>CAWUFE020000006.1:140000-396773 GCA_963921345.3 Rhizobiaceae bacterium | reverse complement strand
TGTCCGACCGGTATGCTCGTCAAGCGAGGTCATCGACCAGCATCGACGAGCGGTCGCGTCAGCGCGGGGTAGAGCGGGACCGGTGTCGTTGCGTCGGCTATCTGCCTGGCAAGGCACGCATCGTCTCGGGCATGCCTTTTCAAGGTGAGCAGACTGTCGGGGCTCACATCAGAAATTTTGGCATCCGCATCGCCGCCGCGGTCCGAAGCATCAGGAAGTTTGCCGAGAAGTTCTTTCGCCGCATTGTTTATCTCCCAGGCGACGATTTCACGCTTCTCCCGATCGGTCGGTTTGTCAGCTTTCTTTGGTGCCGGTTTCGGCCCATGCGCCACGATGAGCCGGATTTCAGCCGCCTTGCAGCCGCGCCGGTTGACCCGTCCGAAGCGCTGCACAAGCCGCTCGAAGGCAACGAGATCGCACACCATGTGATCGGCGTCGAGATCGATACCGACCTCGCCTGCCGCGGTGGCGACGAGAAAGGCGGGCCCATCTCGCATTGCAGTGTCCGCTTTCCGGCGATGAAGCCAAGCGCCTCAAGGCGCTTTTTTTCTCGCCTCGCTTCGCTCACGAACGCGCCGGGCACCGACGAGCAATTCGGTGGCGTCCTTTCCGATGTTCACCGCCAATTTGTCGAGTTCTTTTTTTGTCTTTTCCGCGACGTCGCGACTGTCGCAATAGACAAGGCAGGTTGAAGCCGCCGCCTCATTATCGGACAGATCCCACGCCGCGTCCGCCAATGCCCGCGCAAGTTCGTCCTTGCCAGGCTTCGCCGCACCGTCGACTGCATGCATGGTCAATCTCTTTGGGGCCTCCAGCCTTTGCCGGACAACGCAGTCCTCGCGGTCTGCAGCTTCAAGCCGGAATACATCACTATCCGCCTCCGTGCGCCCGGTCGCCGACAGACAGAGCAACCGGAAGGACGGAATCAGAGCCCGGTCCGCCTCGTTCTCCGCTGCGATGGATCTGTGACCCTGGTCGCCGCCGCGTTGTCCGCGCTCGACCGTGCGCAACAGCCGTTCGAACGGCGGCACGAGATGCGATTCGTCCAGCACCACGAGCGCGTCGGCACCGAGCAGACCGGCATGGTAGGGGCGCATCCCGCGCGAGACGCCATAGCCTGAAAACAGCAGGCGCGAACCGATCATGTCCACCGTGCCGACCACGATCGCCGGTGCCGCCGGATCCTCCAGCCAATCGCGGTTGTCCGCATACTGGCCGCGCAGCGTACTGACGCGCAGGTCCGCATTGACGTCCTTCAGTTTCTCCGCCTCGCGTGTCGCCTGGTCCACCACCGCCCGGCGATCGACCACGTAGACCAGGCGACGCGGCAGCGGGGCACCGGCCTGTCGCGCCAGATGCCAGATCGCCATCACCGATGTCTTGCCGAGACCGGTCGGTAGGTCGAGGGCTTGTGGAATCCGGCCATGTTGGAACCAGTCCATGTAAAGCCGTCTTTGCCAAGCGAACGGTGCGTGGTCCGTCAGGCTTTTGAATGACCTGTCGAATTCGTCTTCAGCGGGCAAGGTATCTTTGCCGATCATCGCTGCCTACGTAATCATCGGCGTTCCCGGGAGCGCCGCCAAACTGTTCGCGCCGAAGGCGGCCATAAGAGCTGTTCATACCCGCGAGAGGGGGTCTTGAATGACCTTCGGTTCACGTTGCCTCCTGAAGCGCTGGTGTCCGGATATCCGGTCGAATATGAACGCCAGAAATACCCCAACGTTAAAAGAGTATCGCCTCGAAGACTCTATCGATTCCATGTATCTTCAGCTTGGCCAGGGCGTGGTTGAAATTAGGCCATGTGGGTTACGGACATGATCCTGCCCGGACCCGAAATAGCGAATTCCACACTGGCAGGCTATGCCGCACGCGTACCCCAACCCCCGGTACATGAACCGCGTTGCAGCTACCGTCCCGAATCCCCCGAAATTTTCGACTGGTAAATTGCAACTGGCAGTGGTGCCGCTTACTGCGAAACAGTTCCTTTGGTTACTTTTTCGATCAATGCGGACCGCAGGTACGACCCCTTCAGGATTTCGATCTCATCGCCCTCTTGCGCATCCAGCAAAGCTTCCGCCAAGGGCATTGCATAGCCGATCATGCCGTTCTCTATATCATTGCCATCCCTCGAAATTGTAACCTGAATGACTTCGTTACCGTGGCTCAGATAGCGAATGCGGACCGTGTCACCAATCTCTATTCGGCGGTGGCTCTGGTCAATGTCAAATGGCCGTTCCACATCACCGGGCTCCGGCCCCTCGCTGGATGAAATGGGCCGTTCTTCCGGCGACGGTGTTGGCAGCGGCAGGTCCTCGGTATCGGAGTCGGCTTCGAAAACATAATCGCTTTTCTGCGTTGCGTGTTTTTCCGTCGCCTTCAACTCCTCCAGCCGATCCGTGATGGCTGCGCGCAGCAATTCAATTTGGCGACGGGGATCCGCAAACCAGTCGGTGGACCAGATTCGATACAGCTTCCAGTTATAGTTGTCTTCGAGCACCTCCTGACGCAATCGGTCCCTGTCACGGGCGGACCTGGATGAATGATACGCCGCACCGTCGCATTCCACGCCCAGGATATAGCCGTGCGGCCAATCTTCGTGTTTGACGCCGATATCGATGAAGTAGCCAGCCACCCCCACCTGAGGAACCGGGTCGCAACCCATGGCCTTGATCTGCTCGATAACGTGATGCTCGAATTCCGAGTCGGGCTCGCGATCAGTCGAAGCACCCCCCTCCAATGTGCCGGAGGCGCAATATTCCAGCCATCGCTTGAGCATCCATGTGCCTTTGTTGCCGTTCTCGTCAGCGGTGATGTCCGCAGACGTCATGGAGGAAAACGTGACAATCTGCATCTTCGCGCGCGAAAACAGGACATTCAGCCGTCGCTGGCCGGCAAGACCATTGATCGGGCCAAAACGCTGCATGACGGCGCCTCCGGGCGTTTCGGGGCCATACACCGTTGAAATAAAGATCACATCGCGCTCATCACCCTGAACGTTCTCCAAATTCTTCACAAAGAAACTCTCCAGGCCGTCGTTCTGTTCCTCCCACCTGTCCAGGTATTTCCGAACATGGCCGTGGACCAGCGCAATGTCATTGTCGAACATTTCGCGAATGTAGTCTGCCTGTTTCTTGTTGAGGGCCACCGCACCCAGTGAACGGTCCGGGTAATCACGCATGAAGTCCACGATGGCTTCGACGACAATGCGGGCCTCATCAGAGTTCAAGCCCGAGTTGTAACGGCCCTTAACATGTTTGTAGAATACGCCCAGACCCGGCCTTTGTTCCAAAGGTGAAGGAAAAACGACAAGATCGTCCTGATAGATAATGCGATTGCAAAAACGAATCAGACTGGAGTGCTTCGAGCGATAGTGCCAGCGCAACCGGCGAGCAGGTCGAAAAGTCGCCTTGGCGATTTCCAGAACCGACTCCTCGAGAACGGTCTCGGTTTCCGCGTCGTCATCGATTTCGTCATCAAGCATCTTGCGGAAAAAACTGGTCGGCGGCAACTGGTTGGTGTCTCCGACGATCATGGCCTGATGACTGCGGTAAAGCGCTCCGATTGCATCTTCGGGAGGCATTTGCGATGCCTCGTCTATGATGCAAAGATCGAATTGCAGGGCGTCGCTGGGAAGGTACTGCGCAACAGCCTGCGGTGACATCATCCAGCACGGCTTCAGTTCCAGGACGGCACGGCCGGCCCGTCTCAACAGGTCGCGCACGGGAATGTGTCTCTTCTTCTTTTCCGTCTCGTTCCAGACAAGCGCCATCTCGGTATAGTCCGCCTTGCGCCCAATCCCGCAGCCCGGCGGCGGATTTGCTGTTTCGACGAGCCCCGCAACGAGTTTGGTACGGGATAATTCGACCATTTTCCTGTCGGCCTGCGAGAACCTGGAACGCAACTCGCAAAGCGCTTCTCCGGTGTAGCCTTCCAATCCCTTGCCATGGCGTTCATAAACCTGACGAACACGATACCGTGCAATCAAGGCATCGATGATCCCGTGGATATTTTCGACGTCTGACCTGTGTTCCATCAACTGTTCCGCAACTTTGCCGAACCCCGTTTCGTCAACAGCTTGCCTGGCCCTCGCCACCCGCATATGCGCCCGCAAACCGGTCCGGTCGTTTGCTGCCGCCTTCGACCAGACAAGCGCCGCAGCAGGATCACGCATGGGGCTCTCCAACGCCATTCCCGTCCTTTGCGAAAGCGACAGGAATATCTTTTCCGCTTCTGTGCTGCATTCGAGCAATCGGTCGAGCAAATCCGACAGGGTTGGCAGTTCCCCCGCGAGCGCACTCGATTGAACCGCACGCAGATAGCCTTCCTGGTCGATCATTGTGTCCAGGAAATCGATCCAGGGCTGCAACCGGGCTGAGCCGGGTTCACGCTTTGTACCGCCATTATCGGACAAGCCCAATTCAGCCTGGCCGATGTCGATCGCCTCCAGCAGATTTTCAAGGGCGTCCATATCGTTGAGTATTCTTTCAAGACCCTGAACCGTTGCCACGGCCGGATCGATCAGCACCGAGACCGAGGATTCGAGTTCGGACCGCTCTTCCTGTGCCGCATCCAATTTCGATTGTTGCAGCGAAATGACCCGATCCAACTCGCAAGCGGTCATCTGTTCCTTCAGGCCAGCGGTGTCAGGAAGCGCTAGAAGCAAATCAGTCTTCGCAGTCTTGAGGAAATCGCGAATGTCGCGATGGTCCGGCCCAGGGAACGTGGCATCCACACGTTCGTAGTAGGTTATGAGGTCCGAAAAAAGATCGAATTTGGTTTCGAGCCCCCGGAAGTGCAATCCGAAAACTGTCCGACAATTCGGGTCGGATGTGAACTCGGCTTCTCTTTCGACGAGTTCGGCAAGAACAATCAACTCGGACACCGCCGTATCCTTGTCAAACGATATCTTTCGCGACAGCGAAAGATATCGTCTCCTGGCTGTCCGCATGTCCGCTGACAAAAACGAAAGCACACCCGCATTCTTGATCACGGCAAGTGTTTGGCGAAGGGAATTGCCCGTTACCGAGGCATTGAAGATGAACGCCGAAGACAGTTCCTGTTTCCTTGCCGCCAACGCCGTTCCTCTTGCAATCAAGGCCTTCATCGCACCGTCTGCAGCAGCATCCCGCGATTCCCGGCTCCGCAGTGCCAGCACTTCGCGCGGGAAACCGAAAACCAGCGCCCTTGCTTCATGAAATACATTCAGTGTCCAACGTGATGCCGGATCGTGATGATGCTCGAACGCGCTGATGTGATGCCGAATTTGCGATATCGCCTGCAATGTACGCTGAAGTTTCTCGGTCTCCTGCTCAAGGCGACCCGGGTCCGGATTCCGAAATCCCGAGTTCCTGCAAATGGCAACGGCCCGAATAACCGAGGCCCTGTTTGCTTCGCTTTCCGGGTTCCGCAACGCCTGAGAAAGCCGTTCGCGCAATGCTGACACTTCACCGATCGCCTCGGAAAGCCGCTTCAACCGATCACGTTTTTCGCAGTCGAGCAAACCTGCCCATCCGCGAATTTCCGTGTCGCTAACCGACGAACGGAATGTGCTGAGCACGGATACGATGGTCTCAAGTTCATCTACCGAAGCGTTTGGAGGAATGTGGCGTTCCCGGCATTCATCCACAACCTCGCACAGGGAAGACATGGGCGATATTGCCGCTTTCGTCGATTCCAGAATTTCATCGACGGCGATGGGGGTCAGCGATGGACTCTCCATTCCTTTCCAGTGGCTTCCGGTTTGCATCGCTGCCGTCCGTGCTGAATCGAGCTCTTCCGCGCGTACCAGGATGTGCCCGATGGTCGTTTCATCGTAAACGAGGTCCGGCAAGGCCGACGTATCGCGTATGTGGGCGGGCAATTCCTCCAGAATAGCTTGCGTCGCAATCGCCCTTCCCAGTGCCTGGTGTACCGTGCAATCCATGTCCGGAAGGCGGGACGAGAGGATTTTCACGTAGCCGCAGAGTCTGCTTCGCGCATCCTGCAGCCTCCGACGTGTGTTCTCATAGTCGACCGGGACAGGCTTCTTCGCCAATGAAAGGCGCTCGCAGAGCGAACGAGCCACATCTTGCCGGCTCGAACGGTCGGCTTGCAACGGCAGGGTGAAGTCACCGAGGCCAACAGCGTCCAGACGCGAACGAACGACTTCAAGTGCAGCCAGCTTCTCCGCCACGAACAGCACTTTCTTGCCTTCTGCCAGTGCCGCGGCAATCACGTTGACGATGGTCTGGGATTTGCCGGTTCCCGGAGGGCCTTCGACTGCAAGGTTCTTTCCGGCGGCCACATCGATCATCGTGCTCAGTTGCGAAGAATCCGCATCCATCACGGTCAGGGGAACGGCATCGCCGCGCTCGCCCATGGCATCAATGTCGTGTTCATCCGAAAACGGAGATACGCCGGAGGGATCGATTCCGGCCATGATGCCCTTGACGATTTCGTTGCTTGCGAAATCGGTCGTTGAGGTATCGAGGTCATGGTACATTGCGATGCGAGCGGACGGAAAAATCCCGAATACGACCTGGCGGCGAACCCGCCATGTCCGGATTTTACCGGGTTGCAGGTCCACTATGGAACCGAAATAGTCCTCTACCGATCCGCCGCCATAGCGCGGCAGATCGATCCCGAAATCCCGTTTCAGTCTCTCGATGAGCACGCCATTCGATTCCGCGCTTTCTCCGGCGCCGACAGCCTCGAAGCGGGTCCCGTTGGGGGATTTTTTCGCCTTCAGCGATACAGGCAGGACCAGGAGCGGCGACATGTTGTTGTCGCGGCCGCTCGGGTCGGTCCATTCAAGCAGGCCGAACGCCGCCTGAACGACATTGATTCCGGTTTCCTGCTGCCAGGTTCGGCCTTTGGAGATCATCGCATTCATTCGACGTTCCAGGTCACGCGGCAATTGCAGTGTTTGAATCTCGTCGTCGGTATGGCGCCCGTCATCGCTCTCTTCTGCCGGATCGGGCAGGTCGTAAGCGGGCGTTATTCCATGAGCTTTCGCATGGGCCGAGAGGCTGGAAACATCCTTGCCAGTCGGTCTGGCAGGCAAGTCGAACGCATCCCGTATTCGGTCCTTGAGGGTACGTTCCAACTTGCGGGCTTGATCGAGATAGTCGGCTTCATTGGGATCCAGCGCTTCGGTCGCCATACGATAGGCTTCGTCATTGACCCGGGCAGCGGCAACCGCATCGCGAAATGCATCGGTCTTTTCGTCCTGCGGTTCGTCCTCGATCGGGGGCAGCGCCGAGAATTTCATCGACTTGCCCTCCGACAGGCGAAAGAAGAGAACATCAGGCAATTCGTCAACGACTCGCAGATACGAATTGCTGTTGTGCGAAAGACGCACACGGATAAGAGGATTTCTTGCGGTCAAATCGAGAAGGCGCGGTCTCAGGTTCTCGATTTTCTCGGCGACAATTTGGGCGATCTCGTCGCTGATTTCCTCATCTGCCGCCATATGAAACCTTTGCCAAGTCTTGCAAATCTATTGGTTGGCCCCTTTCCATTACGGAATTGAACCAGACACGGAAATCAACTGCAGACGAAATACGCGATTGCCGATCCAGGGCGCGGTCAAGCCGGATCGCGGCGGCGGTTTCGTAGGCCGCCAATCCAAGTGCGATGGTCAGCAGTCCCGTCCCCGGCAGTGCTACCACCTAGGCCGAGAAGAGCCGTTCATAGGTCCGGTTGGCAAGTACCTCCAGCATCTCCCAACTCATGGAACTGGAGCGTAGTCTGGGCGACCTGCCGACGGACAGGCCGCAGCGCAAGATCCTAATCTTTTCGGAATGGGTGCGCATGCTGGAACTGGTCCGCAAATTGGCAATTGAAATGGGGCTCGACTTCGGGGATCCGGGCTGCCGGCTGTTCCTGTCGTCGGAGTCGGGTGGCGTCGGCCTCAACCTTCAGGTGGCCGATGCGGTGGTCAATCTCGACCTGCCCTGGAACCCGGCCAAACTGGAGCAACGCATCGCCCGCGCCTGGCGCAAGCACCAGAGCCGCCCGGTCAGCGTCGTCAACCTGGTCACCGAAGACAGCATCGAACACCGCATGCTGTTCCTGCTCGACCAGAAACAGGGACTGGCCGACGGCGTGCTGGACGGTCTCGGCGATGTCGGCAATATACGCATGCCGAGCGGCAGAGGCGCCTTCCTGGAACGCATGGAAGCGGTCATGGCGGGTACCAAACCCCAGGTGCCGCAAGATCAGGCACCGCAAGACCCGGCCTCGCGGTTGTGTGAGGGCTTGCGGGAACGCCACGGCGACGGCTTCCTTGCGTTGTTCGCACCCGGCGGCGCGGACGAAGCATTCATGGCGGTTGTCGACGCATCGCCGGAAGCCGTCGAAGAGGAACGTCGGCGGCTCGCAGACGCAAATGTCGCCGTCGAGGTGAGATCGCCGAACCTGGGAGATGCTGTGCCGACTGGAGACGGCCGGGGTGCTGCGATTTGCCAGCGGTGACCGGGGCGAATTGTACCGCTCGCAGCATCTCGATGTCGGCGGCACAGCCGCCCGGCAGCACAGGGTGCAGGAACTGACGGCCGAGGCAGACCGCAAGCTGCGCATGGCGACCCTGCTTGCCGGAGGCGACTTCGAAGCCGAGGCCCGCGTCCCTGCCGCCGAGGCGATGACGATCGCCTTGCGAGCATTGACCGTCAATGGCGGTGCTGACGATCCGGGCGAAACGGCGCAGGCAGGCGAACTGGCCGACCGGCTGTTCGAACAGGGCGCCTTGCCATTGCATCTCAAGCGGAGCGTCGAGGGCGCGCTAACGGACGGTTCGGCTCTGATCGCCGCAAGCGACCTGCTGGCTCATGCGCGCGGTTGAACACCGCAGATGACCACCTGCAATGCACCTGAAAGGACGTTTCGGATGCTCTTCAGGACCGGGATTCGGCCAAACACCCGCCCCAGTCGGCCGTGTTAAAACCATTCCCGGTCCGGATAAGTCCGGATAAGTCCGGCAAAGTCCGGAAACGCCGCTTCCCGTTTGCCATCCTGCTTCATCCCATATAGTCCCCGCATCTTCCCATCAAATCTGTGCAGAAGGTCCTGCTCCGTTGTGCCAAAGATCGCGCCTCATGACACAAAGTCCGGAAACGCCGCTTCCCGTTTGCCATCCTGCTTCATCCCATATAGTCCCCGCATCTTCCCATCAAATCTGTGCAGAAGGTCCTGCTCCGTTGTGCCAAAGATCGCGCCTCATGACAGAGATCCGTGGAGCCGCGGCTAGTCGAGCGTGCGCTCCGGGTCGGCTTCCGTAGGAACCTGGGCAGCCCAACGCGCATAATCATCCGACCGGGAACGCCGGTAAAGATCATTGAGATCTTGGAGCGGCGACGGGCTGTAGTCGATCCGCAGGGTCAGCGGTGCGGTGGTCGGTGCGACGATCAGCAGCGCCGCCGACTGCAGACCGCGGATGTCGCCGCCGGCGGCCTCGGCGGCCGCCAGGGCCGCCAGAAGGCGCTCGGCCATCGGTCCGCCGACTGACTGGTAAGCCGATATCATCGTGTCGATGACGCCGGCATGCCCGAGCATGTTGCCGGCGGCGACGCCTGATTCGAACGTCCTGCCGTCGCGAATGGGCGTGTTGTGCTCTCCGGTGAACACGGCAGAGCCGCCGTTCCTGTCCAGCGCCAGCAGTTGCCGGTGGCCGCGACCGCGATCATTCGAGGTTATCTGCGCCACCGTAGTCTCGGCATCCTTGCCTTGGCGCATGGCATCCAGAACCTGATCTCCCCACAAGGTGCTCGGGGCCGCGCCCTGGCTGGCCAATATGCCCGCAGCGGCATGGCCGCGCAGCACCCAGCCGCCGACGCACAGGCTGCCGGTGGCTGCGGCGCCGCCCAGCGCGCCGGTCTCGGGATCCTTGGCCAAAATCGAAAAGGTCATCGGTCATCCTGCTGTTTCGGCGAATTTATCATGAAAAATTGACCACTGCAATTTATCATGATAAATTCCGATACAACATCAAAGGGAGGACCGTCATGAAACTCTTGCATTGGACCCGCCGCGGGCTGTTCGCGGCCGTCGGTGCGGCGCTGGCGCTGGGCGCGGCCGGTATCACGGCATCGGCCCAGACACCGCCGGGCGTGCTGGTTGTCGGCCAGATCGCCGAGCCGAAATCGCTGGATCCGGCCGCCGTTACCGCGGTCAACGACTTTCGCATATTGGTCAATCTCTATGAGGGCCTGACACGCTATAAATCCGGCACGCTGGAAGTGGAGCCGGGGCTGGCCGAAAGCTGGACCATCAGCGACGACGGCACCGAATACACATTCAAGCTGCGGCCCGGCGTCAAGTTTCACGACGGGACCGACCTCAACGCCGAGGCGGTGAAATTCAATTTCGACCGCATGCTCAAGGAAGACCACCCGTACCACGACACGGGTCCTTTCCCGCTGTCCTTCTTCTTCGGGGCGGTCGAGAACACCTCGGTCGTTGACGATCTGACGGTGAAATTCAAGCTCAACGCGCCTTATGCGCCGTTCCTGTCGAACCTGGCCTATCCCACTGGGCTGATCGTCTCGCCGGCCGCAGTGATGAAGCACGGCAAGGATTTCGGCCGCAATCCGGTCGGTTCGGGCCCGTTCAAATTCGGCGAGTGGAAGTCGAACGAGCGCGTGGTCGTGGGCCGCAACGACGACTACTGGGGCGACAAGGCCGGGACGGAGGCGGTCGTGTTCCGTCCGATCACCGATGCCAATACGCGCGTTGCGGAGATGCTGGCGGGCGGTATCGACCTGATGGTCGAGGTGCCGCCGACGTCGCTGTCGCAGTTCCAGGGCAACGAATTCTCCGTTGCCGAACAGGCGGGTCCGCATGTCTGGTTCCTGATCCTCAACCTCAAGGAAGGTCCGTTTGCCGACAAGCGGGTGCGTCAGGCGGCCAACTACGCCATCAACAAGAGCGCCATCGTCAACGACGTGCTGGAAGGCACTGCCGATGTGGCTGCCGGGCCGACGCCGCCGGCTTTCGCCTGGGCCTATAACAGCAGCCTCGAGCCCTATCCGTACGACCCGGAAAAGGCGAAGGCGCTGCTGGCGGAAGCGGGTGCTGAAGGCGCCGACGTGACCTTTTTCGTCACCGAAGGCGGTTCCGGCATGCTCGACCCGGTGGCCATGGGCACCGCCATCCAGGCGGATCTGGCGGCGGTCGGTCTCAACGCCAAGATCCAGACCTACGAGTGGAACACCTTCCTCGGCGAGGTCAATCCGGGCCTCGAAGGCAAGGCCGACATGGCCGAGATGGCGTGGATGACCAACGATCCCGACACGCTTCCCTATCTGGCGCTGCGCACCGCCGCGTGGCCGGACCAGGGCGGCTTCAACTCCGGCTATTACAGCAATCCGAAGGTCGACGAACTGCTCGAGGCGGCGCGCACGGCCACCGACCAGGCGGAACGCGCGAGGCTCTACAAGGAGATGCAGGAAATCGTCCAGGAGGACGCTCCCTGGGTGTTCGTCGCCAACTGGAAGCAGAACGCCGTAACCAACGACCGGGTGCAGAATTTCCGGCTGGAACCGTCGTTTCTGCTGCAGCTCGGCGGTGTGGTAAAGAACTAGCGGACCAAAGGCGGTCGCGCGCCGGCCCGGCGCGCGGCCATTATCCAGCACGGGGGCCGATCGGTTGGCGGGACACATTCTGAAACGCCTGGTGTCGGCAATCCCGGTGCTGCTCGGCATCACCATCATCGTTTTCCTGATCATGGCGATGATCCCCGGCGATCCGGCAACGGCGATCCTCGGATCCTACGCGACTCCGGAAAACGTCGAAAAGCTCAATCGCGATCTCGGCCTCGATGCCCCTCTCGTCCAGCGTTACTTCATCTGGCTCGGCAATCTGCTGACCGGCGACCTGGGGCGCTCCTATTCCCTCAATCGTCCGGTTCTGGACGAGATCTCCGATCGCTTCGGTGCGACGGTGATCCTGGCCGGGGTTTCATTCGTCCTGTGTTCCCTGCTGGGGATCCTGGCTGGTGTCGTCTCCGCAGCGCGGCAATACGGGCTGGCCGACAAGGCCATCACCTTCGCCGTACTGATCGGCATCTCCATTCCGTCCTTCTTCCTCGGCATGATGATGATCCTGCTGTTTGCCGTAAAACTGCGCTGGCTGCCGGTGTCGGGCATGTACGCAATCTATGGCGGCGGCGACCTGCCGGACCTGCTTCGCCATCTTGTCATGCCGGCGCTCGCCCTGTCGGTGGTCGCCACCGGGGTGATCGCGCGGCTGTCGCGTTCGGCCATGCTGGAGGTGCTGCGCCAGGACTTCATCCGCACTGCGCGCGCCAAGGGCGTTCCGGAGCGGCGCGTCATCCTCGGCCATGCCTTGCGCGCCGCGATGGTCAGCACCATTCCGATCCTCGGCATCCAGGCCGGCTTCGTCCTTTCGGGGTCCGTCTATATAGAGATCGTCTTTCAGTGGCCTGGCATCGGCCGCATGCTGGTCGATGCCATTCTCAAGCGCGACATCCTGCTTGTGCAGGGCGGCGTATTGATCGTCGCCGCCTGCTATGTGCTGTTCAACATCGTCGTCGACGTGGCGCAGAGCATGCTCGATCCGAGGATCCGGACATGAGCACGTTCTTCAGGCTGCTGATGCGCAACCGGCTGGCGGCCGCCGGCGGATGCGTGCTGGCGGCCGTCGTGCTGCTGGCGCTGGCGACGCCGCTCCTGCCGTTGCAGCCGCCGAACGTCACCAACACGGCCGACCGGTTCATGCGGCCGTTTTCCGAAGGCCACCTGCTGGGCACCGACCATCTCGGTCGCGATCTCCTGTCGCGGCTGCTGTGGGGGACGCGGCTCAGCCTGTCCGTGGGGTTCTCTGCCGCCGTCCTGGCGGCGGCGATCGGCTCGGCGATTGGGGTGATCGCGGGCTATTTCGGCGGCCGCACCGACAACATCATCATGCGCGGCGTCGACATGCTGATGGCGTTTCCCTACATCCTGCTGGCGCTGGCCATCGTCGCCGCGCTCGGACCGGGCCTGATGAACGCGCTGATCGCCGTGGCGGCGGTCAACATTCCCTTCTTCGCCCGCAACATTCGTGGCGTGACGGTGACGCTGTCGGGTCGCGAATTCGTCGACGCGGCGCGGCTCGCCGGCATGGGGCACCTGCGCATCATGCTGAGCGAACTGGTTCCCAACGTCGTTCCGGTGATCGTCATCGCCATGTCGACGACGGTCGGCTGGATGATCCTGGAAACCGCCGGACTGTCTTTTCTGGGGCTCGGGAGCCAGCCGCCGCAGGCCGATCTCGGCTCGATGCTGGGAGAGGCGCGCTCGGCGCTGATCACCAGCCCGCATACGTCGGTGGTGCCGGGCTTGATGATCTTCGTCATCGTCGTCAGCATCAACCTGCTGGGCGACGGCGTGCGCGACGCGCTCGACCCGCGGCTGCGCTCCGGTGCGCTCAGCCGGCCGCTGCCGGCGACGCCGGTGGAACGGCACGGGGAGGTCCCGGCGGCGACAGACGATTTGCTGGCCATTCAGGAATTGCAGACGGAGTTCCGCGTCGGCGACCGCATCTATTGGGCGGTCAACGGCGTGAGCCTCAGCGTGCAGGCCGGCGAATGCGTCGGCGTCATCGGCGAATCCGGATCCGGCAAGTCGGTGACCGCGTTGGCCGTCATGGGGCTGGTCGCGGCGCCGCCCGGCATCATCACCGGCGGCGCCGTGCGGTTTCGCGGCGAGGATCTCGTCGGAGCGCCCTACGAGACGCTGCGCCAGCGGCGGGGAGACCGGGTGGCCTATATCTTTCAGGACCCGCTGTCGACGCTACATCCGCTCTACCGGATCGGCGACCAGATCGTCGAGGCCATTCGTGTCCACCATCCGATCAGCCGCGACGAAGCGCGCCAACGGGCGATCCGGCTGCTCAACGACGTGCACATTCCCAATGCCGAAAGCCGCATCGACAATTATCCGCACGAATTGTCGGGCGGAATGCGCCAGCGGGTGGGGATCGCCATGGCGCTCGCCAACGAACCCGACCTGATCATTGCCGACGAACCGACGACGGCGCTGGACGTGACGGTGCAGGCGCAGATCCTCGGCCTGCTGGACGAACTTCGCCGCGAGCGGCAGTTGGCGATCATCTTCATCACCCATGATTTCGGCGTCGTCGGACAGCTCTGCGACCGGTTGGCGGTCATGTATGCCGGGCGGATCGTCGAAGCCGGGCCGACAGCGGAGGTGCTGGCGGCGCCGGCGCATCCCTATACCAAGCGGTTGATCGCCTGCGTGCCGGAACTCGGGCAGGGCCGGCGGCGGCTGGCGGCCATCCCGGGGCTGCCGCCGATGGTCGACCGGCTGCCGGAAGGCTGTGCCTTCGCGGCGCGCTGCGACAAGGCCCGGGACGACTGCCGGCGCGGCGAGATCGCGCTGCGCGGCGCCGGTCCGCGCAGCGTCCGCTGCCTGTTGCCGGAGGAGGCCGTGTCGTGACCGCGCTGCAAGTCCGCGAACTCTGCAAGACCTTTCCGACCGGCCGCAGCCTGTTCGGGCGCGCGGGTCCCGGCGTGCGGGCGGTGCGTCCGGTTTCCTTCGCCGTCGAGGAAGGGGAGACGCTGGGCATCGTCGGCGAGTCCGGCTGCGGAAAGTCGACGCTGGCGCGCATGCTGGTCGGGCTGCTGGCGCCAACCTCGGGCGACATCGAGATCGAGGGCGAGCGCCTCGACAACGCCGATCCGGCAGCCTTCGGCCGGATGATCCAGTATGTGTTCCAGGATCCGATCAGCAGTCTCAACCCGCGCAAGTCGATCCGCCAGATTCTGGAGGCGCCGCTCAGGCACCTGCACGGCATGGACCGCGCCGGCCGCGAGGCCCGGATCGGCGAAATCCTGCAATCGGTGCATCTGCGGGAAGAGTTTCTCGAACGCTATCCGCACGAATTTTCCGGTGGGCAGGCGCAGCGCATCGGTATTGCCCGGGCGCTGGCAGCCGCGCCGCGCATCGTCGTGCTGGACGAGCCGGTTTCGGCGCTCGACGTTTCGGTGCAGGCGCAGGTGCTCAACCTGCTGGCTGAATTGCGGGCGTCCCGCGGCCTGACCTATCTGTTCATCAGCCACGATTTGGCCGTCGTTGAGGCGGTCAGCGACCGTGTCGCGGTGCTCTATTTCGGCGCGATTGTGGAAATCGGCCGCGCCCGGGCCATTTTCAAGGCGCCCCGGCACCCGTATACAAAACTGTTGGCGGACAGCGCGCCGGCCGTCGGACGGCCGCTTGCGACACCGGCCGAGGGCGAACTGCCGGATCCGCTCGACCCGCCGCCGGGCTGCGCCTTTGCGGGGCGCTGTCCGAAGGCCACGGAACTGTGCCGCCGGGAGGAACCGCGGCTTGAACGACTGGGAGAGGATCAGCTTGCAGCCTGCCACCACCCGAACGAGTCCTGAACCGCGGCTCAGCCGTCCGGTCCGCGTTGCCGAGGTGATCAAGCAATGGGTGGTCGAACAGGGGCTGCAGGCCGGCGACCGTCTGCCGAGCGAACCCGAGCTGATAGAGCGTTTCGGCATGGCCAAGGGAACGATCCGCGAGGCGATGCGGATCCTCGAGGCCCAGGGGTTGGTCAAGACGCGCACCGGCCCCGGCGGCGGCAGTTTCGTCCACGCGGTGTCCGAGGAACGCGCGCGCGCCCTTCTGGGCAACTATTTCTATTTCAAGAACCTGACGATCGCCGATATCTACCAGCTGCGGAGGGTGCTGGAGCCGGAACTGGCGGCATCGCTCGCCGGCAAATTGCCGGAAGAGGTGCTGCAGGCGCTGGAAGACAACATCGCCGCCTATGCCAGCCCGGCCAAGACCCTGGACGAGGAGCGCGAACAGCATGTCGCCTCGCTGCGTTTTCACGCGCTGCTGGCGGAACAGGCCGGCAACGACCTGCTGGGCTTCCTGATCGGCTTCATGGTCAACATGCTCTCCGACCTGACCGTCTACCGCAAACTCTATTCGCCGCCGAACATCGAGTTGTGGGCCAAGGGCCTCGACTATCAGGCGCGGCTGGTCGAAGCGCTGCGGGCAGGCGATGGCAAGGCGGCACGGCAGATTATGGGCGATCACATGCAGACGGCGCAGGCCCTGATGGAAGGCCAGGAAGCCGAAATGATGCGCCGCTTCCTGTCGGAGTAGCGACGGTTTCCCAGTCGTTTCTCAGTCGACAGGTGGCGGATCGCCGGCAAATGACATAGTTTAAAAGCGTGTTTTCCAATGTGTAGAAGGCACGCATGGGGCGACTGTTACTTGTTCTTTTCGTGGCGATTTGCTGGGCCGCCGGACCATCCGGCGTTGCCGCCGCCAGCGATGCGCCTTCCGCGGAGGCCGACAAGCCCTGGTTCGGCGACCTGTCCGCCATGCGGAAGCAAGGAACCGTAAGGGTTCTGATTCCCTATTCGATAACCGGCTACCATCTGGACCGCGGGCGGGAGCACGGCATCTATTTCGCCTACATGCAGGCCTTCGAGAGATACCTTAATCATTCGGTGAAAAGGAAAGCCGACAAAACGGATGTCCTGATCATACCGACCAGTCGCGACATGCTGCTGGACGGGCTTGTCGAGGGTCGAGGAGATCTGGCGGTCGCCGGTCTGACGGTCATTCCCCAGCGGCAGAAGCGGGTGGATTTTTCCGACCCCGTCCGTGCCGATGTCACCGAGGTCGTGGTCACCGTCGACAGCGTGCCCGACCTGAAGGATGTCCTGGAGCTCTCCGACTGGGAGATCCATGTGCGCAAGTCGTCCAGCCATTTCGAGAGCCTGACCGCGATCAACGACCGCCTGAAAAAGGCTAAGAAGCCGTTGATCGACATCGTTGCAGTCGACGAGGTGGTCGAGGACGAAGACCTGCTCGAAATGGTGCATACAGGGATTGCCCCCGCAGTGGTGGTGGACGACTACAAGGGGCAATTGTGGACCGAGGAATTCAGCAGCATCAAGCTGCATACCGAGGCGCCGGTGCGCAAAGGCGCGGACATCGCCTGGGCCTTTCGCAAGCAAAGTCCGGAGCTGGCGGCCGAGGTCAATGCCTTCATCAAGAAGGAAGGACCCGGGAAGAAATACGGGACCGTGCCGCGCCGGCGGTACTTTTCCGAGATCGACCGGCTGGACAACCCGGACACGCCGAAATTCCGCGCCGGCTTCGAGAAATACCGTCCCCTGTTCGAGACCTATGGCAAGCAATATGATATCGATCCGATGCTGCTTGCCGCCCAGGCCTTCCAGGAATCGAAGTTCAACCCGAAAGCGCGAAGCCGGGTCGGTGCGGTCGGGCTGATGCAGCTGATGCCGCGCACGGCGCGCAGCCGCAATGTCGGCATCAAGAACTACCGGACAGCCGAGGGCAGCATAGAGGCGGGCGCCAAATATATGCGCTTCCTGGCCGACCACTATTTCGACGACCCCGAGATCGACGACCTCAACCGCATCCTGCTGTCGTTCGGCGCCTACAATGCCGGCCCGTCACGCGTCTCGCGGGTGCGCAAGAAGGCGAACGACCCGACCGTCTGGTTCTACAGCGTCGAATGGCAGGTCGCCCGCGCTGCCGGCATCCAGCCGATCCACTACGTGAAATACATCTATATCTATCACACGATCTTCAGCGATATGGCGAAGCGCCAAGCCGGAGCAAACTGAAGCCGCGCGCCGAGGCTGGCACTGCCTCACCGCCCGAACAGCTGGTCGTAGAGCGCCCGCGTGTTCTCTTCCGTCATCTCCACCGGATTGCCGCCGCAGCTCGGGTCGGTGAGCGCGTCGGCGACCAGGCGGTCGATGTCCGGATCGCTGACGCCCAGAGCCGTCAGGCTTTCCGGGATGCCGAGATTGGTGTTGAGGTCGCCGACGAACGCATAGAAGCCGCCATAGCCGCCGGCGATGCCGAGATAGGCGGCGGCCTTGGCCAGACGGTCCTCGATAACAGGACGATTCAGGCGCAGCACGGCCTGCATGACGACGGCGTTGGTGGTGCCGTGGTGGGTGTTGTGGTGAGCGCCGATCGGATGGCTGACGGCGTGAATGGCGCCGAGGCCCTTCTGGAAGGCGGTGGCGCCCATCATGGCGGCGGACATCATGTGGGCGCGGGCTTCGAGATCGTCGGGCGTGGCAAAGGCGCGCGGCAGGTTCTCGCGGACCAGCCGCATGCCCTCCAGCGCGATGCCCTGACTCATCGGGTGATAGTGCGGCGAACAGAAGGCCTCGAGGCAGTGGGCGAAGGCGTCCATTCCGGTGCCGGCGGTGATCGCCGGCGGCATGCCGACGGTCATCTCGGCGTCGGCGATGACCACCGAGGGCAGCACCTTCGGGTGGAAGATGATCTTTTTCGCGTGCGTTTCGGAGTTGGTGATGACCGAGGCGCGGCCGACTTCCGAGCCGGTGCCGGCGGTCGTCGGCACGGCAACATTGGGGAAGATCGCATCGGCATCGGCGCGGGTCCACCAGTCGCCGATATCCTCGAAGTCCCACACAGGCCTTCTCTGGTCGGCCATGAAGGCGACCATCTTGCCGAGATCGAGGCCGGATCCGCCGCCGAAGGCGACGACGCCGTCATGGCCACCCGCCTTGAAGGCCTCGATGCCGGCGGCGAGATTGATCTCGTTCGGGTTGGGGTCGACATCGCTGAACATCGCCCGGCCCAGGCCTGCGGCCTCGAGGATATCGAGTGCCTTGGCCGTGATCGGCAGGCCGGCGAGACCGCGGTCGGTGACCAGCAGCGGCTTGGCGATACCGGCGGTGGCGCAGGCCTCGGGCAGTTCGACAATACGACCGGCGCCGAAGCGGATGGCGGTGGGGTAGGACCAGTTGGCGGTGAGCGTCATGGCGGTCAGCTCTTCTTCAGGTGATAGGATTTGGGGCGGGTGACGTGATGATAGCCGATGGGCGACAGGGCGCCGCCGCGGCCGGTGTCCTTGCAGCCGGTCCAGCACAGGCCGGGATCGAGATAATCGCAGCGGTTCATGAACACGGTGCCTGTTTCGATGCGGGCGCCGATCGACGCGGCGCGCTCGGGATCGGACGTCCACAGCGAGGCAGTCAGGCCAAAATCGCTGTCGTTCATAAGAGCGACGGCCTCGTCGTCGGAATCGACCGGCATGATGCCGACCACCGGACCGAAACTCTCCTCGCGCATGACCCGCATGGCGTGGCTGACGTTGGTCAGGATCTGCGGCGCCAGATAGGCGCCGCGGTCATCGGCATAGCGCGCCGTATCGATGAGCGGTGTGGCGCCGTCGGCGATCGCCTCGGCGGTCTGGGCGCGCACGAGTTCGGCGAAGCGCCGATGCGCCATGGGTCCCAGCGTCGTTTCTCTGTCGAGCGGGTTGCCGAGGACATAACCGTCGACGATGGATTTCGCCTTGTCGACGAAGGCGTCGTAGTGGCGCCGGTGGACATAGATGCGCTCGATGCCGCAGCAGCACTGACCCGAATTGAACATGGCGCCGTCGATCAGCGTCTCTGCCGCGGCCTCCACATCGGCGTCTTCGAGCACATAGCCCGGATCCTTGCCGCCGAGTTCCAGGCCGACGGCCGTGAAAGTGCCAGCCGCCGCTCGCTCGATCGCCTGGCCGCCGCCCACCGATCCGGTGAAATTGACGAAGCCGAAACTGCGACCGGCGATCAGGTCCGAGGTCGTTTGATGATCGAGAAAGACGTTCTGAAACACCTCTTGCGGCACACCGGCCTCGTGGAAGGCGCGGGCCAGCCGTTCGCCGGCCAGCAGCGTTTGGGTGGCGCCCTTGAGCAGCACCGCGTTGCCCGCGATCAGCGCCGGCGCGACGGTGTTGATGGCCGTCAGATAGGGATAGTTCCAGGGTGAAACGACGAGTACGACGCCCTGCGGCTCCCGCAGGATGCGGCGTTCGAACGCTGGACTGTCCTCGACCACGAAGGGGCTGAGCGATTCCTCGGCGATATCGGCCATGTAGAAGGCGCGTTCCTCGACCCCGCCGATCTCGCCGCCGTAGCGCACGGGACGGCCCATCATGTGCGCGAGTTCCGGAACCGCCTCGTCGTTCATGTCGCGCAGCCGGGCGACGCCGGCGCGCACCAGCGCGATGCGGTCGGAAAGCGGCCTTGCGGCCCAGGAATATTGCGCGGCACGGGCCGTTTCGATGGCTCCGGCAACCTGCGCGGCGGACAGGGTCGGACGGGTCGCGAAAACCGACCCGTCGATCGGCGAAATGCACTCGAGCATGATCAGGCCCTTTCGAAGCCGCGGGCGATTTCCCAGTCGGTGACGACCCGGTCGAACTCCTCCTGCTCCCATTCGGCGCAGCGCACGTAATGGGCGACGACATCCTCGCCGAGTGCCGACTTGAGCATGGCCGAGCCGCGCAGGCATTCGGTCGCCGCCCGCAGGGTGCGGGGAATGTCGGGCGCTCCTGCGGCGTCATAGACGTCGCCGGTGGTCGGCGCGGCCAGCTCCAGCTTTTCCTCGATGCCGGCAATGCCGGCGGCAAGCTGGGCGGCGAGCGCCAGGTAAGGGTTCATGTCGGAGCCGCCGATGCGGCATTCGACTCGCACCGCGGGCGTTCCGTCGGCGCAAAGCCGGTAGCCGGCGGTGCGGTTGTCGATCGACCAGACCGACTTTGTCGGCGCGAAGGTGCCCTTTGCGAAGCGCTTGTAGCTGTTCACGTATGGCGCCAGGAACACCATCGTGTCGGCGGTGTATTTGATCAGCCCGGCCAGGTATTGGCGCATCAGCTCCGACATGCCGTATTCGGCGCCGGCTTCCTGAAAGGCGTTGCCGCCGTCATGCCACAGCGACTGGTGGATGTGCGACGAACTGCCGACGCGGGTGTGGTCCCACTTCGGCAGGAAGGTCGCGGCGTGGCCGTTGATCCAGGCGATTTCCTTGACCGCGTGCTTGGCCAGCGTGTGATGGTCGGCGCAGGCCAGCGCCTCGGCATAGCGGATGTTCAGTTCCTCCTGGCCGGCCTCGGCCTCGCCCTTGGAGCTCTCCACCGGTACGCCCATGGCGTAGAGATGGTTGCGCAGCGGCCGCATGACCGCCTCTTCCTTGGTGGTCTGGAAGATGTGGTAGTCTTCGTTGTAGCCGCTGATCGGCTGCAGATCGCGATAGCCGCCCTTGCGCAGCTCGTCGAAGCTTTTTTCGAACAGGAAGAATTCCAGTTCGGTCGCCATTACCGGGGACAGGCCGATCTCGGCCAGCCTGGCGACCTGACGCTTCAGCACGGCGCGCGGCGCGTGCGGCACCAATTCGTGGGTGTGATGGTCGAGCACGTCGCACAGCACCAGCGCGGTGCCTTCGAGCCAGGGAACCGGCCGCAACGTCGCCAGATCCGGCTTCATGACATAGTCGCCATACCCCGATTCCCAGCTGGTCGACGCATAGCCGTCGGGCGTCGCCATCTCCAGATCGGTCGCCAGCAGGTAGTCGCAGCAATGGCTTTCCTCCCAGGCGCTGTCGACGAAGTGCCGGGCGACGAAGCGCTTGCCCATCAGCCGGCCCTGCATGTCGACGATGCAGGCAAGCACGGTATCGATCGTGCCGTCGGCGACGGCGGCTTTGAGTTCGTCGAAGGTCATCGTCCGTTCCATCGATGGCGTCGCGGGGCGGGCAGATGCTCCGCCCCGCAATCATGACTCAGCTGTAGCGGTAGGGCCGTCCGGCCTTCTGCATGTCGTCATTGTATTTGCGGAAGATCTCGACCACCTTGGCCTTGGTCGGGCTTTCGGCGGCGATCTCGTCCCAGAACTTGACGGCGGCCTGCTCGACCGTTGCCCACTCCTCGTCCGGAATGGTCGTCAGCTTAAGCTTGGTGCCGTTGACTCGCAGGTCGGCCTCGCCGCCCCAGTACCACCACTGGCGATAGTAGTGCGACTGGTCCATGGCCATCTGCAGCATCACCTTCAGGTGCTCGGGCAGCTCGTTCCAGCGATCCATATTGGCGAAGAAGGAGCCGGCCCAGGCGCCGGAGACGTTGTTGGTGAGGAAGTAGTTGGTCACGTCGGCCCAGCCGACCGTGTAGTCCTCGGTGATGCCCGACCAGGCGATGCCGTCGAGTTCGCCGGTCTGCACCGCCACCTCGATATCTTCCCAGGGCAGGGTTACCGGCACCACGCCGAATTGCGACAGGAAGCGGCCGGCGGTCGGGAAGGTGAAGACCCGCTTGCCCTTGAGGTCTTCCAGGCTGTTGATCGGATCCTTGGTGGCGAAGTGGCACGGATCCCAGGCGCCCGCCGAAATGTGCTTGACGCCGACGGCGGCGTATTCCTCTTCCCAGATCTCCTTCAGGCCGTACTGGTTGAACAGCACCGGCACGTCGAGCGAGTAGCGCGAGGCAAACGGGAAGTAGCCGCCGAAGACGGTGACCTCGGTGGGCGACGCCATGGAATCGTCGTCCGACTGCACGGCGTCGATGGTGCCCTTCTGCATGGCGCGGAACAGTTCGCCGGTCGGCACCAGCTGGTCGGAGAAGAACAGCTCGATCTCCATCTGGCCCTTGGCGGCGATGTTGAAGGCGTCGATCGACGGCTTGATCACATGGGCGGCGAGCGCCGGCCCGGCATAGGTCTGCATGCGCCACTTGATCGGCGCCTGGGCCTTGACAGCGGGTGCGGCGAGGGTGGCGGCGCCGGCAATGCCGGCGGTCGTCAGGAACTTGCGTCGTGTTGTCATGTCATCCTCCGTTTTTCATCATTGTGATTTGGCATTCCTGCTCCTTTCGGAGTTCTTGTCAGTTTCCGTAAACGTATTTCGGCAGCCACAGCGCGATCTCCGGGAACAGCATGATCAGCGCCAGGCAGGCGATCATCACCCCGACGAACGGGATGATGGAGCTGTAGATGTCCGACAGTTTGATTTCCGGCGGCGCCATGGC
This sequence comes from Rhizobiaceae bacterium, assembly GCA_963921345.3. Lineage (GTDB taxonomy): Bacteria > Pseudomonadota > Alphaproteobacteria > Rhizobiales > Rhizobiaceae > Hoeflea_A. The sequence continues at coordinate 373,955 of CAWUFE020000006.1, read as the reverse complement.
GCGCATCAGGAAGAGGTTGTAGCCGAAGGGTGGCGTCATATAGGCGATCTGGGTGGTGATGGTGTAGAGCACGCCGTACCAGATGAGGTCGAAGCCGAGCGCCTTGACCAGCGGCACGTAGAGCGGCGCGACGATGACCAGCATGGCCGTGTCGTCGAGGAAGGTGCCCATGATCAGGAAGCTGAGCTGCATCAGGATGAGGATCATCCATGGATCGAGCCCCAGCTGCTCGGTGAACAGGTTGTCGATCGCCTTGACCGCGCCGAGGCCGTCGAAGACGGCGCCGAAGCCCAGCGCCGCCAGGATGATCCACATGAACATGCAGGAGATCGCCAGGGTCTGGCGGGTGCTGTTCTCGAACACTTCGCGGGTCATGCGGCCGCGCAGCACGGCGGCCAAAAAGGCGGTGATGGCACCGATGGCTGAGCTTTCGACCAGCGACGTCCAGCCGTTGACGAAGGGGATCATCATCGCCGCGAAGATCGCCAGCGGCAGGATGCCGGCCTGCAGAAGCTTGATTTTCTCGGCCCTGGGCATGGTGCGCGCATCGTCCTTCAGCGCCGGCCCGAGGGAGGGCTGGAAATAGCAGCGGATGGCGATGTAGAGGATGAACATGCCGGCCATCAGCAGTCCGGGCAGCACGCCGGCGAGCCACAGCTGGCCGACCGGCTGGCGCGAAATCATGGCATAGAGCACCAGCACCACCGAGGGCGGCACCAGGATGCCGAGCGACGACCCGGCCTGGACAACGCCGGTCACCATGCGCTTGTCGTAGCCTCGTCGCAGCAGTTCGGGCAGGGCGATGGTGGCGCCGATCGCCATGCCGGCGACCGACAGGCCATTCATCGCCGAAACCAGCACCATCAGGCCGATGGTGCCGATGGCCAGCCCGCCGCGGACCGGGCCCATCCAGACATGGAACATGCGGTAGAGGTCGTCGGCGAGCTTCGATTCCGACAGCACATAGCCCATGAAGATGAACATCGGCAGCGTCAGCAGCGGATACCATTTCATCAGCTTCATGGCCGCCGAGAACGGGATGTCCTGGCCGCCGGTGCCCCACAGCGCCAGGGCGGCAATGGCCGCGACCGCGCCGATGGCGCCGAAAACCCGCTGCCCAGTGAACAGCATCAGCATCATGGCCGCGAACATGAAGAGGGCGATCATCTCATGCGACATCGGCGGCGCGCCCCCAAGAATAGCCATTGATAGAGGCGATGTCCTTGAACAGTTCCGACACGGCCTGCAGCAGCATCAGGAAGATGCCCAGGCACATCAGCGACTTGATCGGCCACAGATAGGGCCGCCAGGCCGTCGGACTGCGTTCGGTCCTTCCGACGACCTCGCCCGCCGCCTCCGGTCCGCCGGTGAAGAAAGCGCCGACGAGCTCTCCGAAGTAGGACAGCGGTTCGTCCCCCCAATAGCCCAGCGAATAGGCGGTGGAACCGATGCCGCCATAAAGCAGGACGCCGAGGTAGACCATCAGGAACAGCACCGTGAAGGAATCGAACCAGGCCTTCTTGCGGGCGCTCCAGGATCCGTAGAACAGGTCCATGCGCACGTTGGATCCGAGCTGGATCGAGTAGGGGCCGCCCATGATGTAGTAGGCGACCATGGCGAATTGCGCCGTCTCCAGCGTCCACAGCGACGGCAGGAAGAAGGTCTTTGAAATCGACGACCACAACAGCACCGCCATCATCACGAACAGGCCGTACATCATGATCCGGCCGATACGGTAGTTGACCGCGTCGACGACGCGGACATAGATCGCCATCACCCGGTTCATGACGGCGCCTCCGGCGCGACGGCGGCAATGGACGCCTGCAGCCAGCCAGCGAGCCTTTCGGCCATTTCGGCCTGCTGCCGCGGCGTTTCGATCAGATCGTTGCGAATCTCGATCATCACATTGGCCAGGCCGTTGCGGCTGCCGTGCAGGTCGAGCGTGTGGGCGACGCCGTCGGCGGGACCATAAGGGTCGTTCAGACGGACGCAGCGGTCGGTGAATTGGTCGGCCGTCGCCATCATCGCCACCGCGAGCCGCGGATCCTCGCCGTGAAGAATGCCGATCTCGGTCGTCCTCTGCCGGCCGTAATAGACGGGGGTGAAACTGTGCACCGTGACCAACGCGGCATCCGCGGGTGCTCCCGAGACCACACGCTCCAGACACTGCCGGAACGGCCGATAGACCGTTTCCACCCGGTCGGACCGGAGTTCGGCGGTCAAACCGCTATTGCCGGGAACCGTGAAAACTTCACTGACGGCAGGCACCGCGTCTTCGGCTTCGGGGGGGCGGTTGCAGTCATAGACCAGTCGCGACACGCAGCCGACGACCAGCGGCGCGTCCAGCGTCCGGCTGAGGGTCTCGGCAACGCCCAGCGCGCCCGGGTCCCAGGCCACGTGGCTTCGCTGCGCCGCCTTGTCCAGACCGAGCCCATGATAGGCGGGCGGAATCCAGTTGGAGGCGTGCTCGCACACCAGGACGAGGCGATGATCGCCTGCCTCGTTGAGCACCGCCACAGCCTGATCCGGCGCCAATGCGTTTGCTTCCTCCACCAACATCTGAAAATAATTCTTCACATCGGCAATGCCTGTCAATATAGTTTCTGAAAAATTTTCTTCATATGCGGCCGCCATGGGCGCTGATTCTTCAAACCGAAGGGCCGAAGCGTTGGAACCACACCAGACAACCGTCGCCGAACGACTGATCGCCCGCCAGCGGGAGCTGACGCGCGCCGAACGGCAGGTTTCCGACGTGATCCTCAGCAACTATCCGGCGTCGGGCCTGGGCAGCATCACCGAGTTGGCCGAAGCGGCGGCGGTGTCGACCCCGACCATTGCGCGCATGGTGCAGAAGCTCGACTTCGCCGGCTATCCCGAGTTCCAGGCCAAGCTGCGCGAGGAGCTCAACGACATTCTGTCCAACCCGATCGCCAAGCGCGAGACCTGGGTCGCCGCCGCGCCCGACCAGCACATCCTCAACCGCTTCACCCAGGAAGCCACCGAGAACATCCGCACCAGCCTCGAACAGCTCGACCCGCAGACCTTCGACCGCATCGCGGCGTTGATCGCCGATCCGGATCGCCGGGTGCATATCGCTGGCGGGCGTATTACCCAGACGCTGGCCAATTACCTGTTCCTGCACCTGCAGATGATCCGCTCCAATGTCGTGCTGGTGCCGTCGAACTCGAACGCCTGGCCGCACTACCTGCTCGACCTCGAGGAGGGCGACATCCTGGCGGTCTTCGATATCCGCCGTTACGAGAGCAGCACGCTGCTGCTGGCCGAGATGGCGCGCGAGCGCGGCGCCGAAATCATCCTGTTCACCGACCAGTGGCGTTCGCCCATCCAGGCGATTGCCAGCCACACGGTTTCGGCGCGCATCACGGTCCCGTCCGCATGGGACTCGTCGATCGCCATCCTCCTGGTCGTCGAAGCCGCCATCGCCGCGGTGCAGGAGCTGCATTGGGACGAAACCCGCAGCCGCACGGAAGAGCTGGAGGGCGTTTTCGACCGCACGGGGCTGTTCCGCAAATTCGTGTGAAAGCGGTGACGCGGATGTCCCGTCCGCCGGTTGACGTCTGCGACTCCGGACCGCCATAAAGAGCTGTTTCAACGTCGAGGAACGCCCGGCCATGGTTCGCAATCTCAGTCGCCGTCTGTTGAGTTCACTGGGCTACTGGCTTGCCGACGGCGCCTTGAAGCGCCTCCAGCAACCGGACGTTCCGGAGATGATGGCGGGACTGACGGACCCGGTGCGCGACTATGCGGCCACAACGCTGAAGCTGCGCAAGGAGGGGCTCGAGACGCTCAAGAGCCTGCATCGACGCAGCCGTCTCTCCCAGGAACTCGAAGGCATCTATTTCGAGGACCGGCTGGCGGAAACGCTGTCGCAGCGCCATGGCCCGCGTTTCCTGTCGCAGCGCAACGCCCATCTGTTCTCGCAGACCTACGAGGATTCGGTGATTGCGGAGATTTTTGCCCGCATCGGTGAGGCCGACCGCACCTTTGTCGAAATCGGCGTCGAGAGCGGCCGTGAAAACGTGACGCGCCTGCTGCTGATGCTGGGATGGCGGGGTGTGTGGGTCGAGGCGGATGCGGATCACTGCGAGACCATCCGCAAGAACTTTGCCGAAGAGATCGAATCCGGCCGCCTGCAGCTGGTCGAGGCGCTGGCGGAACCGGACACGATCCAGGGGCTGATTGATTCAACCGGGATCGGGCGGCGGGTCGATCTTTTGAGCGTCGATATCGATCAGCACACATCGCACGTCTTCAGGGCGCTCGAAACCACGGCACGGGCGGCCTGCATCGAGTACAACGCCCATTTCGCGCCCTCGGTGGAGTTCGAGGTCGCTTACGACCCGGACCGGTCCTGGGACGGATCCAACGTCTACGGTTCGAGCCTCAAGACCCTGGAGCTGATCGGGCGCAACAAGAACATGTCTCTGGTCGGCTGCGACCTGATCGGCGTCAACGCCTATTTCGTCGACGACGCGCTTCTCGGCGACCATTTCCTGGAGCCCTACACCGCGGAAATGCACTACCAGCCGCCGCGCTTCCCCTACGTGCGGGGACGCCGCGGCCATCCACTGCCGGCGACGGTCGGTACAAAGGAATAGTCCAGAAGTTAGGCGCCGGGCACCCGCAGCGCTTCGAACGACACCATGACGTGCTCGGCATAGGCCGGGCGGGCGCACAGCCGGTCGTAATAGGCCTGCAGGTTGGGCAGATCGGCACGCTCGAAGGAAACTGTGAAGTAGCGGTAGAGATTGGTGCCGAAACTGATATCGGCAAGCGTCATGCTGTCGCCGACGAGCCAGTCGTGGCGGGCCAGGCGGGCATCGGCGATGGCCATGAGCTGTTTGAGTTCGGCGACGCCTTCGTCCACCAGCGGCTGGTTCCTCTCGACCCGGCTGACCCGGATCATCTGCCAGAAGACCTTGTAGATGACGGCCGGCGCCACCGACGTCTTGGACCATTCCATCCACTGGTCGATCGGCGCACGTGCGACAGCATCGGCCGGCCAAAGGGCTTCGGCGCCGTGTCGGGCGGCCAGATAGCGCAGGATCGCCTGGCTTTCGAACAGCGTCACGCCGCCATCCTCGATGACCGGAACGCGGCCCATCGGGTTCATGGCGAGAAACTCCGGCGTATCGTTGCCGCCGAAGCTGCCGCCGACATCGAGCCGCTCGTGCTCGAGTCCCATTTCGGCGACGCCCCACATCACGGATTGCACGTTGCTCGATGTCGCCCGTCCGTGAATGGTCAGCATGGTCGTTCTCCGCTCGGTTGCACAGCCAAGCGGAGATCCTTGACCATGCCGCCCCAGGCTGCAAGCAAAAATCGCCTCGGCGTTATGACGTTCGTCCGAGCATGCGTTTCAGCGTCGCATCCTTGTCGATCACATGGTGCTTGAGGGCGGCCGCGACGTGCAGGGCGAGGACGATCATCAGCAGGTCGGCGAGGGTCTCGTGCAGGTCTCCCAGCTGCTCGGACAAGGCCTTGTTCTCGGGCAGCTGAGGCAGGTTGAACAGGCCGAAGAAGGACACTTCATGATCGCCCGTGGATGAGGAGACGTAACCGGAAACCGGCATGGCCACAATCAGTGCCAGCAATGCAATATGCACCGACTTGGCGGCGAGCTCCTGCCAGCGCGGCATATCTGCGATGTCGTCGGGAAAGCGCAGAAAGACCCGCCACAGGACGCGCCAGGTTCCGAGAACAAGAACCAGGATGCCGATGGATTTGTGGATCTGCACCCACTGACCCTTGCCCGGTCCGCTGGGCAGGCTGTCCATGTAAAGCCCGATCGCCAGCATGACGATGATCAGGGCGGCGATCGTCCAGTGGTTGATGATCGATATCGCGCCGAAACGCGTGCCTTCGTCCTTGAGCGCCATGTCGCCAGTCTCCGCCTAACTGTTGCCGTGGGTCGCTGCAGCGATTGTGCATGAAGCACGAGGGTTTGCAATCCGAAATTGATGCCGGCGCGACCAACAACCATTTGGGGCGCAGTCGGTCAGATCGGCGGAATCTGGCCGAGCGTAATGAAGCCGATGCGGATGCGGCCGCGTTCGATGTTGAGGGGCAGCGACAGCTTGTCCTGTTCCTGGCCGATGGCGCCGATCACGCCGGCGGCGTTGGCGATGGTATCGGCGGCAGCGGGAAAAGCCTCGGTGAGAATGGACTGCCAGGCGTCGCGGCCCTCGACCTCCAGATCGAACTTGCCGGTCAGATAGCCCTCGTTGTCGATGGAAAACGGGCCCTGCAGCGCCAGCTTCGCGCCCTGGCCGAGATCGGCATTGAAGCCGTTGAGCGATGCGCTCAGATTGTGCCAGGGATTGTCGATCTGCTGCCCGCCGGCGAGCATCCAGGCGCGGTCGGCCAGGGTGAGATCGGCTTCCACGTCGAAGGCGGGAAGCGCGAAGGCGCCGGCTTCGGTGGTCAGCGTGGCCGCCTTCAGGCGCAGCACCGCGTCGAGATCGGCGCCGTTCTGGCGCACATGAGCTTCCGTCGATCCGGCCTGCAGCTTCAGCGAATCGGTCACCGTCGCCGGCGTCAGAGTCGCGTCGATATCCGACGATTGCAGCGAGGCGCGGGTGAGGCCGGAGAGGTTGAAGACCGTGCTGGACCGCAGCAGCTGCCAGTTCACGGCGGCCGTGCTGCCGTCTCCGCCGACAACGGTTACCGGGCCGTCCAGCTCGGAGACGATATGGTTGGGGCGGTAGATCTGAGCTGCCGACCGGAAGCTGCCGGTGGTCAGCGACAGGCGGTTGATGCGGTCGTCGGCGGTGACGGCGTTGCAGAACACGCCGAGGCGGAACGGATAGCCGCGCACCTCCATATCGGCGCAGTCGGCATCGACATTGCGGTTGGCCAGGTCGGTGATGATAAATTCGCTGCGGCTTTCCAGCTGGTAGGCCAGATAATACCAGACACCGCTATAGGCGACGATGAGCGCGACGATGAAAATCGCCAGCCAGAGAAAAGGGCGCCGCGACGCACCGGCCTTGGCGTCTTTCTCACTTGACCTCGCCATGGCGTTCTCCCTATGTGCCTGCTGCGCAATGCGGGTTTGAGAATCGTAATGTCCGATATGGATGATTTTTGGGTTTTTGGCTACGGGTCGCTGATGTGGCGGCCGGGCTTCGACCACGTGCAGTCGGAGCGCGGCCGGCTTTTCGGCTATCGCCGCGCCCTGTGCATCCATTCCTATGTGCATCGCGGCACGCGGGAGCGGCCGGGGCTGGTGCTCGGGCTGGATCGCGGCGGCTCCTGTACCGGCATGGCATTTCGGGTCGCCGGGCGCGACCGCGACGCGGTCATGGCCTATCTGCGCGAGCGCGAGCTGGTGACCAATGTCTATCTCGAGCGGCGCCTGCCGGTTTATCTGGCCGGCGGCGAACGCGTCGAGGCGGTCTGCTACATCGCCGATCGGCAGCACGAGCAGTTCGCCGGCTCCATGAGCGCCGACGATGCTGCGCGCCGGGTGGCGGTTTCCGAGGGGCGGTCGGGCCACAATGTCGACTATGTCGCGAGCACGCTCGACCATCTGCGCGAAATGAGGATCCGCGACCACTGGCTGGAAGATGTCGGCCGGCAGATTCCGGCGCTGCGGGCCTGACATGAGTGGCTCGGAAAACAGCGCTACTTGGGTCGGCCTTATCCGGGGAATTGGACCCAACACGCACAAGGTGATGCCCTTGAAGGAACTGGTCGACCGGTGCCAGGCCGCCGGGTTCGGACAGGTCAGCAGCGTGCTGGCGACCGGAAACCTGGTGTTCCGCTCGGCCGAACCGGAAACCAAGCTCAGGCGAACATTGGACGAGATCGTCCGTTCCTACGGACTGACGAACGAGGTGTTCCTGAGGCGCCCGGATCAGCTGCAAACGGTTATCGCCGGCAATCCCAATGCGACGGCGGCCGCCGAGCGGCCGAATCATCTGCTGGTGCTGTTCCTGAACGAAAGCGTCGCGGCGGAAGCGGCCGAGCGGCTTTGTGGATATGAGGGCCCGGAGCGCATCGAGGTGGCCGGCCGCGAGATCTATATCGACTATCGCGAGGGCGTCGGACGGTCGAAACTTACCCCGGTGCTGCTCGAACGCACGCTTGGGCAGCCGGGAACGGCGCGAAACTGGAACACGGTCGCCAAATTGCTGCGCCTGTCGTCCGACCTGGAAACAGCCTCGACATGATCAGCTTCGGTATTCCGCCTGGTCCCCCAACGCATGTCGCTCGGTCTTGACATGTCAAAAATCTTTTACTAGATGATGTAAAATATTTTTTACATCGAGGTGTCTCATGTCGACCCATATGAAATATGTCTTCGGATTGTCCCTGGTGATGTTTCTGATGATCGGCTGGCATTTTGCCACCGTTTTCGGGTTCCTCGGCGAACCGCCCCGGACCGCCGCTGGCCTGTTCCTGCGCATAGGGCTCATCGTCGGCGCGTTCGTCGTCCTTTCGGTTGTCACCTCGACGGTTCTGGCGGCGCGCTACGGCATCGAGGAGATCGTTGCCGACGAGCGCGAGACCCAGATCGAAATCCGTGCCGAACGCAATGGCGGGTGGGCGATGATGGCCGGATTGCTGGGCCTCATGTGGCTCGCATTCACGCCGCTCGAGCCGATGCAGGTTGCCAATGCGGCTCTGGCCATCATTGCCATGGGCGAGGCGGTCAAGCTGGCGACCGGCCTGGTGTTGTTGCGCGGCCGGATGTGATCGATGGCCAAACCGCCGCCAATCACCAATCGCATTCGCCAGCTGCGCCAGGACAACGGCCAGATGAGCCAGGCCGATCTCGCCAGGGCGATCGGCGTCACGCGTCAGACCATTATTGCGATCGAACAGGGGCGGTATTCGCCGTCACTGGAGAGCGCCTTTCGAATTTCGCGCGTGTTCGGCGTCGGCCTCGAGGATGTTTTCGGGTGGACCGAGGCGAAGACCGATCAGGCGCAATAATCGAGCTATCGGCTTTCCTCTGCCGTTTCCTGCCGGTCGGGCGACTGCGTCTTGCCAACCAATTCCTCGTATCTTGCCTGCGCCAGCGGTGGCAGCGGAAGGTCAGGGTTCTCCTCGACGGTCTGAACCAGCAATTCTCCGGTGGCGGTCTCCAGATCGTCGATCAGCTTCTGCATGAACACTTCCGGGTCGAGGCCCGGTTCGATGGGCGGCAGGAAGCGCACCCGGATGAGACCCGGATAGCGCAGGAACTTGCGGCGCGGCCAGAACAGGCCCGGATTCATGGCGATCGGCAGCACCGGCACGTCCAGCTCGGCATAGATCTTGGCGATGCCGAAGCGGTATTTCGGTTCGGCGCCGACCGGGCGGCGGGTGCCTTCCGGGTAGATGATCAACTGCCGGCCGTCATTCATCTGCTCCCTGGTGCGCCGCATCACCTCCGGCATGACCTTCTCGCGACTGCCGCGGTTGATCGGCACCATGCGCATCTTCATCACATACCAGCCGAACAGCGGGATCCAAGTGAGTTCGCGCTTGAGGATGTAGAACGGGTCGTCGAGATGCGGCAGCAGCGCGATGGTGTCCCAGAACGACTGATGCTTGGGAGCGATGATGTAGCCGCCCTCGGGCAGGTTCTCGATGCCCTCGATCGTGTAGTCGGTGCCGACGATGGTCTTCAGCAGCCAGTGATTGGTGCGCGCCCAGTTTTTGGGAATGATCCAGGCGGCTTTTCGCGGCATCAGGAAATAGGGCAGCGAAAACAGGATCATCTGAACGATGAGGTTGAGGTAGAACAGCAGGTTGAACAGGGCGGAGCGGAAGGCGATCATGCCGTTCTTATCCGGCGATCATCGCGTCGCTGTCAATTGCCTCCGGCAAGATCGGCCTTGCGCGCAGCCGCCGGCCGGGCAGCGGTGAGGCTCGAGCGCAGGCCGTCGGCACCGACCGCTCCGACCTGGTGGCGCAGCCGTGCGACGATGTACTTGCCGTATTCGGCGGCGAGCATGCGCAGCACCGCCGGTTCGCGAATCCAGTCGAGCTGGGTGAAATCGCGGTTGACCACCGGATAGGGTATGAAGCGGGTCTCGCCATTGACCTCGGCCAGCTCCATCAGGCTGCGCGGCATGTGGTAGTTGCTGGTCACCAGGATGATGGTCTGATAGCCGTTCTCGCGGATCCACAGCGCCGCCTCGTTGGCGTTGCCGCGGGTGTCGAGCGCATCGTGGCCGATATCGACACAGCATTCGAACAGTGCCGGTTCCGCCGAAGTCAGCCGCTGGATCTGTTCGCCCGTCGTGGCCGGATTGACGCCGGATATCAGCAGCCGCCTGGCGGCGCCCTCATCGAGCAGGCGCAGCGCCTGGTCGATGCGCTTACTGCCGCCGGTGAGCACCACGATGCCGTCCGCTCCCGACACTTTAGGCGGCGGCTCCAGGGCGATGACGTCTTTTGAAAAGCGCAGGAAGCTGCCTGCCGTCAGGCCGACCACCAGGAAGACGGCGAGAATCACCAGCACGAGGAGATTCCCGAGCCACCTGAGTGGTCCTCCCCGCTGCTTCGGCGTCTCCACTACGGACGAATCACCGGTTTGTTCCGCGCTCATGGCAATGTCATACAGCGGTAATGTGGCAAACGCTAGGTTGCACGCGCTGCGCGTCAGATGCCGCGTGTCGGGTCGGAGCGGATCAGATCGATCTCCAGGATGGTGCGCAGCACCGTAATGCGGGTGGTCAGCGCCGTCAGCAGTGCCGTGATGACGACGATTGCCAGGGCGCCGATATAGCCGGCGGGGCCGAGGGCGAAAGCCCCGAACAGCGCCGTTGCCTGGTCGGTTTCGGGCGTTGCCATGTTGTTGCTGGCCCAGACGCCGGCAAATGCGAAGGTCAGTGCAGCGGCGGCGCCGCCGGCCAGCGCACCCTTGAGGCCGATCAGGAAGAAGTGCTTCTGGAAGTTGGCGGCGACGAAGCTTGCCTCGGCGCCGACGAAATGCAGCACTTCGACGATGTGCTGGTTGCCGGAGAGCGCGCCGCGGGTGGCGAACACCACGGTCAGCACGGTGGCGGTGAAGACCAGCGCCAGAATGCCGAGGCCGATGATGACGGTGGTGTTGGCCATGGCCACCAGCCGGTCGACCCAGGTGCGGTGATCGTCGAGCGTCACATTGGGTATGGCATCCTCCAGGGCGGCGCGCATGGCGTCGAAATCCGGCGGTGCGGTCTCGTCGATGGTGATGACGATCAGCCGCGGAACCGGCAGTTCCTCCAGGTCCAGCCCCTCGCCGAGCCAGGGCTCGAGCAGCCGGGCGGTCGCTTCGGCGTCGACGATCGTCGCGTCCCTGGTTCCGTCGAAGCCCAGGGCAATGTCGCGGGCGTTGCCGAGGGCCGATTGCAGGTCGAGGTTCTCGTCCGGCTTGATCTGGATGGTGATTTCCCGAGAGATCTGGCTCTGCCAGGTGTTGGCGGTGTTCTGGATCATGATCACCGCGCCCAGCGTCAGGCAGGCGAGAAACGACATGATCGAAATCACCAACATCAGCGAGCGGCCGGCAATGTTGGTCGCCGGCACGATCGGTTCGGTCGGGCGCAGCGCCACTTCGCGCGGCTTGCCGGTCGATTCGGGTTTGGCCACCTCATTCATAGATTTCGAGCCGTCCCCCCGAGAGAATCATGCGGCGCGCGTCGATCTGGTCCATCAGCGACAGATCGTGCGTTGCAATCATGACGGCCGTGCCGAGTTTGTTCAATTCCAAAAACAGCCGCAGCAGCCGCCGGGCGAGCGGTGCGTCGACATTGCCCGTGGGCTCGTCGGCGAGCAGTATTTCCGGCTGGTTGATCAGGGCCCGGGCAATGGCCGCGCGCTGCTTTTCGCCGCCCGACAGGATCGGCGGCAGAACGTTCATGCGGTCGCCGAGGCCGACCCACTGCAACAGTTCGATGACGTCGCGGCGATAGCTGGATTCTTCGTGACCGCGCACCCGCAGCGGCAGGGCGACGTTCTCGTAGGTGGTCAGGTGGTCGAGCAGGCGGAAATCCTGGAAGACGATGCCGATGCGCCGGCGCAGGGTCGGCCGCTCGCGCTGCGGAATGGTGGTGATGTCGCGGCCGAAAACGCGCACGAAGCCGCGGGTCGGCTGCAGCGAAATGAACATGAGGCGCATCAGCGTCGTCTTGCCGGCGCCCGACGGTCCGGTCAGGAACTGGAACGAGCGCTTGGGGATGTCGAAGGTGACATCGCGCAGGACTTCCGGTCCCATGCCGTATCGCAGCCCAACATTGTCGAAATCGATCACCGGACGCCTCGCCGTTTTCGCCTGTAATCCTGTAGGGGATGAACCGGGTGCGGACAACCTTTTCCTCGCAGGTTAACGCCGGGTTAATCGGGCCTCGCGGCGATCCGCGCGAGGGCCCGGATTTCGGTTTTGTTAACCAAAGGCATTTACGTTTGCGAAACAATTCGGCCGGCGCCCGGAGCGCCAGAGACGGGGCGATCGATGCGGACAAACAGCGGCAGCTACGCCAACCGTGGCATTCGCCGGGGCGCAAATGCGGCTTCGCCGATGCGCGGCGACGACGTCGTGGATGCGGAATTCGTGCATGTCGACCAATCCGGCGACGTGGTGGCGCTGCCCGGTTCGAGGAACGACCCGATGCGGCCGCCGGTCGCGGTGCAGTTCCCCGCCGCGCAGGCGTCGGGTCAACGCCGGCTCGGCGTCTTTTCCGGCGAGATCTCCGTTGCGGGAAGCCGCAACCCCTTGAAGACGGCGGGTTTTGCGTCGTCGTTCGTCGTTCTTGTCCTGGGCGGATTCTGGTTTGCGGGCGGTCATGCCCTTGCTCCGATGATGCTCGGGTCCAACGCATCCAGCCTGCACCTCTCCGAGGTCACGTCGCGTGATATTGTCGGAATGGAGGGACAGGCGGTTCTGGTCGAAGGGACGATCAGCAACCCCGGCGGCTCGGTTCTCGAGGTGCCGCTGGTCGCCATCGAGGCGGCGGGGCAGCGCGACGGCGAGGCGCCGCTTTACGTGCGGGCGCCGAAAAAACAGCTGGCGGCGGGCGAGAGCACCCGCTTCCGTGTGCGGGTCTCCCAGCCGGTGCGTGGTTACCGGGAATTAACCGTTTCCCTGGCGGGCGGCAGCACCGGGCGCTGACAAATTGCCGCCATTGGGCGATTTCTGCGGTCCCTGAGCCATTTCCGGCTTCCCCTTTCCCGGACCATCGATTAAACCGGCGGCAAAACAGATCAACACCGGAATCCGACCATGCCGACCGTCCGCGGTAAGACTATCGATGTTCTCTTTTCGCCCGAGCAGATCGCCGAGCGCAATCTGGCGCTGGCCAGCGAAATCGCCGAGCAACCGAAAAACGACATGCTGGTGATCTCCATCCTCAAGGGGTCCTTCATCTTCGCCGCCGACCTGCTGCGGGCGCTGCATGCGGTGGGTCTTGCGCCGGAAGTCGAGTTCATCACCCTGTCGAGCTACGGCAAGGGCACCAAGAGCCAGGGCGTCAAGATCATCAAGGACATCGACAGCGATGTCACCGGCCGCGACATCCTGCTGATCGACGACATCCTGGAATCGGGCAACACGCTGCGCTTCGCCCGCGACCTGATGTATGAGCGCGGTGCCCGCAACGTGTCGATCGCGGTGCTGCTCGACAAGCGCTCTCGGCGCGAGGGAACCCTCGATGCCGATCATGTCGGCTTCGTCTGTCCGGACTATTTCGTCGTCGGCTACGGCATGGACGTCGCCTATGCCTTCCGCGAACTGCCTTTCGTCGGCGTGGTGACCGGCGACGCCGAATAACCTTTCGGTAAGCTGCCGACAACCAAGCGTTAAGCATAACAGATCGAAGCCGGGCGATCGGACACGCCGTGCCGGTCTCGCTCCCGCGTCATTTACTCCGAGACAAGGATTGCATGATTTGCTGTCCGCCGACTCGGGGGTTGCGCCGCGCACAAGAACATCGCACCGCGGCGCACCGGCAAAGACGGACGGGACATTATGGCAAAGATCTTGATCGCCGAAGACGAGGATTCTCTGCGCGGCTTCGTCAGCAGGGCTCTGGAAATGGATGGCCACGAGGTCGACCAGGCGGTCGACGGCGCGCACGGCCTGGAACGGCTGCGCGACGGCCAGGTTTACGACCTGCTGCTATCGGATATCCGCATGCCGGTCATGGACGGCATCGAGCTGGCGCACACGGTGGCGAGCGAATATCCGGACACGAAAATTCTGCTGATGACGGGTTTCGCCGAGCAGCGCGAGCGGGCCGACAACCTGACGGAAATCATTATCGACGTCGTGCCGAAACCCTTTAGCCTGCCAGATATCCGCGGTGCGGTGGCAAGGGCCTTGGGTGGCTGATCCTTAAGGCACTGCGACTTTCAAACGCCCGCTTCATTGAGAGAGATCAATCCAGATACGCCCGTCGAGGACGCCGGCGGGATACGTGCTTAGATTCACGCAAACAGGTGCGCCCAACGCTTTTCCGGTACGGATATCGAAACGCCCGTTGTGTCTTGGGCACTCGACAACATGCTCAAAAACCAAACCATCTTCTAAGTGCACCTGCTCATGGGTACATAGTCCATCGGTGCAATAGACCTCTTCGCCGAACATCCTGTAAACCGCGTAGGTTTTGCCGTTGTGATCGAGGCGGACCACGTCTTCTTCTTCCAGATCCTCAAGTGCACAGACGTCGATCTTTGGCAACTTTCCCTCCTAGTTTGCCGGTTTGGCAGGGTCTGCGGCCAATGTTGCAGCACCCTCCGGGAGCTCAGGTCGGATAAAGTGGTGCGGGTCGCGGAGCTGGCGCAGCACACACGGAATGATCTCGCACCACGCATGCCAAAGCGATGGGTTTGGCAGGGGAAGATCATGTTTGACTGTTTCGTGAAGGGCCGGAAGCGCGTGATAGGGCACCATCGGGTACATATGGTGTTCGATATGATAGTTCATATTCCAGTAGATGAAGCGCAAAACCGGGTTCATCAGAACGGTGCGAGAGTTGATCCGGTAGTCGAGCACATCTTCGGCCAATCCCAAATGCTGCGGCAGTCCCATGACGAGCAGGAGCCAGACGCCGTAGGCGCGCGGCAGGCCGATCAGCACAAGCGGCAAAATCGACCATGTCCAAAGCGCGGTGCCGAGGGTGGCGAGATAGATTGCTGTGTGGATCCGAGCCACCCGGATTGCTTTTGGCCGCTCACTCTGAGGGACGAATTCGGCCTCATCAGGTGGAATGATCCCCATCGCATTGCGAAACAACGCAGCCAGGCTTTGTGGAACGGCGACAATACCAAACAAATTGAGACACATAACGATCAACTGTGGAGGTCGCATACCAACGATCTCCGGATCGAGTCCGACGATAATTGTATCGGTGTGATGTCTTGTGTGGCTCCAGCGCCAAACCACCGAGTTGCGCATCATCAGGAAGCTGGCGAATTCATACACAATGTCGTTCTTCCAAACCGTTCTGAACGGTGTGCGATGGCTGCACTCGTGCCAGCGGCTGTCAGCCGCGGATGTGTAGAGTACGCCGTAGACCAGGAAGCACGGTACGGCGAACCAACTGCCCCAGAGCAGAACGCCGCAGGCTCCGCTCAGGGCCAGCAAACCCAACCAAGCGATTGTATCGCGCGTGGCCGGCCAGTCGGATCGTTTCATGAGCGACTTGAGCGTCTTGCGGTCGACCTCGGTTCGGTACCAGTCCGCTCCTGCCAAGCCTTTATCGATCGCTTTTTGTCGCTCTGGGCCCGTCAGCGAGTAGCTTCGCTTCATCGGGAAAGTAATGAGGCTCATAAGGCCCACTTTCAGTTCCTCCTAACCAATGCGTCCTTGAATTCGAGCCACTCTTCTTTCGGCATTGCCACTTGCTCGGCTTTGGTCGGAAAGGCGCCTGTACTTACGTCTTGGCGATATTCGCGGAATGCGGCCACACGCTCCTGATGAAGGCGTTGATACTCCATTCGAAAGTTACGGTAGGCTCGGGCGTGACGGGGCACATGTCCCTGAGTTTCACCCAAGACGTCGGTGGCAAACAGATATTGAACATCGCAGCCACCGCCCGAACCCATGGAGATGACGATCAGCGGTGTTACGCGACAAATTGCGGTCGCAACCTGATGCGGAACCACTTCCATCTCGACTGCGAAGGCTCCGGCTGCTTCGTAGGACCGAACGGACCTTAGGATCGTTCGGGCTTCCTCTGCGGTCCTTCCGACAGCCCGCATGCCTGTCCAACGAGCTTTTTGTGGGATGAGACCAACATGCCCCACCACTGGAATGCCTTCACGTGCCATTGCCTCGACTACATCGAAGTGCATGGCGCAATAGACACTATCCACGCCAGCCTCAAGTGCTTCGAATGCTGCACGCTTGGCCTCGTCCGCATTGGCGTAGGCGCCGTAAATCAGGCCAAAGCAGAAGTGTGTGTCTGGCGCCGCAGCCCTGATTTGAGAGCGCAGTTCCTTTCGCCCAGAGACGATCATTTCGATTCCCGCATCCTGGGCGGCTACGGCCTGATCGGGGCCCGTGACGTTGAGTTCCGTCAGTTGCCCCTTGCCCTTGTTCGCCGCGAGGTCGCGGACTGTATACTTCATGATTCTTTCGCGAAAAGCGGCATGTCGCTTCCGCGGATGACGATTTCGGCGTGCATTAGGTTCTGTAGTGGGGCACTCTCGCCGGAGAGTTTCGCAAGTATGCTGCGTCCAAGTCTCATGCCCAATGAATCCAAGTCTTGTCGGAACGTTGTAAGCCCTGGTGACATATGCGCTGCGACCGGTATGTCGTCACAACCGATCACCGCGATATCTTCACCCGGCTCCAATCCCAGCTTGCGCATTGCCTCAATCGCTGACAGGGCGATCATGTCGTTTCCGCAAAAAACCGCTGTCGGCGCTGCTCCGCCGGCTATCAACTCCGTCATCGCCTCGCCTCCGGTCCGACGTGAAAGAAAGCACTCCGCCTCCAGGCCAGGGTCGTTTTCGATTCCGGCAGCCGCAAGCGCGCTGCGATAGCCTTCCAATGTGTGCAGCGAATAGGTGTAGCGCAGCGGTGTTGCCAAATGGGCGATGCGCCTGTGTCCAAGACGAACAAGACGCTCGGTTGCGATCCGACCGATTTCGTAGTGGTCGACATCCACCCAGTCATGGTTGCCGTGCAACGTGCGCCCCACCGTTACGAAAGGGAAGTCACGGTCCTGCAAGAAGTTAATCCGTTCGTCCTCGGGCCGTGTCCGGCCAAACAGGAGGCCATCGCAGCGATTTCGCTCGACAGCGCGTCGGACGATGTCGATCTCGGTGTCGAAATCACGGGCCATAACGACCTGAAGGTCGTAGCCGCGCGCCTGAAGGACCAGTTCGAGCCCGTCGAGCAATCCTAGAAAGAATGGATCGACGAATTTCGTCCACGGCTTGGAAACCATAAACGTAACCGTTTGGGTTTGGCTCGAGCGCAGGCTGGCTGCTGCAAAACTGGCACGGTAACCCAGCTTCTTCGCGGCCAGCTCAATCTTGTTTCGGGTTTGTTTGTTGACGTCGCTATACCCGTTTAGCGCCCGGCTCACAGTAGACACGGACAGTCCAACACTTTCCGCAACGTCGCGTATGCCGGGTCTTTTGCTTGTATCAACCATCGTCAACCTCGCCAATAATGTATCCGTTGGCGGGCACTTTCCCGCCGTCAGCGTGCCCAGCCAAAATACAAGAGAGCGGTAACTTGAAGCGCTGCCGAGGCGCGTCAGAAAAATTGAAGCTGCAAAGAAGCGTCTTTGCCTTGTGCTTTCGCAAGAAGGTCAGTCCATCCGCGTCGACCTCGACGATCTCGAAATCGCCCAGGCGCAACGCTGGCGAGGTTCGGCGCAGAGCAATCATCGATCGGCAATGGGACAAAATAGACCGTGGATCGTTCTGTTGAGCAGCCACGCTCAATGATGCATGCCTTGAATCGGCTGGCAGCCAGGCCGACACCTCAGAAAACCCCAGATCAGGGGCATCCTCCCACGCCATCGGCGTACGCGCGCCATCCCGGCCGCGGTGGTTCGGCCAGAATCGGACGCCTTCAGGATCGTGCATCAGTTCCTTTGGTACGTCGGCGTGTGGAAGCCCAAGTTCTTCTCCCTGATAGAGTATGACTGTTCCGCGTAGAGACAAAAGCAGGGTATGAAGCATTTTGATGCGGTTTCTGTTGCCCTCCGCCTGCCAGCGTGTTGCCACCCGCATCACATCGTGGTTGGAAAATGCCCAGGTTGGCCAGCTTTCGCCGGCGCCGGCCTCGCAAACCGCTTCGGCAATTTGCCGGCCATCCAGTTCCGGGCACAAAAGCGCGAAGCTGTAGGCGGTGTGCAATCTACCGGACGCCGTGTATTCGGCCATCCGCTCGATCTGATGATCGCATGATATCTCCGCCAACAGCATACGGTCACCAGCAACCCTCCGCATCCTTTCGAGAAAAGGCAGGTTCTCAGGGCGCGACCGATCATAAAGACGTTGCTGCAAATAGTATGGATTTGCGGGAGTTTCGGCGCGCATTGCCGGGGGGTTGTCGCGCAGCAGTTGATCATGCATGAAGAAATTGGCCACATCCAGGCGTAGACCGTCGACGCCCAGACCAAACCAGAACTTCATGATGTCTAGGATTTCGTCCTGCACTTCTGGATTGTGCAGGTTCAGGTCAGGCTGCTCAGCCAGGAAATTGTGGAAATAATACTGCCTACGCTGCGGGTTCCATTCCCATGCCACTCCCCCAAAGCGTGCGAGCCAGTTGTTTGGCGGGCTGCCATCGGATTTGGCATCTGCCCAAACATACCAGTCTGCCTTGCTGCAGTCCTTGCTCGACTGGCTTTCGATAAACCACGGATGCTGGTGTGATGTATGGGAATAGACCTGATCGATAACGACCTTTAGCCCAATTCTATGTGCCTTTTCGACGACACCCGCGAAGTCAACCAGCGTTCCAAACCGGGGATCAACCTGGCGGTAGTCAGAAACGTCATATCCGGAATCGCTCATAGGTGAAGGAAAGAACGGCGTGATCCAGATCGCATCCACCCCGAGATCCCTCAAGTAATCCAATTTCTTGATGAGGCCTGGCAAATCGCCTTCGCCATCGGCATTGGAATCGTGAAAACTCCGCAGATATACCTCGTACAGGCATGCGCCACGCCACCAATCCTGACAACGTTGTACTGGATGCTCGTTCAAAACCTGCTCCGACAAATCATCGATGCATACAAAAACGTTTTTGATATTTGGTCAAGGGTAGATGCTTGATAGGGGCGTTTTAACTCAAATCCGCAAAAATTCCTTGACAATTGAGCTCAAAATCGAAAACTTCAGGCCAAAATCAACAAAAACGTTTTTGGAATTCTGCTCTATGTAAACCATCAGGGAGAGAAAAATGCCGAGTTTGAGAGACACACTACTGCTCGCCATATCTGCGATAGCATTGAGTTCGGGAGTGGCAAATGCTGGGGACTGGTGTTCGGGAAAAACGATACGACTGTTTTCCGGAGGGCCTGCAGGGGGAGCGTTCAACTCAATTATCGACCGAGGTGCAAACCAGGCTGCGGAGGACACCGGAGCGGACGTGCAAATAGTCTATTCCGAGTGGGACTTCGACAAAATGATCACCCAATTGCGCGAGGCCATCAGCCAGGCGCCCGACGGAATCGCAATGATGGGGCATCCAGGTGAGGACGCTATCATGCCGCTTGCTGCGGAAGCCGCTGATGCCGGCATTCCGATCATGTACATGAACGTGGATGTGCCGGAAGTGCGCAAACGTTTCGGGTCGGGTTATCTCGGCGCAACTCTTTATCAGCAGGGCCGCAACCTGGGTGCCGAAACACTTCGTCTGGCCGGCGATCGGCTTCAGCCCGGTGACACCGCGATCGTCATGAGCCGTTGGGAGAGCGTGACTCGTGCTCAGCGCGAACTTGGACTAGTCGAGGCGCTCGAAGAGTACGGCATGAATGTGATCAAGCTGCAGGAGGCCGAGGGCGCTTCGGCCGATCAAATGGTGCAGATCCCCGTTCTGACTTCAACACTGCTGGCAAACCCCAACACCAAACTGATCGGCTATCCCGGCGGTCCGTGGCTGGCCGCCGCACCAGTATTTATGGAGGCCGTCGGGAAAGGTCCTGGGGATATCATGGCTGTCGGATTTGATCTTGGCCAGGGGGTCATGACCGCCTTTGACGGGGGCTATGTCACGGTCACCGCAGATCAGCAGCCGTATCAGCAGGGCTATTTGCCCGTTTTGTCGTTGTGTCAGCAGCTCGTCTACAAGCTTGGTCCTCTCAATGTGGACACCGGCGCTGGCTTCGTAACTGCGGACAACTACAAAGATGTCGTCTCGCTTGCCGAGCAAGGCGTTCGCTGAACGACAATCTCGTGGGGGTCGGGAGCGGCCGTTCCTGGCCCTGGCCCCCACCTTTCGGGAGGAATAAAGATGGCGGATTACTGCGAGCCGGTCGTGGAGTTGCGCAACATCGTCAAGCGTTTTGGCTCGGTCGAGGCGCTGTCTGGCGTGTCGATGACCGTCAAAAGAGGAGAAGTCCTCGGTTTGCTCGGGGACAATGGCGCCGGAAAATCGACGCTGATCAAAACCTTGGCGGGCGTGCATGATCCGGATGAGGGCGAGATCGTCGTACAAGGAAAAGCTCGAAAGCCGTGGAATCCGGCCGCTGCCCGCGATGCCGGGATCGAGACCGTGTTTCAAGACCGAGCGCTAGCCCCACAGCATTCAATCGTCACCAATATCTTCATGGGGCGAGAGATCACCAACAATATCGGCCTGCTCAAGGTGCAAGAGCAGATTGATGAAGCCAATCGGCTGATGAGGGAGATTGGCTTTACTTCGAAGGTGTTTCATCCGGAGAGCACTGTCGGAAATTTGTCAGGCGGTGAACGGCAGGGCGTGGCCATTGCCCGAGCACTCTACAACCAGGCAGACGTGATCGTTCTTGACGAACCCACAACTGCTTTGTCGCTTACCGAGACGCAAAAAGTGTTTCGTTTTGTTGAGGCCGTGAAGGAATCGGGTAGGACCGTCGTCTTCATTGGGCACAACATCTACCACGTCTGGGATATTGCCGACCGTTTCTTCGTAATTGATCGAGGCAGGGAGGCGTTTGAAGGCGAAAAGTCCTCGTTCAAGGGCGCCGATCATTTGATCGAGATGATGCACCAGCTTGCTGAGACCGGGCAAGCCGACATCGATTCACTTTTGCAAAAGGCGGGAGGGAAAACCAAATGACCACCGCATCCGTAAATTCCGGCAACGTTGTAAATCCCGACCAACGTGGTGAGCAATCCCGCTGGACACGCTTCTATCGAAAGAACGGCCGCGCGTTTAACGCTTTTCTCGCCTTGGTTCTCGTCTGGTGTGTTTTTGCGTTCAACAACCCGGTACTGTTTCTCAATCCGATTTTCTACAACGCGTTTCTATTTTCGGTCCCCGCGACGATTTTCCTGACTACCTCGCTGGTTTTCGTAATTGTGTCGGGTGAGATCGATCTCGCTTTCCCCTCGGTCGTTGGAGCAGCCGGTGGCGTGTTTATGTATCTGGTCGTGCTCGGGTTTCCAGTTATCCCTGCTCTACTGCTGACGCTCGTGTTTGGGGCGTTGATAGGCCTGGGTATCGGATTGATAGTGGTTTACGGCCGAATCTCGTCGCTTGTTGCGACGCTTGGCCTGAACTTTTTCATTCTTGGCATCGTCAACCTTTTGGCACAGGGTAAGACAATCTCGGCTCCGGAAGCGCTAGATAGCCTGGGCTACAGCCTTTTTGTCGGCAAATGGCAGCTCTTCGACACAACGCTGAGGGTGCCGAACCACTTCGTCTGGTCGCTTGTGTGGGTGGTATTTTGCTACATCCTGTTCAAATACCACCGCTTCGGGGTCCGGGTGCAGCTGGTTGGCGACAACACCAACAGTGCGCGCGAGATGGGCATCAATATCGAGCTAATCCGAGTCGGGGTTTTTGTGTTGTCCGGTGTAGCGGCGGCCATTACCGGCGCCATCCTTGTCCAAATGGCCAACATGGTCTGGTTCCCCACGTCCGGTAAAGCCTATCTTCTCATCGCGTTGGCCGCCCTTTTTGTCGGCGGGACACCGACCTGGGGCGGTGTTGGCACCATTTTTGGGGCGTTTTTCGGCGCGATGACGGTAACCCTCATTCCATCGGGCGCGGTAGCGGCTGGCTTTGCCGGTTACTGGACCGAATTCATTTTCGGTCTTGTGATCATCCTGACCATGATCGCACATCGATTTTCAGGCGCTCGCGTACGCTAAGATCCCGATGCGGCGGTTCCGAACCGGTTGCCGGTGCCATCGCGGCAGTTGGCGATCGGTTCGGCAAAACCAGCTGATTTGACAAATATCGTCGGCACTCATGGGAGCAAAATTGAACACGTCAGGCACGTTCAGCAGTGACGGCAACGCCCTGGAGGTTCGATTCAATGGCGAATGCATCCGAATTGAGCCGTGGGGCGAGAATGCCCTGCGTGCGCGAGCTCGGCCGGGCGGTGATGTGATCGAGCCGCATGTCAGCGCGCTTTTGCCTCAAGGCGAAGCCAACTCAGAGATCGAAATCGAAAACGAACGAGCCCGCTTGCGACATGGCCGGATCGAGGCTCGCGTCAGACTGACCCGCAGATTCGGTGCGGACGTGCCGTTGGAGCCGGTGGTTGTCTATTGTGAGGCGGCTACCGGGCGAGTGCTTCTATCGGAAGCCAGGAGTCATTTCGCGGGGCCTCCACCGCGACAGTTCAAAGCGATCTCTTCCGGATCATTCCAACTGGAGGCAACATTCGCCGCGTTTGACGAAGAACGGCTCATGGGACTCGGTCAACCTCAGCACGGGCGCGAGGATCTGAAGGGAACTTCGACCAATCTCGTGCAGCAGAATTCACACGTCACTATTCCTTTCGTAGTTTCCAATCGAGGCTACGGCTTTCTTTGGAACAACCCAGCCACGGGACGAGTGGATTTCGCGACCAACATCACGCGCTGGCGCGCCGATGCGACACCGGGACTGGACTATTGGATCACCGCTGGTGACTCGCCAGCCGATATCTTGTCAAATTACATCCGGGTCACTGGGACACCGCCGGTCTTGCCCGAGTGGGCTACCGGCTTCTGGCAGTGCAAACTCCGCTACCAGTCACAGCAGGAGGTGCTGGACATTGCCCGTGAGTACAAACGGCGCGGGTTGCCACTTGCTTGCATCGTGATCGATTTCTTTGCTTGGACCAGACAAGGGGAATGGGAATTCGATCCGGATGAATGGCCGGATCCCGGGCGACTTGTAAAGGAGCTGGAGAAGCTGGGCGTCAAGGTCGTCGTGTCCATTTGGCCGACCGTTGGCGCAAACTCCAAATACTATGCGGGGATGCGTAATCGTGGGCAGTTGCTGAGGACCGAGCGCGGTGTTCCTGCGGTCATCCAGTTCCCAGACAAGGAGCCCGCTGGCGTCCATTTCCTGACTTACTACGACGCGTTCAATCCAGATGCCAGGAATTTTCACTGGTCCAAAGTCAAGGCCGGGTATTGCGACCATGGCATTCACAACTTCTGGCTTGCGAGCCCGAATTACGGCCAGCGCATGCGGAACATGTGCGAACTTATTTGGGCAACGGAGCGGAGATGTTGTCGGCCTATCCGTTGGTGCATGCCCAGCGATATGCCGAAGGCCTCAAGGAGGAAGGCGCCGACGATGCAGTTCTGCTGTGTCGATCCACTTGGGCTGGGGGGCAGCGATACCCCGTCGTTCTTTGGTCGGGTGATGTGGAGTCCACCTGGGAGGACTACCGCGCTCAGATCGCTGCCGGATTGCATGCAGCTATGTCCGGCATTGGTTGGTGGACGACCGATATTGGCGGCTTCTATGGAGGTCACATCCAAAATCCCGAGTTTCGCGAATTGTTGGTTCGCTGGTTCGAGTTTGGGGTTTTCTCTCCTATTTGTCGCCTCCATGGCCTCCGGGTGCCGAACGGCGTCCCCTTCGCCGCGCCTGACGGTGAAGTGGACTACGGACGCGAGATATTCCAGGTATTCACCACCACCGGTGGCGACAATGAGGTTTGGTCATACGGGCCCGATGTGCTGGTCACACTGACCAAACTCCTGCTTCTTCGAGAGCGCCTGCGACCCTATATCTTCCAAACAATGCGGGAATTTTCAGCTGCCGGCACACCGCCAATGCGACCCATGAGCTATGCGTATCCCGATGATGCCAATATGCACGTCTCACAGGGAACCTACATGTTCGGCAGTGATTTTCTCGTCGCACCTGTCGTTGAATGTGGAGCCGCCGTACGCGAAATCCGCCTTCCATCCGGCCAAGATTGGGTTCATGTCTGGAGCGGAATTGACTTCGGCGGTGGCGGTAAGGCAAGTGTGCCAGCGCCTCTTGGCAATCCGCTGGTGTTCTGCCGAAAGCAGAGCTGGCAAAGACATGCCGACCTGTTTGCGACCGTGTCTAATAGCGAAGGAAGCGCCCAAATGCCCCATCCGAATTCAAAGAAGGTCGCGCTTGGTGCAACTGACTCCTAAACCCGCAAATGATAGATTTTGGTCCTAGCATTCGGTCATATGGCTGTCTGACCATGAATATGGAAAATGGCGTTGATCAGAAGCCGGTAGGCGTTTCCATTGTGCTCGGCACAGCGCCGTCGGACACGATCAATCCATTGGTTCTGGCTGTGTTCCGGTCTCGCCACACCCTCCGCAGGGAGCACGCTCTCTTCTACCGCCCAAACAGATCCGTTGCTGATTCCGATCTTTCTACGTCGCAAACAGGTGGGCGCGCTCGAAATCCGGCAACATGAAGACATGGTCCCCGATAGTGTATCCATGGGCGGCTTCAACAATCGACCGGTAGCTTTTTTCCTCATCATCATGAAGAACGATGATTGTCTCTTTGCCGAGGTTCTCGATTGCAAAAATCACCGTTTCGATGCCGTTTGAGGCGGGGTCTGTCATAATCTTCAGGTTCTGGGGACGAACGCCGAGAGTGCCTGAACCGTTGCACATGTCTATTCCTCCGCGCAGATGTTCAGGTATTTGAAACGTTCCAACCGAGGTTGTTAATACCGGCGCTCCGTTTTCAGAACCGATTTCTCCATCAAAGAAGTTCATTGGCGGAGACCCAATGAAACCGGCGACGAAACGGGTAGCGGGTTCGTTGTATATTTCATCCGGTGAACCGACCTGCTCGACGCGGCCGTCATTCATGACCACGATCATGTCGCCCATGGTCATAGCTTCTACCTGGTCGTGCGTTACAAATATCGTTGTTGTGCCCAGGCTCTTTTGAAGCGCAACAAGCTCAGTTCGAAGTGATTGACGCAAAGCTGCGTCCAGCGCAGCAAGAGGTTCATCCATAAGAAAGGCAGAGGGATTGCGGACGATTGCCTTTGCCATCGCGACCCTTTGGCGTTGGCCGCCGGACATGGAGCCGGGTTTCTTCGAAAGCTCCGACTCGATCTCGAGAATGTCGACTGCATGTTTGATGCGTCGGTCCGCTTCAGCGGCTGTCGTCTGCGTGTTCTTCAAGCTCATTTTGATGTTCTGAAGAGCGGTCAGGTGCGGATAAAGCAACGAGGACTGGAACACCATCGCGATATCGCGCTCGTGTGGCGGCAAGCTTGTCACATCGCGATCGCCAATTCGTATCGTTCCGGCGCTCACATCCTCCAAACCGGCGACGCAGTTCAACGTTGTCGACTTTCCGCAGCCAGATGGCCCAAGGAACACACAAAACGAGCCATCTGGAATTACCAGGTTCATTTCTGCGATCGCTTCGAATTGTCCAAAGTTCTTCTTGAGCCCGGTAATCTGAATGCCAGACATTCTTTCCTCACACTGTGTATCTTACTTGACTGGGTCGACGACGTTCATTTCAGCGATGTGTCGTTGCAGGAAGTATGCAACGAGCGCGGCCGGAATAATCGAAATCCACAATGTTGCCGACAGCAGCCCTGGTTGGGGCTGTAGAAACAGAAAGCCGGACACAGCGGTCGGTAGCGTGGCAGCAGCGGTACCGTTCACAAGCTGAGTTGCAAAAACAAACTCGTTCCACGCGAACAGAAACGAGACGATCGCAGCCACTGCAATTCCGCTGCGCGCCATTGGCAGAATGATAAAAACCAGCGTGCCGATTCTCGAATAACCATCAACGCGAGCTAACGGTTCGACTTTTGGAAGGTTGCGAAAATAGCCGATCAACATCCAGGTAACGAACGGTACCGTTACCGTGAGGTTGATAATGACCAAACCCGTGATGGTTCCGGTCAATCCGACCGTAATATACAGCAGGTAAAGGGGGATGAGTGTCGAAACTGGAGGGACTGCGACGGAAAACAGGATCGACATCAACAAGGCTGTTTTACCTCGAAAATCGAAGCGAGCGAACGCATAGGCCAGCGGGACTATGATCGTTATGGTCGCGATCATCACAAGAAAGGAGACGAACAAGCTGTTCTTCAGGCCGTTCAATACGCCTCGAGATTGCCCAGCGGGTAGAAAAAACCTGCCTTCCGAATCCGTATATTCAAACCCGAAGATGTTGTAGATCGCGGCAAAATGCGGTGTGCTGGGCAACAGGGGAGCGGGGAACGCAACAGCGTCTACCGGTGCGATGAACGCTGTTTTTAGGGTCCAGTAGATCGGCAGCAATGTCCAGACAATCGCAACGGCGATCGCCATCTTTAGCCACAGCGATTTCAGAATGGTATTCATGACACGTCGTCCAGCTTTCTTCCCCAGAAATAATAAAGAAGCAATGCTCCGGATATTATCAGAAACAGTAAGTAGAATGAGACAGCAGCACTGTATCCGTAATTTGTCTGGCGAAAAGCTAATTCATAGACATAGTAGGATAACGTTGTCGAAGCTCCTCCGGGGCCTCCCTGGGCAACCACGAAAATGAAATCCAGGAGTTTCATTGATAGAATGAACACGATTGTTGTGAATACGAACAGGGAATATTTGAGCGGCGGGAGAGTTACGTGCAGGAACTTTTGCCAGGAGGAAAGCCTATCTATCGTGGCAAGATCATAGAGGCGACTGGGGATGGTCTTGAGATTCGCAAGCAGGAAAAAGGCGACCAACGGAGCCAAATTCCAGGCGTTCGCCAAGGCAATGAGCTCTACGATCCATTCCTTCTTGAGCAGTGAATATTCGACAGCTGTCTGAGTGTCGGTTGTGCCAGCGATATTGTTGACGATTGCGGTAACGAATCCTGTCTGGCCGCGGACGAGGTATTGCCACATCACTCCGGCGCCGTAGAGGGACACGGACCAGGGAAGGATGATAATCGTCCCGAGAATCGCGGCGCCGCGGCGTATCCGGTTCATGAGGAGAGCGAGGCCCAGCCCTATCGAAATGGCAAACAGCACTGAGAAGCCAACGAACCTGAAGGTGATTCCAGCGGCGCGCCAAAACTGCTTGGATCTCAGAGCTTCCGCGTAGTTCTGCAGCCCCACGAATTCAGTGCTGAAGCCTCCAAACAGGGATACTTCGCGAAATGACAGCCACAAAGCATATCCAAATGGATAAGCCATAATCAACAACATGAACACGATTACTGGGAGCGACAACAACAGTGCAAACTGTTGCGGCGTCAGCTCGCTGGCTTTGTTGGGCATGGAATTGCTTTCCTAAAGCGGGAGCCGTCGCGGCCGCAAGCGGCCGCGACTTTCACGAATAACTTTAGTTTTTGTAGACTTTGTATTTTTTGTTGAGCTTGTCGATTTCAGCGTTCAGCTCTGCGATGAAATCTTCGACGTTCTCATCATTGGACAAAAACTGGCCCAATCGCAGGCGCAGGAACGAATTATACTCTTCAGCCCAGACCATCTTCCATACCGGCGGATAGGGGGCTGCGTTGTACAGGGCGAGCATTCGTTCATAGTCGCCCTCAAATGCCAATGCGCTTTCGAAGGCAGCCTTCGATTCCTCGCTCTCCATGACCGTTTTGTAGGCGGAAAAGAGAATGGAGTTATTGGCCCACCGCTGCCCGACAAAAACCTTACCGTCCTGATCCTTGTACCCATACCAGCTCTGAAATCTCTTTGCGTCCTCTTCGAGGCCAGGACTGCGATCTCGCGCAGTCCTCAAGTACAGAGCGGAATCGAGCAGTCCCCATGACTGGCCGTCGAAGCCGAGAAACCCAACTTTTCCTGCAATCTTTGATTGAGCCGGATCGTTGAAGATTTTGATGTTGTAGAAGTTGTGTGGAGAATAAAGGAAGCGGCCGGAGGAAAAGCCTTCAACAATTCCGGATTCCGTGAACGATATTACCTCCTGTGGAACGATGCCGGAGTTGTAGATCTCCTTCCACATGCGAAGCGTATCGCCGGCGGGGCCGTCGGCGCTCAAAACCGGCCTTTTGGTTTCCGGATCAATTTGCGATCCACCGCGGTTCAGCACCTCCATGATGAAGGCCCAACTGATCCCGTAGAATTCGTTGAACCAGTGGGGCATGAAGAGGTTCTTTTCGCCTTTCTCATGCAGGTCGATGATTTGGGCATAGAACTCATCCCAATTCTTGGGATCCGAAACGCCCAAGGTATCCTGCCGTTCGCGATTCACCATCATCGTTCCGCGAACAGAGAGAAAATACGAAAGCCCCAGCAGCTTGCCGTTGTATGTGAATGCGTGTTTTGCATTGTCATACATGTCGGCCTTGATTTCTTCGATGTTGGGCACATCGTCTGCCGGCACAATCCAGCCGGCTTCAAGAAACCGCACCGCCGTCGCCGGGTTGGCATAGATGATATCAAGGGCGTCACCGGCGATGAGCGACTTTTCCATCAAGGTTGGGTAGTCGCCGTGGGTCACGGTTTGATAATCGATATTGCCATCCAAGCTGCTGTTGTATCGCTTAACGTTGTCGTCAACGACCTCAGGCTTGTACGGCCAACCTCGGAAATACACCGTTTCGTCGCTGGTTGGGCCGAGATCCGAAGCCGCCAGCGCGGACAGTGGCGAGACAACCGCAACCGTGCTGGCCAAAAGGATTGATTTCAGTAAACGATTCATGTGATTTATCTCCCTGTTAGGTTCACGAGCTTTTGTGAACTGGTCGGGGTCGCTCCTTCGCTTGTTGGGACCCCGACCCATCACCCCATGTAGACGCCTCCGGTGACGTTAATCGCCTGCCCTGTCATGAAGCAGGCATCCTCAGACGCCAGAAACGTCACTACACCTGCGACATCCTCAGGTGTTTCCAATCGCCCAAGCGGCGTTTGATCCACATACGATTGAAGGACTTCATTCGGCGCGACGCCGAGCAATTCAGCTTCCCACTCAATCTCCCTGTCCTGCATGGGAGTTGCAACGAAGCCGGGACAGACCGCGTTGACCCGAATGCCATCCTTGGCATGTTCTCGAGCCAGTGCTTGTGTCCAACCAAGAACAGCAAATTTGCTGGCCGAGTAGTGGGCCAGAAACGGCGCACCGACTTTGGCTGCCAAAGAAGCCGTGTTGATTATGACCCCGTTTGTGCCCTCGGCGAGGAAGTGTCTGACCGCGATCTGATTGGAAAAAAACACGCCCTTGGCGTTAACATCGAAGTTGAAGTCCCAATCATCAACGGTCAGGTCTATACCGGGTTTCATATTCGAGACGCCGGCATTGGCGTGCAGTACGTCAACGCGTCCGAACTCTTCTACCGCCCTGTCAAAGGCCGAATTAATCGAATCCGCATCTCGGACGTCTGAGACGATCGTGAGGGCCTGACCCTGCATGTCTTGGGCTGCCTTGCGAAGGCCGTCCTGGGACAAATCCGTCAGAACCACGTTGTCGCCTAGCGCCGAAAAGCGCTTTGCGGTGGCAAGGCCTATCCCGCTTGCGGCGCCGGTTATGAAGATCGTTCTGGCCATTCGGCATGTCCGTACGAATTTCGATGTGTGCACAATTGCCACATAAACGAACGCATTACAACATCATTACGAAATTTTTTGTTTTTATTTGTTATCTTTTGGTGTTTTTGAGTTGATTTTGGGTGCGTCACGGCCTATACCCGAAGCACGGACCCATGGAGATGTACGATGATTGACCAGGAGAAAATGCAGGTTGCAGAGCGGCAAACATACATCCTGGAGCAGGTCAAAAAACTTGGATTTGTGACCATCCCGAAGATCGCCCGTGAATGCGGTGTGTCCGAGATGACCATGCGCCGCGACCTGGACCGGCTCGCAGAGCGCAATTTGATTGACCGCACGCATGGTGGTGCTGTTGCGGCAGGTTCACCGGAGTTCGATTCCATCGAGCCGAGGCTTGAATCGCGGACTGAGCTCAATCGGCCGGAAAAAATCCGTATCGCTCAACTTGCGACAAACTACGTGGAATCGGGCCAGACCATCGCTCTCGACGTCGGGTCGACCACATTCGAGCTGGCCCGTTGCCTGGCCGACAGCTCGATAAACATATTCACGACCAGTCTGAAAATCGCTTCCTACCTCAACAAAAAGCGCGCCACCGTCTACTTGCCCGGGGGATTGGTATCCGGAACGGAGCCTTCGGTCATTGGCTCGCAGGCGGTTAAGCAGCTCGAAAAATTGAGATTTGACGTTGCGTTCATAGGGGTTTCCGGGGTGTCGGATGATGGTTTTTACGACTATTCGATCGAGGACACCGAAATCAAAAAAACGCTCATAAAAAACGCGCAAAACGTCATCGTCCTGCTCGACGGCTCCAAGTTCGATCGCACCTCGGTCGCCCAGGTTTGCACCTTCGAATCCGTCGACACGATTGTGACGGACGTCGCTCCACCCCCCAATCTTGCGGCGGTACTCAAAGCCGCATCGGTCGACGTTGAGATCGCAAATCCCGAACCGCAAGCTCCCCGAAAGGAAACACTGTGATTTTTGATTTTTTTGGCAATCAGAGCAAAGCAGTCATCGCGATGGCCCATATTGGTGCGATGCCGGGGGCTCCTCTGTATGACGCCGATGGCGGCATCGCTAAGCTTGTGGACGACGTGGTCGAAGATATCCGCAAGTTGCAGGCCGGCGGTGTCGACGCGATCATGTTCGGCAACGAAAACGATCGCCCCTATCTCCTTAAGGCAACGCCCGAGAGTGTGGCGGCCATGACCACCATTGTCGCTACAGCGAAATCGGAACTCTCGGTTTGTCAAGCGACACCTACACTTACGAGTTAAGACGACACCCAGTGTTACGAGGACAGCGCGATTTGGGGGGCGTACGCCCCCCAAATCGCGGCGCCAAAATTTGCCCGTTCAGGCGCTCTCTTTTGTCAGAAGTTCTTCGAGGTCGCGCAGCCGATATGAGCGGCCTTTGATGTTGAGCACATGAGATCGGTGAAGGAGCCGATCGAGGATCGCGGCAGCAAGGACTTCATCGCCGGCGAGCAACTCGGTCCAGTCGCGAATGCTCTTGTTGGTGGTGATGATCATCGCACCCCGAGCGTAGCGATAGCTGACCAGCCGGAAGAAGAGGCCGGCCTCTTCCCGGTTCATCGGATCAAAACCCATTTCATCGATCAGCAGCAGCGAACTGGACATGTATTTCCGGCCCTTTAGCCTTGTAGGCGGCAGAAGCGCGTCCGCCTTGATGGCCGTCAGCAGTTCATCAAAGCGATAGTACTGGACTGAGAAGCCGAGTTGGATCGCCCGGATGCCCAGTCCCACGAGCAAGTGCGACTTCCCGACCCCGGGCGGCCCCTGAAGCAGGACAACCTCGGCATTCCGGATCCAGGCCCCGGTCGCCAAGGTGTCGATGCGGGAACGCTCGATTGCCGGCTGGAAGGCAAAATCAAAGTTTTCCAACGTCTGCCCGGTCGGGATTTTCGACGTCTTCATCATCGTCTTGATGCGCCGTTCTTCGCGGCCGGCACGCTCAATATCGAGAATCCGTTCAAGTAACTGGTGAGCGGACATCTCGGTGCTGACGGCCTCCGACAGCAAAGTGTCCAGCGCCTCGGATGCGTAGCCAAGGCCGAGTGCGTCCAGCTTCTCGCGGGTTACGTCAATATCCAGTTTTATGCTCCGAGACGTCATCGGGCCACCTCCGCCAGACGGGCGTAGATGTCGATCGAGCGCTGCTGAACATTGCTGGCCGCCAGCGCCTGAAGGCCTCGCCCCATCTTGCCAAGCGGCATCGGCGCGCGGACACGATCGGTGTCATCACCATCGAAGTGTGCATCGTCACACACGATCAGCCGCTCGGTGCGGCGCGGATGCATGGCGATCACTTCGGCATTCTTGAGGATCTGCACGTGCCCGGCCAGACCGCGCACCTCCACGTCCTGGCCGACGAAACGGAACGGCACGCTGTATTGTCGGCCTTCGAAGCTGACGAGGCAGTCAATTCCGACGGGCCTGCGCACGACGATGTCGAACGGTTCCGGCAGCGTCTCGGGCAATGGCGTCAGAAGACGACGCTCCTGTTCCCACGCTTCGGCGACACTGGTGCCGGTCGCCGGGCACCGCAGGCGGCCGGCACGCTCTTCAAGCCGCGCATCGGTCACGGCCTGCAGCTGTTCCAGGCTGTCAAAGGCCTCCTTGCTAGGATCAACCGTCTCACGAAGGTCGCGCACATGTCTCTCGACTTTACCCTTTCCCTCCGGATGCCGAGGTTGGCAGGCGTCGACATGGAAGTTCAGTTGCGCTGCAAAGCGCCGATACGTCTCGTTGATGACGCCCCAGGCGCCGGCCCCCTTGGAGATCGCCGTCTTCACGTTGTCGATGCGCAGAACCGCGACTGAACCGCCCAAGCGACGCAAACACGCCGTATTGCAAGACTGCCAGGACAACATGTCCTTCGAACGAGACCAGACAACCGCCCGTTTGCGGCTCCAAGAAAGCGTCACGATCAAGGCAGAAAGATCGACAACCTCGTCGCCAAGAACCACGCCGGGAAACTCCGCCCAGTCCACCTGGGCCTGTGCGCCGGCCGGCGTCTCAACACGACGTCTCGCCCGGACCTTCGGGGCCGGATACGTCGCCTTCCAATATCTCTGAACCGATCGCAGGCTCCCGCCATAACCATGCTCGCGCTGCAGCCACCGATGAAGATCCACCAGGTTTACACGGCCGTCCTCTTGCTGAGAGCGCCAATGCGAGATCGCTTCCGCATAATCGGCGGCCTTGAATGTCTGCTTGGACCTACCATCCAATACGCCCGCCGATCGGCGCTTGTGATGATATCGAACCGTGCCCTCCGTAACCCCGAGAAGCCGCGCCACTGCGCTCTGGGAATGCCCCTGTTTCAACAATACAGCCATGGCTGTCCGTTCCTCTTTTGCGAGAAAGCTCATCGTCTTTTTCCGCCAATTGTTGACGGAAAATCGATGAGCTAAGGCTGTTGCCACCTCGTAAAGGTAGCTGTCGCCTTACGGTCAAAATGAACTGTCGCCCTACACGGTTCCGTTCGGCGTAAACTATCTTTGGGATCCGACCGCATCTGTGTCGATCGGAGCCGCAACCGGTGCGAGTTTCGTACGAGAGATTTTCACAGGCGTGTTTGCATCGGATATGGGAGTGTGGGCTCCTGACTGTGCAACGCCATCCCGAATCCGCAGCAATCTTGGTCGGCAGGACATGAAGTTGCTGTTCAATATCAACGCCGAGTTTGCGCACTCACTCGACCAGCGCCCGATCGGTCTACGCGCCAAATCTGCCGTCTTCTCGTCGTTGGCGGATGCCATTCTGGTTTCGGGTCCGATTACCGGTCAACCGGCCGATGCCTCTGATTTGCACGCGGTCGCCGAAGCAGTGGACGAAGTTCCAATCTTCGCCAACACGGGTGTCAACATAGACAATATCAGGGACGTCATGTCCGTCGCGTCCGGCTGCGTTATTGGAACGCATTTCAAGAAGGATGGCGATACCTGGAACTCGGTCGACCAAGACCGCGTTGCCCGATTTATGGATGTTGTCGAAGGGCTTCGGTGAGCGCAAATGGACTGTGTGCTCGGAATCGATGTCGGAACAACATCGACCATAGGTATCCTGATCGTCCTCCCGGATCAGGTGGTGGCGCAGACCGCGCGCCCGGTGTCCTTCTCGGCCCCGCAAGCTGGTTGGGCCGAGGAGGACCCGAACCAATGGTGGCAAAACGTGTGTGAGATCGTCCCCGATCTCATCTCGCAGGCCGGCATTGCGGCCAGCGATATCCGAGGGGTTGGGGTGACTGGAATGTTGCCGGCTCTTGTGCTGCTTGATGATGGCAACAATCTCCTGCGCCCTTCGATTCAGCAAAGCGACGGGCGGTGCGGTGAGGAGGTCGCCGAAATAGCCGAGGAGATAGACGAGGCAGAGTTTCTGAAAAAGGCGGGAAACGGGATCAATCAGCAGTTGATCGCGGCAAAGCTGCGGTGGATCGAGAAGAACGAACCAGGCGTATTCCGCAAAATAGATGCCGTCTTCGGATCTTACGACTTCATCAATTGGAAACTGACCGGGGTCAAAGCCATTGAACAGAATTGGGCACTCGAGGCCGGGTTTGTCGACCTCGGTAACCATCAGCTCGACAAAGACCTGATCAAAATTGCCCACGTCGATCCCAGTTCTGTTCCGCCCAAGAGCACATCCCACAAGATCCTCGGCACCATTACACCCGAAGCTTCGGCACAGACCGGACTTGAAAAGGGCACGCCGGTGGTGGGCGGAGCAGCCGATCTCATCGCTTCTGCGTTAGGAGCCGGTCTGGTCAGGCCCGGAGATGTTCTGCTCAAGTTTGGAGGATCCGCGGACATTCTGATTGCCACCGATCACGCGCGCCCGGATCCGCGCATGTTCCTGGACTACCACCTCATACCCGACCTGTTCGTTCCCAATGGGTGCATGGCCTCCGGCGGATCGGCCCTGAATTGGTTCGTGGACAACATCGCCTTCGGCGAGAAAGCCAACGCTCGCGAAGCCGGACTGAGCATTCACCAGCATATGGATCAGCTTGCTTCAGATGTGCCCGCTGGCTCGGAAGGAGTTCAGGTCATCCCGTATTTTCTTGGGGAGAAAACGCCGCTTCATGATCCGGATGCACGAGGACTGATAACCGGCTTGAGTTTCAATCACGAGCTTCGCCACCTGTGGCACGCCTTGTTGGAGGGCTTCGCATATGCGTTCCGTCATCATGTGGAGGTCCTAGGCGATATGGGGCACCCCACGCTTCGCTACATGGCCTCGGATGGCGGTTCGAGTTCAAGATTGTGGATGCAGATCTGCGCTGATGTATTGAACAGCCCCATCCAACTGCTCAGGGGCCATCCCGGCTCGTGCCTGGGAGCCGCCTGGACGGCTGCAATCGGAATCGGATTGACCGCAGACTGGAACGGGGTGACCCGCTTTGTCTCCCAGGCGGATATCGTTCAACCGAACCCCGAAACATATTCGGAATACGACAAAGGCTACCGCAGGTTCCGTGAGACCTACAGAGCGTTGTCTGGGCTGGAGTATCCATGAATCCGGTCGCCATTATCTGGGACATCGACGGAACGCTGATTGACAGCGAACCGTTGCATCAACGGACGCTGCAGCAGATTTGCTACAACTACCTTGTCGACATCTCCGACCTTGCGCAGGACCACTTCACTGGCGTCAACATGCACATGGTGTGGGAAGCGTTGGCGGATCGATATCCCGCGCATCTGGATAAGAACACGTGGCTACAAGAAATCAATCGGTATTACTGCCGTCACGCACCTCAACTTGAAGAGGTCGATGGTGCGGCAAATGTCGTAAGATCGCTTCACGACCGCGGAATAAGGCAAGCGGCGGTCTCCAATTCGTGCCGGCTGATTGTGGACGCGAACCTGCAAAGGCTGGGTCTGTGCGCACTGCTGGAATTCTCACTAAGCCTGGATGATGTAACCCGGCCGAAGCCAGACCCGTTTCCATACGAACACGCATTGGAGCTGATGGGTCTGCTGCCGTCGGAAGCGATCGCAGTCGAAGATAGTCTGTCGGGCGGAACCAGCGCCAAAGCTGCCGGGATTTTTACCGTTGGCTATCGCAACGACAATATCGGTGCGGACCGAACAATCAAATCGCTATGCGACATCAAAGAGTTTTTCCCTTGGGATCATCGCCATGGTCTACAGAATTGATCCGGTATTGGACTGGCCTTGCGTCGAAGAGTTCCGGGTAACGCCGATTGGGCATCATAGTCCGAATTTGCAGCGAATCCTCAACATCATGCGGTTCGACAAGTCCGGAAGCCAGACAATCCTGGTTACGCGCGTCCCGTTCAAGGAGTGGGTGTTGGGCGTCATGCCACCGAAGCGATCGGATCCGGTCTTCATCTCAAAGGACGCAGAAGTGTTCCACTCTCGGGAGGACGCAGAATGGGCGGTGTTTTGCGTCCGATGGGAGTTGCATACAGGTGAGAAAATAACCTCTGCGCGCGATACGCCGCTTCCGGAGAGAACAGAATGCTGAAAATCCTTGGGTACCCCGACAAGTACTCTGTTGCTGCCGGTGAGGAGAATACCTTCTTTGTTTCTGCCGAAGACAATCAGTCGTACGAAGCGTCCTTGGTTCGTGTCATCTGCGGAGATTGCAACCCCGACGGACCGGGACTCGTTCATCAGACGATCACGAGCAACATTGACGGAACCTATCGCGGCAGGAAACAAACCACGGACGCTGGCTCATTCATGTGCGCCCAGGTGAAGGGGTTTTATTCCAACAGCGCATTTTCCTTCTTTGCCATGGTTTGGCCAACACTGATAACGCGAGCGGACCAGACAGTTTTTTCA
Organism: Rhizobiaceae bacterium; assembly: GCA_963921345.3. Taxonomy (GTDB): domain Bacteria; phylum Pseudomonadota; class Alphaproteobacteria; order Rhizobiales; family Rhizobiaceae; genus Hoeflea_A. Next base: position 337,259 of record CAWUFE020000006.1, on the reverse strand, counting down.
TGTGCTGGCGCAGCGTCGGACAACGAAGTGCGCTTGTACCTGTCAAGGAATGGCATTCTAGCGCTCGACATTGTGGCCGATGGAGAACGCCGGTCCATTGTTCTGTCGGCTACGCCAATGTGCGAACGACAGTGGTACTCCGTTCACTTTTCGGTCGATCCAAAAGAAGGGAAGGCCATACTATCTCAACGACCGATGCGCGAGTACGCGTTTGTCAGCGATCGAGGCTCGGTATCCGGCAGCTGCGCGGGTTTCACCGAAACCGGCGATTGCCTGGTGATGATTGCAGGCCATCCTCTGGCAGACGGGTCCGTGGGTGCGCATTTTGACGGAAAAATTGATGGCCCGGCCCTGCTCAAAGGCGTCCACTCCCATGACGTTCATGAAACATTGCAGTTGCGAAGTCCCGGCGACCCCCTGCGGCGCGAGATCCTTGCTCATTGGGACTTTTCAAAGGACATCCGGTCGACAAACGCAGTGGATACATCCGGCAACGACAATCACGGCAAATTCGTAAACGCACCTGCGCGCGCAATGAAAGGTTGGAACTGGACCGGTGAACATCACAACTGGACAGACCGGCCTGAGCACTACGGCGCTGTCCATTTTCATCACGATGACTTGTACGACGCGGATTGGGAGCCTGCCTTTTCGTTGTCGGTGCCTGCCGAGCTGAATTCTGGCGCGTATGCGATCCGGCTCCTGTGCGGTGAAAACACAGACAGCGAAACCCGTGACTACTACATACCCTTTTTTGTCAGACCGCCGAGGCGGCCTCGAGGCGTCGCCGGCTCGCGGGACAAGGTGGCGTTTCTAGCGCCCACGGCAAGTTACATCGCGTATGCCAATCATGCCGAACACATAACGGCCAGGGAAGCCGAGCGGGTCATCGGGCGCCTGCTGCAATTCGGCCACGCCGATATGTACATGTATGAGAACCCGGAAATCGGATTGTCGCTCTATGACCTTCATCTTGACGGTTCCGGGGTTTGCTACTCCTCACGGCGCAGACCGGTCCTCAATTTTACATCCCAATATCACAGTTGGCTTGGCGGTCATGGTTCTGCCCTGTGGCAGTACAATGCAGATACACACCTGATAGCATGGTTGGATCACAAGAAATTCGAACACGATGTGATCACCGACGAGGACCTTCACGAAGAGGGGATACACCTCCTTGAGGATTATCGAGTTTTAATTACCGGAACCCATCCGGAGTACTACTCAAGCAACATGCATTGTGCATTGAAATCATGGTTGGATAGCGGTGGCCGCTTGATGTATCTCGGCGCAAACGGCTTCTACTGGCATGTGGCCTTCAGCGACGACATGCCGGGCTTGATGGAGGTGCGCCGCGCTGAAGACGGAATCCGCACATGGGCTGCTGAACCTGGTGAGTATTTTCACTCATTCACCGGGCAGATGGGAGGCCTCTATCGCCGACGTGGCCATCCGCCAAACGAAATTGGTACCGTTGGATTTATCGCACAGGGATTTGATGTCTCCTCGTATTATCGCAAAGCACCTGATGCCGATAACCCACGTGCCCGCTTTATCTTCGAAGGAGTCGAGGGTGAGGTCATCGGCGATTTCGGGTTGATTGGCGGCGGAGCTGCGGGTCTGGAACTCGATTGCATCACGGCAGAACTTGGTTCTCCGCCGAATACGCTTCGTCTCGCGACCTCGGAAAATCACTCGCAAATGATCCAGCTGGTCAATGAGGAGTTCGGGGTCGTCCCACCGAACCTCGGTGGTGACCAAAGCGAAAAAGTCAGAGCAGATCTCGCATTTGCCGAACACCCGTCGGGCGGGGCAACATTTGCAACGGGTTCAATTGCCTGGTGCGGATCGTTGCCATCCAACAATTTCGACAACAATGTATCACGCATTACGGAAAACGTTTTGCGCCGATTTGCTGACCCTCAACCATTCAACGAATAGTCATTTGCTGCCTGGATGTCGGCCATCGGCCGATCTCATGGCGAGGGGCGCCGATACAGGTGGGGGGCGCGATGCGTCAAGCTATGGTGACGGTCACCTTGGCTTCATCCAGTGCATCCCGCAGCGTATCGGGCGGTGCCGTGTCCGTGACCAGCCGGTCCAATTGTTCCAACCCGCATACGCGAATGAGCGATTGCTGCCCGAACTTGCTGGAGTCGCAAAGCAATATGACGCTCTTGCCTTTCTCGATATAGGTCTTCTTTATTTCGGCTTCCTCGATGGAGTAATCGTAAACGCCATCCTCGCAAATTCCCGACGCCGCAATGAAAACGTGATCCAGCCAAAAATTCTCCAGTTGTGTTTTTGTGACGGAGCCGCAGAGCGATTTCTCCACCTGGCGTATCCTGCCGCCCAGTAAAAAAATTTCCATAGATTTATTGCTCAGAACCATCGCCGCTCTGAGGCTGTTTGTGAATACCTTCAAGTCACTACGTTGATTGAGTTCGTGGGCCAAACTGAGCGTGGTCGTTCCCACATCCAATCCAATCGCCTGGTTGGCCTTCGGGATTTTTGCGGCAACTGCAGCTATGGCTTCCTTGGCGTCGGTGTTTTTGCGCTTGCGGGTTTCAAATTCCGGCTCTGCGGTCGCCAGGGTTTGCAGGCGCACTTCGTCCACGGCCACGGCACTGCCGTGCTTTCGCAGAGCGACGCCCTCCTTTTCGAGCCGATTTAGGTCTCGCCGGATCGTCATTTCAGACACACCCAAGTCGCGTGCGATTTCCGCCACCGACACAAAGCCTGCCTCCAAAACCCGCCGCCGCAATTTTGCCCGGCGCGATGATGCAGCGCTGGGTGTTTCTGTTTCGGATTTGTGTTCCATTGGATGGCTGTCTTTTGATTTCTGACTTTGCGTGGTGTGCGCCGGATCTAGGGAAGTTGCGAATTCATAGACCAATCGTGCGCAGACACGCAATGAGGCGATCACGTTCGCAAACCGACAAAAGCGTGAGCGGTCGATTAATTAATGTTCGAATACAAACTTAACTATGTTAGATATTTAACATATAAAAGGCCGCAGAACTCAAATTTTTTCGGATCGTCCAGCCCCTCCCAGCGAAGGATAGCAACGCCGAATGGCCGACATTTTCAAGGAAAAGAGCGTGAACCCTGTGAGGCCAACTGGCGAACATCTATTTCGGCTGCTTGGTCGGATCCATCTGCTGGTGCTGCCCTTGATCGTATTTCTGATCGGATTCGCGCTTCTTCATGAGCGATTTCTAACGTCAGCGAATCTGCTGAACGTTGGCCGGGCTGCTTCGGTGACCGTGATAATGGGCATCGGGATGACGTTTTTGATAACGTCGAGAAACATCGATCTTTCCGTTGGTTCAGTCCTTGGCGTCAGCATGGCTGCTGCCGGAACGGCGCTGAACTGGTACGGCTTACCTGTTCCGGCTGCGATAGCCCTGGCGGTCCTGGCGGGAGCCTTGCTCGGCATGATCAATGGGCTGATTGTAACAGTGCTTCAGGTGCCCGCGCTGCTGGCAACCCTTGGGACTTTGGTCGCCTATCGGGGTGTGGTGAACCAGTACATGTATGGACGAACGGCGAGTCGTTTCCCGGACTTCGTCGTTTGGCTCGGGCAGGGCGACATAGGGCCCATTCCAGTACCTGTCATTGCGGCCCTGATCGCCGTCCTCGTTGGGATGATACTGTATCGCTATACAAAATTGGGTCGGTATGCCGTTGCGATCGGCGGCAATGAGGAAGCCGCCAAACGAGCAGGGATAAACGTCCGATACTGGAAGGTCGGCTTCTTCACGTTGCAGGGCGCGCTTTGCGGCGTGGCAGCCGTGATTTTTCTTGGTCAACTCAATGCGGTCCATCCCACGGTCGGTACTGGGCTCGAACTTCACATAATCGCCGGAACCATACTTGGGGGAACCATGCTCTTCGGGGGATACGGTTCGATCGGTGGCATGGCGCTCGGGATGTATCTGATCGACGTGCTGGAAAACGGGCTTGTTCTCGGCGGAGCCGGTTTCTTTGTCCAGAACATATTTCTCGGAATCTTACTGATTGTCGCTGTCGCGGCACAACTGGCCCAGCGGCGGCGCAGCAACCTCTAGCCCCACACGGGGAAAAGTGGGTCGTGCATCTGTTGGGCGAAAACCTGGAGGAAGATCTGTGAGGATTTTGTTAGCTGGAATCTTGGCTCTTGGCATGGCGACTACAGCCGCGGCCAAAGACATCCATGTGGCGATTGTCTCCGCGATTGGCGACATTACCCAGTTTGACGGGCAGTTCGCGGCGGGAGTGGGTGATGTTTTGGACAATTACGGCGGCGCCAAGGTGAAGATCACGCATTCAGCGCCATCGGGCGGTATGGAAGACGAAATTGGCATGGACGCGATTCTCCGCGACATGGTCACGATCTCGCCCGACTATCTGTTGTTTGTAGTTGCCCATTGGGACACCATTCAGGATAGGTTGGTCGCCATCCAGGAAGCCGGCATCAACCTTATGGTTGTCGAATTCGCGCCGGAGGCCACGGGCGACGTGGCTCCGTTCGCGTTTGCGGTCACCGACCACACGGAGTCTGGCCGCGTGACAGGCGCATCCGCTGCCGAGCACTACTGTGCAGAATTTGACGGTGACAGCGTGAAAGCGGCTCTGTTTCACGGCACGTCCAGCTCCGAAATCGGCATAAATCGGATGAACGGCATTCAGGCAGGATTCGAGGCCGGACTCTCCTCATGCGGAAAGTCAGTGGAGTATGTGAGTGAAGTCTTTGCCAACTTCAACCGCGAGCGAGCCTTCGAACTTGCTCAGCAGGTGATGACCGCCAATCCTGAGATCAGCATCATATTCGGCGCCAACAGCAATACCGCTCTTGGAGTCATGGAGGGACTGCGCACCATCAACAGGTTGGATTCAGTCGACGTGACGGGAATAGGAGGTCAATTGGACGAACTTGCTGCCATCTGCCGCGGCGAGATTTTGACCGCTGGAGTTCGTAATCCGCGCGGTCAGGGCCAGAACGCCGGAAACGTCGTCATCGGCCATTTCGAAGGGGAGACCTTTGACAAAATCTCATATGCGCCGCAGACGACCGTCAACACTTGCGACGAGATATTCGCTTTCTATCCAGTTCAGATGCTCGACAATCCGGCCTTCCGTGGAAACATCGATGGGGCGCAGTGGAAGCCTCAGCAATAAGCCACAAGCTCACGTAACCGGGAAGTGCGGATTAACTGATGATTGAGCGTTCAAACGTATCTCAAGGACCTGTCGCTGTACTTAGATTGTCGGATCTCGGCAAAAGGTTTGGCGCGGTCACCGCACTTGACAATGTCTCGTTCGAAGTCATGGACGGTGAAACTGTTGGCCTCGTTGGAGACAATGGGGCCGGCAAATCCACGCTGATGAAGATCATATCAGGCGTTCATCAGCATGACACGGGCAGGATGGAAGTCTGGGGGCAGGAACAGTCGTTCGCTTCCCCGGCTTCTGCCCGAGAAGCCGGGATCGAGGCTGTCTATCAGGATCTTGCGCTGGTTGACGATATGAGTGTCGCGGAGAATATGTTCCTCGGTCGAGAACCGATGAAGCCGGGTGTGCTTGGTCAGCTGGGTGTCATTGATCACCGCGCAATGCGCGACCAAGCGACCCAATCCATCTCGCGCTTGGGCGTTAACATACCCGGTCTCGGCAATACACTTGTGCGCAAAATGTCAGGGGGGCAACGGCAAGCCGCTGCCATAGCTAGAGCGATTTATTGGGGCCGCAGACTTATCCTGTTGGACGAGCCCACCGCGGCGCTGGGTGTCAAAGAACAGAATCAGGTCGAAAAACTCGTTCAGGAACTGAGGCAAAAGAAACTTCCAATGCTGTTGATCGCGCACAATATGCCGCTCATCTTCCGGCTGACGGACCGCGTAATTGTCCTCCGTCGCGGCAGGTTGGTTGCAAACCTGCGAACCAAAGAAACAACACCCGACGAAGTGGTTGGCTTCATTACCGGTGCGGAAGCAGTGGACGCGATTGCCACGTGAATTAGCGTCTCGAGTTTCCGCTCGACCCTGGTTCTCGCTATCGGGGGGCTACCGGTCAAATGGATCGCCGACGATCCAGGGTCTTCTGGCATTTGACGCTGCGAGTTTCATCCCGGGGCGCTTGTCCTGTGGCGGTTGAGAGGCAAGTCAGGATATCAACGTGAACCAAAACAACACCGAAAATATCCAAATAGCTCCGTCGATCCTGGCAGCAGACTTTTCTGACCTCGGTCGTGAATGTCAGGCTGCGATCGAAGCTGGGTGTGATTGGATACACGTCGATGTCATGGATGGTCGGTTCGTGCCTGCAATGTCGTTCGGCGCACAGATGGTCGCGACATTGCGTCACCATATCTCTGTCGAGATGGACTTGCATCTCATGATCGAAAACACCGATCTTGTGATCGACGATTACATCAGTTGCCGACCTGACCGACTGACGGTCCATGTCGAATCCTGCAATCATCTTCATCGTGTCCTGACGAAGATCAAGAGCAGTGGGATCAAGGCCGGCATAGCGCTTAACCCCACAACGCCTGCCTCGGCGATCGCCGAGACATTGGCGTTCATCGACCAAATCTGCGTTATGACCGTTAACCCTGGTTTTGGCGGCCAGGAATTCATCTCGACCCAGACTGCCAAAATCAAGGCGATACGCGATGCGCTGGCCGATCGATCGATCCACATCGAGGTCGACGGTGGGGTAACCGAAGACAATGCCAAGCGCATTGTCGATGCGGGGGCGGATGTGCTTGTTGCCGGGTCGGCGATATTCCACAAGACAGTGTCTGATCGAACCCGGCACTACCGGGACAGGATCCAAGGCATCCGCAGGGCAATCTCTGTTTAGAGGGTTTGTGATCGATCCGATGCTTGTTGCCCAACCAGATTCTTCGAAAATGCGAACGTCTCGATACGGTCAGTGTTGAGAATGGATTATTTCTCGATGCAATGGTTGTCGGTTGGCCTACCTTCAGTCGAAAGCGCTTCTCGGTCATACCGTTGCTGTGCGCGAGCAGCCTCGGCTTGAATCCAGTTGCGGAATGCAATGATCCGGGGGCGCGTCTCAGTCCCTTCCGGACACACCAGATAGTAGGCGGCATCGGTTTGCCAGCGCACGTCGAACAAACGCACCAGGCCTGCTGAGTCCAAACCACCATCGACATGCGCACTACGCACCAAGGCCACACCCTGGCCGGCAATCGCTGCTTGCAGAGCCATATTCGTGTTGGGGAAGCGCGGTCCGTGGCTGAGAGGCAGGTCCAGCACCCCGGCGGCTGCGAGCCAGGTTTCCCAATAGGAGCTTCCCATCCCATCGTGGTGAAGCAATAGGGGATAACGCGCCAAGTCCGCCGGACCCGACGGCATGCCGAGACGTTCTACCAGTTGGATGCTGCAAACCGGAAAACAGTACTCACGCAACAACAGCCTGCTGAACAATCCCGGATAGACGCCGTGTCCGAGCCGGATCCCAAGGTCTACGTCCTCAACCGAGAAATCGACAAGATGATCTTTGGTCGCTACCCAGACATCGATTTCCGGATGCTGCTCGCGGAAATCGTTTAGCCGTGGCACCAGCCAGGTCAATGCGAAGGATTCGAGCGTACTGATCCTAAGGGCGCTCCGAGCCTCTCCACCGCGCAAGTTCTCCAACGTAACTGAGAGCTGCAGAAAGAAGTCGCGCGCAACCGGCGCAAGCATTGCGCCATTTCTGGTTAGCGTGAGAGGTCGCACATTGCGTTTGAAAAGCTTGAGGCCCCACAGCTCTTCCAGGTGGCGGATCTGATGGCTAATCGCACTCTGAGTTACGTTTAGCTCGGCTGCCGCGTGAGTGAAACTGCAATGACGGGCGGCAGCTTCAAGCGCTCTGAGCGCAGCCAGCGGTGGTAGGTGGTCCGGCATGAATAGCATGAACAATACCTCATGTTATTCATGAAGACAATTCTTTTGAAAGTGGCGACTGCTTGAGCGAAAATCCTAATCATCACCCTATGAAGAAACATACATGACTCGCGCTCATCTGGAGCTTGAACAGCTATGGACCCTCGATTTGGACAACCCGTCAAACGCGACCGCTGGGGGGAACCGATTGAGCCACCGTCACCAAGTACCGAACCTCCGCAGCCGGAGCCATGGATTCGCCGCATACTCAACTGGCTCCGACGCAAGTTGGCGAAGGTGGAGTAGGAGGATGGTGAATGCCAAGACACACCTTCGGCACTCTGAGCAACAGCGCGCCCGTCCAAAGTACGCCACCAACGCGCTGATTGAAGGGCAGTCATCTGCACGAACGGCGCTGAGCGGGGTTGGTATGCCTCAGAGCGCTGAAACGGATGCAGGGGGCTCCATCTTCGCAGAAGATGCCTTTCTCGTCTGTGCTAGCGGCCATCGTCTTCCGACGCGTAGGGAGCGACTGAAAACTCAGGCGAATTCACGAAAGCAGATTTACAAGTCGTTGGGTGTGTAGCTGCTGGGGCCGGGGTTCTGGCCCTGCTGGCGCCCTTCGTTCTGACAGAACTCCTGGTAGCGCTGCTCATGCGGCATCTGGGCGCAGTTCAGAAGACCTTCGGGCGGCGTGCGGAGCCGCGAAGAATGAGTTCGCCGGGGATCAATGTTCTGGGTTCGGGGGTTTTTCCCGTGATTCTATCGAGCAGTATCGCGATGGTTTTCTCGACCATCCTGTTTACGGGTTGTCGGATCGTCGTGAGATCGTAGGTCGGCCACCCGGCGAGAGGGACGTCGTCATAACCGATGACCGAAACGTCGTCAGGAATCGAAAGACCAAGCTCGAAGCGCAGCACGTCGAGAACCGCAAAGGCCATGTGGTCATTCCCGACAAAGACTGAATCCGGCCGGTCCCTCCTTCCAAAAATCCGTCTTGCCTGCTGCTTGGCGACTTCCGGATCGAACATCCCATCCACTATGACCGTCGGCTCGAGACCGTGCTCGGCGAGACCATCTATGAGCCCCTTCTCTCGATCTCGGCCGGTTGATGTCTCTTTCCATCCTGAGATATGCGCAATCTTTCGATGCCCACCGGCGACGAGGAAATTTGCCACATCTGAACCGCCAACATAGTTGTCTGTTGTGACGGAATACAGGTCCGGATCCTCTTGTTCGCGATTGAAGAGCACCACGGGGATGCCTTCTTCATTGCAACGTGCCGTGAGCTCGTTGCTAATGGCAACCGAGGCCATGATGATGCCGTCGACTTTATAGTCGATCAGGTCCTGAAGTACGCTGGGAGTGCTCTCCGCATCGTTCTCGGCCATAAAAATCAGCACATGATAGCCTCGAGCCTGGAGTTGGCGACTGAGCAGTTCCAGTGCCGTCGGATAAAACTGGTTGTCCAGATACGCAACCAGGAGCCCGATAATCCGGCTCTTGCCGGTGATCATGGTGCGGGCGATGGGATTCGGCCGATACCCGAGCGCGCGCGCTGCGCGTTCGACCTTTTCCCTGGTGGGCGGAGATACGCTCGCCCCGGGCGTAAAGGTCCGGCTGACAGCCGCAATGGAAACGCCGGCTTTCTTTGCGACGTCGTTGAGAGTGACCTTCTGTTTCGCCATGATCCACCGCCGAGCTGACATACTGGGCATCTCCACGCGAACCGTAGAACGAGGCGCGCAGAAATTGCGCGCCCCGTCAGATCACTAGAAAGAAATCGCCTCAGAAAAGGGCATGCCCCTCATGAAATACATCGGCAGGAACATCGTCAACTGCGGGACATAGGTCAGGACCATCAAGATCACGATCATCGTGAGAATGAACGGACCAATCGATCGACAAATGTCGGAGAAGCTCGTTCCCGTGACACTGGAGGCGACGAAGAGGTTCGCTCCAAGTGGCGGCGTGATGTACCCGATGGCTAGGTTGACGCACATGATCAGGCCGAAGTGGACAGGGTCCAGACCGAGCACCCTGACAAGACCCAGCAACATTGGAGCAAGAATGATGATCGCGGCGAGCGTCTCCATGAAAGTGCCCACGATCAACAGCAGGATGTTGATCATCAACAGGATGATGAGCGGATTGTCCGAGATCGAAGTGATGAGACCTGCGATTTTTGTCGGAACCTGCTCGATAGTCAGAACCTGGCCGAATGCGTTCGAAGTGCCAATGATGACCAGCAGAACCGCCGTAACCGCCGCCGACTCGAGAAGGTCTCTTGGCAGGCTCCTGAAAGAAATCTCCTTGTAAACGAAAACGCCTATGATCCATCCGTAAACGACCGCGATGACGGCGGCCTCGGTTGGCGTGAAGACGCCACCGTAGATTCCGCCGAGAATGATGACGGGTACGAGAATCGCCCACTTGGCATCCCAGAAGATCTCGAATTTTTCACGGCGCGTATAGACGCGGTCGCTACCGACGTAGCCTTTCTTCTTCGAGTGGAAATAGGCGTACACCATCATGCCGATCCCGAGAAGGAGTCCGGGAACAATGCCGCCCATGAACAGTTCCGGGATCGATGCATTCGTGGCCACGCCGTAAATGATCATCGACAGGCTTGGCGGAATAATCGCACCGAGCGAGCCAGCGGATGCAATCAAAGCTGACGAGAACGGCCGTCCGTAACCCAATTTGACCATGTCGGGCACCATCAGAACACCAATTGCGGCAACCGTCGCTGCTGCGGACCCGGAGATCGCACCGAAGAACAAACAGGCCGCGATCGTTACCAGCGCCAGTCCACCGGTCATTCGACCGAAACCGACGGATGCCAGGTTGAGAAGTCTCTTTGACACGCCGCCGCTGCTCATGAATGTCCCGGCAAGAACAAAGAACGGCACAGCCATGAGCGGAAATGAATTGGCGCCCTGGTAAAGCGATCGAATGATCGTGCTGAAGTTCATGAGATCCGATGAGGCGATTGCGGCAAGCGTCGCAACACCCAGGGCGATACCAACCGGAATCGTCAGAAGGAAGCAGAGAAGGAACATCGAAAACAGAATGACCGTTGGCCAACTGACGTCCGGATATTGCTCCATGAGTCCGTCAAGACCACCCAATAGCAGCCAGGCCAAGGAAACGAAGACGATCGCCAGCAGACCGAAAGCCTTCCAGGGGCCGCGGCGAGGCGGCATCGGAGTGTTTTCTGCAAGGCTCATGGGGTGTTCTCCCTGTCGGAGCTGAAGAACAGCGCGTCGTCTTTGAACCCACGGATTCTGGAATGGATCAGCTGCACCAGTCGGAATGCACACAGGGCGTAACCGATTGGAATTGCGGCGTAGATTGTCCAGATCGGCAAGCCGAACAGTGACGCCGTTTTCTGCCCTCGCTGGAACAGGGTCTGGGTATATTCGTATCCGAGATAGACGATCGTGAGGGCAAAGAGCACAAACACGATATCGGCAAAGATGGTAACGATCTTCTTGTCGTCTCGCGAAAACAGGCCCGGATACATTCGAGAGAAGAATCCGATGCGCAAGAGGACATCCACCTTGATATGCCTGTCGTGCTTTGCCGCGTAGCTGATGCCCAAGTAGATCAGCCAGATGAACATGTATCTGGCAGCCTCTTCAGACCAGCTCAGGCTGCTGTCGAAGACGTACCGCATGACGACCTGGGAAAAGACGATAACGGTCGCAAATCCCAAAAGCGCGATCATGAGATAGGCTTCGAGATTTCGATCCAGGGAACGAAGTACATTCATGGACGCTCACCTTTCGTGTCGGCGCTTCACCGGCGAAACATCGATCCACCATGGGCGACGTTCCGCAGGTTCGCGCGAAGAAAACGATGGATTGAGATGCCGGATCGCGGGCGCCTGGTGAGGTTCCAGGCGCCCGATCCGGTCATTGTGAGCGCGCTTCTTCAGCACCGCCGACGAGCACATCGTAGGCTTCACCGGCGCGATCCTTGGCCATCTCGTTGGCTTCGCCAAGAAGTGCTTTCATTGCATCCTTGGCTTCGCCGCTTAACTCGACGACGCGCAACCCAGATGCCTTGATCGCATCCAGAGCCTCCTGCTCCTTCGCACGTGCGAGTTCGCGCTGATGAGCGATTGCTTCCGACGCTGCCTTGTCAACTGCGGCGCGCTGCTCATCAGTCAGGCTTGAATAAAAGCCCAGCGAAGCGAGAAAGACGAAAGGCGTGTAAGTATGTTGAGAGATCGTCATGTCGGTTTGCGCCTCATAGAAACGCTGAGACTCGATCAACTCGATCGAGGTTTCCTGTGCGTCCACCGTCTTTTGCTGAAGTCCCGTGAAGAGTTCGCCCCAGGCCATTGGCGTGGGATTTGCGCCAAGCGCCGACCAGGCGGCAATTTGAACCGGGTTCTCTGCAACGCGGATCTTGAGGCCGGCGATGTCTTCGACGCTCTCAACCGGTCCACGCGAATTTGTCATTGAGCGAAACCCGTTTTCCATGAAGCCGAGCCCATGAATGCCGATGGGTTCGAGATAGGTGAGGAGTTTCTGCCCGGCCGGTCCGTCGAAGGTGCGGTCGGCATGAGCGTGGTCGTCAAACATAAAGAAAACGTCGAATGCAAAAAACTCGGACGCGAACGGTGCCAGATTGGTGCCGCTTACTGCCGTGACGTCGACGCTCTCGAACTGCAGTCCTTCGATCAACTCACGATCGCCGCCCAATTGCTGGTTTGGGAAGATGCGAAACTCAAGAGTGTCGTTCGAATACTCAGTTGCCAGTTCTGCAAACTTCTCCAAACCGAGATGAAGCGTGGCAGTTTCCGGGACGCCGTGCCCGATCTTTACGAGGCGGTTTTCAGCGGCTGCGCCGCTTGCAGACAGAAGTCCGACGGCGATTGCGGTGAATGTCAGTAGATTTCGCATGCTGTCCTCCCAGTTGAGCGAAAGCTGATTGAAGCAAACGCATGAACGTAAACGTTTGCAAAATTTACATATCATTTTCAAACGTTCTGTGTCAAGCAGCGACGCTGCACAGCCTATAACGCCTGAAAATATGGGAAAAATTGCGACATTAGAGCACCTTGCATTATTCTCAGAATACCTGTAAACGTTTGCAAATAACTTGCCGTAAACCTATTGGGAGAGACTTATGGCCATCAGATATCTGAAGCGTGGCAAACCCGACGCAGAGCGCACCGAGGACGACAAAAAGACCAGAAATGCCGTTCAAGCCATCCTGTCTGACATCGAAGATCGTGGAGATGCGGCGGTGCGAGATCTGAGCGAGAGGTTCGACAGCTACGCACCCAGCTCCTTTCGCCTTGCCGATGGTGAAATCGAAGCCCTGATCAACAAAGTGTCGAGCCGCGATATGGACGACATCAAGTTTGCACAGAAACAGGTACGCGAGTTTGCAAAGGCGCAAAGGGACTCAATGCTCGATATCGAGGTTGAGACGCTGCCGGGCGTGGTGCTGGGCCATCGCAATATACCCGTCCAATCGGTCGGCTGTTACATTCCGGGCGGGAAGTTCCCGATGGTCGCTTCCGCACATATGTCTGTCGCGACGGCCGACGTTGCGAAAGTGCCGCGCATCATCGCGGCAACACCGCCATTCAGGGGCGAACCGAATCCGGCTGTTGTTGCGGCCATGCACCTTGGCGGCGCCCATGAGATCTATGTCCTGGGAGGTATTCAAGCTGTCGGTGCGATGGCGCTGGGAACGGAATCCATCGACCCCGTTCACATGTTGGTTGGCCCCGGTAACGCGTTTGTCGCCGAAGCGAAGCGTCAGCTCTACGGGCGCGTTGGCATCGACTTGTTCGCCGGCCCAACGGAGACCATGGTTATTGCCGATGAAAGCGCCGCTGATGCCGAACTCTGTGCAACGGATCTCCTTGGTCAAGCGGAACACGGGTATAATTCGCCGTGTGTGCTTCTCACGAATTCCGAGAAACTAGCGAAAGCCACGCTGGACGAAGTTGAGAGACTGTTGGCGATCTTGCCAACAGCCGACACGGCGCAGGTATCCTGGAGCGACTATGGCGAGGTCATTGTCTGCGATACGTACGAAGAGATGCTCGATGTCGCGAACGACATCGCGTCAGAACACGTTCAGATCATGACCGATCGCGACGACTGGTTCCTGGAAAACATGCATAGCTACGGCGCGCTGTTTCTCGGACCCCGAACAAATGTGGCAAACGGCGACAAGGTCATCGGGACAAACCACACATTGCCGACAAAGAAAGCAGGTCGCTACACCGGCGGACTGTGGGTTGGCAAATATCTGAAAACACACAGTTACCAACGAATAACGAGCGACAAGGCGGCCGCGGAAATCGGAGCATATGGCTCCCGGCTCTGCATGCTCGAGGGCTTTGTCGGCCATGCCGAACAATGCAACGTTCGTGTGCGACGCTACGGAAGGCAGAACGTCGAATACGGAGCAGCCGCCAACTGATGGATCGACCTCATAGGCCTTCGCTTCGCCTGGAATTGAACTCCCGGCGAAAGGTCGCCTGGTTCAGCTAGTGGGTGTGCAGCTCAGTTGGTAGAGAAGCCGACTCTTCATCAGCGGTTGTCCAACAGCCGCTCAAGGTAAAACCGTTCCATTTCCGGCCGGAAGGCGTCGCCGAGGCGTTCGCGGATGGCTTCGAGAATGCGGCGGGCGCGCTGGATGTCGGCTTCTTCCGGCACCTTGACGTTTTCGCCGAAGTCCGGGCCGGTGTTGGCCTGCGGGCGGCCGAGCGGATCGAGCCGTGACGGGTTGCGCGATGCCGGGCCGGTGTTGGGGCCGGGATTCTGGCCCATGGCCTGGCGCATCTGGTTCATCATGTCCTGGGCGCCGCGGCGCAGTGCCTGCAGGGCGCGGCCCTGTTCGCCGACGGCTTCCTCGCCCTCGGCATCGCCGAGCGCCTTGCCGGCTTCGCCCATGGCCTCGCCGGCCTCGTTGAAGCCCTCGTTCGGCCGCATGCCGAAATTCTCCAGCGCCTCCTGCAGCTCCTGAAGCTGCTGCTGCAGCGCGTCCTGCTGTTCCCGCAGGTCGCGCAGCGCCTGGCGCAGCTCCTCCTCGGTCATCTGCTCGCCCGGCTGCGGCTGCTGCTGCTGGTTCTGGCCCTGCTGGCGCTCCTCGTTCTGATAGAACTGCTGGCGGCGCTGCTCCTGCAGCAGCTGTTCCAGATCGAAGGTCCGTTCCATCAGCTGCTGTTGCTGCTGCATCAGCTCGCCCAGCTTGTCCATCTGCTGGCGCATCGGGTTGTCGCCCTGCTGCTGCATGTGCTGGCCCATCTGCAGGTTGTTCATCATCCGCTGCAGTTCCGACAGCAATTGCTGCGCCTGGTCGCGGGCGCCGGACTGGGCCAGGTTCTCGATCTGGTCCAGCATGCGGTTGAGGTCTTCCGAACGCAGCATGTTCTCAAGCGCCGATTGCGGGATTTCCGCCATCATGTCCTGCTGCATGTTCTGCGCCAGCGCTTCGAGGAATTCCTGCATGGCCTCGCGCAATTCGTCCATCAGCGCCTGGATCTGCTCGTCGGAGGCGCCGTCTCGCAACGCCTCGGAGAGGGCCCGCTGCGCTTCGCGCAGGCGGCGCTCGGCAAAGGACAGGTCGCCGTCCTCGATGCCCAGGGCGATGTCCCACAGATAGTCGGCCGCATCGCGATACATGTCGTCGTTGTAGGACTGCTTGATGCGGGTGCGGGCCGATTTGATCAGCAGATAGTGGGTCGAGTTCTTGATCGTCTCTTCCGGCGCCAGGGTGACGGCATCGTTGAGGTCGATGACCCGGTCGACACGGTTGGTGTCGAGCGCCAGCACCTGCCGCTGCTCGGCCACGGATCCGGCCAGCAGGTTGTGGAAATATCTGCCCGGCAGGACCATCTCGATGGTCTCGCTGCGGCCGGTCTGGCCCATGGCGTCCTCGGCCACCAGGGTGATGCGCACCGGCAGGCCGGCCAGCGGATGTTCCGTCAGGTTGCGGCTTTCGCGCGCCTTGCGCTCGCGGGCGCCGGAGCGCGGCAGCGTCAGCGGGTATTCGGGCAGCCCGTAGAGCGGGTTGGCCTCGGCGGACTGCTCTTCGACCGGCAGGATCTTGGCATAGGCGCTTTCGGTGCCGTAGTCGTCGCTGACCGTGAAGGTGATTTCCAGGGCGCCGTTGACGGCGCGACCGGGTCTGCCGTCGAAGGCGATGACCGGCGCCTCGTCCGGGATCAGCGTGAAGCGCCAGCTCTCGACCGTCGCTTCGTTCTGGCGCACGACCAGCGCACCGCCGGTTTGCGGACTGTGGCTGAAGCTGCGCGGATTGAGGCCTTCCAGCCTGCCGGCGATGCCCTCGTCGGAGGCCGGCATGACGATGTCGTTGCCGTCGGCCCGGAAAATCACGTCCTCGGCGCCCGTGCCGCCGACGATGCGGACCAGCATTTCGCTGCCTTCGGGGATGGCGATGGTCTCCGGCAGGCCGGTGGTGGTTCCGGTCAGGAAGATCGGCGCCTTGCCGGTGTATTTCGGCGGCGTGACCCAGGCATCGATGCGCACGCCGGCGACTTCCGGCGGCTTGATATGGCTGCGGAAGGCATCGCCGATCAGGCCCGAGCCGTTGGAGAAGGAGAAGCTGAAGGCGGTGACCAGGAGAAGGGCGACGAACACCCGCACTCCGAACGGATCGAGCCGCGGTGTCGGCGGCTGTGGCGCGCTGGCGCGGATTTCCCTGACCTTGTCGGCCATGCGGGCCTGGTGACGGCGCCAAAGGGTGCGGGCGAAATCGTCGCCCTGTTCCAGCCGATCCGACTGGACGGCGAGCGCCTGGTGAATGATGCGGTTGTCCCGCTCCAGCCGCCTGAGCGCTTCCGGGCCTTTCGGCAGGCGCAACCCGCGCAATGCGAACAGCGAACCGACGAAAAGCGCGGCGAACAGCACCAGCGTGGCGATGCGCAGCCAGTCGGGAACAAGGCGGAAAAAGCCGAACCAGGAGAGCGACACGAACAGCGCCACGACGCCGATTGCCGGCAGCAGCCGCGGCCACAGCCGTTCGAACAGGATGACACCGCGCATGGTGCGGATTTTCGCTGCAATGCGCCGCCTCAGCGTCGCGCCGGTTTTGGCTGCCTGGTCGTCCGCATCCTCGATCATGGGCCGCTCGCCTTCATCTGGATATCCGGCCAAAGGATAGCATTCTTTGCGGCAAAGGCGAGACACCGCAACAAATTGTGAGATTCGCGGCTTTTGCGGGGATTCCGGCGGCCGGGCGCGGTCAGTCCTGATCGCTCTCGAAACGGGCGCGCGTTGCGTCGTTCATGGGATAAAGGCCGGGCAGGGAAGCGCCGCCTTCGACCTCCTTCATGATCCACGCTTCCTCGCGCTCCTGGCGCAGGGCCGCCTCGAGCGTCTCCTCGACCCTGTCGGCGGGGATGACGACCGCGCCGTCGGCGTCGGCAAGCAGCCAGTCGCCGGGAAGGATGGCGACGCCGCCGCAGGCGATCGGCTGCTGCCAGCCGACGAAGGTCAGCGCGGCGACCGCGGGAGGCGCGGCGAACCCGTCGCACCAGACGGGCAGGCCGGCGCCCCGTACGCCGTCGGCGTCGCGCATGACGCCGTCGGTCACCAGGCCGCCCACGCCGCGCCTGTGCATGCGGGCGGCCAGGATGTCGCCGAAGATGCCGGCATCCGTGACGCCCATCGCGTCGGCCACGGCGACGCAGCCTTCGGGCATTTCCTCGATCGCGGCGCGTGTCGAGGTCGGCGAGGCCCAGCTTGCCGGGGTCGCCAGATCTTCGCGCATGGGCACGAAACGCAGCGTGAAGGCCGGACCGGCGATCCGCGGTTGCCCGGGCTGAAGCGGTCGGGTGCCGCGCATCCAGACATTGCGTAGCCCCTTCTTCAACAGCACCGTGGTGACGGTGGCGGTCGTGACATCGGCAAAGCCTGCGGCGATGGACGACGTGTCGGTCATGGCGCGGCCAGCCAGTCGGGCACAGAATCGAGGCCGATCAGCTGTTCATAGGTGCCGCGCGGCCGCACCACGTGGAATTCGCCGCCGCGGACCAGCACCTCGGGCACCAGAAGCCGGGTGTTGTAGGTCGAGGACTGAACCGCCCCGTAGGCGCCGGCCGTGCCGACGGCGATCAGGTCGCCCGATTGCAGCGCCGGCATGTCGCGGTCGCGGGCAAGGTAGTCGCCGGTTTCGCAGACCGGCCCAACGATGTCGGCACGCACATGCGGCGTATCGGCCGGCGGCAGGACCACCGGGCGCATGTCGTGCCAGGCCTCGTAGAGCGTCGGGCGGATCAGGTCGTTCATCGCCGCGTCGACGACGAAGAAACTCTTGGAACCGCCATCCTTCACATAAAGGACCTCGCTGACCAGGATCCCGGCATTGCCGGCGATCATGCGGCCGGGTTCGAAAATCACCTGACAATCGAGCGCGCGCACCTGTTCAAGAACGACATCGGCATAGGCCCTCGGGTCCGGCGGAGGATCGTTGTCGGAGCGATAGGGAATGCCGAGGCCGCCGCCGACATCGATGTGCTCGATGGCATGGCCGGCGGCGCGCAGCCTGCCGACCAGTTCGTGCAGCAGTCGGAAGGCGTCGCTGTAAGGCTGCAGGTCGGTGATCTGGCTGCCGATATGCATGTCGATGCCGCTCACGCGGACGCCCGGCAGCTCGGCGGCGCGGGCATAGACGGCCTCGGCGCGGGTCCAGGAAATGCCGAACTTGTCGTCCTTCTTGCCGGTCGAGATTTTCGCGTGGGTGCGAGCGTCGACATCCGGGTTGATGCGGAACGACACGGGGGCCACCTTGCCGGCTTTCACCGCCCGGACGTTGAGAAGCTCGAGTTCGGGCTCCGATTCGACGTTGAAGCAGAGGATTCCGGCGCCCAGCGCCGCGTCCATTTCCCGGGCGGTCTTGCCGACACCGGAAAAGACGATCTTCTCGGCCGGGATGCCCGCCGCCAGCGCCCGCAGCATTTCACCTTCGGAGACAACGTCGGCACCGGCGCCCAGGGCCGCCAGCGTCGCCAGCACGCCCTGGTTGGAGTTGGCCTTCATGGCATAGCAGACCAAGGCGTCTATGTCGGCGAAGGCCTCGGCGAACACCCGGTAGTGGCGCTCCAGCGTGGCCGTGGAATAGCAGTAGAACGGCGTGCCGACGGCCCGCGCGATATCGGGAATGCTGACATCCTCGGCGTAAAGGACGCCGTCACGGTAATCGAAATGGTTCACGGCGGTGGACTCTATTCAATCAGCGGATCGAGGATGAAGCGGCGGTTCTTGACCTTCTTCTTCTGCTCGTCCGATGCTTCTTCCGTCTGGTCGACAGGACCGGTCTGCGGAATGTCCAACGGTCCCTTTCGGCCGCATCCGGACAGCACCAGGGCTGCCAGAAGGGCAATGGTCGCGGCTTGTGCGGCGCGGGTCGCTGTCATCGGTGCTCGCCTGTGTTCGTCGATCTTCGGTGGTTTTAGCGGAGTTGGGCCCGCTTGTGCACCCTGAATGTGCCGCCCGGTCAGAGCTGCTGCCGCCACCAGGCGATCTGGTCGCGGACCTGGTCGGGCGCCGTTCCGCCGAAGCTGGTGCGGCTTCTCACCGAGGCGTCGACCGTGAGAACGGCGTAGACGTCGCCGGTGATGGCGGCGTTGATGGTCTGAAACTCGGCCAGAGCCAGGTCGGCCAGCGCACAGCCCTTCTTCTCGGCCAGGGCCACGGCGGCGCCGGTGACGTGGTGGGCCTCGCGAAACGGCAGGCCGACTTCGCGCACCAGCCAGTCGGCCAGGTCGGTGGCGGTGGAGTAGCCGGAGCCGGCGGCCGCCTTCATCGCCTCTTTCGAGACGGTCAGGTCGCTGATCATGCCAGTCATCGCGGCCAGCGCCAGTTCGAGGGTCTCGGCGGCGTCGAAAACCTGTTCCTTGTCTTCCTGCATGTCCTTGGAATAGGCGAGCGGCAGGCCCTTCATGACCGTCAGAAGCGCCACCAGCGCGCCGTTGAGACGCCCGGTTTTGGCGCGCACCAGCTCGGCGGCGTCCGGGTTCTTTTTCTGCGGCATGATCGACGAGCCGGTGGAAAAGGCGTCGGACAGCTTGATGAAGCCGAATTGCGGCGTCGACCAGATGACGATTTCCTCGGCGAGGCGCGACAGATGCATGCCGCAGATCGCCGCGACCGACAGGAACTCCAGCGCGAAATCCCGGTCCGATACCGTGTCGATGGAGTTGCGCGTCGGGCCGGAAAAGCCAAGCGCCTTTGCCGTTTCGGCGCGGTCGATCGGAAAGCCGGTGCCGGCAAGTGCGGCCGCTCCAAGCGGGCATTCGTCGAGCCGCGCCAGCGCGTCGCGGACCCGCGAGCGGTCGCGTCCGAACATTTCCACATAGGCCATGCAGTGATGGCCGAAGGTCACCGGCTGCGCCGTCTGCAGATGGGTGAAGCCGGGCATGACCGTGTCGGCGTGCTCTTCGGCCCGGTCAAGAAACGCGCCGATCAAACCGGTGAGGGCGGCGTCGGTCGCCTGCAGGGTGGAGCGCACCCACATGCGGAAATCCAGCGCCACCTGGTCGTTGCGCGAGCGCGCCGTGTGCAGCCGGCCGGCGGCCGGACCGATGAGGTCGGCAAGCCGCGCCTCGACATTCATGTGAATGTCTTCCAGCTGCCGGGAGAACGCGAAGGTGCCCGATTCGATTTCTGACAATATCGTGTTCAGGCCCTGGACAATCTTGTCACCGTCCTCGGCCGAAATTATGTGAGTATCGACGAGCATGGCCGCGTGGGCCAATGAGCCCTCGATGTCCTGGACGTAGAGCTTTTTGTCGAAATCGATCGACGCATTGATCTCTTCCATGATGGCGTCGGGGCCTGAAGCGAAGCGTCCGCCCCACATCTGGTTGGAGGTTTTGCCGGTCATGACTGATTGAACTCCGGAGACGACATTCATGTCGGAACAGAAAAACAAGGGCGTGACGCTCAGGACGGTCGGTATTGCCGTCGTCGTTGCCGCGCTCGCCGGTGCGGTTGCGGTATACGTGAACGGCATGCCTTCTGGCAACACGTCGCAGGTGGCCTCAGCGTCGGGTGAGAGCTGCTCCGCGTCGCTGGCGCTTGCCGAAACGATCCAGCCGCTGGCGACCGGCCATGTTGCCGCAATGGCTTCGGCTTCCGAGGCGACGCCGCTGCAGTCGCTGGCCTTCGCGGGGCCGGGCGGCGAGGCGATGACCCTCGGCGACCTGTCCGGCAAGACAGTGCTGGTCAATCTGTGGGCAACCTGGTGCGCGCCCTGCCGCGAGGAAATGCCGGCGCTGGACGAATTGCAGGCGGAACTCGGTGGCGACGATTTCGAGGTAGTGGCGATCAATATCGACGGCGGCGACGACACCAAGCCGAAGAAATTCCTCACCGATATCGGCGTTTCGGATCTCGGCTTCTACCGCGACAACACCATGGGCGTGTTCAACACGCTGAAGAAGGACGGCCTCGCCTTCGGACTGCCGGTGACCCTGCTGGTCGACGACAAGGGCTGTCTGCTGGCCAGCATGAATGGCCCGGCGCACTGGTCGGGCGACGACGCAAAGACCTATATCCGCGGGGCGCTGGGGCGCGAGAGCTAGTTGCAGACAGACGTTTCCGGGTCGATGTCGTGTTGCTTGAGCAGTGCGGCGTACTCGCCGCTGCGGCACAGTTCCGCAAGCCCTCGGTTGAACGCGTCGCGGGTTCCGGCGTCCTTGAAACCAACCCTGAAGGCGGTCTTCGGCGGGAAGATCGGATGCAGGACGACTTCGTCCATCGAATGCCCCAAACGGCCGCTGAAATAGTCGAAAATCACCACATTGATGATCGCCACGTCGCCATCGGTCTTCCAGAATGAACCGACCTGATCGGATGCGCGCTGGATTTCGACATAGTCGTCGTGATCCGGTGCGCCCGGTGCGAACAGTTTTTCGAATGCCGGACCGAGCTCGCGGTAGGCACCGGTCCAGGCAAGCAGTCGGTGACCGACGAGATCGTCGATGCCGTTGATTTCAAAGGTATCGTCTCTACGGCTGATCGCGTCATTGGAATAAGCAATGTAATTGTCCGAGTAGAAAAAGCCGTCATCGGTTGCGCCGACGCTGACCGCCGCGTCGACCGAACCATCTTCCAGCGCGGCGCGGGTTTGGCCGAAGGGCATCTGGACGTATTGCACGTCGTGGCCGGGCAGCGCGCGGCGCACAATCTCGACTTCCAGCCCGGCTGCCGCGTGGTCCATCACATAGGGCGGGCCGTCGAAGGAAATGGCAGTACGCAAGACTGCTTCGTCCGCCCCTGCACCCGTGGTTGCAAAGCCTGCGGTAAGCGCCGCGGCGATCAACCGTGTTTTCACCTGTTTCATCATTGTCCTCGCCTTGTTTCCCGGATTTCGGGTCAGCCGCTATCGTACCCGCAGGCCGACAGGCCGGACAATTTGTCTGAAGTTATAGTTTCGACCCCCGATTGCAGAACGGTGAACAGATCCTTTCCGCGGATCAGATCTCGGGGCCGAACGCCTCCGCAACCTTGTCGCGATAGGTTTCGCTGACCGGCAGGCTGCGGCCGTCGACAAGGCGCACGAAGCTCCGCTTGTTTGTTCTGTAGGCATTTCTGACGGCTTTTTGGGCCACCCAGTGGGATCTGTGAATGCGCACGCCCGGATAGTCCTTCATTTCGTCGAGCGCCTTGGAAAACCGCATCAGGACCATATGAGTGCCGGTGGCCGAAGTCGCGGCGACGTAATGATCGTTCATCGACAGCGACACGAGATTGTCGCGGGCCGGGACAGGCAGTCGGGCCAGGAACGGAAACCGGTCCGGGTCGGCGAGGTCCGGCCGGTCGCCGACATAGGCCAGTTCGCCGGAGGCCATCGGCCGCAGGACGAGATACCACAGACATCCGACGACCGTTCCGATGATCCACACGCAGAACCAGTACCAGGGGATATCCGCCGGCGTCGGTGCATAGCCCCGGAGAAAACGTTCCACCGCGGCCAGTAGGGCGCTTCCCGGGACCGCGGACACGGCTGCCCCGAGCAGAATGGGCACGATGCGCGGAAAGGCCTGCAAACGCGGGTTCGCCATGAACGCGCCGATGATCGTGTGAAAGGCAATGCCGCAGCCCGGAATCAGGATGGCCCAGTAGAGAATGCGGATCGTCGGATAGCCGATTGCGTGGGTGCCGAAGGGACCGGTCACCGCGGCCAGAGCCGTCAGAAGCGCGGTCATGGTCAATTTGTGGCGAACCGTGTTCGAGTAGATCCACTGCATACTTTTTCCCATCGGCGGAATTCGCGAAATATCGGCAGGTTTCGCGAATGCAGGCCGCTTTGGCACTTTTCCGCATCAGTAATCCGTTTGCAGATACATCGCATCACCTGTTCGGGTGATGTCGAAATGCAATCAATATTTGAAAGGACTTCGGATGCCCCACAAACGTCTCTTCAAGACTGCCGCATTCAGCGGACTGTGTCTTGCGCTCAGCTTCGGTCCGGCCCTGGCCAATCCCTGCACATCGCAGTGGCAGGCCCTCACCGGGACCTTCAAGGCGCTGGCGCCGCTCGGCGCCATGCTGATCTGCAACGTGCAGGATACCGATCCGCAGGTCTGCGTCGACAATTACGAGGACGCCAAGGCGCAGATCGAGCAGTGGAAGGTCGCCCACAACAGCGTCAATGCCGGGCCGGGCCATATCGGCCCGCGGGGTTGCGCGCCGACCTACGACTATAGCGGCAACGTCAAGGCCGAGCGGGTCTTCGTCTGCACGCCGGTGGTCGAAAGGCGCTGGAAACTGGATTTCGAAATCACCGGAGGCAAGGGCAATCGGCCGCTGACGGTCGACGTCTGCCTGGTCGACGGCGAGACCGGCCAGGCCGTGCGGCACTTTACCCAGACCTTCGACGGTGCCAGGGATTCGGTCGGGATGACGTTCGACAAGAAGACCTACTTCAAGGCGACCGGCCTGATTCCGATGGTCTATCTTCACAAGCAGGTCGGGACGCGTGGATACCGCTACAGTTTGAGCGTCGACGAAGCCAACGGCGAGCCACGGGCCATCGAGCTGGCGCGCATGAACGCAGGCATCGTCAAGAAGAACTGACGATTGCGGCCGCGCGCGTGGGGCAGCGCGGCTGCATTCGGCCGGTCAGGGTGTCGAAAATCGATCTGTCAGCCACGCCGCAAAGGCCCGGTTCGCCGGTGTCGCGGCGTGGTCCGGCGTGTGTAGCAGGTAATAGGCCTCTTCCATGGGAATGCCGTCAGCGAAGGGCCGCGTCAGCCGGCCATCGGCGATCAGGCCGGCGGCAAGCGTGTCGTGGGCCATGGCGAGACCCGCGTCACCGATGGCGGCGGGAATCGAGACGCTGTAGGTGGTCGCCAGATTAACCGTCTTACCTCTCGGCAGTGCTTCGCCGCGCGCTTTCGCCCAGGCCTCCCAGTTGGCGAGAACACCGGTGCAGTCGAAGAGGTTGACGTCGCGCCAGTCGCCCAGGGTTTCGGCGAATTGCGGCGAACACACCGGATAGGAACGCTCCTCGGCAAGACGCTGCCCGGCAAAGCGGTCGCCGAGCCGGCGACCGAAGCGGATCTCCACATCGGACGGGGAGGGCGTGTGCTCGGGATCCCATGTGTGCGTGGTGATGTTGAGCCGCAGCCACGGGTGGCGCGCGAACAGATCGCCGAGACGCGGCGCCAGCCAGAAAACCGAAAACGCCATGTTGCTGTGCACGGTCAGGACGCGCCCGCGATCGCCGCCGGTCATCATGCGGGTGCCGGCCGACAGGGTCTCGAACGCCTCCTGCACCACCGGCAGGTAGGCGAAGCCGGCGTCGGTGAGCTGCAGGGCGCGGGGACGACGCACGAACAGGGTGCGGCCGAGAAACTGTTCGAGCGAACGCATCTGCTGCGACACCGCCGACTGCGTCATGTTGAGTTCGCCGGCCGCGGCGGTGAAGGACAGGTGCCGCGCCGAGGCCTCGAAAGCGCGCAGCCAGTTGAGCGGCGGCAGGGTGCCCGTCTCCATCGGCGACTCCCAAATCAACCATAAGTTTGACTAATGGATTAACGTCGAATTTGTCGTTTGTGAAGCGGGCTGGCACTATCCGATAGTGCCGACAATCGAAAGGAACATGCGACATGGCGACGGTGAGCAGCATACGATCCGGTGAAAATATCGAGCACTGGCAGGAGCGGGTCGACCTGGCCGCGGCTTTCCGCTGGACGGCCCGTCTCGACATGCACGAGGCGGTGGCAAACCACTTTTCGCTGGCCGTCAACGAGGACGGTACGCGCTTTCTGATGAACGCCAACCAGCAGCATTTCGCTCGTATCCGGGCCAGCGACCTGTTGCTGCTCGATGCCAATGACCGCGAGACGCTGGAGCGTCCGGACGCGCCTGATCCGACGGCCTGGGGCTTGCATGGAGCGATCCACCGGGCCTGTCCGCATGCGCGCTGCGTCATGCATGTGCATTCGATCTTCGCCACGGTGCTGGCAAGCCTGAAGGATTCGAACCTGCCGCCGATCGATCAGAACACCGCGACCTTCTACAACCGCATCGTCATCGACGAGAGTTTCGGCGGCCTCGCCTTCGAGGCCGAAGGCGAGCGCTGCGCCGCGATGCTGGGAGATCGGTCGAAGAAGGTCATGGTGATGGGCAATCACGGTGTGCTGGTGACCGGCTCCGACGTCGCCGATACTTTCAACCGCATGTACTATTTCGAGCGGGCTGCCGAGACCTATATCCGCGCCCTGCAGACCGGCC
Source organism: Rhizobiaceae bacterium (assembly GCA_963921345.3). GTDB lineage: Bacteria > Pseudomonadota > Alphaproteobacteria > Rhizobiales > Rhizobiaceae > Hoeflea_A. The sequence continues at coordinate 311,641 of CAWUFE020000006.1, read as the reverse complement.
GGGAATTGCGGGTGCTCAGCGACGAAATCGCCGAAAAGACGGCGCGCGAGCTCGAGGAGTATCCCGAACAGGCGGCACGCCACCTGGAAGAACTGAAGGCCATCCTCGACGAGGAAGGCAGCAACTACGCGACCTGAACGGGCGGGTGCCATGAGCGACTTCATCGCAACCAATGCCGCCTCCAGCGGCATCAGCATCGACCGCAAGGTGCTGAAAGCGCTGGCCAGGCGCTCGGACCGGCCGGGCCTGATCTACCTGGCGCAATGGGCGGCGTCGCTGGCCGTTACCGGTTTCGGCGTGTGGCTGGCGCTCGGCACCTGGTGGGTGTGGCCGGCGATGCTCGTGCATGGCGTTTTCCTGTCGGTCCCGGCTTACGCGCTCAGCCATGAAACGGCGCACGGCACCGCGTTCCGCACCCGCTGGCTCAACGAGGCGGTGCTGTGGGTCACCTCGCTGATCTATTTCGAGGAGCCGCTGCACCGGCGCTACACCCATACCAACCACCACACCTACACCTGGCATGTCGGCAAGGACAGCCAGATGCCGTTCGATACGCCGATAGATCTTCGCGGCTGGCTGCAGGAGATCAGCGGTCTCGGCCTGGCGCGGTTTCACGTGGCCAGCCTGTTCGCCCTGGCGTTCAACCGGCCGTCGGAGATGGTGCGCTTTGCGACGCCGCAGTCGGAGCTGCCGAAGCTGGTGCGCAATGCGCGGCTGATCCTGGCCCTGGTTGCCCTGGTTGCGGTCCTGATCCTGGCCGGCGTCGCCTGGCCGCTGTGGTTCATCGTCCTGCCGCGGATCCTCGGCGCGCCGGTGATGCTGCTGTTCACGCTGATCCAGCATGTCGAGATGCAGGAGAATTCGCCGTCGATCCTGGACAGCACCCGTTCGTTCCGCACCACCCGGCTCGGCCGCTTCCTCTACGCCAACATGAACAATCATATCGAGCACCACCTCTATCCACAGGTGCCCTTCTACTCGCTGCCGCAACTGCACGAGGCGGTACGGGAGCAGCTGCCGGACCCGGATCCCGGCTTCTGGCGGACCAATGCCGAGGTGCTGTCGGTGGTGCTGCGCCGGTCGATGGGCCGGGGTTCCAGGGCGGCTTCCATTCGCCAGGCACCGCATATGGCGACGGCAGGCCTCGAGCGCGTTGCCGCGCGCACGATGTAAGTTTTTCAAACCCTTACGGAGAGTCAGATGACTGACTGGATTCGCGTCTGCGGGGCAGACGAGATCGATGACGAGGACGTAATCCGTTTCGACAGTGGCGGCCGAACCTTCGCGGTCTACCGAACGCCGGACGGCTATTTCGCCACCGACGGTTTCTGCACCCATGAGGAGCAGCACCTGGCCGACGGCCTTGTCGTCGGGCGGGTGATCGAGTGCCCGCTGCATGGCGGCCGCTTTGATGTCGCTAGCGGCAAGGCGCTGAGTGCGCCGGTCTGCACCGATCTGCGCACTCACGACGTGAAGGTCGAGGACGGACAGGTTTTCCTGGCTCTTTAGTTCGAGTTGAAACGCTACCCTTCCGCGAATGTTCTGATGAACCGGTTGTTCAAAGGCTGCAGCAGATAACTTAGCGGTGTACGCTTGCCTGTCTGTATGAACACAGTGGCCGGCATGCCGGGCACCAGTTCGAAATCGCGGATGTTGCCAGCCTGTTCGGCGTTCATTTCGAGGCGTGCCAGGAAGTACCCTTGCCCGGTGCGATCGTCCTCGAGTCTGTCCGCCGATATGGAAAGGACCTTTCCGGTTGCTTCAGGTGTGATCGCCTGATCGAACGCCGTGAGCTGAATGCGGGCGTCGCTGCCGGTTTTGACTTTGTCGACGTCTGTCGTCGGAACCCGAGCCTCGAGCACCAGGCGATCGTCCTGCGGCACAATATCCATGATGTCGTCACCGGGCCGTATGACGCCGCCTCTGGTGTTGGCCTTCAGGGCGACGACAAAGCCGTCCGTGGGCGCCTTTACCTCGACCAGATCCAGCTTTCGACCGGCGGCCGCCCTCTGTTCCGCAAGGGCCGCAATGCGCGGTTCGATCGTTCGCATCTCCTGGGTGACCTGTTCCGCAAAGCGACGCTTTGCCTGAATGGCCTCCAGTTCGATTTCCTCGATCGAGTTTGCGGCGCGGGTTATGCTGACCTCAAGTGCCGCCGACTGGCCACGAAGCCCTTCGGCCTCCCGCTCCATCGCGTAGACGCGGTTGCGCGGGACCAACTGACGCTTTTCCAGTTCACGCAGCCCGACCAGTTCCTTTTCGATAAACGAGATCTGGATATCGTTCGATCTCACCTGCTTGCGAATTCCGCCGATTTCCTCGTGCAATTTGGCCACGCGCTTCTGACGAATGGCTTCCTCGCTTTGGCGGGATTCGAAGCGGGCGCGAAACAACGCCTGCTGGCCGGCCTCGATCTGGCTGAGTCGTTCATCGGCTGCGCTACCGGGAACCGGGACCTCGAAGTTCAGTTGTTTCGCGCCGTTCAGTTCGGCAAGCAGCCTTGTGCGTTGCGCGGACAACTGCATCAGTTCGTTGTCGATCACCGCGAAATTGGCCTTGTCGACGGTGGCGTCCAGGGTAACCAGAACCTGTCCCGCCCTGACACGATCGCCTTCTCCGACAAGGATATCCTTGACGATTCCGCCCTCCAGGTGGCGAATGGTCTTGCGCTTGGATTCAACGACAAATCGGGCGTCGGCGATAACGGCACCATCGAGTTGCGCCGTGTAGGCCCAGGCGCCGAACCCTCCGATCAACAAGGCCAAGACCGCGAAACCGGCGATGACGTACGGCCAGGCACGTGCCTTGCCCGCCACATCGATATCTTCGTGATCTATGACCTGACCGACGGCCGGTGACATCGGCGAATATCCTTTTTGCAGACGGGTCATGACTTTTCCCTCTAGACAGCTTTTTGAGTGATCGATGTGACGTTCGGGTTCTGGAGAGCCCTCGTCATGGCCGGGTTTACCCGCTCGACATTCTGCTCCAGAACGGCTGCCCGGGGGCCGAAGGCCCGCTGCCGGCCGCCGTCGAGGATCAGGACCTTGCCGGCGCATTCGACCAAGTTGGGCCGGTGTGAAATGACAACGGCAATTCCGCCCTTTTCACGGATACCCTCCAGCACCTCTATCAAGGCGATGTCTCCCTCGACATCGAGGCTGGAATTGGGTTCGTCCAGCACGACGAGAAACGGGTTTCTGAACAAGGCCCGGGCGAGACCGATGCGTTGCCTTTGACCACCGGACAGGCTGCGGCCGGATTCTCCGACCATGGTGTCGTAGCCATCGGGCATTTGAAGAATCGTCCGGTGCAAGCCGGCCGCTTCCGATGCGGCGATGATTTCCATGGATGACGCATCCGGGGCAAAACGTGCGATGTTTTCAGCGACCGTACCGTCGAACAATTCGACGCTCTGCGGCAAGTAGCCGATCTGCGGCCCCAGCTCGTCTGGATGCACCTGGTCGAGCGCGACATTGTCCAGGCGGACGGTGCCGGCCTGCGGTTGCCACACGCCAGCGAGAAGACGGGCGAGGGTGGTTTTTCCCGACGCGCTGGGCCCAATGACCGCGAGTACATCGCCGGCTTCGAGCGTGAAGTTGATGTCGGAAACAATGGCTTTGCGCGCGCCGGGAGGGCCGGCGAACAAACGCCTCACGTCAAGCGACTGGCAGGCTTCCGCATGTGACAGACGCTCGGCCGGCTCCGGATGGTCCTGAAGCAGGGATTGCAGGCGCCGATGTGCCGCTTTCGATGAGAGGAAGCTTCGCCAGTGAGCGATGGACTGGTCGACCGGCGCGAGACCACGGCCAAGGATGATCGTTCCGGCAATCATGGCACCTGCGGTGATTTCCCCGCCGATCACCAACGCCGCTCCCAGACCCAGAACCGCGGACTGCAACAGCAGACGCGACGTTTTGGACAGGGTGGAGAAAAAGCCGGAGCGATCGCTTGACTTTCTTTGATGAACATTCGCTTCGCGCTTCATGGTCATCCATGCCCGGCGCAGATTTCCCACCATGCCCATGGACTGCAGCAACTGGGCATTCTTCTCACTCGCGGTCGCGATCGCCCGCCCGGGCAAATCGGCCTGCGCCTGACGTGCCATGGACGAATGCGTCATCCGGTTGTTTATCCAGGCGACGACGAGGAGGAACAGAGCTCCCGCCGCGCCGAGGGCACCCAGGGCCGGGTGGAGCACGGTCAAAATGAGCAGATAGACGGGAACCCATGGCAGATCAAAAAGCGCCGACAGGCCCTGTCCCGAATAGAATTCCTTGATCGTGTCGAGATCGGCAAGATTGTGCTCTCCGTCGTCGGAGGACTGCGCGGCTCGCTTGCGCATGACGGCGTTGAAAACGCCGGACGCCGCCCGGCTCTCCAGTTTCGCTCCGATACGGGAGAGGATCCGTGTGCGAACAAGCTCCAGACAACCCGAGACGATAAACAGGCCAAGCAGCAGAATGCTGAGCGCAATGAGTGTCTCCATGCTGCCGCTGGGAAGGACCCGGTCATAGACCTGCAGCATGTAAAGAGGGCCGGAAAGCATCAAAAGATTGATGAAGAAGCTGAAGAAAGCGACCGTGACAAGACCGCTCCGGGCGGACGTCATGGCCTTGCTGAGAACGTTTGGTGCGGCGTTTCTCATGGTACTGGCCCCTGTGGTTTTTGTCGGTTGCGGGAGTTCTTGAAAATGACCAAACAGGCAAAAGGACCGGGCGGGTCGAGCGCCGCCCGGTCCGGATCCGATTAAGCGAACAGGAAGTCCTGATCGTCGATCAGATTGGCATCCGTGTTCGACAGCGTGACGGAGTTCAGCGCATCGAAGGTGATGAGCGTGTTGGCACCGGCCTGCTCGACGGAGAAATCGGCGACACTGGTGAAGCCGAATTCGGAGACGTCGAAAAGATCCAAACCATCCTCGAAGTCGGTCACCGTGTCGGCGTCCTCGCGGCTGCTGCGCAGGAAGACGAATGTGTCCTCGCCCGAGCCGCCGGTCAGCGTATCGTCGCCGCCGCCGCCCTCGATGATATCGTTGCCTTCGCCACCGTTGAGAACATCGTCAGAGCCGGCAACCCTGTCGATCGTGATCTCGAGCAACTGCTCCTGGCCGCCGTTGCGGGTGAAGTCCGCCTCGACCGGATCAAGGATGGTACCCGCAGCGGAAGTCCCGCCGAGGATGTTCTGGGGCCCGTCGTCCGGATTTGCCTCCGAGCCGTTGAAGCCCTCGTGCAGAGTAACCACACCGTTCTCGGCGATACCCTGATCGGGAGCGGTCTGGTTGAGGAACGCAGCGCCTTCTTCGGTGTTTTCTTCCGTCCCAGCATCCAGGACATCGCGGCCGAAGCGCTGGATGGTGATCGGTCCGAGGAAGTTGCCGTCCTCATCGAAGATCGGATCGGAAAGCGGGTTACCGGGTGACGCCAGGAAAGCGTCGTTGGAAGCGATTATCATCGTTGCCCAGGTGAAGAAGCCCTGTCCGACATCGGCTGCGTTGACGTTGAGCGAGAAGCTCGCGGTCTCGCCCGGATCGATCGGGCCGGGCACACCATTCGGGCCGATGAGGGTCGCATCGACACCGTTGTCGCCAGCCTGCTGGTTGAACTCGGCGGCGATCGCCGTGGTAAACCCGTCTTCGGCAATTCGCTCCAGACCCTGACTTGCGGCTTCGCCTCTTGTGTAGAGGTCGAAATTCGCTCCGTCATGGAAGCCGAACCAGACCGGCGTAAGGAAAGTACCGCCTTCGCCGAGCGTGTTGGTCACCGTTACCTGAATTGCATCGCCGTCGCCCAGAGCGTCGCCACGAATGACGTCGTTGCCGGTGCCGCCGAAGATCACATCCTCACCGGCACCGCCGGCGAGCAGGTTGTCGTTGGCGTCACCACTGATGATGTCGTCATTGGCTGAACCGGTGATGTTCTCGATATTGGTCAGCGAGTCGACGACGACACCGTTGGGGCCGGTGTAAATCGCAGAACCCGAACCGAGATCCACGATGACGTTCTGACCGATGTCGTTGAAGTCAGCGGTATCAATGCCTTCTCCGCCGTCGAGAGTGTCGGAACCGCCGCCGCCTTGCAGGATGTCGTCGCCAATGCCGCCGACCAGCGTGTCGGAACCGCCACGTCCCGAAAGCACGTCGTCTCCGTCGTTGCCGGTCAGCACGTTGGCTCCAACGTCGCCGAAGAGGATGTCGTCATTGGCCGACCCATCCAGGTTTTCGAAGTTGCTGAAGATCTCGAATACCGTGGTGTTTGCATTGGGCTGATAGGATGCCGTGCCATTGCCGAGATCGGCGACCACATCGACCCCGATTCCCTGGAAGCTGTTGGTGTCGTTGCCTTCACCACCGTCTAGTACATCGGTGCCACCGCCACCGGCGATGAAGTCGTTGCCGGCTCCGCCCTCGATGGTGTTGGCGGCTGGTCCGGTTGCGATGATCGTGTCGTTGTTGTCGCTGCCGAGAATATTTTCGATGCCGGTGAACTGCTCCGAGATCACATTGCCGTTGCCGGCAACATATTCGGCCGTTCCGGTGCCGTCGGCGTTGAGGTTGACGGTCACATCGGCGTTGATGTCGGCAAAACTGTTGGTGTCGATGCCTTCGCCACCGTCGATGATGTCCGTACCGCCGCCGCCGGCGAGAACGTCGTCACCGGCGCCGCCAATCAGGATATCGTTGCCTCCGCGGCCGCTGAGAAAATCATCGCCGCCAGCGCCCGAGAGGGTGTTGTTGTCGCCATTGCCGGCAATTGCATCGCCGTCATTGGAGCCTTCAACGTTCTCGATGCTGAAGAGCCGGTCGGTTTCGACCGTTTCCAGAAACACGTCGCCATCGCCCGTATCCCCGGGTTCGCCGGAAGCGACCTGGCCCCCAACATCGCCACCTGCGTCCTGAACGATGTCGGTTACGACAGGACCATTCTGACCGGCAGGGGCATTGTGCAGGTGAATGGAGCTCACACCGGCAACGGGAAGAAGATCGGACTGGTCCAGTCCTGAAACCGTCAGGCTGGAACTGTAGGTCACGGTGTCGCCATCGACGACGATGGTAACCAGACCCTGGCCGGTTGCTTCTGAGTCAGACAGTGGTCCCGGCTCCTGGGCAGCGTCGAGCGTCGCTGCAAGAACAATGGTCCGCACCCCTTGCTCGGTGATATCGGACTGAACCAGGAGCTGGCCGCGGATTTCGCCGCCCGGGAAATCGCTGGTGTGGATGTTGAAATACAGGTTGTTCTGCACGGCCTGTTCGACCAGTTCGGCGGGCGATTGTGCCGTTGTCAGGGAAGCCAACGGTTGATCGGTGACTTCAACCGTGAAACCGGTCTCCCGCGTCGCTGTCCCGGCTGCCAGATCGACCTCCACCGAGACATCGGCATCAGCATAGTTCGCCGTGTCCGTTCCGTGTCCGCCGACGAGCTTGTCGTTGCCCAGTCCACCGACAAGAACATCGTCCGCACCGCCACCATAGATGACATCGTCACCGGCTCGACCGTCGATTGTTCCATCGACATAGCCGCGCGAGCCGGCAAATACGTCGTTGCCGTCTGAAAGATTGACGTCGCCTTCGATGCGGCCGCTGTTGTGAACGACAATCCGTCCCCCGGCCTCCGTGGCGTCGATTGCAACCTCGTTGGCGGTGATGCGGCCGGTGTTGATGATCAGTCCGTCCAGCGTAACGCCATCTTCGATACTAATACCGACAGCGGCATCGGATTCGGAGGACGCGGCAATCAGGCCGCTATTGACAATATTGCCTTTGAACGTGGCGTCCTCAACGCTGCTGAAAATGCGAACGCCATCGCCTACCTGATTTCCTTCCGAAGCGTCGCCGCGGCCCTGAATCGTGCCGTGATTGCGCACGGATGCGCGAACAATGTCGCCGTCGACATCGCCCGTCTGCAGTGAAACGGCCGATCCGTTATTGCCATCGCCGGCATCCACAACTGCCCGGCGAGCATTGAAGATCGAATAGTTTTCTGCCGTTCCATCGGCGTAGATCGTTCCGTTGCGTTGATCGCCGGTTCCGATGATATGACCAAAATTCTTGATGCTGACTCCGTCCCCGCCGATGTTCACGGCACGGCTGTCGCTGGAAACCGTGCCAAAGTTCAGGAGGTTTCCGGAGGAGTTGCCGCCATTGACGAAATTGACGCCGTAGACATCGCCGGCAATCGTTCCGGCGTTCAGGATCGATGCATGCTTGCCGGTGACGTTGATTCCGGTTCCTTCTGCATCGATTTCGGCGCCGCGGCTGTTGGTCACGCGCCCGTTGTTCCCATCGATGGCGACGGTTGACGTATTGCCGGTCGTGACAGCCGTTCCCTTGTTGAGGAAACTCACACGGTCGTTGGCAAAGGACAGAACGGGCGAGCCGTCCACGGTTGTGGTGTCGTTTCGGCCGAGGGAGAAGCGTTCTCCATCGAACCGGCTGGTCCTGGTTTGATTGTCTCCATCAGGAATAACGGTATTCCTGAATCCGAATATATTGAAAATGCGAGACATCGGTTGGCTCCTCAGAATAATTTCGGGCGGTACCCGGGTGGGGGGTTGCCAGCGACCGGTCCGGACGGTGCAAAGACACGATGGATTGCGGGCCGTCATCGATCGCCGACGCCGCCAAAGCTAGAAACGAGGCTTCAGGCTGGAAAAATCATTGTCTGAATGAGAAGCATAACCATTCGCTATGATCACATCGGATTTGATCTGAAAAATGTCTTAAAATCAACGGCTTGTGAAATTCGAAAATATATTCGCGCACGCCTTTTCACGTTGAGTTCAAGTCAATTTACCGCGCAGGATCGGTATTCAAGGTACACAAATGAGCCAGGGAGCCTCGAAGACGCATTTAGAAGATGCGTTGTGTGTACTCCTCACCAGTCGAGAGGGGTCTGAATGAATCTCCGTGAACTTGAATACGTCATTGCGATCGACCGTCACCTGAACTTCAGCAAGGCGGCGGCAGCCTGCAACGTTTCGCAGCCCGCACTCTCGAACCAGATAAAAAAGCTCGAACTTGAGCTTGGCGTGCCGCTTTTTTCACGCAGCAACACGGAAGTCCGACCCACCCCGCTCGGTGAACGGGTGATTGAATCCGCAAAACGTGTCGTTTTGGAAACTCGTAGGATCCAGGACATGGCCACCGAGTACCGCGATCCTGCCGCCTTGCCGCTTCGTATCGGTTTGGACCCGACGCTGGCGCCTTATCTGATGCATTATCTGCGATCCGCCATCGCTGCTCAGGTGCCGCAGATGAAAGTCAATATCGTCGAGGGAGAGACAGCGTCGCTTGCCGATGGGGTTGTGGCGCGCGACATCGACATCGCTCTGATTCCACGGGACTCCTATGACGGTGCGCTCGAATTCACCCCACTGTTCTATGAGAATCTGTTTCTCGTCGTGACGCGCGAACATGTGCTGGCGACGAAAGACAGCATCAGTCTTTACGATATTCCGTTCGATCAGCTCATTCGCCTCAACAGCCCACTCGGCTTCACCTCCGAGGCCAGAATTCATCCTTCGCAAGAATGCCAGCGATCGACCAAGGATCATGAGGTCGAGACGTCGAGTTTTGAAACTCTGTGCCAGCATATTCGTCACATTGGCGGGTGTTCGATCGTTACCGCGCTTGCCGCCGAACAATTGAAGGCTGAAGGGTCGGACCTCGCTTTGGTGCCGATCGCGGAAGAAGCCGAGAGACGCTGTGTGGGGGTCATCTCTCGTGTCGGCTGTCCGAGAAAATCCGTGCTCGCCGCCATCGTAGGACACATCCACACCAGCCCGCCGGCTGGCGCATGTTTGCTGAGCCGACATGCGGATGACAGCCCCGAAAGCGAGGACCCAATGTCTCATTTGGTGCTCGTGCGCTCTCAAGCAAACCACCAACATGTGGGGTAGGACAGGTTCCTGAAGCGCGGCGCGGCGGCATCGATCCCGTTTCTCCGCGCCGAGGCGTTACGGTATTGCAACAACGGCGAAGGGCCCGCGAACGGGCCCTTCTTCATCCGAGTCCGGAAACGGACTAATTAGAGTGCGTTGAGATTGATTCCGATGGTGATCGCTCCGATGGGCGCGCCGGACTGATCGGCAATGGTCATCGATATCTGGGACTGCAGCATCTGGGTCGATTCGTCCTTTTCGGCTTCATCGACGAACACCGCGGCGGAATCGCCCGATCCGTAGGTCCTTTTCCATTTGCCTTCGTCGCCCTGCCAATAGTCGGAGGTGACGTCGCTCTGGCCGACATTGAGACCCTTCGAATCCATCACGAAGATTTCGGTGATGATGCCATTGGAGGCCATCTGCTTGTCACGCAGGAACCCCGACAGGGAATTGCTCAGCGTGGTGTCGATGAGCGTGGTGTCGCCGCCGTCCACGCCAGCGCGCCATTGCTCGTCGAGTGCATCGATGTCGGCCTGGGTCAGACCCGAATTCGCTTCGTTCTGAGCCTTGATGGCCGCCACCACGGCGCTGTCGGAAATCCACGGCATGATGTTGGCGGTGGCGTAGTCCTTCACCGCCGGGACGTGCTCGCCGGCTGCCATGGATGCCTGTACGCCGATGGCCATGACGGTCGCGGCAAGTGCATATTTGATGATTCCGGTTTTCATGCTTACTCCTCACTCTTTGCTGCATGATCTCTTTCGAATTGCGATCAGAATTCCTCCCAATCGTCCGGCGCCGCGGCCAGCGCGGTATTGCCGACGACCGCCGTGGCGGCCGGCATCGCTTGGCGCGGCCGCGGCTCGGTCGCTTTCGACGGCGCCGAGCCCGGCTCCGTTGCGAATTCTCCGATGTGGAACCGGGTGATGATCCTGTTGAGCCCAGCTCCCTGTGCGCGCAGTTCCTGACTGGCCGCATTGGTCTCCTCGACCATGGCCGCGTTCTGCTGCGTTGCCTGATCCATGCTCACGACGGCCGTATTGATTTCGTCCAGGCCGGATGACTGTTCGCGATAGCCGCCGATGACGGTCTCGATACGGGTCGTGATCTCATTGACCTGCGCTTCGATCGCCAGCAGCGATTCCGCCGTCTGGTTGACCAGCTGAACGCCGCTTTCGACCTCGCGGCCGGAATCGCTGATCAGCTGCGATATTTCCTTGGCCGCCTGGCCGGAACGCTGCGCCAATTCGCGCACCTCGTGGGCGACCACCGCAAAGCCCCGCCCGGCTTCGCCGGCCCGCGCCGCTTCGACGCCGGCATTGAGCGCCAGCAGGTTGGTTTGAAACGCGATCTCGTCGATTACGGAGTTGATTTGCCCGATCTGGCTCGATGATTTCTGGATGCGATCCATCGCGCTGATCGCCTCGCGGACCAGAGTTGCGGAACCGGCGGCGTCCTCCCTCGTCTTGGACACCAGAGATCCCGCCTCCGTTGCCCGCTCGGACGATTCCTTCACCGTCGCCGTCATCTCGCGCAAAGCGGCGGCCGTCTCTTCAAGCGACGCGGCGGTCTGTTCGGTGCGCTTGGCCAGGGTATCGGCCGAATTCGCCAGTTCCGCGGCGCCCATATCGACAGATACCGACGCCGTCTTGACCTGACCGAGCGTGGTGGACATGGACTCGACCATGCGGTTGAAATCATTGACGAGCTTTTCGAAGTCCGGCCCCAGATCCTCGAGACGGCTGGTGAAATTGCCGGCGGCCAGCTTTTCCAGCCCTTCGGCTATGCGGTCCACGGCGCGGGCCTGGGCCTGGGCCACTTCCACGCTGCGCTTGGCGTTTTCGGACCGTTCCACCTCGAAATCGCGACGCTGCTCTTCGGCGAGACGACTTTCCTCCTGCTTTGCGATGAATTCGCAACGGAATGTTTCGAGCGCCCGAGCCACGATTCCGATCTCGTCGCCCTTGTCCTGCAACGGGACACCGGTTTCGAAATCGCCGTCCTGCATGCGCCCGATGCTGTCTTTCATTTCGGACAGGGGTCTTGCGATCAACCGTCGCATGACGATGAGCAGCAGACCGAAAGCCACGATCACAAGGACCGTCTGGATCGCGAACAGCATCATCGCATTCCAGTGCGCGGCCGCGTAGATCGGCGCCGTCGTCCACACGGTGACGACCTGGCCGCCGATTTTGCCGGCAGCGTTGCGGGGAAGCGCCAGCACGATCGAAGCAATCCCGTCGCCGAGGCTGTCGACGGCGCCTTCAGCGTCCGTGTTGGCCTGCGCCAGGTCCCTGATTTCTTCGACAGCGAGCAGCTGTCCCGAATTTTCGCTCGTCCAGGTGTCGACGACGTCGCCGTCGCGATTGAAGGCTGTGAACTGAATGAGGTTCAGCGATGCGTCGTCGCGAAACAGCGCATAGGCGTCGCGAACCACTTCCGGCTTGCCCCATTTGATGCCTCCAGCGGCGAGCGTCGCGAATTGCTCGGTGTCCAGCGTCCACTTGTTCACGGCACGTGCGATCGACGTGTTCGTTTCGGTCGTCCAGGTGTAGCCCGCCAGAATGGCGATGCCGCCCAGATTGACCGCGATCATGAACGCGGCGATCTTTGCCGTAAGCGACAGATTCCTGATTTTTCTGATCATAACCGGAAAGCCTCCCGCGCAGCCGCTCGACGCGAAGCCCGTTCGCGGATCGACTCACCCCTTCGGTTCTGAAAGACATGCACGCAAATTCGACGGCGATCATGGCTGTCGTGGATGCAGAGTAGCGCGCGCAGTCAACAGACCATCCAAGGCTTAAACAATCGTAAAACTCGAACCCGGGATTTCGCACTATCTCGGGTTGTTATGTAATTGATGCAGCCTTATGCGCATTAATACTCTAATATTTACGTATTTATTCTGTATATCAGCTATTAAAGAAGTAATTAGCGTGATAACGCAGATAAGGCAGGTTTGGCCGGAGCCTGCCTGCATGGCCCATCAATTCGAGTAGTTTGCCGGGAAACGGATCCACGCCGATCACCTCGTTTCGTCGCTTGCCGGACAGCAGCCGGGCATTCGGATGCGGTTCAGTCCGATTCAGGATGCTTGCTTTCCATGTCGACCAGCGCGCCCGGTTTCGACAGGGCGTTGCGGATACCTTCGGGGATCTCGATCGACCTGATGTTGCCGTCGTCCTGGATCTGGGCGTGGATGCGGATGGCGCGGCCCATGGTGATCAGCTCGCCGGAAGAGGAATGTTCGGCGCGGCAGTCCCAGTGCAGGGTCGAGCGGGTCATTTTCGCCAGCTGGATGATGGTGCGCACGCGGTCGCCATATGCGGCCGGTCCGACGAATTTGAAATGCACGTCGCCCATGACGAAGGCGCTGCGGTTTTCAGCGATCATCTTGTTGGTCGGAAAGCCGATCGCCCGCAGGAGCTCATGCTCGGTGTCGTTGAACCAGGACAGCATCAGCGGGAAATAGACCAGACCGAACGGGTCCGATTCCCCCCAGTTCACCGTGAGCTCGCGCGAATACATGATCATGAAGGCCCCTCCGACTGGCAAGCGACAACGGCTCAACTTAGTCGACTGAAAGCGAAAGGGAAACGGTCGATTGCCGATGGCGGCGAATCTGCCGCCTATCGTTCGAGCAAGCCCCTCAGCCGGGTGTTCAGCAGCATGTCCCAGCCCTGCTCGTGGCGGTCGCGCAACTCGTTCTCTCCCTCATCCCAGCCGGAATGGACGAGATCGCAGCGGGTCGTCTCGGCGACCTCGACAAGGTCGATTTCCAGCAGGGTCTCGGTGTAGGGGCTGTCGATCACCCAGGTGTAGACGAGCCGGGCGCGGCCGTCCTTCGGCGGCTTCAGTTCCCGGACCTCGCAGCGCACCGGCGCGCCGGAGCCGATACCGGGCGGGCAATCCATGGTGAACTGATGGCCTTCGCGGGCGACGAAGGTGTTGGGCATCAGCCATTCGGCAATCTTGTCGGTTTTGGTCAGGTACTCCCAGACGTCGTCGATCAGCGCCAGGATGGTGATGCTGCGGTGGATATAGGTCATGTGCGCTTGCGGCCCTTCGCCTTCACATTGGCCTCGACCGCCTGTTTGAGGTCGGCGAGGCGCTGATCCCAGAACGGACCGTAGCGCTGCACCCAGTCATAGACCTCGCGCAGCGGTTCGGCATTCAGCCGGTGGACGCGGGTGCGTCCGACATTGGTGATCGTCACCAGGCCGGTTTCTTCCAGTATGCGCAGATGCTTGGCAATTGCCGGGCGCGACACGTCGAAGCGGCCGGCGAGTTCGCCGGCCGTCTTGTCACCTTCGGCAAGGCAGTCGATCAGCGCCCGCCGCCGGTCGTCGGCAATGACGGAGTAGATGTTGTCCAGGCGGTAGGTCATGGGCCGTCCGTGCGGTTCGGTTCCACCGCACTAAATCGCGTTGAGCCCGATATAGACAACCGAAATCAGCATCGACACCACCGTCAGCGTGGCGCCGAGGCCGCGGGCGACGCGGTTGCTGTCGTCGGCCTTGATGCCGAAGGGGTGGACGATGCGGCTGATCAGCAGGGTGGCGCCGATGGCGTGCAACCAGGCGAGCGAGCCGCCGGCGGCCTCGACGATGCCCATCAGGATCAGCGCCATGGGCACGTTTTCGGTGAAATTGGCGTGCTGGCGAATGCGTTCGGCAAGCGCAATGTTGTCGCCGTGCAGCAGCGGGATGTCGGTCTGCGCCCGCATGATGGAAACACGGGCGCCGAGCACGATCATGATCAACGCCAGGACGCTGGCATAAAGGCCGGTGATTTCGATGGGCATGGTGTCGCCTTCCCTTCCGATAGTCGCTTACTGCGCCAGATTGCGCCGGAAGCCGTCCCAGTAAAGCAGGTTCCAGTGGGTGTTGACGATGGTGCTTAGGGGCCCGATCTCCTCGGTCTGGTCGGGATTGGGAATGCGCACCTTGAAATCCGGCACGTTGACATGGACCATCTCGATCTGGGCGCCGCGCAGCGTGTCGCGGAAGGTCAGCACCAGGGTGGAATCGGGCGCGCCGCGGCCCTCGACCGTCAGATCGGCCGGGTCGACCGCCGACACCCAGCCGAAATTCCACCAGGCCATGGTGATCGAGTGCACGCCTTCGGCGTTCGAAATATCGAGCACCCGGGCGTTGAGCGCGCACATGTCGGGCTTGAAGCAGAAGGCGTCGAGTGAGCCACCGATTTCGGCCCGGTCGGCGGGATTGCCGTCCGGCGCCTTGTAGCTGGCCGGCAGGCCGGTTACCGCCTTGTGGCCCTCGCTGGTGGCGTAAAGGTCGAACAGCGCGTCGGCGCTGGTGCCGGGGAAATGCACGGTCTGGCTCAGCGTGGCGGCGCTCACCGGCTGGAGCAATGCCAGCAGGCCGGCGGCGGCAAGGATGGATTTCAGCATGGTTCTGTCTCCGCATTGGTTGGGAAGCATGCTGAAATTATGTAATCTACAAGTTACATGTCAAGTGTGGCGCGGTGCGGGACGTGATTGCGTTCAGTTGTCCCGGTATTCCGTCAGCAGCCAGTCGTGAAACAGCAATGCTTCCGGCTTGCGCCGCTCGCGGGTTTCGGCAAGCAGGATGTAGAGCGCCTCGTCGACGTCGAGGGCATCATCGATGACCTGCACCAGTCGGCCGGTGTCGAGGTAGGAGCCGCTGAGGCGGTCCTGGATCAGGGCGACGCGACTGCCGGCGCAGGCCAGTTCGGCCGCGGTGGTTGAGGAATCGACGCGGATGTCGTCGGACTGGCGGGTGCGCTGCAGGCCGTGGCGGGCAAAGAACTTCGCCCAATAGTCTTCCGGACCCATGACGTGAACGAGGGGGCTCTCGGCAATTTCCGCCGGCGTCGGCGGTTTGTCGAAGGTCTCGGGGCCGGCCATGACGAGAAGCCGGTCGCGGAACAGGAACTCCGCCTCGAAGCCGGGCCAGCGGCCATAGCCGAGGCGCAGATCGATATCGGTCTCGTCGGCGGCCAGCTTGTCGGCCCAGACCGAGCTGATCAGGCGGATCTCGATGTGCGGATAGGCCCGGGTGAACCGGGCGACCGCGCCCGACAGCCACAGCGCCGTGTAGGTAATCGGCGCGCGTACGGTGACGGCGCCGCCGCCGCGGGCGCCGAATATGCCGGCGGTCGAGCCGCGAATGTCGTCGAAGGCGCGGCGCAGCGACGGCAGGTAGGCCTTGGCCGATTCCGTCAGCCGCAGGCCGCGCGGCAAGCGCTCGAACAGCGGATAGCCGAGATGCCGCTCCAGCAGACGCACACGGTGGCTGACCGCCGATTGCGACAGATTCAGTTCGGTCGCCGCGGCGGCAAAATTTTCGTGTCGGGCGGCCGCTTCGAAGGCCTGCAGGGCCGGCAGCGGCGGAAGATCGTTGCGCATGGCCGATTTCTAGCCGATCGCAATCCGTTCAGCCACCAAAATACGCTGGCCTTAGGGCGTTAAGCATTCATTTGACGCGTGACTGGGTGCGGATCATCATGGCCAAAACCATGACGGAGACAGCCATGCGCATCGGATTTATCGGACTGGGCCATGTCGGCGCCAAACTGGCTGGAAGCCTGCTGCGAAACGGTTTCGATCTCACCGTCCGCGATCTCGACCGGGCAGCGGAGGACGCACTGGTCGGGCAGGGTGCCGCCCGGGCGACAAGCGGGCGGGCGCTGGCTGAAGCCAGCGACGTGGTGATCACCTGCCTGCCGTCGCCGCAGGTGTCGGCGCAGGTGCTGGAAGAGCCCGACGGCGTGCTCGAAGGCCTCGGTTCCGGCAAGATCTGGCTGGAGATGTCGACCACGGAAGCCGCCGATGTCCAGCGCCTCGGAACGCTGGTCGAAGCCCGCGGCGCGGTGCCGCTGGATACGCCGGTATCGGGCGGCTGCCATCGGGCGACGACCGGCAATATCGCGATCTTCGCCGGCGGTGAGCGCACTGCCTTCGAACGGGTGCTGCCGCTGCTGACCGCCATGGGGCGGCGCATCGTGCATACCGGACCGCTGGGTTCGGCGTCGGTGCTGAAGGTAATCACCAACTACCTGGCCGGGGTACAACTGATCGCTACCGGCGAGGCCTTAATGGTGGCCAGGAAGGCCGGCATCGACCTGGCGGTCGCCTATGAGGCGATCCGGGTGTCGTCGGGCAATTCCTTCGTGCACGAGACCGAAGGGCAGGTGATCCTCAACGGCAGCTACAACATCAATTTCACCATGGACCACGAGGTCAAGGACCTGGCGCTGTTCGACGAACTGGGGGCGTCGCTCGACGTGCCGCTGGAACTGTCGCCGCTATGCGTCGACATCATGCGCGACGGGCTGAAACGCTACGGTCCGCGCGTCTGGTCCTCGCAAGTGGTCAAGCGGCTGGAGGACGATTGCGGCGTGGACCTGAGGGCGCCGGGCTTTCCGGCGGAACTGGTCGACCACGAACCGGAGGCGCCGGGCGGCGAGGTGGTGGTCGAAAACCGCGCCGCGGCGCAGTGACGGGGAGGCGGGCATGACCCAGGCAACGCTCAGCGCCGAACAGCGGGAGTCCTTCGATCGGAACGGGTTTCTCGCCATCGAGACACTGCTCGACGACGACGCCCTGACGCCGGTGGAAGCCGACTACGCCGACCGTCTCGACCGAGTGACGCACCGGCTATACGCCGATGGCGCCATCGCCGAGCGGTTCGACGGGCTTGAGTTCGGCGAACGCTTCTGCCGGCTGATCGAGGCCTATCCGGAGCTGCACCGCTTCTTCAACGTGTCGCTGCCGCTGATCAACGGGCCGGTCGATCCGGAGACCTTCCACATGTTCGCCAGCCCCGGGGTGTTCCGGCTGATGCGTCATCCGCGCATCCTCGACGTGGTCGAGTGCTTGATCGGGCCTGAGATCTACTCCAGCCCGGTGCAGCAGATGCGCATGAAGCCGCCGGAACGCAGCCTGTCCGACGAGCTCAAGGACCATTCCAACGTCGGCGCCACCACCTGGCACCAGGACATTGTCGCATTGTTGCCGGAGGCCGATGAGACCGAGCAGCTGACGGTGTGGGTAGCCATTACAGAAGCCACGGTCGAAAACGGTTGCCTGGTGTCGGTTCCCGGGTCGCATCGCGAGGGTCCGAAAGCGCATTGCTCGCAACTGGCGATCGCCTCGGAACCGCAGGTGCCCGACAAGCTGATGGAGGGCCGCGAGGCGGTGCCCCTGCCGGTGAAGCGAGGCGGTGTCGTGCTGTTCCACAAGATGAACGTGCACCGGGCGCTGTCCAACCGGTCGCAGGCGCTGCGATGGAGCCTCGACCTGCGTTATCACCCGATCGGCCAGGCGACGGGCCGGCCGGCGTTTCCGGGTTTCGTCGCCCGCAGCCGGGCTCGTCCGGAAAGCGAACTGCACGATGCCGATGTCTGGGCGGGCAACTGGGAAACGGCTAGAAAAACCATTGTGGGCGGCGCCTATCGCGGCCGGATTTTCGAAGACACACGCTGGAACGACGCAGCGGTCTGTTGACGCTTGCGGCAAGTCGCGCAGCGGCGACTTGTGAGCGGCGGTTTCCCCGACTATATCAGCCCTCAACCATGAGTATTGAGGGATAAGTCAGTCATGAACGACACGGTGACCAAGGAAACCCATTCGTTTCAGACCGAAGTGGGCCGGTTGCTCGATATCGTCGCCAGCTCGCTCTATTCGAACCGCGAGATTTTCCTGCGCGAACTGGTCTCCAACGCATCGGATGCGTGCGACAAGCTGCGGCATGCGGCGCTGACGGCACCGGCGCTGGTGGAAGGCGACCCGGAGTTCCGCATCCGCCTGAGCGCCGATTCCAAGGCCAAGACGATCGCCGTTTCCGACAACGGCGTCGGCATGAACCACGACGACCTGCTGGAAACGCTGGGCACCATCGCCCGTTCCGGCACCAGCGCCTTTCTCGAGCAGCTGGGCAAGGACGACAAGGACGACATGAGCCTGATCGGCCAGTTCGGCGTCGGTTTCTATTCCGCCTTCATGGTGGCCGACCGCGTCGACGTGCTGACCCGCAAGGCAGGCGAGGACGGGGCCTGGCTGTGGTCGTCCGACGGCAAGGGCGAGTTCACCGTCGAACCGGCCGAGCGCGACGAACGCGGCACCACCGTGACGCTGCACGTCAAAAAGGACGCCAAGGAGTTTCTCGAAGAGCCGCGCATCCGCCACATCATCAAGACCTATTCGGACCATATCGGCTTTCCGATCCTGCTCGGCGAGGACACGCTGAACGAGGCTTCGGCGATCTGGACGCGGCCGCCCAGGGAGGTGACGGAGCAGCAGCACAAGGAATTCTATCACCACATCGCCCACGCCTTCGACGACCCGTGGATGACCCTGCACAATCGCGCCGAGGGCGTCGTCAGCTACATCAACCTGCTCTACATCCCGTCGAGCCCGCCCTTCGACCTGTTCGAGCCGGATCGCAAGGGCCATGTGAAACTCTACGCATCGCGGGTGTTCATCACCGAGGATGCCAAGGGTTTGCTGCCGGCCTATCTGCGCTTCCTGCGCGGCGTGGTCGATTCGGAGGACCTGTCGCTCAACATTTCGCGCGAAATGCTGCAGACCGATCCGAAGCTCGCCCGCATCCGCACCGGGCTGACCAAGAAGGTGCTGAACGAGCTGAAGAAGAAGGCCGGCAAGGATGCCGATGCCTATGCCGAGTTCTGGCGCAATTTCGGTGCCGTGCTGAAGGAAGGCTTGGTCGAGGACCAGGACATGCGCGACCGGATCCTCGAAATCAGCCGCTTCGCCTCGACCCATGACGACGGGCTCACCGGCCTCAAGGACTATGTCGAGCGGATGAAGGAAGGTCAGGACGCGATCTACTACATCGCCGGCGACGACGCCGGCAAGGTGGCGAGTTCGCCGCATCTGGAAGGCTTTCGGGCGAAGGGCGTCGAGGTGCTGCTGTTGTCCGATCCGGTGGATGAATTCTGGATGCAACACGTCACCGAGTTCGACGGCAAGCCGTTCAAGTCGATCACCCGCGGGGCGGCCGACCTCGACGCCATCAAGAGCGACGACGCCAAGGACGACGACAAGAAGGACGAACCGGAAACGCCGTCGATCGGCGCCCTGGTCGCCGCCGTCAAGCTGGAGCTGGGCGATGCGGTCAAGGACGTGCGTCCGTCGAAGCGGCTGACCGAAAGCGTCGTCTGCCTGGTCGCCGACGAGGGCGACATGGACGTCAACATGGAGCGGCTACTGCAGCGCCACGGCCGGCTGCAAAGCAGCATGCCGCGCATCCTCGAGCTCAACCCGACCCACGACGTCGTCAGGAAACTGGCCGAACGGGCCGGCAAGGAGGGCGCCGCCAAGGATCCGCTGCTCAAGGATGCCGCGCACCTGCTGCTCGACCAGGCGCGGATCGCCGACGGCGAAGCGCCGGCCGATCCGGCCGAGTTCGGGCGGCGGCTGACCGCGGTCATGGAGAGTGCGCTTTAGACTTGACCCTGACAGGCCTGTCAGGATTTCTCGAAGCCGAGAAATACCAGCGTACGCCGCTGGCCTGCCTTGTCCTTCAGCGATACTCGGTAGACGGCGTCTCCTGCAGCCCATTCCCGCAATTGAAAACTGTCCGGGTGGTTGACGGGCCGATCATCCGCCAGATGTGTGCCGGGGCGGCAAGTCTGTAGAATGGTCCACAGCGAATTGGCCATTCGCTCAGCCGAACCATCGCGGTAGGGAAACTCCCAGTAACAAGAAACGCCGGTTTTGGCCGACTGGCTCAGGAATGTGCTGCACGTCGCTCCGCGCGGTGCAATTTCGGCCAAGGCGTAGGATTCCAGCGCGGCAACCTGTTCACAGCCGGCCTCGCCGGCATCCGCCGATGACGCCATTGCAAGAACCGCGCATGCCGGGAACAGAAATCGCCTGCGTTGTTCGGTTTTCATTCAACGAACCATAGTGCGGTTTTCCCGTTCCGCAAACCGAATGCACCGCCGACCAGCGGCGGCTTCCCGCGCTGTTGACCACGAAGGACCTGCTTGGACCGGACATCCGCTGAACCTCACTTGTCAGCGCATGACTTAACCGTAGGAAACATGATGTTTCTTGCCAATACTTCCCAATAGACTACAGTATTCGGCAGGTGGGGTTTGGACACGTCGAAAGCGGGTGGCTTGCCTCATGTACGATCACATCTTCATTCTCATCGTTGTCATGATTCTCGGCGGTGCCGCGGGCGGCCTGGCCAGCTGGTTGCTGGCGCCGGTCGACGAGCAGGACGGCGCCGGCGTGCGTTTCGGCGTGAAAGGCTACATCGCCGTCGGCATTGTTGCCGCCTTCGTCGTGCCGCTTTTTCTCAGCATGGCGCAGAGCGAACTGATCAGCCCTAAGGGCGATGCCGCGCTCGAAGCGGGCGATATCTTCATTTTCGTCGGCTTCTGCATCATTGCCGGCTTCTCCGCCCGTGGATTCATCCAGACAATCTCGGACCGGCTATTGGCCGAAGTGCAGCAGGTGCGTGAGCAGCAGATCGAGGCCAGCGACCAGATGGAGGAACTGCGCGACAACGTGGCCGAGCGGTCGCCGGTTCACGACGCCGAATCGGGGCTGGAGAGCGTCGCCGAAATCGATCCGGAAACGCGTTCCGTCGCCGAGGCGCTGTCGACGGACGAAGTCGCGGCGCTCAAGGCCACGGCGCTGATGACCATGCGTACGCGCACCGGCATCGCCCGCGACGGCGAGATCGCCACCAGCCGAATTTCGTCGGTTCTCGAAAAGCTCATCGACAAGGGTCTTATCGAGCGCACTCAGTCTGAGCGCACCGGCAATCTGCGCTTCCGGATTACCGCCAGGGGCATCGATGCCCTGAAGGCGATTTCGGCATAATTCCTGTCGCAATCGGGCAGCGACGGCGACGCCGGGCGCGACAGAATCGGCTGGGGCGATCGAGCGTGATTTGCCTTGCGCAAGTCGCCCTGATGAGCCGGCTCAGTGTCGACATCGGATGACCTGAATTGGCGAGCGCTGGTCCGTATGACGTTTCGGGGCGTCACAAAAAGTGAAACGATGTCAGTCTCTTATGAGAAAAATGTCTTTCTACTAAATTTTTAGTTTGACAATTTGCGATCATTCCCCAGACAATTTGCGGGCCAGATTTCACTGGCGGACTTGAAATCTCGGGAGGAGAAAAAGATGCGCAAGTATCTGCTATCCGCAGTGGCGGTCGGGGCGCTCGTCGCCGGCTCGTCTTCGGCCTATGCCGATGCGGCTGCGGCAAAGAAATGGATCGACCAGGAATTCCAGCCATCGGTGCTCAGCAAGGACGAGCAGATGGCCGAGATGGAGTGGTTCATCAAGGCGGCCGAACCGTTCCAGGGTATGGAGATCAACGTCCTCTCGGAAGGCATCCCGACCCATTCCTACGAATCGGAAGTGCTGACCAAGGCCTTCGAGGACATCACCGGCATCAAGGTCAACCACCAGATCCTCGGCGAGGGCGAGGTCGTGCAGGCGGTGCAGACGCAGATGCAGACCAAGCGCAATCTGTACGACGCCTATGTCAACGACTCCGACCTGATCGGCACCCATTCGCGCCTGCAGCTTGCCTACAACCTGTCCGACTGGATGGCAGGCGAGGGCAAGGACGTGACCAATCCGGGTCTCGATCTCGACGACTTCATGGGCACCCAGTTCACCACCGGACCGGACGGCGACCTCTACCAGCTGCCCGACCAGCAGTTCGCCAATCTCTACTGGTTCCGCAAGGACTGGTTCGACAATCCGGACCTGCAGGCCGCCTTCAAGGAGAAGTACGGCTACGACCTCGGCGTACCGGTCAACTGGTCGGCCTATGAGGACATCGCCGAGTTCTTTTCCAACGACGTCAAGGAAATCGACGGCGTCCAGATCTACGGCCACATGGATTACGGCAAGCGCGCTCCCGACCTGGGCTGGCGCATGACCGATGCCTGGCTGTCGATGGCCGGCGCCGGCTCCAAGGGCGAGCCCAACGGCATTCCGATCGACGAGTGGGGCATCCGCATGGAGGAAGGCACCTGCAACCCGGTCGGCGCTTCGGTATCGCGCGGCGGTGCGGCGAACGGCCCGGCGGCTGTCTACGCCATCCGCAAGTGGGACGAGTGGCTGCGCAACTACGCACCCCCGGGTGCAGCGTCGTTCGACTTCTACCAGTCGCTGCCGGCGCTCAGCCAGGGCAACGTCGCCCAGCAGATCTTCTGGTACACGGCGTTTACCGCCGACATGGTGAAGCCGAATTCGGAAGGCAACAACACGGTCGACGATGACGGCAATCCGCTGTGGCGCATGGCGCCGTCGCCGCACGGCCCCTATTGGGAAGAAGGCCAGAAGGTCGGCTATCAGGACGTCGGTTCCTGGACGATCCTCAAATCGACGCCGGTCGACCGCGCCAAGGCGGCCTGGCTCTACGCCCAGTTCGTGGTCTCCAAGACCGTCGACACCAAGAAGTCGCATGTCGGGCTGACCTTCATCCGCGACAGCACGGTCAACCACGAATCCTTCTCCGAACGGGCGCCGAAGCTGGGCGGTCTGGTCGAGTTCTACCGTTCGCCCGACCGGGTGGCCTGGTCGCCGACCGGCATCAACGTGCCCGATTATCCGAAGCTGGCGCAGATCTGGTGGCAGCAGATCGGCGACGTCAACTCCGGCGCGTTCACGCCACAGGAAGCCATGGACAGGCTGGCCGAAGAAATGGACGTCACTATGGCCCGCATGCAGGCGGCCGACGAGCAGGCCAATGTCTATGGCGGTTGCGGCCCACGCCTCAACGAGCCGAAGGACGCGGCCTACTGGTACGCCAATGGCGGTGCCAAGCCGCCGCTGGAAAACGAGAAGCCGCAGGGCAAGACCGTCAGTTACGACGACCTCGTCGCCCGCTGGGCAGCCCAGTAAAGCGCTCTCCGTCACGCCCTTTTCCTCCGGGCGGACCCGGCCGGGACCCACGGGTCCCGGCTGTTAGTGTCGGACGGATCGGGGCTAGGCGAATTGCCGAGGGAAACCCATGGCTCTCGAACTCAGAAACGTCACCAAGCGCGTCGGCAGTGTCGAGCACATCAAGGACACCAACCTGCGCCTGGAATCAGGCCACTTCAACGTGCTTTTGGGCGAGACCGGAGCGGGCAAGACCTCGCTCATCAAGCTGATGGCCGGGCTCGACCGCTGCGCCTCCGGCCAGATCATGATGGACGGCCGCGACGTCACGACGCTCAACACCCAAAAGCGCAATATCAGCCTCGTGCACCAGTTCTTCGTCAACTACCCGCACATGTCGGTCTACGACAACATCGCCTCGCCACTGCGGGTCGCCGGCATGGCGCGCTCGGAAATCGACGGCCGGGTGGAAGAGGCCGCCGGCCTGCTGCAGCTGAAGCCCATGCTGAAACGGAGGCCGCATGAACTGTCGGGCGGCCAGCAGCAGCGCACGGCGCTGGCCCGGGCGATCGCCAAGGAAAGCAACGCCGTGTTCCTCGACGAACCGCTGGCCAATCTCGACTACAAGCTGCGCGAGGAGCTGCGCGAACAGCTTCCCGACCTGTTTGCCGGACGCGGCGCCGTGGTCGTCTATGCGACGTCGGAGCCGGAAGAGGCGCTGTTGCTAGGCGGCCGCACCGGGCTGATGCATGACGGACGGGTCACCCAGTTCGGCCCGACCGCCGAGATCTACCGCAACCCACGCGACCTGACGTCGGCCGAGGTGTTTTCGCAACCGCCGATCAATGCCGCGCCGATCGAGAAGCGAGGCAACGAGGCGCGGCTCAACGCCAATGTTCGCTGGACGCTGACGGGCGCGGCGGCCGACCTGGCCGACGGCCCCTATACGGTTGCCGTGCGTCCCCATTACGTGACGCCGGTGAAGACGTCCGACACCATGGTGCCGATGATGGGCACGGTGCAGGTCACCGAACTCAGCGGTTCGGAAAGCAGCGCGCATTTCCTGCTCGGCAGCGAAAGCTGGGTGTCGCTGGCGCCTGGCGTGCACCCCTACCGGGTCGGCGAAGACCACCAGTTCTTCATGGATGTGTCGAAGTGCTTCTATTTCGGCCCCGACGGAACCCTGGCGGCTTAGACAATGGCGAAAATCACCCTTTCCAAGCTGCGGCACAGCTATCTGCCCGATCCGGCCGGGCCGGATGACTACGCGCTCAAGCAGATCGACCTCGACTGGCAGGACGGCGGCGCTTATGCGCTGCTCGGCCCCTCCGGCTGCGGCAAGTCGACCCTGCTCAACATCATCTCCGGCCTGCTGAAACCGTCGGAAGGCAGCATCCTGTTCGACGGCAAGGACGTGACCGGCCTGCCGCCGGTCGACCGCAATATCGCTCAGGTGTTTCAGTTCCCGGTGATCTACGACACCATGACGGTCTACGACAATCTCGCCTTCCCGTTGCGCAATCGCGGCGTCGGCAAGGACCGGGTCGACCAGCGCGTGAGCGAGATCGCCGAGATGCTCGAGGTGACCGACATGCTGGACACCCGCGCCGCCGGGCTGTCGCCCGACAACAAGCAGAAGATCTCCATGGGCCGCGGCCTGGTGCGCGATGACGTCAATGTGGTGATGTTCGACGAGCCGCTTACCGTCATCGACCCGCATCTGAAATGGAAGCTGCGCTCCAAACTGAAGGAGCTGCACCAGCGGGTGCGGGCGACGATGATCTACGTCACCCATGACCAGACCGAAGCGCTGACCTTCGCCGACCAGGTGGTGGTCATGCAGGAGGGCGAAGTGGTGCAGATCGGCACGCCGGTCGAGCTGTTCGAACGCCCGGCCCACACCTTCGTCGGACACTTCATCGGTTCGCCGGGCATGAACGTGCTGCCCTGCGAGGTGCGCGACGGTGCGGCGTTCCTGGGCGACGCGCGCATCACACTCGAGGGTGCCATTACCGGTGGGGGCGGAAGCACCCAGATCGGCGTGCGGCCGGAATTCGTATCGATCGCCGGAGAGGGCCTTGTCGCGACGGTGCGCAAGGTCGCCGATGTCGGCCGCCACAACGTCGTCGAGGCGATGGTCGGCGGCACCCGCGTCAACGCTATCGTCGAGGGTGCGGCACCCGAGCAAGGCGCCACCGTCCACCTGAGGTTCGAACCGGCGCAGACGCGGCTCTACCGTGACGGCTGGATCGCCAGTACGCCGAGCAGGGAGATCGCCGCATGAGGGCCGTCAACCAGAAAGCCTGGTATTTCGTCATGCCCGTGCTGTTGCTCGTGGCCTTCAACGCGCTGATCCCGATGATGACCGTGGTCAATTACTCGGTGCAGGAGACTTTCGGCGACAATCTGTTCTTCTGGCAGGGGCTCGACTGGTTCGAGAAGCTGCTGCATTCCGACCGCTTCCATGCGGCGCTCGGCCGGCAGTTCCTGTTCACCGGCACCATCCTGGCGATCGAGGTGCCGCTCGGCGTCATCATCGCGCTGGCCATGCCGCGCAAGGGTTTCTGGGTGCCGGTCTGCCTGGTGACCATGGCACTGCCGATGCTCATTCCGTGGAACGTCGTCGGCGCCATGTGGAACATTTTCACGCTGCCCGATATCGGCCTGCTCGGCTATGTCATGAACCACACGCTGGGCATCGACTACAACATGACCCAGGACCCGCTGGCCGCCTGGATCACCATCATCGTCATGGACGTCTGGCACTGGACGTCGCTGGTGGCGCTGCTCGCCTATGCCGGGCTGGTGTCGATCCCCGACGCCTACTACCAGGCGGCGAAGATCGACGGCGCTTCGGCGTGGTCGGTGTTTCGCTACATCCAGCTGCCGAAGATGAAGCAGGTGCTGATCATCGCGGTGCTCCTGCGCTTCATGGACAGCTTCAACATCTATACCGAGCCCTTCGTGCTCACCGGCGGCGGACCCGGCAACTCGACGACGCTGCTGTCGATCGACCTGGAAAAGATGGCGCTGGGGCAATTCGACCTGGGGCCGGCGGCGGCCATGTCGCTGATCTATTTCGCCATCACGCTGCTCGCGTCCTGGCTGTTCTACACGCTGATGACGCGCAACGATTCGCGGTAGGGAGGCAGACTGTGCGCAAGAGAAATCTCATCGTCATTCTCTACATCCTGTTTCTGCTGCTGCCGATCTACTGGCTGGTGGCGATGAGCTTCAAGACGACGGGCGAGATCCTGTCCGGCTTCTCGCTGTTTCCGCAGACCTGGACCTTCGACAACTATCGGGTCATCTTCACCGACCCGACCTGGTATTGGGGCTACTTCAACTCGATCGCCTATGTGTCGCTCAACACGGTGATCTCGATCGCGGTGGCGCTGCCGGCGGCATACGCCTTCTCGCGCTACCGGTTCCTCGGCGACAAGCAGCTGTTCTTCTGGCTGCTGACCAACCGGATGGCGCCGGCGGCGGTCTTCGCGCTGCCCTTCTTCCAGCTCTATTCGGCCGTCGGGCTGTTCGACACCTATTGGGCAGTCGCCCTGGCTCACTGCCTGTTCAACATCCCGCTTGCGGTGTGGATCCTCGAGGGCTTCATGAGCGGTGTGCCGGTGGAGCTCGACGAGACGGCCTATGTCGACGGCTACTCCTTTCCGCGCTTCTTCATCACCATCTTCCTGCCGACGATCAGCTCCGGCGTCGGCGTCGCCGCCTTCTTCTGCTTCATGTTCTCCTGGGTCGAGCTGCTGCTCGCCAAGACGCTGACGGCGGTGGCCGCCAAACCGATCGCGGCGACGATGACCAAGACCGCGTCGAGCGCCGGCTACGAGCTCGGCCTGCTGGCGGCGGCCGGGACGCTGACCATCATCCCCGGCGCCATCGTCATCTATTTCGTCCGCAACTACATAGCCAAGGGCTTCGCCCTGGGGAGGGTGTGATGCTGAGCTGGATGGCCTGGACCTGGCCGACGGCGCTGATCTTCATCGGCATTTTTTCGGCGATGGCGGTGCTCACCGTGCTGGAGATCCGTTTTCCGGGCGGCGCCGAACGGCGCGGCGCCTTCGGGCTGGTGACCACCCGCGGCGACCGGCTGTTCATCTCGCTGCTCGGCACCGTCTATATCTTCCTCGCCTGGCTCGGCCTCGTCGGCATGCCGCTATGGGCGCCGCTGGCAATCAGCATCTGCTGGGGGATCTTCTGCTTCTGGAAGGTGTGATGTGAAGCGGCACGGCTTTTTCGATATTCCCGTAAAAGTAGAATCTTGAAATAAGATTCCCCTTATACTATAGTCGCTGAAGGCGACACCGCCGTTCGACTGACCCTTCGGGAAGGGAAGGACCGGCATGAAACAGTTCCTCCTGACACTCGTTCTATCGGTTGCGCTTGCCGGCCAATGCGGATGGGCGGCTGAAACGACTTCAGGATCGGTGACACCTGGTGAAGATCCTGTCCTGCTGCAGCTGTTCTACGAATCCTGGCGAAGGTGCCGGATGAGGGAGGACAAGGACGGTCCGCTGACATCCGGACAAATCGAACTTGCATGCGAACGCCGCGAGGCGCTGCGAAATGTTCTTGTCGACAAGAAATACTGTTGGGATGTTTCCGAGGTCGTGTGGGTCAAGTGTACGGAGCTTCCGGTGTCGGAGATCATCGAACAGCGGGCGACCGGCCCCAAACCGCCGGAATGGTGGCACGGCACGTTTGTGTCCGAAGCGTACAAAGAGAGAGGCTGCAAGGATTCCGATGCCACCGTGACCTACAGCGACGCCCGCGTCGACTACTGGGAGCAGAGTTGCGCCGTACTCGGGATCGTCGATCTTCCGCAAGTCTTCGCGGTGGTGCTGGAAATGCGCTGTAGGGGCGGAGATGACATTGGCCCGGATTACGACACGCAGGAAATCCTCATATCGCGTGCGAAGGATCCGACGGAACTCGCGAAAGCGGGTATGATCAGCTATCCGCCCGGTGAGGCCATGGCACGTTGCGAGGCCAATTGAACCGCCGAGGGCGTTCCGGGCAAACTCCGACCGGACGGCGACTAGACGGGCTTGTCCCGCTTGCTGCGGGCGCGGCTGCAAATTACCGCTTGGAAAAACGAAAGATTTAGTATGTACTGGGTGGGTGACGCGGCGGATTGTCTTGGACGGGACCATGGTACGACAGAAAAAGAAGAAGGCTGAATTCCTGACCGAAGTCGAGCTCGAATTCATGACCCGGCTGTGGGAGCTGGGTCAGGGTACGGTGCGCGACATCCTCGCGAAGCTGGCCCCCGAGCGCAATCTTGCCTACACGTCTGCGGCAACCATCATGCGCATACTCGAGCAGAAGGGTTTCGTGACCAGCACGAAACAGGGCAAGACCTTCGTCTACAAGGCCTTGCTGACCAAGGACGCCTACCAGACCCGCTCCCTGAAGAACCTCTCGGACAAGCTGTTCGACAAGTCGCCGGCGTCGCTCGTCGCCCGGCTGGTCGATGACAACGACCTGTCACAGGAGGCGCTGGGAGAGATCCGCGCCCTGCTCGACAGGAGGCTGAAAAATGATCCCGACTAGCGCCGTTCTCGACACCTACATCAACATGAACATCCTGCTGGCCTTCGTCTTCGGCCTCTGGTGTCTCGCCCGTCTTGTGCTCAGGCTCGCCGGCGTGCGGCATGCATACACCGTCCAGCTGCGGCTGCTGAACGGCCTGTTTCTCGCCGTGGCTCTGAGTCCGGTCTTCGTGCTGCTGTTCGCGCTCGCGCCGAAAACCGGCCTCGTTTCGGCGAATTTCTCCATCAACCTGGCCGACATCGTCGTTGCGCAGTATCTGCAGGGTCGGTTCGCCATGAACCCGGTGGAACTGGAAGCCTATCTCGGCATGCGCCAGGTCTTCACCAGCGATCTGCTCAATCTGACCAGCACCGCCGGCATGGTCGTCGCCGGTTTTCTGGCGACCGGGCTCATGGTGTTTGCCGGCCGGCTGACATTGAGTGTGCTGCGGCTGCGTCGGATCATCCGCAACAGTTTCGCCTGGCGCCGCTTCGGCAATCTGCATCTGCGGCTGTCCGACACCACCCGGGTGCCGTTCTCGACCCGCTCGCTGACGAAGCGCTACGTCGTCATTCCGACGAGCATGCTCGCCGATGGCGAGGATCTGCGCATTGCGCTGGGGCACGAGTTTCAGCACTTGCGCCAGTTCGATATCGAATGGGAAATCGTGCTGGAAATCCTCAAGCCGGTCTTCTTCTGGAACCCGGTCTACTATCTGTGGAAGCGGCAGGTGGAGAACCTGCGCGAGCTGTCCTGCGACCAGCAGGTGCTGGCGCGGCGTCACTACGACCTCGAGGCCTATTGCGGCTGCCTGCTGCGCGTCTGCCAGAACAGCATGCGCACCGACCACCTGTTCTCGGTGACCCTGCCACGGGTGGCGCTGGTCAAGCAGGACCGGTCGCTGTTCGGCACCAGCCCGGCGGAGATCCTGCGGCGGCGGCTCGATTCACTGCTCGACGGTGGCGCCGAGCGCAACCGGCGGCCGGCGCTGGTGTGCCTGATGGTGCCGATGCTGGCGATCGTCGCCGTCACATCCGTTGCGATCCAGAAGCCCAACGACTGGAGCCAGGACCGCATCATGCTGTCGACCATCGTCAATCTCGAGCGTCTGGCCATCCGCAACACCCTTGCCACGCCGCCCACCTGGTGATGCAACCCTGACACGCAGACACGTCATGCAATCGCCCGATTGGTGACCTATCCGGCTGGCATGGCCGTGTTTCACACCGACATTTCCTGTGAGGCCCGCGCGATCGCGCGCCGGCCGGCGGCCGTTTTCCCCGCATCGAAACGGACGCCAGAGCATGACTTCCAGTGAGAGCCGAGGCTGGCTCACGCCCGACCTCGCGCAGATCGTCACCCGCTTTCCAGTGCCGTTGGCGATCAGTGTTGCGTTTGCAATCATCGCCAACCTGGAGATTGCAAACGTCATCGACCTGCCGTCCTTCCGCTGGGACAGGCCCGACCTTGCCGCAATCTCACGGGATCAGGTTTATGGCGCCCTGGCCACTGGATTCTTTGCTTCGGGAGCAGCGCACCTCTTTGCAGAAGGCCGGCGTTGGGGCCGGTTGGCGGGGGCCCTATTGGCACTCGCGCTCGCGCTGATCGTTGGCCTGATCTGCTGGAACATGCGTCTTCTTGACCTACAGCATCTGTTCTTCATCCCGGCCTTGATTCTGACTGTCGCCGTGGCGGGCTATTTGCGAAACGGCGCAAGCGAAACGGCGCTATGGATGTTCAACGCCCGGCTTGCGTTGGCGGTTCTAACAGCGATCGTCGTTGGCGTGATTTTCGGCGCTGGCCTGTCCGCCATCGTCGAAAGCCTGCATTATCTTTTTGGAACCAACATCCACTCAGCACATGAATATATCTGGATGACCGCTGCAACGCTGATTTCCCCGGTCGCCGGTCTTTCGATGGTGTCCAGCGATCTCGACGAGGAGTTTCGAGTGGATGGCGACAAATCACTCTTGGTCAACGGCGTCTCTCGCATCCTAAACTACCTGCTGATCCCGATTGCACTGGTCTACATTGTGATCTTGCACCTTTACGCCGCCAAAATGCTGTTGGAGTGGGAATTACCGAAAGGCCAGGTGGGTATCATGGTCGCCGTGTTTTCCATTGGTGGCGCGGCGATCTGGCTGATTGCCTTGCCATGGCGAAGCGATGGTTCTGCACTTGTCCGGTTGTTCGAGAAATCGTTTCTGTGGTTTCTTGTCGTCCCGCTTATTCTGCTCGGCATCGGCACCTGGCGTCGTATTGCGGACTACGGTGTGACACCGGACCGTTACGGTCTGGTCGCCTTGGGTCTCTGGTTGGTGATCCTGGTCGTTTGGTTCGGAATCGTCAAACGCGGGACCACAATACGTGTCACCCTTGGATCGCTGGCTATTGTTCTCGCAGTATCCTCGTTCGGACCATGGGGAGCCCGGTCGGTCTCCGCACAAAGCCAGTTCGAGCGCCTTGTCGCGTTGATGCGGGAGAATGGCTACTTCCAGAGCGGCGTGCTGGAGATTCCCGAGGGCATCGACGCCAAGACGTCACGAGAAGGAGCCTCCATTGTCGGTTATCTTGTAAACAACGGCCATATACGAAAACTGAAACCGTTGCTTGCCGGCAACCCGGTCAGTCCACCCGACTTGGACGGTCCATTCGCAACGAGTGACGAGGTGGCCGGCCTCTTTCTTTTTTCGCAACATCTGCAGGATCAGCAAACCTACAGCGTGAGTTTCACGGCAAACGGGCCATTCGTGACCGAGTTGGCGTCCGACACGGTTTTTTCCGGTCCGCACAGGATCGACGAGGCGCCGCCGGCTGCGGGGGGAAACAAACCTGATCCCGTTATCATTCTAAATGGAGATCTGATGACGATCAGCTATCGCGAATCCGCATGGAACATCGCAACCCAGTCGATTGTCGAAAAGGCCCGGGAGGCAGAACGGAAGGAAGACATGTCACCACTGGTTCTCACAGTTGAAGGTCAAAACGGTCTCTTGCGCCTGATGTTTCTTCAAGTATGGGCTCGCGTTAAGGACGGTAAGACGGAAAATTTCAACGGGTCGGTGAATATGTTCCTTCCCGCTGACGGATCGTGACACCAGTCAATACCCGCGATCCGGATCGACGACGTTTTCCAGCGGTTCGCTGTTCCTCCAACGGGTCAGATTGTCCGCGAACATGTCGAGCGAATCCTGTTCCCAGCCGTCGAACACGCTGGAGCAGTGGGGCGAGATAAGGGTGTTCTCGATCTCCCACAGAGGGTTGTCGGGTGGCAGGGGCTCGGTCTCGAACACGTCCAGCGCGGCCCCCGCAATCTGCCCGCTCTTCAGTGCGTCGATCAGCGCCTGTTGATTGACGATGCCGCCACGGGAGACGTCAACCAGGATGGCGTCGTTCTTCATGGCAGCGAAAGCCTGGCGATCGACAAGGTTGCGGGTGGACTCCAATAGCGGCGCGCAGACGGCGACGATGTCTGCGCGCGGCCAAAGGTCCCCGAGACCCTCGCTGGAATGAACCTCGTCGACATGATCGACCGGCGAAGGTCGGGCCTTTGTTCCGATCACCGTCATGCCGAATGCCTTGGCCAGCCATGCGGCCTGTTTGCCGGTGCTGCCGAGGCCGACGATGAGCAGCGTCCGGCCGCGCAGCGGCGTCATGATGCGGGCCGGCCAGGTGCGTTGTCGCTTGTCGGCTTCGAGGCCGGGGATGTCGAGGGAGAAGTGCAGAGCGCAGCCGATGATGTATTCGGCCATGGCATGGGCGGCGACGCCGGCCGAGTTCGTGACGGTGGTCCGCGCATTGTCCCAGCCACGCAGGTGATCGACGCCGGAGCCGCCGACGGCGATCCATTTCGGGCCTTTCTGGCCGATCAGCGGATCGCGCGGGAAACCGGCGGTGCCGGCGAAGCGGATCGAATAGACGATGTCGGGCCGGACGGTCTCGACCACCTCCTCCAAGCCCCCATAACTGTCGCAGGGCGTCATGGCGACGTCCGCATGGGTCTGTTGCAGGCGTTCGATCAACGGCGCCGGTTCGGCGGCATGGACGATCAGCTTCAACGGTTCGGTCATGTTTGCCTCAGGGTTGCGGGTAGACAAGCGGACTCAGCCGATTGAACGGAGCATCGTCCAGAAGGCGCTCGCGCATCTCCCATATCGCACCGGCCCGCTGCCGTGATAGAGGCGGCGTGCTCATGGTCAGGAATTTCCTTTGGATTTCCTCGTCGGACATCGGGGCTTCAGGCCCGCCGCGGGCGTGTACGTCGCCCGACTCGAGTGTGCGGCCGCCCCTTAGTTTCACGGTCACGTCGGACCAACGCCCCGTCGGGAACCGGGCATTGTGGCGATCGTCTTCGACGACACGGATCGCCGGCAGAAGCCGCACGACACCGGCATCGCCGAAAGCCGGCGGAGAGATTTCCGCCGGACCGAGCTGGTTGCGGACAAGCAGGGCCGCGATGGCGTAGCGCAGGCTGTACTGGGCCTGCGAGGTGGTCTGCGGCACGCCGTCAAAGAGCATCGCCGCTTCGTGGAACGTCCGGATCTCGACCGTGTCGATATCGGCCGGCGCGAAATCGGTTTGCTGCATCAGGAGACGGGTCGCATCGATGGCGGCGTGGGCCCAGCGGCAGACCGGATAGGGCTTGATGTAGTTCCTTTCGATGGTCCAGAAGCGGCCGAGATTCTGCCAGTGTTCGACGGCGGCCGGGTCTTCCACCGTCAGCGCCGGGGCGCCGGTGAAGCCGCGCAGCGCCAGCAGCGCGGCGCTGACGCCGGCCATCGCGCCGACGCCGGAGCCGTCATGCAGCATGGTCGGATTGTCGATCTCGCGCATCATCTGGCTGCGCGGGCCGTGATATTCGGCGATGCCGAGGGCCTGGCGCAGCACGTCCGGCCCGGCACCCGTCAGCCGGCAGCCGAGGGCAGCCGCGCCGAGCGCGTTCCAGGCTCCCGATGTGTGGTAGTCGCTGACCGTCGCGTGCAGCGCGATCCCTGCGCGCGCCGCCACCTCATAGGCGACAACCATCGCCGTCAAGGCTTGGCGGCCGCCCAGATCCGGTTGCTGTTCGGCGAAGGCGAGCAGAGCCGGAACGACGGCACAGCCGATATGGCCCTTGGTCGGATTGTAGCCGTCATGTCCGTCGAGATTGTCGATCTGGGTGGCATTGGCATAGGCCGCGCCGGCAAGGCTCGCCCGCCTGCCGTCGAACAGCAGCCGCGCGGCGGAAGATGCGGAACCGGCGGCCAGGAAATCGGCGGCGAAGTCGCGCGCGATGCGCCCGGCTTCAAGATTGGCCGCGCCGGCAGCGACACCAATCGTGTCGACCAGCAGGGTAGCGGCCATGGCAAGGGCGCTTTCCGGGATGGCGGATTCACCGCTTACGAAATCGGCGATGCGGTCGAAACTGCCAGCGACGGGGGTATCCATCTAAGGCTCCCCGTCGCCGATTACGGCGCGGCGCTTCTCGACATAGGCGTCGAGCTCTTCGCGGATCGCCGGATCCATCGGCGGCTGCTGAACTTCCTCCAGCGCCTGTTTCCAGATGTCGGTCGCCCGTTCCTCGGCCGTGCGGCCGCCGGCTGCTTCCCAGCTTTCATGGTTCTGCCAGTCGGAAATCAGCGGCTCGTAGAAGGCGCTTTCGTAGCGCTCCAGCGTGTGCTGTTCGCCGAAGAAATGGCCGCCGGTCGGCACGTCGCGAATGGCATCGAAGCCGAGATCCTCTTCGCTGACGCTGATCGGCTTCAGGAATTCGACCATGTTCTGCAGCAACTCGATGTCGAGCACCAGTTTTTCGAAGGAGGCAGTCAGCCCGCCCTCAAGCCAGCCGGCGGCGTGGTAAACGAGATTGCCGTGGCCCATGACGGCGCCCCAAAGCGCCATTTCCGTCTCGTAGACGGACTGGGCGTCGGCGGCGTTCGACGCGTTGGTCGGCGAACAGCGATAGGGTAGGCCGTAGCGGCGGGCCAGCTGGCCGCTGGCGATGTTGGCCTTGGCGTTTTCCGGCGTGCCGAAGGCCGGGGCGCCGGAGCGCATGTCGACATTTGAGGTATAGGAGCCGTAGAGCACCGGCGTTCCCGGATTGACCAGCTGGGTAAGCACCACGCCGAACAGCGCCTCGGCGTTCTGCTGGGCAAGACCCGCCGCCAGCGTCACCGGCGTCATGGCGCCCATCAGTGTGAATGGCGTCACGCAGACCGGTTGACCGTATTCGGCCATGGTGATCAGGCCCTCGGCCATGGCGTCGTCCAGACGTCGCGGGCTGTTGATCGAGATGATCGTCAGCACGCCGGGATCGTCTCGGATCTCGTCCAGCGAGATGCCGCGGGCGATCGCCATCATGGAGATGCCGTCGAGCGCTCGGCCGGCGCCGATCGAGGTCGTCAGATAGGCGAGATCGGAATGCAGCAGGTTGGCGCGGTAGGTGTCGAGATGGCGCGAGTTCGCTGGCAGCTCCAGCGGCGCCAGCACCTGATTGCCGATCAGGTGGATGACGTTGAAATGGTGAGCCAGACGAATGAAGTCGCAATAGTCGTCATAGTTGCCGGCGCGGCGGCCGCGCTCGCGGTCATGCACGTTGGGCGGCCCGGCGACAAGCGAGAAATTGACGTGGTTCCCGCCGAAAACGAGCTGCTTTTTCGGGTTGCGCGGCGTGACGGTGATGACCGAGGGGGCCGACCTGATCGTTTCCTCGACAAGGTCGCGGTCGAGGCGGACCGTGGCCGTGTCGGTATCGACCTTCGCCCCCGCCTTTGCGAGGATGTCTCGCGCGCGGGCGCTCATCACCTCGACGCCGAGCTCCTCGAGGATGCGCATCGACGTCCGGTGGATGGCCTCGACCTGGTCGTCCGAGAGAATTTTCACCGGATCGTAGGGGTTGATCACCTGGCGCCACGGCAACTGCGCCATGCGCGCTTCCGGTTTGCGGCGTCCGGTCCGCCGGCGTGCCGAAGAAGAACGCTGCATACCCATCACCTTTCCCTCCCGTCGAGCAATTGGCCATAGCCCGCGACCGGGTCGCCGATATCGAGCATCTGCAAGGCCTGAAACAGCATCGCCTGGTTGGACGTCACCACCGGCTTGCCGAGTTCCGCTTCCAGGCGGGCGATGGCTTCGACCGAACGCATGTCGGTGCAGGACAGCACCAGGGCTTCGGCTTCTGGGCTGTCGGCCCGGTGTCCGAGGTCGACCACCTCGTCGGGGCTCAACGCGCCCTGGCCGACATTGTCGAGCGTTCCGTCGACCTCGGCCTGCGAGATCGTTTCGAAGCCGCTTTGTGCCAGAAATCCGATCGCCTGGCGGTTGATGTCGCGCGTATAGGGCGAGGCAAAGGCGATGCGCGTCACGCCGAGGGTCTTCAGCGCATGGACCAGGGCGCCGGCCGCCGTGACTGTGGCGGCGCCGCTCCGCTCGGTGATGCGGATCGCCAGTTGCCGATCGAAAGCGGGGCCATGGGTCAGGGTCGCCGACGTGCAGCCATAGAGGATCGCGTCGGGCCGGCAACCGAGAAGCAGGTGCAGCGGTTCGTCGAGATCGGCGGCACCGAGGCCGGCCATCTGACCGGCATCGGGGATTGCGTATTGTTCATAGCCACCCATGCGGGCGAAATGCAGGGAGATGCCGGAGGGCCTCAGTAGCGTCATGTCGGCTTCCAGATTGGTGTTGGTAAACGGCACCAGCACGCCGATACGGGCGCGTCCGCGCGAGGCGTTCGTCATGGGTTCATCCTCCCGTCGTAACACTCCGCCAGGATGGCGGCTGCGCGATCCATGGTTTCGCTGTTGCCGACCGTTGCCCGCAGGCAATGCGGCAGCCCGTAGCCGGCCATGCCGCGCAGCAGGATACCCCGGTTGCGCAACGCCGTCTCCGCCGCCGCCGCGCCGGCAGCGTCGGAGAAGTCGACGAGGACGAAATTGGTGTGACTTTGCGGCACCGCCAGGCCCAGCGCCCGGATGGTTTCGCTGAAGGTATCGCGCAGGCCGGCCGTCAGCGCGCAGGTTTCCCGCATATAGGCCTGGTCGGCCATGGCGGCGGCCGCTGCGGCCTGGCTTGCGACCGCAATGTTGTTGGGGTTGAGGAGCTTGCGGACCTCGGCCGCAACAGCCGGAGGAAACAGGCCCCAGCCGACGCGAATGCCGGCCAGACCGTAGGCCTTGGAGAAGGTGCGCAGCACAACGGTATCGCCGCGTTCGACCAGATCGAACAGGGGATCGTCAAGGTCGTCGGCGAACTCGCCATAGGCCTCGTCGACCACCAGCAGCGTGCCTTCTGGCAGGCCGGCGCGAAGCCGCAGGATGTCACCGCGCGGAATGCGAGTTCCGGTCGGATTACCGGGATTGGCCACGAAGACGATGCGGGTGCGTTCGTCCGCTGCCGACAGAAGGGCACCCACTGAAACGGTGAAATCGGTTTCCGGCACGTCATCGAACGGGGCGTTGTTGAACTCTGCGGCCTTGCGGAAGAAGGCATAGCCGTAGCGGCTGCCGAGGATGGCGGAGCCGGGCCCGGAATAGGCCTTGGCGAGGGCGGCGATCAGTTCCATCGAGCCGGCGCCGCAGAGAATTCCCTCGATCGGGATGCCGTGAGCGGCGCCGATCGCGTTGCGCAAAGCGGTCCAGTCCGGGTCGGGGTAGAGCGGGGCTTCCCGCATGGCCGTCGTTGCTGCTTCCAGCGCCATCGGGCTCGGCGGCCGGATGGACTCGTTCTGAGCAAGGGAGACGGGAGGTTCCTGGCCACTCAGGCTGAGGTCGGCCAGCGCATAGGGTGCGATTGCCGCAATGTGCGGATTCGGCCGGATCATGCGGAACCCTCCTGGAACCCGTAATCCTCGACAGCCGCGCCGGCACTGACCAGGCCTTCGTCGATATCGCGCCGAACGGACGCCCTGGATCGGGAAGCGGGATCGCCGAAGCCGCCGCCGCCCGGCGTTTCGAACGTCAGCGTTTGCCCGGCAGTCACCCGAACTTCGCCCTTGCCGGGCAAGTCCGGGCCGTCACCGATGCGAATGCGGCCGGGCGCGCCATCCCCGCCGCCGTCGCGGCCGCGGGCTGGATAGCGGATTCGTTCGACCGACAGAAAGACCAGGAAATCCTCGTCACCCGCCGATCGCATTTCGATGCGCTGCCCGAGACCGCCGCGTTGGCGGCCGGCACCGCCGCTGTCGGGCCGCAGCTCGCGGCGGGCGATCAGCACCGGCGCGGCAGCCTCGGTGGTTTCCACCTGGCTGCCCCAGACGCCGCTCGGAAAGGCGGTCGCCGAGAGCCCGTCGCGGCCCGGCCGGGCGCCGGTGCCGCCGTTGAAAACCAGTTCCAGCGCGAAGACGCCGTCGTCGTTGCGGGCGGCTTCCGGCGTGTTGCGCAGCGGCAGGTCGTACATGCAGGAGGCACCTTCGGCCGGCACCCGGTCTGGCAGCGCCTGGCTCAGGCAGCCGAAGACCAGGTCGGGGGTCAGTTGGCCAATGGTGTGGCGCATGGCGACCGGAGCTGGACGCTGGGCGTTGAGAATGCAGTTTTCTGGAGCGGTCACGATGAAAGGTTCGAGCGATCCGGCATTGTTCGGGATGTCCGGGCCGATGAGGCAGCGCAGGGCAAAGACCGTATAGGCGGCTGCGTAGTTCAGCGGCACATTGATCCCCATTTGCGAACAGCCCGAGGTTCCGGCGAAATCGAGCGCGATTCCCTCCGATGAGATCTCGAGGCAGGCGCACAGCGTGATGTCGGACTCGTAGCCGTCGATAAGCAGCCGGCTGTGATAGTTGCCGGCCGGGATCTCGGCGATGGCGGCAAGTGTCCCGCGCCGCGACGTGTCGATAATGTAGTCGGCCAGTTCGTCCAGGTCGTCGAGGTCGAACTCCTGCATCATGCCGGCCAGTCGTTGGGCGCCGGTTTCGCAGCTGGCGATCAGCGCATAGATGTCGCCTTCATTGGCCACCGGTTCGCGCGAATTCGCCTTGATCAGCTGCATCAACAGGGCGTTGATGTCGCCGCGCTCGACCAGCCGGCAGGGCGGGATCAGCAGACCCTCGTCGAAAACGTCCGACCCCTCGGGGCCCATGCCGAGCCCGCCGAGGTCGACCAGGTGCGAGGTGCAGGCGGTGAAGCCGACGACCTGTCCGGCCCGGAACACCGGCATCACCAGCAGGAAATCGTTGAGATGTCCGGAGGCGATCCAGGGATCGTTGGTGAGGTAGATGTCGCCCGGCTGCATGGTCTCACGGGGAAAGCGATGGCAGAGGATTTCGACCGCCCCAGCCATGGTGTTGATGTGGCCGGGCGTGCCGGTGACGGCCTGCGCCAGCATGCGGCCGCGCGCATCGAAAATGCCGGCGGAGATGTCGCCGCATTCGCGCACGATCGGACTGAAGGCGGCGCGGATCAGGGCCTGACCCTGCTCCTCCACCACTGCCAGAAGCCGGTTCCACAGAACCTGGAGGCGGGCCGGGTTCATGGTGCTCATGCGTCGTTTCCTCCGATGGCAATGCGCGACAGCAGCAGATTGCCGTCACCGTCGACGGACAGATCGAAGTCGCTGCTGACGAAGGTGGTCGATTGCGGCTCGACGACGAGCGCCGGCCCCTTCAGGCTGTCGCCCGGGACCAGGTCTTCGCGTCGGAACACGCCGGCTTCGACATCCCGGCCGGACACGTCGCAGCGAATTGTTCGCTGCGAGGCTGCCGCCGCCCGTTTGGTCGCTTGCGGCTCGGAAACAGCCGGCGCGGATCGTCGGGTGGTCGACACGCTGGCCGCCCAGTTGAGGATCTCGATGGGCATTCCCGGAACCGAGCGGGCGTATTGGCGCCGATATTCGGCTTCG
Organism: Rhizobiaceae bacterium; assembly: GCA_963921345.3. Taxonomy (GTDB): domain Bacteria; phylum Pseudomonadota; class Alphaproteobacteria; order Rhizobiales; family Rhizobiaceae; genus Hoeflea_A. Next base: position 271,539 of record CAWUFE020000006.1, on the reverse strand, counting down.
AAGGCGGTTTTCAGATCGGCGATATCGCTCTGCGCCAGATCACGGTCGGGCAGGCGGATCTCGATCTCGTGGCCCTGGCCGCGGTAGCGCATGAAGGCGGTGCGCCTTGTGCGAAGCTCGGTGTCGGGCGCGCCGGCCCGCACCACGTCCTGCGCCTGCGAAAGCATCGCGTGGAAAAAGCGATTCAGGTCATCCGGGTCGAGTTCTTCGAGCATGGTGTGCTTCGAGCGGACCGTCTCGAAGGAGATCGGGGCGTGGAGGAACCCGACGGCCGAGCCGACGCCCGGATCGCGCGGAACCAGAATCCGGTTGACGCCGGCCCGGCGGGCGACGCGGGTCGCATGCAGAGGGCCGTTGCCGCCGAAGGCGATCATGATGCGCTCGCCCAGATCCTTGCCGGATTCGACCGCATGCATTCGGCCGGCGCTGGCCATGCTTTCGTCGACGATATCGCTGATGCCGGCGGCCGCGTCGACGGCGCCGAGCTCGAGCTCGTTGCCGACATTGCGCGCCACGGCCGCCTCGGCCGCCTCGCGGTCGCAGGTCAGGCGCCCTTCGGCAAAGGCCTGCGGGTCGATCAGGCCGATGGCGATGTCGGCATCCGTCACCGTGGCATCGGTGCCGCCGCGGCCGAAGGCCGCCGGGCCGGGTTCGCTGCCGGCGCTTTGCGGTCCCACCTGGAGGCGCCCCAGTCGGTCGACCCCGGCGATCGATCCGCCGCCGGCGCCGATTTCGATCATCTCCAGCACCGGAATGCGTACCGGCATGCCGCTGCCCTTGATGAAGCGTGCAGCGCGGCCGATCTCGAACGTGCGCGCCGTCTGCGGCCGGAAATCGTCGATCAGACAGAGTTTCGCGGTCGTGCCGCCCATGTCGAAGGACAGGACCTGGGCGGCATCGACACTTTCGGCAACGCGGGCGGCGAGGATGGCGCCGCCGGCGGGGCCGGATTCCACTAGCCGGATGGGAAACCGGCGGGCGGTTTCGATCGTCGTCATGCCGCCGCCGGCGGTCATCATCAGCACCGGGCACTGCAGCCCCTCGGCCGCAAAACGGCGTTCGAATTCGGCCAGGTAATCGGCCATCAGCGCCTGGATACCGGCATTGGCGACCGTTGTGCACAGCCGGTCGAATTCCCGTGCTTCGGGGCTGACGTCGCTGGAGAGCGAAACGACGAGATCCGGCCGGCGTTGCAGCAACAGTTCGCGCAGCCTCAGCTCGTGCGCCGGATTGGCATAGGCGTGCAACAGGCAGACGGCCACCGCCTCGGCGCCACAGGCCTCGAGATCGGCGAACAGCCCGTCGACGGCGCTTTCGTCCAGCGGCTCGATAGTCTCTCCGGCAACGGACATGCGCTCGGGAACCGTGAAACTGCGCGAGCGCGGCACCATCAGGTCGGGCTTTTCCAAGTCGATGTCGTACTGGCTGTAGCGGCGCTCATAGGCGATTTCGAGAATATCGCGGAAGCCGGCCGTCGTGACGGTAGCGACCCGGGTGGTGCGGCGCTCGATCAGGGCGTTGGTCGCCAGCGTGGTGCCGTGGATGAAGCCGGCAATGGCGGAAGCCGTGGTCTGCGCCCGGTCGAGCACCCGGCGAAAGCCGCGCAGCGCCCCTTCGGTCGGGTCGGACGGCGTCGTCGGCGTCTTGGCGGTCGCCAGCACATGGTTGTCGCCGTCCACCAGCACGGTGTCGGTAAAGGTGCCGCCGATGTCGACGGCAACGCGAAGGTCGCGGTTCGAGGTCATGATGGTTCAAGTCAAAACGGAGAGGGATGGACGCAACGCGTCCGGCGACACGACACTGTCTGGTCCGGTTAAGCGACCAGATCCGATCCCGTTGCGCGGCGGCCGATGCGCCGATTTTCGACTTGATGCGTCATTGCGCGGCTTGTGCCCATGCGGCGTTCAATGGCGCCAAGCTGTTCGCAAATTGCGCCGTTGTCAATCGGAATTTCTCAGCGCACCCAGCGCCGCCCGGATCGACCGCGACAAAACGCGAACGGATCAAAAAATCTCGTCGAGCAGGCAAACCGGCGCAATATTGTCGATGCCTTCGGTGCTCTGAACGAAAGCCACAAGCATGTCGTCGATGCCGACGCCGGCTTCCAGGCGCCCCACCCAGTAGTCGTGACCTTCCGCATCCGGAGCCCGGTCAAGCACATTCCAGTACAGCGCCTCCACATAGTCCGTGTAGCTCGGGTCGACACCGTAGATCGACTGGAACTCCGGCGCTTCAATGAAACGGTCGGCGAGGAAATCCGCCTTGTCCACCCATGGCTGATTGGCATCGAGCTCGTCCAGGGTTCCGGTCCAGAAGCGCAGGCCCGTCTCGTCGGGCGTGCGCCCCAGGCCAGCCACGTACATGCGATAGGTGAGGTCGAGATTGGGGCTGTCGATGTCGAAGATCCAGTCGCAGATGTCATCGACGACCGGCCCGTTGTTGACATGTTGGGTATTGTCGGCGCCGCTGAGATAGCTGACCGTTTGCCCGTACAGTTTGACGTCATCGACCGCGCCGATATCGAAGCCGAATTCGTCCCTGGCCGAAATGGCGATCGCAAGTTCCGAATGATCCTCCAGAGCGCCGACGATTTCCGCCACGTCGGTCAGAAGCGCGATCGCTTCATCGGTCCTGTCATCGTCAAAGGACTTTTCATCGAAACCCGGCGGTTCGGCTGCACTTGTGACCAATGAAAATCCCGGCGTATCGCCGGCTTCATCCAGCTCAAATCCGTTGACGATTTCCTGTGTCAGGTTCTCTCCCGAAACATGGCTGACCGTCTGCCCGAACAACTTGACCACTTCGACATGGCCGATGTCGAACCGATAGGTCGAGGTTGCGTCTAGGAGGATGTTCGGCGTGGTGTCGTCCTGTTCCGTTTCCACTGGTTGCGCCGACGGGGCGATCGGGTCCTTTGCCGCGGTGTTGCCCGGCGCCGCGCCCGGGCCGCCCGGATCGCTTTCCGTCTGCGCCAGGTTCGCGGCCTCGCTATCGTCGACGGCGAAGCCGTTGGTGACTGTTTGGGTGATGTCGTGTCCCGCCGCATAGCTGACGGTCTGGCCGAACAACTTGACGATGTCGGTCTCGTTTATGTCGAAAATGAACTCCTGGCCGGAATTGATGACGATCGCAAACTCCTTGACCGTGTCATCGTCCTCGACCGCATCAGAGCCGGTTTTCTGGCTTTCCAGTTGAGGTTCGGATGCGCTGGAAGAGCCGGAATATTGGCTGGATACGAGGTGCTCCGCCGCCGCGGCCTCGATCCCGGGTCCGTTGACGACGGTTTGTTCGTTGCGATTGCCCGCCACATAGCTGACGGTCTGGCCGAACATCTTGGTCACGGCCGTTGTTCCGATGTTGAATTCGAAATCGTCGCCGGTCTCGATCGCGATCGACAATTCGGAGTTGTCTCCGAGGTCGTCGCGAATCTGCTTGATGAGCTCGAGAACTGCAACGACGTCGGTGGCGTCATCGTCGTTCTGCATCGCGCCGATCAGGCCCGACACGCTGCCGAAGCTGCTTTGCGCGAATACCGCATCGAGCGCGGCGATTACTTCGGCGATGGCGCTGTCGTCGGTGAAGATCTCGTCAAGCAGCTGTTCGGCTTCCGACCCGAACTCGCCTGTCAGGATGTCGACAACATCCGGATCTCCACTATTGATGGTCTTGAAGACGCCACCGGCGAAGCCCTCCGAAGCGGCGCCGGACGGGACCGCTCCGGAGTTGGTCACGTCGAAGCCGTTGGTCGCTGATTGGGCGATGTCGCCGCCATTGGCATAGCTGACGGTCTGTCCGAACAGTTTCGTTATTTCGACGGCATCATTGTTGAAAATGAAGGTATCTCCGGTGTCGATGACAATCGAGATGTCGAACTGGCCTTCCAGCTTTCCTACGATATCGGCGACCTGAGTGAGGATTTCGATGATCCCGTCGGTTTCTGAGTTCCCGGATACCTCGCTTGTGGCCGTCTCGAGATAAACCTCTTCGCCCGTTGCCGTCGCGAATTGATCCAGTGCGGAATAGAGATCGGAGTTTCCGCCGGTTTCGCCGGACTCCGAAAAACCGTTGGTCACCGTCTGGGTGTGGTTTTCGCCATTGGCATAGCTGACGGTCTGCCCGAACATCTTTGTTATGGTGGTTTCACCGATGTCGAAATCGAAGCTGTCGCCCGTGCTGATGAGAATGTTCTGCAACTCGGTTTCGGCTTTAGTGTCCGTCGCGACATCCGACGCGCTGACCGCTGTCTCGTTCTGCAACTCGGCGTCCGCCTCGTTCGTTGCCGTGTCGTCAAGGTTTCCGTTGGTTACCGTTTGCTCGTTGCTCCGGCCCGTCACGTAGCTGACGGTCTGCCCGAACATCTTGACGACGGTCGTCTCACCGACGTCGAAAACGAAATCATCCCCGGTATCGATGACGATCGAGAAATCCTCCGGGGCGGGATCCTGACCCTGATCGGAGCCGACCGCAGCCATCGACGTGTTGGATAGCTGAGAACCGTCCGACACGGATCCGGTCTCGTCCACTCTCCCGTTTTGTATGGTCTGCCGGTTGTCTTCGCCCGAGACATGACTGGCGGTCTGACCCAGCAGTTTGGTCACGGTTGTTTTGTCGACGACAAAATCGAAACTGTCGGCGGAATCGATCGCGATCGAAAAATCGATCCCGGTGTCCAGGTCACCACGGATCTGGTTGGCCAAACCGAGGATTGCGACGATATCGAGAGAGCCATCGTCATCGAGCTCAACGTCCAGCAGATCCGAAAGGCTCTCGAATAGGCCGGCGCCCGCAATGATCTCATCCAGCGCGGCAAATGTTTCTTCGGTTGCGCTGCCATCGCTGAAGATGTCGTGGATCAGGCGCTCGGCTTCGAGGCCGAAAGCGTCGGTCGTGGTCCCGACCAGATCGGCATCGTCGATGCCGATCGCATCGAAGATGATCTCGATATCGTCGTCGGTGAGTGTCGGAATCGGTATTGCTGCGATATCGGAAATCTCGTCGAAGCCGTTTGTGACCGTTTGGTAGTTGTCGCCGCCGGTGCCATAGCTGACGCTCTGTCCGACCAGGGCGGTCAGCAGGAAAATCGGCTGGGTGTATGTGAAATCGTCATCGGATGAAATCGCAATGTCCATAACATTCTCCGTAGCGATTCGTGCTCCGGTCCGACGGCGGAAACTGCTTTTTCAGGCTGCGTTCGCCGTGCAATCGCCTAGAACCTCAGTCGCAAATGGCCTTCGAACTGACTGGCGGTCGAGCCGTCGCCGAACTGTCCGTCATAGCCGGCGCCGAGGGTGAGACTGTCGGAAACTTCCACCTCGATACCTGCCTGGATAACCAGCGCATCCTGCGCGATCGGCGCGCCGGCGACGGTAAACGGGATGGACCCGGCCAGTGTGAACCCGGTGGTCGGGTTGACGTCGCCGAAGACGTGGCGCCACCCGGCCATGCCATGCAGCCGCACCGTGTCGGTCAGCTGTCGCCCGAGGCGAACGCCGAGCGTCGTGAAGGTGGTGCTTTCGGTGTCGGCCGCCGCTGTCAGCGCAGCGCTGCCGCCGGATTCGGTATAGCCGTCCGTATCGAGCTGCATGAAAGATATGCCGGCAAAGGGCTCGATGCGGGTGTTGTTGCTATCGATCCGATAGCCGGCTTCGGAAAAGACCTGCCAGCTGGTCGCGTCGTAGCCGGCGGTTAGCGTCTGGGGTGAACGGCGAATGGTGACGGTACGGCTTGAGTCGATATCGTGCCAAGTGGCAAGACCGCCGATATTGACGAAAACCGCGCCGTGGGCGGCACCGCCATAGGCACCGGCGGTGAAGCTGTTGGCGCTGGCCGAGGAGGAGCGCGCCGACTGGGTCGTTTCGGTATGGCCGTAGGCACCGAAGACGCCGAGGCGCCAGTGCCGGCCGATCTCTCGGTCGATGCCGGCAATGATCCCGCCGTATTTGTTGTCGGCAGCGGCCGTGTTGGCGGTCGCGTCGATATCGTCCCAGCCGCCATAACCGGTGATCCAGGCGCCGTGTTGTGGAGCGGAGCCGGTGTCGCCATAGGCGAAGACCTGTGTGGCGTCGGAGACGGTTCCGCCGAGCCGGCGGTTGACAGCTTCGGATACCTTGCGCCCGGAGGTCATCAACGCGCCCTTGAGCGACGCCTGCGTCTCGCCGCTCAGCGAATCGAAAATGGTCCGTGCTTCGGTTGTCGATATGGCGCCGAAGGCATGCTGGACGACCTCATGGGCGGTCGGCAGGGAATCGAGAGCCGCGCCCACGGCCAGCTGATTTTCCGTGGCGCCGGCGCTTGCGAAGGATGAACTGACGGTCTGGCTGAGGATCACGTCGGTGTCGTCATAGCTCAGCGTGTAGGCGATGAAGGTCGAGGTTCCGGTGACCTCGGAAAAGGAACCCGTTACGGCCGTATCGGCGGACACGACGGTGAAGCTGGCGCTGTCTGAATAACTGTCCGCACTGACTGAAACAGTACCGCCGTTCAGCGTGACCGTGCCACCGGACTGAAGCAGGTCCGCATTGCCGTCGGAATCAATCTCAACGGAATAGATCGAGCCGGCCTCGAACGTGACGTCTTGGGTCTGGATGGTCCCGACCGAGTTGCCGGGTGAAACCGTGCCGCCATCGGCCACGCTGACGGTCCCGGTCATGGCCCCGGTTCCGGACAATATGCCGCCATCATTGACGGAAATGTTGCCGGATGCCGTGCCCGTTACGGAAAGCGTACCGCCGCTGTCGATGGCGACGTCGCCGGGCATTGTGCCGGTGATCGACAGTGTCCCGCCCTCGATGTTTGTCGACCCGGTGAAATCCCCGTTGTCGGCGGAAAGGACGGTTGTCCCGGACGCGAAGGTGAGCGTTCCGCTGCCCGTGAACGGCGTGGAGAATTCGAAACTGCCGGTATCATCGGAGTGATTGAACAACACCGATCCCGAGCCGTCTCCGAAGGCGACGGAACCGGCTGACAGGGACCCGGTGCCGAGAGCCGTGTCGCCGGACTCGGCGCCCACCACCAAAGCTCCCGTGGAGCCGGATAACTGGGCGATGTTGACGGCGCCCTTGCCGCCATCGACGGATATCGCGCCGGATTCGTTGACGATAAGAGTGCCCGTTCCGGAGGATCCGACCGTCAGGCTGCCCGAGACATTCAATGTCGATGCCGTCACGGTCAGGCTGCCCGAACTGTCTGTTTCGGCACCGATGGTGGCATCGCCGCTGATATCCGCCTCTGCCCCCGCGCTGATCGCCACAGCCGCGTCCGTTCCGGTGTCGCCGACCACCAGCCCGGTTCCCTTGAGACTACCGGTAATTGCCAGCGTCCCGCCATCGACGGATGCGGTGCCGGAAAAGCCGGAGTTGTCGGCCGAAAGTTCCGTGTACCCCGATTGCACCTCGATCGCGCCTTTGCCGCTGATCGGGATCGTAAAATCCAGCGCGTCGGATGAGGTCGCGGTGTGATTGAAAACCAGCGTTCCGGTGCCGCTACCGAACACTATTTCGGCGGCGGAGATCGTTCCGGCCTCGGTCGCGGAGCCGCCGGAAGCCGCACCGATTGCCACCGTTCCGCTGGAACTGCTGTGACTGGCGATGGTGAGCGTTCCGGTCCCGTCGTTAACCGTTACAGTTGCGCGTGAAGCGACTGTCACGGCGCCGGTCCCCTCGTTGCCCACCAAAAGGTTTCCGGTGACACTCAGGCTAGCGCCGGAACCCGTTGTCGTGACCGTGCCGGAACTTGCCGAATTATTGCCGATTGTAAGATCTCCGTCGAGCGCAATTGCCCCCGCCGATTCGACAACAAGCACGGAGCCAGTGTTGCTGTCGCCGACCGTGATCGCTGAACTCGCGAAGTTGTTGGTGACGACCAGGGTTCCACCGTCGACAACAACTGTCTTTCCGAAGTTGCTGTTGTCGCCGGACATGATCGTGTAACCGGATTCGACCTGGATGTTTGCGTTCTCGGAACCGCTGTCCACGCTGATCGCAGAGGAAAATGTGTAGTTGTCCGCCTCTGTGCCGGTGTGGTTGAAGACGAAATTGGCTTCGTCGGCAATGGACACGGTAATGGCATCGGCCGTCAGTGTCCCCGGCGCAACGGCGGTATCTCCTGAAGCTGCACCGATGTTGAGATTTGCGGTCGCCTTCGAATCGCTGCCCATGATGAAGTAGTCGACTCCCCCGACACTGACGGTCGCTCCGTCCGCAATCGTTAGTGTGCCGGTTCCCTCATCGGCGATGTTGATTTCGTTGCCGATGGACAGCGTTGAACCCGATCCGGTGACGACGATCGATCCGGTTCCTCCATCTTGGGCAATTGCAATTTCGTCAACGGTCAGCGTGCCGCCGTTTTCGATTGTGAGCGAACCCGTCTTGTCGTCGCCCACGATCAGCGCATCGATTTCGGCGACGCCGTCGGTCGATATCACAGGGCTGTTTGGACTTGTGGTGTTGATTTCCGCGAAATCGCTGGAAGTGGGCACGCTTCCCGTGGACCAGTTGCGCATGTCGAACCAGTCGCTCGACGAACTGCCCGTCCAGGTGACAGTGGAATCCGCCAAAACGGTCTTTCCCGGAAATCCGCTGCCGACCGTGATGATGAGTGCAGCACTCAGCAGCAGCCGCGTCTTGTGGCACGCGCCGTGAGCACGCACAGAATCCCTGCTGCAGTTTGCCTTGATGTACCGCATCGATCGCCCCTCGAAGCATCGGGTCGTTGGCAAAACTCCCGATGAGTGAAAGCCGGCCGATGACAAGAACGGCAGGTTGTAACGACCGGCTTCCTTGTCAGACGTTACTCACGGATCGAAGATCCGCAACCTGTAGGTTTTGCCAGTAGCAGATTTGCGGTTGTTCTGCCCGAAAGACGGCAGTCCTAGACCGAGCGCGTGATGCCGCCGTCAACGCGGATATTCTGGCCGGTGATGTAGCTCGCTTTGTCGGAGGCCAGGAAGGCGATGAGCTCGGAGACTTCCGCAACGTTGCCGTAACGGCCCATCGGGATGCGGATGCGGCGGTCTTCCTTTTCCGGCAGGCTGTCGATGAAGCCGGGCATGACATTGTTCATGCGGATGTTGTCGCCGGCATATTTGTCGGTGAACAGCTTGGTGAAGGCGGCGAGGCCGGAGCGGAAGACGCCCGACGTCGGAAACAGCTCCTCCGGCTCGAAGGCGGCGTAGGTGGAGATGTTGACGAAGGCGCCGCGGCGCTGCCGTTGCATGATCGGCGTGACGATGCGGGCGATGCGCACGACGTTGAGCAGGTAAAACTCCATGCCCTCGTGCCACTGTTCGTCCGTGAGCTCGAGCACCGGCCCCTTCGGCCCGTGGCCGGCGCTGGAGACGACAGCGTCGATGCGGCCCCATTTGTCCATCGCCGCATCGACGAGAGCCTGCAGGTCGGCATCGTTGCGGTTCGACCCTTCGACACAAAGGCCGCCGAGCGTCGCCGCCAGTTCCAGTCCCTTGCCTGAGGAGGACAGGATAGCGATGTCGAACCCGTCTTCGGAAAGCTTGCGGGCCGCATCGGCGCCCATGCCGCTGCCGCCGCCGATGATCAGGGCTACGGGTCGGTCGCTCATGGGATTTTCCTCAGCGCGTGGGAACAGGTTCGTCGCCGCGATAGTCGTAGAAGCCGCGGCCGGTCTTGCGGCCGAGCCAACCGGCTTCGACATATTTGGTCAGCAGCGGGCAGGGACGGTATTTGGAGTCCGCCAGGCCGTCATAGAGCACCTGCATGATCGACAGGCAGGTGTCGAGGCCGATGAAATCGGCCAGTTGCAGCGGACCGATCGGATGATTGGCGCCGAGCTTCATCGCCGTGTCGATGGCTTCCACCGTGCCGACGCCCTCGTAGAGCGTGTAGATCGCCTCGTTGATCATCGGCAGCAGGATGCGGTTGACGATGAAGGCCGGGAAATCCTCGGCCACCGTCACCGTCTTGCCCAGCGACTCGATGAATTCCTTGGCGGCGTCGAAGGTCACGTCCTCGGTGGCGATGCCGCGCACCAGTTCGACGAGATGCATGACCGGCGCCGGGTTCATGAAATGGATGCCGATGAACCGCTCCGGACGGTCGGTCGCCGAGGCCAGCCGGGTGATCGACAGCGACGACGTGTCGGTGGCGATGATGGCTTCCGGATTGAGCAGCGGGCACAGATTGGCGTAGACCTTGCGCTTGATGGTCTCGTCTTCCGTCGCCGCCTCGATGACCATGTCGGTCGCCGCCAGGTCCTCGATCGACGGGGCCGCGGTGATCCGGGTCTTGGCGGCGTCGCGGTCCTCTTCGCTCAGATGGCCGGCGGCCACCTGGCGGGCCATGTTGCCGTTGATGGTGGCCATGCCGTCGTTGATTTTGTCTTCGGAGACGTCGTGCAGAAGCACGTCGTAGCCGGCCACGGCACAGACATGCGCGATGCCGCTGCCCATCTGGCCCGCCCCGATAATTCCAACTGATTTGATCGCGCCGGCCATGAACCCAATTCCACACTGCAATGAACCGGGCACAAACTAATTGGCCGGGCTGACAACGTCCAGCCCGGCCAATCAATTTTTTTGCAGGTGCGAAGAAGCCGATTCGACCCCTTCAAAGTAAGGTCAGAGCGCCTTTTCGAGCTCCGGCAGGACGTCGAACAGATCGGCCACCAGACCGTAATCGGCGACCTGGAAGATCGGTGCTTCCTCGTCCTTGTTGATGGCCACGATCACCTTGGAATCCTTCATGCCGGCCAAGTGCTGGATGGCACCGGAAATACCGCAGGCGATGTAGAGATCGGGAGCGACGACCTTGCCGGTCTGGCCGACCTGCCAGTCGTTCGGGGCGTAGCCGGCATCGACGGCGGCGCGCGAGGCGCCGACGGCGGCGCCGAGCTTGTCGGCCACCGGCAGGATGACTTCCTGGAACTTCTCTTCCGAACCGAGAGCGCGGCCGCCGGAGATGATGATGCGTGCGGACGTCAGTTCCGGACGGTCGCTTTCCGACAGCTTGGCCTCGACGAATTTCGACAGGCCCGGATCCGCGGCCGCACCGATCGTCTCGACGCTGGCCGAACCGCCTTCACCGGCGGCGTTGAAGCCGGCCGTGCGCACGGTGATGACCTTTTTGGGGTCGGTCGACTGAACCGTCTGGATGGCATTGCCGGCATAGATCGGCCGCTTGAAGGTGTCGGCGCTGACGACTTCGGTGATGTCCGAAATCTGCATGACGTCGAGCAGGGCGGCGACCCGCGGCATGATGTTCTTGCCGTCGGTGGTGGCTGCCGCGACAAGGGCGTCGTAGCCCTCGGCAAGCGCTACGATCAGCGCTGCCGTCGGCTCGGCCAGGTTGACTTCGAGCTCGTCGGCCTCGGCCAGCAGAACCTTGGTGACGCCGTCCAGCTTGGCGGCTTCATCGGCCACGCCCTGCGCGCCCTTGCCGGCCACCAGGATGTGCACGTCGCCGCCGATTGCGCTGGCAGCGGTCAGGGCCTTGGCGGTCTGGTCCGAGAGCGACTGGTTGTCGTGTTCCGCAAGAAGAAGAGTGGTCATGGTTGGTGTCTCCTCGTCCTAAAGCACGCCGGCTTCGTTTTTCAGCTTGTCGACCAGCTCGGCGACGCTCTCGACCTTGACACCTGCCTTGCGGCCTTCCGGCTCGGCGGTGTTGAGGACGGTGAGGCGCGGCGCCGTGTCGACGCCGTAGTCGGCGGTCGTTTTCTTGTCGAGCGGCTTCTTCTTGGCCTTCATGATGTTGGGCAGCGAAGCGTAGCGCGGCTCGTTGAGGCGCAGGTCTGTGGTGACCACCGCCGGCAGCTTGATTTCGACGGTCTGCAGGCCGCCGTCGACTTCGCGGGTGACCGAAGCGACGCCGTCGCCGATCTCCACCTCGGAGGCGAAGGTGCCCTGCGACCAGCCCAGGAGGGCGGCCAGCATCTGGCCGGTCTGGTTGCAGTCGTCGTCGATCGCCTGCTTGCCGACGATAACCAGGCCGGGGTTCTCTTCCTCGACCACGGCCTTGAGGACCTTGGCGACGGCGAGCGGCTCGACCAGGTCGTCGGTCTGCACCAGAATGCCGCGATCGGCGCCCATGGCGAGCGCGGTGCGGATGGTTTCCTCGGCCTTGGCCGGGCCGATCGACACGGCGACGATTTCCTCGACCTTGCCGGCTTCCTTGAGGCGCATCGCCTCTTCCACCGAGATCTCGTCGAACGGATTCATCGACATCTTGACATTGGCCAGCTCGACGCCAGAGCCGTCGGGCCTCACGCGGACCTTGACGTTGTAGTCAATCACCCGCTTCACGGGTACCAGAACTTTCATGCGTTCACCTTTCTCCAACAGCGCGCCGGATAGAGCACATTCCGTCTGTTCCATGATGGCTGGAAAGCGACATGAAGGCGGTCAAATTCTGCCAGCGGAGTGTGTGCCCATCCTGCAATCGAGAGCCTTGTGGGTGTCACATATCTGCAAGCTACCGCCGGCGTCAATCAGGATTGCCGGCGCGGGTGCGGCAATTTGTCCCCCGGGCCCCGCCTGCCGGGCCTCAGCGGCCCCAGCTGCGCTCCGGCGCCGGGTCTTTGCCCTTATGGACGACCGCTTTCGGCGAGACGATCTTGCGGTCGAAAAGCGGCACGGCCCGGCGTTTCATCAACGGCACGAGAATGGCGCCGGCGACGATGCCGCCGATATGGGCCGCCCAGGACACGTCGCCGTCGGTGTTGGCCACCACCATGACCACCTGGAAGCCTATCCAGACGACCAGCGGAATGAAGGCCGGCAGCGGCAGCGGAATGCGGCCGAGAACCAGCACCCACACCCGCACGCGCGGATGCAGGATCAGATAGGCGGCGACGATGCCGGCAACGGCGCCTGAAGCGCCGATGAGCGGCGCTTCCGATTGCGGGTCGAGCAGGCCGTGGGCAAGCGCGCCGGCGGCAGCACACAGCAGATAGAAGACGAGGAAGCGGAAATGCCCCATGGCGTCTTCGATGTTGTCGCCGAAAACCCACAGAAACAGCATGTTGCTGGCCAGGTGCCAGAAGTTACCGTGTAGGAAGGCGTAGGTAATGTAGGTCGCTTCCTCTGGAACGATTGCGAGGCCGGGCGCCAGGTCGGCAAATCCGTTGGCGACGGCCGGGATGTAGCCGAGACCGAGCACGGCCGCTGTGGTGAAGGCGCCCGTTTCGCCGCTGACCGTGGTGGCCAGCCAGATCACGGTATTGAGCGCGATCAGCCCGAGCGTGACGTATTGCAGATCGATATGGTCGAGATCGTTGCGGTCGTGCAGCGGGATGAACATGGCCGGATCATCCGCACGTCATGACGCGGCCGGCACTCATGTGCGGTTTTCCCCGGGTACCCAGAGCACGTCGTCGCTGCCGTCATTGTTGGCGATGCGGGCGGCGACGAAAAGCAGGTCCGACACCCGGTTGATGTAGCGGATGGCCGCCGGATTGACCCTTTCGGACGGGTTGCCGGCGAGCTCGACCATCAGCCGCTCGGCCCGGCGCGCCACCGTGCGGGCCAGGTGCAGCGCCGCGGCAGCCGGCGAACCGCCAGGCAGGATGAAGGACTTCAACGGCGTGAGCCGGCCGTTCAGGTCGTCGATTTCCGCCTCCAGCCGGTCGACCTGGCTGTCGACGATGCGCAGTGGCGGGTAGGGTGGCGGCGTGTGGGTTTCCGGGGTCGCCAGATCGGCACCGAGGTCGAAAAAGTCGTTCTGCAGGCGCGACAGGATGGCGTCGAGCACCGAATCGTCGCCGGTGTGAAGACGGGCCATGCCGATGCAGGCATTGGCCTCGTCCACCGTGCCGTAGGCGGCCACGCGCAGGTCGTGCTTGTCGCGCCGTTCGCCGCTGCCGAGCGCGGTGCTGCCGTCGTCTCCGGTGCGCGTGTAGATCTTGTTGAGTGTGACCAAGCCCATTTCCCCCTTGAAGCGTCAGCGACCGCCGCCGGTGATCCACAATATCGCGACAATCAACACCACGGCAATAAACTGCAGCAGCACCCGCAACTGCATGAGCTTGTTGGACAGATTGCCTGAGCCGCCGCGCATCATGTTGACGAGACCGCGGATCAGCACGAACACCACGGCCGCCATCATCACCAGGGTCAGGTAAAAGAGAAATGTCGCCATTCGTGAACTTCCGTGGATTAGGCGGGGGCGGCGCCTATCGGCTCCCCAGTATGCCATAGAGCGTGTTGGCCGGCAGCAGCCGCTTCAGCATCGCGCCGATCTTCGCCGGTCGGGTGACCACATAGTGCGGATTCGGCCTGTCGCTCTCGAGCGCGTGCTTGAGGACCCTGTAGACGGCGTCGGGACCGAGCTTGTGTTTCGAACGCACGCCGCCCTGGCGCATGCGCTGCAGTTCCGGCTCGTAGGCGGCACGATGGACCGAGCCTTCGACGTCGATGTATTTCTCGATGTAGGTCAGGGCGTTGGAGGCGATCTTCGATTCGATCGGGCCCGGTTCGATCAGGCTGACATGGATGCCGCTGCCCGCAAGCTCCATGCGCAAGGTGACGCTGAGCCCCTCCAAAGCGAATTTGGAGGCGTTGTAGGCGCCGCGCCAGCGCATCGGCACCAGCCCGAGAATGGAGGAGCACTGGACGATGCGGCCGCTCCCCTGCCGGCGCATGACCGGGACGACATGACGCGTCAGCCGATGCCAGCCGAAGAAGTTGGCTTCGAACTGCTGTTTCAAGGCCTCCGTCGGCAGGTCCTCGACGGCGCCCGCCTGGCTGTAGGCACCGTTGTTGAACAGCGCGTCGAGGCGACCGCCCGTCTCGTGCATGACGGCGTCGAACAGCGCGTCGATGCTGTCTTCCTCGCGATAGTCGAGGTAGTGCGCGCTAAGGCCGTCGGCAGCCAGCTTGACGCGATCCTCCGGCTTGCGGGCCGTTGCGATGACTTGCCAGCCATCGTCGCGCAGGGCTCGGGCGCAGTAGGCGCCAATGCCCGAAGAGCAGCCGGTAACGAGGATAGTGCGCTGATCGGCCATGGATTGCTCCGGCGGAAGGAAAAGTCGGGAACGGGCGCCACTCTTAAATCCTGTCGGGACCAAAGGGAAGCAATTCCGTTTGACAACGGGGTGTGGCGATCTGACATAGGGTTAGAGCCCGCTCGTTCAATGCGAACGGGCTTGGGGGAACGACCGGAGCGCAAATGAACTGGCAACGCAACTGGAGGATCGTGGTCAACGCTCTCACGCACTTCAACGACGACGACGGCTGGGCAATGGCCAGTCATGTCGCGCTGTCGACGCTGCTCGCCCTGTTTCCCTTTCTCATTTTCGGAACGGCGCTCGCCAGCTTTCTCGGCGCCGACACCTTTGCCGATACGGCGGTTCACATCATCTTCGACACCTGGCCGAAATCGATCGCCGAACCGATCTCGCGGGAAGTGCTGAACGTGCTGACGGTGAACCGCAGCGGGCTGCTGACGGTCAGCGTCCTTGCCGCCGGGTTCTTCGCCTCCAACGGGGTCGAGGCGTTGAGGGTGTCCCTCAACAGGGCCTATCGCCAGCGTGACAACCGGTCCTTCCTGACGGTGCGACTGCAGAGCCTGGGCTTCGTGCTCGTCGCGGTGCTGATCATGCTGGTCATCAGCTTTCTGCTGGTGCTGGCACCCGTCGCCATCCGGCTGGCGCGCGAGTGGATGCCCTGGAGCGAGGCGCTGGTGGTGCATTTCGAGAACTGGCGGCTGGTGATCGCTATGGTTCTGCTGTTTGCCGCGCTGATCATCTGCCACCTGTGGCTGCCGGCGGGTCGGCGGCCGCTGCGTGCAATCCTGCCCGGCGTCGCGGTGACCATGCTGTTCTGGATCGCCGGCGCGTCGCTTTTTGCCACCTACCTGCAGCGCTTTTCGACCTATGTCGCAACTTATGCCGGACTGGCGTCGATCATGATCGCGCTGATCTTCCTCTATATCGTTGCGGCTATCTTCATCCTCGGTGCGGAGCTCAATGCGGCGATCTTGGCCGAAAACCGGGAATCCTAAGGTTAATTGGCCGAAAATGCCCGCAAATTAGGGCTTTTGACACTATTTCGCGTTAACCCAGATAGGCGGAACAGCAGGAAATTGGATCGGATTTGATGTAATTTCTAATGCGACAAATGAATTGTCGCTGCGGTGTTGCGTCGGTTTGTTGGGGGCGACGCGATACACCGGCCAACGCAAATGACGGAGCGGAATATGATAGGATACGTATCGCCGGAGGTTTTCTACGGGCTGATCGTCGCCTGCATTATTGGCTGTTTTTTTGTCGGTCACGCCATGGACGGCGTCATCGGGTCGTCCGGATTCGGGGTGCTGGGCAACATGCTCATTTTGACCACGGGCCTGTTTCTCGGTTTGCTCCTGGCTGACAAGTTCGGCCTCAGGGTTTCGAATGTGGAAGTGCTCGCGGCAGCCGGACTGATCGGTGCTTTCGGATCGCTGCTGCTGCTGGTGCTTTTGAAGCACCTGTTCATGCGCGTCGAGTAGACCCGCACCCTCAGATCAGATTTTCGGACTGGCTTCGATCAGGTCCCGAATGCCTGCCGGCGTCATGCGCCGGCGTAGGCTTTTCAGGGACAGGTCGCGGTCGCGCTTCGACAGTTTGCGCCCGGCTGCGTCGGTCAGCAGATGGTGGTGCGTGTAGCGCGGCACCGGCAGGCCGAGCAGTTCCTGCAGCAGCCGGTGCAGGGCGGTGGCGTGGAACAGGTCGTGGCCGCGCACCACATCGGTGACCGACTGCAGCGCGTCGTCGACGACCACCGCGAGATGGTAGGCAACCAGCCGGTCCGATCGGGTCAGCACGATGTCGCCCCACAGCGACCAGTCGCAGGTGACACGGCCGGTTTCCCCGTTCGGTCCGCGGCCTTCCTCCAGCCAATCGACCGGTCGTCCGAGGTGCCGCGCGGCGGCCCGAAGGTCGAGACGCCATGCGAAGGGCAGACCTGAATCGATCAATCGCCGGCGGGCGGTCGCGTCGAGGTCGCGTTCGGTGCCGGGATAGATCGGGGCGCCGTCGGGATCGCGAGGCCAGGTCTTGCCGGCGGCTTCGGTGCGGGCGACGTGATCGGCAATGGCGCGACGGCTCATGGCCGCCGGATAGACGACGTCGAGCCTGCGCAATTGTTCGAGCGTCGCCAGATAGACTGCAAGATGGTCGCTCTGACGGCGTACCGGTTCTTCCCAGGTGAGCCCCAGCCATTGCAGGTCGTCGAGGATCTGCCGTTCGTATTCCGGCTTGCAGCGCTGGGTGTCGGTGTCTTCCATGCGCAACAGGAGCCGGCCACCGCACGCCCTGGCCATGTCGCCGTTGAGCAGTGCCGAACAGGCATGACCCAGATGCAGTTCGCCGTTGGGGCTCGGCGCAAAGCGGAAGATACGGTCGCTGGCGGTGGAGGCCATTGAAGATCCGGCAGGCAGTGGCAACGGGGCGTGGCTGCTGATACGGTTGGCCTTCCGGAGGCGGTTTTGTCAACATCGAATATCCCGACCATCAATGGCCCCGAAGACATCGACAGGGGCCTCCAAGCGCTGGCCGCCCTTGACCGCCGGCTGGTGCCGGTGATCGACAGGGCCGGTCCCGTGCCGTTGCGGCGACAGCCGCCCGGCTTCGAGGGGCTGGCGCAGATCGTCGTGTCGCAGATGGTATCGAAGGCAAGCGCCGCGGCGCTGTGGGCGCGGCTGCTCGAGGCCGCACCCGCCTGCGCACCGGACCGGGTCGCCGCGCTGACGGACGGCGAATGCCGGGCGATCGGCCTGTCGAGGGCCAAGGAGGAAACGTTGAAGCGGGCGGCGGAGGCCGTGCTTGCCGGCCGGCTCGATCCGCTCGCGTTGTGCCGCCTGCCGGCCGGCGAGTCGATCGCAGCGATGACCGCCATCAAGGGCATCGGGCCGTGGACGGCGGAGGTCTATTTGCTGTTCTGCGCCGGCCACGGCGATATTTTTCCGGCCGGCGACGTGGCGCTGCAGAGTGCTGCCGGTCATGCACTAGGTCATGCCGAACGGCCGAACCAGAAAGCACTGCGCAAGCTGGCCGAGGCCTGGCAGCCGTGGCGCGGGGTAGCTGCGCGGCTGTTGTGGGCGTATTACGCGAACGCCATGCGCCGGGGCGATGTGATCCCTACGGGATGAGACCGGGTGGCGCTTTAAAACCGGCCAAATTGCGGACTTTACTTCACAATCCTGTCACAACCGGCCTAATATAACCGGGACGACTGGCGAATCGCTCAGGAGTGAGAGGTGACGATTGCAGTTTCTCCAGACGCGCTTCCGGCGCTGGTACTGAACGCCGACTACCGGCCGCTCAGCTACTATCCGCTGTCGCTGTGGTCCTGGCAGGATGCGATCAAGGCGGTGTTCCTGGATCGGGTCAACATCCTGGCCGAATACGAACACCGCGTATCGTCGCCTTCCATGTCGATGGCGCTGCCCAGCGTCGTGTGCCTGAAAGCCTATGTGAAGCCGAGCCGCCATCCGGCGTTCACACGCTTCAACGTGTTTTTGCGCGACCGCTTCCAGTGCCAGTATTGCGGCGCCGACAAGGACCTGACCTTCGACCACGTCATTCCGCGCCGCTACGGCGGCGAAACGACCTGGGAGAACATCGTCGCGGCCTGCTCGCCCTGCAACCTGAAGAAGGGCGGCAAGATGCCGAAGGACGCGCGCATGTTCCCGGCGCAGAAGCCGTTTCATCCGACGGTGCACGAGCTGCACAAGAACGGCCGGCTGTTCCCGCCCAACTATCTGCACGAAAGCTGGATGGACTATCTTTACTGGGATGTGGAACTGGAGCCGTAGCGGCTGCGCACCGTGAGATCCCGGTCCGTCGTCAGACGCGCCTGAACGCTCCGCGCAGACAGCCGGCCGCCAGAACGACGCTGGCGATCACATTCCAACCGGCAAAGGACAGGCCGAGCACCCGCAGGGCCGCTTCGTCGCAGGCCGGCGGCTTGATGGCGTTGAGGTCGCTGAGCAGGCTGCTGGCGTCGGTCGCGGCTCCGGCCGCGCCGCCGCAGCCCTCCGGACCGGCCCACCAGCCCCATTCGACACCGGAATGGTAGACGCCGAGACCGGCGCCGTAGAGCATCAGCCCGCCACCGGCGAGAAACAGCGCGCGCACCAGAAGGGGCGGTGCTTTCAGGGCCGCCGCGACGGCTGCGGCGAGCATGACCGGCACGCCGATATAGTAGGGAGTGCGCTGTTCGAGGCAGAGCGCGCAGGGCAGGTAACCGCCGATATGCTCGAAACCGAGTGCCGTGCCGACGACAACGGCCATGGCGGCGGCCAGGGTCAGGGCCGACAGCGCCGATGGCGCTCTGGCTGCGGTCGCATGGTCGGAATGTCCGGTTACCGTGGTCACGTTGCAAACCCCTCAGAATGCATAGCGCAAAGCATAGAACCCGCCGAACAGAAGGACCAGAAATGTGGCGAAAAGAATGCCGAGATACTTCTCGATGAACAGGCGGATCGGTTCGCCATACAGATAGAGCAGGAAGGCGACGAGGAAAAACCGCAGGCTGCGGCCGATGATCGAAACGACGACGAAGGTCACCAGATTGAGGCCAGTGGCGCCGGAAAAGATGGTCAGCACCTTGTAGGGAAACGGCGTGACGGCGGCGAACAGCACGCCCCAGCCGCCATAGGTGTTGTACCAGTTGCGGATCTGCTCGAAGGAATCCTCCTTGCCGTAAAGCTCGAGGATCGGTTTGCCGATCGCCTCGTAGAGAAACATGCCGATGGCATAGCCGAGCAGCGCGCCGAGCACCGAGGCGATCGTGCACAACAGCGCCGTCTTCCACCAGCGGGCGCGATCGGCAATCACCATGGGGATCAGCAGCACGTCGGGCGGGATCGGAAAGAACGAGCTTTCGGCAAAGGAAACGGCCGCCAGGCCGACGCGCGCGTGGCGCGTCGCGGCAAGCGACATGGTCCAATCGTAGAGGCGTCTGATCATGCAGCGGGTTCCTTGGCCGGGCTTGTAGGGAGAATCGATCAGGGCGTAAACCGCAAATTAGCCGAGCCGCCTTAGAAGTTGGTAAAAGCGAGTTGACCGATTGCCGCCGCTTCGTATATTCGGCGGCGAACGGCACAGGGCCCCTGTGGCGGAATTGGTAGACGCGTTGGATTCAAAATCCAATTTCTTCGGAAGTGTCGGTTCGAGTCCGACCGGGGGCACCACAG
This sequence comes from Rhizobiaceae bacterium, assembly GCA_963921345.3. Lineage (GTDB taxonomy): Bacteria > Pseudomonadota > Alphaproteobacteria > Rhizobiales > Rhizobiaceae > Hoeflea_A. The sequence goes on along the minus strand of CAWUFE020000006.1, from coordinate 251,398 downwards.
TTTTTCCAGTCGCCTATCGACCGCTATGCCTCTCGAGGTCCGAGATCTGCTGATCAAATAAAGCGCAACCTATGCACCGCTAGAGCGTGTCGAGGTTTTGTAGATTCGGGATTTCCTTCTGGGCGCGAATATGATTCAGAATTTTGTTGGGGCGACATTTTTTGTTTCGATTCGGGAAGATTTGTAATGCCCAAGCCTCATCCTATTGAGTTACGGGAACGTGTTGTGGCCCATGTTGAAGAAGGCCATACGCATCGTGCAACGGCCGGCCATTTCAAGGTCTCCATCAAGTTCGTGAATGACATGGTCAAGCTGAAACGAGAGACCGGTTCGCTTGCTCCCAGACACAATCCGGGCAATACCGGCCACGGCAAACTTGCCCCCTACAAGGACTGGATCCGGAAGCGCGTAGAGCAAAAACGGGACATTACGCTACGACAGCTCTGCCTGGAACTGAAGGAGGAATTTGACCTGAAGGTCAATCGTTCGCCGGTCGGCCAGATGCTGCACAGTCTCGGTCTGTCACACAAAAAAAGACACTTTATGCCAAGGAACAGCACCGCAGCGACGTGAAACGGAACCGCCGCCTCTGGCAGACAGGGCGCCTTCCTTATCTGAACCGGGCCATTGAAAGACTTGTGTTCATCGATGAGACATCCACAAACACCAAAATGACCAAGCAGACCGGCTGGGCACCGATGGGAGAGCGTCTCATTGACTTCGTTCCTCATGGTAATTGGAAGACCCAGACCCTCATCGCCGGCTTGCGGTGCCATGGTCTGGTTGCCCCTTGGGTCATTGATCGCGCCATGAACAAAGAACTGTTCGAGCTGTATGTTGAGACCCAATTGGTCCCGGAACTCAACAGGGGCGATGTCGTGCTGCTCGACAACCTATCCTCTCACAAGAGCGAAAAGGCCAAACAGATGCTGAAGGAGGTCGGCGCCTGGTTCCTGTTCCTGCCGAAATACTCCCCTGACCTCAATCCCATTGAAATGGCCTTTTCAAAGCTCAAGGCCCATCTGAGAAAAGCCGGTGCCAGAACCTTTGACGACGTCTGGAAGGCGATCGGGCAGATCTGCCACCTGTTCTCGCCGCAGGAATGCAGAAACTATTTCAAGGCAGTCGGCTGTGAATTCACGTAAAACGAACACGCTATAATGTTGCGCTGGGACCCATCCTTCCAAAACCGTTCCCGGACTGCTTTGCGCTGGATCTTTCCGACGGGTGTGCGCGGCAGGGGCTCTACCTGCATGATGACCTGGCCCGGCTTTTTGTAGGAGCCGAGTTCGGCCTTGCAGGCTTCGACGACTTCTTCTTCGGAGATGGTCGCGTCGTCGTTCAGAACCACCACGGCAACAGGGATCTCGCCCCACCGCTCATGCGGCGCGGCCACAACGGCGACCTCGCGCACGCCGGCAAGGCTGGAAATGACATTTTCCAATTCGGCCGGCCAGATGTTGAAGCCGCCCGAGATGATCATGTCATCCTTGCGGTCTGTGAGATAGACGTAACCGTTGGTATCGATCTTTCCGACATCGCCGGACAGGACCCATCCGTCGACAAGTCGCTGGCGGGTCAGTTCGGGTTCGTTCAGGATCTCCGATATCTGGCCTTCGCATTTCAGGGCGATTTCGCCGATTTCGCCGGGTGGAAGGGGGCGATTGTTTTCATCGCGAATCTCGATGGCGGAATAGGGCATGACCTTGCCGACCGCCAGAAGTGGATTGGAGCCCGGCACCTCGCTGAACCACTCGCTGGGTCCCATTCCGGCAACAGGCACGGATTCCGTCTGGCCGTAAAGCTGGTAGAGGACGTCGCCGAAGAAGTCGCGCGCCTGAAGCGCCGTGGCGGGCCGGATCGGCGCACCGGAGACCATGATCCCCTTCAAACTGGAAAAGTCCTTCTTGCCGGAACATTTGGCGATCATGTCGCTGAGCATGGTGGGCACCGCAAAGGTGAACCCGCCGTACTTTTCAAGGTGATCGGCAAAGTCTTCCGGATCGAACCGGCGCACCAGGATGTTGCAGCCGCCGGCCAGCCACATCGGCATGAACAGATATCCCGACCCATGGGATATCGGGCCGGCATGGGTGGCATAGTCACCGGCTTCGATGTTGGGAAAAAAACAGGCCCAGTCGCGGCAGGTTCGCATCCATTGACGGTGTGAAAACTGCATGCCCTTCGACCGGCCGGTCGTGCCGCCGGAGTGTCTTATGAGGTGCGGATCGTCCATGTCGATCGGCAGGTCGGGATCCTCGTCGGAATGGCCGGCGAGCCAAGTCTCGTAATCGTCGCCGCGTATGATGACATGCTCGAGGCCATCGATCTCGTCTTTGAAATGCTCGACTTCATGGGCATATTCCTGGGAAACGATGATCGCGCGACAGTCGGTGTGGCTGATCATATGTCCGTGGGCGACCGCCGAGTTGCGGCGATAAAGAGGAACACGCACGACATTGGCGGCGGCGGCAGCGACAAAGAAATCCGATGCCTCCAGGCAATTGTCTTCCAGCACCGCTACCTTGTCGCCCGGTCGAAGGCCGATTTCATGCAAGGCGTTTGCCAATTGGCAGCCACGCTTCCAGGCCTGCTCGAAGGTCAGTTCGACGTCGTCAGCGATGATTGCGGGCCGATTGCGATTGTACTCCATTGCGCGGCGCATCGCCGAACGGACATCAAGCATTTCGTTTTCTCCCTGACCTGCGACCCGAATCTGCAAGGCGCGACCACGCTGTGGCAGTCGACCGCGTTTGTTGTTCTCCCAGGCGCGTTCAAGACGCTACACCAAGAAGGATTTAGCGTCACGAGAATATGAAACAATTGTCGTTGGTCAATAAATTTTTGTCTTGCGACAAAATATTTGCATGATAGTGTGGACGACAACGGGCGTTTCGACGGTATGGATTCCATCGTGCGGAATGTCCGCCCGATACCGGTGGCGCCGGCGTTGCGGTACATGCTGGTTCGGAAAATCGACAAGGCGGACTTCGGAGTCGCTTCTCTTCCACGCAACCGGGCGTCCAGACGCGGGAGACAGGAACGTTGGAATTTGACTACGACGCGATCGTGATCGGCGCCGGCGTCTGCGGAATTTACCAGGCTTATCGGCTGGACCGGATGGGCGTGCGGTTCCTCGTCCTCGAGCAGGGCTCGGATGTCGGCGGGACGTGGTACTGGAACAGATATCCGGGCTGTCGTTTCGATTCCGAAAGCGAAACCTACGGGTATTCGTTCTCAGACGAGCTTTTGCGTGAGTGGAACTGGTCCGAGCACTTTGCTCCGCGTGAAGAAACCGAACGCTATCTGCAACACGTTGTCGACAAGTTCGACCTTCGCCGACACATGCGTTTCAGCAGTCGCTTGAATTCGGCGCACTGGGATCCCGACAAGTCCGGTTGGCGGATTACCACGGATGACGGTCAAGAGTTCTCGACACGCTTTCTCCTGACTGCCATTGGATTGCTTTCGGAACCGACCCTGCCCCGGTACGACGGCGTCGGGAGCTTCGAGGGGCTTTCCTTCCACACCTATCATGCGCCCAGGGAGCCGGTGGATTTTGCCGGCAAACGGGTTGCCGTGGTCGGCACGGGTGCAACCGGGGTCCAGGTGATTTCCGATATCGCCGACAAGGTCGGCAGCCTCACCGTTTTTCAACGGCGGCCGAACTGGTGTGCGCCTCTGCACAACTCACCGATAACCGAACAGGAGATGCGGCAGATCAAGGACCGGTATGCTCAGATCTTCGAGCAATGCCGGAACACGCCGAGCGGATTCTACCACGACATCGATCCCCGAAAGACGCTCGAGGTCCCGCCGGTGGAGAGGGAAGCGTTCTGGGAACAACTCTATGAGGCACCGGGGTTCGGTGTATGGCTCGGCAATTTCAAGGACATGCTGACCGACCCCGAGGCCAATGCCGAATTCTCCAGTTACGTTGCCGAGAAAATCAGGCAGCGGGTCGATGACCCGGAGGTCGCCGAAAAACTCGTTCCGAAAGACCACGGATTCGGAACCCGCCGCGTTCCCATGGAGACGAACTATTACGAGGTCTTCAATCGGGACAATGTGCTGCTCGTCGATATCGGCGAGACGCCGATCCAACGGATCACGCCATCCGGCATCAGGACGAGCCAGGATGATCACCCCTTTGACATCATCATCTATGCGACCGGCTTTGACGCCGTTACCGGGGCATTCGACAAAATCGATTTCGTCGGCAAGGACGGCCTCAAGCTGAAAGACAAATGGGAAGACGGGCCACGAACCGCCTTTGGCCTCTCCGTAAACGGATTCCCCAACCTTCTGACCTTGGCCGGACCGCAAAGCGGATCCGTGGCAACCAACTTTCCGCGCGGGATCGAGGAAGCCGTCGACTGGTGTTCCGATTTTCTCGGTTATCTCTTCGACAACGACATCGGCTATTTCCACGCAAGGAGGGAGTCGGAGGAGTTCTGGGGCCGGCATGTGCAGGAAATGTCCGAGCGGATCCTGTTTGGAAAAGAGCAGTCCTGGTTCACCGGGTACAATTCGAATGTCGACCGAAAGTACCGCAATCGATGCCTCATCTATGCCGGCGGACAACTGCGCTTCCGCACCTTCCTGAAGGAGGAGAAGGAAGGCGGGTATCCGAGCTTCGCGCTTCTCAAAGACGCCGCATTCGACGAATTGGCGCTCGGCGGGAGCAGGCCGGCGATCAATGATGGGTTCGACGTGTCCAGCTGACTTCCGCGAACCCTTTCAGTCGATCCAGTGGTCGGCGCAAACCAGTCAGCTGGAGAATTCACCGGACAGGGAGGAAGACGATGAGAAACAGATCTGAATTTGGTGAGGTTGCATCGCGTGCAAACGGCCTGGTCCTCGGCCTGACGGTCGCTCTGGCACTCGGGGCCTCGTCCACCGCGATGGCGTTTCAGGATGAGGGAACGATCCGCATCGGCATGCTCGAATCGCTGACCGGTGGCGCTGCGCCCTACGGGGTTCCGGGCGCCCGGGGCACGATTCTGGCTTTCGAGGAGGCCAATGCCGCAGGCGGCATCGAAATCGATGGACAAAAAGTCAAAATCGAGGTGGTCGGGGGCGGCGAACTGGGTTCCGACGGCGGTCTCGATCCGGCAAAGGCCATCGCGACACTCAAGGGACTCGTCTATGACGACAAGGTGTTGATGGTCAAAGGGCCGACAACGTCGACCATCGCCGAAGCGACATTCAATTACCTCAAGGAACTTGACTCCGACAGCAACGGGCTGATCGTCCACTCTTCTTCCGCCGGCGCTCCCGGCCTCGGCGAAATCAGCGACTGGGGTTTCCGCAACTCCTTTGCCGAATCCTATGCGCTCGGCTTCCTGGCCGACAAGGTGGTCGACCACACCGGGGCCAAGACAGCAGGCATCTACCATCTGACCGACAATCCTTATTTTCCGGCCATCTCGGAATTGATGAAGCAGGAACTCACCGATCGCGGCGTCGACGTCAAGGTGGTGGTGACCGGGCTGTCGAAGGACTCGGACTTCTCTCGCCAGGTAAATGAACTGCGCGCCGCCGACCCGGACATCGTCTACGTGTCCGCCGACAACCAGCGCGGTATCGGGTTCATGAAAGAAGCCTTCCGCCGCCGGCTGCAGCCGGACGCGTTCGTCGGCGGCATCTCGCAACTGGTGCCCGACACCATCAAATCCGGCGGAGAGGCCACGGAAGGCATGCTGATGATCGGATCCTACGACGACAAGGGCGATTCGATCGTCGAATTCGGCAAGAAATTCAAGGATCGCTGGGGCGACGAAATCAATCTCTTCTCGGTCAACGGCTACGAAGCCGGGCAGTTGATCATCGCCGCACTGGAAATGTCGGGGATCAAGAACACCCGGGAAACGCTGCAGGAGGATCGCGCCAAACTTCGGGACGCCTACGAAAAGGTCTCCATCGACAGCATCAGCGGTTACCCGGTGGCGTTCAACGATGTTCACGACACGCCCAAGGCCGGCGTGATCCTGACGATCAGGGACGGGGCTTTCGGCGCCTGGCAGCCGAACCAGTAAGCGCGTCGCTTCCGCAGCGGAGATGAGCGATGATAGTGCTGGAGTATGAGATCAGCGGCCTCCTGTTCGGGGCCACCTATTCGCTTGTCGCAATCGGCTTCACGCTCATCTTCGGCGTTCTCAACCGCTTCAATATCGCGCATGGGGCGACTTTGATGGTGGCGGCCTTTGCGGGCGCCACCATTTCGATCCTGTTGGGCGGCGCCGACAGCTACCTTGTCCTGATGCTGGCGTTTGTCGGATCGGTCGTCACCGGAACGCTGGTCGGACTGCTTGTCCGTCTGGTGGCCTTCGTTCCGCTGAGGAACGCCGCCGCATTGTCCCCATTCGTGACCAGCGCGGCGGTCGCGCTCATTCTCGAAGAACTGTTTCTGCATCTCACGCAACAGGTTCCGATTTATTCGATCGAAGTCACGGAGTTTCCCAGCCCACTTGAAAACCTCGCGTTTTTTGTCGGTGATCTGTATATCCGCGGCGCCTATCTCGTGATCTTCATTGCCGCCTTGATGATCATGGCGCTGCTGCATTGGTGGCTCAACCATACCAAGAGCGGGTTGGCCATTCGTGCCGTCGAGGAGAACCCGGACGCGGCATGGCTGATGGGCATCAACGGCCGCCGCGTCGAGATCACGGTGTTCGCTGCGGCGTCCGCCATTGCCGGTGCCGCCGGATGCCTGATCGGCGTCGCCTACGGAACCGTCAGCCCCTTCCTCGGCTCGAATCTCCTGTTGGTCAGTTTCGTGGTCCTGGTTCTGGCCGGCATCGGCAGCGTTCGGGGAGCCATGATCTGCGGGCTCTTTGTCGGTGTCATAGAAACCGTAACCGCCGGTACGATTTCCGCCGAAACAAAGGAAGCCGTTCTCTTCATCATACTGTTTGCCGTTCTTGTCATTCGACCGCAGGGCATATTTGCCGGCACGGCTTCGACGCGGGACTGACCCATGGCCTATTTGACCGCCCTTTTTGAAATCTCCGGTCTCAACATTCTCCTGGCGCTCAGTGTCTTCGCCACGCTCATGGTCGGGCAGTTTTCCCTGGCGCAGGTCGGCTTCTGGTCCATCGGTGCCTTTGTCACGGCGATGCTCACGACGATGTACGGATTTGCGCTGTTCCCGGCGCTGGCCGTTTCTGGCGTTCTTTGCGCCGTCGTCGGCGTTGCCCTGGGCTATCCGTGCCTGCGCATCAGGGGCATCTACCTGACCCTGGCGACGGTTGCCTTCACAGAGGTCGTCCGGGTGTTTTTCAGCAACCTTCATCACCAGGTCGATATCGACGGTCAAATGGTCGGGCCGGCGGGAGCACTTGGCTTTCGCGGTGTCGACGTGATCGCAGCGTGGCCCGAAATATTTGCCGTCGTCATCGTTGTGGTCGGGCTGTTCTTCTGGATCGAACGATCACGGATCGGATTATCGGCAAACGCGATCCGGGAAGACGAAACCGCTGCGGCCGCAATGGGCATCAATGTCGTGCTGGTGAAGGTCTCGATGTTTGCGTTCGGCGCGGCGGTCGCCGGTGTCGGAGGCGGTCTCTATGCCTCATTCTCCTCCTTCGTCCTGGCATCGAATTTCAGCTTCCACCTGGCGCTGATCTCCATTTTCTACGTGGCGGTCGGAGGGATGTACCGGTTCTACGGCCCGATCGTCGGCGCCGTCCTGTTGACGGCGTTGCCCGAATTCTTCCGTTTTGCAACCGATTACCGGATGATCCTCTACGGCGTGGTCGTGCTCATCGTCGTTGCCGCCTTTCCCCGCGGGATCGTCGATGAAATATTGTATCGATTGGACGACAGACGCGAACGCAAACGCGTGAGAGACGCACAAAGCGCCTCTGCGGCCGTGCAATCCTCGGCAGTCGGAACCGAGGGCTGACGGGTGTTTTCGGTAGCGGAACTCAGCAAGTCGTTCGGCGGTCTGAAGGCGCTGGACCAACTCGATTTCGATCTCTCAGCTGGCGAAGTCATGGGCCTCATCGGCCCGAACGGGTCCGGGAAGACAACGACCATCAACGTCATCACCGGTATGTTTCCGGCAACGCATGGAACCGTGCGACTGGACGACCGTGATCTGACCAACTGGCGGTCGGACCGGGTCGCCAAGGCTGGCATTGCCCGTACCTTCCAAAATTTGAGGCTGTTCGGGCGGCACACGGTTCGCAACAACATTCGTTCTGCGCAGACGCTACTCTGCAAATCCCTGATTTCGCGATTGAGCGCGATACCGACGGCGGAAGAACGTCGATTGTCGGAAGAAGCGGATGCGCTTCTGGATCGGTTTCAATTGGCGGATCTCGGCAAGCGAACGGCCGACTCCCTTTCCTATGGCGAGCGCAAGCGGCTGGAGATGGCGCGGGCGCTGGCGATGCGCCCGCGGGTGCTGTTGCTCGACGAACCGGCCGCCGGCATGAACCCCACCGAGCTCGAGTGGCTCGCCGACACGATCTTGCATTTGCGTTCCACCGGCTTGGCAATCGTTCTTGTCGAACATCACATGAAGCTGGTCATGCGCATATGCGACCGGATCACCGTCCTAAATTTCGGCCGCAAGATCGCCGAGGGGACACCGGCTGAGGTCTCTCAGGACAAGGATGTGATCACTGCCTATCTTGGCGAGGCCGAAGACGATGATTGAACTGAGCGATGTCGAGGCGGGGTATGGCGCAAATCCGGTTTTGCGCAGCGTCGATCTGGACGTCGGGGAAGGTGAACTGGTGTCGGTCATCGGCCCGAACGGCGCCGGCAAAACCACTTTGTTGCGGACAATCTCGGGACTTGTTCGTCCGACCAGGGGAACGATCACTCTGGACGGCAGGGATCTTTCGCGACTTGAACCGGATGAGATCGTCGCCTTGGGTGTCATTCACGTGCCGGAGGGGCGGATGGTCCTGACCCGCATGACGGTGCGGGAGAATCTCCGGCTCGGCGCCTTCAAGCGCAGCGACGACGCCGCGGTCAGTCGGGATTTCGATCATGCGGTGAGCATGTTTCCGATCCTCGAAGAGCGCATCGGCCAGATGGCAGGCACATTGAGCGGCGGCGAACAACAGATGCTGGCGATCGCGCGAGGGCTCATGGGCGCGCCCAGACTTCTGATGCTGGACGAACCGTCGCTTGGCATTGCACCCATCCTTGTCAGGACCATCTTCAGGGCGATCAAGGACATTCAGAAGACAGGCGTGACCATTCTGATGGTGGAGCAGAATGCGACCAAGGCTTTGGCCGCGGCCGATCGCGCCTATGCGCTCGACCTCGGAGCGGTGACGGCCAGCGGGCCGGCGGATGTCCTTTTGAAGGACGAACGGGTCCGACAGGCCTATCTGGGACTGTAGTGCTGGTTCGAGCCGGATTATCCCGCAAACTTGTGGGAAGGCAGACCCCTGACACCGGGCCGGCAGCGAAACACGAAACCGGCTTCCGGTTCATGTGCCTTCCCGTCATCGTGGATCCTGAAATCGGCTGTGGTGATGTAGAGGTCCGTCAGATCCGGGCCACCGAAATTGCAGCTCGTAACTCGCGCGACCGGCAGCGAAACGACGCCGATCCAGGTCCCGTCGGGGCTGTAGCGTCTGACCTCACTGCTATAGAAGAGTGCGACCCAGACGCAGCCTTCGCTGTCGACCGCCATGCCGTCGGGTAGTCCGACATCCCGGTCGATATCGACAAACCGCCGACGATTGGACACCTGACCTAGTTCGATATCGTAGTCGAACACGTCGATGCCGCGCGCGAAGGTATCATTGAAGTAAAGCAGCCTGTCGTCGGGGCTCCACGCAATTCCGTTGGAGACCCGCACCGCGTCCACTGCCGGTGTCACCGTCAGGTCGGGGTCGATCCGGTAGAGAGTGCCGGCATCCGGTTCAAACCGGGTCGAAAACGTTCCGCTCCAAAGACGGCCCCTTGAATCGCACTTCCCGTCATTCATCCTGTTGCCGGTCAGGTCGTTCTCGATCGGCAGCAGCAGGGCGACTTCGCTCCCGTCTTCGTGGACCGAAAGCAGACCCTCCACGGACGACGCGACGAAACCGCCACGCTGCCGCGGAATGGCGACGCCGATGGTGTGTCCGACGTCGACGCTCGACGGACGATCTTGATGCTGAGACAGGCGGTGAATCCGGCCGAGGGTCGAGTCCACGAAGATCAGCGTATCCGTCGCATCGTCCCAAATGGGCCCTTCGCCGAGATCGGTTTTGAGAGTCGATGCAACGACCAGGCTATCGGAATAGTCGATTACCATTCGAATGTCTCCGGCGGCCACCTGTCGATCGTCAAGACAAGCGCTGCGGAATGGGAAACGTCACGGGGCCGTTTTCCTGCGACGGCAACACGACCGACGCCGTGCCTTGCGCCGATACAACCTCTTTCTGATTGGTCGCGCGGACCGCGATCCTGACGACGCCGTAGCCATCGCAGACCTCTTTCTCGGTGACCTCTCCTGTCCACCACAAGGTATCGCCCACCAGATTCGGCTTCAGTACGCTCACATCCAGCGTGTGAAGGAATCCATGGTCGCCAATCCAGTTTGTCAACATGTGCTGTGCCCAGGCGATTCTCTGCGGGCCGATATCGTAGGCTCCCCCCATTCCGACATCGCGCCCAGTTGCCGTTTCCAGGTGGCCACGTCCGGCCGATTCCCTGGCGCCGGTCTTCTTGTTGACGTGATAATCGGCGTGCCGCTGACGGTAGCGAATGGCATCGCCGTGCACGCCGCCATAGTGCGTCGCGCCCTGCTGGGCGGAGTACCAAGCCATGATGTCGATGATGCCGAGCGGTCCTCTTACGACCTGGGGAACCTCGTCCCCGACCGAGACCTTCTCAAAGTAGAGCGGTTGGTCGCCACGCCTCGGTTCCGCCAGAACCTGGCGTTCGATATCGTCGATTTCATCGACGGTATATTCGTGCGGTTCGCTGGATTGCCGGTTTTCGGAATTGGTCTGCTTCTTGAGATTTTCGCCTCTCGGCGTCCTGGCGCATCGACCAAGGGCGGTACCGGCAACGCGACCGTGCTGGTTGGTGTATTTCAGCTCGCCGGTCTGCAAAACCCATTTCGGGAAGCGTCGGCCGTGCTTGATTTCCTGTTTGAGAAGCACGGCGTCGACGCTGAAGGAATCGTCAAGCAAAATGGGTTCGAACCAGGTCCACGAGGTGCCGGCATACAGCCATTGAACGCCCGGCAGCTTGGGCGCGACGACGGTTCCGTCGACGGCGTAGAGGATACATGGAGGTGCGACGATCGTGCCGTAGGGCGACGACCGGGCATACTCCATGTCGAGCCACAGAGGGTTGTTGTCGCCGACACCCCAGGCGAAATGACGGATTGCGTCGCGGGTTGCCGTCTCGATCCACTGCATGCGATCGCGTCTGAGCGGAACACCGACAAGGGCTTCCGCTTCGGCAATTCCGTCGTCTGTAATCGTCCCCCAAGTCATTGCGTTTCCTCACGGAGGATTGAAATCCGGATCTAGCGGCTGACAATGTAGGGCACATTCGGTTTCCCGGCTTCGTCGGAATAACCGGGCCGGAAGATTTGCCATTCCGCCGCTTCCTCCGGCGACAGTACCGGTGCCATCGGCGCCCCCGTTTCGATCGCCAGTTCCAGTAGTTCGTGCCGGTCGCGTTTGCTCAGTTCCGCCTCGAACACAGGCATGATCCGACTGTCGTCCTCGGACAATTTGAAAGGATTCTGGAATTCCGGTACCTGCGCCCAGTCGGGGTTGCCGAACGCGGCGAGAATCGATGCCCAATCTTGCTTCGACCGCGCCTGCACCGCGACAAATCCGTCGCGGCAGCTGAAGAAGCCCTGCGGAAAAACGCCGCCATGCTCGACCGTGGTGCGTCCGTGTCGACGCCACCCATAGGGAACACCGGCATGATTGCCGGAGTTCTGCTCCGCAAAGGCGCGCAGGATGTCGGCTGCCGAGATGTCAATCCGACGCGGCTGCGACGTCCGGTTCGTTGCGTCGACGAACATCAGTCCCAGTGCCATGTTCGCACCGAACATGCCGGCCCAGCGTTCGGGCAGGTGGACCGGCAATATGCCGGGCGGCCCATCCGCGTTTCCGATCACGGAGGACACACCCGAAACGGCGCTCGCAAATGCCCCCACACCCGGGCGGCCGACTTCATAGTCCCAAAGGTAGATTTCCGTCGGCCCTTCGCCGCTGTCCGGCGCGTGCGGTTCGGTGTCCCCCGAAACGAAAATGGCAAGCGGGGCCGGCTCAAGTTCTCGGGCTTGCTCGACCGAGGCCGCACCCTCCAGCGATGCCCCGAATTTCTTAAGCCAGCTTGCCGCGTTGAGGACAGACCGATTGGTGCCGACGACAACAAAACGCGCCGCCCCGATCTCCAAGGACCGGTTCGGCGTGGCCTGGGAGGCTTCATTTTGATCCATTGCGGCGCTCCACATCAAAATTGCTGATGGCGTTGCGGTCTTCGGGTGACCAGCCAAGCAGTTTTCCGAGCACGTAGTCGTTGCCTTCGCCAAGTGTCGGCGCTGTCTTCCGCAACGGTGCGCGGTGTCCGTCTATCCACCACGGTGCCGCGACGATCTTCTCCGGACCTGTGGTCGGATGAACCGTGGAAATGAGGGTGCCTTCCCGGGCCGCCCCGGCACCGACCTCCGCCGGCTGTTCGATGACGCGAACGCACCTGACGCCCGCTTCTTCAAAAAACTGTTTTGCCTGATCGCCGGTCAATTCGGCCGCCTGCGCTGTCAGGACCTCAATATCCGAAATGGACATGCTCGCCGGCCAGGCGACGCAGATGTGGCTCTGGTCTTTGGTTCGCAGGACTGAGGAAGCGTTGGATTCGAAATCAGTCGACAATCCCAATGATGCGGCGAGCTCCACGAGCTCCTGCTCATTGTCCGTTGCCGCATGGGCAATTGCCTCAAGCTGCGAGAGCTCGATGTGGGCACCTTTCCCGGTTCGTTTGGCTTCCAGCACCGCCGCGATGGACGCGAACAGGCCGTAGGTGGCGGCGTTCGGGTCGGAGGCCACGAAGGTTGGTGTGCCCACGAATTCATTGGTTTCCGGATCGACGATGTTCGATTCGAGACCGGACAGGGCCGACAGAACGAGACCATAAGCCCGCATGTCGGAAAGACGCGACGACGAGCCAAAACCGGAAAGCGACAGCAGAACGATCCCAGGGTTGGATGCGGCAAGCGCATCGTGTCCGATGCCGAGGCGATCCAGAGTTCCGGACGTGAAGTTCTCGATCACCAGGTCTGTTTCGCGCGCCAGGTCCAGCAGCGCCTCCCGGTGCTTGTCCACCTTCAGGTCAAGCGTGACGCCGATCTTGTTGCGATTGAGCCCGTGAAACGATTGCGACATTTCCCGCCGGATAAACTCGGGAAACTTGCCTGCCATGCGTTCGACACCGCGGGTGCGATAGAGATCATACCTCTTGTACCACTCGATCTTGATGACTTCCGCACCGAGGTCGGCAAGGTACTGACCAAGCAGCGGCCCGGACCAGACCCAGCACAATTCGATGACCCGAACACCCGACAGCGGCAATGCAGCACTCATGTAGGCACTCCTCCAAGGATGTTGTGCGTCATTGCCAAGACCGAGCGATTCAATCCCACGGAACATCTCATCATGCGGCAGTCTTCCAATTCGCACCCACGTCGCGATGCGGACGCGCTTGCCGACCTGATGGTTGTGCAAGACGACATGCGTTTGCCGCTTCATTCGCGTCTTGAGCAGGCGTTGCCCGCCGCAGCCAAAGTTCCCGGAACTCCGGCCTTATTGAACTGTCACAACTATGGTTTGATCATCATGGGGTTGTCAATATACAAAAACTAATTTTCTATAGGAAATTCGAAAGGCGCTGGTGCCATAGGGGTATCGCTGGCCAAATCTCCATTATTTCCGACACTTCACGGGTCGATTTGCTGAAATTGCAGTGAAAAAAAGGAGCCAAGAATCGACATGGTTGCCGACAGACATGGTCGAGGCGTCATTGCGGAGCAACAACGCGGGACCGGCGGCTCATTCCTGGCAGGAGCAGAGCGCTGCTACCGGCTCATTCTGCGGTGGATGTCTTCGGCAGACTGCTTCAGGGCGGCCACAAGCTCTTCCCGGTCGATCGCTTCGAGCTGTGCCGTGATGGCATATACGCCAATGGTGTGAGAAACGCTGCCGTCGGGCATGAAAACCGGTACCGCTATCGCGGACACGCCATTGACGAAGCCTTCGCGGTCTTCGGAGAACCCATCAATCCGGGTTTGCTCCACTTCTTCGGCCCAGGTTTCGTGGTCAATCGGTCGAACCCACTTTACCTTGGCGAAATTCTGCCGGATTTGTTTTTCGGTCATGCTTCCAAAGGCGGCGAAGCAGCGACCGGACGCACCCGACATCAGCGGAACCCGACCGCCCAACGTAACGTTGAGCGAAATGGAATTGGGCGGATTTGCAAACGCCACCAGAGCGAGGTGCTGGTCGTCGATCTTCGACGTGGCCGTCGCGGTCATGACGAAACGGTTGGCGATCGCTTGCAGTCGAGGCTTGGCGAGTTCGGCGAAATCGTTGAGACGCAGTGCGCTTTTTGCAAGGTCGGTAATGCCCGACCCGAGCTGATAGGTCTTCGAATTGACGTCGTACGAGACAAGACGCGCCGAGGCAAGTTCCCTCAATATGTGCAGACATGTGCTGGGAATGATGCCGACGGCTCGCGAGATCTGCGACAGGTTCATGGGTGTGGGACGATCGGCCAGCTCCCAAAGAATCGCCGCTGCACGCTTGACTGCAGGGACACGCTTGATCGATGTGCCTTGTTTCTCGTCTCGCGCCTTGTCGGCGTCAAGGTCCGCCCTGCTCACCCAGCGTCACTCCGCTTTTGTCTGGTTTTTGCCTCTAGAAAATCTGGCTGGACCTCCTTATTGCATACGACAGCCCGCCATCACAACTTTCATCTGCTGGAAGTGCACCCGCGAGCGCTGCGTCACGAAAGGTCGTTCAGCATTGCCGCCGCCCTGGCTTGGAGAGATGAATGATCATCGATAGTCACGTTACCGCCATCGTCACGGGCGGGGCTTCCGGATTGGGCGCAGCTGTTGCAAGGAAGTTCAGTCGGCTCGGCGCCAGCGTGGCGGTCCTCGACATGGATGATGGCCGGGGCGAGGAGCTGGCGGGTAGCATCGGAGGTTTCTATACCCACTGTGATGTCGGCGACACGCTCAGCGTCGCATCGGCCCTGGATACCGTTCGCGCGGCTCTTGGTCGGGAGAGGATTTGCATCAACTGCGCGGGGATTGCGATTGCCCGGACGACGCTGCACAAGGGCGACCCGCATGACGCGGCCGTTTTCGAAAGAGTGCTGCGGATCAATTTGATGGGCACTTTCAATGTGGCGAGCCAGTCGGCAGCCGGTATGGCGGCGCTGGAGCCGATGAATTCGGATGGCGAGCGCGGGGTCATCGTCAACACCGCCTCCATTGCCGCGTTCGACGGCCAGATCGGCCACGTGGCCTATTCCGCGTCGAAATCGGGTGTCGTCGGCATGACGCTGCCCATGGCGCGCGATCTTGCCCGTCATGGAATCCGGGTCCTTGCGATTGCGCCGGGAATGTTCGAAACGCCGATGGCAGTGGACCTGCCCGAGCATCTCAAGCAGTCGGTGATCGAGAACATCCCGTTTCCGGCGCGGCTGGGAGACCCTGAGGAATTCGCGGATCTTGTCACGCATTGCGTCGAAAACCCGATGCTGAATGGCGAGACCATTCGCATCGACGGCGGTTGCCGCATGCCGCCGAAGTAGCGGCAATCGCGGCTAGCGGCCGTCGTCGTGCGATTTTCCGCTGCCGGAGCTGAATTGGGGGAAGTACTCGGCCGTCACTGGACTGTCGATCGCCCAGCTGTGACATCCGCCGACGAAAAACGGCGGGCCGGCGTGATGGGCATCGTCGTCGCCGATCGGACGATCTGCATGTTCACGGCGAATGGCCTTTGTCTGGAAAGCAACCGTCGGCGCGAGGGCTAGGAGCTCCGACAAATGTGTGCAGCCCTTCGTCGACCCCATGGCTTCACGCACCGATCTGCGCCAACCCCTGTCCAGCCGACTGCCGATCAGTCCGGATGCGTTCGCATCCCCACCCTGGCAGAACGCAAACGGCATCGCTTCAAGATCGGTTTCGATATTCAGAACTTCCAGATCCTGGTTCACCGAAATCCGCACGTTGATGGCGTGTACCGGTTCGCCTGGCTCCAGTTTGCCACGCTCACGATCGACAAAACCAAAGCGTTTCTGGTCGACGAGCCGAAGTTCCAGGTCAATGCTGCCATCATCGCATTCGAAGCTTTCGACGGTCAGTGTCCGGCGGTGGTTCTGCTTGCGGCTTTTGTTTGATGGAGGCAGCATTTGCGTACTTCCCCTTTGAACGCACGGCGCTATGGGCCGGCGGTGAGAGCGGTGTTCGTCAAGGGTTATTCAGCGGTTTGAACAGCGGCGTCAACTGACCATCGGCGGCGGGCTTGAAAACGACCTCCACCCTGTCTCCGATACACAGCGATTCGGCATCGCAGTCGGTGATGTTCGTCAGTATCGACACGCCCTCATCCAGGGTAACCCAAGCCGAAACATACGGCGGGCTGCCCTTGCGAAACAGACTGAAGGCGTAAATCTGCGCAAGCCCGGATGACGGCTTCCAATCGACGTGTTCGGAAAAGCAGAAGGGGCAGACACGGCGCGGGTAGAAATGCGGCTTTCCGCAGCCGCGGCATTCCGCATACAAAAGCCGCCGCTCGCTTGCCGCATCCCAGAAGGCCTGTGTTTCAGGCGTTCTTACCGGCGCGCGGATTGCGTCTTCGCTGATCTGCATCATGCGATCCTCTCGAGGATTGCGGTCGCGCCGCCATGGCGCCGGTCGAGCATGCCGCCGAGGCCGTTGGCAATCGCCAGATCGCAGTTCTCGACCTGAACGGCCGGATGGGCTTCCCCGCGCAACTGACGGACGGTTTCGATCACCTTGGTCACGCCGCCGCGATGGGCCGGGTGGTTGTTGCACAAACCGCCGCCATCCGTGTTGACCGGCAGCCGTCCGACTCCGCTGATCAGATTGCCATCGGCGACGAAGCGGCCGCCTTGTCCCTTTTCGCAAAAACCCAGATCCTCGATTGCGATCAGAACGGTGATCGTGAAACTGTCATAGGTGGACAGATATTTGATTTCGTCCGGCGTGACCCCAGCCTCCTCATAGGCACTGGCCGCCGACTGCCGGACGGCGCTGGTGGTCAGATCGATATCCGATCCAAGGTTGAACTTCACCGCTTCGCCGACGCCGCGAACCTTCACCAGAGGCCGGTCGAGAGATCTGGCGATCTCTTCCCTGGCCACTATCACCGCGCCGCCGCCGTCGGTCATCACGCAGCAATCGAGACGATGCAACGGATCGGCGATCAGCGGCGAGTTCAGTACGTCGCTCACGGTGACTTCCTTCGGCAACAACGCGTTCGGATTGTGCTTTGCGTGGTTGGACATCGCGACCTTGATCCAGGCGAGTTGCTCGCTGGTCGTACCGAATTGATGCATGTGCCGCTGCGCGCACATCGCATAGGACGGCGCGAGGGCAGCCCGGTAGGGGACTTCGAAGGCCGATTCCGGATATTCCGGCAACTCGGCCAGATCGCCCGGCGCCTGCGCTTCTGCCCGCGGCCGGCCGGCGGACGTGATCAACGCGACGTTGCATTTGCCTTCGCGAATGGCGCGCATGGCATGACCGACATGGGCAATCGGCGACGATCCGCCGATATCGGTCGAGTCCGCGTAGCTGACGCTTAACCCCATGTATTCCAGTATGGACAAGGGGCCGATACCCGGCGCATCGCTGGCGCAGAAATAGCCGTCGACATCGTCTTTCGAAAGCCCCGCGTCCTTGAGCGCGCCGATGGCGACTTCTGCATGAAGCTGCGGCACGGATTGCCCGGTCGCCAGCCGCGTCGGATGTTCGTAGACTCCGACAATACAAACCGGATCCGGCATCGCCCTAACCCTTCCTGCGCTTGAGAGAACGCGTATCGATCGTACGCGGGTCTTTCCTGGGATCGACGCCTTCCGGAAAAATCGCGCTTTTCTGAATCTTCTGCGTGCTCGTCACCGGGATCTCGTCGACGAAACTGACCCAGGCAGGCAGCTTGTATCTGACCAGTCGGTCACCGGCGGCCTTGCAAATCGAGGTTGCCGTTTCCTCGGTGGCATCGATGCCCGGCATCCGCACGATACAGGCCAGGATCTCTTCGTCGTGAAACTCGTCCTCGACGGCCAACACCGCAACGCTCTTGACCGCCGGATTTTCGATCAGCGCTTCCTCGACTTCGGCCGCGGCGATATTTTCGCCGCTTCTGCGAATGATGTTCTTCTTGCGGTCGACGAAATAAAGCATCCCGTCCTCCCGCTGCCTGACGATGTCTCCGGTATGAAACCAGCCGCCGCGCCAGGCTCTTTCGGTTTCTTCAGGCTGCTTCAGATATCCCGAAAAGAATCCGTGGCGCGGGTTTGGCCCCTGACACCGGACGATCAGTTCTCCCGGCGTTCCCGGCGGCAACGGTTTGTCGTCATCATCGACGATGCGGACTTCGAGGGGGGCTCGAACGCGGCCGAACGCGCGGCCGTCCGGATCCCGCGGTTCGCGGCAGTTCTGGATCGCGCGCGACGTCTCGGTCATTCCCCAGGCTTCGATGAGAGGGAAGCCGAACCGCTCCTCGAATGCCTCCCGGACGACCGGATCGACGCCGGCGCCCTGGCCGAACTTTACGCGATGTCGGGTTTCATCGGCGGACTTTTCGGATTTCACGAGGAGGGGCGGGATAATGCCCATGTAGTGAACGCACGTGGCGCCCGTCGAAACGATATCGGACCACCAGGTCGACGCCCGAAACCGATCCTGCAGAACGATGCAGTTGCGCAACCGCGTCATCGTATTCAGCGTATAGACGGACACGTTCATATGGAACGTGGGCAAGGGGATGTAGAGACGATCGTGCCCGGCTTCAAAGTTGATCAGGCCGCCGGCCGTGCCGTAGCTTTCGCCGGCCGCCAGACAGGACGTGTTGGATATCATGCAGCCCTTGGGGCGTCCCGTCGTCCCGGACGTGTAAATGATCAGCGCTTCCCGGTCGCCCTTTGAACCGGAAGTTCGAGCCGGTTCGCGGCTCGGTGCAGGCAAAATGTCGGGTTCATCATCGACGTCGACGACCGCGACCGGTTCCTCCATTTGCGCGACAACCCGGCGAAGGTCGGCCACTCTCGCTCCGGCTGCCGCTACCATCGCACACTCTGCGAATTCGATGCCGTAGTGCAGTTCGTGATCGAGATAGGCCGGGTTGAGCGGCACGGCGCTCGCGCCGATCCGGTTGAGCGCCAGCAGATGCCAGAAATGGTCGGGCCGGTTTCCGAACAGCAACGCCACGCGATGACCCGGCCGGTAACCGGCCCTCTCGTACTTGGCGGCAAGCTCATCGATCGTTTCAAGACTGTCGCCATAGGAATATTCCCGACCTTGGCGCAAATATCCCCGGTCTTCGGATGCCGGATAGCTGAGAAAGGGAAGATCCGGCGACATCTCGGCCGCGGCGCGGAATTGCTCATAGACTGTTGCAACCATTTCTGACACGCAGCTCACAAAATGACCGACATTCCGGCATCGACGGCCAGCACGTGACCGTTGACGTAGCTGGCGGCGTCCGAGGCCAGAAAAACGGCGACATTCGCGATTTCTTCGGGCCGTGCCCAGCGACGCGAAGGAATGCGATTTTCGACAAAGTCCCTGACGGCTTTTTCCTGCGCCAGCCCCCGGTTGAACTCCGTTGCGACGAAGCCGGGCGCGATGACATTCGCCGTCGTCCCCGAAGGGCCGAATTCGAAAGCAAGCGACCGGGCAAGGCTCTCCATTGCGGCTTTTGACGAGGCGTAGGCGGGGTCGCCGCGAAACGGTCTCGCCGCAGCGGTGGACGACACGAAAACAAGCCTGCCGCATTCGGGATGGGTCATTCTTTCGGTGGCCAGCCGCGCAAGCTGATAGGCCGAAACGGTATTGGCTTCCAGAATCCGGCGGAAAGCCTCCGGGTCGATCTCGGCCGCCGGGCGGCGATCCCGCACTCCGACGCAGTAGACCAGAATGTCGAACCGGCCCGTTTGCCGGATTACCGCATCGAATGTCCGCTCGGCTGCATTATGATCGGTGACATCGAACGCGGCTTCGATCGCTCCGGGCAGTCTTCCGGCTACGGCCGAAACGCGCTCACCGTTGCGGCCGTTGACAGCGACGCGAGCACCGGCTTCGGTAAGGCCTTCGGCAATCGCCATGCCGATGCCGGCGGTGCTGCCTGCCACCAATGCCACTTTCCGGTCCAGTGAAAATGCCTGACCTTTTGCCACCGAATCCTCGATTTCAGATCCACACTCCCGCGTGGTTAGGTAAACATCGGGACGACGCGGCTTCCGTTGTAGGCGGCTTTCGCCTTGCGCTGAACCAGTTTCCAGGTCTCGTTGTAGTAATCGGCCCGTTCCACGATGGCCTGCAGATGAGCGCATTGACTGTGGGGCATCGTCGGCGTGTGCGGGGGAAGGGTGACGTCCATGCGCGCCGTATAGTCGAAGACGACGTGGCGTGCGACCGCCTCGCCCAGGCTGCTGCCGACCGTTATCGCACCGTGCCAGGGAATGACGATCGCGATATCATCGTCGCCCAGCGCCTTGCCGATCGACTCGAAATCGTCATTGGGACTGATGACGGTCCGTTCGTAAAACACGGTGGATACGTTGGCAAAGATCCGCGGGGGGCGCGCATAGGCTGCCTGTGCCGTGATCCAGAAACCGTGGGAGTGCACAACGGACTGCACGTCCGGGCGCTGTTTGTAAATGCCATGGTGGAAATCGATCCCGATGCTGGGCGCCCTATTCGAGTTGACGGGATTGCCGTCGAAATCGATCAGGATGATATCCTCCAGCTGCATTTCCTCGAATGTTCGTTCGAACACGTGCATATAGAAATAGGGCTCGTCCGGATATCGCACAGAAACATGACCGCCGAGACCCGACCCCAGGCCGTATGCGGCCATACCCCTGCAAGCCTCCAACACCTGTGCTCGCAGATCTTCATTTTCCTTGACCATGGCACTGCCTCCCTTTGCCTGATAACGGTCGATCGATTCCAATTCCGTTCGCGCGGTCGCGATTTTCGGCTTCCCGCGGCAAGCTGACAGGACCTCCGGGTCGCCGGGAGCCGTCCGGCGGTCGGGTCATCGCTTCCCTCGCACAGACACCAGGACAAGAGAGTCTCATTCCTGGCGTCATTTGCCAATTCCCCGTCTTGAAAGCCGCCGAACTCGGTCTTCGCCGCATCGCGTCGTCGGCGAAATTGATACCATTGTTTGTTTCTCTAGAAAATATTTATTTTTTATGGACAAAACCAATGCCGACCGATAGTCTCGTTATCGATCAATCAAAAGGAATCTCGGGAGGTGTGTGTCATGAGGAATGTGAAGTCTGCATTTGTTGCGGCTGCATTTGGGGTTGCCACGGCCCTGGCGCCGGTTTCGGTGCTGGCTGAGGAAGTACGCATCGTGATGGGCGCTTCCGGAGATGGCGCTCTCCAGCGAGGCATGCGCCTCTTTGCCGAAAGGATCGAAGAAGGAACGGGCGGCGAATACACCGGCAAAGTGTTTGCCGGTACCCTGTTGAGCTACGCGGAGACCACCGAGGGTCTGACCAATGGCACCGCCCAGATCGGTTACATGGTGCCGGCCTATGTGCGTGGTGAATTCCCCCTGACGAACTATGCAATCGACATTGTTGCAACGGTCGTCGAACCGGTTGTCGTCGGCGGGGCCATGACCGAGTTCATCTTCACCTGCGAGCCTTGCCTGGATGAGTTCAGGCGCAGGAATCAGGCCTTTACGGGCTTTGCCGTCGTGTCCTCATACGTGCTGATGTCCAAGACGCTGCTGGAGGATGTCAGTGACCTGAAGGGGATGAAGATTCGCGGCTTCAGCGCCTTCAACAAACTGGTTGGCCAGTGGGATGCATCGGCGATTTCGGTGAATGTAGGTGAAGTGTACGAAGCACTCTCCAGCGGCCGGCTGGAGGGAAACATCCATCTGTGGGACATCATCAAGACCTACTCGCTCGGCGATCATGTGGAATATGTCTATGACGCGCCGATCGGGATCTATGGCGGCAACTCGATGTTCAACATCAATCTCGATTTCTGGAAATCGCTGTCGCCGGAAAACAAGCGTGTCTTCCTGAATGCCGCCAACGAGGCGCTTGCCTACGCGACGGTCAACTACACGGCCAACGATCGCAAGCTTGCCGCCAATGCCGCCGAGCTGAATGTGATGGAAGTGGAGACGCCGGCATCCATTCGCACGTCGATCGATCTGTTCAGGGAAAACAACATCAAGGATGTCATCGCCGCCGCCCAGCAGGATGACACGATCCCGGATGCGAATGACCATGGCGATCGCCTGCTTGCCCTCATCGACAAATGGCGCGGACTGGTGAAGGGCATCGATCCGACCGATGTCGACGCCGTCGCAAAGCTCTACCAGGAGCAGATCTATGATAAGGTCGACGTGTCAACGCTAGAATAGATCGGAAAGCCGGCAGCGTATCACCATGAACTTTGTCGGTATTCTGCTGTCGAGACTGGTGGCCGCCACAACGATCGTTGGGGCGGTCGCCGTCGTCTTGATGATCGTTCAGATTTCCGTGGACGTGTTCCTGATAAATCTGTTTTCAACGTCGCTTCCAGCCACCGGAGCGATCGTGGCCAACTACTACATGGCGGCCATTTCCTTTCTTCCCGTCGCCCTGGCCGAGAAGCTCGACAAGCATATCGCCGTCGACGTGTTCTACAACATCCTGCCCGCGAGGCTGCAGAAATGGAACCTGATGGCCGTCCGGCTTGTCGTGGCGATTGCCACGGGTGGCGCCGCATACGGCTTTCTCCTCGATGCCGTGCACAAATATCAGAACAATTCCTACGTTCTTGAACTGGATGTGAGAGTTCCCGACTGGCCCGGCTATTTCATGTTGCCGATCGGTTTCGGCCTGTGGTCGCTGATCAACATCTACAAGGTTGTCGCAGGCCTTGCCGGCCACGAAGACCTGGCCGGCAGGTCAAGACACCCGGATCCGGCATGACCCGACACCGGAAGCGCTGATCCATGTCGTTTGAAACCATCGGCCTCCTGAGCATCGTCGTTCTGGTCCTGCTTCTGTTGCTGCGCGTTCCGATCGCGATTGCCCTCGGGATGGTGTCCTTCG
This sequence comes from Rhizobiaceae bacterium, assembly GCA_963921345.3. Lineage (GTDB taxonomy): Bacteria > Pseudomonadota > Alphaproteobacteria > Rhizobiales > Rhizobiaceae > Hoeflea_A. The sequence goes on along the minus strand of CAWUFE020000006.1, from coordinate 228,097 downwards.
GCGGCATTTGGTTGATGCTCGGCTTTACGCCGGCATGGGGTATTCTGTCGGCTGTCACCTACAAATTCGCCGCCACCTGGACCTTGTCGGCCATCCCCATGTTCCTGATGATGGGCTACGTCTGCTATCACGCAGGCCTGACAAAGGGCCTGTTCGAGGCCTGTCGAATCTGGCTCGCCCGGCTGCCCGGCGGGGTGGCCGTGGCGTCGGTTTTTGCCTGTGCGGGTTTCGCATCGGTCACCGGATCGAGCATCGCCTGCGCAGCGGCCATGGGGCGTATCGCAATCCCCGAAATGGTGCGCTTCAACTATGCGCCGAGCCTGGCGACCGGTGCCGTGGCTGCGGCCGGCACGCTCGGTGCGCTCATCCCGCCCAGCGTGCTGCTGATCCTTTTCGGGATCTTCGCCGAGGTCAATATCGGGAAACTGTTCCTGGGCGGCATCGGCATCGGGCTGCTGACGGCGATTGCCTACGCTGCGCTGATCATCATCCGGGTCAAGCTCAATCCGGATCTGGCGCAGCCGGTGACCGAAACGCACGCACTCCGAGAGAAAATCGAGGTGCTTCGACCCACCTGGCCGCTGGTGTCGATCGTCGTCATCATTCTCGGCGGCATGTTTACGGGGCTGTTCACGGCCACGGAGGCCGGTGCCATCGGTGCGGCAGCGTCGATTCTGGTGGCGCTGTTCAACCGTTCGCTGACATTGAAGGTCCTCTACGACTCGACGATCGAGACCCTGACAACGACGGGGACGCTGTTCATTATCGCCATCGGCGCCAACCTGCTGACGCGGCTTTTGTCCCTCTCCGGAACCCAGGACCTGTTTACCTCGGCAATCATCGGGCTCCAGGCCGATCCGCTGATCCTGCTGATCGGAATCACGATCGTTTATCTCATATTGGGCATGTTTCTCGAACCGATCGGCGCCATGCTCCTGACGTTGCCTGTCTTTTTGCCGATTTTGGATGAAGCCGGGATCGGTTTGATTTTCTTCGGTGTGTACCTGGCAAAGCTGCTCGAGATCGGCATGATCACGCCGCCAATCGGCATCAACGTCTTCGTCATCAAAGGGGTCGTCGGGGACCTTGTCAGCCTGACCGACATTTTTCGCGGAATCCTGTGGTTCCTGCTGGCGGATCTGGTTGTCATCGCGCTCGTGATCGCATTTCCGGAGATCATCACCTTTCTGCCGGAAAGGCTGCTGGACTAGTTCACCTGTTGGGTAACCGGTTTCCGTTCTTCCGGAAAATTCTGTCGCCAGTCAGGAGGAACAACGTGCCTATTCATTCATACCAGTCTGCATTGGTCACCGGCGCTTCCAGCGGAATCGGAGCAGCCTGCGTGAGAATGCTGGTCGACAATGACATCGATGTCGTTGCGATGGACAAGCATGAAGGCCGGTTGGCGGACCTCGCCACGCAATCCGGCTGCGAAACGATGGCCATGGATGTCCGTCGGACCGACGCCCTCTACGATGCGCTCGCCGGCCGGGACTTCGATGTGCTCATCAACAATGCCGGGTTGGCGCACGGGTTGGCGGAAGGTTTTCTAGGCACTCGTCCCGATCAAGTCGACGAGATGATCGAGGTGAACGTCACGGCGTCGATTCACGTGCTGCGCGCCGTCCTGCCGTCGATGATCCGGCGCAAACGGGGACACATCGTGGCGATGGGTTCCATCGCCAGCCTTTACCCGTTGGGACTTCCGGTTTATGGCGCAAGCAAAGGCGCCATCCGTTCGCTGTCGCGACATTTGCGGATGGAATTGAGCGGAACCAAAATCAGGCACACGGAGATCTGCCCCGGTCGGACGGAAACCGGCTTTTTCGACACAGCATTTGCCGATCACCAGGCGCGCGCTGCGTTTGTCTCGGAAATTCGGCTTCTTGATCCAAGAGACATTGCCGAGGCGATACAATATGCACTCAGCACACCCTTGCACGTCAACGTAAGCTCAATCGAGATCACACCCGTGGATCAGGTTCCGGGTGGTCAGATGCTGAGTTGAAATTGCCGATTTTCCTCATGTTTGGGCTTTTTGCTTTCTAAAGGATAGTGTAACGGTCCGGCGCCGGTCGTATGAAATCTACTTCGGCGGAACTGAGACCATCTGGAAAAGCAGCCCTGTCGTGACCGGTTGCTTTCGATCCTGTTGCGCTGCGCAACCATCCAGAAAATCCTCGAGAATCAGCCCCTAGCCTACGCCTATCCCGGTGAATTTTGGCGCCAACGAAGGCATCAAAATCGGAATTTTTAAATTGACTTTTTCACTAGTGGGCACATAGTGGGCAGATAAAAGATTTTCGGCGGTTCGGCGACGCTGTGCGCGCCTGGAAGGGGAGTGCGATGAAGTATAAAGCCTACGCAGCCACCATGCAGAGCGTGTGGTTCAGTGAGGACGAGGGGCAGAGCTGGAACCGGCTGCTGACGCCGACCGGCGGGTTCTACAACGAGGCCCGGGTGTGGGCGGTTCACACCCATGCCGACCGGCCCGGACAGGTGCTGGCGGGGTCCGACCAGGGGCTTTACCGCTATACCGAGGAAAAGGGCCGTTTCGACTACATCCCGTCGCCCATGGACAGCCTGCATATCCTGCAGATCGCCCAGGATCCGCACGACCCGAACTTCATCGTCTGCGGCACCCGGCCTGGCGAGATCTTCATTTCCGAGGACGATGGCGAGACCTGGATCCGCTCCAATCTCGACGCCTCGACCGAATGCTGGTTCATCAACACCAGCCGGATCACGTCGATCCATTTCGACCCGCGCGACCGGGACACGATCTGGATCACGGTGGAGATCGACGGCGTGTTCCGCTCGACCGACCGCGGCCGATCATGGGAAATCGTCATTCGCGGCCTGCACGACAACGACACCCACGACCTGGTGTTTCGCGACCACGCCGACGGGAGTCGCACCATCCTGTGCTCGACGGAAGACGGGGTGCACCGGTCGACGGACAATGGCGACACCTGGGAGCAGCTGCAGATCCCGCAGGCGAAGTGGGACTATTTCCGCAGCCTCAAGCAGCCGGCCGAAAACAGCGACGTGGTCATTGCCTCGGTGGGCGACAAACCCTCGGGCGAAGCCGGTGTGTTTCTGATCAGCCGCGACTTCGGCGAAAGCTGGAAAGTCGCCGAGCTGTCGCATGCGCCGAACAGCACACTGTGGTCGATCGGCACCAACGCGGCCGACACCAGCCTGCTGTTCGCGGCAACAATCTTCGGCCAGATCTTCAAGAGCACGGACGGCGGCGGGAGCTGGACCAAGATGAAGCGCGAGCTCGGCGAAATCCGCATGATCACCTGGGCGCCGGTCTAGAGAGGTAGAACAATGTCCCTGTTTCTTTTCAAGCCACATGTCGAAGGCCCGGAAGGCGCGATCACGACCCCGGATATCGTCATCGACCGGGTGTTCGTCGACGATGCGGTCAAGCCGGTGAACTTCCTGTGCAACGGCACCCACCAGCAGATCGAAGACGGGGAGGCCTGCCGGCCGGCCTATGCCGTCACGGCGGTCGGCGGCGGCGCCCTGATCAGCCCCGCCGTGCTGATCGGTGCGGCCCGTATCTGTGTCGCGCGGCTGGCCTGGCGACTTGTCAATCTCGACGAAACGATCGGCTCGGTGACCCTGAACGGCCACAGGCTCGATTCGCTGCGGCTGCCCGGCGATCTCATCGCAGCAGCCGGCGGCGAGGGCGACACGCTACCGCGCGGCTATCAGCTGCTGTGCACGTTGCCGGAGGGGGCGTCCGAAGCGTTGCTGGAAGATGCCGGCCGCGGGCGCAGCCTCAAGCATCGCATCACGACGGTACCGGTCGATGAAGATCGCTGGGGCGATCGCCGGCCCAAACCGCGCTACTCGGTCGGACCGATGATGAAGGACGTGCAGCATTTCATTTGAATGCGCTTCGAAACCGCGCACGGCCCGGCCCCCGGGGGGACCGGGCCAATCAGCGCCCGTCCTGCCCTTCTCCTGGGGCGGGACGGAAAAACCGGGCCTGATCCGTGACTGACGACCTGAACCGGCAGTGGGACACCATCATCGTCGGTGCGGGCACCGCCGGTTGCGTGCTCGCCAACCGGCTGAGCGCAGATCCGAAAATCCGGGTTCTGCTGATCGAAGCCGGTGGCAGAAACCGGTCGCCATGGATCCGGCTGCCGGTCGGCTATTTCAAGACCATCGGCAACCCCCGCCATGACTGGTGCTATCGCACCGTACCCGAGCCGCATCTGAACGGCCGGCGCCTCGACTGGCCACGCGGCAGGGGACTTGGCGGCTCGAGCGCCATCAACGGCCTGATCTATGTGCGCGGCCAGCGGCAGGACTATGACGGCTGGGGTCGTGTTGCGAAGGGCTGGTCGTTCGATGATGTGCTGCCCTGGTTCAAACGGGCCGAACGGCAGGAGCGCGGCGGCGATGACCTGCACGGCGCGGACGGCCCCGTCGGCGTTTCCGACGGGCGGGCGCAGTTCGCCGTCACCGATCTGTTCCGCCAATCGGCCATCGCCGCGGGACTGCCGGACAATCCCGATTGCAACGGTGCATTGCAGGAGGGCGTCGGCTATTACCAGACGACAAGCTGGAAGGGCTGGCGCGTCAGCGCCGCCGATGCCTATCTGCGGCCGGTGCGGGGGCGGCGGAATCTCACCGTGCTGACGGACGCCCATGTTTTGCGCGTCGCTGTCGAAGGCCAGCAGGCCACGGGTGTGCTCCTGCCGGGGCCATCCGGCCAACCCGTTACCGTCGAAGCCACGCGCGAAATCGTCCTGTGCGCCGGGGCGATCGGCTCGCCGCAGATCCTGATGCTGTCCGGTATCGGGCCCGCGAAGCATCTGAAGGAAATGGGGGTCGATCCGGTTCTCGACCGGCCGCGGGTCGGGTCGGGTTTGCAGGACCACCTGAAGTTCCACAACGCCTATAGGGTGCGGATCCCGACCCTCAACGACCGGCTCAATTCCCGCTTGGGCAAACTTGCCATGGGACTGGAGTTCGCGGCACGGCGGCGCGGCCCGCTGACCATGGGTGCGGCGCCGGTCTTCTCCTTTCTGCGCAGCACCGAAGAGGTGTCGCGGCCGGATATCCAGTTTCACGTCGTGCCCTGGTCGAGCGACAATCCGGCCGAGGGATTTCATCCCTGGTCGGGTTTCAGCGTGTCGATTTGCCCGATCCGTCCCGAAAGCCGCGGTCACATCCGCCTTGCTTCGGCCGATCCGATGGCGCCGCCGCTTCTGTGCCCCAACTACCTCTCCACCGAACGGGATCGGAGGACGATCGTCAACGGACTGCGAAGGGCGCAGGAAATCTGCCGCCATTCGCCGCTGCGCGAGGCCATCGAAACGGAGACCTGGCCCGGCCCCGAACTGGCCGACGCCGGCCATGAAACGCTTCTGCAGGCCATTGCCGACCGGGTGACGACGATCTTCCATCCGGTCGGAACGGTGGCGATGGGCGATTGCGACGACGCGCCGCTCGATGCAAGGTGCCGGGTGCGCGATGTCGCGGGCCTGCGGGTGGTCGACGCCTCGGTCATGCCGTCCATCGTCTCGGGCAACACGAATGCGGCGGTGAACATGATCGCCGAAAAGGCAAGCGACATGATCCTGGAGGATCGGCGCGACGGATAAGCAACAAAGCCGCAATCAACTGCTCGCTATATGACGTTGCAGGCGGGAAAAGAGCGGTGAACCGGGCGAGCCGAACTCACCGATAATGCGAAAATGATCCGAATCCGGGCTTTCGAACCGGTCGACGGTATTGCCCGCCATCCGGCAAAGGTCCGCGTAACGGTTGGACTGGGTCTTGAACTCAGCGGTTTCCGCGCCGCCACAACCGATCAATATGGGCATGGTGGGCGGCGGCATCTGGTTTTGCGGGCTGAGGTCCCGGGCCGACGCCTCGGTGAGTCCGAGCCAGGCATTGGCGACCTCGTGCAACAGCGGCTGCAGATCGAAGAGGCCGCTGATGCCGCACAGCGAGCGAATTCCCGTTGGTCGTGCCGCTCCGGCCCATTCCGCCGCCGCGGCCATCGCCGCCAGGTGTGCCCCGGCAGAATTGCCGGCGAGGTGCAGGTTTGCCGGATCGAGATCGAGCGTATCGGCATGGGCGGCCAGCCAAGCAACCGCTGCGCGCGTATCGGCGACACAGTCGGCCAGTTCATGATCGGGCGTCAGGCGATAGTTGACCGCAATCCAGGAGACGCCCAGCGCGTTCCAGGGCTTCGCCGGAAAGCGCCGGGCGTCCTTCGAACCGGCTTTCCAGTAACCGCCGTGGAAAAACACGATCGCCGGGGCTTCGGGACCGGCAGAGAAGACATCAAGCTGCTGGCGGGGATGCGGCCCGTAGCTCAGATCGAGCCGGGCATTCGGCAGACCCGCCGCTTGTGCCGACCATTGCTCGTAGCTGGACTGCAGGGCTGCGGCCGCTGCGACGTCGAGATCATATCCGCTCACCGTCCTTCGTCCTCGCTCGCTCCACGATCACCTGCATTTCCTCCGCCACTTCGCGTCCCCGCGACGTCAGGGTCTCGATACTCGACGGGTAGTAGACGTCAAAGACCGCTGCTGCGCTCGGACGCGCCTTCAGCCGATCGTACCAGGCCGAGACGTGGGGCCGCTCACGCCACAGAAAGTCCGTCTGAAGAAGGTCCAGCCGGATCATGTAGGAGGTAAAGCACGTATCGGAGATGGAATAGGCATCGCCCGTCAGCCACTTTGTTTCTGACAGAAGCCGCTCGAACTTCGCCAGCAACCGGTCGAAGTCCATGATCGCATCGACGAAAACCGGCGAATGGATGCCGTTGAAGACCACGTCCTCCAGCCAGCGTCGGCTTTTTGGGTTCATGTTGCGGTCGATCGCCGCAATCAGCCGGTCGCGGTCCGTTCCGCCGGCCTCCTCGATCAGCTTGTGCCGGTAGGCGATCGCGTAGGTCAGGACCGATGCGGCGTAGTGGATACTGGCCTCACCGAAGTCCAGTCGGCTCGTCAGGAGCCGCGCGAGCGCCGCGAAATAGGGGTCGGCCGGACGCAGCGGTCGCTGCGGAAAGGCGTCTTCGAGATACTCCAGAATAACCGAGGATTCGATGATCGCGCGGCCGTCATGCACCAGCGTCGGCACCACGGCATTCGGGTTCAGCGCCAAATATTCGGGCGCGAATTGATCGCCGTTCAGCGCCATCATCCGGCTCTCCCAGTCGAGCTGCTTTTCGGCCAGCGCCACCCGCACCTTGGCCGCGCAGACGGAGGAGTTGTTGTGATAGAGCACGAGGGACACGGATCAGTTCTCCATGAGCGAGGGCAGGTAGAGCGCCACCTGGGGCCACATCACCAGCATCACGAACAGCAAAAGGCCGCAGCCGAGATAGGGAAGACCGGCTTTCGCCACCTCGGCCATGGTCGTGCCTTTTGGCGCAACGCCCAGCATGACGAACAGGTTGAGCCCGAAGGGCGGCGTGACGCCGCTCATTTCCAGCGCCAGCAGCATGACGATACCGAACCAGACCAGGTCGAAGCCCTGCGCCGCCGCGATCGGGAAGAAGATCGGAATGGTCAGCATCATGATCGAGGCCTGGTCCATGAACATGCCCATGAAGAGCAGGATGGCGAACATCACCACGATCACCATGACAGGCGAGAACTCCAGCCCGGAGACCGCGCGGATCATGCCCGATGTCGCGCCGGAAAACGCCAGCACCTGCGAAAAGGTCGACGAGGCGACGACGATCAGCAGGATCATGGTGGTCACACGGACGGTTCCCTGCAGGGATTTGGCGATGGCCTGAAATGTCAGCCCGCCGAAGAAATAGGCGACGATCAGTACACCGAGCACGCCGAAGGCGGCCGATTCCGTCGGCGTGGCGATGCCCAGCAGGATCAGGCCGATGACCATGAAGATGATGATCGACAGCGGCAGGATGTGGGTGACCAGGACGCGCAGCCGCGTGCGCAGGTCGTGGTCGACCGGATCGTCGTCGGGCACGCAGTCCGGATTGACCCTGATCTTGACGAAGATCAGCAGCAGATAGAGCACGGCCAGAAGCAGTCCGGGCAGGACGCCGGCGATCAGCAGACGGCCGATATCGATCTTGGCGAGGCTGCCGAGCAGCACGCCGAGACCGGAAGGCGGGATGAGAATGGCCAGGCCGCCGACACCGAGGATCGGCCCCATGGACATGTGTTTCTTGTAGCCGCGCCGAGTCATCTCCGGCACCAGCAGCGAACCGAGCATGGCCGTGTTGCCCATGCTGGTGCCGGTCAGGGCGGCGAAGGTCGTGCCGCCGAAAACCGTCACATAGGACAACCGCCCGCGCATGCGGCCGATGAGCATGTCGACCGCGTCGAAGACCTTTTGCGCCACGCCCGCATTGAAGAACAGTTCGCCCATCAGCAGGAACAGCGGGATCGGCAGAAAGACGAAATGGGTGACGGCGACGCTGGCATTGGCGACCACCTGCGACAGCCCGGCAACGCCGGCGAGCCAGTACATGCCGGCAAAGCTGACCGCCAGGAAAGCGAAGGCGACCGGCATCGACAGAAACATCAGGAGCAGGATCGCGCAAAGGGCGAGCCCGCCGGTGATGTACCATTCAGGCATGGCCGCCTCCGGTCTCGCAGCCGACCATCAGATCTCGCCCTCGAGCCGGCTTTCGTCGTCGCCCGCGGGCGCCTCGAGCGTTTCTCCGACAAGCAGCATGCGAGCGAACTCGACGCCGCACAGCCCGAAGCCGATCGTCAGCGGAACGAAAAGCAGGGATCTGGGGATTTCGATCGAACGGATATCCATTGTTCCCTTGACCCAGAAATCGATGGCGAAGCGGGCGCTCAGATAGGTCGCCAGAATGCAAAGCCCGATGCAGAAGACGATCAGCAGCCGTTCGATGGTTCGTCGGGCCGCGGCCGGCAGATAGGTCATGAAGCTGTCGATGCGCACATGGCCGCGCTGGCGCACCAGCCAGGGCGCCGCCAGCATGGTCATGTAGATCAGCATGTATTCAGAGACCGCGCTGGAAAACACCGGCGGGCGCAGGCCAGCCGCGCGCATGCTGACATCGACGACGATGATGACGAAGACGGCGGCGATCATGATGCTCGCCGCCAGGGCGAGCACCACGATCAGCCGGTCGTAGGCACGGATGAGCGGTGCCATCGCCTGCTATTTCGTCGGCGGCATCACCGCCCGAAGCGCATCGTAATTGTCGGGCGCCTTGGCCTTGACCTGGTCCCAGTGCACCGATTTGGCATGGTCGACATAGGCGGCTTCCGCTTCCGGGCTCAGGGTGAAGGACTTCACACCGGAGGCCTCGACCTTGGCGCGTTCCTCCTTGGCAAGGCCGCGATAATATTCATGGGCGACGGGTTCGTATGCCTTGACGGCTTCGCTCAGCGCCGCGCGCTGGGCATCGTTCAGCGACTCCCACCTGTCCTTGTTGATCCACAGCAGGTTGTCGAACTGCCAGACCGGCGGGTCGATGCGGTAGCCGATGAATTTTTCGAAGCCGTAATCGGTAATGCCGAGACCGGGCCAGGCGGCGCCGTCGACGACTCCGCGCTCCAGCGAATTGTAGATATCGGGCGCTGGGACGGTCACGGTCGTGGCACCGTAGTTACCGAGCCAGGCGTTATAGAAGCCAGACGAACGGATCTTGACGTTGTCGAGCACCGGCAGGCCCTTGTCGTCGAGCTTGGGCTCGTCGCGCAGCCAGATGTGATAGCCGACGCCGGCGGCGACCCAGCCGAGCACATGGGCATTGGCCTTTTCGCTGTAGATCCTGTCGAGAAGCTCGGTGGCTCCGGTTTCGCGTGCCTCCATGGGCGTGATCGACGTGCCGTAGATGGCATAGGATTCCGGCACCGTGCCGACGTAGTAGCCGGCGGCGCCGAACAGCATGTCGAAGACACCGTTGGTCAGGCCGGTGAGCTGTTCGGTGGCGGGCGTCACCTCGGGTCCGCCGACATAGGAAATCTGGATGTCGGCGGCCTTGGCGGCGTCGCTGGCATTGAAATCCTCGACGAATTTCAGCGTGCGCGCGACCGAATAGGACCCGGTATCCCAGTTGGTGACCAGCCGTAGTGTCTCGGCGCTGCTGGCGCCGACAGTCAGTGCAAGCGCCGCCGCGATCGTCACGGTTGATGCAAGTCTATTGAATCCGGACATTTCATCCTCCCTTTTGGGCATCGGCGAGATGCTTGTTTGCCGTCGTTCGGTGAGTGAGCAGAGCCCGGCCGACGGCCAGCCGGGCTGCCAAGGTCGCTATCGTCTGTAGGTTTCCCGGGCGGTAACCGAGATCGGACAGGGTTCCACGGTGCAGGCGATCTCGGTCTGGACATGGCGCTCGACCGAAGGCTTGGCCGAGCCGCCTTCGGGCTCGCCCCAGGTCAGCGAAACCTCGGTCCCCGGATCGGCCGCCGCTTCGTCCAGCAGCGCCAGCGAGATCCAGCCGCGCACGTTCGATGTATAGACCGGATAGTGGGACAGGCCGACGGGCCGGCCGTCCCGACTCACCAGGTCATAGGGACATGTGGCGTAGTGGGAAGCCGGCATGTCGAGGAACTTGAACCGTTCACCCTCGTTGAACATCGAGGCGAAGACCCGCACCACGTCATCCTTGCTCCAGCGCAGCGTTCGCTTGTGGCGGTGCGGCTTGTCGCGCAAGGCCGTCAGCGCCGCCCGGCCGATGAAGTCGTGGTCGAACTTGACGATATGGCCGTAACCGAGGTCGTAAGGGCTCAGGTAGTAGTCCTCGACATTGTCGCTGACCATCGATCCGCCAAGCGACAGATTGGCCATGAAGCTGTCGGCGCCAAGCCATTCGCGGAACGGCTTCATGCGCTCGCCGCTATAGACCGCCGGCAGCGGCGACGGGAACCAGCCGCTTTCGTGGGCAACCGTCGAATAGGTCTTCGAGCCGGCGGCAAGCAGACCCATGCCGTTGCCGGCCTCCATGATGGCATCGCGGATTCGGTCGTAGTCGTCGAACGGACCGAACAGCTCCAGCCCAACGGCTCCGGCCATGCCGTGGCGCAGGGCCCGCACGGTTCGCCCGGCGATGGTGACGGTGCCCATGCCGAAGAACTTGAAGCCGTCGAGCGGCCCGCCATTGAGCTTCTCGAGAATGGCATTGGCGTTCGGTCCCTGGACCTCGAACCGGTAACCGAGACGCCGGCCCTTGTTGTCGAGCGCCCGGTCGTCGGTGATGGCCTCGACGTCGTAGTCGCCGGTTTCGATGTTGAACTGCACCCAGTCGCGATTGATCGGCTTGTTGACGATGTTCACCTTGTCGTCTTCGAGGATGAACATGATCGCATCGCCGATCACGTAGCCGTCGTGGTTGCAGAACACGACCTGCTTGGCGACGTCCTTGCGGAAGTTGCTCATGGAGTTGACCGCCAGGTTCTCCAGGAGCCGCTTCACATCGGGGCCCTCGATGGTGTGGTCGGTCATGTGGAACGACTGGTCGAACAGAACCGCGCCGTTGCGCCAGGCCTCCTGTTCGTCGCGCCAGTTGGAGAATTCGGCCTTGATCGGGAACTGATAGGGCCCCGCCGGGGCATTGCGCAGCATATCGACCGGGTTGCCGGCCGCCCGGATCTTGTCCTCGAGGTTCATGGCCAATCTCCCCTTTCTCACCGCCTGAGAGCCAATTTCAAATTACCTCCTTTACTAGTGGGCAGAAAATGGGCAGATTGACAAGAGTTTTTTTCAAATCACCTTTCGGAAGCACCGGAGGACACCCGTGGGACGCGTCGAATCCAAACTGAAAGACATGGGCATAGAACTGCCGCCGCCGCTTGAGTTGCCCAGCCCGAACCGCACTTCAGCGGTGCTGGTGGGCAACACGCTCTACGTGTCGGGCCACGGAGCGGCGCTGCTGGAGGACGAGACGGTCGAGCGGCGCGGCAAGGTCGACCTCGACATCACCGAGGAGCAGGCTTACGCGACCGCACGCTCGCTGGCGATCAAGATGATCGCTACCGTCAAGCACCATATCGGCGATCTGGACAGGGTCGAGCGGGTGGTGAAAATCCTCGGCATGATCAACGCCCATCCGGATTTCGAACGCCAGAACCGCGTCCTCAACGGCGCGAGCGACCTGTTTTTCGAGGTGTTCGGCCCGGAGGTCGGCTGCCATGCGCGGTCGTCGGTGGGGGTCGACGGACTGGTCGACCGGCAGCCCGTCGAAATTGAAGGGACCTTTCTCATCCGTGACTGAAGGCGTTGACATCCGGAAACCTGCGGCGGAAAACCCGCGGAACGGTTTCCAGGGAGACAGTCGAGTGATTGCACCAATCACCAAACAGGACACGAAGGGCCTCGTCGAAACCATTCACGCGTTTTGCGAGAAGCACGGCATCGCCGTTTCGACCTTCGGCCGGCTGGCGGTCAATGACGGCAAGTTCGTACGGCGCATCAGCAGCGGCAGTTGGATCGAGCGCGAGACCTTTCAACGGGTTCAGGATTTCATCGACAGGGCGGAGCGCGGCGAAGTCGCGCTGCGCGGCCGGCCGCGGCGGAAAAAGGAGGAATCCAACTCCTACACGATGTCGGAGCTGGTCAATCAGCAGACCTCCATCCGCACACCGGGCAGCTTCGACCTGCACGAACAGCGATACCGCTTTCACATGTTCGCAGCGACCACCAATGTCTCCTGGGTCCAGGCCGATGTGATGACCGGCGACATCATGAAGTTGTTGCCCAGGCCCGAGGGCATCCGCATCTTCTATTCGCCGATGGACAGCGGCATCACGCTGACCCGGGTGCTGCGCGCGTTGCATGCGAAGCACCCCGACATGCCCATCCAGGTGGTGATCAAGGGCTGGGGTCTCGAAGACCTGCGCAACACGATGGGCCGCATGGTCGACCGGCTGTCGGAGCATCCGATGACGGTGCTGGTGCTGACCAACCTCTATACGCGCGAAGCCGTGCATCTGAAGAAGACCGCCCTGGAAGGGCCGGGCGACATCGTCTGGCGCGATGTCGAGCTGCACGGGGAATACAGCTACGACTATCAACAGCAGGTGGCCGAACTGTTCGGAGACCTGGCGCAGGAATGGACGGTGTTCCGCGGCGAAGACGATTTTCCCGTCTATGCAAGGCCGAGCGTCGTGACCATCTGCCGCGCCGACATGCGCGAGGCGCTGGGCGACCTGGTGCCGCAGGAAAACGGCGACGACCTGCAATTCGACTACTGCTTCCTGAACCACCCCTATCTGCACAGCCACACGATGAAGTTCCGGATCGACTACATCCTGGCGCCGGTTATCCGTCACCTGGCGCCCGGCGGCCAGATGAAGGTCGTGCAGTCGCTGGGCGAGGATCCCGCGCACGAAATCGTCCGGCGGGTGTGGCCGGATCAGCCGCTGCGCTGCGTGTCGCGCCACGACATCATCTCCGCCCTGCGCAAATCCATGCGCGACGAGTTGAAGGACATGACGCTCAGCGGGCTGACCGACGCGCGGTCGCTTTTCCGCTTCGACATGCACACCCTGCCGACTCTGAAGGGCAACGAGGAACGCAACCTGTCTCCGCAGGGCGCCTGGAGCAATGCCGTCTATTTCGCGCAGATAAGGGAAGAACTGGCACAGGCCGCAATGGCCGAGGGCTCTCGCCACATGGACATCACCGCCGACGTTCTGCGCGAATATGGCGGGCTGTGGTTCGTCAACGAGACCTTCTCGGTGACCCGCAAACAACAGGACGAGTGACGCCGAATTGATGTGGACCCTGGATGAAAACGAGTATTCCAAGCTGAGAATGTGCTTCGCGCCCCGCAGCGCGGCCATCATCGGCGCATCTACGGATCCCATGAAGTTCGGCGGCCGGGCGCTTAAATTCTGCCTGGAGCGGGGCTATGGCGGCCGCCTTTATCCGATCAATGCCAAAAATGGCATCGTCCAGGGCGTCGAAGCCTATTCGAGCATTGCCGACCTGCCGGAAGTGCCGGAGATCGCGGTCATCGCCGTTCCCGCGGCGCAGGTTCGCGACAATCTGATCGCCGCCGGGCGCAAGGGCTGCGGCGTGGCCATCGTCTATGGCGCCCAGTTCGCCGAGGCCGGCGGCGACGGTCCGGCCCGACAGGACGAACTGCTGAAGATCGCCCAGGCCTGCGACATGCGCCTGATCGGACCCAACTGCATGGGCGTGATTTCGCTCGCCTCGGGCTTCGTCGCCAGTTTCACCGCCGCGCCCGAGCATCATGACGGCCATGGCTGGCCGGATGTCGGCACGGTCTCGGTTGCCAGCCAGTCCGGCGCGGTGGGCATCCAGATCTTCGCGCAGCTGCGCGACCGGGGGCTGGGGCTCGCCAACTGGATCTCGACGGGCAACCAGGCCGACATCGATGTCGCCGATGCGATCGCCTATTACGCCGACGATCCGGCGACCCGGACGATCGCCGTCTACATGGAAGACGCCTCGCGCGGCCTGAAGCTGGTGCAGGCGCTGGAAAAGGCGCGCCAGGCGCAGAAGCCGGTGGCGATCCTCAAGGTCGGAACCACGCCGCTCGGGGGAACGGCAGCGGCTGGCCACACGGCTTCCATGTATGTCGAGGACCGGCTGGTCGACGACGTGTTCGCCCAGTTCGGCGTGCTTCGCGCCGGGTCGGTCAACGAGCTGATCGATCTGGTCGCCGCCTGCAATGCCGGTGTCATTCCGAAAACCAACCAGGTTGCCGCGGTGTCCGTCTCCGGCGGCGGCGCCGTCATGATCTCCGATGCCGCCGCCAAGGGCGGGTTGGAGCTCCCGGACTACGACAGTGCAGCGCTGGCCGACCTGAAGGCTGCCAATTCGTTCGTCAACGACCGCAACCCGATCGACATTTCCGCGCCGTCGATGAGCAACATGGCCATCACCGGCGGCCACCTGAAATGGGGCACGGAGCGCGGCCTGGCGACCATGCTCGGCTATATCAGCCACGTTCCGCTGGTGCCGCGAACCCGAGGTGCGATCATGCCGCGGCTCCTGAGCCTTCGGGAAAACCACCCCGACGAGCTGGTCGCCATCGCCGGCAATTTTCACGCCGAGGACCGCAAGGCGCTGGTGCAGTCGGGCGTTGCCGTCTTTGACGATCCGACCATCGCTACGGAAGCGGTCGCCAAGCTGGTCGCCGCCGGACAGGCGTTCGACAAACCGCACCGGGTCCTTTCTGTTCCCGAAACGCCGACGGCGGAGGTCGATCTTGTGCTGCGGGAAGCCGGCATAGCAATGGTCTCCGGAACGCCGGTCGCGAGCGAGGCCGAAGCCAAAGCTGAGCTCCAGCGCTTTGGCGGCATGGTTCTCAAGTTGGCGGCACCGGATCTGCAGCACAAAACCGAACTCGACGGAGTTCGCGTGGAACTTCAAACGCCAGAGGCCGTAAGCGCTGCCTTTACCGGCCTCGCGGAGGCGGTAACGCGCCACGGATCGACTTATCCTGGTCTGCATATCCGCGCGGAGCCGATGATCCGCGGTGTCGAGATGTTGCTGGGCACGC
This sequence comes from Rhizobiaceae bacterium, assembly GCA_963921345.3. Classification (GTDB taxonomy): domain Bacteria; phylum Pseudomonadota; class Alphaproteobacteria; order Rhizobiales; family Rhizobiaceae; genus Hoeflea_A. The sequence continues at coordinate 212,631 of CAWUFE020000006.1, read as the reverse complement.
GCGCCGATCCGCATTTCGGTCCGCTGGTCCTGCTCGGATCGGGCGGCGTCGACTGCGAGCTGTTCGACGACGTCGTTTATGCCAAGGCTCCGATCACGCAGGATGAAGCGCACCGGATGATATCGAAAGTCCGCGCAGCCAGGATGCTCGACGGCTGGCGCGGCTCGCCGGCGGTCGACCGGGCAGCCCTCGTGGCCTCTTTGGTGGCTCTGTCCGAGGTCGCTGCGCAATTGCCGTCGCTGGAGATCAACCCGCTGATCGTCACGCCGCGTGGCGCGGTGGGGGTCGATCTGGTCGTTGCATCGGGGGAAACGCACGCGTGACCGAAATCACTCATCTCATCGACGGCAGACCCGTGAAGGGCGACGGTCCCAGGCTCGACGATATAGACCCGGCCACCGGCCTGGCAATCGCCGGTTTCACGGAGGCTACGGAAAACCAGGTCGCCGATGCCGTCGCAGCGGCTGCCCGGAGTTTTGCATCCGGCGCCTGGGCCGATGCGCCACTTCGCGAGCGCCAGGCGGTTCTGCGCGCCGCCGCCGGGGCCATCCGCGACGATGCCGCCACGCTGGTCGACCTGCAGGTCAGCGAAGGCGGGATGACGCCGGACGGCGTGCGAGGCCAGATCATGGGCGCTGCGGCCTGGTTCGACTATTTCGCCGATTTTCTCTCGCGCGAGGGCGGAGAGACCTTTCGGCAGCTCGAAAGCGCGACCACGCTGATCAATCGCGAGCCGATCGGCGTCTGCGCGCTGTTTTCGCCGTGGAACGTGCCGGTGACGCTGAGCGCGATCAAGCTGGCGCCGGCGCTGGCGGCGGGCAATTCGGTGGTGCTGAAGCCGTCCGAGGAAACGCCGTTTGTCGCCCGGCATCTGGCCGACCTGGTCCACGGCGCCGGACTTCCCGATGGCGTGCTCAATGTCGTCAACGGCCGCGGCGCCTCGACCGGGGCGGCGCTGGCCGAGGCGCCCGATGTCGCCATGATCTCCTTCACCGGCGGGTCGGTCGGCGGGCGCGCGGTGGCAGAAGCGGCGGCGCGCCGGCATGTGCCGTGCGTCATGGAGCTGGGCGGCAAATCGGCGACGATCGTATTCGAAGATGCCGACATGGACGCCGCGCTGGAGGGAGCGCTGACCTCCATCTATTCTTCCAACGGCGAGGCCTGTCTCGCCGGGTCGCGGATCCTCGTTCAGGAGGGCATTGCCGAGATGTTCATCGAACGCTTTGTCGAGCGGGCGCAGGCCCTGTCGGTCGGTGACCCGCGCGACGAAGGTGTCGCCGTCGGTCCGATGGTGACGAAAGCCCACCGGGACCGTGTCCTGAAGTTCTTCGAGGATGCCGAAACGGCTGGCGACCGCATCCTGTGCGGCGGATCCGCGCCGGAACTCGCCGACGGGTTCTTCGTGCGTCCCGGCGCGATCGCGATTGCCTCCCGGCAAAGCCGCATCTGGCGCGAGGAGGTGTTCGGTCCGGTTGCTGCGCTGACGACCTTTACGGACGAAGCGCAAGCGGTGGCGCTCGCCAATGACAGTTCCTATGGGCTGTCCGGCTATCTGTGGACACGGGATCTGGGCCGCGCCATGCGGGTCGCGCGTCGCGTGCGTACCGGCACGATGGTCATCAACGCGCCCTTCATGCGCGAACTCAACGCGCCCTTCGGCGGCTTCAAGGCGTCCGGCATCGGACGCGAGGGCGGCTACCACAGCTGGATGAATTTTACCGAGGCGAAGACGACCGTGATCCATCACGGCAGGGATTAAGACAATGCTGAAGGACAAACGGATCATCGTCACCGGCGCGGCGCAAGGCATCGGCGCGGTGCTGGCGTCGGGATTCTCCGAGATGGGCGCCAAAGTGGTGCTTGCCGATGTCGCCGATCCGTCGGACGCCGTCGCCCGCATTACGGAAGCCGGCGGCAAGGCGATCGGCGTGCAGGTCGACGTGACCAGCCTCGCCGATTGCGAGCGCATGGTGGCGGAAGCCGAAGCCGCGTTCGGCGGCCTCGACGGTCTGGTCAACAACGCCGCGCTCTTCGCCACGTTGCCGATCGAAGCCTTCGACGCCATCGACGAGGCGCTGTGGGACAGGGTCATGGCGGTCAACGTCAAGGGCCCATGGCTGTGCAGCCGCGCGGCGGTTCCGGCGATGGCGCGCGCCGGCGGCGGATCGATCGTGATGATCGCGACCAACAGGATCTTCCACGGCTTTCCGGGCATGCTGCATTACGACGCGTCCAAGGGCGGCGTTCTGGCCATGACCCGCTCGCTTATCCGCGAGGTTGGCGAAATGAATGTCCGGGTCAACACCATTGCTCCCGGACTGACCATGAGCGAGGGCGTGCTGGCCCGCGAGGGCATCGAGGAGCGCGCCAAGCCGATCGCGGCGGGCCGGTCGCTGGCCCGCAACCAGGAGCCCGAAGACCTGGTGGGAGCCGCAGCCTTCTTTTTGAGCGATCATTCCGTCTTCATCTCCGGCCAGTCGCTGAGCGTGGATGGCGGCGGCCTGGTCAACTGATCCTTCATTCGGGGAAACGCTCCCCTATGCCGCTTGAGGAGACCGTCATGGCAATCGTCAGCATCACCATCATCGAAGGCCGCGACCGCGAAACCAAGAACCGGCTGATGGAGCGGTTGACGGATGCGGTGGTCGAAACCCTGGACGCCAAGCCGGCACAAGTGCGCGTGATGATCAATGAAGTGCGGGATGGCGATTACGCCGTGGGCGGAAATCCGGTGTTTTTACACGACCACGCGCAATAGGACTTGCGTCAAATCACTAATGGGACGATAGTGGGCAGAGCATGACGGAAATCACGACTTCCACCGATGGACCCGCCGGAATCGTCCGCTTCGCCCGGCCCGAAGCGCGCAATGCGCTGACCGATGCCATGCTGGCCCAGACCCATTCGGCGATGCAGGCCTGGGAGCTCGACGACGCAATAGCCGCGGTCGTGCTGACCGGCGACGACAAGGCGTTCTGCGCCGGAGGCGATATCAAGGGCACCGCGTCGAGCGATATGGAACCGTTCGAAAAGTACCGGTTTCGGCATAACCAGTCGGTGTGGCACGACTTCATGCGGCATCTGGGCAACTACACCAAGCCCGTCATTGCCGCCATCGAAGGCCACGCTCTCGGCGGCGGCCTGGAACTTGCCCTCCGCTGCGATTTCGCCGTCGGCTCGCAGACCGCGAAACTCGGGCTGACCGAGGCCAGCCTGGGCCTGTTTCCGATCCTCGGCGGCGCCTGGTCGCTGGCCCATGCCGTCGGCGAGCGCAAGGCCCGCGAACTGGCCTATACGGGCCGGCGCATCGGCGCCGAGGAAGCGCTGGCGCTGGGCCTGCTGAACCATGTGACTCCGGCCGGCGGCGCGGTTGCCAAAGCGACCGAAATCGTGGGCGAGATCGCCGGCAATGCGCCGCTTGCCGTGATGGTGATGAAACAGGCGATCAACCGGGCCGGCGGACAATCCTACGAGGAAGCGCTGAGCGCCGGCGGAGACCTCTCCGCTCTGCTGATGTTCTCGGAGGACCGCAAGGAGGGCCTGCGCGCCTTCCTGGAAAAACGCAAGCCGGAGTTCAAGGGCAGATGACGGGCAGCTACGATGCCATCGTCGTGGGCGGCGGCCACAACGGCCTGACCTGCGGCGCCTATCTGGCACGTGCCGGGAAATCCGTCCTGGTGCTGGAACAGAAGCCCTATGTTGGCGGCGCCTCGGTCACCGAAGAATTCAGCCCGGGTTTTCGCGCCTCCACTTACTCCTTCATCATGGGGCATCTGCACCCCAAGGTGATCGAGGAACTGGAGCTGCGCAAATACGGGCTCGAAAACATCGAGCAGCCCAATGTCATCAATCCGACGGAGGACGACTGCATCGTCTTTTCCAAGGACCCGGTGAAAACCAGGGAGCAGATCGCGCGGTTTTCGCAGAAGGACGCGGAAAACTACCCGAAATTCTTCCAGCGGTTGCAATCGACCATCGAAATCCTGCGCATGCTGCAGTTGGAGACGCCGGTCAATCCGTTCCGCAAGGATCCGGTCGGGCTGTTGAAGACGGCGCGTTTCGCCTGGAAGATGCGCAATGCCGAGGAGGAGGTCTACAACCTGCTGCACGCGCTCTCGATGAGCGCCCACGACTATGTGTCGCAATGGTTCGAAACCGACCTGGTGAAAGCCAAATTCATGTTCTGGGCGACCATCGGCGGCAATGTCGGCCCCTACAGCCCCGGCACCGCCTTCTACCTGGTGACCCATCTGATCGGGCAGACCGGAATGAGTTTCGCGCGCGGCGGCATGGGAGCGATCGCCGAGGCGATCGCCAAATCCGGCCAGGCGTACGGCATGGAAATCCGCTGCGATGCCTGGGTCGACGAAATCCTGGTGCGCGACGGCCGGGCCACCGGCGTGCGTCTGCGCTCCGGCGAGGAGATCCACGGTTCGCGGATCATCAGCAACGCCAACGCCAAGCGCACCTTTCTCGACATGGTCAAGCCGGATCATTTGCCGGAGGATTTCGTCGACGACATCAGGGGCTATCGCAGCCGCGGCATGAGCTTCAAGTTGCTCTGTGCCGTCGACCGGCTGCCGCAATACAAGGGCTTCAGCCAGGAGAAGACGGGCGTCGAGTATCCGGCCTACGCCCATATCTGCCCGACGCCGGAATTCCTCGAACAGGCGTTTCACGACGCCAAGTTCGGCTGGTACTCGACTGAACCGTTCCTGTCGCCCAATGTGCCGAGCTATTTCGACGACACGCTGGCGCCGGACGGCAAGCATGTCGTGGTCTTCCAGGGCGGTGTCAGCCCTTACGAATTGCGCAATTCCGACTGGGACCGCGAGGGCCCGCAGCTGGTCCGCAACGCCTTCAACGTCATGGACCGCTTCGCGCCGGGCTTTTCCGACAGCGTGCTCGACTACAAGCTCTATACGCCCAAGGACATCGAGGCCGACATCAATCTGCCGGGCGGCAATTCCCAGCACGGCGAACTGACGCTCGACCAGCTGTTCTTCATGCGCCCGGTACCGCGCTATGCCGACTACCGTTCGCCGGTGAAGGGGCTCTACCAGTGCGGGGCGTCCAGTCACCCAGGCGGCGCCGTCTCCGCGGTGCCCGGCCACAACGCGGCACGCGAGATCCTGAAAGACTGGAGATGGTCCCGCTGAGAAAAATCGTTGCGATATTCTTCTAGTGGGACCATAGTGGGCTAAAAGAACGACCTGAGGGAGGAACAATGCCGCACGAAGTGAAAATACCGGACTATGTGATCGACCGGATCATGGCCAAGCGCGGCAGGCTGAACGTCTTTGACGAATTCGAGGCCGACAAGACCGCGTTCCTCGTCATCGACATGCAGAATTTCTACGTCGCCGAGGTCGATACCGCGATCTCGATCGTGCCCAACATCAACCGCATCGCCATGACCTGTCGCGAAAAGGGCGTGCCGGTCATCTGGGTGATCATGCGCTGCGCCGAGGAGGAAGGCGCGCCGAGCCAGTGGCCGATCTATCACCGGTATTTCTTCACCGAAGCCAAGGGTCACAATCATCTGACCAAGCTCAGCCCCGGCAATCCCGGCTACGAACTCTATCCGGAGCTGGACGTGCGCGACGACGACCGCATCGTCACCAAGCGGCGCTTTTCACCCTTTGTCATCGGCGCCTCGGACCTGCACGACATCCTGCAGGGGCTGGGCGTCGAAAACCTGATCGTGGCCGGAACGGCCACCAATATGTGTTCCGAGTCCACCGCTCGCGACGCCATGATGCTCGACTACAAGGTGGTGATGGTCGAGGACGCCAATGCCGCCCGCTATGACGACGATCATCTGGCCGGGCTGACCTCGTTCTATCAGAGTTTCGGCGACGTCCGCAGCACCGACGACGTGATCGGGATGATCAGGTAGGACCGGGCGATGGCCGAGATTCAGCTGCGCAATGTCGGCAAACGCTGGGGCTCCTTCGTCGGGGTCGACGATTTCAACCTGACGATCGAGGACCGGGAGTTCCTGGTGCTGCTCGGCCCCTCGGGCTGCGGCAAGACCACCACCATGCGCATGATCGCCGGTCTGGAAGAGGTCAGCCAGGGCGAGATCGCAATCGACGGCAAGGTGGTCAACGATCTCGAACCCAAGGACCGTGACGTCGCCATGGTGTTCCAGAGCTATGCGCTGTATCCCAACATGAACGTCTACGAGAATATCCGCTTTCCCTTGCAGGTGCGCGGCATCGATCCGCCCTCCCAGGACGCCCGCGTTCGGCGGGCGAGCTCCATGGTCGAGCTCGACGAGTTCCTGCACCGCAAGCCGGCGGAGTTGTCGGGCGGCCAGCGGCAGCGCGTGGCGCTGGCCCGCGCCATCGTGCGCGAACCCAACGTCTTCCTGATGGACGAGCCGCTGTCCAATCTCGACGCCAAGCTGCGGGTCTCGACCCGCGCCCAGATCAAGAACCTGAGCCACGAGCTGGCCGTCACCACGATCTACGTCACCCACGACCAGATCGAGGCGATGACGCTGGCCGACCGCGTCGTGGTCATGAAGCAGGGCGTGGTGCAGCAGGTCGGCAGTCCGACCGAGATTTACGACCGGCCTGCCAACACCTTCGTCGCCGGCTTCATCGGCAGCCCGGCGATGAACCTGATCGAAGGAGAAACCGCGGGCGGCACGTTCATCGCGCAGGAAACGACGATCGAAGGGCTGAGCACCCCCGACGGCTGGGTCACGCTCGGGTTTCGGGCCGAGGATGCCGTCGTGGTCGAACAGGGCGGTCAGATCAACGCGCCGATCTACACGCTGGAACTGCTCGGCGACGCCACCATGGTGTCGGTCCGCATCGGCGGCGCCCTGGTGTCGGTCAAGACCGACAAGTCGTTCCGCGCCGAAATCGGCGACCCGGTTTCGATCCGGGTGCCGCCCGATATCTGCCACCTGTTTGATGCAGGGACAGGGGTACGCCTCGGGACGTGAGTTCCGAGTAATCAGGCCGGAAATGGCCGCAACGATCCCGTCAACGGGGAACAGGACGAAAAGGGAGAAGACCATGAAACTGAAACATCTGCTTTATGCCGGGGCCATGCTCATGGCCGGAACCGCCGGGGCGACGGCGGCCTGCGAAAACACGGTCGCGGCCAAGTCGCTGACCAACGCCTTCCCGGCCTACGTCATCATGACCGACGTGATGAAATCCTGCGGCAATTTCGAAGCCGAACTCGACAAGGACCACCGGTTGAAGCTGCAGGATGCGTTCTCGACCAATCCGTCGCTTTACACGATCGCCGGCGTCGCCAACGCCACCTCGGTGCCGCTGTTCGAGCAGGAACTGGTGCGGCCGCTGGACGATTTGATCGCCAAATACGGCGACAACCTCAGCGAAAACCAGTTCATCCGGGTCGACGGCAAGGTGATGGCGATTGCCGCCCTGTTCAACACCCAGCACCTGATGTACCGCGAAGACATCTTCAACGATCTGGGCATCGGCGTGCCGACCACCTGGGACGAGCTTTTCGATGCGGCCGAGAAGATCAAGGCGGCGGGTGTCGTCGACTACCCGCTGGGCGGCTACTACAAGTCCGGCTGGAATCTCGGCTTCGTGTTCATCAACCACTATCTCGGTGAAGGCGGCGGGTTCCTCGACGACAACAACATGCCGGCCCTCGACAAGGACAAGGCCAAGCGGGTCATGGAGCGGATGAAGAAGGCCGCGACCTACATGGATCCGGAATATCTGGTTTCCGACACGACCTTCGTCACCAAGCAGCTGCAGCAGGGCAAGATCGCCATGGCCAATCTGTGGGCGAGCCGCGCCGGTGCCGTTAACGATCCGAACGAAAGCACCGTATCCGGCAAGATCAAGATGGCCGGCGGCCTCAACGGCTCCGAACAGCCCGCCTCCACCGTCTGGTGGGACGGCTGGGTCGTCGCCAAGAACATCTCCGACGAAGAAGCCGAAGCCGGCTTCAAGCTGATCGTCGCGGCCATGGATCCGGAAGTCATCTCGGCCAACAACGACGCCGCCGTGTGGCTGGCGAAGGGCTTCACGCCCGGTCCGGCAGCAGCCGGTGCGGCCGCGACCTCGGCCGCCGGCGCACCCGCCTATCCCGCGTCCAAGGCCATGGCCGTGATGCACACGGCTCTCGGCGACGGCATGGCGGCCTACATGACCGGCGACAAGGACGCCGACACCGCGCTGGCCGACATCGAAGCGGCCTATTTGACTGCGGCGAAAGAAGCCGGTCTGGTAAACTGAAGCTTAACCGGTGAAGGGCGCGTCCGCGCCCTTCACCTCGCCGCAACCGGGGACTTGCGATGCGCTTCAAGACATTTCTGGCCTTTGTCGGCCCGTCGCTGCTCCTGATGCTCATCTTCATTGCGGCCCCGCTGGTCATGGTGTTCTGGAACTCGTTCCACGTCACCCAGCCGATCTACGAGCGGGTCGAGGTCGAGACCTGCACCCCGGGATTTCTCAAACCCACCTGCACGACCTCGATCAAGCAGCAGCCGCAACTCGACGACGACGGCAAGGTGGTGACCGAGACCACCTTCGTCGGCTTCGAAAGCTATCTCAACGTGCTGGAGCCGCAGCGGCTGCGCGCCGCGCTGGCGAACCGCGACTGGAACGCCGTCAACAATATCGATTTCTGGAAGGCGCTGCGCTTCACCCTGGTCTTCACGCTGCTCACCATGCCGATGGTGATCGTCGTCGGGCTGCTGATCGCGCTGGTGGTCAACGGCGCGGTGCAGTCGATCAAGGGACCGATCATCTTCATATCGCTGCTGCCCTTTATCATCACGCCGGTGATCGGAGCGCTGTCGATCCGCTGGCTGTTCATCGGCGACGGCATCCTGACTGCCGCCATGGAGGCCTGGCTGCAGCGTGACATCGCCATGTTCGCCCAGGGCTGGACCATCGAGATCCTGATGTATGTCTACCGGGTCTGGCACGTGGCGCCGTTCGCCTTCGTCGTCTTCTATGCCGGCCTGCAGACGGTCAACCAGGACGCGCTGGAAAGCGCCATCATCGACGGCGCCAGCCGCTGGCAACGGCTGCGCTATGTCGTCATTCCGCATCTGATGCCGCTGATCATCTTCGTCATGCTCATCCACCTGATGGATGCCTACCGGGTGTTCGAGGAGGTCGTCGGCTTCTCCAGCCAGGCGCATGTGATTTCGCTGCAATGGCTGACCTATGACTTCCTGATGCCGGACGAGGCGGGAACCCGGGCGATCAGCCGGGCCTCGGCGAGCTCGATGCTGACCATGATCGGCATCATCGTCCTGCTGGTCATCCCCTTGCGCCGGGCCTGGCGCGACCGGCGGGGGACCTGATCGATGAGCGTGCCGAAGGCCCTGCAGGCGCCGCTGCGCCTGAAACTCCTGTCGAACGGCTTTCTGACGCTGTGGTGCGTCGTCGCCGCGTTCCCGATCCTGTGGATCACGATCATGTCGTTCAAGACGCCGTTCGACGCGTTTTCGTCGAATCCGTTCGACGTGATTGTCGGTCCTGACACACGCGACCTCGGCAACGGCCTGTCGCTGGTCGAAATCGGCTTCGGCGCGGTGCTCGCCTGGCTGCTGATCCGCGCGGCGCGGGGCTGGCTGCCGCGCCAGGTCGACCGGTTCACGCCGCCCGGCATGACCGCCTTCGGCTGGCTGCTGGCCTCGATCGGCTTCGCGATCGGCACGCTGATCCTGTATTTCTCCGTGTTCCCGGGCGTGATGGAAGTCGTCAAGCCGATGGTTGGGCCGCTCGGACAGGACGTGCTGGGGCTGACCACCGAGCATTACCAGGCGGTGTGGATCGACCGCAATTTCACCCGCAATTTCGGCAACTCGATGCTGGTGACGGCTGGCGTGGTGATGATATCGCTGACCATCGGCACGCTGGCCGGCTACGGCCTGGCGCGTTCCGGGACCGATTTGGCCTTCTGGCTGCTGATCATCGCCCTGATCTTCCGGGCGCTGCCGCACTCGGTGCTGGTGGCGGGCTATCTGCCCGTGTTCATCAAGTCGGCGGAGATCCTGCGTCCCATCTTGGGCGACGCCGCGCCGACGCTTTATGGCGAGCCCTGGGCGGTGATCGTCGTGCTGGTGTCGATCAACCAACCTTTCACCATCTGGATGCTGCGCTCGTTCTTCCACAATATCCCGGCCGAGCTGGACGAAGCCGCCCGTGTCGACGGTTGCAGTCATTTCCAGGCCTTCCGTCGGGTCATCATGCCGGTCATGTGGCCGGGCGTCATCACCGCCGGGCTGTTCAGCTTCCTGCTGGCCTATAACGATTTCCTGGTCACGTCGCTGCTGCTCGACGGCCAGAACATGACCATGGTCCCGGCGATCGCCGGCATGTTCAACCGCGAAACCACGGCGTCCGACGAGGTGCAGGCCATCGCCGCCGCCGTCTCGATCACGGCGCCGCTGTTCGTGCTGGTGCTGGTGTTCCAGCGGCAGATCGTGTCGGGTCTCACGGCAGGTGCGGTGAAAGGCTAGCGACGGCTGGCAAAGACCGACCCGGTTGCCGACGATCGAGACCGTATTCTGACAAACTATCGACCCGCGCGGTCAAACCAGGCCAGCAGGCGGACAGCCCGGCGCTAGTTTCCGCCGCTTTCCTGCAGGTAGGACCATACGCGGCTGATCACCACGGAGCCCTCGCCGACTGCCGAGGCCACCCGCTTGACCGAACCCGAACGGACGTCACCGACGGCGAAGATGCCGGGGTGGGACGTTCCGTAGATCGATGCGGCGCCGGCCTCGCGGCCGGTCTTCACGAAGCCCTTGTCGTCAAGTTCGACACAACCGGACAGCCAATCGGTGTTGGGCGCCGCGCCGACCATGACGAACACAGCGCTGGTATCGAGCTGCCAGTCGCTGCCATCCTCGGCATTGTGGATCGTCACGCGATCCAGAAATCCGTCCCCGTAGCATGCCGACAGCTGCGAATGCGTGTGGAGGGTGATGGCGGGATCGCTTTCGAGCCGGTTGCGCAGGTAATCGGACATGGAACTCGCCAGTGACGCGCCTCTGATGAGCATGTGCACATGAGGCGCGCAGCGGCTGAGGAACATCGCCGCCTGGCCGGCGGAATTGCCGCCGCCGATGACGACGACCTCGGTGTTCCTGCAGTAGCGCGCCTCGAGATCGGTCGCGGCGTAGTAGACCCCGGCGCCCTCGAATTCCTGCAACCCGTCGACGGCGAGCCTGCGGTACTGCACGCCGGTCGAAACCACGATCGACCGGGCGCGGACCTGCTCGCCATCCTCCAGGGAAATCCGGAAAACACCGTCCGGCTCTTCCGAAACGGTGGCGGCGTGGCGCGGAACCGCAAACCGCGTGCCGAATTTCATCGCCTGCACTTCGCCGCGCCAGCACAGATCGGCGCCGGAAATGCCAGTGGGAAAGCCCATATAGTTCTCGATCCGGCTGGAGGAACCGGCTTGGCCGCCTATCGCCAGATCTTCGGTCACCAGGGCTTTCAGTCCCTCGGCACCGGCATAGACGCCGGCGGCAATGCCGGCCGGACCGCCGCCGACAATCAGCACATCGTAGACACGGTCCGCCGACAGCGTGGTGTCGAGCCCGAAATAGGCTGCGACCTGTCTCGGCGTCGGGTTCTGCAGCGCAATGGACGGTCCGAGGATGACGGCGGGATGCGCCGGATCCAATCCGCATTGGTTGGCGATATCCGCCGCCTCGGGCGACCCGAGCGCCACCTGGCGGGCGGGGATGCGATTGCGGTTGGCGAAGTCGGCGATCCTGCGGACGTCGCGATCGGCCTCGCCGCCCAGCAGGGTTATGCCCAGAAGATTGTTTTCGATCATGTAGCGGCGCCGGGCGGCGAAAACCGAGACGATGATGTCTGAGAGTTCCGGCACCCGTGACATCAGCTCGAACATTTTCTGCCGGGGCACCCGCAGGAGACGGACATCGGTAGCGGCACGGATGTCGACCTGAGCCCGTCCGCCCGACAGGAAGTCGATCTCGCCGATGAACTCGCCCGGTCCCATGGTGCTGAAGTTGAACGGGCGATTGGTGATCGGATTGATCACATCGACCTTGCCGTCCTCGATGAGGTAGAAAAAATCCTGGGCATCGCCCACGGCGAAGATATTCTCTCCAGCGGCGAACTCGACGCTTTGGCCGATTTCTTCCAAGGCCCGGACATGCTCGGGTTCGAGCCGTTTGCTAACCAGCGTGGCAAGATCGTCAGCAAGGCTTTCCATTCAGGTTCCCCACATTGTCGTCTCCGAGATAATAGGGCGGCTTGCCGGTGCCGCAACTCACTAACACGGGGCAAAATCCATCCATCGGTCGTGCCGGGCATGGCAGTTATCGGGAGACCGGACTTCCCATCGTTCATCGGCGCGAAATATGATCCCTTCAAGATGTCGGAACGGCATGACGCAATGCCGTGCCCAACGGCACCGCGACACCATGAACGAGGCCGAGAAGGACAGGGCTCTTGAAAACCACATCGATTTCACTGCTGTTGACCGCTTTGCTGGTTCTTTCGGGTTCCGGCCTTTCCTTTTCCATGGAACCGCTCCGCAGTCACACGTCAGGCCTGCGCGACACGACCTGGCCGGCGCCGGCAGCCGACCTTTGGCGAACGGGTTCGGCAGTCGATGCGGGTCTGCCCACTGGCGTCAATAGCGCAGACCTCGCGACCGCGACGGCGGAAGTACCGCCAGCGCCCTTCTTCGGGATCACCTATGACGATGAAACCGTCTTCGTGTTGGGTGGCAGCCCGTTCATGCTGGAATTGTTCACCGACGCCTATCTGGGCAACACGCCGCACACGGGATTGGCCGCGATGGCGGACGTCGTCGCGAAGGCCATCACACACTATGTCAAAACCGACTCCGTGCTGCCGTCCGTTTCGAGGATCGATACTGCGACCATGAAGGTCAGGACGCTCAAGCTCCCGAAGGGCCCGTCGATCAACTATGTCGGCGGCCTCGTTGCCCACGAAAACGGCAAACTCTACGTGGTGGCAACTTCCACGCTCTTCGAGATCGACCCGGAAACCCTGACGATCACGAGGTCCGTCAGCCTGCCTCTGCTTCATGCGGACCATTTCTTTACGACCTTCTTCACCACCTATAACGGCCTGCAGGTTTCTCCACGGAACGGCGACATCATCCTCAAGATGGCCGACTTCTCGGGAAGGACGACGACCGGACTGATGATCTCCGTCGATACGTCGGACCTGAGCATCCGCACGCAAAGCGAGGTCAAGGCGGGCACGAGCCGCATGTCGGTCGCGCTGCAGGGCGAAACGGAATATGTCTACTTGCCCGGCCCGACCGAGACCTTGCGCTACGTCGTTTCCGACGACGGGTTCACGCTGGACGAGGCCTGGGCGGAAACCTATCGCACCCGCGGAGACGGTTCGACGCAGGGGCCGGCAATGGCCTATATGGGCGATTACGATACGGTCGTCTTCTCCAGCAACGATACGATCATCTACGGCGTGACCGAGCCGCTGAAGATTTACGCCAAGTCGACCGCCGACACTACGCAGCCGCTCAAGAGCCGACAAGCCGTATCGGCGCCAAAGCCGGGCGGCACCTTTTCGGGTGTTTCCGGCGACCCGTTCAAGTCCGGCATTTTCATCGCCCAGGATGCGATCAACGGTGTTGTTGCCGGTTGGCAACTCGGTCGCGACGGGTCTCTGCGCAGAATCTGGGAGCGCGACCAATACCTGATGTCGGCCGGTCCGGCAGTAGCGGCCGACCGGGGGCACGTCTACATGGACCATCGCCGCTGCGACGACGGCGGGAAAGACTGCGCCTTTTTCCTCATTGTCCTCGATCTCGAAACCGGCGCGGAGCTCGCCCGGACCAAAGTGGCCGCCACGCTTCCGACCGTGGGCCACATCTTTGTCGGCAGAGACGACGTTTTCTACATTGCGACCGAGGCAGGCAAAGACAAGGGGCTCGTGACGCGGGTCAGCGTGCGGTGAGATCGCCGCGCAGCTATTGCAGGTCGGTGGCAGCGGGTATCAGTCGTCCAGCGGCTGCGGGTCCAGAAAGCGCCGCAGAACGTTTTCGGTGACCTGGGACACCGGGTTGGCACCGCCGTTCCACAAAAGCGAAGTGGCCCAGGCGATGGATCCGGTCGACCACACGGCTCCGCCGTTTCCGGTGGTGAAGATCACCATGTCGGCGCGCACATTGGCGTTCTGGCCGCCATCCAGCATGCGGGTCGTGGTGACGTATTCCTCGCCGCTCAGCAGGCCGCCGGCGTCAATGCCTTCCGAGGTTGCCAGGATCACGGAATTCGCCGGCGAGCCCAGATCGGGGTCCCAGCGGTCGATTTCCAGCCCGACGCATCCGCCGCCGCGATATCCAAAATCTCCGATCGTCTGCGAATTGATGCCCTCGAAAACGAAACCGTACGCCGCGGCGTCATCGGTCGCTTTGCGCCGGAACCCGGTGGAGCGAACGAACAGCGTCGAGCTGAAACCATTGCCGACCAGTTGCTGCGGTGCGCGGCCATGGGTCCGCCAGAGACCGCCCGGTTCGCCGCTGAAGCTCAGCATGTGCTCGCCGGGTTCGCCCTCCCAGGTGCGCACACCGGAGATGCCCCGGCGGTTTTCGATGGTCTCGGGGTGGTCGTCCGACCAGGCAATGCGCCAGTAGAAGCCGTTGCCGCCGAGATACATGTGGCGTCCGCCGCCCTGCTGATAGGCGTCGAGCGCGTCCCACATGGGTGTCGAGTAGTATTCCGGATGCGAACCGGTGATCACGACCGGGTAGGGTTCGAGGAGCGCTGTCCCGTCGCGGTGCAGATCCTCATCCGTGGCGATATCGTAGTCGTAACCCTTGAGTTCGAGCCATTTCACGATGTGTGTGTCGTTGACGTAGTTGAAGGTGTAGAGGCCGGGCCGGGCGTTCAGCATGGGCCGTCGCGTGCCGGCATAGATCACCCCTGAACCGTCGCTGTGGGTGTCGTAAAGCGACAGGCCGAGTTCGCGGTGACTGTTGAGATAGAGCTCGTCCTCGCTGAGCGCCATCGGCGCCTCATAGAGGTTTTCGGTGTTGGCGCTGTCGAACTTGATATGGGTGTTGGCATAGGCCTGGTAGGTCGCCGTCGGGACCAGGAATAGGATTTTCGAACGCGGTCTTCCGGTCTCGGCGGAGACGAAGAAGGAGATATCGCTCTCCACGCCCAGGCTCGACAGCCGGGCAATGTAGAACCCGGACCGGGTCCCTGCCGGGATGGTCACTGAACAGGTTGTTTCCCAGCGGCAATCGGTGGTGTCGTCTTCATGGAAGTGAATGGCCGCGTAGTGCGTGTCGTTCAGGTCCCAATGGTCGACGGAGCCGTCCCAGAGATGGCCGGTGGCGCCGCGCATCGGCGTGTTTTCCAGGACGAGCGGGCAGCCATGGGGACCATGGCCACGGATCCGTGCCGCGCTTTGATCGCGGGAGAAATCCCAGGCCGCAATCAGTTCGCCGCCGGCCGTGGCCAGGCGCGGCGCTTCGATCTTGCCGTTGTAGTGGCAGCGGGGTATGCCGTTGGCATCGTCCGGCTCGGCGGCAAACAGCAGAGGCGTGTCCGCCCCGGGCCAAACGAAGTCAGCGACGACGGTCTGCGAAGATTGGCGGGCAGGGACGTCTGGCCGAGGCCTCAGATGGGACGCGACCAGCGACATTTCACCGGCGTCGATGCGCAGATGAATTCGGTGCCATTGTCGCAACTCGATCTCGGCGTCCAGGGCCATGAAGGTTGCACCGGCGGCAGCGCCAAGACAGCCATCCGCCGTAATCTGTAACGAAAGGGTGCCGAAGCTGAACACCACCTGCGGGCGGTCGGTCCGCAAGGTCGGGAAGATAAGCAGCGTCAGATCGAGCCCCTCGGCCGGATTGATCTCGGGTGCACCATCCGCGCGGGCCCGGGAACCGGCGTCGACGGCCTGGTGTGAGACCCGCAATGCCCTCGTCTCGCCCCAGGGCTGCGGTTCGAACTGCGCACCCGGTCCATTCGGATCGATGTCGGCGCAAACCACCCGGTGAACCGTCATGTCGCAGGTTTCCGGTCCGTTGCTCGATATCTTGAACGAGACGGTGTTTCCCGGGTGGGCGACCCATGGCTGCGCATAGCCCAGCAGAGAGGTTGTGCTGGTCATGTCTCGTCGTTTCCCACCGCGATGGCGATCCCGGTGAGTTCCTTCCAGCGGCGCTTGAAGATGTCCCATTCTGCGTCGGCGATGGACGTGTAGGTGACATTGTCCACGGGTTCGGGCGGCACGCCGCGAACACCGGAGAGCCGCACGAGCCCCCAACGCTGGAAGGGCTCCAGTACGATCAAAGCAAACCGGCCTTTCATCGGGGTCGTCCGCATCCGGTCGAGAATGCGCTGCAGTTCCAGACTGTACGGCCCCCGCGCGCTGTTTCGGTATTCGAGCGCCAGGTCCATGCGGGATCCGTCCCACTGATGGATAGAGGTTTCGGGGTCGGTGCGGATCATGGCTCCGTCGTTTTCGTCTGGACAATTCGCCTGCTGTCAAAATATATTACGCATATATTTTATTGTGCAAGCGAAAACACAATGCAGATCAGCGACCGACTGAACCGTGCTCGGGTCTCCGGAACCGTCCGCCTGTCACAGGCCGCCAGGGACATGCGCGCCGCCGGACGCGAGGTCATCGATCTCGGCGAGGGCGAGCCCGATTTCGACACGCCGCCACACATTGTCGATGCCGCTTTCCACGCCGCCCGCAGCGGCGCCACCCGCTACACCGACGTTGCAGGCACGCCAGAGCTGCGGCACGCCGTTGCCCGGCGGTTCGAAGAACAAAACGCTCTCGACTGCCGGGCGGAGGATATCATTGTCGGCACCGGTGCCAAGCAGCTGATCTTCAATGCGCTGCTCGCGACGCTCAATTCCGATGACGAAGTCGTCATTCCGGCTCCGCACTGGGTCAGCTATCCGGATATGGTGACGATCGCGGCCGGACGTCCGGTGGTTGTCGGTTGCGGCGCGCAAACGGGCTACAAGCTGACCGCCGAAACGCTGGCGTCGGCGATGACGCCGAGAACCCGCTGGCTGATCCTCAATTCGCCGGGTAATCCGACCGGCTCGGTCTATTCGGCGGGGGACCTCGCCGGGCTTGCCGATGTCCTTCGCGACTATCCGGGGGTGGCGGTCATGTGCGACGACATCTATCAGGAAATCCTCTTCGACGGTGCCGAGTTTGCAACCATGGCCGAGGTCGCACCGGATCTTGCGGATCGAATTCTGACCGTCAACGGCGTGTCCAAATCCTATGCCATGACGGGGTGGCGCATCGGATTTGCCGCGGGACCGGGCGACCTGATCGCCGCCATGACCAAATTGCAGGGCCAGTCGACGACCAATGCTTCGTCGGTCGGCCAGGCGGCGGCATTGGCCGCATTGGAAGGGCCGCAGGATTTTCTCGCCGATTGGACCGCCGCCTATGCCCGCCGGCGCGACCTGATCGTCGAACAGCTCGACGATATCGACGGGCTGACCTTCACCCGTCCGCAAGGGGCCTTCTACCACTTTATCGAATGCTCGGGCCTGCTGGACAGAACCGATCCGCACGGCAACCGGATCGTCACCGACAACGATCTCAGCCTCTATCTGCTGGAGAGCGCGGGCGTGTCTCTGGTGCCGGGCAGTGAGTTCGGATCGCCCGGACACTTGAGGCTGTGCTTTGCCAAGTCCGAACAGGACCTGATGCGCGCCTGCCAGAACATCCGCGACGCCGTTGGCCGCCTGGCCGGCTGACTATCGGGCCTTAGGCAGGCGGCACATCGCGGAGGACGTCGCGCACGCGAGCTTCCGAATTTCCGCCGGCCAGACCGGTCATGATCCGGTCCGCCCGCTCGCGGGACAGGCAATCTAGCGTCAACTGGGCGAACTTCCGCTGCAGATCCGCCCGGAGCATCGGATTGGTGGGATCGCCAAATGCGGCATCCACATGGGATCGGACAAAGGCGCCGGCGGATTCGACTTCAACGATCGCCGGCGCCTTTGTCGGGAATTCGGCATTCATGTCGGCATCCGGGAGGATGGATACCTTTTGCGCGAATTCCCGTGTGTCCTGGTCATGGAGCAGGCTCGGGTGCATCGGGGTGAGGGCGGACCGGCCTTGGACGGCGACCGCGCCGAGACAAAACGGAATGGAGAACTGCGCCTGCGCTTCCGAATCGGGAGCAACATGATTGCCGAGCCCGACCGCCCGATCGAAGGTGCGGACGGTTACGGATCGAATCGACGCGGCGTCCGTGCCGGTTTCCTCCATGATCTCGAGCAACCCGTCGATCGCGGCATGGATCCAGCGGCAGCAGGCGTAGGGCTTGAAAAACAGACCGTCGATCGCGTCGAAGCGCTCGAGGTCGCCACACAGAACCAGCGGATCGTAGAGAATGTCCTGGTCGAACGTGTCGGGATAGCCGGTGAAGCCGTTGCGGGCGAGTTCGACGGCGCAAAGACCGGTCTGGACGGACCAGGCGATCGCCTCCTTGACGTCCGATCCGGCGAAGCCGTGATGCAGAGCCGATGCTGCGCGCGGTGCGTGCTGTTCGGCGATCAGGATCGACTGGGTCATGATTACCGGCGGTAGATCGAGCAGCCAGGCCGCCGCAGCAGCGGCGCCGATGCCGCTCCATCGGCCGCTCACCGTCGAGGTGTGGTGCTGCGGGTTGCGCGCCAGCGCGGTGCGGACCGCGGCCTCATAGCCGACGATCGTCGCCGTCAGCATGTCCGCCATGCTGGCATCGCGATCCTCCGCGACCGCCAGCGCCGCAGCGACGACAGCCGCTCCCGGGTGTCCGGCCGCCTTCCGGTGTCCGTCGTCGACGTCCAGCGCCGTGGCGGCCATCGCATTGATGGTGGCGGCGGAGACGGGGTCGCAGCGGATGCCGTCGAACCAGATCGAGGAGGCGCCGGGCGCGGCGCGCGCCGACATGGCCGCCTGCATCGCCTGCGTGCTTCCCATTTGCCGCCCTGCCGCGGCGGCGCCCAGCGCGTCGAGAACGCAATCGGCGGCCCGCTTCGCGGTCGCCGACGAAATGTCGGCCAGACGGGCTGCGCACAGTGCCTGCGCCAGCGTCGTGACCGCCCGACCCGCCATCTCAGCTCTCCGCGACGTGTCGGCGCAGAAGCTGCAGGCCGGAAACCAGCAACCGGTCGACCGCCTGGGTGGTCAGCCAGGCCGAGTGTGGAGTGAGCGTTACATTGTCGAATGCCAGAAGCGGGCTGTCCGCCGGTAACGGTTCCTGGTGGAACACATCCAGCCCGGCATGGCCGACCGTGCCGTCGGTCAGCGCCCGCAACAGCGCGGCCTCGTCGATCAGTCCCGCCCGCGCCGTGTTGATGAGGATCACACCGGGTTTCATCCGGGCGAAGGCTTCGCCGGCGATGAAACCCTCGGTCGTCGGATCGAGCGACAGATGCAGAGACAGGATGTCCGAGCGTGCCAGAACATCCTGCAGCGGCTGCATTTCCACCGGGGCGCCGGCATTGTCTCCGGACCTGGTCCAGCCGACCACCCGGGCTCCGAGCGCATCGGCGATGCGTGCCGTTTCCCTGCCGATGCCGCCCAGACCGATGACGCCGAAAACCTTGCCGCCGAATTCTTCCGCGCGCATCAGGCGCCAACGGTCGGCGCGGACCTCGGCATCCATTTCCGCCAGGCGCTTGAGTGCCGACAGCGCCAGAGTGATCGCGTGTTCTGCGACGGCCCGGTCGCCGTAGCCCTTGACGCCCTCGAACCGGATGCCGAGCCGTTGAGCGGCGTCGAGATCGCCATGGGTCGCCAGCCCGGTCGACAGGTAAGCGATGGTCTTGAGGTCGGGACAGGCGCGCAAAACCCGCTCCGACAGATAGGCCATGTAGATCAGCACATTGCGACGCCCCTGAAGACGCCGGATCACCTCGGCCTCGTCCCCGGGTTCGCTGCGGAACACTTCGAGCTCCTGGACCAGCGCGAGCATGTCGTCGCTCAACCGGTCCGCCAGGTCGC
Source organism: Rhizobiaceae bacterium (assembly GCA_963921345.3). Lineage (GTDB taxonomy): Bacteria > Pseudomonadota > Alphaproteobacteria > Rhizobiales > Rhizobiaceae > Hoeflea_A. Next base: position 192,646 of record CAWUFE020000006.1, on the reverse strand, counting down.
CGTAGCAATCGATGAATGCGGGAGGCCGCGCCGTCATGGTTCAGCCGACGACCGAAAAGCTGCTTTCACGATTGATTTCGCGATTGCGCGAGCAGAACCGCATGTCCAGGCGATGATCGACATTCGGCAGGTCGAACACGAGCGGCGCCGTGTCATGATCGTTTCCGGCCGCCTCGTAGTCGATCAGCGCCTTCATCATCATGCCGACCACGGGGGCGTTCTTGAACTGGTTGCCGCTGGTGCCGATGGCCATGTAGAAGCCGGGCAGGTCCGACTTGTCATAGATCGGAATCCAGTCGTCCGACGCATCGTAGAGATCGGCGATCCCCTGAACCGAGTTCGGGACGCCCATGGACGGAAAGCGCTGTGCCCCGCGCAGCGCCTGCAGGCGTGCCTGTTCGGTGACGTCGGTGTTGTAGTCGTCCGGGTCGACCCATTCCAGCGGGTCGCATTCCGGTTCCTCGCTGCCGATCAGGATCTTGTTGCCCACTTCCGGACGCCAGTAACCGCCGATATCGGCATCGGAACAGATCAGGCCGTCCTTTTCGAAATCGAAGCCCTTGGGCGAGGGGACATGGGCGACCTCGACCCGCAACGCCCTGGTCTTGATGTTCATACTGTCGGCGACGCCGGCCAGCTCGTTGATCTTGTGCGAGTGCGGGCCGGATGCATTGACGACCACCGGCGCCTCGATGACGGTGCCGTCGTCGAGTTCGACGCCGCTCACCCGGTCGCCGGCCCGCGAGATGCCGACGACACGGCGTCCCAGGAGGAAGGTGGCGCCGTGGCGTTTTGCCGCCGACTGGATGTTCTGGGTGGCCAGCATCGGGTCGCTGATGTAGCCGGCTTTCGGGAAGAACAGGACGTAGCGCAACTCGCCATCCTGCTCGCCGAAATTCGGATCGTCCGCCGCCTTGGCCGGATGGAAATGGCCCGGATCGACAATCGGCAGGTTGGCCCGCATCTTCGACGGCGTCCAGACATCGTAAGGGATGCCGATCGTGTTGGCGATCTGCTCCAGCTTGATGCCGTAGCTGTTTTGCTCGAAGCAGGTATAGCAGCAGCCGACCTCGCGATAGGTCGCCAGCACCTCGCCCTCCTCGGCGCCCAGATAGCTCGGCCAGTCCTCCCAATAGGGGTAGTTCGACTTGGCCAGGGCGGCGCCGTCGAGCGTCGAATAATGGGTGCGGATGATTGCACAGGAATTGCTGGTCGATCCGGAGCCTGCGGTCACGTTCTTTTCGATGCACGCCACCGATTGTCCGGCCTTGGCCAGCTCATAGGCGATGGCACATCCAATCACGCCTCCACCGATGATGACCGCTTCAAAGCGCTGCGACATGCAAGCCTCCATCTAAAATATATTTACAATATATATAAGTCCAATCGGCGAAATCGCGCAAGTGAGAAAACTCGTTCGTCGGCACAAATCCGCTGTCGGGGACCGCTAAAAAGACGCTCCGCTCAGATGAGCACTTCGGGTAGCCAAAGCGCGATCTGCGGGAAGACCGTGATGATCACGGCGGACAGGAGCATGAGCAGGAAGAAGGGAAACGCGCCGCGGGCGATTTCCCCGATCGGCCGGCCGGTAATGCCCTGCATCACAAACAGGTTGAAGCCGATCGGGGGCGTGATCAGACCCAACTCGATCATGATCACCAGAAAGATCCCGAACCAGACCGGGTCCCAGCCCGCGGCGACGATCAGCGGTAACGTGATCGGCAGCGTCATGACCATGATCGACAGCCCGTCCAGAAACATGCCCAGCAGAACGTAGAACACGCCGATCAGCACGATGATGCCGACCGGACCGAGGTTCATCGCGGCGATCAGTTTGGAGATTTCCTGCGGCACATGCAGATAGGCCATGGTCGACGACATGAAACTCGCTGCCACCAGAATGGTGATGACCATGCAGGTGATGCGGGTCGCCCCCATCAGCGCGTCGATGAAGATCGAGACCTTGAACTGCCCGAGCACGATGACCAGCAGCAACGAGGCGACGAAACCGAGCGCGGCCGCCTCGGAAGGCGTTACGACGCCGGTGTAGATGCCGCCAAGCACGATGAAGATGAGTCCGAGGACCGGCATCAGGTCGACGAAGCTGCGCAGGAAATCGCGCGGGGTATAGCGGACGTCTTCGCTGCTCGGACCTGTCACGTCGCCGGTCACCGCGCGGAAAATGATGTAGCCCGAGTAGATCCCCGAGATCAGCAGTCCGGGCAGCACGCCGGCCGCGAAGAGCGCGGTGATCGATTGCTCGGCCAGGACGCCGTAGATGATCATCGAAATCGACGGAGGGATCATCAGGCCGAGGCTGCCGGCGCCGGCCAGCGAACCCATGGCGAGGTTCCTGTCATAGCCGCGGCGATTGAGCTCCGACATGGTGATCTTGCCGACCGTGGCGGTGGTGGCGGTGCTCGAGCCGCTGACGGCCGCAAACAGCGTGCAGCCGACGATGTTGCAGTGTAGCAGCCGGCCCGGAATGAGGCTGGTCCAGGGCGCCAGGCCGCGAAACAGCCGCTCGGATATGTCGGTCCGGAAGATGATCTCGCCCATGAAGATGAACATCGGAACCGCGGCCAGTTCCCAGGTGCTGGCGGTCCGCCACATGGTTCCCTTCATGACCGAGCCGATGCGCACAAAGGAGAAATCCAGCAGAAAGGCGAGGGTCGACAGGCCGACCATCAGCAGCGCCACGAAGATCCAGGTGCCGAGGCCGAGATAGAGGGCCAGAAAGCCGAATGTCGCCAGTGCCAGGAGAATGGGTTCCATGACGGCTCGTCACTCGCCGCCCAGGTCGGCGGCGCGGCTGGCGTCCAGATCGACCTCTTTGACCAGAACCCGAATGAGGTAGGAGATCAGCTGCAGCACGAAAACGCCGAGTCCGATCGCCACGAAGGTCTCCGGAATCCACAGCGGCACCTGCGCGACTGTTTCGCTGACGTAGCCGCGTTCGTAATTGCGCAGGACGTTGCGGGTGAAAAAGAAGAATGCGATCGAGCAGCTCAGGATCCCCAGCAGCGCGCAAACGACCTCGATCGCCCGCCGGGCAGCTCCGTCGGCGTCGAGGCGGGAAATCAGCAGGTTCATACGGATCAGCGACTGTTTCTCGAGCGCATGGCCGAGCGCGAGAAAGCTCAAGCCGCCGACGCCGTAGCCCACCAGTTCGTCGGCCGCGTGCGTCGATGTCGCAAAAAAGGTTCTGAGGACGACTTCCGTCAGAATCAGGCCGGTCATGCCGAGCAGGATCAGTACGGCGGCGGCCACGGCGAGTGTCGACAGGCTGTGACTGAAAACGTGGAAGTATCTCATCGCCCGAACCACACTGCCCGATAAAGTGCCGCCCGTCACCGGGCGGCACTTCGATCCGTCTAGTTGTTCACCTTGGCGAGCTGTGCGTCATAGGCAGCCAGGATCTCGTCCGCCTTGGCGTCGCCCATGAGCGCGCGCCATTCGTCGACCGCCTGCTGGCCTGCGGTCTTGAGTTCCACGATGAAAGCTTCGGGAACATCCGTGATGGCCGTCACGTTGGCGTCGGCCAGGCGCTTGACGTTCAGGTCGATGCGGTCCTGCGACGCCGCCCAGAGTTCGTCCTCGACCTCCTTGGCGGTGTCGAGAACGATCTTCTGCAGGTCCTCGGGCAGCGCGTCGAAAACATCCTTGTTGATGTGCACCATGTTCGAACCCATGGTGAAGTTCACATAGTGGAAGTGGTCCAGGAACTCCTGGAACTTGGCCGACAGCCCGCCTTCCTCCGAGGTCAGAACCGCTTCGATCGTGTTGGTCGACAGCGCCGGAACCACATCGGCCCAGCTCATCTGGATCGCGGCCGCGCCGATGTTCTGAAGCGTGATGGTGCCGTTCTTGTCGTAGGTCCGGATCTTCAGCCCCTTCATGTCGTCGGCGGACTTGATCGGGCGTTTCGACCAGATTCCGACCGGCGACCACGGTTCGGTGAGCAGCAGCATCTGATTGCCCTTGGCAAAGGCCTCGGCATAGTAGGGCCGGGCGGCATCGATCAGCGCCTTGCTCTGGGTCGGATTGGTCGCCATGAAGGGCATGTTGTTCAGCAGGAAGATCGGATCGAACCCGGTGAACACGCCGGTATAGGTGCTGGCGATGGGCACGGCGCTGTCTTCGACCGCGGCCCAATGGTCCTTGGATTTATACCCGAGCGATCCGCCGAAATGATTGGTGATGGCAATGCGCCCGTTGCTGTTTTTCGCCAGCCGTTCGGCGAAAATCTTGTCGGCCTCCCCGGAAACGGACGTTTCCCCGTATTCATTCGGCATGTCCCACTTCACTTCCTGGGACGTTGCCATGCCGGCGGCTCCGAAGGTCAGCGCCAGCGCGGCGAATGCGGCTCCGATGTGGCGGCAATAGTTCTTCATGACGGATTTCCTTCTCTCTCCCTGATCTTTTCGGCGTCGTGCGCCGGTCTCAAAGACCCATTTGCGCGAACAACGCCGCTGTTAGCGGGCTGAGTTTGTTCCGGTACTCCCCTGCAACGTGGACGTGGTCGCAGTGACCGACCTCCAGATAGGAGACATCGAAGCCCGCAGCCCGGCAGGCATCCGTGTAGATTCTCGACTGCCGACGGAATTCGTCGGTCTCGCCGCCGCCGACGGCGACGACGGTGGGCGGCATCCATTTCGGCAGATGGTGGATCGGACTGTTGCGAGCGGTTTCCGCTTCATCCATGTGCAGATCCGCGTTCAGGTAGGACAGGCGCAACGGCTCCAGGTCGAACAGCCCGCTCAGCGGCACGGCGCCGTTCACGACGTCGAAGGGCAGGCCGTATTCCTGCCAATCGGTCGCCATCAGCATGGCCGTCAGATGTCCGCCGGCGGAGTGACCGGTGACGTGGATGCGGCCCGGATCGGCGCCGAAGGATGCTGCGTTGCGGTAGATCCATGCCAGCGCGGCGCGGTTCTGACGAGTTATCTCGTCCATCGTCACGTGCGGACAGAGATCGTAATTGTTGAGCACGACTGAGGCTCCCGCTTCGACGAAGCGCTCCGCCACGAACCGGAACATCTCCTTGTCGAAGGCGCGCCAATATCCGCCATGGATGAACAGCATAACAGGCGAGCCGCCGCGACCTGGCCAGATGTCGAGCTTCTCGCCCGGCTTGTCGCCGAATTCGACATCCAGCCGGCAGTCGAAATTGGCGACAACCCGCTTGTTGTGGGCCTCCATGGCGGCGAAAGTCTCGGCGAAATGCGGGCACCGCCGGCGCATGTCGTATTCGAGGTCCAGTTCCTCCTGGCCGTACCCGCCATACACAACCTCGGTCACGCTCGTCCTCCGATCCTGCGCTCGATGTTCCGCATATCCTGCATGGTAGAAAATGAAATCGCCTGTTGCAAGCAAAATATATGATGGATATATTTCAGCTATCGAAGAGGAGCGAAAAGCGTGTTTGTCAGAATGTCATACTGGTCCTGCAAGCCGGAAAAATGGGGACAGGACGCGATCCTGTTCGAGACCGGCGCCGTACCGATCATGCAGGCCCATCGGGGCTTTGTGCGGGCGATGCTGCTTGGCGAAGCCGGTGCCGAGCAGCGTATCGCCTTCACCGTGTGGGAGAGCCCGCAAGCCTATGCCGAGTTCGTCGACAGCCCGGATCTGGAAACCATCACGACCATGTTCGCCGACATGTACGTGGATGGCAAACGCCCCGGTCCGGTTCGCGAATACGAGGTTCGCGCCCAGGGCGCGTCGAACTGAAGAGGGACAAGCATGCTTTTGGATTTGCCGACGGCCGCCAGCTACAATGCCTGGGCGAATATCAGGATCTACAACGCCCTGAAACAGCTGACCGATGACCAGCGCAAGGAGGATCGGCGCGGCTTCTTCAAGTCGATCCACAACACCATGAACCACATCCTCCTGGCCGATCTCATCTATCGGGAGAGGCTGGAGAAGAAGCCGACGACCTATACCAGTCTCGACGAGGTCCTGTTCGGTGATTTTGCAGCGCTCGAGGCTGCCCACCGCGGCAACGACATCTGGTATGTCGAATTCTGCCAGAGCATGGATCCGGCTGCGTTGGAGGAGGATTTTTCATTCCAGGCCGTGGGCATGGATTCGCCCGAGTTCTTCAGCCTGCCGCTGCGGCTTTGCCTGACCAATCTGTTCCAGCATCAGATTCATCATCGCGGCCAGGTCCACCACATGATCAGCCATGCGGGCATCGACCCGCCGCCGGTGGATGTGGTGAAGTACGGACGCGGCGATGTCGACCAGTGGAGCGACGCCGCGTGAGTGACGAGTTCCATGATGTCATCATCGTCGGTGCCGGTCAGGGCGGGCTTTCCGTCAGCTATTATCTGAGCCAGGCCGGCGTCGGCCACGTCGTGCTGGATCGCGGCGGCGTGGCCCATGCCTGGGAGGCCCACCGCTGGGACTCCTTCTGCCTGGTCACGCCCAACTGGACGGTGGATCTGCCGGGCAGGCCGTATCGCGGCGACGATCCGGACGGGTTCATGCTGCGCGACGAATTCGTGGCCTACATAAAGGACTGGGCGGAGAGCTTCCGCGCCCCGGTGAAGTGTGGCGTCGACGTAACCCATGTGTCCGCGCAGGGGGGGCACTTCGTCCTGGAGACGAGCCATGGCCGCATGCGCGCCCGCACGGTGGTCATCGCCACCGCGACCTATCAGCATCCCAAAGTCCCGCGGGTGGCCGCGCAACTGCCGGACCGGATCCGGCAGCTGCACGCCGAGCAGTACAAGAACTGTGCCCAGGCGGCCGCTGGCGCTGTCCTGGTGGTCGGTTCGGGCCAGACCGGCTGCCAGATCGTCGAGGACTTCCTGCGCGACGGCCGGCAGGTCTATCTGTGCGTGGCGCGGACCGGGCGGTTGCCGCGCCGATATCGTGGCCGGGACTGCCTCAGTTGGCAGCGGGACATGGGGCTCCTGGACCGCACGCCGGACATGCTGGATCATCCCTCGCAGCGCTTCGCGGGAGACCCGCACCTGACCGGGCGTGACGGGGGCGGTACGGTCAGCCTGTACGATTTCCAGCGTCGCGGCGTCACATTGCTCGGCCGGCTCGACAGCGTTGCCGGCCCCGTTGCCGCCTTGCGCGACGATCTTGGCGAGAGCCTGGACTTTGCCGACGACTTTGCGGCGAACTTCATGAGCAAGGTCGACGATCATATCGCGGCGACGCATGTGTCGGCGCCGCTGCCGACCGCCGACGAGCTGGCCGGCGGCCCCGATGCGGACGCACAGCGGATTCCGTCGCCGACGACGCTGAACCTGGACGAAGCCGGCATCGGCACCGTCATCTGGGCCACCGGATTCAGCTTCGATTTCAGCTGGATCGACGGAATCGCGACGGACGAATTCGGCTACCCGGTGACCGATCGCGGCAGGAGCTCGCTGCCGGGCCTGCATTTTTGCGGGTTGAATTGGATGACCAAACGCAAATCCGGAATTCTCTACGGCATCGACGAAGACGCTCGGATCGTGTCGAGCGACATCATCGACCAGATGGCCGCCGCCACGCATGGGTCGCAATTTTGAGGATCGATTGGAATGTATATCGGAGTTGATGTAGGCGGCACCTTTACCGACATCGCCGTCAATCTGGGCGACGGCAGCAATCTGCTTCTGCACAAGCTGCCGTCGACGCCGGACGCTCCCGAACGGGCGATCATCGACGGGCTGAAGACGATCCTCGAAGAGAATTCGCTGCAGGCCGGTCAGATCGAACGGCTGGCGCACGGCACCACCGTCGGCACCAATGCGCTGATCCAGCGCAAATGCGGCCGGGTCGCACTGATCACCTCGGTCGGGTTTCGCGACCTGCTGGAACTGGCGCGGCAAACCCGGCCCACCGTCTACGACATGCATGTCGACCATCCGGAGCCGCTGGTGAGCCGCGACCTGCGCATCGAGGTGCCGCAGCGCCGACTGGCGGACGGCACGGTGCATGTCGCCCTGGACGAGGACGCCGTCGTTGCCGCGGCCGGGCAACTCGCGGACAAGGATGTCGACTGTGTGGTCGTCTGCTTCCTGCATTCCTACGCCTACCCGGAGGACGAGGAACGCGCCGCCGACATCCTGCGCGCCCACTTGCCGGGTCGCGTCACGGTCCTGACGTCAGCCTCGGTCTACCCGGAGTTTCGCGAGTATGAGCGCTTTTCGACGGCGGTCCTGAATGCCGCCCTGATCACCGTCGTCGGGTCCTATCTCGACCGACTGTCGCGGGCAACGACCGATATGGGTATCGCGTCGGACATCAAGATCAGCCAGAGTTCCGGAGGGCTGATGTCGGTGCGGATGGCGAAAGTGCTGCCCGTGCGCGCCTCGCTTTCCGGCCCGGCGGCCGGCGTTCAGGGCGCCTTGCACCGGGCCGCGATGGCGGGGCTGAGCAATATCATCACGCTCGACATGGGCGGAACCAGCGCCGATGTGGCGCTGCTGGAAAACGGTGTGCCGGTCGAAGTCAGCGCCCGCGATCTGGCGGGATTTCCGATCCGCATTCCCTCCCTCGATGTCAACGCCGTCGGTGCCGGCGGCGGATCGATCGCCTGGATCGACCGGGACGGCCTGCTCAAGGTCGGTCCGCAGAGCGCCGGCGCCGTGCCGGGGCCGGTGTGTTACGCCATCGGCGGCACGGAACCTACCGTGACCGATGCCAACGTCATGCTCGGCCGGCTCAACGGCGAGGCGCTGCTGGCGGGGCGTATGCCGATCCAACGCCAGTTGTCGGTCGCCGCGATCGGCGAGCTGGCGCAACGGCTCGGCGTGGAGCCCCAGGAAGCGGCTTTTGGGATCATTCAGATCGCCACCGCGACGATGGTCAAGGCGATCCGCTCCATTTCGGTCGAACGCGGCCACTCGCCTGCCGATTTCTCGCTCTTCGTCTATGGCGGCGCCGGCGCGCTGCACGCGGTGGATGTCGCTCGGGAGCTGGGGATTCCGCGGGTCGTCGTTCCCCCGAGCCCGGGGATCCTGTGTGCCGAGGGAGCGATGAACTCCCCGTTGTCGACGGAGTTCGTGGCGACCATCCTGTCGGCCCTTTCCGCGGCCGAATTCGGTTCTTTCCGCAGCGCCGGCGCCGAGTTGCACGCAAAGGTTTCCGACTGGTTTGCCGGTGAAGGCGTGCCGCAACCGCAGCAAAGAACCGTGTGGACCGTCGGTGCGCGCTATTTCGGGCAGAACTATGAACTGACCCTGCCGGTAGACATTTCGGCCGCGGACGAGACGTTGCTTCAATCCATCGAGGCGGCCTTTCACGCAGCGCATGAGAAAAACTACGGATTTTGCGCGCCAAGCGAGCCTATTCAGCTGGTCAACCTGTCGGTGAAAGCGCTCGGCGAACTGGAGCGCCCGGTTTTGCCGACATTGCCTCGGTCTCCGCTGCCGGAACCGGTGGATCGCCGCAACACGGTCTTTGCCGTCGGCGAGCGACGGGAGACGCCGGTCTATGCGCGCGAGAGCCTCGTCAGTGGACAGACCATCGTCGGTCCGGCGATCGTCGAGCAGATGGACACGACCGTCCTGATCTTTCCGGGCGACGCATGCACGGTCGACGACTGGGGCAACATCATCATCCAGCTCGAGGTAGCCAGCCAATGACGATGACTCCGATCGAAGCGGAACTGCTGCGCAATTCGCTGGCGAGCATATGCGACGAGATGTACATCGCCCTGATGAAGTCGGCCTATTCCACCAACATCAAGGAGCGCAAGGACCACTCGACGGCGCTTTTCGATGCCGACGGGCGCGTCGTCGTGCAGGGAGAAAGCATGCCGCTCCACCTGGCCTCGATGCTCGGCCTGGTGGAGGTGGTGCTGGAAAAGTACGGCAAGGACGGTCTGAAGGAAGGCGACATGTTCCTGTCCAACGATCCCTATGTCGGACGTGGATCGCACCTGCCCGATGTCGCTATCGCCGCTCCAATCTTCAAGGACGGCGAGCTGGTCATGTTTGCCTGCAATATCGCGCACCACGCCGATATCGGCGGCATGTCCCCCGGTTCGATGGCCGGCGGCATGACCGAGATCTTCCAGGAGGGCCTGCGCATTCCGCCCATCCGCCTGTTCGACGGCGGCGAACTCAAGCGCGACGTGATGGACCTCATTCTTCTTAACGTGCGCGTGCCCGAGGAAAGGCTGGGCGACTACAACGCCCAGATCGCTTCCAACAAGCTGGCGCTGCGCCGCTGCGATGCGCTGATCGACCGCTGGGGCAAGGACCGGATCGCCGAGGGATGCGATGCCATCATCAGGGCAGTGGCCAAGCGGACGCGGGCGAGCATTCTGGAACTGAATGACGGCGCCTATCAGTTCGAGGACGTGGTGGATGACGACGGACTTTCGCGACGCAACATCGTCATCAAGGTCAGGATCACCGTGTCCGGCGAGGAGATCGAATTCGATTTCGACGGCACCGACCCGCAGGTCGAGGGCAACAACAACGTGACGATGGCCGGCCTGCAGGCGGCTTGCCTCTACTGCCTCAAGGTGCTGCTCGATCCCGACTGCCCGCAAAACCACGGGATGCTGGATCCGGTCACCATCAAGGCGCCGCACGGCAGCATCGTCAACGCGGCCTTTCCGGCCGCCAGCGCCGCGCGGGCGCAGACCGGACAGCGAATCGTCGACGTCGTTCTCGGTGCGCTGGCGCCGGCCTATCCGGACAAGGTCGTCGCCGCCGGCAACGGCGCCAACACCTCGGCGGCATTCTTCGGGCAGGCAGCCGACGGCCGGTTCTATGTCTATCTGGAGACGCTTGGCGGAGGCGCCGGCGCACGGTCCTACAAGGACGGTTCGGACGGGGTGCAGGTGCACATGACCAACACCTCCAATCTGCCCATTGAAGCACTGGAGACGGAATACCCATTGATGATCGAGCGCTATGAACTGGTCGAGGATTCCGGCGGCGCCGGCAAGTATCGCGGCGGTCTGGGCATTCGCCGCGACTATCGCCCGATCGGCCATTCGACGACCTTCTCGGGGCAGGGAGAGCGCTTCGTCAATCAACCCTGGGGACTGTTCGGCGGCGGTCCCGCCGCGACCGGCCGGTTTGCCACGATTGCCGCAAACGGGGTGGAATCCCGGCTGGCCAACAAGCCGTCCACGCACAGGATACCGCCGGACACGGTCATCAGCGTCATCACGGCGGGCGGCGGCGGCTTCGGCGATCCGGCCGGGCGGAGCCAAACGGACCTGGAAAAGGATTTCGCAAACGGCAAGTTTTCTGGCAAATTCCTGGCGGAAAATTATAGCCAATGGCGGTATGAACAACCGGATGTCGAAATCGCAAGTTAAGAGAAAAAACAAGCGTGTGGGCGCCGCGGACGCGCCCACCGAGAATCGGTCGCTGACCGATCAGGCAACCCGTACCGTCCGCAACCACATTCTCGACCTGACTTTGTCCCCCGGCATGACGCTGGACGAACGCTATCTGCTGGAGCGGTTCGAATTCGGCCGAACGCCCATGCGGGAGGCCCTGAACCGTCTGATCGTCGAGGGACTGGTCGTTTCAAGAGGGCCGCGCGGTGTTCAGGTCGCGCCGCTCAACATCGAAGCCACGGTTGAGCTTTTCGACGCCTATGTGATGAGCGAGCGAATGGTCGCTTCGTCCCTGAAGTTCGGCGATCCGGACCTGGTGGACGATCTCGAACGCCTGCAAGGGGAATACGAGCAGAATCTGGACGCGTCGGACCTGCTTCGGGTGACCGAGCTGAACGCTCTTTTCCACAATCGCCTGGCGGTCGCGACCCAGAACGCCTTCATCAGGGACTACTCCTACAAGCTGCACAATCTGGCTCGCCGCTTGTCCTACTTCATCTACAAGCGCGAGGCTTCGGAGGAGGGTTTTGCCTCGAAGCTCTTCGACCGGCCGAGGCGGGATCATCTGTCGATCATCGACGCGATCCGGGCTGCCGACAGAAGCCGCCTGATCGATCTGCTCACGGATCATGCGGTCTTCTTTCGCACACGCCTGGCCCGCATCATCAACGAGGACCACAGCGCGGAAATCGATTTCACCAAATTCGCACTGCAGGAGTGATCGGCCGCCGGCCGGTCGCTTGCAGTCAATGCCAGAGCATCGGCGTCCGGGTGACCAGTTCGAGACCCGATCCGGTGACCAGATAATTCTGCTCGAAGCCGACATTGCCCAGCCCATTTCGCGCCAGAAAGGCTTCGACCCCGATCAGCATGCCCTCTTCGAAGCGCGCGCCGCCATGGTCGAGAACCGTGCTGATATAAGGCGGTCCTTCGAAATAGAGCCCGTGCGGATGGCCGAAGAACGGAAACTTCTCGGCTGCAGGATCCTCGTCGGGACCGAACTCGGCGACCATTCGGTCGCCGATGGCGGCAGCCTCGGCATAGGAGACGCCTGGCCTGATCGCATCGGCAATGGCTTCGACGATGGCTGCACAGGCTTCGAGCAGGTCCGCCTGTTCCGGGCTCGGCCGGTTGCCGCAGACCGCGCTGCGGCCGGGATCGAGATAATAGCCTTGGAAAAAAGGGCCGATGATGAAGCCGCGCAGCAGGTCTCCCGGGCTCGGCGCAACCGTGCGATAGCCGGTCAGGGGATCGCCGCAGGTATAGGCGATCGTGTCGCCGTGGCTGATCTGGATCTTGTCGATGCCGCCGCCTGCGGCAATGACGCGGCGCGCTGCTTCGGCCGCGGCGTCGGCTTCTGTTCCGCCATCGATCAGCGCCTCCATCATGGCGTTCATCGCCTCGGTCGATATCGCCCCGGCCTGGCGGATGACTGCGCATTCCTCGACGGATTTCACCAGCCGGACCCGGCGCACGAGATCGTCGCAGATCTGCCATTCGATGTCCGGTGCGGCGTTTCTTAATTGCCGCCAATACTTCATCGGGAAGAAGTCGCTGCCGACAAATCCAACCGGACCCGCGACTCCGAGATCATGAATCACTTTCAGTGTCGCAGCGACGGGATCGTCGGCTGCCACGAAGTCCGTTACCGGGACGATGTCGGCCCGCACGTCTGGATCGTCGGCAATCAGGATCGGTTCTTTCCCGGGCCTCAGCACGACGGCGCAATAGGCGCGGGCGTTGAACGGCGGTGCGTCGAACCCCTGGCCGACCTTGGATGAAAAGTAGTTGGTCAGATAGATGACATCGCCCGCCCGGTCGAAGGTCGAGGCGGTGCGGCCCCAGACGACGGTGACGTCGAGGCCGCGCTCGGCCATCGACGCCGACACCCGCGACCAGCGGTCGGCATACTCCTGCGAAGAGAACATTTCCGCGCTCCAAATTCGCTTGACCCGCCGCCAAGCGATTTAGTATATATTAAATATATTTCAGTGGCGCGCAACCGATAGGACATTCGTGGCCTACGAACTTCAGCTTAGCGGCGTGGAAAAGTCATTCGGGTCGAACCGCGTGCTGAGAGGCGTCTCGCTGGATGTCGAAAAGGGCGAGGTGCTGTCCATCATCGGCGCCAGCGGTTCCGGCAAAAGCACCCTGTTGCGCTGCATCAACCTGCTGGAAACGCCGGAAGCCGGCAAAATGGTCTTTCTCGACCGCGAACTGGATTTCACCGATGCGGCGGCCGACCGCCTGGCCCGCGGAACCAGGGAGGGCCTCCGGCGCCAGATCGGAATGGTGTTCCAGAGCTTCAATCTGTGGCCGCATTTCTCGGTTCTCGAAAACGTCATCGAGGCTCCCATACGGGTCAAGGGCGTCGACCGGTCCGAAGCGACCGCCAAGGCCGAGTCGCTGCTGAACAAGGTGGGCCTGAGCGAGAAGATCGATGCCCGGCCGAACAGTCTTTCCGGCGGGCAGCAGCAGCGTGTCGCCATTGCCAGGGCGTTGGCGATGGATCCCGCGATCATGCTCTTCGACGAGGTTACCTCAGCACTCGATCCCGAAATGGTCGGCGAGGTTCTGGACCTCATGCAGGCGCTGGCGTCAGAAGGCATGACCATGCTGGTCGTCACCCACGAGATGGGATTTGCCCGGCACGTCAGCCATCGCACGGCCTTCTTTCATCAGGGACAGATCGCCGAGATCGGCCCGTCGGAGCAGGTGCTGGCGGATTCGCAGAACCCCGAAACTAGAAAATTCCTGGACCGGGTGCTCAACCACATCTGACGGGAGGAGGCGGCCATGGAGAGAGTGGCACAGTTCATCGAAACGGTATCGGCCTACCTTCCGGGCATGCTGTGGGCCGGGTGGCTCGCCTTCCAGATCACCATTCTGGCCATTCTGCTGAGCTGGGTTCTCGGCCTGTCGGCGGCGCTGATGAAGAACAGCCGGCGGGTTCTTCTGCGGGCGCCGGCAGAGTTCTACATCTGGTTCATCCGCGGCACGCCGTCGCTGATCCAGATCTTCATCATCTATTTCGGTTTGCCGCAGTTCGGCATCCGAATGTCGCCGTTTACCGCCGGCGTCATCGCGCTGGGGATCAGTTCCGGCGCCTATGTGGCCGAGGTGGTGCGGTCGGGGCTGCTGGCCATTCCCAAGGGGCAGTGGGAATCCGCCTATGCGGTCGGCATGCCGCACAGTCTGATGATGCGCCGGATCGTGCTGCCGCAAATGGTGCGGATCATCATTCCGCCGCTGACCAACGAGGCGGTCAACACTCTGAAGAACACGTCGCTGTTGTCCGCCATCACCGTGGTGGAACTGACCCTCTACACGCAGATGGCGATCGCGGCGACGTTCCGGCCGTTCGATTTCTACATCATGGCGGCGCTTCTCTACCTCGTCCTGACTACCGTGCTGAGCCGTTTCGCGGCCTGGTACGAGAAAACCTACCAGATGGCGTAGGCGAAAAATCCGAAGAAGGAGGAAAGCAAATGAAACGCAGAACACTGCTGAAAACCGGGGCGGCCGCACTGGCGGCCCCGTTCGTGGCGCGGATGTCCGTCCATGCGGCCGAAAACCTTGAACTGTTGGAACCGGGTGTGCTCAGTTCGGCGACGGAGGGGACCTTCCCGCCGTTCAGCTTTCGCAAGCCCAGTGGCGAGCTCGACGGGCTGGAAATGCGCATCATGGGCGAGATCGCCGACCGGCTCGGTCTCGAATACAAACCCATTGTCATCAAGTGGGACTCGATGCTGGTGGCGCTGGAGGCCGATCAGTACGACATCGTCGGCAATGCCATGGGGATTACCCCGGACCGGCAGAAAGCCGTTACCTTCTGCGACGGCTGGCTTGAATCGGGTGCCCGGCTGATCGTCCACAACGATAGCGACATTGCCGGCTCCGATCAGACCTCAGGCAAGCGCCTGGGCGTGATCACCGCGTCGATTTTCGTGCCGCTGGTCGAAGGCTGGGGTGCCGATGCCGTTCACTACAAGTCCGACGTCGAGGCCATGCAGGACACCGTCAACAAGCAGATCGACGGCATGGTGACCGACTCGATCGCCGGGGCCTACGCGATATCCAAGGCCGGCCTGCCGCTGAAGCCGGTCGGCGGACTGCACTCGCCCTACCAGATGGGATGGGCCGTGAAGAAGGGCAAACCCAACCTGGTGCAGGCGGTCAATGCGACACGAACCGCAATGGTCGACGACGGCACGATCGCGAAACTGTTCGACGACCTGATCGGTTTCGATCCGTCGCCGCAGGAGCCGATCCGAAGCATGTTGTGAGCGCGGCTGTCATGCAATCAACAGGCCCGGACTGGTTGTCCGGGTCTCCTTGAACTTCGTTGCCGCACAACGCCGACCAACGACGGACCGTCAATAACTCAGGGGGCGGTTCAACTGCTCCAAGGCGGCGATGATTGCCTCGGCGGTGGGGTGGCGTCCTTCATGGTGGAGGGAAACGGAAGTACGGAAAACTCCCACTGCCGTCTCGGCCAGCGCCTCGATGGTATGCTCCGGCCGGTCATCCAGTTCGACCCGCGTCGCATCGAGACCGGGACCGCAAAGCGCGGCCGCTACCGCGAAGTTCAGTTCGTCCGGAAAGATCCGCACGGCTTCGCGAAGCGGCCCAAGCCATTTCGCTCCCATACCCGGACGACTCACCCGCAGTTCGAGACGGTGGATTTTCTCGGCAGTGACCTGCCCGATCCCGGCAACCCACGGCGAAAACAGGCGCAGCGTGGTCCCGTTTGCGCGGGCCGCCTCCTCAACACCCTTTCGTATCAGGTCGTCTGCCAGGGCCGCAGCGCCGACCGTCCATACATTCGCCGCGGCGAGGCAGGCCAAACCATGGGCCCTCAACGCTCGGGGCCCGGCGCATTCGATGATGAGGTCGCAGGGGGTCGACAGGAATTCGCCGATATCGCGCGTGTCGTCGCTTCCCTGGCGCGAGAGGATGCGTCCAGGTCTGAACCCCGGGGTGTTCCCGAGATAATCCAGAACCGGGCGGCCGATACGGCCCGCACCGATGACGCTGACAGTCTTGATCGGGTCAACCGTATGGTTCATGGATCGCGGCACGGCCCGGTTTCTCTACTCCACACAATCCAGCATCTCCACAATGTCCGCACCCTGTGCGGCCGCCTCTGTCGGCAGGGTTGCGTCGAGTTCGCCGGAGCGACCGCAGCCGAATTGTCTGATCCGGGTGTCGATCATGGTCGGGTTCTGGGTGAAGGCAATCAGGTTCGAGCCCAGCAGGGTGTAGACGCCGGCGGGGCCGGGCGGCGACAGGTAACCCTCGACCAGGACGACCGAAGGCTTTTCGAGGAACAGGCCGGTTTCCAGGCGGGTGGCTTCGAGACCGTCCTGCCCGGCGGTACCGAAGGCGCGCACGACGTCGCCGATTTCGGCATGCTGCGGGACGATCCCGGCGATGCCGGTGTCGCCGACGACGAACGGCGAGCCCGGCGCCTGCTCGAGGATGCTGCCCTCGATGCGGGCGGTTTGCGCGGAAGCCAGTCTTTCCAGTCGCGAGGCGACCACCTGCCGGTCCTGCCACAGGCCGCTGACGGCCACCCAGTCGCCGCTCAACGGCGGCTCCTCGCCCGAGGGCGGAACGATTTGCGTGCCGAGCACGCGCAGTTGCCCTCCGAGATCGACGGTGACCGGGCCGACCAGAGGCAGGACCTGGCGGATTGAAACGGCGCGCCAAGCGCCGTCCTCCTTTTGCGCGACGACCGCGACTGTGTGGCCGGGAGCCAGCGCATCGGCGGTGGCCGCCGTCACACCGTCGCGGATCGCAAGTCCGGGATCGAACTCGATGGTCTGTCCATTGACGACAATGCTTCCCAGCCCGGTGATCGTTCCGACAATGCCGGTGCCGAGTATGCCGCCCTCCTTTTCCTCGTCGTCCGGTTCCGCGGCAGTGGCAATGGACAACCACAGGGCCGCGAACAGCCAGACAATGGTACGCAACAGGTTCATTTGGATTTCCGCCCCGATTTTTCCGGTGTCACAAAGGCGCCGGCAGTAAATCTGCCTTTGCCGCCGGTTCCGGCATCGCGTTCCTGGAACGCGCGTGCCTTGGTATTGAGGTCCTCCAGCATGCGCTGGGCCGACTCGCTGGCAATGGCCTCCAGCTCGCCGATCGCTGCGTCGGACAGGTGTGAATAGCGGACAATTCGGTCAAAATGACGGGGTGCGTCGCCTGCCGCGAGCAGGTTGTGAACCGCGGTCTCCAGATGCGGCGTCAGCGTCGCCTGGAATGCCGCGATCAGTTCTTCGCTTTCGGTTTCGGGGACATAGGCATGCTCGGAAAGGCGAAAAGCGCCATCCCGGGTTTCGGTAACAACACCTTGGTCGATCAGTGTCTGCACGACGGTTCCCGGCGCCGCATCGATGCGGGTTTGGCGGATCAGATCGTCGAAGCCCGGACCGTCTCCGGTTGCCTCGCGATGCAGCTCGCGCGGCTGTCCGTCCGCGCCGAGAAATTCCGAAGCGGATATCCAGTAGCCGATCACCAGGGCCGAGAAATTCAGGGATTTGCGGTCGGCCGGCTCCGCGGTGTCCGACCTCAGGCGGCGCACGTCCTTGCGGTGCAGTCCGGTCAGCAGGGCGACCTTGCTGTCGGTCTTTCTTTCCTCGCCCTCCCGCAGGGCAGCGGCCAGCATGGCGCGCTTGAGCGCCTCGGTGGCGGCGCCGAGGGTTACGCCGCGCGCCACCATGGCGACCGCCAACGGGGTGAGGATGTCCGCCAGGGCATCTTCAAAGGGCTTTTTCGAAGGTTCGTCAGTCAATCCAGTCTCCGGCGGCCACCACGTTGTCACGGGTGGGGGCCGCCCAGTCCCCCACGCAAACACTTTCGTGAATATAGTTCATGACATTTGATTGTTGAGTGGGAAAATTTCCCATTATGCAGAGTCAGCGTTCACGATTTCGGGAGGACCCTGCAATGCAAACTCATGCTTTCAACACTCATTTCAAACCGATTACAGTGATCCCGCGGGCCGATGCGGCTCGCCAGCGGCTCGACCCGCTGAACGAATTGTCCCTGCAGGACCGGCAACGTTTCGTCAGTTTCGGCTGGGGACCGGCGGCGCGGCCCCGCTTCGCGACCATCCTGGACGGCTTCGATCACTTCGCCGCCCGGCAGCCGCAGGCCGTTGCCGTCGAATGCGCCGGCGAGGCGATCAGCTATGGCGATCTCGACCGCGCGGCGAACCGGGTTGCCCGGGTGCTTGCCGAATGCGGCGTGCGGCGCGGCGATGTTGTCTGCCTCTATCTCCACCGATCCATCGAAATGGTCGTCGGCCTGCTGGCGGCGATGAAGGTAGGAGCGGCCTATGCGCCTCAGCATGTCGGCGTTGCCCCGAGCGCCACGCTGTCCCATATCGCCGAGGCGGTTGAAGCAAAAGTGATCCTCACCGTGAGCGACGTCGCCGAGGCCGTACCGGTTACCGACGGCCGGCGCTTGCTCGCCATCGACCGGTTGATGGACGATCCGGCTCTCGATGGCCCGGCGCCGTCGGGCGATCGGTATCGGCTCGATCCCGACGACCGCGCGGTCCTGCTGTTCACCTCCGGGACGACCGGCGTTCCCAACGGCGTGCAGGTCAGCCATTGCAATCTCTGCAACATTCTGCTGACCGCGCCGGGCGATCTGAGCATGCGGCCCGGATTGCGGGTCGGTCAGATCCTGTCGATCGCTTTCGACATGGCGGCCTGGGAGACGCTGGGAGCGCTGTCGAACGGCGCGACGCTTGTCATTCGCGGCAAGAGCATCCAGGAGACCGCCGAACGGGTCGACGTGCTGATCGCGACGCCGTCGATCCTCAACGCGATCGACGCCGGGCGATGCCACAACGTCAAGGTCGCCGCCGTTGCCGGCGAACCCTGCCCGCGGCCGCTGGCCGACCGGTGGTCGGCGTTCTGCCGCTTCTACAACAGCTGCGGGCCGACCGAGACGACCATCATCAACACGGCCCTCGTTCACCGTCCGGACAAGCCGGTTCTGTCGATCGGCAAACCGACGCCGAACAACACCGTCTACATTCTTGACGACTGCCTCAAGCCGCTGCCGATCGGCGAGAAGGGCGAGATGTGGGCCGGCGGCGACTGCGTGACGCTCGGGTATCTGAAGAACCGCGAGCTGACGTCGGATCGCTATCGGCCCGACCCGTTTCGCCCCGGCCAGATGATGTTTCGCACCCGCGACCTCGGACGCTGGACCGATGATGGCGAACTGGAGCATTTCGGCCGCGTCGACGACCAGGTGAAGATTCGCGGCTTCCGGGTCGAACTCGACGGCGTTTCCTCGGTGCTCGAAACCGCCGGCTGCTGCGGCCAGGCGGTGACGCTGAAATATGACGACCGGACGCTCGTCTGCTTCATCAGCCCCGGAGACGCCTGCCCGGAAAGGGCGAGGACCACGGTTGCCGAGCAACTGCCCTACTACTGTACGCCGGCGCTGGTGATGCCGCTCAATTCGCTGCCGCGCACCGCGCGCGGGAAGATCGACAAGCGCCTGTTGCTGCAGCTGGCCGGCGAGCGTCTGCAGACCGAAGGGGCGGAGGCGACCCGATGAGAGAGGCGACAAATCCGCAATTTTCGGGCTTCAACTGGCGCAGGATCACCCGACATCCGGCCCTGATGGAATACAATCGCCTGGTTTTCCTCGTCGCCGCTGCCAATCTCGTTGTGTTCGCGATGGGACTTCGCGAGGGCTGGTGGTTCGCGGATGGCGCCTATCGGCTGGACGTCATCGCCGACCTGGCCCTGATCAACATCGCCGTCGGCGTCCTCATTCGCCAGCAGCGCGTCGTCAACGCACTGTTCTGGCTGGCGACCCGGGTGCCGACGTCCTGGCCGCTGTGGATCCGCTGGGGCGCCGGCAAGGTCTTTCACTTCGGCGGACTTCACTCAGGCGGCACGGTGTCGGGTACGGTCTGGTTCGCGTTCCTGCTCTATGGAATGGTCTTCAACCGCCTCGGCGGGGCGGCGGTTCCATCCGATCGAACACTGGTGCTGACGGTGGTGCTGGTCGGCCTGATGATCCTGATGATCGTCTCGGCCCAGGGTCCCGTGCGCGCCCGGTTCCACAACGCCTTCGAGAAGATACACCGGTTCGTCGGATGGACCGTGCTGGCGCTGTTTTGGGCCCAGACCGTTTCGATCGCGGTCGACACGGGGCTTGCCCTGTGGCAGGCACCCGCCTTCTGGATGCTGTGCCTGCTGACTCTGTCGATCGTCTCGCCGTGGCTGACGATGAAGAAGGTGAGCGTCGACATCGTGAAGCCGTCCAACCACGCGGTCCTGGCGCGGTTCGACTATGGCGACACGCCGTTTCCGGGCAGTTCGAACGCCATCAGCCACACGCCGTTCGGCGAATACCATTCCTTCGCCAACATCCCGGCTCCCGGCCAACCGGGCTACCGGCTGGCGATCAGCCGATCCGGCGACTGGACCGGCAGGTTCATCGAGAATCCGCCGGACAAGGTCTGGGTGAAGGGGATCACTACCTCCGGCGTGGCGCGCATCGAGGTGCTGTTCAAGAAGGTGGTCTATGTCGGCACCGGGTCGGGTATCGGGCCGATCCTGCCGCACCTTCTGGCCGGCGACGTGCCCAACTATCTGATCTGGTCGACCCGGTCGCCGCGCAAGACCTACGGCGACGCGCTGGTCGACGAGATCGAAGCACACACCGACCGGCCGCTGATCTGGGACACCGACGCGCGCGGCAAGCCCGACCTGTCAGCCCTTGCCCTGCAGGCCGTTCGCGATAGCGGCGCCGAGGCGGTGATCGTCATCTCCAACCAGAAACTGACGCGCCGGGTCGTGCATGACATGGAAAGCCAGGGCATCCCCGCCTACGGCGCCATCTGGGACAGCTGAGATGACCCGGACAATCGAAACGGACGTCAGCGGCCGGGTGGCCACCATTCGGTTCAACCGGCCGGACAAGCTGAATGCGCTCGACAGCGAGGTGATGAACGAGGTTGTGGCGGCGGCCGAGGCCTTTTCCGCGAACCCCGATATCGGCTGCCTGCTGCTCAGCGGCAAGGGGCGTGCCTTTGCCGCCGGGGCCGATATCGGGGAACTGGCGCGGCAGGACTATGCCAGCATGTACGAAGCCGATTTCTTCGCCGGCTGGGACCGGTTCGCCGCGATACGGCTGCCGAAAGTAGCAGCGGTCCGGGGCTATGCGCTGGGCGGCGGCTGCGAGGTGGCGATGATGTGCGACGTCATCCTGGCCGCCGACGATGCGCGGTTCGGCCAGCCGGAGATCAAGATCGGCTGCATTCCGGGCATCGGCGGGACGCAGCGCCTGACGCGGCTGGTGGGCCGCGCACGGGCCATGGACATGATCCTGACGGGCCGCATGGTGGAGGCCGACGAGGCTCTGCAGATGGGGCTGGTCAGCCGGATCGTTCCGGCCGACGAGTTGGACGAGGTTGCCCGTGAGGTCGCACAGACCATCGCCGGATACGCCCGCGACATCGCCATGATGGCCCGGTCCTGCGTCGACATGGCAGACAAGGCGTCGCTGGAAGCAGGGCTGCGCTTCGAGCGGCAGATGTACCATGCGCTCTACGGCACCGAGGCACAGCGCGAGGGCATGGCGGCGTTCCTGGAAAAGCGGCCGGCTCGCTTCAACGAACCGGCCGAAGCATGATAGTCCACCGGCACACCGGTCGCGTGTGTGCCGGTGGACAACCATCAGCTGTCGGGTGCTCCGTTGGGGCGTGCCGCCGCATCCTTCCGGTCCGGTGTCGTGAACCGGGGGCGCTTGCCAAATCCCGTCGCCCATTTCACGCAACCTGCGGGTCAAGGCATATCCGGACGCGTCGGCGCCAAAAGAATGATAAATAAGGCTTAGGCGCTGCCCCTCCTGTTCAATCGGGCGGCCGTCGGTACCCGCGCATGTCGGAGGAATGCAGATGTTGACGACAGACACCCATCCGGTGAACGGAAACGGTCTGCGCCCGCGCAGGCCGAGGAGCCGACCGCCGTTCGGTCACTGCGAATATCTTGGATTGGCAATTGCGACAGCGGGCATATTGAACCTTGCCGCGCCGACTGCTTCCGATGCGGCAATTGCGCCATGGTACGAGCGGATTCGGCAATTCGAATTCGTCATGACGGTGGCCAACGATGCGGCCGGCAAGCTGGCACCCCATGGATCGATCGACAGCATCGACCGCGTGGATGACGGAGCGTTTCGGTTCCGCGCAGGCGCTTGTTTCGTGCCGGTGAGCCTGCAACTGGAACAACAGCAGGACGAACAGCCACCCAGGCTCGGCGTTCAGTTACAATACAAGGTCTCGCTCGGCGATGTGAGCTGCGACTGAGGCGGCTACCGAAATTCAACTGCGAGAGATCGGTCGCTGCCGGCCGTCGCACATCGTCGTAATCCGGCCTACGTTGCCTGGCTAGGGATCGGTTGCATCGAGGATCAGCAGCCGCAAGCGGGCCTTCATCATCCCCTGATCGGCGGCGGCGCGATACCATTTGCGGGCCTTGGCGACATCCTGCGGCACGACGGAGCCGCGATCGTAGAGCCGGGCGAGGAAATACTGGGCCTCGGCATGGTCCTGTTCGGCGGCTCGGCGGTACCACTCGGCGGCTTCCTTTCCGTCCTGCTCGACGCCGCGGCCGCTTTCCAGGGCATAACCCAGTTCGAATTGCGCGGCGCTCAGTCCCTGTTGCGCCGCGGCGCGGTAAAGACGCACGGCTTCGACCGGGTTTTCTTCCACGCCGGTACCGGCCGCGTAGGCTCTGGCGAGGTGGTACTGCGACAGGTCATGGTCCTGATCGGCGGCGGCCCGATACCATCGGACCGCTTCCGCCATGTCGCGGCCGACGCCCTCGCCAATCTCGTACATGTAACCGAGGTTGTTTTGGGCCGCGGCATCTCCCTGTTCGGCGGCGGCGCGATACCATTTGATGGCCTTGCCGTTGTCCTCCTCCACGGCAATGCCCATGTCGAGCATGTAGCCGAGGCTGGTCTGCGCGGCCGCATGGCCCTGATCGGCTGCCTTGCGATGCCACGCCAACGCCACGCGCTGGCTCACGTCGACGCCCTCTCCCTCGGCATACATCAGCGCAAGATTGTACTGGGCCTGCGGGTTGCCCTGTTCGGCCGCTCGGCGATACCACCGGACGGCTTCCGCGTCATCGACGGCAACACCCTTGCCGAAATCGTAGACGATGCCCAGATTCGTCTGGGCGCCGGGATGACCCTGATCGGCCGCCGCACGGTACCACTCGATGGCCTTCCCGAGATCTTTCGCGACTCCGGTTCCGTCCTCATACATGATGCCCAGAAAATTCTGCGCGCGGGCCTCGTCCTGCTCGGCGGCGGCCTGGAACAGCTCGAGAGACTCGACTAGGTCCTTGGGCACACCGTCGCCGAAATAATACATCGCGCCGAGATTGGCCTGAGCGGAGGCATGCCCCCGGTCGGCGGCGAGTCTGTACAGCCGGGCTGCCTCGGCGTCGTCCCGTTCAACGCCCTTGCCGCGGGCATACATGCTGCCCAGAAGGGCCAGCCCGTCTGTATCGTCCTGTTCGGCTGCCTTGCGGAACCATTTGACAGCTTCCGAGTCGTCCAGCTGCACGCCCTTGCCGTGCTCATACAGCGAGCCCAGCCAGACCTGGCCGTAGACATCGTCCTGCTCGGCCGCAAACCGGTACCATTTGGCAGCTTCCTGGTGGTCTTCCGGCACACCCCGGCCGTACTCGTACATATAGCCCAGGAACGCCTGGCCCCTGGCGAAGCCCTGGCCGGCCGCTTCACGGTACCAGCGGGCGGCTTCCGCGTCGTCCTGGCCGACGCCGTTTCCGTATTCGAACATGATGCCGAGATCCACCTGCGAGGGCGCATAGCCCTGCTCGGCGGCTGCACGGTACCACCTGACGGCTTCGCCAAGGTCCATGAGCACCCCGTCGCCGCGTTCATACATGTGACCCAGCCGATCCTGAGCGCCGGGATAGCCGAGCTCCGCTTCCTCGCGGATCTGACGAACCGTCTCGGCGTCGTATTCCGTCGCCTCACCGTGATCCAACTCGGCCACCGGATCCGGCCGGTCGGTCCCCCTGCGCCTCAGGACGACGGGCAGCAGCGGGAGTCCGGGCAGGTCTGCAAACCCCAGGCTCGCTTCTTCGAAAGACATGTTAGGGCCTGCAATCGGCACAGCGGCAGCGGAGCCAGCCAACACCGTGGCAAGGCAAACTGCAAAAAGAGTGGGAATTCTCGTCACGGTCGGTCGATCCGTCGCCATGTATTCCAGCTCCAGCCCTGCTGCTGGCGCGGCCTTGATCTTTTCAAGAAACGATGTCGCCCGTCACCCACCGCCGGATGCTTCAATGCCGGCCAGACATATCGGGGTTTCGGGATGCACGTCAAGGTGGCAGCCGCGCGCGAGAACGCCAGGGTTTGTTCGCCTCACCCCGACGGGCCTTCGGCCTTTCGTCGGGTGTCCCGCCGATTTGACAGGTCGAAGGCGGCGTCTATATTGCACTGCAATATCAACGGCCGTTCGCCAGTTCCGATCCAGCGACCGGAAACCAGAGTTCGCATGCTTCCCATACGCGACACCTATGAAGAGCTGACCCGCGATTTCCGCTGGAAGATCCCCGGGCGGTTCAATATCGGCGTCGCCGTCAGCGATGTCTGGGCCGAGCGCGACGCCGGCCGCGAGTGCCTCATGCACTATCGTCCCGAGGGCGATCCCGACACGCTGACCTATGGGAGGTTGCGCGACCGATCCAACGCCTTCGCCAACGGCCTGGCATCGCTGGGCGTCAAGCCGGGAGATCGGGTGGCGCTGCTGCTGCCGCAAAGCTTCGCCACCGTCATCGCCCATGTGGCGATCTACAAGCTCGGGGCTGTGGCCGTGCCGTTGGCGCTTCTGTTCGGACCGGATGCACTGGCCTATCGGCTGAAAGCCTCCGGCGCCAGGGCCATCGTCACCAACAGGGCAGGCACAGAAAAAATAAGCCAGATAACTGACTTAGGCGATGATCTGGATGTCATCTCGGTCGATCGGCAAACCGGAACGGTGGAATTCGAAGCACTGATCGATGGCAACAGCCCGGAGTTCGACTGTGCGGATACCGGCCCCGACGATCCGGCGATGATGATCTTCACCTCCGGGACCACCGGGCTGCCGAAAGGTGCCCTGCACGGACATCGCGTTCTGCTGGGGCATTTGCCGGGGATCCAGTTTGCCCATGAATTCGTGCCGCAACCGGGAGACCTGTTCTGGACGCCGGCCGACTGGGCCTGGGCCGGCGGGCTCCTCAACGCGTTGCTGCCGGCGCTCTATTTCGGCGTGCCGGTGGTGTCTTCGGCCGCGCAGAAATTCGATCCGGTAACCGCCTTCGAGATCATGGAGCGGATGCGGGTGCGCAACGCATTCCTGCCGCCGACCGCTCTGCGCATGCTGCGGACGGTCGACCGGCCGCGCGAACGCTTCGATCTCGATCTGCGCAGCATCGGTTCGGCCGGCGAGTCGCTGGGCCGTGAAACCTATCTTTGGGCGCAGCGTGAGCTCGGCATGACCATCAACGAGTTCTACGGCCAGACCGAGTGCAACGCCGTGCTTGCCTCCTGCGGGCGTCTCGGCGTGACCCGCGCCGGCGCGATCGGCATGCCGGTGCCCGGGCACCAGGTGGCGATCGTCGACGAGCAGGGGCGCGAGGTGCCCGCCGGAACGCCGGGTCAGATCGCCGTCAAGCGGCCGAATCCGGTCATGTTCCTCGGCTACTGGAACAACGAGGAGGCAACCCGGCGCAAGTTTCTCGGCGACTGGATGCTGACGGGCGATCAGGGCATTCGCAGCGCCGAAGGCTATGTCGAGTTCTTCGGCCGCGACGACGACGTCATCACCTCGGCCGGATACCGGATCGGCCCCGGCGAGATCGAGGACTGCCTGACCGGCCATCCGGCGGTGGCGCTGGCCGCCGCCGTCGGCAAGCCCGACCCGGTGCGCACCGAGATCGTCAAGGCCTATATCGTGCTGAAGCCGGAGTCCAAACCGAGCCACGCGCTGGCCGGAGAACTGCAGGACTGGGTCAAGCTGCGGCTGTCGGCGCATGAATATCCGCGCGAGGTGGAATTCGTGCGATCACTGCCGCTGACGACGACGGGCAAGGTGATCCGCCGGGAGCTGCGCGACCGGGCGCTGCGCGAGACGCGCTCGGCCCGTTAACGAGGTCTATTTGCGTCCTGTCAGGGTGCGCAGCCGGTCGCGGACGACGCGGGCGATGTTGCGGGTGCTCTTGTAGAGGTGCAACTGCTTCTCCACCTGCCGCACATCGCGGTCGCCGGCCGGGTCGAGCCCGACGATCAGCGTTCCCATCGGGCAGCGCTCGCGCCAGATACGGCTCATGACCGGGTGATCGGGCACCGCGCAGGAATCGGTCGTCATGATGTTCGCATCGTCGAGATGGGTTGTTGTCAGGTCGTCCATCAGCAACTGGCCGGGCGAGCAATGGGCATGGTCTTCGTCGAAGGCGGTCTTCCACGTATAGGCGGTTCCGCCCATGACGAAGACGATGGTCGAGGCGATGGCCTTGCCGTCGAGGTTCAGCGAGTGGATGCGCACATTGTCCGTCTCGGCCAGATTGGTGATCGCCTCGCGGGCGAAGGCGGCGCGATAGCGGTCGACGACCATGGCGGAGCGGCGCCGGCCCTTCCAGCCGCTGGCTTCCAGCGACAGGAATTCCTCCATGCGATGGCGCACGTCCTCCGGCTGGCGCGCAACATCGTAGCGCAGCTCGCCGGCTTCCGACAGCAGCCGCCGCTGGCGGCGGCGCTCGCGCCGATGTTTGGCGGAAATCGAACGACCGAGATAGGTCGGGCCGTCCTCCAGGCTCTGCAGCATCGGCCGGTCGAAAAGCTCGGCTTCGGCGACCGGCAGATTGCGGCTGACGGCAACCGCCCGGAACAGCTGCACGAAGGGACCTTCCATGCGGGCCATCGGCACGACCAGCACCGACGGCAGGTCGAGGTCGATGCGCGCCAGCGTTTCCAGCAGGTTGTCCAGCGTTTCCGCGGCACCCTCTTCATCGAGCAGCGGCGTACCCAGCGGACCGAAGGGATTGGCCCAGGCGCGCATGATGGGCGCGCCGATGGAAAAGCCCGGGCGTTCTATGGAAAAGGGCATGAGGAAACGGGTGCGGCTGCGCGTCTCGTTTTCGTCGCGCATGACCAGAAGCCGGATCAGTTTGTCTTCCAGTCGCGGCATGGCAGGTGCCAGGAAACGCGCCGAAAAGAACACGTTGGGCTCGATTGCCCGGCTCGACAGATACTGCAGTTCCTCGCTCAAGTCGTATCCGCTTCGGGCCGGGTAGATGGACAGATGGCGTTCCGGCTTGCCGGTCTGAACGGACAGTTCTGCAATCGGCCGCTCGACGTCCAGTCCGGCGATCTTCGTCGCCGTAGTGCCGCCGGCCCCGCCCGGATCGCCTTGCAGATAGGGGTTTGCGGACATATTCAGTTGACTCCTTCGGCAGCGCGGGCGCCGGGGGAATGATTCAAAATGGACATGGATATGTTCATGCGTTGGCGGATCACCAGAAAAAGCAGCAGGGATTCCGTCGCCATCGCCAGTGCCGTGGCGATCGCCGCGCCCTCGATGCCGATCCGCGGAATCAGGATCAGGTTGCCGCCGAGGTTGACGACCAGCGCCGCGACGTAGACCAGCGCGCAGACCTTCTGGTGGCCGGCCATGGTCAGCAACGCCTCGCCAGGGCCGATGAAGGCTTTCGCCATGATGCCGGCAAAGAGGATGAACATTAGCGGATAGCCGGCGACGAAGGCCGGGCCGAAGAGCGACAGCAGGAACGGACCCAGCGCCAGTACAGCGCCACCCAGGACAAGAGACGGCCAGAAGGTCCAGCGGGCGGTGTCGGCCGCGAATCTTGCCAGCGCGTCGGTGTCGCCCTCGGTGACCAAAACCGAAAAGCGGGGCGTCATTCCCGCCTTCACGGCGAAATAGACGAAGTGCACCAGCGCCATGGTCTTGGCAGCGGCAAAATATGTGGCGACCAGGCCCGGGTCGAGGAACAGGCCGACCATAACGACGTCGGCATTGGTCAGCAGGAAATAGAAGCCCTCGATCAGGAAGATCGGCAGGGCGATCCTGAACCAGTATCCGAAGCGGATGCGGCGCGGACCGGTTTCAAAACGCCGCCGCAGCCGCCGGCTGATCAGCAGCAGTTGGCCGAGCGACGTCGCGTAGGTCGCAAGCAATGCCGCGCCAAGTGCCGTCGTGGCGTTGGCGCCCATGCCCATCAGGACCGCCGCCATGGTAACGGCGAGAATGAGGACCGGCCGGATCAGATAGGTCGGGCTGAGCGCCTGGACCGGCCAGCTGTTGGCCCGGGCCGTGCCCTCCAGCACGTCGCCCAGGGCCAACATCGGCAGGGCGAATGCGCCGAGATAAAGCGGAATGACGTAGAAGCTCTCGAGGCGGTCGCCGAACAGGATCAGAAATCCGATGCCGACCGCGGCCAGCAGGCTGGCCGATACGATGGCGACAAGCCTGGCGGTTATGGCGATTCCGCGCAGGTCGGCGAGTTCGCCGGTGGTTCTGTACTGTGGTAGGAAGCGGATGACTGCGGTGTGGAAGCCAAGGCAGGACAGGCTGCCGACAATGACGGCCAGCACCCAGACGAATACGAAAATGCCGTATTCGAACGGCCCCATGAGGCGGGCCAGGAAGACTTGCGAGAGGAAAGCGATGCCGGCGCTGACGACGCGAATGGCGAAAGCCACCAGAGACATTCTTTGCGCTTCGGTGCGGCCGTCGCCACCGCGCAGGATCTCGAGCGCCCGGCCAAGCAGGCGCGAAGCCGCCGCACGGTGGCTGCCCACCGTCGACATCGTGCCATCAGCCGAATCTTCAGCTGTCATACCCACACCGTGCGCTCACCCCGATTGTCTACCGTCCGGAGCATGCCACAGCAGCGTTAAGAAACCTTGGTTCGCAAGGGTTTCCAATTCCTTAACGATCTGTAACCCTTCGTGTTTCGATTGCCGGGCCATCGCTATCCTCAATCCGCCTGCCGCCAGTCGCGATTCACCGCCGGTCGCATGCCGACAAGGCATGCAGCCGCGTGTAGTTCCGGAGGTCCGTGGATGGATGGAAAAACCCGCCCGCTTCTCACGCAAGCACGGAGTTCACCTCACGATGCGCATGGCGCGTGAATTTGGTGAAATTAGGACGGCTGCCGGCGTCAGTAAGCGCCGTGGCAGTGCTTGAATTTCTTGCCGGAGCCGCAGGGGCACGCTTCGTTGCGGCCGACCTTGCCCCAGGTGGACGGGTCCTGCGGATTGCGCTCCTCCGGAGCCACCACCTTTTGCGATGCACGGGTCAGGGTCTGCACGTCACCGTCGCCATCGGCGAACTCGTCGCGGCCGGTGGTGGCATCGACGTGGTGGCCTTCCATCTCGGTCGGCGGCGTCGGCTCCGGGGCATCGGCCGCTTCGCGCACCAGTTCGACCCGCATCAGTTGTGCGGTGACGGTCTTGCGCAGGCTGGAAAGCAGGCCCTGGAACAGTTCGAAGGCCTCGCCCTTGTATTCCTGCAACGGGTCGCGCTGGGCCATGCCGCGAAAGCCGATCACCGAACGCAGATGGTCGAGATTGACCAGATGCTCGCGCCACAGATGGTCGAGTGTCTGCAGGACGATGGATTTCTCCACATAGGTCATGACTTCCGGACCGAAGCGTTCGGCGCGGTCCTTG
This sequence comes from Rhizobiaceae bacterium, assembly GCA_963921345.3. Classification (GTDB taxonomy): domain Bacteria; phylum Pseudomonadota; class Alphaproteobacteria; order Rhizobiales; family Rhizobiaceae; genus Hoeflea_A. The sequence continues at coordinate 162,579 of CAWUFE020000006.1, read as the reverse complement.
GCGGCCTGATCGGCCTTTTCCATCAATCGCTCGCGGATGTCGTCTTCGGCGATACCCTCTTCTTCGGCCCATTCCTTGATCGGCGGCTCGAGATTGAGATAGGTGGTGACGCCTTCCGTCAATCCGTCGATATCCCATTGTTCCGCATAGGCTTTTTCCGGAATATGCTGGGCGACGAGGTCGTCGACGACGTCGTGGCGCATATCGGCGACGGTTTCCGAAACATCTTCCGCGTCCATCAGCTCGAGACGCTGTTCGAACACCACCTTGCGCTGGTCGTTCATGACGTCGTCGAATTTGAGCAGGTTCTTGCGGATGTCGAAGTTGCGCGCCTCGACCTTCTTCTGAGCCCGCTCCAGAGCCTTGTTGATCCACGGATGGACGATGGCCTCGCCTTCCTGGAGGCCGAGTTTCTTCAGCATGCCGTCCATGCGGTCGGAGCCGAAGATGCGCATCAGGTCGTCCTGCAGGGACAGGTAGAATTTCGAGCGTCCGGGGTCGCCCTGGCGGCCGGAGCGGCCGCGCAGCTGGTTGTCGATGCGGCGGCTTTCGTGGCGTTCGGTCGCCAGCACGTAAAGGCCGCCGGCGGCCAGCGCCTGGTCCTTCAGTTTCTGCACTTCGGTGCGGATGGTCTCTTCGCGGCTGCCGCGTTCGGCTTCGTCCTCGACCTCCGCCAGTTCCTGGCTGATGCGCATGTCGACATTGCCACCGAGCTGGATGTCGGTTCCGCGGCCGGCCATGTTGGTGGCGATGGTGACCGCGCCGGGTACGCCCGCCTGGGCGATGATGAAGGCTTCCTGCTCATGGTAGCGGGCATTGAGCACCTGGAATTCCTTCATGCCGGCGTCGCGCAGACGTTCGGCCAGATATTCCGATTTTTCGATCGAGGTGGTGCCGACCAGCACCGGCTGGCCGCGCTCGCGCGCATCCTTGATCTCGTCGACGATCGCCTTGTATTTCTCTTCCGACGTCCGGTAGACCTCGTCGTCCTCGTCGAGCCGCTGGATCGGCAGGTTGGTCGGAACCTCGACCACGGTGAGGCCGTAGATGTTGCCGAACTCCTCGGCTTCGGTCGCCGCCGTGCCGGTCATGCCGGCGAGCTTCGAATACATGCGGAAATAGTTCTGAAAGGTGATCGAGGCCAGCGTCTGGTTTTCCGGCTGGATGTCCACCTTTTCCTTGGCTTCCAGCGCCTGGTGCTGGCCTTCCGAATAGCGGCGGCCGGGCATCATGCGGCCGGTGAATTCGTCGATGATGACGATTTCGCCGTTGCGGACGATATAGTCCTTGTCGCGGGTGAACAGCTTGTGCGCCTTCAGCGCGTTGTTGACGTGATGGACGATGGTGACATTGTCGACGTCGTAGAGGGATTCACCCTTCAGGAGGTCGGCTTCCTTCAGCATGCCCTCGAGCTTTTCCGTGCCTTCCTCGGAGAACGTCGCCGAACGCTGCTTTTCGTCGATCTCGTAGTCGCCCTCCTCGAGCAGAGGGATGTAGGCATCGATGGTGTTGTAGAGTTCCGAGCGGTCGTCCAGCGGCCCGGAGATGATCAGCGGCGTGCGTGCCTCGTCGACCAGGATGGAGTCCACCTCGTCGACGATGGCGAAGTTGTGGCCGCGCTGCACCATCTGGCCGCGCTCGTACTTCATGTTGTCGCGCAGATAGTCGAAGCCGAGTTCGTTGTTGGTGCCGTAGGTGACGTCGCAGCCGTAAGCCGCGCGGCGCGCCTCGTCATCCAGGCCGTGGACGATGGTGCCGACGGTCAGGCCGAGAAAATTGTAGATCTTGCCCATCCATTCGGCGTCGCGCGTCGCCAGATAGTCGTTGACCGTCACCACATGTACGCCCTTGCCCTCGAGCGCGTTGAGGTAGACCGGCAGTGTCGCCACCAGGGTCTTGCCTTCGCCGGTCTTCATTTCCGAGATCGAGTTCTCGTTGAGGATCATGCCGCCGATCAGTTGGACATCGAACGGGCGCAGGCCGAGGGCGCGGACGGACGCTTCGCGCACGGTGGCGAAAGCCGGCACAAGCAGGTCGTCAAGCGGCTTGCCGTCGGCAAGCTCCTGGCGGAACTGGCCGGTGCGCGCCGCCAGCTCTTCGTCCGACAATGCCTGCATCTCGGCTTCCAGGGCATTGATCGCCTCGACCCGCGGCCGGTAGGCGCGGATAACGCGCTCGTTGGAAGAACCGAACAATTTGCGGGCGATGCCGCCGAAGCTGACCATTGATATGGTCCTTTCCTGATGATCGGGCGGGCGACGAAACGGTTCCCGGTTCCCTCCATCGGGACGTTTTGAAGCCGATCCGCTCGAAACTGAACTGGACGCGAGATTGCGTGACAGATAAGAGGGGGGGTGAAGGTTGTCAACGCCGCTTCGGCGCGGCTGCCGACGGTAACGTCAAGGTGTTTTCGATTCCCGCTTGTGACAACATAGAAATCGTCTATTGATGAGGCCGGGCGGGACATCGGTGCCGTGAGCACCCAGTGAGGTTTAGCAAACATGCCTATTAGAATGCCATTGCGGGCAAGCATGCTGGCGCTTCTGGTCGGGCTCGCCGTTCCAGCGGCCGCCCAGGAGGACGCGGACAAGGTGATCGCGACGATCGGCGGCAAGCCCGTCTATCAGTCGGAGCTCATGATCGCCTCTGGCGACCCGCAATTCGAACGCCTGCCCGAGGATCAGAAAACCGCCGCCGCGCTGTCGGCCCTGCTCGATATCAAAGCCATGGCCCAGCAAGCCGAAAGCGCCGGTCTCGGAAAGGACCAGCTATTCGAGCGGCGCATGGGTTTTCTCAAGGACCGGACGCTGCACAACGACTACTTCAAGGCCCAGGTCGTCGACGGTATGACCGACGCCGACGTGCGGGCGCGCTACGACCAGGAAGTCGCGGCGACACCGGCCGAGAAGGAAGTCAAGGCGCGCCATATCCTGGTCGACAGCGAAGAACAAGCGAAAGCGGTGATCACCGAACTCGATGCCGGCAAGGACTTCGTCGAGCTAGCCAAGGAAAAGTCGACCGGTCCGAGCGGGCCGCAGGGCGGCGACCTGGGATATTTCGGTCGCGGCAGAATGGTTCCTGAGTTCGAGGAAGCGGCCTTTGCGCTTGAGCCGGGAACCTACACCAAGGAACCGGTGAAGAGCCAGTTCGGCTGGCACATCATCAAGGTGGACGACGTCCGCGACATGGCGCCGCCGCCGTTCGAGCAGGTTGCGGACCAGATCCGCCGGGTGCTGCTGCAGGAGCGTTACCTCGCCCTGGTCCAGGAGGCCCGCAACGCGGCCCAGGTCGAGGTCACGGATCCGGAACTGCAGGAACTGCTCGACAAGGTCAATCCACCCAGCCAGAACTGACGCGACAGCGATATCGCCGGCCGCCGCTGGCTGCCGGGTGTCGCGACGATTCCGACATGACGACACAGACAATCTCCCCGCTTGCGCCCGCGACCTATGCCGAGCTGCCGCCGATCGGCGGTTTGCGCATGGCGACGGCCGCGGCCGGCATCAAATATGAGGGCCGCACCGACCTGCTGCTGATGGTCTTCGATGCGCCGGCCTCGGTTGCCGGCGTCTTCACCCAGTCGCTGTGTCCGTCCGCGCCGGTGGAGTTCTGCCGCGCCAACCTGCCGGGCGGCAGGGCGCGGGCCGTGGTGGTCAATTCCGGCAACGCCAATGCCTTTACCGGCCGCAAGGGCAGCGAGGCGACGGCGATAACCGGCGAGGCAGCGGCCAAGGCGGTCGGTTGCGAGACGGACGAAGTGTTCCTGGCCTCCACCGGGGTGATCGGAGAACCGCTCGACGCGACAGCCTTCGCCGGGGCGCTGGAAGGGCTTGCCGCGACGGCCGAGCCGGACGCCTGGTTCGATGCGGCCCGGGCGATCATGACCACGGATACCTATCCGAAGCTCGCGACGCGAACAGTGCGGATGGGCGACGTGGACGTCCGTATCAACGGTATTGCCAAGGGCGCCGGCATGATCGCGCCCGACATGGCGACCATGCTGTCCTTCATCGCCACCGACGCGGCCATCGAGCCGGGGGTGCTGCAGACGCTGCTGGCCGACGGCGTCGGCGACACGTTCAACGCAGTCACGGTCGACAGCGACACCTCGACATCCGACACGCTGATGCTGTTTGCGACCGGCGCGGCATCCTCGGAGCCGCCGATCAACGATATCGGCGACCCGCGTCTCGTTCCGTTCCGGGCGACCCTCAACGACCTGATGCAGGACCTGGCGCTGCAGATCGTGCGCGACGGCGAAGGCGCGCGCAAAATGGTGGAAATCAAAGTGCAGGGCGCGGAAGACGCCGGCGCCGCCAAGATCATTGCGCTGTCGATTGCCAATTCGCCGCTGGTCAAGACCGCCATTGCCGGGGAAGACGCCAATTGGGGACGCATCGTCATGGCCGTCGGCAAGGCAGGCCAGAAGGCTTCGCGCGACCGGCTGCAGATCTGGTTCGGCGACATCCGGGTGGCGGTCGATGGCGAACGGGATCCCGACTATAGCGAGGACGCGGCATCGGCGGTGATGAAAAAGCCGGAAATCGCGATCACCGTCGACGTCGGAATCGGCGACGGCACGGCGCGTGTCTGGACATGCGACCTGACAAAGGACTATGTGGCGATCAACGGCGATTATCGCAGTTGACGCCCCGATGGGGCATTGGATGACAGACAGGCCGGAAACCGTGATGCAGGAGCTTGCCATTGTTCGCAGACTTGAGGCCGTCGGCTTCAGGGCGTGGCCGGCCGCATCCATACAATATGACGGCAGCTGGCAGATCCGGCTGACCGCGGGGCATCCGTCGAAGCGCCTCAATTCGGTCAACCCGCTCGATCCTTCGGATCACGGGGACGTCGAAACGCGCGTCGAAAGAGCGGCGCAGCGCTTTCACGCCTATGGCCGGCCGCTGGTGTTTCGCCAGTCGCCGCTGGCGCCGCCGCAGCTCGACGCCTATTTCGACGCCCATGGCTGGCTGCGCTTCGAGGAAACCCGGGTCATGATGGCCGACATCAGCCACCTCAATCTCGACGACGTGCTCGATCATCTGCCGATCCGCGAAATCGGGCGCTATGTCGATGCGTCCATCGTCGTCCACGGGCGCGACCCGTCCCTGAAACCGGGGCTGACGGAGGTGCTCAGCTCGATCCGGCCGGCCAGTGGCTTTTTCGTCATCGAGGAACCGGAGGTCGGTCCGGTATCGACGGCGCTGTGCGTGCACGACAACGACATGGCCGGCATCTTCGAACTGGCCACGCGCGAGGGCAGCCAGCGCAAGGGACACGGGCGCCAGGTGGTGATGACGGCACTGCGCTGGGCGCGCATGCGCGGCGCGGTGAAGGCGTGGCTGCAGGTCGAGGCGGAAAACAAGCCGGCCGTCGCGCTCTACGAGAGTTTCGGCTTCCAGGAAGTCTACCGCTACGACTACCGACAGGCACCGGACAGCGGTGACTGACCGTCCCGTCACCCTCGTCGCGGCGTGCGCGCTGGTCGATCCGGACGGCCGGGTGCTGATTGCCCAGCGGCCGCAGGGCAAGTCCATGGCCGGCCTGTGGGAATTTCCCGGCGGCAAGATCGAGCCGGGCGAAACGCCGGAAGACACAGTCATCCGCGAGCTGCAGGAAGAACTGGGGATTGTTACCCAGGTCGACTGTCTGGCGCCGCTGACCTTTGCCAGCCACGCCTATGAGACCTTCCACCTGCTGATGCCCCTCTACATCTGCCGGCGCTATCAGGGCATGCCGCAATCGAGAGAGGGGCAGACGCTCAAATGGGTACGGCCGCAGGCGCTGCGCGATTACCCGATGCCGCCGGCGGACGAGCCGCTGATCCCGTTCCTGATCGACCTGATCTGACGGGCCCGGGGGCCTCCAAGGGCCTGTTAATCAATCATTTATCATAATTTGCGATGCTTCCGGCACTCAGTCTCGAGTCGGGAGCCTACCATGAGCAACGACGAATTCTGGTCGTCGGTCTATTCCAAGGCCGACCGGGAAACACATCCCGGCCGCTTGTCGCCGCTTCGCCTGGCGCTTTTGTTCGGATCGGCGGTCGTTGCCCTGGCGCTGATCGTTCCGCCCATGGTCGACGTGTCCTCCGACGACTGGAACCTGCTTGCCAACGATCCCGGGATCGACTTCACGACGACCGCCACGGTTCCGCGGAACCGGACCTACACGATCCAGCGCAGCGTGCTGCAATCGTCCGACAATTCCGTCTGCATCATCGATTCCCGCGGACGCCGATCGGGCGATTGCTGAAGAGTTCGTTTACCACGAATTTGCTGAACACATATGGTTAATTGGCTAAAGAGTGCGGCTAATCGTTAGTACAATCGAAAGAAGATACACGCTAGATACAACTCGTAAGAGTAGACCGGAGTTGAAAATGGCGGATCTGATACGCGGTTTCTTGCAGTCCGAAAGCGGGTCCACGGCAATCGAGTACGCCGTTGTCGGCGTGCTTATCTCCGTGTCGATCATTGCCGGTGCAACGCTCGTCGGCAATGAGGTCGGCTCGCTCTTCGGCGACGTCAGCAGCGAAGTCGCCAAAACCAACTGAAATCTAACGCGCTCGCCCGGTGTCGAGAATTTCCGCCAGGCTGACTTGGCCCGATCCCGGCGCCAGCGGCTTTTGCTGGCTTTCGTGCGGCGCCCATCCCGACAGATAGAGAATGCGAAAGCTGGCGCGTATGCGGCCGTCGGCATCCGAGAACTGCCGTGCATAAAGATGCGCCGCGCGCATGAACAGTTCCCGACTGGCCGGGCGGCGGCTGCGGGCGGTGAGGGGGTTGCTCATTCCCATCGCCCGCAAATCCTTCATCAGGTCGAACATGGTGTCGTAGCGCACCGTGTAGGTCTCCGCATCGACTACCGGGAGCGTGAAGCCGGCGCGCTGCAGCAACGCGCCGCAGTCGCGCACATCGGCAAAGGGGATGACCCGCGGACTGGCGCCGCCGGTCAGCTCGGTCTCCGCCTGCAGCAGGCAGTCGCGCAGCTCGCCCAGCGTGCCGGCGCCCGGCAGGGCGGCCAGGAACAGACCGTCCGGATGCAGCGACTGACGGATCTGAAGCAACAGGCCCGGCAGGTCGTTGACCAGATGCAGCGACAGCGGTGCGACGACCAGGCCGACCGCCTCGCCGGCAATCGGAAGCGATTCCAGATCGGTGACGGCCCCGGCATGGTCGTGACCGAGAAAGTCGACATGCTGCTCGAGGCGGGCCACTTCTGTGGCCTTTCCGCCGGCGACAACCAGCTTTGCCATGAGATCGGACTGGGCGTGCAGGGTCAGGGCTCGATCAAAACGGCGTTCGACCGCCGACAGCCGGACGGCGAGCTCTTTGCAGACCAGATTCAGCAGAAAGTCCGCGTCGGCGGAACCCGCAGCCAGGGCGCGGCGGCGGTTCCTCAGGACCAGTTGCGGATCGAACAGCCTTTCGGCTTCCATTGCACGGCTCCATTATGCCGATATGCTGACCATATGGGATTGAGTTGGTTGAAATCCGCCCCCTTGTCAATCGGCCGCGAGATGCAGCGCGCCGGGGCGATGGCGGCCAACATCGTCTTTCCGCCGGTTTGTCTCGGCTGTGGCGCCATGGTCGGCGTGCATGGCGGCGTCTGCGCCCGGTGCTGGCGCAGCCTGAGGCCGATCGAGAAGCCCTGGTGTGCGGTCATGGGCACACCGTTCGCGCACTCCATGGGGGAGGGCGCTGTCAGCGCCGAGGCCATCGCCGAACCGCCGCCTTTCGAGCGCGCCCGATCGGCCGTGCGCTTTGACGATCTCGCCCGTACCATGGTGCACCGGCTCAAATATATGGACCGGACCGACCTGGCGGTGGTCATGGCCGGCTGGATGGCGCGGGTGGGCGGCGAATTGATCGAGCAAAGCGATTTCCTGGTCTCGGTGCCGCTGCATCGCCGGCGTTTTCTGGCGCGCCGCTACAACCAGTCCGCCGAACTGGCACGCGCCCTTTCAAACCGGACGGCGCTGCCCTATCTGTCCGGCGCACTGGTTCGCAAGAAGGCGACCCGCTCGCAAGTCGGGCTCGGCACCGAAGCGCGCATCGACAATGTGCGCGGTGCGTTTGCCGTTCCGGACGCAGCGAGGCCGCTGGTTCTGGGCCGCAGCCTGCTGCTGGTCGACGATGTCTACACGACCGGAGCGACCGTGAAGTCGGCAACCGGCGCCCTGCTGCGGGCCGGCGCGGCCCGGGTTTCGGTGCTGACCTTTGCCAGGGTTGCCCCGGAACATCAGTAAACACTATATGAGTGGACCCATCGGGATCGAATGCCCGAGCCACAACGGAGAGATGCATGGCCGAAGTGACCATCTATACGCGCCAGTTCTGCGGATTCTGTACCGCCGCGAAAAAGCTGCTCGACAGCAAGGGAATTGCCTATGACGAGCACGACGCGACCTTTTCCGCCGACCTTCGCAAGGAGATGGTGCAGCGTGCCGGCGGCCGCTCGACCTTTCCGCAGATCTTCATCGGCGAAACCCATGTCGGCGGATGCGACGAGCTTTACGCGCTGGAGCGCGGCGGCAAGCTCGACCAGCTGCTGCAATCGGCGGCCTGAGGAGTAGCCATGACCACCGGCCCGTTCAAGGCTGCCGCGGTGCAGATGCGTTCCGGAACCGATCCGGCACGCAACATCGCCGCCATGGAGGAACTGGTGGCGGAGGCAGCCGCGGCCGGCGCCGGTTATGTGCAGACGCCGGAGATGACCGGTGCTCTGGTGCGTGACAAGGCGCAATTACGGGCGATCCTGAAGGAAGAGGCCGACGATCCGGTGGTGACCGCGGCCTCTGCGCTGGCGGCCCGGCACAGGATCCACCTGCATGTCGGCTCGACGGCGATCGCCGTCGAAGGCGACAAGGTGGCGAACCGCGGGTTCCTGTTCGCGCCCGATGGCGGCATCGTCGCGCGTTACGACAAGATCCACATGTTCGATGTCGACCTGGACAATGGGGAAAGCTGGCGCGAGAGCGCTACCTACCGGAGCGGCACCGACGGCGTCGTTGCCGACTTGCCGTTCGCACGACTGGGATTTGCCATCTGCTACGATGTGCGGTTTCCGGAGCTGTTTTTGCAGGAAGCGATGGCCGGCGCCAACGTGTTGAGTCTCCCGGCAGCCTTCACCCGGCAGACGGGACGGGCTCACTGGCATGTGCTCGTGCGTTCACGGGCCATCGAGAACGGTGCTTTCGTGGTTGCTGCGGCACAGGGCGGAGATCATGAAGACGGCCGGGAAACCTACGGGCACTCACTGATCGTCGATCCGTGGGGAAGGGTTTTGGCCGAGGCCGATCACGACGAACCGGCGGTTATCGTCGCCGAAATCGATTGCGAGGCCAGCGCGGCGGCGCGGAAGAAAATTCCGAATTTAAGCAATCAAAAGGCTTTTGGTGTAAAACAGATCGCAACCGCGTCTGTCGCGGAAGAACCTGCATGATCCGATTTAACCTAGTCTGCGACGCGCAGCACGACTTCGAAGGCTGGTTTGCCAGTGGCGCCGATTTCGACGCTCAGTCGGAACGCGGCCTCGTGAGCTGCCCGCACTGCGGATCGGAAAAGGTCGCCAAGGCGCTGATGGCCCCTTCGGTGTCGACTTCGAGGAAGAAGGAAGCCTCGACGCGTCTTGCCATGAACACGTCGCAGAAAGCGGCCCTCGATCAGCTGCGCCAGGCGGTCAAGACCATTCGCGAGAACTCCGAGGATGTCGGCGAGCGCTTTCCCGAGGAAGCCCGCAAGATCCACTACGGCGAAGCCGAGGAACGCGGCATCATCGGCCAGGCCAATACCGAGGAAGTCAAGTCGCTGGTCGAGGAAGGCGTCAGCATCGCGCCCCTGCCGGATCTTCCCGAGGAAAAGAACTGACCGGGTCTATTTGGGCCGTGCGGCCAGCATCATGTAGTTGACGTCCATGTCGCGCGACAGGTTCCAGCTGTCCGACAGCGGATTGAAGAAGACGCCGGTGCGGTCGATGACCTGCATGCCGGCGGCGCCAAGCGGGTTCTCGATTTCTTCCGGACGCACCAGCCGCTCGTATTGATGGGTGCCGCGCGGCAGCCACCGCAGCACGTATTCCGCTCCGACAATGGCCAGAGCCAATGCCTTGAGAGTGCGGTTGATGGTGGCGACGAACATCAGCCCGCCCGGATTGACCATCTGCGCGCAGGAAGACAGGAAAAGATCGACGTCGGCGACATGTTCGACGACCTCCATGTTGAGGACCACGTCGAACCGCTCGCCGGCAGCGGCCAGATTTTCGGCCGTCTCGGCCCGATAGTCGACCTCGACGCCGGACTGGACCGCATGGATTTTGGCGATCTCGATATTGGTCTCGGAGGCGTCGGCGCCGACGACGTCCGCTCCCATGCGGGCCACCGGTTCGCACAACAGGCCGCCGCCGCAGCCGATATCGAGCACGCGCAGTCCGTCGAGCGCCCGGGGCGATTTCGGATCGCGGCCGAAATGGGCACAGACCTGATCGCGGATATAGGTCAGGCGCACCGGGTTGAACTTGTGCAGCGGCCGGAACTTGCCGGTCGGGTCCCACCAATCCGATGCCATGGCCGAAAACCGGTCGACTTCGACAGGATCGATGGTTGACTGGGGCTCAGCGGTCATGACCGTCTCCACAAGCTCATTGCTGGCGTTTCAAGTCGGCCGTTCCCCGGCGGAAGTCAAGCGGCAAGACAAAATATCGCAGGCGCGCCTTCCGCCTCGCCGTCCTTGCGGCCGGACGGCTTTTTTTGTATGAGGGCGGCGCTACCGCTCTTGCCATGGAGCGGTTTTGTTTTTGTCCCGACCTGTCGTCCTGGGAGTTCCGGTCAACCCGATGGCCCGCATCGTCATGAAATTCGGCGGCACTTCCGTTGCCGACCTCGAGCGCATCCGCAATGTGGCGCGCCACGTCAAGCGCGAAGTGGATGCCGGCCACGAGGTCGCGATCGTGGTCTCGGCCATGGCCGGCCGCACCAACGAACTGGTGGCATGGACGCGCGAGGCCTCGCCGCTGCACGACGCGCGCGAATACGACACGGTCGTCTCGGCCGGTGAGCAGGTGACGTCCGGGCTGCTGGCGATCGTGCTGCAATCGATGGGCGTCAACGCCCGGTCCTGGCAGGGCTGGCAGATCCCGATCCGCACCAACAACGCCCATGGCGCGGCGCGCATCCAGGAGATTGACGGCAGCGACCTGATCCGCCGGTTCGGCGAAAGCCAGGTGGCGGTCGTCTCCGGATTCCAGGGCCTGGGGCCCGACAACCGGGTGGCGACGCTGGGCCGCGGCGGGTCCGACACCAGTGCAGTGGCACTGGCGGCGGCGCTGAATGCCGATCGCTGTGACATATATACGGATGTGGATGGGGTCTATACGACCGATCCGCGGGTCGAGCCTGCGGCGCGGCGGCTGAAGAAGATCGCCTTCGAGGAAATGCTCGAACTGGCGTCGCTCGGCGCCAAGGTGCTTCAGGTGCGCTCGGTCGAACTGGCGATGGTGCACAAGGTCCGCACCTTCGTGCGCTCCAGCTTTGCCGAGCCGGATGCGCCGGGCATGGACGATTTCGACAACCCGCCCGGAACGCTGATTTGTGATGAGGACGAGATCGTGGAACAGGAAGTCGTAACCGGCATCGCTTACACCAAGGACGAAGCGCAGATCTCGCTGCGCCGCGTCGATGACCGGCCGGGCGTCTCCGCCGCCATTTTCGGGCCGCTGTCGGACGCCCATATCAATGTCGACATGATCGTCCAGAACACCTCCGAGGACGGTACCTCCACCGACATGACCTTCACCATTCCCTCCGGCGACATGGAAAAGTCGATCGCCGTGCTGGAAGAGGCCAAGGATGCCATCGGTTTCGACGTGCTGCAGAGCGAATCGGGCCTGGTCAAGGTGTCGGTGATCGGCATCGGCATGCGCAGCCATGCCGGTGTTGCCGCGACCGCGTTCAAGGCGCTTGCCGAGAAGGCCATCAACATCAAGGCGATCACCACATCGGAGATCAAGATCTCGATTCTGATCGACGGTCCCTATGCCGAGCTGGCCGTGCGCACTTTGCATTCGGTCTACGGGCTGGATAAAACATAGGTACAGGAACGCAATTCACCGACTGCGGGAGGATCGGGGCACGTCCCGTTGAGCCGGGCTTGGGCCGGTCTGTCGGTATTCGTTCGAGACGAGGAGCAAAATCGCGATGAGAGACCCGTCGGCCGGTCCGCGTGTCCTGTTGAAACGATTGCGCGAATTGATGGCGGAGCCGCTGGAGCCGCAGGACCGCCTCGACCGCATCGTGCGCCAGATCGCCCAGAACATGGTCGCCGAGGTCTGCTCGTTCTACGTGCTGCGCGCCGACGGAATCCTCGAACTCTACGCCACCGAAGGCCTCAATCCGGGCGCCGTTCACCTGGCTCAGCTGAAGATGGGGCAGGGCCTTGTCGGCACCATCGCCGCCGGGGCGCGGCCGTTGAGCCTGTCGGATGCCCAGTCGCACCCGGCCTTTACCTACCTGCCGGAAACCGGAGAAGAGGCCTACCACTCGTTTCTCGGCGTGCCGATCCTGCGCGCCGGCCGCACGCTGGGCGTTCTGGTCGTCCAGAACAAGGCGAAGCGCAACTACCGCGACGACGAGCTCGAGGCGCTCGAGACGACCGCCATGGTGCTGGCCGAGATGATTGCGACCGGCGATCTGAAGAAGGTCACCCGGCCGGGGCTGGAGCTCGATCTCAGCCGCTCGATCACCGTCGACGGCGATGCCTATAGCGACGGGATCGGCCTCGGCCATGTGGTCTTGCACGAACCGCGCATCGTCGTCACCGAGCTGCTCAACGAGGATATCGATGCCGAAATCGCCCGGCTCGAAGAGTCGCTGGGCTCCTTGCGCATTTCCATCGACGACATGCTGTCGCGGCGCGACGTCTCCATGGAGGGCGAGCACCGGGCGGTGCTCGAGGCCTATCGCATGTTCGCCCACGATCGCGGCTGGGTGCGCAAGCTGGAGGAGGCAATCCGCAACGGACTGACCGCCGAAGCGGCGGTCGAAAAGGTCCAGAGCGACATGCGGGCGCGCATGATCCACATGACGGATCCCTATCTGCGCGAGCGCCTGCACGATTTCGACGATCTGGCCAACCGCCTGCTGCGGCAGCTGACCGGCTTCAGCGCCAAGATGTACCAGGACGATTTTCCCGACTCGGCAATTATCGTCGCCCGCGCTATGGGGGCTGCTGAACTGCTGGACTACGACCGGCCGAAGATCCGCGGCCTGGTGCTCGAGGAAGGCGCGGTCACCAGCCACGTGGTCATCGTCGCCCGCGCCATGGGCATTCCGGTCGTCGGCCAGGCATCCGGCATCGTCTCGCTGACCGAGAATGGCGATTCCATAATTGCCGACGGCGACGACGGCAAGGTTCACCTGCGGCCCCTGACGGATGTCGAGGACGCCTATGCCGAGAAGGTGAGATTCTCGGCCCGCCGGCAGGAACAGTTCCGGGCGTTGCGCCCGGTCGACCCGGTGACAAAGGACGGCGTGCCTGTCACCCTGCAGATGAATGCCGGCCTGCTGGTCGACCTGCCGCAACTGGAGGAGTCGGGCGCCAGCGGCGTGGGGCTGTTTCGCACCGAGCTGCAGTTCATGATCGCCTCGACCATGCCGAAGGTGGAGGAGCAGGAACGGTTCTACCGGTCGGCGCTGAAACAGGCCGGCGACAAACCGATCACCTTCCGGGCGCTCGATATCGGCGGCGACAAGGTCATCCCCTATCTGCGCGCCGCGCACGAGGAGAACCCGGCGCTCGGCTGGCGCGCCGTGCGCCTGGCGCTGGACCGTCCGGGTATTCTGCGCACCCAGTTGCGGGCGCTGCTGCGGGCGACGGCCGGCATCGAACTCAAGCTGATGTTTCCGATGGTGGCGGAGATCTCCGAGCTGCGCGCCGCCCGGGCGCTGATCAACAAGGAAGTCGGCCACCTGTCGCGCTTCGGCTATGACCTGCCGCGGCGCATCCAGGTCGGCGCGATGCTCGAGGTTCCGAGCCTGATGTGGCAGCTCGACGAGCTGATGGAGGAGGCGGACTTCGTTTCCGTGGGATCCAACGACCTGTTCCAGTTCACCATGGCCGCCGACCGCGGCAACGCCCGGGTGAGTGGCCGCTTCGATCCCCTGGGGCGGACATTCCTTCGGATGCTGCGGCAGATCGTCCAGGCCGCCGATGCCCGGCAGACGCCGCTGACGCTGTGCGGCGAATTGGCCGGCCGACCGCTGCCCGCCATGGCCCTGCTCGGGCTCGGTTTCCGGTCGATCTCCATGGCGCCGGCGGCGATCGGGCCGGTGAAATCGATGCTGCTGGCTCTCGATGTCGAAAAGCTATCCGACGCGCTGCTGCCGGCGCTGGACGATGTCGAGGGCAGCTACACGGTGCGGGAACTCCTGTCGGACTTCGCCGACGCCAACTCCATTCCGCTTTAGACAAACCCGCTCCAGGACGAACTCATGACCACCCTACCGCTGGAAAAGATGCGCGAACTCGAACGCCGCTTCGGTGAGATCGAAGCGCGCATGGCGCAGGGGCCGGAGGCTGATGTCTATGTGAAACTGGCGTCGGAGTATTCCGAGCTGGAGCCGGTGGTCGCCACCATCCGCACCTATGAAAAGACCGTCAGCGAGATCGACGATCTGAACGCCCTGTTGGGCGAGGTTGACATCGACGACGAGATGCGGGCGCTTGCCGAGCTCGAATTGCCGGAGCTCGAGGACCGGCGCACTGCGCTCGAGAAGGACATGCAGGTCATGCTGCTGCCGAAGGATGCGGCGGACGACAAGAGCGCGATCCTGGAAATCCGCGCCGGCACCGGGGGTTCGGAAGCCGCGCTGTTCGCCGGCGACCTGTTCCGCATGTACGAGCGCTACGCCTCGTCGCGCGGCTGGAAGGTCGAGGTGATGAGCGCCAGCGAGGGCGAGGTCGGCGGCTACAAGGAAATCATCGCGTCGATCACCGGCCGCGGCGTCTTCGCCCGGTTGAAATTCGAATCCGGCGTGCACCGGGTGCAGCGGGTGCCGGAAACCGAGTCCGGCGGCCGCATCCATACCTCCGCGGCCACCGTCGCCGTGCTGCCGGAAGCCGAGGACATCGACATCGAAATCCGCAACGAGGATATCCGCATCGACACGATGCGCGCCTCCGGTGCAGGCGGCCAGCACGTCAACACCACCGACTCGGCGGTGCGCTTGACCCACATTCCGAGCGGCATCGTCGTGACCCAGTCGGAAAAGTCGCAGCACCAGAACCGGGCGCGGGCCATGCAGATCCTGCGAGCGCGGCTGTTCGATCTGGAACGGCAGAAGGCCGACAGCGAGCGTTCGGCCGAGCGTCGCAGCCAGGTCGGATCCGGCGATCGCTCGGAACGCATCCGCACCTACAATTTCCCGCAGGGGCGGATTACCGATCACCGCATCAACCTGACGCTCTACAAGCTCGACCGGATGATGGAGGGCGAAATCGACGAAGTGGTCGATGCGCTGATCGCCGATCATCAGGCCGATCTGCTGGCGTCGCTTGGAGAAACGCCCGGATCATGACGCCGGCCGCCGAAGAGAGGCTCGGTCTCGGCGATCTCGTCGCTGCGCTGACGAGCCGTTTCGAGGCCAAAGGGATCGCGACCGCGCGGCAGGATGCGCGCCTGCTGGTCGGCGGCCTGCTCGACCTCGATCTGACCGCACTGGTGCTTGAAGCAGGACGCCAGGTGGACGATCGCGACGTTGCCCGCCTGTTTGCGGTCGCCGACCGACGGTGCGCGGGCGAGCCGGTGCACCGCATCCTGGGTCGTCGCGAATTTCACGGCCTGGATCTGCGACTGTCGCCGGCCACGCTCGAGCCGCGTCCCGATACGGAGACACTGGTCGATGCGGCTCTGGCAATCGGACGCCAATCGGTTGCGCGGACCGGCCGGTGCCGCATCCTCGATCTCGGGACCGGTACCGGGGCGATCGGGCTGGCCCTGGTTGCCGACATCGGCGAGGCGACCTGCGTCGCAACCGACATTTGCGACGAGGCGCTCCTGGTGGCTGGTGACAACGCCCGGCGGCTCGGACTGGCCGACCGCTTTGCCACGCTGCGCAGCGACTGGTTCGATCGGGTCGACGGCGGCTTCGACCTCATCGTCTCCAATCCGCCCTATATCCGCTCGGCCGAGATCGCCGCACTGGATCGCGAGGTGCGGGAGCACGATCCGCTCACGGCGCTCGACGGCGGTGCCGATGGGCTCCGTGCCTATCGGGCCATCGCCGACGGTGCGGCGGCCCATTCGCTTCCTGGAGCGCAGATTGCGGTGGAGATCGGTTTCGATCAGCGTCAATCCGTTGCGGCGCTTTTCGAGGACCGCGGCTACACCTGCCAGTCGCAACTCAAGGATCTCGGCGGCCGCGATCGGGTGCTGATCTTCGCGACGAACGACTAGAAACGGGGGCCGGCGAACGACGCGATTGACCGCCTTGTCCAGGCAGCCCACTTGCAGATATTCGAGTCGTGCCTATATGTCGGGTGAGGGTGATTGCTTCATAAAATCGTCGCAATTGAGAGGCCCCAACAGCCGATAGCACAGCTTCCACATGGCCCCGCGAGAGGCCGGTGCGCTGGCGCGCGCGAGCCGCGATATCGGCAAATAAAAAAGCTTGGAATTGATGGCAAATCAGGCTAGTTTCCGAATGAGGCTGGACATATGGTCATTGCCGTGAATGTGATCCGTTTCGGATCGGTTTCGGTTTCGCCTTGGTGAGCTTGAATTGACCACCGGCAACTAGCATCTGCCCTTTGTACGAATGTGAAGCGGAAGAGCGCAATCGCACGTCATGGATGACGTGCAGGGTGACAGCTGATAGCGGAACTCGACAGACGGTGCAGGCCAGTCAATCCTTACGAACGGACAATTATCAGGTGAGTGACGTATGAGGTCAGGACAGCAGAACAAGCGCGGTCGCGGACGCAACAACAACGGACGCAAGAACGGCAATCCGCTTTCGCGCACCTATGACAGCACCGGCCCTGACGTAAAGATCCGCGGCACCGCCCAGCACATTGCCGACAAATATTCGACCATGGCCCGCGACGCGCTCGGAGCGGGTGACACGGTCATGGCCGAAAACTACCTGCAGCACGCCGAACACTACAACCGGATCATTGCTGCGGCGCAGGCGCAGATGCAGGAACGTTACCAGCGCGAAGAACGCGAATCGCGCGAGCAGCCGGCAGTCGAATCCTCCGAGGCCACGGTCGTTCCAATCGAGTCGGAAGCAACGGATGCCGTCGTCGACGGCACCGGACCGCAACCGGTCATTTCCGGAACGCCGGCTGAGATCGCCATTGAAGAGGAAAATGCCCAGCAGCCGGCCCGGCGTCAGCCGACCCGTCGCCGGTCGCCCATCCGGCAGCGCCGTCCGCGCGCCGCCGCCAGCGAAGACAATGCCGAAGCGGCGAATGCCGCATCAGGCGAAGGAGAATCGACCGGCGCGTCCGAGACCCGGCCCGCAGCCGGCGACGCAAAGGAAGCCGTTCCGGAAGTTGCCGCGGCGGCAACGGACGCCTGACCGTTCGAGCTTCTCGACATTATTTAAAAGAAAGCCCGGTTTCCGGGCTTTTTTTGTGGCCCGTCTTGAGTTCACATCCGCGGCGAACTGGCAATCAAACCGCCTGATTTCCCGACCTTTTTCCACTTGAACCGGACCCGGGACCATCCCCATATAGAGAACTGAAGGTTTGCCGTTTTCGGGAACCTATCCGGATCGATTGTTCTGTGCCGCCTGACGGGCAGAACAGGAAAAGGAGAGTCTTTTATGAATATGGAAAAATACAGCGAGCGTGTCCGCGGCTTTTTGCAGTCGGCGCAGACCTATGCCCTGGCAGAGGGGCATCAGCAGTTCACCCCCGAACATGTGCTGAAGGTTCTGCTGGACGACCCGGAAGGCATGGCCGCTTCGCTCATTCAGCGCGCCGGCGGCCGGCCGGAGGACGCGCGTCTTGCCGTCGATGCGGCAATCGGCAAATTGCCCAAGGTCAGTGGCGGCAACGGCCAGATCTACCTGGCTCAACCGCTTGCGAAAGTGTTTTCGACCGCCGAGGAAATCGCCAAGAAAGCCGGCGACAGCTTCGTCACCGTCGAACGCCTGCTGCTGGCCCTGACCATCGAAAAGTCGGCCAACACCTCGTCCATCCTGGAGAAGGCGGGCGTGACGGCCAACGGCCTCAACGAGGCGATCAATGAAATCCGCAAAGGGCGGACCGCCGACTCGGCCAGTGCCGAGGAAGGCTACGACGCCCTGAAGAAGTATGCACGCGACCTGACCGCCGAGGCCCGTGAGGGCAAGCTCGACCCGGTCATCGGCCGCGACGACGAAATCCGCCGGGCCATCCAGGTCCTGTCGCGGCGCACCAAGAACAACCCGGTGCTGATCGGCGAGCCCGGCGTCGGCAAGACGGCCATCGCCGAAGGCCTGGCGTTGCGCATCGTCAATGGCGACGTTCCGGACTCCCTGAAGGACAAGCAGTTGCTGGCGCTCGACATGGGCGCGCTGATCGCCGGCGCGAAGTATCGTGGCGAGTTCGAAGAGCGGCTGAAGGCCGTGCTGTCGGAAGTCCAGGCGGCTGCCGGCAACATCATCCTTTTCATCGACGAGATGCACACGCTGGTCGGCGCCGGCAAGGCCGACGGCGCCATGGACGCCTCCAACCTGCTGAAGCCGGCGCTTGCCCGCGGCGAGCTGCACTGTATCGGCGCGACCACGCTCGACGAATACCGCAAGCACGTCGAAAAGGACGCTGCCCTGGCGCGGCGCTTCCAGCCGGTCATGGTCGAGGAGCCGACGGTCGAGGACACCATCTCGATCCTGCGCGGCATCAAGGAGAAATACGAGCAGCACCACAAGGTGGGCATCTCCGATGCGGCGCTGGTATCGGCTTCGACCCTGTCGAACCGCTACATCACCGACCGCTTCCTGCCGGACAAGGCGATCGACCTGGTCGACGAATCGGCCTCGCGCCTGCGCATGCAGGTCGATTCCAAGCCGGAGGAACTGGATGAGCTGGACCGACGCATCATTCAGCTGAAGATCGAGCGCGAAGCGCTTCTGAAGGAAACGGACGATGCGTCAAAGGACCGGCTGAAGAAACTCGAAACGGACCTGACCTCGCTCGAGGAAAAGGCCGATTCGCTGACGGCCATGTGGCAGTCGGAAAAGCAGAAGCTGGGTCTGGCGGCGGATCTGATGAAGCAGCTGGACGACGCACGCAACGCACTGGCGATCGCCCAGCGCGACGGCGAATTCCAGAAAGCCGGCGAACTTGCCTATGGCGAGATCCCGGAACTGGAACGCAAGCTTGCCGAAGCCGAGGATTCGGGCGGTGAGGGTTCCGCCATGGTCGAGGAGACCGTGACGCCCGACCACATCGCCCACGTGGTGTCCCGCTGGACCGGTATTCCGGTCGACAAGATGCTGGAAGGCGAGCGCGACAAGCTGCTGCGCATGGAAGACGAGCTGTCGACCCGCGTCGTCGGTCAGGGCGAGGCCGTGCAGGCGGTGTCGAAAGCCGTTCGCCGCGCCCGTGCAGGCCTGCAGGATCCGAACCGGCCGATCGGCTCGTTCATCTTCCTCGGCCCCACCGGGGTCGGCAAGACCGAGCTGACCAAGGCGCTGGCCCATTTCCTGTTCGACGACGAGACCGCGATGGTGCGTCTCGACATGTCGGAATACATGGAAAAGCACTCGGTCGCGCGGCTGATCGGTGCGCCTCCCGGCTATGTCGGCTACGACGAAGGCGGAGCGCTGACCGAGGCGGTGCGGCGCAGGCCCTATCAGGTGATCCTGTTCGACGAGATCGAGAAGGCCCATCCGGACGTCTTCAACGTGCTGCTTCAGGTGCTCGACGACGGGCGGCTGACCGATGGCCAGGGTCGTACCGTGGACTTCCGCAACACCCTGATCATCATGACGTCGAACCTGGGCGCCGAATATCTGACCGGCCTGGCCGACAATCAGGATGTCGACGCCGTGCGCGATCAGGTCATGGAGGTCGTCAAGGCTTCCTTCCGGCCGGAGTTCCTCAACCGGGTCGACGAGATCATCATGTTTCACCGGCTGCGCCGCGAGGAAATGGGCGCCATCGTGGACATCCAGATGGCTCGCCTGTCGGCACTGCTGGCCGAGCGCAAAATGACCATCGAACTGGGCGACGACGCCCGCAAATGGCTGGCCGACAAGGGGTACGACCCGGCCTACGGGGCCCGGCCGCTGAAGCGGGTGATGCAGAAATACCTGCAGGATCCGCTGGCCGAGAAGATTCTGGCCGGCGAGATCTCGGACGGCCAGAAGGTGACCGTCTCCGCCGCTTCCGACCGGTTGCTGTTCGCGACCAGCGACAGCGAGGCGGAAGCCGCATAAGGCAGTTCGTCATAGCAAACGAAACGGCCCGGGTGATCACCGGGCCGTTTTGCATTGGGAATTCAAAAGTCAGCTGGCGGAGGCCAGTCGCGCCGGCGTTTCCTCTGGCTTGATCAGCCGGTCGATCCGCTGGCGTTCCCGCTGGAATGTTTCGAGCGATTCGCCCGAAAGCGACTTGCCATCGGGCAGGCGCACCCGCATCAGGTCGACCTTGGTGCCGTTGACGATCAGCTCGTAGTGCAGGTGCGGGCCGGTCGACAGGCCTGTCGAACCGACATAGCCGATGACCTGCCCCTGCTTGACCCGGGCGCCGGGCACGATGCCCTTGGCGATGCGGGTCTGGTGCGAGTAGGAACTGACATAGCCGTTGGGGTGGCGGATGATCGTCTGCTTGCCGTAGCCGCCCTTGTTCCAGCCGGCCTTTTCGACGACGCCGTTGCCGGCCGCGATGATCGGTGTGCCGCGTGGGGCGGACCAGTCGACGCCGGTATGCATGCGGCGATATTTGAGGATCGGATGGCGGCGCATGCCGAAGCCGGAACGGAAGCGGCCGTTGGGCAGCGGATTGCGCAGCAGGAACTGCCGGGCGCTGCGGCCTTCCGAATCGTAGTAGTCGACCGAGCCGTCTTCCGGATTGCGGAACCGGTAGAGGCCCACCGAACTGTTACCGATGCTGGCCGAAACGTAGAGCAGCTCGGAATCCTCGCCGGCCTCGCGGGTTTCTTCGTTGACCGAGAACAGCGCTTCCAGCGAATCGGCCGGCTTGAGACGCGCCTGGTAGTCGACGCTGCTGGCCAGCATGCGGACGATCTTCTCGGTCATCTCGACGGTCATGCCGTAGGCGAGCGAGGCCTTGAAGATTCCGTCATAGATGCGCGGCAGGTCGCGGCCGCTGGCAACGGCGATCGGGATGTCGTCGAAGGCGGTTGCAACCGCAGGCGACGGCGCCGGTTCGGCGGCAGGCACCAGGATCTCGAAATCGTTGACCGCGACGCTGGCGACATGACGGGTGCCCTGATAGACGCTGGCCCGTACGATGCGGGTGATTTCGCCGCGCTGCTCCAGGCCGATGCGGAAGACATTGCCGTCCTGGAGATCCTTGCCGCCGGTCTCCAGGGCCAGGATCTCGGCCACATATTTGGCTTCGCTGTCATTGTAGCCGGCATCGACCAGCGCTTCGGTCATCGTTTTCGCCTTGCGGATGGCGATCACGTCGTCGACGAATTCGACCGGGTGCTGGCTGCTCGGCATGGCCGGGCTGATCGAGACGTTCTCGGCAATCACCCGGGCGTTGAGCTGGCTGTTGATGTCGAGGGCGGGGTCGACGGCGGCGAAGCGCTGTGGATCGACATAGTGCAGGACGGCGACCTGATAGGTTTCGTCGGTCAGGATCGATCCGTTGGTGCGCACCGTCTCCTCGGCCTCGCCGGCCGTCATCGCGGCGGCGTAGGGATAGGGCGCGCCCTGGACCGGATAGTCGCCCGTCTTGAGGCGAATCTCCGAATCGACTTCGGCGCCGTAGATGGTGCCGGTCGAAACTTCTTCGGCCGGCTCGGACTTGCCGGAGGAGAAGATCTTGAGCGGATTGAATTTCGGATAATCGACCTTGGCGGAATGGTTGGCCGCCAGGGCAATCTTGACATGGGCGAAGGGCCGGCTCCGCACGACGCTGCGGTCGCCCTCGTGAATCATGGTCGAGATTTCGACGATGTTGCGGTCGGTGGGCTTGGCGGCAATGGCGGTGCCGACCAGCCGGCCGCCTTTCTCGGCGCCCTGGGTCGTCGTTCCGGCGCTGATGTCCGCGGCGGCGAAGGCCTCGCCGGGAATGGCCAGTTGTTCGCGTCCGTCGAGCGCGGCAAACAGGGCAATGCCCATCAGGGCGCTCGAGGTGATCCCGGTCAGGAAGGTTCCGGAAAGCCAGCGGATGGAGATTTCGCGACGGTCGGGAGCTTTTCGGCCATCGGCCAAAAGCGGTTCGTCCTCCCCCAATTGCTTCGCAAAATCTGTGTCAGTCGGCATCGGCATTCTTCCGGTATCACCTTCTGCGGGCGCACCGGTTTTGTTTCCCCGCTCAACATCTGCCCTGCAAGCTGCACCCGTGTCAATGTTGCACCATTATGCATGGGCAAATTCATGGGTGCCGGCCGG
>CAWUFE020000006.1:0-135000 GCA_963921345.3 Rhizobiaceae bacterium | reverse complement strand
CTTAAAGTTAATCTGAGCAGGGTTAGCCGGCCCCTAAGGCGAGGCCGAAAGGCGTAGTCGATGGGAACGACGTTAATATTCGTCGGCCTGGTGGTAGTGACGGATCTCGTGTGTTGTCCTTCCTTATTGGATTGGGATGGCAGCGAAGAGGTTCCAGGAAAGAGCTCCACCGTATAGACCGTACCCTAAACCGACACAGGTGGTCAGGTAGAGAATACCAAGGCGCTTGAGAGAACTGCGTTGAAGGAACTCGGCAAATTGCACGCGTAACTTCGGAAGAAGCGTGACCTTCGTTTGGGCAACCAGGCGGAGGTGGCACAGACCAGGGGGTAGCGACTGTTTATCAAAAACACAGGGCTCTGCGAAGTCGCAAGACGACGTATAGGGTCTGACGCCTGCCCGGTGCCGGAAGGTTAAAAGGAGTGGTGCAAGCTGCGAATTGAAGCCCCGGTAAACGGCGGCCGTAACTATAACGGTCCTAAGGTAGCGAAATTCCTTGTCGGGTAAGTTCCGACCTGCACGAATGGCGTAACGACTTCCCCGCTGTCTCCAACGCAGACTCAGTGAAATTGAACCCCCCGTGAAGATGCGGGGTTCCTGCGGTCAGACGGAAAGACCCCGTGCACCTTTACTATAGCTTTACACTGGCATTCGTGTCGGCATGTGTAGGATAGGTGGTAGGCTTTGAAGCGTTGGCGCCAGCCGGCGTGGAGCCATCCTTGAAATACCACCCTTATCGTCATGGATGTCTAACCGCGATCCGTCATCCGGGTCCGGGACAGTGTATGGTGGGTAGTTTGACTGGGGCGGTCGCCTCCCAAAGAGTAACGGAGGCGCGCGATGGTAGGCTCAGACCGGTCGGAAATCGGTCGTCGAGTGCAATGGCATAAGCCTGCCTGACTGCGAGACTGACAAGTCGAGCAGAGACGAAAGTCGGTCATAGTGATCCGGTGGTCCCGCGTGGAAGGGCCATCGCTCAACGGATAAAAGGTACGCCGGGGATAACAGGCTGATGACCCCCAAGAGTCCATATCGACGGGGTTGTTTGGCACCTCGATGTCGGCTCATCGCATCCTGGGGCTGGAGCAGGTCCCAAGGGTTTGGCTGTTCGCCAATTAAAGCGGTACGTGAGCTGGGTTCAGAACGTCGTGAGACAGTTCGGTCCCTATCTGCCGTGGGTGTTGGAATATTGATAGGATCTGCCCCTAGTACGAGAGGACCGGGGTGGACACATCTCTGGTGGACCTGTTGTCCTGCCAAGGGCATAGCAGGGTAGCTATATGTGGAATGGATAACCGCTGAAAGCATCTAAGCGGGAAACCAACCTAAAAACCAGTATTCCCTGAGAGCCGTGGAAGACGACCACGTCGATAGGCTGGAGGTGGAAGTGTGGCAACACATGAAGCTGACCAGTACTAATCGCTCAATCGATCTTGATCGTTCCCATTTCCTATGATCATCAGCGGTGCTGCGCACCGATGATGTCTATCGCGCTCACGCGCCGTACCGCCCTTCTGCGAAGGGCTGGCGCTGCGCGGGCGCGCCGCAAAAGCGGCGACGGCCACTTGGCCTTGCGAAGCCTTCGGCTTCGGACTTTTTCCCCCGAGACCTCGGTAAGGGAAAAGACCCGGTGCGAAGCACCGCAAGCGCGAAGCGCGCCGGCCACTTTTGGCCGCCCCCGCGGAGCATAGGCCCGCAAGGGCCGCTCATGCGTGAGCGCAAAAAAACTCCAGCTTCTCAATCTTTGCGCTTAGCCGACCTGGTGGTTATGGCGGGGTGGCTGCACCCGTTCCCATGCCGAACACGGCCGTGAAACGCCCCAGCGCCGATGGTACTTCGTCTTAAGACGCGGGAGAGTAGGTCATCGCCAGGTCTGCTAAACGCAAAGATAAAGCAATTCTCTTCTACAATGTGTCTGACACACGCAAGCCGACGACGCTGCACCGGCAGCGGGCTTCGGCGTGACGGACAGGCGGAACAGAATCAGTTGCCGCGGGGTGGAGCAGTCCGGTAGCTCGTCAGGCTCATAACCTGAAGGTCGCAGGTTCAAATCCTGCCCCCGCAACCAAAAATACAAAAATATCAGCTACTTAAAAACCGGCTTGATTTTCAAGCCGGTTTTTTTGTGCTTCCATTTCTCACGCGGGAATTGACGGGAGCGGCCGGTACAGACGTTGCCTTGTCGACCGATGTTATCCCCCCCGGCAACGTTACGCAGAGGAGCGCCGTTCACGCATCGGGGATCCCCGTTGGCCGCGCACGCACTTATGCTCTGTTCGTCGGGGTCGTACTTCTTCTATAGTCAATTCCCATTTCCCATTGCGGCGGCAAGCCGCGGCCCGCTAGGGCTATCGCATCAATGCAGCAAACCCAGGAGACATCCCTGTGAGCACCATTACCCGTCATCACCCCGGCTCGCGCATGAGCCAGGCCGTCGAGCACAACGGCGTCGTATACCTCGCCGGTCAGGTCGGCGACGACAAGGAGGCCGATGTCGCGACGCAAACCGCGCAGATCCTGGCCAAGATCGACAATCTGCTCGCGGAATGCGGCAGCGGCAAATCCAAGCTGCTCTGGGCGCAGCTCTGGGTCACGGATATGCGCAACTTCGCGGCGATGAACGAGGTCTGGGATGCCTGGATCGATCCTGCCAACCCGCCGGCGCGCGCCGGCCTGTGCAGTGCGCTCGCGGAACCGGACTGGAAGGTCGAGATCATGGTCATGGCGGCTAAGTAATTTTCCGAAACGCGAAAACGCGCGGGACGGCGGTATCGGTCAGTTGCCCTGAGATTGCCGCCGAGGACCGAGATCTCCCGGAAAGCCGCGCAACCAACCAAGCTCCTGAAATTCTGTGCGATCTCAGGAGCTTATTTGTTTGAACCCCTCCCTGGTATCCCGATCCGCTGAGACTAGCTTTTCGTTGTCGGTTCGATCGCGGCCAGGACCTCCACCAGACACGAATGTGCAATGGGTCCTTGCGCGAGCCTCGACGTTCCCTTGTCGAGCGTCAGGGTGTTGGGGTTGCCGCGCTGACAGGTTTCGCCGTCCGGCTCGAACCACGCGCCCGTGGCGATCTGGATGACGCCGGGACGGATGGCGTCGCTGATGCGAAGTTCGGCGCGGCAGGCGCCGCGAGAATTGCGAATGCACACGAGCTGCCCAGCCGTGAGACCCCGCGCCGCGGCATCCTGTGGGTGCATGGTAACGGGCTCCACGCCGTTGGGACGATTGGAGCGGCTGACCTTTCCATGGTCCAACTGGCTGTGCAGTTTGTTGTGCGGCTGATTCGAGATCATGTGCAGCTGTCCGGGCTCAGCCTTTCCCAGCCACTCGGCAGGCTCCATCCAGGCGGGATGGCCGGGACAGTCGTCGTAACCGAAGCCGGCGATGGTTTCGGAGTAGATTTCAATCCGGCCGCTTGGGGTCGCCAGCGGGTTCGCTTCCGGGTCGGACCGGAAGGCTTCCATCATGATGGTGTGGTCTTCGGGCGCAGGAACCCTGATCCATCCCTTGCTTTGGAAGGTCCCCCAGTCGGGCAGTTCTATTGCAGCGCGGGCAGCCTGCTGACGGGAGATATCCCAGAGCCAGCGCAGCCAGCCGTGTGCGTCGCGCCCCTCCGTGAAGCTGTCTTCGACACCCAGTTCGCCGGCGATGCCGCGAAAAATGTCGAAATCATCCCGCGCCTGCCCAACGGGCGCGATGGCCTGATCCATTGCCACCAGATAGGGGTCCTTCGGCGTCATCGCGACATCCGTCCGCTCCAGCGGCGTGGTGCAGGGCAGGACGATGTCGGCATGTTTCGCCAGGGCGTTCCAGCACCATTCGTTGACGATGATCGTCTCGGGCCTGGACCAGGCGCGGCGCATGCGATTGAGGTCCTGGTGGTGGTGGAAGGGATTGCCGCCCGCCCACCAGACCAGGCGGATGTCAGGATACTGGTAACTTTGTCCGTTATAGTCGAAGCGTCCGCCGGGATTTTCGAGCATTTCGGTCACCCGCGCGACCGGGATGAAATCCGCGACCGGGTTCCTTCCCTGCGGGACGGCGGCATAGTCGATGAGGTGGCGGTTCAGGCCGGTGTTGTTCATCGCCGAATAGCCGAAGCCGAGCCCCGTGCCGGGAAGGCCGATCTGCCCCAGCATCGAGGCCAGCGCGATGGCCGCCCAAAACGGCTGCTCGCCGTGGTCCTGTCGTGTCAGCGCCCAAGCCACCGATATCATCGTCCGGTTGGCGGCCATGTGCCGGGCAAGGCGGTGGATCGTATCGGCGGGCAACTGGCAAATCGCCGCGGCCCATTCCGGTGATTTCGGAACCCCGTCATCGTCGCCTTTCAAATAGGCGGCGAACCGATCGAACCCGACGGTGTACCGCTCGAGGAAAGCCGTGTCGTGCAGGCCGTCCGCCAGAAGCAAATGCGCAATCCCCAGCATGAGTGCGACATCGGTGTTGGGGCGGATGGGAAGCCATTCGGCGTCCACCTCGTCCATCAGATCGGACCTGAGCGGCGAGATGTTGACGAATTGAACCCCGGCCGCATGCGCCGCACGAAGCCCGCTTTTCTGGACATGCGCGCCCGCGCCGCCCTGGCTGATCTGTCCGTTTTTGAGCGGCACGCCACCAAAGGCCACGAACACCCGGCAATCGGATGCAATGGATTCCCAGCTTGTCGTCCGGTCCAGATGTCCGCGGAACGTGCCCAGTACATGCGGGACCAGTACCTCGGCGGCGGCGAAAGAATAGGTGTTCTTCGAGCTGGTATAGCCGCCGATGCAGTTCAGGAACCGCTTGAGCTGACTCTGCGCGTGATGAAACCGGCCGGCGCTGGCCCAGCCGTAGGAACCGGCGTAGATCGCCCGATTGCCGTGGTCCCGGCGGATGCGGTTCAGCTCGTCCGCCACCAGCCGGTTGACCTCGCTCCAACCGACCTCGACGAATTCTTCGCCGCCGCGTCGTTCCGTTGCCGCGCCCGGCCCTCCCTCAAGCCAGCTTCTGCGAACCGCCGGGGCGGTGATCCGGGTGGGGCCATCCAGCACATCGACGATGCCGTGCCCGATCGGCGACGGATCGCGATCTTCTTCAAAATCATGCAGCGCAGTGACGCGGCCATCCGATACCTGAACGCGATAGGTCCCCCAGTGATTGGAAGTCAGCAGGCCGCGGTCCCGCGCGCTCATCGGACCTGGCCTCCAATCATTCAACCGGACCGCCCGCTTTGGTCCAGGCAGCCAAACCGCCCTCGAGGTTGAGGACCGGGTCGAGACCCATCTCCATCGCCACTCGGGCGGCCAGTGCTTTGGGACGACATAAATAATGCTCAATCCGAATGAAGCCGAATGAACCCGAATGAACCCGAATGAGAATGCTGAAACGGCGGAATTTCAGTGGTCTGCGGGTGGTCCCGTGCCGATCGCCGTGCACCCTTTGGAATCGGCCGTGCGACGGTGATTTGCTCAATCCCGGCGTATCCGGGTTTGTGATCGCCGTAAAACGCCGATTTTTTCCGGGCCATTCAGGGGGTGGAAAAGCGGGGTAATTTTCCGGTCCGCGGCGAACCCTGCATCACGATTGCACAGTCGTTGCATCGGCGTTGCAAAGTGTTTGCACAGGTCAGGATTGCTTCAGGACTTGCCCCACCAGTCGGGCTTCTCAATGCCGAGGATGTCCCAGGGTGGTGTCCAGCCCTTGCCGGCGGCGTCGGGCCAGCCCTGCCGTGCTGCATCGTCATCGGGAATGTCGCCGGTTCCGGTGCAGCCGTTTCGATCGCACCAGGCATAGATGTGTCGTGCTGCGTCCTGAAGCGAGGCGATCAGACGGGTGCGGTCTGCACCGGTCGGGCCGTCCGGAAAGGCACGGCCCTCATTGGCATCATGATCGGGCATCATGTTCCACAGGTGCCCGATCGCGAAACGCAGTCGTTGTCCGTAATCACCTGACCCTTGGGGCGGCGGCGTGATCAGCAGGTCGCGAAGATGGTGCAAGGCATCCGCAACTGGCGTCATGCTGTCCTGCATGAATACGGCGGCTGAAAGCGGATCGGTATGATCGTTCAGGTATCCTTTCAGGGGGCCGTCCGGTTCGGGTATCGATTGTTGATCCATTCCACCAGCCTTTCGATGATGAGCGCCATGTTGGCCTCGCCGAAGCGCATCAGGTTGATGCGGCTGCCTCCGGATATGGCGTGAGCGTAGTCGAGGTATCCCGTGCGGGCAAGTGCGCTGGCGGTTGCGTGTCCGCGCAGCGTGAAGAGCGCGGCCCTGTCCATGCCGAGACCGGCGGCGGCGGCCTCGACGAGGCCTTCGGAGTATTCGTAGAGCGGCTCGATCACCTGGCCCAGTCCGGGGCGCGGTGCGGAGGCCCGGTAGAGCGAGCCGTCATGGCCCACGGCGATCACCCGATCGAGGCCTTTCCAGCCGTCGAGTACCAGCAGGTCCGCCCGCGAGAACCCAGATGATCCCGGGTGGTTGTGGACGGCCCCGATGCGCCGGGCGGGATCGATCATCGCCGCTTTCATGGCCGCGCCTGGTTCGACGCTGTTTGCCGTTCCGCTCACCCATCCCGCCGGCGCGGCGTTGCCGCCGGGCACCGGGTTGGCGGCGTCGAGGTCGATGGCCGCGAGGTGTTCGTTTCCGGTCCGCAGCCCTCGTGATCGCGCTTCGTTGATGAGGCCCAGTTCGATGCCTCGGGCTTCCGGCGTGAGGTCACCCGCGATCCGGTCATGGCGGCCCTGGTCAGCGAGGAAGGTGGCTCCGGGATTGGTGTCGAAGCCCGGTGTGATGCCTTCGGGGACCCTCAGCCGGCGGCCGGTTCGTGGATCGGTCCAGGTCTTGTACTTGATCGGCGGTTCGGCCGAGACGGCGATCCCCTCGTTGTCCAGCATGCCCTTGCTCATCTGGCGCACGGTGCAGGCGCAGTAATATCCGTTGGGCGGGTAGTGGGTGGCCCACAGCGGATGATCGGCGGGCAGGACCAGGCGGTGGAAGCGTGTGTGGGCCTCGCGCTTGGTGACCCTCTGGAGCTGTGTATAGAGCAGGTAGGGCAGCAGGTCCCTGGTACGCTGGATGCGGGTCCATTTGCCGGCTGCGTATGAGGTTCTCAGGTTCGTGTCGAAGATGACGGCGAGGCGGCGCTTCGAGCCGAGCTGGACGGTTCGCGTTTCGCCGGTGATCGGATCGCGCATGGTCTGCTGGCCCCACCAGCCGGCGGCCTTGAGCTTGGGGATGAGCGTGTCGTTGAAGTTGTCCAGGGTCAGGCCCTTTGCGAGGCTGTCATCGACGGCCTCACGGATGGTTGCGAGCAGATCGTCCTGCATGACCTTGGCGACGACGAAGCCGCGGGCGTGTGATGCGCCGAACCAGTCGCGATAGGAAAACCGGCTTTCGGGCGGTGCGTATCCCTTGGATCGGAAGAACTCGATGGCCTCCTGGGGATCGAGGCCGATAGCCGTCACAGGGGGGCTGAGATCGATCGGATCGGCCATCAGGTTTCTTCGTCGGCCAGCGGAACGCCGGCGTTGCCTGCCATGCCCGCGATGAAGTCGGCGCGGGCGTAGAGCTGTGCCAGTGCGTCCGGCGGCGGTGCCTGTGCGATGCGGTCGAGCCTGGTGCGCAGGTCCTCGAGCGATGTCGCCCCGGCGATCGCCTCTTCGACGGGCAGCACGGTTGCTGCGGCGGCCTCGAGCGCGATGTCCTCGCCGATGAGGTGATTGACGAGGCCGGCGATTGCGTCGGTCGGAGCGGCGGCCGCCGCGAACCTGGCGGGGTCCGCACCGGGGTCTGGTGCGGCCTCTTCCCATGTGCCGCCATAGACCTCCTCGACATAGTCGGCCGCGGGTCTTCGGCCGGACGCCTTTGCGATATAGAGGTCGCGTCGGGCGCGGGCTTCCAGGTCCTCGGACGGCGCGGTGTCGCGTCGCAGGCGCGGGACGGCGGCGCCCGGGAAGTTCCAGGCGGTGAGCCATGTCGCCACGGTGGAGCGCAGGCATTCGGAGAGCCTGTGTTCGTCGCTGGCGATCAGCGCCTGGAGTGTTTCGTTCTGGACCTGCGCGGTGCCCACGTGCTGGCCGATTTCGGAGGTTGCGTGCTGGCCGACGACGGCCTCTGCTATCATGCGGTCGAGGGCGGCGACCATGGCCTTGAAGTCGCCGCCGCCGGAACCACCCGAGCCGCCCGATGTGCCGGATTTCGCGGCGGCCAGGATCTGCACGTCCTGGTCGTCGGGAAGGGCGATGCAACTGGCGCTGATCGCCGCGGCCATCGTGGCCAGCAATGCGTCCACCTGGCTTTTGGGGGCATCGCGCAAGTGTTTGCCCACCAGCGTCGGCGTGCCGAACTTCTCCAGCGCCACCGACCACATGCGCATCGCCTGCCGCTTGAGCCAGACCGGCCAGATGCACCAGTGCGCGGCGCCGAGCCCGAAGGGCTGCCCGCCATGGCGCGGCGGGTTGCGATGCAGGATGTATTTGGCCGGCGGCAGCGTGATGCCGCCGGGCTGGCCGCGCGTCACCAACAGCGGTTCCAGCGTGGTCCAGTCGTAGCGGATGAGGCGCGGATCGCGGCTGCGGATGTCGACGAGCCGCACCCGCCGGCCGTCGATTGCCCACAGGCACTCGCTGAGGGCGTAGCCATACCAGATCGCGTGCAGGAGTGCGCGGCTGACACGGTTCATGTCGATGGCCTGCAACTGTGCGCGCAGATCGTCGGCGGCCGCCACGTCCAGTGGGGTGTCGCTGGCGGGCTCGATCATCAGCGGTGCCGCCAGCAGCCCGTCGATGCGCTGGCCCAGCACGGCCGACACCTTGCTGTCGGTGAGCGCGATCTCGGCGGCGTCGATCGCGGCATTATCGCCAAACGCTTCCGCCGTGAAGCCGCCGGCCGTTCCGGCAAGGCCCGATCCCAGGCCCTCCAGCCAGCCGGCGGTCTGGCCCCAGACGCCGAGGCCGCCCAGCCGCGCGGTCAGTTGCGGCGCGGTCTGTTCTTCGGTATCGGGGCGTTTGGGGATCTCGGTGTCCCTGGTATCCATGGCGCGTCACCTCCAGCCGACAGGGCCCGCCAGCGGCGAGCGGACGATGTTGAGATGCGGATCGACACGGTAGCCCGCCGCGGCTCCCGGCCCACCGCCGAGTGCGGCGCTGGCCAGTTGCGGCCCCACCCGCATCTCGAAGGGGCCCGCGGTCGAGCCCGCGGCCGCGCAGGCCAGTGCGGCGGCCCAGAACCGGTCGGCATGACCATCCGTGTCGCCATCGGCAATCAGGCGGCGGATTCCGGTCGCGCCCGTGACCGACTTGATCGCATGCAGGTCGGCGCGCAGCAGGGGATCGCCTTCGGGAATGAGCAGGCCGCGTTCTTCCATGCGATCCTTCATGCCGATCGCCAGGTCCAGCTTGGACGTGACGCTGAACAGGATGCCGTCGACACGGCTTGTCCCATGCGCCCTCCTGGCATCCTCGACCGGCTTTTCGCCCATGCCGGTCTGGTCCATGCAGCAACGCACCACGCGATAGCGGCGGAACACGTCAGCCAGCAGATCGTCCTGGCGTGCGAAGCTGATCTTGCGATCCGTGATGATTTCCCGGGTGATCAACTGGCCGCCGACCATCTCGGCGACCCAGATCACGAACAGGTCGTTCCTTGCCGCGATATCGACGCCGACGAAGCACAGGCCGCCGGCATAGGCCTCGGGGTGACCGGCGCGCGGGTCCTCGCAGGACGAGATCAGTTCATGGGTGAGCCACGCACTGGCGGCCTCCATCCATTTGAGCATGAACTCCTGCGCCCAGACGTCTTCGTCGTTGAGCGCCCTGCGCAGTTCTTCCGGATCGACGTCGAGGCCCTGTTCGACGGCCTCATGAATGTCGACATGGTGCTTCGACCAGCCATTGTCCGGCGTGGTCATGATCTCGTAGAACTTGTTGCCCTTGCCGTTCGGGGTCGAGATGATGCGGATCTTGTGCCTGCCGCGCGCGGCGACCGGAAAGGCGGCGCCCCAGATGCGGCGGCTGTCCTGGTGGAAGGCGAACTCGTCGAGGATCAGGTTGCCGCCAAAGCCGCGTGCGGCGTGCGGCGAGGCGGAGATCGCGGTGATCCTTGAGCCGCCGGGAAAGCGCACTTCCTGCGCCTTGTAGGTGGCCTGCTCGACATGGACCTCGAAGACCTGGCCCATCTGGATCAGTTGCCTTGTATGAGCCGGGACGACGAAGTCCTCCTCGCTGAATTCCGGCCGGCCGCGTCTGGCCAGGGTCGAATAGACCTCGTACCAGGCGCTGGTCATCGGCCGGGCCGCCTCGTCGACGGCCTCGCGGGCCGTGGCCTCGGATCGGCTCAGGATCGTCCAGCGCGTCTTGCGGCGCTCGATCTCCGCATTGATGCAGTCGTCGACCGCCTCGCCCACGGTGGCAAAGGTCTTGCCGCCGCGCCGGGTGATCATGCCGATCTTGAAGCGTGACGGGTCGTTCATCCACGCCTTCTGGTACGGCAGGAAATCGATGACCGGGGCGTGGACGGTCATGCGCCGAAGCCCATGATCTCGCGCGCCTTGCGGGCGGCGACCTGGTCGATCTCGCCGGCCTCGACGGCCTGTTCCAGCCGCTCCGACTGCCTGGCCTGTTCGGCCTTCAGGATGCCGTTGCGCAGGCTGGTCGAGCGGATCAGGTTGTTGAGCGCCGTGGTCAGGTCCTTCATGCCGCGCGGATCCGGCAGATTGTCGGGATCGGCCAGCATCATCTGCAGCCGCCATTGCAGGGTTGTCAGTTGCTGGAACAGCGCGGAGGTCACATCGACCTCCTCCTTCAGGCTGGCCTCCTCGAGGAACAGGCGTATCTCGTTCTGGGCGCGTTCCTGCGAGACCGCGTATTCCCGAAACTCATGACCATAGGCATAGACGGCCGAGCGGCCGAGCCGCAATTCCAGGCCCTCCTCCTCAAGCCTACCATTCAGAGCCTCCGTGAGATCATCATAGCCGCCAAAGCCGCGCGCCTTGAGTTCTTCCTGAAGCCACAGGCGCAGTTCTTGCGGAAGCAGATCAATCTTGCGGGGTTGCGGCATGTCACCGCCCCTTCGGCGCGGGGCGTTTTGGCGCGGGGCGCTTGACGCCCGGATGACGCGCACGCGCCTCGGCGACGTCGACGCCGCGCGCCGTCGCTTCGACGATGAGGAAGCCTTCATGATCCTTGATCGAGACCATATCCTGTTCGCGCAGCCAGGCGAGCGTTTCGGTCAGCTGATCGCGGCTGGTGGTGATGCCGACGCCGTTGCACACATCCAGCAGGATCTCCGAATTGGAGGCATAGTCGAGGCAGGCCGAAAGATGGGTCAGGATCGCGAGGCGACGGTGTTCGTCGAGCGTGGCGGCATAGCTCATCGGCGCGCATCCCCCATGAGATGATCCTCGATGCGGGTGATGGCGGCCGACAGCTGATCGACGGCCTTGGCATCGTGTTCGATGGCCGTCTGCAGCTTGCGCATGTCGCCGCCCTGGCGCTCGATCGCAATCTGCAGCTTGTGAATGTCGTCGCGGCTCGCCAGCCCCACCACCGCCGCCTCCAGCTTCGTCAGCCGTTCGGCGTGACGCTCGAGCCGCTCGGCGATCTCCGTGGAGGCCGCAGGTGCTGCCGGCGGTTCGGGTGGACGCAGAAAGCCCAGCTTGCGCAGCGATACCCGGGCTCCGGCCAGAATGCCCAGGATGGCAATCATGGCGGCGAAGGTCTGCCAGTGTTCGGCGGTGATTTGCATGGGCGAGCTCCGGCGACGGGTGAGTGGTTCCCGATCACATTACCTGTCCACGCGTCTGCCGGGCAGCGGACCATGGTCCGCTGCAATGATGTCTCAAGACGATGCCTTCATGTAGCGCCTTGCGGTTCTGCGGGTGATGCGCATGGCGGTGGCGATCTCGGTGGCGTTCATGCCGCGGGCCGCAAGCCACGGCGCCAGATGACGGCGCGCCAGCGGAACGGCGACGCTGTTGCCGCCGAAACGCCGCATGATGCCTGCTGCCGGACCCTTGCCGATCAGCCGCGCCAGTTCAGCCGCTGCGGCCGTATCACCCCGGGGAACGTCCCAGCCATCGTCGCCGCCATGCTTCCAGGCGATCATGAGCGCCGCGTCACGGCCCGCCACCGCCGCGATCTCGGCAAGCACACCGGGAAGATCGTCCGATGCAGTCATGACGCCTCCAGCTCAAAGCTGTCCAGTTCAAGGCTCGCCTGGACGGCCTTGCTTGCCTCGAACGGCAGCATCGGTGCGGCGTCGGTCGCGGCGATCCGCGCGCAGGCCGTGGCGAAATGTTCCTCGTCCTTCTCGATGCCGACGAAGCGCCGACCGAGGCGAAGTGCTGCGACGCCGGTGGTGCCGGACCCCATGAAAGGATCGCAGACGAGATCGCCAGGACGCGTATAGAGTGCGATCAGCGCCATCATCAGATCGACCGGCTTGGCCGTCTCGTGGCCGCCCTTGGCGGTCAGATGCTCCAGCACACCGCGCCGTCCGCCGCCGTTCCAGGATCGGTGGCCCGAGCCCGCCCAGGCGGTGCAGATGCACTCGAAGCCGCGCGCCGCACCCTGGCCGTTGAAGCGCGGGGCGGCATCCGGCTTGACCCAGGCAAGCGTCGTGTCCCATTTCGCGCCGGCGTTCGTCAACGCCGTCTCCCAGGCGCCGACACCCTCGGCAAGCGAAAAGGCCAGCACCCAGCCGCGTGAGGCCGCCACCATGGCCGCGGCGGCCTCATCGCGGATTTCCGATATGCCGGCGAATTGCGGGCCGCGCGGTTCGGGCCGGCCATCGGTACGTGCGATCGAGCCTTTTGCCGCCGCTTCATGCAGGGCGTCCTCGTAAGGCGGATCGGCGATCACGTGATCGAACGGGCCGTCTTGCGCCACGATCGCCGGCAGCAGGTCGAGACAGTCGCCATGCCATAGCGTGGCGTTGTCGAAACGGGCCGTCACGTCTGGCATGCCCGGTTCCTCCTTCGCCTGATCCGCAGCGCCCGGTTCGACAGCTGTGACGCCTGGGCGCTGGTGACGCTGACCAGCACTGCCGTGCCATCGTCGCGACGTTTGAGATGGAAGCACAGGCCATCCTGAACGATTGCGCCCTCGCCGAGTTCCTCCACAACCGACTGAGCCGCTGGCAGTCTTAAAGCCAGGCGGCGACGCAGGCCGGAAATATCGACACCAAGGCCGCGCTCCAGGTAGTGCAACACCGCATGATCGGTGATCTGCGGATACGTCATGACGCTCGCTCCGGTTTGCTGCTGACACAGGAGCCCGGAATGGCCGCCTCGATCTGCCGGGCCATTTCGACCATGTCACTAAACTGTCGTCCGATAACGAGCGACTTTTCTCCAAATTGCAGGGCGTGGACCATCTCGTGCACAAGGCCGCAATCGCCCAAAACGTCATCGGCATTTGCCGCGCCTGATCGGATTGCCTGCCAACAGATTAACACGGCGTGGTGCAATGTCTTGTGCGTCACGCCATCGCGCTCCAGCAGTTTGTAAAGCGGCTTATTGTGGGGTCGGCGTTTGGTCGGCATGCAGTCGTCCAGTGTTTCGCCGATATTGCGCTGGGCAAGAACCTCGGCGATCGTATCGGGCGTCGCCCGAACATCGGTAGGGAACCGGTTTCCATGGAGGCAGGTGTAGCTGCAACTGTAGGTCAGAAGTTCGCTCATGGCGTCTGCCCTTTCTCCGCCCTTGCCAGCATGGCCTTCAGCGCCTGGATCACGTCGTCGATGTGATCTCTGTCGTCGAGCACGTCGACGTCGACCGGCACATAAGACCAGTGGCCTTCGAAGCGGGACCGGATGAAGGCGTTGAGCCCGGCGCGGTCCGGACGCTTCAGGACACCGCGCTTGCCAAGCTCGCCCCACAGCGCGTGGATGAGCCGCACATCGCCACGAAACGCAGGCGGATGATAGTCGGCCCCGGGGCGGCCTGCCGGCTTGCCGCGCCGGCCCTTGCCGCGACCGAAGCCGGTGATGCGGTTGAGTTCGTCACGCAGGTGCCGAAGCTCTGCGACGCTCATGTCGCGCATCGACGCCTTGCCGGTCACGCGCATCTGGAAATCATGGCGCGCATCTTCATCGAAACCGGCGGCGCGCACCGCCGCATGGCAGGCGCGGATCAACGGGCCGCGACCGTCCTGTGACCTTGCTGTTGATTTGCTCATGATGCGCCTCCAGACATTTCGGCCAGCTTCCTTTGACGTTTTCGTGCCGCTCTCAACCAGCTTGCCAGCAGACCGCGGCCGCCCGCGGTGCAGGTGCCGGCCGCACCGCAATGACGCAACTGATAGGTGCCGCAGGTGAACTTGATGTCGCTGTCGACCAGCCGGCAGAACCGTTCTGCCGGATCGCTCTTCGACGCATCATCGTCGGCGAGGATGATTTCCGCCGTCTCTATGCTGGTCTGAAGTTTGCAGAACGTCATGACGCACCTCCGGATATCTGCTTCGGTGCCTGCTCACCGTTTACGCCATGGGAAAGCCGCACCCGACCGCCAGCCGCGGCACCGGCGGCGACGGCCTCGCTGTACCGGTCTGCGCGAGCCTCGAACGTGACAGTGCGGGTATCCGTATAGAGGTCGTCGC
Source organism: Rhizobiaceae bacterium (assembly GCA_963921345.3). GTDB lineage: Bacteria > Pseudomonadota > Alphaproteobacteria > Rhizobiales > Rhizobiaceae > Hoeflea_A. The sequence goes on along the minus strand of CAWUFE020000006.1, from coordinate 120,422 downwards.
GAAGCGCGACTGCCGACCTGCGCATGTTTTCGCTCACCTGGTCGGCGAACAGGTCCGCCAGCTTGTCGATGATGCGTGAGCACAGCCCGATGGTGAATTCATGCACCGCTGCCCGCCTGGTCTTCAGCGAACGTCGCCGGCGGTAGAATATGCCCGCCTTGAATTGGCGGATCTCGCGCTCGATGGCGCGGTCGCAGACCACCCGTAGATAGTCCGCGACCTCCGGCCCACCGCCGTAGCCGACGAAAGTGGGTATGCAGCCTTTCGTGCAGCGCACCGTGATCAGGGCCGTGTTGGTGTAATGGGCGATCGCGGTCCACACGGCGCGGCGAACCGAGCGGCCGCCGGTCATCGAATAGCTGCCGCATTGCTCGGCGTCGACCATGGCGTCGGTCAGCCCGGCCTGTTTCATCAGGGCGGCAACCTTTGCTGCCGCGGCCATGGCCTCCGCCTCGCTGCACCCGCGCGCCGTCGTCAGTTGCTTCAGCTTGCGGATACGCTCGATGAGTGAGCGGTCTGTCATGACGTACCTCCGGAGGTCGGCCAGGCGCGGGCGGCGCAGTCGGCGCACCAGGATGAGCCGTCGAGGGCCTTCGCGCCGCAGAAGCGGAAATCGGCAGCCCGTGGCTCGCCGATCGGCCAGCGGCATGTTCCAGGCCTCGCCGTCATGACCGCCGTCGGCGCGCCGGGCGAGTAGGCAGTGTCCTGGCTTGCCACGATGACTGGTACTGATGTTTGCTCGCTCATGGCGGCTTTGCCGCCTTCGTGGTACGGCGTCGCTTCGCTTGCCTCTATGTCCGACCAGTCCGCCGGGCACCTGCGCTTTGCCGCCGGGGAATGCCGCCGAGGGCGCGCAGGCCGCCGGGTGACTGGCTTAGTGCTTGCCTTGCCCCCAGTAGCCTTAGTCTCGCGCTGACCCATCCGATGAAAACGGCCGGCTACGGCGCCCCGGCTGATGCCCAGTTCCTCGGCGATCGCCTCGTAGCTGCGGCCCGCCTGTTTCAGTTCAACGCAGCGCCGGTCCAGGTCTTCATCCCTGGCCTTGTTGCTATCCTGCGAATTGATCATCCCGTTGGCGCGCAGCCACGTTATGTCGCGATAGACCAGGTTGATGCGCAGATTTGCACCAAACTCACGGCGCACTTGCTCGGCGATCTGCCTCGGCTTCATGCCCTTATCAAACAAGGCGCGGACAAGCTCGCGCCGCCGTGCGAGGATCGGGCCCTGGTCACGACTGCCAAGGGCGGCAGAGCCGCCCGTGCTTGCCTCACGGCTGTCCGGCTTTGCGACCGCTCCCTCGGCGCGAAGCCACTTGATGTCGTTATAGACCACAGCCAGGCTCACATGGTCGCCGAAATCGGCGCGCACGGGATCGAGTATCTGCTTCGGCTTCATGCCCGCCTCGAACAGGGCAAGCACACGTTGGCGCCGCCGGGCGATGACAGGGTCCGGGGCGCTACGGGCGGGCTTGCCCGCCCTTCCTGGCACGGCTTCGCGGTGCTTGCCTTTCATGATGCTGTCCCCTCTAGCAAGGTCTCGCCGTCGCGCTCGCGCGTCAGCAGCCCGGCGGCATCTTCCAGCATCTCGCATTCCCGATCGCCGACCTTGAATATCCGGTAGGGTTCCGTTCTGCGGTTCTGGCGGCCTTCGACGATCGTCAGCGAGGGATGTTCGACGCAGCGCTTGACAAGCATCCAGCCGCCGCCGGCGAGCCACAGATGGGCTTCGAACTCGGCCGAGCATTCGCGCAGGTCCTGTGCGGTGATTGGCTGGCTCATGACCCCACCTCCCTGTATGGCTCGGCGTGGGCATAGCGCTCGCGGTTCTCGTCCTGGCGGGCACGTTCGAGTTCGGCCTCGGCCAGCTTGAGAACGACACCATCCGGTTCCTTGAGGCTGGCCAATACCCACGCCCGATGCCAGACGGCCTGGTGCTTCCAGAAACCGAGTTCGTGCGCGATGAGGCCGACCTCGGCCTGGTTGCGCTCGCAATCTGGACAGCGGAAGAAACGATTGCAGTGCGGGCAGTCCATGGATCAACCCGCCTTTGCCAGGTCGATGGTGATGGCTTCCCAGGCGGCGTCGGGTGCTGAGCGGCGGTAGCAGCGGATATAGGTCTTCGAGCCGATCACCCGGATGGCGTGGTGGACCGCATCCATGGCGCGCTGCCAGCGCTCGTCGTCGATCGATAGCTTCGTCAGCTTGTAGATCTCTGTCCGGCTGATCTCGCCTTCCTTGTCGACATTGAAGACGCTGCCCATGATGGCGCGGACCTCTTGACGCGAGTCCGACGACCAATCGGCGATGCATTCCTCGATCAGGTCGCGGGCGATCTGCATCTCCGGACCGAACGTTATGCGATCGTTGACCTGTACCTGCACCTTCAGACAGCCGTCATAGCTCATGTAGGTGCGGTTGCCCTTGCGCGAGCGCCGTGCATGGCCGCCATATTCCTCGGCAAGCAGCGCGTCGAAGGCGCCGACATCGTCGAAACTGTGACCGCGGAAGCGGGCGATCTGCGCCGACAGGACCAGGGCAAAACCGATGATCTTGCGCACCATCTGGTCCTGCAGCTTGTCTTGGTCCCGGATCATGGACAAGGGCGTCAGCCGGCCCTGTGCATCGCGCATGTAGACCTCGCCAGCCAATTCCACGCACCCGTCCGGCACACTGTGCTGCGGCTTGCCGGTTTCAGTGTCGGCTTTCTGCTTTGCCGTTTCGACTTCTGCGGTTTTTGTCTTGTCCGTCATCGCTTGTCTCCAATCTTCAATCGTGAAAACGCACCGGCGCGGCCGATCGAAATACGCCGTCACCGCCCTTACGGGCCATGCGTTTCGCCACCGCCTTCATCGGCCTGCTGCGGAACGGCTTGCGGTTTTTCATGTCTCGCTTGCCGGTGCGGGTGAAGGCGGTCGCGTGCGCCAGATGCGCCGGGGTTCGACGTTCACTGCCTGGCATCAAACCGCTCCTTCCAGCGCCTGCCGGGCAAGCTCGATCTCCCAGGTATAAAGAACCGCAAGGACACCGAGGCTTGCCAGCATCGCGAGGGCGATCTTGTCAGTGAGCGAGAGCATCCCGGGCTCTCCTGTCACGCCGCATCTCCCGGATCGGGATCACCAGCGCCGTCTTCGTAGGTGTTGAGACGAAGCACATCCGGGATGGTCCGCCGCTGCAGCGCTTCAAGCGACAGCACCGTGACGCCGTCCGGCAGACGGCCGTGACCGCTTGCCTCCAGTTCCCACGCATGCCGGGTCATCGCCTCGATCGCATCACAGACGTTGACGACCGCGTCGGGTGGCAGGTGCATGCCGGCATTGCGGTGGGGAGCGAACAGGGCGTGAAGCACTTCCAGATCGTAGCTCAGCATTGGTGCCTCCCTCAGGTTTCCATGCCGGCGACGGCGGCGGTGATGTCGGTGGCGGCGATCGCGCCTCGGCCATCGGCGCGGGCGATCATGAAGGCGCTGGCCAGAAGTCGGCGCAGCGCGTGCAGGCCGCCCGGGGCCGACACCGCCGTGCGGGCGGCCTTGCGCTCGGCCGAAGCAGGTGTGCGCTCCAGAACCGTCGAAAGCAGCGTTGCCACATCCGCTTGGTTCGGCTGGCCAAGACCGACGTACATGCCGGTGCGGCCCATAACCTGCGGACAGCGCGACAGCGTCATGCGGATCGTGTCGTCGCCGACCAGCGCAAGGCCACAGCCCGACAGGTCGCGCAAGCCACGCAGGGCGTCCAGGAGCCGCGCACCAAGGTACTGCGCCTCATCCACCGCCAGCAGCGCCTGACGGCCCTCCAGGCGCTCCAGAATGGCGTCCTCGGCGGCCAGCGCCGATCCGTAGCGACCGGCAATGCCAAGTGCCCGGCACACCCGGCCATAGAGGCCGGAAATCGAGGTGACGGCCGCTGTCGCCGTGACCAGGTGAACACCGGCCCGCGTCGCGCCATAGCGCGCCAGCGCATGGCTCTTGCCCGAACCCGAGCGGCCATGGACCAGCACCACGTCGCCGACGGCCTGCGCATGGGCGAGCGCCGCCATGACGCTGTCGGTCAGGCCCAGTTCCGCATGGACGTCTAGCCGCGCCGGCGACAGCGTCAGGGCGCGTGCTTCCGCGCGGGTCTGCAGCCAGGTCTCGGCCTTGGCTGTGACGGCGGGGTTGTCGCCCACATACTCGCGGTGAAGCCAGCGGTTCAGCGTCGTGATGCTGACACCGATGCCCTTGGACGCATCCTTCTGGCTGAGACCGTGATCGACCGTCTCGGCCGAAACGGCGGCGCGGACACGATCCATCCAGACTTCGGTGTCATCTTGCGGGGCATGCAGGCGTGTGACGGCTTCACTCATGATTGGTCCTCCAGATAGAGTTTCTTGCAGGCGGCCATGAACGCTCCACCGGCTTCAGCGGCGGCCGGGTTTTCATATGCGGTGCCGATCTCAACGGGTTCGGTCCAGGTGACGCCGTTGTCGAGCAGGTCGAGCAGCGCCTCCAGGCTGGCGACGCTCAACTGTGCGGGCGAGACCACCCGCTTGCCGAGCGCGTTCAGGGCCAGAAGGTCGATATCGGCACGGCTCATGACGAATTCGACGCGCCGCGCCTCGATGCGCCGCAGCAAGTCGGTCTTTTCGGGCACTGAAGCATCACGCGCATCCGCTGCCCTGGCGGCCTCTCTCAGCGCCGGGGTCTCATGTGTCTCGCCGGGACGCGGCAGGGCGATCACGTTGGAGGCTTGTCCGTCGGCCGCTTCGAGCACGTCGTCCATGGCGCGCTCGGGCCTGTGCTGCTTCTTGAGGGCACGGGCGCGGCGGCGGGCCTCGCCGTCTGCCTTCTTCGCCGATGCCTTCGCATGCGAAGCGACCGCCGCCTGGTCGCAGCCGGCGTCCTCCGGCGGGTTTCCCGCCGCCACTGGGTCGGCGCCGCTGCGTTCGGGATCCTCGGCCATGAACAGGAACGTGCCGTCCAGCGCGAACACGAACAGCCGGGCGGGATCGGCCGGATCGAGACGAACCTCGACCCGCTCGTCGATGCGCTCGCCCATCTCCGGCGCGATGTAGTTCACCCAGTCAATGGTGATGCCGTTCTTGCCGATCGTGCGACGACCGCCTTTCACGGCCGGCTCCGCCAGAAGCGCATCGAGCAGGCGCGGATCGGCGATCTGCCGCAACGGTAATGTCCAGCCTGCCATCCGCTGAAACGGGCTTTCTCCGGTCGTTCCATGGTCTCGGCGACCATAGACAGCGTCGCACCACTGGTCGCACTTCCTCTGAAGCTCGGCGCCGGTCAACTGGATGTCGAAGGTCTCGCGCTCATCCTTGCCACGGCGCTGGGCTAACGACTTCTTCGCCTCGATCTTCTTGCGATCGGCTACGCTGTGACCGGTGAAACCCGGCAGATGGGCGAAGAGGTCGCGCGTCAGCGTGCCGAAAAAGCGCTCGATGAAAGGTTTCGCTTCGGGCGTGTAGGGCGGGCAGATGTCATGGACGATGCCGAGATCGGCCAGCACCCGCGTCAGGTGCTTCGAGGTATAGTCCTTGCCCTCGTCGGTGCGCACGGTCCCCGCCACGCCCCAGTCGATCAGGCAGCGCCGCAGAAGCGCGCAGATCGCCACCGCGCGGCTGACCGGCACCACCAGCACCCTGGCGCGGCGCGACCACACGTCGATCGCGCCGACGATCACATGCCGGCCGTCGGTGCACAACACGTCCGCCGGGGTGGAATCCAGTTCCCAAAGGGCGTTGGGCGCGTCGACGCCGGCTTCGCGGTTGCCCAGCGCCGGGCCCTTGCGCGACCGGTGGCCGTCCGGATCGGACACGGCCGACAGGGCGCGGGCATTGGCGGGATCGGCGCGCCAGGCTTGAAGCCAGCGCTGCAGCGCCCGCGTCGACGGGGCCTCGCCATAGCGGGCTTCAAGCACCCGCTTGACATGCGGTGCGGTCAGATGCGGCCCGTGCTCATAAACCAGCGCCTCGACACAGTCGCGCATCTCGCCGCCCGTCAGCGGACCACAGCGGCCACGGCCGGGTCGGTCGATCAGCGCCGCAAGCCGTGCGTCGGGGGCAAGGCCCCGGCAGGCCAGACGCCAGCGGCGCAAAGTGTGCGGCGAGACGCCGGCAGACCGCGCGACCATCCGATCCGCATCCGCCTGGGGCGTGCCCGTGGCCACCAGACGCTCGGCCCGCGCCACCGCATCAAGACGCGAACGGGCGCGGATAAGCGCGGCGTCGGAAGCAGCCGCCACCAGCGCGGCGGATTGAACCGGACGTGCAACAACCGTGCGGGGGCCTTGCAGCGGCGCTGCGTTGCTTGAAACCGGCAATAGGGATGGCTTGCGGGGCCGTGAAATCATGAAGTATCGCCCACAGTCGCCTCTGGAGCCGCCTCCATGGGCTCATCAACCGGATCGGCAATCGTCCCGGCGTCGTGACGGTTTGAACCGGTCGCATGAAGACCCTTCAGCGCGTTCTCGATCCTGTCGATCAGCTTGCCGATGCGACCATCCGTCGCCCGACCGATCTGCGCTTCAAACGAGGGTGCCAGGCTGCGCCGGGCATTGCCGTGCAGCGCGCCCGCCGCAATCGCCAGATCCCCCGACTCCAGCGCCGCCAGGATGCGGCGGTAACCCTCCGCGATCATCTCAATCCCCGCTCCGACCTCGGCGCGAACGCCTTCGATCACACGGCGGGCTTGTTCGGGGGTGGACCGCTCCGACTTCAGCGCCTCGACCTCAGCCTTCAACCGTTCCACCTCGCGCTCGGCCGCACGCCGTGCGCCGCGTTCCTTCATCACATGGCGCAACCGGTCCACCGACCACTTGTAAAGCGCCGCCTCGGCAAGAACCGCATCGCCCTCATCCGGCTCCAGGCCAGCCACTTCCGCATGATGCGACCAACTCAGATCGTCCCGGCGGCGGGCCGGTTCGATCCGCCGCGCAACCGAGGCGCGGTTCTTCAGCGTACCCAACGGCACATCGATCTCGTCCGCCAACCGCGTCATGTCGCCATAGGCTGGCGGGCGCTCGCAGGCCCAGTCGCCCATCTCCCAGGCAATGCCGTCAAGGCCCTGATCGAACTCCCGCTCGCGCGCCGCAATCGACCGGCCCTTGTCGGCGTATTCCGCATCAATGCGCGCCTTTATCTGTTCACTCGGCTCGATCATGTCTGCCCTCGAAATGTGATTTGCCGTCATCCGTCGGCACAGGCCGCACCAACCGGTAAAGGTAGAACCGCTCGCCAGTGGTTGGCCGCACGGCCTGACGGCAGTGGATATCGGCGCCGTTGGCGCGAAGCTCGGAAATGCAGGCGCTCACCGCGCACACATCGGCACCGAGCATGATCTCCAGCGTCGAATGCTCGGCACCATCCGACAAAAGCCGGTAAACGCGCGTCAGACGCGGGGAACGGGAAAGCTTCGCCGCATGCATCAAGCGCACCCTCGCGCCCGGCGCCTGGCCGCCCGCTTCGATGCCGGCCATGCCTCACGGAACGACACTCCCCTGGCCACCTGACGATCGATCGTAATGCGAATTGCCCGGCGGCGATGCGCCGGCAAGCCTGCGGCCACACTGAGCGCCCGCGAGTGAAGAGCTTTGTTCCCAAGCCGGGCGTTGCCATGGGCGGGGCTCATGCCGCGTCTCCGAGATAAAGCTCCAGCAGCTTGCGGATTTCACCGCGCGACAGCACAACACGCACATGCCGCCCGCCGGCATTGATGATCAGCGCAGGCCGGCCGGACGGAGTGCCGTCGAACATCACCAGCTTGCCATCCTCCACCGATGCCTCGAACAGCGACGACAGGTCGGTCTTTCTGTTGCCAGGTTGACGGGCAATGCTTTCGGCTTGCCGGATGGCTTCACGGATGGTCATCAAGACGCATCTCCATCGTCATGCGCCATGCCGAGCGCGTGCAGGTAGGTGTCGAGCACCGCCTCCTGCTCCATGCGTTCGTTCTGGTCCTGCCTGCGGATCGAGATCACCGTGCGCAGGGCTTTCGTGTCGAAGCCCATCGCCTTGGCCTCGCCATAGATCTCCTTGATGTCGTCGGCGAGCGTCCTCTTTTCCTCTTCCAGATGCTCGATCCGCTCTACAAAGGCCCGCAACTGGTCGCGAGCCACGCCACTGTGTTTGCTCGTCATCGCGTCTCTCCGGTTGTTGAAGGGGGAATTCCAGACCGCCGGACAACCGTCCCGTCCACCTTGCGCCTGAAATGCGGATCACGAAGATGCGAACGCTTTCTGGACTCCAGCCCCAACCGCTTCGCACGAAGGCGCTTCACCTTGGCAATGGAGCTGAAATCAGAAACCCGCTGGCGACCTGGACGCTTCAACCCGAACGTCTTGATGCGGTGACACCGCTCATGAAGCGGATAACAGTTGCCGTCAGCATCCGATCCACCCAAAGCCAGCGGGATCTCGTGGTCGATCTCGAAAGGCTCTCCAGCAGTTATCTCCTCATGACAGAAACCGCACACGCCGCCATGGGCAGCGAAAATCCGACGGCGGCGGGCTGAACCCATCGAACGGCGACGAGTCTTAACCATCGCCATCAGGCAGCCTCCCTCGCCGCAGGTGAACCGGGAGACGGCTCAGGACGGGGGATGTCGTCCGGCCAAGGCGTGCTAGGGGGCCAGTTGTCGGAGAACCACTGGATGACACGGTTGTAGGTCCTAACGGTGCAGGAGTGTCCCGCATTTATGCGACTGAATAGTCGGGCGTGACCGCATGCCAAGTTGGAGATTGTAGCAAGGCTGATACCGCGTGCCTTGCTGTAGAGAACCGCTAATTGGTATAAATCTGCACTGATCATGAGTGCAATTTAGTGTAAATTTATACTGAATGCAAGTCTTGGCCTGCACAGCCCTGCTATGGTATTTGACCTACGTCTAATTCGGTGCAAAATTACACTGGATGCTTACCGCAAAAGAGATATACGAGGTGTTGGAACAGCGCCGCACCGAACTGGGCTTGTCGCAAGCCGAGGCGTCTGTGCTCATTCATGGACGGAAAGATTCTTCTTTTTTTCAAGCCATTAGAAAAGGCTCAATGCCGTCAGCCTCTCGCTTAAACGCTGCCGGTAAGGCTCTCGGGCTCGAATTCTATTTTGGCCCGCCTCGGTCAGGTGTTGCCAAATTGCCGGAAACGCGCGGTTACGACCCTACCATTGACGAAGCAGACTATGTAATGGTGCCGCGGCTCCCAGTGAAACTGGCCGCCGGACATGGAACCGCGGCGACCGAGGGGGAGAAACCTGTCGATCTGCTCGCGTTCCGCCGAGAGTGGATGGCGCGTAATGGACTCCTGCCTGGGAAAGTCAGTGCCGTGGTGGTTACCGGCGACAGCATGACTCCCACTTTAGCGGATGGGGACACCGTTCTTGTCGACCATAAGCGTAATGAGCCGCGGCAAGGGCGTATCTTTGCCGTTCGGCGAGAAGAATGTCTTTTGGTCAAGCGCATGCAGGAAGAGCCGCACGGCGGTTGGATGCTGACCAGCGACAACGAGGAATACGCCCCAATTGGCACGGGAGCCGATTTCGAAGTCATTGGTGAAATCGTCTGGCGTGGAGCATGGCTTGGCGAGACGAGGGCAAGCAAGAAACAGTTTTGCGACATGCTCCAGTTGTTTGAGACGATGGCCCAGCATAGGGTCGATTCGGGCGAAGCGGCCAATCTCGATGAGGCGATTTCAGCCATAGTGGCGGAAATGGCCGAAGCGGGTATTTGTGATGACGATGAAGACTGACCATACGATTTGCAAGAACTGCGGATTACCGACAACGGTCGCAAGCCGTTGAACGAGAGGTAATGGAACGGCTAGCACGAAAGTAAAGCAGTTGCCCAATTGAGCTGGCGGCGACAGCGCCGCGCCGGTGACGCATCCCTTACAGCTTTCGAATCCATACGACTCTAGCATTAACGGATCTGTTAGCCGAGCCTCATGATGCTTGGTTTTCTGACCCGACTGGGGATGATCCTGATCGTGTTCGCCGTTGGTATTTCGGTTCAGGCAGAACCGATTTCGGGCATTGTGAGCGTTGTGGATGGCGACACGCTTGAAATCCACGGCACCCGTATTCGTTTGCACGGTATCGACGCACCTGAGAGCGGCCAGTCCTGCCGAACCGCCGATGACAAGTCATGGCGTTGCGGGCAGCAAGCGGCCTTGGCGCTTTCCGATCTTCTCGGCCGCAAACCCATCATCTGCGCCGAACGGGACAGGGATCGCTATGGCCGCATGGTGGCAGTGTGCAGATTGGACGACACTGATATCAACCGCTGGATGGTCAAGGAAGGTCATGCGATGGCCTATCGCCGCTATTCGATGGAATACGTTGCAGCGGAGGACGCAGCCCGCGCGGCTGCGATCGGTCTGTGGCAAGGGGCCTTCGTGTCACCCTGGGACTGGCGCAGGGGCGAGCGTCTACAGGTTGCCCAACAGTCGGCGTCCAGCGATGGCGATTGCCTGATCAAGGGCAACATCAGTCGCTCAGGCGAGCGTATCTATCACGTTCCGGGCGGCGCGTTCTACAAACGAACCAAGATAAACGAGTCTAAAGGCGAGCGGTGGTTCTGCACGGAAAGCGAGGCCCGCGCGGCGGGATGGCGCGCGAGCAAACGGTGATCGACGCCCTGGTCCGCTTTACGGCCCATGAGGACTGACTGACGAAGAATTTTGAGGAGGATCAGATGCGGTCATGTTGTGCCGTTTGGCTGGCTATCGGCGCACTAACATGTGTGTGCATGCCTGCGTTTGCCGACCCGGCCGTTGCTCCCATGAGGGAAGAGCATTATGTGCGCATTGCGCTTTTCGGCGGCGAAGATGACAGGGCCCTTCTATGCCCGTCGCATGAGACGATGAAGGAGGCAAGAACAGCGATCTTTACCGCTGACATGGAAGCGCTCGTCGCAGCAACGCTAGGAGAAGGCTGTGTGCTGGGAACAGCATTGTCTTTCGGTATCATAAATGCTGCCCATGTAAATAATTACGCTCAGGTCAGATTTAGATTTCTGAATGCGACGGATATTGATACCGGCAAAGATGTCAAACTTGAAAACCCCAAACAACTGTACTGGGCCTATTCATTCAATTTGCTAGGTTCCAATTCTAACAAGATCGAACCAATATTGAGATCTGCCTTTAAGTGAGAGAATGGCGACACTTTTGTGATCGTCGCTCCGGACGGCCTCGTTGTCAAGCGCGCCGGCGAGGATGCGGAAGACAAGGCGCTGATGGTGAGCGACAATCCGGCCTGGGAAGACGTGGCCTGGCCCGACGAGGCGGAAATCATCGGCCGGGTGGTATGGACGGCGAAGACGCTTGTGGGCTGGTAGGTGGAAATGAATGAGACATGCCACCCGGATGACTGTGGCATGCCTCAGGCTATATCGGAAGCTAGTCGGGCACCCGACCAGAGCTAAACGCCTTCCTTGAACGCGTCGATCATGTGTTGCGCCGATCTGGACGCGCTCTCCAAGAAAGACCTAACGTCTTGACCGGCGATAATGTCAGTTTCTTCCTCTTCAATGCTTATATCGAAGGTCGGGCGTGGCTCGTCTGTGAACTCAATAAAGTCGGCAGGGGCTTCAATGAAGCAGCCCTTCCCGCCTGCTGCGATGCCGATGCCGCAGTTTGTGAATACATTTCCTTGGACATCACGCCAGGACGCGGTAACCCCTGCTATTTCTGCCGTGGCGACCAGCAACCTATGCTTATCGATGTTGCGGAGCTTATTCAGGGCCCAAAGGTCCTTCCCAAGTCCTGCCTTGTATGCCTGTACTTGATCAATGAAGTAATGCTGAATGCGATCGGCACAGTCTCCAAGGCGGGACTTGACCTGGCCTTTAAAGCCCGCCTCATTGTCAGCGAATGGAAACCCCACTTGATCGTGCTTGCACGTAATGGGGTAGACAAGCGCACCCACGATGTAATCAAGAGTGCTGCGAAGGTTCCCGATAGCGTCACCAAGGACAGCATTTGTGGCAGCATCCGGTTGATGAAGAGACTCAAGAATAAGTTGCCATCGTCCTTCCTTCTGGTCTACATCCAACAACTGATAAAAGTCCGTGTGCAAAAAGCTGTCGATCCTGGCATTCAAGTCCGCAATATGGTGATTTGCGCGCTGTAGCTTTGTGGTAGCGTCGGAGAAGTCAGGTGCCTTTGCAGGCGATTTCGAAGACATAGGTGAAAATCCTTATAAGTTGCTCGCGAAAGCGGATTAGATGCGCGTCTCTATTGCAGCGCGGTCCGACCGGCAAGCGACAAACTCAACCATTGGATGCGCAAGTTGTCGCACTTGGAGAGAGTGGCATATTGCTTTGCAACCAAAGCGGTCGCACGCGAATGGTCCTGGGTGTGAAGCGGTTGGCTTGTGCCTTGACCAGGTCTTCTATCGCTCGGCGGTTTTCCTGATGATGCTCAACAGGGTTTCCTCGCTCAGTCCGACCAGGTTGAGCTTGCTCTGTCGCAGGAATTCCTGGACCTGCCGCGCCAGGTTTTCTTCCCTGCGGCGGTCGTTGGTCATGCGGGCCTTGCAGACCTTGCTGACGGAGACCAGAGCGTCGATGTCGGCATAGCTGGTATGGTGCTCGACGCGGCTGTCGTGCGTCGTGTTTTCCAGTGTGCGCAGCACGTCCAGCGCGGTAAAGCTGAGCGTGTCGGGTCCCTTGAGGGGAGCGGTGGACGTGACGGCGGCCTTTGCGATGGAACCCGCCGTTGTTGCGCGATGAACAGCCTGTTTCAGGATTCCGGGGCTGCCCCCGGCGGATGAACCCGCTGTTATTGCGGTGCCGCCGAGAAGTCTGAGAAACCCGCGCCTGCCTGTCATTTTCGCTTCCCGCAGGTTGCGTTGAAGACGTCGAGGAATGTGGCGCCTTCCTTTTTCGACTGCTCGGTATCGTCGCGGCTGTATGTTGGCAGTGCTGGCCTGAGCGCGTCGCAGGCGGCGCCGGTGCCTGGTTGGGTGGTTGTGCAGGCGGAAAGCAAGGTCGCAGCCAGCAGCATGCTGGCGACCGCGGCGCTCCTAATCATCGCGCAGCCTCCGGTGCTCTTTCAGTCGTTCGTCTGCGGGCCGTGTGTCGGCTTCTGCGCGTTCCAGGGCATCGTCGGCGCGTTTGCGGGTCTCGGCATAGTCCTTGAGCTTTCGCCGCTCCTCGGCGCGCTGTTCGTCCCTGCGGCCCTTGCCGATGAGGGCGAGTGCACCGAGTGCCAATCCGCCCGCCGCGACGACTATGCGTCCGAGGCGCGTTCCGGCGAGCCAGGCGAAGGCGGCAATCATCGTGGGCCCTTAAGGCTTTGCCAAAGCGCCCAGAACATCAACATTACCAAAACGAAGGCTACGGAGAATATGCCCAACAATATCCACGTCACCATCAGCGCACTCCGTCTGCCCAGTGTTTCAGCCGCTCGCGCATGATCCATGCGCCCGACAGCACGATGACGCCGGCGAGTGCGAGCGCGACGATCTGTGCGGTGCCTGAGAGCGCCGAGACGGCGGTGACGGCGGTTCCGGCGCCGGCGACGATCTGTGTGGCGGAGGCGCGCACGGTGGTGGATTGTGTTCTGGATGTGCGGGGTTTCTTCACTGGTGCGTCCGGTTCCGTCATTTCCGCTGAAATCCGCTCGCGCAGGATGTTGCCGGCATTGATCGGGTTCATCGGCCCTTTGGCGTCGGGCAGCCAGGTTATGTCCCATTTGCCGCGCTGCTTGATGCCGAGTGTCGGCTGCACCTCGGCGTGGGTGAGCACGGTCTGCGGCGTGACCGGGATGCCGTAGCCTTCGCACAGATCGGCGCAGAGCTCGGCGAGTGCGTCGATCTGCTTGTGGTTGATCGGGTTCTTGCCCGGATCGAAGGGGCGTTCGACGGCCTCGTGCATGCCGCACAGCGCGACGCCGATCGATCCGGTGTTGCAGCGCCTTGTGTGGGCGGCGTATCGGCCGTCGGTGCAGTCGAGATTGGCTTCCGGCTTGTGTTTGCCCTGGTGCACCTTGCCGGTCCAGTCGATGGCGAAGTGGTAGTGCTCGGCATCGAGGGCGCCGAAGGTGCCGGTTCCGCCCGTCCAGTGGATGATGATGCGTTTCATGGGATTGTGACTCCGGATACGGCGGCTTCGCCGCCTTCGTGGTACGGCGTCGCCTTGCTTGCCTTATTCAGGCGTTGAAGGGGCATTTCACGCGCCATTCTAGCGGTCGGCCTGTCGGTCTTGCAGCGGACCATGGTCCGCTGCCGCGACCATTTCCGTGCTGCTAATGTGGCGGCCATGAACGCTGCAAACGCCTCCATTTCCGCCACGCTTTCCGACCACGGTGCCGGTTTGGGCGGAACCACTGCGTTCTCCGCCCTGGATGGTTGGATCGACGTGTTTCGCACGGGCGATCATACGGACATGGGCGGCAGTACGACGCGCTGGACGGCGGCGGACCTTGCCGGGATCGTTGCCGATTACGGGCAGGCCGATCCGGCACCCGTGGTTCTCGGCCATCCGGAGACCGACGGTCCGGCGCTGGGCTGGGTGCGCGGGCTTCGGGTGATGGGCGATCGCTTGCAGGCGCGTCTTGACCGGCTGGATCCGTCGTTTCGCGGTGCGGTCGAGGCGGGCCGCTATGCGCCGCGCTCGGTTGCGCTGGCGCCGACGGCGACGGGGTGGCGGTTGCGTCATCTCGGATTTCTGGGGGCGCAGAACCCGGCGGTTGCGGGTCTTGCGCCGACGCAGTTTTCAGCCCGCGCCGATGGCGCGCTTTTCTATTCCTGTCCATCACAGGCGGCTCTGCCGCCCTTTCTGTCACCAGTGGAGACCCTGATGAACCAGCCTGTTTTTACCGCAACGGGCGGCTTTGCCGCGCAGCCGCAGTTTGTGGCCCAGCCTCTACAGCCGCAGTTTGCCACCCAACCGCAGCCCGTGCAGCCGCAACCGGCGGCACAGCCCGTGCAGCAACCGGTACAGCCTCAGCCCGTTGCCCAGCCTGCGCAGCCGCAAGCTCAGCCTCAGTTTGTGGCCCAGCCCGTGCAACCGGTGCAGCAGCCCTTGCAACCGCAGCCGCAGCCTGTTCAGCCGGCTGTTCAGTTCACTCCTACGGCGGCTTTGCCGCCTTCTGTGCACGGCGTCGCTAACGGCGGGTTCCCCGCCGGGCTTGCCTTGGTGCAACCGGCGGTTCCTCAGTTTGCCGCCGACCCGCCGGCCGGCGCCCTTCCTCCGGGTAACTGGCCTCCGGGTGCCGCACAGGTCACCCAGCATGCTGTGGCCCAGCCGCAGGCGTCGGTTGCGACCGATCCGGCGGCGGTGCCTGGCGAGGCGGCGCAACTGGCGGCCGAGCGCCAGGCGATCTTTGCCGAGCGGCAGTTGATTGCGGCCGAGCGCATGGCGCGCGGTGCGATGGACCGGGAGCGCACGGCGGCGTCGCGGGTCGATGCGCATGTGCAGGCGGGCCGTGTGCTGCCGGCCGAGGGTCCGGCCTATGCGGCGCTTTATTGCGCGCTTGAGGAGAGTGGCGGCCAGATCACCATGGCCGGCGCCGACGGACGGCCTATGGCGCTGGCGCCGTCTGGGGTGCTTGACGGGTTGCTTGCGGCGCTGCCGCAGCGTGTGCCGATCGGTATGGGGCAGCCGCTTGCCGCCGCGTCACCCGCGGGCTCGGGGGCGGCTGCGCTGGTTGCGGGTTACGCACAGCCGCAGGCGGGTCAATGGCCCGGCGATGGAACGGCGTCGCAGGAGGCGCAGTTCGCGGCGGCGACGCAGGATCTTGCGAGCCGCGCCCGGGCGCTGATGGCGGCTGACAAGACGGGCACGCTGGATCTGCCGACGGCGATCCGCCGGGCGGCAGCCGGGGAGCAGGCGCAATGATGGAGTACCTGCTGACGAAGAGTTTCCGGGCGCGCACGGCCATTGCCGCGCGGCGCATCTGCCGCATCGTTGGCGACCGCGAGGCCGAGGCGGCGGCAAGCGACCTGGTGCTGCCGGTGGGCGTGAGCGCGGATCTGGGCGCAGCCGCCGATCGCCCGGTGGACATCCATGTCGCGGGCATTGCCATGGTGGAGGCCGGCGGCGCGATCGATGCCGGTGCGCTGGTGGCTGCGGGCGCCGGCGGCAAGGCGATGGCGGTTTCGCGCCGCAGCCTGTTCCAGAGCGCGGTGGACGGTGCCGCCGCCGATACCGACATCGCGGTGCCCGGCTTGCTTCCCGGCGACGTGCTCACGGGCGTGGTCGAACTGGCGGCCGGCAACAGTGACCGTCTGGCGCAGGCGCAGATCCATGCCGCCGATGTGCTGCGGATTTCCACGGCGACCACGGGCGACCGTCTTCTGGTCACCTGGCAGCGGGTTTTCCACGCCGTCGGCGTGGCACTGGATGGCGCGGCCGCGGACGGGGACCTGATCCCGGTCCTGATCGTGCCGCAACAGACATAGGAGCAGCCACAGAATGTTTCAGTTTCAACACCCCGATCCGGCGCAACTGATGCCGGTTCCCGTTCAGCATGGACTGCTTGCCGGCACGGTTCTGTCTCCCGGGGCGCTGTTTGCGGCGCCGGCGGGCCAGGGCAACCTGCCGCCGGGTGCGCAGTTCGCGGCCGGTCCTGCGGCCAGCCCCTATCCGGTCGACTTCCACCGCTCGGGCCTTGCCGTCGGCTATGCCAATGAGGAGTATATCGCCGACCAGCTTCTGCCGCGCATTCCGGTCCTGGTGCGCCGCGAGTACCGGTTCAACGAATATCCGATCGAGGAACATTTCACGGTGCCGCCGACGCTGGTCGGCCGCCGCAGCGCGCCCGCCATGGTGCACCTGACCTCGAAGGAGGTGACGCGCTCGGTGGACGATTACGGGCTGGACGACGCCATCCCCGCCGATGACGTGCAGAACACGCCGGCAACGGCGATGAACCCGATCGACCGCTCCTCCATGGTGCTGACCGATCTCTTGATGATCAGCCAGGAATTGCGGGTCGCACGCATGACCTTCGACGCGGCGCAGTACCCGGCCTCCAACAAGGTGACGCTGTCGGGCACGTCGCAGTGGAACCATGCCGACAGCAATCCGCTGCGCGACATCGTTGCGGCGCAGACGGCGATGATCGTCAAGCCGACGGATATCGCCATGGGCGAGGAGGTGTTCGCGGCGCTGCGGGTTCACCCGCGCATGCTGAAGGCGACCCATGCCAATGACGGCGACAGCGGCATTGCCTCCAAGCAGGCGATGGAGCGGGTGCTGATGCTGCGCATCCATGTCGGTTCGGCGCGGGTCAACACGGCGCGTCCCGGCCAGGCGGCGAACCTGGAGCGCTGCTGGGGCAAGCATGCGCTGCTTTACCGGCGCGATCCGAATGTCGACTACAAGGGTCCGCCCTCGCTCGGCTTCACCGCGCCTTATCTCGGCCGCCAGGTGATGGTGGGTTTCGATCCGCGCGTCGGCGTGCGCGGCACCTTCGTGGTGCGTGTGGTCGACAGTTGCGACGAGGCGATCGTCTCGAAGCTGGCGGGCTTTCTGTTCAGGAACGCGGTGGCGTAGGAGGCAAGCCCGGCGGGGAACCCGCCGTGAGCGACGCCGTACAACAAAGGCGGCAAGGCCGCCGTAGGAGGGATCATCATGACGAACAGGATGAGGGCAGAGGTGGAGATCCGCCTGGTCAACCCGGTGCTGCATGACGGCGTGCACCATACGGCGGGCACCATCGTGAGCCTGCCGCGCGCGGCGGCAGAGCCGCTGATCGAGGGCGGCGACGCGGTGCCGGCGCAGGAGGCCCCCGAACCGGAGATCGCCGGCGATCCCGGTCCTGGTATTGGCCCCGGCGACCCGGACGGCGACGGCGACACCGAGGATGCGAACGGCGGCAACGGTCCCGATCGGCATACCATCCTTGCTACTGCGATCGGCAAGCTGGAGCCCGACAATGACGCTCACTGGACGTCGAGCGGCAAGCCCGAGATCCGGGCGCTCGGTTCGGTGAGCGGCCTTGAGGGCATCAGCGCGGCTGAACGTGATGCCGCCTGGGCTGCTGTGAAGGCAAGCCCCGCGACGCCGGACCAAGAAGGCGGCAAAGCCGCCGTAAAGGCCGAGCGGGAGGCCGGCTAGTGCGCTACGCCACGGCCGCCGACCTGCGTGCCCGTTTCGGGGCGCCCGAGATCGACAAGCTTCTCGATCAGGATGCGGATGGCACGCCCGATGACGGCCGTCTTGAGGCGGTGCTGGCCGATGCGTCGGCCGCGATCGACGCGCGCCTGGCCGATGGCTGGGACCTGCCGCTGCCGCAAGGCTCTTATCCGCTGCTGACGCCCATCGCCTGCGATCTGGCGCGTGCCCTGTTGCATGACGAGGAGATGACCGATGCGGTCAAATACGCTGCCCGCCGCGCCCGGGCGCAGCTTTCGGCGCTGGTCAAGGGCGGCGCGCACCTGGTGGCGGCGGACGGCACGCGGGTGCCGCGCCGTGCGGTGAAGGCGCGCATCGTACCCCCGCAGGGGCCGATCGCGCAGGCCTGGGAGGGACGCCGATGAGTGCTTTGAGCACAGGCATCCGCCTCGACTACGACCGTTCGCGCCTTGATGCGCTGACGCGGGCGCCTGAGCGCCTGGCGCGCGCGGTGGGCGGCAACGCGATGCCGCTGATGGACGCGGTGGGTGCGGCGCTGGTTTCGGGCACGCAGCGCCGCTTCGGCACGGCGACGGATCCGGACGGCATGCCGTGGAAGGAAAGCGAGCGGGCAAGGGCGAAGGAGCGCGGCGGCAAGACGCTGACCGATACCGGCCGGCTGCAGGGCTCGATCGGCCACCGGCCTGCGCCCGATGCCGTCCAGGTGGGCAGCAACGTCATCTATGCGGCCATTCACCAGTTGGGTGGCGAAATCCGGCCGAAGAAGGCGGATGCGCTGAAGTTCATGCTGCCGGACGGGACCTTCATCCGCACCGGCAAGGTGAGCCTGCCGGCGCGGCCGTATCTGGGCGTCGACGATGCCGATGAGGTGGCGGTGGAAGATATCGTCGAGACCTTTGTTTCACGCGCGCTGGCGGGGCCAGGACGATGATCGGTCGCACCGCACCCGTGGCATCCCCAAAGCCGGATCTGGTCATTGCCGCAGCGAAGCGGCTTTCGGAGCATCTGCTGGGCCCCAGGCCTTCGGTGGTTCCGGACTGGCAGGAGTGGCCGATCTCCGGGGCGTTGTTTTCCGACGTGGTTCCGGCCTGGGACATCGAGGCGGCTCGGAAACTTCGCACGCCGGTGGCAGCGCTCGGCCTCATCGAGGAGCGCACCGACGAGTTCTACCGCCGTTCGAACCGCGAGCCCTGGCGTCTGGGCAAGGACGGCGCGGCGCAGCGGCTGGAGGCGACGCTGGGCGTGCTGATCGTGGTCTCGGCGAAGAACGATCCGGGCGGGGTGGGCACCAAGAAGGCGTCGCGGCTGGAGCCCTTGCGCGATGCGGTGCGCCGGGTGCTGCTTGGCTGGACGCCTGATGTTGCGCCCGAGACGCAGCCGGAGCCGCTGATGCTGATGCAGGGCCGCCTGGTGGGGCTGCAGGACGGGCGGCTTTGGTGGCAGGAGGACTATGTGACCAGCCACTGGGTCATCGGTGGCAACGGGCTGGAGTGCGGGGACGGCCCGCCAGGAGCGGACATTCGCGCCGGCATCGCCCCGCGCATCGGTCCGGACCACGAGAAGGACTATGCCAAATTCGGAGGGGATCGCTGATGTCTGAAGCGCTGGCTGAAGCCGATCGCCGCATAGAGAACATCATCCGGGTGGGCCGCGTGGCCTCGGTCGATCCGGACGCCGAGCGTGCGATCGTCGACTTCGGCGATTTCCAGTCGCCGCCGATCAAGGTCGGTCAGTTGAGTGCCGGCGCCATCCAGTTCTGGTGGATGCCCTCGGTTGGCGAGCAGGTGGTGGTGGCCTGCGAGGGCGGCGATATCGCGCAAGGCTCGATCGTCGCGTCGCTCTATGCCGGCAACGCGCCCAGTTCCGATGGCGCGGTGCCGATGATCAACCTTGCCGGCGGCGAGATGCGGGTCAACGGCACGATCGTGGTGAGCGTCGACGTGATCGCCGACGGCGTGAGCCTGGTGCATCACACCCACAACCGCGTCCAGCCGGGCGGCGGCAACACCGGGAAGCCGAACCGATGACCACTGGCATGAACCGGCATACCGGCGAAGCGATCTCGGGGGAAGCGCATCTGGCGCAGTCGATCCTCGACATCCTGACGACGCCGGTGGGCACGCGGGTGATGCTGCGCGACTATGGCAGCGAGTTGCCGGCGATCCTGGATCAGCCGATGAATGGCGAGATGCTGGTCGACGCCACCATGGCGATCGCCGAGGCGCTCGACCGGTGGGAGCCGCGCATCGAACTGGCGCGGGTGCGGCTGGTGGAGATCAGCGCGGGTACGGCACAGTTCGAACTGGTCGACGCGTCGGGAAAGGCCCTGCCGATCGCCCTTGCCACAGCCGCGGGTGCGACATGAGCGTGTTTTCGGCGATCGAACTGGAGCGCCTGCCGCCGCCCGACATCGTGGCGCGGCGCGATTACGACGACATCCTCGCCGAGATCCGCGCCTGGCTGATAGCGCGGCATCCGGATCTTGCGGAAGCCCTGGCGCTGGAAAGCGAACCCATTGTCAAAGTTCTGGAGGCGTGGGCGTATCGCGAGATGGTGATCCGCACCGAGTTCGACGACAAGGCGCGCGGCAACATGCTGGCCTTTGCCACCGGTGCCTCGCTCGAACACCTGGCGGCGCTGCACGCCGTGGCGCGGGCCGTTGTCAGCCCCGGCGACCCGGATGCGAGCCCGCCGGTCGAGCCGGTCCATGAAACCGACACCAGGCTGCGCCGGCGCACCCAGCTGGCGCCGGAGGGCTTTGCCAGCGCCGGCCCGCGCGGCGCCTATGTCTTTCACGCCCTGTCGGCGTCGCCAAAGGTCAAGCACGTCGCGGTGATCTCGCCGGTTCCAGGCGAGGTGGTGGTGACGGTGCTGTCGACGCAAGGCAACGGGGCGGCCTCCGACGAGCTGATCGCGATCGTCGATGCGGCGCTGAACCACGAGGACGTGCGGCCGCTGACCGATCATGTGACCGTGCAAGGGGCGGCAATCACGCCTTATGCGGTTCAGGCCAGCCTGACGCTCTATGCCGAGCCGGACGCGGGCGTCGTGCTGGGCGTGGCGCGCGCGGCGATCGAGGAGCATGTCGCGGCCCGCCACCGGCTCGGCCACGACATCACCCGTTCGGGCCTGTTCGCCGCACTCCACCAGGTGGGCGTTCAGAACGTGACGCTTGTGCGGCCCGCCGCCGACCTGGTGATCGGCCCGGAAGAGGCCGCCCACTGCACCGGGATCGAGATCGAGCTTGGAGGCCGCGATGTCTGACAAGCGCGACATGGAGAATGCTGTCTCGATCCTGCCGCCCAATGCGACGGCGCTGGAGCGCGATCTGGACCTGCTGGGCCATCGCCTGACGGGCCTTCCCGAACCGGTCGCACACTTGTGGAATCCGTGGACCTGTCCCGAAGACCTTCTTCCCTGGCTTGCCTGGGCGTTCTCGGTCGATGCCTGGGAGGCGCGCTGGCCGATCGGGCAGCGCCGCGCCGTGGTGGCGGCGTCGATCCCCATCCACCGCATCAAGGGCACGAAGGGAGCGGTGCGCCGGGCGCTGGCCGCACTGGGCATCGGGGCGCAACTGAGCGAGTGGTTCGAATACGGTGGACGTCCCCACACCTTCCGTGTCGTTGCCCGTCCGACGGTCGACCTGATCGGCGATCCGACGATCCCGTTCCTGAGCCGTGAGTTGCGGGACCTGACCGAGACGGTGCTCGATGCGGTCAAGCCGGTGCGGTCCCATTACGACCTGGGCTTTTCGCTGGCCTTCACCGGCAGCCGGTCGATCGGTGCTGCCACCGCCGTGCGTCATCGTGCGAACCGGACGCTTGTTCCCGCCATCCTCGCCTCCGGCGCCGGCGCGAGGGGCATCGGCGCAGGGCTCACCATCCGCGACCGCACGCGCCATGCTTTCGCCCCGCGGGTGTTGGCAAGCGGCCTTGCCCGACCCGCCATGATTGCCGCGCTTCGCGTCAGCCATCGTCAACACTTCGATCTTGCAGGAGCTGCCTCATGAAAGCTGCTTTTGAGCCGATCGTCACCACGGCGGGCCTCACGGCCGCCGCCCGCGCCCATGTGGAAGACCGGGCGCTGCGGATCACCCATGTCGCCATCGGCGACGAGGCCTGGGTACCCGATGCCACCGCAACCGAGTTGCGCAACGAGCGCATGCGCGTGCCGGTCGAAAGCCGCAGTCTGATTGGCAACGGTGTGTGGAAGGTGACCACCACGATCACCGGCGAGGCGGATTTCTTCGCCCGCGAAATCGGCTTCTTCGCCGATGATGACGGAACCCCTGTGCTGCTCTTCGTCTACGCCCATGACAGAAAGGTCTTCGCTGGCGTGACCCGTGGCCAGGAAACGGAGTTCGAGCTTCAGGTCTCCCTGGCGGCGGTACCGGAAGGAACCGTCGAGTTCGCCTTCCTCGATGCCAGCCAGACGATCCAGGACCTGATCGACGATGCGAGGAACCGCCACAACCTGGGCGGCGACTTCAACTTCGCCATCGCCCGCGACCTGAAGTACTGGAAGGCGGTCGCGGTGGAGGAACTGGAGCGCGAGGCGATGATCTGGCGCGCCACCGGCCAGTCGGGGCTGACCATGATGCGCCAATACGCCTATGGCGGCGACGATGCGCTGTTTCGACCGGCAGCCGTCAGCCGCTCCGCACTCGGCCAGCACGATCATCCCGAATACCGGATGATGTCGGGCCTGCCGGAACTGCAGGCCGCCGTCAACGGCTATCCGGTGCAGACGCGCCACACCGACTATCGCTGGCTGGAGGCCGCCGACGGCCGCTACCTCGCGTCATCACCCGCCGCCATGCCGGAATTGCCGGCGGCGATCGCGGCAGAGGCGAACGTCGCCGGGCAGATGGCCCTGATGAAGAATTTCTACCGGGCCCTCGCCTCCTTCGACGATGCGCACTTTGCCGGTTTCCGCGACCATGTGGACGTGCATGTGAGCTATCTGGAAATCTGGCCCGAGGAAGTGATCGACAGCCGCCTGGTCGATGCCGTCCACTCCTTTCGCCACACGCTCGACGGCGCGACGGTCGATGAGGTCCACGCCTCGACGATCGCCCATGCGCTGACCGGCCAGAAGGCGATTGACGAAAACACCTCCTTTACCCCGCGCCTGGTCAGGCTGTCCGACGAGCGCGGTCAGCCGCGCTACGCGGTGACGCGCTACCGGGTGCTGACGAAACGACTGGGAACGCTCGCCGAGTGGCCAGTGGATGACATGGTCGACGTCATCGACGATCCGGCGACGCGCATTCGCTTCGACCTTTCCGGCAAGCCCTTCGCCAATTCCCGCCAGTCGCGGTTCCGGGTGCTGCATGCACGCGGCGATATCGAGATCGCGGCGCGCTCCGGACCCGGCCTCATCGATCGCATCATGGCGCAGATCCCCGGCCTCGACGGACCCGGCGCTGAAATCGCCGAACAAAGCGCGGAAAGACGGGGCCGCGTGATCCGGGGCTTCGGCGACACCGACCTCAATGCCGCACGCTACAGCCGCTGGCATGCCAAACCGCCAAGCGGCACGGGCAGCGACACACGGCGCGGCTTCAACGACCCGACGCTCTTCGTCGCCCAGGCGACGCGCGAGGAGGTGGCGGGCTTTGCCGCCCGCGGCCACGACTTCCGCGTCTCCTGGGCGATCCCGATGGAGATCATCCTGGCGCCGCCGCACATGAACTGGAATCCGTATCGCCTGCCGGAACTGGAAGACCGCGCCGCCGTCACCGCGAACGGCGCCAACGGCAACACGGCCGCAACGGCGTTCGCCGGCATTCATGCGAACCGCTATTGGTACATGACGCCGGACGAACTCTTCACCGGCCGACCCGGATGGCGGCAACGCGCATGGGTGCGCGACCCGCAAGGCACCGCCCGCCTGATGCGCGCCTCCGGCGTCTATATCTTCATGCCGGCAATCGAGAACTGCGGGCCGGTGCGGCTGCGTTACCCGATCGCCCCGATCCACCACGAGGGCAGCCCCGCATACGGCCATGCGCTGGCGATCCGCGAGGAGGCCGGTGCCGTCCAGGCGGCGCTCACCGGCGAGATCATCGCACTGAGGGAACAGGCCCGCCAGCAGGACAAGGCGATCGACGATCTGCGTATCCGCCAGAAGGCGATCAAGGACGCGCTCTTCCATGAGGCGTCGGCAAGACCCGGCGGCGAAGCGCACGGGCAAGACGAAGGAGAAGAGTGATGCCGGCAAACAGCCTGCAAATCGAACTGGGCCGCCTGATCGACTTGGTCGGCACCATGGACGACCGG
This sequence comes from Rhizobiaceae bacterium, assembly GCA_963921345.3. Classification (GTDB taxonomy): domain Bacteria; phylum Pseudomonadota; class Alphaproteobacteria; order Rhizobiales; family Rhizobiaceae; genus Hoeflea_A. The sequence continues at coordinate 96,078 of CAWUFE020000006.1, read as the reverse complement.
GTGGACAGACAGATCGCCCGCCTGCGCGCCGCCGAGACGCGCCTGAAGGCGCACATGCCGGTCGCGCCCAACCTGATTGCCGACACCAAGAAATTCGCGACCCTGTGCGGCGGCCAGGCCAACACCGAGATGGAACTCATCGCCGGTCATGCCGGAAGCTCCTTCTCCGCCATACGCCACGGGGGCACGACGGCCCGCGGCACCATCGAAGTGGTGACGCCGGCCAACTTCGGCGTCAAGGGCCTCGACTTCGAGGGCGACCTGGAGAAGGCGATCCACCCGCACCATCTGGAGGACGGCGGTGCCAGGGCCGGCTACATCGCCGCCGGCGGCAAGCGGCTGAATGTGGAAGCCTCCGGCATCGACTTCAACGCGGTGCTCATCGACATCACCATCAGCAGCGACCAGACCCGGCAAAACGGCGCCACCGGAAATGTGGCCGTCCTCGCGCAGGGTCGGCGCTCGAAATACCTGACGCGCAACAGTGGCGGCTTCCGGACACAGGCGCATTGGCTGGTCAACGTGCTGGAACACTCAGGCGATATAGCCTTCCGCCCGTTCTTCGACTACGGCCACTTTCGGGAGGCGACGGGCGCCCATCTCGGACGCGGCTGGACATGGCTGCGCATGACCGACACGGGCTTCGACAAGTCCTGGCAACCGAATTTCCACGGCCAGGGCCGCATGAAGATCGCGGTCGCATTGCCCTACTGGTCCACCGGCGATCACGGCGATGCCTATGTCTGGGCCGGCTCCGTCGGCCGCTACACCCATCGCGACTATCTGCCGACCGGCCGGAATTACTGAAGGAACAGACAATGCCGACGATCGAAAAGAATGGCCAGCTTATCGCGGCGCTCCAGCCCGACATGCTTGAGGACTGGCTCGCTGACAACGACCTGTCGGCCGATGACGTGACCATCACATGGTCGGATGACGAGACCAAGGCCAGCAAGCGCGCCAGGATCGCCGAGGACGCAGGCGACACGCTGTCGCTGCTCGGCACAACCAGCGACGGGGCGCACCTGCTGCTGATCCACATGGCGCGGTTCCTGACAGCCGTGAAGACCGCGCCCAATCTCGCCGCCGTCAAGGCCGCCGCCACACCGTTCGCCGATCTCATGGAGGACTATCTGGCAAAGATCGATGCCGATCCTCCGACCGCCAGGCTGCCCTACGCCGTCAAGCCGGGCGGCGAGGCGGCGGTGCTCACCGAGATCGAAACCCGCGCCACGGCCGTCGCCGATGCGCTCCACCCGCCGGAGGCCGAATGATGTTCGAGTACAAGGCCATCGTCACCGCCGTCTATGACGCCGACACGATTACGGTCGATATCGATCTCGGCTTCCACATCTGGTCGCGTGGCGAGAAGATCAGGCTGTTCGGCATCAACGCCCCGGAAGTGCGCGGGCCAGAGCGACCGGAAGGCCTGAAATCGCGCGATTGGCTGCGCGAGCGCATCCTGGACAAGGAGATCGTGCTGAAAAGCCACAAGGCCGGCAAGGGCAAGTACGGCCGCTGGCTCGGCGATATCTTCCTGCCGGGATCAACGTCCAACAGTCTCAACAATCAGATGATCGGTTTGGGGCTGGCCAGGGCCGCTTCCTACTGAACTTTAGAGAGGACAACCCAATGCCAGAGTATTTTCTTCACGGGGTCGAGGTCATCGAGGTCGATGACGGCATCCGGCCGATCCGCTCGGTGCGTTCCTCAGTGATCGGCCTGATCGGAACCGCGCCCGACGCCGAACCGGCCGTGGCCGCCAGCGCCACAACGGGTGCGGCCGACGACAACACCGGCCTGACGCTCACCGCCAAGACCGCGGGCCTGGCCGGCAACGCCATCCGGCTGGTGGTCACCAAGCCGGACAAGGCCAATGCCCGCCTCAACGTCACCGTGAAGGGTGGCAACACGATCACCGCGAAGCTGGCCACCGGCGGAGACAAGGCCGCCACCACCACGGCCGCCGAACTGAAAGCCGCGATCGAGGGCAAGGCCACCGCCCATGCCCTGGTCGCGGTCGCCAATACAGGCGACTCCGACGGCTCCGGTGTGGTTGCCGTGGGCGACGTCCGGCTCGCCGGCGGTGCCGACGCACCGTTCATGGTCAATGTGCCCGCGCTGGTCGCCGGCCCGCGCGCCGCCGCCCGCCTCGGCGACGCCGGAACGCTGAAGGCAGCCTACGAGGCGCTCTATGCGCAGGGTGCCCGCGAGGCGATCATCGTGCGCGTCGAAGAGGGCAATGACGACGCCGCGACGCTCGCCAATGTGGTGGGCCAGGCAGCGCAAGGCACCGGCGTCTTCGCGCTTCTGGCAGCAAGCTCGAAGCTTGACCTGACGCCGCGCATCCTGGCCGCCCCCGGTTTTGCGAAGACCGAGACGGCCCGGGTCGCCCCGGTGCTTGCCAACCTGATCGCCGTCGCCGAAAAGCTGCGCGCCGTGGTCATCGCCGACGGGCCCGACACCAACGAGACCGACGCCAAGCTCGCCCGCCGCAACTACGGCTCCGACCGGGTCTTCATCGTCGATCCCGCCGTCTCCGTCTTCGACCCGCTGACCGCAACCTATGTCAGCCGGCCGGCCAGTCCCTACGTCGCCGGGCTCATTGCGAAGCGTGACATCGAGAAGGGCTTCTGGTGGTCGCCGTCGAACCAGGTCATCAACGGCATCGCCGGCACCACGCGGCCGGTCCACTTCCACCTCAGCGAACCGCAGACCGAGGCCAACCGCATGAACGAGGCCGAGGTCGCCACGATCGTTCGCCGCTCGGGCTTTCGCCTGTGGGGCAACCGCTCCACTGCGGCCGACGCGCAATGGGCGTTCCTCAGCGTGCGCCGCACCGCCGACATCCTCTACGAGAGCATGGAGCGGGCGCATCTGTGGGCGATGGATCGGCCGTTCTCGCCGCAATTGGTCGCCGACCTGATAGACGGCGCCAACGCCTTCGGCCAGCGCCTGGTCGGCCAGGGCGCGCTGCTCGGCTTCAACTGCTGGCTCGATCCCGAACTCAACACCGAGACGGTGCTGAAGGCCGGCAAGCTCTATCTCAACTTCGACTTCGAGCCGCCCGCGCCGCTCGAACATCTCATCTTCCGCGCCCACCGCGAGGACAACTACTACCGCGAACTGATCGCCGAGGTCGGTCGCGCCGCCTAAAGGCAAAAGGAAACAGGCACCATGCAGTATCCCCGCACCATCCGCAACTTCAACGCCTTCGTTGACGGCATCAGCTATTGCGGCCGCGTCATCGAGGGCAAGCTGCCCGAACTCAAGCTGCAGACCGCCGCCCATCGCGGCGGCGGCATGGACGCCCCCGTCGCCATCGATCTCGGCATGGAGGCCATGTCCGCCGAACTGACGCTGATCGAATGGGCGCCCGAACTCATCACCCTGATCGGCAATCGCCGCCAGATGGTGCTGCGTCCGGCGGCCATGGGCGAATACGACTTTACCGCCGACGCCTATGTCAGCACGCTGCGCGGGCGCTGGTCGACGACCAATTTCGGCGACCTCAAACCCGGCGACGAAGCGCCGATCAAGCTGATGCTCGAGGCCGACTATTTCCGCATGCAGAAGAACGGCGACGAACTGTTCGAGATCGACGTGGAAGCCGGCAAACGCGTCATCGGCGGCGTCGACCAGCTCGCCGACCTGCGCGCCGCCATGGGGATCTGATCGGGGGAATCTGATCCGGCCTGGCCCATGAACAGCCCTGTTGTACGGCGTCGCTTCGCTTGCCTTTTGCAAGCGCGTTGCAGGCGCTTTGCAGGGGTACTGAAATGCCCTTTGAAGGAGGAAGCACAGTGACCGAAACCGCCACCCGGAAAATTACCCTCGCCGCCGGCGTCAAGGTCGACGGCAAGGAGACCCGCGAGATCACCCTGCGCTGCCCAAAGGCGGGCGAGTTGCGCGGCCTGATGCTTTCCCAGGTGCTGGCCATGGAGACCGGCGCCATGCTGCGGTTGCTGGCGCGCATCACGCAGCCGCCGCTCAGCGAGGCGCAGCTTGCCGACATGACCCCGGCCGACTTCATGGCGCTCGCCGGCGAGGCGGTGCTTTTTTTCGTCAGCCCGAAGCAGCGGGCCGAGATCGAGGCCCAGAGCGAGGGGATGCCGGGATCCCTGCTCAACTGAACCTGCCCGAGGATGTTGAAGAGGCCATGGCCGATATCGCCTTCATCTTCCACTGGCAACTGGCCGAGCTGGAAGCGATGACGATCGCCGACCTGGCGCTGTGGCACGCCAAGGCCCGTGCGCGCCTCGAGGCCGTACGGGGCAAGCAGGCACCGATCCCGGGGCTGGGCTGACATGTCGAACCTCAACTTCGCCATGGTGCTGCGGCTGATCGACAAGGTAAGCGCGCCCGCGCGCGGCGCCACATCCGCCCTGCGGCGCATCACGGCCGCCACGGAAGCGGCCGGGCGCTCCGGCGTTGCCTGGTCCAACCAGCAGATCGCCACCGCCCAGGCGCAGCGACAGGCCTTGCAGGGCCAGGCCTTCGGCATCGCGGCGGTCGTCGCGGGCGCGGGTGCTGCGTTACGCCCGGCCATTCGCTTCGAACGGGCCATGGCCGGTGTCGCGGCGGTCGCCCGCGCCGACGACGAGGAACTGGCGCGCCTGACCGCTACCGCGCGTGAACTGGGCGCCACCACCGCCTGGGCGGCTTCCGACGCGGCCGAGGGCATGAAGTTCCTCGCCATGGCCGGCTTCAGCACCAACGAGACCATCGCCGCCATGCCCGGCATGCTCGACCTTGCCAGTGCCGGGGCCATCGATCTCGGACGCGCATCCGATATCGCATCGGACATCCTGACGGCCTTCGGCATGAAGGCTGAAGACATGGGCCGTCTGGGCGATGTGCTGACCAACACCTTCACATCGTCCAATACCGATCTGTCACTGCTCGGCGAGACCATGAAGTATGTCGCTCCCGTGGCCAAGGGTCTGGGCGTCTCACTCGAACAGGCCGCCGCCATGACCGGCAAGCTGGGTGATGCCGGCATCAAGGGCTCCCAGGCCGGCACCTCACTGCGCGCCATGCTGCAGCGCCTGGCCGCCCTGCCCAAACCCGCCGCCGACGCCATCGGCGAACTGGGCGTGCAAACGGCCGACGCCAACGGCAACCTGCGCGACCTGCCGACGGTGCTGGCCGAGATCGATACGGCGCTGAAACGCTACGGCTCCGCCGACCGCGCAAAGATGATCTCGGAAATCTTCGGCGTCGAGGCCTTGTCCGCCGCCGAGGTCCTATTGGAGCAGGCCGGGACCGGAGCACTGCAGACCTATGCCGAAAGCCTCAGGGAAACCGGCTCGGCCGCCCGCGTCGCCACCCGCCTCAACGACACCACCGCCGGATCGCTCAAGCGCCTGCAATCGGTCGCCGAAAGTGCCGCCATCGGCATCGGAACCATCCTGCTGCCGCAGGTGCGCGCCCTCATCGATGCCGTCATCCCCGCCTTCGCCGCAACCGAAGCCTGGGCCACCGCCCATCCGGAACTGATCGCGCTCGCCGTCAAGCTCGCCGGCGGACTGCTCGCCGTGCGCCTCGCCTCGATCGCCCTGCGCTGGACGCTGCTGTCGCTTGCCATCCCGATCCTCAAGATCATCCGCGCCGCAAGCTTTATGCTCATCCTGCTGCCCAGACTGGCGCTCGCGCTCACCGCGCTTCTCAATCCCATACGGCTCGTGCGCGGCGCGCTGATCGCCCTGCGCATCGCCATGCTTGCCAGCGGCGTCGGCGCGCTGCTTGTCGGCATCGCCATGGCGGGTATCTGGATCTACAACAACTGGAAGGGCCTGCAGAGCTTCTTCACCGGCTTCTGGCAGGCGTTCCGTGAAGCCCTCGGGCCCGCTGCCCCGATGCTCGATGCCATCCTCGAGCGCGCACGGCAGATCCGCGACTGGTTCGCCGAACTGCTCGGACCGATGGAGGAAAGCCAGGAGCAATGGCTCGCCTGGGGCCAAAGCGCCGGCGAGATCCTCGGCACCACGCTCGGCCAGATCGGCGAGTGGACCGAGGCCAATGGCTCGCTGCTGCGCACCATCGCAAGGCTCTACGTCTCCCTCATGGGCCTGCGCCTGGCGCTCTCGGCCCTGCGCATCGCCGGGCTGATCAGACCGCTCAGATGGACCGCAAAACTCATTCCGGCACTGACCATGGCCATCTTCCGGGGGCTGGCGCTGGGCACCGCCGGCCGGCTCGCCGTTTCCGGATTGCTCACCGCCCTGGTCTGGTCCACGTCAAAGCTCATTCCGGTGCTGACCATGGCCACCGTCAGGACGCTGGCGCTCGGGGCGGCCGGAACACGTCTCGCCATCGTCGGCCTGTTCAGCGCCCTGAACTGGGCCACATCGGGTCTCATTCCGACCCTGACACCAAAGGACTTCAAGAAACACGCCCTGGGCAAGGGCGGCAAGCTGTTGTCGGCTACGAGCCTGATCGCCCCGGTCAACTGGGCCAGGATCCTCAAATTCGGCGGTGCAGTCGGTGTCGTTGCCTCCGTCCTGGAACCGACACCCGTCGCCGACGGCACACTCGCCGGTCAGCCCGATATCGGCGAGGAGGAAAGCAACCGCCAACGCATGCGCCAGGACAGCCGCTATGGCGGCGCGTTCGACAAGGGGCTCGCCCTCGACGAAACCACCGAGGCACGCGCCGCGTGGCTCAAGGCGCTGCTTGAGGCCGGTCCATTGCCGACACAGGACCATCTCGCCACACTCGAAGACAAGGCCAGGGACCGCCGCGCGGCGCTCGAAGGCGAGGCCGAGGATCTGAAACGCCTCATCGCGGCGATCGAGGCGCAAATCGCCGCCCTCGGGGATGGACCGATGGCAGAAAATCTGGCCCGGCCCCTGAAGCAGGATCTGGCCCTGACACAGCAGCAACTCGAAAACGTCGAGGCGGGGATCGAAACTGTCGAAGCAGAACTCGAACAGGCGCGCTTGCGGGCGAGCGAACTGGCAACCGTGCTCCAGCAGATCGGCAACCTGGAGGCAAGGCCGCAGATCAATACGAAGTCCATCGAGGCAGCCCTCGCAAAACTGCGCGAATTCCGGGCCGCCTACCGTCACGCCACCGGCCCTGTTCCGATCGCCGATGGCCGCCCCGCCTACAGTTCCGATGACAGCCCGCAAGGCGGACGCGACCGCGGCGGACCGGTGCGGCGCGGCATGCCCTATATCGTCGGCGAGCGCGGCCGCGAGATCTTCGTGCCCGGCATCGCAGGAACCATCCTGCCCGCAAGGGTCATGAAAGCCGCCATGGCCGCATCCGTCATCGCCGCGCCGGTGGCAGCCAGCATTCCGGCAGCGGCCGAGATTGCCGAAACCCGGCACATACGTCCCACAGCCAGTACTCCGCTCTTTGCTCCAACATCCGAACCACAGGTCATCCGACAGGGAGACAATGTCACCAACATCTTCCATATCCACGCGGCACCCGGAATGAGCGCCAGGGACGTCGCACGCGAGGTCAGGCGCGAACTGGAACGCCGCGAGAGCGACCGCCGCGCAGACCTGCATGACGGGATCGACTACTGATGCCAGCCTCCCTCATCATGATGGCTCTCGGGGCCTTCCGCTTCGGAATGGCAAACGGCGCCTACCAGTCGATGACGCGAAACGCCGCATACCGATGGGGCAAGCTCGATCGCATCGGCCGCGAACCCGCCCTGCAGTATCTCGGGCCCGACACCCAGGAAATCACCATCGAGGGCGTCATCTACCCGCACTTCAGGGGCGGATTGCGCCAGGTTGACCTGATGCGCCTCAACGCCGGCAGCGGACGGCCCATGATGATGGTCGACGGCCTTGGATGGGTCTGGAAACGATGGGTCATCGTTCGCGTCGAGGAAACCAAGAGCCTGTTCATGCGCGACGGCGCACCGCGCCGCATCGAGTTCGCCCTCACGCTGCAAAGCTACGGACCGGACGGCGGCGGCATCATTGGAGGACTGTTTTGATCCATCGCACCATCGACGGCGACATGGTCGACGCCATCTGCAAGGACCACTATGGCACCGAAACCGTCACGGGGCAGGTCTACGCCGCCAATCCCGGCCTCGCTGCCTACGGGCCGATCCTGCCGAAAGGCCTGCTGATCGAACTGCCCGACCGGCCCGAACCGACCGTCCGAAAACCGATCCGACTCTGGGGATGACAATGGCAAGAAACATGGAACTCTTCGACGAATATGCCGCCAGGATCCTGGCGGACCTCTACGAGGCCTTTCCCGTCAAGAAGCCGCTCAACGCCAGTGACTATTGCGGCCACAGCGAGATCAATGATTATGGCGAGCCAATCGACGAAAACGGAAACCCGTCAAAGGCCTTCCACATCGCCAGGGCGACGATCGAATGGCTGATCGAGACCGGCTACATCCGCAGTGACGGCATGTGGCAGTATGGCGCAAAGCCGGCCGTGCTCACGCCGATGGGACTGGCCGTCCTCAAGGCCGCACCTGAGAGCCTTGCCGTAAAGGAAACAACCGGCGACAAGCTGGTCCGGCTCATCCGGGCAGGTTCGGCCGACGCGGCAAAGGATGTCGTTCGGGCGGCAATTGCTGGCGGAGCCGCATTCGTTACATCACAGTTCGGATAAGCCATGCATGTCGCCTGGCGGATCATCGCAGACGGAAACGACGTCACCGGCCGCTTCCAGGACCGCCTCATCGCCATCACCATCATCGACGAGGCGGGATCGAAATCCGACAGTGCGGAGATCACCCTCGATGACCGCGGTTACCTGATCGAACTGCCCGAAACCGGCGCCAAACTCGAAATCGCGCTCGGCCCCGCCGGCGCACTGGTCGATCTCGGCAAATGGGTCGTCGACGAACTCCAGGGCGAAATCGCACCGGCCACACTCACCATCCGTGCCAGGGCCGCAGACATGGCAAGCGGCATCCGCGCACCCAAGACACGAAGCTGGCGCGACATCACACTGGAGGACATCGTCAAGAAGATCGCCGGCGAGCATGACCTCAAGCCGCGGGTCAGCGACAGCCTCAAATCCGTCTTCTACAAGTACCTGGCACAGACGGCCGAAAGCGACCTCAACCTCATCTCACGCCTGGCAAAAGACCTCGACGCCGTCGCCAAGGCCGCCGGCGGATACCTCATCGTCGCCAAGCGCGGCGACGGCAAGGCAGCCGACGGCTCCGACCTGCCCGTCATCACACTCACCCGCAGCCAGATGACCGGCGGCTCATGGGAGGTCACCCAACGCGGCAAATACGGAAGCGTCACCGCCGAATGGGGCGAGCGAAGCACCGCCAAAACCCAAAAGGTCACCGTCGGTGACAAGAAACCGGAACGCATCCTGCGACACCGCTACGAAAACAGGGAAGACGCCAAACGCGCAGCCGTTGCCGCCCTCGAACGATCCAAACGCGGATCCAGCAAGATCAGCATCCAACTGGCCGGATTCCACGGCGACCTCGTCGCAGGCGCAAAGGTCGACCTCCAGGGCATCAAGGACGAACTCACTGGCGAATGGCTCACCACACGCATCCAGCACCAACTCACCGACACACTCACCACAAGCCTCGAAGCAGAGCGCGACAACCAGGACAAGAGCGGGTGAGATGCACCTTCAGGACACGATTGAGCACGAAAGTGTCGCATCGAAAATCAACGCCAAAATCACAGGGATTGAGCACGAAAGTGTCGCGGATTGAGCATTATTTTCGTCGCGCTACAGATCTGATGGACGTGTTGACTGCCAGGAACCAATCCAAAGACAGTGCAGGACTAGTGTGCAGACTGCTGGAGGCCATCGACCAGCTCCGGCAGAGCGGCTTCAGGGATTGTCAAGAGCTCGCAAGGACATAGCACAGCTGGCAGCAAGAGATCGCACGCATGTGGTGCTTTTCACGCTCAAACGGCATCACTGAATGCTATCATCGAAAAATGAAGCTCATCCAACGCCGCGCTTTCGGGTTCCGCAACTTTGAAAACTACAGAAAGCGCTTCCGAGCTCTCTGCGCGTGAAGGTCAAAGAAGGAGAAATCTGATACAGAAATGACCCACATACTTGCAGATCATATACGGATGTCCCCGTATTCGACGAAGACCCAGAACGCAGAGCCGGTCATCGGTGCTGCGAAGGCCGCTGTAGATGCCATCTGCCCAGATGTAGACCCACTCGTCGCGGCTCAGATCAGCCTTGCGCCAATCATTGAATTCCGCGGCCCATTGATCTTTCAGGCGCGAAATTGTCTTGGCGGAGAAACCGGTCGCATCCGGACCCAGGAGTATCTTCAGCGCCGCGCCCATCTCGCCGGTGGAAATGCCTTTGAGGTAAAGCCAGGGGAGCGCGGCTTCGATCGACTTCGCCTTGCGCACATAGGGCGGAACCAGCGCCGAACGGAACGTAACCGGCGCACCAGATTTCGAACGCACCTTCGGGACTTTCACACTCACAGGGCCTAGAACAGCACGTTCGGGGTGATGGCCATTGCGCACGACCGCCGCGCGGCCTTCCGGTGTTCGATGCCCTGCGAACTTCGCCAGAAACGTCTCCAGTTCTGCCTCAACAGCGTTTTGCAGGAGTTGCCGCGCGCCATTGCGAAGCAGATCAGTCAACGGGTCGCAAACCGTGTCTCGACCGGTGAATTCGATAATGGTAGCGTCTTCCGTGGTGGTGCGTCCTCGAATGGTTGGTTGAATGTTCAGCAACGCCATTCCAACCAGATGCACCGCCGTCATTCAAATTACCCAAACACCAGATTCACTCATAGCTCTGATGTGCTTCAAGGCATTCCATACCGCCAGTGCCACCTTGGATAGTATCGAAACGGCTTACAAGATCAAAAAGGGGCAGCTCGGACAAGATGGCGCTCCCGCCTATTGCCAGTTCAAGGCGCTCGCTGGATAAGTGTGTCTGGGGCAAAGCCCCATTCTGACTTCAAAAAAGGATTGCGACAGAACCATGTCAAGGCGCATCGCTCCGCCCACGGCGGCAAAGGGGGGCGAAAGAGCAAGGTATCGGTCCCCCACGCGCGGCCAAACCAGCAAGCTACATACCTTGATTGACGTGCTTGGAAGGCCATTTGCTTTCACCCTGACACCATGCAATGCCTCGGATATGAAGGCAGCTCCGGTGCTGATATCACAACTGAATGGTGCTTGCTATCTTCTCGCCGGCAAGGGTTGTAATGCCAATTCCCTGCGAAGTGTCCTGCGAAGCCAGGGAACCCGTTCCGGTCATTCCCGAACGCATCAACCGCAAGCGCACGATTGCCTATGACGCACGGCGATACCGCGACCGACATCCGATCGAGAATGCCTTCTGCCGCTTCAAGGATTTTCGTCGCGTCGCCACGCGCCACGACAAGCTTGCTCGCAACTTCCTGTCCGCTGTCGCGCTCGTACTTGACTGTGAATGAGTCTGGACACTAAACACATCGCTGAAAAACGCCATCAACGGGCTTTTGAAGCTGCATGGTATCTTCGATCTCAATCCCTAAAACATGGATTTCGCGGCGCAAATTACAGAAGTGACGACCGCATATGGCACGGCATTTCCGCGGCGATCCGGCCAGGAGATCGAGCGTTTCTTGGAGCGGCTGGCTCTCGAACCGAGGGCCTGTGGTTTGCTTTCTTCTGACATATCGCTTGATTCCCAGACGCTTCCAACCGGGGCGAGCTCACCGGCAGCTATGGAAGGCATAACACAGGCAGCGTTTACAATCGCTAAGGAAACCGGCTCTTTTGTCTTTGTGCGATGCGAGGAAGATGCCTCGTTCTTCTCGAAAACCATCGCACCGGGCCGGATACAGTTCGCCGCATCACCTGAGTTCGGCCCGTTTCACCTTCGAAGACACACATTTAAGCTATGAAACGCTTCATTGGCTGGTTATTTACAATCACGCCCAAACCCGGCTCTTTTCGCGTATGCGATGGAGGTGGTTGCATTGCCGACGCACGATTAGCTTCCGGGTTGCGGGCATTGGTGCGGCAGTCGGGAGAAGCGAATGCTGAACCAACATTAAGCTGCAGCAGAAAGCGGCACGGTTGGACAATTGCCCCCTCCCACCAAGACAGGGTAATCATGGCCCCAGTGAACAAAAGGCAACCGCACTCCGTAGACGTTCATGTCGGCCGTGGCGTTCGCCATCACGAGAGTGCTGAATGCGCCCATAGACTTCTTTTTCGAACGATCGCCACAATCTGAGAAGATCGACATGGAACTGGATAAGCTCGCAGCCTTGTCGTCCAGGCAGTTGTTCGCCCCCAACGAGATTTTCATTCGCGTCAAGGATTGCGACCTACGATCATCAGACTAATCGGCAAAATCGGCGACATGAAGTACGGCGCCTGCACCCGGTGCCTTGCTGGCGGAACAATTCCTGCCAAAGGCCGTCTGGCCTCTTCGATGTCAAATTGGGTTGGGGCCAAGATCGGGCATACCCGACTTCATAGGATCTCGACACTTTCGCGTGGACCGCAATGCGCCGGCTAGCTGCATCGACTTTATAGGAATGTGGGGCGGCTAACGACCATATTGTGACCTTAATGGAATTTGGCAATAGAACGGTCAAAGACGCACGATGGTCAGCATGTGCGTCTGCCGTTGACAATGGCGAGACCGAACCCACCCGGAAGGGGACCTTTTGTGTTTGGCGGCCGAGGGAGCAAACAGATGATAGCGACACTGAAACAACAGCAACCACCGCCATCAGGATCGGGCCTGCAACGACGCCAGCAGTACCTTTATCTCAATACAAGGGGCCGCGGGCTGGACTACAGGCTGTTCCCGGCACTGGCGGCGCGGTTCGATCCGGTCGGCGCAATGGACATGCTGCGCCGGGTCCTGGTCACGGGGCCGGGTGGCGGGCACACATTCGCCGAGGACCTGCGCGGCCATGTCGTCTGGCTTTACAATGCGCTTCCCGCCCCGGGAGACGGCAGGTCGGACGTTACGACACAACTGCAAATGCCGCCGGAAGAATGCCACCGGTTGCGCCTGTCCATGTGCGAGGCCATTGCCCATATCGAGGACTGGGCAGAACGCCACGGCATCGACGCCTGCGGCAAGCAAATCGAAAACGTCGCCGCATGCTGCGGCTGGCCGCTTGCCTCAGGCGAGGGCTGGATGCCGCCATGGCACCTCCTCTGTGTCGAAAAGCCGACCTACTGGGGAGCCGTCGCCAATGCCTGAGCGCCCGCCGGCAGACGCCTAAAGCCTCGGGCGCTTTGAGTGAATCGCTGATGATTCCAGTTTGGTGTGAATCTTTGGGTCAAGGAGATGATTCGATGACCCATGCACTTTCCGCTGATCTTCGCCGCCGTGTGACGGACGCCCTTTCCAAGGGCCAGTCTCGCCGCGCGGCGGCCGAACAATATGCGGTCTCGGCTGCGACGGCTGTTCGTTGGCAAAAGCGGCTTGATGAGACCGGTTCGACTGAACCAGATGTTATCGGCCGCCCCAAGGGCACGGGCAAACTCCGGGCCATACAGCGACGCGATCATCGCCAAGGTCGAGGCTCAGCCGGACATCACCATGCCTGATCTGGCAGCTTGGCTGCTGAGCGAGCAGGGCGTGGGTGCCGATCCTTCGAACCTTTCAAAACTGCTGTGGGGGGTGGTATCATTCTGCACAATGGGATTTCGAAGAGACTCTCGGAAATATTGTTTTACTTCAATGGGTTAGGCAGCGCGCGCAACAATTTCTTTGGCGCAAAATGAGCAAAATGAGAAAAATCGGCTCATTCTTTGGCACAAAATGATACGAAAATGAGCAAAAATGAGTTGGTTTTGGGGTGAAAGCGATCCCGGAAAACAAGGGCCCAAGATGCGTTCTGACAATTCGGTCCGCCTGCTGCGCCTAATTTTCAGGTAACTCCTAACCGCTCGAAACAGTGACCAAGCAGGTCACTCTTTTTACCCCGGTCACAGTTGCACAAAAAACCTCGCTTTATCGGCGGCTTACATTTGCGCCAGACAGGATTACGCTGCAAAACAGTGACCGCCACGTTGCCCATTCTGTGCCGCATGGGTCGTGCGTCCAATATGAGTATTTTTTGCCTTCATCGCTTCTTTCCGCCATGTGCCTCTGTCGCCGGCAACGGCCCTGACCAGGCCACTCGGCCCACTGGCCGGTCCAGTTCTCCAACGGGTCGCGGTCGATAATCCGGATTGTCGCTGGTCATCATCCAGCCGTTTGCGCTCATTCTCATCAGGCGCTTAACCAACAACCCATCTGCCGTGTGAAGCACGAACAACTCGCCATCGACTGGCTCCACATGGGAGCGATCGATCAGGATGACGTCGTGATCTTGCAGCGTCGGCGCCATCGAATCACCTGCTGCCTGGATGCAGCAAAGGCCACGCGCCCGCGTCCAGCCCGGCAGGATCGACCGCGGCACCTCAACCTTTAGATTTGCTGCTTTCTCGAACACCATCTCTCTTGATCCGACAGAAGCTCTGACGTTCTCGGCGAACGGCACCGTAAGCACGTCAGCATCCGCCGAAAGCAAAGCCTCACCCGCCACATCGCTGGCGAGGCTCCGCCGCTGTTCAAGCACCGACCACAAATCCTCCGGGATCGGATCGCCACCGGCATCGACCGTTAGTCGGACCAATCCATGCGCGGAAGCTTCGAGGTCGCGAAGACTTGGTGCTGGCAGGGTGCTGCGTTGTCGTGTGCCGCCTTAGTTCCAATATCCCCGAAGAACAAGTAATCCAGAGACAGTCCGTACTGCTGTGCAATTTCAAATATTGTGTTTCTTGGAAGATTGCGGCTTCTCCAGCTTCCGACGGTTGAGCGCTTTTCGTTCAATGCCCTCGCTAGCTCCGAGTCGCTATTTACTCCAAGAGACGTAGATAGCCGGTCCAGTATGGCATCCGACGAACTCACACTTTTTGCATAGTGTTTTTCTTGATCTTTGTCGCACATTGCGTAATAAATCCCCTTTTGTACGCATAATGCATAAGGCTGAAGGATAATGCTGTTATCCCAAAAGGACAACGACCAAGTCGCGATCGAGCCGTCGCTTATCGCAAAATCGAGGCACCTCAAGCTGGGTCAGATATTATGTGGCGCCCAGGTAGTGATCTATTGCCACCACCGAGGCCATCTTAAGACTCTGGCGCTTGGACCGGTGAATGGTTTGAAAGCAGACGATGCCCAAGCGTGATGCCCGGATCCCCGGTCTTTTGGCAACCGCTGCAGGGGGGTGTGTCAGCACCGTGAACAAGACCCTTAAGACAACCGGCCCCATCGAAAATTCCCTCTCATATCCGTCGAAAGATCATGAATGGAAGGCACCCGCAGAATGGGTAGCGGAAAGATTGTCCGGCGTTCCGATGACGAAAAGCGGGTTTATTCGCTTTGCCAAGCGAGAAAGCTGGCGAGAGTTGGGCCCGGGTAAGGCCCGAATCCGCCGGGGCCGCGGCGGCGGCTGGGAATACCATGTCAGTTGCCTTCCGCCCGCCGCGCAGGACGACTATCGCCGCCGGCTGGAGGCGCAGGGTGCCGAGCCACAGACCAACTGGCGCGTCGGCGGGCGACCCCCGACCGGCTTGCCGATGGCGGCAAGGTCCGCCGCGGCGATCAGTGCCCGGCAGCGCCGCGTCATGGAAGCCCGTTCAGCGGTCCTGCGCGAGGTCGACCGGCGCGTCTTCACGAAGAGCATCAGCCGCCGCAAGGCCATCCTGACGCTGGTCGAGGATGCCGCATGGGACCTGCATTGTGTTAGCCAGGGGCGCAACGACCAGTGCGTACTGACGCCGGAACTGCTGCAGGCGGCCCGCGATGCGAATGATCGCCGCAGGGGGGATCGCGGCAAGGTGCTGTCCCTGCGCGGCGTCTATACCTGGTTCCAGGTCAATGAGGCCGACGGCACGTTCGCCCTCGCCCCGGCAGTGACACGCCGCAGGCAGGACCATCCCGAATGGCTTAACGGGTTCCTGCGCTTCTATTGCACACCGGCGAAGATCTCCATCGGCCATGCGCTGGAGAAGTACGCAGCGTCGTTGTCTGATGGTCAATTCGTTCCGAGCTACGACCAGGCGAAGCGAGCGCTCAAGGCGCTCCAGGGCACGTCGCGCTTTCTCGACGCCCACAGGGGCCGCGAGGGTCGGCTGGCGCTGAAGGCTCGGCTCGGCTTCGTCACCCGCACGCTGGACGGTCTCGATCCGACGACGATCTACACCGCCGACGGCAAGACCTTCGACGCGCTGGTCGAGCATCCGGTCCACCATCGACCGTTCCGGCCCGAGATCACAACCGTGCTCGACGTGGTGACGCGCAAGATCGTCGGCTGGAGCGTCGGGCTTGCCGAAAACACCGTCGTGGTCGCCGAGGCGCTGCGCCGCGCCTGCGAGAGCCATGGCATTCCGGCGATCTTCTACAGCGACCGCGGCGCCGGCTATCGCAACCGGTATATCGACCACGCCACGCTGGGCCTGTGCGCGCGCCTCGGCATCACCACCACCCATTCCCTGCCCCGCAATGCACAGGCGCGCGGCCTGATCGAGCGGGTCAACGGCACGGTCTGGAACCGGCTGGCGAAAGACCTGCCCACCTTTATGGGCGCCGACATGGACCGCGAGGCGCGGCGGCTGGTCGACAGGAGGGTCGACAGGGAGATCCGGCAATTCGGCGCATCGCCGACGCTGCCGACCTTTGAGGCCTTCCGCGATGCGGCGGAAGCCGCGATTGCTGCCTATAACGACAGGGTCCACTGCAACCTGCGGGTGTTCAACCCGCTCACCGGACGTCACCGGAAGGCGACGCCGAATGAGGTCTGGGCGGATTTCGGCAAGCACGGCTTCGAACCGGTGCCATTGGAAGCGCACGAGGCCGATGACCTGTTTCGCCCGGTCGAGCGCCGCAAGGTGTATCGCGGCCAGGCCAGTTTCAACACCAACCACTAATTTCGACCCGCGCCTGGAGCCCTTTCACGGCATCGACGTGCTCGTTGGCTATGACATCTTCGATGCCTCGAAGGTGTGGGTGCGCAAGCTGGAGGAGCAGGGCGGTGCGCCCGTCGCCGGTGCGCTGATCTGTGTCGCCTGCTTCTTCAACAACAAGCACGCCTATGTGCCGAAGACTATGCGCGACAGCGCCGTGGAGCGGCGTGCGAAGGGGCGGCTCAAACGCATCGAGGCGCATCGGCGCGAAGCGCTCGAAGAAGCTAATCCGCACTTGACGCTCGAATACGGGCCGGCCATGCCAGTCGCGTTTCCGGCACCGTCGAGCGAGCCCGCCGAAGTCGCAGCGCCGCAAGCCGGGGACGGGCGGGACGGTGTCATGAACATGGCGGATGCGGCCCCGCAGCGGGCGGGGAAATGCGTGCCTGCCGATCAGTACGAACTGGCCGCCCATTGCATTGCGCATCCAGGCGAGATGACGGTCAACCAGCGCCGTCTGCTGGTGCAGCTCTTCAACTCCCCATCCGGAAGGGAGCTCTACGAACTGAAAGGCGGCAGGATCGACAACCTGAAGAAACTGCTGACCGCGACCGCCTCCGGTTCATCCGACCTCCAATCGAGCTGACAGGAAGATTGTCCATGAGACCGACCTTCGTCAAGACCCGCAACTATCAGCGCTTCATGGCCGCGCTGGAAGCGCTGGAGGCGCGCGGCGCCGAGGAATGCTGCCTGGTCGTGGTCGACGGGCCGCCGGGTCTCGGCAAGACCACGATCCTCAGTCTCTGGGCCGCCGACAACGTTTGCGTCTATCTGCGGGCCAAGGTGGAATGGACACCCCACTGGATGCTGGGCGAGCTTCTCAGGGCGATGCGCATCGATCCGCCGCACGGCTACGAGAAGCGCTTCGGCGCGGCGTTGCAGGCGCTGGGCGAGCGGGCGCATGGCGCCGAGCTCGCCAATCGCGACTTTGCAGTGGTCATCGACGAAGCCGACCATATCAGTACCCGGGGCAAGCTGGTGGATACGGTGCGCGATCTGTCGGATGTCTGCGAGGTCCCGTTCATCCTGGTAGGCATGGGCCGCATCCGCGACAATCTGAAGCGCTTTCCCCAGACCATGAGCCGCATATCGCGTTATGTGCGCTTCGAGCCCTCGGACCGGGCCGATGTGCAGCGGTTCCTGGATGAACAGTGCGAGGTCAGGGTCGCACCCGATCTGACGGACTTCGTGACCAGGATCACCGGCGGCTTCAACCGGGAGATTCGCGAGGCGATCGTGGCGATCGAGCGCTTCGGCTTCCGCGCCTCACCGGGCGATGACGGCCTGACGCTGGCCGACATGTCGGGAGAGCTTCTGGTCAACGACCGGCGCACCGGTCAGGCCATTCACGTCCCTCAGGCACATTGATGGCACTTGTAACTCACCACCGGCGGCTACGCTTGTCTCAGACGCGCGTGCTTCACGCCCTGCCGCCCGGTGCTTGCATGACGCTGCCGGTGCTGAGCGGCGAGCTTGATCTCACCCATCGGCAGGTGACCAATGCGGCCTGCTTGCTGATCCGCAAGGGGTTCGTCGAACGCATCAGGGCCGGGTGCTTCCGGCTCACTCCGGACGGCGAGCGGGCTGTCGCGGGCGGAATCGCGATCACTTCAGGACCGAACGCGCCGCCTAAAGGCGTGCGCCAGCCGATGGGCGACACACTGCGCCAGCGCGCCTGGACGGCGATGCGCATCCAGCGCGGCTTCACGATCAACGATCTGCTGGTGGCCAGCACGCAGGGCGCCGAACGCAACGCCACCGGCAACCTGCAGCACTATCTCGCCGCGCTTGTCGGGGCGGGCGTGGTGCGGCGCCTGCGGCGGCGCGTTGCCGGAACGCACCCCATCTCCAACGGCTTCCTGAAATATCAGGTTGCTGCGGGATCTAGGCGAGATCGCCCCGACGCTCCGCCCGAAAAGAGGTGTGCTGCACGACCACAATTCCGGGCAGGAACTGGCGCTGCGAGCGACGTCAGGAATATCCTGAAGCCCGACCGCGTGGCAGTTTGTCCATGATAGGCCGTCGTTTATGTCAGTCGGGCTCCGTCGTGCGGGCTTTTTGTCTGCCCGACGCGTCGAGCAGGATCCCTGCGTCCATCCGCGCCCGGCGGCACGCGACTGTCCTATGTTGACGGAACTTCAAAATCTCAGAATTGTGCATCATCCGATGATATCATTGGTTTATGATTTGCCGTCTTAGGACACTTCCAAAAATAACCACTACAAATCGTTCACTCTCGGCTTGATGGTATAATTCCATTCAGGGTGGAACTTGTCGCCAGTGATGTCGAGTTCGGCCATTTCGCTTTTGGAGACCTTGACGCCCTTCTGATAGGTCCGTTCGTCGACGGCACATTCGACCCTGAGCCCTGCCTTGGTTGTCGTCGCGCCGATCAATTCGACCACCGTCATGCGATCGGTGAGCGGACGGCCGCGCCAGTTTCTGGGTGATGTGACAAAACAGGCGATGCTCAATCTTGTTCCACTTCGACGTACCCGGCGGATAGTGGTGGATCTGCAGCGTGAGCCCGGTCTCGTCGGCGAGCTTTTGCAACTCGACCTTCCAAAGCCTGATACGTACCCCGTTCGAACCGCCACAATCAGCAGTGATCACGAGCTTCTTCGCCTCGGGATAGCGCGCATGGCCCATCCGATAGAACCAGGTGCGGATGGACTGGACAGCGAATTCAGCCGTGTCGGCAGTGATGCCGAGGCTGACCCATGCTTCGTTCGCGGTGACGTCAAAGACCCCGTAAGGAGCCACCTTGCCCAAGCTCTTGTCCTCGAAGTCGTGCACCTTCACGCGTCGTGGGTCGGCTTTTGGACGGTAGTCGGTGCCACCGTTCTTGTAGTTGCCGATCAGTTCCTTCTTCTTGGTGTCCACCGAGATCACTGGTTCTCCGGCGCCTTGTGCCTCACACACCTTGGTGTTGATGTGCTCGAACTGGGCATTGCGGTCCGGGTGCCTTGAGCCCTCGTCGGTCTTGCGGTTCGTCTGCCGCGAGAACCCCAATTTTGCCAGCAATGTGTCGACGCTGTTGCGGCATATCTTGTGGCCTGCGTCCTTGAGTGCCGCGGCCAGCTTGGCGGGACTTTTGGACACCCACATCAGCGGTCGCTCCGGGTCGCCACGCGTTACTGGCTCAACGAGGCGCTTGAGGTCAGCAAGCAGGGTCGGATCGTTATCGGTCAGTGTTCGCGCGCCAGCGCCTGGGCGGCGAACCTTTCCGGGCGGCGGATCATCGAGGTCCTTGAGCCCACGCCCGATCGTCGACCTGGCGACGCCGGTGATGCTGGAGACCGCGGCAATGCCGCCCCGGCCAGCTGCACGCGCTTCACTGGCGGCAAACAGCCGGCGACCACGTTCATCACGATGGCAGCCGTCCGCTTCCCAGCGTTGTTGAATTGCAAGTAGATCAATCATGCAAACCGGGTAGCGCATATCAATCCGTGCGGGAATCCCTTCTGTCTGAGACCGATGTCAAACCGCCGCATAGCGATCGGGCCATCCGAGTCGGTAATCTTTGGAAGTCTCCTTAGTATCAAACGCTCTTCTGCCTCGAATGCCGTTCGATTGGGAGACTGTAAGGCCTGTGTAGGGCAACTTGACCGTAAACCGCCGAAACTGGTGAAACGAACCGTCGGTACCAGCCGCAGTCGCCAAAACACCGGGCTCTACCGCGTATCCGGATCGAAATCGTTGATCTCCCATGGCGAGGTGGTGGGGCGCCCGGCCGGCGTCGTTGGGGAATTGGTCGACAACGCCCCCGATGACACGGTGCGACGCGTATCGAGATCGCCACCGTGACAGGCGGCCGCCACCGTACGTCGAAAATCGGTACCGGCCTGGACGACAACGCCACGCTCGGATTTCGCGGCTAAGCCCTGCCGTCGATCCGTTCGGCGGTGCTTCCAGAGCCGCCCGACCGACGCCGACAGCGGCCACGAGGTACGCATCGAAGGTGGCCAGGCCAAATCGGTTGAGCCCGGCGCCATGAACGCAGGTGCCACCGTCGAAGTGTGCGATTTGTTCTTCGCGCCACCGGAGCGGCTGAAGTTCCTGAAGAGCGAGCGGCTTTAGCCGGCGCCATCGATGAGGCGATCAAACGCATTGCGCGGTCGCCTTCCCGCTTGCGGTTAGTGCTGTCCGGCACACACCAGTCGACGCTGGAACTTTGCCGTCACATTTTGCGAAATTTTCGTTACCCCTCACGCAGCCGCGCCGGCTTCCTCGCTATAGGTTTCATATCCTGTTTGACTCGCCAATCTGTGTTTACATTCCCCTCAACCTGAGAGGACGATCTATGGTTAAAAGACCAACCGTCAAGGTCCCGGAAGATGCTGCAGCCAATGTCATCGACCCGCACAATTTGCCCCCAGTCTACGCTGACTTTGTTACGGAGCTTGGGTTCGCCGATGGCATTGTACATTTATCCCTTGGTAGTTTGATTGCAGAGGGGGACAACCATGCGGACCGGGTCGTTCAGGTTGTCGCTCGATTGCGGGTACCCCTTCGATGTGCCAAGGTTATTGGCCAAGCTGCAAATAAATTCGCGAACCATCCGACTAAACCCTCGAATGAGTCTCTGAACTAGAGTTCCTTGTGATCCAGTCGGCGTCGAATGCGGTGTCTGCGATGAAGCCTTCGAACTCCCAATCGCTGATCAGATCGGCGACGCCGACGGTATCGTGGCGCTGTCCCGGCAAAAGCACGAAATCGATCATGTTGCCCAGGGCATCGCACATGAAATCGGAATGAGTGTCCGGATATTGATCGGAATGCGCACCGAAGGCCACCCGAAACCCCTGCAACGGCCTCGCGGCGCTCGAAAAATTGACCGCCACTGCACTGAAAAACACCGGTTAGCAAACCAGTTCAGAGGTCCCCTTCGGTGTTGGTGATCTGGACATACAATCGGCGCCCAATAAAGCTATTGATATTATAGATCATATGAATTGAGTTTTTGTATTTAAGCTTTGCTCGTTTCGCAAAGCACAAATGATGCAATACAAGTTCTCACAGCACACTTTGTCATACCCGGCGATTGTCGGACCTGTCCGAAGCTCGTCTTTGCGCCAGGTCGCAACGCGAGAGCCACCCAACTTACCCAACTCCATCAAAACACGAAAACACGACCATCCCGGTTTCAGGAGGAACTTGTAACGTCCATTCCCTGAACCTTTGTCAACACAACTCAATCACCACCCTTCCAGCAGAGGAAAAAGGTAGCCAAGCATGGAACAGATCGAACAACTCATCACTTCCTACTACGACGCGATCCTTCGCCGTGAACCCACACCCGCCGATATCAGGCTGTGGACCACAGCGATCAATCGGGACGATCCGGATGGTGGCATCAACCTCATGGCAGATGCGCTTCTTGCACAGGCGGATGACGTTCTGTCGATCATGCGCATTTACCAGGTGGTTCTCGGCCGTGCGCCGGACAGCGATGGCCTGACGTACTGGGTCGAGGTGTTCCGCGGCATCCGCGAAGCCAACCCGGATATGAGCTACCAAGACGCTCTCATCGCCACCATTCCGGCCTGGCAGACCTCACCGGAATTCGTTTCCAACTACGGCAGCAGCCTGTCGGACAGGGAGTATGTCCAGGCTCTCTACGTCAACGTCCTTAATCGTGCGCCGGACGAGGAAGGTTTCAACTTCTGGCTCAACGAGTTGGAGACCGGCGTCAGGACACGCGATCAACTGGTCATCGCCTTCTCCGAATCGCCGGAATTCAAGGGCGCGGTCGATCCGGAAGCCAGGGCCATCCTGGTTTACGATGCGCAGACCAGTAGCGAACACGACGGCGACAATCCGGATCACACGGTTCCAGGCAACAATCCTTATGGTGGCGAACTGCAGAACGAAGCGCCGATCGACATCCAAATCAGTGACGCCGTGGCCGTCGATGAGAATGCGACCAACGGAACGGTTGTCAGCGACAGCCGGTTGACTGCGGTCGACCGGGATGCGGGCGACAGTTTCACCTGGACGTTGATTGACGATGCCGATGGCGCCTTCGCCCTTGACGATGCGACCGCTCTGAGGCCGAACATCGTTGTGGCCGATGCCAACCGGCTTGACCATGAGACGAACGCAACGATGACCGTCACGGTTCGCGCCATCGACAGCCGCGGCAACACCTATGATGAAATCATCGAGATCAACATCAACGACTCAAACGAACTGCCTATACTCCTGACCTCCGGCCAGGATGACCTGGACGGCACGGCGGCAAACGACATCTTCGAAGCACCCGTGGTTCAGAACCCGAGTGCGGGCGGTGTGTCCAACACCCTGGCATCCGGCGACAGCATTGACGGTGGTGCAGGCAACGACCGCCTCCATGCTGTGCTGACCCAGGAATTCGCCGGCGGTGAAAGGACCGATATCCAACCGACGATCACCAATGTCGAAGAAATCGACATCCAGGCGCGCGATTCCGCCGGTGCAGGTTCCATCGTGACACTGGATGCCAAGGATATCAGTGGCCATGACGAGATCGGATCCTACCGCTCCGATGGTGACTTGGTCATCAAGAACCTGACCACGCTCGACAGCGACGGCGAAACCCGCCGGCCAACCGCCGAAATCACCATCACCATGGACCACACGGACAAGTCCAATACCGACAATGACGCGTCCGACCTCACCGTCTACTTTGACGATAACTATCTGATCCGCGACCAGACTACGGAAATAGATCCTAGTACGGCAGTCTTCCGCCTGCTCGACCAAGATGCAGAACTGTGGGCCATTCGCCTCACTCCCGGCAACGAAATACGCACGGGGCGAAGTGTTGAAGAGTGGCGAGCTAATCCAGACTGGCAATAATACGCAACGGACAGAGACCTCGACCCAGCTACAGATGTGCCGGAGCGCCTCCAAAATATCGACGTCAACGGTATATTTTTCAATTTGAACGGCGAAACGGTCACAATTGACATTAACGGCAATCCACCGACCCCCTTCAGTGGGAGCCACATGGAATTTTTGACGGCTCTGAAGGAACGGCTGCCGGAGGGCGTCGATTTGGTGCTGCGTCCGGGTCTGAACACTACTGGCCTTGAGGGTGGTCTATTATCCAATCCAATCCCTGAGTTCGCTCTGTTCGCAGATGACGGTGGTGCCATCGACAATGTTGGTTTCGTCCAACCTCCAAACCAGGTAGGGAATTTTAACGTCTATGGCAGGATAGACCCTGCTACCCCCCCGAACCCGGTAACCACTACCCACCCCATCTCTGTCGACATCGACCTTTTCAAGGTTGGTCGCGGTGGCGATGGTGGCGCGTTGATTGTTGGCGCGGAATCTCAAGAGGCGGGCATTGAAGTCTTCAATGTCGATGTGAAGGGCACGGGCGGTCCGATTGGCGAAACACGCGACCAGTCGAGCAACCTGGAATCGATCAAAAGCACAGGTGATGCCCTGCGCACGATCAACATCGAAACCCACCAGGATTACCGTGAAGGTGGCAGCGAGTACGTTGCAGGCTCCTTCGCCGACCTGACAATCCGCGATGGTGAACCGAGCGGTGATCTGACCACCATCAACGCGAACGGTTTCCTCGGCGACCTGACCCTGGGTTCCGAAAAAGACTTCGTCAACGCGGACACGATCAAAGCGATGGGTGGCGGCAATGTTACCATCGATCACACCATCAGCGAGGATGGCGAATTCGCCATCATGACCGGTGACGGTGGCGACAAAATCAATCAGACTTTGAAGTTCGACGCTGGAGGATTTGGCGATGCCACCGTGAGCATCTCCACTGGCGCGGGCGATGACGAAATCACTTTGGGTTTTGAAACATCAACCCCAAGAGCAGCCATACCATTGTCGCTGAACGGTTCGGGCACTGTGATAGTTGATGCCGGTGCCGGCAACGACACCATTTCGCTCAATGGTTCGCTCAACGAGACCGTTGTTCTGACCGGAGACAACTTTGGAGGCGATACTGTCAATGGGTTCGAGACCGGTAATGATGCAGGCACCGGCTTCGATTTCCTGGACTTTACGTCCTACCTGACGAGCCGCGAAGACCCCCCGGGAGATCCAGTTGAAAGGCCGATCGGCGTGACCCTCGACTTCAACGAGGACAACACACTGACGAATGCGGTCGCGGCCAACGAAGTTGCGATTGTCAGAATGACTGCTGATGAAGGTGACGGTGAAACCTTTGCGGCGCTCTCCGCAGAAAGCGTTGCTGCTCTGTTCAACACAACAGGCGGTAATGCGTTCGATGGAGACAACACATATGGCAACCTTACCAACGACAACTTTGTCGTTAGGGCCGACTATGTGGGCAATGCTCTTGTCGGCAACGCGAAGGCGATCTTGATGGTGGAGAACGCGGCCGATGTTGGCATGTACAAGGTATTCGAGTTGACCTGGAGCGGTCGCGTGGGTTCCGAAGACGATGTCGAGGTTGCCGAATTGGGCAGTCTGGACTTTGCCAACACGGCGCTGACAGGTCTCGAAGAGGAAAACCTCGTAGGCACCAGCCAGTACGACAACGTCGCCTGATCGTCGGTTTCCGAGGCCCCTCAGGGCCTCGGGCCACGACATTCGAAAGGTGCCGATTTGTCGTGGTCTGTCCGGGTTCGGGCCTGAGGGTGCCGTCAATAATCTGAACACCCGCGAAACCGGAGTATCCGCCGCCATCGGGGCCTGAGCCCGGGTCGCGTGTGGGCCGAAAATGCCACGGCCCACACAGTCGCCGCGCCACCGCAATGGTCCGGGCACAGCAGCCACCAGCGGTCTCCGGCACCACGTGACAGGTAGAAAAAGACATGCCCACCAACTTGCAACGGAATCTGAAGCATCTCTGCGGCAGTTACGGCACGGCCGCCGAGATATGCCGGACGATGGACATCAACCGCCTACAGTTCAACCGTTACCTGAATGCGAAGGCGTGCCCGTCGCCGCAGACGGTGCGCAAGATCTGCGCCTACTATCGGGTTACGGCAGCCGAACTGGACCTGCCGCCCCGGCAGTTCATCGAGCAGGTGCGAGAGCGGCCCGGGATGAGTGAAGGGCCATGAGCGACAGGCAAGCCAGACAAACACCCCTGGACAAGGCGTTCGGCGCGTACAAACCGGCACTGGTTATCACGATCTTCTTCTCTCTTTTCGCCAACCTGCTGATGTTCGTGGCGCCGATCTACATGATGCAGGTCTATGACCGTGTCCTGGCGAGCCGCAACGAGACAACGCTGGTGCTGCTGACAGTGATCGCGGTTGCGATGCTCCTGACCTATGGCTGCCTGGAATTCGTCCGCTCGCGGATGTTGGCGCGCGGCGGCAACCGGTTTGATCGGGAGATATCCAAGCCGGTTTTCGATACGGTGGTCAAGGTGCAGTCGATGCAGTCCACCTCGGTCAGCAATCAGGCCATCCGCGACAGGGACGTGGTTCGCGACTTCATCGGTGGCAACGCCATCATGGCCTTTTGCGACGCCCCGTGGGTGCCGGTCTTCGTGGCGGTATGCTTCATCATGCACACCTATCTGGGCCTGGTTGCGCTGAGTGGCGCGATCATCATCTTTTCGCTGGCTCTGATCAACGAACTGACAACCAAGGGGTTGTTGGCAAAAGCCAACCGGGCGGCAATCATCGCCTCGCAAAATGCCCAGACGTCGCTGCGCAACTCCGAGGCCATCAATGCGATGGGCATGTGCAGCAACATCCAGCGGCGCTGGGACGAGAAGCATCTGGAAGCGCTCGGTTGGCAGGGCCAGGCCGGGGACCGGGCCGGCGGCATTGTCGCCGTGCAGAAGTTCGTGCGCATGGGCCTGCAGGTGTCGATCCTCGGCGTCGGCGCCTATCTGTCTATCCTCGGCGAAATCACCCCAGGCATCATGATCGCCGCGTCGATCATGATGGGCCGCGCACTGGCGCCGGTGGAACAGTCGGTCGGCGGCTGGAAGTCCTTCGTGGCGATGCGGGAAGCCACCAAGCGGTTGCGCACCATGTTCGCGTCGATGCCGGCGGAGACCGAACCGATGCAATTGCCCGACCCCACCGGCAGACTTTCGATCGAGAATGTGATGGCCGGGCCGCCCGGCACCGGGAAGCAAACGCTCAAGGGTCTGAGCTTCGACGTCGATCCCGGTACCATTCTGGCGATCGTCGGTCCGTCGGCCGCCGGCAAGTCGACCCTTGCCCGGGTTATTGTCGGCGTGTGGCCGGCGGAGTCCGGCCATGTGCGCATCGACGGCTCCGACATCGACCATTGGGACCGGGAGAAGCTCGGGCGCTTCATCGGCTATGTTCCGCAGGATATCGAACTGTTTTCCGGCACCATCGCCGAGAACATCGCGCGGTTTGCACAGATCGACGAAAGGAAGGTCATCGCTGCGGCACAGGTGGCCGGCGTTCATGAGATCATTCAGGGCCTGCCGGAGGGCTACGACACTCAGATCGGCGAAGGCGGCCAGGTGCTTTCCGGTGGCCAGCGCCAGCGCATTGCGCTCGCCCGCGCCGTCTATGGCGACCCGGTTCTGGTGGTGATGGACGAACCCAACGCGCATCTCGACACAGCTGGCGAAGAGGCGCTAACGGCGGCGATGAGCAAGATGCGTGAAGCCGGTATGGCGGTGATCATGATCACCCACAAGCCGAACCTGCTGACCATTGCCGACCAGATCCTGATCCTAATGGAAGGTCAGTCTCAGGGCATCGGCCCGCGCGAACAGATGCTGCCGCAACTGATGGGTCGCCCGAAAGTCGTCCAGCCGCCGCCGCAATCGCAGCCGGGTAGCGACGCCACGGCGCAGACGATTCAGCAAAGCCCTGGCCCGGCCCAAGGAAATTGACCATGGGTGTGGTTGTCGTATGGCGTAGTTGTGTGAATTCGCTGTTTCACATCACGCGGCGGGTCGGCCTTGAGCGACTGTTCGGTTTTCGTAGCCTCTTTGCAGGTGAGGGTAAACGGCAAGATCGCGGCGTGCCTGACGAATTTTTGCGAAATCCGCCAAACCTGGCCCCATCCCCAGCGTCGACTTCAGGAAAAACGAGTGTTTACAGTGTCATAAAGAGAGCGTTCTCTGCCATACAGAGTTCACGTCCGGTGCGCATGAACCATCCGGACAAGGCACCTAGGGTATTGGCCAGCTTTTTCGGCACCGTTTTGTTCGGGGCGATCGTGCTTTTGACCGGCATCGGCGGGTTTGGTATCTGGGCGGCGACGGCGCGACTCGAGAGCGCGGTGATTGCGCCGGGCAAGGTGGCGGCCGAATCCAACCGCAAGGAGATCCTGGTCAGGAACGCGCAACCGGTGAAGCAGGGCGACCTGCTGGTCGTGCTCGACCGGACGCAGGCCAAGGCCAGTATCGACGGCACCAGGGAACGGTATTTCCAGGCGCTGGCGCAGGAGGCCCGGCTGTTGGCCGAGCGCGACGACGGCGGGGTGATTGTCTTCCCCGATATCATCCTGCGCAACCGGTCCGATCCGGCCGTTCAGACCATCATGACGGACCAGGAGTGGCAGTTCAGGAAGCGCAAGTCGTCGCTCGGCAACCGGATCGGTATCCTCGAGGCGCAGATTGCCCAGCAGGAGGACCTGATCGCCGGCACCGGCGAGCAGGTCGAATGGCTGGACGCACAAATCCTCTGTTACGACTCCGAAATCGAAGCGGTTCGGCCGGCGGCGCAGAAGTGCTTTTATGCAAAGAACCGGCTCGCGGCGCTGGAACGCAGTCGCACCGAGGTTTTTGGCCGCAAGGCGGAAGCAAGCTCGACGATTGCGCGTACAGAAAGGAGCATCGGAGAGGTGAAGATCGAAATCCTGCAGTTGCGGCAGGAATTCGTCGAAAATGTCGCCGAGCAGTTGCGCCGGGCGCGTCTGACACCGGCCGACGCACGCGAGCGCCACACCATTGCCGCCAACATCTACGACCGGGTCGAACTGCGCGCGCCGCAGGACAGCATCATCCAGAACCTGACGGTGCACACGCTGGGCGGAGTTGTGCGGCCTGGCGAGACGATCATGGAGATCGTGCCGATAGACGACAACCTGATCATCAATGCGCGGATTTCGCCGCTGGATGTGGACAGCCTGCGCACCGGCATGGAAGCCGGGGTGCGGTTCTCGTCCTTCACCGGCGACGGGGTTCCGACCATCTTCGGACGGGTCGAGTGGATTTCCGCCGACATCGTGATCGACGAGGTGGCGCGGGAAGAAGCCTTCCTTTCCAAGATCGTGGTCGTTGAGGACAGCGTTCCCGAACGCATTGCCGAGGCCCTGTCGCCCGGCATGCCGGGCGACGTCATCATCGCGACAGGCGAGCGCACGGCGCTCGACTATCTGATCCAGCCGCTGGAAAATCGCCTGATCAAGGCCATGCGGGAGGAATAGATGGGACCGATCTGGCCGCCTAATTCGAGAATGCGAAGCCCACCCAGGGTACAACCCTGGGAACGGGACCCCTGAGGCTGCCAGAAAGATTGTCGTGCTTGTGCCCACGCCGGTGGCAGCCAGGATCTGCAGCCAAATCAGCCCGCCATTGACGGAGGAGACGTTGACATGAATGCCGAACCCAGAGTCAGGAACCGCGGTAACCCCGCCACCCTTGAAATTCGAAAGCAAGCCGGGCTTTGGTTAAAGCAGAAACGCGAGGACGCCGGCCTTACACAGCGTGAACTGGCAGAACTGCTTGAGCTCGACTACTACACGTTCATTTCGCAACTAGAGACCGGCCGGGGTCGCGTTTCACCGGCACGCTATGCCGACTGGGCCAGGGCCCTGCGGATCGACCCGCGCGAGTTCGTCTACCACCTCATGCGTTTCTACGATCCCGAGACGTTCAAGATCTTGTTCGAGAACGAGGAACTGGGCCGATTGAAACTGGCGCCAGAGGACGACCCCGAGAGTGGCTGTACGTGAAAACGTGTCGCGGACAATCATGTGCTGGAACGCCGTGCCTTCATGCAATTGCCTGATGACAGGCCGCGGGCCGTACGGCGCGGCGTCGATATCGGTATCGCCGCCCGGGCCGGCGGGCGTTGGAGATAATCGTGGATGCGACGGGCTTCTTGACAATGCCCGCGCACTTTGCAGTGGAACCTAACATGCGTGTGCTTCACTTTTTCAAGAGCTATTGGCCGGAGACGTTCGGCGGTGCCGAGAGGGTCATCGACGCGGTCGCGCAAAGCACCCAGAAACTGGGTGTCAAACACCATGTGCTGTCGATCAATGACAAGGGCGGCGGCACGCGACCGAGTTTTCGCGGCCAGGTGTTGCACAAGGCGCGCCGCAGTTTCGAGGTCCTGTCGACCGATGTCTCTCTGGATGCCTACCGGCAGTACAAGTGCCTGGCCGCCGAGACCGATATCCTGCATCTGCATTTTCCCTGGCCGTTCGCGGATCTGGCCCATCTCGCAAGTAGGCAGCGGCGCCCGACCATCGTCACCTATCATTCCGACGCACTTCGGTCCGAAGGACTAGGCAATGCAGTGGCCGCCGCTCTTTACGATCCGTTGCGCCATCGGTTCCTGTCCAGTGTCGACCGGATCGTGGCGACGTCAAACAACTATGCCGCCACGAGCCCCGTCCTGAAACGCCATGCCGACAAGACCGGGATAATCCCGCTCGGCCTGGACCCCGCCTCCTACCCCGACCCCTCTTTTGAAACGCTGGAAAAATGGTGCCGCCGGTTCGGCAACGATTTCTTTTTCTTTGTCGGGGTTCTGCGGCATTATAAGGGGCTTCACACGTTGCTTGAAGCGGCGGTCGGCCTGAACCGGCTCGTGGTGATCGCAGGCGCCGGTAAACGCGAGGCCGATTATAGGGCGCGCGCGGCCGAACTCGGGCTCGAAAACGTGCATTTCGTCGGCGCCGTCGACGACACCGATAAGATGGCACTAATGCAGCTTTGCACCGCCCTGGTACTGCCCTCCAACAAACGGTCCGAGGCCTTCGGACTAGCGTTGGTCGAGGCTGCCATGACCGGCAAGCCGATGATCAGCTGCGAGATCGGCACCGGGACCAGCTTCGTCAACCGCGACGGCGTCACCGGTCTGGTCGTGCCGCCCGACGATCCCGCCCGGCTGTCAAAGGCTATGCGGTCGCTGGGCGAAGATCCGGAACTGGCGCGCCGGCTCGGCGCCGCGGCCAGGCGACATTTCGTCGAAAACCTCCATTCCAACCAGATGGGCCAGCGCTACCACGCACTCTATCAGGAGGTCATTCATGAAAGCCATGACTGAGTCAAATCGTGACGGCGGCCGAAACCCGCGCGCTTCGGCACCCCGGTCAGGTGGGACCGGTCGCTGGGTTGCATAGTCGCGAACCGCGCGCGAAAACCCCTTTTCGGCATCGTTTCCCAATCCACCGCTTCGCCCATCTCGGCGACGCAGTGGCCGCCAGTCTTGCCTACCGATTGGTGCGTCGATTCTTCCAATGGCCGCTGTCCCATTTCCGCGATTTCGTCAACGCGCCTGTTTTGTCGAACAAAAACAAAACCAACGATTTGATGTCCAGGATACTACCACCCTTCAATATCTCCAGACGCTCCATAGCTTTGGGATCTGACCGTACCCGACAATGCCTCTTCGAATACGCCGCAGTCCTGCTTTGAAAAGAGAACACAAGGACCGCAGCGCCTTGTGAATCCCCTTTTTGTGCCGCTTTGCGCGGTTGCCTTTTCCTCCGCGGCTCCTGTCGAGACGGCCAAGTACATGGCAATGGCCAGAACCAGGATCAACCGTTCCAGTCGGTCCGGTTTTTTGATCTGGCTTTGGGTAATGCCAAAGCCGCGGCTCTTGAAATCGGAGAACATGGCCTCGATGCCGAGCGTATGCCGTATGTCGCTTGGCATTTAAATGTAAGAATGCGTTGTTTTGGGTTTGATTGGGCAGTTGATTTGAGAATTATGGTTTGATTCTCAGATTAAGTGCATCTGTGCGGAAGCCTTGGACCAGCGAGATCGGGCTATCATATTCTCGGTGGCGTCAGTGAACCGGACCTTGTTTTCGCCCATCATGTGACCACGCAGCATTCGGAGCAACTCAGGTCCAGCGCGCTCGACTATTGCGACCCCTGCCAGTAGAGCGGGTCGCATGTAAAGCGGCATGATCGGCTTTGCGGGCGTGGGAAGATTCTCTTGTT
Organism: Rhizobiaceae bacterium; assembly: GCA_963921345.3. Classification (GTDB taxonomy): domain Bacteria; phylum Pseudomonadota; class Alphaproteobacteria; order Rhizobiales; family Rhizobiaceae; genus Hoeflea_A. The sequence goes on along the minus strand of CAWUFE020000006.1, from coordinate 64,049 downwards.
GCGCGGCAATGACAGGGTCGAGATCCGGGATGATGGCGCCGAGGACACGGAAGCGCCAAAGGTCGTGTTCCTGGGGTATAGGCCTTGGAATGCGCCGCATCAGCAGAAGCTGAGCAATATCAATTGGTGATGTCCAGCTTGCGGTACCGTGTCTAGCTTCATCGTCGAGCAGCTTTTCGCCGTGTAGAGCGGCACCGTGATACTGCTGGAAAGGGGAGGGGAGTTTGTGATTGTCGGCGTCGCTGAGTTGGTTTCCGCACAGAGGGCACGTGATGCGCCATCCCAGCAATTGGCTCCGCAATATTGGAGTCGGCTCCGTATGTCCTTTGCTGCAATGATTGCAGACCTGTATCGGCCGCGTGGCGATGAGCCGACGCGATGATTGCGCGACATTTGCGAAGGTCATTCGATGCACGATGGCCGGTTCGATGGAGAACATGTTGGCAATGCGACTTTGCTGATCATCGCTCAGAAAGAGGTCGGTTGTTCGCAATGAGGATGCCTCCGGCAGACAATGCCGCAGCATGACCAACGGTTGCACTGCGTAGAATGCTGCATGACGGTTTATCCAGGAGGACAGGAGTTCGTCAGCCACGGGTGACAGCCGCACTGGTAACTGACGCGTCATGCGAACGCAGCCTCGCCCTCGAATTCTGGCTCCCAGCCCTCGACTGCTTCGTCAGTGATATGCTCCCGGCCGCTCTCGATGGCATCGACCGCGAGGTTGTTGATCATGTGGAAGATATTTGCCGTGATGCCCTCGGTGATCTGCAGGATCCTTCTCAACGATTTCGGCGTAAGCACCGAAGGCTGACGCAGCGGCGTATTGCGCAGGATTGACGCTACGAGGGTTTCAAACTGTTCATTCGCGGCCCACCGGCTCAAGGTGAATTGCTCAAACCGGCGCGCAAGCTGAACGTCGCCGCCGATCGCCTCCCGCGCCTCGTTGACACCGAAGCAGACGAGCGAGATCTGCAGCCGATTGCTGAGGAAGCGAAGAGGTGTTCAGAACGATGCGCTGCTCGCGATAGGTTCCAGCAAGTATGTTGTGCGCCTCGTCGATCACCAATACCTGCACGCCGATTGCGTCCATGATCCGCAAAGCCGCCTGCTCCATTTGGGCGATGTCGGCACGTGGACTCTGAGGCGCTCCGAGAAGGGTGAGGAGTTCGGCATAGAACCGTCGTTCGCCAGGGCGACTGGTCATTTCCATGGCCAGGACTGGTGTCCTCAACGTACCCGTTAGCTGATTGAAGGTCGGCGGATGCTTGTCCCGGAACCGCTTCATGATCATAGTTTTGCCCATGCCGCTGTCGCCGTAAATCGCGATTGACGGCATACGTGTGCCACGTGGATGGTCGAGGAGTCGTCCTAACCGGTCCAGCGCCTGCTTGGCGCGTGGGTAAAGGACCCAGCGGCGCGAACGTATCGCGCGAATGCGCCGCTCGTTCGTTTCAGCAAGCAGCGCCGCGGCGCCGGCAGTCAGGTGTGGGACTTCTTCGTTCATATTCACTCCAGCTCAATCTGTATCCTCGACAAAGGGTACAGGTTTTCAGGAGTCGACACCGCGGAGCGAGCCCAAATCCCGATCATCCACCTTTGATTTCGAACGAGCCTTGCCACGTCGCGCTGCTGCGGTCTTACCGGTTGCCGTTTCAAGCAATTCTCGCTGCGCGATGGCAGTGCGAACGATTGAGCGGGTGTTGACTTCGCGGCGGCCTTTCGCCAGCAAGCTGCGTCGGGCCGCCACCGCCTCGTGCAGGGTTATCGAAGGCAGCGTCACATCGGCATAACGGGCTTCCACGAAGTTTCCAGATGGCCGCCGAATGAAGATGCGAGCCATGTCGCGTGGGTCATATTTGACCAGCAAGCGCCGGTTCGAACGACCGACATCGGCACTGAGCGCTGCCGACCAGTAGCGCAGGCCGAACAGATGTATTCCAGTCGGCCGCAAGGTCCGCTCCTGCTCAGGCAAGAAGGTAAGCCAGAAGCGAAGCCGATCCTGTGGCAGTCGCAGGGGAATCTCACCTTCCTGCTCCCGCCAGACCGCAATGGGCGGTCGACCAAGGCTGCTATGGATCGACTGATGATATGAGCCGACAATGTCGAGTGCGATGTACCGTTCGAGTTCCCGTAGTGTCAGTGTGGCGTGGCGCTTCGAATCGTATTCTCCAAGCTCCTCCTCGTTGCTGAAGGTCGTTCCAGGCAGCAGGTGCGCGTTTCGGTAATTACGGGACACCATTTCCGGTAATTGCCGGACAGTGATTTCAGTAATTACGGGACACTGATTCCTGTAATTCCCGGACACCCGACAGAGCGGATGTTACAGGTCGGTTCTCGGCTGCGCCGTTTGGCAGAGTTGGGCTCTTTTCATCGATTTGAGAGAGCCCATGCCAAGACGGAAGCAAGCGAGAAGAACAACATTGAAGGATATCCGATCGATCCTGCGCCTGACCCATGAACAGGGTCTGTCGGTGCGCGAGGTGGCCGAGCGGCTGAAGATCAGCAAGACGACGATTTCCACCTATCTGTATCGTGCGCGCGAGGCGGGTCTTTCCCGCTGGCCTCTTCCGCCGGACCATGACGATGCGACACTGGAACGGCTCGTGTTCCGGCGCGCCGGCCGCCCCCCACGCGACGCGAGCGAGCCGGACTGGCCGATGATTGCGCGGAAGCTGAAGCGCAAGGGAGTGACGCTGACGCTTCTGTGGCAGGAATATCGCGCGGCTCACCCGGATGGCTACGGATACACCTGGTTCTGCGATCGCTTCGCCGCCTTCCGGAACAAGACAAGCGCGACGTTCCGCAACCGTCACGAGGCCGGCGCGGCGATGCAGACTGACTACGCCGGACAGACGGTGCCGGTGATCGATCCCGAGACGGGCGTCATCCATCTGGCGCAGATCTTCGTCGCCGTGCTGGGGGCGTCCTCCTACACCTTCGCCTTTGCCAGTTTCAGCCAGAAGCTGCCGGACTGGATCGACGGCCAGACGCGGGCGCTGACCTTTTTTGACGGCGTCACCAGGACAATCGTCTGCGACAATCTGAAGGCGGCCGTTGTCAAGGCGCTGTGGTTCGAGCCGACGCTGAACGCGACCTTCGCCGCCATGGCCGAGCATTACGATACCACCATCCTGCCAACCCGCAGCCGCAAGCCGCGCGACAAGGCCAAGGTCGAGGGTGCGGTGCTGATCGTGGAGCGCTGGATCCTCGCCCGGCTCAGGAACCAAACCTTCTTCTCACTGGCCCAGCTCAACGCCGCGATCGCCGAACTGCTGGAGGAACTGAACAACCGGCCCATGCGCCATATCGGCAAAAGCCGCCGCGAACTGTTTGAGGAGATCGAGAAGACGGCCCTCAAACCTCTGCCGGATGTGCCCTTCGAATATGCCGAATGGAAAACGGCCAAGGTCCATCCCGACTACCATGTCGAGGTCGACAAGACCTTCTATTCCGTGCCGCACCGGCTGATCGGCAGACGCGTCGAGGTAAGGCTCACGCACCGCGTCGTCGAGATCTTCCACGATCACCAGCGCGTCGCCAGCCATGTGCGCCGCTCACAGCGGTCCGGTTGTAGGGCGACAGTTCATTTTGACCGTAAGGCGACAGCTACCTTTACGAGGTGGCAACAGCCTTAGCTCATCGATTTTCCGTCAACAATTGGCGGAAAAAGACGATGAGCTTTCTCGCAAAAGAGGAACGGACAGCCATGGCTGTATTGTTGAAACAGGGGCATTCCCAGAGCGCAGTGGCGCGGCTTCTCGGGGTTACGGAGGGCACGGTTCGATATCATCACAAGCGCCGATCGGCGGGCGTATTGGATGGTAGGTCCAAGCAGACATTCAAGGCCGCCGATTATGCGGAAGCGATCTCGCATTGGCGCTCTCAGCAAGAGGACGGCCGTGTAAACCTGGTGGATCTTCATCGGTGGCTGCAGCGCGAGCATGGTTATGGCGGGAGCCTGCGATCGGTTCAGAGATATTGGAAGGCGACGTATCCGGCCCCGAAGGTCCGGGCGAGACGTCGTGTTGAGACGCCGGCCGGCGCACAGGCCCAGGTGGACTGGGCGGAGTTTCCCGGCGTGGTTCTTGGCGACGAGGTTGTCGATCTTTCTGCCTTGATCGTGACGCTTTCTTGGAGCCGCAAACGGGCGGTTGTCTGGTCTCGTTCGAAGGACATGTTGTCCTGGCAGTCTTGCAATACGGCGTGTTTGCGTCGCTTGGGCGGTTCAGTCGCGGTTCTGCGCATCGACAACGTGAAGACGGCGATCTCCAAGGGGGCCGGCGCCTGGGGCGTCATCAACGAGACGTATCGGCGCTTTGCAGCGCAACTGAACTTCCATGTCGACGCCTGCCAACCTCGGCATCCGGAGGGAAAGGGTAAAGTCGAGAGACATGTGCGCGACCTTCGTGAGACGGTTGATCCTCGCAAGGAGGCCTTTGACAGCCTGGAACAGCTGCAGGCCGTGACCGATGCGCGGCTTGAAGAGCGTGCCGGCCGCCTGCGGTGCCCGGCGACCGGCACCAGTGTCGCCGAAGCGTGGGAACAGGAGCGTCGTCTTCTGACGCCATTGCCCGAGACGCTGCCGGAACCGTTCGACATCGTCGTGCGCAGGCCCGTCGGAATTGACTGCCTCGTCAGCTTCGAAGGCCGACAATACAGCGTGCCGTTCCGTTTCGTCGGCCAGGACGTGGAGGTGCGCGGTCTGGCCGGGCACGTGCAGATCCTCAAGAATGCCGAAGTGATCGCCATGCATCCGCGCCGCACCGAGCGGCTGATCGTGTGTGACGATGCACACTTCGATGGTGATGACACCGATCGTGTCCGCGCGCCGATGCCGCTTGGCAAGATGGGGCGAGGCCTTCAGGCGCTGGCGGCCAGCAATGTTCAGCAGCGCTCGATCGACATCTACGCCCGTCTGGCGGAGGTGGCCCGATGACGTCTCGGAGCATAAAACTGGATATTGACGTAACCCGCGAGAAGCTGGACGCACTCGGCCTTGGCTACGCATCCGAGGCGCTGGACACTTTGCTGTCGGAGGCCGTCAGCACCGAGATGTCCGCTCACCAGTTACTTGAACGGATTCTCGATATTGAGCGTGCCGGCCGCGAAGAACGGCGCATCAAGACGATGATGAAGACGTCGAAAATCCCGACCGGGCAGACGTTGGAAAACTTTGATTTTGCCTTCCAGCCGGCAATCGAGCGTTCCCGCATCGACACCTTGGCGACCGGGGCCTGGATCCGGAATGCCGAGGTTGTCCTGCTTCAGGGGCCGCCCGGGGTCGGGAAGTCGCACTTGCTCGTGGGACTGGGCATCCGGGCGATCCAACTCGGCTTCTCAGTCCAGTACTATCGCTTTGATGAACTGCTGACGGCCATCAAGGCGGACGCGCTTCTGCCGCCTACAAGGCTAAAGGGCCGGAAATACATGTCCAGTTCGCTGCTGCTGATCGATGAAATGGGTTTTGATCCGATGAACCGGGAAGAGGCCGGCCTCTTCTTCCGGCTGGTCAGCTATCGCTACGCTCGGGGTGCGATGATCATCACCACCAACAAGAGCATTCGCGACTGGACCGAGTTGCTCGCCGGCGATGAAGTCCTTGCTGCCGCGATCCTCGATCGGCTCCTTCACCGATCTCATGTGCTCAACATCAAAGGCCGCTCATATCGGCTGCGCGACCTCGAAGAACTTCTGACAAAAGAGAGCGCCTGAACGGGCAAATTTTGGCGCCGCGATTTGGGGGGCGTACGCCCCCCAAATCGCGCTGTCCTCGTAACACTGGGTGTCGTCTTAACTCGTAAGTGTAGGTGTCGCTTGACACCGGTCACGTCACGGTCAACGCTCACATGCCCAAGGCGCATCAGCGTTACGCCAACACGACGCCGGCAAAGCTGATCGGGCGGGCGCGAAAGGTCGGCGTCAGCACGGCCATCCTGGTCGAGCGCCTGATGCGCGACAAACCTCATCCCGAGCAGGGTTATCATGCCGTCGGCATCAACGGGTTTACGGACCGTACGCGGCAGGGTGATCGATCTGGTGATAATCGATACCGGCCTTCCCGATCTGGATGGCCGGGAAATGGTAAAGATCCTGCGCAAAGATGATTTCCGAGCACCTATCATCCTGCTGACGATAATGAGTTCCGATGCTGATACCATCTTGAGTCTCGAGGCGGGCGCAAGTGATTGCGTCACCAGGCCATTCTGCTTCGCAGTGCTGCTGGCAAGGATCCGTGTGCATCTGCGCCAGCACGATCAGCGGGCGGCTGATTGACAAAAGCCATCATCGCCCCACAACCCACGGCATCGTCCCAAGCTCTTGTGACTCCCGTCACCAGGTCAATTCAGGCGATCACGGCGACAGACCTTCGCGCCGCGACCCAGTTAGGAGACTTTCAAAGATAGCCGAATCGAGTTGACCCTCCGCTTTTTGGCGGTTTGGCCCATGCTCAGGCAGATGGGATTCTCAATGAGGCGATGTGCATACTCATTGTTGCATGATAGACAGATCAGGCATCCAACAGCGGTGGGAGGCCGACGGCTGTTGTTTGTCACCGGGTCTTAGAGCAAGAGGACTATTTCCGGGATCAGGTGAGATCAGGCGTCAAGGCTTGGGAAAACAAGGGCTTAAACTGGCAGTTGATGACCGGCGGGCAAAACCGGTTTTGTCACCGGGTTTTAGAGCGAGCGGTGAAATTGGGCGATTGCGCGGGTCGGACAGGGGCGGGTTTTGAAAAGTGTTTGAAAACGGCCGGGCGGGTTTTGAGGAATGCCGCAAAGCCTTGTGAAACTGGCTTTGAGAGAACTTTGAAGAATTCCGGCCGGCGGCGCCGAATCTGGCGAAAACCGCTACAGAAACTAAAACGACGGAGTGCGGGACGCACCACGTCGTTTTCCCACGCACTATCTCCACCAATTAAGCGTGCAAATAAAGTAAGGTGACATGCACCACGTCGCGCACATCGGTGCGTCAGCGACCAATCCGACGTGTGACCGATGCTACCGGCAGCGAGTTCGCCGCTTCTACGATTGAACCACAACCATTTTCACTTACTCACTGTCCTTGGGCAGCCCAACGGTACCTAATTGCGATAGCCGCGTCGGACCCGTTCCAGGAATTCTCCCGATGGGCATCGCGCGGCGTTGGCCGGGAAGCAGTTGGACTAGGCGATCCACAAGCATATTCCAGCGACACCGGCCGTGATCCCCATTGCCGCCGCAAGTGCGATCGTGCCGAACAAGCCCATAGCGCCGAACCGGCGCCAGTGTTCGATTGCAACCAACAAAACAAAAAAGATTATGGCGATCACAAAGATCGCCATAACTGCGCCCGTTGATATATCGCTGTTTCCGACCATAATTGTGTAGTCCAGTCCAGCGCTACGGCCGGCCCAACGGTCCACTACTCCCAACGACGCGGCCGTGGACGATCACCTTGTCAGACAGTTCCCCGGCTGGGATGAGAAGGTGCTCATATGCACTGTTGTCGGACAGGATCTTCAAATCACCGTTGAGTACGGTCTGCAGACGCTTGATCATGACCATGCCGGTGACGGTGAGAACGAAAACGCCACCCAGCGATATCGCGTCGGCATTGGCACCCGTATCGACGAGCAGCAAATCGCCGTCGCGCACGGTTGGCTCCATGCTGTCGCCGCGCGCCTCCAACACGACGACTTTCCCTGGATTGGAAGTATACTTCAACAGCCAGTTCCGAGAGACGGTGAGTACGTCCGAAGCATCACTGTGCTCGACCAGCGCTCCATGACCGGCGGACGCCTGAATATCATAGCGCGGAAGCACGATCGTGTCGCATTCTGCTTCACTGTTTGCTGCAACCAGCGCGGGTCGGCGCGGCGCCTTTCCAAATGAACGGCTACTCTTGGCGACACTGGTCCGACTGTCTTTTGCGCGGCCAAACATGACCGCACTGGTACACGAACGATATCTTTGCATGAAGCCATGCTAACAGTCCCGATCGTGCGGGAGTCTTATGGTTTCCAAAGCTGTCGGGTTTGCACTCGGGTGCAGGTGCTACCGCCGCCCACTCATTGGCCCGCCCGACCAGACGACGCGACCATGGATGATGACCTTATCGTCCCGTTCCTCTGCCGGAACCGTTTCGGCCTCATAGGCTGTGTTGTCGGACAGGATCCTGAGATCGCTGTTGAGCATGATCTGCAAGCGCTTGATCATGATCATTCCGGCGACGGACAGGATGAAGACGCCGCCGGCGGCTACGGTGTCGTTATCGACCGCCATCTCGACAAGGAGCAGATCGCCATGGCGCACCGTCGGTTCCATGCTGTCGCCCCGTGCTTCGATCACCACGACCTGCGCAGTGTCGGTAACATAACGAGACAGCCATTCACGCGACACCGTCAGATAGTCGACAACGGCATGATCGTGCGCCAAGGCGCCATGACCGGTGGAGGCTTCGATATCATAGCGTGGTAGTGAAACGCTGTTCAGTTTACCCTTTGTCTCACTCAGCTTGCCATTCTCGTGCGGTACCATACGATCGATCGGTCCTCGTTTGATGACCTCTAAGGGACCTTCACCTTCTCCGGTAATTAGCCAGTTGATGTCAGCACCCGTACGTTCACGAAGCTGAGCAAAGAACTCGTAGTCCGGCCGCCGATCGCCGCGCTCATAATTTCCGATCGTCGTAGCGTGGACTCCGAGGAGACCTGCGAACTCTTCACGGCTCCTCTCACCCCTAACTTCTGACAGTCTTTGACCGATCCCGGGCGCAACTCGCAGTGGTTTAGCCATTATCATAAAGACAATTACGGATTTGTTTTTTACAATTCCGTATTTGTCTCCTATTCTCCATCTCGCACTCCCACACGCGCGGGCTTTTCGACCAAAGAATGGGAGACCGGATAGGGTCTCCCATTCCACGAACGGGCGCACTATGAGGACTCTCTCCGCCTGGGACAAGCGCAGACTGAAGGAATCCGCAAGGATCAAGGCTCTCGTCTATGAGGCAGGCCTGACCTTCTCGGACATCGATCGTATGTACGGCCTGCGGCGCGGTGCCGCCAGGGACGCCCTGCGCGAGCCCAACCCGAGAATCGAACACGCCATCGCTGCGGCCCTCGGCGCCAGGCCCGAGACGCTGTGGCAGACCCGCTACCACGCCAACGGCCGACGCCGTGCGCATCAGGATTATTCCCGTCCGCCGACCATGGCGCAACGCCGAAAGATGACCGGAGCATCGACATGAGCGCGCTCCAAAAGCAGCCGCGCCGTGGATGAAGACTATGCCCGCTGTCTGGCAAGGTCGATCGCCGAGATCGGCCTCGTCGCGCCGGTGGTCGTGCGCAACACCAGGCGCGCCGCAAGGCCTTACAGCCTGGTCGCCGGCGCCCATCGCTGCCGCGCCCTGCAAATCCTGGGCGAAACCGACATCGACGCGGTTATTGTCAAGGCCGATGCCCGTGAGGCGCAACTGATGGAGGTTGCAGAAACACTTTTCCAGAACGGGCTGACCATGCTGGAAAAGGCCGTCTTCGTCCAGAGCTATCGCGACTTCTGGGAAGGCAAGCATGGCGAGATCCGGCGCGGAGGGGACCAAACCGCAAAGTCTGCGGATTGCTCCGCCGGAGAGGCATGTTTCGCCGGCCATGCCGCCGAGCGCATGGGTCTGTCGAAACGCTCGGTCGAGCTCCTCAACCAGATCTCCCAACATCTCCACTCCGACATTCGCCGCCAGGTGCGCGGCACGGCGATCGCCGACAACCAGTCGCAGCTGTTGAAGCTGGCGCGGCTGGAGCCGGCGAAGCAGCGCCAGGCCGCCGACGCCCTGCGCCAGACCGGCAACGACTTCGGCCAGGTGATGGGCCTGATCGACGACGATGCGGCAGCCCCGGCCGGTCCGCAGCAGCAGCTCCTCTCGACGCTGATCTCCACCTGGTCGCCGGCAAGCACGCAAGTTCGAGCCGAATTTCTCGGCTTCGTCCGGCAGGAGGAGGCTGACGTTGCTTGAGCTGTTGCTCGCCTGGCTGGGCTTCTTCCTGATCACGGCGCCACTGGTGGCGCTGATCTACCAGGCAGCGCTGAGGGAGATGCGTCGGTGGAAGTGAGGGTCGAACAACACCGGCTATGCTTCCGGCTGCCATCCCGGCAGTTCGGACCGTTTGCGGTAGTGGTGACCCTCGTAGGAGAACAGGCTGCCAAACAGGCGCTGATACCAGGGAATGACCAGGCGCTCTCCTTTGTCGTGGATATCGAGCGAATCCAGCGCGTCATTGTAGGCTTTGGCATCGCGGGCGCGCAGCACCGGCGGTTCGTCGCCGGCGATGGCGATCATCTGGCCCCACCATTGCGCCCGGCAGGCCTCGTCATCAGTCGGACAGGCTTCGATCTCCGCCAGAAGTCGGTAGTAGTCCTCCTTCAACGCCCGGTGAAAGCGGGCCATGCGACTAAAATCGAAGACCAGGCGCAGCGCGCTGACAGTGACGATCGCGACACCCAACCACACTTGACCGACACCCGGGCTAGCGGATGCGTCGACCATGGTCACAACGCCCAGCAGGACAATCAGAAAGTCGACAAACCGGTTCCTGCGACTGAATGCCAAAGCCATTCCGGAATGGTAGAGCGCGTTGCGCAGGACGTTGAAGCGGATGATATCAGGGTCGGGTGTCATATCTCTTCCTCCTTCGAAATCGTCTCCTTTTGGTTTGATCAGAAGGTGATGAGGAATCAGTGCGTGGTGGTGCGCGTACTGATTCCACAACTTTTTAGCACAGCCCGATACCTAGTACACGCATGCCGTCGGGAGCTTGCCCGATGACGCGGCCGCATCCCGACCAACGTGACCTGTTCGAGGAGCCGATCTTCGAGGCCCGACGCCGCGCCGACGGGGTGGATATGGAGCGCTTCCGCTCGAAGCTGAAGCGGGCCATGGCGCGGGCCATCCGCGAATGCCCGCACGACCGTCACGCGGTGGCGCTGCGCATGGCCCGGGCGCTGGGGCTCGACGGCTTTTCCAAGGCGACGCTGGATGCCTATACGGCAGAAAGCAAGGCCACCCACGACATCAGCCTGGTGCGCTTCACCGCCTTCGTGCGGGCCACCGGCGCCGACTGGCTGTGGGACGAGATCGTCGCAACGGAAGGGCTGACCGTGCTGCAGAGCGACGAGGCGCTCCTGGCGGAGATCGGTCGGCTGCAGCAGGAACAGGCGGAGATCGCCAGGAAGCTGCGGTCACTGAAGGCCAGGCCGGTGCCTATCCGGAGGAGGCCGAAGCCATGAAGGAGTTCTTCAGCCTGGCCGAGATCCTCGAAGCGAAGGCGCCTGGACTGCCGGCAACGCGAAGCGGCATCAGCCGATATGTTGAGCGTCAGGGCTGGCGTTCTGTGGGCCTGGCCGCAGGCAAGGCGCGCAAACGGTCCGGCCGGGCCGGCGAATGGGAGTACCACATCTCGCTTCTGCCGGAAGCGGCTCAGGCACGGATGCTGGTGATCCATGGTCTGCCCGTCGATGAGAAGAAGTCCGGTACCGACACGGCAAGCGAGGCTCTTTGGCGGCGTTTCGAAAGGCTTTCGAACAAGCAGAAACGGACTGCCCAACAGCGCCTGGAGGCAGTCATCGCGGTCCGCGACCGTCGCAGCGGCGGTCTCGGCGAGACGGCCGCCGTGGCATTGGCGGCCAACGATCATGGCGTCAGCGGCGCCACGCTGTTCAACTGGCTGCGGCCGGTCTCCGGCAAATCGCGGGCAGACTGGCTGGCAGCGCTTGCCGCCGGCTACCGGTCTACCGCCCGGCGGGCCGACTGCCCGCCCGAAGCCTGGGCGGCGCTGCGGTCGGACTATCTGCGGCCGGAACGGCCCGGCTTTTCCGCCTGCTACCGGCGTGTGGCCGAGGCCGCCAAGCGCCATGGCTGGGGCACACTGCCCTCCGAACGCGCCCTGCGGCGACGCCTGGAGGCGGAAGTGCCGCGCGCCGTCATCATCATGGCGCGCGACGGCAAGGACATGGCCAAGGCGCTTTATCCGCCGCAGCGCCGCGACCGCTCCGGCCTGCATGCCATGCAGGCCTTCAACATGGACGGTCACGAGTTCGACGTCTGGGTCACTGACGGCAAGGGCAAGCCCTTCCGACCCATCCTCGTCGCCGTCCAGGATCTCTATTCCGGCAAGCTGCTCGCCTGGCGGCTCGCCCGTACGGAGAACCGGGACGTTGTGCGCCTCGTGATCGGCAACATGGTCGAGCGCTACGGCGTTCCGGAGAAGGTGGTGCTGGACAACGGCCGCGCCTTCGCCTCGAAGATGATCTCGGGCGGTGCGGCGACCCGTTTCCGCCCGCTCCCGGCGCGCCCGGCATCGCGGCGGCATTGGACGGCGGATCAGTTGCCGCGCAGGCTACGTTGGCCTCGCAGGCCTGGGATTTTTTCTCTGGCAAGGGCCTGAAGGATTTCCAGGTGGCGGCGATCCTCGGGCACATCAGGGCCGAGAGCGGCTTCAATCCGCTCGCTGTCTGCGACGGCGGCCATTCCTTCGGTCTCTTCCAGCACCATCGCAGCCGCGCGACGGGGCTGCTCGACTTCCTCGGAGGGCGCGGCAATCTGGGCAATGTCGGCGGGCAGTTGCAGTATGCCTGGAAGGAGCTGATGACCAGCGAAGGCCGGGCCTTGCGCAAACTGCTCGCCAGCAGCAACCTTCGCGACGCCACGGCCGCCTTCGGCGGCTTCGAGCGCCCGGCCGGCTTTTCCTTCACCGATCCCGAAGCCATGCACAACTGGACCGGCCGGCTGCAATTCGCAGAACAAGCTCTGCGCGACTTCGGCAACCGGGCAACCGGCGTCAGCGGCAATCTCACCACCTTCGGCAACGGCCTCGGCAGCGCCGTCACGTCGCTTTCGCAAGGCGCCAATTCGCTGGCCGGGACCGCGACCGAGTTTGCCGGACAGTCGAAGGGCCTTGTCGGGCAGCTCACAATAGGCCTTCAAAACCTCTTTTCCGGCCTGGAGGGCGCGGGTGGCGGTGGCGGCGGCTGGCTGGCCCGGCTGTTCGGCGGCGGGGGGTTGGGCGGCGGCCCGGGCGGACAGCTCGGCATCGCCCTTTCCGGCGGCATCGGCCTCTACGACACCGGCGGCTTCACCGGCGCCGGCGATCCGGCACGTCCGGCCGGCATCGTCCACGCACAGGAATACGTCTTCAATGCCCCGGCCGTGCGCCGCCTCGGCGTTCCGTTCCTGGAAGCGCTGCGCAGCGGCGAAGCGCGCGGCTTCCAGGAAGGCGGCTTCGTGTCCTCGTCGCCGCTGCCGTTTTCCGCCGGCGGGTTCTCCCGCCGTTCTGGGCACGGCGTCGCGAACAACGGCGGGTTCCCCGCCGGGCTTGCCGCCGGCGCCAACGGCAGCGCCGGCGGCAACCGGCCGGGCAGTGTCGGCGAGATCACCATCCGCATCATCGACGCCGAGGGCCGGGAGATTGCGGCGAAGCAGGCGAAGACGGCAAACGGCATGCGCATCGACGTGACGGCCGACGATCTCGTCAGCGGTCTCATCCTGGACACGGGCTCGAAGACGCACAAGGTGCTGAACGGCCGGCACGGCACGACCACAAGGCTGGACGTGCGATGACCAGGGTGCGCTGGCCCGCAAGCTTGCCGCAATATATGGAGCGCCCCGGCGCGCGCCTCGGCGTGGCGGAAAACCGCCTGCGCTCCGATGTCGATATCGGACCCGCCAAGGTGCGCAGCCTGACACCGCTCAATGTGCGTCCGCTGTCGGGCGCCATGCGCCTGACGACGCGGCAGTGGCTGATCCTGCGGGATTTCGTCGAAGGCACCCTGAAGGGCGGCGTGCGCGCGTTCCTGTTTCCCAATCCGCTCGACTTCGGGGCAACCAGGATCGAGGTGCGTTTCGCCGACGAACTGCCGAGCGCGCGGTCGACGTCGTCGCCCGGACAGTGGATTGTTCAACTGGACCTGGAGGAGATGCCATGAGCCGAACCATCTCCAACGGCTTCAGGGCAGCGCTCTATGCCCGCGAGAGCGACGAGGTCGCCCTCGCCCTTTTGACCTTCACCCATGCGCAACTGCCTCAGCCGCTGCGGCTGTGCACCGCGCCGGTCGAACGGCTTTCAAGCGATCCGCCGACCTACGGGGTCAGGAGCCGCCGCCGGCGCTATCTCTATGCGCCGATCGACGTGCTTTTGCCGGAGGACGTCGCCGGAAGCGATCCGAAGGCGAGCCTGGCCATCGACAATATCGACCTCGAACTCATCGAAGCCATCCGCTCCATCGAGGAAGGCGCGACGGTCAAGCTGGAGCTGATCCTGGCATCGGCACCCGACACGGTGGAGATCGCCTTTCCGTCGCTGAAGATGGTCTCGGCCGAATACGACCGCGGGCGCATCACCGTCGGCCTCACCATCGATCCGCTGGTCACCGAACCCTATCCCGGCGACAGCTTCACCCCGTCGAACTTCCCCGGACTGACATGATGGATTTCAGCCGCTATATCGGCATTCCCTGGGCCGCGCATGGCCGCTCGCTCGAAGGCGCGGATTGCTGGGGCCTGGTGTGGCTGTTCTACCGCGACGAGTTCGGCATCGAGCTGGACGATTATGCCGACGCCTATGATCCGGCCTGCCCGGCCGATACGGTCGGCGAACTCATCGCCGCCGGCAGCTCCGCCTGGTGCCAGGCGCCCGAGCCGCGGTCCGGCGACGTGGCGGTGCTGATGCGCGCCGGCCATGCCTGCCATGCCTGCCATGTCGGCATCGTCGCGCCGCGGCGTCATTTGCTGCATGTCGAAAGCGCCGAGGCGCCCTCGGCTATTGCCCGCATCGACGACGCCATGAAGCGGCGGATCGCAGGTTTCTACCGGTGGCGTCGGAACGTCGGGAGGAGTCGGTCGATATGAACGTCGTTTCGAATGTCGTCGAGGGCGAGGTCTTTGCGCCCGGTCAGGTGCAGGTGACCGTTCTCGACCATCCGATGGCCAGGCGCCGCATCGAGCGCACCGCGACCGGCCGGACCGTCGGCGATATCGTGCGGCAGTTCGCCGGCGGCCGCGCCAGCTCGGTGACCGCCGACGGCCGGCGCATCGGCCTGGACGAACGCGACAGGGTCATGGCCATGAGCAACGTGCAGATCGTCTGCGTGCCCGGCAAGGGCGTCGGCAGCTTCTTCCGGCAGATCGGGGCGCTGCTCATCACTGTCGCCGCAGCCTTCCTGGCGCCGGTGCTCGCCGGCCCGCTGATCGGCGCGCTCAAGCTCGGCGCCACCGCCGGCGCCATCCTGACCGGGGCGATCACCACCGGACTGACGCTCGCCGGAACGCTGGCGCTCAACGCGCTGTTTCCAGCCGCCCGGCCGCAACTGGAAGGCCCGCAAACCACCTATTCGATCGGCGGCGGCCGCAACCGGGCAAACCCGTTCGGTCCGATCCCCATGAACCTCGGCACAAACCGCGCCGCCCCGCCCCATGCCGCAAAGCCCTTCACCGAGATCGTCGGCGACGACCAGTACCTGACCATCATGGTGTGCTGGGGCTACGGGCCGGTGACGCTGGAGGACATCAAGATCGGCGAGACCGGCATCGGCGAATTCGAGGACATCGAGATCGAAACGCGCCTCGGCCGGCCGACCGACGCACCGCCGTCGCTCTATCCCAACCAGGTCATCGAGGAACAGCACCAGATCGAGCTGAAGCCGGCCGGCCGCACCACGACCGGCGACGGTGGCGGCCTTTTCGGACACGCCGTCGCGCCGACGGACGACACGGACGAAGCGGAACCGGGTGCGCAGAACATCCGCACCACCACCAACGATGCCGACCGCATCGCCGTCGACCTCCAGGCGCCGGGCGGCATCTACAGGCGCGACAGGAAAGGCCGCTTCACAGCCCATCATGTCACGGTCCGCATCGAGGCCCGGCTGACTTCCGCCGATCCGGACGATGCCTGGACACGCATCGCCGAGGCGCGCCTGGCAGGCAAGGTTACCAAGGCCGTCCGCAAGACCTTTGCCGCCGACGTCGAACGCGACCAGTACGACGTGCGCGTCACCCGTATCTCCGGCTATCACAGCGACGAGACGATCCCGCAGGAGACGGTCTACTGGACCGCTTTGCGCTCGATCACGAGGGAAAGCCCGGTCAAGGCCCCGGCGCCGCTGGCGCTCACCGTGCTCAGGATCAGGGCGACGGCGCAGCTCTCGGGCAGCATCGACGCCCTCAACGCCGTGGTGGCGACGCGCGTCAGATCCTGGGACGCGGCGCGCAAAAGATGGATGCCGAACCGCACGAGCGACAACCCGGCCGACCTCTTCCGTCACGTCCTACAGGGACCGGCCAACAAGAAGCCGGTGCCGACCCGCGCCATCGATCTCGACGCGCTGCAGGAGTGGCACGACTACTGCGCCGCGCAAGGCTTCACCTTCAACCAGTATCGCGACTTTCGCGCCTCCGTCTGGTCGACGCTCGCCGACATCTGCACGGCCGGCCGGGCAAGCCCCACCTTCGTCGACGGCAAATGGTCGGTGATCTGGGACGATGCCAACGCACCGGTCGTCCAGCACTTCACGCCGCTGAACTCCACCGACTTCAAGGCATCGCGCGGCTATGCCGACAAGATCCAGGCGCTGCGGGTCCGCTTCATCGACGCCGCCAACGCCTGGCAGCAGGACGAACACCTGGTCTTCAACGACGGCTACGACGAGACCAACACCGAGCGCTACGAAGGCCTGGAGTTTCCGGGCGTCACCGACCGCGACCTGATCTGGCGGCACGGCCGCTACCACCTGGCGCAGATCGCGCTGCGCCGCGAGGTCTACGAGATCACCACCGACTACGAGCATCTGGCCTGCGTGCGCGGCGACCGCGTGCTGCTGACTCACGACGTGCCGCGCATCGGCCTCGCCTTCGGCCGTGTCAAGGCCGTCGCCGGCCGCCGCCTCACCCTCACCACGCCGGTGACCATCGGTGCGCAAGGCACCTTCGTGCTGCGCATCCGCCACGACGACGGCACGTCGAGCGAAAGGACGATCGCCACGCCCGGACCGGCGGAGACCGACACGGTCGAGCTTGTCGCCAACCCCAGAGCGTCGGGAGGACCCGACGGGGCCACCGCGCCAAAAGCCGGCGACCTCTTCGCCTTCGGCTATTTCGGCCGAACGAGCACCGTCTGCCGCGTCAAGGCGATCCGGCCGACCCAGTCTATGGCGGCCAGGCTCGAACTCGTCGACGACGCGCCGGGCATCCACCACGCCGACACCGGACCGATCCCGGCGTTTTCGCCGAATATCTCCGAACCGGTGGACCTGCGCGGCTTCGTGCCGGGCGGTCTTGCCGCCGTGCCGTTCGAGGAACTCGTCGAAGGCGGCCTGATCGCCAGCGTCGACCTGTCGTGGACGCCGCCGCCGGCGCCTTTTTGTTCAGGGTCAAGGCCGAATTCGCCAGCGCCATATCGGCATGGTCGCGGCCCTACGCGGTGGAGGTGCCGGATCCGGACCGCAAGCCGGACGTTCGTGTCGACCCCGAAGACCTGTCGGACGCGATCTGGCAGCGGGTGTCGGCGGATGCCTCGGAACGTGCCCAAACGGTCATTCAGGGTTTCCGGGATACCGATTTTCGTGTGATGCAGGAATTGCTGGGCGAAATCGAAACCGGCGTGCAAGTTGAAAGAGAGGAGCGGATCGAAGGCGACGAGGCCACGGTGCGGCAGTTCACGGTGATCAATGCCCGTATCGACGAGCAGGCCGAAGCCGGAAACGCCACGGCGGAAGAGCTCACGGCGATCAATGCCAGCGTGGACGAGCAGCGCACGACCATCGTCCAGTCGGCCGAGGCCATCGCCCGCCTGGGCGGCACGGTGCAGTATCAGATCAACACCAATGGCCACATCGCCGGCTGGGCGCTGTCGAACCAGGTTGGACGCGGACGGCCTTACGCCGCCTTCACCTTCGTGGCCGACAGCTTCCAGATCAGCAGCGCCAATGGCGCAAGAAGCCCGTTCGTCGCCTATACCCGGACGCGGCAGATCAACGGGGTGCAGGTGCCGGCCGGGGTCTATCTGCAAGAGGCCTTCATTCGAAAGGCGGCGATCGACACATTGCACATCAGGGGCAATGCGGTCACCGTTCCCGCCGCCGCCACTGGAAATTTTGTCAACGGCACAGGCCATGCCAACTTTGCTCACCTGGTGTCCTCGGCCGTGAACCTGTCCATTGCAAGTCCGGTCCTGGTGCTGTGGTCGATCGAGCAGGGATATCCGCAAGGCAACGCAGCCTGGTCGATCCGGTTTCGGGTCAACGGATCCGTTCTTCACGAGCGCGGCGATATGCGGGCGACAGCGGACTATCCGTCCGGGCAATTCCTCCTCAACCGCCCCGCAGGCATCACCACCGTCGCCATGGACTGGGGCGGCACAGCCGGAAAGGTGAGCGCGCGCGGATCCCTTACCCTCATGGGGGTCCAGCGATGAACCGCGAATATCTCTTGCACCGAAACGGCACGATCCTTCAGGTCGGCCAATCACCATCACAAGAGGCGGTCAATGCGCTGGCGCGGGACATGCAGGCCGAGACGCTGTGGGGGCCGTTCGAGAGGGCGCCGGATCCAGAGCGGCATCGCGTCGTCGTGGGGTGCATCGTGCCGCGCGACGACATCGAGGATCGCAAGATACGGGAAGCCTGGACGGCGCTGCGACACCACCGCGACCGGCTCCTGGCCGAAAGCGACTATTCGCAGCTTCCCGACGCGCCCGGCGACCGCGCGGCCTGGGCCGCATACCGGCAGGCGCTTCGCGACCTTCCGGACACCATCCGCAACCCGCAAGACGTCACCTGGCCGCAGCCGCCGGCATCGACACCCAACAACAACAACGAAAGGACCCGATCATGAGCAATCTGCCGCGCATCGCAATCGAGGGCTATCTGCGCAAACCGGACGGCTCGCCGGTGACCGATACCACCGTCACCTTCACCCTGTCGCACACCGATTCCGACCTCAGCTCCGACAGCGTCGTGCTCGCCCGTCCCGTGCATGTGAGCACCAACGATCAGGGCTTCCTGCGCGCCCAACTCTGGTCCAACGATCGCGGCTTCCAGAACAGCCATTACGAGGTTGCAGTGATTGTTAGCGGACAGGCCACTCCGATCGGCAAGATCCGGGTGACCGAAGACGGCTCCACCGACCTCGAGCAGCTGCTGACCGAAGATGTCGTGCGGGCGCTCGACGTCGACGAACAGACGCTGGCAGCGGCCGTGCGCGCCGAAACCGCCGCACAGAATACCAGGGCATCACAGGAGGCCGCCGCTGACGCCGTCAACCCCGCGGTGATCCGCCGGGACACGATTGCGGCAGCAAAGCCAGCCTTCCCGCTGGCGCCCAATCTGCTGGCCGACACCAAGAAGTTCGCAACGCTGTGCGGCGGCCGGGTCAACACCGAGACCGAGATATTGGTGGCCCATAATGGTTCGTCATGGCGCGCCGCCCGTCCGAACGGCGAGAGCCGCGGAACGCTCGAAGTGGTGACGCTCCAGAACCTCGCGGCAAAAGGCATCGGCTTTGGCGGCGACCTGGCACTGGCGGCGCACAGCAGCTTTTACGCTTCGGATTTCCGCATCGCGCTCCTCGACGTGACGGTCGACGAGCATGAGGGCGAGGATGCCCATACGCACGAACACCAGACCATACTGGCGCAGGGTACGGGTCAGGATGGCTTTCCGTTCTTTACCGGGACGGACAAGGGCGGGTTCAAGACCCAGGCTGCCTGCTTCGTCAACGTGGTCAGCCATTCTGACGATATCACCTTGCGCATCTGCGACAGGATTGTCGACAACCCCCTCATCGCGGCGGCGATCTTGAAGGCGACGGCTGGACCTACCTTCACCGGGCCAGCACGGGATGGTCCAGGGATCACCAGTGCATCTTCCGGGGCCACGGCAGCATGAAGGTGGCTCTGGCGCTGCCCTATCTCGGAACCGGCGATCACGGCGGCGCCTTCATCTACGCACAGTCCATCGGACGCTACACCCACGACGACGACCGGCTGCCCTCGGGCGTCAGGTTCTGAAGACGCCCTCTTTCCAAGGAGGAAAATCCACATGGCCCTCATCCACAAAAACGACACCACCATCGCAGCCATGCCGCTCGCCGAGGTCGAGACCTGGCTCGCCGAACAGGAGATCGACCGTGACACCGTCACCGTTGAGGCGACTAAAGCCGAAACAAGGGCGCTCACCCGCCAGACGATCGCCGACACCGCCGGCGATAGCCAAACCCTCATCGGAACCTATGGCGACGCCGTCACCTTCCTCCTGGTCGAAACCGCGAAACTCGCCACCGCTATCAATGGCGCGACCACCATCGCACAGATCAGGGCCGCGGCCGTGCCGCTCGCAACGGCGCTCACACCGCTGGCAGAGGCCGTGGAGGACGGAACGGTGCAACTTGCCTATCGCAACAAGACGGGCCGGCAAGACGCATCACTGGCCGAGATCGCTACACGTATCGGACTGGTGGGCAGTGTTTTCGGCGAAGAGGACGAATGACTGCGGCAACGGACAACGGGCCGGATCCGCTTGCATAATCCGGCCCGGTGCGATGGCTTCCGTTTCGGGAATGGGGGCGACAACCCTCCATCGCACAAAGCCAAAAGAACCGGTTTCGAGTGCGATTGTAAATCACCAGCGGATGAAAGCATTCCATAGCTGCCGGTGATCCCGCTCCGGTTGGATGTGAAGCGAGCAGGATCCAGATGAAATAGAGATGGGTATGAGGCCGACACCACTAGTCGGCCCCAACTGGAGCTGATTATGACGGGCCGGATTTGCGTTGAGCTAGGTGGAGACCCAATCCGGCCCGGTGCGATGGTTCCCGCGGGGACGGCGGCCTATCCTCCATCGCACAAAGCCAGAAAATCCGGTTTCCAGTGCAATTGTAAACGCCATCCGCGTGATGCGATCCATAGGCACCAGTGAATCCGCCCCGGTTACCCTGGCGGTGCTTTCAGATAGGGCAGTGGATGAAGGTCAGCATGATAGGGCCGGATCCAGCCCTGGAGTATGACAAGGCGAAATCCGGCCCGTGTGGGGTGCGATGGCTGGCGTCCTCGGCCGACAATCGCGCGACCGAATCCAAGACTGTAGGGGAACTGGATCCGGTTCAGTTCGATGGTTCAGAGTGAGCTTCCGAACCGCATCGCACGAAGTCCATTAGGACCGACTTCGGGCGTTTGTGAAGGCCGAACCGAGGAATGCAATTGATAGCTTCTTAGTCGATAAACGGACCGGAACCGCAGCATGCGGTGTTGCGGCCCGGTCCGCTCCCCTCTGCTCGCATGGAATCAGCTGAGTCCAGCCGGTTCACGAGCAGGAAGCCCCTTCAGAAGGCGTGGGATTCGAGCGCCTGTAAATACCTGACACGGGAATGAGTCCGATAGAATTCTGGTGAGGCTACCCGTTGGGAAGGGAAGCAAACAAAGATGGGCCGGATCCAGCCTGGAGTTGGAGTACTGGAGCCTGAATCCGACCCATTGCGATGGTTCCTGTTCAGGACAGGGCGACCGGCCCGCCCATCGCACGGCAATCGAAAGTACGGGTTTTCGAGGGCCTGTAAACGCCGCACGAGGCATGCATTCGATAGTTATATCAGGGTCGGCCGACCCCCATTTCGGCAAACGGACCGGACCGCAAGCCGCGCGGGCACGAGCTATGGTCACACTACCCACGCGCGCAGGCCGCCACAATCCTCAGAACTTACGGGATTTGCAAGACGGGAACACCTGAAGCGACCGGGCGGCCGGTGCGGTAGCAGTCGCACCGGCGCGGGCCACCAATCGCCAAACCGGAGCCCGCCGAGGCCGTGGAGGACGGAACCGTAGCGCTCGCCTACTGTGCCAAGCCGGGTGGCGAGACCGTCCAACTCGCCGAGGTCGGCCAAGCGGGCCCGTTACGATGGCTCAGGCGCTTCAGGTTAGGCAATCGCGTGATCAGGGCGTCTCAACTTTTGAGTCGGCAGTGACGGAGCGATCCTTTTGTCATTGTGCCTCCGAAAACCCGAACACGGAGGCGAGTTGGTTAGCGCTGAGGTCAACCCGCTGCAGCTGTCCTTGCCGCGGAGCGTCGCCCGCTGGCCCGGTGCGGCCAGGATTGCCATTTTTGCCATGGGCGCCTTGCCGGCCGGGAGGACCGCAGTGCGGGGCAAGCGGCCCTTCAGGCCCGCCGACACCGCGATTGCCGGGTTCGCCGCCTGGACCTCCTTTGCCCCAAGCGCCCGGGGCAATGAAGCCGGTTTCGGGCCCGATTGTAAACGCCAAGCCAGGAATGCATTTGATAGTGACGATGGAACGGCCACTGGCCCGTCGGGCAGAGTCTGCGCGAGGTTAGAAGGGCCGGATTATCCAGCCTAGGCTATTGCGTGGAGCGATGCCTGGATCCGACCCAATCGATGGCCCAAGAGCTTTTGGGGCAATTGTGTCCACCGCGCGGCCGGATCCCGTGCTGATGAGGATGTCCGGCCCCGTGCGATGGACAATCGTTTCGCACTCGCCGACAAACCTATCGCACGCGGTCAGAAACTACTGGATTCGAGCGCCAATCGAGGACATGCAATTGATAGCGAGGGATTGGGCGACAGTGGGGCAAAACGAGGAAATGGGGCCGGATCCAAGATGGGATTGAACCCGGCCCAAATGGCGATGATTGCCAGGTCGGGGTTATGACCATGTCCATCGCGCGGCCGAACGATCCGGCCGTGTGCTACGGCGGCGTTCACAAGCTGAGTTCAATTACGCCATCGCACGGAACCAGAGAAAGCAGATTTCGAGCGCTGGTAAAACACCTATGGAGGTAATGAATTTGATAGTTGTGCCGGCGTGGCCGACCTATTTCGGCAAACGGGCCGGACCGCAAAGAGGCGGGTTTGCGGCCCGTCCGTGCCCCCGTGCTCGGGTTGAATTCAGCTGGGTCAGCCAAATCGCTTCACGAACATAGAGTCCAAGGTTCTATCCTTTGCGTGTACGACCGCCGAAATCCACACAACGCGCGTTCCAGTCCCATGACAAATAGTCGCGTCACGGGCCGGCCCGCGCCCCCGTCCGCATGCAGCTGAGACGGGAAAAAGGTGGCCGGATCCGGCCCGGTGCGACGGCGTCCGGTCAGGGCCTGACGTTTAAATTGACCATCGCACAGATGCCAGAAGGCACCTATATTTGGGCATTGTGAAGAGCAAAGCGGGAATGCATTCGATAGTTATATCACAGATAGCGTGCTGCCCGGAGCGGCGATCCTGCCGGACTTCATCTGGTAGGTGGCGATTGCGACGAGGCGGAAGATTGACAGCCTGCCCCGCCACGTAATGGTCGGATCCAGCACGGGTTATTGCATTGGAGCATCTGCTGGATCCGGCCGATACGATTGCTCAAAGGGCTGTGGGGCCACTATGGGCCATCCGGCGGCCGGATCTAGTGTTTGCTTGGAGTCTGGATCCGGCTCGGTGCGATGGTGCCGTCGAGGATTGAAAACACCATCGCATCGGTCCAGTTAGCATCAGTTTTGCAGGCTTGTGAAGATCAAATTGGGTAATGCATTTGATAGCCGTCAGCAATCGGTAGACGGACCGGGAGCCGCGACGGGCAATGTCGCAGCCTGATCCGCTCCCCCCAACTGGATTCAGCTGTCGACAGCCAAATCACGAGCGGTAATAAGCCAACACATGCCGCCAAATGGCGTTGGATTCGACGGCTTGTAAACTCCCGAAGCGGGAATGAGTCTGATAGAATTTTGGTATGGCTTCCTGTTCGGCTAAAAGGAATCTGCCTCCTGAACCGGTTGGAGCAGGAAGGTGTGAAGTCACTTAATATATACAGGAGCTATCCAATCATCCCTTGATCGTCGTAGCTGATCCTGTTGCGACCATCTCTCTTAGACTTATAGGCCAGAAGATCGGCCTTGCGCATCGCTGGTCCAAGATCGTGGGCGTCGCTGTAGCGCACAAGGCCAATGCTGACTGTCATGTGTATCGTCTGGTGCTCTAACCGAAACAGATTATTCTCGACAGCCTGTCGCAATCTTTTGGCGACCTCTAGCATCTCGTTCGGCGAACTGCGGTTCAATGCAACAACGAACTCCTCACCGCCCAGGCGCGCCAAGAGGTCGTCCGCCCGCAGATTGGCCTGGAAAAGCTCGGCTAGTTGAATTAGCACCGAATCGCCGGCATCGTGGCCGTAGTTATCATTCACCTTCTTGAAATGGTCGAGATCCAGAATTATCAGCGCGTGGTCCTGATGCTCGCATTCTACATTGCCCAAATGCCGCTGTGCCAGATCGAGAAAAGCGCGTCGGTTGAGCAGACCCGTCAACGGATCGGTCTGCGACAGAACACGGAAATATTCGATCGCGAGATCCGCTCGTGCCTGAAGCAGGTTAACGTAGAGGACGAAGGGAATACTAACGATCAGCGTGATCTGCAGGGTCATGATGATATCGGCAAGCCGAGCATCCGGTTCAAGCGGGCCAGTTATGTAGACATTGACGCCCTGAGCAAGCAGCGCGATGGCGGCCGTCAACAGTAGCGTACGCTTGGCAATCTGAAGTCGCTTTCTTAACAATACGTTTTTGAACGACAGATCTGGGTATGCCATTTTGCAATCCAAAACGCGCCATACTATGTGTTGCCGTGCTCGGCCTCGTGTATAGTGCAAACGCGGACCAGCGAACGCAGTCACATTCGCAGACTCGACACATTTTGAGCGAATAGAGACTATTGGCCTCCTTTCTTTAAGACACAAAATGCCTGATTTGTGCACACCGATTCTATTGTTTTGCTGCTTAGAGGCTTAGAGCCTTAGAGGCTTAGAGTGGGTTTTAGCTAAATCCGTGGCGAGGTGCACCGGAAGTATCTGTCGATCCTGCCGCCTGGAAGCCAGAAACGGCCCGCAGCCCAACTGCAACACAACCCCGACCGATGATTTGGGGATCCTCGCGCCCGGCCGACGCACTGGAGCTATTCCAGCACAATCGCGGTTCAGATCTGACCTTTCACCCAGTCTCAAAGGCAGTCGGAATGTCCGCAACAAGGAAACCCGGCTTGATTGATCCGATAGCAGCGTTAAGGAGTGACGATGCCGAGGCAGCGCGTAGGCTTAAGGGAGTGTAACGCGTTGGAGAGGGTGACGGGCGAATTCACCCAGGTTGACGGTCCGCAATCACTACATTTGTCCCAATTGTCGCGCCCCCGTGTCCAGAAGACGGCGCTTAGCTATCCAATAATCGCGCCACTTACGAGCTAGATTCGTCCGAAAGGTCGCGCCGCTGTGTTCAAAAGTCGGCGCCGGGCTACAGCTGCTCTAAAACCCGGTGTCAAAAAAACCAAAACCGTTTGTCGAGCTACAACGGCTCGAAGCGCGACGAACGCGGCCGCAGGTTGTTCGCTGCCAGTGGGGCGCGGGGGTGGGGCGGAACCACGGCGGTCTTTGAGATCACCGGAATTGCACGCTCGACGATCGGGCGTGGGATCAAGGACCTCGACGACCCGCCGCCCGGAAAGGCGCGCCGCCCTGCCGGTGAGACTGATCAGGCTGCTGTTTTGCCAGTCTGCCGGTTGAGTTGATCTTCAAATTTTGCGGGCTCAGATAAGCGATTGCCGAATGGAGTACTGCGTTTGTTGTGATACCTCTTCAATGAAGTGGGGAAAATGTTCGGCAACTTCCTGGAAAGTTTCGAATGCCATCGGATAGACCGCTTCAACCTTCAAGGTTTTCATGAAGCTCTCAGCCTTGGCATTATCGTGTGGGTTGCCGTGGCGCCAGGTGAAGTCGTAAATTTGCTGGATAAATGACAGGGAGTGGATCCTTTTGAGGTGTCGAATCTCAAAGCGGCTGGTGAGTACCGGCCACACAAAGGAGCACTCCATGACATGCAGGATACCAGCCTCGGTGAACATACATGTCTCAGACTTGCTGTTTCTCATACGGTGCAAATGGAACTGCTTGTCGATCACCTTAAGGAACTCGGCAGAGTGGCACCGGAGATGGAATTTGTATACCGTCGAGGTACTGCAACGGAAATCGTTGAGCTTCTGAAGACCGGAGAAGTGGAGCTCGCGATAGCGGGCTCGTTGGGCAGCAATGGATGGGATCGTTTGGATTCCTGGCCACTATTTGAGGAGGAGTTTGTCCTGGGCGTTAGCGATTGTCATCGCTATGCGAACAAAGATAGAATTTGTTTGTCCCAGCTCTCGAGCCTCCGGCTGATTGTCCGTCCTTATTGTGAATATAATTCTCAGATGAAAGATCTGCTGAACGACATTGAATTCAGCAAAGCTAGACGCGCAAGGCATGATGAAGACCTGATCCCCCTGATCAAACGTGACATCGGTGTTAGCATCATACCGAAGAGTCTAGCGTTAACTCATGGCCTTCGAACGGTTGGAATGGAGAATATCAATATCAAGAGGCGCCTGAATCTCTATTCTGTAGCTGGCAGAAAGAGGACGGTTGCCGGCGCCGCCCTTATCGGTTTGCTATGTTCAGCTGATTGGAAAGGGAGATTAGGTCCCAAACCCAATCAGAGGTCTGCAGATCGCCTCACAGTCGTGCGGGGCTGCAAAGGAAGGAAGGAGAAAGTCCAAAGCCAATGACGAACGGTCTGAAGAAGTCAGACCCGGCCATAGTAGCGACGAGGCCAGCGAACAAAGGGCGGCAACGCCCGGCGGAGCAAAGGGCCGGGACCAAGGGAAATCCGGGCAGCCAAAACACGCGCCGCGCGCAGAAGCGGGCAAGCGTGTCACATGCGGCAGGCCGGATACGACAAGCTGCCATGAGGAAACGGGAAGAGCGCCTTGTAGCGCTCCTGCACCGCATCACGATGGACGTGCTGACCGAAGCGTTCCACTCGCTCAAGAGAGACGCTGCGGCTGGCGTGGATGGCGTGACATGGGATATGTATGCCGAAGGGCTGGAAGATCGCCTGATTGACCTGCACGGACGCGTACATCGAGGAGCGTACCGTGCGCCGCCAGTTCGGAGGGTTGAAATACCCAAGCCGGACGGCGGAAAACGACCGCTCGGCATTGCTGCACTGGAGGACAAGATTATCCAGAAAGCGGTGACAGATGCGATTCTGGTACCGATCTACGAGACGGAATTCCTCGGTTTCAGCTACGGGTTCCGACCGAAACGCAGCCAGCATAACGCGCTGGACGCCGTCACGGTCGGAATAGAACGGCAGAAGATCAGCTGGATTCTTGACGCGGACATAAAATCCTACGTCGACACGATCGACAGGGACCAACTGTTACGGTTTCTGGAGCATCGTATTGGAGACAATAGGATCCTCCGACTGATTTCCAAATGGCTGAACGCCGGCGTTATTGAAGGCGCTGACTGGTCGGATACGGGCAAGGGAACGCCGCAGGGAGCGAATCTTTCACCGACTCTCTCCAACGTTTACCTGCACTATGTTTTTCGACCTCTGGGTGCAATCATGGCGCAAGCGAAAAGCGAAAGGTGACGTGATTGTCGTTCGCTATGCGGACGATACCATCGTCGGCTTCCAACATCGGTGGGAAGCGGAAAACTTCCTGAACGACCTGGAGGTGAGGCTCAACCGGTTTGGACTGAGTCTGCACCCTGACAAGACCCGGCTCATTGAGTTCGGGCGGTTCGCTGCGGTGAGGCGCAAGAACCGAGGGCAGGGAAAACCTGAAACCTTCGACTTCTTGGGCATGACGCACTTCTGTGTCAAGACCCTGAAAGGAAAGTTCAGGGTCGGACGCAAGCCAGTTCCCAAGCGGGTCAGGCGCACCATCAGGCGCATCAAGGAAGAACTACGCAGACGTATGCACTTGGGCAAGCATCAAATTGCCCGATGGCTCGGAAAGGTCATAAACGAATGGCTGAACTACTATGCCGTCCCGGACACCCAACGAGTTCAGAGAGCGTTTATCGGGGCGGTCAAAGGACTGTTACTACGCCATCTACGATGGCGTTCGCAGAAAGATCGCACCAAACGGGGTGATCGAGGCAACTCGGCTTTCTACCGTGATTGTTCGGACGATCATCATGCGGCGGCCTGGTGTGTGTTTGATGGCTTGATGCGGTTGACGAAGTCGACGCCGTCGATGACGTCGGCGAGATGAGCGAAGCCGCGCAGTTTGCGCCAGCTATTCTCTGCGCATTGCCCGAGCTTGAACATCATGTGGAGCATCCCGTCGCGGCTCAGACAGCCCTTGGTGCGCTTTGTCCGGTGACGGATGGTTGCGAATGCGCTCTCAATCGGATTTGACGTGCGGATGGACTGCCAATGCTGGGCTGGGAAGTCGTAGTACGTCAGCAGCTCGTCGCGATCCTTGAGCAAGCATTCCGCGGCCTTTGGATATTTCGCTTCATAGGTTTCAATGAAAAGATCGAACGCCTTGTGTGCATCCTCGCGTGTCTCGGCCTGCCAAATGTCATGCAGCATTTTCTTGGCATTGGGTTGAGTTCGCTTGGGCAGATAATTCAGCACGTTGCCGGTCTTGTGCATCCAGCAGCGCTGCTGGCGAGTGGAGGGGAAAACCTCTTCCAACGCCGCCCAGAACCCCATGGCTCCATCACCCGTAGCCAGTTTCGGCGCGGTGAGACCGCGGCTCTTGAGACCAAGGAGCACCTCACGCCAGCTCTGGGTACTTTCCCGAACACCGTCTTCGATGGCCAGAAAATGCTTCTTCCCGCGGGCGTTGACGCCGATCACAACGAGAACGCAGAGCCGGTCATCGGTGCTGCGAAGGCCGCTGTAGATGCCATCTGCCCAGATGTAGACCCACTCGTCGCGGCTCAGATCAGCCTTGCGCCAATCATTGAATTCCGCGGCCCATTGATCTTTCAGGCGCGAAATTGTCTTGGCGGAGAAACCGGTCGCATCCGGACCCAGGAGTATCTTCAGCGCCGCGCCCATCTCGCCGGTGGAAATGCCTTTGAGGTAAAGCCAGGGGAGCGCGGCTTCGATCGACTTCGCCTTGCGCACATAGGGCGGAACCAGCGCCGAACGGAACGTAACCGGCGCACCAGATTTCGAACGCACCTTCGGGACTTTCACACTCACAGGGCCTATCCCGGTCTGAACAGCACGTTCGGGGTGATGGCCATTGCGCACGACCGCCGCGCGGCCTTCCGGTGTTCGATGCCCGGCGAACTTCGCCAGAAACGTCTCCAGTTCTGCCTCAACAGCGCTTTGCAGGAGTTGCCGCGCGCCATTTCGAAGCAGATCAGTCAACGGGTCGCAAACCGTGTCTCGACCGGTGAATTCGATAATGGTAGCGTCTTCCGTGGTGGTGCGCCCTCGAATGGTTGGTTGAATGTTCAGCAACGCCATTCCAACCAGATGCACCGCCGTCATTCAAATTACCCAAACACCAGATTCACTCATAGCTCCCACCAGCGCCATGTTCGTAGTACCCGCGGTCAAGCGCATCGCGTACTTCCGCTTCAAGGCCCTCTTCGATGATCAAACGCGTCGCAAGCCGCACCAATTCCGTGCGACCGACTTGCGACGACAAACGGCCGCCGATCAGATCAGACAGGGCTTCACAGGTGCTCACCGAGGCTGGTATCCTGCGTGTCATGGGAGTGCTCCTTTATGTGGCCGGTTCTCACCAGCCGCTTTGAGATTCGACACCTCAAAAGGATCCGCTACCTGTCATTTATCCAGCAAATTTACGACTTCACCGGCGGCAAAAACGGGCAAGCTCAAACGGTGTCGATCCGCAAGCCTAGCTCTCAGATACCCCCGCTCGCATCCCGGATCAAAAAGATCAACCGGATCGACGAGCTTGCGCCCTGGAACTTCGAGCAGAACCAATCACAATAACCGCAAGCTCGACCGGCTAATAGGGCGGGTACGCCGGACGCTTACGGCTGTACGTCAATCAAGCAATCAAATCCTTCCCGTTATCGATCTGTCAGCGGATTGCATGGAATTCATAGCTTCACCCAAGTGCTTGGTTGATATAGCGTATTTACTACAGCCGACGTCCGGGATGGTTCGGATGGAGTGTTGCGGCTCTTCAAATCGCGGATGATTAGGGCCGGATAGACAGGAATTTGACGCACGGGATGTGGAATTGATCGAGTTGCTCCGTGCAGCTCGAAGGTGGCGAAGATTGCCAAATTGCAAGATACGAGTACCGGGGAGTTAGATTGGTCGTAGTGTTAGCTAAGGGTTTTGGGAAAAGATGGTTTGCCGCGAATACTCGCAGGGGCAGAGAGATGAACGTGAAGTTGCGTTTTGGCGAGCAGGGGTTCCAGTGTTTTCTGCCAAAGCGTAAAAAGTTGGTCATAAGGTCTCGTAAGCCGGTTCCAAGCCAGGAGGCTTTTTTCCCAACCTACATTTTTGTTGCGTTCGATCCGAATCGGGATCGCTGGCTGTCGATTAACAATACGATGGGGATGCGGTCCCTGATCATGATAGGCGAGAGGCCGGTGCCGGTTCCGCATGGGATTGTTGAACAATTGCAGGCTATGGCCGACGAGGAGGGATGCCTGTGCTTCGGCAGCGATCTGGACATTGGCGACCGAATCAGGATCGTGGACGGCCATTTTGCCGAACTGATGGGATGTGTTTCCAGGCTCGAAGGCAAGCATCGCGTCCTAGTTCTGATCGAAATGATGCATGGCCGTTTGCCGGTAAATTTGCCACGCGGCAGCGTTGCCCGCACCGATCCGTAATAAGCCCTTGAGCCCGAGCGGTTTGCAGATGCCGCTCCTCCACAAACGACGGTAATCAAATGAAAGCCATTGGTGTTGGGCGTCGTGGCTTTTCAAGACGCTGAAGACTATCGACAAGGGCAGGCAATCACTTGCACCAATCCCAGCTGCGGGATGAAACGACCTGTTTGGGATTACACGGGTCGCCACTGGAGATTTCAAGCTGCTGTTTGCTCGGCCCTTCGTTCGGCAGATCGCCTCACGCTTTTTTGTGTGGCCCTAGGAGAATTGTCGGATGAGCTTTCCATTTCCGATCAGAAGCGGAAAGAACAGGTCTAGGCCAAAGGGTTGCAAAGTGGAGACCAAATGTCCGGCGCGGGTCACCTGACGAGGCTCGGGATTGCGGATTGTCTGGATCAAGATTTCGCTGATACGCGAATCTCAACAAGGAGGAGGACAAGCGATGGGTGAAGCGACTGGCAGGTGCTGGTTCTGCGTCCATACGAGGCGAGGCATGGAGAGAATTGCGGCGCTCAATCTCGGCCGTCAGGGCTTTGCAACCTTCTTTCCACAGCATCGCAAGACTATCAGGCACGCCCGCAAGGAGAGCGACCGTGACGCGCCCTTGTTCAACGGCTATATCTTTGTCCGGTTCGATCCGGTCGCTGATCGCTGGCAGTTGGCCAACAGCACCGCCGGCGTCAAATCGCTGGTCATGCAGGGCCCGACACCAGTGCCGGTTCCGCCTGGTGTCGTAGATGAGTTGCGGGCGAGATGCGACGCACAGTCAAGTATGAAGTCCGGAAACGATGCGGGTGCCGGTGATGATGGCCGGGTGGACGAGCGCGCAGCCATCGACGCGGGCCATGCCGGGTTGCTGAAAGGCGTCGTGGAACTGGACGACCAGGACCGCTTGGAGGTCCTGTTCGGTATCCTGCACAGCCCGCAACCGCAAAGGCTTGCGGGAGGCGTTCGATGAACCGGCATGTTGTGCCGGCCAAGCCGGTCTTCAAAGCGCATGCGGAGCGCCCGTCGCATCTGCTGCGGCTTGCGGTGTGTGGCCCTTCCCAAGTCGGCGTCGGGCTGTTTGTGGGGTGCATCGTGCCGATGATTTTTCGAGACGATTTTCGGTTCATAGAGGGACCTTCCTCGACCTCACAGTACACCTCGTATGTTGCTGTCGCCTGCGCCGTGCTGCTTGGATATTTTATCGCTGGCCGCCTGGGCCGGCATACCACGAACAGGTATATGTCCCACATCATGCCGGCCTTTGCGATCAGCTACGGCCTCATGATCTGCATGATCCTGTTGTGGCGTCTGGACTATTCCAGGCTCTTCCTCTTGATCAGTTTTTTCAACGTGCAGGTCTGGTTCCACCTGATCGCCGTGCTCGCGCAAAGGTTCGACAGACCGCGCTTCGACATCGTTCCATTCGGCAAGGCGCAAAATCTGATGGCGTTACCGAATATTCGCGGGAAACTTCTCACGATCCCCGATCTGCAAGGACGGCGTCCGGACGGTATCGTGGCGGACCTTCGCGCCGATTTGCCCGCGAATTGGGAGCGCTTCCTCGCCGAATCGGCGCTCGAAGGCGTTCCCATCCATCACTTCAAGCAATTGGGCGAGGATCTCATGGGCAAGTTGGAGATCGAGCATCTTTCGGAGAACAACCTCGGCTCGTTGCTTCCGTCTTTCTTCTACCTCAAAATCAAGCAGGCGGTCGACGGTGCCTTCGCGATCCTCATTCTTCCGGTCCTCGTGCCGGTCTTCGCGCTTGTCGCGATCGGTATAAAGTTGGACAGCGCGGGGCCGGTGTTCTTCCGCCAGCCGCGCATCGGTTATCGCGGCCAGGTGTTTATGATGTGGAAATTCCGCACCATGCGACACAATCATTCGGACTGTGACGACGAACGGAATAGGGCCATGACACGTGACGGCGATCGGCGCATCACACGTTTCGGTCGCTTCCTGCGCATGACGAGGATCGACGAACTGCCGCAGATCGTCAATATCCTGCGCGGGGAGAT
The DNA here is from genome assembly GCA_963921345.3 of Rhizobiaceae bacterium. Taxonomy (GTDB): domain Bacteria; phylum Pseudomonadota; class Alphaproteobacteria; order Rhizobiales; family Rhizobiaceae; genus Hoeflea_A. Next base: position 31,376 of record CAWUFE020000006.1, on the reverse strand, counting down.
GAGTTGGATCGGACCACGCCCGGAGGCCGTTGCGCTGTCTCAGTGGTATTGTGAGGATATCGCCTTCTATCGCTATCGCCATATAGTGCCGCCTGGCATCACCGGTTGGGCGCAGGTCAACCAGGGACACGTGACCTGCGCCGACGATGTACAGTGCAAGTTGCACTTCGACTTTTATTACATCAAGAACCTCTCGGTCTGGCTCGACCTCCTTATACTCTTTCGAACCATCACCGTGGTTATAACGGGCTTCGGCAGCCGGTAACGCGATGAAACGGTTTTTCAACCGTTTACCACCTGAAAATCAGGACTTCCACGTCCCTGGTGACGCTATTGTAAAGCCCCTGTCAAACCCGATGAGCCGGCACCCCCATGATCGATCTGCACAGCCACATCCTGCCCGCTCTTGACGATGGAGCGTCAGACTTGGAAACATCCATTTCCATGGCGCAACTGGCGGCCGAGTCAGGAACTTGGATCATGGCCTGCACGCCGCACATCTTCCCGGGACTGTGGGAGAACGACGTGTCGACCATCGCGTGCGCCGTCGAGGCGCTTCAGTTGGCACTGGATGCGAGTGGTGTCCAATTGCGGCTGTGCATGGGTGCCGATATTCATATTTTTCCCGGTCTCAGGGCGGCGCTCGAAGAAGGGAGCGTACCGACCCTTAACCGTTCACGCTATTTCCTGCTCGAAGTGCCGCGCCATATTCCAGTGCCGCGCATCGAAAGTACAGTGGCGGACATTGTCGAGGCGGGCTTCGTCCCGATTCTGACGCATCCGGAGCGCCTGGACTTCCTGGATAGCCATTGCGACATGGTTGGGAAACTGTGGGCGGCAGGATGCCTGATGCAGATTACTGCGGGATCTGTGTTGGGGCACTTCGGTCTCAGGGCGCGCGATCGGTCCATGCAACTCCTGGATGAGGGACGGGTCGATATTGTCGCCAGCGATACGCACAATTGCACGTCGCGAGCGCCGTCGCTTGCCGCCGCGCGTGACCTGATTGCGCAGCGCATTGGTGCCGCCGAGGCCGATGCAATGGTATCGTCGCGTCCGTCGGCGGTTCTGCATGACATGGCACTTGAACCGCGCGACGTGCTGCTTAAATCGCCGCGCATCGCCGGACAGCTATCGGGCGACATCGATGGATCAACTGCGGTGCAACCGCTTAGGAGGGAAGGCAGATGAGCGGCATCAGAATGAACAGCAAGCTGCAGGCGGCCCTTGTCCCCGGTTCTTTTATCCTCTTCGCGGTCCTGGCCGGCTGCAACAGCGCCGGCAATGGCCTGGACGGCGGCGGCTTGGAACGCTCCGCGGCGCGCGCCGGCGCGCCGGTTGTCGGTGCCGTCGGGGTCGTGCCCGACAAGGACCCGGACACCATAAGAACCGTGCCGGACCTTCCCCCGCCACCCGATACGGCTGGCGGGGCCGAGCAACCGATCGCGCAAAACGACATCCTGACGATACAGGTTTTTCAGGTGAAAGACCTCAACCGGGAGGTTCAGGTCGATTCGCGCGGCAACATCTCGCTGCCGCTGATCGGAGACATCCCGGCAGCGGGCAAGACCGTGCGTTCTCTCGAGCGTGAGATCGAAGCGCTTTACGGCGCCAGATATCTTCAGTCACCGGATGTCACGGTGTTCGTCAAGGAGAGCTTCGGGCAGAGGGTAACCGTCGACGGCGAGGTCGAGAAATCCGGCATTCACAAGGTGACGGCGACGTCATCGCTGATCTCGGCGCTTTCCCAGGCGGGCGGCCTGAACCGCATCGCCGACCCCGGCAAGGTTTACGTGTTTCGTGATTACGGCGATGAGCGGTTGGTTGCCCGGTACAATGTTTCCCGGATACGCTCGGGCAAAAACCCGGACCCGCGCATCTATGGCGGCGACGTGATCGTGGTGTTCAGTTCCGCCACACGGGTGGCGATGCGGAACCTGCGGGAAGCGCTTGGCATCGCCCGTTCCGCGCGCGGGTTGGTGCCCCTTTGATGGACGCCGTCAATCGGCGCTGGCTTGGTGTCGTGGGCGGTTCCGCCTGAGCGCGCTGCTTATGTTGACCATATGAAGACGCGTTTTTCCGACGCCTTGATGCAACTGAATCAGAGACTTTGATGCTTGACAATAGCAATTCCGGCCACTCCGGAAACCCGACGCCGAACGCCCTCGACCACGGCGGCAATGCGCCGTCGCGAAGAACCTACGGCTATGGCATGGGCTACAGGTTTGCGACAGCCGGGGAAGAGCATGACGACATCGACCTGCGGCAACTGGTGTTCCTTTTGTACAGGTATCGCTGGCTGATCGCCCTGTTTGTGTGTGTCGGCTTGGTCGCGGGCTTGATGGCGACCTGGGCGATGACACCGAAATACCGGTCGACGACTCAACTCGAGATCGTAGCCCCCTCGGCCAAGGTGCTTGAGGAATTGGAGGTCGTCAGCACGACGGCGAACGAACGTGCTTTCCACACCGCACGCGAGAAACTGATGAGCCGGTCGCTGGCGCAGCGCGTGGTGTTCGATCTCGGCCTCGACACAAAGGCCGACTTTCTGTTCCCGGCGGCGGATTTCGCGCCGTCGAATTTCCTCAACCGGGCATTGGGCCGTACCCTGTCCACACCGCTTGAGGATGTCGAGCCGGAGAAACGAACGCGCATCGCCGTCAGTCACGTTCAGAAAGATCTTTCGGTGGAGTTGCTCGGAAAGACCAGCCTTGTTGGCGTGACTTACAGCCATCAGGATCCGCGCTACGCGCAGATGGTGGCGGAGCAGGTCGCCCGCAGCTTCATCGACCACGGCGTCGATCAGACCAGTGAGACATCGGTTCTGGCGCGCCAGTTCATCGAGGAACAGGTGAAGGATGTCAGGGCCAGGCTGCAGGCTTCGGAAAGGGCCCTCGTCGATTATGCCCGGCAGGAGGGCCTGACGCTCACCGGTGATGAAAGCTCCCTGATTGCCGGCAATATCAACCAAATCAACAAGGCCATTTCGGGTACCATCGAGCAGCGGCTCAACTACGGGCTGCTTGTCACGGAGATCGATCAGGGGCGTGGCGCCAGCCTGCCGGAAGTGCTGAACAATGACGGCATTCAAAAGCTGCGCGACAAGGTTGCCACGCTGAGTGCCGAATACCAGCACAAACTGTCGGCGTTCCGGCCCGATTTTCCCGACATGCGCCAGTTGAAGGCTCAGATTGACGAACTGGAGCGCCAGATAGCCTCGGCGACCGCGGTGATCACGCGCTCCGTAAGGCTCAGGCACTCGGCCGCGATAACGCGGGAGGCGGACCTTCGCTCGAAACTCGAGGAACTGGAGGCTGCGCAGGCGACGTTCCAGGAAAAGAACATTCAATACACGATCCTGAAAAGGGAGGTTGATTCAAACCGGTCGCAATACAAAAGCCTGATTGAGAAGCGCAACGCCGTCGGTGTCGGTTCGGCTCTCAAGACCCACAACGCTGTCGTCGTTGACCCCGCAGTTCTGCCGCGCAGTCCCTATTCTCCGCGCCTTGGTCTGAACCTCGGAGTGGCGTTCGGCCTGTCTGCGGTCCTTGCCGCCATGGTCATTTTCCTGCGCGAGCTTCTGCACGATGTGTTTTCGAGCCCGGACCAGGTCGAAAGGGACCTGGAACTGCCGCTGCTCGGTATCCTGCCCGACGTTTCACTGGACGAAATCGGAAGCCTGGTCGAGAACCGCAACGGAGCGCTGTTGGAAGCGGTCCGCTCGCTTCGGACCTCACTGCAGTTTTCCGGCCAGAACGGTGAGCCGCGCAGCCTGATCCTGACGAGCACCGAACCGGGCGAGGGCAAGTCGACGATAACCGCCAATCTGGCGCTGGAATTCGCCGCCCTGGGACGAAGCGTGCTGCTGGTCGACGCGGACTTTCGCAAGCCGAGCCAGCATCGCCTTTTCAATACCGACAACACGATGGGCCTGTCCAACCTGCTCGCCGGCAAGGCCGGCAAGGAGGACATGTCCGAAATCTTCCGCAAGACAGCGACACCGAACCTGATGCTCATGACGGCCGGTTCGATCGCGAGGAACCCACCCGATCTCCTGATCTCGTCCAGGATGTCACGGCTCATACGGATCTGTGCGGAAAAATACGATTTGGTGATCTTCGACAGCCCGCCGGTCCTGGGCCTGTCGGACGCACTGATCCTGTCGCGCATTTGCGAAAGCACCGCGATGGTCGTCTGTGCTGATCGAACCAGACGCCGATCGGCGTTGGCGGCGCTCGGGCGTCTTCAAAGCGCCGGCGGCAATCTGATCGGAGCGGTCATCAACCGCTTCCACATCGATTACTACGCCTATAGCGCCTATGGTCCGGATTCTTACGCCTATGGCGATCCGGAACGGCAGATTGCAGACGAGACGGGATCGAGCGGAAAAGGCGGCAACGCCCATGCAATCTTCACGAAGGTCAAACATCGTATTTGCCGGGTCGGCAAGCTTCTGCGATTTCGGCTTGACCGCGCCGGGTGAACCGCTTGAGGCAGAAGATCTAGTGAGCCCCGAACTGCAGGTGCGTCACACCTTAGGTCCCGCATGGCGCACGCGACCAACGCGCATGGGGGCACATGGGCGGACGTACACAAAAGTTGAACCAGGAGATGCCCAATGTTGAAGCGGCAATGTGACGATTGGACTAGAGTGGATTTGGTAAGGAGAAAAAGATCATGAAGAACGACTTGGATGTCATCAGATCATTGCGGTTGGGAGCGTTGTCTGTTGCGCTCGCTTTGGCTGGAACAGGGTTCGCACAGGCGAAGGACATCGACCCAGGGGAGAACTGCCACTGTATCGTTCCAGCGGGCTCGACCGGGCAGGTCCTGTCGTCAAGCGGGGATGTTCAGGTGTCACTTGCGCAAGGGTTCTCCCCGGCGGTCCCGGGGACGGCATTGTCGCAGGGTTCGCTCATCATCGTCGGGGTGCGCTCCGATGCGCATATCGTTTTCGGCGGTTGCCATTTGAGCATTCTGCCTTTGCGAGATGTGTCGCTCGATCCGGTTGGCGGCGGCACTTGCGTGCGTGAAACACCGATCGACGGCCGCACCGCTGGCTTCGATCCGGCGGCGATCACAACCTTGGGTGCGCAGACCGGGACGTTTCCGCAGGCCGCTGGCGCTGCGGCAGCGGGCGAAGGTACGACGACTCGGCCCGGTGGCGCTGCGGCTGCTACCAGTGAGGCGACAGACAGCGATATTCCGGCGGCGGCCATTGTCGCCGGTGTGGCGGCCGTCGGCGCTTTTGTTGCGATTGCGGCGTCCAACTCAGGAGGTGGTTCTTCTCCGGGTACGCCTGACCCGGTTGAACCGGTAAAACCGGTTTCGCCCTGAGCGGGTCCCGTTACGCCCGTAGCAGCGCTGCGGTTTTGGCTCTACAGCCGGATGGTGGCGCAGGTCAACGGTCGGTCGGTGAACCGATCGGCGCGCCCGATGCTTGACAACCCAGTGGGCGACGCTTTCGCGCGTCTTGAAGCGGGAATGCCAAAGCGCCCACCATGCGGACGATGGATCTTCGATTGAAGCGGCTCGCGGTCCTGTGCGTGTCTCTGGTCATATCGTGCGGTGCCGCCTTGACGGGGCTGAGCCGTGTCTATCAGGAATCGAACCCGGGTGAGGCATTGCGGCTCAATCCGTTCAACGCCGACGCAAGTATCGCACGGATGGCGCAAGGGCTGACGAGTCCCGACAAGCTGGCGCGGTTGCCAGCGCTAGCGGCAACCGGCCGAGAGGCGGTTGCTTTTTCGCCGGTCAACGCGCTTGCCTATGGCCTGCTGGGCGAGGTGTATTTCGGAATGGGCGACACCCGAACGGCCGATGCGCTGTTCGAGACCGCTCTGTCCCTGTCGAAAACCGAGGCGAATGCCCTTCTGCGAACACTGGCTGGCGCGTTTGAAAAAGGCGACATCGATGCGGTGATGGCAAAGCTCGACATCCTTTTTCGCCGGTGGCCGGACCAGTTGCATGCCTTCGCGCCGGTCATTCCCGATCTTCTGAAAAGCCCGGATGGCTATCGGGCCACCCTCGAAACCTTGCGGACCAGGCCGCCCTGGCGGTCGAAATTTCTGCGGGTGTTGAACAAACCCGCCGGTAATACCGGTCTGGCCTATCGGCTTCAACTGGATCTCGGTGGGGGCTCAGACGCCCGGCGTCATGGTGAAATCGCCGAGACCCTTTGGGCGCTTCTGAGCCAGAAGCAATACAACCTGGCCTATCGGCTTTTCCTGCTGACGCAGAGCGATGCGGACAGGGCGCATTCGGGCTATGTTTTCAACGGGCAATTCGCGCTCAAGCCTTCGGTCCGTCCGTTCGACTGGAACATGAAAAGCAATTCCAGCGTCAGCCTGTCGCGCATGGCGGTCGAATCCGGCACAGCGCTGGCAATGCGGTTCCTTTGGAAGCCCGTCAAGACCATTGCGGTCAGTCAGCTTCTTTATCTGCCGGCCGGGCGCTACCAACTCAACGTCAATCTCGATGCCGACAATCTGGCAGCGCCGAAGGGGCTTTTCCTGCGCATATCCTGTCGCGACCCGCGCAGGCCGATAATCCGGCTCGACATTCCGGTCGGCAGCTATCGGGACAAAACGCTGACAGATACATTCGAAGTGCCGGACGACCGGTGTGGTATCTTCCAACTCGGTTTCGCAACCGACCTCATCGCCGAGAGTTTTCGTTACAAGTACTCGGGAAGCCTTGTCATTCACGCCATAGAGTTGAGCAAAATTGCGCAATGAACGCCGTGCGATATCCGCAAATCGACACCTGGCTGCTGGGCGCCACGCTGTTCGTTGCGCTGGTGATCGGCGGCGGAACGAAGGCCGGACTTGCGACCGATACAATCATCCAACTCCTTACAGTCGCAAGTGCGACTGTCGTATGCCTGCGCACCATGCAAAGGCCCATCGACAGGGCCGTATTCTGGTTCATGACCGCAGCAATCCTTTGCGTCATCTTCCAGCTTTTGCCCATCTCATCCGATGCCATGCGATCCACGCAAGGAATCCTGCCGAAGAGCTATCCTTTGCCCGGGCTCGAGCCGCAGACCGTCAGCCTCGGCCTCGTCCGCACCATCGAGGTTGCCGTTTACCTGTCGACCCTTTGCCTTTTCCTGGCAGCCATCTTGAAACTGCGCTTCGAGCAGGCGCGCGGCCTGATCCCTTTTTTCCTGACCGGTCTGGTCTGCAACATGGTTGCGGCGCTCGTCCAGTATTCCTTTGCCCGCACCGTCGCACTGGAGGACATCCTGCCCTACGTGATGCGGGCGGGATTTTTCGCCAATGAAAACCACTTCTCCGCGCTTGTTTTCGTCTCGATTCCCTTGGCCTTCGCCTGGTTCGCGGTTCAGCGCCGTCCCGGCGTCCTGCTCGTCTATCTGGCCTTCTCGCTTCTCACCCTGTTCGCGGTCGGGTCGCGCGCCGGCGTGTCAATAGGACTTGCCGTGACGGCGCTGAGCGCGATTGCAATGTGGCAACGGGGTAGTGCCGGCATGGCATCGGTCCTCTCTGGTGCCAGCCTTCTCGGCGTCTTCGGCATGGTGGTTTGGGACCGGTTTCGGTTTGAGAAACTCGTCTCACTCGATACGGGCCGCACCGATATCTTCCGCGCGACCCTCGAAGGCATCTCCGATAACCTGCCGCTCGGCGTCGGCTATGGCACCTTCCTCAATGCCTATCCGGCCTACGAACACGGCGAAACGGTGGTCGACAAATATGTGAACCACGCCCATAACGACTATCTGGAACTTGTCTTCGAGGGCGGGCTGCCGGCCCTGGTTCTCATTGGCGCCTTCCTGGTTCTTTTGCTGCTGTGCGTTGCCCGGACCATCCGCCTGCCGCTGCACAGGGCCGCATCACTCGCCATAGGCGTCCTGCTCGTCCATTCGCTCGTGGACTATCCGCTTCGAACCATGGCGCTTTCTGTAACGTTCTGTCTGTTGCTCGGGCTGCTGTTCAACGTGGGGCCGAACGCCATGTTGCGTACAAGGCCGCAACCGACAGCACCGGTGACGGGCGCGTGACAAGTCGCCTGTTGAACATGACCGTCCGGTCAGAATACGAGAAACTGACCCTGGAACGGTTCGCCCATGCGAACGATCTGGCCGAGGCACTCTTTGCTCCCGGCCAAAGGGGACGCGACGCGACAGCGGCTATACGATCAATCTCACATTGCGCTCGCAATATCGTCGACTGGTTCAAGTATTGCGGATATGTTTTCGAGGTTCGACCACCGATCTGGATCATTCGCCAGGAGCAGTTCCAAGCCGATCTCGACGTTTTCCTCAACCGTATCGGATACGATGGCCCGGGGCGGATATAGCCGACATTAACGACAGAGTTTCCAACATTGCAAATTATGACGGCATTCCGGAACTCAGCGACACCGCCAGGGCGAACCTGCGACGCTGGTATGCACAGGACTATGCGTTCATCGACCAGTGCGAGGCCTGGTTGAACCAGAACGACAGTTATGTCCATTTGGACCGCTCCCGGCAACGACCCGGCATTGAAGCGCTGTAATGGAAAGAGACCGGAAAGAGAATATGTCCATCGTTCGCGAACTTTCATCCGGCATAGAATCGAAAACTCGGCATTTGGCCGCGTCCTTTCCGGGTGCGGCGGTCTGGTATAAGGGCTGGTCACTCTTGAGCAGGCGTGAAAAGCGTCTTTCGTTTTTCGTCCTGGGCATGATGATTCTGACTGCGGCCTCATCGACCGTCATGGTTGCTGCGTTCTATCCCTTTCTCAGCATCATTGCCAACCCTGCCGTCATACAGGAAAACGAACGCTTTCGTCTGATCTATGAGTATGCCGGCTTCAGCAGTCACTATGGTTTTTTAGTGGCGACCGGACTGGTGGCGGCCGCCTTCGTTGTCGTAGCGAATGTGATGCAGGTGCTGAGCGCGTATGTCGTCACAAGTTTCTTCTTGATGAAAACGCATGGCTTGAGTTCGTGCCTGATGGAGAGCATTCTCAATCGACCTTACGAGTTTCACCTGCAACGGCATACGGGCGATATGTCCAGGACGGTTATCGATGAGGCCCAGCAGGTTGTGAACCGATTTCTGCTTCCCGCGGGCGAGTTGATGGCGTCAACGGTCACGATCGTTTCATTGCTGGCTTTAATGTTTGTCGTCGAGCCGCTCGCGACGACTGTCGTCCTCATGGTCTTGGGAGGTACCTTCTGCATGATATATTTGGCCAACCGGACCTATGTCGACCGGCTTGGCCGAAAGCACCGCGTCGCAAATGTCCGCAGGTTTGTCGCCGTCGCGGAGGCCCTGGGCGGAATCAAGGACATGAAGGTGCTCGGGCGGGAAATGTCCTGCCTCGCGCGCTTTCGCGAACCGTCATTGGAGGTGACAAGATCGCAAGTGAAACTGCGGGTGACGTCCAATTTGCCGCGCTATGCGATTCAGGCGGTCGCTTTCGTTGCAATCATTGCCATTGTCCTTTTGATGATCGATCGGCAGTCCTTCCAGACCAGTACCGGACTGAACGAAATCGTTCCGGTTCTGGGCATGATTGCGGTTGCCGGACAACGCTTGCTGCCGGAGATACATAAGGTTTTCGCCGCTGCCGTGAATATGCGATACGGCGCCGCGGCGGTCGACAGCGTCCATACCCATTTGGAAACACGCACAGAGGTAGCACCTATGCCGGACACGCCATCTCCACTGCGACTGCGGAGGCATTTGCGCCTCGCTTCAATCAGTTACCGTTATCCCGGATCCTCGCGCCCGGAGATTGCGGGCATCGACCTCACCATCCATGCCGGTGAGCGCGTCGGGATCGTGGGAGAGACCGGTGCGGGCAAAACCACGCTGGTCGATCTCGTGCTCGGTCTGCTGAGGCCGCAAGACGGCCACCTCCTGGTTGACGACGTGGAAATATCCGAGGCCAATATGAGGTCATGGCAGGCGAATATCGGCTACGTTCCCCAGAACATATTCCTGACCGATGCAAGCATCGCGGAGAACATTGCCCTTGGCCTGCCCCGAAACGGGATCGATCAGGAGAGCGCCGAAAGGGCCGCACAGCTTGCACAGATCGATACCTTCATTCGCGGGCTTCCGGACGGCTACGGGACGAAAGTCGGTGAACGCGGCGTTCGGTTGTCCGGCGGCCAGGTGCAACGGATCGGCATCGCCCGGGCCCTTTATCGCGACCCCGACCTGATGGTGTTCGACGAGGCGACGAGCGCGCTCGACAATATGATCGAGCGCGATGTCATGAACGCCATCAATGCGCTTTCCGGAAAAATGACAATTGTGATGATCGCTCATCGGTTGAGCACTCTGAGGAACTGTGACCGCATTGCGGTCATCGAGGGGGGGCGTCTGGTCGGGTTCGGCAGCTGGTCAGACCTGGAAAGAAGCAACGCCAATTTCCGGCGTCTGTCGGCGACGGCTTGAAGCGCCTGTCCCGATGAAGACGAGCGGCGGCGCAGCGCAACCGAACTTCTTCAACAGCCCATGGTATGACGCGAACCGCGTGGGCGACTTTCAGGATACGATGGATGCCGCAAATACCTGTCTTCGTTATCAACCTCAAGCGCAGTAAAGAGCGTAGAGCGCGCGCCCAGGAGGTCTTGGGTTCTCTGGGCCTGGCATATGAGTTCATCGAGGCGGTCGACGGAAATGATTTGAGTGAGCGCGAGGTTGCTGAAATCCGGAGAAATTCCGCGGATCCCCGAACCAGGTTACGAGGAGGCACGAACTCCCTTTCCAGAGGAGAGATTGGCTGCGCCTTAAGCCATTTGAAGGTCTTTGAATTGATCGTGAAGGATAACCTGGATTATGCCTGCATCATGGAAGACGATTTAGTCATCAAGCATGCTGGAAATCTGCGCACCATGCTGGAAAGAGATACTCTGGTGGCCTTGAGCCAAAAGGGGCGTTTTGGTTTTATTAACTTGTTTCCGAATTGGGATAACACGTTTTGGATGAACGAGAATTTTCCGAACATTTCCGTCACTAAATATAATACAAGGTGGAGAAGGATCAGTATCAAAGAGGGGCTATACATGTGTAAGCCATGTAAATCTCCTATGTGGGGAAACGTGTGCTATATCGTGACCAAAGAGACCTGCGAAATATTGCTGAAAGAGGCGCGCCGCACATTTCGACCGTCGGATGTTTTGACGGCATGCTCCGAGATATTCGGGGTAAAATCTTTTTTAATCGATCCTGCTCCGATCGGCCATGATTTTGACAATCCAAGCACGATCGATCCTCACAGAAAAATCAGGTCAGGCAAGAAAAATCGGTTCACGCCAACCTTATGGAAGCTTGCAACGATCAGCTTCAAGATGATCCTGAGAAGGTCAGGCATCATCCCATACAAATGGCTGATCAAGAAAAATACCTACTACGAATAGAGGCCTAAAAGGTCTCCTCTGAAGGCGATTGCGACAAACGCAAAAGCGCCGGTCCAATAAATTGGACTCCACCGTTATTGACCGAATATTTGAACCATTTGGAACCCTGGGGTTTTGTAATTTGCCGATAGTTTGCGATAGCCTGCGTGTGATTGTCTTCACGGTTCCGAAATGTGCTTGCACCTCTACGAAAGAAAAATTCTTTGAAATCAACACCGGTGCGAAATTCGTGCCGGCGCACAAGGCGGATGGTATTTACGATCGTTTCAGGCAGGCTGCTGTGCGACGTCTGTGTCCGAACAAGGTGCAACCTTACATAACCATCCACCATGTGCCTGGCTACCGCACAGTCAGTTTCCAGAGGCATGAGGATGTGGTTCCTCACAACAAGCTTCACGCCCACGATAAACTGACCTTGGTTCGCGATCCGATTGATATGTTGGTATCGGCCTGGCGCAATCAATTCCGCGAGGACGTGTTCAAGTCTCTACACGAGGATCTGGCGCTGTTGAATGAAGGTTTGCCGACCAATCCCAGCTTTGAAGACGTCATCAGGCATTTTGATCATTATAGGAATGTGTCACGCACATTCCGTGAACACACCAATACCCTTTCATTTCATCTCGGCCCCGACAGGGACTTTTTCGACCAAGTCTTCACGGTCGAGAATATTGGCGAATTCGAGGACTACTTGTCCCGGCGTGCCGGATACGCCATCCCTTTGCCACGTCGAAACGTGAGCAACTTAGATGTCAAAGAAGCCGTCCGATTCCACACTGCGCAAAAGGAAATACGGGATCGTCTCTTTGGTATTTTGAGGGACGACTACCGATGGTGCAATGGCATTTATGACTTTGATGACAGCTTTGAGCGAATGTGGTCAAGACATGGGAATTGAATGGATGAACCCGTCATGAAGAAAGCCGCCTTGGTGACGGTCCTGAGGAGAGGTTTGTCGTGATGATGAAATCCGACGTAAAGTCCCGGCAAGAGAAGCCGGCCGGTATTAGGATTTCCATCGGCGTGGCAACGCGCCGGCGGCCGGCCATGCTGGAACATTGTCTTCGCTCACTGGCGGCGCAGGCGGTTCCCGACGGTACCGAACTTGTGATTATCGTCGTCGAAAACGACCGTGAAAAATACAGCAACGACGTCGTTGCCACCGTCGAAAGGCAATCGCCCATCCCGATCGAGTATCACCTCGAACAAAATATCGGCATCTCCAACGCGCGCAACGCCGTGCTTGATGCCGCAATCGCCAACGGCAGTGATTACCTGGCGTTCATTGACGACGATGAACTCGCGTATCCGGAGTGGATCGATCGTCTTTTCACCGCAATGCGCAACCACGGCGCGATGATCGCCGGCGGGCCGGTCTTGCGAACACTCGAATGCAATGAACCGCCTGCATGGGCCGCACGCTATTTTCCTGCGATACAATCCAGGCACGGCGGTTGGCCGAACGTGATTTCCGGGGCTCTACCGACAGGCACCGGCAACCTGCTTTTCGACCTTTCGCCGGTTCGTGAAAGCGGCATCCGATTTGACAAGAAGTTCAATCTGATCGGCGCGGAAGATCTTGCCTTCATTGAAGCCTTTTCGGCGGCAGTTGATCGTAAGTCCGTTTATGTCAACGACGCGCTCGTTTGTGAAGTGATCCCGGCATCACGCCTGACGCGAAGTTACATATTCAAGCGTACGGTGATGGACGAGAGCCATATAGTCCGCCTTCGAAAGGGCCAGAGCTATGGATTTGTTATTGCCGTGACCATGGCGTTTTCGGGGATCTTTTACATTGCGGCAGGCGGGTTTTTGTACGCACTGACATGCTTTATCAACAGCACCATGAGCATGGTATGCCTTAACAAAGTGGCGCACGGCGTTGGAATACTGTCGGGCCTGACAGGATATCATGTCTTAACCTACAAGAGGGTTAACGGGAAATGATGTTTGGGTGCACCGAGGCGTGATCTCTCCGGGGGGATCCGGTGGGGCACCACCGGTTGACGCCGGTATCCTGATTACTCGGAATGTAATTCCAGGGTAAACGGAAAATAATCCACCCGTGGTCGAAAAATAGCTGCGCGCACAGAATCGCTTGCTTCAGTAGCGTTACGCAGTTCGGGAATTTTATCTATGGCCCAATTCTGTACCCATGTTGGGTGTAGGCCAATAAAGCGAAAGGACCCACCATGCCGATCAAAAAAAAAGGGTTGTCCCCTTTATTTGATTTACAATTATAAGGCAATGTCGACCACGTTGGCACATTCACAGTTATGCGATCAATCGGTTAGATGTCCCACATTTTTGCGAGACGTTCTTTTTCATTATTTAAGTAGAGGAAATGTAGAATTCAACACAATAGGAAGAAATCCTTATGAAAGGTTGGCTTCTTACTACCGACAAAAATTGCGTATTTGGCCGGTAAAAAACATTAAAAACAAACGGCCTTTCGACGAAAGCCAAAAACTGTTTTTCCCCTACCTCTCATTGACTGAACTTCATACAAGAGAAGAAATAGCATATTTTTTGAGCGAAATATCCTTTAGCAAATTTATTTCAAGTTTGCCAACATTTATAAAAATGACTTACATCTGACACCTCAATTTTATTCAGCATATGTACCTCACCGAATCCACGTCGGCCTTGGTATACCGCTTAAAATAAAAAATAGATGGAAAATGGAGAGCACTATCAATTTACGCGAATTGGAAGAAAAATATTGTACTACCTTGGCAAAAAAGAATACCTCGAAGTCTAAAGAATTTCACATACCAATTGATTAGAGCTCGAAGGATATTGATACTGTGAGTCGCCTTTATGCTGATGATTTCGATTATTTTGGATACACGATGAATAGGGCGCCTGCATGAAATCCAAAGTCGTATGGATCCCCTGCCCAATTCGTCCGGGCGATTATGCCGGTTGGCGTTTTCTTTCGGAGGGGTTGGCTGAACGACGACAGGCAGACGCTGATTTCCGGTTCATCTTTATCCCGGAAACAAACAACCAGTCCTTCGTCTGGGCGACACTTGTTTCCGCATTCCGTTACGCATGGCATGTTCGCAGGTATGTTGCCTCCCGATCCGGAAACGCGGTCGTGTTCTTCCCGGTATTTTATCTGTTCAATGTGATTGCTGCGGTTTTCTTGCCCAGACATGCCGACTTTGTCGTGCTGATTTCCGGTGGTGAGTTGGACCGCGGTAGCGCAATTGCCTACAAATTGCGACTGGCAATGATCCGAAGGGCGCGGCTGATCATCTGCCTCAACAGGGATGACTGGCGGCGACTGGAGGTATTGGGCATTCCTGAAGACCGCCGTGTGCTCAACGCCAATCCCATATCTCCCGAGTTTCGTCCGCCATCTCCCGAGGAGCGTGATCAAGCGCGTCGAATACGAGGCATCGCCACCGATGACCTCGTCGTCGGAACGGTCGGTACAATCTGCGAGCGCAAACGCCAGTTGCTGCTGCTTGAAGCAATCATAAAGATGAAAAACAACAGCAAGGTCACAGTGGTCCTGTGCGGGCCGTATACGGGAAATCCGGAGGCAAACGAGGAATATATGCGTCAATGCCGCAGTTTGGCTTGCGCGAACGGGATAAAAATCATCGAAACCGGCCGCATATCGGATGTCCGCAGCGTGCTGTGGGCCATGGACATTTTTGTGCTCGCATCAAGGCGGGAGGGAATGCCGGGCGCATTGCTGGAAGCCATGGCCTGCGGACTTCCCGCGATTGCAAGCGATATTCCCGGAAATCGCGATGCCCTCGATTCAGGCGATGATGAAGCCCTGCTTTTTCCGCTGGACGATAGCGACGCATTGCGGTCGCATCTGGAATACCTTTGCGGTGACAAGGATGCTCGCCTGAAACATGCAGAGTTCAACAGAACACATTTTAACTCGACATTCGGCGTGGATAAAGTTGACCAGACTTACTTGCAGGCACTCCTTTGAATTGCTGCAAGGCTATGCATGAGTACGCAAAACGGGATGAAAAGCCGTGGCATGAGCGATACGAAACGCCCGTATGACGGGATTTCGCCGAAATAGTCGCGGTACTTCTGCTCAACGCCGTAATGCCAGAAATGCTTGAAATCCTTGAACGGCGAGAGGTGGAAAAGCACTATGATGAACAGCATCTCGCTGAGGCACAGCTTGCCCGATCGGCGGCGTTTGCGGCCTGTCGGGAGAAGGTGATGTCGTTCCCAGTCTTCAAAGATCTTCGCGAAATCATCGAGACAGCAGAAGATTGCGGTGGTAGACAACGACATGAGGGGGATCGCTCGTGTTGTTTCAGATGCGATCTTGAATCATGTCGTTCGTGGTTCGAAAAGATCCCTCTCACCAATTTCCTTATCCAGAATCGGGGTTAACAGGCAATTTGGAACCGGATATGTCAGTGTCATGCCGACGAATCTTTATGGTCCGAACGATAATTACGATCTTGCCGGCAGCCATGTTTTGTCGGCGCTGATCCGCAAGGCGCATGAAGCAAAACTGCACGGTGCGCGCGAAATTGTCCTTTGGGTTTGGGGGGCCGGATCTCCGATGCGCGAGTTCCTTTTTTTGTCAACGACATGGCCGACGCGTGTGTCTTCGCGCCGTAATCCGGTCTCCGCGATGGCCTATTCAATGTAGGAACCGGTAGGGACATCACAATCCGGGAACTGGCAGAAACGGTAATGGAGGTCGTCGGGTACGAAGGTGGATCGTGTTCGATCGGTCGAAGCCTGATGGGGACGCCGCGCAAGCTGCTTGATGTCTGCTTGATGAGGGATCCCGGCTGGACAGCCATGACGGGCCTCAAAGACGGTATCGGCAAGGCCTATGCCGATTTCCTGAGCCGATATGGAACGCTCCAGGAAGCCGGTTAATGAGAATGGTGTCAACAAAAAAGCTGCGTTGCAATTGGTTATGGAGGACAGCGCACATGAAAAACGTCAACCACTCGATTGGCAAATGTGTGAGACTTCCGTTGGACGATTGCGATGTATTACAATCGCACATGGAATATCCCTGTGGAGACAAGAACGCACTCCTGAAACAGGTAGGGCGCAACGGAATACGTTCCAACTTGACATTCGGCGTGTAGTTGACCAGACTTACATGAAGGCCCTGATCCAAACGCCGAGTTGAGGACACACGAATGTTGCGACATCTTTTTCAGGGGCGAGGGTTGTTTGAGTTCATCCACAAAGGGCTGACTTCATTTAACACCAAACCGACTTCTAATAACATCCCCATAGTCTATTTGGAGAAACTATTCGGCAATCATGCTATGATTGATTCCGCTGATACCGTTTTACTTGAATTCTATTACTTTTATCTGCGTGACGGCGAACGCTGGCTTATGGAAACGAGATTCTCAAGGCCATGGTATTTCGAGGCCACGCCCAAGGGTGGAATGTCTGGAATTCGTAAGCGTGTGGCATTGGCTCTTTCAGTTTTTGGGTGCAATTTGCAACACCGGCGCATTACCATCTCATCAAGCGGGACATCGGTCTATTGCAAGCTAAGCCGAACCTTTGAAAATCTGGGGGCTTGTTTGAAGGGCAAGAGTATCGTCGTATTTGCCAAGGCCGGTCGAAAAGAAATATTTGTCAAAATTCCGCTTACAGATCACGCAGCTGCAGGCTTGGACATCGAACAACAGGCGTTGACCGAATTGCGGGCCGATCCGGACCTGCAACCTTTGTTGCCCGCTTCAGGCACGTGCTTTGGATATTTGGCTGTCGCGAATGTAAAAGGGAGCAAATCCGGACAACCGGCATTTTCCGAAATTTTGCGTATTCATGACCTGTTGTACCAGCGGTCGAAAATATCTATTCCAATCCATGAATTGGAGGAGAAATGCTGCCAGACGCCCATCGGGGAGTTCTCCTTCGCTCCCCGCGGGCTTACCAGACTCCCGCAGGAAATGGTCCACATTATCAAGCAGACACGTCAAACCGCAAACGCGTACTTGGATAGCTTCCCGGAGGCATGGACTGTGGATTGCTACATGGCTCACGGCGACTTTCTGCCCCAGAATATAATCCTGGCTGCCGACAAGTCACCGCGAATAATAGACTGGGAGTTTTTCGGGCTGAAACCACGATACTACGACGTGTTTCATTATCTCATATGGGCCGACGTCAGAGAAATATCTTGGTCTCCCGAAACAACGATGCAAAAGTTGAAAAGTTTTGAGACGAAAATGTTAACGACCATCGCAGACAAATACGTGTATTATGAATATATTGGTTTTTATTTTACGGTTTTGGCTTTGACAATTAGCAAGTCTTTAGAATTATATGCTGTATTTCGTCAATCCGACTTGCGACTGTTGCTTAAATTGTGTGATGTTATCAGGTTTTGTCATAAGCAAAAATTCCTTTAATCCGGTGGCCGCGCAATTTTTATTCACACGTATTGGTAGATAGTCACTGCTTGACGTAAGGGTCGTAGAGGTATTGCTCGAACCGCCCGAAGTGGTTTGGGAATCCCGCTCCTTGGGGCGGTAACTTAGACGACTGAAACCCTCCGGCAGAGTCGGGGTATCAAAGGAACAGTTGCCAACGATGAGCCAGAGACAAGGTATACGCAACTGGTCGGCATTTTTCTTCGGACTATGTGCGCCTTTTGGCGTTTTCGGACCGGAACTCGCACCCTCCATCTATCTGTCCCCGGTTCTCGTGGCCGCGGGCCTCTACACCGTTGTATCCCTTCCCTATCTCCGGTTCACGCGTGCGTCTTTGTGGCTGATCCTGTTCTGGCTCATCGCCTTTGTTTCCGCCGCGGTCCGATTTGGACCGGACAAATACATTCTGTCTCTGTTGGGGTTGATCGCGGTCAGCGCTCCATTGATGTTTACCAACCTCAATGTTGCAGGGACAACTCGATTTTTCAAAGGACTGACCTGCGGCGCTGTAGCAACACTGGCAATCGTATGGTCCGATATTGCCTCGCAAACTGCGGGCTTTGCGGCTGTCAACGATTTCATAATCGGCTTTAATCCGGACCATCAAAGACTGAGTTCGGAAAACAGTCACCACCAGTTCCTCTGGTACAGGCGTCCTTTCGCTTTTTTCAGGGAACCTGCCCATCTCGGCACTTTTTTGGCCGGATACGTCTTCGCTGTCTCAATTTACCTCCAACGGTCAAGATTTCAGGAAATCTCGAGAAAATTCGCTCAGCTAACGGTTCTGTTCGTCGGCTCTTTGGCTGGACTACTATTGCTCATATGCGCGATCATTTCACATCGCTTCCACTATACGCATTTGTTGAATACTATATTGCGAAATTCTTACGTAAAAAAAATGTTGTTATTGATAATTTGTGTTTTGCCGATTGTACTGGTAGTAACGATGGTTTTTCCAGAGATAATCGGACAATTTCAACACAAATATTTCAGCAGAGTGGAAAAACTGATTTTGGTCTTTCAAAGCGGACAATTGGAGGGGAGCGAAGGCAGCCGCTTGAATGCCTTCCTGAGCTTGTTTGACTATTGGCGCGATAAAGGTCTTGCGGGATTCCTTTTCGGAACCGGGTATGCAAATTACGAGGACTGGCTCCTTCACAAATATGGGTATTTGGGAGCATCCGCAGCGCTGGCGAGAGGACATGTCAACAACATTTTGGTGGTTGTTTTTTTGTCAACGGGTGTCTGTGGATTCATGGCGTTTTGCGGCGTTATAATCTCGCTGTTCAGTTCAGTCGGACCGCGTATGGGCGTGTTTCCGATAATGTTCGTGACAGTCCTCTGTTTCACGACTGGTTCGTTGCTGCAAATCCAATTTTGTCTTTTGATCTTTGCAATCAAAATAGCGCATCGGCAATCCTGTCTGGCTCTTTGGAATGATGCTCGGCGTGGGCTTCAAAGCCACCCTGCGCACAACAGGCCGAATTATAGATACGCTTGATGGTCCAGGTCAGATCTCAGTCCGTAAGGTAAATGGCCAGCGCCCGTAGGCTGAATGTCCAGCCAAACGTCTGGCTTGCAAGGCAATGTCGGATGGTCGTGATCGGCAACGAGCTTGCTTTCGAATGGGGTCGGGACTGGAGTGCGCGGATTGCCGCTCCATGTAACTCTTTCACCGTCGGTGATTTTCTCGATGCTCTTTCCGTCGAAGCTGTTGCCCGTCTCGGTTTATCCGCTTGGATTGACGCTGCTGATTTCCTGCGCTGGCGTGATTGCCGCGCTGCTGCACTTGTGAGGAATCTCCCTGGCCTGTTTCATTCAGCGCTTCGATCGGCAAAGCTCGATTGCGAAATGTGTCGGCATCGAGACGGGATGGAGGTTGCTGATCCACCTTCATCCAAAAACGAAGCGTTGTTTTTGTTCGCCAATTCCGCTTGGCATTACAATTTCCCAAACGCTGCAAACGGAACTGAGTGGTCAGCTGGCTGCTAGCGGTTTCGTGCCAACGAAAGAAACCCAGTTCGGCTGCCTATTGGCCGGTGGAGCGCAGGAGGTAAGCAATGCATACTGTTGATTTCAAAACCGGACGCATCGGTGCGGTTCAGGCAACGCCAAACGGAAAGACGGCGCTGATAACCGGTGGTGCCGGATTTCTAGGATCTCACCTGTCGCGTCGGATGGTCCGTGAAGGCTATCACGTTATCTGCCTGGAAAATTTCGACACCGGCTGCCGGAGCAATGTCGCTGACCTCAGATCGCATCCGCAGTTCGAACTGATCGATCGTGACGTGGCTGAACCCTTTTTGCTCGGCGGTACTCCGATCGACGAGATCTATAACCTGGCCTGCCCGGCCTCGCCGCCGCATTATCAGCGCGATCCGGTCCAGACCGTCAAGACCAACGTGCTTGGCGCGATCAATGTACTGGAATTGGCGCGGCAAACTGGAGCGACCGTGTTCCAGGCCTCGACTTCGGAGGTGTATGGCGATCCGCTGGTTCATCCGCAGCCGGAAGGCTATTGCGGCAACGTCAATCCGATTGGACCGCGAGCCTGTTACGACGAAGGCAAGCGTTGCGCCGAAACGCTGTTCTTTGACTATGCGAGACAGCATGACGTCCCAATCAAGGTCGTACGCATCTTCAACACCTACGGACCGCAGATGCGTCCCGACGACGGTCGCGTGGTTTCCAATTTCATTCTGCAGGCTCTGCGCAACCAGGACATCACAATCTATGGCGACGGGCAGCAAACTCGGTCCTTCTGCTATGTCGATGACCTGATTGAAGGCTTCCGGCGGTTCATGCAGACGCCGGACGATGTTGCGGGGCCGCTCAACCTGGGCAATCCGGGTGAGTTCACCATTCGCGAACTGGCAGACCTGGTCATCGCCAAGACAGGGTCCAGCTCAAACATCGTTCATCTTGCAAAGCCGGAAGACGATCCGCAGCAGCGCAAGCCGGATATCTCACAGGCCACGGGCCTGATGGGATGGCGACCGACCATCAGCCTGGATAGCGGGCTCAATCGAACCATCGACTATTTCGACAGCGTGCTGTCCGGCGAGCGGACGGACTGTATCCTGGAGGCGGCAGAATGAAAATGACTGTTCCGTAAGATGTCAGGGCCAGGGCCCGTGAGGTACTGAAGCCGGTTGGATCTCCAGCCAATCGTTCGGTTTGCAAGGCAATTGTTGGGTGGTCCTCATCTGCAACGGGCAGGCCCTCGAATGGGGTCGGGACCGGAGCGCGTGGATTGCTGATCCATGTAACTCCTTCACCGTCCGTGATTTTCTCCATGCTCTTTCTGTCGAAGCTGTTGTCCGTCTCGGTTTATCCGCTTGGATTGACGCTGCTGATTTCCTGCGCTGGCGTGATTGCCGCGCTGCTGCACTTGCGAGGAATTTCCCTGGCCTGTTTCAGCGCTTCGATACTTTGGCTTTGGGTTGCATCCATGCCGGCCTTTGCAGTTTGGGTGCTGTCGACGCTGGAACGGCAATCTCAACCGCTGCCAATTGTGGCGGTGCCGGTTGCCGATGTTGCCATCGTTATCGGCGGTGCAATCGATCAGGTCCATGAGCCTCGAACAGCGCCCGATCTTGGTCCGGCATCCAATCGCGTGCTTTATGCCGCACGCCTGTTCCGTGCCGCAAAGGCGCGACGGATCCTTGTCACTGGCGGCCAGATGCCTTGGCGGCCAGGCCGGCAGGCGGAATCCGAACTGATACGAGACCTTCTTGTCGAGTGGGGTGTTGATGCCGCGGCCATAGAAATTGCCACCGGCGGTCGCAACACCTACGAAAATGCACTGGAAATCCGCGAGATGTACAACCGGCGGCGCTTCGGGTCGGCCTTGCTGATCACCTCGGCTGCGCATATGCCGCCCGCGCTCGCCGCGTTCGACAAGGTGGGGTTGCCGGTCATCCCCGCGCCTAACGACCTGCGAGCCGTCCATGGTGTCAGCAGGACGGTGTTGCGCTGGCTACCACTGGCCGCAGCGCTGGAAGGAACGACTAATGCCCTCAAGGAATGGATCGGCCTGATCGTCTATCGCTGGCTTGGCCGTGTCTGACGCCCCCTCATAAGCCCTGGAATTGACCGAGGACAGTCGCAACTTGAAACTGCTCTTTGTACGCTTTGCCAATCGGGATGTTGTCGATGGCCAAAATATCCTCGACAACCGCCTGCTTACTCAATTTTCGGCCAGAGGCATGGAAATTGAGGTCGCATATGTTCCACGACGGAGATCACTGCGCTTTCCGGTATGGGCTTCATCGATTGATGAGGCAACGCTCCAGCGTGTCGCCGGGGCACGCCGTTCGGGTTGCAAGATTGTTCTGTCGCATGAAGGACTGTTTCGGATCGCGCATCATGGGCCAGTTGATGCACTGATCGTGCATAACTACTTCACGCGTTTTGTTTTCCGCGGCCGGCCAGGTGTGGAACAGTACTTTCGCTTTGGCAGTTCAGCATTCTATAACAGGGCGTTCGCGTCAGCGCGCAACGTCTTCTTCATTTCGCATCGCGAACACAGAATGGCTTTGACGGATTTTCCGGCGCTCTCGGGGCGGTCTGATATCTGCATCCCTCCACCGCACCCCACCCCACGTATCAAGCGGTCTGACAGCGTCCTGCATATTTCGGGAACCGATGGCTGGCGGCCGAAAAAACTGAGTTGCTTGACACAGCAGGATCTCCGCGAACTTTCCGCCGCAGGTTACCGGCTAAGGGATCTCGACGCACCGGTCGCACCAAGCTTCGCGCTCATCAACGACCGCTTCGAGGTCGGCTTCAAACTCAAGTTGGCGCAGATGCTTCACAGTCGCGACGTCATCGCAAGTTTCAGCGACCTGCACGATGAGGTCGAGACAATCTGCCCCGCAAATCCGTTCTATCGGCAGGTGGCGAGCGTCAAGCAAGCGATTTCATTCTTTCGAGAGATTGCCGAAACCTTCGGCCCGGATGAAATCGATGCGTATTACGCCCGTCTGGAAGCTGAAAGCTTCCTGCCGAGTTGGCAGGACTTCACCACACGGCTGATTGATCTTATTGCGCGTCAGCCGGAACTTGCGAGGGAGGAGTTGCATGGTTTCAGGCAAGCCAAGCCCTGAAAACCGTCCGCTGGTGAGCGTTGTCATGCCGGCCTATAATGCTGCATTGACAATAGACGCAAGCATACTTTCTGTGCTCACACAGACTTATGGCCGCCTCGAGTTGCTCGTCGTCAATGACGCTTCGACCGACGGGACCGCTGAAGTCGTGGCCAGGTATTTGTCGGACCGTCGCCTGCGATACTTCAATAACAAACGCAACAAAGGCGTGGCCGAAGCCCGGAACGTGGCGATCCGCAAGGCGTCCGGCGACTACATCGCATTTTGCGACGCCGATGATCGCTGGTTGCCGGACAAACTTGCATTGCAACTCGCCGCCATGCACGACAGCGGGGTCCAGATTTGCGGCACGAACTGCATGCGCATCGGCGAAAGAGGCAAAATGGTCGCAACGTCCTATGAGGGTCTTGTTACCTACGATAAAATGCTGGTTCGCCAGTACATCGTGAATTCTTCAGCCATCTACGATGCGCGTGTTCTCGGCAAACACTACCAGCGACGCAAGTTTTCGATTTGTCAAGATTATGACATGTGGCTACGATTGTTTGAAAAGGCCGACGCAATCGTATTGCCTGACAATCTTGTGTATTACCGGGTTGCACGCTCCAGCCTGTCCGGCAACAAGGTGAAGACTATTCTTCAGCACCTCCATGTCCAACTGGAACACGGTATTCCCAAACACATGATAATGCTCAATCTGTTTCGCAACATGATGAGCCGGCTTCGCCGTTGGTTCTGTCAACGCGACCGTAGGGTAAAACATCAAGACCGTTCAGCCTGAATACTGTGCTCCCGGAACCGCAATCGATAAACAGTAGCTGCATTGCTTTGCAACCGATATGTTCAACTGTTGTGCATAATGCAGCACAGCAGATGCCATTCACTTTCGCCGCTTTATGGCATTTCAAACTCATTGAGACGGAGAAACCGTGGATAAGATGCCCGATCTTAAGGACATTTCCAAAAATAACCACTACAAATCGTTCACTCTCGGTTTGATGGTATAATTCCATTCAGGGTGGAACTTGTCGCCAGTGATGTCGATTTCGGCCATTTCGGTTTTGGAGACCTTGACACCCTTCTGATAGATCCGTTCGTCGACTGCGCATTCGACCCTGAGCCCTGCCTTGGTTGTCGTCGCGCCGATCAATTCGACCACCGTCATGCGATCGGTGAGCGGACGGCCGCGCCAGTTCTGGGTGATGTGACAAAACAGGCGATGCTCAATCTTGTTCCACTTCGACGTACCCGGCGGATAGTGGTGGATCTGCAGCGTGAGCCCGGTCTCGTCGGCGAGCTTTTGCAACTCGACCTTCCAAAGCCTGATACGTACCCCGTTCGAACCGCCACAATCAGCAGTGATCACGAGCTTCTTCGCCTCGGGATAGCGCGCATGGCCCATCCGATAGAACCAGGTGCGGATGGACTGGACAGCGAATTCAGCCGTGTCGGCAGTGATGCCGAGGCTGACCCATGCTTCGTTCGCGGTGACGTCAAAGACCCCGTAAGGAGCCACCTTGCCCAAGCTCTTGTCCTCGAAGTCGTGCACCTTCACGCGTCGTGGGTCGGCTTTTGGACGGTAGTCGGTGCCACCGTTCTTGTAGTTGCCGATCAGTTCCTTCTTCTTGGTGTCCACCGAGATCACTGGTTCTCCGGCGCCTTGTGCCTCACACACCTTGGTGTTGATGTGCTCGAACTGGGCATTGCGGTCCGGGTGCCTTGAGCCCTCGTCGGTCTTGCGGTTCGTCTGCCGCGAGAACCCCAATTTTGCCAGCAATGTGTCGACGCTGTTGCGGCATATCTTGTGGCCTGCGTCCTTGAGTGCCGCGGCCAGCTTGGCGGGACTTTTGGACACCCACATCAGCGGTCGCTCCGGGTCGCCACGCGTTACTGGCTCAACGAGGCGCTTGAGGTCAGCAAGCAGGGTCGGATCGTTATCGGTCAGTGTTCGCGCGCCAGCGCCTGGGCGGCGAACCTTTCCGGGCGGCGGGTCATCAAGGTCCTTGAGCCCACGCCCGATCGTCGACCTGGCGACGCCGGTGATGCTGGAGACCGCGGCAATGCCGCCCCGGCCAGCTGCACGCGCTTCACTGGCGGCAAACAGCCGGCGACCACGTTCATCACGATGGCAGCCGTCCGCTTCCCAGCGTTGTTGAATTGCAAGTAGATCAATCATGCAAACCGGGTAGCGCATATCAATCCGTGCGGGAATCCCTTCTGTCTGAGACCGATGTCAAACCACCGCATACCGATCAGTCCATCCGAGTCGGTAATCTTTGGAAGTCTCCTAAGGGGGGCGTGAATTGGAGCGCACTGTTCGGCACCCAATCCGAATATACCGCGCGCGCGATGCTCCAATTCCGGTACTTCTCATCGGGAAGCCAGCATTGCTGGCTCTTGGAAGAGCGGTTTTCGAAGCCGTGGCATTTGAAGGCACACACCATGCAATATCGGAGTGACGTATTTCGTTGTCGTGCGGCCTGGTTTCTGTCAGCCTTTGGCATCCATTCGCCTCACATGCGCATAAGCGTCACGGTTGGCGAGGGATCGGTCTATGATAGGCTGAAAGGATCCTTTGACTATTTGGGCTTGAGTGTCAGGCATCTCTTAATACCGAATACCAGGGCAGTTGTTTTTGCCAAGGACAGGCGACGAGAGATTTTTGTCAAAGTCCCCATGTCGAGCTACGCCACCGCACACATTGAAAACGAGCGGTCGGCGTTGATGGAACTCCAATTGGACCCGGACATCCGGCCTTTGCTGCCCAGTCGGGTCGACTTCGCCGGGCATCTGGCTTTGGAGAACATGAGATCAGGGGGAACCAGGCGCGGGCGCCTGTCACTTTCCGAGATTCTGAGGGTGCATGAACTTCTGTACAACCGGTCGAGGACTTTTGTGACAATCGGGGATATGAAGAAATCCGCGTTCGTTTCCGGGTTCGTCGAAACAGGCTATGAACACGTTCAGCATCCAGCGGAGATGGTGCAACTCGTCAAGCAGACCCGGGATATTGCAACAGCGTATCTGAGCCGCTTTCGAGACACGGACATGGTGGATTGCTACATGGCACACGGTGATTTTCATGCCTCCAATGCGCTGGTGGCCGCAGACGGAACGGCTCGAATTTTCGACTGGGAGCATTTCGGACTGAAACCACGATATTTTGACGTAATTTCCTATCTGGAAGCCGACTACGCATATGGCAATGATCCGGCAGAAAAATTGAGCCAATTGAAGCGTATTGGGGATCGAATTGAAATCGGGTCGAGTGACTTTACGTGGATCGACTATGTCGGTTTCTATTTCTCGATAAGGGCGATCAAGTATTGCGAGTTGATCAAATACGGGAATCCGGCACAAGAAAGTTTGTACATGCGATTTCAAAGCATGATCAGATTGATTTTGAATGAGGCGTCCCAAGGTAACTAACCGAATATAGCGGCTTGTGGCCTGTTCCGGCCTGCCCGGCAACACGTTGAAGAGCATTCTATGGCACCTCGACGTCCAGCCTGAATAAACCGCGTTCACGAAAACCTGGTGCCGATCAATCGGTTTCGCGATACTACGAACCTGATGCCGTCCGCTCGGCCGTAGAGCAAAACGTCAAGGGCGCAATCCATGGGCAGTGGCTGCGCCGCTCTGCTCGCCCCCCAATCACCAACGAAGATGTTCAACTGTTCTGTATTGAGCGGCACCGCCGGCGTCGTCCACTTTGCGTCCCTCTTTTTCATGACATTCACACACTATAGCGACGGAGTGGCTAATGGATCGATTCCCCGAAGAAGCACAGAATAACCGGGCGGGCACGGAAGGCACAGTCGAGCCTTGGTCCATCGAACTGCTGCAGGCCTGTCTTGAGCAAGAAGGGGCCGCGACATCGAAGCGGACAGTCGAGCACAGAGCAGTTGAGAAAGGGCTTCTCCCGCCCCCCATTTCGCTTGCCGATCTGGTAGATGAAAACGCAAGCCCGGTACGCAGACACGCGGCCGAGGCGCTGCTGCAACAGGTCGGGCGGGAACGCACCGTCTCGCTATTTGTTCAAATGCACCAAACGCCGTCCGGCAAGAAGCTTTTGGCCGCCAATGACGGGCGACGGGCTCGGAGCTGGGTTTTTCTCAATGCCTACCATCCGCAGGACGATGAACTCATCGATGCGCTCGACACCCTCTGCGGCGGCGACGGCGACAGATACCTCATCTGGCCACACACCGACCTTTGCGGGCGCCTGCGGTGCCTGGCTGACGCCGACTGCAGAATTGCAGGAAAACTGTCGACCGCACTCGCCGTGTACGCTCCATCCTATGGCGCGACGGCCGCGATGGTTAGGCAGCCCGCCGCCAACAGGTCGCTGGCCTTTTCCCATCTCGACCGCCTGGAAGCCGAGAGCATCTATATCATGCGCGAGGTTGCCGCAACCGCCGAAAAACCGGTCATGCTCTATTCGGTAGGCAAGGACTCGTCCGTCATGCTCCATCTGGCCAGGAAGGCCTTCTATCCATCGCCACCCCCGTTTCCGCTTCTGCATGTCGACACGGGCTGGAAGTTCCAGGAGATGTACCAGTTTCGCGACCGCATGGCCGCCGAAGCCAATATGCGGCTGCTTACCCATATCAATCGTGAAGGCGTGGAAAGGAACATCAACCCGATCGACCACGGCAGTTCGGTTCACACCGACATCATGAAAACACAAAGCCTGAAACAGGCGCTGGACAAGCATGCATTCGATACTGCCTTGGGCGGTGCCCGGCGCGACGAGGAAAAAAGCCGCGCCAAGGAGCGCATATTCTCTTTTCGGACAGCCACGCACCGGTGGGATCCGAAGAACCAGCGCCCCGAACTCTGGAACCTTTACAACACGGCAATCGGGAAAGGCGAGAGCATCCGCGTCTTTCCGATCTCCAACTGGACGGAACTGGACGTGTGGCAATACATCCACCGCGAGAACATCCCGATCGTGCCGCTCTACTTCGCCGCCCTGCGCCCCTATATCTGTCGCGATGGCATGCTGATCATGCTTGACGACGACCGTTTGCAGCCCCGAGAGGGCGAAAAGGTCGAATTCGGCCGGATCCGTTTCCGCACCCTCGGCTGCTATCCATTGACCGGAGCCATCGAATCCGATGCCGACGATCTCGATTCGGTCATTCTCGAGCTTCTTCACGCCAGAAGCAGCGAACGCCAGGGGCGCGCCATCGACACCGATGCGGCCGCCTCAATGGAGAAAAAGAAGCTGGAAGGATACTTCTGATGAATGTGCGGCACGAAATCGACGCCTATCTCGAGAATCAGGCCAGCCTCGAGACCCTACGCTTTATCACCTGCGGCAGTGTCGATGACGGCAAGTCGACCCTGATCGGCCGCATGCTTTTCGAATCACAGATGATCCTCGACGACCAGCTTTGCGAACTCGAAAGGGCCTCACAGAAAGTCGGGGCACAGGATGAGAAGATGGACTTCGCGCTGCTTGTCGACGGACTGAGCGCCGAACGCGAACAAGGCATCACCATTGACGTCGCCTATCGTTACTTCGCAACGGACCAGCGCAAATTCATCGTCGCCGACACGCCGGGGCACGAACAATACACCCGCAACATGGTCACCGGGGCCTCCACCGCCGACGCCGCGGTCGTCCTCATTGATGCGCGCAAGGGCGTGCTCGAACAGACGCGCCGTCACTCCTTCATCGTCTCCCTGCTTGGCATCCGCCATGTCGTTTTGGCGGTCAACAAGATGGACCTGGTGGATTTCGACCAGACGGCATACGATCGTATCGTCGCCGAATATGTGAAACTGTGCGATCGTCTTGCATTCGAAACAGTCACACCAGTGCCGGTCTGCGCTCTCGAAGGCGACAACGTCGTCGTGCGCTCGGCCAGGACGCCCTGGCATCACGGCCCGACATTGCTTGGATTTCTTGGCGTGGTGGATCCGCGCAGGGCACTTGTCGATCGCGGGTTTCGAATGCCGGTCCAATGGGTCAGCCGGCCTCATCTGGATTTCCGTGGTTATGCCGGAACAATCCTCGCGGGCCGCGTCGCACCGGAAGATGAAATCCGCATCCTGCCGTCCGGTGAGACCGCGGCCGTCGAGAGCATTGTCCTTGGTGAATCGGAACGTGCAACCGCTCAGGCGGATCAGGCCGTCATGCTGACACTCGACCGTGATGTCGATATCTCCCGCGGCGATGTCATCGTTGCAAGCAGGGATCCATGCGAAACCTCCGACCAGTTCGAGGCGAAGCTGGTCTGGATGGCAAAAGAAAGCGGCTTCCATGGCCGCACTTACCTGATGAAGATCGGCACCAGCCTCGTCAACGCGACTATCTCGGAAATACGTCTGGCCTTCAACGTCAACACCTTCGAGGAGATGACGTGCAAGTCTCTTAATCTCAATGACATCTCTGTGGTCAAACTTGCGCTCGACCGACCTGTTGCATTCGAACCCTATGGCGACTGCCTGCCGATGGGCGCCTTTATATTGATCGACCGACAGAGCTATCAGACGGTTGCCGCGGGCATGATCGATTTTGCCCTGCGCCGCGCCAATAATGTGCACCGACAGGCGGTCACGGTTGACAAGAAAGCCCGGGCGAAACTTAACGGCCACCCCGGTCGGGTGCTCTGGTTCACCGGCCTTTCCGGTTCCGGCAAGTCGACCATAGCCAACGCGCTGGAGATGAAACTGCATGCCAGAGGCTTGCGTACTTATATTCTCGATGGCGACAATGTCCGTCTCGGTCTCAACCGGGATCTCGGCTTCACAGACGCTGACCGGGTGGAAAACATCCGCCGCATTGCCGAGGTCGCCAAACTCATGGTCGATGCTGGCCTCATCGTCATGACCGCCTTCATCTCACCATTCCGCGCAGAGCGCCAGATGGCCCGCGATATGTTCGAGGACGGCGAATTCATCGAGATCTTCATAGAAACATCTCTTGAGGTTGCAGAGCAACGCGACCCGAAAGGCCTTTACCGTAAGGCCAGACGCGGCGAACTGCCAAACTTCACCGGCATAGACAGCCCCTACGAAGCGCCGACCAAGCCGGAGTTCCGCCTTGAGACACAAAAGCGAAACCCGGAAGAACTGGCGGATGACATACTGGCGGAATTGGAACCCGAATTGACCGCCCCGGAAATTCGGCACTGAGCCAAAAACCTCCAAAACGCCTCAGTCAGGCCGCGTTCAAACCACAAGCCCATTCGGCTTCATCCGGAAACTTCCGGCTTCGACATCCGTCCCGTCAAAAAACGCTACCCCGTCCCACTTCATCCCACGTAGTCCCACCCGAATCTGTGCAGAAGGTTCCTGCTCCGTTGTGCCGAACATCGCGCCTCAGAGCCTGATTGGAAACTATGGTGAGTGATTTCAGCGGGTTATCATTCTTCTGATTTTGCCGAATCGGAGAATGATGATGCCCTGGACCAAAACCACTTGTGTTGATCATGACCGAAGCGACCTTCGCTATGCAAGCGATTGCCGTGACGAGGCATGGAAATTGACCGCCGCGATTGTTACGCAGCCTGCCAAGGTTGGCTGCCTCGTGAGGTGGACATGCGCAGGGTTTGGGAAGCGATCGAGCATTTCGCATGCGCCTCATCAACGCCGAGCCCGACAAACCAGCGGAACAGGAGATTGTAATCCAGCTGCTCCATCAACTGGCGTTCCGAGCGGATCGAATAGAACGCCTGTAAAAGCAGGGCGCGAAGCAGTTTCTCCGGCGCAATCGAAGGTCGACCCGTGTGGGAATAGGAACTGGAAAACACCTCATCCAACGACACAAGCGCATCGTCCACGAGCCGGCGAATGATCCGAAGCGGGTGGCCGCGCGGCACACGCTGCTCAAGGTCCACATAGGAAAACAAAGAACCGCTGTCTGCATCTCCGCCGCGCATCACAACTCCATCTCCGCTCAAAAGACGGAATCATGTTCGCTATCCAAAATCGAGGACTTTTTCAGCAGCCTGCTAGACTTGGACAAAGACTAGACGGTTGTTGGCAGGATCTACTGTTCGTGGGCCGCCTCGAAGTGACCAGCTGGCTCCGCAGTTATATTGCAATCTGCACGAAACGAGCTATCGAAACAATAGCGGAAAATACTGAATTCAATCGATAAGTTGTTTCATCATCAACGTTTGAGGGTTCGCTTTCTCGGCATGGTATCCGTAACCATGGTTGGCTGGAGCGTCCGCAGACAGGGCAAAATCTGTCCGGTGGATAAATTCGGCATTTATGGTTGCAACCCGTTGTGCCGCAGGAATGATTGTGACCTATTGATACCTCGGGCGAGGGTTCGGATTTATGGAGATGAATTATGTTCGGTACTTCCTTGCGGTTGCTGAAACGTTGAATTTCACCCGCGCAGCGGAACGATGCCGTGTGCGTCAACCGTCTCTGACGAGAGCGATCAAAAAGCTCGAGGAGGAATTGGGGGGTGATCTGTTTTACCGCGAGCGCTCGCATACGCACTTGACTGAACTCGGCCGTT
>CAWUFE020000005.1:0-95317 GCA_963921345.3 Rhizobiaceae bacterium | reverse complement strand
AGGGGACGTCATGGTCTTGCCGTACCAGATGACTGGCCAGATCTGCTCCGCGTAAGCCTTGATGAACTTGACGGCCCAGTGTAGCTGCCAGCCCTGGTCGAACGAGCCGAACGGCCGCATCACCCAGATAGCGATACCGGGGGCCAGTATCCACGCCCAGTATCCGGCCCTGTGCCCCCTTGCGAAGATGACGATGCCGGCGATTGCCGCCGGTATGATGGCGATCAGGGTCCAGCCGATTTCGACGCCTGTTATGCCGATGATGCCGGACCGGAAGAGCTGTGGCGAGATCAGCAGGCCGGCACCATGGCCGACGGTCAGGATGGCCGCTGTCAGGAGGAGGGTTGTCGTGATGTGCCGATCCATCGTTATTCACCTCGCATTGTGTCGTGAGCAGGTACGACGGGAGACCCGCCTTTGACCTGGCCGGAGGACCCGACGTTGATCTGGCGGGAGGACCCGCCTTTGACAAGAATTGTGCGGCCGGTCTCGGCGTGGAACACCGTTCGTTCGCTAAGGCCGGCCATGGCGCGGGTGACCTTGCGGCGCAACCGGCTGACGGGCAGAGCTCCGAATGCCCCGTCATTGGACAGCACGATGATCGGTCGATTGTCCGGCGGCTGTCCGGTCGCGGCCTGGCTGAGAGCCTCGGCCCATGCCGGAACGAGGAACGCCTCGTAGCAGATCAGCCAGGCCGAGGCCGGGCCCTTGTCATCAAGACCGTCATTGGCTTCCCTATCGCCAGCCTGGCCGGCGGAATGGCCTGACAGCGGTTCCATGCGGCCCCATGTGCCGGTGATGCCCGGAATGCCCCATTGCGCCGCATGGACGATCGGCGGTGCAGCGTCCGGCAGGGCGCACGATTGCGGATCGAAGCGCATGACCGCGCCACGGCGGATCGCATTCCGGTCGACCCTCACGCCGATCCACAGGGTCAGGTTTTGCTGCCTTGCCGCCTCGCACCAGAAGGCGATGGCGTCATGATCGTCCGCGCGGAAGAAATTCTCCCCGAAGATAGCCTCGCCGCCCTCGGGCAGCATATCTCGCAAGGCGATCCAGCGGCCGCGCTCGGTCACCGCCCGCGGCTCATCCATTTCCTGCCAGGGCGGCTGTGCTGTTGAAGCCGGTTCCGATGTTGACATCTCTGGAGGGTGGCCCGTTGATACCAACTGCGCTGCGACCGCCAGGTTCCAGACCAACACGCCACCAGCGATCATGGCCACGGCCCCGGCGCGTTGCAGCATGTTCTCTCTGCGGTGTCCTGGCATGAATTCAATGATTGCCAGGCAGAACATGACCACGATCGGACCAGCCAGACCCGCGCCGGGAACGACCTCAGCCAGAACCAAAAGGGGCGATGCCGGAAACACCGGAACCAGCGTCACGATCAAGGCGAGCAGCGTGACGCCGACTAGGCTGGTGAGCCAGGCGAGACCGATGAGCGCGATCCCGGCCACCGGCCAGACCACGAGAGGTTCGAACCCAATGCCGGTGAGCCCAGCAGCACACAGCAAGGCCGGCCAGAGCAAAAAGGCGGTGATGGCAACGAATGAGATGCCGCGTTGCCAGCCGTCACCGGCAGGTCGGCTGCGACCCGCCACGATTGCGACAATCAGCGGCAGTCCAGCGAACCACAGCGGCACGTCCGGGAAGAAGAAACCGTCATGGGTCATCATGTATGCGATGACGAATGCGACGAAGAGCAAAGGCCATCTGCGTCGACTGGCACGGCGGCGCTTCGCTTGCCTGAGGGTGGCGAATCCGGCGGACGGGGCGCCGAGCGATCGTGCTGCGACTGGGCGACTTTGTCGCCCTTCCGGGTACGGCGTCGCTTTGCTTGCCTGCCTCGCCCCGCCTGCGGTTGCCGGACCGCCGGTTTCCAGTCTATCATTCCTGCGCATAGGGGTCGACCTTCCATAGGCGCACCGACGGCGTGAGCGTGCCGTCCTTGCGGGCCTGCCTCATGGCCGCGCCGATGCTTTCCCGCGACGGTTTGGGCGGTTCCGGGGGCGTTGCGACGGTGCTGTATCTCATGTCAGCGCCACTCCCGGCGCCGGCCTCGTTGCGCAGGCGCGCCGCGCTCGTCCTGCTGATCGGCACGGGTTTTCCGGCCAGCAGTGCCAGAATGGTTTCAGGCGTCGTGTGTGCCCGGTTGCCGGCGATGCCGTGATGGGCCGAACGGCCCCTGTTCGGGCCCGACACGAGCGGCAGGGCCGCCCAGATCCCGGCCAGGCAGTTGGCGAAGCGCACCCGTTGTGCACTCGATCCGCATTCGCCGATCAGGGATCGGGCGAGACGGTCCTGGGTGTCGGCATTGAAGAGCGCGGTCCTGGAGACGGTGCTGTTTTTGACCATACGGTCAAGCGTCTGCCGAATGATCTGGTAGCCGCCGGCGGCTGTCGACGGATTGCCCGCGGCCCTCACCCGGGTCTGCCAGGCCAGCACCTCGTCGACCCGCATGGCGGTCAGCCGCTTCGGCGGCGGCACGCTGATGCGGTGCTCGAAGGCGTCATAGCCGCCGCCTCCGGCTTCGATATGGCGGATGAAGGTCAGAAGGTCGGTGGTTTTATGAGCCTGCGATGCCTTTGCCGGCGGGATGACAAGCACCGGCGTCCATATCAGGACGGCCAGGATGCCCGGCAGCATGAAAAGCCACCGCAGCCCTGTCCGCCCGTCACTCCGCGGTTTTTCAGGAATGAAAGGTGGGCCGCCGAGTACACCGCGACGCTGGCCTGTCCGGTCCTGGCTGTCAAGCGACCGATCATCATCCGGCTGGCTTTTGCGCAGGTTTTCGCATCGAGGGCAGGATTGGCCAATTGCGCGCAGGGCCGCACAAACGAATGAGCTTGCCTTGTATGAGGCCTGAGATGTCAAGGGGGTTGAATTTGAATTCATCGCATTTCTCAAATCCTTGTTTTGTTTACTGCGACCAGGTCGGAACGCCTTTATTACAGCTGCGTCGTGCGAAGCTCACCTTGTATACGGGCGACAGTCATTTTGCTGTCGGCCCCCAATCCCGCTTCCTGCGGGCGTCACGTTCCGGAGATGGGACCCGACTCGGGGGCGGCTTTTTTGAGCCCAAGCAAGCAACGGTCACACATCACCCGGTCCCAGCCCTGCTCGCGGCCGCGAGCAGGCTGAAAAGGGAGTTTTTCGGTTCAGGTGCGCATCAGCGTGGCACCGGACGGCACGAGACCGGTCTGCGACAGCCGCCAAAGCGCGATGAGCAATTTGCGGGCCACACCCACAATCAGGATCTTCCGCGTCAGCCGGGATCCGCCAGCGGTACGTTCCTCGAACCATTTGGCAAGATCACTGCCGGGCTGATATCGCACCCAGCGCCAGGCCATCTGGATGAGATTGGCCCGGATCCACGCTGGACCGTCGCGGCCAAGTCCCTGGTCGCGTTCTTTGTCGCCGCTCGAATACGGCGCCGGCGCGAGGCCGGCCCAACTCGCAATCTCCTTGCGGTTGCGAAAATCGCGGTACAAGACCTCGTGCGCCAGCAGCGTCGCATCGTTCTCGCCGATCCCCTTCAACTGTGCCAGTGCAGCGATCGTCGCCGCTGCCTGTTCGTCGCTGCCCTCGGCCGTATCCGAGGGCGACAATTTCGCTCCTGCACGCGCAATGGCGTCACGCTCGGCCTCGATCGCGGCGATCTGCTTGCGCACGAGAGCCAGCCGCTCCAAAAGACGTTCGATCTCCTGGCGCGCTCGCCGCGGAAATGCCGTGCTGTATGCGGTCGTCGCTTTGGCAAATCGCGCCGCGAAATCCCTGTTTCCGGGATTGAGATCGAAAATACCGTGCAGCTTCAGAAGCCCGTTGATCGAATTCGTCAGCGAGGTGCGCGCCGATACCAGACGCTTTCGCTCGCGAAGCAGGCGCTTGCGATCCTCTTCGTCGACACTCGGCACGCGAACCCGGCTCAACACTTCCGCATCGCCGCGGTCGAAAGCCAGCAAGGCTCGCACCATCTTCCGTGCGTCGATCCGGTCCGTCTTGCGCTGCTTGGCCTTGCGATTGACCAGAAGACTTGCCGGATCCAGCACGATCGTCTCGATCCCCATCTCCTTGTCCAGCCAGCGTGCCAGCCAGAAGCCCTCGTAGCCGGCTTCATAGCAGCAAACGACCCGCACGGCGTGGCCGAGGGTGCGCTGTGCCTTGGCTCGCTGCTTCTCGATCAGCTCTTTCAGACCGATCACATCGGCCGGACCGAGCGTGTAAATGCCGATCTTGTCCTTGAGCGGGCTCTTCAGGCCGATCACCCAGCTTTTCCGGCTGACCTCGACGGAAACGTAGATCGTGTTATGTTCTGCAGCGGCCGGTGCTGCGGTTTTCAAAGTGGATGTATTTTGCATCTGCTTTCTCCAATTCGCGTTGAAACCGAAACCGTAGCACCGGTTACTGCTCCCCGCCTCATAGGATCTCGGGGCGGCTCTGCCGCCCTTGCTTGCCTCGGGCGGGTTCTCCCGCCGCTCTTTGCACGGCGTCGCCTTGCTTGCCTCGGGCGACTTTGTCGGCATCTTGCTCGCATGCACCCGGCATGACGTTTCTTGGTGCGACACCCGTCATCGCAGGCGGCCGTGTCAGGGGGATTGTTTCGAAGATATCGGTCAGTCCGGTCATGGTGTTTCGTTCGCCCCTTCATGTGCCCTTGACGATCGAGCCGGCGGCGCGCGGCAGCAGAAACAGGAGCGCCAGCGCCAGCAGTTCGAGAAACACCAGGACAAGTGCGGCGTAGGCCGGATCGGTGGTGCTGCGCACGTCCCATGTCAGAAGCGCCGTGACGGCGAGCACCAGGAACAGCGCCATCAGGCTCATGCCGCTTGAGATGAGCGAGATTATCCAACGTTGCGCCGCCGCCATGCCCTGCGTGAGGCCGCCAAGGCCGATGACCGGGATGCCTGCCGCGGCGGCGAGGAACAGCCGCACATACCAGTAGATGACGACGGCCATCTGCAAGCCGGCCAACACCACGATGATGACGGCGATGATGGCAATCATCACCTGGATTTCGCCTGGATGGGAGCCTGAACCCTCAAACAGCGAGAAGGCCAGCGCCATCTTGCCGGCGGCAAACTCGGCAAGCGAGAAGCTCTGGCCGGAGCCCGCCGAAGCGCCCGTCAGCCGGGTGGCGAGATCGCCGATGCCCGTGATGATCCGACCGCCGCCCTCGATCAGAAAGAGACACAGGAGTACGGCCAAAAGCCGCCAGGTCAATGCGGCGAACATGCCGGCGCCTGATCCCGACAGGGCCCATTTGCCGGCGCGCATGACGAGGTCGGCCGCAAGCAGCGCATAAAGCAGCGACATCGCCGCGGGCGCAAGGCCGCTCGTGGCCTTTCTGCCGGCCTCGGCCATATCCTCGATGAACCGGTCCCATTCGAAGCCGAAGCGCCGCCCGGCGCGAATGGCACTGGCCTCCGCGACGGTATATTCCGGAGCGATGCGGCATTCGAGCACGCCCCGGTAGGTTCCCGCTTTCACCAGCGCATGATTGCCGGCAATGCCCTCATAGACGGAGCGTCCCGCCCCGGGCCCGCCGATGCGCGGCAGTGCGGCCCACACGCCGGCAATGCGGTTGGCGGTGGCGGCCGACGTGTCGCCTGCCCGGTATCCGGTCTCGCGCAGCAGGTGGAGCCCCAGCCGCTGCTGTGTAGCCGCATCGAAGGTCTCGCCGCGTGAGACGACGCCTGTATCGACCATGCGCTTGAGGGTCGGTCGGACGATCTGGTAACGCCCGGCGGCCGACGAGACCGATCCGCCGCGCACGGTGCGGCGCTGCCAGTCGAGCACCTCACCGACGCTCATCGTGGTGATCGGCCGCGGCGGTGCGATGCGCGCACCGTAATAGACCGTATCGAAGCCCCCGGGTGCCTCGAGCGATCCGATGAAGTCGAGCATGGTGGTCTCGTTGCAGGCGCGGGTCGGAAGAATGCCGGCCCCGAAAAGCGCCAGTACCGCAACAATTCGCAACAGCGTCATCGCGTGGCCTTTGTTCGACCCACGGCCGGCAACATGAGGTCCCTTTCGATGA
Organism: Rhizobiaceae bacterium; assembly: GCA_963921345.3. GTDB lineage: Bacteria > Pseudomonadota > Alphaproteobacteria > Rhizobiales > Rhizobiaceae > Hoeflea_A. The sequence goes on along the minus strand of CAWUFE020000005.1, from coordinate 89,280 downwards.
TGACGTTCATGAAGCTGCCGGCCTTGACGCGAAAGCGCGGGGACCGGGCAAGCAGGCTGCCGACATAATCGGCACCGACCCTCTGTGTTGAATTGCCAAGCGCGCCGCTGATGGCGTTGGCAAGCGCCCCCGTCTCGCTCTGCTGCTGCCCGATGCCTGTCGCGGCGGTCAGGATGGCGGTGGCGTTGCCGGCGAGGTCGAAGAGCACGGCCGCGCCAAGCGCCTCGAGGAAGCCCGTGGCGCGCCTGGCCTTGATGCCGCTCGCGCCGTCGGCACCCAGTGCGGAGAAATTGTCGAGCGCCACGGGTGTTCCGTCCGGCAGGCGCATCTCCTGCCAGGCGACGAACAGCCGTCGCTGCCCGCCACCCGCGCCCTGGCCGCCGGCAGCGCCCTGGCCGTAGACGCCGATGAGGCGTGAGCCGCGCGGGATGAGCAGATGTGTGCCCGTGCGGCTGTCATAAACGTTGCGGGTGGTGCGCGCCCGTACCAGGCCCGGCAGGTCGCTGTCGATGGCCGATTCCAGTACCGCCGGAATGACGCTGCCGCGATAGAGTTCATGGCGCGGTACGGCAGGTGTTCGGGCGGTAACGGCCACGTGAGGACCGAATGCCGCATTCGTCAGCACCCCAGCCGGCGACGGAGCCTCGTCCGAAGACCCCTGGACGGCAGGAAACCCTTCCGGGTCTGAGGTCAGGCGGTCCAGCCTTGCCGCCTCGGCGGCCGCTTGCTGCTCTTCCTCGCGCTGGAGCGGCGGGCTACTCGGCGTCGCACAAGGCAAGCAAAGCGACGCCGCGCGGAGAAGGGCGGCAGAGCCGCCCGGGCTTGCCTGGGGTGAGACCCGCCTTTGTTCCGGCGGGAGGACCCGCCTTTGTTGAATGCGCGATGCGATATCGGCAACCGGTGGCGTCAACGGGCTCTCATAGGCCAGCGTGCGGCGCTCCCGTTCCCGCTGGCCCGAAACTTCCGTGGGCGCCGCCACCTCGCTCACCGGCTCGTCAAGCGGGACGGGCTCGCCGGCAACCGGGGTGGTGTCGGCAATGGGCGGCGATGGCACAGGCTCGCCCACCAGTTGGTCGGCCCGTTGCTCGATGCTGCCGGGGTTATCGAGCCCGGGCTCCTGCTGTTCGCCAAACAGGGCGCTACCGAGCGAACTGAACATGTAACCGCCGAAGAGGCCGATGATCAGGGCAACCGTGAAGGCGAGTATCACGACGGTCCAGACAGAGGCCTTTTGAGGGCTGTCATCTTTCTCATGGCTTTCATCGCTCATGGTTCCGCTTCCTGTTTCCGGTCGCCCTGGTCATCGACCGTCCTTTCCGTTTCTGGCGGTAATGGTTCTGGTGAAGGCGAGACAGGCGGATCTGCATCCCTCTTCTGCACGGCGGGAGCCCCGCCGTTTCGGGGCACGGCGTCGCTTCGCTTGCCTGTGAATGCGAGCACAGCGCCGGCGAGCAGCAGATGAAGTTGCGGACAAGGCAAGCGAAGCGACGCCGTGCCAGGAACGGCGGGAGACCCGCCGGAGGTGACAGCGCGGGGCTGGCCTTCAAGCACCGCGGTGGCGAGGGCAATCGCATCAGCTCGGCTGAGCGGCCCGGCAATGGTCGTGGTGGTGGAGGATCCGTTGGAAACCGCATCATGTCCGCAGATCACCACTTCGCCCGCATCGTAGGCGTTCGGGCGGTCGCCGGGGCCGCACGGAACCATGACGGTGCCTGGTTCCGTCGTCAGGGCGACGGCCAGATGGCTTCGGGCGATCGTTGCGACGGGTCTGGCCTTGATGTTCATCGGCGATCCTTCTCGCGGTTTCATGTATCAAGCCTTCGTGCATCGATGTCCTCGATGATCATTCCGAAGGGGTTGTTGGTCAGCCAGGCCGGGTCGGTGATGCGGCGCTTGCGCAGCACGAAGGAGCCGCGCCAGCGCGTCGTCTCGTCGATCTGGCCGGTGGCGCGTGGTCTTCGGTTCTCGGTCCATTCGACCAGCCATGTGCTGCCGCCGACGAAATTGACCGATGTGATCGCGACATCGACCGTATCGGTCTCGGCGCGTGTGAGCGGCCGGGTCTCGATGGCCCATTGCCGCACCTTGCGGTCGGCGGCGGAGTTTTCCTCCAGGAAATACTGCAGGCGCCGGTAGCGCTGGCGCAGCACCACCGGATCGGAGGTGATGGAGCGCCAGTCGCTCACCAGGTCAGCGAGTTCGCGCCGCACGGCCACATCCGGCCAGTTCTCGATGACCTTTGGTGCCTGCACCGGCTGGACACGTCCCAGGTCATCGACGGCGACGATATAGGGGACGTATTCGGAGCGTACCGCCGCCCAGATGCCGAAGCCGGCGCAGACCGTCGCCACCAGGCTCATGACGATGGCCACCCGGAACCATCGCTCACGGTCATCGCGCAGCGTCCCCTGGCGCTCCTCGAGGGCGGCAAACGCCGCGGCGATCCGGTCCGGGCGCTGGCTGGTGCCGGGCGGGGAGCCCTGCGGTGAGGCGCAATCAGAATCAGCCCGGGGATCATCACGATGGGCGTCAGATGCGTCAGCGGTATCCGCCTCGGGCTCGTCGGCGGGACCCGCCGTTGTGGTGTCGGGAGAACCCGCCGCTCTTTGTACGGCGTCGCTTTGCTTGCCTCCGGCAGGTTTTCCGCCTGATACGGATTGCGGCATCAGTCATTCCCCCTTGTCGCTTTTGCAATCCGATCCCGCAGGGCGCGCGCCGCTTCGGGCGTGAGCGCTTCCGTCGCCTGCATCAGCCCCTTGCCGGCGGTTCTGGCGGCAGTGCCGGCTCCGGCGCTTGCAGCGGTTGTCGCCGCCTTGCCGGCGGCAGCCCCACCCTTGCCGACAAGACCGGCGACCTTGCCGGCTATGTTGGCCGCCAGCCTTGTGCCGCCGCCCAGCAGGGCGCCACCGACGAAGCCGCCAACGAAGGACAGGCCCGCCGTTGCCTGGTTGCCGACAAACCGCGATCCGGACTCGGCCACCGATGAGCCGATATTGCTGACCAGTTGCTCCACGGATGACGGCAGCGAGATGATCAGCAGCGCGCCGATGACCTGCAACATGATCGTGCCCAGTGCCGCCTCGTAACCGGCCCCGGCGGCACTGCCGGCGGTCAGCGACGCGGTCAGTGTGTTGAGCGCGCTGTAGATGATCATCAGCGCCATCAGCTTGAGCGCCTTGCCGATCAGCAGGCGGATATAGGCGATTGCGGCGCTGCGCGTCTCCTCCAGCCCGGCAAGCCCCAGAACGATGATGCCGGCCAGTCCCACCAGGTAGATTTCCGCATAGGCGATGACCAGGAAGGCCACCGTCATGGCGGTGACGATCACCGAGATGATCGCGGTTATCAGATAAAGCCATGTGGCCGGCTCGAAGAACCTGATCGCCCCGACCCAGCCGATAGCCTGTTGTATTCCGCTGGTGACCAGGCCGCTTGCCGACGGTTTCTCGCCTGCACCGGCATAGCCCGCGAAGCGTGCAGCAAGTTCGGTCAACTGTTTGATCAGTTCCGGCACCAGCAGCGCCAGGACATAGACCATCGCCACGAAAGCGAGCTGGAACAGCCAGGCCCCGAAGACCCGGTCGAAGGAACTCTCCTCGATGGCCCATCGGCCGAAGCGCATGACGAGGTCGACGGTGAACAGGATCAGCAGCAAACCGCGCGCCGCCTCGCCGAGATTACCGCCGAGATGCGTCAGCGTCGACTCCATGCGGGCAATGGCCGCATCCACCGTACCGCCGGCACCCTGGGCCAACGCCGGCTCGGCACACAACATCATCGGCAGGACCAGTGCTGGCGCGATCGCCGCGACCACGGGCAGAGCCGGCAGAGCGCGCAGCAAACGGTGTGCTCGCAGCACCCGCAGTGGGCGCCCCACCCGCAGTGCTCGCGGTACTCGCAGTCCATGCGCCGGGCAATGTCGCAGGATGGTGTCATCAAGAAGGTTCATTGATTGCTGTCTTTCGCGTCCGTGTCCTGTCCAAGGCAAGCACGGCGGGAGACCCGCCGGGCTTGCCTGTGGCACGGCGGAGCCACTTGTCGAAATCCTCGCGCAACGTCTGCGCATGCGTTGGTATTTCGGTCACGATAGCCTCCCCCTCATCGACCGATCCCGAAGATGTCGTTGAGGGTGCGCCCCTTCGCACCCCGAAGCAGTTCGAGCGTTTCGTGTACTTCGCGCTCATGCTCGCGCCGCGCTGCTTCCCGGCGGTCCATGTCGGAGAGCTGGCGGCCGAAGGCGATCGTGATGGTTTCGGACTGCATGGCCGTCAATGCCCGCAGGCTGTTCATTTGCCGGGCCATGGAGGCGGCGATCTGGTTGGCGCCCTGCAGCACCTGCATCTGGCCGGTCTCGGTACCGAACCTGGCCGTGATGCGGTCGATCAGCCGACCTTCGCTTTCAGCGTCCTTGAGCGTCATGCCGGCGCCGCGCAGGCCGGTTTTCATGGTGGCATGCCAGCGGTTGTTCCATTCGGAGTAGCTCTCGGCGGCCCGCGTCCGGTCGAGGCCGCGCCGCTCGAACAGCGGATCGGTGATCAGCGCCGAGCGCAGGAACTGATCGAGGCTCTTGCCTGAACTGGCGATGGAACCTGCGGCGGTGGCGATATTGCGCAGTTTCATGATGCTTGAAAGCGCGCCCTTGAGATGTTGCTCGGGCAGCGACTTTATATTGCGCAGCATGATCAGGTAGGACTTGATCTGCGTCTGTAATTGCTCGAGCTGGGCGACGAGGCTCTGCGCCTCCTTCGACAGGATCTGGCCCTCGATGCCGACGATCTTGCCGAGCTGGGCATTGTTGAGAAGCTGCGTCCATTCCGTCGCGGCACCGGTGACGCCGCCGGCGGCCGCCCCCTGGGGCTGGCCGAGGCTCAGAGCGGCCGCCAGCACGACAACCGCCCACGGGCGCGTCCCGGCTGCGCGCGCCATTCGGTTTTCGGGCCGGCTGTCGGTCCGGTTATTCGGCTGCTTCCCGCGGGTCATCCTGCGCCTCCTGCCCATTCTGATCATCCTTTTGGGCGAAACGGCCCTGCGAAGCCTTGTCCCGTTTTGCTGCAAGAGTGCCCGCAGTGGGCGTCCCACCCGCAGTGGGCGCCCCACTCGCAGTGGGCGCCCCACCCGCGGGGGTTTCGCGCGTCTCTTCGTCCGCACCCATTTTCTCAAACGCATGGTCGAGGCCCTCCTTCCAGAAATCGGGGTGGGGACGCCCACCGCGGTTGTTGCCTTCCTGTACCGCGCGACGGCTGTCCCTGGCGCTGGTGCGCCCGATGATCGACAGGCCCAGATGGCCGATCGGAAAGGACAGCACCCGCCGGCCTTGCGGCTGTGTGACGTAATAGTCGCGCTTCGCCCGCATGCGGGCGATCTGGGCGATTTCCGGGACGGTCAGTCCGAGCGTGCGATAGTGCTCGAAACTCGACTCCGTCTCGGCCTGGGCGTTCGGCAGGTAAATTTTCGTCGGACAACTCTCCATCAGATCGGAGGTCAGTTCCGAGCGGATGGCATCGGTCAGTGATTGTGTCGCCATGAGAACGCTGACATTGTTCTTGCGCCCCTCCTTCAGCCAGGAGCGGATGCGCTCGGTGAAGAGTTCATGGCCGAAGAAGCTCCAGGCCTCGTCGAAGACGACGAGGGTCGGGCGACCGTCGAAGCGGCGTTGGACCTGGGCGAAGATATAGTCAAGCGAGAGCACCCGAACGATGTCCTTTGCCTCCAGCAACGCATGGGTCTCGAAGACGCTGAATGCGGGCTGATCGCCGCTTGCGGGAAGTGCATGATGCCTTACGGCCTGGCGCTGGTCGGCCGACCCGCCTTCTTTATCGTCGGCAAAGCCCCTTTGCACGGCGTCGCTACAGGCAAGCGAAGCGACGCCGTGCCTCGAAACGGCGGGGGATCCGCCGGGCTTGCCTTTGTTGAACAGCAGGTCCTGCGAGAACAGCTGTCCGTATGGTCCTTCCCCGACGAATTCGTTCAGCGCATTTCGCAATTGCCTGAACTGCACGTAGGAGAGCAGCCCGTCGATCGCGGGTCGCTCTTCCAGTCTCCAGCTGTTGTTGACGGCCTTGTGCAGGTCCTTGAGCATTTCGTCGTCGGGTTCGACCCCTTGCATGCGCACCAGAGTTTCGACCCAGTTGATGGCCCAGTCCCTGCCGAGTTCGTGCATGTGGGCGAGCGGTGCGATGCCGGCCGGCCCGTCGCCGCCGGGTTCCATGAAAACGCCACCCAGTGCCGCGCAGGCGTGGGTGATGGAGCGCTGGCGGTCGAAATAGATCACCTGTGCGTTGGGGTAGCGCAGGAAGGCGGCGGCCAGCAGTCCCAGCAGGACGGATTTTCCGGCGCCCGTCGGCCCGAAGATGAGGCCGTGGCCGAGGTCGCCGCAATGCAGGTTGAAATTGACCAGTTCACCCGTCTGGGACCTGGCCCGCAGCAACGCCGGCGTACCGGGCTTCATCAGCGGCGACGGGTTGGTGGGTTCGCCCCGCCAGATCGAACGCAGCGGCATCAGGCCGGTGACCGCGTGGGCGCTGATCTCGAAGGCGCGGACATCGTGGTCCTCATGGCCGGGCAGCATCGCAAGTAGCGCCGGCAGGAAATTCACCGTCTCGCGCCGCAGCTCCAGGCCGGACGTTTGCACGGCATTGCGCAGCTGGCGCACCGCCGGGCCGATTGTCTGGTCCGCATCGTCCGGTTCGCCCGTGATCAGCATGTAGGTGTTGTATTGCCCATAGGCGGTCTCGCCGCTCGACACCCGGTCGAGCGCGTCCTCCAGGTTCTCCGCCGCCCGGTCCTGGACGCGGTCGCGCCGGCCCTCGTTCTCGCCGATGATGTCGGCACCCATGTCGGCAGCACCCTGGCGCAGGTATTTCTGTTTCCTGCGGGTGCGCTCGCGCATGGTGATCGGCGACAGGGCTCCGTATGTGACGACCCAGGTGAATTCCAGCGGCAGCGACTGGACTTGCGCCAGCGCGCCGGTATTGTCGCCCTTCTCGCGGTAGCCCTTCAGCGTCATCAGCCCTGTCGGCCTGTTGTCGATACGGCCGGGGCCATGGAAGTGCTGCTGTTCCAGATCGATATCGATCAGATGATCGAGCGGCAGCGGCAAGGCTGCCGGATCGATGCGCACCGGCCGTTCCGGCAGGCCGAGGATGGAAAACAGCGAGCCGGTGAGCGAGCAGCTTGTCCATGGCGCACCGAAACGCCCCTCTTCATCCATGCGTACGGGCCCGAGACGCTGCAGGCCGAGCACGCCGCCCAGCCGGTCCTCGAGCGTCATGCAGGCGTCCTCGAAGTCCACCGACATTGCGGCCGTGATGGCGGCCATTCCCGACGCCGGCGCGCGGTGATAATAGAGCCTGATCGTGTCCCGCCACAGATAACCGGACGTGGAAAGGATGTCCTCCTGCTCCATGAACATGGCCTTCAGTGCCTGGTCTCCCGAGGTTTTGCCCGACGCATTCCCGTCGGGTTCTACCGACGCAGTCCCGGCGGCTTTGCCGACCGCCCCGTAAGGTTCCCCGGAAGAATTCCCACCAGGCAATGGCTGCATGTCCGTGCCGGGCTTCCATTTGCGCCGCTGGCGCACCAGGCGCAGGGCCTCGCCCTCCTCGAGCGCGCAAAGACCGTCGGCCAACTGGTCCTGCCATGCCTCGATCGCCACTTCTTCCATGGTCTCCGTATCGATGCCGGTCACCTCCCAGCCGGCAATCAGGCTGCCATCGCGACAGCCGATTACGCCGGGTGCGACCAGCATCTCCCAGTTGACCACATCGAAGATGGTGCGCGCCTTGCCGGACCCGTTGAACGCCTTGGCGAAGATGCCGCTCATGATGCGCCCCCGCCACCACTGGACGCCGGCCGCGTGGCATAGGTATCCGGGTCGAGATGCTGAATGCTGACCGGGCCAAGCGCGACGACACCGGTATGGGCCGGCCGGTAGGACCGGGCGATGGTCAGGCCACGCCCGAGCCGGGCAACCGCCGACACCGTATCGCCTCCGGCGGCTTTGCCGCCGTTGCCAAAGCGCGTCAGTTCGATGTCCAGCGTCACGCCGGCAGGTTTCGGGCCAGCGTTCTCCGGCGGGTCTCCCGCCGCCTTCTGGTCGATGCGGAAGCCGGCCAGGCGCAGATAGTTGAGCGCATGACGTTCGCAGGGGCTGGACCGCGTCGGGGCGACGATCACCGTGCGGCGCAGCGACACCGTATCATGGATGGCGCGCGCCAGGTCGTAGCCGATGGCACAGGCCTGCGCCTCGCTGACAACGGCTTCCTGTCTGTCGGTCGATACGAACAGGCTTGCCAGCGAGCCGTCGCCCGGGTCGCTCGTGGCACAGCCGGCAACGAATAGGCCCGCCGCCATGGCGCATGCGGTCAATACCACGCGGCGCGTCATCGTCCGCTCCTGCGGATGCGCACGCGGCGCTTGCCGGCCTGCAACCACATGTCGCGGATCACCCGGTCGGCCACCAGCCGCGTTCCGCCCGCCTCGACGCGGGTGTTGAGCACCTTGTTTTCTTCCGACCGCCCCGGCACAAGCGCCGGCAGCGGACCGCTGTAGGACGGTCTCAGGTCGATATAGGTCTGCTTGCCATCCGAATAGACGCGCACCGGCCGGAACGGGGCGTTGCCGGTGATCCTGAAGCCGAAATCGAGCTTGCTTGCCTCTTTCAGCCCGGACGCCGTCTCAACACCGTTTCGCTGCAGCGTTTCTTCGCGCTTCCTTGCCGCGGCCGCCTTTGCCGCCGCCGCCCGCCGCGCCTCGTCTGCCTTTCTCGCCTTGCGGTCGGCAATGCGCTGCTTCGCCTGTTTCGCCACCGTATCGGGATAGGTGAACGACAGGATCGGCGTGTGCACGCGGTCATCCTTGACCAGGGTGATGTTGTACAATCTCCGGTCGGTCGGGATGACCAGGTTGGTCATGCCCGCATCGTCGGAAGGCTTGATCTCGAACACCATGGTTTCCGGATCGTCGCCCTGAACCTTGGCCGTCCCCTGCCAGCGCACCGTATCGCCCCAGGACGGCGTGTCGGTCAGGTGTTCTCCCGGCTCCAGTTCGATGGTGCACACGAGCAGCGGCGCACAGAAGGCCGTCGGGATCGATGCCCCGAAGACGGTGACGACACGACCGGCTTCGCCCAGCACCACAGGCCCGGCACGTTTCTCCCAGCGCTCCGAGACCTCACGGGTGCGCTGCGCCTGAGGCCGGGCTGCGGGTCCTTTATCAGGAGCAGTGTTCGATCCGGACGGCGGCACTCGCATCGGATCCGTCTTCCCATCCGCCTCCGGGTCAAGCGCGCCCAGCACCCACGCGCGAAAGCCCAGATCGGTCGCGCCCGTGCGCACCGCCTCCTGCCAGCGGCGACGCAAGTCGACCAGCGGATCGGGTGAAGCGTTCTCCGGCGGGTTCCCCCGCCGCTCCTGTGGCACGGCGGCGCTGCGCTTGCCTGCAGCGGGAAGTCCCGGTCGGGTCACATCCGATTGCGCGTCAGCACCGGCCGTTCCGCCGTCCTGTCCGTAGATGATGCGCGGTGCCTTCTGCCCCGCCTCGCCGGATGTCATCTGCGATCCCGATTGCGGTGCCTGCGCCGGTGTTGCTGCCGGCACCAGGGCGATGCACAAGACAACAAACGCCCTCAAAACCGTCACGGTGCGGGCATTGTGGACATTCCACCTGGAGTGGACATTCCACCTGTCGCTTTCCTGCGCACGGCGACGCAAGAGGCGGACTACCTGCCGGGCTTGCCTGTTGTGTGCACGCAGGTGCTTTGCCGGCCTCATGCAATGCCCTCCGTCCGGGCGTCTGACCGCGTTACGATCGCGTCACGCGCCATCCTGCGCCTGCCGGCAGCCCTGCGACGGAAAGTCCACAGGACCGTCAGTCCGATGCCCGCCAGCACGAAGCCGATGGTTATCAGCCAGCCATGGTCCATCGGTGAGCAAAGCGGTAATGCATCCGGCCCAGCGAATTCCTGCGTCAGGCAATGGAATGGCGCTGTATCGCTCGCGAGACGAGGGACCGGTTCGGCTTCGCCGATCGGCAAATCGGCCGCCCGGTCGGCCCCGAACAGGTTCTTGATCACGGTGCTGGCCAGGATGACGATGGCGCCGGCGACGACGACGATCGGCATGCGCCGCGCAAACCCGGAAAACTCACCGCCGACCGACAGCGCCCCGACCGTGACAACCAGCGCAATGATCACAACGCCATAGGCGAAGGGCCCGACCATGAAGTCGACAAACTTCAACAGCGGTGAATCCGTCCCGAACATCTCGTCCGCGGCCAAGGCCGGTTCGGCTGCAATTGCCAGCAGCGTGGTGAGAAGAACCACGGCTACAATCAGCAGAACCAGCATCATGAAGAACGCCGCTGGAAGACGCAGGACAGGAAGCATGCGGCGGCCGGGCTGTACGGGGCGGCCGAAGTGCAAAAGCAAAACCGCATAGATAAAGCGAAACGGGCCAAGACCCGGCGGGTTTTCCAGCCGACTATACGGCTGGGCTGGTCTCACTTCAGGTCTCATGGGAATACACAACCTCCATGGTTCGTGCGCTAACGGTGGGGTCTCCTGACGCCGCCGCGAGGGATCCTGATGATCCCGCAGCCCGGTTGATCTCTGGCAGGTTTTCCTGCCGTTCCAGGCACGGCGGCAGGTTTCCCCGCCGCATGGTGACGATTGTTTCGACGATCGGGCGGTGGCGACCGCGACGCAGGAAGACGATCATGTCGAGACTCTGCATCAGCCGTTGCGTCGGATCGCTTGCCATCACCTCTGTCGCCAGCATCTTCAGGCGCGGCAGCACCTCGGCGGCCGAATTGGCATGCAATGTCGTCAACCCGCCCGGATGGCCGGTGTCCCACGCCTTGATCAAGGTCATCAGAACCGCACCTTCGCGCACCTCGCCGACGACAATGCGGTCCGGCGCCAGCCGCAAGGTCGAGACCAGCAACCGGTCCATCGATACATCCGGCGAAGACCGCAGGCCGAGCGTGTTCTTCAGCGGCACCCTTATCTCTGGCGTGTCCTCAATGGTGATCAGCCGCGTCTGCGGTTCGATCCGTGCCAGATGATCGAGACAAGCATTGAGCAGCGTCGTCTTGCCACTGCCGGTGGCGCCGGCGATCAGGATGTTGCGCTGATCGGCAATCGCCTCCGACAGAAGGCGTCGGGGGGACCCGACGGGGATCAGATGGGAGGTTTCGCCGGAAGCGTCCACACTGGTGGAAGCATCCACTCCGGGGCTGGCGCTCTCCGGCAGGTTTTGTGCCGCCACCAGCGTCAGGTCTTCCTGACGAACCAGCGTCAGGTCTTCCTGACGAACCCGTGTCGGGTCCACCGCCGAAGGCATGTCTCCAGTCGAAGCCTGGTCTCCTGCGGACGCCTTGTCCGGCCCGAGAAAGTCTTCCAGCGAAATCACCTGGTCGCGATGCCGGCGGATCGAAAAGGCCGGAGCCTCGACCACCGGCGGGATCAGCGCTTCGATGCGATGCGCCGTGCCGGGAATGCGGCCCGACAGGATCGGCCGTTCGGCAAGGATGCTCGCCTGCGACCAGGTCGCGCACCAGCGGATGAAGCGCTCGGTCACGGCCGGATTCATCAAACTCCACATCTCAGGCTCCTGGCCGAAACGCTCGACCCAGACCTTGTGGTCCGCATTGACGCTGATCTCGACCACATCCGCCTGGTCAAGCAACTGCGCCAGCGGTCCCAGAATGTCGGCAATGGCCGTCGCTACGGGCGGCTCTTCGGCTCTGGCGGCGCTTCGCATGGGATCTTTGGTCACAGTCCGCACCGCCCTTCGCATTCCAGCAGCCATCCCTGGCCACGCTCCTCGGCCGTCGACAGATCGACCTCGGGCAACGGTTTTCTCGATCGGTGCAGATACTCGGCACGCTGCATCTCGGGCAGGACCCCCTGCCCATTGGGCGTACCGCGGATCAGCGCATCGATCCGGCAGGCCTCGGCCCATGCATCGGCGTCGTTGTCACGCAGCCAGCGCCATTCCGCATCGGTCTTGTAGGGACAGAAAATGCACGCAGATTTGGGTGGAACCGGATAGCCGTGTTTTTCCAGCCATTGCTGGCAATCATGTCGCGACATGCGCTCTTCCAGCAGCGGATGGAGGCAAGCGAAGCGAAGCCGTACCCCAGGCAAGCACCGCGACGCCGTGCCTGAAAGGCGGCAAAGCCGCCGTAATTGCAGCGCCATTGGCTGACTCTGGTCGGACATCGGATTTGTGCGGAGAAAAGATCGGTCGTGGGCGGCCTTGATGCCGCGAGGCTCCGAGCTGTCGAAGTCCTGGGATGCGCGCCATCCGAGGCAATGCAATGGGATGTGGATCTGCTTTTCAAGCTCTACATGAACACACCGTTGCGCAGTGAATGGGACTACGACGGCGTCAAGTTCCGGATTGACTAGGGCCAGGCAAAATGGCGTTTCCGGCGAGATGGCATGTTGAAAGCGTGAACGGGGTTGTGGCGGACCGGCCACTTGCGTGACCAGCCCGCCGCCTTCCATAATGAAGTCTACCAAAACAAACACATGGAAGGATCTGGAATGATACCGGCATCCGGCAGGGCGGAAACCCTCGTAACCGCCTCGCCGCCGCCTGCCATGATGGGGAGTGAAGACACCATCATGGCAGATGAAATACCCGGACACGTCACGGCCGAACCCGCCGGAGGCAAGCGAAGCGCCGCCGTGCCACAGGAGCGGCGGGGGAACCCGCCGGGGGCAAGCACCGCGACGCCGTGCCCAGAAGGGCGACAAAGTCGCCCGGGAACGGCGGGCTACTCGGCGTCGCTTCGCTTGCCTGGGGGCAAACCCGCCGGAGGCAAGGACGCAGTATCCGTCAGGCACACCGCCGGGATATGTGTCGCTGAATTCTTGCAGGACCGCGCCGTTCTTGACGCTGCCTGTCTTGAAGCGGCCCCGGGTGCATGCGATGGTGTCTGCCATGCGCCGCATCACCCGCATCGACGTCGATCTCGTCCGCCCGCCACACATCCTGTACTGCGAGCGCATGCCCTTCGTGGTGCTGGTCGGCGCGGTGGTCTTCGTCACCGTCGTGTTCTTCGGCATCACCTTCCACGGGCTGATCGCGGCCTTCATCCTGATGGCGACCGGCGTCGGTGTGCTGCGGCAACTGTTCGCCCACGACCCGCACTTTTTCGCCGTATATGCGAAGGCGCTCAAATACCCGCGCCGCCTTCCGGCCGTGCCGGATGCGCCCATGCCGGACTTGCCCCGCGGCGGCCATTGGCCGCCTTCCTGGCAAGGCGGCGCTTCGCTTGCCTTCATTGGATATGCGGACCGCCCGCGCATCAGCGGGTCCCTCCGCGCCAATCCCAGGGCGAGATAAAGTGACCACCCCAGATGCCTTCACCTGCTGCCTTGGCCCGTTCCTCCGCCTCGACATAGGCGTCGCTGTAGCGTCTGTCAGCGACAGCAAAACCGGAACGGACCATTAAGCCGCCAAGATCGCGTTCCTTGACGGAACAGGTCGCGACGATACGCAAATAGCGATCCCTGTCGCGCTGACGGCAGGAAACCGGACGGCCGTCAATCAAACGCCGCAGTGTCTGCGTGGCCAATTGCCCGCACCGATATTCGCCAACGGTGTCATTCTCGCAGGTCTGGTCTGCTTCCGGCGCATCAACTCCAAAGAGGCGGACGCGTTTACCTCCGATTTCGAGTGTGTCGCCGTCGATCACCTCCGGCGTCCTCTGCGCGTCCAATGCTGTGGTGCCGGTTGTCTGAAGATGGGAAATCGTCCGCACACCCGGCAGACCGCCCCCTTGAGCATCGGCACGCAGTGGCTGGATGGCGAATTTGCCGAACAGCGCATATAGGCCGATGCCGACAAGCACCAGCACCGCAATGGCCAGATCGGCGTCCTTGAGGTGCGGTCTCATGCTGACCCCCATGACAACAGGTCAAGCCAGCCCCGACCGGTGATGTCGACAAGCGCATGTCCGAACCGTGGAGCTTGCGCGCCGGGCGCATCGGGAAGGAAGGCGGAGGAATGTCGCCACAGCAGCAGCGGAACCAGTGTGGCCATTTCGGGCAGCCCCGCCGTCAAGCCCGAACGGAACAGACGCGCGCCGATCGGCAGGTTGCGCAGGACGAGCATTGCCGAGCAATTGCCCCACCACAAAATGATCAGCGCCGTCAGCATCGCCGGCGAGGTGCCCGCGAGCGCGAACATGGTGGGTGCCAGCACGATCGTGTCACGGCCCATGAGCGCCGGCCTGAAGACGCGGGCAATGAAGCAAAGGATGCAGGCGGCCGCGCCGGCGAAAAGGCCGTCGATGAAGCCGTTTGCGCCGGCGGTGGCGGAAGCGAGGGTCAGCCCGGCCAGCGCCAGCAGCGCACAACCCCGGAAGGTGGTCCGGTTCGTGCACATAGCCACACGCACGATCCAGGCCGCCGCGGACAGCGCAATGAGGCCGGGCAAGAGCATTTGCAAAGGCGACAACGGTTCGCTCATGATGGTTTCCTTCGGCCACTGATTTCGGCTCCGCCGGTCGCCTCGGATGGATTGTGTCTCCACGGCTCGGACGGGCGCCTGGGAGGCGTGAATCCGGCATGCGGAAATGCGCTATGTCCGGTGCCGGAGACGCCGACAATCGCCCTGGCGCGTCGGACTTCCCGCTCAAGCTGTTCGGCCGACAGGTCCTCGACGGACAGCCGCTCCATCTGGGCGAAGAGATGGTTGTTGAGATCGCCAAGACGGTTTTTCATGTCTCCCCCGAAGCACATGGCGGGGCGGAAACCCTCGTAACCGCCCCGCCCGTGCCTTTCATGATGGGGCGTGACGAAACCATCATGGAAGCCGCTTAAATGACCGGTGAAACCACGGCAGGCACCGCCATTGCCATCGGAGCAAATCCCGCCGGAGGCAAGCACGGGCGGCTCTGCCGCCCTCCTCTGCACGGCGTCGCGGTGCTTGCCTTGAGCGCCGCCGTACCACAGGAACGGCGGGGGAACCCGCCGGGGGCAAGCACCGCGACGCCGTGCCCAGAAGGGCGACAAAGTCGCCCAGGAACGGCGGGCTACTCGGCGTCGCTTCGCTTGCCTTGGGGCAAACCCGCCGGAGACAGCGACGCATTGTCTGCTGGGCACAACGCCGGGAAATCCACCGTTGACGCCGTGAATTGCAGTGCGCCATGAATGATGGGTGAATTCGCCGACCACCGCATGAAACCCTGTACCAACCAGCACGAGCACCACGACAGCCAAGCAGACATCCCTTGCACGAAGCCTCATGCCAGCCCCCCATGAACCGTCAAAACCGCAACGCCCGGGAAAATGTGGGCAGGGACACTCAGCAAGCCGGACGGCTGTGTGAAGGTCTGCCAGTGACGCCACACCATGACCGGTACCAGCGCGAACATCGCCGGCAGGGCCGCCGGAAAGGCCGAGCGGAACAGCCGCTTGCCGCGCCGCAGGCTGTAGACGCCCGATGTCAGGGCGCAGAAAGCGAGGAACAGCACCATCAGCACCGGCATCAGGGCGGTGCCGGTCACCGCGCCCATGCTGGCCACCAGCACGATGTCGCCGCGTCCAAGACGCGAAGGCATGACCACATGGACAAGGCCTGTCGCGACCCCGGCGACAGCACCCGCGATCAGGCCATCGACAACGCCTGTCAGGCCGCCACCTGCCGCCGCGAGCCCCAGCCCGGACAGCGTCAGAACCCCGCATCCGGCAAAGCTGATCTCGAAGGCCAGCACATCCTCGCGCAGGATCCACAGCGCGGCAAACACGCAAAGCAGGCCGTGCAAAAGGATCGGCAGGGTCAGGGCAAGCGCCACAGGTTCGCTCATCAGCGCCCCCGCCGATCACGGTTCTCGTTTCCGGTGACCGGCCCGGGCGATCCTGTCTCGTCCGGAGCGGCGGAAGCGGCTCGATCTGTCATTCCCGGGCGGCTTTCGTCCGCGTGTTCCCCAGCCCCTGGCGACTTGTCTGGACAACCCCGCGCGCCATGATCCCGGGGGATCAAAATGGTTGCCCGTGGCCACTCAGCCTTGTCGCGCGGCAACCAGGATGGCGGACGCATGATTTCGCGCAGCAGCAAGCCAAGCACCGTGGCCGGTTCCGACTTGCCGCTCTCGTTGAACGCCTCGCTCATCGGCCGATCCGTTCCGCGCATGATCTCGCGCAACAGCGCGCCAAGCACCGTGGCCGGGCTCCCGTCATCTCTTGACCTTGCGGATCGTTCTGCGCTTGCCGAGCGCCGCGAATGCAGCGCCGTGACATCCTCATCCGGCAACTGGTCGCTCAGCATGATGCACAGGTCCGACACCACCCCCTCTTCTGTGGAGCCGGGGAGCCAGCCCGATTTGCAGGCGATCTCCAACGGCCGCCGACCGCTGTCGTCATAGCCGACGCTGATTTGAATGCGGTAGCCATGCCAGTTCAGGCAGCGGATCTCGCAAAGCCGTTTCCCGCCGTTTCCCGATCGTTGCCGCCGCCTCGCCTCCGGCGGGCTCCCCCGCCGTTGGCTTGCCATCGCCACGACCTGTGCCCGGACCTGCAAGACCGCTTCATCGCTTCTCATGCCATCATTCCCTCGTGTTCGGGGTTCACGTTCTGTGCGCCATCCTGGGTTTTCGCAGCCTCGGTTGCTTTCCGTCGGTTTGCAGATGCTCCCGATGTCATTGATCCCCCTCCCCGGCAGGTCTCCCGCCGTCCTCCTCCCGGTACATGCCGTTCAGACGATCGCAGAAGGGCGCCAGCGGTGTCTTGAGGCAGGACGATCGCGGCCGCCGCAGACGTCGCGCACCGTCCGGATCGGTCCTGGCGGCCGCCAGAAGCCGCGACTGCCAGTCGGCCAGGCGGCCGAGTTCGGCGATCTCGCCCTCCAGTCGCAGGATTGCCGCCTCCAGCGCCCGTAGCGTCTCGCCATGCCGCGTGGCGTCGTGACGGGCATCGTCCTGTGCGGGCAGATCACTGGCGGGGAAACCCGCCGCTACGCCAGTTCGTTCTCCAGCCGATGCATCGGCGGATGTTGCCGCAGTCCCGTCTTCGAAGACGGTTGACGACACCGTATCGGCACTGGCCCCCTGGCCGCGTCCGGCTGGTTCGTCTTCGCCCTGCACCAACTGGACAAGCCGCGTGCGATCGGCCTTCGAAGCAGGTCCTCCACTGCGGGCTGGCCCGGTTCCGCTTGCTTTGGGGACGGGAACCGGGCCTTCCGCCAACAGCGCCGGTAAGGACCGCTGCGGATCTGAAAATGCCAAGGGTGCTGCGAGCACTGCGGGTGCTGCGAGCACTGCGGGTGCTGCTAACACCGCGGTACAGATGGCAAGCGAAAGCGCGGCGGCAAGCGATGTCCCGGCAGCGCGGCCAGGCAAGGCTGGCCCGGCCGCCGGGACAGTCCGCCGCGGGTCCGCAAGGCGGTCACCACAAGCCCGGTGACGGCGTGAGGATTGTGTGCCGGTCGTCAGCATCCGCTGCACCTCCCCCGTTCGATGACCAGGTTGCCGATGCGGGCGTTGTTCGCATTGACCGTGCCGGTGGTGACGCCCGTGGTCGTCACGGTGGCCGCCTTCAGGTCCTGGCGGATGGTCATGGCGGGCAGGGTGACGTGACCACCACCGCCACTTCGGTTTCGTTCCACGGCCATCGCCCCGGTGACGGTGAGCCCGCCCCGGACCGTCAGCGGTCCGTCAATGCGTGTCGTAACGATCTCGCCGGCGCTGATCCGGCCGGCCCCGGCGATGGACCGGCCGCCCATGTTCAGGTCGGTCTCCATGCGGTTGAGTTCGGGACGGCCGGGAACGCGTGTGCGATGCAGGTAGGGATCGCCCGCATCGGCCGAGACCTCGCGGATGGCCACCATGTCGCCTGGTGCCGCCACCGCCCGGTTCTGCCGTATCCATGGCCCGAGATCGAAGACGAGCGCCGGACCGATGACACTCGGGCTGTCGTTCCACATGCGCACCATGCCGACGGCGAAAACCCCGTCACCGGCGGTCGGGATCGGCACGGGATCGGCAAGGCCCGACGCGACAGCCACCATTTGCGCCCGTCTTGTGCCAGTGCTGCGGACCCACAGCCTGATCGAGCGGTTCCTGTGCGGCGTCTTCGCATCCGGCCATAGTGCCGGAGCTGTCACCTCGGCCGTGATGTCACGCGGCCTTGCCGCCCGTGCGATTTCACGGCGGTTCTGCAGCAGCCATGTGGCGCCGGCGTCGGCCCATGCGCTGAGCACCCGGCCTTCCGCCTGGCTGATCCTGCGTTCCACCCATCCATCGAAGACATGGCCGGCCGTGGTGCCGAGCACGATCAGCACGCCAAGCGCCAGCATGCTGTCGATCAGACCGAGGCCGCACCGTGATCGCCGTGGTCTGGAGGCTGCGCGTTTCGTGTGTGTTGGCGTCTCAGGAGCCATTGGTTCCCCTTCCCCTGCCGCGGCAGCGTGCCTGCGGCCGACAACGGCCGACCGACAGGGTGTCGACGCCATGCTGTGGCCCGGGACCGCTCAGCGTCAGACGCCCGGCCCGTCCCTGTGCATCGAGCCATCCCGTCACGTCGAGCCGGCTGTCGGCGCGGCCGACGGCCGAAAGTCGCCCCCTCACGTCAATGCCGCCGGCGACTTCCGCGCTTTGGGCCCGCAGGTGGCTTGCGCCGACACCGCCCTCGACCGTCAGTTTGCCGGTGACGGTCGCGACGGAGCCGCCGCCGCCCTTTGCCGGCGGGACAAGGAGCGGCGTTTCGATACCGCCGTTCCCTGTCACGCTGATTGTTCGGATCCCCGAAATCCCATGACCATTCATGACCAGGTCCGTCCCCATGGCGGGCGGTGCGAAACCCGCGCGCGGCGCGCGCAGCACCAGGCCCTCATTGATGCCGGCCAGCGGTGCAGCGAAGACGGCAATGGCCCGGCCGGGGTCGGTGCCGGCGCTCTGGCTGTTGACGTCACAGCCCGGTCCGCCGAAATCGGTCGCGGCAAGCGTCCCGGTTCCCCGCAGCGCTTTTCGCGCCAGCGCTTCGGCCCGCCTGGCGGAGGCGTCCGAAGACGCCAGCGCCCGGCAAAGTCCGGCCAGCAACAGGCGCTCGTTGCCCGTGATGGCCGCATGCGCGTGGATGACGAGGATGCCATGGGCGCGCATCAGCGCCGGATCGTTGTCGGGATTGTTGGCCTGTACACGCGGATTGGCGATCACATACTGTGCCCGGAACCCGCGCGGCGCGGACGCCCACGGCGCACGGTGCGCCAGCAACCCGTTCGGCGGATTGCCAGTATTGCCCGCAAGCCGCGCGGAGCCCACACCAGGCAGGCGCAAGCCGCCCTTGTCCTGCGCCTCGTGCAGCCAGAAATGCAGCGCCCGCGCCTCCTGCCGCGCCCAGCGGTCGAGCCTGTTGATCTGCGCATCGCGCAGCCGCAGCGCTTCCGACTGCGCGAAGCCGACAAAACCCGCCGCCAGCCCCAGTGACAACAACAGCGTCGCGGTCAGTGCTGACAGCCCCCGCTTGCGGCGGCGGGCTACACGGCGTCGCGTCGGCCCGGGAGGGATCGTTCGGATTTGGCAGGACATCATTGAGGGGCTCCCGTCACCATCAGCTGAACCGCAGCACGAAGTTGCCGCCCGCCGATCGCGCGCATTGGGTATTGATCTCGGCTGGCGTATCGACGTTGCGGCGGGGCGTTCCGGCCGACCCGAACTGCACGGCGGCGAATGTCCGGTCCGATTTGAGCGCGCCCAGCACCGCCTTGCAGGTCTGGACCGGAACGCCGCCGACAAAGGTAATGGTGTAGCTGCCGCCGCTGGTGGTGGCCGCAATCGTGACCGTGGTACCGTCCGGATCCTTGATCGTGTTGCCGTTGCGCCAGTTATCGGGAACGGAGCCCGAACTGACCGCCGCCGCATTGTCGAGGCCGGTATAGTTGCCGCGATACTGGTTGGTGATCTGCGGCGCCAGCTGGCGCACGAACAGCGCCGTCTGTGCCGCACTCGCCGAGGCGGTGAGCTGATTGTAGATGGCGAAGATGGCGATCACGATCACCACCGCCACCACGATCGACAGCAACATGCCGATCAGGCCGCGCTTGTGTCGACGCGGCATGCGGGTGCGAAGCGCACTGCCTGTGCTGCGAGCACCGCGGATACTGCGAGCACTGCGGGACTGGTGCGGCGCAAGATAGCGAGACGTGTGGCAGTCCGGGTGCGCACATGCGTCGGACCGAAGAAATCCGGAAATGAGGGTCTCACTCATGCGTAAGGTCTCCTGTCGATCGGCGCATGCGGCGCAGGCGCCTTTTCTCGTTGGTGCCGTGTTGGCCCCGGCGGGGCTTCGCGCCGTCATCACGGGCGGCTTTGCCGCCGTCATCACCGGAATCGCGGCTCGAAGTCGCCGCGCCCAAATCCCGCGCATTCGGTATTGATCTTGGCCGGCGTATCGACGTCGCGCCGGGGCGTGCTGGTCCCGCCAACCCTCAAAGTGTAGAACCTCTGGTCCGATTTGAGCGCGCTTAGCACCGCCTTGCAGGTCTGGACCGGAACGCCGAAGTGAAAGGTGATGCGGAAGTTCCGACCGCTGTCGAGCGGCCCGATCGTCACCCTGGCGCCACTGGGGCTCCGGATAGCATTGCCGTTGCGCCAGTTGTCGGGAATGAAACCCGAACTGACTGCCGCCGCGTTGTTGAGGCCGGTATAGTTGCCGCGATACTGGTTGCTGATCTGCGGTGCAAGCTGGCGCACGAACACCGCCGTCTGCGCGGCACTCGCCGAGGCGGTAAGCTGGTTGTAGACGGCGAAGATGGCGATCACGATCACCACCGCCACCACGATCGACAACAGCATGCCGATCAGCCCGCGCCTATTTCGACGCGGCATGCAGGTCCTGCGAGCACCGCGGGACTGGTGCGGCGCAAGATGGCGGGACGGATGGCCGTCCGGTCGCCGTGCCGTCTGCAGACATGCGCCGGTCCGGAAAAATCCGATCAAAATGGTGTCACTCATGCGGTATCTCCTGTCGATCGGCGCTTGCGGCGCAGGCGCCGATCCTTCCCGGCATGTTCACTTGAACTGCAGCACGAAGCCGCCGCCCGATC
The DNA here is from genome assembly GCA_963921345.3 of Rhizobiaceae bacterium. GTDB lineage: Bacteria > Pseudomonadota > Alphaproteobacteria > Rhizobiales > Rhizobiaceae > Hoeflea_A. The sequence continues at coordinate 68,227 of CAWUFE020000005.1, read as the reverse complement.
CCGCGCATTGGGTATTGATCTCGGCCGGCGTATCGACGGCGTCCCGGTTGTGGTTGCCTTTACCGACCGTCACACGGTCGAAGGTCCGGTCCGTTTTGAGCGCCCCCAGCACCGCCTTGCAGGTCTGGACCGGAACGCCACCGGCAAAGGTGATGGTGAAGTTGGCGTTGGAGTTTGCACTGGCAATCGTCACCGTGGCGCCGTCCGGATCCTCGATATTGGCGCCGTTGCGCCAGTTGTCGGGAATGAAGCCCGAACTGACCGCCGCCGCGTTGTTGAGACCGGTGTAGTTGCCGCGATACTGGTTGGTGATCTGCGGCGCCACCTGGCGCACGAACACCGCCGTCTGCGCGGCACTCGCCGAGGCGGTGAGCTGGTTGTAGATGGCGAAGATGGCGATCACGATCACCACCGCCACCACGATCGACAACAGCATGCCGATCAGCCCGCGCCTGTTTCGACGCGGCATGCGAGTGTGACGCGCACGGCGAGTACCCGGCGCGTGCGCTCCGTCACGAGGACCGCACGCATCTCCGTCAGATCCTCCTGATGCAGCCCCGTCCAGTGTTGCCGGGCCGTTGCCTGCCTTTGCGCCAAGAGGCCAGCGATGGAGGCTGAGGTCCTCGTGAAGTTGCATGTTCATGTGAGAAGTCATGAGTACAGTTCTCCTGTGATCTGTTCGATGATGGGAAGGGCGACACTCATCAGCACGATGAGCGCTGCGGCGATCAGCGCCAGAAGCACGCCATTGACGGCGATCATCCGCGCTTTCAGTCTCATTTCGATATTGGCAAGCCAGCGGTCGACGAAGCGGCCGGCCCGTTCGATCCCGTCGGCCTCGTTCCACAGCATCTTGAGGATGGCGCCGAGTTCCGGCGCCGGAAATCCCTGCCCCGCCATCAGCGCGGCGGCGCCCAGATTGTTCTTGGCCCCCACGTAACAATTGGCAATCGCCGTGATGCGTGAGCGCGCATAGGGGCTGGTCGCACGGGCCATGCGGTAGAACAGGTGCGTCGTCACAGACTGGCCGGAACGGGCAGCCTCGATGACGGAAAACAGGAAGCCCGCCCCCGATGTCAGACGCGCCAGCGAGAACGGAAACACCTTGTCGGCGATCACCCGGCCCGGCCCCTTCCAGTTCGGCAGTGCAAGGGCGATGATCATTGCGAAGGCGCCGATGGCCAGTGCCGCCGGCAGGGGCCAGGCGACAATGCCGTTGACGATGGCAATCACCCATTGCTGGAAGACCGGCAGCGTTTCGAAATCGGCGATCTGTTCGAGCGCCGGATAAAGTTTCAGCCCGAACAGGAAGACGATACCGATCAGGCCGACCACAAGCACCACCGGCAGCGCCACCGCATTGACGATCGCGGAGCGCATCGCCAGTTCCATGCGCACCAGCCGCGCGGCCGAGCCGAAGATCCGTGCCGTGTCGGCCTCGCCATAGCCCTGCAGGATGAGGCGTTCTGCCGGCCCGCAATAGTCGCCGACCCGCTCGGCAAAGCGCTTGCGCGGGATCGACTCGCGCAGGTCGATCAGCACCGTCGCCACGACCGGTTTGCCCTGCGCCCGATAGGCTTCCGCCATGGCCTCCAGCGTGCGCGAAATGTCCGAGCCGCCCTCCAGGATGTCGGCCAGCAATTGCCACACATCGCCGCGCACCGCCTTGGTGAAGAAAAGACGCCGCCAAAGAAGCACCGGCTTCGATGCGCCAAGGCCCGGAACCGCCCGCCCGCCTCCGGTGGCTTTGCCGCCCGAAGGTCGCCGCCGGCGTTCTCCGGCGGCTCCCCCGCCGCCAATGGGTCGCCAGGAAAGAAGCTGCCGGAACCGCTGCTTTGTCGGGGCCGCCATCCCCGTCAGGTCCCCCTGACGCCTCCCCGTCAGGTCCCCCTGACGCTTCAATGACGGGTCTGCCTTGCGATCCGCCATCAGCGCTTCCTCCGGCGCTTGCGCCTGATACGTTTTGCGGGATAGTCGGGTTTCAGCGCGGTCGCGCGGCCGACACGATTGGAATTGGCCGCATTCACCTGAACGTCCTTGCGGCGGGCTACTCGGCGTCGCTTCGCTTGACTGGGGGACAACCCGCCGGTATTGCCGTCGCCTGTGGACCGCTTGTCGTCAGAGCCGTCTTTCCGGCAGTCGTCGCTGTCGGTCGGCTTCGTGGCTTCGGCACCGCCGTGTTTTTTCGACGTGTCCGGTTCCTCGGCGCCGAAGCCTCCGACAATCCGCGCCTGTTGTTGCGCCGCGACCTTGTCGAGCCTGTTGTCCATGGTCGCATCGTAGAAATCGACCTGGCCATCGCCCACCAGCGCCGCGATGCGCAGCGGCAGGGGCCGTCCGCCCATGCCGCCGTCCTCCACCGGCTTGACCCAGTAGGCATTGGCGCCGATGGGGTCGCGCCCGTAAACGAAACCGCGAAAGGTGTTGTCAAGACGGATATATTCGGCCAGCGCCCGACGTCGCGACAGACCGCCCCAGGCTTGCGTGGCGCTCGAGACGGCCGCATCCAGTCGATCCGCCCCATGAGCATCCAGTTGCGTCTTGAGGCCGCCGATCTTGTCCTCCAGACAGGCCGGGCAGCCGGCGCGGTTGCGGATCATCGGACGGAACCTGTCCTCATCCCGGGGCTCGGGTAAGTAGCCATGCTCGCGCACATGGTTGTCCAGGCCATCCGCGATCATCACCCTTTCCGCTTCCGTCGCGGGTCGGGCGCAGTGCGGACACAGGATCGGCATCAGCTTCTGGCGCATGACCAGCGAGATCACGCCCGGCTCGGCCACTTCCGATGGCGCAACCCCCAGCGAGAGCAACCGGAAGGGAACGCTGATGGCGCTGAAGGAGTGGATCGTGGTGTAGATCTTGTGCCCGGAAATGACGAACTGCAGCACCTCGCGCGCCGCGTCGGCGGTGCGGATTTCCGATACCATGCCGACATCGGGAGCCGAGCGCAGGAAATGGCGAAGCACTTTCGAGAACTCCTCGCCGCGCTCATCTCCCGACACCGATGAATTGACCAGCATCTGGGCAATGCCCCGGCCCTCGATCGGATATTCGATCGGGTCCTCGACCGTGTTGATGCCGACCTCTTCGTTGCGTTCCCGGTAAAGCCGCTCCAGCTGGCGCACCAGCGTCGTCGACTTGCCGTCGCCGGTCGACCCGCCGATGATGACCAGGCCGTTCTCGGAGCGCCGTTCCCGGGCGAGTTCCTCAAGGATGTCGTCATCGAAGCCGAGCATCTCCAGCGAGCCCGCCTCGTTGCCCTTCTTCGAATAGAGCAGCCGCAACGTCAGCATGTCGTGCCCGTCCATGATGGGCCCCTTCTGGCCGCGCATGCTGATCACGCCCCCGGGCAGCGGCACATGGCTGCCGGGACTGATGGCGAAGGCCTGGTGGACGCCGGCCTGCTGGGCGGCCGAGCCGTCGCCGGCGGCCCGCTCGTTGTAGATCCACGCGATCGCCTGCGCCGCATCGCGCACCGGCCACTGGTCGCCATGGTTGACCTCGATATTGGCAAGACGCACACGCAGGTCGCACATGCCATTGCGCATGTAGAACTTGATGTCGCTCGCCCCCAGCGCCGAAATCTCGTTGAGCACACCGAGGAACCGCCGGGCGCCCCGTTCAAGGTTCTCGACCTGCGTGCGGCCACGCGCCTCGCCGTCCCGGCCGTAGAGGATCTCGATCCCGGCGGGTTTGTCCGCCACGCGCTGGCGCACCCGCGGCAGCTTCCAGGTCCGCCGCAAAACCTCCAACTCCGCGAACACCGCCTTGCTGTGCTCCGGAACCACATGCAGAGTGCCATCATCCATGAAGACGGCCGACGCACGGAACGCCTCGCTGCCGATCAGGAAGTTGCCGTCATTGTCGGTCGGCGGGACCTTGCGGCGGCGAAGATTTCGGAACAGGACACCAATGCTCATTGCGCCGCCGCCCCCGACGGGTTTCCGGCAGCCACGGTGCAATAGACGAATTCGCGCGGGTCGGCATTGTCAGCCGTGCAACCCGCATTGTCTTGCGCCCTTGCCGGCGCCGGGCCCGGATCATTGCGCAGCGGCCTTGGTTCCCCGTCATCCCCGTCGCCGCGAACCATGACCGCCTCGTCGGTAATCGCCTCGACGATCAGGCCGTCCTCCAGCCGGTCGCCGGCCGCGACCACCAGTTCGAGCGGCGGTTCCGGCGCAAGCGGCGTGACCGGCATCAGCGTGCCATCCTCGAGAACCACCGGCGGCGGCAGCGGCGGTCGGTAGGTCGAGGCAATGCCCGCTCGCCACGCCCCGCCGGCAACCCGGACCCGGTAGCGCACCAGATGCTGCCAACTGCCGGCAGAGGATGGAGACGCCGCCGCACTGCCAACCACCGGATCGGGTGCCGCCGTGACGGGCGCAGCCGGAACGCTTGCGGCAGCATCGTCCGGCGGGCCTTCCGACGATCCCGGGACGGTGACGGGATCACGCGGCGGGAGCGCCGCTTCCCCAGCTCCAGTCAGGTCCTCCTGACGCTCCACCGTCTCTTCCGGCTGCTGTCTCGACCCAGCCGTCAGGATTTGCTCCAGTTCCGCCTCCAGTTGCAGGATGCGGTTGATCTGCGCCTGTCGCTCCGCGCAAAGCCGCACCACTTCAGCCTCGATCGCATAGGTCTGCAAAACCGTATCGTCGAGCATCCGCGCATAGGCGTCCTTCAGCAGATCAACCGGACAGGGCGCGAAACGATCACCGGGATCGACCGATCCAGCAGCCGCCGGGGCCGGCGCCGCTTCCCGAACCGGATCGGAATCCACATCCGCAATCGCCGGCGCAATGGCGGTCGGCCGTGCAGGACCGCCCGCCGGCGCGATGACGGCGTTGTCGGGTACGGTCGGGTCAGCCACAGACGGCTCCGCGTCGAAAGGCGCCTCATCAGATGGTGCCGCATCAGGCAGGATATCTTCGAACGAGACCGCTCCGGCGGGCATGTCGCCACGAGTATCATCGCTTGATGGTCGCTCTTCCACCGGCAATGGATCGATCCCGATCCTGCGCGGTGCGGTCTGCGTGTCCCGCGCCACCGGGGAACCCGGCTCCGGCAGGATCGGCGAGGCCTCCTGCGCGAGTGCCGCGAAAGAGAGGCCCGTGAAGGCGGTCAACAGCAGCGCGATCGGTCTTTTCATGGCAGCACTCCACACCAGGGGACATGGTCGAATCCGGGTGCCCGGGCGGCAGCGACGAATTGGCGGCGCTGGCAATCCGGACGCGGATGATCTATCTCTGTGGTCAGGACAAACAGGGATCCGACATGGTCGAGGCAGCGTTCAACACGATCGCGGAAATACAGCGCCTTCGCGACGCAGGTTTCGAGCAGAAACAGGCAGAAGCCATCACGCTGTCCATCCACGCCGGCGTCACCGGCGGCGTGGCGACAAAGGCCGATGTCGATGCCGCTGAACTGCGCCTTGATGGGAAAATCGAGCTGGTCCGGAAGGACGTTGATCTGGTCAGGACAGAGCTTGACGGCAAGATCGACAGCGCCACGGCAGAGCTTGACAGCAAGATCGAAAGAGCCAAATTCGATTTGACCTGGCGTCTGGTTGGTGCCGTTGCCGTCCTCAATGGCCTTTTGCTTGCGCTCACGCGATACTTGAACACCTTGCCGACCGGATAGCGCTGGCAGGCACACGTCCCGTGGAGACCGGCCATCCCCTGCCGGTCGCATCAGACCCGCACTGAACGCCATATGCCTCATTGGTCGTCCCTCCGGCCGCAAACCTCCCACTCGCCGGTTTGCTCGTTCAGGCACTCGACCGGATTTTTTGTCACCAGATCCGGACGCAGGATGCGCTCGCCGCGATCCTGCTTGACCAGGTCGAAATAGGTGATCGCCGTCTGCTGCTCGTTGACACCCACACCAAGCGCACTGGCGCCCGGAAAGTCGGGACACGCTTTCCACACCGCGCGCGGCAGACGCTTCTGAAGATGGCCGTGTGCGTGGCCGAACCAGTATTCCAGAACGGGCGTGTACCAGTCCATGCCGCCGGTCTGGCTGTTGTAGACCGGCATGAGGATGGCACCATTGTTGCCGCCGATGTCAGGCCCGTTGACCAGCAACGGTGTTCTGCCTGTATCGGCTGGAAGGCCCCCGCGGTCCATCTTCCAGCGCCAGTCCCCTTTGGCATGATGTCTGCCGGGCGGACCGAAAAGGCAGATGGCAAAGCGGCCGTCGCGGCCCGTATGGAATACCTCGATGGTGTCGTCCGGATGACCGGGAAAATCGTCCACACCGCCCGCGAAGCCGACGAACACGGCGCCGCCGAACAGGTCCCGATAGTGGTCGGCCGCGACATTTCCGGGCGGTTCGGACAGCGGATAGCCGTGCGGCCTCGGCACGCCACCCGGCTCTGCCGACGCATTGCCGACCATCAGCCCAAGCGCCAGCAGCGATCCTATAATGCGGAAAAGTCGTCGCAGAACCAAGCCAACAGCCCGGCCATGACGGCCAGGCTTGAACTGGTCTGGCCGCCGATTGAAGGGTGCCGGCCGCCGGTTCGCGAACATGAGTGCCGCCAGGCTCATCATTGGCCGCGTCTCCGCCCGCACAGCGTCCACTCGCCGGTTCGCTTGTTGCGGCACTCGACCGGATTTTTTGTTACCAGGTCCGGACGCATGATGCGCTGGCCACGATCCTGCTTGACCAGGTCGAAATAGGTGATCGCGGTCTGTTTCTCGTTGACGCCGACGCCAAGCGCACGGGCACTCGGAAACTTCGGACACGCCGTCCACACCGCACGCGGCAGCCGCTTCTGGAGATGACCGTGGCCTATGTCTACCCAGCGTTTGCGGTGTGGCCCATACCACGCCATCCCGCCGGTGCGGCCATTGTAGGCCGGCATGACGATGCGGCCATTGTTGTTGCTGATATCAGGCCCGTTGGCCAGAACAGGTGTCCGGCGGTCGCCAATTTGATAGCGCCGCACCTTCCAGCGGTTGCTCCCCTCTGCGTAATGTTTGCCGGGCCGGCCGAAATAGCAGAGCGCAAAGCGGCCATCGTGGCTCTTGTAGAACACCTCAATGGTGTCTTCCGGATAATCGGGAAAACTAAATTTACCGCCGGCGAAGCCGACGAAGACCGCCCCGCCTAGCAGGGCCTGGTAATGATCCGCCGCCACATTGCCCGGCGGATTGGACAGCCGGTAGCTGTGCGGTTTCGGCACCCGCTTAGGCTCGGCCGATGTATGGCTCGCCATCAGCCCGAGCGCGAGCAGTGCCGCGCAGGCGGTTCGCCAATGGCGTCCGGTATGGGCTACCGTTCCCTTTACTCTATCGTTCAACATGTCTTCACTCCAATGTGTCGCCGTTTTTCAAAACACGCGCCGGCGACAGTTGCGCGCATGTGATTCCATGGCCGTTGCGGAAAGGTTCGGGACCATGGTGTCGACAGCATCTTCAGTACAGGCCGATGCCGCCTCCGCTGGCACCGCCATAGCCACTTCCTCCGCGTCCCCCACCGGATCCACCGGAGTGGCCTCCGCCGTCATCGAAACTGTCGCCCGAGGCGACACCTCCACTGATCCCGCCGCTGCTGCTATAGCCACCGCCGCTTAGTCCGCCACCGGGGCCATAACCGCCACCACGGTAGCCCCCCGGGTCGGTCCACCCGGTCGCACTGCCCAGGCCGCTGGTCGAGGAACCGAAATGCCCTGCCGGTCCGGGCTGGGTGCTGTCAGTACGGCCGTCGCCGTCCGTGTCATAGGTGGTTCCGGCACTGTCGCCGCTGTTGAATGCGCCGCCGCCTCCGCCACCAGGACGGCAACTGTAGGTTTGCCTTTCGGGAACCCACGGACCATATCTGGCCGGCGGAGTGGCGGCTTCGCGACGGCCATCGGGATAGGTCAGCCAATTGTGGGTCACCTGCCGCTTGTAGACAAAAAGCCGATATTCCGCCGAGGTGTGGCGGCTTTCCTGTCGAGTCTGGTGACACGAGCGGCGCGTCTGATAGCTCACGGTGGTCGAGGCCACCGGCTTCGGACAGTCGAACAGTCCGCCCACGTTCGTGTACCGGCCAAAGACCGCATATGGAAAGCCTGCTTCCTGTTTACCGTCGGTCCGGGTGAGATAGAATCGCTCCACCCTGCGTTTCTGTCTCTGCTTGCAAGACCCGACCGTAACGGTGCGCCGTTGGTAGGTGACCTCGCTTGAGGGCACCGGCTTCGCACAATTTGGACTGCCGACATTGCGCCACTGGCCATGGGTCTTGTAGCGAAGCTGTTTCGTGCTCCCGGGCCTCGCCGATTGGCGCCAGTGGGACGTCACCGAGCGTTGCCTGCGCTGCGTGCATCCGTTGACCTTGTGACTTCCGGACTCGGTGGCGCTGGTCGTCCAGTAATCCCAGGGACAGACGGATTGCCCGACATCGCGCCATCGGCTGTGGGTCACGGATGGACGGTCCGGCCTGCGGCGCTCCTGGCCGGCGCTGTCGAGATAGGCCTGCCAGTGGCTGGTGCGCGTTCGCCGCCGTTTCTGAGTGCAGCGTCCGACAGTGACCGTTCGGCTTTCCTCACGTGTCGTGCGGTAGGGGACGTAGCAGCCGTCGCTGACCTGCCAGGGGTCGTTCCATGTCAGCACCAGCGGTGGCAGTTGCCATTCAGCCGGGAACGTCTCTGTGTGCGTCCACTCCTTGCGGCGGCGTTCGTAGGTGCCATTCGGCACGCCGACCCTGCTCCTGCCATGGCGCTTGTAGAGTTCGACCTGCAGATCGAGGCGCAATGGCCCGCAGGAGGGCCGTTCGATCCTGGTGACGGACACCGACTCGCCTTCCGGCGGTTTGGGCACGCAGTCGTCCCAGCGCCCGAGCCGTTGGCTTTCCTCGCCATTGATCAGCAGGACGGTCTCGAACACGCCCCCCACCTGATCGTCCGGACAGTCGCCGATGCGGTCCTCCCGTCGGGCCATCCTCGGCTGCGGCAGGCTGCAAACCCCGATGGTCGGTGTCTTCGGCAGCCGGTCGATCATGGTCTGGCAGACCGTATGTTCGAAGCCGTCATGTTCCAGCATGCGGCCGTCCTTGATGAGCAGCGGCATGTTCTTGTGCAACTGGTATGAGATCGGCGTCTGCTGCTTCGCGACCGGCGGGTTGAGGCGGATGTCCCGGTGCAGGGTCGCCAGCAGCCTCTCGGCGGCGTCGCTGTCCTGGCCGTAGCGCACCAGTCCCCGGCGTTCGATGTCGTGGTAGACGAGGATGCGTTCATCCTGGCGCAGCACCGCGATGCCCTCGCGTTCGAGCCCTTCGGCCGGCAATCCCAGCAGTTCGCGGGTTTCGCGACGGGTCAGGTGTCGTCCGTCGCGATTTTTCGACGGCAGGCGCAGATCGTCGAGTGTCTGGTCCGGATCATCGAGATTGGCCAGCAGTTCCTCGATCTGCGGCGGCTTGAGCTGACGGATGGCCAGTCCCACGGACGAACTGACTTCGCGCAAGCGTTTGGAATGGTGCCATGCGAGCGAGATATCGGCACGCTTGTTGAGCCGCTCGATCTCGATCTCCTTGATGCCGGAGAAGATGTCCCACCAGTCGCCGATGCCGGCGGACGCGGTGCCGGGCCGGCCCAGCATGAGAGCGGCGCATGCGACCATGGCGCAGCGGCGGAGCCTGCGGGCGGATGAGCGTTCCATCAACCGGCCTCCCCGTTGCCTGGCCTGAGCCGCAGGACAGTGCGATCGTCACGCCGTTCGACGGCCAGCAGGTCGGCTTGCGGCCCGGCGGCGTTCAGTCGATCGAGGGCGCGGTCCGGCGGGTCGCTGACGGTCACGGTGACACTGTTGCCGTCGACGCGCACCGCATCGGGCACATCGACGAAGGCCTGGGCCAGCGCCCGTTCGATCTCCGCAACGGGCGCAAAGCCACCGGGACTTGCCTGCCGTGTTTCGAGTGGCAGGCGGCGCCACAGGACCAGGCGTCCGTCATCATCGCCCGTTGTCGTATGGCCATGCGAAGACCCCTGCTCCTCAAGATGCGCCTTGACCAGTTCGCCGGCGGCGGCCGCGGTCAGCACCGCGTTGGCCTCCCCGTCCCGATCATAGGCGCGCCAGGCGACGACGACACCGTCGCCAGAGACGATCGACGCCGATGCACCACGATCCTCGATCCATTCCGCGTTGTTGGCAGCCACGGCTGACACCGGGATATCGTTTGGCAGGGAACCGGGTCGGGCGCATCCCGTTGCTGCAATTCGCCATCCCGGCATGCGTGGCCAGGCCCGGGTCATGCCGTCGAGACAGGTGCTTCGCACCGCGCCCTCAACCGGAACAGTGAAGGTGATCTCGGGTTCCGGCGGGGCCTGTGGTGCGAACAGACCGCCATACCAGGCCATGCCGGCGGCCAGCATGACGCATCCGATGGCGCCTGCCGCGATCGTGGCTGCCCTGTGCTGTGGCGGTTCCTCGAACAGCGGGCCTTCACCGTCAGGTCCTCCTGACGATTCGCCGATTGCCAACGGCGTGACGGTGAACGGCAACGGGACTTGCGGTGCCGTCTCCTCGATCGCGTCGAGGAGCCTGTCAGCCGATGACGGCGTAACGGCGATGCCGGCAAGATGGGGCGATGTCGCGACGATGTTGGCCAGGGCGCGCACCAGATCGCGCAGGCTGTCGCACAGTTCTTCCGGCACCGTGTGCGACGGTCGGCCGCCTTCCGTACCGCCGAGCCACCAGAGCACCGTATCGTCATCATCGATTGGGCTGACCCTGGCGACGAAGACCCACAATCCGTCGAGCCGGTTGGCAGCGTGCCCGCCAGCACTGTGATCGTAAGCACCATGGCCGCAGCCGGCGTCCTCCGGCGGGTTTCCCGCCGTCACTGGGTCGCCCTGCTGCTTTTCCCGCTCGACGGCCAGGCACATCTGCGCCAGCAGCGAGCCTGTGGCGGCTGGAAACCCGTTGCGGCTTGCGGCCTGGATGGCATCGGCGCGAATTGTGGTGCGTGAGCCGCGCCATTCGAGCATTGCCGGCCGTGCGCCCAGCCGACCGGGTCGGGCGTCGTCTTGGCCCCATTCCAGCCCGGCCAGCAGCAGGTCGGTGCCAGCGTTCCCCGGCGGGTCTCCCGCCGCTATTGGGTCGGTGGAGGCGTCCACTCCGATACCCACGTCTGGGTCGGTGCCAGCGTTCTGCTCATGATCACCCTTGAGCCAATAGAGCCGGTCGTCGGTCATGACCGCCTCCCCGCCGCCAGGATTGCCGGCCTGATCAGCACATACATGCGCACCCTCCGGTTCTCGGCGGCGTTGCGGCCGCCAAGGCCGATCTTGCGGAAGAGGCCGATACCGCTCTCCTGGCGTTCCGAGCGCTGTTGTTCGTAGCCGGAGACGATCAGCGTCTCGCCGGTGGCGAGCACGGCCTCGGATCGGATGGCGCGCTCGTCGATGACGGGAAACCCGGTTTCCTCATCGATGCGCACCAGGTCGCGCTGGGTGATGGCGAGCCCCAGATGCAGCTGGTTCCGGTCAACAAGTCGCGGCAGGGCGGCAATCACGATACCGGTCTCGAACTCCTGCGTCTCCTGGCCGCCCGTGGTCACCCCGTCCTGTGTGCTGGTCGCCGTGCGACGGTTGTAGCTTTGCGTGCGGGTGAGCGAGATCGGCGCGATGACGCCGCTCTGCACCGTAGTCGAGCCGATGCGGTAATCGACGACGGCCGCGTCGCGAGCGAGCGCCTCGAGGCGGATCGATGCGGCCCCGCGCGACAGTGTCACGGCCCCGCCGGCCGTTGCCAGGTCCAGAGCCGCCCCGCCATAGTTGGCAGCCACGTTGACCGCCTGTCCGGCAACGGTGCCGAGTGTGCCACGGCTGTTGAGACGCGCCCCGAACTCTTCGGCGCGATCGCTGTCGACGAAGAAGACCGCAACCTCCAGCGCGATGCGTTTGGAGGCGGTTGCAACAACATCGTCGAGCACCTTGGCGACGGCGCGCTGGACGGAAGGCGGCCCGAAGACCTGGACCCGTCCGGCCTCCTTCGAGAAGGTGACGCGGGCCGGCGCCGGGGCCAGCGGCGCCAGTCGCGCCTCCAGTTCGGCCCAGGGGTCGAGTTGGCGCTGTGTGGCGATGTTGATGCCCTCGCCGTCGATCGTGTCGCTGACCGTGGTGGTTGCGCGCGGCAATGGCACCTTCCACTCGGTCGTTGTCATGCGGTCGATGGCTATTGCTCGGCCGTCATGGGTCCAGGCGACATCCATGCGGGCCGACAGCTTGTCGAGGAAGGCCGAGAGCGGTCCCTCGTAATCGACCGCCATGCGTGTTCCGATGGGCACGGCGATCACCGATCCGTCGGGCCGGATGTATCGGGTGCGCACCGAGACCGGAATTTTGGTCGCGGCGGTGATGGCATCGGCGATGGCGCGGACATCGGCCTTTCCCTCGATGGCGAGTGCGATACCCTTTGCGCCCTCGAACTTCTTCGGCAGCGGCTTGCCCTGGCGGCTGCCGGGCCTGACCTCGACCTGCCGCCCGAAATACGGCAGCGCCTCCTCGATCACATGGCCTCGGCGGGCAGCATCGAGACGCGCCTGCTGCTGGGCCGCGCGGGCCTTGCCGGTCGCAAGGCCGTCGGTCACATCCTGCTGGATGGTCTTGCCCCCACAGCCGGCCAGCATGACCAGGCCGATCAGGGCTGCCATATGAGGGAACCGCGCCATCACAGTCCGACCCTCACGACCTTGTTGGGATAGATGCGCACCGGCGGCGCGACACCGTCATGGGAGAGGCCGCGCACCAGATGGCCGATGGCGGTCTTGAAATCACCCTGCAGCTCGACGGCGACATGGATGGTCCAGGCATCGCTTGTGTCGATGATGACGGTATGGCCGGCGCGTTTTGCCCAGCGCTCGATCACGGCGCGGAACGTCTCGCCCTTCTTCGCCGTCCAGACAGGTGGCGGCTTTGGTGCGGCGACAACCGCATTGGCTTTCGCTTTTACGCTGCTGGCGCGCGGATTGGTCTTGCCGGCGTTCCGGCTTGCCGTGACCGTACCCGCTTTTGCACCCGCTGCCCCGGCCACCAAGGTCGGGTTCCCACGACGAACCGTCAACGTCGGGTCGCCCCGAGGAACCGTTGTTGTGCAGGGCATGGTCAGTTGCATGCCCGGCTTCAGCCTGGCCGGATCGAGATTGCCGTTGGCGTCACGGATCCGTGTCCAGTGTTTGCCGTTGCCGAGACGCGCGGCGGCGATGGAAAACAGCGTCTCGCCTGGACGCACGATGTACGTCGGGCAGATCGATCTTGCCGACCTCTGCCGGGTACCCGGTGCGGAATGCTGGGCGGCCACATTGGTGCTCTGAGGCGTACCGTCTTTCGACCCGGCGCGCCCGGAAGTGATTCGTTTTTTGGCCGGAACGATGTGTCCTGCCGGTGTCTTTTCAAATACGGTTCGGCTCTTGCGTTCCTCAGCGCTGGCCAGATGCACGGGCGGTGCGAACGCCTGCCAGTGCGGGCATCGGATCACGGCGGCTTGCGTGCTGGCGGTCGTTGCGGCCGACAGTCCGGTTGCGGACATTGGACAAAGCGCTGCGAATATGCATAGGGTCAGCCGGATATTGGCGCAAAGGCGACGAGAGACGAGCGCCTGCGCCTTTGGGATGGTGCCGAATGGGTATGGAAAACATTCGCCAAGTGGCTGTAGAAAACTACGGCCTAGCCTTGATTTTCCCCTTGACTTGTGGGGGGGGGCATTCCCTGCATTGGACCTCTCCGCCTCACGCAATGGTTGCGAACCTAGTGTAAATCGGTCCCGCTGGCAAGCCGCCTGCAAATTACTGATTCGCGCCTCGGCCCGAACGGGCGGCCAAAAGGGCGCCCCCGGGACGCGAATCACGCCGTCCACACATCCAACTTCGTATAAGTCCGCGAGCCGGCTATCGCCGGCGGCAATTTTGCGATTGTTGCACGAGAAGCCCGATTTTGAAAACCGGCATGTCTCTGCCATGCTCGCTTGGTCGGCCGGCGTGATTCGCGCCGACCGATGCCATGAAACCGTCTTTTGAAAGGGAAGGGAAAAGCCCCTACGAAAGCAGAAAACCCGCCGGGAGGGCGGGCTTCATAACTGTCTCTCTCTAACGGATCGGAACTGCTCGCAACAGTTCCAGCGGTCACCCTAAGAATGGTGATCCGATCTTCCCAGAGAAACGGCGCGATTGCAAGTCTTTTCTTGCCACGGATTTTTGCGTCCTGCGACAGGCCCGTCCCTGCCTTTCCGGCGGTCCATACGAGGATCGAGGAAAGCAGTTATGGATACGTACAAAGCAGCCGGTGGCACGACGTCAGCGCCGGCCTATTCGGGGGCCGGCCTGCGGCGCACGACCCCCGGATCAGTGCGCTCGCGCAAGCATGCGCGGGCCTACCACCAGGAGGGCGCATCCGATGTGTCGCGCTCGGCCGCCCTGAAGATGGTCAAGCTCGCCGGCCCCGTCCTGGGGATCGGTCCGATCAAGCTGGCGCTGCTCGACCAACTCTTCGCCTCGTCGAAGGCGATGGACTGGAGCGATGCCGGCGGCATCGGTCCGGTCGTTTGGCCATCCAATGCCTGGCTGGCGCGTCGGATGGGTGCTCCGGTCAACACGGTGCGCTATCACCTGCGCGGCCTGACCGATGCCGGTCTCATCACCTGGCGCGACGGTCCCACCTGTAGGCGCCACGGCAAGCGCGACGCCGAGGGCCGCATCATCGAGGCCTTCGGCATCGACCTGTCTCCGCTTGCCATGCGATATGAGGAGTTCAGCGCGATCGTCGAGGCGTCCGAGGAAGAGGCGAAGGAGATGAAGCGGTTACGCCGTCGCCGCACGGTGCTCGACAAGGACATCCGCTCACTGATCGCCAGCGCCCGCGAGCGCGGCCTCGATGACGATACGGAGGCCGCCTTTTGCCATGCCATGGCCCGCCGCGAGGTCCTGTGTGAGCGCTGTCCGCGGGACCTGGATGGGTTGATGCGACAGGTGGCGGACTTCGAGGTGCTGTATGATGAGTTGGAAGCCTTGTATGACAGGGCATGCAGGCCGACGGAACCTCAGTCGGATGTGTCAAAAACCGGACACCGCGGTGTCAAGATGTTGACACCCAATACAACTACAGCTCCAACTTCCAATTCTGGAATCTGTAATCAAAACGGCATCGCCCATAACCGTCGGGTAAACCCGACGAACATGGACGATACTCAATTACATGAGGCTGCCTACGGCAGCATGGCTTTCGAAAAAAAGCCTGCGGCAAACGCTCAGGAAAACAAGCAATCACAGGTGGAAGCGGTTGATTCCGCCGGTGATTTGGTAAAACAGCCTGCGGTTGCGGATAGCAATGGTTCCGCGGAAGGCGCCGGGTTTGAAACCAACACCGCCGATGATGACGTGCTGCACCTCTCCATCGGCCTGCTGCGCGACGCCTGCCCCGCCATCGAGGGGGCGGCGCCAGGCGCACTTGCCGACTGGCAGGCCCTGCGCGGCAGCGGCAGCGCACTGTGTGCCGGCGCCGATATCAATCCACAGGTCTTCGAGGAAGCAAGCGACGCGCTGGGACCCGATATCGCCATCGCGGCAACCGCCGTCACCGTCCAGAAGGCCGCTCAGGGCGACGTTTTCAACCCGGGCGCATACCTCAGAACCCTCACCAAACGAGGAAAGGCCGGACAGTTGCGCATCGCACGATCCCTGCACGGCCTGGCAGGCAAAAATGCCGACAACCCGGCCGCAGACCGGGCCGAAAGGCCGGTTGACATGGCAACCGACCCGGATCCGGAGGCGGCGCCGCCAACCGCGGACACCTTCCCGCCAGGCGGATCCATCGCCTTCGGCAAATGGGCCGATATCGTGCGCCAAAAGGCGCCAAAACCAACCCCCGATGTCGACCGCGTCGCCGACGAATTCCGACGCTTCTGCCGCCGCAATTCCATCGACATGACATCGCCAAACATCGCTACCGTGTTCGCAACATTTGCCAGGAAATGGAAGGAGCGGCAATGAGACCTGACGCAACGAAACCGGCGTTGCGATCCCCCGTAATCCCCGTGCGCGGTGTCGGGCGACGGCGCTCCTGGTCCACAAGTGCATCTGATATCTTCGGTTGTTTGCGTCGAGCCACAGGAGATCTCCTTTTTTCTCACTATGGCCGCCCAAATACGAATTTTCTGATACTCCCTCCAGACCATCAGTCATCGCAAGGGCACAGCCATGAAAACCGCGTGGCGGGACATTGACCGGCCTCATTGTGGTACTGTCGATTCAGGCGCCGTCAGCCCCACAGATCAACGAAATCATGGAAAAAGACCAGCACCGGCGTCGATGTCGCGGATCGCGTTACGTCAATCAGTCGATGAGCTTTAGGTTGAAGGCCTGCAATCCTCTGCCGCGCTTGTCCTGTCTGGATTCGAAGCTGACCTTCTGCCCTTCCACGAGAGTTCCCAGCCCCGAATCCATGAGCTGGGAAACAGGCACGAAGACATCCGGCTCACCGGTATCCGGCGAGATGAAGCCGAAGCCTCTCTCGACGTTGAAAAACTTTACCTTGCCGACCCTGGCGGATGTATCCGTGTTCATTTCTTGCTTCCATGGTGTGCGTTGAACGGGTCGTGACATGCTGATGGAGGGACAGTACAGTCAGAACGCCCATGAGAATCAATCGCCGATCAGGTTTTTGCTTGGCGTGCATTCATGTACCGCTTCAGCGTCGCAAGGTCTGCTTTCGGAAAACAGCACCTTGGAAATTGCACCTTCCGGCTATGCAACTTATAGAAGTAGCACGGCGCCCTCTATTGCATTATAGCGGACAAGCGATCGCTTTCATCCAAAACCAGTTGGTGCGCAACTGGATGATTGCTCGATCAGCCTGGAGCGCTGGTATAGGGAGAACCCGGGGTTTATCGCACGCACAGGCTCGGCTGAATTTGTTAGGGACACTCGCCATGGACAGCATTTAATCACCGCGAATCTGCAGCAGCCGCCTTTTTCTCAACCGTTACCTTTGAATTCCCGGATGATTTCTTAGGGGGTTTATTGTTCAATGATCAATATTTTACGGTTTGTTTTGCTGGCTTTCCATGTCGGGGTCGGTTTAGCTACGCTCTCGGCGATAGTGGCTGTTGCCGGGTGGTTTATGACGGGGAAAGAACAAGAATATTTGGCTTATTTGCTGATAGCACTCTATGCGGTTTGGATTGTGATGAATCTGACGTCTTTTGGTGACAGATTTCAAGATCTGACACTGAACACGCGTCAACCTTCTCCCCGTGAGCTGAAGAAGCTCAATACGTTTGTCAGTGAGCTAGAAACGCGCAGCATTGTATGCGGCGTTGGCCCCCTACCGAGTCTGCGGTTGCGGATGATTTCAGATGAGGCGCCCAATGCCATGGCCTTTGGTTCAATGTCGGTGGCTTTGACCACCGGCATGCTAAAGGTAGACAAAAACCAGGCGCGAGCGGCGCTTGCTCATGAGTTAGGGCATTTGGTCAATAAGGATACGTTGTACGGTTCCGTGAAGATGGCCGCTCTTCACCCCTTGATATTGATTTGGTACTTCATCCTTAGACCCGTCTCAAAAATTGGTGGATGGATTTGTTTCGTGCTCCTGTTCCTGATCTTACCAATATTCCTTATTGGCCTTCTTGCTTGGCTGGTCTTGAATGTGACAGATTTTGTGGAGAGGTTGCTATTGCAACCGGCGGAGTATCGGGCAGATGCCTACGCGGTGTGTCTGACGCGCGATACCGGATTGTCAGACTTTCTGGACCATAATGCACCGCTAGATGCTCGACCGGCTAATACGTTCATGGCGTCGTATCTCATGAACCACCCTCCCACGGAATTGCGCCATGCGAGGGCTGAGGCGATCCTGGCCGAACTGGGGAAAACTCATAATCAAGCGCTGACACCGAAATGACTGTCCACGCGCGGAGCTCTGCCTTTCCTTCCCAGCTCCCAGCAGTGTATGTAGCGCTTCCAATGCTCCCCACGAGGTCAGAACGCGATGGGAGTTTGAACGCCGATGAACACCAGTGACAGCCTGACACCAAAACCGCGACGCAGGGCGACCTATCAGGACGTGATAGACGCGCCCCACGGCAAGCTTGCGGAAATCGTCAACGGCGAACTGCACCTTCAATCGCGTCCTGATACGGCGGCGCTTTACACCACTCGCGCTCTGGAAATACGCCTGAACGGCCGTCTTGGAGGCGATGATGCCACGCATGACCAGTGGTGGATATTCCGGGAACCGGAAATCTATCCGGGCGAGGATGTCCTGGTTCCAAACCTGACGGGCTGGGACCGTAGAAAAGTGCCTGCGCTTCCCGGCGATGAGTGGCGTTCGTTTCCTTCCCCCGATTGGGTCTGTGAAGTCGTAACGCCAGCCACGCGGGCTCTCGATCTTGAAAAACGCACCATCTATGCCCTTGAAGGCATACCGTATCTCTGGTTTCTGGATCCCCATAACCGAACACTGCAGGTGTTTGCACTCCAGGGAAATCAATGGGCACTGACAGGGGTTATGGCCGACGAAGGTTCGGTCTCGCTGCCGCCCTTCAACTCCACCAGTTTTCCGCTCGAAGCGCTCTGGCCGGAGACCGCCACGGCAGACACGGCTACCATGGATGAGACCACTCCGGAGTAATCGGACAGAGGGTGGTCGTAGACAACGGGAAGCAGAAAATCATGGCGCCACTGAATACAGGCAAAACGAGCATCTCCGAGAAAATACCCGGTATGGATGACAATCGTCTGAATGCCCTGCATTACAACGCTCAGGCTTATATTCTGCAGGGCAAGCGCCTGGATGAATCACGGGCCGTAAGCCTGGCGGTGCAGGAAGAGTGGCGCAAGCGCACGCAGGGCTTTCATGCAGGTCAATACAAGGCCGACCGGCCGGAAACAGGCCTCCTGAAAAGCATGCGGTACACAGTCGGCAATCAGGGTGAGACTCCGAAGATGCGGCGTCAAATTCTGGATTGCGTCATGACCGCCGCAGCACTCCCTCCGGTCGGCTCTCCGGCCTACATGGCAGAGTGGGGCGACCCGCGATCCAGAACGCGATATTGGAAACTGCATCGGACCATTCGATCCTTTGCCTCTCACAACAAACATGACGGAAGGATGGAAAAAGCGGTTCGGGACTGGGAAGACGATCTTGTTTATCTGGAGGAAGTTTGGCGGCCCAGGGCAGGATGATGTGCATGCCGCGGTTCCTCATTGCCCCCCTCTTTCGCGTCTAATTTAACAGCTCCGCAAGCGATTGTTCGCGCGTCGCTCTATTGGCGCGATGGTAGTGCAATCTGTGTTTGCCATCGCCACCGATGCCTCTCGGCATCGTTTTCCATGCCCACTGACAAGGATGACGCATATTGACCCTTGTGGACGATTTAACTGCCGGATCGATTTCGAACTGAGGATAGCGGCGTGAATATTCAGCCTTCCAACGATCCGATAGCCTCTCCTGAAATCCGGCTCACGCCCAATGGCCAACTTGTGCTGGAGCACGAACATGTAGGCTCATCCGAGGACCGGCTTCTGGTGGAAGCCTTTGCCTCGGGAACCGGGCATGGGTTGTTGCACCTTGGCGCGAGCAAGCCCATGCGCTCCTTGCCGCCAGCTTTTGCCTGGTGGAATGCTTTCGCGGCCCGTTATGTGACGGCGCTGTGTCTTCATGCGACAGGTGGGCATGACCCCTCTTCGATTACGGCCCTGCCAGAGGTTCCGGTGCCGGACGATCAGGAACTCGACGCACTTGTCATGAGCGCACCCATAATGATGGGAGCCGAGTATCTGACTCGCGAGGTTCTGTGTGCGCTCTGGCATGAGATCGGTGCCGCCGCAGCAGTATCCCTGTCGGCCAAGGGGGATGATCTTCAGAGTTTTCTGCGGGCGTTCAATCCGGCTTGGAATCTCGTTGGCCGTGTTTGTTTCAGTCTGGCGGAAAACCGCAACGATCCGGATGCCCCCTTTGCCTTCATGGCAACCTACACCAACCGGCTGTCGGCGAGGGCCGGTGTTCAGCATCTGCCGTTGGGCCAGGCCCTGCGCGAGTATTCCGGTGCCGCCAATCGGGAGCGACTGCTGTCCCTGCTGGTGCCCGTTCAACGGGCTGCGGAGGCTTGTTCGTGGCTCAAGCCGATGATTGACAAGGGAGAGATTTTTCATCCCCTGCGCTGGACACCAGGGGACGCGGCGCGGTTCCTGAACAGTGCCGCTGATCTGGAGCAGTCCGGTGTGATGGTGCGCATGCCTGCCAACTGGCGCAGTGGACGCCCCTTGCGGCCCCAGGTCAGTGCCGTTGTCGGGGACACCGCCCCGTCGGCCCTTGGCCTGGACGGTCTGCTCAGCTTCCAGGCGGAAATGACCCTGGAAGGGGAGGCACTCAGTGACAAGGAAATTGCCGAACTGCTTGCAGGCAGTGAAAGCCTCGTTCTTTTGCGTGGTCAATGGATCGAGGTTGACCGCGACCGTCTGACAGAGACGCTGGACCGGTTCAAGGCCGCTGAAGAACTGGCTGAACGGGATGGGCTGACGTTCACGATGGCCATGCGGATGCTGGCAGGCGTTCCGGCGGATCCGGGTGATGATGCCCCCGTTGTTTCCGATTGGTCGCAGGTCACGGCAGGGTCGTGGCTGAAAGACGCGTTACAGTCGCTGCGCACACCGGATGGTCGTGATATTGACCCGGGTACTGCCTTGCAGGGCAAACTGCGCCCCTACCAAAGGGACGGCACCCAGTGGCTGCATCTGTTGAGCCATCTCGGCCTTGGGGCTTGTCTGGCCGACGACATGGGATTGGGCAAGACCATTCAGATTCTGGCTCTGCTTTTGGCTCAAGGCCAAAAGGCGCAGGGCTCGTCATTGCCACCAAGCCTCCTGGTCACTCCCGCATCTCTGCTGGCAAACTGGATGTCGGAGATTGAGCACTTTGCACCAGGTCTGAGGGCAAAAATCCTTCACCCCTCTGCCATGGAGAGCTCAGAAATCCGGCAATTCTCCGGCGACCAGGCGGCAGACCTGGATCTTGCGATCACGAGTTACGGCACGCTGCTACGCGCGCCGGCACTCAGTGATATTGACTGGCGCCTGGTCATTTTGGACGAGGCCCAGGCCATCAAAAATCCAAACGCCAAGCAGACAAAGGCCACCAAGGCCCTGAAGTCCCGGGGACGGATTGCCCTGACCGGCACCCCGGTTGAAAACAATCTCGGCGATTTGTGGTCAATATTCGATTTCATCAATCCGGGCCTTCTGGGATCCGCAAAGCAATTCGGAAAATTCACCGCGCAACTTGCCGAGCGCGGCGACCATTCCTACGGCCCTTTGCGCGACCTCGTGCGGCCTTACATCCTGAGGCGCATGAAGACAGACAGGTCGGTCATTGCAGACCTGCCGGACAAGACCGAGGTCAAGGCCCATTGTTATCTCAGCCGACGTCAGGCGGCCCTGTACACGCAAGCCGTCGAGGACCTGGATGAACAGCTGGAACGATTGGTCGGCATTCAGCGGCGCGGCCTGGTGCTCTCAAGCTTGATGCGGCTCAAGCAGATCTGCAACCACCCCTCTCAATGGCTGAAGGATGACACCTGGGGCGAGGCCGACAGCGGCAAACTGGCACGGCTGCGTGAGATTGCGGAAGTAGTGGCTGCCCGCCAGGAGAAGATGCTCGTGTTCACGCAGTTCCAGGAAGTCATCGAACCGCTGCGGGCATATCTTGCATCCATCTTCGCTCGTGATGGCCTGGTGCTTCATGGCGGCACGGCGGTGGCAAAACGCAGGAAGCTGGTCGCAATGTTCCAGGATGATGAAACTGTTCCGTTTTTCATCCTGTCTCTGAAGGCTGGAGGCTCGGGATTGACCCTGACGGCAGCATCCCATGTGGTGCACTTTGACCGTTGGTGGAACCCCGCGGTGGAGAACCAGGCAACGGACAGGGCTTTCCGGATCGGTCAGAAGAAAAATGTACTGGTGCACAAGCTGTTGTGCCGGGGCACCCTGGAAGAAAAAATAGATGCTATGATCGACACCAAGCAGGACCTTGCCGATGCGCTGCTGTCCAGGACGAAGGAAATCAACCTGACCGAACTGTCCAACGATGCCCTATTGCAGTTGGTGCGGCTCGACCTCAACGCCGCGATCAAGGAGTAAATCCAATGGCGCGCTACGATAGTGGCTGGGCACCGTATGTTCCGGTTGCCAAACGCCGCAAACAGGCGGAACGAATTGTAAACAAGCTTCGCCGGGCCGGCAAAACGGTTACGCCGGTGATCATCGAAGGGCGCCAGATAGCCACGACATTTTGGGGCAAGGCATGGTGCAAAAATCTGGAAGCTTATCGTGATTATGCATACCGCCTCGAACGGGGGCGTTCATGCGCCCGTCATGGACAAATCGTCGACCTTCAAATGCAGCCGGGCAAGATCACGGCACTTGTAAATGGTGCAAACCTTTACCAGGTGACCATTACCATCACCGAAATTTCGGAGACAGACTGGAAGGCAATCTGTGATGATTGCTCCTCCGGCATAGACAGCCTTGTTGACTTGCTGAAAGGACAGTTCTCCAAGGCGGTCATGGAGCGCATTTGTCGTCAGGATGAAGGTCTGTTCCCAAAGCCGACGGAAATTTGCTTCGCTTGCAACTGTCTGGACCACGCCTCGATGTGCAAGCATGTCGCGGGGACGTTGTACGGCGTTGGTGCAAGGCTCGATCAGGAACCGGAGTTGCTGTTTCAATTGCGCGGCGTGAACGCCGATGACCTGATTGCCCAAGTCGACCCGACAACACCATTCTCCGACATGGACGTGGATCCGGACAAGACGTTGGCCGACAATGACCTGTCAGCGCTCTTTGGCCTGGATATGGCGGCGGAACCAGCGGTGACGCCAAAACGGCAGAACCGCTTGAGCACATCAAACGCTAAACCAGCCGGGAAAACGCGGACTACATCCAGGCCGCGAGACGAGACGGAATTGAAACCAGCAAGCGTGCGGCGCAAGGCGCGCAGCAAAAAACAGTAACAGGGATGGCCAAAGCAAATGACTGCGATGTTTGATACCCATGCCGTCATCAAGCGCCTTAAGAGCGCGGGTTTCAACGACGGCCAGGCCGAGGCTGTCAGCGACACGGTTCACAACGCCATCACGGGTGGTGTTGCTCACAAAGGCGAATATTACTGAACTCCGGTACGAGATGAATTCCGGTATCGCCGAAGTCCGCTGAATATCGGCATCGCGCTTCAGGTGGCAGCCATCGTCATCCCGTTCATCCGTGATCTCGCGGCCGCGACAACCTGACCCGGTGAATGTTCATGACGCCAGAGGAACAATTACGGGATCGACTGCGCAAGATCGCGGTCCTGTTTGCCGGTGCAGCAACCGCAGGCGAACGTGTCGCCGCCGGTGCTGCTGCTGGCCGTATCCGGGAGCGCCTGGAACAGGTATCGCGCATTGAGCGTGACATCGAGGTCAGGTTCTCTATCTATCTACAATTCATGGTCGCGGCAGTTGTTCGTGGCACTGTGCCGACGCTACGGCCTGCGGCCGTATCTATATAGGCGCATGCATCGGAAAAGCATCATGGTCTGCGCACCGGAAAGTTTCATTGACGACGTACTGTGGCCTGAATATGAGGAACTCGACACCGCCTTGGACGCCTATCTTTGCGAAGTCACCGAAAAAGTCATCCGCGAGGAAGTCCACGGCAAGACTGGCGAGGCCGACGAAGTCGTTGAGCCACCACAGATCGCAGGGAGTCGATATGCCGCACGATCAGAACCCATGACGTGTGGCTACCAAGGCAAACTCAGCGGACACGAAATGGCGCCGGAAAAACAACTTGACCCAGCGAATATGCAAAAGGTTGGACGCAATGCTCCCTGTCCCAGCGGCAGCGGCTGGAAGTTCAAGAAATGCTGCCTTGGATCGCTCCGCCAAGAACCAACATGGGCCGGTGGCTATCGATAGTGATCAGATATCGATGATCTGCTGTCCATCTCGAAAAAAGGAGAGACAATCCAGCGCCCAACCCGGCAGCAACCTCTATTCGGCTGGCGTGTCGGCCAGATCAAGGTGCCGCTCTATACGGTCAAGGCGGCGTTCCATCCGGTCCAACCGCAGGGAGTGGGCTGCGATTGTCTGGTCGAGACCGGCCACTTTCTGAGCCATGCCGGCAATTTCGGTGCGCATGATCACGACCTCCTCGATGGAATCAGAACCGGGAACCGAGGCAAAGAGACGTGTTTGACGGAGGGGGAAAAGATGTGTGCATACGGTAGGCCCGGGCGGACCGGGCCATCATCGAAGGTCAGGCGCATGTCATCGATGCCGACACCATCGACATCGGCGGCACAAGCATCAGGCTCTGGGGTATCGATGCACCCGAGCGCGACCAGACATGCGTCCTGGGCCGGTTGGTCTACGACTGCGGTCAACTGGCGGCGGACGAACTGGAAGCCTTCCTGAACGGTCGCACCGTGCGCTGTCGAAACAGGGCCACCGACCGCTACGGTCGCATCGTCGGCGTTTGCCATGTGTCGGCCGAGTGCGCCGGCACCGCCGGCCGGGACATCGCCGCATGGCTGGTCGAAGACGGCCTGGCCTTCGACTGGCCGCGCTATTGCGGCGGCCACTACCAATCCCGCCAGGATACGGCTCGCAGAACACCCGCTGGCCTCTGGCTGGGAACGTTCGAATGGCCATGGCAATGGCGAGGACCATGACCGCCGTCGCCGAGGGAGGGCGGATGCATGACCGCAAGTCGATGGTAAAGGCCGATCAGGGACTGCCCGATCGGCAACATCCGGGAAGGGCCATCGTCGTGAACCCGGATATGTCGGGGTCGTATACGAGCAGGTAATATCTGCGTCTCCTGGAGACATCCCGCGAATGCGATTGCTGCCGGATCGGCGCCATGGCATCCTGCTGTTGCCCGCTCGGACCATCCAGGATTTCCCCAAGGGTCTTGTCATCGACGGCGCTGGAGACCGATACCGGGTACTGCCTTTGCGGGTCGAGAACGATCCGGCCCTTCAGGCTACCGTAGAACGGCCTCTTGATGTCGAGGCTGACCAGTTGGCTCCTGCCGAGCGGTATAGGCGTCTTGTCGATCGTCACCTCGACGACCTTGCCGCTGCCGGAGAAATAGACATCCTCCGTCACCAGAAAGCCCGTTTTTTGCGGAACCGTGACGACGATGGGAACGCCCGCGACCTTTTTCGTCACGATCTCTCCATCGCGGTTTTCAGTGATCAGCGTCGATTCGATCGACGTGCACCCATACATGAGAATGGCGCTGACCAGAGGCAGAACGATTGCGTTTTTCATGGGCCGTCTCCCCTACGCCGCAGAGCAGATGATCAACGTCGCCGGATGCGACGGGAATTCCGACTGAACCGAACCGGTCAGGCGGAACTGGCCAACATGTCGAACATTTCATGGTTGACACGAAGTCGCAAGCGGTCTTCGACAGATGCATAGCCGGACTGTCGTGTTATCAATCAACTGCGGAGCATCCGGGATCCGGGAATTTTGTCGATCTTGCACTCCTATGGGCAGGACCGGATTGACCATCATAATGGGAGACATCGCTCAATGTTGGAAAGACAGGGAATTGCACGCGACCAGTTGCGTGCCTTTGTCGAGAGGATCGAACGGCTCGAGGAGGAGAAGCAGACGATCGCCGACGACGTCAAGGACGTCTACGGCGAGGCCAAGGCCATGGGTTTCGATACCAGGGTCCTGCGCAAGGTGATCGCCATCCGCAAGCAGGACACGAACGAGCGTCTCGAACAGGAAGCGATCCTCGATACCTACCTGCATGCGCTCGGCATGGCGGAAGCTCCGCCGGAGGGTTAGATTAGATTAGCTTGGAGGCGAGCACGCCGATCGTCGGTGATGCGGGTCTTCCCACCGCTATGCCGGGCAAGGCCGGGCGCAACACGGAAGAGGGATGATTTTGACGGAAATCGACGACTGGGATGACCTTGAAGAGCCGAATGACCATGAGGCGTTGCTCGAAGCGGAGAATGCGAGGGCGCTGACCCCGCAGGGTATTGCAGAAGCAAATGCCTATGCGCTTGCGCAATACGATCGATACCGCCAGGCCGCGGACGCGGTGACCGATGCCTGGCATGCCCGGCCGGACATCCTGAGGGTGACGCTGATCGGATCTCTCGCTATTTTGCCCTGGAAGGAAGTGCCGAGGCATTCGCCGTATCGGCAGGAGAGGATCGAACTCTGGCATGAATGTGGCGATGTCGATCTGGCGGTGTGGCTTTCCGGCACGCAAGATCTGAATGGTTTGCGCCGCTCGAGGGACCGGGCTCTTCGCGACCTTTACAGGCGGACCGGGAACGGCACAGCGCCGCATCAGTTCGACATATTTGTGCTGGAGCCGGGAACGGACCGCTATCTCGGACGGCTGTGCGATTTCAACACCTGCCCGAAAGGCAGGCAGGACTGCCGGGTTTCCGGGTGCGGCATGGTGCCGTTCCTGAAGCAGCACGCGGGGTTCCGCTGGCGACCGGACAGCCTGGCCGCTGACCGCAGCCATTGTCTCTTCGAACGGGCGAGCGGATATCTTGAGCGGGCGGCAGACCTACCCTTGCCGGGTCGGCCGTCACGTGTCGGCGGCTAAGGGGGTTCTGGCGCCGGCGCGACGAGGATCTGACTGCCTGAGCGGGACAGGGTTCTACGGATTGGATATGGACCAAAGCCATCACGACTCCACCGGTTAAAGGAAACCGACAACCGCGATATCCGTAGTACGATTTCGCCCTCTCAGGCAGTCGACACCTTTTTTCGGCCCCGATTGTCCCGAATGCGCCGGCAAAATATGGTGACAGTGCCCCGCCGCGTCACTACCCTTGCGCAACCACCGCAGGAACGATGCCGATGACCACGCAGGCCGGACCTGCCAAAGCCCCCGAACTCCCCGTCACCAGCCGGTTTGTGCCCGCTGCGGCGTCCTGCGGTTTCCAGCCATGACGCTGGGCCTGGAAAACATCCTTCGCTACTGGCGCATGTCCCTTGCCGACGGCGCACTCGGCAGGGGCCGGTTCAGAAACGCCGAGCGGGAAAGGTTCATGCAGCTTTCATCGGATACACTCCATTCCGGAAAACTGCCACCCGAACAGGCCAAACGGATATTCGAAGGCGAGGACGATACGACACAAGCCGTCTCCGTCAGGCTCTGGCCGCTGGTGACGGCGCGCAAGAGCTCTCATGCGGCGACGATCCGTGACGGCCTGCCGGAAATCGTCGCGCCGATCGTCACCGAAGGCTTCGTATCCCGGGAAGGCCGGATCACGCCGAAGAGCACCACCATCGCGCGCGACATCCTTGCGCCCATGCCCGACGGCGTGTTTTCCATCGGCACGGTTGACGATCTCGACGGCTTTCTCACGCGCAATCCGTTCCTTCCGGATGAACAAGGATATGTCTGGAAACAGTATCGCGACCATTGTCATGCCATGCTCGATGCGGTTGCGCGCGGCTGGCCGCGGTGCGACCGTGATTATGGCGCCAATGAAACCGGGTTTCTCGAAGTCTCCGACAGCGCGCCGGCCACGGTCCGCCAGATACTTGATCTGTACGATGCACTGCTGGAGGGCAGGCCCGACACGCCGCTGCTTGAATCCTGGTGCCTGCCCGCGCCTGATACTGCTTCGCTGCCCGATGACGGCGATAACCTCGCCGGCCGGCTCGGCCATTCCAATGACCGTTTCCCGCTTGCCGACCATCAGCGCCAGGTGCTGACATGCCTGGCGCACGAAGCCTGCGGCCCCGTGCTCGCCGTCAACGGTCCGCCCGGCACCGGCAAGACCACCATGCTGCTGTCGGCCATCGCCGATATGTGGATCCGGGCCGCCCTTGCGCAGGACGATCCGCCGGTCGTCGTCGCCGCGTCCACCAACAACCAGGCCGTCACGAACATCATCGACGCGTTCGGCAAGGACTTCGCCCACGGGCAAGGGCCGTTCGCCGGCCGCTGGCTGCCCGGAATCAACAGTTTCGGACTGTTCCTGCCGGCCGCATCGCGCGAAAACGAGGCGGCCGCGAAATACCAGACCGAGCGCTTCTTTCTCGACGTCGAGAGCGAAGCCTATTTCGCCAATGCCAAGAAAGCCTTCCTGTCGGCGGGGCGGGCGGCATTTCCCGACCTCGTCGACCCCGACGTATCGGAAATCGTCTCGGCCCTGCACGAGCGCATCGTGGCGCATGCAGGGCTGCTGGCAGGGGTGGACCGCGCACGGCAATCGCTGAAAATCCGACAGGATGAATTGTCCGCAGCGCTCGGCGACAATCCGGACGCCGCCGTGGAGAAGTTGCTCGCCGAACGGGACCGGCAAACGGCGAACCGCGACCGGCAGGTAGCCGTCAAGAGACAATGGCAACGCCATCAGGCGAGCGAATCCGTGTTCATGCTGCTGTTCGGCTTCCTGCCGCCTCTTGCGCGCCAGCGGCTGCTTCAGGCAAAGATCGCTCTCGAAGAGGCCGGGTGCGACCCGGACATTGCCGGTTGTGCGGATCTGGAGGCCATCGATCAGGCGGTGCGCACCGCCGTGAAAGACGCGACGGTCGCCCTGCACGACGGCGAGGCGGCGCTGGCGAACGCACGATTACTGCGGCAGAACCTGCAATCCGCACAGGAGGAATGGGAAACCGCCGTTGCGGTCCTTTGCGCCGATCCGATCCCGGTCGAGGATGCGGCCGCGCTCGACCGCCACGCCGATTGCAACACGCGTTTCGATCTGTTCCTGCTCGCAACCCATTACTGGGAAGGCCGCTGGTTGCTGGCGATGGCGGCCGACCTCGCCGACATCGTTGATTCGCACAACAAAACCGGAATGAAGACGGTCGCTCCGCGCTGGCGACGGCGTATGATGCTGACGCCCTGCGCGGTCTGCACATTTGCCAGCCTGCCCCGCAAGATGACCTACACGAAGGGTCCGTCCGACGATTTCAGGGAGCATCACCTGCTGAACTTCATCGACCTCCTGATCATCGATGAGGCCGGGCAGGCGCTGCCGGAAGTCGCCGGCGCGTCCATGGCGCTGGCCCGGCGGGCGCTTGTCATCGGCGACACGCAGCAGATCGAGCCGATATCCTCGGTGCCGCGACCGGTCGACATCGGCAACCTGCGGGAATGCGCACTTTTGCCGTCGGACTTCGGCGAGGACGCGCTTGAGCGCCTCTCGGCGCGCGGACTGCGGTCGGTCGGCGGAAGCGCCATGCGTCTTGCCCAGGAAGCCTGCCGGTTTGCCCCCTTCCCCGAAATGGAGAGGGGCCTTTATCTGTTCGAGCACCGGCGCTGCTACGACGAGATCATCGGCTACTGCAATGCGTTGTGCTACAAAGGCGCTCTGCAGCCGAAACGTGGCGCGGCGCCGGACGACGAAAGCATGTCCGGCTTCCGCTATCTTCACATCGACGGGATGGCCACCAAACATGGCTCCAGCCGTTCGAATGCGGTCGAGGCGCGCACCGTCGCGGCATGGCTTGCCGACAACCGCAAGGCGCTCGAAGCGCAATACGGGCGCAGGCTCGAAGAGATCGTCGGCGTCGTAACGCCCTTCGGCCGTCAGGCCCGCGAGATCAGGCAGGCCTGCGCCGATCAGGGCATCGATATGGGCAAGCGCACCGGAATGACCGTCGGTACCGTACACGCCCTGCAGGGTGCCGAGCGGCCGGTCGTGCTGTTCTCCCCGGTCTATTCAAAGCACGCAGACGGCCGTTTCATCGACGCATCCCCCGGCATGCTCAACGTCACGGTGTCTCGCGCCAGGGACAGTTTCCTGGTCTTCGGCGACATGGATGTGTTTTCGGGCGCGGAACAGGGCTCACCGCGCGCTTTGCTGGCAGGCTTACTGTTCGCGTCCGAAGACAGCGCGTTGCAGTTCCGTCCGGAACCGCGCGGCGACCTGCAACAGGACGCAGACGATCTGATCACGCTGCGCGATGCGGCGGAACACGACGCCTTCCTTTTGCAGGCCCTTGCCTCCGATGCGCAGCGGTTCGTGATTGTCAGCCCCTGGATCGTCGTTACGACGATGCAGCGTTCGGGCCTCCTCGAGGGATTTCGCGCTGCGGCTGCGCGTGGCGCGCAGATCGAGATATTCACCGATCCGAAGCTGAACGAAAAGCGCGACAGCGAAGATATCGGCCAGTTGGAAGCGGCCGGGCGCGTTCTGTCGGAAAGTGGCATCGCATTGCACAAGGTCCGGCGGTTGCACAGCAAGATCGTGGCGATCGACACGGACAGTATTTGCATCGGATCCTACAACTGGCTGAGCGCCGACCGGAGCGGCAAGTACGCCCGCCACGAAACCTCCATGGTCTATAGCGGCCGGCGCGTGAAACGGGAAATAGAGGTCATCACAGACAGCCTCAGGCAAAGACAGGCGGGCTGAGCAGGAACTCGCGGCAAGGTGCGCCAGAGGAACGGACATGCGCTTGGATTAGAAATATGAAGACAAGGTTTAGTTTGATCAATTCAGGCCTATACCCCGAAACGCTCCCTCCATGCTTTGTTTCGAAGGATGCCAAGCGGTCTTTCCACGGTATTGTCACAGAGCTTGACGGCCAAAAGTATCACGAGCGCAAAACCGAGTATGTGAGGTACAGCGGAACAAAGCACGATGGCAGAAGGCGTTTCTTTCGAACGAAAGCCGCCTTCCAAAGGGAGTGCTGGTATAATCCGGCTGTGGCTGATATCGACACTCAAAATGAATAATGAACGAATTCAATTTTTGATCGACAATTTGCAAGAAAGCCTGGATGTCGAGGTAAAGAACTGGCTCGGTGGACTTCAGGACGAGAACAAAAAATCGAGATTGGCTAAGGAGATCATAGCGCTTGCCAATGGTGGCGGCGGTTACATTTTCATCGGATTTAAAGACACCACCGATGGCCATCCTGAAATTCCACCTGGCGATGGTGAACGCGAAGCTTTCAATCAGGACAATATCGCAAACGTAGTGAGTAGATACCTTCATCCACCCTGCCAATGTGAGGTCGGCCTATTTCAGCGAAGTGGCTCTGATATTCAGCACCCAGTTATAAGCGTACCAGGCGATCACAGAACCCCAGTTTGGGCGAGGCGTGATAGTCCCGACCAGCGTACATTGAAACAAAAAACAGTCTATGTTCGTCGGGCTGGCGGCGGCAGTGAACCACCTCAGACGCAAGATGACTGGGAAAGGCTCATTGATCGGCTTGTTAAAGCCCGTCAGCGTGATCAACTTGATGCGATCCGGGAGATAATCAACCCATCCAGTGTAGTTAAGGCTCCAGAGCAGCCGACGTTAGAAGCTTGGGACCAAGAGAGCTACGAGACTTGGCAACGACTCTTGCAACCGGTGCCAGCGGCCAGCCCTCTTCGCTTAGAAGCTGGTCACTGGACATTTTCATTCTCAATTTCACCGTTCAATCGACCCTCTTTGGCAGACTTGAACAGAGCCTTATATCTGGAGATGCCGAAGTACTCTGGTTGGCCGCCTTTCACATATATCCACCGAGAGCCGATGCGCCCGCATCCCCAAGGTGACAAAATTCAAGCTTGGCTGGCCGATGACCGGGAAGATGTGAACGCTGATCCGAACCACAGCGACTTTTGGATTATTTCAAGAGATGGATTTGGGTTTTCACTCAGGCCAATGCAGGAAGATCACCCTCGCTTTGGTGAGAACCGAATGCCAGCTCCAGACAGACCGGTTTTTGACTGGATACTGCCTGTATATAGAACTACCGAATTCTTGAAATTTGTAGAGGCTTTGGCATTGCGATTTTCCGATGATGCCGCGCAGTTCAGTGCGATTTTGAGGTATCACGGCACTGAAGGTCGCTCGCTCCATAACTCAAACCTGCAATATAATTTATTGGGTGGCGGGCGTTGTGCGCAACCGACTTTGGAGAGTCAAATAACAGCTGAGATATCCACGATTGCCACCAATATAGAGGAACTTGTGCTTACCCTCCTGTCTCCGATCTTTGAGCAGTTTGAGTTCAGCGAGTTGCAACAGGCTCTAGTCAATAACGTGGTTAGGGATGCGATGTCCTATCGATGATTGCAAACTTTGCTCGATCTCACAGCACTTGGCTGAATCTGGTTACGACCCAGAAAATTGATATGGCCCAGGGAATAGGGTAGATTCTGGCAATCTGGTCTTCATTGATCTGCATACCGTTCGTTCGGCGTTGATCGATTGCGGCCTGTATGTAGATCCACATACAGTTGTTATGCTGGCCGACATTCCCTGCAGCAGGCAAATGGCTGACCCAGCCATTATATGCCGGCCGATCAATGATAAGCAGAATACCCCAAGGATTTTGGTACTCCCCGTTTACCTGCTGTCACCCACGCTCAGAATTTGCAAGTGGCTCTGTCTAGAGCGGGATGAGTTTTGTCAGAATCATTTTTGTGATTCCCAATCTTCTGCAAATCAGATTCAAAGTCCTGGCTGGATAGGAGGCCAGTATGGATGGCGAGACCTTATTCGATGGATCTGCGGGAGCGTGTTGTGTTTGCGGTTGAGCGCGACGGCCTTTCACGTCGCCAAGCGGCGGAGCGTTTCGGTGTTGGCGTCAAGACAGCGATCGACTGGGTGCAGCGCTACCGCGAGACGGGAAGCGTGGCCCCTGGCAAGATGGGTGGTCATCGCCCGAAGAAGCTTTCGGGCCCATGGCGTGACTGGATGATCGCCCGTTCGGTGGCGCGGCTGAGGATCCAGAGCCGTCTGGCCGGTGCCGACAGTGGCCACGAAGTGCAGGTGGAAGGCGGTCAGGCCGAACCGTTGCGGCCTTGTGCGATGAATGCCGGCACCATCGTCGAGGTGCGTGACCTGTTTTTCGCGACGCCGGCGCGGCTCAAGTTTCTGAAAGGCGAGCGGGCCGAAACCGGCGCCATTACCGAGGTGGTCAAGCGTATTGCCGTCGCCTTTCCGGCAGTCCGTTTCGGTCTGTCCGGCCCCGACCGCGCCACGTTGGAACTGGCGGCCACCGGAGAAGATCGTCTGGCTCGCATCGGTCAGATCCTCGGTGCCGAATTTGCCGATAACGCCATTGCCGTCGATGCCGAGCGCGAAAGCGTGCGGTTGTCCGGCTTTGCCGGTGTGCCGACCTTCAACCGCGCCAATTCGCTGCGCCAGTTCTTCTACGTCAACGGACGCCCGGTACAGGACAAGTTGCTGCTGTCGGCACTGCGCGGAGCCTATAGCGACACAATTCCGCGCGGTCGCTATCCGATTGCCGCACTCTTTATCGACATTGATGCGTCGCAGGTCGACGTCAACGTGCATCCGGCCAAGGCCGATGTGCGGTTCCGTGATCCTGGCCTGGTGCGCGGCCTGATCGTCGGAGCGGTGCGTGAAGCGCTCACGCGGCAAGGTGACCGTGCTTCCACAAGCGGTGCTCGCAACATGGTTGAGGCGTTCCGATCCGGCCCGGCCATTGGTGGCCGGGCCACGGCCTTTGCCGATTTCGGCCGCCCTGCCCGTCCCATGGACTATGATGCGGCCCAATCGCCTTTTCGGCCGTTGGAGGATACCGCGCCAAGCGGTTTGTCGCAGGCGCCGTCGGAGACCTTTGTCGGACTGTCCGTCCCGGCTGCGCGCGCCGAAATCGGCAACGGGGATGCGGAGCCGGATGCCGGCCATCCCCTTGGAGCGGCGCGTGCCCAGTTGCACGAAAACTACATCGTTGCACAGTCCGCGGATGGCCTGGTCATCGTCGATCAACACGCCGCCCATGAGCGACTGGTATACGAGGCGCTTAAATCATCGTTGCACGCAAGCAAGGTACCGTCCCAGGTATTGCTCATTCCCGAGATCGTTGACCTGGCGGAAGAGGAGTGCGACCGGCTGATGCCGCACGCGGCAGCACTCGCGGAACTTGGGCTGGTGGTCGAGCGGTTCGGACCGGGGGCGATCGCCATCCGCGAAACGCCGGCGATTCTCGGCGAGATAGACGGCGCGGGCCTGGTGCGGCAGTTGTCCGACGAGATTTCTGAATGGGGTGATGCCGACGGCCTCGCTGCTCGGATCGACCATGTCGCGGCCACCATGGCCTGTCACGGATCGGTGCGTGCAGGACGCCGCCTTAGCGCTGCCGAGATGAACAGCCTGTTACGTCAGATGGAGGCAACGCCGGGTTCAGGCCAGTGCAATCACGGCCGACCGACCTATATCGAGCTCAAACTCGCGGACATAGAAAGGCTGTTTGGCCGCCGCTGATTTTTCATGGGCCGTGTGTCGGGGGTCCCGATGGCCGATATAATCCTGGATGAGGCGAAGGTCATGGCTCTTGTTGGCCAGTGAGAAGCCGCAGGGATGGCGCAGCATATGCGGGTTCACTCGACCGAATTTCGCTCGTTCGCCGGAATTGCGCCGACAATCGACCAGTGGCGAGAGCAAATGGCGATCTTTGGTTATTCGATGTGTAGTTATAGTTACCCAGCCCCTGTCGGCGAGAGCTTCAAGATGAGAGTGTTTGGCGGATTTGAGTAAATGGATTGGTGCCGGCAAGGCTTGCGGTGTCGATGACGGTTCTGACCGCAACATCGGCCTCGGCGGCCCATTGGGCGCGGAAGCGGTTGGTAACCTTGCGATCACCTGGAATTGATCGCTGACTTCGATGTCCCGATACTCTGAAAAATGCTGTGCATACAACTCTCCAGGTCGGATAGAGTTTGACGAAGACGCGCAGGCTGCCGACCTGCTCCAGCAATACGAAGCCCGGATAGCCGCGCCTCAGCGCCTCGTCCGCGTGTTTCGACGTTTTCCTGAGTCCAACGGCATTTCTCGGTATCTTGCGCCTCGCAGCGGTTGCTGGCCAAGGGCTTGGTAACAAGGGTTATTGCCGCACCAAACACTTGGCCAAGTCGTGTGCGGATCATGGCACTCCGTGTCCTCACATATTGTGTTGGGCGCCACCCTGCTTCCTGTCGCTGTTTCGTTCCTGCATATGGAGCAGCTTTGCCCGCAGCGCGTAGAGCGCCTCGAGGGCCTCGCGCGCGGTCATGTCGTCCGGATCGAGGGCAGCCAGTTCGGCCTCGATCTCCGAGGGACCGCTGCGGGAAACGGATTTGCGCTCGACTTCGGCCGAAAACAGAGGCAGGCCGTCGATCAGTTGCCGGCCGGGGCTCTGACGCTCGCTCTCTTCCAATTGGTCGAGTACCGCGCGGGCGCGCGCCACCACCGATGCCGGCAGGCCGGCCAAGCGCGCCACCTGGATGCCGTAGGAACGGTCGGCGGCGCCGGGACCGACCTCGTGCAGGAAGATGACGTCGCCCTCCCATTCCTTCACCCGCATGGTGGCATTGGCCAGGCGCGGCAGTTTTTCCGACAACACCGTCAGTTCGTGGAAATGGGTTGCGAACAGGCCGCGACAGCGATTGACCTCGTGCAGGTGCTCGACCGCCGCCCAGGCGATGGACAGCCCGTCGAAGGTGGCCGTGCCGCGGCCGATTTCGTCGAGGATGACCAGCGAGCGCTCGCTGGCCTGGTTGAGGATTGCCGCCGTCTCGACCATCTCGACCATGAAGGTCGAGCGGCCGCGCGCAAGGTCGTCGGACGCGCCAACGCGGGAAAACAGCCGGTCGACAACACCGATTTCGGCGCTGCCGGCCGGCACGAAGGATCCCGTCTGCGCGAGGATGGCGATCAGCGCGTTCTGGCGCAGAAAGGTCGACTTGCCGCCCATGTTGGGCCCGGTCAGCAGCCAGATGGCACCTTCCTTGGCACCCTCGGACGGCGACAGGTCGCAATCGTTGGCGACGAACGGGCTTTCCGCCTGATTGCGCAGCGCCAGTTCGACCACCGGATGGCGGCCGCCGACAATTCTGAAGCGGGTCGACTTGTCCACCACCGGGCGGCAATAGGCCTGTTGATCGGCAAGCCGGGCAAGTGCTGCCGAGACATCGATCAGGGCAATAGCCCGCGCGGCGCGCCTGATCGGGTCCGCCGCTTCTATAACCGTCTGCGCCAGCGTGTCGAATATCCCCAGTTCGATGGTCAGCGCCCGGTCGGCGGCATTGGCAATGCGGCTTTCCAGATCCGCCAGTTCCGTGGTGGTGAAGCGCATGAGACTGGCCGTGGTCTGGCGGTGGATGAACCGCGCCCGGGCCTCGTCGCTGCCGGTCAGGGTCGCAGCTCGGTTGGCGGTCACCTCGATGAAATAGCCGAGCACGTTGTTGTGCCTGATCTTCAACGACTTGATGCCGGTCTCGTTGGCATAGTGTTGTTGCAACCCGGCAATGACCTTGCGCGACTCGTCTCGCAGGGTCCGCATCGCGTCGAGTTCCTCGTGATGTCCGGAGCGCACGAAGCCGCCGTCGCGCCGCACCAGCGGCAGGTCCTCGGCCAGCGTTTCCTCCAGCAGGAGGCCGACCGGTTCCGGCAGCGCCCGCAGGTCGGTGACCGCCCCGGCGATTTCGGCGGGCGCGTCCTTGCCGACCAACAGATTGGCCAGCATGCCGGCTGCCTCGAAGCCCTGGTGGATAATGCCGAGATCGCGCGGCCCGCCGCGGCCGAGCGCCAGGCGCGACAGCGCCCGCGGCATGTCGGCGGAACCGCGCAGGACTTTCCGCGTTGCGTCGGCAAGCGCCGTGTCGGCGAGAAACCAGGAGACGGCATCGAGCCGATGGTTGATACCGTCGGGATCGGTCAATGGCGACGTCAGCCGCTCCGCCAGCAAGCGTGCGCCGCCGCCCGTCACGGTACGGTCAATGGTCTTCAGCAAACCGCCGTCGCGATCGCCCGACAGGGTTTTCATCAGTTCCAGATTGGTCTGCGTCGCCGTATCGATGAACAGCGTCGAGCCGCCGCTTTCCCGTTCGGGCCGCGACAGCAGCGGTCGGCCGGCCAGTTGGGTCTTGTCGACATAGGCAACAACGGCGGCGGCGGCCGCCAGTTCGGCCCGCGAAAACGCGCCAAAGCCATCGAGCGTCGTGACCCCGAAGAACCGCGCCAACCGTCCCTCGGCGCTGCCGCTGTCGAACAGCACTGTCGGCTGCGGCCGGACGATCGCACCAAGCTGGTCGAACCCGGGTCGCAGGGTCTCGTCGTGAAACACGCTGTCGGCAACGATCAGTTCCTGCGGGTCCAGCCGCATCACGTCGGCTACCAGCCGCCCGGCGTCCGTTTCGGCCAGGCGGAAGGTGCCGGTGGAGATGTCCACCCAGGCCAGCGCCACGCCGCCGGGCGACTTTGTCGCCCCTTGGTACGACGTCGCCGTGCTTGTCTGTGGCACGGCGGCGCTCAAGGCAAGCAAACCGACGCCGTGCTCACTGACGGCGGGGGACCCGCCGGGCTTGCCTGTATCGCCCCTCACCTGTGCCAGCGCCATCAGGTAGTTCGACCGTGACGGTGTCAGCAGCTTGTCCTCGGTCACCGTTCCCCGCGTCACCAACCGGGTGATCTCACGCCGTATAACCGCTTTGGACCCGCGCTTGCGCGCCGCCGCCGGATCCTCGGTCTGATCGCAGATAGCGACGCTATGGCCCCTGTCGATCAGCGTGCGCAGATAATCGTCGACGGTCTGCACCGGAACGCCGCTCATGGGAACGTCCTCGCCCATGTGCTGGCCGCGCTTGCTCAGCGTGATGTCCAACTCCTGCGCGGCTTTCACCGCGTCGTCGAAGAACAGCTCGTAGAAATCACCCATCTGGAAAAACACCAGGTCGTCCGGATGGGTAGCCTTGACGTCCAGATACTGTGCCATCACAGGCGTCGCCGCAGCCAGGCTTTCGGACGAGGTCAGTCTGTCAAGGCGGGAACCCGCATCGTTCTCCAGCGGCGGGTGTGCTTCCTGATTGGAGGTGCCTGGCTTCTGCATCATCGAGAAAGACTTGACGGATACCCGTTCACACCAGCCTACCCGCGCCCGAGCATGTCATCGAACGTGCCACCGGCAATGGCTTGCGACATGGAATCCAGGAGCCGCGCAAAATGAGCGAAGTCGGGATAGATGGAACAAAGTCGGTCCAACTCCCCAGGTTTTGCCGTATCCAGCATGGGCTTGAAGCGCTGCATCAGCGGATGCACGCCAACAAACAAGGCTTCGTCACCGCCCTGCTTCAGAAGTCTGGCAACCTCGGAATCGATCTGTGCGGCAATGCGTAGCTGTTCAGGCGACAACGGATTGACGTTCATGGGAACACCCTTGCTTGCAAGACGATTGCTGTTCACGGCATAGCATATTCCTGCCGGTTCACGATACCGGCCAGAACCGGCCAGCCGTTCAGATTGCTGGCGTTGATGACAAGCCACAGCCCGCTCGGGTAATGTCGGCCCAAACAGAACTGGAGGAGACCTGCCAGGTTGCCCCAGCGGCTGGTGGACATGGGAGGTGAACCTTTTCCGGACAGCAATGGAGCAGGAGAGCCTTTTCCCGACGGAAGTGCGGCTGCGGCGCATTGATCCGGAGGACAACGTGTGGCGCTTCTACGCGCTTACCATCGAACACACACTGTTCGGCGAGTGGGCGGTCATTCTTTCCTGGGGGCGGATCGGCACAACGGGCCACAGACGTCTCGACATCGTTTCCGGGCCCGGTGAAGCTCTCGATGTGATCGGGCGGATACGCAACGCCAAGATCAGACGCGGCTACGTGCTGGTCTGGTCCCGGTAGATGCTGTGGCGGGTGTTCGGGAATAAACACCACAAGCATCTTAACGCCATACTTGGAGGTCACGAAGGGACGAGTGCAGGGCAATCGACTGAGTAAGTTGTTGACATTTGTGCATTTTTGGCTGTCACTCAAGTCAGAGTTTTGCAAGAGGCTCAATGATGGATAAATTCATAGATCAACCCATTTCATCTGAGGACACCGACGTTCTAAATTAGGATTTACCAGAGTAGCGAAGTCGCTTTCGGATGCAATTGTTGCGCAACCTAATTCAACAAGTTTGACTTTATGGTTCCATAAAACCGGACTTCGCCATTGCGGCCCTCATAGGCCGTCGCGACCGCTATGGTTTCGGCATGAATGTCCAGGCCAACGTAACGTGTCTTTGCCATATCTTCCTCCTTCATGGCAGCCAGCGCTAGCTGGCACTTTGTACCGATGAGGAAGACTAATGCCTTTCCGGGAAAGGCGTTCATATGGTCTATGCCGAAGCGACCTTGACGCAGAACCTGTCCGACTGACTGGACGGCAATCGCATTGCCTGCCTTCAATTTCTTTGACGGCGTTAGCGAACTTGTGGTGTGCGACAATTTGAAATTCGGCATCACCAGGGGTACATTTTCGCTATGCGAGAAGAGTGGACTGGCTTTGCACAAAGATTTTCTAAAGCTTGGTAATCCGAAGAAGCTGGTCGGAATTTTGGATGGCTTGATCGAGCCAAACCAGATTGAACGAATAAATGAGCAGCAAAAGTTGCAAGCGCAAGCGATGTTTAAGCTTGGCGTGAAGCACTACCGCTTTGCAAAAGCCCAGAACTACTCTCACTGGAGGCAGCGAGTTTCCCGCTTCTACTATGGCGCATACAATGGTTCTAAGGCGATAAGATACATGGTTGAAGGTTCTCACTCGACCGATTCATCAGACCACAAAAAGGTCGGCGAACTGCCAGCGGATTTCACTAATCGAGCGACCTACAGCACACGTTTGAAGGAACTTAGGGACGACCGAAACAAATGTGACTATGATCACAGTGCCAGAGCTGGAGACCTATTCATCACGCAAGTCGATGCGGAAACTCTTACAAGAGAATTCCTCAGAGAAACAAAGGCGTATCTCCAAAGTCGCGGACTGCAACTGAGTGATCAAGTATGACTATTGGGGAACCAAAGCTTCTCGAGATTAAGAAAAAATTCGAACTACTGTCCGGGTTAAGGGGGCTGACGCATGAGCTCAAGTCAACGTCATCAGGGACAGCAATTGTCATCTTCGTTAGTAGCCCAGAAGACCGGCTCTTTGATGCTCTCTCAGAAGCAACGACGGACGTTCTCGGTTCCGAAAGTGACGACATCGTCGCGACTTTGAAACAAGTCTCCCGAGACAAAATCGTTTCTGGGCCAGAAGTGAGGTTGCTGCTCAAGCTACTCTCTGAGAGCCAAACCGTGAATAGGCATAGTTTTGGAGATGAGTTATCGTCTCGCTACATTGAAACGGTTTCTGGCGCTGAGGAGCAAATCGTTTCTAATGCAAATCACATCGTTTTCGGGCGTCGTGGAGCAGGCAAATCGATGCTTCTCTTGTACAGTTTAACGTCAAGAGAAAGAGACGAGCGACCCTCAGTTTGGTTAGATTTTCAAACCTATTCCAGACGGAATGATGATGAAGTTATTGGAGACGTGCTTTCCGATCTGATTTCTGAGGTTGAAGCGAAGTTCGGTCAGAGCAATCGTCTGACAGAAATACAGAACTTGATAGAGGATTGTACCCCTGGATTTTTGGAATACAAAAAGTTGGTTGCAAGACTGCGGCGTGAGCTTGGGAAGCTTACAAGAACGGCAGAGATTTTCGTCTTCGTAGATGATCTACATGTTCTTGGCCGAACACTGCAATCCCGCATCTTGGACGTACTGTATTCACTTTCGAGGGGTAACCAGATATTCCTAAAGATCAGTGCAATCGAGAACCTTACGAAAACGTATGACACCACCGAAAGAGTTGGACTTGAGCTTCCGCATGATGCGCAAGCCATACATCTAGATTACAATCTTACGACCCCAGACAAAACAACAGCCCACATTGAAGCAATTCTCGATGCTCATGCTCGGTTTGCTGGGCTTCCATCAATCCGACGTTTATGCAGTTCGGCGGATGTTCTGCCTCGCTTAACATGGGTTTCAGCTGGTGTCCCACGCGACGCAATTTATCTGTTCTCACAGGCAATACAGAAGGCGAACATAGAGAATAGGGCACGAGTCACGGTCTCTAACGTCAACCAGGCGGCATCGGAAACCTTAACGATCAAGCTCCGTGACTTAGAGCAGGACGCATCAGAGCAAGCCGATGACCTCAAGGATACATTGGAAATCATCAAAGCATTCTGCATTAAGGAGAAAAGGCAGAATGCGTTCCTGATTGAGATTGACAACACTTCAGATCTCTTCAAGCGATTAACCAGTTTGGTTCAACTGCGTTTTCTCCACGTCATCAGCGAGGGAATTACCCCCCATGAGGCAGGGCGGAAGTACCTAGCCTTGATATTAGATTATGGCTTGTACATCGGTATCCGTGCCGCTCAGAGTGTTGAGCTGTTCAACCGATCTTTTGAGGATTCATCAGCGGCAGCTTTGAGAAAGCTCCCGATTCTCCGCGAGTCGTGAACACTGGCACGCTTGGGCAAAGCGCTGCTATGGGAAGTGGATGATCTGCATTGGCCAATTGGCCGAGCCCTCGTATAGCTTTAGAAAGTCGGCAAAGCTCAGAGTGTGCGTAAGGCCATCGGCGGGATCAACATACGTGACTGTGGTGCCTGTCGCCGATCCATCTCCGGTCATTCCCGTCAGGACTAAAGCATGGATCCAGCCCTGCCCTGGTTTGGCATCGACGGTGACAGACAATGGCCCGTGCTGTGTAAGAAGCTCGGCCCATTTAGCAATCGTCGGATTGAGCCCGTCGATCGTGCTGAGCCCGATTTCACCATAGAACGCGGCCTCGTCAGATGGGAAAATTCCTTGTGGCGGATTGGCAAAGCTCATCTGATAGATATTAACGAACTTTGGGCCAGCAGTCGTCACCACCTCTTTGATTGTTGCCGGAATTGGGTTCTTCCAATTCCACAGCATCGTTGTTGACGCAGCCCAGCATGACATACTTGATGGCTGCTTGATCGGAGACACTTGGTGGCCGACCGAAATCTGCGCGGATGCAAAGGGACCTGTCGAAAGTATCAACAATATTGCCACGGCACGAAGGATTGATCTATTGAGTGGCGTCACAGCTCAACTCTCTCTATTAAGTCAACCGAAATATTGTAGCTCGAAGCGAATGCGTCGACAATGGTAAAGCGTGATCATGGTAAAGCGTGATCATGATGCGTTTCTGTAATGCCAACAAGGTTTTAGCCCCCTATGCACACGAGCCGATAAGAAAAAATTTGTGACTAAGCGTATTTGTCCATGATCCAATTTTAGGAGGCTAGGACGCGCCTCGCGCGCCCAGATTAAAAAAACGAAATGAAATATGCAAAATGTTGAAAATGTTGGGAGTGTCTTGAGCGACAATAAATTGATGTAGTATACTTTATGCTTGGAAAGTGTGATTATCGCCGCATAGGGCAGTCATGACCAAGACGTTCCCACTCTTCGTCATCTATCGCTATGTGTCCCGCGGCTTGAAAATGCCGCCGGTTAGACGAACGGCGGTCGTCTGGAATGACGCAAGCGGCTTTGCGCT
The DNA here is from genome assembly GCA_963921345.3 of Rhizobiaceae bacterium. Classification (GTDB taxonomy): domain Bacteria; phylum Pseudomonadota; class Alphaproteobacteria; order Rhizobiales; family Rhizobiaceae; genus Hoeflea_A. The sequence goes on along the minus strand of CAWUFE020000005.1, from coordinate 25,916 downwards.
TATCGATGATACGAATGATGCGGACACGTTCGAGCCGGACATTTCAGATCTCGTGGCATCGGCGCCGCGACCCCGGCGTCGCTTTATAGGAAAGCGTCAGAGTAAACGTCTAGACAGAATCATCCGCGTCGCCTTCTATGATGTGCGATACCACGAAGCGCCGATCTTGGTGTTGGACAGCGTCGGGATTGCCGCGTGCAAGCTGGAGTTTACGGCCCGGACATTGTTCCTTCGGATCGTGCTGAGAAATGCGCTGTCGCCGCATGCGCGCGCTGATGTGGAAGACCCGCCGAGAGGCAAGCCAAGAACATTTGCCAATGTGGATTTTCAGGGCCCGATATTCGGCGGCGTTCTGCGCCACAACGATCAGAAGATCGATCCGGAAAACCCAATACGGACAACGGCGAACTTCGAGCGTGTCGTCGTCTCAGACAAGTATTTCGCCGACCCGGCCTCACCAGCCCGATATAGACCACGCGGCGCTGACGCCTGGCAAGCGCCGCAACCCGACGAGACGGCGCCAATCGATGAATTCGTCCCCGTTCCAGAGCCCGACTTCGATCCAAAAATTGACCTACCAAACCAGGAGGGTGCGCCATCGTCGGACGATCCGATCAGCAGCCTCAGCACCCCGCAGCGGTGGACAGTTGGTACTTTCGGCGGTGATTTGCTCAGGATCGGCGCGCAAGCCGTGCGCTATACGCGCCTCGTTGCGTTTGACGAACCGCCGCGCGAGTCCGGCACCCGCGTCGCCGACCTCGTCGGCCACCATAACGAGGGTGAGGTGCCGCAGTGGTTCTCCGCCGGCCCCTTCGAAGGCGACGTCTCAATCCCGGTCGCGCGCACGCTGGGGATTGACGCCGATCTCAGCCCAGGCACCTTTCTGGTGCCGGTCGATGGGGAACTGAATTCTTTAGACAATCCGCACTGGAAGCGGCGGATGCGCGTGATCTTCGAGCGGGGTCCCGCCTTACCCGGCCGGCCGGGCATCCGCACTATCGAGGTTTCGCTAAACCGCGCTTTCGGCGTTGTGCGCGATATTCATCTCAGTAACACCGATGCAAAGACGTATCGCGCGCATTTGCCGGTGGCGCTCTACCTTGGCAAGCGCAAGCTCAACCCGCCGCCACCCTGGAGCCATGGAGACTGCCAAAACGATGCGCGGCAGTATCGCTTCGTACAACGCCAACCGCCGCTGTGGTGTGTCGAAACGGTGCGCGTTGACGAGCCCATCAGGTACGTCTTAGCGCTCGAAGCGGTAGCGCTCGACGATGTGCAGCGGATGTGGAACCGGGACGTTGCTGGTCGCTATCTCGGTGCCGTCGCTTCGATCCGTAACGATCGCCGAATCTCACTGCTTCCAAGCTTCACGGCGAAGGAGAAGGACCTGGGAGACAAGGTGGTTCCGGGGCACTCCGAGCAAGGTCAGGATGAGCCGGAACGCGACGACCCACCGTCCGACCCGAGATTTGCGCTGCTCCTCGGTCTCGCCGACAGCGCGCAAATGTTCGGCGAGCCGGAGCGCTTCAAATCGCAGCCTAGCGCGTTCGATGGGTTGGAGCTGCGCCTGTGGCGGGTCGAGCCTGGAACGATGCGTGATGCGTACGACAGAGCGCTGGCGTACCTCTTTACTGAAACGGATGCGGTGCGAGCACGGGCACGCGCCGGCGCGGACAACGTCATAGCACGCCTCGTGCGCAACATTGCCCAAGCGCGCGAGCAAAACCCGGGCGCGGAATATCTGAAGCCCGAGCGGCTCCATTTTGGCCCCAAAACCGGACCGATCGTCTGCCGCGTTGGCGACCAGCCGCGCGCCGAGGCGGGTGCGTTCTTCGACAACGACGTTGTAATGAATCCGCGCCCGCGCTTCTTGGTCGGTGACAAGGGGTGGGACGATATTGCCGCGTTCCATCAAATTGAACCGAGCGAACTGAGTTTCGAAACACCGCTATTCGTCGACAGCGTGGGGCAGCCGCTTACTTGGAAGGGCCTATTCGACTTCGGTGCCGAGAAGGTCACAGGAGCGGCCGATCCTGCCGACAGCAACGGCCAGGACCGCATCGATCGCAATGAGCTGAGGCTCGATCTCAGCTCATTGCGGGCGATGGCGGGCGTCTTGCCGCTGCTGGCGCCGACGGGACCGGCAAGCGATCGCAGTGCGCTACGCCCGCCGTTCTTCTCGTTCCGGATCAGCCGAGTACGCCCGCGCATGAGTGCAACCGCGCGGTTGGGCGCTTACGACCTTGTCTTCGACAACAATCTGCGACCGTTGGATGAGCCGGGGCTCGTGTTGATCTGGCTCGATCCCATCGACTATCGGGATGCCAGCGAACGCCGAGAGTATGAAGTTCACACTGAGCTGCAGTTCAGTGTGCCCGTACGGGATTCAATACCAGGGGCGCAGGACGATATCGAGGGCGCTGATCTGCGCCGGACGACCAGACCGCTGCTGATCGTGCTCAACGACGAAACGGCAACTAGCGGAACGCGTTCGCCCCTTGAAATCTCTGTGCTTGAGCGCGCTTATCACCGTACTCGGCAGCAGATCGAACTCCAGTTGCGGGGCGAAAGCCTGCCGTCCGCCACCGTCGTGGTGCTCGACACTGCTCCTTTGTTTATCGCGAAGATCACGATGGATGCATTGGCCACCGGTGGCAGCGGTGGCAACCTACTTGCCACTTGGAAGAGCGACCTGTCGCGCAGCCCGACTTGGCGCGTCAGCAAGCAGGCAGATGGTTACGACCTCGTATTGCCGTCGCCGGCGGTCGGAGAGACCGTTGCACGCGACCGCACCTACGGGCTCCAGCACGACCCCGACCACCGACAATATGAAGAACTTGCGGACTTCCGCCTGTCGCCACCATTGACCTTGCGGCTCGGGACCGATCCAAGATTCGGTGATAGGACCGAGGTTGAGCCGCCTTTTAACACGCGACGCATTTTTGGCACAGCACAGGATCGCGGCCTCTTTGGTGCGCCCCTCTTCGAGGCCGAGTTCGAACTCCTCTACGGCATGACAGCACGGGTCCAAGGGACGCGGGGCCTGGAGATGCGGGAGATTGGTACCGACATTGGGCGTGCGCCGACCTCGATCGAAAGCACCGTAGGTGTCCCGCGCAACCCCGGCTTTCGTGACGGTCGTCTTCTGCCGAACAAGACGCCCGTGGACGACGCGCAAAGCAGCGCCCGGCGGCGCCTCGTCTTCGGCTGGAGCCGTGTGCTCGATGCATTGGAATCGCGCCCAGCCGTGCTTTCGATTCGCTATCCCGGAAGAGATCGGGTAACGGTCACGAACGGGGTCGAGTTTGAATTGCGCGAAACGGCGGATATCGCCGCCCCTGTCGAGCTGGACCAGGATCTCGGCGACACACCCTACAATACAGGTCGTCCGCGCCACGAGAACGTGCGCAGAGCGATATGGGGGAGGAAGCCGCACCCGCCACTAGAAGGGGGAGCGGAGGCCGGCTTTGAATCGCCAAACATCTATCGCGAGCTGTGGCGTGCGCCGCGCTCGGTTTCGGCAGAGCTGACCGAAATCAACTTAACGGCGCTGGGCGCTGGCGGGTCCCAGCGCGGTACCTTCGCGCGTGGCAAGCAGCGGATCATCTCACGTGCGTCGCAGGGGCGGACGCATTTTTATTCCCTGGAGCGGATCGGGCGTATCGCCACTTACTGGAACCGCGCCAAGCACGTGATCATTTACGAGCGCACCACGTCGCCGACCGCCCAGTTCGACCAGACGCAGCCGACACTGCTGGGACGGCCGGTGTTACGTAAGGTGCGCGAGTACGTGGAAATCCTGCAGCCAAGGCGCAGCTTTCCAGAGGACGGAGCGCAGGCGCAGCGCGCCGGGCCTGTCCTTGCCCTCAGGTTCGATGCGACGATCATTCCGGTCGATTCGGCTTGGGGGAGCGATGTCGGCAGTTTCGGCTGGAAGCTGCCCCTCTTCCAGCCCGGCGCTGTCGGCTATGTGGCTCCGCCGATTGACTTCGAAATGGCTGTCGACGAGCGCAGCGGCACAAGTTCGCGGCTGTGCCGGTGCCGGACGCCGGAGCGAATCTTCTTCTATACGTCGACTCTCGACGGCGACGGCGAGGACACCGATGAGTGGGCGAATGTGCCTGGCGTTGATTACTGCTTGGAGCCGGCCCCCAAACCACCAAGGTTCCCGGCAACCAACGCCGGCAACGTCGATGCCAATCTGCCCGGTGCGCAGGAGGTTATCCCCGGCTTTGACCTGTTCACCCAGATCATCGACACCGCCGACGGACCACCGATCAACCTGGGGGCCCGGCGCACTGAAAAGCCGATAGTAGCGACCCTGCGCAACATCACGGTCACCCGCGGGGCGCTGCCGACCCTCGACATGACGCGGCCGATCGCCGTACCGGGTGGTTCCGTTTTGCTGAACGTCGGGTCAACGCTTGAGGAAGCGAGGACCACCATCGGCGGTGTCCGTATGGGTCTTGACGCCATCGCCGAAACCATCGAGCGCCTCTCGGACCCCGATATCACAGAACAAAAAATCAAGGATTTCCTTGACCTCAACAAGAGCGAGATTGTCGAGCGCCTCAATGAAAGCGAGTTCGGCGAAGCGGTCGGCAACTTCAAGAAGCTCATCGATTCCAACATCGTCGAAAACCCGGGCAACGTCCTGTGCGCGGCCCTCGACAAAGAGGCTCTGCGGGTTACTAACAAGCTTTGCAAGGCGGTGGCGGACGCGCAGTCTGGTCTGCGGGGCGAGATCGATGCGGCGCTCGCGGTCGTCGACGGACCGTTCACAGCACTGAAGAGGCTGGCGGACCGGGGCAAGGAGGCGGAGGCGGACATCCGGGCCGCCCTGGCGCAGATGAAAACCGTCACCGCCGGGTTTGCGTCGCAGCTTGCAAACGCCTTTCCTGGGGCCCGCAACCCGCTTCAGGATACGCTAAAGGCTATCCCGATCTTCACCAGACCGAGCGCCCAGAGCATCACGGGCCCACTGTTGCGGGCGATAGAGGGCCTCAAACCGGTCGGCAACGTCGATGTCGGCGGCGATGTCGATGCGGTTGAGGCGCAGGTGCGGTCGGGCATCGCCGAAGCGAGGCGCGTCGTTGGTTACGCTAAACGTTCGCTCGATACCGTCAGCCGCTCGACGCCGCTCAAGCTCCTGACAAGCAAGGACGGTCCGCTGACGAAACTGCGGACGGCGCTCAGCAGCGCCGACGGTGAGCTGTTGCAACTGGATGCCAAGGTAGCCGACCTCTTCACCGAGGTCAGGGCGAAGGCCAAAACCTTGGCAGCGGCCAGCGCTGAGGCGGTTACGGCGCTGGAAGGTGCGGTCGAGGCGTTCAACGAGGAGATCGATACACGCCTCACAGCAGCAGAGACGGCCTTCAATGCCGTTGTCAAAGCGCTACGCAGACCCTTCGACCCCGAAGTTCCGGTCGACTCGGAGACCTACCCGGATGTCCCCGCAGAACTTGTCGAAGCCGTCCGCGGCATCCGCACGCCGATTTTCACGATCAGCAACGCGATCGACGACGCGCGGCGCAAAGGTGCCAAACTTCTCCTGAACCTTTCGGACGATCTCGACGAGTTCGGCAAGCCGACCGATGACATCGCTGTCAAAATCGAGGACTTAAGCCGGGATCTTGCTGTGATCCGCCAAAAAATTCTAACGCGAGGGAACAACGGAACCTACGTCGGCACGGACAAGATACTCACGGCCATCCAAAGCCAGTTCGCCCAATGGCTCGACCTAGAGAACGCCTGCATCGATGAGGATGCAGACATCAATGCGTCGCCATTCAAGCAATTCTGCGACGACGCAATTGGCAATGCGCTTAACGAATACGCGGTGATCGCAAAAGATCTCCTCGCGTCCTTCGTAAATGGCGTTGATGTCGAGGAGCTTTTCGACGACCTGAGGGATAAACTCGCCAAACAGATCGGTAACCTTGGGATCGATGGGGAGATCGATGTGGTGAGGGACGCTCTGCGTGGTGCCATCGACACTGCCGCTGGGGAGGTTGATCGGCTGGCGGAGACGGCGTTGGGGCCGCTGCGTGAGACGCTCCGCGACGAGTTCGGTCCGACTGACCTCGGCAACGTGCAGGACATCGCCGACAACGCCGTGCGGCTTTATCGCGCGTTCGGCAACCCGCCCGAGGTTCCTTCGCTGGGCTTCAACCGAGAAACCCTCGGCTACTTCTTCGACGAGAAGGAGTTCAAGATCGACACGACGCCGGTCACCGCGCTGTTCGACCGTGTAGGCAACGATCTCAAGGGTCTGGGCCTGCGTGTCCCGATGACCGGGCTGACGGAACGGCTGCTCCCAGACTTCGCCAAAGACTTCAAAATCGGCAGCCTCTTCCCCGACATAGGCGGCATCAAGCTCGATAGGCTTCTTGAGGACGCCATCGTCCCGGACGGAGCAGCCGACTACGTGGACATCACGCACGGGATCGACAAGGAATCGCGAACCGGCTGGATCGACGCGACCGTTAAGCCGATCACGGTGTCGGGCGACGAGCCGCTGTTCGAACTCTTCGGGCTGACGGTCAACCTCGGCGAAGGCAAATTTTCAGGCTCGGCACGCCAAGAAATCGGCCTTGATGGCCAACAGGTCTCGTCTGGGAAAGGCAAGATCCGAGGCGACTGGAAGCTTGCGTTCGGCGGCTACGATCTTGTCACTTTCGTTGATACACCGCTGGCCTTCGATCAGACTGGCAAGTTTGACTTCGGTGTCTCGGCGGAGCGGGTTCAACTCGCCCCCGAACTGTCCTTCATCGACAAGTTCCTCAACAGCAACCCCCTTCTGGGCGGTCCCGAACAGGGCTTTACCGTCGGCGTCCTTCAGGAGGGGCTTATTCCGGTTGGCGTGGAGTGCCTTCTGGATCTGCCAATCCCGCCGATGATATACGGCACCACCGGTGTCAGCGGGCTGCGGCTTATCTGCGGCATGCAACTGCGCGTAGTGCCGGAATTCTCAATCACCGTGCACGCCGCAATCGGCTCAATCGAGACGCCCTTCACCATCACGATCTTCATCCTCGGCGGCACAGGCTGGATCCAGACCTGGGGCCAATACATTCCCAGAACTGGCGAATTGCGATCGTCCGTATCCGTCGCCATTGGCGTGTCGGCGATGCTTGGCTTATCCTTCGGCCCGATCAGCGGGTCCGTGCAGATCGTCATCGCCATCAAGGGCCAACTGATCACCTCGAACCAAGCGCGCGACATTCTTTCCGTGTCGCTGCTCATAATCTGCTCGGGGCAAGTAGACGTCGCCGGCCTCATCAGCGCCTCGCTCCTCCTCATCATGGAGTTGAAGTTCGAGGACCAGGGGCGCACGATCTACGGCACCGGCACGGTAAGCTTTAGAATCAGGATTTCACGCTTCTTCACCTACCGAATCAGTCAGTCGGTCACCTATCGCTTCAAGGGCTCGGGCGGGCAGTCGAACCAGCAGTCCTCCAAGCATGTAGATTCGGTGGTGTGAAATGAATTGCGGCACCGATAGATGGTAAAGATCACCTTATACGTGGAGGCGGACTTCGGGTTCGTCCCCCCCACGAGTAACGCAGAGTACAGTAAGACTGTAGGCCTCGTCATCGCGGTCGGCGCCGACGGCATCCCCGAGGACGATCGGGCCAGGCTCGTCTTTGACAAGATCTTGCAACCGTGGACCTGGCTGAAGCCGCAGGGTGACGAAGACATCCTGATGACGTTTCCCAGGGCAAAGAACAAGCTTAAAGGCTACAAGGATCTGGAGGCCGATGCGTGCGCATTTGCGCCGGGGATCGACAAAGCCAAAACCTATCTTCGCCATCGCTTTCTGGAGTTTCAGGAGAATGCGCGGTCCAACACGGGGCAGGCTTATTGTTTAAACGGCATTGAGGCAGGTGCGTGCGATCCGGACACCGACACGCCAAACGTTATCGCTTGGCCGAGCGTGCTGGCCGATGCAGCTCAGATGCCGGGTGCGATTGGGCGCAAGCTCGGCCTGCTCGCGGGATTTTCCTATACCGGCCAGCAGCGTCCCGGTCCCGAAGATGCCTGCCCGGCCTTTGCCGTCACCTGGGAAGAGGACGACGAGATCGGCAATAAAACAGTGGCGCTGGAACCAACCAGCCAGACCGGGCAACCCGTCGCCTACAAGTTCGTCGGCGACGACGCCGCGCACCTTGAAAGTGAACTGGACGTAGTTTGCGAACTCCAGATGGCGGACGAGCCTGACCCGCTCAGTTGTCCGAGCCCTGCGCTCAATCCGATCCTTGATCGGCGCACCGGGTGGGTTCAACTGCCCAAAGACATTGCCATCGGCACGCGGGACTATCTCGCCGAGTTTCCGGCTGACGTCCAGGCGGCACTCGACATGCGGGAGCTCTTCTTGATGACCGCGGCAGAGTTCATCAAACACTGGTCGGATGGGCATTCTGTGCGGGAGAAGAGCGCGCTGAAGCTGCACGAGTTCCCGGCCCGACCGAACCTGCCGGCGAGCGAGAGAGCGTCAAGATTCGCCGACATGCTTGCCAAAGTGTTCATGCGGTTCGCCGGACCAACGTTCGCGCTCGGTATACCGCCACTTGTCGAACAACCGACGTCGGCGGATCCGCAATTCGATAACGATACCCAGCGGCAGAAGCGCGAGGATTGGGTTCGAAAAGCCCTGCTGTTTGACACCGTGCGCGGAACGGAGTCTGAGAACGCAGAGACGCGAACGCTTCTGAAGGTGCTCGCCGTCCAGGGGACGCTCAACACCAAGGAAACAGCCTACCGGAAAGCCCTTCTTAAAAAGGCGGAAGGCTTCGACCGTATCTTCACCCCGAGACAGAGCGCTTCAACCGTGGGAGACGACGCGGGCAGCCGCCTCATAGAGCTCGCTGAGACACTCACGGACTTGGCGCGGGACTTTGATGCGTCCGGTACCTTCCGGAACCTGGCCGAATGGCTTAAGACCTCAACCGACGAAAATGCTGCCTCTTCGGAAGATGACGTCAATGAGGCCATCGCGAACGTAGCCCTGGATGCGGCGCGGCTGCGGCTTGTGGCGCTGCGGCAGATATCGGCAACGATGCGCGATGACACGTTCCACCGTCGCGCGATCAAGACCCTCCTAACCGACGCTGGCGCGACGATTTCGGATCTACCCCAACCGTTGATGGACGTCGGCGATAGCGTCGGTCGATGGGCCGATGCGCCGGCTGAGGGGGCGGCTGCGCGCTCCAACACCAGCGGCCGTGCTTTGCAGGATCGCTTGCGGCCGGTGATCGAGCCGAGTGCACCGGCAACCCGCAGTCTCGACCGTCATTTCCTCGACTTCCTGCTGGGCGAGAGGAGTCAAGAGGCGCTCGCCGGGCAAGCGCTCGGGGCGGGGCGCGAGGCAGTGAATGTCGAGCGTGCTGGCCAACTCAATCGCGCCGTCGACCGCGTTACGGCCGTCGGTAGGATCGCGATATTGAGCGCCATCGCGCCATACCTCGATAAGGTCCCGAGTGAACAAACCAATGAAACTGACGATGTCAGCCAGACAACCTTCGAGGCCGCGGCGCTGCTTTTGATCGCGCGCGAGGTGTCCAGGCGCATGTCGGCGCGGGTCAAGCTCATTCTGGGATCGCCCACCCACGACGAAGAGGGTGATGCAATACGCCTTGAACCCCCGCTCCAATCCGAGCGGCCCGAGCCGGTCGCCGTACCGGTCGGCAAAATCGAAAACGCGGACGAGTATGACGCCATCGACTTCGCCGGTTTTGGCGTCCTTTTGCGAGCCAACGGTACAGCGGCTAAGCCCTGGCACTGCCTGACGCTCGCCATGCCCTACTACGTCTCGGTCGCAGAAGCTGAGGACGGGGGCAAGGTCCCTATAGGACTCGGTCATGCCCCAGTGCACGTGGTCGACCAGACAGGCTTTTCGAACTGGCTGATGGTGAATGACGGGCTGCCTCTCACGGCACTACCGCTCGGCTACGACCCGCTCCAAGTCCCGAGCTTCCGCTACGAAGAGGCCGGTGAAGACGAAGTTCTGCCGCCGCGGATCGTCAACGTACAGACCGACCAGCAGGAATTCGAAGAATGCTTTAAGGATGCTGTCGACAACGCGTCTTGCCAAACTTGCCAAACATACTTCGATGACTTGCGCCTCTTTAAACTACTCACACTGAAATACGGCGAAACCACAGAATATTCGTTCTTCGTCCAAAAGAATAATGGTTTCCTGCCGACGGAGATATCCGAGTCGGGCGACCCCGCACTATTCCGGTTGCCATCCGGAACGGGCGTGCCAGGCCCGAAGAACTGTCCAGGGTTCACCCGCACGATCCGCGTGCGCCACCTCAGGCGGACTGCCGTGTCCGTCCCGCGGTTGGTCGGAGAGCGTCAAGCCGAAAACGGTGCCGACCCGCAATCCTTTTCTCGGAAGTTTAAGGCGTTTGGGCCTCGTCCCGTCGACCGCGAAGAGATCCAACCGCTGGCCGATCTTACCGTTGGCCAGACAGCGCACGAAACGCCTGGCGCGTCGACTAGGGACCGCGAGCGCAACGCCCTACTGCTGTTGGCGCCGCCTAATGGCGATACGACATGGGCGTGGGAGAACGATTTCAAATTTAATATCCTGGCCCCGACCACCACGGTGAGCGACTACGAACGTTGGCGATTTAAGGATCTAGTCGACAGCGGCGCGGATGTCTCGATTCGCAACGAGATCGTTGCGATGCTTGATGCGTGCAATGAAGTTACGCGGTTCGACCCGGGTAAAGACTACAGCAAGAGGCCTGAAGAAAGCCGAGAACCTCTGCCGGACGATCCGGCCGTGGTCGCGATTGGCTTGCGTCTCTTTGAGGTCAGACTCAGGCGGCCGACAACGCAGCGTAGCACCGATACCACCGGCAACGCGCGCCCCGAGGCCGGCTCGTTGCCTTACGAACTCATCAAGGTGGACACCCGCGCCCTCAAGCTCGACCCGCCCATGGTGAGTGATCCGGCGGGCCGCAATCCGCTGGCAATGAAACTCCTCAAGAGGCCGGTTTCAGTCACCATCCGCTCGGTCTCCGATGGTGAGCTTGGCAAGGGTCGGACCGGGGCATTCGAAACGGCTGCAAGAGCAACGCCGAGCGACGGCGAGATCGAAGTCACGATCGACATCGCTGCCGGCGCGATCTACCAACTTGACATCGTTGCGCTCACCGAACTGGGGTATGTTCGGGATACGTGTAAAAAGTTGTTGTAGCGTAGGCTGCGCACAAATGTCGGATTGGACCTGAGGAATTATCGACTGGTCGATCTTATCTGTTTTGTGATCTCGCCGACACGGCCTCGACTTGCTTTTCTGCCGATCTTTTTGTGAATTTCGCGAATACTGAGTTTGGTTGATGCCGCCAGCATCCTAATTTCTTCCACCAGTCCCGGAGCAAGCGGCGGCCGACCGAGTTGCTTACCGCGCACGGCGGCTGCCTTCATGCCGGCAGTAACGCGTTCGCTGATCAGTGAAGACTCCAATTCCGCCAAGGCGGCGACAATCGTGAACATGGCCCGACCCATGGGGCTGGCTGTGTCAATCTGGTCCTGAACGCTGATGAAGCGCACACCGAGATAATCAAACTCTTCAAGTGCGGTTAGAAGGTGTCGTGTGGAGCGAGCAAACCTGTCAAATTTCCACACCAGCACGCAATCTACCTCAAGCCTGCGAACGCTGGCCATCAGGCCATTTAGCTGGGGTCGGCCTTTTCGGCGGCCGGAAACGGCAAAGTCGCAGTAGTCTGCGACAATTTGGAGGCCTGCCCGCTCGGCATAATCGCGCAATCCGTCATATTGCATGTCCGTATTCTGGTCCGGCGTGGAGACACGAAGATAGAGGGCTGTTCGAATTTCGCCGGTCATTACACTGACAATCTGTCCAAAAATGTATACCTTTCTGGTCGGCTAATTCAATACTACTCGCGCCCTGTTTTTCCAAGGTTTTTTCGACCGCCTTCGGGCACCCTTTTTCGGACAGCCAATTTTGGAGCTATATGACATCAATCGACCGCACTGCCTATCCGCGTTTCGCTCGGCGCCTTTCCGAAGAAGAACTGGAAGAGCGCTACAGCCTGACCACTGATGAGTATCGGTTCGTTGATGTAAACGCCCGGTCAGAGAGCGGGCGCCTTACGCTGGCCATCATGCTCAAGGCGCGACAGCAACTCGGATATTTTCCGGGTTGTTCGGAGGTGCCGGATCAGGTTCGACGCCATCTCATAGAAAAACTTGGCCTGCCGGAGGAAACACTGCTTCTTGATGAGGTGCGTCAAAAGAGCGTGCTATATCGATATCGCCAACGGCTTCGAACATGGCTAGAGAGTTTATCGTTTGCCGCCATCGGGCGGGCCGAGATCAGAGCCCGTGTCTGGGATGCCGCGCATACCATGAGTGATCCGGCAGACCTTATCAACGTTGCCGTGGATGCTCTGACCAAGGCCTGTATTGAACTGCCGGCATTCAGTACCCTCGATCGCTTTGTCGGCAACATTCGGCGGCAGGTGCACAAAGAAATGTACGACGGGATCAATGCGGATCTTGATGCCGGGCAGCGTAGCGTTTTGGACGACCTTCTAGTCGTGCCAGAAGGCGAACGCATTACCGAGTTCGCACGATTGAAGAAAACGCCTGGTCCAGCAACGCTGACCTATATCCGAAACTGGACACAACGCTTGACTGACCTGGAAGCCATTCTTGATCCATCTCCATTTGTCGACCCCCGTGCCACTCCGAAGTGCACCAGTGAAAACGGCAGCGTGATGAGCGTTCTTCCTTGCGGGCGGGCCAGGCGATGGCGAGAATCTTGTAAAAGGAGATTCGCCTATGCCTCGCGGCTACCACCACCTGACCCAAGATGAACGTTGCCAGATTTGGGGGCTGAAGAAAAGCGGACTCACGCAGAGAGCCATTGGGCTTGAACTCGGGCGCGATCACGCGACGATCAGCCGAGAGATACAGCGCAACAGCGGCGGCCGGGGCTACCGGTACAAACAGGCCCATAACAAGGCGACAGAACGCCGCCACAGGGCGTCATCGGTGCCGAGGAAGATGACTCCCGCCCTGTGGCAATTGGTCGAGGAGAAGTTGGCAGTTGGCTGGAGCCCAGAGCAAATTGTAGGGCGACAGTTCATTTTGACCGTAAGGCGACAGCTACCTTTACGAGGTGGCAACAGCCTTAGCTCATCGATTTTCCGTCAACAATTGGCGGAAAAAGACGATGAGCTTTCTCGCAAAAGAGGAACGGACAGCCATGGCTGTATTGTTGAAACAGGGGCATTCCCAGAGCGCAGTGGCGCGGCTTCTCGGGGTTACGGAGGGCACGGTTCGATATCATCACAAGCGCCGATCGGCGGGCGTATTGGATGGTAGGTCCAAGCAGACATTCAAGGCCGCCGATTATGCGGAAGCGATCTCGCATTGGCGCTCTCAGCAAGAGGACGGCCGTGTAAACCTGGTGGATCTTCATCGGTGGCTGCAGCGCGAGCATGGTTATGGCGGGAGCCTGCGATCGGTTCAGAGATATTGGAAGGCGACGTATCCGGCCCCGAAGGTCCGGGCGAGACGTCGTGTTGAGACGCCGGCCGGCGCACAGGCCCAGGTGGACTGGGCGGAGTTTCCCGGCGTGGTTCTTGGCGACGAGGTTGTCGATCTTTCTGCCTTGATCGTGACGCTTTCTTGGAGCCGCAAACGGGCGGTTGTCTGGTCTCGTTCGAAGGACATGTTGTCCTGGCAGTCTTGCAATACGGCGTGTTTGCGTCGCTTGGGCGGTTCAGTCGCGGTTCTGCGCATCGACAACGTGAAGACGGCGATCTCCAAGGGGGCCGGCGCCTGGGGCGTCATCAACGAGACGTATCGGCGCTTTGCAGCGCAACTGAACTTCCATGTCGACGCCTGCCAACCTCGGCATCCGGAGGGAAAGGGTAAAGTCGAGAGACATGTGCGCGACCTTCGTGAGACGGTTGATCCTCGCAAGGAGGCCTTTGACAGCCTGGAACAGCTGCAGGCCGTGACCGATGCGCGGCTTGAAGAGCGTGCCGGCCGCCTGCGGTGCCCGGCGACCGGCACCAGTGTCGCCGAAGCGTGGGAACAGGAGCGTCGTCTTCTGACGCCATTGCCCGAGACGCTGCCGGAACCGTTCGACATCGTCGTGCGCAGGCCCGTCGGAATTGACTGCCTCGTCAGCTTCGAAGGCCGACAATACAGCGTGCCGTTCCGTTTCGTCGGCCAGGACGTGGAGGTGCGCGGTCTGGCCGGGCACGTGCAGATCCTCAAGAATGCCGAAGTGATCGCCATGCATCCGCGCCGCACCGAGCGGCTGATCGTGTGTGACGATGCACACTTCGATGGTGATGACACCGATCGTGTCCGCGCGCCGATGCCGCTTGGCAAGATGGGGCGAGGCCTTCAGGCGCTGGCGGCCAGCAATGTTCAGCAGCGCTCGATCGACATCTACGCCCGTCTGGCGGAGGTGGCCCGATGACGTCTCGGAGCATAAAACTGGATATTGACGTAACCCGCGAGAAGCTGGACGCACTCGGCCTTGGCTACGCATCCGAGGCGCTGGACACTTTGCTGTCGGAGGCCGTCAGCACCGAGATGTCCGCTCACCAGTTACTTGAACGGATTCTCGATATTGAGCGTGCCGGCCGCGAAGAACGGCGCATCAAGACGATGATGAAGACGTCGAAAATCCCGACCGGGCAGACGTTGGAAAACTTTGATTTTGCCTTCCAGCCGGCAATCGAGCGTTCCCGCATCGACACCTTGGCGACCGGGGCCTGGATCCGGAATGCCGAGGTTGTCCTGCTTCAGGGGCCGCCCGGGGTCGGGAAGTCGCACTTGCTCGTGGGACTGGGCATCCGGGCGATCCAACTCGGCTTCTCAGTCCAGTACTATCGCTTTGATGAACTGCTGACGGCCATCAAGGCGGACGCGCTTCTGCCGCCTACAAGGCTAAAGGGCCGGAAATACATGTCCAGTTCGCTGCTGCTGATCGATGAAATGGGTTTTGATCCGATGAACCGGGAAGAGGCCGGCCTCTTCTTCCGGCTGGTCAGCTATCGCTACGCTCGGGGTGCGATGATCATCACCACCAACAAGAGCATTCGCGACTGGACCGAGTTGCTCGCCGGCGATGAAGTCCTTGCTGCCGCGATCCTCGATCGGCTCCTTCACCGATCTCATGTGCTCAACATCAAAGGCCGCTCATATCGGCTGCGCGACCTCGAAGAACTTCTGACAAAAGAGAGCGCCTGAACGGGCAAATTTTGGCGCCGCGATTTGGGGGGCGTACGCCCCCCAAATCGCGCTGTCCTCGTAACACTGGGTGTCGTCTTAACTCGTAAGTGTAGGTGTCGCTTGACACAAATTTCGGGTCGGTTGCGTCTGGAAGGCCAAGTCATGGTGGGGCGGATGCGGATCTACGAATACGTCCGCGCGGACCGCAAGGCCGGTGGCAGCCTATACAAGCTGCTGCGGCGGCGGGGAAAGAAACCGAACTGGCGCGGCGGCCGCCACGCCGGACGGGGACGCATTCCCGGTCGTGTCGATATCAGCGAGCGGCCTGCGATCGTCGAACAGAAGTCGCGGATCGGTGACTGGGAGGCCGACACGATCGTCGGAGCAGGTCAAAGCGGCGCAGTGGCTTCGGTGGTGGACCGCGCCTCGAAGATGACCCGCTTGGCGCGGGTCGACAGGAAAACGGCTGAAGAGGTCGGAGACGCGCTCAAACGCCGGCTGGAGGCAGATCGGCACCTGGTTCACACGATCACTGCGGACAACGGTAAGGAATTCGCTGGCCACAGCAGCCTGTCCAAGGCGCTTGATGCCAAGTTCTATTTTGCCCGGCCCTACCACTCATGGGAGCGCGGACTGAACGAACACACCAATGGACTGGTTCGCCAGTATTTGCCGAAAGGCACGGATTTCCGGTCCGTGACCGATGCCGAAGTCCAGGCGGTGGAGGATCTGCTCAACGCACGGCCGCGCAAGGCACTCGGCTTCCGGACGCCGGAGGAGGTGTTCAGAGATGCGCAGGCACCGCCATGACCGCTCTCAAATCTCTGGGATGCGCAGAGTGCGAAATCTCTCTTCGGCACAGCCTGTTCGAAGAGGCGATTGCGCATGTGCACAATTCTGCGGTAGGGGTATTGGTAACGGCGATTCAAGTCATCGCAGGCTTCGCCTGTCGAAATTTTCCACCGCCAGGCCCTTTTTTCCATTCGGGCTTGCGCCCTCATTCCAAAAAGGGCCTGGCGGTGGTGCACCTCGGAGCGGAAACGGGGCGAGGAAATCCCGCACACCAAGATACGCCAGTTTGCGGCCGAGGCGTTGGCTCTTGAGGTTGGGGATCTGCGGGATATTTCCCAGCCAGGGAAACGGCATACGTTGTTGCTGTGTTTTCTGCACGAAATACGGACTTCCACGCGTGACGAGTTGATCGAAATGTTCCTGCGCCGGATGCGTAAAACCCGGCGGATGGCCCGCGAGGAACTGCAAGCGCTTCACGAGAAACATCGCGCGATCGAGGAAAACCTTTTGGGCGTTTTCGGCCAGGTTCTGCAAAGAGCGAGCGATGCTATAGATGATCAAACACTTGGAATTCAAGTGCGCAATACACTCGAGGAACAGGGTGGTTTAGAGACCCTGGATGCCCAGTTGCAGGCAGTCTCCGCCTATCATCAAAACAACTATTTGCCGCTTCTTTGGCGGGCTCACAAAAGCAGTCGGGCGGCCCTTTTCCGCGCGACCGACTTGTTTGCGATCGAAAGCACAACGCAGGACACAGCCCTTCTTGAGGCGTTGGATTTGGTAAGGCGCAACCGTAATGCACGTCGAAACCACCTATCCTACGATATCGACATATCATTCCTGCCCGAACAGTGGCGGAATTTCGTCACGACAAAGCACGATGGGCACATCTTACTTGATCGCCGCTCTTTCGAGGTGGCTGTTTTCATCCATGTGGCACAAGCGCTGGAATGCGTCGACCTCTATGTCGTTGGCTCCAGCGCCTATGCCGACTACCGTGCGCAATTGCTTCCCTGGACAGACTGCCAGAAGCGACTAACCGAATACTGCGGCGGGGTGGGCCTTCCCGGGTCGGGTTCTGATCTCGTCACCAAACTGAAGGCCGAATTGTCCGGATTGTGCTCTGCTGTTGACGCGACATTTCCAGATAACAGCGAGCTAACCATCGATGCCGATGGCACACCGCACCTTAAACGGTTGAAGGCGCGCAAAACGCCAGAGGACCTTCAGGAATTCGAGGCTCTTGTGCATGCCAGAATGCCGGAACGGCATCTGCTTGAAGTCCTGCGCAATGTCCATCATTGGTCAGACTATACGAGGCATTTCGGACCTCCCTCCGGTTCGGACAACAAACTGTCCGACGCAACCAGGCGTTATCTGTTCACCGTCTTCGGCTACGGCTGCAATCTTGGCCCAAGCCAGACTGCGCGACATGCGCCGGAGGCCATAAGCCGACATACCATGCGCCGCATTAATGGCCAGCATGTCAATGCGTTCAAGCTGGAAGCGGCGGCCAACGACATCATTGAAGAATACATTCGCTTCGGACTGCCGCAGTTCTGGGGAAAGGGAAAAGCAGCAATCGCCGACGGCACACAGATGGAACTTCGCGAGAATAACCTGCTTGGATCCCGGCATATCCGGTACGGCGGATTCGGCGGGATCGCCTATCACCACATTTCCGACAACTACATCGCTGTGTTCTCGAATTTCATATCCTGCGGTGTCTGGGAAGCGGTCTACATACTCGACGGCTTGCTGCTGAACGCGTCCAAACTTGAGCCTGACACGTTACACGCCGATACTCATGGCCAGAGTGAACCTGTGTTCGGTCTGGCCTATCTGCTTGGCATAAACCTGTTCCCACGTATGCGGAACTGGAATGACGTCATATTCTATCGACCTGCGCGGCAGGCCAGATACAAGCACATCGATGAACTTTTCGACGGCATAATCGACTGGGCCATTATCGAAGCTCATTACCGCGACATGATGCAGGTCATTCTGTCAATTCAAGCCGGGACAGTTCTGCCGTCCATGTTGCTGCGCAAACTCGGGAGCCACAACCGAAAGAACAAGCTCTCAAAGGCGTTCAGGGAACTCGGGCGCGTCGTGCGCACTCTCTTCTTGCTGCGCTACCTCTCCGAGGTGGAATTTCGACAAACCATTCGTGCCGAGACCACCAAGATCGAGTCCTATAACGCGTTCCTGGACTGGGTCGGCTTCGGTGGCACCGTCATCAAAAGCGGTGATCCGGTCGAGCAGAACAAGCAAATCAAGTACATGAACCTCGTCGCCAACGCGATCATGCTACAAAATGTGGTCGATATGACAGAAATTATCGAAAACCTGGTCGCTGAAGGCTATCCAGTCACCCATAAACACATCGCCTGCCTCAGCCCCTACGCACGGGAGCACCTACGACGATTTGGCTGGTACTTTCTGGAAATGGAACAATTGCCTCTTCCGCTAAATCCACGGTCGTTGCAATTGGCAATATGAGGGCCAAATACAGGCTACAACAACTTTTTACACGTATCCCGAACATACCCCGAACTGCGCCGCTACGACGACCCTGGCAATCCGGCCAACGAGGCACGGTTCCGCGCGCGCCCCGGCGCGCTGATCTCGCGGCTTGCTGCCGAGAGCGGCGGTCTGGACCGTTGGACATGGCAGCCCGCCGACGAGTCGGGTGATTTCAAGGGCCATGTGGAGGCGGCGCGCACGACGCTCGATATCGAGGTCGCATCAGACAAGATGCCAGAGCGCCCAGCGCTATTCGACACAATCGACCTGATCGGCGAGGAGGAGGGCAATCTCTTGGTCGGCTTCCTGCCGCCGGACGAACCGCTCGATACGAATCCGTTCCGTTTCGTCTCCCGGGCTACCTTGAGCCGGCAACAGTGGCACTGGACGGGTCGCACATCAGGTCGTCAGCCCGATGAGGATGACGACGGTCAGGACACCATTGCGGACTTGCGCAAAATCAGCCAGGCAGCATGGGAGGCGACCAAGACCTTTCTCGCGGACGCGGTCGATTCCAAGGGCATTCGTGCCCAAGGGCGGGCGATGCTGGAGCCGTCGTACAATTCGATCTCGCAGGGGACGGACGTCGTGTTCAACGCGTGGCGAGAACTTATCAAGGGCGATGGCGAGTGGTTCGCTGCGACCTCCGATGCCGACCGCTTCGACCAGACCGGCGCTTGGCCGCTCATGGCACCGCCGAGTTCGTTGTACGCCGGGGAACCGCAAGCAAGGCGCGGTCGCGGTCTCATCCTGGCTAAAGTGCCGCTTGGCAGCCGGCCGCAAGCGCAGTACTGGCGTTTTGGTGCCGTCGCAGTGTCACGCTACCTCGCGATGATGGACCGTGAGGGGCCAAGCAACCGCGGTCACGGGATGGTCTCGGTGCCTTGGCGCCGTGTGGTTATCGGGCCGGGGACATTTGAAGAAATTCCCGCACCGCGCCTTCGGTTGATGATCCCGATGCCCGATGCAGTTGCCACAGCGACCAACAAGGATGATAGCCCTGAAGGTGCGTGGCAAAGCTTCCTCGGCGTGTTTGACGAGACATGGGGCGACGTCGGCGGCCTTGCCGAATTCATCGACGCCGAAGTCGCGTTCACCACCGACACCGACGAGACGGTCAAGGCCGACACCAACGCCCTGACAGCGATCTTTCGGCCTTGCTACGATATACCCGAGTTTGGCTTCGACCCGATCCTGCGTGCCTCAAATGCCCTGAAAGAGAGCGGCAGGAAGTTGACACCGCTCGAAGTGGACGGATGCATCAAAGATGGCAAGGGCTCCCTCGGGCCGTTAGGGCCGTTGATCCGCTCTGCGGGCGTGCCGCTCGGCCTCACCTTCGAGGAGACCATCGGGGCCGTACCCTTGCGCAGCATGGTTGAGGTTCGGCTCAATGTCGACCAAGTCAACGCCCTCGCAGGATCGGAGGGGGACCGCGTGTTCGCCGAGGCCTACTTTCGCCGGTCAATTAAATCATGGGGCGCTCTTGATGAAGACCATGTGGAGTCGGAACGTACGCGATTAGAGTGGATCCTGTTTGGCGCGAGCAATGCCGTCTGGCGGGTGCGGTTTATACCAGGCGATCCCCTCCATTGGGTCCATACCGCGATGCTGCGGTTTGATCCGATCGAACATGTGTTTCACGTAGCACGTGAAGACGGTACCAGCCGCATGCCAGTCAACATTCTTGCCACCAATGCTACGGCCCCGTCTCAAACCACGGCGCCGAACGCACCGACGACTACGCTGGTGCGGCGCTTGGCGGTTATCTTGACCTATACGACGCGCGGCGCCGGGGGAGACCGCCGCAGTGAGGTATTCCTGGGCGCTGGCATGGTCGCAGAGGTCGATTTGGATCAGAACCAAACGGCCACCCGCAGCATTGATAAAGACCCTCCGCAGTCGTTCGTGATCAAGCCAAGTCACGAGATTGCGCTACGCAAACCGTTCTTCTGGTTCAACGAAAGCTGGAAAAACAAGACCGAGATCAAGGCGCGTCTCGTTGAGCTTGAGTTCCACAAAGAGCATCGCGATTACCGTAATCGCCGGATCGTCAAAGGAAGAGTCTGCAAGGACTTTTTTGCTGAGCAGACATCGGAGGAAACCGAGCCGCCGCCCGATCATCCGATATTCGATGCAATCCTCATGGTGAGCGAAGACGGTGGAAAGCGGCAAGATGCCGTTGCCCGGATCTGCCGCATATCGCCGCCTATCGGCATGTTGGGTCGGGATCTGTCATGAAGCTCTATCGTCGCGATTTCATCCAAGGGGCCGCCGCAACGTCGATTGCAATGCAGCCGCCCGGTGCTCAGGCAGCTACGAGCGCGCCCTGCCCTCTTGCGGAGCCCCCCACCACCCCCGACAACCGGATCGTGTCAATCGACATGCGTCACTACTTTGCCACCGGTTGGACTCTCACCCTCGCGACCGCGGCGGGTCTCCATCAATCGCGCCACGCCGGGCGCCTCGTGCCGGTGGACGGCGAGGCCGTCGCCACCGCCATTGCTGTGCGCGACGGCCTCGCTGCCATCGTGAGCCCGGCGGCGCTTTTGCGCGCCAGAATGGCGCACCCAGGCCTGCGGGCCGTTTGGGCCTTGCCGACACCACTCAACTCGAATGTACCGCCTGTCTTTGTGGCGACGTCGTCGCAGGTGCTCAACGACCCGATCCAGTTTCGGCGGTTGCAGCGTACGGTGATTGCGAGCGAGGTCGGAGCCGCATTCGCCCGCCGCACGTCCGATGCGGCGCACATCCTCTTGCAACGCATCGCGCCCTTTTCCAACGTCCCCGAGGCAGCGGCGCTTGAGGCGATAGCAAAGCCGTGCCGACGAAGCGCGTGGGATAGGGCGTGCCGCACAGCAGTAGCCACCGACCCAGCACTCTCTCGCGCCGCCATCGGCGCTTTCGAACTGCTGTCTCTCAGAATCGATCAGCGCATTGCAATGCTGTTTCCGCGTACTGCTCGCCCCAAAATCTAAGAGACAGACGTAAGCATCCGGTTGAGTAGGTTGGCAGTAATTACCCACCCCTTGAACGTTTGGGCCTGTCGTGATTCATAGTCGGGGAGTACCAAAATCCGTGGGGTATACTTTGCGGACCAAGTTGGAGAGTTGGGATCCAATCCAGGACTTTCCGTTACGCCAAATTACCAGGCCGGGGAACTGCCAATGGCGGCATGAGACCCCACGGATTTTGGTACTCCCCGACTCTACTTCGTTGGGAAATCAATTGACGCGCGTACATTAATGTTGATGCGTTAACGTTGACGCAAATGCGTCAAGTAGCATCGTAATGCTATATGCGGCTTGTTAAGGCGACATAAAGCAATTACACGCATCATAATGAAAAATATGTCGAGGCAAATGAAGGGAGCAACCATGCCGGTCATAGCCGTCGCCAACCCTAAGGGCGGAGCGGGAAAGTCCACTACGGCGCTTGTACTTGCCACCTCGTTGGCTAGCCAGGGAGCAAGCGTAACAATCCTAGACTGCGACCGTAATCAGCCAATTGCAGGCTGGAAGTCCGGGGAATCAAAAAACCCTGTTAAGGTGGATAGCGCAACAGACGAACAGAGCTTTAAGGAAAAGCTCGATTATCATCGACACCAGCAACAATTCGTTTTTGTTGATCTGGAAGGCACAGCAAACCGCCTTATGTCGCGTGCGCTTTTCCGCTCACACTTGGTTATAATACCGATACAAGCCAGCCCGACTGACGCCGAACTGGCGGCTAAGGCCATTAACCTGATCGAAGATGAAGGTGAGTCCTTCGATAAGGTTATACCTTACCGCATTCTTTTCACGCGCACGTCGCAAGCAATTCCAACAAAGCTTGAAAGGGCAATTCTTGCTCAACTCAAAGGTGGCAATATTCCGTTTTTTTGTACACATCTAAATGAGCGAGCGGCCTTCAAAAGTATGTTCTATCACCAGTTGGATCTGCAAGAACTGGACGAGGGAGCGGTAAACGGTTTGCCAAGGGCACGCGAAAACGCTCTTCGGCTGACAGAAGAATTGATAAACTTCGTAACCGAGAAGGATGCAACATGAAAGACCTCGGCTTTGGAAATCGCCTTGCCGGTATCAAGCCGGACGGCGAGGATGAAAAGGATGCGGTGCCAGATCGCAAGATAGATGAAGTAGCCAACCGCCACGGCTTTGTTTCGCGTGAGCCTGTTCAGAAGATTGTTCGGAGAAGGGAGGTCGAGCCCTCGGCGAATCTCAATATTCGACCGCCCGTTTCAGTATACAACCGGTTTGTATCCTGGGCGATGGAAAATCGAATGAGCTATCCGGAAGCTCTGAGAGAGTTGATGGATCGGGCAAATATCTAAAGCCAATGGTTGGATCCAGCCAGGCCTTTAGCGCAGGCCGGAGCATATGGTCTTGTCAGTAAGGCCTCCCGAAATTTCTTGTTGCATGAAATTCCGGAGCGAAGAGAAGGTTCTCAAAAGGTGGACAATTTGGTGCGGTCGTGATTATTGGTGCATGCAAAGCATCAGATGTCGTTGTGGCTGAGAATCGATGAACACGGGCAAGGCGGTTTGAGCGTTATAAGCTGGACGTAATTGTGGCGGTAAAACCGAATGAGCGACAACACCGAACCTGACAGTATCATTTTGCGCTACCTGCGCCAGATCGACTCCAAAGTGGATCGGCTGTCTGAGGACATGCGGGACGTTAAACATAGGCTTACAACGCTGGAAGAAAGTCACGCCTCACTTGTCCAAGCCTTTGCAGGACAATCGAAACGACTTGATCGGGTTGAAAACCGCCTTGATCGCATTGAGCGTCGTCTGGATCTGGTGGATGTTCACTCCGGATAAAGTTTGAACCATCCGAAACCGGATCCGCCACGACTGCCTCTGATGCGCATGAAGATCTGCCGGCCTGGTACCCATTTTGCGCAGAATCCGCTGTTGATCGCACGACCGCGCTGGCGGTCGCCGAGGGTTGAAAGGCGGGGTCTGTCATTGAAGTTGCGCATAATGCCTCAAAGGCCGGCGGCCTTTGTCAGGTTGACCCGGAAGCGGTCCCGGCGTCGCTGGTATCGTCGGGTCATCTGCACCGAGGCATGGCCAAGCTGTTTCTGGACATGGCGCTCCTCGACCTTTGCGCTTGAGGCGAGGCCGGCGCGCAGCGAATGACCGGAGAACAGTTTCACGCGTTCCGCGTCGGGAAGGTCCGGCCGGATCCCGGCCTCCAGGACCAGGCGTTTGACCAGCCTTGCCACATGCTTGTCCGACAGACGGTCGGCGGTGGCGTTCCGGTTGTCGCGGGTCACGGCCCGAAAGACCGGCCCGACGTCGATCCTGGCATGGTGGAGCCATATTTGCAGCGCATGCACCGGGCAGGTATGTCCGGATGAGCCGTGGCCGATCTCGACCTCGCGCCAGCCAGTCTTGGAGCGCAGGACGATGAGTGCGCCGTCCGTCTCGAATTTGATCCATCCGCTGCCGTCCTGGGTGTCGTCCCGGTTTACGTCGAGGCCGACGATTTCGGAGCGCCTGAGGCCGCCGGCGAATCCGGCCAGCAGGATGGCCCGGTCGCGAAGATCCCTGAGGCCGAAGGACAGCAGCGACACCATCTCCAGGATGTCCTCTGCGAGCACCGCCTCCTTCTGTTGGGGCGGCCGGCCGTGCTTGCGCCTGATGCCGGCGAGCACCGTGGCGATGTGCCGGTCCTGTCGGTCGAGTGTCAGGCCCTGCTGCCGGTAGGTCCATGACAGGCCTGACAGACGTCGTTCGATGGTCGAGACGCACAGGGGAGAGGAGCCGTCCCGGGGAGCTGCGCATTCGGTGATGTAAAGGCCGACCGTCCGCGGATCGGCAACGTTCTGGTTGACGCCGCGTCTGCGGCACCAACTGGCGAAATGGGCCCAGTCCTTCGCGTAGGCGAGGCCGGTGTTGTCGGCCGTCGCCTGTGCGGCGTAATCTCGGGCGCTGTCGACCAGGCGTTCCAGCGTGCCGGACGAGGCGACATTGTCCGGGAGGCCGATCCGCGCATGGTCTGCCGGGGTGCCGGGCGCCGTGGACGGAGTTGTGCCGTGGCCGGTTTCAGGGGCGGGCCGGGGCGCTTGCCGCGATGGCGGCTTGTGCTCTGATTCGCTCATGACATGCACGATAAGCGATCGATGCGCCGAACGCACCCAGCCCGGTTCCGTTTTTCATCGTTTGTGACGGTTATTTCACCGTCGGGCCGGCTGCCGAAGGCGAGTGTGCGCAATTGAGTGTGGGCAGTGACAGTTACGGCCTGTGTGGTTATTGTCGGCAGGGCAGAATTGGAGACCGTCGGTATGAACATTCGCAGCAAGCTTGCAGGACAACAATCCCGGAGGCGTGCGAGCTACCAGGACGTTCTGGATGCGCCGCCGAACATGGTGGCCGAAGTTCTCGCCGGAACGCTCCATACCCAGCCGAGGCCGGCGTCGCGGCATGCCTGGGCGAGTTCAATTATCGGTGGAAGCCTGGTCAATCCATTTGGTCGGGGGCAGGGCGGTCCTGGCGGTTGGTGGATTGTTTTTGAGCCGGAATTGCATCTTGGCGATGATATCCTGGTACCCGACCTCGGTGGCTGGCGACGCGAGACCATGCCCGATTACCCGGACGCGGCCTATTTTTCCATCCCGCCGGATTGGGTCTGCGAGGTGCTGTCGCCCTCGACCCGGCGCATCGACCGGCATGAAAAGTCGGAGATCTATGCGCGCGAGGGTGTCTCGCACATGTGGTTCGTGGATCCCGATGCAAAGATATTGGAGGTCTTTGAGCTACGCGAACATCGCTGGGTGTTGCTGGCCACGCTGGCCGATGATGAACCGGTCTCGCAGCCGCCGTTTGACGCCATCACCTTCCCCCTCGATGCGCTTTGGCCGGAAAGTGCTGCGGCCGGTAATGCATCGGAAGGGGACACGGATGAAAATGGTTCGAATACCCGACGGGCCGGCAGCGGGGAAACGCCGGCCGGGCCCGACCGGGAGTAGGGGCCTTTGCAGGAGAATTGGCCCAGTGTTTGCGTGAACGCGCTTTCGACCAAATGAGACAGGACCGATGCAGGAAAACGCCATTTTGACGATTACGGCAGTTGGGGGAAACGACGGCCGCAGGCCGCTCCTGATGGGCGCGGTGGCCCAGTCCGGAGTTGGTTTCTTCTATGGTCACCTCGACCGTTGGGCCGCTCTCTACGACCATCAGGGTTTGGACAAGCCCATGCGTCTGCGCGACTCGCGCGGCGATGTTGTCGATCCGAACGGCGAGGTTTTGCGCGATGGTCGCGTGGACGTGCTGGGCCGCTACCATGGCGGCTTGCTGGTTCTGTATTACGGCACCGATTTCGGCCGGCCGATCGTCACCAGGGACGACGTCGCGACGC
>CAWUFE020000004.1:0-154921 GCA_963921345.3 Rhizobiaceae bacterium | reverse complement strand
CAAACCCGCTTAAGCATGGTGAGAACCGCTTTCGGGTCGCCGGCCTGACGCTGCATCGCCGCGCCGTATTTCAACACGAACAGGAGCTGCGCGCATTCGCATGCCTCGCCGGCATCCTTCCACGTCCAGGCCCCTTGAGCGTCGGAGCCGCCGAAAACATGGCTCATGGCATCGCGAAGCGATGTCGCATCGATCACCTGACCGGCTTCGAGCAAAGGCAGAAGCAGACGACCGGCGACAACGAGCGGGGCTGTCCCTGACCGCCTGTCGGACACGGCTGCGAGGGAAACGGAACTGGGTGGAATAGCGATATTCATGATTGAAAAACCTCCGGGTGTGGCGGGCGGCTCGGCCGCCGTTGTGGGCGGCGGGGAAACCCGCCGTTGTGGGCGGCGGGGAAACCCGCCGTTTGTGGCGCCCACCCGGAACTTTCTCGATCACCGGGAAGGCATGCCCTTCCCGGTCCGCCTTTCGCTCTCGCATGAGGCCGGATGCAGCGGGAAAACCCGCCGTTTCCGGCCTCGAACAGCGGGGCTGCGAGGGAAACGCCGCACATGCCTTCGCAATCGTGGTGAAACACCTGCCCGATCCACGGCAGGTCGGCGCGCAGTGTGATCCCGAAAAAGTTGACGTTGTCGTTCCTGAACCCATGGCCGAAGGAATCGAAGACGCCGATCCGGATGCCTCGCCACGTCTCGATGTGAAGCGCATCCCGCAGAAAATCCTGCGCTTCCATCCTTTCGCCGTCGAGTGTCACGGACAGCGGGAGAACCGTGCCGACCTGGTGACGGCCGCAGCGACATCGTCGGACGGCTTCAGCGGAAAAACGATGGTCACGCCGCGATGATCGGTTGGACCGTCCGACCCGATCACCGGCGCCTCGCCGGCAAAGGCCGCGGCACTCGCTTCCAATAACCAGGAGCCGGGGCCGCCGCATTTCTGCGCAACGATGCGTGCGCCGCGTTGAGCCAAACTCATGAAGCCCATGCCGGCGGCATTCTCCGATTGCTCGATACCGTCGCGCCAGGCGCTGCGGCCCAGTGTGAACAGGGTGCGGCAATCGATAAGGCCCGGCCCATTGTCGGTAAATCGCAATGCGGTGCCGAAAGCCGGGTCCTCAATGCGCTCGATCATCACCGCACTCGCGCCGGAGCGGCGGGCATTTTGAATGAGTTGATGACGTCGGTGATCGAGGAATTGTAGAGACGGCTGACTTTGGAAATCGCCTCGGGGGCGATCGTGGCGGTGAACTGGAACATCGGAAATCTCCTTGCGCATGGTTGGGTTGGTGGCCGAAACGGCGGGGTTGCCGCCGCTGCCCGGCCATGCTCTCTCGCTCCGGGAGAGCTCGACCCGAAACACCTCATCTCTCACTTTTCAGCGCGGCGATGCCGCAAGCTGGGGATGGCGCGACCAGGACCAGCGACCCGGCACCTGGATGGACGGCCATCCCCCACCAGTCAATCGGCGCCGAGCCGTGCTCCAGACACCGCCTGACGCGCTGCCTCGAGACAATGACCTTCGTAATCGCCGATGAAACCCCAACAGGAATCAATCTCCTCACCGTCACTGCGCTCGACGACGTAACCGAAACAATTCCCGGTGAGGTAATCGTCATAGGCCGAGACTTTCTGGCGCAATTGCTGCTCGACTTTCCGACGCAACGCCGGACTGACGCGCTTCTGTAATGGGGCCTCTGCTGTCAAGCCGCAGCGCAAAAAAAACCTCAGCACGACACCGCCAAGCGGTTCGCGAGGATGGACGCCTGAGGCTTTCGCAGACGCCACAAAGCAAAGCGTCGTGGCGTCTGCGTCTGGCCGATGCAGGTTTGTTCGGTCCGTTCGCCTTGCCTTGCCTTCTGTCGTGCCAAGTCACCTTCAATGTGTCACCGCCGGGCGCGTGCTTCTGTACGTGGTCAGCGCAATGCCGAGGCAAAGGCCGCCAACTTGATACCAAGTTCGAAAAGTTCCCGAGTGCCAATCTTGCAAACATGCTCGAACCCATCCATGGGTTCGGTAAGAGCGCGTCAACAGCATCATCGGGAACCGCGTCCCGGCAAGGACACGAGGTGGCCGAGACCGTCAGGCGCGGCAAAACTCCTTCTTGTCGGTTTGGATCTCGATTGGTGCAGCCTGTGCTGTGCGGTTAGGCGGCTCGCATGGCCATGGCCTCTTCGCGGGCGAAGCAGAATTCCGTTCCGTCCGACATCATCCGGTGCAGCACCACGCCGATCCGCCGCGAAAGCGCGACCTTCGCAAACTTCTTGCCGCGCCGAGTTGCAAGTCGCAGCGCCCAGGATTTCAGCCAGTTATGCTTGCCTTTCAGCATGGATTGCGCCGCCATATAGAGCGCCGCACGAAGACCCGCATCGCCCGCCTTCGTGATCCTTCCAGATATATCCAGCTCTCCAGACTGGTGCCGGCCTGGCGTCAAGCCAACCCATAGGCCGATATCCCTCGACCGACGGAATTGCTGCGGGTCGTCGACAGCAGACTTGAAGGTCAGCGATGTGATCGGACCGACACCCGGCATCGTCATCAACAACTGACAGACCGGATCCGCATTCGCCAAGCGTTTGACCTCTTTATCCAGGCCGGCCAGTTCCGTGCGCTGGATATTGCGAAGACGCAGTTGCGGCGCGACGGCGATTTCAAGCATGGCATTGCCGTTAACAAGCTCACGCACCCGAGCCTCGAAGGCGGCCTCCGACACTTTGCCCATCTTCAAACCGAAGCCGCGCAGGACGCCGCGAACCGATTGCTCGATAGCCTTCAGCGTTTTCTGGATCGCCTTGCGAGCCGTCAGAATCGCGCGATGCTCCTGTGCCGATACGGATTTGCAGTGCACCGGCCGGTACCAACCCAAATGAAGCAGGCGCGCGATCCCTTCAGCATCGCGGCGATCAGTCTTGATCGGCATCCCTTTCAATGCCGAATTAACCTGGCGCGTCTCCATCAGTACCGTCTCGAAGCCCGCATCCGTCAAGGCTTTGTGCAACCACTGAGACAAGGGGCCGGCCTCAAGACCGATGCTGCCGATCTGACAGCCCAGTTCGTGCACGAAGGCGACCAGATCGGCAGGTTCGCTCGCAACCTTTGCTTCTTTGAGGATATCGCCTTTTTCCGTCAGCACGCAGACCGCGGTGTCTTTCAAAGAGAGGTCCAATCCTATAAAAACGTTCACGTCGTTGCTCCTTCTTTTCATTTGATGAAAATGGCGCACGCCTCATGGCGCGACGCCGTAAAAGATGCGGTTCATCCGCATCAGGAGCAACGACACCTCATCCGCAGTGTTTCAGCAATCCGAAACGGGAGCGGTTTGTGCCGAGCCCCATTACGGTATCTTGCACCCATGGTCCTCGCGTAGCCGCTCTTCATAAACTGTACCCATGGTCTCCTCCTCACGCTGCCGATACCGGACGGCGTCCCCGCCGCAAGAATGACAGGTCATCCCGCCGGTGCCGGATGTCGGTTCTGGCCGGCGCCATGTGCTGGTTTGTGCGCTTCTCGTGAACGCTACGGACGATGTTTTCGACCACATGACCGAGGGGCACGAAATGCGAGGCGGCGGTATCGCTGGCGAGCATGTCCCGGGGCTCGCGTTGCCTGGTGGGTTTCATTTTTGGTTCTCCATTTGCGAATGAAAACGCCCGCGGCAAACGCGGGCGTCGTATGGTTCCGTGTCGGTTGCCAGGCGGTGCTGACAGGCGACAGTCGGTGGGCAGGGACTGTGCCGTAGGCGAGCTAAGCGCCGCCGTGCCCATAACGGCGGGAGGACCCGCCGGGCTCACCACTCATCCGGGAAAAGCACGGTCAGGACGCGACGTGTGTGCTCCGGATCAGCCGGCGCATCGGAACCGAACCGGTAGTCACGATCATACAAGTCAATCTTTGCCCAGACGGTCAGCGGCCCGACTTCAACCGCTGCCATGGTGTGCCAGCCGTCGGGGTCGCAATCGTCCGTGAAATCATCAAACGAAGCAATCTTGCGCAGGGCCTCCACAACGAAGGCCGGCCCCTGCTTTTCGACCCCGCATGTGATCACTACGCGGCCTTCGGGAACGTCGGTTTCACCCGGCAAGGCGATGTTGCGGCGAAACGCATCGTTCTGAGCCGCGATGACGGCGGCCATCTCCTGTTCCTGATGCGCCTGGGTGTCGTCTGTCAGTGCAGTTGCATCCATGGTTTTGTCTCCTCGCCGCGCCGGCCGAAACCGCTTCGACCTCCTGAAACCCGGCACCACGAAAAGGGCCGCCCCGATCGGGAGCGGCCCCAAAATGCGCATCAATGTCGAGACCAGCCGTCCCGTTCCAGGATGGCCTATTCGGCCGTATCCCCCAGCAAGACGTCCACCGGATCAAGTGAACGGGTTTCGCCGTCACCACCCACATGGACGATGCTCACATGCTCCCGCAGGAAGTCCGGGAGATCACCACCGCCGGGTGTTTCGGCATCGCTCGCGGCCGGATCGGCATCCGCCGTGCCAGTGCCCGCGTTCTCTGGCGGGTTTCCCCGCCGTTCCTGGCACGGCGGCGCGATGCTTGCCTCCGGCGGATTATCCGCCAATGCCGGATCTGCTCCGGTCAGTTCATCGCCGACCTCGTCCGCACCAAAGCCCATGCCGTCAGGAAGCCAGGCGGCAGTCTTGGCGGCCCCTTGCGGGCTCATCCCGACCCGCTCGCCGGCGTCGTCCGCGAAATACGCCTCCATCGACTTGGCCAACAGCGCTTTCTTGTAGTGGGACCGGTCGGCCACCCATTCGTCGCCGATCAGGTCACGGGCGACATCGAGCGCGTGGTCCTTCTTGACCCGGCCCCAGTACGTCTCCACCGTCGGACGCCAGAATTTGGCGATATCGACCTTCATTCGCCGTCCCAGCAACTCGAACACCGGATCGGCGCGACCGTCCGATGAAAGCTGCTGGTCGAGTGCGTATCCGGCACACCAGGCAAACAGCGCCCGCTTGTCGGCTTCGTCAAGGGCGCACATCGCCTCGAAGTCCTGCGGACGCTTCATGCTCATCCAATCGATACGAAGCGAGCCTTGCAACTCCGCAAGCACCGCAGCCGCGATACTTTCCTGCAGAATGTCCCGACTGCCAGCAACCATCGCCGGCTTCAATGTCACGTCGAGCGGCATCGCTTCATTGCCGTTGCCGAAGGTCTGGCGGCACAGGCAGTAGAGCATGGCGTCGAAGGCGGTGTCGTAATCGGCGCACAGATGCGCCTGCACGATCTGGTGGCGCGTGGCGCGAAGATCGTCGGCAAGCGATTGCGATATCCCCTGCTCCTTGCGCGCCGCTGTCACCGGATCGACCGGTACCGGCGGTGCCTTCGCGGAGCGCGGCGGCGCGACAACCACCGACGATGCGGTATCACCGGCGGGTTTCCCCGCCGTCCCAGCGGGCGGTTTCTCCGACGAAACCGCATCATCGGCATCGTCACCATTCTCGCCATCGGTCGCTGCCGGCGTCTTGTCGACCGGAATGTCCTCAGCCCGCACCAGGCCCGCCTCGACTGTCACCTGGCCTTGGTAATCCAGCGTCACGATGCAGCCGGCGATGGCGCGCTGCGCGTCGCTATAGACGGCGCTATCCCGCTCCGACTCATCGATCTCCGCAATGCGCTCGGCCGCGCGGTCGGCTTCCTGCTCCAGCGCCTCCGTCCAGGCGTCATTATCGAGATCGTCCAGTTCGTCCAGACGCGTCCGCAACGTCTCGCGCTCCTCGGCGATCTCCGGATCGAGGTCCTGCGGCTCGGGATACACGCGGCCATATTGAAGACCGGCGCTGTAATCGAAATCCAGCACAGCCTCGCACCACTTCCAGCCCTTGCCCTGCTTCTTCGCGGCGCGCTCCAGCTTCTCGACGGCCAGCCTCTCCAGCAGCGCGCCATCCTCAAGCAGAACACTGCCCTCGTCGGAAAACAGATCCTCGATCACCGGACCACCGGCGGCCTTGTACTTGTCGACGCCGACGTACCGCGCCAGACGCGAATTGCCCGACTGGGCATGGTCTGTCAGCATCCGCCGGACCGTGTGGTGCACACCGCCCGCATGCAGATGCGCAATCGCCTCGCGAACCTCGAGCTGGCGAGCATGGTCATTGGTCAGCGTGAAGGCCTTCGCCGTCTCCAGCGTCATCTTGCCCTCACGAAGGTCCTCAATAATCTCGGGTGCGACCCGCGCCAGCTTCAGGCGACGCTCGACAAGGCCGGTGGTAACGCCGAAACGTGTGGCAACCTCATCGACCGTGCTGCCGGCATCGATCAGCCGGGCGAATGCCTCCAGTTGGTCAGCGGGCGACATCGCCGAACGGAGACTGTTTTCCACAAGCGACGTCTCCTGCGCGACAGCCGCCGCCTCGACGCGACACGGGATCTTCGAATCCGCCTTGAGGTGACCGTCCTGAGCCAGGCGCTTCAGCTGCGTCAGTCGGCGACCGCCAGCGTGGACATGGAACTCGTCGCCAACGGCGTGAACCAGAAGGTTTTGCTTCAGACCGTGATGCTTAAGGGATGCGTAGAGTTCATCATCCTCGGTCTTCGACGTCTTCGCCTTGCGGGCGTTGTTGGCACTGATGGCGAGCTTGTTGAGCGGGATCAGTTTCGTGCTGGCAGATGCCATGGGTTTTACTCCTTGCGACCGGTCGGAAAGCCTCTCTTTCCAATCAAGCCCGGTCCACCCGGGCTTTGCCGTACTCTTGCTCTCCTGAAGGTCGTTTCAGCGCGGACAGCGTTGCGGCACAGGCATCAAGACGATGCGGAACCATGGACCCCAGGGTTCGGCCGTGCTACGGATTTGGATGCCTATCATACGGAGGCGGCAAAAGCGCAATGATGGATGCGGAGCCGGACACCGTAGTGGCGATCAACCGCGTTTTCGCCGACTTCCACGGCTGCCCCACGGATCAGGCATTGCCTTGTCTCAAGGCGTTGCGACATGTCGTCACCGCCCATCTGGAAAGGGTCAAGGCCGATCCTGGACCGAAGCCACATCCCGTCACGCCGATCATCCGGACAGCTGACGCGCCGACAGCCAAAACCGCACCGGACGCACACCCAACCGGCAGACTGGTCGCCATCCATGAGCGCCAGCCGTTGCACAATGGCCAGGGAGCCAGACCATGGACGACGACCTTGATGATTGCGACAATCTCGTTGACGAGGATCTGCTTGAGAACTGACCAAGATGTTCCCCGAGGGGCATGTGGTGATGCACGACGGTAGCCCACTTTGCCTGTGCGGGCGCGATCCGGCATCGGACGCGGTTCGGCGGGGGAACCCGCCGTTGATGACGCAGATTGCCGAGGCGGCGGCACTCATCGCCGAATTCGATCTGTGCCTCGACGGTTGCGTGAAGGATGCCGCCGCAGCCTATGACCACATCCACCGTGTTTTGAAAACGGCTGAGGCGACACAGTTATGCAATTCGATGCTCGACCCCAGGGAAACCGTCGTCGGCCACTTTCACGAACAGACTGACGAGCACAGACCCATCATGATGACCAACGGGCAGTTGCCGCATTGACCACCACAAGGGATCGCAACCCGCGTACGGGATCCGCTCATCTCTTTCGGATCATGCTGATGGCGCGCGCCGACAACGACAACGCAGGGCTGATCGCCGGCACATGAACGGCGACCATGAACGGCCCGGTGCGCACACGGGTCGTCACGGTGATCAGGGCTTTTCGGCCGGGCGCTGACGCCGCGACTGCTTCTCCAGTGCGGCGAGTTCACTCTCGATCGCCATCAGGCGACCTTCAATCTCCTCGGGCATGTCCTCGTCGCCAACCCCTTCCGCGAAATACCGCCGTTCGAGATCTGCCAATTCCTCACGCAACCCACGGCGGCGGGCATCCGACCCATCCTCATCGGCACGCGCTACGGGCTTTGCCTGGACGGCTCCATACATGCGCTTGAACGCAAACATATCCTTGGCGCTGCCGATCATCTCGTAACGCACCGATCCATCCGGCAGGGTAAAGACGTATTCGCGATAATCATCCATCACGCGACCTCCTCGAAAGCGGCTGCCG
This sequence comes from Rhizobiaceae bacterium, assembly GCA_963921345.3. Lineage (GTDB taxonomy): Bacteria > Pseudomonadota > Alphaproteobacteria > Rhizobiales > Rhizobiaceae > Hoeflea_A. Next base: position 146,884 of record CAWUFE020000004.1, on the reverse strand, counting down.
TACCGTTGGACGGCTGCTGCGCGTGCATCCAGTCGGCCGCCTGTTGCGCCTTGCTGGCGGCCGTGAAGATGGCCTTGGGATCGCGCTTCAGGCACTCCAGCCAACTGGAAATATACGCCGCATGATCGGGGCGGGGATGGTGGGCAATGCCCAGATCGGCAAGGACGAAACCGCTCATTATCTCCACAACCAGCTCTTCGGCCGCGTATGACGCAGAACCGAACGATCCCGACAGATCGCGATCAAGTCGGCCAGGGCTGCCAACCGCATGACCGTGCTCATGCAGCCATGTGGAATAGAACGAAACCGCGTCCTGGAAGGCGCTGAAGCGGGGCATGAACACCGTGTCGCTCGACGGCAGATAGTAGGCACGCGATCCGCCGAAGACGGTCTTGATGCCAAGGTTGGCGATGAACTCTTCCGCATGGGCAAGACGCTCGGTCTCCGGCAGTTCGTGCGCATCATCAGCGGTTGGACGCTCGTATCCGTCGACCTGTGCGGCGTTGAAGACATTGAACGAGCGGGCGAACAGACGGCCGGAGCCTTTCTCATCGTCTTCATCGACGTCCTGGCGGGAGCCCTTGATCTCCTTCCAAAGCACCACCGCAGTGGACCGCTCACCTTTGCGGACCTGCGCTCCGGCCGCCTGCCATTGGCGATACGTGCCCCACAGGCCGTCGCCATAGCCGCGCGCCATGCCGGCGACCCATAACGCCAGCACATTAACCCCACGGTATTTTTTGCCGGACGCGACATTTTTCGGGCGCGCGATATCGGTGCCGTCATGAAACCACGGTGCGCGCCATTCGCCGGCGCCATTCTCAATGGCCGCGATGATCTCAGCGGTAATGCGGGAATAGACGTCGGCGCGTGCGGCAGGGGATGAATTGCGTTTCATCGGACAATCTCCACGACCGGCGGCGCGGGCCTCTCCCGAACTCTTGACCGGTCGCCCCTCTCCAGCCCGACTCTGGCTCTCTCTGGACGGTTCCGGGCGGCAAAACGGTTCGTGCGCGAATGCCGTTGGCGATCGGTGCCGCGGCAACGTTCGTATTTTGGCAATGTGCTGCCTATATCCTGCGATATACCGCGACGGTGCGGGTCCGATGTAAGATCGACACGAAGCCCCCCGACACGGTCGACACCTGGCCTGACACTCGAGGCCGCACCCGGGGCCAACAAAACCCCTGAAACCGCTGTTGCAACATACCGATCAGGAGGTGATCACGGTGACCATCGCATGCACATTGCCCAAACGGAACAAGGCCGCACATATCGCAGGTCCTCATAAATTCGCACTGAACAATGGCCAGATGGAAAGCTGGGCCAGAGGCCGCGCCGAAGGTGTTGCCGCCGGCTACAAACAAGGATGGGATGCGGCGCAGAAAGCCTGGTTGATGGACCATGAGACCGGATGGGACGAGGGATATCGGGAAGGGCGCCAAGAGGGCTACGACAAAGGATTGGATGAGGGCCGTGAAGAGCGGCGGCAGCAGCTGATCAACCATCGGGTCAACGGCTTGGCCGACGCGCTGGTCTTCATGCTCATGAGCCGCTTCGGAGAAATATCGGTTGACATTGCGGACCGCATTTACGGGGCGCTCGAAGAGGAACTCTACATATGGCTCGCGGCCGTACCACAGTCTAATACACTGCAAGAAGTTTTGGCCTGCAGGCCACATGAAGACATGATGGTCCTGCAGTTGCTCCAGAGTTCGCCGGCATTGGCCAATCCATTCAACCGCTGATCACAATCTCACCGGGCACCGCTCCCGTCGAACATGCGAACCCGAATGATGGACACACCGCCATGACCCGCACCCGGTGTCGGCCGCCTTGCAACCTCGCCGGCAGTGGACGAGGATGGGCCATCATCATTCCACGCTCGCTGGTGCCGCATTGACCAGGCCGCCGAAACGGACGGGCAACCGGTCAGCAGCAACGGCCCGTTAACCATATATTCATGGACGGTGTGCACGCTCAGGTCGAGCAACCTCCCAGGTACTGCGTGTTGGTTGCGACTGCTTCGGGGCAAAACTGCCAATCGAGCCAAAAGGAAGACGGCAATGCCTGAAACCGCCATCGAAACACTGACCATCGGCCTCGCGATTTTCATGATCGTCACCACCCTGGTCGGTGCCATTACGCGCCTGTGAACGTCATCGCCGCCCTCCGGAACCCTCAAAAAACACCGGGGCGCTGCAATCAGCGCAGGTCTGGCCGTCGCCGGAAAATCACTGCCGGATGCGGGAGATACGCACGGCCGGTCGACCGGAGGATTGTGCCCGGGCCTTTGACCTGACTACAGTCGAAACGGCCTGTGAACCGGCCTCTCTTCAGACAATGGTGCGTGGGTATCCGGTGGTCAGTGCTTCCGCCGGAACATGGGGCGGGAGAGTGTTACCTGCCCAAATCATTCTCCCGGCCCGGTCGATCGATACGGCTGCAAAGTCCCGCTCTGTTTCTCGACCCTGAGTGATTTGATCGAGCGTCTTTTGAAGCCACCAAATCGGACTTGACGGATGGCCGGGAACATGAAGGTTGTATTGTCGGCGCACAATGCGCCTCCGGGTTGCGGGCACTGGTGCGGCAATGCGACGAAGCGAATACCGAACCGACATCGAGCGGCAACCGATAACGGCAAGCTTGTCGGATATCTGTTCCCTCCCACCGCCGAACGAGAGACGGTGATCATGGATCCAGCGAACAATAAACCACCGCACCCCGTAGACGCGCATGTCGGTCAGCGCATTCGCCATCACCGCAGGGTGATCGGCATGAGCATGGAACAGATGGCGGCGGAGCTCGGCATCTCATACCAGCAATTTCAGAAATACGAGACCGGTGCAAACCGCGTCAGCGCAAGCCGGCTGCATGCCGTCGCCAGGGTGCTGGAGATGCCGGTCGCGTCGTTCTTCGAAGGATTGCCGAAATCGAAAAGCAAGTCGGACAAGGAACTGGAAGAGCTCACCGCCGCATTGTCGTCCAGGGAAGTGTTCAATCTCAACCACAGTTTCATGCGCATCAAGGACCGCAAGCTAAGGTGCAATATTATCGACCTGATCGGCCGGATCGCCGACATGAAATGACGGCGACTGCACCCCCATCAGGCTTGTCCGGGGTCACAACAACGGTAGCCATCCGGGCCGCTGATGGGCCGCGATCCTGGATCGAAACAAGAGTTGGTGGCAGTCTGGACACCGTCAATGGGTGCCCTTCGGTGCATGACGGCAAACGGAGTTATGAGCCATGGACGACAACCATAACGATCTGGACGATGTCGATATCGAGGACCTGATCGAGACACTGGATGAAATGTTCCCCAAGGGGCATGTGGTCCTGCCCGATGGCGCGGCGCTGTGCCTATGCGGGCGCGATCCGGGAGCCGGCACGGTGATGGCCTCAAACGCATAGGTACCGAAAGTTTCATAGCATTTGACTACTGATGCCACGGTCCTCATGGGTTGGGCTTCTTCAAGCCGTGCTTTTTGATCCAGTTTGAGAGGTTGGCTGGCGTGGCTTTGTAGCGTTTGGCGATGAACCGTTGCGTCGAGCCGTTCATGAGCAGCGCTTCGATTTCCGCCCGAAACGGATCGAGCTTGCTTTTGCCCGGTCCTTTTGGCCTTCCAAGTGGCAGGCCGGCGGCCTTTCTGGCTCTGAGCGCCTCTGTGGTTCTGGCCGAGATGAGATCACGCTCGATCTCGGCGGCCATTGAAAACGCCATGGCGATGCCGCCTTCGAATGACATGAAAATGATGCGAGCCCAGGCCGTCGACGCGATGTCACAGTGTGGCCGCATGATTCTGATTCATCAGCCTCATCGCACCATCACTGCAACCTCTGGATCAGACAGGACTGATTTGCATGACCCTGAACATGCGCGATATTCGGCCGGACAAGGACGCGGTCGCCCGAGCGGCGATCGACAGGACATGCCACAACTGCGGCGTAAAAGGCCACATCGGCGACCTGCAGATCGTGCTCGCCCGCTCGTACGACGAGATCGCGACCGCCCAGTCCGTGCGTTTCGACGTGTTCGCCAATGAATTGGGTGCGAGCCTGCCGCCGGAAGCGATGCGGTTGCGTCGCGACATCGATACCCATGACGCCGTCTGCGATCATCTGCTGGTGCTCGATCGGGCGATCACGGGCGGTCCGGAACACCAGATCGTCGCCACTTGTCGATTGCTGCGCCACGACGTGGCGCGGGCCAACGACGGCTTCAATTCCCGCTCGGAATTCACTATCGACGATATGCTGGCACGACATCCGCAGATGCGTTTCATGGAGACAGGACGCCTCTGCGCCCGGCCGAAATACCGCAACCGCCACACCGTCGAACTGCTATGGCAGGGTATCGAGGCCTACATGATGGAGCACGGGATCGACGCCATGTTCGGCTGCGCCTCGATCCCCGGTGCGATACCGGAAGCGCACGCGCTATCCCTGTCCTTCCTCCACCATAACTGTCTGGCAACCGGACAATGGGCCGTAAGCGCCCGGCCGGAGCTTTACAAGCCAATGGACCTGATGCCACGCGAGGCGATCGACACCAGGGCCGCGCTGTCAGGCTTGCCGCCGCTGATCAAGGGCTATCTGAGGCTCGGCGCCAAGGTGGGCGAAGGTGCCGTGGTCGACCGGGCCTTCGGAACCACCAATCTGATGATCGTGCTGCCAGGCCGCGCGATCAGTACCATCCACATCAAGCATCATGGAGCCGACGGCGGCCGGTTCAGATCCTGAGCGACTTCAATACGGCACCAAAACCCGGCATAAGAACGCTGGCGCTGCCAATGGGCGTCTGCCGCTCTTCCCGCATCTGCCGGAATCGAATCCGGAGTTGTAGTCCGAGGAAGGAACCCGTATGAAGGGTATATGACAATCTGAATCACCTATGCTCCGTTCAGCGGCCTATAGGATGATGAACTGGACCCGGATAGCCACAGGCTCATCCGGGTCTTTTTTTGCCTCACAATGCTTTCGGTCACTTGCCCCAGTGGAACAAAATGCGAGGCGGCAGCGTCCGCCATTTCGCTTGCGGCCCTGTCCCGGGGCTCGCCATGTTTGGTGTGTTTCATCTTCGTTCTCCATTTGCGGATCGGAAAAACGCCCGCGGCAAACGCCGGCGTTGAAAGGAAGCCGTGTCGCTTGCCAGCCGGCGATGACAGGCGCGGCCGGTTGTGCGTGGACTGCCCCTGGTCTTCGACCCTGCGGGTGATCACGACACGGCCTTCGGGAACGTCGGCTCCGCCCGGCAAGGCGATGTTGCGGCGAAACTCATCGTTCTGGCCCGCGATGATGGTGGCCATTCCCTGTTCCTGATGCGCGAGGGTGTCGTTTGTCTGTGCTTGTGTTCATCCATGGTCTTGTCTCCGCGCCGGACCGGCCGAAACCACTTCTCGACCTCAAGATCCGGCAAGACGAAAGGGCCGCCCCCGATCGAGAGCGGCCCCACAAGGCGCATCAATGGCGGGATCATCCGTCTCGTTGACCGATGGCTATTCGGCCGCATCCCCCATGGGCGGCTCCGCCGCCGGATCGACCGTGCGGGTTTCGCCGTCACCACCTGTCAAGCGACACCTACACTTACGAGTTAAGACGACACCCAGTGTTACGAGGACAGCGCGATTTGGGGGGCGTACGCCCCCCAAATCGCGGCGCCAAAATTTGCCCGTTCAGGCGCTCTCTTTTGTCAGAAGTTCTTCGAGGTCGCGCAGCCGATATGAGCGGCCTTTGATGTTGAGCACATGAGATCGGTGAAGGAGCCGATCGAGGATCGCGGCAGCAAGGACTTCATCGCCGGCGAGCAACTCGGTCCAGTCGCGAATGCTCTTGTTGGTGGTGATGATCATCGCACCCCGAGCGTAGCGATAGCTGACCAGCCGGAAGAAGAGGCCGGCCTCTTCCCGGTTCATCGGATCAAAACCCATTTCATCGATCAGCAGCAGCGAACTGGACATGTATTTCCGGCCCTTTAGCCTTGTAGGCGGCAGAAGCGCGTCCGCCTTGATGGCCGTCAGCAGTTCATCAAAGCGATAGTACTGGACTGAGAAGCCGAGTTGGATCGCCCGGATGCCCAGTCCCACGAGCAAGTGCGACTTCCCGACCCCGGGCGGCCCCTGAAGCAGGACAACCTCGGCATTCCGGATCCAGGCCCCGGTCGCCAAGGTGTCGATGCGGGAACGCTCGATTGCCGGCTGGAAGGCAAAATCAAAGTTTTCCAACGTCTGCCCGGTCGGGATTTTCGACGTCTTCATCATCGTCTTGATGCGCCGTTCTTCGCGGCCGGCACGCTCAATATCGAGAATCCGTTCAAGTAACTGGTGAGCGGACATCTCGGTGCTGACGGCCTCCGACAGCAAAGTGTCCAGCGCCTCGGATGCGTAGCCAAGGCCGAGTGCGTCCAGCTTCTCGCGGGTTACGTCAATATCCAGTTTTATGCTCCGAGACGTCATCGGGCCACCTCCGCCAGACGGGCGTAGATGTCGATCGAGCGCTGCTGAACATTGCTGGCCGCCAGCGCCTGAAGGCCTCGCCCCATCTTGCCAAGCGGCATCGGCGCGCGGACACGATCGGTGTCATCACCATCGAAGTGTGCATCGTCACACACGATCAGCCGCTCGGTGCGGCGCGGATGCATGGCGATCACTTCGGCATTCTTGAGGATCTGCACGTGCCCGGCCAGACCGCGCACCTCCACGTCCTGGCCGACGAAACGGAACGGCACGCTGTATTGTCGGCCTTCGAAGCTGACGAGGCAGTCAATTCCGACGGGCCTGCGCACGACGATGTCGAACGGTTCCGGCAGCGTCTCGGGCAATGGCGTCAGAAGACGACGCTCCTGTTCCCACGCTTCGGCGACACTGGTGCCGGTCGCCGGGCACCGCAGGCGGCCGGCACGCTCTTCAAGCCGCGCATCGGTCACGGCCTGCAGCTGTTCCAGGCTGTCAAAGGCCTCCTTGCGAGGATCAACCGTCTCACGAAGGTCGCGCACATGTCTCTCGACTTTACCCTTTCCCTCCGGATGCCGAGGTTGGCAGGCGTCGACATGGAAGTTCAGTTGCGCTGCAAAGCGCCGATACGTCTCGTTGATGACGCCCCAGGCGCCGGCCCCCTTGGAGATCGCCGTCTTCACGTTGTCGATGCGCAGAACCGCGACTGAACCGCCCAAGCGACGCAAACACGCCGTATTGCAAGACTGCCAGGACAACATGTCCTTCGAACGAGACCAGACAACCGCCCGTTTGCGGCTCCAAGAAAGCGTCACGATCAAGGCAGAAAGATCGACAACCTCGTCGCCAAGAACCACGCCGGGAAACTCCGCCCAGTCCACCTGGGCCTGTGCGCCGGCCGGCGTCTCAACACGACGTCTCGCCCGGACCTTCGGGGCCGGATACGTCGCCTTCCAATATCTCTGAACCGATCGCAGGCTCCCGCCATAACCATGCTCGCGCTGCAGCCACCGATGAAGATCCACCAGGTTTACACGGCCGTCCTCTTGCTGAGAGCGCCAATGCGAGATCGCTTCCGCATAATCGGCGGCCTTGAATGTCTGCTTGGACCTACCATCCAATACGCCCGCCGATCGGCGCTTGTGATGATATCGAACCGTGCCCTCCGTAACCCCGAGAAGCCGCGCCACTGCGCTCTGGGAATGCCCCTGTTTCAACAATACAGCCATGGCTGTCCGTTCCTCTTTTGCGAGAAAGCTCATCGTCTTTTTCCGCCAATTGTTGACGGAAAATCGATGAGCTAAGGCTGTTGCCACCTCGTAAAGGTAGCTGTCGCCTTACGGTCAAAATGAACTGTCGCCCTACACCACCCACATGGACGATTTGTCCCCGCAGGAAGTCCGGGAGATCAACACCGCCGGGTGTTACGGCATCGCTCGCGGCCGGATCGGCATCCGCCGCGCCAGTGCCCGCGTTCTCAGGCGGGTTTCCCCGCCGTTCCTGGCACGGCGTCGCGATGCTTGCCTCAGGCGGATTATCCGCCAATGCCGAATCGGCTCCGGTCAGTTCATCGCCGACCTCGTACGCAAAACTCATGCCTTCGGGTAGCCAGGCGGCCGTCCTAGTTGCGCCTTGCGGGCTCATGCCGACCCGCTCGCCGGCATCGTCCGCGAAACACGCCTCCATCGACTTCGCAAGCAGCGCCTTCTTGTAGTGCGAGCGGTCATTCGCCCAGTCGTCGCCGATCAGGTCGCGCGCGACATCGAGCGCGTGGTCCTTCTTCACACGGCCCCAATAGGTCTCGACCGTCGGACGCCAGAACTTGGCGACATCGACCGCCATGCGCTGCCCCAGCAACTCGAACACCGGATGCGCACGGCTGTCCGTCGAAAGCTGCTGATCCAGCGCATGCGCCGTGCACCAGGCAAACAGCGCCCGCTTGTCGGCATCATCGAGGGCGCACAGCGCCTCGAAGTCCTGCGGACGCGGCTTGCTCAGCCAGTCCAGACGAAGCAAACCGTACAACTCCGCCAGAACCGCGGCGGCGATGCTTTCCTGCAGGACGTCCCGGCTTCCCTCAACCATCGCCGGTTTCAATGTCACGTCGAGCGGCAAGGCTTCGTAACCGCTCGCAAAGGCCTGGCGGCACATGACATAAACCATCGTATCGAAGGCAGCATCGTAATCGGCGCACAAATGCGCCTGCAGGATCTGGTGGCGCGTGGCGCGAAGATCATCGGCCAGCGACCGCGAAATGCCCTTCTCTTTGCGCGCTGCCGTCACCGGATCGACCGGGGCCGGGGGCGTCTTTACGGAGCGCGGCGGCGCGACAACCACAGACGATACGGATTCCTCGCTGCCGGATTCGCCGGATGTTTCCTCGGCACCGCCAGTCGCATCGCCGTCTTTGCCATCGGTCGATGCCGGTGGCTCGTCGGCCGGAATGTCTTGCGGACGAACGAGGCCGGCCTCAACCGTCACCTTGCCCTGGTAATCCAGCGTCACGATGCAGCCGGCAATGGCGCGCTGCGCGTCAGAATAGACCGCGCCTTCACGCTCAATTTCGTCGATCTCATCAAGGCGCTCGACCGCACGGTCGGCTTCCTGCTTCAACGCCTCCGTCCAGGCGTCATGGTCGAGATCCTCCAGTTCGTCCAGACGCGTCCGCAACGTCTCGCGTTCCTCGGCGACCTCCGGATCGAGGTCCTGCGGTTCGGGATAGACACGGCCGAAATTCGAGGCCGGAGCTGTAATCGAAATCCAGAACCGCCTCGCACCACTTCCAGCCCTTGCCCTGCTTCTTCGCCGCGCGCTCCAGCTTCTCGACAGCCAGCCTCTCCAGCAGCGCACCATCCTCAAGCAGAACGCTGCCCTCATCGGAAAACAGATCCTCGATTACAGGACCACCGGCGGCCTTGTATTTGTCGACGCCCACGTACCGCGCCAGCCGCGAATTGCCGGACTGGGCGTGATCCGTCAGCATGCGACGGATCGTGTGGTGCACACCGCCCGCATGCAGATGCGAAACCGCCTCCCGGACCTCGAGTTGGCGCGCATGGTCAGTGGTCAGCGTGAAGGCCTTCGCCGTCTCCAGCGTGATCTTGCCCTCGCGAAGGTCCTCGATAATCTCGGGTGCGACCCGCGCCAGCTTCAGGCGACGCTCGACAAGGCCGGTGGTAACGCCGAAACGTGTGGCAACCTCATCGACCGTGCTGCCGGCATCGATCAGCCGGGCGAATGCCTCCAGTTGGTCCGCGGGCGACATCGAGGCGCGTACGCTGTTCTCCACAAGCGACGTCTCCTGTGCGACGGCTTCCGTCTCGACGCGACACGGGATCTTCAAATCCGGCTTGATATGTCCGTCTTTCGCGAGCCTGTGCAACTGCGTCAGGCGACGACCGCCGGCATGCACGTGGAACTCGTCGCCCACGGCGTGAACCAGAAGGTTCTGTTTGATGCCATGATGCTTGAGGCTCGCATAAAGCTCATCGTCCTCGGCCTTCGAGGTCGTCGCCTTGCGAACATTGTTGACGCTGATGGCGAGCTTGTTCAGCGGGATCAGTTTCGTGGTGGCAGATGCCATGGTCTTTTCTCCTTGCGATCGGGCCGGAAAGCCTCTGCACCCGGGCTTGCCCCACTCGTGCTCTGTGAAGATCATTTCTGCATGGGCAGCGTTGCGGCACAGGCATCGAGATCAGCGTCACCATGGACCCCATGGTTCGGCCGTGCTACGGACCTGGATGCCGATCACACGGAGGCGGCAGAGGCGCAATGATGGATGCGGAGCCGGACACCGTCGTGGCGATCAACCGCGTTGTCGCCGACATCCACGGCTGCCCCACGGATCAGGCATTGCCTTGTCTCAAGGCGTTGCAACATGTCGTCACCGCCCATCTGGACAGGGTCAAGACCGGTCCTGGACCAAAGCCGCATCCCGTCACGCCGATCATCCGGACAGCTGACGCGCCGACAGCCAAAACCGGACCGGACGCACACCCAACCGGCAAACTGGTCGCCATCCATGAGCGCCAGCCTTTGCACAATGGCCAGGGAGCCAGACCATGGACGACGACCTTGATGATTTCGACGATCTCGTTGACGAGGATCTGCTTGAAGAACTGACCGAGATGTTCCCCGAGGGGCATGTGGTGATGCACGACGGTAGCGCACTTTGCCTGTGCGGGCGCGATCCGGCATCGGATACAGTGATGATGCAGATTGCCAAGGCGACGGCCCTCATCGCCGAATTCGATCTGTGCCTCAAAGGTTGCGTGAAGGATGCCGCCGCGGCTTATGACCATGTACACCGTGGTTTGAAAACGGCTGAGGCGACACAGTTGTGCAATTCGATGCTCGCCGCCAGGAAAACCATCGCCGGCCATTTTCACGAACAAAATGACGTGCACAGACCAATCATCACCCATGGCCAGTTGCCGCATTGACCACCGCGGCGGATCGGAACCCGGCACGCCTGTTGCTGGCGCCTGCGAACATCATGACTATGACGCCCTATGTTTTGCGAGACGGGATGTTGTCATGTCTGAGTTGCACACGGACGATGGACGGGTCTTTCCCGATACGCTCTACCTTCGCTATGTCCGATGCTTCCACCAGATTAGTCAATCGTGGAAAACCGTAGTTTCGTGCATCGAAGTCAGGTGCCTGTTTTGCAAGATGGGCTCCAACTTTCGCAAGATTTGCCCAGCCGTCATCTTCAGCCGTGGCGCTGATCGCTTTATCAAGCATGGCTATCGCTGTTGCATCGAGCGGGGTGTTGGCTGGTGCGGGCTTGGAGCTCTTTGTTTTGGGCGCATCCGGAGGCCCAGGGTCCTCTTTACCCTGAACCTTGCCTAGATTGGCATCAGTCGCATTCAACACATCGAAATATACGAATTTGTCGCAAGCGGTGATGAACGGACGAGGTGTCTTGCGTTCACCGAATCCATAGACCGTCACGCCCTGCTCCCGGATTCGGGCAGCGAGACGGGCAAAGTCACTGTCGCTGGATACGATACAGAACCCGGAAAATCGTCCAGTGTAGAGCAAATCCATCGCGTCGATGATCATCGCGCCATCCGTTGCATTCTTGCCAGTGGTGTAAGCAAACTGTTGAACTGGTTGAATCGAGTGCTCGAGCAAACAGGCCTTCCAGCCATTGAGATTGGGTTTTGTCCAATCCCCGTAGATCCGTTTTACGCTTGCCGTACCGTAATTCGCGATCTCCGAAAGCAAGCCATCGACGATTTTCCCCGTTACATTGTCGCCGTCGATCAGCAAGGCCAGGGTTTGGTTATACTCATACGTCATTCAACTTTTTCTCAGGTTTATGAAGCGCACAAGCCGACTGCCTGATGCACCGTATGGCGTGAGCCCAGCCGGGTGAGTAATGTGCACACACTATTGAGGACCATGTCGTTGAGCGCCGCAGCCAGCTTGTCGGGGCTCTGGACACCCATAGCAGCGGCTGCTCACGATCGCCAAGCGTCACCGGCTAGACCAGGTAATTGATGTCATCAATCAGGGTCGGATCATGATCGGTCTGTGTCGTGCGCCACCGCCAGGGCGGCGCGCCTTTCCAGTTGGCGGGTCGTCGAGGTCCTTGATCCCACGCCCGATCGTCGAGCGGACAATTCCGGTGATCTCAAAGACCACCGTGATTCCGTCCCAACCCGCCAAAAGGCGGAGCGGTCAACTCGTTCGGCTATCCTTGAAAGTCTCCTAGCTGGGTCACGGCGCGAAGGTCTGTCGCCGTGATCGCCTGAACGCTGGTTGTGGGGCGATGATGGCTTTTGTCAATCAGCCGCCCGCTGATCGTATTGGCGCAGATGCGCGCGGATCCTTGCCAGCAGCACTGCGAAGCGGAACGGCCTGGTGACGCAATCACTTGCGCCCGCCTCGAGACCCAGGATCGTATCAGCATCGGAACTCTTTTTAAAAAACAGAAAAACATCGCCGGCACCATAGAATTCGCCGCGGCGCTACCACCCGCACGCCAGCCGTATCGGTTCAGTGGCGGCTTCAATACCAGAGATATCAAACGTGGCGGTTATTGGCGGGCCCGAAAGGGGCTTCGTTCGCGTTATCATCGTATCATGACCGTACAGCTGCTTCAAAAGATGCTTCGCGCCCGCCCAGCTTTTCCCTTCAAACGGCGATTCAAGGTAATCTTCTCCGATCATGGTATCGACCAGTTCGCCGCTTGCCAGCAGAGCATTGCTGCCATCCGATATCCTGGCGCCTGATATTCGGATCGGCCCGCCATCCAGTCTGAATTCTATGTCGCTAATGTCATAGGCGCCGGAATGCATATGGCAACCGGTGTGAATCGCAATGTCTGTTTCGCCTTCCGAGCACTCAATAATCAGCATTGCCGATTTCTCCGTCTCAGACCCACACGAATAATCGTCTACCGATGTCGTTCCTGCCCGGACCAGTGTCTGGCCCGTAATTTTGTCCGGTTTCGATACGATCTCCCAATTGTCCAGTGCTTTCGTCTCGGCTCGCACTTCGCCAATGGTCGCAATACTCATCAGCACCGTTGCCACGGCAACTTTGGCGTAATCCATGCTTTTAGTCCCCAATAACCCGGCTTGCCTACCGCCTGAGCAGTGCGTGAAACTTTCCCGCGACGGTCATGGTGCGAAAGCCGCCGGAGAGTTTAAGGCGAACTTTGTCAGGTCGCAAATTTCCTTTCGGTTTTGACCCAACTCCCGCGGCTGTGGGCACCGTCTTTCCTTTCGCTTGGCTTGGTGTGTCACGTCCATGTTCATTGTCGATGATTTTTCCGAGCTTTGAACCGGGATGCCGGGATGTTGCTGTCACCTGGCGCTCGTCAATCCCGCCATTCCGATGGTGCGCCATATCCTGCAAACCATGGCCGATCAGGGCGACTATATGTTCTTCAGCCTCAACCCGGACGATGCGGTGACCGCCTTCCGCTCCGAACTCGCGGCCAATGACCTTGCCGGATTGCGCCTACCGATCATACAGAAGGCGACGACAACTCCCCAACAATACGAGGCGGTCCTGCGGTCTTTCCGCCGCAAACCGGATCCATCCGGCATCGTGATGCAGTGGATCTGTCGCCACAATCCCGACTATCTCGACCTCGATGAAAATGCCATCTCCATGCGGCCCGCCGGACAGCGACCGACAGGTCGGTCGGCGTGAAAGCCGCGGTACTGCGCAACAGGGACTGTCATCACCAAGGCACAACGCGATTGGACCCGGCACCCGGCCCGTGCTACGGCAAACCGGAAGGCCGCCTCATGGCAACGGGAATGGCTGGCGCTTTGTCGATGTCCCCGGCACGCCAACCACTTCGATACGCAAGGTGCGGCAGCAACCAACCAGGGGAAGAGTGCCGGGCCGATGAACAATCATGATGGTTGCGACGAACATGACCTGCTCGACCTGGCGTTACAGGAAGCAATGGCGCTGATGCCCGACGGTGGCCTTCCATGTCTCGGCGGGCGGGCGCGATCCGATGTCGGACGAGGTGGCAGGTGAGGAAAACGCCGACTCTGAACTGAACGACTGTCAGGCGGTGAAGAGGTTGCCCGCACCTGATGAGACAAAAGGCGCAGAGCACAACCGAAGTCCTCGCAGGACTTGTGGAACGCGTGACGTTCCACAATCAGGAGAACGGTTTTTGCGTGCTCCGCATCAAGGCCCGGGGCCATCGTGATCTGGTGACCACGGTGGGACATGCCGCGATGATATCGGCGGGGGAGTGGATTACCGCCTCCGGCGCCTGGATCAACGATCGCAATCATGGCCTGCAGTTCAAGGCGCAATTTCTGACGACATCCGCGCCTTCCACGATCGAAGGCGTCGAGAAATACCTGGGCTCGGGCATGATCCGCGGTATCGGTCCGGTCTACGCAAGGCGGCTGGTGAAGATGTTCGGCAAGGACGTCTTTGATATCATTGAGGAGGCACCGCAGCGCCTGCGCGAGGTCGAGGGGATCGGTCCGGTCCGTGCCGGCAAGATCACCGCGGGCTGGGCCGATCAGAAGGTGATCCGGGAGATCATGGTTTTCCTGTACCAGCACGGCGTCGGCACAGCGCGGGCCGTGCGGATATTTAGGACCTACGGCACCGGCGCCGTGCGGGTCATGAGCGAAAATCCCTACAGGCTGGCCAGCGACATTCGCGGTATCGGATTTCGCACCGCTGACCAGATCGCCGAAAAACTTGGCATCGAAAAAACGGCCATGATCCGTGTACGCGCAGGAATCTCATTCGCGCTGACCGAAGCCATGGGGGATGGCCACTGCGGGCTGCCCCGTGCGGAACTTGTCAGGCTGGCGGAAGAGCTTCTCCAGGTGCCGGCTGAACTGATCGAAAGCGCATTGCTCGACGAACTGGCCGACGGGAGGGTCACAGCGGACGACGTGGGTGATGTGGGCTGCATCTTCCTGACCGGCCTTTACATGGCGGAGCGCGACATCGCCAAGCAACTCAAACGGATCCAGACCGGTCCCCTGCCCTGGCCCGCCATCGATGCCGACAAGGCGCTGCCGTGGATCGAGCAGAAAACAGACCTCGCCCTGGCTGCAAGCCAGGCAGAGGCCATCCGGCTGACACTGCGCTCGAAGGTGATGGTGATCACTGGCGGCCCGGGAGTGGGCAAGACGACGATCGTGAATTCGATCCTGCGCATTCTGGCTGCGAAGGGCACGAGGCTGCTGCTGTGTGCACCCACCGGTCGGGCCGCCAAACGCATGGCGGAAGCCACCGGCATGGAAGCCAGCACCATTCACAGGCTTCTGGAGTTCGACCCGAAGGCATTCGGCTTCAAGCGGAACGACAAGACCCCTCTCGAGTGCGATCTGCTTGTCGTCGATGAAAGTTCGATGGTCGACGTTCGCCTGATGCAGTCACTCATGAAGGCCATTCCTGGCCGTGCAGCACTGTTGATCGTCGGCGATATCGACCAGTTGCCCTCGGTCGGCCCCGGTCAGGTTCTCGCCGATATCATCGGTTCCGGCGCCGTGCCGGTTGTTCGGCTGACCGAGGTGTTTCGTCAAGCGGCTCAAAGCAGGATCGTCACCACGGCCCACGCGATCAACGCCGGCCGTGTTCCCGACCTGTCGCCGCCCGACGGCAGTAACGATTTCTATTTTGTACCGGCCGCCGACCCGCAACAGGCGGTGCCGCGGATCGTTGAACTCGTTTCCAGACGCATCCCGAAGCGCTTCGGCCTCGATCCAACCAGGGATATCCAGGTGCTCTGTCCGATGAACCGTGGCGGCGTCGGCGCCCGTTCGCTCAACATCGAACTGCAGGCAGCCCTGAACCCCGCCGGCGATAAAAAGGTGGAGCGTTTCGGCTGGACCTTCGCACCCCGCGACAAGGTCATGCAGATCGAGAACGACTACGACAGGGACGTCTATAACGGTGATATCGGTATCATCGAGGATGTCGATCTGGACGAGGGAGAAGTCGCCGTCAACTTCGACGGGCGCTCGTTGTCCTTCGTGTTCGGGGAACTCGACACACTGGTGCCCGCCTATGCGGTCACGATCCACAAGAGCCAGGGCTCGGAATACCCTGCCGTGGTCATTCCGGTGATGACCCAACACTACGCAATGCTGCAGCGGAACCTCATCTATACCGGCGTTACGCGCGGCAAGAAACTCGTGGTGCTGGTTGGCCAGAAGAAAGCAGTGGCGATTGCCGTGAAAAACATCTCAGGGCGAAGACGATGGTCGAAGCTGGATGAATGGCTCGCGGCAACGTAGCGCATTCGGCAAGCATGCCCTGGGCAAAACAACCGCCTCGCCCCTGAACCGCTCCGCAGCGAGGCCGGTATTTTTGCAAAAACGGCCCATGGACGACTTTTTTAATCTAATGATCGCGAAACGCCGAGATTTCCCTTGATGCAGGATGGGGTTTCACCAGTTTCTCTCCCGAAAAAAGCTACTCACCAATCGTCTTGACTATCAGTGCTAACTCAAGAGCGCTTGCGCCACCTTATCAGCTTCCGTCAAAATAATTCGAACGCCATCGTCTCCCGCGATCAACATGGTTGCAGGCGCCTCCACATCTGCGAGGATGTCGCGGATCCATCGAAGGAGGACTTTGTCGTCTGAGCTGGGAGTGCTCACAGCACCGGGAGGGTGACTATGCCACTCGCCCACATATGTGAGATTGCCAACGGTTGATTGCTCAAGTTCTTGGATGGTTTTGAACACCCCGACGGAACCGCGTTCGAAACCGGTCTCCGAGTGAGCGCTGTCGGGCGGGGCGTCGTAAATTCCAACCAGATAAACGACATTCCGCAAGCGGTCCCACGACCCGGCAATAATGCCACCCGTTTCTTTCGCTGCCGCTTTTTTTTGTAAGGCGTTGGCCAGTTCGATCAACTCGTCTGAAATTTTTACCGTCCAGTCTCCGACGGACACATCCGTGAAACGAGGCACACCAACTCTGGTATAGCTTATGCCTTCGAAAGACGCGGCACCTTGCCACACAGAAATAGATGCGGTTTCTCTGCCGCGATCCTTCAGCCAACGTCCGGCCATAAGGCCCGACAGCAAGGACACTTGCGTTTCCGGAACCAGCACACTTGGTGATCTGCAACCTCCAACCGGCAAAGGTTGTTCCGCATCTGCTAAGTGATTTGCGAACGTCGGGTCTGAGCTGATCACCCAGTAATAGTGCATCTCGACGCAGTCGATTCTGGTGGATCGGTCCAAGGGTTCGGCCAACACGACGGCGTCACTGCCCGCTGGGTTCAGAAATACTGAGCTTACCGGGCCCGAGATATCGCTGTCGAATGCCAGGTGTCTCGCCGCAGGTACCGAAGCCGTTGCATCGATCACTGCGATCGCCGTGTGCAGTGTCGAAGTCAGGCCTTCTGGGCGATTGTCTGCGTCAACACGACCAAGGTAAGGGTGCGCGGCGTCGTCGCTCTCCAAAAGACGTCTGATCACCAAACACAAAGCATCGGATTTCGCGCTGCCGATATTGTGTGGTTCCAAGGCATATCGCGCCTGGTTGTGAGGGAGCAGGAAGTCGTCGTCGACAATATGCCAAGTGCCGACACCACCTCGTGCCAGGTTCATGGCAACATGCGAACCTACAGCGCCCGCGCCGGCCAAAACGATGGAATCTTCGTTGGCGACCTCATACCCGGAGGCCGCGGCCGCGAGACTGCGGGAAAAGTGCGGGTGGAGATCAGCCGACGCAATCTCGATGTCAGATAGAGCGCCCTCCGCGATGTCCGGTGCTTGTATCAGAGCTGCCCATGCACCGCCCTCATATGCAAGGACACCTAACGCTTCGCCAATCGCTCCTGCCGTCGTGCTCGTGACAAATGCCTTCTTCTGAATTCGGCTGCGCCCATCTGGCGACTTGATTTCAGTTTCAACGATCAGTGCAGTAGGCTGTGCCAAAAGCGCATCCTTCCGCGGTTTTGACACCAGAGCTTTTACGACACTCTTCAGCTTGGGTAGCAGGTCTACGCCCACTACCTCGTAGACCTTCACCAGTTCATCAAGGTTCAACGGCAGCCAATTGAGTTGTCCATGCGGCACTGACTCCGTGCTGACAAAAAGAGGTGTCATCAAGCCATTTTGGCCGATGATTTGGGAGTAATCTTTCTCAGATAGGGGGGCGAAAACCAGCGGCGCTTCTTCATGAGAACTGAACCGAACGCCCATGACGTATTCCGCATCGTTCAGTTGGTCGGAGGCGATCACGTTGACGGGCGACAAATGGAATAACGGATCGAGCGGCTGCTCTACACCGTGCAGTTCTCCATAGGCGGTTTTCTCGAGCCACCATCGAATTTGGAACAAGAAGCCGACGGTGGTGTAACCTCGAAGCTGATCTTCCAGCGGCTGGTCTGACAGGCACAGCGATCGAGGAAACCCTTCCGGAGCAACATTCACGTGGGGGACGTTTGTCGGAAAGTCCTCTCGTAGCGGGTAAGCCGTTGGGACGCTTGCCTGTGTCCGAAAGGTTATCGCAACAGGCTCGACCGTCCGGATATCCGCGACGGTCTTCTTTTGCCCCAGCGGCACAACGATTTCGACGACGATAGCTTCGTGATCGCCCGCTTCATTGCAGAGGCATTCAACAAAACGCACATCATCCAGGCGGTCAGAAGTTACAAGCGCATGCATTCGCCTCGCCGACGCGCTTTTGAGCATGTCTGGCGAGATCCTACGGTTGATGTGCTCATAGAATGCCGACGGCACTAAGCGCGCCCCGCGCGAGGAGCAGTGGTCGCGACCGTCGCCGCGATAGTTGCGGATCCTGCCGACTTAAAGACCGCACCGGTCGACCCTATTGTAATGACAATGGGCTTGGGATTGAGCGCGTTGGGCCGCTCCATCGTCACCAAAAACCTATCCGCCTCGACGACGTCTTCCTTGTAGTAGTTGGCGGCCTGGCGATGCGGTGGCTGCTTGTCCTCGTCTTCCTTCGAACCCTTTCCAGGGATCGGCTTGCTGGTCGACACAACGTAGCCGCGTTCCTCGCCCTGTTCTTCGCACAACCACTTGATCTGATCGGTGGGTTTGGTTTTGTCGGTCCCTTTATCTGCGACATTTATGGCCTTGAAGGAACAGTGATGCGGTAGCGCATAGACATTCCAATGCAGGCGGTCGTCATTCTTGTAGTGACGTGTGATATCGACAATCTCCCCTAGATCATCGGAGTCGACATCATCAGTAAACAGCACGTCGGTGTGCTCTCCACCCTCTTCAAAACGGGCCTGGAACACCAATGAGTCGCCGTTGCGATCCTCGACGGTGTTTTCGTCGCTGCGATAGGCGTGCGGCGAGTGTGCGAAAAACTCCACGTGGTCGCTCTTGAGAGTGAAACCAGGCACCAACTGGCCGGCATCCACAATGCAGTTCTGACGGTCCTCCATCCTCAGACCATTGTCATTGAGCCAGTCCTTCAGCCGCTCGGGGCGCGAGAAAACAATGATCCCCTCACCTTTCTTGAGGCGATAGCGCGCTTCTGCCCGGATGGCGTAGGCATCGCCCTCCATGCCTTCTTCAGTAATCGCGGCCGCAGGAACCCACATTGTCTCTATCTTGGCACGCTTGCCTTTTTGGTACTTGGCTGCGTGATCGAAATAGAAAAAGTCGGAAGCTCCTTGAACATGGTCACTGTCGAGATGTGAAAACGCGACAACGCGGTACGTATCGGTCTCCAGCTCATCGAGGTCCTCCCACAGCAGCTTCGGGAGGTCTGAACGGTTATCGTTCTTGTCAAACCGGGCCTTGGTGTCGGCGTAGTCGATGAGCATGCGATCATCGTTGCGAAAATCGATCCGGCAACAATCGGCATTGCCAAGGTTATAAAATGTCAGTTGAGTCATGGGCTTGCCCCTCTATATCGCTCCAATGTGGGGGCAGAACAAACCAGAAACAAGGGCCTAAGGCTTCTTCTGGACAAGTTTTTGTCCGTATAGTTCAATCAAATGGTTTGTAAGCTGTTCTCCACGCAATCCGATAAGCCGAATATTCTCATCCGACATTCCGAAAAAGTCGGTCGGGTATGCATGTACCAGTTCTCTCGGGACCAGATCAGCGGGCTTGTTAGGCAGATTCTGATCTCGCATTCCAAGATATGGAAAGATCAGAACATCGACCTTGTTTGTGGCCTTGAGCGCATGCATTTGATTGATGGCGGCGTTCTGAGCCCTGTCGAAAGTTGTGTAGAACGACTGCATCATCCGGCCGATCCAGTATGAGGGATGGTCATCGGCGCGCAGGCCGTATCCGGCAGAACAGCAAATCAGATGTGGGCTTGGGTCGACATTGAAACTGACTTCTGACGATCGGTCCGGCCAAAGCGGTCCGAGGCCCAGATTGTCATAGACCCCGCCGTCGGTCAGTGACACCACGCTCGAGTGGTGAGAACCATCCTTTCGCTTGAAGTCATACCGATCCTGAAAATGGTTCAGGAGCAGAGGATACGCAGCGGACGCAGCAACGGCGTGCGCCAATGCAACGTCGCTATTCTCCACTTGCCCAAACCTCCAACCACCCGACGCCGTCGGCGAAAATCGAAACGCTGATCCTGTTGTGATTTCGGTCGCGTTGACGATGAGGTTCGGTCGGTTTTTCGGAAGTTCGCCGAGTGTCGCTCCGCCGTAGAGAAGCCTGTCCAGCGTTCGTTCGATCAGGGATGTTCGCGTCAGTGGCCGACCCAGCAGGAACCGAAACTTCCGTCCCGCCCAGATATCAATCCCGACTAGACGAAGCAGCATTCTGACAGCTTTGAGAGCGAACCGAACGAACCACCAAAGAACGTAGATCGAGAATATCAAGATTTCTGAGAGCAACCCGACGAGCCCGGTCAGGGAGAAGGCGGTTTTCAAGGTCGGTTTGAACAGGCCGTCCTTCAGAATGGCCGTGATCTTTTGCTCAAAAATGTTAAAGTCTTCGGTCTCAAGGCAATAGGCGGCGGCGATAACGCTGCCTCCTGAAACAGATGAGACCGTCTTCACTCGATCAAGGAGACCGCGCTCATTGAGAGCTCGTAGGCAACCTAGATGGAACGCGATAGCGCGCGATCCACCTCCTGACAGCGCCAATGCGATGTCCTTGTCCTTGATAATATTCATAACTCGCGTTGGCTGCACCCATCCAATCAAACCATGGGATTAACTATTTTTGCCTGGTCTTTCGCTTTTCCTGCAAGAGGATGCCTGCTTCCAGGTGCCACTAAGGAAAAAGCAAGTGATCAGGCATCTAAATTCACCCTAGATAATTCAAAGAACGCCGCCCGGTTCAATTATCCTCAATCTTGTATTCGAAATAGAGATCCGTTTCCTTCACACGATCCGCTTTAAACGCCGCCCAATCGGCGTCACTCGTGTCGGAGGTTCTGGCCTTTTCGATCATATCTTTATCACTGCGGAAAACCCGACCCCCTGACTTCTCCATGAGCGCGGCTTCGATTTGCGGTAAGGGATGCACCCACGGTTGTGATTTGCTCAGCGCCCAAGTTGTGTTGGCCGGGATCATGGCGGCGAAGTCCTTTGCGAAGGTACCGCGCGCTATCCAACCGAGGTTGGCATATTCGTCTGTTTCGGTGCCGTTCAGCGTGGCATTGTGAGACCCGTGATGGCCGACCTTGTAGAGCACGCAACGCCCCAGAAGGTCTCGCGCCGTCGTCTTGTTGTCGTCGGGATCGGTCCATTCCAAGTTGCTCCAGCCGATCCAGCTTCCGCGTTGCGCGTCACCCGTAAACAGCAGCACCTTCCCGGTCTTGGGCAGCTCGAACGCCAGGACAAGGCTGGTATTATTCACCTCGTTGTTGAGGCGCAGAGCGAGCCCTTCGGCGGCGCCTATCCATTCGTCGTCGATCCGGCGCCATGCGACCTCCCCATTCGAGCCTGCGGCTGTCGCCTCGCCGTAACTTTCGTGCAGGAATTCAAGCCAATCGATCTTGTCGGTGCGGTTTTCATTTTCCGGAGGAGGGTCGAAATCGAACACATCCTGCGCCTTGATCCGATAGCGGGCGGCGAGCGGACAATGATCGTCTGTGTCGTTCATTTCCGGCGCGATGGCCTGGGCGAAGCCGAAAGCGTCACCGTCAAGGGCAAGGCCGCCGCTCGACGGTGCGAGGTGAAATTCCTCGTGACTTTTCGGATCGAGATCCAGCAGCAGCGCCGCGTCTCGGGGCGGGCCAAGCGCATAGACCTTCAGGTCCTTCACATGGGGCAATTCTTCCGGTGGCCGGTCCGGTCTCAGGAAAGTCTCGACCTCGGCACGATCCCGGAGATACTTGATGGCGCGCTTGTTCGTGATGCCTTTCACGGAACCTGCCGCAAGAACCGAGGCCGCGGCCAGCGGTTGCGCCTTTCGCGCGTCACGGAACGCCTTGAGAAGCTGCGCGCCTTCCTTGCCGGCGGTCGGCACGATGCCCTCATCGCCAATTTCGGTACCGAGCAGGTCAGACAGGCGATCTTGCAGCCCGGTGGAATTTTGCAGACCGGTCGCACGTTCCTGCGCGAAGGCAAGCGTCACAAGCGTGTCCTTGAACCGGTCACGGAGCGCATTCGCCAGATCGTCGGTGCCGTCCTCGGTCCAGGCCAGCCAGATATGGCCAATGGATTTGATCTTGTCGAAGAGGTGCTTTCCGCTTTTCTTCTTGGCAAAACCGTTGACGTGGTCCTGGTGTTCATGAGTGACGACGACGACATCGATATGGCCGCCGGTGGCTTCGTTAATATCGTCGATGATCTTGTCGATCTTCTGGTTCTTCACCTCGGATTTTGGCTTCAGCCCGCAGTCGATCAGCACATAGACATTGCGCTTGCGGCGTCCGTCGCGACCGGCGAAGGCAAGAAGGAAGCAGTCGCCATGACCCTGGCGGTACATGCGGACTTTCACGCCGCTTGGCGGTGAGGTCATCGTCGGCATCAGAACCTCCCTTTTTCAACATGGCGATGAAGCGCGGCGAAAGCATTGTCTCCATCCTGGTCCTCGGGCGAGTCGAAGGCATTGGCCGGACCGGACTCCCCCTGCAAAAGATATCGTCGCAATCGGTTCAGACCGGCGTCATCATCGGCACGGTACTTGGTGCGGATGACGCGACGGATTTCGAAACTCCTGGTGTCGATCAGCAAGGTGCACCCGCAGCGATAGACGAAATCGCGTTTGAAGTTTGCGGATTTCGCGCCCGGGCGGGAGGCCAGCCAGGCCTTCCTGGCTTTGGCATTCTCTTTCTTGTCGGCCAGTTCCTGCACTTTCGGGTCGAAATAGCCATCGCGCGACTGGATGAGTTCAACCACATACTCGCTTTCCATCTGTCCTCGTTTGCCGATCCGTCGGGCCATGCGAACCGAGTGAATCTCGACCCTCGGCAGGCCGTTCGCCGCGGACCGGTCGATCGTGTGCGGAGCTTCCTCGGCGTTCAGGTTGATGCCGATCACCTTCATCAGCTCGTTCGAAGTCTGTTGGGTAATCAGGCCCCAGAAGAGTTGCGCATAGAAGATGCGTACCCAGTGAGCCACTTCCCGGCCGTTCTCGAATTCGGCCGCGAGCAGGTTCTGTTGCAGAACCTGATCCTTGTGTAATCCGCTGGAGTCCTTCAGGCGGCGTTCCATACCGCGCTGCATCGAGTCCTCAATCCTGTTTTTTATCCTTTCTAGGTTATTGATGACCTTCGAACCGGCACTGTCGTTGAGATTTCCACGCGCGCGCAAGTCCTGAAGAATGCGCTCCGGCCGCGATACCAGCTTGCCGAATGTATCCTGCAAGTCTTCGACATCGGTGCCGAGGTCCGCTGCGGCCTCTCGCAATTCCGGCCAGAGCAGGTTGTTCTCGGCGACGACCGCCATGCCTTCGGGCGCGATCCCCCATGCCGTGAAAGCTTCGATTATCGCGCGCCGGTAATTGTGTTCGTCTTCGGGGTAGAGATCATGATCGGCGGTCACGATGGCGCGGAGATAGTCACCGAAATCGACATTGACGGGCGGTACATAGTCCATGGCGCGGATACAGATCCTGAGGACGTGGCGCGCCGATTTGGCGGCTTCGGAGGCCAGTCGCTTGACCAGATCCGGATCTATCTCGCCGTCCGGCAGGATACCCCGACCGTTCGACGCGATACGAAACAGATCGGCGACCCGACCCCGGTAGATCGACAGGAAGGCCCGGAATACCGCCGCGACCAGTATCGCACCGCGTGCATGCGGGCCCGTCAGGCGCTTGAGGATACGGTTATCCGGCTCATGCAGTTGCCATTTGCCATCGACCATATGACCCAGGGCGTCGCGAAGCGCCCCGCCACGGCCAAGCGCCTCGCCGAATTCCTGCGCCAATGCACCGAGCAAGCTCTGTTTCTCAAGATCGCCGCGGGTGCGAGCGATCTGGTCTTCAAGCACCTCGGGATGCGAAAAGTGCTGGAATATGGCGACAATGTCCGAGAACGCCTCGTGCAGCGCGCGCATGTCGGGATTGCTGGGCTCGATGAAGCGCGGATGCATGCCGTCAAGAATGGCATGACAGGTCTCATGCACAACGATGTCATGCGAAAGGCAGGTAAACACGGTCGTATTCGGAGGCGCCGACCCGCTCGACTGACCGGCGCTGAAGTAGCCAAACAGAAGCGCTTTCTTCTCGGGGCTGTAGAACGCGTTCGCCTCGCGCAGCGCGTGCGGGTAGATTCGCAGCTGGCCGACATAGGTGCTGTCTGTAATTACCCACCCCTTGAACGTTTGGGCCTGTCGTGATTCATAGTCGGGATGAGTCGCGCTGATCTTGAGAAACTGAGCAAGAAAGAACTGATAGAGGCCTATTTGGAGCTTCAGGCGAAGCTTCAGCGGCCGGCAAAGACGTCGCGCACGTCCTCCCAACCACCATCGACGGACAAGAAACAGCGCCGTGATACATCAAAGCCCGGCGGAGCCAAGCCCGGTCACAAAGGCGCATCCCGCCGTCTCGCCGACAATCCAGACGCCGTGGTCGACCACCGCCCCGACACTTGCGGGAATTGTGGGGAAGTCTTCCCTGTGGATGTGAGCGAAACTGTGATCGGTGAATATGACGCCATCGACCTGCCGCCGGTGGCGCCGGTTGTGGAACGGCACCGGCGTTTGCAATGCGTTTGCTCAGGATGCGGTGCGACGACGAAGGCGCCTTTGCCGCAAGCCGCCACGGGCTCACCGTTCGGGCCGACGATCCAGGCGCTGGCATTTTATCTGAAGCATTTCCAGCACGTCTCCTATGAGCGGCTTCAGGGTCTGTTTCGGGATGTGTTTGGCCTTGTCATCAGCCAAGGGGCGTTGATGAACATGCTGCGGCGTGGCGCGGCTTCATTTGCGGCCCAAAAGAGCAGCCTTGTCAGCCGGCTGCGTGGGGCCAAGGCAGTCGCCTCGGACGAAACCGGGGTGCGGATTGAGGGATTGAACGCCTATCACTGGGTTTTCCGCTCGGCCGATACGGTGGTGCATGAGGCTGCCTTCTCGCGCGGCGCCAAGGTGATTGATGCCGTCATGGGCGATCATCGCCCGGACTTCTGGCTGTCGGATCGCTATTCGGCGCAGCAGAACCGGGCCGCCAGGCATCAGACCTGCCTGGCACATCTGGCGCGCGACATCGCCTGGGTCGGTCAGGTCGGCGATGAGACGATCGGGCTGAGATTGAAGTTATGGATCGACGCGGTGTTCTCCTTGGCGCGGTCGCTCGGGGATCTGGCGGCAAGCACGGTCAAGCGAAAAAGGCGCGACCTCGACACCCGCATCGCCGATATCGTGTGCACCGCTACCGAGTGCGAGCAAACCCGGAAGGTCTTGCGCAAGTTCGCCAATGCGCGCGACCAACTCATGACTTTCCTTGACGCGCCGGACCTGGTTGAACCGACCAACAATAGTTGCGAGCGAGCGCTACGACCGGCGGTGATAAACCGCAAGGTCACCAACGGCTTCCGCGCCCAATGGGCGGCCGAGGCCGACGCTGCAGTCAGAACCGTCGTCGACACAGCAAGCCTGGTCGGTACCAATCCATTTACCCAAATCCGCCAAACACTCTCTGCTTGAAGCCCGCGCTGACAGGGGGTGGGTAATTACTGCTGTCTTCGACGTTGCGGAAATCGCGCGGTGACCACAGCACGAAGCGGCCCAGAGCTTGCTCGAACAGCGCGATCGTGTCCATTGCGACGGCGTAGACCATCTGCTGATGAAACTTCGGGTTCTCCGCCGACGGCGAGAGCCCCTCATTGTAGAGAACCTCGGGCGCGTTGAGGTTGATGGGCTCATAAAAGACGCCACTTGCCGGATCGTAGTCCACGACCTGCAGGTATTCGCCGTTGGGGCCAAAAAACTTTTCGTCTCGAGGTTTCGGGTCCATTTCCCAAGGTACCGAGATGGTCATCTCGCGAATTCTGCGGTTCGCGTAGCGATTGCCGGTGCCGGGGTCGAAGGCGAAAACGCGCAGTCGTCGTGGCGGCTGAAAAGAGATGGCAGAGCTCATATCGACCCCCTATTTGTCTGAAAAACTGACCCTATCATTAATTTGTTTATTTTACGAATTTAGACATCGATTCAATTATAAACTTCAGAATTTATATACAAAGGTTCTAATAAGTGTGGAAAGATGGAAGATAGGCCGCCACTAAACATCAATTTTGACGTCTGATACCTTGGATTTAGCGCTTTCGAAGAACATAAGTTAGACTGAAAAGTTCTATATGACCACAATCCGGGAAAGTGGTCTATAGTGTTGGCTTCGGCTGTCGGCGGCGCCTGTCGTAAGCTCAATCGGACGCTTTGGGGATTTGTGGTGCTACTTCCCGTTTTGAGCGTTGGTCTGCTGTGGGCCGAGAATGTTGCCGCACGCAACGTAGGTCAATGTCCGCTTTGCCATATGGGCATTCGGAAACCTGCCTGAGAGGTTACGGTCCCATTTCAGCCGTTCGTCTGCATTGTAGCGAAAGTCAGTTCACCGCCCAACTTCCCAATTCGAGGATCTTGGAGTCCTGGAAGAACTGTCGGCGCGCCGGTCGATCACGGGCATTTTCCATAAGCGGCAATGTCCACAGACCGGTCTTGCGTTTACGACGCGCCGGTATAGAAGATGCCAGCAGGCAATATGCCTGGTTGGAAACGTCATGAACGATCTCATCGATTGCGTAAAGCTGACGGCAACGCAGTACCGCTCGCTGGCTCTGCTTTCACATCGCGCCGTTAACCGGGTGCGCGGTGGCTATCGCGTGGTCGGCAGTGGCGGGACGATTTCGCTCAAGACCATCGAGAGGCTCGAGACGCTCGGACCGGTGCGCGAACGGATCGCCGGTGGTCGCAAGAATCTGGTGCTTACCGGAACTGGCCGTCAGTTGCTTGCCGTCCTCGACGCAAGAAAGTCGGCAAGCCGTCAATGACAGGACGAGCGGCCTGAATGTCGCGGGCCAATCCGGATAGCGATCGCAAGAGGCGACAGGCGTAATGGCAAGACCACCGCGTGGAAGTGATGGGGACAGCGCCGGCCGGAACAGCGGCCGATCGGGAGCCAGAACGCAGGGCACGCCTCACGATGCGCTGTTCCGGGCGATCCTGTCGGACGGGGAGCGTGCCGCGGCCTTCCTTCGCGATCACCTGCCGAACGAGATTGCCGGGCTGCTGGCCGACACGCAGCCCACGGTCATGGAGGGCACATTCGTCGACGAGGCGCTGGCCGCGAGCCAGAGCGACGTCCTGCTCAAAGTTGAACTCAAGTCCGGTCGACCGGCCTTTGCATACGTCCTCGGCGAGCACAAGAGCTGGCCCGATCCGGCCCTGCCGCTTCAACTCGCCCGGTACACCCTGCGTATCTGGGAGCGCCATGCCGGCGGCCGGGTCGAGGATCTGCGTTCCCTGCCACCCGTGATCCCGATCGTGGTGTTTCACGGTGCGTCCGCCTGGACGGTCGCACCGTCGATCACCGACATGATCGCGACGGACGATCCGGCACTGGCCATTCTGCCGGGATCGTCTTATATTCTGCGTCATCTCGGGACGATGGGTATCGAGGATCTGTCGACTGAGCCGTCCCTGAGGGCCGGCCTCATTACGCTGAAGCGCGAGGCGCTGACCCATCTGGCCGAGGTGGTTGCCGGGCTGCCGCAGGACAGCACCTACCGGCGGCAAATCATGGAATACATCCTGCGCGTCTATGACGATCTGGACATCGCCGAATTCCGGCAACGGCTACGGCAGGTGGACAGGACAGAGGACCTGGAGGCGTTTGTGGGCACCATCGCGGATACACTCATCGAACAGGGCAAGGCCGAGGGCCTTGCGGCTGGGGAGGCTAAAGGCCTGGCCGCTGGAAAGGCCGAGGGCCTGGCCGCTGGAAAGGCCGAGGGCCTGGCCGCTGGAAAGGCCGAGGACCTGACTCATCTGCTGACGCGTCGTTTCGGCCCCCTGCCCGAAACGGTGACCAATCGTATCACGTGGGGATCGTTGGCTGATCTTGAGCGCTGGTTCGACGCGGCGATCGATGCTTCGAGTCTTGAGGCGGTATTCACAGCACGTGGCGGCGGGGAATCCGCCGGAAGCGACTGAGTGCTATTTTCGCCTGTTTTCCGGCTGTTTGCGGGCCCCCGGCCGTTGATCTGACAACCTTTACCCTGCGCCGATAACTGCCTGTGCGGCGTGTTCGCAGGCGTCGTTCGCGCCCGGGTATCCTGTTTTCCCTGCTCTGTATCCAGCGGGTTCCCCGCCGCTGTCGCGGTTTTGCCCCGAAGTATGGCGGCGCTTTAGTCTGATATAAGCTGATAAACCGCCCCGCTTTGCACATCTATTCCATGTCCAATAATGTTGCATTATCGGACGTAGAACCAGACGCCGCAAAACCATAGCGATCACGCACTCATAAACCGGACTGTGAAGAAGTTTTCGTTGACATGGCCCGCCAAGGACCTCGGGGAGCCTTTGAGGACCTCTCGCAAAGGCGGCGAAAGGGCGTACCTGCGACTAGGCGATACGTATACAGGAATTCTCCGGGGCGGTCAATGATCGGCGACAGCGCAACCGACGACAAGGCTGTGCCAGGCCGGCCAATCGTCGTCCGATCCGGCCCGCTCACAAATCGACGTTGACGACCATGCTTGTCGGATCGACGGCGCGGCGCTGCTGCGAAATCTCCGACACCAACCGCGACAGAACACGCTCGTTGGCGGCGGTCAATCGGCACGCCTCGGCGAAATGGCCGAAGGTCGCGGCATCGACATTGTATTCCTCTCGGCAGTCAATAGCCTTGTCTACACTTGTTTACGCTTTGGCCAGCGGCAGGATATGGACAGGTCCTTGCATCCTGCATCCGCGCTTGAGAAGCCTGCGGGCGCGATCCGGTCGAGAATTTCGCGGGTCAGCGGCTCGTAATCGGTAGTCGACCACATCACCGCATTGATGGCACTAGGGCCACATCTGTGCTGCGTGGAGCACGCGCAGCACTGTAACCGTCGCTGTGTTTTCGGCATAGATCACGATGTAGTTGGGATGAACCACCAGTTCTCGCGTTCCTTCCACCCTGCCAGGACGTCCGCGTTTCGGATAAGCCGGTAGCTGCGCCACCTTGTGTTGGATTTCATTCATCAGTGCGTGAGCGGCAACCGGATTGTTATCAGAGATGTAATCGACAATCTCCATCAGGTCAGCGGCAGCCGAAGCCTTCCATTCCAGTTCAGGCAAGGTTCTTCCCGTCGATCAGCGCGCGTGCCTCCTTTATTACCTCATCGTGCAATGCGCCCGGCCGGGAATCAACCAGCGCCTCCTGAACCTTGGTGCGAAACCATGCATCATAGGCGTCCTTATCCGCGGCCAAACCAGCGGGTAACCCACCTTCTGCAGCAACACGGGTAAGCAGGATGCGCACGGCATCCGAGAGCGTCAGGCCGACACTTGAAAGGGCATCGGTTGCCTGTAACTTGAGTTGGTTGTCCACGCGGACATGCAGCATTGAGGTTCGGGCAGACATAGCTTGTCCTCCTTTTCCGGAAACTATGTATCTCAATTGAGATACAGTCAACAGACCAATGCCTGTTATATTACCTGTCTGATCCGGCACATAAAACGCCAGACCTGCGGCGTGGACTGAAGGTGCTAAAGCCCACAAACAGTCGATTCAGGCACCAGGGCTCCGGAGAGCGGTGCGGGAAGCCGGCCATTTTGGAATCAGTTGATCGCAACCAGGATTGTCCGACCCGGAAATACAGCTGCGGAAGCCAATCGGCTGACGACTGATCGCACCGGCGACCTCATCGCCACCGATTCAGCCGCCGGAACCCTGCGTCCGAATCCGGTCCTTAACGGTCAGCGGGACGGGCCGAACAAACTGGCGCAACTTCTGACCGACACGAACGTCGAAACGCTGGGCAAACCTGGTCAGGCAGGGATTCGGCGAAAACACCCAGCGCACCCTGACATCCGACTTCGGTTACCTGGAAGTCTGGTCTCGGACCACAACCGGAAGCCCTTGCCCTAGCCAGCGCCGCAATCGCTGATCCTCAAATTTGTTGCTCGTGACTGTGTCGCTGCTCTGTCGTGCCGCTCACTCACACTCATTTTTAATTTTTAACAATTAATAATTAACTTCCGACTTTTAAAGTCCATATTTTAAAATGCATATTTTTCACTCTTAAAAATTAACAATTATGCTTTCTATTTTTAATAATTAATTTATAGATTATTAATTGTGAATTGCTAAAATTCCAACTGTTAAAAACTAGGAAGATACCCATGTCTGTGATTACGATCGCTACCAGCAAAGGTGGTGCCGGGAAGACAACCGTTGCGCAAATCATCGCGGGCGCGGCCTGTCGATTGGGTCTGAGTGTCGGTGCCATTGATGCCGACTACAACCACTCATTCAGTGATTGGGTAACCGCCTTTGGCACCTATCCAATTAATATACACCATGAGTTGGAAGAGACCAATCTGGTGCCCCTGGCCGGGAAGCTCGAGCAGCAAAAAGACGTTGTGGTAATTGATACCGCTGGCGCGGCCATGCAGGCCACCATCTTCGCTGTGGGTTGTGCTGATATGGTGCTGGTACCGGTGCAACTCTCCAGTGCCGATGTGGTCGAGGCAGTAAAAACAGTTCGACTGGTCGAAAGTGCCGCGGCTATGACCAAGCGCGACATTCCGGCTCGCATTATCCTGACCGACTACCAACCGCATACCAACATTGCTGCGCACACTGAGCATGAACTCCAGCAGGCTGGTCTGCCGGTTATGCAGACCAAGCTAAAGCGTTTGGTTGGTTTCAAGGAAATGACGTTCAATGGTGAAGTGCCTGTATATGGGCCAGCTGGTGAATTGGTTCGTCGGCTCCTAGCTGAACTGATTCACTTGGGTGGGCTGCCCGAAAAGATCCTGAAGCGGGCGTCGTAAGGGGAGGGGAGGGGAATATGGGAAAGAAAAACATGCAGAGCATCGTCAACGCTCTGACACCAATCGCTAATGAACTTCCAACACAGAACGTCAAACGAACGCCAGCGCCTGCAACACCTAAACCCGTAACGCCGTCAAAAAAGCCGCCGGCGTCAGCAGACAAACCAGTGCAGTTTGGATTTATTCTACGCAAGAGCCTGCGTAGGGAACTGGCAGATCTCGCTGACGGCGCTGAAATGACCATGCGCTCCTTCATACTTTTAGCACTCAAGGAAAAGGGGCTGTCGGTGCGCGACGAGGACCTGTTGGATCAGCGCAAACAGCGGTGAATGAGGGTAGATGCGTTTAGCGATCCTGGTGTCGCGAGCGATGGCGCGGACCACTTGTCCTAGGCAGGGGAATCGACTGAATGCTATTGCCGGACTATTGCCTCCATGTAGTCGTCGGGCATTGCTAAGTTGTTGGTGCTTTCATTTTCGGTTTGATGACTGGCATGAAGATGCAATCCGACATGCCGCGCCAGAAGGGTTTCCGATTTCCCCGAGAGATTATCGCTTACGCGGTTTGGGCCGTAACTACCCACCCCCTGTCAGCGCGGGCTTCAAGCTGAGAGTGTTTGGCGGATTTGGGTAAATGGATTGGTACCGATCAGGCTTGCTGTGTCGACGACGGTTCTGACCGCAGCGTCGGCCTCGGCAGCCCATTGGGCGCGGAAGCCGTTGGTGACCTTGCGGTTTATCACCGCCGGTCGTAGCGCTCGCTCGCAACTATTGTTGGTCTGTTCAACCAGGTCCGGCGCGTCAAGGAAAGTCATGAGTTGGTCGCGCGCATTGGCGAACTTGCGCAAGACCTTCCGGGTTTGCTCGCACTCGGTAGCGGTGCACACGATATCGGCGATGCGGGTGTCGAGGTAGCGCCTTTTTCGCTTGACCGTGCTTGCCGCCAGATCCTCGAGCGACCGCGCCAAGGAGAACACCGCGTCGATCCATAACTTCAATCTCAGCCCGATCATCTCATCGCCGAGCGCTGCTGCAAGACCAGATCGAAGAAGTCAGTGAGGCGGCGCGGGGCCTGATGATCCCCAAATCTTTTCCACTCCCCAGTGCGTCGCTGAAAACAAACAAAAATTTCAACCGCGATTCTGATCAATTAGGATACAGTGACAAAGGAGCCCGTGCCAACGGCTCGAGTCGCCTTTCGCCAGAAACTGGCCCAATCGAACCGAAGCTGCCTTGCATCAATAATGCAGGTATATTCCGCTGTGAAATCAAGCCCCTCACTTCAAGCGCGTGATATTGAATCTGAACTGGTCTAAATGGAACCTATGCATGAGCGATACAATCCACAACCCAGACCGCTTTATGGTCGATCTCCGGCAGATACTGTCACAAGGCCGGAAGAGAATCGGCTTGCTGGTCGGAGCCGGCGCTCCGGTATCAGTTCGTCTGAACGCGGAGGGCAAGCTTGACTCAAGTGGAAAGCCGCTCATTCCCGATGTGGCAGGTATTACCAAAACGGTTCTTGATCAGCTCGAAAATGCGGACCGCGCTTGTGTCGATGCTCTTCTTCCAGAACTTGGAAAGAACCCGAATGTCGAAACTATTCTGACTCGCATCCGGCGTCTTGCACAAGCGATTGGAGGTGCCAAAGTCCATGGTCTCGACGGACCTGAATACGAAAAGCTCGCCGAGCGAATTTGCGAGAAGATTGGCGCGATTGTCGCCGCCCCGCTGCCTGAGGAGCCAAATCCGTTCACCGAATTGGTGTCGTGGATCGGCGGTACGCACCGAGAGCACCCGATTGAGATATTTACGCCTAACTATGACCTCTTGATCGAAGAGGCCTTCGAGCGTGCGCATCTTCCGTATTTCGACGGCTTCACGGGAGCACATCGCCCCTTCTTCGATCCGACAACCATTACTGACAATAAACTTCCGCCGCGTTGGTCCCGCGTCTGGAAAATCCACGGGTCGCTGGGCTGGAACGTGATCGGTGATGGCATCGTCCGCACCGGCGAAAGGAAGGCAACAACTCTCATTTACCCTGACCATCTCAAATATGATCACATCACAAGACAGCCATATTCTGCGCTCTTTGAGCGTCTTCGGAAGTTCCTTACGACCCCCGACAGCCTACTCTTATGCACCGGATTTTCGTTTTTTGATGCTCACATCACCTCGGTGATCGACGAAGCTTTGGCGGCGAATTCACATACGGCGGTGCTGGCCTTCCAATACAAGACGCTCGCTGACGAACCATCTGCGGTGAAGGTGGCTCTGCGTCGCCCAAATCTGAGCGTATACGCAAGCGACGGTGCCGTAATCTTCGGTGTTTCCGGTCGCTGGCAGCCAGGGCAACCACCTACGGAAGAGTGGGCTTCGATTCGCCGTACATTTTGGAACACGAATGGAGCGGGCGACAAAGGGCAGTTCATTCTAGGCAACTTCGCCAAGCTTTCTCGCTTCTTTGCTAGCGCACATGCCATCGAGTTGAGGCCAGCGAGCGAAAGCGCGGTAGCCGCGCCAGCCGCAGTTGTCGCAACACCAGCGGCTGCACCTGTCGATGTGCCGGACGGGGGCGGTGATGCTCAGCCGTGATCCAACCTATCTGGGCACCGTTGCATCGGTTTCCGGTTCGTCAGTAAGCGTCCACATCGCACAGTCCGTGGCATCGGGCCTTTCGGTGATTGAAGGGCGCACCTACAGGATCGGCCAAGTGGGTAGCTTCGTGCGCATCCCACAGGGTTATCAAGACCTCTTCGGCGTCGTATCGGAAGTTGGCGCAAAGGCTGCACCGACCTCAACAGTCGAAATCGATGCCGATACCGGGCGCTCGATGCAGGTTCAGCTTGTGGGAGAGGCTATTGGCGGCGTGTTTGAACGCGGTATCAGTCAGTACCCAAACATCGGCGACACCGTTCATATCACGACTGAAAGTAGCTTGGCGCGTATCTACGGGACCAACGAATTTGGACATGTTGTCATCGGCTCCCTTTCCAGCGCTGAAAGCATTCCGGCCAGGGTCAGCCTGGACGAACTGATTACGTGTAGGGCGACAGTTCATTTTGACCGTAAGGCGACAGCTACCTTTACGAGGTGGCAACAGCCTTAGCTCATCGATTTTCCGTCAACAATTGGCGGAAAAAGACGATGAGCTTTCTCGCAAAAGAGGAACGGACAGCGATGGCTGTATTGTTGAAACAGGGGCATTCCCAGAGCGCAGTGGCGCGGCTTCTCGGGGTTACGGAGGGCACGGTTCGATATCATCACAAGCGCCGATCGGCGGGCGTGTTGGATGGTAGGTCCAAGCAGACATTCAAGGCCGCCGATTATTCGGAAGCGATCTCGCATTGGCGCTCTCAGCAAGAGGACGGCCGTGTAAACCTGGTGGATCTTCATCGGTGGCTGCAGCGCGAGCACGGTTATGGCGGGAGCCTGCGATCGGTTCAGAGATATTGGAAGGCGACGTATCCGGCCCCGAAGGTCCGGTCGAGACGTCGTGTTGAGACGCCGGCCGGCGCACAGGCCCAGGTGGACTGGGCGGAGTTTCCCGGCGTGATTCTTGGCGACGAGGTTGTCGATCTTTCTGCCTTGATCGTGACGCTTTCCTGGAGCCGCAAACGGGCGGTTGTCTGGTCTCGTTCGAAGGACATGTTGTCCTGGCAGTCGTGCAATGCGGCGTGTTTGCGTCGCTTGGGCGGTTCAGTCGCGGTTCTGCGCATCGACAACGTCAAGACGGCGATCGCCAGGGGGGCCGGTGCCTGGGGCGTCATCAACGAGACGTATCGGCGCTTTGCAGCGCAACTGAACTTCCATGTCGACGCCTGCCAACCTCGGCATCCGGAGGGAAAGGGTAAAGTCGAGAGACATGTGCGCGACCTTCGTGAGACGGTTGATCCTCGCAAGGAGGCCTTTGACAGCCTGGAACAGCTGCAGGCCGTGACCGATGCGCGGCTTGAAGAGCGTGCCGGCCGCCTGCGGTGCCCGGCAACCGGCACCAGTGTCGCCGAAGCGTGGGAACAGGAGCGTCGTCTTCTGACGCCATTGCCCGAGACGCTGCCGGAACCGTTCGACATCGTCGTGCGGAGGCCCGTCGGAATTGACTGCCTCGTCAGCTTCGAAGGCCGACAATACAGCGTGCCGTTCCGTTTCGTCGGCCAGGACGTGGAGGTACGCGGTCTGGCTGCGCATGTGCAAATCCTCAAGGATGCCGAAGTGATCGCCATGCATCCGCGTCGCACCGAGCGGCTGATTGTGTGTGACGATGCACACTTCGATGGCGATGACACGGATCGTGTCCGCGCGCCGATGCCGCTCGGCAAGATGGGGCGAGGCCTTCAGGCGTTGGCGGCCAGCAATGTTCAGCATCGCTCGATCGACATCTACGCCCGTCTGGCGGAGGTGGCCCGATGACGTCTCGGAGCGTAAAACTGGATATTGACGTAACCCGCGAGAAGCTGGACGCACTCGGCCTTGGTTACGCATCCGAGGCGCTGGACACTTTGCTGTCGGAGGCCGTCAGCACCGAGATGTCCGCTCACCAGTTACTTGAACGGATTCTCGACATTGAGCGTGCCGGCCGCGAAGAACGGCGCATCAAGACGATGATGAAGACGTCGAAAATCCCGACCGGGCAGACGTTGGAAAACTTCGATTTTGCCTTCCAGCCGGCAATCGAGCGTTCCCGCATCGACACCTTGGCGACCGGGGCCTGGATCCGGAATGCCGAGGTTGTCCTGCTTCAGGGGCCGCCCGGGGTCGGGAAGTCGCACTTGCTCGTGGGACTGGGCATCCGGGCGATCCAACTCGGCTTCTCAGTCCAGTACTATCGCTTTGATGAACTGCTGACGGCCATCAAGGCGGACGCGCTTCTGCCGCCTACAAGGCTAAAGGGCCGGAAATACATGTCCAGTTCGCTGCTGCTGATCGACGAAATGGGCTTTGATCCGATGAACCGGGAAGAGGCCGGCCTGTTCTTCCGGCTGGTCAGCTATCGCTACGCTCGGGGTGCGATGATCATCACCACCAACAAGAGCATTCGCGACTGGACCGAGTTGCTCGCCGGCGATGAAGTCCTTGCTGCCGCGATCCTCGATCGGCTCCTTCATCGATCTCATGTGCTCAACATCAAAGGCCGCTCATATCGGCTGCGCGACCTCGAAGAACTTCTGACAAAAGAGAGCGCCTGAACGGGCAAAATTTTGGCGCCGCGATTTGGGGGGCGTACGCCCCCAAAATCGCGCAGTCCTCGTAACACTGGGTGTCGCCTTAACTCGTAAGAGTAGGTGTCGCTTGACATTACGCGGCATTCTGCGGTATTGGGTTCCACGGGCTCGGGAAAGTCCACCACTATCGCTAGCCTTTTGCGATCCATCACAAGCCCGCAACAAGACGAACAAAGCTACCCGAGCGCTCGGATTCTCATGCTGGATATCCATGGAGAATATTCAGGTGCTCTTGCCGATGTAGCGACCGTATTCTCTGTGGACCCACAACCTGGCGAAGAGAAGCTGTATATCCCATATTGGGCGCTGGACTCCACCGATCTCTTGAATTTTCTCACTGGCGGCGTCGAGGGTCCGCGCGAGACAGCTTTCACGGACAAAATCTTCGAGCTGAAGGTCAAAGCTCATGAGGCAAAGCCGTTCTCGGGTGTTGAAAAAACCTCCATCACGGTCGATACGCCACTTCCATTTAGCCTAAAGAAGCTATGGCACGAACTGATTGATTTTGAGGTCGCCACATTCGAAGGCGCTTCACGAGATCAATCAACAAAGCAGGACAATGGAGATGCCGATGATCTAATCCCCCCGAAGTACAAGCCCCATGCAATGGGTGCTCAGGGGCCGTTTCTTAATCAGCAAGCACACGGAATCCGAAGACAGCTCAATCTGCTTCGCTCACGCTTGCTAGATCGACGCTACGATTTTCTTCTCCATCCAGGACCTTGGGAGCCTGCGCTTGATGGAACGATAACGAACGATCTTGACATACTTCTTGCGGGTTGGCTTGGCGGAGAGAAGCCTATTACAATTCTCGATCTATCGGGAGTACCCAGTGCGGTGCTTGAGCGGCTCGTAGGTTCGATTTTGAAAATCGTTTATGAGTCTCTGTACTGGAGCCGCGAGAAATCCGAGGGCGGCAAATGGCGACCACTCCTCCTGGTGATGGAGGAAGCGCATCGGTATCTCTCATCTGAAGGTGAAATGCTTGCGCTTGAAACCGCAAAGAAGATTGCCAAGGAAGGACGCAAATACGGTGTCGGTTCGATGGTGATCAGCCAGAGACCATCTGAGGTCGATGAGACGATCCTTTCGCAGTGTGGGACTTACTTTGCCCTGCGCTTGTCCAATCCTACAGACCGTCAGCGTGTTCAGGGCACGCTACCCGACGGCTTGGTTTCCTTGCTTGAAGTGCTCCCTGTGTTGAGAACAGGTGAGGCCATCGTGATGGGCGAGGCCGCAAAGCTCCCAATGCGCTGCCGCATTACCCTGCCTGACGAAAAAAACAGGCCGAGAAGTGCTGATCCCAAAGTCGCAAAGGAGTGGTCATTGCCGCGCCGTGTGGAAGGGTATGATCGGGTGGTAGCCTCCTGGCGTGCCCAACGGCCTCGGGCGACGGTCAATCCTGTGACAATCACGCGTGCACCAGCGACGGATGAATCGAAGGACGATTGAGGGAGGGATTAATGGAAAGATATTCTGTAGCGTCTTCAAACATTGCATCAATCGGATACGACGAGCCGTCTCAAACCTTAGAAGTGGAGTTTCTAAACGGATCGATTTATCAGTACTACAATGTGCCTATGAACATACACGATCAGCTAGAGCGTGTCGAGGTTTTGTAGATTCGGGATTTCCTTCTGGGCGCGAATATGATTCAGAATTTTGTTGGGGCGACATTTTTTGTTTCGATTCGGGAAGATTTGTAATGCCCAAGCCTCATCCTATTGAGTTACGGGAACGTGTTGTGGCCCATGTTGAAGAAGGCCATACGCATCGTGCAACGGCCGGCCATTTCAAGGTCTCCATCAAGTTCGTGAATGACATGGTCAAGCTGAAACGAGAGACCGGTTCGCTTGCTCCCAGACACAATCCGGGCAATACCGGCCACGGCAAACTTGCCCCCTACAAGGACTGGATCCGGAAGCGCGTAGAGCAAAAACGGGACATTACGCTACGACAGCTCTGCCTGGAACTGAAGGAGGAATTTGACCTGAAGGTCAATCGTTCGCCGGTCGGCCAGATGCTGCACAGTCTCGGTCTGTCACACAAAAAAAGACACTTTATGCCAAGGAACAGCACCGCAGCGACGTGAAACGGAACCGCCGCCTCTGGCAGACAGGGCGCCTTCCTTATCTGAACCGGGCCATTGAAAGACTTGTGTTCATCGATGAGACATCCACAAACACCAAAATGACCAAGCAGACCGGCTGGGCACCGATGGGAGAGCGTCTCATTGACTTCGTTCCTCATGGTAATTGGAAGACCCAGACCCTCATCGCCGGCTTGCGGTGCCATGGTCTGGTTGCCCCTTGGGTCATTGATCGCGCCATGAACAAAGAACTGTTCGAGCTGTATGTTGAGACCCAATTGGTCCCGGAACTCAACAGGGGCGATGTCGTGCTGCTCGACAACCTATCCTCTCACAAGAGCGAAAAGGCCAAACAGATGCTGAAGGAGGTCGGCGCCTGGTTCCTGTTCCTGCCGAAATACTCCCCTGACCTCAATCCCATTGAAATGGCCTTTTCAAAGCTCAAGGCCCATCTGAGAAAAGCCGGTGCCAGAACCTTTGACGACGTCTGGAAGGCGATCGGGCAGATCTGCCACCTGTTCTCGCCGCAGGAATGCAGAAACTATTTCAAGGCAGTCGGCTGTGAATTCACGTAAAACGAACACGCTATAATGAACGATCCCTCAAAGGGCCGCTTCCTGAATACCTATATAAAGAATGCCTACCCGTATTCGCGGGTGGGTTAATTGGAATCAGATGCGGCAAGAAGGCAGTCCTCTAAAAGACAGAAGACATCTCCAGATACCGACAAAATGCATTGGCAAGTTGCATCTGGCGCGGGTTTTTGCACTCAGCCTCGAATACATCGGGCGATGCGATCAGGATCGCGACGCATTGGCCGCGTGATATCGCGACATTGAAGCGGTTGGCACTGTAAAGGAACTCCATGCCGCGCGGCGCATCCGCATGGCTGGACGTTGCCATGGAATAGATCGCGATGGGCGCTTCTTGGCCCTGGAACTTGTCCACTGTGCCGACACGCGCGTTCGGCAGTCGCTGTTGTATCTCGAAAACCTGGGCGTTGTAGGGCGTTATGATGAGGATATCCTCAAGCGTGAGTTCATGCTCCTCGCCGTCACGGTCAATCCAACTTGGCTTGCTGGCCAGAATAGCGTTCACGAGCTTGGCGGTGGCGTCGGCCTCCTCGATAGAGAAGCTCTTATTACCGTTATGGGGGACCGCCAGATAGCGGAGCCCACTGCCGCTGATTGGGCCTTCTGAGATAATCTTTTGTAGCGCACATTCTTCCTTCGCGTACAGCTTCCCGTCGTAGAAGAGCTCGGAAATGAAGGCACAGATTTCAGGGTGAAGACGCCATGTCTGCTCTAAGAAGAGGCCTTGGTCGGCACTGATCGTGTGTTCGTCGCCGAGGATGTGCTGGAGGGATGAGGCATCTGTGCCGTCTGGGTGAGAGCCTTGGCTAGGTTGGTCGAGTTGTTGCGTATCGCCGAGCAGAATCAACGTATTCGCGGCTTGCGATACGGCGACAACGTTGGCCAGTGACATTTGCGCCGCTTCATCGACAACCAACACATCGAGCGTTTGGCTCGCATCCTCGCGAGCCCACAAGAAACTCGTTCCGCCTGCCACCTGGCAGCGCCCCGAACCGAGCGCCGAGAAGACGTCATCGTTGCTTTTGGCGAAGACAAGCCGATCTTGGTCTGGCTCACGCTCGCCAGGCTTTTGAATGCAGGTGAGATTGGTGCCCATCTCGACTGAGGCCATGACGACGCTGTCCAGCAGATTGCGGATGACTTTGTGCGAGTTGGCCGTGATGCCGACCCTAAGGCCGCGTTCGACCAACCGGCAAATCATCCGAGCGCCGGTAAACGTCTTCCCGGTTCCGGGGGGGCCTTGAATGGGCAGGACACCGCCGTCCAAATTTTCGGCAATGCGAAGTGCGCTTTCCAGAGGACTTTCATTCTCCTTTCGGATCGGCTCGCCACCGATACGCGGCCTTTGCCGCAAGAGCAGAGCTCGAGCTGCAAAAAACGGCCCGTCGCCTTCAATGCCGCGATCGGCAACATGCTCGGCGATACGAAAGATCGCGTTTGCCTGCTCTTTGCTTGGAAAATTCTCGAAGGCGTAAACGGCCTCAGGATGAATGTTTGCGGTCTTGCTCATCTTCTTGATATCGACGGTGCGCTCATCCGTGTTTAGGGCAACCAGGCTGCCGAATGTCTCACCGCCAGTTGATCTCAAATTCTCTCCGCCACGAATGTCTGTGTCCTGTTGAATGAAGCGATAACGATCAGTCGGGATGCCTTTTGCCGACTGGTCAATGGTTGCGTCAAAGCTGAGGTTCGACAACGCCGCGCGCTCATCGACGAGCTCTTCTGGCGTGAGCCCGGCCAGCCTGAAGTACTCCCACCAGGTAGCCTTTTCTTCGCGCCAATGCCATTCGAGCAGATAGGCGAGCACCCAACGCGCTTGCTGCTCATCGCTGCGTTCCTCACTGTCTACAGGCACATCGGCTGTCAGGCGTTCAATAATAGCCTGGATCGCCAGTTGGCGCTCCGTAAACTTCTCTTGTTCCTGGCCCTCAGGGATTGCCGGTCGTGGCACATCGGTGCCTTGGTCGATGAGCTCTTGCCTGCGTGCCTCTAGCCATTCCTGTAAGGCAACGGTCGAGGCGCAGTCATCCTCGTTGTAACCTTGGACGGTGTTCCGATCCTCCTCGCTGATCGAGTCCGGATCGCCGAGTTCAAGTCCGGCCTGAAGGCTGGCTAAAGCCATGTTGGCATCTGGCAGGCCTGTATGACGCACAAAGCCGTAGATCGGCTCCAGCTTCTTGATCGAGTAACTCTCCACTCCAGCGCGCAAAGCGTTGCGCACCACGCCATAGAGATCGACAAGAACGTGCCCGCGCAGGAAGTTATCTATCTCGTTCTCTCGGCTGGCATAGCGGCCCATTAAACGTTTCAGAGCGCCCGGCTCGTAGGGCGCGTAGTGATATACGTGAAGGTCAGGATAGGTCTTGCGGCGTGCGCTCACGAAATCAACGAAGCGCTCGAAGATTGCCTTCTCGGCTTCACGGTCAAAGGCCCAATCTGCCGTATAGGTCCAGTTCCCTTCATCATCTCGGAAGCGATAGCCGAAGAGATATTCGAGGCCGTGCTCACCAACAAAGGCATCGCTTTCAATATCGAAGAAGACGTCACCATCCGATGGCTCGGGCAAAAGGCAAAGACCGCCCGCTGGAAAAACCGCTAGGATCTCATATTTCAGTTCACCTGCTTCGCGGGATTCGATCTGGATGCGGGCTTGCTCGCGTGCTTTCTCGAACGAAAGCGGGGAGCCGCGTTGAGGTTTCCAGGACATAGGCACTGGCATGGCGGCTAGCGCCGCAGCCGTTGTGATGCCATGTTCATAAAGCTCGCTCGTTTGGTTCTTACTAATCCTGGCGACAAGGCAAAGATGATCGTCTTCGCGTCGTCTTTTTTCGCAACGCTCACGCCAGCGGCAAATGTCGCAATGCTCTTTTGGCTC
The DNA here is from genome assembly GCA_963921345.3 of Rhizobiaceae bacterium. GTDB lineage: Bacteria > Pseudomonadota > Alphaproteobacteria > Rhizobiales > Rhizobiaceae > Hoeflea_A. The sequence continues at coordinate 104,804 of CAWUFE020000004.1, read as the reverse complement.
GGGGTAGTGCGAGGGCGGCGCATCGTCCATGGTCGCGTCTTCGATGGCTGCCTTGGCTTTCCTGAAATAGGCCGCGTAATCAGTATAGCGGAATTGCTGCGGCTCGAAGTTCGACCAGGGCGCAACAACGTAGACAAATTCAGGCGGGGTCCCCTGCGTCTCGTGCAGCAAATCGGCATAGAGACAAAGCTGGAGGACCGAACCTGCCTTGGTCTCGCGCGCAAGCTTCGTATCGATGATCTCGTACGACCAAGTACCAAGATCGCTGGGCGTTTCGACGCGGCGAAGGATGTCGGCGCGTCCTGACCAGCGCTCGTGGCGAAGAGCGGCCTGAATGATGATATCGGCCTCACTTTTCATCGCTTCCAAAGTTTCGGATACTGCGCCATCGGTTATGTCCACGCCGTCAATGACGACGCTCGCAAGCCCTTGATCCGCCAAGTGCTGCACAAATTCTTGCTCGTGGCGATGGCCTCGTTCGCGAAGAATTTCCAGCAGCGGATCCCAGACTTTCGGCTTTTCGAGCGCACCGGAAACGACATTCAGGTCGAGTTCCGTCAGATGGTTGCAATTCAAATGACCTACGAGGTCAGAAGCACTTAGCTGTATGATATTGGTGACTTTCTTCATGTTGCGATCATTGCAATTGACTATGCGCTCCTCCAATCAATCCCTGATCCGATGATGCGTACTAGGAATTGGACAGGCGCCGTTTGAGGCTAAAGCCTTAGAGCCTGAACGGAAAGTATTTGAGCGATATCAATGGTTTGTGATTCAACGTCTTTAAACGAAGAACGGAGGATCACGATGCCGTGGGATGATACCGCTCGCGCTGAGCATACACGCGAAACCGGTCGCTATCCAACCGATTTGACAGATGCCGAATGGGAAATCATCAAACCGCTGCTGCCACCGGCCAAAACAGGTGGACGACCACGCACGACAAAATTGCGTGAGGTTTTCAACGCAATCCAGTACATGGCCGGCAGCGGTTGCCAGTGGCGCATGCTGCCCAGCGACTTCCCGCCGGTGTCGACTGTTCAGGGCTATTTCTATTACTGGACCTACACGGGTCTGCTGGAAACCATCAATTGCCTTCTGGTTCTCAATACCCGTGAACTGGAGGGCCGCGAAGCCAGTCCAACGGCCGGAGTGATCGACAGCCAAAGCGTCAAAACCACTGAAAGCGGGGGCGTTCGCGGATATGACGCCGGAAAAAAGGTCAAGGGTCGCAAGCGCCACATTGTTGTCGACACGATCGGATTGCTGTTGTTTGTGATCGTTACCGCGGCCAACATTCAGGACCGCGATGGCGCATGCGCGCTCATCAAGGCCATTCGCTACCGGTTCCCCTGGTTGCGTCACCTGTTTGCCGATAGTGCCTATGCCGGCCAGCAGTTGCGCGAGGCGATTGCCGGCCACGGCGATTGGACAATCGAGGTTGTCAAACGCAGCGATACGGCGAAAGGGTTCGTGGTTCTTCCGCGACGATGGGTGGTGGAGCGGACATTTGCATGGCTTGGGCGCTGCCGGCGATTGGCGAAGGACTGGGAGCGCAAAATCGAGGTTTCCACCGCATGGACGCTCATCTCGAGTATCCGGCTCATGACACGGCGCCTCGCAAGGTGCTGTTATGTCTGAAAAACTTTTGAGTCAGGCTCTTAGAGGCCATTCGGGAATTAACGGTTGAGCGAAAGGGAGAGGCATGATTCACCGAAGTTTGGAAACAAACGGAGGAATCACGATGGCTTGGACCCCTTTCACTCGCGGTGATCATGACAGAACGTCGCTGCGTTACACAAGCGATATGTCAGACCTTGAATTCGCGGTGATTGCCCCACACCTGCCGGGCCAACCGAAGCGTGGGCGCAAGCGGCGGGTGTGCCTGCGATCTGTGATCAGCGGGATCTTTTATGTGCTGCAGAACGGCTGCGTGGGCCAACCTGCCAAAAGACTTTCCACCAAAGAGCACGGTCTATGGCTATTTCCGACGGTTTCTCGAAGATGGTACCTGGGCGCGTATTCAAGATGCGCTCTACGTCGACTGCCGAGGCCTGGAAGGCCGCGAGCCGCAACCGACTGCTGCCATCATCGACAGCCAGTCGTCCAAGACCGGACCCAATGCCCTTGGCGAGATCGGCTATGATGCGGGCAAGAAAGTGAAGGGCCGTAAACGTCATATTCTGGTCGATACGGTGTCGATACAGTTGGTCTGCTGCTGCGTTGCGAAGTACATTCGGCGGGCGTGATACAGCCAAGGGCTTCAAGGTCCTGCCCATGCGCTGGGTCATCGAGCGTACTCTCGCCTGGATCACCGCAAACAGGCGCATGGCCAAGGATTTCGAATGCTATGCCCAAACCGCAACGGCTTTCATCCAGATTGCCATGATCAAGATCATGACACGAAGGCTCGCGCGGTTCGTTAATTCGTAGATGGACTCTTAGCTGCACAAGCAAAGCGTGCGCGACAATTTCGCCTCCGAAGAAATTCAGTATGACGGACGCGATGCTCTTGCGCGCTAAAAAATCTCGCAAATGCAGCCGGCAACATACCGATTCTCGATGCAGTTCAAAAGCGAAGATTCGTGTAATGTGGTGAACCGTATGGACATCGATTATTGGAAGATTTGTGACAAGTCTACTTTACCACCCCATTCTCAATTCGCCGTATCATGAGCCGACGCGAAAACAGCGGCCCCTGAACGCTGAAGTGTCCGCCGAGCAAAATGAGACAGAGCCATCGGCTTGATCCGAACCAACCTCACGCCCGCCCCGGTGGGTCCACAGGAACCTCCCACGCGCGCCGCTGCGATCAACCAGTGGCGGTCTCTTCGCGGCGCGCGCGGGTCCCTCCTTTGGACTACCGGGACGGCCTGCGCCGTGCTTGATGACAAGCCGAAGACCTATATCAGGGAACTCAATCAGAGGAGAAAAGCACACCGAAACTTGACTGCGAAACCATCTTGAAACAAACAGCAACAACGACCCAGGGATCTTCACAAGGTGGCCGGCATCAAATCGGAATGCCGGCCGGGATGAAATCGGAATGGGTGGCCGGATATTGATCGGAATCAGTGGCCGGTTTTATCGGAATGCGCAGCCAGCAACCGCCGCAAGGCGCAAGATGCCGAGAAATGCCGTTGGACTCAGGAAAACGTCGAAACACGCAGACGAGGCGCTGAGGCGGGCCGACGCCGTCTTGCGCAGGCATACAATCGATCGGGCCGATGATCGTGGGAAGGCAGCGCGATGACTGAGACATTGCTTCGTCGCATCTATGAACCTGGGATGGTCGATATTTATGGGAATTATATACTTTCGCATATAATTCCCATATTTATCGCTTACTCCATGCCTTTGAGGTTTCTTGTGCGTATCCGGTCAGGCGTTAATCCAATCCTGGGCTGCAACAAGGATGCGTTGATCGGATCGTCGGGGGCTATTTGTAAAGCGCGTCCCGTCCGGCCTTGTCGTCGGATGTAATCGCCCGCTTGGCCTTTCCAAGCTCAATCCCTTCGAACATGACCGCAGTCGATTCGGTTGAATGTGCGAGGCCTATGCAATGGCCAACTTCGTGCAATACGACTGACATCAGATCGTATTTGTCTTTCGGAACCGCACCCGTGCCCGTGAATATCGCACCGCTGTCGCTGATCCGAATACTGCAGCCCAGCATTTTTTTCTTGTCGGTGCACCTGAATGTTGCACCACCCGGCGTCTGGAATTCGGGTGCAAGCCCGGTCAATGGACCGCGATCGATGACATTAATTTTCAGGCACTCCCCGATCTTGGGGTTGGTATCGCATTGTTGGCTGTCATCGATGCGGAGCAACAGGCGATCCTTGACACTCCATTCATTGAGCGCGGCGGCAATGCGGTCTTTTTCCTCTTTCCCTAGTCCCTGGTCGCAAACCGCAAATTCGACAACTCTGGGTTTGGACAAATGGCCCCAGCTTGACCCATTGGTATCGAAAGCCTGTGCTTGGACTCCAACGAGTAAACAAAGGATGGCGAGAATCCTGGTGTGCATTGCGAGGTTCCTTTTGCTTTGTTGACGCATCTTGTAGGGCGAGGGATCAAATCTTCAGTGCCGTTGCTTGGCAAGCGTTGCCAGCGCGAAGTGACCGCTGAAGCGGGGACCACCAAGATCGAAGGACGCGGCAAGCAACCCCTCGGGTGGGGGTTCCGTTCCGTTGCCGGTTGGCGGTGCCTTTGTCGGTTCTGCGGTGATGCTTGCGACCGAAAGCACCGGCATCGCGTCGCGTTCTTCGACCATCATGGGGTTGTCCACCTCGGATCGTTCCACGTCTTCAACAAAGATTTCGATGTCATTAAAATCATCCGGGTCCCCCAGAGCCTGATCTGGTATGACAGCCGCCCAAACGCCGTCACCGCGACTGACGACACCGCATTCGACCAGAACTCGACCGGCCAGCATGTATCCGCTCTCGGGTACAAATTTGTGATCGAACTTCACCACGCTGGTGTCATAGTCCAGCGGTCTTAATAGCAGGCTCTCCTTGCCCATGGCGGGCACGGGCAGAGGAATAGTTTCCACAAACGGGCTACCGGCGGCATCGATGCCCCTGCGGCGCACCTCAATTGACATCAGCGGGGCGGCATCGCCCCCCTTGACGACACCGTCCAGATCGGCGGCGCAACCGGGGTAGGTTGACGTTTCGGGGTTGATTGCGCTGATGGCGATTGCTGAAAGGCGGCGGCGGTCGAAAGTTCGCCCGCACATGCGCACGCGCCAACCGTCGTCCTTCTCATGACGCCAGACTTCGACTTCGCGCACCGGCAAGGGCTGAATCCATTGTTCGACCGGTCGGGAACAGCGCAGCTCCGGGCGGGTGTGCGGCTGATAGCGGACAAGGCCCAGCCTTACGAAGGTTTCCGCCGCTGGACTGTCGGCGAGTTCAACTTCGACGTACCATTCTTCCTTCCTGGCATCGAAGCGTGGCTCATAGGTGAGAAGAGAAACCAGCATCGGCGGCAAAGGTTCTTCGGCATCGGCCGGTGAGCCATCTGCGTTCTCGCGCTGTCCGGCCTGGGATTCGTCGGACAGCGGCATCAGAACATTGCGCACCAGCGTCGCCTTGCCAATGTGGTCGGCTCCCTTTTCCAGATCGGGAAAGTCGGACGGTGCGAAGAAAATCTGTTTGTGTGGTTCGCCGACGCGCACTGGATCAGCGCCGCGACGGGATACAAATCGCCCGCCGGGGCCAAGGTGGCTGTCTTCGAAGGGCGGAATGTCGGTCGCCGGATCAAGCGCCTCCGCCGCCGCCGGAGTGTCCTCTGGGCGGCAACCTTCCAGCTGTGTCCCGTCGAGTTTCACAACCCTGTTCCCGCCTTCCTGATACGGCCTTCGGATCAGAGCCTTGTTTTTGGCAAGGCCGGTGTTGGAGGCGATCAGCGTCGGGGGCCACAGGACAATGCCGAGCTTTTCGTCTTCTCCGCTGGAAAACCACTCGCGTCCAAGGGGGATGCGAATGATAGACGAGCGGCGACGGTACAGCCGGCCTTTGCGAATTTCGGCAGGCTGATCGGGTGCCGGGTGCCACCGGAAACCGGGCTTCAGGGCGTCGGCATCGGGTTTTGCGGGGCGGATCGTGGCGGGAAGGATCGCTTCCACGGTGGCCGAGCGGTTTTCCTGATCGAGGGGGCTGAGCCCTTCTGCCGGGACAAGATCGCCCACGCCATAGGCAGGACCGTCCTTCCCGATCCAGGGATCGCCTGGACGCGCCCGGCGGTCGATGGTCCGCATGAACTCTGCGGTGCGCGCCAGACCGTTGATGCTGACCTGCATGCGCCGCGCTTTGCCGTCCGGAAAGATATGGCGTTCGGTAATCCGGACCCTCGGGTCGCGGCATTCGAAAAGCGGCCGCAAGGATACCGAATTCCGGCAGGACCCATCAAAGGGACGGGGCAGGCGTTCTGCCCGCAGAAGCGTAACCTCGGCCCGGGCCAGCGTAACCTTTCCGTCCCGCTCGACATCGAAGCCGAACAGGGCGCGGCTTTCCAGGAAGGTTATCTCATTGCCGTCACGGTCGACAGTGTCCGTTGCCGGTGCCCCGCGCGGATCGCCTCTGAGCGGCCACCAGTCGGCCTCCCGGTGGGACAAGGATCGGCCGCGAAACTTGTCGTCAAACGTAGTTGTTCCGGGCAGGACCATATCGGCGCGCACCTCAATCGTGTCGATCTGATTCAGGTCAAGCTCCACCTCGCCAGTCAGGACCAGTTCTGTTGAACCGGGGTGGGCCACGTCCAGCGAGGTGGTGTTTTCGGGGCAGATGCAGGCCGTATCCATCGGCGCGTCGCCGGTGTCCGTTTCAGGGGTGGGGTTTGCTTTGACGCGTTTTTCGAGAACGTCGGGGGCAGGTCGCCAGGCCCGCACGCCATTGGCGGGGCAGGGGGCCTCTGGCACCTCCGTATCAAAGTGACCGGGCTGCACAGCCGTGATGGCGGGGGCGACCGAGGCGCGGTTGGAGGCCGAAATGGCGCATAGTTCGGCGGTTGCCGCAATCTCGGGCATCGGGTGGCAGATCATCTTGTCGCGGACGGTCCCGGCCAAAGCCAAAAGAACATTCATCGCCGGGCTGGCGATGCCGCCGGAGCCAAAATAGGCGCGCGCGCCCTTGGACTCCTTGATGGCCTGTTCCAGATCGTCACAAATCTCGTCCGGCAGATGGGACGACGCCCCCTCAACCACATTGGCCGCGCAGCTGGCGATTGAGCCCTTGCCTTTCTGGGCCAGATCAATGGCCATTGTCTGCAGAACCGAAAAATCACGGGCGAGGCGTCTAGCGGTCGGTACAAACCACATCTGGACATCGACCCATTCATGCGCCGCGAGGTAGAGCGGGATTTCGGTCGCGGAGAACCCGCCACCCCGGGTGATATCGCCGCGCCGCGCAGGGTCGAAAGTGACTGACCGGTGTTTGTGGACGAAATCCCCCCAATTGGTGCGCTTGTCCTTCATGCTGGTGTCATGGCGCAAGGACAGGACGACCGGCGTCAGGTGCGGATACTGGTCCGCCTTGTCCAGCGGGATCAGATCCCCTTCGCCCTGCATGGTGATCGGGCGATCATATCCCCGCAGCAAAAGACGAATGGCCAGATGATCAGCCGCAGGATCAGGATAATAGGATGTGTTCTGTGCACCGCGCCGCGCAAAAACCGCGCCGTTTTGAACCTCTCCCCGGTCAAGGTTGTCCCTCGGATCGTCGACAATATGGCGCTTGGCAAAGTGCTGTCGCCCATTGAGGCCGGCTAAATTGCGGGTCCGCACCGCCGGGAGGGTCGCATCCCCCCTGAGCTGGCGAATGGTGCGGTAGGCCCCTCGGGGCGGGCCACTGACTTTTTGCTGATCGAAGACGCCCTTGTGGCTCAAGAGGTTCGTGTGGGTTACGGCCCGCGCTTGCGGAATCGAGGGCACCATGATGATCCGCTGGGCGATGTTGGGTTGGCCGCGGGACGTCACCTTCGGCTTGCGGCCCTTGCCGGCCTTTTTGTCAAGGCGTCGGATGACCATCGTACCCGCATGGTCGGGACCCATTGGCCCGTTGACCCGCGTTGCGTGACCTTCGGGCATTGTGACCTGTGGTGCTGCGATCTTGGCCTGCCGCAACGCGCGGACATATGGGCGAAGGTCACATTCAGGGTCGCAATCCTGCGCATTACTGACCATCGTTTTGGAGGGGTAATAGAGATCCGTGGCAGGCGAGAGCGGGCCACTCTTCATATCGTCCGGGAAAGCATCCTGCGGGATCGAATGACCACCCGACAGCACTGCGGCCATCGCAAAGCGATAGGGTTGTCCGTAGCGCAGCCTATGCGGGCGCAAATCACCTTTGGTCGGCACCGACAATGTGCGACCGAAGATCAGCGCATCGCCTGTCGTGTTCTCGCCGCCCTGGGGTTCCGAGCAATCGACCCCCATCGGCCCGCCGTCCCAGATCGCGATGGCTTCTTCGAAAACAGCCTCTGATTCCTGGGTCGAGGACCGCCCGGGATGTCTGGGCAGCATTCGACCCGGGGCGTTCATCATCGCGCTTTCCAAAGCCACGCGATCGTCCGAGCCTGCGCGCCCGATCAGGTTCGTCAGGACGCCTTCGATCGAAGTGTTGAGGCCCGCATCCGGCCCGGATGTGCCAAATTTAATCGAACGGGCCATCAGCGGACGCCAATCCGTTGTGCCCTCTGGATCGGGCTTGCCGACATGCAGCCGATAGCCGGTGATCAGATCCTCCGCGTCAATCACGACGCCCGCGTTGCATCGCACGGTGCAGTCCGGAAGTGCGCCGCATTTGGCGGCCTTGGTCGCCATCTTGCAGATCGCATCGCTCAGAAGTCCGCGATCAAGAAGCGTCAGGCCGACATCCTGACGGTCGCCTTCATCGCTTTGATCTTCCACGTGTGTCTTGTCGGACTTCAGGTTCGACGTGACCCCGGGGCGCAGGCGTCGGTTGCCCCGGTCCGTGGCCGCGCCCTGTCGGGTGGGCAGGACGTCATTCGCTTTGTTTTCGAGGTTGGCTGTTATCGTCTTTTCACGTTGCAGCATCCGCGCCGCCGCTTCGGTTTCGTTGCCGTCGGCTTCGGCTTCTTCGTCAAGATCGGCCTGTTTGCCCTGGCGGCGCTGGGTTTCCAGTTCCAGCGCGGTGCGGATATCCAGGCTGCTGATATCAAAGCGCGGCGCGTGGCCTTCCGGCGTGGCGGCGGCCCCGAAACCCATCACCATCAGGCCGCCATAGTGGCGGGTCTGGTCCTTCAGCCCGTCGCAGTTCGCCTCGCCTCGCGAAACCGGCCAGAAACCGCTTTGCAGGGTGGCTTCGGGCAGGGGCGGGCGGCGGAAAAGCGTCCAGTTCTGGGGGATGCATCCGGCCTTGTCATCGCCCATGTCGAGTGTGATGTGGCCGTACGTCGTGATCGCGCCGAGGTCCGTGTCCGCTATTTCGACCTCGACCGCCAGCATAAAGACGCGGGCAAGGCTCGGGGTGGATTGCATCGTGAAAAAGGCGCGGCGGGCCTGTTCGACGGCCTCCGATTTGGCTTCGCCCCAGCCTTCCAGAGGCTCCGTCGTGGCGCCGGGTTTGGTGTTGGGATCGGCCGCGGTGCGATACTGGGGCCAGTTGGCGTAGTTTGCCACCCGGGTCAGCTTTGCGAAATCGGGTTCCGCCGTCGCGCATAGGGTGGGTGTGACCGCATCGCTTTGCCAACTGGGTGGCAGGCAGCCGCTTTTGTCTTTGTTTTGCAATGTGCTGGCGATCAATAGGTAGTCAGAGCTTGCTTTCTCTCTGTCGCCATTGAGGTCGCCCCACAGCTTCTGGCGCTGCGCGATCTTGCGCTTTCTTCGCAGTTCGGCCACCACCAGAGGGTCATTGAGAAGCCGTTCTTCAACGTCATCCCGTTCAAGACCAGAGGCTTCCAGCAGGGCGTCTACATATTCGCTGAAGGTCCGGTTTCCCCTTGGCTGCTCTTCAGCGATGGCGTCGACCAACGCCTTCGTTTCGGTATCTGTGCCGTCGGGAAGCTGGGACGGTTTGTAGGGTTTGAGGATGTCCGCGACGCCAAGGGCCAGCGGCTTTGCAAGTTTCGGGGCCTCTTCCCCGCAGGATTGCTTCAAGGATTTCACCAGGGCCTGGGCGCGCTGGCATTCCAGAGCGATTGCGAGGTCTGTGTGCCCGATGGACAGCGCGGTCGACACCTTCAGGGTTTCCGGTGCGCGGCGCTGCTGGGATTTCGGAGCCAGTTGGCCGTCGGCCCCGTAGACGTCCGGGTCTGGGGCGGTGTCGGTGTATTCCGCGACCTCCTTCGTTACGACGGCTTCGCCCGTAAGGCTTCTGACCAGACGTGTTGCGAGTTCGGACCAAAGCGGCGTGGTGCCTGCGGGCCAGAGGGAGCCGCTCCACATCCTGGCGACATCGCGCACCTGCTTGTCGCTGAGTGCGGACAACCGGGGAATCGTGAAACGGATCGGCCTTGGGGTTCCTTCGTCCAAGTCAAGCGCATCGCCACCGGCCATGGGTTGAGCCAGAAGTTTCACGCGTCCATCCGCGTGCCCTTTCAACAGGGTTTCGCGCGCCGCAGTGGGCCAATGGGCAATCGAAACACCCGTGGAGCCATCCGTGACCTCGCCCGGCGACAGCAGAAGCGTCGCCTTATGGTAGGTTTAGCTGACCCCGTTGCGGCTTCGTTCATAGCTGCCATGGGGCACCACGCGGGCGTGGATCGCAACATGCGGAATGGCGTCTTCACCCGCGTCATGGCTCTGGGGGAGATCGGTATTCATGCGAAGGGATCCTCAGGCGTGGTATCGTGGAAATACGTGTTGTAGCGGGCCCAGTTGCGGCTTTGGCACACCGTGGTCCGGTCAATGCGGGGTTTGGATTTATCAAGTTGTTCCAGCGGGATGCGGCCATAATCGCCAAGCTGGGCAAAGCGAAGGGGGCTGTCTCCGAAGGGTCCGTCGTAAAGTGAAGCACTGTCTTGACCGTTAAAGCCCTTGGCCTCTTGCTTGAACATAGTGATGGAATATTCGAAGTCCGAAAAACCCATCGAGAAGGAGAAGCTGAAAATCGCTTCCCCGCTCATGTCGCCATTCACCATACCAAGGCGTACGGACAGCGCCGCGCTGAAGCTGAAGATCCAGATGGATGCCGATCCGCCAACGAACACCGTCGCGCTCAGCTCTGTCAGTTTCTGGCCATTGTCGGCCACAGACATGCGAATATAGAAACCCGACATGAGCCGCCCCTGACCGCTGAGCGGACCAAAAGCAAATACCGCCGATCCTCCGAATTCAAAGGAGGCTTCAAATCCTACTATCCCGTTGGCATTGGCTTCGATTCCGAAAAATCCAGATCCGCCATAGGGTAAATAAGTGATCGTGAATGGGCTGAGGCGTGTGGACAGGGAGGCCTTGAACCGCGCTTCGCCATCGTCGAAGGGAAGGACCGCGGATGTGGCAAGACCGACATTCGAGATGGCCATCGCGCCGACGGTGAAATCGCCGAGGTTCAGGATGTACCCGGCTTTGATTCCGAAACTGGGTGAGGTTACCGGCGACAGGAAAAAGCCGCTGTCGCCCTTGGGGGTCAGGAAACTCTGGAATTGCTGAACGAATTCCAGCATCGGCCCGATTTCATAGTCCGAGTATTCAATATCGAATTCGAACTTCTTGCCGCTTTCTGCGCGGAAGGTTGCACCGTTGAATTTGAGCGTCAACGCGTCGAAGGCGTCTCCGACAAGTTTGACATCAAAGGGCCCGAGCGCCCCGGTGGTCGTCGCGTTGACGTTTGGTGCGCCACCGCGAACCGCCCCGGTCATGTCTATGGAGATGCCGGTTTTGATGGTCAATTTGGTGCCTTCGCCGGGCGCAAATATGCCCGCTGTGGCGGCCCTGACCTCTGACCCCAGCGCAACGCCGTAGCCATAGGTCATTTCCGTCTTGGTCGGCACGAGGCTAAGGATATAGTCTTCGACCTGTCGGCGCAGAAACTGGAAATCTATGGCGGCGAAAATGTCGCCGCGCACAATTTCGCGCAGGATACTTGCGATTTTTTGGGCAACCCGCAACGGCGTAGGCTCAAGGTTCGACCATTCTTCAAGAAACGTGCGGATGAACAGCTTGCCGTCGTCTTCCCGCGCTCCGCCAAAGAGGTCGTTCTGGAGCAAGTAATAGAGCCAGGCCACGTCACCGGCCAGCTGATCGGACGTTGTGTCCGGATTCTCCTTGTTGGGTGTGTATTGGACTTCTTTACTTTTCGGCGGGGTGTATTTGACCGCTTCCCGGCCCTCCGGCTTGACCAACAAGTTCTGGGCGAAAACAGTGTTCTGTCCGATTTGCGTGATCTGTTCATAGGCATCGTTGCGGCTCTTGAGGATGCCTGCATAGATTGACGGCAAGGTTTGCCCGCCAATGCCGGCCTCCAAGGCATCGCGCAGCGCCTTGTTCGCGATCTTTTCAAGGGATTCCAGAGCGTCACGGATAAAGACCTCCATCTGGTCTTCGATGGCACCGAGCGCCAGGACGACCTGATTTTCGATTTTCACGATCTGGGCGACGGTCCAGTCGCGAAGTTCGCCCTTGAACGTGTCAATCGGAGCCGTGTTGGCCGGAACGTTATCGACCCTGACCGCCACAAGGTCCTTGAGCGGTTCCATGCTGTCCGGTTTCGCAATGCCTTCGAACCGTTCGATCAGCCCGTCCAGCCAGCCGATTGCGCGATTGAGTTGGGTGTTCAGGGCTTCAAGCGACTCGGGTACGATCGCGGCAATTTCGGGGGTGCTGTTGATCTTGTCCCTGACATTCGTCACTTGCGCCCTGAGATATGTCAGCGCCTGAACGCAAAGCGCCGCGAGGTCTCTGGCATAGGCATCGTCGGTTTTTTCGAAGGATTCTTTGTGGTCGTCGAATTCCTTTTTGAGTCGTTCCAGTGCTTTCTTGTTGTCACCATCCGGCAGACCGCCAATTGCGGCTTCAACAACCTTGGCAATGCCCGCCAAAGCGGTGACAAAGTGCAACGTGTCGTTATCAATGATTTCCTCAATCAGCGCTTCAAAAGCGACCACCAGCCGTTCCAGTTGGGTGGACAGGCGGGCCACCATCATTTGGCGGTGTTCGACGAAGGCCCCGATGTCCTTGGCGATTTCAGTCAGGTCCTTGATTTTGCCCGGGGTGCAGGCCGGGGGAGTAGATGCAAAAGATTTGATCTTTTGGTGGATCCGATCCAGACGGTCGTTGTCCTCCGCGAGTGATTTCTCAAACCCATCGACAACGGCAATATAGGCATCAAGCGCTGCCGTTGTGCTATCGGTGACCTTGAACAGGTCGTCCCGCTTCTCGACAACCTGATCTTTTATCCCGGTGTCCATCAGAACTTTATCAGAATCGATAACGCTTTTCTCGACTGACGCCCGGATGTCGTTGATCTGAGTCTTCCAGCCATTGATGTGATCCGAATGTGCTTTGATACGTTGCTGGAGGTCGCTCATTTCCCCGGACGGAGGAAGGATCGCCGCGATTTTCGTGATGATGGCTGTCTGGACGTCGATGCAAAGCGTTTCCAGTTTGCTGAGGTCCAGCGGGCCGAAGTTGAATTCAACCAGGTCGCGTGTGGCGTTCAATGCGCCTGGAATGTCACTTGCGTTGACGGCTGCGATTACCTTGCGCGCCAGCCGTTCGTTTGTCCGCACGAACCGCCATTCCTCGGCAAATCCGGCTCTGACCCAGGCTTGTAGTTCCGGGAGAATGCGACGCCATTCGGTCTCAAAATCGGGTGAATTGCTGGCGTTGTCCCAGATATCCACCGCATTGGAGAGGAAATTTTTGGCCCGGGTCAATTCTTCTGGAATTGCGACGGGCGGGGATGCCGAATTCACTACCTTCTCGGCGTCTTCAACCTTTTCCAGCCCGGCCCGTGCATAGGCAACGATAAGAGGATCGCTCCGATTGCTATCAAGGGCCCCGAACCTTGCACCAAAGAAGCTGCTTAACAGACCGTTGGACGGGGCCCGCTGAAGGAAGATATCTTCCAAATCGACAGTTCCGCGCCCTTCGATCAGACCTACCATCAGTCTTTTGGCGATTTCACGCACCTGTGCGGGCGTGAATTTGAGGGCGTCCTGAGCGTTGTCGGGTAGCGCCGGAATTTCCAGGAAGAACACAAGGTCATACGCCGCGTCTTTGGGAATGAAAATCTGGAGCATGCGGGTGACGTAGTCGTCCAGAACGTCTGGCGCGTCTGTGCCTTCCCCGTCGGCGAGCCATTGCGCGATGGCAACGGCGTTCTTGATATGGCCGTCGGCGGCTTTGTCGTTGCCGAGAAACGCCCCGAGCGCGATGCGCAGTATTTCGGCCCGGTTTTTGTCCAGCCCGGAGAACAGATCGAGGATCTGGTCAATCCCTGCCGACACGGTGGCTGCGATCCGGCGACCGGGGTCGGACGCCGCGCGGAAAAGGGCATCGAGGAAGCGGCGACCGGAGGAGAAGACCTCGCTTGTTGACAGGGTGAAGGAAAGGGCGTCGGAGGCATCGGCGGATTTCTTGAGCGCGGCTGCAAAGGCCACAAGGGTGCAGTGAAGTTCGGGGAAGACCGATTTGAAACTGATGGTGCTGAGTGCACCGCCCGGAATTTTCGCGGTCTGTTCCTTGATTTCGCGATCCAGATCGTCCCAGCCGTCGCGAATTTCCGCCACCGCACCCGATAGCGGCACGATGACTTCCGAGCGGGCGGCCTCTGCTGCGGCTTCGATCGCGCCGAGCGCATCATCCACCGTGTCCTGGGTATCGCTGATCGCCTGTTGAACTCCGGCTGCGCCATATTGGATCTGTTCCGCAAGCTGCGGCGCACCTGTGGATGGCGGATCGAGGTTTTTTATGAACTGGAACAGGTCTTTGATGCTGATCAGACCCAAGATCTTGGCATCACCGTCGAAGATGTCGGAGTAGATCTTCTTGGCCTCCTTGAGGCCGTTTTCCAGTTCGGTCGAAACAAGATGGGACTCGTTCGGGGCACAGATGTCCATCGCTTTGAACTGACTTGTTTCGCTGGCGACCGCTAAGGAGGACTCCTTGACCATCGACATCAGTGGAGCAACAGAGAGCAACGCGTTACAGGATTTCTGCAGGTCTTCCGCTTTCACGTCCGCGGCATTTTTGGGAAGGGCACCAGACTCTTTGGGGAAATTGATCAATTTATCCGTGTGCCAGGTCAACGCGCCGCGAGTCCGGGATAGGGCGACCAACCGACCGGACGGGCGGAAGACGCCACCGGAATTGTCGCCCTTGTCGCCCATATCCAGCGCGGGCCGGTCGATCATGGCGAGGTAGACTTCGGCCTCATTGCCATCCATGACCTGATGCAACGTGCCTTCGGCGGACTGGCTTCGGGTTTGCCCCGACGGCAGGCCGAAAGCGACATAGCGACCATCGGGCATGGCCCGCAGGAAACGCGGGTCCTTGGTCTTGCCGGCTGTGTCGTTCAGGGGCCTGCCCACCAGACGTTCGGCCTGTCGGGGCCGAATGCGGGCGCATTCCAGAGCAGGGTAGAAAGGCGGCTGGTCCGCGCCTTGCAAAAGCGGGTCGGATTGATAGTCAATGTCTGACCGGTGAACCTCCTGCGCCAGACCATTGGAGTTTTGTACGGTCGTTGTCCCGCGCTCCAAACCCGTTGCACAAAGAGTCCAGAGCATGGTTTCGACGCTGGCGGAACCGGTCTCAAGCTCCGGGGCGTAGCGACGCTTGCCGCCGCCCATATTCAGGGTGCGCAGGTGCTGCAGGGGGTCGAAGACTTTCTGTTTTTTGTCCGCCGAAATAGGGTCGGGGGATTCAAGGCTGTTGTAGTAGAGTGTCAACGCCCCCAGCGTCGCGGCATGGTTTGCGGCCACGTTGTCGACGAAAATCAGCGGTAAGTCCGTCTTGGTGCCATCCAGATCCAGTTCGAACCGGATATTCGAGCTTTCGAGCTTCGCCGCGCGCGGCCAGAAGACAAGACCCTGTGACCCTGCACCCAATTGGATGCGCCCATTGGGGAGCACGCCCCCTGCACCGAAAGAGGGGGGGAAGTCCATATCCGACGGATCGACGATGTCCGGCGTCTTGCTGGTCAGGTTCACAAGTCGTTCGACCGGGAACCGGCGACCCTGCGCGGGTTGTTTCAGCGCCGGATAGATCTTGTCGGCCTTGCCCACCCGGATGAACATGCGCTGGCGCAGAACCGCGCGGATCGCGCCACGTCGGTCAATGAAAAAGGTGCGTTCGGTCACCTGCACGAGCGAGGCGCGCTGCCCGATGGGCCACAGGAAGCCCTTGTAGACGACCTCGCAATGGATATCGCGGCCGAGGTTCGTCCATTGTTGCCAGCTTTCGACCGACAACGCAGGGAACAGCGGATTCCTGTTGGTGTCGAAGGCCGCAGCGGGCGTTGAAAAACTGGAGGCGTGCCGCAGGCTCAGGCCCAGGGTGCTCAGCGACAGTTCAACCGTGCCCAGAGTTTGCGGAACGTAAAGCGCGGACCCGGTCTGCACATCCACCAACCGGTGGCGGGATGCGACCTCTGCCTGGCTTGCCCCTTCGACCAGCGCCCCGCTTTCGGAGCGTTTGCCAAGTGCGGGCAGGCCCCAGGCCGAGGACAGAATAACCAGTTCATGGCGGGCATAGGCATCCAGCGGTGCGCGGAAGCGCAGATCACGCTTGGCGACCTCTTTCCGTTTTTTCGCCTGACCCGACAGGAAGTCATGCAACCGTTTGAACAGGGAATTCTGGCTGATGCTGTCAATGTCACCTTCGCCCAGCGTTTGGGTCTGCGTCTGATGTGGGCCAATGTGCCATGGGGCGAGCGGCCCCCTCAGCGGTGCTGCCGCGCCGGGAAAAGGCTTTCCGCTAGCGGACTTAGCCACCCGGCTTTCGAACACATCGGGGCGCAGGTCGGGTGAATGGATGGCGCGCAGGTTTGGATCCACTTCGTCGACAAGAAACTGCGCGGTGAAGACTTCGGTGGCCACGGGTGCCAATGTGCGGTCTTTGTCCACGGCGAAAACGCCATCCGGGACCACGCCATCATTGGCCACAACAACCGCGTTTTGATCCGGCGACAGCGTCAGGCGGGCCATTTCGATGGCTGTTTCGTAACGCGTTGGCTTTTCCCGCAGGCTCTTGGCAATCTCGCCGAGCCGTGTGTCGCTGGTGACCCACTCTCCATCGGTAAAGCCCAGATGATCCAGTCGCGCGGCCTGCGACGTGTCCAGCCGCCGCGCGCTTCGCGCGTCAAGCCGACCCGCTTCGCTGGGGCGATAGACGGTTTCGCTGCGGGCCGTGACGGACAGTTCGAAATCTGAAAACCGCGTCATGTCGGCCAGCGTCAGTTTGAGCCGTTCGCGCACCAGTTCCGCCGGGGCGTCGGTGGGTGTGTCAAGTGTGTCGACGTCGGTTCGCGCCACCGAGATGCCATCGCGGCAGCGCACGCGGAATGCCAGACGCGAGGGCGGCGCGATGCGGGCGCGGGCGGGAATGTCGACATCCTCGGACCCGCTGACGGCCAATTCAAAAGCCTCCAGCGCGCGGGCATGGCGGGCGGCAAATTCTTTGGCTGTGACCCCGGTTGCAGCGGCCCAGTCCGGCAGGGCGGTCGGTTCCGACCGGAAGGCATAGATCGCCTCAAAATGCGTTCCTTCCAGATCGATCGCGCCAAGTTTGCCCCTTCCGCCCTCGAAGGCCTCCAGGATCACATCACGGTAGGATGTCCGGTAAAGCTGATAAGTCGGAAAAAGCGCTTCCAGCCGTTGTTCAAGCGCAAGCGCGCCATCAAAGGTTTCTGCCGCTGTCTTTATGCGCTCATCTTCAGGGGTGGGCGGTTTGGCGTTCTTGGCGCGATTGATTTCCGCCGTCGCCGTTCTTTCGACGCGTTGAAAAAGTTCGTCGATTTGCGTTTTGATATTGTCTTGATGTTTTTTTGCCCAGATCCGCGCCGACAGGCGCATGGCATCGGGATCCATTGCAAATTGGCCGATGTAGATTGCCTGATCTTCGGGCAATCTCGCCAGTTCTCGATCTTTGAGCTTATCCGCAAAAGATTTTGCATGTTCCCGGAACGCCGCCGCGTCAAGGTCGGTGCTTTTGGACTTATGGTCTGAAATTTCCTTTCGAAACTTTGCACGGATTTGCTGCGATTTCATCTGTCGCAGCGCTTCGACAATCTGAACCCGGTCATTGATATCGAGGGTCCAGCCGCCCTCCGTGGTGCGGCTGAGATAGACGGGTTCGCTTTCCCCGTTCAGTGCGCTTTTTTCGCTGTTTGGATCGAAGGTAAGCCGTGCAAACGGTTGTTCCACGCTACCATCTTTGACCTTGACCTCTACGTCCGGCGGGTCGGTTGGAAGAGGGCGGAAATAAGCCTCTTCCAGCATGTGTTGTCCGGGGAAATCCACGACCAGCACCGGCCGGGTGTCGTGCGGGCGCCCCTTTGACGTCGGGGAAGGGGACAAAAGACAGGCTGCGTTCTTGCGCACCAGTTCGACGGTATCTCCCTGAAACGACAGGCCGAAATCCTGAAAGCGGAACACAAGCGACAGAAGGTCAGCGCTGCGGGAGGCGCGAAGACTGGCATCACGCAGGTCGAACTGCGCCCGTTCGGCCTCCTTTGGTGGGGCGAGGCGGATATAGCTCGTCAAGGGGGGTGCGATGGGACCCTGGGCAAAAAGGATCGTCAGGTGCGTTGGCGCGAACATCAACCGGTTGGTGGTTGCGTCGGGGATGGTGACCGCGGCCTCGCGCATGATGCCGTTTACCTCGGCCCAATCCGCCTTTGGCGTGTTGCGGAAGATCGGGTTGGAGGTGCGCCACCCTGTCCAGCGAAAGACAATCTGGACCTGATCGCCCCGACGCGGGGAAAATGCGCCATCTGAGGTGGGCGCTGTCGGGGGAAGCTCGGAATCGTCCACATCTTCCGGGCTGAAGCCGCGAAAACTGATCGGACCGACCGGTGTCATCGTGCGCCAATGCAGGCTGCCCGGCCCAGTGAAATTGGCGTTGAAGCTTATATTGCCCTCGCATCGGGCATAGTCGAAGCGATCCATGTCTGCGGGCGCATCCACGCGTTCCAGCAGTCGGCCCTGAAGGGACTGGAAAGGCCCGGCCGATGCGTCCGGCCCACCCGTCAAACTGAATTTTGTCCATTCCGCGGGCAAAGAGGCTTCGGATCGCAACATGCCCGGGCTGAGTTGGCCGCCTTCAATGTCGCTTTCGTTCAGAACACGGAAGTGCACCTTTTGCGGGGTGGCTCCGCTCCGGTTTAGGTGAAGCTGCAAACCGGGGTCGCGCCGCTGTGCGGTGATGGTGACCTGTTCGACATCGTCTTCCAGTGTGGCTGTGCCAACCAGTTCGAAAGGGCGCACGGCCCGTGCAATATCGTCGGGCAGGCCCTTGGGGCCGGGGCCTACGTCTTCGGTTTCCGCCTGTTCTTCCGCTGTGGGACTGGCAGGCGTGGGGGGCGGCGGGGTCGTACCATTTTGCGGCCCCTCCACCGCCTGCGGGTCCTTGACCGGCACCCACTCCAGTGTCAGGTCGCTCAACGTGACGTCCGGCGTCAACGCCCAGAGCTTGGCGGTCTGGGTTTTGACCTCCCATTTCAGGTCGCGGTGCAGGAACAGTCGGGTCAACCGATTGGCGTGCCGGCGCTCAAACCCGACCTGACCGTTGAAAATCAACCGCATGGTCGAGGTCACCCGCCCCGCGCTCACCCATTGGGAGAGCGTTGATTTTTCCTGATTGATCCAGGTTCTGAGCGGCAGAAACCCGTTGACAGTCTGCGCAACCGTATCGGGATCAGGTTCCAGGGCGAAGGTCTGGGCGGCGGTCGCGTTGCGGGTCAAGCTCCAGAAATTTGTGGACACTTCGATCGTGAACACCTTGCGGCGCGGAACACCGTCGCCCAGGGTTTCAAGAAACTTCCGGGTTCGAAGGTCGTAATCGCCTTTTTTGGTCTTGAGTTTCGCCAATAGAGCGGTGCCTTCGGGGTCCGTGATGCGACGCTGCTGAAAGGTGAAGGTCATGCGGCGGTCGGCGACGCGCCCATAGGTGAGGCGTTCGACCGTCAGGGTGTAGCGCTTCAAGCCATTGTTCTCGGTGAACCGCAGGCGGACCTGGGGTTCGGGGCCAAAACGGCTCATGGCGATTTGCCAGACCGTAATCGGTTGCGTTTCGTGTTCGGGGGGCGGGCAGGTTTCGAATACACGGAGTTTTTGCCAGAATTCCCGGCGCTTGGGATCAAGATCCTGAACAATCGTGACTGACAGGATACCGCCGTCCTGGGAGAAAACCAAATCGGGTTCCTCAGGCAAGATTTCGGGTGCATCACCAAAGGGTTTCGCATTTGCAGCAACAGGCACCGCAATTGCTGACCCAATAAACGCGCGGCGCGTAATTCCGTTTTCATTCCAGTAACGGGTTCTATTCGGTAAAACCGGATCAAATTCGTCTTTCAATAATCAGTCCTCCTCCTAAATCAAGGGATGGACAATGCACCCATTCTCCGCAGTTCAAATCGCCCGCGAAGTCACTACCTGCAAACAGCCCTGACCGGCACTCTCAGATAATTGAATTCGACTCCGGCGCGCCTAGGCCCGACTTGCTGGTGTGGATGCCCCATTGGAAAGGCATCATAATGTGCCAGGGTGACGTTAATGTAACGTCACAGAAATAACGGGAGCATCCACATGAACGACGTTAACATCATCGGTATTGATCTTGCAAAGAACAGCAAATGCCCTAGTGGATAGAATCTAACACTTGGTGCCCCCGGAGGCGCCGAGGACCGCCACGAAGATCTCTGCCTCACGGATCTCGCCTGTCGAAGGATCGACAATGGTGATTCTCTTGCCCGAATAGTCGACGAAGACCTTCTTGCCAGCGATATGCTTCTGGCGCATCGACGGCGAAAGACGCCGCTCAAAACTGCGGTACAGTTCACAGAATCGGCTGTAGCCGTAACCATCGGGATGAGCCGCCCGATACTCCTCCCACAGAATGAGCAGCGTGACGCCGGGCTTCTTTAGCTCCGTTGCCAGTTGCGCCCAATTCGGCTCCGGCCGTCGCCGGTGACCTTGACTGACGCCGAGTCGACCGGATCGAGAAAACAGATTGTTCTCCAGCACGTCGTCCGTGAGGCCACTCTCCAGCGGCCAACTCAATCCCGCAGCCACCGCGCGCTTCAAATTATCCTGTACGGTGCTGCGCGCTATGCCGAGCATCTCCGCGATCTCTCGGATGCTCGTTCCGGTCTGCTGCAAGCCGCAGCATGTATCGTAATTGTCTCATAGTCAGCGTTCTCGTTGCTGGCATCACATCTTCCTTTTTGAAAAGGCGCGTGATGCCCAAGGGGCTGACCCGAGGCGTTCTTCAACTGTGTAAAAGTGTCCGGATAATTATCGGAATGGTGTCCGGCTTGAAGCCGGAATGCCCGTCCGGTTTCAATCAGAATCTGCATAATCTCCGTAGAACCCTGTCCGGCCCAGGCAGTCAGCTCCTCGTCGCGCCGGCGCCAGAACCCCCTTAGCCGCCGACACGTGACGGCCGACCCGGCAAGGGTAGGTCTGCCGCCCGCTCAAGATATCCGCTCGCCCGCTCGAAGAGACAATGGCTGCGGTCAGCGGCCAGGCTGTCCGGTCGCCAGCGGAACCCCGCGTGCTGCTTCAGGAACGGCACCATGCCGCACCCGGAAACCCGGCAGTCCTGCCTGCCTTTCGGGCAGGTGTTGAAATCGCACAGCCGTCCGAGATAGCGGTCCGTTCCCGGTTCCAGCACAAATATGTCGAACTGATGCGGCGCAGTGCCGTTCCCGGTCCGCCTGTAAAGGTCGCGAAGAGCCCGGTCCCTCGAGCGGCGCAAACCATTCAGATCTTGCGTGCCGGAAAGCCACACCGCCAGATCGACATCGCCACATTCATGCCAGAGTTCGATCCTCTCCTGCCGATACGGCGAATGCCTCGGCACTTCCTTCCAGGGCATAATGGCGAGAGATCCGATCAGCGTCACCCTCAGGATGTCCGGCCGGGCATGCCAGGCATCGGTCACCGCGTCCGCGGCCTGGCGGTATCGATCGTATTGCGCAAGCGCATAGGCATTTGCTTCTGCAATACCCTGCGGGGTCAGCGCCCTCGCATTCTCCGCTTCGAGCAACACCTCATGGTCATTCGGCTCTTCAAGGTCATCCCAGTCGTCGATTTCCGCCAAAATCATTCCTCTTCCGTGTCGCGCCCGGCCTTGCCCGGCATAGCGGTGGGAAGACACGCATCACCGACGATCGGCGTGCTCGCCTCCAAGCTAATCTAACCCTCCGGCGGCGCTTCCGCCATGCCGAGCGCATGCAGGTAGGTATCGAGGATCGCTTCCTGTTCCATGCGCTCGTTCCGGTCCTGCTTGCGGATGGAAATCACCTTGCGCAGGACCTTCGTGTCGAAGCCCATGGCCCTGGCCTCGCCATAGACCTCCCTGATATCGTCGGCGATCGTCTTCTTCTCTTCTTCCAGCCTTTCGATCCTCTCGACAAAGGCACGCAACTGGTCGCGTGCAATTCCCTGGCTTTCCAACATTGAGCGATGTCTCCCATTGTGATGGTCAATCCGGTCCTGCCCATAGGAGTGCAAGATCGACAAAAATCCCGGATCCCGGATGCTCCGCAGTTGATTGATACCACGACAGTCCGGCTATCCATCTGTCGAAGACCGCTTGCGACTTCGTGTCAACCATGAAATGTTCGACATGTTGGCCAGTTCCGCCTGACCGGTTCGGTTCAGTCGGAATTCCCGTCGCATCCGGCGACGTTGATCATCTGCTCTGCGGCGTAGGGGAGACGGCCCATGAAAAACGCAATCGTTCTGCCTCTGGTCAGCGCCATTCTCATGTATGGGTGCACGTCGATCGAATCGACGCTGATCACTGAAAACCGCGATGGAGAGATCGTGACGAAAAAGGTCGCGGGCGTTCCCATCGTCGTCACGGTTCCGCAAAAACGGGCTTTCTGGTGACGGAGGATGTCTATTTCTCCGGCAGCGGCAAGGTCGTCGAGGTGACGATCGACAAGACGCCTATACCGCTCGGCAGGAGCCAACTGGTCAGCCTCGACATCAAAAGGCCGTTCTACGGTAGCCTGAAGGGCCGGATCGTTCTCGACCCGCAAAGGCAGTACCCGGTATCGGTCTCCAGCGCCGTCGATGACAAGACCCTTGGGGAGATCCTGGATGGTCCGAGCGGGCAACAGCAGGATGCCATGACGCCGATCCGGCAGCGATCGCATTCGCGGGATGTCTCCAGGAGACGCAGATATTACCTGCTCGTATACGACCCCGACATATCCGGGTTCACGACGATGGCCCTTCCCGGATGTTGCCGATCGGGCAGTCCCTGATCGGCCTTTACAATCGACTTGCGGTCATGGATTCTCCCTCGGCATCGGTCATGGTCCTCGCCATTGCCATGGCCATTCGAACGTTCCCAGCCAGAGACCGACGCGTGTTCTGCGAGCCGTATCCTGGCGGGATTGGTAGTGGCCGCCGGAATAGCGCGGCCAGTCGAAGGCCAGGCCGTTTTCGACCAGCCACGCGGCGATGTCCCGGCCGGCCGACACATGGCAAACGCCGACGATGCGGCCGTAGCGGTCGGTGGCCCTGTTTCGACAGCGCACGGTGCGACCGTTCAGGAAGGCTTACAGTTCGTCCGCCGCCAGTTGACCGCAGTCGTAAACCAACCGGCCCAGGACGCATGTCTGGTCGCGCTCGGGTGCATCGATACCCCAGAGCCTGATGCTCGTGCCGCCGATGTCGATGGTATCGGCATCGATGACATGCGCCTGGCCTTCGATGATGGCCCGGTCCGCCCGGGCCGGGGCGAGCGCCATGACCAATGGCGCAAGGAGCGATACCAGCACGGCGCCTGTCCGAAGGGCAGGGGACCGGCCTTTCGTCTTCACCGTGACTGCCGGCTCCGAATGCGACCGATGATCTTGGCCACGGATGAACGGGGTGGTGAGAGGGGCCGCGTCGCGGTTTTCGACATAGGCCTGCGGATCGTGGGTGCCGGCGGGCTCGGTGCAGACGACATCGGGCAGATTGGTTGCAGCAATCCTGACGGCTTGAGCGGTCATGGCGTGTCGGCCCTTGCGATCATGTCGACCGATTTTCCGATGTACCATGACCGGCGGTTGTGGCTTTGCCAACGGCCATGACGGTGCGGTAGGCTGGCGCGGGGGCGACAGCAAGGTCCGCAAGGGAGCGTGTCGTCATGGAGCGCAACGAGGAACTGATTTTCGCGTCGCTGTTTTTCCTGCTGGGCCTGTGCGTGATGGTGCTTCTCGGCCGCGCCGCGGGCGTTGTTTCGGGCGGCACCCTGGCGGGCCTTTCCTTCATGGTGATGCGCACGCAGCCCGGCCGCGTCGCGATGCTGACCCTTGCATGCCTTGTCGGCCTCTGCATCACGGTCCATGCCGGCGCCACACCGCGGGGCATCATCGCGGATCTTTCGCAGGTGTTGACCGGGCGGGGCCGGTTGGCGCTGTTGGCGGGCTTCGGTCCGGACAGCACGTTGCGGCTCGGTTATGGCCTTGTGGGCGGCTGCATTTGCGGCCTGGTTCTGGCTGTTTTTTGCGGACAGGGCGATGACGGGCCATCGTGACACCGCGGCGGCTGTAACGGTCGGTTTCGTTGCGCCAGGTCTCATAGCCGCTCCTTCCATTTCCTGGCAAATGTTGCGAACACGGTAGCGATGTTGGGTGATGTCATGTCGATGGAATTGCGGCGGCAGAAGCGTCTGAATTCGTCGGCCACGCGATCGACATCGGGGGTTGGTTTTGGCGCCTTTTGGCGCACGATATCGGCCCATTTGCCGAAGGCGATGGATCCGCCTGGCGGGAAGGTGTCCGCGGTTGGCGGCGCCGCCTCAGGATCCGGGTCGGTTGCCATGTCAGCCGACCCGTCGACCCGGTCTCCCGCCGGGTTGTCTGCATTTTTGCCTGCCAGGCCGTGCAGGGATCGTGCGATGCGCAACTGTCCGGCCTTTCCTCGTTTGGTGAGGGTTCTGAGGTATGCGCCCGGGTTGAAGACGTCGCCCTGAGCGGCCTTCTGGACGGTGACGGCGGTTGCCGCGATGGCGATATCGGGTCCCAGCGCGTCGCTTGCTTCCTCGAAGACCTGTGGATTGATATCGGCGCCGGCACACAGTGCGCTGCCACTGCCGCGCAGGGCCTGCCAGTCGGCCAGCGCGCCTGGCGCCGCCCCCTCGATGGCGGGGCAGGCGTCGCGCAGCAGGCCGATGGAGAGGTGCAGCACATCATCATCGGCGGTGTTGGTTTCAAACCCGGCGCCTTCCGCGGAACCATTGCTGTCCGCAACCGCAGGGTGTTTTGCCAAATCACCAGCGGAATCAACCGCTTCCACCTGTGATTGCTTGTTTTCCTGAGGGTTTGCTGCAGGCTTTTTTTCAAAAGCCATGCTGCCGTAGGCAGCCTTATGTAATTGAGTATCGTCCATGTTCGTCGGGTTTACCCGACGGTTATGGGCGATGCCGTTTTGATTACAGATTCCAGAATTGGAAGTTGGAGCTGTAGTTGTATTGGGTGTCAACATCTTGACACCGCGGTGTCCGGTTTTTGACACATCCGACTGAGGTTCCGTCGGCCTGCATGCCCTGTCATACAAGACTTCCAACTCATCATACAGCGCCTCTAAGGCCGCCACCTGTCGCATCAACCCATCCAGGTCCCGCGGACAGCGCTCACACAGGACCTCGCGGCGGGCCATGGCATGGCAAAAGGCGACCTCCGTGTCGTCATCGAGGCCGTGCTCGCGGGCACTGGCGATCAGTGAGCGGATATCCTTGTCGAGCACCGTGCGACGACGGCGAAAACGCTTCATCTCCTTCGCCTCTTCCTCGGACGCCTCGACGATCGCCCTGAACTCCTCATATCGCATGGCAAGCGGAGACAGGTCGATGCCGAAGGCCTCGACGATGCGGCCGTCGGCGTCGCGCTTGCCGTGACGCCGACAGGTGGGACCGTCGCGCCAGGTGATGAGGCCGGCATCGGTCAGGCCGCGCAGGTGATAGCGCACCGTGTTGACCGGAGCACCCATCCGACGCGCCAGCCAGGCATTGGATGGCCACACCACCGGACCGATGCCGCCGGCATCACTCCAGTCCATCGCCTTCGACGAGGCGAAGAGTTGGTCGAGCAGCGCCAGCTTGATCGGACCGATCCCCAGGACGGGGCTGGCGAGCTTGACCATCTTCAGGGCGGCCGAGCGCGACACATCGGATGCACCCTCCCGGTGGTAGGCCCGCGCATGCTTGCGCGAGCGCACTGATCCGGGGGTCGTGCGCCGCAGGCCGGCCCCCGAACAGGCCGGCCCTGACGTCGTGCCACCGGCTGCTTTGTACGTATCCATAACTGCTTTCCTCGATCCTCGTATGGACCGCCGGAAAGGCAGGGACGGGCCTGTCGCAGGGCACAAAAATCCGTGGCAAGAAAAGACTTGCAATCGCGCCGTTTCTCTGGGAAGATCGGATCACCATTATCAGGGTGACCGCTGGAACTGCTGCTAACAGTTCCGATCCGTTAGAGAGAGACAGTTATGAAGCCCGCCCTCCCGGCGGGTTTTCTGCTTTCGTAGGGGCTTTTCCCTTCCCTTTCAAAAGACGGTTTCATGGCATCGGTCGGCGCGAATCACACCAGCCGACCAAGCGAGCATGGCAGAGACCTGCCGGTTTTCAAAATCGGGCTTCTCGGGCAACAACCGCAAAATTGCCGCCGGCGATAGCGGGCTCGCGAACTTATAGGAAATCGGATGTTTGGACGGCGTGATTCGCGTCCCGGGGGCGCCTTTTTGGCCGCCCGTTCGGGCCGCGGCGCGAATCAGTAATTTGCAGGCGGCTTGCCAGCGGGACTGATTTACACTAGGTTCGCAACCATTGCGTGAGGCGGAGAGGTCCAATGCAGGGAATGCCCCCCCCCCAAGTCAAGGGGAAAATCAAGGCTAGGCCGTAGTTTTCTACAGCCACTTGGCGAATGTTTTCCATACCCATTCGGCACCATCCCAAAGGCGCGGGCGCTCGTCTCACGTCGCCTTTGCGCCAATTTCGCGCTGACCCTATGCATATTCGCGGCGCTTTGTCCAATGTCCGCGACAGGACTGTCGGCCGCAACGACCGCCAGCACGCAAGCCGCCGTCATCCGATGCCCGCATTGGCAGGCGTTCGCGCCGCCCGTGCGCCTGGTAACCGCTGACGAGCGAAAATCCCGCACACCTTTCGAAAAAACGCAGGCAGGGCGCATCCTTCCTGCCAAAAAACGAATCACTTCGGGGCCCGTCGCATCCAAGGCGGGACGCGCCGCCGGCAGCCAACCCGCAGGCTCGAAGATAGGCCCAGGGCAGGGGGCAAAAGTCGCAGCACTGCATGACAAGGCACGTAGTGCCGGGCAGAGGGGTGTAGCAAAAGCGCATTGTCCAACTCACAGGGTCAGGGCCGGCGAGACGCTGTTTTCCATCGCCGCCGCGCGTCTCGGCAACGGCAAACACTGGACACGGATCCGTGACGCCAACGGCAATCTCGATCCGGCCAGGCTGAAGCCGGGCATGCAACTGACCATGCCCTGCACAACAACGGTTCCTCGGGGCGACCCGACGTTGACGGTTCGTCGTGGGAACCCGACGTTGGTGGCCGGGGCAGCGGGTGCAAAAGCGGGTACGGTCACGGCAAGCCAGAACGCCGTCAAGACCAATCCGCGCGCCAGCAGCGTAAAAGCGAAAGCCAATGCGGTTGTCGCCGCACCAAAGCCGCCACCTGTCTGGACCGCGAAGAAAGGCGAGACGTTCCGCGCCGTCATCGAGCGCTGGGCAAAACGAGCCGGCCATACCGTCATCATCGACACCAGCGATGCATGGACCATCCATGTCGCCGTCGAGCTGCAGGGCGACTTCAAGACCGCCATCGGCCATCTGGTGCGCGGCCTCTCCCATGACGGTGTCGCACCGCCGGTGCGCATCTACCCCAACAAGGTCGTGAGGGTCGGACTGTGATGGCGCGGTTCCCTCATATGGCAGCCCTGATCGGCCTGGTCATGCTGGCCGGCTGTGGGGGCAAGACCATCCAGCAGGATGTGACCGATGGTCTTGCGGCCGGCAAGGCCCGCGCGGCCCAGCAGCAGGCGCGTCTCGATGCTGCACGCCGAGGCCATGTGATCGAGGAGGCGCTGCCGTATTTCGGGCGGCAGGTCGAGGTCAGGCCCGGCAGCCGCCAGGGCAAGCCGCTGCCGAAGAAGTTCGAGGGCGCAAAGGGTATCGCACTCGCCATCGAGGGAAAGGCCGATGTCCGCGCCATCGCCGATGCCATCACCGCCGCGACCAAAATTCCGGTCTCGGTGCGCACCCGATACATCCGGCCCGACGGATCGGTGATCGCCGTGCCCATCGGAACACGCATGGCGGTCGATTACGAGGGACCGCTCTCGGCCTTCCTCGACAAGCTGTCGGCCCGCATGGATGTCGCCTGGACCCATGACGGCCGAGCAATAGCCATCGACCGCATGACCACCACCGAATGGAAAGTGCCGCTGCCGCGCGCAACCACCACGGTCAGCGATACGATCGACGGCGAGGGCATCAACATCGCCACACAGCGCCAACTCGACCCGTGGGCTGAGCTTGAAGCGCGACTGGCGCCGCTGGCCCCGGCGCCGGCCCGCGTCACATTCTCGAAGGAGGCCGGACGGGTCCAGGTCTTCGGGCCGCCTTCCGTCCAGCGCGCCGTCGCCAAGGTGCTTGACGATGTCGTTGCAACCGCCTCCAAACGCATCGCGCTGGAGGTTGCGGTCTTCTTCGTCGACAGCGATCGCGCCGAAGAGTTCGGGGCGCGTCTCAACAGCCGTGGCACACTCGGCACCGTTGCCGGACAGGCGGTCAACGTGGCTGCCAACTATGGCGGGGCGGCCCTGGACCTGGCAACGGCCGGCGGGGCCGTGACACTGTCGCGCGGGGCCGCATCGATCCGCCTCGAGGCGCTCGCTCGCGACGCGGCCGTCGTCGATTACCGCATCGGCTCGACCACGGTGCAATCCGGCGTCATCGCGCCGATCTCGCTCACCCGCACGCAAAGCTACAACCGTCGCACAGCGACCAGCACACAGGACGGGGTAACCACGGGTGGCCAGGAGACGCAGGAGTTCGAGACCGGCATCGTGATTGCCGCCCTGCCGCGACTTGTTGACCGGAACCAGCTGCATCTGGGGCTCGCCATCACCCAGCGCGACCTGGTGCGCATCGATGAGGAAACCGGGTTTCCCGTCATCGACGAGCGCGCCATCCGATCCGAGGCCGTGCTGGCCACCGGCGAGACGCTGGTGGTTTCCGGCTACGAACAACAGCGCTCGGAACGCCAGGAGAGCGGTATCGGCCTCTTCCGCAAGATCGGCCTTGGCGGCCGCAACGCCGCCGAGAACCGGAGGGTGCGCATGTATGTGCTGATCAGGCCGGCAATCCTGGCGGCGGGGAGACGATCATGACCGACGACCGGCTCTACAGGCTCAAGGGTGATCATGAGCAGAACGCTGGCACCGACCCAGACGTGGGTACCGGAGTGGACGCCTCCACCGACACAGGCGTGGGCACCGACCTGCTGCTGGCCGGGTTGGAATGGGGCCATGACGACGCCCGACCCGGTCGGCTGGGCGCACGGCCGGCAATGCTCGAATGGCGCGGCTCACGCACCACAATTCGCGCCGATGCCATCCAGGCCGCAAGCCGCAACGGGTTTCCAGCCGCCACAGGCTCGCTGCTGGCGCAGATGTGCCTGGCCGTCGAGCGGGAAAAGCAGCTGGGCGACCCAGTGACGGCGGGAAACCCGCCGGAGGACGCCGGCTGCGGCCATGGTGCTTACGATCACAGTGCTGGCGGGCACGCTGCCAACCGGCTCGACGGATTGTGGGTCTTCGTCGCCAGGGTCAACCCAATCGATGATGACGATACGGTGCTCTGGTGGCTCGGCGGTACGGAAGGCG
Source organism: Rhizobiaceae bacterium (assembly GCA_963921345.3). Lineage (GTDB taxonomy): Bacteria > Pseudomonadota > Alphaproteobacteria > Rhizobiales > Rhizobiaceae > Hoeflea_A. Next base: position 75,264 of record CAWUFE020000004.1, on the reverse strand, counting down.
GCCGACCGTCGCACACGGTGCCGGAAGAACTGTGCGACAGCCTGCGCGATCTGGTGCGCGCCCTGGCCAACATCGTCGCGACATCGCCCCATCTTGCCGGCATCGCCGTTACGCCGTCATCGGCTGACAGGCTCCTCGACGCGATCGAGGAGGCGGCACCGCAAGTCCCGTTGCCGGTCACCGTCACGCCGCTGGCGATCGACGGATCGTCAGGAGGACCTGACGGTGAAGGCCCGCTGTTCGAGGAACCGCCACAGCACTGGGCAGCCACGATCGCGGCAGGCGCCATCGGATGCGTCATGCTGGCCGCCGCCATGGCCTGGTATGGCGGTCTGTTCGCACCACAGGCCCCGCCGGAACCCGAGATCACCTTCACTGTTCCGGTTGAGGGCGCGGTGCGAAGCACCTGTCTCGACGGCATGACCCGGGCCTGGCCGCGCATGCCGGGATGGCGAATTGCAGCAACGGGATGCGCCCGACCGGATTCCCTGCCGGATGACATCCGGGTACGGGCTCCGGGTGTCGACAAGGCGAGCGGTTTCGACAACGGCGGCACTCTTGCGCCGATTGAATCCACCGAAAGCAGCGTCGTCGCCTGGCGCGCCTATGATCGGGACGGGGAAGCCAACGCGGTGCTGGCCACGGCCGCCGGCGGCGAACTGGTCAAGGCGCATCTTGAGGGGCAGGGGTCTTCGCATGGCCATGCGACAACGGGCGATGATGACGGACGCCTGGTCCTGTGGCGCCGCCTGCCACTCGAAACACGGCAGGCAAGTCCCGGTGGCTTCGCACCCGTTGCGGAGATCGAACGGGCGCTGGCTCAGGCCTTCGTCGATGTGCCCGATGCGGTGCGCGTCGACGGCAACAGTGTCACCGTGACCGTCAGCGACCCGCCGGACCGCGCCCTCGATCGACTGGACGCCGCCGGGCCGCAAGCCGACCTGCTGGCCGTCGAACGGCGTGACGATCGCACCGTCCTGCGGCTCAGGCCAGGCAACGGGGAGGCCGGTTGATGGAACGCTCATCCTCCCGCAGGCTCCGCCGCTGCGCCATGGCCGCATGCGCCGTTCTCATGCTGGGCCGGGCCGGCACCGCGTCCGCCGGCATCGGCGACTGGTGGGACATCTTCTCCGGCATCAAGGAGATCGAGATCGAGCGGCTCAACAAGCGTGCCGATATCTCGCTCGCATGGCACCATTCCAAACGCTTGCGCGAAGTCAGTTCGTCCGTGGGACTGGCCATCCGTCAGCTCAAGCCGCCGCAGATCGAGGAACTGCTCGCCAATCTCGATGATCCGGACCAGACACTCGACGATCTGCGCCTGCCGTCGAAAAATCGCGACGGACGACACCTGACCCGTCGCGAAACCCGCGAACTGCTGGGATTGCCGGCCGAAGGGCTCGAACGCGAGGGCATCGCGGTGCTGCGCCAGGATGAACGCATCCTGGTCTACCACGACATCGAACACCGGGGACTGGTGCGCTACGGCCAGGACAGCGACGCCGCCGAGAGGCTGCTGGCGACCCTGCACCGGGACATCCGCCTCAACCCGCCGGTCGCGAAGCAGCAGACGCCGATCTCATACCAGTTGCACATGAACATGCCGCTGCTCATCAAGGACGGCCGCATGCTGGAACATGACGGCTTCGAACATACGGTCTGCCAGACCATGATCGATCGGCTGCCGAAGACACCGACCATCGGGGTTTGCAGCCTGCCGCAGCCGAGGATGGCCCGACGGGAGGACCGCATCGGCGACTGTCCGGACGATCAGGTGGGAGGCGTGTTCGAAACCGTCCTGCTGATCAATGGCGAGGAAAGCCAACGGCTCGGGCGCTGGGACGACTGCGTCCCCAAGCCGCCGGAAGGCGAGTCGGTGTTGGTCACCAGGATCGAACGACCCTCCTGCGGGCCATTGCGCCTCGATCTGCAGGTCGAACTCTACAAGCGCCATGGCAGGAGCAGGGTCGGCGTGCCGAAGGGCACCTACGAACGCCGCCGCAAGGAGTGGACGCACACAGAGACGTTCCCGGCGCAATGGCAACTGCCACCGCTGGTGCTGACATGGAACGACCCCTGGCAGGTCAGCGACGGCTGCTACGTCCCCTACCGCACGACGCGTGAGGAAAGCCGAACGGTCGCTGTCGGACGCTGCACTCAGAAACGGCGGCGAACGCGCACCAGCCACTGGCAGGCCTATCTCGACAGCGCCGGCCAGGAGCGCCGCAGGCCGGACCGTCCATCCGTGACCCACAGCCAGTGGCGCGATGTCGGGCAATCCGTCTGTCCCTTTATCACCTGGACGACCAGTGAGAACCAGAGCAGGAATTTCAAGGTGAATGGTTGCAGGCAGTACCAAAACCGGACGGTGACGACGCACTGGCGCCAGAAGGTCGGTGCCGGGGGCGTACGCACGGGCGGCAAGGTCATCGTCAAGAAAGACATCAGTCCCTGGCGCAATGACGGCAGGCCCATTTGCGGGCCGACACTGTCGACCACCGAAAGCGTCGAGACACGCACGGTCGCGGCCGGGCTGTGCAAACAGAGACAGCAGCGCAAGGTGGTCCGGCGCTGGATGACCTATCCGGTCGACAAGCGCTTGCAGGGCCTCAGCGGCAGCCGCATTCCCGCCATCCAAAGACCGGTCATCTATCATCCGTGGCGCGATGTCGGCGAGCGCTTCGACTGTCCGAAGCCGGTGGCCTCGACCACCGTAAGTACCCAAACGCGCCGTTCGTGTCACCAGACGGTTCAGGAAAGCCGCCACACCTCGGCGCAATATACGCTTTTTGTATACAAGCGGCAGGTGACCCACAATTGGCTGACCTATCCCGATGGCCGCCGCGAGGCCGGCCAGCCGCCGGTCAGATATGGTCCGTGGGTTCGCGAGGGGCAGACCTACAGTTGCCGTCCTGGTGGCGGAGGCGGTGGCCGCAACAGCGGTGAAAGCCCCGGAACCACCTACGACACGACTGGTGACGGCAGGACGGACAGCAACAAACCCGGGCCGACAGGGCATTTCGGTAGCTCGACGAGTGGCCTGGGCAGTTTAACCGGGTGGAGCGAAAGTGGCGGGCGACATGGCGGCGGCTTGTTCAGCGGCGGTCGAAACAGTGGTTCAGACAATTCTGACGGCGATTATGGCGGAGGTGTTGCCATGGGAGATGACTTCGACGATGGCACATGAGGTGCGCATAACGGCCGCAAACGCGCAAGTGGAGAATGCGGCAAGACAAAGGGAGGAGTGAAAAATGCCGGGACACGGATTGACGAAAGCACTGACAGGACATCTTTGCCGCCATGGCCGGGCCGTATGCGCGGCACTGCTGGCACTCGGGCTAATGGCAGGTCATGCGTCGGCCGAGCCGAAGCGTGTACCCAAACCGCACAGCTACCGGAATCCGCCCGGCAATGTGGCGGCCGATCACTACCAGTCGCTGCTAGGCGGTTCTGTATTTGTGGGCTTTGCCGGCGGCAAGGACAGTTTCCCAGATCATTCGGACGACACCATCGAGGTATATTATACGGGCCGCAATGGCCGGCTTGCCGTCTGCTATTTTGACTACCCCAGCAAATATTATTCACCCGGCAATTGGCGCTGGAAGATGCGGCGCTACCAGAAGGGCAACCGCCGTCTGCCGACTTTCGCCAGCGGACCTGACATCAGCGGTGACAAGGGCGGCGTCGGGGTACCGGTCTACAATGCAGTAACAGGCGGCATGAAGTGGTATATGACCTACCGCAAGCGCTGGGTAGATGCTTCTCACGGCCATCTCCAGAAGCGTCTACCGCGTGCTGTTTGGAAGGCCTGTCCCAACTTCCCTAGCGCCCAGTCGCTGGGTGTCGGTGTCAACGAGAAGCAGACGGCGATCACCTATTTCGACCTGGTGAAGCAGGACCGTGGCCAGCGCATCCTGCGTCCGGACCTGGTGACAAAGAACCCGATCGAATACCTGAACAAAAAGACCGGGGAGTGGGAGTTGCGCGGTCAGAGGCGCGGCAAATGACGCGTGATACGGCGCATATGCCGGGTGATTTCCGGGAAGGGTTGAATTGCCCTTTGCTGCGGGATCTGTGGCTGCCGGAGTTATCCGGCAGGCACGATCGGCAGGTAGCGGAAGAGTGCGAACATGAGGGCGTTGAGAACGGCAAATCCGCTCAGCAACCGCCAGGTCAGGTCGAACTTTGCCGAAGCGATTTCGCCGCGCAGGGTGGCAGTGGCGCTGTCGATCTTGCCGTCAAGTTCTGTTTTGGCCAGTTCGACATCTTTTTTGACCAGATCGACCTCGGCCTTGACCAGATCGACGTCCGCCTTCGTGGCGACGCCACCGGTGACGCCGGCGTGGATGGACAGCGTGATGGCTTCGGCCTGTTTCTGTTCGATGCCTGCATCGCGAAGGCGCTGTATTTCGGCGATCGTGTTGAACGCTGCTTCGGCCATGTCGGGTCCCTGCTTGTGCTGATCACAGACATAGAGCATCCACGCCCGGATTGCCAGCACCGCAACAGGGACGTCAGCGCCTTTCGGGTTACCGACTGCGACCACCTCGGCGGGGTGCTGTCATGAGAACTCCACTCCCGCCTCTGTTTACCGCTTTCATGGGCCTTTCCTGCGTGGCCATGGCGCAGGAGCCAAGTCCGATCCTGCCTGATCCGGAACCGACCGTTGCGCAAAGCGCACAGGATTCGGCTCCGATCCTCGTGGTGCCGGATACACCGGTCGCACAGGACGCGCCCCGCATCATTCAGTTCGATGAATCTCCGATTGAAGATGCACCGCTGCAAGAGGTGGTGCCCGATCAAGCACTTCCGGACGATGTATCGCCTGATGCGGCATCATCTGATGCGGCGCCTTCCGAAGCGGAGCCGTCTGTGGCTGACCCGACCGTACCCGACAACACCGTCATCGCGCCGACTGAACGCCTTGCACGGCCGCCCGTCAATGCTCCCCTGGACGCGGATGTGGATTCCGGTCCGGGTCGGGAAGCGGCGTCGGCCCCGGCCGCTGCTGGATCGGTCGATCCCGGTGATCGTTTCGCGCCCTGTCCGGTTGATCTGCTGAAGGACGCCTATGCGCGGATGCTCGACGATACGGTTTTGCAGACCTATGCGATCGAGGCTGAAGTGGTGCGGCTTTGCGCGGAGCGACAGGCGCGGATCAACCGCATCCTGCAACTGGAGGCGGAACTGGAGCAGATCCTGACGGTTGAGGCGCGGCAGCCGCCGGAAGAGACGGTGGAGCGTCAGGAGGACCTGACGGGAGCTGGGGAAGCGGCGCTCCCGCCGCGTGATCCTGTCACCGTCCCGGGATCATCGGAAGGCCCGCCGGACGATGCTGCCGCCAGCGTTCCGGATGCGTCCGTCACGGCGGCACCCGATCCGGTGGTTGGCAGTGCGGCGGCGTCTCCATCCCCTGCCGGCAGTTGGCAGCATCTGGTGCGCTACCGGGTCCGGGTTGCCGGCGGGGCGTGGCGTGCGGGCATTGCATCGACCTACCGCCCGCCGCTGCCGCCGCCGGTGGTGCTCGAGGATGGCACGCTGATGCCGGTCACGCCGCTTGCGCCGGAACCGCCGCTCGAACTGGTGGTCGCGGCCGGCGACCGGCTGGAGGACGGCCTGATCGTCGAGGCGATTACCGACGAGGCGGTCATGGTTCGCGGCGACGGAGATGACGGGGAACCAAGGCGGCTGCGCAACGATCCGGGCCCGGCACCGGCAAGGGCACAAGACAATGCGGGTTGCACGGCTGACAATGCCGACTCGCGCGAATTCGTCTATTGCACCGTGGCTGCTGGAAACCCGTCGGGGGCGGCGGCGCAATGAGCATTGGTGTCCTGTTCCGAAATCTTCGCCGCCGCAAGGTCCCGCCGACCGACAATGACGGCAACTTCCTGATCGGCAGCGAGGCGTTCCGTGCGGCGGCCGTCTTCATGGATGATGGCACTCTGCATGTGGTTCCGGAGCACAGCAAGGCGGTGTTCGCGGAGTTGGAGGTTTTGCGGCGGACCTGGAAGCTGCCGCGGGTGCGCCAGCGCGTGGCGGACAAACCCGCCGGGATCGAGATCCTCTACGGCCGGGACGGCGAGGCGCGTGGCCGCACGCAGGTCGAGAACCTTGAACGGGGCGCCCGGCGGTTCCTCGGTGTGCTCAACGAGATTTCGGCGCTGGGGGCGAGCGACATCAAGTTCTACATGCGCAATGGCATGTGCGACCTGCGTGTGCGTCTTGCCAATATCGAGGTCAACCATGGCGACCAGTGGCCGGTGCGCGATGCGGCGCAGGCGATCGCGTGGATCTACAACGAGCGGGCCGCCGGCGACGGCTCGGCCGCCCAGCAGGCCGGCGTCCACCAGGCCTTCGCCATCAGTCCCGGCAGCCATGTGCCGCTGCCCGGGGGCGTGATCAGCATGCGCGGCCAGAAGGGGCCCATCATGGACGGGCACGACATGCTGACGTTGCGGCTGCTCTATTCGAAGAAGGGCAACGAGGCGGGCTCGCTGGAGATGCTCGGCTTCGATGACGACATCCTTGAGGAACTCGCCCGGGAACGGCGTTCGGAGAACGGCCTGGTCATCATCGGCGGGTCGACCGGCGACGGCAAGTCGACGACGCTGGTGCGCCAGTTGGAGCGGCTTTACCGGGAACGCAACGAAGAGGTCGGCATCAACACGGTCGAGGACCCGATCGAATATCCGATCGAGGGCCGGGGCATTGCCCAGATGCTGGTCAATTCATCGGTGTCGGGAGATGAGCGCGGCGAGGAGTTCTCGAAAGTGCTTCGCCATTTCCTGCGCTCGGCTCCCGATGTCGGCATGGTATCGGAAATCCGCACCGCCGACGCGGCGCGCGAGGTGCTGCAGTTCGTCATTTCCGGGCACAAGATCTACACCACGATCCACTCCTTCAGCGCCATCAGCGTTCCCTTCCGGTTGCTCTCGCTGGGGGTTGCGCCATCGGAAGTGGCCGAGCCGGGCGTGATCTCGCTGGTCATGCGCCAGAAGCTGATGCCGATCCTGTGTCCGCACTGCGCCCGACCCGCGACGGAAGCGGAAAGGGTGATGATCGCGGATGGCCTGGACAACCATGTGCGCGAGCATGGCTACTTACCCGAGCCCCGGGATGAGGACAGGTTCCGTCCGATGATCCGCAACCGCGCCGGCTGCCCGGCCTGTCTGGAGGACAAGATCGGCGGCCTCAAGACGCAACTGGATGCTCATGGGGCGGATCGACTGGATGCGGCCGTCTCGAGCGCCACGCAAGCCTGGGGCGGTCTGTCGCGACGTCGGGCGCTGGCCGAATATATCCGTCTTGACAACACCTTTCGCGGTTTCGTTTACGGGCGCGACCCCATCGGCGCCAATGCCTACTGGGTCAAGCCGGTGGAGGACGGCGGCATGGGCGGACGGCCCCTGCCGCTGCGCATCGCGGCGCTGGTGGGCGATGGCCAGGTCGATTTCTACGATGCGACCATGGACAACAGGCTCGACAAGGTCGCGGCGCAACAACAGGCGCGGATTGTCGGAGGCTTCGGCGCCGAGGAACCGGACACGTCGAAAAAACACGGCGGTGCCGAAGCCACGAAGCCGACCGACAGCGACGACTGCCGGAAAGACGGCTCTGACGACAAGCGGTCCACAGGCGACGGCAATACCGGCGGGTTGTCCCCCAGTCAAGCGAAGCGACGCCGAGTAGCCCGCCGCAAGGACGTTCAGGTGAATGCGGCCAATTCCAATCGTGTCGGCCGCGCGACCGCGCTGAAACCCGACTATCCCGCAAAACGTATCAGGCGCAAGCGCCGGAGGAAGCGCTGATGGCGGATCGCAAGGCAGACCCGTCATTGAAGCGTCAGGGGGACCTGACGGGGAGGCGTCAGGGGGACCTGACGGGGATGGCGGCCCCGACAAAGCAGCGGTTCCGGCAGCTTCTTTCCTGGCGACCCATTGGCGGCGGGGGAGCCGCCGGAGAACGCCGGCGGCGACCTTCTGGCGGCAAAGCCACCGGAGGCGGGCGGGCGGTTCCGGGCCTTGGCGCATCGAAGCCGGTGCTTCTTTGGCGGCGTCTTTTCTTCACCAAGGCGGTGCGCGGCGATGTGTGGCAATTGCTGGCCGACATCCTGGAGGGCGGCTCGGACATTTCGCGCACCCTGGAGGCCATGGCGGAAGCCTATCGGGCGCAGGGCAAACCGGTGGTGGCGACGGTGCTGATCGACCTGCGCGAGTCGATCCCGCGCAAGCGCTTTGCCGAGCGGGTCGGCGACTATTGCGGGCCGGCAGAACGCCTCATCCTGCAGGGCTATGGCGAGGCCGACACGGCACGGATCTTCGGCTCGGCCGCGCGGCTGGTGCGCATGGAACTGGCGATGCGCTCCGCGATCGTCAATGCGGTGGCGCTGCCGGTGGTGCTTGTGGTCGGCCTGATCGGTATCGTCTTCCTGTTCGGGCTGAAACTTTATCCGGCGCTCGAACAGATCGCCGATTTCGAAACGCTGCCGGTCTTCCAGCAATGGGTGATTGCCATCGTCAACGGCATTGTCGCCTGGCCCCTGCCGGCGGCACTGGCCATCGGCGCCTTCGCAATGATCATCGCCCTTGCACTGCCGAACTGGAAGGGGCCGGGCCGGGTGATCGCCGACAAGGTGTTTCCGTTCTCGCTGGCGCGTCTGACATCGGGGGCGGGCTTCCTGTTTTCCGTCATCGAGGCCGCCCGTTCCGGCCAGTCTGTGACGACGCACCTGTTCTACCGCATGGCCCGTGCGACCAGCCCCTATGCGCGCTCACGCATCACGGCGATTGCCAATTGTTACGTGGGGGCCAAGAACAATCTGGGCGCCGCCGCGCTGATGGCGGGGCAGGGATTTCCGGCGCCGGAACTCGGCGCCATCCTCAAGATGCTGTGGAACGAGGCCGACGGGATCGAACGGGCCGGCCGCTTCGTCGACCGCTGGCTTGCCAATATCGAAATGAGACTGAAAGCGCGGATGATCGCCGTCAATGGCGTGCTTCTGGCGCTGATCGCCGCGGCGCTCATCGTGCTGATGAGTGTCGCCCTTCCCATCATCGAACAGATCACAGGAGAACTGTACTCATGACTTCTCACATGAACATGCAACTTCACGAGGACCTCAGCCTCCATCGCTGGCCTCTTGGCGCAAAGGCAGGCAACGGCCCGGCAACACCGGACGGGGGTGCATCAGAAGGACCTGACGGAGCGCACGCGCCGGGTACTCGCCGTGCGCATCAAACTCGCATGCCGCGTCGAAACAGGCGCGGTCTGATCGGCATGCTGTTGTCGATCGTGGTGGCGGTGGTGATCGTGATCGCCATCTTCGCCATTTACAACCAGCTCACCGCCTCGGCGAGTGCCGCGCAGACGGCGGTGTTCGTGCGCCAGGTGGCGCCGCAGATTACCAACCAGTATCGCGGCAACTACACCGGTCTCAACAACGCGGCGGCGGTCAGTTCGGGCTTCATTCCCGACAACTGGCGCAACGGCGCCAATATCGAGGATCCGGACGGCGCCACGGTGACGATTGCCAGTGCAAACTCCAACGCCAACTTCACCATCACCTTTGTGGGCGGCGTTCCGGTCCAGACCTGCAAGGCGGTGCTGGGCGCGCTCAAAACGGACCGGACCTTCGACCGTGTGACGGTCGGTAAAGGCAACCACAACCGGGACGCCGTCGATACGCCGGCCGAGATCAATACCCAATGCGCGGGATCGGGCGGCGGCTTCGTGCTGCAGTTCAAGTGAACATGCCGGGAAGGATCGGCGCCTACGCCGTAAGCGCCGATCGACAGGAGATACCGCATGAGTGACACCATTTTGATCGGATTTTTCCGGACCGGCGCATGTCCGCAGACGGCACGGCGACCGGACGGCCATCCGTCCCGCCATCTTGCGCCGCACCAGTCCCGCTGTGCTCGCAGCACCCGCAGTGCTCGCAGGACCTGCATGCCGCGTCGAAACAGGCGCGGGCTTATCGGCATGCTGTTGTCGATCGTGGTGGCGGTGGTGATCGTGATCGCCATCTTCGCCGTCTACAACCAGCTTACCGCCTCGGCGAGTGCCGCGCAGACGGCGGTGTTCGTGCGCCAGCTGGCGCCGCAGATCAGCAACCAGTATCGCGGCACCTATACCGGTCTCGACAATGCGGCAGCGATCAGTTCGGGCTTCATTCCCGACAACTGGCGCAACGGCAACACGATCACGGATCCGAACGGCGCCACGGTGACGGTCGCGAGCGCCCCCAACAGCAGTCGCTTCAATATCACCTTTGTCGGCGGCGTTCCGGTGCAGACCTGCAAGGCGGTGCTGGGCGCGCTCAAATCGGACGGGAGGTTCCATGCGGTGGGGTTCGGTTCGACCAGCAGGCGCAAGAACCTCGTCGACACGCCGGCCAAGATCAATAGCGAGTGCGCGCGATCGGCGGGCGGCGACTTCATCGTGAGGTTCCGGTGATAGCGGCGGCGAAGCCGCCGGGGATAAGCGGCGGCAAGAATCCCGGTCACAAGGCAAGCTCGGGCGGCTCTGCCGCACTTCCCGGGCGACTTTGTTGCCCTTCTGGGCACGGCGGTCAGGGCCGCCGGGACCAACACGGCACCAACGAGAAAAGGCGCCTGCGCCGATCGACAGGAGACCTTACGCATGAGTGAGACCCTCATTTCCGAATTTTTCCGATCCGACGCATGTGCGCACCCGGACTGCCACCCGTCACGCCGTCTTGTGCCGCGCCAGTCCCGCAGTGCTCGCAGCACCCGCAGTGCTCGCAGCACAGGCAGTGCGCTTCGCACCCGCATGCCGCGTCGACACAAGCGCGGCCTGATTGGCATGTTGTTGTCGATCGTGGTGGCGGTGGTGATCGTGATCGCCATCTTCGCCATTTACAACCAGCTCACCGCCTCGGCGAGTGCGGCGCAGACGGCGCTGTTCGTGCGCCAGTTGGCGCCGCAGATCACCAACCAGTATCGCGGCAATTATACCGGCCTCGACAACGCGGCGGCGGTCAGTTCGGGCTCCGTTCCCGATAACTGGCGCAACGGCAACACGATCAAGGATCCGGACGGTACCACGGTCACGATTGCGGCCACCACCAGCGGCGGCAGCTTCACCATTACCTTTGTCGGCGGCGTTCCGGTCCAGACCTGCAAGGCGGTGCTGGGCGCGCTCAAATCGGACCGGACATTCGCCGCCGTGCAGTTCGGGTCGGCCGGAACGCCCCGCCGAAACGTCGATACGCCAGCCGAGATCAATACCCAATGCGCGCGATCGGCGGGCGGCAACTTCGTGCTGCGGTTCAGCTGATGGCGACGGGAGCCCCTCAATGATGTCCTGCCAAATCCGAACGATCCCTCCCGGGCCGACGCGACGCCGTGTAGCCCGCCGCCGCAAGCGGGGGCTGTCGGCACTGACCGCGACGCTGTTGCTGTCACTGGGGCTGGCGGCGGGTTTTGTCGGCTTCGCGCAGTCGGAAGCGCTGCGGCTGCGCGATGCGCAGATCAACAGGCTCGACCGCTGGGCGCGGCAGGAGGCGCGGGCGCTGCATTTCTGGCTGCACGAGGCGCAGGACAAGGGCGGCTTGCACCTGCCCGGTGTGGGCTCCGCGCGGCTTGCGGGCAATACCGGTGGGCCCTCCCCCAGGCAAGCGAAGCGACGCCGAGTAGCCCACCGCAATACCGGCAATCCGCCGAACGGGTTGCTGGCGCATCGTGCGCCGTGGGCGTCCGCGCCGCGCGGGTTCCGGGCACAGTATGTGATCGCCAATCCGCGTGTACAGGCCAACAATCCCGACAACGATCCGGCGCTGATGCGCGCCCATGGCATCCTCGTCATCCACGCGCATGCGGCCATCACGGGCAACGAGCGCCTGTTGCTGGCCGGACTTTGCCGGGCGCTGGCGTCTTCGGACGCCTCCGCCAGGCGGGCCGAAGCGCTGGCGCGAAAAGCGCTGCGGGGAACCGGGACGCTTGCCGCGACCGATTTCGGCGCACCGGGCTGTGACGTCAACAGCCAGAGCGCCGGCTCCGACCCCGGCCGGGCCATTGCCGTCTTCGCTGCACCGCTGGCCGGCATCAATGAGGGCCTGGTGCTGCGCGCGCCGCGGGCGGGCTTCGCACCGCCCGCCATGGGGACGGACCTGGTCATGAATGGTCATGGGATTTCGGGGATCCGAACAATGGGCGTGACAGGGAACGGCGGTATCGAAACGCCGCTCCTTGTCCCACCGGCAAAGGGCGGCGGCTCTGTCGCGACCGTCACCGGCAAACTGACGGTCGAGGGCGATGTTGGCGCAAGCCACCTGCGGGCCCAAAGCGCGGAAGTCGCCGGCGGCATCGACGTGAGGAGGCGGCTTTCGGCCGTCGGCCGCGCCGACAGCCGGCTCGACGTGACGGGATGGCTCGATGCACAGGGACGGGCCGGGCGTCTGACGCTGAGCGGCCCCGGGCCACAGCGTGGCGTCGACACCCTGTCGGTCGGCCGTTGTCGGCCGCAGGCACGCTGCCGCGGCAGGGGAAGGGGAACCAATGGCTCCTGAGACGCCAACACACACGAAACGCGCGACCTCCAGACCACGGCGATCACGGTGCGGCCTCGGTCTGATCGACAGCATGCTGGCGCTTGGCGTGCTGATCGTGCTCGGCACCACGGCCGGCCATGTCTTCGATGGATGGGTGGAACGCAGGGTCAGCCAGGCGGAAGGCCGGGTGCTCAGCGCATGGGCCGACGCCGGCGCCACATGGCTGCTGCAGAACCGCCGTGAAATCGCACGGGCGGCAAGGCCGCGTGACATCACGGACGAGGTGACAGCTCCGGCACTGTGGCCGGATGCGAAGACGCCGCACAGGAACCGCTCGATCAGGCTGTGGGTCCGCAGCACCGGCACAAGACGGGCGCAAATGGTGGCTGTCGCGTCGGGCCTTGCCGATCCCGTTCCGACCCCGACCGCCGGTGACGGGGTTTTCGCCGTCGGCATGGTGCGCATGTGGAACGACAGCCCGAGTGTCATCGGTCCGGCGCTCGTCTTCGATCTCGGGCCATGGATACGGCAGAACCGGGCGGTGGCGGCACCAGGCGACATGGTGGCCATCCGCGAGGTTTCGGCCGATGCGGGCGATCCCTACCTGCATCGCACACGCGTTCCCGGCCGTCCCGAACTCAACCGCATGGAGACCGACCTGAACATGGGCGGCCGGTCCATCGCCGGGGCCGGCCGGATCAGCGCCGGCGAGATCGTTACGACACGCATTGACGGACCGCTGACGGTCCGGGGCGGGCTCACCGTCACCGGGGCGATGGCCGTGGAACGAAACCGAAGTGGCGGTGGTGGTCACGTCACCCTGCCCGCCATGACCATCCGCCAGGACCTGAAGGCGGCCACCGTGACGACCACGGGCGTCACCACCGGCACGGTCAATGCGAACAACGCCCGCATCGGCAACCTGGTCATCGAACGGGGGAGGTGCAGCGGATGCTGACGACCGGCACACAATCCTCACGCCGTCACCGGGCTTGTGGTGACCGCCTTGCGGACCCGCGGCGGCCTGTCCCGGCGGCCGGGCCAGCCTTGCCTGGCCGCGCTGCCGGGACATCGCTTGCCGCCGCGCTTTCGCTTGCCATCTGTACCGCGGTGTTAGCAGCACCCGCAGTGCTCGCAGCACCCCTGGCATTTTCAGATCCGCAGCGGTCCTTCCCGGCACTGTTGGCGGAAGGCCCGGTTCCCATCCCCCAAAGCAGTGGAATCGGGCCACTTGAGAACGTTAGTGACCGTGGTGTCGAGCAGGATCGTGCCGACACAGGCCATGATGAAACGCTCGCCGCGCTGGAGGCCGCGATCCTGCGGCTGGAAGGTGAGATCGCCGAGCTTGGCCGCCTGGCCGACTGGCAGTCGCGGCTTCTGGCGGCCGCCAAGACCGATCCGGACGGTGCGCGACGTCTGCGGCGGCCGCAATCGTCCTGCCTCAAGACACCGCTGGCGCCCTTCTGCGTTCGTCTGAACGGAATGTACCGGGATAATAACGGCGGGTTGCCCGCCGGGGAGGGCGATCGATGAAGACCACCAGAACCGATCATCAGGCGGTGAAGGGGCGCCCGTCCGCGACGGTGCAAGTGGGCTGGCAGATCTGTCGGAGGCAAGCACCGCGACGCCGTGCCAGGAACGGCGGGGAAACCCGCCGGAGCTTCGCCAACGGCTCCTGCACGTGCAACAGCCGTAACCACTATCCGCGTTTGAGCGTCCAGATAACGGCGCGGGCGGTGATCGAGGCAGCGAAGGAGGGACTGGCCGAAACTTGCGTGCCGCGCATGCGTCCGCACAAAGCCGCAGTTATGTCGGCGGGCTACTCGGCGTCGCATAAGGCAAGCGAAGCGACGCCGTGCGAAGAAGGGCGGCAGAGCCGCCCGGGCTTGCCTGGGGGCAAACCCGCCGGGGGTGCGGCCTCAGACCGGGATGGGAATAAATTCCTGTCCGCTGCAAACCCGCAAATTGACGAAGGCAAGCCCGGGCGACACAGCCGCTCTCCTCTGTGTGAGATGTGGCACCGGATCGTCCGGCACTCGAAGAAGGCAAACACCGCGCCGCCGTGCCAGGAACGGCGGGGAAACCCGCCGGAGCCGTGCGCCAAAGGGGGTGCTGCGAGCACGGCGAGTGCTGCGCGCACTGCGGCGGCGACGGAACCTGCTTCGATGCCTGGCCTGCTGGTGAACGAGATCACGCGGCTACCGAGCGGGCTGCATCAGGACGATGTTTCGCCACCGGACGCAACCGAGGCTGCGAAAAACCAGGATGGCGCACAGAACGTGAACCCCGAACACGAGGGAATGATGGCATGAGAAGCGATGAAGCGGTCTTGCAGGTCCGGGCACAGGTCGTGGCGATGGAAAGCACCGCGTCGCTGGAGGAAAGCACCGCACCGCCGTGCCAGAAACGGCGGGCTACACGGCGTCTCACAAGGCAAGCGAAGCGCCGCCGTGCGGAGAAGGGCGGCAAAGCCGCCCGGGCTTGCCTGGGGGTGAACCCGCCGGAGGCGAGGCGGCGGCAACGATCGGGCAACGGCGTGAAACGGCTTTGCGAGATCCGCTGCCTGAACTGGCATGGCCGCCGCATTCAAATCAGCGTCGGCTATGACGACAGCGGTCGGCGGCCATTGCAGATCGCCTGCAAATCGGGCTGGCTCCCCGGCTCCACAGAAGAGGGGGTGGTGTCGGACCTGTGCATCATGCTGAGCGACCAGTTGCCGGATGAGGATGTCACGGCGCTGCATTCGCGGCGCTCGGCAAGCGCAGAACGATCCGCAGGGTCAAGCGATGACGGGAGCCCGGCCACGGTGCTTGGCGCGCTGTTGCGCGAGATCATGCGCGGCACGGATCGGCCGATGAGCGAGGCGTTCAACGAAACGGGCAAGTCGGAACCGGTCACGGTGCTTGGCTTGCTGCTGCGCGAAATCATGCGTCCGCCATCCTGGTTGCCGCGCGACGAGGCTGAGTGGCCACGGGCAACCATTTTGATCCCCCGGGATCATGGCGCGCGGGGTTCTCCAGACAAGTCGCCGGGGGCTGAGGAACACGCGGACGAAAGCCGCCTGGGAATGACAGATCGAGCCGCTTCCGCCGCTCCGGACGCGACAGGATCGCCCGGGCCGGTCACCGGAAACGAGAACCGTGATCGGCGGGGGCGCTGATGAGCGAACCTGTGGCGCTTGCCCTGACCCTGCCGATCCTTTTGCACGGCCTGCTTTGCGTGTTTGCCGCGCTGTGGATCCTGCGCGAGGATGTGCTGGCCTTCGAGATCAGCTTTGCCGGCTGCGGAGTCCTGACGCTATCCGGGCTGGGGCTCGCGGCGGCAGGGGGCGGCCTGATAGGCGTTGTCGATGGCCTGATCGCGGGTGCTGTCGCCGGAATCGCGACAGGCCTTGTCCATGTGGTCATGCCTTCGCGTCTTGGACGCGGCGACATCGTGCTGGTGGCCAGCATGGGCGCGGTGACCGGAACCGCGCTGATGCCGGTGCTGATGGTGCTGTTCCTCGCTTTCTGCGCCCTGACATCGGGCGTCTACAGCCTGCGGCGCGGCAAGCGGCTGTTCCGCTCGGCCTTTCCGGCGGCGCTGCCGGCGATGGCGGCGCTGGTACCGGTTCTCGTATGGCGACACTCCAGTCAGGTTTCCCTGACGCTTTGGGGTGCCTTCTCGCACCCGTCGGGCTTCCTGACGGTGCCCGCCACCGTTTTCCCCGGTCTTGCGTATTTCACGGGCCACGGATGGCTGGCAGGGAGGCTCGCATGACCGACGGGTTCTCCCGACGCTACAGATTTCGCGCAAGCAATATCGGCCTGGCCGTCATGGTGCTAGCGCTGGTCGGGGCCGGTCTTTACGCCGTTTTTGGAGAGTTCGCGACCAATACATGGCGCTCGGCTCATGGCGCTGGAAAAACCGCCGGTGGAGCTTCAGGGAGGCCTGACGTTTTGGCGTCGGGGGGACCCGACGGGGTCCATGGTGCGGATTTGTCGGGTGTGCAGCGGCCCCGGCCGATGCGATCAGGTGCCCCAAGACATACTTGGCGCGGCCTTGTTGTGGCACCGGAACATCGCTGTTCGCCCTACGGGCGCACAGACTATGCCTATCCACGATCGGTCGAGGCGCGGATCGTCACCTCCATGGGCGGGCGTATCTATGGGCCCTATACGGGCCGCACCTTCGCCAGCACCCGTCAGACCGATATCGAGCATATGGTCGCCACCTCCGAGGCCCATGACAGCGGCCTGTGCGCCGCCAGTGCCGCAACCCGACGCACGTTCGCCCGGGACCTGCTCAACCTGACGCTTGCGGCACCGGAGGTGAACCGCTGCGACTTAAGGGGAAAATGCGGCAAGGACGCCGGCGAGTGGCTGCCGGCGCGCAACGACTGCTGGTTCGCCGCGCGGGTGATCCGCGTCAAACGCAGATACGGGCTGACCGTCGACCGCCGGGAAGCGCAGGCCCTGGAACAGGTGCTGTCCAACTGCTCCTCCACGGACCTGGTGTTTCACGCTGCCAACACTTTTGCCATCGTTATCCGAGGCGGGTCTCCCGCTGTTATCGCCGGCGGCTTTTCGGCCGTGGCCGATTGGGTCGGAGGGTCCCGCTGATGCGTGGGCGGTCCGCATATCCGATGAAAGGCAAGTCCGGCATGGGTCTGTCCGGCTCGGCCGGCAGCCGGCGCGGGTATTTGAGCGCCTTCGCATACACCGCGAAAAAGTGCGGGTCGTGGGCGAACAGCTGCCGCAGCACGCCGACACCGGTCGCCATCAGGATGAAGGCGGCCAGCAGCCCGTGGAAGGTGATGCCGAAGAACATCACGGTGACGAAGACCACCGTGCCGACCAGCACCACGAAGGGCATGCGCTCGCAGTACAGGATGTTCGGCGGGCGGGCGAGATCGACGTCGATGCGGGTGATGCGGCGCATGGTGCGGACCATCGCATGCGCCCGGGGCGGCTTCAAGCCCGGAATGTTTCTGCCCGGTTTGAGCGGGTATTCCATCTTCCATGATGGTGTCTTCACTTCCCATCATGGAAGGCGACGGCGGGGCGGTTACGAGGGTTTCCGCCCCGTCGGATGCCGGAGAGGCAAGCACGGGCGGCTCTGCTGCCCTTCTGGGCACGGCGTCGCTTCGCTCGAAGGGGGTGTGGATTGTGACTGTCTATAATCAAGGCCGCGCCGTACAGACGACAGCCATCGCCGACATTCTGGGTTCGCTGGCCCATGTTCTGGACGAAGCGGATGTGGTCGAGATTAGCGTCAATGCGGACCAGACGGTCTGGGTCGAGCGTTTCGGTCAGGACCCGGCCATGTGGGGTGTGATGGACCCGGAAGTGACGGAGCGGTTCATCCGCTGGTGCGCGACCTGGTCGGAGGCGAGCATCCTTGCCGAACGGCCGATCCTGTCGGGCCGCATTCCCGGTACGGCGCATCGCATCGAAGCGCTGATCCCGCCGGTGGTGGAAGCGCCAGCCTTTTCGATCCGCCGGCATCGCGAGCAGGTGATTTCGCTGGAGGAGTTTCTTGGTCCGGACAAGGCTTCGGCAGGACACCGGGATTCGGCAAAGCCGCCGGAGGTAACGGCACAAAAACTGCCAGAGGATATTGCCTCCTGTTTGAACACCGCAACAGGCCCAGACGCCGGCACCGCTGTGGACGCTTCTGTCGACCCGGTGTCGGCGTGCGGCTCTGCGGCCCTTCCTGGGCGACTTTGTCGCCCTTCCGGGCACGGCGTCGCGGTGCTTGCCTGCGGTACGGCGGCGCTTCGCTTGCCTGCGGGAGACCCGCCGGAGGGCGCCGGCTGCGAAATCGCCCATCTGATCCCCGTCGGGTCCCCCCGACGCATCCTGTCGGAGGCGATTGCCGATCGGCGCAACATCCTGATTGCCGGCGCCACCGGCAGTGGCAAGACGACGCTGCTCAATGCCTGTCTTGATCAGTTGGCACACATCGCCCCGAAGACGCGGCTGATCACCATCGAGGACACGCCGGAGATCCGGGTGCCGCTGAAGAACACGCTCGGGCTTCGGTCCTCTCCGGACGTATCGATGGACCGGTTGCTGGTCTCGACCTTGCGTCTGGCGCCGGACCGCATTGTCGTTGGCGAGGTGCGCGAGGGCGCGGTGCTGATGACCTTGATCAAGGCGTGGGACACCGGCCATCCGGGCGGGTTGACGACGCTGCATGCCAATTCGGCCGCCGAGGTGGTGCCGCGTCTGAAGATGCTGGCGACGGAGGTTCTGGCCAGCGATCCGACGCAGCGGCTGATGGAAAGTCTCGACATGATCGTCTTTCTGCGTCGCGGCCGCCACCGCCCGGTCGTCGAAACAATCATCGCCATGCACACGGATGCCGGCGGCACAAGAACCATGGAGACCGCATATGAAACCTGACGTGATGGTGCGAATACACAGTGGATCCGGCGGACCGGGAACCGCATCCCGGCAGGAGCGGCCGGCGTTTGCAACCCCTTTTCGTGCGCTTTATGCGGTTGCGGTGCTGCTCGCCATACTGCTTGTGACATCGCAACCGGCCTTGGCCGAGGATGAGTTCTTCGGGGAGAACTCGCCGTTGCTGATATTCGTCGATTTCATGACCGGGCCGTTTGCTTACGGTGTGGTGATCGTGGCGCTGGTTGCCACGGTCGGTGCGCTGACGGTCGGCGGCGAGTTTGCAGGGTTCGCCCGGCGCATGCCGATCGTCGTCGTCGCCGGCGCCATCGTCATCCTGGCCAGCACTGTGATCAAGAACCTGTTCGGTGCCGACCGGGCGGCCGATGTGCCGGTGAAGGCGGACGCAGGTGAACCGCTCATTCCGCCCGCAAGCGATGCAATACCATTCCCGCAGCCTTGCCCGGAGCCGGATGCGTTGCCGCACTGCATGCCGATGGATCATGGCTGGCTGATAATCGCCGGCATCGTGCTGGTGGCCATGACGATCGGGGTCCTGGGCAACTGGTGCTGCGACATCGTGGGCAATATCCGCGCCAGGCGACGATCGGACGGGCCGGGAGACATCGCATGAGGTCCGCTACCATGTCACGCGCGATGGTGCGCTTCGGGGCAGTTCTTTTCATCGCCCTGATACCGGCGGCAACGCCGGCGCAAAGTCCGCAACAGCAGACGCCGCGCATCATCCTCGATGGTCAACAGGTGGGAACGCCCACTGCGGTGGAACAAGGCCCGCCACTGGAACCGCCGGAAAGACCCGCCAGCACCGACCCAATTGCGGCGGCAGAGCCGCCGGATGTGGGCACCGACCCAGGCGCTCCCACCGGTATGGACGTTTCCACCGCAGTGGGCGTCCCCACCGGTGTGGGCGTCCCCACCGATCCACTGATCGACGTGCGGCGGCGCTGGCGGGAGGCGGTACGCACGGGAGCAACCGATCTCGGCTTTCGCGCCTTTGTCCTCGGCGCACTGGAGCCGAATACGAATGAACAGGCGGTGCCGATGACGCTTCCGCTTGACGACACAAACACCGATCCGCCGCCGGGGACATTCGAAAGGCCGCAGGCGCAACGCACGCGCGATGTCTCGGCGCGTTGGGAGAACCGGGCAGGTCCCGTAGTGCTGGGCGAGGCCGGTCGGGTCGTCACCGTCTTCGGGGCATCGATCCCGACGGCCTTCTGTGCGCCGCTGGTCGTGTGCACCATCGAACTGGAGCCGGGCGAACACCTGACCGACACGCCGAGCTGGGGCGATACGGTGCGCTGGCAGGTGACGGCCAAGGTTCAGGGCGACGATCCGGAAACCATGGTGTTCGAGATCAAGCCTTCCGACGATGCGGGCATGACCAACCTGGTCATCCCGACCGACCGGAGATTGTACAACATCACCCTGGTCAAGGATGACAGCGTCCACACGCCGATCCTGTCGTTTACCTATCCCGATACGGTGGCGAAACAGGCGAAGCAGCGCATTGCCGACCGCAAGGCGAGGAAGGCCGATGAGGCGCGGCGGGCTGCGGCGGCAAAGGCGGCCGCGGCAAGGAAGCGCGAACAGGCGCTGGAACGCAGCGGTGTCGAGACGGCGTCCGGGCTGAAAGAGGCAAGCAAGCTCGATTTCGGCTTCAGGATCACCGGCAATGCCCCGTTCCGGCCGGTGCGCGTCTACAGCGACGGCAAGCAGACCTATATCGACCTGCGACCGTCCTATAGCGGCCCGCTGCCGGCGCTTGTGCCGGGGCGGTCGGAAGAGAACAAGGTGCTCAACACCCGCGTCGAGGCGAACGGAATGCGGCTTGTCGCTGACCGGGTGATCCGGGACATGTGGCTGCAGGCCGGCAAGCGCCGCGTGCGCATCCGCAGGAGCGCAAGATGACGCTTCGCGCCGTGTTGACCGTATGCGCGATTGCCGCAAGCCTGATTGTTGCCGGTTGCACCACGAGCGAACCGGGCGGCGGATCCCTGTCGAGCCTGTTCGTATCGAACGACAGGCAGGAGGTCGTCATAAGCGAGGCGCAGGCCTGCGCCATCGGCTACGACCTGGCCCGTGCCATCCATGACACGGTGTCGCTGCGCCGCACTGTCATCATCGCTCCGAAACAGGCCGGGCCATGCGAGCGTCACGCGCTCAACTACCTGCGCCTTGCGGGCTTCCGCATCGATCAAGGTGCCACGACGAACACGCGGACGGCGCAAAGACCGGCCGGCGTCAATCTCGATATCGAACTGGTGCGCTTCGCAGGCGAGGGACCCTCCGCCCTCTCCGGCGGCAAAGCCCCCGGAGGCGATACGGTTTCCGCGGTTGCCAGGCTCGGCCGTGGTCTTACCATAGCGCGGTCCTACCGGCCGGTCCATTCGGGCGTGATTGCTGTCGGCCCGATCAGCATCCAGCATCTCAACACGGACACCTATGCCAGGCGGCCGGCGGCCGCGGGCGACCGGCGTGGCGGGGGCGCATCATGAGCGGAATCTTCAACACCCGGGGCAGCAAGTCGCGCACCTTCTTCGACGTGGTCAACTGGGAGATGCTGCTCGCACCCGGTGTAATCGGCTGTCGTGACGGCAGCCTGATCGCCGGCTGGGAGGTGACCGGCATCGACACCGAGACCATGGAGGATGTGACGATCGAGGCCTGGCAGGACCAGTTGGCCGATGGTCTTTGCGTGCTCGATGAGGGCGAGGCCCTGCGCCTGGTGCGCAAGCGCCGCAAATGGAAGCCCGACCATGACATCGCCGGGGAAACGTCGGGAGGACCTGACGAAGGCAAGCCCGGGCGGCTTTGCCGCCCTCTTCTGCACGGCTTCGCTTCGCTTGCCTGTAGCGCCGCCGTATCAGGGGCGTCGGGGGAACCCGACGGTAGCGGCGCAGCCGCCGGGGAAAGGGCGCTGGCGGCGATGTTCATGGAACAGGAGGCGATCCTGTCCACCGACGGCTATCTGTGGCGCGACACGATCATGCTCTATTACCATCGCTCGCAAGCGACCGGAATGGCCGGCATCGCATCCATCTCCGCCAGCTTCGAGGATGCCTGCTCAACCATCGAGGACCAGTTGGGCGGCGTGCTCGGACTGCGGCGCCTGGGGCCCGTGCGTATGGATGATGAGGGGCGTTTCGGCGCGCCATGGACAAGCTGCTCGCTCACCGGTTCGCTGTTTTCGATCCTCGGCCTGCCGGAACGGCCGGTGCGCATCGATCCGGCGGCCCTGCCGCTGCCGCTCGATCATCTGATCTGCATCGATCTGGAACAGCAGCATTTCCATGGCCCGGGCCGCATCGACAACCGGCCGGCAGGGCTGATGACGCTGCGCGGCTATCACAAGAAGGGAGACAACACCGGCGCATTGGCGCAGGTCCAGTCGCTGCCGCAGGAATTCACCTGGGTCGTCACATATGGTGCCCTGTCGCCCATGACCATGCGTGAGCGCACGCGCAGGAAACAGAAATACCTGCGCCAGGGCGCCGCCGACATGGGCGCCGACATCATCGGCGAGAACGAGGGCCGGCGTGACCGCTACCAGGACCAGGCGGCCGAAGACCTGGAAGACGCCCTCGACAAGGTGTCGAGCGGCGAGACCGGCTACGGGCAATACAACACCTACATGCTGGTCACGGGGGAGGAGGGCGAGACGGACCACACGATCAGGCCGGCGGTGCGCCAGTTGCGCAATGCCGTGCGCACATCCGGCCTGGAGTTGCGGCGCGAGACGGTGAACTTCCTGCCGGCGCTACTGGCGATGCTGCCCGGTCACGAGGATCACGATGCCCGCGCCTTCGAGATCAGCGCCCATGCGGTCACCGGCCTGATGCCGCTGCGCTCGATCTGGCGGGGCGAGGCCACCAACCCATCACCGCTGATGAAGGCCGGTACGCCGGCGCTGCTGCGGGCCAGGGCCCAGACGGGCGAACTGGTCAATTTCAACTTGCATTGCGGCGATATCGGCCATGGCCTCATCTTCGGGCCGACAGGCGCCGGAAAATCCGTCCTGCTCGGACTGCTGGCCGCCGCATGGCTGCGCTATCCAAACGCCCAGGTCATCTATTTCGACCGGCAGCGCTCCATCGCCCATGCCTGCGCATCGCTCGGCGGCGTCTTCATGGAACCCGGCGGCCAGACCAACGTGGGCACCGACCTATTGCCGACGGAAGACCCGCCGGAGAGCGCTGGCACCGGTGTGGACGTTTCCACCGGTGTGGACGTTTCCACCGGTGTGGACGCCTTCACCGCCGGACCAGCCGGCATCGCCCCGCTCGCCCACATGCACGAACTCGGCCGCGAATGGGCCATCAAATGGGTGGAGACACTGGTGCGCCTGCAAGGCGTCGATCCCAATGACGAAATGCTCACAGACCTGCAAAAGGCGGTCAACAGCTGCTGGAGACTGCAGAAACGGCCGACGATCAAGGATGTCTTGTCCTACGTGCAGTTCAAACCGCTGCGCAACGCCCTCGGCAAATTCGTCGACAAAGGGGTGTATGCGCAGCTGTTCTCGCAAGACCTGCTGTTCAACTCAGGCAAGCCCGGCGGGTCCCCCGCCGTTTCGAGGCACGGCGTCGCTTCGCTTGCCTGTAGCGACGCCGTGCAAGGCGGCTTTCCCGCCGATAACCAGGGCGGCTTTGCCACCAGTAACAACGGCGGGTTTCCCGCCGCTCACGGCGGGGTTGCTGCCAAAAACAGCGGCGGGTCGCCCGGTCCAGAAGGACAACCCGCATTCAGCGTTTTCGAGACCCATGCGCTGCTGGATGCCGATGAGACCGTCAAACTGCTGTCGCTCGACTATATCTTCGCCCAGGTCCAGCGCCGCTTCGACGGCCGCCCGACCCTCATCGTCTTCGACGAGGCCTGGAGCTTCTTCTCCCATGAGCTCTTCATCGAACGCATCCGTTCGTGGCTGAAAGAGGGGCGCAAGAACAATGTCAGCGTTCTCATGGCGACACAATCGCTGACCGATGCCATCCGCTCGGAACTGACCTCCGACCTGATGGAAAGCTGCCCGACGAAAATCTACTTGCCGAACACGCAGGCCGAGACGGAGACAAGTATCGGGCACTATCGCGCCCTCGGGCTGAGCACACCAGAGATCGCCCAGATCGCCCGCATGCGGCCGAAGCGCGACTATTACGTCACACAGCCGCAAGGCCGGCGGGTGCTGTCCTTTCCGATCGGCCATCTGGGCCTGTCGATCGTCGGGCGCACCAGCGCCAGGGACAGCCGGCGCGCGGTACAGGAAGGCAACAACCGCAGTGAGCGTGACCACCGCAGTGAGCGTCCCCACCGCGATTTCTGGAAGGAGGGCCTCGACGATGCGTTTGAGAAAATGGGCGTGGCTCAAGAGAGAAAGGCGGCGCAGGATGACCCGCAGGAAGCAGCCGAATAACCGGGCCGACAGCCGGCCCGAAAACCGAATGGCGCGCGCCGTCGCAACGCGCCCGTGGGCGGTTGTCGTGCTGGCGGCCGCTCTCGGTTTCGCACAGCCGCAAGGGGCTGTCGCCGGCGGCGTCACCGGAGCCGCGACGGAATGGACGCAGCTTCTCAACAATGCCCAGCTCGGCAAGATCGCCGGCCTGGAGGGGCAAATCCTGTCGAAGGAGGCGCAGAGCCTCGTTGCCCAGCTCGAGCAGTTGCAGACGCAGATCAAGTCCTACCTGATCATGCTGAGGAACATCCGGTCGCTGCCCGAGCAGCACCTCAAGGGCGCGCTTTCAAGCATCATGAAACTGCGCAATATCGCCACCGCCGCAGGTTCCATCGCCAGTTCAGGCAAGAGCCTCGATCAGTTCCTGCGCTCGGCGCTGATCACCGATCCGCTGTTCGAGCGGCGCGGCCTCGACCGGGCGCGGGCCGCCGAGAGCTACACTGATTGGAACAACCGCTGGCATGCCACCATGAAATCCGGCCTGCGTGGTGCCGGCATGACGCTGGAGGACGCCGAGAGCGAAGGCCGGCTGATTGACCGCATCACGGCCAGGTTCGGTACCGAAACAGGCCAGATGCAGGTGCTGCAGGGCGCCAACCAGATCGCCGCCTCCATGGCCCGCCAGATGAACAGCCTGCGGGCGCTGACGGCCATGCAGTCTGAAACCATCACGATCGCCTTCGGCCGCCAGCTCGCCGACATGGACCGACGGGAAGCTTCGCAGCGACTGCATGAGCGCGAAGTGCACGAAACACTCGAACTGCTTCGGGGTGCGAAGGGCCGCACCCTCAACGACATCTTCGGCATCGGCCGATGAAGGGGAGGCTATCGTGACCGAAATACCAACGCATGCGCAGACGTTGCGCGAGGACTTCGACAAGTGGTTCCGCCGTGCCCTGGTCATGACCGCCATGGCCACGGCCATGACCCTGACCGCCTTCGTGGTCGTCATCATTACCATTTGGGCCGCATGGAACCTGCGGTCCGAATTGGTCGAGTTGCGCAACGTGATCCTCGAACGGGCGGAGGCTTCCGACGTCGTGCGGCGGTCGGATGCGGATGGCCGTGCTCTTCTGACGGCGCTCGAGCAGATCGCCCGCGCCGCAAGGCGCTGGGAAGCTGACATGGATCGGCGAGAGGCTCCGGCGCAGATACGGCGGCAACGCGAACAGCACGGGACCGCACCAGAAAGCCGCAGCCTCAACGAGCTTTTCGGGAACGGCGGGTTCTCCCGCCGTTCCCGGGCGACTTTGTCGCCCTTCTGGGCACGGCGTCGCGGTGCTTGCCTGTGGCACGGCGTCGCTTTGTTTGCCTGCGGGCAAGACGCACGGGATGACGGTCAATGAGCCGCATCATGCCGGACAGGAACGCGATCCGCTTGCTGCCCGTGCTGGCGTCGCTTGTGCCGGCACTGGCGTGCCTGCTTGTTTTCACCGATTCCGGTTTGGCCCAGGATGCGTCGGGGGCCGGCGGCACGGTGGATGCGGCCATTGCCCGCATGGAGTCGACGCTGTCGCATCTGGGCGACAATCTCGGCAAGGCGGCGCGCGATCTGCTGCTGATCCTGTTCGGCGTCGATCTCGTGCTGCGCTTCGGTCGCTGGGCCATCGAGGAGAGCTCCTTTGGCCAGGTTTTCGGGGCCTGGCTGTTCCAACTCGCTTTCGTGGCGATTGTCTATGCCCTGGCGCTGCTGGTGCCGGAACTGATCAAACAACTGACCGAACTTGCCGCCCGCTTCGCGGGCTATGCCGGTGGCCTCGAGAAACCATCGGCAAGCGGCCTGATCACCAGCGGCATCGAACAGGCTGTCGGATGGATCGGAGAGACCAGGTGGAACCAACTATCGACATGGCTCTATATCTTCGCCGCGATCATCTCGGTGATCGTCACCGCCATGACGGTGGCCTTCCTGGTCATCGCCTATGCGGAAATCTACCTGGTGGGTCTGGCCGGCATCATCGTTCTGGGGCTTGCCGGGCTCCAGGAGACGCGCGGCGCGGCCATCGCCTATATCCGTCTGCTGATCGGCAAGGCGCTCAAGCTGATGGCGCTGATGATCGTCTATGGCGCACTTCACACACTGACCTCGAAGCTCGCCACCGGCGCGTATGACAGTTTTGGAGCCGGCATCTCGGCCGCACTGGGCATGATCATGCTGCAGATCATCGGCGCGCTGCTGATCATCTCGCTGCCATCGACCGTGGAGCAACTGGTCAGCAATATCGGCTCATCGGTGGCCGAAACCGGATCGCGGTTTGTCGGCAACCATGCAAAGGCGGGCCTGTCGTTTGCCGGCGGATTCGTCGGTGGCGCTCTGCTGGGCGGCGGCATGAAGCTGGCGGGCTTCATCGCCGGCAAGATCGCCGGTCTTCGGCGAAAGGGCGGCACGGCCGCCGGCAAGGCGGCGACAACCGCCGCAGGCGCCGGGGCCGGAACGGCTGCCGGAGCTGCCGGCAAGGGGCTGATGCAGGCGACGGAAGCACTCACACCAGAAGCTGCACGCGCCCTGCGGGAGCGGATTTCCAAAGCGACAGGGGGGAGTGACTAATGTCTCGATCCCGCAAAAGAGCAGTGAAGTCGCCCAGGGGTGATCATCACGCAGATGCGCCGACTACGGATGATGGCACAAAGCCTGCCGCAGAAGGCACAAGCGACATCGATACCGGCACGGAACCCGCCGGTGTCATGGCATCGCAGAAACCCGCCGGTGTCATGGCATCGCAGAAACCCGCCGGTCGAAGCTACGGCGGGAAACCCGCCGGTGATGTCAGCAAGAGGACGAATGGCGTCCGTGGCCGGCGGCCTGGCCGCGGCAAACGCTCCGGAGGCGGCAGCAAGGCAGGAAGGGGTGGGCAATCGGCGCGGGGCAGCGGCGCAGAAGACCGCGATGTCGAAACATCTGGAAAACAGGACACGGAGGGCAAACCCGACGGCGTGCAGGAGCATTCGCAGCAGGACTTGCCGCTGGATCGGACGCCATCAACAACCGCAGATTCATCTGAGGCACCAAAGGCGCTTATCGCTGACGAGCCTGACGTGGAGCCCGCCGAATACCCTGATGCGGATACGCCGGACGAACCCGATGCGCATCCTGATGCCGAACCTGATATGGAGCCTGACGAGGATGCCGGGGGCGAGCCGAAGGAGCGCGCGGCGACTGCGGGTCGAGCGTCGACGGCGGGTCGAACGTCGACTGCGGGTCGAGCGTCGGCTGTGGGTCATGATGATGGGACCCAGGGGAATACCGATCAGGACCCGGGCGCGGGTCATGATGACGCGGTTGAAGCCGGCACCGCTGACGATCCCGGGGCTGAACCTGATGACACCAAGGCGCAGGGCTCTGCGCGACAACAGGCGCAGGATTCGCCACCATTATCGCCGTGCCAGACAGGAGGCCAAAGGCCGCCGCAGGCCCTCCCGACCTTGCCCGAATCCGGGCCCGAGAGGTTCGCGCCCGGTCCGTATCACAGCCAGCGCCCTGACAGGATCGCCGCGGCGTTTGTCGCCCTCGAGGAGCGCCAGGGGACGTTGCGCGATGACCGTGAGCGATGGTTCCGGATCGCCATCATCATGAGCTTGGTGGCAACGGTCTGCGCAGGCTTCGGCATCTGGGCGGCGGTGCGCTCCGAATACGTCCCCTATATCGTCGCCGTCGATGACCTGGGACGTGTCCAACCGGTGCAGGCACCAAAGGTCATCGAGAACTGGCCGGACGCGGCCGTGCGGCGTGAACTCGCCGACCTGGTGCACGACTGGCGCTCCATCACCTCCGATCCGGTGGTGCTGCGCCAGCGTTATCGGCGCCTGCAGTATTTCCTGGAGGAAAACTCCGCCGCAGACCGCAAGGTGCGGCAATGGGCGGGCGAGACCAGACCGCTTGAGCGCGCCCGGACGGATACGGTCGATGTCACGGTCACATCGGTCAATTTCGTCGGCGGCAGCACATGGCTGGTCGAATGGACCGAGAACCGACGGCCACACGCAACCGGCCAGATCGACGAAACGACGCGCTGGCGCGGCTCATTCGTGCTGCGCAAGCGCCGCATCACCGACCCGGCCTGGCTGACCAACAACCCCTTCGGAATGATCATCGAGGACATCGATGCCCGAAGGCTCGATACATGAAACCGCGCGAGGGATCGACGATGAGCATCAAGGCGACGACCATTGCACAACTGGCGAAAAGCAACCGGACCATAACCCTGACCACGGAACCGGGCACCGTCATGGTTCCGTCCGGCGCCGATGAGCGCCCGGCCGCCTACGATGCGGGCGAGGTCGTGATCTGCGGACATGACGCAGCCTCCACCACCACGACCACAACAATCGCCGGGCCGCTCAGCCGCGCCGATGCGGTCGCGCTTGCCACCGCGGTTCTTGAGGGTCAACCCCGCGCCGTCACCCATCCGCAACTTCATCTGCTGCTCGCTGGCGCGGTAATTGCCTTCACAGATCTCAATCCCGGCGGGAAACCCGCCGTGCAGGAGAGGACGGCAGAGCCGCCCGTCTCCCCTTCACCTGAACCATCCCCGCCGGACACGGAAAGGACGGGCGATGACCAATCCTGATGTGCCTGCAATTGTCTGCGCCGACCAGCAAATCCCAGGCTGAACCATGAGCGACGACAGCAATGAACGCGATGACAGCCGTCAAAAGGCCTCTGTCTGGACCATCGTGGCGCTCTCCGTCGCGGTTGCCCTGACCATCGGTCTCTTCGGCGGTTACATGATCAACTCGCTCTATAACGCCGTGATTGGCGAGGAGCAGGAGCCCGGGCTCGACAATGCCGGCAATATCGAGCGGCGGACCGACCAGTTGGTCGGTGATCCTGTGCCGACGCCTCCGGTTGCCGATGCCACCCCCGTTGCCGGCGAGCCCGTCCTGCTTGAAGAGCCGGTGAATGAAGTGGCGGCACCCGCGGAAGCTCCGGACCAACGGGAACAGGAGCGCCGCACGCTGGCCTATGAGAGCCCGTTGACACCGCCGGTCGCCGATATCGCCGAGCGTATCCGAAAGCGTGATGAGGACCAGCAGGCGCAGAGCGAGGCGGCACGGGCAAACAATTCGAACGGAGCGCCGTCTGGGGTGCTGGCGAATGCCGCATCCGGGCCCGAAGCGGCCGTCGCCGTAGGCAAGCCCGGCGGGTCTCCCGCCGTTAACCGGCACGGCGGCGCTTCGCTTGCCTTGAGCGACGCCGTACCCGGAAGGGCGACAAAGTCGCCCGTTCGAACACCTGCCGATGTGCCGCGTCATGAGCTCTATCGCGGCAGCGTCATTGCGGCGGTGCTGGAATCGGCCATCGACAGCGACCTTCCGGGCCTCGTGCGGGCGCGCACCACGCGTAACGTCTACGACAGCCGAACAGGCACCCATCTGCTCATCCCGCGCGGCTCGCGCCTCATCGGCGTCTACGGCCAGAACGCTGGCAGCGGCAGCGGGGCAGGCGGCAACCGCCGCCGACTGTTCGTTGCCTGGCAGGAGATGCGCCTGCCGGACGGAACGCCCGTTGCGCTCGACAATTTCTCCGCACTGGGGGCCGACGGCGCGAGCGGCATCAAGGCCAGGCGCGCCACGGGCTTCCTCGAGGCGCTTGGCGCGGCCGTGCTCTTCGACCTCGCCGGCAACGCCACCGCCATCCTGACCGCCGCGACAGGCATCGGGCAGCAGCAGAGCGAGACGGGTGCGCTTGCCAACGCCATCAGTGGCGCGCTCGGCAATTCAACACAGAGGGTCGGGGCCGACTATGTCGGCAGCCTGTTGGCCCAGGGGCCACGCTTTCGCGTCAAGGCCGGCAGCTTCATGAACGTCATCGTCGAACAGGACCTCATGTTGCCGGCTGCGAATGACGCTCCGCTGGCTGGAGGCAAGCCCGGCGGCACTCCGGTCAACAGCGCAATCACAACGAAGGATGGAACCCGATGACTCCCGAACAGCGCGACAACACGCAGTCGCCGGAAAAACCCGCCATTGACGCATCAGGGGGATCCGCATCGCGGAGCCCGACGGAGGCAGGTCCCCCTGCCGTGGTGTCGGCAGGGGGACCTGCCGTGGACGATTGCGAGCGCTACCTTCTGGAAGATTACTTTCCCGACATCCTGCCGGCATATTTGCCTTTCGATCCCGTGGAACGGACTGCCACGCTCGATTTCCAGGACCGCCAGGGCGTGCGCTGCACGATTGCGGCGCAGGAGATCGTCAGTTGCTTTCTGGCGATGGAGCAAAGGAGGGCGGTGCCACCGCTGTGTAAGGAATGGCACAGCCTGATCCCGGACGACCTGCGTCCCGAAACCATGCTGGCCCGACGTGCCAGGAACGGCGGGAGACCCGCCGGAGGCAAGAGAAGCGCCGCCGTGCCCCGACCCGGGACCGACACCGGGATTTACCCGGCCCGGTTTATCGGACTTGAAACCCATCCCGCCGGGTCGCACTGCAAGGTCTGTGACGGATGGTGCCACGGCATCTTCCTGACGCCGGTAACGCAACACCGTATCGAGGCCTGGTGCATCATCGCCGCCATGCGCCAGTTGGCCATCAACACCGCCGCGCCCCTTTTGCCGCGATCCTGGGAACGGACACTGGGCCATCACGACACATATTTCGGCCACAGGGCGATCCGAACGCTGTCCATCATGGAGTACGGGCATTTCGAAGTAGGGGCAGACTATTGTGATATGCCCACCGAATTTCCTGGTCCGTGCCAGGAATGCGCCAACCCGACAGTGCTCGCCGACCTGCTGAAGGCGGGACCGTCCGCGACAGTCTTACCGCCGATCCATGCGACGCAGCCGGCAGTCCACGCAGCGATCCTCGTCGCTGATACCGGCGGGGGACCCGCCTTTGATGGGTCGCGGCGGTGGCATCGCTGCCTCGAGCCCGTCAGCGACATTGTCGACCACGTGGACGATGCCGGCAACACCCTCAATGAGGGCCTGTTCTCTCCTGGGATGGCCACGCAAGACGTTCCTTACGAGCAGGTCGTGCTGACCGCACATGGGGCCGGCCTGCGCGACTTCGTGGTGGCCCATGCCGACCTGATCATCGGCATGCTGGCCGAAGATACCGGCATCATTGCAAACAGGGCGCTTGTCGAAAAGATATTCGCCACCTTCTTCGACAGACTGATCTATCTGGAGCACAACATCACACACGGCAATGTGCCATGGCTGCTGATGTGGACCTGTTCGCCAACCCTTCATGATCTTGACGGTGTGATGGTCCGGCCCGGTTGCGAAACCAGCGAGGAGATTTTGCATTGCGACCGTAATGATATCCGTCTCGGCCCGGACAACCGACTGCCGACACGCGCGGATACAGGCAAGCCCGGCGGGAAACCCGCCGGAGGCAAGCAAAGCGACGCCGTGCAAGGAACGGCGGGGAAACCCGCCGGAAGTGAGCCGCTGAAATTCAGCATGAGGCCGCGTCTCATCCCCGGCGGCAGCCATAGCATGCGCCGCGATACGGTCGAGTTCGTCATCAAAGGCGGGTCCCCCGCCGGTATCAAAGGCGGGTCCCCCAGCTGCCGCAAAACCGCAGCTTCCAGCGACAAACACGAGGACGGCGAGACGCATACCATCCTGGAGAAAACAATCCTCGTTCGCGCGGCGGAGTTTCGCAGGCGCGTGGCGCGGCGCAGGGTCCCGACGGACAACGGTCAGTGCATCATCGATATCGCCCGCAAGGAATTGACCCGGCATATCGCCGAGCATCCGAGACTGGAGGTCTCGAGATGGTCCTGGTGATGCCAATGCGGACTGAAACCAGAGCGCTAGACCCCGACCCGATATCCGAAACAGGGACCTCGACGGCGGTTGCGACCTCCGGCAGGTTTCCTGCCGACACCGGAGCGCAGGCTGCGACCCCCGGCGGGTTCCCCACAGGCAAGCGAAGCGCCGCCGTGCCACAGGCAAGCACCGCGACGCCGTGCCCAGAAGGGCGACAAAGTCGCCCGGGAAGGGCGGCAGAGCCGCCCGCCGTCACCGGAGCGCCGGCTGCGGGCGTGCGCAGTCGCCCAGGGGTGCCGCTTACGATCATCCGGACCTGGCTCCTGCTGGTCTGCATTTTCTCCGTCCCGGTGTCCTTGGTGCTCTTCGCCTCCGCCATCGATGCCCGCGCCTGCAACGAGACCACCATGCTCGATTTCATCGGATCGCTGGAGGCGCCGGGCGGCTTCGATACGGTCTATTACGGCGCACGCATCGCACCGCCACGGCCGATCACCACGATGAGCGTCGGCGAGGTGCTCGACTGGCAGCGCCGCACCGTGCGCGGTGGATCGGTCTCGTCGGCCGCCGGGCGCTACCAGATCGTCCGTCCAACACTCAAGCGCCTGGTCGATGCCGGCGTCGTCTCACGCGGCGAGACCTTCGATGCGGCTACACAGCAGCGGCTGGGTCTCCACCTGCTGCGCGAGACCGGATACCGGGCGGGTGATACGTCCACCGCCACCGCCAACCGCATTGCCGGGGTGTGGGCCGCACTGCCGCGCATCGGCGGGGCCGGGGCCGGACGCTCCGTCTATGAGGGCATTGCCGGCAACCATGCGCTGGTGAAAGCGGGAACCTATCGGGGCGTGCTGGAATGCCGCATCACCGTTGCCGACACGGTCATCGAGACCACCGCCATTCGCGCCGGCCGGCGCTTCGGCTTCGAATGGGACCGGTTCATCGAGGATCTGTCCGACGCCAGCAAGCAGGCGGCGCGGGGACTGGCACCGGCAGCGATGTCGCTGCTGTTCGCGCTGCTTGCGGCCGACCTCGTCATGCGCGCCGGCAAATGGGCCCTGTCTGGATCAGGTTCCGGCATGTTCGCCGCATTGACCTGGCGGCTTCTGGCCGTACTGCTGTGCATCTTCCTGATCGAAGGCGGTGGCCGGATCATCGCCGGCATCGCCAATCTCGCCGCCCGGCTGACGGGCAGTGCGGCAGGGTCCGGCCAGAGCTTCTCGCTGGCCGGGTTCGCCGCCGGCAAGATGGCGCTGGTCTTCTCGCTGTTCGAGGGTGTCGGCCCCTATCCGCAACTGATCCAGGTGATGATTGCCATCATCGCCGTCATCATCGTGGTGCTGGCCGGCCTGCAGATGGGCGTCGTCATCTACTGGTATGCGCGGCTGTTCCTGACCGCCGCGGCAGGCATCCCGGTCATCGGCCTTGGTGGCCTCACGCAGGGCATGGCGGCGGCGCAACGCTGGATGATCTCGCTCATCTCAAGCGGCATGAGCCTGATGGCGCTGTTCCTGGTGCTCGCCGTCACGGAACTGCTGACATGGGACGTGCGCAGCACCTCCAACCCGGCCTACGCCTCTATTGTCGTGTTGTTTCTGGAACTGCTGGCACTGGCGCTGCTGTTCCTGCTGCCGCGCTCCGCCGGCTCCATCGTCAAGGGCACCTGAAGGGGCGAAAAAACCACCATGACCGCACTGCCCGATATCCCGAAAGCAATTCCGCCGGCGCCGTTCCGGTCGCTTCTTGACAGCCGCCATTGCCTGGATCAACCATACGTCGCGCCCGGTGCTCCTCGTTTCCAATTGCATGAGCAGCCACCAGGTGACGGGCGGGCAGGAAAGCGACCGGTCTTCGAACCTCCGGTCAACGCCAACGTTCATGGTTTCCTGTCCGCCCTCAGGCAAGCAATGCGCCGCCGTGCCCAAGGCAAGCACCGCGACGCCGTGCACAGAAGAGCGACGAAGTCGCCCCGGAAGGGCGGCAAAGCCGCCCTCAGGCAAGCACGGCGGGTTTGCTGCCGTTCAGCGTTCGTTTGTGCGGCCCTGCGCGCAATTGGCCAATCCTGCCCTCGATGCGAAAACCTGCGCAAAAACCAGCCGGATGATGATCGGCTGCTTGACAGTCAGGACCGGACCGGCCAGCGTCGCGGTGTACTCGGCGGCCCACCTTTCCTTTGCCCTTGGACACCGCAGAGTGACGGGCGGACAGGGCTGCGGCGGCTTTTCATGCTGCCGGGCATCCTGTCCGTCCTGATATGTACGCCGGTGCTTGTCATCCTGCCGGCAAAGGCATCACAGGCCCATAAGACCACCGACCTTCTGACCTTCATCCGCCATATCGAAGCCGGCGGCGGCTATGACGCCTTCGAGCACCGCATCAGCGTGCCGCCGCCGAAGCGGCTGACCGCCATGCGGGTCGATGAGGTGCTGGCCTGGCAGACCCGGGTGCGGGCCGCGGGCAATCCGTCGACAGCCGCCGGCGGCTACCAGATCATTCGGCAGACGCTTAACCGTATGGTCAAAAACGGCACCGTCTCCGGGACCGCACTCTTCAATGCCGACACCCAGGACCGTCTCGCCCGATCCCTGATCGGCGAATGCGGATCGAGTGCACAACGGGTGCGCTTCGCCAACTGCCTGGCCGGCATCTGGGCGGCCCTGCCGCTGGTGTCGGGCCCGAACAGGGGCCGCTCGGCCCATCACGGCATCGCCGGCAACCGGGCACACACGACGCCTGAAACCATTCTGGCACTGCTGGCCGGAAAACCCATGCCGATCAGCAGGACGAGCGCGGCGCGCCTGCGCAACGAGGCCGGCGCCGGGAGTGGCGCTGACATGAGATACAGCACCGTCGCGACGCCTCCGGAACCGTCCAAACCGTCGCGGGAAAGCATCGGCGCGGCCATGAGGCAGGCCCGCAAGGACGGCACGCTCACGCCGTCGGTGCGCCTATGGAAGGTCGACCCCTATGCGCAGGAATGATAGACTGGAAACAGGCAAGCCCGGCGGGTCTCCCGCCGTTAACGGGCACGGCGGCGCTTCGCTTGCCTTGAGCGACGCCGTGCCACAGGAGCGGCGGGGGAACCCGCCGGGGGCAAGCACCGCGACGCCGTGCCCAGAAGGGCGACAAAGTCGCCCAGTCGCAGCACGATCGCTCGGCGTCCCGTCCGCCGGATTCGCCACCACCATCGCCATCAGAACGGTCGGCGCTTGCATTGTCACGGCGGTCGGCTTCTTTTCGCCGGGTGTGCCGCTGTGGGCGGCCGGATTGACGATGCTCATTGCCATTGTGACGGGCCTGCGGTCATACCGCACGATCGCCATGGCCTCTTTCCTGCTGTGGCCAGCCGTCCTGTGCGCCACCGGCCTCGTGGCCATCGGATTCCATCCGGTGCCGGTCTGGGTGGTCGCGGCGATTGTCGTCATCGGACTGACTGCCCTGAGCGCGCTGACAGGCGTTGCAATCCTTGCCGTTATCGTGACGCTCATTGCGGTGTTTCCGGCATCGCCCGTTCTGGTGCTGGCCGATGCCATGCCCGGCACGGGCCTGATCGGTGCCAGCGCTCCGTTGACGGCGGGCGGCTCTGCCGCCCTTCCTGGCACGGCGTCGCTTCGCTTGCCTGTGGGAAACCCGCCGGAGGTCGGTGCCAGCGGTCTGGTCGGTGCCAGCGCTCTGGTCGGTCCGATCGCGGTCATGCTCTGCCTTGCAATCGTCGAATGGCTGCCGGGACGGCGCACCGAAGACCTGCTGCATCGCGCCGGCATCGCCGCGATGATCATCGGTGGCGTGGTTGTCTGGAATCTGGCGATGACCGCTCATCCCGACGCTTCCATTTCGGGTTCCGAGCCGGCTGCGGCAGCCAACACGATCTGGCAGGAAATGGACGAGCCGCGGGCGGTGACCGAGCGTGGCCGCTGGATCGCCTTGCGAGATATGCTGCCCGAGGGCGGCGAGGCTATCTTCGGGGAGAATTTCTTCCGCGCGGACGATCAAGACGCCATCGCCTTCTGGTGCGAGGCGGCAAGGCAGCAAAACCTGACCCTGTGGATCGGCGTGAGGGTCGACCGGAATGCGATCCGCCGTGGCGCGGTCATGCGCTTCGATCCGCAATCGTGCGCCCTGCCGGACGCTGCACCGCCGATCGTCCATGCGGCGCAATGGGGCATTCCGGGCATCACCGGCACATGGGGCCGCATGGAACCGCTGTCAGGCCATTCCGCCGGCCAGGCTGGCGACAGGGAAGCCAATGACGGTCTTGATGACAAGGGCCCGGCCTCGGCCTGGCTGATCTGCTACGAGGCGTTCCTCGTTCCGGCATGGGCCGAGGCTCTCAGCCAGGCCGCGACCGGACAGCCGCCGGACAATCGACCGATCAACGTGCTGTCCAATGACGGGGCATTCGGAGCTCTGCCCGTCAGCCGGTTGCGCCGCAAGGTCACCCGCGCCATGGCCGGCCTGACTGGCACAATTGTGCTGCATGCCGACACGGGCCGTACCTTCCTGCTCAGGGCCGGGCCTGCTGCAATATCGCATGCAAAAGAACCGGGAGGCGAATGAGGTGGACCGACACATCACCACAACCCTGCTCCTGACAGTGGCCATCCTGACCATCGGCCATGGTGCCGGCCTGCTGATCTCGCCACAGCTCTTCCGGTCCGGCATCATCGGCATAACAGGCGTCGAAATCGGCTGGACCCTGATCGCCATCATACCGGCGGCAATCGCCGGCATCGTCATCTTCGCAAGGGGGCACAGGGCCGGATACTGGGCGTGGATACTGGCTCCCGGTATCGCTATCTGGGTGATGCGGCCGTTCGGCTCGTTCGACCAGGGCTGGCAGCTTCACTGGGCCCTCAAGTTCATCAAGGCTTACGCGGAGCAGATCTGGCCCGTCATCTGGCACGGCAAGACCATGACGTCCCCTGCCATCGCCTTCTTCACAGGCGGTCTCGTGATGGCTATAGCAGGCGCGTCGATATCCGGATTCACCATCAGGCAGTTCAAGAAGGACCTGCGCCGCGCCGGACGCAGTGTCGGCAAGGGGCCGGGCGGCGGCGCCGGCCGGGACGGGCTGCCGCAGCACAGTTTCGCATCCGCCCGCCAGGTGCGCGACAATTTCAGCCATCCGGGCGGCATCGTGCTCGGCGAACAGACTGACCCGCTGCGCGACAGCCCGAAGTTCAACCCGGCGAAATCGCGCACATGGGGGCGCCAGGGGCGTGGCCGACTGATCACAATGGATCTCGCCGACGGCAATGGCCATGTCGTGGTGCTGGCCGCTTCCGCCGGCTACAAGACATCGGGCATCGTCATCAGCAATATTCTGCATTACGACGGACCGCTCGTCGTCTTCGACCCCAAGGGTGATCTTTACGAACGCACCAAAGATGCCCGCAAGGCGATGGGCTATGACGCGGTCACCATCGATGCGAGCAACGGCTTCGATCCCTTCAAGATGATCGCGCCGCTGGCAAAGCAGGTGCCGTCCGTCTACCACACCATGGCCAAGCAACTGATGCCGCTCAGTTCAAGGCCCTCCGACATCAGCGAGTATTTCCACGAAATGTCCGTCAGCCTGTTCGCGGCTCTGACAGCGCATTTTGTCGAAGAGAACGTGGACAATGTCGCGCGTGCGATTTCCATCTTCATCAACAGGCCAAGGGAAACGGTCATAATCGAAGCCCAGGCCATTGCCGAAGAATATGATCTGGCGTTCGTAGCAGACGAATTGCAGGGCCTTTCCGCGATCGATGAACGGACCTGGCCGGGCGTCATGAAGGGCATTACCAACAAGCTCTCCTTCATCCAGTATCCAGACATCGCGCAATATGCCACGTCGGCGCAATCACCCGAAGATCACCTTGCCGCGCTGGGCCCGAAGACCGACATCTACATCTCGATCCCGAGCCTCTCCGCACAACACTTCTCGCCCTTCCCAAGGCTTCTGATCGGCGCCATGTTCGTTGCCAGCGAACTGCTCGAACAGCCCGACCGGCCGCGGGCGCGGCGGCTCTTCCTGATCGACGAGGCGCGGGTGCTGGGCGGCATGGACGTGCTCAACAATGTGCGCGACGCAGGCCGCTCCATCGGCATGCACCTGATGCTGATCTACCAGTCCCTCGGCCAGCTCCAGGAAGCATGGGGCAACGCCGGTGCCGATGCCTGGCTCGACAGTTGCGAGGCGCGCGTGCTCAGCGCCGTCGGTTCGAGCCGCACAGCCGCCGACATCAGTGCCATGCTCGGCCAACGCAATATCCGCGTCACCACCGAGGGATCTTCGTCGCAGCACCAGGTCATGTCCCCGATGGGCGGATCCGTCAGCTCCAGCGAGAACGAGCAACTGCGCGAGATACCGCTCATGGCACAGGCGGCGCTTGGCCAGTTGCCGGCCCACGGGTGCATCATCCTGAACCGCCGCATCCCGCCCATACTCGCCACCAAGGCCATGTACTTCACGCGCAAGGACATGCGCGACCGTGTCAAATCGCCCGAGAGCGTAAGCGCCAAACTCGACGTGACACGGCGGCGCGAAGCCGTGATGCAGGCAATCCGCGACAACAGGCAGCAAAAGGACGACGACAGCACGACCGCAGACGATGGAGCGGATTGCGGCGGGGGTAACGGTCCACCGCCGGCGTCTTCAAGAGAGATACCATCATCGCCAGGTTTCGCCGGCGCCTCTGCAGGACGACGGTTCATTTCGTTCGCAGGGCGATACCTGCCCTCACGAGTACCAAAGAGGGCTCCCGCCGCCGACCTGGCGGGAGGACCCGCCCTCGACAAGCAGGCCACGCCGGCGCAACCGGCGGCTTCTGTGCCAACCGTCATACGCCCGGAAGACTGCTACCCGTCGCACCCCGACAGGGCACAGATATGTGCAGCCTATTTCGGCATCCCCGCCGACAAGCTCGTTTTCGCATGGACACCCAAACATGTTCCCAAATGGCTGCGGACCGCATGGGACCTGTGGGCCCTCTACATGGTCCCGAGACCCAACACCCCGCTCAACCTGCGCAACGTCACACACGAGATCATTCCACACCCCAGGGACGTCCAAGACGGACTGTGGATCGTGCGCATGTGGGACCGCATCAACTGGTATTTCAGCCATCCGGACGGCCGCTACGAAGTCTACGACCTCAAACGAAGACGGCGCCAGTGGGACGGCCTCGAGTGGCGCCTGCATCTGATGAAGTGCTGGATCAGGAACGAACCGCGTGGACTGCCGCCGGGACTGCAACCATCAACCGACTATCCCGACCACGACACGCTGCGCATCCGCATCTCGCCGGCAACGAGGACCCTCGAGCCGACGAACGCGCGCTACGATCCGATCGCCAACGCCGTGTGGCTGCCACACACCGACAAGGGACCGGCACCGCCATCGGCTGAATGGGATCCGCGTGATGTCGGCCCGGTGCCACCGGATCCGCCGCCGCAACTGGTTTTCGAGCATGTTGCCGCCGCCGGCTTCACGATTGTCGACGGCGTCCCGGTGGCGGGCGATATCACGGACATGTCCGACGATCCGCTGGAATGGCCCAACAGTCCGGAATTCCTCGAGTTCATGAGCGTGAGGATCCCGCAGAACGTCTTCGTCGAGGGCATCCTTCGCCATCGCGAGCCGTTGCATGAGCACGACATGGCGTTCTTCCGGCAATGGCCGGAAATACCGCGGGAGCGCGCCGCCAAAAGCGGCATCGCGATTTCCAATTCAAACGTCCCGCTCAAGCACTTTGCCTCACTGCTGTGGATCGACAGGGTGGGCGACGAATGGCGTCTCTTTCGCCAGGCCGTCCGCATCGCCACCGGCTATCCGCTCGGTGCCGCCCGGACATGGCCGATCGTAGGACACACCCTTGAATGGCTCGACAAGCCCATCGTCCGCCGCTCGATTTTCGAAGATGCCTGGGCATGA
The DNA here is from genome assembly GCA_963921345.3 of Rhizobiaceae bacterium. Taxonomy (GTDB): domain Bacteria; phylum Pseudomonadota; class Alphaproteobacteria; order Rhizobiales; family Rhizobiaceae; genus Hoeflea_A. The sequence continues at coordinate 35,258 of CAWUFE020000004.1, read as the reverse complement.
TGGCATCCGTTGCAATCACCGGCCGCCAGCGCTCCGTCACCATCGCAGTGGTGATCATGCTGGTCGGCGTGTTTGCCGCCAACAAGGCCGGCCTCATCATCGGCAATCCGACGACGTCGGTGCCGCGCGGCCTCTACTATGCGGTGTCGCCCGAATACGCGGGCTATGTCAGTTTCTGTCTCGATCATCGCCATCGCGACCGCGACTACTACGACAGGTTCTGCTCGACCGACCGGCCGCGTGGCCTGCGCATCCTCAAGCGCATCGCCGAGCGCCAACAGGACGGCAGCCTGATCGTGCGCGGCGACAGTCCGAGAGCCCTCGACAGCCGGCTCCTCGGGCCCGTGCGGCCCGAACAGATCCGCGCATGGTGGAAGCCCTTCATACAGATCGGTGCGGCAGCGGACGCGGAGGACGGACCGTGAAACACCGCCGCCCCGGCATCATGTCCCGTCCGTCGACGCGGCCAGCAGAATTGGCGCTTCAGCTTCAGCCTTTCCACCGAGTCTCCCAGAGGCTCTTGTTCATCGGCAATCCAATCTGAAAGGAAATCGATATGACCGATACACTCACCAACTTCATCAAAATCGACGGCGCCAGCTTGGCGGGCAACATAGCCACGATGTCATTCGATATCGATATCACGGGCACGGGCCTTGAAAGCGACAACGAAAAGGCACCGGTCTTCCGGCTCTTCACCAACAGCCCGAGGGGACGGCCCATCGATGCCGGCGGCATCTGGCAGCGCACTAACCAGGAGGGCAAGCCGTACTACACGCTCACTCTCAACACCGGTCACGGGCGCTGGTACGCCAACCTGGGCCGCTACCCCGGCCAGGATGACGACAGTCTTTATGCCGTCATACCAAACGAATATCTCAACACCGGGCGGTCATCGCAAAACTAATCCGTGTCCGGAACCGGCGGGGCGGATACCGTTATCCGTCCCGCATACCGATGAACACAACCGCAGGGCCGCGTCGCGGCAAGGAGTTTCATGGAACAGCAATTGCTCACCGCCCAGCGCCTGGTGCGGCCGCTGATCCAGATCTGACCCCACATGGCAAACCTGTCCAACAGCTCGATAAATCAACGGTCGCTTGACAACGCTACTGTCACTCGTTCATCTGCCCTATATCGGCAATACCCCAAGGGAGGACGGGTGCCGTCACTGACGCCCAACATCGAGAACCGCGTTCGTAAACTGCCCAAACCCTCCAATGCGGCGCAGGGACTGCAGCCGCTATTCGAGGCGGTGAGCAACGCGATGTTCGCGATAGAGGATCGGTTTGATGACAGGCCTGATCTCGGCAAGATCGACATTTGCGTTGTCAACCTGTCGAATTCACGCGAGATCGAGATCACTGTCTCAGACAATGGAATTGGTCTCGATTCCGATCACTACGATGCGTTCTGTGAGATTGACACCGATTTCAAACGCAAGCGTGGCGGCAAGGGCGTGGGACGTCTCTTCTGGCTGGATGCCTTCGGTAAGATCTCGGTCAGCAGCACCTACGAGAAGGAGGGAGCGCTGGCAAGGCGTGAATTTTCCTTTGTGCTCAATAACGCCGAGCAAATCGTTCCCGCCGGAGATGAGACGCAAGTCGCGGATGGTTCGCCGCTCGGCACCAGGGTCCTTTTCCGAGGGCTGCGAACAAAAGAGTATTCAGACGCCTTCCCGAAGCGGCCCGATACTTTTTTCCGGTATTTCAGCGCCCATTTCATTGCCAACTTCCTATTGGGCGCAGGCACCATCATCTCGGTCGACCTCGACGGTGAAAGGGTCGAGTATCCGAAAGAGATATCCGAATTGAAGGTCGGCGAGAAACTGCAAGCCAGCTTCAATCATGACGTCTTCGGCGAACTCGCCATCACCGGCTTCACCTGCAACCCGCAGGCAAGCACAGGTCTGGACGGGCTACACCAACTTCACCTCCTCGCCAATGGTCGAACAGTGGAGACCCGGAAAGTCGACAACTTGTTGGGCGTTGTGGACCTCAAGCGAGACGGTCAGAAAGGCCTCGCCTTTCATGGTTGCGTGACCGGCGACTATCTCGATCTGCGGGTGAACGAGGGCCGCACCGCTTTCAATCTTCCGGAGAGCACACTCAAGGACGTTAGCCGCGCATGCATGGAGAAGGTGCGCGAGCGGATGCTGGCCGACCAGGTCAGTGCCTATGTCGAGAAGCGCCGGAAGCGCTACATGGAGTTTGTCGAGCGTTATCCGACCTTCGATGGGGCGGTAAAAAGGCTATTTGGAAACTTGGCGCTGAGTATTCCCAGATCGATCATAATCTGTGGTTCTTCGGTAGGTCCGGATGTTGAAATGGCTGCCTCGGCCATTTCAGAATTTTTTGTGCGCCGTTTTGGCCCTGCCGGGCCACTTTACGGCTCCGCAGCGGCACATCGGTGAATGTTGAGCCCAAGTGCCCGCAGATGGACGACATAGCGCATGGCGCTCATGCCTCGGATACGCAGGTTCGTCATGTTCATCTGGCGTTTGAGGCGGGACATGGTTGCTTCGATGCCGGCGCGCCAGCGATAAATGTCGCGAAAGGCTTCACTCTTCTCATACAACCGACGCTTTTGATATGCGGCCCTTTTTGGGGTGTATTGGAACCGCGCAAATTGGCTGTCATTCCTGGCCGCCTTTACCGGGCATTGCTGCGCATGCGAGCATGCCCGGCAGATGGACAGGTCAAAACGGGCCTGCAGCTTGACCGTCGCGGCTGAGACCGAGACGGGCGCGACATCATTCGGGCACCGGACAACCAGTCCCCGGTCATCGAGGACGAAGTCCTCCAGGGTGATCCGCCCGGAGCGCGCGCCTTTGGCTGGTCGAGCAGGCGCTACGAGGTCGATATCACGTTCTTTGGTCAGCGCCATATTGTCGTCGCAGCCATAGTGGGAATCGGCCAGCATGACCTTTGGCGTCAGCGAGCGTGCGGCAAGTTCGTCGAGCGCATCCGGCAGACGGTGACCATCGTGGATCGTCATTTTATTGACGCTCACATAGGTGATCAGATTAGGCGCCATCGCGATGCCCCCATTCCCACTCTCTTCATCCTCACAGTACGTTTCAACGATCTGTGCGAGATAGCCATGACCTTTGTGCGCGTTGAAGCTGGCGTCGGGATCGGCCGGATTACCAACGGTGTCACAGGGCACATCCTTGGGATCACGAATGACCGCAGTGAGGCCGGCCTTGTCGTCGTCTCGATCACTGATTTCGAATTGATCACGGAGAACCCGCTCAAGAATGACAAAACTTTCAAGCGTCGCCGCCGGTGTGTCGCGGAATTGCATAACAATAGCCAGGAGGTCCTGGCCAGCCTCGCCAAGGCGTCGTCTGGAAACGCTTGGAGCAGTGTGGGCAAAGGCGCTATCGCCCTCACGGTCGACATAGCGGCGGATCACATCCGTACTGATCCGGGCATGCAAATCAGGATGATGGCGCGAGAGCTCGCGAACGAATTTTGCGATCCCCTCGACAACGATGCCGAGCCGCGTCAGACTGCGCATTGCCGAGCGAAGAGCTGTCGAGTCCATCCGTTGTCGGCTCGCATCAACATCGAATGCAACCATCAAACGATCCGTCAACGCGCGAAACATGACCTCGTCGAGACCGTCATCAATGACACGGCGGCGATAGTTTCGGACGGTCTTTTCGCAAAAATAGCTGTCAGATTCCGTTCTGATGTCAAGGGCGTAGTGCCAAGCCATATTGAAGGCAAGAGCTTCCACCGTTTGTGCGTCAGTCAGATCCTGTAACTGCTGCAACAGCAGGGCGCCGATGACAACATGAAGATCTTTCGAGGGTCGGCCAAGACGGTCGTTGAAATGACCGCAAAAAGCTTCGACCGGAAGAGCCTGAAGAAGATGACAACGAAAAACACCGGCCCAGGATCGTTCCAGTAACTGCCGGCGTTTCTCCCCAAGAAAGGACCAGTGATCAAAGAGATCATTCGTCCGTCGATCGCGCAAAGTCAACATGCCTCATCATAAAGCACAGCAATGCTCCGTGGAATCGACTTTTTACCGCCCCATCGACCTTCGGCTTTGACGACGACGACAAGCAGCTTGAGCGGGTGCCTTTCCACGCATCAAGCGCCGAGGACTTCGCTTCCGGATTGATCAAATATCAGGTCCGGCAGGAAGAACAGCGTCAGGAAAAGCTGCAGCACCTGATCGACGCCCTCGATCTTGAGGAGGTGCCCGTTTCCTTTGAAGCGTCGGTAGCCCGCGCGGCCAAAGACATTCAGGCATCTGAGCGCCTTGCGCTCGCCCAACATGTGGTCCGTCGCAAACTCGCACTCGAACTCCTTGAAAAGCTCATCAGGCGAATCCGGATAAGGCACGGACAGGAGGACGATTTCCACCTGGAGCGAACACTCCACTCCTTTATCTGTCCGATGGGCGTCAAGGGTGACGACACCAGTGAGCCACAGAGCCGGGCCCATGACCTCTGGGTTATCGATGAGCGCCTGACTTTCACCCGGGCGTTTTCATCTGACAAGCGACTCGATGCCATCATGGCTCAGGGCGGCTCAAGTGATCGGCCGGATCTTCTGGTCTGGGATATGGCTTATGGCCTTGGCGCGACCGAACCCCTGGACCTGGAGACGGTCGACGTCACCGAACCTCTACGAACCGTCATGGTCGTGGAGTTCAAGCGGCCGGGACGTAAGCTCTACCGAAAGGCGGAGGATCAGATCGAGCAGCAGATCACAAGATATCTGGCGCAGATGCAGGGCGGGGCGATCGAAACATTCGATCGCGCGCGTGTCAGGGTTGCCAATGACTGCATCTATTATTGCTACGTCATCGCGGACATCGTCGGTGATCTTGAGGAACAACTCTCGGCATGGAACACAACATCGAACGGCAAGGGGCGCATTCGTCAACTTGGCGGTCAGTATAGCGGGCAGATCGAGGTCATACAGTGGCAAGACCTTCTCAATGATGCATGGGTGCGCAACCGTGCGGCTCTCCACGCAGCAGGCCTCGGCAGAATGCGCCCAACAGCGCTCGAGCCTCAACAAGGGGTGGCCGAAACCGATGAGGAATGACGAAATTTCCTGAAATTTGGTTCCCAGCGCCAACCTGACTGAAACGGCATAGACACCGCACATTCTGCGATCGGCGGTTGATACGATCCCACACGTTCCGATAAGCCGATAAGCCGGTGATTTCGCAGGATAACCGAATTCTGTATGGGCGAAGACCGAGACCGTTTCGTCCTGTTCGAGGAGGACTTCGCGTTGGCCGTCAGCGAATCCAACATCTGTTCTGCTCTGGAAACCATCGAACTTTCCAGGCTGCGCGACATGAAACTCTTGATCCGGCCCTATTGTGAACACCATGCCGAACTGGCCGATATCCTCGAGCACGCCGGCATTGCGCACCAGAAAGCGCTCCACATCAGCCAGGATACCGATCTGATTCCTCTGGTCAGGGCGGATATGGGGGTGTGTATCATTCCCCGCAGCATCGCAACCGGCTACGGGTTTCGCATGATCGCGACCGAGGACTTCGCGTTGAGAAGATCCGTCAGTCTCCATTCCGTCGCCGGCCGCCAACGAACCGCGGCGGCGGGTTCCCTTGCTGGCCTGTTGTGGTCGCATAATTGGCAAAGCGACACCTCGCAGAGTCCTTCAGGCACTGGACCTGTGGCCGGGTGGCCTCAGCGCGTATCTCCGGATCATCGACTGACGCCTGACCCGATGATGATCAGCCCGTATGGCTCAGTCGGCAAACGCATCAAAACAGCCCGAGGGCATTACGCAACAGCGCGATGTTGCGCTCCGGTGCGCTGTCCTGTTCCAGGAATTGGGCCAGTTCGTCTTTGATCAGCGCGTTGATCGCCGCCAGGTCGTTGCGCCGGTCCAGCACCCAGGCTCCGATCAGGATCATGCGCCGTGAGCGATTGCGCCGAAGCTGCTGGTCCGAGATGCCGACCGCGAAGGCGTCCGGGTTGGTGTCGACGGTTTCCTCCCATCCGGGGTCGGCAAGCAGCCCGGCCATGAACTCGATATTGGCCTGCGCCATCTCCGGCCTTTTATGCGCGCCGAGATGGTCGCGGAGATCGGGGGCGAGTTCGGCATGCAGCGCGGGTTTGTGACGCCATTGGGCAACCATGAAGCTACCGAGCAGCGCCTTGGTGCGGCCAAGATCCTTGCGATCGGATTTGGTCTTGCGGGCCTTGAGTTGTTCCAGTTCCATCCTCGACCGCCGCAGCAGCGACAACGGCCGCTGTTCCCGACCAATCAGTTCGGTCAGCAGTTGTTGCAGTTGCGGCGCTGTGAACATGTATTCGAACAGATGCGCCTTCTCGGCGGCGCGCAGCAGTTGTGTTTCGGCGTTTTGTCGAAGGCGCAGGAGACGCGCTTCCGCTGCGCTCACACGCTCTTCGAGTGAGCGGCCCGGCCCGCGGCCGCGCCGGGAACGCCGGCCGACCGGTTGGTCATCGGTTTGTTGTTGCGTCACCGGCGGGTTTTCCCGCCGCCTATGGTCCGATTTCATCGTGATGTCTCCCTGCCCGTTGCCGACATTTCTCCGCCACACTTGCGGGCTGATCACAACAACGACATGCCCTGGCCTCGATGCATTGATTGCTTATATGACTCGCTCAGTCCGTATTGGAGTGCATGCTTCTTCCAGGGAAAAAGCATCAACTGGTAGCTTTCATGCGCCCTGGCCGTGGCTGTTTCGATGGCCCTTGCGATCACGCCGCGCGCCTGCTCGTCGACGCCCTTTATCGTCGCCGGCTGATCCCTTTCCGGGTCAGCAAGCGCAGCGATCTCTCTACAGGTGAAGCTGCGGTAAAGCCGCGAAAGAAGATCAATTGCCTCGGGCCATTTCAGTTCCTTTTGCTTCATCTCGACAAGCTCCCTCGGGAGGTCCTCGCGTTCTTTCCGCAGTGCCTCGGCGTCCATCGTACGGCCCCATCGCAGCGCCAAATTCAGGCCCTGCGCTATGCTCCTTTCATCATCGGTTGCATCACCCATAAGCGCCATGCGCGCCACCAGCCTTTCCTCCTCGGTTGGTTCACCAAGGCCAGACGCCAGGTCCGCCGCCACCCGCTCATCGACGCCGTCCGTATAGAGTTTGCGCAAGGGCACCTTGTTGAGCTTCAACGGGTGGCCCTCCTGGTCATAACTGACACCTTTTCGTAATTGACTGAGGAAAATGCGCTCGTTGAAACGCTGTGGCTTTACACCCTTTGTCGTGGGCGGCGGCGCATTGGCGATCAGTTCCCTGGCAAACCGCATCCTGCTTTCCAGCGTCGCGCGGTCGGTGGCAATGTCGCGGGCGATCTCCTCAACCTGGTCCTGTGGCAGATCGTCTCGCTCAGCCGCCCTTTTCAGGAGCTGCGAGATGTGCGCCTGCAGCGGCAGGCGGTGGACCTTGCTGGACGCATCCACGCGATCCGTGACCGCGCAGGCCAGTTGCAGCGCCTGGAGCGCATAGTCCTCGTCAATCCATATCTGCGGAGGCGCCTCCTGCGATGCGACCGAGCCAGCGCCGCCACCCGTTCTCTCGCGGGAGAGGGCATTGAGCGTTTCGGCGATCATTATCCTGACTTCAGGGTCTATCCGCGGCATCGTGGCTGGCAAGTCCCTTTTGGGGTTACGCAGCGCCTGCGCTTCATCGATGGTAAATTCTTCTTTGATCTGTCTGTACTCATCATGCGACATATCGCCAACAATCAAGGCCTTGATGATTTTGTCCCGTTCCATGTCTTTCCTTTCTTTCGCAAATTCTTCCACATGGTTTTTCATCGTTGAACTGACACGCTGCCGCTGCTCGTGGCTGTAATCCGGCAGGCTGAGTGGCAAAGGCTCATTCGGGGTGTGAAGTGCATAAACCTCGTTATGCGTGAAAACCCGGAAGCGCGGCACGAAGTCCCTGGCCGCAATCCGCTCCGCATTGCCGTCTTCCAGATGCGCGAGGATCTCCGCCCGTTCGCGCCGCAACTCGCCGATGTCCTCGACCGGCCCCTCGGCCAGCACGGTGCCGACAGCCGCCGCCAGCGCCGCATGAGGGCCATCTTCCAGTTCCAATGTCGCCACCCGCTTCAGGACCTCGTCGTCCGGCATCAAGGCCAGGCCAAGAGCTGTGTCCGTGCTGATGTTCCGGTCATTGTCATGGCCGACAAGCGGTTTGTCGGTCCCCACGTTACCGGCGGGTTCCCCCGCCGCCATGGGGTCGGTGCCCACGTTTGGGTCTGCCGCCCATATGAGCGCCTGAAGCTCGTAGGGCAGGTCCATGTCGTGCACAGGGTCGCCAATCGGAACGCGCTCGCTGACGGCCTGCGCCAGTTGCAGTGCCATGCCCTCGTAATCGCGGCCAGGAACCGGACGTTTGTCGCTGCGTATTTCCTGCCATGGGCCGGGACGCTCCCAGGCTGGCACCTGATGTCCTGGACCCTGCACCTCGATCTCCGGGGCGTCCTGCGAAGACTGCGAGTCCTGTGCAGCGACCGGCATCGAAACCTCAGGGCGATCCACCAACGGCGGGTCTTCCCGCCGCACAATGGTTTCGCCGCGATCGGCACCACGACCGTCACGTCTGTCCGGAACGCGGATCGTCCCGCCGTCCCTGGCACCGCCCGCCAGTTTATCGCCGATCCGTTGACCGGCCCTGAATGCGTTGTAGAAACTCAGTGACCGGCGCTGCCTGCTGCCGAGACCGACCATGGAGGCCATGTCGTCGAGAACCTGCTCGGCAATGACCGCCTCGGAGCGCGGCGCACCTTCCAGAAGTCGTGCAATGTCAGGCCGCCAGACGGTGCCGCGGCGGCGACGGCGCGGCCTTTTGCGAGCGCGCTTGCCCCCCTGACGCTGCTCATCCCGGTTGCGGCCAGCATCTCGATCCTGTGGATCGGGCCATTGCGGGTCGGCACGATCACGCGGCGGCACGAGGTCTTCCGGCCGGCCCAGAAGCCGGGCGGCGTCCGCCCGCTTGCCGTAAAGCACGAGACCGCGCTCGAACAGCGTGGCGAGGCGTTCCTCGCCCATTGAACGGGCGACAAGCGCACCGCGTGCCAGAATGCGCGCCGTCGTCAGAAGATTCCCTCTGCCGTCCTCACCCGCCTGGTCGCGCGCAAGCGTGTCGGCCTCGGCCGGAAGGCCGGTCGGTACCTGCCGGCGTATCTTTCGCCAGGCTCGGTGGTCGCTCATGTCGGTGACGACGCGCTCCACGGCCAGCCGTTCCTCGCCCTGAGGCGCCCTGCCCTCGTGCAGGATCATCGCGCCGATCACCTCGGCAAGCACCTCGGAACCGAGACCCCCCGGCAAGACCGCCCGGTCCGGACGCGGCTCCAGGCCGGCAATCATGCGCAACCGCTCCACCGCCCGGCTCGTGGTGTCAGCAGCCTCCTCGTGTACATGTCCACGCAGCGCCTCACGTGCGCCAAGAGACGGGTCGAAACCGTAATCGACTACCGAACGGGCACTGGCATCGCGGCGCAGGATGGTCTCCATGACTTTGGACAGGCGTTTTTCGGCACAAGGCACTGTCACCGTCAGGTACGGCGGCGCTTCGCTTGCCTTCGTCAGGTCCTCCTTGTGCAGGTTGAGCGCCGAGGCCAGGACCTGCCGGTTCATACCGCGAGAGGCCAACAGATGTACGCTGTCATGGGTCCTACCCATCGCGCCATGGATGGTATTGGCAAAAGCGTAATGCCACTCCGGCATCTCAGCCTCACCGTCAGGTCTCCCTGACGCCCCGCGGGCAAACGACACCCCGCGCATTCCGGACCGTCCATTGACGAGCAGGTGCATGCGGCCGTCCTCGTCACGACCCAGAAATTCAGCCGTCTCGCCCGCTCTTATGCGGGGCGGCGCGTCGGCTGGGGGTCGTTCCTCACTCCAAGGCGTCGAGGCCACAAACCGGATCCGGTCCCCCGGCTTGAGACCGGCAAAGCTGCCTTCCGTCTCCGGTTCGAAACGGGCACGGTTCGGGTCTACCTCATCGAGACGACTGCGAATGGCCGCCGTCAGCATGTCGACCTCCGAGCGCGACCAGGCGAGCGCAATGTGACTGCGAAATTTGCCATCATCCTGATCGACACCGGCGTTTCCGGCAACCGGCGCGTCTCCCGTTGCTTTATCCTGCGGATCCCTATCCGCAATCAGATCGTTGACATAGCGCTCAGCAACGGCCGCGGCCGCAGTCTTCAGCCTGCCGCCTGCGTGGATCACGTCCTGATCCTGAAGCAGTGTGATACCGTCCATGTCGCCTGCCGCTATCTGCCGCAAGGCCCTGGCGCGATCCTCGCTGCGGCCATGCATGGTCTCCAGCCGCGCCGAGCCGACACGCTTCTCGATCGACTGCATCACCGGCCCCGCCTCGAGCGGCGTCTGGATGCCGTCATCCATCAGCGCCACAAGCTTCGCACCGCTTGCCTCGATGTCTTCAAGCAACTGTCCGGCCTCGCGGGCGCCGAGTCGTCCGGCGTCATCAAGCACCACAAGCGTACCAGGATCGAGCTGGATACGACCTTCACTCACATCACGGCTGAACTGTTTCAGCGTTCGGGCACCGGCAAGCACCGCAGTGCTCGCAGCACCCGCAGTGCTCGCAGCACCTTCATCGCGCAGTGCATCGAGGCCCGCTCCGGTGGGCGAAACGCCGATCACCTGCCAGCCATGGCGTTCGTGGATGTCGGCGAGCCTGGCCGCAATGCGCGTCTTCCCGGTTCCGGCCTCACCACGAATGATGCGCAGCCGTCCCGCGCCGAGACCGTGTTCGACTGCCGCAACCTGTTCGTTCGTCAGACCGGCCCGGTCATCTTCGCCGCCAGCGTCCCGGCCCGTCCGGGCGGCATCGGGGGAAATCGCCGGCGCGACATCCGGGGCATCCTCCAGCGCCAGCCTTGTGCCGAGATCGATCGCTGCCAGTTCCTGTTTCAACTGCGTGCGCGTGGTATAGACACTCCCCTCACCGTCATGACCCTCACGGGAAAGCACGACCAGGTCCGGATGCGCCATCGCCTTGCGGAACAGCCGCAGGAAGGTTTCCGGTTCGGCCACCACGCGCGTCAGTTCCGATGCCACGTCATCGGCCCGGATAATCGAACGGCGCTGCATCAGCGTATCGACAACGCGTTGCGGATCCTGGACGATACCGTCCTTGTCAACGCCCTCCTTAAGAACCGGGTCGCCAGCGACATGATCGGCCGCCAGCAGCCCGCTGAACCGTTCCGCCACCGCCATCAGATGACCGTCAGCGGCGAATGACATGGTGGAGGCGTCCACTCCGGTTTCGGCGGTATCCTGCTCCACACCCGAGCCCTGCCAGTCGCCGCGCTCGGCAAGGCCTGAAACCTCCGCGCCGACCACCATGCTCCTTGCATCAGGACCCGCGGGAGCATCCTCCATCTCGACGGACAGGTGGCCCGGCACATTCGCCAGACGTGTCATGTCGGCCCGTGACTCAAGATGCCCCTTGCGGCCGTAGATCGTCACGCTCTCGCGGTGACGCGACAACGCCACATAGACCGCATGCCGGTGCATGCGCCGATGACCCAGCACAAGCGCATGATCCACCGTCAGGCCCTGCGACTTGTGGATTGTCGTCGCATAGCCGTAATCGATATCGCGGAACTCATCGAGATTGATCGTCACCGGTTTGGAGCGACCGTCGACGGCCAGGTCAATCTCATGCTCGCGCGTCGCCACCACCGTGCCGAAGATCGAGCGCGGCAGGTCGAGCTCACGATGCGGCCGTGTCAGCATCACCCGGTCACCCGGGCCCAGTTCCAGCGGCACCTCGATGCGCCGTGACGGCTCACCTGATCCGTCGACCCTCTCGATCATGCCGTAGGAACGCACGCCCGAACGGTCCACCACACCCAGCTCCAGTGCCTTGTCCCGGATGGCCCCATTCAATTCCCAAACCTCGCGATTGGTATAGGCCAGCGCGATCCTCGACCCTTCATTGCCGGAACCGTCGGAGGGGGCATCCTGATCCTCCCCGATCTCGTAGTAATTGTCAGCGGCCACTGCCACCGGATCGGCTTGCACCACGTCGGCCAGACGCACCGATGCGGTTTCGAAATAGTGATCGATGGCCTCGGCAACGCCCGAGCCGCCACGCGCCAGCGCCATTGTCGCCGCCCGGTCGCCTTCCCTGCGCTGGCGTCGCACCTCGCCCATCACGGCGAGCGTTTGCCCCGACCGCTCGGCCGCCCGTTCGGCGACCGCCCAGCCCGGCAGGTCCTTCACCGGCTGCAACTGTTCCGGATCGCCCACCGCGATCAGCTTGCCGCCCATCGCCTGGACTCTGGATCCGATCCGCGACCACTGTCCGGCTCCCACCATGCCGGCTTCGTCCATGATGAAGACAAATCTTTTGTCTTTTGGCAGGTCGCCGCGCGACCAGCGCGCCTCCCAGGCCGCCAGCGTGCCTGTGCGCATCGCCTCGATGCCATCCATTGCCTGCGTCGCACGGGCGGACGGCGCGCCAACCAGGACCTCGTAGCCGCGCGCCTGCCACTCCTTGGCAACCTGGCCCAGCGTGAAGGTCTTGCCCGTTCCGGCATAACCCTTGACGAGCGTAAGCCCGGTATCCGACAACATGGCTTGAGCAGCGGCCAGTTGATCCCCGCTCAGCCTGTCGCCATTGATCTCTCGCCATCCGGCATCCGGAACGTCGACATGGCTCGTGGCCATGTCTCCGGCACAGCGGTCCAGACGCTGCATCTCCTGCGCCCGGACCTTCGTCACATATTGCAGCTTGCCGTCAGGTGCAGGCTGGTTCAGTTCCACCAGCAGTCCCGAGGCCATGACCCGGGCAAACGCCTCCTCGATGTCTGCACGAACGTCTTGCGCCTCTGGCAGGTCGCCCGCCGCGATGGGGTCGGTGCCCACGCTTGGGTCGGTGCCCACATCCGGCGGCTTTGCCGCAGGCAAGCGAAGCGCCGCCGTGCCAGGAAGGGCGGCAAAGCCGTCCGCCGCCATTGGGTCGGTGCCCACGTTTGGATCGGTGGAGGTGGCGACTGCGGTGTCGACATTTCGTCCAGGCGTTTGCGACAGACGGGACCGCAATGCCTCGCGGATATCGCCCTCGGTGAAGACCGAGCGGTCACTCTGCAGAAGCACAAGCACATGATCGGGATTGTCCAAAAGGTAATTTCGGTTACCGGCCGCTGTTTCGATCTCAGCCAAAGTCCGGGCTGCATCTACCTGCGGTGAGTTGATCGATGTGGCTTCCGCTTGCAGTCCCTGTTTGTGCCCGCGTTCGGGTTCCCGAAGCGGGGTGCGTTGCGCCTCGATCACTCCAAGGCTCGGATCGAAACCGTAATCCAACACCGACACCGCGCTCGCATCACGGCGCAACACTGACGTCAGGGTCGACTCCACGCGTTCCTCATCAACCGGAACCGTCACCGACAGGTGATCGAGGTGCAGGTTGAGACCGGCAGCCAGAACCTGACGGTTCATGCCGGCCGAGGCCAGCAGATGCACGCTCCCATGCGCCTGGCCCATCGACGAATGGATCGTGTCGGCAAAGGCGAAATGCCATTCCGGCAAACGCCGGTCGGCGGCAAAGGCAACCTCCCGGACACCGTCACTGTCGCTGCCGGCGGCACGGCCGGTGCCGGCGTCCCGGCTCTCGAAGCGAAGCAGCATCTGGCCATCCACGTCCCGACCGGCAAAGACAGCCGTTCGTGCGTTTTCGGCGCCTTCAACCCGTCCCATGAAGCGGATGCGGTCACTGGGCCGGAGATCGGCAAAACTGCCGGAGGTCTCCACCTCGAAAAGGCCGCGCTCCGGATCAACCTCGTCAAGGCGCTCGCGGATGGCAGCCGTCAGCATGTCCGCCTCGGACCGTGACCAGGCAAGGGCTATCCTGTCGGTGCCGGAATCTGCCACATAGCGTTCCGCAAGCGCCGCAGCGGCGGATTGGGACGTACCGCCCGCAGTGCTCGCAGCACCCGCAGTGCTCGCAGCACCTGAATGGATCACACCCTCGTCCCGCAGCATCCGGATGCCGGCCGCATCGCCCGCCGCCACCAGCCGAAGCGCCTCGGCGCGCTGATCGCTACGGCCCTGCATGGCCTCCATCCGCGCCGATCCGACACGCATTTCGATCGCCCGCATCACCGGACCCGCTTCCAGCGGCGTCTGAATGCCACCATCCAGCAGCGCAACCAGCTTCGCACCGCTGGCCTCGATATCCTGGAGCAACTGCCCGGCCTCGCGACCACCAAGCCGCCCGGCATCGTCGAGCACCACGACCGTGCCGGGGTCGAGCCGCAGGCGACCGTCACGTCGTTCGCCGATGAACTGCCTGAGTGTGCGGGCGTCAGGCAATCCCGCTTCGCGCAATGCATCGAGACCCGCACCCGATGGCGAAAGACCGATCACGCGCCAGCCCCGCCGTTCATGGATGCTGGCCAGCCGTGCCGCAACCCGCGTCTTGCCCGTCCCGGCATCGCCGCGAATGAGACGCAGCCGGGACGCTTCCAGACCGTGCTCCAGCGCCACCACCTGTTCTTCCGTCAGCCCGTTCCCGTCATCGGCGGTCAGCGCATCGTCCGGTGATGCGCCCGACACTGCGGCCGGCGTCCCGGTAACGGCGGGAGACCCGCCGGGCTCGCCTGTGGGAAACCCGCCGGAGGTCGGATCCGGTGCATCTGCCAACGCCAGCCGCGTGCCCAGATCGACCGCCGCCAGTTCCGAGCGCAATCGCGGACCGGTCGTATAGACACAACCCTCGCCGTCGCGACCCTCTTGCGACAGCACAACAAGGTCCGGATGCCCCATCGCATCGCGGAACAGACGCAGGAAGGTTTCCGGATCAGCAACAACCCGCGACAGTTCCGAGGCCACATGATCGGCGCGGATCACGGAACGCCGCTCAATCAGCGCATCGATGACCTTCGTCGGCTCCCGGGCATAACCGTCCGCGTCCAGCACCTCACCCGTATCAGGATCCTCCTTCAGGACCGGATCGCCAACGACATGATCGGCGGCCAACAGTCCGGCCACCCGCTCCGCAACCGCCATCAGATGGCTGTCGTCCACAAAACCCGCCTCCGCACGGCCCAGGGGCCGTTCATCCACACCCGATCCCTGCCAGTCGCCACGCCTTGCGATGCCCAGCACCTCCGCCCCGGCCACCATGCTCGCCGATGGGGCGTCGGATGCGTCATCCACGGCGGGTTTCCCCGCCGAATCCACCGACAGATGACCGGACCTCTGCGCAAGCCGGATCAGGTCTTCCGGTGATGTCAGATGCCGGTTGCGGCCGTACACCGTCACGCTCTCGCGGTGCCGCGACAGCGCCACATAGACCGCATGCCGGTGCATGCGCCTGTGACCCAGAACAAGGGCATGATCCACCGTCAACCCTTGTGACTTGTGCACGGTCGCCGCATAGCCGTAATCGATGTCGCGGAATTCATTCAGATCGATCGTCACCGCTTTGGAGCGACCATCCACGGCAAGATCGATCTCGTGCTCGCGTGTCGCCAGGACCGTGCCAAAGCTGGAGCGCGGCAGGTCGAGGTCCCGGTACGGCCGCGTCAGCATGATGCGGTCCCCCGGACCCAGCTCCAGCGGTACGGCGATCCGCTGCTGTTCCCCACCGGGTACGTCGAGCCGCTCGATCATGCCGTAGGAGCGAACTGCCGACCGATCCACAACGCCACGCTCCAGTGCCCGCGCACGGATGGCGCCGTTCAACTCGCGAACCTCGCGATTGGTGTAGGCCAGCGCGACCCGCGAGCCGGTGGGGCCATCGCCATGGTCCACCTCCATGCCGACGGTGTAATAGGCATCGGCAATCGCTCCCACCGGATCGGCCAGGACACCGCGGGTGAACCGCAGCGATCCCGTGTCGGCATAGTGATGGATGGCATCCTCGATGCCCGATCCGCCACGCGCCAGCGCCTGCGTCGCCGCCCGGTCGCCCGCATCGCGCTGGCGCCGAACCTCGCCCATGACAGGAAGCGTTTGACCTGACCGCTCCAGCGCCCGTTCGGCGACCACCCAGCCCGGTACGTCCCCGACCGGCTGCAACTGCTCCGGATCACCCACCGCGATCAGCTTGCCGCCCATCGCCGCAACACGGGCCGCAATCCGGGACCACTGACCGGTTCCCACCATGCCGGCCTCGTCCATGACGAAGACGAAGCGATCGGCTTTTGGCAGGTCGCCGCGCGACCAGCGCGCCTCCCACGCCGCCAGAGTGCCCGTGCGCATGCCCTCGATGCCGTCCAGCCCCTGCGTCGCACGCGCCGAGAGCGCTCCGCCCAGAACCGCGTAACCGCGCGCCTGCCACGCACGCGCAACCTCGTTCAGCGCAAAGGTCTTGCCGGTGCCGGCATGACCCTTCACCAGCGTCAGCCGCGTATCCGACAACATCGCCTCGGAGGCGGCAAGTTGGTCCTCGCTCAGCCTGTCTCCGCCGGGCTTGCCTCCGGCGGGTTCTCCCGCCGTTCCTGTATCGATCCCGCGCCAGCCGGCATCAACGACGGCGAGTTTGCTGTCGGCCATGTCCCCGACGCATCTGTCCAGCTGTTTCAATTCCTGTGCCCGGGCCCGCGTCACATATTGCAACTTGCCATCCGCCGCCGGCTGGTTCAGTTCCACAAGATGCCCAGAGGCCATGACCCGGGCAAAGGCCTCTTCAATGTCCCGGGCGGTGGACGCGTCCATGCCGGTGTCGGCGTTTTCCAGACGGGACCGCAGGGCCTCGCGGATGTCGCCCTCGGTAAAGACCGAACGGTCGCTCTGCAAAAGCACAAGGACATGATCGGGATTGTCCAGAAGGTAATGACGGTTCGCCGCATCCAGCGGTCCGGTTGGCGTTTCGATGGCCACCGGCGTCTCCGCCGGGGCGAAAGCAGCCTGTGGCGAAAGCGCATCGAGGGCCTGTGAGCCGATCGAGGCGGGTTGCAATTCCGGTTCCCGCAGCGGCACGCGCTGTGCCTCGCGCGCACCGAGGCTCGGATCGAAACCGTAATCCAACACCGACACCGCGCTCGCATCGCGTCGCAAGACCGACGTCAGGGTCGACTCCACGCGATCCTCATCTACCGGAACCGTCACCGACAGGTGATCGAGGTGCAGGTTGAGACCGGCAACCAGAACCTGACGGTTCATGCCGGTCGAGGCCAGCAGATGCACGCTCCCATGCGCCTGGCCCATCGACGAATGGATCGTATCGGCAAAGGCGAAATGCCATTCCGGCAAACGCCGGTCGGCGGCAAAGGCAACCTCCCGGACACCGTCACGGCCGGTGCCGGCGTCACTATCGCTGTCGGCGTCACGGCCGCTGCCGGCGTCCCGGCTCTCGAAGCGAAGCAGCATCTGGCCATCCGCGTCCCGACCGGCAAAGACAGCCGTCCTGGCACCTTCGGCGCCTTCAACCCGTCCCATGAAACGGAGCCGGTCACCGGGCCGGAGATCGGCAAAACTGCCGGAGGTCTCCACCTCGAAAAGGCCGCGCTCCGGATCAACCGCGTCGAGACGCTTGCGGATGGCAGCCGTCAGCATGTCCGCCTCGGACCGTGACCAGGCAAGGGCTATCCTGTCGGTGCCCGCATCTGCCACATAGCGCTCCGCAAGCGCCGCAGCCGCTTCTTGGGAATTGCCGCCTGAATGGACCACACCCTCGTCCCGCAGCATCCGGATGCCGGCCGCATCGCCCGCCGCCACCAGCCGAAGCGCCTCGGCGCGCCGATCGCTGCGGCCCTGCATGGCCTCCATCCGCGCCGATCCGACACGCATTTCGATCGCCCGCATCACCGGACCCGCTTCCAGCGGCGTCTGAATGCCACCATCCAGCAGCGCAACCAGCTTCGCTCCGCTGGCCTCGATATCCTCAAGCAACTGCCCGGCCTCGCGACCACCGAGCCGTCCGGCATCGTCGAGTACCACGACCGTGCCGGGATCGAACCGCAGGCGACCGTCGCGCCGCTCGCCGATGAACTGCCTGAGTGTGCGGGCGTCAGGCAATCCCGCTTCGCGCAATGCATCGAGACCCGCTCCGGAGGGTGTGACGCCAACCACCTGCCAGCCGTGGCGCGCGTGAATGTCGGCAAGCCTGGCCGCAACCCGCGTCTTTCCCGTTCCGGCATCACCACGAATGAGTTGAAGCCGACCGGCGCAAAGACCATGTTCCAGCGCCGCGGCCTGCTCGGCAGTGAGGTCGGCACGATCCTCGGCAGTGATTGCTTCATGCGCATTCATATGAGGCGCATCAGCTGGCACGTCCGCCAGCGCCAGACGGGTGCCGAGATCGACCGCCGCCAGTTCCTGTTGCAAATGCGTACCGGTCGTATAGACACGGCCCTCGCCGCCATGGCCTTTCTGCGACAGCACGACAAGGTCAGGATGCGCCATCGCCTCGCGGAACAGCCGCAGGAAGGTTTCCGGCTCCGCCACGACGCCCGACAGTTCCGACGCAACATCATCGGCGCGGATCACGGAACGCCGCTTAAGCAGCGCATCGATGACCTTCGTCGGGTCCTGCGCGTAACCATTGTGGTCAAGCACCGCCCCGGTGCCGGGATCCTCCTTCAGGATCGGATCGCCGGCGACATAATCGGCGCCCAAAAGCCCGCTTACACGCTCCGCAACCGCCATCAGATGGCTGTCGCCGGCAAACGTCACGCCATCGGATGCTCCCCCGATGCGTGTGGCCTGCGGATCAAGGCCCGAACCCAGCCAGTCACCGCGATTCCGAAGGCCCAGAACTTCCGCACCGGCCACCATGCTTCCAGAGGGAGCGTCCGGCGCATCCTCCATGTCGACGGATAGATGACCGGGCACCTGCGCAAGCCGGATCAGATCCGCCGGACGGCTCAGATGACTCTCGCGGCCGAACACCGTCACGCTCTCGCGGTGACGCGACAGCGCCACATAAACCGCATGCCGGTGCATCCGGGAATGACCGACCACAAGCGCATGATCCACCGTCAGACCCTGCGACTTGTGAATGGTTGCCGCATAGCCGTAATCGATATGGCGGAATGTGTTGAGATCGATCGTCACCGGCTTGCTGCTGTCGGTGCCCGCGCTCTCCGGCGGGTCTCCCGCCGCCATCGGGTCGGTGCCGTCGACAACGACATCGATCTCGTGGTCGCGCGTCGCCACGACAGAGCCAAATGTAGAGCGCGGCAGGTCGAGGTCGCGATGCGGCCGCGTCAGCATGATGCGGTCGCCCGGACCCAGTGCCAGCGGCACCTTGATCCGATGATGCTCCTCCCCAGACCGGTCAATCCGCTCGATGTCACCGTAGGAGAGCACCCGCGACCCGTCCACCACGCCGCGCTCCAGAGCCTGTGCCCGGATGGCATCGTTCAACGCCCAGACGTCGCTATTGGTGTAGGCCAGCGCAATCCGCGACGCAGTGTCCCCACCCGGACCTTGCCGATCACCGCCAGCGTCGTAATAGGCCGCGGCAACTGCCTCAATCGGATCGCCGATCACATCGGCTTCCAGCCGAACCGCACCCTTCTTGATGTAATGCCGGATCGCTGGCGCGATCTCCTTGCCACCACGCGCCAGCGCCTGCGTCGCCGCACGGTCACCGGCATCACGCTGACGCCGCACCTGGCTCATCACCGCCAGAGAGCCCCCCTGGCTCATGACGGCCCGTTCCACCGCATCCCAGCCCGGAAGGTCCGAAATCGGCTGCAACTGCTCCGGATCGCCCACAGCGATCAGCTTGCCGCCCATCGCCTGAACGCGGTCCGCCAGACGCGCCCACTGCCCGGCCCCCACCATGCCGGCCTCATCCATGACGAACACGAAACGGTTCTTCGGCAAGGTCTCGCCACGCGACCAGCGCGCCTCCCAGGCCGCCAGCGATGCCGTGCGCATGCCTTCGATACCAGCCAACTCCGACGTCGCCTTGCCTGATGGCGCGCCACCCAGAACCTCGTAGCCGCGCGCCTGCCACACGCGGGTCACCTCGGCCAGCGTGAACGTCTTGCCAGTGCCGGCATGGCCCTTGATCAATGTCAGAGGCGTATCCGACAGCATCGCCCGCGCCGCCGCGCGCTGATCCCCCGTGAGTTCGGCCGACAGAAGCGCCTGCACCGGCCGCGCTTCGGCGATGGCCCCGGCAACCGCTTCGACCCCCGCACGTTGCAGCGTGTCATTCAGATCATGCTTGCTGCCGCTGGGCTCCGGAGCCAACGCGATGCGAAGGTCAAGACCGGCACTCGACCCGGCGGAAGCGTCTACATCCCCATCCGCGCTCGCCGACATATGCTGAGCCACCGCCTTGCGAAACGCCTTTCCGGCCGGACTGTCAGGAGCATCCCGATCGGGCGCGAAGATCACCGGACGACCGCTCGGGATCGGAGCGTCCCGGAAGCCCGATACGCCGAACACCGCCCAGGTCTCGTATCCGGTCGAAAGCCACGCCGTCAACGCGCTCTCCGGACCTTCCGCGACAATAAGGGGGGTCGGTTCTTCCCCGGCCTCAAAACGCGCTGCAAAGCGCGCCGGCGCGCCGCTGATCATCCCGAAGGACGGCTTGCGAACATCGGTATTCACTGCCGTACCGTCGTCGTTCAGCAGGATCCGCTGACCGCCGGTGATCGCGCCAGACGCATCGCGCGCCCAGACGACAAGCGCACCATGGCGCGGCGAATGAACGGCGTTGACAACGTCTCGACCCATGTCGGCTACAGGCGGCAGCCAGGCAAGGCTTTCTTCCGGCCATTCGGTGAGGCCGCGCGCCCGAAGATAACGCTCCGCCGGACTGCCGGCGACGGGTTGGGCACGTTTGACCAAGTCCCGAACCAAAGCCGCCTTGCGCCGCGCCTCCTCACGCTCCTCCGCTTGCGCCGCAGCTACCGCTTCCGCACTGCGGGCACGAATCTTCTCGACCATGCGGCTATCCGCTGTCGGCGTCCCGACTGAGGCCGACAGGCCCGTATAGCGGGTCGCCTCCTCCATCACCCTCGGAAAGTCGGATTTGGCCGCGTCCAGCCCGCAATAGACATTGGCAATAAGGTCCAGCAGATCGCCACCCTCGCCGGACCGGTGATCAACCCAAAGACCGCGTGACGAACCGCGCATCTTCATGGCGATCGCGCTGCTGGCGCGCGCACGCCATTGACCCGACTTCGCCGATACAGGCTCCCCGAACGCCGCTCGGAACAAGTCCTCCGCATGATGCCGCAGCGCCTCACGCACATCAGAAACCGACGGTCCGGACCGCAGTCGGCGTCCCGACAAACCTTGCCGGGCCGGCGCTGAATCCTCCTGCTTTGCGTCCTCTGCTGGCTCTTCGTAAGCGCCCGAAACATCGATCAGGATCGGCCCGGAACCCGTCTCGAACGCATCAGCGGCGACTGCCGACGCCTCGCTCACTACCGACAATGTGGGTGAATTCGACGCTTGTGTGGTGACTGACATCTCGGCCACCACCACCTCGTCTTGCCAAAGCTCGTCAATGGAAACCAGCGTCGCAGATGACATTTCCTGCGCCTGGGCCTCCAGCCGCTGGACCTGCGCGGCCCGCGCCGATGTCACGTATTGCGTATGGTTTTCGGGGCTTTTCTGAGCCAGTTGAACCAGATGATCCGACGCCATCGCCTCCGCCACCAGAGCATCGATTTCCGCATCGCTTTGAACCAGAACACGCTTCTGAAAAGCCAGCCGGACATCACCCTCGGTGAACACCGCGCGCTGAGACTGTACAACCACAAGGATATGCTCCGGGTTCTCCCGCAGAAACACCGAATTGCGCCGGCGGACCTCGTCGCGGCGCAGGTCTTCCCGCGCCACCGCGCCCATAAGCCTGGCGTGATCGGCTACATACGGATTGGAATTTTCCGGCTCCAGGTAAATACCTTGTTCCTTGTGGGAACGGTGGTCGATGCGCTCGTCGAAACCGGCCCGCTCCAGCGCAACATTGGCATGCTGTGCCCAGGCGGCGCGTTGGCTTACGTAAAGCGCACTGGAATTCCAGTCCCGCTGCTTCTTGCCCCAGTCATCATCTCCAATCTCTCTCGTCGTCAGCATCACATGCACATGCGGATTGCCGTCATCCTTGTCGTGCAAAACCCAGTCCGCCACCATGCCCTTGGACGTAAAGGTCTCGCGGATATACCCCCTCATCAACTCAATCTGATCCTCTCGGGATAGTTCCTTCGGCAACGCGATCGTCAGGCTGCGAGCATATTGGGCACGTGGCGCATGTTTGTTCAGTCGGTTCTCGCCATCCTCCACGCTGTTCCACAGGCTCTCCGAGACAAGCGCCCAGGCCCGGCGTTCCAGAACATCCTCCGACACGTCCTCACCTTTCGCCGCTGCGCGCACTTCGGCAAGTGCTTTCTCGAACGCTGCCGCGCCAAGCGTCTTATCAGCCCACTCCGGGAGCCCTTCTGGAACAGCGATTTCTGAGTGCACGACCTCGGCTGCCTTGGCTTCGTAGGAAAGCGCTTGCTGATGGCTCTGCCGGGTCATTGACGAGGCATGGCGATAGGCGGCGGCGGCGACGGCGCTGCTGCCTTTGCCGGCTGAAATGACATCTGCGTTCATTCTGAAAATCGCCATGGGTTTCAGGGTATACAGGCAACAAAAAAATTGCAAAATTTTTTTGTATCAGCGTGCCTTCTGATTTAGAGGGCAGGTAAAGCCTGCCCTCTAAATCACTGCCGGATGTGCGAGGGGGCGAAACAGGGCGGAAAACAACGCGATAGCAACACTTTCAAAGCGCGAAGTGAGACCGTCGTTCCGACGGATAGGGAGACCCGCGCAAGCGCGGATCACTCCTCTGTCGACACGCGCCTCACGGCGCGTGACTTTTCAGCGCAAGGGAAGACAGCCGAAAGGCCGACGAAAACACAAACATCAACCGGGCCGGCAGGCCGCAATCGGAAGCACTGGCAAACTCAGAAATATATCAGGCATCACCACCCAAGCGCTTCCCTCAACCGTCAGCCTCCAAAACCACCCGCCTGGACAGGCTGACAAGCTGACAGACCAACCTGCCGGATCACGGAAACTTCCAGGCAGCCGGCCGGATGATGATCGGATGGACATGCTACAGGTCAGGACCCAGAAGTCAGGCAAGGGTCGGATCCATCCAGGCAAGCAAGCCAAATCACAACCAAACCGGCCGGCAAAACAGAACCTGCCAAAACGAAAAATCTCAGACCAAATCCAACTCACCATCAGACAGCATCACAATACGCAATCAGACAAAAACAATAACCGCAAACTCCATGGCAAGCGGCGAAGCCGCGAAGCCATCCGCGCCGAACCGCGCCCTGGGCGCAAAACCATCCCACACACCAAACCTCAACAGGGCGCGGAAACGGCGCCGCCGCAAATTCAAAGACCACAGTCAAACACGCAAGCCTCCTACCAGGACCGCCAATCCAAAACCCTCATCGCCAGCAGGATGATCGGCCGTCACGACTGCAATTTCCGAACAGCGAATGCGGTCAGGATGACGATCGGGTTTGCCGCAGACCACAACGACAAACACGGAAATCGCCGACACGCATCCGGATTGATCAGAACAATCGCGACAATGCGCATCTGTACCTCAGGTTGTACCGGCCCAGCGTGACGGACACCTGTCATTCCATGTATCCATGGACTATCGGAAAAATGCCGCGGCGCTCTCGCAACAGGCGATCCGGCACAACGCCGTCGTATGATGCCGCCTCAGTCGGGAGGCGGCACCTGTGCGTCAAACTCGGCGTCGATCCGCGCCTGCCGTTCGATGGCCTCGTCAAGCTCCTGGCGAATCTGGCGACGCTCCTCGGGATCGAGTACGGATGCCAGTTCGGCGCGCAGTTCCTGAATGGTGTCGTGATTGGTCATCGTCCTGCCCTTTGTTTGATTGAAGACAGGCGATGCACGGCAGGGGGGCCGGGGTCGGGTCCAGGATCGCCGAAGGCGACCGGCGAAGCCGGCGAGTGGGGGAGCCAAAATGCGCAGCATTTTGGGGGTACCGCTCGTCCTGGACGCGGCCCCGGACACCCTGCCATGCTGGGCAAGACTGAGAGAGTTTAAACTCTCGGCTGGCACTGCGTCTCAGAATGCGAAGCGGCCTCATGACTGCCGACAAGAACGTCATGCCGGCCCGCCACCGCGCCCCGTGAAAAATGCAACGCGCGAAGCGCGTTTCTGCCACGGCGCGGGCCAGCGGCGCCGAAGGCGCCCTGCCGAAAGGCAGAAAAACCGACGACAGCCAGGAGGCTGCCGCCGGCGATTTGGATCCCGTGTCAGGTTCCGATCCGCTTGATGGCGATGCCAAGCTTGCGAGCCTTGTCGATCAGGTTGCCGGTGATCCCGTTGCCGTCGCAGGCAATCAGCCCCTTCGGCATCACGGCAAGCAACTGATCGTTGCGCCTGAACGGGGCCGCCTTGCCGTGCGCTGCCCAGTCGGGTTTGAACGTGACCTGCGTCACGCCGCGATTGTCAGCCCAGCGGGCCGCGATCAGTTCGGCTCCCTTCGGGTTGCCGCCATGCAGCAACACCATGTCCGGATACTTGGCCCGCGTCTGGTCCAGAACCTTCCAGATCGCCTCGTGGTCCTGCATCTCGGCACCGCCGGCAAAGGCGATGCGGGTGCCCTCGGGGCAATGGACTTCGCTCTCACGCCGGCGCTTCGCCGAAATGAAGTCGCGGCTCTCGATCACCGAGGCCGTCAGCGTCTTGTGCGAGACCTTCGAGCCGGTGCGCGGCAGCCAGGCAGAACCGGTCTGCGCCCGGTAGTGATCGCCGGCGGCATCGCGGATCTCCTCGAACGCGTCACGGCGTTCCGTCAGCCGCTCGCCCTGCTGGAACAAGCGCTCCAGTTCCACACTCCTGACCTCCGATCCATCCTGCGCCTGCTGCATTTCCCGTTGGCTGCTTTCGTTGTCCCCGAGAAGCCGGTCCAGATGGCTGACCCTGCGGTGGAAGATGTTGACGATGCCCCAAAGCACCTCGTCCAGATCGTCCTCCAGCGCGGTATCGGTGAGCAGCGCCATCGCCGCCTCGATCATGGCACCGCTCAACGCCTCGACCGAAGCCTCCTCGGGCAGCGGCCGGTATTCGGGATCGTCGGCTGACGGGCGGGCGCCGTGAAGAACCAGCCGGTCGATAACGGCGGCGGTGGAACTGATCGGGTCGACATGGTCGTGGTCGGTGTGCGGCTGATGGATGCTATCGTCATGCGTCATCGTCTGTCTGTCCTTGTTTGGTTGAAGACAGACGACCCAAGGCATGGCGTCCCGCGCAGGGTCCGGGATCGCCGAAGGCGACCGGTGGAGCCGGCGAGTGGGGGAACCGATTTTTTCGCAACGCAGTGAAGGAAAAATTGGGGGGACCGCTCGTCCTGGACGCAGCCCAGGACGCAATGCCACAATTGGACGACTACAAAATTAAAGTTCTCAGCTTGTTCGGCTTTTCAGCATCACGCCGGCCTCAGCAAGGCCAGCGGACTGCAATACGGCGGGTTCCCCGCCGACTTTACGGCGGGTTATCGCGCCCCCCTCATATGCTCACCGGTGCAGGGATCACCCGATGGTTCCGCAACAGCGTCTCAAGTGCAGGCGCCTCCGCCCCAAAAGGCTCCGCCGCAAGCGGGACAAAGAGCCTGGTCTGCCACTGGATGATCTCGGTGAAGCAGCCGATCGCCTTCAGCGCCGGCAGGTCGTTCGGGCCGAAACCAGTCACCTCAATGCGGTTCGCATGCATGACGCGCGAGCGCCGCAGCGACAGGCCGCCAGCAAGATGAACCCTCGCACCCCGGTCCATCACGGCCTCGAGGACGTCAGCGCTGGACATCGCGATATCGCTGTCGACACCGAGCGCACCACACAGCCGCATCAGCTGGTCGCGCGTCACCAGCCGGCCGATGATGCGCTCGCCAACGGCGGGTTTCCCGCCGCAAACACTGTCGGCCTGCAGGCGATAGACCCGCATGTTGTCGGTCGGCAGATGACCCCAGATCGGCAAGAGCAGCCCGCTGATGATCGTGATCGTCGATGTCGAGAACTCCGGAATGCTCTCCAGTTCCGCCGCCCAGGCCGCATCGAAGGTCTCCATATCGACCGGCTCCCAACTCGACGCAGCAAGCTGCGCATCGGTCAGCCTTTCCGAAGTCAGTGGCCGGCGCAGCTGAAACCGCCGATGCACGGTTCCGTCATCCGCCGTGATGCTCGTCGTCGGCGTGCACACCGCCACACGACGAGAGCGCTCGTTGATCATGCACCGCGCGCCCTTGTCGGCACACAGCTTGCGCACGGCGTCTAGGTCCAGCGGATTGTTGCGGTCCGTGCGCTCGATGGTCAGCGCCACCGTCTGCGCGCCGGTCGCCGCATGCTCGTGGATCACCTTGCGCTCACGCACCACGAATTTTTCCGCGCGCAGCGTCTCGACGCCGACGTCGTAGGTGCCGGAGGCTATCGCGTCATCGACGATCCCGTCGAGAATGCCGGTGAAGCTGTCGAAGATCGCATTCTGATCGGCGATCGTGAGCGCCAGAACCCGGTTGAGGAACTGCCCGATCGGCGGAAGCTGCTCGAGCAGCGTCCCATCACCATCCAGAAGCTTCAGACCGGTCAACTCGACGAACCGGTCGAGTGAACAGCAGTCGACACGGCCGGCGGCAATATCGTGGAAGAAACGCCGCAGCGCCATGCGGGCGTAACGGCTCTCAAGATTGTCCTCAGGCCGAAACATGCCCTGCCCGCCGGTCTGGCGCTGCCCACGGGTGATCGCGCCCAGCGTATCAAGACGACGCGCGATGGTGCTCAGGAACCGCTTCTCGCCCTTCACGTCCGTCGCAACCGGCCGGAACAGCGGAGGTTGCGCCTGGTTGGTCCGATGCGTGCGGCCGAGCCCCTGAATGGCGCTGTCCGCCCGCCATCCGGGTTCCAGCAAATAATGGACGCGAAGCCGCTGGTTCCTCGCGCCCAGATCGGCATGATAGGAACGGCCGGTGCCGCCGGCGTCGGAGAAAACAAGAATGGGCTTCTCATCGTCCATGAACGCATAGGTCATTTGTCAACCTGTCTTTTTGAAGTTAAAACATTGATCTGCAACGAGCCTTTCGAATCGGAGGCCAAGAGGACGTCTTCTTTGGTCCTGGAGGCGCTGGCAACACACCGTCGGAACCGCCAAATCCCTCTCTTTCCCAAGCCTTCGGCTCGGCCGGATCCTCCGCCGCCCTCTGCCTTTCGCTGCCGCGCCGCGACGGGATACCGTCAAGAGGTTGATGATCAATCCCGTTTGCCGCGTCGCTCTAGAGCTTCGCGGAGCACGAGCGTGGGCGCCCTGAGTTTGGATATCTCATGCAAAAGCTGGCCGTTGCGTTCTTCGCTGCGCTTCAGGCGCTCTTCGGCTTCCAAGGCGCGCCGCAGCAGACCGGCGTTCTGGGTGGTAAGCTTACCGAGCGCCCGTTCAAACGCGCGAACCTTCTCGCGATCCGCCTCCTCATCACGCCGACGCGCCTCGGGACGGATAGCCCGCTGCACCGCGAGATCGCGCAATTCACCGAGGATATCCGCGTGGCCGGTATAAAGGGCGTTTCGACCGACCCCTGCCTCGCGAGCGAGAGCTGCGGCCGTCAACGGTCGCGCCGGATCGGCAGAGAGGTTGCGAAGGGCATCGCGCAATCGCGCCTTGGTCCGCGCGTGGCGGCGCTGCTGGGGAGAGAGTCGTTCAGTTCCGGTCATTATCGGTCACGGACCCTTCATCGAGCATTGTCAGAATCTGACGACATTCCGCGATCCGCTTCTCGGCCAGCGTGTAGCTTTCCTGGTCAAGACCGGCGCGTGCGCGCAGCGCCTCGTTGCGGGCCAGCCTGGCCGCCCAGACGGGCCGATGCTTCTCGGACACCACGAAGTTGGCACAGGTGGCGCATGTGCTGTGGGTTCTGAGCACGGGGTTCGGGCCGCGCTCATTTCCCTTACAGGCGGCGGTTTCCTTGCGGTACAGGCAGTAGCCCCAGTCGCAGACGCCCAAATGCATGCCGGTATCGGCCAGCAACGCATCTACATAGGGGACGAACTCGCCATCGCGGGTTCGTCCCCGGAACGGCGACCGTTCCGACAGCCTGCGCCCCGCCTTGCCGGCGAGCCGTGGTGCAAGCAGCATTTCTTCCAGTGCATGCCGGGTCTCCTCGGCAACTTGGGTATCGATGAGTTCGACGAGTTCGAAGTCGGTACCCACATAGCCGCGATCGGTTATGGCCCGCGTCACATGGCCGAGATGCTTTTGAAGCGCAAACAGGCCGGTGCGGTCACGCCGGCCCACGAAACGCGCGAAGGTCTTTCGT
Organism: Rhizobiaceae bacterium; assembly: GCA_963921345.3. GTDB lineage: Bacteria > Pseudomonadota > Alphaproteobacteria > Rhizobiales > Rhizobiaceae > Hoeflea_A. The sequence continues at coordinate 7,001 of CAWUFE020000004.1, read as the reverse complement.
CCCTGATGGGTGGTCAGGCGCCAGGACGCGCCTTCATGCTTCGGCAGGCCGAGGAACGGCGCAAAACGCGTGTTGAGGCGCAGGTTCATGGTCAGCCCGGTGATCGATCGGATGGGCGCTTCCGACGTACGGGTCACATTGTTCGCCGGAGATTGCACAAGCCATAGCAGGTTCCGCCCGGATATCGCCCGCAGTGGAGCCGATATCCGTTCCATCACATCGATGGCGCGCCGAACGGCCTCTGGCGCAATCCAGCGATGCGGTTTGCCCTTGTCGTAAGGGAACGCCTTATGGATCGACCCGATCAGCCACGCATGGGAAGTGTTGTCCGCCTCGTCCCGGTCATGTTCGACGCATCCGACTTCGAGCGTCAGGATTTCAGACCCCCTGGCGCCGATCAGATAGGCGATCACAACGAAGCAGGCGTCGGTGATGCGGTCGGCGAGGAAGTTGAGCTGGCGGAGCGTGCCCTTCGGCATCCCTTGACGCCTGTTCCATTCCGGCAACAGAGGCAGCCGGGCTTTCAGAGCATCCGTCATGCGGATGCGCGCCGTCTTGCGGGATCTGCCCTCGGCACGCGCGTCATCGAAAATCCGCTGCATCTCATCGCGAAGTGCAATGATCCTGTCGGCCGGCTCGTCTATAAGGCGCAGCGCGCCGGAGATCAGGGGGATCGCGATCGGATCGGGCGTATATGGCAGCGGAACCGGCCGTGCCCAGATTTCGGTTTCCCGTGCCAGATTCCGGTGCCGTGGACGGGCTGGAGCATCGGGGAGCTTGGCCCGCTGAAGATACATCATGCGTAGAAGGCCGAGGCTGTTCTGGACTGTTGCGGCCGCAAGCGGTCCGCCATTGCTCCCGCGACGTTGTTCGAGCGCTGTTAAAAAGCGGTCGATGGCGGGCTCGTCGATATCCGCGAAGCGCCGCGTCCCGTCCACCGCCATCCAAAGAATGATCGACCTCAGGGTGCGGAACACGCTTGGCAAGGAGCGCAGGCTCAAGGGCCGGCGCCGGTTGCCTGGCGGGTCCTCATGTAGCGACCACAGGAACGCCTTGGCGGCCTGGCGCAGGGACGACCATTCGGGGGCAGTAAAGCGGCTGCCGTCCGGCATGGCAAAGCTCCAGTCGATAATCGCCGAACTGGGCCTGCGCGCCGGGCTTACCGGCATGCGCCATATATCCGCCTCGTAATCAGGCAGACGATCACGTTGCGCGGAAAGATACGCAGCATTTCCATCGACGTCCATGGCTACTCCAAATCCGGTAACGGCGGCAGCATCGCCGCGATGCGCCGGGCTTGCGGCAAGAGCTCGTCCGGAAAGTCCGGGAGCAGATCACGTGTCAGCGCACGCAGGCTCGGGGCGTAGAAACGGGCCCACCGCTGCGGATCGATCCGCTCGCGCGCCGCCTTCAGATGAGCGTGCGCCTGAAGGATGCGTGCGAGGTGTTCAGCGTCAAGGGGTACGACGAGCCCCGGGCAGGCGAGGCAACCGCCAAATCTGGGGCACGGGCGGCCCGCATCGCTGACGGGCGCCAGGCAGCCGTTCCCGAACAGAACCGTCGCGACTCGGTGATCGCCTGCGGCGGACGGTGCCTTCGGTTCCGGCGCGACCCACGCGAGCATCAACGCTTGCAGACGAACTATCGTGTCCCGCTCAATCCGCGCCGCGGCGGGGCCCTCAATATAGGCACTGGTGGTTGCGACGCTTGCATGGTTGAGCACTGCCTTCGACGCAAGGATATCGCCCCCGCTGACTTCATAATGTGCAGTCGCTACGCTGCCGCGGAACAGACCGGCCGAGAAGTCCGGCAACAGGCGTCGCGGACGTTCGGGGTGAGCGGCATTCCAAACCTCAATCTGTTCGTTCGACCGGACGATGAACCGGCCGATGGCATAGGCCAGGGTGTCCCAATTGATCACACCCGCAAGATGGCGATGACCCCGCGCCCGCGAAGTCCCCATGCGGCGGATCACAAAGAGCCGTTCCCGGCTCTGCACCCCGACATGCGGCAGAAGCGGTGCCGTTATCTCCAGCAGCATCTCGACAAGGCGCGGTGCCGATCTGGATCGGCGCCGGTCGAATGATCGCCGTTGCATGCGTTTAATCCGACCACCCGTCTTCGGCTTGAGCCATTCGACGAACACCCGCTCCTCATCGAGCGGATGGGGAACGAGGCAGTCGCGGAGGATGAGGCGTAGCGGGTCGGGATTAGCCGCCGTCTGGATCGCCAGGGCGATGTAAAACGGAACAAGGGTCTCGGTGACGAGATGGAAGTGCCGCGCAAAGCCTCGCTGACCCCCGTAAAGTTGCAGCGTACCCTTACACAGACCATGCACCCGCATCTGCTCAACGGTTGGCGCAATGCCACCACCAGCGCGGTGGTGGAGCCAAATCAAACGATCCTTGCCGATGCCACGGGGGATCGGCGGCGGCGGTTCCGGCAGCGCTGCGATCGCCTGACCATATTGGAAGGTCTCCCAGGCTTCGTCGATTTCCCGGTAACAGGCTGCCAGGATCGCCTTCATATCCTGCAATGACAGCCTCTTTTTCGGCTGCCTGTATGTGTGCGAGTCCGGGAAGAGATAGGCCGGAATGGTGCGCAGATCGCCGAAGGCGCCGGGATTGTCATGCGCCGCCCGCTCGATCAGCGGACGCAGCAGCGACACTTGTCCCGCCAGGCTCTGCGGACCACGGCTCCGGTCATGCCGATCCGCCATCCAGACTATGAAACGCTGAAGCAAAATGTCATCAAGGTCACGCGCCGTTTCGACGTCGCGAAGACCGCGCAGGAACGAGGCGAGTTCCTTCAGTGCATGCCATCGGGCCCTTCTGGTCTTTTTTGACCCTGCGAGATCATGCAAATGGAAGGCGCGCACTAGGACGGCCGCCAGATCGGTGGGCATGCCCGCCAACTCGGTGGTGTCGAAGGTCTGTTCGACATTCCCCCACGCATCGTTGAAGATGATGCGGGTCGGAGCCGCCTCGAACGGCACCGCTTTATCGACCGGCACGATCCGGCGGTCGATTCTGGCCTTATCCCTCATCCGGAATCATCTCCCCGTAAAGGAAAGAGAGACACTCGCCGATATCCCGTTCGTGAAGCTCGACACACCGAAGATAGATCGCGGTCGTGGTGATAGAGGCATGCCCCATCAGAACCTGCAGGACCTTCAGCGGATTGATATCGGGATTGGAACGAGCCTGTATTTGCAGGCGCACCAGCATCGACATCGCGAAGGTGTGGCGCAACCAATGAAGCGTCCCGTCGATTCCGGCAGCGGCGAAGCCCGCGGCCAGTTTCGCGGTCAGACGTGTGCGGCTGAGCGGAACACCCCACGCATTGAGCAGGAGACTGTCCGGCGCCCGGTAACCCGGATGCCTACCCCTGACCCGTTGGACGATGACGCCCCGCACCTCGCCAATATACCAGTTCGTGCGGTCGATCAGCCCCAGCGGCGGATAAACGGTTCGCGGCTTGCCGCCCTTCGTGATCGTCAGCGGCACGCTCACAAGAGGCTGCAACTGCGGATCAATGGCGAAGGAATCGGGAATGAGCCCGACACTCAGGCCACACAGCTCCTTTCGCCGCAGACCAGCCGTCAGCGCCCATTCGGCAGCAAGCCGCGCCGTCGGGTCGAGTTGCTCGAACAAGCAGGCCAACTCATCCCGGCGTAGGGGCCGTGGAAGCCGCTCGGTTCTGCGAACCGTCAGCCGGTTGACCGCGGAGCGGAGCAGACCCGATTGATATTCCCCGATGCCGAGCGTTGTCTGCTCGACAAGCCACACTGGCGAGGCGGCAACAAGACCACGGTCTCGTGCCCAGTCATAAAAACGGCATACGGTCGATACGCGTGCATTGATCGTCGAGCGGGCAAAAGGCCGACCGGTATGCGGGCTTGGCGCTTCGAGCATACGGTTTCGATATGCCGCGATCACACTTTCGTCGGCCGAGCGCCAGTCCAGGCCCGACTGTTCCAGAGAATCGAACCAGTCATAGAGATGCTCCCCATAGGTGCGCACCGTGTCGACTGTCCTCGAGCGGCCGCGAACCATGGCATGCTCCAACAGCCAGGCAAAGGCCGGTTCGATGATCGCCATGTCGGCGTCCAGCAGAATCGGAAAGCCCTCCGGAATACCCGTCTCGCCCGGTGTCGCTCGGATTATCGATACCATCAGCTTCGTGCCCTCATATTCGACGGCGGCGCCCGCAGGTGCGCCAACGTCGTGCATACACGCTACCCAACAAATATGACGCTAAAGATACAGTGTCTAAACACAACCTAAGAACGCCAGCGCATCGCCGATATTGGCCGAGGCCGGGCGGTTCTCCACCTTCAGCCGGCCATCGGCCGTACGCACGATCCGACGCGACCGGCCGGTCACCTCCGCCACACGGTCCGTCCCGAAATGATGAATAATCTGATCGAGCGCAGCCTGAACCGCCGGTAGCGCGCACAGATGCTCCACCATGCTGTCACGCGCAGCAACCGCCTCCCGGCATTCGATCGGATTGCCGGCCGCGTCACGGGCCGGACGCGACAACAGATTGCCGTCCTCGTCCGTGTAGGGTTCGAACAGGGTCGTCGGAAACGACGCCATCAAAAATTCCAGACACATCGATTTCGGTGAGATATCAATCTCCAAATCGTTCCATTCGGATGGCGGGATCTCGGCGAGCTGCCGTTCCATCATCGCCTCGGATGTCGATACGATCTGGATGACGGCGGCATGGCCCGCCGCAAGATCGGCCTCGATCGACCGGATCAGCGAGGCACATTTCATCGAACAGATCAGATGAGAAAAAAATCGCTGCCTCGCCGATTCGAAAGCGCTGCGCGCCGCACTCTTCGCTTGCGGGTTCATGGTCTTCTCATCCGACGTGATCCCGGTCGCCTCCAGCGCCTTCTCGACGTTCCCGTTGATGATCTGCCAGGCGCCCGCAAAGGCGTCGTAGATCTCCCGCTGGCTGTCGGTGAGTTGGTGGACCAGCATGTCGTACTCCACGCCCTCGAACGACACCGAGCGGGCGGCATAGAGGCCCAGCGCCTTCAGGTCGCGCGAAATCACCTCCATCGCCCCGATACCGCCGGCCTCCATCGCCGCAACGAAATCGGCGCGCGTCCGGAACGGAAAGTCGCCGGCAAGCCACAGGCCCAGCCTGACTGCGTAGGCAAGATTGCTGACCACCGTGGCGCCGGTCGCAGAGACGTAGAGAACACGCGCATCGGGCACCGCATGCTGCAAGCGCAGGCCGGCAAGACCCTGCTGCGATGGCTTGACCTCGCCGCGCTCGCCCTTGGCTCCGGCAGCATTGGCCATCGCATGCGCCTCATCGAACGCGATCACACCGTCGAAGTCACTGCCTAGCCAATCAAGCAACTGCCGCAGGCGGCTCGCCTTGCCCTGCCGCTCGGCCGAACGAAGGGTCGAATAGGTGACGAACAGGATGCCTTCCGACAGCGCGATGTCGGATCCCTGTTTGAACCGCGACAACGGCACGATGTCGCTCTCCCGACCGCCCAGTGCCGTCCAGTCCCGGGTGGCGTCCTCGATCAGTGCCGCAGACCGCGAAATCCACACCGCGCGGCGCCGGCCGTTCATCCAGTTATCCAGGATCACGCCGGCGACCTGCCGCCCCTTGCCGCATCCGGTGCCATCGCCCAACATGAAACCGCGCCGAAGACGGAACGCGCCTTCCTCGTCAGCGCTGGCAACCGCCAACCGGTCGAACGTCTCGTCCGCCGGAGACTCGCCGGCCTTGCCCGTCGTGAAATGGCCCCTCAAATGGCAGCCATGCGCCTCGCCGGCCTGGATGACGGTCTCCAACTGTGCATCGGACAGGATGCCGTCGGCAATCAGCGCCGGCGGCAGCTTCGGCCGATGCGACGGCACCGGCGGCGCGACCGAGGCCATGGCCGCCGATTGCACCAGGGTCGTCGGATGCGGCTGCGCCCCTTCAATCGCAATCGACTGGACGACATAGGGCTCATAGAGCGAGGCGGTCAGCGCTCTGGACGCGGGCTCTCCTTCATCCGGGCTTCGTGCGCCATAGCTGACCTCGATCACCTCGATCCGCTCCAGCGGATGACGCTCCCGTTCGGCCGCCGCGGCGCGGGCCCTGGCAACCGCCCGATCGCGCAGCCCGGAAATGGCAACGCCCGGATTTTCCCGTTGCTTCGGCGACAGCGAGGCGGCGACCGGTGCCGGCGACCTTGTCGCCCTTGCCTGCACGGCGGCAGAGCCGCCCGGGCTTGCCGGCGCAAGCGAAGCCGAACGGGGCGGAACATGGTCGATGACAAGATTCAAAAGCGCTTCGGATGTATCGGCCTTGCCATGAAGGCCGGCAAATGAGCCGACCTGCGCCGCCGGGGTCTTGTCGATCACCGTCAGACGGGTGTCGACACTCGTGCCATGACGGGCATAAACACGGCCGTCGACCGCCGCCGAAAAGACCACGCGCGCCTCCCGCTGCAGCGCTTCGAAAACACCGCGCCAGGACGGCGCATCGGTGGAAGCGTCCACTCCGGGGGCAAAACCCGATCCGGAGATCAGTACCAGGCGGCCATCGTCACAAAGACGCGCCAGCGCCGAACGCACATGCCGCGCCGTCGCATCGCGAAACCGCCCCTTCACATGCGGCGAAGCCGAAAACGGCGGGTTCATCAAAACCACCGACGGTCGAACGGACGCATCCAGACGGTCATCGATACTCGCCGCGTCATGACGCGTGACGGTGGTGGCATCGAACAGCGCCTCGAGGATCCCGGCGCGGGTGTCGGCATATTCGTTGAGCGCCAGATCGGCTCCGGCAACCCGCGCGAAACCGGCCAGCAGCCCGGTGCCGGCAGACGGTTCCAGCACAAGGTCGGTCGGACGAATGGCCGCAGCCTGCGCGGCGACCATGGCCAGCGGCAGCGGTGTGGAGAATTGCTGCAAGTCCTGCGATGCCTCCGACCGGCGCGTCTGCGTAGGAACCAGACCGCAAACCCGCTTAAGCAT
>CAWUFE020000003.1:132500-282389 GCA_963921345.3 Rhizobiaceae bacterium | reverse complement strand
GTTCGCGGTGACGGCGGCGCGGTCTTCCAGTTCCGGCAGGCGATACGGATTCCAGTTCATGTGCGGCGGCGCCAGGATGATCTCCATCGGGATCGCCCAGGAGACGCGGAAGTCGTGGCCGCGGGCGGCAAAGCCCGCCACCTCCTCGCGCGTCGCCTGGGCGACGAAGAGCGTCGGGTCGTTGAAGCCGCGCCGTGTGTCGCTGCCCGTGCCGCTTGGTGGTTTGGCATGCCAGCGGCTGTAGCGCGCGGCATTGAGGTCGGTGTCGCCGAAGCCCCGGATCACGCGGCCCTGTCTTTCCGCGCTTTGTTCGGCGATTTCAGCGCCGGGTCCGTCAAGGCCGGGGATCTGCGCCATGATGCGGTCGAGAAGGCCGGGTCCGGAGCGTGCCGCGATCTCGATATCGCCCTGTGCATGCAGCACCCGGAAACGCGACTGGCGGGAATTGGCGAAGGCCTTGCCATCGAGATCGAAACGGATGCGCGTTGCCGGATCGTCGATACAGTCGACCATGTCATCCACCGGCCACTCGGCAAGCGTTCCCAGTCGTTTCGTCAGCACCCGGTAGCGTGTCACCGCATAGCGCGGTGTCCCAGCGATCGTCGGACAGCCTGACCAGGCGCGGTGTGAGCGAGGTGTTTTCGCCCACCGCCTTCTGACCGGTCAGCGCATGGGCGATCGTTTGCGGCATGGACCTTTTCGATGGTCTCGCCGTCGAGCGTGTGGCGGAAGGAGTGGACGGCATCGACCAGGCGACTGTCGATCACTTCCTCAGGCCAGATTTCCAGGTAGCTCACATGCACGTCCACATGGTCGCGGAAGCCGGCGAAGGCTGCCTCGTCGAAGCGGGCGAGCGCCCGGTAGAAATTCTTCATCAGGGCCATCTGCCCGGCGACGTTCGCCTCTGCCGCGATCGCCGCCGGCAATTCCGGCATGGCGGCGGGTGATGACGCGAGGTAGCGGCCGTCGGCGGCCTCCAGCCAGCGATAGTCGGTGTGGCGCGTCTGCACCGGATAGCCGTTGACGGCGGCCTGCAGTTCCGGCAGGCCCGACATCATCCGGTATTCGGGATGATCGTGCTGGCCGAGTGCGGAGCGGCTGACGGCTGCCGGTCGAAACAGCGCATCGTCGCCGCCATAGGCGTATTGGCGCATCATGGTCAGCCCCGACTGGCCGGTGGCGCGCCAGATCATCGCCTCGCGCTCCAGTTCCTCCACCGCGACCGCCTTCCAGTACTTCAGGTCGCGGGCGATGGCGAAGTTGAAGTCGCCGCCCAGGTTGTGGCGGTTCCTCGCATCGTCGATCAGGTCCTGGATCGTCTGGCTGGCATCGAGGAAGGCGAACTCGACGGTTCCTTCCGGTACCGCCGCCAGGAGACCTGAAGCTCGAACTCCGTTTCCTGGCCACGGGTCACGCCAGCGAAGACCTTTCTGTCATGGGCGTAGACGAAGAGCAGCACAGGGGTTCCGTCATCATCGGCGAAGAAGCCGATTTCGCGGGCGAAGAAATCCGCCTCGCCGGTGATCGTGGTGGTCACCTTCCACACACCGTTGCCAATCAGACTGCGGCTTTCGACCGGCACGCGCATGCGCTCGTTGCGCAACTCGGTTGCGGTGGCATCGGGTACCCAGGCCTCGTCGCCGATGGCGACATGGGTGATCCGCAGCGCCCGGTCTTCCACATGGGCGCGGGCGGCGGCCGTGAGGCCCGCCGTGGTGACGATCGGCTCAAAAGCAGCTTTCATGAGGCAGCTCCTGCAAGATCGAAGTGTTGACGATGGCTGACGCGAAGCGCGGCAATCATGGCGGGTCGGGCAAGGCCGCTTGCCAACACCCGCGGGGCGAAAGCATGGCGCGTGCGGTCGCGGATGGTGAGCCCTGCGCCGATGCCCCTCGCGCCGGCGCCGGAGGCGAGGATGGCGGGAACAAGCGTCCGGTTCGCACGATGACGCACGGCGGTGGCAGCACCGATCGACCGGCTGCCGGTGAAGGCCAGCGAAAAGCCCAGGTCGTAATGGGACCGCACCGGCTTGACCGCATCGAGCACCGTCTCGGTCAGGTCCCGCAACTCACGGCTCAGGAACGGGATCGTCGGATCGCCGATCAGGTCGACCGTCGGACGGGCAACGACACGGAAGGTGTGGGGACGTCCACCGTATTCGAACCACTCGCTCAGTTGCGCCCCGATGCCCAGTGCGGCCAGCGCCCGGCGCACCGCTCCCTTCGTGCCCTTGATGCGGTGGATGGGGATCGACGCCGCCACCACGGCGCGGCGCTGCCCGATCGGCCAGCGCGCCTCCCAGGCATCGACCGAGAACGCCCAGGCAAGCCAGGGAAGAAGGTCTTCGGGACAGGTCCACGGATTCCACAAGTGTGCGACCGGTTCGGGAAGGCCCGTCAGGCGATGGCCCAGCAGGTCCAGATCGCGCTCCAGCGCCGTCGCATTGGGCGGCAGGATCGAGACAGCATTCTCCATGTCGCGCTTGTCAGACATCGCGGCCTCCAAGCTCGATCTCGATCCCGGTGCAGTGGGCGGCCTCTTCCGGGCCGATCACCAGGTCGGCGGCGGGCCGCACAAGCGTCACGTTCTGAACGCCCACCTGGTGGAGTGCGGCGAACAGGCCCGAACGGGTGATGTCGTGGCCGAGCCGGTGGCGGGCCGCGACATGCTCCTCGATCGCCGCGCGCGCCACGCCCAGCACGACGCCCGCGTCCGGCTCGGCATAGAGCGTCAGGCTGGCCTGAACCGCATAAGGCGTGATTGCCGCCCCTTGCACGGTCACATGATCGGTCAGCGGCCGCACGTCCTCGTGGTTCAGCGCCGCATCGACGATCGCGATCAGCTCGTCGGAGGCCGCCCCGTTGCCTTGCGTCGACAGCACCGTCACCACCACCTCGCCTGGAACCGGCGAGATCACCGCGACGTGCTTGACCTTTGGCGACGCCGACAGGGCGTGAAAGACATAGGCGCCGCGCGGGCCGGCGCTGGCAAAGCCCTCCGGCGCCAGCTGGGTGCGCCGGCGCAGCCTGGTGTCGGTTTCATGGACCGGCTCGACCGGCGGGCTCGCATCCGGGTCGCCGGGGCTGACAACGGCCCGCGCCACGGCGTGCAGCGCCGCCAGGTGTTCGAGCGAGGCACCGGTGGCAAAGGCCAGCATGTTGCCGCGCGCCTTGTCGTCGAACTCGGTGCGGATCACCATCTCGCGATACGCCCACGCCTCCAGAACTTTGACAATGGGTTCGCTTTCCAGCGCCAGGGCTTCCGCAAGATCCGGATGCCGCGCTATCAGCCAGGCGCGGATCTCGGCGAGGATGTCGTCGTAATCGCGCCGCGCCACGATGTCGGGCGGCGGCAGGCGCTCCAGTTCGATCGCCGAAAACACGCTCATGTCGCACCCGCGGCTGTGGCAAGGGCGATCGGCAGGGCCTTTCCCGACGCGTCGACCAGTTCGAACTGTGCCGTACCCGCGCTGATCTCCACCAGCCGCACCCGCGCCAGTTCGATGCGCGGCTCCCACCGGTCGAGCGCCTCGGCGATCGCCATGGTGGCGTCGACCAGCATCTCGCCATTCATCGGCTGATCCAGGATCGCCGGCAACTCGCTGCCATAGTCGCGCAGCATCACCCGCGTGCCCACCGGCGTCGTCAGGATGTCGAGGATCGACTGCGCCAGATGCGCTTCCCCCGAGATCGCTTCGCCGGTATGCCGGTTCATGCCAGTGGTCATCGGTTCGGCTTCCCGGTGTTGCCGCCGCCCGGCTGGACGCGGTTGTGGGTGTGATGCACCAGGCTCACGCCGTCGGCGATCACGTCGACGCTCACCACGATCGTGCCGTTGACCCGCATCTCGCCGCCGGCAAGGTTGATCATCGGCACCGCGCCATCGGAACTGGGCGCGTTGCCGGCATAGAGCGACGCGACGATCGAGCCTTGCGCGATATCGCCGCCCTCGCAGGCCACCACCACCTGCTCGCCAACCGAGGGCATCCACCAGAACTGGATGGCGCCGGCACTCAACTGACCGACCTTGATCGGCGGCGACTGGAAATCGCCGAAGTCGACGATCGCACGCTCGGCGTCCGGATCGACCGAGGCCACGCGGCCCACCCGGATGATGTTCTCTATGCGGCGATCGGCTTCAGCCAGCGCTTCAGACATCAGCGATCCCCTCCGAATTTGGCATAGTCCTTCTCGTGGTCCGGACCGATGCGCGGGGCGATGCCGGCGCGAATGTCCGCTCCTGGCGGGCCGTCCCCGCACTCCAGCCCGTTGCCACCGATGACCCAGTGGCTGGTCACATAGTCCTCCTGCCACCAAAGCCGCCCGTCCTGCAGCCCCACCAGGCGGCCCTGCATCAGCATCAGCGGCTCCGGCTGCGTCTCGGGCGCAACATCAGGCGTCCAGCCAAGCAGCACCCGGCGCACCGCATCGCGCAAGGGCTCCAGCCGCGACGCCTTCTTGGTGCCCACCCCGCCCGGATCGTTCTTCGCCGAGACCACGATCAGCACGCCCAGCGTCGCCTCCAGCCGCTGCGCCGCGCCGTCCTTGCCCAGACGCCAGGGCTCGCGGTTCGAACGGCGGTAGAACTCGTCGGTGCGCTCCTCGATGAGGCCGAGCGCTGCCACCGGCGTGCGAAGTTTCCGAGCCGCCTCGATGTCCCAGGCCGGAACCACGTCGGAAAACAACGCCCCGGAGATCGGCCACTCCTGCCAGTCCGGAACCACCGAAGGCCTGGGGCCCAGCAGATGCTCCGAAAGCCGCTTCGCTGCGGCAATGACCAGATCCGGCTTTGGGGATGCCACGGGTGCGGTGCGACCGATCATCGTCCTGGCCCCGCCAGCGCGCGTGAAACAAAGGTCTCGACGATATCTTCCACCGCCACCTCATCGGCATCGTCGACGCCCAGATACGGCCGCGCCGGCAGGCTCACCTTGCCGGTGCGGATGAAGGTCCCGTCCGGCAGCATGAACTTCAGCGCATCCGCCTTCTTCGGCCGGATTTCGCCACCCAACTGGTGAATGGCCGCATAGATGACGTTGCTGCCCACCTGGACGGCATCGGGCGCAGGCCGGTGGCCGATCGAGCCCTGCAGCCGGCCGGTATCGGTCAGCGTCTTGCCGCCGCGCTCCTTCGCCCTTGCCCGCTCGCTTTCCTTCCACGGCATGCCGTCCGGATCCGTCGCCGTGCCGAAGCGGCGCTGCGTGCCCGAAACCAGCGCCGCACCCACCGCGTCCATCAGCGGCATCGCGTTGCCGCCCACCGCGCGCGCCAGGCGCTCAGGCGCCCGCGTCAGCGCATCAAGGCGCGAACGGTCGTAGTCGAGGCGGATGCCTGTGCTCAAAGCACTCATCGGCGTCCCTCCCAGGCCTGCGCGATCGGCCCCTGCGGGGGTACGATGCGCGCCTTCACCGCACGGCGCGGCACCCGCGTGCCGTCCGCCGCCACCAGGTGCGCGCCGCCCTTGACCAGCGCCGAAAGCTGCGCCCGGGCGCGGCGGGCAGCGTATTTGACCGCATCGGTCATCTCCTCGTCATGCAACAGGGCACGCGCCAGATCGCAGGCGATGGGCGTCAGCAGCGGATAAGAGCCTTGCGGCAGCGGCAGGTCCCAGCCATCGGCCAGGCGCGCGTCGATCGCGGCCGACGCATCGGCCAGCACCGCCTCAAGACGGCCGTCATCGGGCGTGCCATCCGCATCCTGATCGAGAAGCTTGTCGATCTCGGGCGCCCCGAAACGGGCACGCAGGTCGGCGGCCGTGGCGTAGCGCACTAGCCGGCCTCCCGCTCGGCCTTTACGGCGGCTTTGCCGCCTTCTTGGTCCGGCGTCGCGGGGCTTGCCTTCACAGCAGCCCAGGCGGCATCACGTTCAGCCGCGCTGATGCCCTCAAGGCCGCTCACCGAACCGAGCGCCCGGATCTCGGGCTTGCCGCTCGACGTCCAGTGAGCGTCATTGTCGGGCTCCAGCTTGCCGATCGCAGTAGCAAGGATGGTATGCCGATCGGGACCGTTGCCGCCGTTCGCATCCTCGGTGTCGCCGTCGCCGTCCGGGTCGCCGGGGCCAATACCAGGACCGGGATCGCCGGCGATCTCCGGTTCGGGGGCCTCCTGCGCCGGCACCGCGTCGCCGCCCTCGATCAGCGGCTCTGCCGCCGCGCGCGGCAGGCTCACGATGGTGCCCGCCGTATGGTGCACGCCGTCATGCAGCACCGGGTTGACCAGGCGGATCTCCACCTCTGCCCTCATCCTGTTCGTCATGATGATCCCTCCTACGGCGGCCTTGCCGCCTTTGTTGTACGGCGTCGCTCACGGCGGGTTCCCCGCCGGGCTTGCCTCCTACGCCACCGCGTTCCTGAACAGAAAGCCCGCCAGCTTCGAGACGATCGCCTCGTCGCAACTGTCGACCACACGCACCACGAAGGTGCCGCGCACGCCGACGCGCGGATCGAAACCCACCATCACCTGGCGGCCGAGATAAGGCGCGGTGAAGCCGAGCGAGGGCGGACCCTTGTAGTCGACATTCGGATCGCGCCGGTAAAGCAGCGCATGCTTGCCCCAGCAGCGCTCCAGGTTCGCCGCCTGGCCGGGACGCGCCGTGTTGACCCGCGCCGAACCGACATGGATGCGCAGCATCAGCACCCGCTCCATCGCCTGCTTGGAGGCAATGCCGCTGTCGCCGTCATTGGCATGGGTCGCCTTCAGCATGCGCGGGTGAACCCGCAGCGCCGCGAACACCTCCTCGCCCATGGCGATATCCGTCGGCTTGACGATCATCGCCGTCTGCGCCGCAACGATGTCGCGCAGCGGATTGCTGTCGGCATGGTTCCACTGCGACGTGCCCGACAGCGTCACCTTGTTGGAGGCCGGGTACTGCGCCGCGTCGAAGGTCATGCGTGCGACCCGCAATTCCTGGCTGATCATCAAGAGATCGGTCAGCACCATGGAGGAGCGGTCGATCGGGTTCATCGCCGTTGCCGGCGTGTTCTGCACGTCATCGGCGGGGATGGCGTCGTCCAGCCCGTAATCGTCCACCGAGCGCGTCACCTCCTTCGAGGTCAGGTGCACCATGGCGGGCGCGCTGCGGCGGCCGACCAGCGTCGGCGGCACCGTGAAATGTTCCTCGATCGGATATTCGTTGAACCGGTACTCGCGGCGCACCAGGACCGGAATGCGCGGCAGAAGCTGGTCGGCGATATACTCCTCATTGGCATAGCCGACGGCAAGGCCCGAGCGGTGGAAGTCGACCGGATAGGGGCTGGCCGCAGGACCGGCCGCGAACTGCGCACCCGGCGGCAGGTTGCCCTGGCCCGCCGGCGCCGCAAACAGCGCCCCGGGAGACAGAACCGTGCCGGCAAGCAGTCCATGCTGAACGGGAACCGGCATCAGTTGCGCCGGATCGGGGTGTTGAAACTGAAACATTCTGTGGCTGCTCCTATGTCTGTTGCGGCACGATCAGGACCGGGATCAGGTCCCCGTCCGCGGCCGCGCCATCCAGTGCCACGCCGACGGCGTGGAAAACCCGCTGCCAGGTGACCAGAAGACGGTCGCCCGTGGTCGCCGTGGAAATCCGCAGCACATCGGCGGCATGGATCTGCGCCTGCGCCAGACGGTCACTGTTGCCGGCCGCCAGTTCGACCACGCCCGTGAGCACGTCGCCGGGAAGCAAGCCGGGCACCGCGATGTCGGTATCGGCGGCGGCACCGTCCACCGCGCTCTGGAACAGGCTGCGGCGCGAAACCGCCATCGCCTTGCCGCCGGCGCCCGCAGCCACCAGCGCACCGGCATCGATCGCGCCGCCGGCCTCCACCATGGCAATGCCCGCGACATGGATGTCCACCGGGCGATCGGCGGCTGCGCCCAGATCCGCGCTCACGCCCACCGGCAGCACCAGGTCGCTTGCCGCCGCCTCGGCCTCGCGGTCGCCAACGATGCGGCAGATGCGCCGCGCGGCAATGGCCGTGCGCGCCCGGAAACTCTTCGTCAGCAGGTACTCCATCATTGCGCCTGCTCCCCGGCTGCCGCCCGGCGGATCGCCGTCGGCAGATCCAGCGTGCCCGTCTTGTCAGCCGCCATCAGCGCCCGGGCGCGGCTCGCAAGATCCTGCGTCGCCGCCGCGAACTGCGCCTCCTGCGACGCCGTTCCATCGCCGGGCCATTGACCCGCCTGCGGCTGTGCGTAACCCGCAACCAGCGCAGCCGCCCCCGAGCCCGCGGGTGACGCGGCGGCAAGCGGCTGCCCCATACCGATCGGCACACGCTGCGGCAGCGCCGCAAGCAACCCGTCAAGCACCCCAGACGGCGCCAGCGCCATAGGCCGTCCGTCGGCGCCGGCCATGGTGATCTGGCCGCCACTCTCCTCAAGCGCGCAATAAAGCGCCGCATAGGCCGGACCCTCGGCCGGCAGCACACGGCCCGCCTGCACATGCGCATCGACCCGCGACGCCGCCGTGCGCTCCCGGTCCATCGCACCGCGCGCCATGCGCTCGGCCGCAATCAACTGCCGCTCGGCAAAGATCGCCTGGCGCTCGGCCGCCAGTTGCGCCGCCTCGCCAGGCACCGCCGCCGGATCGGTCGCAACCGACGCCTGCGGCTGGGCCACAGCATGCTGGGTGACCTGTGCGGCACCCGGCGGCAACGCACCGGCCGGCGGGTCGGCGGCAAACTGAGGAGCCGCCGGCTGCACCGGAGTGAACTGAACAGCCGGCTGAACGGGCTGCGGCTGCGGTTGCAAAGGCTGCTGCACCGGTTGCACGGGCTGTGCAACAAACTGAGGCTGCGCTTGCGGCTGCGGCTGCGCGGGCTGGGCAACGGGCTGAGGCTGTACCGGTTGCTGCAAGGTCTGTGCCGCCGGCTGCGGCTGCACGGGCTGCGGTTGGGTGGCAAACTGCGGCTGTAGAGGCTGGGCCACAAACTGCGGCTGCGCCGCCGTGGCAGCGGCAAAAACAGGCTGGTTCATCAAGGTCTCCACTGTTGGACAGGAATATAAAAGCGCGCCATCGGCGCGGGCGGAAAACTGCGTCGGCGCAAGTCCCGCGACCGCCGGGTTCTGCGCCCCCAGAAAACCGAGATGACGCAACCGCCACCCCGTCGCCGTCGGCGCCAGCGCAACCGAGCGCGGCGCATAGCGGCCCGCCTCGACCGCACCGCGAAACGACGGATCCAGCCGGTCGAGACGCGCCTGCAAGCGATCGCCCATCACCCGAAGCCCGCGTACCCAGCCCAGCGCCGGACCATCGGTCTCCGGATGGCCGAGAACCACGGGCGCCGGATCGGCCTGACCGTAATCGGCAACGATCCCGGCAAGGTCCGCCGCCGTCCAGCGCGTCGTGCGACCGCCCATGTCCGTGTGATCGCCCGTGCGAAACACGTCGATCCAACCGTCAAGGGCGGAGAACGAAGTGGTTCCGCCCAAACCGGCACCTTGGTCGGAGAGCGTGGCGGAAATGGAGGCGTTTGCAGCGTTCATGGCCGCCACATTAGCAGCCCCGAAATGGTCGCGGCAGCGGACCATGGTCCGCTGCAAGAGCGGCAAGCCGACCGCTAGAATGGGCCGCAAAATGCCCCTTCAAGGCCTGAATAAGGCAAGCAAGGCGACGCCGTACCACGAAGGCGGCGAAGCCGCCGTATCCGGAGTCACAATCCCATGAAACGCATCATCATCCACTGGACGGGCGGAACCGGCACCTTCGGCGCCCTCGACGCCGAGCACTACCACTTCGCCATCGACTGGACCGGCAAGGTGCACCAGGGCAAACACAAGCCGGAAGCCAATCTCGACTGCACCGACGGCCGATACGCCGCCCACACCAGGCGCTGCAACACCGGATCGATCGGCATCGCGCTGTGCGGCATGCACGAGGCCGTCGAACGACCCTTCGATCCGGGCAAGAACCCGATCAACCACAAGCAGGTCGACGCGCTCGCCGAGCTCTGCGCCGATCTGTGCGAAGGCTATGGCATTCCGGTCACGCCGCAGACCGTGCTCACCCACGCGGAAGTGCAACCGACGCTCGGCATCAAGCAGCGCGGCAAGTGGGACATCACCTGGCTGCCCGACGCCAAGGGGCCGATGAAGCCCGTCAACGTCGGCAACATCCTGCGCGAGCGGATCGTCTCGGAGATGACGGAACCGGCAACACCGGTCAAGAAACCCCGCACATCCGCCACACAATCGACCACCGTGCGCGCTTCCGCCACACAGATCGTCGCAGGGGCGGGAACCGCCGTCACCGCCGTCTCGGCACTCTCAGGCACCGCACAGATCGTCGCGCTCGCACTCGCCGGCGTCATCGTGCTCTCTGGCGCATGGATCATGCGCGAGCGCCTCAAACACTGGGCGCAAGGCGTAAGGTAAGGAGACCGGGACATGACACCTGATGAAATGATGGCAATGATTGCCGAATTGACGGCAACCATCCAGGCGCTGCGCGAGCAAATCATGGCCTTGCAGCAACAAATCGACGCCGAAGCGCCGATTGCCCCGCCACAGCCCGCCGTTCAACCGGAAGCGGGCCCGGCAGGGGAACCTGCCGTTGTTGATCCCATTCCGGTTATAGATCTGGAACCTGAGCCAGGCCTGAGCTTCGATGAGGCCTGGGATGCACTGCCGCCGACCGAAATGATGCTGGCGTTTGAAGACGATGCGTTCATCCGCAATGGCCGCGACGCCCGCGTCAATGAGCACCTGACGCGCGATCATCGCGAGTTCATTCGGGGCACTCAAGAGGACGACGTGTTCGTGCAGGACGTGTTCGTCCAGTCGGACTTTCCCACCAATTGGGTGGATGTCGATGCGTCGATCCGGTTTCCCGAACTGCCAGGCGGTTCGCGCATCAACGGTCTGGACGGATATGACGCGGCGCACCTCAATGCCGATGCGGACACCAAAACCTGGGTGCAATTGCTGGACGTGGAATATCTGCGCGTCAATTTCGAGACGGGCACCAAGACCGCATGGGGCGGCGACGGCAAGGAATTTGCCAGTGCGCAGACGTTCGGCGATTGGGAAATACCGGACGCAGCCTACGTCTACGTCGACGGCGAGTTTGGAACGGCCGAAATCTTCGACAATGATTTCCAGTTGGTCGGATAGGAAATGATGCTAGCCGTCTTCACATGGCTCGCCGGAACACGCATCGGACGCATGGTCGTCGCCGCCGGCGTCGCCATGGTCGGCATCCTCACCGTCTACGGTAAGGGCCGCAGGGACGAGCAGCGCGCCGAGGAACGCCGCCGGCTCAAGGACTATACCGAGACCAGGAAACGTGCCGACGAAGCCCTGCAACGCGCTGAGGCCGACAAACGGCCCGCCGACGAGCGGCTGGAGGAACACGGGAGGCTGCGCGATGAATAACAGCGTCATTGCCGTAGCGCTTGCCGCAAGCCTGCTGGCAGGCTGCTGCACCACCAAACCAGGCACCGGAGCCGCCTGCGATGCGCTCAGACCGGCCCTGCCAACATACAGCCGCGACGATACCGAACAGTCGAAACGGGAAGGCGCGACATTCCTCGACGTCTTCAACGCAACCTGCGGAAAACGAAAATGACAAGCAGGCGCGGATTTCTCAGGCTTCTCGGCGGCACCGCAATAACAGCGGGTTCATCCGCCGGGGGCAGTCCCGGAATCCTGAAACAGGCTGTTCATCGCGCAACAACAGCGGGTTCCATCGCAAAGGCCGCCGTCACGTCCGGCGCTCCCCTCAAGGGACCAGACACGCTCAGCTTTACCGCGCTGGACGTGCTGCGCACACTGGAAAACACGACGCACGACAGCCGCGTCGAGCACCATACCAGCTATGCCGACATTGACGCTCTGGTCTCCGTCAGCAAGGTCTACAAGGCCCGCATTACCAACGACCGCCGCAGGGAAGAAAACCTGGCGCGGCAGGTCCAGGAATTCCTGCGACAGAGCAAACTCAACCTGGTCGGGCTCAGCGAGGAAACCCTGTTGAGCATCATCAGGAAAACCGCCGGGCAATAGAAGACCAGGTCAAGGCACAAGCCAGAGGGAACCTGAAATCGCCCGCACCAATATCGAACGGGCAAGGACAGGCAAGGACGACGTCGACCAGCGCCAACAGGGCTTCATGGCATACTACGAAGTCGAAAAGCTGCTACGCCTTTATAGACGAACTAAAGATCCTAGACCTGCTCGGATACGGCAACTCCTACGGTTGCAGTGCGAACTACATAAAGTGAAAGAACGCATTCATGACTGCGAGCACAACGAACATCCCGCTTATCCAAGCGACGTTCTTAGCACATCTGTTGACGCCGAACTCGGGATATGCGGAGAACTGTTCTTGTATAGCCTTTGGTGCCATCCATCTAAAAATTGGCCGCATCCCGAAAAGGAAAATTATCAAAGATAGAACTGAGGCAAATAACGATGCCACCATCATACGGATCCAATTAAGTTTGCAATTATTCCAACTGTGTGTATCACATTGTTCCCCGTAAACCCATACTTCCCATCCGCCAGGTGCGCCCAAAGTAAATGCAATTCGGTTGTATAATACTAGCAAAAACAAATTACTGATCCACAAGACAATGTATTGGGATACAGCGACACCAATATGGTCATCTGAAATATTTAATAGCCTACACATCAAGGTCGCCGCGCACCAAAAAACAAAAATAGAAGGGACAAGAAATGCAAAAGTGCTTAAAATCGTCACATCTACTGCCATTTCCGCATTTTTTGTCGCGTTTTGACAGAACGCGTATGCAAAACCGGCGATCAGAATCAAACCCAAATTGCCGGTCAAAATCTCGGAGTTTTTTATATTTTGCTGAACGATCGGCCACATAATTCCTCTCCAAAAAGAAGGCACCAATTTCATCAGGTCATTGAGAAGAGAGCTTGCCATTATGTGGTTAATTGTCTCCTAAGTTCACTATATTCAATCGTATTGATTTGCGAGTTCTGTCTTTCGAAATCGCTCTAACATAGACACATTGCGATCCGTCATTTTTGTTGAATTCAAATAGTCGGCATTTATTGGGACCAAAATGCTTTTTCTGTACTCATGAACTGAGTCAGCATGCGCCTTAACCTTCAAGTTAAGAGCCTCAGCAAGAAAATCTTCACCTTCGTTCGAGTAAAGGAAATGCCGTCCGAAATTGCCCGTATAGCCACAGCGGAAAAACCAAAATCCACGTCTTCTGAAAGAGTAATTGAAATTTCTCAATTCGGGTGTTGAAACCGTTCGACTTGAATAGAACTTGTTATATGCTTGTGTTGCCTCGCTGCCGTTCATGTTCTTCTTTACTTCGCCAGTTCTGCAGTCCACTATTTCGGCTCTTTGAATGTCGGTGCGTTTGAACTTTTTGCCGAGTTCCGCCTCTATCTTAATCAAATAGGGTGTTTCGAATCTTTTCTTCGGAATTCGTCGTTCTGCCTCGACAAGTTTTTTGAATGACACGTCAGTATTTGGCAACCAACCTTCCTTTGTGAGAATGTACACATCACCAACAGGCACTTTGGAACGACATTTCCGAATTCCGTATTTTTCGAAAATCTGCGAATGCGCGACGCACACATTAAGCAGAACCACTAACATTGCTGAGACGACAGTTCTCATACTAATTTCCCTCTAAAGCTTGAAGCTGCTTTAATTTTTTGCTGACCTTTCTATCACACCTCGTTCAACGGCTTGCGCACTTCGTCCGTTATCCGCAGTTCTTGCACATCGAGTAGTCAGTCTTAATCGTCATCAGAAATACCCGCTTCGGCCATTTCCGCTGCTATGGCTGAAATCGCCTCATCGAGATTGGCCGCTTCGCCCGAATCCACCCTATGCTGGGCCATCGTCTCAAACAACTGGAGCATGTCGCAAATCTGTTTCTTGCTTGCCCTCTTCTCGCCAAGCCATGCACCCCGCCAGACAATCTCTCCTATGACCGCGAAATCAGTTCCCGTGCCGATCGGCGCGTATTCCTCATTGTCGCTGGTCAGCATCCAGCCGCCTACCGGCTCTTCCTGCATGCGCTTGACCAGAAGATCGCGTCCTCGCCGCACGGCAAAGATACGCCCTTGCCGCGCCTCGTCACGCTGATGGTCGACAAGAATGGTGTCGCCATCTGCCAAGGTGGGGGTCATACTGTCGCCCGTGACCACCACGGCACTGACTTTCCCCGGCAGCAGCCCGTTGCGCTCCATCCACTCCCGGCGGAAAGCGAGGAGTTCGACAGGTTTTTCCCCATCCGGGGCCACGGCTCCGTGACCGGCGGCCAATTGCACCGGCAGCCGTGGCACCATGACATAGTCTGCGTCATCAATGGTGGGGTCGTAGCCGCGCGTTTCTGAGAATTCGGCAACATTGCGAGGCGGCCCAATATAGAATTCAAGGCCAAGGGCGCGAGCGATTTCGGCGGCCCGCCCTACCTTTGGTTCTTTTCCGTCAAGAACATTCTGGACGCTTCTGTGAGGTAGGCCAATTGACGATGCTAATGCACGGATGGAGGAATTTCGAGCGGAAACCGCCTTCCTTATGAACTCAGCTAGCTGCGTATGCTCTGACATAGTGCTCCAATTAGCACGATCTTGAGGAATCCGCCATGCGCCATTGGTGGCGCATATCATCTTGACATGGTGTGCCAAACAGGGCACATTGCGCCCTATGGAGCACACACCGCTTGTCAAACTTTTTGAGGCGCTAGCCGAGTCTCTCGGGCGAAGCCCTAGAACGATCTCCCGGCTCACTGCGGGAAGTGGCGATGTCTATGATCGCCTAAGAGCAGGTCGCGACATCACTACCCGACGCGAAGCCCGTGTCATCCAAGAGGTTTCAAACCTTTGGCCTTCTAGTACGCCTTGGCCTTCTGACATCCCCCGTCCTGAGCCGTCCCCTGGTTCACCTGCCTCGAAGGAGGCTGCGTGATGGCAATGGTGAAGACGCCTCGCCGTTCGATGACGCCTGCGCGTCGCAAGCGCATCTTCCTTTCCCATGGTGGCGTGTGTGGTTTCTGCCATGAGGAAATAAGTGCCGGCGAGCCTTTCGAGATCGATCACGAGATCCCGCTGGCTTTGGGTGGATCGGATGATGATGGTGAGAACTGTTATCCGCTTCATGAGCGGTGTCACCGCATCAAGACGTTCGGGTTGAAGCGTCCAGGTCGTAAGCGGCCATCGGATTTCAGCGCCATTGCCAAGGTGAAGCGCCTTCGTGCGAAGCGTCTTGGATTGGAGACGCAGAAGCGTTCGCGTCTTCGTGATCCGCATTTCAAGCGCAAGGTGGACGGGACGGTTGTGCGGCGTGATAGCGGAGGGTCGGCGTGATGGGTCGGTGTTTCCGCGAATACGAATTTGTGTTGCCGGATGGTTCGGTTAGTTACGAGATGGTGGCGGGTCTCGCGGATGCCATGTCTTTCAAGGCGATGTTCGGTGCTGTCAGCGCGAGGCCGGTGCCGCTGCAGTCTCCAGGCGTGGCGGTTGTGGGGCATAACTCGGGCAACGTTGTCGTCAGCAACCGGATGGTTGTGATCGATGATGCCGGGTCTTGCGCCGTTCCCCCGCCGCTCGATCTTGATCTTCTGACCGAGGTGATCGAGGCGCTTGAGGACGAGATTTCCTCGAACGCCATGGTGATGACCCCGGCGGAGAAGGCCGAGGCGATTGCCGGCCTTTACGAACTGGCGCTGGAAGATGCCGCCGGTGATTTGCCCCCGGATGCGGACGGGGATGCTTCGTGACCGCCGCTGCCGACAACGCCCGGCTTCATATGCAGTCTTTTCGTATCGCTGCGGGCCTGGACACGGATCGCCTTCGTGCCATTCGCGCCGAGATCGAACGACACATCCTCAATGGAACGCCATTGAGTGAAGCATGGCCGGCCTTGATGCGGGCAGCCGGTGACCCTTCGCATGATCGGCGGGGTTGTTGACCGATGTTTATGCGGCGGCGCGAGATTTCCACACACGACGAGGGCAGACATGATCGAGCCGAGTGAACAGATAAAGGCGCGGATCGATGCGGAATGGCTGGACGAGGGCCGGGCGATTGTGGCGCGGGAGCGGGAGATGGAGCTCGCGCGCGACGGCCTTGCCTGGGAGATGGGCGACTGGATTGTGGGGCGCGAAACGGCCTATGGCGACATGGGTCGGCTGGCGGCCGAGCTTGATGTGCCGTTGGGCACGTTGAAGAACCGTGCCTCGGTGGCGCGGCGGATCGAACCGCCCCGCCGCCGGGACGATCTGAGCTGGTCGCACCATGCGGAAGTGGCGGGGCTGGAGCCGGATGAGGGCGATGCGGTTCTTGCCGAGGCCTCGCTCTACAACTGGTCGGTGGAGCGGCTGCGTGGCGAGATGAAGGAGCGCAGTGCCAGGCGCAGGGCCGAACGCGAGGTGGAGCGACTGAAGGCGGAGCTTGCCGCGCGTGACGCCGAGATGAACGCCGATGAGAATGCGAAGCGGATTATCGCCAGCGTGCGTTCCGAGATCGCGGAGGGCGCGGCGATGATCGAGGAGGGATACCGGCGCATCCTGATGGCGGCACAGCGGGAGGATCTGAAGATTGCGGCGGCGGCATTGCACGGCAATGCGCAGCGCAAACTCGTGCCCTCGTTTGAGGCGGTGGTCAATCGCGCCGTCGATCGCACCGAGCCGGTGATCAGGCTTATCGACAGTGCGCTCCAGGCACTGCCGGGCGCGCATGCAAATCGTCACGACGCCGGGACGATCGAGACGCCGGACATGGCGGGAAATGACGCGCCGGATGTGACGCCCGGCGTGGTTTCGGGGGATACATCTTGATCCGACGCTCCCTCAAATTGTCCCCATCGCAGCAAGACCGGGTCGCAGAAGCCTCTGCAACCTCCCCGCATACCCCGGTACAGAAGCCTGCGCCGGTCACGGCGTCGTCTGACGCCGCCCTTGCGCGCGCCCGTTCGCGTCTGGATGCGGTGGCGCGGGCCGAGCGTCTGGTGGCCACGGGTACGCCCCAGGCCGATGCCGACGCGCAAGTCGCGCGGTCTGCCGGCGTCTCGCCGCACACCCTGCGCCGCTGGCGTCTTGCCTGCCGGGGCCTTTCATCCGACGCACGGCTTGGCGTTCTGATCGACCGTCCCGGCCGTGGCCGTTGCGGTCCGCTGACGGGCGGCGAGATGCGCGACTGTGTCGAGGCGCTGGTCTACGAGCACGGGCCCCACCTGACCGCGCCGCATGTGCAGCGGGTGCTTCAGGCCCGTTACGGCGAGGCCCCGTCCAGGCGGGCGCTGCAGCGCTGGCTGCAGGCCTGGCGCGCCGATCCCGCCAATGCCCGCGCGCTTTCTGCCGTGTCGGATCCGGACGGCCACCGGTCGCGCAGGGGCCCGGCGCTGGGCAACCGGGAAGCCGGCGTAGACGCGCCCAACGCGCTGTGGGAACTGGATTCCACCCCGGCGGACGTTCTGTGTACCGACGGCCGGCATGTGATCGTCGGGGCGATCGACGTGTGGTCGCGCCGCACGAAGGTGTTGGTGGTGCCGGTAAGCCGCGCGGTGGCGATCTGCGCGCTTCTGCGGCGCTGCCTGATCGACTGGGGCGTGGCGGGGACCGTGCGCACCGACGAGGGCAAGGACTACACCTCGAAGCACCTGACGCGGGTGCTTGCCGATCTCGGCATCGTCCATGACGTCTGCCCGCCCTACACGCCCGAGGCGAAGCCGTTCATCGAGCGCTTCTTCGGCACGCTGACGCGCGACCTCTTCGCCCACCTGCCGGGTTTCACCGGGCATAGCGTGGCCGATCGCAAGAAGATCGAGGCGAAGAAGTCGTTCGCCCAGAGGCGCGGCAGGGATGAGCGCGAAACCTTCGACATCCAGTTGACCGGTGCCGAGCTTCAGAGAAAGTGCGATCAGTGGTGCGACGCGGTCTATGGCCGCCGTGAGCATGGCACCACGGGAGAAAGCCCTTTTGCCCGCATGGCGGGATGGACATCGCCGTTGCGGCAGATCGCCGATCCGCGCCTGCTTGATGCGCTGCTGGCTGAGCCGGCCGTGGAAGGCGGTCGCCGCACGATCGGCAAGAACGGTATCACCATTCAATGGATCAACTAAATCGCGCCTGAAATGGGCAGGCGTGTCGGCGAGCGGGTTGAGGTTCGTCTCGATCCGGCCGATCCGGCCCGGCTGTTCGTGTTCGCGCTGGACGGCACGTTCCTGTTCATGGCCGAGGATCCCGAGCGCAGCGGTGGCAACCAGGCGACGATCGCCTCGCATGCGAAAGCTTCAGCGAAGAAGGCCGACGGCAAATCCCGCCGCCATGCCCGTGCACTCAAGAAGCAGCACAGGCCCGAACTAGCCATGGACGACGTGCTCGAAGCGGCCGACGGGCAAGCCTCCAACGTGATCGCATTGCCCCGACCCGGCGAGGCGCATGAGACCCCGGCGCTGAAACAGGCCGCCAGGGCGGCAAACGCGCGCGACGCAGCAATGCCGGACAAGACCGACCTCTTGCGGCGCATCGAGGCGCGGCGTGTCGAATTCGAACTCAGCCACGCCGACATCGACCTTCTGGCCCTGAACGCGCTCGGGCTGCGGGTGGTCTCGCCCGCACAGTTGAGCGTCGCCAGCCTGGAAGCGCTGCTCGATCTTCTCGACAACGGCGTGTTCTGGGTCGAGCCAGTCAAGACCGCCGGGCTTGAGAACCCGGCCGCAGTCGAAGCCGGTGGAGCGTTCATGGCCGCCTGCAAGAAACTCTATCTGGAGGAGAACCAATCATGAGCGAAGGCAAGCGAAGCGCCGCCGTGCAGAGAAGGGCGGCAGAGCCGCCCGTAACTGACAATTTCACCGCGCCGCAGCGCACCGGGACGCGGGTTCCCGATCTCGCCGAGATCCGGCAACCGGAAGATATCCTGCGTCTCGCACCGGTTCTGGGCCACGTTGTGGGCAAACCCGATCAGGTCGCGATCGACACGCTGCTGTGGGTCTACCGCCAGGTCATGACGGCGGATGTGACCCACACGGATCTTGCTGCCTTCTGCGGCGTGCCCGAGACCGTCATCGAGCGGTTCGCCGAAGGCGGCTATGCGCGCATATCGGAAGTCCCCCAGGGTTTGGTGACGGGATTGGGTCAGGTGCTCCATGACGTGATCCTTCGGGTCTGTCATTACGGGCAGCACCATCGCGTGTCTCTGGGTCAGTGCCTGCGGATATGGAGCGACTTCCTGAACGAGGCCGAGCCTCTTCTGATGTACGATTATCCGGGCACCGTCTCCGCGAAAATCCGCGAACGCTGCACGCCTGCACAGGAGGCGATGCGGCCGCAGGACACGGATGGGGAGCGCCACTCATGAGCGAAGCCGTCACACGCCTGCACCCGGACAGCGACAGCACGCTGGTGCGTCAGGAGGACCTGACGTGGATGGATCGTGTCCGCGCCGCCGTTTCGGCCGAGACGGCCGATCACGGGCTCAGCCAGAAAGATGCGGCCGCCGGGATCGGCGTCAGCGACACGACGCTCTACCGCTGGCTGCGTGGCGACTACCGGGGCGACAACCCGGCCGTCACGGCCAAGGCCGAGACCTGGCTGCAGACCCGTGCGGAAGGTCGCGCCCTGACGCTGTCGCCGGCGCGGCTAGACGTGCATGCGGACCTCGGCCTCACCGATAGCGTCATGGCGGCGCTTGCCCATGCCCACGCAACCGGTGAAGTGGTGCTCATCTGCGGCCGTTCGGGTTCGGGCAAGAGCCATGCCCTGGCGCGCTATGCCGCCACGAGGGCGGGTGTTCACCTGGTGACGGTGACCTCGGGCGTCAACTCGCTTTCCGGTCTCTATGGCCGGGTGTGCCGGGCGCTGGGCATTGCCGGGCGCTACGGATCGGCGCTTGCCGCCGAGGACGCCATTCTGGAGCGCCTGGAGGGCCGTCAGGCGCTGCTGGCGGTGGATGAGGCCCAGCGCCTTGGTGCGCGGCTCCTGGACGCTCTCAGGGACCTGCGCGACCTGTCGGGCTGCGGCCTGGCGCTGGTCGGTGACGACACGATCCGCATGACGCTGTCGCGCTGTCCGCAGGTGGACGGTCGCCTCGGCATGCGCGTGCGCCTCGGCCAGCCGAACCAGGACGATGTGGCGCGGCTGCTTTCGACGGTTCTGGAGCGCACGCCTGCTTCGGCCGAGCGCAAGGCCGCCCGCACGGCGGTGTCGGCCCCCGGTGGCCTGCACGCGCTGCGCCGGCTTCTGGCCAGCGCCTTCATGATCGCCCGCGCCGACGGCCGAGGCGCGATCGCCGCCACCGACATCACCGCCGCCGTCGCCGGCATGGAAACCTGAAGGAGGCACCAATGCTGAGCCGTGACCTGAAACTGCTTCACGCCCTGTTCTCTCCACACCGCAGGAGCGGCATGCCCCTGGACTCCGAGGTGGTCGGTCGCGTCTGCGATGCGATCGAGGCGATGACCCGGCAGGCGATGGAACTGGAGGCTGCCTGCCTGTTGGCGGGTGTGAAGCCGCAGGGCGGTTTGCCGGACGGCGTCACGGTGATGTCGCTCGAAGCCTTGCGGAGGCAAGAGATCCCGCCAGTGGTTCGTCTCAACAAAGGCAAGCAGAGCGACGCCGTACCACAAAGGCGGCAAAGCCGCCGGACTTACGAAGACGGTGCCGGAGATCCCGATCCGGGAGATGCGGCGTGACAGGAAAGCCCGGGATGCTCTCGCTCACCGACAAGATCGCCCTGGCGACCCTGGCGAGCCTCGGTGTCCTGGCGGTTCTTTACGCCTGGGAGATCGAGCTTGCCCGGCAGGCGCTGGAAGGGGCGGTGTTATGCCAGGCAAGCACGGGCGGCTCTGCCGCCCTTGGCGGTACGGCGGCGCTGCGCTTGCCTCTAGCGCCGCCGTGCTCAGAAGGGCGGCAAAGCCGCCCGTGAAACATGAGACGCGGACTCCGGCGCATCTGGCGCACGCGACCGCCTTCACCCGCACCGGCAAGCGAGACATGAAAAACCGCAAGCCGTTCCGCAGCAAGCCCATGAAGGCGATGGCGAAGCGCATGGCGGCCAAGGACAAGGACGGCGCGTTCCGATCAACGGCGCCGGTGCGCTTTCACGACTGAACAGGAGACAAGCGATGACTGAGAAGAAGGCCAAACGTCTGGCAACCAACTATCCGGTTCCGCAGAACCGGGATGACTGCGATGCGATGATCCGCCAACTCGGTGATCTGCGTCGTGAGATCGCCCGGATCGAAGCTGACATGAACGATCGTCTTGCCCGTATCAAGGAACGGTTCGAGGAGCGCGCCGAGCCTCTGCGCGACAAGGCGACCGAACTGCTCTCCGGTATCGAACACTACTGTGCGGCCAACCGCGAGGAGTTGACCGGCGGCGGCAAGGTCAAGTTTCACCGTTTCAAGAATGGCGATGTCAACTGGCGCAAGCGTCCGTCGAAGGTGACGCTTCGCGGCACCGAGGCCGTGATCGAACGGCTCAAGGAACTCGGTCTCAAGCGGTTCATCCGCACCGCCGAACAGGTCAACAAGGAAGCCGTGCTCAGCGATCCGGAGGCCGTCAAATCCGTCAAGGGCCTTTCCATCGGCTCGGAAGGCGAAGACTTCGTGGTCGAGCCGTTCGAGGCCGAACTCAACGGGGCAAAGGCGGGCTGATAAATGGACTGCCCGCACTGCAATCGTTTCTTCCGCTGTCCGGACTGCGAGCGCAACCAGGCCGAGGTCAGCCTCATCGCGCACGAACTCGGTTTCTGGAAGCGCCAGGCCATCTGGCACCGGGCGTGGATCCTCGCCGGCTTCAAGGAACCGGATGATGTCGATCTCAAACGGGCCGAGGCCGAACTCGAACGTGCCCGACAGGACGAGAACCGCGAGCAATACGCTCACGCCGAGCCATACAGGGAGGTCGGATCATGAGTGATCCAATTACCGCACAGGACCTGCGCGAATGCTCGGCAGACTTCGAAGCCCATCTGCGGCTCGCCGGCGGCGGCTACATGTTCATCAAGCGCTGCGTCGAACATCCCTCGCTGACGGTCACGGAGGGCCGTGAGAACCGCAAGGCGAAGCCCTATCGGTCAATCATGGTGGGCGACGAAGAATGCGACACGCTGGAAGATGCCGCCCGGCTGCTGACGCAAGAGCGCGACGTCGAGGCTTCTCGGGAGGATATCGGATCATGAGCACGAAAACACTTGGCAGTGCCCCGGACCCTGTCGTCGCCCGGCGGCGCCAACGCGTGCTGGCCCTGTTCGAGGCGGGCATGAGGCCGAAGCAGATACTCGAACCCGTGCGCGCCGAATTCGGCCGCAGTGTGACCATAGTCGCCATCGATAACGACATCAGATGGCTACGCCGTAACGGTGCGGTCATGCAGAAAGGCGCAACCTGGGCCGACGACATGGACAGGCGTTGCCTGGCGCTCAAGAAGGCGGGCCACAGCTACGGCGCGATTGCCGAGGAACTGGGTATCAGCCGCAGTGCCGTGGGCGGACGTCTCCACCGCATTGCCCAGCGCAAACAAAAGGCAGCCCAGGCAACCAAAGCGACGCCGTGCACAGAAGGGCGACAAAGTCGCCCCCAGTCGAGCCACCCGAAGTCGACTACCAAACCAAGCCCCCGGCGGCCTTCCCAGGCTGCAAAGCGCAGGCGACTGGATGACTGGCCGGACATGAGCGAGCAATCACCGGTACCAGCCATCGTGGCAAGCCAGGACACTGCCTACCCGCCCGGCGCGCCGACGGCGGTGATGACGGCAAAGCCCGGCACATGCCGCTGGCCGATCGGCGAGCCTCGGGATAGTGATTTCCGTTTCTGCGGCGCGAAGGCCCTCGACGGCTCCTCCTGGTGCGCCGACTGCGCCGCCATCGCCTGGCCGACCGGCGGAGGTACATCATGAGCAGAACGAAGCCACAGGCCTCACGCGGCCCATTGATCCGCGCCTGCCATGCGGCGGTGCGCGCCGCCGGTTTCGATGAAGATGCGCGCCATGATTTCCAGATGCGCGTGACCGGCAAGGCGTCGATGCGCGACATGAGCGTCGCAGAGCTTCGGCACTTGCGCGACGAACTCAACCGCATCACCGGCTTCGGCCGGGGCGGTCGCGGCAAGGGCCGGCGCGGCGGGAAACCCGCCGTAGGCAAGGCGGCAGGCCGCCCCAGGGCCGACTATCATCCGCCGTCCGAGCGCGGCGACGTGCGGCTCATCCACGCGCTGTGGGGCGAGCTTGGCCGGAGCGGTGTCCTGAAGCGTCCGGACCGTGCCGGGCTCAACGCCTTCATCCGCTCGCGCTTCGAAGGCCACTGGTCGTTTGTGCCGGTCGATGTCGACGTGCTCTCCGACACCGACAACATCACCGACGTCATCCAGGCACTGAGGGCCATGCTGGCGCGGGCAGAGAAAGGGCAGACGCCATGAGCGAGCTTCTGACCTACAGTTGCAGCTACACCTGCCCCTATGGAAACCGGTTCCCTACCGATGTTCGGGCTACGCCTGATACGATCGCCGAGGTTCTTGCCCAACGCAATATCGGCGAAACCCTGGGCGACTGCGTGCCGACCAAACGCCCGCCCTACAACAGGCCGCTTTACAAGCTGCTGGAGCGCGATGGCGTGACACCCAAGACACTTCACCACGCCGTGTTCATCTGCTGGCAGGCAATCCGATCAGGCGCGGCAAGTGCCGATGACGCTTTGGGCGATTGCGGGCTTGTGCACGAGATGGTCCACGCCCTGCAATTTGGTGGGGAAAGGCCGTTCGTTGTCGGACGGCAGTTCAGCGACCTGGTCGAAATGGCCCGCCAGATCGAGGGGGCCATTCCGGGGTCCTTTGTCAGCAGCAAACCGGAGCGAGCGTCATGACGTATCCGCAGATCACCTATCATGCGGTGCTGCGCTACCTGGAGCGCGGTCTGGGCGTTGATATCGACGGGCTGCGCTGCCGCATGGCCACGAGACTGCCCGAGGCGCAGTCGGTGGTGGAGCAGTTCGGCGAGGGCGCGATCATCAGGGACGGCCTGTGTTTTCATCTCAGACGCCGCGACGACGGGTCGGCCGTGCTGGTGTCGGTCACCAGCGCCCAGGCGTCTCAGTTGTCGAACCGGGCGCTGCGGCTCAGGCGAAGGAGGAAGCGGGCATGCCAGACGTGACGGCCCGTTTCGACAACGCCACGCTCCACCATGGCGACTGTCTCGACCTGCTACCGGCGATCTTGGTGCAAGACGGCCCGTTCGATCATGTGATCGCCGATCCGCCTTACGAGGACGCCCTGCACGCGGCGGCCGCCAAGGGTTCGATCGCCCGCACCGATGGCCGGCGCGAACCGCGCGGCCCACAATTCGCCGGCATATCGGAAATCCGCGATGAGGCCGCTGCCGCCATGGTGGCGGCTTCGAACGGCTGGGTGCTGGCCTTTTGCCTGGCCGAGGGCGTCGGCGCCTGGGAGACAGCGTTGACGAACGCCGGCGCGAAGTGGGACACAACGCTTGCCTGGGTCAAGCCGGATGCCGCCCCGCGCTTCAACGGCCAGGGTGCGGCGCGCGGCTTCGAGTGCATCTGCACCGCCTGGGCCGGATCCGGCCATCGACGCTGGAACGGCGGCGGACGGCGCGGCGTGCTGGAGCATCCGACCGCCAAGGGCGGCCACGAGACGGCCAAGCCAACGGATCTGATGATGGCGCTGATCGCACTCTACACGCGTCCTGGCGATCTCGTGTGTGATCCGTTCATGGGGTCCGGCACCACCGGCGTCGCGGCGCGTCGCCTCGACCGGCGCTTCGTCGGCATCGAGAAGGACGAGGGACATTTCGCCACCGCCTGCGCGCGGATCGACGCGATCGACGCCGCACCGATGCTGCCTTTCGAGGCAAGGGAAGCGACGAAGGCCGTCCAGGCAAGCCTTGAACTGGACAGCTTTGAGCTGGACAGTCTTGAACTGGAGGCGTCATGACGGCATCGGACGATCTTCCCGGTGTGCTTGCCGAAATCGCGGCGGTGGCGGGCCGTGACGCGGCGCTCATGATCGCCTGGAAGCACGGCGGCGACGATGGCTGGGACGTTCCTCGGGGCGATACGAACGCAGCGGCTGAACTGGCGCGACTGATCGGCAAGGGTCCGGCAGCAAGCCTCGTGCGGCGTTTCGGCGGCAACAGCGTCGCCGTTCCGCTGGCGCGCCGTCATCTGGCACCGTGGCTGGCCGGTCGCGGCATGAACGCCACCGAGATCGCCACCGCCATGCGCATCACCCGCAGAACCGCAAGGCGCTATATGAAGGCGCCATCGTGACCCGCCTGCGTGTTGATTTTTTCGCCCATCCAGTAGGGGCGAAAAAATCAACATGCGGATCCTGCTTTGAGTGTCGCAATGACCAGGACTACAGCGGACCATGGTCCGCTGCCCGGCAGACGCGTGGGCAGGTAATGTGATCCGGAACCACTCACCCGTCGCCGGAGCCCGCCCATGCAAATCACCGCCGAACACTGGCAGACCTTTGCCGCCATGATTGCCATCCTGGGCATTCTGGCCGGAGCCCGGGTATCGCTGCGCAAGCTGGGCTTTCTGCGCCCACCCGAACCGCCGGCGGCACCTGCGGCCTCCTCGGAGATCGCCGAGCGGCTGGAGCGTCACGCCGAGCGGTTGACGAAGCTGGAGGCGGCGGTGGTGGGGCTGGCGAGCCGCGATGACATTCACAAGCTGCAGATTGCGATCGAGCGCCAGGGCGGCGACATGCGCAAGCTGCAGACAGCCATCGAACACGACGCCAAGGCGGTGGATCAGCTGTCGGCCGCGATCATCCGCATCGAGGACCACCTGCTTGGAGAAAAACGCTGATGGGCTACGCCGCCACGCTTGAGGAACACCGTCGCCTGGCCGTCCTGATCCATCTGTCGGCCTGCCTCGACTATGCCTCCAATTCGGAGATCCTCTTCGACGTGGTCAACGGCGTCGGCATCACCACCTCGCGCGATCAGCTGACCGAAACGCTCGCCTGGCTGCGCGAACAGGATATGGTCTCGATCGAGGATCATGAAGGCTTCCTCATTGTCGAAGCGACGGCGCGTGGCGTCGACGTTGCGCAAGGCCGCGCGCTTGTACCAGGTGTCAGACGCCCCGCGCCAAAACGCGCGTCGAAGGGATGCTGAGATGCCGCAGCGTCGCAAGATCGACCTGTTGCCGGCAGAACTGCGCGAGTGGCTCCAGGAAGAACTGAAGAAACGCGGCTTTCGCCATTACGAGGACCTGACCGAGGCGCTCAACGCCCGGCTCGAGGAGGAAGGGCTGGAACTGCGCGTCGGCCGCTCGGCCGTGCATGCCTATGGCCAGTCCTATCTCGAATATGCCACCATGCAGGAGCAGGCCCAGGACCAAATCCGCCTGTTCCTGGAAGAGGCCAGCCTGAAGGAGGAGGTCGATGTGACCTCCGCGCTGTTCCAGCAACTGACAACCCTGCAATGGCGGCTGCAGATGATGCTGGCCGATCCCGACAATCTGCCGGATCCGCGCGGCATGAAGGACCTGACCACGGCGCTCAACAACCTGATCCGCTCGACCAGCCTGCGCAACGGCATCCTCAAGGCCGAACAGGCCAGGCAGTCGGAGCGGCTGGAACAGGCCGTCGAGGCCGGCGAGATCGACCAGGTCGCCGCCCGCAAGGCGCGCGAGATCATGGGCTTCGGCGCATGACCGTCCACGCCCCGGTCATCGATTTCCTGCCGTACCAGAAGGCGTGGATGAACGACCCGTCACGCTTCAAGATCGGCATGATCACGCGGCGCGGCGGCAAGACCTTTGCCACCGTGGGCGAGGCGGTCGACGACTGCATCAATGCGGAGATCGAGCGCCGCAAGACGCGCTGGACGATCCTCAGCCGATCCGAGGCCACGGCCCGCGAGGCCGTCGACGAGGCGGCCCGGCCGATGACCAGTGCCTATTACGAGGTCTATTCGACCCTGGCCAGACGCGGCCGGCCGGAATTCAGCGAAGAGGACTTCGTCGTCCCGGCTCATACAAGGCAACTGATCCAGATGGGCCAGGTCTTCGAGGTCCATGTCGAGCAGGCCACCTACAAGGCGCAGGAAGTGCGCTTTCCCGGCGGCTCCAGGATCACCGCGATCTCCGCCTCGCCGCACGCCGCACGCGGCTTTGGCGGCAACCTGATCCTCGACGAGTTCGCCTTCCACCAGGACAGCCGCCGCATCTGGGGCGCCGCCTTTCCGGTCGCCGCGCGCGGCAGGCACAAGATCCGCATCATCTCGACCCCGAACGGCAAGGGCAACAAGTTCTACGAGATCATGACCACGCCGGACAATGGCTGGTCGAAGCACCATGTCGACATTCATGAGGCCGTCGAACAGGGCCTCGACGTCGACCCCGATGAACTGCGCAGGGCGCTCAACGACGAAGACGTCTGGGCGCAGGAGTTCATGCTCAAATGGATGGAGGCCGCCAGTGCGTGGCTCACCCATGAACTGATCTCGTCCTGCGAGGACCCGCGCGCCGGTCACCCCGAGGTCTATGCCGGCGGCCTGTGCTTCGTCGGCGTCGATATCGCGGCAAGGAACGACCTGTTCGTGATCTGGGTCGCAGAGATGGTCGGCGGCCAGTTGATCACCCGGGAAATCATCACGGATCGCAAGATCAGCTTCGCACGCCAGGACGATATGCTGGCCGATGTGTTCCGCCGCTATCGTGTGGTGCGTTGCTGCATGGACCAGACCGGCATGGGCGAAAAGCCGGTCGAGGATGCCAGAAGGGCGCATGGGACAAGCCGTGTCGACGGCATCCTGTTCAGCGTCACGTCCAAGCTGGACCTGGCGATCGGCATGAAGGATCGCATGGAAGAACGCGGCCTGCTCATTCCCGAAGGCGATCCCCTGCTGCGCGCCGACCTGCATGCGATCAAGTCGGTCACGGGCGCGACCGGAATCCGCCGCCTGATAGCCGATGGCGACACGGATGGTCATGCCGACCGGTTCTGGGCCGCCGCACTGGCCTGCGCGGCCGCGGGCTCGACCGCGGGCCCCTTCGAGATGCGAGTGGGGCCGCAACTGGCCACCACGGCGCTCGGCGGCGGTCCGGGGGGCGCGGCGGGCTACCGCGTCGATCCGCATCTCAACATCGTCCGCTCGCCGCTGGCGGGCCCTGTCGGCTGGAGGTGACGCGCCATGGATACCAGGGACACCGAGATCCCCAAACGCCCCGATACCGAAGAACAGACCGCGCCGCAGCTGACCGCGCGGCTGGGCGGCCTCGGCGTCTGGGGCCAGACCGCCGGCTGGCTGGAGGGCCTGGGATCGGGCCTTGCCGGAACGGCCGGCGGCTTCACGGCGGGAGCGTTTGGCGACAATGCCGCGATCGACGCCGCCGAGATCGCGCTCACCGACAGCAAGGTATCGGCCGTGCTGGGTCAGCGCATCGACGGGCTGCTGGCGGCGCCGCTGATGATCGAGCCCGCCAGCGACACCCCGCTGGACGTGGCGGCCGCCGACGATCTGCGCGCGCAGTTGCAGGCCATCGACATGAACCGCGTCAGCCGCGCGCTCCTGCACGCGATCTGGTACGGCTACGCCCTCAGCGAGTGCCTGTGGGCGATCGACGGCCGGCGGGTGCGGCTCGTCGACATCCGCAGCCGCGATCCGCGCCTCATCCGCTACGACTGGACCACGCTGGAACCGCTGTTGGTGACGCGCGGCCAGCCCGGCGGCATCAACCTGCCGCCGGCCAAATACATCCTGCATCGCAACCCGCCGCGCCATGGCGGGCAGCCCTTCGGGCTCGGCGCCGCGCACTGGTGCATCTGGCCGGTCTGGCTCAAGCGGCAGGCGATGCGCATGTGGTCGGTGGCGCTGGAGAAGTTCGGCACGCCGACGCTGGTGGGCAAACACTTGCGCGATGCCCCCAAAAGCCAGGTGGACGCGTTGCTGGCCACGATGGCCGCGGCGATCAGCGCCAGTTGCATCGCCCTTCCCGACGACCAGGACGTGCAGATCCTGGCCGCCGCGAAATCCGGCACATCGGGCGGCTCGGGTGGTTCCGGCGGCGGCGATTTCAAGGCCATGGTCGCCGCCCTCGACCGCATGATCGCAGAGGCCGTCGTCGGCCAGCACGCAACCTCCGAAATCGGCCAGCACGTGGGCACCGCGCAGGTCCAGAACGAAACACTCCAGGCGCTGATCGCCAGCGACGAACACAGGCTCTCCGAATGCCTGCGCTCCACCGTGGCGACATGGCTCACCGCCTGGAACTTCCCGGGCGCCGCCGTCCCGCGCCTGCGACGCGACACCGCGCCGCCGGAGGACCTGGAAGCCCGCGCCCGACGCGACCTCTATATCGCAAAGGCGTCCGGCCGAAGACCTGCGGCCGACTATGTCGAGGAGGTCTATGGCGGCACATGGGAAGAGGCCGCACCCGACCCCGGTGCGGACCCCGCCAGGTTCGCGGCGGCCGCCGCTCCGACCGACGCAATCACCGGCCTCGTCAATCACCTCATCGGCGAGGACATCGCGCTCGAGGCCGCCGCCGCAACCGTGCTGCCCGTCGAAGAGGCCATCGCCGGGGCGACATCGCTTCAGGACCTGCGCACCCGGCTCGACCGCATCGCACAGGCACCACCGCCGGACGCTCTGACACAGCTCTACGCCCGCGCCGACTTCATCGCGGGCATGGCCGGAAACGCCGGCGTTCCGCTGGGCCATGCGTCGGGAGGACCCGACGGTGATGAAGACGATCCGCAGACCTGATGCCTGATCCGATTGATCTCAGCCCCCCGGTGAAGGCCATCGGCCTCGATCCCCAGGAGGCGATTGAATTCTTCCGCTCCAAAGGCTACGCACCGCCCGAAAGCCGGTTTTCCTATCGCGACTGGTTCGGCGCATCACACGCCCGCGGCTTCGTCGTCGCCAAGGCCATGCAGGACGATCTGCTCGCAACCATCCGTGAGGCCGTCGATGACAGCCTTGCAAAGGGCCTGACCCTGGACAACTTCAACGACACGCTCATCCCCAAGCTCAAGGCCGCCGGCTGGTGGGGCCAGAAGACCATGCGCGATCCGCTCACAGGCGAAATGCGAACCGTCCAGCTCGGCTCCAGGCGCCGCCTCGCCGTCATCTTCGACACGAACCTGAGAACCTCATACGCCGCCGGCAAATGGACCCGCATCCAGCGTACGAAGGACCTGCTGCCCTACCTGCTCTATACACAGCTCCAGCGGGTCACCAAGCGCGAGGCGCACACACGCTTCCACCGCCTGGTCCTGCCCGCCGATCATCCGCTGTGGGCCACCCACTATCCACCCAACGGATATTACTGCGCCTGCACCGTGCGCCAGATGAGCCGGACCATGCTGGACAACGAGGGGATCGCCGTCTCGGCCGAACCGCCGATCAAGTACAAGACCTGGACCGATCCCCGAACCGGCCGACGGCTGCGGGTGCCCGAAGGCATCACTCCGGGCTTCGACACCAATCCCGGAGCCACCTTTCTCGCCGACCAAGGACGCCATGACAGCATCGCGGGTGACCTCACCCCGGAAGCCCGCGGAGCCGAACTGGGACTGATCCACGAAGCCCGAAGCCGGGGGCTCAGAACCGGCAGCCGCCATCTCGCCGCGATGGATAACGACATGCCGAGCGGTTGGATCGACGGAGGATCACAACGCCCGCTGCCCGATGACACGCTCAAGGTCCGGCTCGCCGATCCCGCCGCAAGCATCGCGCTGATCCGAAACCAGCCGGCATCGCAGGGCCTGTCGTCCGCCGACCTGCAAGACCTCGAAACATGGCCAGGCCTTTCCCGCACCGTCGCCGTCGCCCACGACGGATCCCTCCACAGGGCAAGCCTGCGAGCCGAAACACCGCAGCCCGGCCTCGCCGCCGCGACCGCATCACTGCTGAATATCGCCCGCCAGAAGATCCGCTCCATGAGCGAGCCTGGAACCGACGACCGCGTCATCGAGACGCTCGCCATCCTCGCCACTGCACGAACGCTCGATCGCGCCGGACTGATCGACTACGCATGGACCCTCGCAGGCGGCAGCAAGCTGATGCTCGACAACTTCGGCACAAGCCGCATGGACAGTCTGGTCGCCGAAATGGCCGCCAGCCTCACGCCCTGAACAAGGAAGAATACCGGCGCGATTTTACAGGCCGTTTAACACCCTCGAAAACGCAGGAAAAAACACCGTTTAAACGACCTTCAGGCAAGCCGATCCGCCGGGATTGAGCAAATCACCGTCGCATGGCCGTTTCCAGACCGCGCCCTCCAATCGGCAAGATACTACCCGCAGACCCCCTACGTTACCGCCGTTTCGGTACTCTCATCCGGCTTCATCCGGGAACTTCCGGCTTCTTCCGGTTTGAG
The DNA here is from genome assembly GCA_963921345.3 of Rhizobiaceae bacterium. GTDB lineage: Bacteria > Pseudomonadota > Alphaproteobacteria > Rhizobiales > Rhizobiaceae > Hoeflea_A. The sequence continues at coordinate 251,125 of CAWUFE020000003.1, read as the reverse complement.
CATTATTTATGTCGTCCTACAAGATCTTCCTTGAAACGATAGATGCGTTCGATGGCCGGCCGGCGGTCAAGGTAGTCTGTGAGGCGTCGTGCCTGGCGTTGAGTGAGGTTGCTGGCATGTTTGTTCAGCAGTTTTCTCAAGCCGCGCCTGTCTTTCAGATCGGGATCGATGAAGCGGCAGGTTTTCAGCAGATGATGTAGAGCGAGGCGCACGACATGGAACCGATCGGCAACGACGAGAGCTTTGGGGAAGTGGGTTCTGGCAATGGAGCGATAGGTCTCCGACAGGTCCATGCAGATGATGCGGACACGGTCTTTGCCTTTCATTTGATTGAGATAATCGGCCAGAGATGGTGCCGAGCGGCCGGCAGCAACGTCGAAGATACGGCGGCTGTTCAGCGACAACCACCTTGGCCGGTTGGACTGACCGGAAGACGCGCATGCCCGTCTGAAGGCCAGTTCCACCGGCCAATCGCTTTTCAGGATGTAGGTTGCCGGCCGATTCAGGGAGTGCAAAACACAGATCTTTGTTTCAACGGAGGCTCGTGTTGCCCTTCAGGCCCCATCACCGACCAGCAGGTAACAATGTACATGACCGAACGCCCAAAATACACACAACGCACCGCCACCGCTCGGGCAGGCTTTAGCGAGCGCACAGCCCGCCGCCTCGACGCGAACCCGGTATTGCCGTCACAGCGTCAGCGCAAACGGGGCCGCACCGTTGCTGATCCCCTGGAAGGGGTCTGGGACAAGGACCTTTTGCCGATCCTGCAGCGGGACGCTTCCGTTCAGGCTGTCACGCTGTTGCGTCATCTGCAGCATAGCTATCCGGATTGACTTCCCGACGATCGCATCCGGCGCACCCTGGAGCGGCGGGTACGCGGCTGGCGCGCCCTCAATGGACCGCAAAAGGACATCATCTTCCGCCAGACGCTCTCAAGGAGTCCCGTCTTGTTGCCGGCAAGACCCTGGCCACCTTCGACTTCAGCGCCATGCCCACACTACCGAGGGCGCGCGCCGCCGGCGATCTGTCTGCCAGGCACTATGTCTACATCTGGGCGGATGGCGTCTATCTTCAGGCCCGCATGGAACCCGATGCCGAGTGCATGCTCGTCATCATCGGCGCGACGCCGGAGGGCAGGAAGGAACTGGTCGGTTTTCGGGTCGGATCACGGGAAAGCACGCAGAGCTGGCGCGAACTGCTTGTCGACATGAAAGGCCGTGGGCTCAATGTGCCGCCGGACCTGGCGGTCGGCGACGGTGCCCTGGGTTTCTAGAAAGCCTTGGAGGAGGTGTTCCCGCAGACAGCACACCAGCGATGCTGGTTTCACAAGATCGGCAATGTCGTCAACAACTTTCCCAAGTCGTTGTCGGCAAATGTGAAGTCGGACCTCAACGACATTCACCACGCTCTTTCGCGCGAAGAAGCGATCGCCGCACTGGACAGGTTCGAAGACAAATACGGCGCCAAGTACGAAAGGGCCGTGACCTGCCTGACCAAGGATCGCCATGCTTTGCTGGCTTTCTTCGATTTCCCGGCCGAGCACTGGGATCATCTGCGCTCGTCGAACCCGATCAAGAGTGTCTTTGCTACGGTGCGCCACCGCTCCATCAGAACCAGAGGCGCACTGTCGCAAAAAACCGCGAAGCTCAAGGTCTTTTCACTGATCCAGGGCGTCAAATTCCGCAATGGCGTCGAGGTGATCGACGGAAATGAAACCAGCGCCGCCTGATAACGCCTCGTCACCCAAATTCAGTCATAGCTCTTCCGAGATACCTGCCGCCAGATGTCGCTATGACCTATCTGCTCGCCACAAGCGCAACGTGAGCGCGACGATGCGACCCAAACAACTAAAATACCCCATGCGTACCAATCGCTCGAGACGTTGATTGTGCCGGCAGGCGAGGGAATTGACCCGCTTACTTAAAAGGACCTGTTCGGGTAATCGGCAGGGACATCTATGGCCTGGACGGTATGGGGTGCAGGTCGGATCGCTACACCGCGCCGTTGGCGACCCGACCCTTTGCCGACTAAAAAACTATCGAATGCATTCCTTGTTCGGTCTTAACACAATCGCCCCAGGTTGGTACTAATAAACTTTGTGCGATATTGGTTAGGAAGGCCATCCTGGACCATCGCACTGAGCCGGATCCAGTCCCCCATCAGTCCTTGGATCCGGGTGCGCGATGGTCGGCTGAGACCCCAGCCTGGCATTATCGCGCCCAAATGGGTCGGATCCCGCCTTGTCATACTCCAGGCTGGATCCGGCCCCATCCTGTTCACCTTCATCCCCTGCCAGATCTGATGCGCAGCCAGAGTAACCGGGGCGTATTCAATGGTGCCTATCGAACGCATAGCGGATGGCGTTTACAATAGCGCCCGAAGCCGGCTCCTTTGGCCATGTGCGATGGATTACACCGTCCCCAACGAAAGCCATTCGCACGGGCCGGATACAGCTCTTTCTATCTCATCTGGATCCGGCCCCATCCTCCCCTGCCCTATCTGAATGCGCAGCCAGAGTAACCGGGCGGATTCACTGCTACCTATCGAATGCATTACGCGGATCGCATTTACAATTGCTCAGGAAACCGTTTCATTTGGCCATGTGCGATGGAGGACGGTTTGCGCTGTCCCTTGAGGAAAACATCGCACCGGGTCGGGCCTGTTAAAGTGCGCCGCATCACCTGGGTCCGGCCCGTTCTTCGAGGATATATTTAAGCTATGAAATGCTTTCATTGGCTGGTGATTTGCAATCGCGCTCGAAACCGGTTCTTGTCGCCTTGTGCGATTGGGGTGTTGCCCCAAGCTGAACCGCAAGCAATCGCAATGGACCGGATTATACAACGGGATCCGGCCCGTTTACCGCATGACTTGGCAGCGTTTAAATGTACGGTCCCGGAATGAGATGGTCTGGATGAAGAGTGAAACGCGCAGGCTCTGAAGTCCACTTCCGCGTGATGAATTCAAAGACAGTCAGGCCTCTGAGCGTCTTTAAGCGCTTGGCGAAGTTGTACGCGGTCGAGGAAAGTCCTGAGGTGTTCTCGGAGCTGTTCGTGGCTCTCGTAGTGATAGCGCTTGACGGTCGCATCCTTGATCGTCCGGTTCATGCGTTCGACTTGACCGTTGGTCCAGGGATCAGACGATGATCAATACCGTTCTGCGCACAGGCTAGCACGAAGGCGTGGCAGCGAAAGAAGGTTTTGTCGGCGAGCAACTGTTTGACCTCGGCGGCTGTCCAGCTGTCGCCCTTTGGATCAGTGAAATGCGTCCCGTTAGAAACCGGCCGCAGCGTCGATCAGTCCGCCACGCGCCCGCGCCAGGGCTGCGTCGTTGCGGCGAATGCCCGCGGTCAGGCGATAACCGAACGTGCCCCGGTTGACGCTTTCGCCCGTCTGCCTGATGCCCATCAGGCTGTTGGCAATGCCGCAAGCCGGGCGGCTGGCGCGGTCGATCAGACGGACGATCAGGGAAGAAGTCAGCGTCTTCATCACAGTCTTCCTTTGCAAATCGACGCGAGGCGAGCCGCGTGCCGGTGCATCTCAAGAATGGTTAAGATGTCGGTCTCGGCGACCTTGTCCCAGGGGACGCCAAAGATGTGGCAGATCGGCGGTTACTACGGTTTCGTTTTTGCAATACCATCGGGCGAGGCCGTCGACGATTGCCCGCCGCCCATCACCGCTTCCAAAAAAGGCGCGGTCTTGTCACCCATGACCGTGATGTCGCGGGAATGAACCTCGTCGCTCGCCCCGGGAGGCATGTCGGAAATCACCTGGACGGAATCCATGGTCATTCGCCCTCCGAGTAGCCCGTATCGGTCTCCACGTTGTTGATGAGGCGCATGATCTTGTGCATTTTCTTTCCCTTGGGCGCGGACAGCACGACCTTTTCGACGCGAACGGTCTCGGTTGCGGCGTTTTCGCCCTGCCGGTTTTCACGACCACATCGACAGGCCATTCAAGCGTGTGTTCCTTGGTTTCCCACTTCATTATTGCTCCAATCAAGGGTTTGGAAAACAGCGCCGGCACAGAAGTCCGGGGCCGGTTGATACGACCGATTGATCAGCTGATGCGCGTGCGTTTGGCGTTGGTCCAGAAGTCGAAATAGAATTCTCGTTACCGTCGAACCAGAGCTCGTAGTGCGTGATTTCGCTGAGGGAATGGTCATGTCCGCAAAGATCACCGCGCTTGAACTCATCGGGCATGATCGAGGTCATCCTGGCTTCGATAATGGTTTGCGCCTCGATGGCCCTGCCGGACTTCATGTCGCGTACCACACTGTAGTCGGTGTAGACATCGCGATGGGGCGTCCCCAAGTGTCGCTGTGCCTTTGTTTCCTGGACGGAGAGGCATTCGTTGAACGTTTCCGAGATTCTGTGTGCTTAATTATCGGACGTCCAAAGTCCCCAACTGAATAAGAACGTATAGGCATCATGCATTTGATGCAGACTGCAACGTTTGTGGTTTGCAGGCAGATCACCCGGGAGTTAAGGATACAGTCCTGCAATTAAAGACACAATCCGGAAATTAACGGCACAACCGCCGTCTGATTTTACTCAGTTTTTTGAAGCAGGCGTCCAGGGCGAGCTATGAGTGAATCTGGTGTCCGGGCGATTTGAATGACGGCGGTGCATCTGGTTGGAATGGCGTTGCCAAACATCCAGCCAACCGTTCAAGGACGCACCACCATGCACGACGCTACCATCATTGATTTCACCGGTCGAGATGCGGTCACAGACCCACTGACTGATCTTCTCCGCAAGGGCGCTCGGGATTTGCTGCAGGCAGCCATCGAGGCTGAGCGCGACGCCTTTCTCGCTGAATTTGCAGAACGGCGAACAACCGATGGCCGCTCGGCTGTTGTTGGCAGTGGCTACCATCCAGAGCGCGCCGTTCAAACCGGGATCGGGCCAGTCACGGTCAAAGTCCCGAAGGTCCGAGCGAAGGACGGCAAGCCTGTTACGTTCCGCTCTGCCCTTGTGCCGCCCTACGTGCGCAAGGCTAAATCCATCGAAGTCGCACTGCCCTGGCTGTATCTGAAGGGCATCTCCACGGGCGAAATGGGCGCGGCGCTCAAAATGCTGCTTGGCCCTGAGGCCACCGGATTTTCTGCCAAGACCATTTCGCGCCTGAAGAGCCAATGGGCAGCAGAGTACGACGACTGGCGCAAGGCCGATCTGAGCCGAGACGAATGGGTCTATGTCTGGGCGGATGGCATTTACAGCGGGCTGCGCGGCTCTGATGACCGGCTCTGCGTGCTCGTTGTCATTGGCGTTAACGCACGGGGCGAGAAGAAGACGGTGTTCGCGAAAGCACGCAAAGCTGGCGCGAAGTGCTTCTCGGCCTCAAGGCACGTGGGCTCGCCGCTCCGAAATTGGCCACCGGCGACGGGGCCATGGGGTTCTGGGCCGCGTTGGAGGAGGTTTTTCCGACGACGTGCCAACAGCGGTGCTGGGTGCATAAGACCGGCAACGTGCTGAACTACCTCCCCAAGCGGACCCAGCCCAAGGCCAAGAAGATGCTGCACGACATTTGGCAGGCCGAGACACGCGCGGACGCGCACGAGGCATTCGATCTGTTTCATCAAGACCTTCGAGGCAAAATACCCCAAGGCCACCGAATGCCTGATCAAGGACCGCGACGAATTGCTGACCTTCTACGACTTCCCGGCTCAGCATTGGCAGAGCATTCGCACGTCAAACCCGATCGAAAGCGCCTTTGCCACCATCCGTCACCGGACCAAACGGACCAAAGGCTGCCTCAGCCGCGACGGCCTGCTGCACATGATGTTCAAGCTCGGCCAATGCGCAGAGAAAAGCTGGCGCAAACTGCGCGGCTTTGCTCACCTCGCCGAGGTCATCCAGGGCGTCAATTTCGTCAACGGCATCAAGACATCAAACCAGGATCAAGCCGCCGCATGAGGAGCGCTTGGACACCAGATTTGACAATAGCTCGTCCAGGAATTAAGGACACCGTGACAGTTGTCGAACCGAACCAGGCAGGTTTTGAACACCGAGGCCGGAACCGCATGGAAGCCGTCGAACGGCCCGGTATAGGGAACGAGGCTGGAACGCTCGGCCTCAAACACCTCCCAGACGGTCTTGGCGCGCATATCCGGATGCGGATGCGCCTTTGCCCAGGCGATGCAGAGGTCGAGCAGCCAGGCGTTGAGATCCTGGTAGGTTTTGAACCGCAGTCGCGGCGTGAAGAACCGACGACGAACGACACCGACCTGGTTCTCGACCTGTCCCTTCTCCCAGCCCGAGCCCGGCGTGCAGGCCACCGGGTCGACAAGGTAGTGCCCGCACATTTGCTGGAACCGGCGATTGTAGACTCGTTCTTTTCCGACAAAGATCGCGGCCACCGCCGTCTTCATGTTGTCGTAGATGCCGCGCGAACACGCACCTTTGAAGAAGGCATAGGCCCGGTCGTGGGCGTCAAACACCATCTCCTGGGTCTCGCGCGGATAGCTTTCGCGCAAAAGCAGCCGCACTCAACGTCAAAGCCGAGGTTCTCGCTCAAACGACAACCAGCGCCGACAAACACATAAAGCAGCACAACAAACCCAAATCCTATTCCGAAAATAGGACAAAGTGGTTGGCGCTGGCGGACACGGTGGTTGACGCTTTACACGAAATGCAACGCCGGACAAATGTCGGTCTCAACAAGGGTGAGGCTCACCATGCCCTGAATATGCCCTGCGAATTGGGCGTCAGAGCGAAATCCGTGATCGATCCATCGAAGGTCAGCACTTCCGCATCGCTGGGTTGAACCTACTCGCAACCATCATTATCTACTGGGACACAAAGCAACTCGGAGCCGCCATTGAACGGCGTCGTCGCGATGGAATTGACTGCCCCGCAACCCTTCTGGCGCACATATCACCCCTCGGGTGGGCGCATATTCTCCTAACAGGAGTATATCGGTGGCGGTCAACAGGGCCCAAAAGCCCTTAACGCCCTATATTGATCGCGGTAGGAATGCCGGTTACCCGGCACCCCCCGCCCAGCGGACCATCGGCCGGCATGGTCGCATGGTCTTACGGCTACTGCCCGCGCTTGGCACCGATCCGGGAACCTATGACGCGCACCTCGTTCGGCATGTCATCCTTAAGGAAGCCGGCCAATGCTCCCGTGCTTACGTGAAGACGATGACGATGGCGCTAAGAGGATATCTCCGGTTCCTGGCGGCACGCGGCTTGTGTCGTCCGGGACTTGATCATGCGATACCAACTATTCCGCAATGGCGCCTGTCGGCACTGCCACGCTACATCACGTCAGCGGAGGTCGAGCGAGTGATCGCTTCTTGTGATGTTGCGAGACCGCAGGGTGTTCGCGACCGGGCAATTCTGCTTCTCCTCGCGCGTCTCGGTCTGCGGGCCGGCGACATTCTAGACATGCGCTTCGATGACATCGACTGGCAGGAAGGCACCCTATCCGTTCGTGGAAAAGCGCGCCGGGAGATCCGTCTGCCGCTGCCCCAGGATGCCGGTGATGCTCTTCTGGATTATTTGCGGGACGCCCGGCCGCAGGTTGCTTGTGACCGGGTCTTTTTGCGGTCGGTGGCACCGCATCGGGCCCTCTCGCGATCGAGCACCGTCTCAAGCGTAGTCAGGCATGCGCTGGAAAGAGCGGGCATCAACGACGCTCCTTCGCAAGGCGCCCATCTTCTCCGACATTCCGCGGCGACATCGATGCTGCGCTCCGGTGCCACGCTGGATACGGTCGGAACTATTCTCCGCCACCGATCGCTCGACACGACGGCCCACTACGCGAAGGTCGACATCGTCATGTTGCAGCAGGTCGCGCAACCTTGGCCGGGAGGTGTGTCATGCTGAGCGAAGACCTTGCGCGATATGTGCACCTCCAGCGCTCTCTGGGTTTCAAGTTCCGCGTACAGTATACACTGCTCAAGAACTTCGTCGCTTTTGCGGAGGCGCTCGGCGACCGCCATGTTCACGCCCCTCGCGTCATCGAATGGGCAGCTTGTGCGCCGTCACCGCAGCAGCGCCGCAATCGGCTTCTGACTGTCCGCAGGTTCGCGATCGCAATGCGCGCTGAAGACCGGCGTCACCAGATCCCGGCGGACGATGCCTTCGGTCGCGGCTTCTTCGAGCGGCGAGTCCCCTACATCTACACGGCGGACGAAATCGCCGCGTTGATGGGCGCAGCGGCGCAGCTGAAGCCGGCGGGTTCGATCAGACCACTCATGTACGAGACGCTCTTCGGGCTGCTCGCCGCCACCGGCATGCGCATCTCCGAGGCTTTGGCCCTGCGGCTCGAGGATATGAAGGTGGATGGTCTGCTCATCCAGCGGACCAAGTTCCAAAAGAGCCGGCTGCTTCCGCTGCATGACACGACACGGCATGCCATCGATGCCTATTTGTCAATCCGACAACGGCTCGGGGCGCTGGACGACGCACTGCTCATCTCTCTTGCCGGGAAGACGCCCAGCTACAATACGGTCACAACCGTCTTTCTGCAGCTCGCGCGATCAATCGGCTTGAGAGGAGAGCCCGGTCAACGAGGAGGGCCGCGCATACACGATCTGAGACACACATTCGCCGTCCGCTCGCTCGAGCAATGCCAACATGATCGCAATGCCGTCAGCCGCCATATCACCGCGCTCAGCACCTATCTCGGCCATGCGCACGTGACGGACACCTATTGGTACTTGCAGGCGACGCCAGCTCTGATGGGCCACATCGCCGAAGCTGGCGAGGCACTGCACCAGGGAGGTGTCACATGACCGCGCTTGCGCCTCACCTCAGCACCTTCCTGCGCGAGCATCTGCCGCGCGAGCGTAGGGCAAGCCGGCACACTTGCGAGGCGTACGCCTACAGCTTCCAACTGCTGGTGTGTTTTGCCGCGGATCGGCTCAGGATCCAGCCGTCCCGCCTTGAGATCGAGCAAATCGATGCACCGCTCATCCTTGCCTTCCTCGAGCACATCGAACGCGAACGGGGTAATTCCGCGCGTACCCGCAATGCGCGGCTCGCTGCTATCAACTCGTTCTTCCGCTTCCTGGAATATCGGTTGCCGGCATGCCTCGACCAATCGCGTGGGATCCACGCGATCCCTATGAAGAAGACGGACGAGGCGCTTGTCGGCTATCTCAGCCGTGACGAAGTGCGGGCGCTCCTCGACGCCCCCGATCCGCGCATTGCGTCAGGCGTACGCGATCGCGCCATGCTACACTTGGCGTTCGCCGCGGGTCTGCGCGTCTCCGAGTTGGTCGGCCTGAGAATGGATCAACTCGATTGCCGGGCGTTATCCAGCGTCCACATCATGGGAAAAGGGCGGCGCGAGCGTGTGCTGCCGTTGTGGAAGGAAACGGCGACCGTTCTCAAGGCCTGGCTCGCGATCCGCCCCAACAGCGGCGATCCCGAGCTATTCCTCAACGCCGCCGGCGGCGCGATGACGCGCTCCGGCTTCGAGTACATCCTCGCCAAGCACGTTGCGATGGCGGCGCGCAAGCACCCGTCGATCGCCAAAAAACGCGTCACACCCCATGTTCTGCGCCACACCTGTGCGATGCATACGCTTCACGCGACCCGGGACGTTCGGAAAGTCTCGCTCTGGCTCGGCCATGCCACTCTCCAGAGCACGGAAATCTATCTGCGTGCCGATCCGACCGAAAAGCTCGAAGCGCTTGCCGCAATGACGCCGCCGACACTCAAACGGGGCCACTTCCGAACTCCCGACAAGCTCCTGGCGATGCTGAAGAATACGCGCCGTGCCAAAAATTATGTGGAGTGAAGTTGGCCGAAATCGTGGCGGCAAGGCAATCGTCGCCGCGGGCTCCGCATAATGACAGGCTCTGCATAATTGCGCATATCAGTGGCACCGCAGGCGAGATAAACCCGAACGCCAGTCCCAGGGCCGATCATGCTGCTTCGACCGCCCGGATCAATTGCGTTAGCATGGCCGCGTCCAAGCGGTTGTCGAAACGCAGACAGCGCCCGTTGCTCAAGCGCAATTCAACCGGCACCGGGTCCGAGCAGACTGGCATTTCATGGATCTCCGGACGAACCTCCGGAACGCTCTGCGCGGATGTAAACTCCATTGGAAAGAACAGCGCGCCGTCATCCGGCGACCACAGCCCTTACTTCTTCAGCTCACTCCGCCACGTGTAGATCTGCTGTCGGGTCACGTCGTGGCGCTGCGCAACCTGGGTCACCGTTGCGCCGCCAATCCCGACCGACATGACGATCCCGAGCTTGTCCTCATCTCGCCACCGCCTTCGACGCTCAACTCCAAGAATTTCAGCACGCATCGACAACCCCGAATAAGACACGTCGAAAACGACGTCGTTATGCACGTCTCTTACAATAACGCGATCAGGTCAGGCAGGCGGTGGAAACCGGGTGGTTACTCGAGAACGGCTGCTCTCACGGTCGCTACGCGGTGAGCTCCGCGCGGCGACCATCGCATCCGCTGCCCTTTACCCATGCGGATGTTGGCGATGTCATTGACCAGTCCTTTGGCCCGAGAGGTTGAAACCGCCCGACCTCGCAGTCGCCGCCGCGCATAGTTGATGACCGCGGGTTTGTTGTAACTGGACCCAACATCGGTACAGAATCGGCCATAGGATTTTTGCTTACGCATTGAACAGACAGCGTTTTAGCCGTTTTGGGCTACCCCAATTATCTGGGTGGTTTTGGGGAGTAAAATTTGGGAGCCAAACAATTGGTGATCAAACGGATATAACTGAATAAACCAGTGTCAACGTTATCCTATATCGAAGGTAATCCTGTTTTCTTCGAATAGGTGGCGCGATTTTTATCGAAGAGCCGCGCATGAAGGCAAAAATCCTATGGCCGATTCTGTACCGATGTTGGGTTCAGGCCGTTATCGACTGGAAAGAGATTGAGCAACTATATGATGAAATGGTCAAATATGCGGCCGCGATGCAAAGTGGCCTGGCCGATCCTGAAGCCATCCTGCGTCGCTTTGCGCGCGCCGAGGTGATGCATCCGACCTATAAGGCTTTGGGCGAACTTGGCCGCGCATTGAAAACTATCTTCCTGTGCCGGTATCTGCGCCAGGAGGCCTTCCGACGGGAAATCCACGAGAGCCTGAATGTGGTCGAGAACTGGAACAGCTCCACCGATTCCGTGTTCTTCGGCAAGGGCGGTGAGATTGCCACCAACCGGATTGCGGATCAGGAAATCTCGGCACTGGCCCTGCATCTTCTGCAAGCGTCACTGGTTTATGTGAACACCAGAATGATACAGTCGGTGCTGGGCGATCCAAAGTGGGCATCGCATCTGACACCAGAGGATTATCGCGGTCTCACACGGGTCGATTCCGGCTCAGTGCAAAATCCCACGTTAAGAGGTTCTGTCCGAATAAGGGGCCTTCATTGAGATTTTCGTCGAACCGGTCATACGAAACCGCTAAAGCCTTGTTTCTGGGGTTTCAAAGGGAGTTCGAGAATGTCCGCTGGATGCCGTCTATCGGATAAAATGCGGGTCCGCTGATCCGAATGCCTCTCCGCCACACGTGCGAAAAAGGGCTGAAAATACAAGGGGTTCAGTTGCTTAGAGTGCCATTTCGCACTGAGCCGGAACCGACCCCATGGTCGGATGACGAGACCAAGGCGAAGAAGCGCGCCAGGATCGCCGAGGATGCCGGCGACACCCTGTCGCTGCTCGGCACAACAAGCGGCGGGGCGCATCTGCTGCTCATTCACATGGCGCGCCTGGCAACGGCGCTGAAGACTGCGCAGAACATCGCCGCGGTCCGCGCCGCCGCCACACCCTTCGCTGACCTGATGGAAGCCTATTTGGCCAAGCTCGACGCCGATCCGGCAACCGCCAAGCTACCCTACGCCGTCAAGCCGGGCGGCGAGGCGGTCGCCATCCGTGAGATCGAAACCCGCGCGACAGCCGTCGCCGATGCGCTAAAGCGCCGAAGAATAACACAAGTTTGTTCTGGGACTATGCGGGGCAACTCAGCGAATGGCAAAGTCGCGGATGAGACGTGGTTTGAACACGGCTTGAGACCTGCGGGATAGGCCTCACATTATATACAAACTCTCACAGGCTATTAAAAATATGTCTTCGTAGCGGGAAATTTTCCCTCAGAATTCGGCACTTATCGACTGTACACGCAGATGATCTGCAATTTTCTAGAGAGGTGCCAATGGCAATCCGAATGACCAGTAGATTCGGCCAACGTGTTACGCTACTGCCTGCCGACGAGATAGGGACCAATCGAAATGATACCCTGATCGGGGATGATGGCGCCAACCGCCTCTACGGCGGTGCTGGAAATGATGGGCTGTATGGCCGCGCCGGGTCCGACACGCTGGATGGCGGCGCTGGCAACGATCGCCTTGGCGGCGGCGCGGGTGCGGATGTTCTGGACGGCGGTGCGGGTCGGGATCTGGCGCGCTACCGGGGGTCTGACGCGGGTGTGACGGTGAACCTTGCGACAGGTCAAGGCAGTGGCGCTCATGCCGAGGGCGATCAGCTAAACAATATCGAAGACCTCGAGGGCTCGAACCATAGCGACAGACTGATCGGGGATGATGGCGCCAACCGCCTTTACGGCGGTGCTGGAAATGATGGGCTGTATGGCCGCGCCGGGTCCGACACGCTGGATGGCGGCGCTGGCAACGATCGCCTTGGCGGCGGCGCGGGTGCGGATGTTCTGGACGGCGGTGCGGGTCGGGATCTGGCGCGCTACCGGGGGTCTGACGCGGGTGTGACGGTGAACCTTGCGACAGGTCAAGGCAGTGGCGCTCATGCCGAGGGCGATCAGCTAAGCAATATCGAAGACCTCGAGGGCTCGAACCATAGCGACAGACTGATCGGGGATGATGGCGCCAACCGCCTCTACGGCGGTGCTGGAAATGATGGGCTGTATGGCCGCGCCGGGTCCGACACGCTGGATGGCGGCGCTGGCAACGATCGCCTTGGCGGCGGCGCGGGTGCGGATGTTCTGGACGGCGGTGCGGGTCGGGATCTGGCGCGTTATGCGGGGTCCGATGCAGCGGTGACGGTGAGCCTTGCGACAGGTGAAGCCAGCGGCGGTCATGCCCAGGGAGATACCCTGCGCAACGTCGAAGACCTTGAGGGCTCGGGGTATGACGACTACCTGATCGGAGATGGTGGCGAAAACCGTATCGAAGGGCTCGCAGGCCTTGACATAATTGAGGGCGGCGCGGGATCTGATAGGCTCGATGGTGGCGTGGGTTTTGATTTCCTGACCGGCGGCGCTGGCGAAGATACCTTTGCATTTCGTGGGGACTCTTCTAACGACGTCATCACGGACTTTGAAGCTGGCGAGGACATGATCGCAATTAGCGATGGCACGATGACATTCAATGATCTGGACATAGCAGACGGGCCCCTAAGTACCATCATCTCCTGGGATGGCCGAGTTGAAATCACACTTTTGGGTGTGCAATCGACTGACATTACGGAGGATGATTTTATCTTCATTTAGGTGTGTCGCCGTTGAGGTGCTTTGATCAATATGTTCGAGTGCACCGCGAAATGTTGGGGCGATAGATACGAACGCTGAACTTAAACGTCCGGCAGATGGAATGGAATGCACTGCTCATCTGTATTTCATAAAAGAGGGGCTTCGGCATTGTCGGGGACCGGATCAACTCGGCTACTTACTTACTGACAATAAACGCGCCGCGCTACACAGGAGCTTCCGGTTCCGACATATCCGCCGATTTACATTAGGAGACTTCCAAAGATTACCGACTCGGATGGACTGATCGGTATGCGGTGGTTTGACATCGGTCTCAGACAGAAGGGATTCCCGCACGGATTGATATGCGCTACCCGGTTTGCATGATTGATCTACTTGCAATTCAACAACGCTGGGAAGCGGACGGCTGCCATCGTGATGAACGTGGTCGCCGGCTGTTTGCCGCCAGTGAAGCGCGTGCAGCTGGCCGGGGCGGCATTGCCGCGGTCTCCAGCATCACCGGCGTCGCCAGGTCGACGATCGGGCGTGGGCTCAAGGACCTTGATGACCCGCCGCCCGGAAAGGTTCGCCGCCCAGGCGCTGGCGCGCGAACACTGACCGATAACGATCCGACCCTGCTTGCTGACCTCAAGCGCCTCGTTGAGCCAGTAACGCGTGGCGACCCGGAGCGACCGCTGATGTGGGTGTCCAAAAGTCCCGCCAAGCTGGCCGCGGCACTCAAGGACGCAGGCCACAAGATATGCCGCAACAGCGTCGACACATTGCTGGCAAAATTGGGGTTCTCGCGGCAGACGAACCGCAAGACCGACGAGGGCTCAAGGCACCCGGACCGCAATGCCCAGTTCGAGCACATCAACACCAAGGTGTGTGAGGCACAAGGCGCCGGAGAACCAGTGATCTCGGTGGACACCAAGAAGAAGGAACTGATCGGCAACTACAAGAACGGTGGCACCGACTACCGTCCAAAAGCCGACCCACGACGCGTGAAGGTGCACGACTTCGAGGACAAGAGCTTGGGCAAGGTGGCTCCTTACGGGGTCTTTGACGTCACCGCGAACGAAGCATGGGTCAGCCTCGGCATCACTGCCGACACGGCTGAATTCGCTGTCCAGTCCATCCGCACCTGGTTCTATCGGATGGGCCATGCGCGCTATCCCGAGGCGAAGAAGCTCGTGATCACTGCTGATTGTGGCGGTTCGAACGGGGTACGTATCAGGCTTTGGAAGGTCGAGTTGCAAAAGCTCGCCGACGAGACCGGGCTCACGCTGCAGATCCACCACTATCCGCCGGGTACGTCGAAGTGGAACAAGATTGAGCATCGCCTGTTTTGTCACATCACCCAGAACTGGCGCGGCCGTCCGCTCACCGATCGCATGACGGTGGTCGAATTGATCGGCGCGACGACAACCAAGGCAGGGCTCAGGGTCGAATGCGCAGTCGACGAACGGATCTATCAGAAGGGTGTCAAGGTCTCCAAAACCGAAATGGCCGAAATCGACATCACTGGCGACAAGTTCCACCCTGAATGGAATTATACCATCAAACCGAGAGTGAACGATTTGTAGTGGTTATTTTTGGAAATGTCCTTAGTCCAGCCTGAGGATGACGTAGGGCATTGCCAAGTTGTTTCCGGCGACTTGAGAGATGGGTGCTGTCGGTTCCTTATGAAGCCATTTCGAGTGCATAATCTTGCCAAAGATCGAAAGCATCGGATCTGGCGTGGCGATATGATTTTGTGGTCAGGCGGTAGCGGCGGGGTCGGAAGAGTGTGTTGACCTGGTCATGGGGAGCGAGAAATCTCTGGGCCTGCCTGGGGGACTTGAACCGGCCCATGAGTTTTTTTCGCGTTTGCGGGTCGGTCGATACTCCCCCGGAAAGTCAGGAAGGCTGCACATGCATGCACATACGGATCCGCGGGACTTCGACGGTGACACGTCCGAACAGAGTGTCTATCTGGCGCCGACGGCGATCATGGATGGGCAGATAAGTTCCACAAAACCGGCACACCCGCGCCACCTCACTAACTTCTTCGATCTGGTCTTGAAGCAGCGCTCGCTGAATCTGTTTCAGCAGCGACTTTCCTTCCGCAAGGCTCAGCCCGAGATCTTCTTCAGTAGCATCAATTGCACGGCGTTCCACTGTACAAAGCTCATGCGACCGCTTCTCACCCCAGCCAAATTCCGTCTCTATTTTGATACAAACTTTCATCGCCAAACCTCCTTCAAAAGCAGAAGGCTAACCGATCATCCATCCGTTTCCCCAGATCTTTTCCACTCCCCAGTGACATCTACGGCCTGCAGCCGTCCGACCATGGCAGAACCTTCACGTCTCATGCGATACCTTCCGCATCACGGCGATCAATCCCAATCAGCCGAAATATCCGATCAGCGCCGAACGTGTTGCCGACGGCCGAGGTTCAAGTTCTCAGCCGAAAATGTCGCCCTCTATTTGCGAAACACAGATGAACAGTCTGTTCCTTGAATGTTCCTCCTGAAGCCCAAATATGCAGCTTCGGGCCCCTTGGGCCTTATTCGGACAAACCTCTTAGCGGGGTATTCAACACTCAGCAGGAATCGACCCGCTGTTCGCACTCCTGATAGACTGCAGGCCGAAATCAATTGCCGCCTAAATCCCACATAGATCACGGTCGACAAGTTACACGAAGATAAAATCATACTCTGTAATGTCGTCCGGCTGCACGCCTGCAATCGTTAATTCTCCGCCATTCTACGCTACCGTGGTACCTTTCTCATCAACCATAGTAGTCAGATCATCGAAGCTACCGCCGGAAATTTCGATCCTGTCCTCGCCATCGGCAAAATCCTCAATCAGATCCTCATAAAAGCTGGCAAACACAAAGATGTCCGCACCTTCACCGCCGGTCAGGGTATCGGCAAGAGCACCGCCAATCAATCTGTCCTCGCCAGCGCCGCCGTTTAGGTAATCAAATCCTCCACCACCGATCAGAGTGTCATTGCCATCAAGGCCGGAGAGGACGTTGTCGTCAAAATCCCCGGTCAGGGTATCGCCATGGCCCGAGCCCCAGAGGTTTTCGATGTTGCGAAAGGTATCGCCCTGGGCATGTCCGCCGCTGGCTGTACCTGTCTCTAGGTTCACCGTTACCGCCGCGTCAGAGTCCGAGTAGTCCAAAGTATCCCGATACGGACCGCCGTCCAGCATATCGGCACCGGCCCCGCCATTCAGCATATCGTAGCCCGAGCCGCCATAGAGTTTGTCATTGCCATCAAGGCCGGAGAGGACGTTGTCTCCATGATCTCCGGTTAGGACATCGCCATGGTCTGAGCCCCAGAGGTTTTCGACGTCGCGAAAGGTGTCACCCTGGGCATGTCCGCCACTGCCCGTGCCATCGGCCAGGCTCACCGTCACACCCGCGTCGGACCCCTCGTAGCTCGCCGTATCCCGGCCATAACCGCCGTCGAGCGTATCAGATCCGTCGCCACCATGCAGTGTGTCATCGCCAGAACGCCCCCTCAACACGTTGCTTTCCGCGTCACCGATCAGGGTATCGCCATGGTCCGAGCCCCAGAGGTTTTCGATGTCGCGAAAGGTGTCGCCCTGGGCATGTCCGCCACTGCCTCGACCTGTCGAAAGGTTCACCGTCACACCCGCGTCAGACCCCTCGTAGCTCGCCGTATCCCGGCCATCACCGCCATTCAGCGTGTCATTGCCATCAAGGCCGGAGAGGACGTTATCGCCATGATCCCCGGTCAGGGTATCGCCATGGTCCGAGCCCCAGAGGTTTTCGATGTCGCGAAAGGTGTCGCCCTGGGCATGTCCGCCACTGCCCGTGCCATCGGCCAGGCTCACCGTCACACCCGCGTCAGACCACCTATAGTCCGCAGTATCCCGGCCATCATCGCCGTTGAGTTTATCGGCGCCCCAGCCGCCATGGAGCCTGTCGTCGCCCGCGCCGCCATTCAGTGTGTCGGAACCCCGGCCGCCGCCCAGGTTGTCATCGCCGTCACCGCCAGTGAGCGTGTCATCGCCAGAACGCCCCCTCAACACGTTGCTTTCCCCGTCACCGATCAGGGTATCGCCATGGTCCGAGCCCCAGAGGTTTTCGATGTCGCGAAAGGTGTCGCCCTGGGCATGACCGCCGCTGCCTCGACCCGTCGCAAGGTTCACCGTCACTCCTGCGTTAGAACCCTTGTAGTCCGCCGTATCCTGACCGTCACCGCCGTCCAGCACATCGGCGCCCGCGCCGCCAATGAGCGTGTCATCACCAGAACGCCCCCTTAACCTGTTGGCTCCATTGTTCCCGTTCAGGATGTCATTATGGAGCGAGCCGGAGATGTTTTCGATGTCGCGAAAGGTGTCGCCCTGGGCATGACCGCCGCTGCCTCGACCCGTCGCAAGGTTTACCGTCACGCCTGCGTCAGACCCCTCGTAGCTCGCGGTATCCCGGCCGTCACCACCGTTGAGTATATCGGCACCCCAGCCGCCATGTAGCCTGTCAACACCAGATCCGCCGTTGAGTGTGTCGGACCCTCGGCCTCCGTCCAGGTCGTCATTGCCATCGCCGCCATGCAGCGTGTCATTGCCATCAAGGCCGGAGAGGACGTTATCGCCATGATCCCCGGTCAGGGTATCGCCATGGTCCGAGCCCCAGAGGTTTTCGATGTCGCGAAAGGTGTCGCCCTGGGCATGACCGCCACTGCCCGTGCCAGCGGCCAGGCTCACCGTCACACCCGCGTCAGACCCCTCGTAGCTCGCGGTATCCCGGCCATCATCGCCGTTGAGTTTATCGGCGCCCAAGCCGCCATGGAGTCTGTCGTCGCCCGCGCCGCCATTCAGTGTGTCGGAACCCCGGCCGCCGCCCAGGTTGTCATCGCCGTCACCGCCAGTGAGCGTATCATCGCCAGAACGCCCCCTCAACACGTTGCTTTCCCCGTCACCGATCAGGGTATCGCCATGGTCCGAACCCCAGAGGTTTTCGATGTCGCGAAAGGTGTCGCCTTGGGCATGACCGCCACTGCCCGTGCCATCGGCCAGGCTCACCGTCACACCCGCGTCAGACCCCTCGTAGCTCGCGGTATCCCGGCCGTCACCGCTAGCATTGAGCCAACCGCCGGCATCGCCGCCATTCAGGTAGTCCGCACCTGCGCCGCCATTGAGCATATCATTGCCCGCGCCGCCGGTGAGAGTATCATTGCCTGCCCCGCCATTGAGGATGTCATTGCCTGCGCGGCCACGGAGGGTGTCTTGGCCCCTATTCCCAAAGAGGTAGTTGTCGCCATGATCCCCGGTCAATCTGTCGCCATAGCTCGAGCCTTCGAGGTCTTCGATATTGCTCAAGCGATCATACTGGGCGTGACCGCCAAAGCCTCGACCCGTCGCAAGGTCCACCGTCACACCCGCGCCAGACCCCTCGTAGCTCACCGTATCCCGACCCGCACCGCCGTCCAGAACATCCGCACCCGCGCCGCCATTGAGGATGTCATCACCATCAAGGCCGGAGAGGGCGTTGTCGCCAACATCCCCGATCAGTCTGTCGTTATAGTTCGAGCCTTCGAGGTTTTCGATGTCGCGAAAGGTGTCGCCCTGGGCATGACCGCCGCTGCCTCGACCCGTCGAAAGGTTCACCGTCACACCCGCGTCAGACTCCTCGTAGCTCGCCGTATCCCGGCCATCGCCGCCGTCGAGCGTATCAGATCCGTCGCCGCCATGCAGGGTGTCGTCGCCAGAAAACCCGCTTAACCTGTTGGTTCCATTGTTCCCGTTCAGGATGTCATTATGGTCCGAGCCCCAGAGGTTTTCGATGTCGCGAAAGGTGTCGCCCTGGGCATGACCGCCACTGCCCGTGCCATCGGCCAGGCTCACCGTCACACCCGCGTCAGACCCCCTGTAGAGCGCCAGATCCCGACCCGCACCGCCGTCCAGAACATCCGCACCCGCGCCGCCACTGAGGTAATCATTGCCCGCACCGCCGGCCAGAGTATCAGATCCGTTGCCGCCATGCAGGGTGTCATGGCCATCAAGGCCGGAGAGGGAGTTGTCGCCAACATCCCCGAACAGTCTGTCGTTATAGTTCGAGCCCTGGATCTCTTCGATATTGCGCAAGGTATCACCCTGCGCATGGCCGCCCGTGCCTTGACCGGTCGCAAGGTTCACCGTCACCGCTGCATCGGACCCCGCATAACGCGCCAGATCCCGACCCGCACCGCCGTCCAGAACATCCGCACCCGCGCCGCCGCCAAGGCGATCGTTGCCAGCGCCGCCATCCAGCGTGTCGGACCCGGCGCGGCCATACAGCCCATCATTTCCAGCACCGCCGTAAAGGCGGTTGGCGCCATCATCCCCGATCAGTCTGTCGCTATGGTTCGAGCCCTCGAGGTCTTCGATATTGTTTAGCTGATCGCCCTCGGCATGAGCGCCACTGCCTTGACCTGTCGCAAGGTTCACCGTCACACCCGCGTCAGACCCCCGGTAGCGCGCCAGATCCCGACCCGCACCGCCGTCCAGAACATCCGCACCCGCGCCGCCGCCAAGGTTGTCATCACCGTCACCGCCATGCAGCGTGTCGTCACCAGAACGCCCCCTTACGACGTCGTTGCCTGCCAGCCCTTCGATACGGTTGTCGCCATCATCCCCCAACAGGGTGTCGCCATGGAGCGAACCCTCAAGGTCTTCGACGTTGCGCAGGGTATCGCCCTGAGCATGACCGCCGCTGGCTTCAACGGTCGCAAGGTCCACCGTCACTGCGGCATCAGACCCCGCATAGCGCGCCAGATCCACCCCAGCGCCGCCGTCAAGCGTATCGCCTCCCGCGCCGCCGGTGAGGGTGTCGTCGCCCGCGTCGCCGGAAAGGAAATCACTGCCCGCGTTCCCGGTGAGAGTGTCATTGCCCCCAAGGCCGCGGATAATGTCGTCGCCGCCGAGACCGTCGATCATATCAAACCCGCTGCCCCCCTCGATCACATCATTGCCCGATGTGGGGCTTTGAGAATTGAGAGCCAATGTACCCGTCGAGGCATAAAGCGTGTAGGCACCACCTCTCGTTCCGCTAAAGGTGAAGTCAGCCTTGATAATCATTCCCGGTTGATACTCAAAGCTGATAAAGGCGTTATATCGGCTAACCCCCTCCTGCGGGATCCCGGAAATATCGTACCCCGGCGGTGTGCCGTTGCCTCTTAAATTGATATCGTTATTTAACGCAACCTGCGGCCCGTCAAAGCGAATAACCTCGAGGCGAGAATCCCCACCGGCATCGGCATGGCCGTGCCCTGCCATGTAGAGGTGGACGGTGGTGCCGGGTTCGACACCGCTGAGCGTGAAAAAATCGACTTCGTCAGCCGAATCAATCCGGTCTGTCACAGAGCCCCAGTCGGCAATTCTGTTCGTCATGAGTTGTGCTCCTTTATGTCAGTTGTTGTCACTGTAATGTCGGGTCCGTGTCGCCCCGACCGGGTGGGCAGCGCTTGAAAAGCTCCCCGCGGGCGGCGGCAGGTGAATGTCCCTGGTGATGGATTGTTCCATGTTGACGATGGAGGGGCAGCGCACGCCCGCGAGCACCGCCACGTCATAAAACTCGCGCAGGTTTCCCTTGACGGACAGCCAGTGCTCGATGGTGCCGCTGCGCATGTCTACAACCAGCAGACCGCACCCGGGGCCCACGCCGCGCGCTTGCAGCCGTTCCCCGAGCGCCAGGCCCTGAAATCCGTTGGCCCGGCGCATGTCGGACAGGGTAATTAGTGCCCAGTGCTTGTGGAACGCCAGCCCTCTGGCAAAGCCCGGGCAAAAGGCCACTGGCTCGAACGTGGCCGATGCGAGATCGAACTGGCCAAACTCTCCCGTCCCGGAATTCAGCAGCCACAGGTGACCATCATGCCATCGTGGCGAATGCGGCATGGACAACCGATCACACAACAACTCTCCCGAGCGCACATCGAACAGTAATCCACCCGAAGACTTATGCGCCCGCCAGCCGCCGGCCTGTGTGCTCTTGCCCAAGGCCGTCGCATAAGCTATCTCGCCGTCTTGCAGGCACAGGCCGTTGAGGTGACAGCAGTCCCGGGCGGACGGATCCTTGCCAGCCAGAAACTCCGGTTGCCACAGCGGCCTGAAACTCCAGGTCGGGTCCACCGTTGCCAGACAGTCAAACGCGGTGTTGACGAACACCAGTTGCCCCGCGTCGGTCCAGACCATGTCATGGACATTCAGCTTGCCCGTCACCCAAGCCATTCTGGGATAGAAGACCCGGTCCGTTCCCGCCTCGAAATGATCCGCCTCCAGGTCACCCGAGCTATGAGTGAATCTGGTGTCCGGGCGATTTGAATGACGGCGGTGCATCTGGTTGGAATGGCGTTGCCAAACATCCAGCCAACCGTTCAAGGACGCACCACCATGCACGACGCTACCATCATTGATTTCACCGGTCGAGATGCGGTCACAGACCCACTGACTGATCTTCTCCGCAAGGGCGCTCGGGATTTGCTGCAGGCAGCCATCGAGGCTGAGCGCGACGCCTTTCTCGCTGAATTTGCAGAACGGCGAACAACCGATGGCCGCTCGGCTGTTGTTGGCAGTGGCTACCATCCAGAGCGCGCCGTTCAAACCGGGATCGGGCCAGTCACGGTCAAAGTCCCGAAGGTCCGAGCGAAGGACGGCAAGCCTGTTACATTCCGCTCTGCCCTTGTGCCGCCCTACGTGCGCAAGGCTAAATCCATCGAAGTCGCACTGCCCTGGCTGTATCTGAAGGGCATCTCCACGGGCGAAATGGGCGCGGCGCTCAAAATGCTGCTTGGCCCTGAGGCCACCGGATTTTCTGCCAAGACCATTTCGCGCCTGAAGAGCCAATGGGCAGCAGAGTACGACGACTGGCGCAAGGCCGATCTGAGCCGAGACGAATGGGTCTATGTCTGGGCGGATGGCATTTACAGCGGGCTGCGCGGCTCTGATGACCGGCTCTGCGTGCTCGTTGTCATTGGCGTTAACGCACGGGGCGAGAAGAAGACGGTGTTCGCGAAAGCACGCAAAGCTGGCGCGAAGTGCTTCTCGGCCTCAAGGCACGTGGGCTCGCCGCTCCGAAATTGGCCACCGGCGACGGGGCCATGGGGTTCTGGGCCGCGTTGGAGGAGGTTTTTCCGACGACGTGCCAACAGCGGTGCTGGGTGCATAAGGAGACTTCCAAAGATTACCGACTCGGATGGACTGATCGGTATGCGGTGGTTTGACATCGGTCTCAGACAGAAGGGATTCCCGCACGGATTGATATGCGCTACCCGGTTTGCATGATTGATCTACTTGCAATTCAACAACGCTGGGAAGCGGACGGCTGCCATCGTGATGAACGTGGTCGCCGGCTGTTTGCCGCCAGTGAAGCGCGTGCAGCTGGCCGGGGCGGCATTGCCGCGGTCTCCAGCATCACCGGCGTCGCCAGGTCGACGATCGGGCGTGGGCTCAAGGACCTTGATGACCCGCCGCCCGGAAAGGTTCGCCGCCCAGGCGCTGGCGCGCGAACACTGACCGATAACGATCCGACCCTGCTTGCTGACCTCAAGCGCCTCGTTGAGCCAGTAACGCGTGGCGACCCGGAGCGACCGCTGATGTGGGTGTCCAAAAGTCCCGCCAAGCTGGCCGCGGCACTCAAGGACGCAGGCCACAAGATATGCCGCAACAGCGTCGACACATTGCTGGCAAAATTGGGGTTCTCGCGGCAGACGAACCGCAAGACCGACGAGGGCTCAAGGCACCCGGACCGCAATGCCCAGTTCGAGCACATCAACACCAAGGTGTGTGAGGCGCAAAGCGCCGGAGAACCAGTGATCTCGGTGGACACCAAGAAGAAGGAACTGATCGGCAACTACAAGAACGGTGGCACCGACTACCGTCCAAAAGCCGACCCACGACGCGTGAAGGTGCACGACTTCGAGGACAAGAGCTTGGGCAAGGTGGCTCCTTACGGGGTCTTTGACGTCACCGCGAACGAAGCGTGGGTCAGCCTCGGCATCACTGCCGACACGGCTGAATTCGCTGTCCAGTCCATCCGCACCTGGTTCTATCGGATGGGCCATGCGCGCTATCCCGAGGCGAAGAAGCTCGTGATCACTGCTGATTGTGGCGGTTCGAACGGGGTACGTATCAGGCTTTGGAAGGTCGAGTTGCAAAAGCTCGCCGACGAGACCGGGCTCACGCTGCAGATCCACCACTATCCGCCGGGTACGTCGAAGTGGAACAAGATTGAGCATCGCCTGTTTTGTCACATCACCCAGAACTGGCGCGGCCGTCCGCTCACCGATCGCATGACGGTGGTCGAATTGATCGGCGCGACGACAACCAAGGCAGGGCTCAGGGTCGAATGCGCAGTCGACGAACGGATCTATCAGAAGGGTGTCAAGGTCTCCAAAACCGAAATGGCCGAAATCGACATCACTGGCGACAAGTTCCACCCTGAATGGAATTATACCATCAAACCGAGAGTGAACGATTTGTAGTGGTTATTTTTGGAAATGTCCTAAGACCGGCAACGTGCTGAACTACCTCCCCAAGCGGACCCAGCCCAAGGCCAAGAAGATGCTGCACGACATTTGGCAGGCCGAGACACGTGCGGACGCGCACGAGGCATTCGATCTGTTCATCAAGACCTTCGAGGCAAAATACCCCAAGGCCACCGAATGCCTGATCAAGGACCGCGACGAATTGCTGACCTTCTACGACTTCCCGGCTCAGCATTGGCAGAGCATTCGCACGTCAAACCCGATCGAAAGCGCCTTTGCCACCATCCGTCACCGGACCAAACGGACCAAAGGCTGCCTCAGCCGCGACGGCCTGCTGCACATGATGTTCAAGCTCGGCCAATGCGCAGAGAAAAGCTGGCGCAAACTGCGCGGCTTTGCTCACCTCGCCGAGGTCATCCAGGGCGTCAATTTCGTCAACGGCATCAAGACATCAAACCAGGATCAAGCCGCCGCATGAGGAGCGCTTGGACACCAGATTTGACAATAGCTCAGGTCACCCTGCAGATGGGTCATCAGGACGATGCGGTTGTCGGTTGCGGCGACCAGCACCCCGTCCCGATGACAAAACCTCATGCAATTGGAAAATGCGCTTTGCCTGAATCCAAGGTGCTCCATCAAGTGCCCCAATCGAGAGCAAGCAACTGGCCTGATAGGTGCTGACAAGCACACTGATGCGTTCCTGTGTCAGCCAGTCGAAAAAGCCTTCCGAAAAGGTGAAGGCGTTCGGTTTTCGTTCCCGTCGACCGTCGCCATGCGCCACCGCCGTGTCCGGGCCGTGGATGGCAATCCCCGTGCCCTGCCCGCCCGTATTGCGGGGCAACCTGTCCGACAAGGCACGTGTCGTCACGTCTTCATCGCTCATGGGTTTCTTGATCACGATGCGGATCCGCCAAGGCGACCCGCCTGGCGCACGATGGTGAGCACCGCCGCGCAGCACCTGCCGAAACCCGTCTCATGCGCATGCCAACGCACCGGAAATTGCCGAAACGGAGCTTGACAAAACCCGAAATTAGGGAGGGCATTGATCAATGCCGTGCAGATCTCCGCGCGTGCAGCACTTAATGACGCTCCAGATGTCGTCGCAGAGATGCATTGTCGATTAATTTCGATTGTGAACATGTTTAAAACCTTCCCAGTCTATTAGAGATAAAACCGCTGATGCAGGGCTATCGTATGAATGTCGGGTTGCTATCGTGACGCTCTGTTCGGCGTTCGGCGAAAAGGGGGTCGATTCCGGCTCAGTGCAAAATCCCACGTTAAGAGGTTCTGTCCGAATAAGGGGCCTTCATTGAGATTTTCGTCGAACCGGTCATACGAGACGGCTAAAGCCTTATTTTCTGGGGTTCAAAGGGAGTTCGCGAATGTCCGCCGGATGATCGTCTATCGGACAAAATGCGGGTCCGCTGATCCGAATGCCCTCTCCGCCACACGTGCGGAAAAGGACTTAAAATACAAAGGGTTAAGTTGCTTAGAGTGTCATTTCGCACTGAGCCGGAACCGACTGTAGGGCGACAGTTCATTTTGACCGTAAGGCGACAGCTACCTTTACGAGGTGGCAACAGCCTTAGCTCATCGATTTTCCGTCAACAATTGGCGGAAAAAGACGATGAGCTTTCTCGCAAAAGAGGAACGGACAGCGATGGCTGTATTGTTGAAACAGGGGCATTCCCAGAGCGCAGTGGCGCGGCTTCTCGGGGTTACGGAGGGCACGGTTCGATATCATCACAAGCGCCGATCGGCGGGCGTGGTGGATGGTAGGTCCAAGCAGACATTCAAGGCCGCCGATTATGCGGAAGCGATCTCGCATTGGCGCTCTCAGCAAGCGGACGGCCGTGTAAACTTGGTGGATCTTCATCGGTGGCTGCAGCGCGAGCACGGTTATGGCGGGAGCTTGCGATCGGTTCAGAGATATTGGAAGGCGACGTATCCGGCCCCGAAGATCCGAGCCAGGCGACGTGTCGAGACGCCAGCCGGCGCACAGGCCCAGGTGGACTGGGCAGAGTTTCCCGGCGTGGTTCTTGGTGGCGAAACGGTCAATCTCGTTGCCTTGATCATGACGCTTTCCTGGAGCCGCAAGCGTGCGGTTGTCTGGGCTCGTTCGAAGGATATGTTGTCCTGGCAGTCGTGCAATGCGGCGTGTTTACGTCGCTTGGGCGGTTCAGTCGCGGTTCTGCGGATCGACAACGTCAAGACGGCGATCTCCAAGGGGGCCGGCGCCTGGGGCATAATCAACGAGACGTATCGGCGCTTTGCAGCGCAACTGAACTTCCATGTCGACGCCTGCCAACCGCGACATCCGCAAGCGAAGGGTAAGGTCGAGAGACATGTGCGCGACCTTCGTGAGACGGTTGATCCTCGCAAGGAGGCCTTTGACAGTCTGGAACAGTTGCAGGCCGTGACCGATGCGCGGCTTGAAGAGCGTGCCGGCCGCCTGCGGTGCCCGGCAACCGGCACCAGTGTCGCCGAAGCGTGGGAGCAGGAGCGCCGTCTTCTGACGCCGTTGCCCGAGACGTTGCCGGAGCCTTTCGATATCGTCGTGCGTAGGTCCGTCGGAATTGACTGCCTCGTCAGTTTCGAAGGCCGACAATACAGTGTGCCGTTCCGTTTCGTCGGCCAGGACGTGGAGGTGCGCGGCCTGGCTACGCATGTGCAGATCCTCAAGAATGCCGAAGTGATCGCCCTGCATCCGCGTCGCACCGAGCGGCTGATCGTGTGTAACGATGCACACTTCGATGGCGATGACACGGATCGTGTCCGCGTGCCGATGCCGCTCGGCAAGATGGGGCGAGGCCTTCAGGCGTTGGCGGCCAGCAATGTTCAGCATCGCTCGATCGACATCTACGCCCGTCTGGCGGAGGTGGCCCGATGACGTCTCGGAGCATAAAACTGGATATTGACGTAACCCGCGAGAAGCTGGACGCACTCGGCCTTGGTTACGCATCCGAGGCGCTGGACACTTTGCTGTCGGAGGCCGTCAGCACCGAAATGTCCGCTCACCAGTTACTTGAACGGATTCTCGACATTGAGCGTGCCGGCCGCGAAGAACGGCGCATCAAGACGATGATGAAGACATCGAAGATCCCGACCGGACAGACGTTGGAAAACTTCGATTTTGCCTTCCAGCCGGCAATCGAGCGTTCCCGCATCGACACCCTGGCGACCGGTGCCTGGATCCGGAATGCCGAGGTTGTCCTGCTTCAGGGGCCGCCCGGGGTCGGGAAGTCACACTTGCTTGTGGGACTGGGCATCCGGGCGATCCAACTCGGCTTCTCGGTCCAGTACTATCGCTTCGATGAACTGCTGACAGCCATCAAGGCGGACGCGCTTCTGCCACCCACAAGGCTGAAGGGCCGGAAATACATGTCCAGTTCGTTGCTGCTGATCGACGAAATGGGTTTTGATCCGATGAACCGGGAAGATCGGCTGCGCGACCTCGAAGAACTCTTGACAAAAGAGAGCGCCTGAACGGGCAAAATCTTTGCGCCGCGATTTGGGGGGGGCGTACGCCCCCCCAAATCGCGCAGTCCTCGTAACACTGGGTGTCGCCTTAAATTAACAGCCTCGTTTAGCTGCAAATCCGCACACACTGATTGACGAACACGGCTTCCGGAGAAACGCTCAACCAAATTCGCCATTGTTGGCCTATATCTCGTAACCCAATGCTGCAACTCTTTCCCCATGGTGTTTTCGGAATTTCGCGATGAGATCCTCGGGAAGGATATCCTTGTATAAACCACACTTTTGTTTCCAGAAAAATTTCCCGTCGACCTTGGTTTTATCTTTGGCCAACAACAGCGCGTCCGCAAGTTGCTGCTTGGATAGTCCCAACATATCGCAAAGCGGCTGCATCGACTCGGCACCGTTTCGGACCATGTCCTCGTATTTAACGCATGCGACCGGGACAGCCCTTCCTGCCTGCTGGACAGCGTCCCTCTGGGTCCAGTACTCCACATTTCGGAACCAGTTATTTCCGGAGCGCGAACCCGACGGGTTCACTGTGCCGAAAACAATGAAAATACCCAAGAAAAACTTTATCATACCGTTCGCAACCATCTCTTCGACAGATTTAACAGGCAGAATTAACGTGGAAGAATAGGTATTGCCGCGTTGGACCCGAAGAAGATAATTCAGGTGGGACAGGAATACGTCGAGTGGATGCCGCTTTATGTGTTCGTTAAACTTACCCCCCACCGACAGCACTACGGCACTCACGGCATTGAGCGAAGACTGCAGAGCGCCGTCGATCCACCCGCCATTGAATGTAATGCAGTCGGTTGCAAGGTAGACACCGCTGTCCGCATCACCGGCTTGCTTGGCCTTCATGAAATCGAAAAAGACCTGCTGAATGTACGTATCCTGCCCCGGCTGCGCCAAGGTGAACCCGCCGAAGAAACCTGGTTCGGTCTGCCAACTGATCATCTGAATATCGTCGTCACCGTCAATCGGAACAATCTGATCCGCATAATCGGCGAATTCTGTTGATTGGACGACGAGCGCCAACTGCCGCTTCAGCTCTTCCAGCAAGCCCTTCTTGTCGTCGAACGCGAGCGTCTTGGTTGAGTCATCTTGCCAAGTATAGGTGACGAGAACCATTCCCGTTTCGGTGTCGCCTTCCTTGCCGCCGTAGTTCAGCGTGTAGAGCTGCGGAACTTTCGTGTCCGTCAAGATATTGCGGGGATATTTCGAATCCGACCAGAACTTCTTTGTCCTGACAAACAGTTTGGTCGAGGAGACGACGTGGATCCGGCTCACAGCCTCAACAGCGGCTGGAGACAAGGCCGGTAGGTTGCCGGATTCAGGATAGTTCGGACCGGTAAGGAACTGGCCCATTTCCATCGACCGTGTCGAAGTTGCGACAATCACCCGATCGACCTTTTCCTTGAGCTTTCCAGACGGACCGTTCACGCTCAAAACGACATGGTCCCCGCCGACAGAGGAGATTTCGGCTGGTGTGCCCAGGATCACCGATCCGCCACGCGCGACGAACCTGCTCCGTAACGTTTCGCACAAGCGCTGGATCCCGGCCGGGAAAATGGCCTGGTCCGTTTCTAATCCGTTTGGTATGAGCCTGAAAATGTAATTGAAGCCAACCGTGTAAAGCGGTCCAAATCCTCCCGATCCCACCCCGAGAGTGCCGAACTTGGTGAAATCCTCATCATCCCAGACCGCGCCTCCCGGCGGATCCCACTTGTGGTCCTTACCAAAGATCTTTTTCAACCCGGTATAGAACGAGTCGGCGCCGAATTCGTCGAGATACGCCTGAAAAGCTTCAGTGACGACCGCTACATTGCCTGGATTTTTGTCGATCCCCCGCAACAATTCCTGAAGCTTCGTCGCGGAAACGAATGCCGTCTGACCAGACTTCCGGACACCGTTGGTGACGAAGTCCACCCAGCCGTCATGGACCTTTTTGAAGGCCTCAGGGGGCTGGGTTCCGGCTGGCCACAGCATACCGTTGCCCTTGTAGGAAATGAATGTTTCATAATGACCCGGATCCGGGAAGTTGTCTTCAAATTTGAAACCCAATTCGGCGGCATAATAGTAGAGGAGATCCTCTGAGGGTGGGAAGCGCATCGCCCCCATCTCTGCAATATCGCTTGAGCCCAGAGCGATGGAGTAGCAACGCCCCCCGACGCGATCTCCGGACTCGAACAAAGTCACATCGGTACCGCATTTCTGCAGCTCGTATGCAGCAGCCATACCGCCGATGCCTCCGCCGATCACAGCGACCTTTGTACCGCCTGGAACACTGCCGGCCGGCTGGTCGATGCCGCCAGACTTTTTCAGCCAGTCTGAGTGAACCACTACCGGCTGACGCCGGTAGCCTCCCTTTCGGAATGTAATTCCAAAAACCGGGGGATGACGTCATCGGTCCGGATGTAGTCGAATAGATAGCTGTGCACCGAGAACCGCTTGCTTACCCAAGTAACGTGATAGCGACGATAGAATCGGGTATCTGAGACGTTAGAATGGACCATGAGAGGCCTCCTTGTTTTGGCTTCGCCTACGGCGAGCCAAAACAAGGAGGCCTCTCATTAGGTTTCACGCTAAAGCGGACCGGCTGGAAGCCGGTGGCTTTGATCCATTAAACGGAAAGTAAATCAGGTTGGGCGTATCGAGATATCCCTGCGGCAAAGCTCGAACATCACGGGCTGAAGCCCGGTCACGCCATTGTGGCGCTCCGAGGTTGCTCACGGATTTACCTTGGTCGTTGATCGTTCTCAAATTAGGAATGTGGGGCATAGCTTCTGTTCTCGCATTTTTGATTCAAACACATGACACTTAAGGGTGCATTCGTTGCAGAGGCTGTCGCCGTCCTGGCCGAGATAGCGGCCGAGATTGGCGTACCATCGGCTTGCCCGTTTCGGCATGGGGAGGCGATCCCCCGACGCACATGGTTCGCACTACAGACACCATAAAAACGGCCGAGTTGATGCGTAATCAGCTTTGAGGCGAGCATTGAATGCTCCAAGTCCACCGGACCGTCGATAAGGCCAATCCGCACGCCGAAGCCGTTGCTGCCGAGGCCTTTAAGGGGTTCGATGGTGTTGAACGGTAAGGCTGACAATAGCGTCGGGGCTGTGTCATGGTCGCTTCTCCGATCTGTCCGTGGCACCCACCCTGGGCGGCGGTTAAGTCATCGTCTAAGCGACAATGTCGCCTTGTTGTGAATCTAGAGTATGCTGCGCTTGACGGTGGCTCTCTGAGGTCTCGAAAATCAGGAATCTGGGCACCTCCGGAAAACTGACGCGTTTTTGCTTTTCCCAGTTCAATTCAAGGATGATTAGGCAGAGGTTTTGTGATGCAAACTCAGCACAGTTTCCGGGGTTTTGAGGAGCGGCTAAAGAAACGGGCTACGGGAGACGGTATTTCTTGAGGCCAGCGAAAGTGGCAAGCATCTCTGATTGACTGGGCTGCGATGCCGATGTGTGTCTAATGGCGGCCAATCCGGCGGCGCACTTGGTTCCGGTCCGTATCCATGCCACCGGTGAGTGCGCCGTTAACGCGGGTTGGGCCTGATACACGGTCCTACCCTATCGTCGGCGCCATTTACCGGCCTCTCGGCCACCTGCCGGTATCCATCTCTTGTGACAAGACCGCTGGATCGAAGCGACCGCGACCACGTGTCGTCCGTGGTCATTTCATAGCCGCGGCTGAGCTTTATGCGTATCAAACGGCAGCGGGCGTTTTCAGCGGCGTCGTCATCACCAAAAAACTCGATCTTCGTCGAGCCGGCCGTGCCGATTCGACCCCAGGCACGAATGAGCGAACACCGTCCAAACAGATTCGGCTGAACGGACATCGAATAGAAGCGGAACATGTTCCTTTGCAGATCAATGCGGTGCAGACAGGTGTCGGGTGCGAGCTTGGACATGGCCCATCATCGACCGAAGCCGAGATGCAATCAAATTCAAATACTGAATCGGTACCGGCCAGAGGATTCAGTCCGCTTATGGACCATCCAAAAGCCGGAGGCTTGCGCCGAGCCATGGAAACCTCCGGTACCGGGTTGTACCTGACACGTCCGCAAGATCATTTTTGGGACAATTGCGTCGAGGGCTGTGTGGTCGATTCTCCGATATGTCCGGGACACACTAGGCAGCGGGTATGACGTCGTCCCAGCGGCAATGTCGCCTTAGGATGAGGATCTTCAATTCTTCAATTCTTCAATTCTTCAATTCTTCAATTTGCAGCAACCTGACGGCGACAGCGTCCTATCCGCTCCGCGAGTAATGAATGCGATCGCGTCGGAGGACGCCGGCCGGCCCAAGGAGAGTACACTGCGACGGTCAGCGGACCATGATCAACGTCATCACGCACGCGCGCGCTCGATGAGCCAGCGCATCCGCGTGAGCCACCAGCGTCTCGCGGGACGAGGTCCTCGATATGGATGAGTTCGCCGACGAGCCAAACGGCGACGCAGATTTCGAAGTAATGTGTCCGGGTGCGAAATCCGTCGGCCAGAGCCGGCGATCGCCTGAGGTGTTCGTCGAACCTCTTCAATGCTGGGCCGGCAGCGTCCATCAGCCCGGCCAGCCCTTGCAAATGCTTTCGTTTTCGGACACATGACGCAAACGGAGATTTTCTCTTCCGATCGCGGCGACACGACAAAGCGGCAAGGCGTTTCATGACACACGTTGGAGCCCGATTCGGCACACCGCGTTCGATCATCTCATATGGATTGGACAGGCCATTTCAACCAGTTTGACTCACTTATTTCTCGCTGCGGACGACCAGATCAACACATTCTTCCGACCGCGCCGCCGCAGACTGGCAACAAACCGCCAGACCCGATGCAGATCTGAAGCAAGGCTATGCGCTCGAAATGACCCCGAAAAAGCACCGACATTGACTGCCCTCTCGCGTCTCCGAAATCAACTTGGCCGCTACCTCCAGCTCTTGGACTAGACCTGGCGAAATGATCACTTCGTTGTTTCGGGAAACCGCGTCGTGTAACGCCGATGTCACTCACGCTTTGAGACGGCAGCGGGTAAATCCCATCGGTGCTCGCTGCGGAGCCTTTATCCGGCCGCCTTGCGAAGGCAGCCATGGTCACCGGGAAAATCCGCACGCTAGGCACTAGGCAGTGGTGACAATTTAACGGGTAAGGTGATCGCCGACCGGGCCTACGATGCCGATCGACTGCATGACCTGATCCTCAACCAGGGTGGTGAACCGGTCATCCCGCCGCGTCGCCATCGCAAATACCAACACAGCTATGACAAGGCTGCCTACAGCAACCGGTGGGGCATCGAAGCCTTCTTTGCCAAACTCAAGCAGTGGCGCCGTCTCGCAACGCGCTATGACAAACTCGCTGCCAACTTTCTCGGCTTCGTCAAGCTCGCAGCAATCATGCTCTGGCTCAAATGATTAAATTGTCACCGCAGCCTAGAGTTTTGTTTTTAGACATTTCTTCCGGAGAGTTTGCCAACTGGTCAGTTGTGATCATGCCCCCCGCCCCGCTCCGCTTAGCCGACCGTAAAAACTGCGCTCGAGGTGCAGTTCGCCGTCAATCGCTTTGCCGACGATCCCCCTCAAATATCCACCTGCAGACACAACTTCGCCCTTGGCGTGTTTATCGTAGATCAGTGCAAGAGCAGCCGCGGCCACCAATGGACCGAGTTTCTTTTGAGCTACATTCCACGCGTACTCGGAAATCCCGCAGGATGGCCGAAGCATGCCGGCCGCACGGTGCAAATCATCCCAGTTTTTCACATAGCCGCCGACCATCGCCCGCGCCATGTCGGCAAACTCCGGACACGCAGCCATTACGGTTGTGAGTTCGACCGCGGTGTTTTTGCCTGTCTTTCCATGAGCATCCCATTGGACTTGATCCAACTCGTCCCTCTCATCCTCAACCAAAGGTGGCGTATCTGGTTCAGACGGTGCCGCCGGCGCGGCTTTATCTTCAAAGCGATTACTGGTTACGAGATCGGGTTGGTTTGTAGTTTGTATATGAGTCTCATGATCGACACCCCTATGGCCGACCGGGGCTTTTGGAGGTCATCTGTATCCAAGACGCAGCGAGCGACAGGCGGTTAAAGGGCTGCTCTCAAAAGTGGTCTGTTTCGCATTTCAAACCCGCGCCTCGGTGAAATGTTCATTGCCGTCGGACCGGTGTCTGCAGGTCCCTCGATATGCTTTTGAAGTAGGTCAAAGCGGGTGACAACAAGGTCAACGGCCCTTCGGATGACCTCCGCTTCATCGGTGAAGGTTGTGGTGCGGACGTAACCCTGGAAATGAACGAGATCGCCTGCCGCCAAGGATGTCTGAAAGCGACCTCGGAGCGGGGCGTTGAAGCAGACGATCGTGTTCCAATGGGCGTGGGCCGGGGCGCGGGGTCCATCATGCCATTGGTCGCGCTCGTGATAGACGGTGATCACCACGGCTTTCTCATATGGCTTGAGCGCGCCGACCCGGACAATCGCATTCCAGGTGAAGGACCCGCTCATGGCTTGCACCAATCGGGCCGCCCATTGCCAAAGGCAACCGCGTGACCTGCTGCGATCGATCGGCGATTGAGCCGGTTATCGGCCACATCAAGGCTGAACATCGGATGGGCCGCAATTACCTCGCGCACAGCCAAGGTGACGCCGTCAACGCCATCCTGGCCGCTGCCGGATACAACTTCTCACTCCTGCTCAAATGGCTCCGGGAGATCTTGCTGTGCCTGTTCGCTGTCCGGCTCGAAACAAGCCTCAAATCAACGCCCGCTCAAACCCGCATAGATCACGGACGACTTCCTAGTTTCGCGATGGCGGCAAATGTACGTGGGTAGCACCGAACTGTACACGACACCTCCCTCCCAGAACCGAATGCCAAGTGCTTCCGTGATGCTTCCGTGGGTCTCGATAGGCTTGCCATCAGACTAATCTAGCCTTGCTAAGGAATTGATTTTTTGCTAGAATTTTGGCGCACCCGACAGGATTCGAACCTGTGACCTCTGCCTTCGGAGGGCAGCGCTCTATCCAGCTGAGCTACGGGTGCCTGACGCGCTGGCGCACCACGCTGGATAGCCGATGTGGCGCGCCACTGCAATGCGAAAGTGCGACGGCCCCGCAAAAGCTGCGGACGCTGTCCCGCCGGTCCGCGAACCCGACCCGGCGGCAGCGAAATAGCGACCGATGCCTACACACGGCTTCAGGGTCGACCGTCAAACCCCCAAATGCGCCGTCAGGCCGCCGTCGACGAGGTAGTCGCCGCCGGTGCAGAAGCCGGCGCGCTCGCTGGCCAGAAAGGCGATCAATTCGCTGGTTTCGTCGATGGTGCCGACCCGCCCCATCGGATGCGCCTCGCCAAAGGATGCAATGGTGTCCTCGATCGGATTGCCCTCGCCGGCGATCTGTCGGGCGGCAAACTCCAGCAGCGGGGTACGAACCGAGCCAGGACTGACGGAATTCACCCGAATGTTGTCGGCGGCGCAGTCCACCGCCATCGCCCGCGTCAGCGCGTGAACCGCGCCCTTGGTGGTCGCATAGGCGAGGACGTTGTTCTGGTTGGCGCGCCCCTGAACGGAGGCGACGTGGATGATCGATCCGGCGCCGCGCGGCTTCATGAAAGGATAGGCGTAGTGCGAGGTGAGAAAGCAGGATCGCAGATTGACATTCATCACCCGGTCCCAATGCGCCACGTCGGTGGTTTCTATGTCGCCATAGGTCTGGATCCCCGCCGCGTTGACCAGAATGTCGATGCCGCCCGCCGCTTCGCCTGCTCCGTTCATCCAGGCGGCGACCTGCACCTGATCGGCAACATCCACCCTGTACACGCTCAGTTGCAGCCCGTTCGCCATCCGCTCGGCCGCCGAATTGTGCGCCTCGTCGACCCCGCCGAGGAAAACCCGCGCGCCGTCCCGGGCCAACTTCAACGCAGCCGCCAGACCAATGCCGCTCGTGCCGGTGACCACCGCGACCTTGCCGTCGAATTCCCTGCTCAAGACGCCCTCCCCGATCCAGCGGCATTGGCGACCAGCGCTTTCATGTATCCGATGGCAAAGGCCTTGCCGGCGTGCCATGGGGCGCCGCACTCGAGTTCCGGCGTATGATCCGGGATCAGCACGCCCCGATACTCATTCGCCATGAGAATGTCGACAATCCGCGCCATGTCGATATCCCCCTCATCAATGAAGACTTCACGATAGTTCGGCACCTTTCCCCGAACGTTGCGAAAATGGATGTAGCCGATTTTGTCATTGCGGGCGAATTCGGCCACCGTTTCATAGATATCACCGTCCGCCATCTCCTGAAGACAGCCGAGGCAGAGCTCGGCCTTGTTGGCGGCCGACGGATTCATCCGGAAAGCGCGGCGGTAGGCCTCGTGGGAATTGATCAGTTTGGCAGTCCGGCGCAGGCTCTCGACTGGCGGGTCGTCGGGATGGGCGGCAAGGACCACGCCGGCCTCTTCCGCGACCGGCAACAGTTCATCCAGAAACCGCGTGTACCGGTCCCAGATCTGATCATGAGAGATCGGTGCAAGCACACCAGGGCCGACCCGCTCGCGATAAGCCATGTTCCAGGCCATGCCTTCCGGGATGGCCTCATCGGGATCGAGTTTCGACAGATCGAAACCGACCGACATCGCCCCGCCGCGTGCAAGTGGCCCGCGCTTCCAGCCCCAAACCCCGACCGCAGAGAAATTGTAGCCGATACAGGAAACACCGGCTTCTCCCGCGTCGCGAACAATGCGCTTGAGGTGCGCCATCTGTTCATCCCGGGCCGGACCGTCCAGCAGCACATCGTGCCAATGGGCCACGGAGAAATTCTCGATCGCGGCAAGCTTCAGATCGAACCGGGCGAGATCGTCGATCAGCTTGCGAAACGTTTCGGCCGACCAATCCGCCGGCCGGCTCAAACCCCAACTGCTGTCATCGTCATCGGCCAGTTGGGGATTGGCGGAAAAGTACCCTTCGAGATGCGCCACGATATGGGTCACGCCAAGCTGTTGCGCAAATTTGTAGTGGGCGTCGTTGAGCATCTCGCGGTAAAGGCCCAATCCGATTTTCATGCCGTTCTTCCCCTGTTAATCCGTGCGGCGGACCGGCTCATTCGCACGCCGCGGCAGTGTGGTCGGACAGTGGGCCTGCCGCGGCCGCGACGATCGCCGCCCCGCTCCCCGGATCAGTCACGCCGCGCCTCCAGGGTGCGAATGACGCCACGCAGCTCTGCCAGTCCTTTCAGCCGCCCGATTGCCGAATAGCCGGGATTGGTGGTCTTGTGGATGTCGTCGAGAAGAAGGTGACCGTGATCCGGCCGCATGGGAATTTCCCAATCGGCGCGCCCGGGCAGTTTGCGCCGCCGCTCCTCTTCCAGAAGAATGGCGACCACGGCGATCATGTCGACATCCCCGTCGAGGTGATCCGCCTCGAAAAACGAGCCGTCCTCCTGACGCCGGACATTGCGAAGATGCGCAAAATGGATGCGGTCGGCGAACTCTCCCGCCATGGCGGTCACGTCGTTGTCGCTGCTCGCTCCCAGCGAGCCGGTGCAGAAGGTCATGCCGCTGGCAGGCGACGGAACAGCGGAGAAGATCGCGCGAAAATCCTCGCTCCTGCTGACGATGCGCGGCAGACCGAACAGTGAAAAGGGCGGATCGTCAGGATGGATGCAAAGCCTGGTTCCGACGCTTTCGGCGACCGGAACGACTGCCTCCAGGAAGGCAACAAGATTGGTCCGCAGGCGGTCGGCATCCGTATCGTCGTACTCGTCGATGGCGTGGCGGATCCCGTCACGCTCATGCGAGAATTCGGATCCCGGAAGACCGGCGATGATCGTCTGCTCGAGACGACCGATGGCATCTTCGGACAGGCGGTCGATACGCGCTTCGGCCCGTGAGACGATATCTTCGCTATAGTCCCGACCGGCACCGCGGCGTTCGAGAACGAAAAGGTCGTAAGCGGCGAAATCGACCGCATCGAACCTCAGTGCGTAGCCGCCGTTCGGCGCCGGGTAGCGCAGATCGGTGCGGGTCCAGTCGACAACCGGCATGAAATTGTAACAAACGGTGCGGACGCCGGCATCGGCCAGCCGGCGGATCGATTCGGCATAATGGGCGACATACCGTTCTGAATCGGACGTCCCGAGTTTGATCGACTTGTGTACGGGAATGCTTTCAGCGACCGACCAGAATAACCCGCCTTCTTCGATGATGCTCTTGCGGTGAGAGATGTCCTCTGCGCACCAGGCGCGTCCATCGTAGGTGTCATGCAGCGCCGTGACCACGCCGCGAGCGCCTGCCTGCCGGATGTGGTCCAACAAGACCGGATCAGCGGGTCCGTACCATCGCCACGACTGTATCATTTGGCCCTGATCTCCTCGTCATACGACACAATCATCACCGGTTGGACCAACAATATCAAGCTATTTGTTGGTCCAATGTCCCTACTGTCCGGCGAAATCGACCCATGAGTTCAACGCAATTCATAGCAACTCTTTGTTTTTTATCTTTTTATTTGGACATCAAAAAAGAGCTTGATTCACGCCTCAAGCCGCGCAACACTTATCTGGTCCAACAAATAGACCGAGGAATGCATGTCGACGTACTCGACCGCAGATGAACAGGGAACGCCGTCCAGGGACCGGAGTGCCGTGGATACCGTCGTTCAGGGGATCAAGCACCATATTCAGCAAAACGGTCTGACCGTCGGAGATCAGCTCCCCTCGGAACGCGAGCTTGGCGAGAAATTCAACGCCGCCCGCAACACCGTGCGCGAAGCGGTAAGGATCCTGAAAGCCTACGGCGTGGTCGATGTTCGTCCCAAGGTCGGGGCGGTCATCGTCAACCGCCACCTCGACGCCGTGCTCGACCTTTTTTCCTTCCAACTGACGATCTCCCGCGAAACCTTTCTGGACATTCAAGGGTTCCGGAAGCTGATAGAGGTGGGCTCGGTCGATGCCCTGCTGAGCCGTGCGACAAACGCCGATATCGGTGAACTCACCCGGATAAACAACGCCATCCTTGCAGCTGAATCGGTTCAGGAGGCCGCCAGGCGGGACTTCGAGTTCCACAGCACCTTGCTGTCCATCGCCGGCAACAAGACCGTGCTGGACGTCTACACCTCCATGAAGCCGATCATCATGCGACTGATGGAAACCGGCAAGGAGACCGACGGTCTCCAGGGAACCCACGACACCCATGCCCGGATCCTCGTTGCCCTGGAGCAACGGGACCGGTTGGCCTTCAAATATCAGATGTCGACCCATCTGGATCACGGGCTGAATTACATCGACCAGACCGTCGGCGGCAAACCCATGTAGCCACGACGATTTGCTTGCGGTGCCTGCCGGCGGCGACTGCCCCGGCAACCATGTCGCCCGGACCATCGGGTGAACAACACAAGGAGGAATGCCAAATGAAACGAATGGGAAAGCTGACCGGGTTCTTGATCGCATCCGCCGTTGCCGGGTTGCTGTCGGCGCCCGCGATGTCGGAAGATCTGACGGTCGCCAGTGTCGTCTTCCAACAGGACCAGTTCTTCAGAACGATCCAGATGGGCATGAATGCAGCCGCGGAGGCGTCCGGCGCGACATTGCTCGAGGGCAATTCGGATTCGAAACCGGAAAAGGAAATCAGCCTGATCGACACCTACATCGCGCGCGGCGTCGATGCGATCGTCATTTCGCCGGTGTCCAAGGTCGCCTCGATCCCGGCCCTCAAGCGGGCCAAGGACAAGGGTATCTTCATCGTCACCTACAATTCGACCATCGACGATCCGAGCATTCCGGTTTCCTACCTGAATTCCAAACAGCGTGATCTGGGCAACACAACCGGCAAGCTGGCGGCCAAGTTCATCGCCGACAAGATGGGCGGATCGGTCAAGGTCGCGACGCTGGGCTTCAAGGCCCTGCTGCCGGAAATCTCGGCGGACCGGGTCGACGGCTTCCTCGAAGAGGCCGAAAAGGGCGGAACGGTCACCGTGGTGTCCCAGCAGGATGCCTGGCTGGCTGAGAAGGCCGTGCAGGTTGCAGGCGACATCATCACCGCCAATCCGGACGTCAATATCATCTATGCGGCGAACGAAGGCGGCACGGTTGGCGCCGTGCAGGCTGTGCGCAACGCCGGCAAGCAGGGAGAGATCTTCGTCTTCGGGGTCGACGGAACCGAACAGCTGGTCGGCTTCCTGCTTGACGATGACGACGTTCTGCAGGCGGTGACGGCACAGCAGCCCTACGTGATGGGTGAAATGGCGGTGAAGGCGGCGGTCTCCGCCGCCAAGGGCGAATCCGTCGACAAGACCGTTATCGTGCCGGTGCTCGGATTGTCGCGAACCGACAAGCCGGCCGTGGAGAAATTCCAGGATTATCTTCGCTCGCTGAACTAGTCTGTGTCCAGGCACCGGCCGGAGGCGGCTTTACCCCGCCTCCGGCCAGCAACAACCGGCACGATCTTCCCGGACAGGCACCGCAATGACCGCCGTTATCGAAACCAGCGCACTGTCCAAGACCTACGGGAATGTCGTGGCGCTGGACATGTTCACCCATGTGTTCGAACGATCGCGGATTCACGCCCTGATGGGCAAGAACGGGTCCGGCAAGTCGACGCTCGTCAAGATGCTGAGCGGCGTGGTGCAGCCGACCAGCGGTTCGATGTCCTTCAACGGTCAGACCGCGTCTTTCAGATCACCGCGCGACGCCTTCGACGCCAACATCGTGACCGTGCACCAGGAACTCAGCCTGGTTCCCGAGCTGTCGGTGGCGGAAAACATTCTTCTCGGGAGGCTGCCCAAGGCCTCCTCCCTCGGCGTCGCCAGGATCGACTGGAAATCGGCGCATCGCAGGACGAGAGACCTGCTGGACAAGATGGGGCTGGACATCGATACGTCCGCCCAGATCAAGACACTGAGCGTCGGGCAACAGCAGACCATCGAAATCGCCAAGGCGATGTCGTTCGATCCGGCCCTGCTGTTGTTGGACGAGCCGACATCGGCGCTCGCCTCCAGGGAAGTTGAGATGCTGTTCACGCTCCTGCGCACCCTCAGGGAGCGGGGCGTCACCATGATGTATATCTCGCACCGCCTGTCCGAACTGCCCGAGATTGCCGACACCGTCACGGTGCTGCGGGACGGACATCACATCGCCTCGGTCGAAATGGCGCAATCCTCAAGTCAGGAGATCGTCGGCATGATGTTCGGTGACGTGGCGCGCGCCAAACGCCCACCGCGGACCGCCAGGTCAGCGGCTCCGGAGCCCATTCTGCAGGTCCGCAACTTGACCCGCGAACATGCTTTCGAGAATGTCAG
This sequence comes from Rhizobiaceae bacterium, assembly GCA_963921345.3. Classification (GTDB taxonomy): domain Bacteria; phylum Pseudomonadota; class Alphaproteobacteria; order Rhizobiales; family Rhizobiaceae; genus Hoeflea_A. The sequence continues at coordinate 210,468 of CAWUFE020000003.1, read as the reverse complement.
TTTCGACCTGTACCCCGGCGAGGTACTGGGGATTGCGGGGATGCTCGGTGCCGGGCGAACGGAGCTGCTGCGCGGCATATTCGGAGCTGACCCGGTCGACAGCGGTGACGTCGTCGTCGACGGACGCAAGATCGACAAACTCAGCCCGCGGATCACGACCCGAATGGGCCTCGGCTACACACCGGAAAACCGCAAGGAGATCGGGCTGGTGCAGGACCACTCGATCCACAGCAACCTGTCGATTGCGAGCTTGCGCAAAAACGCTCCGGGCGGCCTGATCACCAAGTCCGCCGAAAGGTCGGGTGTGGAGAAGCAGGTCGAGCAACTTCACATCAAGATCGGCGACCCGGAGGATCCGGTTTCCTCACTCAGCGGCGGCAACCAGCAAAAGGTCGTCATCGGCAACTGGCTGAACACCGACCCCAAGATCATGTTTTTCGACGAACCCAGCCGCGGCGTCGACGTCCATGCCAAGCAGCAGATATTCCAGATAATCTGGGAGCAGGCGGAAAAAGGCCTGAGTTCCATCTTCGTGTCGACCGAGCTGGAGGAACTGCTCGATGTCTGCGACCGCATCCTGATCATGAAAGACGGCCGCATGGTCGGGGAACTCGACCCGGCGGACACCGATCTCACCAAACTCTACGCCGCCTGCATGGAGGGACTTTGATGCCGCTTGTGCGGATATTCTACCGCCACCCGATGGAGATCATCCTGGTGGCCATGTATCTCTACCTCATCGTGGCGGCGCCGGGCTTCGCAACCCTCGACAATCAGTTCAACGTGCTGCGCAACGTCACCATGCAGGGCATCATCGCCTTCGGCATGACGATGATCATCATCTCCGGCGAAATCGACCTTTCGATCGGCTCCGGCGTGGCTTTTTCGGGCTGCGTAACCGCGTGGTTCACCCGTGAGCTGACGCCTTACACCGGAGCCTATTCGGCCATCGCCATCGGCGCTGTCGCGGCGATGATCATCATGTTTTGCGTGGGCGTCTTCACCGGCAAATTGCGGCAGCACTTCAACATGCCGACCTTCATAACGACGCTCGGCCTGCTGACGGTGTTGTCGGGCGCGGCCAACCTGATTACCGGCGGCTTTCCGATTACCAGCTTCCCCTATCAATTCAATTTTCTCGGCTCGGGATTCCTGTTCGGCATCCCGTTCCCGGTCTACATCTTCGTGGCGGTTTTCGGCCTGGTCTATTTTCTGATGAACTATACGAGCTTCGGACGTTCCATCTATGCCGTCGGCGGAAATCTCGAGGCGGCCCGGCTGTCCGGCATCGATGTCTGGGGAACCAAGACCCTCGCCCTCGGAATCACCGGAATATTCACCGCCATTGCCGGCATCTTGATCGCCTCGCAAATCCTGTCCGGCAGCGCCACCGCGGCACGCGGATGGGAACTCGACGTGATATCCGCCGTCATCATCGGCGGCACCAGCCTTTTCGGCGGCAAGGGCTCGATCAGAGGCACGTTGATCGGGGTGCTGTTTCTCGGCGTGATCGTCAACGGAATGACCCTGCTGAACGTCAGCGAATACTGGCAATATGTTGTGCGCGGCATGCTCATCATCAGCGCCGTCTTGTTGAACCATGCCCTCGAAAATCATGCCAAGGCCTGAGGGAGCAAGATGTCCGGATATACCGTAACCTGCGTCGCCCCGACCGGCGATCTGTGCGGCGAAGCCGCGACCTGGTCGGCCGATGAGAACCGGGTCTACTGGGTCGACATCAACCGGTTTCTCGTCCATCGGCTGGACCTGGACCGTTCGGCCGTGACCAGCCATCTGTTCGATGAGCCCGTCGTCGCATTGTCGTTGACCGATACCGATGGAAAGCTGCTTGTCGCGCTGGCGTCGAAACTGGTTTTTCTGGAGGTCGATACGGACAAACGCATCGACCTCGGCGTCACCCTGCCTGGATCGCCCGATGTGCGTTTCAACGACGGTCGCACCGACCCGCTGGGGACGTTCTGGGTCGGATCCATGGGCAACAATGTCGGCCCCAATGGCGAAAATCGCGATGTGCGCGGGGGCATGGGCAAACTGTTTCGATATTGCATGGGTGCGGCCCTCGAAGAGATCGAGAGCGGCATCGGCATATCCAACACGCTGTGCTGGGCCCCGGACGGCAAGACCTTCTACTTCGGCGACACGTTGAAGAATGAAATCCGCGCCTATCCCTATAGCCTTGCGACCGGCGATATCGGCACCGGCACACCGCATTTGTCCGGCTGCGATCGGGGATTGCCCGACGGGTCGGCGATCGACCGCGAAGGTCGTATCTGGAACTGCCGGTTCGGCGGCGGATGCATCGTTCGGATCGCACCCGACGGATCGGTGGATCGGATCATCGACATGCCGGTGAAAAACATCACCACCTGCACGTTCGGCGGTCCCGGTCTCTCGACGCTCTTCGTGACCACAGCCAGCCTCGGAAAAGCCGAAACGGATCGGCTGGCGGGCAGCCTCTTTGCCATCGACACCGACACATGCGGCTTGCCGGAAAGCCGCTTCAAGACCACCGAGTGACAAGGATCCGAAACTTGACGGAAGTAACCGAACGCCTCGACCGCTGCTATACCGGCGCGGTGTACGACGTCATGCGGTCTCGCGGCCTGGAGAATTGCCTGCTGCCGCACTCGATCGTCGGACTCGATCTGGAAACCCGCGTCGCCGGCCCGGTGTTTACTCTGCAGGGCACGCCGGTTGAGGCTCGGAGCGACGACGAGACCGACTATCTTCTGCCATGGGTGAAATTCCTTTCGGCAGCTCCGGCCGATCACGTCATCGTCTGCCAGCCCAACAGCGATGCACTGGCTCTCATTGGCGAATTGTCAGCAGAGACCCTCAAACATCGGGGCATCCGCGGCTACATCGTCGATGGCGGCACGCGAGACAACGGATTTATCCGAAACATCGGTTTTCCGGTGTTCTGCCGATTTCGCACCCCGCGCGATATCGTCGGGAAGTGGGCACCTCAGGCGACGGGTCAACCGATTACGATTGGCGACGTTTTGATCCGTTGCGGCGATTTCGTGCTGGCCGATATCGATGGCGTGGTCGTCATTCCTGCCGAAGTCGCCGAGGCAGTCGTGATCGAAGTCGAAGAGGTCATTCAGCAGGAGGACAAGGTCAGAAACGCCGTCCTCTCGAATATCGACCCGGTGGACGCCTATCTGAAATACGGCAAATTCTGAGACCAGTGAGGCGCCGTCGATCCGTATCCTGCCGCCGCAGGAGAGCGGTTACTCCCCGCGGCGGCTGGATGCAATGAACTTGTCGAGCGAAGTTCCGCCTACTCGCCCTTGGCCTTGTGCATCAGGCTGAGGCCCTTGGCGGTGCGCGGGGCGAAGCCCTTCCAGTAGTTGTGCTCCGGTTTCGGTTCCCCGTCCTCGTCGAGGGCATGCACGGCGTCGCGCGAATGCTCGACCAGGTCGAGATAGGCGGCGATCTCGTTGTCGTGCTTCAGATACTGGCCGAAAAACGCGGTGACGAAGTGCTGGGTGATGTTGTTCATGCGCACCGAATCCCACACCGGATCGGCGTAGTGATCGAAGGGCGCGTAGCCGAGCTGTTCCGAATGCTGCCAGCTCTCCTCCGGCGCCGGTATCGGCGCGCCGGCGTTGTGGTTGGCGTATTCGAAGGTCAAGAGATAGCGCTCGGCGTTGACGCTCGCCTCGAAGATCGCCTTGGTGCCGTTTTCGTAGCCCGAAACGTCGTCGTCGCTGCCGGCGATGAAGAACATTGGCTTGCGCACACCGGACAGGCCCTCCGTGTCCCAGACACCGGCGTTCATTCCCCATGGGGCGACGGCGACGATCGCCTTGACGCGCGGATCGATCAGCGCCTCATGGGTGTCGGAACCGGCCAGGTGAACCGACAGCGTCCCGCCCGGCACAATCGGCAATTCGGTCGCCTTTTTCGTCACGCCGGCGCCGGCGGTGATCATCGCGCCGTAACCGCCGACCGAGTAGCCAATCAGGCCACTGTCGTCGGTGTTGACGAGACCGCCCAGGAATCCTTCGTCCGACCTAGAGAGGCGCTCGATCGCATCGAGAACGAAGCGCTGATCGAGCGGCCGGTTCACGAAAGCGCTGCCGGGCGCCTGAAAATCGTCATAGGTGCTGTCCGTATGGTCGATGGAGACGACCACATAGCCCTTGGTGGCAAGGTTCTCGCCCAGGTGGCTCATCAGGAAGCGGTTGCCCGGATATCCGTGGGAGATCATTACCAGCGGATAGGGGCCGCCTGCCTTTGCCGGATCGGCATTGCGTTCAGCCGCGCCGGTCAGATCGACCTTGGTGACGCCGTCGCGCAGAACGACGTCGGAATAGGCGTTGCCGGAGCCCGTGCCCGCTTGCGCCGGATACCAGACCTCCAGCGTCAGTTGCCGATCGTAGCGTGGCAGGTCCTTGCCTTCCTCGACCTTGAGAATGTCGATCTGGTCGAGGTTGGTGACCGTCATCGTACGCACGCCAATCGGCATGTCGCCCGGCGTGGCCAGTTCCGGCGCGTCGGGACGCAGCAGGTCGATGCGGTTGGTTTCCGCCACAGCGGTTGCGCAGATCATGCTGGTTGCGAGCGCAATACCGATTGCTAGTTTCATGCGATTTCTCCCTGTCGTGGAGCCGACATACTACCGAGTAGGTTTTCGACCGGCAAGCCTGCGTACAGCCTAACAACGGAGTTGTGACAGGGGTATCACAGTGTGTTTCGAATCGTGATCGTCCGATCCGGCACCCATTAAGCGTCCTTATGTTGCCGAGAAATATCCCTGATTAAACATCAAAGAATCGAATTTTCTTACCGGCCGCACTATAGTGCGCGGCGGTTAAAAACGGGACGGATCACGTGACGGACCACTATTCCCTTCTCTCACTTCTGCGCGAGGCCTGGAACGGCAACAAGGGCTGGAAACGCGCCTGGCGGGCGGCCGAGCCGAAACCGCATTACGATGTGGTGGTCGTCGGCGGCGGCGGCCACGGTCTGGCCACTGCCTACTATCTTGCCAAGGAGCACGGACTGCACCGCGTCGCGGTGGTGGAAAAGGGCTGGCTTGGCGGCGGCAATGTCGGCCGCAACACCACCATCGTTCGCTCCAACTACCTGCTGCCGGCCAATTCGCGCTTTTATGAAAAGAGCATGAAGCTGTGGGAAGGGCTGTCGCAGGACCTCAACTTCAACGTCATGTTCTCGCAGCGAGGCACCCTGAACCTGGCCCACACGCCGGGCCAGCTGGACGCCTATGCGCGGCGCGGCAACGCCATGCGTCTGGAAGGCATCGACGCCGAACTGCTGACGCGCGAGGAGGTCCGCAAGATGGCGCCGGAAATGGACTTTTCCGACCGGGCGCGCTTTCCGATCGAGGGCGGCCTGCTGCAGCCGCGCGGCGGCACGGCCCGGCACGACGCCGTCGCCTGGGGCTTCGCGCGGGCCGCCGACCGGCTCGGCGTCGACCTGATCGAGAATTGCGAGGTGACCGGCTTCGTTCGCTCCGGCGACCGCATCACCGGGGTCGAGACGACGCGCGGGCGCATCAGCGCCGGCAAGGTCGGCGTCGCCGTCGCCGGCAGCACCTCGGAGGTGATGCGGCGGGCCGGCATCGAGCGGCTGCCGATCGAAAGCCACGTGCTGCAGGCCTTCGTGTCGGAGCCGCTGAAGCCGCTGATCAACACCGTCATCACTTTCGGCGCCGGGCATCTCTACATCAGCCAGTCGGACAAGGGCGGCCTGGTCTTCGGCGGCGATCTCGACGGTTACAATTCCTGGGCGCAGCGCGGCAACCTGCCGGTCTACGAGGACGTGATCTCCAGTGGCGTCGCGCTGTTTCCCAATCTTGCCCGGGTGCGCCTGCTGCGCAACTGGGGCGGCATCATGGACATGTCGATGGACGGCAGCCCGATCATCACCCCCGGCCCTCTGCCCGGCCTCTACCTCAATAGCGGCTGGTGCTATGGCGGCTTCAAGGCGACACCGGCGTCGGGCTGGTGCTTCGCCCACACCATCGCCCGCGACGAGCCGCACGAACTCAACGCCGCCTTCACCCTGCAGCGCTTCGAACAGGGCCGGGTGATCGACGAAAAGGGCGTCGGCCCTTCGCCGGAGTTGCACTGATGCTGATACACTGCCCCAATTGCGGTCACCGCGACTCGCACGAATTCACCTATGCCGGCGACGCCGAACGGCAATTCCCGGCACTCGATGCCGGCCAGGACACCTGGACCGCGCATGTCTACGAGCGTGGCAATCCCATGGGCCGGCATGAGGAGCACTGGCAGCACACTTCCGGCTGCCGGGCGGTGCTGGTGGTCGAGCGCGACACCGTCACCCATCAGATTCACGCAACCAGGCTGGTCGGCGCCCAGGCGTCGATCGCAGATAGCGAGGCGGCGTAATGGGTTCCTATCGTCTCGACAAGGGCGGTCATCTGATCGATCGGCAACGGTCGGTGGGGTTCCACTTCAACGGCCGCCATTTCAGCGGGTTTGCCGGCGACAGCCTCGCCTCGGCGCTGCTTGCGCACGATACCCAGCACATTGCCGCCAGTTTCAAGTATCACCGGCCGCGCGGCGTCATGACGGCCGGCTCGCATGAGCCGAGCGGCATCGTCACCCTGCGCGACGGAGGCCGCCGCGAAGCCAATTGCAAGGCGCCGGAAGTGGAAATCTGCGAGGGCCTTGAGGCGCATCCGCAGAATGTCTGGCCGTCGCTCGGCTTCGACGTGTCGGCGGTCAACGGGCTGCTGTCGCCGATTTTCGCCGCCGGTTTCTACTACAAGACCTTCTTCGAAGCGGGCCAGCGCGGCTGGCACTTCTTCGAGCATTTCATCCGCCGCGCGGCCGGCATGGGGGCCGCTTCCCGCGAGCCGGACCCGGACCGCTACGAGCGCATGCACGGTTTCTGCGACGTGCTGGTGGTCGGCGGCGGTGCAGCCGGACTGGCCGCGGCCCTGACGGCGGCGCGCTCCGGCGCTAAGGTGATGCTCGCCGAAGAGGCGGCGCATTTTGGCGGCGGGCTGCTGACGGAACTGTCGACCATTCGCGGCGTCCCGGCGCGACAATGGGCTCGCGAGGTCGAGCTGGAACTGGCCGGCCTTGACAACGTCACCCTGCTGCCGCGAACCGCGGTTCACGGGCTGTTCGACGACAACACGGCCGCCGCGATCGAACGGGTGGCCGATCACAAGGCGAAACCGGAGGGCAACGAGCCGCGGCAGCGCCACTGGATCATCCATGCGCGCGACATCGTGCTGGCCGCCGGCGCTTTCGAACGGCCGCTGGTCTTCGACGGCAACGACCGGCCGGGCGTCATGCTGGCGAGCGCGGCGGCATTCTATGCAGCCGCCCACGGCGTCGCCGTCGGCCGCAATCCGGTGCTGATGACCAACAATGACAGCGGCTACCACTCGGCCTTCGCGCTGAAGGAATACGGCGTACCGGTGGCGGCGATCGTCGACATGCGCGCCGAACCCGCCGCGGAGCTGATGGAACGCGCGGCGGCCCTGTCGATTACCGTGCAGACCGGCCGGGCCATCGTATCCGTCAAGGGCGGGCGGCGGGTGACCGGCGTTCAGGTCGCTCCCATCGACGGTCGAAGCGGCACCATCACCGGACCGGCACAAGCTCTTGGCGCCGACGCGGTGCTGATGGCCGGCGGCTGGACCCCGAACATCAATCTCGCAAGCCAGGCCGGCGGCAAGCCGGTCTTTGACGAGCGCCTGCATGCCTTCCTCCCGGGCGAGGCGCGCGCCAACGTCGCGTTGCGAAACTGCGGTTCGGCCGCCGGCATCTTCGACCTTGAAAACGCCATTGGCAGCGGTGTCGAAGCCGGCATGGCGGCGGCACAGTCCGTCGGACGCGGGCCGGTGACGCTGCCGCCGATGGCGGTCGAACCCGCCTCCCCCGACGTCGTGCCGCTGCCCATCTTCGACATCCCGGCGCCGAAGGGCAACGGCAAGCGCTTCGTCGATTTCCAGCACGACGTGACGGCCAGCGATATCGCGCTGGCTCATCGCGAGGGCTACGTCTCGGTCGAGCATCTGAAGCGCTACACCACCCTCGGCATGGCGGTCGACCAGGGCAAGAACGCCAACCTCAACGCGCTGACGCTGATGGCGAAAGCCGAAGGCAAGCCGATCGACGCCGTCGGAACCACCCGCTTCAGGCCGCCCTATGTGCCGATCAGCCTCGGCGCGGTTGCCGGACGCGAGACCGGGCCGCGTTTCCGCCCGGTGCGCCGATCGCCGATGCACAGCTGGCACATAGCCAATGGCGCGGTGATGCTCGACACCGGCCCGTGGAAGCGGCCGCGCTATTACACGACCACCGGCGAAAGCCTGACCGATGCCTACATCAGGGAGGCGACGGCGGTGCGTGAAAATGTCGGCATGGTCGACGTATCGTTTCTCGGCAAGATCGACGTGCAGGGCCCGGACGCCCCGGAGTTCCTTAACCGGGTCTACTCCAACGCCTTTCTGAAACTGCCGGTCGGCAAGGCACGCTACGGGCTGATGCTGCGCGAGGACGGCATCCTTTATGACGACGGCACCACCTGGCGGCTGTCGGAGCATCAGTATCTGATGACGACGACGACGGCCCACGCCGCGCTGGTGCTGCAGCGGCTGGAATACTGGCACGCCACGGCCTGGCCCGACCTGAAGGTGCGGCTCGCCTCGCTCACCGACCAGTGGGCCGGTATGGCGATTGCCGGGCCGAACAGCCGCGCCGTCCTGCAAAAGGCGGTCACCGGACTGTCGCTGGAGCACCACGATTTCCCGGTCATGGCGGTGGGCAGCGGCCGCATCGGCACGATCGACGTCACCATCGCGCGGCTCTCGTTCTCCGGCGAACTGGCCTATGAGGTGTTCACCACCAGCCGTCACGGGCTGGCGGTGTGGGAAGCCCTGATGGAAGCCGGCCGCGACCACGACATCGTGCCCTACGGCACCGAGGCACTGGGCACCCTGCGCATCGAGAAGGGCCATGTCACGGCAACCGAAATCGACGGGCGCACAACCGCCGACGATCTAGGCCTCGGCGGCATGTGCTCCAAAAAGAAGTCGTTCATCGGCAGCGCCATGCTGGGGCGCGAGGGACTGGCCGATCCGCAGCGGCTGCAGCTTGTCGGCCTCGTTTCCAAGGAAAACCGGGCGCTGAAGATAGGCGCCCATCTGACGGCGTCGGACAACGCGACCAGCGCCGGCCACATCACCGCAACCACCTACAGCCCGGCACTCAAGTCCTATGTTGCGCTGGGACTGCTGGCCGGCGGACGCGAGCGTCACGGCGAGACGGTGACGGCGCGCTTTCCGCTGAGAAACGACACCCACGCGGCGGAAGTGGTCCATCCGGTGTTCTACGATCCCGACGGGAGCCGCATGCATGGATAAGCGTATTGAGACAATGGACGACGTCCTGTTCGGCCGGCCGGGCGGAAAGCTCTGCCTGTCGCGCGCCGACCCGGCAACGATGGTGCAGATCGGCTTCTGGCCCGACGGCGCCGAAACGGTTCACGGCCGCGTCGGCGCGCTCGCCGGCACCGCAGAGCGGTTGTCGACTGGCCGGTTTGCCCAAAACGGTGCCGCAACGGTCGCCCGCACCACCTTCGACACCTATCTGCTGATCGATGCCGAGACGCCGGACCTGGCGCCGGATCTGGCAGCGGTGACAGACCTGTCGGATGCGCGCTGCGGCGTCAGCATCGAGGGCCCGGCGGTCGAGGGCTATCTCAACCGCGACCTTTCGGTGGATCTGTCGCTCGCCGCCTGTCCGGTCGGTAGCGTGCTGCAGACCGCCATGCATCATGTGCCGGTGTTGCTGCTGCGGGTTTCCGAGACGCGCTTCCTGCTTTATGCCTATCGCAGCTACATGGACGATCTCATCGAGTGGATGGTGGATATGGCACTGCCGCTGGAGAGCTGATGCAGGACCTGCCCCGAGGCTTCGATCTGAAATCGCTGCGTGCTTTCGTGGCGGCGGTCGAACTCGGCGGCATGACCCAGGCGGCGCGGCAGCTCGGCATGACCCAGTCGAACATGTCGCAAATCATCGGCCAACTCGAGCACGCCGTCGAAACCGAGTTGTTCGACCGCACAGCGCGGCCGATTACCCCGACCTCGGCCGGCCACAGCTTCTACCAGCAGGCGCGCGAGATTCTGACGATGGCGGAAGAGAGCCTGCGCCATGTCGCCGGCGGCCGCGAAGACACCATCTCCTCGATGACGATCGCGATGCCCGACAGCGTCGCCAACTCGATCGGCGCGCAATTGCTAGAGGCCCTGCGCTCCAAAGCGCGTCGGCTGCAGATGTGGTCCGGCATATCGCCGCACCACCATGACGCTCTGCTGTCACGCAGCGTCGACATGATCATCACAGCCAGTGACGCTCTGGCCCATTCCGACGGGCTGGCAAGCCGGCCGCTCATGTCGGAACCCTACGTCGTTGCCGTCCCGCGCCATCACCGCGGCGCCACCGACATCGAGACCCTGGCCGCCGACCTGCCGTTCATCCGCTATACGCTGCGCTCGTTCATCGGGCGCCAGATCGAGGCGCAGCTCAACCGCATGAAGGTGCGCCCGCCGGTGGAAATGGAGTTCGACTCGGCGCCGAGCCAGCTGGCGGCGGTTTGCAACGGGCTCGGCTGGAGCGTCACGACACCGCTTTGCCTGCGCCAGGACATGACGCTGCTCGACGGCCTCACGGTGCTGCCGCTGGAACGCGGACGGTTCGGCCGCTCGCTGTCGCTGATCGCGCGCGAGGACTGGTATCCCGACATCGCCGAGGCTGCGGCCCGCGCCGCCGAAGCGCTGCTTCGAAGCCAGGCCGTCGCGCCGATCGTCAAAACCTATCCGTGGATGGCCGACCATATCGGCTGGCCGGAGTGAGGGACTTCAGAGCCTACTCCGCCGGCAGTCGATAAAGACGGATGATGTATTCCGGCCCCTTGGAGTAATTGATTCCGAACACCGCCTCGCCGCTGACGGGCTCGACACCGGCATCCTTGAGTGCCGCCAGGAACGGCACCGCATTTTCGTCGGGCACGGCGGCAACGGCGCATTCGGGATCGGAAAGCAGGTGCTGGGCCGCGCCGACCGCGTCGGTCATCAGCGTATCGGTGCCGGCGAGGAACACGAGGCTCGGTTCGTGATAGGTCACCGAAGCGAGCACGGATTCCTCACAGGCCTTTTCCTCGTGGAAGCGGGAGGCGATTTGCCGGCCGAGCCACAGCTGGTCGATCTGCGGCAGGATGCCTCCGAACATCAGCCCGTAGGCGGTGGTGGCGGTCAGCGCGGCGACGGCAACGCGGCGGATCGGCGATACGTGGACGCGCAGGCCGAGGCCCAGCCAGCCGGCGACCAGCAGCAGGGCCGACGCCGGCAGGCTCCAGATCGACATGGCTCCGGTCAGATAGATCGGCGCCACCAGGGCAAGCGCCACGAAAGCGATCATCACGACCGCAACGCCGAAACCGGCCAGACCGTGCAGCAGTCGCTGCCATGCCAGGACCTCGGGCTTGTCGGCAACCGGCAGAGTCAGGATCCAGCCGCCGAGAAGCAGGATCGCCGGATAGGCCGGCAGCACATAATGCGGCAGCTTGGTCGGAATGAGCTCAAAGACCAGCCACAGCGGCAGGTACCAGGCAATGCAGAACAGCAGGCGCGGATCGGTGAACATGCGCCGCAGGGCGTAGGTGAAACCGATGGCGGCGATCAGGCCGAACGGCCAGATATAGAGAGAATAGGTGATGGCGTAGTAGCCGGGCCAGGCGCCGTGCGATTCCTGACCGCCCGCGACCTTGCCCAGCATGTCGCGCCCGACGGCTTCCACCCAAAAGGCGCCGCCGGTCTTCCAGGTGATCAGCGCCAGCCAGGGCACCGTCACCAGCGCCATCAGCAGCACCCCGCGTAGCGGCCTGAGGCCGGCCAGCCAGCGCAGGTCGCGATTATTGTCGAAAATCACCAGAAAGGCGACGGTGACGCCGCTGAGCAACGGCGTGATCGGTCCCTTGATCAGGATGGCGCAGCCCTGGACGATCCAGAACAGCCAGGCGGTCGCGGCACCCGCGCTCTCGCCGTCGCGCGCCGCCAGGTAGATGCGCGCCAGCAGACCCTGGGCGAGGATCGACAACAGCAGCAGCACCGCGTCGGTTTTGGCAAGGCGCCCCTCGAAGCCGGCGCCGAACAGGCCGGCCAGCATCAGCGCGGCCAGCGCCGCCGCCGCCGGCCCGAACATCGAGGAACCGATCCAGTAGAGCGCCGCAAAGGCAAGCGCCATGGCGAATACCGAAACCAGCCGATAGGCCCAGACGGATGTCGCGGCGTCGCCGCCGGTGAGAATGACGCTGGCCGATTGCAGCCAGTAGATTCCCACCGGTTTTTTGTAGCGCGGCTGGGTCTGGAAGCGAATGTCGACGAAATCGCCGCTCTCGACCATCTGCTTGGTTGCCTGGACAAAGCGCGATTCGTCGCGGTCGATGGGCGGCAACTGGGCGACGCCCGGCAACAACACCGCAACGCCGAACAGGAAGATCAGCAGGTAATGTAACGCTGGTACCTTTGCCTGCACTGCCGTCATTCAGTGTCCGCCATGGCGGCTCTTCTCTCGTTGGCGATCAGCCAGAGATTGCGAATATAAATGATCAGCCCCATCCCCTGGCCCGCTATGAACACCGGATCCTGCCGCTGGATCGCATAGATAAACAGCATACCCCCGCCGAACAGCGAAAAAAACCAGAAAGCAACCGGCACGACGCTTCGTTTGGCCCGTTCGGACGCGATCCACTGGACAACGAACCGCATGGTGAAGCAGGCCTGGGCCAAAAAGCCGAGCAGCACCCAGGCGTCGAACTGGTCGATGAAGACGGAATGGAACCATCCGACAAGCTGCATGAAGGTCTCAATCATTGTGAATTTCCTCGACAACCGGCATCGCCTTGCGCCTGCGCTTCAGCCACCAGACCCCGAAGAGGTCGAGTGCGCCGCGCAGACCGCGATCGAGAATGCCGTAATTGGATGTGCCGAACCGCCGCGGTCGGTCGACGACGTCGATCGCCACCACGTCGAAGCCCTCCTGGATGACCAGGGCCGGCAGAAAGCGGTGGGTCCCGTTGAAAAAAGGCAGCCGCCGAAAGATGTCGGCATGCAGGGCCTTCAGGCCACAGCCGGAATCGCGCGTCTTGTCGTTGAGAATCGAGCCGCGAAGCCAGTTGGCGAAGCGCGACGACAGCTGTTTGAGTTTGGTGTCCTTGCGCCGCACGCGCTGGCCGCAGGCGATGCCCACTCCGGGCCCGGAGTCGAGGAGCTTGTCGACCAGTTCGCCGATATATTGCGGATTGTTCTGGCCGTCGCCGTCGATGGTGGCGATGATCTCGCCATGCGCCGCCAGAACGCCGCTGCGCAGCGACAGGCTTTGGCCGACCGAACTCTGGTGGCGGATGTGGCGCACCGGAAAGGACCGCTTGCCCGCCTCGGCGGCAAGCACGTCCGGCGTGTTGTCGGTCGAGCCGTCATTGACCACCAGCACCTCGATCTCGCGTCCGGCGAGATTCTCGGCAATTTCGTCCAGCAGCGGCGGAATGTTCTCCGCTTCGTTCTTGCAGGGAATGACAATTGAAATCATGGCTGCGCCCTGTGTCTCGGCCGGGGTAAGCGCGGCACGGCCCCTCGCGGGCCCCGCCGCCCGTTCGTCGCGCCGGATCGGAGTTCCTCGGGAAGATGCCCGAAACCGGCCGACGCCTTACCAAGCGGGCGCGAACGAAGCAAGGTCACCGGGTCCGTTGGCCTACAAAGGGGTGAAAATCAAGACTTTTCCTGCACGCCGTTGCGGGCCATACTCCGTGCAAACCGGTGCGATAACCAACCGGAAAAGGAGGAGAACACATGCTCGGACTGATGCAGGAATGGCCGCTTCTTTGCCACAAGATTCTGGATCATGCGGCGCTTTATCACGGCGACCGCGAAATCGTCTCGCGCTCGGTCGAGGGACCGATCCACCGCACCGATTACAAGTCCATTCACGGCCGCGCCCTGCAGGTCGCAAAACGGCTGGAGATGGAAGGCATCAGCGAGGGCGACCGGGTCGCGACCATGGCCTGGAACACCTGGCGGCATCTGGAAAGCTGGTACGGCATTCTCGGCATCGGCGGCGTCTACCATACGCTCAATCCGCGGCTGTTTCCGGACCAGATCGCCTGGATCATGAATGATGCGGAAGACCGCTTCCTGTTCACAGACCTGACCTTCCTGCCGTTGATCGAGGCGATCGCCGACAAGGTTCCGAGCCTGGAGAAGGTGGTGGTGTTCACCGACGCGGCGCATCTGCCGGAAACCAAGCTGGCCAACGCCGTGCCGTATGAGGAATGGCTGGCGGAAGCCGACCAGGATTTCGCCTGGAAGGAGTTCGACGAACGCACCGCCGCCGGCATGTGCTACACCTCCGGCACCACCGGCAACCCCAAGGGCGTCGTCTATTCGCACCGCTCCAACGTGTTGCACGCCATGGCCGCCATCCAGCCAGACATGCTGTGCCTGTCGGCACGCGACCGGATGATGCCCGTGGTGCCGCTGTTCCACGCCAATGGCTGGTCGACAGCTTTTTCCTGCCCGATGGTCGGCAGCACCATGATCATGCCCGGCCCCGGCATGGACGGCGAATCGATCTATCAGCTGCTGACCGAGGAGCGTGTCACCATGACCGCCGCCGTGCCGACGGTGTGGCTGATGCTGCTGCAGCATCTGGAAAACACCGGCGGCACGCTGCCCGATCTCGAACGGGTCGTGATCGGCGGCTCGGCGTGCCCGCGCGCCATCACCCAGGCCTTCCAGGAAAAGTACGGCGTCGACGTCATCCACGCCTGGGGCATGACCGAGATGAGCCCGCTCGGGACGCTGTGCTCCATCAAGCCGGAATACGAGCATCTCGAGGGCGAGGCCAAGCTCGATCTGCAGGCCAAGCAGGGCCATCCGCCCTTCTCCATCGAGATGAAGGTGACCGACGACGACAACAACGAACTGCCGCGCGACGGCAAGACCTTCGGACGCCTGAAAGTGCGCGGACCGGCCATTTCGTCGGCGTATTTCAAGGGCCACGGCGCCGAGCAGTTCGACGATGAGAACTGGTTCGACACAGGCGACGTCGCCCATGTCGATGCGCACGGCTACATGGAAATCACCGACCGCGCCAAGGACGTCATCAAGTCCGGCGGCGAGTGGATCTCGACCATCGAACTGGAAAACCTCGCCGTCGGCCATGACGACGTCGCCGAAGCCGCGGTGATCGGCATCCAGCACCCGAAATGGGACGAACGGCCGCTGCTGGTGATCGTCAGGAAGGAAGGCCGCGACCCGAGCAAGGAAGCGATCCTCGACTTCATGAAAGGCAAGGTCGCCAAATGGTGGATGCCGGACGACGTGGAATTCGTCGACGAAATCCCCCACACGGCCACAGGCAAGATCCAGAAGACGACCCTGCGCGATCAGTTCAAGGACTACAGCTTTCCGGGGGCGTGATCGTTCCGGCTACACCGTCGAACGGACCTCGAAGCCGGTGAAAGCGCCTGCGTCTTCGTCGAGGACCTCGACGCGCGTCACACGAGCGTGAGGCGGTCCCTCTTCGCAGCGCTGGAGCATGTCGTCGACGTGATCCGGCGCGCCGCTGATCACCGCCTCGACTGTCCAGTCGCTTCGGTTGCGCACCCAGCCGGAGAGTTCGAGGTCGCGCGCCCTCGCCGCCAGCCAGGCACGAAAGCCCACGCCTTGAACCTGTCCTTCGATGCGCAGGTGTACGGTCCGGTCTGAGTTCATGGCGGTTCGCGGAAGTCGATGTTCGGGTCCAGGCGATATCTTAGCCGACCGCCCTCGCATCGGCCAATGAACTGCTAAATTAGAACATTCGCGTCAAAAGATAACCGGCCCCGGCCGAGACGGCGGTCAGGGCCGTACCCCAGGCGATGTCGACGAGCAGGACGGCAACGGGCCAGCCGCGCAGCGTCGCGTAATTGGTGATGTCGTAGGTGCCGTAGGCGATACAGCCCAGCAATGCGCCGAGCAGCAGCGTCGTCGCCAGGGATTCGGCGCGCAGCGCCGGAACGACCGCAAAGACGACGATGCCGGCGACGTAGAGAATGTAGAACAGCGCAGCGACGCCGAGCCGCGGCTGGTCGAGCATCATCGAACCGATCTGGCTGCGATAGAAGGGGCCGGCCAGGCGGGTCAGCCAGACATAGTCCAGCAGGAAAAACACCACGGCTGTGGCGATGTAGGCTTTCGCATAAATCATGCGTCCGTGCTCTCGCGCTGTTGCCGGGATAGTACGCGCCGGGCAGACTGTCGGATCACCGAATTTGTCGCCTCGAAACGGATTGCTCCGAGCCGGTGATCCGCCGCCTGTCGCCTTGCGTAAAAGGCTCACGGGCAAGACAACGACGGACAGGAGATCCCGTTGAGAAAACAGACCATTGCAGTGATCGGCGCCGGCATATCGGGGCTCTCGGCGGCCTGGCTGCTGAGCCGTCGCCACCATGTGACGCTGTTCGAAAAGGCCGACTATCCCGGCGGTCATGCCCATACGGTCGACGTCGAAACGCGCGATGGCCCGGTCGCGGTCGATACCGGCTTTATCGTCTTCAACGATCGCAACTATCCGAACCTGTCGGCTCTGTTCAAACGGCTGGATATTCCCTGCCGCGACACCCGCATGAGCTTTTCGCTGACCCATGATGGCGGGCGCTACGAGTATGCCGGATCAGGTAAGGGCTATTTCGGCCAACGCAGAAACCTCTGGAACCTGCACCACTGGATGATGCTGCGCGAGATCAACCGGTTCTTTCGCGACTGCCGGCGGCGCGTGGCCCAATACCGGGAAGACATGCCGCTTGGCGAGTTTCTCGAAAGGGAACGCTACTCCCGCGATTTTATCGACGAGCACATCGTGCCGATGGGCGCAGCCATCTGGTCGACGTCGATCGAAAGGATGCTGCAGTTCCCGGCCCGCAGCTTCGTCGATTTCTACGCCAACCACGGCATGCTGCAATTCAAGAAGCGGCCCTGGTGGAAAACCGTGGTCGGCGGCAGCCGGGTCTATGTCGAGAGGCTGATTGCCGACGGCAATTTCGAGACCCGCCTCAATGCGGATATCAAGGCCGTGTGCCGGCGCCCCGACCGGGTGCTGATCGAGACGCGCGACGGTGTCATGCATCTTTTCGACCACGTAGTGTTCGCCACCCATGCCGACCGGACGCTCGGGCTGATCGCCGACGCCGATGGGGCCGAACAATCGCTTCTGTCGGCGTTCTCCTACCAGAAGAACGTCGCGGTTCTTCACCGCGACGAGCGCTGGATGCCCAAGCGCCGGCAGCTTTGGTCCGGCTGGAACTACATCAAGAGCGGCAACCCGATTGATGGCGAACTGTGCGTTTCGTACTGGATGAACCGCCTGCAGGGCCTCGAAACCAACGAGAACATCTTCGTGACCCTCAATCCAAGCCGGGAGATCCGCGCCGACCGGATCGATCGGGTGCTGGAATACGATCATCCGGTCTTCGACGCCGCTGCATTCCGCGCGCAAGACGAGATGGGCAGCCTCCAGGGCTACCGCCGCAGCTGGTATTGCGGCGCCTATCTGGGCTACGGTTTTCACGAGGACGGTATCGCCAGCGGCCTGGCCGTCGCCGAGGAACTGGGCGGCATTGCCCGGCCCTGGGCACGCGACGCGGGATTTTCCGACAAGCGGGCGCTGGCGGCGGAGTATCGTCAGGTGGCCGAATGATGAAAGTGCGCGAAGGGATCTTTGCCGGCAGCGTGATGCATCGGCGGCTGCGGCCGTCCATGCATCACTTCAAGTATTCCGTCTTTTCGGTCTTTGTCGATATTGACCGGCTGGCGGAGCACAGCCGGCGGCTGCGGCTCTTTTCTCACAACCGGTTCAACCTGTTTTCCCTGCATGACCGCGATTTCGGCGACGGCCGCAACCTGCGCGCCCATCTCGACAATATCGCCGCCGATACGATCGGTCCCGATGTGGCGAAGCGGTATCTGATGCTGTGCTATCCGCGGGTGCTGGGCTATGCCTTCAACCCGCTGACCGTCTATTACGGCCTCGATGCCCGGGACCGCCCGGTCCTCATCATCTACGAGGTCTCGAACACCTTCGGAGAGCGGCACACCTATGCGACGGCCGAAGGCGTGGACACGGGAGGGGCGATGCGTCACGGCTGCGCCAAGGTCTTCCACGTGTCGCCGTTCAATCGGGTGTCGGGTCGTTATGCGTTCCGGACCAAGCTTCCCGACCGCACGGCCGCCGTTGGCATCCGGCTCGAAGATGAGGACGGTCCGCTTTTGGCGGCACACTTTGCCGGCGTGCATGAACCGATGACCGACAGCACGCTGCTGAAGCGCTTTCTGGTCACCGCCTTTCTGACGCAGAAAGTGTGGCTGGGCTTTCGCTGGGAGGCGCTGCGGCTGTGGCTGAAGCGTTTGCCGGTAAACCGGAAGCCGGAGCCGCCGTCCGACTCGGTCAGCGTGCATCGGATTAAACGCGATCTCGACATGGCCGCATGAGGCAGCACGGCAGTGCCGGAATTGCGGCCTCGGCACTTCATTTCGAATTTCTCAATCACTTACCGCCGCATCATGCGGCCGATCATCCAGAAGAACAGCCCATTCGGCAGGACGTTGAGCAGCCGTACGGTATTGGCGAAGAGCGTCGGAAAGAGGATAGCGAAGCGCTTCTTGCGGATGCCGGCGAGCATCTTTCGGGCTGCCAGATCGGAACTGATCAGCCCAGGCATTTTGAAGGTGTTGGTTCGTGTCATCGGCGTGTCGACGAAACCCGGATTGACGAGGGACACATCGATGCCGAAGCGGCTCAGATCGAGCTTCAGCGTCTCGGCGAGGTTCATCAGCGCCGCCTTGGTCGGGCCATAGGCCGCGGCATTGGGCAGGCCGCGATAGCCGGCGACCGAGGCAACGATGACGATGTGGCCGCTGCCGCGCGCCTTCATTCCCGCCAGCACCGCGTTCACTGTGTTGACCACGCCGAAGTAGTTGACGTCCATGGCGTCGCGCATCTTGTCGATATCGAGCTCGTCAGAGCGCATCATCCACCAGGCGCCGGAGCAGACCACGACAAGATCGATGCCGCCGAACCGTTCCTCAATGGCCCGGGCTGCCCCCGCGACCGCTGCCGGCGACGCCACGTCGACGGGAAAGGCCGCCAGATTGCTGCCCTCCGCTGCGAGCTTTTCAAGCTTGTCGGCGGAGCGCGCGGAGACCGCGACATGCTCCGCCTCAGCGGCGATCAGGCGCGCAAAACTCGCACCGATGCCGGAGCTGGCGCCGATCACCCAGACTGTACCGTGGGTCTTTTCGACCACGGATCAGATGCCGACCAGGGGCTGCATCAGCCGGCTGACGATGCCCTTGAAGCGGGTCGGCTGCTCCGTCGCCACCAGGCAGATGCACGGTTCGTCGGAATCGACCATCGGCTGGTGCTCGACATGCTCGTCGAGATCGGCAACGTCGCCGGCGCGATACTGACCGAAGGCATCGCTGTAGGAGCCGCGCAGGATCAGCGTCATCTCGGTACCGCCATGGCCGTGTTCGGGCATCTTGCGGCCCGGGCCGATTTTCAGCATGTACAGCGACGAATCCGTGCCCGGCAGTGCGATCCGGTGACGCTGCACGCCGGGGACGACACGGCGCCAGCCGATATCGTCCAGCGAGGTGCCGACCAGGCGCCGCAGCGGCAGCGGGATTTCCGAACGCCGGCCGAAGTCCGCCTCCCGCACATTGCTGACGGGGGCATCCTCGTCCGCATCCAGTCGGCTTGTCAGGCGGGCAAAGGCGCCGTCGCTCAGCGTCGCCTCCGGAACGGCGTCCAGGCAATCGCCGCCCAGCGCCTCGGCCAGACGCACGTCCTGGCGGCAGCGATCGCATATCGCCAGATGCGAGGCGACGACGATGGTGAAGGCCGGATCGAGATCGCCGGTCGCATACCGCATGAGCGTCGCAGCATCCAGATGGTGATGAATGCTCATCTCAAATCCTCAAGGTACTCTTTGAGTTTCTGATAGGCCAGACGCATACGCGACTTGACCGTGCCGATGGGCAGATCCAGCTCCCGGGCGATTTCGCTGTGCGGTTTGTAGCCGGTGAACGCCATTTCGATGACCGTCTTCTGTTCCTTCGGCAGCATGGCGACCGCCTCGCGCACGCGCGCGTCGTTCTGGCTGCCGATCGCTATCGCCTCGGCGTTCGGCGCGTCGCTTGCCAGCGTCACCGTTTCGACATCGACATAGGGCTGGGTCGGCTGCCGCCGCAGCCGGTCGATGCGGGCATTGCGCGCGATGGTGAAGATCCAGGTGCTGACATTGCCGCGGTCGGGGGCATAGAGCGCCGCCTTGCGCCAGACCGTCATCATCACCTCCTGGACCAGGTCTTCGGCCACGTCTTCCGTCGCGCCCGATCTGAGCATCATGCCCTTGACGCGCGGTCCGAAGCGCACGAACAGCGTTTCGAAGGCGGTCCGGTCCTGGTGGAAGGCGATCGCAGCAATCAGAGACTGCAAAAGCCTCTGATCCGAACCCGGATCCTCCCTCGTCGTTTCCATCTGCAGCGCTTTCAGCATCGCCCGACCTTCTTCTGTCGGGCCTTTTACGTGTCCTGTCCCCGATCAGATCACAGTCGCGGTCGATTTTGAACCGCCGGTGAATTTTCCCCCTCCCGCGGTGATCCGATCTGAACCGGAGGGCGTAGAACCGGACCGCTAGCGAAGAGAAAACCCGGTCGTCGACGACAGACCCGAGAGGAACCAACTGATGAAAAAGATGCTCATCGCAGCCGGCCTTGCTGCCGGAACGCTTCTGGCCGCCCCGGCCCAATCGGCCAATATCGTCGAAACGGCGCAAAGCGCCGGCAGCTTCGAGACCCTGCTCGCCGCCGCCAAGGCCGCTGGACTGGCCGACGCCCTGGCGACCGGCGAAAACCTGACGGTCTTCGCCCCGACCGACGAGGCCTTCGCGGCTCTGCCGGCGGGAACGGTCGAGACGCTCCTGAAGCCGGAAAACAAAGACCAGCTGGTGGCCGTGCTCAGCTATCACGTGCTGCCGCGCAAGCTGATGTCGAACCAGCTTCCAGGACGCGCCATCCACGTCAAGACCATCAAGGCCGGCGGCGATCGCCTGCTGACCGTCGAAAAGTCCAACGGCGGCGTCACCGTGGACGAGGCCAATGTAATTTCGGCCGACATCGTCACCGATAACGGCGTCATCCATGTCATCGACAAGGTGATGTTGCCGTCGAGCTAGACAAAGTCGCCACGCCCAGCGCGACGAAGACAGACCCCGCCCATTGAGGCGGGGTTTGTCTTGTCGGCGGCACAGTCTTCCGGGCGGCATCGCTTGACTTGCACCAGTGGCGGCCACAGTTTTCGTCGGGTGCCTGGAGCGAATGTGCTTTCGGCCATTCCGTCACCGATCAAGCGAAAGGCCCGCCATGCAACGAGTAGCAACCTGCCGATGTGGCCAATTGAGGGCGACCTGCGAGGGCGAACCCGTCCGTGTTTCGGTCTGCCACTGCCTCGAATGCCAGAAACGCAGCGGAAGTGCGTTTGCAGCTCAGGCACGCTGGCCCGACGACAAGGTGGTTTTGTCCGGCGACCATACCGAATGGTCTCGCCTGGCAGACAGCGGCCGCAAGGCGACCTACCGGTTTTGCCCGCACTGCGGATCGACGGTCGCTTTCAGGATCGAAGGGTGGGAGGGCGTCACCGCCGTTCCGGTCGGCGCTTTAGCCGACCCGGATTTTCCCGCCCCGAAATTCTCGGTGTTCGAACACCGGAAACACGGATGGGTCGAGGTGACCGGCGACGTCGACCATTCCGCATCGCCGGTGACGACGGTTCCCGTCATGGGTGGCCGGAGCACTGACTGACCTTGAAGGGTCCGACGAGCCGGGCCGCATGGCATAGACCGGACGACGGGGACGCTCCATGCAGCGTCAATGGCTTTTCCTAGCGAATCCGGGCTTCCGTCTCGCCGTCGAACAGCATGGCGCGATCGGGATCGAACTTGATACCGACCCTGCTGCCCTCGGTCGAACGCTCGTCGCCATGTTCCTCGACGATGATTTTTTCTCCGGTGTCGGACATCAGATAGTCGTAGGAAACGCCGCCCAGCGCCTCGGTCAGTTCGACGGCCAGCGCATCGGCGGATCTGTCGACCTCGATATGCTCGGGGCGCACGCCCAGAATGATCTTCGTGCCGGCGGCCGGTATGTTGACCGGCAGATTGAAACTGCCTTTCAGGGCCGGCACCTCGACCGCGTCTCCCGTGCTCGTGCCTTCCAGGAAGTTCATCGCCGGTGAGCCGATGAAGCCGGCAACGAACTTGTTGTCCGGGTCCTTGTAGAGATCGAGCGGTGCGCCGACCTGTTCGATGTTGCCGCCGCGCAGGACCACGATCTTGTCGGCCAGGGTCATGGCCTCGACCTGATCGGCGACTATGCGCTTTACCTCGATCTGCTGGCAGAGGCCAGTGGCCGCGCCCATGCAAAGGTTTGGGCCTATTGCCTGATGCCCAACCACGTCCATGTCATCCTGGTGCCATCCGATGAGGATGGGCTGCGCCGCACCTTCGCCGATCTGCACCGGCGCTATACCGGCTTCGTCAATGCCCGGGCCAGGGTCACCGGGCATCTCTGGCAGGGCCGCTACGGATCCGTGGTGATGGATGAAGATCATCTTCTGAACGCAGTGCGTTATGTGACGCTCAATCCGGTCCGCGCACGGCTTGTCGAACGGGCAAAGGACTGGAAGTGGTCCAGTGCCCGAGCGCATCTCTCCGGCAAGGACGATCACGTCGTGTCGGTCGCCCCGGTACTGGAGCGGACGGGCGACTTCGCCAGGTTTCTGGGCGAACCGTTCGATGAGGCTGAAACCTATAGCGCCCTGCGTCGTGCCGAAACCACCGGCCGGCCGATCGGCGCGGCGGGCTGGCTGAAAATGCTGGAGGAAATGACAGGCCGTGCTCTTGCGCCTGGCAAGCGGGGACGCAAGCCTCAACAAAAAGGGATTTAGTAAACTGTCACCGTAGCTCCTTCGAGATGGTCATTTGCCGGCTTCCGTTGAGAAAGAATTCGCACTGAGGGAATTGGCCAAGCGGTTCTGAGCTTTTGATGTTTCGTATCTTCGCCCGTCTAGCTTGTTCGGCCAGATTGCTTCTAACCATGGTAGAATTTGCTCTACCTTGTGCGTTGTTACAGGCTCATCAGTAATCTCCAATGTTATTCTATCGAGTTTGAACCCTGGACCGAAGGTTGCAGCGAGATCGTTCGGGTCGACCTTAAGCACGCTTTCGGAATCATCAACGTCGCGGAAAGTGACCAGCAACGGAAAGTTCCTTGGCTTCAAAGTAACGACACCCTTCATCTCGGGGATACGTTTCAGCCACTCGCCTCTGCCCATGTCCTTCAGCTGATCTCGCACGGCTCGGTAGTACCGCTCTTCATCATCACCGAGCAGTGCAAAAAGGTAGCGACCGGGTGCAAGTTCGGCCACGGTTGCTTCACCTCTAATCCGGCACCAGACTTCCTTGTCGGAAAACGGCACATCACCAAATGTCGCGTTGATCGCGATCACCGATGAGCCGGACACCTCACCCGTCGGCGTGTCCACCACCACAGTCAGTTTCTGATGCCACTCGTGTTTGTCCTGGCAACCGGCGAAGCCGACGGCAGCGGCCGCGAAAGCCGCCAGCCGAGCGCCACGCGCGACATAAAACATGCGCGCGACACGTCGCGCCGCGGCGCTGGTGGATTGCATGGATGTTGCCCCTTGATTCGCCATTCGATTGCACTGGCGTCTGCCGAAGCGGATGATGGTGGATAAAATTACAGGTTGCAAGAGCAGCAGACTCTCGCAAAGCACTTGATCGCATCGTTTGACAGAAACTCTACGACCCGTCTCGTAGGGCACCGTGTTGCGGCGCCTCACCGGCGCTACGCCACCACATCCCATTCCCCGGCCGCGACCGTCTCCTTCACCAAACGCCGCACCAGGGCCATCATCTCCTCCAGCAGGATCGTCGGCGGTTCGTGGGCGCGGCTGACCATGTAGAGGGTGCGTTTGAGGTCGGGGCGGGTCACCCGGCGGGCGCGCAGTTGATTTGCCTGCAGCTGGTTCTTGAATATCACCCGCGGCACCAGGGTGCAGCCGATCCCCTCCTCCAGCGCGCAGCTCGTCGCCGCAACCGATGCCAGTTGAAGCCGCGCATTCTGTTCCAGCCGGTTGAGGATGTGCGGCGTGTCGGCCTGCGAGCGCGACAGGGTTCCGGATTTGAGCAGCACCAGCGGCAGTTTCAGGATGTCGTCGAGGGCGATCGGCGCATCGCTGTCGCCGATGAGCGATTGCGCGCCGATGCAGTAGACCGGCTCCTCGACGAGCATCTCGCGCACCGTCGTCCGGTCGGCGGGCTGATTGTAGGCGAGGATGAAATCCACATTGTCGTTCAGCAGGCTGTCGAACAGCACGCCGGAGAACCCCTCGTTCAGCAGCAACCGGACGCGCGGATAGTCCGACAGTGTCGTGCGCATCAGACCGGCGCCGATGTGCCGGATGACCGAATAGGGCATGCCGATGGAGATGTCGCCGCCGATCTCCAGCTGGCCGTTCTTGATGTCGCCGGCCGCACCCTCGAGCGCGGCAAGGATGTTTCGGGCGTGGTCGTAGAGCCGCAAGCCGGCCGCCGTCGGCTCCATGCCGCGCGGCTTGCGCACGAACAGCGGCGTCCCGAGCTCCTTTTCCAGATTGCCGATGTGATGGCTGACCGCCGACTGCGCGACGTTGCAGTGATCGGCGGCATGCGACAGGTTGCGATAGGTGCACACCGCCGCGAAATAGTGAAGCTGTCGCGAATCCATGGCGAAACAAACGTTCTGGTTTTTCGATCGATCTCTTATACAAATTATATTTTTCAGATGCTATGGCTTCGTCCTAACCTCTCGACCGGTGGTTTCATTAGGGATGCGACGGCGATCGTATGGAGAACGAATTCCAACCGTTGAACGGCATTCGCGTGGTCGAGGCCAGCCACATGATCATGGGCCCGTCCTGCGGCATGTTCCTGGCGCTGCTGGGCGCCAAAGTCATCAAGGTGGAGCCGCCGCGCGGCGACCAGACCCGTCAGCTGACCGGTATGGGCAGCGCGTTTTTTCCCACCTTCAACCGCGGCAAACTGTCGGTCACCCTGGACCTTGCTTCACCGGCCGGCCGCGAAGCCATGTATAAGCTGCTGCAGTCGGCGGACGTGTTCGTCGACAATTTTCGCGACGGGTTGCTCGAGAAAATGGGCCTCGCCCCGGATCAGCTGCGCGCCCGGTTTCCGACGCTGATCACCGCCTCCCACAAGGGCTTCCTGAAAGGCCCCTACCAGCACCGGACGGCGCTCGACGAGGTCGTGCAGATGATGACCGGGCTGGCCTACATGACCGGCCCGACGGGCCGGCCGCTGCGCATCGGTTCTTCGGCCAACGATATCATGGGCGGGCTGTTCGGTGCATTCTCCATCGTTGCGGCGCTGATGGAGCGGCAAAAGGACGGCCAGGGCCACGCCATCCGCATCGGCCTTTTCGAAAACTGCCTGCTGCTGGTCGCGCAGCACATGGTGCAGTTCGACCTGGAAGGCGAACAGCCGCCGCCCATGCCGGAGCGCGAGTTTTCCTGGCCGGTCTACGATATTTTCGAGACGGCTGACGGCACGAAACTCTTCATCGGCGCGGTTTCCCAGGGGCAGTGGGAAGTGCTGTGCCGCGAGCTCGGGCTGGCCGACCTGCTCGCAGACCCGCGTCTGCAGACACGCATGGGCCAGATCGAGGCCCGCGCCTGGACCCTGCCGCGCTTTTCCCGGGCCATCGCCGGCCGCGACAGCGGATCGCTGGTCGTCGCGCTGGAGGCCAACGGCATACCGTTCTCGCCGATCGCCAAACCGGCCGACATGTATGACGACCCGCATGTCAACCGGCCAGGCGGGCTTATCGAGACGGTGCTGCCCGATGGCGGATCGTTTCGCGCGCCCGGCCTGCCGTTCGAGGTCGACGGCGGCGCGCCGCCACAGGTGTCGAAACTGCCGGCGGCCGGAGAACACACGGTCACGGTGCTGAAAGCGCTCGGCCTGAACGCCGGCGAGATCGCGGCGGCAAGCGGGCGCGACCGGGAAGCGGCATCATGACGAACTGGAGCGAAATCTATCCCGACGACGGAATCGTCATTCGCGAAGTCGGCCTGCGCGACGGCCTTCAACTGGCGAAGGGCTTTCCCTCCACCGCCGGCAAGATCGAATGGCTGAAAAGGGAATACGATGCCGGTATTCGGCACTTCGAAGCGGGTTCCTATCTGCCGCATGACCGTTTCCCGCAATTCGCCGACGTGCAGGCGGTCGTCGATGCCCTCGCCGAAATCGACGGCGCGCACGGCATAGCGCTGGCCATCAACCGGCGCGGCCAGACAGACGCGCTCGCCGGCGGGGTCGGCGAACTGACCTGCGTGCTGTCGGCGACCGAGGAGCACAACCAGGCCAATGCGCGCTGCAGCCGCGAGCAGACGCTCGACGCCATCGCGGCCACCGTCGAACTGCGCGACTGCTCCGACAACAAACCGCTCGTCAGCGTCGGGATCGCCATGTCGTTCGGCTGCTCGATCGCCGGACCGGTCGAACCCGAAGACGTGCTGCGGCTGGCCGAGCGATGCCTGGAGCTGGGTGTCGACATCGTCGGCATTGCCGACACGGTCGGCTACGCCGGCCCGCGCCAGGTCGGCGATCTGTGCCGGTCGATGTCGCGCCTTTACTCGGACCGGCCCTACATCGTGCACCTGCACGACACCCGCGGCATGGCCATCGCCAACGCCAGCGCGGCGCTCGACGCCGGCGCTCGCATCTTCGACGCTTCGCTCGGCGGACTGGGCGGCTGCCCGTTCGCGCCCGGCGCCTCCGGCAACATCGTCATCGAGGACCTGGCGTTCCTATGCCAAAACTGGGGATTCGCAACCGGAATAGACCTGGAAAAGCTCATCGGCGTGAGGGCCGTTCTCGAACGGGAAATGCCGGATGATCCCCTGCATGGCGCAGTGGCGGTGTCCGGGATTCCCAAGACAACGATCCCGGACGCGGCCTGACCTTCGAAGGTCGGCGCGAACCGGGGCAATCAGTTACGACTAACCACACAGGGAGAAGACAATGAAAAACACATTCATGCTTGCCGCCGGACTTGCCACGGCCCTTTCGATCCCCGGCGCGGCGCTGGCCGCCACCGAAATGCGCTGCAGCCATCAGCTGCCGCCGAAGCATCACATCGCCCAGGTCATCGACCGCTGGGCGGCGGAAGTCGAAACGCTGTCCAACGGCGAGATCGACGTGCAGGTGTTCGGCGCCAACAGCCTGGTCGGCGCCAAGGAGAACATCCCGTCGGTCGCCAAGGGCAACATCGAGTGCGCCTTCTCGGTCAACTTCCAGTGGGGCAAGACGCTGCCGACGATGAACGTCACGCTCAAGCCCTATGCGGTCACCGACCTGAAGACGCTGTCGGCCTGGTCCGGTTCCGAGGCCGCCAACTATCTCGACGAACAGCTCCTGACCAAGGGCGTGCGCAACACCGTCTGGCTGTTCACCACCCGCATGAGCACCGTCACCTCGAAGGGCCATCCGATGATCACGCCGGCCGATTTCAAGGGCGTCAAGATCCGCGGTCTCAATCCGATCGTCGACGCCGGTCTGGCCGCCATGGGCGCCGCACCGTCGGCCATGTCCGGCTCGAAAGTCTACGAGGCGCTCTCCACCGGCGTCATCGATGCCGGGCTGACGGATGTTTCGGCGGCGGTTTCGCGCAAATACTTCGAGGTCCAGGACCACGCCAATGTCATGCCGCTGTTCAGCGTGTTCTTCCACGGTTACGTCAATCCGGCCTGGTATGACGGCCTGTCCGACCAGTCGAAGTCGGCCCTGGCCGAGGCCAGCGTCAAGGCCGCGCAATGGGCGCTGGAAGCCACGGAGAAGTCTGCCGAAGCCGCACCCGGGGAACTCAGGGCAAAGGGCATGGACGTGCATATCCAGACGCCGGCGGAACAGGCCGAGTGGTCGGCGATCATGACACCCGCATTCGACGCCGCCTTCGAGAAGTCGACCGGCGCGGACGGTCAGAAACTGCTCGAACTGGTCGACAAGATCGGTCAGTAGGTTGTCCGGCAATTCCGGCAAAAGGGGGGAGGAGCCACTCCCCCCTTCTCTGATAGGCCGCCTGATACGCGGGCTGTCCTTCGCCGGCGCAGCCGCTGCGGCCGTGCTGGTGATCGTCATGCTGGCGAGCGTTTCCTATAGCGTCTTCATGCGCTACGTGCTGGGGACGCCCGTCACCTGGACCGATGAGCTGAGCGGCTATCTGGTGGTCGCACTAGTCATGTTCGGCACCGCCGAAGCGCTAATCAAGGGCGACCATTTCGGCGTCGATCTGCTGACCTCCCGCCTGCGCGGAAGCCGCAAAAAGGCGGTGGCGATCTGGGGGTTGATCGCCGTCGTCCTGGTCGGCTGCGCGATCCTCTACAGCGCCATTCTCATGGTCCGGTTTTCCTGGGATTTCGGCATGTATTCCGAGGGCTACCTGGAAATGCCGATGTGGCTGCCGCAATCGGCGCTGATCGTCGGATCGGTCCTGCTCATTCTCACCGCCGCCGGCTGCATCGCCGGCTACCTGGCCCGGAGGCCACGGCGGTGACGGCCATCCTGATCCTGATCTGCCTGGTCGTCATCCTGCTGACCGGCCTGCCGATTTTCGCCGGCCTCGGCCTGACCTCGCTGGTCATCATGCTGTTGACCGAGGGCAACATCAACAGCGTCGCCGACACGGTTTTCGCCAAGCTCAACAATGGCGCCCTCACCGCCATCCCGATGTTCGCTTTCATGGCCCACGTCATGGTGCGCTCCAAGGTGGTCGACGATCTCTACAGCGCCGCCAACGCCCTGGTCGGCCATGTGCGCGGCGGCCTGGGCGTCGCAACCATTCTCGCCTGCACGGTCTTTGCCGCCATCTCCGGCTCGTCCGTGGCGACGGCCCTGACCATCGGCTCCAGCGCCATTCCGCAGATGCTGCGCCACAAATACAGGCCGTCGAGCGCCTATGGCGTCATCGCCGCCGGCGGCACGCTGGGCATCCTGATCCCGCCGTCCGGACCGCTCATCCTCTATGCGATCGTCACCGAAGCCTCGATCGGCGCCCTGTTCATCGCCGGCCTCCTGCCCGGCATCATGATGGCGCTGCTGTTTTCGCTGTGGGCGATGTTCGGCGGCGGGCGGAAATCCGAGATCAAGCTCCAGCCCTGGGCCGGTTTCGACCGGGTGTGGCACGAAATCCGCAAGTCCATCTGGGCCATCCTGATGCCGCCGATCGTCCTGGGCGGCATTTATCTGGGCATCTTCACTGCGTCCGAAGCCGCTTCGATCGGCTGCCTCTACGCGCTGTTCGTCGGCGTCGTCGTCTATCGCAATTTCGGCCTGCGCGACCTGTGGCAGACGGCCTACGAGACCGTCCGCACCACCGCGATGCTGTTCATGATCCTGGCCGCGGCCTCCATGTTCGGCCATGCGATCACCATCATCCGCATTCCCATCGAGCTGGTCGAGCAGGTCGTGGCGATCGGACTGACGGCGACCGGCTTCGTCATTGCCGTGATGGCGGTGATCCTGGTCCTCGGCATGTTCCTCGAGACGATCGCCATCATTCTCATCACCACGCCGATCGTCTTCCCGGTGATGCTCGAACTGGGCATCGACCCGGTCTGGTACGGCATCCTGCTGATGATCAATCTCGAACTGGCGCTGATTACGCCGCCCGTCGGCATGAACCTGTTCGTCATCAAGGGCATCGCCGACGCCCCGTTGGCCCAGGTGATCCGCGGCAGCATGCCCTATGCGGTGCTGATGCTCATCGGCCTGATGATCGTCTTCCTGTTCCCGCAGATCGTGCTGTTCCTGCCGGGCCTGACGGGCTTCGGCCGCTGACGCGCTGGCGTTGGCCGATCAGAACGGAACTGTGAAATTCACCGATCCGGAGTAGCTGTAGAAATCGTTGTCCTGGGCCAGGAAGTCGAAGCTGGCGCTGGCGCGCTTGCCGTTGCGGAAAAGAGCCGTGACGGAACCGCCGAGGGCGCCGCCGATATCGGCGGACTTGGCCAGCGCTCCGCCGGCCAACTGGAAATCGCCCTCGTTGACGAAATCCCAGACGAAGGAGGCGCGGCCTTCCCAATCGACCCGCTGCAAATTGCCGTTGTCGTGGAAGACGGTGTGGCCGATGGACGACCCGGCCGTCAGGCGGCCGTGCTGCAGGTCGGATCCGGGCACCGCAGTGCCGGTCGAATCGGTGTAGCCGGACCGATCGTAATACGCATAGGAGACCGACAGGTTGGGCGCGACCCAGGTGTAGGGGCGCAGATAGGTGCGGCGCGTCAGGCTGCCGGCAACCGTGACGGCATCGATGCCGAAATCGCCGGTCGCGCCTGCGATGGAAATGTCGTTCCAGCCGTGCTCATAGGAGACCAGGCCGTCGAACAGCCACAGGTCGCCGACCAGAGCATTGACGAACAGGCCGCCGCCGAAGAAATCGGATGTCAGTTGAGCGTTCGCCGACGAGGAATCGATGTCACCGCGCGCATAGTTCAGAAAACCGCCGGCGGCGATACGGTCGGTCAGCAGGTATCCGACGCCGGCGGTGATATCGCCGACCAGGCCGTCGCGCGCGCTGCCCTGGCTGAAGCCGGAAAGGCTGCCGCTGACAAAGGCGTTCCAGCGACGGTCGAAATCGTCTTCCAGGATCCCGTACCGCTCCGCCGTGGGCGGCCGGTTCGCGGCGGCAAAGGCTTGCAACGCGTGAAGGTCGAAACCGAAGCGCACGCTGTCGGGACCGCCGCTGACCGGCGCATACTGCCGGATCACCGGAAACGTCTCCGCACTGTCAAGCCGGTTCTCCAGGACCTTGATCATGACGGAATCGCCATCGAGGCCGTGCTGGATCTCGGCGATCCCAGTGGCGGATTGCCCCTGCCTTCTCTGCGCGTTGATGATCTGCTCCTCGGCCCCGCGAATGGTGTCGGCGGCCCCGTAGACATCGTCGATAAGGCCTTCGAACTCGTCATATTTGTCGTTGATCGCAGCCGCCTCTGGCGTGATCAGGCCGGCCTCGTTCTCGGCCAGCCTCTCGCTGGACTGGATCAGATTGTCCAGGCTGTCGGCGATTCTGTCGAGTTGTACGAGCATCGCGGTATCGAACTCGAACCGTCTTTCGCGGGCCAGCCTCAGTGCTTGCTCGCCGGCATTCTTGAAACGCGGATTCTGCTCGATGAAATTCTGCAGCGCCAGCTCCTTCTCCTCGAAATTCTTGCGCCTGTCCGCCGCGCCGTTTCTGAGCGCCTTGATATCCTCCGCGGCTTCCCGGTGGACACGAGCCAACCGCTGACGTTCCTCCTCCCGGTCGCGCTCGAACTTCTGGATCATGGCGAGGACGCCACCGCGGATGACCAGGTTGCGCAGGAAATTGTGCCGACCCTGGTTCACCGCGCCTTTCGGCATGCGCAGGTTGATCATGCCGGCAACAAGAGCATCCGTCGTTTGGCTTTTAATGTCCGCATCGTTGTTGCCCCCGCCGCCGTCGTCGCCATCGCCATCGTCGCCGCCGTCACCGTCGTCCCCATCATCGCCGCCGTCGCCATCGTCGTCGCCGTCACCGTCGTCCCCATCATCGCCGCCGTCGCCATCGTCGCCGCCGTCACCGTCGTCCCCATCATCGCCGCCGTCGCCGTCGTCCCCATCATCGCCGCCGTCACCATCGTCGCCATCGTCCCCATCGTCGCCGCCGTCGCCATCGTCCCCATCGTCGCCGCCGCCGCCATCGTCCCCATCGTCGCCGCCGTCGCCATCGTCCCCATGGTCGCCGCCGTCGCCGCCGTCCCCATCGTCGCCGCCGTCGCCGTCATCCCCATCGTCGCCGCCGTCGCCATCATCCCCATCGTCGCCGCCGTCACCGTCGTCGCCATCATCGCCGCCGTCGCCGTCGTCCCCATCATCGCCGCCGTCGCCATCATCCCCATCGTCGCCGCCGTCACCGTCGTCGCCATCATCGCCGCCGTCGCCGTCGTCCCCATCATCGCCGCCGTCGCCGTCGTCCCCATCATCGCCGCCGTCGCCGTCGTCCCCATCATCGCCGCCGTCGCCGTCGTCGCCGTCGTCCCCATCGTCGCCGCCGTCGCCGTCATCTCCATCGTCGCCGCCGTCGCCATCATCCCCATCGTCGCCGCCGTCGCCATCATCCCCATCGTCGCCGCCGTCGCCATCATCCCCATCGTCGCCGCCGTCGCCATCATCCCCATCGTCGCCGCCGTCGCCGTCATCGCCCCCGTCGTCCGGCCCGCACTCTTCATTGACCACGGTGGTGGACTGCATTCCGGTAACCGGGTCGACCAGCGTGACCGCGATGAAACCGCCCTTGCTGGAATCGCCGTCCTGGATGCAGGTCAGGATCGCCTTGGAAGTGTCGAAGCCGAACATCTCGGCCTGCTGCAGAAACTTGGTCGAATCGATGGTGACATCCGGCGCCGCCCGGGCATCGAGAGCGGTGCCCGCCAACAGCAGGGAAACGGTCGAGGCCAAAACAGCCGTTGCCGCGACCGGCGAGCGTCGGTCCTGTAGCGCCTTGCCCGCGGCCAAACGGGCCGACAGCCGGTGTTGAATCCGGTATGCGAATGAAGATGCAGACAGATCGGTCGACACGGCGTCCCCCCAATGCATTCGCCGTTCGGGACACGCAGCCACACCCGGTCACGCGCCGTGTTGGCGCCTGTCCGATCTGGCTTTTTCCGATGCCGCCGATGGCCCCGCCGCACCTCCATTTTCCCGTGCGGCAGGTTTTCCCGTTCCCCCGGTTTCTTACCGTGGAACGGGCAACCGCGTAACTGTCCGAAGGAACAGGTGGTTTCGGTGCAACAGGCTCAGAACTCGATCAGGCCGAGCCGCAGCGCCGACGACACCGCTTCGATACGATTGCCCGAGGCGAGCTTGCGGCCGGCATTGCCGATGTGGAATTTGACCGTGCGCTCGCTGATGCCAAGTTGCTCGCCGATCTCGACGGAATTGAACCCGAGCGCCGACAGGCGCAGGCAGTCTTTTTCGCGCGCCGACAGGTGGATCAGGTCGGCCTGTCGCTCGGGTCCGGCATTGAAGGCTTCGATCGCCGCCATGAAATGGATGACCACCAGGTGCAGCAACCTGCCGTGGGCGGCGACCAGTGCGTCGAACTCGGCTTCCGACTCCAGCGACCACAGCCCGACGCCGCGGGCAACGTCCAGGCTCGCCACCGGAACGATCATGCCGTTGGTCAGTTTCAGGTCGGTGCCGGTCTCATGGACCGGATGCAACCGCGGCTCGGCGACGAATTTCGGCACCATGTCGCGGTGCAGGATCGGCAGGATCGATCGCGTCATGACCTGCCAGTACGGGTCGAACCGGTAGGCTCCGGTGGTTTCATAGACATCGACGAATTCCTGCGGGAAATCGCTGTCCAGGAACGGCGTCTGCTCGACTGCCGGACTGAGCGGCACGATGACGATGGAACTGTGATCGAAGCCGAACGCCCCGACGGTCGTGCGAAACTCCGCCAGCAACGCATCCAGCGTCGCCGCACCGCCGATGCGCTCCAGTGCGGGTTCAAGTGCATGCCAGT
The DNA here is from genome assembly GCA_963921345.3 of Rhizobiaceae bacterium. Taxonomy (GTDB): domain Bacteria; phylum Pseudomonadota; class Alphaproteobacteria; order Rhizobiales; family Rhizobiaceae; genus Hoeflea_A. The sequence goes on along the minus strand of CAWUFE020000003.1, from coordinate 176,714 downwards.
TGGAAGTCACCCCGGCCATGGGGCATGATAGTCATACCCCGGTAGAGGCGCAACAAACGGCGAGTGCGGCCGGGTTCACGTTAAGTTCAGAAAGCAGCGAAGCAAGTATTCATTTTCGCGATCAGACCTCGATTTGCCGGCCCCTCGAATGGGTTGCATCGCCATTCGCTAGGCTTTCGGGGCCCTAACGGGTGTGCCAAAGTCGCCTCTCAGTCCCGCTCCCACGACTCCATCGCCTTGGTCACCCCGTCAGAAAATTCGACTTTTACTACCAATTTTGCGATCAAATCTCCTCGATAGCCGAAATTGTCGCCAAAAGTCGCGATCATACCCTTGATGAGATCGACATAGTTCTCCCTGTGAGCGGGTCCGGATACCGAAAGGGACGATATCTTGTACTCAATGAAATATGTACCATCCGGCCGCATTTCATCATCGCGTTCGGCGCCTATCTTGATGACCGCATCCCGATCTGAAATTTGAAACACAAAAATAGACGTTGGAGCGTGCACACTCACCAGTTCCAGGAACACTCCAGAAGCCCTGTCAATTGTTCTGCCCGCGGATCTATCATTCTCGATCATCGGTCCTCCCCAGCGCAGCTTCAGGTTGGTACCGAACGCAAAGGCTTCCTTTGAAGAGATCATTCACCCCTTGCAATGCCAGTTGGAAGTCACCGCGGCATTTCATGATCGTCGCGCCCCGATAGAGGCGCAATTCGGCGCGGCCTCCGACACGTAGACGCCGACATTGATCAGGAAAAATGCGATGGCGATGAGCAGTTTTCTCATGTGTCAGTTGTCTTGCCACTTTGTTCGCTGCCTTGGAGACCAGCATCGATCGAAGTCCCGCCGGAATAGCGCGTCGTCCGCAGGACGACCCTTCTAGTCCCTCTTGAAGTCCAATCGTGTGAGGTTGTTCGCCAAATTCTGGCTCGGGCTGGCGGTATTGAGCCGTTGGCCGTCCAGCATCCAGTCTCCGACATCGCTGAACCATGGCAGCGCAGCATTCACAGAACCGCTGGTCACAGGTTCATCGGTGATTTCAAGTTTGACGAGCTTGAGCCGCACGCCGGCACCGAATGTAGCGGCAAGATTCTCCGGATTAACCCGTCGCACGCTCTTGGGATTGTCGGGATTCGAGAAGGTGACCAATAAGGGCAGTTGATCGTTTGTCAGTTCGATCGACGCCTTCTCCGACCTTAGCGCACGCACCACATCAACCGCTCTGTTGGTACTCGGGAGGTGGTTGGTGAACGGCTTAAACGGAAGAGTGGCTGCATTGTTCAACAGCGAGAACAGGTATCGCCCGTCGCCGAGATCCACCACAACCGCCTCACCTGTCGCCGAGGAACCAAATCCACGACCCAATATCGGCAGTTTACTCGTATCTTCAGTCCGGATCTCGACGACGCTGGAGCCCGACCGCATCTCCCCTTTGACCTCAACCACATAGGTAAGCTTGTAACGCAGGGAGGCTCGGTCCCATACCACCAGGAACCAGACGCCAAGCGCAGCCAGCAGATAGCAGGTTAACAGGGTGACGTTTTTCACAGGACTTCGCCTCGAGGTCACTTCGCCGATCGAAACAGGCTGCGGGAAACAAATTTTGTCTTGCCGTCTCGGAGCTTGACGCGCATGGGCAGGAAACCGTCGGTCGACAAGCTGTTCCACTTGACTTGAGGCCACGTCATCCATTCCAACACGCTTTCGACGGCTCCCCTCGTCACAGGCTCTTCGGTAATCTCAAGCGTCACGTTTCGAAGCCGCACACCCGGACCGAAGATTGCGGCAAGGTTCTTCGGATCGACCTTACGCACGCTTTTGGGATCATCGAGATCGGAGAAAGCGACCAGCAAGGGCAGCTGATCCGCCGCCAGTTCGGCCGATGGTTTCTCCGACTTCAGAGCACGCACCACATCGACGCCGGTATTGTCGCCGCGGAAGTAGTCGATGAACGGCCCGAACGGCAAAGCGGCCGCCTTGTCAAGCAGCGAGAACAGGTATCGCCCATCGCCGAGGTCAATGACGACCGCCTCTCCGGTCGCGAAGGCACCAAATCCGCGACCCAATATCGGCAGTCTGCTCGTGTCTTCAGTCCGGATCTCGACCACGCCGGAGCCCGTCCGCACCTCTCCTCTGACATCGACCTCATAGGTGAGTTTGTAGTGCAGGGAAGCGCGGTCCCATACCACCAGGAACCAGACGGCAATTGCTGCAACCAAAAACCAGGCGAGAAAGCCGATTTGTTTCATTGGTGATCTGACCGGCGGCAAGAGAGCGGCGCGGTCAGCCTTTCAAATCCGGATAATGGGACAGCAGTTTTCCGATAACGCTCTGGGCTTTGCTCGGAAGCGACCTCCAGCCCGGATTCTCCAGGACGTCCGGATCCCGCAGCCATGGTAAAACTCCGACAAGGGTGCTTTGGCCGGCCATTTGTTTCGCCAAGCCCAACTGATTTGCTCATCGCCCTATATCCGTGCTGAACGAATTCGCACCCAAAGAGTTGGCCAAGCGGTACGTTGCTTTGGCTGTTTGATTCCTGCGTCCGTCGAGCATATTCGGCCAAACCGATTCCAGCCACGGAAGTACCGCTTCCACCTGCCCTGCAGTCACTGGCTCTTCGGTAATTTCAAGCGTCACTCTTTGGAGCCGCACGCCAGCACCAAATGTAGCTGCGAAGTTCTCCGGGTTAATCCTGCGCACGCTTAGGGGGTTATCGAGATTGGAGAAAGTCACCAAAATGGGCAGTTGGTCGCTTGAAAGCCGGATCGATGGTTTCTCAGACTTTAGCGAGCGCACGACATCTACCGCTGTATCGTTGCCCCGGAAGTGGCTAGTGAAAGGCTCAAACGGCAGAGTGGCTGCGTTGTTCAACAGCGAGAACAGGTGTCGCCCGTCGCCGAGATCCACAACAACCGCCTCCCCTGTTGCCGAAAAACCAAAACCGCGCCCTAATATCGGCAGTTTGCTCGTGTCTTCAGTCCGGATCTCCACCACGCTGGAGCCCGACCGCACTTCCCCTTTGACCTCAACCACATAAGTGAGTTTGTACCGCAGGGAGGCGCGGTCCCATACCGCCAGAATCCAGACGGTCAAAGCAGCCAGCAGACAGCCGGTTATGAGAGTGACTTTTTTCATGCGACCTCAACGCTGCAGCTTTGACTGCAAGCAGCGGAAACCCTCACTAGCCATTTAAATCCGGATACCGAGACAGCAACTTTCCGATTGCTTTGCGAGCCTCGCTAGGAAGAGATGACCAACCTGGGTTCTCCATAACGCCTGGGTCTCGCAACCAGTTCAAAATCTGAACAACCTTGCCGTTGGTGATCGCCGCGTCGGTGATCTCGAGTGTAATTCTCTCAAGTCTGTTGCCGGTCCCCAGCACCGCGGAGATGTCTGCCGGATCGACCTTGCGCACGGTTTTGGGATTGTCGACATCTCGGAATGTGACCAGCAGCGGATAGATTTTGGGCTCCAAAGTCACGACGCCTTTTGCATCGGGAATACGTTTGAGCCAATCGCCGCGATCCATGTTTTCGAATTGATCCCGCACCGCCCGATAATATCGCTCATTGCTGTCTCCCAGCAGGGCGAACAGATACCGGCCAGGGGCAACCTCGACGACCGTCGCTTCTCCTCTCAAACTGTACCAGACTTCCCTGTCTGTCATTGGCAACTGGCCGAATGTCGCCGTCACTTCGACGACCGATGAGCCCGACACCTCGCCCGACGGCGTATCGACGACAACCGTCAGCTTCTGGTGCCATTCGTGCTTGTCCTGGCAACCCGAAAGGCCAATCGCGGCGAACAGCAAAGCTGCGGCCCGGAGACTTCGTCCGGCACCGATCATGCACGCAAAAAACCGCTGCCGGGTTCCGACCAGAGGTTCCATTGATGCCGCCTTTGTCCCGTCGGTTCGGTCCGACGCGTTTTTCATGGCCATTATTGCAGACAGACCTTAATTTCCGGTTGCAAGACCTGAGAAAGCAGCTTTTCCGCGCAATCCCCTCCGGCGACTGCGGTCAAACCAAGAATAAACCTGTAAATTAAAGAGATTGTCATGCCTGCAAATCCAACTAGGGTCCAAACCCAATCAGTGTATTGAACAAGCGGCGCAAATCAGATTCAAAGCCTGCAGACGGATTTCTGGAGTTGATGATGAGCAAGCTTTACTGGTTGAGCGACACGCAATGGGCGGCGATTGAGCCGCATCTTCCCAAGAACCAGCCCGGCGCCCGCCGTGTTGACGACCGACGCGTGATCTCGGGCATCATCCATGTTCTCAAGATCGGCTGCCGCTGGTGCGACTGTCCGCCGGAATATGGCCCTGCGACAACGATCTATAACCGCTTCAATCGTTGGTCCCGTCGCCGGTTCTGGACAGACCTGGTCGAGGCCCTGGCCGGGGCCGGCGCAATCACCAAAAGCACGTCCATTGATTCCACCTATATCAAGGCGCATCGCTCGGCTCATGGCGGCAAAGGGGGGCGAAAGCGCAGGATATCGGCCCCTCACGCGGCGGCCAAACCAGCAAGCTCCATACCCTGACTGATGTGCTTGGAAGGCCATTTGCCTTTACGCTGACACCCGGCAATGTCTCGGATATGAAAGCGGCTCCGGTGCTGTTGTCGCAGTTGAAAGGTGCTCGCTATCTCGTCGCCGACAAGGGCTATGATGCCGATGCCCTGCGCAGTGCCTTGCGAAGCCGGGGAACCCTCCCGGTCATTCCAGGCCGCATCAACCGAAAGCGCACGATTGCCTATGACATTAGGCGATACCGTGACCGGCACCTCATCGAGAACGCATTCTGCCGCATCAAGGATTTCCGTCGCGTGGCCACCCGCTACGACAAGCTCACCCGCAACTTCCTGTCCGCTGTAGCGCTCGCCACACTCATCACATTCTGGGTCTGAACGAGTCTGGACCCTAGATTGGCCGATATGGGCGTCCGCGGATCAGTCATTCGACGATTTGCATTCACCTGCCTGGCCCTTGTGCTGGCTGCGGGCATGTCTGCAGTTGGGCCGATCTCACCCGCCCGCACCGAAACAGGCGTCTCCGACGACCGGGTCGTTATCGGCCAGTCGGCGGCTTTTGCCGGGCCGGCGGCATCGCTGGGCACGGCGTTTCGGCACGGGCTGATCGCCGCCTTCGAAGAGGCCAACCGGACGGGCGGAGCCGACGGCCGGAATCTTGAACTGGTCAGCTACAATGACGGCTACGAGCCGGAGCAGGCGATCGCCAACACCAACCGGCTGATCCACGAGGACGCGGTGTTCGCGCTGGCCGGCGAGGTCGGCACGCCGACATCGCGCTCGGCACAGCCGATCGCCGAAAAGAACGGCGTGCCCTTTGTCGGCCCTTTCACGGGCGCCGCCTTCCTGCGCAACCCGGCGCTGACGACGGTGGTCAATGTGCGCGCGTCCTACGACCAGGAAGCCGAGGCGCTGGTCGACTATCTGGCCGGCGATCTCGGGCTTTCCCGCATCGCCGTGCTCTACCAGGACGACACGTTCGGCCGGGCCGGGCTGAACGGCGTCGTCGCGGCGCTGGAAAAGCGCGGCCTGGCGCTGGTCGCCGACGGCACCTATCGGCGCAACACGACCGCGGTCAAACGGGCGCTGCTTGCCATTCGCCGCGCCGATCCGGACGCCGTCATCATCGTCGGCGCCTACAAGCCGACCGCCGCCTTCATCAAGACGGCCGACAGTATCGGCCTGGACGTGGTTTTCGCCACCCTCTCCTTCGTCGGCGGCAAGGCGCTGGCTGCCGAGCTCGGGCCGCTCGACGAAACGGTAGTGGTGTCGCAGGTGGTGCCGCTGTTCGACGACACCGATTCGCCGCTGGTCGCCCGCTTCCAGGCCGCGTTGGCAACAAGCGCGCCCGAAGCGGAGGCCAGTTTCGTGGCGCTGGAAGGCTACATCACCGGGCGGCTGATCGTCGACGCGCTGAAGCGGTTGGGAGACGCTCCGACCCGGCAGGCCTTCCTCGAACTGTTCCGCTCCCCGGTGGAATTCGATATTGATGGACTGCCGCTGAAATTCGGCGTGGGCGACAATCAGGGTTCGGACGAGGTCTTCCTGACCGTGATCGAACCGGACGGAAGCTTCACGGCGGTGGATACGGACGAGTGAACGACACCAGCGCAGCCCCGAAAACCGGCAATCGGCCCGACCGGACAACCGGACGAGACCATCGCGGCGCGGCCGTGTTCGGCATCAAGGCCAAGCTGTCGCTCGCCTTTCTGGTCATGACGGCGCTGACGGTCGTCGCCTGTGTCATCGCCTGGCTGGTGTTCGGGCAGATCCAGCGCACCGTCTCGGTGGTCACCGAGCGCTCGGTCCCGGAGATCACCCTGGCGCTGAGCATCGCCGAGGTCAGTGCCGACATCACGTCCGGCGCACCGGCGATCATTGCCAGCCGCAGCCAGGAGGACCGCCTGGAGCGACGCTACCGGCTGGACCGCTCCGGCGAACAGTTGAACGAACTGATCGGCCAATGGCAGGGGTTCGGCATCGCCTCCGACGTGGCAGCCGCGCTGTCCGGTACGGCCATGCAGATCGCCGAACAGATTGCCGCCGCCGACGCCGCCGTCGAAAGCCAGCTCGCCCTGCTCGCCCGCCTCAACGCCCAGTCGGCGCGGCTCGACGCGGCGCATGACGAATTTCTCGACACCCTCGAGCCATTGATCGACGACGCCGTTTTCGACCTGGTCATCAGAAGCGAGGCCGGCAATGAGGAAACCGCGGAACGGCTGCGCCAGGCCATCGAGCGCGGCACCGGCCGCCTCGACCGGCTGACCGCACTCAAGGCCGACGGCAACCTGCTGGTCGGACTGCTGCGCGAATCGTTCGCCCACCAGGAAGAGGGATCCGCCGCCCCGGTGGCCGGCGCTCTGCGACAGGCGGAACGGGAGTTCACGGCCGACCTCGCACGTTTGATCGACGGCACCGACGATGCGCTGGAGCGGGCCGGCGAAGCCCTGCTCGACTTTGCGCAGGAACGGCGCGGCGCCGCCCCGTCGGCAGATGCGGCGCTGGCGCTCGGAGCCGCCCATGAAGCGTTTCTCAACCGGATCGAGCCGAAAATCGACGAAACCCGCGAGACCCTGCTGACCGACACCCAGGCGATCACCGGCCGCCAGGCAGCAGCGATGACGGAGCTGGTCGACACCGGATCGCTGACGCTGCTGCATCTCCTGTCGCTGCGCGCCGAGGGCAATCTCGCCGTCGGCATTCTGCGCGAGGCCGTCAATGCCTCGGACGAGGCGCTGATGACGCCGCTGAGCGAACGCTTCGACGCCGCCGCCGGCCAGATGGATCGGGCGCTGCGGCTCATCCCGGCGACGCTCGACCTGTCGCAGCTGCGCAACACCAGCGGCGTGCTGCTCGGCCTCGGCCGCAAGCAGGAGAGCATGTTCGAGCTCAAGCGCCTGCAGCTGGCCGAACTGCATTCCGCGCAGGAAGCCGTCGCCGACATTCGCGAGCAGTCCGTCGCCCTCGGCAGGGCGGTGGCCGAACTGGTGCGCATCGCCGAGGCCATGAGCGACGCCACCGCAGCGGAAGCGCAACAGGTCATCGACAACAGCAAGTGGGTCATTCTGGCGATCTCCGCCGCCAGTGTGCTGTGCGCCCTGCTGGTGGTGTTGGCGTTCGTCGGCCCGCGGCTGATCCGGCCGATCGAGGAGACCACCGAGGCGATGACCCGGCTTGCCGCCGGCGACACCGACGTCGACATCCCGGGACGCGAACGGCAGGACGAGCTCGGCCGCATGGCCCATGCGCTCGGCGTCTTCCGCGACATCACCATCGAGGTGCAGGAATCAAACCTGCGCGAGATCGAGACGGCGCGACGCCGCCTGTCGGACGCCATCGAGAGCATCTCCGAGGCGTTCTCGCTCTACGACCGCGACGACCGGCTGGTCGTCTGCAACCGCAAATACGGCACGCTGGTACACCCCGAAATTGCCGACGAGATCGAGCCCGGTCAGACCTTCGAGGAAATCGTCCGGCGCGCCCTCGAAGCCGGCTTCATCGACGAGGCCCGGGGACGCGAGGACGAGTGGCTTGCCGGCCGCCTGGCGCGCCATCGCAATCCCGGCCCGCCGCACATCATGCAGCGGGTCGACGGTATCTGGATCATGGTCAGCGAGCGCCAGACCGCCGAGGGCGGAATCGTTGCAGTCTATTCCGACATCACCGAGTTGAAGGAGCGCGAAAACGAGCTGGCGGAAAAGTCGAAGGCGCTGGAACAGCTTTCCAGCCAGCTGTCCAAATACCTGTCGCCGCAGGTCTACCAGTCGATCTTCACCGGCCAGCAGTCGGCCATCGTTGCCAGCCAGCGCAAGAAGCTCACGGTGTTCTTCAGCGATCTCGAAGGCTTCACCGAAACCGCCGACCGGCTGGAATCGGAAGACATGTCGCAATTGCTCAACGAGTATCTGACGGAGATGTCGAAGATCGCCCTCGATCACGGCGCCACCATCGACAAATATGTCGGCGACGCCATCATGATCTTCTTCGGCGATCCGGTGTCGCGCGGCCTTCGCGAGGACGCGCTGGCCTGCGTACGCATGGCGATCGCCATGCAGAAACGGCTGAAGGAACTGTCGGCCGGATGGACCGAGCACGGGCTGACGGAAGAGCTCAAATGCCGCATGGGAATCGCCACCGGCTTCTGCACGGTCGGCAATTTCGGCAGCGAGGACCGCATGGACTACACCATCATCGGCGGCACCGTGAACCTCGCCTCGCGACTGGAAAACGCCGCCGAAGCCGGCTCGATCCTGATCACCGGCGAAACCCACTCGCTGGTGCAGGACGACATCCCCTGCCGCGAGCACGAGACCGTTCGCATGAAGGGCCTGGCCTATCCGGTCAAGACCTATGTCGTCACTCCCGACGGAGACGAAACGGCGCGGCGCATTTCCGAGCGGCGCGGCAAGCTGGCGGTCGACCTCGATCTCGACTCCATGACAGACGAGGACCGAGAACAGGCGGCGGCATTGCTGCGCGAGGTGATGGACAAGCTCGACAATCGGGATTGAGCGCGGCTTGATCGAAGCGTAGCACCGGCAGATAGTGCGTGCGGAGGTACCGATCGTGACCGCGACCATCCTTGCCAATGCCCGCCTGTTCGACGGCGTCTCGGACGACATTCTCGAGCCCATCGACGTTCTCGCCGTCGACGGCGTCATCCGCGAGATCGGCGAGGGGCTGAGTTTTCCCGATGCCCGTCGCATCGATATCAGCCGGCGCTTCCTGATGCCCGGCTTGATCGACGCGCATTATCACGCCAACACGCCGAGTTATGACTTCTACGGTACCGATCGCATGCCGCCCGCCCTTCTCGGCGCCCATGCGGCGCGACTATTGTCGGGCGCCCTCGACCGTGGCTACACCACGCTGCGCGACGCCGGCGGCGGCGATCTCGGGCTCAAGCTGGCGATCGATGAAGGCCTGATCGACGGCCCGCGCTTCTTCTACCCCGGCAAGGCGCTCACCCAGACCGGCGGCCATGGCGACATGCGCCGGCGCAATTATGTCGAACCCTGCGGCTGCGCCTATTCCGGCATCGTCACCCAGGCGGTCGACGGGCCGGACGAAGTGCGCAAGGCGGCGCGCGAGGAGTTCCGCAAGGGCGCGACGCAGATCAAGATCTTCGTCTCCGGCGGCGTCTCCACCGACCTGGCGCCGCTCGACATGCCGCATTTTTCCGACGAGGAGATCGCCGTTGCGGTCGAAGAGGCGGCCCGCCGCAAATCCTACGTCATGGCTCATTGCCACACTGACGACGCGGCCCGCCGCTGCCTGCGGCTGGGGGTGCGCACCATCGAGCACGGCAGCCTGATCGAATCCGAGACCGCGGCGATGATCGCGGCGGAAGGCGCCTTCGTTGTGCCGACCCTGTCGGCCGGCGAGCTGATTGCCGAAAACGCCGCGAGTCTCGGCCTGCCGGCTTCCGCGGCAGATAAGGTGCGCGATGTCAACCGCAAGTCGCTGGAGGCGATCGAGGCGTGCGCCGCCGCCGGCGTCAAGCTCGGCCTCGGCTGCGATCTGCACGGCCACGAATTCGTCAAGACCCAAGGGCGCGAACTGCTGCTGCGCGGCGAGGTCCAGCCAGCCATCGACGTGCTGCGCTCGGCCACCTCGATCAACGCCGAGATCGTCCAGGCCAAGGGCAAGCTCGGCGTTATTGCTCCCGACGCACTCGCCGACATGATCGTCGTCGACGGCGACCCGCTGCAGGATCTGTCGCTGTTCGTCCACTCCAGCGAAACAGTGGCGCTGGTGATGAAGGGCGGGCGTGTCGTGCGGTCGCGGCTGTAGGGGGCCACAGCCTCTCATAGAATCTTGCGATCGCCCCGCAGCCAACGGATAAAGTCGGAATAGTCGAACAACAGGGAAACGATGTCGGTGACGACCAGGATCCACAGCAATCTGGCGTAACCGACACTTTCCACGCCCAGTGCGAGCAGCAGCAGGCAGGCCAGCACGAGCGGCGTCCAGAGCAGGATGTGCGGAAGGGCCATCAGCCTGGACAGGCCCCGTTCGACGAGCACGATCGGCACATTCAGAAGCATTCCGCCGATCGACAGGCCGGCAATCAGCCAGCCCCTTTCATGGTCGACAAAGAACAGCGGCGCCAAGTTCACCGGAATCAGCCAGAGCACCATCCAGATCCGCACCCATAGCGGGGCCCGCATGAAGCTCAACCAGATGTCGCCGATCACCTTACTCATTGCTGCTGAGCGATCCGCAGGAGTCGACTGACCCGACACCCTTGCCGCCACCCGCGCGACGCAGAAGTTCCGCCGCATTGTTGGTTTCACTCTCGAACAGTTTCGCGGCCGCCTTGTCCAGCAGCTCGGTGCTGTCCTTCGACAGCAGCCAGCCGAGCGCCACATCACCGCCGGTCGCGGCAGCGATGATGGTGCAGCCCGGGTCGAAGCGGCGCACCAGTTCCTGCTCGGCATTGAGCCCGCGGGCGGAACGGGTGCGCAGTGCGGCGAGCACCGGCGAAGTCAGTTCAGCCGCAAACCAGCTTTCGCGTTCCGGCGCGCCGAGCGGGGGACGCTGCAGCAGGTCTTCGGGCGCCAGCCCGCCATCCGCATTGCGTTCGAGATCGTTGATGATCAGGATCGGCACGATCTGGATCTGCCGCGCTGCGTCCTCGCCGATCGCCGCAAGAAAGGCGCGGGCGATCTGAAGCGCCACATGGGCGCCGGAATTCTCGAAATAGCCGCCATCGACCACGCTGAACTGCCGTTCCTCCAGTTCGATGGTCGCCGCCGGACTGACATAGGGAAAGCGCGTGCTCATATCCACGGCGGTGCTTAGCGGAAGGTTTTTCGGCCAGCGCGTCAGCAGGTCGTAGGTATCGGAAAACGCCTCGTCATCGCCGATGGCGAATGGCGTCACGGTAATCGGGTGCCCTGTCTCGACGATGGTGCCGTTCAGGAACAGCGGCGGAACGACGCCCGCGTCGGCTTTCTCTTCGGGCCAAAGATCCATGAACGGATCGGCGAAGCGGTCGCTCCCCGCGGTCTCCTGCCAGCCAATCTCCCAGGCCCGCTCCTGGGCGCGGGCCCGGTCCGGCAGTTTGTAGGCGTCGAAGGGCAGCGGATTGAGGCGCTGCACGCCGTCGGCATAGAGCATGCCGGCCAGCAGCGGCGACAGATAATCTTCCGACAACATCGTGCTCGTCGTCTGTGTCGGGTCGAACGGCGTTTTCTTCTCCGCCTCTGCCGAGCAGCTGTAGCCACTGTCATCCGCCAGCGCCGCCGCAAATGCCGCGGCACCGAGGCTGCCGCCTGACACGCCGCTGATAGCGAGCAGATGACAGGAAAAACCCGGCACTTGCCGTTCAAACGCCGACAACACCGCGCCTGTCCAGTAGGCCGCGCGGATACCGCCTCCCGCAGCCGCGACGATGTAGACGGGCGTTTTCTTCCCGGTCTCGGCCGACGCTCTGAAATAATCCTGCCGGCTCTCCATCCAGTCGCCGGCAAATGTGCCGAAAGCCGGCCGATCCGCTGTCAGCTCGGCACAGTCCCCGCATGGCGTGTGATTGTTGCTCCAAAAGCTGAAGATCAGCGCCAGTGCACCAACGACAATGAAGGCCAGAATCGACGGCAACCCATAGCGTAGCGGCAAGTAGATCATGAAGATGCTGGAAAAGGCGATCCAACTTGCCGCTGCCCACAGGGCCAGGGTCAAAATGCCGAGTTCCTGGGGCCAGGTCACGGGTTCCTGCACGAAGCCGACCAACAGGATCACGCTGGCGGCAAAGATGATGAGCGCAATTCCGAAGATTGTCCCCCGCATGCGCGGATTGCGCGCGCCGGTCGTATCCGCGTCGAAGGGCGACAAGAGCAGTCTGGCGGCCAGAAACCCCTCCTTCAAATTGGGAAAAAACCCACGTGCAATCTGGATCTTGGGCTTCAAGCGCTCCATCGGCGACCTGTCCGGCCGCACCTGGTGGCCCAAATAGACATCGTCTTCGAACAACTCCGCCGGCAGTTTTGCCAGCACGACGATGCCGACGATACCGGCGAGCACGATCCAGCCGTCATTCGCCAGCGACGTCATGCCGTTGCCGTAGCCGATCCAGATCAATCGGATCGGAATGGCTGCGGTGATCAGCACGACCACGGCAATGATCCAGAACCGGCCTGCGGTCCGGGCCTCCTCACGGTCAAAGGCAACGGCCTCGGGCGGCCGGTTTCCGGGATAGGCGACCGACATCACCGCCATGGCGAAATAACCGGCCGTGAAGGCATAGACACCCACCGCCCAGAGCGAGGCGGATTTGAGCTCTTTATCCTGCTGGATGGTCTGCAACGCCTCGATCGTCTGGGCGTTGCCGAGCAGGATCCAGATCAGCGCGGTGAGAACGGCAATGAACCAGGCCGGCGACAGCAGCGAGCCGAGATAGCGCAGCCATTCCAGCCAGGTCGGCAATTTTGCGCTCTGTTCCTCAGCGAACCGCTTCTTTCCGGACGGCGTCGGAAACACCAGCGATTCGGCCGGTCCCTCGTCGTCGCCCGGCCCGTCGGGCCGCTTCGGCAGCTTCGGTCTGATCTTGCTCGACGGAATTTCCATTGCCGGCCTCGCCCATCGCTCGACACACGGTTGCGCCGGTCCAGTCTAACAACCTGGGCAAAACCGCTTCAAGCGTCACGAATGGCGGTGTCGGGCCGAACCGATCAGTCGGCGACCTCCGTCTCGAACTCCGACGGCAGCGTCACCTCCAGCAGTTCGCAATCGTCGGAACAGTTGCGATAGGCGGCCTTGAGATAGGGCGGCAGCACGAAGGCGTCACCGGCGGCGATGTCGTAGGGTTCTTCGCCATCGACTTCGAGCGTCATCGAGCCTTCCATGACGAAAGTGAAGAGGATGTCGGTGTTGTGTCCCGTGCGCGGCGGCGTTTCGCCGCGAATCGGTCGTGCCACCTGCACCCCGGCGACCCCTCTGGTCGCCTGCCCGATGCCGGTGTCGCGCGCCTCGAAACCCGGAATGCGCCACGGTTTCCAGACGGCTTCCGCCACCTTGTCGAACACGAACCGGGTCCCCTGCCATTCGCGATCCGCATCGACCCGGTCCGTCGGCAGCGTCATTTCGTGGTCGATGGTGGTGACGTGCTCCGCCGGCACGCCGATCTCGATCACCTCGACATTGTCGGACGCGTGCAGCACCCTGTGGCGGATCTCCGGCGGCTGGATCACGCAGTCGCCCGCGGTCAGCCGAATGGGAGGCCCCTGGTCCTCATAGACCACGTCGACCCAGCCGCGATAGCAGAAGATCAGCTGGAAGCCGACGGTGTGGTAATGAACCATGTCTGGGACCGGCCCGCCGTCCGGAATGCGGATATGGGAGGCGATGATCGAGCCGCCCAGGCGGTCGGGAATGAGGTCGCGATAGCGCATGCCGGCGCGGCCGATCACCCAGCTGTCGCTGTCCTTGAGCCGGCGCACCAGGAAGGAGTGCTGGGTCTCCGGCCGTTGCAGCGGCGGGTTGGCGTCGATGATTTCGACCCGGGTGCCGCCGGGGCTCTCGATTTCGGATGCGCCGCCGGCAAACTGTTGCGGGCCGTCGCACAAAAGCCGCAGCGTCGCGGCCGGTGACTCGGCATCGCGCTCCAGCCGGATCGTGAGGCCGTGCCCGGAGATCACCGCCACCGACGGATCGTCGGCCGGGAAGATCTTGTCGAGCCGAAAACCAAGCGTCTTCAGAAAAAACGGAAGGTCCTTGCTGAAATCGCGCGTCGGCACGCGGACCTCCGCCGCGGTGATCACGTCGGGTCTGGTTTCCGGTTGAGCGTTCATGATTGTCCCTCTTTCGCTTTGCATGCGAGTGCGGTGGCGCCGACCACCCGGTCGGTGGTTGCGACAATGGTCATCGGCGCACCCGCGCAGGTTTGGCATCCAGCGTGTTGACCACCAGGATGCGCGCCGGCCCGTCGCCGGCGGCGATATAGGCATGCGCCATCATGCCGTCGAAATAGATGCTGTCGCCCTCTTCAAGCAGCAGCGGCGCGTAGAAATCCGTGTGCAGCACGAGCTTGCCGGAGAGCACGTAGAGAAACTCCTCGCCCGGATGGCTGGCCAGCCCGCCGACCTCTTCGATGGAGCGTTTTTCAACGGTGTTGATGGCCGGGTGCATCTTCTTGTTGGCGAGATCGGTGCAAAGGACGTCGGACAGATAGCGCGCCGTCTCGACCGACGTTTCGTCCGTGCGCCGCGAGATCGAGCGCACGCCGTTGCGGATCGGATGGGCCTGTTCTTCGAAGAAAGCGGTGATGTCGACGCCCAGCGCCTGGCTGAGATTGTAGAGATTGTGGGCGCTGACGGGTGTCTGATCGTTCTCCACCCGCGACAGCGTCGCCTCCGAAACGCCCGTCAGTTTCGCCAGGTCGGCAAGCGACAACGATTTGGCGCGGCGAAAGGCCTTCAGCTTGGCGCCGATCTGCAGTTCGTTGAATTCCGGAGCCGTCTTCCGCTTCTCGTTCATGGTATCCCGCTCCCGCCGCAACCGGCCCGCCGCAACGGATGCTAGCCTCCATCCGAGCTGGCGGTTTTCAGGATGGCGATATTGCATATATGAAATTTTTTTGCAATAAACCCACATATGAAATTTTTACCGATGTCCGGGCAACACCTGCGGCAGAAATGACAACCCGCTGAAAAAAAACAGCAAAATTCCCCATGCATTCTCCTTCCGCCGGTCAAAACGTCAGAAATTCACCGCCATTGCGCACCCAAGCGAGTTGACAGAATATTTTAAGTATGAAATTTTTTGCCCACCGAGGGAGACCGTGCAGCATGTTGGACAAGGCCGAATTGGCAACTCAGGCGAGTGTCCCCGACGCCGTCCGCACCGGCCCCGATCTCACCGCCCGAACGGCGACGAACCGTTTTGAGGCTGTACAGCGACCGCGGAATATTCTTCAATCGGAAATCTGGAAGGATCCGAAACACGCCGACCTGTCGGCATGAACCGGTGATCCGGCGGCGGGAGGCCGCCAGTCACTTATAATGAGCCGGCGAAAAGCCGGGCAACGGAGGGAGAAGACAAAATGAAGAAACCGATTCTTGCAGCGGCATTGGCCGCGATGATGGCTGCCGGACCGGCTTTGGCCGACGACGTCAAGGTCGGCGCCCTGATGGGCATCACCGGACCGCTGGCCAATTTCATTCCGCCGATTCTCAACGCCGCCAAACTGGCCGAAGCCGACGTCAATGCCGGTGGCGGCATTCTCGGCGGCAACAATTTCGTCCTCGTCGTCGCCGACGGCCAGGCAGCGGCCCAGCCCTCCGTCGACGCAGCGTCCAAACTGGTCAACCTGGAGAACGTCGCCGCCATCATGGGCGCCCTGTCGTCCGGCGCGACCATCGCATCGGCCAATGCCGTGACCATCCCCAACGGCGTGCTGCAGGTTTCGCCGACCTCGACCTCGCCGGCGATGACCGACCTGGACGACAACGATTATGTCTACCGCATCGTGCCGAGCGACAACTATCAGGGCGAAGTGCTTGCCAACATCGTGCTTGACGAAGGCATCAACAACGTGGCCGTCGCCTATGTGAACAACGACTACGGCGTCGGCATCGCCAACACGTTCAAGAAAGCGTTCGAGGGCAAGGGCGGCAAGGTCGCGGCCTTCGAGAAGCATGAAGACAAGAAGAACTCCTACCGTGGCGAACTGGCGACCCTCGCCGGCACCGGCGCCGACGCGCTGGTGGTCATCGCCTATGCCGGCGGCAGCGGCGCCAAGATCGTCAAGCAGTCGCTGGAGAACGGCTTCTTCGACCGCTTCATCGGCACCGACGGCCTGCGCGACGACCTGCTGATCGAACAGGTCGGCGCCGATGCGCTGGCCACCTCCTTCTTCTCCTCGCCGACCTCGCCGGGCGAGAACCCGGCCGCCGACGAGCTGCATAAGCGCTTCGACGAAACCTATGGCGAAGGCTCCGACAAGCCGTTTGTCGACCAGACCTACGACGCCACCATGCTGATCGCTCTGGCCATCGAAAAGGTCGGAACCACCGACCGCGACGCCGTCAAGACGGCGCTGCGCGAGGTTGCCAGCGCTCCCGGCGAAGTCGTCGGACCGGGCGAGTGGGCCAAGGCCGTTCAGCTCATCAAGGACGGCAAGGACATCAACTACGAAGGTGCCTCCGGCAGCCATGAGTTCGACGACAACGGCGATGTCGCCGGCTATATCGGCAAATTCGTCGTCGATGGCGACAGCTACAAGCAGATCGCCATTTTCGAATAGTCGAGCCTGATTGCCGCCCGCGCGACCCCGTCGCGCGGGCGGCGGCCGACCCATGGCGGACGTTCCGCGCATCCAGTTCGACAATGTCACCATGCGCTTCGGCGGCGTCGACGCCGTCCGAAACTGCAGCTTCGACATTCCCGCCGGCCGCATTACCGGGCTGATCGGCCCCAACGGCGCCGGCAAGACCACCGCCTTCAACGTCATTGCCGGCCTGCTGACGCCGACCGCCGGCAAGGTCTTTCTCGACGGCGAGGACATCACGCCCCTGCCCGATTTCCGACGTCAGGCCAAGGGTCTCAGCCGCACCTTCCAGCTGGCCCATGAATTCAGCCGCATGACGGTGATCGAAAATCTCATGGTCTCTGCCCGCAACGATGCCGGCGAGAACATCTGGAACGCCGTGTTCCGGCCCGGACAGTGTCTGGCCCAGGAGCAGGACGCCTACGACAAGGCCATGCAGACGCTGGAGTTCCCGGAGATCGCCCAGCTTTCCGGCGAACTCGCCGGCAACCTCTCCGGCGGCCAGAAGAAGCTGCTGGAGCTCGGCCGCGCCCTGATGCAGGAGCCGGCCATCATCCTGCTCGACGAGATCGGCGCCGGCGTCAATCGCACCCTGCTCGGCAAGATCGCCGACAAGATCACCCAGCTCAACCGCGAGTCCGGCTACACATTCTGCCTGATCGAGCACGACCTCGATTTCGTCGCCCGGCTGTGCGACAGGGTCATCGTCATGGCCCAGGGCGAAGCGCTGACGATCGGCACGGTCGACGAGGTGCGGCGCGACGAACGGGTCATCGAGGCCTATTTCGGCGGCGGCAAGTACCAGGAAGCCTCATGAGCGAGCGGATCCTCGACGTCGTCGATGTCAGCGCCGGCTATGGCGGCCAGCCGATCATCACCAATATCAATCTGCACGTCGATCATCAGCAGATCACGACCATCATCGGCCCCAATGGCGCCGGCAAGTCGACGCTCCTCAAGGCGGTTTTCAGCCTCAACGAGCACCTCGCCGGCGAGATCCTGTTCGACGGCACGTCGATCTTCAATGCCCGCACGCAGGACCTGGTGCCGATGGGTATT
The DNA here is from genome assembly GCA_963921345.3 of Rhizobiaceae bacterium. Lineage (GTDB taxonomy): Bacteria > Pseudomonadota > Alphaproteobacteria > Rhizobiales > Rhizobiaceae > Hoeflea_A. The sequence goes on along the minus strand of CAWUFE020000003.1, from coordinate 158,850 downwards.
TCCGCGGTGCCGCAGACCCATAACGTGTTTCCGTCGCTCAGCGTCGACGAAAATCTCGACGTCGGCACCTTTGCCGCCCCGCCACCCGATGCGGCGGCGACCAAGCAGAAGATCCTCGAGCTGTTTCCCGACCTGAAGACCAAGCTGAAACAGCAGGCCGGCGAACTGTCGGGCGGCCAGCGCCAGATGGTCGCCGTCGGCCGGGCGCTGATGAGCGACCCCAAGCTGATCCTGCTCGACGAGCCCACGGCCGGCCTGTCGCCGGCGTATCTGGAGGTGATCTTCGACCTGCTGCAGCAGGTGCGCGATACCGGCGTTTCCATCCTGATGGTCGAGCAGAACGCCAAGCAGGCGCTCCACGTTGCCGACTACGCCTATGTGCTCGTCAATGGCGAGAACGCCTTCGAGGGCACCGGCGCGGAACTGCTCGCCGACGAGGAGGTCAGGCGCTCCTTCCTCGGCGGAGGCTCGCCGCAATGATCGATTTCATCAATTTCTACCTGGTGCCCGGCATCACCCTCGGCAGCATCTATGCGCTCGGCGCCGTCGGCATTTCGATGATCTTCGGCATCCTGCGGTTTGCCCATTTCGCCCATGGCGACCTGATGACCGTCGGCGCCTATGCGGCGCTCACCGCCGTCTGGGTGCTCGGTATCCCGGCGCTCGCCGCCATCCCGATTGCGATCATAGGCACCTGCATCGTGGCGCTGTTCGCCGACCGGCTGTTCTACAAGCCGCTGCGCGACCTGCCGACCATCTACACGGTGATCGCCTCCTTCGGTGTGGCGCTGATCCTGCGCTCCATCGTGCAGACGGTCTGGGGCACCGAAAGCCAAGTCTACATGACCGGCTTCCAGAAACCGATGATCCTGTTCGACACCTTCCGGCTGGCGACCCGGCATGTGCAGATCATCATTTCGACGGCGGTGCTGACCTTCGCCCTGCATCTCTTCCTCACCCGCACGGTGATGGGCAAGTCGATGCGCGCCGTCGCCGACGATCCGTCACTGGCCAGCGTCGCCGGTCTCGACACCGAACGGGTGATCCGCTGGACCTGGATCATCGGCGCCAGCCTGGCGGCAATCGCCGGGGTGTTCGTCGGGCTCGACACCGACGTTCAGACCAATCTCGGCTGGAACCTGCTGCTGCCGATGTTCGCATCCGCCCTGCTCGGCGGCATCGGCAAGCCGCTCGGCGCCATTGCCGGCGGCCTGATCATCGGCATCGCAGAGGAAATCTGCACATTTCCGCTGTTCGGCTTCAGCCTGATCTCGCCCAGCTACAAGACGGCGGTCGCCTTCGTCATCATGGTGCTGATCCTGATCTTCAGGCCGCAGGGGCTGTTCAAGGGGAGGATGATCTGATGGATCTGACCGGCATCCTTTTCTACGCCGTCACCTTCCTCACCATGGGCGGCATCTACGCCATCCTCTGCCTGGCGCTGAACATGCAATGGGGCTTTGGCGGCCTGTTCAATGCCGGCATTGCCGGCTTCTACGCCATCGGCGCCTATACCGGCGCCATCCTGACGGCGGCCAATTCCAACGCCCATCTGGGCGGCTTCGACCTGCCAATCATCGTCGGCCTCGTCTGCGCCGGCATCGCGTCGGGCATCGTCGGTTGGATGATCGCGCGCATCTGCGTGCGGTTGAAGGCAGACTATCTCGCCATGGCCTCCATCGGCATCGCCGAAATCATCCGCCTGTCGGTCATCAACGAGGAATGGCTGACCAATGGCAGTCTTGGCGTGTCGCGTATTCCGCGGCCGCTGGAATCGCTGTTCACCGGCCGCGAGAGCGAACTGGTCTTCGTCGTCTTCGTCTGGCTGGTCGTCGCCATCACCTTCCTCGTGGCGCGGCGCCTGCAGCTAAGCCCCTGGGGGCGTGTCATGCGGGCGATCCGCGACAATGAAGAGGCGGCCGCTTCAGTCGGCAAGGATGTGCAGCGCTTCCGCACCCAGACCTTCGTCGTCGGGGCCATCTTCATGGGCGTCGCCGGGGCACTCAGCGCCCACTACTTCAAGTTCTTCAGCCCCGATGCCACTGAACCGCTGCTGATCACTTTCCTCGCATGGGTCATGCTGATCGCCGGCGGCAGCGGCAACAATATCGGCGCCATCGCCGGCGCGCTGGCGATATGGGCGATCTGGTCGATGACCGAAATCGTTACCCAGCAATTGCCGCCGGACTGGGCCACCCGCAGTTCCTATATCCGCATGCTGCTGGTCGGGCTGCTGCTGCAATTCGTGCTGCAACGATTCCGTGCCGGCCTGTTTCCCGAAAAGACGCCGAAACTGCGGGTTGGGTTTAGAGCCGATCACGGTTAAATGGAAGCAATTCTGTTTGTGGTCGGCGGGGCGATCCGCGAGGAAGGAGCGCAGAGCGATGCCGTAGGCATCTCTCGAGCATCCTGACGCTGCGGGCGTCCGCCGACCGCAAACCCGAAGGGCCGGGCGCATTTGCGCCAATTCCTTCGCTCAAAGCCTCGGCCGGACCACCAGCCCGGCCTGCGTTTTGAGCTCGACCTTGACGCAAATGCACCTCGGCAGAATGGTTCCATTTAACCGTGACCGGCTCTAGGCCGTCCGCGTCATCTCAAAAAGCGTGAATTCGGCCACGGCGCCATCGGTTGCTTCCATATAGGCGGCCAGATGCGGGGCGTTCATGTGTTTCTGCCATAGATCGCGGCTCGTCCAGTTCTCGAAAAACAGGAAATGATCCGGGTCGTCATTGTCCTTGTGCAGATCGTATTGCAGGCAGCCTTCCTCGGCGCGCGTCGGCTTGACCAGCTTTTCCAGCTCGGCCTTGACCAGATCGCGCTTGTCCGATTTGGCGTGGATATTCGCCACGATGGTGAGTGTCATGTCGGGGTCTCCTGTTGAACAGGCCCCAGATGGCCTTTGCATTCTCATTCCGCAAGTATGCACATTTCTGTGCTATACATACAAAACAGATACCTGATTCGGCGATATGTGAAGAAAATCATAGAGATGGAAACCCGGTTCAAACGTTATGACTGTTCGGGCGGATGCCCCGTCGAAGCGACGCTCGAAGTGATCGGCGGCAAATGGAAGGGCGTCATCCTGTTTCACCTGCTTGACGGCACCATGCGCTTCAGCGCCCTGCAGCGGGCGCTCGGCGACGTCACCCAGCGTATGCTGACCAAACAGCTGCGCGAGCTGGAGGCCGACGGGCTGATCGACCGCAAGGTCTATCCGGTCGTGCCGCCAAGGGTCGAGTACTCGTTGACCGAGCGGGGCCGAACGCTGGCGCCGGTGATCGAGGCGCTCAAGGCATGGGGCGAAAAACAACTGGCCGCCTGAAGCGGCATCCCGTCACGCCTGCGCCCGTGCCAGCGGCGGGAAACGGCTGCCGAGGACCCAGTGGGTGGCGATGGCGCCGATCCACATGAAGAACACGGCAATACACGCCGTGACTGCCATGATCGCCCCGCCGGATACACCGGATCCAACCGCGCATCCGCCGGCCAGCATGGCCCCGAAACCCATCAGCACTGCGCCAGCGAGGTAGCGCTCCATGGGGACCTCGGCACCGAAGCGCTGAATGCGGAAGCCGCCCGAAAACAGAGCCATGGTCGCGGCGCCGACAAACACGCCTGGCACGAGTCCAACGCCGAAACCCAACGTCAGCTGGCGGTTGTTGACCAGTCCCATCAGGGTGTCGGTCGCCGGCCCCGTGAAGGTGATGCTCGCAACCGGCACGGCTTCGAAGGAAATCCGGGAGATATGGAAGGTCGCCACCCATCCGAGGGTCACGGTAATCCCGACACCGATCGCAGCCACGTTTCTCGACAGCGCGTTTCCCCGGCGAAAGGCCAGCGCCAGTGAGGCCAGCAGCAACACACCGGACAGCCCGATCGCCGTGCCGCCTTCGATGTCGAACCAGTTGAGCAGGCTGCGCGCCTCGCCACCCTCGATCAGCCACAGCGACGCCAGCCGCTCGCGCGCCGGCGACAACACGCCGCGAAGGCTGGCCTGGGCAATCAGCGTCAGCACCAGTCCGGTGATCAGCGCCCGCAGGTTTCCGGTGGCCGACAAAACCAGGAGGCGGCTGGCGCAACCGCGTGCCAGCATCATGCCGACCCCGAACAGCAATCCGCCGATGGCCGCTCCCGACAGGCTTCCTGTAGCCGCCAGCTGACGCGCATCGGTAACATCGAGCAGGTCCAGCGCAATCGCTGTCTGGGTAGCGAGCACGGCCGCCGAAAAGGCGATCAGCCAGACCGCGAAGCGGGCGCCGAATGTCCCGTCCCCGACCTCGGCTGCCGCGGCACGCAGGCAGAATCGCGAATGCACGGCAGCCGCACCGAACAACGCGCCGACAAGCAGGCCGGCCAGAAGCAGGACCGATCCGTCGCCGATCGTGTCGATGAGATGTTCCAGCATCGCTTGTGTCCCACTGGGGTGCAGCCATCTCATTAATGACCGGCGACAGCGCCTGTCTTGACCCAGGTCAAGCCGGCAACGAATTCCGTACTGACGCAAGATTACAAACCGACATGCAATTGTTAACGGCGTCACCGGGCTCCCGGCACGGTCTTGCCCAGAACTCGCCCTAATCGATGGAAAGGGGTTTGAAAACTGGGCGGAATACGGACCATGCCGGCAGTTGCATCGCCGACACGTCACGTCTGCATCGCGGCAGCGGACAGAACGATGGCGGCGGCGGGGTCCGGTCACGCCGGTCCGACGGCACCCTGGACCCTGCCGAGCTCTTTGCTGCTGCACATCCTGCTCTTCGGCATTGTGATCGCCATGCCACAGCAGCGCTGGGTCAGACCGCAGCAGGAGAAAATCCTGGTCCGGATCCTGACGCCGCAGCAGTACCGCGCCGCAACGGCCGGCGACGATCCGCAGGCCGTGACGCGTGGGCCGGAACCGGTCTATGCATCGCCTTCTCCAGACCGCTTCGGGACCCTGCCGGCCACCCCGCCCATTCCCCGAAAACCCGAGCCGCCCGCCATGATCCGCGCAGTCAAAATCCTTTCGGGCGAGGCGCTGGCCGACGCGCGCAGCCGCCAGGCGCGTATCGCATTGCGGCAGCTCAGCGACTTCGACCGGCGCGAGCAGCTTTGCAATCTGGAAGCATTGGAGCAGGTCCATGCCTGGGACGGCGACTACGAGCCCGAGCGCCTGGTGGCCTATGCCATGTAGGACACCCGGATCACCGGCAATGTCGTCCAGGCCGGCGGCGCGGCCTTTCGCAGCAAGCGCCAATGGTACAACCTTGAATACCGGTGCGAGGTGACACCCGATCTCGTCGCCGTGACAGCTTTCGAATTCCGTGTTGGCGAACCGATACCGCGCAGGGATTGGCGGGCCCACTATCTGCCGGAGCGTTATTGACAAGGCGCTGCCGAACCGGCGACTTCCTCCACAAATTTCTCCGCTTCGGGCACGACAGCGCGCTGCCTCGCCGACCGCATCAGCGTCCGTTTCTGAGCTGCCGTGAGCGCACCCAGGGCCAACCCGGTGAGCATCAGCATCCGTTCGTCGCTGATGAACGAACCGGTCAAGCCGTAGAGAGCGATGGCGGCAAACAGCAGATTGGTGTTGCGAACCCAGTCATCGCTGTCGGTTCTGCTGCGCACCGATTTGTAGACCGCAATGCAATACCAGGCGAACAGACCACCGCCGACCAACCCGGAGAACGTCAGGACATCAAGCACCATGTTGTGGAAATGACGAAAACCCGTCCGCAGGTCCATCGCCGCCAGATGTTCGTTGATGATGGCGACCGCCGTGTTCTGGCCGACGCCGAACACCGGATGCTGCAGGAACTGCTCGATGCCCAGCCCCCAGATAATGACGCGCAGGGTTTCGTTGCCGTAGTCGCCCTGCATCACCAACGTAAGCTGCAGGACGAGGTGGTCGATCCTTTGCGCCACCTGTGGAATTGCCGAAAGCACGGCACAAAACGCTACGAACAGCAACGCGCTGGCCGCCAGCAGCGCAAAGCGCCGTTTGGCATAGAGGCGAACCGACAACCGGGCGCAGTCGTAGAGCGCCGCAAGAATGAAGAACAGGATCACAATTCGCGCAGCCGTCGCGACCACGGGCACCAGAGCCAGATAGAAGAAAACAAGCCCGGGCCGCCACGCCGGATCGCCCTGTAGTCGAAACCGTGCCATGCAGGCAAAAATCATGAAGAAGTAAGCGGCGATCAGCTGATTGGTATCGAAGCCGTAGCGTTCGGTGCCGATTGCCAGATGGTAGGCGCCGATGGCGGCCGCCGGGACGATTGCAATCCTGCATCCGATGACAAGGGCATTCAGAGGTTTTCTGACAAGCACCAATCCGACCGGGAGAAACGGCAGAAATGCCAGCAGCGCAAAATAGGGCAACTGGATTCCGCTTATGCTCTGAAGATTGAGCAGATCGATCGCCCAGCGACCGAAGGAATAGGCACCAAGCGCAAGCGCCGCCCACAGCAATCCGGAATCCGCATATCGGCTTGCCCGGTGCCGACCACTGCAAAGCCACAGGCCGATTACAAAAAATGCGATTGCGAGAACACCGAAGGCATCCCGCCAGAAAAGCAGCAGGGTCGGGGCCAGCGCCAGCAAACCACAATCGACATAGCGATAGCGCAGGGAAAACAATCGATAGAAGCCGGTTCGCATCACCCGATCCGCCGCCATCCCGTCACGGCGACTGACGCCGCACCCTTTTTCCACCGCGGACGCCGGAGCAAAACCGGCTGGCTCATGCCCCGACACAGGCGAATGTGGATCTCGTCAAAGCCCCTCGGCATCGTAAAGCTGGCCATCGCGTCTGCCGTTGCTTCTCGAGTCTGAACGCGCACTTCTGGTTCGAATGCAAAACAGGATACGATTCAACAACTGCTGCGTGCGAAATTTAATCGCCCCAATACGACGAAACCAAGGAAATTTTCCGGCGTTGTACCCGATCTCGGAAACCAAGATCGAATTTTGCGGCGGCGGTACCGGCAACAGGTTGGGTTTTACCAGAAGCGCCGTCACGCCGGTTTCCCAACTCCGCTCGAGCATCATGTCGAGGGCCAGGTAGCCGGGCAAAATTGTGCTCAGCAGACGTTCCGCCGCCGGGCGCGACACCCAGTAGGCAGCCGAGCCGCCCGTCGGCCCGAACCAGCACTGGCCAATGGAGATCCCGGCGGGGCCGTCATGCAACCGTTCGAACGCCGGCTGCCGGTGAGATGTCAGCCGCACCAGGCAGCGCTCGTTGCCGAACTGCATTGCCAGTTGCTGGGCAAACGGAGCAAGGTGCTCGTTCAAGAGAGCGTCGTCCTCGAGGATGACGGCCGAACCGGCGTCGCTGTCGAGAAAAGCCTGCAGAGCCCTGATGTGGCTCTGATAGCACCCGTACTCCCCCGGCATCGGCACCCGGCCGTTGCATCTCTTGAACTTTTCGACATCGAAATCATGCCAATCGGCAATGTCGTAGTCCCGTCCGTCCACGGCGTCGACACGCCGCAAATCAATATTGTGGTTCTGTGCTGCGGTCAAAAGGGCAGCCCACCGGTCTTCGCTTCTGCGAAGATTAATCGCAAAATATTCAATAGTATGCATCCGGCCTATTTGCATCGGCGCCAGCCGCAAGTCAAACGAATGCTGAAAGCCGGTTCGGGGGACCATGGCATGCAACCATCCGAAGGGATCAGGATCTCGGAAGAGCGGACGGACCTCGCGCAGGAAATCGACGCGGCGCTGACCCGGACCCTGAGGCAATCCCAGCCACAGGCGATCAACGGCAGCTTCGTCCTCGCCGCCAGAAAATCCGACCGAACCCTCGTCGGCGGCTTGACCGGAACCACGTCTTACGGATGGCTGCTGGTCAAGACCCTTTGGGTCTCGGAGGAACAACGCGGAAGCGGTATCGGCCGCCAATTGATGCAGCGGGCCGAGGAAAAAGCCCGGCACGTGGGCTGCCACGGAGCCTGGCTCGACACCTCGAGCCCGCAGGCAATGGCATTTTATCGCCGGCTGGGCTACGAAATATTCGGGCAGCTGGAAAATGGGGCCGACCAGCATCCGGCGGGCCATCGCCGCTGGTTCCTGAGGAAGGCCCTCTGAGAGCACCGGGCCGTGGCACGGATTGAGGGGTTTTCATGACCGTATTGCGGTGGCTTCTTTTCGTCCTTGCTCCGGTTGTCCTCCTGCCGGCCGCCATGTCCGTCGCCATCGCCCAGCAGAGCGATGCCGTGCGTCAAACGATCGAGCGGCGCTGCGTTGTCTGTCACGGGTGCTATGATGCGCCCTGTCAGTTTCGCATGTCGTCAGATGACGGCCTGCTGCGCGGGGCCAGCAAGGAGCGCGTGTACCAGGCCTCGAGGCTCAGCGACGCGCCGCTCACGCGCCTCGGTTTCGACGCCACGACCGTAAAGCAATGGCGCGGCCTCGGGTTTTTCGACGTTCTGACCGCAAAGGCCGAAGGACAATCCGTAATGGAGCGCATGCTGGCGCTCGGCCAGGCCCATCCGCCACATCAGAACCAGCCGCTGCCGAAGGCGATCGACCTCGATATCAATCGCAAGTTCTCCTGTCCGGCGCCCGCCGAAATGCCGGCTTACGAACGCCGCAATCCGTTCGGCGGCATGCCCTACGGCACGGCGCCGCTGACCGACGGAGAATTGAAAGGGCTGACCGACTGGATCGACTCCGGCGCACCGCCGCTGCAAACAAAGACGGTCGCCGCCCCTCAGCTTGCGGCACAGGTTGCGGCTTGGGAGGGCTTCCTCAACGGCCGTGACAACCGGCAGAAACTGGTGGCTCGCTATATCTACGAGCATCTGTTCCTGGCGCACCTGTACTTACCCGACCTGTCCGGCGACAGGTTTTTCCAACTGGTGCGCTCAAGAACAGCGCCCGGCGAACCGATCGACGTCGTCGCAACACGCCGCCCCTTTGACGATCCGGGCACCGCAGACGTCTTTTACCGGCTAAGGCCGGTTGACGGGACCATCCTTCACAAGACGCATATCGTCTATGGCTTCGGCGCCGATCGCCTGGCTCGCTATCGCGAGTTGTTCTTTTCCGGCAACTGGTCCGTGACCGAACTGCCGTCCTACGAGCGGGCGGTCGCCTCCAACCCGTTCGCTGCTTTTGCCGCGATACCCGCCGAGGCGCGCTACCGTTTTCTGCTCGACGATGCGGACTATTTCATCCGCACCTTCATTCGTGGCCCGGTCTGCCGAGGACAGGTAGCCGTCGACGTCATCGAAGACCGTTTCTGGGTAACGTTCCTGTCGCCCGAGGCCGACCTTTCGGTAACCGATCCCGCCTATCTGGCCGAGGCGACGCCTTTCCTCGGGCTGCCGGCCGCCCAGGCCGAAGGTTCTCTGCTCGATCGGCTCGTTCCGACCTATCTGGAACACAACCGGCGCTACACCGAATTGCGGCGCAAGCGCTATGCCGAAGCGGATCCGTCGAGACGGGGGCCGACCATCGACGCCATCTGGCCGGGCCGCCAAGGCGCCGGCGCGACGGTGCTTACCGTTTTCCGCCACTTCGACAACGCAACCGTGGTCGGCGGTTTCTTCGGCGACACCCCGGAAACCGCCTGGGTGATCGATTTCCCCATCTTCGAACGGATCTATTACGACCTCGTCGCCGGCTTCGACGTGTTCGGATCGGTCGAACACCAATTGTCGACGCGGATGTATATGGACCTGCTGCGAATGGAGAGCGAGGATCTGTTTCTCTCCTTCCTGCCGGCCGACATCCGCCGGCCGCTGCACGACGCCTGGTATCGCGGCGGCCGCGCCAAGGTGCGTTTCGTCTATCTGCAGCCGCCGATCGACATCGAAACCGGCACCCGTGTGGTCTTTTCCACCGACGATCCCAAGGCCGAGTTGCTGATGAAGGCGCTGGCTCGCGACAAAAGCGTGGCGGTCAAGACCGATCCGCTCAACCGGTCGACCGACGACCGGTCCTCCCTGCCTGACAGCCTCGCGGCGCTCGCCCGGCTTTCGTCGATCCGGGCGCCCTGGGTACGGCAACTTCCCGACGTTCTGCTCCTGCACATTCGCGGCGATGACGACCGCGTCGTGACCTTCGTCCGCAACAAGGCGCACACCAATGTCGCCCACCTGTTCGCCGAAAATCTGCGGCGCGAGCCGAGAAAGGACACCGTGACGCTGATCGACGGGCCCCTCGGCAGCTATCCGAATTTTTTCCTGGTCGTGGACAAGGCCCAACTGGCTGATTTCATCACCCGGCTGGAGACCGTGCAATCGAAGGGCGATTGGCTCGAATTCATCGGCACATTCGGAGTCAGACGCTCGAGCCCGGCCTTCTGGCAGACCTCGGATTTCTTTCAGGACGTCATGGCCGCCAGGCCGCCGGCCGCGACCGGCCTGCTCGATCTCAATCGTTACAAGGATCCTTGAAGGCAGCGGTCCGGCTCCAACTTGGATGCGCCCAGGGCCTGACGCTACGTTGACCCCCAATTTTGCGCGGAAATGTGCTATTTTCCGCCGCATGGTTGCTTGTGCGGCAAGCAATGGAGGGGTGCGTGCAGGGATGGACTGCCGGCCTTGGCGCCGCGTTCTCGCTCAAGTTCCTGATTGCCTATGCGTTCGTCGGTTCGGCGCTGTGGGTGCATCTGCGCGGCCGCGTTCGCCATGGTTTCTTTCGTCAACTCACCGACCACTCGACGTTTCTGGCGCCGGTCAACGCCCTGATCTACCTGTTTTCCGGCGTGCCCAACCGCCCCTATCTGGATGTCGCCGATTTTCCCGGCCTGCAGGTGCTGCGGGACAACTGGCAGGTCATTCGGGACGAAGCGGCCAGTCTGCACGATAAGGGGAAGGTCAAGGCTTCGGACCGCTATGACGATGCCGGCTTCAATTCGTTTTTTCGCACCGGCTGGACGCGTTTCTATCTCAGATGGTACGGCCAAACCCTGCCGAGCGCAGTCGATGCCTGCCCCAGAACCATGGCCCTGCTTGATCAGGTCGACGGGCTCAAGGCTGCGATGTTCACCATGTTGCCGCCGGATGCCCGCCTGGTCAGGCACCGGGACCCCTATGCCGGGTCGGTGCGCTATCACCTCGGCCTGATCACGCCGAACGACGATCGCTGCTTTATCGACGTCGATGGCGAGCGTTACAGCTGGCGCGACGGCGAGGACGTGGTCTTTGACGAAACCTACATCCATTTCGCCGAAAACGGCACGGATCAGGACCGGCTGATCCTGTTTTGCGATATCCAGCGACCGATGCGGTTCGGCTGGTCGACCGCCATCACCAGTTACATCGGCACCAAGATCATGGCGCTGACGGCGACCCGCAACGAACCCGGCGAGAAGGTTGGAATCGTCAATCGTCTGTTCGGACTGATCTATCCGATCCGAGTCTATTCGAAGGCTCTGAAGGCGTATAACCGCAGGCTCTATTACGGTCTCAAATACGCCGCGATCGGCCTCGTCCTGCTGCTGATTTTCTTGTGAGGAAACCGCGTCAGGTTGCGCCCCTGACCGAGACGTAGGTCGTGTAGACGGATGTCGTGGCGGTGATCAGCAGACGGATGTTGCGGCGCCCGCCGAAAGTCACGTTGGACACGGCTTCCGGCACGGCGATCATGCCGAGCCGGTCTCCGCCCGGGTCGAAGCACTGGACGCCGACCGCGCTGCTCGTCCAGATGTTGCCCTGGCAGTCGGCGCGAAAGCCATCCGGAACGCCGTCCGCGATTTCGACGAAAAGCCTGCCGTCATGCAGAGTCTGGTCTTCGGAGACATCGAAGACGCGGATGTGATGGGGCCCTTCGGGATCGTGCGACAGCCCTGTATCGGAGACATAGAGGCGCCGTTCGTCTGGCGAAAAGGCAAGCCCGTTCGGCTTGTCGAAATCGTCGGCCACGATTGCCAGTTGGCCCGTGTCGGGACACCACCGATAGACGTGACACCCGTCCTGTTCCTGCTCCGCCGCCTGCCCCTCGAAGTCGCTCAGAATGCCGTAGGGCGGATCGGTGAACCAGATGCTGCCGTCGGATTTCACCACCACATCGTTGGGCGAGTTGAGCTTCCTTGTGTCAAAACTGTCAGCGATCACCGTGACGGAACCGTCATGCTCCAGCCGCGCGACCCGCCGGGTCAGATGCTCGCAGCTGATCAGCCTGCCTTCGCGGTCGCGGGTGTGGCCGTTGCAGAAATTGGCATTGTGGTCGAAGACCCGCACGCCCGAGCCCTCGGCCCACTGGTAGCTGCGATTGTTGGGAATATCGCTCCAGAGAAAATAGTCGCCCTGGGGAAAATAGACCGGGCCTTCCGCCCATATCATGCCGTCGGCGACCTTCTCCAGAAGGGCGTTGGGCTGGATCAGCGACAGGAAGCGCCGGTCGTCGACGACAATGTGATCTTGCATATCAAACTCTGCAATCCGCGTTTCCCGGCGAAGATAAGGCGCGTCGCATGTCGGAAAAAACGCTGAAGGCGTGGCTATGTGCTGCGTGACAACGAAGAAGGCCTTGCGGATTCCCGCATCGTGCGAGGGGGTAAGGGGATTTGCCGCTGCAATGAACTGTGCTGAAATGACAGGACATGGGAGGAAAAATGGACCGGGATCACAGCAACAGCCTCGATCGCTATCTGTCGATCTCCAGGGCGGTGGCGGGCCAGCTGGATTTCCAGAAAGTGCTGCACCGGATTGCCGACGAGATCCGCGAAATCCTGCCGTTCGACCACATGGATATCGCCATCATCACTTCCGACCGCACCGGCGAGCATGTAGCGTTCGAGGTCGGGGTGGAAACCGGCTGGAGCGAGGGCGGCCGGTCCCGACCGATCGCCCAAAGCCCGATTCGCGACCTGCTTCTGGGCGAGATCCCCTCCATCCTGACCAGCGATGCCTGGGAAGACCCGCAGTTTCACTTCGACGGCGCTTTCGACGCGCCGATCTACGAGGCCGAACTGCACTCGAGGATCCACGTGCCGCTCAGCGTCCACGGCGTCGTGCACGGATCCCTCAACATTTCGAGCCACGACAAGAACGCCTACACGCAGGCCGACCTGGAGGAGGCCAAGCGGATCGCCGATCTGATCTCTCCCTACATGTATGCGCTGAAAATGGGCGAGCAGGCGCGTGAGGCGGCGTTGCGCGAAGGCGCTGCGAAGGGGCGTGAGCAAGCGCTGCGAAGCGGAGCGTTGCGTTTGACCGAAGGGATGGAAGAGCAGCGCAAGCGGCTTGGGATGGAACTGCACGACCAGACGCTCGCCGATCTTTCGAGCATTTACCGGCAGATCACCCAGCTGGCCCGCAAGGCCGGACCGGAATCGCCCGAACTGGCGAAAATCGGCCGCAGCATCGCCCGATGCACCGACGAGCTGCGCCGCATCATCGAAAACGCCAAGCCCGGCATTCTGGAGCTGTTCGGCCTTCAGCAGGCCATCGAAGCGCAACTCGAAAAGGCGGTTGCCGGCGCTGGCAGACCGATCGAAACCTCGCTTCAGGACGCCACCGGCGGCATTCTGGATCACGGATCGGACACCATCCGGACCGCGGTTTTCAGGATCGTCCAGGAAGCCGTGACCAATGCCGTCAAGCATAGCGATTGCCACAGCATTTCCGTTTCTCTGAGGGTGGCGGGAGGCGACGTCGTCGTCGAAGTCCAGAATGACGGCAGATCGCCGGCAGACGGCTGGTCGGACTCCAAACGCGGCGTCGACAACATGAAGGTGAGGGCCGCGCTGATCTCCGCCGACATCACCTTCCGGCACGATGCCGAGGTCACATCCATCGCCCTCTGCGTCCCGCAGGCGGTTCTCGAAATCCCGTCCGGCGTCGGCTTTCAGACGGCCCTCGACTTTGCCGAACAAGAGACAGGCGCATGAATCTGCTGATTGCCGAAGACGATCCCTTCCACCGGTCGTTCCTGAAAAAGACGGTTGCGGAGGCGATGCCGGAATGCGAGCGGATCTTCGAGGCCTCCGACGGTCAGGCGGCCCTCGACCTCGTCGCCGGCGAGAAGATCGACGGCATCATCATGGACATGCAGATGCCCAATACCAGCGGCGTCGCCGCGGCCAGCGTGATCTGGCGCAAGCATGCGACCATGCGCATCCTGTTCTGGTCCAACTATGCAGACGAGGCCTATGTGCGCGGCATTTCCCGCATCGTTCCCAAGGAGGCGGTCTACGGCTATCTCCTGAAAACAGCGAGCGAGCAACGGCTGGAACTGGCGCTGCGCGGCGTCTTCCAGGAAGACCAGTGCATCATCGACCGGGAAATCCGCGGCGTGCAGCAACGCAGCGAGAACATCCACGAAGGCCTGAGCGACGCCGAGTTCGAGGTTCTGATGGATATCGCCCTCGGCATGACCGACAAGGCGATTGCCGCACGGCGCTCGATATCGACCCGAGGCGTACAGAGCCGCCTGAAGCACCTCTACGAAAAGCTCGGCATCGACCAGACGCCGGTCGACGGCGAAGTCGGCCCGGCCTTCAACTCCAGAACCCGCGCCGTGGCCGTGGCCTTCTCGCGCGGCCTGTTGAACGTCGAGGGCCTGGCGCTGGGCGAGGAACATCTCAAGGCCTGGCTGGACAAGCACCTCGTCTGACGAGCGACGCGGCCGAAACTGCGGAAATCCGCTGGTCGATCCGCGCGAACGCGCAGAAACAAAACTGCATTGGCAGCTTTTCCACTCGCAGGCCAGACCGTAGCGTTTGAACTGCCCTGGAGACCCTGGGCGGCTCTCCCGGGTGCGCGGATGTCGGAGGACGGCGTCGGCGGGAGGATTTTGGAGCGGATCGTGGTCATGGCCCGACGCCCCGCTCTCCGGGATCGAATGGAAGGTCCGACACTTGAGCCATGGGAGGATGACATGAAGAAACTGACTGCAAGCGTATTGGGTCTGGGCTTCGCGATCGCCGCTTTGACGGCGCCGGCCCTCGCCGACACGTCCGGCAAACGCATTGCGCTTTCAAACAATTACGCCGGCAATTCCTGGCGGCAGGCAATGCTCGGAAGTTGGGAAAAGGTCGCCGGCCAGGCGCAAAAGGACGGTGTCGTCTCTGCCGCCGATGCCTTCACCACCGCTGAAAACCAGGTGACGGAACAGGCGGCCCAGATCCAGAACCTCATCCTTCAGGGATATGACGCCATTGTGCTCAACGCAGCGTCGCCGGAAGGGCTGAACGGCGCCGTCAAGGAAGCTTGCGACGCCGGTGTGGTCGTCGTCTCCTTCGACGGTATCGTCACCGAGCCCTGCGCCTGGCGCATCGCCGTCGATTTCCACAATATGGGCAAGGTGCAGGTAGAATACCTTGCCGGCCGCATTCCTGACGGCGGCAACCTTCTTGAAATCCGCGGCCTTGCCGGCGTTTTCGTCGACGATGCCATTTCAGGCGGCATCCATGAGGGCGTCGGCGAAAACGGCCACTTCAAGATCTCCGGTTCCGTGCACGGCAACTGGGCACAGGATGTCGCCCAGAAGGCCGTCGCCGGCATTCTGCCGAGCATGCCGGAAATCATCGGTGTCGTGACCCAGGGCGGCGACGGCTATGGCGCAGCACAGGCCTTCAAGGCGGCAGGCCGCGACACGCCGATCATCGTCATGGGCAACCGCCACGACGAGCTGACCTGGTGGAAGGAGCAGAAGGACGCCAACGGCTACGAGACCATGTCGGTGTCGATCGCGCCGGGCGTTTCCACCCTCGCCTTCTGGGTGGCGCAACAGATCCTCGACGGCAAGGACGTTCCCAAGGATCTCGTGGTGCCCTTCCTGACGATTACCCAGGACACGCTCGAGGCGAACCTGGCCAACACCCAGGCGGGCGGCGTTGCCAATGTGGAATACACGCTTGACGAAGCGTCGGCAGTGATCGAGGCTGCCAAGTAACGATCAACCGGGGATCCACGGGAAATCCGCAATGGAAAGCGGCACGGCTGTGGTCGAGCTGGACGGCGTCGAAAAGAGTTTCGGCGCCGTTCGAGCCTTGCAGGACGTGGATTTCGCTGTCGCTGCCAGCGAATGCATCGGTCTGGTCGGCCACAACGGCGCCGGCAAATCGACCCTCATGAACATTCTGGCCGGCGTCGTTCGTCGTGACGGCGGGCTGATGAGCATTGCCGGAGGGTCGGTGTCGGCCCGCTATGATGCGCTGGAGGCCAAGACCCTCGGCCTGCGCTGCGTCTTCCAGGAACTGTCGCTCTGTCCGAACCTCACCGTCGCCGAAAACACCCGGATCGCCCATCCGTCGCTGAAGGGTTTGTCGTGGAACAGCCGGTCGTCGAAACTGGTGTCCGCCAGCCTCGATGCGATTTTCCCGGGGCACGGCATCCGCCCCGGCGACCTTGTCGGCGATCTGTCGATCACCCGCCGGCAGATGGTCGAGATCGCCCGCGCCTTCACCGTGACCGACACGGAGATCAACCTCGTCATCCTCGATGAGCCGACTTCTTCGCTGGACCAGGTGGCAGCCGAGCAACTCATTGCTTTTATTCGAAATTATACGGCGTCCGGCGGCAGCGTCATCCTGATATCGCATCTCCTGGGCGAAATCCTCTCGGTCTCCGACCGGATCGTCGTCATGCGCGACGGCCGCATCGTCGCAAGCGATGCCGCCTCCAGTTTCGACCGCGACAGGCTGGTCGAGACCATGGGCTCCGTTCTCGCCGACGAAACACAGGCCGACGCGGCGGCCGCCCTCGACCGCGGCAGCCGGAACATCGTCATCGACTCCGGAACGGCCTCGAGCGACGAAATCCGGCTGACCGTCCACGCGGGCGAAATCGTCGGCCTGGCCGGCCTCGCCGGTCAGGGCCAGACCGCAGCACTGATCGACGTTTTCGAGGCGTCGCGCGGCAAGGCCAACCGGATCAGCGTCGGCGGGGAAGCCGGTTTCGTCGCCGGCGACCGCCAGACAGACGGTATCTTCCCGCTCTGGTCGATCGTCAAGAACACGACGGTGTCCTCCCTGAAGCAGATGCTCGGGCGGTTGCTGATCGATGCCGACAAGGAAGTCCGACTCGGAAGCGAGTGGAAGGACAGGATCGGGATCCGCACGCCCGATATGAACAACAACATCCTGTCGCTCTCCGGCGGCAACCAGCAGAAGGCGCTCTTTGCCCGCGCGCTGGCTTCGAGCGCCGACGTCCTGTTGATGGACGATCCGATGCGCGGCGTCGACATCGGCACCAAACAGGAGGTCTATTCAATCATTCGGGAAGAGGCGGACAAGGGCCGGAGCTTCGTCTGGTACACGACCGAGATGGACGAACTCAAACATTGCGACCACGTCTATGTCTTCCGCGACGGTCGGATCGTCGCCGATCTTGGCCGGCATGAGATGACGGAAGCCAAGGTCCTGCAGGCATCCTTCTCGGAAGGAAACGGCGCCTGATGGAAACCATGCTGACTCCCCAGCGCATGCGGGCGCTGCTTCCGGCCTTTTCGCTGATCGTGATCCTGGGGGCGATCTTCTGGCTCAATCCGCGCACCATGAGCTATTTCGGCCTCAACCTGCTGCTCAATCTGGCGATCCCGATCGCTCTTGCGACGATCGCCCAGATGTTCATCCTGTGCGTCAACGACCTCGATCTTTCGCTCGGCGGCTTCATCAGCCTGACCGCCTGCATCACAGCCACCTGGCTGCAGGAAACCCCGCTGCTCGGCGTGGCGGCGCTGGCCGGCTGCATCGTCGCCTACGCCCTGATCGGCGCCCTGATTCAGGTCAGGAACCTGCCGTCGATCGTCGTCACGCTCGGCATGTCGTTCGTGTGGCTCGGCCTCGCCGTGCTGATCCTGCCGACGCCGGGCGGCAAGTCGCCCGAGTGGCTGCGCGCCTTGATGACGCTGAAGCCGGCTTACGTGCCGCTGCCCATCATCGCCGCCGCCGCCATCGCGCTGATCGTTCACTTCGGCCTGATGCGGTCGGCCTTCGGAGTGGTGCTGCGCGGCGCCGGCGGCAATCCCAAATCGGTGCGCCGCGCCGGCTGGTCGCTGTTGCGCATCAAGATGACCATGTTTGCGCTGGCCGGGTTCTTCGGCGTGTTGTCGGGCATGTGCCTGGTCGGGTTGACCACATCCGCCGACGCCAACATCGCGCTGCGCTACACGCTTCTGTCCATTGCCGGCGTCATCCTCGGCGGCGGCGAGTTCACCGGCGGCCGCGTCTCGCCGATCGGCGCGGTGATGGGCGCCATCACGCTGGCACTGGCCGGATCGTTCCTGTCCTTTCTGCGGCTCAATCCCGACTGGCAGATCGGCGCCCAGGGCGCGATCCTGATCATCGTTCTGGCGCTGCGCGCACTCATCAATCGCGGGGGGCGGCAGGCGTCATGAACTGGTCCGTCCTCAAACAGAAGCCGTGGATCTGGGCCTGGCTCGGAACCGCCCTGGTGTGGTCGGTGATCGCTGCCTTGAGCGGCATCGGCGCCGGCGGACAGGTCGTCTCGGCGGCCATTTCCTTTGGCACGTTCTTCGTCATCGTGGCGCTCGGCCAGATGTTCGTCATCACCCTCGGTCCGGGCAATGTCGATCTCTCCATTCCCTACACGATGACACTGGCAGGCACCGTGGCGATGAAGTTCATGGCCGGCGATGCGCTGCTGATCCTGCCCGGCTTTCTCATCACCCTGGGCATCGGTCTGATCGTCGGCGTACTCAATTTCACGCTGATCTGGCTGCTGCGCATCCCGCCGATCATCGCGACTCTGTCGTCCGGCCTGGTCTACAATTCGACGGCAATCTGGTGGAACCGCGGCTTGCGGGTGAAACCGCCGGAAGTGCTGGCGGATTTCACGGTCTCCAAAATCGCCGGCATTCCGTCGCTCGGGCTGCTGGTGCTGGCGGTGGCGGTGCTGATGCATGTGCTGCTGCACCACACGATCTACGGCCGCAACGTCATCGCGGTCGGGCAGAACCCGCAGGCCGCCAGGCTCGCTGGCATCCCGGTCGAACGGACCCGCTTCGCAACCTACGTCATGTGCGCCGTCTTCGCTGCGTCCTGCGGTTTCTTCCTGGCCGGCTTCTCCGGCGGCGCCGCCTTGAACATGGGCGAGGAATATCTGCTGATGTCCATCGCCGTCGTCGTCATCGGCGGCACCTCGGTGGCCGGCGGGTTTGCCAACATCCCGGGGCTGTGGGGCGCGGCGCTGTTCATGTTCCTGCTGGTCACCATGCTCAACACACTCGGATTGAGCGCCGGCATCCGCCTGCTGCTGACCGGCCTGATCATCGTCGGCGTCATCGCGGCATCGGGGTCGAAGTTTGAGGAGTGAACCGGTAGCCGAGCCAGTCAGGTACAACACCGGACCGAAGCAACCTCCGGCCCGGTTGATGCCGGTATCAAGGCTCAGGGTTTGGCACAGTCCGGCAGGGTGTATCCGGCTTCTTCCCAGGCGGCCACGGCGCCCGGGTGATATTTGACCGGCACGGCGCCACAAAGGCCCGTTAGCAACGGATCGGTTTCACCCAGATAAATCGTCTTCATGAAAGGCGTCTTGGCCTTGTAGACTTCCAGATTGTCCAGGAACGCTTTGGTGAGCGCCTTGGCCAGATCGAAATCCATGTCCATTTGGACGATTTCGCCGCCGACGACACCAATGCCGCGGAACGTGTCGTCTTCCGAGACAACGCTGACGCCTTCACCGAAAAGGCCGGATTTGGGTGCGGTCACGCCAATCGTGCCCGGCGCCTTGATGTATTTCCTGGTGGCCTCGCTCTCGAACTTGTCCTTGGGCATGGACCAGACTGTCATCGCGCCCGAAGCAACGGCCTGCGTGATGCGGCCGTCCGGAAAGTTCAGCGGCAACACACTGGCGTCGGCCGATCCGTCGGTTATGGTCTTTATGGCCTGGCCCCAGTTGACCTGAATGCCCGTGTAATCCTCGCCCTCGTCAAGGCCCGTCGACAATTTGACCAGTGCCCGTGCTACGTTCAGCGCCGCACCGCGAGGTGGACCGTTGTAGATCGTGGCTCCCTTGATGGCATTCCAGCCGTCGAACTTCTTGCTGTCATAGGCCAAAAGGCCCCAGGTCCCCAGCCGGTACGTGTAGAGGACTGAAAGATTGGAAGCGAGTTCCCCTCCCTTTTGCTCACCGAGTTTTGCGTACGGTCCGGCTCCCTTTGACAGAAGAAAGGTGAGCAGGAACGGCACCGCGGCGATATCGGTCTTGCCTTCCGCAACATTCTGAACCGAATTCGTGAGCGTCTGGCCGGTCACGACCTGAATGTCGGCCACATCCGACGAAGCAGCGACTTCTGCAAGCGAGAGCACGGCCTGGCCCGGCACCGATATGGGTGACGTGGTCTCCGCGGTAAGGTTGACCTGGGCTTGTGCCGATACTGCAAAGGCGCAGGCCGTCAGCAAGCCGGTTATGGTGACGAGTTTTCTCACGTGTTTCCTCCCTGCACTGCGTTCGCACTCGGGCCTGGTTCGGACTGACTTACATCGACGAGCTTCTGCGACATCACCTGATGTTCGGCACAAGTCCGATTTTCTCCGTGTTGTCCGTAGGGAATTTTGACTTTTCGTATGGTCCGTATGGCACTCCGCGTCTTTTCATCACGGCCAGCATAGATTATAATTGCATGCAATGTAAATATTTATGACTGAGATTCACCCAATTCTGAAACGATATGTGAGATATTGCATGCAATCCATCAAATCACGGACGGCGAGCAACACCGAGGCCGTGACCGCCCGTTTGCGCGAACTTATCTTGACCGGTGAGTTGCCGCAGGGCGACAGGGTGACCGAGTCGGGTCTTGCGGCGCTGCTGAAAGTGTCCCGCACGCCGGTTCGTCTCGCCCTTGCCACGCTGGAGCAGGAAGAACTGGTGGAAGGTGTGCCGAACCGCGGTTTCCGCGTGCGCCGCTTCACCCTTGAGGACATTCGCGAGATCATCGAGGTGCGCGCCAACCTCGAGGGCATGGCTGCGCGCATCGCCGCCGAAAACGGTCCGACCCGCGAACAGGAAGCCGTCCTCTCCAGTTGCCTCGATGAGGTCGACGCGCTGATCGCCAGGAACGTGTGCGATCGGGAGGTGTTTCGACAGTTCTCCGACATCAATATCCGGTTTCATACGACGATAGCCGAGATCTCCGGCAACGCGACCCTCCAGCGGCTTCTGGGGCGCGTCACGACACTTCCGTTCCTGATCGCGCCGCTAGTCTACGTGCTGCCGGACGACGAGGCGTTCGGAACAATCGTGGAGGGGCAGCGCGATCATATTCGCCTGTTCGAGGCGATCCAGCAGGGACAAGGGGTTCGGGCCGAGTTCCTCATGCGCGAACATGCCCTCATGCCCTTGTCGAGGGCCGCTCTCCTGCTCGAACACACCGGCGCACCATCGTTGACGCCGCGCAAGGCGGGCTGATCGAAAGAGAGCGCGATGGGGTGCAAACCCAACTTCCTTTTCTTCATCACCGACCAGCAAAGGGCAGATTGGCTCGGCTGTTACGGTCACCCGGTGCTGAAAACGCCTCACATCGACGGGTTGGCGTCACGCGGCACCCTCTTCGACGACTTCCACACCGCCATGCCGCTATGCATGCCCAATCGTGCGTCTCTGCTCACCGGCCGCTATCCATCGGTGCACGGTCTCAGGCACAATGGCTGC
The DNA here is from genome assembly GCA_963921345.3 of Rhizobiaceae bacterium. Lineage (GTDB taxonomy): Bacteria > Pseudomonadota > Alphaproteobacteria > Rhizobiales > Rhizobiaceae > Hoeflea_A. Next base: position 137,290 of record CAWUFE020000003.1, on the reverse strand, counting down.
GTCCTGTCGGAACGGGCAAGCACATTTGTCGAGGTGCTGGCCGCCGGCGGATATCGGACGGCGGCAATCGGCAAAAGTCACCTGCAGCCCTTCACCGGCAAACCGTCGAAGGAGCCGCCGAATCTCCGACAGGGGTTGATCGAAGAGGCGTGGAAGCCCGACGGCATCCCCTATGAAGAAGAGGAACCCGCGTCCTATGCAGGCGAGGCGCCGTACCCGATCCGCACGCCCTATTACGGCTATCAGCACGTCGAGATGGTCACCGGCCATGGCGACAGATGCGGCGGACATTACGGGCAATGGTTTCGAAACACACACTCCGACTGGCAGGTGTTGCACGATCCGGCAAACGAACTGCCCCACGACTATCGGTGTCCTCAGGCCTATCGCACCCCCGTGTCCGAGCAAGGCTATCCCACAGCCTGGATCAGGGATCGGGCTGCGGACTGGTTGCGCGAACAGGCCGCGGACGATGCGCCCTTTTTCGCCTTCGTTTCCTTTCCCGATCCGCACCACCCGTTCAATCCGCCGGGCCGATACTGGTCGATGTACGAATCCGAGCAGTTCGACGTATCACTGCCTTACGAAGCGCACGGGAATCCGCCGCCGCCCCTGCGTCATCTCCGCAACATGTGGGAACGAGGCCGATCCGAACCGATGTCCCAGGCAGCTTTCTATACGGACGAACAGTCATTGCGCGAGGCAATGGCGCTGACCGCCGGCATGATGGCCATGATCGACGATGCGGTAGGCCATGTGCTGGCGGCGCTGCAGGAATCCGGATGTGCGGACAACACCGTGGTGATTTTCACCTCGGACCATGGCGACTATCTCGGCGATTTCAATCTCCTGCTGAAGGGCGCCTTGCCGATGCGGTCCGTCACCCGCGTGCCTTTCATATGGGCTGACCCCGAGATCCCCGGCCCGCGCACCAGCCGGTCGCTTGCATCGACCATCGACATCCCGGCGACGATCCTGGAGCGGGCGGGCCTGCAACCCTATTGGGGCCTGCAGGGCCAAAGCCTGTTGGACTGCATGAAACATCAAGGGAAGGAGCCGCGCGATGCGCTTCTGGTCGAGTACCAGGACAACAGCGCCCGCATGGGTTTCACTGAGCCTGCACGGGTTCGCTCGCTGCTCACCGATCGCTGGCGCCTGACCGTCTACAAGAAAGAAAGCTGGGGCGAACTCTACGACCGGCGCGACGATCCCGGCGAAACGTTGAACCTGTGGGACGATCCACGACATGCATCCACACGGGCGGAACTGACGGAGCGTCTCGCACAGGCGATGATGGAAGCCATGGACGAAAGTCCGAGGGCCAGGCGGTTGGCTTGAGGAAAACGATTCATCATTGCGTTCGCCAGACCCGGCGATAACCTGCTTTCACGTCGTCGCGGTCGAACTGAGCCCGTGAGCCATCGAGCTCGCGGGTATCGAGCCGATGCTGAAGCGACAGATACGACTGTCAAAGGTGTGACTCCAACCAGGGGAAGGCCCATGGAAGATAGAAAGCCCCGCCAAGGACCGGTGATGCGGTTGTTTCAGGTAAAGGTCAAAAAGGGTCAAGCGGATCCATTGCTAGGATTGTTCGCAACAACGTCCGCCGATGTCGTCCGCCAGGAGCCCGGGAACAGAGGGTACTTTTTCGGAAAAGGCGTCGTTTTAGACGATAACAAGCTCGTCTTTGCCTCACTCTGGAACGATCTTGATTCCGTCAGGCGACGTTTTGGAGAGGACTGGCAAAAATCCTATTTGCCGGAAGGGTACGAGGATCTGATCGAAGAATGTTCCGTTCGTCATATCGATCTGAGCGATGGGTGGTTCGTGAAGTGGGACGTGTAGCACTGAAACGGCAGACGGCGCATTTTTCCCACCCGCATGCGCACACGAAAAAGGGGCCCGGCAAAAGCCGGACCCCTTGGGATCGAAATGAAGAGAATTGCTTTATCTTTGCGTTTAGCAGACCTGGCGATGACCTACTCTCCCGCGTCTTAAGACGAAGTACCATCGGCGCTGGGGCGTTTCACGGCCGTGTTCGGCATGGGAACGGGTGCAGCCACCCCGCCATAACCACCAGGTCGGCTAAGCGCAAAGATTGAGAAGCTGGAGTTTTTTTGCGCTCACGCATGAGCGGCCCTTGCGGGCCTATGCTCCGCGGGGGCGGCCAAAAGTGGCCGGCGCGCTTCGCGCTTGCGGTGCTTCGCACCGGGTCTTTTCCCTTACCGAGGTCTCGGGGGAAAAAGTCCGAAGCCGAAGGCTTCGCAAGGCCAAGTGGCCGTCGCCGCTTTTGCGGCGCGCCCGCGCAGCGCCAGCCCTTCGCAGAAGGGCGGTACGGCGCGTGAGCGCGATAGACATCATCGGTGCGCAGCACCGCTGATGATCATAGGAAATGGGAACGATCAAGATCGATTGAGCGATTAGTACTGGTCAGCTTCATGTGTTGCCACACTTCCACCTCCAGCCTATCGACGTGGTCGTCTTCCACGGCTCTCAGGGAATACTGGTTTTTAGGTTGGTTTCCCGCTTAGATGCTTTCAGCGGTTATCCATTCCACATATAGCTACCCTGCTATGCCCTTGGCAGGACAACAGGTCCACCAGAGATGTGTCCACCCCGGTCCTCTCGTACTAGGGGCAGATCCTATCAATATTCCAACACCCACGGCAGATAGGGACCGAACTGTCTCACGACGTTCTGAACCCAGCTCACGTACCGCTTTAATTGGCGAACAGCCAAACCCTTGGGACCTGCTCCAGCCCCAGGATGCGATGAGCCGACATCGAGGTGCCAAACAACCCCGTCGATATGGACTCTTGGGGGTCATCAGCCTGTTATCCCCGGCGTACCTTTTATCCGTTGAGCGATGGCCCTTCCACGCGGGACCACCGGATCACTATGACCGACTTTCGTCTCTGCTCGACTTGTCAGTCTCGCAGTCAGGCAGGCTTATGCCATTGCACTCGACGACCGATTTCCGACCGGTCTGAGCCTACCATCGCGCGCCTCCGTTACTCTTTGGGAGGCGACCGCCCCAGTCAAACTACCCACCATACACTGTCCCGGACCCGGATGACGGATCGCGGTTAGACATCCATGACGATAAGGGTGGTATTTCAAGGATGGCTCCACGCCGGCTGGCGCCAACGCTTCAAAGCCTACCACCTATCCTACACATGCCGACACGAATGCCAGTGTAAAGCTATAGTAAAGGTGCACGGGGTCTTTCCGTCTGACCGCAGGAACCCCGCATCTTCACGGGGGGTTCAATTTCACTGAGTCTGCGTTGGAGACAGCGGGGAAGTCGTTACGCCATTCGTGCAGGTCGGAACTTACCCGACAAGGAATTTCGCTACCTTAGGACCGTTATAGTTACGGCCGCCGTTTACCGGGGCTTCAATTCGCAGCTTGCACCACTCCTTTTAACCTTCCGGCACCGGGCAGGCGTCAGACCCTATACGTCGTCTTGCGACTTCGCAGAGCCCTGTGTTTTTGATAAACAGTCGCTACCCCCTGGTCTGTGCCACCTCCGCCTGGTTGCCCAAACGAAGGTCACGCTTCTTCCGAAGTTACGCGTGCAATTTGCCGAGTTCCTTCAACGCAGTTCTCTCAAGCGCCTTGGTATTCTCTACCTGACCACCTGTGTCGGTTTAGGGTACGGTCTATACGGTGGAGCTCTTTCCTGGAACCTCTTCGCTGCCATCCCAATCCAATAAGGAAGGACAACACACGAGATCCGTCACTACCACCAGGCCGACGAATATTAACGTCGTTCCCATCGACTACGCCTTTCGGCCTCGCCTTAGGGGCCGGCTAACCCTGCTCAGATTAACTTTAAGCAGGAACCCTTGGTCTTTCGGCGAGGGAGTCTCTCACTCCCTTTATCGTTACTCATGTCAGCATTCGCACTTCCGATATCTCCAGGATGCCTCACGGCTGTCCCTTCACGGACCTACGGAACGCTCCGCTACCGCTTGCAAAAGCAAGCCCTCAGCTTCGGTGTATGGCTTGAGCCCCGTTACATTTTCGGCGCAAGGACCCTTATTTAGACCAGTGAGCTGTTACGCTTTCTTTAAATGATGGCTGCTTCTAAGCCAACATCCTGGTTGTTTTGGGATCCTCACATCCTTTCCCACTTAGCCATAACTTGGGGACCTTAGCTGGAGGTCAGGGTTGTTGCCCTCTCCACGACGGACGTTAGCACCCGCCGTGTGTCTGCCGAGCAGCACTCTTCGGTATTCGCAGTTTGGTTAGGATCAGTAAGGCGGTGAGCCCCCATAGCCCATCCAGTGCTCTACCCCCGAAGGTGTACACTCGACGCTCTACCTAAATAGATTTCGCGGAGAACCAGCTATTTCCGAGTTTGATTGGCCTTTCACCCCTAGCCACAAGTCATCCCGATCTATTGCAACAGATATGGGTTCGGTCCTCCAGTTGGTGTTACCCAACCTTCAACCTGCTCATGGCTAGATCACTCGGTTTCGGGTCTAATACAACGAACTGAACGCCCTGTTCAGACTCGCTTTCGCTACGCCTACACCTACCGGCTTAAGCTTGCTCGTTATACTAAGTCGCTGACCCATTATACAAAAGGTACGCCGTCACGCTTGCGCGCTCCGACTGATTGTAGGCATCCGGTTTCAGGGTCTGTTTCACTCCCCTTGTCGGGGTGCTTTTCACCTTTCCCTCACGGTACTGGTTCGCTATCGGTCATGCACGAGTACTTAGGCTTGGAGGGTGGTCCCCCCACGTTCAGACAGGATTTCACGTGTCCCGCCTTACTCAAGGAC
>CAWUFE020000003.1:0-127500 GCA_963921345.3 Rhizobiaceae bacterium | reverse complement strand
GGGCATCGGAATTTTCCCGCACATCTCTGGCATGGAAAAAGAAAATCGAAGCCGAAAGGCTTCGCAAGGCCAAGTGGCCGTCGCCGCCTTTGCGGCGCGCCCGCGCAGCGCCAGCCCATCGCAAGATGGGCGGTACGGCGCGTGAGCGCAAACCTAAATGAGCCGGCGCATGGCGCCGGGCGTCATGCCGAACTCGCGGCGGAAGCTGCGGGTGAAATGGCTGGCGCTCTGGAACCCCGACGCCAGGCCGATATCCAGCAGCGGGCGCTGCGGGTCGACCAGCACGGCAATGCGCGCCCGCCGCAGCCGGCAGCGCAGAACGAAACGGCCGAAGGTAGTGCCGGAGCGGGCAAACAGTTTGTGCAGGTAGCGTACCGACATGCGGAAATGCCCGGCAACCACCGCCGGCGTCATCTCGGGATCGGCGCAGTGCCGCACGACATAACGTTTGACCAGCTTGAGGTGCCTGTCGGCCAGCCTGTCGGAGCGGCCGCCGCCGAGGCTCAAGTGCAGCAGTTGCACGAGATAGTCGCGACTGCTCTCCGACGCCTCGCCGCGCACGATGTCCTCGACACTGTCGAACAGCGCCGCGCCGAACACCTGATCGCGACCGACAGCGCGGGCAACCGAGCCCGCCGGATCGAACCCCTGCGCCTCGAGCAGTTCCATCGGCAGGTGCATGCAGACCTGCCGGAACGGTCCGTCGAACCGCATGTCGAACGGACGCCGCGCATCGAGCATGACGAAACTGCCGGGCTCCAACTGGGCCTCCATGCCACACTGACGCACGGCGCTGTTTCCCGTCATCTGCATATTGACGAAGACCGCATCGCAGGGCCTGTCCTCGACATCGCGCTTTCCACGCAGCACCTTTTGCGGCCCGGCCGTGATTTCCGACAGGGTGCCGCATTCACCGAAGGCCGACAGCCTGATCTCGCCGGCGAAGGGCCGTTCGTCCAGCCGCTCCGGGGACAGTTTGGTGAAGGCCTGGCACACCACCTCACGCCAATGCGCAAAGGCATCCCGATTGCCGGCGGTCGACCAGACCCGCTCTTCCGTCTGCGTCGCTTGCATCGAAAAAATATGACAGCTAACCGCCAACCCGGCAACTCCGGCCGACGAAGTGCACTCTGGGGCCATCGCGGTGCACTGTCGGGCAAACACCGACCGCCGGCCCCCGTTAGGCTCAGCCCTGTTCTTTGCCGCGGGGAGACGGATTATGCAGCAGCTTGCCACACGCCTGACCGAGAAGTTCGGATTGTCGGTGCCGATCGTCCAGGCCGGCATGGCCTTTGCCGGCATGACGCCGCCGCTCGGCATAGCTGTGAGCGAAGCCGGTGCGATGGGCTCGATCGCCGGCGTCGGCATCATCCCGCCGGAAGGCGTGCAGCAGCTGGTCGGTGGCGTCATGGCGGGAACGGGCCGGCCGTTCCACGTCAATTTCATCACCTGCTACACTCAGGACGGTCATATCGACCTGATGTGCGAAATGCGGCCGAAAGCCGTGTCGTTTCATTGGGGACATCCGTCCGTTGAATGGATCGGCCGGCTGCATGACGCCGGTGTCGAAGTGTGGGAACAGGTCGGCTCGGTTGCCGATGCGAAACGCGCCGTCGCCGATGGCGTCGATCTCGTCGTTGCCCAGGGCAGCGAGGCCGGGGGCCACAACTACGGCACGGCTGGCACCATTGCGCTCACGCCGGCGATCGTCGACGCCGTCGGCGACCGGGCGCTGGTGCTGGCCTCCGGCGGCATCGCCGACGGACGCGGACTGGCCGCCGCACTGATGCTCGGCGCCGACGGCGTCTGGGTTGGCACGCGTTTTGTCGCGACCCGGGAGAGTGCGGTGGCCGAGGAATACAAGCAGCGGCTGGTCGCGGCCGGCAGTGCCGAAACGGCGCTCACCCACATTTTCGGGCGCCACCATCCGGAGTTCAATCCGATCCGGGTGCTGGAAAACCGCGTGGTTGCGGAATGGAACGACCGGGTGGCCGAAATCCCCGCCGACAATTCCAGCGAGCCGGTGGTCGGCGAAATGGATTTGCTCGGCCAGCCGACCCCCCTCAACAAGTTCACCAACATGGTTCCGATGGCCGGCGCCACCGGCGACTTCGAGGAATTGCCGCTGCTCGCCGGTCAGGGCCTCGACCAGATCTCCGACATACCGACGGCCGCCGAAGTCGTCGACCGCATGGCCAAAGAAGCGATCGAGGCCCTGCGATCCAGGCAGGGCGGCTGAGGGGTCGGATCCGATGGCACGCATTCTCGTCACCGCCGCCACCGGCCGGGTCGGCTCGGCCCTGTTGCCGCGACTGGTCGAGGGCGGACACGACGTCCTTGCGGTCACCCGCCGGACGGCTGCCGGCGACGACCTGTTACAGCGCGGCGCAACCCCGGTTGTCGCGGACGTGACGCAGCCGCAGTCGCTGTCCGATTCGATTGCAGGCGTCGACGCGGTCTTTCTGGCAACCGCCGACGACCCGCAACAGCACCGCATCGAGGCGGCACTCGTCGACATGATCAAGGAGCGCGGCCGCCCGCATGTGATCAAACTGTCGGCCCAGTCCGCCGGTCTCACCCCACCGGTCAGCTTCGGCACGCTGCATCGCGAATCGGAAACCGCGCTGGAGCGCAGTGGCCTGCCCTACACCATTTTGCGCCCCACCTTCTTTCAGCAGTCGCTGCTGGTGTTCGCCGAGGACGTCGCCAGGAAGAAGCGCATCATCGCGCCGGTCGGCAGCGGCCGCGTGGCGATGGTCGACGTCGAGGATGTGGCTCGGACAGCGGCGGCCGTCGTCGGCAACGGCCGCCATTTCGGCAAGACCTATGTGCTGACCGGGCCGTCGGCCCACAGCTTTGGCGACGTCGTCAGGCTGTTGTCGGACGAGTTGGGGCATCCCGTTTGCTACACCAGCCCGCCGGCCTTTCTCGCCCGTCTGGTTTTGCCGATGATGACGGGGATGCCGCGCTGGAAGTCGAACCTGGTCGTCGACCTGTTGTCGGCCCTGCGCGCCGGCGCTCAGGAACAAGTCAGCGGCGACGTCGAATCGGTGGTCGGCGCTGCGCCGTCGCCGCTTGGATCCTTCGTCAATTCCAACATCGGCGCCTTTCGGCCCTGATCATCGCTATGATTGTCCGCGCAGCGAGCCCGCGCTACACAAAGACCCATGGTCAGTTCCACGGACAAGACAATTGCCGAACTCTCTGCATGGCTGCTGTCGGACGCGCGCAATATCGCCGAGACGGAAACGGTCGACCGGGCCATCGTCGATCGACTGATCGCCGCCGGTCTGCCGCTGGCGCGCTACACCACCGGGGTGCCGAGCCTGCACCCGCATGTCGACAGCTTCTCGGCGCTGTGGGAACGCGGCAAGGAACTGACGATCCGTCGCTTTCGCCAGTCGGCCCTCGACGCGTCGGACGTGCAGCGCAGCCCCATCTTCATTGCCTATGAAACCGGCGAGCCGAAACGTTACCCGCTGGAGGGCGAACCCGATCCGGGCGAGTACCACCTTCTGACAGAATTTCGGCTGGCGGGCATGAGCGAATATTTCGCGTTGCCCCTGCCCTTCGGCGACGGCTCCTTCAAGGTCATGACCTTCGCCACCGACCGGCTGGGCGGTTTCACTGACGAGCACATCGCCATTCTCACCGGCCTGCAGCATCCGCTGGCCGCGGTGGTCGAACTGGGCTATCTGCGCCACATGGCGGTGACGCTGATGGAAACCTATGTCGGTCCGGTCGCCGGTCGTCGGGTTCTCGACGGTGCCATCCGCCGCGGCTCCGGAGAGACTTTCCGCACAGTGATCTGGTTCTGCGATCTCAAGGGATTCACTTCGCTTTCCGAGCAGCTGCCGAGCCAGGTGCTGATCGACACGCTGAACGCCTATTTCGATGCCACCACGACGGCGATCGAGGAGCACGGCGGCGAGATCCTGAAATTCATCGGCGACGCGGTGCTGGCGATCTTCCAGCCGGGCGCAAAAGGCGAAGCCGAGGCCGCCCGTTCGGCGCTGGCCGCCGCGCACCAGGCGGTGGAGGCGCTGGCCGCGGCGAACGCGGAAAGACTGTCACGCGAAGAACCGCGCATCGATTGCGGCATCGCATTGCATGTCGGCGAGGTGACCTATGGCAATGTCGGCGGCCGCAACCGCCTCGACTTCACCGTCATCGGGCCCGCCGTCAATCTGGCGAGTCGCATCGAAGCACTCACTCGGGACCTGAAGCGCCCGGTGCTCGTTTCGGCGGAATTCGCAGCGCTGGAACCGGCTTCGTTCGCCGAACTCGGACAATTCGAACTCAAGGGCATTGCCAACCCCCAGTCGGTCTACGCGCCGGCTATCGACTAGCTACCTCCGGCTCACTCCCGTTCGCCATCCGGCCCGTCGAACGCCTTGCGCGCAGCGGCAACGCCGTTCATGAACGCCGGGACACCAGCATAGACCGCCATCTGCAGGAGAATTTCGACGATCTCGTCCTTACGCACCCCGACTTTGACGGCTGCCCGGATATGGTACTCCAGCTGCGCCGGCGCCGTTCCCATGGCCGTCAGCGCCGCCACGGTCAACATCTCGCGGGTTTTCAGGTCGATCCCCGGACGCGACAGCACATCGGCAAAGGTGAAGCCGAGCACGGGTTCGGCCAGGTCTTCCGACAGCGAATCCAGGTTCGTCAGCACCCGTTCCGCCGAACCGGTCTCCAGCTGCTCCAGTACTGCCAATGCGCGATCCAGTCTTGATTCACTCATGCCTCAATCCTCAGAACAAGTCTTGCCTCTTCGTCGACGATGCGCCGGCAATCCGGGCGCATGGCGATCTGCTCAATAGAGCAACCGAAGGAGGCGCGGCGTCAAGGACAGTGCCGAGTGGCGTTTGGGGTCGGAGCGGGCTTTCGATCCTGCCCCACAGCCCGTGCCGCGCTCAAGTCCAGGGATTGACGCCGTTCGTGCGGCGCTGCCTGGCCAGCAGATCGACCCCGAGCTGATCGAGAAAATGCAGGTGGTCGATGAAGATCCAGTTTTCCGCAAGCTTGTCGCCCTGCCGGCGATAGAGATCGACGATGCGCATGTCGACTTCCGCATCGCTTGACGACAACAGGCCGAGATAGCCGCCGGTCGATCGCACGCGCATGCTCGGGTAACCGAAGAATCCGCCATAATTGCCTTCGGCGAAGCGCAGCACGTGACCATGATGGCGGAGAAAGTCCAGGCCTTCCTCGAATGGCCGGCAGTGCTGTTCGAGATAGCGTCCGTGGGTATAGGAGGCGCCGATCCCACCGGGGCCCCACCACAGCATGCCGTCGTGCCAGTCGAGCTTCAGATCCTCTGCCGTCGTGCGCACGCCGGTCGCCACCAGCCGGTCGATCATTCGCAGGATCAGGTCGAGAGTGGCTGTCCCCTCTTCTTCCGGATGGGCATCCAGAAGCAGCCCATCCTGGGTTTGCGGCCCGGGAGTGATGACGGTCACGCCGGTGCTCGCCGGAAGCACGCCCGATCCCACCTGATGCAGGAGGTTCATGATGTCGATGAACAAGGCGGTCTCGGCGATTTTGCCGCCCTCGATCCGATTGAATTCGGCATAACGCAGGAAAGCCATCTGGCGGGTCGGCAGAATATCGAGCCAGGGCTGGTCGAAAAGGCCGAGCAAATGGCCCATGCTGCAGACCCATTCGGTCTGGTATCCGTCGACCCGATTGCGGCCGGCATAGAAGATGTTGGGGCGCCGCTGAAGCGGCATGAAGGCGCGCTTGTAGGGTTCCCAGAACACCCGCGCCACATCCTCTGCTCCGCTTTGCCGATTGAACGGATGCATGCCGCGCCAGAGGTAATCGCCCGCCACGAAACGCGACAGCACATCCGCAGCCGCCTCTGCGGGTGCAGCGTCAAGTGCTTGATGAAACTCCAGAATCAGCGCCTTGGATGCCTGATAGTCGCTCATGCCTGCTCCTCCGGAAATGTATTCTTCCCTGTAATACGTATGCGGAAATATCTCGCAAAGGCAACGTCAAATTTCAACGAAGGGTACCAATTTTCGCGAATAGCCTTGACAACACCGCCGCTCAGCATCAGCATACGTATGCGTAAAATATGCGTGGTGAGGGACTTATGGCAAATCCGGAAACTGCAATCGCTTCGTCGGTCGGCGAGGAAAGCGGCGAGATCGCAGGCCCAGCAAGCACCGGCCTGCCGGACGGCGACGATCGCACCCATCTGCGTTTCGATCCGCTGCGCGACGAACACATGCCCGACGACTTCCGCATTTCGCTCGAGGCCTATCGGCGCGGCGGCACCGATGAGTTTCTCGAAAGCGAACCCAAGCATATCGAAGACCAGCCGATGCACGGCTTCGACCCGCGCTACCGCAACATCGTCGACTACATCGTCCGCATCACCCACCGGATCTGGGAAGAAAAGAACATCGGCTATATCTACGACACCTACAGCCATGACTGCCGGGTGTGGGACGATATCGGCCTGCAATACGGCCGCGAAAAGATCGTCGCCGACACGGTGCATACCAACAACGCGATGCCGGACATCCGGCTGGTTGCCGACGAGGTGATCTGGGCCGGCAACGAGGAGGTGAGTTTCCACACCTCGCACCGCACCATGATCCTGGGCACCAACACCGGATACAGCCGCTTCGGTCCGCCGACCGGCCGTCCGGTGCGTTTGCTGTGCATCGCCAACTGCGTTGCCCGCAACAATGAAATCTACGACGAGCACGTTGCCTACGACACCGCCGGCCTGCTGCAGCAGCTCGGCTTCGACGTTCAGGAAACCGCGCGCCGCATTGCCGCCGAGCGCGATGCCGGTCCGTTCGCGCCGAATTTCGCCGCGGCCGAGCCGCGCCGCCAGACGGGTCAGGGAAAGCCCGCTCGCCATCCCATACCGGAGAGCGTCGACGACATCCGCGATTTCGTCCATGCAGCCTTCGATTCGATCTGGAACCGACGCGACTTCAGTGCGATGGACCGCGTCTATTCACCCTCGGTCGTTTTCGAGGGATCGACCGGCCGGGTCTATCGCGGCGTCGGCCAGATGCGCTCTCACGTGCTGTCGATGGTCGCCATGTTCCCCAACATCGCGGTCAGCGTCGAGGACCTCTACTGGATGGGCAACGCCGAGGACGGCTACCTGGTCGCCATCCGCTGGGGCGGCATCGGCGCCCATCGCGGCCATGGCCCCTACGGCGAGCCGACCGGCCGCGAATGCCACATCTGGGGCATCACCCAATGGCTGATCGAAGATAACAGAGTCCAGAAGGAATGGACCGTTTTCAACGAGTTCGGGATCTTGATGCAGCTGCTCAAATAGCCCGTTCACCGACCGGCGCCCACTGCCGGGCGCCTCCAACAGGGAGGGATACTCCGATGAAACTGAAAGTCCTGACAATTGCCACCGCCTTGGCGCTCGCACCAACCGCCGCCTTTGCCGAATGCAAGGTCGACGGCGCCGGCGAGGTCAATGTGATCTCGAACTTCTTCGAGACGCTGGAGCTGCTTGCCAAGACCATGGAGGAGTGCGAGCGCGACGGGCTGAGCATCGACGCCAAGCTGACGACCGAACACCGGCAGGAGACCGAGCAGGCCTTCGCCGCCGCCTCGTCGCCCTTCGATGCCGCCGCCGTCGCCAACAGCTCGATCACCCTGCTGCAGGCCAAGGGCCAGTTGCGGCCGCTCAACGACCTCGTCGACAAGTACCGCGACGCCTACAACATCGAAGATCAGATGCTGATCCGCTTCGGCGACGACATCATGGCCGTCGCCTTCATGGTCAACGCCCAGCACCTGTTCTACCGCACCGACATTTTCGAGGAGCACGGCATTGCCGTTCCGACGACCTATGCCGAATTGCTGGACGCCGCCGCCAAGCTGAAGGCCGCCGGCATCGAGCACCCCTATGGCGCCGCCTTCGGCAACAGCTGGGAGCTGGCCAACGAATACGTCAATCTGCTGCTCGCCAATGGCGGACAGCTTTTCGACCCGGCCACCTCGGAGGCTGCCTTCGAATCGCCCGAGGCTGTCGAAGCGCTGAAGCTCCTGGGCCAGCTGTTCGAGTATATGTCGCCCAATTCCATGTCGATGGATTTCGGCGACGTGAAGCGCCAGCTGCAGCAGGGCGATGTCGCCATGGCGATCCTCTGGGGCGACCAGGCGCCGACCATGGACAATCCCGACGAGAGCACGGTCATCGGCAAGATCGGCTATGCCCCGGCTCCGGCGACCAAACCGGGCGGATTGCCGGCCTCGACCTTCTGGTGGGACGGTTACGTCATTCCGAAGAACCTCGACGGCGATCCGGACACCACGTTCCAGGTCCTCATGCACGCGCTGAGCGCCGACACCGTTGCCAAGAACAACGACACGACCCTGTGGATCCGCTCCAACTACCAGCCGACCAAATACACCGGCGCGATCACCGAAACCGTCATCGCCGGGGCTCCGCCCTACCCGATGAACCCGCAATCCTCGCTGGCCCACAGCGCGCTCGGCGAGAACATCTCGGACTTCATCGCCGGTAAGGAGTCGGCCGAACAATCGCTGGCCGACGCGGCCAAGGCCTATCGCGCAGCGGCGAAGGAACAAGGTTTCCTGAGCGACTGACGCGTCCGGCCGCCTCCGGTCCCAGGACGCCGGAGGCGGCCATCGTCCGAACCCTTTCGCAAGCGAGACCGCCGTGAAGCGCAGCACCTTCTTCTTTTTCGTCGCGCCGTCGATGATCTCGATGCTGCTGCTGATCGCGCTGCCGCTGGCCGGCGTGGTCTATCTCGCGGTGCATCAGACCTATGTGAAGACGCAGCTCGTCGAGATGACCACGGAAGTGCCGGTATTCGGCGGGCTGAAGCGTGAGATCACCCGGGTAGTGCCGCAGCCGGTGCTCGACGAAAACGGCCGCGCCGTCACCGTCTGGGAATTCGTCGGCGATGAGAACATCGTCAAGGCGGCCGAGATCGACGGATTGGGCGAGGTTCTGGGAAATGCCCGACGGGCCGAGTCGATCAGCGGCTTCATCTCCCAACTCTACCGGCAGGTAACCAATGTCGACTTCTGGTCGGCGCTGGAGTTCACCCTGCTCTATACCTTCGTGACGACGCCATTCGTGCTGATCTTCGGGTTGCTCCTGGCGCTCGGTGTCGACCGGGTGTCGCGCCACCTGCGCGGCACCATGATCTTCGTCACCATCCTGCCGATGATCGTCACGCCCGTAGTGTCGTCGCTCGCCATCTACTGGCTGTTTCTGGACGGCGCCGTCATCTCGGCGCTGATCGAAAGTCTCGGCCTCGGCCGCTTCTATTTTCTCGCCGACCAGATCACCATCCGCACCGTGATCATTGCCTATGGCATCTGGTTCGCCACGCCGTTTGCCTTCATTATCCTGTTCGCCGGCCTACAGACCGTTCCGCAGGATCCGCTGGAAGCGGCGATCATCGACGGCGCCAACGCCTGGCAGCGGCTGCGCTATGTGATCATCCCGCATCTGGCGCCGCTGCTGGCGGTCATCACCCTGATCCATGTGATGGATTCCTACCGGGTGTTCGAACCGATCCTGGTGTTCGGTTCCAATGTCTTCGCCAATTCGCTGCAATATCTGACCTATTACGCCCTGGCTTTCGAGGACAACGTCAACAAGGCGGCAGCCTACGCCATCCTGACGGTGGTCGGCGTCGTCATCCTGCTGATCCCGGTGCTGGTGCGCACCTATCGCGACCAGAGGCAGGGACGATGAAGCGGCGCCTGCCCCCCTTTGCCGAGGCGCTGTCTCGACTCGGCTTGAGCGTCTGGTTCGTGATCGCCGTCTTCCCGTTCCTGTGGATGTTCATGATTTCGTTCCGGCGCCCGGTCGACGCTTTCGCCACGCCGCCGAAGCTGACCGCGCCCATGACCTTCTCCAACTTCCGTCATGTCTGGGTCGATGACGCCTTCTGGGTCTACGCCATCAACACGACGGTGGTGACGGCCGCCACAATGGCCGTGTCGTTGACCATCGGCTGCCTCGCCGGCTACGCCCTGGCGCGATATCGCGGCTCGCTCGGTTTCTGGCTGCTGATCGCCGCCCTGGTGTTTCGCGCCATGCCGCATGTGGTGCTGCTCACCGCCTATCGCCCGGCCTTTTTCGGCCTCGGCATCTGGAGCCGCTACGAAACGCTGATCATCGTGCTGGTGGCGATCAACCAGCCCTTCACCATCTGGATGCTGCGCGCCTTCTTCATGAGCATTCCGCAGGAACTCGACGAGGCGGCGATGGTCGACGGCTGTTCGCGCTGGGGCGCGTTCCGGCGCGTCATCATCCCGGTGATGTGGCCGGGCATCGTCACCGCCGGGCTGTTTTCCTTCCTGCTCGCCTATAACGACTTCATCATCTCCAGCCAGTTGATGAACGGCGACATGGCGACCATGACGGCGGCGCTCGGCAACTATATGGGCCAGAACCAGAGCGTCGAACGGCTGATGCACGGCATTGCCGGCGCCGTCTCCGTCACCATCCCGATCGTCATCCTCGTCTATCTTTTCCAGAACCAGATCGTCTCCGGCATGACCGCCGGAGCAACCAAGGGTTAGCGCGCTTTTTTGACTATGGAGGCAGCCGATATGAGTGTGCAGCACAATCTCGAACTCGTTCAGGGCATGTACGAAGCCTTGAATTCCCAGGATCTCGATGCCCATGACCGCTACTGGCATGAAGACATGATCTGGCACGGCCCGCCCGGTTTCGGCGACATTCACGGCCTGCAGGCCTTCAAGGACGAGGTCATGCGGCCGTTCTATGCGGCCTTTCCGGACTACCATGCCAAGAACGACATCGAATTCGCCGACGAGACCTGGGTCGCGGCAACCGGATTTCTCACCGGCACCCAGAAGGGCCCCTATCTCGGCTTTCCCGCCACCGGCAAGCCCATGCGCATGCGGTTTTCCGATTTCTGGCTGGTGCGCGACGGCAAGCTCAGCGAAAACTGGGTGATGGTCGACCATATCGACGTCTTCCGCCAGCTCGGGCTGGACCTGATGGCGCAAATCCCGCAAGAGTGAGCCGGGGAAGTCCTAAGGAGAGTGGATCGGGACGGTGGCCAGGAGGCGATCGAAAGTCACATCCGTCGATGTCGCGCGCCACGCCGGCGTGTCGCAATCGGCCGTCAGCCGCGCCTTCGCCCGCGGTCCGACTGAATCCGGCGTCTCCGAGGATACCCGCAAGAAGATTCTCGAATCGGCCAAGGCGCTTGGCTATCGGCCGAACGCCATCGCCCGCTCGCTGATCACCCGCAAGTCGCGCATCGTCGCACTGCTGTTCAGCTATCTCGACAACCAGTTCTTCGCCCTGGCGTTGGAGAAACTGTGCATCGCACTGCAGGAAGAGGGCTACCACGCCCTCGTCTTCATGATGCCGGTCACCGACGAGGGCGTCGAGGAAACCGTTTCGGAACTGGTCGACTACCAGGTCGACGGCATCATCACCGCATCGGTCGAGCTGTCGTCGAAGATCTGCGAATACTGCCTCGAACAGGACATTCCGGTGGTCATGTTCAACCGCATGAAGGACGATCCGCGGCTGGCGAGCGTCACCACCGACAATGTCAGCGGCGGGCGCCTGGCGGCCCGCCACCTGATCGGCGGCGGCCATGAGCGCATCGCCCTGCTGGCCGGCTGGGAACGCGCCTCGACCAACCGCGACCGCGAATTCGGCTTCATGGCCGAGCTCAATGCCAGCGGCGTGCCTTTGTTCGACCGGGCCGTCGGCCATTTCGACCTGCAACTGACGGTCGACGCCGTGCATGAGCTGTTTGGCGGCGGCAAGGACCCGATACCGGACGCGCTGTTCGTCACCAACGACTACATGGCCCACAAGGCGCTGTCGGTCATGCGCCACGATCTCCGTCTGAAAGTGCCGGGAGACGTCTCCGTCATCGGCTTTGACGACGTGCCGTTGTCGGCCATGCCGGAATTCGACCTCACCACCATCCGCCAGCCGATCAACCGGCTCGTCGCCAATGCCGTCCGCATATTGCTGCAGAATATCGACGGCGAGACCGACGACATCGAGCACCTGGCGCTGGCGCCGCAGCTTGTCGAGCGTTCGTCCACACGGCCGGGTTGAACGACGGGCTTTCCGGCACGCAAAAACACGGCTATCAACGACTGGCCCAAGAGCAAGCGAGGAGCCCGCAATGACGGAATCTGGCATCCCGGACGGATTCGAGCCGCTGGCGCGCACCAGCCCCTTCATCGACCTGGTCGGACCGCTCTACACGCGCCGCACCGAAGCGTGTCTGCAGATCGCCTTTCTTGCGGAAGATAAACACTGCAACACGTCGGGTTTCGTGCATGGCGGCTTCCTGAGCACCGTCGCCGACCTGGCGCTGGGCTACAACGCCGCCGGGTTCGGCCGTGAAGAAATTCCGATGGTCACCGCCAGCATCACCATCGATTTCGCCGGCGCGGCGCGCAAGGGCGAATGGGTGGTCTTCTCCGCCGACGTCCAGAAGGTCGGCAAGCGCATGGCCTTCGTCAATTGCTATGCCCATGTCGGCGACAAACGCATCGCCCGGGCCAGCGGGCTCTACAGCGTGATTTCCCGCTGAGCTAGCCGAACATCGTATTGGGCAGAAGCAGCGCCAGCTGCGGAAACAGCAGCACCAGGATCACGCCGGCCAGCATGGCAAACCAGAACGGCCAGATGCCGCGGAAAATGGTGTTGAGCGACACGTCGGGCGCGATCCCCTTGACGACGAAGACGTTGACCCCGACCGGCGGCGAGATCAGGCCCATCTCCAGCGCGATCACCATGAGCACGCCGAACCACACCATGTTGATGCCGAGCGGCTCGATGATCGGCTGGATCAGCGGAACCGTGAGCACCAGGATGGCAAAGCCGTCCATGAACATGCCCAGCACGATGAAGATCGCCAGAAAGGCAATGACCACCTGGATCCCGGTAAAGCCCTGCTCGTCGACCCATAGCGACAAAGCATAGGTGATGCCGGTGAAGCCGATGAAGGTCTTGAAGACGAAGGCACCGAACAGGATCATGAACACGGTGCCGGAGGATTTCAGCGTGCTGGCAAACACCTCGACAATGTTCGGCCACGTGAGTTTTCGTCGGATTGCGGTGACGATCAAGGCAAGGAACGCGCCGATGCCGGCCGCCTCCACCGCCGAAAACACGCCGGTATAGATGCCACCGATGGTCAGCACGATGATGCCGACGATCCAGCTGGCGCGCCCCATGGCGCGCAGACGCGACTGCAGCGTTTCGATTTCACTGCCGCGCGGTGCCTTGTCGGGATCGCGGCGCACGACGATCCAGATGGCGAGGATGAAAAGCGCGGTCAGAAGCAGGCCCGGAATCACGCCGGCCATGAACAACCGGCCGATGCTCTCTTCCGTCAGGATCGCATAGATGACGAAGCCGGCCGAGGGTGGGATCAGGATACCCAGCGTGCCGCCGGCGGCGATCGATCCGGTCGCCAGTCCGTTGTCATATTTGTAGCGCTGCATCTCCGGCAGCGAGACACGTCCCATGGTGAGCGCGGCGGCCAGCGACGAGCCGGAGAGCGCCGAGAATCCGGCGCAGCCGACGACTGTCGCCGAGGCGAGCCCGCCCTTCAGATGCCCTAGCCAGGAATGGGCCGCGTCGTAGAGATCGCGGCTCATGCCCGACACGCCGGCGAGGTTTCCCATCAGCACGAACAGCGGAATGATGGTCAGAGGGTAGTTCGACGCCTCGTTGTAGATCTCGCCGGCCAGTTTCGGAATGGCCGCCTGCGAGCGGATGAAATAGATGCCGACCGTGCCGACCAGCAGCATGGTGACGCCGACCGGCATGCGAATGAACAGCAGAATGAACAGCGCCGCGAAGCCGATCAACGCAATCGTCGTATTATCCATCAGCCGGAAATCTCGTTCGGGTCTTCACCGGAGAAATGCCACAGCCCGATCAGCAGCTGGACCAGCACATTCAGCGTATAGACGCCGAGCGACACCCCGAGAAAATAGTAGAAGGGGCGGTGTTCGATGGTGAAATTGTTGGTGATGCAGGCCTTCTCGATGCCGCAAGCCTTGGCGAACAGCGCGTAGGTGGCGAGCGCCGCGATCGCGACCACGAGCAGCCGCATCACCGCATCGGTATAGCGTGAAACGTTGCGCCCGAAGAAATAGGACATGACATCGACGCTGACATGAGCGTTGTGGCGCGCGCCATAGGCGACGGCGGAGCCCGCGACCAGGGTCAGCGTGACCACCGACAGGTCCTCGATGCCGAAGATCGGGTCGTTGAGTCCATAGCGCCAGGTCACGGCGGCGACGGTGATCATCATCAGCCCGACGGTCGCCACGGCTCCGATAACAGCCAACAGCCCGGCCAACCGGCCGAGCTGTCTGTCGGCCCACAACAGGGCCTTCGGCGTTTCTGCGGACAAGGGCCTACTGGCCCGTCATGATGGCCATGACCTCGCCGACGGTCATGGATCCGGCCTTCTGTTTCTTGATTTCCTCGAGCACCGGCTGAATCTTGGCGTTGAACCGGGCCTTTTCGTCGTCGCTCAGCTCGATCATCTCGAGACCGGCCTTTGTCGCGATGTCGATGCCGCGCGTGGTGGCCTTGGAATAGCCCGCGCCGCCGGAAATGGACAACCAGTCGGCCGACGCCTCGTCGACCCAGCCGCGTTCCTCGTCGCTCAGACCGTTATAGACATCGTTGTTCATCAGCAGCACGAAGGCCGATCCGGATCCCGGCATCCATGTCGTCACATAGTTCCCCGGCTCGTGCAGCTTGAAGGCGCCGATGGCCGAACTGTCGATGGCGATGCCGTCGATCACCCCATTGGCGAGGTTCTGGTTGATCACCGTCACCGGCTGCGCCACGGCCGAAGCGCCGAGCGCTTCCATGAACGGCACGTCTTGCTTGGACGTGATGCGGATCTTCATGCCTTCCAGGTCTTCCAGCTTGCGCACCGGCTTGTCCTTGGTGATCAGCACGGGCGGCGCGTTGGTCCAGATTGCCAGCAGCTTGGCATTGTATTCCTTTTCAAGCGTGCTGCGCGCGCGCAGCATCGCCTCGGTGCATTCTTTCGGATTGCCGCAGACGCCGGGAAGCGTCACCACGTTGGTCATCGGGAAAACGTCGCCAGTGTAGCCCGGCAGCGTGAAGACGATGTCGGCCACGCCGTCGAGCAGGATCGCATACTGCTTCGGTGGAACCGAGTTCAGCGCGCCGCCCGGATATTGCTGCACGGTCAGCTTGCCGCCGGAGACCTCGGCCAGCTTGTCGGCAAACGGCGTGAACACCGCGGCGTTCATCGGGTGCTTCGGCCCCATGAAATAGGCCAGGCTCAGTTCCTTCGCCTGGGCGATCGTGGCCGATGCAGCCAGTGCCGCTGCTGCGGCAAGCAGGATAACTCGTTTCATCTGGTTCCTCCCTTGTTCTTTTCAGCGTTCGTTCAGAGCAGCCAGCCCGCGGGCCCGCTGATCGAATGGTACCCCTGGAACTGGATCACGCCCTCGTAGCCGAGGTTACGCCCGATTCCGGATTTCTTGAAGCCGCCGAACGGACCGCGTCCGTCCTGCGCTGCCGGACCGTGGGCATTGAGATAGGTAAAGCCCGCCTCGATGCGTCGGGCGATGGCGACGGCCCGGTCGCGGTCTTCTGTCCACACCGACGAGCACAGTCCGAACTCGCTGTCATTGGCCATTTCGACCGCTTCGTCCTCGCTGTCGAACGGGATGATCGGCAGCGCCGGACCGAATTGTTCCTGCCGAACCACGTCCAGCGACGGATCGGGATCGTAGACCAGCGTCGGCCGCTGGAAGTAGCCTTTCTTGTAAAGTTCCTCGTCCGGAACCTGACCGAGTTCCTTCAGATCGGCGCCGGCCTGCCGCGCCTGTTCGATCATGCCGGTGATCACGCCATACTGCTTGGCATTGTTGACCGGCCCCATATTGGTCTCTTCCAGCAAACCGTCGCCGACCACCATGCGATTGCAGACCGCGGTCAGCCCGTCGACCACCTCGTCATAGCGCGACCGGTGCACGTAGAGGCGCTTGAGCGCCATGCAGATCTGCCCCGACGACATGAAGGCACCCATATAAAGGCGCATGAACGCGCCCTGGTCGAGCTGCGCATCCTGGCAGACGATGCCGGCATCGTTGCCGCCGAGTTCCAACGTCACCGGCGTGATGTTGTCGGCAGCCATTTTCATCACATGCCGGCCGACTCCGACCGACCCGGTGAAATTGACGAAACGCACCAGCGGGTGGCGCACCAGCGGGTCGCCGATTTCCGACGCCGAGCCGGTCACCAGATTGACGACGCCCGGCGGCAGCATCGAGGCGATCAGCTGCAACGTCATGGACGGCGCCAGCGCCGCATTGTGGCTCGGCTTTACCACCACGGTATTGCCGGCCACCAGCGCCTGCGGCAACTTGGCGCCTAGGATCGACAGTGGCCAGTTCCACGGCACGATCAGCGCCGCCACGCCGCGCGGCTGTCGGGTGATGATGGTGTCGAAGGGCGGCCCGTCGATCGTCTCGTCCGCCGCCAGGCGATCGGCATAGCCGGCCGACTGCCTGAAACGGTCGCCGAGCCGGGTCAGCTCCAGCATCGTTTCTTTGAGGATCTTGCCGTGCTCCCGGCAGAACAGCCGCGAGCGGTAGGCGACGTCCGCTTCGTCGGCGGCAATCGCATCGGCAACCTTCATGAGATGGGCGGCCCGCTCGCCATAGGAGAGCGCCGCCCATGCGGGAAAGGCTGCATGGGCGGCCTTGACCGCCGCATCCACGTCCGCTTCACCGGCCGCTGCCGCGTGCCCCACCAGCTCGTCCGGCCGTGCCGGATTGAAGATTTCGTAGGTCCGTCCCGCGGTCGCCGGCCGGACTTCGCCGTCGATATAAAGCTCTGTTGTGACCGGCGCGTCGGACGTATGGATCGTCATGGGTGATTCCTCCCGAGCAGCCGTCTTTTGCAGTTTGTCGGCCGCGGTATCCCTGCAGGGATTTCAGCAGATTTCGTATCCAAAGTTAAGCCCGAAATGCACACATATGTGCAAATATGGCTCGACAAGGCCTGTTATGTATCCAATAGTGATGGACAGGAGGTCTTATGTCGTCAAGTTCACAGCGCGTCCTTGCGCTCGTCCGTCGCCAGATCCTGAATGGCGAACGTGCACCCGGCGACAAGATCACCGAGGTGGGCATCGCCGGTGAAATGGAAGTCTCGCGTACACCGGCGCGCACCGCCCTGGCGGCTTTGGCGGCCGAAGGGCTGATCGAAAAGCGCGACGGCCGCGGCTTCACAATCCGCTCGATCTCCTGCGCCGACGTGGAAAAGTCCATCGCCGTACGGGCAGTGCTGGAAGGGCTCGCGGCACGAACATTGGCGGAGAACGGCCTGAGCGAAGCTGCCGAGGAAGCGCTGCTGCAGTCCATCGCCGTCACCGAAAGGGTGCTCGACACGGACATTCCCGACACCGACTATATTGGCGGCTACCAGGACGCCAACATCCTGTTCCACGAGACCATCATGCGCGAATGCGGCAACGATCTGATCGAACATGCCTTCGAGCGCATCGCCATGCTGCCGCTGACCGCGCTCGGCACGCTGGCCTTCGACAAGTCCAACCTGCGGCGCGAGCAGATGCGGCTCACCGTCGGCCATTCGCAGCATGTCATCATTTTCGACGCCCTGAAGAAGGGCGATGCCGCGCGCGCCGAAACGATGATGCGCGAGCACAGTCACGCCACACTCAACTACGCCGACCTGTTCGTCAGAAAGATCTATGAAGTGCCGTCCGGCCTCGAAAGGAGGCCGGTGTTCGCATGACGGAAAACGCCCGCCACTGGATTGACGGCACCTGGATCGACGAAGGCGAGACGGCCCGCACCGTCGACGTTTATCGCGGCACCGATCACGCACCCTTTCGCATGGGAGACGCCGCGCTGGCCGCCCATGCCATCGAAGTCGCCCGCCGGGTCTTCGACCGAACGGCATGGGCGCACACGCCGCGGCTTCGTGCGCAGGTGCTGCTTGAGCTGGCAGACGCGATTGCCGCGCGGCGCGACGAGATCGCCCGCGAAATCGCCATCGAAAACGGCAAGGTGCTGGCCCACTGCATGCACGAGACCAACGCGGCAGTGAGCGAAGCTCGCTACTACGCAGAACTGGCGCGGTCCATATTCGGACGGGTGACGGAGGTCGACGAGGGCAAGCAGTCGATTTTCGCCCAGGAGCCGGTCGGTGTCGCCGCCATCATCGTGCCCTGGAACGCCCCGTCGACCCTTCTGCTGCGCTCGCTCGGCCCGGCGCTCGCCGCCGGTTGCACGAGCGTGATCAAGGGCGCCCATCAGACAAGCGGCGTCAATCGCATCTATGCGGAATGCCTGGCCGCCTGCCCGTCACTGCCGGCCGGCGTCGTCAACATGGTGCATGGCGATCTCGATATCTCGTCGACGCTGTGCACCCACGAGGAGGTCGACGTCGTCAGCTTCACCGGCTCAAGCGCCACCGGCAAGAAGATCATGGCCGGCGCCGCGGCAACACTCAAACGGCTGTCGCTGGAACTCGGCGGCAAGGCCCCTGCCCTGGTTTTTGCCGATGCCGACATGAAGACGGCGGTCGGCGAGATCACCCGCGGTGCCGTTCCGCATACCGGCCAGATGTGCACTGCCATCGCTCGCGTGCTGGTCGAGGACAGCGCCTTCGACCGCTTTGTTCCGGAACTGGTGAAGGCCGCGGGGGCCGTTTCGGTCGGCGATCCGCTCGCCGACGGCGTGCAGATGGGCCCGCTGTTCGATCTGGCGAGTGCCGGCCGCTACGAGACGTCTCTGGCCGCCGCAAGGCAGGCGGGAACCACCCTGCTCGACGGCGAGATCCGCGACGGCCATCCGCGCGGAAATGTCGTCACGCCGGCGCTATTCGAGATCGCCGACACATCCCACCGGCTGGTCCAGGAAGAACTGTTCTGCCCGATCGTCATGGTCGAACGCTTCTCCGGGGAAGAGGCTGCCGTGGTCAGCGCCAACGCCACCCGCTACGGCCTTGCTGCCAGTGTCTACACCGCCGACCACGCTCGCGCCCGCCGTGTCGCCCGGGCGATCAAATCCGGCACGGTCTGGATCAACTGCCACAACCGCCTGTTCGCCGAGGCCGAGACCGGCGGTTATCGCGAAAGCGGCCTCGGCCGCCTGCACGGCCTGGAAGGCTTGGCGGATTTCCTGGAAACAAAGCACATCTACGCGGAATACGGACGGCTGCCGACCGGGTAACTCGAGGCAAATTCGAAAACTGCCCCGAGTATTTAACGATGAGCCGTCAAACGGCTTCAGGCAGCGCCACCGTCATCGGGTTGTAGTTGTACAGCCAGTTGTCGCGATCGCGCGCCACGTCGGCACCCTGGATCATGCCCTCCTTCAGCGCATCCTCACTTTCCATGTGGAACATGCGGGCCATCTTGTTGGCGCCCTGAACGATGCGGGTGGTGCGGTCGCGGCGGGCCGCCTGGAACCGCTTCAGCGTGTCCGGGATATCGCCGTCTTCGGCCAGCAGCCGGTCGAGCACGGCGGCATCCTCGATCGCCATCGCCGCACCCTGCGCCAGGAACGGCAGCGTGGCATGGGCGGCATCGCCGATCAGCACCGCCCGCTCGGTGCGCCAGTTGGCAACCGGTTCGCGAATGTTCAACGCCCAGCGATAGCAGGCGTCGCGGTCCATCAGGTCGATGACCGTCTGCACGTCGCCATGCCAGCCCTCGAAATCCGCTTTCAGCACCTCCCAGTCGTGCCGCGTCGTCCAGCTTTCCTCGCTCGGAATGTCGGTCTCGACCGGCGCGACGAAATTCAGCAGCTCGCGGTTGCCCAGCCAGTACATCACCATGTGCCGTCCCGGTCCCATGAAGCTGGTGGTGATGTCGCGGCTGAAATCGTCGGGAAGCCGGCGGGCATCGATGGTGCCGCGCCAGGCGGCGTTGCCGGAATAGATCGGCTTGTCGGGACCGACGATCGTCTGCCGCAGGGTGGAGCGCACGCCGTCGGCACCGATAATGACGTCGCCGCGAATGTGCTGACCGTCGGCAAGATACAGCGTCGCCCCGTCGGCGTCTTCGTCATACCCGGTCACCTCGGCACCGAGCACGATGGCCTCCTCCCGACCCGAGCGGACGGCTTCGACGAGCATCCGCTGCAGATCGGCCCGGTGCAACGTGCAATAGGGGCAGCCGTGCAGTCGCTCGTGGTGTTCGCCGAGTTCGATGCGGTTGACCACTTCGCCGGTGAGATAGGTGCGCATGTGCCACGACGACGGTGCGAAGCTGCGCGCCTGCACCGCAGCGCCCAGCCCCAGCGCCTGCAGCACATGGCCGGCATTGGCGCTGATCTGGATACCGGCGCCGATTTCCGTCAGCTCGCGCGAGCGTTCGAAGATCCGCACGTCGTGGCCGCGCCGCAGCAGCAGCGCAGCAAGTGTCAGGCCGGCGATTCCGGCCCCTGCGATCAGGATTCTCATGCGGCCAGACTATTCAGGCTTGGTCGCATGGACGCAAGCCCCGACGTGAACGCTTTGCTATCGCCGGAGGTCCTTCAGGAAGATAAAGCACGGCCCGTAGATCGGATCGTCGAAGCGCACGCGGTTTTCGAAGCCGGCTTTTTCGAAAGCGCGGTGGGCGGCCTTGTTTTCAATCGATGTGCCGAGGCCGGCGGCCGACGCTCCGCTTTCCCGTCGCAGCCGGTCGGTCAACTGGCCGAGAGCCGACACCGCCACGCCGCGGCCGCGCCAGCCGCCCTCGCCGATGAACAGGTCGATGTCGATGGCATCGCTGGGAATGTCGGTCAGGCCGAGCGCATCGAGTTCCTCCGGCACCACCGCCTGCCAGCGGATATAGCCGATCGCCTCGCCGTCGACGGCGATGACGGCATGCCGATCGACCGGCGTTTGCTCGATGGCCTCCAGACATTCGACCGGGTCTCCCCACCAGCGGCGCACGGCGGGGCTTTGAAGCCATTGCGCCAGCAACTGCTTCTGCACGGTCCAATCGACACGTTCGAGCCGGATCGTTTCAGTCACTTTTTCCTCGCCTGGCGCCAGAGCCCGCTTGACCCTGACGCTGCGTCAGCCCCCATAAGGAGGTCATGAAAACGCCAATCGAAGAATACAGCGTCGGTCAGCTGGCTCAAATATCCGGTGTCTCGGTGCGCACCCTGCACCACTACGACAGCATTGGATTGCTGAAGCCGGCCCATGTCGATCCGAACGGGTACCGCAGATACGGCCGGGCCCAATTGCTGCGGCTGCAGGAGGTCCTGTTCTACCGCGCCGTCGGCATGGCGCTTGCCGAGATCGGAACCGTCATCGATGGCCAGGACGACGCTATCGAGCGACTGGTCCGCCACCGCGAAAAACTGGCCGCCGAAGCGGCACGAACCGCCGCCATGCTGGAGACGCTTGACGCCACCATCGCCCATTTGAAAGGCAGCCAGGACATGACAGACGAAGACCTTTACCGCCCGTTTCCGAAAGACAGGCAGGCCGCCTATGAAAGCTGGCTGATCGAAAACGGCGGGCCGGACATGCGGGAGAGAATAGCGGCATCCAAGGCAGCGATCGCTGAGCTTCCGGAGGGTATCGAAGGTGCCATGGATCGGCTTCGCGACATCGAATCCCGTCTTGTCGCCGCCCAGAGAACCGGCGCGGAACCGCAATCGTCGGACCTCTTCGACATTCTGGAAGAGCATCGCCAGCTCATGGGCAGATTGTGGGGCGACGAATGCACGGCTGAAGGCTATTCAGGACTGGCTGACCTGTACCGCACGCATCCCGATTTCGTGGCGCGCTACGAGCAGCTCGAGAACGGCTTTTCGGAATGGCTCCCCGCGGCAATGAAAGCGCACGCCGGAAAACGAAAAGAAGCGGACTGAGAGCGACCCGACACTGTCGACCGGCCCCGCCGGCCCCCGTGGCGACTACGGATAAAACATGCACCACCTGTCGAAAATCCAACCGCGAAAGTCGACTTCCCGGCCGTCGATGGCGCCTCCTTCGACATAACACCACCGCCCCTGACAATAGGCGCCCAGATAGGCCGCATCGCCATTTCGCAGTTCGCCGATCTGCCGGTATTGGGTCCCGGGCCCGGCGCGCACGGCCAAAAAGCCGTCGCCGTTCGGATCAAGCCCCTGCACCAGGCATCCCATATTCGGGTTCGGGCCCGGTCTGGGTGGAACGATGCCCTGATCGGACCGCATCATCGCCCGCGGCGCGCCGGCAACATGCACCTGAAGCGAGGTGAAGTTCCCGTTCACGGCAAAAATGGTGACGACCACCGACACGTTGCCGCCCAGGATGAGCCTGGCGTCTTGGCGGTCGATCCCACCGCCAGCACGAAACATACCTTCCATGGCGGCGCGGGCTGCCGGTTGGAAAAACCACGGATCGCTTTCGTCGCCGACGTGGATGATGCCGAAGCGATGGACATTGGCCCGGTCCTGCCTCAATACCTGAACGGCATCCGTCAGCCGGACTCCCCTGGAATTGGCAAGGTCTTCGGCTCCGATGAACGCGCTGTAGCTGCCGACAGCATATTCCTGCGCTTCAGCGGCTGGGATCAGCGACATGAACAGCAGAAGGGCCGACAGCAGGCCGATAGCCTTTGATTTGCTGTCCTGGCAACAAAGGATGCCGCGAAAACTCCGCATTTGGGTCTCCCTTGGGTCAGTCCGTTCTTCCCGCTCGGACGATGATCGAATGCTTCGGACTTTTCTCCACAAACTTGAGCACACAACAATGAACACAGTTCTTCGCTCCAATCAACGGCAGTAAATCACCCTGTATCTTGTTTCAAATCGGCCCTCGCCAAAGTACATTGGATTTCGTCGAAAGCAGAGACTTAGGGTGGCGGTTCAAAATGACGATTCTGGCTCAATCCCGAATTGGAGCTGCGTTACTATTGCTCAGCTGGTCCTGTATTTCCGCCGGAGCAGCCTCCAAAGCCGCGAATTATCTGCTTTCCGAGCAAATCGTTGCCGCCTGTGAGGGGCGTGGCGGGACGATCGATCCTTCGGCATTCATCGAGCGCGATCTGACCGGCGACGGCCGAGCCGATCTTCTCATCAGTCACGAGGGCATAACCTGCCGATCCGGTCTGCGCCGCAGCCTCGAATGCGGCGTTCAAGTCTGTTCAGTGCGCATCTATGTGCGCGAGGGCTCGCTGCTGCGGTTGCGGGAAGAGTTTCTCGGCATGCAGCTTTCCGTCGGCAATGGACCGGTCCCGGTCATACGGGCGCTGGGCCATGGCGGAGGAGAAGGCTTTCTCCGGTGGAATGGCCGTTCCTTCGCCCGCGTCAGCGGGGCGACCGCACGTGGCAACGCCACCGCCATCGTGCCGAACGCACGCTGGACCAGCGGCTTCGGACAGGGCATTCACGAGGCCCGAATTCTCAACGGGCCTGGCAACGTCGTCACCGTCAATTGCGATTTCGCAAGCGGCTTCGGGAGCTCGCTTGTCATCGAGGTCCAGGGCGTTCGCCCACCGGCCGGCAGCGAGGTCGAGATGTGGTTCGACGGCAAACCGGCCGAAACGGTGCTGATCGACGGCGACGGCGAGATCACGGCCGACAGCCATGCCGGTGCGGCCAATCTGCGCTTGGTTCTGCAGAGAATGAAGCGCCACCGCATCGTGACGATCCGGCTCGCCGGGGGGCAGGCCTCGTCGTTCTCGCTCCGCGGTTCGAGCAGGGCCATCGGCGACTGCCCGATCGTGGCCGGCAATCGCCGGTCCTCGACCGACGCGGACAAACCGGCACCGGCCGGCAAAACGCTCGCGCTGCCGGGTGCAGACAATTCGTCCAACGCCATTCGGACACCGCCGCGAGCGAAGTTCAAGCTGAAGCTGCCAAAGGTCGACCCGTGATTGCGAAAGCGTCGCTCGTCTACCCGGCTGCTGGCTCCCTCACACCACCCACACCCCGTCATCGAGGTCGGGGGCGGTGCGGGCGACGTTCTCGTCGCTCTTGGTGAACGCGATCAGGATGTCCTCGCGCGTCAGGCCCTGCTCCATGCCGCCGACCCAGAAGTCGTAGCCGCCCTGGTCCGGCAGACGGTCCAGCACGTTCAGATACATCGCGTCGATATACTGCTCGTTCGTCGGGTTCGCCCCGAACAGGTCCTTGAACTCGTCCGACTGGATGAACTGCGTCGCCAGGAACTGCTCCTTTTCGTACTGGCTCCAGCCCAGCGTGTCGAAATGATCCAGATTGCCGATCCAGAACAGCACCCCGCCCTCATCGGGCGTGCGGTTGAAAGACGCCTGGTAGATGCGGTAGCCGAAGCCGAGATTGGGCGTGTCGACATCGTAGAGCAGCGAGCCGTCATTGAAGTCGATGCGCTCGATGTCGACCATCGTGTCGATGCCGTCGCCCAGCACCAGCCGGGTCACCACGATGGTGCCGTCATCCTGCCATTCATGGGTCACCTGGTTGCGGTTACGGGCATAGACGACGGTGTCGGTGCCCTCGCCGCCGTCGATATCGTCGTCGCCGAAGGAGGCGTTGATGGTGTCGTCGCTGGCGAGCGCCTGAATGACATCGTCGAACTGGGTTCCGTTGAGGATGTCGGGATCGGGGGTGCCGACGATGGGGCCGACATTTTCGACGAAGATGTCGAAGCTCTCCTCGAAGGCCGGTCCGGTTCCGTCGGTGGCCGAGAAAGTGATGAAGTAGTTGCTTTGGGTGTGGAAGTCGAACACGGCGCCTGCGCCGGGTGCGACCTTGAGCTCGTTGCCGTCGAGATAGAACAGGCCGTCGTCGCCGGAGACGATCGAGAGTTGAGCGGTCGGCTCAACGGGGTTCTCGGACGCTTCGAAAGTAGCGACCACCGTGTCGTCGGCGGCCCCTTCCAAAACGGTGCCACCGGATGTCATCGCGATATCGGAGATGGGCATGTTGTCGATGGTGATCTCGAAGGCCTTCTCGAAGACCACCCCGTTCAGATTGGTGGCCGAAACGACAATGTTGGCGGTCTGCTGGGTTTCGAAGTCGATATCGGCTCCATCCGCAACGACCAGATTGCCGGCATCGTCGAACTCGAACAGCGCCGCATCGGTTCCCGACACCTGCAGCAGAAAATCCTCTTCGACGTCCGGATCGTCGACAAAGGTCCGTTGCGCCGCGCCGATCACTGTTCCGGCATCGGCGTTTTCCGTCACCGTCGCGGCCGACAGGCCAAGGTCGGTGACCGGCGCCACATCGGGACGGCCGATGAAGAACGGGAAGTCGTAGGTTTCGCTGCCCAGATCATTGGTGACCGTGATGGAGAACGACTGATCGACTACACCGGGAGGCGCGAAATTGTAGTAGTCGGCGTCGGTGACGAAGACCTCGATGCGGCCTTCGTTCTCGCGCAGGTCGAGATAGGCATCGAACGGCGGATCGATCGAATAGCTATGGCCGTTGAAGACCAGCACGCCCTCGGTCGACTCCGTCAGTGCCTTCTGCCCGAAGGACAGGCCCTGCTGGATCGGCAATGGCAGCGGCGGGAACGCCTCGAAATCCTGAAAGACCATGCCGTCCATGACGACGCCGGTGAAGCTGGTCGATCCGGTGACCGGTGTGCCATCTGGCGCAAAGCCCTGGTGCGGCCTGAAAATGCCGGTGTCCATATTCAGTTCGCCGTCGCGAAAACCAACCCGCTCGACGTCACGTATGACGTTTTTCGAAAGGGGAGAGCCCGGTCGGATGTCGACGATATGAGTGTTGAAAAACCCGATTTCGGTCGAGCCGCGAAGGACGGCGAAATCGAAAAAATTGCCGTTCAGGTGAAAGGTGTCCGTATCCGCTCCCCCGTCGAAGAAGGTGAATCCCGGACCGGCGACGGCATCATCGTTCCCGCCTCCGCCGAGCAGCGAATCCGAGGCGCCATTGCCGATCAGCAGATCGTCGCCCAGGCCGGCATCAAGCAGATTGGTGTTCGTGGAGCCAATCAGCGTATCGGAGCCGTTGCCTCCCGTTCCGATGATGTTGGCCGGTTCGCCTGGCTCCGGAACCGCACTTGTAAAGTCGACCGTTTTGAAATTGTCGACTGCCGCCGCAGTGTTGTTCTCACCCGAAACGATGATTTTCTGATAGTCGGTCGCATTGACGATTTTGGGGGTGCCGTCTCCGTCAAGGTACTTCTTCACGAACCTGAAACTGATATAGGAGTAGAACTCCGGATCACCGGCGTCGCCGCGAACCCCCTGCATGAACAGAGACTCGCCTTCACCTGAAATGTTTTCGAATTCCTGCTGAATGGCCTCGTTGAGCGCCTGCAGGGAAAACTCCGCGCCATTGGGACCGTTCGACACGAGAGCGGTGACATCAAGCGTGAAAACCGAGGGTACGAGTTCCAGGCCGTTGTAACGAACCTCGACGCAGAAACTCGGCGGTGAACCGAAGCCGCGAATGTCGTCGACCGTATTGGTGTCGACGACCAGTCCCTGAGGCGTGAGTGCATCCGGCATGACAAGCGGGCCGCCAAAGGACTGGGTAAGGTCGGGCGGAGGATTCAGTTGCGGCGTGATGGGAACAACGTTCGTCTGAAAAACCGCACCGTTCTCCGCCTGCGCCAGGACATCCATCCCGACCAGGTTCTGCCCTACCACGATGGCGTTGCTGTCTCCGATCAGGGTTCCGAAAGGCTGGAACGGATCGTTGGTCCCGGTTTCCCGAACCCGCAATTCGATGGGGCCCAGTTCGTTCAAAAACAGCGGAGCCTGTCCGGGAAAGGACCCCGATGGCCGAAACGCCAGAACCGACCCCGGAAAGGCGGCATCGCCGTCGAGCGGACGGCCGTTATTGTCGAAGACCTCCAGCACGAATGGCGGATCTGGATCGACATTGATCGTTGCGGTCGCCGTCGCCGTACCGCCATTGTTGTCGCTGATCGTATAGGTGAACGTGTCGGCCCCGAAGAAATCCGGCGCCGGTGTGTACGCAAAGGACCCGTCGGCATTGACCTGCAGCGCTCCCGGACCGCCGTAGTCGAAGCCGGTCACGGTCAGCGGATCCAGATCCGGGTCGCTGTCGTTTCTTAAGAGGCCGGAAGGAAAGTCGATGTTGAAGGCCGTGTTGAGATCGACAAAAAATGGATCGTTCTGAGCCGTCGGCAGCGTGGAAACACCGAGATCCTCGAGCGTCGCGCCGTAGTCGAAATCCTGGCCTTTTCCGTCGATGCGCACATAGAGGAAGCCGGTTTCAGGCGCCGTGAAGGTGACTTCGCGCGTGAACGCATCCGATCCGACCTGAGACGAAAAAAGCGCGGTGTTGAATTCGCTGTCGCCGCCGGTGACGTCGAAATCGAAGGTTGTGCTTACGTCGAATTGGTTCCAGCCGTAAAGCACGTCCGAAGTTACAATGATACGATAGGCTCGCCCGGCAATCGTCTGGAATTCATAAAAGTCGACCGAATCCTCACCCTCGAAGGTTCCCTGGGACACCTTGCCGGCTTCGATCTGATAGTCGGGACTCCGCGTTGTGGAATCATCTACAGGTAAACCTGAGGTTTTACTTTGCTCATCCAAATCAGAAAATGTATTTCCAATATTCGCCATGTCCAGATTGCCCTCTAAATCCCGCGAATACTTTAGCTGCGGAAAACATAATTCTCAAGCGGCCTCGAGACCGCATCTGATCGCGCAACGCGGTTCGCCGGCGCGGATTGTCGAAACGGTACTGTACGGAGTTCGGTCGAGCTCCGCGTCACCAAATCTGATGACAACCGTTCCCCGGCGCAGAACCAAGAGCATTGCCGGCCAACCACACCGCCGCTAGGATGGCACCGACAAGGGGAGGTCCGGGCGGCAAACATGAGCTCAGATCGAAGCCTGGAGTTGATCGAGGGAGTCTATGCTTGCGTGTCCGATCCGGATCGCTGGGAGGCTTATCTCGCGACCATTGCGGACGAGTTCGGCGTCTGTGCCCTCATCGAAACGGTCGATCGATCGACAGGCACACACGCGGTTTTCCAGTCCAGCGGGCTGCCGCCCGCCAACGAGATCCAGTATCTCGAAGACTACGCACACCACTCACCGCGGTTGTCCCATGGTCTCGCACAGGACCTTGGTGCGATCGCCTACGATTATCAGATCATCACTGAAGCGGAGATGGGGAGAAATCCGTTTTACGCGGAGTTTCTGCCGCAACTCGACTTTCGCTACTTCATGTCCGGTGTTCTGCATCAGGACGAAACCCGTTTCAGCGCCTTTTCGATCCAGCGCAACGATCGCCAGGGGCACGTCGACAAAAATGATCTGTCCCGACTGAAGGTGATCCTGCCTCACATTCGACAAGCCTTCGATCTCACGCTGCGTCTCGAGCGCAGCCGTAACATCGAAACCGGCCTGACGGCGGCGTGCGACTGGCTCTCGGACGGAACGATCCTGGTGCGCAGCGATGGCACCATCCTGTTCGCCAACGATCCGGCGCGTGAGCTGCTGAACGCGTCCGATGGCGTTCGGACCGTCGACGGTCAGCTATCCTTTACCCATCCGGAGGCGCAGGCGGCCTATCTGGCCGCGCTGACCTCCATCCTGACGCGCCCGGCGCATATCGGGACCGCCGGCACTCGGCTCGATTTCGGTGCCAAGCGGACGTCGGGTGCCGATCCGCTGGTCGTTGCTGTGCGCCAGCTGCCCGAGGCTCGGCACGGACTGTCGACCGGCGCCACCGTCGCCGTGTTCATTCGCAATCCGGACGCGGCGCCCGGCTGCGTCGGAATCCTGCGCGCTTTCTTCGGCCTCACGGCGGCGGAAGCCGAGCTTGCCGAAGCATTGCGCACGGGAATCTCCGTCTCCGCCTACGGTTCCCTCCGCGGCATCAGCCAGAACACGGTTTATACCCATTTGCGGCGTATCAAGGACAAGACCGGCACATCCCGCCTGCCCGACCTCGTCCGCAAGCTGAACCGCATCGTCATCGATCTGCAGCCGCCATCCGCGCACTGAAGTCTTGACCGCAACCCAGGGGGTTTCGCCCTCACACCACCCACACCCCGTCATCGAGGTCGGGGGCGGTGCGGGCGACGTTCTCGTCGCTCTTGGTGAACGCGATCAGGATGTCCTCGCGCGTCAGGCCCTGCTCCATGCCGCCGACCCAGAAGTCGTAGCCGCCCTGGTCCGGCAGACGGTCCAGCACGTTCAGATACATCGCGTCGATATACTGCTCGTTCGTCGGGTTCGCCCCGAACAGGTCCTTGAACTCGTCCGACTGGATGAACTGCGTCGCCAGGAACTGCTCCTTTTCGTACTGGCTCCAGCCCAGCGTGTCGAAATGATCCAGATTGCCGATCCAGAACAGCACCCCGCCCTCATCGGGCGTGCGGTTGAAAGACGCCTGGTAGATGCGGTAGCCGAAGCCGAGATTGGGCGTGTCGACATCGTAGAGCAGCGAGCCGTCATTGAAGTCGATGCGCTCGATGTCGACCATCGTGTCGATGCCGTCGCCCAGCACCAGCCGGGTCACCACGATGGTGCCGTCATCCTGCCATTCATGGGTCACCTGGTTGCGGTTACGGGCATAGACGACGGTGTCGGTGCCCTCGCCGCCGTCGATATCGTCGTCGCCGAAGGAGGCGTTGATGGTGTCGTCGCTGGCGAGCGCCTGAATGACATCGTCGAACTGGGTTCCGTTGAGGATGTCGGGATCGGGGGTGCCGACGATGGGGCCGACATTTTCGACGAAGATGTCGAAGCTCTCCTCGAAGGCCGGTCCGGTTCCGTCGGTGGCCGAGAAAGTGATGAAGTAGTTGCTTTGGGTGTGGAAGTCGAACACGGCGCCTGCGCCGGGTGCGACCTTGAGCTCGTTGCCGTCGAGATAGAACAGGCCGTCGTCGCCGGAGACGATCGAGAGTTGAGCGGTCGGCTCAACGGGGTTCTCGGACGCTTCGAAAGTAGCGACCACCGTGTCGTCGGCGGCCCCTTCCAAAACGGTGCCACCGGATGTCATCGCGATATCGGAGATGGGCATGTTGTCGATGGTGATCTCGAAGGCCTTCTCGAAGACCACCCCGTTCAGATTGGTGGCCGAAACGACAATGTTGGCGGTCTGCTGGGTTTCGAAGTCGATATCGGCTCCATCCGCAACGACCAGATTGCCGGCATCGTCGAACTCGAACAGCGCCGCATCGGTTCCCGACACCTGCAGCAGAAAATCCTCTTCGACGTCCGGATCGTCGACAAAGGTCCGTTGCGCCGCGCCGATCACTGTTCCGGCATCGGCGTTTTCCGTCACCGTCGCGGCCGACAGGCCAAGGTCGGTGACCGGCGCCACATCGGGACGGCCGATGAAGAACGGGAAGTCGTAGGTTTCGCTGCCCAGATCATTGGTGACCGTGATGGAGAACGACTGATCGACTACACCGGGAGGCGCGAAATTGTAGTAGTCGGCGTCGGTGACGAAGACCTCGATGCGGCCTTCGTTCTCGCGCAGGTCGAGATAGGCATCGAACGGCGGATCGATCGAATAGCTATGGCCGTTGAAGACCAGCACGCCCTCGGTCGACTCCGTCAGTGCCTTCTGCCCGAAGGACAGGCCCTGCTGGATCGGCAATGGTGTGGTCTGGAACGCTTCGAAGTTAGAGAACACCTGATCTTCGAACACGACACCGTCGAAGCTGGTGGAACTGGGAACCGGCGATCCGTCCGGGGCAAAGCCGCCGAAGGGCGTGAAGACACCGGATGCCGTATCCAGCGTCCCATCGAGGAAACGCACCAACTCCACAGCCTGAATGACGTTGCCGGAGAGCGGATTGCCGGGCCGCGTGTCGAGAATGTGGGTGTTGAAGAAGCCCCCGTCGGTGGATCCGTTGACGATCGCGAAGTCGAAGAAATTACCGTCGAGGCGGAACGTATCCGTGTCGGCTCCCCCGTTGAAAAATGTGAAGCCGGGACCGGCCACAGCTTCATCGTCGCCTCCCATACCCAACAGGGAATCGGAGGCGCCGGTACCGATCAACAGATCGTTGCCCGAGCCGGCATTGAGCAGATTTGCATTGAGGGATCCGAACAGCGTGTCGGCACCGTCGCTTCCGGTTCCGATGATGTTGGCGGGTTCGTCGGGTTCCGGGACGGTGTTGGCAAAGTTGATCGTTTTCGAATTGTCGGCGGGCACCGCCGTCGAATCTTCTCCGGAAACGACCAATCTTTGAAACTCGGTCGCCTTGGCGATCTTGGCATTGCCGTCGCCATCGAGATACTTCTTCACGAATCTGAAGCTGATGTAGGTGTAGACTTCCCGATTGCCGGCAGGACCCCGGGTACCCTCGACAAGGAGAAAATCGTCAACGCCCTTGATGTTGTCGAACTCCTGCTGGATGGCCTCGTTGAGTTCCTGAAGCAGAAATCCCGCCCCTCCGGGACCGGGGGAGACAAGGTCGTTGACATCCAGGGTGAATGTTTTCACCTCGCCAATGACATTGCCGTATTCAACCTCGACGCAAAAGCTTGGCGCCGACCCGAATCCGGCAATATCGTCGACCAGGTTGGTGTTGACGTTCATCATGCCCGGAGTGTTCTCATCCGGAACGACCAGCGGACTGCCGAAGGAGTGACCGGGAAACGGATCGATCAGCGAACCGAAATCGAGCACCTGGATCGTGTTCGTCTGGAAAAGCGCTCCGTTCTCGGCTCTCGCCAGCACTTCCATGCCGACAAGGTCGGATCCAACGGCGATCGAGTTGAGATCACCCGGCAAGGTCGTCAGCGGCTGGAACGGATCGTTCGAGCCGATGGGACGGCACAGCAGTTCGATCGGGCCGAGATCGGGGAGATCGGACGGACCCACGCCGGACATCGGACCGGACGGTCGGAAGGACAGGATGTTGCCGGGGAAGGCCGCATCGCCGTCGATCGGACGGCCGAAATTGTCGAAGATCTGCAGTTGGAAGGGCGGGATCGGTTCGACATTGATGGTAACGGTCGCCGTGTCGGTGCCGCCATTGCCGTCATCGATCGTGTAGGTGAAGGTATCGGGGCCGGAAAATCCCTGCGACGGCGTATACTCGAAGGAACCGTCGGGGTTGATCTGGATCGTTCCCGAACCGGCATAGTCGTTGGAGATCAGGTCGATCGGGTCCAGATCCGGATCGCTGTCATTGCCCAACAGCCCCGACGCGGCATCGACCACCAGAGGCAGGCCCGGAGCCATGTAGACCATGTCATCGACGGCCACCGGCGGCTGGTTGCCGTTCAGCAACCCGGCGAGATTCTGGTGGACCGCATCAGCGTCGAAACCCGGAGCGTCCAGATCGTTCAAGGCCGTGTTGATGATCGGCGTCAGTGCGTCTTTCCAGTCGTCCAGCCAATCCCCTGACACGGTTTGCGTGTCGACGCCGGCACCTGCCAGTGCTGCAGCCTGCTGATCGGCCAGGTCTTCGAGGATTTTGCCCGCCGCGGCGGAAAAATCTTCGCCGGTATTCTGATCGATGACTTGGCGGAGATTGGCCGGCAGCCCGGTGTAGAAGTCCTCGTTGACGGCAAACCCGAACAGCGTCGTCTGCAATCCCTTTCCATCGGGAAACGTCAACAGATTGGCCGCGACATCCTGAAATCCGAGATCAAAGGGGCGACTGTCCAGGCCAAGCCCAATCCCGTCGATGATCCCCACCTGAAGAGCGGCGTAAACCTCTGAAAGCGGAAGCTGGACCGGCGCCGCTCCAAGAGTATCCAGCACTTCAGTGAAGTACGGCCCCGCAGATCGTATTTTCATGCCTACCAGGTCGTCCAGGGCGTCGATCGGGCTTTTGGTGAGAAGCTGGATCGAGTTGCCGAGATGGACACCGAGAATCTTCACCTGATCGACGCTCCCGGAAAAATGCGCATCGAAACCTTGCCAGGCCGCTCGGGCCGATTGTTCATCCGCACCGAAGAGACACGGCAGCGAGAAGATCTGCAGTGAGGTGGGTGCGTCGGACTGCTGGAGATGAGTCAAAGCCGCTTGGGCGACACCGGTCTGAACCGCCTCCAAGGCGTTGTTTACGGACACCAGCGCACCCGGCGCAAAAATGCTCACGTCGATTTCGCCGGCCGACTGGTCTTCGATTGTCTGCGCCCAGTCTTGCAGAAAATTCCACATCGGATGGCTTGTGGCATAGCCGGATACAAGTCTTAGCGTGTGAACCACGACCTGCGCCCCCTTAATCTCAGCGAATACCTGCGGACACGACGCTCGCCAAGCCCGACGCCAGGTCGGACGACAAACTCATTCAAATATACTCAGAAATTCCAGCGCGATTGTCGAGTATTTGATCAAGGGAAATCCCGATGAACTCCCATACCGCGCAGTATTGGAAGGCGCTTGCAAAGCTATTGATAGTTAGGTTTCAACCAGTTCGATCAATTGGCGACACTCATCCGGCAAGTGATTCCTCGACTATGCCGGAAGCCGGCGAACCGCCCCCACTTCAACTTCCTCACCGATACGCGCCGATCGGATCGCGGCAAACGCCAGGGCCAGGCTCTTCAGATTGCCCCCTGCGCCGTTGAGCGGTTCGCGGTTTTCCTCGATGGCGCAGAGCAGTTCGCCCATGGCGCCGCGGAAGCCGTCATTGAACCATTTCCCCTCGAGCGCCGGGACCGCTTTGCCGGCTTCGGTCGTAAGCGTCACCTGTTGCTGGCCGAGGTCCGGGCCGTCGCTTCTGAGGCTGCCGGCGGTGCCGGCGATAGTGGTCGTGTCGCGCGGATCGTGACGGGTCGCTGCGTCGAAGACCAGCGAAGCCTGGCCGCCGTCGAGCCGCACCAGGCATTCGGCCAGCAGCGGCGGCGCGACCTCCTGGCCCCTGGCCCGGGCGGTCGTGGCAAAGACGGATGCCACCCGTTCGCCGGCGACGCTTGCCAGGAAGTCGAACCAGTGAATGGCGAAATCGTAAAACACCAGATCGTCGATCTGTTCGAACGGCGTTCCCTTGATCCAGCTGTGGTCCCAGTGGATGGAGACGTGGCAGCCGATCAGCTCGCCGATCAGGCCGGCTCGCACGGCTTCGCGCATATAGGCCAGATGCGGCGCCCAGCGGCCATTCTGGTTGACCGCCAGCTTGACGCCGTTGTCGGCGGCCAGGCGCACCAGGCGTTCGCCGATATCCAGATCGACGACAAAGGGTTTTTGCGAAAGCACGTGCTTGCCGGCCTGCAGCGCCCTTTCGATCAGCTCCACCCGCTCGGGCGGATGCGTGGTGATATCGACCACCTCGACGGCGTCGTCGGTCAGCACCTCCTCGTAGTTGTCGGTGGCCGTGGCTTCGGGAAAGAACTCGTCGCGCCGTGCCACGGCCTTCGACAGCGTCCGGTTGCAGATCGCCGCCACATCGAAACCGGCGGTGCGATAGGCGTCGAGATGGGCCGCGGCAATTCCGCCGGCGCCCATCAGGGCCATGCGCGGTGCATAGGTGTGCGGATGCGGCGGCCGATAGGGGAGATCCGGCGCGTCGACCTGCCCGACCTCGGTGCTGGTCAGGGCATAGGTGTCGGTATCGGTCATCTCGTCCGTCACGGCACCAGCTCCAGGGTGCGCTTCTGCTCGGCCGACAATGCCGCCGTGTCGACGATGCGCTGTGCGGCCAGACAGAGGTCCGGCGCCAGCGGCCCACCGATTGGTTCGTCGCGCTCCAGGCAGCCGAGCACGTATTCGATCGGACCGCGCCTGCCGACGGGCATGTCGTCGACCGCAAGGCGGGTCGGCTCGGGCCGGTCGCGCGTCTGCACGGTCACATGGTCTTCGTAGTCGTAGCTGGCGATGGTTCCTTCGGTGCCGACCACCACGAAGCCGCATTTCGGCTGCGGCTGGATCGTCCAGGGGTCTGTGAACGTGCCCCAGCGCGTTTCCATTTTCGACAGGCCGTGTTCGTAGCGGCAGACCGTCACCGAGTGCTGGTCGACCTCGATCCCCGGCGTCTCGTCCACCACCGAGGTGACCTCGACCGGGATCTTTCCGTCCTGGAACCAGGTCCCGAGCGTTGCGCCGTAGCCCAGATAGTCGAGCAGGCTGCCGCCGCCGGACGCCTTCTTGTACCACCAAGATGTCGGTTTCTGCCGCTCCACCTCCTCGGCGCTGACCTCCACCTTGTCGGCCAGATGGAACAGCGGGCCGCGATTGCCGTCGTAGAAATGCACCTCGACGAGATCGCCGATGGTACCGTCGTCGATCAGCCGCTTGCAGGTGACATGGCTGGCGACCCAGGCAAGCGGCCAGTTGATGGCCATCTTCTTTCCGGTCCCCTCCATGGCCGCCATCATGCGCCGGGCGTCGGCAACCGAGGCCGCAAAGGGCTTTTCGACCATGATGTTGACCCGGTGCTTCGCCAGTTGCTCGACATGGTCGGCATGTTCGGCGGTCGCCGCACAGAGGATCGCGAGATCCGGCTTCGACTGCTCGATACAGGCGTCCAGATCGGTAAAGACCCGGTCGTCGGAAATGGCAAAATCGGCGATGGCCTGGCCCATCCGGTCGCGCGATTCGTCATAGACGCCGACGATCTCGGCATCCGGATGGTCATGCACCTGGCGCAGCAGGTCGCCCATATGCATGTGATCGAAGTTCACGCCCGCAACGCGCCATTTTGCCATAGGTTCCTCCCCGGCGGTCGGTGCCGCCTCAGTTCGTTTCCGCGGGGCCGATCGCCTCCAGAAACCGTGTCAGTTCCTCGCCCGGAATATCGACCAGATGGCCGGCTTCCGGAAACACGCCGTCCGCCACATCCCGCGCATAGTCGCGAAACGCAGCGATCCGTTCCTCCTGCAGCCGCCGGTAGTGTTCGCAGAAGTCCCGGTACCGCTTGGAATGCCGCGGATAGTGGCCGTCATGGCTGCCGAGCACGTCGCAGGCGAACAGATATTGCGCATCGCAGCCTGCGCCGGCGCCCATCGAGATCATCAGCATGGAGGTGCGCTTCGAGATCGCCTCGGCGACCACCGGCGGCACCACCTCGATTTCCGCGGCGAAGGCGCCGGCCTCCTCCAGGGCCCGGGTCTGCTCGAACACCGTCAGCGCACTGTCGCATGTCCGGCCGACGGCCTTGAAGCCGCCGGTCCAGGTGCGCCGAGACGGTATCAGCCCGACATGGCCCACCACCGGAATACCCTCGTCGCGCAGGCGCCGCACGATCGGCAGGCTGGCGCCGCAATAGACCGCGTTGGCGCCGGCATTGAGCAGCTTGAAGGCGATCCGCAGATAATCCTCTTCGGTGACGAACAGTCCCGGCTCGAGACCGCCGACGACGAAGGGCGACGGGCAGACGGTGCGAAACTCCGACCGGCAAATGAGGTCGGGCGGAACCGACAGCATGTCGATGCCCGCCTCATGGGCGGCAGCCGCTTCGTCGAGGCTCTCGACCCGCAGCTTGGTGAGCTGCCGCCTGCCCTTCATGGCCAGGATTTCGGCGACGGTGGGTGAATCGGCCCGCATGGCTGGTCTCCTACGCCGCCAACAGGGCCTTGAGGCGCCGGCCGGGCGCCGCCAGCGCCGTCGGATCCGGCCGGGCGTTGCGGGAGATCAGCATTTGCGCCACGCGCATGTCGCGCGCCAGCTCCGATCTGTCGCCGAGAGCCGCGGCGCCCACGAGCCGGCCACGTCCGTCAAGGTGGAATTGCAGTTGGGTTTCCTCGGACAGTTGTCGTTCAACGATGTTTCGACCCAGCCCCGGCAGGCCGGCGATCTGCAGGTGCAGCTCGTACTGATCCGACCAGAACCAGGGCACGATGCGCTGCGTCTCGCCCGCACCGGCCATATTGCGTCCGGCAAGCGCGCCCTGGTCGCGGGCGATCTGCCAGCTTTCGAAACGCATCGGCTCGTCGCCGAACTGCGGATGGATGCTCGCCGCGCAATCGCCACAGGCGAAGATCGACGGGTCGGAACTGCGCAGCGTGGCGTCGGTGACGATGCCGTCTGCCACCCGCAGCCCGGCCTTGCGCGCCAACGCGGTATCGGGTTCGGCTCCGATGCCGCTGACGACCACATCGCCGGCGATGCGTTCGCCGCTGGATAGAACGACGGCACGGCGCTCGACGCGGCTCACGCCCGCCCCGAAATGGAACCGTACGCCGCGCCTGACATGCTCCCGGCGAATTCGCTCGGCCAGATCCGCCGGCACCGCCCGCGACAGCAGCCGTTCCCGGCTCTCGAAGACACTCACCTGTCCGCCGAGCTTGATGGCGCTGGCCGCCAGTTCCAGTCCGATGAACCCGCCGCCGATGATGATTGCGTGGCCGCCGGCGCCGAACAGATGGCGCAGAGCCCAGGCATCCTCGAAGGACCGCAACGTCAGGGCATATTCGCTGCCCGGCGCGTTCAAGAGCCGCGCCCGCGCGCCGGTCGCCAGAAGCAGTTTTTCATACGGCGCCGCTTCGCCGGACTGCAGTCTGATGCGTCGCCGATCGGGATCGATGCCGATCACCCGACTGTTCGGTCGATGCTCGATGCGGAGTTCGGAAAACCGGCGGGTCTCGGCGCTGGGCCGGGTTTTCGGCGGCCCGTCGTCCGTCAGCAGTTGCTTTGACAATGGCGGTCGTTCATAGGGACCGTGACGCTCCTCGCCGAACAGGGTGATCGGCCCGTCCCAACCGGCATCGCGCAAGGCCACCGCGGCGCATCCGCCCGCCTCGCCCGAACCAACGATGATCATGGCCGGTTGCATCTTTCTCACCCCGTCCTGATGAACAGGCGACCATCACGCACTTCGGTTGCGTAAGTCTTGAGATCGACGCAAACCGGCGCGCCCTTGGCCTTGCCGGTGGTGAAATCGAAGCGGCCATTGTGCATCGGGCACTCGATGATGGTGTCCATCACCAATCCGTCGCACAGATGCACCTGCTCGTGCGTGCACAGCCCGTCGGTGCAGAAGAACCGATTGTCCAGGGTGCGGTAGAGCGCATAGGCATGGCCCCCATGCTCGAAGCCGATGACATCTTCCTCCTCGATGTCGTCGACCCCGCAGGCATCGATCCACTGCTCTTCCAAATATCCCTCCCCTCGGCCTTTATTCGGCCGGTCTGAACTGGGTGCCGTGATTGTAAGGCACCGCCCTGGCATCGTCGGGCAGGACCCGTTCGACGAAATAGCTCGGATCGCGCACTTGCCGCAGCAGCGTCGGAATGATCTCGCGATAAGCCGCGATGGTGCTCGGATAGGGCTCCGGACAGTCGTCCTTGACGAGTTCGTGCAATCGCGGCAGCGCGTGGTACGGCACCATCGGAAACATGTGGTGCTCGAT
Organism: Rhizobiaceae bacterium; assembly: GCA_963921345.3. GTDB lineage: Bacteria > Pseudomonadota > Alphaproteobacteria > Rhizobiales > Rhizobiaceae > Hoeflea_A. Next base: position 89,294 of record CAWUFE020000003.1, on the reverse strand, counting down.
ATGGTAGTTCATGTTCCAGTAGAGAAACCGGAAGATCGGATTCATGTAGATCGTGCGTGAATTCAGCCGGTGGTCGAGCACGTCCTCGGCAAGCCCCGCATGCTGGGTGACGCCGAAGAATACCGTCAGAAAGCCGCCATAGACCGTCGGCAACCCGATCAGCATCGCCGGCAGGATCGACTGCAGCACAATGCAGGCCACGGCGACCGCGGCGAGGATGGCCAGATAGATGCGCGCGATCACATAAACCTTCCACCGCTCCATTTCAGGGACGAAGGTCTTTTCCTCTTCGCTCAGCCGGCCGCCGGCGTGCCGGATCAGAGCCCTCATCGTATTGAAGCTGCTGCGGATGGCGAACAGGTTCAACAGCAGCGTGGCGATATCGGGCGGCCGCGGTGCGACGATTTCGGGATCGCGTCCGACGATGATCGTGTCGGTGTGGTGGCGCGTGTGGCTCCAGCGCCAAATGGTCGGCTCGCGAAAGATCATGAAGCTGGCGACGTAATAGAGGACGTCGTTCATCCAGCGGGTCCGAAACGCCGTGCCGTGACCGGTCTCGTGCCAGCGACTGTCCGAAGACGAGCCATAGAGCACCCCGTAGACCAGAAAGAACGGCACGCACCACCAGGTGCCCCAGAAATAGACACCGCCGGCTCCGGAAAGCACCAGGGCGCCGACCCAAATCGCCGTGTCGCGCAGCGCCGGACCGTCCGAGCGTTGCATCAGGCCCTTCATGGTCTTGCGATCGATCGAACAGGAATACCATTTGGCGGCGGCCAGGCCGTTTTCCTCGGCCAGCGCGCCGTCGCGTCCCACCAGGCTGTAATCTCTGGGCGTCGGTGTCATGGTCCCGCCAGTCGCCTCAATTTGATGCGGATGACCTCAGCAAAGGACTGAATCCGCTGCCTGTCAAGGAGAATTCAATACCAAAACCCTCAATTTGATATTGAAAGGGATACAATTCCGCATATTTCTGAAAATTCACCTCATTATGAGGTTACACTGAGACGCTTTCTCGGCTACAAGTGAACGGACGCCACATGCGGAGAGAATGGATTTTGTCGGCACGACGTCCGAAGTTGCAGGAGATATCCGAGAGAGCCGGCGTCTCCAAGGCGACGGTCGACCGGGTGATCAACAACCGGGCCGGGGTCCAGGATCACACGCGGCGGCATGTGCTGTCGGTCATGGCGGAACTGAGCGGCGAGCCTCTCGATGGCCAGCCGGGCGTCGAAGATCTGCAGCTCGACTTCGTGATTCCGGACAGCCGCAACGCCTTCATGTCGCAGTTGATCGGGCATCTGGAAGCCCATGCGCGCCGGAGAAGGGGTGTGCGGGTTGCAATCCACCACCTGACCGATATCGACGTCGACACCGTAACGGCGACACTCGATCGCCTGGGCGAGACCAGTCGCGCGGTCGGCCTGATTGCGCTGGACCACCCCAAGGTGCGGGCAGCGGTGCGACGCCTATGCGACCGGGGGATCGCGGTGGCGGCGCTGGCGTCGGATGTCCGCCACGTGCCGCGCGCGGCTTACGTCGGCGTCGACAACCGCGCCGCCGGGCGGCTGGCCGGCTACCTGACCGGACGGTTGCTGCGGGCGAAGAAGGCGAGCGTGGCCCTGATCCTCGGCGCCCGCGCCTATCATGGCCATGAGGAGCGCGAAATCGGCTTCCGCAGCGTGCTGCGCGAGCGCTTCGACGGCCTCGGAATCGTTGCCGAGCGCGAGGTCCACGAAAATGTCGATCGGGCCTATACCGAAAGCCGGGCTATTCTCGAGGCCCATCCCGAACTCGGCGCAATCTACTGCATCGGCGCCGGCCAGCCGGGCGTGGCAAGGGCGCTGATCGACACCAGCCGGGCCGATTCCGTGGTCTACATCGCCCACGGACTGTCCTCCGACACACGCGGCTTTCTGCTGGACGGCGTGATGGATGCCGTCATCGACGAGGATACCTCGGTGATGGCCGCCCAGGCGATCGACCGCCTGGTTGCCGCCACCGGACCCGGTGCGGCGAGCCCGTCTCCTGCTATCCGCATTCAGGCTATATTTGCCGAAAACCTTCCGGTGGAACCATGAGCTCCAGTTTCGACCGCCATGCCGTTCACGGCATCGAACTCTTCTTCGACCCGGTCGGCGGCCGCATCGATTGCGTTACGATCGACCGGGAAGACGGCAGCGCAGCGCTGCGTCCGCTGCACAAGGCGCCCTGGGTCGCGAGCGCAGAGGCGTTGCCCGATACGATCTCCCTGGTCGAACGGCGGCTTGCGGGCGACTTTTTCTGCGCACCCTTCGCCATCCGGCCCGGTCACCCGATCCATGGCTGGAGCGCCAATGGCACATGGATCGCCGAAGACGTTTCGTCGGACGCGATCGGGACCCTGACGGCGATCTACCGCCTGCAGGAAGACATTCTGGGCGCGCGGCTGATCAAGCAGCTGACGCTCCACCCCGGCCATCCATTTCTCTATCAGCGTCACTGCTTCAGCGGCGGGCAGGGCCATCTTCCGATCGGCCACCACGCCATGATCCGGGTCCCCGGCGGCGCCCGGCTGAGTTTTTCCGAAAAGCGCTTCGGCACCGCACCGAACGATCCGGTCGAAAGCGATCCCCAACGGGGACGGTCGTTGTTCGCCTACCCGCAGCGGTTCCAATCGCTGTCGCGGATCAGGACAGCGGCCGGGAAAGAAGTCGACGCCCGCGACTACCCGTTCGACCAGGGCCATGAAGACATCGTCGTGCTGGCCGAGGCCGGTAGCCGCATCGGCTGGTCGGCGGCGCTGGCGCGGGCGGACGGGTTTCTGTTCTTTGCGCTGAAGGACGCCCGGCGGCTGCCGGAAACCGTCCTCTGGATGAGCAATGGCGGGCGCCACTATGCGCCCTGGCTCGGACGGCACAGCTGCGTGCTCGGGATCGAGGAAGTGGCCACCAGCTGCCACGCCAACGGGCGCTTCGAGAGCACCGCAGAGGTCTCCGAAGAGGGCCTGGCGACCGGGCTGGTTCTGGGCGAGGACGACCTCGATATCGCTTACGGCTTCGGCGCCATTCCGGCCCCGCCCGGTTGGACGGAAGTTGCCGATATTCAACCGTCGAGGACCATTCTGGTTCTTCGCGACATTGGCGGGGACACGATCACCCTGCCCTTCGACGGAACCCATTTCGGGTTCTGATCAGGAGTCCTCGGTAATGCGTACATAGGCGGCCGTCACCGCCAGGATGATCACGCCGAACATGATGCGGCGCGAGCCCTCCGGCATGCGCATGACCGTCAGCATGGTGGTCAGCACCGTCAGGATCAGCGCGCCGACGATGGTGCCGGAATAGGTGCCACGACCGCCGAAGATCGAGGTTCCACCGATGACGGCCGCCGCCACCGACGGCAACAACAGCGGCACGGCCAGCGACAGCGACGGCGCCTTGATCAGGCCGACATAGATCAACCCTGTGATGCCGGCCAGCAGCCCGGAAAGCACGTAAAGCGCGATGATCACCTGCCAGGCGCGAACGCCGGCGAGCCGCGCCGCATCCTCGTTTTCGCCGATGGCATAAAGCAGCCGTCCGAAGCCGGTGCGCCGCAGACCGTAGATGATCAGCGCCGCCAGCGGCAGAAAGACCAGCAGCGAATTGGGAGCGCCGTAGGTGCGCCCGGTGCCGAGCCAGGCGAGGATATCCGGAACGCTGGAACCGGTGGCGATCACCGTGCGCTGATAGACCTGCAGGCAACCGGTGCCGATCAGTCCGGTTCCGAGCGTCATGATCAGTGGGTGCACCCGAAACACGCCGACGCCTATGCCGTTGGCCAGGCCGATGATCATCGCTGGAATCAATGCAATCACGATGGCTCCGGTGGTGCCGAAGATAGCCACCTGGGTCGCCACGACGAAGGCGCTGATTGTGGCGATGATGCCGACGGACAGGTCGATACCGCCGGTCAGCATGGTTAGCGTCTGGCAGGCGGCGAGCATGGCCAGCGGTATGGCGAACTTGATGGTGTTGCCGATCCAGCGTTCGTTGACGATGCCGGGCCGCATGAATTCGAGCACCACCACCAGCAGGATCAGCAGCACGACCAGCGGCACCAGCGGATGGTCGCGCAGGAACCGCCGAAAGCGCTTTGTCGGGCTCAGTTCGGTGTCAGCCAGGCTCATGTTCTTCGTCCCCTCACCGCAAGCAGGCCGCCGATCATGACGACGACCACCATGATGGTCCCCTCGACGATGGTCGTGACGTTCGGGTCGACGGCCAGGAAGGTCAGGTCGGTGCGCACCAGGCGCAGAATGAAAACGGCGACAATCGGCCCGAGCAATCCGCCGCGGCCGCCGCCCAGAACCACGCCACCGAGCACCACCGCGGCGACACTGGCCAGCAGATAGGGCCCGGGAATCGGGGCGCCGATGCCGGTGCTCATGGTCAGCACCAGCCCGCCCATCGCCGCGAACAGCCCGGCCATCGCATAGGCGCCTATCTTGACCCGGTTGACGGCCACTCCGGTGCGAAAGGCCGCCAGGCTGTTGCTGCCGACAGCGTAGACGGACAGCCCGAAGCGCGACCGGCGGAACGGGATCCACACGACCGCCAGGCAGACCACCAGCAGCACCAGCGCTTTCGGGATCCAGGGAACCACAAACTGGCCGACCATCAGGCCCTTCAGCCACTCCGCGGCGGCACCGCCCGGGGCCTTCAGGATCAGCAGGGCGACGCCCTCCCAGACGAACAGCATGGCCAGGGTGACGACGATGTCGGGCACACGCGTGATGACAATCAGCAGTCCGTTGATGGTGCCCATGACGACCCCGAGGCCGAGCACGAACAGCACAACGGGAACAGCGAATCCTTCGCTCGATCCCTCCATCAGCACAGCCGCGGTCACGCTGGTGACCGCCATCATCGAGGCGATCGAGAGGTCTATTCCCCCGGCGATGACGACCACGGTTTGGGCTGCGGCCGCAAAAGCGAACGGCAAGGCAGCCCGGGCCAGCGACTCAAGGCCCGAAGCGCCATAGTTCGGCTGAATCAGTTTGGTGGCCACGAGCAGCAGGGCCAGCATCACGAACAGGCCTGTGATCCAGTAGTGGCTGCGCAGGAAGCGGATCACGGCGTCCCCGATGCTTCGGTTTGAGCTGTTGCCGATGCAGCGCCGTTGCCGGTCAGTCCGTAGGCGGCTCGCATCAGGGTCGGTTCGTCGGCGTCGGCAGCGTCGATGATGTCGACGACATGGCCGTTGAAGATCACCACGGCGCGATCGCAGGCAAGCTGCACCTCTTCGAGCTCCGAGGTGTAGAGCAGCACGGACGCGCCCTGTTCGGCCAGTTCGCGCAGCAGCGGATAGATCTCCCGCTTGGTGCGGATATCGATACCGCGGGTCGGGTCGAAACACAGCAGCGTGCGCACGCCGGAGGCGATCCATCGGGCGATCGTCACCTTCTGCTGATTGCCGCCGGAAAGACGCTGCACCTCGCCTTGGGCGCGGGTGTCGATCTGCAGCCGTTCGATGGCCGCATCGACCATGCTTTTCTCGCGGCCCATGCGGATGTTTCCCCACTGAAGGGGACGCGTATAGAAAGGCAGCGCGATGTTCTCACGCACCGAACGCTGCATCAGCAGCGCGTCGGCGCGATCGCCGGGCACGTAGACATGGCCGGCAGCAATCGCGTCAGCCGGATGGTGAAACCGCACATCGCGGCCGTCGATTTCGATGTGTCCGCCGGTCGGCCGCTCGAAGCCCGCCAGCACCTCGAAAAGTTCGTCCTGGCCCTGCCCTTCGAGGGCGACCACGCCCAGCACCTCGCCGGCGCGCATGTCGAAGGAAACGTCGGTGAGCTTGGTGCCGGCGGCAAGGCCCCGCACCCGCAGGCGCGGAATGGCCTTTTCGGATTCCACAGGCGGCGATCGGTCCTTTCGGGCCACTGCCTCGCCCGCCTTGACCGGCGCGCCGAGCATCATTTCGACGATCTGCTCCTCGGTACCCGGCGCCACGTCGACCGTACCGACGGTTTCGCCGTCGCGCAGCACCGTCGCGCGGTCGCACAGGGCGGAAATCTCGGCAAAACGATGGGAGATATAGATGACCGACCGGTCGTGCTCGCATTGCTGGCGCACCACCTTGAGGACCCGTTCCACCAGGTCGGTCGGCAGTGCCGCAGTCATTTCGTCGAGCAGCAGCACGTCCGGCTCGCTCGCCAGCGCCCGCGCCAGGTCGAGGATGCGCAGCGTCGCCAGCGGCAGCCGCAGCACCGTTTCGGCGAGGTCGAGCTTCGGGATGCCGAGTTCGGCGACCCAATGCCGGAACGGGTCGACCGGGGTCCGGCTGAGCCGCAGATTGGCGGCCACGTCGAGATCCGGGATCAGCGACGGCTCCTGGTAGACCGGCACGAGCCCAGTCTCGCGCGCCTCGGCCGGCGAATGGACGCGATGTTCGCGCCCGCGGATCCGAATGCTGCCGGTATCGGGCCGGAGCGCTCCGGTAAGGATCTTGACCAGGGTCGACTTGCCGGCGCCGTTCGCCCCCATCAGGGCGACGACTTCGCCTGCAGCCACCTGCATGGAGGCGTTGCGCAGTGCAGCGACGGCGCCGAAACTCTTGGCGACACCGGTTGCTTCGAGAAGGGGCTCAGTCGCCATGCTGCGGCTTTCAACCATGCAAATGTCGGATAGCAACGGGCGGCAGCATCAGGAGAGAAACGAACACTGCTGCCGCCCGCGGGAGGAACTTCGGATTACTCGCCCGGACCCTTGCAGGCGATGATGTCATCCTTGCTGTAGGTGGTCCAGCCCGGGATCATGATGCTCACAGGCCATTCCGGATCGAGCGACGGATCGGCGGCGGCAGCCAGCTGTGCCTTGCCGTCGGCAGTCTTGTTTTCCCACAGCTGCGGGTCGACCAGCACCGTCTTTTCACCGGGCTTTTCGCCATCCAGCAGCTTGATCGCCAGCGTGACGCCGGCACCGCCGACCGATCCCGGATTGGTCACCGCAGCGCCGACCAGGCCGTCGACGGAGTTGAGCTGACCGACGAAACCGGCATTGTCGGCGCCGACGATCGGTACCAGCGGCACGTCGGATTCGACGAAGGCGTCGACGATGACGTTGTCGATGCCGGACGTCCAGACGCCATCGAACGGAATGCCGGTGGCGATATAGTCGAGGATCTGCTGCTTGCCCTGGTCCTGCTGCCAGCCGGTATGGACCTCATGGGCCACTTCGATATTCGGGAACTCGGAGAGCGCCCGCTTGAAGCCCTTGTCACGGTCGTCGTCGGCCGAGGCGCCCGCGGCGCCGCGCATGTAGACGACGCTGCCCTTGCCGTCGAGCTGCTCGAACAGCCATTTGGCGCCCAGATAGGCGTATTCTTCCTGGTTGTTGGACAGGATGTAGGCCGACGGTTCGGTCACCGCCTGGTCGACGACGACAACGACGATGCCCTTGTCGGTGGCCGCCTTGATGGCCGAGTTAATGCCCGACGGGTCGGCCGGGTTGATAACGATGGCGTCGACGCCGGCGTCGATCAGGTTGCGGATATCCTCAAGCTGTCCCGCGGCATCGGTGTTGCGGTGCGCGATGTTGAGCGACTTGACCTTGCCGGAAGCCTTGGCCTGGGCCTTGATGGCGCAGATCATCTCTTCGCGCCAGCCATTGCCCTGCACGGTGTTGGAGACGCCAATCGTGTAGTCGCTGGCGAGTGCAGTGCCAGACAGTCCCACGGCAAAGGCGCCGGCCAGGACGCCGGATAGCAGTCGTTTCATCATGCTTTTTTCCTCCATCATTACGCCGAAGCGATTTTGGCTCGCGTCGTTTATTTGACGTAGGGGCGCAGAACGTCGCGCGCGAGCAGGAACCCCTTTTTCACCAGTTCGTCGGTGCCTTCGAAATCGCGGTCCTCGTGTTCGATGATGACCGGGCCGTCATAGCCGGCGCGGTAGAGGCCGGCGAAGATCACGCTCCACTCGACATCGCCGAGCCCCGGCAGGCGCGGTACCTGCCAGCCCATGCCAACCGACATGATGCCGCGCTCGTAGAGACCTTCATGGTCGATCATCAGGTCCTTGGCGTGCACGTGCAGCATGTGCGGTCCGAATTCGCGGATGAACCGCGCCTGGTCGATCATCTGCCAGACCAGGTGGCTCGGGTCGTAATTCATGCCGACATCGTCGCCCCAGGCCTCCAGAATGCGGCGCCAGACATAGGGCGAATAGGCAATGTTGTGGCCGCCCGGCCACTCGTCGTGGCTGAAGATCATCGGGCAGTTCTCGAAGGCGATCTTGACGCCGTGGTCGCGGGCAAAGGCGATGATCTCGGGCCAGACGGTCAGCGCGTCGTCCCAGTTGTCATGCACGTTCTTTGCGGCGTCGCCGCCGCAGAAGGTGTTGACCACCGGCAACCCCATCCATGCCGCCACGGTGACGACCTTCTTGAGGTGACCGATCACCGTATCGCGGTGCTCGGGTTCGGGATGCAGCGGATTGGGATAGTAGCCGAGCGCCGAAATCGACAGCCCGCGGCCGGCAAGTTCCGCGCGGATGTCGCGCGCCTCGGTCTCGCCGACCGAAGCACAGTCGATATGGGTCGTGCCGGCATAACGGCGCGTCGGTCCCTTGGACACCGGCCAGCAGGCGATTTCGAGGCTTTCGAATCCGGCAGAGGCAGACCAGTCCGCCACGTCCATCAGCGGCGTGTCCGGAAACGGTGCTGTCAACAATCCGAGCTGCATCGGTCCTCTCCCTTTCGCTGCCGGTTACGCTTCGATATCGACCCAGCGACCTTCCCGGGCGCTTTGCAGGACGGCATCGCAGATCAGCATTTCATAATGGCCGTCGGCGAATGTCGCGTAGGCCGGTTCGTCCGGCGCTTTGCCCGCCGCGACGGCGCGATAGACATTTCGGAACAGCGCGAAGAAGGAATCGGCAAAGCCCTCGACATGGCCGCCCGGCAGGTTGGCCGCCGCCGACCCCTGATCGTTCATCAGCGACGCGTCGCGCTGCAGGATCTCGTTGGGCTTGTCGCGATGGCCGATCCACAGGTGGTCGGGCGTCTCCGAATTCCAGCTGGCCGCCGATTTCGACCCGTCGATCTCCCATTGCAGGGAATTCTTGCGGCCGGCGCTGACCTGGCTGATCGACACCGAGCCGCGGGCGCCATTGGCGTAGCGCAGCAGGATCAGCGCCGTGTCGTCCGTCTCGATCTCTCGGTCGACGGTATCGCCGGCTCTCTCCTGAGAGAACGTCTCGACCGGACCGACCGGTTGCTTGCGGGTTTTGACGAAGGTGGTCAGTTCAGCCATGACGGACGTCACACGCAAACCGGAGATGAAGCTGGTCAGGTCGATCCAGTGGGTGCCGATATCGCCGACGGCACGCAACGCTCCGCCTTCCTTGGGGTCGAGCCGCCAGTTCCAGTCGGTGTCGTGAAGCAGCCAGTCCTGCAGGTAATGGCCGGTGATCAGCCTGATATCGCCGAACAGGCCGTTTCCGACCATCTGTCGGGCATGCTGGTTGAGCGGATAGAAGCGGATGTTGTAGTTGACTGCGGCGATCCGGTCGCCGGCGTCGGCCAACCGCACCAGTTCCGCCGATTCCGCCGACGAGATGGCGAGCGGCTTTTCGCAGACCACATGGCGTCCGGCCGCCAGGATCCGTTTGACCTGGTCGAAATGGAAACGGTTGGGCGAGGTGACGTGCACGACGTCGACCGCTTCATCGTCCAGCAACTGGTCGAGATCGTCATAGACCTTGTCGATCCCCAGCGCCTGGGCGCGTTCGCCGGCGCGTTCGGGGCTGCTGCCCAGCAGGCCGCTGACCCGCACGCCCAGCCGCCGCAACGCCTCAGCATGAACGGTTCCGATAAAGCCGGTGCCGATGACCGCGGCACCGAAATCGCCTGGATTGTACGCCATACTCATACGATCAGGAGCCCCCCAGTCGGTCTACAATCACGCAACGGAATACCCTCCGTCAACATTCAACGACGCACCAGTGATGAACCCGGCCGCCGGCGAGGCGAGAAACAGCACGGGTCCGGCGATGTCGTCCGGCCGGCCCCAGCGACCCATCGGCGTGCGCGCATTGACCGCCGCCACATGGGTCGGATCGGCGCGGCTTCTGGCCGATTGTTCGGTGACGATGAAGCCCGGCGACACGGCGTTGACGCGTACACCGTGCTCGGCCCAGGCGATCGCCAGCGACCGGGTGAGCTGGCGCACCGCCGCCTTGCTGGCGCCGTAGGCCGGGTTCTTCGGACTGCCGAAGGTCCCGTACATGGATGCGATGTTGACGACGCAACCGCCGCTCTGCTTCAGCTGCTTCAGAAAGCCGAGCGCCACGCGGAATGTGCCGTGCAGATTGACCTGTACGACCTTTTCGAAAAAGTCCGGCTGCATTTCCTCGCCTCGCGAAGTGATCGCCGCACAGTTCACCAGCACGTCGAGACGCGGCGTTGCCCTGGCCAGTTCGTCGATCGACTGCTGGTCGGTGACATCGAGCTGAACGTAAGGGTGGCGTCCGCGATCCGCCTCGACCGGTTCCGGTTCGACACCGGTGATGCACACATTGGCGTCGGCAGCCTGAAAGGCAGCGGCAATGGCCGAGCCGATGCCGCCGCGGCTGGCGCCGACGACCAGCACCTCCCGGCCGGAAAAATCGAAAGTGCGATGCGGATCCATCGACACCATCCTCCCTGCGGACAAGTGTTCCATGCACCCGCCGCGAATGCAAGGATATTTTCAAAATTTGAATATTGAAAATCTACCGCGAAAAATCCGGTCGACAGGCCGCCGTCGCGGTTACGGGCCGAGTTTCTTGCTCATGAAGATCGTCGTTCCGCCCATGAACGGTTCGCGGCTCACGATGGCATAACCCGCCCGCCGGTACAGGCCGATGCTGCTGTCGAAAGCCGAATTCGTCAGCAGACGCGTCTCCGCCAGTCCGGCCCGGGTTGCGCTTTCCTCCGCTCGCGACAACAGACGGCGGCCCAACCCCATTCCCTGGTGATCCGGATCGACCGCGATGTTCTCGATCCACAGATGATCCGTACGGATCATCGTCTCGATCAGGCCCACGATTTTCGCCCCGAGGCAGGCGATATCGATCAGGTGATCGCGAATGGCGACATCGTAGTCGGCCTTCATCGGCATCGGCTCGCGGCCGATAACGGGCACCCATTTCCCATAGGCCGCCCGGACGATGGCGCCGACCGCCCGCGCGTCATCCGGTTTTGCCTGCCTGAACCGCAAGTCGCGTTCGGCGATCATGGTGTTTTCCGGTCGATCCGCCGCCCGAGGCTGACGATGATCGACTGGCAAAGAACCAGCGCCGGAACCTGTGAACGGAAATGGCCGAGTTGCGCTTCCTTGACGTAGAGCACCCGCTCCGCCATGCCGACGACGGGGCTGAGTTCGTTGTCGGTGATGGCCAGCACGCGCCGGCCGCGGTCGACCGCCGCCTGGGCGATTTCCACCGTTTCCGGAGTGTAGTCGTCGAAGGTGATGGCCAGCAGCACGTCGTCCTCGGCGATCGAGGCGATCTGCTCGTTGCGCATGGCGCCGAGATTGTCGATCAGATGGGCGCGCTTGCCGACATTGGAGAAGCCGTAGAAGGAATAGGCGCCGATCCCGTAAGCGCCGCGGGCCGCCGCGATGTGCACGGCGCCGCACCGCACCAGGGCGTCGACAAACGCCTCGAGCTCCGAATTGTCGATGTCGTCGCGCAGTCGCAGCAGCGACTCCACCGCAGTCTGCACGAAGGTGCCGAAAACGATGCGCGGCTGCTCGAGATCGAAACCGCCCTCGTCGCCGAGACCGCTGTGGTCGCCCAGAGCCTTGATGCGGTCGGCATAGGTCATGCGCGGGCCGACCAGTCGCTGCCGGAAGACGTCCTGCAGCTCGGCAAAACCCGAAAAGCCCAGTTCCTTGGCAAACCGGGTGATGTTAGCCGGCGGCACGCCGGCCATCTTGGACAGGCCGACGATGTTGTAGATGGCGACGTCTTCCGGGTTATTGAGAAAGAACTGGGCGACCTGGTTCAGCCGCTTGCTGAGACTGCCCTGCCGTTCGACCAGCGCGTCGACAAGGCTTGCATAGTCCTCGATCCGCTCGATGGTCTGTTCGCCGGCTTTCTTTTTCGCCATCGTCTAACCCGGAGCTCCCACCACGGCCTGTTCCTGGTCGATCAGCGCGCCTGTCATCAGCCCGGCGCTGTCGCTCAGCAGGAAGACCGTCAGCCGCGCCACCTCATCGGGCTGCAACAGACGGCCGAATGGTGCGCCCTCGCTCGCTTCGCCGAGCCATGCATCGCCTTTTCCGAGAATGTTCGCCTGCATGTGACGCTCCGCCGGCGTTTCGCACCAGCCCACATTGATTCCATTGACACGAATTCGGTCTTTCAAATGCGCATGCGCAGCGTTTTTCGTCAATGTCGACAGGGCGCCCTTGGTCGATGCGTAGATCGCCAGGTCCGGCGCTCCGCAATGGGCGTTCATCGACAGGATGTTGACGATGGCGCCGGGCTCACCGCGCCGCAGCATGTCGGCGATGGCGCCCTGCATCAGGAAAAACGGCGCCCGCGCATTGACCGCGTAAAGCCGCTCCCAGGTCGCGATCGTACCGTCGGTAAAGGCTGCTCGATCGGTCATCCCGGCAGCGTTGACGAGGCAATCGATGCGCCCGAACCGCGACACTGCCGCTTCGGTCACCCGCGCCGGCGCGTCCACGTCGCCGAGATCCGCCCGGATGAATGCGACGGAACAGCGTTGCCCCAGTTCGGAAGCCGTCGCTTCGCCACGTTGCGCATCGCGATCCACCAGAAACAGAGCCTCGACACCGCTTTGCGCCGCCACCGTCGCGATCTCGGCGCCCAAACCCTGAGCGGCGCCGGTGATCACGGCGACCTTGCCGTCGAGACTGATCTCCATGACATCCTCCGGAAACGGATCGATAGCGGTCAATCGGCCTGCAAGGCTAGTGAAGGCCGTCGGGAAAATCAAAAAGCTGGATGTCAGAATGCGGGCATTTGCGCGCCAGGCTTCGTCGCAATCAGAACAAATACGCTGATTGCGACAAGTTACCCTACGCAGATCGCACGGTTGCGGGCAGGATATCGAGCAGCCGATGCGAGTGGAGGAGCAATTGTTCAGCAAAATCATGGTGCCAGTCGACCTGGCGCATCTCGACCATCTCGCGCGTCCGCTCGAGGTGGCCGCCGACCTGGCCCGGCATTACGGCGCATCCGCCTGCTATGTGGGCGTGACCGCGGAAACGCCCACGGCCGTCGCCCACAACCCGGCCGAGTTCGAGCAGAAAGTCCAGGAGTTCGCGGCATCCGAGGCTTCCAAACACGGCATCGAAGCCGAGGGGCGCGGCTATCCGAGCACCGACCCGGCCATCGACATCAACCGCGTTCTGGTCAAGGCCGCTGACGACACCGGCGCAGACCTGATCGTCATCGCCGCGCACATTCCGAACATCGCCGACCATCTCTGGCCCTCGCATGGCGACTATGTCGCCACCCACTCGAAGGCCTCCGTCATGGTCGTCCGCAGCCAGGGAGAGAAATGATGAGCGACACCGATCCAACAGCCATCCCGCTGCCCGAGGGCCCTTCGGAAATCATCGAGACCGAGTACGAAATCGGTCAGGACAACATCACCCCGTTCGGCCTCGACATTCACAATCCGGTTTTCGTCATTTCCGGCCTGGCGATCGTCGCCTTCGTCTTCCTGACGCTGGCCTTCCAGAACGACGTCGAGCCGATTTTCAACGGTCTGCGCGTCTGGCTGACCTCGGCGCTCGACTGGTTCTTCCTGTCGGCGGCCGACATTTTCGTGCTGCTTTGCCTGGCGCTGATCGTGTCGCCCTACGGCAAGGTCCGCATCGGCGGCAAGGACGCCACGCCGGACTACGGTTATGCCGGCTGGTTCGCCATGCTGTTCGCCGCCGGCATGGGCATCGGCCTGATGTTCTTCGGTGTCTCCGAACCGATTTCGCACTTCTCCTCGTCCCTCGGCGGGACGGCCGGCGAGGCCGGGGCGCGCACCGACTGGGCACCGCTCGGTGCCGCCGCGGGCAACCAGGCCGAGGCCAGCAGTCTCGGCATGGCGGCGACGATCTTCCACTGGGGTCTGCATCCCTGGGCGATCTACGCCATCGTCGCCCTGTCGCTGGCGATCTTCACCTACAACAAGGGCCTGCCGCTGACGATCCGCTCGATCTTCTACCCGATTTTCGGCGAGCGGGTGTGGGGTTGGACCGGCCATGTCATCGACACGCTGGCGGTGTTCGCGACGCTGTTCGGCCTCGCCACCTCGCTGGGCTTCGGCGCCGAGCAGGCGAGCGCCGGTCTCGACCATCTGTTCGGCCTTCCGGTCACCGACGCCTCGAAAGTCATCCTGATCCTGGCAATCACCGCGGTCGCCCTGGTCTCGGTGCTGATGGGTCTCGACGGCGGGGTCAAGCGGCTGTCCGAAGCCAACATGATCCTGGCGCTGCTCTTGCTCGTCTTCGTCATTCTGGTCGGGCCGACCGTCGCCATTCTGACCGGTTTCTTCGGCAACCTGGTTTCCTATCTCGAATATCTGCCGGCGCTGTCCAATCCGTTCGGTCGCGAGGACGCCAATTTCAGCCAGGGCTGGACGTCGTTCTACTGGGCCTGGTGGATCAGCTGGTCGCCCTTCGTCGGCATGTTCATCGCCCGCATCAGCCGCGGTCGGACGGTGCGCGAGTTCATCATCTGCGTGCTGCTGATACCGTCGCTGGTATCGGTGCTGTGGATGACTGCCTTCGGCGGCACCGCCATCTCGCAGATCATCAATGATGGCTACACGGCAGTGCAGGACGCCCCGCTGGAATTGAAACTGTTCGAGATGTTGGCGGCGCTGCCGCTCGCCCAGATCACGTCCTTCATCGGCATCCTGCTGGTGATCGTGTTCTTCGTCACCTCGTCAGACTCCGGATCGCTGGTGATCGACACCATTACCGCCGGTGGCAAGGTCAACGCGCCGGTCTCGCAGCGCATCTTCTGGTGCATCTTCGAGGGGCTCGTCGCCATCGCCCTGCTGCTGGGCGGCGGATTGGGCGCGCTGCAGGCGATGGCGGTCTCGACCGGCTTCCCCTTCGCCGTGCTGCTGCTGCTTGCCTGCTGGGCGATCGTCCGCGGCCTGGCCTCGGAGCCGCGTTAGGTCGAACCATGTGTTCCGCGGCCCGTCAGGCGGGCCGCGGTTCCGATCCGGCCGGCGGCTACGCTGCGGGCATGAGATCGCCGGTGGTGATCGTCGTCTCCGGCTCCACCAGAACCACTTCGCACACATCGCTCACGGCCACGGGGCAGTGCTCCACCCCATGCGGCACGACGATGAGTTCGCCCTCGTTGAGAATTTCCTCGCGATCGCGGAACTTCATCATCAGCGTTCCCCTGTGCACCAGGAAACACTCGTCCTCCTCCGGATGAAAACGCCAGGCCGCATTGCCGGTCAGCTTCGCCAGCCGGATCTGCACGCCGTTGACCTGGCCGGCCACCCGCGGGCGCGACACATCCCCGAAGCTGCTGAAGGATTGTGCCAGGTTCTGCTTGGTGTAGGGCGATATGTGATTGTTGGCGGTTGCGACGTCCTTCATGATGGCCCGCAGCTGCGTCTCCAGATCGTCGCCGGTTTCCTCGTATTGGCCGTCAAGCGCCGCAGTGCCGATGGTGAAGCCGGCCGCCCCGGCTTCCTGCACGGCCCGGATGCGTTGCGGCCCGTCGATCGATCCGGCCATGATGACCGGCTTGTCGGTAGCGCTGCATACCGCACGCATCAGTTCCGAGACATTCTGCCTGGAGCGGTAGGCGAGAAGGTCGAGCCCATGGACGCCGTCCCGGGCCGTCAGTTCGCGGGCGCTCGCAACGATGTCGTCGATGCTTCCCTCGAGGACGCTGGGATGGCCGACGATGCGGCCGGGAAACGGAAAATACTGGACGCCCGACCCGGCCAGGATCGGCAGGACGAGATCGGCCCGGGTTCCTCCGAGAAGAATGTCCACGCCGATTTCGACGGCCGCCCGAGCCGAGGCCGCCTCGCTGTCATCGTCGAGTGAAACCACTTCCAGATAGCTGGTCGCACCACCCTTCTTGATGGCGGCGTTCAGCTTCTTCAGCCGGTCGAACGGCAACCCGACATCCTTGAAGCCGATATGGCGAAGACCGGCATCGAGCGCCGTCGCCAGAATACTCTCGGCGTCTTCGACCGTACGGTCTCTGCGCGTCAGCATGAAGATAAATCGAAGTCCCATTGCGCCGCTTCCTTCTGGTGTCGTCCCGGCCGGCTTTCCGTGACTTGCCTGCATCACGCACCGGTCCGGCAGCCGAGATGTCGAACTCCGTCCCCATGATAGAGGCAGATCATGAAAATTGGGAGGCACGGGAGGCCTCATCCCCACCGGCGTCGAAGGGTCTGCGTTGCGGCGTTCATGAAAAGAACGGATCATGGCGCCGATCACTGGCCAGGAGGACCCGCGCACCTATGGCGGAACAGGCGAAAAACAGCCCTTCGCCACGAGTTTTCCTCGTCGGGCTGAAACCCGGGTAAATCGGCCGCTAACGGGTCACGACCACGAGATCGACGGGCGTGTCGAAATCTGAGACTGCCCGCTTCAGCGCGGCCGTGTGACGGCTCAGGCCGTGCAGGTCGTCGAACGCGCCGACGCGGACACCCACCTCGACGAACAGGCGGTCGCCGCCGCGACGGGTGCGAAGGCCGGCCAGGCAGCCGGGCGGCAGCGTCGCTTCGATGGCCTGGCGCAGGCTGGTCATTTCGCTATGCGGGGCCGGCCGGTCGAACAGGCTGGCCATGCCCGACAGCACCATGCCGATGCCGCGACGCAACATCAGCAGCACGACCAGGATCGCCCCGAGGCCATCGAACAGTATGACCAGCGCCGGATCCTTGGCCAGCGCCGCGATCGTCAGAGTGATCTGCAGGATGGCGGACCCGACCAGGGCTCCGAACCGGGCGCTGAGCTCGGCGCCAAGAATGCCCCGGTCCGGCCCCTTGGCCGCGGCGCGCATGCTCGCAAAGCCGAAGATGTTTATCATCAGGTTGGCGGCATTGATTATGGCGGCGAACGCCAGGCCCAGCGGACTGGCGGGCGTGCCAACCTCGACCACGGTGTGAAAGACGCGCTGGGCCAGCCACAGAGCACCGAATACCAGGCTGAGTCCAACGATCACCCAGGCGAACTGTTCGACCTTGCCAGTACCGAACTCAAACTCCTTCAGCCGGCCGCGGTGCACGGCACGCAACAGCCACAGCGTATAGTAGACAACGGTCAGCATGAGGGCGCCGCGGATCGCCTCGCCCAGCATGGTCAGCGATCCGCTGGCAATGGCCACCAGGACCAGCATCAGAGTAATTACGGTGTCCGCCGAAACCGTCAGCAGGAACGCCCGTTCCTTGGCCCGTTCCCCGGCGGACGGGGTGCGCCGTTCGGCGCTCACAGCCGCAGCCGCGCCCGCAGCACGTCGATGAGGCCGACATCCGGAAAGCGGACATAGGCCGATTGGCCGATAGGACACTTGGCAAGCTCGGCGGCGTCGGCATCCAGGGTCAGCAGAGCCTGGGCAACCCCGCTGGTCCGGCCTTTCGCCAGGGCGGCAAGGTCCCTGCGGCCGAGGGTCGCCGCCGATCCGCGCGTCAGCATGACGGTTGCCGCGCGGGTAAAGGACTCGCCTTCCAGCACCACTTCGGCCGTGTCGCCCTTGTCGATCAGTGCAATCTCGGCGTCCGGTACCGGCACGTCGACCAGCAGAATGGAGCAATCGATCCACTCGATCACCGGCTGTCCGGCGGCGACGACCGCATCGGGCGCGGCCAGCAGGCTGAAGACGTGCGCACCCTGCGGCGCCGGGACCGGCGCCGAGGACAGGTCGGCCAGCGCCTTCTGCGCCAGTTCCAGTCCGGTGCGGACGTCGGCGAGCCGCGCTTCGGCGCGATCCAGCTCGTGGCGCAGGCGTTGCTGCTCCAGCTTCAGTTCGAGCTCGCCATAGTGCAGCCAGTCGGGCGTGCCTCCGTCCGTGGCGATGTAGACACCGGCTTCCGCCGATCGGTTGCGCAGCAGCGCATATGTCAGCTGCGAATTGAGGTCGGCTTCCCTTGCCTTGGCGCCGGTCAGGCGCAACGACGCCTCGTCCAGCTCGGCGCTCGAGCCGACCCCGCGCCCTGCCAGATCGCGGCGGCGCTGCACCACCCGCTCGAGCACCGCGATGGTTTCGGCGTTGACGGCGATCTCGGTGCGCAGCGTGGCGATCTCCGTTTCCAGGGTACGGTGAAAGAGATCTGCCATCTGATCGCGCGCCGCCACCCGTTCGCGCTCCATCAGCAGGATCTCCTGCAATTGCTCGTCGGCTTCCTGAACGCCGATTTCAGCCGCCGTCAGCCGTTCGCGCATGTCCTCGACGGCCTGCTTTTCGGTAAACAGCAGCGGATTCTCGATCACGGCAACGACGCCGTCGGCGCCGATCGTGGAGCCCGCTGACGGAAGCGTCGTGACGATGCGCCCGTCGATCGGCGCCACCGCCATGCGCGACCACGTGGTGACTGCCGAATCGCGCACCAGGGTGGACCGGACATAAGGACCGATCATCCACGCGCAATAGGCCACGAAGATCACCGCTATCAGCACAAAAAGCCGTCTGCCACGCATCGTCGCACCCCGTTTTGGTTGCGCAGGCTGCGATCATGGGACAAGAGCGCCCCGTCGATGTCAACTCAGCGATTGCCGGCCCTTCTGAAGCGGATACCCGCGCGACAGCTCGGATCGGCCCTCCTTACGGTGAACGCTTTGTTTCACCGTTGAACGCCGGCCGGGCCTTTCTGGCACGCGGCGCCTGCCTTATTTCAGACTTGACCGGCAGCAACAGAAAGGCCCGCTCATCTCATGCCCGAGAGACTTCCGACCTATTTCATCTCCCATGGCGGCGGCCCATGGCCATGGCTCCAGGACATGCGGCCGCATTATTCCGAACTGGAGAAATCGCTGGTGCGGATGCGCGAGGAACTCCCCGCGCAGCCGAAAGCCGTGCTGATGATTTCCGGCCATTGGGAGGAAGACTGCCTGACGGTGATGTCTGCGGCCCGTCCGCCGATGGAATACGACTATTTCGGCTTTCCGGATTTCACCTATCAGATCGAATATCCGGCACCGGGCGATCCGGCTTTGGCCGGGAGGGTGCGGTGTATGCTCGCGGATGCCGGTTTCACGGCCGGATCCGACGAAGGCCGTGGCTTCGACCACGGCACATTCGCACCGGCCTTCATCATGTACCCCGAGGCAGACATGCCGATCGTCCAGCTGTCCATTCACGAGGACTACGATCCTGCCCTGCACTACGAGGTCGGCCGGGCGCTGGCGCCGCTGCGCGACGAGGGAATCCTGATCGTCGGCAGCGGGCTGAGCTACCACAATCTCGGAGAGATGAGAAATCCGGGGGTGGCGAGGGAACCGTCCATCGCGTTCGACGCCTGGCTTCAGGACGCGCTGCTGTCAGCGGATCCCGGGACCCGGCGGCAGCGATTGCTCGAATGGGAAAGCGCGCCGTCTGCCAGAAGCGCGCATCCGAAGGAAGATCACCTGATTCCGCTGATGGCGGCGGTCGGTGCGGCCGAAACCGAGCCGGCGACGATGGTCTACCATGAAATGTTCATGGACAACTTCGCCGCCTCGAGCTTCCGCTTCGGGTAGTCCGGCAACGGTCCGGGAGCCGACGCTGTCGCACCGGCTCCCGCACCATCAACCTTGCGATCTCAGTATCCGTCGATCGCCTCTCGCGCGGCGTCGCCGCTGGCGTCCGCCTCCGTTTCATGCCGGATTTCGGTCGCCTCCTGGCGCAATTGCGTCCAGTGCCACCAGATCCAGAAGGCCAGGCCGATGATGTACATCGGAAACTCGAAGCCCTGGAAGGGGTAGACCGCTGCGACATCGGCAAGGTCTACGGCCCAGTTGGTCATTCCGTTCGTGGACATGTCAGACCTCCCTTAGTTGCTCGCACCGACCAGCGCTTTTTCGGCGCTGGTGACATCGGCGACCGCCGCTTCGTAGTCCTGGTTGGTCTCGAAATCGAGGCCCTCCAGTTCGACCTTGGCGGGCACCCGCAGGATTCCGAAGCCGTTCAGCACTTTCGCGCCAATCCAGGCCGGAACGAAGCCGAGCACGAAGAACATGATGATGGCGCCGATGAACTGGCCGAGCGGATTGATGGCGGCATAGCCTTCATACGGTGACGAGGGCTGACCCCACAGCACGAAGCCGGCGATGACCAGGCCGATGAAACCGGCATAGCCGTGGACCGCAACCGCGCCGACGGCGTCGTCGACCTTGAACCGGCGCTCGACCCAGTAGTGCAGCTTGTAGGCTGCCCATGCGCCGATGGCGGCGATGATCATGGCCTGGATCGGATGGTAGAGATCGTTGCCGGCCGAGGCCGTGATGATCCCTGCCAGACCGCCCGAATAGGTCCAGAACGGATCGCCCTTGGACACCACATAGGCCATCATCAGGCCGCCGGAGAGCGACATCAGGAAGTTGAAGGTGATGGCCGACAGCGTTGTCGGGGCCAGGTAGATGTTGGTGGCCGTGAAGGTCTCGCCGGTGATCTGGCCGCCGATGCCCTCGGGCGAAATGATCGGCACGTTGCAGGCGGCATAGAAGCTCCAGAAGCCCGTGTAGATCAGGAACAGGCCGAGGGTGACCAGCCAGCGGTTATGCGGCGGGATATCGCGCGGCGTGCCGTCGGCGGCGAATTTGCCGAGGCGCGGTCCCAGCACCACCAGGACGCCGAGGGCGAAACCGCCGGCAATGGCGTGAATGACGCCGGATGCATAGGCGTCGTGGTAGCCCAGCAGCTTGACCATCCAGCCGTCCCAGTGCCAGCCCCAGGACGCGTCGATGATCCAGGTGAACGAACCGATGATGATCGCCAGGAACCAGAAGGCGCCCGACCGGATGCGCTCGATGACCGAGCCCGAAACGATCGACGCCGCCGTCCAGGAGAACAGCAGGAAAGCCGCCCAGAACACGCCGTTGATGTGGTCGGACAGGTTGGTGCCCATCGCCGGGTCCCAGGGCCTGGCGCCGGTCGCCGCATCGTAGTTGATGCCACCGGTGATGAACGGCCCGTTGGGGAAGGCGAAATAGATCCACCAGCCGAAGAAGAAGAAGGTAATCGTCACCAGCGGGATCAGCATGGTGTTCTTCATCAGCGTGTGCATGTGATTGCGCCGTCGGCTCGCCGCCACCTCATAAAGGCAGAAGCCGACGTGAATCAGGAACATGAAGACGACTGTGACCCAGTAGTAGAATTCGGTGAAAATGGTTGTCAGGGCGTCCAGATTGTTGCCCATTGAGCTTCCCCTCCCGCTTGCTGGTTTTCATATGCGCGCCTCGCGACAAGCGGCCTCCCGATCCGCATTGTCCATTTTGGAACCGGTGATTGCATCACAACCGGTTGCCCTGAGGCAGTCCATAAACGGCAGCATTATAACCAAAAGGATACCAATAGCTACAATTAGAATATCTAATACTAGTCCAAAATTGTACCAATCCGTTTTTTGGAATAGACCGGGACCCCTTTCGAAAGCCGCAGGCCAAGGTGGCCCCATGCAGGCGGCAAGGGTGTGGATACGGAACCGGCGATGACCGCCGTTCAATCGTGGGTGGCAAGGATCCAAAGCGGTCACTGTTCGCGAAAGGCGCGGCTCAGCTGATCCGAAAGCGGCCTGAGAAGATAATCGAGGACGGATCGCTCACCGGTCTGGATGAAGGCCTCGACAGGCATGCCCTGGACCAGATCGCGCTCGCCCAGCCGGGCCAGCTCGTCGCCTGCCACCGCCAGACGGACGGCGTAGACCGACAAGCCACTGCCTTCGTCGGTGACGACATCGGCCGAAACGCCGCGAACCGTGCCGGTCAGGTCGGGGGTGGTGCGCTGACTGAAGGCCGGAAACCGCAAAACCGCCGACTGTCCGGAAAAGACGTTGTCGACATATCGGGGCTCGACGAACACCTCGACCTCGAACCGATCGGTTTGCGGCACGATGCGAACGACCTCCTCGCCGGCGGAAAGAACGCCGCCGATGGTCACCACGCTGAGACCGTGAACCTCGCCCGACACCGGCGCCCTGATCTCGACCCGTCGCAATCGTTCGCGCGTCGCCGCCAGGTTCTGGACGCTGTCGTTGATTTCGACCTCGACATCCCGCAGGCGTGCCAGCACGTCCTGCCGGAATTCGCGGTCGATCTGCAGCATCTCGATCCGCGCCTCGCCGATCGCGTTGCGGACGCGGGCCACCTCCGCGTCGTGTCCGGCAATCTGTCCGACCAGGGTTTCCCGCCGTCGTTCCAGTTCCAGCACCCGCGACGCCCGCACCAGCCCCTTCTCTTTCAGCGCCCGGACGGCTTCGAGTTCCGTATCCAGCGAGACGACCTGCCGCTGCAGGGACCGATTGAGCGCTTCCGTTCCGTCGATCTGGTTTTCGAACTGGGCGACCCTTTCGGTCAGCATCGAAATGCGGCCGAGGCGGGTCTGCCGCCGCGCCTCGAACAGGTTCTGCTGTCCGGCCCTGACGCGCGGATCCAGTGATAATCCGAAGGGTTTTGGCGACAGCGTGTACCACGCAATCGCGCCCGCATCGTCGCGCTCGGCTTCCAGACGCGCCTTTCGCGCCAGGCTTTCGCGCAGCCGTCCCCGATGAACGCCGCGCTCGGCCTTCAGCAGCGTGTCGTCGAGGAGCAGCAGCAGGTCGCCGCGCTCGACGCGATCCCCCTCGCCGATCAGGATCTGCGCCACGACGCCGCCGTCGGGATGTTGAACGGTCTTCGTCCGACCTTCCACCGTGACCTGTCCCTGGGCGATGACCGCACCGGACAGCCGGGCAAAATGCGCCCAGCTTCCGCCCACGACAAACAGCAGCGCAATCAGCACGAAGCCGGCGAGAATGGTTCCGTTGGCCGAAACCGCAACCGGATTTTTCTCAAGAGCCCCGTGCATCTAAGAAACCCTCGCCGGTCGGCTGGGGACGGCTCGGGTCAGTTGCCGCAGCACTTCCTCCTTGCGCCCGAAGGCCGCCTGACGGCCGTCCTTCAGCATCAGGATCCAGTTGACCGCCGCAATGGCGCTGGGGCGGTGCGCCATCACGACGACGCAGGATCCGTTCTCCCGCAGGGTCCTGACCGCATTGATCAACGCCGCCTCGCCATCCGCGTCGAGACTTGCATTCGGTTCGTCGAGGACGACCAACCGCGGCAGGCGCAGCACCGCCCGGGCCAGCGCCACACGCTGCGCCTGGCCGCCCGACAGAATGGACCTGCCCAGCGAAAGATCGGTGTCGTAGCCGTCCGGAAGGCTGAGGATCATCTCGTGGCAGCCGGCAAGCGACGCGGCCTCGACGATGTCTGCGTCGCCGACGCTGTCGTCGAAACGCGCGATATTGCGGCGGATGGTCGTCGCCATCAGGTCCACCGATTGCGGCAGGTAACCGAGATGACGGCCGAGCAGGTCGCGGTCCCACTGGTCGAAAGTTGCTCCGTCCAGGCGGATCTCGCCGCGATCGGGCATCCACAGGCCGGTCAAGAGTTTCGCCAGGCTTGACTTGCCGGAACCGCTTGCGCCGATGACTCCCAGGCCATCGCCCGGCTTCAGCGCAAATCCGACATTGCTGAGAAGAGCGCGCCGCTTGTCGCCCCGTCCTGCCATCCGGGTGACGCCGGTGACGTTCAGATGGCCCTGCGGAGCCGGCAGGCGGATGGGCGCGGTCGTGGCCGCCTGCCGCTCCAGCACGCGCGACAGACGCCGATAGGCCTGCCGCGAGCGGATCAGATTTCGCCAGTTGGCAACCGCCGAGTCGATCGGCGCCAGGGCGCGGCCGGCGACGATCGAAGCAGCGATCATGGCCCCGGCCGACAGCTGTTCGAGGATGGTCAGCCAGGCTCCCAGGGCCAGGATGCCCGACTGCACCAGCAGGCGTGTGGCGCGCGTAAAGGCCAGGATGAACTCCGACCGGCTGCCGGCGGCCTGTGCCGGGGCCAGGGCTCTGCGGCGCATCGTGCGCCAATGCTCGCTTACATTGGCGATCATGCCCATGGCGACGATTGCTTCGGCATCTCGCTTGGCGGCTTCGGAGAAACTGCCGTCCTGAAGGTCGGCCACCGACGCTTCCGCAAGCGGCCCGCGGGTGAGCCACTCATTGACCGCCGTCGCGGCGATCACGATGATCGCTCCCAGCGTCGCCAGCAGGCCGAGCCATGCATGCAGCAGGTAGACGACACCCAGATAGATCGGCACCCAAGGCAGGTCGAACAGCGCCGGCAAGCCGTTCGAGCACAGAAAGCGCCGTATGGTTTCCAGGTCGCCGGTCGGCCGCGACGGCTTCTCGCCGTGCCGGATCCCGGAATGGATCCATTCCCGCTGCGCCGGCGCCAGCAGTGCGACGTCGAGGTGATAGCCGGCGCGCGACAGGATGCGGGAGCGAATGAAGTCGAACAGACCCATGAACAGATAGAGGACCGCGACCAGCGCAAACAGCGCCACCAGCGTCGGAACGGATCGGCTGGTCAGCACCCGGTCGTAGACCTGCAGCATGAAAAGCGGGCCGGTCAGCATCAGCAGGTTGAGCGCAAAGGAAAACACGCCAACGCTGCAGAACGATGCCTTGAGCTCGCCGACAGCAGTGGAAAGGGGGTTCCGAGCGCCCCCGGTTTTTTCGGTCACGGTCGCAGGTTCCTTGGTCTCCCGATTGCGGGGACCGCGGGACCGCACGCATGAAACTCGGCGGCCCCGCGGTGACGATGGATCAGGCCAGGATCACATCGTCGCGGTTGAGGTCGGCGAGATCGACATCGACCAACGTCAGCGATCCCTCGTCGCCGAAATCGATGAACACGTCGGCGCCGTCCTGGACGGCGGCATCGAAAAGCTGCTCGGTGGTTTCGAACAGCTCGCTGTCGAAAGCCAGGGTATCGCCATCGCGGCGCCCGGTTTCGAAATCGGTGACCGTGTCGTCCCCGAACAGGCCGTTGAAGATGAAGCTGTCGCGGCCGAGACCGCCGGTCAGCAGGTCGTTTCCGCCGTCGCCGTAGAGAATGTCCCGGCCGGCACCGCCATCCAGCGTGTCATCGCCTTCTCCGCCTTCGAGCTGATCATCGCCGCTACCGCCGGACAGCGCATCGTTTCCAGCCAGCCCAAGCATCAGATCGCGGCCATCGGATCCCGTCAGATCGTCGTCGGCATCGGTGCCGACGATGCGGTCATAGGACAACAGCGCATTGTCCTGGACGGATCCGATATCGGTATTGGCTTCGATCACGTCGGCCAGCGTCGTGTCCCACAATGCTTCGATTTCGTCGCGCGGCAGGTCGGACCCCTGGCTCCAATAGGGATCGCCGTCGCGGATCCGCAGAAACTGATCGACGATGATCGTGGCAAAGAGTTCGCCGACCACGCCCTTGCCGTGCGGATCCTCGGCCAGGCCCCCGATCCACGCATCGACCAGGTCGACGTTGCCGTAGAGTTCTTCCAGCCGGGCCGCCAGGTCGGCGTCGGAGGTTATGTCCGAGAAGCTCTCGGCCCGCGTCAGGCCGAGCGCCTCCCTCAGATCGTTGTAGCTGGCGACGCCCAAATCGCGGCCGCGCTGGATATTCAGCGCCGCAAGATCGAGCCCGCCCGACCCCGGTTCGCCGAACAGGAACGACCGGACATCCTCGACAATCTGGGTATCGAGTTCCTGCGCCGTACCGTCGGCAAGACCGCGCAGGATCGGATCGATGCCGCCGTTTTCGGAAATCTCCTCGGGCGAAAAGAACGCTTCGCTGAGCGACAGATTGCCGGCATCGATGACCGAGCCATCCTCGTTCAGCCGCTGGATCTGCGAAGACAGGAGACTGTGGCCGAAGCGGAAGGCCGCCGTCGAAAACTCGACGGTGATCCCGGGATTGACGTCCGGATCGTAGCCGTCGTAGCGGGCGATCGCGTCCTTGCCGACCAGCAGCGGCAGGAATTCGTTGAAGGTGATGGCCTGGATTTTCGCTTCCACCCGCTGGCGCGCCGCCTGGAAAAGCTCATCGTCGGTGAGGCCGGGATCGGCGGCCGAAAGCTCATCGACCAGCCTGTTGTGCTCACGGGCAAACAGCGTGTGCAGCGAGGTCAGCGCAACGTTTTCTCCGGCGCGCACGTCGCCGGCGAGCACGCCCCCGCCACCGGTCTGGATCACCAGATCCTGATCGTCGAGCAGCAGCTTGCCGCCGTCGCCGCGCAGCGAAGCGGCGGTTTCCGCGTCGGAACCGTAGACCATCGAAGCGTCCAGAAAGGCCGTGATCGAGTTGTGGTATTCGCGCGGCGTCGTTTCTCCGCTGCCGTCATTCGGATCGACACGGGTGAACGGAATGAACGCTCCGCCGCTGCCGTCGGGATCGAAAAACGGATCGCCGGCCGGCACCGGGATCGGCACAAACTCGGTTTCCCCCGCCTCGGTCAGGTCGAGATCGTGGTCGATGAACTGCCCCCAGGCCCAGAACAGGTCGCTGAGGCCGAACGAACTCGGTTCGTCTTCGCTCTGCTGTGCGACCGCGTTGCTGATGGCGCGTGGATTTGGCAGGCCTTCGACCATCGCGCCGATGCCGTCTTCGTAATTCGGGTCGGCCAGCCTGAGCAGGGTCTGATATTGCGCGCCCCAGTCCTCGTTGTCCGGGTTCGAGCCGCTGCCGTCAACGGGCCGGGCCGCGGCGATCACGACGCCGGCCGGCTGCTGTCCGCCGTTCCCGCCGCCATCGTTTGCCGGATTCTGCTTCTGCTCTCTGCCGTTTCCCCGAGCTCGCATCTTCGGTCTCCTTTCGCTTGCTTGCCAGGGCGGCTATCTGCGTTGCCCCGGCTGAATCGAAGCTGAGACGCGTCTTAAGCTTGGTTTAAGGTTCGATTTTCAGTCGAGGCCGGACGGAAGGGACGGGTGCGATGCCGCCAATTGGCCTGCCGGCAGTTCGACCACCAGTTTCAGCCCGCCCAGCGACGACCGCGCCATGCGGATGCGGCCGCCATGGCGCTCGACGATATCGGCGACGATGGTCAGGCCGAGACCGGTACCGGAACGGGTCTCGTCGAGACGCACCCCCTGCTCGAGGATCCGGTCGCGATTTATCACCGGCACGCCGGGCCCGTCATCCTCGACGGTGATCGCGCCCAGGCCGGCCTTTCCCGACAGGCTGAGGCGAACCTTTCCACGCGCCCATTTGGCGGCGTTGTCGACGATGTTGCCGAGAACTTCGGTGATCTCCGAGCGGTCGGCCCGAACAAGGACGGCCCGGTCAGCGGCAATCTCCAGCGATTGGTCCGGGTAGATCCGGCGGATCGCCCGCACCACCTCCCGCGCCACCGGCACGGCGTCGGTGCTGGCCGGAACCGGGCCATCTTCGGGCCCCGCGTCGGCCAGGCCCAGATGCCGTTCGGCGGCCGCCGCGATGTTGTCTACGGCCTCGGTGGAAAGCGTCAGGTCGAGAGGATCGCCGCGCCGCGCCTTGGCCAGTTCGTTGGCAAGGATCGCCGCCGGCGTTTTCAGGGCGTGGGCGAGATTGGCGGCCTGCAGCCTGCCCCGTTCGCGCAGGCGTTCGTTGCGGGTGAGCATGCGGTTCAGATCGTCGACCAGCGGCGCGATCTCGCTCGGATAGGGTCCTTCGATCGGGCCGGACCGCAGCTGCCGGCCCTGAACCGCACGGTGCAGCCGCCGCAGCGGCGCCAGGGCGATGCGCAACAGCAGGAACGCCGAAATCAGCAGCACCGCGCCGAATAGGGCGGCGGACAGAAGCAGCGTACGCTGGAACGCCGCAACCTCCTTTTGCAGTCCGGACCTGTCGCGACCGACCGCCAGTGTCCATTGCATGCCGTCCGGCATGGTAACGGTCCTCGCCAGCAGGCGCACCGACCGGTCCCCCGGGCCGCCGGTTTCCTTCCGGTACTCGCCGTCGACGGTTTCGGGTACCGGCAGCTCCGTGTCCCACAGCGAGCGCGACCGGTATTGCCGCCCATCGGCCGCATAGGCCTGCCAGTAGGTGCCGGAATAGGCGCGCAGGAAATCCGGATTGCTCATCCGGCCGGCCGGGTTGCTATCGGATTCGGCGATCCTGGCGGTCAGCAGGTCGAGCTCCGCCTCCAGCCGAGCATCGAACTGCCGCGAGATCGATCCCTGGAAGACGCCGTTGATCGCCCAGCCTCCAAGGCCCAGCGCGCAGGCGATCCAGATGACTCCGGCGGCGATCGCCCTGGATGTCAGTGATCCGGACATTCCTGGTGTCTGATCCTGTATCCGCGTCCGCGTATCGTCTGTATGAAAAAGTGATCGATCTTCTGCCGCAGCTGGGCGACATAGACCTCGACGGTGTTGGAATCGCGTTCCTCGAAATAGCCGTAGATCTTTTCCGCCAGCTCCGATTTGCTGTGCACCTTTTCGGGCCGCAGCATCATCGCCCTGAGCAGCTTCAATTCGTTGCCGGTCAACTCGATGGGTTCGTCGCCGTGGTAGACGCGGCCGGTCTCGGTGTTCAGGGAGACGTCGCCAAGCCGGATATCGGCCGCGGCAAGTCCCGCCGATCGACGGATCAGAGCATGCAGCCTGGCGACCAGCTCTTCCATCCTGAACGGCTTGACCAGGTAGTCGTCGCCGCCGGCGTTGAGCCCGGCAACCCTGTCCTGCCAGCGCCCGCGTGCCGTCACGATGATGACCGGTGTGCGAACATCGCCGGCGCGCCATTCGCGCAGAATGGAAACGCCGTCCCCGGCCGGCAGCCCGAGATCGAGCACGATGGCGTCGTAACGCTCGGTTTCACCGAGAAATTGTCCGTCCTCGCCATTGTCGGCGAGGTCGACCGTGAAGCCCTCACGCATTAATTCATGTCGAATCTGTTTTTGTAGCGCGGCTTCGTCTTCAACCACCAGCAATTTCATTTTCCGGATCCGCCCTTTCCGCCACCGTGGCCGCCGTCGCCACCTTTTCCGTCGCCCGTTCCGGCGTCGCGGCCTCCCCGGCCACCGCCGTCCTTGCCCCCGTCATTGCCGCCCTTTCCGCCGCCGCCGCCGTCCTTTCCGCCGCCATCGGGGTCCTTGCCGCCTGCGTCGGGGTCCTTGCCGCCGCTGCCGGGATCCTTGCCGCCGGCACCCGCCGTCGCACCCGACCCGGCCGCCGATCTTGCTGGATCAATGGGGCGGGAATTTGCCAAGGCCGGATCGTCGACGCCGTGGCCGGCCACCGGCGCCCCGCGAGCGACGAGCCTGACAACCTCGAGCCTCACCGCGTCGACCGTCACCACCAGGACCTGGCCGTTGCTCGGCCTGCGCAGATAGACCTTCATCAGCGCATCGGTCCGGCTGTCGATGAACTTCGCATCCAGCAGCACCGTGCGGCCGCCCGCAGCCGACCGGGCAGCCGAGAGGATCTCGCCGAAAGGCGCGATGTTACCCTGCCGCCGCGCATCCAGCACCGGTTCGTGGTCCGTCGCATGGGCGGCGGCTGCCAGCAGGAAAATCAGAAATGCAGCGCCGAACCTCAGCATGGCGGGTGTCCCGATTGCGCACCGGATGACCCCGTGGGGTTTCCCGATACGCAATGAACAGCACAAAAACACGCCACAAGTGCGGTCGGGACGAGATTTTCGAGATCCGCCGAAGGTTTCACGCAAGCGACGAGGCCAACATCGGGATCAGTCTTGCCCCGGCGTATCTTCCCGTACGAGCTTGATATCCTGACCCGCGGCCCAGTCGTGAACGTCGCCCCGCCGTAATGCCGTCGCCATCAGATCGGGGAACTGGTCGGGAGTGCAGGCGAAGACGGGAATACCCATCGCCGCCACGCTGCGTGCCATTCCTTCGTCGAATGACGGTCTGCCTTCGTCGGTCAGCGCCAGCAAAACGATCACATTGACATCGCTGCGCAACATGGCGCCCAGTCGCGACAGCATCTCCTGTCCGTTTCCGCCTTCGTAGAGATCGGTAATGAGCACGAAGTGGCTCTTCGACGGCCTTTCGATGCGCTCGGCGCAATAGGCGACGGCCTGATTGATATCGGTGCCTCCTCCGAGCTGCACACCGAACAGGACATCCACCGGATCCTCCAGATCCTCGGTCAGATCGAGGACGCTCGTATCGAAACAGACCAGTTTCGTACGAACGACCGGAAGCGAAGCCATCACCGCCGCAAAAATCGAAGCGTAAACCACTGACGTGGCCATCGATCCGGATTGATCGACGCACAGCATCACTTCATCGAGATCGACCAGTCGTCGCTGCTGGCGCTGGAATCCGATCAGACGCTCCGGCACGATCGTGCGGTGGTTTTCCTGGTAGTGATGCAGGTTCGCCCTGATGGTTCTGTGCCAGTCGATGTCGGCAAATCGCGGTCGTGAGGTGCGCTTGCTCTTGTCTATCGCCCCGCGCAGCGCTTCGGCCGTCTTGCGCTCGAGGCGTTCCATCAATTCGGCAACGATTTTGGCGATCACGTCGCGCGCCATCTGCTTGGTTTTGGCCGGCATGACCGAGCGCAGCGACACCAGATCCGCGACCAGATTCACATCCGCCTCCATCGCGGCCAAGAACTCCGGTTCCATCAACATCTGCTTCATGTCGAGGCGCTCGAAGGCATCTTTCTGAACCACCTGAACCACCGACGAAGGAAAGTAGGAGCGCAGATCGTCCATCCAGGCGGCCACCCGTGGCGCGGAGCGGCCCAAACCGCCACGCTTTCCGGTGCCAGACGGCTGACCGGAACCGTAGACCGCATCCAGCGCCCGCATAAGATTGCGGTCCGCTTCGCTGATGACATCGTTTTCCGCAGCATCGGCGGATCCGACCGCCAACCGCCACCGGCGCTCCAGCAACTGTCGGTCCGACGGATCCTGGATGTTTTCCGCTTCCTCGTTCAAGCGCCGGCCTCCTTTGCAGTCAACAGATCCCTGAGGACCGCGAAATGCGTCTTCCAGGCCGCTCCCCCGTCGTCCAGCAGGACAAGTCCTGTCGGCCTGGCCCGCCGTTTCACCACCGAATCGATCAAACGTCTTCGTTCCATGGCATCGAGATCGGCAAAGACCCGGCGAAACAGCGGCAGGTTTTCGACAAAGTCGCTTTCCTCCAGGCCCACCAGCCAGGCGGAAACGGCGGCCCGCAGGCCGTCGTCATAAACAAGCTGTCGCGCCGCGTCCTGAAAGAAGCCTTCAAAGAACCCCGCAGCCTTAAGCGAAGAGACTGCCGGCGACAGGCGCCGTTGCAGCAACAGGGCGGCATCGTCCTCCGAAAGCAGCCCCCGACGGTACAGCAGGCTCGCCACCCTGCCGGCAACAAGCGGCGTTGCCTGCCGGTCGTCCAGGGTCTCGCGCAGGCCGCGATGCCAGGCGGCAAGCGTCTCACCACCGGCCTCGATCAGCTCCAGTCCGCGATCGGCATCGGTCAATGCGCTGCACAGACCCGCGGCCGCCTTGCCGTCGAGATTGCGCGAGGAGTAGCGCAGGGCGATAGCGGCCTGAACGATCAGGCGATCGGCGAGGACCGGCAGATGCCCCAGCCCGACGCCGCGCGCTTCACCGTAGCGAATGGTGTTGGCGATCGGCGGTATGGCGCCCAGAACATCGAGACAGTCGTCGCTGTGCGCAGCGCGCTGATCCAGGAGATCGATGCCGCGAACCACAGCCGGCTGCAAATCCGCAATCAGCGCCTGCTCCACCAGCCGCGACATGGCGCCCAGTGCCTTTTCGCGGTTCATGCGGTCCGACAGCAGCGAATTGGCAGCCCGCTCGATTGTCGATCCGTGCACGAGCTGCTCGACCAGGCGAACGGCATATTCCGGTTCCCACAGGAGTTTCCAGCGTTCGCGGAAAGTCCCGCGGCTACGGCCGGCATCCAGCAACTGTCCCCAGGGAACGTCAAGAACCAAGAGCCGGTGCAGAAGGGTCGAACGATACAGCCCGCTTTCGGACCTCAGATCGACCGCCAATTCGCGCTCAAGGGCTTCCGGCTTCAATCGCGCCCGAGCCTGACATCTCTTCAGGTCCTCGAGCAATGGCGCCAATGGAACCGCATCTGGAATCTCGCCGACATCGTTGCCGACCAGCAGTTCCGGTTCAATGGTTCGCCACAACAACGTTTCGCCGAAGCAAAGGCAGGATATGGCCGCATCGCGCAGTTCCTCGAAACCCGGCGTCGAACGGTCGCGCAGCACACACAGCGCAATCGCCAAACGCTCGGCCTCGATCAGCGACGCGGTGGAAACAATGTGGCCGTTGGCACGCAGCAGGCGAGCCACCCGCGCCAACCAGCGGGTTGCCATTTCGTTCGGGCACTCCCACAGGTGCCGACACCAGGCCGGTGCTGTAATTCCCGCCCCGTAGCCGGACTGCAGGGCAAGCCGCGGCGCCGTCCAAGGCGCCCAGGTCATCGCCGGCTTGGGCTTCTTCATTCCTTTCAGCAGAGCCCGATCATGCTTCATCGGCTGCCGGATCTTGAGCGCCGGCACGTGCCAGGCTCCGCAGACCACGGCAACCGGCCCATCCGCATTCTTGACGGCTTCGGAGATGCATAACCGCATATGCGCTTCGCGACGCGCTTCTCTGAGATCCGGTTCGCCCCGATTTTCGCGAAGGGTTGTCATGGCATCGCTGACGGCATCGAAGACCTGGCTCGGTTGGAGCCCGGCTTCGCCGCCTTCCTCGATCACATCGTTCCACCAGCTCTCGCCGTCCTCATAGCCGGCCGCATCGGCGAGCGCGCCCAGCGGGTCGCGCACGAGGGGGTCGGTATTTTCGCGCGCAGCCTCCTCCCGGCTTTCATTGTCTTGCTCTGCCGGCTCCTCATCGGCGAAGCGCGCCGTCGAGGGCAGATCGATGAAACGAACCGGAACCCCATGCTCATTGGCCCACAGGATCGCCTGGAACTCCGGAGAAAAGACCGCGAACGGCCAGAAGCGGGCGTTTTCCGGCTCATCCTTCGGATAACACAAGAGCGCTACCGGCGTTCGCAGATCCTCTTGGCCGACATAGTGCAGCAATTCGGTAGCATCTGCCGGCCCCTCCACCAGCAAGGCGGCAGGCTGCAGCGTCTCGAGCGCGCCAAGCAGTCGCCGGGCGGACCCCGGTCCGTGGTGGCGAACCCCGAAAAAACTGACCTGTCCGGCAGTCATGGCCTGTTACACCAGATCCGTCAGGGAGGAATAATAGGGCGCGAAGTCCGGGCGCTTCTTCAGGACGTTTTCCAGATACTCTTCCAGCACCACCTTGTCCTGGATCGGATCCTTGACGATGGCTCCGAGCAGATTGGGCGAGAGGCCTTCCGCGGACAGGTGCCCGTCCTCGAACCAGGCGGCCTGGCTGATACCGCCGACGATGGTCGATATTGCCTCGGCTGTCGAAAGCGTGCCGGTCGGAACCTTCAGCGTGGTGCTGCCGTCGATGGTCGTGCCGCCTCGCAGTTCGCGGAATATGGTGAGCACTCGAGCGACTTCCTCCTGCACGTTTTTGGGCACCGGAAGATCCAGCGAGGAAGCGGTTTCCGACACGCGCTTGGTGACGATGGCAACCTCCTCGTTCAGGTCGTCAGGCAGAGGAAGAACGACGACATTGAAACGGCGCTTGAGGGCGGAAGAAAGCTCGTTCACTCCCTTGTCGCGATTGTTGGCCGTGGCGATGACGTTGAAGCCGCGCCGCGCATGCACCGCCGACGCGAGTTCCGGGATCGGCATCATCTTTTCCGACAGAACCGTGATCAGCGTGTCCTGGACGTCGGATCCCATCCGGGTCAGTTCCTCCAGGCGGCACAGTTTCCCCTCTTCCATCGCACGATAGAGCGGGGTTTTCACCAATGCCTGTTCGCTCGGACCGTGCGCGAGCAGTTGCGCATAGTTCCAGCCGTAGCGCAGCTGATTTTCATCCGTACCGGCCGTGCATTGGATGACCATCGACGTGTCGCCGGTAATCGCCGCGGTCAGATGTTCCGACACCCAGGACTTAGCGGTGCCCGGCACGCCCAGCAGCAACAGCGCGCGATCCGTCGCCAGAGTCGCGATCGCAGTCTCCATGAGCCTCCTCGAGCCGATATATTTTGGCGTGATGGTGACACCACCCGCCTCGCCTCCCATGAGGTAGGTCAGCACCGACGCCGGCGACATCTCCCACCCCGCGGGCTTCTGACCGCCGTCGGCATCCTTTAGAACCCGCAATTCGTCGGCGTACAGTTCTTCGGCAGCAAGTCGCAGTTTCGTCTGATCGGCCATGGTTCCGGGTCTCACTCTGGTGTTGCGTGTTCGTTCGGCGAAAGCATCGAGCCGAGTTGCAGAAAGGACAGCGCGGCGTCGGCCGGCGACACACCGGCCGTGACCAACCGGTCGAGCAGCGCCCGCGCCGCGGATTGGGTCGTGGCATAGGCCAGCAGCCGCAGACCGCGTGCGCGCTCCCGCTTGCCTTTCAAATCCTCCTGCCCGACGGACGTTTCGATGATTGTCCGGGTCAAAGGAAGTGCGAGCGCGGTCGCGTCATCCATGAAGGAAAAGACCGGGATCGATTCCTCGAGCTCAACCAGCGACCCGACGGCGAGACTTCGAAAGGCCTGGAGCAGCAAATCCGAGGCAATCTGCCGAGGCAGTCTCGGGACGATCTCACCCGACAAAGTGAGCGCCTCGCCTCCCGCCGCGGAAACCGCATCCGCCAACCGGATGACCGTGGCGTCGGACGCGGTGCGCACCGCCAGCGCCACGAACATGGTATCCACCGAGGTGACGGAATTGAAAGACCACTGCTCGACCAGTTCGGCCTCGCTCAGACCGAGCTGCACCGCAAGCGCGCTCAGCGAGCAGGCGTCGAATAACCCCTGCCGGCGTCTTTCCTGCGCCCCGGTCTTGAGTTTTTTCGGCAGGATGGAGCGCCTGCGACGAAGCAGACCGGTCCTTGTTTCGAAGAAATCGGCCAGTTCCGCCGCATCTTCCTTCTGGCGTTCCTCATCACCGGCGCCAACCGACAGGCGCGCCAGCATCGATGCGGCAAATGTCTTGATCTTGCCCGAGCGGTCGCTCGAAAGCGCTTGCAAAAAGGGCACGTCACCCTCGCCGAGCCCGATTTCGAGGACCTGGACCAGGCGCAACCGCTTTTCGGCCGTCTCCGCGGCAACCTTCTTCTCCAGCAAGGCGCGGGCGGCATCCGCGTCGCGCCTGCGCAGTCGGCTCAGCGCCGCGCGCCGCGAAGCCGGATAGTGATCGTCCCAATTGTCTTCGGTCAGCTCGTCTGCCGACGCGGGCCCGCCAGCATCGCGGCTGGCGACCCAGTCGGCCCAGGGTGCGTAGGCCGCCGGCACATCCATGTCACCCGAACTCGGCATCCAGTCGAGAGGATGGACGGCGTATCCGCGTCCGGCAAGGAAATCCAGGAGTGTACCGACTTGCAGATTGGTTGCGCATTCCTTCAAGGCGATGCGGAAATATACGCGCGCCTGCGCCGGCAGGGTCGGCAATGCCAGTTCGGGAAGCTGAACCACGCTCCGGAATGCGGCCGGCGCAGCCGGGCTGCAGGCAACCTGAAACGCCTGCCCCGCGAGTGCCAGCAGAGTGGTCTCCGAAAGCAGCCCGTCTTGGGCCGGAAGGAGGTCCCGCCAGGTCGCCGGCGCGATATCGAAGGCCGAACCGCCGGCAAACCAGCGATCGCGCATGCGGGCAATGGCCTCCTGCTCCTGCGGCGTCATGAATCGAATTCCACCGGTCCCAGGGGCGTTTGCGCCGAAAGCAGATCCAGTCGCGTTCCGTCCCACAGTCCGACAGCGGCCGTCAGGTTCACGCCATAAAGCACTGCCGGTATCTTGCTCGAAACCGGCAGCGCGTCATCGCCGACCCGAAGCCAGTCCCGGTCCGCTTCGCATTGCGCGATGGTCGACGTGCCGAACGACAGCGGTGCCACCTGCGACCAGGGGGCTGCGTTTTGCAGCCTGCGGTAATCGGCCAGCGGATCGCCTTTGGCTTTGGCGTTCGGATGCACCCACGGCAGGCGCTCGCCCGCTTCGGAGTCGCGGCTCGCCAAGACCGCCCGGTATTCGCCATCGCCGGGATAGAACACGATTTCGGCTTGGAACTGGTCTCCGGAAACGAATGACCGCCCCCGTCTTCCCGCCGAGGCGGGATAGAAATCCAGAAGACAGGCAAAATCGGGGGTCGGCGCTCGTACATCGAGCAGCCACGTGGCGTGGCTCACCAGACCGTCCCGGCGGGTCCTGATGCGTTCGCCCAGCACCTCCCAGATGCTGGTGACGCGGCGCGCATCCGGGTTGTTCACGACGTCGTCCCGGGTCTCCGAACTGGCGACCAGGCGCTGCAGGCGCAAATCATCCGGTGCCGCCAGCCAGGCGCGCGACAGCAACACCAGCTTGCCCAGCTCCGAGATCGCCGACTCGGCCCGCTCCTCGGCCGGCAAGGCCAGCAACCGCGACGGCAGTTCATCGATGCGGCCGGCGAGCCCCTGCGCCTTGAAATCGACCATGCGCGCGGCGATCTTCCGGCACCGGTCCGTTGCATCGTCGACGAAACCGCCAAGACCGAGCCGCATCTGGTCAGCGATCCAACGCTCGAGCTCCTGCATGGCGTCACGCAGCCCGGCCCGCTTTTGCAGGGCGCGTTTTTCAGCCGCGGCCTTCTTTCGGGCCAAAGCTTCCGGCGTCTCCGCCTTTTTGTCTTCGTCTTTCAGTGCTTTCGATAGGCTTGCGCCGGCGGCGGCGCGCTCGTCAGCCGGTTTGGCCGCGGTCGGGCGCCGCCGACCCAGCCAATCCATCACCCATTGCGGCGTTTGCGCGTCAGCGAATTCAGCATTGCCCTCGACGCGCAACCACATCAGCGCCAGCGCGTGCTTGCACGGAAATTTGCGCGAAGGACAGGTGCATTTGTATCCCTGATCGCTCTCATCGACCGTTACGCGATAGGGGTTGGCCCCCGACCCCTGGCATTCCCCCCAAATCAGCCGGGCTTCCGGATTTTGCTGCAGAAGCGGCCATTTTGCCGGCGAGACGAGCCTGGAGGCCGCCTTCAGCGACGCCTGATCGGGCGCGAGGTTTTCGATGTCCTGGATGGAAAGCGGCATGGATGGGTCCGAATCGGCTTGCGCCGGGTCAACTTATCATCGCGATTAAGTCGCGCCGATGGCAATGGTGCGGGATTTCGTCCTGGAGGTTCCTGCTATCGACGCATTCCCCAGCAAAGAAACTGCCTGGTCGCCGGCTCTACCCCCGGTGGTAGTTCAACATGCGTACACGGGTCAAGGCGACCTTCAGCAAGTGTCGCCCTCGATCAGTCGGAAGCCGAGATCGCGCCGGGACGGCCCCTCCTCCTCCCCGCCGGAGACCAGGAGAGCGGCCTGATACCCCATTTCGTGGCGCGGCGTTTCGATGGTCGTCAGTTGCAGTGGCAGGGCATCGAGAAAGGCCAGGCCGTTGAAACCGGCCAGCGCGACCCGTTCGGGGACGGAGATCCCTTCCGCCAGGCAATGCATCAGCCCGCCGGCGGCAAGGTCGTCATTGGCATAGAAGATCGCATCGGGCGCTTCGTCGCCGGCGAGCATCTCCGCCGTCATCTGCCGTCCGTGCAGCATCGACGAAGCGCCGTCGAGCCGCGGTTCGCCGACGAGCCGGGCGCCCGCTTCCCGCACCGTGTCCGCAAAGCCGCTAAAGCGTTTCCGCGCCCGCAGATCGCGCCCTTGCTGGGCGCCGATGCAGGCGAAGCGTCGATAGCCCTTTGAGAGCATGTGTCGCGCCATGGTCCGCCCCGCGGCGCCATGCGACAGGCCGATCGCCGTTGCGATCGGATCACCGTCGATGTCCATGATCTCAACCGTGCGGATCCCGGAACGGGCGATGGCGTCGCGCGTTGCTTCGGCGTGTTCCAGGCCCGGCAGGATGATCCCCGTCGGCAGCCACGACAGCAGATCGGTGACAAGCGATGCTTCGCGTTCCTGCGAATATTCGGTCACGCCAAAGACCGGTCGCAGATCGCCGGCGGTCAGCGCGTCGTTGGCGC
The DNA here is from genome assembly GCA_963921345.3 of Rhizobiaceae bacterium. Taxonomy (GTDB): domain Bacteria; phylum Pseudomonadota; class Alphaproteobacteria; order Rhizobiales; family Rhizobiaceae; genus Hoeflea_A. The sequence continues at coordinate 51,276 of CAWUFE020000003.1, read as the reverse complement.
CGGCAAGCACATCGTTGAACACCCGGTTGCCCAGCGTCGGCAGGACCACCGCGACAAGCGGCGTCCGGTCGTCGCGCAGGGCGTTGGCCAGCCGGTTCTGCACATAGCCCAGTTCCCGCGCCGCGGCCGTCACCCGATCACGTACATCGTCCGAGATGTAGCCCGTTCCGCGCATCACCCGTGAAACGGTCATCTGGCTGACCCCGGCATGGACCGCCACGTCATCCATTGTCGGCCGCGAAGGTCGTAGATTGGGCATCGGCTTTCCCTGCTGATTTGCCATCGCCTTCCCTGCACCGATTCACGTTATCATTGACATATGTTTGCGTAAACATATAGATCTGTTTACGCAAACATACCGATATTCGGGAAATCAGGAATGACGGTTCTCGGAGCGATTGCCGACGACTTCACCGGCGCGACGGATCTGGCCGGATTGCTGGCCCGCTGCGGCGTTCGCGTTTCCCTGAGGATCGGGGTGCCTCGGGACGCGCCCGACGACACCGCCCCATTCGAAGTCATTGCCCTGAAATGCCGGACAGCTCCTGTGGCAAGTGCCGTCGCCGAAACCCGTGCGGCGCTGGACTGGCTGCGTCGGGCCGGCGCCGAACGCTTTTTCTGGAAATACTGTTCCACCTTCGATTCGACGCCACAGGGCAATATCGGTCCGGTGGCCGAGGCGTTGATGGCCGACCTCGGCACGGAACAGACGATCTACTGTCCAGCATTTCCGGAAAACGGGCGCGCCATCTTCATGGGCAATCTGTTCGTCGGCGAACAACCGCTGGCCGAGAGCCCGATGAAGGAACATCCGCTGACCCCGATGCGCGATTCGAACCTGACGCGGCTCCTCGAGCCGCAGGTCACCCGGCCGGTCGGGCTCGCCAACCGGTTGACGGTGGCACGGGGGCCGGAAGCGCTGAAAACCAGGCTGGCCGAACTCGCCGATCGCGGCGTCGCTCATGTGGTGGTCGACGCCGTCGCCAATGAAGATCTCTTCGTCATTGCCGAGGCCTGCCGTGACATGCCGCTGATCACCGGCGGCAGCGCCGCTGCCATGCCGCTGCCCAGGCTGTGGCTCGATCAGGGCATCCTGTCGAAGGACACCGACGGCTGCGACAAGGGAGAAGTCGGCGATGGCGCCATCATTTTGTCGGGCAGTTGCTCGGCGATGACCAACCGGCAGGTCGCCGCCTACCGCGATCGCGGTGGTCCTGCCCTGCGGCTCGATCCGCTTGAGCTGGCCGAAGACCGCGTCCAGCGGGCAATGGGTTGGCTTTCGAGACAATCGTTGGAAGCAACACCGTTGATTTATGCAACGGCCGATCCGGCCTCGGTGCGTGCCGCCCAGCAAAAGCTCGGCACAGCCGAAGCCGGAGCCATTGTCGAAGACGCGCTTGCGGCGCTCGCAGTCGCCGCCCGCGACGACGGCAGACGGCGCTTCGTCGTCGCCGGTGGCGAGACCTCCGGCGCCGTGACCAAAGCGCTTGGCATCGACCGGCTCGAAATCGGTGTTGAAATCGCTCCCGGCGTGCCCTGGTGCACCGCGCGAAGCGGTGGACACGCCGTCGCGATCACTCTCAAATCCGGCAATTTCGGCACCGAGACCTTCTTTGCCGACGCCCTGGAGATGCTGGAGACATGACCGAGGAAACCCGCCTTCGCGAGCTGATCTGCAGGCTCGCCCAATCCATGTTCGACCGCGGTCTGACCGGCGGTTCCACCGGCAATATCTCTGCGCGCGCGCCCGATGGCGGTCTTCTGGTTTCGCCGACCGGCACCAGCTTCGGCCGCCTCGATCCGGCCCGGCTCAGCCGCTTCGATGCCGATGGCCGCCACATCGACGGCGACCGGCCGACCAAGGAAATGCCGCTGCACACCGCTTTCTACGACACCAGAAGCCAGGCCGGCGCCGTGGTGCATCTGCATTCGTGTCACGCCGTCGCCTGGTCGCTGATGCCCGACGCCGACGAGGACGATTTTCTTCCGCCGCTGACCCCTTACGCGATCATGCAGCTCGGCCGGGTCAAGCTGCTGCCCTTCTTTCGGCCGGGCGACCCGGCCATGGGCGAAGCCGTGCGCGGCCTAGCCGGCAAGCGCTCGGCCGTCATGCTGGCCAATCACGGCCCGGTAGTTGCCGGCAAGGACGTGGAGGCCGCCTGCAACGCCATCGAGGAACTGGAGGCCACGGCACGCCTGGCGCTGCTGACCCGCGGCCTCGACCCACGGCTGCTTTCGGCGGCGCAGGTCAGTGAGGTGGTCACCAGCTTCGATGTGGAGTGGGAGGCGTGAGGTTCTCCGCCAATCTCGGCTTTCTCTGGGCCGACCGCCCTCTGCCCGATGCCATCCGCGCGGCCTCTGCCGCCGGATTCGACGCCGTCGAATGCCATTGGCCCTATGACGTTCCGGCGGCGGAGGTCCACGCGGCGCTGGAGGAAACGGGTCTGCCGATGCTCGGCCTCAACACCCGTCGCGGCGATCCGCAAGCCGGCGATAACGGGTTGGCGGCACTTCCCGGCCGCGAGGCCGAAGCACGCGCGGCGATCGACGAGGCCATTGCCTATGCCCGCGCCACCGGGACCGGGTCGGTGCATGTGATGGCGGGCTATTCCGGCGGACCGCTCGCCGAAGCGGCATTCCGCCAAAACCTCGCCTATGCCTGCGACGCCGCGGCACCGCACGGCATCACCATTCTGATCGAACCGCTGAACCACTACGACGCGCCGGGCTATTTCCTGTCGTCGTCGGCCCAGGCAGCGGCGATGATCCACGAACTGGGGCTGGCCAATCTCAAGCTGATGTTCGACTGCTACCACCTTCAGATCATGGAAGGCGATCTGACCAGGCGCCTGCAGCGCCACCTGCCGATCATCGGCCACATCCAGATCGCCTCGGTGCCGGACCGCGGCCCGCCAGACACAGGCGAGCTCGATTACCGGTTCGTGCTCTCCGAGGTCGAGCGCCTTGGCTGGACCCGGTCGATCGGCGCCGAATACAAGCCGCACGGCGAGACGGACGCGACACTCGGCTGGCTGCGGGGCTGACCCCGGTCAGTCGGCAAAGGACCACATTTTGCGCAACAATCCGGTCATAATGGCAGTTCCCGACGAACCGGATCCGTGACGAAATGCACCCGACTGAGATTCCGAAGCAATACGCCGACCGCATCATCGCCCGGCGTGGCCGGCTGCATCTGTTCGAACGCATCGATCCTGCGCGCACCGCCCTGCTAGTGCTCGACATGCAGAACGTGTTTCTGGTGCCCGACTACGCCCCTTTGGAAATTCCTGGCCTTGCGCAGATCGTCCCGAACATCAACAGGCTGACACGGCTGTGCCGTGACAATGGCGCCATGGTTGTGTGGACCCAGCACACGGCTACCGAGGCCTGGCGGTCATGGACCAGAAACCTGGCCTCGCCGGCAACGCGTGACCGGATCATCGAACTGACGGCGGAAGGTTCCTACGGATTTCAGCTTCACGACTCGCTGGATGTCGACGATGGCGACCTGCGGATAACCAAGCGCCGCCACAGCGCCTTCACCGAAGGGTCGCCGGATCTGCATGAAGCGCTGCAGGCGGCCGGCCGCGACACGCTGATCGTCACCGGCACCCTGACCAATGTCTGCTGCGAGACCACCACGCGGGACGCGTTCCAGCTCAACTACAACAGCATCTTCGTTTCCGATGCCAACGGCACGCGCAGCGACGAGGAACATGTCGCCACGCTTATCAATCTGGCGCTGTATTTCGCCGACGTCATGACCACGGACGAGGTCGTGCAGCGGATTGCCGGAAGCCCGGGTGGCAGCTGACCGCGAAGAGCGGGAATGAAAAATGCACTCTTTCGGCTGAGAATAGAGCGTCGGAGCACTCGCTTTCGTGGCTGCGGTGACGGTTGAACCACCCTGAGTAGAAACGCATCGTGGCTTGAAAACACCGGCCGATCACAAAGTGTGACTTCAACGAAAGGTGAACTTGAAAAAACTATTTTCCATGCGAATATCCGACAAAGTAGATTCTGACGGTAAGGGGTAATGGAGCCTACGGACCCAGCGGATCCGGCGTACTATCACAAGGTGATCGACTGCCAGTGGGCGTGTCCGGCGCATACGCCTGTCCCTGAATATATCCGGTTGATCGCCCAGCGCCGTTACACTGACGCCTTCATGATCAATTGGCGGTCGAATGTCTTCCCAGGAATTCTCGGCCGCACCTGCGATCGCCCCTGCGAGCCTGCCTGCAGGCGCACGCGCATCGAGGAAAAGCCCGTCGCCATCTGCCGGCTCAAACGGGTTGCCGCCGACCACAAGGGCGACGTCTCCGACCTGATGCCCAAGGCTCCGGCCCGAGGCAACGGCAAGCGCGTTGCGCTGATCGGCGCCGGGCCGGCCTCGCTGACAGTGGCCCGCGACCTGGCGCCGCTCGGCTATGAATGCGTGGTGATCGAAAAGGACGCCCGCGGCGGCGGGCTCATGCGCACGAACATTCCGTCTTTCCGGCTGCCGGCTGAAGTGCTCGACGAGGAAGTGAACCGCGTGCTCTCCATCGGCGTCGAAACCCGCTTCGGCGAGACAGTCACCAGCATGAAATCGCTGCTCGACGAGAATTTCGACGCGGTCTTCGTCGGCAGCGGCGCGCCGCGCGGCAAGGATCTCGACATTCCCGGCCGCGCCGAGGCAGCCGCCAATATCCATATCGGCATCGACTTCCTGACCTCGGTTGCCTTCAAGCACACGAGCCACATCGGCCGACGTGTCGTCGTCATCGGCGGCGGCAACACGGCCATGGATTGCTGCCGCACGGCGCTACGGCTGGGCGGCGAGCAGGTGACCGTCACCGTGCGCAGCCCGCGGGCCGAGATGAAGGCTTCGGACTGGGAGATCGAGGACGCCATTCGTGAAGGTGTGCCGATCCTCGACAACCATTCGCCGAAGGAGTTCATCGTCGACAACGGCCGGCTCAAGGCGGTCGTCTTTGAAAAAATGCGCGCCGAGTACGACAGCAGCGGCAAGCGCCGGCTCATTGCGACCGGCGAAGAGCCGGTGGTCATCGAATGCGACGACGTGCTCATGGCCATCGGCCAGGACAACGCCTTCGGCTGGGTGGAGCGCAACATCGGCATCGATTTCGACGATCGCGGCATGCCGGTCGTCGACCAGACGACCTTCGCCTCGACACGGCCCGGCGTCTTCTTCGGCGGCGACGCCGCCTGGGGACCCAAGAAAATCATCTGGGCAGTGGCGCACGGCCATCAGGCGGCCATCTCCATCGACCTTCACTGCCGCGGCGAGGCGCTGGGCGACCGGCCGCCGCCGGACACCAATCTGGCCAGCCAGAAGATGGGCATCCACGAATGGTCCTATGACAACGACATCTCCAACTCCAACCGCGTGACCGTGCCGCATGTCGACACCGGCATCGCGCTGAAGAGCCTGACGGTCGAGGTCGAACTGGGCTATGACGAACAGCTCGCCTTCGAGGAGGCGATGCGCTGCCTGAACTGCGACATCCAGACGGTGTTTGCGCCGAAGCTCTGCATCGAATGCGACGCCTGTACCGATATCTGCCCCGTCGACTGCATCAACTTCATCGAAAACGCGCCCGAGCCCGAACTGCGCGAAGCGCTTCGCGTGCCCGCTCACAATCTGGAGCAGGATCTGCTGGTCTCGGACAACCTCAAAACCGGAAGAGTCATGGTCAAGGACGAAGACGTCTGCCTGCATTGCGGACTCTGCGCCGAACGCTGTCCGACCGGCGCCTGGGATATGCAGAAATTCAGCTATTGGGAAGGGGAAGCCGCCCCGCCCCCGGAGCAGGCCGATGCTGCCTGAACGCCGTTTCAACGAGTTCGTTCTCAAATTCGCCAATGTCAACGGCTCGGGTTCGGCAAGCGCCAACCTGCTCTGCGCCAAAGCACTGTTCCGCATGGGACTGCCGGTCAGCCCCAAGAACATCTTCCCGTCCAACATCCAGGGCCTGCCGACCTGGTACGAAATCAGGGTCAGCGAGGCCGGCCACATGGCGCGCCGCGCCGGTGTCGACGTCATGGTGGCGATGAACCCGCAATCCTACGCCCAGGACGCGGCGGAGGTCGTAGCGGGCGGCACGCTGATCTATGACAGCACCTGGCAGCGCGACTTCGGCCGCCAGGACATCGAACAGATCGGCATTCCCATCGCCCGGCTGTGCGCCGACGCCTGGTCGGACCTCAGACAGCGCCAGCTGTTCAAGAACATCGTCTATCTCGGAGCCCTCAGCTGGCTGATCGAAATCGACATCGAAATCATCAAGAAGCTGATTGCCGAGCAGTTCAAGGCCAAGCCGAAGCTCATCGAGCCGAACCTCCAGGCGCTGCATATCGGCCGCGACTATGCCCGCGACCACGTCGAAAACCGGCTGGCGGTGCGGGCGCGCAAGTCGAACGGCACCGCCGGCAAAATCCTGATCACCGGCAACGAGGCGGCGGCCCTGGGAGCGGTCTATGGCGGCGCGACGGTCGCTTCCTGGTATCCGATCACACCGTCCACATCGGTCGCCGAGGCCTTCGAGCGGCATGCCAAGAAACTGCGTCAAAGCGAAAACGGCAGGCACCGGGTTGCGGTGGTCCAGGCCGAGGACGAATTGTCGGCCGCCGGCATGGCGGTCGGCGCCGGCTGGAACGGCGCGCGCGCCTTCACCGCCACGTCGGGACCGGGCGTTTCGCTGATGAGCGAGTTCATCGGCCTGGCCTATTACGCCGAAATCCCCCTGGTGCTTTTCGACATCCAGCGCGGCGGACCGTCGACCGGCATGCCGACCCGCACGCAGCAATCCGACCTGCTCGCCTGCGCCTATGCATCGCACGGCGACACCAAGCACGTGATGGTCATTCCCGGCGATCCGGGCGAGTGCTTTACGATGAGCGCCGACGCTTTCGATCTCGCCGAGCGGCTGCAGACCCCGATCTTCGTCATGAGCGATCTCGACATCGGCATGAACGACTGGGTCGTCGATGCGCTGCAATGGGACGACGAGCGCCGCTACGACCGCGGCAAGGTGCTCGACGCCGATGCCCTCGACGCCGTTTCGGATTTTCGGCGCTACAAGGACGTCGACGGCGACGGCATTCCGCAACGCACGCTGCCCGGAACCCATCCCGAAAAGGGAGCCTATTTCACCCGCGGAACCTCGCACAACGATTCCGGCGGATATACCGAGGACGGCCTGATCCACGCGGCCATGCTGGAACGCATCCAGAAGAAGTCCGAGACCGCCAAGACCCTGCTGCCGAAACCGGTCACCCGCATCACCAGCGCGAAATCGCGGCTTGGCATCATCAATTTCGGCTCGACCGATCCAGCGGTGCGCGAGGCGATCGACCTGATGGCGCTTGAAGGCCGCGGCCTCAATCACATGCGGCTGCGCGCCTTTCCCTTCGGCAAGGAGATCAGCGAGTTCGTCGATGCCCATGATTTTCTTTTCGTGGTCGAACAGAACCGCGACGCCCAGATGCGTCACCTGCTGATCGCCGAAGCAGGTATCGCCGCGGAGAAACTCGTGCCGGTCACCAATTTCGACGGCATGCCGCTGACCGCCGGCTTCATCGTCGACGCCCTTCGATCCGCATTTTCCGAGAACCCGGCAATGGCGGCATCCTCCGCACCGCCGATCACAGCCGCCTGAACGGAACGGCAGCCATGACCCATATCGCCAAGCCCAGATTTCGCCACCCGGACCTGCCGGTCAACGCCCACGGCCTGACGCGCCGCGATTACGAGGGCGTGGTCTCGACGCTGTGCGCCGGCTGCGGCCACGATTCGGTGACGGCCGCCATCATCGACGCCTGTTTCCAGCTCGATATCGAAGCCCACCGGGTCGCCAAGGTCTCCGGCATCGGCTGCTCGTCCAAGACCACGAACTACTTCCTCAACCGGTCGCACGGCTTCAACTCCGTGCACGGACGCATGCCGTCGGTCGCCACCGGCGCCAATCTGGCGAACCGCGACCTGGTCTATATCGGCGTCTCGGGCGACGGCGACACGGCGTCGATCGGGCTCGGCCAGTTCTGCCACGCCGTCCGGCGGCGCCTCAACATGACTTATCTGGTCGAAAACAACGGCACCTACGGGCTGACCAAAGGCCAGGCGTCGGCGACCAACGACAAATCGTCGAGGAGCCGCAAGGGCGTGGAAACGCCCTTCGAATCGATCGATCTCGCAGCCATGGCGATCCAGCTCGGCGCCGGCTTCGTGGCGCGCTCCTTTTCCGGCGACAAGAAGCAACTCGTGCCGCTCCTCAAGGCGGCTATCCATTATCGCGGCTTCGCGCTGATCGACGTCATCAGCCCCTGCGTGACCTTCAACAATCACGACGAGTCGACCAAAAGCTACGACTATGTGCGCGCCCACAACGCCGCCCTCGACCGGGTCGATTTCATCGCCCCGCAAAACACCATTTCGGTGGAGTATCCGACCGGATCGTCGACCGACGTCACCCTCCACGACGGCTCGGTCGTCAGGCTGCGCAAGCTGGCCGAGGATTACGATCCGAACTGCCGGGCCACCGCCCTGTCGGCGCTGGAGAATTACCGGCAGGAGGGCGAGGTCGCGACCGGCCTGCTTTATCTGGACGCCGACGAGATCGACCTGCACGGGCTGATCGATACGGTCGACGCGCCACTCAACACGCTCGGCGAAGCCGAGCTCTGCCCCGGCAACGCTGCGCTGGACGCGATCAACGCCAGCCACAGTTAAACGAGCGGTTTGCAGACCGGGGATGCGGCCGCATCGTTGCGTCCAAGGATGGTCGTCATTCTCGAACAATCATGACCGAGCAACTTGCGTGACGAACGACTTTCGCGGCATTCGGGCCTAGCAGATAGTCTTTCAGTTCGGGACGGTGCGATGCCATCACAATCAAGGATGCACCCACCTTTTCAGCCATGATCAATATCTGATCGTAGATTGCTCCGTGCGCGACGACATGGTGCAGCTTGATAGCTTCCAGGTCCTCACCCTCGGAAAAACTGTGGAGTGCTTTCTGCGCGGCTTCGGTCGCATGGTGGGTAAAACCCTTCGGAAAGAAGGTCGAGGTGAAGCTGTCGAGCGGCGGAATGACTGTCAGCAAATGCAGGACGGCATCGTAGTCTTTCGCAATCTGACGGGCAGAGCTGATAGCCTTGTGACTGGCTTTCGGGTGGCCTAGGTCTATCGGCACAAGAATATCGTCATACATGCTGCATCTCCTGATCCCGCTCTCTGCGGCGGCGCGAAAGCTGCCATCCGACTACTCCCAGCAGGACAAGATAGACGGGCGCATAAAACCACTCCTTGGCGATTCGCGCGTTTGGTTTGTTCAGTTCCAGTACTTTCCAGTCGAAATCCACGCCCCATTTCTGCGCGGGGCTGTCAAAGGCCACGTTGTCGACAAACACACCTTCCGGATCGATACGCATCTCCATACCCGTGGAATCGAGCAGCCGCTCGGCACCGGGCGCGCCGGCTTTGCCAAGCGGAATTGCCACGATGCGCTGGATGAGGTCGCCACTGAAGTTCTCGCCTTCCATGAACATCTGGATTTGCGCTCCGTCCTCGGCATTTTCGACAACGTCGTAGATCGCGGCGGGATCGACCGCTTCAAAGGCCGGCTGAATCCGGTTCAGCCAAAACTCCGGACGCAGAAGCGACAGGGCGATCACGATGAGCAGAGCGCTTTCCAGCTTGTAGCTCCGTACAAGAAAATATCCCTGCGTAGCGGCTGCGAACATGCACATGGCTATGGTTGAGGAGATGATGATGAGTCCCGCGGTCCACCAGCTCTCAACACCGATAAGGAGCAATTCCGGATTGAAGACGAAGATGAACGGCAGAATCGCCGTACGCAGCGAATAGTAGAAGGCCTGAATGCAGGTCTTCATCGGATCCGAGCGCGCAACGGCCGCTCCGGCGAAACTGTCCACCGCAACCGGCGGTGTGGTTCCCGACATCAGGCCGAAGTAAAATACGAAGAGATGCACGGCAAACAGTGGGATGATCAGCCCGTTTTGCGCCGCCAGGACGACCAGCGGCTGCGCCATTACGCTGGCCACGACGATATAGTTCGCCGTCGTCGGCAGGCCCATGCCCAGTACGATGCACATGATCGCGGTGAACAACAGCATGATCATGACGTTGCCGCCTGAAACGGCGTTGATGATTTCCGTCATCAACAGACCAAGGCCGGTCAGCGAAACCACACCGACGATGATACCGGCCGCACCCATTGCAACCGCGATACCGACCATGTTGCGCGATCCGGCGATAAAGCCCTGGACGAGGTCCTCAAATCCCTCGCGCAATCCCTCCATTGCCCCCTTCGTGACCTCGCCGCGAAAACGGGCCAGGAGCGGCTTCTGAGTGAGCATGATTGCCACCATCACCACAATGGCCCAGGACACGGCGAGGCCCGGGGAGAGGCGCTGAATCATCAGACACCAAACGAGGACGCCAATGGGCAACGCAAAATGCAGGCCCGCCATCAGCGTGGGTTTCAGCTTCGGTATTTCGACCAGCGGTGCGTTCGGATCGTCGATTTCAAGTTCCGGGTAACGCGCTGCGATCTTGAGCAACCAGATATAGAGGCCGAGCAAGGCAATCCCTGCGACCGGTGTCGCATATTCTCCAGCGACCATGCCGAGACCGGTGGCGACGGCGTAGACGATACCCGCGACCAGTGCAACGGCGCCGAACCCGAACAGGAAACGACCCAGGCTTTGCAGGAGCGTGCTTTCCTGCACCTTGGCCAGGACAGGCATATTGGCCTTAACCGCCTCGAGATGGACGATATAGAAGAGGCCGATATAGCTGATGATGGCCGGCACGAAGGCGTGCACGACAACCTCGAAATAGGAGATGCCGACGAATTCCGTCATCAGGAAGGCGGCTGCGCCCATGACCGGCGGCATGATCTGACCGTTGATGGAAGAGGATACCTCGATCGCGCCTGCCTTTTCTCCGGAAAAGCCGATGCGCTTCATCAGGGGAATCGTGAACGTGCCGGTCGTCACCACGTTCGCAATGGCGGAGCCGGAGATCAGACCGGTCAGGCCTGACGAAACGACAGCGGCTTTTGCAGGGCCGCCTCTCAGATGGCCAAGCATCGAGAACGACAACTTGATAAAAAAATTGCCGGCTCCACCCTTGTCCAAAAGGGCACCAAAGAGGACGAACAGGAAAATGAAGCTGTTCGAAACACCCAACGGCAGTCCGAACACGCCTTCCGTGGTCAGCCACATATGGTCGACATAACGGTTAAGCGAATAGCCGCGGTGCGAGAGCAACTCAGGCAAGTGCGGTCCGACGAATACATAGCAGGTAAACACGGCCGCCACGATCACCAGAGACAGGCCTAGAACGCGCCTGGTGATTTCGAGGACAAGAACAATCCCCAGAACAGATACCGTCGTTTCGGCGGTTGTCCGAATCCCGCCCGCGTTTTCAACGACTTCACGGTAAAAGAACAGAATGTAGAGAGAGCAACCCGCCGCCAGGACGGCCAGTACCCAATCGTAAAACGGAATGTATTTGCGCGGAGCCGACAAGTAGGCCGGAAAGGTCATAAAGCCCAGAAACAGGGCGAAGGCTAGGTGAATTGACCGCTGTTGGCTGTCGTCGATCAGACCAATGCCGGTAATGAATGGCAGTGGCGAAGCCATGTAAAGCTGGTAGACGGGCCAAAACAGCGCAACCCCCAGAACGATCTTGCGCGCGAGACCCGAGGGGTCACGGGCACCAGTATCGTTTTCGGCGATCAGATCGTCCAACTCTTCCTGATGCGCTTTTTCCGTCATGTCCGTCTCTCTTCTTACAACTGAGGGCGCGCCGACGACTGGCGCGCCCTCACGGTTGTAATTACTTGATCAGACCGACTTCCCGGAAGTAGCGCTCAGCACCAGGATGGTAGGGCACGGACTGCCCGTTCACGACCGAACCTTCGCGAGTGATATGGGTATAGAGCGTGGACTGCGCCTTGAAGGCTTCGAAGTTGTCGAAGACGGACTTCACCAGGTTGTAGACCACTTCCTCGTCCGCTTCTGCCGATGCGATGACGGTCGCAGAGAGACCCCAGGTCTGTACATCTTCGTCTTGACCTTTGTAGGTTCCAGCGGGGATCGAAACCGGCGCATAGTATGGAATCTCTTCGATCATCGCGTCGATGGTCTCGTCACTCCAGTTCAGGATCGAGGCGTCACAGGTATTGGTTGCTTCCGTGATCGTGGAAGCGGTGATGCCGGTGGAGTAGAAAAACGCATCGATCTTGCCGTCGCAAAGGGCTTGCGCCTGCTCGCGGGATGTCAGGCGGGTCGCCTGCCCGAAATACTCGTCCGGAGTCGTGCCATAGCGCCCAAGCGCAAAGCTTATTGTTGCTTCTCCACCGGAACCAGCATTACCGGTGTTTACAGTTCTGCCTTCAAGTTCAGAGAACTCGGACAGGCCAAGATCGGCGCGCGCCACCAGATGGGCGGTGTCGAGGTGCAGCGAGAAAAGGAACCGCAAGTCCTTGTTGGCACCGACATCCTCGAATTTCGACGTGCCGTTATAGGAATGGTACTGCCAATCGGACTGAGCGATCGCAATGTCCATTTCGCCCGCCTGTATCGAACGAAGATTGGCGACGGAACCGCCCGTTGACTCAACTGTGCAACGGATGTTGTGACCCAAATCCTTGCGACTCTTGTTGAGTACGTTGCATATGAAGCCACCGGTCGGATAGTAGCCACCGCCGATACCCGCGGTGCCGATATTGACGAATTTGCGCTCTTGCGCGGAAGCGCCGGAAACCGCAGCAATAGTCAGCCCCATGGCCGCGGCAAGTATGGTTGTTTTTTTCATGATTTCCTCCCTGGTGGATTCCTTGGTTAAGGGATGGGATTGTCAGAAGCCGCGCCTGAGAAAGGCAAAGAACTTCCATTTTGACATACCGATACTGTTGACGAAGGAGCCTTTCCGTCTCTCCTCATCACCGTTTCACAAGCGGCCTGTCATGCGATTAGCTCAAGATCAGCTTGCCCTGATCGACCACCAGCCGGTCGTCGAAATAGACGGTTGGGTCCGTTACCACGAGATCCATGTGGACGTTGGATCGCTTCGTGCCGCCGTAGTAGATGTTGTCGCCAATGGCGATGTGGACTTGTCCGCGCCGTTTCTTCACTTCCTGGAAGTTGGCATCCGGCCGTGACGCCGGATTAACGCCAACGCCAAACTCGGCGATGTTGTCGGCATTCTCGACATTGGCCACGATGTCACGCAACTGATCCGCTGCTGCGCTGTCCCCTTCAATGCCGACGACTTTGCCTCCGTCGACAATTATCTTGATGGGCGTCTCAGGTTTGCCGATGACCGTGCATGGGCCATCGACTACGAAAACACCCTTGGCGGTACCTTCCAGCGGACGAGAGGAGACTTCACCATCGGGCAGGCCAACCATGAAGCCGGGCTTCGTGGCGTCGCCGCACTCGATGATTGCCATATCGGATGCAATCGGTGCGGAAATATCGGTACCGGCCTCAGAAATGATACGCATGACCTTGGTTTGCGACCAGATCTCCGCCAATTTCTCGCCGTCTGCCTGGAGGGCCTTGTTGTCTGCCGTGGCGCCGCCGGCAAGCAGCGTGTCAAGATCGCGCATGTTCAGTGACATGCCGCGTATCGTTTTCTTCTTCATCAGTTCCGCCAGCTTCGATGAGTAGATCGGTGCTCCACCGGATCTGGTGATGCCGATCAGGACGTCGACTGCCTCAAGTCCTTTCTCGATTGCCGGGTGCAAGAGGTTCTTTTTTTCAGGAGGCCGGGAGGGTTGCAGCATGAGTGCATATTCGCAGCCATTCTGGCGCGCTGCGTCGTGCAGGGCGTTGACCATCTCCATCGGACTGTCCTCATCATAGACGATGGCGACCGTCTCATGGGGCTGGACTGCCATGAAGTCGGTGAACATGGTACTCGCCTGCTCGGCTGGCGATCGTTTATTGCTGGTCATTGACTTTCTCTTTGCTTGATTCTTTTCCGAGGCTTTTCGCCGGCAGAATGTCGCCGCTGCCCAGCCGCGGCATGTACATCACGAGGCACTTGGCCCCTTCAGGGTTGATGACGCTAAGGCGGTGTTCCAAACCCCTGGGAACGAAAATGAACTGCCCTTTTCGCAGGTCGACGGTATCTTCAGGGCCCTCAAGCCGTATGACTCCCGACAGCATGTAGAGCAATTGATCGGATTCGGCATGATAGTGGGCGTCGGCACCGCCCCCGGGCCCCAGAAACCCGTGTATCACCTCAATCGGGGCCGGGCCGTCTGTCTGCGGCCAGAGCCGATGATTGACTGTTTCCGCGTGGCGCGGCGGCGCATAGGTTTCGAGCTCGTCTGGATCGATCAGGAGATCCTTCAGCTTCATGGCAAAAACCCCATGTTTGGTCCGTTGGTCGAACTGTCGTCAGTCCGTCAAGCTAGACCGGCAAGCACCGTTTCTTCAAACATGCTGCGCACCTTGATCGCGCGATCTTCCACCATCATCTTTCCGCGCGCGAAGACGGTGTCGACCTGCCAGTCGTCGTCAAAGATGACGAGGTCGGCGTCCAATCCCGTTTTCAGCGATCCCTTGCGGTGCAAATGGTATGCTTTCGCGACGTTGCTCGTCACCATGGTCAACGCCTTTTCGGGGCTGGCGCGGCCTTCCGTAATGAGTCGGCGCCAGATCATGTGAAGACTGGATACCGGCATATAGTTCGCACGGCTCGGCACGGCCTCGCCTTTTTCTTCCTTTGGAGGCGCGCCGTTGCCATCCGAGCTTATGAGAATTTGCTCCACTGGCACACCTGCTTCCAGCAGCTGCGTCACGGCGGCGGCCGGGTCAGTCGACCGTTCATAGTTGTTGTCCGGGCGATAGTTGGCACCGATGTCGACCCATCCGCCTCGTTTGCCCCAAACTGCCGCGTCTTCCATATAGCGGTCGGTCTGATTGACATGCGAGGGTACCATCTGAGCGATCGGCAGCCCCGATCTATCCATCATCTCGAACAGTGGCCTCAGGCATTGCCCGAAATAGGGGGGAACCTGCATGCAGAGGATGCCGCCCTTGCCGGCCAGTCGACCGACAAGCAGCGCCTGCACCAGCGTTTCCGCAATATATTGCGCACCCGGGCCTAGGCTGTCGTAGCCATAGCCAAGCTCCGATATCGAGATTTCGCCGACGCCGATGATCTCCTCTGCAAAGGCGATATCGTTACAAAGATCTCCGGTCAGTGTCGGCACCGGATGGCGCAGCGTGGCACCCGACAGGGCGTAAGCTGACATCCCGTCATTGGTGAGCCCCTTGGCCTTGCCAACCAGAGCGGGCATTTCCTTGGTCGTCTGATCGTAGCCGAGCAGGCCAATGATGGTTGTGGTCCCGACCCGTGTCAGCTGGCTGAGCTGCAGTTCCGGCGCGCGGGAATGATAGCCCAGGCCGCCTCCGCCGCCCAAAACATGGACATGGTTGTCGACGAAGCCAGGCGCAACTGCGCGCCCGGCTGCGTCATATTCCTCAACTGGGACATTGCCGACACTTAGTCCAGGCTCAGCGATGTGGGCGATGCGTTCACCGGAGACAAGAATGTCTCTGATGCCAACATGGCCCGGGGCGTAAAGGTCTGCGTTTCTGATGATAAACATGAGCGTATCTAAGCGTAGATCAGCCCTTTAAAAAAATTAATTATTTGGATTAATTATCTAGTAATACTGAATAATCCGACCGTCCGGCACATGCGCGCCTTCGCCGCCGTCGCGCGGCTGCGCAGTTTCGGCCAGGCCGCCGACGAATTGTGCATTTTGCAATCCGCCCTCAGCCAGAACATCAGCCAGTTGGAGGATATCCTTCAGGTCAAGCTCATCGACCGCGGCGAAACCGAACTCTGCCCCGGCAACGCCGCGCTGGACGCGATCAACGCCAGCCACAGCTGAGGTTTTGCGGCCTCGAATGTGCAAAACGCAAAGCGGCCGGTTTGAAGGACAAACCGGCGACTGCAGCGCTTAACGCCGGTTCATCGTCGACCTAAACCTCGTCCATGTCGCCAGCCTCGAGCCTTTCGGTGAACTCCTGGAATCCCAAAGCGCCGGGTGTCGCCGGCATTTCAAGCAGGTCCGTCAAGGGCACCGCCCGGAAACTCACACCGATCCTGGTCTGACGGTGCGGATGCAGGCCATTTGGTTTCCCGCACCAATATTTTCGGCGAAAATCTTGACTTCCAATTTCAAACGCCTATATTTGTATACAAATGCATGCAGATGGTGACAATCGTGCCCAAATCCATACCGATCAGTCTTCGTATCTCCGAAGAGAGCGCCGCCTTTATCTCGCAACTGGAAATCAAGGACGCGGTGACGCCGAGCGAAAAGATCAGGGCAATCATCCGCAACGCGCGAGAACGGGAGGAAGAGGGCAATGCGCCGGAGCGGCTCATGGCGGAATGGCACGAGCATCTGCAGGACCTGCAGCAACGGGTCGGGACCGCGGAACGCGAATTGAAGATTCATTCGGAGTTCGTGCGATTTGCCCTGGATTGGCAGAACCAGTTCGCGCACGAGATTGTCCAGGACGCGTTCAACGGTGAGGCGTCGATGGCCGATCTGGCGGATTTCGAAAACCGGCTGGCCGATCAGGCGTTCCGGCTGATCGATTATATCGCCCGGCTCGGGGTAACGGCGTCCGCGCCGTGCTACAACCCCGCGCTGGTTCGCGAAAAACTGAAGAAAAACATGGATTTACTACATTTGGTCGAAACCCAGGTGGCGAAAGGAGAAGAAGAATGACTGAAGGACTGGCGGGCCGTGTGGGCCGAATTGTTGCAGGCAGTTTGAACTCCCTCGTCGACGCGCTCGAGGGGGCAGCCCCCGATGCGGTTTTCTCTCAGGCCTTGAGGGAAATCGACGGAGCGGCAGACGATACGCGGGCGGAACTCGGCAAGGTGATCGCGCGCCGTCACCTGGCCTCCAAGCGGCTGGCGGAGAAGAACCAGACCCATGAAGAGCTGTCCGACAAGATCGGACTTGCGGTTGGCGAGAGCCGGGACGATCTGGCCGAAGCGGCCATTGCAAAGCAACTCGACATCGAGGCCCAGATTCCGATCCTGGAGCATGAGATCGCCGAATGCGGCGAAGAGGAAAAGACGCTCGAGGGCTACATTTCCGCTTTAGGGGCGAAAAAGCGCGAGATGGAAGAGGAACTGAACACGCTCAAGCGGGTGCAGGCGGCCGCCGGCACGCCATCGGCCTCCGACGGCACCGGAACGGGCGGCAGCGATATCGAAAAACGCGTGCGCAACGCCACATCGGCGTTCGACCGGAACATGAAATCCCTGTCCGGTCTGAATGGCGGCGGGGCGGTCGACATGGCCAATGAGGCCAAGCTGGCCGAGCTCGAAGAAATGACCCACCAGAACCGCATCAAGGAGCGCCTGGCCAGAATCAAGAGCGCCCAGGGCGCGTGACCGGCGGATCGGATTGACCGCAAACGGGCGGACACGATCGTTGTCGTATCCGTCCACCGCCCGGCGAGATTTTTTTAAACCTTTTCAAATGCCTTGATCCAAACCGGAGACATACGTGCTGACTTACTTCCTGGCAGAACAGAACCTCCCGTTTTCCGTTGCCATTGCCGTCGTGCTCGCCATGGCGGTCCTGGAAGGGGTGTTGACGTTGCTGGGATTTGGCTTGTCCGCCCTGTTGGACGGCCTGGGCGGAGACATCGATCTGCCCGATATGGAGGCAGAAGCGGATGTGGGCGCCGGTCTCGATGCTGCGGACAGCGGCGGCCTGTCCTTCGGCTCCCTTTTGGCCTGGCTGCGTTTCGGCGAGGTCTCGGCCATCATTCTGCTGATCATCTTCCTGAGTGCCTTTGGCGCTCTCGGGTTCGCGCTCCAGGGAGCCGTCAGTTCCGTGTCCGGCACCTATCTGCCGTCGGCCCTCGCGGCCGTTCCGGCATTTGCCGGCGCCCTGCCCGTCGTCCGCGTTCTCGGCGGCGCACTGGGCAGGCTGATGCCCAGGGAAGAGACTTCGGCGGTTTCGCTGGAGACGCTGGTCGGACGGCTGGCGAGGATAACCCTCGGCACGGCAGCCACCGGGCGCCCGGCCCAGGGCAAGGTGCGCGATCAGCACGGCCTCGAACACTACGTGATGATCGAGCCCGACATTGAGGGCGCGGAATTCGCCCAGGGCTCCGAGGTCCTGCTGATCCGCAAGGACGGTGCGAAGTTTTTTGCGATTGCCAACGAGCACGACGCATTGCGGCGCTAAGCGACCCTTCGCGGTTCTTGGCGACCGTACCGGCATACCAAACCCAAAAGTGACGACAGAAAGGAGAAACGACATGTTGAACATACTCGACATTGGCCTGTGGGCCGCCTTCATCCTGGTGGCACTGCTGGCAATCGGCCTGATCCTGACAAGACTCTACCGTCGAACCACGAAGGAGGTGTCGTTCGTGCGCACCGGTTTCGGCGGCCAGCGCGTGATCATGAATGGCGGGGCGCTGGTATTCCCTGTCCTGCACGAAGTCATCCAGGTCAACATGAACACCCTGCGGCTTGCAGTGAACCGGGCCAACGAACAGGCTCTCATTACCCGCGACCGCATGCGGGTGGACGTGGTCGCGGAATTCTACGTCCGGGTTCAGCCCACCGCGGATTCCATCGCCAATGCGGCCCAGACCCTGGGTCTGCGCACCACCCAGCCGGAACGGCTGAAGGAACTGGTGGAAGGCAAATTCGTCGATGCGCTGCGGTCGGTTGCGGCCGAGATGAGCATGGAGGAGCTGCACGAAAAGCGGGTGGATTTCGTCCAGAAGGTCCAGCAGGTGGTGAGCGAGGACCTGCTGAAGAACGGTCTCGAACTGGAAACCGTCTCGCTGACCGGGCTCGACCAGACCTCGATGGAGTTTTTCAATCCGAACAACGCCTTCGATGCCGAAGGCCTGACCCGTCTCACCGAAGAGATCGAGACCCGCAACAAGCTGCGCAACGACATCGAGCAGGACACTGCCGTCCAGATCAAGAACAAGAATCTGGAGGCGGAGCGCAAGAAGCTGGAGATTGCCAAGGAAGAAGAATACGCACGTCTCGAACAGCAGCGCGAAATCGAAGTGCGCCGGGCCGGACAGGCGGCCGACATCGTCAAGGAACAGGCCGAGCGGCGACAGGATTCCGAAAACGCGACCATCCGCGCCAACCAGCAGGTCGAGCAGACCCGCATCGCGGCCGAGCGCGCGGTCGAAGAGGAGCGCATCGAGAAGGCGCGCCTGGTCGATATCCGCACGGTGGAGAAGGAACGGGCCCTGAAGCTGGCCGATCAGGAACGCCAGATCGCCATCGAGGAAAAGTCCAAGGAAGAATCCGTAGCCAAGGCGGCCGCCGACGAGGCCCGCGCCCGCGCCACCGAAGCAGAGGAGCAGATCGAAACGGCCCGGGCCCGCGAAGTCGCCGGGCGCGACAAGCAGATCGAGCTGATTGAGGCGGCCAAGAACGCTGAACGCGAGGCCATCCGCATCAAGGTGGCGGCCGAGGCCGAAAAGGAGGCCGCGGTCGATCTGGCGGCTGCGCGCCGCGAGGAGGCGCAGGGCGAAGCCGACAAGCTGCGCATCACGGCCGAAGCGGAATCGGAAGCCGAACGGCTCCGGTCGGCAGCAGCCGAGGTAACCTACGCCATTCAGGCCGCCGGCCAGAAATCGCTGAACGAAGCTGCCAATACCCTCTCCAGCGAGCAGGTCAGCATGAAGGTGAAGCTGGACCTGATCCGCAATCTCGAGGCCATCGTGCGCGAGAGCGTCAAGCCGATGGACAATATCGACAGCATCAAGATCCTGCAGGTCGACGGGCTGAACGGCGGCTCGGCGGCAGGCGGCGGCAACGGCGATGGCTCCGGCACCAATGGTGGCGGCTCCGGCCTCGCCGACCATGTGGTCAACAGTGCCCTCAGATACCGGGCGCAGTCGCCGATGGTCGACGCGCTGCTGAAGGAGGTCGGCATAGACGGCAGCGACCTGGACGGGATCGCCGGAGTGGTTACCGGCACTCTGGACGGCGATGCAGGCAAGAACTCCATTGCCGCTCCAAAACCCGCGTCCAGGCGGACAGGCGGCACGCGGGCCAGGACGCCCAGGTCCGGCGGTTCTCGCGAGGCGGATCCCCGCGCCTGATCGGCCCGATCACACCGGCAGCGGCCCCACAAGGGGCCGCTCCTCCGGCTGATCATCGACAGACCGGTTTGACGGCAAGTCCATACAAAAAGATAGTGCTGTTGCGGTTGTGTCGACCGCAAGTTTGCTGGCCGAGCTCGCACATGACGTGGAAGAAGCGCGCCCGATCGGCAGAGCATTGCAACGGCTCCGGGCGGTTATAGGAAACCAACAATGACCTCACCTCATCACCTCATTCAGTCGCTGTTCACTGCGTTGGAAGACAGGGACGAAGCGGCCGCGAACGCCCTGTTTACAGACGACGCGGTTTTGTTTGATCCGCACTATCCAACGCCGAATATGGTCGGCAGGGCTGCCATAGAGAAGGGTTTGAAGTGGGGCCTGAATTCCATGGACAAATTTGGTTTCACAATCGAAAGAACATTCACCGGTGAAGACGGCACATCCTGCGCAGTCGAGGTCGACACGCACCATTTCCTGAAAGGTGGCAGGGAGTTGCGTTTCCCGCAGGCATTTTTTGTTGAGACTCGAGATGGGAAAATCAGCGCGCTGCGTGCTTACGAACCGTACGGCCCAAATGGATTTATGGGTTTCATGCTGCGCTTGTCGCACAAGTTTGCAAGATGAACCATTGAGAACAGAGCCGCCGTTTTACTTCAACACGACCCAGGGCCGGCTCCAGATGCGGTAGACGCACCCGAAGCCGTCCTCGACCTGAAATCCGAAGCCGAGCTCCTCGCGGGCATATTCCCCATCGCCGCCGATCGAGCCGTCGAGATAGCTGCTGTACAGGCGGCCGGGTTCGGTCCATTTGTCGATCTGCCGGTCGACAAAGCCCAGAAGCGCCTCCTCGATGGTCAGTTCCTGGTCGCCCGGAAGGTCCGCATCGGAGAGGCCGAAGACATCCTCTGCCGTGGGCGACCAGATGATCCACAGCTGATCCAGATATCGCGAATGGATGGGGAGATTGGAGTGCGATCCGATGGCGAGGTAGTTGCGGCGGTCTCGCAGGACGTCCATCACCCGGAACACCGCCTCCAGGTCGCTCCGTGAGCCACCGGAAAAATATATGGTTCCCCCGGCAGCCTGGGTCAAAGGCGCCGACAGCAACGGATCGCCGCGTTCGCCGGTTCGAGGACTGACTTCCTCATCGCCCGAATAGGTCTCGCGCGCGTCGGCTTCCTCATCCGACGTGCCGAACAGACCCCGTGCTCGATAGTAGTCTTCGGTCAACTGACTTCGAAACCGGCACCGTTGCAGAAGCCCTTCGGCCTCTCGAACGGCCAGCGATCCTGGAAAGCCATACATGATCGTCGCGACCTCCGGCGAAAACAACGTGCCGAGAGTTATGCGATGCCATCCGCCGCTTCGCAAATAGTCCGACCAAACCGCCGGATCGCGCCCCCATATCGACCGAAGGTGCCAGTCGGCAATCCATCCATAAAGTAGATGATTCATAACTTATTCTATCGCGAATTCGATGATATTGGCGTCTCTACAAAAGGAGACCGCCTCATGCAGAAAAAGATCACTATCATCGGTGCAACGGGACATCTCGGCCACCGCGTGGCCTCCATACTGGCGAAAAAGGGGACCGAGGTCACGGCGATCGTCCGCGATCCCGCCAGGGCGAGGTCTCAGCTGCCCGACACCATCGAACTGGTTCAGGGTGACGTTTCGGATCCTTCCAGCCTGCATTCGGCATTGTCGGGGACCGAGACCCTGTACATCTCTCTGAACACCGAATCGCTGGACCCCGGCCTGCCTTTTCATACCGAACGCGAAGGAGTGTTCAACATCGTCGCGGCAGCAAGGGAAAACGGCGTCAGGCACATGATGCAGATCGCCGGGATCGATTTTCTTCATCCCGAATTCGCGGCGAATGGCATGACATATCAAACCAACGAAATTCGCAAGGACGGCATAAGCGCGATCAAACGTTCCGGAATTCCCTACACGTTCTTCTACTGCTCGTTCTTCCTGGACTCGTTTCCGAAGTTCCTTCAGGACAAACAACTGGCGGTCATTGGCAATCACGTGCATCCGATCTTCTTCACCAACACCGGCGATCTGGCGGACATGGTTTACAACGCCATCGGCAACGAGGCTGCCTGGAACCGGGATTTTGCGGTTCAGGGCCTCGACTCTCTCAGCTATCCGGAAGCGGCGAAGGAGTTTCTTCGGCACTACGATGCCGACGCGGAAGTCATCGCCCTGCCCCTCGAAACCATCCGCCACATGGGCCTTCCGGACGACCAGGCGGCCTTTGCGGAACACATGCTGACCTATGTGGAGCAACTCAAGGAACAGCAGGTCAGCGCCGAAACCTGGAGTATACTGGGCAAGCCCAATCGCTCGATCGAGACCTTCGTCCATGAACTGATCGAGCAATCTTAAGTCACATCAGCGTTCTGAACGGCGGCGTCCTCCGCCGGACCACGCGAATCGCAACGGGATTTCCGGGCGCCGCCCGGCAGCCCCGCGACAAGGGGCTGACTCCGGGCCTTGCGGTTTCGCTCCAGCGACAAATTTGCGATCCTGCCGGAAACGACCAACTCCGCCGGCAAATCAAGCATGTCGACTTTCTACAGCCTGCTGAACTACCTGATCATTCTGATGGCGTTGGGCGGTACCGCCATTTTGCTGCGGCGCGTGTCGATCATACCGGCCGACGGCGAGACGATTTTCGGACGGCTGATCACCGACTTTGCGCTGCCGGCACTGGTTTTTGCCAGCCTCAGCACCCATACCGTCACCCAGATCCAGCTGTTCGGCTCGCTGCTTTTGTTCGGCGCCATCGCGCCGGTCATGGTGCTGGCCTGGCTCGTCGGCCGCGCCCTGGGCCTGGCGCGACCCGCCATCGGCTCCCTCATCCTGGTCTCGGGCTTCGGTGGAACCAGCACCCTGGGATTTGCGATCATCCAGCATGTCTTCGACGACGATCAGCAGATGATGGCCGACGCCGTGGTCATGAGCCAGTTCGGCAATCTGCTCCCGGCTCTGACCATCGGCGTCGCCGTGGCGATCCTGTTCGGCCAGGACCGGACCGAGTCGGTCACAATCCGCTCGGCTCTCTACCCCCTGCTCACCTCGCCGATTTTTGCAGCAACCGTGCTCGGTATCGTCGTCGGTTTGTTCGATTTGCCGACAACGGCCTGGCCGCTCAGCCTGCTTTATCAGTATCTCGGCTTCGCCAGCGACACGCTTTCGGTTCTCGTCGCATTTGCCATCGGATTGATGCTGAGGCCGATCCCCTACCGCGCCATGGCGTTCCTGATCGTCGCGGCGGCGCTGCTCAAACTCGTCGTCGAACCGCTGATCGGATGGTCGATGACCTTGCTGGTCGACATACCCGACATGGAAAAGAAGCTGCTGATCCTCGACACGGCCCTTCCGACGAGCACGGTCGCAGCCGTGATTGCCGCCCGCTACGGCTGTGACGGCCCGATCGCGTCCGCCCTCGTGGTCGCGACCCTTGTCATCAGCCTGGTCCTGCTCCCGGTGACGATCTTCGTGGCGCTGTGACAGGACGGGATCGCAAACCCGGCCGAACCGGCGAGCGATCCGCGCGTGCGCCGCTCAATTCGTCAGTACGATGCGACCGGTGACTTTGCCGTTGCTCAGATCGGCAAGCGCTTCGTTGACCGTTCGCATTTCCCGGCGTTCGACCGGGAGCGACTTGACCTTTCCGCTCCTGACCATGGCAATCAGATCCTGCAGCTGTGCCCGCGTCCCGACGTGACTGCCCATGACGGTCATCGCCTTTTGCGGCAGCCAGGGCTGCGGCATCTTGAAATCGCCGCCATGCAGGCCGACGACCACATAGCGTCCGGCCTTGATCAGCGCGTGAACCGCAAGACGTCCGGTCTGCGGCGCTCCGACGGTGTCGAGAACATCGGTCAGCGCATTCCCCGTCAGATCGCGCAGTGCATCGATGGCGTCCGGCCGCTTGGTGTTCAAAACCGCCTTTGCGCCCATGTCGCTGGCGGCAGCAAGGTTCGCGTCGTTGATGTCGGCCGCAACGATGTTCTCGAACCCCAGGGCCGCGGCTATCGAAATCGCATTCAAGCCGAGACCGCCGGCGCCGATAATGGCAAGCCAGCTTTCGGGATGCGGCGAACCGAGTTTTCCGAGCGCGTTGAAGACCGTCAGGCCCGAGCAGGCGTGGGATGCCACTGCAAAGGGGTAGAGGCCGTCCACATTCACCAGTGCGTCGGCGTTTTCGACGAGGATATGCGTGGCATAGCCGCCGTCCTGCACCAGCCCGATGATACGCATGGCCATGCAGTCATTGGTGCGGTCCTCGCGGCAGGCGCGGCAATTGCCGCAGCCAAGCCACGGAAACACGAGCATGGATTGGCCGATCAGCGACGGATCCGCACCGGTGCCCACAGCCACGACCCGACCCACCGTTTCGTGACCCAGCGTGCGCGGAAGTTTCATGCCGCGATCCGCCATGCGCGCCACTCCCTCTTCACCCAGATCGAACTGCCCGTCGATGATGTGCAGGTCGGAATGGCACACCCCGGTGCAGATCACTTCGAGCAGGACCTCATCGTTTTCGGGCGCGCGAAGCGGCGTCGTGCGTTCCTCGAGCTCGGCGCCGAAATCGACCAGATCGTAGTGAATGCAGTGGTTCATCAATTTCTCTTTCGGTCACGATGCCCGGTCGAAGGTGCGCGCCACACCGGCGGCGCCCAGATGGCCATGCAGCGCCTCGTTCGGCAGCCATTCCGCAATCTGCCGTCGCACGTCCAGAAGAGCTTCGAAGTCGATGCCGGTTCCAAGCCCCATGGCTTCCAGCATGTACACGGTGTCTTCGGTGGCGATATTGCCGGTCGCGCCCGGTGCAAAGGGGCATCCGCCAAGACCGGCAAGAGCGGCATCGAATTTGCGCACGCCCGGATCGAGGGCCGCTGCCACATTGGCAAGCCCCATGCCGCGCGTGTCATGGAAATGGGCGGCCAGAGGAACAGCACCCACATCGCCGCTCACCTGTGCGAAAAGGCGCCCCACCTGGTGGGGATTGGCATAGCCAACGGTATCGGCAAGGGTGATTTCCGTCGTACCCGCCTCAGCCAGCCGGACAGCAATCTCGCGCACCCGGGTTTCCGGCACCTCGCCCTGCAGCGAACACCCGAACGAAGTTGCAATGGCTGCCGTGATGCGGGCTTGAGGAGTATTCTGCCTCTGCCAAGAAACGATCTCGGAAAATGTCTCCAGCGAGGCGTCGGTGCTGCAGCGGACGTTGGCGTGATTGTGGGCTTCGGAAGCCGAGAGCACGAAATTGACGACCCTTGCGCCCGCGTCCATCGCCCGCGTCGCCCCTTTGAGGTTGAGGGCGAGCGCCGAGGCCGTCAGCCCATCGACGGCATTTGCGGCTTCGACGACTTCCGCGGCATCGGCGAATTGCGGCAACAGTTTGGGCGGCACGAACGAGGTCACCTCGATCTCGGCAAACCCCGTCCCGGCCTGCCGTAGGACCCACTCCCGCTTGGTTTGGGTCGGCAAAAAATCGGTGACCAGCTGCAACCCGTCTCGGGGTCCGACCTCTCTGACAACAACACGCTCCGCCATCGTCTCGCCTAACGCCCTTTGAACACAGGCTTGCGCTTTTCGTTGAACGCGGCAACGCCCTCGCGCCGGTCCTCGGTGGGGATGGTCCGGTTGTAGGCTTCGATCTCGAAAGCGAGGCCATCCGACAGGCTCATCTGCAGCCCCTTGTGAATGGCCTGCTTGGCCTGTCGTGTCGCAATCGGCGCGTTTTCCGCAATTCTCGACGCCGTTTCCAGGGCAGCGGGCAACAACGCGTCTTGCGGATAAACCGCGTTGA
Organism: Rhizobiaceae bacterium; assembly: GCA_963921345.3. Taxonomy (GTDB): domain Bacteria; phylum Pseudomonadota; class Alphaproteobacteria; order Rhizobiales; family Rhizobiaceae; genus Hoeflea_A. The sequence continues at coordinate 25,268 of CAWUFE020000003.1, read as the reverse complement.
CGAGCCCCCACTCCAATGCCTGCGCAGCCGTGAAGGACACTCCATTGAGGATCAGTTCCTTGGCCCGGCGTTCGCCGACGGCGCGGGCAAGGTTCTGGGTGCCGCCGGCGCCCGGGATGATGCCGATGCGCACCTCGGTCTGGGCGAATTTGACGGTGTCGGCGGCGTAGCAGAAATCGACCGCAGCGGCCAATTCGCAACCGCCGCCATAGGCCGCGCCATTGATCGCGCCGACGATCGGAACGGGACAGCCGATGACGGCGCGTATCTTGCGTTCAAACAGCAGATGCTGGCGCGCCCAGGCCTCGTCGGTCATGCCGTTGCGCTCTTTCAGATCGCCTCCGGCACAAAAGGCGCGTGTCCCGGCACCGGTCAGGACGATGGCGCGGACATCCGCGGCATCCAGCGATACCCCTTCGAAGAGCGCGATCAGATCGCGCGCCATCTGGGTATTGAACGCGTTGGCTACTTCGGGCCGGTTCAACGTGACCTGCAGAACATGTTCAGCAGGGTTTTCCACTTTCAGTGTTTCGAATTCGTCCATGACCCATCCGGTTTCCACGTCCAACCGCTCCTTGACCAATAGAATCTCCATAAATTCGGTATCGCGCCTGGGCATAGCCGTTAGGTTGATGCCAGCGCCGTTCGCCAACTGCCGTCTTCGCGCATGGCTGAAAGAACGTTGAGAACAGTCTCCTGAACCGCACCTGTCGCCCGTGTTTGCGGCCGCATCGAGGAGTGGGACAGGATGAGCGTGCGTTCGACCGGGCCCGGCAGGATCGACCGCAATTCGAGCCGACCCTCCGCCTCCAGCTGGGACACGCCGGAGACCGGCATGATCCCGTGGCAAAGCCCGGCAACGGCCATCGACACGGCGATGCCGAAACTGTCGACGGCGTATTTCGGGGACAGATGGATGCCGGTGTTCGATGCAACCTTGTCGACAACCAGGCGCGGCCCGAACGGCCGGTTCGGCAAGGCCAGCGGAAGCTGTGCGACCTCGGATACATGGATGCTCGAACCCGGCGGCAGTACGCCGGGAGGGCTGAGCAGGACGATTTCATCCGAAATCGCGTCCTGCGACTGCAATTGGTAGGCCTTGGCTGGGCCGTTCAGAAAACTGAGGTCGATCTCGCCGGATTGCAGCCACTCGATCAGATTGACCGAATAGGCCTCCTTCACATGCAGCGAAACCCCGGGATACTGGGCGTTCAGCCGCTCGAACAGGCGAATGGTAAAACCGTCCAGAACGGTCGGCAGCACACCGAGCTTCACTTCGCCGCTGATGTCGGCCTGCAGGGATTTGACGTCGAGCACGGACTGCTCCAGCTGATGCAGCGGTCCGGATATCCGCTCGAGCAACGCCTTGCCGGTCTCCGTCAGGACCATGCCCCGCACGTGGCGGCTGAACAATTCGGCGCCGACCGTATGCTCCAGGAGCTTTATCTGCCGCGACAGGGCGGGCTGCGCGATGCGCAGCCGTTCCGAGGCGCGGCTGAGCGAGCCGCATTCGGCCACGCACAGGAATGTCTTGAACTGTCGGAAGTCCATCCGGATACCTTTCGCAATTCGGCATAGCTGCCATCGTATCATTTTTATTTTTATATAGAAGGCGCGCGCTAGTCTCTCCCGAAGCACGAAATGGTTCGAGTGTGAGGTGTGCGTTTGGGACTGTCCCGGGAATTGGATGGACTGCTGGTCGTGTCGCTGGAACAGGCGGTTGCGGCACCCTATTGTGGTTTGCTGCTGGCGAATTCCGGCGCGCGCGTGATCAAGGTCGAGCGTCCCGAGGGGGATTTCGCCCGCGGTTACGATGCAGGAGCCGGCGGTCACAGCACGATCTTCGCCTGGCTCAATCGCGGCAAGGAAGCGATCTGCCTCGACCTGAAGGATGAGGCGGATCTGGCGCTGATGCGGACCATGGTGGGTCAAGCGGATGTGTTCCTGTCCAACCTGGTCCCCGGCGCGGTCGCCCGGATGGGACTGGATTTCGCCACGCTCAGCACAAAGAACCCCGGGCTGATCACCTGCGTGATCAACGGTTATGGGGAAACTGGCGCGGCGGCAAAGAAGAAGGCCTACGATTTCCTCGTCCAGGCGGAAAGCGGCATCTGCTCGGTCACCGGCAGCGAGGGAGAGCCCGCCAGGGTTGGCGTTTCCCTGACCGATCTGGCGACGGGGCTCACCGCCTATTCCGCAATCCTGAGGGCCCTGATTCACCGCGGCAAAACAGGACACGGCACGGCGCTGTCGATTTCGATGTTCGACGTGATGGCCGACTGGATGAACATGCCGCTGCTGGCGCATCGCTACATGGGCGGAGCGCCGCGCAGGAGCGGGCTGCAGCACAGCTTCATTGCGCCCTACGGGGCGTTTGCGTGCCGGGACGGTGCGCAGGTGCTGCTGTCCGTGCAGAGCAACCGGGAATGGGAGGTGTTTTGTGGGGATGTTCTCCGGCAGCCGCAGCTGGCCTGCGACCCCCGCTTCAGCGACAACCCGGATCGCTACGCCAACAGGGAGGAGCTGGATGCGCTGGTCAACGCCTGTTTCGCACAGCACACGGCGGCCGAGATTCTCGCCAAGCTGGATGCGGCGCAGATCGCCAACGCGGCGTTGAACACCGTGGCGGATCTGTCCGAACATCCGTTCCTGCGCAACACGCCGGCACGCTACAACGGCAGCGATATTTCAATGGCCGGCCTTCCGGTGCCCGACGGTGCAGGCGATCCGGTTGATGTTCCGGGCCTCGGGGAACACTCTGACACGATCAGACGGGAATTCGGGACCAGGGAATGATGAAAACCTATGATCACCACATCGGCGGCGCCGCCGTGGCGCCGGCCTCCGGGCAGTATTTCGACACCGACAATCCCTATACCGGGGAGGTCTGGGCGCAGGTGGCACGCGGCACGTCCGAGGATGCGGACCAGGCGGTGCAGGCGGCCAAAGCGGCATTCGACCACGGAGAATGGGCCGACATGCGGCCCACCCAGCGCGGCAAGCTGCTGGTCCGATTGGCCGGGATCGTCGAGCGCGAAGCCGCACGGCTCGGCGAACTGGAGGTGCGCGACAACGGCAAGCTGATCGTCGAGATGGCCGCGCAAGCGAAATACCTGGCCGAGTGGTATCGCTATTTCGGCGGGCTTGCCGACAAGGTCGAGGGCGCGGTCTTGCCGGCCGATCGGCCCAATCTGCTGAATTTCACCCGCCACGAACCCCTCGGTGTGGTGGCGATGATCACGGCGTGGAACTCACCGCTGCTGCTTCTGGCCTGGAAACTGGCTCCGGCGCTTGCGGCCGGCAACACCGCCGTCGTCAAACCGTCGGAATACACATCGGTTTCGACTTTGGAGTTCATGGAACTGGTGCGGGAAGCGGGGTTTCCCGATGGGGTGGTGAACTGCGTGACCGGTTTCGGCGCCGAGGTGGGCCAGCCGTTGGTCGACCATCCGCATGTGGCCAAGGTGGCCTTTACCGGTTCCGATGTCGCCGGCCAGCGGATCTACGAGTCCGCCGCCCGCAAGATCATGCCGGTAACGCTGGAACTGGGCGGCAAATCCCCGAACATCGTGTTTGAGGACGCCGACTTCGAGGCGGCGGTCATGGGCGCGATCTCGGGTATTTTTGCGGCCACCGGCCAGACCTGCATCGCCGGGTCGCGATTGCTGGTTCAGAGGTCGATCCATGACCGGTTCGTGGACCGTCTGGTCGAGGTGGCGGGCGCCGCGAAGATCGGTGACCCGATGTCGATGGATACCCATGTCGGCCCGGTCACGACCGCCGCGCAATATGAAAAAATCCTGCATTACATGGAGGTTGCGCGGCAGGACGGCGCCACCTGCGTCCTCGGCGGCAAACCCTATCAAGGAGATGGTGCGAAGGGCGAGCGCTTCGTCGAGCCGACCATTTTCAAGGATGTCACCAACGACATGCGGATCGCCCAGGAGGAGGTCTTCGGCCCCATCCTGTCGGTCATTCCGTTCGAGACCGAGGACGAGGCGGTTGCGATCGGCAACGACATCGTCTTCGGCCTTGCCGCCGGGGTGTGGACCTCGGATATCGGCCGCGCGCTACGGATGTCCGAACGGCTCAAGGCCGGCACCGTCTGGGTCAACACCTATCGCGCCGTCAGCTTCATGTCTCCCTTCGGCGGCTACAAGCGATCGGGCCAGGGTCGCGAAAGCGGGCAGGAGGCGATCAAGGAATTTCTGCAGACGAAATCGGTGTGGATCGCCCATGAAACGAGTGCGGCCAACCCGTTCATCATGCGCTAGGAGCGATGTTTGACCTACGAGCTTGATCACCCGGAAATCCGAGACGGCGTTGCCCGCCTGTGCGGCGAATTTCCGGGCACCTACTGGCAGAGCTGCGACCGGGACCAGGCCTACCCGGCGGAGTTCGTGCGGGCGCTGACGGATGGCGGCTATCTGGCGGCGCTGATCCCGGAGGAGTATGGCGGTCTGGGGCTGCCGCTCTCGGCAGGCGCGGCGATTTTGGAGGAGATCCATCGGGCCGGCTGCAACGCAGCGGCCTGTCATGCCCAGATGTACACGATGGGGACATTGCTGCGGCACGGCTCAGACGCGCAGAAAGCCGCGATCCTGCCGGATGTCGCAACGGGTTCCCTGCGGCTGCAGGCCTTCGGCGTGACCGAGCCCACCAGCGGCACCGACACGACGTCGTTGCGCACCACGGCACGGCGGCGCGGCGACAGCTACGTGGTGAACGGCCAGAAAATCTGGACAAGCCGGGCCGAGCATTCCGACCTTCTCCTGCTGCTGGCACGCACGACCCCGGTTGATCAGGTGCAACGAAAAACCGAAGGCCTGTCGGTCTTTCTGGTCGATATCAGGTCCGTCGACGGGCTGACCATCAGGCCCATCCGCACGATGATGAACCACGCCACGACCGAACTGTTCTTCGACGACATGGAGATTCCGACTTCGTCGCTCGTCGGCGAGGAAGGCAAGGGGTTCCGCTACATCCTTTCCGGCATGAACGCCGAACGCCTGCTGATCTCAGCGGAGTGCATCGGTGACGCCAAATGGTTCATCTCCAGGGCCAGCGCCTATGCGGGCGAGCGGACGGTGTTCAAGCGCCCGATCGGCCAGAACCAGGGCGTCCAGTTCCCGATCGCCCGCGCCTACAGCCAGATGCGCGCCGCCGAGCTGATGCTTCGCGAAGCGATCCGTCTCTACGAGGCGGGCGGCAATCCCGGCGAGGAGGCCAACCTGGCCAAACTGCTTTGCGCCGACGCCAGTTGGGCCGCGGCAGAAGCCTGCCTGCAGACCCATGGCGGGTTCGGCTTTGCCGAGGAATACGACGTCGAACGCAAGTTTCGCGAAGCGCGGCTCTATCAGGTTGCGCCGATTTCCACCAATCTGGTTCTGTCCTACGTCGCCGAACACGTGCTTGGCATGCCGCGGTCCTACTGATGTCCGCGACCGAAACGCTCGTTGCTTTCATCTGCGACCGGCACTCCCCGTCGCCCCGGGTTCTCCATATCGTGGACTTGTGCCTTCTGGATTGGGTCTCTGTGACCCATGCGGCGCGAAACGAACCGGTGGCGCGCCTGATCCGGGAGACGACGGCGCGGCAAGAGGGACGCCCTGAGGCCTGGGCCTGCGGACTGGATCGGGCGGTGCCCGCCCGGGCCGCGGCGCTGATCAACGGAGTGACGTCCCATGCGCTTGACTACGACGACACGCATTTTGCCTCGCTCGGGCATCCGTCCGTCACGGTTTTTCCGGCGGTCCTGGCAATCGCGGACCGCGAGGGCGCTTCCATGGCCGATGTCAAACGGGCGGCCCTGATCGGCGCCGAGGCATCCATCCGCATCGGCATGTGGCTCGGGCGGTCGCATTACAGGACAGGGTTCCATGTCACCGGCACCGCCGGCACATTCGGCGCCGTCGCCGGGGCCGCCCATCTGTTGAAGCTGTCGCCGGAACAGACTCGCATGGCGTTCGGCATCGCGGCGTCCCTTGCCGCAGGCGTGAAAGCGCAGTTCGGCACGATGGGCAAACCGATGCATGCCGGACTGGCAGCCGCTGCCGGCGTCGACGCCGTGCTCTGGGCCGAAGCCGGGCTCATCGCCGCACAGGTGGGGCTCGAAGGCAGCCAGGGCTTTGCCGCAACCCATCACGCCGAAGCGAACGATGCTGCATTCGCCGATCTGGGACGGCATTATCTCCTGTGCGAGACGAGCCACAAGTTCCATGCCTGCTGCCACGGCACCCACGCCATGCTGGAGGCTCTGAGCGCGTTGCGGGACACACACGGTTTGACGCCGGGCAGCGTATCGTCGGTGACGATCACGGTGCACCCGCAATATCTCGACATCTGCAACATTCAAGAGCCGGCGACCGGGCTGGAAGCGAAATTCAGCTATCGGCAGTTGGCGGCGATGGTCCTGCATGGCATTCCCACCGACCGGCTGGACAGCTTCAGCGACGACGTCTGCACCAACACTGACATCGCCGAAACACGCAACCGCGTCGTCGTTCGGACCGATCCGTCGTTCAGCGAAACCGGCGCGTTGGTCGCGGTCAGGACCGCGGACGGCGCACATGTGACGTCAGATCATGACCACGCGACGCCGCTGGAAGCGGCGACACGGACAGCGCGCGTTCTCGCGAAGTCGAAAGCACTGCTGGAAGAGCACCGGTGCACCAGGATCTGGTCCCGGATCCAAAATCCCGAGGCTGTCGCCCAAAGCCCCGGCCGGGCGCTGTTGGACCTGTAGGCCCCTTCATCGCAACTCGGCATAGCATGCATAGTTCTATTCTATTTTTTCAATGGCTGGTCCCATGCAAATCTGAGGCTGTCCGACGCCCGGAGGAGCGCGGGGACTTTACAAGTTGTTCCAAGTGGAACAAGATAACTTGTTCCAAATGAGACAAACCGGCCCGGCGAAAGCTGCGGGAAACAGGTTTCACCATTCAGCAATTGGGAGGGTGCTTATGAAACGGCAATCGAAAATCGTAGCTCTCGCGGCGTCGCTCAGCGTGCTTGGCGGCGCTGCTCTGGCCGAGGAAAACTGGTCGATGGCAACGTCCTGGGGCGGTGGTCCGCCGCTGGAAACCGCTGCCAAGGGCTTCGCCGAGATGGCAAGCTTTCTGACCAATGGCGAGATCAATATCGAGGTCTTCCCGGGCGGCACATTGGGCAGCCCGCTCAAGGTGACCGAAACCGTGTCGAACGGTGTCGCCGAAATGGGCCATCACTGGCCCGGCTATGACTGGGGCATCGACAAGACGACGGTGCTGATCGGCGGCTGGACCGGTGGCCTGAACGCCGAGGAGATGCAGCACTGGATCTATGAAGGCGGCGGTCTGCAGACCTGGATGGACTACCGCATGGACAAATTCGGCGTCGTCGCCTTCCCCTGCGGGCAGTATCCGCGCGAGGTCGGGCTGCATTCCAAGAAGAAGGTGCAGAACCTTGCCGATTTCGACGGGCTGAAACAGCGCACCGCGGGTGCCTGGGCCGAGATTTCGTCGGAACTCGGTGTTTCGACCGTGATCCTGCCGGGTGCCGAAGTCTATCCGGCGCTGGAACGTGGCGTCATCGACGCGGTGGAATGGTCGACGCCCTATCTCAACAAATCGGCCGGGTTCTACAAGATCGCCAAATACATCATCCTGCCAGGCTATCACCACCCGACATCGGTCCTGGAATGCGAGGTCAACAAGGAAGCCTGGGACCGTATCGGCGAGCGCAACCAGCAACTTCTGCTGCTGGCCGGCAAGCTGACCACGATGAAGGTCTATCAGGAGACCGGTCACGAAGACGCCTCCGCCTACAAGTTCTATGAGGAAAGCGGCAACGAGATCGTGGTCGTCGACGACGAGGTGCTGACCAAGACCCAGGAGCTGGCCCAGGCGTGGGCCGACAAGACGGCGGCCAACCAGCCGGACGACTGGTTCAAGAACATTCTCGCGGACCAGCGCGCCTACAAGGAACTTTGGGCCAGCGCCCACAAGTACCGCGACAGCAAAGAATCGAACTAAGCGCCTGACGGCACGCAATGTTAGACATCGGCGGACATGGTCCGCCGATCTCGCTGTCTGGAGCGTAGCAAATGCATTCCTTTCTGACCGGCCTGATCCGGGCAATCGAATCCGTCACCACCGGGTTCGGCTGGATCGCCGCGGCCACGACGGTGCCGTTGGCTCTTTTCATGGTGTACGAGGTCATCTCCCGCTACCTGTTCAACGCCCCGACCTTCTGGGCCTATGAACTGGCCTACATGCTGATGGGCGGCGGCCTGATGCTGGGCATCGCTTTCACGATGAAGGCGCGGGCGCATGTTCGGGTGGATTTCGCCTACGCGGCCATGTCGCAACGCAACAAGGCGATCGTCGACCTCCTTGGATATCTTGTTCTGCTGCCGATGGTCCTGTGGCTGTGCGTGGGCCTGTGGGACTATTTTCTGCGCGCCTATAACAGTGGCGAAGTCTCCGGCGAGAGTGCCTGGAACCCGGTGGTCTGGCCGTTCCGCGCGACCTTCGTTCTCGGCTTCGTGCTGTTTGCGCTGCAGATCCTGGCGGAGATGGTCAAGTCGGGAGTGATCCTCCTGACCGGCAATCCGCTGCAGATCGACGACGGTACGCGAGGGCGTCTGTGATGGATCTGGCGCTGTTGATGTTTCCGGCACTCCTGCTGCTGATCTTTCTCGGCATCCCGGTGGCCTACTCGCTGATGGGCGTCAGCCTGGTCTTCGGGATCATGCGTTTTGGCGACAAGGCGGTTTTCCAGTTCGTCACCAAGGTTCAGGACGTGGCGGGCAATTACGTGCTCGCCGCCTTGCCACTGTTCATTTTCATGGGCGCGATGCTGGAAAAATCCGGCATAGCCGAGCGGCTTTTCGAGGTGATCCATCTCTGGACCCGGCGCCTGCCCGGCGGGCTGGCGGTAGGCACGATCCTGATGGGCGTGGTCTTTGCAGCCGCATCCGGCGTCGTCGGCGCCACAGAGACCGTCATCGGCCTGCTGGCGATCCCGATCATGATGAGCCACAAATACGACAAGTCGCTGATCTCCGGCACGATCTGTGCCGGCGGCTCGCTCGGGACGATCATTCCACCGTCGGTTCTGGTCATCATCCTGGCGCCCGTCGCCGACGTGTCGGTCGGCGATCTCTTTGCCGGAATCATGTTCCCCGGCTTCATCATGGCGGGTCTGTTCATTCTTTACGTGCTGGCCATCTGCATCATCAACCCCGAGCGCGCGCCCTACAGGGCACCGGACGAGACACTGCCCACCCTGACGGAGCGGATCGTCAAAACGGTGATCGCACTGGTGCCGCCGCTGATCCTGATCTTCATGGTGCTGGGGACGATCCTGCTCGGCTGGGCAACGGCGACCGAGGCGGCCGCCTGCGGTGCCGTCGGAGCGGTCATCCTGACGGCGATCTACGGCAATTTCAGCATCAGGACGGTCATCACGGCCCTTCGTCAGACCCTGCTGATCACGGTGATGGTTCTCACCATCCTTCTGGCGGGCAACATGTTCGCCGGCGTTTTCATCTCCTCGGGCGGGCTGGGCGCGACCAACGGCATCCTCGACGCGGCCAACCTCGGCCCGTGGGGAACGTTGGCGTTGATCCTCTTCATCACCTTCCTGGCCGGGTTCGTGCTGGACCTGGTTTCGGTCATCCTGATCGTTGTTCCCATCGCGATCCCGATCATCAAGATCGCCGGCTTCGACCCGATCTGGTTCTGCATCCTGTTCCTGGTGATGCTGCAGACCAGCTATCTGACGCCGCCCATGGCGCCGTCGATCTTCTACCTGCGCGGCATTAGCCCACCCGAAATCCGCCTGCGCCACATGTATCGGGGGGTCATCCCGTTCATCTGCATGCAGCTGGTCACGCTGGCGTTGGTGCTGGTCTTCCCGCAGCTGGCGCTTTGGCTGCCGTCGCAACTGCTGGGCGGGTTCTGATCATGAGGCTAGCTGCTCACCGCGGCCTTGCGCAGGAGCTTCCTGAGGGCGTCACGTTCGCGCGGTGCCAACCCGGCAAGAACCTGTTCCTGCCGCTCGCGCATAGTCGCGGCGATTTTCTCGTGCAGGCTGCGGCCGGATTCGGTGATGGTCAGACGCACCTGCCGGCCGTCATCCGGGTCCGGCGCGCGCTCGATATGTCCGACCGCCAACATCCGGTGCACCGCGCGCGAAATCGAATTGCGCGGCCGTCCCGTCAGGCGAGACACGTCCTGCGCCGTCAGCACCGGGTAGTGGGCGAGACACAGGAGCAGCATGTATTCCGGCCGGATGATGCCGAAATCGCGCTTCACCGAATCGTAAGCCGGGACGATGATCGCGCTGGTCAGGAACGACAGAAGGGCGGCATCCCGAAACTCGACCCGCGCAAGGAAATCCGCGGGCTCTGGCTTGATTGTCCCTTCACTACCCATACCGGTTTCCGCCTGCCCCGCTGTCTCGTGCCACATCAACGGTCGGAGCCTAAAAGTTTCGCTTGAAGATGAAAAGAACTCATGCCAACATTGTTCCAATTGGAACAAGTTTATGCCGATGACCGAACGTGCGAAATTGACGATCCCGGACCTCGCCGCGAAGAAAGCGGCGGGTGAACGTCTGGTCATGGTGGCAGTCGGCGAAGCGATGACCGCCGCCTGGGCGGAGCGTGCCGGCGTCGACATCGTCGGTGTCGGCGACAGCCTTGGCATGACCTTGCACGGGCACGAAAACACGCTGGCGATGACCGTGGATCAAATGATCGATCATTGCCGCGCCGTCCGGCGGGGCGCGCCGAACACCTTCTCGCTGGTCTCGATGCCCTACGGATCCTACGCCACGCCGGAAATCGCCGTGACCAACGCGGTGCGGCTGATGAAGGAAGGCGGCGCCGAAGCGGTGAAGCTGCAGGGCGGCCGCGAGATGTTCGACATCATCAAGGCCGTCGCAGATGCGGGGGTGCCTGTGATGAGCCATGTGGGTCTCCTGCCGCACCGCGTGCACATGCTCGGCGGATTCAAGATGCAGGGCCGCACCGCGGAAGATGCCCTGCGGATCATCGACAATGCCCGCGCCATCCAGGAAGCGGGCGCCATCGGGCTCGAGATCGAGGCGATGCCCTATGAGGTCGGCAAGGCCGTGGACGAGGCCGTCGATATCTTCACCTTTTCCATCGGCGCCGGGTCCGCGGGCACCTGCCAGCTCCTGAACGGCTACGACCTGATCGGGGCATTCGACACGTTCAAGCCGAAATTCGCCAAACGCTATGGCAACATCGCCGAAGTCGCCACCCGGGCCTTCGCCGATTTCGCCGCCGACGTGCGCTCGGGCGCGTTCCCGGACGCCGATCACAGTTACACGATGAAGCCGGAAGAAATCGCCAGGTTGAACGACGCCCTCGCACGGGAGTGATCGCATGAAAGACGCCCAATCCACCGCCAACGGCCAGCGCATTCCCAACGGAATGCTGCAGGACAATTACCCCCGCAACATGTGGTGGGCCGCCGCCCGCTCGGACGAGGTGACCGACAAGCCGCTCGCCCGCTGGCTTCTGGAAACGCCGGTCGTGCTCTACCGGCTGGCGGACGGAACGCCGGCGGCCCTTTATGACCGCTGCCCGCATCGCTGGGCGCCGCTATCGGAAGGCCATGTCGACGACGACCGGATCGTCTGCCCCTATCACGGCATGGAGTTCGACACCGCCGGACAGTGCACGAAGGCGCCGACCCAGACCATGATGCCGAAAACGGCGCAGATTCCGGCCTTCACGGTTCGCGAGGCGGGCGCCTTCATCTGGATCTGGATGGGAGACCGCGACGCCATCGACTGCGACCCGCCCGATGTCGGCTATCAGACCGATCCGGACTGGACTTTTCTGACGGGCTATTACGAGGTCGCGGCGAACTGGGTACTGATCCGAGAAAACGTGCTGGATCTCACGCATATCGCCTTCCTGCACCAGAACACCTTCAAGCAGAACGACTGGGTCAACCCGCCCGACACCTACATGGACGGCGAGACGGTTTGCTACGAACAGGAGTTCGACCTCGCACCGCTGTCGCCGCTCTTCTGCGCCGGCATGGGGCTGCCGGAGGACAAGCCGATCAAGCGCAAACAGGTCGGGCGGATGCCGTCGCTGGCGGTTTCGTTCTCGGACTGGAACGTCCACGACCCCGAGCCGGATCCAGGCGCCCGCTCGGACTTCATCATGCGCGGCTGCCACATCGTGACCCCGGCACAGCGCGGCAGGACGCACTATTTCTGGGGCGCGGCCTTCGACGTGCCCGAGCTCTCCAACGAGGTCGCCGAAAAGACCAGGGCGAGCGTGATCGCGGCCTTCGACGAAGACAAGCATCTTCTGGAGAGGATGCAGGCGATGATCGGGAACGATCCGCGTGGCCTCGACTATCTGGAAGTGACGCTTGGCGCAGACGGTGCGGGCATCAAGGTCCGTCAGATCCTGAACAGAAAGCTTGCCGCCGAAGGACGCTCGCTCAACTAAATCGGTTTGTTGTTGATTCGGGTCATTTGTCCCGGTGCGCGCACAGGACAAGCCGGAAAAGCGCACTCATTACAGCAACGCAGCGCCAGAATTTCGGAGACAGTTTACTTAATTCTTTCAGATGCTTACCGAATCAGAAGTCGAGTGGAATTAAGTAAACTATCCCCGAAATTGCAGTCTCCACACCCTGCCTTGGGGGCAGACAAAACACAAACGCTTTAAGGAGGAAAAGCATGACCCCGGAAGCAATCCTCGAACAACCCGCCCGCGTCCTCACCCAGGCGCAGCGCGAAAAATATTTCACCGACGGCTTTGTCAGCGCCGAAGAGATCGTGCCCGCTGAGATACTCGCGGAGCTGCAGCGCGCGACCGCCGAGTTCCAGGACAAGAGCCGCCTTGTAAACGCCTCCGACGACATTTTCGACATCGGACCGGGCCATTGCGCGGAAAACCCCGTACTGCGCCGGTTGAAATCCCCCGATATCCAGCATGAGGCCTACTGGAACTTCTCCACCGGACTCATGGCCGACGTGGCCGCCGATCTGGTCGGGCCGAACGTGGTGTTCCACCATTCGAAACTGAACTTCAAATGGTTCGACGCGTCCGACACGGTGAAATGGCACCAGGACATCCAATTCTTCCCCCACACCAACTACAACGTCATCACCATCGGCTGCTATCTGGCGGATACCGACATGTCCAACGGACCGCTTGCGGCGCTGAAGGGCTCGCACAACGATTGCCTCTATGATCAGTACGATGCCGACGGGAACTGGACTGGAATGCTCTCCGACGAAGATGCCGCCCGGGTCGATATGTCCCGGGTCGAGTACATGACCGGCAAAGCCGGCAGCATCACCATTCACAACGCACGCACGCTGCACTACTCGCCGGCGTCCAAGAACCCGGTTCCGCGGCCCTTGCTGCTGAATTGCTTCACGTCTTCGGACGCCAAGCCCTACACCGCGCATCCGTCGCCGACGAAAAACACCTACAAGGTCGTGCGCGGCGAGCATGTGATCTGGGCCGAACACGATCCCCGCCCCTGCCAAATACCGCCGAACTGGTCCGGCGGCTACAGCTCGATCTATGCGGCGCAGGCCGGTGAGGACCAACCCTCCGACGGCACCATGTAGGTGATCGCAAACCGGTATGGCAGCGCGCGCAAATTGATATTTGGCTGGCGCTGCCGATTTCGGCCATAGTCCGGGCGGAAGGCTGTCCAATCGGCCGTGGTTGCCTCGCGCGACCGGCTCGTGCGACGCCGTCCATCGGGACTCCGGCCAACGGCACCGTCCAGTGCAAACCAACGACAATTTTCCGGAGTTCCGACATGTCTTCCCGATCCATCCGCCCTCGCCGCAGTTTCATCTTCACGCCCGGCCTGAGGCCGGAGATGTATCCCAAGGCTCTGGCCTCCGGCGCCGACATCGTGTGCGTGGAACTGGAAGACGGCATCGCTCCTCAGGACAAGGCCGAGGCACGCCGGAATGCGTTGGCACTGTTCGAAAAGCCGCAGGCCGATGACGGCGTCGAGCGGATCGTGCGCATCAACTCCATGCGCGAGCGCTTCGGGATCGAGGACGTTCAGGCCGTTCTGGCAACCAAAACGCCGCCGCCGGCGCTGATGATGCCCAAGATACGGACGCCCGACGAGGTGGTGATCCTGGACCAGCTCCTGAGCGAAGTGGGTCACGCGACGCGCCTGCATGTGATCATCGAAACCAATGCCGGCCTCGAGGCTGCCCACGACATCGCGCATTGTTCCGAGCGAATCGACGCGATGTTCTTCGGCGGCGTGGACATGGCCGCCGAGCTGCGTTGCGAGAACGCCTGGGACGCCCTACTCTACGCCCGCTCCCGCGTGGTGCACGCCGCCTCGAGCGCCGGACTGGATGTGATCGATGTTCCCTATCTTGACCTCGATGATCCTGATGGCATGCGCGCGGCGGCCGAAAAGGCACGCGATCTCGGTTTTGCCGGAAAAGGATCCGTGCACCCGAAACAGATTGCGGCGCTCAACGAGGTGTTCACGCCCTCGAAGGAGCGGATCGCCGGCGCCCGCAGGATCATCGAACTGTTCGAGGCGGCGGATACCGGTCTTGTCGTCATCGACGGCAAACTGATCGAAAAACCCGTGCTGCGCGAGATGTACCGCATCGTCGCGATCGCGGATCGAATGGGAAAATAGCCGCGGCGCCAGCTGTTCTGCAGCGAAATACCGGCAAAGAAAGAGAGATGATCCGATGCCCCAGTCCATCACCAAGAACTCCAGGGAAATCGTCAGGGAAGCCATAGCCGCCGTCCCCTCGATCAGCATCGAGGAGGCATTGCAACTGGTCGACAATGACAGCCACGTGTTCGTCGATCTGCGCGATGGAACCGAACAGGCCAAAACCGGTCTGATTCCGGGTGCCGTGCCATCGTCGCGCGGCATGATGGAGTTCCATCTCGACCCTGCCAGTCCTGCCCACAAACCGGAATTCAATCAGGACAAGACCTACGTGTTCTACTGCGCCTCCGGCGGTCGCTCCGCACTTGTAGCGCGACGAAAATAATGCTCAATCCGCGACACTTTCGTGCTCAATCCCTGTGATTTTGGCGTTGATTTTCGATGCGACACTTTCGTGCTCAATCGTGTCCTGAAGGTGCATCTCACCCGCTCTTGTCCTGGTTGTCGCGCTCTGCTTCGAGGCTTGTGGTGAGTGTGTCGGTGAGTTGGTGCTGGATGCGTGTGGTGAGCCATTCGCCAGTGAGTTCGTCCTTGATGCCCTGGAGGTCGACCTTTGCGCCTGCGACGAGGTCGCCGTGGAATCCGGCCAGTTGGATGCTGATCTTGCTGGATCCGCGTTTGGATCGTTCGAGGGCGGCAACGGCTGCGCGTTTGGCGTCTTCCCTGTTTTCGTAGCGGTGTCGCAGGATGCGTTCCGGTTTCTTGTCACCGACGGTGACCTTTTGGGTTTTGGCGGTGCTTCGCTCGCCCCATTCGGCGGTGACGCTTCCGTATTTGCCGCGTTGGGTGACCTCCCATGAGCCGCCGGTCATCTGGCTGCGGGTGAGTGTGATGACGGGCAGGTCGGAGCCGTCGGCTGCCTTGCCGTCGCCGCGCTTGGCGACGATGAGGTATCCGCCGGCGGCCTTGGCGACGGCGTCGAGGTCTTTTGCCAGGCGTGAGATGAGGTTGAGGTCGCTTTCGGCCGTCTGTGCCAGGTACTTGTAGAAGACGGATTTGAGGCTGTCGCTGACCCGCGGCTTGAGGTCATGCTCGCCGGCGATCTTCTTGACGATGTCCTCCAGTGTGATGTCGCGCCAGCTTCGTGTCTTGGGTGCGCGGATGCCGCTTGCCATGTCTGCGGCCCTGGCACGGATGGTGAGTGTGGCCGGTGCGATTTCGCCCTGGAGTTCGTCGACGACCCATTTGCCGAGATCGACCAGTGCGCCGGCGGGGCCGAGCGCGATTTCGAGTTTGGCGCCGGTTTCGGGCAGTTCGATCAGGTAACCGCGGTCATCGAGGGTGATCTCCGCACTGTCGGATTTCGATCCCGCCTCGTCGATGATGGTGATGGCGATGAGGCGGTCCTGGAAGCGGCCGGTGACGTCGTTTCCGTCTGCGATGATCCGCCAGGCGACATGCATGGCTTATCCGAACTGTGATGTAACGAATGCGGCTCCGCCAGCAATTGCCGCCCGAACGACATCCTTTGCCGCGTCGGCCGAACCTGCCCGGATGAGCCGGACCAGCTTGTCGCCGGTTGTTTCCTTTACGGCAAGGCTCTCAGGTGCGGCCTTGAGGACGGCCAGTCCCATCGGCGTGAGCACGGCCGGCTTTGCGCCATACTGCCACATGCCGTCACTGCGGATGTAGCCGGTCTCGATCAGCCATTCGATCGTCGCCCTGGCGATGTGGAAGGCCTTTGACGGGTTTCCGTTTTCGTCGATTGGCTCGCCATAATCATTGATCTCGCTGTGGCCGCAATAGTCACTGGCGTTGAGCGGCTTCTTGACGGGAAAGGCCTCGTAGAGGTCCGCCAGGATCCTGGCGGCATATTCGTCGAAGAGTTCCATGTTTCTTGCCATTGTCATCCCCAGAGTCGGATCGGTTTTCGGACGGTCGGTTCGGGCCGGTCGGGCAGTTCGATCAGCAGGCCTTTCGGCAGGATCGGCCCGTAGGCAGCGAGGCCGGGATTGGCGGCGTAGACCTGCCCCGTGACGGTTTCGGTGCCATAGTGGTCCTTGCAGATGGCGTCGACCATGTCGCCGTCGATGGTGCGATGGATCAAAACAGTCCTCCAATGATGCCGCCGCCGTCCGGTCCGTAGCTTTGCAGCGTGAGGGCGAACTCGATGCGGCGCGGTGCGCCGTCGCGCATGAACAGGCTCTTGGTTTCCTCGACGCGAACGATGACCCATCGTTTCCAGACCCATCCAAGGCCGTCGACCATCATCATGGGCCGTCCGCTGCCGGCGTTGAGGCGCATCAGGTCAACCTGGCGCAATCCGCCCCTGAAGTGCGGGTAGATGACGCCCTCGATGGTGATTTCCTGGGTGTCGGGCCCGAGATACTGCAGGGCGGGTTCGCGGCCGATGCGATCGAGCTTGCCCCATCGGTATGCGGCGTTTCGCGTCATCGACTGGTAGGCGCCGTTTGCCATTCCGAAGCGGAAGGCCCCGAGAGCCATCATGATGAGGGAGGCTGGCATCAGTAGTCGATCCCGTCATGCAGGTCTGCGCGGCGGTCGCTCTCGCGGCGTTCCAGTTCGCGCCTGACCTCGCGTGCGACGTCCCTGGCGCTCATTCCGGGTGCCGCGTGGATATGGAAGATGTTGGTGACATTGTCTCCCTGTCGGATGACCTGTGGTTCGGATGTTGGAGCAAAGAGCGGAGTACTGGCTGTGGGACGTATGTGCCGGGTTTCGGCAATCTCGGCCGCTGCCGGAATGCTGGCTGCCACCGGCGCGGCGATGACGGATGCGGCCATGGCGGCTTTCATGACCCTTGCGGGCAGGATGGTTCCTGCGATGCCGGGCACGAAGATCTCGCGGCCGCGCTCGCCGACGATATAGGGCATGCCGCGCCGCACCGGTCCGCCGCGGTCGCGTCCGCCTTGCGGGCTGTCATCGGAACTGTAGGCGGGGCGGCCATCGGCGATCGGAACAGGGCCGGTGGCGTGACGGTAGGCGGCCCGGAATTCGCGCAGTTTTGCGAGGGCTGCCTCGATGGACTTCGTATTGATCTGCGGCCTTGCCTCCAGGTTGCCGATCTGCTGGAGCACGGTTGCCAGTTCGCTCGCCCGCAAGCGCGCCTGTTCGAGTTCTGCTTCGACAGTTTCGATCCCCGCCTCGACGTTTTCGAGTTGCTGCTGTGTCAGGGCCAGATCCTGCTTCAGGGGCCGGGCCAGATTTTCTGCCATCGGTCCATCCCCGAGGGCGGCGATTTGCGCCTCGATCGCCGCGATGAGGCGTTTCAGATCCTCGGCCTCGCCTTCGAGCGCCGCGCGGCGGTCCCTGGCCTTGTCTTCGAGTGTGGCGAGATGGTCCTGTGTCGGCAATGGACCGGCCTCAAGCAGCGCCTTGAGCCACGCGGCGCGTGCCTCGGTGGTTTCGTCGAGGGCGAGCCCCTTGTCGAACGCGCCGCCATAGCGGCTGTCCTGGCGCATGCGTTGGCGGTTGCTTTCCTCCTCGCCGATATCGGGCTGACCGGCGAGTGTGCCGTCGGCGACGGGTGTCGGTTCCAGGACGGAGGCAACGACACCGACTGCACCGCCGAATTTGAGGATCCTGGCCCAGTTGACCGGGGCGATCAGGCTCGTAGCCGACAACAGCTTGCCGCCCTTGCCCAGGGCGTGTTTCTTGAAGTCCTTTGGTGTCAGGGTCGGAATGAGACCCGATGTGGCCCAGTTCAGGGCGCTGAACAGGCCGACGATGGCGAGACGTGTTCCGGCCGCCCCGAGCGCCAGCGTCCTGACGGTGGCCATGGTCAGCACCGGAATGAGCTTTGACGTGGACCAGACCAGGGCGGTGAGCAATCCGGAAACGGCGAGCCGGCCGGCGGTGCCCAGCGCCAGCCCCCGGAAGATGGCCATGGTCAGTGCCGGAATGAGTTTTGCGGTCCATCTGAGCGGTCTGATCAGCCCGGCGATGCGCAGGGCCGAGAGCGCCAGGCGCAGGCCCATGAGGGAGACGTAGAGCCTTGCGATGGTGCGCAGCAGCGAGCCATTGGCCTCGGTCCACTCGCCGATCTGGCCGAGCGTGGTGCCGAGGATCTCGCCGGCGCTTTGGCCCCAGGCGAGCCATTGCTCCTGGCTTTCCTCCATCGGTCCGAGCAGTTCGGCGAACCAGTCGCGGATCTGCCGTGCGCGCTCGAGGATGGCATCGAGCATCGGGGCAGCGGGCCCGAGGGCTTCACGGAACGCCTGCCAGAAGCCGGTGAAGAAGCTCTGCAGGCCCTTCCAGTTGTTGTAGATCCAGATACCCGCCATGGCGATGCCGACAAGCAGCGCGCCGACGCCGCTGGCAAGCATGGCGATGCGCAGGGCGATCAGCGCGCCGCGCACGAGCCGTATGGGATTGAGAAGCGCGGTGAGCGCGAGCGCCAGTCTGGGCAGCAGGATGAGCATAAAGCTTGCGGCGCGGATGATCTTGAGGATCGGGATGGCAAGCGACAGCAGCGTCCAGCGCAGGGCGATCGAGGCGAGGCGCACGGCGAGCAGTCCGCCGGCGAGCTTGACGGCGAGCGCGATCAGTTCCGGATGGGCGGTGGCCCAGGCTTCGGTTGCGGCGAAGGCGGGGATGACGGCATCGATGAGGGCGCGCACCTGCGGCAGCAGGATGGTTCCGATGCCGATGGCGGCACTTTCGGCGACCGATTGCAGGCGCTTGAGCGATCCGGCGGTGGTGTCGTTGAGGCGGGTGGCGACGCGGGCGGCCGAGCCGGTTTCCCTGAGGCTTTCGGCATAGGTCTGCAGTGCTCCGGTCCCGGCCTGCTCCAATAGGACCTCGGCGGCGGACAAGGCCTCGACGCCGAAGATTTCCGAGATCATCTTTGCGCGGTCGGCGGAGCCGTAGCGTTTCAGCGCCGTATCGATCTCGGCCAGCACCGTCGGCAGGTCGCGCAGGTTGCCGTTGGCGTCGGCCGTTTGCACGCCCAGTTCGCCGATGGCGTCGGCGGCGGGTTTGGGCAGGGCGGCCAGGCGCTGCAGCATGGCGCGCAGTGAGGTGCCGGCCTGGGAGCCCTTGATGCCGGCATCACCCAGCTTGCCGGTCATGGCGGCGGCCTGTTCGAGTGAGACGCCCAGACCCTTGGCCACGGGAGCGACATACTTCATGGTCTCGCCGAGCAGTGACAGATCGGTATTGGACGATGTGAAGGTGTTGGTCAGCACATCGCCCAGACGGCCCATGTCTTCAGCCTTCATGCCGAAGGCCGTCAGGATGTCCGATGCGATATCGGATGCGCGTCCGAGATCGATGGCCCCGGCACTGGCAAGGTCGAGCATGCCGGGCATGGCGGCGATGGTCTCGTTGGTGCTGAAGCCGGCCATGGCGAGGAACTTCATGCCCTCGGCCGCGTCGGAAGCCGCCCAGGCGGTGGTGGCGCCCAGTTCACGCGCGGTAGCGGTCAGGCGCGCCAGTTCCTCGTCGTCGGCGCGGGCGACCGCCGCGACACCGGCCATGGCCCGTTCGAAGCGAATGGCCGGGCGTAACGCAGCACCCGCGCCCGCGACGACCGCCGCGATGCCGAAGGCCTGGCCCTGCAAGGCCTGTCGCTGCGCCTGGGCGGTGGCGATCTGCTGGTTGGACCAGGCAACGCCGGAGCGCCCGGCCGCTTCCGTGGCGGCCGTGATGCGCCGCAGGGCGGATGTGGCGCCGCGCGCGGGCGCGCTTACCTTGTCGATCAGCCGCAGCACCATGGCGAAGTTGAGGTTCGACATGTCAGCCCAGCCCCGGGATCGGTGCCTGCTTGCCCCGTACGGCCTCGAGGCGCGCACGGGCCTTGGCGTGCCACAGCGCCAGGTCGGCGATCGTCATCGCTTCCAGCTCGGCCAGTTGCCAGTGGAAGATGAAGGCGATATCGGCCATGGCCTCTTCAACATCCTCGGGCAGGTTCAGTTGAGCAGGGATCCCGGCATCCCCTCGCTCTGGGCCTCGATCTCGGCCCGCTGCTTCGGGCTGACGAAAAAAAGCACCGCCTCGCCGGCGAGCGCCATGAAGTCGGCCGGGGTCATGTCGGCAAGCTGCGCCTCGCTGAGCGGCGGCTGCGTGATGCGCGCCAGCAGCCGCAGCATGGCGCCGGTCTCCATGGCCAGCACCTGGGAAAGCATCAGGCCGCGCAACTCGCCCGCCTTTGGGCAGCGCAGGGTGATCTCGCGGGTCTCCTTGCCGTCGACCTTGACGCCGGCGGCGAGGGTAATTTTCCGGGTGGCGGTTTCGGTCACTGTGCTTCCTCCTTCAAAGGGCATTTCAGTACCCCTGCAAAGCGCCTGCAACGCGCTTGCAAAAGGCAAGCGAAGCGACGCCGTACAACAGGGCTGTTCATGGGCCAGGCCGGATCAGATTCCCCCGATCAGATCCCCATGGCGGCGCGCAGGTCGGCGAGCTGGTCGACGCCGCCGATGACGCGTTTGCCGGCTTCCACGTCGATCTCGAACAGTTCGTCGCCGTTCTTCTGCATGCGGAAATAGTCGGCCTCGAGCATCAGCTTGATCGGCGCTTCGTCGCCGGGTTTGAGGTCGCCGAAATTGGTCGTCGACCAGCGCCCGCGCAGCGTGCTGACATAGGCGTCGGCGGTAAAGTCGTATTCGCCCATGGCCGCCGGACGCAGCACCATCTGGCGGCGATTGCCGATCAGGGTGATGAGTTCGGGCGCCCATTCGATCAGCGTCAGTTCGGCGGACATGGCCTCCATGCCGAGATCGATGGCGACGGGGGCGTCCATGCCGCCGCCGCGATGGGCGGCGGTCTGCAGCTTGAGTTCGGGCAGCTTGCCCTCGATGACGCGGCCGCAATAGCTGATGCCGTCAACGAAGGCGTTGAAGTTGCGGATGGTGCGGGGATACTGCATGGTGCCTGTTTCCTTTTGCCTTTAGGCGGCGCGACCGACCTCGGCGATCAGTTCGCGGTAGTAGTTGTCCTCGCGGTGGGCGCGGAAGATGAGATGTTCGAGCGGCGCGGGCGGCTCGAAGTCGAAGTTGAGATAGAGCTTGCCGGCCTTCAGCACCGTCTCGGTGTTGAGTTCGGGATCGAGCCAGCAGTTGAAGCCGAGCAGCGCGCCCTGGCCGACCAGGCGCTGGCCGAAGGCGTTGGCGCCGTCTATCAGGTCGGCGACCAATTGCGGCGAGAACGGCCGATCCATCGCCCACAGATGCGCCCGCTCCATGCTCTCGTAGAGGATGTCGGCGGTGCGGCGCACGCTGAGGAACGCCCATTGCGCGTCGGCCGCAGTGGAGCGGTTGCCCCACAGGCGAAAGCCCGAGCGGCGAACGATCGTGGCGACCTCGGCCTCGTTCATGCGGTTGGCCTCGGTCTGCGGTTCGCTGAGGTGGAAGTGGACCGGCCGCGTGGTGCCGGCGATGCCGTTGATGACCTGGTTCGACGGCGACCACCAGAAGCCCTTCTCGATGTCACGCTTCGCAATGAGCCCGGCGACGTAGGGACTGGCCGGCCGGCTGACATAGGTTGCGGTCAGCGGGTCGAAGACGGAGACGGCGGGATCGACGATGAAGACCCGGTCGGAGCCGTAGTTGCGGCGGGCGAGCTTGGCGTCGGTCTCGTTGGTGTCGGGCCCGTCGGCGATGACCACGGCGCGCAGCTTTTCGGCGACGGCGATCAGGTTGGCAAGCACCGGGGCGACCCGGGCCGTCTCGGTCTTCGCAAAACCGGGGGCGGCCAGGATGCGCGGCGTCAGGTCAAGCTTCGAGCTTGCTGCCAGAAGCGCGAAGACGCCGGTGCCTTGCGCTGCCTGGCCCACCACATTGGCGAGCGTCGCGGCGTCGTCATTGCCCTCTTCGACGCGCACGATGATCGCCTCGCGGGCACCCTGCGCATAGAGCGCCTCGTAGGCTGCCTTCAGCGTTCCGGCGTCGCCGAGGCGGGCGGCGGCGCGCGGGCCGGCGACCAGCGCGGGCACATTGACCATGAACGGTGCGTCGGCACCGCCGGCGAGCCGGACGTCGCCCACGGCAACCACACCGGAGCCGTCGGAGTCGCCTGTATTGGCGACCGCGACCAGGGCATGGGCGGTGGCCTTGCCCTCGATCGCGGCTTTCAGTTCGGCGGCCGTGGTGGTGGCGGCCTTGTCTCCGCCGGTGGCCAGCTTCGCGGTGATCGTGTTGCCACCCTTCACGGTGACGTTGAGGCGGGCATTGGCCTTGTCCGGCTTGGTGACCACCAGCCGGATGGCGTTGCCGGCCAGGCCCGCGGTCTTGGCGGTGAGCGTCAGGCCGGTGTTGTCGTCGGCCGCACCCGTTGTGGCGCTGGCGGCCACGGCCGGTTCGGCGTCGGGCGCGGTTCCGATCAGGCCGATCACTGAGGAACGCACCGAGCGGATCGGCCGGATGCCGTCATCGACCTCGATGACCTCGACCCCGTGAAGAAAATACTCTGGCATTGGGTTGTCCTCTCTAAAGTTCAGTAGGAAGCGGCCCTGGCCAGCCCCAAACCGATCATCTGATTGTTGAGACTGTTGGACGTTGATCCCGGCAGGAAGATATCGCCGAGCCAGCGGCCGTACTTGCCCTTGCCGGCCTTGTGGCTTTTCAGCACGATCTCCTTGTCCAGGATGCGCTCGCGCAGCCAATCGCGCGATTTCAGGCCTTCCGGTCGCTCTGGCCCGCGCACTTCCGGGGCGTTGATGCCGAACAGCCTGATCTTCTCGCCACGCGACCAGATGTGGAAGCCGAGATCGATATCGACCGTAATCGTGTCGGCGTCATAGACGGCGGTGACGATGGCCTTGTACTCGAACATCATTCGGCCTCCGGCGGGTGGAGCGCATCGGCGACGGCCGTGGCGCGGGTTTCGATCTCGGTGAGCACCGCCGCCTCGCCGCCCGGCTTGACGGCGTAGGGCAGCCTGGCGGTCGGAGGATCGGCATCGATCTTTGCCAGATAGTCCTCCATGAGATCGGCGAACGGTGTGGCGGCGGCCTTGACGGCGGCGAGATTGGGCGCGGTCTTCACGGCTGTCAGGAACCGCGCCATGTGGATCAGCAGCAGGTGCGCCCCGTCGCTGGTTGTGCCGAGCAGCGACAGCGTGTCGCCTGCGTCCTCGGCGATCCTGGCGCGCTTGCTGGCCTTGGTCTCGTCATCCGACCATGTGATGGTCACGTCATCGGCCGACAGGTCGTTGTCAGCGAGCCAGTCCTCAAGCATGTCGGGCTGGAGCGCCGCGATAAGCTGGCCATTCTTTTCGATCGTCGGCATTGTCTGTTCCTTCAGTAATTCCGGCGGTCAGGCAGATAGTCGCGATGGGTGTAGCGGCCGACGGAGCCGGCCCAGACATAGGCATCGCCGTGATCGCCGGTGGACCAGTAGGGCAATGCGACCGCGATCTTCATGCGGCCTGGCCGTGGAAATTCGGTTGCCAGGACTTGTCGAAGCCCGTGTCGGTCATGCGCAGCCATGTCCAGCCGCGTCCGAGATGGGCGCCCGTCGCCTCCCGAAAGTGGCCGTAGTCGAAGAACGGGCGGAAGGCTATATCGCCTGAGTGTTCCAGCACGTTGACCAGCCAATGCGCCTGTGTCCGGAAGCCGCCACTGTTGCGCGTCAGGTATTTCGAGCGCCGACCCTGCGCGAGGACGGCCACATTTCCGGTGGCGCCGTTTTGCCGGGTCTGGTCGCTGCTGATGGTGATGTCGATGAGCACCGCGTTGAAGTCGATGCCGGAGGCTTCCACATTCAGCCGCTTGCCGCCGGCGGCGATGTAGCGGCCCTGGCACCGCCGTCCTCCAGATGGTGCGGGTGGATCGCCTTCTCCAGGTCGCCCTCGAAGTCGAGGCCCTTGACGCCGAAGTTGGCCGGCGTCACCACTTCGATGGTTGCCGCGGGCCGTCGTGCCCCCGTGGCGTATGGCGGAGAAGGAGCTTCCGGCATGACCGGCGATGAGTTCCATCTCGGTGTTGGCCTGGCCGCCGCACAGGGTCGCGAATTTCTTGGTGTCGGCAATCAGGTTGGGCGCGACCGGCATGTGCGCCTTCAGGCGCGTCTCGGCGGCGCGCAGGCGGGGCGATCTGTCTGTCCACCCGGTCGTCCATGGTGCCGACCAAGTCGATCAGGCGGCCCAGTTCGATTTGCAGGCTGTTTGCCGGCATCACTCTTCTCCTTCGTCTTGCCCGTGCGCTTCGCCGCCGGGTCTTGCCGACGCCTCATGGAAGAGCGCGTCCTTGATCGCCTTCTGGCGGATACGCAGATCGTCGATCGCCTTGTCCTGCTGGCGGGCCTGTTCCCTCAGTGCGATGGATCTCGCCGGTGAGCGCCGCCTGGACGGCACCGGCCTCCTCGCGGATCGCCAGCGCATGGCCGTATGCGGGGCTGCCCTCGTGGTGGATCGGGGGCGATCGGGTAACGCAGCCGCACCGGCCCGCAGTTCTCGATTGCCGGCATGAAGATATAGACGCCGGAGGCGCGCATCAGGTCGGGCGGTGCCTTGCGGGTCGCGCACCCATGCGCGTTGCCGCCATCCGGGTCGGCCGGTGAAGAGTTCGTCCGGCGTCATGTACCAATAGCGGTTCGCATGAATGCCGGCGAACGCCGTTGCGGCCGTGTTGCCGTTGGCGCCGTTCGCGGTGACGGC
>CAWUFE020000002.1:0-1573158 GCA_963921345.3 Rhizobiaceae bacterium | reverse complement strand
CCCTTGCAGCCCACGAGGGGAACATGAAACACGATCGGGAGGGCGCCGCGCGACGGTATCCCGGAAATGCCGCCGGGACCGCACCTTCAAGCGGGCAATCCGGCCGGGTCCCATGGTCATGGCGCAATCCTCGAACCACTGGGCGCGATGACTTGCGGGCTGCGAGTTCGATGCCAGGTCATCCGGACGAGATTGGCGTGCATCCATGCCGGCCTGTCGCGGCCGTCCCACCGGTCGCGTTCGGTGTCGCCGCCCGACAAGGGTGCCGGCATGATGACGATCCGGCCGGCAAGCTGCCTTCGATTGCGCAAATCACGGTGGAAGACGTCATGAACCGGCAGCGTCGCATCAATGCCGCAGCACCAGCGCCCTTGTCGACTTTCGACGTTTCAAAGGCAGACGCCGTCACGGGGCGCAGCGAGAAAGCGTCTTTTGCGGCACCGGTCTTTCTCCCCGACCTCTGCGGGATGCTGCTGCCAGCGCTGACATTGCCGTGCTGCGTGGGCATCTTCGCCAATCTGCTCACTGCGGCCGCACTCGATCGGATCATCAGCGATCTGGTCCGCTTTTGGGTGTCGGGCGGTCGGCTGGCGCTGGTCATGCCGCCAGGGAACAGCGGCTCGACCGCAGCCTTCGCGGTGCCGGCCTCTGCGTACTTTCCGGAAAACAAAAGCGAGCCTTGAGGGGCCTTGAGGGAGGAACCATGAAATCGAACCCGTCAGCATCATCGAAACAAGGACGAATGCACGAACTGTATGGCGATACAAAGGGCCGCGCACCGCTGGACCAGAGACTGTTTCCGGCCGTCATGGCGCGGTTCGACCCGCATATGGCCATTGAAATAATGCGCTCGAGCCTGGGCCCGACGGTCGGTCCGGCATTCGCCGAGGACCTGCGCGCCCACATCGCCTGGCTGTACAACGCACTGTCCGCTCCGGATGTCGACAAAACGGCGCAGCCGTGCGACCGCGACCGACTGCTCGCGTCCATGTGCGAAGCCATCGCCCATATAGAGGACTGGGCCGAACGCCACGGTATCGAGGCTTGCGGCACGTTGCTTGAAGACGCCGCCGCCCGCCGTGGCTGGCCCGACGAAACCGGCCGCGGCTGGACGCCGCCCTGGGACATCCTCGCAATCGACCGGCCATACTACTGGGCGACTGACCGAAGCGACTGATTCGCCCGGACTCAGTTGTCTCTCGGCCGTTTTCAGCGCTTGGAATGCCGAAACCGCTGATTACCGGAAGCCGTTCCGGCCTGGCCCGGTCATTTTCCAGAGCTTCGGGGACGGCAGAAGCCATCGTACCAGCCGGGTCGCGGCGGTTTCAAGCTGTTGTAAACGCCAAACGATGAATGCATTCGATGGTTGCATGCGCTGTCGGCCAGCGGACCGGACCTCAACGGGGGCGTGTGTCGCAATCCGGCCCGCCCTTCCCCCGGCCGCTTTATAGGTTCGGTCAAGACGGGAAGGCGGCCGGATCCACGCACAGGTCACACGCAAAGTGCCAAGGGCTGGATCCGGCCCGGTGCAATGGATTCAGTTCAGTCGCTGAGTAACTTCCATCGCACAAAAGCCAGAAAGCGTCGGTTTCGAGCGATTGTAAACCTCCAGACGGAGAAAGTATTCGATAGACTTGTTGTTAGACCACCTTGTAACAACAAGGTAAAGAGGACTTCATGGCGCTGCGATGGTTACCGTGCAGCAGTTTCTGCGCCAGGCTGTGTGTGTGCATGACCTGCTGTGGTCACCACAGTCGTATGCCTGGTGCGCCCTCACGCCGCAGGATCGCCATGGCGGCATTCATAGCCTCAGTTCCTGCCCCGAATTGTGGTCGTGCAGCACGCCGCTCGCCGAACGCACCACCGGGGCGATCTCGCCCAGGTCCTTCAGCAACTGATATTCAGGAAACCACGGGAGCCAGGGCGCGTTCCCGCTACGCGCCCTGGCATGCGCCGAACCACGCCGACTCTGGCAAGGGCGGCGAGATAGCGCTGCAGGTTGCTCGCGGCGGTGCGTTCCGCTCCCTGCGCGCTGGCCACCAGCAGGTCGTTGATGGTGAAACCGCGCTGGATGCGCATCGCCGTCCAGGCGCGCTGGCGCAGCGTGTCGCTCATCGGCCGGCGCACAGCCTCGAAGGGCCCGTTCGGCCCGGAGGTGATCACGACACCGGCCGCGACAGACCGTTCTCCGTCCGGGGTGAGACGGAAGCACCCGGATGTAATCCGTTGGACAAGGCCCTTGCGGATCAGGACAAGCGCGGCATCGGTCACCTGGAGATGGGTGAGTAGCAACTCGCCACTCAACACCTCCAGCGTCTTGCTGGCACCAGGAGGCAGGGCGTGAAGCACGCGCGTCTGATTGTTGTAATGTCTGGCCATCAATGCGCCTGCGGCACGTGAACGGCATGACCGGTGCGCCGGTCGTTGACCAGAAGCTCGCCCGACATGTCGGCCATGGTCAGGCCGTCTTCGCCGGGCGCGGCGCGAAAGCCGAAGCGCTCGATCGCCACGATGGCCTCGCGAACCTCCCGGTTGAAGCCTCCCGTCACACGGGTGACGAACTCCGCAAGGTCCGCCGCAACCTTCACCTCGCACTGTTCGTCCAGGAAGCGCTGCACATCGGCCCGGTCCGAGGGCTCGAAGCGCACATGGCGGCAGATGCGGCTCATGGCCTGGGGAAAGCGGCTCAGATTGTCGCGGATGCGGCCCATGCCGACCAGGATGAACGGCACCTCGCACACGTCCGACAGATCGCGCACCGTGTCGACCAGTTTGCCCCTGGCGCTGATATGGTCGGCTTCGTCGATGACCACGGCGAAGTCGCGGTTGGCGAGGTCAGCGCTGTGCGCCCGCTCGCCCAGCGCCTGCAACGCCGCACCGAAGCGCTTCTCGTAACCGTGCGGCGGGTCGATGCGCATTGCCTTCAGAAGTTCGCCCAGCATCCAGTAGGGCGACCACTCCACCTTGGCCCGCAGATAGACGCAAGCGTTGTCGGCGGCCCAGCGGCTCAGGATCGTGGTCTTGCCGAGGCCCGGCGGCCCGTCGACCACAACCAGGCAGCATTCCGATGCGCCGCGCGCCTCCAGCGCTTCCAGAGCGCCCATGAAGCGCTGGTAATTCTGCGTCTTGACGAAGGTCGGTCTCATGGTGAATTTTCCTTTCGGGTCGATTGGAGATCGGATGAAACGGAAGCGGTCGAGGCCAGCAGGTCCTTCAGGTCTTCGAGACTGCCGCCTTTCAGCTCAAAGAGTTCCCTTGCCGATGGTGAATTGAAGAGTTGCACCAGCAAGCGCCGCTGGTTCGGCGTCATGTCGCCGGGATGGGCAATGCAATGATCAGCCAGTTCGTATTGATCGGCGGGCACCCGTTTCCTTGCCCGCTTCGGGTCCACATCGGCCGGGTTTGCAATCTGTTCCTGCCGGTTCCCGGCCTGCGGCATCACCGCTTCGGTAGCCCGGTCTGACTGTGCCGGAAACGCCACCGGCAGGATCGGACGGTGTTCGATCCTCATCTGCGGATTGGCCTCTTCGATGGCTTCGCGTCGATGCGCCTCGATGCGCTTGAGCCGACCCTTCGCGCGCCGCTCCACGGCGCTGTCGCGCATGGTCTTCGGCACATAGGCGTGCTTGTTGTTGAAGAAGCAGGCGACGCAGATCAGCGCCCCGGCGACGGGCGCGCCATTCTCATGCTCCAGCCTGCGCACCCAAACCCTCGAGGCATCGAAGATGTCATAGCCGACAAGCACCTCCATGCCGTGAAAGGGCTCAAGCCGCTCATCGAAATAGTGATTGGTGTTGAAGCTGACCTGGCCGCGATGCACCTTGCGACGCTCGACCGGGCGAAACAGGTCATCGGCCTCATGCGCTGCAAGCGGCACCGGTTCGAAGCCGCGCCTGCCAAAATCCGCCCAGACCTCGTTCGGCGTCGCCTTGCGATGACGCCGGGTGAGCGGGTTGAACACCCGCAGGCTGCTGTGCACCCTGTCATTGTAGGCGGCAATCGCGGCCTCTGCCGCCTCCTTGAACTCGGCAAAGGTCGGCAGTGTCGGCGACGCGCCGAGTTCCCGGATTTCCTTATCGATCCTGCGGTCGACCAGCCGCCGCGCCTCGCGGTCCATGTCTTCGCCCATATAGGTGGGCAGGTCCTTCGCCAGCCGGTTCCAGACCGTGCCATTGACCCGCTCGATCAGGCCGCGCGCCTGCGCATTGTAGGGCAGCGAATGGGTGGTGGTGATGCCGAGGCGTGCGCACAGGCCCAGCGTGGCATGATCGATCTGCCGGTTGCGATAGCCCGGACCCCGGTCGCTGTAGAAGATCGCCGGAATGCCGTGGCTCTCGCAGGCGCGGCGCAGCGCCTCGGCGACCACGACGGTGTTTTCGGCCAGGCCGACGCTCCAACCGACGATCTTGCGCGTCACCACGTCAAGCACCGTGGTGATCTCGGGTCGGAACGGGCGATGGTGGACCGGATGCTCGACCAGCGCGTCGAAGGTCTTGCCGTCGGCGGTGTAGATGGTCGCCGGATCGAGACCGTCCAGCGTCCTCGTGATGAAGCCGAGCCGTGCCTTCAGCGCCAGCCGGCCCTCGCGGCCCCGGTGGGCGTCGAGAAAGCGCGACGTGCCCTGCAGAGCCTTCAGCGCCCGCCTGGCCTGGTCATAACTCGGAACGAAGGCGTCCTGCGGCAGCGACGCTGCGTATTTCTCCAGCGCATGGCCGATGGAGACCTTGGCCGGTGTGCAATAGAAGCGCAGGAACCCGTTCAGCCATTCGGGATGGTCCTGCCTGCGGCGCGTCACCGCCGGGGCCAGAGCAACGGAGCCGTCGGCTTCATAGGCTTGCAGCCAGTTGTAGACGCCGCGCAGGGACAGCACCTTGCCGCGATGCCCCTTGTGGCGATCATTCGCATCGCAGGCCGCTTGAAGCAGTTCCGGCGTGAGCACGCACTGGTCGTTGCGGCCCTGTTCGAGGCAATGCAGGTCCCATGCGGTATCCTCGACCAGCGCGAGGATCGCCTTGCGGCGGCTGACGTTGCCCGTGAAGACGCGCCGGTCGACCTCGCGCAGGATAACCGCCCGGGCCTCCATGACGCGGCGCTGGCGGGCACTGTGCGCCGTGGCGGACTTCTCGGCCGCCGATCTGCCGGTCGGAGGTTGCTTGGCGGCAGGGTCGGCAAAAGGCGGTTCGGCAGCCCTTGCCTCCAGCCGGCGACGGTAGTCGTCCTGCGCGGCGTCGGGAAGGCAACTGACATGGTATTCCCAGCCGCCGCCGCGACCCCGGCAGATACGCGCCTTCCTCGATCCAAGCTGTTGCCAGCCCTCGCGCTGTGCCATGATGTTGATGCGGCGCTTTGTCGTCGGCAGACCCGTCAGGCGAAGACCGGCCAGTTCCGCCGCCGTCTTGTATTCATGATCGGCCCACGTCCAGGCGGGGGAGACTGCGGCAGAGACGGCTGGCGGCGGCAGGGTCAAATCCATGTCACGATGCAGGTCAGCCATCAGGACACTCCCGGCTTGCGCGGATCGCAAGGGCACTCAAGCGCCTCGAAAAGCCGGGCAGAATAATCCGCCGCCGGCCAACCCGACACCCGGAGCGCACGGTCGTCACTGACCAATGCGTCCGAGCGACAGTCAAGTTCGAAGGGGGCAATTTTCGGAGAATTCGCAAAGATGGTGGCGCGACGCCGGATTGTCCGGTCAGCCTCGCCGTTTTCGCGATGACCAGACATATCCTGATTGGACGCTATAGTCGCGGCTGTGTATTTCATGACACGATTGTGTCACATAATACACGTGCAGGGCAAGCATGATCGTGTATCGTGTCATCCATGACACGGATTGCTCTCCATGCTTTGTGCGACATTGTTTCGGACCGGGTCGATGCCGAGGGGTTGCGGCCTTTGGCCAATCGCCTGGGATTGGATGTCGGTGCAATTCGCGGGGTCATGGAATGTCGGAACCTTACGCATGACACCATAGAAGCATTGGCTGGTAGTTTAGGTCTCGAATTCTACATCGGCCCGCCTCGGCCAGGCAGTAATTTGGCTGCCCCTCCACCGCCGGACTGGTCGGTTCTCGGTTCAGGCGAAGCCCCGCATCGCGGTATTGAACGCTGCAATGGCTGGGGCTGGGGCAAGGACGTGCCACGGCCCGATACTCTGCCGCTGCCGCAAGCGGTGGGCGACAAGGACGCCTTCTGGGTGACTGCGACGGGTGCATCAATGGCGCCCGAGGGGATCGAGAGCGGCTGGCTTTGCCTGGTCTCGCCGGCCGTTCAACCGGTGCCGGGCGACCGGATATGGATTCGCGACACAAGTGGCGCAGCATCGATCAAGCGACTTGTCGCGATCGGGGACGACGGCACGCTTCACCTGCGCAACTGGAGGAACAAGTCGGCCGACCAACCGCAGAGTTTCGAAGAGAAACTCTTTCCAGCCGACATTGAGCGCGTGCACCCGGTGGTCGCGGTGTTCAAGGGCAAGCCGGACAGCGAGCACTTCGAGCGTGTGCCCGATCCAGCGGCGCCTGCCTCAACGCAGGACGCGGCACCGCCAGAACTGATCGCCGTGCTTGGCCTGACGGAGGGAGCAAGCATGGCGGATGCCGTAAGCACGATCGAAGTGCGCCTGAAGGATGCGGGCGGCGACAGCGATGTCGCAGCGGCGATAACGACACAGATGGAGGCGCTGCGCTCGGAACTGAGGTCCGAGATAGCCGATGCGAAGTTCGCGGTGCAAGAGGGTCTGGCGGACGCCTCGGCGCTGGCGGGCGATGAAACCGACCCGCCGGGTGCCCGGCCGGTTGCCGTGGTCGAACTGACCTCTGTCGCCGGCAATGGTGCGACGTTCCTTTC
Organism: Rhizobiaceae bacterium; assembly: GCA_963921345.3. Classification (GTDB taxonomy): domain Bacteria; phylum Pseudomonadota; class Alphaproteobacteria; order Rhizobiales; family Rhizobiaceae; genus Hoeflea_A. Next base: position 1,566,310 of record CAWUFE020000002.1, on the reverse strand, counting down.
CGAAGAAGTTACAGGGCGAGTGTGGTTCCGCCGCGCATGGCTCGATGAACACGACCTCGATGCGGAGCACTGCGCCGTGATCGGGGTTATGGGCGATGCCATGGAACCGACGCTGGTGGACGGTGCGAAGATCCTGATCGACCGAAGGCAAACCGACTGGCGGACGGGCGATATTTTCGTGATTCAGGCCCCGGATGGCGTAGTGGTCCGGCGCACAGGCGAGGACGCCAATGGCAAGGCACTGATGCTGAGCGACAATCCATCATCGGAGACTGCCGCCTGGCCCGAAGAAGCGAAGGTCCTCGGCCGGGTGGTATGGACCGCCCGAACGCTTGTTTGGAAGTAGGCGAATACCCCACCCCCTCGCAAAAGTCAGACGGCGGCGATAATGCAACCGTAAATCGAGTCCCACTTCTTTCTGCACCTTTGGCGATTTCAAATTGAGCAAGAAACTGATTTTATTGTTAAAATCGCGAACTGGGACTCCCCAAAAAAGTGGGACCCGCTTGGTCCCACTTCGCGCCAACAAGTGGGACTCCCTTGTCCCAGGCAAATGAACCGCTAGGAAGCCTCAAATCCTTGTTTTTCGGGATCGCATGCACCCCAAAACACTCTCATTTTTTTCCATTTTCATATCATTTGGGCCAAAGAATGAGCTGATTTTTTTCGTTTTTTTCGTTTTTGTGCCAAAGAAATATTGTTGCGCAAGCCGCTTATCCCATTGAAACATAGCGGCTTTTCCGAAAATTCTCCCGGAAATCGGTTGTGCAGAATGAAAGACCCCCCCATATCCACGCGAGGGCTTGGGCGCGCGGTGCGGCCCCGGCCCAGGCCGAGATCGACCGGGTCCACGCTGCCATCGGCTGGAATCGGGTCGATCTGTCGCCGGCAAGGCTCACGTTTCGGCGGCCCGGCATGGCGCTGACCCTCAACGGGATTGCCCAGGGATACATTGCCGACAAGGTGGCTGCTCTTTTGCGTGGTGAAGGCGTCGAAAACGTCCTTGTCAATACCGGCGAAATCGCCGCGTTCGGACGGGCGCCGGAGGGGGGACCCTGGCGCATCGGATTGCCCGACCGGAGTGGTGCCCGCTTGCCATTGACGGAAGGAGCGGTTGCCACGTCCGCGCCGTCGGCAACGACTTTCGATTCGGCGAGAACGGCAGGTCACCTGATTGACCCACGCACCGGCCGACCGGGAGGGCTGTGGTCGCGGGTGACCGTGATGTCGAAAAGTGCCGCCGAGGCTGATGCGCTCTCCACGGCGTTCTGCCTCATGGCGCAACCGCAGATCGAGGCCGTGCGACGGGACAGCTATGTCGTTCTGGGGGATGATCTCAATCGAAAAGCAGTCTCAGGAAGAGGATAGAGCGGAAATCCTCCTCGGAAAACTCAAATACGCTTTGGAGGGGCCCCCTCTCGGAGGCGAGCCATTCGCGTATGGTGTGAACCAGCGCTTCCTTTTTCCCTGGATCCGGGTCGGCTTCGCGGATGCGGTGATACAATCCGACCAACGCGTCCAACTGTTCGTTTGCAGGTGGGCGGTCGAGAAAACTCATGTTGAGGTGAAGAACGGACCGGGCATCGCTTGCGCGCAGAAGCAGGGTTTCGACCAGGTCTTCGATCGCTTCGCTACGATTGGCTGATGCGTCGATGCGTACGACCCAATGCGCTTCCTCAACAGCCGTCGGGACGGTCTGAAGGATCTGATCGAAATAAGCGATGACGGTGTCGGCGGTTGACATGCTTTGCTTTTGGAAACGCCAGTCGGGAGGTCGGCGAATCAGGGGCAGGTAGTCCGACATCCTCATTATCCCCAGGCAGGTGCGGATCCAAGACCCCGGCGTGAACGCCGGGGTCGATTTTCGGTGATTTCCTCCATCGACAATATGGGCGTACGCTCCAGGCGGCTCGCGGACTTTGAGCACCTGATTTCGGACACTCGTCGCCACGCGGGCGACAGGCATCGGATCGAGACTGGAGCTTATTGATGAAGGATAACACCGACACCTGTCGGTCCCCGAAAATGGTCTTGCGGTCTGACGGTGTGCGCGCGGTTGGACGATCGGGTTTTCGGACGCGGTGTGCAGTGCATCCAAGAAGGCCGCTCTCGCGGCAATGACGGTGATGGAAATTTCCTGCAGGGATTCCCGCCGGGGGCGACTGTGTTGGGATTTCCCTGTGGATTCGCCCGTCCCACCGACACCGCGCCCGAAACCGCTCCACAACCCTCCGGAACATGCGTTTCCGGCTGCCTGGGTTGTGGGCAACTATCGGTAGTCTCGTCCGCCGCCCTCCTTTCGGTGAAACCCGACAATACGCCGCACTGGCAAATCCGGCGCTTATAACGCAAACTGTTCCCCGGCAACGGGTACCCATATTGCGGGTTGGCGTCAGCCACCATTGCCTGTCTGAAGATTTAGTCCGCGATATTGCCGCGGGGGGCTAGGACAATGAGCGAAAAATACCGGACAATTCACGCCACGAAAGCGACTCCGAACACGCTGACCAGCGTTGCCGCGGGCATCATGATCTTTGCCGTCTCAAAGGGAATTCCGGCCGAGCAAATCGCCGCCGAAACCGGCTACACGCAAACCGACCTGCTCGATCCGAACACCCGCCTGCCTGAGGATGTCGCTCCGCGAATGTGGCGGTTGCTCAACGAAGCATTCCCGGGTGAGGTGATGTCGCTCGAGATGGCCAATACCGCTCCATTTTCGGTTCTCGGGGTCATCGCACAGGGCATGGAATCGGCGCCGACCTTGCGCGCGGCGATTGAATTGGTCGTCAGCAACCGCGCCGTCCTGTCGGACCGGCTGCAGGTGTCGGTCATCGAATCGTCCCGCTTCGCGAAATTCGTAAGCCACCATCCGATAGACGAGCTGGATGGCGGCGCCGGGGCGGAGATGGGCTTTGCCATTGGTGCGCGCCTCCTGCGCGAGGCCTACAAGGCGAATGACATGATCCATCGTGTCGATTTCTCCCATCAGCCGTTCGGGCCTGTTTCGGTTTATGAGGATTTCTTCGGCGTCGATGTGCATTTTGGGCAGACCACCAACGCCATGGTCTTTTACCGGGAGGCGCTCGACCGCAAGCTGGAGCGTTCGGATGCGCTGCAGTTCAACTATGTGAAAACCCATTTGCAGCTGGTACGGGACCGGCTGTCCAGGGCAGCCATACCGGAAGATCTGCGGCGCGTTTACGATGCGATATCCCGCAATGCCGAAGCGGCGAACTACGGCGCCGAGGCCGTGGCCGAACGCCTGAACATGAGCCTGCGCAGCCTGCAGCGGTTGACCAGGCGCCACGGCATCGAAATCCGCCGGATGATCGAGGAAGAGCGCGAGGCCAATGCCCGCCAATTGCTCGGCGATCGCCATTTGAGCACCGACATGATTGCCCATGTGCTAGGCTATTCCGATGACCGGGCCTTCCGCCGCGCCTTCAAACGATGGTCGGGCAGGACGCCGGCGGAGTATCGCAAGTCCACTCCGACGTGACGACTGCCTGCGCACAGCGACAGGCCCTCGAGCGTGGCGAACGACCTTCGTCAAGATCGCAACTTGCGTTCATGTCCAGTCCTGGATGTGGAAACCAGGGCCGGGGGCGACAACACGGTTCCCAACGCATCGGCAAACCGGACAGGCGCCACGCCCGAAGCACGTCGGGATGAGCGGGAACCGACCGGTCCCGCTCACCCAATCTAAATCACTGTTTGTGAAACACATTCCCGCCCCCTGAATTCGGCCCAAGCCACGAACGGATCGCAACATCCACCGATCAATTCTCGGCGAAATTCCTGCCGGGCTCGCTCCATCGGCCGAAACCAGCTTCAACATTCGCAAAACCTACATCGCAGAAAAGTGCGGTCTGAGGCGAGGACAGCGAACACGAAAAACGGGACACTTTACATGGTGTCGGTTGGCGGTCGGAAAACGAGGCGCCACGCGGATTGATGGCGGCAGCGTTGCCCGAGGATGTCGTGCCCAAGGTATGGCGCCTGCTGATCGCCGCTTTCCCTGGCTAAGTCCTTTCTCTTGAAATGGCCAAGGCAGCGCCACTTTCCATCCTGGGAGTGATGACCCAGGGACTGGGCCCTTATCCGCCCCTACGCCTCTTCGTGAAACAGCAACAGCGGTGCGCCGCCCACGGCCAGGATCTTCTCGACGGTGCCGTGTGGCAGGGTGCCTCGTCTTGCAAGAATGAAGGAGGGGCGCAGTTCGGCGATCGCAGCGACCGAGACGGAGACCGGTCCGGTCGTTCGGTTCAAATCGAATTCGGTCCCGAGGATCTCTTGCGCCAGGGTACGAACGGCCTGTGCGTTCTCCTGTGTGGCCTCGATGGCGATACGCCTTCCGGCGGCCGTGGCAAGCTGTGCGGTCAGTTCGAACAGCCGCCTGTCGGCGGCTTCACCGGTCGCGAGCAACACCAGCGGGCCCTTCCGGGCGCGGCTGCGGCCCTCGGGCAAAAGCACCGTTCCCGCCGCCTCCCGGATCCGTTGCAGAAGGCCGGCAACTGAATCCGGTGTGCGCCGCGGCATGTTGGCCGGATTGACCACCACCAGGTCGGTGGTTGCGCAGGCGCGCGCGATCTCGGCGGAATAGGCTCCGCGCGTGGTCTCGAACGAGCAGTTCACCCGGGCCCTGCCGGCGCTGGCATGCAGCATCCGCTTCCAGTTGCCGGCGGCGCGCGTCATGGTGCGTTGCATGTGCTCCAATTCCACGTCGCGAACGCTGCGGTCGGTCGGCCGAACCGCCTTGGCGAAGGGCAGGGCGGCGAGATTGAGAAGATCGGTGTCTTCGACGAAATAGCCGGCGATGTCCGCTTCCAGCGCACGAGCGAGCATCAGCGCCGTATCGATCGTCGGTTCCTCGTCGGCGACCGAGCCGAAACCGGCGAGGATCCTGAAGCGCGTTGTCATGACGCATCCTCCGATCGCGGCTTGCCGCCGTTGGTGTTGCGGGCGGCGAAATCCCGCCTCGTGTCGGCGAACGCCTGCAGCCTGGCGTCGACCAGGCCGTTGATCGAATCCGCCGGAAACACGCCTCGGGCGTTTCGCCGGCCGGCCGCGCGTCCGGTGAGAAGGGCAATGCCTTCGTCGATGGTCCGCACGGCATGGACGTGAAATTGCCCGGCCTCCGCCGCCTCGACGACATCTCGGCGCAACATCAGGTGTTTGACATTGGATTTCGGGATCAGCACGCCCTGGTCGCCGGTCAGGCCGCGGGTATTGCAGATGTCGAAGAAGCCTTCGATCTTCTCGTTGACGCCGCCGATCGCCTGGACCTCGCCGCGCTGATTGACGGAGCCGGTAACCGCCAGATCCTGGCGGATGGGGACTTCAGACAGGGCCGACAGCAAAGCGTAGAGCTCGGCTGAAGAAGCGCTATCGCCGTCGATGCCGCCATAGGACTGCTCGAAAGCAAGACTCGCCCAAAGTGACACCGGCCGGTCGAGCGCGTAGTTGGCCTGCAGGTAGCTTGCCAGGATCATCACGCCCTTCGAATGCAGCGGTCCGCCGAGATCCACCTCGCGTTCGATATCGATCAGCTTGCCGGCGCCCATGCGAACGCGCGCGGTTATGCGCGACGGTTTGCCGAACATGAAGTCGCCGATCCCGGTGACCGACAGGCCGTTGATCTGACCGACGGCGGTTCCCTTGGTGTCGATCAGCACCGTGTTGCGTTCGATGCCTTCATAGACCCGCTGACGGATGCGGTCCTTGCGGCGGATCCGGCCGTCGAGCGCCTTTTCGATATCCGCGGCGGCGATGACCCGCTTGCCCGCGTCACCGGCCCAGAAGTCCGCTTCCCGAAGCAGGTCCGTCAGGTAGCCGATGCGCAGCGACAGCCGTTCGGAATCGTCGGCGAAGCGTGCCGATTCCTCGATCAGAAGCGCTGCACCGTCCGCGTTCAGCGGGCGCAGGCCCTCGGCATCGATGAGCGTGGCGAACAGTTGTGCAGACTGTTTTTCGTTCTTTGCATTGCGCCTCCATCGATCCTCGAAATCGGCTTCTACCTTGAACAGGTCGCTGAAATCGGGATCGAGATGCACGAGGACGTCGTAGAGCCGCCGTTCGCCGACGAGCACAACCTTGACGTCGAGCGGTATCGGCTCCGGATCGAGGGTGACGGTGGTCGCCAGCCCCATCTGCGCGGCTGCCGACTCGATGCGGATGGCATTGCCGCGCAGCGTGCGCTTGAGCGCTTCCCAGGCGAAGTTCTCCGACAGCAGTTTGCGCGCATCGATGACGATGTAGCCGCCATTCGCCCGGTGCAGGGCGCCCGGCTTGATCAGCGTGAAGTCGGTGACCAGCGCGCCCAGTTCGGCCAGATGCTCGATATGGCCCAGCAGGTTGGCCAGCGTCGGATGGTCCTCCCTGACCACGGCCGCACCCTGCTGCTGCTGATCGGTAACCAGAACGTTGACGCCGTATCGCCGCAGCCGCCGGTCGGTCGGCCGCGCGGCCGCGGGCGGCCCGGCGGACGCCTCCTCCGGCATTCCGTCGGTGAGAAAGAGCCCGAAATTCTGTACGAGATCGGCCTCGGTCGCCTTCAGGTGGCTGAGGATGGCCTTGTGATCTGCAAAGCGCTGACGCAATACCGCAATCGAGGCGCTGATGGTCGCCGAGGCGAGTTCCTCGTTGACTTTGCGGATCCGGTCCCGCCGCTTCTTGTCGATCGCCGGCATCTCGCGCAGAACCCGCTCGAGTTCGCCCTGCAGCTCGGCGATCACGCCCTCGATGCGCTTCCTGTCGGCTTCGTGCATGGCATTGAACACGTCCGGCTGGATGACATTGCCGTCGCGGGTCGGCGCCAGGGCGAAGCCCATCGGCGTGCGCATGATGCCGATGTTCTCGGCTTCCGCCCGTTTGCGCAATGCTTCGAACGCCTGTTCCTGCTGCTCCTTGGCTTCCTCGTCGATCGCCCGTAACCGGGTGCGGTAATCGTCGGAATCGAACAGGCCGGGCAGGGCGGTCTTCAGGTCGTCGATCAGTTCGTCCATTGCCCGACGAAAACCGATCGCGGTGCCGGGTGGCAGCCGGATCGCGATGGGGTTGCGGCTCTGCTGGAAATTGTTGACGTAAACCCATTCGTCAGGCGGCGCTTCGGAGCGGGCGCGATCCTCGAGAAACTGGATGACCGCGTCCTGGTGGCCGAGCCCCTTCTCGCCGATGACGAACAGATTATAGCCGGACCGGCGGATCGCCGTGCCGAACTGCATGGCGTCGCGCGCCCGTTCCTGTCCGAGCAGCCGTTCGGCCGGTTTCAGTTCGGCGGTCGTTTTGAAGCCGAGCCGCCTGGGATCGCATCTCTGCCGCAATGCAGACGCACGCAACGGTTTTGTCTCTGCCACTGCTGTCACCTTCAATTGGTTCGATTAAAGCAGTTTCAGAGTCGGAGGATTTTGAGCCAAGTCAATCCCAGGTCGTACGGAACCGTCGGCGCCGGCCTCAGATGCCGCTGCGCCAGACCTTGGTCGACTTGCATTTCTTGCAGACACGGTTGCCGGGGCCAAAGCTGTCGAACATGGTTCCGCACATCAGACAGCGCCGCAGCTTTCGCTGATCGGCGGTCGCGGCCTCGGAATGGCCCGTATCGTGTTTCCTTCTACAGATCACACGTGAACATATAAAGAACGTCGAATCGAAGTCAAATATCCGGCCGGTTTTCCGAGAAAATCGACACGACGTCCTCGTCGCTCACCGGGTCGAAATCCCGGTAGTAAAGGCCCACCGCGTAGAACGGTTCAGGCGTTTGCAGACAGACGATTTCGTCGACCTCGTCCTCAAGCCGTGCAAGGGTGTCGGAAGGCGCGACCGGAACGGCGAGAACCAGTTTTGCCGGATTTCCGAGCCGCAATCCCTTGACTGCCGCGCGAACCGTGGCGCCGGTCGCGATGCCGTCGTCGACGACGATCGCGGTGCGGTCTCTCACCGGCACGCGTTTCCGGCCGGCCAGATACATGTCACGCCGGCGGTCGATTTCCGCCAGCTGACGCTCGATGGCCAGTTCGAGATCGGCATCGCTCACGCCGGCCTGCCGCCTCACGTCGTCGTTGATCACGATTTGCGGTTCGGCGCCGTCGACGACTGCACCGAGCGCCAGTTCCGGTTGTCCCGGCGTGCCGATCTTGCGCACCAGCATCAGGTCCATGGGAGCCGCCAGGGCTTTGGCGATCTCAGCGGCAACCGGCGCTCCGCCGCGCGGCAACGCCAGCGCCACCGGCCGCTCATAGTCTCTCTGGACAAGTTGCTCTGCCAGCAGACGGCCGGCCTCGTTTCTGTCGGAAAACCTCCTGTGCATGGTCGATCTCCAGCGGTTCTCGGGTTCCGCATCGCCATTGTCGGCCGGGTCGAATCGACCAGGTTGACCTCGGTCAATTGACGGGCGGCGCAATGCGGATAGAATTTTAGCCCGGATCGGCGTCGGACGGCAAAACCGCGGACGCCGGGCCGCAGGGGGTGCGTGAGGGATGGTACATCCGCGTCGCGGCAAGCGCTATGGCCTGTGGAAGCGGGTCACCTGGGTCGCCATGCTCGGCCTGGTGATGGTGCTCGTCCCGCTTCCCTTCATGTCGGCGGGCGATGCGGCGCGTCGCGGACAGGCCGTTGTCGAGCAATGGTGCCGCACCTGCCATATGCGCACCACCGACGCAGACGACCCCGACATGGCGCCGGCTTTCGAGGAAATCGTACTGCGGCCGCGGCGCGATCGCGCCTATTTCAGGAACTTCCTGGCCGGCGACCATTTTCCCATGACGATCTTCCGCCTCTACGAAAGCGAAAAGGCCGATGTCGTCGCCTATCTGATGGACCTCAAGAAAAAGAGCCGGGATACGGATTAGTCTAGGGCCTGACACGAGCCTGCAGCGCTATGATCCTGTCGAGCAGTCTGTCCAGTTCCGCCGACGGACGCGTTGCCGCGGCGCCGCCCCTGGCCTGCCAGTGCTCGAGCGGCGAGCGCATCAGCCCATCGAGGTCGTTTTCGCAGGCGAAGTCGCCGACAACCGATTTGATCTTGGCATTGTCGAACAGGAGCGTGTGTGCCCGGTCGCCCTTGAGAAAACCCTCCCAGTCCCGATGAAAACGCACCAGGTTGTCGGTCGGCACGTGCACCAGATCGGGTACAGCGCCGATTGCGCGGCCGACGGCGCCGTAGATCATGTCCCACGGATAGGCGTGGTCGGAGGTCAGGTGAAAGATTTCGCCGCGTGCCGACGGATGGCCGAACAGCCGTACGAAAGGCGGGGCGAAGTCCTCCGCCCGCGTGAGTGTCCACAGGGCCCGGCCGTCGCCCGGAACGACGATCGGCAGGCCGCGCAGCAGGCGCGACAGCAGCGCATCGCCTTCACCCATCGCCGTCGGGAAGCGCGTGCGGATGGTGTGGCTCGGCCGCACGACGGTGAGTGGCAGATCCTCTGTTGCAAGCAGCACGTTTTCGCAGGCGATCTTTTTGCGACTGTATTCCCAATGGGGATTGTCGAGCGGCACCGTCTCGGTGATGGGAAACCGGGCCACGGGTTTGGCGTAGGCCGAGGCGGTCGAGATGAAGATGTATTGTCCTGTCTTGCCGGCGAAGATCGAGGCGTCGCGCAAGGCTTCGTGGGGCTCGTAGACGATGAACTGGCAGACCACGTCCCAGGTGCCTTCGGCCGCCCGTGCATAATCCGCGTCGTCCCAAAAATCGCCGACCGCCCTGCGCACCGATGCAGGCAGCGCGTCCGTCAGACTGCCGCGATTGAGCACCGTGACGTCGTGATCGGCTGAAACCGCCTCCAGGACGCAGGGCAGCGAGATCTGGCCGGTCCCGCCGATGAAAAGAACGCGCAGTGTCATGCTGTCCTCCGCAGCAAGGATTGTACGGGCCTGATCGAGGCCGACCGCATTGTGAAATTGTTGCGCATGGCGCGCAACACACCTCTTGCCAAGCCTTTGGGGCTGTGTTGTGGTGGCTTCTCCATCGCCGCGACCAGCGGCTCCGGACCCCTTCCACCGATTTCCCGGTCGCCGTCGAGCCGGCCGAGAGGATTCCGACATGACGACCAAAGCGATTGTCTGGGGCGAAAACGTCCACGAACAGACCAGCGATGTCGTGCGCGCCATCTATCCGGATGGGATGCATGAATGCATCGCGGCGGCCCTGAACGCCGACCCGGCCATCACCGCGGGCACGGCGACCCTGCAGCAGCCGCAACACGGGCTCCCGGAGGAGCGGCTCGCCGAAACGGATGTGCTTTTCTGGTGGGGTCATGCCGCCCATGGCGAGGTCGCCGACGAGGTTGTCGAGCGCGTGGTCGAGCATGTCTGGCGGGGTATGGGCCTCGTCGCTCTGCATTCGTCGCATTTTTCCAAGGTCTTCATGCGGCTCATGGGATCACCGTGCAATCTGACCTGGCGCGAGGCCGGGAAGCGCGAACGGCTGTGGCTGACCGCGCCCGGACACCCGATCGCCGCCGGTCTGCCGGATCATTTCGAACTCGAGAACGAGGAGATGTACGGCGAACCCTTCGGCGTGCCCGAGCCGCTCGAGACCGTGTTCGTCAGCTGGTTCCAGGGCGGCGAGGTATTCCGCTCGGGACTGACCTACCGCCGCGGCGCCGGCAACATCTTCTATTTCCGCCCGGGTCACGAAACCTATCCGACCTATCACGATGCCACGGTTCAGCACGTCTTGCGGAATGCCGCGAAATGGGCGCACGGCGAGAGGCGCAGCCGCGAAAGCGCCGTGGACGCGCCCAACCGGCCGGTAGCGGATACGTTGGAAACGATCGAGGATCGCGGCCCGAAGATCCACAAGGACGGCGAACCCGGGTTGCGCTGATCGGGCGGAAGAAGCGACGAGGTTTGCGATGGGGAACGGAGTTTTGCGGCATGTGATCCTGGGAACCGGCAATATGGCCGGACTGCACGCCGAGGCCTTTGCAGAAATCGACGGCGTCGAGCTTGTCGCAGCAGTCGATACGGACCCGGGTCGGCTGCGGGCGTTTTGCGACACCCACAAAATCGCCAACCGCTTCGAAACGCTTGAGGCCGCGCTCGAGTGGGGCGACTTCGACAGCGTTTCCAACATCACGCCGGACCGGGCTCACTATCCGACGACTATGCCGCTGCTTTCAGCCGGCAAGCACGTTCTGTGCGAAAAGCCGTTGGCCGACAATTATCCGCATGCCGTTGAGATGGCTCGGGTCGCCGCGGACACCGGCGTCGTCAACATGGTCAATCTCACCTATCGCGGCCTTTCTTCCATGCAGGAGGCAAGGCGGCTTATCGCCGCCGGCGCAATCGGAACCGTTCGCCACTTCGAGGCGTCCTATCTGCAGAGCTGGCTTACCCAGCCTCTCTGGGGCGACTGGCGCACCGACTCGACCTGGCTGTGGCGCCTGTCGACGTCGCATGGATCGGCTGGCGTGCTCGGAGACATCGGCATTCACATCCTGGACTACGCGACCTACGTCATCGGCGACGATGCGGGCGCCGTTTCCAGCCGGCTGAAGACCTTTGCAAAGGCGCCCGGAGACCGGATCGGCGACTATGTCCTCGACGCTAATGACAGCTTCACCATGCAGCTCGAACTCGACGCAGGTGCGATCGGCGTGGTTCACGCGACGCGTTTCGCGTCCGGAAACATCAACGACCTGAGGCTGCGTGTGTGGGGTGACGAGGGCGGTCTGGAGGTGGCGCTGGAAGGCAAGACCGAACGCCTGCTGCTGTGCGCCGCTGCCGATCTGCAGCAGCCCGTCTGGCGAGAAACGGCATTTCCACCGACGGAATCGAACTACCGGCGCTTTGCGCAGGCGGTGCGCGGCGGCGTCCCGGTCGATCCGGACTTTGCCCGAGCCGCCGCACTCCAGGAGATACTCGACCTCGCCGCTCGCTCGGATCGGGAAAACGGGTTGATGCTGCGGCGCGGCAGTGGCGCGACGCCGTGATTTCGGCTCCCGGGTCAACCGCGAACGTCGCAGCCCTCGACCCGGGGGCTTCGGCAAATTCGTTTGACCCGGAAGGCCTCAGCTTCCATGGTGACCGGCGAGGGAGTGACGGTCCGCGGGAAGGGTGTTATTGAGGATCATGGACTATGCGTTGCTATGGGCACTCGTCGGGCTGCAAATCAAGCACTTCATAGCGGATTACACCCTTCAGTGGCCGTCGATGATTGCGCAAAAATGCCACCTCAGCAAACCCGGTGGCTACATCCACGCCGGGATTCACGTTGTTCTGACGCTTCCGGTTCTGCTCATCTGCAGCCTGCCGGCCAGTATCATCGTCGGGCTACTGGTCTTCGAATTCGTCGTTCACTACGCGACCGACTATGCCAAGGGCCAGTATGACTGCAAGCACAAGCTGGAGGTGCATACCCGCCACTACTGGGTTCTTCACGGCGCCGACCAACTGGTCCACCAGCTGACCTACGCGGTGATGATCGCAGTGATAATGGCCGCCAAACAGGCCGGCTGACCGGCGAACCTCAGGCCGATTTCTTGTCGAGGACGTTGGCCAGGTCCGAAGTGGTCCGGGCCAAGCGTTTGGCCAGTTCGCGGATGACCTCCACGGCAACGTCGGGAAACTCGCCGCACAGCTCCATCAGGTTCTCGCGCTTGAGCTCCAGAACGGTCAGCTGGCCATTGGCCTTGACCGAGGCCGTTCTGGGAACGTCGCAGAAAGCGGAGATTTCACCGAACAGGGCATTGGTGCCGAGTTTCGCCACAACAACCTGCTGCCCGCCGCTATCCGACAGGATATCGGCATCGCCGCGCACGATCAGGTAGGCCGACGTGCCGTTCGACCCCTGCGCGAACACCATTTCGCCGTCGTCGAACATCAGTTGCGTTGCGGTGTAGGCGATCAGCTTGAGCTTGCTAGGGTCCACGCTTTCGAACAGCGGGACTTTGCGCAGCATGGCCACATCGTCTTTCAGCGTACTCATCGTTAAACTCCTACCTCCCCATGCTGCCGCTAACCGGCCTCCGTTTCAAGTCGCGCGGCAACCTTGTCCGGTGTCCCTTCGACCGTAATCCGCCCGTGTTCCATTGCGATGACCCGGTCGAACACGTCCAGATCCTTGGTATCGAGCGGCACGCAGATCACGCCCATGCGGCGCGTGTCGCCGTCCTTGCCCATGGCGAGCACGGCCTCGACGATTTTCATCCGCTCCTCCGGATCGAGCGCCGAAAGCGCCCGGTTGAGAATGACGATGTCCGGTTCCTTCAGCAGCGCCCGCGCCACCTTCAGCTTCTGCGCCTGGTGTGTCGTCAGGTTGCGGCCGCCCGTGCCGATGTCGAAGAACAGGCCGATGCGGAACAGCGCGTCCGAAACGCCGCTGGTCTCCAGCTGTTCCTTGATGGCCTTGAGCACCCGTTCGCGCGCCCCGATGCGACGCGCGTCGATACGCCCGAACAGGATGTTGTCGAGCAGCGACAGGGACGGGTTGAAGTTGTCGGGATCGTGGAAGGCCACCGCATTGTCGCCACGCTCTTCCACGGCCGCGCGCACCTTGTGGCGCAACTCCAGCAGTTTCTGCTGCTCGTCCTCGTCGAGCACGCCAAAGCGGGTCTGCGCTTCGCAATAGTCGAAAGCAAGGCCGAGCATCGCGGCCAGATCCTTCTCGCCGGCGTTGCCGGCGTTCTTGCCCGCCAGTTTGTCCAGCGCTTCGCGCATCTGCAACAGCTGTTCCGGCGATGGACCGCCGGAGCGCTGCAGCAACGCGCTGTCTTCGGCCAGATCGCCGAAAAGCTCGACATTGTTGCGGGCGATTTCGATGCCCATGTCGAACAGCGGCGCTTCCAGGCCGGCGTCGCGCAACAGGCCGCGCAGCATCTCGTTTGACGGCAGGTTGTCCGTCTGGAAACTCTCGTCGATGGGCGTTCCGAAGATGACGTTTTCGCAGATGGTCAGCTGCTGGTTGTAGCTGTCCGGGTCGAAGAACTCGACGGCGCTGCTGATCGTCTGGTCGCCGGCGAACTGGCGCCGCGCCTCCATGACGCTGGTCTTGATGTCCTCGTCGCCGTCGGCGTCGATCTTGCGCAGGAGCCCGAACTCGAGCACGTCGTCATAGAGGCCGACGCAGCGCATGATGTCGAAGACGCGCGGCGCCAATTCGTCGCTCGGCCAGGGTTCGGGCGGTTCGAACACCCCGGTGTCGTCGTCCGACAATTCCAAGCCGGCCGCGACCTCGGTTTCGTAGGGGGCGAACTCGGCATTGCTGGACCCGGATTGCAGGACCGGTGACGCCTCTCCTTCATAGGGCAGCGTTTCGGCCAGCGCCGCCTTGATGGAACCCGAGGCGAAAAAGGTGCCGCTGTCGGCATACCCGACCCGGCGGCCGGTCAGGCCTTCCGGCAGGTTCACCAGTTCCTTGTCGTCCAGCGTGATGTTGCCGGATGCCGACCGCATCAGCCGTGCCAGGGACTCCGCCAGCTGCTCGGCGCCGGAATCGCCGCCGCCGACGATGGCCAAGGCCTCCTTGCGGCTCATCGCACCGCTGAAATCCTGGATGATCGGCTGTTCGGACGCATCGAGGACGTTCAGATTGTGCACTTCATAGCCGGTTTCGATCGGCGCCGGCGGCGCTTCGAGCGGCGCCTGCCGCTCGGCCGGCGTGACGTCGGTATTGGCGAAATCCTCGATCGCCTGCTCGTAGCGGATCTGGTTGAGCAGCCGCTGCTGATCCCAGTCGATAATGCCCTTGATCGGCGCCGGCAGGTCCTTGTAGGCGGCGATGGAGGCAACCAGCGCGCCCAGATCCATTTGACCGGTGATCACCAGGTAGCCGCCGATCAGATAGAACAGGAAGGCCAGCAGCTGGATCAGGAAGTTGTTCAGGAACTTGACCTGGAACTTGCGCTGGTAGAGCTCGAAGCGGATGGCCAGGATGTTGCGCAGCATGCCCCAGATATTGAAGCGTGCGCGGTTCGAAACGCCGTGCAGGTGCACGTCGTCCATACCCTGGACATACTCGCCGATGCGGCCCGAAAGCCGGCGAGCCGCAGTCTGACGCATGCGGCCGAGCACCAGCAGACGGCGCCTCAGGCGTGGGATGATCCACGCCTGGAACAGCACGATGGCCAGCGTTATGATGCCGAACATGGTGCTCTGCAGGAACAGGAACAACAGGCCGGTGAGCGCCTGGGCGCCGAGGAACACCGGAATCGAGAAGGCGTCGCCGAAAAACTCGCCCAGCGGCTCCACTTCGTCCTTGATGGCACTGGTCACCTCGGACGGCTTGACCTGCCGAACCTTGGCGATGGGGTAGCGCAACACCCGGTCGAACAGCTCGTAACGAAGCCGGCGAAGCAGGCGCTCGCCCAACTTGCCCTTGAAGGTGTTGATATAGAGCTTGAACCAGCCGTTCAGGGCGACCGCCACCAGGAAACCGATGCAAAGCGCCACCAGCATCGACAGCCGTTCCAGTTCGAAGCCGCCAAAGATATTGATCGACTGCCCGAACAGGAAGTCGGAAAACGGCAGGTCTATCGAAAGGAAGGGCTGCGTCGCTCCGGGAGTGTCGAACCCGTCGCCCTGGATCGGTCCGTTGACCACCAGCTTCGGCAATTGCAGCATCTGGAAATAGACCGGCATGGAAACCACGACGATGATGAAGATCCAGATCTGCTGCTTGCTTGAGTGCCGCCAGATATACGGAAGAAGTTTGCGCTCCAAAGTGCCTCTCGCTGTTCGTCGCGGCCCTGGTCGGGATTCCCGGTTAAGGCGGTCGGAGGCATTGCCTGGAAAAGCGTGCGTCCGCCGGGATTCTCCGATTCCGTTGCCCCCGCCGCAAGAACCTTCAACGTAGGCCGGTCTCTGTCAAGTCCGCACTGACCGTTGCCCATATAGGGCGGGGTTCTTTTGCCGCCACCGATTTCCATGCGTGCAGCGTCATCCGGGGTCCCACGGCGGAAGACCATGACCATACGCATCGATCAGAAAGTCCTGGAAGGCGCGCACCTTCGCCGGTCGGTGGCGGCGTTCCGGGAACACCGCGTAGATCGCCTGGGACGGCATGTCGTAGTGCGGAAGCAGTCGCAGCAGCGCGCCACTTTTCAGGTGCGGTCCGGCGATGAAGCTGGGCAGACGGGCTATTCCCAGGCCGCCGAGCACCGCCTCTAGCAGCGCCTCGCCGTTGTTGATCCGCAGACTGCCGCCGGCGGCAACGCGTATCGTGTCGTCGGAGCCGATGAAGGTCCATTCTTGCGCATCGCTGAAATAGGCGTAATGCAGGCAGTTGTGGTTCGGCAGTTCCGCCGGATGGTCCGGTTGTCCGAATTCTGCGATATAGGCCGGCGCCGCGCACAGGAGATTGCGGCAGGGCGCCAGCTTGCGGGCAATAAGGGCGGTGTCGGGCAGGGTTCCTGCGCGAATGGCCAGGTCGAACCCTCCCTCAACCAGGTCGGTCACCCGATCGTCCATCACCATGTCGATTTCCAATCCCCGATGCCGGCGAAGGAACGGCGCAAGCAACGGCGCCACGTGCAGCCTTCCGAACGACATCGGCGCGCTGATCTTCAGCACGCCCTTGGGGTCGCCCTGCAGCTCGAGCACTGCATCCTCGGCTTCGCGCGCCGCGCCGAGGGCGCGCACCGCGTGCGCAAGATACCGTTCGCCGGCTTCCGTCAGGCTCAGGCTGCGGGTGGAGCGGTGCAGCAGCTGCGCCCCCAGCTCCGCCTCCAGCTGCGAAATCCGCTTGCTCACGGCCGACTTTGAGACGCCCAACTGACGCGCGGCCGCGGCAAAACCGCCATTCTCTGCGACCGCTACGAATACCGGGATAGCGCCGATTGACATGGTCTTGAGTCCATTGGTGAAAAAATCTCAACAATTAGTTTCTTGATACCATCATTAAACGAAAAAGAGAAACGCCATATGGCTGCGAACAAAGCAATTTGCGAGGGACATCCATGAGAGAGATCGGTGCAATGCGGGCGGGTCCGGTACTGTCCGCCCTGAGCGGTCCGACTCCGGTCATTGTCGGAATCGGCGCCATGGTCGGTATCAGCTTCGCGCTGGCCAAGGTCGTCGCGGCATCCGGCGTGCCGCCGGTTGCGGCGCTGTTCTGGCAGTTGCTTTGCGCCAGCATCATCCTGCTGGTCGCATTGGCGGTCCGCGGCGAACGCCTGGTGCTGCGCCCGGATCATCTGCGCTACTACATCGTCAGCGGCCTGCTCGGCGTCAGCGGCCCGCAATATGTCGCCTATGTCGTGCTCGCCCATCTGCCGGCCGGTCTCTATACGACCCTGATCACCCTGTCGCCGCTGGCGACATTCGCGATCGCCTCGGCGCTGGACGGCCGCATGCTGCCCGGCTTCCGTCTGGTCGGCATCGTCATCGGCCTGGCCGGCGTCAGCCTGGCGACCATGGGCGGCTTCGAGCTGCCGGAAACCGGCCTGGCCTGGGTCGCCGTCGCGCTGGCAGCGCCGGTCCTGCTCGCCTGCGGCAACATCTACCGCAACCGGGCCTATCCCGACGGCGCCAACCCGCTCGCCCTGGCCGCCGGCATGCTGTTGTCCCAGGCGGTGATCTTCTGGCCCGTGGTGGTCTATGCCGGCTACGAATTCTCGCCGTTCGATTTGCAATCGGCCGCCGAGGCGGTTGTCCTGATCGTCGGAGCGCTGACCGCCGTCAGCTACATCCTGACCTTCGCCGTCCAGCGGCGCACCGATAGTGTCGGCTTCAGCCAGGTCGGCTATTTCGCCACGCTTTCCGGCATCGTCGCAGGAGCGTTGGCGTTCGGCGAACCGCTGAGCTTGCTTCTGGCTGTGTCGATCGCGGTGCTCTTTCTCGGGCTCGCCGTCACCAACGGGCACCTGCGCCTGCCCGGGCGGTCTTGACTTCCGCGCGGCGTTTCACACTTCCAACATAAAACCGCTTCAGAATTTTTTCCGATGGGAATTGTCAACGCGGGGTACTGCCGTCGAGAAGCGTGCCCCGTTCTTTCAGGGAGCCGACTCATGAATATTCAGAGGCCCGTTCGCCGCAAGACGGCGAAGGATTTTCCGCAGGAATTGCTCGACCTCTACGATTTCTACGCCCACGGCATCATCAGCAAGCGCGAATTCCTCGAGGGCGCGGCGAAGTTCGCCGCCGTCGGCGTGACCGCCGCCATGCTTCTCAATCAGCTGTCGCCGGACTACGCGCTGGCCCAGCAGGTGGCCCCCGACGATCCGGAGATCGACACGAGCCGCATCACCTTTCCGTCGCCGAACGGCCACGGCACGGTCAACGCCTACCTGGTGCGTCCGGCCGGTGCCGACGGCAAGCTGCCGGCGGTGTTGGTGATCCACGAGAACCGCGGCCTCAACCCCTATATCGAGGACGTCACGCGGCGGCTCGGCAAGGCCGGCTTCATGGCCATGGCGCCGGATGGCCTGACCTCGGTCGGCGGCTATCCCGGCAATGACGACGAGGGCCGCACGCTGCAGCGTTCGGTCGATCGCGAAATGCTGCTCAACGACTTCTTCGCCGGCTTCGAATACCTGCTGTCACGCGACGATTGCAGCGGCAAGGTGGGCGCCGTGGGCTTCTGCTATGGCGGCGGCGTGGTCAACGCTCTGGCGGTCGCCTATCCGGAGCTGGCGGCCGGCGTGCCGTTTTACGGGCGCCAGCCGGATCCGGCGGACGTCGCCGATATCAAGGCGCCGATGCTGATCCAGAACGCCGAACTCGACGAACGCATCAATGCCGGCTGGCCGGCCTATGAGGAGGCGCTGAAGGCCAACGGCAACACCTACGAGGCGCACATGTATCCGGGGGTCAATCACGGCTTTCACAACGATACGACGCCGCGTTACGACGAGGCGGCGGCCAAGCTGGCCGAGCAGCGCACCATCGACTTCTTCAAGAAGTATCTGATGTAGGCGTTACTGCCGCAAACGCTGGCCGGCCGGATCGAAGGGCGGTTCGGCCAGCAGCACGGCTCGGTGCGGCCGCCCGAGAACCGCGACGTCGAGTTCGCTTCCCGGTTCCGCCGCGCCGGCCTTGATGTAGGCCAGCGCCAGCGACTTGCCGACGGCATGCCCGTAGGCGCCCGACGTGACATAGCCAACCGGGGTTCCGTCGGTCATGAACACCGGTTCTCCGCCATTGGCATCGGCGTCTGTCGCGTTGACTTCCAGGATCGAGAGCGTTTCGCGCGGTGCGTTGTCGAGCACCGTGGCACAGGCGTCGTTGTTGAGGAACGGGCCCTTGTCCAGCTTGACCAGCCGGTCCAGCCCGGCCTCCTGCGGCCAGTATTCGGGTGAATATTCGCGGCCCCAGCTGCCGTAGCCCTTTTCGATCCGCAGCGACATCAAAGCCCGCGACCCGACGGGGCCGGCATCGAACTCCTTGCCGGCTTCCAGCAACGCCCGATAGAGGTCGAATTGCCGATCGGTTGCGCAATGCAGCTCCCAACCGAGGTCGCCGGTAAAGGAAACGCGGATGGCGATCGCCTCGATGCCGGCGATTTCGATGCGTCGCGACCGCATGAACGGAAAGGCCTCGGTCGACAGATCGGCGTTGGTAAGCCGCGAAAGAATGTCGCGCGATTGCGGACCAGCCACGTTGAAGCCGCACAGCGCTTCCGTCTGCGATTCGAACACGGTGCCTTCAGGAAGCGGCACGGCCTTGAAGAACCGCTGGTGGTAGCGTTCGGCCATGCCCGATCCGACGATCATGAACTCCGTTTCGCCGAGCCGGGTCACCGTGAAGTCGCCGGCAATGCCGCCGCGCTTGCCGATCAGCGGCGTCAGGCAGGAGCGCCCGACGGCGCGCGGCATACGGTTGGCGAAGAGCGCGTTCAGCCAGTCTTCGGCACCCGGTCCGGAAACCGAGTAGTTGGCGAAGTTCGAGATGTCGATGATACCGGCACGCTCGCGCAGCATCTTGCATTCGCGACCCACCGGCTCGAACCAGTTCTGCCGTTCGAAGCCGCAGGTCTCGTGGGCGTCGTCGGGATTGCCGGCAAACCAAAGCGGGTGTTCCCAGCCGTAGTTGAGCCCGAAGACGGCGCCCATCTCGCGCTGCATGGCGTGGACGGGACGGGTGCGCACCGGCCGTCCGGCCTCGCGCTCCTCGTTGGGGAAGTGGATCTTGAAGCGGTGGGCGTACTGGTCGGCAACCCGCGCCTTGGTGAAGGCCTTGTCCGCCCAGTGTCCGAACCGCGCCATGTCGATGCCGAACAGGTCGAGCTCCGATTCCCGCTCGATGATCCACTGCGCCGCCTGCAGGCCAAGCCCGCCGGACTGCGAGAACCCCGGGATCAGCCCGTTGCAGCAGAAGTAGTTCTCGAGCTCGGGAACAGGCCCGATCAGGGCACCGCTGTCGGGCGACCAGATCATCGGCCCGTTGATGACCCGGCGGATGCCGGCTTCGCCGACCGCGGGCACGCGGGTGATGGCCCGCATGATGTTGTCCTCGATGCGCTCCAGGTCGTCGTCGAACAGCTCGTGGCCGAAGCCGGCCGGTGTGCTGTCCTCGGCCCAGAAACGCATGTCGCGCTCATAGGCGCCGACCAGCAGGCCCTTGCCCTCCTGGCGCAGATAATACTCGCCGTCGCGGTCGGCGATCGACGGCAGCCGGCGGTCGAGCGCCGCGATTTCGGCAATGGTCTCGGTGACGAAATACTGGTGTTCGGTCGGAATGAGCGGCAGTTCGATCCCCGCCATTGCCGCCACTTCCCGTCCCCACAGGCCGGCGGCGTTGACGATCCACTGGGTGCGGATGTCGCCCTTCGGCGTTTCGACGATCCAGCTGCCGTCCGGTTGCTGCACCGTTGCCGTGACCGGCGTGAACCGGTGAATCTCGGCGCCGCGGGCGCGGGCTCCGGCGGCATAGGCCTGGGTCACGCCCGACGGGTCGACATTGCCGCCGTCCGGCTCGAACATGATGCAGCGCACGCCGTCGAAATCGGCAAGCGGATGCAGGCGCTCGGCCTCGGCGCGATCGATTTCGTGGAATTTCATGCCGTAGTAGCGGGCCTTGGCTGCCTGCAGGCGCAGTTGGTGTTCGCGCTCGGCGGTCTGCGCCAGATAGAGCGATCCGGGCTGGAAGACGCCGCAGCCCTGGCCGGTCTCGGTCTCCAGCTCCTTGTAGAGCTGCATGGTGTAGTGCTGCAGCCGCGAGATGTTGGTACTGTCGTGCAGGCCGTGAATATTGGCCGCCGCGTGCCAGGTCGAACCGCTGGTCAGCTCGTCGCGCTCGAGCAGCACCACGTCGGACCAGCCGAGCTTGGCGAGATGGTAGAGGATGGAGCATCCAATGACGCCGCCGCCGATGACGACCGCCTGGGCGTGTGTGCGCATGTCTTCAGGTCACCTGATATTGAAGGGCTCCTGCACCATCACGCGATTTCGCTCGCGCGCAAGCCCAAAAAGACTCATATTGGGGTGAGATGCATTCAACCGTCGAGGCACGATGGCCCGCAAGCACTACGATCTGCCGCCATTGACGACGCTGGCGACCTTCGAAGCCGCGGCGCGCCATCTGAGCTTCAAGGACGCAGCCAGCGAGCTCAACGTGACGCCGGGCGCCGTCAGTCACCAGATCAAGGCGCTCGAAGGCGAGCTTGGCGTGACGCTTTTTCAGCGCCGCCATCGCGGCGTGGCCCTGACCGAGCAGGGCACCGTGCTGTTTCATGCGCTGGAGGGCAGCTTCACCCGCATTTCGACGGTGCTGACCCGATTGCGCCGCGCCGCCGGGGAAACGGCGGTGACCATCGCCGCGACGACCGCGGTCTCTTCGTTGTGGCTGACGCCGCGCCTGACGGCGTTCTGGAAGGCGCATGGCGGCATCGCCGTCAACCAGCAACTGTCGGACAAGCCGGAACCAAGACGGCACGACGCCGATCTGCAGATCCGCTACGGCGACATCGACGCCGAGGAATCGGTCACCTTTCCGCTGTTTCGCGACGAGCTGGTGCCGGTCTGCAGCCCCGCCTTCGCCGATGCGCATCCGGATCCCGACCTGGAAGCGCTGGCGCAGATGCCGCTGATCCACCCCGATGCCGACGATCTGACCTGGACCACCTGGCGCACCTGGTTCACCGAACTCGGCTATCGCGGCGATATCGCCAAGGGCCTGAAGGTCAACAATTATACGATCGCGCTGCAGGCGGCGCGCGACGACATGGGCATCGTCCTCGGCTGGAAACGCCTGGTGCGACCGCATATCGAGCGCAAGGTCCTGGTCCCGCTCGGCGTCAACGAGATCCCGGCACCGGCCTCCTTCTACATCGTGTCCGATCCGGACGAGGTCATTGGCGTCAATGCCCGGACGGTGCGGGACTGGCTGCTCGACAATGTCTGAGGTGAATTGAACTCACCTGAGATCGAAGTTTTCTGCCGTTGAAATCATCGGCGCGGGAACCGAAAATCGAGACCAGGCAATTTTGCGACCGGAGGAGCTGTCGTGAACACCCATACCGATCTTTCAGGCGTTGTCGCCCCGCTGAGCAGGGCCCGCGGCCTGCCGAACGACCACTATGTCTCGCAGCACGTGTTCGATGAGGAAAAGCGCGCCGTGCTGTTCGCCAACTGGTCAGGCATCGGATTTGCCAAGGACGTCCCGGAACCCGGCGATGCCGTGCCCATCGACTTCCTCGGCATGCCGCTCCTGGTCGTGCGCGACCGCGAGGGCGTTGTCCGGGTGTTTCAGAACACCTGCCGGCACCGCGGCATGATCCTGGTCGAGGAGCCGCGCAAGATCACCGGCGCCATCCGCTGCCCCTACCACAGCTGGTGCTATGCGCTGAACGGCGATCTTCGCACCACGCCGCATATTGGCGGCCCCGGCCACAACACCCACGAAGAGGTTGACCGCGGCGAGCTCGGCCTGTTTCAGGTGCGCGCCCACATCTGGCAGGACGTGATCTTCGTCAACATCTCCGGCGATGCACCGCCCTTCGAGGAGGCGATGGCGGACCTGCTTGAACGCTGGCGCGAATTCGACCGGCCGCTTCGCCACGGCGGCCCGGTCGCTTCGTTCAAGCTCGATGTCCGGTCCAACTGGAAACTGGCGGTCGAAAACTACTGCGAAAGCTATCACCTGCCGTGGGTGCATCCCGGCCTCAACAGCTATTCGCGGCTCGAGGATCACTACAACATCGAAGCGCCCGGCCATTTCTCCGGGCAGGGAACGCTTGTCTATCGGCAGCTCAAGGGCGAGGACGGGGCGGCCTTTCCGGATTTCGAAGGCCTGTCCGGTCAGTGGGACGAGGGCGCGGAATATATCGCCGTCTTCCCCAACGTCCTGCTTGGCGTCCACCGCGACCACACCTTCGCGATTGTCCTGCAGCCGATGTCTGTCGACAGGACCGTCGAACATGTCGAGATCTATTATCCGCAGGACATCGAGGGCGATGCGGCGCTGGAAGAATTGAACCGGGCGAATGCTGCACAGTGGAAGACGGTTTTCGAGGAAGACGTCTTCGTCGTCGAGGGCATGCAGCGCGGCCGTCATGGCGAGCTCTTCGACGGCGGCCGTTTCTCGCCGGTGATGGACGGACCGACCCATGTCTTTCACCACTGGGTGGCCGATCAGGTCGGCCGGGCGCGGGAAGCCGGATGAGCGAGGCGGGCAGTTCGCTCGAACGGCGTCTGCTGGATGCCCATGGGCGCGATGATCCCGGGGAACTATGCGCGCTCTATGCCGAGGCCGCCGATTTGAAAGAGGCTGAAGGCGACGTTGACGCCACCTGCTTCTACCTCACCCACGCCTTCGTCTACGCGCTGCAGGCGGGTGACGATGTCGCCGAAGCGCTTCAACGCCGACTCTGGCGTTACGGCCGCGAAGAACGGCCAGAGTAGTAAAAAAGAAGGCGGAGGTCGCAATTTCGGGGACAGTTTACTTGATTCTATCCGGACCCTGCCTAAATCGATAATCTTCTGAAAGAATTAAGTAAACTGTCCCCGAAATTCTGGCACGTCACCGCAAGGCGGACGAATGGTCTTACCGCCCCATCCATCCGCCATCGACGGTGAGGATGGTGCCGTGGACATAGGCGGCGGCCTCTGAGGCGAGGAACACCACGGGGCCGGCAAAATCCTCCGGCTCGCCCCAGCGGCCGGCCGGGATGCGCTCCAGGATCGCGTTGTATCTGGCGCTGTCGTTGCGCAGTGCCTCCGTGTTGTCCGTGCTGATATAGCCCGGCGCAATCGCGTTGACGTTGACGTCCTTGCCGGCCCATTCGTTGGCCAGCGCCATGGTCAGTTGGCCGATGCCGCCCTTGCTGGCCGAATAGCCCGGAACGTTGATGCCGCCCTGGAAGGTCAGCAGCGACGCGGTGAAGATGATCTTGCCGCCGCCGCGCGCGATCATCCGCGCGCCGATCGCCTTCGACAGCAGGAACTGTGCCGACAGGTTGACCTCGATCACCGCATCCCAGTCCTCGTCCGGATGCTCCGCCGCCGGCGCCCGCCGGATCGTCCCGGCATTGTTGACCAGAATGTCGATGTCGGGATGGGCTTCAGTGACCTCTGCGATGAAGCCGTTGAGCGAGGCCCGGTCGCCGAAGTCGCATTGATAGGCGGTGAACGACCGGCCCAGTGCCTCGATCTCGGCGCCGACCCGGCTGTCTTCGCTCTCCAGGCTGGCGCTCACGCCGATGATGTCGGCGCCGGCCTCGGCCAACGCAACCGCCATCGCCTTGCCGATGCCGCGCTTGCAGCCGGTTACCAGGGCTTTTCTGCCCGACAGGTCGAACAGGTTTGCAACGCTCATGGTCAGGCCTCCGGGGTACAGCGGATGAGGGTCTTCATGGCCTGCGGATTGCCGGCGAGTTCGGCGAAGGCTTCGCCGATCCGGTCCAGGCCCTGAATGTCGGTGATCATGGTCTTGGCATCGATGGCGCCGGAGGCAACCAGGTCAATGGCTTCGTCATAGTCGGACGGCTCTTAGACCCGGGCGCCGATCATCTCGATCTCCTTCCAGAAGAACTGGAAGAGGTCGACCTCGGCGCGGCTGGCGTGGATCGCCACCATGACGACCCGGCAGCGGGTGGAAGCGGCCGCCGTCATCAGGTCGACGCCTGCTTGCGTTCCCGAAACCTCGAAGATCACGTCGGCGCCCTTGCCACCGGTGGCCTCGAGGATCGCCGCAGCGGCATCCGTTTCCTTCGGATTGATCGCCGTGAAGCCGAGTTTCTCGGCCACCGCCAGCCGGTGCGGGTTGATCTCCGAGACGGTGACCTTGGCGCCGGCATGGCCGGCCACCATGGCGATCAGCATGCCGATCGGTCCGCCGCCGATGACCAGCACGTCCTCGCCGGCTTCGACCCGGCCGCGGCGCACGTCGTGGCAGGCCACCGCAACCGGTTCGATCAGCGCGGCATGATCGAGCGACAGGCCGGCGGGCAGCTGGTGCACGGTGTGGGCCGGCACGGTCCATTTCTCCTGGAAGGCGCCGTCGGTATCGAGGCCGAGGAACTTCAGGTTCTGGCAGATATGGGCATGGCCGCGCTCGCAGGCCGGACAGTCGCCGCAGGCATCGAGCGGCCGCACCACGACCCGGTCGCCGGGAGCGATGTCCGCAACGCCGTCGCCGACGGCGCAGACCGTGCCGGACATCTCATGGCCGATCACCCGCTCGAAGCCGACACGCTGGTCCATGTGGCCGAGATAGACATGCAGGTCGGTGCCGCAGATGCCGCAGAAGGCGACGTCGATCTGCACCTCGCCGGGGCCAGGCGAGGGCGGTGCTGCGACCTCTTCCACGGTGAAGCGCTTGTCGCCGCGATAATAGGCAGCTGATATCGACATCCATGTTTCTCCGTTTTTGCTTTGGTCAAGGCTAGCCCTTGACCGCTCCGGCCGTCATGCCGGCGATGATCTGTCTTGCGGCAAAGAAAGTGAAAATCAGCGGCGGAATGACAATCAGCGTGCCCATTGCCATGATCCGCCCCCATTCGACGCCGGTGTCGGTTATGAAGCCTGCCGCGCCGACTGGCAACGTCCGCGTCTTGCGGCCGGTCAGCAGCAGCGCCAGGATGAACTCGTTCCAGGCGATGCGGAAGGTGAAGATCGCCGCGACGGCGTAGCCCGATTTCATCAGCGGCAGCAGCACCCGGAAGAACACCTGCAGCGGCGAGGCGCCGTCGACCACTGCCGCCTCCTCGAGTTCCACCGGGATCTGCTTGTAGAAACCGAACAGCAGCCAGATCGCGAAGGGCAGGTTGAGCGCCGTGTAGAAGAAGGTGAGCACCGCCAGGTCGGCGTCGATCTCGAAGGCGGCGACGAAGGCGAAGGCCGGAATGGCGAGCACCGCCGGCGGCACCATGCGTACCAGAAGCGTCGTGTTGGCCACGCTGTGGCGCCCGCGAAAGTCCAGCCGGGCCAGCGCATAGGCGCAGAAGCCCCCGAAGACCAGCGTCAGGAAGGTCGAGCCGGTGGCGACGATGACCGAGTTGACCAGGTAGCGGTCGAATTTACCGCGCGTCAGGATGTACTCGTAGTTGTCGAGCGTCGGCGCGAAGAACAGCCATAACGGTTCGGCCTGCTGGACCAGGACGTCGTCCTTGAACGACGTCGCCACCATGACCCAAATCGGCGACAGGCAGATGAGGGCAAGCACAATGAGACCCGCGTAGTGGGCGACGTTGCGCCAGGGGTTTTGAAGCGCATCCATGGCCTAGACGTCCGATTTCGTTTGCATGGGATTGGACAGCCGCAGGATCGCGACGCTGAGACTGAAGACGATGACGATGAGCAGCACCGCGATCGCCGAAGCATAACCGAGTTGCTGCGTGTCGAAGGCCCGGTTGTAGATATGCAGCGACAACAGTTCGGTCACCCGTCCAGGGCCGCCTCCGGTCAGGATGTACATCACCTCCAGGGCGCGGAAGACGTCGATGAGGCGCATCAGCAGCGCGATGATCAGGATCGATTTGATCATCGGCAGCTTGACCAGGAAGATCTGCTGCCACCAGTTGACGCCATCGATGGTCGAGGCCTCGATGACCTCCTTCGGCAGCGCCTGCAGTCCGGCAATCACGATGATGAAGATGAACGGGGTCCACTGCCAGATGTCGGTGAAGACGATGGCGAAGAATGCCAGCTGCGGATCGCCGAGCCAGACCTGCGGTTCGATGCCGAACCAGCCGATATAGTGGTTGATCCAGCCGATGCGGGCATCGAACAGGTAGCGCCAGATGAGGCCGACCACGACCGGCGACACCATCAGCGGCAGAATGAAGATCGTCCTGAACACGGAGGCGCCGCGGATGGGTTTTTCCAGCAGCAAGGCAAGCGCCACGCCCACACACATCTCGATGGTGATGGTCCAGAATCCGAAGCGGATGGTAACCCACAGCGACTCCCACACCCCGGGATCCGTCAGCATGCGGACGAAGTGGCTGTGGCCCACGAACGGCGCCTCGCTGAACTTGGTGCCGATCTGCCAGTTGTAGAATGACAGGTAAAAGGCATCGACCACCGGGTAGACCAGCCCGGCCAGCATGACCAGCACCGCCGGGGCGATGAAGAAATACGGCGTGACCGCGCCCGGCTGGAAATTGGGTTTGGTGATGCTGCTGCCGGTTTTGGCACCGGCATTGGTAATCGCGTTCATGTCACGCCGACCTTCCGTGGCGCGCGATCGGGCAAGCGGCCGGTGCAGCCGCCTGCATGCCTGGCGCGCGCGTCAGTCTTCAGTTGGACCAGACGTAGTAGCCTTCGCGTTCCATGATGGCGCGGGCTTTTTCGTTGGCCTCGTCCATGATCGGCTGGATCGGCTCGTCGGTGGTGATCACCTTGGTGAGGGCCTGGCCGAGCACGTCGATGTTCAACTCGTTCCACTGCGGGATCAGCGGCCGCCAATCCGGATCGGCACATGGCAGCTGTTCGGCGACGATGGAGTATTCGTCGAACTTGTCGGCGTTGTTGTTCAGGGTCGAAATGCGGATCGGGTCGCCGCCCAGTTCGACCATGCGCTGATCGCCCTTCTTCGACGTCATGTACTGAATGAACAGGAAGGCGGCTTCCTTGTTCTTGGAGTTCGCCGGGATGCCGAGAGCAAAACCGCCGGTTTCCGATCCGCAGCGCGTGCCCGTCGGATGCAGCGCATAGCCGACCTTGCCGTCGATCTTCGACAATTTCGGATCGCGCGACATGGCCGCGATCTTCAGCGTGTCGAGATGCATCGCCGCTTCGCCCTGCAGGAAGGCTGCTGCCGCTTCGCCGAAGCCGAAGGTCGGGATGCCCTTGGGGCCCGTCTGGGCGATCTCGCGCAGCACCTGTGCGGCCTCGACAGCCTCCGGACTGTTGATCACCGGGTTCCACTGGTCGTCGAAGATCTTGCCGCCGAGCGGCGCCAGGTGGAACAGCCAGGCGGCCGTGACCTGATGGCCGGTCTTGCCGCGCGATGTCAGCGCCGGAACGCCGGCATCATTGAGCTTCTTCAGCGCGGAGCGCAATTCGTCATAGGTCTTCGGCGGCTCGATGCCGTGCTCGTCCAGAATGTACTTGCGGTAGGCGAGGATCGACGTTTCGGCCCCGAACGGAACACCGTAGAGCGCGCCGGACTTGCCTGGCATATAGCCTTTTTTGCCACCGACGACGCCGCCGTTCTGCAGATAGGCATCGGCGATATCGTCGATGTCGTACCTCGGATCGACCAGCGTTCCGCTGGTGAAGAACTGCGACAGCGGCGTCAGCAGACCCTTCGAGACGTATTCGCCCTTCCACATGACGACCCAGGAAACGACATCGTATTCGCCGTTGCCCTTGGACATTTCCAGCAACTGCCGGTCGCGCAGCTTGAGATATTGCAGAGCGTCGATCTCGACCTCGATCCCGGTTTCTTCGGTGAATTCCTCGATCAGCTCTTCGGCCTTCTGGAAATGGCTGAGCGCCGGCCAACTGACGACGATGGTGGTGCCCTCGTATTTGTCGTAAGGCCCGGCTGCCTGGCCGGCCGTCGCGATCAATGCCGCGGACGCCGCTCCGAGCAGCGTTGCCTTCAAGATGTTTCGCGTGAACATGGTCTTGTTTCCTCCCTGAGATGAGTGGGTTTCGACGCGGTCAGATCCGCTCCGATTCGGGTCAGTAGGCGTCTCCCGTCTGCCGATCGAAGAGGTAGAGTCTGCTGGTGTCGAACAGGTAGTCTCCGGTCGTCATCGGTGCCGCGTCCGCGTCCACCTCGACTGCTGCAGTAACCGGAATATCCCCGACGCGAGCCGCCAGGAATTGCGATGAGCCGATATATTCGGCCACTTGTACGTCGAGCCGGACCTTGGCGAAGGCCGCGCCGGCGTCCTGCGACAGCGTGCCGGCCACGGCAAAGTGCTCCGGCCTGAGACCGACGGTGACCTGCCGGTCCCTGGCCTGGCTGAAGCGTTCCAGCAGGCGCTCGCCGACGGGCAGGGAAAAACCGTTGCCCTCGACGGTCAGCCGACCGTCCTTTTCGGTCAGATCGGCATCGAGAAAGTTCATCGACGGCGAACCGATAAAGCCGCCGACAAAGCGGTTCACCGGCCGGTTATAGACCTCGCGCGGCGAGCCGATCTGCTGGACGTGGCCGCCCGACATGATGACGATGCGATCGGCCATGGTCATCGCCTCGATCTGGTCGTGGGTGACGTAGACCATGGTGCGATCGAGCCGCTTGTGCAGGATCGCCAGTTCGGTGCGCATCTGGCTGCGCAGCTTGGCGTCGAGGTTGGAGAGCGGTTCGTCGAACAGGAAGCAATAGGCGTCGCGCACGATGGCCCGTCCCATGGCCACGCGCTGCCGCTGGCCGCCCGACAGTTCCTTCGGCTTGCGCTCCAGCAGATCGACGATGCCGAGCATGCTGGCCGCCTGCTGAACGCGGGCATCGACCTCCGACTTGGCGAATTTGGCGAGCCGCAGCGCGAACGACATGTTGCCGGCGACATCCATATGCGGATAGAGCGCGTAGGACTGGAACACCATGGCGATGTCGCGCTGCTTGGGCGGCAGGTAGGTGACGTCCTTGCCGCCGATGAAGATCTGCCCGCCCGAGACGCCTTCCAGGCCCGCGATCATCCGCAGTGTCGTCGACTTGCCGCAGCCGGACGGTCCGACGATGACGACGAACTCGCCTTCGGCAATCTGCAGGTCCAGTTCCGGAATGACGTCGACCGGGCCGAAGGACTTGCTGACCTTTTGCATCTGGACGCCGTTCATGACCGCCCCTCCGGTGTGTTGGGCATGGTCACTTCGCCACCGGCCTGGATCTTGACCCGCCGGACGATCTCCTCGTCCCGTTGTCGCTTGAATTCATCCGGGTCGCGTTGGTGCCAGTCGTAGAAACCCTGGCCGCTGCGCATGCCGGTGTGGCCCTGCGCAAACAGCGCGCCGACGGGCGTTTCAGCCGGGTCGCCGGCATTCGAAAGGTCGGCCCAGACCGCCTTGGCCGCGGCGCCGTTCATCAGGTCGAGGCCGGCCAGGTCGGCATGTTCGAAAGCGCCCATGGCCGGCAGTCGGCTGGCGTAGCCTTCCTTCAGCACGGTGTCGCAATCCTCCGGCGTCACCAGACCCTTGCCCACCAGGCTGGCGAATTCGCGCAACACGGCGTGCTGGATACGCGCCCACAGGAAGCCGGGTATGTCGGGGCACAGCACCGGCGTCTTGCCGCTCGCCGCCAGCAGAGCAAAGGTGAAGTGCCTGGCGTCGTCGGCCGTGTCGCGCCCGGGCACGACTTCGACCAGCTTCACCAGATGCGCCGGTTGAGCATAGTGGGCGATGCAGAAGTTGTGCGGCCGCGCCAGCGCCGACTGAAGCGCGGTGGCGCTGAGCGCCGAGGTGGTCGACGACAGAACGGTGTCGTCGCCGACGTGCCGTTCGGCCTCTGCGAGGAGATCCTGTTTGACGGCGAGATCCTCGGCCACCGCCTCGATCGCGAAACGACAGCCGCCGACCGCCGCTGCAAGATCCGGGTTCGCCTGGATGCGTTCGAGCACCGATTGGCGGTGCAGTGCGTCGGCCAGCCCGGAGGAAACGAGAAAATCGAACGCCTCGCCGGCCCGGTCCAGAGCCTGCGGCAGCGCGTCCGGCCGCCGCGCCCACAGCCGCACCGGGTGGCCGCCGAGCGCCAGTGCCAGGGCGATCTGGCCGCCCATGGTGCCGGCGCCGAGCACGGCAACTGCGTGCTTGTCCCTATCCGACATGGGCCCAACCGCCATTCTGCCGCCGGATCCTGCCGTTCGCCTCGAAGGCCTTCAGGCTGGCGTCGATCGACACCAGCGCCCGCCATTCGCGCACCTTGTCGTGTTCGTCGCACACCGCGTCCCGCAGCTCGGCAAAGCCGATCCCGGGGCTTTCGCCAATATGGCGCAGCATCGACGCCTCGATGCTGTCGACGCGGCCGCGGCAGTCGTCGATCAGTTCGATCGTGTCGGCGACGTTTTTCGGCTCGTCATGCGCGAACAGAACGGTTTCGACGTCGCGTTCCTTGAGGAACCGTTCCAGCTTGTCGAAGGTGGCGCGCATCACCGCCGGGTCTTCGTAGAGATAGAGAACCGGATTGAAGACCGGCAGCAGCGGGTCGGCGATCACCAGGGTGCGCGTCGACCGCTCGAAAAAGCCGATCTCGCTCATCGAGTGGCCGAGGCATTCGACCACTTCCAGTTCGACGCCGCCGCCGAGATCGATGACGTCGCCCTCGGTGACGAACCGGTCGATCGGCCCTTCCTCCGGCGCCATCCAGTCGAGATATTCGCTGTTGAGGTCGAAATGCTCGCCTTCCGGAAAGGCGTGTACGATCGCCTTGGCGTTGAGCATGTTGTCGGCGACGCGGTCGGCCCGGCCCGGATGGCCGAGAATGCTGCAGCCGGTTTCCTTCTTCAGCGGACCGTTGTTGCCGACATGGTCCATGTGCTCATGGGTGAGCAGCAGCAGGTCGAGGTCGTCCTTGGCGTAACCCAGCTCGTCGAAGGCCCGCTCCAGCGCCGGGTAACCGGCATAGAGGCCGCTGTCGATGAGGGCCAGCTTTTCGGCGCCCTTGACGAAGAAGACCCTTGTCGCGGTCTTGCCTTCGTGGTCTCCGGGAAGGCCCATGCTGACCGTCGCAAAGGGTCCGGAACGGTAACTGATGACGCTGTCTGAAGTCATGTGTATCTAGTGTCCTTTGAAAACCGGATCGCGCTTTTCGATAAAGGCGGCGATCCCTTCCTTGGCATCTGCCGTGGCGTAGAGTGCGCCCAAAACGCGTTGTTCGAAAGTCAGCCCGGAAGTCAACGGCGCTTCGACGCCGTCGTCGATGACCCGTTTGCCCTCGGCTAGGGCGACCGGCGCCTGCGCCGCCAGAAGCTCGGCGAGCTTCGTCGCCTCGGCCAGCAGTTCGTCCGGCGGGTGCGCAGCGAGCGCGGCGCCGTAATCGACGGCTTCTGCGGCGCTGATGAAGCGGCCGGTCAGCAGGATTTCCTTGGCGCGCATAGGACCCACCAGGCGCGGCAGCCGCTGTGTGCCGCCGCCCCCGGGGAGAAGGCCGAGCTTGATTTCCGGCAGGCCCAGCCTGGCTTTTTCCGACACCAGGATGAAATCGCAGCACAGCGCCAGTTCGAAACCGCCGCCGAGCGCGTAGCCGTTGACCGCACAAATGGTGATCTGCGGCAATGCTGCGATGGCGTCGAACGTCCGTCGCGAACGCCGCTGAAAGCCGTCGAATTCCGTCTGGCTGGCGCCGTGATAGCCGGTGATGTCGGCGCCGGCGACAAAACCCTTGCCGGTCCCGGTGATGATCAGACAGCGTACGGAACGGTCTCGCGCGAGCGCGGCGACATAGGTTCCGAGCGTCTCCATTATCTCGAAGTTCAGCGCCCCCAGCGCCTCCTCCCTGTCGATCCGCAATGTGTGGACCGGGCCGCTCCTGGTCAGCGCCAGGTTCGGATGGATGCGTTCATCGCTCACTGGATCGCGCCCCCGTTGCGCAGCGCGTCCTTGCGCTCCGGGCCGATGAGAGAATCGAGCACTTCGTCGGTATGTTGTCCGACGAGGGGAGCCGCCTCGCGCCGCGTTACCGGCGTTTCCGTCAGGGTGATGGGGCAGGCGATGGCGGTGACCTTCCCGGCTTCCGGGTGGTCCAGTTCGATCAGCCGGTCCGAGTTCATCGCCTGCAATTCGTCCAGGGCTTCGCGCGTGGTGCGCACCGGTGCGCACCAGACGTCGGCTCCCTGCAGGATGGCGAGCAGTTCCTCGCTGGATTTCCGCGAGGTCAACGCATCGATCCGCAGTTTGACGGCATCGCGCTCGTCGAATGCATGCATCGAGGCGAGATCCGGATCGCCCAGCAGCTCGCCGAGCTTGTCCAGCGGACACATGGCAATGGCAACGAAGCCGTCGCTGGTCGGATGCGGGCCGTAGGGCGCGTCGTTCCAGCAGGAGGCGATGCCGGCGTCCGAACGCTGCAGCGCGATGTCCTGGTTGAGAACCGCGAAGTTCTCCTGCGCCTGCATGTTGAGCGTCGAGGAATAGAGATCCACTTCGACCCGCTGGCCGACACCGTGTCGGTCGCGCGCGATCAGCGCCGCCAGGATACCGCTGACCATGGACTGGGCGGCGGCGAAATCGGCGATCGGCGTCCCGCAGGCGGTCGGCGGGTCGCCGGCCCGGCCGGTGTTGTACATCACGCCGCACATCGCCTGGATCAGCAGGTCCTGTCCCGGGCGGTTCTGCCGCGCGAGCTCGGTGCGCTGTCCCCAGCCGGAACCCGAAGCGTAGATAATGTCCGGTTTGGCGGCGCGGAAATCCTCGTAGCCGAGCCCGAGGCGATCCATGACGCCGGCCCGGAAGTTTTCCGTGACGACATCGAAGTCCTTGACTATCTCCAGGAGCAGGGCCCGGCCTTCCTCATGCTTCAGGTCGACGGCAATCGACTTCTTGTTGCGGTTGAAGGAATGAAAGGCGGCCGAGTCGCGGCCGACGAATTCGCCGAGCATCGGCATGCCGCGCATCCACTCGCCCTTGCCGGGCCGCTCGACCTTGACGACGTCGGCGCCGAGATCGGCAAGCGTCTGGGTGCACAGCGGCCCCAGCATCATCTGGGTGAAATCGAGGACGCGGACGCCGTCCAGCGCCTGCGGTGAGCTCGTCTGGCTCATGCGACTATCCTTTCATGCGCTGCACGGGTTTGCGTGTAGATGTTCTCCAGTTCGCCGATTATGGCTTCGGCGTTCTTTGCGGATCGCATCGAAGTCACCAGCGCCTCGCCCGCCGCGGTCTGGACCGCCGGCCACCAGGCGGCGCGAGGGCGCACGTAAGCCTGTTCCTGGGTGGCGAAGGTGGCGCTGAAAAAGCCGCCATTGGCATCGTCGGCCGGAGGATCCGTCCAGGCCGAGAGGCCGGCCGGCTGGCCGCCGTTGAAGGCGGCGTCGCGCTGGCAGTCTGCCGCGCAATACCACTCGGCAAATTCCGCCGCCTTGGCCGGGTCTTGCGCCTGCGACGATACCGCCATGCCGGCGCCGCCGAGCAGGCTGCCGCAGCCCGCGGGCGGTGCGCCGAAGCGCCAGCCGCCCTTGTCCGGAGCGGTCAGCCAGGTGTAGCCGAAGGTCAACGGCAGATAGGCGATCGTGCCGCCTGCGCCGGCATGGGCATAGAGCTTCTGCGGCGTGCACTGCCAGCACACCGGGTCGACGCTGGCCGCGAGCCGGATCAGCAGGTCGACGGCATCTTCGGCTGCGGTCCGGTCCGGGAAAAACGCCGCTCCGCCGTCGGGCGCCGCGCCGCTTCCGGCGGTCAGGCTGAACAGGCAGGAGATCGCGTCGGTGTGATAGAGGGGCACAGCCACGCTGCCGGCATGACGCTCGGCCAAGGCAAAGACGCCCTTCCAGTCGCTCGGCACGTCCGCGCCAAGGTCATCGAGAACGTCCGGCCTGAAAGCCGCCACCTGACAGGCCGCATCCGAAGCCAGCGCCACGTCCTGGCCGTCCACGACGAAGGAATCCTGCGCCGGGCCGATGCTGCCGCTCCGGATGGTTTCGATCGCGTTCGGCTGCAGCAGGTCGCAAATGGGGGTGATGGCGTTTTCCGCGATCGCCTGGGCCACATGCGGATAGTCGATGATCATCACGTCGCTGATCGGTGCCAGTTCCGACAGCGGTTGGTCGTTGAAGGCGGTCAACGGTCTGCGGATGATCCGGCACTCCTCAGAGTGGCGGTCGCTCCATGTCCTGCACGCCGCTTCGAGCGGCTGCACACAGCGCGGGTCGTCCCAGGCGACGATGCGTAACAATCAGGCCTCCCTGCCGTTTTGCTGCATGGTTCGGTAAAATGAATTACCAAGGCAAAAACGGCCTGAAATTCATTGGTAAATTGATTTATCAAAAACAACCAGAATTTGCCTGAGCTGTCAAGCGCGGTATAAACCGGGGCTGTTGCGGAGGACCGAATCCCTTGACCACGCTTGCGCAAATCGCCAAGGCCGCCGGCGTTTCCCCGGCCGTCGTCTCACGGCTGCTGAACGGCGACAAGACGCTGCGCATCAGCGATGCGACACGGGAGCGGGTGCTCGGTCTGGTGAAGGAGATGGACTACACGCCCAACGCCGCCGCCAAATCGCTGCGTTCCGCCAAATCCGGCCTGTTCGCTCTGGTCGTGCACGACGTTTCCAATCCGGTTTACGCCGAGATCATTCGCGGCGCGCAGCAGGCGGCGGCAAAGCACAACAAGGCGCTGCTGCTTGGCGATGCATCGGGCGGTTCGGCCAGTGTCGAGCGCGTCGTCGAACTGATCAACGGTGGCGGGCTGGACGGTCTGATTTTGCAGGCGCAGGGCGATGCTGCGGACCGTGTGCTCGCCAACGCGGCCAAACGCAGCATTCCCGCCGTGCTGATGCAGGCCGACATCGATGACGAGTCGCATCTCCTCAGTCTTCCCGACGAAGCCGCGGCGGCATTGGCGACGGAGCATCTGCTGGAGCTTGGGCACCGCGCCGTCGCCTGCATGTGCACCGCCAGAGGGCTGATATTTTCAAAAAACCGACAGCGCGGATGGGAGGCGGCGTTGCGGCGATCGGGTGTCCTTCCGCGGCCCGAGCTCCTGGTCTGGAGCCCGCCGACCCTTGCCGACGGCGCGGAGAGTGTCCGACGTCTCATGGAGCAGGCGCCGGAGCTCACGGCGATCGTCTGTTGCAATGTGGTTTCGGCCATCGGCGCGGTCGGCGCGCTGCAGCAGATGGGTGTGAGTGTACCGGGGGACGTGTCGGTTGTGGCGCTGCACGACATCGAACTCAATCGCTATCTCAACCCGCCGATGACGGCGGTTGCATTGCCGCTATTGGAACTGGGCAGGGCAGCGGTCGATTTCCTCAGCGACGGGGGCGGGCGGGCGCCTTCCAGCCGGGTCATCACCGAACCTGCTCCAAAGCTGATCGTCCGGGCCAGCACCGCGCGCCGCTGAGGCGACCGGAGGTCCGGTAATCACCGCGCATCCACTCGCCGCGTTCGCGGGGCGGGGGCGTTGTCGTTGCTGACAATGCACTCGGCCTTTGGTGATTTCGCCAGGCGTCGTGCCACCCCGCAGCAGCCGATGATGATCCAGGCAATCTGGATAAGCGCCGAAGCCAGGTTGAAATCCGCGGTCAGACTGACGAGCACCAGCATGGCCGCCAGGATACTGGCGCACGAATAGGCGATCGAATTGCCGTCAATCCACTGAAGCTGCAGTGCCGCGAAGCCGACGGCATAGAGAAGAAACCCAAGTATACCCAGGAACTTGAATGCGAACGACGCGTCAAGAAATGCGAGGAAATCCAGAATCATGCTCGTTTGGCGAATGAGTTTCTCGTTGTCCGCCTGTTTGGCATCGGCGAATGGTCAAAACATCACCCAAACTGGTCAAACCGGAATTT
Organism: Rhizobiaceae bacterium; assembly: GCA_963921345.3. Classification (GTDB taxonomy): domain Bacteria; phylum Pseudomonadota; class Alphaproteobacteria; order Rhizobiales; family Rhizobiaceae; genus Hoeflea_A. The sequence goes on along the minus strand of CAWUFE020000002.1, from coordinate 1,529,542 downwards.
TTATTTGCCGGTTATGTTTTCGCATCAGGTGTCTTTGCTTGGCGCAAAGGCGGCCGGGTATGCCGCGTTCGCACCGGTTGATGCGCGCGGCTCATGCACATCACAAAACGCCCGAAACCGTCAAAAAATGCCTTGCGCGGTGTCGCGTCGCAACCGATTCTGCGATAGAGCAGCGACTTCGAATTCGTATCGAGACGAGGGCGCCCCATGGCGTATTCACCCGCTAGAGGAGAAAATCGATGAACGCCTCCGAGCTGTTGACCAAACTCGGGCTGACCCAGGACGAGATTGCCGGCGGGTCGCTGACCGTCACGTCGCCGATCGACGGCCAGCCGATTGCTCAGGTATCCGAGACCGCGGCCGGCGACATGGACGCCGTGATCGCCCGCGCCAAGTCCGCCTTCGTCGCCTGGCGCGACATCCCGGCGCCGCGACGCGGCGAACTGGTGCGGCTGGTGGGCGAGGAATTGCGGGCCGCCAAGGACGATCTCGGCGCGCTGGTGTCGCTCGAGGCCGGCAAGATCGTTTCCGAGGGGCTCGGCGAAGTGCAGGAGATGATCGACATCTGCGATTTCGCCGTCGGCCTGTCGCGTCAGCTCTACGGCCTGACCATCGCCTCCGAACGCCCGGGTCACAGGATGATGGAGACCTGGCATCCGATGGGCCCCTGTGCCGTGATTACGGCCTTCAACTTCCCCGTCGCCGTGTGGTCGTGGAACACCGCGCTTGCGCTCGTCTGCGGCGATCCGGTGATCTGGAAACCTTCGGAAAAGACGCCGCTGACAGCAATGGCTTGCATGAAGATCTTCGATCGCGCTGCCGCCCGCTTCGGCGAGGACGCGCCGGAAGGGCTGGCGCAGCTGGTGATCGGCGGGCCCGATATCGGCGAGGCGCTGGTCAACTCCCACGACGTCCCGATCGTTTCGGCCACCGGATCGACCCGCATGGGCCGCGCCGTGGGCCCGAAGGTCGCCGAGCGCTTCGGCCGCTGCATTCTCGAACTCGGCGGCAACAATGCGATGATCGTGGCGCCGACCGCCGATCTCGAAATGGCGGTGCGCGCCATCGTCTTTTCGGCCGTCGGAACCGCCGGCCAGCGCTGCACCTCGCTGCGCCGGCTGATCGTGCATGAACGGGTGCGTGAGGACCTGACGGCGAGGCTCGTCAAGGCCTATGCCAGCCTGCCCATCGGCGATCCGCGCGAAGCGGGAACGCTGGTCGGCCCGCTGATCGACCAGGGGGCGTTCGCCGCCATGGAAAAAGCGCTTACCGAGGCCGAGGCCGCCGGCGGAACGGTTCATGGCGGCCGGCCGGTGACCGAAGGAGTGCCGGCGGGCGGCGCCTATGTCACGCCCGCCATCGTCGAAATGCCGGAACAATCGGCCATCGTCTGCCAGGAGACCTTTGCGCCCATCCTCTACGTCATGGGCTATCGGGAATTCGAAGAGGCCATGGCCATGCACAACGACGTGCAGCAGGGCCTGTCGTCCTGCATCTTCACCATGGACATGCGCGAGGCCGAGCGCTTCGTCTCCGACGCCGGCTCCGACTGCGGCATCGCCAACGTCAACATCGGACCGTCGGGTGCCGAAATCGGCGGCGCGTTCGGCGGTGAGAAAGAAACCGGCGGCGGCCGCGAGAGCGGTTCGGACGCCTGGAAGGGTTACATGCGGCGTCAGACCAACACGGTGAACTATTCGGCCGAGCTGCCGCTGGCCCAGGGCGTTACCTTCGACTTCTAACCGTCGGCAACCATCGGCGGAAGGAGCACGCGCAACGGCGACTGGCGCGGAAAGTCGGTCGCTGCAATCACCTTGTGATGGGCCATGATCATGCGGCAGGCGGTGCGCACGTCCTGCCGCAGATCGTGGTCGAGCACGACCTGGATGCGGCCCGACTGCAGGAACTCGCTGTTTTCGCTGTCGAAATCATGGGCGATGAATGCCTTGGGCCTGCAGCCGACGGTATCGAAGGCCGCCAGGATCTGGCGGTTGCTGCCGCCGATCGAGTAGACCGCGTCGATGTCCGGGGTCTCATCCAGGGCTTGGCGGACCTGTGGCCCGATCGGGTCGCCTGATCGCGCGCCCTCGACCAGTTCGGTGAAGCGCGGCCGCTCGAACAGCCGGTGCATGTGCTCGCGAAAGCCGATCTCCCGATCCTCTTCGCCGCGAAACCGGTTGTTGCGCACGGTCACCAGCACATGCGGCGATGGTCCGGCGAGCCACTGGTGCATCAGAAAGGCGGCGGTTTCGCCGGCGCGGCGATTGTCGAGGCCGACATAGCCGATGCGCGTCGAGGCAGGCAGGTCGGTCGCCACCGTGATCACCGGGATGCCGGCGCGCGTCAGCTCGTTCACCCGTGCGGCAATGGGCGGAGCATCCGGCGCCATCAGGATCACACCATGGCTGCCGCGCTTACGGATGCGCAGCAGGGCCTGCTCGATCTCGCCTTCGGAAAACAGCAGCCGGATATCGGTGCGCGACCGGAAGATGGCCGGTTCCAGCAGCGGCAGTTCAGTGGCGATCGCCGCCTTCAGGGCGCGGCCGAAGCTGTCCGGCGCTTCGATGACGAAGTCGATCATGAATTTGCGGCCCGACAGGCTGATGGTGCTCTCCTGCTCCTCCAGCTCGCGGATCGCGTGCTCGACTCTGCGCACCGTTTGCTGGCGCACCCCGCCGCGCCGGTTGATGATCCGGTCGACCGTCGCGGTGCCGAGACCGGCCTGCAGAGCAATGTCCTTGATCAGAAAGCGGTGCGCCATCGGCTCGTTTTGATGGATTTTTGATGGATTCCGACCTTAGGCGACGGCGCCTGTCGAGTCTATTGTCAGTGCAGGCCCCAGGGAGGATGCAATGGATCAGATTCTCAAACCCAAAGATACGGTCTGGCTTGACGCCGGATCCTGCTCGCTCGACGATTTTCGTCGCCACGTCGAGTTGGAGACGACGGCGGACAGCGTGCCGCAGGCTGCCGATATCGCCAAGAACATCCCGATCTACGATGCGGCGGCGGTTGGTGCTGCGATTGGCGACGCCGAAAGGCTGAAGACGATCATGGCCGAGTGGAATCGTGTGTTGGCGACCGGTCCTGGCATCGTCGTATTCAAGGGCGCTTATGCGGACCTCGATCTCGTCGATGCGGTGACGGACGTCCTCAACGGCGTAATTGCCGAAGAAGAAAGCCAGTCGGCTGGTTCCGGCGATCATTTCGCACCCGCTGGCGCCAACAGCCGCATCTGGAACGCCCACGAAAAACTCTGCATTGCCGATCCGGCGCTGTTTGCCGGTTACAACGCCAATGCCATCATCCCGCTGATCAGCCGCGCCTGGCTGGGACCGCACTACCAGATCACCACGCAGGTCAATGTCGTGCGGCCGGGCGGTAAGGCGCAGACCTGCCATCGCGACTACCATATGGGCTTCCAGACTTCGGACGAGCTGACGCAGTATCCGGCGATCGCCCATCAGTTGACGCCGCTCTTGACCTTGCAGGGTGCGGTTGCCCATTGCGACATGCCGGTGGAATCCGGGCCGACCAAGCTGCTGCCCTTTTCGCAGACCTATCGGCCCGGCTTCTTCGCCACGCTGCAGCAGGAGTTCCGCGACTATTTCGAGGGCCATTGCGTGCAGCTGCCGCTCGACAAGGGCGATGCGTTGTTCTTCAACCCGGCGACCTTCCACGCCGCCGGCGAGAACCGCTCGTCCGACATCCACCGCTTTGCCAATCTGATGCAGATCGGTTCCGGCTATGGACGCTCGATCGAGATCGTCGACCGCACCCGCATGAGCCGTGTGCTCTACCCGGTGCTGCTCGACATGAAACGGACCGCGGCGCTGTCCGCCGGCGATCTTGATAACGTCGTCGCGGCCTGTGCCGAGGGCTATCCGTTCCCGGCCAATCTCGACATCGACTCGCCGCTGAGCGGCATGGCGCCGGAGAGCCAGCAGGGCCTGATGCGCCGGGCGCTGAGCGAGGACTGGCCGGCCGACCGGTTCGAGGGCGAGTTGCAGGCCCAGGTCGACCGCAAGCGGTCGCATTAGCCGGCAAAATTTGAACACTCTGTTGTGCGTTCCTAGATCAGACTGAACAGCACGATCGGGGGAGTTCGACATGGGTGCATCTGAAGGCAGGTTGGGTTTTGCGGTTCCGGAGCTGTGTTTCGGCGCGGCGCCCTTGGGCGGCGCGCCGGCGACCTACGGCTACGGCGTGGATGAAGACCAGGCCCTCAAAACCGTGCGGGCGATCTTCGACGGACCGGTGCCGTTTCTCGACGTTTCGCGCAATTACGGCCTCGGGCGCAGCGAGCAGCGCATCGGCCGGGTCATTCGCGAACGCGGCGGCCTGCCGGACGGTTTCATCGTCTCAACCAAGCTCGATCGCGACATGGAGACCGGGCGTTTCGACGCCGACCGGGCGCGCCGCTCGCTGGAGGAGAGCCTGACGGCGCTCGGACTGGACCGGGTGCATATCCTGCATTTGCACGATCCCGAATATGCGGCCGACCTGTCGGAGGTCATCCGTTCGGGCGGCGCCATCGACGAACTGTTTCGTATCAAGGAAGAGGGTCTGGCCGATGCGGTGGGACTTGCCATGGGCAAGATCGATCTGATGACCGAGTTGCTGTTCGACTGGCCGTTCGACGCGCTGATCACCCACAACCGTTTCACCCTCGTCAACCGCCAGGCCGAAGCGGTGATCGACCGGGCTCACGAGTTGGGGATCGCTGTTCTCAACGCTGCGCCCTATGCCGGCGGCGTATTCGCCAAGGGCACGCAGGCGAGTCGCCGCTACGTCTACCAGGAAGTCTCCGACGCCGCCCTCGAGCCGGTTCGCGCCGTCGAGCGCATTTGCGCACGCCACGATGTCCCGCCCGGAGCCGCCGCGCTGCAGTTTTCCATGCGGGATCCGCGCGTGACGTCGACCATCATCGGCGTTTCCCGGCCGGAGCGCATCGACCAGAGCGTCGAATGGGGCAACTGGGCGATCCCGGACGCCGCCTGGGACGAACTGATGGCGCTGCCTTTCTCCAGCGTCGATCCGGAAGCCGAGCGCGTCTTCACACCGGAATAGCCGGTTCTATCCCGCGCGTCCCTGCCGAATCCACAGGATGAAGGGCAGCGACACGAAATACATGGTGATGCCGTAGACCCCGGACGGCAGGCTGAAAGGCGGCAGCCCCTGCGCCGCCTCGACGATCAGGCTGCCGACGGTGATGCCCAGCGTGCTGTTCTGGATGCCGGTTTCGATGGCGACGGCGATGCTGTCGCCACGATCGAGCCCGAGGATGCGGGCAAATCCCATGCCCACGGCCAGGAGCACGATGTTGAGGACCACCAGAAGCGGTCCGAGGATCGCCAGATTGGCGATGAACAGGCTCCAGTTGGCGGCGAGCGCTGCAAGCACGATGATGATGAACAGGACCGTTGCGATCCGCATGACCGTCGGCTCGATACGGGTTGCAAGGGTACCGGCGAAGTGGCGGATGGTCACGCCGATCGCCACCGGAACGGCGGTGATGGCGAACATCGCGAGCGCCAGCGCGGTCACGTCGATGTCCGGCGCCGCCTGGCCCATGAACCAGTTGGCCGACCAGGACACCAGCAGCGGCACGGTCACCACCGAAACCAGGCTGACGATGCCGGTCAGGGTCACCGACAGCGCCACCGCACCGCCGGCCAGCTTGGTCATGATGTTGGAGGTCACGCCGCCCGGGCAAAAGGCAAGGATCATCACCCCCACGGCAAGTTCGGGTTCGAGGCTGAAGACCTGCAGGAGTACGAAGGCGATCAGCGGAAGCAGAACTAGCTGGGAAACGGCACCGGCCAAGAAGGCCTTCGGCTGTGCCACCACCCGGGCGAAATCGGCAACCGTCAGTCCGAGTCCGAGCGAAAACATGATGAAGGCAAGCGACAGCGGCAGGAAGACGCTCAGCAGAATACCCATGGGGAACCCCTGTTTTTCCGGAACTATATCTGCTGGTTCGAATACGGACAGGGGATTCCTGTGGAAACCACCGCCCTCAGACGGAACTCAGGAGGATACTGGTCTCGCTGTTGAGCACGCCGTCGATCATCCGCACCTCGCGCAGAACCCGGTCGAACTCGGCAAGGCTCGAGGTCTGCACTTCGGCGACCAGGTCCCAGGCGCCGTTCGTGGTGTGCAGGGTCTGAAGTTCCGGCATGCCCCGCAGTCGCTTGATGACCTGGTCCGTCGATTTGCCGACGACTTCGATCATCATGACGGCACGGATCGTGGCGAGGCCGTAGTCGTCACGCACCCGCACGGTGAAGCCGAGGATCGAGCCGGATTCCATCAGCCGGTCGAGCCGGTTCTGCACGGTGCCGCGCGAGACCTTCAGAATGTCGGCCAGCTTGGACAAGGGCGCTCGCCCGTCATTGCGCAAGAGGGCAATGAGTTCACGGTCGAGCTGGTCGTAAATGTGTTTGGCGGCGGCACGGCGTTCCTGTGGCATGTTGGCGATTTGCTCTGTTTCGGTTGAGGATTCGCCAATTTGCTTAGCAAATCCTGCGTCGTTTGCGCGTTTTTTCGAGCGGTGCGGTCGCCGATCGCCGGACCGGTTCAAGATTTGCCTCAGCTCGGAGCAAAAATTGTGCGCAAAGGTCGGGAACGGTTTGCATCCCAGAATTGTACCCGGATGATCCGTGCTACACTGGCGGGTCATCGGCGCGACCAGGAGGAGGACACGATTCATGACGGACACCTATATCGTCGGCTTTGACGGCACGGAGCAATCCGGCCGGGCCATCGATTTTGCCGCAGGTCGAGCCAGGAACAGCGGGGCGCAACTGCATCTGGTGCACGTGCTCGAGTGGTCGCCCTACAGTTTTCACACCCCTGAGGAACTCGCCGAGCGGCACGGGCGGCGCGAGAAGGAACTCGAGCGGGCCCATGCGATGATGCAGCCGGTGGTCGATCGGTTGAACAAGGACGGAATCAAGACCACCAGCGAGGTGCGCCATGGCCACGCCGGCGACATCATCTGCAAGATCGTCGAGGAAAAACAGGCCGCGCAGATCTTCGTCGGCCGAACCGGCGATTCCGCGCTGGTTCAGAGGCTGCTCGGCGGCCTCGCCCTGACGCTGCTGCAGATCGCGCCCGTACCGGTCACCGTCGTTCCCTGAGGAGGATATTCCGGCGGACAATCAAATACAGGGGAAAATCATGATCAGATTTACCGGCTGGTGCGCCGGCGCGTTGTTGGGCATGACGACGCTGGCCAATGCGCAAGGCTCTATCGACCAGGCGATCAGCGACGCCGTCGCACCCATCGTCAACCCCATCGTCGCAACGATCTTCTATTCGGTGCCGGTTTTCGGAGCCGACTTCCCGCTCATCGTCGGCTGGCTGGTCATCGCCGCGGTCGTCTTCACCGCCTATTTCGGCTTCATCCAGTTCCGCGGCTTCCGCCATTCGATCCAACTGGTTCGCGGCGACTATCTGGATCCCAAGGACGCCGGCGAGGTGACGCCCTTCCAGGCTCTGGCGACGGCTCTTTCGGGCACGGTCGGCCTCGGCAACATCGCCGGCGTCGGTGTCGCTGTCTATCTCGGCGGGCCGGGCGCCACCTTCTGGATGATCATCGCCGGTCTGCTCGGCATGGCCACCAAATTCACCGAATGCACACTCGGGGTCCGCTATCGCAACGAATACGACAACGGCACCGTTTCGGGCGGCCCGATGTACTACCTGTCCAAGGGACTGTCCGAAGACGGGCGAGCCGGCCTCGGCAAATTCCTGGCGATCTTCTTCTCGATCTGCTGCGTCGGCGGCGCGCTGGGCGGCGGCAACATGTTCCAGGCCAATCAGGCGCATGTTCAGATTTCGTCGATCATCCCGTTCTTCGACGGCAGGGGCTGGCTGTTCGGCCTGATCCTGGCGGTTCTCGTCGCGGTGGTGATCATCGGCGGCATCCGATCCATAGCCCGGGTCACCGAGAAGGTCGTGCCCGGCATGGCGGTGCTTTATGTCGGCTGTGCGTTGATCATCATCCTGATGAATATCGGGTCGGTACCGGCGGCTTTCGGCGCCATCGTCACCGGTGCGTTTGCACCGACGGCGGTCGCCGGTGGCGCTGTCGGCGCACTGATCCAGGGCTTTCGCCGCGCCGCCTTCTCCAACGAGGCCGGCGTCGGATCGGCATCGATTGCCCACTCCGCCGTGCAGACCAAGCACCCGGTGACCGAAGGCTATGTGGCACTGCTCGAACCGTTCATCGACACGGTGGTGATCTGTACCATGACGTCACTGGTCATCGTTATCACCGGATCCTGGGTGCCGGGCAACGGCGTGACCGGCATTGCCCTGACTTCGCAGGCCTTCGAGGCGAACTTCTCCGGTTTCGGCTATGTGCTTGCCGTCGCCGCAGTGCTCTTCGCCTTCTCCACAATGATCTCCTGGTCCTATTACGGGCTGAAGGCCTGGACCTACATGTTCGGCGAAGGGCAGGGGAAGGAAATCGTCTTCAAGCTGATCTTCTGCATCTTTGTCGTCATTGGAGCATCTATGAGCCTCGGCCCGGTGATTGATTTCTCCGACGCCATGATCTTCGCCATGGCGCTGGCCAACATCATCGGCCTCTACCTGCTGGCGCCGAAGGTGAAGGCGTTGCTGAAGGAGTATCAGGGCAAGCTTGCGAGCGGCGAAATCCGCAAGACGAAAAACGGCAAGCAAGCCGCGGAAACGCTTTGACGACCGAATCGACTTCAGGTCGGCGCATCAGCGCCGGCTTTCCTCTGTTGTTGGCCTCGATAGCTGTCGATTTGCCTAAATCGAGCTGGCGATTTGTCGTTTGATCGCGCAAATCTTGTAAGCTTTTGACATTTTTTTTAGCGGTGGATTCGATTACCCTCAAAGGGGTCAGAATGAACCGAAATGCGGTGGTGGCGACCATGATTCCCGTCGACAAGAAGCTCAACATCGTGCCCTTCGTCAGCGTCGATCACATGATGAAGATGGTGCTGAAAATCGGCGTCGAAGAGGTGCTGCGCGGCATTGCCGCCTGCATCGAGGAGGATTTCCGCCGCTGGGACCTGTTCGACAAGACACCGCGCGTCGCGTCGCACTCGGCCGAGGGCGTCATCGAACTGATGCCGACCAGCGACGGCGAGGTCTACGGCTTCAAATACGTCAACGGCCATCCGAAGAACATGAAGGAGGGTCTGCAGACGGTCACCGCCTTCGGCGTGCTTGCCGATGTCGACACCGGCTATCCGGTCATGCTGTCCGAGATGACCATCCTGACGGCGCTGCGCACCGCAGCCATGTCAGCGGTCGCCGCCAAGTATCTGGCGCCTGCGCGCACCGACTGCATGGCGATCATCGGCAACGGCGCCCAGGCGGAATTCCAGGCGATGGCCTTCAAGGCGCTGCTCGGCGTGTCCACCGTGCGGCTCTACGACATCGATCCGGCAGCGACCGAAAAGTGCCTGACCAATCTGGAGGGCTGGGGGCTCGAACTGGTGCCCTGCGCGTCGCCGGAGGAGGCCGTCGAGGGCGCCCAGATCATCACCACGGTCACCGCCGACAAGCAATATGCGACGATCCTCACCGACAACATGGTCGGCTCCGGCGTTCACATCAACACCATTGGCGGCGACTGTCCCGGCAAGACCGAACTGCACAAGGACATCCTGCTGCGCTCCGACATCTTTGTCGAATACACGCCGCAGACCCGCATCGAGGGCGAGATCCAGCAATTGCCGAAGGATTATCCGGTGGTCGAGCTGTGGCAGGTCATCCGCGGCGACGTGACCGGCCGGCGCGATGCCAAGCAGATCACCCTGTTCGACAGCGTCGGCTTCGCCATCGAGGATTTCTCCGCCCTGCGTTACGTCTACGCCCAGCTCGAAACCACGGGACTCTACCAGGAGCTCGACATGATCGCCGATCCGGACGAGCCGCGCGACCTGTTCGGCATGATCCTGCGAGCGACACCGGCGGATTGACGTTGCCGATCTCGAATTAGAGATTCAGACCGCAGCTTTCGAACGCGGCTTTGGTTCTGGCCTTCTCCTCGTCGGTCAACTGCAGCAGCGGCGCGCGCACCGGGCCGCCGGCCTGGCCGAGAAGTTCCTGCCAGTATTTCTGGTGCGCCTGCGGCTTGCCGCCCGGACGGGTGGATTTCAGCGCGTTGCGCACCGGATCGAGGCTGTCGCGGACCCGCCGGGCTTCGTCGATTTTTCCGGCGAAGGCCAACTGCGTGTACTCGTGCATCCGCCGGTCGTTCGCCGTCTGCAGCAGATAGGGCGGCGACGAACACAAATAGAGCTGCCATCCGAGCTCGACGATATTGTCGAACCACTCGTCTTCCGACGCCGTGCTGACCAGGATCCGGTCGCCGGCGAGCTCCGTCAGCCGCGCATACATGTCGCGCGGCACCGAATATTTGATCGCCATGACGTTGGGCAACTCGGCGATCCGGGCGCACAGTTCCGGGCTCATCAGGTAGCCCGAATCCGGATGGCTCCACATGGCGATGCCGATGTCGACCTGGTCGCAGATCAGCTTGTAGTAGTTGTAGACCGTGTCGTCGCGATCGTGGATGAAATGCAGGATCGGCGCGTGCACGACGATGTAGTCGGCGCCGACGTCCTGGGCATGTTTGGCCAGCTCGATGACCGTGTCGAAATTCTGGTCCGAGCAGGACATGATGGTGCCGGCCTTGCCGTCCACGGCCTCCACCGCCAGCTCGAAATTGCGCTTGCGCTCCTCCAGGCTCATGGAGAAGAACTCGCCCTGCTTGCCGGCGATGAACAGGCCGCGAATGCCGAGATCGTCGACCCAGTGACGGATGTTGCGCCGCATGCCGTCCTCGTCGATCGAACCGTCCGGCAGCATCGGGTTGAGCGCCGCCGCCCAGATGCCCTTCATGGTCTCGCGGCTGTATTCCTTGGCCTCGTACTTCTTGTAACGCATCAGCTTTCGTTTCCGTTCGGTTTGTCGGAGGCGGACCGGATGGCCTGCCAGATCACGTTGCTGGTCATCGGCATGGGTGGCGGCGTTGCGCCGAGCGGCGCCAGTGCATCGGCAACGGCGTTGCAGATCGCTGCCGGAGCGCCGATCGTTCCGGCTTCGCCCACGCCCTTGGCGCCGAGCAGGTTCGCCGGCGAAGGCGTCTCCATGTGAACGAAGGCGACTTCCGGCACGTCGGTGGCACGGGGCAGGGCATAGTCCATCAGCGATCCCGTGACCAGTTGTCCCGTGTCGTCGTAAACCAGGCTCTCAAGTTGCGCCTCGCCGATCCCCTGGGCAATGCCGCCGGTCAATTGCCCCTTGACCATTTCGGGATGAATGATCGTTCCGGCGTCGTCCAGGCAGGTTAGCTTTTCCACGGTCAGGACTCCGGTATCGGCATCGATGGATACGAGCGCAAGGTAGCACCCATAACCCCAGGCCTCGCCGGCCGCTTCGTATTTCACCCGAACTTCGACGGTCTCTTCCGGAGTCAGCGAACCGCCTGTGCGTTCGAGCGCTTCTTTCGCCGCCTGGACGACTGCGCTGCCGCCGATTGCGGTGCTGCGGCTGGCCAGGGCGCCGATTCCGTCCGGACAGCTTTGCGTATCGCCATGGCCGACCGTGATCCGGTCCAGGCTGCAGCCGAGCGTATCGGCGGCGATCTGCGCCAAAGCCGTTTCGCGCCCGTGGCCCTGCGAACTGCCGCCGGTCATGACCACCACGGATCCGTCCGGATGGATCCGGACGGCTGCACTCTCCCAGCCGGTCCCGCAGGGCTCGACGAAAAAGGCGGTGCCGATGCCGATGATCTCGCCGTCGGCCCTGCGCCGGGTCTGCTCCTTCCTGAGCCGCTCATAATCACCGAAGGCAAGCAGCATCGCCAGGGCGGCCGGATAGTCGCCTGAATCGAGAACGACCCCGCTCTCGCGGGTCTTCGGCAACTGATCGGGACGCAACAGATTCCTGGCGCGCAACTCCATCGGGTCGATACCCAGGCGACGCGCGGCCATCTCGACCAGCCGTTCCATCAGCATTGCCGCTTCCGGCCGGCCTGCGCCGCGATAGATGCCGACCGGCGCGGTGTGCGTCCAGACGCCCTCGGTCTGCAAGTCGAGCGACGGGATGTCGTAGGGTCCGGGAAGAATTCTGGCGGCGTTCCAGGCGGGGATTGCCGCACTGCTCGTCAGCCAGTTGCCGACCGGTGCCGAGATCGTAGCCCGCAGCCCGAGAAAATCGCCGTTGGCCGAAACGGCCAGCCTGCCGCGCGTCACCATTGCGCGCCCGTGTGAAGCCGAAAGCATGTCTTCCGAGCGCGTGGCGATCCACCGGACCGATCGGCGCTGTTCGAAAGCGGCCCAGACGACGAAAACCTCCTCCGGATAGAGCGACGCCTTCAATCCGAAAGCGCCGCCGACATCCGGCGCCACGACACGGATGCGGTCGATGTCCACGTCGAGGATGTCGGCCAGCTCCTTGCGGGCGCGATGCGGCGTCTGCGTCGACAGCCACACGGTGGCGCAGTTGCTGTGCGCGTCGTATTGAACCGCGATGGCTCTGTTCTCCATCGGCGACGGCGCCAGCCGCGGGTGGCGGATCTCCGCTTCCACGACAAGATCGGCTTCCTGCAGCGCCCGCTCCGCGTCGCCTTCCCGCCATTGCCGGGCGAAGGCCGATTTGTCAGGTTCGGATGGCGCCTCTTCCAATTCAACCAGAACCAATTCCGCGGCATCTCGCGCCGCAAGCTCGGTCTCCGCCAAAACCGCCGCTACCGGCTGGCCGACCGCGCTCACCCGTTCCAGGGCAAGCACCTCATAAACCTGACCGCCGATCGGGCCGAGCACCGGATTGACCGACAGGGCGCCGAGACCGGCGACATCCTTGCCGGTGAAGACGGCAGCGACGTCCGGATGGGCGATCGCCTCGTCGGTGATGCATGCCGCGATGTTTCCCGTCGCAAGCGGACTGCGAACGAAACTCACATGCAAGGGGTCGTCCAGAACCACATCGGCGACAAACCGGCCGCCGCCGGTGACAAGGCGTTCGTCCTCTCGTCGAAGCGGCATCTGGCCGATCTGGCCCTCTGCTGCCTGCCGGCTCTGACTGTTCGAACTGGTGAGCACGAAGTTTGCCTTGAGTTCAAGAAGTTATCCAAGGCCGGGGCCATGAAGCGCCGCGGCAAGCAAGCGATGCCCGAGTGGCGCAGCGGGCCCATATTGCGCATTCGGGTCGGCGCCGTAAATTTCCAAAATTCGAAAATTGATATTTCGAATATTGATATCTGACAGGTTGGTTATGTGTTTTGTCGCGGTACAGCGAAGCGCGCAGTCAATCGATCTCGGCGGAGATTTCGCCGGCCGTCCGCCTGAGCTCTTGCAGAAACTCCTGCGCTGCGGGCGAAAGCGACTCCGGATTGCGGTAGGAGACCCCGACCGGACCGCCCGAGATGCTGAGGCTGCACGGGACGACGGCCAGCATCCCCTGGGCGATGTCGTGCTCGACCACCTGATAGGGCAGGACGCACAGCATGTCGGTCGCCAGCAGCAGTGCCCGGTTGGTCAGGAACGAGATGCTTTCGACGGCATTGGACGGCGGCGGCAGGCCCCTGTCCAGGAATTCCTTGTCGATCTGCCGGCGCAGCGTCGTCTGGACCGGCGGCAGGATCCAGTTCTGATCGACAAGCTCTTCGATGGCGATTGGTTCCGATCCGGCAAGCGGATTGCCCTCGCGGCACACCACGACGATCCGTTCGCCGTAGAGCGGTTCCTGAACCAGCGCCTCCCGGTGCCGGTATTCGGCCAGCCGACCGACCACCATATCGAGATCGCCGGTGTGCAGCAGCGGCATCAGGAAGTCGTTGGTACCGTCGCGCACGACGATGCTGACGTTCGGCCGCGAGCGATGGATGCGCTCGATCGTATCCGGCAGCAGGCGGGCGGACGCCGCCAGCAGCGTTCCGACGACCACCCGGCCGCCAAGCCCTTCATTCAGGTCGTCCAGCTCCTGGGCCGCCTGCGAAATCTGCGCGAGAATGAGCTTTCCGTGGCGCACCAGCGCCGCGCCGAATTCCGTCGGAATGACGCCGCGATTGGTCCGGTCGAACAGCTTGACCGCGAAATCGGTCTCCAGATCCTTCAACAGCTTGGTCGCCGCCGGCTGCGACATGTTCAGTTCCTCGGCCGCGTGCAGGATGCTCATATGCTCCGCGATCGTCACAAGCAGCCGCAATTGCTTGAGTTTCAGCCGCGTCGACACGCGCTCGATGATTTTGACGTGACGGTTTCTGACATTCATGCGGTGGCTATAAGGTATTGGAATAGCAATTTCAATTTTTTCAATTTGATTGAGATACCTGATGCGCCTCTAGATCGGGTCACAAAAAGCAGTCAGCGGGAGGAAGACGGCATGAAAATCGTCCTGATACACGGCGCCTGGCACGACGGCTCGCTCTGGGAGGAGGTGGCCGGCCCGCTCCGCGCTGCCGGGCACGAGGTTCACACGCCGACGCTGGCGGGAAACGGACCGGGCGATGTCGACCGGACCGTCGGCCACGCCGAAGCCGTGCAATCGGCCGTCGACTATCTCGATGCCAACGACCTTTCCGATTTCGTCCTGCTTGGCCATTCCTATGGCGGCAGCATCATCTCCAAGGTTGCCGAGGCGATGCCCGACCGCATTCGCCGTCTGGTCTACTGGAACGCCTTCGTGCTCATGGACGGCGAATCCATCGAAGACGTCAGCCCGCCGCCCTACAAGGAGATGATGGACGGCATCGCGGCCTCCGGCGCCTATGGACCGGGTGCGGTGAAGCTGCCGTTTCCGGTCTGGCGCGAAGCCTTCATGAACGACGCCTCGCTGGAACTGGCGCAGAAGACATACGAGATGACGACGCCGCATCCGCACCGGACGCTGACGGACCGGCTCGAACTGAAGACCTTCTACGATTTGCAGATTCCGAGGTCCTACCTCAACTGCACCGAAGACATTGCCATGCCGCCGGGCGATTTTGCCTGGGTGCCGCGCTTCCCTGCGCGCCTCGGGCTGTGCCGGCTGGTTCAGATGCCGGGAGGCCACGAGGCCTGCTTCACCAATCCCGGCCTGTTGGCTGAAAAAATCATTGAAGCGGCACGCGACTGAGTGCCATCAATAGGGTTCGGCTTTTGCCGGCCGCAGCGGAAAGGATCACGACGTGCCCTCACATCCGACCTTCAAGCCCTTCAACTTTGACGACTGGATCGAGCGCAACAAGGATCAGCTCAAGCCGCCGGTCGCCAACAAGCAGCTGTTCGACGAAAAGACCGGTATGGTGGTGATGATCGTCGGCGGCCCCAACACACGGGTGGATTTTCACGACGATCCGGTGGAAGAATTCTTCTACCAGCTCAAGGGCGACATGATGCTGAAGATCGCCGAGGGCGGGAAAATCTACGACGTGACCATTCGCGAGGGCGACGTGTTTCTGCTGCCGCCGCATGCCCGCCATTCGCCCCAGCGCCCGGTTCCGGGATCGATCGGCCTGGTCGTCGAGGGAACCCGGCGCCCCGGCGATCTGGACGGCTTCGAATGGTTCTGCTTCGAATGCGGCGAACGCGTGCACCGTGTCGAAGTGGAACTCAACGACATCGTCAAGGACCTGCCGCCGCTGTTCAAGGCTTTCTATGAAAGCACCGAAAGCCGCATCTGCAAGAATTGCGGTGCCGTGCACCCTGGCAAGGAACCGCCGGAAGGTTGGGTCAGCGTCTGAACGAACACAAAACGGGCCGCGCGCCTGAACAGAAGGGAGAACACCGATGAAATCCAAATTCGCTCTGGCAACGGCGTCCACAGCTCTGCTGATGGGCGCCATGGCCATGCCCGCCCATGCCGAACCGGTCAAGATCGGCATGATCACCACGCTGTCCACCGGCGCCGGCTATCTCGGCGAGGACGTGCGCGACGGGTTCCTGCTCGCCGTCGCCGAAGAGGGCGGCAAGCTCGGCGGCACAGAAGTCGAGGTGCTGGTCGAAGACGACGGCCGCAAGCCCGGCAACGGCAAGCAGATCGCCGACCGCTTCCTGGAAAAGGACGAGGTGGAGATCATGACCGGCGTGATCTTCTCCAACATCACGCCCGTGGTCGTGCCGCTGACGCTGAAGGCCGGCGCCTTCTACATCTCGCCCAATTCCGCGCCTTCGATCTTTGCCGGCGAGGGCTGCAACGAGGATTATTTTGTCGCGTCCTGGCAGAATGACAGCCTGCACGAAAGCGCCGGCGTCTATGCCAACGAACTGGGCTACAAGAACGCCTACATCCTGGCGCCGAACTACCAGGCGGGCAAGGATTCCTTGGCCGGCTTCAAGCGCTACTTCAAGGGCGACATCGTCGGCGAGACCTACACCAAGCTGGGGCAGTCGGACTATGCCGCCGAGATCGCCAAGATCCGCGCGGCCGACCCCGAAATGGTCTTCCACTTCCTGCCCGGCGGCATGGGCATCAACTTTCTCAAGCAGTATTCCCAGGCCGGCCTGAAGGATTCCTACCCGCTGGTCGTCTCCACCGCCTCGATGGACGAGCGCATCATGGGCGCCGTCAAGGACGCGGCCGTCGGCGTGCACAGCACTTCGCACTGGAACGTGGCGCAGGACAACGCGGCCAACAAGAAATTCGTCGACGGCTTCAAACAGGCCTATGGCCGTACCCCGACCGTCTACGCCTCGCAGGGCTATGACACCGCCAAGCTGATCGCCAGCGCGCTGCAGGCGACTGGCGGCAAGGTCAAGGATGCCAAGGACGATTTCCGGGCGGCGCTCAAGAAGGCCGATTTCGATTCCGTGCGCGGCGACTTCCAGTTCGCCAACAACAACCACCCGATCAACAACTGGCTCGGGCAGGTGGTCGAGAAGGACGCCGACGGCACCATCGTCAACCGCATCGTCAAGGTGGTTTCTCCGAACCACAAGGATGCCTATGCAGACAAGTGCCCGCTGGAATAGTCTCTGACAGACTGACGTCTTGTTGATAATGCAGGGGCGGCTGCCCTGAAGCCGCCTCTGCTTTGCTGCGGGTACCTGCCTTTATGCTTCTTTTTCTCGAACAGCTCCTGAACGGCATTCAGCTGGGCGTGTTCCTGTTTCTGATCGCCGCCGGACTGACGCTGATCTTCGGCATCATGGGCGTCATCAACCTGGCCCATGGCTCGCTGTTCATGGTCGGCGCTTACGCCGCGGCCGTCGCCACGGAATGGACCGGGTCCTTCGGCCTCGGCATCCTCATCGCCCTGGTGGTGTCGGGTGCGGTCGGCGTGCTGATGGAAGTCGTCGTGATGCGGCGGCTCTACGACCGCGATCACCTCGATCAGGTGCTGGCGACCTTCGGCCTCATCCTGTTCACAAACGAGCTGGTGACCATGGTGTTCGGCCGCACGCCGCTGTTTCTCAACGTGCCGGATGCGCTGAACGGCGCGGTGCAGATCCTGCCGGGCGTGCTTTACCCGCTCTATAGGCTGGCGATCATCGCCATGGGCATTCTGGTTGCCGTAATCCTCTACGTCATCATCACCCGCACCCGTGCCGGCATGCTGATCCGCGCTGGATCCACCCATCGCGACATGGTCGCGGTGCTGGGGGTCGATATCGCGCTGATGTTCACGCTGCTGTTCGGGCTCGGGGCGGTCTTTGCCGGCTTTGCCGGTGCCATGGCGGGACCGCTGGTATCGGTCGAGGTCGGCATGGGCGAACAGCAGCTGATCCTGGCCTTCGTGGTGATCGTCATCGGTGGCATCGGATCGGTGCGCGGCGCGCTGGTCGGCGCCCTGCTGGTCGGCGTGGTCGACACGCTGGGCCGCGCTTTCGTGCCGGACATGCTGAAACTCTTCATGGACCCGGCTTCCGCCGACGGCATCGGCGCCGGACTGTCGTCCATGTCCATCTACATCCTGATGGCCGTCGTTCTGGTGCTCAAACCCAGCGGGCTGTTTCCTGTCGCGGCGGCCAGGCATTGAGCATGGGACAAACGCGCATTCCAGTACTGCCGCTGGCCGCGATCGGGATCGCCATCCTGATCCCGTTCATCCTGACCGCCCTTGGCGAGGGTTACCTCATCGGCACGGCCACCCGCATCGTCATCTACGCCCTGGCGGCGATGAGCCTCAACCTGATCCTCGGCTATGGCGGCATGATCAGTTTCGGCCATGCCGCCTATTTCGGCGTCGGCGCCTATGTGGTCGGTATCGCCTCCTTCCACGTGTTCGACGGCAGCACCGTTCTCGGCTTCGCCGGGACCGATGCAGCGCTTCTGTCCTGGCTGCTCGCGGTCGTCGTGTCCGCTCTGGTGGCCCTCGTCCTCGGCGCGCTGTCGCTGCGCACCAGCGGCGTCTATTTCATCATGATCACCCTGGCGTTCGCGCAGATGCTCTATTTCCTCTTCGTCTCAATGGAGCAGTATGGCGGCGACGACGGGGTCATCATGTATAACGGCCGCAACACGCTTCCGGGGCTCGACCTGTCGGACGACACGACGTTCTACTACGTCTGCCTGGCCTTTCTCGTCGCCTTCACGGTGCTGGTGGCCTTTCTCATCCGGTCCCGTTTCGGCAAGGTGCTGCAGGCGGCACGGCAGAACGAGGCGCGCATGCGGGCGCTCGGCTGCAAGGTCGAGCGCTACAAGCTGGCGACCTTCGTTCTGGCAGGTGCCGCCGCCGGCCTCGCCGGAGCGCTCAACGGCAACCACGCCGAATATGTCAGCCCCGATTACCTTCACTGGACCCAGTCCGGCGACCTGATGATCATGGTCATCCTCGGCGGCATCGGCACGCTGTTCGGCCCGATCGTCGGGGCGATCGCCTTCCTGCTGCTGGAGGAGTTTCTGCCGGTCATCTTCGATGCCGCCGACATGCCGACTTTGAAGGAACACTGGCGCGTCGTCTTCGGGCCGCTGCTGATCATGGTCGTGCTCTACGCCCGCGGCGGGTTGCTCGGAACCTTCGCTTCGATCGGAGGCCGAGATGAGCGATAACGCCCTGCTGCAGATCGCCGGTCTTCGAAAAACCTTCGGTGCGCTGAAGGCCAGTCATGATATCCACTTGGACATCGTGCCCGGCGAGATCCACGCGGTGATCGGGCCTAACGGCGCCGGCAAGACCACGCTGGTGGCGCAGATCTGCGGCCAGTTGCAGCCCGATGCCGGCACCATCCGCTTCGACGGCGAGGACATCACCGCACTGCCGCAGGAGCAGCGACCTGCGCTGGGGCTGGTGCGCTCCTTCCAGATCACCTCCATCTTTCCCGATTTCACCGCCCTGGAAAACGTCATGATGGCGGTGCAGATTCATGCCGGCCACAGCTTCCATTTCTTTGCCGATGCCGAACGCGACGCTGCGCTGACCGATCCGGCCCATGAATTCCTGGCGGTCGTCGGTCTCGAAGACAGCGCTCAAAGCCCGGCCTATGCACTGTCGCACGGGCAGCAGCGGCGACTGGAACTGGCCATGGCGCTGGCGCTGCGGCCGAAGCTCCTGGTGCTCGACGAACCCATGGCCGGCATGGGCACCGAGGAGACGGCCGACGTGATCGTGCTGCTCGGCCGGCTGAAGCAAAGCCTGACGATGGTTCTGGTCGAACACGATATGGACGCGGTCTTTGCGCTGGCCGACCGCATTTCGGTGCTCGTCTACGGTCAGATCATCGCCACCGGATCGCCCGACGAGATCCGCAACAATGCGCAGGTGCGCGAGGCGTATCTGGGCGACGAGGACGTTGCCGATGCTTGAGCTGACCAATGTCGAGGCCGCTTACGGTCGCAGTCAGACCCTGTTCGGAATCGACCTCAATGTCGAGGAGGGCGCGGTTGTCACGCTTCTCGGGCGCAACGGCATGGGCAAGACCACCACGACCAAGACCATCGTCGGCCTGCTGGCAGCGCAGACCGGCCGGATCGTGTTTCGCGGCAGGACCATATCGGGGCTCAAGCCGCACCGCATCGGCCGGCTCGGCATCTCGCTGGTGCCGGAAGGGCGGCAGATCTTCCCGACCCTGACGGTGCGCGAAAACCTCGTCGCCACGGCCGCCAACCGGAACCGGCGGTCGAAACCCTGGTCGCTGGACCGCGTCAACGCGCTGTTTCCACGGCTGCAGGAGCGCGCCGACCAGCTCGGCGCGTCGCTTTCCGGCGGCGAGCAGCAGATGCTGGCGATCGGCCGGGCGCTGATGACCAACCCCTATCTGCTGATCCTCGACGAGGCGACGGAAGGCCTGGCGCCGCTGATCCGCAAGGAAATCTACGAGTGTCTCGCCGGCCTCAAGGACGACGGCGAGTCCATTCTGATCATCGACAAGAACATCCGGGAACTGACCCGGATTGCCGACCGCCACGTCATCATCGAGAAGGGACGCACCTGCTGGTCCGGCAGCAATGCGGACTTCCTGGCGGACCCTGATCTGCGGCACCGCTATCTGGGTGTGTGATGACGAGCGGGAATACGATCTATCGCGGCATGAGCCGGGCAGAGCTGGATGTTCAATACGACGCCCGCGGCACCGTCGACGACATCGCGCCGTTTCTCGAGCGCTATGCCGAGCTGAGCGCGACGGCGAAACGTGATCTCGAGGTGGTGACGGACATTCCCTTCGGACCGAGTTCCGAGGAGGTGTTCGATCTGTTCCCGGCCGGGCGCAACGCCCCGGTTTTCGTTTTCGTGCACGGCGGTTACTGGCGGCTCCTGTCGAAGGACGAGTCGAGCTTCATGGCCAAGTGCTTTGTCGAGCGTGGCATCGCGGTTGCCGCCGTCAACTACGCTCTCGCGCCGGCCGTCACCCTCGACGAAATCGTCCGCCAGGTCCGCGCCGCCGTCAGCCGGCTGTGGCATGACGCCGATCGCTATGGCATCGATCGCGATCGCATCCATGTCGGCGGTTCGTCCGCCGGCGGACACCTGGTCGGCATGCTGCTCGCCGACAGCTGGCAGGCAGCAGCCGGTGTTCCCACCAACGTCATCGCCGGAGCAGTATCGGCAAGCGGACTGTTCGATCTGGAGCCGGTACGGCTCAGTCATCCGAATGAGTGGCTACAGCTCGATGCGGATGCCGCGCACCGCAACAGCCCGATCCATCATATCCCCGGGGCAGGGTGTCCGCTGCTGCTCACCTGGGCCGGGTCGGACACGGAAGAATTCAAGCGGCAAAGCCGCGACTACGGACGGGCCTGGAAGCAAGCGGGTTTCGCGGTTGCGGACTTCGCGGTTTCCGACCGCAACCACTTCGATATCATCCTCGACCTGGCCAATCCCCAGCGCGAGTTTGCCCGACGGGTATTCGCGATGATCGAAGGATCAGATTGAGATATACCAGTGCCGGCAGTAAGGCCGTCACCGAAACTGCAACTCGGCACCGCAAAAGCGAAGTTAAGCCGACGTCCAGCTCGCCTTCAGCGACACCGGGCCCCAGAACGCGACGTTCGGCGGGAACTCCAGTTCCTGGCTCCCGTCGAGCCGCAACTCTTCGAACCGGTCCAGCATCTCGTTCAGCACGATGCCGATCTCCATCCGCGCCAGATGCGCCCCGAGGCACAGGTGAATGCCCTTGCCGAAGGACAGGTGCGCCCGCGCATTGCCGCGGCCGGGATCGAACGCGTCCGGCTCCGGGAAGACTTCGGCATCGCGATTGGCGCCGGCCAGCGACAGCAGCAGCTTGGCGCCCTTCGGCACCGGCGTGTCGCCGATGGTGGTGTCTTCGACGACGATGCGGCGCCAGGCGATCACCGATGAGACCTGGCGCAGCGATTCCTCGACCACCGCAGGGATCATCTCGCGATCGTCGCGCAATTGCAGCCACAGGCCGTTCTCGCAGATCGCCCGGAGGCAGTTGGCAAGCTGGTTCGTCGTCGTTTCGTGGCCGGCAAAGCTGAGGCCGAAAATGATGCTGGAAATCTCGTTGTCGGTCAGCGGTTCCGCCACGTCCGGGTCCTGCATCAGGTCGGCAACGAGATTGTCTCCGGGGTCTTCCCGCCGCCGCTTCACATAGGCGACACAGTATTTCCAGAAGGCCACCATCGTCCGTGCCGCGCGCACCTGGGCCTCGGCACTCGGGCGCCCCCAATTGACCACCAGCTTGTCGGCGCACCATTCCTTGATCTGGTCGGCATCCTCGTCGGGGAAACCGATCATCGCGAAGATCGTCAGGGCCGGGAGCGGATAGCAGAGTTCGCGGGCGAGGTCGGCCGAGCCCCGGTCGGCGAAGCCGTCGAGGATTTCGCGGCAGCGCTGATGGATGACCGGTTCGAGGACCCGCATGCGTCGGGTCGAAAAGGCCCGCGCCAGGGTCCTGCGAATGCGGCTGTGACCGGGCGGGTCGAAATTGGACATGGTCGGCTGGATGCCGAAATCTGCCTTCAGGATGGCCATCGCCTCGTCGCACAACGGCATCAAAGGGGCCTGAGCGATCGAGGCGGAGAAGCGTTTGGGATCGAGAAAGACCTCTTCGACGTCCTGATGCCGGGTCACCAGCCACATGTCGATGGGCTCGCAATAGGCGATCGGAGTTTCCCGCCGCGCTTCCGCCAGAAACGGGTAGGGGTCCTTGATGACGGCGTCGGCAAGTGGGTCGAGTTGTGTATGCATGGCGCGGCCTTGTGCTTCGGATACGGTCGGAGCCTTCTTCATGTGAGCCTAGCGCAGGTGCTGATATCGCGGTACGCGTGAATCTGAAATTTTGTCATTCGAAACCGGAATATCAAATTCGGCCGACGGCGCTCTGCCGCGCCGGGGTCGAAACCTTGACAAGCAGGGGTCGGAGCGCAACATAGCTCCTCGGTCGAGACGAGGGAGCAGGGGCAGCAGTGGATCAGACCCGGAAGGTGCTCGTGCTGTTTGCCCATCCCGGGCAGCGCTATTCCAAGGCCAACGAACAGCTCGCACGGGTCGCCAGCGAAACCCGCGACGTGACCTTCGTCGACCTTTATGCCGAGTATCCGCGCTTCAAGATCGATGTCGAAGCCGAGCAGGACCGGCTGCTCGACCATGATGCGATCATCTTCCAGTTTCCGCTGTTCTGGTATTCGACGCCGGCGCTTCTGAAGGAGTGGCAGGATCTGGTGCTCGAATATGGCTTCGCCTATGGCGAGGGCGGCGACCGGATCGCAGGCAAGCTGTTTCTGCCGGTGATCACCGCCGGCGGACCGCAGGAGTTCTACCGCACCGGCGGGCGCAACAACTACACTCTGCGCGACCTGCTGAGACCGCTCGAACAGACCGCCAATCTGTGCGGCTTGCGCTTCGTGCCGCCCTATACCCTCTTTGCCGCCCTGCGGGCCACCGGCGACGACCGGCTGGATCGCCACGCCGAGGGCTATGCAAATCTGTTGCAGGCGCTGCGCGACGGCACGCTGGACCTTGAAGCGGCTTCGGCCATGGAACACCTGTCCGCCGGCGACCTGCCAATGCGCGAAGAGGCCAGGGCATGACCGGCCTGCTGTTCCAGGCCTTCGTCTATCTGTGCGCCGCCGTGATTGCCGTGCCGCTGGCCTCGAGGCTCGGCCTCGGCTCCGTGCTCGGTTATCTGATCGCCGGCATCGTCATCGGCCCGGCGCTGGGCCTGGTCGGCTCGGAGACGCAAGGCATTCAGCATGTTGCCGAGTTCGGTGTCGTCATGATGCTGTTCCTGGTCGGTCTCGAACTGGAGCCGCGCAACCTGTGGAGCATGCGCAACAGGCTCCTCGGCCTGGGCGGCTTCCAGGTCGGCCTGACCGCGGCGCTTGTCATGGGCGCAGCAATGCTCTTTGGACAGCCGTGGACTGTGGCGCTCGCCGTCGGACTGGTCCTGTCGCTGTCGTCCACGGCCATCGTCCTGCAGACGCTCAACGAAAAGGGCCTGATGAAGAGCGACGGCGGCCAGTCGGGTTTCTCGGTGCTGCTGTTTCAGGACATTGCCGTCATCCCCATGCTGGCGCTGATCCCGCTGCTCGCGCTGCCGGAACTCGCCGGGCACGGCGCCGCCGACCATGGCGGCGGCGACCACGGCGCCGGACATGGTGACGAGTTGAGCCTGATCGCCGGCCTCAACGGCTGGCAGGTGGCGCTCGTCAATCTCGCCGCCATTGCCGCCGTTGTCGTCGCCGGGCACTTCCTCACGCGGCCGCTGTTCCGCTTCATCGCCGAAGCGAAGCTGCGCGAGGTCTTCACCGCCGCGGCGCTGCTCCTCGTCGTCGGCATTGCCTTCCTGATGACGCTGGTCGGCCTGTCGCCGGCGCTCGGCACCTTCCTTGCCGGCGTGGTGCTCGCCAACAGCGAATTCCGCCACGAGCTCGAAAGCGACATCGAGCCGTTCAAGGGGCTGCTGCTGGGATTGTTCTTCATCACCGTCGGCGCCGGCATCAACTTCCCGCTGCTGTTTGCCAACATCTTCACGGTGCTCGGCCTCACCGTCGGGTTGATGCTGCTGAAGGCGCTGGTGTTGCTAACACTCGCGCTGGTCTTCCGGTTGCGCGGCGCCGATCGCTGGCTGTTCACGCTGTCGCTGGCGCAGGCCGGCGAATTCGGCTTCGTGCTGTTGTCCTTTTCCGTCCAGAACTCCGTCATTCCGAGCGGGCTGTCCGATCTGCTGCTGCTCGTCGTCGCCCTGTCGATGCTGCTGACGTCGGCACTGTTCATCGCCTTCGACAAGGTGGTGCTGCCGCGCCTGATCGACGAGCAGGAGCGCGAGGCAGACGAGATCACCGAAAAGGGCACGGCGATCATCGCCGGCATGGGCCGTTTCGGCCAGGTCATCAATCGGGTGCTGAAGGGCAATGGCTACACCACGGTGGTGCTCGACGTCAGCGCCGAGATGGTCGACGGCTTCCGCAAATTCGGCATTGCCGCCTTCTATGGCGATGCCTCGCGCCCCGACCTGCTGCATTCGGCCGGCGTCGACGAAGCCAAGCTGCTGGTGGTGGCCATCGACGACGCCGAGCGGGCGGTGGAGATTGTCCGCCATGCCCGCCGCGAGCATCCGGACCTGCACATCATCGCCCGCGCCCACGACCGCCTTCATGTCTACGCGCTCTACAAGGCTGGTGCGGACGACATCGTGCGCGAGACCTTCGACAGCGCCGTGCGCGCTGCACGCTACGCGCTGGAGGCCTACGGCGTGCATCCGCATGAGGCGGAAAAGCTGATCACGGTGTTTGTCGATCACGACCGCCAGGCCGTGCGTCGCCTGGCTGCGCTCTATGATCCGGACATCCCCGTGTTCGAAAACGAGCCCTATATGAAGCTCGCCCGCGAGATCCAGGACGAGCTCGAAGAAAGCCTGTCCAACCGCGCGCCCGACGCCCACGAAAAGGTCAAGCGCGCCTGGCTGCCGCCCGGCAGCAAGGCTGACTGACGACCATCTGACATCCTGCCGGCCGCCGACGGCCCAAGCCGAAGAGCCGGGCGACTACGTCCAGGTGTCGAAGGGTCGTCGGCCGCTACTATTTTGATGATTTTCCATCGATTTCCCGAACTCGGACCCCCCTGCTTGATCGGCTGATTTACGGGGCGTCGGTCTTTGAGTGCGGTACGGAGAGCGTTCAATCGGCAAATTAGTAGATAACGTTTCGAATTTGAGAAATCATACAGAATAGGAAATTTCCCATTGACAGCGGAGAGTCAAAGTGAAATTAAATGAAACGTTTCAATTTAGGAGGATCCCATGAGCGGGAAAAATTCAACCCTTGTCGCGGCGCTGGCCGCCAGCCTGATTGCGAGCGGCGGCGCCGCCCTTTCGGCCGAACAGGAACTCGTCATCTTCAACTGGCTGGGCGGATCCGAACGGGAAATGATCCTGGCGCTCGAAAAGGGCTTCGAGGCCAAAAATCCCGACATCGATGTGAGGGACATCAATCCGGCCGCCGGTGGCGACGATGCCCGCGGCGGCATCCGCACCGCGCTGTTGTCGGGTGAGAAGTTCGACCTGCTGATCAGCACCTGGCCGTCCCTCGACAAGGAGATGGTCGACGGTGGACTGCTGCGGCCGCTCGACGACGCCTGGGAGAAGTACGGGTGGTCGGGTGCCTTGAGCGACAGCTGGCGCAATCTGGCGCGCCAGGACGGCAAGACCTATGGAGCCTACTTCATCGCCGGCAACCGATCGGGTGTCTGGTATCGCAACGACACACTGGCCGCTGCCGGCATCGATGCGGCACCCGCGGACTGGAGCAGCTTTCTCGCCTCTTTCCAGGGGCTGTCGGCCAAGGACAAGCTCCCGGTTTTCATCGGAGCGCGCAGCTGGGCACAGACGGAATGGTTCGAAAACGCCCTGCTGAAAACCGCTGGAACGGATTTCGCCGGCAAGCTTGCGCGTCATGAGGCCAGGTGGACCGACGAACCGGTCAAACAGACCTTCCGCAACCTGCGCGCCATGCTCGAGGCGGGCTGCTGCGCCGATGCCGACACGATGCTGTCGACGCACTGGACCGACGCCAGCGAAGCGGTTCTGAAGGACGGCAGCGCCGGCTTCATGCTGATCGGCACCTGGGTCAACAGCATGGCTGCCAACGACTACAAGATGCAGCCCGGCAACGACTACAGCTTCATGCAGTTCCCGACGATCGACCAGGAACACGCCGGCGCGATGAGCGTCGACGGCAAGAGCCTCGTGGTCATGCAGCAGGCGCAAAACCCCGAAGCCGCCGAGAAGTTCATCGACTATGTTCTCGGGCCGGAAGGCTCGGCCATCATCGCCAGCTACAACCAGGCGACGCCCAGCGCGCACAACGATACGTCCGGCTACGATCCGGTGGTCAAGAAATACGCCGACCTGCTGCAGAGCTCGGACGTTTTCTTCGTGCTTGACGATCTCCTTCCGGCCGAACTCAGCGGTGAGTTCCGGGTCGGCCTGCAGAAATTCCTGCGCGACCCATCCGACGCCAGCATCGATGCCATCACGGCGGCTCTGGAAGCCAAGGCGCAAGAGCTCTACTGATGACGACAACCATCGGGTCTTCCTCCGCAGTTCGGACCCGGGCAAGGCCCCTGGCGGGCCTTGCCGAACGCCTTCTCGGGCGCAAGCCCTTGAAATACGACTGGATCGCTTTCGCACTGCTGGCGCCGACCCTGGTGTTTTTCGCGATCGGCGTTCTCTATCCGCTGGCCGAAACGGTCCGCGTGAGTTTCCTCGACTGGACCGGATTGAGCCAGCCCAGGCCGGTCGGTTTCGAGAACTACGTCAAGCTGTTCGGCGACGCGAATTTCTACAACGCGCTGCGCGTGACGCTGACCTGGACGATCGCCTGTACCGGAATCTCCGTCGCGATCGGCTGGGCTCTGGCGCTGATGTCGGGGCTCGCGCCCCGGCAGACCGCGCCCTTTCGCATCGCCATCTTCGCAGCCTACGGCATTTCCGAAACGGCCAGCGGCCTGATGTGGCTGGGTATCCTGCAGCCGGAATTCGGCCTGTTGAACGGCTTCCTCAACGCGGTCGGCCTCGACGAGTGGGCGACACCCTGGCTGGGCAATCCCAAAACGGCGATCTGGGGCGTCATCGCGGCCTATGTGTGGACCCAGGCCGGCCTGCCGCTGCTCACCTGCTTTGCCGCGATCCAGGCCATTCCCAGGAGTCAACTGGAGGCGGCCTATGTGGACGGTGCGACGCCCTGGCAGGTCGTTCGCTACATCATGGCGCCGCTCAGCATGCCGGGCCTGCGCATCGCGATCTTCATCAACCTGCTGAATTCGCTCAAGGCCTTCGACATGATCCATATCCTGACCGCCGGCGGTCCGGTGCGGGCCACCGAAACGGTGGGGTACTTCATGTATCAGGAGACCGTTGTTTACTTCAAACAGGGTTACGGCGCGGCCAGCACCGTCGTCCTGCTGCTGGCCGTCATCGTTTGCTCGATCCCGCTGATCCTGGACAGGAGCTCCGAGAGCAGATGATCCAGAAGACCCCGAAATGGCCGATCCTCGTCATGGCCGCCGCGGCGCTGCTGTGGCTTGTCCCGCTCGCTGGCATCGTCATGATGTCGATCCGGCCGGAGGTGGAAATCACCGGCGGTTGGTGGCGGCTCGATCCATTCACCCTGTCCTTCGACGCATGGGTGAAGGTCTGGGAATCCTATCCGCTCGGCCGCGCGTTCCTCAACTCGGTTCTGGTCGCCACCATGGCGACCGTGATCCCGGTTCTGTTCGCTCCGGCAGCGGCCTACGCGTTTCATTACCTCAAATTTCCCTTCCGCCGGGCGCTGCTGCTGATCCTGGTCAACGCGTTCGTGGTGCCCAACCAGGTGGTCATCATTCCGCTGTTCAAGCTGTGGCGCCAGACCGGCCTGATCGACAATTATCTGAGCGTGGTCATACCCTTCGTCGGCCTGTCCTTTGCCTGGTCCGTGCTGCTGGTGAAGAACTTTCTCGGGAACTTTCCGCGCTCGCTGATCGACGCCGCCCAGGTGGACGGCTGCGGGCATTTGCGCACCTTCTTCTACATCGTCCTGCCCAATTCGCTGACGGCCATGGCCGCGGTGGCGATCCTGCAGTTCATGTGGACGTGGAATTCGCTACTGATCCCGATGCTGTTCCTGCGCGAGAACGCCACGCTTCCGGTCATGCTGTCGACGATCAGCGGTGCGTTCGAGCCCAATTGGGACCAGCGGGCCGTCGCCACCATCATCACGTCAATCTTGCCTCTGGTGATCTTCCTCGTCTTCCAGAAACATTTTTCCGCGGACGGGAAGAACCGGAGCGGTTCAAAGGGGTAGAGCAAGCATGGACCCGTCCGACCTGAACGATTTCCGTTACCGGCAGATCCATCTCGACTTCCATACTTCGGAACACATCGAAGACGTCGGTGCCGACTTCGATCCGCAGGACTTCGTCGAAACCCTGCGCGAAGGGCAGGTGGACTCGGTCACCCTGTTTGCCCGTTGCCATCATGGCTGGTGCTACTATCCGACCAATGTCGGCAAGCCGCATCCGCATCTGGCGCGTCCGGACCTGCTCGGCGAGATGATTGCCGCCTGCCACGCGGCCGACATCGCCACGCCGATCTATTTGACCGCGCAGTGGGACGAACTGACGGCGCGCGAGCACCCGGAATGGCGCGTTATGCAGGCCGGGAACCGGGCGGCGAATTATCCCGGCACCGAACCGAGCGCGATGAACCAGCTGACGCCGACCTGGCACACGCTGTGCCTCAATCACCAGGGCTATGCCGACTACCTGATCGCGCTGGCGCAGGAGGTGGCCGAGCGCTACGCGCCGCCGGCTCTTTTCATGGATATTTTCGGGTCCTGGGAGTGCACCTGCAATGCCTGCCTTGCGTCCATGCGAACCGCCGGGCGCGATCCCACGGATCCGGCGGACCGGCGCAGCAATGACCGCGACGTCCTCATGCGGTTCTTCAAACGCTTCTCGTCGACCCTCAATCGCGAGTTTCCGGATATCCGGATCTTCTTCAATTCGGGGCATATCCCCAAGGGGCAGCGGGAGCGCTACGGCTACTACGGCCATCTGGAGCTCGAAAGCCTGCCGACGGGCGGCTGGGGCTACGACCACTTTCCCGCCACCGCCCGCTACGCCGACGGGCTGGGATTGCCCTTCCTCGGCATGACCGGACGGTTTCACACCCATTGGGGCGAATTCGGCGGGTTCAAGCGTCCGGAGGCGCTGATCTTCGAGTGTTGCCAGATGGTCGCTCTCGGCGCCCGCTGCTCGGTCGGCGACCAGCTGCATCCGCGAGGCGGCATCGAGCGGGCGACCTATCGATTGATCCAGCCGGCCTATCAGCGTGTGAAGGCGCTTGAGCCCTTTGCGCGCGACGCCGTCTATCAGTGCGACGTGGCCGTGATCTCGGTCGAATCCCAGACGGCGACCCTGGGCGGTCACCTGGGGCATCGGGCGGACCCCAGCGACACGGCCGCCGCCCGCATGCTGCTGGAGATGCAGATACCGTTCGACGTCGTCGAATCCGATGCCGATCTCGGCGTCTATCGGCTGGTGATCCTGCCCGACGACATCCGCCTCGACGCCGCCCTGGCAAAACGCCTGGCGGACTTTGCGGATCAGGGCGGAGCGATCCTGGCGACCGGCAGGTCCGGTCTCGATCCGCATGGCCGGGAAATGCTCCTGGATATCGGCGGCCGGCTCGCCGCGGCGCCGGTCGAATTCGATCCCTGCTATCTGCGCACCGAGGAAACGCTGGATCCCGACCTCGTCGATACGTCCATCGTCATGTACGACAGGCCGGTGGCCGTCGAGGCGACCGACGCCGATGTGCTCGGGGTCATCAGGCCATCCTATTTCAACCGGTCCTGGGACCGCTTCTGTTCCCATCTTCACACGCCGGAAGACCTGCGGGCGGCCGATATCGGACCCGGCCTGATGCAGAAGGGACGGGTTGCCTATTGCGCCTTTCCCCTGTTTCGCATGTACGGAGCTTCCGGACAGGTGCTCTACAAATACCTAGTCCGCGGACTGATCGAGCGGATCGCGCCGGGCCGTTTGATGGGAACCGACCTGCCGTCGGCTGCGCGCATGTCGCTGATGACGCAGCGAGCGCAAAACCGTCAGGTACTGCACCTGCTTTATGCACCGACCCAGACGCGCGGGTCCGGCCTGGCCTTCAATGACGGCCGGACCCGGGCCATCGAAATCATCGAGGATGCTCCCGAACTGCAAAACGCCCGCGCCTGGATCCACAGCAGCCGCGCGCCGGCGCGGGTCACCTGCGCCTATAGCGGCGAGGACCTTCCCTGGGAGCACGATGCGCAGGCGGCAAGACTGCAGATCGTCTTTCCGAGGCTTCACATCCACGGTGCGGCTGTCATATCCCTTGGAGACGCTTGACGCATGATCGTGAGGGAACTCGTGAAGAAACCGACCATACTGGATGTTGCAGAAAGAGCCGGCGTCGCCGTCGGCACCGTGTCGCGTTTTATCAACGGGCAGAAGTTGAGGCAGGGAAACCGCGCCAGGATCGAGCAGGCGATTGCCGAGCTCGGTTACCGCGCCAACACCTTGGCGCGCGCGATGAAGACGGAGCGCACCGACACGATCGGCTTCATCGTTCCGCTGTTCGACGAATTCAACGCCTCCATTCTGACCATCCTGGTCGATGAGTTGAGCGCCCGCGGATACTCCTTGCTGACCTTCAACCACGCGCACAAGGCGGAAGCGATGCGCGACGCACTCGAGTCGGCGGCCTCGCGGCGCATCGACGGGATTATCCTGTCGGGCAACGCCGACATCGCAGAGACGGTCCAGGGGCTGCTGGACAACGACATGCCCGTCGTGATCTTCAACAACGACATCCCCGGTATCTCCACCGACAAGGTCCTGGTCAACGACCGCGCCGCCACCGCCGAAGCGATCGGCCGGCTGATCGCTTTCGGTCACCGCAGCATCGGGTTCGTGACCGGAGATCTTGGCGTGTCGACCGGTGAAAACCGCCTGGCCGGCTACATGGACGCGCTTGGGGCCGCCGGCATCGAACGGGAAGAGCGACTGATTCACCGGGGCAACTGGAGCCGGCTCGACGGGCACAGTGCGGTGGATGCGTTCCTCGCCCAGGACAATCCGCCCAGCGCGGTGTTCTTCAGCAGCTACAACATGACCATCGGCGGGCTCGAGTGCATGCGAGCCCAGGGCAAGACGCCCGGTGAGGACCTCGATCTGGTGTCCTTCGACGATCCCGATGTCTTCAGCCTGACCACGCCGGGCATCACCGCCATCCAGCAGCCGACAGCGGCGGTCGCCCGCTATCTGACGGAGCTGATGCTGACGCGCCTCGACGGCAGCGCACCGGACACGGCACGCAATGTGCTGCTCGACTGCGACCTGAAACTTCGCGGCTCCGTCGGCCCTCACAAGAACGAGAAAAAGTCTTGAAGATCGTCACCTACAATATCCGCTACGGCATCGGCATCGACGACCGGCTGGATCTGCCGCGCATAGCCCGGGAACTGGAAGGGGCGGACATTATCGGTCTGCAGGAGGTCGACCGGTTCTGGCGGCGCAGCGGCGATGTCGACCAGGCCGAGGAACTGGCGCGTTTGCTCGGCGACTATCACTGGGTCTACGGGCAGGGGCTCGATATGGACGCCAGCTTCCGGGACGAAAGCGGAGCGTTCGTCAACCGCCGCCGCCAGCATGGCGAAATGATCCTGTCGCGCTATCCGATCGTCTCCAGCCGCATCTTCCCGCTGCCGAAAATGGGCTCGATCACCCGCCACGCAATTCAGGCGGCGCTGCTCGAAGCGGTTGTCGACGCCCCGACAGGCCCTTTGCGCGTCTACAATGTGCACCTGTTCTACTGGTCTCCGGATTTTGCCCTTGAACAGGCCCGCTTCGTCTGCCGGCGCATGGCGGCGGCGCCGTCCGAGGGCGGTGCCTGGTGCGGCGATCCGGCGATGATCGAGGACCACTGGATCAACGATGCCCCGATGCCGCTCATGCCGACGGATGCGATTCTGCTGGGCGACATGAACAACGGCGCCGGAACGCCGGTTTACGAGACATTCGTCGGCCCGCCGTCGATGCAGGGCGGCCGGGTCCAGACAAGCGACGGGTTTGTCGATCCCTGGGCGTGGCTGGGCAAGGACGAGGAAACCGGCAAAACGGCGCATTTCGACACGCGCCGCATCGATCATGTTTTTGTCGCGGCAGCGTTGCGCCATCGAATCGAGAGAATGTGGATCGACGAAGCGGCGAAGGGCTCCGACCACCTGCCGGTCTGGTTGCAACTGTCGGACTGCGAATAGGGAAGGAAGTGGACATGGCACTGGTTCGCCTGGAAAATGTCGTCAAAAGCTACGGGCAGACAAGGGTCGTGCACGATCTGGACCTGGACATCGCAGACGGGGAGTTTGTCGTCCTGGTCGGTCCGTCGGGGTGCGGAAAATCGACGACGCTGCGTATGATCGCCGGTCTCGAAGACGTCACCTCCGGCACGCTGACCATCGGACAGCGGGTCGTCAACGACCTGCCGCCGCGCCAGCGCAACATCGCCATGGTGTTTCAGGATTACGCGCTCTATCCGCACATGACGGTGGCGAAGAATCTCGGTTTCGGCCTGAAGATCGCCGGCACGCCGCAGGCGGAGATCGATGCGCGGGTGACCGAGGCGGCGGACATTCTCGGCCTGTCGGAACTGCTCGCCTGCAAGCCCGGGCAGCTCTCGGGCGGACAGCGCCAGCGGGTTGCCATGGGCCGGGCGATCGTGCGCCAGCCGGAGGTCTTCCTGTTCGACGAGCCGCTTTCGAACCTTGACGCGAAACTGCGCACCCAGATGCGCATCGAGATCAAGAAGCTGCATCACCGGGTCGGCAACACCATCGTCTACGTCACCCACGACCAGATCGAGGCCATGACGCTGGCCGACCGCATGGTGATCATGCGGGACGGACATGTGGAACAGGTGGGCGCTCCGCGTCAGGTCTTCGAAAATCCGGTCAACACCTTCGTCGCGACCTTCATCGGCTCGCCGCCGATGAACCTGATCGAAACGCGTGTGACGAGCGAGGACGGGGCGCCGGTGCTGCAGCTGCCGGACGGTTCCGGCCTGCATCTGCCGCCCGCGATGCGCGACGGCCTGCGCGCCGATGCCCGTGTCACCCTCGGCGTGCGGCCGGAAGATATCTCGCCCGAGGGATTCGGCCTGCCCGCGAGCGGCCCGTCGGCAAAGCTGCGCATGTCGGTCATGCTGTCGGAAGACCTCGGCTCGGAATCGGCGCTTTTTTCCAATCTCGGCGACACGCCCGTTCAATCGGTCATGTTCAATCCGAGGCCAGTCGAGATCGGAGAGCAACTGGCATTCGACGTCGCCCTGGAAAAATGCCACCTGTTCGACGGCGCGTCGGGCCGCAACCTGGCGGCCTGACATCTGCTAGGCCCTAGGGCGACGGTTCGAGGATCGAGTTCACCGAATGCGGTTGTTCCCGCTTCATCTCGTCGATGCGCGCCAGCGCTTCTTCTCTGGTTGCGACGATATTGGGATTGAAGTCATCGGCATCGGCTCTTTCCTCGATTTCCTCCCGGGTTTTTTCCTTCGGGTCGAAGCGTACGGTTCCAAGCGATGATGTGGAGTTCAGCTGCCAGCCGCGAACCGCCCAGCTGGTCCAGGCATCTGGCAGGATTTCGGCGTTTCTGTAGTTGATCAGGAAGTACCATTTCTTCTGGGTTGCCATGACCTGTTTGCCGATCTCGTCGTAGAGCTCGTTCACGTCGATACTTCTGGCGAAGGTGCAGTCGGAGAGGTCGATTTCCAGGATCTGCGATTCCGGGTGGAAGGTCACACGCTCGGACGCCGGTCGGGTCTTCGGAAGCGATGGAAGCAATCTCAGCTGAAATTCATCCTCCGGTATTTCGCTGCGCAAGTGTGCCAGGTGGGCGAGCGCGTCTTCCCGGGTGCGAAACAGGTTGGGATCGAATTTCTCCTGTTTCGCGCTTTCCAGGATTTCCTCGGCGGTATCGCCCGATGCGGCATAGCGGGCGCTTCCAAGCGAATAGGCCAGATTGAGCTTCTTGCCGCGATGCGCGAATGCAATCCACGCCTCGGACATGATTTTGCAATTCAGATAATTGACAAGAAAGAACCACTTCTTTCCTGTTTCGCCGACTTTGCGGTCGATCACGTCATAGGCTTGGTGAACTGTCGACGAGACGTCGAAGGTCACATTCGAAAAGTCGACCTCCATGACCTGGATTTCGGTATGGAATGTGACGCAGTTTTCAAATTGATTGGCACCCATATCGTCCTCCAGCACCGACCAGACCCGGCGTGGGCAATACCAAGGCGGTACGGTCATTGCCATGAGAGACGCATTGGAAATAAGTCTTACTACTGAAGGATAATCAAAAATATCAAAGAAAAAATTCTTGAGTTGTAAGTATTAATTAAATAATTATGAAGGCCCGTAAAAATTAATATGCGACATTCCGCCCCATTCAAGGCGGCGCCGAGCGGGTAAATCCGTATACGGACCGCGCGGGAGCCGAATTGTCCAGATTATACTGGGCGCAGGCCGGGCAGGGTAAGAGTTCTTCGAACTATGCTGCCGAATGTCTCCCCGCGTGGCAGGCTGATCGAGACCGACTTGCGCTCTACAATCTTCCTCAATCCAGCTTTGGATCGGAATCTGCGGTCCGTGCCTAGTTCGTCGCCGCGAGTCCCATGTCCATCAGGTCCTTGATGGCGCCGGTGCTGGTGCCGGCGACGATGCGGCCGAGTTCCTGGTCGCCGCGCAGCAGGACCAGGGTCGAGCGGCGCGGGATGTTGCGCGAGGTTGCGACATCGTGGTTGCGGAAATCGTCCCAGTCGACGCGCACGAAGACCATCGCCTGGTCGTAGGCCGGGTTTTCCGAACGCAGCGCCGAGATCACCCGTTCCTGGCGGGCGCAGGTCGAGCACCAGTCCGCGGCGTAATCGACAAAGACGGTCTTGCCTTGGGACAGCGCCGTGTCGATCATTCCCGGTTTGTAGGCGACCATTTCGCCCGCGAATGCGGGAAGGGCGGTGAGGGCGAGGGCGAGGCCGAGAAAGCTGCGTCTGATCATGCGAAAGTCCTCTTTTTCAAAGTGCGACGGAAAGGTCCTGCAGCCACAGCGGCAATGCCCGCACGGCCCAGGCCTCGATGACGTGATGGATGCGAAGAAGGATCATCGCGCCGACGGCGATGAACAGGATGCCGATCAGCGGCTTCGACCGTTGGGCGAATGTGCGCAGCCCGTCCGACCGGAGCAACCGGCCGGCGCCGTAGCCGAGTGTCAGGATCAGGGTCGAGACGCCGAGCGCGAAGGCGATCATGATCGAAGCGGCGCGCGGCAGGCTGTCGCCCTGCGAGGCGAGGGCGATGGCGCCGCCCAGCGTCGGGCCGATGCAGGGCGACCAGACAGCGCCGAGCAGGGTGCCGCCGAGAAACTGGCCGCGCAGGCCGGAAAGGTCCATGCCGTGCAGGCGCGAGTCGGCGCCGGAAGCGAATCCGGCCGTCGCCGTTTCGAATTGCCGGCTGAAGGCGGGCACCACCAGCACCAGGCCGAAAAACACCATCAGCGTCGCGGCGATGTTGGACAGCGCCGTTTCGGTCAGCCCGATCGAATGCCCGACGGTGGCCACGACCATGCCGAAAACGACGAAGGACAGGCTCATGCCGGCGGCGAGCGCCAGCGGACCGCGCCGGTCGGCGCTGAGCGCTGAGGCGAGGATGATCGGCAGCACCGGCAGGACACACGGATTGATGAGCGTCAGCAGGCCCGCACCATAGGCGAAAAGCAGTTCGATCAAGGGTCCGTCCAGTTGCTGAGGCTTATCGAACCATGTCCGGTTTCGCGGCGCAATGTGCCAAAGCCGGCAGTTGCCGGCCACACACCGATTTTCACGATCCCGTCAGCGCTGGCCCCCTGACTCGCGGATCTCTGGCCCTCCCGCATTTTTCTGCCGTTTTCTATAGACCACGCATTGCGGCGCGCATGGGCGTTGTGTAGGAAAACATAAATTATAGAAGACCATGGCGGGCACGGGTTCCGCTTATCTCGGGAGGGTTTTGTCGATGGGCGGTGACGGGCACGGTGTGAACCTCTCGCCCCATGTATCAGACGAAATCCGCAAGACCACTTGCTACATGTGCGCCTGCCGCTGCGGCATCAATGTGCATTTGCGCAGCGACGCCGACGGCAAGCCGAAGATCCGCTATATCGAAGGCAACCGCGACCACCCGATCAATCGCGGCGTGCTGTGTGCCAAGGGCTCTGCCGGCATCATGCAGCATTATTCGCCGGCCCGGCTGATGAAGCCGCTGCTGCGCACTGGCGAGCGCGGCAAGGGCGAGTTCAAGCAGATCGAGTGGGACGAGGCGCTGGCGCTCGCTGCCGAATGGCTGGGCGAGGTGCGAGAGCGCGATCCCAAGAAGCTGGCTTTCTTCACAGGCCGCGACCAAAGCCAGTCGCTGACCGGCTGGTGGGCGCAGCAGTTTGGCACCCCGAATTTCGCCGCCCACGGTGGCTTCTGCTCGGTCAACATGGCGGCCGGCGGCATCTACACCTTCGGCGGCGCCTTCTGGGAGTTCGGTTCCCCGGACTGGGAAAAGACCGAACTGTTCATGATCTTCGGCGTTGCGGAAGACCATGATTCCAATCCGATCAAGATCGGCCTAGGCCGGCTCAAGGAGCGCGGCGTCAAGGTCGTCGGCGTTAATCCGGTACGCAGCGGCTATAACGCCATCGCTGACGAATGGGTCGGCGTCACGCCGGGCACGGACGGGCTGTTCATCCTGGCGCTGGTGCATGAATTGCTGCGCAGCGGCAAGGTCGATGTCGACTATCTGCTGCGCTACACCAACGCACCCTGGCTGGTGATCGACGACGAGGGCAGCGCCGATCACGGCCTGTTCGCCCGCGACGATGCCGGCGACGTGCTGGTGTTCGACCGCAAAAAGCAGGCATGCATATCGTCGAAAGCCACCGGAACCTCGCCGGCGCTCAAGGGCGAAGTCAAGCTTCCGGACGGCCGCAAGGCACGGCCCGTCTTCGAAATTCTCGCGGCCAAATATCTCGACGATGCCTATGCGCCGGAGAAGGTAGCCGAACGGACCGGGGTGCCGGCGGCGCAGACCCGCCGGCTAGCCGCTGAAATCGCCGAGGCCGCCTTCGACAAGGAGATTGTTCTCGACCGCGCCTGGACCGACATGAAGGGCGAGCGCCACGACAAGATGATCGGCCGGCCCGTGTCGTTCCACGCCATGCGCGGGATTTCGGCGCATTCCAACGGATTCCAAACCTGCCGCGCGTTGCACCTGCTGCAGATCCTGGTCGGTTCCATCGACTGCCCCGGCGGCTTTCGCTTCAAGCCGCCCTATCCGCGGCCGATCGACGGCCAGCCCAAGCCGCATGGCGGCTGCAAGCCGGGCGAGCCGCTGCCCGGGCCGCATCTCGGCTTTCTGCGCGGGCCGGAGGAGCTGCTGCTCGGCGATGACGGTGTGACGCCGCAGCGCATCGACAAGGCGTTTTCCTGGGATGCGCCGATGTCGTCGCACGGGCTGATGCACATGGTCATCTCCAATGCCCATGCCGGCGACCCGTATCCGGTCGACGTGCTGTTCATGTACATGGCCAACATGTCGTGGAACTCGTCGATGAATTCCGGCGGCGTCATGAAGATGCTCGAGGACAAGGATGCCGACGGCAACTACGTGATCCCGAAGATCATCTATTCCGACGCCTACGAATCCGAAATGGTCGCCTATGCCGACCTGGTGCTGCCGGACACGACCTATCTGGAACGCCACGATTGCATCTCGCTGCTCGACCGGCCGATTTCCGAGCCCGACGCGCTGGCGGACTCTTTGCGCTGGCCGGTGGTCGATCCGGCGACGCAAGGCGAGGGGCGCGACGTGCGCGGCTTCCAGTCCGTGCTGATCGATCTCGGCGGCCGGCTGAAGCTGCCCGGCATGGTCGATGCGGACGGCAATCCGCTTTACAAGGACTATGCCGATTACATGGTCAACCACCAGCGCCGCCCCGGTGTCGGCCCGCTGGCCGGCTGGCGCGGCAAGGACGGCAGCCAGAGCGGTCGCGGCGAGCCGAACCCGGACCAGATCAAGTGCTACATCGAGCATGGCGGCTTCTTCGAGGCGCATGTGCCGGAAGAGGCGCAGTATTTCAAGCACGCCAACCGCGCCTGGTCCGACTGGGCCATCGAGATGGGCCTGCAGGACGGGCCGGTGGAAAACGTCTTCCAGCTCTATCTGGAACCGCTGCGGAAGTTCCAGCTCGCCGCCCAAGGACATGGCGACCGGCAACCGCCCGACAGCCACCGCGCGCGCATGAAACAGTGCTTCGACCCGCTGCCGATCTGGTATCCGCCCTTCGAGGGCGAGGGGATCGACCAGTCCGAATATCCCTATCATGCGATCAGCCAGCGGCCGGCGGCCATGTACCATTCCTGGGGGTCGCAGAATGCCTGGCTGCGGCAGATCCACGGCGCCAATCCGCTCTATGTGCCCGGGCCCATCTGCGACGAGGCCGGCCTCGAGGA
The DNA here is from genome assembly GCA_963921345.3 of Rhizobiaceae bacterium. Taxonomy (GTDB): domain Bacteria; phylum Pseudomonadota; class Alphaproteobacteria; order Rhizobiales; family Rhizobiaceae; genus Hoeflea_A. The sequence goes on along the minus strand of CAWUFE020000002.1, from coordinate 1,490,618 downwards.
CGGCGATTGGGCCTGGGTCGTTTCCCACCACGGCAAGATCAAGGTGCCGGTGCGCCGCATGGAAGCGGTCAATTCGAAAACCATGTGGACCTGGAACGCCATCGGCAAACGCACCGGCGCCTGGACTCTTGACGACGATGCGCCCGAATCCAAAAAAGGATTCTTGCTCAATCATTTGATCCACGAACTTCTACCGGAAAAGTCGGACGGGTTGCGCTGGTCGAACTCCGATCCGATTACCGGCCAGGCCGCCTGGTTCGATCTTCGGGTGCGCATCGAAAAGGCACCGCCGGAAGACCATCCGGTGTCCCTGCCGCAGTTCGACCCGCAGCAGGACAATCTGCCGAAACCGGCGAAGACGCTCGCCTATGGCGCCGAGTGGGAGGACGGGCAATGACCAGTCTTCCCGCCGCCACCGAGAAGAAGCTCGGCCTTGTCATCGACCTCGATACCTGCGTCGGCTGCCATGCCTGCGTGGTCAACTGCAAGGAGTGGAACACCGGCGGCTACGGCGCGCCACTGGGCGATGTCGATCCCTATGGCGCCGATCCGGTCGGCTCCTGGCTCAACCGCATTCACACCTTCGAGGTCAGTCCTGACGATGCGCCGGCTTCGATTGTGCATTTCCCCAAATCCTGCCTGCACTGCGCGGATGCGCCCTGCGTGACGGTCTGTCCGACCGGCGCCAGCTACAAGCGCTCCGAGGACGGCATCGTGCTGGTCGACGAATCCATGTGCATCGGTTGCGGTCTGTGCGCCTGGGCTTGTCCCTATGGCGCCCGCGAGATGGACCCGGTCGAAAACGTCATGAAGAAATGCACGCTGTGCGTCGACCGCATCTACAACGACAACCTGCCGGAGGAGGACCGGGTGCCGGCCTGTGTGCGCACATGCCCGGCCGGCGCCCGCCATTTCGGCGATTTCGCCGACCCGCAGTCGAACGTGTCGCAACTGGTGGCCGAGCGCGGCGGTATCGACCTGATGCCGGAAATGGAGACAGCGCCGGTGAACAAGTATCTGCCGCCACGGCCGAAGACCCGGCCCGATGCGGGCCACGAGAACAAGGCGCTGCCCGATGCGGAATCCGCCGGCGGCTTCCTCGGCTGGCTCGACCGGGCGCTGGAAAGGTTGGGGTAGGGCCATGCATCCAGCGATTTCCGTCATCTTCTTCACCGTCATGTCGGGCGCCGGTTTCGGGCTGATCGCCATGATCGGCGCCGGCATGCCGCTGCCGAACGGTCTTGCGGCGGCCTTTTTCATTCCGCTGCTGGCCGGCGGGCTCGCCGTTGCCGGGCTGATCTCCTCGACCTTCCATCTCGGCCATCCGGAACGCGCCCTTCGGGCGTTCAGCCAGTGGCGGTCCTCTTGGCTGTCGCGCGAGGGCGTGCTGGCCGTGGCAACCCTGTGCCTGTTCGGGCTCTACACGCTGATCTGGTTGATTTCGGGCGAGCGGCCGCTGTGGCTTGGGGTGATCGTGGCTTTGCTGGCGCTGGTGACGGTCTATGCCACCGCGATGATCTACGCCCAGCTCAAGACGGTGCCGCACTGGCACACGCCGCTCACGCCGGTTTGCTATCTCGGCTTCTCGCTAGCCTGCGGATATGTGCTGGCGACCGGGCTGGGCACGGACGGCGGATCCGGAATCGCCGTCGTTGCCATCGCCATTGCCTGGGGCCTCAAGCTGGCCTGGTGGAACCACGCGGCGGCGAGCACGCTGGAAGCCGCCGGTTCGACTGTGGAGTCGGCGACCGGCCTGGGCGCCATCGGCAAGGTGCGCCTGCTAGAGCGGCCACACACGGGCGAGAACTACCTGACCAAGGAAATGGTGCATATCATCGGCCGCAAGCATGCCGACAAGCTGCGCGCCATCGCGCTGATCGTCGGCGCGGGCGTGCCGTTGCTGATCGCTCTCGGCGTCTGGGTCCTTGCTGCGTCATCGCTTTGGTTGGTGCTGGCCTTCGGCGCGATGCTCGCCGGGCTCTTTGTCGAACGGTGGCTGTTTTTTGCGGAAGCCGAACACGCGGTTTCACTGTACTATGGGGCTGCTCGCGGTTAGGGTGCCGCTCACCCGCCCTCTGACGTCCCGATTTCCTCGATGCTCTTCGATCGCCTGGCGCCCGCGCTGTTCGTCCTGTTGTGGTCCACCGGCTGGATTGCCGCCGGCTATGCCGCGCCGCATGGCGAGCCGCTGACCTTTCTGGCCGTCCGCTACACGCTGGCGGGCATTGCGCTGCTGGCGCTGTGTTTCCTGTCAGGAGCTTCCTGGCCGAAACGGCCGGCCGATTGGGGCCATGCGATCGGCTCCGGCGTGCTGTTGCACGGCATCTATCTGGGTGGCGTCTGGTGGGCGATCGATGTCGGCGTGCCGACGTCGCTGTCCGGCCTCATCGCCGCCCTGCAGCCGCTGCTGACGGCGATGACCGCGCCCTTCGTGGTCGGCGAACGCCTGACCCGCCTGCAGTGGCTCGGCATCGCCCTCGGCCTCGCCGGGCTGGTGATCGCGATCGTGCCGCGATTGATGGGGCTGGAGCTGCATCTGGTCGCCGCCGCGGCGGTTCCCATCGCCGTCAATGTCGTCGCCATGCTCGGCGTGACCCTCGGCACCATTTACCAGAAACGCTATCTGCAGGCGGCCGACCTGCGCAGCACGGCGATGCTGCAATATGTCGGAGCGCTGGCCTTCACCTTGCCGCTGGCGCTGCTTTTCGAAGACATGCGGATGCACTGGAACGTCGAACTGGTCGTCGCCATGACCTGGTCGGTTCTGGGCCTGTCGATCGGTGCCGTGGTGCTGCTGCTCTATGTCATCCGGCGCGGCCAGGTGTCGCGCGCCGCGTCGCTGATCTACCTCGTGCCGCCGACGGTCGCCGTCCAGGCCTGGCTGCTCTTCGGCGAGCGTCCGACGATGCCGATGATCGTCGGCACGGTCGTCGTGGTCGCCGGCGTCTACCTGACCAACCGGTTTGTCCGAAGCGCTTGAATCTTGGGAACATTCGCTTTCCGGCAGGCATAAACCAATTCCGAATTTTCAGCTTCCCACCAGCCCGTGTTCCGCTATGATTGCCGTCAACTTCCCGTGTCCACACGGGAGGGACCGCAAGAGCGAAATGGGGGCCGGCCAAACGGCCCTGTATCTGGGAGAACAAGCAAAATGTTGCCAAAACTGAAACTGGCGCTTGCGACCTGTGTCGCCGTTGCCGGCCTGACCGGCGCTGCTGTGGCGGCGGACGTGAAATTCGGTTTCCTCGGTGGCGTCACCGGACCGATCGAATCCCTGGTGCCGCCGATCATCGACGGTGCCCAGCTGGCCGTTACGCACGTCAACGAACAGGGCGGCCTGATGGACGGCAAGACCATCGAAATGGTGGTCGGCGACACCACCTGCGCGGACGCCACCAAGGCGGCTGATGCGGCCGACCGCATCGTCAATGTCGACAAGGTCGCGGCGATCGTCGGAGCGCTGTGCTCCGGCGCCACGATTTCGGCGGCCAACAATGCCGGCATTCCCGGCGGCGTCGTGATGATTTCGCCGGCTTCAACCTCGCCGGCGCTGACCGCGCTGGACGACAAGGGCCTGGTGTTCCGCACCGCCACGTCGGACGCCTATCAGGGCGGCGTGCTGGCCCGCGTCGTGCTTGCCGACGGCAAGAAGAACGTTGCCATTTCCTACGTCAACAACGACTACGGCAAGGGCTTTGCCGACGCCTTCGCCGGTGCCTTCGCCGCGGCCGGCGGCACGGTCGCCGCATCGGAAGCGCATGAGGACGGCAAGGCCGACTATCGTGCCGAGATTGGTTCGCTGGCCTCCACCGGTGCCGAAGCGCTGGTCATCCTCGCCTACGGCGACGGATCCGGTCAGACCATCCTGCGTCAGGCCCTGGAAGGCGGCGATTTCGATGTCTTCTTCGGCGGTGACGGCATGGTCTCGCAGGCCATGGCCGACGCCGTACCGTCTGCCAGCGGCAAGATCACCATGACCCGGCCGGGCACGCCGGACGTGCCGGGTGCTGAGGCCTTCAAGGGGCTGGCCGAGAAGGCAGGCGTCGATCCGAACGGCACCTTTGTGGTCAACGGCTACGACGCCGCCTTCATCCTGGCTCTTGCCGCCGAAAAGGCCGGTAGCGCCGATCGTGCGGCAATCGCCGGTGCGGTTCGCGACGTTGCTTCGGCACCGGGCGAGGTCATCCTGCCGGGCGAATGGGCCAAGGCCAAGGAAGCCATCGCCGCCGGCAAGGAAATCAACTACGAAGGCGCCGCCGGCACCCAGGAGTTCGACGAATATGGCGACGTGCCCGGCGTTTACGTGATTACCGTCATCAAGGACGGCAAGATCGAAAACACCGGCATGGCCGAATAGGCCAGCGTCCATCGACTAAAGTGGAGGCCCGGGGTGACTCGGGCCTTTTTTGTGCCCGTTCAACCCTCATGTCGCTGCAACCGAGACGGTCAACGATCAGCTCGAGTAACCGATTGTGACGCGTCGCGCCGGCCGCGGTTGGGCCGCAATTCGGCCGTTCTCGAAGCACCTGTCAAATTTACCTGCCGAAACGGTCACCTCTGACAGTTTGTCCAATAGGTTCGGACAGTTAGTCCTCAGTTACATGCATCCGTCCCCGCGGCGTTCGGAGCGCTTGCTTTAGCGTCATTGATCCTTGGCGAAGGCCTCACCGGTCGGGTGTTCTGTACAACCCGAGCGACTATTGGGGGTCTTCGTGGAATCGACAATCCGAGACTATTTTTGGGCAATCCTCCGCAGGGAGCCGACGGAATCGCAGCTCGCGCTGTGGAACTCGATCATCGATCCGAACAATCCGGAGCCCGGTGTCGACGACATGGTCGATGCGCTGTGCCCCCAGGCGGGAGACGTTCTGTCGATCCTACGCCTTTACCAGGTGGTTTTCGGCCGCGTCGCCGACACCTCCGGACTGGACTACTGGGTCGAAGTGTTCCGCAACATCCGCGACGCCCACCCGGAGATGACCTACAACGACGCTCTCATCGCGACCATCCCGTCCTGGTTGGGCGCGCCCGAATTCGTCGACAACTTCGGCAGCGACCTCTCCGACGAAGACTTTGTCGCTCTACTCTATCTCAACATCCTTGGCCGCCCGCCGGAGCCGGAAGGCTATCATTTCTGGCTGACCGACCTGAAGGCCGGCCTGATCACGCGCGAACAGCTGATCGTCGCGTTTTCCGAATCGTCCGAATTCCAGGACATGGTGAATACCGAAGCCAAGAACATCCTGCTCTACGACGCGCAGATCAGCAGCGACCTGATGTTCGACGATCCGGAGCATGTCGTTCCGGGTAACGAGCCCTATCAGGGCAAGCTGCAGAACGAGGCGCCGACCGACATCATTGCCGCTCTTGCCGTCGACGAAAACACCGCTAACGGTACGCCGGTGCTGGGGGATGCGCTGAAGGTGCTGGACCGGGACGCCGGAAACGGCCACACATGGTCTCTGTTGGATGATGCCGATGGGCGCTTCGCGTTGGACGACGAAACCGCGCAATGTCCGCGCGTGGTCGTTATCGACGAAAGCCGGTTGAACCACGAGGCTGCCGACAGCCACATCATCAGGGTGCGGGCGACCGACCGGGCGGGAAACACGATCGAAAAAGAGATCGCCATTGCCGTCAACGACGTCAACGAGGCGCCCGAGAACATTCAGCTTTCGAACACGCAGATCGAAGAGCAGGACGGATGTCTTTCGGAACCTCCGCCATTCGAAGCGGTCGTCGGCCGTTTGAGCGCCGGTGATGACGATGGCGATCCTATGACCTATGCGATCGTGGCATCGACCTTGCCCGGCGCACTGAAGATCGAAGGCGACCTGGTCAAGGTCGCCGATCCGCTGCTGATCGACTCGGAGGCCAATGTCGCCGACATCCTGCTGACGGTTCGCGCCACGGATCCCAGCGGAAAGTCAACCGTGCAGGACATACCGATCCAGGTCAGGGCGATTGACGACGAGTGTCCGACGGCGGTGTTCCCCATTGAGGCCGCGGTGGCGGCAACCGCGCAGGCCGGCTTCGTCATTACGCCGCTGATCGCGGAGGATCCGGACACCAGCCCTGACGACCACACATTCGAGATAGCCCAAGATCCGACAAACGGCGGTTTCGCAATCGATGCCAGCGGGAAGAAACTGGTTCTTGCCGATCCCCGGAAGATCGGTTCGGCCCACCTGATCGACGGCGGTCCCATGGACGCCGATGGCATGGCAGACGGATTTGTGGTGGTCCCCGTCATGGTTCGGGCCACCGACCCCGGAGGTAACCAGCATACGGACACAATCCATGTGACGGTCGACCACACCGGAGTCGTTCTGCCGTTCACCGACACGACTGTCGAGGTCTTGCAAGGTTCCGACGGCAACGACACGTTCACGGCCAATGCCGGCTATGGCCCGGATGCGCCCTTTCCCGGTTTCAATAGGACCGCGAACGCGGGTGACATCGGCAGCGGCGAGGGCGGTTTCGACAAATTCGTCCTGACCAAGCAGGACAACGCCTATGAAGACGGCACATCGCTCGTCTCCGGCGTACGGCTGAACGATGTCGAGGCGGTTCGGATCGTCAATCGCGACAGGAGTCCGTTCGAGCCGGAGGAGACGCTGGATCTCTTCAAATATGTCTGCACGCCGTGCATCGAGACGCCCGTGATGGCGCCGAATTTCGACGATCCGGTCATTTTCGAAGCCTCGTTGGCGCCGGACATCGATCATCTGGCCTTTGCGCAGAGCCTGGCTTCCGTCGGCGTTTGGGACCTGCAGGCCGATTTCTGGGCTAAGGATCCTCTGGATCTGAACGACCGCGGCCCGGTGGTCGATGTGGTCGACGTCACCGCCGATTTCCTGTGGGTCGACTCCGACCCGCAGGCCAAGCTGGCGGGGACACCCGTCGACGAGATCGTCTTCAATCTCGATGAGGTGCGCATCAACGGGCTGTTGATCACCGAGAACGCCTCCGGCAACGAGCCGGGCATTCAGCGGGCCGAGCAGATCGGCGCCATCCGGTTGGTCGCGTCCGGCGTTCCGTCGGTGGTCGGCAGCATCAACAATGGCCCGGGCCTCGGTGGCGTCGCCACGCCCAGCATCACGTCGACGTTGACCATTGTCGTGCCCGATCTGACCGGAACGCGCCCGGCGGCGGAAATGGGTCCCACGGCGGCTGCTGCGAATACCGCGGCAATCGATTTCTTCGCCGGACATGTCGACGGAATCGGAGACGGCCTGTCCGGTCTCGAGGATGTCGTCATCGAGGGCGGTGGCGACGTCTTCATGGTGTTCGGCAACAGGGGCAAAGACTCCGGCGGCGAAGGCCCGCCGCTGGAGATTGTGGACGGAGCGGGCAGCAGCTTCCTGTTCTTCGAAGAGTGGGGTTTCCGCGGGGTGAGCATTGATGGCGGCGAGGGCTTCGACACCGTTGGCGTTTACAGAGGAGACTTGAACTTCGGTTCTGACAACCGGGTCACCAATGTCGAGCGCGTCAAGGTGGTGGAGGGCGTTCGACAAAACCAATCCCTCCACATGTTCGACGATACGACGCAAGAGATCGTATTTGCGGGCGGCATCTCCACCGAACTGAACCTTTACAACATCCCGAACCCGGGAGGGACGACCGATCAGCTTTTGTTGTGCGATCAATTGGGAGAAGCGGGTTTTGTCATCCACATCGACCAGTGCTGCTACGATCGGGATGTGGGCAACGACCATGCCATTCCCGATCGGGGAGACCTGCCTGACCTCAACATGTATTTGGATGCAGACGGTGAGGCTTCGCGCCTCGACGTCGTATTCAATGTCGATCCCGGCAACCCGAATTTTGCGTATGGCCCCACGGTCAACGCACGCAACATTGGCGTCAGGGACACCTCCACCCTCCTCCTGCGTGTCGAGGATTGCGACGATGAAACGGACGGCGATTTCGAGGTCGGCCACCTCGGTTCCCAGGACGACGGACTTTGGACGTTGTTGCTTGCGGACGACGGCAACGAAGGCACAACGCGGATACTTCAGGACCCCGACCAGCACAGCCCTGGGATCTTTTTCGAGGAAAACCCGTTCCGCAGCACGCCCAACCTGTCGCTGATCAACGGCGTTGGCGGCGTGCGTAACCAGGAATTCCTGCGGGTCGATAAAGGCGATCAGCCGCCGCTGAAGTTCCTGCCGGTTCTCGAAGAGTGGGGCGACGATTTCGGCACCGAGCGTCCCGGAGAGCTGGGCTTCCAGACCTTCCCGGGACGGATTGTCGACGAGTTGGTCGTCTCCGACGACGGTGCCGTTGTCAATCTCGGCGAAGGCAACGACATGTTCACCGGCAACCGGCTGACCGCCGACGGGTCGCCCGATGCTCCGGGAGCCGACGTCATCAAGGGCAATGGCGGCAGCGACCTGATCTTCGGCGCCGCCGGCAACGACCAGATCGAAGGCGGCACCGGTGACGATGAATTGCAGGGCGAAGCCGGCAATGACTGCATCTGGGGCAATGAGGGGGACGACCTCATCAACGGCGGCGAGGGGTCCGATTATGTCGATGGCGGCATCGGCGACGATGTCATTTTCGGGGGTTTTGCCGGCGATGTCCTGCGTGGCGGCGAGGGCGATGACGCCATCTGCGGCGATGACGGCGACGACTGCCTGTTCGGCGGTGACGGCAACGACCTGCTGATCGGCGGTCGCGGCGCCGACTTCCTCGATGCCGGAACCTCGGGCACCGACGTGCTCGTCGGCGACTACAATTGCGACCCCTGCTACGTGCATGTCCAGGTCCCGACGGAGATCGACGCCGGCGATGTCTTCACGGTGGGTCTCGACCGAAAAAACGGCGATCCGGTTCAGATCGCATTTCAGGTCGAGGTCGGAGGCACCGATGGCGCGCGCGAGTTCATCTGCGTGTCGGAAATCAACCTGTCCGCTGGAGGCTGGATTGAGGTCCTGGTCGATGGCGCTTCCTATCAAAGCGCGTTTGTCGGCAGCACCGAGGCGACGATCGATCATTTCGTCACGACCTGGGGAGCGGACATTGCGGCCAAGCCGAGCGGGTACCAGATGTCCCGGGACGGCAACAAGCTTGTGATGACCGCCGCAGCCCCGCCCGATAGCGTTCCGGTACCCGACATCGCTCCCGGCAACATCAATGACACGATCACCAACACCAAGATCGAGAAGATCTACGAAGCGACCGCCACACCCGAGGCCGTCAGTGGTGCTTTCGAGATGGTGCTCGACGAATGGGTGACCGGTGCCTATCCGACGACGGCTTCTTCCGGAGAACCGGAGTGCTGGGATGTCTTTGCAACCGGTGAAACCTTCACCATCTGCAGGGTCGGCGAGGCGCCGGGCGTCACCTTCGGCGAATCCGATGCGCCGGTACCATCCGTGCACAAGTTCGAACTGGGCGGACAGATCGCACCGTCCGACAAGATCACGTTCGAGATTACCAGCGCTCCACCGATCGGGCCGTTCACGCTGGTTATCGACGCTCTCGACAATTTCGTGCCGCCGTCGGACGATTTCTTCGACACTGTCCAGGAGTTTTGGGACCTGGCGCAGCTGATTGCCGATCATCTCAATGCGAACCAGTTGAGCGGCTCGCCCTATTCGGCCGGCGTCGATCCGCAGGGCAATATCTGCATCGTCGGACCGGGTGACGACGCCGGGACCAATCCGACCGTTGCGTTGACGATCGCCGATGGCGACCCGCACGATACGCCGGACCTTTCGGAGATGCAGTTCATCGATCTATCCGCACTCGCAGGCATTCAGATCGGCGACGAGATCGCGGTCGACTACGAGGCTTCGGGAGGGGCCAAGACGGTTTCCGTCGTTGTCGCGCCGGGCGAGGGATTGCCGGAGATCGTCGCCAACCTCGTCGCCGCGATCGACGGCGAGGGTGCGGTGTCGGCCAAGGTCGATCCGAACGACCCGAACCGGATCTGCATCGAGTCCGATATGGCCGGTGCCGCGGGTGCGTTCATCTCCGATGTCGCGATCAGCTACAACGAGGAAAACGTCAACGAGGACGACAAGGCGACCATCAATCTGAGTGGTTTCGATACGCCGGGCGAGACGTTGACGATCGGAATTACCACCGCGCCGAACCCGCAGGTCAATTACTCCGTTCCTTTCGATACCAGTGAGACGGAATCGCTGTTCGAGTTTGTCGCAAACCACGCTGGCGACATATCGAACGATCATCAATTGACCGTTTCCATCGAAGGCGGCAAGCTCGTCTTCCGCGGCGGTCCGACCGGCGACTTCGCAACCGACGGGATCTCCCTCAACGCAACGATCTTCGGCAGCGGCAGCGCTTCCGCAGCCATCGCCAATGTCACCGCCGCCGCCGGCGGCCATTCGGTCGGCGTCAAACAGGAAGCCGCCGATGCCACGCATGACGACACCCAGACCATCAACGATCTGGGTTTGGTCGTCCCGGCCGAACCCCGCGCGGAGGTCGGCCTGAACGATCTCGTGTCCGTCGATGACAAGTCCAAGGCATCACAGGACGTATTTGTCGCCGCGGCTCGCAACAACGATGCCGCGACCTTCGCCACGGACGGCTACGACAATGATCTGATGCCCCGGTACGATTTTCGCGGACTGCTGGAGGCGGCTGGTCTGAGGGCTGGGGCCAATGGCGCCGATGGCGGTGTCGAAGGCGTCGTTTATGTCCTCGACTTCAATCAGGGCAACGGTCGCGACGATCTGTCGACGTGGCACCTGAACGAGGCTTACAACAAATCCGAAAACACCGACGTCGGCAGTGCAACCGGAACCGCCCTTAAGGGCGCCTTCGGCGGCGACCTGGACCGCGTCGAGGGCGACAAGCTGGCTTTCCGGAAATCGGACGGTGTGCTCGACGATTGCGGTTCGGCAGCGAACTATGCCGAGTCGGAAAACAGTGCCGCCAACCGTGACGACGCCGACGCCAATGCCGTCAACGCGTTCAATGCCAACGAGGGCCTGCGCTACTACGTCAACGCACGCACGTTCGAGGATGCGCTGCTCAAGAACCATGCATTGATCTGGGGCGTCGACGTCGATCAGGCCGATGTCGATGCGGCGCGTGCGGATCTTGCCGATGGCTTCGATGACAACGATGTCGGCGGCGGCTGGCTCGGTTCGCTGCATCTGCTTGAAACGATGAGGGCAGCCAAGAGCGAATCCTGGCTGCGGGTCTACTACAACGAAGCCGGCACCGACGCCGCGCCCGAGGCGGTGATGGAGCTGGTCGGTCTCGACCGCAAGACCCAGATGTCCTTCAAGGACATCGTCGGTGACGATTGCATCGACGACTGCGATTTCAGCAAGGATCCGGTCGACATCTGCGATCCGCTTATCTTCTGACCGTTTGCCGGTCGCAGGGCGATGGCCGCGCTTTCGGGGGCGGCCATTCGCCGTCATGGCGGGGTTTCAATTCGTCAACCATTTGTCGCTACCCTGCCGGCGGACCCACTAGGGGGTATGCCCGATGACTCATGCGATCCGGCAGCCCGCCGCCATCGCGGGCGCACTGCTTCTGCTTCTCTACACGCTGACCGTCTGCGCGGTGGCCGTGGCGTTTCCCGAAGCCAACTGGGACATGATCGCCTATGTCGCCGGTATCCTGGAGCAGCCCGGAACCGACGCGGCCGGCCTGCACGCCCAGACCTATGATGTCGTGCGGCAAAAGCTGAGTGACGGCGAATTCCTGGTGCTGACGGAGGACCGGCCCTATCGCATCCGCCAATTTACCGATCCCGATGCGTTTCAATCCATGCTCGGCTTCTACCGGGTGAAACTTCTCTATCTCGAAGCCGCGCAAGCGCTTTCGGGCTGGCTCGGCCCGGTGGATGCGTTGCGTGCCGTATCCGCGCTGTCGGCTGCCGCGCTCGGCGGCCTCACGCTGCTCTGGCTGGTCGATCAGCGCAGCCTCGCCTACGCGCCGCTGGCCGTCATTGTCCTGGTTCTGTCGGGCTTCGGCTGGGTGGCGCGCGTCGCGACCCCCGACCTGTTTTCAGCGGTTTTCCTGGTCGCCGGCCTGCTGCTCTACGCCAGCGGCCGTGATCTGGGTGCTGCGGCGCTGCTCGTGCTGGCGGTACTGGCGCGGCCCGATCACCTGGCTCTGGTGGGCGTGCTCATGGTCATGTCGATTGTGTTCCGCCCGGTCAGCTGGGGTGCGGTCGGCGCCTTCGTCGCCGGCTTGGTCGCCTACCTGCTGATATCCAGGGCAGGCGGTCACCCGGGCTGGTGGATCCAGTTCTATTTCACCGATGTGGAGTATGTGCCGACGCTCGAGGGGTTCGACCCGCCGTTCTCCATCGTCACCTATGCGGTCGCGCTGGTTCGCACGGTCGTACGGGCGCTGGTCGAACAGCAATGGCCCGCGGTGCTGCTGCTGATGGTCTTTCTGCTGGCGCTGATGCTGCGGCGCAATTTCACCTTCAAGCGGGCGGAGGCGATTGTCCTGTTCACCGTGCTGGTCACCATACCGGCGAAATTCATTATCCTGCCGCTCTACGAAGGCCGGTTCTATTTCGCCTATCTGGTGGTCTTCGGTTTGATCCTGATCGGCGCCTTTGCGCGTCAGACCGGCCCGATTTTCGCATCCGAGCACGCACCAGGGCTCAGAAGCGCCTCCTGAATCCAACCCGTGCTTCGCCGGTAAACGCGTTGTCCGTTCCGTAGCCGACTTCGAACCCGGCGGTCGCCGATGTCCGGCCGCCATGGCCGGCGAAAACGAAATCGGCGCCGACGAATCCTCTGGCAATGGCATCCTGGTCGCCCGGCGCGAACACCACGCTCTGCCCGAGCAGGGTGGCGCTGACATCGTCGCCCCAATTGAAGATGCCGTCGACACCGGCGCGCAGAACCGTTTCCATGGCGCCCTGGCTGGTCTGAGCCTGATGCGCCCGGTAGGCGAGCTGGCCGCGAATCTCGCCGAAATGCGCGGTCCGGCTTCCCACGGACAAATTGGCCGACGAGCCGCTTTCGGTGTAGCCGTCGAGGAACAGTGCCGCATAGCGCAGCCGGATGCTCGGCGTCAGCGGCTTGCCGAAGAGCTGGGTGTTGGTCCCGATGGTCAGGGAGGGGCTGAGAAAATAGCCGTTATAGTCGGCGGTCGCCGTCTCGAAGCCGCCGGCGACCGCGTTGTTGATGACCCTGCGCCGGTTGTCGTAGAAGCTGATGCCCAGCAGACCGGCAAAATCGATGAAATGCGAAGCGCCAGTGTGGCTGAAATAGCCGCCTGCGAAGACGCTGTTGGCGTCGGTCGAGGTTCCGTCACCCGAGGCGCTGATATCCGCGTAGGTGTAACCGCCGTAAAAACCGGCGCTGCGCGACGCCGACAACGCCCGGTCCGCCCCGCCGATAATGCCGCCGAGCGCAATATCGTAGGCGGCCGTGGTGCTCGTTGCATCCTGGTCGCGATAGGCGCCGATCAGGCTTGCCCAGGCGCCGTGCGGGGAGCCGGGGCCGCCGCCATAGGCAAAGGTCTGGCCGCCCGGTCGGAGGCCTCCCATGCGGGCGTCGAGCGTGTTCGCAGCCGTCCGGCTCAGATCGAAAAAGGCCTGGTCGGTGGCCGCAAATCCGGTCACGTCCACCAGCGCCACGACGCTGCCGTCGACCACGACAGGCAGTGCGCCGCTGTTGATGGTCGCCGGCAGGCCGTTGAAGGTCAGGTGGGCGCTCATGCCGGGGTTGAGATTGAGTGTGCCCGTGCCGGGATCGGAAAAGGTCAGCCCGCCCTGCAGCGCCGCTCCCGGCAGCAGGGCAAGCACGGCATTCGCGCCGTTGAGGTGAACGGCGTTGGCCTGTTCGCTGACAACCGAGCCGGACACCGCGACGCTGTTTCCGGCAGCCGTCACAAGAATCGCATCCGAGCCGGCGCCGGATGTGTGGATCGAACCGCTGCTGGTCACCGTGTTGCCGCCGCCGCTCGCCCAGATGCCGAAGGCGGCGGCGCCCTGAGTCCTGATGGAGCCGCTGTTGTTCACGGTGCTGTTGCCGCCGCTCGCCCGAATGGCGTCCGAGTCGGCCTTGGTCGTGCTGATCGAGTCGCTGCTCGTGTTCGACACAGTGTTGCCGCCGCCGCTGACTCGAATTCCGTCGGCATCGATGCCATCGGTGGTGATTGTACCGCTGTTGACAACCGTCGTCCCGCCGCCGCTGGCCCGGATGCCGTGCGACAGACCGCCGGTGGTGGCAATCGACCCGCTGCTGGTGATGGTGCTGCCGCCGTCGACCGCGCGAATGCCCTGCGATTCCGTCCCCGTGGTGGTGATCGTTCCGCTGTTTTCGATGGTGTTGTCGTTGTCGCCCAAAATGCCGTGGCTTCCGGCACCGGTCGTTGCGATCGTTCCGCCGTTGCTGATCGTATCGTTGCCGCTGGGGGCGTCGATTCCGTGCGCCTCGGCTCCGGCGGTGGATACGGTTCCGGAATTGGTAATGGTGTTGCCGCCGCCGGTCGCGCGGATGCCGAAAGACTGCAGGCCCAAGGTTCCGATCGAGCCGCTGTTGACGATCGTGTTGCCGCCGGCGCTGGCCCGAATGCCGGCCGAATCCGCCGCCGTGGTGGCGATTGAGCCGCTGTTCGAGATGGAGTTGCTGCCGCCGCTGGCGAAGATGCCGTCGCTGTTGGCGGCACCGGTGCTGAGGGACCCGCTGTTGCCGATCGTGTTGGAACCGCCGCTGAACCAGATGGCGTGGGACTGCAGGCCCGTTGTCGTTACGGAACCGGAGTTGCTCGCTGCGTTCTGGCCGTTCTGGGCACGAATTCCGTAGGATTGAATGCCCGCGGACGTGATCGTTCCGAGATTGTCGATCCGGTTGTTTTGACCGGTGGCCGATACACCCGGTTTGGCGTCGCCGGAAACCGTAATCGAGCCGGTCTCGGTGACCGTCAGCGTATCGTCGCCGTCAATAACGTTGCCGCCATTGGTTTCGGTCGTATTGCCGTCGATGACGAAGTCGTCGGCTGCCGCCGGTCCGATGTTGGAAAGGGAAACCGCAATAGCGATTGCGGCGGTTCGAAAAGTCGATCGCGCAAAGTCCATCACACCGCCCCGGATGGAGATTGAAATATGGATTCAGGTCAGTCGCATGCAAATCGAATCGGTATGCTTCAGCATCGCCCGAAGGCGGCTGCAACACAAGAATAGCAGGATCGGCGCCTGGCTCACACCAGGATCGCAGAATTGCCTAGCGAAGCCTTAATCACCGTTCGCTCTAATGCCGCGCCTGGCGCTCCGGCAACACGCCTTGCGGCGCGAAACGCAACACCAGCGTGATCGTCAGGCCGATGACGAAGACCCGCATCTGCAGGGCACGGCTGTTGAGATCGGACGGCGGCTCCCAACCGAACAGCGACTCGCCATAGACCCTGGCGAGCTCGAACAGCCATAGCGCGACAGGCTCCGACATCACCCAGACGATATAGACGAACACCGCACCGAAGATAGCGCCACGGTTGTTGCCGGAACCCCCGAGAATGACCATGACCCAGACCAGGAAGGTGTGGTTCAGGTCGAGAAACCCGGAAGGATCGTAGATAGAAGCGAAGTGCACCAGCACGGCGCCGCCGAAACCCATGAGGATGCAGCCCAGCACGAAGATCTCGAGCCGACGCCGATTGACGTCCTTGCCCATCGAGGCAGCGGCATTCTCGTTGTCGCGAATGGCCCGCATCATCCGGCCCCACGGTGCGTGATACGCACGCTGCAGCAGGAAATAGATGATCACGATGGCGATGGCGACGACGCTCAGATAGGCGGAGCGGGCAAAGATGAACTCGCCGTCCGACGGCGTCGGTACCGGCCATGGCATTGGCGACACGGTCAGCGTGCCGCGGGTCAGCCAGTCGGCGTTCTTGAGGAAATGCTTGATGATCTGGGCGATGCCGAGAGTGGCGATCGCCAGATAGTCGGCCCTCAGGCCGAGGCAGATCTTGCCGACGAACCAGGCAATCACCCCGGCGACGATACCGGCGACGATCCAGCCGACGAGTACCGGCAGCCCCAGTCCGCCCATCCAGCCGCTGGCGGTTTCGATTTCCTTCGACATGGTCGCCATGTGGGCCGATAGCATCAGATAGGCGATGGCCACGGCAATGGCGATCAGCAGGGCGCGCAGTTTCGGGCCGGCGCCGAGCCGGTCGGAGCGGTTGGCGAACCACAAAATCACGCCGGCGATCGCCAGTTTGACGATGAAGAAACCGACCAGCGCCGGGCCGCCGGAGTTCCAGAAGTCGGCGTTGACCGGATAGGAGATCAGCATCGAGGAGGCGGCGCCGGCGGCGATGAAGCCCATGATGCCGACATTGAAAAGACCAGCATAGCCCCACTGGATGGTCAGGCCCAGTGCGATGATCGCATAGCAGCCGGCCTCGACCATCATGCGCAGCGAATAGACCGGCCCCTGGGTGAGGAAAATGATGGCGATCAGCGCAATCAGCGCGGCGAACAGCGCCACGTCGCGCATGATCGAATAGTCCCGCTCGGCGCTCACTACAGGACCCTCCCTTTGAAGATGCCGGTCGGCCGGTAGATCAAGACGATGATCAGGATCAGGAACGGCACCATCAGCTTGTACTGGGTCGGAACCAGCGCCATGTTGGCTGGCAGCTCGAACCACAGCTGGTCCTTGAAGGGGCGCAGGAGGATGGCCCAGTTGAACACCGCAAGCGTCTCGCAGAAGCCGACCAGGAAGCCGCCCGCGACCGCCCCGTAGGGCTGGCCGATGCCGCCGACTATCGTGGCCGCGAAGATCGGCAGCAGGATGTTGAACGACAGGTCCGGCTTCAGGGTGACGTCCATCGACAGCATGGTGCCGGCGGCACAGGCCAGGGCTCCGCCGATAATCCATGTCGCCCAGACGACATGGTTGGTGTTGATGCCGGTAACGCGTGCCAGTTCAGGATTGTCGGAGACGGCGCGCATGGCCTTGCCGAGCCGCGAGCGCGTCAGGAACCAGTGCAGCGCAACCACCGCGACCGCGGTGAAGATGACGAGCAACAGTTGCGGTTCAGTCACGATCAACGGCCGCGAGGCGCCGGGGAAGGGCAGGCGGTAGATCTCCTTCGGCGCCTCGATGAACATGTCGCGCCCCCGCACGCCGGCGAACAGCCGGATCAATCCCTGCAGCATCAGGGTGACGCCGACCGAGGCCATGACGAGAACGACAGGCCGAGCGCCGGCCTGGCGCAGCGGTTTGTAGAAGATCCGGTCGAGGCCGATTGCCAGCACGGCGGTGATCGCCATTGCCGGAATCATGGCAATGAAGGCGAGCGGCAACGGCAACGTGATGCCGAGTGCCGCCAGCAGCGCCGCGATGATCAGCGTGACGAACGCGCCGAGCGTCATCATGTCGCCATGGGCAAAATGGGCAAAACGCAGGATGCCGAAGATCAGCGTCACGCCGATGGCGCCGAGCGCGTAGATCGAACCGATGATCAGACCGGCGGTGATGCCCTTGTTGAGGAAGAAGACGAGTTCGTTCAAGTGAGGCTCTCTACCCGCCCAGGAAACTTCGGGCGACTTCCGGATTGTTCAGCAGGTTCGGGCCGGTGTCCGTATAGGAGTTCTGGCCGTTGGCGAGCACGAAGCCCTTATGGGCGATGGCCAGCGCCTGCTTGGCGTTCTGTTCGACCATGGCGACGGTGACGCCGGTCTTGTTGATGGCGATCACCCGATCGAAGATCTGCGACATGAACAGCGGCGACAGGCCGGCCGTCGGCTCGTCCAGCAGGATCAGCTTCGGCTCGATCATCAGCGCCCGGCCGAAGGCCACCATCTGGCGCTGGCCGCCCGACAATTCGCCGGCCGGCTGGCCGCGCTTGTCGTTGAGCGGCGGAAAGATCTCGTAGACGTGGTCCATCACGCGGCTGAAATCGTCGCGCCTTGTATAGGCGCCCATTTCCAGGTTCTCGTGGACGGTCAGCGTCGGAAAGACGTTGTGCTCCTGCGGCACGAAAGCGATCTTGTGTTCGGCCAGCGTTTCGGAGCGGATGCCGGTGATGTCCCGGCCGTCGAAGGTGATCGAACCGCCGGTGATGTTGAGCATGCCGAAAATGGCCTTGAGCGTCGTCGACTTGCCGGCGCCGTTGGGACCGACGATGACGCCGATCTCGCCGGCATCGAGGCTCATGTCGACGCCCTTGAGAATGGACATCTGGCCGTAGCCGGCATGCAGGTCGCTGATGGCGAGCAGGCTCATGACGGCGCTCCTGGTCGGTCGCCGTCGGCGGTCGTGGCGTTGCCGGTGGGCGACCCGCCGAAATACACCTCGATGACCGCCTCGTTTTTCTGGATGTCCTCGATGTTGCCCTGGGTCATCACCGAGCCGGCCGCCATGACGATCACCGGGTCGCAGAGCCGCGCGATCATGTCCATATCGTGCTCGATGACGAAGAAGGTGTAGTCCAGTTCCCGGTTCAGCCGCTCGATGTTGGAGACAAGGTCGTTGAGCAGCGTGCGGTTGACCCCGGCGGCGATCTCGTCGAGCAGCACCACCTTGGCATCCACCATCATGGTGCGCCCGAGTTCCAGCAGCTTCTTCTGGCCGCCCGAAAGATTGCCGGCGAGCTCGTTTTTGACGTGGGTGATCTTGAGAAAGTCCATGACCTCCTCTGCCTTGCGCCTGATTTCGGTCTCCTCGCGCGAGATCCGTGCGGGCTGGAACCAGGCCGAAGCCAGGTTCTCGCCGGCCTGATGGTCGGGCACCATCATCAGGTTCTCGGTCACCGTCATGTGCGAGAATTCGTGGGCGATCTGAAAGGTGCGCAGAAGTCCGCGGCGAAACAGTTCGTGGGCGGGCAGTCCGGTCACGTCCTCCCCGTCGAGCAGGATCTGCCCGGAGGTCGGAGGATAGGTGCCGGCCACCATGTTGAAGAGCGTCGTCTTGCCGGCGCCGTTGGGGCCGATCAGTCCGGTGATGGAGCCGCGCCCGATGGACAGGGTGCACTCGTTGACCGCACGGAACCCGCCGAACCGCTTGCTGACCCCCCTGACGTCGATGATCGCGTCCATAATGCCCCGATTGTTCTTATTCGACGGTGCCGGGCAACCCCTTGAAGCCTGCAATTGGGGACAACTCGCCACCCGTCGGAATTTTTCCGGTTCCTTAACACCGCGGTTGCGACTTTGAAAGGGCAGGCGACATTTCGAAACCCGGCCGTCAACTGCGATTCAGGGGGTTATTGCGGATAATACGAATTTGCTAGAAATTAGCGGTTGATCTCGTTTGAATTTTATCCATTCTAGCGGTCGCGAAAAAAAAGCGCTGCAAAAGGCGCGGATCGGGGAATATATGCTGCTGGCAGGGAGTTGGTCAGCGAATTGGAGTCGGATCCAGGGGCACCTGGGCAGGGTGTGGCGCGGGCAGGACAGCCTCGCCCGCGAACGACTGTCAGCGAAATCATCGACAAATCAGCTTCTGGACGGACCCTCCGGCGATGCCATGGCGGATCGTGTGACGGCGACAGCACAGGCATCACCGCCGGTATCGTCGTCATGTGCGAGCGCCGCACGTTTCGGCGGAAAATCAGTCAATGCGGGGTACAGAAACTGAGACGAACGGGGCCGACACCATCAAACTCCGACCGCCGAACCGGCAACGCAGATATTGGGGATAGTGCGTGGAATATTTTGTACAACAACTGATCAACGGCGTGACGCTGGGCTCGATTTATGGCCTCATCGCCATCGGTTACACGATGGTCTACGGCATCATCGGGATGATCAACTTCGCCCATGGCGACATCTTCATGGTCGGCGCCTTCATCTCGCTGATTGTGATCACGGCGCTGGGCCTGGCCGCCGCGTCCAGCATCGGCGTTATAATCCTGGCGCTGGCGCTGGTGCTGATCTGCGCCATGTTCATTTCCGCCGTGTTCGGCTGGACACTCGAGCGGCTGGCCTACCGGCCGCTGCGCGGCTCGTTCCGGCTGGCGCCGCTGATCACCGCCATCGGCGTGTCCATCGTGCTGCAGAACTACATCCAGATCTCGCAGGGAGCTCGCGTGAAGCCGTTGCAGCCGATCATTTCCGGCGGCCATACCCTGATGCGGCGGGTCGACGAAAACGGCGAATTCGTCGTGCAGATCTCCAATA
Source organism: Rhizobiaceae bacterium (assembly GCA_963921345.3). GTDB lineage: Bacteria > Pseudomonadota > Alphaproteobacteria > Rhizobiales > Rhizobiaceae > Hoeflea_A. The sequence continues at coordinate 1,470,529 of CAWUFE020000002.1, read as the reverse complement.
TGCAGATCCTGATCATCGTCCTGACAGTCGTTCTCATGGCTGTCTTTTCGCTGCTGATTGCGAGGACGTCGCTGGGCCGGGCACAACGCGCCTGCGAACAGGACCGCAAGATGGCGGCTCTGCTGGGCATCAATGTCGACAAAACAATCTCGACGACATTTGTCCTTGGAGCATCGCTCGCCGCCGTCGCCGGCCTGATGTATCTGCTCTACTACGGTGTGATCGACTTCTATATCGGCTTCGTCGCCGGGGTGAAGGCGTTTACCGCGGCGGTGCTCGGCGGTATCGGCTCGCTGCCGGGCGCCATGCTGGGCGGCATGGTGATCGGCCTGATCGAAGTGATGTGGTCGGCCTATTTTTCGGTGGAGTACAAGGACGTCGCCGCTTTCTCGATGCTCGCCATCGTGCTGATCTTCCTGCCGCAGGGTCTGCTCGGTAAGCCGGAGGTCGAGAAGGTCTGATGGCTGTCGAAGCACAACCGGCCAATAACCGCGGCCCGGATTTCGCCGAGATCGGCAAGGACCTGGCGGTCACGGCGTTTCTCGGCCTGGCGATCTTCGGATCGACAATTGCCTTCAAGACGGAAACGGCGACCGGCGGACTGTCGCTGGTGCTGCGTTTCGATTCGGCGCTCTACGTCATCGCGGCGGTCGTCATCGGCCGCCTGCTGCTGTGGCTGTTGTTCTGGCGCCGGCCGAAAGACCGCGAACAGACGTTCCTTCCGGCGGCGCTGCAGACCCGTTTCGGCACGGTGATGGCGTCCGTCGGCAAGGTGGCGTTGCCGCTGGTGTTGCTGTTTGCCGTGGTCTTTCCGTTCCTGCCCTTCACGGACCGCTACCTGCTCGATCTCGGCATCCTGATCCTCACCTATGTGATGCTCGGCTGGGGTCTCAACATCGTCGTCGGCCTGGCCGGCCTGCTCGACCTAGGCTATGTGGCCTTCTACGCAGTCGGCGCCTATTCCTATGCGCTGCTTGCCCAGTATTTCGGCCTGTCCTTCTGGATGTGCCTGCCGTTGGCCGGCATTCTCGCAGCCTTCTGGGGCATCATCCTGGGCTTTCCGGTGCTGCGCCTTCGCGGCGACTATCTGGCGATCGTGACGCTCGCCTTTGGCGAGATCATCCGCATCGTGCTGCTGAACTGGTACGAGTTCACCGGCGGTCCGGACGGCATATCGGGCATTCCGCGGCCCAGCTTCTTCGGTATTCCGTTCAAGCGCGGCGAGGAGGGCTTTGCCGCCTTTTTCGGCCTCGACTATTCGTCGATCCACCGCATCATCTTCCTGTATTTCCTGATCCTCATCCTGGCGCTGATCACCAACATGGTGACCATCCGGCTGCGTCGGTTGCCGGTCGGCCGGGCCTGGGAAGCGATGCGCGAGGACGAAATCGCCTGTCGGTCGCTCGGCCTCAACATGACATCGATCAAGCTGACCGCCTTTGCCACCGGTGCCATGTTCGCCGGTTTCGCCGGCTCGTTCTTCGCCACCCGCCAGGGCTTCATCTCGCCGGAGAGCTTCACCTTTATCGAATCGGCGCTGATCCTGGCGATCGTCGTTCTCGGCGGCATGGGTTCGCAGGTCGGCGTGGTCATCGCATCGATCGCGATGATCGGCGGCTTCGAGATCTTCCGCGAGGCCGAACAGTACCGCATGCTGATCTTCGGCCTGGCCATGGTCATCATCATGATCTGGCGTCCGCGCGGTCTGATATCGACACGTGAGCCGTCGATCTTCCTCAAGCGCAAAACCGCGGTTTCGGCTGATCTTGTGGCCCAGGGCGAGGGACACTGACATGGCCGCAACCCAGAAAGAACCGCTGCTCACGGTCGAGCATCTGACCATGCGCTTCGGCGGCCTGCTGGCCGTCAACGATCTGTCGATGACCGCCGCCCGCGGTGACATCACGGCGTTGATCGGCCCTAACGGCGCCGGCAAGACGACGGTGTTCAACTGCCTCACCGGCTTCTACAAGCCGACCGAGGGACGCATCACCATGCACCACGAGGACGGCAGCACATTCCTGCTCGAGCGCATGGATGATTTCCGCATTCCGAAAAACGCCAAGGTCGCGCGCACATTCCAGAACATCCGCCTGTTCGGCGGCATGACGGTGCTGGAAAACCTGATGGTGGCGCAGCACAACCCGCTGATGCGCGCTTCCAAAATGACCATCGGCGGCATCTTCGGCATTGCCAGCTACAAGCGCGCCGAGCACGAAGCGGTGGAACTCGCCAAGCACTGGCTGGAACGCATCAACCTGACCCACCGTGCCGACGACGCCGCCGGCGATCTGCCCTATGGCGACCAGCGCAAGCTGGAGATCGCCCGCGCCATGTGCACGCGGCCGAAGCTCCTGTGCCTCGACGAACCGGCGGCCGGGCTCAATCCGGCCGAGTCGGAGGAGCTCAACCAGCTGCTGCGCGTCGTCCGCAACGAGGAGGATACCGGCATTCTGCTGATCGAACACGACATGAACGTCGTCATGGGGATTTCCGACCACATCATCGTGCTCGATTACGGCGTCAAGATTTCCGATGGAACGCCGGAAGAAGTCCGCAACGATCCCAAGGTGATAGCAGCCTATCTTGGTGTCGAGGACGAGGAAGTGGAGACGGTCGAACACGAAATCGAGGAATCCGCCGGGGAGGCGCGCCCATGAGCCAGCAGCCGCTCCTTCAGATCCGCGACGTCGAGACGTTCTACGGCAAGATCCAGGCGCTGCGCGGCATCAGCCTGGACGTCAACGAGGGCGAGATCGTCACCCTGATCGGCGCCAACGGCGCCGGCAAATCCACGCTGATGATGACCATATGCGGTGACCCGCGCGCCGCCCGCGGCCAAATCTTCTATGCGGGCAGCGACATCACCCGCGTGCCGACCCACGAGATCATGCGGATGAAGATCGCCCAGTCTCCGGAAGGGCGCCGGATCTTTCCGCGTATGACCGTCATCGAGAATCTGCAGATGGGCGCGGCGGTGACCGACCAGACGCATTTCGACGAGGACGTGCAACGGGCCTTTGAGCTTTTTCCGCGTTTGAAGGATCGCAAGGACCAGCGTGGCGGTACCCTGTCGGGCGGCGAGCAGCAGATGCTGGCGATTGCCCGGGCGCTGATGGCGCGGCCGCGGCTTCTGCTGCTGGACGAGCCGTCGCTGGGCTTGGCTCCGCTGATCGTCAAGCAGATCTTCGAGGTCATCCGCGAACTCAACAAGCAGCAGGGACTGACGGTCTTCCTGGTCGAGCAGAACGCCTATCACGCGCTCAAACTGGCCGACCAGGCACATGTCATGGTCAACGGCAAGATCACCATCAGCGGCACCGGCGCGGAATTGCTGGCACAGGAAGAGGTGCGGGCGGCTTATCTCGAGGGAGGGGCGCATTGATGGGCATTCTCTGGGAAAACAGCTTCCCCGTCTTTCTGGCGCTCACCGTGATCATCGGTGGCGGCGCTGCCTATATGACGGGGCGCGCCCTGGCCGCGCACTGGCGGCCGATCATCCAGCCGATTCTCTACACGCTGCTTTTGGCGATGGTGGTGCGCTTCTTCCACTACGCGCTGTTCGAAGGAAGCCTGCTGTCGCTCCACTATTATCTGGTCGACGCAGCCGTGCTCATCGCCGCGGCGCTGCTCGGCTACCGCATCACCCGGGTGCGCCAGATGGTCACCCAGTACAGTTGGCTTTACGAGCGCGCCGGGCCGTTCGCCTGGCGTGAAAAAACCGGAGGCCATTCATGATTGCGGCGAAAGAGATTTGCAATCCGTCCCGGATTGCGAAAAGGATGGGCCGGGGGCCACAACCCTTGCCCATCAACCAACCACAAATGGGAGAAAATTGATGAAAAAGATCCTACTCGCATCGACGGCGCTTGCATTCAGCATGAGCTTGGGTGCCGGCGCCGCCTGGGCCGATATCCAGATCGCAACGGCCGGCCCGATGACCGGACAGTATGCGAGCTTCGGCCAGCAGATGAAGGCCGGCGCCGAGCAGGCAGTGGCTGACATCAATGCGGCCGGCGGCGTCAATGGCGAACAGCTGGTACTCAACATCGGCGACGACGCCTGCGACCCGAAACAGGCCGTGGCAGTTGCCAACCAGATGGTCGGCAAGGACGTGGTGTTCATGGCCGGGCACTTCTGCTCCGGTTCCTCGATTCCCGCATCGAAGGTCTATGAGGAAGAAGGCATCGTCCAGATTTCCCCGGCTTCGACCAACCCGAAGCTGACCGACGAAGGCGGACCCAATGTCTATCGCGTCTGCGGTCGCGACGACCAGCAGGGCCTGGTGGCCGGTGGTTTCCTTGCCGAAGAGTACAAGGGCAAGAACATCGCCATCCTGCACGACAAGACCGCTTACGGCAAAGGTCTCGCCGACGCCACGAAGGGCGTTCTCGAGGATCTCGGTGGCAAGGCCAAGATGTACGAAGCCTACACGGCCGGCGAAAAGGACTACACGGCGTTGGTTTCCAAGATGAAGCAGGAAAACATCGACGTCGCCTATGTCGGTGGCTATCACACCGAAGCCGGCCTGATCGTCCGCCAGATGCGCGATCAGGGCATGAACACTCAGCTGGTTTCGGGTGACGCGCTGGTCACCGACGAATACTGGTCGATCACCGGCGATGCCGGTCAGGGCACGCTGATGACCTTCTCGCCCGACCCGCGCAAGAACCCCGGTGTTGCCGACCTGGTCAAGACGTTCCGCGACAAGGGTATCGAGCCGGAAGGCTACGTGCTTTACACCTACGCTGCCATCCAGGCCTGGGCCGAAGCTGCCAAGGCCGCCGGTTCGGCCGATCCGGAAAAGGTGATCCCGGCGCTGAACGCCGGCACCTTCGCGACCGTTCTTGGCGATCTCAGCTTCGACGAAAAGGGTGACGTCTCGCTGCCGGGCTATGTCTGGTACGAATGGAAGGACGGCACCTACGATTATCGCTGATCGCAGGATCCGGACTGACTGAAATTCCGCGGGTGCCACGCACCCGCGGTTTTTTTATGCTTTCGGCGCGAAGGCTTCGACCGGGGCAGATACGTTGTGCAGGTCGAAACTGCCCAGCGATTGCATGTCGGGCCCGTTGGCTTCGGCGACATGCGCGGTCGTCACCACCGTGTGACCCAGCTGCTTGCCGAGATCGCTGAGCCTCGCCGCGACGTTGGCCGCCGAACCGATCACCGTGAAATCCAGCCGCTCCTGCGAACCGACATTGCCGTAGGTGACGTCACCGAAGGCAAGGCCGATGGCGCAATCGGTCTGCTGGTCGTCGTCGGCAAAGCTGGCGGCAATCTCCCGCGCCGAGGCCAGTGCTTGCGCGCAAGCCTGCTCGCGGTCTTCCGCCGCTGGGAAGATCGCCAAAACGGCATCGCCGATGAATTTCAGCACCTCGCCGTCATGGTCGTTGATGATCTGGGTGGTGGTCTCGAAGAAACCGTTGAGCAGCTCCAGATAGGCCTCCCGCTCCATAGTTTCGGCGAGCCGCGACGAGTTGCGCAGGTCGCAAAACAGGATGGCGGCGTCGATTTGGTCGCCGTCGCCGCGGCGGATCTCCCCGCCCAGCACCCGTGCGCCGGTGCGCTTGCCCAGATAGGTCTCCAGCAGCGTCGAGGCGTTGTCGCGCAATGCGAAAACCTCGTAGAGCCGGCTGATCACCGACGCGCACTCGAAGACCAGCCCGAGATTGGCGGTGGTAAAGCCTTTGGGATGATCGCAGGTGAGCGTCATCACATTGATCTGGCCGTTGGAAAACGGCAGCGGCATTGCGACATAGTCGGTGGCACCCTCGGCCTTCAACTCGTCCATGATCGGGAAGCTGAATTCGGCCTCCTCGGCAAGCAGGCTTTGGCGTACGCCGCCCAACCCCTTGGTAACGTGCAGTAACGGGCTGTTGACGAATGCCGGGTGGCTGAAGATGTCGTAGGAAGGCGCAAAGCTCTCGACCTTGTCGTCTTTCTTGGTCCAGCGGTAGTTCTTGCCGGCGATCATCGGATGCAGCGACCAGATCATGACGGTAATCCGGGAAACCGCGATGCCGTCCTCGAAGAATTTCCGGGCGATGGCGCCGGTCAGCTCCTCGGGCGTGGAGCACAGCCAGGCCTCGCGCATTACCCAGTCGACCGTCGGGCCGGAAATATTGCCGTGCGGATCGCCGCGAAGGTCGTCGCCTTCGACCTCGAGTTCCGTCAGCACGCTTGGCATAAAGCTGACATAACCCTCGACATCGCGCGATTCCGGCAGCGCCTTCTTGTAGGTCCAGGCGCCGTTTTCGATGATCTTGTCGCCGATCTTCACGTCCCAATAGGTCGCCGTGCCCTTGAACGGGCAGAACGTCCGGTGGTCCGTCGTTTCCAGCAGGGTGGCGGTCACGTCCTCGAGTGGAAAATAGACCACCGGCGGAAGCCGCGTTTCGTACATGACCTTGGCGGCGCGGCTGGAAGCCACAACCACGCCGTCATGCCTCGCGATCGCCTCGCCGTTTACAGGCGCAACGTCCAGCCGATACTGGCTGGCAATCTTTCCGGTTTGAACATTCATGCGACAAAGATGGGCCTTTTGCCGCAAAATTCCAACCGCACAGGTCTAGGGAATGGCGTCCTTCAGCTTTTCAGCGGTCTCCAGCGCATCGTCGAGATGCCGCGATTGCAGGTCATGCAGCGAGCTCTGCGAGCTGTGGCCGCAGATGTTGAGCGCCGCCAGGCACTGACCGCGCCGGTTGTGGATCGGCAACGCCAGCGCCCACAGGCCGGGCTCCAGCTCTTCCTCGATCGTGGCAAAGCCGCTGCTGCGGATGGCCTCGATCTCGGCCAGAAAATCGGCTTCGTCGGTGACGGTTTTCGGCGTGAATTGCGGTCGCGGGTAGCGCTCCAGGAAATCCATCAGGCAGTCCTGCGGCATCTGCGCCAAAAGCACCCGGCCCATGGCGGTGGCGAAGGCCGGCTTGCGGTCGCCGATGCGGGTATTGAGCGAAATCACCCGGTTGGCCGGACAGGTGACGGCATAGACGACGTCGCTGCGGTCGAGCACCACGGAGGAGACGTTCTCGCCGACCTTGTCGCGCAGCGCCGTCAGCCACGGCCGGGCGATCTCGACCCAGCCGGCCGGATCGTTGAGCCAGGTGCTGGCAAGCTCCATCACCCGCGGCGTCGTGCGGTAGCCGAGCGCGGTCTTCTCCACATAGCCGAGCTGGATCAATGTCAGCAGCGACCGCCGGGCCGTCGCGCGGGTGAGGCCGGCCGCGGCCGAGACTTCCGACTGCGACAGCGGCGCTTCGGCGCCCTCGAAGGCCTTCAATGCCGCCAGGCCGTTGGCGAGACCGGTGACGAATTCGCCGCCGTCTTCGGTTTTTGCGTTGCGCGCGCCCATTACGCCCACCCCAGTATCGTGTTCATTGCCGCTGCGAGGTCCGTGGTCGGCGCCGCCGTCAGTTCGCGCTGCCGCCAGCAGACATGTGCATCGGGCCGCGTCAGGACGCAACCGGAATCGGAAATATCCGACTGCACCGCCCAGTCGCCGAACGTGTCGGTGACCTCGCAGCCCGGGCCGACCTGCCAGACCTTGATTTCGACGCCGGTTTCGGCCGAGACCCGTGCCGCCGCCTCGACCCAGCCGGCACCGGAAACGCCGGTGAACAGGGTGAAACGGCCATGCCCGGCGAGGTCGAGCGTCGATACCTGCTTGTGGTTATGTTCCAGCCACAGATGCGGCAGTTTTGCACCCGGCCAGGTCGTCGGATGATAATACAGTTCCGGATCGCGGGTGTATTCCGGCTCGGCCGTGCCGTCCGGGATGATGGCGTGGGACTTGTAGCGCTGGCCGAGCTCGACGCCGTGGCAATTGAACTCGTAGCTCTTCTGGCGGATGTATTTGTTGAGTGCCTTGCGCCGCGCCTCGGCTTCGACGGTCGGCTGTTTGCGGGCATCCATGCGGCGCCTGATCTCGTCCGGCGTGCCTGGCTGCAGCAGCCCCAGCGTTTCGAAGATCGGCGCGTAGTCCTCGATGGACTTGTTGGCGCGGGTGACGATCTGCTTGCCGACGGGCTGGCGCTCGGCATTGTAGGTGTCGAGCAGGCTCGGGTCGGCCTTGCCGTCTAGCACCAGCTTCATCTTCCAGGCGAGGTTGTAGGCGTCCTGGATGGAGGTGTTGGAACCGAGACCGTTGGTCGGCGGATGGCGGTGCACCGCATCGCCCATGCAGAACACCCGACCCTTGGCGTAGCGCCGCGCCACCATGTTGTTGACTGTCCAGTAGCTGAGCTTGGTGATCTTGATGGGGATCTGGTCGTCGCCAATCAACTGCCGCACGATCGCCTCGGCCTCGGGGTCGCTGAGCTGCGGCGGCCCGTCCTTGATGTCGTAGCCGTAGATCGACAGCCATTTGTACCAGGGACGCACCATGCGGATGACGCCGGCGCCGATGCCGCCGATATTGGAGCCCGGCTGGAAGATCCAGTAGAGCACCGACGGTCGGTGGGCGACATATTTGGAGAGATCCGCCTCGAACTCGATGTTCATCGAGCCCTCGAGCCCCATCTTGCCGTCCATGGGCAGGCCGAGATCCTCGATCACCTGCGAGCGGGCGCCGTCGGCGCCGATCATGTATTTGGCGCGGATCCGGTACGTCTGGTCGGCGACCCGGTCGCGCACGGTTGCCACCACGCCGCTCTCGTCCTGCATGTGGCTGACATACTCGGTCTTGAACCGGGCGATGGTGCCGTCGGCCATCGCCTTGCCGACGATGATCGGCTCGAGCAGCGTTTGCGGGATGTCGCAGATGCGGCTGGGCGAGGCGAGGTCGTAGTCGGCCCTGCGGTTGGGATGATTGCCCCAGGTCAACAGGCGGCCGATCTCCTCGCCGGCGAGCGAGGTGCAAAAGACGTTGTTGCCCATCAGCTCCTGCGGCACCGACTTTTCCTTGGCCTCCTCCTCGATGCCCAGTTCGCGCAGCACCTCCATGGTGCGCTGGTTGGTGATGTGGGCCCGCGGCGTATTGGCGAGCCAGGCGTATTTCTCGATCATCACATTGTCGACGCCGTAGCTCGACAGCAGTGCCGCCATCGCCCCGCCGGCGGGCCCTGAGCCGATGATCAGAACGTCGGTCTCGATATCGAACATGGGGTCCTCCACTCGTATGTCGGCGCCGCTGACCCCCGCGGGCGCCGGTTTTGCCATTTCCCGGACGGGCTGCGTGTAGTCGGGCACCGGTGTGTCGGGCCCGATCAGCCGCCGCCGCGTCGGGAAGATCGAGAAATCGTAGCGGTTCTGGATGAAGCCCCAGATCCCCTTCGGCGCCACCAGCATGAAGGCGATGGCGATGACGCCGAGCAGCATCAGATACCAGGTGCCGAAATCGGCCAGCCAGTTCTGCAGGAAGAACAGGATGAGTGCGCCGATAATCGGCCCTTCCAGCGTGCCGATGCCGCCGATGATGACGATGAACAGCACATAGGCCGTCCAGTCGATGACCGAAAAGGCGCTGTCCGGAGTGATCGATGCGCGCTGGAAGAAGATCAGCGCGCCGGTCAGAGCCGCACCGCAGGCGGCGAACAGATAGACGCCGAGCTTGGCCCGGCCGATATTGACCCCGACACTTTCGGCGGCGCGTTCGTTGTCGCGGATCGCCGACAGCGCCAGCCCGGCGCGCGTGCGCAGGAAGGCGTAGATGGCGCCGATGATGACGACGGCGATCACCAGCGCGATCCAGTAGGAGACGATGTCGCGGGCGGCGGAGGTCTTCACATCGAGCAGCTCGCGCACCCAGCCGACGCCGAACATGCTTTTGGCGATGCCGGAGGGCAGCGACGTGCCGGTACCGCCGCCCACCGCCTTCCACTGGGCGAAGACCAGCCGGTAGACCTCCGCGGCCACCCAGGTGCCGATGGCGAAATAGGCGCCCTGCAGGCGGAACACCACATAGGATGTCGGGATGGCGAGCAGGATGCCGACGACGCCCGCAAGCAGCAAGGCGACGAGCGGGTTGAGCCCCCACAATATGGCGCCGCCGAAGCCGATATAGGCGCCGAGCCCGACAAAGGCCTGCTGGCCGACGCTGACAAGGCCGCCATAGCCGGCAAGCAGGTTCCAGCACTGCGCCAGCGCGATCATCGTCAGCACGAAGAACAGGTCCTGGATCAGTGAACGGCTGATGAACAGCGGCGCGACGGCAAGCAGGATGACGATGGCGACCAGCACCGCCAGGGCGATATTACTGGCGCGGGTCGACTTGGCGACGCTGTACTTTTTCGGGTCCAGCATGTCAGTCGACCGCCCGTGGGAACAGGCCGCGCGGGCGCAGGACCAGCACGATCAGGAAGACGATGTGTCCGGAGAGGATCTGCCACTCCGGATTGATCTTGGCGCCGATGGTCTGGGCGAGGCCGAGAATGATGCCGCCGGCCAACGTGCCCCATAGGCTGCCGAGGCCGCCGATGATGACCGCCTCGAAGGCGAAGATCAGCCGCGCCGGCCCGATCAGCGGATCGAAGGTGGCGCGGGCGCCGAGATAGAGCCCGGCGATCGCCACCACTGTCATCGCTAGCCCCATGGCCAGCGCGAAGATGCGCGAATTGTCGATGCCCATGAGCTGGGCGATCACCGGATCGTCCGAGGTGGCGCGGAAGGCCCGCCCGGTCTCGGTGTGATAGAACAGCCAGTTGAGCACGGTGATCACGACGATGGCCGAGACGAAGGTCAGCAGCGGCATGGCGCCGATCGCCAGCGTGTCGCCGATGCGGATCGAGATCTCCTCGAAACCGCCCGCTTTCAGCCGCTGCGTATCGGCGGAAAACACCTCCAGCATGCCGTTCTGCAAAACGATCGAGAGGCCGAAGGTCACCAGCAGCGGTGGCAGGATGTCCCGGTTGAGCGTGCGGTTGAGCAGCATGTATTGCAGCAGGTAGCCGATGCCGAACATGATGATCGCCGCCAGCACGGCGGAGACGACGATGTTCAGGCCGAGCGCGTCGATCCCGACCAGAACGGCGAAGGCGCCGAGCACCATGAAGTCGCCATGGGCGAGATTGACCAGCCGCATGATGCCGAAGATGATCGACAGCCCGACGGCGAACAACGCGTAAAGCCCGCCGAGAAGAATGCCTTGAACGATGGTGTCGACCCAGACCATGCTCTAACTTCCAAAGTACGCGGCGCGGATCTGTTCGCGGCTGACCTCGCCGGGTCGGCCGGTCAGCGTGACGCGGCCCTCCAGCAGGCAGTAGATCCGGTCGGAGACCTCGAGGGCCTGGTTGATGTTCTGCTCGACGATGATGACGCTGGCGCCCTCGGCGCGAATGGCATCGAGCGCCTTGTAGATGTCCTTGATCACCGACGGCGCCAGCCCGAGGCTGATCTCGTCGCACAGAAGCAGCCGCGGATTGGCCATCAGTGCGCGGCCGAGCGCCACCATCTGCTGCTGACCGCCCGACAGGCTGGTCGAGGCCTGGCCGCGCCGTTCGCTGAGCACCGGAAACAGGCGGTAGACGCTCTCCAGCGACCACGGCCCTCGTACCTTGCGGCCGTAATTTCCGACCAGCAGGTTTTCCTCCACCGACAGCGACGGAAACAGCCGCCGGCCCTCCGGAACCATGGAAATGCCGAGCTGCAGGATATGAGCCGGCTTCGATCCGGCGATCGGCTGGCCGTCGAAGACGATCATCTCGGGCGCTGCCTGCATGAGCCCGACCAGCGCCGACAGATAGGTCGATTTGCCGGCGCCGTTGGCGCCGATCATGGCAACGGTCTCGCCTTCGTCGATGTGACTGTCGATGCCGTAGAGAGCCTGGAAGTCGCCATAGGAGGCGATCAGGCCGTGGGTCTCGAGCAGCGCCATCAGTCGACCCCCAAATAGATGCGCTGGACGGCTTCCGAATTCATCACCGATTGCGGTTCGCCATTGGCGATGATCTTGCCGAAATCGATGGCGACCAGGCGCGAGACGACGGCCAGCAGTGCGTGGGTGACGTGCTCGATCCACACGATGGTGGTACCTTCGGTATGAACGCCCTGGATCGTCGCGATCAGGCTGTTGCACTCGTCTTCGGTGAGCCCGCCGGCGATCTCGTCGAGCAGCAGCAGTCGCGGTTTGGTGGCGAGCGCGCGGGCCAGTTCGAGACGCTTGCGTTCAAGCAGGCTCAGGGCTCCGGCCGGCAGGTTGGCCTTACGCAGCAGACCGGTGCGGTAGAGGATGTCGACCGCCTCGTCCTGGGTGTCGCGCTCCCGCGCATCGCCGCCGAAACAGGCTGACACGGAGACGTTTTCGAACACCGTCATGTGCTCGAAGGGTTGCGGAATCTGGTAGCTGCGACCAAGCCCGGCATGCACGCGGGCGCGCACCGGCGCATCGGTAATGTCGTGGCCGTCGAGCGTCACCGTACCGCCGTCCGGCTTGAGATTGCCGCAGATCAGGTTGAACAGCGACGACTTGCCGGCGCCGTTCGGGCCGATGATGCCCAGTGCCTCGCCGTCCGACACATCGAGTGTCACGTCGTCGGCAACGACGACGGCGCCGAACGCCTTGTTCAGATTGCGCAGCTCAAGCGGCATGGCACGGGCTATCCGAACGCGATGGGGAGCGCCGCGAGCAGCGCTCCCCCAGTGTCATGTCGACCGGCACGGTCAGGTGATCGGCTCCATCTCGCCGCCGACCGGAATGTCCGGGTAGGTCTGGTTGTCAACGATGACGATGCGGAACTTGCCGTCGTCGGATTTGCGCCATTGGCCGCCGACGAGCGGCGTCTTGGTGACGTTCTTGGCGGCGATCGGCGGCAGGCCGTTGCCGTCCCATCTGATCCGTCCGACAATGGTGTTCAGGTCGGTTGCCGCGATGGCATTGACCACCTCTTCGGCATCGTTGACCGAGTCGACATTCTTCACGGTGTTGACGACGATTTCGAACAGCGCGTGCACGAAGCCGAGCGGCTGGGTCCACTGCTTGCCGGTGCCGCTTTCATAGGCGTCGCACAATTGCCCGGCCGTAGTGCCGTTGATCGACGAGGCGAAGGGGTGGACATTCGACCACCACACCTCCGACGACAGGTTCTGTGCCGTGTCGCCGATGGCGTTGACGGCAGACGGGAACAGGATCGCCTTGCCGACGGAGGCGGCCTTCGGCTTGAAGCCCTGCTGCGCCGCCTGGGTCCAGAAAGTGGCGAAGTCGGGCGGCAGGCAAACGCCCGTGACGATCTCGCAATTGCCGTCCTTGAAGGCGGTGATCTGCGCGGAAAAATCGTCCTGCAGATTCTGGTAGCGGCCGGGATCGATCAGCTTGAAGCCGGATGGGCCGACCATCGCGGGGAAGCCGACTTTTTCGTCGCCCCAGGCATTGCCGTCCGCGTCGTTCGGGAACAGTCCGCCGACCACCTTGTTGGTGTCCAGCTGGTTCCACATGTTCATGAACACCTGGGTGACGTCTTCGAGCCCCCAGAGGAAGTGGTAGGTATAGTTGAACGGCGCCCAGGTGCCCGGGTCGCCCGGGTTGCCCTGGCGGCCGATGAACCAGGGCTGCCACGGCGCCAGCGTGGAGATGCAGGGGATTTCCTCGATCTCGCAGATGGTGGAGACCGGATTGGTGGTTTCCGGCGTGTGCGCCACCACCATGATGTCGATCTCGTCGTCGACGATCAGTTCCTTCGCGACCTCTGCAGCGCGGTTGGGGTTCGACTGGCTGTCCTTGACGACCACGTCGAAGGTGTAGTTCTTCGAACCCGCAGCGATGCCGCCGGCGGTGTCCTTGAGAAAGCCGTCGATGATGAACTCGTCGACCTCGGCAAATGCCGCCAGCGGCCCCGTCTGCGGGCTGACATAGCCGATCTTGACCTGACGCGCCTGGGCATGAACGGCCGGCGCGTAAACGCCGGCAGCGGCGGCCAGGCCGCCGGCTGCGGTGGTCTTGATGAAGGTGCGACGGTCGAGGCCGCCGGTTTTGATCTGCTTCATGGTTTCCTCCCGGGTCATGGTTTCAGTCGTTCGGGCGTGTTCCCGCATAGGCCTGCTCGATCAGCGCCCGGATGTCGCTGCGATCGAAAGCACGCGGATTCCAGTAAGGGTTGGCGGCCGCCAGGTCGGCGGCGCGGTCGATGCCGTCGGCCGGCATGCCGATCTCGGCAAGTGACGTCGGCGCGTCGATGCGTTTGGCCAGGTCCCAAAGGCCGCCGCCGACGCTGTCGGCCCTCAGGATGTCCTTCACCGGATCGAGTTCCGGTGCGGCGACGGCATTGAAGCCGGCCGCGTGCGGCAGCACCACCGTATGGGTTTCGGCATGCGGCAGGTTGAAGGCACCGCCAAGCGTGTGGCAGAGCTTGTGATGCAGCGCCATGCCGGCGGATCCGAGCGCCATGCCGCACAGGAAGGCTCCGTACTGGGCGTCCTGGCGGGCGGCGATATCGCCGGGATCGTCGACGATGACGGGCAGGGCGCCGGCCAGCGCGCCGATCGCCTCCAGGCACTGCAGCCGCGAGATCGGGTTCTTCTCCTGCGCATAGAGCGCCTCGATCGCATGGGCGATGGCGTTCATGCCGGAGGCCGCGGAAATCGCCGGCGGCAGGCTCAGCGTATAGTCGACGTCGTAGATGACGCTCGCCGGCAGCACCCGCGGGTCCTTGAGCGTGGTTTTGACGCCCTTTTCGGTCTGTCCGAGGATGGTGGTCATTTCCGAGCCGGCATAGGTCGTCGGCACGGCGATTTGCGGAATGTCGTCGCGCAGCGCGATCGCCTTGGCGAGGCCGATGGTCGAACCGCCGCCGACGGCGACAGTGCAATCGGCACCCGCCTGCCGAACGGCGGTCAGCGCGTCTTCCGTCACTTCAACGGGGGTGTGCATGGTGGCGGTGGCGAGGATACCGGCAGAGCGCTCGCCCAGCGCCTGCGAGATCTCGACGGCATGATGCTCCTGCTCGGGCGTGGACAGCACCATGGCACGACTGCGGCCGAGGTGTTCGACCTCGTTACCGACGTTTGCCCGGCCACCGCGTTCGAAACGCACGCGGAGCGGAAGTGCCGTATAGGTGAATGCGTCCACCGACCCCCCTTTCGCACCGTGCTTTTCTTGTTGTTCGCTCTGCGAACTTTTGTTCAAGCTTCGGGCGGAGGGGCGTCCGAGTCAAGTTTTTTGCCGGATATTTTTTCGGCGGTCGGTGTGGCGCGGCAGAAAATTCGTTAGAAATACAAATAAAAACAACGCCCTATGAAATGTAGTGCGGCTTGGCCCGATGGCGCCTCCGAACGCCCGGAGCAATATTGACTGTTTGCCCGAACCGCCTATGCTTGACTGTCAGCAAGCTGTTTGTTCGCTCGATAAGACCTATTCCGAACAGATTGCGGGGGAGGAAAATGGCTGAATCGACGCTGGCCGAGCGGGTGTCCGCCGCCAATGCGCCACTGACCGATCCGGAGCGCAACCGGGTGATCGGCAGCGGCACGCCGCGGTTCGAGCTCTACCATTTCGCCCTCAGCGTCTGTTCGCACAAGGTGCGAACGGTGCTCGCCGAGAAGGATGCGCCCTACCGCAGCCACGACATCATGATCCTGCCGCCGGGGATGGAAAACTACCATCCCGACTACGTGCGGCTGCGCATGCGCGGGGCGCCGGGCCGCGAGATGGTGAACGGCTATACCGGCCGCTCCTCGACGACCACGGAAGGGTTCGACCCCTGCGTGGTGCCGACGCTGGTCGACCACGAGGCCGGTCAGGTGCTGGTCGACAGTCGGGTCATTTGCGACCATATCGACCGGATCTGGGAAAGCGGCACGGAGCTCAATCCGCCGCGCCTCAAGCGCGACATCGACCGCGAGATCGCCATCGTCGACGGAACTCCGCATGTGGCGGTGCTCTACGGTGCCCATCCGGACGGCGATTTCCGGCCGAAAATGCTGCAGCAGAACATGCCCGGCGCCCACGATTTCAAGATCATGAAGCTGATGGAGGGGCGCTCTCTGTCGGTCGGTCATCCCCGGCTGATTGCCGCCTATGACGCCAAGATCCGCAAGGAAGCCGCCGCCCGCAGCTTCGTCTCCACCCCGGACCTGATGCGCAGCGCGACGACCGAGATCCTCGGCATCATCACCGACCTCGACGAAAGACTGTCCGACGGCCGCGAATGGGTGTGCGGCGACGTCTTCACCATGGCCGACGTGCAGTGGGCGGTCAGCCTGTTCCGCCTCAAATGGCTTGGCATGGCGTTCGCTTGGGACGGCGGCCATGCGCTCAACGACATCGAGCGGCCGAATGTCGCCGCCTATGCCGGCCGGCTGTTCGACCGGCAGAGCTTCCGCGATGCGGTGATCTACTGGCCCGGCAATCCGCCGTCGGAGTATGTCGCCGAATTCTACGAGTCCGAGGAGCACGACGATGCCGCACCGGAACCCCTTGCGGCCCGAACCGGCTACGGCCGCGACATCCAGGAAGAGAACCTCACCCAGGTGGTATTGGAGACCATGAAAGGAGCGCGGACACCACGCGCCCAGAGGGTGCTCAATGCCTTCACCCGCCATCTGCACGCATTTCTCGACGAGGTCGAGCCGACCGAAGAGGAATGGGAGTGGGGCATCGATTTCCTCACCAAGACCGGCCACTTGTCGAAGGGCGGCCGGCAGGAATTCGTGCTCCTGTCGGACGTCATGGGCGCGACCACCCGTGTCGACCTGGTCAACCACCGCTATCCGGACGGGGCCACCGAAAACTCCGTTCTCGGGCCGTTCTTCATCGAGGACCGTCCGACATTCAACAACGGCGCCGATATCTCCGGCGGCATCGAAGGCAAGCCGATGCTGTTTACGGCCCGGGTGCTCGATCTCGACGGTAGGCCGGTCGCCGGCGCCCGTGTCGACATCTGGCATTCCGACGACGACGGCGCCTATGACATCATGATGCCGGATCGGGACACGTCGGCGATGCGCGGCCTGTTCCGCACCGACGCGCACGGCCAGTTCTGGTTCACCTCGATCCTGCCGAAGTCCTATCCGATTCCCAATGACGGGCCCGTCGGCGAATTGCTGCGGGCGGCCAATCGACCGCATATGCGGCCGGCCCATGTGCATGTACGCATCGAGGCGCCGGGCTTCCAGCGCCTGACGTCGATGCTGTTTATCGATGACGACGAGTTTCTCGATGCCGATCCGGTGTTCGGCGTGAAGAATTCGCTGGTGGTTGCGTTCCGCGAAAAGACCGGGCTCAGAATGCCCGACGGCGTCGCGGCGCCCAGCCCCTGCTATGCCGTCGATTACGATTTTGTCCTGACGCGCAAGGGCTGATGTGCCACCATGCGCCCGGGGAGGAAGTGAAAGCGGCAGGTGAATCAAGGTCGCAGCGTTTGACCGGGAGGGTATGAAATGTCTGCATTTTGGACGACGCTGATCGTCTTGGTGGTCATTGCGGTCGTCGTGATCGTCGTGCTGGCGCGGCTTTACCGCAAGGCGTCGCGCGAGGTCAGCCTGATCAGGACCGGTGTCGGCGGACAGCAGGTGGTGATGGCGGGCGGCACGATCGCACTTCCCTATTTCCACCAGGTCTCCGAAGTCAACATGCGGACCCAGCGGCTTGAGGTGCATCGCGGCGGCGAGTAAAGCCTGATCACCAAGGACCGGCTGCGCATCGACATCGGCGCCAGTTTTTCGGTCGCCGTCGAGGGAACGGAAGAAGGCGTGTCGCGCGCCGCCCAGACCCTAGGCGACCGCACCTTCAACACCGACCGGCTGCGCGAGATCATCGAGGGCAAGCTGGTCGACGCGCTGCGCGCAGTCGCCGCCCAGATGACCATGGACGAGGCGCATGAGGGACGTGCCAAATTCGTCAAGGAAGTGCGCTCGCTGATTGCGGACGACCTGGCCGAGAACGGCCTTCGGCTGCAGTCGGTGTCGCTGACCTCGCTCGACCAGACGCCGTTTGCGGCGCTCGACGAGAACAACGCCTTCAATGCCGTCGGCATGCGCAAACTCGCCGAGGTCATCGCCAATTCCAAGAAAGAGCGCGCCGAAATCGATGCCGATGCCGACGTCTCGGTGCGCCGTTCGGCCATGGAGGCGACGCGCCGCAAGCTGGAGATCGAGCAGGACGAGGAGCAGGCGCGCATCGCCCAGCAGCAGGAAGTCGAAACCATGAAGGCCGCGCAGTCGGCGGAGATCGCCCGCCAGAGGGCCGGGTCCGAGCGTGAGGCCGAGGAGGCGCGCATCGCCCGCGAACGCGCCGTACGGGAGGCGGAAGTGGCCCGCGAACGCTCGGTGCGGGCGGCCGAGATCACCCGCGACCTGGAAGTCCAGTCGTCGGAAATCGCCAAGGAACGCGACCTGCAACTGCAGCAGCAGGACCGCATGATCGCCGTTGCCAACAAGGCCGAAGCCGAAAGCGACGCACAGGCCGCAGCCGACCTGGCCCGCGCCCAGGCCGCGACGGCGGCCGAGGGCATCGCAACGGCGCGTCTGATCGCCGAGGCCGAGCGCAACCGTTCGCTGGCGCTGCTTGCGGCGCAGGAGAAGGCCGAGGCGGAAAGCGCCCGGCTGAGAACGCTGGCCAAGGCCGAAAAGGACGCCTCGGTCGACCACGCCGCCGCCCGCCTGCAGGCGGCCAAGGCGGAAGCCGATTCGGAACGCGAGAAGGCCGACGCCAAGAAGGCGGCGCTGCTTGCCGAAGCCGAAGGCCAGCGGGCGCTGCACGAGGCCGAAAACACGCTGGACGAACGGCATGTCGCCATGCGCGAGGAGATCGCCCGCATCGAGACCCTGCCGAAGGCGATCGCCGAGATGGTCCGCCCGGCCGAAAAGATCGACTCCATCAAGATCCACAACGTTGCCGGCCTCGGCGGCAGCGGGCAGGGCGGCGGCTACGACAGCGGCGGCACGCCGGTCAACCAGGCCCTCGATTCGATCCTCGGCATGGCCGTACAACTGCCGGCCCTGAAGACGCTCGGCGACGAACTCGGCCTGTCGCTCGGCGACGGGTTGAAGAAGGTCAAGGGCGACGCGCCGGAGAAGATCGAGCACAAGGGCAAGAAGTAGCCGACAGCTCAGCGCTTCAGATCAATCGGTGTGCCGTCCGGACGTCTGAAACGGTACCCCTCTGGCCCGTGTTCCAAGACAACATCGTGATCAGGATAATGCACGGTACCGGAGGCGGCTCGGGTACCCAGGACCAGATAGGTCGCGGGTTCGTCGGAGCGATTTTCCAGGCAATGGGCGACGGCGTCGCCCGCGGCCCATCCGGCTGCATCACCTGCAATCAACACCGTTTCCTCATTTTCGATGAGAACCAGTTCTCCCGAAATCACATAGACGAACTCGTCCTCCGTCTCGTGCCAGTGCCGATGCGACGAACTCGATCCGGGCGGTAAACGCTCGAGACGAACGCCGAACTGGGTGAGCCCGGCGGCGTCACCAAGGACCTTTTCTCCATACGGCCCGTTGCTGATTCCCGTGACCGGATTGGGAGTTCCGGCGAATTCCGACCAGTCGGCATTGGTGATCTTCGGCATGCCAAGTTCCTTTGGAAACCAATAATGAAGTCAGTTGGTTTGAAGCACGGACTCCAGAAATGCCCTGATATCCGTGAGCAACGCGCCGGCCGCATGATTGCCGCCGATTTTCACATCGCCTTTGCGGGCGCACGAGCCCAATGCCTTACGCCGCTCGGCCCGGTTCAGGAGATACCCGGTGTTGGTTTCGTACTCATAGCCGTCCGCGCGCAATGCGATGGAGCAGCCGGTCATGCTGTAGGCGTGCGGCAGGGTACGGATGCCTTTGGCCGAGCGGTCGAAGGCGTGATAGGCGCCTTCGTAGAGGGTGACGGCCCAGTCGTGGCCCAGCCCGTTCAGCTTCTCGACCAGCTTGAGACACGGCGCGGCCGGGGTCCAGTTGTCCTCTTCGCCGATGAAGATGTGCACCGGGCTGTCGGTCATCCGGGCGTCCTCGATGTCGACGCAAAGCGGATAGAGCAGGGCATAGCCGGCAAAGTCGAGATCCCCGACCACTGTCTTGCGAACAGGATCCCAGGCCGCGAGCATCGCTGCGATGGCGCCCTTGCTGCTGCCCATGATGACGATCCGGTTTGGGTCGATGTCGGGCCGCGCCGCCAGAAAATCCAGCGCGCGCAGCACATCGATCGCCATCATGGCGGCCGTGACGTTGGTCTGGTTGCCGACGGTCGAACTGACGCCGCGCGGGCCGAAACTGTCGATCTGCAGCGTAACGAAGCCCAGCTCTCGCGCGAGCTCGAGATAACGCTGGTGCCGCGCCAGCGGACCGACGGATCCGTGCATGAACACGAAGGCCGGCATGGCATCGGCGATGGTGTTCGGAAACTCGAGATCCGCTGTGACTTCGAGTTCGTATGCCGGCTTCCCCCCGGCAAGAACATCGCCCAACTGGTAGGGGCTCGCCGATGCTATGAAGACGGGTTCCGCCTGCGCCGTAGACGCTGCGGTCGCGATGGCAAGAAGTAAGCCTGTCAGTCCGGAAATGATGGATTTCAATGGTCGGCCTTTCCAACGCAAATGTCGCACCATCAGACGGCCGATGTTTTTCGGACCGGCGCCTCCGATATCGCCTGATCGAGAGCGTCGAAATGCGCTTTGACGCGGCTCGCGAAGTGGGCGATCTCCGGCCGGTCCCGGTTGGCCTTGGTGACCCACAGCGCAATGTGCCGGTTCGGCGGCGTGATGTCGAGGTCGAGCCTGGCCGCGCCGCCCAGATCGGGCAGCAGCCGTGCCAGCTTCTCCGGCAGCACAATCAGGATGTCGGTGGTGCGCAGCAGATGCAGCGCCGTGCCGACGTCGCCGGTGAAGGTCAGTTTCGCGGTAGCCTTGGGCAGTCCCAGACTTTCCAGGACGTCGTGGGTCGTGCCGTGAATGCGAGAACTGTCCCCTGTTGTAACCCAGCGCGCCCGTTCGAGTTGCGACGGGCTGATCTTTGCAGTCTGACGGGCAAGCGGCGAACGGCTGCCGGCAAAGACCGCCATCCGGTCCTTGAGGACGATCTCCTGATGCAGACGCTCCTGGTGGAGATTCATCTGGGACGGCGCCAGGGTCACATCCAGTTCATGGCGATTGAGACGGTCGACAAGCCGGCCGGCCGGCGCCGTGGTAATGCTCATCGCATAGGGCCAGCTCTGCTGCATGGCGCGCTCGAAGAAAAGAGGCATCGCCGTGGCCGCCAGCATGGGACCGACACCGATCCGCAACTCGCCGGACAAACCGGACTTCCACAAATCGAGTGTCGCGTCGGCGGCACTCATCAGGTCGCCGACCGCGCGACCCAGTTCGGCCAGCCGTTCGCCGATCTCGGTGGGGGTCACGCCGTAGCGTCCACGGCGCAGCACCGGTGCGCCGACCCGGTCCTCGATGATCCTGACATTGCGGGTCAGTGTCGGCTGGGTGACGTTGAGCCGCTGGGCAGCGCGGCTGAGCGAGCCGAGCTCGATGACGGTCGCCAGTTGGTAAAGCAGTCGCGGATCCATCAGGTATACATTTTTCTATTCGAACTGAGAGTCTTTCGATTTTATCTATATCAGATATCGCGGCACAATGAAGGCGGATTGCAATTGGTTCGGTCGGGAGGGCTGAGCCGCAACGGGAGGAAGCACATGCACCCTTGTGTGAAACGCGGGGCCGGCCTGGTTGCCGGCGTTCTGATCATGGCGGCGACGGCGGCGGGCGCCCACGCCGATATCATCAAGATGGAATGCGGTGCGCCCGGCGGCCTCAGCTGTGTCGTGCCGCAGCTGATGGCCAAGTATGCCGGCGCGAGCGGCGGCTACGAGATCCAGGTCAATGAGGGCCAGACCCTCACAAAATCCGCCCTGCTGCTTGCCCACGATCGGCTCGGCGCCGCGGTCTATCCGCCCGTCGCCTACGATTCCATGGTCAACGGCACGCGCATGTACGCCAAGCAGGCCGACAAGGTGAAGCCGGTGTCGGCGAACCTGCGGTCGCTGTTCGGTTTTGCCGCCGGCCATCTCCACGCACTGACCTACGCCGACAGCGGCATCGAGACTTTCGACGACCTGAAGGGAAAACGGGTCTTCGTCGGCCCGCCCTCAGGTGGCGCCGTGGCTCTGACGACCGGGCTCATCAACGTCTCTTCCGGGTTGAAAATGGGGGACGACTATGAGGGCGTGAAGATGGGCTGGGGTGCCGGGCTACAGGCCTTCGAGGACGGCCAGTTCGATGTTTTCATGCGGCCGCTGCCGCTCAATTCGGCTCTGATGGAGCAGATCGGTCTGAAGCGCGACCTGCGTTTGATCAACATGCCCGAGGGAACAACCGGTTCCGAAGCCTGGGAAAAATTCACCAAGACTCCTGGCCGGCTTGCCGGCGTCATTCCCGCCAACACCTATGACAAGCAGGTCAACAAGGACCAGGATGTCAACACGGTGATGTACACCATGGTGATGGGCGTTCACAAAGACATGGACGACCAGATGGCCTACGACTTGACCAAGGCGTTCTGGGACAATCTCGACGCCTCCAAGAAGGCAGTCGTTACGCTGGTCGCAACCACTGCCGACCAGCCGTTCGTGGGCCTCAACACGCCGCTGCATCCGGGTGCTGTCAAATATTATGACGAGGTCGGGATCGCCGTCCCGGATTATCTGAAACCGGCGACAAACTAGGTCGGACAAGCGGGCGGTGCTGCCGCACCAGGGACCTTCGGTGAAGCTCTGATCGGTGCCACTGCGCGTGGCACCGGCCGGTAGCCGTTAGCGGACGGGCAGAACCATGCAATCTTCGGAAACCATGAGCGCCAGGCAAGACGCCAGCCCGGCGGCAATGGTGGCGAAATGGCTGATCTTTGTCATCGGCCTGGCCATGGCGTTGGGCGGTCTCGGCAATTCGACGCCGGCCTTCGGGCCGCTTCCGCGCATTGGTCCGTTCGATGTCGAGGCCTATCGGGCGCTGCTGATGTCCGGCGGGGTGGTCGTCTGTCTGCTGTCGATGCCGGCGGAAACCTGGCTGGAAGTCAAATCGCCTACTTTGCGCTGGACGCTGCGCCTGTTCGACGTGGTTGTCGGCATTGTCGCGCTCTATGCCTTCTGGCGCTTTTATGTGGTGGTGACCGAGCTCGACGAGGGCATCTTCTTTTTCGAACCGCAACAGGCATGGACGACGCTCGCCGGCTGTGCGGCGATCATCCTGATGTGCTGGCGCATATGGGGCCTGCCGCTGGCGCTGGTCGGCATCGTCATGCTGATCTACTTTTTCACCGGACCGATCTGGCCGGGCATCTTCAAGACGGCACCGGTGGATTTCATCGAGGATACGGCCGGCAATCTCTGGTTCAACAACAATGACGGCGTGCTCGGTTCCATTCTCGGCATCGTCACCTCGACGATCTTTCCGTTCATTCTGCTGGGCGCCATGCTGGAAGCGTCCGGCGGCGGCCGCTCGCTGATCAAGATCGCCTTCGCCGCCATGCGCGGGTTCCGTGGCGGCCCGGCCCATGCCGCGATCCTCGCTTCCGGCCTGTTCGGCACCATATCCGGCTCGGCCGTCGCCAATGTCGTCGGGACCGGCGTGATCACCATTCCGATGATCAAGCGCCGCGGTTTTGCGCCGGAATTCGCCGGTGGCGTCGAGGCGACCGCCTCGACCGGCGGCCAGGTCATGCCGCCGATCATGGGGGCCGCTGCCCTGGTCATGGCCGATTTCACCGGCATTTCCTATCTGACCATCATCATCTGCGCGATCATTCCGGCACTGGCCTATTACGGCTCGCTGTTCGTCGTCGTCGTGTACGAGAGCCGCCGGCTCGGGGTCGAGGCCAGCGACGAGGGCGAGACCGTCGAGGTGACGACGACCGACTATATCAACCTGATCCTGGTGGTGGTTCCGATCGTCATCGTGGTGGCGGCGCTGATCTTCGGCGCTTCGCCGGCGGGATCGGCGATCCTGGCGCTGTTTTCGCTCATTCCGCTCAGTTTCCTCAATCCGGACATCCGCCGCCGTCCCTTCACGCTGGTCGAGGCGCTCGCTACCGGTGGCGTCAATATGGGCCGGCTGATGATGGCCGCCGGCGTGGTCGGCATCACCGTGGGCGTTCTCGGCACCACCGGCCTGCCCAACGATTTCGCCCTGGCGATATCCGGCGCCGCGGAACAGTATCTCGTCGTCACCCTGGTCATGGCCGCTGCGGCCGCCCTGGTACTCGGCATGGGCATGCCGACCTTGCCCGCCTATCTGACGATCGTGCTCATTCTCGGCCCGTCGATGCTGGCCATGGGGCTGACGCCCCTGACCAGCCACATGTTCGTGTTCTACTTTGGCGTCGCCTCCGTGATCACGCCCCCGGTCGCGATTGCCGCCTATGCGGCGGCGGCAATCGCCGGTGGCGGCGCCATCGCCACGTCCGTGGCGGCGCTGCGGATCGGCATTGTCATTTTCGCCATCCCCTTTGCCTTCGCGCTCAATCCGGAAATGCTCATCGTCTCGCAGGCAGCTGCCGATGGCGAAGCTGCCAGTCTGATCGGCGTCGTGCTGATCGTCCTGCGTCTGTGCCTGATGATCCTGCTGTTTGCCTCCTCCACCAGCCGGTTCGACGCCACCCGCATCTCCTTGCCGGAAGCGGTTGCCCGCTTTGCCGCGGGTATCCTGCTGATCGCACCGCAGCCGCAGGTCTACCTGACGGGCGCCGTGCTGGGGCTGGCGCTGCTGGCCTGGAATCGGGTAAGGGCCAGCAGGACAGCGGAGGCCAGGAGCTTAATGAGCGAACGCCCGAATTTCCTCTATTTCATGACCGATCAGCACCGCGCCGACTGGCTTGGCTGTACCGGCCACCCGGTGGTGCGGACGCCGCATATCGACGCCATCGCGGCGCAGGGCACGGTGTTCGACCGGTTTTATGTTGCCATGCCGGTCTGTATGCCCAACCGTGCGAGTTTCATGACCGGCCGTTATCCGAGCGTGCACGGGCTGCGCTACAATGGCTGCCTGCTCTCCCATCGCGCCAACACCTTTGTCGACGTGCTCAAGGCGGGCGGATATCGGACCGCTTCGATCGGCAAGAGCCATCTCCAGCCCTTCACCGATGAGGAACCTTTGGTACGGGATGCCTTCGAGACCGGTCCGATCGAGGAAGCCTGGAAAGAGGAGGAGGGCGACTTCACCAAAGAGGAGCCGGTTCACTATGACGCCGAAGGCCGGTTCCACTTCCCCACGCCCTATTACGGCTACGACCACGTCGACGTAGTCACTGGCCATGGCGACAGGGCAGGCGGCCACTACCGGCAATGGTTCCGCAGCCGCGCCGATCGCTGGCAGGAGCTGACCGACCCGGCCGGGGAACTAGCGCACAACTACACCTGTCCGCACGCCTTCCGCACACCGGTGCCGGAAGCGCTCTATACAACGTCCTACATAGGCGACCGGGCGAAGGATTATCTGGCCGAGCGGGCCGGTGACAACGCGCCGTTCTTCGCCTTCGTCAGCTTTCCCGATCCGCACCACCCGTTCAATCCGCCGGGCCGCTACTGGGACATGTACAACCCCGACGATTTCGACCTGCCGATCCGTGCGGATGACCACCGCAATCCGCCGCCGCCGCTGCTCGATGCCATCGACGCGCACCGCAGCGGTGTCGTGCACAAAGTCAAGCAGCTCAGCTTCCTGGCCGACGACCAGCACGTCCGCGAGGCGATGGCGCTGACGGCCGGCATGATCTCGATGATCGACGATGCCGTCGGTTCGGTGATCGAAACGCTGAAGGAAACCGGGCAGTTCGACAACACCGTCATCGTCTTCAATTCCGATCACGGCGATTATCTGGGCGATTTCAACCTGCTCCTCAAAGGCCCCTGGGCGAAGGAGTCCATCAATCGGGTGCCGATGATCTGGTCGGATCCGGCCGCACGCCAGGGCACACGCTCAAACGCTCTCTGTTCGACAATCGACATCGCCCCGTCGGTACTCGAAAGGGCCGGCCTGAGGCCCTATTTCGGCATGCAGGGCAAGAGTTTCCTGCCCACGCTTGCCGGGGCCGATCGGCATCGCGACACGCTGCTGATCGAACACAACGACAGCGGCAAGCGCATGGGCTTCGATCCACCGGCGCGGGTGCGCACCCTCGTCTCAGGGTCCTGGAAACTGTCGCTCTACAAGAATTGCGACTGGGGCGAACTCTACAATCTGGCCGACGATCCGAAGGAACTCGACAATCTCTGGGCCAATCCGCAATATGCGGCCGTGCGCGACGACCTGACGCTGGCGCTGGCTCACCATCTCGCCGGACAGATGGATGAAAGCCCGCGTTCGAAGCGTTTGGCCTGAGGTTCGGACGCTCGGAGGAACGAAATGCAATCGGTGCTCGTGACCGGCGCGACCGGCCTTGTCGGCGGCTCCGCCCTGCGGGCCCTGCTAGCGGCCGAAGACGTAGGGCAAGTCATCTCGCTGGGGCGAAGACCGTCCGGGGTTGACGATGCGAAGCTGACCGAAATCGCGATCGCGGATTTCGCGGACACAGCCGCGCTATCGCCGCATCTCGACGGGCTCGATACGGTCTTTCACTGCCTGTCGACCTATTCCAGCATGGTCAGCCGCTCCGAGTACGAAACCATCACGCTGACCTACTTGCAGGCGCTGCTCGATGCGGCAGCCGGAGGCGCTCCGCAAGCCACCTTCTGCCTGTTCTCGGCCGCCGGCGCGCGGCCCGACGGCGGCGGTTTCTCGTTTGCCTTGCGCACCAAGGGCGCCGCCGAAAACCTGCTTTTTGCCAGCACGCTGCCACGCAAATACGCGTTTCGCCCCGGCTACATCGCGCCGTCACGACCGCGCGAAAGGCCGAAACTCAGCGACACGCTGGCGATGCCCGTGTTCCGGCTGGTCCCGGCAATCGGCATCAGTTCGGATGACCTTGCCCAAGCCATGCTGCATGCCGCTCGCCACGAGACGCGCGACAGCGCTGTGTTCGAAAATGGCGAGATGCGGCGGATGGTGTCGGGATAGGGATACGGCAAATCACCGGTACGGTTTGCCGCCGCCGACCCGGTGTCTGACTTCTCCCGGTCGGATCCCATAGTGGCGCTTGAAGCTTCTGTAGAAAGTCGACGGGTCCCTGAAGCCGCAGTCCTCGGCGATTGCCTCGATACTGGCGCGGCTTCCCGAACCGAGCAATTCCATGGCCATGCCGAGGCGCTTGTTGCGCAGATAGTTGGAGAAGGTGTCGGAACGAACCGAGAAGGCGTTCTGGATCGTTCGGCTCGAGACGTCGAGATTGCGGGCCAGCAGGGAGAGGCTGAAATACGGATCGCCGATATTGCGTTCGATCTCCGACTCGATGAGCTGCCATCCGACACGGGTCTCGGACAGCCCGTCGCCCTCCGGGTCGGAGAGCATCAGGTCGACCAGATTGCAGACCGTTTGGCCGAGGCAGTGGATCTCGTCATGCCGCTCGGATGGGCCGATGGAGGCCAGATGCGCCAGGTTCATCTTCAACAGGTGATACAGGCGATGCGTCGAGAACATATCGAAATTCAGCAGCCTGTCCCTGTGTCGATCGAGCCGCTCCGAGCGCTCCAGCCGCACGACGCACGAATTGAAGACCTGGTCGGGCTGCAGATAGAGATCGAACGGGCGGGCGTTGTCGAGCACAAAGATGCTTCCCGGATGGAGCCCGACCTCGCGCCCGGACTGCCGGGCGTCAAGCGAGCCGGCTGAAAGGTAGTTCAGAAAATAGTCGTGGCTTTCCGATTTCGAGATTCCGGCCGGCGTTCGCCGACTGGTGTAGCTGGAGCTGCTCAGATAGGTCACGGCGACGCCATCGCCTTCGCGGTGGCGAATTCGCGCAAAGAAGGCGGAATTCCGATGCGTGGGTTCCGGGTCCAGATGGGTGAATGCGCGGCAGATCTCATCGGCGAAGCAGTCGAACCGCTCCTTGGCAAACACGCCGGACGTATCCCAATCGAAATTGAACGCTTCCTGCCGTCGCAGACCCATAGCCCAAATCCGGGTATGGCCGAAACACTGCCCCCAAAAGTGTTTCAGGACCGGGTTTCCGCATCCGGGTTCGTCCGGCGCAAGACGATTTCGCCTGCTGCCAGAGACAAGCAACAACATCACGCGCCATGCTGGGCTGTCAACTTGCCCGGTTCTGCGCTCGCAATCCCGTTGTTGGTAGGAGATACCGGAGGCGATCAATTGGGAGGATTGGGGCTCATGCATTCGGTTCGAAAAGCGATGGTGTCGGCACTGTGTTCGCTCGTTTTGGCGACGGTGACTGTCTGGGGTGCTGCCGCTCAAGGCACGAAATTCGTGCTGGTCCACGGTGCCTGGCATGTCGGCGACGCATGGGACGGCGTTATCGGCGAATTGCAGAAGCTGGGGTACGGCGCCGAAGCGATCACCCTCGCAGGGCATGGAAAGAGCGTGGACCGGGAAGGTGTCACGCTTTCGGACTCGGAGAAGATCCTTCTCGATCATCTGGCCCAACAGGAGACACCGGTGATCCTCGTCGGGCATTCGGCAGCGGGTGTGCTGCTGCAGCAGGCTTCCGGCAAAGCCGCCGACAAGCTGGCCGCGGTGGTCTTTCACAACGCCTTCCTGATCCCGGACGGAACCTCGCTCTTCGAAGCGCTGCCGCCCGACATCGCCAAGGCGTTCGAAGCCGCCGCTGCCGCGTCGGAGGACAACAGCCTCGGCGTCGACGAAGGATTCTGGCGGCACGTTCTTCTGGCCGGCGTCGACGAGGCGTTGGCGACCGACATCATCGCCCGGATGGTTCCGCAACCTTTCGGCTACTACACCCAGAAAATAGACGCGTCGTCATTCACCGCCGTGGATGCGCCGAAATTCGTGCTGCTGGCAACCGACGACCATTCGCTTCCCCAGGAGGCGTGGAAAGGCATGGCCACCCTTTTGGGCGAGAGCACCACCATCGAAATACCCGGCGGCCACGAGGTGCTGCTCACCGATCCCGAAGCTGTAGCAAAGGGGCTCGCGACGATCGCCGAGAGCGTGAAACTGCACTGACCGCGCTGCGACGGCAGCGGCACCTGGGGCGTTTGACCTGAAATCACCGGCAGGCTGGGAACGCCGACGACCAGAGCGGCTACGTTTAGTTGCCACTGAAAGGGGAGCCAGCCGCTGCCGACAAAATGTGCCAGAACGGTACCGATTCCGAAGGCAATGAGGAGGTAGCCCCACAGATATTGCGGCTCTGGCGAGCCGGCCGCGATCGCCCGATAGTCAGGCCAGGCAAGCAGGTCAGCAACGGCAAGACGCACAGAAAGAGTGGGGCGAAAGGGCTACCTTTCGGGCCGGTTATCCACCGGTTTCTAAGTCGCTGAATTCATTAGAGATGGAACGGGACAAAAGGGCCGGTCAAAATGCTCGGCATGGAAATCGATGATTAGCATGGCAGGGTGCGGCCGACATTGACCTTTCTGCCTTCGCCGAATCGTGAGCCGGTGGAAGTGTCGTATCGATCCTGCGAAAGGAGGAAGCTATGACCTTGGAAGAACTCGGCTCGCTCCTGATCCGAATTTCCGTCGCTTGGCTGTTCCTGACCGGTTTTTGGTACGATGTGCGGGCCTTCAAATCCACCGAGAAGGAAACCCGCCTTCTGTTCAAGTGGCATACGGATTTCTTTGCCACTGCCGGAATGATCATAATGGGGGCGGGGGCCGTCTCGATCTTGTTCGGCATCTTTCCACGGCTCGGTGCCTTGGCTCTCGCGATCTTTCTTATTCCGGCATCGGTCATTCACTTCCGCAGCCGCGACGCGGCTGCTGATCTGAAGAAGAAGATCTTCGATCGCGGTGTGGGCGACCAGCCGTTGAAAGACGATATCGAGGAATTGGGAACGCTCGGATCCGTCGGGCAGTTCTCGTCAGGATTAAAGAACCTGGCGCTGATTGGCCCGACGCTCTACCTGGTCCTGGCCGGCGGCAAGTTTCCCATGCTGATCGGCTTGTCCGCCGACGGGACATTGCGGGGTCTCCTGGTCGGCAACTGACCTCCTCTGTCTCCTAGCGCGGTCGAGGACTGCCTGGTGTTGAGGCAAGCCTCGATGCCCTCCGGTTCCGGGAAATCGCCCTTCGCTCTAAACGACAGATCTCAGTTCGAAATCACCTGCAGGCTGAGGATGCCGACGACCAGAGCGGCCACGTTCAGTCGCCACTGAAAGCTGAGCCAGCCGCTGCCGACAAAATGCGCCAGAACGCCACCGATTCCGAAGGCGATGGCGAGCCGCCCGAGCATGTAGCCCCACAGATATTGCGGCTCCGGTGAGCCAGCCACGATCGCCCGATAGTCCGGCCAGGCGAGAAGGCCGGCAACGGCCAGCGTACCGATCGAGGCGACCAGCGGTTCCTGGAGGAACGCCCGGATCGGAGCTTCGTCGTAGCGCCGGCGTCTTTCCTCGTTTTCGAAATCGGGATTGATTGTCTCGATCCAGTCGAGACGCTGGAGCGGGCGCAGAAAGGTGAAGCACAGGACCGCCCCGACGGCGATGCCGACCAGCACGCCGAGGCCGCCCAGGGTGATGTGAAAAAACAGCATCGGGACCAACAGAAAACAAAACCAGGCGTAACAGGTCGTCGCCCAGCGGCCGGAATGATCGAGCCAGTCGTTTTCGTCCCGCGGTCGAAACAGCGTCGACCGAACGACGAGGCGGAACCAGGCAACCATGATCGGGATGCCGAGTGGAAAGAGCAGAAGCGGCCAGGCATAACCGCCGATGACATCCACGCGCCACCCGAGCACATAGCCTGCCAGGAAGGGGCCGACGCCGCACAACAGGCCGCCGGCAATGGCGATTGTTCTGGCGAGGTATGTCATGTCGCGGAGCCCGTTCCCATTGTCGTCCGCAAATCCGGGTTGCGTCTCAGTCTAATCAAGATGTGACGTTTGCGACAGGCAAATACTTGGGCGCACGCTCAAAGAAATTCTTCCCCGCATACGTCCTATCTGCGACCGCTTTCGTTGATTTGACTTGCCTTTGTTCCGGGTGAACAATTCTCGAGGGTCAAATTGGTTGCACCTGGGCGCTGGCTCAGCGGAGGAAATCATGCCTGACAACCGGTACACCGCAACACTTCGGCGCGCTGCTCTCACGGCGCTCGCCTGCGTCCCGCTGACCTTCGGACCGGCGGCAACGGTACAGGCGTCCGACGAACCGGCGACCTCCAGCCAGGAGAGTTCGACGCTACCCAGGCCGACCGACGAGCCGGAAATAGACCGCTTGCGGATCCAGTGGTACATCAACCGGACATTCGACGCCTATGGCGAGGCCCTGGCGGAGAGCAAGCCGACCGTCGTCTTCTTTACGGCGCGGCAATGCGGATTTTGCCTGACGCAGCTTCAGCGGTTTCGCTGCCCGGCAATCGTGCGCTATGCGGGATCCATGAACTTCGGCACCGCATGGCGCGGTGAGGACGACGGCGGAGACCATCTGGCGGAAGCGCTCAACGTGCAGCGTTATCCGACGGTCGTCATCCTCAAGTCGGACGAGGACAGGCTGCATGTGATCGGGCGTATCGAGGGCGTGTTCCCGGCGGATGATATCGACAGGGTTATCCAGGAAGCCTTCCGGAGCTATGAAGACGACGAAAAAGCCCAGATTCCAGACCTTCTGGGCGTTGCCGAAACCCGCAGGATGCTGGATCAGGTGGGGATCGCCCAGCCAAGCGAAGCGTTTTGCACGGGAGAGAACGGCTAGCCTTCAGTCGCTTTCGATCGGCAAGGAGGCGTCGGTCGCCCA
The DNA here is from genome assembly GCA_963921345.3 of Rhizobiaceae bacterium. Lineage (GTDB taxonomy): Bacteria > Pseudomonadota > Alphaproteobacteria > Rhizobiales > Rhizobiaceae > Hoeflea_A. The sequence continues at coordinate 1,438,870 of CAWUFE020000002.1, read as the reverse complement.
CTCGCTCATCGAATTGTCATAGACCGCGACGTCTTCGAATCCGAGCTGGTGGAGGAGATACGCGTTGAGGGTCGCAAAGATGCCGCCACCGCAATAGGTGATGATGCGATCGTCCGGATCCGCGCCAACCGCGGAGAAAGCCGCCGCCACGCGATCGGGTGCCGCCACTTCAATGGTCTCGGGATCGACGAGATGTGCCGCCGGCACATTGACGCTGCCGGGCACGCGCCCCGGGCGGCCATAACGGGAGTTTTCGCCGGAAAACACATCCGGCCCCAGCGCGCAGATCGTGCAGGTCGATGAATCGTCGATGGCAGACAGGACGTCGTCCCTGCCAACGAACAGGCCGGACCGCTCGTTCACCGTGAAGTTCTGCGGAAGATAGGCGGTCGGCTGGCTTGAAACAGGTCGCCCGTCGGCAACCCATTTGGCGTAGCCGCCATCCAGGATGGCGGCATTGTCGAATCCGAGCCAGCGCAGCATCCACCAGAAACGAGTGGCCCACGGCATGGTGGTCCGGCTGTAGAGAACCACTTGGGTCTCGTCTCCGATGCCGTGCCGTCCAAATGCCTCCGCGGCCTGTTCGGCCGACGGCAGTGTGAAGCTGTAGGGGCTGTCCCGGCGGGAGAAGTCACCCTGCAGATCGAGATAGCCTGAGCCCGGAATATGGTCGCTTTCATGATCCGACCGGCCGCTGACGACCCGATAGGGTTTGCCGCTTCCCTCGTCGAAGACAAGATGCGTCGTGCAGTCGAAGATGCGTAGATTCGGGTCATCCAGATGCTCTTCAAGCCAGTCGCCTGAAACCAGAGCTTCCGGGCGCCGGAACTGTCGCTCATCCATCATTCACCCCTCGGGTCACCGCGACCGCCGCGAATGGTCGCCGCTTCAGGGCACTATACCCGGAAAACGGCGGTGACCAGACCGTCCTAGATCAGCCCAGTACCGAAAAACTGCTCTCCGGATTGATCTCGCGCTTGCGCGAGTAGAAACCGACATCGATCGTCCGCCCGATATAGGGCAGTTCGAACTGCAGCGGGTCGGCGTCGTGATCGTTGCCGGCTTCGCAATAGGCGACGAGGCTGGCCATCATCTTTCCGGCGATCGGAGCGTTCTTGAACTGGTTGCCGCTGGAGCCGATGGCCATGTAGTAGCCGCCGACCGACGATTTGTCGTAGATCGGGATCCAGTCGTCGGAGACGTCGTAGAGATCGACCACGCCCTTGGTGCGGTTGGGGATGCCGAGGCTCGGCACCCGCTGGGCGTAGCGCTGCGCCTGGACGGTCCACTGGTCGGTGAAGTTGTGGTCGTAATCGTCGGGATCGACGAATTCACGCTCGTCGCAATCCGGGTCCTCGCTGCCGACGAGGATGAAGTTGCCCTTTTCCGGCCGGCAGTAGCAGCCGATATCGTTGTCGGAGGCGACGACCCCTTCGTTGAAGAAGTCGTAGCCCTCCGGCGCCGGCACGTGCACGACTTCCTGGCGCAGCGCCTGCGTCTTGATGGTCATGTCGCCGAGTGCGCCGGCCATTTCGTTGATCTTGGCCGAGTGCGGACCGCCGACATTGATGACGACCGGCGCCTTGATCTCCGTGCCGTCGTCGAGCCTGACGCCGGTCACGCGACCATCGGTCACCGGAATTTCGACGACTTTCCTGTTGAACAGGAAGGTGCCGCCGGCGGCTTCGGCGGCGCGCTGGATGTTGTGGGTGGCGAGTTGCGGATCGCTGATATAGCCGGCCGTCGGAAAGTAGATGGCGCCGGCAACCCGGCCCGAGCCCGGCTGGCCGAACTGCGGATCGTCGAGCCGCTTCGGCGGAAAATAGCTGGTCAGGTCGTAGATCGGCAGTTTTTCGGAGACGCGGGCTTCGTCCCAGCGCTCGTAGGGAATGTCGAGCTTGTCGCACAGTGCCGTGTGCTTGCCCAGATGGCCGTTCTGCTCGGTGCACATGACCAGGCAGCCGGTTTCGCGGAAATCCGCCAGGCCGCGCTCGTCCTCGACGCCGAGATAATCGGCCCAGTCGCGCCAGTTATGGTAGCCTTCATAGGCAAAGGCGGTTCCGTCGAGGGTCGAATAGTGCACCCGGATGATGGCGCAGGACCCGCTGGTCGAGCCGTAGCCGGCCGCCGGGTTCTTGTCGACCGAGATGGTGCGCATCCCCAGACGGTTGAGTTCCAGCGCCACGGCCGCGCCGATGACGCCGGCGCCGATGATGACGGCATCTGCTGTCTGCGACATTTCTTTTGGCCTCCTAAAGCCGCATTTTCGATCCGGTCGGATCGTAGGGGCTGGCGGGGATGACCTTCGCCGCCCGTTCGACCCCGACCAGGTGGGTTGTCAGTTCGGTTCCGGCCTCCGCCGCCTCCGGCTCGACCAGCGCCATGGCGAGGCTCTTGCCGACATGATGGCCGTAGCCGCCGGAGGTGACGAAACCTATGCGCTTGCCGTCGCGCCAGACCGGTTCGAATCCGGAAGCATCGGCATCTGCCGCATCGACTTCCAGCGTTACCAGCCGCTGTTTGGCGGTGTTCTGCTGCTTTTCAAGCAGCGCCGCTTCACGGCCGACGAAATCGCCCTTGTCGAAGTCGATCCAGCGGTCCATGCCGGTCATGCCGGGCGTATAGCCCTGCGTAAATTCGGCCGACCAGATGCCGAAACTCTTCTCAAGCCGCAGCGAATTGAGGGCGTAGTAGCCGGTTTCCCGGATCCCGTGGGCGGCGCCGGCCTCGAGCAGGATGTGACGCAATGTGATGTGCTCGTTGGCGCGGCAGTTGATCTCGTAGCCGAGTTCGCCGGCGACAGACAGGCGACCGACCCGAGCGCGGATCAGGCCGACATCGATATGCCCGCACCCCATGAAGGGAAGGGCGTCATTGCCGATGTCGTGATGGGTGAGGGCGGCCAGGACGTCCCGCGATTTCGGTCCCGACAGCGAGAAGCCGACAATGTCGTCGGAAATGTCGCGCACCGCCACATCGTCATTCGTGCCGATATGATCGGTGAACCAGCGCATGTGCCACTCGCGCAGATAGTAGGATCCCATGATCCACCAGCTGCCGTCGCCCCAGTTGAAGATGGTCAGGTCGCCCTTCAGCCGGCCGTCGGGCCCGAGCATCGGCGCCAGCCGCGCCCGCCCGGGAACCGGAAGGCGGCCGGCGGTCACCCGGTCGAGCCAGGCCTGCGCGCCGCCGCCGGTGATTTCGTAGCGCGAGAAGCCGGTGATATCGAGCAGGCCGACACCCTCGCGCACCGCCCGGCATTCTTCGCTGACGAGGTCGAAGGCGTTGGAGCGGCGCAGCGTCGGTTTTTCCTCGAAACCCGGCGGCGCGAAGACGAGCGGCACCTCCAGGCCCCAGCTGCAGCCCCAGATCGCGCCCTTCGCGGCCATGGCGTCGTAGGCCGGCGCCTTTTTCAGCGGCCTTCCGGCGGGCAGTTGCTCGTTCGGATAGGTCATGACGAAACGGCGGGCGTAGAACTGGCCGGTCGTCTGCTTGATATATTCGCGGTTGGAGGCGAAGTCGCCGTAACGGGCGATGTCCATCGGCCAGGCATCGGCCTCCGGCTCGCCATGGATCATCCACTCGGCCAGCGTCTTGCCGACGCCGCCGCCCTGCAGGAAGCCGGCCATGATGCCGCAGGCCAGCCAGTAATTCTTCACGCCGCGCACCGGCCCGACCAGCGGATTGCCGTCGGGCGAAAAAGTGAAGGCGCCATTGACCCAGTTCTTGACGCCGACCGTTTCCAGGACGGGATAACGCTGGAAGGCCATCACCAGTTCGTCGGCGATGCGGTCGGTGTTCTCCTGCAGCAGCTCGATACCGTAGTCCCACGGCGCGCCGTCGACGCTCCAGTGCTGCGCGTTGGTCTCGTAGATGCCGACCAGCATGCCCTGCTGGTCCTGACGCATATAGGTGAAGCCCTCCAGGTCGACCATCATCGGCAACTCGAAATCCAGCGCCTCGATTTCCGGCACGGTCTCGGTCAGGAGATAGTGGTGTTCGAGCGGCGACACCGGCAGCTCGAGGCCGACCATGCGGCCGAGCTGCTTGGCCCACAGCCCGCCGGCATTGACCACATGTTCGGCGTGGATCGTGCCCTTTTCGGTGATCACGTCCCAGCTGTGATCGGGTCGCTGCCGGAGCTCCAGTACTCTGTTGTGCTCAATTACCTTGGCGCCGTTCTTTTTGGCGGCGCCGGCATAGGCCTGGACTGTGCCGGTGGTGTCGACATAGCCCTCGCGGTCGGCCCACAGCCCGCCGATGATCCGGGTCGTGTCCATGATGGGACACTTCTCCTTGATCTCGGCCGGCGTCATCAAATAGCAGTCTTCGATGCCGATCGTCTGGAAGATCCGGTAGGCCGACTGTAGCCATTCCCAGCGATCCGGCACCGCCGCGACGGTGATGCCGCCGGACATGTGCAGTCCGATGGACTGACCGGATTCCTTTTCGATCTCGGACAGGAGATCGATGGTATAGGCCTGCAGCGCCGCCATGTTCGGATCGGCGTTGAGCGCGTGAATGCCGCCTGCCGCGTGCCACGACGAGCCGGCGGTCAGCACCGACCGCTCGATCAGGCACACGTCCTGCCATCCGAATTTCGCCAGGTGATAGAGCACCGATGCACCGACGACGCCGCCGCCGATCACCACCACGCGATAATGATCCATTTTGAACCTCCAGCCTCCCAATTTGGAACGGGACCATAGCGCAACGGGAAAATATGGTCTAGACATAACTGTACAGAAAATGATGTGAGTGAGCGCATGACGACGACGGAAGCAGCGGAACGACCGGAAAAGGAAGCGGCTGACAACAGGCGCACGACGCGCGACGACTGGATGACGCTGGCCCTGTCGATCCTGGTCGAGGAGGGGGTCGAACACGTCAAGGTCATGAACCTGGCGCAGCGGCTGAATGTGTCGCGTTCCAGTTTCTACTGGTTCTTCAAGAGCCGCAAAGACCTGCTCGATCGGTTGCTGCACCTGTGGGAGCACAAGAACACGGCCGGCATTGTCGCCCGCGCTCAACGCCCTTCCGATACCATCACTGAAGCGGTTCTGAGCGTCTCCGAGTGCTGGGTGGACGAGGCGATCTACGATCCGCGGCTCGATTTTGCGGTGCGCGAATGGGCGCGTCGCTCGTCCGACGTGCGCCGCCGGGTCGACGAGGCCGACGATGCGCGCATGGTAGCGCTGACCGAAATGTACCGGCGACACGGCTTCGGTGACCCTGATGCATTCATCCGTGCCCGCGTGCTCTACTTCACCCAGATCGGCTACTACGCGCTGGAACTGCGTGAGCCGATGGACCTGCGTCTGTCCTTCCTCGAAGCCTATCTGCGCGGTTTCACCGGGGTCGACGCGTCGCAGACCGAGCTTCGCCGTTTCCGCAAGCTCGCCATGCGGCATGCCAACATGTCTTCCGGGCCGGGAAAGCGCCGCTGAAACCGGCCTATCTCAAATCTTGAGCGGCCAATCGTCTAGACATTAATGTCCATAATTCCTGTGCACTAATGGGCTATGCCTGATGCTGCCAAAACGGCTAGAGTGCGACCCCGAAGACGAGTGAGTTTCGGGAAGCGGGAAATGACACCAACCGACAAAGCCCATCTGAAGACCATCGAGCAGCGCCTGTTGTGGCTCGCCTGTTGGATGATCCATAACGCCAATCACCTGCGCGACAATCCCGACGGGTTGAAGGTCGGCGGGCATCAGGCGTCCTGCGCCTCGATGGTGTCGATCATGACGGCGCTCTATTTCACCGCGCTCAAGCCGCAGGACCGGGTGGCGGTAAAGCCGCACGCATCGCCGGTTTTCCACGCCATGCAGTATCTCCTCGGCAACCAGACGCGCGAGAAGCTGGAGAATTTTCGCGGCTTCGGCGGGGCGCAGTCCTATCCCAGCCGCACCAAGGATACCGACGATGTGGACTTTTCCACCGGCTCCGTCGGCCTTGGCGTCGCCATCACCGCCTTCGCCTCGCTGATGCAGGACTATATCGCCGCCAAATCCTGGTCCAGCGACCGCCCGCTCGGACGCATGGTAGCCCTGGTCGGCGATGCCGAACTGGACGAGGGCAATATCTACGAATGCCTGCAGGAGGGATGGAAGAACGACCTGCGCAATTGCTGGTGGATCATCGACTACAACCGGCAATCCCTGGACGGCGTGGTGCGCGAGGGGTTGTGGCAGCGCATCGAGGCCATTTTCGGCGCCTTCGGCTGGGACGTCGTGCGGCTGAAATACGGCGCCCTGCAGCAGGCCGCCTTCGAGGAGCCCGGCGGAGAAGCGCTGAAAGCCTGGATCGATGCCTGTCCGAACCCGCTCTATTCCGCCTTGACCTTTCAGGGCGGCGCGGCCTGGCGCAAGCGGCTGATGGAGGAGATCGGCGACCAGGGAGAGGTTTCCGCGCTGCTCGACCGCCGGTCGGATGCCGAATTGGCCATGTTGATGGAAAATCTTGGCGGCCACTGCCTCGAAACGCTGACGCAGGCCTTCGCGGCGATCGACCACGACCGGCCCACGGCGTTCCTCGCCTACACCATCAAGGGTTGGGGCACGCCGCTTGCCGGCCACAAGGACAATCATGCCGGCCTGATGACCAGGGCGCAGATGCAGGCCTTCCAGCAGCAGATGGGTGTTGCCGCGGGTGCCGAATGGGAGCCGTTGGCCGCAATCGCCGATCCGGCCGGACTGCAGGCCTTTCTGGACAGCGTTCCCTTCTTTTCGCAGGGCACGCGCCGCTATCACGCGCCATCGGTGCCGGTTCCGGCCGTGACGGCGCCTGCGGACCGGGAGATCTCCACCCAGGCCGCCTTCGGCAAGGTCCTGCACGAAATGGCGCGCTCCGATGCGCCGCTCGCCGACCGCATCGTCACCACGTCTCCCGATGTGACCGTCTCCACCAATCTCGGCGGCTGGGTCAACCAGCGCGGGCTGTTTGCCCGCAACGAAATGGCCGACACCTTTCGTGACGAGCGGGTGCCGTCGGCGCAGAAATGGCGGTTCTCGCCCGGCGGGCAGCACCTCGAATTGGGCATCGCCGAGATGAACCTGTTCCTGGCGCTCGGTGCGGCCGGCCTCTCGCACTCGCTGTTTCAGGAACGGCTGATCCCGATCGGCACGGTCTATGATCCCTTCGTCGCCCGCGGCCTCGATGCGCTCAACTATGCCTGCTACCAGGACGCCCGTTTCCTGATCGCCGGAACGCCGGCCGGGGTGACGCTGGCGCCCGAAGGCGGTGCCCACCAGTCCGTCGGCGCTCCCTTGATCGGCATGAGCCAGGATGGGCTTGCGGCCTTCGAGCCGGCCTATGCGGACGAACTGGCGACGATCCTCGAATGGTCCTTCGACTATCTGCAGCGCGACGGCGAGGGTGATCCGGACGAACGCACCTGGCTGCGCGACGAGACCGGTGGCTCGGTCTATCTGCGTCTGACCACGCGGTCGCTGGAACAGCCGCAGCAGCGCTCAGGCGACGAATTCCGCCGTGGCGTGATCGACGGCGCCTATTGGTGGCGCGAGCCGGGTCCCGGCTGCGATATCGTCATTGCCTATCAGGGCTGCGTGGCGCCCGAAGCGATCGCTGCCGCCGGCATGATCGGCGAGATCCGCCGCGACGTCGGCGTCCTGGCCATCACCTCGGCCGACCGGCTCATCGCCGGCTGGACGGCGGCGCAGCGCGCCCGCAAGCGGGGCAATGCGACGGCGCGCAGCCACATCGAACGTCTGATGGGCGATCTGCCCGGTCACTGCACGATCGTCACCGCCATCGACGGCCATCCGGCGACGCTCGCCTGGCTGGGCGCCGTGGCCGGTCACAAGACGGTGCCGCTGGGTGTCGAACATTTCGGCCAGACCGGCCAGATTGCCGATCTATACGATCACTACGGCATCGATGCCGAGAGCATTGCCGATGCCGCCAGCAACCTGTCGCACGGCCGGCGGCTGCACGGCCTGCGGGTTTATTCCGGGGAGGGATAAAGCGAGACCATGAAAGGGTCTAGAACCGCCCCAGCTTCATGTGGCGGTTGACGTCCTTGTACAGCAGATAGCGGAACTTGCCGGGGCCGCCGGCATAACAGGCCTGCGGGCAGAAGGCGCGCAGCCACATGAAGTCGCCGGCTTCCACCTCGACCCAGTCCTGGTTGAGCCGGTAGACCGCCTTGCCTTCCAGCACGTAGAGGCCGTGCTCCATGACATGGGTTTCGGCAAACGGGATGACGGCGCCCGGCTCGAAAGTGACGATGGTCACGTGCATGTCGTGGCGAATATCGGCCGGATCGACGAAGCGGGTCGTCGCCCATTTGCCGTCGGTGTCGGGCATCGGTCCCGGCTCGATCAGCTTTTCGTTGGTGACGAGCGGGTCCGGCGCGTCGATGCCGGCGACATAGTCATAGGCCTTGCGGATCCAGTGAAAGCGGACATCGGCATCGCTGCTGTTGCGCACGGTCCAGTCGGTCTCCGGCGGAATATAGGCATAGCCGCCGGGCTCCATCACATGGGTTTCGCGTCCGATCGTCAGCGTCAGCGTGCCGTCGACGATGAACAGCACCGCTTCCGCTCCGTCCTCCGTTTCCGGCCGGTCGCTGCCGCCGCCGGGCGAAACCTCGACGATGTACTGCGAAAAAGTCTCGGCAAAACCCGAAAGCGGCCGCGCCAGAACCCAGGCCCGTGTCGCGTCCCAGAACGGCAGCTTGCTGGTGACGATGTCGGTGAGCACGCCCTTGGGGATGACGGCGTAGGCATCGGTGAAGACCGCCCGGCCGGTCAGCAACTGCGACTGCGGCGGCAGGCCGCCCGACGGTGTATAGTAGCTTGCTTCAGCCATGATACGGTCCTTCACAATGTGATTCACGGCGTCTTCTCCTCAGGCGTGACCGTCCCGTGCGGCTCCGCTGAACCCTGTTTCGGGCGATGCTAGAGCAAATTTCCGTCGCAATTCTCAAAAAATACTGCAAGGTCTTTCACGAAACGGCGGTCTGCTCTTTTATGCAGTGATTGTCGGGACTTGCCTGCGGTAACTCTAAAGGTCGCATCCAGCGGAAAGGGACGCAAAACCGCCATGGAACAGATCGGATCGAGCGTGGTTCTGGACGAGCCGGCCTTCATCCACGAGACCGCCCGGATCTACGGTAAGGTGTTCATCGGCAAGGGCGCGTCCGTCTGGCCTTACGCCGTGATGCGTGCCGAGTTCCACGAGATCCGCATCGGTGCCCGCAGCAACATCCAGGACTTCGTCATGGTGCATGTCGGCTACTCCACCCCGACGGTGGTCGGTGAAGATTGCTCGATCACCCATCACGCCACTCTGCATGGCTGCGAGATCGGCGACCGCTGTCTGATCGGCATCAATGCGACGATCATGGATGGCGCCAAAATCGGCGCCAACTCCATCGTCGCCGGCCACACCATCGTGCGCGAGGGAAAGGAGTATCCGGAAAACTCCATCATCGCCGGCGTGCCGTCGAAACTGGTCGGCACCCGCGACAACGGTGCCGCCAACCTCGCAAACGCCCGCTTCTATCACCAGAATGCGCTGAATTATGCGGCCGGCATCGATCGTATGGACAAGGAGACCTTGAAGGCGCTGTTCAGTGAATGAGCTGTCAGCTATCGGCCGACTTCACCAAATCGCCAAGCCGCCTTATGCCCTCCTCGATCGTCGCAATGTCGGGCAGGGAGAAGCTCAGGCGCATCGTATTTCTGCCGGAGCCGTCGGCGAAAAAGGCGTGTCCCGGCACGAAAGCAACGCCGGCTTCCTCGACCGACCGGGTGAGCAGCGCGGCGGCGTCGATCTGTCCGGGCAGCGTCACCCAGACGAACAGACCGCCGTCGGGCCGGGTCCATTTAGTGCCTTCCGGCATATGGGCGGAAAGGGCTGAGAGCATTGCGTCGCGCTTGCCGCGGTAATGGTGTCGCGCGCGTTCGACCTGTCCGTCGAACAGCGTTTCGGCGAGTTGCAGCATCACCGCCTGGTTGATGGCGGCGCTGTTGAGGTCGCTCGCCTGCTTGATCAGGGTGAGGCGGCGGATGAGTTGTCGCGAGGCGCAGATCCATCCGACCCGCAGGCCCGGCGTAAAGACCTTGGAGAAGGTGCCGCAATAGATGACGCGTGAAGCATCGATCGAACCAGCCTTTTCGATATCCAGGGCCTGGAGCGGAGCGACCTCCCGGCCGTCATAGCGCAGTGCCGCGTAGGCCGCGTCCTCGATGACCGGAATGTCCAGTTCGGTTGCCAATGCCAGCAGGTCCCGGCGGCCCTGCAGCGACAATGTTTCGCCCGTCGGATTGGCGAAGTCCGGCACCACATAGGCGAATTTCGCGTCACCGCCGGCGGCGCGGGCGGTTTCGCGGTAGGACAGCGCGGTGCGGTTGCCGCGTCCGAAATCGAGCGCGTCGTAGTGCGGTTCACTGGCGGAAAACGCCTGCAGGGCGCCGAGATAGGTCGGTGCGGCGACCAGCGCCGTATCGGCCGGTGACAGAAGCAGCTTGCCTAGAAACTCCAGCGCCTGCTGGGACCCGTTGGTGATCAGTATATTGTCGGCCGAGCAGGCGACGCCGCGCGCCGCCATGTGTCCGGCGATCCACGCGCGCAGGGCCGGATCGCCTTCGCTGACCGAATATTGCAGGAAGCGTCCGGCCGATGCCTCATGGCCCAGCGCCTTGTCATAGGCCGCCCGCACTTCGCTCACCGGGAACAGCGCCGGATCGGGAATGCCGCCGGCGAAGGAGATGATATCGGGCCGCTCCAGCAGCTTGAGCAATTCGCGGATTTCGGAAGCCTGCAGCCGCTCCGCGCGGCCTGCATAGGCAGGTTCCCACGGTTTGGCTGTGACGGCGTCGGGGTGAGGCGATGTGGCGGTCATGGCCAATTTATGTCAGTATTGCTGACCTATTGTCAAGCAAAGAACTTTTGCCTGGCCGACCGCGTTGTTCACTGATGTTCCAGCGGTTCGACAGGGTCCAGAGCAAGCTCCTCGATCCAGGCGGCCGCTTCCGTCAGGACAGACTGCCGAAAGGCCGCTGCGACCGGGCTGCGGCGGACATTATTGCGTTCGATCAGTCCGACCTCCCGTTTCATGCGGGCATCCGCAAGTTCGAGCGCCGCAACCCCATCGGGCAGGTGGATAGTGGTGAGTTTCGGCAGCAGGGTCACGCCGAGCCCCTCGCGCGCCATCGCCAGCAACGAGGTGACGTTGCGCACGGTGATCAGCGCCTTGTCGGCAAGCGTTCGGTATCCAGGCACATCGCCGATTGTGACGGCACCGTTGAGGATCAAGACTTCCGATTGCAGATCCGGCCATTCGACCGGCCGCCCGAGGCGGGTCAACGGGCTTTCGCTGCTGCAGACCAGCATGAAACTGTCGCCGAAGAGCGGCTGAAAGGACACCAGCGCATCGCTGCGCGGCCGGCCGGCAATGCCCAGATCGGCATTGCCCTGTTCGACCTGCTGCCGCACCGACCGGCTGTCGGTATCGATCAGCTCGATCTCCACTCCCGGGTGGTCGTCGATGAACCGATGCAGCAGCGGCGGCACAAGATTGGCGGCGACCGAGGGGACGGACGCAACGGTCAGTTGGCCAATGCGGCTTTGAGCGTAGGCGTGCACCCTGCGGATGGCGCGGTCATAGGCGTCGATCTGCTCGCGTCCGGTGTCGAGCATGAAGGCGCCGAGTGCCGTCAATGCGTTCTTGCGGTCGGATTCGAAAAGCGGTCCGCCAACCTCCTCCTCGATCTGCTTGAGTGTCATCGAAATCGCCGACGCCGTGCGCCCCAGCCGGTCGGAGGCGTCCTTGATGTTGCCGAGCTCGGCAACGGTGACGAAAACCCGCATTGCTTCCAGTTTGATCATGGGAGTCCATTTCAATTATTTTGAAATTCATAACAGAAATTTCCGTTTGATTGAAATGAAATCCTGGCTGATTTTAGCGCCGAAAGGGAGCCGCAATGACCGAGCTGTACCGAAATCTCGTTGCCGGGGAATGGTTGGAGGGCGTTGACGCCGTCGAGAACCGCAATCCGTCTGACATCACCGACTTTGTCGGATTGTACGCGCAAGCCGATAGCCGTCAGCTCGACAATGCCGTTGCCGCGGCCAGGGAAGCGCTGCCGGCATGGCGCGATGTCGGGCTCGAGGCGCGGCAGACCGTTCTCGATACGGTCGGCAGGGAACTCATGGCCCGCGCCGAAGAGCTGGGCACGTTGCTCAGCCGGGAAGAGGGCAAGCCGCTGGCCGAGGGCAGGGGCGAGGTCTACCGTGCCGGCCAGTTCTTTACCTATTTCGCTGCCGAGGTGCTGCGCCAGCTCGGAGAAAATGCCGATTCGGTCCGTCCGGGAATCGAGATCGACGTGCGTCGCGAGCCGATGGGCGTGGTCGCGGTCATTTCGCCCTGGAACTTTCCGACCGCCACCGCCAGCTGGAAGATCGCCCCGGCGCTGGCCTTCGGCAACAGCGTCATCTGGAAACCTGCCAACGACACGCCCGCCTCCGCTTGGGCACTGGCTGAGATCCTCTCACGCGCCGGCCTTCCGGACGGTGCCTTTCAACTGCTCATGGGGCCGGGCTCCGTGGTCGGCAACGGTTTGGCCGGCCATTCGGGTGTCGATGCGGTGACCTTTACCGGTTCGCTGGCCACCGGCCGGCGCGTCGCCGCCGCGGCAGCCGCCAATCTGACGAAATACCAGCTTGAACTCGGCTCCAAAAACGCCTTGCTGGTCATGGACGATGCCGACCTCGATCTCGCCGTTTCCGCAGCGCTTGCCGGCGGATATTCCGGCACCGGCCAGAAATGCACCGCCTCGTCGCGGCTCCTGGTCCATGATAGGGTGCACGACCAATTTGCCGACAAACTGGCAACGGCGTTGTCGTCGTTGCGTGTCGGTCATGCACTGGACAAGGATACGCAGATGGGGCCGGTAGTCAGCGAGGCGCAACTAACGTCGAACCTGGAGTGGATCGGGCGCGCCCGCGCCGATGGCGCCACGGTTGCGACAGGCGGCGAACGACTGCAGCTGGACCATGAGGGCTACTACATGGCGCCGGCATTGCTGACCGCAACCAGCAACGACATGGCGCTCAATCGTGAAGAGATGTTCGCGCCGATTGCCGCCATCCAGCGTATCGATTCCTATGAGCAGGGTCTGTCGGTCGCCAACGACACGGAATACGGACTGGTCGCCGGCATTTGCACACGCTCGCTTGCCATGGCCACCGATTTTCGGCGCCGTGTGGAGACCGGCTGCGTAACCGTCAATCTGCCGACGGCCGGGACCGACTATCACGTGCCCTTCGGCGGTCGGAAGAACTCCAGCTCGGGTCCGCGCGAACAGGGGCGCTCGGCGGTTGAATTCTACACCCAGGTGAAGACGTCCTACATCTTTGCCGGAGCGCCGGAGGCAAGCCATGGATGACGTTCCATTTCGCGACCGGCCGCTGGTCGACTGCCTGCAATACGCCAACTGGTCAGAGAAGACCTTCCGGCAGATGCGCGACGGCGGCGTGCACGCGGTTCATGCGACCATCGCCTATCACGAGAACTTTCGCGAGATGGTGCTGAATCTGGAAGCCTGGAACCGCCGGTTCGAGCGTCATGGGGATCTGATTTTCCCGGGCCGTACCGGTGCCGATGTTCGTCGGGCGATGCGCGAAAACCGCACGGCGATCTTTTTCGGCTTTCAGAACCCGTCGCCCATCGAGGACGATCTTGGCCTCGTCGAGATCTGCCACACGCTTGGCGTCCGTTTCATGCAGCTCACCTATAACAACCAGTCGCTGCTGGCGACCGGCTGTTACGAGGAGGAAGATACGGGAGTGACCCGCTTCGGCCGCCAGGTGATTGCGGAGATGAACCGCGTCGGCATGGTGGTCGATATGAGCCACTCTGCAGAACGCTCGACCCTGCAGGCGATCGAGCTGTCTGAGCGGCCGATCGTCGTCAGCCATGCCAATCCGGCCTGGTGGCATGCCGCCAACCGCAACAAGTCCGACGCCGTGCTGCGCGCGCTCACCGAAAGCGGCGGCATGCTCGGTTTCTCGCTCTATGCCCACCATTTGAAAGACGGCGGCGAGTGTACGTTGGAAAGCTTCTGCCGAATGGTCGCCGAGGCCGCGGAGCGGTACGGAGCGCATCACCTGGGGATCGGGTCCGATCTCTGCCAGGACCAGCCGGACAGTGTCGTCTCCTGGATGCGCAATGGCCGCTGGACCAAGGATGTCGATTATGGCGAGGGCAGCCCGGCAGCGCCGGGCTTCCCGCGTCAGCCGGATTGGTTCCGCGACAATCGGGATTTCGGCAACATCGCCGACGGCCTCGCCGCGGTCGGTTTTTCCGAAGAGGAAAGGGCGGCGATCCTCGGCGGCAACTGGCTGCGTTTCTACGACCAATCCTTCGAGGCGCGGTCGACATGACGCTGCGGCCGCAGCCCGACCGGAACTCGCCGCCGAAGCCGCTGCGCCCGCCGGACCAGGTGATGCGGCTGGCGCGGATGGGGGCTTTCTATCCGACGCGCCTCAGCTTCATGCGCACCCTGGTGCGCAATCTGTCGGCACAGAAGGTGCGCGTGTCCCGCCAGGTGTGGCAAATGGACCGGAACGGGTTCGGTCACGCTGTGTACTCGGTGCCCCTGGGCGGTCACGACTACAGCCTGGTCGCGTTTTCAACGCCTTTGGACGCCGACCGGCGCACCGACCGGGTGATCGCCGAAGCCTGGGACACGAGCTACGTCCTGTTCGACGGCATTCCGACAGAGGCCGATATCGACCGGCTGCGCTCCAATGCACCGCGTCAGGAAGCCGGCCGCTTTTCACCCAGCGAACTAGTGCTGAGCCGCGCCAACAAGTCCGTGAGGTTCTTCGACCATGTCGTCGACCGGCTTGCGCACGGCCGGCAGCCGGACGAGGAACTGGTGCAGTCGATCGGCTATCTGCTGCGCACCACGGCCGTCTACGGCAACGGCAAATTCGGCGTGGCCGACCATGAGCGGATTTCCCAGCGGCCGTCATTGTCGGGCCCCTTCGCTGCGGAAATGCTGACGGTGTGGCTGATCCGGGGTTTCTCCCATGATCTCGTCGAACATATCGCCGAAGCGCGCGCGCCCGACAGTTTCTGTCCTCTCGATCCGCGGCTGAAACGCCATCTCGGCATCGGCAATTCGACGGGGCTTGGCATGGCGCCGTTCCTGGTCAACCATCCCGTGCTGCTCAGCAACTGGATGCTGGCGCGCGAGACGGCGTTGGCGCGGGTGCGTTCGGTCGCATTTGCGGATGCGGCGACTGTCGATCGGGCCGGCGCGCTGATGCAGCGCGCCGCGCGTCACCTGGAAGAGTGGAACGTCGCGGATACGCGGCAGATGGACCGGATTCTCGAGGTTCGTCGCGAATGGGCCGAACTGGTCACGACCGCCGACCGTTCCTGGCTGGATGCCGGTGAACCCTGGAACCGGCTGATCAAGCTCGCATCGGGATATGGCATCGAATGCCAGGAACTGGCCGTGTCTCTGGTGCTCGAACTGAATGGCGGGCTGATCGACGACCTGGCCGATACGTTCAGCACGCGAGTCGGCCTGCGGCTTGATCCGGGCATGACGGCCGCTCAGTTGCGCGAGCTGATCGGCACCCATTTTTCCTGGGCGGCCGACATCGATTTTACCGACCGGTCCGAGACGAGCCGGTTCTGGTACGTGTCGGAGGAGAAACTCGAGCCACGCCTCGGCGAGCGCTATGAGGAACCCGGGGCGGACCGGGAATCGCCGCTCGATATCGCCCGGCAGGTGGCGGCCCTGGCTGCCGATCTCGGTAGCGTCGAAGACGCGCTGTCGGCAGCGGAGTTCCTGATGCTGCATCCCGGCCATCGTCATGCGGTGCGCCGCGTGCAGGCGGCAGTCCGCCATCCCTATGCGGAAATCCGCGACAACCTGATCGGTGCCGATTGTCTGCCGATCGACATGCTGCGCTGCAAGCTCTCCTTCTTCGGCGCGTCCAAGTTCGATCCCAAGTCCGACCGCTGGACGCGCATCAACATGTACCAGGGCGCCCCCTGTCTTGACGACATTGCCGAGGAAGGCGCGGACGATTGGTGGCTACCGGTGCTGTGATGGCGACGACGACGCGCTCCTTCAACGAAATCGCGGTCACCGTGCGCAAGGCGTGCGTCGGCGCCGGCTGCGACCACGGCATGGCGGACGATATCGGCCGGGCGGCGGCGTGGCTGCATCGCAACGGAGCCCCTGGGGTGAAGGCGGCGCTTGCGGCCCTGGAGGAAACCGCGCCCGCGCCGGCTTTGCCGAGAACCGACGGCTCCGTGCTCGTTTTCGATAATGCCCGGATAGCACTTTGCGGCGCGGCGGCCATCGACATGTTGATCTCTGGCGCGGTGCGCGAGGCCCGCCTGCTGAACGCCGATGCACCCTTGCTGGCGATCGGTCTTTTGGGCGCCCGCGCGAAGCAGGACGGCCTGTCTTTTCGCGTCGTCGCTGACGGCGCGGCGATGACGGTCGGCGCCTCGGTCGGCAGTCTGGCTTCGCTGTCCCTCGCCCCCAGAGCGGACGTCATCATTGCCGGACCGCAGGAGACAATGGATCCAGAGCTGGACCGCCTGCCAACCACGGTCGCTCTCGTCGACGAGAATGACTGGCGCCGGTGTGAGCGGCTGGCGGCGCGAACCTATGTGCCGGCAACCGAGGAATCGCGCCTGAAGGGCGCCGGAGGGAGTCACACCGACAATGACTGAAACGGCCTCGACCGAAGTGCACCTGTCCCTCGATGACGTCGGAGATCTGGCGACGGCCGCTCTCGTCGGTGCCGGCGCCGATCCGGATAATGCGGCATCCGTCGCGCGCTCGACCGTGCTGGCCGAGCGCGACGGCATTCGCAGCCACGGGCTCATGTATGTGCCGATCTACGCCGAACATGTCGGCTGCGGAAAGGTGGACGGGCAGGCGGTGCCGGCGGTCGAAACCCGGCGTTCCGGATCCGTCTGCGTCGACGCGCAATGCGGCTTTGCCCATTCTGCCATCGACGCCGGATGGCCGGCGCTCGTCGACGCGGCGCGAGGCAATGGCGTGGCAGTCATGACCCTGTACAATTCGTACAATTGCGGGGTACTCGGTCATCACGCGGAACGGCTTGCCGAGGACGGGATGCTCGGGCTCTGTTTCACTCACGCGCCGGCGTCGATCGCGCCGACCGGCGGTCATGCACCGGTCGTCGGTACCAATCCCTTTGCACTGGCCGTGCCGGACGGCGAGGGCGGGTCCGCCATCGTCCTCGACCAGTCGGCCAGCGTCGTCGCCAAGTCCGAAATCATGCTGCGGGCAAGGACCGAAGAGCCGATCGACCCGGGTTGGGCACTCGATGCGCAAGGCCGGCCGACGACCGATGCGTCTCTGGCGCTGAAGGGCAGCATGATGCCGGCCGGCGGCCACAAGGGCTTCGGCGTCGGCCTGCTGGTGGAAATCATGGCGTCCTGCCTGGCCGGGGCGGTGTCGAGTGTCGACGCCAGTCCGTTTTCGGGCACCGCCGGCGGCCCGCCGCGCACCGGCCAATGCTTTGTCGCAATCGATCCCGGCGCTTTTGCCGGAGAGCTGTTCCAGCAGCGGATCGCCTGCCTCGTCGCGGCGATCGAGCAACAGCAAGGGGCGCGTCTGCCCGGCGCTCGCCGCAAGGCCAACGCCACCCGCACGCTTCGCGACGGCGTGACCGTGGACCAGGGTCTCCTGGACCGTATCAGGGCTTTCGCCTGACTTCAAATTTTCTGAAATTCACCTAAGTTATTTCGGTTTGCCTGAAGCAATGCGATGACGCATGGTGATGCTGGGTCCATCGGCCGGCAAAGGCGCCTGCCGGGAATGATCCGCATCGTGGGAGGAAACCGATGAACAGACTGATTTCAACGGCGCTTGGTGCCGTCGCTGCAGCCGCCTTGACCGTGAGCGCTCCGGTTGCGGCATCCGCGACGGAATGCGGCACGAACGACAAGATCACCATCGCCGAAATGACCTGGCTTTCGGCCAGCTCGCTGGCCTTCATTGCCCAGAAGATCCTGGCCGACGGCTATGGCTGCAACGCCGAGCTGGTACCCGGAGACACGGTTCCCACCGCCACCTCGATGCTGACCAAGGGCGAGCCCGACATCGCGCCGGAACTGTGGGTCTCGACGGCCCAGTCGATCTGGGACCAGATGCAGGAGAAGGGCAATGTCTACAAGGCCAGCGACATCTTCGCCGGCGGTGGCGAGGAGGGCTGGTGGATCCCGGATTATGTTGCCCGCGACCATCCCCAGATCAAGTCAATCGACGACCTGAAGGAGAACTGGGAGGTGTTCGTCGACATCTCCGACCCAAGCAGGGGACGCCTCTATGGCTGCCCGCCCGGCTGGGGCTGCGAGATCATCACCAACAACCTGTTCAAGGCGCTCGGACTGGAGGAGAGTTTCGAACTGTTTTCGCCCGGCTCCGGCGCCAACCTCAAGGCATCGTTCGCCCGTCAGGTCACCCGCAAGAAGCCGATTGTCGGCTACTACTGGGGCCCGACGGACGTCATCGGCAAGTACAATCTGGTTCGCCTCGACATGCCGCCGCATGAAAGCGACAAGTTCACCTGCCTGACCGACAAGAACTGCGCCGATCCGCAGGTTACCGGCTGGGCCGTCGGCGAGGTGGCCGTCGCCGTGGTCAGCGACATCCGCGACAAGGCGCCGAACGTTGCCGACTTCCTGGCGAAGATGCAGGTGCCCAACAAGGAGATCAGCCAGGTTCTGGCCTGGGGCGACGACAACAAGGCCTCGCCGGAAGAAGTCGCCGACTACTTTCTGAAGAACCATGAAGCGATCTGGACCGGGTGGGTTCCGCAAGACGTCGCTGCCAAGGTCAAGGAGTCGATGTAGCACTCTCGTGCCTAAAGGCCGGACGCTTCACCGTGTCCGGCCTGCCGATTGGGGGCCGACATGGCAGACAATTTTCCCGAACTGATCGATACGCGGGCGCTGCGGATCGCCATCGACGACGGCTTCAACTGGATCGTCGCCAATTACGGCGAAGCGTTGGAAATCGCCTTCCTGCCGGTCCTGCGCATGCTGACCGCCATGGAGCAGTTTCTGCAATGGCTGCCCTGGTATGTCATGCTTGTCGTGCTGGCCGGTCTGACCCAGCTGGTCACCCGCCACTGGAAGGCGACAGCCGGCACCGTGGTCATGCTGCTGCTGATCGGCGTCATCGGCATCTGGGACGCCGCCATGGCCACGATCGCATTGATGCTGACGGCGACTTTCCTGGCGGTGCTGATCGGTATCCCGACAGGGGTGCTCATGTCCCGTTCGGGCACCATGCAGGCGGTGGCGCTGCCGGTGCTCGACATCATGCAGACCATGCCGATTTTCGTCTATTTGATCCCATTCGTCATGCTGTTCGGCCCGGGTAAAATCCCCGCCCTGCTGGCCACCATTGTCTTTGCCATTCCGCCGGTCATCCGGCTGACCAATCTCGGCATTCGCCAGGTCGATGCCGAGGTGATGGAGGCGATGACCGCTTTCGGAACGACGCCGCGGCAACGGCTGTTCATCGCGCAGATTCCGCTGGCGATGCCGACCATCATGGCCGGCATCAACCAGACAACCATGATGGCGCTGTCGATGGTGGTGATCGCCTCGATGATCGGCGCCGGCGGCCTGGGTTACCAGGTGCTCCAGGGCATCCAGCGGTTGGAGGTCAGCCGCGGTCTGCTGGCCGGTCTCGGCATCGTGTTCCTGGCCATTATCTTCGACCGCATCGCCCAGGCCTATGGCCGCCGCATGCAGCAGCATCTGAATATCGAGGGCTGAACCGGTGGCGGAAGGAAACATCAAGATCCGGGTCGAGGACGTCTACAAGATCTTCGGCCCCAGTCCGAAACTCGCGCTGGATCTGGTGCGGGCCGGCGCCAGCAAGAGCGAACTGCTCGAAAAGACCGGCAACGTGGTCGGCGTGCGCGGGGTCAGCCTGAACATCCGAGCCGGCGAGACTTTCGTCATCATGGGCCTGTCCGGCTCGGGCAAGTCGACGCTTATCCGCCACTTCAACCGGCTGATCGAGCCGACGGCCGGCAAGATCCTCGTCGACGGAGGCGACATCCTGACCATGAACCCCGCGGCGTTGCGGGAGTTTCGCCGCAAGCGAATCTCCATGGTGTTCCAGCGCTTCGCGCTGCTGCCGCACAAGACGGTGCTCGACAATGTCATCTGCGGACTGCTGATCGACGGCGTCAAGCGGGCCGAAGCCCGCGAGCGTGGAATGCGGCAGATCGAACTGGTTGGTCTTGCCGGTTTCGAAGACCGCTATCCGAAGCAGCTTTCCGGCGGCATGCAGCAACGCGTCGGGCTCGCGAGGGCACTGGCAACAGATGCCGAAATCCTGCTCATGGACGAGGCCTTCAGCGCCCTCGATCCGCTGATCCGCAACGACATGCAGGCGCAGTTGAAGGACCTGCAGGCACGTCTGCACAAGACCATCGTCTTCATCACCCACGATCTCGACGAAGCGCTGCGGCTCGGCGATCACATCGCCATCCTCAAGGACGGCGAATTGCGCCAGGTCGGGACGCCGGGCGACATACTGATGGCGCCGGCCGACGACTATGTCGAGCGGTTCGTGCGCGACGTGAACCGTGCCCGGGTGGTCACCATCGGATCGGTGGCCGAACCGGCCGCATGCATTCCGTTGTCCGAGGCGACGGAGGCGCGATGCGCGCAACTTCTGGCCGATAACCAGGCGGTCGTCCTGACCGAATCGGGCCGGCCGCGATCGGTCGTCGGGCGTGCTAATCTGCCGGAGCTCGGGCAAATTCTGGCAAACGGCAAGACCCTGCCGCCGGCGGTCTGCATCGACCACGGCGAAACGCTGGAAACGGGTTTCGCCGCGCTGGCGGAAAACGAAGCGCCGCTCGTCGTCACCAACGGCAGCGATATGCCGAAATGCATCGCGACCCGGCAATCAGTGCTTGACGCGCTTTCCCGCGCTCCGTCGGAATCGTAGCTAATCATAACGCCGAATAATCATTGACTTACGCGACGGGTGGAACACCATTGTCGTCATGGAATCGGCGGACACCAAAAACGAGAGTCGCATGCTTTCGCTCCTCTCCGTGCAGGGCGCTTTTGCGAATATCGGCTGGAACATGGCCAGCCCGTCGGTCGTTCTCACCTATATCGCGGTTGCTCAGGATGTACCGGTGTTTCTGGCGGGTCTTCTGATAACGGTCCGCCGGATCGCCTACATGGCGGTCGACGTCTTTGGTGGCACGTTCGTCGAAACCACGCAGAACAGCACGCGCAGCATGGCGTTGGCCGACATCATGCTGGCCGTCTTTCTGCTGATCGCCATTCTGTCGATCCTTTCGGGGTCGCCCCTCGCGATCACCGTCGCTCTTGTTGCCGCCATGTTCGGAATCGGGGCTGCCTCCGAACTGCAGAACATCCTGTTCAACAACTTCATCGGCAAGACCATGCATTCTGAAAGCCGCACCCGAATGCGGTATTGGGCGATGGGGCTTGGCGGTGTCGGCACCATCATGTTTGCCTGGCCGGTTCACTTGCTGATGTCGGATGCGGCTCCGGTTTCGCGGCATTCGACGATCGTCCTGATCGCGACCGGCTGTTTCGTCATGGCGGGGCTTTTGATCACAAGCGCGCGCCGGTTCACCCTGGCTCAGGCAGCGCCACAGCAGGCGCAACCAAAGGCAAAACGGAACTGGAAGGGCGAGTTGCGCAAGCTTGTTGCCAATTACCGGTTGCTTGCGGGAACGCCCTGGTTCCGCAGATTCATGGCGATCCGACTGTCGCTGCAGTCGGTCGAGTTGGCGCTGCCGTTCTTTGCGATTCTTGCGGCGTTCACCAATGAGGACTCGGCGCGGGGCATCACCGCGCTGATCATTTCGTCAGCCATCGCGGTCATGGTCGCGGGCCCGTTGTGGCGTGCCCTGAGCCATGTGTCGAATCGGGCGGTTTTGGCCACCGGCTGCGTGCTTGCGGCGGTGGCCGGATTGACGTTGGTGGCAAATCACTTTCTGCAACTGGTCGGTCCGACTTATCTTCACGCCGCTGCTCTCTTCATCGTGACGATCGCCTCCAAGGGCGTCGTAAGCGCCAGATCTCTTTACTTCCTCGATATCGCTCCGGACGAGCAGAGAGTTGCCGGCCTGACCGTGTCCAAAAGCCTGGTTCGGATCGCCGCCATCACCTTCTCGGCACTCCTGGCGGCGGTCGCCCATATGCAGCACGTGGTCTGGGCCATCCTGGCCATAGCCCTATTGAATTTGGCAACGGCTGCCCTTTGCAGCGCTCTCGTTAAACAGGCGCCTCCGGTACCCCAACCGGCCTGAGTTACCCGGCTTCACTGCAGCGTTGCCTGGGCCCAACGGCCCGGTGTGATGCCGTAGCACTTCTTGAAATGCCGGGTCAGATGGCTCTGATCGGCGAACCCGACCGCTGCCGCGACATCGGCGAGGTCATGACCCCGGCCGATCATTCGCCGCGCCTCGTCGAGGCGGCGCATGATTAGGAAGCGGTGCGGGCTGGTGGCGAACACCTTGCGAAACTGCCGCGACAGCGCATATCGGTCGACGCCGGCGACCCTTTCCAATTCGTCCGACCGCACCGTTCGAAGGGCATGGTCGCAAAGAAAGTCTCGAGCTCGATAGACGCGGTCCAGGGACTCATCGTCGAGCGTCGAGCGGGCGGCGTCGGAATGCCGCGACAGACCGGCCGCAATGCCGGCGACGATGTCAGTCAGCGCCAGATCGTCGATCCCCTCGTCAAGGCGGCCGAGCGCTGCAAGCAGGGTAGCCCGCAGCCCGGGATCGTCGACCACCGGCTCCTTGACGAACGGCAGGGGGCTGGCTCTTTCACCCAATGCCCCGTGGATCATTGCCGGCTCGATGTAGAGCATCCGGTAGCACAGCCCGTCCTCGGTGGCGGCGGCGCCGTCATGCAGCTCGTCCGGGTGCAGGACGATGATCCGGCCGGGAAGGCTGTATTCCTGCCGGCCGCGATAGCGGAAGGTCTGGACCCCGCGCAGCGTTACCCCGATGGCGTAAGTGTCGTGCCGGTGCGGAGCGAAGAAATCGCCGGCAAAGCGTGCCTCGATCCGCTCGATTCCCGGCACGGCCGGCGCCTCGACGATGCGCTCGCCGGTGTCGGCCACGCACGATCGTTCAAGACCTTCGAGGAATTCCGGTTTTTGTTCAGGCGCCATGCAATCGGACCGTTTTCGGAGAGCTGCCCATGTTTGATAGCAAAATCGCCGTCGTCCTGCGAGACGATCTCGCCTCCTGGCAGGCGCTCAACGTCACCGCCTTCCTGGTCAGCGGGCTCGTGGCCCAAATGCCGGAGATCATCGGCGAGCCCTACCGCGACCGCGCCGGCAATCTCTACAATCCCCTGTCTCGACAACCGATCATCGTTCTCGCCGCGTCGGGCGACAAGATGCGCACGATCCACCAGCGCAGTCTGGAGCGCGGGATCGTTACGTCACTCTATGTCGAAGAGATGTTCTCCACCGGCCATGACGAGGCCAACCGCGCGGTTTTCGCCCGTTTCGACCCGGACGATGCGAAGGTGGTCGGCATTGCTCTCCATGCCGACAAGAAGCTTGTCGACAAGATTACCAAAGGCGCCAAACTTCACGCCTGAGCCGGCGGCCGCTCGCCGCACATCATTTCGCGCTTGCCGGCGAAGCCCGGAAGCTTTCGGACACCGAAACCGGCAGCCTGCAGGTTGCGGCGCACCCACCCGGCTGCGGTATAGGTGGCGAATGTTCCGCCTGACACGGTGTGCGCGTAGACGGCGTGCATCAGGTCCTGCGCCCACATCTCGGCATTACGCGCCGGAGCGAAGCCGTCGAGAAACCAGGCATCGGCCGCCCCGCACCAGGCCGGAAGCCGCTCCCGCGCGTCGCCAAGATGCACTTCAAGGACGATGTCGTCCGTCAGGTCGAGTTTGTTGACGTCGCCGGGGTCGGCCGGCCAATGGGCGCAAAGACGCTCTGCAAGCTCGGAGAGTTCGGCCCAGGCGTCGAGCGCCCGGCGCATTTCGTCCGCCTGAAGCGGAAACCGTTCGAAACTGACGAAGGTCAGCCGGCCTGCGGCCGTTGCGTGTTTCCGCCATTGACGTGCGGTTTCCAGGAAGTTCAATCCGGTGCCGAACCCGAGCTCGGCGATAGTGAAGGAACCGCCCTGGGTCCAGCGTTGCGGCAAGCCGTTGCCGCCCAGAAACACGTGGCCGCACTCGGCCCGCCCGTCGGTCTTCGAATAAAAGTGATCGCCAAAGGCGGTGGAATAGGGCATATCCTCGTGCCATTCCAACCGGTTGCCCGTGATCTTGTCCCTATCGTTCATCGAACCCGTCCATGGCTCCTCAAGGCCCCTATAACCCGGACGCGCGCTCGCTGTCTTGCGATTTGCTCGTCGTCGGCGGTGGTATCGTCGGCCTGTGGGTCGCGCGGCTCGCCGGCCAGGCCGGCCTGTCGGTTGTCCTGCTGGAAGCGGCGAAGATCGGCAGCGGTGCATCGGGCGGGCTTCTCGGCGCCCTGATGCCGCACATGCCGGAACGCTGGAACCCGAAAAAACAGTTCCAGTTCGATGCGCTGGTATCGCTCGAAACGAAGATCGCCGAGATCGAGGCGGAAACAGGTCTTGCCTGCGGCTATCGCCGCTGTGGCCGGCTGCTGCCGCTCGCCAAGCCGCATCATGCCGATCTCGCGATCGACTGGGCCGCCGATGCGCAAACCCGGTGGCAAACACCGACCGGCGGTTATTCCTGGCAGTTGCTCGATCGCGCCCCGGCGCAAGATTGGCCGGCCGTCAGGTCGATGCCCCATGGCCTGGTTCTCGAAACACTGGCGGCACGGGTCAATCCGCGCCGATACCTGACCGCGCTTGCCGCCGGTCTCGGTGGCGACGTCACGACGATCGAAGGCGATGCACTGCACGGCGTCGTACCGGCTACCGGTGTTGCGACCACGACAGCAGGGCGATCGATCAAAGCGGGGTCCGTTGTGCTGACGGCGGGACATGCTGGTTTTGCCCTGCTCGAACGCCTCACCGGGCGTCCTTCAACGGATTTCGGCATCGGCGTCAAGGGGCAGGCGGCGCTGCTCGAGGCCGACATCGATCCGGCCTGGCCGCTGGTTTTCCAGGACGGAACCTATGTCGTTCCGCATGAGGGCGGCGTCGCCGCCGTCGGCAGCACCAGCGAAACGACATTCGCCAGCGGTACCGAAACCGACGGGCAGCTCGATGACGTCGTCGCAAAGGCCGCGGCGCTCTGCCCGGCACTGGCCGGCGCGCCGGTGATCGAACGCTGGGCCGGAATCAGGCCGAAGGCCGTGAAGCGTGATCCGATGATCGGCCCGGTGCCGGGCTACGGCGGTCTCTTCGTCGCCACCGGCGGCTTCAAGATCACCTTCGGCATCGCTCACGAGATGGCCCGCTGCGTACTCGATTTCGCCCTGGAGGGCAGGGGGGAGGGCATTCCGCAGAGCTTCCGCATCGAACACCATCTGGCAGGCTGACCGGTTTAGATCAGCCGGCGCTGCATCAGCAGCACGAAAACGAAACTGGCGCCGATGGAGGTGGTAACGATGCCTATCGGCAGTTCCTGTGGCGCAAGCAAGGTTCGTGCGACGAGATCGGATGACAGGAGCAGGATCGCACCGAATAGCGCCGACAAACAGAGCGCCGGACGGTGCAACGGGCCGGCGCAGGCTCTCGCCACGTGCGGCACCATCAGCCCGACAAAGCCGATGACACCGGTTATCGAAACGAAAATCGCGGTCGCAAATGCGCAGACCAGAAAGACCTGCAGGCGGAAGCGGTTCACACGGACGCCGAGGCTTTCCGCGGTCAGTTCTCCGCCCAGAAGCGCATCGAGCTGGCGGTGCCGGAACACGGCAAACAGGGCGAGTGCCGCAAATCCCGATGCAATCAGCGGCAGCGAGTCCCAGTGCGCCAGTCCAAGGCCGCCGAGACTCCAGAACAGCACCGAATGGGCAGCGCGCTGATCGCCCGCAAACACCATGTAGTTGGTGATTGCCGTGAACAGGAACGAAACCGCCAATCCGGCCAGGATCAGCTTTTCCGGCCCCCGGAATCCCATGCGCCGGACAAGTGCTAGCACGATCAGGGCGGCCAGCATGCCGCCGCAAAAGGCGGCAAGCGGCAAGGTCCAGACGCCGAGCCGATCACCGGTGATGGTGATGACCAGAATGGCGCCGGCCGCCGCGCCGGACGACAGGCCGAACAGGAACGGATCCGCCAGATCGTTGCGGGTGACGGTCTGCAGCAGGCACCCCACCATGCCGAGACCGGCTCCGACGAGGATCGCGAGCAGGGCGCGGGGCGCGCGGAGATCGACAACGATGCGATCGAGCGGCGTAAACGCACTGTCGCTCGACAGGCCTGAGGCCTTGACGAATGCCGCCCACACCTCGGCGGGCGCGATCGGCGTGGACCCCAGGCCGATCGACAGCAGGGTGAGGGCGGTCAAGCACACCGCCCCTCCGAGAATTGTCGCCGGCAGCCGTATCACGGCGTCAAAATGCCTGCGGGTTCATCGCCTTGGCGATTTTCGCAATGGCCCTGATGTTGGCGGGTCCCGGCGTCAGTTCCTCATAGCGCAAGGCGACGAAGCGCTCGGCCTTCACTGCCGAGGTTTCCTTCATGATCGGGTGTTTCCTCAGCCAGTCGAGCAGGCCTTGGGCGCCGGTCCCGTTCTGATAGTCGAGCAGGATGAGGAATTGCGGATCCGCGGCCGCCACGGCCTCCCACGACGTGCGACCCCAACTGGTCTCCATGTCTCCGGTGACGTTGGTCCCGCCGGCGGCTTCGATCATGGCGTTGACGATGGCATATTTGCCGGCCGTGAAAGGCTTGTCCTCGCCGGAGTCGAACAGGAAGACCCGCGTTCCGCCCCCATCGTTGACGGTGGCTTCGATGTCGGCCAGTTCTTCTTTCCAGCCGTCGACCAGGGCTTCCGCTTCCGGCGTTTTTCCGAACACCGCACCGAGCCGCAGAACGTCCTTGAACAGCAGGTCCATGGAGGCCGGCGCCTGCTCCTTTTCGAGATGGATGCAGCTTTCCGACAGGATCAGCGTTTCGATGCCATGGGGCGCGAGCGTATCCGGCGTTACGTCGCCGCCCGGCTTCATGCCGTAATACCAGCCGGCGAAGAACAGGTCGGGATCGGCGGCGACCAGGTTCTCGACCGTCGGATATTTCGGAGCGAGCTCCGGTATCGCGCCGCGTTCCTTGTCGAAATCCGGGCTGGTCTTGTACCAGCCGGAAATCCCGGTCACGCCGACCATGCGATCCTGAAGACCGAGGGCGAACGCCATCTCCGACATGTTGATGTCGTGGACAACCAGGCGCTCGGGGCTTCTGTCGAAGGTCAGTGTCTCGCCGCAATTGTCGACGGACACCGGAAAGGCATGTGCGGGCAGGCTGAGGGCCAGGAAAGCCAGCAACGGGAGATGTCGTTTCATTGAGATCGTCCTTCAGTATGACGTGGGTTGGAAGTCGGTCGATACCGGAATGTCGAGAACGCTGACGCGGCGGTCTTCGTTCGGATGCGGCAGATGGAGAAACTCGACGCCGAACACTTTGCGTACGCGATCGGGTGTCAGCACTTCGTGGGTGGGGCCGAACGCCACGGCCCGCGCGTCGCTCATCAACAGCGTATGACCGGCTATCTTTGGAATGAGCGCCAGGTCGTGCAGCACGCACACCGTCGTGATCCGGCGCGCCGCAACGACGGACAGAAGCGCCCCCTTGGCAGCCGGATCGAGATGGTTGGTCGGTTCGTCCAGAAAAAGCAAATCCGGTTCCTGGGCGAGCGCCCTGGCGATTGCCGCGCGCTGAAGCTCGCCGCCGGAGAGCAGACCCAAACGCGCGTCCTCCTTGCCGGTCAGCCCGACGGAGGCGAGGGAATCGGCGATAACCCGCTGATGCATATCCCTTGCGGCAGCCACACCATGAGGGATGCGGCCGAGGGCCGTGTAATCCGCGACGCTGAGGCGGGGGTCGGGTTCGTCACGTTGACCGACGACGGCGATACGGCGGGCGCGGTCTGCTGCCGTGTAGCGGTCGATGGGGCGGTCGAATAGCCGGACCGTACCGGCAGAGGGTGCAAGCAGTCCCGCGAGCATGCGCAGCAAGGTCGATTTGCCGGCTCCGTTCGGTCCGGCGATAGCGACGATGTCTCCCTTCCGCACCGAGAAGCCGACGCCTTCGACAAGCGGATGCCGACCCCCGGCCCGATAGGAGAGGGCGTCCGCTTCCAGCGCGAATTGAGGAGACGTTCCGTCAGTTGGTTCCGCCATGGTCCGCCCTGTCCCGGGGCAGACTCGAACGACGAGCGGCAGAACCGGAGAACCCGGTCATTTTAAGATCGATTGCCATCACGCCCATCGGAAACACCCCGTCCCGTTTGTGGAATTCGAGAGGATGGCAGGTCTCCTGGCTCACGGTTCATCGCTAAGCACCCGCCTTCCCGATCGCGGTCGATCAGTGGCTCGGATGGGTGCGTGCTCACCGCTTACAGTTGCGGGGGCAGCCACGGATTCGGTCCCTGTTGGGTACGCCTCACCGTGTTCCCTTTTCATCCGCCGTCTCGGCTCGATTCAGCGGAACCATCGGCGGGGACGATGGAGCAAGCGCCGGACAATTGCAATCGGTTTTTTTAGGCCCGGATAAAGTGCAGGGAGCAGAACTGGGAGCGCCTGAAGGCGACTTCCGGCGCCAGAGCCTCCGGATCGTCACCAGTCAGCGCCCGGCAGATCAGGTCGGCCAGCATATCGGCGTCATCCGGTTGGACACCCCAGCGAACCAGTTCCGGCGTGCCGATCCTGAGGCCGTTGAGGTCGCCCTCCGCCGGGGCGCGGGGCAGGCCGATGCCACAGGCGAGGAAACCGGCCCGGCGCAGCTTTTTCGACGCCGTCTGGCCGCCGCCGAAACCGGCCGCCTCGATGGCGAACTGGTGCGATCGCGTGTAGCCGTTGTCGCGCCCGAAAACCGGCACGCCGCGCGCATCGATCGCCGCTGCCAGAGCCTGCGACAGCGCCACCATCGCCTCGGCATAGGCCGGGCCGTGCTCGCGCCAGTCGAGCATTGTCAACGCCAGTGCCGCGGTCTTGCCGGCATCGAAATTCGCGGTCATGCCCGGAAAGGCGATGGCGTCGAGGCGTTCGGCAATCGCCGCGTCATTGGTGACGAGCAGCCCGCCCGCCGGCCCGCCGAGGCTCTTGTATGTGCTCATGGTCATCAGGTCGGCGCCGTCGCCCATGGGGTTGGGCCAGGCGCCGCCGGCGATGATGCCGCATTGGTGCGCTGCATCGAACAGAACCCGGGCGCCGACGCCGTCAGCGATCTCACGCACCGCGGCGACCGGATGCGGGAACGGGTTGAGGCTGCCGCCCACGGTGATCAGCTTCGGTCGAACGGTCTCGGCGAGGTCGCGCAGGCCCGCAATGTCGATGGTGTAGCCGTCAGCCTCGACCGGCGCTTCGTGAATGGTCAGGCCGTAGAGACCCGCGCAGCCGGCATTGTGATGGGTGACGTGGCCGCCGATGCTGGCCGGCGGCACGATGATGGCATCTCCGGGCCGGCAGGTCGCCATGAATCCGTAGAGATTGGCCATGGCCCCGGATGCGACGCGGATTTCGGCGTATTCGGTGCCGAAGATCTCGGCGCAGAGTTCGGCGGCGATGACCTCGATCTCCTCGATCGCCTCCAGACCCATTTCGTATTTGTCGCCCGGATAGCCCAGCGACGGCCGCGAACCGAGCCCGGCCGAAAGCAGCGCCTCGGCTCTCGGGTTCATGACATTGGTCGCCGGGTTGAGGTTGAAGCAGTCGCGTTCGTGGATGTTGCGGTTTTCCTCGACCAGCCGGTCCAGCCGTACCGCGATCGCATCGGAAGACGCCTGCGACGTCAGCTGCGCGAGCTGCTGCACGCGCGCCTCGCAGGCGGCCGGAACCCAGTTTCGTTGCGTCAGGGCAGTCATCATTCACCTCGATGGTTCGTCGTTGCCCCATGTCAACCACAGGCCCTTGCCCTCCGCAAACCAGTTTTAGTAAAATTAGGCATAGAAAAACTACGGGTGACCCATGGCGATTTCTCCACCGCGGCCGAAAGGGCCGCCCTTGAATGCCTTGCGGGCCTTCGAGGCCGCGGCTCGTCTCGGCGGTTTTGCCGCTGCCGCGGTCGAACTGTCCGTGACGCCGGGCGCCGTAGCCCAGCACGTCAAGGCGCTGGAAGCCTGGATCGGCGCCGACCTGTTCGAGCGTCGTTCGCAGGGCGTCGCGCTGACGGCGGTGGGAGCCGCCGTTGCCGACGATCTCGGCAGCGCCTTCGACCGCCTTGGCGAGGCGGTGATCAAGATGCGCCGCCTGGCGCCGGGCCCGGAGATCCGCATCGCCACCCTGCCGAGCGTCGCCCAGCTGTGGCTGTCGCCCCGCCTGCCGCGCATCCGTCAGGCCGTGCCGGAGGCGACGGTGTCCGTGATCGCCACCGAACGACCGCCCAACACGCTGCGCGAGCCGATCGACCTTACCCTGTTCTTCGAAGAGGAATCCGATCGGCCGAATTGCGTCGTCGTGGCCCGCGATACGATCTTCCCGGTCTGCGCTCCGTCGATCGCCGCGAGCATCGATGCCGTGGGCGACCTTGCCGCAATGCAGTTTCTGCACGACACCAGCTGGGCCGACGACTGGACCGTGTGGCTGGATGCGGCAGGCTGCGTCGGACAATTCGAGACCGCCGGCCCGGCCTTCTCGCTCTACGCGCTTGCGGTGGAAGAGGCGAAGGCCGGCGGCGGCGTGCTCATCGGTCACGAACCGCTGGTGCGGCCGCTGCTCGAGGCAGGGACGCTGGTCGCGCCCTTCGACCGGCGCGTAACGCTCGACCGGCCACTGCTCCTGTCGTCTGCGGCAAGGCCGCAACGCGGCTCGGCGCTGGAAAGGCTGATCGGTGTCATGAGCGCGGACTGACACGGCCGGTTGCAGCGGCCCTTGTCCAACCGCAATTGATGTGACAACCTTGTACAGTTCTCCCTTGCTTCCCCTGCAACCGGCGCAGGAGGCGGCATTCTTTGCAATCGACACGCCGCGGGACGGCCGATCCGATGGTCGAACGATGAGCATTGCAGAAAAGCAACGACCCGAAACGGCGCTCGCCGGCATCGGCTGGATGGTGCTGACCGGGTTCTGCTTCGTCGGCGTTACGGGGATCGTCCGCTATATCGGGACGGACATTCCGGCCGCCGAAGCGGCGTTCATCCGCTACGCCTTCGGCGTGCTGCTGTTTCTGCCCATGATGCGGCCGCTGCTCGCCAATCCGCGGGCGCTGCCGGCGATGAAAATCTATGCGGCGCGCGGTATCGTGCACGGCCTCGGCGTCATCCTGTGGTTCTATGCGATGGCCCGCATCCCGATTGCCGAGGTGACGGCGCTTGGCTACACCGCGCCGATATTCGTTACCGTCGGAGCGGCGTTTTTCTTCGGCGAGCGGCTGCATTTCCGCCGCATCGCGGCCGTCGCCGTCGCTTTTCTCGGGACGCTGGTGATTCTGAGGCCGGGCTTCCACGAGATTTCCGCAGGCCAGATCGCGCAGCTGTGTGCGGCACCGCTCTTCGCTGCATCGTTTCTGTTCGCCAAGCGCCTCACGGATGACGAGGATCCGGTGACGATCGTCATCATGCTGTCGATCTTCTGCACCCTGACGCTGCTGCCCGGCGCGGTCATCAACTGGGTAACGCCGACGCTTTGGGAAGTCTTCTGGCTAGCCATGACGGCCGTTGTCGCGACGCTCGGCCACTACACGATGACCCGGGCAATCCGCGCCGCGCCCCTGACCGTGACCCAGCCCGTGACCTTCCTGCAACTGGTCTGGGCAACGGCGCTCGGCATCGCGTTCTTCGGCGAGCCGATGGAACCCTTCGTGCTGATCGGCGGCGGCATCGTCGTTGCCGCCATCACCTTCATCTCCCACCGCGAGGCGGTCGCGGCGCGCCGCCAGGTCACCCCGCCGCCCGGGGCGACAAAGGAGTGACGGACCGGCCCGTCAGCCGTAGCGGCTGGGAGCGGTTCCAAAGGCGTTCTTGAACAGGCGGGAGAATTCGCTGGACGAGGTGAAACCGCAGGCCATGGCGATTTGCGTCATGGAAAGCCTTCCGGTGTTCGCCACGATCATGCCGCGCGCCGCCTCCAGCCGGCGTCGCCGTAGCCGTTCCATGACCGGTTCGCCGTCGGAGAACACCTTGTAGAGGTAGCTGCGCGAAATCCCGCAGGCCGCGGCGATCTTGCGCGGCGTCAGGCCGGCATCGCCGTAGTGGGCGTCGAGATAGGCGAGCACGCTGGCGCGGGTGGACTGTAGCGCAAGGCTGTCGTTCGACGCCTGGCCGCCCGACGTCAGGAAGAACGCCACCGTGTCCAGCATCTGGTTGCTCATGAACCGGGCGGCCTGTTCGTCCAGCAGATCGACATTCGCCAGCAGCTCGACGATCATGCGACGCATCATGTGATAGATGGCATCCGGGTGGACGATCGCCTTTTCCAGAATATCGGCGCGCCGGCCCAGCCGATGTTCCAGGGCGCGTGTCGGGATCTTGACGTTGAAGGTCGCATAGTCCTTCTCGATCCAGAGCTTGGCGGCCATGTCGTTGTTGAGCAGATAGGTCCTTTGCGGCGACAGCCGGACGACCTTGTCGCCGATCTCGCAAACCGCCTGGCCGCCATCCGGGAAGGTCAGGGAATAAAACGGTTCGTCGACCCGTTTCAGGTCGGCTTCGGTGCGTTCGAACATCTGGTTGCCAAACTCGATGCGGCTGAACGTCAGGCCGCCGACGGTGCGGCTGTGCAGGCTGCCCGACAGCAATTCGTCGCTGAGCGAGCGTAGATCAAGGGAGCCCCAAAGCCCACTGAACACGTCACGCCAGCGTTCCTCGCTCTTGCCTTCCGGCGCGTCATGGGTGCTGCCGACCTCCAGCAGGCTGGCTTTCACGATATCCGCGAGATTTTCCTGTGACATCGCCCCGGTGTCCCTCGAGTTTCGGTGGACCCTATCACAAAACGCCGGGGTCGCTATCGGAAGATGGCGGCCGAATGAAAGGCTAGTCGTGGCGAACGGAGCAACCAGGGAGGTATCCGAATGTCACGAATGTCAAAGGCTCTCGTTCTGGCCGCCGTCGCAACCGCGGCTTCGCTCGGTGTCGCCCGGGCGGAAACCATCCGCTGGACGCTGGGCTATCTGCCGGTCCGCGGCACCGTTTACGAGGAAGTCGCGCTGGCCATTCCCGATCGCATTTCGAAAGCGACGGACGGGCGGCTCGAAATCACCGCCAACCCGTCGCTGGTCAAGGGCAACCGGCTGCTCGAAGGGGTCCGCGACGGACTGATCCAGATGTCGCTGCCGCTGAACGGCTATTACACCGGCTCGCAGCCGCTCTTCACCGTCCCGTCGCTGCCTGGAATTTCGGAAAGCTACGAGGCCATGCAGGCTCTGTCGGCCTCGCCCTATGGCGATCAGGTGCGCGCAGTCTACGCCGACAGCTACAACGCCACCGAATTGATGGAGACGGCCTTCTGTCCGCAGACCCTGTTCTCGACCGTGCCGATCACCACGGTCGACCAGTGGAAAGACCGCAAGCTGCGCGTCAATAACCGGGGCACCGGCCTCGTCGGTGCGGAACTCGGCGCTCAAACTGTATCGCTGAGCGCCGGCGAGGTGCTTCCGGCGCTGGAGCGCGGCGTCATCGAGGGCGTCATCACCGACAGCTGCTGGGCCTACGGCGCCGGTTTCCAGTCCGTCGTCAAGAACGCCGCCGACTGGCGCCTCGGCAGCGTCGTGCCGTCGCCGGTGCTGGTCAACAACGACGCCCTTGCCGCCCTGCCGGACGATCTGCGCGAGATTCTGATCGCCGAGTTCGACAAGCTCGAGATCGAGTTTGCCGCCCGCTGGAAGCAGCGCGCGGCCGAGATGCCCGGATTGTGGCGCGAAGCCGGCGTCGACTATCACAAGGTTCCGGAAGCCGAGATGACGCGCGTCTATGCGGCCGAGGTACAGCAGCCCGTGCTCGCCGCCTGGCGTGACGACATGGCCCGTGCCGGCCTCGATGCCGACGCCGTTCTGGCAGTCGCGCGCGACGCCGTGAAGGGACAGTAATGGCCGTGTCCGAAAGCGCGCTCGGGAGGACGACGATGTCCTTCCGGGCGGCCGACCTCATTGCCGGCATTTCCCGCCTGCTTGGCATGGCCGCGGTGCTGGCGATGCTGGTCAGCGTCAATATCGAGGTCGTCGGGCGCAGTTTCTTCGGCCATGCGACCATCTGGGTCACCGAGGTCTCGACCTACCTTGTCGTGGCGATGACATTCCTCGGCGCGGCCCATGCGGCACGGCGGGACGCGCATATCCGGGTCGACCTAGTGCTCGATCGCCTGCCGCCGGAATTTGCGCGGCACATGCGCCAGGCCACCATTTGGATAGCGGTGCTTGTCACGCTGGTCGCGCTTTGGAAAGTCTCCGCCTTTGTTGCGGAGAACTTCA
This sequence comes from Rhizobiaceae bacterium, assembly GCA_963921345.3. Classification (GTDB taxonomy): domain Bacteria; phylum Pseudomonadota; class Alphaproteobacteria; order Rhizobiales; family Rhizobiaceae; genus Hoeflea_A. Next base: position 1,404,304 of record CAWUFE020000002.1, on the reverse strand, counting down.
GCAGCGGGGCACGCAGCTGGAGCCTACTCAACATGCCGCTGTGGATCCCGCAGGGCGCCGCGGTAGCCGGTCTGACCGGACTGACCCTTGTTCTGCTGTTTGCTCCGGGCACGCGCCCAGAGAGCCCCGGGCCGCCGTCGGCTGCCGCCGTCGCACCGGCCCTGGCCGCGCTTGCCGTCGTCCTGCTGCACGGATTGGGACTGATGCCCTGGGTCATGGATTCGCATGCGGCGATCGCCGCCATTGCGGCGTTGGTCGCCATGTCCGCATTCATGGCGTCCGGCGCCGCGGCGTTTGTCCTGTCGCTGGCGGTCACCGGTGTGGTCGCACTGTTGTTTTCGGCAACCAGCGGGGCGAGCCTTCCCGTCCAGGCAGCGGTTCTGACCGGAGTGCTGTTCCTGCTGTTGCTCGGCGGCCTGCCGGTGGTGTTCAGCCTGCTCGGCATCGGCATTGCGGCCATGGTGTTCTGGCTACCTGCGGTGAGCCTCGACTATATCGGCGAGCGTGCTTGGGGCGCCGTGAACACGTTCGAACTGGCGGCCATCCCGATGTTCGTGCTGATGGGCGCGATCCTAGTGCGCAGCAACGCATCGGCGCAGATGTTCCGGGCGGCGCGCGTCGGCCTCGGCCGGGTACCCGGTGGCCTGGCGCACGCTTCCATTCTTGCATCCGGCATTTTCGCCGCCGTGTCGGGCTCCAGCCTCGCCACGGCCGCAACCATGGGCCGCGTCGCCGGGCCGGAGATGATGACCGAGGGCTACCGGCCGCAGCTTGCCTACGGAGTGCTGGCGGCCGGCGGAACGCTGGGCATCCTGATCCCGCCGAGCATCGCCATGATCGTCTACGGCCCGCTGGCGGGAGTCCCGGTCACCGACCTGTTTCTCGCCGGCATCCTGCCGGGCCTGTTGATGATTGCCGCCTTCGCGGCCGTCGTCGTTGTCTGGGTGGCCGTCGATCCGAAGGCGGCGCCGCCGGGCCGCCGTTGCGGCTGGCGCGAGAAATTCGCCGCGCTGAAGGGGATCCTGCCCTTCGTCGCCCTCATGGCCTTGGTGCTCGGTTCGCTCTATCTCGGCATTGCCACGCCGACCGAGGCCGGCGCGGTGGGCGTCGTCGGCGCCATGGCCGTCAGCGTCGCGCGCGGGACGTTTTCCCTTGCCGACTTTGCCGCGGCTCTCGAAGAGGCAGCCCTTGTGACCTCGTTTCTGCTGATGATCGCGGTCGGCGCGGCGGTCATGGGCTTCGGCATCGATTTCCTGTCGATGCCGCGGGCGCTCGTGGAGCTTGTCGATTCGCTCGACTTGACCGATTTCGGCCTGTTTGTCGCGATCGTCGTGCTCTATCTGATGCTCGGCATGTTCATCGAGCCGATCAGTATGGTGCTGATGACGCTACCGGTACTGTTGCCGGTCATCGCCGCCGCCGGCTGGGACCCGCTGTGGTTCGGCATCGTGCTGGTGATGCTGGTGGAGATCGGCCTGATCACGCCGCCCGTCGGCATGATCCTCTACGTGCTCTCCGGTGTTGCCGGCGACCGGGTTAGCCTCGGTCACATCGCCTCCGGCACGCTGCCCTTCGTCGCAGCCTTTCTCGCCATGATCTTCGTCTTTTTCATGCTGCCCGGACTGGTCACCGTGCTGCCGGAGCTGGCCAGGTGAGGGGTGCGGCCGCCGACCGCTTCGATCCGCTGCCTGTCGATCGCTGGATCGGGGCCGAGCTCGAAGCCGGCCGTCTTTTCGGCGGCGTACTGGAAATCCACAGCAACGGCCGCCCGGTCGCGCGACGGGTTTTCGGGACCCGGGACCGGGCCGGTCACGCGGCGATGACCAGCGATGCCGTATTCTGGATCGCGTCGATGACCAAGCCGGTGGTTTCGGTGGCGGCGATGGTCCTGGTCGAGCGCGGCCAGCTCGGCCTTGACGATCGCGTTGCCGATCACGTCCCGGGTTTCGGATCCGCCGGCGTCCTGGCTGAAAACGGTACCCGGCATGACGTTGAGACCCCGGCAACCGTGATCGACCTGATGCGCCACACGTCCGGCGTGACCTACGGCCAATTCGGACAGGGCTCCATTCACGCCGATTACGGGCGCGCCGGCGTCTACGATTTTTCCATCGACAACCGGCAGATGGCTGAACGCCTGTCGTCGCTGCCACTGCTACACCAGCCGGGAACCGTGTTCGAATACGGCATGTCCACGGATCTGCTGGGGCGGGTGATCGAAGTGGCGTCGGGCGATACGCTGGAGACCTTCATTGCCGGTTCGATAACCGGCCCCCTCGGCATGTCGTCGACAGCTTTCCGGCCCGGCGGTCCGGCGATTGTCGATCCGCCGGTCTTCGACGGCGATAATTCGCTCGTCCCCCGGGTGGATTGCGACCTGCGCTCGTGTTCGGGCGGCGGTGGGCTCTGGTCGACCGTTTCCGACTATCTGAAATTCGCCGAAATGCTGAAGGCAGGCGGCAGCTATCGCGGCGGACGAATTCTCGAGGCCGAAACCGTGCGGTGCATGCTGACCGATCATCTGCCGCCCGGGGTCGGCTATGGCGCCTATTCCGAGACGCTGGGCATCACCGCACCCTGGCCGGCGAACGGCCTGGGCTTTGGTCTCGGCCTCGCCGTGCGCACCGCGCGGCGGGCTCATCTTCCCGGCGGCATCGGCGAGTTCTTCTGGCCGGGGGTCTCGGGAACCAATTTCTGGGTCGATCCCGACCGCAATCTCACCGTCGTCTTCATGACCCATGCGCCGCAGCACAGGGAGCGCCACAGAGCGGGACTTCGCCATGCCGTCTATGCCGCGATCGGATTGGGGCCCGACGAAATCTGAGCGTGCATTGCCTGCGTCGAGCCGGTTGCTTTATTCCGTTATTCCATGTATCCATGGATTATGAAAGCAAAACAAGCTCTTCTCGGTCTGGGCGCCCTGGCGCATGAAGCGCGTCTGAACCTTTTTCGCCGACTGGTCAGGGCCGGTCCCAGAGGCATGGCCGCCGGCGATCTGGCGCGCGCCACGGGCGTCAACTTCACCACCGCCTCGGCGCAACTGGGGCAACTCTCCAATGCCGGTCTGGTCACCAGTCGTCGCAATGGCCGATCCGTGGTCTACTCGGCCGACTACGCCGCAGCCCGCGGATTGATGGCGTTTCTGCTGAAGGATTGCTGCCAGGAACGTCCCGAGATCCTGGCGCCCCTGTCCGACATGGCGCAGCGGGCCGCCCAGTCCGAAGAAAGACAAGGACGTTTGCTATGAAACGGCTGCACATTCACGTTTCCGTCGCCGATCTTGAGAAATCGATCCGTTTCTATTCGACGCTGTTCGATGAGGAACCGAGTGTCGAAAAGCCCGACTATGCCAAATGGATGCTCGACGATCCGGCGGTGAATTTCGCCATTTCCTCGCAGCCGGGGCGGGCGATCGGCGTCGACCATCTCGGGATCCAGACGACGACCGCCGACGGACTGGATGCGATTTCGTCGCGTCTCAAGGCGGCCGACGAAGCCACGTTCGACCAGCAGGCAACTACCTGCTGCTACGCGGTCAGCGACAAGACCTGGGTGGAAGATCCGGACGGCATACGCTGGGAGAACTTTTTCACCTTCGGCGACGCCGTCACCTACGGGGCGGACGCGTCCGACGGGCGGTAGCCCACCCGTCTGGCGGGGAGGTCCGGATTGCGTCCGGTCGGAGGCGAACACTTCGAAGCACCCGGATGGATAACGGTTTGAAAGCGGTTTCAACGCGTCATGGTGTCTCTGAAGGAACCGGGGCCGGCTGCATGACTGATTTGACCAATGTCCCGATTTCCTTACCCGTCGGAGTATTCTCAAGCCAGATCAGACGGGTGCGTTCGACCGACGTCGTCTCGCCGGTGACCGGGTCGTACCCGCTATGCGGTTCGGTTCGCCAGTGCGCATAGAGGCCGCGCGTTTGCCACTCCGGGAGCCGGTCGAAATCAACACCACGATCCCCCAGAAACCGGAGTTTGGTGCTTACGGCCAGACCGGAGAGCTTTTTGTCCGCGTCCCTGGGGCTGAGCCCGTCGGCGCGAAGCATCCAGTAGCAATGGGCGTTCAGCGCGTTTCGCCGCGCATCTTCCGCCCGCCAGCGAAAATAGTCGACCACGTCCTCGGCCTGCGGCAGCGGACAGAGCCTGCAATCGAAACAGACCGGGGTGCCGACGCTCAAGGAAAAGGCGCCGCTGGCTTCTCCCGCCAGCACCGAGACAAATTTGCGGACCTTGCCGCCGAACGGCAGGACGTCGCGGTCGAGCAGCAGTGAGATCTCGTCGCTTTGCGTATAGCAGAGCGTCGTCGGAAAACCGCTCGACATCAGATGTTCGCAGGTTGCGCGCATGCTGTCGTTGAAGCGGCTGTCGAACGGGCGATCGAAATCCAGCTTCTCCTTGGTCAGTTTGGTAAAACCGCGCCCGTCGAGCCTGGCGACCGTGTGGACGCCCTCGGGCACGAACTGATCGAACTCCAATTCGTGCCTTCGCATCATGCGGTCGAAATCATCGAACTTCATATCACGTCCTTCAAAATGGCCTTTGCAAGTCCGTCTTCATTGACCGCGAATATCTCGGCAAAACCCTCGTCGAATGACGGCGGTTCCAGTTTTGCCCGCATCGCATGCAGTCCAGCTTCCTTGATCCGCGCCCGACCCATGCGTTCGCGATTACGTTCCGCGCAGGTGTCGAAAGGAACATCGAAGAAGTAGGCGATCGACCGAAAGTGAGCCTCAGCGGCAGGTTCCAGATAGCGTTGCCGCTCTTCTCTGCTGACATTGGTGTTGTCGACGACCAGCCGCTGCCCAGCGGAAAGACAGGCATCGAAGATGGCAGCCTCCCTGCGGCGAGTGCGCAGCATATCGAGATTGATCCGCAGATGGGTGTCGGCGAAGTGTTTCAAGTAGAAGGACGACTTGCCGGCGCCTTGCAATCCGCAAAAGACGATCAATTCCATGGCGGGATTTCTGTTTGGGTTAGCCGGGTTCCGGTTGCTCGATGCCGTCAATCCTCGATGACGAACGAGACGCCGAAGGTACAGCGCACCCCGTCCAGTTCACCGGGAAACTTGCACACGTTCAGTGTCGCTTCGCCCTTGGCGGACTTGTGCACCAGCTCGTGGATGAAGCTCGGTTTGTCGCCGTCCAACACCTTGTTGTCGTGCTCGACCAGCGCGTCGGCCGTATCGGCCCATGACAACTCGTAATCCGTCTTGCCGACGACGCTGCCGCCGCCGAACTCGTTGATCGTTGCATTTCCGAAAATATAGACGCCCTGTTCGTTCTTGGCCCAGAACAGGAACGGCATCGCGTTCATCACGCCAAGCTCATCGGATTTCATCAATTTACTCATTACTTGTTTCTCCGCTGTGAATTCCAGGTGAAAGCGCACCATTCCTGACGACGCGGAAAACGTCACCGTCGGCTCGGTAAACTGTATTGACGAGCGATCACCATGAATAGTAGGTCGGAGCCCTTTTTCGAGGCAGCACGAGATGACCATCTATTTCTATTCCAGCACCGACGCCTATTCCGAGTTTTCGAACTTCGCGCCGTTCGGGGTGGAACTCGAAGGCGAGTGGTGGCCGACCGTCGAGCACTACTTCCAGGCACAGAAGTTTCACGACCCCCAGCACCGAGCTCGCATTCGCCGCGCCGGCAAGCCGAAGGATGCAAAGACCCTTGGCCGCTGTCGGGCCGTACCGCTGCGTCGCGACTGGGAAGAGATCAAGGACGACATCATGCACGGCGCGGTGCGCAAGAAGTTCCTGACGCATTCGGGCCCAAGGGAACTGCTGCTGAGCACTGGCGACGAGGACCTGGTCGAGAACGCGCCGATGGATGCCTATTGGGGCTGTGGCCCCGACGGCAAGGGATTGAACATGCTCGGAAAAATTCTGATGCGTGTGCGCGAGGAGCTGCGATAGAGCTCGGCGGAGCGGGCCGCACCGATGCCGCACCAATCCATCAATATTCGTGATCTGTTCAACCGCGGACTTTGTTAGACAAGCGGGTGCACGCACAATAGGGTGCGCGCCATGACCACTCCCAAGGCTCTCGACAGCTTCTATTCCTGGAAGCGGCTGGCGATCACGCTGTTGATCGCTGCCGTCGCCAATGTCGGCATGTGGGTGATCGTCGTCGTCATTCCGGCCGTGGAGGCAGAATTCGGTATCAGCCGGGCCGAAGCGTCGGCGGCCTATATGCTGACCATGGTCGGCTTTGCCGCCGGCAGCGTGTTCATCGGCGGGGCTGTCGACCGTTTCGGCGTCTGTCTGTCCATGATCGGCGCCGCGATATGCATCGCGGTCGGCTATACCCTGGCGGCGCTCAGCACGTCGATCTACCTGCTGTATGCCTGCCAGCTGCTCATAGGCTTTGGGACGGCCGCAGGCTTCGGTCCGCTGATGGCCGACATCTCTCACTGGTTTCTCCGCCGCCGCGGTATCGCCGTGGCGATCGTGGCCAGCGGCAACTATCTGGCCGGCGCAATCGGCTCGATCCTCCTCAGCCCGGTTCTTGTCGCATCCGGTTGGCAGGCGGTCTATTTCATCCTCGCAGCGGTCACCCTGACAATCATCCCGCTGTCGCTGCTGCTGCGCCGTCGCGTACCGTTCGAGGCAACCCGCAGTGCCGACAACCTGGCGACGGCGAATGCCCGCTCGGTGCAGCTCTCCCCGCGCGTGTTCCAGTGGCTGCTGGTGGTCGCCGGTCTCGGCTGCTGCATTGCCATGGCGATGCCGCAGGTGCATGTGGTGTCGTTGTGCGTCGATCTCGGATACGGGCCGGCCGCCGGGGCCGAAATGCTGTCGCTGATGCTGATGGGCGGTGTCGTCTCACGCATCGTTTTCGGTCTGATCGCCGACCGCCTGGGCGGCGTGCTGACGCTGCTGATCGGCTCGACGTTGCAATGCATCGCCCTGTTCTTCTACCTGCCGTTCGACGGGCTTGCCTCGCTTTACATCGTCAGTTTGGTTTTCGGCCTGTCGCAGGGCGGCATCGTCCCGAGCTATGCGCTGATCGTGCGCGAATACCTGCCGGCGCGTGAAGCCGGCGCGCGTGTCGGCACCGTGCTCATGGCGACGATCATGGGCATGGCGGTCGGTGGCTGGCTGTCCGGCTGGATCTACGACCTGACCGGTTCCTACCAGATGGCTTTCGTCAACGGCATCCTGTGGAACGTGCTCAACATCCTCATCATCGGCGCCATCTTGCTGAAATCGCGTAGCCACACATCGGTCGCGGCATGACCGCGGCAGCCGTCCAGGCCGACCGGCCGTTCATCGGCGTGCTGCTGATCATCGGCTTCTGCATGCTGGCACCGATGGGCGACGGCATCGCCAAGCTGCTGGGCGACACCATACCGCTCGGCCAGTTGCTGCTCATCCGCTTCGGCATCCAGGCGCTGCTGCTGTTGCCGGCGCTGCTCGGAGCTGGCCGTTCGATCCGCCTGACGCGCCGCGTCATGCGGCTGACGGTATTGCGCACCGTGCTGCACATCGTCGGCATCGGCGCCTTCTTCAACGCCCTGCGCTACCTGCCGCTGGCCGATGCGCTGGCCATCGCCTTCGTCATGCCCTTCATCATGCTGCTGCTCGGACGTATGGTTCTCGGTGAAGAGGTCGGCCCGCGCCGCCTGACCGCCTGCGCTGTCGGCTTCGTCGGCACGTTGCTGGTGATCCAGCCGAGTTTCATCGCCGTCGGCGCGCCGGCGCTGCTTCCGCTGGTCGTGGCGCTGACGTTCTCGCTGTTCATGCTGGTGACCCGCCAGGTCGCCAAGGACATCGAACCGGTCCACCAGCAGGCGCTCAGCGGCCTGGTCGCGGTCGTCGTGCTGGCGCCGATCGTGTTTCTCGGCTGGGTCGGCGATTTGCCGATGATCGGCGTCGTGAGCTTCGGCATGACCGAGGGGCTGCTGCTGGCGGCGGTGGGTGTGCTCGGTACCGTCGCGCATCTGCTGATGACCTGGGCCCTTCGCTTCGCGCCGTCGGCGACACTGGCGCCGATGCAGTATCTGGAAATTCCCTTCGCGACGCTCGTCGGCTTCCTCATGTTCGGCGACCTGCCGAACGGTCTTGCCGCCCTCGGCATCGTTGTCACCATGGCGGCCGGCCTCTATGTCGTGTTCCGCGAGCGGGCCAACGTCGAACCGGTGCCGCCGGAGGCCTGACGCCGCGGCGATTCAGCTTTTGTTAACGGGCGAGGTTCCAGGGTTGCGTCGTGCCTGCGGAAGTTGCGGGCGGCAGGAGCGACCGATCGATGTCTCGAACTCGCATGCCAGCCTGCATCATCGCATTCTTGGCCGCGATGATCTTCGCCATGCCGGTGACCGCCGGTTCCGGGCCGCGAACCCATCTGCTGGCCGTCGGCATCTGCCCGCCCTGGAAGTCCGGCGGCCGGGTCTCGCCGGCCTGCGCCAACAATGTGGCAGCGATCAAGCAGGTCGTCGGTTCGGCTCTGGGCACTGCCGAGGCCGACATCCACACGCTTCTCAACGCGGCGGCGACCTATGACGGGCTGGACCGGGCGTTCGACAAGATGGCGGGGAGGGCCGGCCCGGGCGATCGGGTGATCCTCTATTTCAGCGTTCATGGCGGTGCCCTGCACCAATTGGCCGATTACCGGTCCGAGCTGCGCCGGTCAGGCACCTTTGCGCCGCTGCACGACACCGGCGTTTTGATGCTGTGGACGGAAGCGCAACCGTTCACCACGCTCTCGGCCCTTGCCGCAAAGCAGTGGATTGCAGGTTCCGATCTTGCCCGGATGATCGACCGCATCGAAGCGGCCGAACTGATCGTCGTTTTGGATTCCTGCAACGCCGCCATCGAATTCGATGCCTTTGCGTCCGTTGTCGGCGCGAAGAGCACACAGCGGCGCGCCGTCGTTGCGTCGGCGCTGTCCTGGCAATTCGCCAATTTCGACCGCTCCGGCTCGATGGCGCTGTTCACATCGAACCTGGCGCCGGCGATTGCCACCGGCTCGTCGAGTTTCGCCCGGGCCGTCGATGCAGCCGCCCGCAAAACCCGCGCCGATGCCGAGGCTCTCTGTCCGGAATCGGCGACGGTCCGGTCGATCGAAAAGCTCTATGGCGCCGGCCGGCAAGCCGCACGCCGCATTTGCGAGCAGACCCCCGTTGCCCGCGATCCGCACGGATTGCTGCGGGCGATTACCCTGAATCAATGAACGGAAACCAGGAGGCTATGATGCAGATCATTCCCGGAGCAGCAGTCTTGATCGCAGCGATTTTGAGCGCCACCCCCGCGGCTGTGGCCCAAGCCGCGGGCGAGATCCCCGGTATGGTCAAATCCAGCTGGGGCATCGACGACACGCCGCTGGGTGTCTATTGCGCCGTCAATCAGGTCCGCTTGCTGGCGCAAACGGCGGACGATTGCCACAAGGCCGGTGGCACCGTGACGCACAGCCTGGCGACCACGGCCACACCTGTCGATCAATAGTCGGTCAATCGCCTTCTGCGGCGCGCGGCCGGATCAGCCGGCCGGTCTCCCGCTGCTCGAAGATATGGGCGATCCAGCCGGCGGTCCGCCCAACCGCGAAAATGCCGAGCCCGGCGCTCTGCGGCAGGTCCAGCGAACGCTCGAGATGGGCCAGGCCGAAATCGAGGGTCGGGCGGCTTCCGGTTTCATCGACGACCCGGTCGAGAATGTGCCGCCACTTCGTTGCGAGCGGGCGGTGAAGCAGGATTTCCGCCGTGCGCGGATCGCCGTCCGGGTAGAGCGGATGGCCGAAGCCGGGCGGCGGCCGGCCGTCGGTGTGCGGCGGTTCACCGCTCTCGACTGCATCCATCCAGCGGCGGCACAGCGACGTCAGGCCGCCATGCAGCGAGCCGGAAAGCGTCGACAGGCCGGCCAGCAGCGACGCCGGCAGCGAGGCGCCGGCCGACGCTGCGACGCGCGCCGCATAGGCCGACGCATTGAGCTCGTGATCGGCGCACAGCACCAGCGCCCGGCGGATCAGGTCGGCGGCAGCGATGTCACGCGACCAGGCGCCGGCGAGAAGGTCGTGCGCGGGCAGCTTCGGATCGTTGTCGCAGCCCGCCGCGCAAAGGGCCGTCAAACGGGCGATCTGGGCAGCCCGCGGCCGTCCGTTGCCGCGCCGTCCGGAAACCGTCTCGGTCGCCAGGGCGAGAAGAATGCGATCGAAGGGCCGCGCGGCCTTCGGCATGGCGAAATCCGGCAGCGGAGTGTCCGGCCGGCAGCGCACCCGGGCGAGCGACTGCAGCGCGTCCTCCAAAGTCAGGGTTCTCGACAGCTCGATCGCGTCACGGCCGCGATAGAAAAACCGTCCGTCGGCGATGCGCGTGATTTTCGAGGAAAGAACCGGTTCGCCCCAATCGATGGTCGATGCGGCAACGGCGCGGCGCGATCGACCGCGCTGTTTGCGGGCCGACAAACTCTCGATGTCGCGCCGGTCGTAGAGGCTTTTGCGGGCGTCGGCCGGATGGGTGACGACCCGCACCAGACCGCGGCTGACATAGGCATAAAGCGTGTCGCGCGAAATCCCGAGACGGGCGCAGGCTTCGCCGGAAGCAACCGTGCAATAGCCGCCTTCGATCTGATTTTTCATATTGATTATCTTGATCAAGATTGACCCCGCGTCAAGCTTCCCTTTGGAGTGCGGCAAACGCACAGCAAAGCGAGGAAACCCGATGACGAAACCCATCTACGACGAGATCGCCACCGCATTTCAAACCGATGAAACGCCGCTCGACCTGCTGCATCTGGCGGTTACGGGCGAGGGCGACCTGCCGTCCTGGTTCGACGTCACCGGGCTTGCCGTGGCTTCCATCGGTATTGCCGGCGCCATGCTCGCACGGCTCGCCGATCCGGCGGAGCCGCCGACGATATCGGTCGATCGGCGGCTGGTTTCGTTTTGGTTCGACATGACCCTGCGGCCGACGGGCTGGGAGATGCCGTCGCCATGGGATCCGGTTGCCGGCGACTACCGAGCGGCGGATGGCTGGATCCGCCTGCACACCAACGCGCCGCACCACCGGGCCGCCGCCCTGTCGGTGCTGGGCGCATCGGCAGACCGGCAAACGGTGGCGGCCGCGGTTGCCGACTGGACCGCGGTCGAACTGGAAACTGCCGTCGTCGAGGCTGGAGGCTGCGCCGCGGAGATGCGCGGTCTCGACGCCTGGGCGAAGCATTCGCAGGGCAGTGCGGTCGCCTCCGAACCGCTGATCCACTGGTCGCGCCACGCCGGCGCACCTCCTGCCTTTCGCGTTCAGGTCGGAAAACGTCCGCTTACGGGCCTCAAGGTGCTCGATCTCACCCGGGTGCTCGCCGGCCCCGTCGGCGGAGGTTTTCTCGCGGCCTATGGCGCCGACGTGTTGCGCATCGATCCGGCCGACTGGGACGAGCCTGGCGTTGTCCCCGAGGTCACCCTCGGCAAGCGCTGTGCCGGCCTTGACCTGAGGGACAGCGACGACCGGGCGACTTTCGAGCGTCTGCTGGCCGAGGCCGACGTCTTTCTGCACGGCTACCGCGCCGACGCGCTGGAGCGGCTGGGATACGATTCGGAGGCAATCCGTGGCTTCAATCCGCGCATCGTCGACGTGGCGCTGAACGCCTATGGCTGGACGGGCCCGTGGACCGGACGGCGCGGTTTCGACAGCCTGCTGCAGATGAGCAGCGGCATCGCTGCCCATGGCATGGCCATGGCCGGTGCCGACCGTCCGAAACCGCTGCCGGTTCAGGCTCTCGACCACGCCACCGGCTATCTCATGGCCGCCGCGGTGCTGCACGCGCTGGGCGAGAGCGCGGCATCGGGCAAGGCCATGTCCGCACGGCTGTCACTCGCCCGCACCGCCCGCCTGCTGGCGGACTATTGCCAGGATTTATCCGGGCCTTTGGCGGACGAGACGGACGCCGATCTCGATCAGCATATCGAATACACCGATTGGGGCCCGGCCCGCCGCGTTCGCTTTCCGCTATTCGTTGCGGGCATCGAACATGGCTGGGATCATCCCGCCGGCAATCTCCGGTCGTCTCCGGCCCTATTCAGGCGTGCCGGTCACGCCAGTTGATGAACAGAACAGTCAGCCGGTAGAGCACTACACCGTTGAGAACGTGCCACATGAAGTGCGTGCCGAGCGGAAGCGTGTTGCAAAGAGGCTCGTCGGCCATGCGGAAGCCGATGGAGATGAAGAACACGATTCCAGTGATCAGCAGGCTGACGGACACCGCAACGTCGCGGCTGCGCATCAGGAACCCGACAATGAGGATGGCGAACAGTGCCGGCAGGTAGCCCGCCGACGACCCGGCGAGCGGCGCCAGCAGCGGCACGATGCCGGCACTCGCCGGAACGAAAGCGATCGTCAGCGCGGCGGCGGCCCACAGCGGCAGCGCCAGGTAATGGCGCAAGGCGAGGTAAAGCGCTGCCAGAATGAACACCAGGATCGGCAACACGTCAGCCGCTCCGGCCCAGCGCGTGGCAAAGGTATGAAACAGGAACGAGCCGACGCCGATCACTCCGATCCAGACGGCAAGGAAGAGCCCCGCCGGCGGCCGGCTGGTGCTTTTTCGCCAGACCAGGAAGGCCAGGATTGCGGCAACGATAAAAGCCAGATTGGTCAGAGCATTGATCGGCTCCGACCAGAAGGACGGATCGATACGCTCGCAATAATTGTCGACCGATTCGTTCAATGGTAAGCCCCGGATATTGCCGTCCCTACCGCAACCTAGTCTGCTGGCGGGTGAGATCAAGACCGCAGAAAGAACGACGGATCCTTCGCCACGACTCTGCGGAAGGTTTCGGGAAACACAAATGAACCTCTATCTCGACACGGAATTCAATGGCTTCGGCGGAGAGCTGATGTCGATGGCCGTGGTCAGCGCCGATGGTCATGAATGGTACGAAACCCTGCCGCTGCCCACGGACATCGATCCCTGGGTCGCGACCAATGTGGTGCCGATTCTCGACAAACCGCCGATCGACCGCATCCAGTTCAAGCGCTCGCTGTTCGTCTTCCTCGCGCGCTTTCCGGACGTCCATGTCTATGCCGACTGGTACACGGATCTCGTTCACTTCTTCGATTCCTTTGCCGGCCCCAGCCACGGCACATCGTTCCACCGCGCCTGTATCGCAACGCTGTTGAAGACGGTTCCCGACCTGTCGCCGGACATCCCGCACAACGCGCTTTCCGACGCGCGGGCGCTGCGGGACTGGCATGTCGGGCTTTGAAGGTCAACCGGCGTGGTTTCTCGATTCGCGATACTGTTACCCGGATCCTATATTCAGGGTTGTGCCGGTAAGCACTTCCTGCAACGAGGGTTTCTGCGATGCGATCGAACAGTATTTCTCAATGAAATCCAAACGGGTAAAGAAGCTCAATCGGCTCATCTGGCTTTGGCGGCTGCGAAATGCGGCAGCGGCGGCAATGATCTTGGTGCCGATTGCCCTGTTGCTTCTTTGGTTGGTTTGGCCGGACCCGGTCGTCCGCACGACCGCAGCCGAGGGCGTCGTCACCCGTTGGACGCGCCAGCAATCCTCCGGAGGCGCCGGAAATCTCGTTACCTGGGTCACATTGGCGGACGGCCGTGAGGTCCAGGTGGTTTCCGGAGGAAACAGGCAGGTTCGGGTGGGCGAGGCAGTCAAACTGGAGCGGGTCGAGAAAGAATCGGGTGCCAGCTACTACCGGTATGCTCGTTAGCCGACGAGGCATCGGCCGCTGCCGCCGGCGGACGCGGGATTATTTGGTCACGCCGAGCGTCTTCAGCCGGTGACCGACGTCGACGATCGCTTCCAGCGCCGGAATGAGTTCGGCGCCCAGCGGCGTCAGCGCGTACTCGGTGGAGGGCGGCGTCGTCCGCCGCACGTGGCGCACCAACACACCGCGCTGTTGCAGTTCCGACAGGCGGGCTGACAGGACCTTGGCTGAGATCGGCGGGATATCGGCGCGCAGTTCGCTGAAGCGGCGCGGTCCGGCGCGCAGAGACCAGATCACATTGGGGGCCCAGGCGCCGGCGATGATCGACATGCATTCCGTCAGCATGCACGGCTCAGGCGGTTTCGGGCTTTTGTTGTGGCGCATTTTCAAGGGCATCTGAAGCTACCTGGTTACTCCGCGGTAACGTGTTTCTTGAGGTAACCATCGGTAACCTGGTTGTCAACGGTTATTAGATTCTCCATTTGCGGTTCGTTCTCGCAACCAGGAGACCCAAACCATGAGACTCTATTACAAGCCGGGGGCCTGCTCGCTCGCCTCCCATATCGTGCTTCGCGAAATCGACGCCGAATTCGACCTCGAACAGGTCGATACCGATGCGGGGCGGACCGAAACCGGGGCCGACTACACCACCGTCAACCGCAACGGATACGTTCCTGACCTTCGCCTCGACAACGGCACCGTCGTGACCGAGAATATGGCGCTTCTTCAATATCTTGGCGGCCTTCGGCCCGAGCGTGGCCTGCTTCCGGCCCAGGGCACGATGGAGTACGTCCGGCTGCAGGAAACGCTCAGTTTTCTTGCCTCGGAACTGCACAAGGCCTTCAGCCCGCTGTTTTCGGGTGCGGATCTGTCACCGGCGCAGCGCCAGGACGTGCATCGCAGGATCTCCGGGCGGATCGGCCACCTGGATCGGCAACTGGCGGACGGTAGACCATTCCTGCTCGGTGATGATTACAGCGTTGCCGACGCCTATGCCTTTGCCGTTCTCAACTGGACCGGTTTTGTCGACTTCCCGCTCGCCGACTTTCCCGATGTCGAGCGCTACATCCGACGCGTTGGCGAACGGCCGGCCGTCATCGACGCCTTGAAAGCCGAGGGACTGGTCCAATGAGCCGTTTTGATGAAATCGAGGACGTGCTCCAGACCTATTTCGACGCGCTGTATTTTTGCGATACGGATAAGCTGCAGGCCGTCTTCCATCCGAAAGCCATCTACGCGACCGCCGACGAGCAGCCGCTGCTCTACCGGACCATGGATGAATACGTCCCGGTCGTTGCCGCCCGGCAGTCGCCGGCGTCCCGCGGCGAACCGCGCCGCGACGTCATCGACAGCGTCGAACTCGCCGGCGACAACACGGCGTTTGCCCGCGTCCGCTGTTCGATCGGCAGCCGGGACTTCATCGATTTCCTGACCCTGGTCCGCAGCGACGGCCGCTGGCGGATCATCAGCAAGGTCTTCCAGATCATCGAAACCGGGGAGGCCGCCTGATGCCCTACGTCAATATCCGCGTGACCCGCGAGGGGGTTACCCGCCAGCAGAAGGAAAGGCTGATCGAGGGCGTCACCACACTGCTGGTGGATGTGCTCGACAAGTCGCCGGCCACGACGCATGTCGTCATCGACGAGGTCGATACCGACAATTGGGGCGTCGGCGGAATGCCGGCGCTCGCCTGGCGGGCCAAGTCGGCAGGATCGAAATGAGCGGGGCCGCGCCCGTTTTTTCGGGCGCGGCCTCGACTGCCGGTCAGGTCACCAGACTCCCGGAACCAGCCGGTAGCGCACTTTTTGCATGTAGTCCGCGTAACCTTCGAGATTGTCCTGCAGATGCATCTCCTCGCGGACCGCGCGCCAACCGAAAACCACAATGATGACGATCGAAATCAGCACCGCAGTCCAGGACCCGAGCAACAATGCGGCGGCCAGGAAAAACGGGCCGAGGGTGGCATAGAAGGGGTGGCGCACGATGCCGTAGGCGCCGGTGGTGATGACCCTGTGACCGCGTTCTTCCTGAATGCGCACGGTCGGGGCCAGAAAGGTGTTTTGGCGCATCACGGCGAAATTGGCCCACAGGGTGAGGACGACGCCGATCCCGCCGATTGCCTCCAGCCAGACGGGCATCACCGACCAGCCATTGCGCACCGCATCCAGGCCCGGTAGTGCCAGCCAGAGCCCGATCAGCACGATCAGCAGGACCATCAAAATGCGATCCCAGAGGGGCTGTTGCTTCTGCGGCAGAATTTTCAGCCGCTCCTCGATCAGCGCCGGATCGTGTCGCGCCAGCCCGACGGACATCGGCGTGACGCACAGGACGAACAGGATCAGGAAGGTCCATCCGGCAGGCCAGTCGACCGTTCCGGCGGTCCAGAACAGGACGACGGCAATGCCGATATACTCGCCCAGCAGAACGGCCCAGATTGCTGGTTTCATGCCGCCGATGCGCCTGTCTTCCGTCAAACCCCGCTCCCTTCAAGCGCCGTTTCAGTGGAACCCTTTTTCGTTTCCCGTCGGGCGGCTGAGGATCATTCCTTCATAGAGATAGAGCGCCGACCGTCCGGCGGAACCCGGACGCAGCCGCGTCAGACTGTGGGGCGACAGCGAAATGCGCTTGGGCGGCGCGAAAGTGGTGTTGGGGATCGCCACGATCGCTTCCGCGAACGGCCGGTCGTTCTCGTAAACCAGGCGGGCCGTTGCGTATGTCACCCGGTTGTCGTCCGTCGGAAGCGGTATCACGACCACTTCCTCGTCTTGTTCGGACATGGGGTCCATCCTTTCTGTCCTCGAAGCAGGGGAGGTCGCCTTATACCCCGAATTGGCCGGCGCTGTGGTCGATATCGATCTCGACGCGGTCAGCGGCGAAGCTGGTGATGGCGTATTGCAGGGGCGTGCCGTCGAGCTCGGTGTTGATCGCCTCGGTCACCAGCACGATGGCGCCGGGCGACAGCTGCAGGTCTGTGAGCATCTCCGGGCTCGCATGACGGGCGGAAATGCGGGTCGAGACGCGGACATAGTCGTCGATGCCGCAGGATTTGAAGGTGGCGGTGACGGATCGAAGCCGCTTGAACGTGTCGGCGAAATCCGCAAAGCGAACGGCATCGACCCAGCTTGTCGAAGCCGAGATCGGGACCCCGTCGGCGGAACTGACCGTCTCGAAGCGCGCCACCGGCGAGCCGGTCTCCAGGTTGAGGGCCTTGGCGACCGGATCCGTCGCCGCCTCCACCCGATGCTCTTTGAGACGGCCGCCGCGTTGCCGCATCTGGCGCGCCAGGCCTTCTGAAAAGCGGGTGCGGCGTCCCACCGGATAGCGCAGCCTTTCGCGACGCTCTATGAATGTGCCGCGCCCCTGTTCGACCCGCAGCACGCCCTCGCGGGTTAGCGCCGCAATGGCGTTGCGCACCGTATGACGGTTGACGTCGAAGCGCTTGGCCAGGGCGATTTCGCCGGGCAGCGTCTCCTGACCGTCGAATTCGCCGGTGCCGATCGCCACCCGGATCTGATCGGCGATTTGCCGCCACAGAGAGATGCCGCTGTGGCGTTCCACCAGGCTCATAAATCACGACTCCCGTCATACGATTGTCATCTTGGCGATCTACAGCTAACATCAAGATGTCTAGTTGTCTAGATCAATAGACAAGTGAGGAAATCCATGAGCGATCAAACAGGCGATGCGGCGGAACTGACGCCGGTCCAGGCGGCGCGTCAGGCGGCCATGGCCGTGCTGGCGCGGGCCGAACCGGACGAATTGGAAAAAGCCTGGAACGACTGGCCGGAGCAACCGGACGTCCTCCCGGTGCGTGGACCCGAAACCGGACTGGTGATGGTCCGCGGTCGCATGGGCGGTGGCGGCGCACCCTTCAATCTCGGCGAGGCCACGGTCACGCGCGCAACGGTGGAGCTATCGACCGGCACGGTCGGGCACGCCCACGCGCTGGGCACCGATGGCGACAAGGTTCTCCACGCGGCGATCTTCGACGCGCTGTGGCAGGACGAAAGCCAGCGCGAGGCGGTCGAGCAAAAAATCCTGTCGCCCATCCGCGGCCGTCTGGCATCCGAAGACTCGGCGCGCCGGGACGAGACGGCCGCCACGCGTGTCGACTTTTTCACCATGGTGCGGGGAGAGGATTGATGGAGACACAAGCCTCGAATAGCGCGATCTACCGCGGCGGACTGACCGAACCGGTCTTCGATGCCCAGTCGGTGTTCCGCGCCGTCATGAACGCGCTGGCCCGGCCCGGCACCACATACGCGATCGATCCGGTGGCGACGCCGCCGGCGCCGCTGTCACCAACCGTCGGTGCCATCGCCACGACGCTGTTCGACCATGACACCAGGATCTGGCTGGACCCGCAGCTGGCGAAGATCGACGACGTCGCCGGCTGGCTGACCTTCCACACCGCCGCGCCTGTTGTCAGCCAGCAGATCGACGCGCAATTCGCCATCGTTGCCGAACCGGCTGTCCTGCCGTCGCTGGAGAGCTTCTCGCAGGGCACCCAGGAATATCCCGACCGGTCGACGACGCTGATCCTGCAGATCGACAGCCTGACCGGCGGTCCGGCGCTTCGCCTCACCGGCCCCGGCATCAAGGAGAGCGCGGTTGTCGAACCCGTCGGCCTGCCGCCGCATTTCGGCGAACAGTGGGCCGGTAACCGCCGTCGCTTCCCGCGCGGCGTCGACGTCATCCTGGCAGCGCCCGAGGGCGTGATCGGCCTGCCGCGCACCACCCGGATAGCCGGCTCGGAGGAGGGTGAAGCATGTATGTAGCCGTCAAGGGCGGCGAAGCCGCCATCCAGAATGCCCACAAGCTGCTGGCCGATCGGCGCCGTGGCAACCGGTCGGTGCCGGCACTGACGCTGGAGCAGATCGTCGAGCAGCTCGGCCTTGCCGTCGACCGGGTGATGAGCGAGGGCTCGCTCTACGACCGGGAACTCGCCGCGCTCGCCGTCAAGCAGGCGCGCGGCGATCTGATCGAGGCGGTCTTCCTGTTGCGCGCCTATCGCACCACGTTGCCGCGCTTCGGACATTCGAAGCCTGTCGACACCGGGGCCATGCTGATCGAGCGGCGCATCTCGGCGACCTACAAGGATCTGCCCGGCGGGCAACTGCTCGGGCCGACGTTCGACTACACCCATCGCCTGCTCGATCCGGACCTGATGACGGACGCCGAGGTGGAGGCGCCCGAACAGCGCGACAGCGAGGACGGGCGCACGCCGCGAGTCTCCGAAATCCTCGCCCATGAGGGGCTGATCGAAGGCGACGGCGACCTGCCGGACGATCACGTCACCGGCGACCTGACCCGCGAGCCGATGGAGTTCCCCATGGCTCGCGACGTGCGCCTGCAGGCGCTGGCGCGCGGCGACGAAGGCTTCCTGCTGGCGCTCGGCTATTCGACCCAGCGCGGCTTCGGCCGCAGCCATCCCTTTGCCGGCGAAATTCGCATCGGCGAGGTTGAGGTCGAACTCGACGTACCGGAACTCGGCTTTTCCGTTTCGCTCGGCCGCATCCGCGTCACCGAATGCCAGATGGTCAACCAGTTCAAGGGCTCGGCCAAGTCGCCGCCGCAATTCACCCGCGGCTACGGCCTGGTCTTCGGCCAGAGCGAGCGCAAGGCCATGTCGATGTCGCTGGTCGACCGTTCGCTGCGGGCGCGCGAACTCGGTGACGACCTAACCGCACCGGCGCAGGACGAGGAATTCGTCATCTCGCACGCGGACAACGTGCAGGCGACAGGCTTTGTCGAGCACCTGAAACTGCCGCATTACGTCGACTTCCAGGCCGAACTCGATCTGGTGCGCCGCATGCGCCGGGAATTCGAGGAAGCCCAGCAGAAGGGCGACGAGGACACGCTGGAGGCCGCGGAATGACCGTGCATTCGACACTGGCGAACTACAATTTCGCCTATCTCGACGAACAGACCAAGCGGATGATCCGCCGGGCGATCCTCAAGGCCATTGCCATCCCCGGCTATCAGGTGCCGTTTGCCAGCCGCGAAATGCCGATGCCCTATGGCTGGGGCACCGGAGGCGTTCAGGTGACCGCTTCGGTCATCGGCCCCGACGATACGCTCAAGGTCATCGACCAGGGTGCCGACGACACCACCAATGCGGTATCGATCCGCGCTTTCTTCCAGAAGGTCGCCAATGTCGCGGTCACCACGGAGACGGGCAAGGCGACGGTCATCCAGACCCGCCACCGCATTCCCGAGGAGACGCTGACGGAAGACCAGGTGCTGGTCTACCAGGTGCCGATCCCCGAGCCGTTGCGTTTCCTCGAGCCGCGCGAGACCGAGACCCGCAAGATGCACGCGCTCGAGGAATACGGGCTGATGCACGTCAAGCTCTACGAGGACATCGCCAAGAACGGGCACATCGCCACGACCTATGCTTATCCGGTGAAGGTCAAGGACCGCTACGTCATGGACCCGTCGCCGACGCCCAAATTCGACAATCCCAAGATGCACCGGTCGCAGGCGTTGCAGCTCTTCGGCGCCGGCCGCGAAAAGCGCATCTACGCGGTGCCTCCATACACGGACGTCGTCAGCCTCGATTTCGACGACCATCCGTTCGAGGTGCAGAAATTCGAAGAGCCCTGCGCCCTGTGCGGTGCCGTGAACGTCTATCTCGACGAGGTCGTTCTCGATGACAAGGGCGGCCGCATGTTCGTCTGCTCCGACACCGATCACTGCGAAAAACGCCGCGAAGCAGGCCACACCGGCCCGGCTGCGGCCAATCCCGAGGAGGCCGCCCGATGAGCGACCAGCCCCTGCTGCGCGTCGGCGGCGTCACCAAGTTCTACGGCAGCCGTGTCGGCTGCCGCGAGGTGTCGTTCGAATTGTGGCCCGGCGAAGTGCTGGCCGTTGTCGGTGAATCCGGCTCCGGCAAGACGACGTTGCTCGACTGCATCTCGACCCGCATGTTGCCGACCTCCGGCACCGTCGAATACTGCATGCGCGACGGCGTCTTCCGCAATCTCTACGAGCTCGGCGAGGCCGAGCGGCGCTTCCTGATGCGCACCGACTGGGGCTTCGTGCACCAGAACCCGGCCGAGGGCTTGCGCATGACCGTTTCGGCCGGCGCCAATGTCGGCGAACGGCTGATGGCGATCGGCGAACGCCATTACGGCAACATCCGCGGCATCGCGTCCGACTGGCTGGAGCGGGTGGAGATCGCCACCGACCGCATCGACGACCAGCCGCGGGCCTTCTCCGGCGGCATGCGTCAGCGCCTGCAGATCGCCCGCAACCTGGTTACCGGACCACGCCTGGTTTTCATGGACGAGCCGACCGGGGGGCTCGACGTCTCGGTGCAGGCCCGGCTGCTCGACCTGGTGCGCGGGCTGGTCAACGATCTCGGCCTGGCGGCGATCGTCGTCACCCACGACCTCGCTGTCGCCCGGCTGCTGTCGCACCGCATGATGGTGATGAAGGACGGCCGGGTGGTCGAGCACGGGCTGACCGACCGGGTGCTCGACGATCCGCGCGAGCCCTACACCCAGCTTCTCGTTTCATCGATCCTGCAGGTTTAGGAGAGTGGTCATGGCAACACCGCTGGTCGTTTCCGAAGTCGCAAAGAGCTTCACCATGCATCTGCGCGACGGCATCCGGCTTCCCGTCATCGCCAACGTCACCTTCTCGGTGGCCGCCGGCGAATGCGCCGTGCTCGGCGGGCCGTCCGGCATCGGCAAGAGCTCGATCCTGAAAATGCTGTACGGCAATTATTCTGTCGATGAGGGACAGATCCTGGTCACCCAGGACGATGTCACCGTCGACCTCGCCAGTGCCGATCCGCGCACGGTTTTGCGCATCCGCCGCGATGTCATCGGCTATGTCAGCCAGTTCCTTCGCACGGTGCCGCGGGTCGCCGCCGTCGACGTGGTAGCCGAGCCGTTGCTGATCCAGGGAACCGACGCGGACACCGCGCGCCGGCGGGCCTCGGCGCTGCTGGAGCAGCTCAATCTGCCGGAGAAGCTGTGGTCGCTGCCGCCCGCGACATTTTCCGGTGGCGAGCAGCAGCGGGTCAACATCGCCCGCGGCTTCATCACCGATCATCCGGTGCTGTTGCTGGACGAGCCGACCGCGTCGCTCGATGCCGCCAACCGGGCGGTCGTCATCGACCTGATCACGCAGAAAAAGGCCGCCGGAACTGCGCTGCTGGGCATCTTCCACGATCAGGATGTGCGCGAGGCGGTGGCCGACCGGATCATCGACGTGACGACGTTTTCCGCAACCAGAGACGCTGCCTGATGAAACTTTCCGAGGAACCGTCGATCCATCCGTCGTCGGTGACGCGCGACTGCCGCTTCGGCCGCTATACGATGGTCGACGAGCATTGCCGCATGGGCGAATGCGAGATGGACGACTATTCCTACATCATGCGCGGCGGCGACGTCTGGGCGGCATCCATCGGCAAGTTCGCCAACATCGCCAGCCAGGTACGCATCAACGCCACGAACCATCCGACCTGGCGGGCGACGCAGCATCATTTCACCTATCGCGCCGGCGATTACTTTGCCGGCGAAAGCAACGAGGGAGCGTTCTTCGACTGGCGTCGAGACCACCGCGTGGTCATCGGCCACGACGTCTGGATCGGCCACGGTGCCACCATCCTGCCGGGCGTCACGGTCGGCAATGGCGCGGTGATCGGCGCCGGCGCCGTGGTGTCGAAGAACGTCGAGCCTTACACCATTGTCGGCGGGGTGCCGTCGAAGGACATCCGCCGGCGTTTCGCCGCCGAGACCGCCAGCGCCATGGACACCATCGCCTGGTGGGACTGGAGCCATGAGCGCTTGCACCAGGCACTTGCGGATTTTCGCGCGCTGACCGCCGAGCAATTCGTCGCAAAGTACATCTGACGTGGCACATCATCGATGTGTTCCGGTCGGTCCGCGGGAAGCGCGAACCGGCCGGTTTTGCTTGTTTTGCAGGCGGTTGGATGACTTTCCGGGGATAACCGCGGCACCTTTGTGGATTGTTACACACTTGACATCAAACTGACATTGGCCGGTCACGCAGACCCCTTATCGCATCCCCAACGACTAGGATGAGCAGGGGTTGGGGCATCGATGCTGAGGCTTGAGAAAGTGACGCGCCGGTTCGGCGAATTCGCCGCGGTCCGCGAGGTGTCGCTGACGATACCGCAAGGGCAGATGGTCGGCGTGATCGGCCGTTCCGGCGCCGGCAAGTCGACCCTGCTGCGCATGCTGAACAGGCTGATCGATCCGAGCAGTGGCGTCATCCGTTTCAACGAGACGCGCGTGTCGGATCTAAACGGCGTCGCGCTTCGCAACTGGCAGCGCGACTGCGCGATGATCTTCCAGCAGTTCAATCTCGTTCCCCGGCTCAATGTTCTGACCAACGTTCTGCTCGGCCGGCTGAACCACCGCTCGACACTGCTCAATCTGGTCGGCTCGTTTTCGCGCGAGGAGCGGGCCATGGCGATCGCCGCCCTGGAGCGGCTGGGGATTGCCCAGACGGCGCTGCAGCGTGCCGGCACGCTCTCCGGCGGCCAGCAGCAGCGCGTCGCCATCGCCCGGGCGCTGATGCAGCAGCCGAAAATGCTGCTGGCCGACGAGCCGATCGCCTCGCTCGACCCGCTCAATGCCAAGGTGGTGATGGATTCCCTGCGCGACATCAACCGCCAGGAGGGGCTCACGGTGATCACCAACCTGCACACGCTCGACACCGCGCGATCCTATTGCGAGCGAGTGATCGGCATGGCCGCCGGCGAAGTCGTCTTCGACGGTCCGGTGAGCGAACTGACCCGCGATGCCGTTCACATGATCTACGGCGCCGATGGTACGGAGCTGTCGGAGGAAATCACCTCGACCAGCCTGGGCGGTGCCGCCGCCGATACCGAAACGACCGGTCAACTGGCGGTGGCGAGCTGACGCCAGCCCCTGCGCAGACAATCCCGAAACCCTGAGTTTGACACGGACAAGACAGGAGATATCCATGTTCAAAAAGACCCTGCTGACCACCGTCGCCCTGGCCGCCATGGCAGCCGGCGCGGCCCAGGCCGAAGACCTGAAGGATTTCCGCATCGGCATCCTCGGCGGCGAAAACGAGGCCGACCGGCTGCGCAACTTCCAGTGCATGATAGAGCTTCTGCCGGAAGCCATCGGTGTCGAAAAAGTGTCGCTCTTCCCGGCCGCCGACTATGACGGCGTCATCCAGGGCCTGCTCGGCGGCACCCTCGACTACGCCGAACTCGGCGCCTCCGGTTACGCCAAGGTCTATCTCGCCGACCCGAAGGCCGTCGAGCCGATCCTCACCACCATCCAGACCGACGGTTCGACCGGCTACTATGCGGTCATGGTCGCGCGCAAGGACTCGGGCATCAAGACGCTCGAGGACATGAAGGGCAAGAAGCTCGGCTTCGCCGACCCCGACTCCACCTCCGGCTATCTGGTGCCCAGCGTTTCGCTGCCGGGCGACGTCGGCATGCCGCTCGATCAGTATTTCGGCGAGACCGGCTTCGGCGGCGGCCATGAGAACCTGGTTCTCGAGGTGGTCAAGGGCAATTTCGACGCCGGCACCACCTGGTCTTCGGGCGTCGGCAAGTTCGACGACGGCTATACCTCCGGCAACCTGCGCAAGATGGTCGACAAGGGCATCCTCGACATGGGCGATCTCGTCCAGGTCTGGCAGTCGCCGCAGATTCCCAACGGTCCGATCGTCGTCCGCTCGTCGATGGACGGCGACATGAAGCAGAAGTTCCGGGAGTTCATGCTGGCTCTGCCGGAAAAGGACCCGCAGTGCTTCGCGGCCATCCAGGGCGGCGACTACAAGGGTTTCACGGAAGTCGACGAGAACTTCTACAAGACCATCATCGCCGCGCGTAAGGCAAAAATCGGCAGCTGAATGCCGGGCGGCGCCGCGGATCGACCCCGCGGCGCCGCATTTCTCTTTTCGGATCCATGCCATGACATCCGCGGTACCGCCGGTCGCCCTGTCGCAACAGGGCCGCGCCATCGAGCGCCACTGGGAAGAACTCGCCTTCAAGCGGCGTCTCTACACCTGGGGCGGCATTCTGCTACTCGCCGTCGCCCTCGGCGGCTCGCTGTGGTTCGCCAACGCCACCAATGCCGGCAAGTTCTTCGACCGCCTGCCGCACTTCTTCGATTTCATCGGCGACCTGATGCCGCGCGACGGCATGGAGATCTGGCGCGCCCTGTTCGACCTGCCGAGCCCCTATGAGGACGGCAGTCTCAAGTTCAACTATGTCGAGGGCCGCCATTACATCACCGAAGGCTTCTACCTGCCGGAATATGTCTACAAGATGATCGAGACCATCAACATCGCCCTGGTGGCGACGCTGATCGGTTTCTTTTTCGGCTTCATCCTGTGTTTTCTGGCCGCGTCCAACCTGACGACCCGGCGCTGGCTGCGCTTTTTCGTGCGCCGCTTCATGGAACTGCTGCGCGCCTTTCCCGAAATCGTCATCGCCGGCTTTTTCCTCGCCATCCTGTCGCTCGGTCCCATTCCGGCGATTATCGCAGTGGCCATTCACACCATCGGCGCGCTCGGCAAGATGTTCTTCGAAGTGGTCGAGAACGTCGACATGCGCGCCGAGGAGGGCCTGCGCGCCTCCGGCGGCAGCTGGATCGAACGGGTCTGGTTCGCCATTGTTCCGCAGGTGATGCCGAACTTCCTGTCCTACGCGCTGCTGCGCTTCGAGATCAATGTGCGCGCCTCTACGATTATCGGTGCGGTCGGCGGCGGTGGCATCGGTGAATCGCTGCGCCTGTCGATCAGCCGTGGCCACGAGGCCAAGACTCTGGCCATCATCATTCTGTTGTTCTGCACCATCGTCGCCGTCGATCAGCTCTCGGCGCATCTGCGCAAGCGCATCGTCGGCGACCAGGCATTTGCCTTCGGGGGAAGCTGACCGATGAACGCTCTGTCCTCCGAAGCGGTCGATTCCATCGTTTCCCGCCACCAAGCGGTCTTCAACAGGCCGTTCCTGGAACGCGCCCGCACGCCTCTGATCGCGCTTGCGGCCGTCGCCTATCTTGGCTTTGCCTGGGTGTTTTTCGGCATCGGCGCCACCTTCGCCAATGGCAATTGGGGCATCGCCGGCAACTACCTGGCCGACTGGGTCAGCTACGAGGCGCGGCCCGACATCGAGTATGACGGCGACTATCTGCGGGTCGAGTTCCCGCGCTTCTCGCCGCTCGGCGAAAAGCCCGATCCGGGCTGGCTGCGGAAAACGTCGGAAACTGTCGAGCGCGAGATCACGGTCGAGATCGACGGCGGGCGCGGCACGGAGACCAGTTCGAAATCCACCGTCAACAGCTTCATGGTCCAGGGCGCGCCCGGGACCCAGGAGGGCGGCAGCGGCATCGATTCTTCGACCAGCGGTCTCAAGCAAGGGCAGGTGGCTGAGCCAGAGCCGGTAACCGAGACCCGCATCGTGACGGAGACCGTCGTGACGCGCGTCGAACTGGAGCTCGGAGGCGCGAAGGCGCAAGTGCTGCCGCGGCTGGTGCGCGTCGACTATGGCGGCGGGACGCTGGAGATCGATATCGTACCGGAGCAAACCGTGGTTGCGCGCGGGCCGCTGCCGGACTGGGCTTCGCAAAGGAACGAGGGCGGCTACATCCTCATGAATTTCGGCTTTGCCGGATCGATCGAGGTCGAAAGCGACGAAGTCAAGGTCCGTCGCCGCTTCCTCGGCTGGGAGAACTTCTGGTTCGACACCTATTCGCCGTTCTGGGGCAAGAGCTTTTCGGAAGTCGTCGGCCTGATCTTCTCCGGCGATAGGCTGGACCCGGCCGTGTCCAACGCGGCGCTGGCCTGGGACAATTTCCTCTACAACGCCGAATGGCAGCATGCCGATGTCTGGATCAAGCTGTTGCAGACCATCGTCATGGCTTTCGTCGCTACGCTGTTCGCCACCTTCGTTGCGCTGCCGCTGTCCTTTTTCGCGGCCCGCAATATCACGCCCTACCGGCTGGTCAATCAGGTGCTGAAGCGGTTGTTCGACTTCCTGCGCTGCGTCGACATGCTGATCTGGGCGCTGTTCTTCACCCGCGCCTTCGGCCCCGGACCGCTGGCCGGTATTTCGGCGATCTTCTTCACCGATACCGGCACGTTCGGCAAGCTCTATTCCGAGGCGCTGGAGAACATCGACGACCGCCAGCGCGAAGGCATCCGCTCGGTCGGCGCCGCGCCGGTGCTGGTGCAGCGTTTCGGAGTGCTGCCGCAGGTCTTGCCGGTCTTCGCCAGCCAGTCGCTCTACTTCTGGGAATCGAACACCCGGTCCGCCACCATCATCGGCGCCGTCGGTGCTGGCGGAATCGGTCTCAAGCTGTGGGAAGCCATGCGCACCAATGCCGATTGGGAGAACGTCGCCTATATGGTGATCCTGATCCTCATCACCGTCTTCGTTTTCGATAATATTTCCAACGCGATACGCGGCCGAGTCATGGGTCGCGAAAGTCGACTGGGCTAGCTTCGCGCAGGCGCTTCGACATGCTAAAAGATCCGGTCCTGGCATGAAACTGTCATGCAAATCAGCTAATTCAGCCACTCATCATTCCGAGGGCGAGGATTGAAACCCATGCGTTATGCGATCTACTTCGCGCCGCCACTGAACGATCCGGTCAGCCGGGTGGCGACCAACTGGCTGGGGCGCAACGCGTTCACCGACGAAATGGTCGAGCCGCCGGCGATCACCGGGCTCAATCCGGCCGAAATCGCTTACGTCACAGCCGCGCCGCGGCGTTACGGTTTTCACGGCACTCTGAAGGCGCCGTTCCGACTGGCCGACAGCAACAGCGAAGAGGCTTTGCTGCATTCGCTCATGACGTTTGCGGCCACTGTTCCGGCGTTCGAGATTCCGCGCATGGAAGTCGGCAAGCTGGGGCCGTTTTTTGCGCTGGTGCCCTCCATGCCGGTGCCCGATCTGACCGATCTGGCAGCGCGGGTCACACGGGAATTCGATGCTTTCCGGGCTCCGCTGACGGAGGCCGAGATCGAGCGCCGCAATCCGGAAAAACTGACGCCTTCGCAACTCGCAAATTTGCAGCGTTGGGGTTATCCTTACGTCTTCGAAGAGTTCCGGTTCCACATGACCTTGACCGGTCCGATCGCTGCGGACGAATCGGCCAGGGTGGAGCAGGCGCTGCACACCTTTTTCGACCCGGTTCTGAGCGAGCCCATCGAGGTGCGCAACATTGCGTTGTTCGTCGAGTCGGAGCAGGGTGCGCCGTTCCAGGTGCATTCGCTGCATCCGTTGGGTGCGCTGGAACAGCTGAGAAGTGCCTGAGTTTTCGGTGGCGACGGTGGCGCCACCATTGTCCGATACGCGAAAGAGAGACATGTCCGAACTGCTTTTGAAGAATGCCACTCTCGTCCTGGCGGACGAAATCGTCAAAGGCGCGGTGCTGATCCGC
Source organism: Rhizobiaceae bacterium (assembly GCA_963921345.3). Lineage (GTDB taxonomy): Bacteria > Pseudomonadota > Alphaproteobacteria > Rhizobiales > Rhizobiaceae > Hoeflea_A. Next base: position 1,376,226 of record CAWUFE020000002.1, on the reverse strand, counting down.
GACCGCGTGATCGCCGATATCGACCGGTCCCCGAGCGTGACCGGCGGCGAGGACATGGAGGGCAACTACATCATTCCCGGTCTTGTCGAATTGCACACGGACCATCTCGAGGGCCACTACGCACCGCGACCGAAAGTGCGCTGGAACCCGCTGGCTGCCGTGCTGGCGCATGACGCGCAAATCTGTGCGTCCGGCATCACCACCGTCTTCGACGCGCTTCGGCTGGGCATTAATGAAGACGGCGATCTGCAGGCGGACGACATGCTGGTTCTGGCCGAGGCCATCGAGGAAGGAACGCGCAAGGACCGGCTGCGGGCGGAGCACTTCCTGCATCTGCGCTGCGAAGTGTCGGGACCGGACTGCCATGACAACTTCACCGCTTACGACGAAAACGATCGTGTGCGCCTCGTTTCGCTGATGGACCACGCACCGGGCCAGCGCCAGTTTGCCAGAATGGAAGCCTACAGCGCCTACTATCAGGGCAAGCTGAAGATGTCGGACGAGGTGTTCCGGGCATTCTGCGAAAAACGCATCGCCCAGTCCGAGGCCAACTCGCCGCGCCATCGCAAGGCGATCTCCGACGCCTGCCGCGATCGCGATATCGTGCTGGCAAGCCATGACGATGCGACGCTCGCTCACGTCGAGGAGGCGATCGAGCAAGGCATTCAGGTGGCCGAATTTCCGACGACGTTCGAGGCGGCCGAGGCGTCCAGAAAGGCGGGCATGGCGGTGCTCATGGGCGCGCCGAACGTGGTGCGCGGCGGCTCCCACTCGGGCAATGTGGCGGCACGCGATCTGGCCGAACACGGCCTGCTCGACATCCTGTCTTCCGACTATATCCCTTTCAGCCTGATCCAGTCCGCCTTTGCCCTTGATGGCATGGTGGACGGCATTACGCTCCCCAAGGCGGTTGCGATGGTATCGAAAAACCCGGCCGAAGCCGGTGGCCTCGACGACCGCGGCGAAATCGCCACCGGCAAGCGCGCCGATCTGGTGCGGGTCTGCGTCGAACACGAGATTCCGGTGGTACGCACCGTGTGGCGCGAAGGCCGGCGGGTCGTCTGATGAACTTGGCGCGCGATCCGGTCGATTTGCTGGGCAGGGCCCTGCCGATCCGCGGTGGCGCCTTTGTCGCCGTGGTCGGGCCGAGCGGTGCCGGCAAGGACACACTGATGAATTTCGCCCGCCGTGAACTGGCGGGGGACGACGGCATCTTCTTCGTGCAGCGGGTGATTACCCGACCGGCCGACGGTGCGACCGAGGATCATGTGCCGGCGACGGAAGAGGAATTCGAGGCTGCTCGGCGCGCCGGCGAATTCGCCATGGGCTGGGATGCTCACGGACTCAAATACGGGCTGCCGGTTGAAATCGACGAACGCATCCGCGCGGGCCACACCGCCGTCTGCAACGGGTCGCGTGCCGCATTGTCGCGGCTACAGGCCCGCTATGCCCATTTCGTTGCCATCAACATCACGGCGCGGCGCGAGGTGCTGGCCAATCGCCTGGCGGCGCGCGGCCGCGAAAGCCGCGACGAGATCCTCAAGCGCCTCGACCGCAGCGCCGCGCTCGACCGCTCCCTCTACAACGCGCTGGAGATCGACAACAGCAGCGCCGTCGAAATCGGCGGTGCGGCTTTGGTCGCAGCCATCCGTGCCACCCGTCGCAAGTATTCCTGAAACGACTTCCGACCCGAACATTCCGTCGGCTGTCACAGCGAAAGCGCATTTGCTGCCTAACCTTGCGCTGTCGTTGGACCGCATAGAGGAGGATTCCCGATGATGCGGATGTCCTGGCATATTTGCTTCAAAGTCACTCTTGCTGTGCTGCTGATCTTGCCGGCGGTTGCTGTTCGCGCCCAGGAGATGCCCGACTTGATCGGCACCTGGACCGGCAAGTACCGGGCTGCCGTCTATGATGACGGCGTCTTTGCGATCGGCGAGGAGACGACTTCGCTGATCATTGAGAGACAGGATGGCGAGTTTTTCGTCGGCGCCGCGGTTTGGGAAATGAACGAAGATTTCGAGGGATCGTCCGACATCGGCGAAAACTCGCAGGTGGGCGGCCGCGAGGCCTTCATCGGACTGGTCGGCATCGACGGCGAGGAGATCACGATGGCCGAGGTCGAGGACACGGGGATTTACCGCGGTCGCCTGCTCGACAAGGACCGGTTGCTGCTGACCTACATCGAAAGCGATCTAGGCGACGCGGTGCTGCTGCGGGCAGTGTTTACCCGCCAGCCCTGAAGCGACCGGCTGGTCATAGCCTCTCCGTGCGGCCATGGTGCCCCTTGCGTCGGTTTCCGATTCGGAAACCAACCGGCCTGTAGGGTAAACGGACGGCACGAACGACGGAGCGACCGTGCATCTGGATCGATCGACACTGGCGGCTGTTGGCTGGGCCCTGTGCGCCGCCTTCATCTTCACGCTGGTCTTCGCGTCGGCGAAAATCGTCGGCCGCGCGGTCGATCCGATCCAGATCGTATTCATGCGCTATTGCGGCGCGGCCATTGTCGTCGCGGCCATTGTGCTCGTTCGGCACGGTGGCTTCCTGCCGGTTAAAAGCCCGCAGCCGCGCATCCATCTCATCCGCGTCGCAACCGGCGTTTTCGGCGAGTTGTGCATCATTTCGGCGCCGCTGTTCATCGCCTATGAGGACGCCACGGCGATCAGCCTGACCGACGGTGTCATAACCATGATCCTGGCGGCCGTTCTGCTCAAGGAAAAGGCTGGTCCGGTGCACTGGGTGGCAGCGATGACCTGCCTCGCCGGCGCCATGGTGATTGCCCGCGCCGATGCCGGATTCGGGGCACTGGACGCGCCGCTCTTCGGGCTTGGGTTTGCGCTCTTCGGCGCCATGCTGTCGGGCGTCGAGACCTTCTATATCAAGCTCCTGTCGGGACTCGAGACGCCGCTTGGCATCATGCTCTACGCCAACGGCCTTGCCGTCGCCATGACCCTGGTACCGGCGTTGATGGTTTGGCAGCCCGTCTCCGGCGGCGACCTGGTCTGGCTGGTCATGCTCGGACCGGTGGCGCTGATCGGTCAGTTCAGCTGGATCAGGGCTTTCCAATGCGCCGACGCTCTGTTCGTCGTTCCGATCGGATACGCCAGTATCCCGTTCGCCGCCGTGCTCGGCGCCGTCGCCTTCCGGCAGGACCTTGGCGTCATGGAGATCGCCGGCGCCGCCCTCGTGGTGGTCGGCGGAGCGCTGCTTGCCTATGTAACGTCGCGCAGCGCCCAGGCCGGAGTTCAGTGATGGAAGGATCTCGATTGCAATTGAACGCATCGACAGTGCAGGCGGTCCTCTGGTCCCTCGGAGCGGCCTTCGTGTTCACCTTCGTCTTCGCTTCGGCCAAATTCGTCAGCGCCGAGGCCGATCCCGTGCAGGTCGTCTTCATGCGATATCTCGGCGCCGGTATCGTCATCGTCCTTTTCGTAACGGTTTTCCGGGGCGGGCTCGCCTCGATCAAGAGCCCGCGGCCGAGCCTGCACGTGGCGCGCGCCGCCACCGGGGTGCTCGGCGAGCTGTGCATCATCTCCGCGCCGCTGTTCCTGGCCTATGAGAATGCCACGGCCGTGAGCCTGACCAGCGGAGTTGTTGCGATGCTCCTGGCTGTGGTGCTGCTGAAGGAGCGGGCAGGGCCGATGCACTGGCTGGCCGCCATGATCTGCCTCGCCGGCGCCATGCTGATTGCCCGCGCCGAAGCGACGGAGGGCGTGGCCGGATCGCCGTTTTTCGGCCTCGGGCTCGCGGTATTCGGCGCCGTCATGTCGGGCTCCGAACTGTTTTTCATCAAGCTGCTTTCCGGGCGCGAACGGCCGGTCGCCATCATGACCTACGTCAACATTCTGGCCGTCCTGATGTTGCTGATCCCGGTCCTGTTCCTGTGGAAGCCGGTCGACGGCTACAGCCTGCTGTGGCTGCTGGCGATCGGCCCGCTGGCGCTGGTCGGCCAGCTGTGCTGGATCCGGGCCTTTCAGGCGGGCGATGCCATTGTGGTCGTGCCGATCGGCTACGCCGCCATACCGTTTGCGGCGGTGCTCGGAGCGGTGGCCTTCGGGCAGCAGCTGAGCCTGCTCGACATTTCGGGCGGTGCGCTGGTGATCATCGGCGGCGTGCTTCTGGCGCGGCTCGGGCCGGGCAGGGAGCGAGAGGAACAGCCCGGCGGATAGCTCCGCCGGCGGCCGTCAGATGCCGGAGAAATCCCCGTGGCGGCCCGCACCGTCGCTGAAACGGGCAGCGCCGGCGGTACCCTCCTTGCGTATGGCGTCGATGCCGTTTGCCCATTCGACCTTGAGTGCTTCGCGCACCGGCAGTCCGCGCGTCTCGATGATCGACCGGCGGTCGGCGAGCACCGCTTCCTGAGGAAACCGGGCGATCTCGCGCGCCATGGCCTCTGCCTCGTCGCGCGCCTGTCCGTGTCCAACCACTTTCTCGCACAGGCCGATGCGATAGCATTCGTCGGCCGCCACCTTGCGGCCGGTCATGGCAATCTCCAGTGCTTTGCCCTGGCCGACCAGGCGCGGCAGCCGCACCGTTCCGCCATCCATCAGCGTGATGCCCCAGCGCCGGCAATAGACGCCGAGATAGGCTGTTTCGGCCATCACCCGAACGTCGCACCACAACGCCAGTTCCATGCCGCCGGCCACGGCCGGGCCTTCGATGGCGCCGATCACCGGCTTGGACAGCTCCATGCGCGATGGCCCCAACGGGCCGCGTGGCGCCGGTGCCGCGCCGACCGGGAAGGCGAGCCCTTCGACGATGTCCTTCTGGAACTTGTCGGTGTCCGCCAGGCTCGCCGCGTATTTGAGGTCCCAGCCGGCGCAGAACGCTCCGCCCGCTCCCCAGAAAACGCCGACTTTCGCGTCGCTTCGATCGAACTCGTCGAAGGCCGCGACCAGCGCATCGGCTGCCTCCGGGTCTACAGCGTTCCGGGCGTCCGGGCGATTGTGGACAATGGTCCAGACATCGCCGTCCCTGTCGATTTCAACCGTCATGGTCTTCTCCCGTTCCGTGTCCGAGCGGCCGCTCCCCGGCCTGGCGGAAGCATGATCTTGACAGCGCGTCGACCAAAAGTCAATTTTTCGACTATTAGTCGAAATCCGGATTGCCGGTTGACTTTGGAAGACAGGTCGGCCGCTATCTCTGGACCAACGGGAAACGCGATCAATGACGACACGGCGGGCGCAGCGGCGCGAAATTCGGCGCAAAGCGATCGTTGAAGCCGCGGCCGATGTTTTTGCCGAAGTCGGCATTCATGCGGCGACGCTGGATCAGATCGGCGAGCGCGTGGGCCTGTCGAAGGCAAGCCTCTACTACTATGTCGAAAGCAAGGACCAACTCACGGCCGATGTCCTGCAGACCGTCCTCGACGATATTGACCGTCGGGCGGAGGCGCTGATCGAGCCCGGCCAGGACGTGCTGGAGCAATTGAGGATGCACGCTTGGGCGCATGTGGAAACCGGTTCCCGGACGCCGGCCGGCCGGATGATCCTCGGCAATCTCGACGCCCTGGTGAACAACAAGGCATCGGCCGCGCTGATGCGGCGCCATGAGGAACCGGCGATCGCCTTGCTCAAGGCAGCGCGTGAGCAGGGCCTGATGCGCGATGTCGACATCGACTGCACGGTGAAACTGCTCTACGGCGCGCTCAACAACATACCCCGCTGGTATCGCCCCAGGCATGGTTCGCTGGACCACGTCTTCGAGCAGACCTGGAGCATTTTCATCCGCGGCATTGCTGTCGGATGATCGCTGGGCGCCGAGGCGCTACGGGATGTCCAGACCGCGTAGCACCGCGGGACGGGCGAGGGCGCGGTCGAGCCACGCCGGAACCCGCGCCAGCCGGTCGTATCCGACCAGGTCGCGGGCCTCGTAGAAGGTGATCAGGTTGCGCACCCAGCCGAGCGTTGCGATGTCCGCGATTGAGTAGTCGTCCATGATCCAGTCGCGCCCGTCGAGCCGGCTTTCGAGCACGTCGAGCAGCCGTCTGGATTCCGCGACATAGTGGTCGAGCGGACGCTTGTCGGCGATCTCCTTGCCGGCAAACTTGTTGAAGTAGCCGACCTGACCGAACATCGGGCCGATTGCGGCCATCTGGAAGAACACCCATTGAATGGTCTGCCAGCGTTTTGTCGGATCGTCGGATAGGATTTGTCCGGTCTTGTCGGCGAGATAGACCAGGATGGCGCCCGACTCGAACAGCGCCAGCGGTGCACCGCCGGGACCATCTGGATCGATGATCGCCGGGATCTTGCCGTTCGGATTGAGCGCCAGGAATTCCGGGCTGCGGTTGTCGCCGGCGCGAAAATCGATGGCGTGCGCTTCGTAGGCCAGCCCGGTTTCCTCAAGCATGATCGAGACCTTGACCCCGTTCGGCGTCGCCAGCGAGTAGAGCTGGATGCGGTCGGGGTGCTTCGTAGGCCAGCGGCGGGTGATCGGAAAGGCGGAAAGGTCGGTCAATTTCGTTTTCCGGTGAAAGACTGCCTGTTACTTAGAGCGCCGCTTCAAGCATGGCGAGATAGTCGGTTGCCGTGGCCTTGCGGGGATTGGTCCGGCTGAGATGTTCCAGTTCGGCCCGGTCGGCGATATCAGGCAGCACGCCACCGGTCACCCCGACGGCGCCGAGGGTTCCGGGCAGGCCGATTTCGGCGGCGATGGCAGCAACGCCGTCGGCAACGGCGTCAGGTCCTTCGAGGCCCATGGCATTGGCGACTTCGGTCATGGCATCGCCCGCCGCCGGCCGATTGAAGCGCAGGATGTGCGGCAGCAGGATGCCGATCAGCGTGCCGTGATGGTGGCCGGCTTCGCCGAGCGGATTGGCCATCGCGTGGGCGCCGCCGAGACCCTTCTGCAAGGCCATGCAGCCTTCCAGCGCCGCCATCATCATCTGCCACCGCGCCTGCCGGTTGCTACCGTCCTCCACCGCGACGGGCAGCCATTGCGATGCCCGCCGCACGCAGTCCAGCGCGATCGCTGCGGCCGGCGGGTTGTCGACCGGGCTGAGCGTCGTCTCGATGCCGTGGCTGAGCGCATCGATGCCGGTCGCCGCGGTCAGGCGCGGCGGCAGGCTCAGTGTCAGTTCCGGATCGCAGATCACCGTGTCGGCCACCATGTTGAGATTGACCGCAACCAGTTTGCGGCCGTCATGCACTTTCAACACGCAGGCCCGGCCGATCTCGGCGCCGGTGCCCGCTGCCGTCGGAATGGCGATCTGCGGTGCCACCCGTCCGATGCTTTCGGAACCGCCGGCTTTCATCGTGTAGTCGGCGAAGCTCCCGCCATGGCTGGCGATCAGCGCCACCGCCTTGGACAGATCGATGGGCGAACCGCCGCCCAGCGCGATGACCCCGTCGCACCCTTCCGCCTGCCAGATCGTCATGCAGGCCTCGAGCGAGGCTTCGGTCGGGTTCTCGCTCGTGCCGTCATAGACCACCGGCCGGATCGCGCCGGCGGCGTCGAGGACACGCTGCAGGATCCCCGCTGCAGCGACGCCGGCATCAGTCACCAGCAGCGGCCTTCTCAGGCCGAGCCGCGCCAGTTCGTCGGCCAGCAGGTCGACGGCGCCGAAATCGAACTGGATACGTGACAGGTATTGGATGAGCACGATTGTTCTCCGCACACGAAACGGGCCCGAGCGTAATCCATCGTGAAACAGTTTCAAGAATTGCGTTGGGTGTCGGGCGTCGTGTTTTTCATCCCGCGGTGCTAGTTTTAGGCAATCAAAAAAGGGAGTTGAGGCAGTGTCGACCTATCCGCGCGACATGATCGGTTATGGCCGCAATACGCCGAATCCGAACTGGCCCGGCGGCGCCAATATCGCCGTCCAGTTCGTGATCAATTACGAAGAAGGCGGCGAGAACAACATCCTGCACGGCGATGAGGGCTCCGAAGCGTTCCTGTCGGAGATCGTCGGTGCGCAGCCGTGGCCGGGCCAGCGCCACATGAACATGGAATCGATCTACGAGTACGGTTCGCGCGCCGGCTTCTGGCGGCTGTGGCGCATATTCACCGAGCGCGACATGCCGGTCACTGTCTACGGCGTTGCCATGGCACTGGAGCGCCATCCGGATGCCGTTGCGGCGATGAAGGAGGCCGACTGGGAAATCGCCTCGCACGGGCTGCGCTGGATCGAATATCGCCATTTCAATCGCGACGAAGAGCGCGAGCACATGCAGGAGGCGATCCGCATTCACACGGAAGTGACCGGCGAGCGGCCGCTCGGCTGGTACACCGGACGGTCGTCGGAACATTCGGTGGACCTGGCGATCGAGGAGGGCGGTTTCGTCTATACCTCGGACTCCTATGCCGACGATCTGCCTTACTGGATCCTGGGCGAGGACCGCCCGCACCTGATCGTGCCCTACACGCTCGACGCCAACGACATGCGCTTCGCGACGCCGCAGGGGTTCAACTCCGGTCACCAGTTCTACGCCTATCTGAAGGACAGTTTCGACGTGCTGCGCGCCGAGGGCGAGGCGGGCGCGCCGAAGATGTTGTCGATCGGCCTGCATTGCCGGCTGGTCGGCCGGCCGGGCCGTGCCGCGGCGCTGGCGCGCTTCCTCGACTATGTACGCTCGCACGACGATGCCTGGGTCGCCCGCCGCATCGACATCGCCCGCCATTGGCACGATAACCATCCGGCACCGGAGGGGCTCTGATATGGTGAACCGTGGGGATTTTATGGAAGCCTATGGCGGCGTCTTCGAACACTCGCCCTGGGTCGCTGAACGGGCTTATGATTCAGGCGTCATTGCCGATCCGCTGACCAGCAGCGCCGTGCATGCTGCCATGTGCGACGCTTTTCGCGGCGGCACCCGCGACGAGCGCATGGCGGTGCTGCGCGCCCACCCGGATCTCGCCGGCAAGCTGGCGGTGGCCGGCGAACTGACCGAGGATTCGCGCAACGAACAGGCGGGCGCCGGTCTCGACCGGCTGAGCGAGGCGGAGCACGCCGAGTTTACCCGGCTCAACAATCACTACATGAAGCATTTCGGCTTCCCCTTCATCATCGCCGTCAAGGGGCTGGACAAGCACAGCATCCTGACCGCCTTCCGCACCCGCATCGCCAACAGCGTCGACGAGGAGTTTTCCACCGCCTGCGGCCAGGTCGAGAAGATCGCCCGGCTGCGGTTGGAAGCCCTGCTGCCGCAGTCCTGACCGCGAAAGGAAAGTCGCGATGAGCAACGTTCTGAGGGTTCAGCCGCTGTCGCGCCAGGCCTTCGCGCCCTTCGGCGAGGTGCTGGAAACCGACGGCGCCGAGATCAGAATGATCAATGACGGAACCACCGAGCGGTTCCACGCACTCGGCACGGCGCGCACCGACACATCAGGCTCGGTGATCATCAACCTCTTTCGCGGCCAGCCGCGCAGCTTCCCCTACACGATCGACATGATGGAGCGGCATCCGCTCGGCAGCCAGGCCTTCTATCCGCTCTCCGGCAAGCCCTGGCTGGTCGTCGTCGCAGAGGACCGCAACGGCACGCCCGGCGCTCCGCAGGCCTTCCTGGCGTCCGGCAAGCAGGGCGTCAATTACCGGGCGAATGCCTGGCACCATCCGCTGATCGCACTCGACACGGTTTGCGATTTTCTGGTGATCGATCGCGGCGGGGCCGGAGACAACCTTGAAGAATCCGCCTATTCGCAGCCTTATATGCTCGAGAAGGAGGGATGGGCCTGACGGTCCACTCCCATGTCGAGCATGAGGGATTGTTGTGCCAGAACCGGCGGCCGCGCCAGACAATCTGAGAGACCCGGACTACACACCGCCGCTTTCCGTGGCCATTCCGCTGGGAATCCAGCACGTGATGGCCATGTTCGTGCCCAATCTGATGCCGGCGATCGTTCTCGCCACGGCGGCGGGCTTCGGCTACGGCTCGTCCGATCCCGCCGCGATGATCTACATGATCCAGATGGCGATGGTGTTTTCCGGCCTGTCGACGCTGCTGCAGACGATCGGCATGGGCCGGATCGGAGCTCGGCTGCCGGTGGTTCAGGGCACCAATTTCGCCTTCATTCCGCTGATGATCCCGGTGGTGAAGTCCGCCGGTATGGCGGCGCTCTTCGGCGGGCTGGTTATCGGCGGTCTGTTCCACTTCCTGTTGGGCACGGTCGTCGGCCGGGTCCGCCGGCTGCTGCCGCCGCTGGTTACCGGCATCGTGCTGCTGATGGTCGCCCTGCTGCTGATCCCGATCGGCATCGAATATGCGGCCGGCGGTGCGCCGCTGATGGGCCAGCCGGAATTCGGCGATCTGAAGCGCTGGTCGCTGGCGCTCTTCGTCATCGTCGTCACGCTGGTCCTCAAGTTCTTCGTGCGCGGCGTGCTATCGGCCGCTGCGGTGTTGATCGGCCTTATCGTCGGTTATCTGGCGGGGCTCGCGATGGGCGAGGTCGATTTTTCCGCCGTCGGCGAGGCGCGCTGGTTCATGGTGCCGCAGCCGCTGCATTTCGGCTTCGAAATCAATCTTGCCGCCATCGTCGGTTTCTGCCTGATGGCCGTGGTCTCGGTCATCGATACGGTGGGGTCGGTCTCCGGCATCACCAAGGGCGGCGCGGGACGACAGGCGACGGTCGAAGAGCTCTCCGGCGCCACCTATGCCGACGGTGCGGGGTCGACCCTGGCAGCGCTGTTCGGCGGCCTGCCCAACACCAGCTACAGCCAGAATGTCGGCCTGGTGCTGCTGACCGGCGTCATGAGCCGCCACGTCGTCAGCATCGGCGCGGTATTTCTGGTGCTGGCGGGACTGGTGCCGAAGGTCGGCGCCGTGGTCTCGGCGATGCCGATCTCGGTGCTCGGCGGCGGTGTGGTCGTCATGTTCGGCATGGTCGGCGCGGCGGGCGTCAAGATGCTGTCGGACGTCCGCTGGAGCAGCCGCAACATGATCATCTTTGCCGTGTCGCTGTCGGTCGGGCTGGGATTGAAGCTGGTGCCGGAATCGCTGCAGCACCTGGAGCCGACACTGCGCGTGCTTTTGTCTTCCGGCGTCCTGCCGGCCGCCTTCCTGGCCATCGCGCTGAACGCGCTGTTGCCGCATGACGATGAAACCCAAGGCGCTGTGTGAGCGCCCGAACGAGAATGGAGAATACCATGGCAGATAGCGGACGCCTGACGACGCATGTTCTGGACACCGCAACCGGCCGGCCCGCCGAGGGCCTGGCCATCGATCTGATCGCGCTGGAGCGGGACGGCCGCCGCACGGTTAAATCGGTCGTCACCAATGACGACGGCCGCGTCGACGCGCCGCTGCTGAGCGGCGACGAGATGCGGGTCGGCGAATTCGAACTCGTCTTCCACGCCGGCGACTATCTGCGCGGCAGCGGCGCGCCGCTCAGCGAGCCGCCCTTTCTGGACGTCATACCGATTCGCTTCGGCATTTCCGACGCCGGCGCTCACTACCATGTGCCGCTGCTGATCTCGCCTTACGGTTACTCGACCTACCGCGGAAGCTGACCAAAAACCGGTGGATTACGCCGGACCCCAGTGACTCTCTCGATCGTGTTCGTGCGGCATCTGCGATAAGCTCGTACGCGTCCGGATTGAACTGTGCCCGCGAACTCAACGCGGGCATGCGGCGACACGACACCGGATCGCGGGGACGCGGAATGCGGCTTTTGACAGCGTCGGTCTTGAGCGCAGGTCTTGCTTTGCAGGGCTGCGTGGCCTTTCCCGAGTTGCCCAGCGGGCACAAGATCAACGTCAGGCAGATCATCGACAATGTCGAGTGCGAGCTCAAACACTCGCTGCTTGACAACGTCGCTGAACACTACTGGCTGCTGGGCTGGGCAGCGACGATCATCATCAATCTGGAAACGTACAACACCGGCGCCGGAAGCGGCGAGGTAACGCTTTCCGTTCCGGTCTCGGCGCAGACGCTGGGTCTGACGCTTTCGACCGGGCCGACGAGGCTCTACAACAGCGTCGGGACTTTCGGCTACAGCGTTTATCTAATCGACATCGTCGATCGGACCTGCCCGGCCGAAGCCCCGGCCAAGACTGATTCGCTGCTCACCGGCCGGACCGGGGCGGGGGACTGGCTCACTCGCGTCGCCCGTGACGCATCGCAGAAGAATATCTGTCCGAACGCCATCGATTTCGGTCTGGAGTTCGTATTGTCGATCGATGGCGAAGGCAACCCGACGATCACCGGGATCGGTGTCGGCTCCGGCTCGATCGACGCCGATATCGACCTGATCGGCAGCCGCACCAACGACCACGAGCTGACGCTGTCCGCCGTGCCGGTCGGTCGAGTCTATTCGGCGCCGGACGCCAAGAAGGTCAACCGGGTGCTGGCGAGGGCGGCAAACCGGGTGCGGGAAACCACCGGCGAATGGGTGAGCAAGCAGGATTTCCTTGCCTGCGCTCCGTTGGGCAGCATCGTGGTGGCCGACCGCCGCGAGGTGGTCGACAACCAGACCATGCAGGCCCTGCAGACGGCGGTGGGCGGTTCGCTGGTGCGCAGCATCGACGGCGATCCGGTGTCCGCGTCCGACTGATCTGAAGCCTTCGGCGATTTCCGGAAAATGGGGCCGCGCGAGGCCGAACCTGTTCCTTTCAGCGCCCCGAGGCTGTAAGCCTGTGGAGTGTGCGTCGTTGCCGACGACACACCCTCCCGGGGGCGAGGAGGGTTCAAGCCCATATGGAACCCCTAGGAGAGAACCATGAAACATATCCTTGTTACCGCCCTGATTGTCGCTGCAGGTACGGTGACGGCCAACGCGCAGAGCGCAACCGCCGATCTGATCGACACCAGCGGCAAAACCATCGGCAGCGCCACTCTGACCCAGGCGCCGACCGGTGTGCTCATCGAGATTTCCGCTTCCGGACTGACGCCGGGCAAGCACGGCCTGCATCTGCACAGCCACGGTGTCTGCGAAACCGACACCGGGTTCAAGTCGGCGAAGGGCCATGTCGGCAAGGTCGAAGGCGCTCACGGTCTGCTCAACCCGCAGGGCCCCGAGCCCGGTGACCTGCCGAACCTCTTCGTCGCCGCCGACGGCACCGCACAGATGGAAACCTTCACCACGCTTGTCTCCCTGGGCGGCGAAAACGATCTGCTCGATGGCGACGGATCGACCTTCATCATCCACGAAAACCCCGACGACCACATCACCCAGCCCATCGGCGGCGCCGGTGCCCGTGTGGCTTGCGGGGTGATCAAGGCGGCGCAGTAGCAGCGCCAACGGCTCTTGATCTCGATGGGGCGGTCGGCGAGCCGGTCGACCGCCTGCTGGTCAGAGCGTCATGCTCAATTCGAGCTGCCCCACGGTTCTCACGCCACCAAGGGACGCCATGAACCCTGAAAACCCGGCGTCATCGGCCCAGGCATTCAGCACTCGCAGGGTCCGGTCCGGCACCAGCCGTTGCAGATCCGCGACCAGAAGGGCGCCGAGCTTCCTGCGCCTCAGGTCCGCCCGAACCGCGATCTGTGCCAGGGTTGCGGTTTCCGGGATGACTGCTGCATAAGCAGCAAGCCCGTCGGGGTCGCGGATCTGCACACACGCAAGGCGGTCGGAAATGGCCGTCAGCGACGCATCGCTGTTTTGCCAGGCCGGTGCCCAGTCTCTCAGCGAAGGGACTTCGGGAGAAATCTGTTTCCAGTCGGCTTGAAGAGGCTTGGATAGCGGCGTATCCGCCGCGACCGGCTGTCGGATTTCATAACAGTCGAGATGCCGTGAAACGGCCATGCCCAGCCGCAGATAAAGAGCCGTCGCCGCTTCGTTCCCCTTGATGACCTCGGTTTGAAAGGTCCGAACGCCCATGGTTTTCATGGCGGCCAGACAGTCATCGGCGAGGGCGCGCGCCAGCCCTCCGGACCTGAAACCGGGCCGGGTTCCGCTCGAGATGAGGTACCCGCTTTGCCCGCGAACGGAAACCAGCCAGACCGCGGCGAGTTCGTCGCCAACCACTGCGACACGGGATGTTTCCGCATCGAGCCCGCGCTGCCGCATCATTGCGGCAAAGCCCGGCTCCGTCAGCTTCATCGGCACCGAATAGTCCGAAAACGCATCGTTCATGGCGGCGCAGAGGTCCGCGCCGGAGAAATCGGAAGCCGGACGAATATCGGTCATTTGGCGGTTTGGGTGCGAATCAGGCTCATGGCCTGCCAAGTACACTCTTCGCCGGCTCACCCGCAACATAGGTCTCGACGATTGCCCGGTCGTCGCCCAGCGTTTGCAGCAGGAACAGCTCCTCGCTGATCCTCTCGACCGTTTCCATGCGCAGCGACATGGCCGGGGTGGCATGGGCGTCGAGCACGACGATGTCGGCATCGCGGCCCGGCTCCAGAGAGCCGATCCTGTCTTCCAGTGACAGCGCCCGCGCGTTGCCGAGCGTGATGCGGTAGAAGCTTTCGAGCGGCGTCATGCGCTGGCCCTGCAACTGCAGTACCTTGTAACCCTCGTCGACCGTGCGCAGCATCGAATAGTTGGTGCCGCCGCCGACATCCGTGGCGATGGCGATGCGCACCGGCTTTTCACGCTCGTCGAGCGTCTTGAGGCCGAACAGGCCGCTGCCGAGGAACAGGTTGGAGGTCGGGCAGAACACCGCGACGGATCCGGTTTCGGCCATCACGTCGGCTTCGCGGTCGCTCAGATGGATCGAATGGCCGAACAGGCTCCTGGGACCGAGCAGGTCGTAATGTTCGTAGACATGGGTGTAGTCGTCGCACCAGGGAAACAGTTCCTTGGTGAAGGCGATTTCCGCGTGGTTCTCCGACAGGTGCGTCTGCATGTGCAGGTCGGGATGTTCGCGCATCAGCGTCTGCGCCATCTCCATCTGCTCGGGCGTCGAGGTGATGGCGAAGCGCGGTGTGATGGCGACGTGCTGACGGCCCTTGCCGTCCCACTCCGCGATCACCGCCTTGGTGTCGTCATAGCCGGTCTGCGGCGTGTCGCAGAGCCCGGGCGGCGCGTTGCGGTCCATCATCACCTTGCCGGCGATCATGCGCATGTTGCGCTTGTGACTTTCGGCGAAGAAGGCGTCGGCGGAAACCTTGTGCACCGAGCAATAGGCGACTGCGGTCGTCGTCCCGTGGCGCACCATTTCGTCAAAGAAGGCGGAGGCGATACGGGCCGCGTGGGCCGGGTCGCCGAAGCGCTGCTCCTCGACGAAGGTGTAGGTGTTGAGCCACTCGAGCAGGGCGGCGGCATAGGAGCCTATCACCTGCATTTGCGGGAAATGGATGTGCGGATCGATGAAGCCGGCCGACAGCAGATGCGGCCGGTGATCGTCCACCGGAACGTCCGGACCGGCTGCAGCCAGCACGGCATCATAGTCGCCCGACGCCTTGATGACGCCGTCCTCGACCAGCACGGCGCCGTCCTCGATATAGCGGTAGGCGGCTTGGTCCTCGAGATCCTTCGGCGCCTCGAGGAAGGACAGAAGCCGTCCGCGTATCAGTCTCTGTGTCACTGGTTCTGCTCCGATTTCCCGGCGACGGCACTCTCGAACCAGGCGACGAGCATCTGGCGCTCGGACGGTTCGATCTTGGTGATGTTGGCTGGCGGCATGGCATGGCTGCGGCCGGCCTGCAGATAGATGTCGCGCGCCTGGGCGGCGATTTCCGCGTCGTTTTCCAGCAGCACGCCCTTCGGCGCCACGACGATGCCCTCCCAGACCGGCTCCTGAGCATGGCACATGGAGCAGCGCGACAGCACGATCTCGCGCGCCGCATCGAAATGGCTGTCGGCGGCGAAGCGCTGGAAGGCCGGCTGGACGGCGGCTTCCGTGTCGCCTTCGCCGGTCAGCACCTTGGGCACGGTCGACAGCCAGATGATGATGATGAACAGGATCGCGGTGGCGAGCCAGGTCCAGGTCGGATTGCCCTTCCTGGCATGCATGGTGTTGAAGTAGTGGCGGATGGTGACGCCCATCAGGAACACCAGCGAGGCGATGACCCAGTTGTACTCGGTGGCGAAAGCCAGCGGGTAGTGGTTCGACAGCATCAGGAAAATGACCGGCAGCGTCAGGTAGTTGTTGTGGGTCGAGCGCTGCTTGGCGATGACGCCGTATTTCGGATCCGGCTTGCGGCCGGCCTTCAGATCGTCGACGACGATCTTCTGGTTGGGAATGATGATCATGAAGACGTTCGCCGTCATGATCGTCGCGGTGAAGGCGCCGAGATGCAGGAGCGAGGCGCGACCGGTGAAGACGTGGGTGTAGCCCCAGGCCATCGCCACCAGGACGATGTAGAGCAGCACCATCAGCAGCGTATCGCTGCGGCCGACGAAGGCGCGGCAGATCAGGTCGTAGGCGATCCAGCCGAAGGCCAGCGAAGCGATGGAGATCAGGATGCCGGCCCAGGCCGGGATATCCAGCACTTCCGGGTTGATCAGGTAGAGATCGGCCCCGGCGTAGTAGACGATGGCCATGAGGGCGGCACCGGAAATCCACGTCATGTAGGATTCCCATTTGAACCAGGTCAGGTGCTCAGGCATTTCGGCCGGCGCCACCAGGTATTTCTGGATGTGGTAGAAGCCGCCGCCATGCACCTGCCACTCCTCGCCATAGGCGCCTTCCGGCAGGCCCGGCCGTTGCCGCAGACCGAGGTCCAGCGCGATGAAATAGAAGGATGAGCCGATCCAGGCGATGGCGGTGATGACATGCAGCCAGCGCGCCGCAAAGGACAGCCAGTCCCAGGCAATGGCAAAGTCGTACATGGGCGGTCCCCTTGGTGTTTGGGCGCATTCTGAAGGGGAGCGACTGTCAAAGAAAGCCATGAGTTACGGCATGACTTTCAAAAATTTCTAAATAATCCTAAGGTGCGCCCATGTCCTATTTTGAAAATATCAAGGTGTTCCTGCGGGTCGTGGAACTGGGCAATCTGTCGGCCGCGGGGCGCGATTTGCGCATCTCTCCGGCGGTTGCCAGCAACCGCGTCAAGGAGCTGGAAAAATATCTCGGCGTGCGGCTGTTCAACCGCACCACGCGGCAGCTGACGCCGACCGAACAGGGCAAGATCTTCTACCGCGGGGCAGGGCGCATCATCCAGGCGGTGGAGGATGCGGAGGCCTCGATCGCCTCGGTTTCCGGGCAGCCTAAGGGCACGATCCGGGTGACGGCGCCGCTGGGATTCGGCCGCCGCTTCATCGCCTCCGGCATTCCTGAGTTCCACGAGCAGTATCCGGAGATCGAGGTGCGGCTGCGGCTCTCCGACCACAATGTCGATATCCTCAAGGAAAGCATCGATCTGGCATTCCGGCTCGGCGTCATCGAGGATTCCAGCCTGCGCATGCGCGGCATCATGGACTGCGACCGGGTGCTGTGCGCCTCGCCTGAATACCTGCGCAAGGCCGGCACGCCGGAAACCATCGACGATCTCGTCAAGGACGGCCACAACTGCCTGCTCCTGCGCTTCCCCGGTTCCAACGAATTCATCTGGCCGCTGCAGGCCGAGGACGGCGTGCGCAAGATCGAGGTCTCGGGCGTGTTCGATTCCGACGATGGCGACGTCTTGATGGAATGGGCTCTGGCCGGCCACGGCATCGTCAACAAGCCGCGCTTCGAGGTGCAGAGTTATCTCAATTCCGGCCTGCTGGTGCCGGTGCTGCCCGACACGCCTCCGATACCGGCCAAGCTGGCGGTGATCTTCCCGCACAAGGATTTCCAGGACCCCAAGCTGCGCCTGTTCATCGATTTCATGGCCGCCCGCTGCCAGAAGATGATCCGCACGGCGCTGGCGTAATGCATCGATCGATCCGGGACCGCATCTGATTTTTCGATACGCGGAATCACTCCAGCCATTTGCCGAGCCGATTTTTGCCGGTCCCTGAAGCGGTGCTTTTGTGCCGGACCGCCTGCTGGCGGGGAAAAGGAAACGAATTCAGATAATTGGACCGCCGATTTGAATCGGTTCGAAAATCGGCCCGCAAACCGCTTTGGTGGTGTCAGCGGTTTTTTCGATAAAGCCTCGCGAAAATCGGAATTTTACAATGGGAGTTGCCGTTTGTAACTTGATGTTAACCCTGTAACGCATTGAGAAAGAAAGATGAATTGGATTGGCAGCTCGCTCCTCAGAAAGGAAGACAAGCGTTTCCTCACCGGGACCGGCAACTATGTTTCAGACATTGCCGACCGGATGTCCGATGTCGCCCACCTTGTCGTTCTACGCTCTCCGCATGCGCGCGCCAGGATCAATGCGATCGATGTTGCCAAGGCTGCCGGTCAGCAGGGTGTCCTGACGATTTTGACCGGCAAGCAAATGCGGGAAGAGGGGATCGGCGGCCTGCCCTGCGCATGGCCCGTTCACAGCAGCGACGGAACCGAGATGGCGGCTCCCGAACATCCGGTGCTGGTCAGCGACTTCGCGCTTCACGTTGGAGACCCGGTCGCTGCGGTCGTTGCGGAAACGCGCCAGCAGGCCGAGACGGCCGCGGAGCTGATCGAAGTCGACTATGACGTGCAGGCTGGTCAAACGGACCTGGCGACGAGCCTCGACGACAGCGCCGCCATCGTGCATCCGGATCTACCATCCAATCTGACGTTCGATTGGGAACTGGGCGACGCGGCCGAAACCGAGCTGATCATGAGGGAGGCTGCGCATGTGGTCGAGCTCGATCTCGTCCAGAACCGGATCAATGCCGCGCCGATCGAGACACGCGGGACCTTGGGCCAGTTCGAACCGGGCCGCGGCGAATACACACTATACACCTCCAACCAGAATCCGCATCCCATCCGTGTCATGCTGTCGTCCAGCACGTTGAAGGTTCCGGAGGAGAAGATCCGGGTGGTCTCGCCCGACGTGGGTGGCGGCTTCGGGATGAAAATCTACCATTACAACGAGGAAGTCCTCGTGCTTGTTGCCGCCCGGCGGATCAAGCGTCCGGTGCATTGGACGGCCAGCCGGAGTGAAGCCTTCCAGGCCGACACCTACGCACGCGATCATGTCACGACCGTGTCACTTGCGCTCGATGCGAATGGCAGGTTCCTGGCCCTGAAGGTCGATACGATCGCAAACATGGGAGCATACCTATCCACGTTCGCCCCGGCCATCCCGACTTTTTTCTACGGCAACCCGTTTCCCGGGCCCTATGCCCTGCGCAACCTCCACATCCGTGTTCGCGGGGCCTTTACCAATACGACGGCCGTCGATGCGTATCGCGGCGCCGGCCGGCCTGAATGCACTTATGTCCTGGAACGCATCATCGACGTTGCGGCGAAAAAGCTCGGGCTGGATGCCTTCGAGCTTCGCCGGCGCAACCTGATCACCGCCGATATGATTCCCTACAAGACGCCATTCCTGTGGACTTATGATTCCGGCGACCTTCCGGCGGTGCTCGAAGCCTGCCGAGAGGCGGCCGATCTGGCCGGCTTCGAAGGCCGCAGAAAGCGGTCGCAAACGAGCGGAAAGGAGCGAGGCCTCGGCGTTGCATTCTACATGGAAGCATGCGGTATGGGTCCGTCGGAAATGCTGATCGAACAGGGCTGCGGCGGCGGTCAGTACGAAGTGGCGACGGTCCGGGTCAGCCCCACCGGCGGCGTCACGGTACTTACAGGAAGCCATTCGCACGGCCAGGGGCACGAAACCGCCTTTGCCCAGTTGGTAGCGGAAGAAACCGGCCTGGATCCCGCCGACATCGAAATCGTGCACGGAGACACCGCACGCGTGCCATACGGGATCGGAACCTACGGCTCGCGGTCGCTGTCTGTCGGCGGCAGTGCACTTGTCTCCTCGACGCGAAAGATCGTGACGAAGATGAAACGCATCGCCGCTCACATTCTTGAAGGAGAGGTTGACGATATCGAACTGGAAGAGGGCCTGTTTCGGCTTCGGCCGGGCAACAAAACCCTGACCTTCGCGGAAGTTGCGGGTCGTGCCTATGCTCCGTCGAACTATCCGCCGGATCTTGAGCCGGGCCTCGAGGACGTCACCTATTATGATCCCGAGGCGTTCACCTTCCCTTACGGGTGCCACCTTGTCGAAGTTGAAGTCGACCCGGAAACGGGCGACGTCCGGGTCGACCGCTATCTCGCCGTCGACGATTTCGGCCGTGTGGTCAATCCCATGATCGTCGAGGGTCAGATCCACGGCGGGGCGGCTCAGGCCATTGGCCAGGCGTCGATGGAGGAATGCCGGTATGATCCCGAATCCGGCCACCTTCTCACCGGGTCGTTTCACGACTACACCATGCCGCGAGCGCGCGATGTTCCGAATATCGAGTTTCTCGCCCTGGAGACGCTCTGCACGACCAATCCGCTCGGTTCGAAGGGGTGCGGGGAGGCAGCGGCCATCGCCGGGCCGGCGGCAACGATCAATGCCATTTGCAATGCATTGTCCGACAGGGGCGTCGATCACATAGACATGCCGGCAACCGCCGAAAAAGTCTGGAAGGCGATCGCGGATGCTGGCACAAAGGCCATTCAACGCTAACGGGAGGCCCGACCGTGTCGACTATCACGCTTGATGAGAAGTTTGTGGTCTCGAACGAGACCGAGCTCAGGGAACTGTTTCACAAACAGCATCCGCTGGCGGTGAAAAAATGTCTCGATCGGCTGGACCGGCACGCCAGGGACTACATCGCCCGATCCCCGTTTCTGTGCATCGGAACGCAAGATCTCGCCGGACGGGCGGATGTGAGCCCGCGCGGCGATCCAGTCGGCTTTGTCCGGATCCTGGACGATCGAACGCTGGCAATCCCGGACCGGCCGGGCAACAACCGGCTGGACACCTTCACCAACATTCTGGCCAACCCACATGTCGGGTTGTTGTTTCTGGTGCCGGGATTCGACGACACGCTCAGGGTCAACGGGCGCGCCCGCCTGACGACGGATCCGGCGATCCTCGAGCCGATGGCCGTGCGCGACCGTTTGCCGAAGCTGGCGATCGTCGTCGAGGTGACGGAGGTTTTCCTGCACTGCGCCAAGGCGTTTCGCCGCTCGAGACTGTGGGACCCCGAACATTTCCAGGACCGCACGGACATGCCCTCGCTTTCCAAGATGATCCTGGATCAGACCACCGGCGCCCCAACGGACGACGCAGAAATGGAAAAGATCGATGCCGAGTTGGAGGACGGGTACAAGAAGACGCTGTACTGACAGGTTTCAGAACGGCACGACCAGTTCGGCGTCGCCGCCATAGATCAGATAGTCCTGGGCGTATTGCGCGCCGCCGCTGAGCCGGAACTGGGTTCCGCCGGGCGCGGTCCAGTTGAGGCCGACCACGCCGTCGAAATACCAGTCGGCGAGCGTGCTCGTCACAGTGAAGCCCGGCACCGCGTTGGCGTCGCCCTGCATCGTCGCCGTCATGCCCGTGCCGAAATCCCGGTTGCCGTAGGCGATATAGGTGGCGCCGCCCTGGATGAAGGCGCTGACCTTGCCGCCGGCCTGGGTCGTGGTCTCGGTCGCGAGCTTCAGGGCAGGGCGCACCGCGGCAAAGAAGTCGCCGTCGCCTTCGATCGACAGGCTGGCGCCGCCGGCGCCGGATTCGCTGATCGAACTGTTGTAGAAATAGCCGCCCCAGGCCTCGACCGACGGAGTGATCGAGAACGGACCGTTCGTCGCCTCGTAGGATAGTCGGACCTGGCCGCCGCCGAAATAGAGTTTCTGGTCGCCCTCGGCGGTCATCGGCGTGCCGGTGAGCGTCAGGGTGCGCTCGACGTCGTACCAGGCGCCGCCGCCGAAAGCGGCGATCGAAATGGCGCCGCCGCTGTCGCTGTAGCGGCTGAAACCGACACCGCCCTGCAGCCGGTGGCCGTCGCTCGATGCCAGATCCTCGGTGTCGATGTCGCTGCGGCCGTAATTCAGTGCCACGAACAGCCCGGTGTTGTCGTTGATCATGCCGCCGATGCCGGCCTCGCCGTCAAGCACGTTTTCGGTGAAGCCGAAATACTCGAAGGTCTCGTCGCGCTCCGTCCGGTAGCCGCCGAAGCGCAGCCAGCCGCAGCGTCCGTTTTCGTCCATGGTGTGGCAGTTCATCAGCGCGCGGCCAAACCGCATGTTGCCGAGCACGGTCGCCAGTTCGTTGTCGATATAGGCTTCCGGCGACAGCTGGTCGTAATAGTTGCGCAGGGTCGGGATGTCGGGGGCTTCGAGCAGAGCGTTGATGACCGGGGTGAGGGAGTCGGGGCTCCCGGCGGCGATGACATCCGTGATGTAGTTCCCGATCGCCGTTTCGTTGCGGTTGAGGCCGTCGGGCGTAAAGTTCACCGTCCATCCGAGATAGACGTTGTTGGTGGTCGTGGTGTCGTAGGAGAGCGCGTAATTGACCACCGCGGTATCCGGCGCGATCAGTGTCGGCGTGCCGTATTCCCCATCCGCGGTCAGGATCAGGACGGTGCCCGACACGTCCGGCTCGACATAGGCGCCGTTGACCGGATTGACGTCGACGATGCCGTCGAGTTCGGCGGTGCCGGTGATGTGGATCAGGTCGGCTTCGCCGGGCACGCCGGGACCGGGGTTTTCGTCGGCGATCTTGAAATCGACGTCGACCTCATAGGTGCCCGGGCCGTTCTGGACGTAGTCGCCGGTGATGGTCGAGGTGAAGACCTGGTCCTTGTCGCCCGGCGACACCGTTCCGAGATTGGTGACCGTGTTGCCGGCCCCGACATCGATGTTGGCGCCCATGTTCAACCGCCCGCCGACGAAATTGGTCACGCTGTTCGTGACACCGGTGAGGAAGACCGAGCCGGTGAGAACACCGTGATTGTCGATGGCGTCGTTGATGGTCGTCTGGTTGGCTCGCGTCGTCCGCGAGGTGATTGCGGTGCCCAGATGGCCAAGCTGCGTGGAGACAGAACCGCTGTTGGTGACCCGGTTGTTCCCGCCGTCCAGCAGCTCGATGGCGACAGCGTTGCTGGCAGTTCCGGCGCCATCCGTGTCGATCCCGCCGATCACCGCCCCGCCGCCGAGCACCGTGATGGCGATATCGCTGTTGTTGTTGACGCCGATACTCTGGGCGATGACCCCGCTGGAGTTGATCCCCGATGCCTCGACACGGGCACCGACGGTCACGGTGACATCCTTGCCGGTGCCGCTGGCACCGGTGGCAAATCCGTTCGACGTATCGGTATTCTCCCTGCCGCTGCCGCTCTGGGCGAAAATTCCCGCGGCTCCGGGGCCCATGGTGCGGATGTCGCCGAGGCTGGAGACCGTGACCGTGCCGGCATCGCCGTCGTCGCCGGTGGAGCCGATGAAGAACAGCGCCGAACCGGGGCTGACGCCGGCGCTGCCTGCGACGCCGCCGCCGCCGCCGACGCTTTGCGCGAAAATGCCATGGCCGCCAGCGCCTTCGGTAAGGATGGCGCCGGTGTTGTCGACCACCACGTCGGCGCCGTTGCCGCCGCTGCCGCCGCCGAGCGAAAGGTCGATGCCGATGCCGACATCGATGCCGGGCCAGAACAGGTTCTGGCTGACGTCGCCGCCATGGCCGCCGCCGCCGCCGATGCTCTGCGCGAAGATGCCCATCGAGGCCGAGCCGACCGTGCGGATATTGCCGTCGTTTCGAACCGTGACGGTACTGGCGTTGCCACCGGACGCGCCCTTGGCGCCGATCGAAGCGATGGCGAAGGCGCTGCCCGACGTCGCCCCTCCACGACCGCCGCCGCCGCCGATGCTTTGCGCATATATGGCGGTCGACTGATGCCCGAGCGTGGTGATGGCGCCGCGGTTGCCGACGTCGACCGTGCCGGCGTTGCCGGCCGCGCCGCCCCTGCCGCCGATGGCGACCTGCACGTTGGACCAGACCTTGAGCGATTTGAGCGGGTCGAGGATGATCAGACCGTCGGCGATGATGACTCCGGTCAGGCCGAGCAGCGGCTTGAGTCCCAATGCTCCGGTTCCGCCTTCGCCGCCGCCACCACCGATGCTGTGCGCAAAGATGCCGTCGGAGCCGGCGCCTTCGGTCAGGATTGAGCCGGAATTATCGACCGTTACGGCATCCGCGTTTCCGCCGCCGCCGCCAGCCCCTCCGACGCTGACATTCAGGTTGATGCTTTTGGCCCCGTTGTCGGGAGCACTCTGGCCGCAGATCCGGCAAAAGCCGGCCAGCATCGCGAAAGCGTCGGCGGCTCCGCCCTGTCCGCCGCCGCCGCCGATGCTCTGGACGGAGATGCCTTTTGCCGATCCGTCGACCGTCCGGATGCTGCCCGTATTGGAGGCCTTCGCCGTACTTGCATTGCCTCCGCTGCCGCCGGTGCCGCCGACGGAGACATTGATGTTGACGGTGCGCGGATTCGGCGTGCCCGACTGGGTCAGGCCGGCGATTCCGGCAAAACTCGAACCGCCTTTTCCGCCAGCACCGCCGATGCTTTGTGCATCGATGGCCGTCGATCCGACTCCCGCCGTGACAATCGCGCCGTTGTTGATGACGTCGACGGCCTTGCCGTCGCCCGCCGCACCGCCGGAGCCACCGACCGACACTCCGAAATCGAGCGAGGTGCCCTGTCCCTGGCGCGACAGGGCCGCGACGGCGGCGGTGCCGCCGGTGCCGCCACCGCCGCCGACGCTGTGGGCGAAAATGCCCTCGCTGAAATGGCCGGCCGTCATGATCGATCCGTCGTTGACGACGTTCACCCCGGCAGCATCGTTACCGCTGCCGCCGCGCCCGCCGACCGCGACGTTGATTTCCTTGCTGCTCTGGCCGCCGGCGAGATTGCCCGAGAAGGCGAGGCCGCCATCGCCGCCACCGCCGCCGAGGCTCTGGGCATAAAGGCCTTTCGACTTGAAGCCTGATGTCACCACGGCGCCGTCATTGTCGATGCCGGCGGTCCCGGCGACATTTCCGGTACCACCGCCGCCGCCCACCGAAACGCCGAGGTTGGTGGAGGGCGAATTGGGATTGAGGCTCAGGTTTGCGGTGATTGCCATGCCGCCATTGCCGCCGCTGCCGGCCGCACTCTGAGCATGGATGCCGTGGGCCTGGTCGTTGCCGGTGTGAATGGCATTCGCATTGGTAACAGTGACGGCGCCGCTGGTGCCGCCGTTCCCGCCGCCGCCGCCGACGGTTACACCGATATTGACGGCCTTTTCCCCGGTGCCGAGGTCGCCGGTGAATCCGAAGCCGCCGCTGCCGCCGCTGCCACCGACGCTTTGGGCCATGATGCCGATGGCACCCTGGCCCGACGTTCTGATATCGCCACCCCGGGTTGTGACGTTGACGGAACCGGCAGTGCCGCCATCGCCTCCGCCGCCGCCGACACTCACGCCGATATTGCCGCCATCGCCGATCGCGATTCCGGCGGTGCCGCTGAAGCCGCCGGCGCCGCCGCCGCTGCCGACGCTTTGCGCCAGAATGGCGCTTGCGCTGTTTCCGGCGGTGCGGACCGAACCGTCCTCGTCGACCTGCACCGCACCGCCATTGCCGCCACCGCCGCCGGAACCGCCGACCGATACCGAAACGTTGGCGTTCTTGCTGACCGATCCGGCGAGGCTAAAGCCGCCATGTCCGCCGCCACCGCCAATGCTTTGTGCCGAGATTCCATAGGACTGCTTGCCGGCGGTGACGACGGTGCCCCGGCTTTCGACCCTCACCGTCGAAGCGTCGTTGCCGGTGCCGCCCGTGCCGCCGACGCTGACACTGATATTGCCACTCTGCGAACCGTCGAACGACGCGCTGAAGCCGCCATTGCCGCCACCGCCGCCGATGCTCTGGGCGTGGATCCCCGGTGAACTGTTTCGAATGGACTCGATGCCGCCCTGGCTGGTGACCGTGACTGCTCCCGCGCTGGAGCCTCTGCCGCCCGTTCCGCCGACACTGACACCGATATTGCCGCCGTCGCCGCCGGTCACCACGCCGGCGCTGACGCTGAAGCCGCCATTGCCGCCGCCGCCACCGATGCTCTGTGCGAGGATTCCGGCCGAATGCTGGCCGGTCGATGCCGTGCCGGTTTTGATATTGCCGATATTGTCGACGGTCACGGCAGAAGCGCTGTTTCCGTTACCGCCCCCGCCGCCGACCGACACTGGAATACCGGCGCCGTCGCCGAGGGTCAGCGACCCGGAAATACTGAAGCCGCCATTGCCACCGCCGCCGGCCAGGCTCTGGGCCAGAATGCCGGAGGAATGATCTCCCGCCGTGGAAATGTCGCCGCGGTTGGTCGCCCTGATCGACCCGGCCGTGCCGCCAGTGCTGCCGTCGCCGCCCACCGAGACCGGCACTCCGGCGCCTTCTCCGGTTCCGGTCAGCGAGATGGAGAACCCGGCGTTGCCGCCGCCGCCGCCGATACTCTGCACCATCAGCCCGTGGGCATGGGAGCCGCCGGTTGCGAGGTTGCCCTGGGAAGATGCCGTCACACTGGATGAACTGCCGCCGCTTCCGCCGCTGCCGCCGACACTGACGCCGACGCTGAAGCTCGATGACGCCGCAAGGCCGAGACTGAAGCCGCCATTGCCGCCACCGCCGCCGATGCTTTGCGCGAGGATGGCAGCGGCATGGTCGCCTCCGGTCATGATATTTCCGGTCGATGCCAGTGTCGTTGCCGCCGCGCTGCCGCCGGATCCGCCTCTGCCGCCGACGCTGACGCCGATGCTGGCATCGGCCGCCGCGGCAAGGCTGATGCTGAAGCCGCCATGACCGCCGCTGCCACCGACGCTTTCGGCGGCGAGGCCGTTGGAGTGGTCACCCTGCGTGGTGATGTCGGTCCAGCTGTTGAGCGTCACGCCACTGGAGTTGCCGCCGCCACCGCCGCCGCCGCCGACTCCGACTGCGATGCCGACACTCGACGATGCCGCGGCTGTGACGTCGAACCCGCCCAGCCCGCCGCCGCCGCCCGAACTCTGCGCCAGGATGCCGTCGCTGAATTTGCCGGCCGTGGCGATCGTCCCGTTGTTGTGCACGGTGACTTCGCCGCCGCTGCCGCCATTCGCGCCACTGCCGCCGACGCCGATGCTGAGGTCGCCAATGATGCCGCCGCTGACCGACACCGTCCAGCCGCCCTTGCCGCCGCTGCCACCGACGCTGTGGGCGACGATGGCGCCGGAGTGATCGCCACGCGTCGAGATCGAGGTGGCGGCGCTGCCGGCGGACACGCCCCGATTGACCTCGACCGTCCCGCCATTGCCGCCGTTGCCGCCCGACCCGCCGACCCCGATGCTGACGAACGCGCCGACATCGACGGTGTTGCCGCCCTTGCCGCCGCCGCCGCCGACGCTTTGCGCCAGGATCGCGTTCGAGTGGTCGCCTGTGGTGGACAGATCGGCCGTCGCCGACACGGCGACGGTGTTGCCGCTGCCGCCCGAACCGCCATTGCCACCGACCGCGACCAGCAATCCGCCGCCGGAGCCGCCATGTCCGCCGCCGCCGCCCACGCTATGGGCCAGAATGGCGTCGGACATGCTGCCGACCGTCGAAATCGCGGCGCTGTTTTCGACCAGTACGTCGCCGCCGCCGCCGCCGACGGCCTGGGCCTGAATTCCCACCGAATTGTCGCTGTTGGTGGTCAATCTCGCGAGGTTTCGCACCGCGATACTGCCGGCATTGCCGCCGGCAGACCCGCTGCCGCCAAGCGAAATGACGCCACCGTCGGTATTGGCGCTGCCGCCGCCGCCGCCGGTGCTCTGTGCCATGATGGCTGTCGAGAAAGTGCCCTGTGTGGTTATCGCACCGTGGTTGGTGATGCTGACATTGGCGGCGGCCCCGCCGCTTTGCTCATTGGCGCCGAAGGAAAACAGGCCGCCGCCGCCGCCGCCGGAACCGGCAAAGCCGCCAACGCTCTGGGCCAGGATGCCGCCGGCGCCTTGCCCCGACGTGTCGATGGTGCTGAGGTTGACGATTTCGACTGCCGCACCGATGCCGCCGCCCGCACCACCGCCGCCGTCGGCGACAATCCCGCCGGCGGAGGTGCCGCCGTCGCCGCCGCTGCCACCCAGGCTTTGCGCGTAGATGCCCTGGGCCTGGGTTCCGGTGGTCCTGATGCTCGCGCCGACGCTGCTGATCGCGATGCTTCCCGACCTGCCGCCTGGGCCACCGTCTCCGCCGCGACTGACGATCGCGCCTTGCGCGTGTCCGCCCCGGCCGCCTTCGCCGCCGACGCTGACCGCCAGGATGCCGTGCGACAGGTTGCCGGCGGTGTTGACCGTCGCCGTGCTCAGGACGGCGATGTTGCCGCCGATACCGCCCGAACCGCCCCTGCCGCCATGGGTGTCGACCGGATCGATGACGTCGTCCAGACCGGTGCCGCCGGTGCCGCCGTTTCCGGCCTTGCTGCTGACGAAGAGGCCTTCGGCCTGGTCGTTGGTCGTGGTGACGCCGAAGCTGGTGTCCGCATAATCGATCACCAGGTCCAGCGCGGTTCCGCCGGAATGCCCGTCGTGGCCGGTGCCGATATGGTCGCCGCCGTTGCCGCCATTGCTTCCGTTGCCGTCCAGCAAAACGCCGCTGCCGCCGATCGTCGCGGTCAGCTGTTCGATGCGCAGCGTCTGGATCGATGGATTGAAATCGTTGCGGTTCACCGTGATGCCGCCGGACTCGTCGCCGGTGCAGGTCATCGTATTCGAATTGACGGTGCAGGTCGCCAGCGCCGTCGATGTCGTCAGCAGCAGCGGCGGCAATGAGGGGAGTGCGAGCGCCAGCGCACCCGCGAACCGGTATCGAGTGGCCGTCCGAAGCTGTGGCTTTACCAGCGGCATTGGCCGCATGCAGCTGCGGCAACTTTGTTCAAGTCGATTTGCACGGTTTGCCCCCGGCGATGCGAAACCCCGGTCGCCTTCGGCGCCTCGCAATCTCAACTTGATCATGCTCAAGCAGCCGCCGCGATTCAACCGGTATCCGCGGCTATCCCGGGCAATGTTGTGTGCAGTGTGGCTGAATCGATACGACTAATTCAGAACGGCACCACGAGCTCGGCGTCGCCGCCATAGATCAGATAGTCCTGGGCGTATTGCGCGCCGCCGCTGAGCCGGAACTGGGTTCCGCCGGGCGCGGTCCAGTTGAGGCCGACCACGCCGTCGAAATACCAGTCGGCGAGCGTGCTCGTCACGGTGAAGCCCGGCACCGCGTTGGCGTCGCCCTGCATCGTCGCCGTCATGCCCGTGCCGAAATCCCGGTTGCCGTAGGCGATATAGGTGGCGCCGCCCTGGATGAAGGCGCTGACCTTGCCGCCGGCCTGGGTCGTGGTCTCGGTCGCGAGCTTCAGGGCAGGGCGCACCGCGGCAAAGAAGTCGCCGTCGCCTTCGATCGACAGGCTGGCGCCGCCGGCGCCGGATTCGCTGATCGAACTGTTGTAGAAATAGCCGCCCCAGGCCTCGACCGACGGAGTGATCGAGAACGGACCGTTCGTCGCCTCGTAGGATAGTCGGACCTGGCCGCCGCCGAAATAGAGTTTCTGGTCGCCCTCGGCGGTCATCGGCGTGCCGGTGAGCGTCAGGGTGCGCTCGACGTCGTACCAGGCGCCGCCGCCGAAAGCGGCGATCGAAATGGCGCCGCCGCTGTCGCTGTAGCGGCTGAAACCGACACCGCCCTGCAGCCGGTGGCCGTCGCTCGATGCCAGATCCTCGGTGTCGATGTCGCTGCGGCCGTAATTCAGTGCCACGAACAGCCCGGTGTTGTCGTTGATCATGCCGCCGATGCCGGCCTCGCCGTCAAGCACGTTTTCGGTGAAGCCGAAATACTCGAAGGTCTCGTCGCGCTCCGTCCGGTAGCCGCCGAAGCGCAGCCAGCCGCAGCGTCCGTTTTCGTCCATGGTGTGGCAGTTCATCAGCGCGCGGCCAAACCGCATGTTGCCGAGCACGGTCGCCAGTTCGTTGTCGATATAGGCTTCCGGCGACAGCTGGTCGTAATAGTTGCGCAGGGTCGGGATGTCGGGGGCTTCGAGCAGAGCGTTGATGACCGGGGTGAGGGAGTCGGGGCTCCCGGCGGCGATGACATCCGTGATGTAGTTCCCGATCGCCGTTTCGTTGCGGTTGAGGCCGTCGGGCGTAAAGTTCACCGTCCATCCGAGATAGACGTTGTTGGTGGTCGTGGTGTCGTAGGAGAGCGCGTAATTGACCACCGCGGTATCCGGCGCGATCAGTGTCGGCGTGCCGTATTCCCCATCCGCGGTCAGGATCAGGACGGTGCCCGACACGTCCGGCTCGACATAGGCGCCGTTGACCGGATTGACGTCGACGATGCCGTCGAGTTCGGCGGTTCCGGTAATGTGGATCAGGTCGGCTTCGCCGGGCACGCCGGGACCGGGGTTCTCGTCGGCGATCTTGAAATCGACGTCGACCTCATAGGTGCCCGGGCCGTTCTGGACATAGTCGCCGGTGATGGTCGAGGTGAAGACCTGATCCTTGTCGCCCGGCGACACCGTTCCGAGATTGGTGACCGTGTTGCCGGCCCCGACATCGATGTTGGCGCCCATATTGAGGCGACCGCCGGAATTGTTGGTCACGGCGTTGGTCACGCCCGTCAGAAACACGGAGCCCGTGAGGACGCCGTAATTGTCGACCGTGTCGTTGACGGTCGTCTGGTTTTCCCGAGTTGTCCGCGTGGCGACGGCAATCCCCAGATGGTCCTGCTGGGTGGAAACCGTGCCGCGGTTGGTGATCATGTTATCCGCGCCGTCGAGCAACTGGATGGCGATGGCATTGCTGGCGGTTCCGCTGCCGCTGTTGTCGAGCCCGCCGATCACCGCACCGCCCGCCGACACCGAGACGGTAATGTCGCTGTTGTTGTTGACGCCGATGCTCTGGGCGATGACGCCGCCGGAATTGACCCCGGCTGCCTCGACCCGGGCGTCGACCGTGACCGAAACGGCCTTGCCGGTGCCGGTGGCGCCGTCGGCGAAGTCGTTCGACGTATCCGTGTCCTCCTGTCCACTGCCGCTCTGGGCGAAGATGCCGGCTGCGCCCGGACCGAGCGTGTAGATGTCGCCCTCGGTGGTGACCGTCACCGTGCCGGCATCGCCATCGTCGCCGGTCGAGCCGATGAAGTAGAGGGCCGAACCGGGGCTCAATCCCGCGCTGCCGGCCACGCCGCCGCCACCGCCCACACTGTGCGCGAAGATGCCGTGACCGCCGGCACCCTCGGTGACGATCCGTCCGGTATTTTCGACCACGACATCGGCGCCGTTGCCGCCGCTGCCGCCGCCGAGCGACAGATCGATGCCAATGCCGACATCGACACCCGGCCAGAACAGATTCTGGCTGACGTCGCCGCCATGGCCGCCGCCGCCGCCGACGCTCTGGGCGAAAATGCCCATCGAGGCCGCACCGGTCGTGTAGATTTCGCCGTCGTTCATGACGGTGACCGCGCCGGCATCCCCTCCGGATCCGCCCTTGCCACCGATCGAGGCGATGGCGAACGAGCCCCCGGTCGATGCTCCGCCGCGACCGCCGCCGCCGCCGACGCTTTGCGCATAGATTGCCGTGGATTGAATTCCGAGCGTCGTAATGGCGCCGTAATTGTTGACATCCACAGCCGCTCCGTTGCCGGCCGAGCCGCCGCTGCCGCCGATGGCGACCTGGATATCGTCCCAGACTTTCAGCGATTCGACCGGATCCATGATGATCGGCCCATCGTCGATGATGACGCCTGCAAGGCCTTGCAACAGATTCTGCCCGAGCGCGCCGGTGCCGCCTTCGCCGCCGCCGCCGCCAATGCTCTGGGCGAAGATGCCATCCGCGCCGGCGCCCTGGGTCAGGATCGAACCGATATTGTCGATCGTGACCGCATCTGCGTGACCGCCACCGCCGCCCGCCCCGCCGATGGAGACGGTGAGGTTGATGGATTTCGCACCATTGTCCGGCTCGGTCTGACCGCAAATGGCGCAATACCCGGCGAGCATGGCGAAGGCATCGGCGGCTCCGCCCTGGCCGCCGCCGCCGCCGATGCTTTGCGCCGAAATGCCCTTGGCCGCTCCGTCGGCGGTCTCAATGCCGCCCGTATTCACCACCGTGACCGTGCTCGCGTTTCCGCCGCTGCCACCGGCGCCTCCGATGGCCACGTTGACGTTGACGGTGCGTGGATTGGGCTGGGTGCCGGACTGGGTCAGGCCGGCGATGCCGGCCAGGCTCGATCCGCCCTTGCCGCCGCCGCCACCGATGCTTTGGGCGTTGATGGCGGTCGAGGCGACGCCCTGCGTGACGATCATGCCATTGTTCACCACTTCAACGGCTTCGCCGTTGCCGGCCGCGCCGCCCGATCCGCCGATGGACACGCCAAATTCGAGCGACGTGCCGTCACCCTGGCGGGACAGGGCGGCGGTCGTTGCCGAGCCGCCGGTACCGCCGCCGCCGCCGATGCTGTGGGCGAGGATGGCTTCGCTGAAATGGCCTTCGGTCTCGATCGATCCGTCGTTGAGGACCGTCACTGCGCCCGCATTGTTTCCACTGCCGCCGCTGCCACCGACGGCTACGTTCATTTCCTTGCTGTCCTGGCCGCCGGCGAAGTTGCCGGAGAACGACAGACCGCCATCGCCGCCGCCGCCGCCGATGCTCTGGGCGAACAGGCCGCGGGCCTTGAAGCCTTCTGTCTTCACAGCACCAGCATTTTCGATGGTAGCCGTTCTGGCGATATTGCCTCTGCCGCCTGCGCCGCCCACCGAAACGCCGAGATTGTTGCCCGGCGAGTCCGAGTCGAGGCTCAGATTGGCGGTGAGCGCCATGCCGCCATTGCCGCCGCTGCCGGCCGTGCTCTGTGCCTGAATGGCGTGTGCCTGTTCCTCCCGGGTATGAATGGCACTCGCATTGACGACGGATACGGCGCCGCTGGCGCCCCCGTTTCCTCCACCGCCGCCGACGCTCACACCGAAATTACCGGTCGATTCGCCCGTACCGAGATTGCCGGTGAACCCGAAACCGCCATAGCCGCCGCTGCCGCCGACACTTTGCGCCAGGATGCCCGAGGCACCTCGACCCTCGGTCCTGATCTCGCCACCGATCGTGGTAACGGTTACCGCTCGCGCAAGGCCGCCATCGCCACCGCCGCCGCCGACGCTGACGCCCACGTTTCCGCCCTGGTCGAGAGCGACATTGAGTGTTCCGCTGAAACCGCCCGTGCCGCCGCTGTTACCGACGCTTTGCGCCAAAAGCCCGGTGGCGCTGCTTTCCGCCGTTCGGATCGAACCGTCGTGAAAGACCGACACCTCGCCGCCGTTTCCGCCACCGCCGCCGGAACCGCCGATGGCGACCGACACGTTGTCGCCTTCGCTGATCGATCCGGCCAGGCTGAAGCCGCCGTGGCCTCCGCCGCCGCCGATGCTCTGCGCCGAGATGCCGTAGGATTGTCGCCCGCCGGTGATGATCGTGCCCTTGCTTTGGATCGTCACCGTCGATCCGTGGTTGCCGGCGCCTCCTTCGCCGCCGACGCTGACGCTCAGGTTTCCGCTCTCCGAACCGTCGAAGGACGCGCTGAACCCGCCACTGCCGCCGCCGCCGCCGATGCTCTGCCCGCGAATGCCCGGCGCGCCGTTTCGCACCGACTCGATGTCGCCGATGCTGCTGATGGAGACGGCGCCTGCGTGCGAACCTCTGCCGCCCTTGCCGCCGACCGCGACGCTGAGGCTGCCGCCGTCACCACCGGCGACGATCCCGCCGCTGACGCTGAAGCCACCATTGCCGCCACCGCCGCCGATGCTCTGCGCCAGGATGCCGCCGGA
The DNA here is from genome assembly GCA_963921345.3 of Rhizobiaceae bacterium. Lineage (GTDB taxonomy): Bacteria > Pseudomonadota > Alphaproteobacteria > Rhizobiales > Rhizobiaceae > Hoeflea_A. The sequence goes on along the minus strand of CAWUFE020000002.1, from coordinate 1,342,716 downwards.
GTGTCGGCCGGTGGTATTCGTACCGGTCCGAATATTGCCGATATTGTCGACGGTGACGGAAGATGCACTGTGGCCGCTGCCACCACCACCGCCCACGGCGACGGGTATTCCGGCACCTTCGTCGAGCGTCAGTGATCCCGATATGCTGAAGCCGCCATTGCCTCCGCCGCCGGCGAGGCTTTGCGCCAGGATGCCGTAGGATATGGGCCCTTCGGTGGTGATGTCGCCGCGATTGATGGCCGTGGCCGTGCCCGACGTTCCGCCGGTGCTGCCGTCACCGCCGATTGAAACCGGCACACCGGCGCCCAGCCCGGTTCCCGTCAGGGATACGGAATATCCGCCATTGCCGCCGCCGCCGCCGATGCTCTGCGCCACCAGCCCATTGGCGTGTGCGCCGGTGGTGACCAGATTTCCCAGCGACGAGGCTACCACGTCGGACGCCGCGCCGCCGCTGCCGCCGCTGCCGCCGACACCCACTCCGACGGTGAAGGTCGATGAAGCGGCCAGATCGAGGCTGAAGCCGCCATTGCCGCCACCGCCGCCGATGCTTTGAGCGAGGATCGCGGCGGCATGGTCGCCATGGGTGGTGATGTTGCCGATCGACATCAGGGACGACCTCGAGGCTTCGCCGCCGGATCCTCCGTCTCCGCCGACGCTCAACGAAACGCTGGTGTCGAACGAACCGGAAAGGCTCATGCTGAAGCCGCCATGACCGCCGCTGCCGCCGATGCTTTCCGCGATGATGCCGTTGGAATGATCACCGCTGGTCGTGACGTGGGTCCAGCTGTTGACCGAGACCGTGCCGGCATCGCCGCCGCCGCCGCCGCCGCCAACGCCGACCGATATGCTGGTGGCCTCCGACACCGCCGCCGATACGGCGAAGCCGCCCATTCCGCCGCCGCCGCCGGAACTTTGCGCCACGATGCCGTCACTGAATTTGCCGGCCGTGCTGATCGTGCCTTTGTTGTGAACCGTGACACGGTGACCGGCGCCCCCATTGGCGCCGCTGCCGCCAACACCGATGCTGACATCTCCATCCATGCCGGCACTTGCCGACACCGTCCAACCGCCTTTGCCGCCGCTGCCGCCGACGCTGTGGGCGACGATGCCGCCGGAGTGATCGCCCTGTGTCGAAATCGACCGGCCGATGCTTGTCGCCGAAATATTCGGATTGACTTCGACGATGCCTCCGTCGCCGCCATTGCCGCCGTTACCACCGACACCGACACTGACGAAGACCCCGACATCGACCGTGTTGCCGCCCTTGCCGCCGCCGCCGCCGACACTTTCGGCCAGAATGCCGTTGGAATGGTCCCCCCGGGTCGACAGGTCCGAGATGTTGAACACCGTTACGAGTTTGCCCCGGCCGCCGGATCCACCGCTGCCGCCGACGGCGGTCAGCAATCCGCCGCCCGAGCCGCCATGGCCGCCGCCGCCCCCCACGCTGTGGGCGAGGATGGCGTCCGACAACTGGCCGACCGTGGATATCGCTGCGCCGTTTTCAACGAGCACCTCTCCGCCGTCGCCGCCATTGCCGCCGCCGGCGCCAATGCTGACAAGACCGCCCGAGTTACCCGCGTCACCGCCGCCACCGCCGATGGACTGAGCCTGGATGCCGGCTGAAACATCGTCTTGCGTGGTCAATATGGCGAGGTTTCGGACAGTCACCCTTCCGGCGTCGCCACCCGCGTCGCCGCTGCCGCCGAGCGAGACCACGCCGCCATCCGTATTGGCACTTCCGCCGCCGCCTCCGGTACTTTGCGCCATGATGGCGGTGGCGTAGGTGCCCTGGGTGGTGATTGCGCCGCGATTGGTGACGGTGACCGCATCCGCCGGCCCGCCGCTCTCGCCGCTGGCCCCGAACGAAAACAGTTCGCTGCCGCCGCCGCCCGAACCGGCAAAGCCGCCGACGCTCTGGGCCAGAATACCGCCGGCTCCGTCGCCCGAAGTCAGGACCGAGCTGTCGTTGACGACGGTGACCGGCGCGGCAATGCCGCCTTGTGCGCCGCCACCGCCGCCGCCCGTAATGCCGCCGGCCGAGGAGCCGCCGTTGCCGCCGGCCCCGCCCAGGCTCTGCGCGAAGATGCCCTGCGCCTGAGACCCGGTCGTCGTGATGCTCGGCCCGTCGCTGGTGATGGTGATTTCGCCCGAAGGACCGCCGGCGCCACCGTCGCCGCCCCTCGAATGGGCCGCTCCCTGCGCATGACCGCCATCGCCGCCGTCACCGCCGTCGCTGACGGCCACAATGCCGTGTGACAGATTGCCCGACGTGTCGATCGTGGCGGTGCTTTCGACAACCAGATTGCCGCCGGTGCCGCCGGTGCCGCCTTTGCCGCCTTCGGTGGAGAACGGGTCGATGACATCGTCCTCGCCGGTACCGCCCGTGCCGCCGTCGCCTGCCTTGCTGCTGACGAAGAGGCCCTCGGCCTGGTCGTCTGTGGTGGTCACCCCGAAATTCGGATCCTGGTAGTCGATCGTCAGGTCCAGCGCGTCGCCGCCGCCGTCCCCGTCGTCGCCCTTGCCGACTTTGTTGTCCCCGTCGCCGCCATCGGTCCCGTCGCCATTCAGCTCGACACCGGTGCCGCCGATCGTCTCGGTCAGCTGTTCGATCTGCAGCGTCTGGATCGACGGGTCGAAATCGTCTCGGTTGACGGTGATGCCGGAGGATTCGTCTCCGGTGCAGATCATGATCGTCGAATTGACGGTGCAGGTCGCCAGCGCGGTCGAGGTCGTCAACAGCAGCGACGGAGCCACCGGCATCGCCAAGGCAAGTGCGCTTGCGATCCGGCACCCTTTCGCCGAGTGCGCCTTTAACTGTGGCATTGGCCGCACGCAATTGCGGCAACGATGTTCAATATAGACTGCACGGTTCGCCCCCGGGCACATCTGCGAAACGCCTGTCGCCGGTGGCGCTTCGCGATCGACCGTGATCATGCGCCCCGGCCAGAGCCGGTTCAACCGGTTTCTACGCGCATTGGGTGCAATGCCAATTCGGTGTTGCGAAAACGATACGGTTTAAATCGGCACGACCGGTACGGCATCGTCGACGCCCACGTTTGGCAATGCGCTTCGGTGGTACAATGAGGAAGGCAATCTGGGAGACCGCTGTGGTGCTATGCAGCAGAAATACCGAGGGTTCTCGCGGGTTCAGCGCGCCGATGGCGATGATCGCGGCTGTGTTGGCATGTCTTCCATGGAACACCGCGGCATCGGCGGAGGTCCTGACCAAGCGTCAGGATGCCGAGGGAAACGTGCACTACGGAACCGAGCGCGCGCCGGATCTGTGCTGTATGTGCCGGCCGGCCCTTCGCTATGAAGCCGCGATCGGCCGGACCGTCTTCCATCTGCCCCATGGCATTGAAAGAGCCGTCGGAAACGACCGGGTCTTTCTGTCCGACGATGGCAGGGCCTGGTACTGCGAGGGAACGCGGGAATTGGGCCGTCTCGGCAGAAAATGCGGGCTGGTTCCGCCGGTCATGTAGTCACCCGAGCTTGCGGTAGCCTGCGACGAGACCCTCGGGCGTTTCGAATCCCGCGCCGACCAGCAGGGTTTCGCCGTCCTCGATATAGGCCAGGTCGTAGACGTCGCCCGATTTTTCGATCTTCAGATCGAGTTCCGCCGAGAGTGTCCCATCGGGAAAGAAATAGCTGATCCGGTATTCTCCGGGAAACCCGCCGGAGGTGTCGCCCCTGGCGAGGCCGGTTCCGCATTTCTCCCCCGGATAGCGGGTCGAGTACCACACCGCCTCGATCTCGCCGCCGGTCGGGCGGATCCGGTAATACACCACGCCGATATCCAACATCCTTTCCTTCCTTCCGCCGCTTCTGTGGGTTCTGTCACATTCCTGACACTGCACCATCACGTGGTTGAATCACAACTGTCGTAGAGCGAAGCGGCAAACACGCTTCACGACCTTCATGGGGGAAATCATGATCCGTTCACTTCTCGCCGGCGCCGCCATGGCGCTGATGACAGTCACGGCGCAGGCTGCCGACGTGACCCTGGCCGTCACCGATGTCGAGGGCCTCGAACAGCTGCAACAGGAGTTCGGAGCGGTCGAGAAAGCTCTGGAAGCGTCGACCGGCCTCGAGGTCGAGCTGTTTCCGGTTGCTTCCCGCACGGCTGCGGTCGAGGCGATGAACTCGGGCCAGGTCAATTTCGTCCTGACCGGCCCGGCCGAATATGTGGTGATGAAGCAGCTCACCGACGCCCAGATCGTCGTCGCCTGGCAGCGGCCGGACTATTTCGGCCAGATCGTCGTGCTGGCCGACGGTCCGGTGAAGATCGCCAACGACCTGCGCGGCAAAGTGGTGTCCTTCGGTTCGGTCGGCTCCACCTCGCAGCAGCTCGGACCGGCGCAGGCGCTGGCCGATCTGGGGCTCAGCTACGGCTCCGACTACGACGCACGGATCATCAAGCGCAACGTCGCCATCGAAGCGCTGATCCGCGGCGATGTCGCCGGCATCGGAATGAATTTCGGCCATCTGCGCAAGGCCCGCGCCGCCTATCCGGAGGTCGCTTTCAAGGTGGTTGCCCGCGGCCCCGACCTGCCCAACGACATCATGCTGGCGGCGAAGGGCGTCGATCCGGCGGTGCTGGAAAAGGTCAAGGGCGCCTTCATCAACGATGGCGCGGCGATCATGGAAGCCGTGCTGAAGGGCGAAGACAACGAAAAATACGAGGGTGGCTTCTTCCTCGAAGGCGTCAACGACAGCGACTACGACTATGTGCGCTCCATGTACCGCACCATCGGCGTCGACGGCTTCGGCAGTTTCGTTGGCAACTGAACGGCCTTTGGCCGCAATGCGAGGCGGCGGCGAATGGCCGCCCCTTGGGCGCCTCTGATGATCGCTTCCGCCACACCGCTGATCTCCGTCGAGGGGATGTGCAAATCCTATCGGTCTGCCGGCCCGGTGCTGAAGGACGTATCGCTGTCCATCGCTGAGGGCGAGACGGTCGCGCTGATCGGATCCAACGGCGCCGGCAAGTCGACGCTGTTGAAGAGCCTGATCGGCCTGCACGAAATTACCGGCGGCAGGGTGACATCACTGGGTGAGACTTTCGACCGGCATCCGCATCCGGCCCAGCGCCGGGCCATCCGCCGCCAGATCGGCTTCGTCTTTCAATCGCACGGCCTGGTAAAACGCCTGTCGGCGCTGTCGAACGTCGTGCACGGCCTGCTCGGCCAGTCCGGCAGCTGGCGCGCCTGGAACCAGGCGATCGCGCCGGAAGACTGGCGGCAATCGGCGCAGGACGCACTGGAGGCGGTGCGTCTCGGCCACAAGGCGACGACCCGTGTCGACCAGCTCTCCGGCGGCCAGGCGCAGCGTGTCGCCATTGCCCGGGCGCTGGTGCGCGAGCCGCGGCTGTTCATTGCCGACGAACCGGCCGCCAGCCTCGATCCGGCCTCCGGACACGCCGTCATGCAGCAGTTCGTGGCGCTTGCCCGCGACAACGGCATCACGCTGATCTTCACCTCGCACGACATGGAACACGCCGTCACCTATGCCGACCGGGTGATCGCGCTGCGCGGCGGCGCGGTGCATTTCGACCGGCCAAGCGCCGACCTCAGCGAAGCCGATCTTGAAGGGGTTTTCCATGGTTGACCTGGCGCCCGAACGGCCCGGCCGCGAGCGACCCGACACGACCCCGCGCTTCGGCTCCATGTCGGCGCTGCGCTTCACCATTCTGGTGGCGCTGGGCGCGGTGATCATTGCCTCGGTGGTCGATGTCAGCCGGTCGCCGCAGCGCCTCGTCGACGGCGGCCCGCGCGTTGCCAGCCTGATCGACCGGATGATGCCGCCGGACACCGATCCGGCGTTTCTGGCGCGCATGGGCTGGCGGCTGGTCGAGACGTTCGAGATCGCGCTGGCCGGCACCGTGCTCGGCGTGCTGCTCAGCCTGCCGATCGCCTGGCTGTCGGCGCGCTCGGTCTCCCCGGTGCCGGTCGCCGCCTTCCTGTTCAAGGCGCTGGTCTCGTTCTTCCGCACGGTGCCCGATCTGGTCTGGGCCCTGATCTTCGTCGTCACGGTCGGCCTCGGCGCCATTGCCGGCACCATGACGATCATGGTCGACACCATCGGCTTCTGCGGGCGCTTCTATGCCGAAGCGATGGAGGATGCCGACAGGGCGCCGCAGGAGGCGCTCGGAGCGATCGGAGCGTCGCGCTTTTCCATCCTGTGCAGCGCCGTCCTGCCGGACGCCATGCCGTCGCTGATCAACACCACGCTGTTCGCCATGGAAAAGGCCGTTCGCTCGTCCGTCGTGCTCGGCCTGGTCGGCGCCGGCGGGATCGGCCAGGAGCTCAAATCCGCCTTCGACCTGTTCCAGTACCAGAAGGCGTCGAGCATCATTCTCTCGATCTTCATCATCGTCATCGCCATGGAATGGCTGACCGACCGGCTGCGCCGCAGCCTGTCCTGATCGGATTCCGATTATCCAGCTGATTCAGTGGCTTGCTTGAAGAGACTCGCAATTTTGGCGCCGGGTCGCATCGAATTTGAATCGGATCCGGAAGCTACGGCCGCATCCAGTTGAAATGATTCGACAACCCGGCCGGCATCGGTCGGCGAACCCGATTGCCGGTTTTCTGTGACGGTCGGCCGGGTTAGGCTCGCAATCTGTGCAGAGGAGCCGTTCATGCCGATCATCAAACCCGCCGATGTCGAACCCATCGTCAGCTCGAACTACCCGGCACCGCACGACCAGGACCTGGGCCGTTTCGAGGCGCGATCGCTGGGCGACGCCGGCGGTCTGACCCAGTTCGGAGTGCATCTCGAAACGCTGCATCCGGGCGCCTTGTCGTCGCTGCGCCACTGGCACGAAAATGAGGACGAGTTCCTCTATGTGCTCAGCGGCGAGATCACCCTGGTCGATGACGACGGCGCCCATGTCGTCGGGGCCGGGGAGGCGGCGGCCTTCAAGGCGGGCGACGCCAACGGCCACCATCTGCAAAACCGTTCCGACGCTCCGGCCACCTACCTGATCGTCGGCACCCGAGCCGACGAAGACCGCTGCCACTATTCCGACGTCGACATGTTGTTGACCAAGACAAAGGCCGGCAAGCAGTTCACGCGGCGCGACGGATCGCACCTGCAGCCCGAGGAGTGATCGCGGAACCCGACCATGGCATCGATCCACGTCAATCCGGACGACACCGCCTTTCAGGATTACTGTCCGCAACGGCGCCGGCGTTTCGTGTTGATCGCGGCAATCCTGGCTTCCGCCATGGGTTTCATCGACGGCACCGTCGTGTCGATCGCCATTCCCTCGATCCGCGCCAGCCTCGACGCCACGCTGACCGATGCGCAGTGGATCAACAACGCCTACATGCTGGCGCTGTCGGCGCTGATCCTCGTCGGCGGCGCGGCGGGTGACAAATACGGACTCCGGCGCCTGTTCTCGGTAGGCATCGCCCTGTTCGTCGTGGCGTCGATCGCTTGCGCCCTCGCACCCGGGCCGGGCTTTCTGATCGGCGCGCGCGCATTCCAGGGCATCGGTGCCGCGATCATGGTGCCGGGGTCGCTGGCGATCATCTCCAAGACCTATCCGCAGGAGGACCGGGCCCGCGCCATCGGTATCTGGGCCGCTTCCTCGGCGCTGACCACGGCGATCGGGCCGGTGCTCGGCGGCGCGCTGCTGTCGACCGGACAGGCCGACATCTGGCGGCTGATCTTCGCCATCAACCTGCCGGTCGGCGCCATCGCGCTTTACCTGCTGCTTGCCCGCGTGCCGGACGATACGCCGGTCTCCGACGTGCCGCTCGATCGCTGGGGCGCCGTCTTCGCAACCCTGTCGCTCGGGCTGATCGCCTGGGCGCTGACCGGACCGGAAGGCGAGGAGGGGCTGGCCGGCGCCGGCCATGTACTGCTCTACGGCCTGCCAGGCCTGCTGCTGTTTGCCGTCTTCCTGCGCTGGGAGCGGCGTGCCGATCATCCGATGATGCCGTTGCGGCTGTTCGCGGTGGGCGAGTTCAGCGCCGCCAACGCCGTCACCTTCCTGCTTTATTTCGCCCTGTCGGCGGTGCTGTTCTACCTGCCGATGGCGTTGATCACCGGCTGGGACCTGCCGGAGATACAGGTCAGCATGCTGTTCCTGCCGATCACCGTAGCGATTGCCGCTGGATCGAACCTGATGGGCCGGTTGATGAACCGCACCGGCCCGGCGCCGCTGATCGGCGGCGGCTGCGCCCTGGTGGCGGTGGCCTACGCCTCACTGGCCTTCGGATTCCGTTGGGAGAATTTCTGGGGCCACGTGCTTCCCTCCATGTGCCTGATGGGAATCGGCATGATGATGGTGGTCACGCCACTGTCGGCGAGCGTCATGGGCTCGGCGCCGTCCGACGATGCCGGCGCCGCGTCCGGCATCAACAACGCCGTCAGCCGTGTCGCCGGTCTCGTCGCCGTTGCCGCCATGGGAGGCGTCGCCTCCGCTGCCTATCACTATGCCGGCGGCCCGGCCGGTTTCGGCCAGCCGCTGGAAGCGGCCGCTTCATTGCATCGGGAAGCGTCGGACCGGGCTTTCGCAACGGTCGCCTGGATCACGGCCGCATTGTGCGCCGTTTCGAGCTGGATCGCGTTTGCCTATCTGCCGCGGAAGGTCGCGGCCGATCAGGACTGACGCCCTTCGACAGCACCCATCGCCCGGAGGATCGCGTCGAGGCTGCGCTCCATATCCGATTGCGTGGTCGCCCAGGAGCTTACGCTGATGCGCATGGCCTCGCGGCCCTGCCAGTTGGTGCCGCCGCACCAGCACTCGCCAGCGCCCTGTAGGGAGCCGATGACACGCTTGGTCGCATCGTCGTCGCCGAACGCCACGACGACCTGGTTGAGGACAACCTCGTTGAGAACGTTGGCACCGGCGTCGTCCAGTTTTTGTGCAAGCCAGGCGGCCTGCCTGCAGTTGCGGTCGACGAGCTCGGCGACACCCGACCGGCCCAGGCATCTGAGGGCCGCCCATACGTCGAGCGCTCGTGCCCGCCTCGAGCTGTCGGGCGTGACATCCAGAGCGTCCCGCCGGTCTCCCTTCAGCAGATACGAGCCGCTGATCGACATGGCCGCCCGCAACGCCTCGGGCGAGCGCACGATCGCCGCGCCGCAGTCATAGGGAACGTTGAGCCATTTGTGCGCGTCTGTCGCCCAGGAGTCCGCCAGTTCCACGCCTGCTGCGAGAGACCTGTGGTCATCGGAAGCCCGCGCCCAAAGACCGAATGCGCCGTCGACGTGAACCCAGGCGCCGCGCTTGCGCACCGAGAGCACGATGTCCATCGCCGGGTCGAACGCGCCGGAATTGACGTTGCCGGCCTGAATGCAAACGATCGTCGGGCCGTCGATCGCCGGCAGGTCGTCGGCCCGCATTCGGCCCTGCCGATCGACCGGCACCCGGATCAGTTTTTCGCGGCCGAAACCGAGCAATGCCAGGACCTTCAGGACGGAGCCATGCACCTCTTCGCCGACGATGACAGTGATTTCCGGGGCACCGAACAAACTCTGGTTCCCGACATCCCAGCCGGCCTTTGCCAGGACGGCGTGGCGGGCGGCCGCCAGACCGGTGAAATTGGCCATAGTCGCGCCGGTGGTGAACGTGCCTTCCGCTTCCGCCGGAAGTTCCAGACACTCTTTCAGCCAGCGCAGCGCCGCCTGCTCGAACAGCGCCACCGCCGGCGAACTCAGATGGCCGAAGGCGTTCTGGTCCCAGGCAGCGGCGAGCCAGTTCGTGGCCACCGTCACGGGAAGCGCTCCCCCGGTGACGAAACCGAAATAGCGCCCGCCCGCATTCGCCACCGTTGCAGGAGACCCGAAATCGTCGATGAATGCGAGAACATCGTCGGCTGCCGAAGGGCCGTCGGGGAGGGGGTCTCCCAGCGCTGTCGCCAATCGGGCGATATCCTCTTGGGAGGGAAACACCGGCCTTTGCTCGAGGCCATCCAGATATCGAATGCCCCGTTCCGCGGCATCGTTCAGAAGTGTTCTACGGTCGCGATCGTTCATGGGGATGCCAACCTAAGTGATGAAGCCGGTACCGGCAATCGCCGCTCGATGCGCAAAGCCGATGAACCTGGGAAGATCGAGCATGGACTGTCGGCCCCTTGAGCCGGAGCGGCGCGCCTAGCGTTTCTTGTTGGCGTGATAGAATTTTTTCGCTTTTGCCTTGTTTCCGCAGTCCGCCATCGAGCACCATCGCCGCCTGTTGGTCGGGCTGTCGTCGTAAAACAACCATCCGCAGCGCTCGCCCGGACACATTTTGATCCGGGTGCCGGGGTTGGTGAGCAGCAATTGAGCGGCGGAATCGGCGACAACCCGGGCGACCGCATCGACGGTGACCGGGCTTTTGAGCGACGCGGTGCCTGCCGCCATTTCGACGGCAGCAGAGTGGGCTCGTGCGGCGTTGAAAGAAGCGGTGTCATCGTCGGTAGCGGATCCGGGTTCGGTGAAGAACAGCCGTATGATCTGGCGCAGCTGTTTCAATAGCCCGAGATCACCGTCCGGATCATCCAGCAAGCCGAGGCGCTGTCGTTCTAGCCAGATCGCCAATGCCCCGGCATCGGTCAAGCGATCATCGATCGGGGTTTCGGCCGCCCAATTGGCGGTGTTCACGAAATCCAGGCAAAGCCGGCCTCCGCGAAATTCCATTTTATCGATTGGCGGAGCACTCATGGATTTCGTGGTTTTGAGTTGTTTCGTCGCGACGCGGCTTGGACGCACCAGCCGCTTCGACAGATTGGCGCATGGCGGTTCGAAATTCTAACCATAATACCGGTTGACAAATTTTCAAGGCATCCGTAGCGTCGTCTAACCATTATAGAGGTTAGGTTTGTGTCATGCCGCAGGCGGGAACGGAGATTTCGATCGGTGGCGTCGTGCGGGGCGCGCGCGACATGGCGCGGGTTGCGTTGTTCGTCATTCCCTTCGGACTTGCCTTCGGCGTGGCTTCCGTCGAGCGCGGGCTGTCGGCGGGACAGTCTCTGCTCATGAGCGCAACGGTCTTTGCCGGGGCCTCGCAATTCGCGGTGCTGGAGATCTGGGGAGCCGGCGTTCCGCTGATTCCGCTGGTGTTGATGTCGTTGGCCGTCAACGCCCGCCACGTGCTGATGAGCGCCGCGCTGTTTCCCTGGTTGCGGCCTCTGTCGTGGCCGAGGCGGCTGGCGGCGATGGCGGTGTTGAGCGACGCGAATTTCGCGACCGGTCGGACGGCTTACGATGCGGGCGAGAGGGACCTCGGCGTATTCGTCGGCAGCGGGTTGGCTCTCTGGCTGGCCTGGGTGAGCGGAACCGGGGTCGGTTTGATCTTTGGAGACCGGATAGCCGATCCGAAGGAATTCGGGCTGGACGTTCTCATGCCGACCTTCTTTGCGGCCCTGCTGGTCGGTTCCTGGAAAGGCCGGGAAACGGCGGTTCCGTGGATCGTCGCGGCGATCGTATCGGTGGTCGCCTATCGATGGGGGCTGGCCAACTGGCATGTGATCGCCGGAGCTGTTGCCGGTGGCTTGGCCGCGGGAGTTTGGGATGGCGATTGACATCGTGCCCGCAGCGGCAATTCTGGTGCTTGCATTCGCGACCTACCTGACCCGCATTGCCGGGCTGGTGGTCATGAGCACCATGACGGTCACCCGGCGCCTGGAGAGAATTCTGGAAGCGCTGTCCGGCGCCGTGCTTGTCTCGATCATCACGCCGGCGGCTGTCGACGGCGATGTCGCCATGAAATGCGCGGTTGGCGCGGCTCTGGCGGTCATGGTCACGCGCCGCAGCCCGACGCTGGCGATGGCGGCCGGCATCGCGACGGCGGTTCTGGCAAGGACAATTGCCTGATGACCAGTCATGCAATCTGACGGTTTGGTCGCGACGGTCCCCGAACGGCCGGCAACCGTGACCTGAGCCCACGGGTCGCAGCCCGGATGGCGTCGGTCCAGGAGCGCCATGCGCGACGGGCAGGCCCGGAACCGGCTTTCAGTTGGCCGTGAACCGCCAGGCTGCGCTCGACGTGACATTTTCTGATGTAGAAATCCGTATCCAGCGAACCGTCGCGGCGGCGGCGAATTTCCATCTCGTAAGGATTGCTCATGACCTTGGTCCCCGCTTGATCTTCGATGCCGGCGATGGTGGAGCATCCCGGCGCAACGCGCTTGAGCGAAGCCTTGTGAAACCCTTGCGAAAGTCATGATTTACGTTGCGGCGTTGGCGGCACCTCGCAATTTTCAAGCCATGTCGGTAGAAGACGGCATGCGATACATCTTTGGCAATTGCGATCTCAGGACCGACAGCCACGAACTGATCGTCGATGGCGAGCCGAAAGAAGTCGAGCCGCAGGTTTTTGATTTGTTGCGGTTTTTTGCAGAGAATGCCGGGGAGCTACTGTCTCACGACCAGCTGATCGAAGGTGTCTGGGGCGGTCGAATCGTCTCCGACTCCGCCATCAGCGCACGCATCAGCGTGGCGCGAAGCGCCATCGGCGACGACGGATCGCAACAGCGCCTGATCAAGACGGTGCCGCGCCGCGGATTTCGGTTCGTTGCCGAGGTGGAAATTGTCGACGACCGGTCGGCTGCCGCACCGGCGCGCTCATATCCGGACCAGCCGCAACGGGTGAAATTCTGCCGCTCGAAAGACGGAACTCAGATCGCATTCGCAACCACCGGCTCCGGCTACCCCCTGGTGCGCGCAGGCCACTGGCTGACCCATCTCGAACATGACTGGCACAGCCCGGTCTGGCGGCCTTTTCTCAATGAACTTGGCCGCGGTTTTGCCGTCACGCGCTACGACCAGCGCGGCAACGGTCTGTCCGACTGGGATGTGGACGATTTCTCGCTGTCGGCGTGTGTCGACGATCTGGCTGCCGTCGCCGAAAGGGCGGTTCCGGACCGTTTCGCCCTATACGGCACCTCGCAAGGGGCGCCGATCGCCATTGCCTACGCCGTCCGATATCCGGAACGGGTCAGCCATCTGATCCTTCATGGCGGTTATCAGCGCGGCCGCCTTTTGCGCGGCAGCAAGGAAGAGCGCGAGCAGGGCCAGGCCATGCTGACCCTCATTCGCCACGGATGGGGACAGTCCGACGGGCCGTTCATTCAGGCCTTCTCGTCGATGTACATTCCCGACGGTTCCAAGCAACAGATCGATTCGCTGGCGGAGCTGCAAAGGCGTACGACATCGCCGGAAAACGCCGCCAAGCTGCGAGAAGCGGTCGACAGGTTCGATGTCGTGGATCTGTTGGCGAAGGTCAAAGCGCCGACCATCGTGTTTCACGCCAGGGGCGACGGGATCCATCCGCTCGATCAGGGTCGAAAACTGGCAGCCGGAATCAACGACGCCGACTTCGTTATGCTGGAGAGCCGCAACCATACGATCCTGGAAGGCGAACCCGCCTGGACCGTCCTGTTCGATGAACTCAGGCGTTTCGTCTCCGACAGCTGACCCGGCTCCATTCAACTCGGACTTGACTGGTTCGGTGGTTCGAATACCAAGGGGATGCGGGTCGCACCGACCTGTGGAACTCTTGTCAAACGGAAAGCCGTGCTGATGTCCATCAAGGACGTGGTCATTGTCGGCGCCGGTTTCGGCGGATTGTCGGCCGCCAAGGAACTGGCCGGCGCACCCGTCTCCGTGACGATCATCGACCAGCAGAACCACCACCTGTTTCAACCGCTGCTCTATCAGGTGGCGACCGCCGCGCTGACGCCGGCGGAAATCGCCGTGCCGATCCGCCACATCCTGCGCCGCCAGCGCAACGCCGAGGTGCTGATGGACCGGGTGGTCGGGGTGGACACGACAGCGCAGACGGTCAGCACGAGCGGCGGGCTCAGCATCCCCTACGACGCACTCGTCCTGGCGACAGGTGCAAGACACAGCTATTTCGGCCAGGACCACTGGGGAACGCATGCACCGGGGCTGAAAACGCTGAACGACGCGTTCTGCTTGCGCGAACAGATCCTGATGGCCTTCGAGCAGGCAGAAATCGTGGTCGACCGCGATCCGGAGACGGCCCGGTGCTTTCAGACCTTCGTCGTGGTGGGCGCCGGACCCACCGGCGTCGAACTGGCCGGTGCCATCGCCGAATTGTCCCATTCGGTCATGCGCGACTTCCGCAATATCGACGAGGCCCACAATCGCATCGTCCTTCTGGAGGGCGGGCCGCGGGTGCTGCCGTCCTTTACCGAGGATCTGTCGGCACGCGCTGCCCGCGATCTGGGCGATCTCGGCGTCGAAGTTCGAACGGATGCGATGGTGACGGAAATCGCCCCTGGCCGGGTGACGACGAACCAGGGCGACATTGTCACGGAAACCGTGATCTGGGCCGCCGGCGTTCAGGCCTCGCCGGCCGGTGAATGGCTGGGACTGCCGGTCGACAAAGGCGGCCATGTCGATGTCGACGCCACCTTGCGGCCCGCCGGTCTCGACAACGTCTACGTCATCGGCGACACCGCCCGGCATGAGGTCGACGGAACCCCGTTGCCCGGGATAGCGCCCGTTGCCAAACAGATGGGTGTTTATGTCGGCCGCCGGCTCGCCAGGCTCGCCAAAGGGCAGGAGCCTTCAGCGCAGTTCCGCTATGCCGACGCCGGTGCCCTGGCGACCATCGGCCGCAATCGCGCCGTTGCCGACATTTTCGGGCTGAAGGTGAAGGGTTTTCTCGGCTGGCTGCTCTGGGGCGCCGCGCATGTCTATTTCCTCATCGGCTTCAGGAACCGGCTCTTCGTCATGCTGCACTGGTTTTGGCTGTACATCACCTGGAACCGAGGCGTGCGGCTGATCATGCACCGGGAAACGGAAGAGGATGAAGCGCCGGTCTGATGCGATAATCATGATGCCATATCCAGCGTTGCTCACTCTGGACTTTCCACTCCCCGGTCACCAACTGAAATCAAGGCAGTGATCTGCGGAGCGAAACACTGGTCGATAATGCTCTAACCGTTGTTCTGATTGTCTGGGTTTTGGTGTCTGGCGGTGCCATCGGCTATTTTGGATATCGACTGTTCAGGGACAAAATGCATCGTTCGTTATCCGTCGGTTTCGGCGTGATTACCGGTATGGTCGTGGCAACGCACACGGCGGATGTCCTGGTGTCGGTGATGTCCTTGTTCTGAAGGGCAAGGGTGCGCCGACTCATGCCTCTTCGAGGTAATGAAACCGGACCAGGTAGACGTTCTCGCCGGCACCGTGCTTTGCGGTTTTGAGCAGATCCACCACGCCCTCGAAACCGGAATCCCGTGCCAGCTGCGGTGTGACGTCGGACAGCGAAATCTGCCGAATGCTGTCGATTTGGATCCAGCCATCATCCAGCCGGTACCGCGCTCCCTCCCGAACCCGCGGCGATTTCCAGATGCGGATGCTGACGGTGACCTCGCCGGATTTGACGCGACTGCGCAGGCGTTTGAGGAACTGCATCCGGTCAGCCATCCATCGCCAGGCGCACGACCTGGCGCCATTTGCCGGCGGTGCCGACTCGCTCGAAGCCGGCGCGCTCGAACATGCCGATCAGCCCCATGAACTGGTAGCTCGGCGAGTCTGCCTCGACCGGATAAGCTTCGATCACACGCGCGCCTTGAACGCGCGCATGGTTGATGGCCGCTTCCAGCAGCCGGGGTGTCAGTTTCTGTCCGCGCAGCGCGCGCTTGACGAAAAAGCAGGTGATCGACCAGACGCCATCGTCCTCGTCGGCAATGCCGCCGAGCTTGCGATGGGAAGCGCGCGGCGCGACGGAACACCAGGCGACCGGCTCTCCGTTCCGATATCCAAGGATGCCGATGGGCACAGCGTTCTGCACGCGCTGATGCATCTCCTGCTTGAGCATGGCCTTGCGCGCGGGACCGGTGGCGCTCCTGGTTTCCTTGGAGGCCGAGCGCCAGGCCATGCACCAGCAGTAGTGCGGGCTGCCGCGGGCTTCGAACAGGGCTTCGAAATCGCTCCAGCGGCCGCGGTCTACGGCGAGGAATTCGACGTCAGCAGTCTGTTCGGTGGTCATGGGAACGGGGCTATGAGATACGGCGGGTTGACGAGCGCTCGACGATCGAGGCCTCGATGGCGCGGTCGCCGATATCGACGGCGCTGTCGAGCCGCTCGATCAGCGAGACGGCAACCATCCTGCCCATGCGCGCCGTCGGCAAACGCACGGTGGTCAGCGGCGGGTGACAGTGCGCGGCCCAATCCAGATCGTCGCATCCCATCACCGAGATGTCGTCTGGCACGGCAAGCCCGGCGCGGCCCGATTCGAACAGGGCGCCGAGCGCCAGGATGTCCGACAGGCAGAGGATCGCCGTCGGGCGGTTGGGCATCGCAAAAAGACCGGCGGCGGCTTCGACACCGCCGGCGACCTCCAGAACCGTTTCCCGGAAGTCGACGCGAACATCCCTCTTGCCGGCGCCGCGCGTGACGCCGCTGACCCGCAAGCGCGTCCGGTCGTTGTCGGCCAGGGGGCCATGGACGACCCCTACGGAACGGTGCCCCAGATCGGCGAGATAGGAGATCGCCATCTGGCCGATCAGTGCGTTGTCGTAGCCGATGGCCGGAAGCCCGTTGCGGGTCTTGCATACACTGGTGCAGACCGCCGGTATTTGCCTGTTTTCAAGCAGTTGCAGCAATGTCCTGTCATGGATCGCGCCGGACAGGATGATCCCTTCCGCGCCCATGTCGAGCAGTTCGCGCGTGCGTCTTTCCTCGACCTCCGGATCGCCGTCGGTGGTGGCGATCACCAGCGCATATCCGTGGTCGGCAAGTTCCCTTTCCACCGCATTGAGGAACCGCGCGAAGATCGAATAGGCCAGCGTCGGCACCACGGCGCCGATGGTCTTCGTGCGGTTCGTGGCGAGCGCCCGGGCCGCCGAATTCATCACATAGCCGGTCTCGCGCATGGCCGCGAGAACCCGCTCCCGGGTCTTCACGTTGACCTGGTCGGAATTGTTGAGGACGCGCGAGATGGTGGCCACCGAAAGGCCGGTGGCCTTGGCCAGCCCGCGCACGCCCGGGTTCTTCGTCTGCGGATTCGTCACCATCGCCAAATGTAAGCCGAACAGGGGCTTCGTTGGCAAGTCGGCGGCTCTTGTTGCGGTGGATTTTGACTTGCCTGTTGACAAATGTAACCGGTTACAGTTGAATTTACGGATTGAACGGGAGCAGGCACGGACGATGCATTTTTTCGCGCCACGACTGGGAGGACTGGTCTCCGACGGGGTTCGCTATCCCGGTATTTCGGTTGCCGGCGACCGACGGCGATACCAGGTCTCCTGCGGCCGGGCGAAGCGCATCGAACTGGCGCCCGGCGATCTCGTCACCTTGGTCAGCGACGACGGCGGCAGCCGGATCTGGGTCTGCGCATTCGACGAGCGCGGAGACGACGCAACCCAGGCGCTGGGCCAGCCGGGCTCGGCCAGGGAAGACGGCATCCCGGACGGCATCGATCGCGGCGAAATCGACGCCTGGATGGCGGCGGCCGGCGGTTCGGACAAGCCCATCGCACGCGTTCCGGTCTTCGATGAAAATACGCCGGCCGGCGAGCGTTTCATCGTCCGGGCCGAAAGCCGCATGGACATCTGGCTGTTCGTGCCACTCGGCCGAAGCGCGCTTGAGCAGGGCGGCGGCGGTTCGGTCACGGTCGAGGTTTCCCACGCGGTCAGCAGAAAGCGGCCGTTGCCCGAACCGATCGGCTCGGTTCGCGAGGAGTTCCGGGTCGATTCCGGAACAGCGCGGGCCTACCACCTGCGCAAGGGCGACTATGTCCAGATCATCGACGTCGACGGCAGGCAGTGCTCGGACTTCATGGCCATTCGCGCCGATGCGCTGGAGCAGGGCACAGAGCGTCACATCGACTCGACGGTGACCCGTACGCTGGTTGCAGGCGCCTATCCGGCACCCGGACTGTTCGACAAGTTCTACGACCAGGACATGGTGCCGCTTCTGGCTTTGGCGCAGGACACCGTCGGACGCCACGACACATTCGCGCTGGCCTGCACGGCCCGCGGTTACGACGAGCGCGGCTTTCCGGGGCACCTCAACTGTTCGGACAACATCTCCCATGCATACGAACCGTTCGGCGTTGCCCGGCGCGCCGCCTGGCCGGCGATCAACTTCTTTTTCAATTCGGCGATCTCGCCGACCGACAACCGGCTGCAGGCGGGTGAGGCCTGGTCGCGCCCCGGCGATTATGTCGCCCTGCAGGCCCTGACCGATCTCGTCTGCGTGTCGACCGCCTGTCCCGACGACGTCGATCCCATCAATGGCTGGAACCCGACCGATATCCATGTGCGTATCTACAAGCCCGACCGGCCGCTGGTCCGCGCCGTCGCCCATCGGCCCTTTGCCGAAAGCGAGGCGAGCATGACCGTCAATTCGGCATTTCACCCGCGCACCAGTGCGCTCACCCAGAGTTTCGCCGTGGCACGCGACGTCTGGCTGCCGAGCAGTTACGATGCGACCCGTGCGATTTCCGAATACTGGGCCTGCCGCAGCGCTGTCACCGTTCAGGACATGTCGTCGCTGCGCAAATACGACGTGCTCGGCCCGGACGCGGAAACGCTGCTGCAGGCCTGCCTGTCGAGAAACATCGCCAAACTCTCCGCCAACCGCGCGGTCTATGCGCTGATGCTATCGGAGACCGGGTCGGTGATCGACGACGGCACGCTGTTCCGCCTGAACCAGGAGGCGTTTCGCTGGTGCTGCGGTTCGGAAGAAAGCGCCCGACAGCTCAAGCGGGTCGCCGAGGAAAGGGGCCTGCGGGTCTGGATCAAGGCACTGTGGTCGGCGATGCCCAATCTCGCCGTCCAGGGTCCCAACAGCCGCGAACTGATGAAGCGCGTGACCTTCATCCAGCCGCACCAGCCGGCGCTGGAAAACCTCCGCTGGTTCGGATTCACCGTGGCGCGACTCGGCGACCGGCAGGGCCCGTCCTTCATGCTGAGCCGAACCGGCTACACCGGCGAGCTGGGCTACGAAATCTTTTGCAGCGAGGCCGACAGCGTGGCGATCTGGGACGCTCTGATGGAGGCCGGCGGCGACCTCGGTCTGCAGCCGATGGGCAGCGACGCGCTGGAGATCCTGCGTGTCGAGGCCGGGCTCATGGCGGCAGGCCACGAGTTTCTGCCCGGTGTCGACGCCCACGAGGCCGGACTGGGCTTTGCCGTCGACATGGCCAAGGGAGACTTCATCGGCCGCACGGCACTGGAGCGCAATACCGGTGCGCCGAGACGCAAGCTGGTCGGTCTGCAGTTTCGCGGTAACGAAGTGCCGGCACATGGGGCGCCGGTATTCAACGGCACCCTGCAGGTCGGCGAAGTGACCAGCGCGGTGCGTTCGCCGATGTTCCAGTCGGCGATCGCCATGGCGCGCGTGGCGGTGGAATTCGCCGATGCGGAAACGGACCTCGAGGTCGGATGCCTCGACGGTCACATGAAACGGCTTCCGGCGCGGGTTTGCGATATCCCGTTCTACGATCCGAAACGGGAACGCGCCCGCGCCTGACAACAAGAAAAGACAACAGAGTGAAACACGGAGAACTGACATGAAGAAAATGTTGATGGGCACGGTTTTCGCACTGACGACCGGGCTGGCCATGTCCGGCGCGTCTGCGGCAGACAAGGTGATGATCGGCGAGCCGAGCTGGCCGGGGGCGAAAATCATTGCCAATGTGCTGAAGGTGGTGATCGAGGAAAAACTCGGCGGCGAGGCCGAGTTGGTGCCTGGCACCAATCCGGTGATCTTCGCCGCCATGGACGGCGGCCGCGGTGATATCGACGTCCACCCGGACGTCTGGCTGCCCAACCAGAAAAGCCTGACCGACGAATATGTCGACGGCAAGGGAACGGTCGGCCTGTCGAGCGGCGCCTATGAGGGCCGGTCCGGCTTCTGCGTGCCGACCTACATGGCCGACAAGCACAACATCAAGACCGTTTTCGACCTGGCGACGCCCGACGCCCAGGCGCTGTTCGACAGCGATGGCGACGGCATGGGCGAGATCTGGATCGGCGCCTCCGGCTGGGCCTCGACCAACGTGCACAAGGTCAAGGCCCGCGACTACGGCATCGAGACCTTCCTGGAGCCCGGCACCGAAGACGAGACGGTGTTCTATTCCAAGCTGAAGGACCTGGTCGGCCGGGAAAAAGGCGCCGTGTTCTATTGCTACAAGCCGCACTACGTGCACGCGCTTTATGACGTCACCATGCTGGAAGAGCCGCCGCACGATCCGGCCAGCTACACGATCATCCAGCCCGATGCCGATGCCGACTGGTACGACAAGTCGTCGATCACCACCGGCGACACCGTCAAGTCGGTACGCATCGCCCACTCGAAGTCGCTGGAAGAGCGTTCGCCGGAGGCCGCCAAACTGCTGGCCAATGTCGACCTGAGCGCCGACGACGTGTCGAAGCTCACCTTCGAGGTCGTCGTCAACGGCAAGGATGCGGCCGACGTCGCTCGCGACTGGGTCTCGGCGAACGGCAAGACCG
Organism: Rhizobiaceae bacterium; assembly: GCA_963921345.3. GTDB lineage: Bacteria > Pseudomonadota > Alphaproteobacteria > Rhizobiales > Rhizobiaceae > Hoeflea_A. The sequence goes on along the minus strand of CAWUFE020000002.1, from coordinate 1,322,287 downwards.
TCGACGCCTGGCTCGGGATCAAATAACCTCCCAATGCGCGGGCGGGTGATCCACCGCCCGCGCCCTTTGCACGGAAACGAACACGTGAAAGCTGATGCCGACAGACTGCCGATCGTCGCCAGAAATGTCTGGAAGATCTTCGGCGACAACAGCAAGGCCGCCCTCAAGGCGATCCACGACCGGGGCCTGGGCAAGGCCGAGGTGCTGGAAGAGTTCAACTGCGTCGTCGGCGTCGCCGATGCCAGCTTCGAGATCGAAGAGGGCGAGATCTTCTGCATCATGGGGCTGTCGGGATCCGGCAAGTCGACCCTGGTGCGCCACGTCAACCGCCTGCTCGAACCGACCGCAGGCGAGATCCTGATCGACGGGGTCGACGTCATGGGTATGAACGAGGCGGAACTGCGCGACCTGCGCAACCGCAAGGTGGCCATGGTGTTCCAGAATTTCGGCCTGATGCCGCACCGCACGGTGCGCGACAACGTCGCCATGCCGCTGGAAATCCGCGGCGCCTCCAAGCGCGAGCGCTGGTCGGAGGCCGACCGGGTCCTCAACATGGTCAACCTTACCGGCTGGGAAGACAAATACGCCCATGAGCTTTCCGGCGGCATGCAGCAGCGCGTCGGGCTCGCCCGGGCGCTCGCCAGCAACCCGGACATCCTGTTGATGGACGAGCCGTTCTCGGCGCTCGATCCGCTGATCCGCCGGCAGTTGCAGGACCAGTTCATGGACCTGTCGGCGTCGCTTCACAAGACCACGATCTTCATCACCCACGATCTCGACGAGGCGATCCGCATCGGCCGCCGCATCGCCATCATGAAGGACGGACGGATCGTTCAGGTCGGCACGCCGGAAGACATCGTGATGAACCCGGCCGACGACTATGTCGCCGATTTCGTCGCCGGCATCTCCAAGCTCGATCTGGTGTTCGCCCATTCGATCATGCAGCCCGTGGCGGCCTACGAGCAGCATCACGGCACGATCCGTGAGAACGCCGCCCGGGCGACGCCCGAGACCGACCTCAACGGCCTGATCGACGTTGCCGTCGAAACCGACGGTCCGATCCTGATCGCCGACAATGGCGGCGAAGCGGTCGGCATCGTCGATCGCACGGCGCTGATGCGGGCGATCCAGGGAGGGCGCAAGACTGAGGAAAAGACCGATGGCTGACGTACCGGCCGAAACGAGCCCGATAAACACGCTGGTCGAGCGCTTTACCGGAAGCAACGCGGACTACTACAGCCGCCAATTCGCCTATCTCAGCGAGGCGCGCGGCTACCGGCTTACCTTCAACCCCATTGCCGCCATCGCCAGCCCGATCTGGTTCGGTGCGCGCGGGTTGTGGTCGTGGTTCCTGATCTTCCTGCTGGTCGAGACCTTCGGTTATATCCAGCTGTTCCGCGGCGCCATCGGCGATCTGGGGCAGGACCAGTTGCAGCGCGCCGAGGCGATCCGCCGGACATTGGCGACCCGGCTCGAACAGATCGAACAGGCCAAGCAATCGGGGTCCGGCGCACTGGAGTCGCTGCAGCGCGCCGCCAATTCGCTGCAGGTCGCACTCGACGATGCGCTGGTCAGGGCGGAGGCCGCGTCCGGCGACGCGCTGATGCTGGTTGTCTTCGGCCTCGCCATCGTGATCGCTGCCAAGATCGTTGCCGGCCTGCTGGCCAACTGGACTCTGGAAACCCGCTTCACGCGCTGGCGCTCGGATCCGTCGCTGGCCACCGGACTGTCGCCCGCCCGCGTCGTCGCGGCCACGATCATCTTCCTGGCGGTTGCCGGCCTGTCCTCCGTGCGATTTGCCCGTCCGGACCTGTTCCCGATGCTGCTCGACTTCCCCACGGACAAGAACATCCGCATCGACACGGCCGACTGGATCAAGGCCGGTTTCGAGTGGGCGAAGAGTTCCGGCGCCGAGTTTTTCAATTCCATCACGCTCGGGATTCGCTCGCTGCTCGACGGCCTGGAAACGGTCTTCGTCGGCACCCCCTGGCCGGTCATCATCCTGGTCGTCGGCATGCTGGCCTGGCTGACCGGCGGTCCGCGGGTGGCGATCTTTGCCGTCGCCGCGCTTGCCTATCTCGGCGTTCTCGGCTTCTGGGAAAAGGCGATGACGACGATCTCGCTGCTCGGTGCTGCCGCCATGGTGTCGATCACGCTGGGCATTCCGATGGGCATTTTCTGCGCACGCAAGCCGCGGGTATTCGCCGCCGTCAGGCCGGTTCTCGACTTCATGCAGTCCATGCCGTCTTTCGTCTATCTGATTCCGGTGATTGCCTTTTTCGGCGCCGGCAAGCCGGCGGCCATCGTCGCGACGCTGATCTTCGGTTCGCCGCCGGTGATCCGCTTGACCGTGCTGGGCCTGCAGCAGGTGCCGCATGCCGCCCGCGAGGCCGCGCTCGCCTTCGGTGCGACGCCGGCCTACCTGCTGTTTAAGGTAGATCTGCCGCTCGCCGCCCGCACCATCATGGCCGGCGTCAACCAGACGATCCTGCTGTCCCTGGCGATGGTGGTCGTCGCCTCGCTGATCGGCGCCAAGGGGCTGGGCGAGGATGTGCTGGAAGCGCTTCAGTTCGCCTCCGAAGGGCAGGGCATCCTGGCCGGCGTGGCCATTCTGTTCTGTGCCCTGATCCTCGACCGCATCGTTGCCGGCAAGGGAGCCCGCTGACCAAGCCGTTCTCTCGCGACACTTTCCAAACACGGTTCCCTTCGCCCGGATCTGCGCTACCTTAGGTCTGGGCGGAGTCTGTGACAGCGGGAGGTTCGGGACCATGCGGTGGCTTTTGTCGGTCGGTGCGATCCTGATACCGTTGCTGGCTGCACCGGGTGCGGCTCTGGGCGACGATATCGAGGTCGATGTGCAGCTCTTTCTGGCGGTGGATGCGTCTCGCTCCATGACGCCGCGGGAGCTGGAGATCCAGCGGCGCGGCTATGCCGAAGCGCTGGTCAGCGATCCGGTGGTCAAGGCAATCCGCGACGGCCTGCTGGGGCGCGTCGCGCTGACTTATGTGGAATGGGCCGGCGCCCAGTCGCAGCGCGTGATCGTCGACTGGACGATCGTCAGCAGCCGCGAGGACATGGAGGTCTTCGCCGCCCAGTTGACGGCACATTTCGATCCGGCGCTGCGGCGCACCTCCATTTCCGGCGCCCTCGACTATGCCCGAAACAGCATCCGGACCAACGGATATACCTCCTTCCGCAAGGTGATCGACGTCTCCGGCGACGGCCCCAACAATCAGGGGCGTCCGGTGCTGCCGGCCCGCGACGCGACGCTGGCCGAAGGCATCACCATCAACGGCCTGCCGCTGATGACCCGCGAGGGCATGGGCTCGCAATTCCATCTGGAAGATCTCGACGTGTACTACGAGAACTGCGTCATCGGCGGGCCGCGCTCCTTCGTCATTCCGGTGCTGGAGTGGGAGGCCTTCCCGGAAGCCGTGCGACGCAAGCTGGTGCTCGAGCTGGCCGGTTCCGATCTGCCGGTCCACCGGGCCGCGGCGCAACCGGTGCAACAGTCCTTCTACGATTGCCTGGTCGGCGAGAAGATCTGGCAGCGCTTCCAGGGAGATTTTCTCAGTCCGTAAGGCCGGCCTCGATCAGTTCGGCAAGGGCGCTGGATGACGCGTCGCCACGACCGGCAAGCCCGGCGGCTGCGCCGCGCTGTTCGGCTTCGCTCTTGTGCTGGATCAGTTTCTTTTGCGCATGCACCTCTTCGACGTCGAGCGTGATGGCGACGATGGCCGTCAGCATTTTCCTCCGTTTCGTCTCGTCCATCTTGTCGCTGGTCCACGGTTTCTTCGGCGCCAGCCGCGCTTCGAATTTCGCCGCCAGCCGGTCGACATGCGCCAGGTGTGTTTCCCGGTCGGCAAGGCGCGCCGCCCCGGTGACGTGCACGGCCGTGTAGAGCCAGCTTGGCACCTGGTCGGCGCTGCCGTACCAGTCTGGGCTGACATAGGCGTCCGGGCCGATACAGGCGAGCAGCGCCTGGCAGCCGTCGCCGATATGGGTGTGGATCGGGTTGGCCCGGGCGACATGCAGGTGGATGCGCAGGCCGGTCTCAGGTGTCCCGTCAACCAGAAACGGCACGTGCACGCCGAAGGGCGCTGTGGCGGTCGGGACCGCGAAGAGACCGAAGGAACGCTCCTCCAGGATGGGCAGCGCTTCCTCGGTTTCGATCTTGAACACCGGATGCAGATACATGAGCAGCCCCCTCCTGTTGAGTCGAAGCGATCCGGGCCAACAGGTCCGGATCGCCGGTTCTGGCTAAGAGAAGCCCTGGGATGACGTCAGTCAACCGATACGAAGCTGGTCATCTGCATGTCGGCCGCTTCCTCGCGCAGGATCGCCAGGGGCTGATAGTCCGCGGAGTCGAACCAGTCGTCGATTTTTTCCGCGTCCGGGAAGCGCACGACCACGACAAGGCTGTGGTCGTCGTCATCGCCATTGAGGGTCCGGACCGCGCGGCCCTGGAACAGCAGTTCCGCCCCGCGCGGTCCGACCAGCGATCGGTTGGCTTCCAGATAGCGTTCAAATTTTTCCCGGTCTTTCAGTTGGATGCGGGAGATCATCAAAGCACTCATGGAATTGTCCTTTCAGGTTGTCGATTGCGTCAGGCGACAGGGCGCAGCAGCGCTGCGCCGTGTACCGGGTCGTGACCGCGCCGCCACTCAGTGCTGTCCTGGGCGAAAACGGGGACGCTGAGGGTCACGTGTCCGCGTCGATGCTCGATGGCGCCGACGTCGGGTTTCGGAGTGGCCAGGATCCTGGCGAAATTGGCCAGCGCGACGGCCCGGTTGCGCAGCGAGCGGGCGGCTTCCGGCCGCTGCGCCACAACCCGCCGGGCGGTGGTCTCGAAGGGTTCCGGCGGCCGGCCGCCGACCCGTTCGACAGTGTCGGTCGGACCGCCGACGGCGAAGGTCCCGCGCCGGTACTCTTCGGTGTAGATGCGCAGTTGAGTCATCGCAGCTTCGGAGAAATTCGCCGGCCGCAACGCCGCCAGTGCTTTCAGGAACATCGCTTCGGAGATGTCGCTGTAACGGACCCGGCGACCGAGCACCTTCGACAGCGTTGCGGCAATCTCGTCCGGCGACAGCAGTTCCGGTCCCGTCGGGCGGTAGGTGCGGCCGGCATGAGTGCCCGGATCCATCAACGCGCCGGCATTGACGGCGGCGATATCCTCGTTGGAGGGCGGAGCGTTTTTCTTCACCGATCCGTCACCCAGCGGCATGGTCAGCAGGCCCAGCTGCGCAGCAGGTTCGAGCACCATGAAATAATTGTCGGCGAACCAGCCGACATTGACGTGTGTGATGCTGCAGTCGGGCATCATGTCGAGCACCGCGTCGTTCAGCCAGACCTCGCGGGTGAACAGGGACGGGTGATGGGGATCGGCGAGCCACTGGCCGAGAGAGACCACGTGTTCGATGCGGGCCTCGTGGGCTGCCACCGCAAAGACCGCTCCGAAATGCAGGCCGTTAGGCGCCGTCGGCTCGCAATGGTAGGCCCGCTGAACGCCCTGCATGGCGCGGCGCATGTCGGCCAGCGCATACTGGTCGCCGACAAAGATCTCCGCGCCGGCCTCGCGAAGCCGCGTCGCTCGCCGATCGTTGCGGCGCAGGAACGCGCGGACCGGGTAGCCGCGCTCGAGGAGCTGCAGCGCGGTCGGCAGACCTGTCTTGCCGCCGGCGCTGGTGACGAGGATTTTCGGTTTTACGGACATTGCTGTCCTCCGCTGTTGATCGGTTGAACGGGCTCGGCCATGCTGCGCCGAGACACGCAATATGATAGCGGTTAGTAGAAAATTTCAATTGTTCACTTTAAATTTTAAAGTAACAAGATCGTGAACGGAGACCCGATGGCCACCAGCCGGCGCTACAAACTGCTTTGCCCCATCGCCCGCGGGCTCGACCGTGTCGGCGACCGCTGGACCCTGCTGATCCTGCGCGACCTGCATGCCGGGCCGGCCCGGTTTTCCGATCTGCAGACCGGGTTGAAAGGCATCGCCGCCAACCTGCTGACCGACCGTCTGAACCAGCTCGTCGAAGACGGGCTGGTTGAGAAACGGGACGGGCCCTATGGTGCGGCGCTCTATGCACTGACGGCGTTGGGACGCGAGACGCGAGAGCTGATCTTTCAACTGGCGCTTTTCGGAGGCCGGTTTGCGCCGGATGAGGACGTCCGACGTCCAGGCAATCTGCGAACGGTTGCTGTAACCTTGGGCGCGGCATGCCAGCGTGTCGTGTCCGATGCAGCCGATTTTGTCGCGGCGATCGTGGTCGATGGCGAGCCGTTCACGCTGACGGCGCGGGATGGAACGGTCGACATGGTCTATGAAGCGGCCGACAGCCCCGATGTGGTCATGACCACCTCCTACGAACCGATGATTGCCGCGGCCGAAGGGGAAATGACGATGGATGCGTTTGTACGCGACCATGTCGATCTGGAGGAAAAGACGGCAGGCAAGCAGGCGGAACTGATGACGCTCCTGGCCGATGCCATGACGCTGTTTGCGCTGCGCTCCTGACAGCGCGGTGTCAGCTGGGGCAACGATTGGTTTTGCCCCGCGCCGCAATCCGGGTTAAATGAGCGCTCGGCAAAGTTGCCGGTTCCATTGAGTGAATGCCCTTCACCCCTGCGCAAATGCGGGGGCAATTGCCCGTTGAAAGGCCCTGCCATGTCTACTGGAATGCTCCGGTCGGCCGTCATACTCGGCCTGCTGGCCTGTGTCGGACCCTTCGCCATCGACATGTATCTGCCGGCCCTGCCGGCCATTGGCGCCGATCTCGGTGCCAGCGTCGCCGCGACCCAGATGACGCTGACGACGTTCTTTCTGGCGTTCGGTATCGCCCAGATGGTCTACGGGCCGCTGGCGGACCAGGTGGGCCGTAAGCCGCCGCTTTATGCGGGGCTCGCGATCTTCATCGTCGGATCGCTGGGGTGCGCCTTTGCGCCGTCCATCGGATGGCTGATCGCATCGCGCTTCGTCCAGGGCATGGGTGCCGCCGTCGTCATGGTGATCCCGCGCGCGATCATCCGCGACCTGCATACGGGCACCGAGGCCACCCGGCTGATGGCGCTGATCATGCTGGTCATCAGCATATCGCCGATGCTGGCACCGCTCGCCGGCAGCGGCCTCATCCTACTGACCGGCTGGCGGGCGATTTTCGCGGTGCTTTGCGTTGCCGCCGTCTGCAGCCTGCTGATGACCGGCTACATGCTGCCGGAAACGCTGAAGCCGGAAAACCGGGTGCGCATGAACGTCGCCAACCTGATGCGCGGCATCGGCACGCTGGTACGCGATCCGCTGTTCATGGGGCTGACTTTCATCGGCGGTTTCGGCATGGCCAGCTTCTTCGTATTCATCGCCAGCTCCTCCTTCGTCTATACCGAGCAGTTCGGCCTGACACCGACCGAATTCAGCCTGGCGCTGGCTTTGAACGCCATCGGGTTTTTCGCCGCTTCGCAATTCGCGGCAGGACTGGGTGAGCGTTTCGGCATGGCCCGGGTGGTTTCGGGCGGCGTGACCGCCTTCCTGTGCTTTTCCGTCGCGTTGCTCGTGATCCTGGTGGCCGGATTTGCCCATCTCGCGGTCATCATCGGCTTTCTGTTTTGTGCCAATGCGGGTCTCGGTCTGGTCATCCCCACGACGATGGTGATGGCGCTCGACCCGCATGGCGAAATCGCCGGGCTGGCCTCGTCGCTGGGCGGCACGTTGCAGATGCTCGCCGGCGGTCTGGCGATCGTCGTCGCCAGTCCGTTCTTCGACGGCACGGCCCTGCCGATGGTCGCCGCAATCGCGCTCTGCGCCGTGACCGCCTTCGTTCTGTCGCGACTCGTCCTGTCAAGGGCCACCGTTGCCCGCGAAGGCGCATCGCTTCACTGACGATCGCTACCGACGAGTTTGAGCTGCGGGCCGTCCCTCGGGGCGGCCCGCTGCAATCCGGCGTCTGGGAGGAAAGCCGGTCAGCTCACATGCGGCGGCCGCATCTCATGGATGGCAACTCGGATCCGGCGCCAGGTCTCGGCTTCTTCCAGTTTGCCTTCGGCTTCCTTTTCACCCGCCTTCTGGGCGGCTTCCGCTTCTGCCTTGTCACCATGCGCAGCCAGCAATTGCCGCGCATGCTCGACAATATTCATCGCATTCATGGTCTCCTCCATGGCGTCAACGATTGTCGATGGAAAGCAAACCGGCGCATTGACGCAGGTCAAAGGCACTTCACGAAACCCGCCTTTTGCCCGCGGGGCTGGCCCTAGGGCAATCACCAACGCGCGTCGGAGCTGCCCTCCGGACTGCACTGACAATGCAATTAGGGCGGTTCGAGGGCCTCGGCCAGACCCGAAGGATCGGATGACGCATCGCCGGAGTGGCCAGCGGCATCAGATCGGCCCCGACGACCGGCGAAAGGCTCCCGGGCCGATGTCGAAGGCCTGTTTGAAGCGCCGTGAAAAGGACGGCACCGACGCATAGCCGCAGCGGTCGGCGATGTCCTGCATGTCGAGGTCGGTGTTGCGCAGCAGCAGGCGCGCTTTCATCAGCCGCCAGCGCGTGAGGTATTCGATCGGCGGAAGGCCGACAAGCGTCGTGAACCGGTCGGCGAACCTTGCGCGCGACATGCCCGCCGTCCGCGCCAGGGACAGCACCGTCCAGCTTTCGTGCGCGCGGCTGTGGACGGCATGCAAGGCCCTCGCCAGATGGACGTCCATCAGGGCGGCCCCGAACCCGTCACCGGCGAGCTCCGCGGACGTCGCGGCGCGACGCAGAGTCTGGATGAACAGGATTTCGATCAGGCGCGACAGGACCCCGGTGGTTCCCGGTGCCGCCAGGTCGGCCTCCAGGGCCATCAGCCGCAGGGTCGCCAGCGTCCAGGGCTCCGCCGCCAGCTGGCGCGAGCGCAGCACCACCAGGCCGGGCAGATTGGCGAGAACCGGGTGATCGACGGCCTCGTCGAACCGGCAGAAGCCGCAGAGCAGTTCGGTGCGCGGCCCTTCGTCGCCGCAAAGCAGCACACCGTCGGCCACCCCGAAGCGGGCAACGATATCAGAGAGCGAAGTGGCCGGCAGGTCAGGCTCGGAGGACAGGATCTGAGCTGCCCCATGGGGCACGATGGCGAGATCGCCTTCCTCGAGCTCGCGGGCGGGATGGCCCGGCACGCTGATCCAGCAGGTACCCCGCCGAACAAGGTGAAACCGGATACGTCGCCGCTCCGCCGGCAGCCCGACCGAGAACGCGCCACGCAGTTCGACGCCGAAGTAAAGGTCGGCTGACATGTGGAGCGTGGAAAATATGTCTGAAAGGATGTCTGCCTGATCCATCAAGCGGTATTTTGAGACAATCTGATAAGAAATCAAGATCAACCGCCAATGAACCTTTGCCCGGTTTCCGGCAAGTTGCTTGTGTCAGTTGTCCGGAGAACACCCTTTCCATGTCGTCCGATACCGCACTCGCTCTCGTCGGTTTTGCCTTTGTCATGTCTATCTCGCCGGGGCCGGCGAATTTCATGTTGCTGGCATCCGGGGCCAATTTCGGTTTCCGGCGGTCGCTGCCTCTGGTGTTCGGCATCAGCCTCGGTTTCCTGACCATGGTGTTTTGCGTGGGCGTCGGTCTCGGCGAGGTCATGCGGCAGGTTCCGCTGGTCTATACGGTGCTCAAATTCGCCTGCGCGGCTTACGTGCTGTGGTTGGCGCTGAAAATAGGCCGCAGCCGGTCGCTTGGCCCGGACGACGGACCGTCGGCCGCGACGCCGATTTCGTTCGTCCAGGCAGCACTCTTCCAACTGCTCAATCCGAAAGCCTGGGCTGTCGCCCTGATCGTCACGGTATCGTTCACCGATCCGGCCGACTATTTGCGCAGCCTGCTGCTGATGATCGCCCTGTTTGCGCTGGTCAACCTGCCGTCGATCAGCGTCTGGGCGGTGTCGGGCAATCTGCTGCGCAGCACCCTGGCAACCGGCCGACGGCTGGCGCTGTTCAATCTGGCCATGGCCGTGCTGCTGGTCAGCTCGATGATCCCGGTGCTGTTCAGCGCTGCCTGATTCCGCGAATGAGGATCGAAATCCACTCCAAAACCGTTCAGTATGAACCGAGTGCCGTATAGAGCGGCGGGTGTTCGTGGGGCGAAAGACGATGAACCAGAAGACGGTCGATACCAGCCACTGCAGTGTTTCCATTGCCGAGAGTTCGGGGGAGGGACCGCCGGTGCTGCTCCTTCACGGCAACTCGTCCTGCAAGGAGGTTTTCCGCAACCAGATGCAAGGAGCCGTCGGCGCCCGCTACCGGCTGATCGCCATGGATCTGCCGTGGCATGGCGCTTCGGCCGACGCGCACGACCCGGAGCGGACCTATTCGATGCCCGGCTACGCCGGGACGGCTATCGAAGCCATGGGCTTGCTGGGGCACGACCGTTTCGCCATGCTCGGCTGGTCGCTGGGCGGCCATATCGGGCTCGAAATGCTGGCCGGCTCCGACGTCTTGACCGGACTGATGATCACCGGCGCGCCGCCGGTGGCGCGCGGCGCGGATGCCGTGGCTGCCGGCTTCCTGCCGTCCGAGCATATGCACCTCGCCGGTCAGCGCGACTTCAGCGCCGAGGAAACCGACGCCTATGCGCGGGCGACCTGCGGCGTCAACGCACCGTTCGAGGATTTCCTCCATCGCGCAGTGGCCCGCACCGACGGCCGGGCGCGGGAACTGATGCTGGCGAGCTTCATGGCGGGCCGCGGCCACGATCAACAGGCCGCGGCAACCAGGTCGGACGTGCCGCTCGCCATCGTCAACGGCGCCGAGGAGCCCTTCGTCAACAACGACTTCGTCACCGGCCTCGTCTACGACAATCTGTGGGAAGACCGGGTGCACCTGATCGAGGGCATCGGCCATGCGCCGTTCTGGGAGGCGCCGGACCTTTTCGATGCCTATCTCGATCGGTTCCTAGGCAGCCTCCGCGAAATTCAGAATTGCTAGCCTTCGGTTCGGGCTGCAACCGCCGCCATGATCTCCGCCGCGGACAGTGCCGCGATCACCTCGGGGCGCTTGTCGCGCACGGCGCTGCCGCCGATGGGGCAGACCAGGCGCTCCAGGTCTTCCCGCTTTCCTTCGGCCTCCTTGACGTGCCAGCTGGCGTAGCTGGCACGTTTGGTCTTGGAGCCGATCATGCCGACATAGGCCGCGTCGTCGCGGGCGAGTGCTGCGCTGACGATGAGAAAATCCAGCGCGTGGTCGTGGGTGAGCACGACGTAGGCCGATCCCGGCTTGGCCGTGTCGATCAGCGATTCCGGCATCGCCACGAGCTGCTTGTCGACTTCGTCTGTCGCCGCATCCAGCTCGTTCTGACGGGTTTCCACCAGCACCGTGCGCAGCGGCAACGGGCTTAGTGCGATCGCCAAAGCCTTGCCGACATGGCCGGCGCCGAACACGTAGACCTCGGGAAGTTCGGCATCGCGCGCCCTGCGGGCGTCGAGCAGGGTCTCGGCGTCGGCATCCGTCAGCCGGGTGATGGCGAGCGATACGTTGCCGCCGCAGCACTGGCCGATTTCCGGGCCGAGCGGGATGGCCATCGTGCCGCCATCCTCGCCGGCGGCGAGTTTGGCGCGCGCCTCCTCGATCGCCATCATCTCCAGCTGGCCGCCGCCGATGGTGCCGAACAGACCTGTCGCCGACGCCAGCATCCAGGTGCCGGCCTCGCGCGGCGTTGAGCCACGGGCCTCGGCGACCTCGATCTTCATGATCGCGTCGGCTTTTGCCAGAAAGCGCGACAGCGGGGCGGCGCGCGGTGCCATGGGTGCGTCAGGTTCCTTTCAGCCGCTCGACTGCCAACAGGATGCGTTCCGGTGTCGCCGGTGCGTCGAGCCTCGGACATTCCTTATAGTCGGCGACGCTGGCAACCGCCATGGACAAGGCCTCGAGAATGGAGTTGGCCAACATGAAGGGCGGCTCGCCGACGGCCTTGGAGCGGCGGATGGTGCGCTCCTTGTTGGTCGACCAGTGGGCGAGATTGACGTTGAAGACCTTCGGCTTGTCGGACGCCAAAGGGATCTTGTAGGTCGACGGCGCATGGGTGCGCAGCCGGCCGTTGTCGTCCCACCACAGTTCCTCGGTGGTCAGCCAACCCATGCCCTGGACGAAGGCGCCCTGGACCTGGCCCATGTCGATGGCCGGGTTCAGCGACTTGCCGACATCCTGCAGGATGTCCACCCGGTCGACGTGATACTCGCCGGTCAGCGTGTCGATGGTCACTTCGGAAACGGATGCGCCATAGGCGAAGTAGAAGAACGGCCGACCCTGTCCGGTTTCGCGGTTCCAGTGGATCTTCGGCGTCTTGTAGAAGCCGGCGGCCGACAGCTGCACCCGGTGGTTGTAGGCCTGCCGGACCAGTTCCGGGAAGGGGATCAACTGGTTGCCGACCTGCACGTGGTTGGGCACGAAGCTGACCTGTTCCTCGGGAACGCCGAAATGCTCTGACGCATAGGCGACAAGCCGCGTCTTGATCTGTTCGCAGGCATTGGCCGCGGCCATGCCGTTGAGGTCGGAGCCGGAGGAGGCGGCGGTCGCCGAGGTGTTCGGCACCTTGCCGGTGTTGGTCGCGGTGATGCGGATCGTCTCCAGATCCACCTGGAACTCGTCGGCGACGACCTGCGCCACCTTGGTGTTGAGACCCTGGCCCATCTCCGTGCCGCCGTGATTGAGATGGATCGAGCCGTCCTGGTAGATGTGCACCAGGGCACCGGCCTGGTTGAACCAGGTGGCGGTGAACGAGATGCCGAACTTGACCGGAGTGAGCGAAATGCCCTTGCGCAGCACGCCGCCTTCGGCGTTGTGGGCCAGAATCGCCTGCCGTCTCGCCTGATAGTCGGATGTAGTCTCCAGTTCCTCGACGATGCGGTGGATGATGTTGTCCTCGACGACCTGATGGTAGGGCGTGACGTTGCGCTCGTCGATGCCGTAGAAATTGGCCTTGCGCACCTCCAGCGGGTCCTTGCCGAGGGCGTAGGCGATTTCCTCGATGATGCGTTCACCGCCGATCTTGCCCTGCGGGCCGCCGAAGCCGCGGAACGCGGTGTTCGACACGGTGTCGGTCTTCATCGGCCGCGACCGCAGCCGCACATTCGGCAGGAAGTAGCAGTTGTCGCAATGGAACAGGGCACGGTCGGTGACCGGGCCGGACAGGTCCGAGGAGAAGCCGCAGCGGGCGGCGAAGACCGCGTCGACGGCCTCGATGCGCCCGTCGTCGTCATAGGCGACGTCGTACTGGACATGGAAGTCGTGGCGCTTGCCGGTGGCGGTCATGTCGTCGTCGCGGTCCGGGCGGATCTTGACGGCGCGGTTGTAGCGCTTGGCGGCGATTGCGGCGATGGCCGCGAACTGGTTGCCCTGGGTCTCCTTGCCGCCGAAACCGCCGCCCATGCGGCGCGTCAGCACGGTGACCGCGTTGGAGCCGGTGCCCAGCGCCTGCGCCACCATGTGCTGGATTTCGCTCGGGTGCTGGGTCGAGGAATAGACGGTGACCTCGTCGTCCTCGCCGGGCACGGCCATGGCGATGTGGCCTTCCAGGTAGAAGTGATCCTGGCCGCCGATGAGCATTTCGCCGGAGAGTCGGTTGGTGGCGGCCTTCAGGCCGGCTTCGACGTCGCCATTGCGCAGTTGCAGCGGATCGGTGACGTGCGGATAGTCGGCCTCCATGGCGGACACGACGTCGATATGGTGCGGCTGCTCGTCATATTCGACCTTGGCAAGCGTCGCCGCGCGGCGCGCCTGCTCGCGGGTTTCGGCGATCACCGCGAAGATCGGCTGGCCGTAGAAGGCGCTCTGGCCGTCGGCCAGCACCGGCTCGTCGTGGCGGTGCGTCGGGCTGAGGTCGTTCTCGCCCGGAACGTCGGCGGCCGTCAGCACGCCGACGACGCCCGGTGCGCCGCGCACCGCTTCCAGATCCATAGACGTGATGGTTGCCCTGGCCCGTTCCGACAGGCCGAGATAGCCGTGCAGCGTGCCGACGGGCTCGCGCATGTCGTCGATATATTCGGCCGTGCCGGTGACGTGCTTGTGGGCGGAATCGTGACGCCGCGGGGTGTGGACGCCGCCGGAGATTTCCTTGCTGCTGCGCTGATGTACGGTCATATCAAGCCTCCGCCAGGGCGGGTTCGTAACGCGTCACCTGTACGGCGTCGCCCCTTGTTTCGAGGAAGAACCGTTTCAGCAGGTTCTTCGTGGTCAGCATCCGGTATTGGGCCGAGGCCCGCCAGTCGGTCAGCGGGCTGAAGTCGCTGTCGAAGGCCGCCATGGCCGCATCGATCGTGGCTTCCTCCCACGGCTTGCCGACAAGTGCCGCTTCAACGGATTTCGCCCGTTTCGGCGTTGCCGCCATGCCGCCGAACGCGATGCGTGCCGAGGCCACATTGCCGCCGTCGTCGAGCGCCACCCGGAACGCGCCCAGCACGGCGGAGATGTCCTCGTCGCGGCGCTTGGAAATCTTGTAGGCGGCGAAGTGCTCGCCTTCAGGCAGGGCGGGAACATGCACCGAGGCGACGAACTCGCCGGGCTGCCGGTCCTGCTTGCCGTAGTCGATGAAGAAGTCCTCGAGCGGCAGCGTCCGTTCCGCTGGACCCTTGCGCAACGTGACGCTGGCGCCGAGCGCGATCAGCGGGGGAGGTGTGTCGCCGATCGGCGAGCCGTTGGCGATGTTGCCGCCGACGGTGCCCATATTGCGTACCTGCTGGCCGCCGATGCGGTCCCACAGCGCGCCCATGGTCGGGTAGCGCCGCGCCATCGCTTCGAAGGCGTCCGTGTAGGTGACGCCGGCGCCCATGGTGATGCCGTCATCGTCTTCCGCGATCGTCTGCAGCTCGACCAGATTGGCGATGAAGACCGCCGGCGCGATGTCGCGCATGTCCTTGGTGACCCACAGGCCGACATCGGTAGAGCCGGCAACGACGGTTGCATTCGGATGGGCCTCCAGCACCTCGGCCAGGTCGTCGAGAGAGCCGGGCACGATGGTCTTGCCCTCGGCATGGTCGATCTCGACGCGACTGCCGTCGCGCAGTTCGCCGAGCTTGGCGGCGATGGCCTCATGGGTGACGATCAGTTTGTCGCCGCTATTGTCGGCGTCGTTCATCGAAAGCGCCGCCTGCAGGATGGATTCGTAGCCGGTGCAGCGGCACAGATTGCCCTGCAGAGTCTTTTCGATCAGCGCGGCATCGGCCTTCGGCGTCTCCAGCCACTGGCCGTAGAGCGACATGACGATGCCCGGCGTACAGAAGCCGCACTGCGACCCGTGAAAATCGACCATCGCCTGCTGCACCGGATGCAGCCGCTCGTTGACGTCGCTCAGGTGCTCGACGGTGACGACATGACAGGCGTCCAGCGAGCCGACGAAGCGAATGCAGGCATTGACGGATTCGTACACCAGCCCGCTGGGGCCGAGCCGCCCGACGAGCACCGTGCAGGCGCCGCAGTCGCCTTCGGCGCAGCCTTCCTTTGTGCCTGTCAGCTGCCGCTGCAGGCGCAGAAAGTCGAGCAGCGTCAGCGTCGGCGACACATCGGCCAGATGCACCACCTCGCTGTTGAGGATGAAGCGGATTTCGCTGCGCACGCCCATGATCCGTACCCCTGGAGTGTCTATAATTGTTCCAGACTATCCTAGCGCCAAATGCGCAAAAAGAACCAAGGCGAGGGCGAAAAGACTTTCAATGGATTCTGAATAATCCTCGATTTTTCGCAAGAATCGTTTGAAAATCGCCGGCGAGGTCGATCCGCCCCTGCGCTGATCGAACCCCCCAGAATAGCCGGATTCTGCTGCCAATGATCCCACGGCCGCAGGACCAAATCATGGCGGTCGGCCAGGACGGATGCACCCCTGGAAAGGAGGCAGGTCATGCCGGAGGTCCGCAAGGAAACCCTCGAGGAACTCGAGCGGGAAGCCGCCATGGGCGGCGAAGGCAGAATTGTCGAGCGGACGGTGCCGCGCATCGACCTTTCGGACTTTTTGCGGAGAAAACCGCAGATCGCGGACGCTCTCTGGTCGGCCGCGACCGAACATGGCTTCTTCCAGCTGGCCAATCACGGCATTCCCCAGGCCCTGATCGACGAGGCCTTCGTCATGTCGGAGCGGTTTTTCGCGCTGCCCGAACCGGTCAAGGCGCAGTATCCGTTGCAAGCCAATGCGGGCTGGGAATACAAAGCCCAGACCCGGCCTTCGACCGGCACGCCGGACCAGAAGGAATCGTTCCAGATCACGCCGACGCGCATGCGGGATCTGTGGCCGAGCGGCGCTGAACTGGCCGGGTTCAAGGCGACGACGCTGGCTTTCGAGAGGGCCAACTGGGCGCTCGGCATGCGGGTTCTCGACTGCTTTGCCGGGAAACTCGGGCTGCCGGCGGATTACTTCACCGAGGCGCATGATCCGCTGTCGCCGGAATACCAGTGTACGTTGCGGCTCCTGCACTATCCGCCGATGGACCGGGAGGGCATCGAAAATTCCGGCCTGTGGCGCGCCGGTGCCCATACGGATTTCGATTGCCTGACGCTGCTGCATCAGGTGCCTGGCCAGGGCGGGCTGCAGTTTTGTCCGGGTAACGAGGCTAGCTCGCAGCAATGGACGGACGCCGAGCCGCTGGCCGGTGTCGTGACATGCAATATCGGCGACATGCTGATGCGCTGGAGCGACGACCGGCTGTTGTCGACGCTGCATCGGGTGCGCATGCCGACAGCCGAGGGTGATGCGGGCGACCGCTATTCGATCGCCTATTTCTGCCAGGCCAATTGCGACGTGACGATCGAAGGGCCGGAGAAACGGCATGCCCCGATGACGGCGCGCGACTATCTTCAGATGCGCATCCAGGCGAACTATGGAGGCGAGTCATGAGCGATGCGAGCCAGGCACAGCGGGTATCGGCCGGCAGCCTGCCGGTGATCGACGTTTCGGGCCTGTCGGCATCCGACCCCGAGGTACGGCGGGCGGTCGGCGCCGCGCTTCGCGATGCCTGCCTGGACAAGGGCTTTTTCTACTGCATGCATCACGGCGTTCCGGCGGGGCTGATCGATGCCGTGTTCGCCGAGACGGAAGCCCTGTTCGACCTGCCGCTTGACACCAAGATGGCCATCGAGAAGGGTCGCTCGTCGTGCAATCGCGGCTATGAGGTGCTGGGCGGCCAGGTGCTCGAGGCCGGCGGCCTGCCGGACCGCAAGGAGGGCTTCTATATCGGCGTCGAACTGGCGGAAGACGACCCGCGGGTGAAAGCCGGCCGCTTCAATCGCGGCCCCAATCAGTGGCCGACCGACATGCCCGGATTCAAGCCGGTGATGAATGCCTATTTCGCCGCGATGCTGGATCTCGGCGAACGGCTGATGCGCGGTATCGCCCTGTCGCTCGAATTGCCCGAGGGGTATTTCGACGGCTTCTGCCGCGACACGCTGGCGACACTGCGCCTGCTGCACTACCCGCCGCAGCGGCCGGACGCGCCGACCGGCGAAAAGGGCGCCGGGGCGCACACGGATTTCGGCGGCCTGACGATGCTGCTCCAGGACGAGGTCGGCGGCCTGCAGGTCTATGACAACGCCTCGCAGGGCTGGATCCATGCCGATCCGATCGCCGGCGCTTTCGTCGTCAATCTTGGCGACATGATCAGCCGCTGGACCAACGACACCTACCGCTCGACCCTGCATCGGGTGATCAACACATCCGGCCGTGAACGCTACTCGATCCCGTTCTTCTTCCCCGGCAATCCGGACTTCGAAGTCCGCTGCATCCCCAGCTGCCTCGCCGTCGGCGAACAGCCGAAGTACCCGCCGACCACCGTGGAAGGTCACCTGCAGGCGATGTATCGCAAGACCTATGTCGGGAAGTGAAAACCTGTTTGAAAATCAACGATCAAGCGGCAAATCGTGAATCGGGTCGGCGACGGTGGTCCGGGACATGCGGGCTTTCTTGAAGGTGCGGAAGCTGTCGTGAGGCGCGATCTTTGGCACAACGGAGCAGGAACTTCTGCTCGAATTAGTTCCGGGACAAAACGGGATTATGTGGGATTAAGCGGGACGAGGCTGCGTTTCGGAGGGGACGGATGGCGATTCCGGAAGAAGCCGGATAAAGCCGGAAGAAACCGGATGAGGTGTGGGCTGAACACGGTTGATTGCGGCGGGGTTTCCGCCAATTACGGTCCAGAAGAGCGTGCGAAACATCATTTCAAGCGCGTTGCCGGTTCGCCAAAGGCACCCAATCCGTACCGGTTTGCAACATAATCTCGAGCATTTCCTTGATACAGTGCGGCGCAAGCACACCCCTCATCGGCTGGCGCCAGTTCCTCATCTGCCGAACAGGCCACCCCTGCTTACCCTCACAAAACTGTTGGCTCCCACCCAGAACAGCACCGTCATTTCAACACATGGGGGGATTGCTGCCGCTCGTTGCAGTTTGAACGAACGGCTGGAGTGGGACCGACTGGCGACTGTATGTTCTCTGCAAAAAGTAGAGAAGCTGAGTACGCCTCCGGTGAGGGCCGCCTTGTTTTGGCGAGTTGAACATCGAAAGTCCTAGGTCTGATCCTGGGAGAAGTCCTATGACGATGTCACGAGTTGAGGTGATCACGTCGGTTCAGCGCCGGCGACGCTGGTCACGGGAAGAGAAGGAACGGCTTGTTGCGGCCTGCCTGGAGCCGGGGGTTTCGGTTTCGCATGTGGCGCGTCGGGCCGGTATTCATTCGAGCCAGTTGTTCCGATGGCGGCGGGAATTGTGCCGGCGGGTGGATGCGGGCGCGCCGCAGCTGATTCCGGTCGAGATTGCGCCGTCGCCGGAACGGCGGTGCGGCACAAACGGTCTTATCGAGATCGCGCTTGACGACGGCCGGTACGTTCGGGTGGACCGCGATGTCGACGCGGACGCGCTGCGCCGTGTGCTCGATGTTCTGGAGCGGCGATGATCCCGGTTCCGAGCGGTGTTCGGGTCTGGCTCGCGGCGGGCCACACGGATATGCGCAAGGGCTTCCCCAGCCTGTCGCTTCACGTGCAGGAAGTGCTGCGGCGCGATCCGCTGAGCGGCCATCTGTTCGTCTTTCGCGGCCGCCGCGGCGATCTGCTCAAGGTGATCTGGCACGACGGCCAGGGTGCCTGCCTGTTTACCAAGCGGCTTGAGCGAGGCCGGTTCCTGTGGCCGTCGCCGGCCGACGGTGTGGTCACGATCACGCCTGCCCAACTTGGTTATCTGCTCGAAGGGATAGACTGGCGGAACCCGCAAAGAACCTGGCGACCGACTTCGGTCGGCTGACGGAATTGGCTTTGCAGATCGTGCCCGGTGTGATTCGCTGGGCGCATGAAAGCCGCCCCTGATTCGCTGCCGTCCGATCTTGCCAGCGCCCATGCGATGATCCTGGCCGAGCGTGCGGCACGGCTGGAAGCGGAGGCGAACCTTTCCAGCGGTGCAGCCCTGATTGCGCATCTGAAGCTTCAGATCGAGAAGCTACGGCGCGAACTCTACGGCAGCCGCTCGGAACGCAAAGCCCGGCTGATTGAGCAGATGGAATTGCAACTGGAGGATCTCGAAACGGCAGCGAGCGAGGACGGGTCGGCCGCCGAGCAGGCAGCAAGCGAGACGACACAGGTCGGATTGTTCCGGCACAGTCGGCCGGCACGGAGGCCGTTTCCCGAGTATCTGCCGCGCGAGCGCGTCGTCATTGCCGCTCCCGAAAGCTGCCCGTGCTGCGGCTCGGTCAAACTGTCGAAGCTGGGCGAAGACATCACCGAGACGCTGGAAGTGATCCCGCGCCGGTGGAAGGTGATCCAGACGGTGCGCGAGAAGTTCTCGTGCCGGGATTGCGAAACGATCACCCAGCCACCGGCGCCGTTCCATGTCACGCCGCGCGGCTTTGCCGGACCAAACCTTCTTGCCATGATCCTGTTCGAGAAGTTCGGCCAGCATCAGCCGCTGAACCGGCAAAGCGAGCGCTACCAGCGCGAGGGCATCGATTTGAGCGTGTCGACGCTGGCCGACCAGGTCGGGGCGTGCACAACCGTGTTGCAGCCGCTGTATGCACTCATCGAAGCCCATGTTCTTGGAGCCGAACGCCTGCATGGCGACGACACCACGGTGCCGATCCTGGCCAAACGCAAGACGGTCAAGGGCCACATCTGGACCTATGTGCGCGACGACCGGCCGTTCGGCGGCCCGGATGCAAAGGGAACAGGGCCGCCGGCAGCCCTCTACTATGCCTCGCGGGACCGGCCAGGAGCATCCCGAACGCCATCTTCGGCACTATACCGGCATCCTGCTGGCCGACGCCTACAGCGGTTACAACAGCCTCTACGATCCGTCGCGGGCTCAAGGGCCGATCACTGCGGCCTTGTGCTGGGCGCATGCGAGGCGCCAGTTCTTCGAGTTGGCCGATATCGCGGCCAATGCACGGCGCGGCAGAACGGCGACGGCGATCTCGCCCATTGCCTATGAAGCGGTCCGGCGCATCGACGTGCTGTTCGACATCGAGCGCGCCATCAACGGCCTGAGCGCCGGGGAGCGTCTGCGTATCCGTCAAGAACAGAGCGCCCCGGTCGTGGCCGATCTGGAAGCATGGCTGCGCGAGCAGAGGTCGCGCCTGTCGCGCTCGTCATCGGTCGCCAAGCCGATCGACTACATGCTCAGGCGCTGGGGCCGCTTTGCCCGTTTCCTCGAAGACGGCAGGATCTGCCTGACCAACAATGCCGCCGAACGCGCCCTTCGAGGCTTTGCCCTCGGCCGGAAGTCCTGGCTGTTTGCCGGATCGGAGCGCGGCGCGGACCGGGCGGCGGCCATGACGACGCTGATCGCCACTGCCAAGCTTAACGATGTCGATCCTCAGGCCTGGCTCGCCGACGTGTTGCGGCGCATCACCGATACGCCGCAGAACCGGCTGCATGAACTGCTGCCATGGGAGTGGAAGAAAGCAAAGAACCACCCGGCTGCTGCGGCGTGAGCCATGGCGGCGATCTCCTACGTCTTCACGATCCGGCGAGCCGCTCAGATCCTGAACCGCGATGAAGACCTGCTATGGGATCTCTCCGAACAGCTCGAACCGGAAGACGGCATGCTGTGGGTCCACGATGTGGGTGATGTCGAAATCCTCGCCTTCACAAATGACGGCATTGACGCTCTTCGAGAAATCATTAACGACCAAATCGACAAAACCGATTGAGTTCCGGTCTCAAGCCGTTCAACCTGCGGCCCTCACCGGATGCTTACGAAGCTGACAGCAAATTTTCACGAGCGGCTGCCGACAGAAGCGGATTTGATCCGCTAGAATGCAAGAAACTCAGTTCCGCCGAGCTTGTAGGCGTTCGTTCCAAGTTCGAAATGCCGCCAGTCGGTTTATCTGATCGTCCGCATCACGTAGACGCGCAAATATCACCCGCAAATCCGTGTGGTTTAGACCTACGCGTTCGCGATCCACAAGCTTGTCGACTAGGTCTAGGACTGCTCGTGGATGGTGCTCCGGGTGAGTCGAATGGACGATCAGATGAAGGGCATAGGACGCATTAGCCGGCACAAAAAATCGGCTGAGCGATTGAACAGCCTCAGGAAATTGCTCACCAGTTGCTAATGCCATCAGACCAAACTGTTCAGCAGTTCTCGATGTGCGCAAAGCTGGCTCCAGCGGCCAAACAGCCCTAAGGTAAGGACTCACCTTATCTCGCCAGAGAGCATCAGCGTTGGGTGTAACATCACTGT
The DNA here is from genome assembly GCA_963921345.3 of Rhizobiaceae bacterium. GTDB lineage: Bacteria > Pseudomonadota > Alphaproteobacteria > Rhizobiales > Rhizobiaceae > Hoeflea_A. The sequence continues at coordinate 1,300,620 of CAWUFE020000002.1, read as the reverse complement.
TTACGTCGTTCGTCGCGTTTGGGTCATCCGCTGTTCTCAGCAAAGACACGATCCAGGATAGAGCTTGAACACGCATCTCATCACTCATGTTGCGGATTGCATTGCGCACTTCGTCTCGTTGTAGTTCACCAATGCCATATTCAATGCCAACCAGCATAAGCAACTGCCCCAATGCCTTCGAGGACTTACCTAATCGCTCCACTCGTCCATTCTGAAACACGCCGAGAAAAAATGGCTTAAGCGCATTCCAAAGCTTTCGATCAATTCGTGCCTGCCAAGAAAACCCCTGCCAGACAGCAAAAGCCTCGGCATCGTCGCGTTCCCAATCGAAGCATGAAATGAGCGCTTGCTGGGTCCAGTTGGCATCAACTGCAAACAGGTAGGATAGACGTGATGCTGCAATTACCCGCGCCATTCGATGGAGCTCTGAGTCCGGCTTAATAAGCAAATCTAAACGCAGGCGAAGGTCGTCCGGAATGCCGGCTCCGACTTTAAGTGACCGTGCGAACAATGCCGAAAAGAATGTTGTCGCCAATCGGCCCATGGAGCGGTTGATCGCCAAGGACACCCAATCCGAATTCTGTCGCGGAGAATCGGCACATGCAGGATCCTTTTCGATAGCGTCAAGGGTCCGATCAAACAGCTTCCAAAACGTATCGTCTTCCGTGGGGGAGGATTCGCTTCGAAAAACAGCTTCCAACACGTCAGTTACCGCGCTTGAGATCTCCGGCGAAAAAAACAGGCGGTCATTTACGGCTAGGCCAAGTTTCAGAATACGAACCCGATGTGCTGTATCCCTGACTGCATCCCTGAGGCCCCAGAGACCATACTTCCAAACATCAATTGGGCCCTGCGCGTCACGGCCCGCCAGCAACTCAAGCGTGTGTATCACTTTTTTGGGTTTGTCTGCACCTAGCTGCCGCCAACATCCAAGCAGGCCTTCTCGCTTATCCTGAGTCTCCAGAAGTACGGTGACCAACTCTTGATCCGGCAACTGGGAAAGATCATCCAAACTGTAGCGACTTTCGACGCCGTCCCCAGACTCCATCCAACTTGAAAACAGAGCCTGCTCACCCTCCTGCGCCGACCAATTCGGGTAGAGTTCGGAAATTCGATCCAGCTCCTTTTCAAGTACGGCACCGAGCGGTGGGTCACCGAGTTGCTTGATGATGTGGATTCGATCGAATATGCGCCGATCCCGTGAAGTTCTGCGTTCTTGCGGCTCAAGCCTCGCGAGGAGTTTGTCCGGAGGGCCCGCTACAATCACATTTGCGATGTGCTCTCGCATTTCTTGGGAACCCGCGACCCAAACTGATTGCAACAATTCCATGGCTTCCTTGCGGGCACCGGAGGACCAAAGCATCGTAGCGTCAACCACGGAGGAGTACCTCGCATTTCTCCTCAACAGTGAACTGGGCGCTGTGTCGAACGGCGGCGGCAGCTAAGCGACGAAACGCCAGAAAGGGTGTGGTTCGCCAACGATCGACCATAGCTCTGCTTTTCTGGGGCTCATTGGCATCCAGGTGAACCCAACCTCGCCAAATCAAGTCGAACAAGATTGTCCAGCTCCGGTGCGTATAGTTCTGATCGTGTGGCACAATAGATGGACGTTCGATTAAGCTCGGATCATTGTCACGGTCACCCCATTTGGCTGCCGCATAGAGATGGAGCGCTTGGCCAAGCAATGAGGTGATATCGTCGACAAGCTCAGCCCAGAATTCATCCGGATCCGGACGCTCGTTGACTTTTTCGATCATACCTTGGATGTGCATATCATCTGTGAGCACGATTTCGGCACTTGCAACATCCGCAAAATGCTCTCCGAAAACCCTTTCGACTCCATCTCCACTGTCTTGCCGAAAAAGGGACGGCTTTAAGCCTAGCAAGGGGTTTAGTGCCGCCAACAATTCTTGGCGAATTACCGCTGCATCTGCTCCTTCGTCAAAGGTTGTTTGAACTGTCCATGCAGGACTAGGCGCGTCGGATAATTGTCCAGTTAGCCAGTTACCTTCGGCGCTTAAAATCCACCAGAAGCGCTTGATGCCCTCCGGCAGATCGATGTCATTGACGAGCTGGTTGCGAATGGCACGGCGTAACAATGCATGGGGGTATCGACCTTTCTTGAGTTTCGCGAGCACACGATCGGCAAGCAGCTTCGAACCGAGGTGACGAACAAACCATGGGATTAGATCTTTGGCCATCTCATCCAATGCATGTCCAATGCTGTTCCGCTGGGTCGGAAACAGAGGTTCGACAATCAATTTTGGCGAACCTGGCACCAATTCACTGTTGCTTGGGATGTTTCGACACGCATCGGAATGTGTAGCTATGTGCTCCGCGTCGCGTTGCTCAAAAAAATCGAGCCATTCGATCGGCGGAAGAGGATCCACATCTGCGAACGTTCGCGCACCATATCCCTGATCGTCGGTGCGGCCGGTCACGGCCCACAAGAGATTTGCAGTATCCGTCGGATTTATTGCGTCCGGTTGACGGGGGGCTATGCCGCTAATTAATGTGCCGATATTTGACAGGTAGTCTTCTCTCCAATTCGCCCATTCAACGAGAGATTCTTTTAGCAAGGCGTGCTTCCGCGTCGAGGAGTAGAATATCGGCTCAAGGTTGCGGTGACGGAAACTTTGCGGATCCGGGGGAACACCACCGTCGTAAGGAGAAAAGATATATGCGGGGCCATTCGGCTGCTTCCAACGCAACTCTGTGTTCTCTGCCGCAAACGCATCAGTCATGTAGCGCAACACGGGATCGTTAAGGCTGTAGCCAACAAACAGCACCGTAAAGTCTGCAAAAAGTCTCGCCACGAAACGGGCCGCCCAAGCCTCGGTGAGATAGGCGCGCCCAAAATCAGCGCTCGTCAAAACTAATTGTTGGTCATATCCGCCGAGTCGGCCATGAAGATAGACTAGGCTCCTCCAGGTTGCGAACAGATCATCCTTCGGAATCGGCAAAACGGGCCCAGCGTGCCAATCGTATCTTATGCCGGTACGTCGTCGTGCTCTTTCGAAGTATGTGTCAAAGTTGGTAGTGACTAACCTCATTCCGTCATGCGATCGCAATCGCGCCAAACGCAAGATTGCTCTATGGAGGGCCAAACTCCTCGGTTTGCTATTGAGTTTATTCCTCACGGTTTCCCGAACTCGTTCGGCGGTAAAAACACTCTCTAGCGAGCCGAGCATTCGGTCTGGCCAATTCCATTCCTGACTGTCATCAGGAGGAAGCGGATGAGTAAGTTCGTTGTAGCAGTACCTTACAAGGCCGACATAGTCCGGAAGCCCTGCACCCATTGAAATGCCGGCTCCGCAGAAAATCACGACGCGATCGTCCTCGAGATCCTGTACAAGCTTGTCTGGGACAACAGGTCCGCTGGGAACAAACTGCGGCATCCAAATTAGCTCCGTTTTCGATAAGTGAAGAGTAGTTGAATCGCGATTTCAACTGCAATCTCCAAAACGCGACACTTCCAATCCGGACAGCTATCAATTTATGGTAGAGGGGGCCGCATTGCCCTTTCATAGGTCAATCGTGAACAGAGGGTGCAGCACCTTTAACTTCAGTACGCAACCACGGGTCGAGGAGGACTTCAGGTGGAACTTTATAGCAACATTGCGCCATGATCCGCTATTTCCCTCGAAAGTCCCAGAAGTCAGCTCAACCATGGTTCGACAACTAGATTGAGCCCGCTTCCTCCGAATGACAGCTTTTGGATACAGCAATGCAAACGGAGGGATCGCGAATGCCAGATTTGTGCCAACTTTCACCAATTCCCCTTGATCGACAAACAACCTGGCAATGGTTCCATGCAGACCTGAAGGGCTGGCGTTTCCACCAGCCCGGGTGTTTAGATCTCCACCCCTTCCGAGATCGTGAGCGCATCTTCAAGTTCAACGCCAAGGTATCGCACCGTACTATCCATCTTCGTGTGTCCAGGGAGTAGTTGGACGGCTCAGAGATTGCCGGTCTTCTTGTAAATCTCCGCTACCTTTGTCCGTCGCAACGAGTGCGTACCATACGCGCTTGGCTCCAACCCGATGGAGTGCACCCAGTCTTTCAGTAGCCGAGCGTACTGTCGTGTCGAAATATGTGGCCGATCATGAAAGCGTCCTGGCCACAGATATTCATGCCCGGACATTAGCGGGTTGCTGATCCAGTAAGTCAGCGACTTCCGGGTTCCGTCAGTGATCTCGAAACGTACAGGCGATTCGGTCTTGCTTTGCAGAATAGAAGGGCGCTCCTTCACTGCTCCGGCAGCAAAAACATCAGCCACCTTCAGTCGCACGAGATCACAGCGGCGTAGTTTGCTATCGACGGCCAGGTTGACGAGAACGAGGTCACGGACGGCCCCGGCCAGCTCAAGGCGAACTCGGATTGCCCAAACGTGTTTTGGAAGAAGTGGTCTTTTCTGACCGATAATGCGTCGGTGGTTCCAGGGTTTCCTGGCGGGGATGACCATCGGTAAATTGAGAGCAGACATAGCGGTTCCTCAATACCACTCCGACCCACCACACCACTCGCGACATTCGAGCAGCCCAAGATAAGCCAGAGGAAATGGTTTGGCGGCGTCCGATTGAGCGGATAGCGGACATGCAATCATCGTGGTGCGTGGATAAATCTGGGGGAGAAGCGGGTATCGGGCAATCTTTGTCTGTGGTTGCGGGTTACCTTACATCGCACAGATCCAATTTCGATGAAGTCTGGTGAAGGTAAACTGATCCTAGTTGGCTGATACTAAGGTCTGCACAGGAAGGTCAGCGCTGGCAGCAGTCTCCCCCAAATGCCGGGAGAAGACCGGTGCCGCACAAAGGATGGTTCCTCGTTGCGGCACATGACGGAGTCTGCCTTCCTTGAAACGTCTAAAAGCCGGCAAAAGCGCTGGTTCTGCGGCATGGATGCGACGCCGACGCTTCATGGCGTATCCCATCGCCATTTACGCAATCGAAGGCCACTTGCCGGCCGGGTCTGCGCACCGGACTCGGCGAGCCGCTGCCGCCGAATGCGTTGGCCAAGATCGAGCGGCTATTGAGCAGGCTCGAACTCGTACTCGCCCAGATCGCTCAATTGGAGCGGGAGCGTGATGCCGTAGCTGTGAAACCCGCGAATGACCAAGCTGGCCAAATGATCCAGCAGCTGTGCAGGTTGCGCGGGATCGGGGTGCAGAGTGCCACCGTGCTCGTTCGCGAGGGCTTCGTGCGCCACTTTGCCAATGGCAAGGCACTGGGGTCGTATGCCGGTCTCACAGCCACACCCTACAACAGCGGTGGAATGGAGCGCGAGCAAGGAATCGGGAAGGCTGGAAACCGGCGTATCAGAACGACGATGGTTCAACTGGCGTGGCTCTGGCTACGCTACCAGCCCCATGCCGCGCTGGTTGTCTGGTTCCGTGAGCGGACGTGTCAGACTGCTCGTCGTTTGCGCAAGGTTATGATTGTAGCGCTTGCCCGAAAGCTACTGATTGCTCTCTGGCGGTTCGTTGTGGATGGCGTGGTTCCAGAGGGAGCAATCATGAAACCCGCGGCCTGACGATCAGCGAGATCAGGCTGCTCTGCGACGGCAAAGCGGCCTGGTGACCGAGGGAACGTCATCGTTGTCCGGCATGGCACCGTGATGCCGTCTACACAGAGTGGTGACGTTCCTTTGGAGCTCTCCAGTCCCGCATGCGGGACAGTGGTTGGGATCTTGCTCCCGCCGGATGTGAGGTTTGCAGACAGGGTCTGTCGAATAAGAGCTCCCCTCGGATGCCACAAAACAATTGAACCCTTGACGGAGAAATCATCATGTGAGGCCGGACATATGACCGCACCTGATCGGATTTGGTCAAAACGCCAAAAGCCCTTGCCCGCGGGGGCCATCCACATAGGACACTACCGCAACCGATCGCTGTTGTCGGCTGGATTGCCGGCTTCGACGACCAAGTCGAGGATCAATCCGCTCCTGCCGGTGGTCAGATTGAGTTTGTGACCGTATTCGATGTCGCGGCTGCCTTTGACGATAATGTCGGCATGCGGCTCGAACAGGCTGACCAACTTGTCGCCTGCCGGCACCGTCTCGCCGGCAAGCACACGCCGCTGGCTCTGTGTGATGATGCGTTCGATTGGCGGTCGATAGTAACAGACCTGGCTTTGCCATGGGTCGATGGCCGGATCGGGAGCCTTGGCCAGGCACTCGCTCGCCCGCTCCAGATACGTCAGGGTCGTGCGGGTTATGGCGATCAGTTCGCGGTAGATTTGCACGCGATTGGGTCGACCCCGCGTGAACTGGATCTTGCGGGCGCGCTTCTTGGCCGCGCGGCAATGATTGCGCCATCCCAGGTCGACGCTGCCAGCCAGAGCATCGGCCTGCTTCAGCAGGCGCACCATGACCCGCACCGCATCCCACAGCAGGCTGCTGTCGCTCGGCTCGTGCATGAGTGCCGAGGTTACGGTGCTGTCCAGTCGCACGACAGCGCCGTCTTCCAGCCTCTCTTGCCGGGCAGCCGACAGCAGCACTCGGTTAATCTCTTCCCAGGTTTGTGGCCGGATCGCACTGATCGTCTTCTGCAACACCGATTTCTTCGGGCTCCATGACCATGGCAGCCGGGCAAAGGTGCGGAAGGAGGCTGAGTCCTCAAGATGGAAGGCCAGTTCCTGATAGCTCAGTTGCCGGTATTGCTTTGAGTAGCGCGCAGCGCAGCACCGCTTCGGCGGGTAATCCCCGTCGCCCGGTCGCTTTGACGTCAGTTCCACACAGGTCTTTGGGCCACCAGACCAAGCAGATCGCAATTGTCGTCCAGCCATTGTGACATGGCCTTCAGCTCACGACCGATCTCGTGTGCGGCATAAAGATCGAATAAGGTGGCTTGGACGGTGTGTTCTTGGCGCATGGTCGGCTCCGGCAGTGGCAGGACTGGTTTCGGTGGTACGAACCAGGATATCTGAAACCGCCGGGCCTTGCTCGCCAAGAACACCTGTTTGACAAATTAAATCAATAGCTTGCCGTTTGTGGACGGAAACTAGCTAGGGATCGCGATGCGTTGCTGGCCCTCTTTCGATTTCCCGGCCGAGCACTGCGATCATCTGCGCACGTCGAACCCGATCGAGAGCGTCTTTGTCACGGCGCGCCACCGCACCATCAGAACGGGTGGCGCTATGTCGCAGAAAACCGCGAAGCTCAGGGTCGTTTCACTGATCCGAGCTGCATCGAAAAATAGCGCCGGCTGAAGGGCAGAAATCAACTGCAAAACTCATCCAAGACGTCAAGTTCTGCAATGGCGTCGAGTTGATCGATGGAAATGAAACCAGCGCCGCCTGATTACGCCTCGTCACCCAAATTCAACCAAAGCTCTGCGAACAGCAAAGATTGTCCATAATCTACGAACCCCAAAGTCCACATCCCTGCAGTGCGGACTTCAGGGAACAAAGTGTTCGTCTCGTTTCTTCCGTCAGTTCGTATGGCGGATAAATTCGATGCTCGTAACCAATTTGGCCCTCGGATCTTGCTTTGGAAACCGCAACCAAATCGACATAGCGTAGCAGTTCAACATGGGAAGCAACTGCATTCTCCGTGAGACCGATAGCACGCGCGATTACCGGACGTGTGACGACATTATGTTTGACCTTAAGCCGCACGATAACATGGAAAAGACCGATGCACCTCAGAGCCTTTGATGGCGTGTCTGTAGGTCGCCGCTTTCTTAACAGTCGAGAATCCACGCAGGTGAAGAAACGAACCGGTTCGCGTCTCCAGTCAATGTTTTGCGACGATAAAGTTTTGTTGGAGTGATCCATGCATCTAGAGGTGTATTTGACAAGCGGTTCAACAACACAAATGATGTGTTTTGGCCTACAAGCGCGTCTCTGGCAATCTTCCTCGACTTTCACCAGATTTATACGCCTCAAATATTTCACTGAACTTAGTAGACTTGAATGAGTTACCCCTAAATGGGCCGCCAAATGCTTGAATGTGACGGTCGGATATTCCGTGCTGACGTGCAATATGGCGTTAAAAAGGCCAATGCATTTGAGCATTTTTGACGGCGTGTCAGCACTATCTCGGCCCGATAGAATCGATTCGTAGGCAAAATGTAGGAGAACCGGTGCGGGTTCGTCCGGCAGGCCGACCAATTGATCAAACGGATGACACAAAGACACAATCAATCTACGTACAAACTGGCGCATCGAATTTGCCGATTATTGGATCAATTTGAACACGGTTTCAATCAATAATTGCATTTTGCCCGATCGAATTTGCTAACTTTGTCGAAATTTCGCCAAAAGGGCGCCAACGGAAAATGAAACCTACTCCATTTAATAGACCTTCATCATCAATTTAATAGACTCTCATCATCAATTACTTTTTTCGCATAAATTACTGCCGCTGTTAATATATTTTAAAAAACCAAAATATAGCACTTTCGGAAGAAAGTCAGCCTTTTTTATTGTGACCTCGCGTCAAAATTCGGTATAAGACTCACTTCAACCTAAAATAGTGATTGGAGACCTAAAATGAAAATGCAATCCTTTGGTGCACCGGAAACCACTCACGTCCCGGTCGCCGGTTTGTTGGCGCAGGACGCGCTTTTCGTTAGGAACGCGTCTGAAATTCCGATGTCAGCAAGAGCGGTAGTGACGTATCTCGCGCTCGATTCGCACGTTGGTGGCGAAAGCACGGTACTTCACGCAGACGCAGGCGCATGCGATTCGGGTTCATGCGGCTGCTGCTGCTGCTGTTGTTGCTGCGATTCGGGTGCATGCGCCTGTGACGTATAGCCGATGTGGCGGCTGGCCGCCGTCAAACGAGCGGCCGGCCATCCTTTGCGAGGTACGATTTAGGTGGCTCAAGGATACTCATGCCAATTAAGACTCATCCGGCCGTTTCCGTTCTTGAATTGCGTGAAACGTTTTTCGTAAATAGTCCCGCAGGCGTATTTGAAATCACGGAACGGGTTTATGACCTTTTGAAGGCTGCGGAGAACGGGCTTTCAGAAAATGCGTGCAAGGACAACCAGCAACTAGTCAACCGAGCAAAAGCCGCTGGATTACTGGTTGATCGCCACATAAGCGGAATTGACGAAGACCCGTTGTCTGCAGTGTTTGACTTTCTCTCGGACTATCGCTCGAGAGTTGGGGCAATCAGTCGTTTTCGAAACGTCGATAGGATTGTTGTTCTTGGCGATGGTGAGATTGCAGCAGCGTTCCATTCCCTGGCTCCAGAGTGGCTGTGCGAGTTGGTTTCGGTCGCAAATTGCGAGACTTTCCTAAATTACACCGCTGAAGGTCACTCGACAAAGGGAAGCCTCCTTGTTTTCTGTCCGGATCAGGTCTCTCAATCCGACCTTCTTCGGATCAATGGTATGTGTGTGTCGCGGGATATTCCCTGGCTTCCAGTCATAATTGGCAACTCGGCTTTTTGCATAGGACCATTGGTCTATCCCGGATCCACCGCATGCATTGAATGTGTACTTGTTCGAGCAAACTCAAATTCAATTGCAAAACACGCGTCCGGGGTTGTGACGGGTTTTCCTTTCGGGAAATCTAGCTGGCCAACGGCTGAGATTTCGAAGCGCACCGCATTTGCTGCAGCAAGCTTTGCTGCTGTTCAATGCGACAAGGCAGTTCGGGGCATCAATGATCTCGATGGCGGTAGCGAGTTCTATGTTGTTAGCTTGTTGGACATAGATTGCCGGAAATCCTGCGTCCTCCGAGTACCACGCTGCCCAACTTGCGGATCAATTTCCGACGAACATCCAGTGCATGCTTTTCTTAACATGAACTGAAGTCTGCAAAGTAGAGAGCACGCAGATGTCAAGCCAGATTGTCTTCGAGCGTCCAGAGCAGGAGTTGCTGAATTTCTGTGATCCCGTCGTTGGCCTGTTCCAGTACGCCGTTGGTATGGCCCGCTACCCTGGTGATCCACCTATCCATGTCTATGGAGCAGCGACGGCTGCGATGGGTGATTCTGCAGCGCTTTCATCAGGTAAGAAAAGGGATGGTCTGGGCAAAACAATCGTGGCAAATGGTTGTGCGCTCAATAAATCTGAAGCGCTTTGGACCTTAATAGGCGAAGCCATTGAGCGATACTCATCGCTTAGCTACGATTCGGACGCCATGATCCGCGCGCGCAATACAGAATTGGGCGATCACGCGATAGATTTGTCCAAAATCATAACATACTCAAATGGGCAATATAATTCAGAAGGATTCCCCTATTACCGTCCCTCGGAGAATACCGAATTCGCGTGGGTAAGAGGATCGGAACTGTTATCTGGGAAGCCGGCTCTGGTCCCCGCCAGCTTAATATATTTGAACTACCAACCAAGCAATCCTGCGGAAATGATACTGCAGGCTGTGACTTCAGGTTACGGCGCAGGCCGAACAATTTGGCAGGCAATATTCTCAGGCATCTGCGAAGTCATCGAGCGCGACGCCTTTTCTTGTCATTGGATGTTGCAGAAGAGCGGTATTGAGTTGGTTCCATCCTCCGGCACGGGTGCCGTAGCATGGACAGCGCTATATAACTTCGGAACCTTCGATACTAAGTTGTATCGCCTAAAAATGGATCATGACATTCCAGTCGTGACCGCGGTGGTTTATCCCCATTCGACCGTCGGCCTGAGCGTTGGAGCAAGCTGCAATCCCGATATCGAGGTCGCAGCGGAGAAGGCACTTATAGAGGCATTCCACACCTGGAACTGGTGCGGTACGATCATGCGTCGAGAATTGCCGACGCCGTGCGCGGATGACGTGTCAGACTTCGAGGAGCATGTAAGGTACTACCTCGACGCCGACCGGTCGCTCGCGATGCAGTTTCTATCCGACGGTCGAACCGAACCACTGGACACTTCAGTCAGCCGTTTAAAACCAGCTTTCCAAGATGAAGACTACCGCACAAGAGCGTTGAACCTAGCACGAACAATCGAGCAAATCGGTTACCAATCATATGTCATTGAGGTAACGCCTCGCGAGTTAAGGGAACGCGGCTATTTTTGCGCAAAGGTAATAATTCCCGGTTTGCAACCGCTCAATGCTGGACACCAGCTAAGAAATCTTGACACCAGACGTCTCGCAGAGCTTGCGAAGCGCACGAATACCCCATTCGAAGTTCATCACGAACCCCACCCGTTCCCTTGAAAAAGGTGCTGATTTATCGTGCAAAACTTTAATCTAAGGCATCGATCTTACGATGATTCGATTATGCAAGCTGCCGACGACTTCCAAGAGGCATGTAAACTGTCAGATCACAGAAGCGTTTCATTTTGGACCAAGAGTAAAGCCTTTGGAACAAGTCGGCATGGCGCTTACCACGAGGCCAACTGTTACAAGCTCTACGCGAATGCGGGAAAAATCGATCTTCCAGAAGCAATTGAGCCAGCAGAACCGAGAACCTTGGAAGATGTGATGTCGAGCCGGCAATCGCACCAGATGAATGGCGATTGTCCATCGATCAGCGGTGCAGAGTTGGCCTATGTGATCAAGCATGGAATTTCCGCAACTCGTTCAATTACAATGGAAGATGGGCAGGCCAGACTGCGTAAGCCCTATCCGGCAGCCGGCGCAATCTACTCCGTAGAATTTTACTTCCTTTTATTCAACGTTTTGGGCTTTGAGCCGGCCATTCTTCATTTTTGCCACAAGGACGAGGAGCTAAGGGCAATTGCTGGTCTCGATGTGCGGCGAGCGCTACCGAAAGCAATTGGCATTCCCGAATGGCTGCAACTAAATCCGGACCTTGCCATTGTGCAAACTGTCGCCCCGCAACGTGCCGTTACGAAATACGGAACTCGCGGGCTCCGCTTTGCGTATCTCGAAGCCGGATTGTCTTCCCAGTGTATTCTACTCGCTGCCGAGGCAATCAAACTGCGCTCACTTGTTTGGGGCGCCTTTTACGACAACTCATTGGACAAGCTAATCGGCTTAAACGGTGTAGACGAAACTTCCGTAAACGTAACGTTGCTTAAATCTGCGGCTGAGAGCGAATAATGACACGCTCAACATTTTGTTCGACAATGAATGTCGCGTCAATATTCATAAAGGAGCAGGTTCGTGAACCGATCGTGCTCTTTTGGAATATGGCAGTCCCAGGAATTTTTTTCCTCATATTGGCGTATCGCAGCGGAACCTCGTTGACGCCCGAAAGCGCCTTGGCTGTGGTATTGGCATATTCATGCGGCTCCATGGCGCTCTATTCTACAGCTACGGTTTTGATTGCCCGCCGCGAATCTGGGTTTTTGAAGAGCTTTGCTAATGTTCCCGGATGTTACTTAATCCTCGTCGTTGCTCAGATTTTGGTGGCTGAGGTGTTAGGGATGGCAACCATGGTTGCGGTCCTCACAATTGGCGTAGCAACTAACACTGTTCCAGATATCGCATTCGCAACAAAAGCGGCACTTACTTTTGCCGGCTGGCTGGCAGTCTGTTCGTTTGGAGCATGCGGCTTTGTGCGCTTGCCTCTATCGATGCGATCAATGAGCACGGTCGCCAACATTTTGATGTTCTCGCTTTTGTTGGCGCTGTTTTTTGGCGAAATGTCGGGAGGGTTGGTGGCAAAGGTGATTGCATCAGTTAACCCACTATCGATCATTGCACGGTCGTTTGATTTTAGGGCAGAGCCCAATGCGGCATCGATCTCGGTACTGGTGCTGGTATTGTCATTCTCCGGTTGCTTGGGGCTCTTATCACCAATCCTAGAACGTCGGAACTGATCGATATGGCTGAGATGAGCAGCCAGCGGCCCCAGGGCTCTGCAGCCAGACCAGGCCTCGCGGTATCAGGAGTTGGATTTTCGTACGGTGACAACGTTGTTTTCTCGGGACTCAGCATGGAAGTTGCTAAGGGGGGCTGTGAAGCCGTCCTAGGCGAAAACGGCGCCGGCAAATCGACCCTATATTCACTGATATTGGGCTTGAGGATGCCGCTAAACGGCGCGATAACTATAGGATGTGACCGGCAACAGATCGGCTACCTCCCACAGGTTCTATTTTCTTCCCCCACCTTGACTGTCAAGGAAACGGTAACTCTCTGGTCTTCACTTGAGCGTGCTGACCCCGTCGGAGTTTGGGAAAACATCCAAAGTCGGCTTACGCGGCATACGAAAGACAAATTGCTTTCAAAAGTGAACCAGAGAACGTCACGCCTTAGTTACGGCGAAATGCGTTTATTCATACTGGCGATTTTGTTCACGTTGCCTGAAAAACGATTGTTCTTGCTTGATGAGCCGACAACCGGATTGGACATAACCGCGCGGGCAACCTTTTGGGAACTCGTTGAATCTCGGTCGCCTGGCTCCACGGTACTGTGGTCTACCCACGAATTTGGTGAAGTGAACCATCTCACCGACGGTATCACGCTGCTAGTCAATCGGGGTAGCCGATCTTTTGGTTCGCTAAAGGAGTTTGCAGATTCGGAAGCTGAAAAAGATGCAACCAAAGCTTTCAAAAAATTGATGTCGCGTCATCAAAGGGAGCAGGCAACATGATACGCAAATTTCAAGAGCAACTCTGGAGCCAAATTGCCAATTACAAGCCCACGGACGGGAAACCGCTCACTATGACGGAGAAACTCCGATCAGCTTTTTTTGAGACACCGCGACACAATTATATTGAGCGGTTTCGGACGATGGCGGAACTATTTTCTGGTCCCACACGCTCCGTCGGTGACGAGCGAAATCTGGAGATCATCTACCGAAATGAGCCACTTATGTATGTGGATGATCAAGACAACATCCTTCTTGCGTCGAGTTCGGAGCCAGCTTTCATTTTTCATTTGTTAAGAGCGCTTGACGTTCAATCCAATCAATCAGTCGTTGAGATCGGATGTGGCACCGGCTGGCTGCTTGCGATGTTGGCGAACATCACTGGGTCGAATGGGAGGGTCATGGGAGTGGAGACCGTTCCATTTCTCGCGTCGATCGCTCGGAACCGCCTCAGAAACGACGCCACTGTTTTGACTGGTGACGGCTTGTCGGTCGATTACGGTGAACGAAATTTTGATCGGGTGATTTTCACTGCATCCACATTCAGCTTTCCAACCATCCTATTTGACATCGTTGCCAACCACGGCAAAGTAATCTTACCACTACAAAATAGGGGACCAGCAGAAGAGGTTCACCTTCTTGAACGGAAGGGAGACGAATTTCGGTCAATCAAACGTTGGGTGTCGAAATTTGTGCCACTGATTTCCAATCGGTCGGATTTCACGGGCAGTTTTGTTCCGATCGAAGGTTGCGGGGTTTACGAAAAGCTTGTTGGCAAGCCTATCTCATCGCGGGAATTCACGATGGGTGCTGCGTCTGACTCGAGCGACCTCATGGTGCGCATGCTGCCTTTCTCTTCCTATTTGTCTAAGGTGGAACCCAATTTCAGAGCCCTTTCCTGGGGGGCGGATCTCGGGCGAGGCGGCTCATTTCAATCGGCTGTGTTCGGATCGCAGGAAACCACTTGTTACCTGGTGTTCAATAAGCAGGAATCCTCAATGACCGTGTGGCACAAGGGCAAGCTAACAAGTTACGGAACTTCCGAAGCAGAGAACATTTTTTTGATGCACATGAAAAAATGGGCCGGATTGGGATACCCAATGGGATCAGCCTTTGGACTTACTATTTCAAGAAATCCGCCCCTCGACGGCTCTTCTCGCATTGAAAATCGCAACGATGTTTACCTCAGTTGGAGGCTTCCCGATGCGCGAAATAAACTATCCGGGTAGTTTTGCCGCGATTTTGGTTATTGTAATCGGAACTGTAAACGGAGTTTTCGCCGAAGATAGAAAGCCAGCACCATGGGAAACGCTTTCGCCGGCACCGCTACCTCCCATGTTTGAAACGCTTCAGCCAGCCGCCGATCTTCCCAGCTATTTGGTGGGCATGATTGGGGTGTGGCGTGGCAAATGGGCGGGAACACTCGATTCGTTTATTGTTGTGCGAAATATCGACACCAAGCATGCTCAAGTTCACTATTCTTGGGGAACGAACATGCTTGTAAAGCAGGCGGGGTACGTCAACGTCGACGCGAACGTCGTGGGCTCTAAACTGGAGTACACATTTCAGGTGGGCTATGGAGTTAGTTTCGAGCTCAGTGCTGACGGTGGAATCATTCTCGGACGCTATAATTCTCCAGGGAAAGTCATAGAGGCGTATTTTGAAAAAGTGGACGATGTGCCGGTATCGGTGCCGGCTCGCCAGGCTTGTGGAGATTCGGTGGGAGACCCTAAGTTGTCCCAATTGAACGAACAGTTCAGATGTACGCTGCTTGAATAGCAGTTGTGACCTGAGCTCTTAAAGTCCCCTCATTTGGTAGGAGAGTCCGTCGACCGAAGGAGATGGACAGGAGGAAATCACGCTTTGGTGAAGAGCAAGTTATTGCAATACTGGGCGAACAGGAACGCGACATGGCGACGGCTGAAGTCTGCCGGCGGCACGGTATCAGCCAGAACACATTCTACAAATGTCAGGCGAGGTTCGGCGGCATGGATGTAGTCGGACGCCCGCAAGCTAAAGATAATTGAGAGCGAGAACGCCCGGCTGAAGAAGCTCATTGGAGGATCAGCAAGCACGCGATCAGTTTCGGTTGATCCGGATATGGGGCGTCACCGACACGCGAGGCACGATGGTCGAAGATAGCGTACATATGTGGATGGCTCCCGCGGGCAAGGGTTTTCTGGCGATCTGACGAATTGGTTGGGTGCAGTCATATGTCCGACCTTTCGATGCGGTTCATTTATGACCGCTGGCCCTGATGAAGTTCGCGGATCGGATCCCAATCAGAGTCACGCGCTTTAAGCGCTGTACGTTATTATTCGGGCTTGTCCGATCCCCGGTTCGACCGGTTCGTCATCACACACCATATCCACCCCTACCGTTTGAAAGATAGCTGCAGAGTGTCGTTCATTGGATCCTCGTGTCCTGTCAGGCGACCGCCGCGTTAAATGGTTTGCCGCGAGAAAGCACCGCCCAGGCAATGCGAGCCATTTTGTTTGCCAGGGCGACCGAAACGAGACGCGCGGGTCGGTGGGTCAGGAGCTTGTCGGCCCAGGCCGTCAGCGGTGTTGTCCGGTTTCGAGCGAACCGAATGAGCGCCGTCGCTCCAACGACAAGCAGCTTGCGAATATACCGATCGCCCATCTTGGAAATGCGGCCGAGTCGATCCTTTCCGCCTGTTGAATTCTGCCTCGGCACGAGTCCAAGCCACGCTGCCAATTGTCGACCCGACTTGAAGTGCCGTGGATCGGTCACCGTCGCAGCGATTGCGGTGGCGGTTGTGACACCAATCCCGGGGATGGTTTCCAGGAGCCGGCTCGGTCTGTTCGTGCGATGCCAGACGAGGAGTTCCCGTTCCAGAGATTTGATCCGCACCTGCAAATCCTGCATCTGTGCGATGATCACCCGAAGAGCCTGCTGTAACATGAGGACCGATTGTTGTTCGGCGCTCTTCACGGGAACGAAGCGCATTGTGGGCCTTGTGACCGCTTCGCAGATCGCCGCTGCATCAGCGGCATCGTTCTTACCCCTTTTGACGTAAGGCTTCACATAGGAAGGCGGCATCAGCTTGACCTCATGGCCCAGTGCCCTCAGCTCTCGCGCCCAGTAATGCGCGGACGCACAAGCTTCCATGCCAACAAGGCAGGGAGGAATATTCGAGAAAAACGTCAATAGTTCTCTGCGACGGAGTCTTTTTCTGACAACGGTGCATCGCCATGTGCAGAAAAGGCAAGTTGGGAGGCGACATCGGTCCTAAAGGGTGTTCGCTACCCCCTGGCATCTGATTTGTCCTTTGATGAAGTAATTCAGAACCGGCGATCGCGCCGTGTTTTCGATCCTGTAGATCTCAGAGAGACGCGTGGCTTCATCCAGCACATCTTCTCAAAGCGGCTAGTCGGAAAGGGGAGCGAATTGGGTCGCATTCGAAAGTCCTTTATCTCGGCCGGTGCGTTGCACCCAATTGATGTGATTATCCTTTCCGGTCCCAATGTGGATGAACCAATCCTGTTTGATGATAAATCCGGAAAATTTCTCACGCTACCAATCCTGGATCAGGCAGCATTTGTCGAAGCCGTGTCGGAAGCGAATATCCTACTGCCAATCGCCGAAGGACATCTCATTCTTCTAGTTGGGGATGGGCGTCGAGTTTCGGCTAGCTATCTAAAGTCGGAGTCGTTGCTTTGGCGTGATGCAGGAGCCGCGCTTCAAGCCTGTTCCATGGCGGCCCATGCTTATGGCTATGCGTTCTGTCCGCTCGGCCAGACAGGCGTATCCGTACTTCAAAGCTTACGGCCTCCACATAAAGACTATGTGGCATTGAGCATGGCAATGTTTGGAAGGTAGTTGGTCTTTAGCGCGTCGTGGATGTATTCGATGGCGCCTTGCGCCAGATGCGGCGCATATAATCCCACATAATCGCGTCAACTATGCTGGCAGGTTCTCCAATCGCCAAACAGAAGTCCAAAAACCTGCGTTCCAAGGCGAAATAATGACGGTTCGGATCAGCGTTCGGATCGAAAAGACCGATTTCCACACCAGCCCGGATGATATGAATATCGAGAATAGCGACGTCGTTCGCAGCAAGATAGTTTCGGACAACCCAAGAGGCAGTCTTCGGGCCTACACCGTTCAACGTCGTAAGAAAATCACGAAGAGCAACAGAGGTTTTCGGGTGTTGTTCTGCGCGTATCTCTTTCAGTGCGGATGAAAGGTAACGTGCTTTCTGCTTTGGAAAGCGATATCTGCGCTTGCGGCCAGAAACTGTGAAAGGAATTGCAAGTTGTTCTTCAAGAGCGTAGGCACTCGCGGTTCCGTCAATAAGTTGCAGGTCCCTCAAGCGTTCGAATGCGGCCAGACCGAGCTCTGCCGGCATGCCGTAACCGCCAAGGACGCATACCGCAACTTCCTCTGTGAGTGACCGACCAAGTCGATGGTTTAAATAGCGGTTTTGAGCACGTTGCATTAGCGAATGGTATTTCCAGAAAGCTGGTGTAAAAAGCTCCGTCGTGTGTCCCCAACAAATGCCTGGCATAAGTTCAGTGTACTGACAGGGCATGTCGACGGAGATTAGTTCACGTCCGATGTTTCCCCAAGCCGTTTGCTGTGTTTCTAAGTGCGCCATCAAACCACACGAATCAGTTTTCGCCATCTCAGGCGACAAAAGCTAATGCATTGATTTATATAACTTTAATGTACCACTTTTGATTCTGGTTTGGACTCGTTTTGTCCGCAGAATTATCTTTCGAGCGCTTCGGCCACCGGGGCGAAGCGACATGTGCGCCGTGCGAAATCGGTACGGTGCGTTACTCCTTCATTAACACGGCGCAAGATCCGACGAGCCGACGTCGACTTTTGGGATTATGCAGCCATTGGCTTAGAATGTCCTCAAGGTCCGCATTCCCCCCATTGTGTTGAAATGACGGTTTATGTTCTGGTGGAGCCAACAGTTTTGTGAGGGTAAGCAGGGGTGGCCTGTTCGGCAGATGAGGAACTGGCGCCGGCCGAAGAGAGGCGTTCTCGCGCCGTACTGTATCAAGGAGGAGCGGCATCGATCGTGTTGTCCGGTGGAGGACAGCGGCCTGGTCTTTTGGATAATATTTTCCTCGTAGCGTGGCGCGTCGCGACTTTCTGGACACAGCGTCGCGACCTTGCCGACACAATGTAGCTCGCAAGCTGTGCGCCTGCTGTCAGTAAATCGGGTTTCTTCGAATTGGAATCGCCGGCAAGACGCCAGAGAGAGGAATGGTTTCGATAGCTGCCCGCCGAAATGCAGGGCTAACGGTTGATACGATTGGTCCAATGCTAGCCCGATCAATGATTGTCGCTGTGACAATGCCACTCGCCAGTCACCCGATCTTTGTGACAGCCGCGTTGATCCAAACCGCCAGGGTGTGCCATAGCACCTGATATTGAACAGATAATGTAAACCACCGCTGTTGTCGTTTTGGTGAGCGCTTTGATCATACTGCTTCGTCCTGGTGGTCAGGGGAAGGAGCCGGCGTCCTCCCAGACCAACTTCTTTCGGCCCTTGCGAACCTCCAGGCCAACCTGGAACAGGAGGACGTTCCCTCGATCACCGACGAAACGAAGAGCGTTGTGCAGGCCAGCGTTGGCGCTGTGCCGGCCTCTGCGTGGCTTTCCGAAAAGGCCGGAAGCGAGCCTTGCGGGAGGAACCATGAAATCGAACCCATCAGCATCATCGAAACAAGACGAATGCGCGAACTCTATGGCGATACAAAGGGTCGCGCACCGCTGGACCAGAGGCTGTTTCCGGCCGTCATGGCGCGATTTGACCCGCACATAGCCCTTGAAATAATGCGCTCAAGCCTGGGCTCGACGGTCGGCCCGTCATTCGCCGAGGACCTGCGCTCCCATATCGCCTGGCTGTACAACGCACTGTCCGCTCCGGATAACGACGAAACGGCGCAGCCGCGCGACCGCGACCGGCTGCTCGCGTCCGTGTGCGAAGCCATCGCCCATATAGAGGACTGGGCCGAACGCCACGGCATCGAGGTCTGCGGCACGTTGGTCGAAGACAGCGCCGCCCGCCGTGGCTGGCCCGACGAAACCGGCCGCGGCTGGACGCCGCCCTGGGACATCCTCGCAATCGACCGGCCTTACTACTGGGCGACTGACCGCAGCAACTGATCCGCCCAGGCTCAGTTGTCCCTACCGGCCGTTTCAGCGCCTGGAATGCCGAAACCGCTGATTACCGGAGGCCGTTCCGGCCTGGCCCGGTCATTTCCAGAGCTTCGGGGACGGCAGAAGCCATCGTACCAGCCGGGTCGCGGCGGTTTCAAGCTGTTGTAAACGCCAAACGATGAATGCATTCGATGGTTGCATGCGCTGTCGGCCAGCGGACCGGACCTCAACGAGGGAGTGTGTCGCAATCCCTCCCGCACCTCCCCCCTGGCCGCTTATGGGTTGGTCAAGATGGAAAGGTGGACGAATCCACACTGTAGGTCACAGCGAGACAAAGACGGCGGTCGTGACCTACGGCGACGGCACTGTGAAGGAAATTCAGATCATCTACCGCATCGACACCATGGACGAGCTCGACTACGTCAACAATGGCGGCATCCTTCAGACGGTGCTGCGCGACCTCGCCGCCTGACGGCGACGGAAAACCCGGCCAGCTGGACACCCGCAAGAACCTCGCCATGGCTGAAGGAATGTGATTCAGTCTCGGCACGGAGGTGCTGCGATGAACCCTGAAAGCCTGTTTTCCTTGTCTGATCACCTTTAGCGCCTGAGCACGGATGGTGACCCGCTCGAGGTGCTCGCTGCGACCATTGATTTCGAGTATTTCCGCGGCTGGCTGGTTGAAGGTCTTGGCTATGGCGATGGCTCGAAGGGCGGTCGCCCACCGTTCGATCCGGTATCGATGGTCAAGGTGCTGATCGTACAGCCGCAGCACAATCTCTCGGATGCCAAGATGGAGTTCATGATCCGTGACCGCTTGTGTCAGTGCCGGTTGTCTAAACCTTGCTTCAGAGCAAATCGAGACTTGGCGATGGCGGAAGTGGTTGCATTCCTAATTTTGTGGCTGATCGGCAGCTTTGTGGTCGGTTACGCTGCGTCGACGATTGGTAAGGATATTCTGCCCTGGTTCGTGTACGGCTATTTGCTTTCCCTGTCGCGTTGGTCCACATTTTCCTGAGCATGAGGCACCGTTCAGCCAATATTCAACGGAAAACCATGGATGGAAGCGAAACGCCGAGGCTGGGATCACCACCGAAAGTAGAAACTTGCCGGAGCAATCAGGGAACTGAAAAGACGGCTGCGTGAAGACCGACGAATCAAGCCGAGCCTGCCAAACCACCGGCGGCACAATGCAAATTGACGTTGTCTTTGGTGCCCTGATCATCGTGTTAGCGATTGTCATGGGTTGCAGGCTGGCCAGGGGTCGCCGGTCTGTGGCGACAATGGACGATCAATGGTCGGGCGTGAAGCGGGGGCCGAGCGATCCGTAAGCGCTGCGGCCTGACCTGCAGGCGTCACGATGGCCATGACATCACTCGCAGCGCCAGTTCCTGCCCGGAATTGTGATCGTGCAGCACGCCCCTTTTCGGGCGCAGTGTCGGGGCGATCTCGCCCAGGTCCTTCAGCAACTGATATTTCAGGAAGCCGTTGGAGGTGGAGTGCGTTCCAGCAACGCGCCGCCGCAGGCGCCGAACCACGCCCGCCCCGACAAGTGCGGCGAGATAGTGCTGCAGGTTACCGGCGGCATTGCGTTCGGCTCCGTGAGTGCTTACCACCAGCAGATCGTTGATCGTGAAGCCGCGCTGGATGCGCATCGCGGTCCAGGCGCGCTGGCGCAGCGTGTCGCCCATCGGCCGGCGCACGCCTTTAGGCGGCGCGTTCGGTCCTGAAGTGATCGCGATTCCGCCCGCGACAGCCCGCTCGCCGTCCGGAGTGAGCCGGAAGCACCCGGTCCTGATGCGTTCGACAAATCCCTTGCGGATCAGCAAACAGGCCGCATTGGTCACCTGCCGATGGGTGAGGTCAAGTTCGCCGCTCAGCACCGGCAGCGTCCTGCAGGCGCCGGGCGGCAGAGCATGAAGCACGCGCGTCTGAGACAAGTGCATCTGCCTGTGGTGGTGGTTAACGAGTGCCATCAATGTGCCTGCGGGACGTGAATGGCCTGACCGGTGCGCCGGTCGTTGACCAGAAGCTCTCCCGACATGTCGGCCAGCGTCAGGCCGTCATCGCCCGGTGAGGCGCGGAAGCCGAAGCGCTCGATCGCCACGATCGCCTCGCGAATCTCCCGGTTGAAGCCGCCGGTGATCCTGGTCACGAAGTCCGTCAGATCGGGTGCGACCCTGACCTCGCACTGTTCATCCAGGAACCGCTGCACATCGGCCCGGTCCGAGGGCTCGAAGCGCACATAACGCGATATGCGGCTCATGGTCTGGGGAAAGCGCTTCAGATTGTCGCGGATGCGGCCCATGCCTACCAGGATGAACGGGACCTCGCAGACATCCGACAGATCGCGCACCGTATCCACCAGCTTGCCCCGGGTACTGATATGGTCGGCTTCGTCGATGACCACTGCAAAGTCGCGATTGGCGAGCTCGGCGCCATGCGCCCGCTCGCCCAGCGCCTGCAACGCCGCGCCGAAGCGCTTCTCGTAGCCGTGCGGCGGATCGATGCGCATCGCCCTGAGAAGCTCGCCCAGCATCCAGTGGGTGTCCATTCCACCTTGGCCCGCAGATAGACGCAAACGTTGTCGGCGGCCCAGAGACTGAGGATCGTGGTCTTGCCGAGACCCGGCGGCCCGTCGACCACGACCAGGCAGCATTCCTCGGCGCCGCGCGCCTCCAGCGCTTCCAGCGCGGCCATGAAGCGCTGATAGTTGCGGGTCTTGACGAAGGTCGGTCTCATGGACAATCTTCCTGTCAGCTCGATTGGAGGTCGGATGAACCGGAGGCGGTCGCGGTCAGCAGTTTCTTCAGGTTGTCGATCCTGCCGCCTTTCAGTTCGTAGAGCTCCCTTCCGGATGGGGAGTTGAAGAGCTGCACCAGCAGACGGCGCTGGTTGACCGTCATCTCGCCTGGATGCGCAATGCAATGGGCGGCCAGTTCGTACTGATCGGCAGGCACGCATTTCCCCGCCCGCTGCGGGGCCGCATCCGCCATGTTCATGACACCGTCCCGCCCGTCCCCGGCTTGCGGCGCTGCGACTTCGGCGGGCTCGCTCGACGGTGCCGGAAACGCGACTGGCATGGCCGGCCCGTATTCGAGCGTCAAGTGCGGATTAGCTTCTTCGAGCGCTTCGCGCCGATGCGCCTCGATGCGTTTGAGCCGCCCCTTCGCACGCCGCTCCACGGCGCTGTCGCGCATAGTCTTCGGCACATAGGCGTGCTTGTTGTTGAAGAAGCAGGCGACACAGATCAGCGCACCGGCGACGGGCGCACCGCCCTGCTCCTCCAGCTTGCGCACCCACACCTTCGAGGCATCGAAGATGTCATAGCCAACGAGCACGTCGATGCCGTGAAAGGGCTCCAGGCGCGGGTCGAAATTAGTGGTTGGTGTTGAAACTGGCCTGGCCGCGATACACCTTGCGGCGCTCGACCGGGCGAAACAGGTCATCGGCCTCGTGCGCTTCCAATGGCACCGGTTCGAAGCCGTGCTTGCCGAAATCCGCCCAGACCTCATTCGGCGTCGCCTTCCGGTGACGTCCGGTGAGCGGGTTGAACACCCGCAGGTTGCTGTGGACCCTGTCGTTATAGGCGGCAATCGCGGCTTCCGCCGCATCGCGGAAGGCTTCAAAGGTCGGCAGCGTCTGCGATGCGCCGAATTGCCGGATTTCCCTGCCGACCCTCCTGTCGACCAGCCGCCGCGCCTCACGGTCCATGTCGGCGCCGACATAGGTGGGTAGGTCTTTCGCCAGCCGGTTCCAGACCGTGCCGTTGACTCGCTCGATCAGGCCGCGCGCCTGCGAATTGTGAGGCAGGGAATGGGTGGTGGTAATGCCGAGACGCGCACACAGGCCCAGAGTGGCGTGGTCGATCTGCCGGTTGCGATAGCCGGCGCCGCGGTCGCTGTAGAAGATCGCCGGAATGCCATGACTCTCGCAGGCGCGGCGCAGTGCCTCGGCGACCACGACGGTATTTTCGGCAAGCCCGACGCTCCAGCCGACGATCTTGCGCGTCACCACGTCGAGCACGGTAGTGATCTCGGGCCGGAACGGTCGATGGTGGACGGGATGCTCGACCAGCGCGTCGAAGGTCTTGCCGTCGGCGGTGTAGATGGTCGTCGGATCGAGACCGTCGAGCGTGCGGGTGACGAAGCCGAGGCGCGCCTTCAGCGCCAGTCGTCCCTCGCGGCCCCTGTGGGCGTCCAAAAAGCGCGACGTGCCCTGCAGCGCCTTGAGCGCCCGCTTCGCCTGGTCGTAGCTCGGAACGAAATGATCATCAGGCAGCGACGCCGCGTACTTCTCCAGCGCATGGCCGATGGAGACCTTGGCCGGTGTGCAATAGAAGCGTAGGAACCCGTTCAGCCATTCGGGATGGTCCTGCCTGCGGCGTGTCACCGCCGGGGCCAGGGCAACTGTGCCGTCGGCCTCATAGGCCTGGAACCAGGTATAGACGCCGCGCAGGGACAGCACCTTGCCGCGATCCACCCCGCCGCGATCATTGGCATCGCAGGCTGCATGCAGCAGTTCCGGCGTCAGCACACACTGGTCGTTACGGCCCTGGCGGACACAGTGCAGGTCCCAGGCGGCATCCTCGACCAGCGCCAGGATGGCCTTGCGGCGGCTGATGCTCTTCGTGAAGACGCGCCGATCGACCTCGCGCAGAACCGCCGAACGGGCTTCCATGACGCGGCGCTGACGGGCGCTGAGCGCCGTGGCGGAGCTTGCCGCCGCCGGCAAGCCGGTCGGGGGTCGCTCGGCGACACGCCCAACGATCTGCGGTTCGGCACACAGTGTCTCCAGCCTGCGGCGATAGTCGTCCTGTGCGGCCGGCGGAAGGCAACTGACATGGTATTCCCAGCCGCCGCCGCGGCCCCGGCGGATTCGGGCCTTGCCCGGGCCCAACTCTCGCCAGCTTTCGCTTGCTGCAACTTTGCTCACGCCACGTGTACTTGCAGGAAAGTCCTTCAAGTTAGAAACCGCCCACCCCGCGGCCGTCTTCCATTCATGATCGTCCCACGTCCACGCAAGGGGGATTACGGCGGAGTCGGCTGGCGTCGGTACTTTCGAATTCGGCGCGCCAATACCGCCACAGTCGCCGGCCGCAAGAAGTTCGGTGGTCAGAGGGTCAGGCACCACGCCGCCTTCCAGTAAACGCCGATTGTCGCCAGATACAGATAAAATCGACGGCCCGATTGCGACTTGTTGATTGTCCCTTTGAGGCAATTTCTTTACTCTGCGTCATTATTCGTTTGCGTAACTCAAAGGGAGAATTACGCATATGAGAAAAAATGGCAACACAAAAATACGCAAACGCGAAAATATGACGTCCAAGCAGCTTCTTGAACGCTTGATGGACTTGTTTGATGCGAAGAACGAGAGCGATTTGTGCGAAAAGTCCGGAATCGGAAGATCAACGCTGGGCAGTTGGAAGAGGAGAGACAGCCTTCCCAAGCTATCGGTCATAATTGATATCGCCGATCGAACGGGCGTTTCATTAGATTATTTGGTGTTGGGTAGGGACCGTCAACCTACAACATATGATCCCGATACTCCCACTGAGGATAGCCGAGGGTTACCTGCCATCACCAGTGTCAAGGAAGTGATGGCAGCCATCAAGGCGCAGTCTGCCGGCGGTTTAGACACGGGCTTCCTGGAAGAGACGGTTGCCGCCGTAGTCCGGGCAGAGACCGAGTTACATACGAGAATGGCGGCATTGCGCGAGTACCTCTCCGATGCATCGGCGTTGGCGGCTACTCAGTTCGTAGATCCGCAGCCTGTTGACGTGGTCGAACTGGCGTTTGTTGACGGCGGCGAAGCGGAAGCGCTTACGGAAGAGGTTACGGGACGGTTATGGTTCCGCCAGGCTTGGCTCAATGAATATGGCCTCGATGCATCACGCTGCGCCGTGATCGGAGTGAAAGGAGATTCCATGGAACCGACAGTGATGGAGGGCGCGAAGATCCTGATCGACCGAATGCGGTCGGACTGGCGGGCGGGCGATATCTTCGCGATACACGCCCCGAACGGACTCTTGGTCAGGCGCGCCGGCGCGGATACAGATGGGAAGGCTTTAATGCTGAGCGACAATCCGTCATGGGAGACCGAGGCCTGGCCTGATGACGCGCAAATTCTGGGCCGGGTGATTTGGACGGCCAAGACGTTGGTTACGGAGTAGGTAGAAAAAACGCTTGGGAGTTCCATGTTGGTCAGATGCGACGTTGGGCCAGTTGTCGGGAATGAACAAATAAATACAGTTGCTTGTCCTAAAACGAGCGCGCTTCGAGAACTTGGAACAGCCAGTTCCGGGGTTGTTAGCTGTAGTTGGAACAAGATTTACATTGGTGAATGAACCGCTTGAACGCCCTGTGCCCTTGTTTTCCGGGATCGCTTGCGTCCCGAAACCCTCTCATTTTTTCTCATTTTCGTATCATTTTGTGCCAAAGAATGAGCCGATTTTTCTCGTTCTTCTCATTTTTGTGCCAAAGAAATTTTGTTGCGCTAGCGGCTTATTGCATTGAAATGTATGGACCTTTCAAAGGGTCTCTCCGAAAACCGTTTGTGCAGAATGAGAAGCCCCCCCCCAGAAGCACGAGGTTCAAAAGACTCGTGAATTAAGCCGATGCGATGTGCTATGCGTGCCTGACCGATCGGATTGGGGAGCGCGGCAATGGCGTTTGAGTATATGACCGTCGACGAGGCCCGGGAGCGTCCCGGCCTGCGCATGGTGGTGGTTGGCGGCGTGCCTAGCCCGTGGGGTGAGGCTGCCAAGGGAATCCTGCACGTCAAGGGCATCGACTGGGCGGCGGTGCGGCTCGACTACGAAAACGGAACAACGAAACAATGGACGGGCCAGCACAACGCGCCGGTTGTCATGAATGGCGACGAAAAGCCGCGATCCGGCTGGGCGGACATCCTGCTTCTGGCCGAGCGGTTGGCACCTGGTCCGCCGCTGTTGCCGTCAGATCCCGCCGAGCGCGCGCTGGCATTCGGGCTGGCGCACGAGATCTGCGGAGAAGAGGGCCTGAGCTGGTCGCGCCGCCTGCAGATGATTCATGCCGGCCTCAACGGCGCCGGCGGTTTTCAGGAAGGCGTGGCCCGCTACCTGGCGCCGAAATACGGTCATACCCCGGCACGGGGCGAAGCGGCCGGCGATCGCGCCCGGGCGCTGCTGCGGATGCTGGCGGCGCGTCTTGGCGCACAGTGTGAGGCCGGCAGCGGCTACTATGTCGGCGACCGGCTGACCGCAGTGGACATCTATGGTGCGACCGCCATGGCGCTGTACCGTCCGCTGCCGCAAGAGCAGTGCGAAATGCGCAACAGCACGCGAGCCGCCTTCGAGTTGCGCGATGACGAAACGGATGCGGTGCTCGATCCGGTTCTGTTCGAACATCGGGACAGGATTTACCGCGACTATCTGGAATTGCCGTTGTCGCTTTAGCTAGTCCGCGGATGGCAAATCCATCATGGCGGTAAAGCGCTCCTGCCGCACGTCGAGCAGGACCTCGTCGAGTTCGCGCGCCTCGGGTCCGCATAGCCAGGCGATCACCGATGCCGAAACCGCTGTAGGAACCAGGT
The DNA here is from genome assembly GCA_963921345.3 of Rhizobiaceae bacterium. Taxonomy (GTDB): domain Bacteria; phylum Pseudomonadota; class Alphaproteobacteria; order Rhizobiales; family Rhizobiaceae; genus Hoeflea_A. The sequence continues at coordinate 1,273,449 of CAWUFE020000002.1, read as the reverse complement.
CGGACTGGGCGATCTGGCTGATCGGGTTGAGGCCGGATTCGCGGATGGCGTCCTGCATGGCCGTGTCGGTCGGCGGAATGCCGATGAAGAAACTCTGGACTCCGTCATCCGCCAGTTCCAGGTCGAACATGCGTGTCAGCATGTGCATGGCCGCCTTTGAGGTGCAGTAGGCGGTCCAGCCTTCCATCGGCGTGGTCGCCGCACCCGTGCCGGCATTGATGACGGCGCCGTTGCTTTCGCGCAGCAGCGGCAGCGCCGCGATCGTCATGCGGTGAACGCCAGCGACGTTGACCGCCAGCGTCGGGATCAGGTCGTCGCTCGATATCCTGGTGACATGCCCGATCGGCGCGATGGTGCCGGCATTGTTGATCAGCACGTCCAGCCGTCCGGCTTCCTGCCTCAGGCGCGCTATTGCTTCGTCCACATGGGCCTGGGAGGTCACGTCCAGCGACAGCTGCGTCGCGGCGTCGGGAAGGGGCTCGTGCGTGTCGGCATGATCGTCGAACAGGCCGGCGAAAACCCGCGCGCCGTTGTCCACCAGGACCCGCACCACTTCGGCGCCGATACCGCGGCCAGCGCCGGTCACCAGGACTGTCTTTCCCGTGAGATCGGGAACGGGCACCGGCGCGAGATTGAACATTTTTGCTTGACCCTCTTTGTGAAGCGTAGTTAATTGGTCTGACCAATTTACCGATAGCGCGAAGAGGCGATCCTGTCAAAGGAATAGCGGCGCGGCAGGGAGGACGGTGGATGGATCGCATAGCCACGATCGAACCGATGGCCATCGAATATCCGGATCCAAACGATTTCGGCACCATCCGGCGGACCGTGCTGACGCGCGTCGAGACCACCGACGGCATTGTCGGCTGGGGCGAGAGCATCGCCATGTGGCCGGAAGCCTGCAAGGCGGTCTGCACGATCATATGGGAAGGCTTCCTGCCGCTGCTGAAGGATCACGACGCGGCGGACATCGACGGCGCCTGGACCGCCATGAGGCGCCATGTCTTCTGGTACGGCGAGGGCGGTATCGCCTCCATGGCCATATCGGGCATCGACATGGCGCTGTGGGACATTGCCGGCCGGCGCGCCGGAAAGCCGCTTTACGAACTCTTCGGCGGACTGAAGCACGACCGGCTGCTCGCCAATGCGTCGAGCCACGTCAACAAAAATGGCGAGGCGGCCTGCGTTGCCGAGGTCGTCGGCTTTTTCGAGGCGGGCTTTCGCTCCTGCAAGCTCGGTTTCGCCAAGAAAGGCGAATCCAATATCGGCGGCGACCCGGACACCGACGTCAGTTTCATCCGCGCCCTGCGTTCGGCGTTGGGCGACGAAGCGGAAATCCTGGTCGATATCGGTAACGGTGTGCGCTGGGACGTGGACACCGCGATCTCGGTTGCCAACCGCATGGCCGAGTACCGTATCGGCTGGTACGAGGAGCCGCTCTACCCGACCGACGATGCAGGCTACCGCCGGCTCAAGGACAGCACGTCCGTGCGCATCGCCAGCGGCGAACGGGAATTCACCGAAGCCGGCTACCGGCGGCAAATGGAAATCGGCGCCGTCGACGTCTACGGCGTCGACCCGGCCCGGGTCGAAGGCATCACCGGGTTTCGCCGCGCCGATGCGCTGGCCAGCCAGTATGGCAAGGTGGTCAACGCCCATGCCTGGTCGACGGCGATAACCACGGCCGCGAGCCTGCATCTGTCGCTGGCGTCGCCCAATACGGAAATCTTCGAATACAAGCCGTTCGCCGTCGTCGTCCAGGACGAGATTGTCGAGCAAAAGCTGTGGCACGACGACGGCTGGGCCTACCCGCCGGAAGGGCCGGGCCTCGGCATCGACATCCGCGAAGACGTCATTCGCTCGCTGAGGTTCGCATGAGCGAAAAGCGCACCCGATACGGCGTCACGCGCCCGACGGAGGAGGACATTCGCGCCCCGGGCTTCTCGACGCCCTGGGATGCGCCGATGATCCCGCCCTTTCCGTTCCGCTTCCGCGATGCGGAAATCATGACGCTCTATTGGCGCACCGATCCGCAGGCCATGGCGTTCCTGCTGCCGCCGCCGCTGGAGCCGGTTGGCGATGTCGCCTGCGCGCACATTTACAAAATGAACGACACCGACTGGATCGGTCCCTATTGCGAGGCCAACGTGATGTTTGGCGCCCGCATGCCGGGCGGTCCGGCGGGCGGTTACTCACCCTATCTGGTGCTGTCCTCGGATACCGGGGTCGCGCACGGTCGCGAGGTGCACGGGCAGCCGAAGAAACTCGGCAACCCGGCGATCGACTTCCGTGGCGACCTGATTGTCGGCACGGTCGAGCGCAACGGTATCGACGTCGTCACCGGGACGCTGCCCTACAAGCAGCAGACCGCGGAAGCGGCGGATCTCAAGCCGCATTTCGACTTCGCCACCAACCTCAACCTGAAGGCGGTCGACCACATCGACGGCCGCCCGGCCATCCGCCAGATCACCTCGCGGCGGCTGGCGGAGGTGAGCGTGCACGAGGTCTGGCGCGGCCCCTGTACCGTCGAGCTTCGTCCCAATGCGCAGCTGCCGGTCTTTCGCCTGCCGGTCGTCGAGCCGCTGGAAGGGTTCTTCTGGCGCGGCGAGTTCACGCTGGTCGCCGGCGAGATCCTCCACGACTATCTGGAGGCGGGATCATGACCCGCACCGTCGTCGTCACCGACTACACATTCCCGGATGTTGCCCGCGAGGAACAGGCGGCGCGGTCCGGCGGTGCGGGATTTGCCGCGCACCAGTGCAAGACCGCCGAAGACGTGGCTCGGGCCGTCGCTGGTGCCGATGTCGTCGCGGTCCAGTTTGCGCCATTCACCGAAGCTGCCGCCAGTGCGGTCGCACCGGGGGCAACGGTCATCCGCTATGGCGTCGGCTATGACAATATCGACCTGGACGCGACCGCGTCGCACGGCCTGAAGGTCGGCTATGTTCCCGACTACTGCCCCGACGAAGTCGCCGACCACACCGCCGCTGCGGCACTGACGCTTCTGCGCAAGCTGATGCCACTCGATGCGTCGGTGCGTGCCGGAGAGTGGGCGGCGGTGAAACACGCCAAGCCGTTGAAGCCCTTCAGCGAAACGGTGTTCGGCTTTTTCGGGCTGGGCCGCATCGGTCGCGCGGTTCACGACCGGCTCGCCGGGTTCGGTTTTCGGTTCATCGCCAGCGATCCGATGCTGAGCGACGTCGAAGCGGCAGAACTCGGCGTCGAAAAAGTCGATGCGGACAGCCTGCTGCGCAACGCCGACATCATCTCGCTGCACGCGCCGGCGACGACCGAAACCACCGGCTATTTCAATGCTCAGCGCCTCGCGGCGATGCAGCCCAGTGCGATGCTGATCAACAGCGCCCGGGGGCAACTCATAGACGAAGCCGATCTGGCTGCTGCGCTGAAGCAGGGCACGATCGCCGGCGCAGCGCTGGATGTTTTCGCTGAAGAACCGCTGCCGGCGACCTCGCCATTGCGCGATGCCCCGAACTTGCTGCTGACACCGCATGCCGCCTGGTACTCAGATGCCGCCATCGGCCGGCTGCAAGGGCTCGTCGCGGAAGATATCTCGAGGGCGCTGCGGGGCGTACCGCCGCGCCGGCCCGTTACGTGAATTGAAGGAAGGATCAGGAACCCGATGAAGCTGTTGCGCGTTGGAGATGCTGGAAGCGAAAAGCCGGCGATGCTGGACGGGGAGGGCGCGATCCGCGATCTTTCCGGCGTGGTCGACGATATTGCCGGCCCGGTTTTGTCGGACGAGGGGCTGTCGAAGCTCAGGGCGCTGGACGCTTCGGCCCTGCCGGCGATCGAAGGCGATCCGCGGTTGGGGCCCTGTGTCGGCGGCATCGGCAAGTTCATCTGCATCGGCCTCAATTATTCGGACCATGCGGCCGAAACAGGCATGCCAATCCCCGAAGAGCCGATCCTGTTCTTCAAGGCGACGACGGCGATCTGCGGGCCGAACGACGAGGTGCTGATCCCGCGCAACTCGCAAAAGACCGACTGGGAAGTCGAGCTCGGCGTGGTGATCGGCAAGACAGCCCGCTACGTCTCCGAGGACGCGGCGATGGATCACGTCGCCGGCTATTGCGTCATCAACGATGTCTCGGAGCGCGCTTTCCAGCTCGAGCGCGGCGGCCAGTGGGTCAAGGGCAAGTCCGCCGACACCTTCGGGCCCATCGGCCCGTGGCTGGTGACCCGCGACGAGGTCGCCGATCCGCAGGCCCTGGCCATGTGGCTCGAGGTCGACGGCAGACGCTTTCAGGACGGCTCGACGGCGACGATGATCTTCGGCGTCCGTCATCTCGTCCACTACCTCTCGCAATTCATGACGCTCGAGCCGGGCGATGTGATTTCCACCGGAACTCCGCCGGGAGTCGGCATGGGACAGAAACCGCAGATCTATCTGAAGGAGGGACAAGTCATGCGGCTTGGCATCGAGGGACTTGGCGAACAGCGCCAGACCGTCGGCCAGGCCTAGGAGGAGATCGGATGCGGTTCACCGCATTCGGGTTCGCAGCGAGGCGCGAACGCGCCGAAATCACAAGATGGAGGACAATGAAATGAAGACGAAGACACTGGCAGCGGTCGCAGCCGCATTGATGCTGAGCGCATCGGGTGCCGCCTATGCGGAATCCATGAAGCTGGAATCGGGCAAGAGCACGGACATGATCCTGCTGCCGAAGTTCCTCGGCATTCTGGTGTTCGACCAGGCCAATGAGGGCGCCCAGGAAGCCCACAAGGAGCTGCAGAACCCCGGCAAGCTCCTGTTCCAGGGTCCGACGCCGGAAAATTCGGTCGCCGGCCAGATCGAGATCATGACCACGGCCGCGACCCAGAAGCAGGGCGCCGTGATGCTCTCCAACAACGCCGGCGATCAGATCGTTCCGTCGGCCGAAGCGGCCCAGAAGGCCGGCACCAAGGTGGTGACCTGGGACAGCCCGATCCCGTCCGGCAAAGGCGAGAGCGTTTTCGTCGCGCAGGTCGATTTCGGCTCCATCGGCACGGTGATGGCCGACATGGCTCACTCGATCCTCGGCGGCAAGGGCAAGATGGCGATCCTGTCGGCAACGCCCGATGCGGCCAACCAGAACGCCTGGATCGCGGCGCTCAAGGCGGATCTTGCCAGCAACGCCAAGTACAAGGACATCGAGCTGGTCGACACGGTTTATGGCGACGACCAGTCCGAGGTCAGCTACAACCGCGCCCTTGCGCTGGTCGACAAATACCCGGATCTCGGCCTGATCATGTCGCCGACCACCGTCGGCATCCAGGCGTCGTCCAAGGCGATGCAGGACGAGGGCCTGTGCGACCAGGTCAAGGTCAGCGGTCTCGGCCTGCCGTCGGAGATGGTGTCCTACACGATGAACGGCTGCGCGCCGGAATTCGCGCTGTGGGATTTCCGCGATCTCGGCTACCTCACCTATTATACGGCATATGGAATCGCCACCGGCCAGCTCAAGGGCGAACTGGGCGAGTCGTTCAATGCCGGTCGCATGGGCGATTACACGATCGAGGAGGATCCCGGCCGGCCCGGCTCCAAGCGCATCCTGATGGGACCGTTCACGGTCTACACCAAGGATAATGTCGAGGCCGCCGCGAAGTAGCCGGATGACAGGTGTCCGGGCGGCCGATCCGCCGCCCGGACGCACTGCAGGAGAGTGGACATGAGCAAGCCGGTTCTGGCCCTGCGTTCAGTGACCAAGACGTTCGGGATGACCGTTGCCCTGAAATCCATGTCCCTGGAGCTCTATCCCGGCGAGGTGCATGCGGTTGTCGGCGAAAACGGCGCCGGCAAGTCGACCATGATCAAGATCATGACGGGCATCCACCAGCCGACCTCGGGATCCCTGGAGATCGGCGGAAAGACCACCGCCATCGCCGGGCCACATGCGGCGCGCGAGGCCGGCATTGCCGCCATGTATCAGGAACCAATGGTGTTTCCCGATCTCGACGTCGCCGAGAACATTTTCATCAGCTCGACCCGCGAAGGGCTTTTGCAGAACCAGCGGGAACTGCGGCGCAAGGCGCGAGCCCTGATCGAGCGTATCGGCATGCAGCTCGAAGTCGACCGCACGGCCAGCGGCCTGACCCTGGCGGAACAGCAGGCGGTGGAGATTGCGCGGGCCCTGAGCCAGGACGTCCGCGTGCTGGTCATGGACGAACCGACGGCATCGCTGTCGGCGCACGAGGCCGCGCAATTGCGACGCATCGCTGTCGGCTTGGCGCGGGAAGGGGTTTCGGTGGTCTATATCTCCCACCGGCTGGAAGAGATTTTCGAGATCGCCGACCGGGTGACCGTCATCCGGGACGGCGAGCACATTTCGACCAAGCCGGTTGGGGAGACGGACGCCGACACCATGATCGCCGAAATGGTCGGGCGCGAGGTCGACCATTTTTTCGACAAGGCCGAAGCGCAGACCCGCCCCGAAGTTCTTTTGAGCGTGCGCGGTCTGGGCCGCGACGACGTGTTCGAGGATATCTCCTTCGACCTGCACCGCGGCGAAATCCTGTGCATGGCCGGCCTCGTGGGCGCCCGCCGCACCGATGTCGGGCTCGCCCTGTTCGGGATCGCACCGGCAACGGCCGGAACGATCACCTACAAGGGCAGCGAAACGAAGATCGACGATGCCGGCGCGGCGATGGCCGCCGGTATCGCCTATGTTTCGGAGGACCGTCGCAAACTCGGCCTCGCCATGCCGATGGCCATTCGCTCCAACATCACGCTGGCGACGCTGAAATCCTACCTGTCGCGCTTCGGGCTGCTCGACCGCGCCCGCGAGCACGAAACGGCGGAGACCTTCCGCCAGCGGCTCAACATCCGCACCCCGGACGTCGACATGGAAGTCGGCATGCTGTCGGGCGGCAACCAGCAGAAGGTCATGCTGGCCAAATGGCTGAACCTGCAGCCGGACCTTTTGATTTTCGACGAGCCGACCCGCGGCATCGATGTCGGCGCCAAGGCCGAAGTGCACGCATTGATCCGCGAATTCGTCGCGGCAGGCGGCGCGGCGCTGGTGATCTCATCGGACCTGCCGGAGGTGCTGGCCCTGGGCGACCGTATCCTGGTGATGCGGGAAGGGCGGCAGATGGCGGTGATCGACAATGAAAATGCGACTCAGGAACGGGTGATGGCGCTCGCTACCGGCCAGTCGGCCCTGCAGGAGGCGTCCTGATGGGTCAGGTTCTCAGCCGCATCAGCCCGCAGACGCTGCGCATCCTGGCGCTGTTGATCGTGCTGGCGCTGGTGGTGGTGTTCTTCTCCACCCAGATCCCCAACTATCTGAACGGCCGGCTGTTCAACCGCATCAGCAGCTCGGTCGCCATCATGGCGTTGATCGCCACCGGCCAGACGCTGGTCATCCTGACCCGAAACATCGACCTGTCGGTCGGCTCGATCGTCGGCTTCACGGCCTTCGCCGCCGGCTCGTTGGTCACAGGCATGCCGGATCTCCACCCGGCGCTGCTGGTGCTCTATGCCGCTGCCGTGGGCGCGGCTTTCGGTGCCTTCAACGGTGTGATCGTCGCCTATGCCAAGGTGCCGTCGATCATCGTGACGCTCGCCACGCTGGCGCTGTTCCGGTCCTTCCTGGTGGAGTATTCCGACGCCAAGTCGATTACCTCGTCCAACCTGCCGCAATGGCTGGTGTCCTTTCCCAACACCACGCTGTACGAGATCGGCCAGTTCGATTTCCGTGCCGGATTCCTGTCGGCCCTGGCGGTGGTCGTCATCGTTCACGTGGCGCTCAACACGTTGCGGCCGGCGCGGCGCCTCTATGCCGTCGGCTCCAACCCGGAAGCCGCCGAGATGGCCGGCATCAACACCAAGGCGACGGTGCTCACCGCCTTTGTGCTCTCCGGCGCGCTGGCCGGCCTGGCCGGGCTGATGTTCCTCGCCCGTTTCGGCAACATCACGGTTGTCGCCGGCCTCGGCTTCGAACTGAAATCCGTCGCTGCCTCAGTGCTCGGCGGCGTCAATATCTTCGGCGGTTCGGGAACGGTCATCGGCGCCTTCATCGGTGCCATTCTGGTCGACCTCATCGATACCAGCCTGGTGCGCTGGGCGTTGGTCAGCGAATTCTTCCGCGAGGCGGTGCTCGGCGCGCTGATCCTGATTTCGGTCTCGGTCGACGCCGTTCTGATGCGCCGCTTGAACCGTCTGCGCATTGCCCGCGAACGGGCCAAATCCGAAGCCGCGGGCGCCGTTGCGGAGGCCACCCGATGACCGGTCCCGCTCACACGACGGCTGCGACGCGGCGGCTGCAGACCTGGGAGTGGTTCCTGATCGGCGTGCTGCTGGTGATCGTCGTCGCCAACAGCATCCTGTCGCCGCAATATCTGGCGCTGTCCAACCAGATCAACCTGTTTCAGCTATCGATCGAGAAGGTCATCGTGGCGCTGGTCATTACCTTCATCATCATCAACGCCGAGATCGACCTGTCGGTGGGCTCGATGATGGGGCTGGCGGCCTGTGCCTTCGGCTGGCTGTTCCAGGCCGGCATCGCGGCACCGCTGGCGATCGTCATCGTGCTTTGCATCGGCGTCGCCGGCGGCGCGCTCAACGGCTTCTTCATTACCCGCATCGGCCTGCCGTCGCTGGTGGTCACGCTGGCGACGCTGATCGGTTTTCGCGGCCTAGCGCGTGTGTTGGTCGAGGATCGCGGCATCGGCGAATTCCCCGAATGGTTCGACGCGCTCGGCCAGCAGGGTTTTCTCGGCCCGGTGCCGTTCGCGCTGCTCGCCTTCGCCGTGCTGTTCCTGGTGCTCTACGTGGTGCTGCAGAAATCGGGATTCGGCCGCAAGACCTATGTCATCGGCACCAATCGCGACGTCGCCGAATTCGCCGGCATCGACACAGCGCGTCACAAGATGATCCTGTTCACCGCTTCCGGCACGGTCGCGGCCTTCGCCGGGCTGCTCTATGCGGCGCGGGTCGGTGCGGTGCGCGGCGACGTGGCCCTCGGTTTCGAGCTCGACATCATCACCATCGTGCTCCTGGGCGGTGTCAGCATTTTCGGCGGCACCGGCACGCTTCTCGGCACGCTGCTCGCCATCCTGATCGTGCTCAACCTGCGCAACGGCATGGCGCTGTTCAACATTACCGGGCATATCCAGACCGGCGTCATCGGCGTGCTGCTGATCGCCTCGGTGCTGGCGCCGCGCGTCAATCTCAAGGCGTGGCTGCCGTCCCGGAGCAATGAAATCGCGGAGACTACGGAATGAGCGATCCGGCAAAGCTCGAATTCGAAAAACCGATCGTGCGGGAATCGGTCGCCGAACTTGTCGCCCACCGCCTGCTCGAAATGGTCAAGGCCGGTATCCTGAAATCCGGTGACCAGCTGCCGCCGGAGCGCGAATTGGCCGTATCGCTGAACGTCTCGCGGCCCAGCGTGCGTGAGGCGATCCGCGGCCTGTCGATCCTTGGCGTCGTGCGCACCCGCCAGGGCGGCGGCGCCTATATCAGCGAGCTCGACGCCGAGTCGCTGCTCGGTCCGATCCAGTTCTTCCTGTCGCTGGAAGACATGAACATCCGCGAGCTCTATGACGCCCGCAGCCTGATCGAGAGCGATGTGGCGCGCCGTGCGGCGGAGCACATTACCGATGAGGAACTGCAGCAGTTGCAGCAACTGATCGACGAGCAGAAGACCATCGACGACGCCCTGGCCTTCCGCATGTCGGACTTCGCCTTTCACGAAACGATCTGGAAGGCGGCGCGCAATGCGTTCCTCAAGCGCATCGGCGAAAGCCTCAATGTACTGGGCCTGGAATTCCGCAAACGCGCGTCGGAAACCGGCGGCGTGCTGGAGCAGAGCGTTCGCGACCACAAGCGCCTTCTGGACGCTCTGAAAGCCCGCGATCCGGATGCCGCGGCGGCTGCCGCGGCCCGGCACATGCGCAACGTCTACAAGTCCACCATCGCCCAGAACAAATCGGGAGGAAGCGAATGACTGCCAGGATCGGAGTGGTCGGCATCGGCTGGTGGGCGACCTTCAATCACATCCCGACGATCCAGGAGAGCGAAAACGCCGATGTCGTGGCGATCTGCGATCTCGACGATGAGCGCCTTCAGGCAGTCGGCGACCGCTTCGGCATAGCGGCGCGCTACACCGACCTGGCCGAGATGCTGGCGAAGGAAAGGCTCGACGGCGTCGTCGTTTCCACCCCGCATGTGGCACACACTGCTCCCGCCATCGCCGCGCTGGAGGCCGGTTGCCACGTGCTGGTGGAAAAGCCGATGGCGACGACGGCCGCCGACGGCCATGCGATCGCGGCGGCGGCGCGGGCCGCAAGCCGCTCGGTTCTGGTTCCCTGCGGTCTCAACTTTACCCACTACACCGAACGGGCCGCGCAGATCGTGCGGGAAGGGCGCCTCGGCGAAATCCGCCATTGCGTCTGCCAGATGGGATCGCCGCTCGACGACCTGTTCTCCGGCGAACCGATGCTGGAAACCGCCGATCACATGTATCGGCCGCCGGCCTCGACCTGGGCCGATCCCGAAAAAGCCGGCGGCTATGGCTGGGGGCAAATGTCCCATTCGCTGGCCTGGCTGCTCCACGTGTCGGGCCTGATTTTCGAGGACGTCTACTGCATCGACGTCAAGTCGAAGACGGGTGTCGATTATTACGACGCCGCGGTGGCTCGGGCGACCAACGGCGCGACCGTATCGCTGTCCGGCTCGGCGACCGTGCCGAAACATATCGGCATGCATACGGACATACGGATTTACGGCACCGAGGGCTGTCTGCTGTTCGACAATGAGCGGGCAAGGCTGGAATTGCGGCGTCTCGACGGCGACGACGAGGTCGTCGCCATCAGCCAGCAGGAGGCCGAGTATGACGGTGCTCTGCCGGTGTTCAAATTCGCCGAACTGTGCGCCGGCCGGCCGATCGTCAACGCAGCGGACGGTGAAAACGGCGCCCGGGTAACCGAGACACTCGACGCGCTCTACCGCTCGGCCCGCACCGGCGAACTGGTGAAAATCGGAGGATAATCGGATGCAGCTATCGTTGACGGCATGGTCGTTGCCGGCCTGTACGCTGCAGGAAGCGGCGGACATCTCCAAGGCGCTCGGTATCGGTGCGCTCGATGTCGGCCTGTTCTACAACTCTGCGCTCGACAAGGACGAGATTCTGTCCGATCCGGCCGCGGCGGCACAGCGCCTGGCTCCGTTGGGCGTCCGCATCCCCAACTACTACCACCTTTTCGGCGACGGCCTCGACGGCCGCAACCTGGCGCTGCCCGGCACGATCGATGCCAATGCGCGCGATATGGAGCGGGTCCTGACCTTCGCCGATGCGGCCGACATCGACACCGTCTTCATCCTGCCGGGCGTGGTCAATGCCGGCCAGTCGCGCGACCAGGCGGCCGCCGTTTCGATCGACAGCCTGCGGGCGTTGCTCGCCGTTGCCGGCGATTTTCATGCCACGATCTGCATCGAGCCGCACGTGCACTCCTTCGCCGAGTCGCCGGCCATCGTGCAGCGGCTGATCGACGAGACGGGCATCGGGCTGGCGCTCGACTATTCGCATTTCGCCTGTCTGGGCTACCGTCAGGACGAGGTCGACCCGCTGGCCGCGCACGCCGTTCATGTACATCTGCGGCAGGCGCGTATGGGCGCGCTGCAGGCGAAGTTCGATCAGGGAACGCTGAACTTCCCGGCCATGTTCGGAACGCTTCGCGATGCCGGCTACCAGGGCGCGCTCGCCATCGAGAACGTCCACCAGGACTACATGAACACGCTGTTCGAAGATGTGTTGACCGAAACGATCATCATGCGCGACTGTTTCCGCGTCTGGCAGGAGGGAACGCAATGACCGGATACGCATGGGTCCTGGAAGTCCGTCCGGGATATGAAGAGGAATACCAGAAACGCCATGACGAGATCTGGCCGGAGATGCTCGATGCCCTGCGCGCCGCCGGAATCTCCAACTACAACATCTTTCGCCACGGGCTGACGCTGTTCGGCTATTTCGAGACTGACGACCTGGAGGCGACCAAGGCGAAACTCGCCGACGACGCCGTCAATGCCCGCTGGGCCGAATTCATGGCACCCATCATGAAGATCGACATCGATCCGACGACGCAGTTTCCTTATCTGCTGCCGAAGCAGTTCTACATGGAGTAGGGCGGCGACCTGTCGCCGGCGCAGGTCAGTGAATCCCCGGCGGCGCCTGGATCGCCATCCACCGACGGCGTTTCGACAGCGTCGTCGACGGCGTTTCACCGAATTCGGCCCTGTAGTATTCGGCAAACCGCCCCAGATGTGTGAACCCGCACGCCATGGCTGCCTCGGTTACCGTCATTTCTTCCGGGTCCGCACTCAAAAGCATGTCGCGGCTGGCGTTGAGACGTTTTTTGCGCAGCAATTCCGCCGGGCTTTGCGATTTGTAGCGCTTGAAAAGATCGTACAGCGACCGAACGGGAACCCCGGCCACCTGCGCGAGGTCGGCCACGCTGAGCGGCTCCTGGAAATGGGCATCCATGTAGGCTTCGACCCGACGCAAGACCGACGTCGTCGGCAATTTGCCCTCGACACTGGTCAGCTCCGGGATGGCGGCCAGCAGGAAACTCGCCAGCAGGTTGTTGGAGAAGTGCAGGCCCATCCGTTCCAGGGCCGAGTCCGGTCTGAACAGCTCGAAATTGAGCCATTTGAGCTGGCTGACAAGCGCATTGCCGGCAGGGGTGGTCAGGTCGCAACGCCATAGCGCATGGATCCGGTCATCGGACTCTTCGCCGTTGCTCAGGGCGGCGAGCATGGTTTCCATGTCGTCGCGATCGAACCGGGTAATCAGCAGCGTGCAATTTCGGTGCATGGCGAAGTCGATCGGCCGTGTCGGACTGAGAACCTGGCCCTCGGCGAGGCCGAACAGATGCCGCTCGCCGGCGGCCGGTTCGCTCGCCCGGCCGTGAATTGGAATTTGCAGAAGCGCAAACGAACCCAGCGGATCGGTCTTCACCTCCATGCGCGCGCCGTAGCTCAGGCGCGTCAGGCCGATTGAGCCGAAGGACCGGGCTTCAAGGTTGCCGACAATGCGGTCGGGCCCGGTGATTTCATGTGACCTGAAATGCTTGGAAACGACGTCCGTAAAGTCGCTCAGATGGGATGAAGCATAGTGCATGTACCCGTCCAGGGTAGATATTTCATGCTTAAATAGTCGCATAAACCGGATAGGCCCGCAAGAATGGGATAGCGCGGGTCAGGTTTCCCGCGGATGCTCGATGCCCACGGTGCTGCCGCATCCGGCGACACCGCGGACGGGGTCTTGGAGACGGGATGGAGCATTCGAATGAGCAAAATCGCAATCATTGGATCGGGTGTGAGCGGGTTGCTGGCCGGGTTGGGGCTGCTGAAGCAGGGGCATGACGTCACCATACACTCCGCACTCGGAGCCGAAGACTGGCTGACGAAAGTCCCGCCGACCGGAACGGCCTGCCGCTTCGGATCGTCGCTGGATCTCGAGCGCGAACTGGGCGTCAATCATTGGGAGGACACGACGCCCATCGAGGGGATCCACCTGACTTTCTGCCCCAAAATGGGCCGGCAGCTGATCGATCTGATGGGCCGCTTCAGCCGAAAAGCTCTCGCCATCGACGTCCGGCTTCAGTCCTTTCGATGGACGCAGGATTTCGAAGAGAGAGGCGGCACGGTCCTGGTTGAAAATGTCGATGTTGACCGTCTCGAGCAAATTGCGGCTGCAGCGGACCTGACACTGGTCGCCGCCGGCAAGGGCGATATCGGCAGAATCTTCGAAGTCGATGCCGAACGCAGCGTCTATGACAAGCCGCAGCGCAAGCTGGCCATGTTCGTCATCAAGAATGTCGACATGGACCGGTCGAAGCAGGGCGTGCCCTTTCAGTACGGCATCAAGTTCAATTTCTTTGCCACGGCCGGAGAACAGTTCTCCATCCCCTATTGGCACAAGGACGGATATCAGTGCTGGAATGCGCTCTTCGAGGCTCGCCCCGGCGGCATCTTCGACCGGTTCGACGATTGCGACACCGGAGAGGCGGTCGTCGATCGGGTCAAGGAACTGTTCAAGCAGCATATCCCCTGGGACTACCAGTGGATCAAGGATGCCGAGCTTGCCGATGAAAAGGGCTGGCTCAAGGGAGCCTTCACGCCCTGTTTCAAGAAACCGGTCGGCACCTTGCCGTCAGGGTCGAAAGTCATGGCTCTCGGAGACATGGCCAATTCCCTCGATCCGATCGGCGGGCAGGGCGCGAACAACTGTTACCGCCAGATCAGAAACCTGCTGGACGCGGTGGCGACCAACGACGGCGGCGCGTTCGACGAAGACTGGATGAACGCCACCTTCGATCGTTTCTACGAGACCTCCGGCAAGGTGACCAACGAGTTCAACAACCTGCTGCTCGAAGAGATCACGCCGGCGGCGCAGCGCATTCTGATCGCGCAATATGGAAGCAATGGCCTGGAGGGCAATCAATCCGTTCATCAGACGGTCGCCAACAGCTTCTGCGACAACTTCGACGATCCAACGAGCTTCACCCAGCAAATGCTGAAACCGGAAAAGGCGCTGGAGTTCATGAACCGGGTCTCCGGAGGCAGAGCCGGACGAGTGGACCTCGTCAACAAGCTGAAAATCGGCAAGGGACAGCTGCGCCAGGTTCTGGGCCTGCCGCGCAGCGATCACCCCCTGGCGCGCATGAGCCCCTAGGTTTCGGCGTTGCCGTGACCGGTCGACAAAACTGATGAGGGTGCCGTGAAGAGCGTTGAAATCGATGAGTTCAAGAATGCCATGCGCTACATGGCCGGTGCCGTCACCATCGTGACGACCGGAGACGACGAAGATCGCCGGGGATTGACCGCGACGGCTGTCTGCTCTCTGTCAGCCGACCCGCCGCGCATCCTTGCCTGCGTCAACCGCGGCGGGCTCACCCATGACATGATCGTCAAAAGCAGGCGGTTGGGCATCAATCTCCTGACCTGCTCCCACCGAGACCTCGCGATGCGGTTTGCGGGCATGACCGACATCGGAGATGTCGATCGCTTCGGGGAGGGCGATTGGGAGCGAATGAGCACCGGCGCCCCGATTCTCAGCGATGCTCTGGTGGCATTCGATTGCACGGTCGATGTTGCCATCGATGTCGGATCGCACGCGATCATTGTCGCCGATATTGTCGGTATCACCGAGCTGAACAGGGCCGAACCGCTGATTTACGCAGAGTCCGATTTCAAGACCACCGTTCCGGTCGACGCCCTTTCGGAGGCAGCTTCGTGAAACGACGGCCAATCACCGCGTTAGCCGGGACAAGAATTGAACAAGCAACGGGAGTTTGAACGATGAGAGGCCTATCCGGAAAAGTGGCGATCGTCACAGGTGCTTCGACCTTGATCGGACAACAGGTCGTCCGTGCCTTTGTGCGCGCGGACGTGTCCGTGGTAATGGCGGACATCGCCGAAGCGGACGGTTCGGCACTGGCCGAAGAACTGGGCGACACGGTCCATTTCGTCACAACCGACGTGACCGTGGATTCGGACATCGACGCCTGTATCGAGACCTGCGTATCGCGCTTCGGCGGTGTCGACTTCCTGATCAATGCCGCCTCGACCTATCTCGACAACGGCCTGGCGACGAGCCGAGAAGACTGGTTGACGGCGCTCAACGTGAACTTCGTCGGCGGCGCGATCTTTACCCAGAAGGCGAGCCAGGAAATGGCCAAGCGCGGTGGCGGCGCCGTCGTCAACTACGGCAGCATTGCCGCGAAAGTCGCTCAGCCCGGGCGCATGGTCTATTCGGCGTCGAAGGCGGCCATTCTGCAGACGACGAAGACCCAGGCGCTGGCCCTGGCCGAGGAGAATATCAGGGTGAATTCGGTGTCTCCGGGCTGGACCTGGTCCAACATCATCCGGGACATCACGGGCGACAACCGGCAGAAGGCCGACGGCGTCGCCGCGCCGTTTCACATGCTCAAGCGGACGGGGGGACCGGATGAGGTCGCCAATACCGTTCTGTTTTTGTGCTCGGACGAAGCGTCGTTCATCACCGGCACGGATATTGCCGTCGACGGCGGCTATACCGCGATCGGTCCCGAGCAGCAGACGGACGCCCTGCCATTGCTGGCCGAATAGCGGTCCGTCAGTTCCCCAGGATCGCCGGCAGCCGCAGCCCGTGCTCGCGGGCGCAGTCGAGGGCGATGTCGTAGCCGGCATCGGCGTGGCGCATGACGCCGGAGGCCGGGTCGTTCCACAGCACCCGGGCGATGCGCTGGTTGGCGGCTTCTGTGCCGTCGCAGCAGATCACCATGCCGGAGTGCTGGGAAAAGCCCATGCCGACGCCGCCACCATGGTGCAGGCTGACCCAGGTGGCGCCCGATGCACAGTTGAGCAGGGCGTTGAGCAGCGGCCAGTCGGAGACCGCGTCGGACCCGTCCTTCATCGCCTCGGTCTCGCGGTTGGGCGAGGCGACCGAGCCGGAATCCAGATGGTCGCGGCCGATCACCACCGGTGCCGACAGTTCGCCGTTGCGCACCATCTCATTGAAGGCGAGCCCCAGACGGTGGCGCTGGCCGAGGCCGACCCAGCAGATGCGCGCAGGAAGGCCTTGGAAGGCGATGCGCTCGCGCGCCATGTCGAGCCAGTTGTGCAGGTGCGGATCGTCGGGGATCAGTTCCTTGACCTTGGCGTCCGTCTTGTAGATGTCCTCCGGATCGCCGGAGAGCGCGGCCCAGCGGAACGGGCCGACGCCGCGGCAGAACAGCGGCCGGATATAGGCCGGCACGAAGCCGGGGAAGGCGAAGGCGTTCTCCAGACCCTCTTCCTGCGCGACCTGGCGGATGTTGTTGCCGTAATCGAGCGTCGGGATGCCCTGGTTCCAGAAATCGACCATCGCCGCCACATGCACCTTCATCGAGGCGCGGGCCGCTTTTTCGACGGCATCCGGATCGTTTTCGCGCTTTTCGCGCCATTCGCCCAGGGTCCAGCCCTGCGGCAGGTAGCCGTTGATCGGGTCGTGCGCCGAGGTCTGGTCGGTGACGATGTCGGGTCTGACGCCGCGCCGCACCAGTTCCGGGAAAATATCGGCGGCGTTGCCGAGCAGGCCGACCGATTTCGCCTCGCCTGATTTGGTCCAGGCATCGATCATCGCCAGCGCCTCGTCCAGTGTCTCGGCGCTTTCGTCGACATAGCGGGTCCGCTTGCGGAAGGCGATGCGGTCGGGATCGCACTCGACGGCCAGGCAGCAGGCGCCGGCCATGGTCGCCGCCAGCGGCTGGGCGCCGCCCATGCCGCCGAGACCGCCGGTCAGGATCCATTTGCCCTTGAGATCGCCGCCATAGTGCTGGCGGCCGGCCTCGACGAAGGTTTCGTAGGTGCCCTGGACGATGCCCTGGCTGCCGATATAGATCCACGAGCCGGCCGTCATCTGGCCGTACATCATCAGGCCCTTCTTATCGAGCTCGTTGAAGTGGTGCCAGTCGGCCCAGTGCGGCACCAGGTTTGAGTTGGCGATCAGCACCCGCGGCGCGTCGGCGTGGGTCTTGAAGATGCCGACCGGCTTGCCGGACTGCACCAGCATGGTCTCGTCGTCTTCGAGCGTCTTCAGGCCGGCGACGATGCGGTCGAAGCAGTCCCAGTTGCGGGCGGCCCGGCCGATGCCGCCATAGACGGTCAGCTCGTGCGGGTTCTCGGCGACGTCCGGATGCAGATTGTTCATCAGCATGCGCATCGGCGCTTCGGTGAGCCAGGATTTGGCGTTGAGTTCCGATCCGGTCGGCGGGTAGACGTCGCGAATATTGTGTCTGTTGTTGTCCATGGTCATTGTCCCTTCGGCAGGATCGTATTGACGGTGCGCTGGCCGTTCTCGGCGTCTATCCAGACGATCAGGTCCGGTCCGCCGTCCTTTGGATCGACAAGCACGCGATAGCAGCGCCAGCCGCCGCCGGGCGGCCAGCGCGAGCAGTAGAAATTGTCCTGGATGCGCCAGCGGCCGTTGGTCACCCGCCGCCCGTCATCGAAAACGGTGTCGCCGTTTGCGGCGAAGGTCTGGCGCGTCGTATCGCCGACGGCCAGGATGCCGGGCAGCAGGGTGCGGATCTCGTCGCCCTCGAGCGCCCGCTCTTCCGCAGCGGCGGAGCCGGCCGCGACGAGCAGGCAGAGTGCGAGGGCGGAAAGCCGCATATCAGCGTCCTCCGGCCCGGGAGAGCGCCCAGGCCTCGATGGCGTCGAGGATTGCCTTCAGAGTGATGCGCAAATGTTCCGACTTCGCGGGATCGAGTTCGAACGGCGTTGCCTCCGTTTTCAGATGGGAGCTCTGCGTCAGTTCCATCTGAATGGCGTGCGCGCCGTCTTCCGGACGGCCGTAGTGACGGGTGGTCCAGCCGCCCTTGAAGCGACCGTTGACGGTGGTTGTGTAGCTGTCGGCGGCGCGGCAGATCGCCACCACCTTTTCTTCGATATCGGTCGCGCAAGTCGCGCCATTGTTGGTGCCGATGTTGAAATCGGGCAGCGTGCCTTCGAACAGGAACGGAATGACCGAGCGGATCGAATGGCAGTCATAGAGGACGGCGACGCCATGGCGCTCGCGGACACGGTCGATCTCGGCCTGCAGAGCGGCGTGGTAGGGCGCATGATAAGTCATGCGGCGGCGTTCGATTTCGTCGGCGCCCGGCTCCGCGCCGTCCCGGTAGATCGGCCGGTTGTCGAAATCGGTGAGGGGGCAGAGACCCGTGGTGTTCTGGCCCGGGTAGAGGCTTTTGCCGCTCGGATCACGGTTGGCGTCGATGACGTAGCGGTGGAAGGTCGCGCGCACGGTCGTCGCGTCCGGCAGCAGGTGGTCGTAGAGCTTGTGGATGTGCCAGTCGGTATCGGCCAGCGCCCGGCCGGTGTCGTTGAGACGGCTTTCGATCTCCTCCGGCACATGCAGCCCCGTGTGCGGCAGGCCCAGGATCACCGGTCCGTTGCGGCGGTGGATCTCCACCGGGTTCATGCCGCGTCTCCCAGCCGTGCGTGATCGCCGACGCCGCTGGTTTCGACGATGGCGCCGGTCCGGATCAGCGCGTTGGCCCGTTTCAGGTCGTCGGCCATGTAGCGGTCCTCGCGCAATGTCGGCACCTCGCCGCGTAGCCGGTCGATGACGCCCTGCAGCAGATCGCTGGTTAGAAGGGGGGCGCGGAAATCGATGCCCTGGGTGGCGCACAACAGTTCGACCGCCAGAATGTTGGAGAGGTTGTCGGTCATGCGGGCAAGCCGCCGGGCGCCGTGGGCCGCCATCGACACATGGTCTTCCTGGTTGGCGCTGGTCGGGGTCGAATCGGTGCTGCACGGATTGGCCAGATGCTTGTTCTCGCTCATCAGCGCGGCGGTCGTCACCTCGGCGATCATGTAGCCGGAATTGAGCCCCGGCTCCGGCGTCAGGAAGGTCGGCAGGTCGTAGCTCAGGGTCGGATCGACCATCAGCGCCACCCGGCGCTGGGCGATCGAGCCGATCTCGGCGATTGCCAGCGCGATCTGGTCGGCGGCGAAAGCGACGGGTTCGGCGTGGAAGTTGCCGCCGGAGATAACATCTCCGGTTTCGACGACGACCAGCGGATTGTCGGTGACGGCGTTGGCTTCGATCTCGAGCGTCGTGCCGGCCTGGCGCAGCAGGTCCATGCAGGCACCGGTGACCTGTGCCTGGCAGCGGATGCAATAGGGATCCTGCACTCGCTCGTCGTCTTCGCGATGGCTTTCGCGGATTTCCGATCCGTCCATCATGGCCCGGATTGCGGCGGCTGCTTCCATCTGGCCGCGATGGCCGCGCAGCGCGTGGATTTCGGGCCGGGTCGGGGCGGTCGAACCCATCACCGCATCCTTGGTCAGCGCGCTGGTCACCAGCGCCGACTGGGCGCAGCGCCAGGCGTCGAACAGGCCCGCCAGTGCGTGGGCGGTCGAGAACTGGGTGCCGTTGATGAAGGCGAGGCCTTCCTTCGGGCCGAGTGCGATCGGCTCGAGGCCGGCGGCCGCCAGCGCCGCATCGCCGGGCAGCGTCTTGCCTTCGAATTCCGCAAAGCCTTCGCCGATGATCACCGCGGTCATGTGGGCGAGCGGCGCCAGGTCGCCGGACGCACCGACCGACCCCTGCGACGGCACCACCGGGGTGACGCCGCGTTCGAGCATGGCTTCGAGAAGCTCGATCAGCTGCCAGCGCACGCCGGAAGCGCCGCGGCACAGCGACAGCAGCTTCAGGACCATCATGAAGCGCACGAGGTTTGCCGGAACCGCCGCGCCGACGCCGCAGCAATGGGATAGGATCAGATTGCGCTGCAGGGTGGCGGTGTCGTCGGGCTTGATCTTGATATTGGCGAGTTTTCCGAAGCCGGTATTGACGCCGTAGATGGCCTCGCTGCCGGTGGCAGCCGCGGCAACCACGCCGGCGGCGGCCTCGACCGCAGCCCGGCAGGACCTGTCGACCCGCGCACCGCTGTCATTGCGAAAGATGGTCTCGAGTTCGGCCAGTGTAACCTGGCCCGGAACGACAACGGGCGCCGTCATGCAAGGTCTCCGATAATGCGCCGGTGGAGCGGATTGAAGCCGACGCGATAGGCGAGTTCCGCCGGGTGGTCGACGTTCCAGACGGCGAGCTCGGCGTTCATGCCGGTGTCGATCACGCCCACCCGGTCGAGCCCCAGGGCGTTCGCGGCCTCGCGGGTCGCCCCGGCCAGCGCCTCCTCCGGCGTCATGCGAAACAGCGTGCAGGCCATGTTGAGGCTGAGCAGCAGCGACGAAACGGGCGAGGATCCCGGATTGCAGTCGGTGGCGACGGCCATGCCAACCTTGTGCTTGCGAAACAGCTCGATAGGCGGCGCCTGGGTTTCCCGCAGGGTGTAGAAGGCGCCCGGCAGCACCACGGCGACGCTGCCGGATGCTGCCATCGCCGCAACGCCGTCTTCATCGAGATATTCCAGATGATCGGCCGAGAGAGCCTGGTAACGAGCCGCCAGCTTGGCGCCGCCGAGATCGGAAAGCTGTTCGGCATGCAGCTTGACCGGCAGGCCGAGGTCGCGGGCGCGAACGAAAACCCGCTCGATCTGATCCGGCGTGAAGGCAATCCCCTCGCAGAACCCGTCCACCGCATCGGCCAGGCCCGCCTCATGGGCGGCGTCCAGTGCCGGCAGACAGACCTCGCCGATATAGGCGTCCGGCTTGCCGGCATATTCCGGCGGAATGGCATGAGCGCCGAGGAAGCTGGTGCGCACCCGGACATCTCGATAATTTGGTATGTCGCGGGCGACGCGCAGCATTTTCAGTTCGGTGTCCCGGTCGAGACCGTAGCCCGACTTGATCTCGATGGTGGCGACGCCTTCGCCGATCAGCTGGTCGATGCGGGGCAGGGCGGAATCGAGCAGTTCGGCTTCGTCCGCTTCCCGCGTCGCCTTGACGGTCGAGACGATGCCGCCGCCGGCACGGGCGATGTCCTCGTAGCTGGCGCCTTCCAGCCGCATTTCGAATTCGCGGGCGCGGTTTCCCCCGGCGACGATATGCGTGTGGCAGTCGATCAGGGCGGGCGTGACCAGCCGTTCCGCCAGGTTTTCCACAGCGTTGCCACGGTAGGTTTCCGGCAGATCCAGTAGCGGGCCGACCCAGGCGATACGGCCATCGCTGATGGCGATAGCGCCGCCTTCGATCAGGCCATAGGGATCGCCGTTCGGTCGCATCGTAGCGATGCGTGCATTGACAAGAGTGGTGTCGGTCATGATGCCTGTGCAGAAATTTGGCTTTTGTCGAATTTTTATGTATATGCATAATAAGATTATGTCAACGAATTCGCGATGACCATGACTGACGTATTTGCAAGAAAGGCGCTGCTTGCCGACGGGTGGCACGACGATGTCCGCGTGATCTTCGATGAGAGCGGGATCATCAACGCCATCGGAACCGGCAGGGAGCCCCAGGAAGACGATGTGGCGACGGACGTGCTGCTGCCGGCGCCCGGCAATCTGCACAGCCACGCGTTCCAGCGCGCCATGGCGGGCATGACGGAACATCGTTCCAGCGGCCAGGACGATTTCTGGAGCTGGCGCACGCTGATGTACCGCTTTCTCGACGTGCTCACCCCGGAGGCGATAGAGGCGATCGCCGCGCTTGTTTATGTCGAGATGCTGGAGGCCGGCTACGCGTCGGTGGGAGAATTCCACTACGTTCACCACCAGCCGGGCGGCGATGCCTATGACAATATCGCCGAGCTGTCGGCGCGCATAGCCGCAGCCGCAGACAAGACCGGCATCGGCCTGACCCATCTGCCGGTACTTTATTCCTACGGTGGCGCCGGCAAGGCGGAACTTGCCGGCGGACAATTGCGCTTCGGCTGCGACCTCGAGCGGTTCGAGAAGCTGCACGCGGCGGCCCGCGACGCCATGAAAGACCTTCCGGGCGACTGCACCATCGGCATCGCCCCGCATTCGCTGCGCGCCACCGCGCCCGAGCAGTTCGAGCGTATCGTTGCGATCGCCGGAAACGGTCCGGTGCACATCCACATCGCCGAACAGCAGAAGGAAGTGCGCGACGTCCAGGCCTGGCTTGGCGCCCGGCCGGTCGAGTGGCTGCTCGCCAACGTGCCGGTCGACGACCGCTGGTGCCTGATCCACGCGACCCACATGAACGAGGCTGAAACGCGCGACATGGCGCGCGCCGGAGCCGTGGCCGGGCTTTGTCCGATTACCGAGGCCAATCTCGGAGACGGGGCATTCAACGGCAACAGCTTTCTCGGCCATGGCGGTCGCTTCGGCGTCGGCTCCGATTCCAATGTCCGCATCTCGCTGAGCGAGGAATTGCGGCAGCTCGAATACAGTCAGCGGCAGCGGCATGAAGCGCGCAATGTCATGGCAAGCGTCGCGCAATCGACCGGACGGCTGCTCTACGACAAGGTGCTCGATGGCGGGGCGGCGGCGCTCGGCCGCAACACGGGCGTGTTGCAGGTCGGCAAGCTGGCCGACATGGTCGCGATCGACGGCGACCACCTTGCCCTGTGTGGCCTGAAGGCCGACCGTCTGCTCGACGGCTGGGTTTTTGCCGCCGATGACGGCCTGGTGCGGGACGTCTGGTCCGCCGGACGGCATTGCGTGAGACAGGGGCGGCACATCGAGCGGATGTCTGTGGAACAGGCCTACCGGTCGACCATGACCGACCTTATGGCGAAACTCTAGAACCCGGGCATGCGAAGCTACAAGGACATCCACAACGTCCTGCTCGACCGCATCAAGAGCGGCGACTGGCAGCCGGGCATGCTGCTCCCGGGAGAAGCCGAGCTGGCGGCGGAATTCGGCTGCACGCGGGTGACCGTCAACCGCGCCATGCAGGCGCTGGCCGATGCCGGGCTGGTCGAGCGGCGGCGCAAGGCCGGCACCCGGGTCGTTCAGCGTCAGAGCCGCGATACCGTGCTCAACATTCCGATCGTGCGCCACGAGATCGCCCAGCGCGGCGGCAATTATCGTTATCTGCTGATCGATCGAAGCCAGGCGGCGCCGCCGGACAGAGTGCGCGCCGAACTCGGCCTCAACGGCGATGCGCCCGCCCTGCACGTGCTCAGCCTGCACTTCGCCGACGGGCGGCCTTATCAGCTGGAGGACCGCTGGATCAGCACCGATGCAGTGCCGAAGGCGGGCGAGGAGAGCTTCGAGACAATCAGCCCCAACGAATGGCTGCTGGACGAAGTGCCCTATACCAGTGCCGAACATGTCTTTCGAGCCGCCCAGCCGAGCGCGGAAGAGCGCCGGCATCTCGATCTCGACAATGGCGAACCGGTTTTCGTCATCGAGCGGACGACCTGGCTGGCCGACACGCCGGTGACCCATGTGCGCCTGGTCCATCCGGGCGACAGTTTCCGCCTGGTGACGCGCGATCAGCCGCCGGGAGCGCTGTGAGCCCCGATCTGCGCCGATTGCGGCAACACGAAAAGGCCGCCCGTGGGCGGGACGGTCCCGACTCTCAGGTCACATTCGAACACGTCGCGCAATAGCATGTCGTTCAACACTTCGTCGGGCGTCCCGAAGCCAGCGCACCGACCTTGATGCATGGCCAGCACCTTGTCGGAATACATCGACGTCAGGTTGAGATCGTGCAGCACCGCGATAACCGCGCCGCCCCTTGCGGCGTAGTCGCGGGCGATGTCGAGGATCGCCAGCTGGTGGCGGATGTCGAGGCTGGAGACCGGTTCGTCGAGGAACAGGCAGCGCGCCGCGCCGTCGACGACCGGCTCGAACACCTGGCACAACACCCGGGCCATCTGCACCCGTTGCTGTTCACCGCCGGACAGTTCCTGGTAGAAGCGGCCCGAAAAGCCGTCCAGCTCGACCATTTGCAGAGCGAGGTCAGCGAGGGTGTCGGCATCGAGGTCCGTTTGACCGGATAGTCCGCTGGTTATGCCGAGCCGTACCACCTCGCGCACGGTGAAGGGAAAGGACAGTGAGCTCGCCTGCGGGAGCACGCCCCGGAGCTCGGCCATTTCCCAGGGTTTGAGACGGTTGACCTCGCGACACTGTATGCGGACGGAGCCGCTATAGGCGAGGTCGCCCGACAGAGCCCGCAGCAGTGTGGTTTTGCCGCTGCCGTTGGGGCCGATAATGGTGGTGACCTCGCCGATCTTTGCCCGGAAGCTGACTTTGGAAACGATGGGCTTCCTGCCGATCGAGATGCTCACGTCGTGTGCAATGATCATGATCGGCACCCTATTGAAGGTCGAGGACGCCGCGGCGGCGCAGCAGGATCCACAGGAAAAACGGCGCGCCGACTGCCGCGGTGACGATTCCGATGGGCAACTCCGCCGGTGCGACGATGGTTCGCGAAACCGCATCGGCGCACAGGAGCAGGCTGGCGCCGAGCAGGGCGGAAGCCGGCAGGAGATAGCGATGGTCGGGGCCGATCAGCAGTCGCAGCAGATGCGGCACGACGATGCCGACAAAGCCGATTCCGCCGCTGACGGCAACCGAGGCTCCGGTGGCGGCGGCAACCAGCACGATCGCCCCGGCCTTGAAGCGCTGCACGGAAATGCCGATGTGATAGGCAGTGGTTTCGCCCAATGTCATGGCGTTGAGACCGCGTGCCAGATAGAGGCTTCCCGCGAGCGCGAAACCGATGATCGGCCCTGCCGCCAGCACCTTGGTCCAGGTGGCGCCGGCGATGGAGCCAAGCCCCCAGAAGGTCAGATCGCGCAGTTGCCGGTCGTCGGCCATGTAGACCAGCACCCCGGTGGCGGCGCCGGCCAGGGCGCCGAGCGCGATGCCGGCCAGCAGCATGGTCGCCACCGAGGTGCGGCCGTTGCGCGTCGAAATCCGATAGAGCGCGAACGTGGTGATGAGACCGCCGAAAAAAGCCGCCAGGGGGACCGCATAGATGCCGAGCACCGCGGTAACCGGGGCCAGGATGCCGGCTCCGAGAACGATCATCGACACCGCGCCGAAGCCAGCGCCGGCGGAAACGCCGACAATACCCGGATCGGCCAGCGGATTGCGAAACAGGCCCTGCATCGTCGCGCCGCTGACCGCCAGGCTGGCGCCGATCAGCACACCGAGCACCATGCGCGGCAGGCGGATGTCATGAAAGATGATGGAATCGCGGACGCTCAGCGCCTCGCCGCCGGTGACCGGCTTGAGCAGGGCGCTCAGAATCGCCGATGCGGTCAGATCGGATGCCCCTGTCGACAGGCTGAGCAAGATCGCTGCAAACAGGAGCAATGCAAAGACCACAAGGGCGAGCCGCGCCCGCTGCGAGCGGTCACCGGCGGGCGCGGTCCTTTTGACGGAGGACCGCTCTTGAAGGGGCACGGTCTGGAGCACCCCTAACCATCCTCTCCGTAAAGCGCTGCCGACAATTCGCTGATGGCCTCGGCCGTGCGCGGACCGAATCCGAGGAGATAAAGGCCGCCCATTTCGACAAACCGGCGGTTTTTGGCCGCAGGCGTAGCGGCCAGCGCCGGATGGGCCAGCAGGGTTTCGTCGGTGACCGCATGGTCGCCACGCCGATCCATCATCAGGATCACGTCGGGTGCCGAGGTGATGACCGCTTCGTCGGCGACCGGCTTGAAACCGTCGACCGAATCGAGCGCGTTTTCACCGCCGGCCATTTCGATGATGCTCGCCGCGCTGGTGTCGCGGCCCGCCGCAAGCACCCGGCCGCCGGTCAGGCTGAGCACGAACAGCACGCGCGGTCGATCGCCTCTTCCTTCGGCCTTGTTCTGGGCCTCGGCCACCGCCGCTTCGACCCGGTCCGCAAGCACTTTTGCCTTGTCGGGCGTGCCGATGGCGTCGCCGACAGCGACGATTTTGGCAACAATGCCCTGCCGGCTGTGCTCGTCGGGGATGAGAACAACCGGTACGCTGGATTTTTTCAGCACGTCGAGCGTTTCCGGCGGTCCGGCGCCTTCCAGCGCGACGATCTTTTTCGGATTGATCGACAGGACGCCTTCCGGCGACAGGGCGCGGATATAGCCGACATCGGGCAGTTGCGTTGCGGCCTCGGGATAGGTGCTGGTCGTGTCGCGGGCGACGAGCTGGTCTTCCTCGCCGAGGGCGTAGATGATTTCGGTCACCGATCCGCCGATCGCCACGACGCCGCCCGTCTCAGCCCTGGCCGCAGGGCTGGCGGCGGCAAGCATGGAGGCCAGTGCGATGGCTTTCGCGGCCGCAGCCGACCATTTTTGAAGTCGAATCATTGAGTTTCTCGATTTGCTGTTGATGATGGCGCTTCAGGCCGCGACGTGCCGCGGCAGCCTCGGCAGGTTTTCCATCAGGAAGCGCCAATCCTCGCGTTCGTCCTCGCCCTCGTGGCGCTTGCCGAAGAACTGGATGATGAGCTTCTTGTTGTGGTCGTAACCTTCCAGCGAGGTGACATGCCCGTCGCGGTTCGGTTTGCGGACCGCCCACAATTCGTCGATGTGATCGAGGCGAAGATGCAGATGGAAGCCGGGGTCGAGCACATTGAGCCACGGCCCCATGACCTTGATCTGGCGAACCGGTCCGGTATGGATCTGCACGCAACCGGGGCTGCCGACGAAGCACATGATCGGCAGTTCGTCCTCGACGGCGTGGTTCAGCATGGCCTGCAGGGCGCTGCCGTCCAACTGCCAGGCAAACGCTTCATCGATGGACGTAACGGCCGCATGCCGGGTGATGTTGAAACTGCGCAGGATGCCCGCAAACTGATGGACATCGGTCATCGCCGACCATTTTTCGCGCAGCCTCTCCACATCCCCGCTGCCGAGCGGATCGCCTGAGGCGGTGGCCACCTCCGGTGGCACGACATTCACCGTTTGCGACTGGTCTTCGTGCCTGAGTGATTCGACAAGCGCGTCATAGGCCGCCACGTTCGAATCGGGGCGCAGGTGCACCTTGTGCACGGCGTGGCCGGACGGATCGAAGAACTGCAGGCTGCGGCTGACCCGCTCGCCATCGCTCTTTTCCACCGCAAATCCGTGTGCCCAGGATTTGTGAAAAATGCGCAGGTCGATGTCCTCCCCAAGCACGATGGCACCGCGACCGCTGGTGTGGACCCGGTCGTAAACGCCGACTTTTTCGTGCACCGCGCTTTCGTTGCGCGTCAGCGCCATGACTTCGCCGAGCGCTTCCAGGCCGGTCAGGACGTCGTTGACCCGCGGCTCCAGCCGCGTTGCCGACTGGCCGCACCAGGCGGCCACGAACTGCGCTTCTGATATGCCCAGTTCGGCCGCAAGTTCCCGTTCGCGCAACTTCGGATTGTCGATCCGCGCCTGGCGAATGGCCTCCGGACTCGGCTGTTCGCCGAACGATTCATTAGCCGGGTATTCGATACTCATGTGTGTGCCTATTTGTTGAGAATGAGCTTATCCTGGCGGGTGATCTTCAGGCGGTAGAGCGCACCGTTGTGTTCGATGCAGATCTCCTTTTCGCCTTCGAATAGGTCGTTGCTTTTCAATGTTTTAGGACGTTTCGGCAGGTGCTCCCGCCGCTCGACTCGATGCTCGTTGATCCGGTTCATCTGCCCCGCCATATCCCTTCTCCGAAATCACCCGATGCACCCCTCGCGACCGTTCGCGTGAGCGGATCCGGTTCCACAAATTAACTTGACACTAATAATCATGTTAATTAGGGCAGTGCAATACCGGAGTGAAAAAGTCAAGATTTCCTGCGGGGACGCTTCGGGGCGTGCGTCGCATGCCGAACGGTGCCAGCGAATCTACGGACCAGCCAGCCATGATAGGGACATACGGAGAGAAGAATCATGGATTTGGTTGCGGGAAGGGCGGCCTGGCTGCTCGCCGGTACGGCGATTGCCCTGATGTTGAATATTCAGGGCGTCCGGGCGCAGGACGGCAGCGATGCCGATGACGGCGAAACTGAAACTCAGGAGAATGTCGAGGTCCAGAAGCAGGGGCGGGTGACACCGCTGGAGCGGCTCGTCGTCGGCGCCGGCGTCGAGAAGGTAGCGATCGATACGCCGCAGGCGGTGAGCGTGGTGACGGCGGACGACATCGACAACCTGCAGGCAACCGAAATCACCGACATTGCCGAAACCGTTCCGGGGTTGAATGCGGCCGGCGGCGCCAGTGCCTTGGGTCAGAGCTTCAACATCCGCGGCATCGGCGGTCCCGAGACTGCCGGCGAAGAGGGGCGCATCATCATCAACGTCGATGGGGTCAGCAAGTTCTTCGAACAATACCGCATGGGCGGGCTGTTTACCGATCCCGATCTCTACAAGCAGGTGGAGGTCCTGCGGGGTCCGGCATCATCAACGCTCTACGGCTCGGGCGCCTTGGGCGGTGTCATCAATTTCGTCACGAAGGACGCCTCGGATTTCCTTGGCGACGAGTACAACACGGTCCTGCGCCTCAAGGGCTCCTATGCGACCAACAGCGACAGCGCGCTCGGATCTGCGGCGCTGGCCCATCGGTTCAACGACAACGCCGAGGTCTTGTTGATCGGCAATTACCGTACCGGCGGCAACTATGAAACCGGAGACGGTACGAAGGTGACTGGACTCGAAGTGGACTCACCCAACGGGCTCGCAAAGGGAACCTTCTATTTCGGCGACGACATGGAGCAGCAACTGCGGGTCTCCTACCAGCAGTACACGGCCACCGCCAACGACCAGGAATTCAACCAGATCAATGGCGGATCGTCGCCGTTCGGGATCCTCGAAAAGCGGATGGTGACGGACAAGACGGCGATCATCGCCTATCAGAATGCCGCGTCCGACAATCCGTGGCTGGACCTCAATATTCAGGGATCCTATTCCGACACCTACAACCAACAGACAGCCGCAAGCCCCTCGTCCTTTTTCAATTCGGACTACGGTTACGAGACGTGGCAGTTCAATATCGACAACACGTTCGACATCATCGGCGACAATTACGAAAACTACCTGACAATCGGCAACCAGACCGCGTATCAGGAACGGACCCGAGACGGCTCCGACTCCAGTTCCCATGCCGAAGGTACGGATTTTCAAAGCGGCTTCTTCGTCCAGAACGAATTCATCTGGAACGAAAAGCTGACGGTGATCACCGGTGCCCGCCTCGATTATCAGAACCTGTCGCCCCAGGCCAATACCGTGATCCCGGACGGGACGCCCGATGTCGACCACACCGGCTTTTCGCCCAAAATAGCCGCACACTACAAACTCAATGACACCGTCTCGGTCTTCGGTTCGATCGCTCACACCGAACGTCTGCCGACATTGGATGAAATCTACGACAGCAGTTTCGGCAACCCGTTCCACCTCAATCTCGAGGTGGAAAAATCGAACAACTACGAGGGCGGAATCGCGCTGTCGGGTTACGACCTGATGTCCGACGGTGATGCCGTCCAGTTCAAGGCGACCGGATTCTACAACGACATCACCAATCTGATTGAGAGCAATTTCGGCAGCGTCCCGCGCTACAGCAATGTCGGACATGCCGTGATCTACGGCGCGGAATTGGAACTCTCCTATGTGAGCGAAGCCTTCTATGTGAATGCCGGATACTCGCATGTGCGCGGCGAGAACAAGACGACGGGTGGCCCGCTCAATTCGGTCGCGCCGGACGAACTGTTCGTGACCGTCGGTCACACCATGCCGGAGCGCGGCATCGATTTCGGCTGGACCAGCCGTTTCGTCGCCGCCCAGAACGACAGCGCCTCTCGCCCGACGACCAGCGCTTTCGATGTGCACGACGTGTTCATCAACTGGATCCCCACCGAAGGCCCGCTGCAGGGCTGGGAAGCCCGCTTCCGCATCGACAACATCTTCAACGAGCAGTTCCAGGAATATCTCGAGGGATATCCGGGTGAGGGACGCAGTTTCCGGTTCACTCTCGTCAAACAATTCGGATGGTCATGATGAAATGCAAAACCCGGGTGGCCGCTTGCGTTGCGGCCGCCCTCTTCACTCAAGTGCCGGTCGGTTCCGCGGCGGCCCAGGAAGCAGCGGAGCCGGCCTTGTCGCTTGAGCTGAACAATCTCAGCGACGGCAAGGCGGGCTGCCTGGCGACTTTCATGGCCAGAAACGGCTTGAAGCAGACGCTCGACAAGGTCGCCTTCGAGGTCGTGCTGTTCGACCAGGAGGGGCGGGTGGACCGCCTGTTGCTGCTCGATTTCAGCCCGCTTGCCGACGCCAAGACCCGGGTTCGCCAATTCGAGCTCGCCGACATGAAGTGCGCCGGCATTTCACGCGTTTTGGTCAATGATGCCGCCGAGTGCAGCGGTGCCTAGGTCGATCCGGGCAGTTGCATCGGGCGGCTGGTGACGAGCGTCCGCGTCTCGGTCGAATTCGGCAGCTGAACTCAGCGGAAAGGAACGAGCCATGCCTGACGGAATTTTCACCACCGCCATCAATCTCGTCACGCTTGGGGGGCCGGTTGTCGCGCTGCTGATCGGGCTTTCCGTCGTAGCGCTTGCGCTGATCCTTCTGAAACTGTTTCAGTTCGCCTATCTGCGGGTCGGCGCGCGTCGCAAGGCCACGGAGGCGGCGGCCCTGTGGTCAGGCGGCCGGCACAGGGAGGCGTTGACGCGGCTTGACGGCGACCGCTCGTCACCGGCGGCGGTGCTCGAGGTCATCGCGCGGCTTTCCGCCGACCGCGCCGTTCCGAAGCAGGTCATCGAGGATGAGGTCGGTCGGGCCGCCCAGGAGCGTCTTTATGCCCTGCAGCGCGGTTTTCGCGGACTCGAGGCGATCGTCCAGATCGCACCCCTGCTCGGGTTGTTCGGCACGGTATTGGGCATGATCGAGGCGTTCCGCACTTTGCAGGATGCCGGTAACGCGGTCGATCCGTCGATTCTGGCGGGCGGCATCTGGGTGGCGCTGCTGACGACAGCGGCGGGCCTTGCAGTCGCAATGCCGGTCTCGCTGATCCTCACCTGGTTCGAAAGCCGGCTCGAAAACGAGCGCATGGCAATGGAATCGCTGTCGACCATGCTGCTTTCTGAGCAGCAGATCCGCGATGTCAAGCGGGACGAAGCCGACGGACAGGTCGTCAACCTGGCGGAACGCCATGCATATTGACGGACAACTCAAACGCAAGCGCCGGCTGTCGATGACGTCGCTGATCGACGTGATCTTCCTTCTGTTGCTTTTCTTCATGTTGTCCTCGACCTTCACGCGCTTTGCCGAAATCGATATCGCCGCCGGCCGTGGCGGCCAGACGCCGACCGCGGCCGCGCCGGACGTCTTTATCCGGCTGGACGGCGAGCGCGGCTGGAAGGTCAACGGGGCCGCCATGCCGACGGATGTTGCCATCACCGAATTACGACGGTTGGAGGGCGACGGTGCAAAGTCGGCACTGGTCATCGTGCGCGAGAACGTCTCTTCGCAGATGCTGGTCGAAGCTCTGGAGAAAATCGCCGGAGAGGTGAATCTGAAAATCTCGGTCGCGGGCTAATTCCATGAAGCTGCCACGCCTTTCAGAACCGAAACAACCGGCCGAAAACACCATTGCGCTGATCAACATCGTTTTCCTGATGCTGATCTTCTTCCTGATTGCCGGCTCGCTGACGCCGCCACTCGACCCCGATGTCGATCTCATCGACACGACGGACGCACGTCCGGTCGACCCGCCGCTGGCCCTCTTCGTCACCAGCAAGGGAGAACTGCGCTATCAGGGCGAAACGGTATCCGTAGCGGCCTTTGTCGCTCAACTGCAGGCTGACGATCAGCCGATTGCTGCCGCGTCATCGGACGGCGATGTCGGAGCCGATCTGCCGCAGCGACCCGCGGTCAGGCTGGCCGCCGATGGAGAGCTTGCGGCGACCCGTCTGGTCGGGGTCATCGACGAACTGAAGCAGGCCGGCGCTGGCCGGATCACAATCGTCACTGAGAGGAAATTGCAGTGAGGCTGCGGTGGTGGCAATTCGGCTTCGCTCTCGCCGCGTCCGTTGCCCTGCACGGCGTGGCCGATCATCTGCTGAACCTTCGGTCCGATGAAGTGCGCGAAGAAGGCACGCATGCCCAATTCACAGTTGTCGGCAACGCAACCGAGAACATGATTGCTACCGGCGATCTGGTGGAACCGGAGACCGTGGCCGCAGCGGCGGCGCCGACTCCCGTTGCGGCAGCGCCCGTGGCGCAACTGCCGGCTGAGCCCGTGACGGCTACCAAAGCGGTAACCGCGGTCAGAGCGTCGTCAGCCTCGGCATCGTCGCCGACCGCCCGCGCCGCTTCGGTTGCGATACCAATGTCGTCGTCGAGCGTCCCCATCGTTGCCGCTGGCCAAGTGGATTCGGCAAAGGCCGCCGCTCTGAGATCGGTTGCCGCCGACCCGGCGATCGATGAGGCGCCTACGCAGGTTGCGGCGGTCGATTCGGCCGTCAATGCGGACCCCGAACGCACGCTGCAGGCACAGGCGCAGGAGGCGATATCTGCAAAAGCGCAGTCGCCGTTGCCGGCCGATTTACAGTCACCGAAGCCGGCGGATATCCCGCCTCCTGCAGAAGAAGCAACAGTTGCGAAACCCGCCGAGTCGGCGAAAAGCAGATCGCCCTACAAGGCGCCGGATGCGGCGGAACGTCGAGCGACGCCCGTCGTTCCGGTGCCGAAGCCGTCGCCCCGGCGACCGGTGGAGACCGCTGAAAGCCAGCCCGCCACGCCGCCGTCGGAACCGCTGCCCGCTGAGTTGCCGAAGATCAGGCCGGTAGAGCTGCCGGTCGACGCATCGACGCCGACCAGGATTGCCGAAAGCAGACATGCCCAGCCGGCGGAATCTCAACCACCACCGCCGCCAGCGCCGGACAGTCAAGTCGAACAGGCGAAACAGCCGGTCGCCGCTAGCCAGCCGCATAGCGCCAATGCCGAGCCCGTCGATCCGGTGAAAACGGCAGCGTTGGTTCGGCCCGTCGAACCGGTCAAGAAAAAGAAGAAGACGAAGGCGAAAACTCGCAAGAAAGGCAAGCAGGGCGGCAGTAGTTCGACAGCCAAAAAGGGCAAGGCAACGGGTAAACGTGGCGGTGCCGCCGAATCCGCGGGCGCGAGCAACGGTAAGAGAAAGGGCAAGGCGGGTAATGCCCGGGTCTCCAACTACCCGGGAAAGGTCAGGCGCAAGCTGCGTCGATCCGTGCGCTATCCCAGGAAAGGTCGATCGAAGCGCGTCCGCGGCACTGCCGTAGTACGTTTCAGCGTCGCCAGCAACGGCAGTGTCACGAGGGTTCGCATCCTGCGCGGATCCGGTTCGAAAGTCCTGGACAACGCGGCGCTCTCCGCAGTTCGAAGGGCTGCTCCCTTTCCCAAAATCCCGGCCGGCGCGAACAGGAACCACTGGACCTTCACGGTGCCGGTTGAGTTCGCTCCGTGAGCGGTCCCAGGGAGGGTGGGACGGCCGGCGTCCAGGTGGCCCGCGGTATGCGGCTCTGTCGGCCGGTCGCGGGCGGCAATCGCATCGCCCCGCAGATTCAAGTCTCCCGTGAGGGACGTCCGGGCCAGGTGCTCAGCCGGATGAAAACCGGGTTGAGCGGACGACGTATCCTGTATCTGTCGCCCAATACCTGTGGCGAGGAACGGTTTTCGGGACTGGCCAAATGGTTCGGTATTCAGTTGCAGAGCCGCAATATCGGCAGTTCGGGGATCTGCGCGGAGGTTGAAGCCGCCATCAGCCAGGCAGATAGCGTGGTTTTTGCCAAATCCGAAATCAGCGGAAGCGTGCGGGCGGATCTGCGACGCGTTTGCTACGACAACCGCAAGATGCTCATCGCGTTGCGTACAGCAAGCCGGGCGTGCTTTCGCAACGCGATCTTGAAGCTTCTGCAAGATCCGCAAACGCCCGACACCGATCCAAAACCAGCGTCGCGGAGTTTAGAATTATTCTAAACTATTGTTTTTGTTGAGAAAATCAAATTTTTTGTTTGACATGACGAGCGATCGGGGCCATTTAGTCGGCAGCTGGCGCGCGACAAAATGCGCCTTTGAATCGGACTGTCGTCGAGTGTAGGTCGTTCAGGCATGATCACCTGTCAGTGCAACATCATCACCGAACGCGAAATCGAACAGGCTATTACAGCCATGCTCGATGAAGACCGCTGGCAACTGATCGTTCCGGTCAAGGTCTATCATGCGATGGAAAAGCGCGGAAAATGTTGCCGCTGCTTCCCCAATGTCATCGACATCATCATCCGCACGACCGAAGACTATCATGCGCGCTGTGACTCCGACGCCGGCGATCTGGTCGTTTTTCGCGAGAAGCTCCATCGGATGCGCTCGCATTTTCTGGGTGAGTTCCAGATCGGGCAGGACCATCGCGCAGCTTGAAAGCAGCGCAGTTTTCAGACCAACTGACAGGCTCGACAGCAAGCGAAAGCGGCGATCCGAAGATCGCCGCGCGTCATTTCCTGTTCGGGATTCGAAGCCTCAGAAGAGCTTCCACTTCGCGCCGACACGCACCGTGTGGCTCGTCGATTCGACATTGGCGACAACGCCGAGGTCGACATCCTCATACATCGTGTAGCGGTATTCGATAAAGCCGGTCAGCCGTTCGTTCAGCGCCAGTTCGGTACCGGTACCGATCGTAAATCCGTTGAGACCTTCGGTGGTTGAAAGAGCTGGGAAGCTGAGCGACGCCGTCAGTTCCTGCCAAGTGTAGCCGCCGATGACGTAGCCCAGCGTATAGTCGTTGAACTTGTAGCCGCCGCGCAGCAGCGCGTCGAAGCCGAAATTCTCGGCCTCCATCGTTGCGGTGACACCGCCGACGGTGGAACTCGACGAGGCTTCGATGAACTGGGCCGCCAGCTGAGCGCCGAAAACCCAGCGGGAATCGACGCCGAATTCTCGGTCGTAGCTCAGCGTGACCTCACCGAGGAAACCTTCAGTGGCCAGCGAATCGATCGAGAACAGGCCGAGAGCGCCGTTGATCTTGTTCAGCGCCACGCCACCGCTGATGGCGCCGCCGATTTTCAGGCCGGTCCAGCTGTAGTTCACCGGCTCGCGGGTTTGGTCCGACGGCCCGCCGCCGAACCGGTAATTGATGCTCGAGTGGAACGAGTGAACAGCCGGATCCACTTCGATGCCGCCCAGCGGACCGATGGTCGTTCCCGAATATTTCGAGAACCGGTAGCTGCCGCCCCAGGTCCAGCCGTTGCGGAAGGCCGTCTCCAGGCCGAAGCCCACCACATAGCCGCTGTCGCTCCACTCGCTGGAGATCGCCGGGACGGTAGAGGACAGTTCAAAATTCTGCCAGCTGTAGCCGCCCATCACATAGGCCAGCGTGCGCGGGGTGATGGCATAGCCGACGCGGCCGATCACGTCGAAACCGTAATCCGCTTTGATTTCCGTCGAAGCCGCAACGAGCGGGATCGACGCCGAAGTGTTGACGTCGCCGTAGCGACCGACCAACTGTGCACCGACGACGAATCCGTTGGCAAACATGTGGTCGTAGCCAACCTGCACTTTGCCGAAGTAACCCTGGCCGCCCCATCCGCTGATCGTGGAGCCCAGCACCGGGCTGGTGAGTTCGTCGAGAATATAGCCGGTACCGCCGCCGACGCCGATGTAGAAGCCGGTCCAGTCATAGACACTTGTCTCGCTGGTCAGCACCTGTGCGCCTGGAATGAACACATCCGCCGCTTTCGCGGGAACAGCCGCGACAAGCGCGGTCACGATGGTCGCTGCAAGTTTTCTGGTCATTCCGCGCTGCGTCCCCACTAAACAAAGATCTTGGCATCCAGTCATAGTATGATTGAAATTCCTTTAAAAGAGCACTTTGTTGTGTGTGGGCAACAGTGGTTCCGAACCTGTTGCATAGCCCGGAATCAAACGCATTTGTGAACGATGGGGCTTTGGCCCCGAGCTACGCCAGCAGCGCTGCCGCGACGGAAGCCACCAGGAGAACGGCGAAAACCAGGTTTGCGATCCGGGCGGAGGCCGGATTTTTCAACACCCCGGAGATCATCGAGCCGAACAGCAACCAGCCGGTGTTGACGGCGACGATGACGAGCGACAGCGCCGCGATCTTCACCCCGGCGTCGAGCAGGGGGCTGTCCGGGAACAGCCGATGGCCGGCATAGACCGCGGCGATGGCAGCGAAAGCCTTCGGATTGGCGATCGCCAGTGCGAATCCGCCGGAAAAGGGAGGCCGCTCGGCGGTGGCCGAGCTTTCGGCAATCGGCGGTGCGGTAGCGATCCGGTAGGCCAGATAAAGGAAATAGGCGGCTCCGATGAGGGCCAGTCCGGTGGCGAGCGCCGGTCGGGTGAGGATCAGACCGGTGACGCCCGTTGCGATCAGCAGCAGCACGCCGACGGTGCCGGTGATGATGCCGCCGAGGTAGCGCAAACCAGCCCGACCGCCGAACGCCGCTCCGACGGCCGCGAGGCTGAGCGTCGCCGGTCCGGGACTGCCCATCAGCGCAAACGCTGCCAGCCACAATACGATCAGGTCGCCTGCCATGTTTCAATCCGCATGGTTACCGGCGGATGAATGACATGGTCCGGCGGGAGGGTCTTGAACGATCGTGCGCTTACTCGGTGTAGAGTTCGCTTCTGAGGCCGAGATAGCCGTCCCAGGCGAACCAGTAGGCGATGTGGCCGGGCACGCGCGCGAGCTTCTCTCCGGCGGGGCCGGTGAGGAAATCCTCGCCGATCGTCCATGACCCGCCAGGGCCCTGCAGAGTACCGAACTGCGAACCCGGGCCGAAGCTGGCTCCGTCGCGCTCATAGGCGCGCACCGTGCGGGTCGCGGCATCGCCGACGAGCACGACCTCCGTCGCTCCGACTCGGTCGTTGATGACCGAGCGATCGCGAAACGCCTCGACGGGCCAGGCCTTGGCGGCGCCGAACGCTCGGATGCCGAAGACATGGTCCTTGCGCTTGACCCGGCTTTCGTCGCGCACATTGGTCGGAAACATCAGGTCGGGACTGGCAAAGTAGTCGCGATAGACGACGCCGGAGCCGTAATCCCTCAAGAATCCTGTTTTCAGCGCCAGAACTTTCGTATCGGGGTGGAGTTTTTCCCAGTTGGACCAAGTCGTTATGGTCACCGGGCGAATCTTCAGCTTAATGCCGGATGATGCCAGCGGTCCGGTGACCGGCTCGCCGGTGAACTGGTTCCACAAGCTGGTGGTTTCGCGGTCGAACATCAGCTTGTTGGAGCGGTAGAGGAAACCGGAGGAGCCGAAGACGAACGGCTTCTCTCGCCCTTCCACTTGTGTTTCGAACAGGATGCCGGCGCCGCACAGGGTACAGTAGGCAAGCGCCACCGGAACACCGCCGATGACCTCGTTGAACATTTCGTGCCAGCCCATGATACGCAGCGGATAGGCCCGCACGTCGCCGTTGATCTCGACGCCGAACACCAGATCGTCGTCTTTCAGATAGTCGGCTTCCGATGCCGAAATCAGCCTGGGATTGTCGAGCGAAGGAATGCCGTCGACGCGAACGCCGCCCCAGGTGATCTCCTCGAGCCGGATGCGCATCTGGTCGCGGCTCGTATAGGTGGGGTCGAAAAACTGCAGGAAGGTCGGGTCGATATTGGCGAAGACGCCGAGCTTGAGGTTGCGGAAACTCTCGTGCGGAACGACTTCCGGGTGGGCTTCCTGCCACAGCATGGCGTCGTTCCAGTCGCGGATGGGCTCGCCGGTCAGCTTCTCGATCGCTGCGGCCAGCATTGCCTGCTCTGGGCTGAAGCGCAGGAACAGGACCAGGCTCGGCACGATATCGAGATTGCCGCGCGCCACCAGCACATCGACTGCCCGCTGCTTCTGCGCCTCATCGCCGACGATGATGGCGACGGACAGCGCATCGACGTCGATGTCAGCCGCGGCCGCTGGCGCCGTCGGTTTCGATTCCTGCGCGGAGGCAGAAGGCGCCGCCGCCGCGAGCAGTGCCATCAGCACGCCTGAAATGACCCGCCTGATGTATTCCCGGGGTGTCTGCATATCTGCCTCCGATTGGTTGGCATCATCATATGGTCGGCCGACCGGAGGGGAAGATGCCTCACCGTCATGTGTTGAAACGTGAGCGCTCGCCGCTTTCGTCGCCTGATGGCCTGTGATGTTGTGCCGGTGATCCGCCTGCCATCGATGGAACCGGCTCAACATGATCGATGCGTTTGTTCGAATTGTTGCGACATTGGCAATCGCCTGTCTGGCGTTCACCGCCCGCGCGCAGGAATTGTCGGTGCTTGCCCGGGTTGGCCCATGGCCGGTCGCCGACCAGCTCGTCGCCTATCGCGGCAGGATATGGTTTTCGACATCGGTCAAAGGCGTCGATCACAATTCCGCCGACATATGGAGTTTCGACCCGGCGACGGGCGCCACCCGTTTCGAACGCTTTCTGTTTTCGCAGGATGCCGGCCATCCGATTGTCCATCGCGGCCTGCTCTACTGGCCGCACGAGGACATGCGCATCGGCCTCGGTACCGGCGTGGTCAGCGTCACCGACGGCGAAGACTGGCGCGAGCTGTTCGTGCCCGTGGGCGATCACATGATGCACACCCATGCCGCCGCCGAATGGCGTGGAGAACTGGTTGTCGCCATGGCCGGCTGGAATGCCGCCCTGGCGGCCTCGGCCAACGCCGGAGCGAGCTGGCGGGTGCTCGCCAACGATCCGCCGGCAAAGGGATCGTTTCACCGGTACAACGATCTGGCGGTGCTCGGCGACCGGCTGTTCGTGCGCCACTGGAGCAGGGACGGCCCGACCCTGAAGGAGTTTCGCGACGGGCTGCTGATCCCGGCACCCGGCTGGCCGCAAAGCCGGTTCTTCTCAAGGTTTACTCGCCACGATGGAGCTCTCTATGCGCTTGTCGACAGCGACGACGGCGCGACGGAGCTGTGGCGCATCGGTGAGGGACCTGCCGAACGGCTCAGCCCCGCTTCGCGTCGGATCGCCATGCGGCTTCTCGTCAGCGACGGCGAGGCCCTGTGGATCGTCGGCCGTGCAGGCGCGGACGGCCGACTCTGGAAAAGCACCGACGGAAGGCAGTTCCAGGCGGCCGGCAGGTTTCACGGCGGCATCGCCTACAGCGCGGCGGCGCTGGCGCCGGGCAAGATATATATCGGCGGCGAGGGACGCGACGGCCGGGCGATTGTCTGGGGTCCGCTGTCGCTGTCGAAGCGACCCGTTGGCGCGGCCGGTTCGCTGCCCGAGACCGGTATTCGGCCCGATCCGGATTTCGATACAGAACGCAATCGCGCCTTTCTGCTGTCCGAACTTCAGGACGCTCGAAACTACAAAAGTCACGGACTTTCAATACGCCAGGCCATCGTCCGGGTGCTGGCGGATAGACCGCCCAGCGGCTTCTTCGCGTCGCTGCTTGACGCGCCGATGCCGTCGAAACGGATCGACGTGTTCGGCGGTCAATTCGCCGTGCAGGCGCACGATATCGGTCGCTGGCACCTGATCGCCGCCATGGCCCGCAACCGTGACCCGACTGTTCCCGTGGATCTTCTGAAGGCGCCCTGGGAGCGCCGCTCCAACCGGCCGCAGAAGTGGTTTGATCCCCTGCTGATCGCTCTGCATGCCGTACAGCTCTCCGGGCAGGGCGACCGGAAGACCATCGATGCGCTGATTGCCCGGCTGGACCGTGACGATCCGGACTGGCTGCAGTCGCAGGTCGTCGGCACGCTGGCGGCCGTCACCGACGAACGCTTCGGGTACGACGCCGAAGCGTGGAAAGACTGGTGGGCGAGCGTTCGCGCCGGCTGGTCCGGCTAACTTGCCGCGGTTCAGTTGTCGAGCAACGGCTTCAGCGACTGCGGGATATGGCCTTCATTGATCAGCCAGCGGCGGATGGTGTATTCGCGACCGCCCTCGGCATGCATCGGGTCGGCATCGGCCAGTGCCTGGGCCTCGTCCAGCGACGCGGCGCTGTAGATCATCATTCCGGATCCGAGCATGTTTTCGCCGGTCTCGTCCGACAGCGGTCCGGCGAAGGCCAGCTTGTGCTCGTTCTGAAGCTTCAGCTGATAGGCTAGGTGCCGCGGCAGGATTTCCTTGACCTTTTCCGGCGGCGCCACCGGCGTGCTCAAGACCATGAAATGCTCCGCCGCCAGCGACCCGCGCTCTCGGGCTTCACGGACATATTCACTCCATTTCGGCATGTCGGACTCCTTGTATGTGAATTATCGGAAAAAATATCGATAAAAATTGACAAAGCAAGAAATTATTGATTATTTGGTCGCCAGTGAGGAGAGATTGAATGCGTTTTCTGGTCGCTCGAGACGGACAAACAACCGCAGTCTATCTGGTCGACGGCGACAATGCCTATCGTCTGACCGGGCAGAGCGGATTTGAAGGCACGGACCTGATGGCGGTCATCGACCTGGATGCGGGCGAGCGGCAACGGCTGGCGCAGGCCGCCGGTTCGTCGGCTCCGGTGGCGCTGTCCGGCCTGACGCCGGCCCTGCCGCTACAACGGTTCCGCAAGATCCTGTGCCTGGGACTGAATTATGTCGACCACGTCAAGGAGGGCGGCTACGACATCCCGACCTATCCGGCGATTTTCATGCGGGTGCCGCAATCGCTGATGGCGGCCGGCGAACCGATGATCAAGCCCGACTGTTCGGACCGTCTCGACTACGAGGTCGAACTGATGGTGGTCGTCGGCCGTGGCGGCAAGCATATCGGCGAGTCGCAGGCGCTCGATCACGTCTTCGGCTATACGGTTTTCAACGACGGGTCGGTGCGCGACTATCAGCGCAAGACCCACCAGTGGACGCCCGGCAAGAATTTCGATGCGACGGGCGCCGTCGGTGCGCTGACCGTGACACCGGACGAACTGCCGGACGGAGCGGCCGGATTGAAGATCCAGTCGCGGCTCAATGGCGTCGTGATGCAGGATGCAAACACTTCGGACATGATGTGGCCGGTGGCCAAGACCATCGCCACGGTCTCGGAGTTCACCACACTCGAGCCTGGCGACCTGATCGCCATGGGCACGCCGCCCGGCGTCGGTCACGCCCGCACCCCGCCGGTTTTCATGTTCCCCGGCGACGTTGTCGAGGTGGAAATCGAGAATATCGGCGTCTGCCGCAGCCCGGTCGTCAGCGAGCAGGATGCCAGCAAGGACGAGGCGGCTGAATGATCAGAGCTCCGCAGAAAGCGCCGGTCGGAGATGAACTGGCGGCACTGCGTGCCCACACGCACCAGCAGATCCGCGATTTGCGCGAGAAGATCACCCATCTTGGACCGCAGGAGATCGAACTGATCCTGACCGGCGCGCGCTCGCATTATGCCTGGACCGACCGGCCGGTAACGGACGAAACGCTGCACGCCATCTACGACATCGTCAAGACCGGGCCGACCAGCATGAACAGCTCGCCCGCGCGCTTCGTTTTCGTGCGCAGCGACGAGGGGCGTGAGAAACTCAAGAAGTCGCTGAAGCCGACCAACGTGCCGAAGGTGGCGACGGCGCCGGTCACCGCCATCATCGCCTACGACCTAGAGTTCTGGAAGGAGCTTCTTTACCTGTTCCCGCACGAGGACCGCCGCTCGCATTTCGACAGCAAGCCGGACTATGCGGAGGAGACGGCGTTCCGCAACGGCACCCTGCAGGGCGCCTATTTCATGATCGCCGCGCGTGCACTCGGACTCGATGTCGGCGCCATGTCGGGCTTCTCCAACAAGGTCATCGACGAGGAATTCTTCGCGGGCACCACGCTGCGCTCGAATTTCCTTTGCAATCTTGGTTACGCCGACGAGACGGCGTTGTTTCACAAGCTGCCGCGTTTCGATTTCGACGACGTCTGCAGTTTTGCTTGAGGAATGACGGCCATGGCCATTCGAATGAAAACGGAAGTGACGCTGCGAGCCAAGGCAGCCTGTCCGTCGCATTCGCGATCGGATGTTTCGATCCGCGACCTGGAATTCGCCATCGACGAGCCCGTCGAGCGCGGCGGCACGAATGCCGGCCCGACCCCGACGGACACGGCACTTGCGGCGCTGATCGGCTGCACCAATGTGATCGGCCACAAATGCGCCGACAGGCTCGGTGTCGATATCGGCCATCTGGAAATTTCAGCCGACTGCACTTTCGACCGCCGCGGGGTCACGCTCGAAGAAGAGATCGACGTGCCGTTCCGCCGGGTCGAACTGACCGTGCGCAGCCACGGGTCGGCCAGCGCCGAGGCGCTGAACCTGGTTGCCCGGGAAGTGAAGAAATTCTGCCCGCTGTCGAAGCTGTTCACGGCCGCCGGCACCGAAATCGTTGAGGATTGGCAACCGGCCGGATAGCCGGGTTGCTGCATCGGCCGGCGGGAGGCCGGCTGTCGAAAGGAGGAAAATGATGAGCAAATTGCTACGCAGGTCCTTTGTGGCCGGGGCGGCCGCGTTGGGAGTGTTGTCACCATTGGCAACGCTCCCGGCTGCCGCAACCGAGACCATCAAGATGATCGCCATTGATGGCTATCCCGAGCGGTCGATGTGGGTGAAGGAGTTCGCCAACTTCTTCATTCCGCGCGTCGACGAGGAGCTGGCCCGCACCGGCAAGTACAAGATCGACTGGCAACAGGCCTATGGCGGCCAGATCGTCAAGCCGCGCGGCGTGCTCGACGGCATCAAGCTGGGGCTCGGCGACATCGGCATCGTGACCACGATCTTCCACAACTCGGCGCTGCCGAGCCAGGCGATCTCTGCCGCAACGCCGATGGTTTCGACCGACGCCCGTGTGGTCGCCAAGGCGGTTGACGAAATCGCCAAGGAATACCCGCAGATGCAGGCTGAATTCGCCGCCCAGGACCAGGTCTACCTGGCCACCGGCGTGGTGCTCGACAGCTACCAGATCTTCACCAAGCAGCCGATCGAGAAGCTCTCTGACCTGTCGGGCCTGAAACTGGCCGGCGCCGGCTACAACCTGCGCTACCTGGAAGGCCTGAAGGATGTCGCCGGCGTGCGCGGCGGCCTGCCGAACTTCTACAACATGCTGCAGACCGGCGTTGTCGATGCGGCCATGCTGTGGCCGGAAGCGGCCATGACCTTCAAGATCAACGAAGTGGCGCCCTACATGCTGAAAGTCGATCTCGGCGCGGTCAATTCCAAGACCGTGACCGTCAACAAGGCGGTTTGGGACAAGCTTCCGGACGAAGTGAAAAGCGTGCTGCAGACCGTCGCGGTCGAGTATCGCGACCAGGTGGCGAAGGTCGCCATGGACCGCGCGGCCTCGTCGCTCGACGCCTTCAAGGCGGCCGGCGGAACCGTCGTCGTGATCCCCGAAGACGAGCGCTCGGCCTGGGCCGACGCCATGCCCAACATCGCCCAGGAATGGGCCAACGCGCTCGACAAGAAGGGCGCGCCGGGCACGGCCATGCTAGGCTCCTATATCGAGAAGCTGAAAACCGCTGGCTCGGTACCGGTGCGCGACTGGGCGGCCGGCGAGTAGCATAGCAAAAGAGGACGGCCTGTCATGAATACGGCAACCCCGGTCGGACGGGCCGTCCACCAGACCCTGGGCATCGTCAGGGCGATCGCGATCGGAGCGAACGCGGTCGGAACCCTGACGGTGCTCGTACTCGTCATCGTCATGAACATCGACGTGGTGGCGCGCGGCGTCTTCCACGCGCCGTTTCTCGGCGTTGTCGAGATCGTCATCTTTTCGATGATCCTGATCGTCTTCCTGCAACTGCCCGACGTGGTGCGGGTCGACCGGCTCACCCGGTCGGACGGATTTCTCGGCATCCTGAAAAGCAGCCGGCCGGCTGCCGCCAGCATGTTGTCGCGGGTGATCGATGCGCTGGCCTGTGTCGCCATGGCGACCATCGCCTACGCCACCTATCCGGAAGTGGTCGAGGCGTTCGAGTCCTGCCACTACATCACGCCGCCGGAATTCGGGCCGCCGAAAACCGGCGATTTCTGGACCGATTTCATGCAGGCCACTGCCCGCTGCCACTATTTCGGAACGCTCGGCGTCTTCACGGTGCCGTGGTGGCCGGCGAAACTCGTCATCACCGCGAGCACAGCTTTGTGCTCGGTGATTTTTCTTTCAAAAGTGCTGTTCGGATCGGCGCCCGCGGGGCCGTCGATGGCCGAGCATCCTT
Organism: Rhizobiaceae bacterium; assembly: GCA_963921345.3. Taxonomy (GTDB): domain Bacteria; phylum Pseudomonadota; class Alphaproteobacteria; order Rhizobiales; family Rhizobiaceae; genus Hoeflea_A. The sequence goes on along the minus strand of CAWUFE020000002.1, from coordinate 1,229,061 downwards.
CTGACAGCGCGCCCGAAACCGGCGGAGAGCAGGCCCAATGACCCCCGTTGAAATCGGCTTCATCTCCGTCGCCGCCATCGTCATTCTCATCTATCTCGGCGTCTACATCCCGATCGCCCTGGCGAGCGTCTCCTTCGTCACCATCTGGATCGTCAGCGACCGGCCGATCCTGGCGGTCAATTTCTTGCGCCAGGCCGTCGGTGACGGGGTGACCGAATACGAGTTCGCCACCATTCCGCTGTTCACCTTCATGGGGCTGCTGGTCTCCAAGGCCGGCCTCGGCACCGATGTCTACGATGTCATGAACCAGGCGTTCCGCCGGGTCCGCGGCGGTATCGGCATGGCCACCGTCGGCGCCAATGCGGTGTTTGCCGCGGTCACCGGATCGTCCATCGCGTCAGCCTCGGTGTTCACCCGCATTTCGGTACCGGAAATGCTGCGGCTCGACTACAACAAGCGCTTCGCGGTGGGCGTCGTCGCCGGCTCCTCGGTGCTCGGCATGATCATTCCCCCCAGCGCCATGCTGATCATCTATGCCTTTGTTGCCGAGGTCTCGGTGGGCGAGATGTTCATCGCCGGCATCATCCCGGGGGTGCTGCTGGCGCTTGCCTACATCTTCGCCATCGCCGTCATGGGGCGGATTTCCCCGCGCGCCATCGGCGGCCGGATCGAGGAAATCGCCGACGAGGACATGCTGACCTGGGGGCAGATATTTGCCAAGACCGCGCCGATCGTCATCCTGATCCTCATCGTGCTAGGCGGCATCTATACCGGCTGGCTGACGCCGGTGGAGGCGGGCGCGGCCGGCTCGCTTGCCGCCCTGGTGATTGCGCTTTTGCGCCGACGCATGACCGGCCGCGGCTTCTGGGAAGCCTTGCTCGAGACCGGACACATCACCGCCAGCATCCTGTTCCTGATCACTGCCGCCTCGCTGTACAGCCGCATGCTGGGCTTCGTCGATCTCCCGAACGAATTGCGGGACTTTCTCGACGGCAACAATCTCAGCTTCTTCTGGATCATGTTCGCCTATGTGCTGCTGATGCTCTTCCTCGGCACACTGCTCGATACCGCATCGATCATCCTGATCGTGGTTCCGTTGTTCATCGACATCATCGAGCCGATGGGGCTGAGCCTGATCTGGTTCGGTATCGTCACCGTGATCGGTGCTGAAATCGGACTGCTGACGCCGCCGCTCGGCATTTCCTGTTTCGTCATCAAGGCGACCATCAACGACGATCGTATCTCGCTGAAGGACGTGTTCCTCGGAGCATTGCCGTTTGCCGGTGTCATGCTGATCATCCTCATCATCCTGATCCGCTTCCCGGGGCTTTCGACCGCATTATTGAATTGATTTGGAGACGGCCATGCGCACTGTCACGAAAGAAACAGTCACTCAGGTATTCCTCGACTATGTCGGTCCGGAAACCTCTCCGCGGCTGCGTTTCCTGCTGGAACATCTGGCAACGCACCTGCACGATTTCGTGCGCGATACGAAACTCACCCATGATGAGTGGCGCAAGGCCATCGAACTGCTGACCAAGGCCGGCGAGATCACCGATGACGAGCGCAACGAGTTCGTGCTGTTTTCCGATGTCCTCGGCGTTTCTTCGCTGGTCGACATGGTCAACAACTCGCCCGAGGCGACGTCGTCCAGCGTGCTCGGGCCGTTCCACATTCTCGGCGCGCCGGAACTGGACTATGGCGGCGACCTCAAGGGCGACAACGACACCGCCACGGTGATCGTCCAGGGTCAGGTGCGCGGCTACGACGGCACGCCGGTCAAGGCGGAAATCGAGCTGTGGCAGACCGCCGCCAACGGACTTTATTCAAATCAGGACTCGGCCCAGCCGGAATACAATCTGCGGGCCCGGCTGAAGACCACCGAGGACGGCCGCTATGCGGTGACCACGATCCGGCCGGCTCCCTACACGGTGCCGGATGACGGGCCGGTCGGCGAGTTGCTGCATGCCACCGGACGCCATCCCTGGCGGCCCTCGCATCTGCATTTCATCGTCATGGCTCCCGGTTACCAGACGCTGGTGACGGAGGTGTTCCCGGACGACGATCCCTATCTCGACGAGGATGCGGTGTTCGGCGTGCGCGAGGACCTGATCATGCGCTATCAGGAACGGAATGATGCCGGTCAGGTCGACGAGGCCATCGAGGCGCGCGATCGCCTGACTTCGCCCTTCTACGAAGTCGATTTCGATTTCGTCCTGGCAAGGGAGGAGGCGGCCTGAGAGGCCGGCGCGTTGGCTTCGGCCGGTGATTGTGGCATAGCGACCGACAGGGGTGCGCATCGCGACGGACAGAGTGGAGTGCAATGACATCTGAAGCGGACAGCAACACGCTCTTTGTCGCCATCCGCGACGCGGCGGAAGGGGCCGACCGGCCCTTCATCGTGTCGGATGCCGGGGTGGTGACCTATGGCGCCATGCTGGATCGGTCGGCGCAGTATGCCGCGGCGCTGCTCGATGCCGGGTTGAAACCGGGCGACCGCGTCACCGTGCAGGCTGCCAAGACCGTCGAGTGTCTGCTGTTCTATCTTGGCGTCATTCGCGCCGGCGGCGTCTACCAGCCGCTCAACACCGCCTATACCAAGGCCGAGGTGGAATATTTCCTCCAGGACGCGGAACCCGCCATCGTCATCGTCGATGCCGGCGAGGTGGCTGCAATGCGGGCGCTGTGCGCCAAGACCGGCAGCGGCCGGGTGATGACCCTCGATCCCGGGCATCCCGATTCCGTCACCGATGCCGCCATAGCGCTTGCCACCGATTTCGACGACGTGCCGCGCGGCCCCGACGATCTTGCCGCCATTCTCTACACTTCGGGAACCACCGGCCGGTCGAAAGGGGCGATGCTCACCCACGCCAACCTGCTGTCGAATGCGAAGGCCCTGTGCGAAACCTGGCGTTTCTCGAGCGACGACGTGCTGATCCACGCCCTGCCGATCTTTCACACCCATGGCCTGTTCGTGGCAACCAACGTGATCCTGCTGTCCGGCGCCTCCATGCGCTTCTTCGCCGCTTTCGACGCCGACGCGATCATCGATGTCATGCCGCAATCGACGACGCTGATGGGCGTGCCGACCTTCTACACGCGATTGCTGGCCAATCCGCGCCTGACGCGCGAGGTGGCCGGGCCGATGCGGCTTTTCATTTCGGGCTCCGCGCCGCTGCTGGCGGAAACCCATCGCCAGTTCAGCGAGCGCACCGGCCACGCCATCCTCGAGCGTTACGGCATGACCGAAACCAACATGAACACCTCCAACCCCTATGATGGCGAGCGCCGACCCGGCACGGTCGGCTTCCCGCTGCCGGGCTCGGAGATCCGCGTCGTCGGCGAAAAGACCGGCGAACCGATCGCCGACGGCGAAGTCGGCATTGTCGAAGTGCGCGGACCGAATGTGTTTTCCGGCTACTGGCGCATGCCGGAGAAGACCAGGGAAGAGTTTCGCGACGACGGCTTCTTCATCACCGGCGATCTCGGCATGATCGACGCCGACGGCTATCTCGTCATTGTCGGCCGCGGCAAGGACCTGATCATCACCGGCGGGCTGAATGTCTATCCGAAGGAGATCGAATCGGTCATCGATGACATGCCGGATGTGATCGAGAGCGCCGTTGTCGGCGTTCCGCATGACGATTTCGGCGAGGGCATCGTGGCGGTCATCGTCCGCGAGGAAAACGCCGCCCTGGACGGCGGCACCGTGCGGCAGCATCTGACCGGCCAGTTGGCGAAGTTCAAGGTGCCGAAGGCGGTCCATTTCGTCGAAGCCCTGCCGCGCAACACGATGGGAAAGGTGCAGAAAAATGAACTGCGCAAACGTTATGCCGACGAGTTTCGGCAGCCGGCAGAAGGAGCGCCCTGATGTCCGCTGATCCGGCCTTGCAGGCAGCGCCGGCGCCGGCCGGCGGTTCCTCAATCACAGCGCAGCTGTTCGACCGGCTGCGCGACGACGTTCTCAATGGCGTGTTGCAGCCGGGGCAAAAGCTGAAGATCGAGACCCTGCGCGAGCAGTATGATGTCGGTGCCAGCCCGGTGCGCGAGGCGCTCAGCATGCTGACCGCCGAGGGGCTCGTGCAGCGTCTGGACCAGCGCGGTTTCCGGGTAACGGATGTTTCGGTGAGCGCTTTCGAGGAGTTGTTGCGCACCCGCTGCTGGCTGGAGGAGCGGGCGCTGCGGGAATCCATCGACGCAGGTTCCGACCACTGGGAGGAAAATGTCCTGCTCGCCCATCACCGGCTGACCAGGACCCCGCGTTCCGATGGCCAGTCGGACCGTCCGACACCCGTCTGGGAGAAGGCCCACCGGCTGTTCCACATGTCGCTGCTTGCCGCCTGCCGTTCTCAGTTCCTGATCGGCTATTGCGGTCAGCTCTACGACCTCAACATCCGCTATCGCAATCTCGCCGGGTCGGTCGCCTATCCGTCGCGCAACGTTGCGCAGGAGCACCAGAATATCTGCGACGCCGCCCTGGCGCGCGATGCCGACCGCGCGGTCGCCCAACTGATCGACCACTACACCAGCACCGGCGAATTCCTGAAACTGCGATTGAACGAGATGGCCGGCTAGCGTCGCTTGCGGTGCCAGGACAGCCTCTGCGAATTCCTGAAAGGCCTGGGGTGTCCCCGGCAAGGAATGCGGAGGCTGCAATTTCGGGGACAGTTTACTTAATTCGTTTAACGCACTGATTTATTTGGATTTTGATGGGAATTAAGTAAACTGTCCCCGAAATTCTCAACGAGATGGCCGGATAGAAGAAGGCCCGGCTGCCAAGCAACCGGGCCTCCGTCAGAAGCGATCTCAGGTCCATTTACGACTTTGGCAGGGTCAGCGTGACCAGATCGGTTCCGACGATCGTGTTGCCGTCGAAGCCGCTTGAAGTGACGGCATCCTTGTAGCTTTCCTCCGTCAGCGCACCGCCCGGGATCGGGTAGGGGCCCTGCTTGGGAGCGCCCATCGGCGGGATCAGGTGGGTGAGCATCAGGTGCTTGACCCCGGCCCGTTTCGACAGGGCGCCGAGATCTGCGGCGTTGCTCTGCCGGTAGTAGATCGGCGGCGGGAAGCCGCTGTCCTTGTCCGGTCCCATCACCGGGTGAATGGTCGAGTGCACCAGCACGTCGGCGCCCTGGGCGAGCTTCTCGACCTGTTCGGAGGTCGACGACGGCCGCGGCGGTTTCGGACTGTCGTTACCGGCATCGCCGCCGACCACGACGCTGCCGGCCGGGGTGTCGACGCGGTAGGACGCGTGGCCCGGAATGTGCCTGGAGCCGATGGCCGAGACCTTGACATCGCCTTTCGACCAGACTTCGACCGGATCGCCGCCGGGCGCAAAGGTGCTGACATTGACCAGATCGGCCGGTCCACCCGGCAGGCGTTTCTTGTTTTCCGCCAGACGCTGAGCGATCTCGCCCGACTGGATCAGCGAATCGCCGATATGGGCGACGTAGCGGCTGCAGCTCAGCGTGTGGCCGAGCGGCGACTTGACGTCCTCTGTGCACACGACGTCGACCTTCGGCCCGCCGGAATTGAAGTGCCAGCGCAGTTGCAGGATGTCGGCCAGACCTTCCGTGTGGTCGGAATGCATGTGGGTGAAGAAAACGGCGTCGAGCTTGCCCACCGGCACCTTCATCTGCGACAGCCTCATATTGGTGCCGCGCCCGGTGTCGAATTGCAGCTTGACCGCACCGCAGCCATTGGTTTCGTCGCCATACTGAACCAGCGTGCCGGCGCCCGCCTGGCCATTGAACAGCGGCGGTCCGCCCTGGGTGCCGGTCAAGGTGACCTTCATGCACGGCTCGGCCGATGCGCTCGGCATGGCGGCGGTCAATCCGAGAAGCGAAGCGGCGGTGAATAGTGGTATCGATAATTTCATGATTATACCTCCCATATGGATAATAATCAGAAATCAGAAAAAAATCGATATTATTTTTCGCGCAGGGATTGTCCGGCATCCGGCACGGCAGGAACCGAAAGGGAAGGGCGGAACGCAATGTCCGCCCTCAGCGGCAGCTAGAATTTGACGGTCACGCCGCCGGATCCGGCAAAGCTCTGGGCACCGTCGCCGATGGTGTAGACGATGCCCGCCTTGATGGCGGCAATCGCACTCATGTTGAGCGTGACATTGGCGCCGACATAGCCCAGCGAATCGAAGTCGTCGACGCCGATCGGTATCGCGTTGGTGATATTGAGCAGGGTCACGCCGACGCTGTCGTCGCCGAAGGAATAGCGCCCGAGGTAGCCGCCAAAGAGCCGCGTATCGACATTGCCGGTTTGCCGCTCGAGACCCAGTTCCAGCCGTCCTTCGGCCAGTTGCACCTGCTGACTGGCGACCGTTGCATTGGCTGAGGAGCCGCTTTCTGTGTAGCCGTCGACCGACTGATAGGTATAGCGCAATCGAGCCGCCGGTTTCACCGCCCAGCCGCCGACGGAGGCCACCTGGCCGCTGACCGAAACCTCGGGGCTGACATACCAGGCATCGTAGCTCGCCGTCGCCGAGCCATTGCCGAGCGGCGCCAGATTGTCGTTGACGAAACGCCACTGACTGATGCTTTGGTGGCCGGCGACCAGATTGAAATCGATCAGAACGTTGTTATGGGTCTTGCGGCCGTAGACGCCGGCAAACCAGTTATCGGTTTCGTTGTCGTAGGACCGGACGTAGGTGCCGTCGGCGGTCATGTCGCCGCGGTAATAGCCGCCGAAGACGCCGAGTTTCAGATTGTTGCGGACATAGCCGTCGACACCGGCGGCAACGCCGTAAATGTCGTAGTCATATCTGTGCAGATAGCTCTCCGCGTCGAAACTCGCGGTCGAACCGAAGCCGCGGACCCAGGCGTTGCGCGAACCTTTGCCGCCGCTGCTGAAGGCAAAGGTACTGTCGGCGCCGCCGGACGAGGCGTTGTCGAGCTGTCCGTGCAGCATGTTCGTCAGGATGTTCGTCCATTCGGCCAACTGGTCGACATTGGCTGCGAACACGGTCGGATCGAAGGTGGCGAATTGCTGCGTGGTCGTGTTGTAGAACCAGGGGACCGGACCGGAAACGTTGAAACTGTTCGGGGTGTTGTTGGAGAAGTCCCACAAAACCGAGTGGCTGCGGCCGGTGGTGATGGTGAAATCCGTTCCGCGGCCGTAAATGATGGTGCCGCCGAGAAAAGCCGGTGCCGACAGGTTGACCGCGTTGTTCCTGAGGATGTCGATGGACGACGCCTGGGCGCTGACGACTTTGCCGGAAATGTTGATGGTGTTGCGGTCGTCCGCCTCGATCGCGTCCGAGCGCGCGCCCGTGGTCAGGATGGTGCCGGTCACGGTGACCGTATTGCGATTTTCCATGTCGATGCCGTCGGCGCTGTCGCCGGTGGTGTCGATGGAACCGGACATGGTCAGCACGTTGTTGTCGTCGAGATCGATGCCGTCCGACAGCCGCCCGGACGTGTTGATGCTGCCGGAATGGCTGATTGTGTTGCGGTCATTGGCGCGGATGCCCTGCGACAGGAATCCGGTTGTGGCGATGGCGCCGCTGCTGGTTACGGTGTTGCGGTTGTGGACGTCGATGGCATTGGATTCGTCGCCGGAGGTCGACACGGTGCCGGTGGTGATGATCGTGTTCCGGTCGTTTACCCGAATACCTCTGGAAAAAGGGTCCGACGTCGTCACCGTTCCCGAAACGTCGATGGTGTTGTCGTCCCCGCCATCGATGCCGAGGGCAAACCAGCGGCCGGTATCGATGCTGCCCGACACGTTGAGCGTATTGCGATGGCCGAGGTGGATGCCGGTGGAAGACGAGTCGTTCGTCTTGATCGAACCGGAGTGGGTGATGGTGTTGTCGTCGCGGGCGTCGATTCCCCTCGAGAGCAAGCCGCCTGTTTCGATCATGCCGGTATTGTCGACCGTGTTGCCGTCCAGAACCGCAATCCCCGGCGAACTGATTCGCGATGTCTTGACGGTTCCGGAATTGTTGATCGTGTTCTGGTTGCGCGCGGAAATCCCCGGTGCGAGCTCGTGCGACGTCATCACCGTCCCGGAATTGCTGATGGTGTTCGAATCGCGTCCGAACATGCCCGGCGAGGCAATTTCCGACGTACTGACGGTTCCGCTGTTGTCGATCGTGTTGTTGTCCTGAAACGTGATGCCCGGCGAGGTGACGTTGGTCGTCGAAACCGTTCCCGAGTTGGTGACCGCGTTGCCGTCCCTTGCGACGATTCCGGGTGAGGTCACGCCGGAAGTGGAAACGGTTCCGGAATTACCGATCGTGTTGCCGTCGCGGACGACGATTCCGGGGGCGCTGACTTCGACGGTCGAAATGGAATTCGAATTGTCGATGACGTTGCGGTCTCTCGCTTCGATTCCCGGCGCCAGCCTCCCGGTCGTGCCGATGCTGCCGAGATTGTTCAGCGTGTTGTCGTCCATTGCATCGATGCCGGCAGCCAGCTCGCCGCTGGTCGAGACCGTTCCGGAGTTGGTCACCTGATTGTTGTTCTCGACGTCGATCCCGTCGGCATCGAGGCCCTGCGTGGTCACGGTTCCGCCGTTGTCGATGGTATTGCCGTTCTCGGCGTCGATGCCGTCGGCAAACCCTCCGGTTGTGGACACCGAGCCGCTGCTGTTTACGGAACTGTTGTTTTCGACATCGATTCCCTCGGCGCCGAACCCGGTCGCCGATACCGCTCCTTCGTTGACAATGCCGTTGTTGTCGCCGGTAGCCAGAACCGCGGTCGTCCCCGTTGTCGAAACGCTGCCGGTCGGCGTGATCGTCAGCGTATCGTCGCCATCGATCGTATTGCCGCCGTTCTGGGTGGTCACGGGCGTGTCGATGACGAAATCATCGGCCGTGGCGGGTACCGCAAACCCGGCAATCAGAGCAGCGAGAGAACAACTGCAGACAAGACGCGTCGGTAGTGACATGAAAATTTCCCCATCTGGTCGGAATTCCGGCCCCTGATTCGGAATGAACCTGTTACGAGGGTAGTCTGTGGCCCGCCCACCCGCCAACTGTTAAAAGTGACAGGCGGAATCAATTTACGGTTGTTGTTGAAATTCGGCATCAGTTGGCAGGATTCAGGGATTGCGCTGCCATGGCGTGCACTCCCGCGACTGCAGGATCGCGCTGCGAAATCCACGGTAAAAGACGGGATCTTGACGCTGTTCCCGCAGCTGTTGCAATTGTGCACAGCTGTTTCTTTTTGCCGCCGGCTGTGAATTTTTGTCTTGCGGTCACAAAATTTTACGGTTACCCGGGAAACAGGGGGGACCAGACCAGATCCAGAATTTGGCTTGGTTCGTAACGCGCGCTGAACAGAACAATCGACCGCCCGGATGGCCAATCCGGCATCGATTTCAGCGTCAGATGGGGTATCCGAACCGGACAAACGAGGATGCGGAGACGCAGGTGAAAACGCGTCGACCGTAGACCGTTGACGGTGCAAAATGAGAATAGGGTCCCTCACCCGGGGGTGGCTGCTGGGCGGTGCGTCCGTAGCTGCGATGGTCATGGGAAGTGGGCTGCGCGGCGCGCAGGCCGGAACCACGCTGACCGGCACGTTTCCCGCCGGCATAACGCTTCCCGCCACGGATTTCGTCTTTATCGACAACGCGACCGTCACCGGAAACGTCACCAACTCGTCGACATTGGGGATTGCGCCCGAAATCGCGCTGGAGGTCTCGGGCGGCAGCATCAGCGGCGGGGTCACAAATGCCTCCGGCGCGACCATCTCGGCCTCTGAAGTCGGCATCTACATTCATGACGCCGCAGACATCGCCAACGGCATTACCAACAACGGCGACATCAACGTCACCAACACCGGCACGGGCGTCCAGTCATTCGCGACACCGGTAGCGGGCGTCTGGATCTCCTCGGCCGCCGACACCAGCCTGAACAACACCGGCAACATCAACGTCATGTCCAGCCGCATCGGCGGCGGCGGAAGCTCTGCCCTGGCATTCGCAGGCGGCATCGGCATCGGTCAGACACCGTTCTTCACCATCAACGGAACCGGCGACGTCACCATCACCAACAGCGGTGATATCAGCGTCCTGGCGAGAGCATCCGCAGCGCCGTTCGCCCAGGCAGGCGCCTTGGGGATTATCGAAGTCGCCTCCAACACCACCGCGACGTCGCTGGATATCGAACTGTCGAATGCAGCCGACGCGACCATTTCCGTCAAGGCACAGGCGACCGCGTCGGAAACCGCTGGCGCAGGTGTGATCGGTATCCTGCAGGGTTCCTTCGGCGCCAACAATGTAAGTATCGACCTGACCAACGACGGCAGCATCGAAATCGCCGCGCAGGCGAAAGCGAGCGGAACGACCGCTCAAGCCATAGCCCTTGTCGGCGGGGGTGTGTTCGGATTCGGCGGGGGCGTGTTTCAATCGGCGGGTGCCAGCGGGTCGGACGGCGATACGGCCTCAGTGAGCCTGACCAATACGTCCTTCCTGACACTCGACATTATCGCCACCGCGACCGCCACCGGCAACATTGCCAACGCGTCCGCCATCGTGAATTCGGCCATCGATCAGTTCGCCTTCGGCGCCGAGGACAGTTCTGTAACGCTCGAAAACAGCGGCGCATTGAACATTGTCGCCTCGGCGCGGGCAACGGCCGTCTCCACCGCCAGTGCGTTCGCCAATGTGACGAACGACGCGATTGAACAGAACGCGGTCGGGCTCGACACCGCCGACAGCTTCGCATCGGTGTCGATCACCAATGAAGGCAACCTGAATGTCCAGTCGCTGGCGTTTGGCAAGGGAATGATCGCAACCGCCATTGCGTCTTTCGGGACCGATGTCATCGACCAGGAGGCCCATGACGGCTTCACGGCCAGCGCATCGATCGCCAACGCAACGACCGGAACGTTCGAGATCGTGGCGCAGGCCACGGCCTCCGCGACGACCGGAGCTGCAAAGGCAACTGCAACCTTTCATTCCACCGTTGTCGACCAATCGGTCGAGGCGACCAATGATGTCGGAAGTTCGGCCATTGCGTCTTTCACGAACGACGGGTCTTTCAGCATCCGCGCCAGCGCCGAGGCTCAGGGTGGGAGGACAGCCACGGCGGTTGCGACATTCAGCGACCCAGTGATCTATCAGGATGTCGCGGATGGCGATACCGCTCAGGCTCTGATCAGCAACACCTCGACTTTCGAGATTGTTGCAGACGCATCGGCCGTTGCGAGATCCGGCAAGGCCGTGGCGACGGCGTCGTTCTATTACACGCCGATCGAACAAGCCGTGACGGCGACCAACAATGTCGGAAGCACTGCCGTCGCGTCGCTGAGCAACGAAGGTACGCTGAGCATCCATGCCCTGGCCTACGCCAAAGGCACGGAGGCATCGGCATCCGCCATATTCTCCGATTACGGCATCTACCAGAATGTCGAGGACGGTTACGACTCCAATGCGGTGATCAGCAACACCTCGACCTTTGAGATGATGGCACAGGCAACCGCCATCGCAACGGTCGGAGCGGCTGTTGCAATCGGCATTCTTTCCGATAGCGTCATCTATCAGGCCGTCAGCGGAACCAGCGACGTCGGCGGCACTTCGACTGCCTCGGTCACCAATGACGGCACGTTCAATCTGCTTGCTCTCGCCCACGCCCAGGGCAGGACGGCGGCATCTGCTTTCGCAACCTTCGATGAAGAGGTGATTTATCAGGAGGTCGACGGCGGCTTCACCTCCCTGGCCCAGATCAGCAACACGTCGACGCTGCAGATCATCGCGCGCGCCACGGCACTCGCCACCGGGACCGGGGGAGCTGCCAAGGCGACCGCGTCCTACACCGAGGCGGCGATCTACCAAACCGTCTCGGCGACGAACGATGTCAACAGCGAGGCAAGCGCTGAAATTGCCAATGACGGCACCCTGAACATCCAGGCGCTGGCCTTCGCCAGCGGTGCAGGCGCCGCCGCGCTCGCAACCTTCACCTCGGATGCCATCGTCCAGACGGTGGACGATGCCTATATCGGCGAGGCGACAATCAGCAACAGTTCGACCGGAACTCTGGATATCCTCGCCCAGGCCACCGCTATCGCCGATGAAGGCGCGGCCATCGCTTCAGCTTATCTGTACACGGTCGTCAGCCAGTCCGTGTCCGCCACCGACGACACCGGCAGCATCGCGACGGCGTCGATGACCAATGACGGCACCTTCAACATCCAGGTTCTCGCGAAGGCCCTCGGTCAGACGGCGGCAACGGCCATTGCAACCATGGACACCGCGCTCGGCCAGGACCTCGAAGAGGCCTACACGGCGCAAGCCCAGATAAGCAATGCGTCGACCGGCACGATCGACATCCTTGCCCAGGCGACGGCAACGGCCCTGGCAGGTCCGGCCAAGGCAACGGCGTCCTTCGAATACACGGTCATTTCGCAATCGGTCACCGCCACCGGGGATGCCGGTAGCACGGCGACGGCGTCGATCACGAATGAGGGGTCCTTCAACATCCACGCCAACGCCAAGGCAGATGGCCAATTGGCGGCGAGCGCGTTCGCACAGTTTTCCGATACGGGCATTCATCAGGACGTAAGCGATGCCCAAACGGCCGATGCGGCGATCAGCAACACATCCACCGGAACCCTCGATGTTCTCGCTCAGGCGACGGCCACGGCATCATCCGCCGGCGCGGCGCTGGCGAGCGCCGTGGGCTCTTCCTACGTGATCTATCAGACCGTCTCGGCGACCGGTGATACCGGAAGCTCGGCGACCGCCACACTGACGAATGCCGGCACGCTGTCCATCGCGGCTTTGGCGGATGCCAGCGGCGCGACGGCCACGGCCATCGCCCGGTTCTCCGACTACGCGATCTATCAGAATGTCCTGGAAGCCGAGACCGCGCTCGCAACCGTCGACAACAGCGGCAGCATGGCTCTGCTGGCCGATGCCAGCGCCGTCGGCTTCGTCGCCTCGGCTCAGGCGACGATGGACGGCGTTCAACAGACGGTCCAGGCGATCACGGGCGGCAGCGCCACGGCGAGTTTCAGCAACAGCAGCAGCTTCGAGGTCGCCGCGGTTGCCGTGGCGCTCGGCCAACACCGCAGCCAGACGGCGATATCGGCCACCGCAACCGCCACCGCCGAGGCGAGAGGGGTGCGCCAGAACATTGTCGATGGCGACGTCACGACGGTAAACGCCGATTTCAACAACAGCGGCAGCTTCACGGTGAAAGCGACGGCGACGGCATCGGCCTCGGCCGGAACCGCGGCGAACACGTCCAATGCCTATGCCTATGCCCGGGGCTATCGCGTCTTCTCGGATGTCGAGGGATTCACGGCCAATCTGGGTATCACCAACAGCGGTGACATGATCATCAACGCCTTGGCGCTGGTGGGCGGCGCGGGGTCGGCAACGGCGTCGGCACGCGGCATCATCCTCGACGCCGAAACACTCACCGGATCTTTCGTGAATTCCGGCAATCTGACGGTAATGGCCTCTGCACCGGACGGATCGGCACTGGTTCGCGGTCTCGATATCCGCGCCGACGAAGCGAGCGGCGGTTCGTTTGAAAACACCGGCAGCATCTACGTGGCCGCTATCGGCGCGACCGCCGAAGCGATTGCGGTCCGCTTCCGCAGCTATACGGCGACCGGGACGGGAACCGGCACCAACACACCAAGCTTCACCAATGACGGTGGAACCATTGCGGCCTGGGTGACCAGCAGCGGCACGCTTGACTACGGCTTTGCCTTCATGACCGAACACCCGACCTATGCCGTGCAGCTCAACTGGCGCGGCAGCAGCGCCGACGGGTCGATTTCCGGTCATGTCGAAATCAAGGACGGCGACATGATCCATGTCACCGGTGGCACGACCTGGTTCGACGGGGCCATCAATCCCACCGTCGACGACAATGTCGGAACGCTCGACATCTTCGATAGTGGCAAACTGATCCTGGCGCTCAACGAAGACCGCGGGCCGAATTCGTCCTATGTCGACACCTTCGCGGTCCAGTCGGACGGGACGATCGGCTTCGAGATCCTCGGCGGCAGCACCGATATCTCGCGCATCGATGCCATCACGGCCAACCTGGACGGCACCATCATGGTCACCGCGCTTGCCGGGCTCTATTCCAACACGCAGACCTACCAGGACGTCATCGACGCGGACACGAGGAACGGCACCTTCGCCACGGAGTCTCTTCCCAATACGCCTCTGCTCGACCTCGCTGTCGTCTATGACGGGTCGGACAATGTCGACCTGACCGTGACGCGGGTCGCCTTTGACGATGTCGACGGCCTTACGATCAACCAGAAATCCGTCGCGTCCGGCATCGAAACGACCTATTCGACACTGCTTGCGGACCAGACGTCCTATGCGGACTACACCGACCTGATCGGCGAGCTGTTCACCCTCGACGACACCGACTACCCGAACGCGCTGGACCAGCTATCCGGTGTCGAATACGCCGGCACCCTGCAGGCGGCGCTGGGTTCGTTCCGCTACTTCCTCAACGCCGTCCAGGATCGCACCGACAATCCGCCGGACGAGGGGACATCGACCAGTGCCTTCCTCAACCCGCTGTTTGCAGGCGATGCGGGCGGCAACGGTCGGCGCTCGGTTTGGGCGAGCGTGCAGGGCGGACATGGCGACCAGGACGGCGACGGCAACGCCTCCGGATACAGCTACAATCAGGTCACCGCGCTGTTCGGGATCGACGCCATGGTCAACGAGCGACTGCTGATCGGTGCCGCCGGCGGCCTCTACGCCCCGGGCGATATCGATTTCGACAATGGCAACACGGTCAACCAGGACACCGGCTACCAGATCGGCGCCTACGCCAAATATGATACCGGGAGCTTCTATGCCCGCGGCTTCGTCGGCTACGGCGCCTGGGATGCCAGTGCCACGCGGACGATCTCGATCGGCACGTTGTCCGGGACGAATACGGCGAGTTTCGACGTGGACGCCTGGAACGTCACCGGTGAGATCGGCCACAAGTTCAACCAGGCGCGCTTCGACCTGACACCGTTTGCCGGCCTGTCCTACACGCGCGCCAGCGTCGGCAACTATGTCGAAACGGGCTTTGCGGCGAGCGCCTTGAGCGGCAGCGGCGATGACGACCAAGTCGACGGCTATCTCGGCGTGCGCATCTCTGGGGTCAGCATCAAACGCGAAAGGACAACGATCCTGCCTGAACTGGCCGTGGGCTACGTGCACAATTTCTCGGATGAGGCCAGCGTGACCAACACGCTGATCAACGCTCCGCTCGGCACCGGCTTCACGATCGTCGGCCCCGAACACGGCGGCGCGGGTTTCGTCGACTTCTCGACGACGGTGGTGATGGGCGATCGGGTCAGCCTCAGCTTCGGCTATCTCGGCGAGTTCGGCTCCGACCACCAGGACCATTCCGGCTACGGCAAGTTCAAGGTGAACTTCTGACCGTCGGCCGGTGCCAGAACCCTTCCGGGCACGGAAGGGCTCCCGATGCGCGGCGCGGGCGGATGTCGCGCATCCATCCTCCCTGCAGCCCGTTCGGTCCTGGACCGGGCGGGCTGAAGGCATGTTCAGACAGGAGACACAAACCTGTTGGCAATCAAGACGATACGAAGGAAGAACACCATGCGCAAAACCGCTCTCGGCCTGACCGGCCTGTTATGCATCGCGACCCTGCTCCAGGCTCAGGCGACCACACGGATCCAGAAGACATTCGACAAATGGACCGTCGCCTGTGTCGAGCTGGAGGAAAGCAAGAACCGATGCAACCTTGCCCAGTCGTTCACCGGCAAGGTCCAGAAGACCGGAAAGAGCGTTTTCATCTTTTCATGGACCCTGACCCGCGATCCCGAGGGATCTGAAAAGGCGGTTTTGCGGGCTCCTCTGGGCGTCGATCTCGGCAAAGGAATCAACGTTCAGTTTCCAGGGATCGAGCGGGTGCGAACCGACTTCTTCGTCTGCAACCGCCGCGGCTGTTTCGCCGAGATCCCGATGGACAAGGCCTGGGAGCGGGAGCTGTCACGCAAGGAAACGCTCAAGGTCACCTACAAGCTTCGCAACGGTCGGGGAGTCGAACTCGACATGGACCTCAAAGGCTACGGCAACGCTTACGGTTTCTTCAACGCGCAACTGAAGAAGTAGCGCGACCAGTCGAGGTTCAACAAAGGCATCAGACATGAACAAGCTGCAACAGAATTCCGCCAACGCTCCGCAGGCGACCCAGCCCGTCCCGGTCCCGGTCGTTCTCAAGCAGATCGCCGACATCTACTCGACCGGCCGGATACCGCAGGCGCATCAATTGTGCCTGCAACTCCTCAAGCAACGGCCGCGACTGGCCGACGCCCACGGCATGATGGGCGTGATCCTCGTCGGCATGGACCGCCGGGAGGATGCCCGCAAGGCGCTCAAGAACGCCATCCGGCTGCAGCCGACCAGCCACTTCTATTCCAATCTCGGCGAGCTCGAACGTCTCAACGGCAAGCTCGACGCCGCCCGCATCGCGCTGGAAAAGGCGATCGAACTCGATCCCGACTATCCCCAGGCCTACAACAATCTCGGCATCGTTCACTTCGAAAAGGGCGAATACGAAAAGGCCACCGATGTCTACGCTCGCTGCATTGCCCTGAAGGAGGACTATCCCGAGGTTCACAACAATCTCGGCAACTCCTACCGCGCCCAGGGCAAGAATTCCGATGCCATGGTGCATTACGAACGGGCGGTCGAACTGCGCGAGGCCTATCCGGAAGCCTACAACAATATGGGCTCGGCACTGCGCGCCGAAGAGCGCTTCGAAGAGGCCGAATTCTGCTACCGCAAGGCCATCGGCCTCAATGCGAAATATGCCGATGCCTACAACAACCTGGCGATCATGCTTTTTGCCCGCGAGATGGACGACGAGGCGCTGCGCGTGCTGGACGACGCGCTGAAATCAGGCAACCGCTCGGTCGCACTGTTTCTCTCGGTCGGCCGGGTGCAGTTGCGCAAGGGCAATTACGACATGGCGCGCAAGGCCGGCGAACTGGCTTTGGACGAGGAGTCCGACAATGCCGGCGCCTATACGCTGCTCGGGCAGATCGATCACGAGCTCGATCTCTACGCCGACGCCCTGAAGAATTTCGAGCGCGCCCTGGAAATCGACCCGGACAATTCCGACGCCCGCAATTTTCTCGGCATCGCGTTCAAGTCCCTGGGGCGCATCGACGAAGCGCGGGAGCAATTCGAGGCGATGCTCGAGAAAAACCCCAAGGCACAAGGGGCCTATTCGAACATTGCCGATCTCATCAAGTTCGGCGACCGGCCCGACCTGGTCGAGAATATGGAGCAGATCTTCGCGGAAGCGGAGAATCCCGATTCGGACCGCTACATGGGCCTGCATTTCGCCATCGGCAAGGCCTATGACGATCTTGGTCGGTACGAAGAGGCCTTCGAGCACATCTCCACCGGCGCCCGGCACAAGAGGGCACGTCTCGACTACAACGAGGCGGAGGTGTTCTCGTTTTTCGACCAGATCAAGGCGGCCTTCGACGCCGACTACTTCAAGGCGCCGGCCTTCGACGGTGTTGACAGCGAACTGCCGGTCTTCATCATCGGCATGCCGCGGTCCGGCAGCACCCTTGTCGAGCAGATCATATCGTCGCATCCGAAGGCGCACGGCGCCGGCGAGATCAAGACCTTCAGCCATGCGCTCGGCAGCCTGCGCAGCCGCTTCCCGGCACTGCCGAAATATCCTGATATCATCCACAGGATGAAGCCGGATCACTTTCGTTCGGTCGCCGAACACTATCTCGACTTCGTTCAGGGGCAGATCACCGACGAAATCCGCGTCACCGACAAGATGCTGACCAACTACTATTTTGTCGGCCTGCTGCTGACGCTGTTTCCCAACGCCAAATTCATTCACACCAGGCGCAACCCGATCGATACCTGCCTTTCGGCTTTCACCAAGCTGTTCAAGGACGACATGCCGCACAGCTACGACCTGACGGAGCTCGGGCGGTACTACCGCCGCTACGAGGATCTGATGGCGCATTGGCACAAGGTGCTGCCGGAGGGTGTGCTTGTCGACGCGGTCTATGAGGACGTCGTCGCCGATACGCAAGCGCAGGCGAAACGTCTCGTCGCCCATTGCGGACTGGACTGGGACGATGCCTGCCTGGCCTTCCACAAATCGTCGCGGCCGGTGAAGACCGCCAGCGTCGCCCAGGTGCGCAAGCCGGTCTACACAAGCTCGGTGGAGCGTTGGAAGCGCTATGATAAACAACTGCAGCCGCTGATCGAAGCCCTGCAAGGCGACTGATCCGGCTGACAAACAGCTGACCCGGAGAGGGGCAGGAAAGCGCTGCTGTTTCAGCGCTTTAAAGCGGCGGGCTGAATCTATATTTCAGTCTGCCGCTCTTGTTTCGACCCAAGGTTCCTCAGGCATCCGCCTTGGATTTCGTCGTTCGCGTGGGCTTTGGCGCAGCCTTGCGGCGCGGCCTCGTTTCCGGCGGTATGGGCATCTTTTCCCCGAACACCGAATAGAGATTGGACCGGCTGAGTTCGGTGACCTTACGGTGGCCGCACAGCGCCATCGTGGTATCGAGCTCGTGCTGCACGATCTCCAGCATCTTGGTAACGCCCGCCTTGCCCATGGCGCCGAGGCCGTAGAGATAGGGCCGGCCCACATAGGTACCCTTGGCTCCCAGGCACAGCGCCTTGAGGATGTCCTGGCCCGAGCGAATACCGCCGTCGACATGCACCTCGATGCGATCGCCGACGGCATCGACGATATCGGGCAGGGCGCGGATCGACGAGGGCGCGCCGTCGAGCTGTCGGCCGCCATGGTTGGAGACGATGATCGCGTCGGCGCCATAGGCGAGCGACCGCCGGGCGTCTTCCACGTCGAGGATGCCCTTGAGGATCAGCGGGCCGCCCCAATAGTCCCTGATCCACTCGATGTCGTCCCAGTTCAGTTCGGGATCGAACTGTTCCGCGGTCCACGAGCCGAGCGATGACAGGTCCGAGACACCCTTGGCATGGCCGACGATATTGCGGAACGTGCGGCGCTGGGTGCGCGCCATGTCGAGACACCAGAACGGCGAGGTGGCCATCTGCCAGACATGTTTCGGAGTGAATTTCGGCGGTGCGCTGAGACCGTTGCGCAAATCCTTGTGGCGCTGGCCGAGGATCTGCAGGTCGAGCGTCAGGACAAGGGCCGAGCAGCCGGCATTGCGGGCACGGTCGAGCAGGTTGCGCACGAAATCGCGGTCGCGCATCACGTAGAGCTGGAACCAGAACGGCTTGCTGGTGTTCTCAGCGACGTCTTC
Source organism: Rhizobiaceae bacterium (assembly GCA_963921345.3). Taxonomy (GTDB): domain Bacteria; phylum Pseudomonadota; class Alphaproteobacteria; order Rhizobiales; family Rhizobiaceae; genus Hoeflea_A. The sequence continues at coordinate 1,209,829 of CAWUFE020000002.1, read as the reverse complement.
GATCGAGCAGATGCTCATGGTCGACAGGGTGAAGGGAACGCCGAATTCCTCGGCCGCCTGGGCGGCGAGGATTTCGCCGTCCGCATGCTGCATGCCGCACAGCCCGACCGGCGACAGCGCCAGAGGCATCGACACCTCCTGTCCGATCATGGTCGTCGCCAGCGACCGGTTGGTCATGTCGACGGCGATGCGCTGGCGCAGCTTGATGTCGTGATAGTCGTGTTCGTTGGCGTGATAGGTGCTTTCCGTCCAGGAGCCCGAATCCGCATAGTCGAAGAACATCTTCGGCACCCTGCGCCGCGCCAGTTTCTTCAGATCCGAGACTTCGAGAATGGGTGCCATGAACGATCTCCGCGCGGCTGGATTTGGCCGGCACTATAGCGGCCTCCCATGCGCTGGCAAGGCGGTCCAAGGCTGTGGTTAATTTCGCGTAAACCTCAGCCGGCCAGCGGCAGCCGCTCCTCGACAATGCGTGCCCAGAAGGCAATGCCATAGGGCAGGGCTTCGTCGTTGAAGTCGTATTCCGGGTGGTGGAGATTGGCCGTGTTGCCGTTGCCGACGAAGATGATGGCGCCCGGGCGCGCCTGCAGCATGTATGAAAAATCCTCGCCGCCGAGGCGCGGCGCCTGGTAGCGATCGACCTTGTCGGCGCCGACGATGGCCTCTGCTGCGTCACCGGCATGACCGGCCTCGGCCTCGTGGTTGGACGTTACCGGGCACAGACGGTCATAGGTGAGTTCCGCGCGCACGCCGTGGGTCTTGGCGACGCCTTCGACGATATCGCGCATGCGGTGCTCGATCATGTCGCGCGTGTCTTCGTAGAGGTTGCGCACGGTGCCTTTGAGCAGCGCCGTCTGCGGAATAACGTTGTTGGCTTCGCCGCCCTGGATCGACGTGACGGAGATCAGTCCGTTGCGGATCGGGTTCGCATTGCGCGATATGATGGTCTGAAACGCGGTGTAAATGGCATTGGCGGCGGCCAGCGGGTCGGTGCACAGATGCGGCGTCGAGGCGTGGCCACCACGGCCTTCGATGTCGACATAGAAGAAATCGGTGGCGCCCAGAACCGGTCCGACCGCGAGGCCGAATTCGCCGACCGGCAGCGCCGGCATGTTGTGCATGCCGTAGACTTCGCGAACGTCGAACCGCTCGAACAGGCCGTCATCGATCATCGCCCTGGCGCCGGTACCGCCTTCTTCTGCCGGCTGGAAGATCAGCACCGCCGTACCCGCGAAATCACGGTTTTCCGTCAGGTACTTCGCCGCGCCCAGCAGCATGGCGCTGTGCCCGTCATGGCCGCAGGCATGCATGATGCCGGGCGTTCGCGAAACGTGGTCGGATTGCGTGCGCTCGTGGATCGGCAGCGCGTCCATATCGGCCCGCAAGCCGATCGAAGGTCCCTCGGCATTGCCCTTGATCACCGCGACCAGCCCGCAGCGGCCGATGTCCTCATGCAGTTCGTCGACGCCGATCTCGCGCAGCCGCTCGGCGACGAAGGCCGAGGTCTTCGGCAGGTCGAACAGCAATTCCGGGTTCTGGTGCAGCCAGTGCCGCCACTGTCTTGCTTCGGGAACGATGTCGGCAATGCGGTTGTGGGTGGGATGCATGAAAATACCTGTGTAGCTGAGCGCGCCGGTCTGGCCGGTGCCATCACTGCACCTGCTGGCGGCCGAAGGCAAGACCTTGCCGGTTGAAACGGTCGCTGGCGACCATGACTGAAACTTCGATCGGTATCGAAGCATCGGTGGAATGTCGACCGCTAATCTATGCCCATGCAAAGCGGAGACAAACTCATGCACCTCACACAATCCCGCCGCGGTATTGCAATTGCCGAAGCAATGGCAAGGCTGACCCCGATGTTCCGTCGGCCTTTCCGCTCAGGAGCGCCGGGCGTTCATCCCGAACTGCGCGCACTCAGTCGTTACCAACTTCGCGATGTAGGATTGGAGACGGCCGTTGCCGGCCCGATCTGCGAAGTCGACGCGCGGGTCATGACGGCACTGATGGCGATGCGCTGAAGCGCTACCGCCCCATCCATCCGCCATCGACGGTGAGGATGGTGCCGTGGACATAGGCGGCGGCCTCTGAGGCGAGGAACACCACGGGGCCGGCAAAATCCTCCGGCTCGCCCCAGCGGCCGGCCGGGATGCGCTCCAGGATCGCGTTGTATCTGGCGCTGTCGTTGCGCAGTGCCTCCGTGTTGTCGGTGCTGATATAGCCCGGCGCAATGGCGTTGACGTTGACGCCCTTGCCGGCCCATTCGTTGGCCAGCGCCATGGTCAGTTGGCCGATGCCGCCCTTGCTCGCCGAATAGCCCGGCACGTTGATGCCGCCCTGGAAGGTCAGCAGCGAAGCGGTGAAGATGATCTTGCCGCCGCCGCGCGCGATCATCCGCGCGCCGATCGCCTTCGACAGCAGGAACTGTGCCGACAGGTTGACCTCGATCACCGCGTCCCAGTCCTCGTCCGGATGCTCCGCCGCCGGCGCCCGCCGGATCGTTCCGGCATTGTTGACCAGAATGTCGATGTCGGGATGGGCTTCAGTGACCTCTGCGATGAAGCCGTTGAGCGAGGCCCGGTCGCCGAAGTCGCATTGATAGGCGGTGAACGAGCGGCCCAGTGCCTCGATCTCGGCGCCGACCCGGCTGCCTTCGCTCTCCAGGCTGGCGCTCACGCCGATGATGTCGGCGCCGGCCTCGGCCAACGCAACCGCCATCGCCTTGCCGATGCCGCGCTTGCAGCCGGTCACCAGGGCTTTGCTTCCCGACAGGTCGAACAGGTTTGCAACGCTCATGGTCAGGCCTCCGGGGTGCAGCGGATGAGGGTCTTCATGGCCTGCGGATTGCCGGCGAGTTCGGCAAAGGCTTCGCCGATCCGGTCCAGGCCCTGAATGTCGGTGATCATGGTCTTGGCATCGATGGCGCCGGAGGCAACGAGGTCAATGGCTTCGTCATAGTCGGCCGGCTCGTAGACCCGGGCGCCGATCATCTCGATTTCCTTCCAGAAGAACTGGAACAGGTCGACCTCGGCGCGGCTGGCATGGATCGCCACCATGACGACCCGGCAGCGGGTGGAAGCGGCCGCCGTCATCAGGTCGACGCCTGCTTGCGTTCCCGAAACCTCGAAGATCACGTCGGCGCCCTTGCCGCCGGTGGCCTCGAGGATCGCCGCAGCGGCATCCGTTTCCTTCGGATTGATCGCCGTGAAGCCGAGTTTTTCCGCCACCGCCAGCCGATGCGGGTTGATCTCCGAGACGGTGACCCTGGCGCCGGCATGGCCGGCCACCATGGCGATCAGCATGCCGATCGGCCCGCCGCCGATGACCAGCACGTCCTCGCCGGCTTCGACCCGGCCGCGGCGCACGTCGTGGCAGGCCACCGCAACCGGTTCGATCAGCGCGGCATGGTCGAGCGACAGGCCGGCGGGCAGCTTGTGCACGGTGTGGGCCGGCACGGTCCAATTCTCCTGGAAGGCGCCGTCGGTATCGAGGCCGAGGAACTTCAGGTTCTGGCAGATATGGGCATGGCCGCGCTCGCAGGCCGGACAGTCGCCGCAGGCATCGAGCGGCCGCACCACGACCCGGTCGCCGGGGGCGATGTCCGTAACGCCGTTGCCGACCGCGCTGACCGTGCCGGACATCTCATGGCCGATCACCCGCTCGAAGCCGACACGCTGGTCCATGTGGCCGAGATAGACATGCAGGTCGGTGCCGCAGATGCCGCAGAAGGCGACGTCGATCTGCACCTCGCCGGGGCCGGGCGAGGGCGGTGATGCGACCTCTTCCACGGTGAAGCGCTTGTCGCCGCGATAATAGGCAGCCGAAAGGGTCATCGAGTGTTATCCGTGTTGATCTAGGCGGCCAGATCGTTGGCCGAGTTCAGTTTGTGCCAGTCGAAGGTGACGCCGGTTCCCGGAGCATCCGGCGCAATCGCCAGATGGTCTTCGACCACCAGGGGGCGCGACGTATAGGCGTCGATGGGGAAGGAATGGACTTCCAGCCAGCCGGCATTGGCCTGGGACGATACCAGGCTGACATGCAATTCGTGCATGCCGTGACTGCAAACGGGAATGCCGGCGGCCCGCGCCCGCTCCGCCACCCGCAGCCAGCCGGTGATGCCGCCGCAATTCGAAGCATCCGGCTGGATGAAGGACAGTTTCGATTGGGCGAAGGCATAGTCGAACTCGTGGATCGTGTGCAGGTTCTCGCCCATCGCCAGCGGCATGCCGGTGGTGTCCGCGATCCGGCCGTAAGCCGCATAGGCATCCGGGATGATGGGCTCCTCGAACCACAGCAGGTTGAAAGGCTCGAAGGCCCGGCAGGCGGCGATCGCCTGGTCGACCGTCATGCCGTAATTGGCATCGGCCATCAGCGCGGCCTCCGGCCCGATCAGGTTGCGTACGGCCGCGAGCCGGGCAACGTCGTCGGCCAGTTCAGGCCGGCCGACCTTGATCTTCACGGCGTTGAAGCCCTGAGCAAGGTAGCCCCGCACGCTGTCGAGCAGTTTGGGAAGCGGAAAGTTTAGGTCGACGCCGCCGCGATAGGCCTTGCACTTGGAAGCGGCGCCACCAGCCATTTTCCACAGCGGCTCGCCGCTCCGTTTGCCGCGCAGGTCCCAAAGGGCGATGTCGATCGCCGAGATGGCAAAGGAGGCGATGCCGCCACGCGCGACATAGTGCACATGGGTTTGCATGGCATCGTGCAGCGATTCGACGGCCGATCCGTCGCGGCCCAGGAGGAACGGCGCCAGGTCGTGCTGGATCATCGCCAGAACGGCCTTGCCGCCGCGTCCGCCGGTATAGGTGTATCCCGTCCCCTCGCTGCCGTCGTCGAGGGTGACGGTCGCCGTGATCAGTTCGAAATGCGTGTGGTCGCCATGCATCGCATCGCTGAGAACTTCGGCTAGCGGGACGGCAAAATAGCGCGCTTCGACGTGTTCGATCTTGGCCATGTTCTAACTCGACTTCAGACTGGAGGAATTCATGCGGGACTGCAGCAGGATGACGACGAACAGGAACCCGCCGCGAATCACCATCTGCCAATAGGCACTGAGGCTTATCGTACCGCGCCCGTTTTCGAAATTGAGGATGTTGAAGACCAGCCCGAGCAGCAATGCGCCGGCAACGGTGGCCGGCACGGAACCGAGCCCGCCGGTCAGCAGCGTGCCGCCGACGACGACTGAGGCGATCGCCGACAGCTCCCAGCCGACGCCTTCGAGCGGTTGGCCGGCGCCGAAGCCGGATGCCAGGAAAACACCTGCCAGCCCCGCGCAGCCGCCGCTGAGCAGATAGACGAAGGCCTTGGTTCGATCGACCTTCAGGCCCATCAGGTTTGAGGCGTCCTCGCCACCGCCGATGGCCAGCACCGTGCGGCCGAGCGATGTGTGCTCGAGAACGATCCACAGCAGGACGGCAACGATGGCGACGATGACGATGGACCAGGGGAGGATGCCGAGGGCCTTTTCCATGCCGAGCTTGGTGAAGTTGCTGCCCCAGTCGACCGAAATCGTCTGGGCGCCGGAGATCACCAGCGCGCCACCCTTGGCGCCCAGCATCGTCGCCAGCGTGGCGATGAAGGGCGGGATGCGCATGGCGATGATGAAGAAGGCGTTGACGGCACCCAACGCCACGCCTGCCAGCACCCCGCCGGGCAAGGCGACCTCGATGCCGTAAGGGCTGAGATAGGCGGCAACGACCGAAGTGAAGGCCGCGACGGAACCGACGGAAAGATCGATGCCGCCGGTCATGATGACGAAGCACATGCCGATCGAGATGACGATGAACATGGAGTTGTAGTTCAGGAACGACACGATGTTGTAGGCGCTGCCGAAATTGTCGTAGCGCAGCAGCCCGAAGACGATCAGCGCCGCCAGCGCGATCCAGACTCCGCTCGTCTGGGCGTTGTTGTGCAGGTATTTGCGCAGATCGAATGCGTTGCCGTCGAGCATGGCTATTCCTTCCGCGACTGTTGGACATAGACGGCCAGCGCGATGATCAGCGCCTTGGCGATCAGCGCAACCTCATCCTCGATGCCGTTGGCAAGCAGCGTGTACTTGACCAGCTGGATGATCACCGCACCGAGAATGGCACCGAAAATCGGCGCCCGTCCGCCCTGCAGGAGCGCTCCGCCGACCACCGCAGCGGCAATCGCGTCGAGTTCCATCAGATTGCCGTTGCGGGCGGCATCGGAGGCCGAGTTGATGGCGACGACGATCAGTCCGGCAATGCCCGCCAGAAAGGCGCAGATGACATAGGCGCCGGTTTTGACGAGGCGCACAGGAGCGCCGGCGAGCCGCGCTGCCCGCTCGTTGCCACCGACCGCCAGCAGATAGCGGCCGAAAACCGTGCGCGAGACCAGCCACCAGGCGGCGAACGCCAGCACCAGCGCCAGCCAGCCCTGGAAGGGCAGGCCGAGAATGCGCCCGGTTCCCAGATAGCTGAAACCGGGGTTGGAAAACGTCTGCAGGTTGCCATTGGTCAGCACCTGGGCGATGCCGCGTCCGGAGATGAACAGGATCAGCGTGGCGATGATCGGCTGGACGTTGAGAAAGCTGATCATCAGGCCGTTGAACAGGCCGCACAGACAGGCGGCGAGCAGCGGCAGCAGGAAGGCCGCGATCAGGCCGAGCACCGGATAGGCGGTGCCGAAATCCGACAGGAAGATCAGCGGTGCCAGGGCGCCGGCCAGCGCCATGACCGCGCCGACAGACAAGTCGATGCCGGCGGTGGCGATCACCAATGTCATGCCGATCGCCACGATGGCGATCGTGGCCACCTGGCTGATATTGACGAACAGGGTCTGCATCTGCAGGAAGTTCGGCGTCACCAGAATGTTGAAGCCGATCAGGATGACCAGGGCGATCAGGCCGCCATGATCGCGCAGCGTCAGCCGGCCGAGCGTGAGGGACGTGCGGCGCAAGGCCTTGGTCTCCGGCATCGCATCGTCGGACATCACGCTTCCCCCGTTTCGTGATGGTGGGCGATGGCCCGAACCAGCGCATCTTCCGTGATGCCGGGATTTTGCAGCATCGCGACGGAATAGCCGTCCTGCAGCACGATGATACGGTCAGCGCCCTCGACCAGCTCCTCGAATTCGGAACTGATGAGCACGACGCCGAACCCCCTGGCTACGAAGTCGCGGATGATTGCCTGGATTTCGAGTTTGGCGCCGACATCGACGCCGCGGGTTGGCTCGTCGAGGATCAGCAGATCCGGTTCCGTCGCCAGCCATCGTGCCAGCAGCACCTTCTGCTGGTTGCCGCCCGACAGTTCTCGGATCGGCTGATCCATGTCGGCGGTCTTGATGCCGAGGGCTTTGATGAAGCGCTCCACGAGTTGCCGTTCCTGCCCGCGCTGGATGCGTCCGCCTCGCGCCAGTTTCGGGAGCAGCGCCAGGGTCATGTTTTCGCGCACCGACATGTCGGGCACGATGCCTTCGGCTTTACGGTCTTCAGACAGCATGCCGATGCGATTGCGGATGGCTTCGGCTGGGCCGCCGGCCCGCCAAGGCTTGCCTTTCAGCCGGATCTCGCCGCCGGTAACCGCGTCGACACCGAACAGCGCCCGGGCTGCCTCCGTGCGCCCGGATCCCAGCAGTCCGCCGAGGCCGACAATTTCGCCGCGCCTGACCTCCAGATCGAATTTGAACAGCCGGCGGTCGGTGGAAACGGATTCGGCTTCCAACAGAATTTCGCCGGGTGCGGCTGTTCTGCCGCCACCGAAATCGGTCATGCCGGCGGCTTCGATGTCGTCGACATTGCGCCCCAGCATGTCGGCTATCAGCTGCAGCTTGCCGGTGTCGGCAATCTCGCGCACCGATACCGTCTGTCCGTCGCGCATGGTGGTGACCCGGTCGCAAATGCGGAACAGTTCGTCGAGGAAGTGCGACACATAGAGAACCGAGACACCGGAATTCTTCAGCTCTCGCACGACGCCGAACAGCACTTCGACCTCGCGGTCGTCGAGCGACGATGTCGGCTCGTCCATGATGACCAGCCGGGCGTCGAGGGAAACGGCGCGCGCAATGGCGACGAGCTGCTGTATGGCGGTCGAATAGCTGCCAAGCGGCGCACGGACGTCGATGTCGATGCCGAAACGAGCCAGGATGTCACGCGTCTGCCGGTGCGCCCTGCGCCAGTCGACAAGCCCGCCGAAGCGCTTCGGTTCGTAGCCCATCACCACGTTTTCGGTGACGCTGCGCAGCGGCACGAGATTGAGTTCCTGGTAGATGGTCGCGATGCCTCTGTGCTGGGCCTCGCGCGGGCTGGCGATGGTCGACTTGCGGCCGGCGAAGGTGATCTCGCCGCCGTCCCTGCGATAGACGCCGGTGAGGATCTTGATCAGGGTCGACTTGCCGGCCCCGTTCTGGCCGATCAGCGCATGCACCTCGCCCGCGGCGATCTCCAGCGCCGCGCCGCGCAGGGCCGGGACGCCTGAAAACGCCTTGTCGATATCGGTCATGGACAAAAGGGCCGGCATGGCAGGCTCGCACTGGTTCTTTTGTTGATTGGAAGGGGCCGGGCGGGCCGACCCCTTCCTCCCGGGGGCGGTCAGTATGCCTCGTCGACGTGATCGGCGGCGTTGTCAGCCGTGAAGATGCGGTCCTTGACCTGCACCCAGTGCTCGATCTCCTCGCCATTGGCATACCGGTTCATCGTCTCGCAGGCCAGCGGGCCGAAGAACGGGGACGACTCCACCGTAACGCCCATTTTGCCGTCGATGATCGCCTGCAGCGCGTCGCGCGTGCCGTCGATGGAAACCACCAGCACGTCGTCGCCCGGCTTGCGGCCGGCCAGTTCCAGCGCCTGGATGGCGCCGATGGCCATTTCGTCGTTATGGGCATAGACGATGTTCACGTCGGGGTGGGCCTGCAGCAGGGTTTCCATGACCTGGCGTCCGAGGTCGCGAGCGAAGTCGCCGCTCTGCGAGGCGACGATGGTCATGTTGTCGTGCTTGGCCATGACGTCGTCGAAACCCTTCTTGCGGTCATTGGCCGGCGAAGAACCGGTGGTGCCCTCGAGCTCGACGATAATGCCCTTGTCGCCCTTGAAATTGGCGAGCGTCCACTCGGCGACGCGACGGCCCTGATCGACGAAGTCCGATCCCAGGAAGGCCACATAATGCTCGCCCGGGCGGGCAACGTTCGGATCGACGGAACGGTCGACCAGGAAGGTCGGTATGCCCGCGGCCTTGGCCTTCATGACGGCCGGGATCAGCGGCTTTTCCTCGCGTGGCGGCAGGAACAGCACATCGATGCCCTGGGCAATCATGCTGTCGACATCGGCGACCTGTTTGGCGGCCGATCCGGCGGCATCGGTGGCAATCAGGTCCCAATTGCATTTTTCCGCCGTGTCGTGGAACGACTTGGTCTCAGCGATGCGCCAGGGATTGTTGCTCTCCATCTGCGAGAAGCCGACCTTGTAGCGGTCCTTCTTTTCCAGCGGCGGCAGGTCGGAGGCAATCGCCACCGTTGCAACCGAAGCCAGTCCGAAGCCGATGGCGGCGGCGGTCCCCAGCAAAGTTCTTCTCTTCATCTTCTCCTCCTTGGTTTTCCGGCTCCTTTCGAGCCGGCGAATGTGCCGTGACAGGCGGTTGAAATCGATGGGGCGTCAGTCCCAGTTCACATAGACGGTCTGCTTGCGCAGATAGCCGTCGAAGCCGTAGCGGCCGTCCTCGCCGCCGAGGCCCGACTTGCCCCAGCCGGTGTGAAAGCCTTGGACCTGTTCGCCATTGCTGCGATTGAAATAGATTTCGCCGAATTTCAGCGCCCCGGGCGTTCGCATCAGGCGCCTGATGTTGCGGGTGAACACATAGGCCGACAGTCCGTATTCGGTGTCGTTGGCAAGCGCCACGGCCTCATCGAAGCTGCCGATGGTCTTGATCGGCACGACCGGTCCGAAGACCTCCTGCTGCATCAGCGGAGAGGTGTTGTCCCGGACCGCAAGCACGCTCGGAGCGTACCAGTAGCCCTTTGCGAACCGCCCGGAAGTCAGCGGGCCGCCTTCCAGCAGAACCTCTGCGCCGGCGGAAATGCCGGCATCGACGATCGACGCGATCTTGTCGACCTCGCCGCGGCTGATCTTGGCGCCGATGTCGGGACTGTCGAGCGGATCGCCGATCGACAGCGCCCGCGAGGCGATAACGAACTTGTCGGTAAATTCATCTGCGATCGCCCTATGCACATAAAGGCGCTCGCTGCAGGTGCAGACCTGTCCGCAATTGGTGTAGCGCGCCTGGATCGCGGCCTCGACCGCCGTATCGACGTCGGCATCTTCCATGACGATGAACGGCGCCTTGCCGCCGAGCTCCAGGCGAAGCACCTTCAGCAGGTCGGCCCCGCTTCGGTAGATCTCCGTGCCCGCGCGGGTGCTGCCGGTCATGGTCACGAGATCGCTCAACGGACTTTCGACCAATGCCCGGCCGACCAACGGCCCGCGGCCGGTCACGACGTTGAAGACGCCCGCCGGCAGGCCGGCTTCCTCGGCCAGTCTGGCCAGTTCGAGCCCAGACAGCGGCGTGTACTCATGAGACAGCAGGACAAAGGTGTTGCCGGCAACCAGCGCCGGACCCAATTTGCGCGCGGCAAGCGCTGCCGGGTAATTCCAGGCGGTCAGTCCCACGACCACACCGTACGGATGCCGCCGAATCCAAATCTCCTCGCCGGGATTGTCCGACGGCAGGATGTCGCCCTCGATGCGGCGCGCGTTTTCGGCCGCGTAGCGCAGAAACGTCTCGGTCGCGACGATTTCGCCGATCGCCTGGTCCAGCGGTTTGCCCTGTTCGGAGACGACGATCCTGGCAAGGCGTTCCGTACTTCCGCGGACGGCATCCGCCAGCGCCGAGACAGCCCGGCCGCGCTCGATGGCCGGCATGGCCGACCAGGCGGGCTGGGCTTCGACAGCGGCCTCCAGAGCCAGGGCGGCGTCATCCACCGTTCCGTCCGCAATGGTCGCAACGACACTTTCGTCGGCGGGGTTGATCACTTCGATCCGATCGTGTTGGCGATCGTCATGCCAGGCGCCGCCGATGTACATCGGATGGTGTCTGACCGAGCCGTCGTTCGGCAGCAGATCGAGCATTCCTATCGCCTCTCACGATTTTTGGTATGACCAAATTTATCGATGTATAGATACATAATCAGACCAAATGTCAATCAAGCGGCCAGATTTTTTCGCAGATTTCTGTGATTTGAGCGTAAACTACTACGGCGGATATGGACAATTTTGCCTATCGCGCTATTTTGATCATACCAAAAGAGCGCGGTATCCGATATCGGAAGCGACCAGAAACAGGGAGTATCGAGGCGTGAGCGACGGGGAAGAGGGTGTGGACGTGGTGCCGTCCGCCCAGGTGCCGCAGGGCAGGGCTGCCGATCTGGTTATCGCCCGACTGGAGGAGCAGATCATGTCGGGCCTGCTCGAAGACCGGGCGCCGCTGCCGGCCGAACGCACGCTGATGGAGCAGTTCGGTGCCAGCCGGACCGTCATTCGCGAAGCTATCGCCACGCTGTCGAACCGGGGTCTGATCGAGAGCCGGCCACGTTTCCGTCCGATCGTCAGAAAGCCGGATTATGAAACGGCGCTCACCGCCGTCGGCGGCATCGTCCGCCATCTGCTGACCGAAAGGGGCGGCGTCAAGAATCTCTATGACAGCCGCATCTTCATCGAACGGGCTCTGGTCCGACAAGCGGCTCTGGCGGCGCAAAAGGACGACATTGCCAAGCTGAAAGCGGCATTGGCGGCCAATGAAGCCGCGATCGATGACTCGGAGGCCTTCTACGCCACCGATGTCGCTTTTCACGGCGTGCTTTACCGCATCCCCCGAAACCCGATCTTCCCCGCCGTCCACGAGGGTTATACCTCCTGGTTGGCTCCGCATTGGGAGAAGATGCTGCGGTCTCCGGAACGCAATCTGGTCAACTACCGCAGTCACCGGGCCATCCTGGACGCCATCCTCGAGCGCGACCCCGACGGCGCGGAAGAGGCGCTGGCCAACCATCTTCGCGCCGCCTGGGAGTATGTCCGCGTGACCTTCGATGAGGGCCAGCTGTGACGGAGACGTTCGATCATATCGTTGTCGGCGGCGGCTCCTCCGGCTGTGTGGCGGCGGCCCGGCTGGCGGGCGATGGCGGGGCACGGGTGCTGCTGCTGGAAGCCGGCCACTCCAATCGCCATCCGCTGCTCGACATGCCGCCGGGCATCTTCAAGATGATCAACGGCTCGAAATTCATGCGCTACCACCAGACCGAGCCGCAAGCCCATCTCGATGGCCGGGTCCACGACATTCCCCAGGGCCATGTGCTCGGCGGCGGTTCTTCGGTCAACGCCCAGGTCTACATGCGCGGCCGGCCGGCCGACTATGACGAGTGGGACGACGTGCTGAAGGGCAACAACGATCGCGTCGGCTGGGGCTGGAGCGATGTTCTCCAACACTTTCGCCGCATGGAAGGCAACAACCGTCTGTACAATGATCGACACGGCGCCGACGGTCCGCTGCTGGTGTCGGACCCCGGCCACGTCAACGAGGTGTCGCGCTGGTTCGTGCAGGCGGTTCAGGCCATGGGGGAGCCCTACAATCCCGACTTCAACGGGCCGGCGCAGCGCGGCGTCGGCTTCTATCAGTTCATGAATCGCCATGGCAAGCGCAGCTCGGCGGCCTATGCCTATGTCGCACCGCTTGCAAAGGATCCCAATCTGACGGTGCGCCTGCACAGCGAAGCCCAGCGCATCGTTGTGGAAAACGGGCGGGCCGTCGCGGTCGAATACCGGGACGGCAACGGCGCCGTGCACCGCGCGGCGGCCGACGGCGAGATCATTCTGTCTTCCGGCGCGCTGGTCACACCAAAACTGCTGATGCTGTCGGGCCTCGGGCCGGCCGACCACCTGACGGAGCAGGGCCTCGACATCGTTGCCGACATGCCTGGCGTCGGCAGCAACCTGATCGACCATCCGGAGGTTCCGATCACCGCGGTAGCCAACGGACCTTACGGCTATTTCCGCCAGGGCGAAGGCTGGCGGATGCTGAAAAACGGCATCCAGTTCAAGCTGTTCGGATCGGGCCCGGTGACCTCGGCGGGTGTCGAGGCGGGCGCCTTCGTCAATCCCGACGATCCAGAGGCCCCGCCTACGATACAGGCTTTCTGCGTACCGATCGTCTATCTCGACCGCGATACGCAAGGGCTGGTGGAGAACGACTACGGCATGACCATCACCACCGTCGTCGTCAAGCCGCGCTCGCGCGGAACCGTACGGCTGGCCTCCGCCGATCCGCAGGCCATGCCTCTGGTATCGCCGCATCTGTTGAAGGATCCGCAGGACATGCGGGACATGATCGCCGGTCAGCGCTTCTTCATGCGCGCCTTCGAGCAGTCGCCGCTGGCCCGTCGCGTCAAGCGGGTCGCCATCCCGGATCCGGCCAACGCCACCGACTAGGCGCTCGCCGCCCATTGCCGGCGCTTCGTCAAGACCAACTACCACCCGGCCGGATCGGCGCGCATGGGTGCCGACGGCGACCCGCTCGCCGTGCTCGACGCCCGCATGCGGGTGCGCGGCGTAGACAGCCTGCGTGTCTGCGACATGTCGGCGGTCCCCAACATCAATGCCGGCAACACCAACGCACCCGCCATGATGCTCGGAGACCGTTGCGCCGATCTCGTGATGGGCAATCTGTGAAGGCGTCGGCGACTTCCGTCAGTCCCACCTGACCGATTTCAGCAGCGTCTTGCGGGCGGTCTGCAGGTGTTGTGCGAAGGCCTTTTCGGCCGCCGACTGGTTGCCGGCCCGCAGGGCGCGGATGACGCGCAGATGCTCGCGCGCCGCGGCGAGGTTGCGGTCACGCTCGTCGGTCTTTTTCCAGCGATAGTGGAAATGGAAGATCAGCGACACGAGTTCGAAGAAATCGTCGGCGAAACGGTTGTCCAGACGGGACACGAAGGTGTTGTGGAAGCGCTCGTCGAGGCGCGGGAACTGCAAATAGTCGCGATCGATGTTGGCAATCAGGGCCAGATGTTCCTCCTGCAGCCGGTCGAGCAGGGTGCGGTCGGCATTCGAAAGCGGTTCGGAGGCAAAGCGTCGGAAGGCGCGCATCTCGAACATTTCGCGCACGTCGAACAGCTCCACGGCAAAGTTCCGGGTGAACCCGATCAGCACCCAGTGGCGGTTCGGCTCCTTGCGGATCAGGCCGAAGCGTGAAAACCGTATGAGGTATTCGCGCACCGCGGAGGTGCTGACGCCGAACTCGCGCACCAGCTCGCTTTCGCGCAATATGGTGCCCGGCGCCAGATCGCTGCCGAGAACGTAGTCCATGAACGCGGCCTCGACCTTCTTGCCGGTCGGCTGAACCTCGTCAGCTGCATAATATTCGTCATGATTCGGTGTGCGCAGGACCCTCTTCTGCCGGCCGTCCCAGCTGATCAGCCCGTTGCGGTCGAACTGCTCCAGCACCGCCCGCACGGTGGTGCGGCTGGTCTTCCAGCGCTCGGCCAGCGCCGTTTCCGGCGGCAGGTTGGCGTCGACGCCCAGCCGGCCGACCAGGTCGAGCCCCAGATTGTAGGTTTCCTTGTAGACACTGTTGCTGCGGGACACGGAAGCACCCTTGAATTCCGTCACACAAACTAGTTGCAGGCCGCCTAACAGACAATTGGGCGAAATTGCAGGTGCGGAATCTTACGATTTGGACAGGCTGCGACCGCCGGCTATAAAAGGCGGATGGACAAACCGGTCAAACGCCAGGCCTACTCGGCGCCCGCCCTGGAGAAGGGCCTCGACATCATCGAATTGCTGTCGACCCAGGAGATCGGCATGAGCCAGTCGGAGATCGCCCGGGCGCTGGGACGATCGGTCGGCGAGATTTTCCGCATGCTGGTTGTGCTGATGGATCGCGGCTATGTGGCGCAAGAGCCGGCCAGCGATCGCTATGTGCTGACGACATTCCTGTTCGAGATTTCCCATCGCATTCCGAAGATCCGCCGCCTCACGGCGTTTGCCGGTCCGCTGATGCGGACGCTGGTGAAATCGATCAACCAGTCGTCGCATCTGGCGATTCTTGCCAATGACAGCGTCCTGGTCGTCGGTCAGGTCGACGCCCCCGGCAACAACATCATGACCGTGCGCCTCGGCGCCATGATCGATCTGTGGTCGGCTTCCTCCGGCCGGGTGATCCTGGCCCATCTGCCGGATGAGGAAGTCGACTCCTATTTCGCCAATGTGCCGTTACCGACCGGCATGAACGAACAAACCGTGCGCAAGGATCTGGAGACCATACGGGTGAAGGGCTACGAGGTGCGCGACAGTTTCGTCGTGCGCGGCATCGTCAACGTCTCGGCCCCGATCATCGACCATTCCGGCCGCGCCGTCGCCGCCATGACCATCCCGCATATCGAGCGTTACCACGACAGGCTGACCTTCGAGGACTGCCGCCGCGAACTGGTCGACACGGCGCGCGCCCTGACGCGCAGCCTCGGCGGCGGAGCGTCGGAAGGCGAGGCTTGAGAAGCGCCAGCTCTCCGTGTCGAGCATGGGGGACCTGATCGACCATGTCTGACGTCACTCCCCGGTCCTGGGATCCCGAACCCATCGTCGACTGGCTGATGGAGGAAGGCAGGTTTCTGCCCGACCTGGAGGTGCTTGTCGGCGAACTCGGACCCCGGATGCTTGCAGCGGGCGCTCCGGTATGGCGGGTGCGCATTTCGATGCGAACCCTGCATCCGCTGGTGGCGGCCGTCTCGTCGTTATGGGAACGCGACACCGGTACCCACCACCTGGAGTCCACGCATGGCCTCGAGGGTCGGGCAGGCTTTGCCGGCAGTCCACTGACCGTCATCAGCCAGACCCTCCAGTCCTTTCGCAGGCGCCTGGACCGATTGACCGAAGCCGACCACAGCGTGCTGCACGAATTGCGGGCACGCGGCGCGACCGACTATTTCGGAGTTCCCATGCGGTTTTCCGATGGTCGGTTTGCGATCCTCGTCCTGGTCACCGATCGTGCCGGAGGGTTTGCGGCTGAGGAACTACAAGCGATCACAACGATTGCGGCGGCGCTGGCGCCGATTGTCGAGGTGTTCAAGGCGCGCAGCATTTCACTCGCCGTGGCAGAGGCCTATCTCGGACCACGAACCGGCAAACGGGTTCTCGACGGGCAAATCACCCGTGGCGACATCGAAAAGATCGACGCGGCGATCTTCGTCAGCGACATCCGTGACTGGAGCGGCCTGAACAGCCGCCTTCCGGCCGAAGAAGCGATGGGCCGCGCCAACCGGTATTTCGAGATCGCTGCCGCCGCCATCGAGGGCCATGTCGGCGAAATCCTCAAATTCGTCGGCGACGGCGTGCTCGCCGTTTTCGCCACCGATGGCGGGCACGGCCCGGAAGCGGTGTGCGAACGGGCCTTGGCCGCTGCCCGACAGGCCTTGCAGGCCGCCGACACATGCGATCCTCCGCTGGGCCTCGACTTCGGCATCGCCATGCATTTCGGCGAGGTGCTATACGGCAATGTCGGTTCCGAGACCCGCCTCGATTTCACTGTGCTGGGCCAGGCGGTGAACATCGCCGCCAGGATCGAGGGGCTCTGCAGCAAGCACAACCGGCGCATTCTGTTTTCGGAGGACTTCGCAGACCGGCTGCCCGGTTCGACGGAATTCGTCGCCGAGGAAACGCTCAAGGGGCAGGGGAGGCCGTTCCCCATTTTCACGGCAGCGGGCTGACCGGGATGCCGTTCCGTCAGCGCTTCTTCAGTTTCTCGCTTTCCCGCTTGAGCGGTCTCGAAACCGGGCATACCTCCTGAACGAAGCCGTTCAGGGTGTTCGCCACGCTCTCCTCAACGATCGAGTAGTGGACGAATTGTCCGCGCTTTTCCCTGGTGACGAGTCCGGCTGTCTCGAGCACGCCGAGGTGCTGCGAAATGGACGGCTTCGACATGTCAAACCGTTCGGCGATTTCGCCGGCTGTCAGCGAGCTGTGCGCCAGATAGGCAAGTATCTTCCGACGTGTTGTCGAAGCCAGCGCTTCGAAAACACGCTGCATGCCGGCCGGTTCGGCCTCGGGTACCATCTTGCGGTTCATCGCCGTCCCTCAGTTCATTAACCAGTGAGTGATTTAGATAATTAGAGCATTGCCTAAATATCTAAATTCTGATAATTAGCTAATTTCCTAAATACTAAACTCAATGGGAAATCGCAAGAGCGGCTTCCACGGTGAAATTGGCAACCCGTTCCGAGCTGCCTGGAACGGATTGCCGATCCGGCCGCTGGCGTCGTCGCGCGATGTTGCTGAGGAGGCATGAGCAATGAACGAACGGACACAAGAAGGATCCACACCCCCGGTTTCGACAGACAGGGTTCACTCGGATGCGAGAAGCAGTGCCGTCGAGGGGAAGGTCGTGTGGCGCCCGGCGAAATCGCTTTGGATCAGCATTATGGCACTCGTCGCCTTGATAATGGGACCGCTGACCTTTGCGTGGGACGCCTTCGCCGTCTTTCTGACGCTGTGCGCCGCGACTCTTTGCGGCGGGCACTCGGTCGGCATGCACCGCCTGTTGATCCACCGTTCCTTCAAAACGCCGGCCTGGGTCGAGAGATGCCTCGTCTATCTCGGCGTCCTGGTGGGAATGGCCGGCCCGTTCGGCATGATCCGGCTGCACGATTTTCGCGACTGGGGTCAGCGGCAAACGGACTGTCACGATTTCTTCTCCCATCGGGCCGGCTTCTGGAAGGATGCCTGGTGGCAGCTTCATTGCGGGATCGAGCTGGACCGCGAACCGAAATTCGTCATCGAGGACGGGGTTCGTCGGGATCGCTTCTATCAGCTCGTCGAACGCACCTGGATGCTCCAGCAGGTACCGCTCGGCATCGGTCTATGGGCAATCGGCGGTCTTCCCTGGCTGGTATGGGGCATTTGCTGCCGCGTTTCAGTCTCCCTCATCGGTCATTGGATCGTCGGGTATTTCGCCCACCAGCCCAGGACCAACCTGTTGCATGTCGAGGGCGCGTGCGTTCAGGGGCACAATCTGCCGAAGCTCGGCTTCATCACATTCGGAGAGGCCTTTCACGAAAACCACCACGCCTTTCCGAGTTCCGCGCGGCTCGGGTTCCTGCCAGGTCAGACCGACCCGGGATGGTGGCTGGTCAGGACGCTGGAAGCTCTGGGGCTGGCTCGAGACATCGGTACGCCGGCCAATCTGTCGGTGCGCAGGGGACTGATCGTCAATTCGGCAGCGCGACGGTTGCTGCCGAAAAACCCGCCCGGGTGGTTTCTGAAGCTTGCCCGCGGATGAACGGCTTGAAGCGGCGGCCGGGGCCGGACGGCTAATCCAGCTCCAGCTCCACCGCCGGCGTCTGCATCGATCTGAAACACGCCTCGACCAGCGCCATCGTCTCGTAGGCATCTTCCACCGAGGCATAGAGTGTATCGTCCTCGCCGGCATCGTAGCGCTGGACGTTGCGCATGGTGCCCATGAAGGCGTCGATGAACCAACTGCCTTCGAGCGGGATCTGCTGCCAGTCGCCGCCATTGCGGCAGTACCACAATTCGTCCGCTTCGCCGTTCGGATAGTCGAAGCAGACGCCGAGCTTGACCATCATCGCGCCTTCGGTGCCCTCGATGCGGAACCAGGCGGACTGGAATTTCCGGCCGCACTGGTGGTTGTGGTTGATCGACATCAGGCCGCGCAGCCGGTCGCCATAGTCGAGAATGACGGAGGTGCGTGTCTGGGCGAAGTCGGCCGCACGCGGGTCGCCGATGCTGCGGGCGAACACGGCTTGCGGATTGCCGGCAAGAGCCCGGATGGTGTCGAGATAGTGGATCGAATGCACGGCGATCTCGACGCGCTCCATCGGGATCAGGAACGGAAACAGCGTCCACGGCGTGAAGATGTTGAGATGTACCTCGACTTCCAGCAACTCGCCGATCAGGCCCTTCGCGATCGCGTCCCTTGCCGCCATCATCATCGGTGAGAATCGTAGCTGGAAGTTGACCGCCGCCTTCAGTTTCTTGTCCCGGCAGATCGTGCGGATTTGCCGTGCCTGGTCCTGATCGGCGCCCATCGGCTTCTGGATCAGCACCGCGGCGCCGTCAGGCATGTCGGGCAGGATGTCGGTGATCACATGCGGCGGGGTGGCGATGTCGTAGACGACATTCGTTCCATGCGCGGCGACGGCGTCGGCGAGCGACGCGTGGATGGCCGGGATGTCGTAATCGGCGGCGAGGCTCTGCGCCCGTGCGGCGTCGACGTCGGTCACGCCGCCGACGAGGATGTCGGCCTTCTGGTAGGCCGGCAGATGGGCGTCGCGGATGATGCCGCCGGCGCCGATGATGAGAACGGGTTTCGGCGCCGCCGGCGCCGGCCAGGACTGGTTGAGTTCAATTGTCATCGTCGCGTTCCCTCTTTTCGACCAGCAGAATGTGCTCGCAATACATGACGGTCGAACCGTCCTGTTTTTTGGTTTCGCTGATCTCGACGACCCTACCAAATCCCGCCCGTTTGGGATCGTCCGCCTTGGAACCGATGGTCACGAAAGTGCGGATCGTGTCACCGGCATAGACGGGATTGGGGAACCGCAGGCGCTCATAGCCATAGGTGAAAGCGCGCGGATTGATAACAGTCGCCGTCAACCCGATGCCGATCGCGAAGGTCATCGTGCCATGCGCTACGCGCTGGCCGAACGGCAGAGATTTGGCGAACTCGGCGTCCATGTGATGAGGAAAGAAGTCGCCGCTGTGACCGGCGTGGAAGACGATGTCCGCCTCTGTGATCGTGCGACCGAGGGTCTCGCGCCGAGCGCCCTCCACATAGTCCTCAAAATACTGTTCCTGCTCCATTTTTTCCTCCCACGCAGCGGTCAGGCCACCGCCGGTCTCTCAATTTTGATTTTTCATATATACAAAACTATTTGACTAATGAAAGAGAATTGTGGATGCTTCCCCGGTAATCCGAAACTCAGGGGAGGACAAATTGGCGGAGATCGGAGTCCATGCGCGCGCCCTGCCGGGCCTGCCGGACGACCATTCGAGAATTCCGGTGTGGAATGCCGAGGACTGGTATTTCGAGGACTTCCAGGTCGGCGACAAAATCAGGTCGATCCGCCGCACCATCTCGGAAGGCGAGGCGATGCTGTTCAACTCGCTGGTGCTCGACCTTCACCCCTATGTCGCCGATCAGGGCTTTGCCGAAAAGGAAGGCGTGTTCGGCAAGCGCCTGGTGGCGGGCGCGCAGGTGTTTTCCTACGGCCTCGGCCTCGCCGCCACCAACTGCCTGAACTCGTTTTCCTACGGCTATGACCGGCTGCGTTTCATCGCCCCGGTGTTCATCGGCGACACGATCTACACTATCCGCGAGAACCTCTCCAAGGAGGTCAAGAACGCCGAGATGGGCAAGGTCAAGGTCAGCTACTCGGTGTTCAAGGGCGATGGCGAGATCGTGCTCTATTGCGAGCATCTGATGACCGCGCTCTACCGCGATCCGGCCGCCTTTGCCGACGAACTCGCCGCCATGGAGGCGCGGTCCGGCAATGGCTGAGACGACGACACTGCGCGGCATGACCTGGGACCACAGCCGCGGGTTCGACCCGATGGTCGCCACGGCGGAAGAATTCGGCCGCCGCAATCCCGGCGTCACGATTCACTGGGAAAAGCGCTCGCTGCAGGCTTTCGCGGACCGGCCGATCGAGGAGATGGCCGGCACATACGATCTGATGGTCATCGACCATCCGCATGTCGGCGAGGTCGCGCCGAGCGGCCATCTCGTGGCGCTCGACACCCTCGGGCGCGACGCCGATATGGCAGCGCTCGCGGAACAGTCGGTCGGCGTTTCGCACCGGTCCTACGAATTCGACGGTCATCAATGGGCGCTCGCCATCGACGCGGCAACGCCGGTCGCGGCGTTTCGCGCCGATCTTCTCGACACGCCGCCGGTGCGTTGGAGCGAGGTGCTCGAGCTCGCCCGTTCCGGCCGCGTCGGCTTCGCGCTCATCCCGATCAACGCGCTGATGACCTTTTTTGGTCTGGCCCGCAATCTCGACCTCGCCGTCGCCGAGGATCCCGATTGGCTGATCGACCGCGATGACGGTCGGGAGGTGCTCGATCGGATGCGAGAGATTGTTGCACTGATCGACCCCAAATGCCTGACACTCGATCCGATCGGCGTTCTCGACTGGATGGGCCGCAGCGCCGAAGGTCCGGCTTATTCGCCCTTCGGTTACGGCTACACCAACTACAGCCGCGACGGCTATTGCAGATTTCCCGTTACTTTCGCCAACGCCCCCGGCTTCGGCGAAAACGGCCCGCGTGGCACGGTGATCGGCGGCACCGGCATAGCGATCTCGGCCTCGTCTCCCAAGCGCGAGATCGCCGCCGACTATGCCTTCTGGATTGCCGGCGCCGATTGCCAGGCGGGCCTGTTCTTTGCTTCCGGCGGCCAGCCGGGCAACGCCGTCGCCTGGGAAGATCCGGCCTGCAACGCCGCCAGCCGCGACTTTTTCGTCAACACCAGGGAAACCCTGGAAACCGCCTGGCTGCGGCCGCGTTACGACGGCTATATGGGCTTCCAGGACACCGGCGGCGACATCGTCCATGCCTGCCTGCGCGGCGATCTCGACGTCGAGACGGCGCTCGACCGGCTCGATGGGGCCTACAGGGAGAGCCGGGCATGAGGGACCTGCCGCAATCCGAACGGCCGCTCGACGGTCTCGTCGTCGTCGATTTCAGCCAATTCCTGTCGGGGCCGGTGTGCAGCCTGAAGCTTGCCGATCTCGGCGCTCGGGTGATCAAGGTCGAGCGGCCCGGCGTCGGCGACCTGTGCCGCTATCTCTATCTGTCGGACGTCGACATCGACGGCGACAATTCGCTGTTCCACGCCATCAACCGCAACAAGGAAAGCGTCACGGCGGACCTGCGCGACGAGGCCGACCGACAGAAACTGTTCGAGCTGCTGGCGACCGCCGACGTGATGATCCAGAACTTTCGCCCCGGTGTCATCGAGCGCCAGGGCTTCGGCTACGAGGCGGTCAAGGCGCTCAACCCGCGCATCGTCTACGGATCGATCTCCGGCTATGGCGAGGAGGGGCCGTGGAAGGACCTGCCGGGCCAGGATCTGCTGGCCCAGGCGCGGGCCGGCCTGCTGTGGCTCACCGGCTGCCGCGACGATCCGCCCATGCCCATGGGTCTTGCCGTCGCCGACATGCTGGCCGGCAACGCGCTGGCGCAAGGCATTTTGGCGGCGCTGGTCGGTCGCGGCCTGCACGGCCGTGGGGCGCTGGTCGAAACCAGTCTTTTCGAGGCGATGATCGATTTCCAGTTCGAAGTGCTGACCACCCATCTCAACGACGGAGGGCGCATGCCCGAGCGCAGCGGCGTCAACGGCGCCCATGCCTATCTCGGCGCGCCCTATGGCGTCTATGAGACCGCCGACGGCCATCTGGCGCTCGCCATGACGCCGTCGTTGCAGAAACTTGCCGAACTGCTCGGCATCGCGGGTCTCGAACACTACTACGACGACAAGAACGCGCTGCTGTCGCAGCGCGATACGATCAAGACGATCCTTGCCGAACGCATCCGCCAGCGCACCACCGCGGAATGGCTCTCGGTGCTGCAGCCCGCCGACATCTGGTGTTCGGAGGTGCTGGACTGGCCGGAGATGCTTCAAAGCGAGGCTTATCGGACGCTCGATTTCGAACAGACGATCCGCCGCAATGCCAGTCTCGAACTGACGGCGCTGCGCGGGCCGGTCCGCATCGACGGCGCGACGTTGAAGTCGCCCGTCGCGGCACCCGGTCTTGGACAGCACACCGAGGCGGTTTTTCTCGAGTCGAAGACCGGAGGGCAAGAGGGCGGCACCGACGCCCGCGCGCTCCGGCAACACAGCAAGCAAGGTTGATCACAAGGAGGAGACGATGAAACACCAACGCTTGAAAATGCTGGCGGCCGCCACCGCGCTGCCGCTGCTGATGACCGGCGCGACGCTCGCCGAGGACATCGACTATGGAAACTTCGACGGCTACACGCTGCGCGTCAAGCTGATCGGCGGCGCCCAATACGAGCCGCTCTACGCCGAGATCGAGAAGTGGGAAGAGATGACGGGCGCCAAGGTCGATGTCCTGTCGCGCAAGAACCACTTCGAACTCGACCGCGAGATCAAGCAGGACATCGCCGCCGGCACGCTCGACTGGTGCGTCGGCTCCAACCATACCAGCTTCGCGCCGCAATACGGCACGATCTATATCGACCTCAACGGTGTGATCCCGGACGCGACACTGGCCGAGTTCCAGGAACTGGCGCTTGCCAACTCGACCGTCGACGGCCGGCTGGTGCAACTGCCGCGCCACTCCGATATTTCCAATCTCTACTACAAGAAATCGCTCTTCGCCGATCAGGGCAACAAGGATCGGTTCAAGGAAAAATTCGGCTATGACCTGGCCCCTCCGCAAACCTGGGGGCAGTTCAAGGACCAGGCGATCTTCTTCGCCAACGCGCCGGAGTTTTTCGGCACCCAATATGTCGGCAAGGATGAGGCGATCACCGGACGCTTCTACGAACTGCTCGTTGCCGAGGGTGGCCAGCTGTTCGACGAGAACTGGAACCCGACGTTCAATTCCGAAGCCGGCGTGCGCGCGGTGCAGTGGTTCAAGGACCTCTACGACGCCAAGGCCGTACCGGCCGGAGTGCTCAACTATCTGTGGGACGATACCGGTCTCGGCTTCGCCTCCGGTACGGTGGCGCTGAACCTCGACTGGGCCGGCTGGGCATCGTTCTTCAACGACCCGGCAAACTCCAAGGTGGCCGGCGACATCGGTCTGGTTCGCGCACCGGTCGGTTCCGGCGGCAAGCGTTCGGGCTGGTCCGGCAGTCACACGTTCTCGATCACCGAAAGCTGCGACAACAAGGAAGCGGCCGCGTCGTTCGTCAGCTTCCTGACGTCGCATGAGCGGCAGATGATCGAGGCGCGCAAGGGCCTGTTGCCGACCCGCGCCAAGGTCTGGGACGAGGCGATCGGTGAATTCGACGGTGCCGGCAACGACTTCATGGTTCTGGTATTCCAGACCTACGCACAGTCGATGGCGGAAGATGCCTTCACGCCGCCGCTGATTCCGCAGTGGATCGAGGTGTCGAACGAGCTGTGGCCGCGGCTTCAGGCTGCCATCCTCGGCGAAATGACGCCGCAGGAAGCGCTCGATGAGGCGGCCGAATCGGCCCGTGAAATCATGGAAGACGCGGGTTACCTCTAGTGTCCGAACTTCAAGACGATTGGCAGGCGGTCTCCGCCGCCCGCCAGTCCGACGCGGCAACGGCCGCGTCAAGGCCGGCCAAACGCAGATGGCGGCGTGAACGGTTCACGCCGCTGCTGCTGCTTTCGCCGGCGATTATCACCATCCTGCTGGTCGTGCTGCTGCCGCTGCTTTTCTCGCTTTACACGAGTTTCACCGGCTACCGGCTGATCCGGCCGGACAGCCTCTACAACTGGGTCGGCTTCCGCAATTACGAGCGCATCTTCACCGATGCCGATTTCTGGGTGGCCTTCGGCCGCACGGTGCTGTTCCTGACGATCGCGCTCAATCTGGAGTTTCTCTTCGGCCTCGGCATCGCCCTGCTGATCAACCGCATCACCTGGGGTCAGCGCACGCTGCGCACCATCATGATGTTTCCGATGATGTTTTCGCCGATTCTGGTCGGCTACCAGTTCAAGTTCATCTTCAACGACAATATCGGCATCCTCAACAATGCCCTGCAGGCGCTGGGCCTCAGCGATGGCGCCATTCCCTGGCTGGTCGACAAACATCTGGCGATGTTTTCGATCATCTTTGCCGAAGTGTGGATGAGCACGTCGATTTTCGCCATCCTGCTGCTCGCCGGGCTGTTCGCCATGCCGCGCGATCCGCTGGAAGCCGCCAAGGTCGATGGCTGCAACCCGTGGCAGGTCTTTCGCCACATCACCCTGCCGTTCCTGATGCCTTTCGCCTTCATCGCCATGACCATCCGCTCGCTCGACGTCGCTCGCGCCTACGACATCGTCGACGTCATGACCGGCGGCGGTCCGGCCGGCCGTACCGAACTTCTCTGGACGCTGATCGCCCGTGTCGGATACGACAATTCGCGCATGGGGCAGGCCAACGCCATGGCCTATGTGTCGATCCTGCTGTCGATCGCCTTCACCTTCTATTTCTTCCGCAAGCTGATTGCCGCGCGCCGCTACATGGGGGGTGCGGACTGATGACCGGACACACAAGAAAGCGCATCGGCAAGGCCGTTTCCTGGGTGCTCACCTTTCTGCTGATGCTGATCATCTGCGTGCCGGGCCTGTGGGTCGTGCTCACCGGGTTCCGGCCCAACCGCGAGGTGCTGGCCAAGCCGGCAATCTGGATTCCGGAGGAACTGACCCTCAACAATTTCGCCCAGATTTTCGGCTTCGGAGCCGAACAGGTGGCGATCCCGGTGCCGGCCTATTTCTCCAATTCGCTTGTTATCGCCCTGACCAGCACGGCGATCGCCATCCTGATCGGCATGTCCGGCGGCTATGCCTTCGCCCGCTTCCGCTTCAAGTTCAAGGATACCCTGTTTCTCGGGCTGATGCTGTCGCGCACCGTGCCGGGCATCGCCCTGTCGCTGCCGGTCTTCATGATCTGGAGCCGCATCGGCCTGATCGACACGCGGCCTGGTCTCATCATCGTCTATGTGGCGCTCAACGTGCCGTTCACCATCTGGCTGATCGACGGCTTCTTCCGGCAGATCCCGAAGGAACTGTCGGAAGCCGCGCAGGTCGACGGCTGCACCCGCTGGCAGGCGTTCTGGAGGATCGAGTTTCCGCTCGCCAAGCCGGGCATCGCCTCGGCCGGCATTTTCGCTTTCCTGACGTCCTGGAACGAATATGCGCTGGCCAGCCAGTTGACCCGGTCGACCGACAGCAAGACGCTGCCGGTCGGGCTGATGGATTTCACCGCCCAGTTCACCATCGACTGGGCCGGCATGTCGGCGATGGCGGTGATCATCATCATCCCGGCGCTCATCCTCACCTTCATCGTTCAGAAACACTTGATCAGCGGCCTCACCTTCGGCGGCGTAAAGGGGTAAATCATGGCTGACATCAGGCTTGAAAGCGTCGTCAAGAACTATGGCCGGCTTGAGGTCGTGCACGGCATCGACCTCGACATCGCGCATAACGAGTTCGTTGTGCTGGTCGGTCCATCCGGCTGCGGCAAGTCGACGACATTGCGCATGATCGCCGGTCTCGAGGAGATCTCCGGCGGCACCATTTCCATTGGACCGGAGGTGGTCAACGACCTGCCGCCGCGCAAGCGCAACATCTCCATGGTGTTCCAGAACTATGCGCTCTATCCGCATATGAGCGTGCGGGAAAATCTCGGTTTCGGCCTGAAGATCGCCAAGCAGCCCGACGCGGTGATCGACGAGCGTGTTGCCGAGGCGGCGGAGATCCTCGGCCTGCAGGAGCTGATGGACCGCACTCCGGCGGAACTTTCGGGCGGCCAGCGCCAGCGCGTCGCCATGGGCCGGGCGATCGTCCGCCACCCGGAAGCCTTCCTGTTCGACGAGCCGCTGTCCAATCTCGACGCCAAGCTGCGGGTGCAGATGCGCACGGAGATCAAGAAGCTGCACCGCAAGGTCAAGACCACGGTGGTCTATGTGACCCACGACCAGGTCGAGGCAATGACGCTGGCCGACCGCATCGTCGTCATGAAGGACGGCTGGATCGAACAGGTCGGCACACCCATGGAGGTGTTCAATCACCCGGTCAACACCTTCGTCGCTAGCTTCATCGGCTCGCCGCCCATGAACCTCATCGAAGCGACCGTCGACGACGGTGAGATTGTTTTCGGCGACGGGCGCGGCCTTCCGATCCCCGAGCGCCTGCGCAACAACATGGCGACCGGACAGCGCGTCGTGATGGGCATGCGCCCGGACGATCTGACGCCGCGCGGCCACGGCATTGCCGAAAACGGCCACACGGCGTCGATGGACCTTTCGGTAGATCTCGCCGAACTGCTGGGGACTGAAACGATCCTCTACACCCAGATCGCCGGCAAGGAGGTGCTCGGCAAGATGTTCGATCCGCGCGACGTCGCTCAGGGCGAGCGCATGACGTTCAATGTCGCGCTGGAGAAACTGCATCTGTTCGATGCTGACAGCCAGAAATCCGTGAGGCTGAACTGATGGCGCGTATCGAGCGCATCGAACTCACGCTGGTCGACCTCAAACCGCAGGTCGAACGGTACGACGCGATCCAGGCTTTCGTCAGTCAGGAAACGCCCATCGTTCGTGTTTTCGACTCCGATGGCGCCGTGGGTACCGGCTACAGCTACACGATCGGGACCGGCGGCCCGGCGATCATGAGCCTATTGGGAACGACGCTGGCGCCGCGTTTGGTCGGTCGTGAAGCTGAGGAAATCGAGTCGATCTGGCGCGATCTGCTGTTTGCCACCCATGCCACCGCCGTCGGCGCCATTACCTCCCTCGCATTGGCCGCCATCGATACGGCACTCTGGGATCTGCGCTGCCGGCGGGCCGGATTGCCGCTATGGCGGATGGCCGGCGGGGCGCGCGACTCCGTTGCGCTCTATTCGACCGAAGGTGGTTGGCTGCAACTGGCACCCGAACGCCTGGTCGAAGACGCGCTCGCCATGCGTGAACGGGGTTTTGTCGGCTCCAAGGTCAAGATCGGCAAGCCGACCATTGACGAGGATCGGGTGCGTCTGGGCGCCGTTCGCGAGGCCGTCGGCGACGCCTATGAGATCCTCACGGACGCCAACCAGTGCTTTTCGGTGTCGGAGGCGATGCGCCGCGCGGACATGCTGGCGGAACTCGCCATCGGCTGGTTCGAGGAACCGCTGCCGGCCGACGATATCGGCGCCCATGTCGCGCTCAGCCGGCACTCGCGGGTACCCGTCGCCGTCGGCGAGAGCCTCTATTCGATCAGCCAGTTCAAGGACTATCTTCAGCAGGGAGCCTGCTCCGTCGTTCAGGCGGATGTCGCCCGCATCGGCGGCATAACGCCGTGGCTGAAGGTCGCGCATATGGCCGAGGCGTTCAACGTCTCGATCTGTCCGCATTTCCTCATGGAGCTGCATGTCAGCCTGGTCTGCGCCGTGCCCAACGCGCCGATGCTCGAATACATCCCGCAGCTCGATACGATCACCACGTCGCGGCTCGACATTCGCGACGGCAAGGCCGTTCCGCCGGCGACGCCGGGACTGGGGATCGAATGGGACTGGCCGGCGATAAGCGCGCGGGCCGAGGACACAACGATGGTCCAATAGGAGGTTAGGATGCAGAGAATGGGTATGCTCATCGGCCTGGAGGCCGACAAGGTCGCCGAATACAAGCGCTTGCATGCCGCGGTCTGGCCTGAGATTCTCGCCAGGATCAGCGAATGCAACATAACCAACTATTCGATCTTCCTGAAGGAACCGGAGAACCTGCTGTTCGGCTACTGGGAATATGTCGGCGAGGATTTCGAGGCGGACGCTGCGCTGATGGCGGCCGACCCGAAAACGCAGGAATGGTGGGACGTCTGCATGCCCTGCCAGGTGCCATTGGAGACCCGCAAGGAAGGCGAATGGTGGGCCATGATGGAGGAAGTGTTTCACCATGATTGATCCGCGCATCGAACCGTTCCGGGCCTGCTACACCAGCGTCATCCACGACGTCATGCGGGCCATGGACATGCGCAATTTCACCCTGCCGCCGCGCATTCAGCCGCTGCAGCCGGACCGGACGCTGTGCGGTCCGGTGTTCACTGTCGAGGGTCGCGTCGACGAGGCGGCCGATGCCCATGAAACCCTGCTCGCCTGGACCGGTCTGCTGTCGCAATGCAAGCCCGGGCACATCTGGACGGCCCAGCCGCACACCCACGCGATCGCCCAGATGGGCGAACTCTCGGCGGAAACGCTGCACCGCAAGAAGGTCCTCGGCTGCGTGCTCGACGGCGCTCTGCGCGACAGCAATTTCATCCGCAAGCTGGGCTTCGTCAGCTGGCGCACCCACCACACGCCGAAGGATATCGTCGGCATGTGGCTGCCCACGGGCACGGAGGTCGACATCATGATCGACGACGTGCTGATCCGCCCCGGCGACTGGCTGCATGGCGACAGCGACGGCATGGTGCGCATCCCGCATGAGCATCTGGATGCGATCCTGGAACAATCGGCGGAAGCCATGCAGACGGAAAGCAAGGTTCGCGCGGCGATCCTGGACGGCGTCGACCCGCAGGAAGCCTATCTGAAATACGGCAAGTTCTGATGCGCATCACCGGGCTCGACATCCGCTGCTGCCGCCTCGACCGGGCAGCGATCGCAGCCGAGGCGATGCGTGACGGCATCGCCCAGGACGGGCTCGAGTTCCTGGTGTTTACGCTGCACACGGAGGTCGGCCGGTCGGCGTCGATGTTCGGTTTTGCCGGCCGCTCGGCCATGGGGGCGGGGCATCTGGCCGCCGCCTCGCTGCGGCCGTTCTTCCTCGGCCGCAACGCGCTCGACCGGGAGGCCGCCTGGCAGGACTGGCGGGTCGCCGACCGCTGGTGGCACCACCTGCCGATCTATCTCTACGGTCCGGTCGATTGCTGCCTCTGGATCCTTGGCGCGGAAGGTGCCGGGCAGCCGCTATGGCGCTATATCGGCGGCGCGCGCAGTGAAGTGCCGGTCTACGCATCGTCCATGGTCCTTCCGGACGTCGACGCCTATGCGGCAGAGGCAGTCGCCGTGCGCGATTACGGTTTCAGGGCCTACAAGACCCATCCGCCGGGACGCGATTTCGACGAGGATATCGCCATCCACCGGGCAGTCCGAGAGGCCGTCGGTCAGGAGTTCGCGCTGATGGCCGACCCGGTCGCCGCCTATTCGTTCGAGGAGGCCGTGCGGTTCGGGCGTGAACTGGAGAAACTCGACTATCTGTGGCTCGAGGAGCCGTTGCCGGACGAGAATTTTGCGGCGCTTCGGGAACTGACGCGCATTCTCGATATCCCGGTCATCGGCACGGAGGTGCTGGCCAAGCACCCCTACAGCGTGGCCGAGTGCATCGCCACCCGGGCAGTGGATGCGGTCCGGGCCGATGTGTCCTGGACCGGTGGAATCACCGGTGCGCTCAAGACCGCGCGGCTCGCCGAGGCCTTCCACATGAAATGCGAATTGCACACGACGATCTTTCATCCCCTGGAGCTGGTCAACCTCCACCTCAACGGCGCCGTCGGCAACTCGTCCTACATGGAATTGCTGTGGCCGACGAGCCATCTTGACTTCGGCCTCAAAGCGCCGCTGCCGATAGAGCAGGGGATTGCCCGTATGCCGGAAACACCCGGCCTCGGCATCGATCTCGATTGGGATCTGATCGACGAGGCGACGATCGCCACGCTGTGAGGAAGCATGACGCAACGAATGCAAAGTTCCATGGTGGGCCCGCAAACCGACAAACGGCTTCTCGTGCTCTCGCCGGACGACAATGTTGCCGTGGTGCTACGGGCTTTGTCCGGCGGCGAAGCAATCCTGGTGAGTGGGGTGGTGGTGGAAGTTCCCATCCACGTGGCAGTGGGACACAAGATCGCCATCGCCGCGATCGCCGACGGCGAGAGTATCGTCAAATACGGCGCCCCCATCGGTTCGGCGATCGCCGATATCCGCATCGGAGATCACGTCCACCTGCACAATATCTGCAGCAATTACACGCCGTCGCATTCGCTCGACGCGGCTCGAGGGGAGCACGCCGATGACGCTTGAGGGCTATCTGCGCGATGATGGCCGCAAGGGCATCCGCAACACCATCGCGGTTGCCTATCTGGTGGAATGCGCCCACCACGTGGCCCGGGAAATTGCCTATCCGTTCCGCGACGACGCCCATGTGATCGGCTTTCCGGGGTGCTTTCCCAACGACTATGCACAGCGGATGATGGAGAACCTGTGCACCCATCCGAATGTCGGCGCTGTACTGCTTGTTTCGCTCGGCTGCGAGAGCTTCAACCGCTACCGACTGGAAGAGCTGGTTGCAAACAGTGGTCGGCCTGTGAAAACCATTTTTATTCAGAGGGAAGGCGGCACACGCTCATCCATCGAAACGGGGCGCGACTGGATCCGGAAAGTCCTGCTGCTGTTGAGTGGAACGCCGAAAGTGCCGATGGCCGTGTCCGACCTCGTCGTCGGCACCATCTGCGGCGGCTCCGACGGAACCAGTGGCATCTCCGGCAATCCGGCCGTTGGACGCGCCTTCGACCGCCTGGTGGCGGAAGGCGCCACCTGCATCTTCGAGGAAACCGGTGAACTGATCGGCTGCGAGGAGATCATGGCCGATCGCGCCGCGACACCGGAGCTTGCGGAAGAACTCAGGGCATCGGTCGCCAAGGCGGCCCGCTACTACGCCGAACTCGGCTACGGCAGCTTCGCCGCCGGCAATGCCGATGGCGGGCTGTCGACCATCGAGGAAAAATCGATGGGCGCCTATGCCAAGTCCGGCAGCTCATCCATTTACGGGCTGATCAAGCCCGGCGACCGACCGCCGCGGGGCGGTCTCTACCTGATGGATGTGGTGCCGGACGGCGAGGTACGCTTCGGCTTTCCCAACATTTCCGACAATGCCGAGATCGTCGAGATGATGGCGTCCGGCGCTCATCTGACACTGTTCGTGACGGGGCGCGGTTCGGTCGTCGGTTCGGCACTGGCCCCGGTGATCAAGATTGCCGCCAACCCGGCCATGTACGAGCGGTTGAGCGAAGACATGGATATCAATGCCGGCCGCATCATCGCCGGGGAGGCGACGCTGGACGGTGTCGGCGAGGAAATCTACAGCCGGGTGATCAGGGTGGCTGGCGGGGAACCGACCAAATCGGAGGCGCTCGGCCATGCCGAATTCATCCTGACCTACAAGAGTTTCGAACCACTGGGGCCGGCTTGTCTGCCGGTTTGAGAAATGCTTGTTCAGTGTCATTGTCGGCAGTGAAATGAATCGAAATTCAAGGGCTTCAACGAGGGCATTCATGGGAAGATTGAACGACAAGACAGCATTGGTGACGGCGGCCGGGCAGGGCATCGGCCGGGCTTCGGCATTGGCGATGAAGGCAGAGGGTGCGCGGGTCTTCGCCACGGACGTCAACGAAGCCGCGCTGCAGGAACTAGCGGCGGAGGGCCTCGAGACCTTCCGGCTCGATGTGCTCGATCCGGACTCCATCGGCTCGGCCGTCGAGCGGACCGGAGCACCCGACATTTTGTTCAATTGCGCCGGCTACGTGGCACACGGGACAATTCTCGATTGCGACGAGGAGGAGTGGGATTTCTCCTTTCGGCTCAACGTCACGGCAATGTACCGCGTCATTCGCCGCTACCTGCCCGCCATGATCGACAATGGCGGCGGCTCCATCATCAACATGTCATCGGTGGCTTCTTCCGTCATCGCCGCGCCTAACCGTTTCGTCTACGGCGCGTCCAAGGCCGCGGTGATCGGACTGACAAAGGCGGTCGCTGCCGATTTCATCGGTCAGAACATCCGCTGCAACGCCATCTGTCCCGGGACCGTGGCATCGCCGTCGCTCGAGGAGCGCATGCGAGCCAACGAAGACTACGAGGTGGCGCGCGCGGCCTTCATCGCCCGCCAGCCCATGGAACGGCTCGGAACGGCCGAGGAGATCGCCGCCCTGGTCGTCTATCTCGCCTCCGACGAGTCCGCCTATACGACCGGCGTCGCCCATGTCATCGACGGCGGCTGGGCCAACGTCTGAACGCAAGGGAGAATATCATGGTTTCGCTCATCGACACTCACCAGCACCTGGTCTATCCGGACGTTGCCGGCTATGGCTGGACGGACGGTATCCCGGTCCTGGCCAACAGGTCTTTCTCGCTGGAAGATTACCAGGGGCTTGCCGATGCCGAAGCGGTATCCGGCACGCTGTTCATGGAAACCGGGGTCGACGACGCCGACTACCAGGCGGAAGCCCGTTTCGTGGCTGATTTGGCGCGGCAGTCCGGGAGCCGCATCCTCGGCCTGATCGCTTCGTGCCGGCCGGAAACGGACGACGGCTACGACGCCTGGCTGGACGAATGCGAAACGCTCGACGTCGTCGGCTTTCGCCGCATTCTGCATGTTGTGCCGGATGAACTCTCGCAGTCATCGACCTTCCGCGGCAACGTTCGCAAGATTGGCGACCGCGGCAAGGTGTTCGACATGTGTTTCCTGGCGCGGCAACTGCCCATCGCCGCCGAACTGGCGAAAGCGTGCGACAACACAAGGCTGGTGCTCAACCATTGCGGCGTGCCGGATGTCGCCGGCGGCGGGCTCGATCCGTGGCGTGAGCACATGCGTGACCTTGCAGCCTTGCCGCACGTCTCCTGCAAGCTGTCCGGGATCCTGGCCTATTGTGCGCCGGGCGACGCGACGCTTGACGCGATCCGGCCCTATGTCGACCACGTTCTCGATGTCTTCGGTCCCGACCGCATGGTCTGGGGCAGCGACTGGCCCGTCGTCGATATGGCCAACGGCCTGCCCGACTGGCTCAAGGTGACTGGCACGATCCTCGGCGGCCTGTCGGATGACGAGGCCGCGAGGATCGCCGGTCAAAACGCAGTCGATATCTATCGTATCGCCCGCAGCTAGCGCCTATCCCGCCTGGTATTGCGGCGCCGAGGCGAGGTAAGTGCCGTATGCATCGGCGTTCGGATAGGAGAACTGCTCGGCCAGCGGATTGGAGCGCTTGCGTTTGCGCGCTCCGATATCGGCCAGCACTTCGTTGAAATGCTTGAAGTGGAAGGGTGCGGAGCACAGGCCGCCATAGACTTTGGCGGCCGGCCGCTCGCGGCGTTTCCAGTCGAGCATCTTCTCGATGTTGTCGCGCATCTCCCGGTCGTTCGGTTGATGGGCCAGTTGGCCGTCGGCGAAGCGCACCAGCCAGTTGGCGATCATCTCCGATGACAGCACCGAGCAGAAGCTGGAATTGAAGCCGACGAAGCCCATATCGGGCAGGTCCGGATTCACCGACAGCCGATAGACGCGATACTGGCCGTCCGGATCGATCAGCTTGTCGCGGTGCTCCTTGGACAGATAGGGCACGCCGAGTTTCCAGCCGACGCCCAGGATGGCCACGTCGCAACCGACCTTCTCGCCGTTGCTCAGCACCACCTGGTCGCCCTCATAGCGCTCGAATGTGCCGCGGATCGGCTTGATCGAACCGTCCTTGAAGGCTTCGAACAGGCCTGGTGTGACGATCGGAATGGAGCACGACACGTCTTTTTCGATCGGCACATCAGGCACCATGTCCCATTTCTTCAGGCCGAGCTGCATCTTGAGCATGGTCTCAAGGCCGCGGAAATTGGCCCAGACCAGCGGCTTGAAGACCGCCGCCACCGTGCGCTGCAGCGGGTTGCGGCCCCAACTGTTGAACTGCTGTTCCTGCGCCCGCATGTAAAGCAGCCGCTTGAAGTTGATCCCGCCGATGAAATAGGGGATGCGCCACACCGGCTCGCGGTAGACAAGCGTCACCGCCTTGGC
This sequence comes from Rhizobiaceae bacterium, assembly GCA_963921345.3. Classification (GTDB taxonomy): domain Bacteria; phylum Pseudomonadota; class Alphaproteobacteria; order Rhizobiales; family Rhizobiaceae; genus Hoeflea_A. The sequence goes on along the minus strand of CAWUFE020000002.1, from coordinate 1,175,379 downwards.
GCCGTTGGTCGCCGCATGGACAGCGATATCGGTGGCCGATTTCGAACCGCCGAGCACAACGACGCGTTTTCCCGCGACCGTGGCCGGGTCGGTGTATTCCGACGAGTGCATGACCTGTCCGTCGCTAGCGACGAAATCGTCCTGGCCTGGATGGGTGATGATGTTCTTGTCGGAAAACTGGCCGGTGCAGATGGCGACGAAATCGAAATCCTCCGTCGTCGTCTCACCGCCGGATTCCAGCGTCAGCGTCCAGCCGGGCATGCCGTCGGCACGGCGGTCCATCGAGCGCACATTGGTGTTCAGGCGAAAGGCGTCCTTCAGCCCGTGCTTGTCGGCGTAGGAGTGCAGATAGGCATGCACCTGCGGCCCCTTCGGCCATTCCGGATATTCGGCCGGCATCGGGTGATCGGTGAAGCGGTACAGGTCTTTCGGCGACTGCGTCTGGACCTCCGGATAGGAACGCGAAAGCTCCCAGACGCCGCCGAAGTCATGGCTGCGCTCGATGCCATGCACCTCGTGGCCGCGTTCCTTGAACGCCTTGGTGTCGTAAGGCGCGATCTTTGGCACAACGGAGCAGGAACTTCTGCACAGATTTAGTGGGAAGAGGCGGGTTTAAGCGGGTTGGGGTAGCGTTTCGACAGGACGGATGCTGAATCCGGAAGAAGCCGGAAGTTTCCGGATGAAGCCGGATGAGCGTGGTTTGAGCACGGTCTGACCGCGGCGTTTATTTTGCCAATCCCGGTTTCTGAAGAGCTTGCAAAACGTCCTTTCATGTGCATTGCAGGTGGTCATCTGCCGTGTTCAACCGCGTGCATGAGACAGCAGGTCGCTTGCGGCGATCAGAGCCGATCCGTCCGCCAGGGCGCCCTCGACGCTCCGCTTGAGATGCAATGGCAAGGCACCCTGTTCGAACAGCCGGTCGGCGAGTTCGCCTGCCTGCGCTGTTTCGCCCGGATCGTCAGCGCCGGTACCGACGGTCAAGGCCCGCAAGGCGGTTGTCATCGCCTCGGCGGCAGGGACGCGGGCCTCAGCTTCGAAGTCGCCTCCGGCAAGCAGGGTCGCCATGCGCAGCTTGCGGTCGGCCTCGGCCGTCAGTTCCTGCACCCTGCGCTGCCGGGCTGCTGCGCCGCCGTCATCAAGATGCTGCGAGCGGTACAATTCGCCCCTGTCACCACCGCTGAAGCGCAGTACCCCGGCCGTCTCCAGCCGGCACAGCATCTCCCAGGTTCGGCGATCCATTACCTCAACGGCGACATTTCCGTCTCCGAGCCGCCGACTTTCCTCTTCGACAGCTTCCGGCGATGCGTCGACAACCGCCATGAATGCTTCGTCCGCGCCGCCGGGTGCGAACAACGCAAGGAACCCGTCGCCGTGGCGTTCCCGCAAGCCCTCACACAACCGCGAAGCCGGGTCTTGCGGTGCCTGATCCTGCGGCGCCCGGGGTTTCGTGCCCGCCATGACCGCTTCCATGCGTTCCAGGAAGGCGCCTCTGCCGCTCGGCATGCGGATATTGCCGACATCGCCGAGACCGTCCAGCACGCCGTCGGCCAGCCCCTGTTTCTGGTCGAGCAGAAACAGCATACGGTGTTCGATGCTGTCTTCGGTAATCAGGTTGACGACGCTGACCGGGCGGCTCTGGTGCTTGCGCCAGGCACGGGCGATGCGTTGCTCCAGTTTGGCCGGGTTCCAGGGCAGGTCGAGATTGACCACCGCATCGGCCACCTGAAGGTTGAGGCCGACGCCGCCCGATTCCGACGACAGGAAAAGTCGGCAGCCCGGGTCCCCGCGGAAACGCGCGATTTCAGCACGCCGCCGCTCCTGCGGAACCGCGCCGGTATGCCGGGTATGCCAGGCGAAGTCGAGCCCCATTTCGATGGCCAGTTCGCGGACCAGGTCCAGCATGCGCACCCATTCCGAGAAGATCATGATCTTGCGCTGCGGCCTGTCCGCCAGCAGGTCGCCCAGAATGCGTTCCAGTTCCACGAGCTTGGGACAGTCGCGCACATCCGGATCGAGTATGTAGGGTGTATCGCAGGTCATGCGCATGCAGCCCAGCAGCATCTGCAGGCGCTCGAATTCCTGTTTGGTCAGAGGACGGTTCCGGGCCAGCTTGAGCAGGCGACTGGCCGGCCCTTTGATAGTCGTCGTAACGCAGCCGCTGTTCGTCGGTCATGGAAACGAAGTAGTTGCTCACAGTGCGGCCCGGCACGTGATCCGGTTGGTGCCCTTTTCAATTGAGGTCCGGTCTGCGACCCGGATCGTGAATTGCTCGCCGCGCCAGCTCAGCGTGCACCGCGTCCGGCTCGCGGGCATGTCGAGAAACATGCGGATTTCTGCGTCTGAATCCATGTCTCAATTGAGGTTCTGCAGAAACTCCGAAGCAAGTCGAGACATCAAAGCCACTCACCGATCAGGAACCGCTGGTTCGCTATGGCCGATTTGGTACCGAGGTTCTTTTAAGGCCGATGATCGGCAGCAACCGATCTGCCCGAATGACGCGTGCCCGTCGGGCGACGACGGTACAGGGAGAAGACGACGGTACAGGGAGAAAAGGACCATGGACGAAGACTGCGACGACCTCGATGATTTCGATGACGGAAATATGCTTGACGATGCAACGGACGAAAGTGTCCCCGACGGTCACGTGGTCATGCCGGACGGGTCACTGCTCTGTCTTTGCGGGCGCGATCCTCGATCCGGCACGGTGATCATGGAGGTCGCCAAGGCGGTGGCGCGGAGGCCAGGGTATCTGTTCCCTGATTGTTCCGCGAGTTGACCGTTTTCGCTTCGGTTCGTTTAAGGCCATGTGCTCTTCAAGCTGTTCCAATGCTCCGGCGGGAAGCGACGCCGCGCATACATGCACTCCGGGTATGGATTTCATCGGCATACGCCTATCCAACATGCCTTATGGAACCGGACATATGCACGTATGAATGCTCACTGGCGACTGACCATTCGAGTGTCTTCAAGAGGGACTGGATCAATGAGGCCACTTCTCAAAGTCATTCTGCGGCTTGTTTTCGTCGTGGTTTGCCTGATTGTCGTGGCCGCCGGTGGCGGTTTCATCTGGATGGCGCGCTCACTGCCACCGGCCTCCGGCACACGGCAGGTCCCCGCGCTTTCCGACACGGTGACGATTGACCGTGATCGCAACGGCGTTCCGCATATCAGTGGCGGTACGATGAGCGATGTCTTTACCGGGCTTGGATTTGCCCATGCGCAGGACCGGCTCTGGCAGATGGAGGTCGTGCGCATCGCCGCCCAGGGCAGGCTGTCGGAACTGTTTGGCGAAACGACGGTGGACAGCGACATCTGGCTGCGCAGCATGGGGCTGTTCGATGCGGCCAAGCAGGCCTACGATCTGCTCTCGGACGAGACCCGAGCGGCCGTCGATGCCTATACGGCCGGCATCAATGCGTGGATGCAGCGGGACGGGAGCATATTTGCTTCCCGGCTGCCGCCGGAATTCGTCATTCTCGGCCACGCCCCGGAACCTTGGGAGCCGGCGCACACGGTCGCTGCGCTCAAGATGATGTCCGTCACGCTCGGTGCGAACGTCGATGACGAGGTGATGCGGCTGGCTTTCGCGCGGCTCGGACTTTCGTCCGGGGACATTGCCGAACTGCTGCCGCCGCTGCCGGGCGACAATGCTCCCTCGCTGCCGGACCTGACGGCGCTCCTGGAACTGCCATCCGGTCCGTTACAGCTTGCCGGAAGTGAAGACAGACGCGACGGTTTCCTGTCGCCTATGCAGGATCTGACGCGCAAAGGAGCGTCCAACAACTGGGTCCTCTCCGGATCGCGGACCGAAAGCGGCAAGCCCATTCTGGCAAACGATCCTCACCTGGCACTTTCGGCCCCTTCCATCTGGTATCTGGCGCATCTGAGGATCGGGGTCGGCGATGAGGCGCACAACCTCATCGGCGCAACAACACCGGGGTCGCCGCTGGTGATTCTCGGACGCAGCGATACGCTGGCCTGGGGGATGACCAACACCGGCTCGGATGTCCAGGACATCTTCATTGAGAAGCTCAATCCCGACAATGACGGCGAATACCTGACGCCGGACGGCTGGCGGGCCTTTGGCAGCAAACAGGAGACGATCAGGATACGCGACGGTGGCGAGCGGATCTTAACCCGTCGCTGGACCCGTCACGGCCCTGTGCTGCCGCCCGGCTATCTCGATATCGGGCGGTATCTGCCGGACAATACCGTCGCCGCGATGCGGTGGGTGGCGCTGGATGCGGACGATCTGACGATGGATGCCGGGATCAAAATCATGGATGCGACGACGGTCAATGAGTTCCAGGCGGCGATGTCGAGCTATGTCACGCCGATGCAGTCGATGGTAATCGCCGACGCATCCGGCAATATCGGGCTGATCGCGCCGGGGCGCGTGCCGATCCGTAGTCCGCAGAACACGGTCATGGGACGGGCACCGGTGCCCGGATGGGACAGCACCTATGACTGGATGGGAACGATTCCATTCTCGCAGCTTCCACGGCAGAACAATCCGCCGGTCGGAGCAATCGGGACGGCGAATACCAAGATCGTCGACCCCGACTACCCCTGTCTTCTGACACTCGACTGGGAGGAACCGTGGCGGCAGCGGCGCGTGGACGAATTGATCGTCGACAACCGGACGCCGCAGACCTTCGCCAAGAGTCGCGATGCGCAGGCGGACCTGCGATCCCTGGCGTTCGCCGAACTCGGCCCGAAAATGCTGGCCCACATCGAAGGGCACGAAGGGATCGATGCGGCCGCCGTCAGGACGCTCAAATCATGGAACTACGAAATGGCGAGGGACAGCATTGCGCCGCTGATCTTCATGGCATGGCTTCGCGAGAGCATGATCGGCATCTACCACGACGATCTAGGGCCGGTTTTTGATCTTTGGTTCAAGGCGCGCGCCAATGTGATGCTCGGTCTACTTGACGGTGAGAACCGGCGCGATTGGTGCGACGATGGTGATACATCGCAAAAGGAAAGCTGCGCGGATATGCTCGCTGCCGGCCTCGATCGTGCCATCGCGGACCTTGAAGACCGTTATGGTGCAGACCGCCAGACCTGGACATGGGGTTCCGTGCACAAGTCGGCCGGGGCGCATACTCCGTTCTCGCGGGTTCCCGTGCTGAACCGTTTTTTCGACGTCAGGGTGGACAGTGCCGGCGGACCATTCACTCTGGACCGTGGCAGGACGCGGCTGAAGAATGCGGATACGCCGTTCCTCAACACCAACGGTTCCAGCTTCCGCGGCATCTACGATTTCGCCGATCTCGACAGGTCAACCTATATCCAGACGACCGGACAGTCGGGGAACCCGTTCTCCGACCATTATAGGGACTTCGCCGTGCCCTGGTCGAGCGTGGAAGGCATCACGATCCCGGCGGATCCGGCGATCTATGAACCCAAGACCGTCGGCACTTGGCGGCTTGTGCCCGATTAGCCAGCACTGTCCGAAAGCCGCTTTGCTGCAATAACGTTGATGCACGGTGCCCAACCGTTCGGGCGCTGGTCGCCGTGCCCAAATAACAAAAAAGCGGGGTCCTTTTTGAGCGCCGATGCAAGGGTTGGATTGGAAAGGCCCCGTCGAATTAGGTTGCGACCGACCGAAGAGGCCGCAGGGGCCCGTTAACCATATTTTAATGGACGGTGTGCACGCTCAGGTGAAGCAACCTCCTCAGGTACAGCGTGTTGGTTGCGACTGCTTCGGGGCAAAACTGCCTATCGAGCCAAAAGGAAGACGGCAATGCCTGAAACCGCCATCGAAACGCTGACCATCGGCCTCGCTATTTTCCTGATCGTCACCGCCTTTGTTTGGCGCCATTGCGCGCTTGTGAACGTCATCGCGGCCTTCCGGAACCCTCAAAAAAGCGCCGGAGGCGATACAATCAGTGCAGGTCTGGCCGTCGCCGGAAAATCACTCCCGGATGCGGGAAACATGCACGGCCGGTCGACCGGAGAATTGTGCCCGGGCCTGTGTGTCAAGCGACACCTACACTTACGAGTTAAGACGACACCCAGTGTTACGAGGACAGCGCGATTTGGGGGGCGTACGCCCCCCAAATCGCGGCGCCAAAATTTGCCCGTTCAGGCGCTCTCTTTTGTCAGAAGTTCTTCGAGGTCGCGCAGCCGATATGAGCGGCCTTTGATGTTGAGCACATGAGATCGGTGAAGGAGCCGATCGAGGATCGCGGCAGCAAGGACTTCATCGCCGGCGAGCAACTCGGTCCAGTCGCGAATGCTCTTGTTGGTGGTGATGATCATCGCACCCCGAGCGTAGCGATAGCTGACCAGCCGGAAGAACAGGCCGGCCTCTTCCCGGTTCATCGGATCAAAACCCATTTCATCGATCAGCAGCAGCGAACTGGACATGTATTTCCGGCCCTTTAGCCTTGTAGGCGGCAGAAGCGCGTCCGCCTTGATGGCCGTCAGCAGTTCATCAAAGCGATAGTACTGGACTGAGAAGCCGAGTTGGATCGCCCGGATGCCCAGTCCCACGAGCAAGTGCGACTTCCCGACCCCGGGCGGCCCCTGAAGCAGGACAACCTCGGCATTCCGGATCCAGGCCCCGGTCGCCAAGGTGTCGATGCGGGAACGCTCGATTGCCGGCTGGAAGGCAAAATCAAAGTTTTCCAACGTCTGCCCGGTCGGGATTTTCGACGTCTTCATCATCGTCTTGATGCGCCGTTCTTCGCGGCCGGCACGCTCAATATCGAGAATCCGTTCAAGTAACTGGTGAGCGGACATCTCGGTGCTGACGGCCTCCGACAGCAAAGTGTCCAGCGCCTCGGATGCGTAGCCAAGGCCGAGTGCGTCCAGCTTCTCGCGGGTTACGTCAATATCCAGTTTTATGCTCCGAGACGTCATCGGGCCACCTCCGCCAGACGGGCGTAGATGTCGATCGAGCGCTGCTGAACATTGCTGGCCGCCAGCGCCTGAAGGCCTCGCCCCATCTTGCCAAGCGGCATCGGCGCGCGGACACGATCGGTGTCATCACCATCGAAGTGTGCATCGTCACACACGATCAGCCGCTCGGTGCGGCGCGGATGCATGGCGATCACTTCGGCATTCTTGAGGATCTGCACGTGCCCGGCCAGACCGCGCACCTCCACGTCCTGGCCGACGAAACGGAACGGCACGCTGTATTGTCGGCCTTCGAAGCTGACGAGGCAGTCAATTCCGACGGGCCTGCGCACGACGATGTCGAACGGTTCCGGCAGCGTCTCGGGCAATGGCGTCAGAAGACGACGCTCCTGTTCCCACGCTTCGGCGACACTGGTGCCGGTCGCCGGGCACCGCAGGCGGCCGGCACGCTCTTCAAGCCGCGCATCGGTCACGGCCTGCAGCTGTTCCAGGCTGTCAAAGGCCTCCTTGCGAGGATCAACCGTCTCACGAAGGTCGCGCACATGTCTCTCGACTTTACCCTTTCCCTCCGGATGCCGAGGTTGGCAGGCGTCGACATGGAAGTTCAGTTGCGCTGCAAAGCGCCGATACGTCTCGTTGATGACGCCCCAGGCGCCGGCCCCCTTGGAGATCGCCGTCTTCACGTTGTCGATGCGCAGAACCGCGACTGAACCGCCCAAGCGACGCAAACACGCCGTATTGCAAGACTGCCAGGACAACATGTCCTTCGAACGAGACCAGACAACCGCCCGTTTGCGGCTCCAAGAAAGCGTCACGATCAAGGCAGAAAGATCGACAACCTCGTCGCCAAGAACCACGCCGGGAAACTCCGCCCAGTCCACCTGGGCCTGTGCGCCGGCCGGCGTCTCAACACGACGTCTCGCCCGGACCTTCGGGGCCGGATACGTCGCCTTCCAATATCTCTGAACCGATCGCAGGCTCCCGCCATAACCATGCTCGCGCTGCAGCCACCGATGAAGATCCACCAGGTTTACACGGCCGTCCTCTTGCTGAGAGCGCCAATGCGAGATCGCTTCCGCATAATCGGCGGCCTTGAATGTCTGCTTGGACCTACCATCCAATACGCCCGCCGATCGGCGCTTGTGATGATATCGAACCGTGCCCTCCGTAACCCCGAGAAGCCGCGCCACTGCGCTCTGGGAATGCCCCTGTTTCAACAATACAGCCATGGCTGTCCGTTCCTCTTTTGCGAGAAAGCTCATCGTCTTTTTCCGCCAATTGTTGACGGAAAATCGATGAGCTAAGGCTGTTGCCACCTCGTAAAGGTAGCTGTCGCCTTACGGTCAAAATGAACTGTCGCCCTACACTGTGATCCGGCGACACCTACACTTACGAGTTAAGACGACACCCAGTGTTACGAGGACAGCGCGATTTGGGGGGCGTACGCCCCCCAAATCGCGGCGCCAAAATTTGCCCGTTCAGGCGCTCTCTTTTGTCAGAAGTTCTTCGAGGTCGCGCAGCCGATATGAGCGGCCTTTGATGTTGAGCACATGAGATCGGTGAAGGAGCCGATCGAGGATCGCGGCAGCAAGGACTTCATCGCCGGCGAGCAACTCGGTCCAGTCGCGAATGCTCTTGTTGGTGGTGATGATCATCGCACCCCGAGCGTAGCGATAGCTGACCAGCCGGAAGAACAGGCCGGCCTCTTCCCGGTTCATCGGATCAAAACCCATTTCATCGATCAGCAGCAGCGAACTGGACATGTATTTCCGGCCCTTTAGCCTTGTAGGCGGCAGAAGCGCGTCCGCCTTGATGGCCGTCAGCAGTTCATCAAAGCGATAGTACTGGACTGAGAAGCCGAGTTGGATCGCCCGGATGCCCAGTCCCACGAGCAAGTGCGACTTCCCGACCCCGGGCGGCCCCTGAAGCAGGACAACCTCGGCATTCCGGATCCAGGCCCCGGTCGCCAAGGTGTCGATGCGGGAACGCTCGATTGCCGGCTGGAAGGCAAAATCAAAGTTTTCCAACGTCTGCCCGGTCGGGATTTTCGACGTCTTCATCATCGTCTTGATGCGCCGTTCTTCGCGGCCGGCACGCTCAATATCGAGAATCCGTTCAAGTAACTGGTGAGCGGACATCTCGGTGCTGACGGCCTCCGACAGCAAAGTGTCCAGCGCCTCGGATGCGTAGCCAAGGCCGAGTGCGTCCAGCTTCTCGCGGGTTACGTCAATATCCAGTTTTATGCTCCGAGACGTCATCGGGCCACCTCCGCCAGACGGGCGTAGATGTCGATCGAGCGCTGCTGAACATTGCTGGCCGCCAGCGCCTGAAGGCCTCGCCCCATCTTGCCAAGCGGCATCGGCGCGCGGACACGATCGGTGTCATCACCATCGAAGTGTGCATCGTCACACACGATCAGCCGCTCGGTGCGGCGCGGATGCATGGCGATCACTTCGGCATTCTTGAGGATCTGCACGTGCCCGGCCAGACCGCGCACCTCCACGTCCTGGCCGACGAAACGGAACGGCACGCTGTATTGTCGGCCTTCGAAGCTGACGAGGCAGTCAATTCCGACGGGCCTGCGCACGACGATGTCGAACGGTTCCGGCAGCGTCTCGGGCAATGGCGTCAGAAGACGACGCTCCTGTTCCCACGCTTCGGCGACACTGGTGCCGGTCGCCGGGCACCGCAGGCGGCCGGCACGCTCTTCAAGCCGCGCATCGGTCACGGCCTGCAGCTGTTCCAGGCTGTCAAAGGCCTCCTTGCGAGGATCAACCGTCTCACGAAGGTCGCGCACATGTCTCTCGACTTTACCCTTTCCCTCCGGATGCCGAGGTTGGCAGGCGTCGACATGGAAGTTCAGTTGCGCTGCAAAGCGCCGATACGTCTCGTTGATGACGCCCCAGGCGCCGGCCCCCTTGGAGATCGCCGTCTTCACGTTGTCGATGCGCAGAACCGCGACTGAACCGCCCAAGCGACGCAAACACGCCGTATTGCAAGACTGCCAGGACAACATGTCCTTCGAACGAGACCAGACAACCGCCCGTTTGCGGCTCCAAGAAAGCGTCACGATCAAGGCAGAAAGATCGACAACCTCGTCGCCAAGAACCACGCCGGGAAACTCCGCCCAGTCCACCTGGGCCTGTGCGCCGGCCGGCGTCTCAACACGACGTCTCGCCCGGACCTTCGGGGCCGGATACGTCGCCTTCCAATATCTCTGAACCGATCGCAGGCTCCCGCCATAACCATGCTCGCGCTGCAGCCACCGATGAAGATCCACCAGGTTTACACGGCCGTCCTCTTGCTGAGAGCGCCAATGCGAGATCGCTTCCGCATAATCGGCGGCCTTGAATGTCTGCTTGGACCTACCATCCAATACGCCCGCCGATCGGCGCTTGTGATGATATCGAACCGTGCCCTCCGTAACCCCGAGAAGCCGCGCCACTGCGCTCTGGGAATGCCCCTGTTTCAACAATACAGCCATGGCTGTCCGTTCCTCTTTTGCGAGAAAGCTCATCGTCTTTTTCCGCCAATTGTTGACGGAAAATCGATGAGCTAAGGCTGTTGCCACCTCGTAAAGGTAGCTGTCGCCTTACGGTCAAAATGAACTGTCGCCCTACAATTGGCGCCCCGAAACGGTCCGCGAATTGTGTTGGGTCTACTTTTGCGGCTAATTCGGATATCGCGTTGTTTTTTGACATATTGCGAAAATAGGTGATTGCAAACGGTCCGAGAACACCAGCTGCCGACCATGCCGTTAGCAACCGTGCATGAATTCCGCCTACATGCATTGTTCCAAACATATCGGCGAGATAAGCTGGAATGGTCGCAAAGCCACCACCATACATCGTAAAGATGATCATTGTTGAGACATAGAAGCCGATCAATGCTGCGTTGCCTCTCATGCCGGCCCAGAACGGGATTGAGAGATAGAGGATTGAGCCGAGAACGAAAAGACAATGGTATATGTTTTTCCGTCCTATATAGTCGGATGCTGATGCCCAGAAGATGCGGCCTGCCATATTGAAAATGGAGATCATTAGAACGTATGTGCCCGCAAATTTGGCAGTCACAATCGCCAGATCACCGAAAATCTCGTTAATCATGGTCTTGGCAACGCCGATTATGCCGATACCGGCCGTCACATTGAAACACAGAACGATCCAAAGCAACCAGAATTGTGGTGTTTTAAGCGCTTGATCGATGTGGACATTGTTGCGTGTCACCATCCCTGGTGCAGATCGTGCTGGGCTCCATCCGGCTGGTTTCCAACCTTCCTTGGGGACACGGTATTGGAATGCGGCGATCATCATGACGATGAAATATCCAATACCTAGTGTCAGGAAGGTCGCGGCAGCACCTGTGTTTCCTGTTCCGACAACGTAAGCACCTGCTTTTCCACCGAATGCCGCGGCCTGCTGCGCTGATGCGAGCACGACTTCTACCTTGCCTGACGCGGTTTCCACATAGCGCCTGCCATTTTCAGTAACGAGCGAAAGCGCACCTTCCGGCCCAAGGTATAGCGGCGCTTTTTTGTATGCATCCAGTAGCCGCTCGATCAATGGCGTGCCAACCATGGCACCACCGCCAAATCCCATGATCGCCATACCGGTGGCCATTCCTCTGCGGTCCGGAAACCAGCGGATCAATGTCGAAATAGGAGAAACATATCCAAGACCAAGGCCGGCCCCTCCAAAGACACCATACCCAAAATAGAGAAGCCAAAGCTGGTGCGTTGCAATGCCGACGGAGCCAATAACAAAGCCCCCCCCCAAAGGGATGCTGCGACAACGCCAACATAGCGGGGCCCGACCTGCTCCAACCACTTGCCTCCGAAGGCAGCGGCCAGCCCAAGCACGACAATTGCAACCGAGAATATCCACACAATGGACGACAGGCTCCAATCGCCGCCCGAAGGCACAACCACCCCGAACTCACTGGTAAGCGGTGGATTAAAGACCGACCATGCATAGACTGATCCGATGCAAAGATGCATTGCAATAGAAGCCGGCGGTACACGCCATCTGTTATAGCCTTCTGGTGCTATAGTATTTTCCTTGCGCAGCCGTAATGATGGGGCTCGGCGGGAAACGCGCCGTTTCGGATTGCTTGGATGCTGTATGTGAGGTGTCATTGCTCAACTGGGTCAGGATGGCGTTGTTGCATAATTCCAGTTTCAGAGTTTAGACTAATCTCCACACCCTCGAAACGGCGCTTCAGTTGTTGTCGGCTTGCTTCACCGTCATAGGCCCCATCGGCAAGAACCGGTCAACCGGGCTTTCGATCTGATCCAGCAGATCCGGTAAGGCCGTCGGATCCCCGACATCGTCCGATGTCAGCTTGCCGCACAGGATCTCACCGGTTTCAAGGTCCATCCCAAGGTGCAGTTTGCGCCAGGATCGGCGTTTGAGTTTGCTGCCATGTTTGGTCTCGTGCCATTCTCCGGCCCCGAAGATCTTCAGGCCGGTACTGTCCACCACCAGATGAACCGGTTCGTCGCTTGGCGTCTTCGGTCTCGGCCGTTTGCAACGCGTCAAGTTGCCGGAGCGCCGCGACAGGGTGGAATGCGGCGCGGCAAGATCAAGTTTCAGCAGGCCAAAGAGCGAGCGCAAGAACCCCTGGGTTTGCCGCAGGGCCAGGCCAAAGACCACACGCAGTTGCAAGCAGGTGTCAATGGCAAAATCGGAGAACATGGCAGGACGGCCTCGCTTGCCGGCCACCCGCGCATGCCATTGGCGGGCCACATCCTCATCAATCCAGACGGTGACATCACCGCGTCGACGAAGGCTTTCGTTGTAATCGTGCCAGTTGGTGACGCAGTATCTGATCTGGATTTCGGGATTTTGTCCCAGCACGACGCATTGAACTTGAAAGGCATTCAGGAAACATGGCTGGAACTCAAAGACCAATCTTTAAAACTCTGAAACTGGAATTATGCAACAACGCCGCTTTGCGATACTCTCCGGATAGCCGTGGAGAGTGATCGGCGGTTTCCGATCAGGTCCGCCCTTGCCGCATCCACAGAACGAAGGGCAGTGACACGAAAAACATGGTGATGCCGTAGACGCCGGAGGGCAGACTGAAGGGCGGCAGCCCCTGTGCCGCCTCGACGATCAGGCTGCCGACAGTGATACCCAGCGCACTGCTCTGGATACCGGTTTCTATGGCGACGGCGATGCTGTCGCCGCGATTGATGCCGAGCATGCGGGAAAATCCCATACCGACTGCCAGGAGCACGATGTTGAGGACCACGAGCAATGGTCCAAGCACCGCCAGGTTGGCGATGAACAGGCTCCAATTGGAAGCGAGCGCTCCAATCACGATGATGATGAACAAGACCGTCGCGATCCGAAAGACCATCGGCTCGATACGTGTTGCAAGGGCACCAGCGAAGTGGCGGAAGGCCAAGCCGACCGCCACTGGAAAAACTGTGATGGCGAACATTGTAAACGCCAGCGCAGTCACGTCGATATCCGGCGCGGCGCTTCCCATGAACCATTGGGCGGTCCAAGCCACCAGCAGCGGCACGGTCACCACGGAAACCAGGCTGATGACCCCCGTCAGGGTCACCGACAATGCCACCGTGCCGCCGGCCAGCTTGGTCATGATGTTGGAGGTGACCCCGCCTGGGCAGAAGGCGAGTATCATCACCCCGACGGCAAGTTCGGGTTTGAGGCTAAAGACCTGCAGCAGCACGAAGGCGACCAACGGAAGCAGCACCAGTTGGGAAACAGCTCCGGCGAAGAAGGACTTGGGCTGAGCGACGACACGGACAAAATCGGCGACTGTCAGGCCGAGTCCGAGCGAAAACATGATGAAGGCGAGAGACAGTGGCAGAAAGATGCTCAGCAGAATACCCATGGACCTGTTTTCCTATGCGCCGAGGATCGCCCGCCAGTATCTACATGACGCCTATTTGGGCACATCGCAGAAGCGGTAGCTTCTAGTCCCCGGCTCGCACCCCGCCTGCGCCGTGTCTACGCCGGAGATACCCCCGATGGGGACAGTGAGGGACGCTACCAACACAGCCCCCACGATAGTGGCTGATCGGATCAATCTCATGGTCGTATCCTTTCGGCTCTTGGAGTTTGCGCTTTGTGAGCAATTCTCACCATACGACAAAAGTTGATGGTTTGCCACAGCGCTGATCTGATGGCCGATGGTCGATCAGCGTTTCACCTGACGCGTGCTTGTGTCTGATACCTGCAAGGGCGCGATTGAGGGGTCGAGGGGGTAGGGTACCCGGCGGCCCCTCGACGCGCTCAGAACGGCGTTATGCGGTAGCTGGGGCGACAGGGAAGCCAAGGGGTTGGGCTGGGGGCCTAAAACTCTCCCGGCCGCAAACGTCCGACAAGGGGACACCTGCCGAAGCTCGCTGCCCATGTAGGAACGGCATCCCATGGACGTTTTCGACCGTAGCCAGGAAGCGCCGGAAGGCAAGCGGATGTTGACGGTGTTAAGCCCGTTTAAAACAATGGGCAGCCGTTGGGGTATGGGCACCAAAATCCGGCCGAAGCAGCTTCGACTGCCAACAGGTATATCCCTGCGGAAGCCGTTGCGATGGCAGCAAGCACGATCGTTTTCCTTTGTCGATCAGGAAGCGCAGCCATATTTGTCGATCTCGAAGCAGAAGGCCTGCGCCGTGTCCACGCCGGACAGGGCACCGATGGCAAGAGCACCAATTGCGGCCAGTGCGGCAATGGTCAAAAACGTCTTCATGGTCGACCTCCCTCGGCCAAAGTGTATGCGTTTTGGTTGGGTTAGCCCCTGAAACACTGCATAACAGGCCCCTCCACCCAGCAAATGGCATGCGCCGTTGAGGCAGCGAACAGGGACGCTACCAAGACGGTACCCACGATAGCAGCTGATCGGATCAATCTCATGGTCATATCCTTTCGACTCTTGGAGTTGGCTCTTTGTGCGTAATTTTCACCATACGACAAAAGAGCCAGTTTCACAATGCTACTGGAAGGAGAGCCCAGGGTAATCGAGTGAATAAGTTGCTGACATTTGTGCATTTTTCTGAATCAAGGGTGTGGAGTGCGTCCTTTTTCGGAGATTTTGCATGTCCCACAGCCACCAGAACCACCAAAACCCTGATTTTCTGGCCCATTTTGAGGCTATGGAAGATCCGCGTCAGAAGGCGAAGATTCTCTATCCGCTCAACGAAATCCTCCTTCTGGTTTTGTGTGCCGTGATATCCGGTGCGCAGAACTGGACGTCCATCGCTCTCTACGGTGAAAAGAAGCTCGCATTGCTGCGTCGCTTTCTGCCCTTCGCGCAAGGAACCCCAAGTCATGATCAGTTGGGAATACTGTTTGCGAGTCTGGATATGGAGGCGTTCCAACGCTGCTTCATGGCATGGGTGGCAAGCTTGAGTGAAGCGCTTAAGGGCGTCGTCGCTGTTGACGGCAAAACCCTCCGACGGTCATTCGACATCAGGTCGAACAAGTCAGCCATTCATATGGTTTCCGCCTGGGCGTGCGAGCAGCAACTCGTGCTTGGGCATCGCAAGGTTGACGATAAGTCGAATGAGATCACTGCGGTTCCCGAGTTGCTGGCTTTGCTGTCACTCAAAGGTGCTGTCGTCACCCTTGATGCTATGGGTTGTCAGCGCAAAATTTGTCAGCAAGTTATTGATCAGGATGCTGATTATGTGATCGGTCTCAAGGGCAATCAGGGCAGCTTGCGCGAGGATGTTGAACTGTTTTTTGATGAGCATCTTGAGCGGGACATAGGCGCAGAGTTCATCAGGAAGAGCGAAACCGTTGATGCGGACCACGGGCGCATTGAAGTGCGGCGCTACAAAGTCTGCACAGATACGCAATGGCTCATGGAACGCCATCAATGGCCGGGTCTGAAGGCCGTGATCATGGTCGAATACACACGCGAAGTCAGGGGAAAAGCCGAAACAATCCGGCGGTTCTACATCGCGTCGTTCGTGGCGCCCCCTGAGGAGATGGCGCGCTATATACGCAATCACTGGCAGGTCGAAAATTGCCTGCATTGGGTGCTGGACGTTACCTTCCGCCAAGATGACTGCCGCATAAGAACCGGAAACGCTCCGGCCAATTTTGCCACAATCCAGCAGGCAGCGATGAACTTGTTGCGTCGTGCATCCGGTAAATTGAGCCTGCCCCAAAAGCGCCACTCAGCAGCATGGGACGATGACTACATGGAGGCAATCATCTGCCAATAACATTCAATCGATTCCCCTGAAGGAGAGCCTCTTGCAAAACTCTGACGTGAGTGACAGCAGGCGAACGACTGGTCCATATAGGACGTGGCATCCGCTTCCGCAATTTCAAGCGCTCGCCGCAGTTTTTTCGTTCTGTTGGCTCGGGATTGCGGCAAATCCGCCTGAACCGGCGAATTGCGCACGCGGGAAAACGGCGCCCTGCTCAAGCAGGGACGCTGTAGACGCACGGAAGATGCGCAGTCAGTCAGGTCGCGAGGCGGAGAATCTGGTCGACCGTCAGGACCAGAACGCCAAACATCATGTGGCACATGACCTTTGCCGGGCCCCGAACACGCACATGGCGGCCGCCATGCGAATCCTTCAGTGCAGAGTTCACCCGCTCAACGCTTGAGCGCTGCCTGTAGCGCACGCGGGCGGGATCAACATGCCCCGCTGCGCTCTGGGCCCGCGCTTCCATGGCGAGACGTTCCTTCAGTTCCGTATCGCGCCGCGGATTGACATCGATGATCGGCACGTGCCCTGACAGGTGGGCGTGCAGGCCGATTTCCCAGGAGTCGTAGGCAGCGTCCATCAGTTCATAGCAGTGGTCCACCCGCGCCGTACTCATCTTCGCCAGCGGAATTGCGGCTTGGCTATCATGCAGCGACGCCGAGGTGAGAACGCAACTGACAGGGATGTCGCCGTCGGCAGTGTCGATGTGCAGCTTGTACCCCCGCCAACTCTCCTTGTACCCCTTCGCGTTGCGTTTCGTGCCGACATCGCAAGAATTCGGCAGGTCCGCAATCATTTCCCCGACGGACATCGTGCCCTTCAGTTGCCGCTCCAGCCTCGTCGGTTCCCTGACCGGCTCTTCCCCCTTGCGTGGACGTCCGGGTTTGCGTTTGGCCTCGGCTTCCGGTTTTGGTTTGGCTCTATTCGCGCACCGTATTGATCATCATGAAATCGTGCCGCCCATGGCGCTGGCGAGGCAGTAGCGTGGGGTTGAGTTTCGATGAAGGGCGATGAGATGGAACCAGCGCAGATAGCTGGCAAGATATTTCGTGGCGATCCCTCGGCGACTACGAAGGAACGCCTTGAGACGGGAGTGCCGGTTGTTGACGGTCTGGATATGGAGTTTCCCCGCGAACGCGTTCGCCGGACGACTGGTTGAGCGCCTCGTGGCTGACACCCATGGCGGCGGCACACGGCGGATAGCTGGTGCCGCCGTCGGTCACCAGCAGCGCATCCTTGTCCATGACCGGCGCGAGGACATCCCGCAGGGCCTCGGCATTGACCGCCGGCAAGACGGCGCTGACGGTCGCGCCGGAACGGTCCGTCGCGACCAGGACCGGCACCTGTTCGTCGGACAGGCCTCGCTTGGTCGCCTTGCCACCACGTTTGCGAGCCTTGCGAGCCGGCTGTTCCGCCAAGGACTTGCCTTCCTTGGCCCGCGACCAGGAGCGATCTCCCTTGCGGCTCTCCAGAACGAAGGTCTCGTCGGCTTCGACAATGCCCCGCAGCTTTTCGGTGTCGGTTCGGATCGCCGCGAGGAAGCGGTGTCGCCAGCGAAAGGCGGTACTCACGGCGATGCCACAGCGCTCCGCCGACGCCGCCACCGTGTCGCCATTGGCAAGGCATTCGCCGAATGTCAGCCAGACATCCTTGTGATGCAGGCCGCTCAGCGGCGTCCCCGTCACCGCGCCAAAGGTTCGTTTGCAGGATCGGCAAAGATAGCGCTGCATTCCCCGCGCCTTGCCGTTGGCCACCGCACCGGGCGTGCCGCAGTGGGGACAAGACCGGTCTTCGCCAACACTCGACTCGACGGCCGCCAGAGATGCCTCCCCGACCGGACGACCGGCCAGAACCTCACCAACCTCGGTCTTCTGAGCCTCGCTCAACGTGTCGATTGCCGACAACCAAGTCTGAAATGCTTTCCGCTCCATAGGGCGATACCTCCTGCGTTTCGGCGAAACTATATCAGATCAATACGGTGCGCGAATAGAGCCTTTGGTTTCGATGCCGGTTTCTCCCGCGCCTCGATCGCGGTGGAATCCCTGGAGATGTGACCGACGACCGTGTCGGCGAGGGCCGTGCTGACCAGCGCCTCGTGCATACGCTCGGGCAATCGGCTCTCAGCGAACCAGGCGAAGGCGCGCGAGAATGTGCATTCGTCAGGAACCTCCGACACGCGGGCCCAGCCGCAAAGACGGCGCAGAACCGGGTCGCAACTGAGGCGGTCGATCAGATCCCGCGTGGTCGGCATGTCCCACACGGCCTTCGCCACGAAGGCCCGGGCCAGCGCACGCCAGTCCGAAGGCCTGCGCCCGATGCCGCAATATTCGTATTGCAGATGCTTCTCCACCGGCGCCAGATCGAAAACAGCGACGAGGCGCCGGTGTTTCTCGTTCAGAGGACCAACCTCATCGGCTAGCGCGGGGAACAATTCTCCTTGAAACCGATTCCAGATATCCGATACGATACCACCCAAGGACATGGGGCCGTCTCCTTCGCGCGTTGTGGTTTTTTCTCACTTTCAACATGCCAGAGGGACGGCGTCATGTCCAAGCCGCCTTCAAGAAACCGCCCTGATGCGAGAAAACCTGCTTGGCTGCGGAGTTTTGCAAGAGGCTCAGGAGGAAAATCACGAAAGAAGTCCAAGCCCAAAATTAGAATTGCTGGCTGGTTTCTACCCCGCTTGCGCTACTATCAGGGCGCGGTTAGGCTACCGTCAATGTCCGCCCCAGGTGCCCATCCGTCACACAGGGCGGTGGCCTCGGGAAAATCCACAGTTCGACGGGGATCATGGGCCGGGACAATAGCAGCCATATCCTGGCAAACGCCCCATTCTCCCGGCCTTTGGTTTTTCCAGTTGGTCGAAAATTCGAAAATTCGACGAAAGGTTTCCGATGACCATCAACGATATTGGCGCGACAGCTTTCTATATTGCCGGGGTGAGGTCCCTGGAGAAGGACCGGGATGAGCCGCTGTTCCGCGACCCCTATGCAGACCTGTTCCTGAGCGATGAATGGAGAGCGCGGACGCAACAACTGGTTGATGTGCATTTTGCGGTTGCTGACGCAATTCGGCTGCGCACGGTGGCCCTCAACAATATCCTTGAGGATGAGATCGCGCGTGGCGTGCGCCAGATCGTCACCCTGGGGTGCGGCTTCGATATGCGCCATGCGATCCATGCGGGCAAGGGAATTCGTTTCTTCGACGTCGATCAGCCGCCCGTCCTTGAGTTCAAGGCTGACACGCTTGGCGCGGCGGGCGTTCCGATGTGTTCCAGGATCGCGTGCAATTATCTCGATGTCGATTTGCCGGACCGACTTCGCCAGGGCGGCCTCGATCTTGATGTGCCGACTCTCTTCATCTGGGAGGGCAATACCATGTATCTGCCCGGCGAGCGGATATTCGGGTTTCTCGATACGCTCTGTGGCCGGATGTCGCAGTTTCGGATTGGCTTCGACTACCTTCTGAAAAGCGTTGTTGATGGAACTCATGAGGATGCCGAGGCCGTCACTGTCATGCGCGACGTCCAACGGGCGATAGGCGCGGAATTCCAGACGGGTTTTGATTCACTGGGCCAGTTCGAGAGTGATCTTCCGTTCAAGGTCATCGAGGCGGGCAACATCCTTGATGTCGGCATTCGTCGTGCCGGTTCCGACTCGGTTGAAAAGCTCTCATCGGCCGCCAACGTGTCCAAGGAATTGGCCAGCGTCTATCGACTTGCGTTGATCGAGCGACGGTAACCGACCTGTCGGTTTCTATCGCAATCCACCGCAACACTGCTTTTCGGCAACCGCAATCAAGTGGGACCATGCACGGCCAACAACAACCTGGATGCTTCCGGAAAACTAGAGCGTGTGGAGGTTGTGTAGATTCGGGATTTCCTTCTGGGGGTATGTTCGGGATACGTGTAAAAAGTTGTATATAGCCCTCATATTGGAGAGTACCGTAAAGCTTGGGGCAATCAGGCGGCCATGGGAGTTTCGTCGGCTGATTTCATGCCTGGATACCATTGCTCGAACTTGGACCGGAGTGTGCCGTCAAGGGTTCGGGTACGGGTATGCAGCATGAGGTGAGCACCTTGCCTTGACCCCATCGCATCGGGTGTGGGGTCTCATGCCGCCATTGGCAGTTCCCCAGCCTGGTGATTTGGCGTTGTAACGGCAAGTCCCGGATACCAACTCTCGAACTTGGTCCGCAAAGTGTTGTCGAGGGCCCGTGTTCGGGTTTGAAGCAGCAAATGGGCGCCTTTCTTTGACCATCGCATTTGCTGTTTTTTGGAGAAGCGCTTGCTGTTGTTTGTCGGGTAGGGACAGCTCATTGCTGAGCCATCCACCGGGTCATCGGAGGTGGCTTGGCCACCTCCGGTTCCCACAGAACGTGGCGTGCGGATTTCCCGCACCACGCTCGTCGGCAGTTGGTTCACAGCACCGCTAGAGCGTGTTTGTGTCGAGTAGATTCAGTTTCTTTCGGTGCTCGAATATGATTCTGATTGAGGATGACATGGTTCAACTCGATGTGAAGGATTTTCAATGCCAAAGCCTCATCCGATTGAATTGCGTGAACGTGTTGTGACCCATGTAGAAGAAGGCCACACCCATCGCAGGACGGCTGCTCATTTCAAAGTCTCCGTCAAATTCGTGAATGACATGGTCAAGTTGAAACGAGAAACCGGCTCGCTTGCTCCAAAATACAACCCGGGAAAAACAGGGCGTGGTAGGCTCTCACCCCAGTTTCGGTTTATCGCATAAAAAAACTATCTATGCCAAGGAGCAACACCGCAGCGACGTGAAAAAAGACCGTGAACTCTGGAAGACAAAGCACGCTCCGTTTTTGAACCGGTCAATGGAGAAACTTGTTTTCATTGATGAGACGTCCACGAACACCAAAATGGCCAAGCAATATGGATGGGCTCCAACAGGAGAGCGACTCATAGACTTTGTCCCTCATGGCCACTGGAAGAAGCAGACCCTCATCGCAGGCTTGCGCAGTCATGGACTGGTTGCTCCCTGGGTTATGCCCGAGCCATGAACCTTGCCTATCCGATTGCCACATACACCTACTAGATATAGTGTTGAGTGATGATGGACATTCTCGACCGCACCGACCTGCAATTCCCTCAATCTCTTCCTGAGTTCCAGAAGCTCTTTCCTGATGACGCGGCCTGTGCGGTTTATCTGGAACGATCGCGCTGGAGTGACGGCTTCGCTTGCCCTCGGTGCGGTGTTGTGGGTGAGCCTTACCGGCTGGCCACACGGCCTGGTGTTTTGACCTGCCGCGCTTGCCGGCGGCAGACCGGATTGACCGTCGGCACTGTCATGGAGCGCAGCCAAACTCCGTTGAGCACGTGGTTTTGGGCCGCCTATTTGGTCGCCACTCAGACGAAGGGCATATCCGCGGTTCAGTTGCAGCGGCAGCTTGGGCTCAAGCGATACGAGCCCGCTTTCGGAATCTTGCACAAGCTCCGCGCCGGCATGGTGAGGCCCGGTCGGGATAGGATCGGCGGCCGACAAGGTGAGCATGTCGAGGTCGATGAGACTTATGTCGGAGGCCGAACACGCGGTGAAGGCCGCGGTGTACACCACAAAACACTGGTGGCTGCTGCCGTTGAAGTGCGCCAGAGGAAACCCTCCGGTAAAGCGCAGGACAAACGCAAGGATGGCCGTTATGCCGGGCGCTTGCGACTGTCCGTCGCCGCTGACCGCAGCGAAGCATCGCTGTGCGGCTTCGTTGAGAGCGCCGTTATGCCGGGTTCGCGGACCGTCACCGACGATTGGAGCGGCTATTGCAGCTTGAAGGCGCGGGGATTTGATCACCACCCTGTTGCTGAACGTGGCGACCCCGAGGTGGCCGAAGAGTTTCTGCCGATGGTCCACCTGGTCGCCAGCAACCTCAAAAATTGGCTTGGCGGCATCCACCATGGTGTCAGTGCAAAGCATCTGCAGGCCTATCTCAACGAGTTCACGTTCCGTTCTAACAGGCGCTTCTATCCGTTCAACGCCTTCCGTTCCCTGCTCGGAATTGCTGGAGCGACCGAGGCTCCGACTTATGAAGGGCTCTATTCCGGCGAGTGGAGACATACTAGATCTGTGGGTGTATGCGTTAATCGGATAGGCAAGCCATGAACAAGGAAATCTTTGAGGTGTATGTGTAGACACAATTGGCACCAGAACTCGACAAGAGAGACGAGGTTCTCAATCCCGGTCCAGAGGTCACCGAATTCCAGGACGTCGTCGAAACCGCTGTGAGCCGACGCGGCTTTCTGAGCGGCGGCATCGCCTTCGGTGCCGCAGCCTTTGTTCTCGGCTCGGGCGGCCTGACCCCGGCACAGGCGATGAACACATCGCGTCTCGGCTTTCCAGCTGTCGCCGCCAACACGGATGACACCATTACCGTTCCGGAGGGTTACGACTGGCAAGTGGTCGTGCGCTGGGGCGATCCGCTTTGGTCTGACGCTGTCGACTTCGATCAGGCAAGCCGCGGCACCGGCGCCAGCCAGGAGCGGGCTTTCGGCGACAACACGGATGGCATGGCTCTCTTTGCCCATGACGGCCGCGCCATACTCGCCGTCAACAATGAATACACCAACCGCAGCATCATCTACGGCAACCGGGAATCCAAACTGCCGGAAAATGAGGATGACGTCCGCAAGGGCAAGGCGGCACACGGCGTCACCGTCGTCGAGATTGATCAGACGGACGGCAAGTGGAACGTGGTCAAGGATTCTCCTTACAACCGTCGCATCACCGCCGACACGCCGATGGAAATCGACGGCCCGGCCCGCGGCCATGAGTTGTTGAAAACTGCCGCCGACCCGACCGGCACCACATCGCTCGGTACCTGGAGCAATTGCGGCAATGGTCGCACACCCTGGGGTACCTACCTGGCCTGCGAGGAGCACTTCAACAGCTATTTCTCGGCAAGCGACGAAGCCCACACGCCGACTCCGGAAATGAAGCGTTACGGCGTCAGCAACAAGGACTGGGGCTACGCCTGGGCCACGGCAGACGAGCGCTTCGATATTTCCAAGCATCCGAACGAGCCCAACCGGGCGGGCTATGTTGTCGAAATCGACCCGCTTGACCCTAACTTCACACCGAAGAAGCTCACCGCGCTGGGCCGTTTCAAGCACGAGAACGCCGAAGTGGTCGTGGCCCATGACGGCCGCATCGTCGTCTATATGGGCGATGACGAGCGCGGTGAGTTCATCTACCGCTTCATCAGCGACGGCAAATACGCCGCTGGCGGCGACAACTCGGACCTGCTCTCGAGCGGAACCCTGTATGTCGCCAAATTCGGTGACGACATGCGCGGCGAATGGCTGGTTCTCACTCCGGAAACCACCGGAATGGCCTCGGCTGCGGAAATTGCCATCCACACCCGCCAGGCCGGATCGGCAGTTGGCGCCACGACCATGGACCGCCCCGAATGGGTTGCTGCCAACCCCAACCGGGCTGAAGTCTATTGCTGCCTGACAAACAACAAGAACCGCGGCAAGAAGCCCAATGCTGGTGGCGATTCGACCCTGGCCGGTGGACCCAATCCGCGTGTCGGCAACGATTACGGGCAGATAGTGCGTTGGCGTCCGGACAATGGCGACCATACGGCCGATGGCTTCGATTGGGACCTGTTCGTCATGGCCGGCAACCCTGATGTCTACTCCTATGACTACGCCGGCTCGGACAACATCACGTCCGACAACAAGTTCAACTCGCCTGATGGCCTTGCGTTCGACAACAACGGCCTGTTGTGGATCCAGACGGACGGCAATTACAGCAACAAGGGCGACTTCAAGGGTATGGGCAACAACCAGATGCTGGTTGCCGACCCGCAGTCGGGCGAAATCCGGCGCTTCCTTGTCGGCCCGAAGGAATGCGAGGTCACCGGCTTTGCCTGGAGCCCGGACCGCAAGACACTGTTCGTCGGCATCCAGCACCCGGGTGAGAAGGGCGACAGCCACTTCCCCGATGGCGGCGAAACCGTGCCGCGTTCGGTGATCATCGGCATCAACCGTCAGGACGGCGGCCTGATGGGCTAATTGGCCTAAACCGCTGTCACTGTACCCTAATCAGACGCTCAGACCTGCAAAGCGAGGCAGTCCAAGCGGCGTTGCAACGTAAAGCGGCCAGATAGTCGGCCGTGAAAAAGTGCCCAACCCGTTGGAATGTTTGGGATAGAGCGGCGCACCAAGTATTTCAGTTTGCAAGGTTTTGGGCTTGAGCGTGCAAAAACCTTGCAAACTCATACGCGCCTGCGCGTTGAGGATTCCCTTTCAGATCGGTTTGTGGTGTTGTCCTCAACTGTGACGCGAATTGCGGAGGAACCCATGCGCCCGAAAAAGCCCGAAGCGCCAAATGAGGATCTGTTCCGTTCCTCTCTGGAGGCGATCCTGAGCCCGCAGCACGAACTGCTGCTGTTGGGCAAGAAGATCGACTGGGACCGGTTCGACGACGCGTTCGGCACTCATTTTGATTTTCAATAGTCCGGTACAAACCTCCGTCTTCCAGACGGAAAGACGCTTTAGCGTTTATGTCCCATCCATCATCCAACTCCAAAAAGTGAGACCGCCGAGGATGCGGCATTGGTCTCACTTTTTGGAGTTGGATGATGGAATACAGCAAAGGGCCAAACGCGGATTTTGTGCGGCCGCATGCCACGGATGATGCAAACGCTTTTGCGTTCACCATCAGCGCAGATGACCTGGAGGAACGGAAAAGCGCATCGTCAGTCTGTTGAACAGGCGGCAGGCACCCTCGCGGTCCTGGGCCGGCCAAGAGAGGTCCAGATTGCGAATGCGTGTTTGCGATTTGCAACTCGGCAGCTTGGCAGATGGACACATGTACGGCTTGTTTGGCTATGGACTCGATGCAGATGCGGCACATCGATCATCTGCCTTGGAATTCGGCTCACATCCAGCCAAAGACGGTTGCACGCGCATCCAAGGTGGCAGGCTTTTGTCGCACCGTCATCGCCGCAGGGATTTTCGCCGATGTCGGGCCGGGAGTCGATTCGTGGGACCCCTTCGCTTGGTTTCGACATCTCGCGCAAGGCGGATGTCCGTGCAAATATGCCTGCGTGTGGGTGCCGCCATGCCTATCCGCCACAAATCCAGCCAAGTCCGTCAATCCGAAAGCAACAGGAGATTGGCCCGGACCATGCTGGCCCGTCGCGGCCCAGGCCCAGGTCGCGCTCTTTGTCGCCGCTCGAATACGGTGCCGGCGCCAAGCCGGCCCAACTCGCAATCTCCTTGCGGTTGCGAAAATCGCGGTACAAGACCTCGTGCGCCAGCAACGTCGCATCGTTCTCGCCGATCCCCTTCAACTGTGCCAATGCAGCGATCGTTGCCGCTGCCTGTTCGTCACTGCCGTCGGCCGTATCCGGGAGCGACAATTTCACTCCTGCACGCGCAATGGCGTAACGCTCGGCCTCGATTGCGGCGATCTGCTTGCGCACGAGAGCCAGCCGCTCCAAAAGACGCTCGATCTCCTGGCGAACTCACCGCGGAAATGCCGTACCGCATGCGGTCGTCACTTCGGCAAATCGCGCCGCGAAATCCCTGTTTCCAGGATTGAGATCCTGCCGTGCAACTTCAGAAGCCCGCTGATCGCGTTCTTCAGCGATGTTTGCGCCGAAACCAGACGCTTTCGCTCGCGAAGCAGGCGCTTGCGGTCCTCTTACTCGACACTCGGCACGCGAAACCGGCCCAACACTTCCGCATCGCCGCGATCGTATGTCAGCAGGGCACGCACCATTTTCCGTGCGTCGATCCGGTCCGTCTTGCGCTGCTTGGCCTTGCGATTGACCAGGAGGCTTGCCGGATCCAGCATGATCGTCTCGATCCTCATCTCCTTGTCCAGCCAGCGCGCCAGCCAGAAGCCCTCGTAGCCGGCTTCATAGCAGCAAACGACCCGCACGGCCTGGCCGAGGGTGCGCTGCGCTTTGGCCCGCTGCTTCTCGATCAACTCTTTCAGGCCGATCACCCAGCTTTTCCGGCTCACCTCGACCGAAACGTAGATCGTGTTATGCTCTGCAGCGGCCGGTGTTGCGGTTTTCAAAGTGGATGTGTTTTGCATCTGCTTTCTCCAATTTGTGTTGAAACCGACACCGTAGCACCGGTCGCCCCGCCTCATAGGATCTCTGTTTTCGGCCGAGGTCGAGAGCAAATCCGGTTTTTCGCGGGCAGTCCCTCGGAGATCGAGGCCGACTTTGGCTGCCCTCGATCCGGACGACATGACCGCGCGCGAGGCCCTGAAAGCGCTTTTACGCGCTGCGGGCGAAGCTGCACCATATGCAGGAGCGCAACGGCGAGGTGAAATAAGTGCGGCGCGAATGCACGAGATGGCCGAAGCTTGCATGGCCTTGGCGGGCAATACGAGTCCGTTGCCTGGACGAAGGGTTCTGGACATGTTTGCAGGCTTGAGCACGTCGCGAACCGGTGGGCGCAGGCAATCGCCAAAGCGTTTGTCGCCAGTCTGCTGGCCGGCAAGGGGCGCCGCGACGAAAACGACGGCGGGACGTGCCGATGGCTGCAGGAATATACCGAAACGCGCCGAAGGGCCGACGCCCGCATGGGGTTCGCTGCCGACGGCGGCAGCAAACCCGCCGGTGGCCATATCAATGAACGTGGGGAATCGTGCGGTGATTGAGATGCGGCTCCGTCGGACAAATCGAGCGATGAACCGGCGGCGGCCTTCAAACGCTCAACCGTCAGGAAGAAACTCTTGATCGGCCGGCGACAGACCGGCCAGTGACAAGGGCCGCCGCCGTTCCCGCCGGGGCCTTCGTTGAACCCATGATCCCGAAACCTGCAACAATCGATCATTCCATCCGATAGCCCAGCGCACGATAGCCTGCCCGCCGTTTTGCCGCCATCCGGGCCAGGACGGGAACGGCCTCATCGACATAGTCGACGACCAGAACGTCGTTCTTGCCGTCATTGTGGCGGTGCAGACGGCCGACATATTGTGCAAGGGTCCCCTTCCAGGCGATCGGCATCGTCAGGAACAGCGTGTCGAGCCGGGCATCGTCAAAGCCTTCGCCGACATAACGCCCGGTCGCCAGGATCAGGCGCTCTTCATCACCGGCGACATTCAAGGCTGCTTGCGCCTTCCTGCGATCTTTCACCGACAGGCCGCCACGCAGAACCGCGAGATTTCGAACAAACCGGCAGAACCGCTGCGCCAGACAATCGAGGTGGTCCTTGCGCTCGGTCAGCACGAGGGGAGAACGTCCGGCCTCAAGTGCTTTCAGCACATCATCGAAGATCAGACCGTTGCGGCAACTGTCCTGCGCTAGTGCGGCGTAGATAGCCGGTATCGAAGGGCGTTCGACCGCGGCCAGGGCCTGCGGCAGTTCAAACCTCGTGGATCGTTCGCGTACGCGATGGCGCACCCCGCTCTCGGCGGCCTGCACCCTGGCATGGACACGGTGGCGCACGGGGCCGCACTGCATGAAGATGATCGGGTGATGGCCATCCTTGCGGGCAACCGTCGCCGACAGGCCGGTGACGTAACGCGCCTTCGCGCGTCGCGCCACGCGTTCAAAACTTGCGGCGGACAGATGGTGGCATTCGTCGACGATCAGATGGCCGTAATCGGCGACGATGTCATCAACCTCGCCCTTGCGCGCCAGGCTCTGTATCAGCGCCACGTCGATGACGCCCGTGGGCTTTCGCTTGCCGCCGCCGATGATGCCGACCTGTTTCGGAACGAGCCCCAGGAAGCAGGTCAACCGCTCCACCCATTGTTTCAGAAGTTCCCGCCGATGCACCAGCACCAGCGCGTTGCGGCCACGATGCGCGATCAGCGCGGCACCAACCACCGTCTTGCCGAAGGCGGTTGTCGCTGCCAGCACCCCGGTGTCGTGGGCCGTGAGCGCTTCGAGGGCGCGTATCTGCGGTTTGCGTAACGCGCCCCGGAAGGAAACGGTCGCCGGCAACGGCGTGCCGTCTTGGCGAAGATCCTCCAGGTTCACGCTCGCGCCGTGTGTCTCCAGCAATCCGACGGCCTCATCGAGGCAACCGCGTGGCAGGGCCATATGTCTTGGATGGAGTTCGGCACAGGATATGATCCGGGGCTTGCCGAAGGTCGGCAGCCGCATGGCCTGGGCGCGATAGAACTCGGGGTTCTGGAAGGCCGCCAAGCGCACCAGCCGGGCAATAAGCGCCGACGGAAGACCGGTCCTGTCGACATAGACCTGGTCCGCGACGGTGATCCCTACGTCCTGTGGAACAGGCGCGTCGATGCGACGCGGCTCGGTGCGGCGCGAAGGCGACCTCTTCCAGGGCTCGTCCGCATGCTCGTCCTCCACCGGCATGCGAACGCCCAGCACCCGCCCCGACCGCTCGGCATCCTCGACGGTCTTCGACACGGCCTGCGCCGACAATCGCGGCAGCGACGACAGAAACGCCCACTGGTCGTCATGGGGCCGCAGGTCGGCGTCGACAAAAACGCTGTTGCCGACTTCACGCGCTGCCCGTTGCAGCGGAAGCGCGATCAGGTTGCCGAACCCGCCGAGCGGCATGGTATCCTGGCTGGGGAACAACCGGTCATAGGAGACGAAGCCGATATCGGGGCGCCTGTCCATGGTTTCGGTGATCAGGGCCGCACCCAGTTGTCGGGCGGTCCTGGCCGCGACCGGTTCACGGAAGAAGATCCATACATGGCCGCCGTTTCCCGATCTCGACCGTTCCAGTCCTGCTGAAATTCCCTTGGCATGGCAAACCTCCAGGAAGGCCCTTGCGTCATCCGCCCAACCGGCCTTGTCGAAGTCAGCCGCCAGAAACCGGCATGTCTCGTCCCGCAGCAACGGATAAACCCCGGCGACAAAATCTCCGTCCCGGCCGTCACCGCCACGAAGGTGCCTTTCGATGATGGCGTTATCCGGTGCGATGAAGGCCTGATGCGCGCATTCACCGCACTTGACCTTCGGCTTGCCACAGACGCCGGCCACCCATTCATTGCGACACGCCGGTGAATATCCGGACCGGCCGGTTCTGCCGTTTTGCCACCGCTGCGGAAAGACGTCCGGGCGACCGGCAAAGAGATCGCGGAACAGGGCGATCTTTTCGGCCGATGATGACGCGTTCGTCACTGGCGCGTCGCTGAAATCGGCCGGTCGGACAAATTCATCGCAATCGGCACGCCGGCTCTGTTCGAGGGCTTCCAGTTCCCGCTGGAGCGTCAATCGCTCGGCATCCAGCGCGGCAAGGCGTTGCCGAATGCGTGCGATTTGCGCTGCCGTCATCCTCCCATTCGCCTTCCTCGATCTCAGTGCATGCCGTACCCGTTCCTGTCACAGAACACCCATCGAGGGATGCCGGGTGGCGACAAATGTTTGGGCTCTATTCGCGTACCGTATTGATCATCATGAAATCGTGCCGCCCATGGCGCTGGCGAGGCAGTAGCGTGGGGTTGAGTTTCGATGAAGGGCGATGAGATGGAACCAGCGCAGATAGCTGGCAAGATATTTCGTGGCGATCCCTCGGCGACTACGAAGGAACGCCTTGAGACGGGAGTGCCGGTTGTTGACGGTCTGGATATGGAGTTCCCCGCGAACGCGTTCGCCGGACGACTGGTTAAGCGCCTCGTGGCTGACACCCATGGCGGCGGCACACGGCGGATAGCTGGTGCCGCCGTCGGTCACCAGCAGCGCATCCTTGTCCATGACCGGCGCGAGGACATCCCGCAGGGCCTCGGCATTGACCGCCGGCAAGACGGCGCTGACGGTCGCGCCGGAACGGTCCGTCGCGACCAGGACCGGCACCTGTTCGTCGGACAGGCCTCGCTTGGTCGCCTTGCCACCACGTTTGCGAGCCTTGCGAGCCGGCTGTTCCGCCAAGGACTTACCTTCCTTGGCCCGCGACCAGGAGCGATCTCCCTTGCGGCTCTCCAGAACGAAGGTCTCGTCGGCTTCGACAATGCCCCGCAGTTTTTCGGTGTCGGTTCGGACCGCCGCGAGGAAGCGGTGCCGCCAGCGAAAGGCGGTACTCACGGCGATGCCACAGCGCTCCGCCGACGCCGCCACCGTGTCGCCATTGGCAAGGCATTCGCCGAATGTCAGCCAGACATCCTTGTGATGCAGGCCGCTCAGCGGCGTCCCCGTCACCGCGCCAAAGGTTCGTTTGCAGGATCGGCAAAGATAGCGCTGCATTCCCCGCGCCTTGCCGTTGGCCACCGCACCGGGCGTGCCGCAGTGGGGACAAGACCGGTCTTCGCCAACACTCGACTCGACGGCCGCCAGAGATGCCTCCCCGACCGGACGACCGGCCAGAACCTCACCAACCTCGGTCTTCTGAGCCTCGCTCAACGTGTCGATTGCCGACAACCAAGTCTGAAATGCTTTCCGCTCCATAGGGCGATACCTCCTGCGTTTCGGCGAAACTATATCAGATCAACACGGTGCGCGAATAGAGCCAATGTTTGCGATGCCTGAACGGCCTTTGCGTGCATGGAATCCATGTCTCGATCGATACGCGAATGTGTTATGGATCGTGTGCGATTTGTGACTTGTACACGCGGTTCCACGAGCGGTCCATCGGCTCCGGGAAACGGCGACAATCGCGGGGGCGCGGACGGCGTCTATCGGACCGACCGGGCTTGATGGAGACGGTCCGATGCGGTTGCTGCGCTCGGGAGGTTGCAAGTCCATTGATCTTCAGGCCGACGTCCGGACACGAATTGCGCGGCATGTTCACGAAGATACGCCGACCCATCGGCGTGCTGATGCGAACCGGTGACAATTTCAGCGGCGCCCCTGAACCAGGCATTGGCCTGACATCCGTAGCCCCCGGTCGGATCGGTCGCAATGGACACTTTCGACACGTTGTCCCTTGGCGCGAGGCGATCCATCGATCCATCCTCGGGCACGAGGGCGCAACGTCATGACACGGAGCCATGAACGCGGAGACCTGCCGCAACTGTCGGAGAACTTGGCCGTCGGCCTCGGCAGGATCGCCGGAAGCATGGTCCTGCGCGTCCCGTATGGCTATGTCCAGCCCGGCGCGAACGTCATCATCAGTGGCAAGACCGTTGAAAGGCTGGAAGGTCTCGGCCTCGTGCGCCCGCACCGGGAATGCGGACGAAAGACCATGGAACCGACGCCGCTGGGCCTGCGCACCCTTGCAGCCCACGAGGGGACCATGAAACACGATCAGGAGGGCACCGGGCGACGGTATCCCGGAAATGCCGCCGGGACCGCATCTTCAAGCGGGCAATCTGGACCGTCCCATGGTTATGGCGCAATCCTCGAACCACTGGGCGCGATGACTGGCGGGCTGCGAGTTCGATGCCAGGTCATCTGGACGAGATTGGCGTGCATCCATGCCGGCCTGTCGCGGCCGTCCCACCGGTCGCGTTCGGTGTCGCCGCCCGACAAGGGTGCCGGCATGATGACGACCCGGCCGGCAAGCTGCCTTCGATTGCGCAAATCACGGTGGAAGACGTCATGAACCGGCAGCGTCGCATCAATGCCGCAGCACCAGCGCCTTTGTCGACTTTCGACGTTTCAAAGGCAGAACGCCGCCACGGGGCGCCGCGAGAACGCGTCTTTTGCGGCGCCAATCTTTCTCCCCGACCTCTTCTGCGGGATGCTGCTGTCGGCACTGACATTGCCGTGCTGCGTCGGCATCTTCGCAATCTGCTCACTGCGGCCGCACTCGATCGGATCATCAGCGATCTGGTCTGCTTTTGGGTGTCGGGCGGTCGGCTGGCGCTGGTCATGCGGCCAGGGAACTGCGTCTCGACCGCAGCCTTCGCGGTGCCGGCCTCTGCGTACTTTCCGGAAAACAACAGCGAGCCTTGAGGGAGGAACCATGAAATCGAACCCATCAGCATCATCGAAACAAAGACGAATGCGCGAACTTTATGACGATACAAAGGGCCGCGCACCGCTGGACCAGAGACTGTTTCCGGCCGTCATGGCGCGGTTCGACCCGCATATGGCCATTGAAATAATGCGCTCGAGCCTGAGCCCGACGGTCGGTCCGGCATTCGCCGAGGACCTGCGCGCCCACATCGCCTGGCTGTACAACGCACTGTCCGCTCCGGATGTCGACAAAACGGCGCAGCCGTGCGACCGCGACCGACTGCTCGCGTCCATGTGCGAGGCCATCACCCATATTGAGGACTGGGCCGAACGCCACGGCATCGAGGCCTGCGGCACGTTGCTTGAAGACGCCGCCGCCCGCCGTGGCTGGCCCGACGAAACCGGCCGCGGCTGGACGCCGCCCTGGGACATCCTCGCAATCGACCGGCCATACTACTGGGCGACTGACCGAAGCGACTGATTCGCCCGGGCTCAGTTGTCTCTCGGCCGTTTTCAGCGCCTGGAATGCCGAAACCGCTGATTACCGGAAGCCGTTCCGGCCTGGCCCGGTCATTTTCCAGAGCTTCGGG
The DNA here is from genome assembly GCA_963921345.3 of Rhizobiaceae bacterium. Classification (GTDB taxonomy): domain Bacteria; phylum Pseudomonadota; class Alphaproteobacteria; order Rhizobiales; family Rhizobiaceae; genus Hoeflea_A. The sequence goes on along the minus strand of CAWUFE020000002.1, from coordinate 1,142,931 downwards.
GACGGCAGAAGCCATCGTACCAGCCGGGTCGCGGCGGTTTCAAGCTGTTGTAAACGCCAAACGATGAATGCATTCGATGGTTGCATGCGCTGTCGGCCAGCGGACCGGACCTCAACGGGGGCGTGTGTCGCAATCCGGCCCGCCCTTCCCCCGGCCGCTTTATAGGTTCGGTCAAGACGGGAAGGCGGCCGGATCCACGCACAGGTCACACGCAAAGTGCCAAGGGCTGGATCCGGCCCGGTGCAATGGATTCAGTTCAGTCGCTGAGTAACTTCCATCGCACAAAAGCCAGAAAGCGTCGGTTTCGAGCGATTGTAAACCTCCAGACGGAGAAAGTATTCGATAGACTTGTTGTTGGGCCACCTGATCAACAACAAGCAAAAAGGACTTCATGGCACTGCTTACCGTGCAGCAGCCTCTGCGCCAGGCCGCGCGCATGGTCGGTTGTGGTCACCGCAGCCGTGCCTCTTTGGTTGCGCATTCACGCCTCCGAACATTCATGAAGTCGCTCACGGATTGCAGCGCCAGTTCCCGCCCCGAATTGTGGTCGTGCAGCACGCCGCTCGCCGCACGCACCACCGGGGCGATCTCGCCCAGGTCCTTCAGCAACTGATATTTCAGGAAGCGCTGCAGGTTGCTCGCGGCGGTGCGTTCCTCTCCCTGCGCACTGGCCACCAGCAGGTCGTTGATGGTGAAGGTGCGCTGGATGCGCATCGCGGTCCAGGCCCGCTGGCGCAGCGTGTCGCTCATCGGAGGCAAGCGAAGCGACGCTGTGCCAGATTGGCGGCAAAGCCGCCGGGGTCGGCGCACAGCCTCGAAGGGCCCGTTCGGCCCGGAGGTGATCACGACACCGGTCGCGACAGACCGTTCTCCGTCCGGGGTGAGCCGGAAGCACCCTGACGTAATCCGTTCGACAAGGCCCTTGCGGATCAGGACAAGCGCGGCATCGGTCACCTTGAGATGGGTGAGTTGCAACTCGCCACTCAACACCTTCAGCGTCTTGCTGGAACCAGGAGGCAGGGCGTGAAGCACGCGGGTCTGATTGTTGTAATGTCCGGCCATCAATGCGCCTGCGGCACGTGAACGGCCTGACCGGTGCGCCGGTCATTGACCAGAAGCTCGCCCGACATGTCGGCCATGGTCAGGCCGTCTTCGCCGGGCGCGGCGCGAAAGCCGAAGCGCTCGATCGCCACGATCGCCTCCCGGACTTCCCGGTTGAAGCCGCCCGTCACACGGGTGACGAAGTCCGTCAGGTCGGCGGCGACCTTCACCTCGCACTGTTCGTCCAGGAACCGCTGCACGTCGGCCCGGTCCGAGGGCTCGAAGCGCACGTAGCGGGAAATGCGGCTCATGGTCTGGGGAAAGCGCTTCAGATTGTCGCGGATACGGCCCATACCGACCAGGATGAACGGGACCTCGCAGACGTCCGACAGGTCGCGCACCGTGTCGACCAGCTTGCCCCGGGAACTGATATGGTCGGCTTCGTCGATAACCACGGCAAAGTCGCGGTTGGCGAGGTCCGCCCCATGCGCTCGCTCGCCCAGCGCCAGCAAGGCCGCACTGAAGCGCTTCTCGTAACCGTGTGGGGGATCAATGCGCATCGCTTTCAGAAGTTCACCCAGCATCCAGTAGGGCGACCATTCCACCTTGGCCCGCAGATAGACGCAAGCGTTGTCGGCGGCCCAGCGGCTCAGGATCGTGGTCTTGCCGAGGCCCGACGGGCCGTCAACCACGACCAGGCAGCATTCCGATGCGCCGCGCGCCTCCAGCGCTTCCAGAGCGCCCATGAAGCGCTGATAATTCTGCGTCTTGACGAAGGTCGGTCTCATGGTGAATTCCCCTGTCTGTTTGATTTGAGTTCGGATGAACCGGAAGCGGTGGCGGTCAGCAGGGTCTTCAGGTCTTCGAGACTGCCGCCTTTCAGTTCAAAGAGTTCCCTTGCCGATGGCGAATTGAAGAGTTGCACCAGCAAGCGCCGCTGGTTCGGCGTCATGTCGCCGGGACGAGCAATACAGTGATCGGCCAGTTCGTATTGATCGGCGGGCACCCGTTTCTTTTCCGGTTGCGAGGCCACATCGGCAGGGTTTGCAATCTGTTCCTGCCGGTTCCCGGCCTGCGGCGTCGCTGCTTCGGTAGTCCGGTCTGACTGTGCCGAAAACGCCACCGGCAGGATCGGGTAATGGTCGATCTTCATCTGCGGATTGGCCTCTTCGATGGCTTCCCGCCGATGCGCCTCGATGCGTTTGAGCCGACCCTTCGCACGACGCTCCACGGCGCTGTCGCGCATGGTCTTCGGCACATAGGCGTGCTTGTTGTTGAAGAACGAGGCCACACAGATCAGTGCACCGGCGACGGGCGCGCCTTTCTCATGCTCCAGCCTGCGCACCCACACCTTCGAGGCGTCGAAGATGTCGTAGCCGACAAGCACCTCCATGCCGTGATAGGGTTCAAGCCGCTCATCGAAATAGTGATTGGTGTTGAAGCTGACCTGGCCGCGATGCACCTTGCGACGCTCGACCGGGCGAAACAGGTCATCGGCCTCATGCGCTGCAAGCGGCACCGGTTCGAAGCCGCGCCTGCCAAAATCCGCCCAGACCTCGTTCGGCGTCGCCTTGCGATGACGCCGGGTGAGCGGGTTGAACACCCGCAGACTGCTGTGCACCCTGTCATTGTAGGCGGCAATCGCGGCCTCTGCCGCCTCCTTGAATTCGGCAAAGGTCGGCAGTGTCGGCGACGCGCCGAGTTCCCGGATTTCCTTGTCGATCCTGCGGTCGACCAGCCGCCGCGCCTCGCGGTCCATGTCTTCGCCCATATAGGTGGGCAGGTCCTTCGCCAGCCGGTTCCAGACCGTGCCATTGACCCGCTCGATCAGGCCGCGCGCCTGCGCATTGTAGGGAAGCGAATGGGTGGTGGTGATGCCGAGGCGTGCGCACAGGCCCAGCGTGGCATGATCGATCTGCCGGTTGCGATAGCCCGGACCCCGGTCGCTGTAGAAGATCGCCGGAATGCCGTGGCTCTCGCAGGCGCGGCGCAGCGCCTCGGCGACCACGACGGTGTTTTCGGCCAGGCCGACGCTCCAACCGACGATCTTGCGCGTCACCACGTCGAGCACCGTGGTGATCTCGGGTCGGAACGGGCGATGGTGGACCGGATGCTCGACCAGCGCGTCGAAGGTCTTGCCGTCGGCGGTGTAGATGGTCGCCGGATCGAGACCGTCCAGCGTCCTCGTGATGAAGCCGAGCCGTGCCTTCAGCGCCAGCCGGCCCTCGCGGCCTCGGTGGGCGTCGAGAAAGCGCGACGTGCCCTGCAGAGCCTTCAGCGTCCGCCTGGCCTGGTCATAACTCGGAACGAAGGCGTCCTGCGGCAGCGACGCTGCGTATTTCTCCAGCGCATGGCCGATGGAGACCTTGGCCGGTGTGCAATAGAAGCGCAGGAACCCGTTCAGCCATTCGGGATGGTCCTGCCTGCGGCGCGTCACAGCCGGGGCCAGAGCAACGGAGCCGTCGGCTTCATAGGCTTGCAGCCAGTTGTAGACGCCGCGCAGGGACAGCACCTTGCCGCGATGCCCCTTGTGGCGATCATTCGCATCGCAGGCCGCTTGAAGCAGTTCCGGCGTGAGCACGCACTGGTCGTTGCGGCCCTGTTCGAGGCAATGCAGGTCCCATGCGGTATCCTCGACCAGCGCGAGGATCGCCTTGCGGCGGCTGACGTTGCCCGTGAAGACGCGCCGGTCGACCTCGCGCAGGATAACCGCCCGGGCCTCCATGACGCGGCGCTGGCGGGCACTGTGCGCCGTGGCGGACTTCTCGGCCGCCGATCTGCCGGTCGGAGGTTGCTTGGCGGCAGGGTCGGCAAAAGGCGGTTCGGCAGCCCTTGCCTCCAGCCGGCGACGGTAGTCGTCCTGCGCGGCGTCGGGAAGGCAACTGACATGGTATTCCCAGCCGCCGCCGCGACCCCGGCAGATACGCGCCTTCCTCGATCCAAGCTGTTGCCAGCCCTCGCGCTGTGCCATGATGTTGATGCGGCGCTTTGTCGTCGGCAGACCCGTCAGGCGAAGACCGGCCAGTTCCGCCGCCGTCTTGTATTCATGATCGGCCCACGTCCAGGCGGGGGAGACTGCGGCAGAGACGGCTGGCGGCGGCAGGGTCAAATCCATGTCACGATGCAGGTCAGCCATCAGGACACTCCCGGCTTGCGCGGATCGCAAAAGGGCTCAAACGCCTCAAGGACTTCGGCAGGGCAGTCTGCCCGCAGCATGCCTGGCAGCCGAAGCACACGCTTGACACTGACCAATGCATCCGAAGGACAGTCAAGTTCGGCGAGGCCAGTTTTCGGGGAATTCGGAATATCGGTCAGAAAACTGGCATTCAATTTGCTGCAACGGCAGCAGGCGCTTGCGCACGGGCCTGGACAAGGAATGTCGGTTGCCCTCATGAAATCGTAGATTGGCGGTTCTGACTGGCTCATGATCTCACGTTGCACAATTCAGCTTTCCCATTGGACGCAGGGTGACAGAACTCACGCTCATGTTGGTCATAACACATATATGTTGCAATTAACACATTCTTGCAAGCCCGTTTGTTGTATCGTGTTGAAAATGACACGAACCGCTATCGCATACCTGCGCACCGAATTGGAAAGGCGAATTGCCGCCGAGGGATTAAGGCCACTGGCAAAGGCAATTGATGTGCCTTTGGAGCAAATACGGTCGATCGTTTCCGGGCGTTCGCCCAGAAGCTCGACCATTGAACAGATAACAGAAGCGCTCGGGTTTGAATTCTATATCGGCCCGCCGCGTCAAAGCGGTGACTTGGCGGAACCTGCGCGGCTGGATTGGACAATCCTCGGTTCAAGGGAAGCCCCGCATCACGGTATTGAACGCTGCAATGGCTGGGGCTGGGGCAAGGACGTGCCACGGCCCGATACTCTGCCGCTGCCGCAAGCGGTTGGCGACAAGGACGCCTTCTGGGTGACCGCGACGGGTGCATCAATGGCGCCCGAGGGGGTCGAGAGCGGCCGGCTTTGCCTGGTCTCGCCGGCCGTCCAACCGGTGCCGGGCGACCGGATATGGCTTCGCGACACAAGTGGCGCGGCAGCGATCAAGCGGCTTGTGTTGATCGAGGACGACGGCGCGCTTCACCTGCGCAACTGGAGGAACAAGTCAGCCGACCAACCGCAGAGTTTCGAAGAGAAGCGGTTTCCAAACGACATTGAGCGCGTGCACCCGGTGGTCGCGGTGTTCAAGGGCAAGCCGGGCAGCAAAAACTTCGAGCATGTGCCCGATCCAGGGGCGCCTGCCTCACCGCAGGTCGCGGCACCGCCAGAACTGATCGCCGTGCTTGGCCTGACGGAGGGTGCAAGCATAGCGGAGGCTGTAAGCACGATCGAAGTACGCCTGAAGGATGCGGAAGGCAACAGCGATGTTGCGGTGGCCATAACGACACAGATGGAGGCGCTGCGCTCGGAACTGAGGTCCGAGATAGCCGATGCGAAGTTTGCGGTGCAAGAGGGTCTGGCGGACGCCTCGGCGCTGGCGGGCGATGAAACCAACCCGCCGGGGGCTCGGCCGGTTGCCGTGGTCGAACTGGCCTCTGTCGCCGGCAATGGTGCGACGTTCCTTTCCGAAGATGTTTTGGGACGGGTTTGGTTCCGCCGCGCATGGCTCGATGAACACGGCCTCAATGCGGAGCACTGCGCGGTCATCGGGGTGATGGGCGATGCAATGGAACCGACGCTGACGGACGGTGCGAAGATCCTGATCGACCGAACGCAAACCGACTGGCGGACGGGCGATGTCTTTGTGATCCAGGCCCCGGACGGCCTGATGGTCAGGCGCGCCGGCGAGGCTGCCAATGGCAAGGCACTGATGCTGAGTGACAATCCATCATCGGAGGCTGCCGCCTGGCCCGACGAGGCGAAGATCCTCGGTCGGGTGGTATGGACCGCCAGGACGCTGGTCGGGAAGTAGGCGAATACCTCACCCCCTCGCAAAGTCAGGCGGCGGGAGCAATACAACCGTAAATCGAGTCCCACTTCTTTCCGCGCCTTTGGCGATTACAGATTGAGCAAGAAACTGATTTTGTCGTTAAAATCGCGAACTGGGACTCCCCGGTAAAGTGGGACTCGCTTGGTCCCACTTCGCCCCGACAAGTGGGACTCCCTTGCCCTAGGGCAAATGAACCGCTGGGAAGCCTCAAATGCTTGTTTTCCGGGATTGCTTAAGCCCCAAAACACTCTCATTATTTTTCATTTTCATATCATTTGTGCCAAAGAATGAGCGGATTTTTTTCGTTTTCTCCATTTTTGTGCCAAAGAAATATTGTTGCGCAAGCCGCTTATCCCATTGGAACATAGCGACTTTTCCGAAAATTCTCCCGGAAACCGCTTGTGCAGAATGAAAGACCCCCCCATAACGGCTCGCTCAGCACGCCGAGTGCGAACAGCCAGTGAGGGATGGGGCCGATGATCGGGTTGAACAGCCAGGCCCAGGTGAGGCCGCTCAGGAAGGTGGGCACCGCCCAGGGCAGGAACACCAGCGCCTGGACGAGCCGCCGGCCGAAATACGGCCGGTTGAGAAGCAACGCCAGTCCGAGCCCGAGTCCGAATTGCAGGACGACGGACGCGACGGTCCACCAGACGGTGTTTCTCAGGGAAAGCCAGAACTTGCGGTCGTCCCAGAGCTCCCGAAAATTTTCGAGCCCCACCCATCCGCGGTCGAACGGGTTGGTCAGCGACAGGTTCTGGAAGGCATAGGAGATACCGACGACCAGCGGCACGAACATGACCAGCGCCAGCAGGATGAGGGCCGGGCTGAGATAGAGATAGGGTTCGAGCACGGCTTTCATCGCGAAGTTCATGCGGCCGGAACCGCCGGGCTTCGCAAGCTTGCGCCCCGGGGTGTCGTTCCCCGGGGCGGCCGAAGGTGCAGCGCCTACTGCTTGGCCTTCCATTTCGCATACTCTTTGGTCAGGAAGTCGGCCCATTCGTCAGCCAGTTCCTGGGCCGACAGGTTGCCGAGCATCGCGTCCTGCGCGGTTTCGATCGCCATGACGTTGGAGAGTTCGGAGAATTTCTCCAGATAGGTCGGCATGATGGTCGGAACCCAGGCGTCGCCGTTGAGTTCGGTGAACCAGCCCTTGAACTGTTCCGTGGCGTAGAACGGGTCCTGGTCGGCGCCCTTGTGGATGGGCAGCACGCCGACGCGCTTCGCCCAGGCGCGGTTGGCTTCCGGGCTCGACAGATGCGCGACCAGCTTCCATGCCTCGTCCTGGTGTTCGGACGAGTTGAAGATCGACCAGCCGGCATAGCCGATCGTCGGAAATGCCTTGCCGGCGGGACCCAGCGGCATCGGCGCCACGGCGAAATCCGCTTCGTCCATGCGCTCGGCGACGGCAATCAAGGCGTCGGGATCCTGGTCGAGGAAAGCGCAGGTGCCGGAGTAGAAGCCGGCGACGATCTCGTTGAAGCCCCAGTTGACCGAGTCCTTCGGCGCGTAGCCCTTCTGGTAGATATCTAGCAGGAACTGGATGCCCTTGACGGAGTCCGGCTCGTTCAACCGGCTCTTGCCGTCTTCGGTGAAGAACTGGTTGGTGCCGTTCATGGTGGCGGCCATCATGATCCAGCCGTTGAAACCGCCGACGCCGCCGCGCATGCAGTAGCCGTATTTTCCGGGCAGGGCCGAGACCTTCTTCGAGGCCTCCATGAAATCGTCCATGGTTTCCGGCGGCCCGTCGACACCGGCCTCGTTGAGCAGCTTCTTGTTGTAGAACATGGCGCGCAGGTAGAAGCCGTAGGGGATCTGGTAGGCCTTGTCGCCGACCAGCCGGGCCATGGCCAGCGTCTTGTCGGTCAAGTCGCCGGTGCCGCTCCAGGACGCCAGGCGCTCGTCGAGATCGACCAGCTGGCCGGAGCCGCCGTAAAGGCCCATCCACCAGTCCGGCATTTCGACGACGTCGGGCGCTTCGCCGCCGGCGACCATGGTCGCCAGTTTCTCGAAGGCCTGGCCCCAGGGCAACGAGATGATCTCGACCTTGACGTCGGGATTGGCCTTCTCGAACGCGTCGACCGTGGCCTGCAGCGTTTCGGTCCGCGCCGGGCTGGTGATCACTTCGACCAGTCTCAGATTGGTTTCGGCAAGCGCCGGTGTGGCGCAGACCGCGATTCCCATGCTCAGGGCCGCAATCAGTCTTTTCATCGATACCTCCCTCAGGTTTGTGTGCTTGCTTGATGAAGGGCCGCCTCCAGGTCGGCCCACAGGTTCTCCGCGTCCTCCAGTCCGACGTTCAGGCGGACCAGCGACGGGGAAATGCCGAATTCATTCAATGCGTTGCGCTCCGACTTTTGTGCCTGTCCGGCGGAAATCGGCAGCACCAGACTTTCGAAACCGCCCCAGCTGACGCCGAGATTGAAGAGCTTCAATGCGTTGCAGAAGCAGGCGATATCGACGTCCGGAGACAGTGCGATCGAGAACAGGCCGGAATGGCCCTTCAGGCTCGGCACGTCGCCGGCGCGCGGCAGATGCACGCGCTCGACCAGCGGATGGGCGGCGAGCTTAGCGGCGATGAGTTCCGCCGACCGGGCGTGCCGCTCCATGCGCAATTCCAGGGTGCGCAGACCGCGGATCAGCAGGAAGGCATCGAGCGCCGCGAGCCGGCCGCCGAGCAGCGGAACCGAAACGTCGACGATGGCGTCCATCGCCGCGCGCGATCCGCAGACCACGCCGGCGACGGTGTCGCTGTGGCCGGAGATGTATTTCGAGCAGGAATGCAGAACCAGGTCGATGCCATGGGCCAGCGGCCGCTGGAAGCACGGCGTCGCCCAGCTGTTGTCGATCATGGTGAGAGTCCCGTGGCGGCGGGCGTTGGCGGCGACCCGGTCGAGATCGACGACCTCGAATGTGACGCTGACCGGACTTTCCAGATAGGCGACCTTGACGCCCTCGAGCAGGCCGGGGTCGGCGGCGAAGTCGCCGACATCGTGATAGGTCACTTCGATGCCAAGCGGTTTCAGCAGCCGTTCGAACAGTCGGTAGGCATCCGGGTAGACATTGCGCACCGATGCGATGCGCTCGCCGGGTTTGACATGCGCGAAGACGGCGGCGGATATCGCCGCCATGCCGGATGCGAAGGCCGCGGCTCGCTCGGCACCTTCGGCGTCGGCCATCAACTCTTCGAATTCGCGCACCGTAGGATTGTCGACCCGCGAATAGAGTGGGTGATCGGACCGCTCGGCAAAGCGCTCCAGCATGTCCTCATAGGTTTCGAAGGTGAACAGCGACGTCTGGTAGATCGGCGGTGTCGGCGAGCCGAGCCGGTCGCCATAGGGCGTGTTGAGACGCGTCGACAGTTCCTGTTCGCCGTTTTGCGGTGTGGCTTGGCCGGGAAGGCGGGACTCAGACACCGATCGTCCTCCTGACGTCCGCCTCCACCAGGTCGAGAATGGTCTCGATGACGGTGACCGCGCGGTCGGCGTCGCCGCTCAGCACCGCCTCGCACAGGTCTTCGTGGATCGGCATGGAACTCAGCCCGATGACATCGGTATCGAAGGGCTGGATGTAGATCTGGTGGAATGCCTGATGGACCTGTTCGATGATTTCGCCGAACAGCGGATTTTGCGAGGCCCGGTAGATGGCGCGGTGAAACGCCCCGTCGGCCGGCCGCCAGTCGATGCCCGAGCTGATGGCGTCCTGCAACTGTTCATAGGCCTGCTTGATGCGCAGCCGGTCGTCGGGGGAGGCCTTCAGCGCCGCCTCCCGGGTGGCCACGACCTCCAGCGCGCGGCGCACTTCCAGTGTGCGCAGCAGGCTCTGACCCTCCAGTTTGAGAGCGATCGGAACGGAGGGCGATCCGTCACGCACGTCGGTGGCGAGAAACGTGCCCGACCCCTTGAGGCGGGTGACGATGCCAAGCGTCTGCCAGCTCTTCAACGCCTCGCGGATCGTCGGGCGGCTGACGCCGAGCTTTTCGGCAAGCAGCGGTTCGGACGGCAACCGGTCGCCCTTCTTGAGACCGGCCTGATCGATCATCGCGGCCAGGGCGTCGAGCACGGCGACATCCCGCGTGCGGGTCTCCACCGGACGCAGCAATTGGGCGGCTTCGCGGCTCGCCCGGCGGGCGGAGTCCCGCTTTTCCGAGTCGGAGGTGGCTGCGGTCGTTTCGCTCATGTGGGCGGATTATTCCCTGTTTTCAAAGGCTTGGCATTCGATTTGATGGTAGTCAGTTAATGTCAGGTTGCCAAGTTGTCAGACAGCTTTTATCAAACTGGTTGGGTTTGTCAAGAATTGAAACGGCCGATCGTCACCGCCCGCGGGGAAACCGATCTTCAGGAAAGCAGCCGGAAGCTCCGCTCCCTGGGAGCCGCATTCTCCGGTATCGGCCCGGCCAAGCCGGGCGTCAGGGTTCGAGATGTTGCAGGATCGTGTCGCGCTCGATGTCGGCTGCCGGGCCCTGTAAAACCGTGCGGCCGTTGTCCATCACCAGGAAGCGGTCGGCGATCGCCTCGGCCAGGTGAAGGTGCTGTTCGACGACGACGATGCAGCCGCCCTCGGCCTTTCGCCGCAGGATGAAGGATTTCATTTTCTCGATGTTCTCCGGCTGCACGCCTTCCGACGGTTCATCGAGCATTGTGACGTCGGCGGCTTCCGCCATGGTGCGCACGAAGGACAGGATCTTGCGTTCGCCGCCGCTCAATGTGCCTGCGTTCTGGGCCAGCCGCTGCTCAAGGACCGGGAACGCGTCGAAGTAGGGTCGGTAGATGGCGAGATTGCCGGTCGGCAGCATGAGCGTGAGGTTGTCGCGCACCGACAGGTTGTCGAAAACCGGCCGCTCCTGCATTGCGCAGCTCAGTCCTTCGCGGAAGCGCTGGTCGGCCGAAAGGGAGTTCAGGGAGCGGCCGTTGAGGAACAGGTCGCCCTGTTGGCTGGGCAGATGACCTGCCAGGATTTTCAACAGCGTGCTCTTGCCGACGCCGTTTCGCCCGAGGATACACAGGCAGTCGCCGCGCTGAAGAACTGCCGAAATGTCGCGCACGATCGTCATCCGGCCGTAGCCGCCGGACACGTTGTCGATGCGCAGGATGCCGTCGCCGCTCATTTGGTGCCTCCGGCATAGACCAGTTTGACCTCGGCATTGCGCTGGATGTCGTCGACGCCGCCATCGGCGAGCAGGTGGCCGTTGTGCAGGACGAATATCCGGTCGGCGAGGGTTCGCACCAGCGCCATGTCATGCTCGATCACCAGTGTGGTCGCGTCGAAACGCCGGCTCGCCCACCGGATGGTGTCGATGACCTGTTCGGTTTCGGTGAGCGACAGGCCGGCGCAGGGCTCATCCAGCAGGATCAGGCGCGGTTCGGTACACAGGACCATCGCCAGATCCAGCACCTGGCGTTGCCCGTGCGACAGATCGCCGACCATGCGATCCCGCTCGGCCAGGAAGCCGAAGCGCTGCTCCAGTTCCTCGAGGACCGGGCTCGTCCAGCGAAGCGCGGAAAAGCCGACGAGATCGCGCCAGGTCGCCCGCCCGGTCCATAAGGCGATGGCCAGGTTCTCGCCAATCGTCAGTCCGTCGAACACGTTCGCGATCTGGAATTTGCGACCCAGCCCGGCATTGGTGAGCCGCCTCGGATCGTGTTTGGGCCGCCTGTCGCCGAACAACTCGACGGTTCCGGACTGAGCGTCGAGTTCCCCGGTGATGGCGTTGAACGTCGTGGTCTTGCCGGCGCCGTTGGGGCCGATGAGGCAATAGATTCCGGGTTTGTCGATCTGCAGCGTCAGGTCGTCGAGAATGTCGACGGAACCGATCCGCAGGTTCAATCCGTCGAGGCGCATCAGTCCGCCCGTCGGCGGCAGTATCCGTTCGGGTGCCGGAAACAGCGACCGGTCTCGTCGTTCGAGCCTGCGCCTCAGGGCCGGTTCGAACAAGCCGCAGATCCCGTGGCGAAAATAGAGCACCGTCACGATGAAGAGGGCGGCCAGCACGACCTCCCAATAGGTGACGCTGTCGCGCAGCGTTGCCGTCAACAGCCCCAGCGCCACGGCTCCCAGGACCGGGCCGTAAAGCGTGCTGCGCCCGCCGATGGCCACCCAGACGACAAAATTGGTCGACAGCACGAAGCCGAAGAGGTCGGGCGTCACCAGATTGTTTTCCGGCGCGTAGAGGGTTCCGGCAATGCCGCCGAGCAGGCCGCTGAAACCGAAGGCGATTGCCTTCAGGTGGTTGGAATCGAAGCCGAGAAACGCCATGCGGCGCTCGTCCTGGGAGAGGGCTCGCCACAGCACGCCGAGCGGCGAGGCGATGATCCAGGCAACGAAGAGCATGCAGCCGGCGAGGGCGACGGCGGAGAGGATATAAGCGTCCTCGAAACCATCCAGACCGGGTATGCCCGGAATGCCGCGCAAGCCGTTGTAGCCGCCGGTCACGCTGTTCCACGACGTCGCGATTTGTGCGGCAAGCAGCACCAGCGCCAGGGTGATGAGCGCGAAGAACGCGCCGTTCTGCGCTCTTCCATGGAATATCATCCGGCCGATACCATAGGCGATGGCGCCTGGAACCAGGGCGCTGAGCAGCAGCAGCGGGTAGAGAGCCGCGCTGTCGGCAAAGCGGATCAGTGCAAGGCCGGAGAGATAGGCGCCGGTTCCGACGAAGAAACCCTGTCCAAGCGACAGCAGCCCGGCCTGCCCCCAGGACAGGCCGACGCCGAGACAGGCGATCGCGTATAGGAAGTAGAGTGCCAGCGTATAGGCCCAGAAATCGCCGACGACGAAGGGCAGCCCCGTCAGCACCGCGACGATGAGGACGGCGTTAGCGGTTAACCAGGCCACGGGGCTTCATCCACAGGAACAGCAGGGCGATGACGAGCACGAAGGTATAGCCGGCCGTGCGGTCGATGACGGCCGAGACGACGGCTTCAGCGCCGCCGATGACCCCGGATCCGACGACCAGGCCGAGGATATTGCCGAGCCCGCCGACGACGAGGACGAAGAACGATTTCAGCACGTAGTCGATGCCCATGCCCGGATGGACGGCGACGATCGGCGCCAGCAACACACCGGCAATGCCGCCGAGACACAAGCCGGCAATGAACGTGTTGCGGGCCAGTGCGTCGGCCGGGATGCCGACGGTTTTGGCCAGCTCGGGATTGTTGACCACGGCTCGGATGCGCCGGCCGGTGGCGCTGCGCAGAAACCAGGCCACCAGCGCGGCGATCAGCAGAATGGCGACCAGCATGACGATCAACTGGTAGACCGGATAATCGGCGCCGAGAATGTCGATCGTGCCCGACATCGGCTGTCGCACGCTGTGAAAGCCGCGGCCGTAGACCGCCTCGACCAGTTCGCGCAATAGCAGGCTGAGCCCCCAGGTCGCCAGAATCGTATCGAAGGGCCGCGCATAGAGCGGTCGGATCATCAGCCGTTCGACCGGCCAGCCGATGGCGACGCAGACCGCGATCGCCAGCGGGAAGGCTGCGGGGTAGGGCAGGCCGCTGTCCTGCACGAACAGGGCACAGAACGCGCCGATCATGACGAATTCGCCATGGGCGAGGTTGAGCACGCCGAGCAGGCCCAGCGTTATCGCCAGGCCCATGGCGACCAGAGCAAGGGTGACGATCTCGAACGAGACGTTCAGCCCGTTGGCAACGAGGACGGGGTCCATGTGTTCGTCAGACCGCCTTGACTTGAATCAGGTGGAACAGGTTTCTCCCGGTTCGACGTGATCGAAGGTCTGGATGATATCAAAATCCGTGCCCTTGCACTCGGCCAGATACATGGTCTTGGCAACGTGGCGGTTGATCATGGTGCCGGTACCGGTCGCCGTCTTGTAGACCAGCCCGTTCGACGCCTTCATGACCGCTGCGGCGTCGTTGCTGCCGGCCTTGTCAAGTAGGGCGGCGGCGCAGTTGGTTCCGGAATAGGCATCGACGCCGATCATCGACAGGGGCGGCGCGTCGCTGCCCATCTTGTCGGCGTAGTGCTTCTTGAATGCTGCGTTCGCCGGCGAATCGACCGATGTGAAATAGGACATGCAGCTGTAAAGTCCGCCGCTGTTCTCGGCGCCGATTCCCTGCAGCGTCAGCTCCTCGCACAGCAGCGACAGGCGCTTGATCGACTTGTCCAGGCCGAAGCCGGCAAAGGTCCGGTTGAAGTTGACGTTGTCGCCACCGACCAGGGTGATGACCACCAGATCCGGCGCGGCCGCCTTGATGCGGGTCACCGCGTCGTCGAACTTGTTGCCGGGGCCAAGCGGCGCGTATTCCTCGCCAACGACCTCGCCGCCCAGGGCGGCGATGTATTCCTTGGCGCGGGCATTGCTCTGCTGCGGCCAGACATAGTCGTTGCCGATCAGGTAGAACTTCTTCGCTCCGGTCATCTCGGCCAGCGCGTTGATCGAGGGCTTGATCTGCTGCTGCGGCGTATCCGCCGTGACATAGGTGTTGTAGGAGCATTCGCCGCCCTCGTAGAGCGGCGTGTAGATATAGGGCACCTTGCCCTTGAGCGCGCCGACCAGAGCCTGACGCACGGCGCTGTCGTGCGACCCGACGATCAGGTCGACCTTGTCCTGCAGGATCATGCGCACTGCGGTCTTTGCCGCTTCCGCCGGCGGCGCGCCGCCATCGCCGGCGACGATTTCGACCGGACGGTCGAGGATGCCGCCGGCGGCGTTGAGCTCGTCCACCGCCAGCGCGTTGCAGGCCGTCTGAGTCGGTCCGAAGAGGGAAGCCGGGCCGGACAGCGAAAAGAAAGTGCCCATCCTGATCGGGTCGGCGGCCCGAGCGGTGCGAATGAGCGCCGGCATGGCAAGAAGCGACGCGCCTCCGACGATGACGCTCCTGCGGGTCAGATGTTTGTGATTCATGTCGTCCTCCCTTGGTGTTTTGTCTATACGGCCGGTCTGGCGGCCGGCGGCAGCGCGTTTTCCATAAGACGGGCCACTGCCAGAAGATGCCGGTCGCTACCGGCGGGGCCATCCAGTTCGATGCCGACCGGCAGCCCCGCTTCGGTCAGGCCTGCGGGTACCGAGATCCCGGGAATGCCGGCGATGCTTCCGGGGTCGGTGTTGTGGATGAAGGTGGCAAAGGTCGGGACGGCCTGGCCGTTCAGGTCGACCGTTTCGTCCTCGCCGATCAGCGCGGCCGGCCTCACCGTCGTCGGGAACATCAGCGCGTCGAAGCGGTTCTGCGCGAAGCAGGTCGCGAGGTTCCGCTGAAGCCGCGGCCGCCCGTTGGACACCGCATCCCGGTAGATGCCGGCCATGTCATCGAATTCCGGAGCCAGGAGGCCTGACAATATGCCCCCGACGTCCCGACTGGCGACCTGCTCGATGAGCTGTTCGAGCGACGGCCCGCCGGGAGCGAACTCCCTCAGATAGTCAGAGAGACCGCCCTTCGTTTCGTAAAGGGCGATCGGAAAGCCGCAGCCCTCTTCGGGCCTTTCCAAACCCTCCACGTCCACCGGCACGATCGTCCAGCCGGCGGAACGCAGCTCTTCCACCCGGGTTTCGAAAACCGAGCGGGTTTCCGCCGCGAGGTTGTCCAGGAAATGGCGGGTCGGCAGGCCGATGCGAAGCCGCGAAAGGTCCAGCGGTTCCAGCCTGTCCTCTGCGCCGGTGATCGCCGCGTCGATCATGGCTGCGTCGTCGACCGTCCTGCAGATCGGGCCTGCCGTGTCGCGGGTGTGGGAGACCGGTACGATGCCGCGTTGCGGATAGCGCCCGGCGCTGGGCCGAAAGCCGACGACACCGCAAAGCGCGGCCGGGATGCGGACCGAACCGCCGGTGTCGGTTCCAAGCGCCACCGGAACCATGCCGGCCGATACGGCCACCGCCGCGCCGCCGCTGCTGCCGCCGGCGATGCGGCTCGGATCGAAGGGATTTCTGGGCGGCCCGTGATGGGCGTTGTTGGACGTGATCCCGTAGGAGAGTTCGTGCATGTTCAGCTTGCCGAAGACGAACGCGCCGGCGTCGACGAGAGGCTTGACCACCTGGGCATCCTGCTTCGGTCGATGGTTCGCCAGCGCCGGCGTTCCTGCTGTCGTCGGCAGATGAGCCGACCCGATGGCGTCCTTCAGTGCAATCGGGAGTCCGTGGAGGACGCCTGCGTCCGGCGGAATTGCCTCGATGCGTTCGAGAGCCGCTTCCGCATCGAGCGCGATGAAGGCGTTGAGATCCGTCTTTTCGCGGCAGCACTCCAACAACTCCCGCGCATATTCCGCCGCCGATATGTCGCCGCCTGCCATTGCCCCGCAGGCCTCGCGGGCGCTCCAGTGCCGGATGTCTTTCGGTTTGGCCATTCCTTCTCCCGCGGGTCGCGAGTTCGTCGATCAATAATAAATATTATTCATTTATTGACGTCAAGGCGCAGAAATTAATGACCTTCTTGACCAATTCAAAAGTGAACGATAATTATTAATGACATTGATTGGTCCGAATGCGGACCGCATCTCACGCGATTGGAGCCGCCTTGCGCATCGAGTATTCCGGGAAAGTGCCCGTAATCGGAGAGGGCACCTTCATCGCGCCGACAGCCGTCATCATCGGCGACGTCACCATTGGCGAAGAGTGCAACATCTGGTTCGGAGCGGTGATCCGGGCAGATTACGGACCGATCCGCATCGGCAGCGGTTGCAGCATCCAGGATAACGCGGTTGTTCACGTCAATCACAACGTCCGCGGCGAGGTCTTTCCGACCGTCATCGACGACGACTGCGTCATCGGCCACGGTGCCGTCGTCGAAGGCTGTCATATTGCCGCCGGGTGCCTCGTCGGCATGAACGCAGTGGTTCTTCCGCGCGCCGAAATCGGGCCGCAAAGCGTGGTCGCAGCCGGGTCGGTGGTCAAGGAGGGCGATAGGGTGCCGGCCCATTCTCTGGTCGCCGGGACACCGGCGATCGTCAAACGGAACGATGTCGGTCTGGGCGACGCCACAGCTTGGGCGGCCGGCGAGTATCGGGCGCTCGGTGCGCAGTATGGCGCACAGGCCGCCGTTACGGAGGGGCAAATGACGGGCCTGGTTGAATGAACGCGGCCGACGACCGCTATTTCGATGTCGGCGTGGAGACCATGTCGGCCGACGCGATCGCCGCCATGCAGCTGGAAAAGCTGTGTCGGCAACTTCGCTATATGCAAAAGAACGCGCCGTTTCACGCCGGCAAACTGGCGGAGGCAGGAGCGGATCCGCGCGACATTCGAACCTTCGACGACCTGGCGAAACTGCCCTTTACGGAAAAGAGCGAATTGCGGCAAAGCCAGGCGAAACATCCGCCGCTCGGCGACCACGCCGCAGCGGCCATGCGCAATGTCGTGCGCGTCCACGCCTCTTCGGGCACCACCGGCACGCCGTCCTATGTCGGCCTGACCCGGTTCGACAAGCGGCGCTGGGTGGAATGCATCGCCCGCAGCTATTGGTCGCAGGGGCTTCGTCCCGACAGCGTGTTCGCCATGGGCATGAGCATCGGTTTTTTTGTCGGCGGCCTGCCGGTTGCCGCTGCCGTCGAGGAAATCGGCGCCACGCTGCTGCCGATCGGCACCGGTGCCTCGGACCGGCTGATCGGGTCCATTGCGGCGATGGGTGCGACGGCATTGGCGACGACGCCCTCCTATGCCACCTATCTGGCGGAAATCGCACGCGACCAGATGGACATCGATGTTGCACAGTTGGGCATCCGCAACGTCATGGTCGGGGCCGAGCCCGGCGGCGGCATCCCGGAGGTGCGCAACCGCATCGAAACGCTGTGGGGCGCCACGTGCACAGAGGCCATCGGCAATGCCGACGTCATCACCATCCACAGCGCCGAATGCGAGTTGCGTGACGGCTGCCATTTCATGGTGCCCGACTACATGATCATGGAGATCATCGATCCGGACACCGGAACGGTCCTGCCACTCGATGGCCCGCAGGTCGAAGGCGAGCTGGTGTTCACCCATCTCGACCGCCAGTGTTGCCCGATGCTGCGATTTCGCACCCGCGACAGGGTGGTGGTCAACACGGCGCCCTGTGCGTGCGGACGTACCGGACCGAGGCTGCGGTGCATCGGCCGGTCCGACGACATGCTGATCGTGCGCGGGGTCAATGTCTGGCCTTCGGCCATCAAGGACGTTGTCATGGGCTTTCGGCCCGAGGTCAGCGGCGAATTGCTGATCTCGCTGCCGCAGCCGGGGCCGAAGGTCGATCCGCCGGTGGCGATCAAAATCGAGCTCGGGGAGTGCGAGCCTGGCGAGGGATTGGCCGAACGGATCGAGCAGGCGCTCCGCGCCAAACTCATTTTCACAGCCAGGGTCGAGCTCGTGCCGCGGGGCGTTCTGCCTCGTACCGAGATGAAGGCCCGGCTGATCGAGCACCGGTAAGGAGAGACCGTGCGTTTCGACAAGGTCTTCATACCCTACGGCGCCTATTGGAGCTCCCCCTTTTGCCGCTGGCAGGGGGCGCTCAGCGGCGACCATCCGCTGAAACTCGCCGCCGCCGGTGCCGCCGGTCTCCTCGAGCGCTGCGGCTGTGCGCCGCGGAATCTCGGCGGTATCCACTTCGGCATGACGGTGCCGCAGCATCAGAGTTTCTTCGGCGCGCCGTGGATTGGAGCCCTGATCGGTGCCGACCGGGTGACCGGGCCGACGATATCCCAGGCCTGCGCCACCTCGGCCCGGGTGATCGCATCGGCGGCCACTGCCATCGAACTCGGCTCGCCGGGGCCAAGCCTGGCGCTTGCCGCCGACCGGGTGAGCAACGGGCCGAACATCTACTATCCGGATCCAGCGGGGCCGGGCGGCCGCGGCGTTACGGAGAACTGGGTATGGGACAATTTCAACAACGATCCCTACGCCCGGGTTGCCATGGTTCAAACCGCGGAGAATATCGCATCGCGTTTCGGCTTCTCCCGACAGGAGCAGGACGAGCTGACGCTTCGCCGCTATGAACAATATTGCATGGCGCTGGCCGATGACCGGGCCTTTCAGCGGCGCTACATGGCCGGGGTCGCCGTCGGATCGGGACGCAAGGCCGGGACGGTTTCTCAGGACGAGGGCGTCAAGGAAAGCACCGCCGAGGGGCTGAAACGACTTGATCCCGTCATCGAGGGCGGAACGGTGACCCATGGCGCCCAGACACATCCGGCCGACGGCAATGCCGGGCTGGTGCTGGCATCGCTCGACCGGGCCGGCGATCTGAGCCGGGACGACGGTGTTGCGATCCAGCTTCTGTCCTTCGGCGAAGGCCGGGCCGAGAAGGCTCATATGGGCATGGCACCGGTGGCTGCGGCACAGGCCGCACTTTCCGCCGTCGGTCTGCCGATAGACCGGATCGACGTGGTCAAGACCCACAATCCGTTTGCCGTCAACGATCTCTATTTCGCCCGGCAGACCGGCTTTGCCGCGGAGCGGATGAACAATTACGGCTCGTCGCTGATCTACGGTCATCCGCAGGGGCCGACCGGGCTCAGGCTTGTCATCGAGATGATCGAGGAACTGGTCCTGACCGGCGGCGGCCACGGTCTCTTCACAGGTTGTGCTGCCGGCGATTCGGCTGCGGCAATTGTTTTGAAAGTCGATGTCGGCTAGAGCCCGTCACAGCCAACGGGAGCGGCCATGCCTCAGGTCAAGAAAGTCTCGGTACAGAACAGAATCCTGGATGCGGCTCTGTCGCTGTTTTCCGAGAACGGTTACCAGGCGACCTCGATGCCGGAAATCGCGGCGCGCGCCGGCATAACGCCGGGCAATATCTACCGTTACTACGCGTCCAAGTTCGAGCTATTCTATGGCGTCCTCGAGCCTTGGCTCAACGGCCAGCTCGATGCGCTGGAACAGCGGCTGGCAGACATGCAGGACGGTCCCGAGAAGGTCCGAGCCATCCTGACCTTCCTGTGGATCGACCTGCCCCGGGCCGGAAACAATTTCGAGATTAACCTGATGGAGGCGCTGGCCACCAAGAAGCCGGGCGAGCCCTATTCGCGCAAGCTGCTCGTGCAGTCGGAAGGCCGTGTCGCACGCCTTCTGGACCGGTGTCTTCCGGCGGAGGCGCGCCAATTGCTGTTGTCCACCGAACTCGCGCATATCCTGTTCATGGCGCATGACGGCTTCGTCCTCAACGCGCCGCTGGCCGACGAGACGGCCAGGATCGAGGGAATGATCGACGGCCTGGTCGGGCTGATTTTCAGGCAGAACGGATAGCGGAGCGTTGCGAGGTTGCGCCGTCGTCAATCGGCCGGCTTGGTGATGCCGGACAGCACGAAATCCTTCAGGGTGGCCTTGATCTCGGCCTCGTCGAAATGGCCGATGCTCCAGTACCGCAGCGACCAGACCGTACAGAGAAAGTAGATGTAGTTGGCGGCCAGTTCGGCATCCACGGGCTTGAAGACGCCCTTGTCGATGCCGGCGGTGACGAGGTTTTTCCAGTACTCCATGAACTTGCGTTCCATGGCGAAGATCTTCTGCCTGTTGTCGGCATTGAGCGAACGCGTTTCGGAATAGACGAGATTAATCAGCCGACGGTTCTCGTTGATGTAGTCGACATATTGTTCGATCGCATGACCGATGTTTTCCACCGGAGAGTTTGAAAACCCCTCGGAACTCCCGAAATAATCGATGATGTCGCGCATGCACTCGGAGGTGATGAGGTAGAGGATGTCGTCCTTGTCCTTGATGTGCTTGTACATCAGGGGCACCGACATTCCCGCCGCTTCGGCGATCTCGCGGATCGACGCATTGCCGAATCCCTTGCGTGCGATGACGTTGCAGGCGCCTTCGAAGATCTGCCGGCGGCGCGTTGCGGAGTTGCTGTATTTTTCCTGCAAGCGGCTGTTGTTGACGGGCGGCTCGCCGGGACTGTCGGGAAGCCGCTCCGCCGCGACGCCCTTTGACCGATCAACGGAAATTCGGAGATCGTAAACGCTGGTGACTTCGGCGACGGTCTCGGCTTGATCCCCTTTTCCCTGGGAGATCGCGATCCGCCAGACTTGCCTGGGAGATGCTTCGCCGGCCATCAGTTCGGCTCGCGCTGTCAGCGCATCTTCGGAGAGCGGTCGAAGGGTCACGACATTGCTCGAAACATGGTGCGCGATTTTCTCCGGGAACCGCAGCGATATTTCCCGTTCGACGCTTCTGGATGCCAGGCCGGCGCAGATCCCGCCGCCCAGACCCGCGTTGCGCAGTCGCGAAATTTCTTCGGACGAAATGCGGATTTCGGCCGGTCCGCGGGTGTGTGAATTCCGGTCTTCGCGATCGCTTTTCTGCACCGTCGTTTCCCTCTTTTCGAGCCTCCAGACATAGCACACGTCTCCCGTCGATCAATCGCGTCTTGCGAGACGCGATCCCGAAGCTCTCCTGTAACGCGCTGAAAACAAACATGAAAAAAATCGTTGACTTTTACACAGGGAGTCTCAACAATTGTTAGTGAACGATCACTAACTTTGAGATGTCCACCATGAAATTCAAGATCCTGGCTATTCCGTTTGCGCGACAATATGGCGAGGACACGCAGCTCGCCGGTCGCGATCGAGACCGCTTCCAGACGATGATGCGCAAGATGCGCGAACAGCTCGTGCTGGCGGAGGAACTGGGCTACGAAGGCTTCTGCCTGACGGAGCACCATCTGCAGGCCGAAGGCGTCGAGTGCACGACCAATCCGCTGTTCTGGAACATGTACATCGCCCAGCACACAAGCCGCATGAAGGTCGGGCAGCTGGGCATGAACCTGACCGCCATGAACCCGATCAAGCTGGCCGAAGACATCGCACTACTCGATCACATGACCGGCGGGCGCGTCTTTGCCGGCTTCTCGCGTGGCAACACGGCGCGCTGGACGGCAACGATGGGACAGCATCTGGCCATAACCTCGGCGGAGTCGGACAAATCCGAGGCCGACCAGCGCAACCGCCGGGCGCTTTACGAAAACTGGAAGCTGGTCAAGTCGTTGTGGACCGACGACCTGACGTGTCACGACGGCGAATTCTGGACCGTTCCGCAGCCGGTCCCGTGGGAATTCAACCCGACGCGAGACTGGGGCGGCGAGGGTGCCGTCGGTAATGACGGAGTCCTGCGCAAGGTCGGCATCGTTCCGCGACCGCTGCAGGATCCCTATCCGCAGGTCTATGCGCCGTTCAGCTACTCGATGGAAACGGCCCGGTTCTGGGCGGCCGAAGGCGCCAAGATGGTGTCGTTCGTCACCGCCGACAAGGAAGAGTTCATGCCGGTGGTCCTGGAAAACTGCCTGGAAGCGGCCCACCAGGCCGGCCGGACCGGGACGACGAACAACGACGTGCTGGCGCTCGGCGCGCACCTGCTGATGGGCAAAACCCCCGAAAAGGCGGCGCGTTACCGGGCCATGTTCGACGATACCTTCAGCTATGCCTACAACGCACCGCCCTATCACGTTCCCATGGGCCGCGTCTGGGGCGGATCGCGCCAGGAAACGCTCGACAACGTGATGGAGCTGGCCGAGCGCTATCAGATCGACGAGTTCTTCGTCTGGCACCATGTCGGGTTTTTCGGCGACGACATCGAACAGGAGGCCCTGATCGAGTTCTCCGAAGGTGTGATCCGCCAGGTTAACAACTGAAAATATAATTAAAACAATAAGATGGCGCGTCCAGCGATGGTGCTCGACGACGCCGCACAGGAGAGCCCCCGGTGCGGGAGAGCCTCAAGCGACAAGGGGTACGCATCATGCTTACGCTCGGTGAGCTGATCGAACGCAATGCACGGAATCTGGGCGCGACGGACGCCTATGTGGAAATCGACCGGCGGCGCAGCTGGCATGAACTGCACGCGCGATCCGATGCCGTCGGCCATGCGCTTCGCGCCAAGGGCGTCAAATCCGGAGACCGGGTCGGCGTCATTTCCAAGGACGCCATCGAGGTGGTCGAAACCATCGCCGCCTGCGCCAAGATCGGCGCGCTTCGCGTCGGCCTGAACTATCGCCTGGCACCGCCGGAAATCGGCCAGCTGATCGACGACGCCGGCGTCGACGTCGTCTTCGTGCGTGCCGAACACGCCGGCATCGCGCTCGCGGGTGTCGAATTGTCCGAGCGCAAGCCGGTTCTCGTCGGAATGGCCGGGGACCATGAACTCGACTTCGACTACGAGACGCTGATCGCCGATCACGAAAAATGCGGCGCTCTCCGTCAGTCGCCGCACGAGCGGCTGATGATCTGCTACACCACCGGTTCGACCGGCTTGCCCAAGGGCGCCATCTATCCGCATCGCGCGATGCTGGAATCGATGGCCTCGATCGCGTTGGGCGAGGGCGCCAGCGCCGAGGATGTGTGGCTGCATGCCATGCCGGCTTCCGGCGTGCCCATCATGCACCTGCTGCGCAACATCTTCCATGGGTCCAAATGCGCCATAGTCGGCGACTGGAGCGCCGAACGGGCGCTGACGCTGATCGAGCGGGAGCGCTGCACCATTACTGTGCTGGTGCCGACCATGCTGGGCGACCTTCTCGGCTCCGGCCTCATCCCCAATTTCGACTGCAGTTCCATGCGTCAGCTCGGATACGGCTCGGCGCCGCTTCCGCCGGCGACCATCCGCGACGCCGTCAAGGCGTTTGGCTGCCAGTTCCTGCAGATGTACGGGACCACGGAACTGATGGGAATGGCGATGATGCTGACGCCGTCCGACCACGAAAAGGCGTTGACCCAGGGCCATCGCTGTCTGGAGTCGGCCGGCAGGCCGCTCTACTACGTCGAGGCCCGGATCGTCGATGATGATGGCACCGACGTCGCGCCCGGCGTTGCCGGCGAACTGGTGATCAGAACCGATTTCGTCATTCCCGGCTACTGGAACCAGGACCTGAAATACTCCGAAACGGTGGCCGATGGCTGGCTGCACACCGGCGATATCGCGATCCAGGACGACGAAGGTTACATCTACCTGAAGGACCGCGCGAAGTTCCGGTTGAAATCGGGCGGCTACAACATTTTCCCGACCGAAATCGAGAACTGTCTGGCGGAGCACGAAGCGGTGCTCGAGGTCTGCGTCGTCGGCCTGCCGGATCCCAAATGGGGCGACCGCATCCACGCCGTCGTCACGCTGGCGCCTGGAGAGGATGTGTCCGGCGAGGCGCTGCGCGATTTCTGCCGCGGCAAGATCGCGGACTTCAAGATCCCCAAGGATATCGAAATCTGGAGCGAATTGCCGAAGGGTCCGACGGGAAAAATCCAGAAGCGCGAGGTCATCGCCATCTGCGCGGAGCCAGCCGACGGCAGCCAGGCAAGGGCGGTGGTGCAATGAGCTCGCACTCCGACGGCCCGATGAGGACACACCAGACCGCGCTGAACGCCGGTCGCTTCCTGCTGCAGCGTTCCAAGTCCACCGGACGCCATTGCTTTCCTCCGCGCGTTGCATCGCTAGGCGACGGCACTTGCGACCTCGAATGGGTCGAGGCATCCGGCGACGGCACCGTCTACGCGGTGACGGTCGTTTCGAGGCGTCCCGACAAGGGTGGCAACTACAACATAGCGATTGTCGAGCTCGACGAAGGGCCGCGCATGATGAGCCGCATCGTCGGCATCGAGTCTGAAGCCGTGCGCATCGGCATGCCGGTGAGGGCGCGCATTGCGACGCCGGATTTCGGGCCACTTGGACAGAGCGGCCAGGCCGCCGTGTTGTTCGAGCCAGCGACGGACGGGGGTGGTCGCCATGTCTGAGTTCGCGAGAGGTTCCGTGGCCATCGCCGGCATCGGGACGTTCGGCGCCGGCTCCGCTCCGGGCTGGACACCGATGGAGTTGATGCAAGGTGCCGCCGTCGAGGCGCTCGCCGATGCCGGGTTGCAGTTGAGCGATATTGACGGGCTTTGCGCGTCGACCTTCTACCATTTCTTCCCGTCGCTTTCGGCGGCCGAGCAGCTGGGCATCCGGCCGCGCTGGAGCAGCAGCGACATGGTCGGCGGCTCCTCCTTCATGAACTACGTCATCCATGCCGCCGCGGCCATCGAGGCCGGGCTATGCGAAAACGTGCTGATCCTCTACGGGTCCGATGCCCGTTCGAGCCGCAATCTCAACGGGCTGGTGGAAACGCCTGAAACCGAAAAACCCTGGGAGCCGATCGTCCCGCTGACGGGCTATTCGCTGGCCGCTTCACGCTACATGCATCAATTCGGCATCACCCGTGAAGACCTCGGCCATGCCCACCTTTCGGCGCGTCGCTGGGCGGCGCTCAATCCCGAAGCGGAGCTTCGCGATCCGTTATCCATGGACGAGTATCTGGCCGCGAGAATCGTCGCCAGCCCGTTTTGCAAGTTCGATTGCTGCCTGATCAGCGACGGCGGTGCGGCCATTGTCCTGACCGGTTCCAAGAGGGCCAGAGACCTCAGATCGCAGCCGGTTTACGTGCTCGGCGGCGCATCGGCGCATTGGCATCGCGAAATCGCGCAGATGCCTGACCTCACGGTGACGGCGGCGACCCAATCCTCGGCGGCTGCCTATCGGATGGCGGGGCTCGGTCCCGGCGATATCGACGTCGTCGAGCTTTATGACGCGTTCACGCTGAATGTGCTGCTGTTGCTGGAGGATCTCGGATTTGCCGGCAAGGGCGAGGGCGGAGCGCTCGTTTCGAGCGGTGAGATCGCTCCCGGCGGCAGCCTGCCCGTCAACACCAACGGCGGCGGCCTGTGCTGCGTGCATCCGGGAATGTACGGGCTCTTCTGCATCATCGAAGCCGTCACGCAACTGCGCGGCGAGGGCGAGGCCCGGCAGGTCTCCGACGCCCATACCGCGATCGCTCACGGCAATGGCGGCACGCTGTCACATCAGGCGACCCTGGTGCTGGGCGACGCCTCGACCGTGTGAGCCACCAACAACCGAACCGTATTTTCAGGAGGAGAAACGACCATGAGACATTTTGCCGGATCACTACTTTGTGCGGCGTTTTTGGCGGGCTCGACTTTCGCAGCCTCGGCCGAGTCGATCCGCTGGGACATGGCCAACGAGTACAGCGACCGATCCATCCATGCGGAGGGCGATCGTCTGTTTGCCGAGTTGGTGCGGGAAAAGACCGGTGGAGAGATCGACATCACTCTGCATTTCGGCGCTTCACTCGGGTTCCGCTCGAAGGACCAGCTTGACGCCGTGGCGGATGGCGCGGTGCCGCTTGCCGATACCTTCACCGGACCGCTGGCCGGCGTCCATCCGATCTTCCAGCTTTCCGGTCTGCCATTTGTCACCCAGGATTTCGACGACGCCCGCGCGCTGTTCGACGTCGCGCGGGAGCAGTATGAGCAAGTGCTTGCCGACAACAACCAGACCCTGCTTTGGGCTTCGCCCTGGCCGCCGGCCGGGATCTGGGCGAACAAGCCCGTCGTCAACGACACATCGCTGAATGGCCTGAAGATCCGAACCTACGATCAGCTGGGCACGGTTACGCTAAAGGAGGCCGGCGCGTCGGCCATTCAGCTGTCCTGGGCCGACGTCGTGCCGCAGCTTTCCACCGGCGGCATCGAGGCGGTTTTGACTTCGGCGGAAGCCGGCCTGTCCGGGCGGTTCCCGGAATTGCTGACCCACTACATGCCCATCGCCATCGGCACGCCGCTGAACATCGCGACGATCAACAACGATGTGTTGAACGGCCTCAGCGAAGAGCACCGGGCTGCCGTGCTTGAAGCAGCAAAGGAAGTCGAGGAACACCAATGGTCGATCGTCGGTCCGCGGGTGAATTCCAACTTCGAACGGGCCCAGGGTGAGGGCGTCATGATCGTGCAGGATTTCGACGACGGCTTCCTCGACGCATTGCGCGCGGCTGGAAAGTCGGCCGTCGCGATCTGGCTGGAAAAGTCCGGCGGAAACGGCCAGCAGATCCTGCAGGCTTACGAAGCCCGGACGTCCAACTAGTCCGATCGTCCGGGTGATCCGGCCCAAGCAGCGGCCGGATCTCCGCTCGATCCGTCCCTCGGGAGAAATCGCCATGGCCGGCCTATTCTGCAGAACCGTCAGCCGGGTGGCCTGGTTGGGAGCGATCGTTTCAGCCTTGGTCATGATGGCGATGGTTTGCCTTATCCTGGTTGAAATCGTCCTGCGTTCGGTCTTCCACAGCTCGACTTATGTGCTCGACGAATTCGTCGGCTACGGCGTCGCAACGATGACCTTTCTGGCGCTCGCCCGAACGCTGGAAAGGGGCGCTCACATTCGCGTCGGGCTGTTGCGAAACAGCGCACCGCGCGGAATGTCCCGGATCATGGAACTGGGCGCCGTCCTGGTTGCGCTGGCCACCAGTTTGGGGGTCGGCTGGTATATCGGCCGCAGCGTCCTGCGCAACTACCGGCGCGGCGCGGTCAGCGAGACCATTGCCGAAGTGCCGCTGTGGATTCCCGAATGCATGGTCCTGGTTGGACTGGCCCTGCTTTGCCTGTCTCTGATTGCCCATGGCCTGCGTGTCCTCGCCGGTGAGCCGACCGCTTCGGGCGAAGGAGCGAACTGATGGACTCACTGTTCGTCGGATCGGTGGTGCTGGGCCTGGTGCTTGCTTTACTGGGGGCGGGGGTGTGGATCTTTTCCGCACTTCTCGCGGTCGGCGCTGCAAGCCTGATGCTGCTGCTTGGCTATCCGCTCGACCGCGTCGGCGTCATCGCCGCCAAGGTTATTCTGACGAGCGCCAGCAAATGGGAGTTGGCGGCGATCCCGCTGTTCATCTTCATGGGAGATCTGATCTTCCGGTCAGACATATCCGACCGGATCTTCCGGGGTTTGCGGCCGGTCATCGGCAGCC
Source organism: Rhizobiaceae bacterium (assembly GCA_963921345.3). Classification (GTDB taxonomy): domain Bacteria; phylum Pseudomonadota; class Alphaproteobacteria; order Rhizobiales; family Rhizobiaceae; genus Hoeflea_A. The sequence goes on along the minus strand of CAWUFE020000002.1, from coordinate 1,115,253 downwards.
TTCCCGGTGGATTGCTGCACTCGAACGTCCTCGGATCGACCCTGTTCGCCGCGGTCTCCGGATCGAGTTCCGCGACGACTGCAACGGTCGGCAAGATTACGCTTCCGACGCTCGACCGGCTCGGCTTCGACCGGAAAATCGCCATTGGGTCGCTGGCGGCCTCCGGCAGTCTCGGGCTGCTGATCCCTCCGTCGATCATGCTGATCATCTACGGCGTGCTGGCCGAGCAGTCGATCGTCAAGCTTTTTGCCGCAGGGATTCTGCCGGGTCTGCTGATCAGCCTGCTGTTTTCGGCCTATATCGCCTGGCGCCACTATGCCGACAGCACGGTCGCGCCGAACACCCGTTTCGAAGGCGGCCTCTACGACAGGATCCGCTGTCTGTTCGATCTGCTTCCGATCGTGTTCCTGATGGCACTCGTTCTCGGCGGAATCTATTCCGGTCTGGCGACGCCGTCGGAGGCGGCTGCCGTTGGGGTGGCCGGTGCGTTTCTGGTTCTAGCGGCGTTGAGGCAGCTCAACGCGAAGATCATCTGGGACAGCGCCATGAGCGCCGTCCTGACCTCCTGCATGATCTGCTCGATCCTGATCTCCGCAAGTTTCCTCAGTTCGGCGATGGGGTTCCTGCACCTGCCGCAGAACGTCGCTACGGCGATCGGAGCACTCGGCGCGAGCCCGGTTCTGCTGATCGCGCTACTGGCCCTTTTCTACATCCTGCTCGGCTGCTTTCTCGACGGGATTTCCATTGCCGTCATGACCCTGCCGATCACCTTTCCGATCGTGGTGCAGGCCGGCTACGATCCGATTTGGTACGGCGTGTTTCTCGTCATCATGGTCGAGGTGGGGCTGATCACGCCGCCGCTGGGTTTCAACCTTTTCGTGGTTCAGGGGCTGACCGGGGAGCGCATCGGCCTGATCGCCCGGGCCACCATTCCCTTTTTCGTGCTGATGATGGTGTCGGTCGCGCTGCTCGTGGCCTTCCCGGACATCGTGCTGTGGCTGCCCGAGCACCTGAGCCGCCCGCCGGGAGGCGGATGACATGGCCGGGTCTCGGACAACGAAACCGCCGATGGCCGGGACCGGGCCGGTCGACACCTTCAATCCCTGGCTTCCGGAGGAATTTCGATGAACGTCACCGTACTCAACGACGCTCGGGAAGAGCGTTTCAAGGCCGGGATGCAACTGCTTGCGGCCACCACCACCGTGATCACCGCCACCCACGAAGGTCAGCGATCCGGCATGGCCGCAACGGCCGTATCATCGCTGACGGCCGATCCGCCGTCGCTGCTGATCTGCACCAACCGGACAAGCCGAACCTACGGCTTCATCATGGACAGCCGGAGGTTCGCGGTGAATCTGATACCCGATGATCTTCCCGAGGTCGTCAATGCCTTTGCCTCCAAGGGCGACAAGGAACAGCAGTTTCTCGCGGCCGGCAACTGGAGGACTTCGGACAACGGTCTGCCGATCCTGGAGGAGGCGGTGGCCTGTTTCGAATGCCGCGTCGACAACTGGGTCAACACCAAGACCCATGCGGTTTTCTTCGGCATGGTCGATGACGTTCACCTGAAGCCGGACAAATCGCCGTTGATTTTCGCCAGGCGCGGATTCCAGCGAATCGTGCCGCTTGGAAACGGTTAAAACGCAAGCTCGAGAGGTGGTGGCCATGTCGGATTTCAAAGAAATAGAAGAGATGATGTGGGACTACTTCCGCATCCTGAACACGGGAGATGTCGCCGGTATCGAGGCGATGTTCCTGCCGCAGTGTAACCTCGTTTGCGCTCAGGAAGACGGATCGGCGACGGTGATGATGCTTGGGCAATACAAGGATGCCGTCGGCAAACGAACCGCCCCGAAGGATGAGGGCTACCCTGTTTACGGGCGCACCGTATCCATCGATCAGTCAGGGCCGCAGACGGCGGTGGTCAAGGTCGATTGTGCGGTCCAGCCGCGCTACTTCACCGACTATCTGACGCTGGTCAAGGAGAAGGGGCGCTGGCGAATCGCCGCCAAGGTCTACTATGTTACCGCGGTCCGCGACTAGCACGGACGCCCGCTGCCATCAGGCGATCTGTCACCGCTATCGAGACGAGCCCATGCCGCACCTTACCAACTACTTCAGCCTGGCCGCGCTGGCTGCGGCTTATCGATCGGGTGAGTTGTCTCCGGTCGAGGTGGTCCGGGCATCGCTGGACCGCATCGAAGAGGTCAATCCCAGCATCAACGCGATTTATCTCGTCGATGAAGAAACGGCCATGTCTCGGGCCGAGGAATCGCATCGACGCTGGCGCGCGGGCGAGCCGCTGGGGCCGCTCGACGGCATTACGACGACGACGAAGGATTCGCTGGCGACGCGGGGATTGCCCGGCTACCGCGGATCGGCGGCGGAACCCGCAGTCGTTGCCGCGGCCGATCATCCCGCGGTTGCCCGTGTCCGCGAAGCCGGAGCGGTCATCCTCGGCAAGAGCACGATGAGCGATTACGGCATCTTGGCCGCCGGCGTAAGCTCCCGGCACGGCATTACCAGGAATCCGTGGAACCTGACGCGCACGACCGGAGCCTCTTCGTCCGGTGCGGCCGCGTCGGTGGCGGCCGGCATCGAACCGGCTGCGATCGGCACGGATATCGTCGGCTCGATCCGCCTTCCGGCATCCTATTGCGGCCTGGCCGGGCTCAAGCCCAGCTTCGGCCGGGTACCGTACTATTTTCCTGGCGATCCGGCCGTCGTGGCCGGGCCGCTGGCACGCAATGTCACCGATCTCGCCATCATGATGAACGTCCTGACCCGTCCGGATGCCTCCGATTTTACCGCGTTGCCCTATGACGGAACGGATTATCTTTCCGAGCTCGGCGGTTTCGAACCGGCGTCGTCGCGCATTCTGGTAATCGGGGATTTGGGTCTCGGCGACAGTCTGGCAGAGGACACTTTGAAGGCGGTCGAAGCGGCTGCCCGGCACCTGGAAGGCGTCGGAGCAACGGTGGACCGGCTGGACGACCGGCCGTTCGAGAAAGATGCCAGCGCGCCGGCGGAATTCTACTACAAGATCCGCTGCCTTTCGGAGCTGACCGGCCGTGCGGACGTGGATGCGGCCCGCACGCCGGTCATCGACGCCTGGACCCGCGAGGCGGATCACTCTGAAGCGGTTGAGCTGCGTCGGGCGATGAATGCGATGCAGATGCTGCGGGAGAAAGCGGCCGGGCTGATTTCCGGCCATGACTTTCTGCTGCTACCGACAACGCCGCGCACGGCGTTCGGCGCGGAGCTTCCGGCGCCCGATCCGGCCCGGCTGTTCGAACCCTGGGCGAATACGTTTCTGTTCAACCTGACCCAGCAACCCGCCGCCTCGATTCCGTGCGGCCTCGATTCGGACGGCTTGCCGATCGGACTTCAGATTGTCGGTCGAAGATACGACGACATCGGCGTGCTTCGCCTGGCCGGATGCCTGGAATCGATGATTGCCTGGCAGCACAAGGCCAACCTGTAACCGGGCGCTGCAGTTTACAGGCCCTCTTTTCTTTTATTTATAGATCGATAAATTAACCGGGGGCTTTGTGCGGAGTGACCGGTTTGGGCAAGGCAGTTGTTTGTGGCGGTTCGATCGGCGGCCTGTTTGCCGCCGCCGCCTTGATGAAAGGCGGCTGGGAAGTCGACGTTTATGAACGGGCCGACCGCGAGCTTTCGGCCCGCGGCGCCGGGATCGTCACCCATGCCGAGCTGATCGATGCCCTGCTCTCCGTCGATGCTCAGACGACCGATCTCGGTGTGTCGGTGGAGGAGCGGGTGGCCTTCGGGCTCGACGGCACCGCCGTTCGCCGTATCGCCCATCCGCAGGTCGTGACGTCCTGGGATCGCGTCCACCGGCTGCTGCGCGGCCTGGTTCCCGACGACCGCTATCATCTCGGAAAGTCGGTGTCCGGCTACCGGGACGACGAAGGCGGTGTGACGGTTCGCTTCGATGACGGCACGGATGCCGAGGCCGATATCCTGATCGGAGCCGACGGCTTTCGCTCAGCGGTGCGCGCCTGCATGCTTCCAGATGTGCAACCGGAATACGCAGGCTACGTGGTGTGGCGAACGCTGGCTGACGAGGCCGACCTGCCTGGCGACGTGCGGCGCGAGGTGTTTCCGGCTTTCGGTCTTTTCCTGCCCAGCGGGTCACAGGTCATCGGCTATCCGATCGCCGGTCCAAGCAACGATCTCCGCTCGGGTCACCGACGCTACAATTTCGTCTGGTATGTGCCGGTGGCAGATGCCGATCTGCACGACATGTTGACGGATGACGGCGGTGTCCATCATCCGCTATCGATTGCTCCGCCGCTGGTGCGCGATTCGGTGGTCGAAGCGATGCGGCTTGAGGCCGAGCGGCGTCTTCCCGAACCATTCCTGCAGATCCTGGCCGTCAGCCAGCGCCCGTTCTTCACGCCGATCTACGACCATCATTCGCCCGTGATGGCGGCGGGCCGCGTCGCGCTTGCCGGCGACGCAGCCTGTGTCGCCCGACCGCATGTGGGCATGGGAGTGACCAAGGCAGCGGAAGATGCATTGTCGCTTGCCCGCCATCTCCGTGGATTGAACACGATCGCGGCCCTGTCGTCCTATTCCGACGAGCGGGTTCCGGCGGCTCGCGACGCGTTCGACCGGTCACGGCGGCTGGGCAGCCATATCTTCGACAAACCGGAGGGCGGTGAAAACCGCGACGGCCGATCGCATCCGCGCCAGGACACCATCCTGCGGGAAACCGCGGTTGTGAGGGTTTGAACGACGATCCTCTGTCAAAAACTTTGCCTGGGGCTGTTCCCGGCATTATGAGGGAGTGTCTCGCCCCACATCGGCATGCCGGCCTTCGAGGAGAGAGAAGTCGTGAGAGTCTTACTAATCGGATTCGGGGAAGCGGGCAGGGCCTTTGCCGAGGGTTGGCGCGGCGCTGGGATCGATGTCGACCTCAGCACCTTCGACACCAAGCTACGCGATTCGAAAGCAGCGGCCGGGCTGCGCGAGGCGGCGCGCCGGCAGGATGTGCGAGTAATCCTGCCCGGAGACGACGCATATCGCAATGCCGACGTGGTGTTGTCTCTTGTTACAGCCGACCAAGCGCTCGAGGCCGCCCGCGAAACGGTTCAGCACCTCGGCGCGGGTCAGCAATTCTGGGACCTCAATTCGGTCGCGCCGCGGACGAAGACGGCAGCCGCAGAGTTTTTTGCGCAGGCCGGAGTCCGTTATCTCGATGTTGCGGTTTTGGCGCCGGTTCATCCGAAGCGCCACAGAGTTCCGTTGGCAATCAGCGGTCCGGGCTCCGATGATGTGGCCCAGGCATTGGACCGGCTGAATCTCGATGCGGAAATCCTGCGCGGCGGCATCGGCGATGCGGCAACACTGAAATTGCTTCGCAGTGTCGTCATCAAAGGCATGGAGGCGCTGCTGGTGGAATGCGACCAGGGCTGCCGCATTTCCGGGATGCGCGAACGGGTTCTGGCGTCCCTGGGCGCGTCCTTTCCGGGCATCGACTGGCCGCATCGGACGGACTACGTGCTTGATCGCGTCGCACAGCACGGCGACCGGCGGGCGGCGGAAATGTTGGAAGCCGCCATCATGCTTGAGGACCTCGGTATCGAGCCGACCGTGACGAAATCCGTTGCCGCGAGACTGTCCAAGGGCGTATCAGGTTCCGGTCGGTGACATCGCGTCGGTGTCTGCCGACGAACCGGGAGAAATGTCCTTAATGACGAAACCGTTGAAAAGTGGGGTCAAGCAGCTCGTTGCCGAGGCCCGAGGGCGCATCGAGGAGATCGAGGCAGGCGAAGCGATCGGAATGCTCGACTCTGCCGATGTCGTTATCGTCGACCTTCGCGACGTGCGCGAACGAATGAGGGATGGCTTCATTCCGGGCAGTTTTCACTGCCCACGGGGAATGGCCGAGTTCTGGGTCGATCCGGACAGTCCCTACTACAAGGAGATTTTCGGCCGGGACGCCAAATTCGTCTTTCATTGCGCGTCCGGATGGCGATCGGCGCTGACGGTCGATACGCTGCAACGGATGGGGTTCGAGAACGCTGCCCATATCAAGGGCGGTTTTTCCTCGTGGAAGAAGGTTGCCGGACCGGTCGAGATGCCCGAGCAGGCATCCGAATAGACCGGCGGCTTGACCGGTCGCTGCGGCTGCCGGAAAAAGGGCTCAATGTTGGCCTATTGCCTCGGCGATTGGCGCGTATTGGCAAGCGATTAGATTGATTCAGCGCCGGCGATGAACGGGACAAGGACGAGTTGCACGATGGGAGCGGTCTTGCGTTCGCGAAAATTCAGAACAGGCCTGGCCTTGCTGACGGCAGCTGTTGTTGCCGCCTCGGCCTTGCCGGCTCGCAGTGAATCGATCGTCCTTCCCGGGATCATCGGATCCGACGAACGTCAGGCCAGGCAAAGCGACAGCTGGCCGTGGATCGCAATCGGCCGGGTCAACAAATCCGGCAATGGCCACTGTACCGGAACGCTGGTGGCTCCGGATCTCGTGGTCACGGCGAGTCACTGCCTGCTCAACAAACGAACAGGCCGCATGCACCGTCCGGAATCGATGAAATTCGTCGCTGGATACGACCGCGGTGAATATCGAGCCGTCCGTGATGTCGTGGAATTCGGATTCCCCGACTGCGATGTCTATGCTGGGTCGATCAAGGGGATCGAAAAGATGGCTTTCGATGTCGCCGTGCTGCGGCTGGCCCAGCCGATTGAGGATATCGAGCCCGTTGCCATAGGGAGCGCTCCAGACAGAGCTTCGTCCGGCAGTCTTTATCTGGCCGGCTATCAGCAGGATCGGCCCTATATGCTTTCGGTTCACGGACAATGCTCCCAGCAAAGGGGCTTTTCGTCGCAATACCTGCTCGCCCATAAATGCGATGCGACGCGCGGCGCTTCCGGTGGACCGCTCTTGCTGGAAAAGGCCGATGGCTGGACCATTGTGGGGCTTCACGTCGGAAGCATCGGCGCCCGGAAAAACCAGCCCAGCGTGCTGGGTTTGGCGAGCACCGCGATTGCCGAAGACCTCGTTTCCGGATCGGCCTTGCCGACACCGGGAGCCTGTTCGCCGGTTCGCTTTCTCAATTAGCGTAGCGATTTGGTTTGGGCGCTCGGCAGTCGACAGGAGCTGCTCGCTCGAGCGAGTCGTCAAGGGTTTGACTTACATCGGGATTTCGTCAATCCGGCAGATTTTGGGATTGTGTCGGCCGCGTTCCCATGTCAAAACTGATCTATTGTTTATAGTCATTTCATGCCGTTGTTTCGACCGGATCCGTAGATGGGGAGTTGCAATCCGGGTATTCGGCAACGGACCGTACTTTCTCTGGTGGCGGCAGATTAATGCGGGGAGTCCATGCGTGGACTGGCGCGTGTTCCGAATTGGGTCGGGACTGCGGTTCAGACGATCCGGGATCGTCTATCTTATAGGGAAAAAATCCGTGGCCACGATCGTGGGTTGCAGGGTCGAACGGCGGGCAGCAGCCGGACGCGCCTTGGATACGCGGTGAATGCTTTTCCGGGCTACGCCTTTGCCGGGACGGCGAAGACTGATCCCGGTTTCGTCATTGCCTATGTCGATATCGGCCCGTCCGGGGCATCCTTCTCGGTCGAAATCGAGTCGGAGTCCGCCGAAAGGAATCCGACACGCTATGCGGTCGACAATAGCCGGGACGATGCCGCCACTGCGGAAGATTTCGTCGCGACCCATGGAGCGAAGATCTTTCGCAACCACCTGATCAGCGTCATGGCCGAGGAAGGACGGCTTGTTTTCCGTGTTGCGCCGTAGCACCGTTCAGCCAACGACAACGTCCGGATCACGGTTCCCCCGCAAGAACGCGGGGTGTTGATGACCGAACGTGCGCCGGCACAACTTCCTCCTGCAGACGACATTGCGGAATACGAACCCGTCGAAACCGGCTACAGGCGAGTTGATCCGTCGCCCCATCGAGAGCCGGATGAGGCTGGCGATACCTCGTCCATGGAGACGGTGCAGCGCGAAACAGCTCGATTTCCGGAAACATCGGCGCGACCCGCAGTCAAACCCAAGGGGGCTGATTCTGCGGCACAGAAGTTCGACGCCGCGGCTGGCGAGATGCAATCCGACGAGAAACCAAAAGCCGACATTCTCGATCCCGCTGCCGAACTGCCGCATCGGACCGTACTTTTCCGCATGGATTTCGACCAACTGCCAATCCGCTTTCCCAAAATCGAAAAGGGCCATCGCGAAGTGACGGCGGCAGGCGAGAGCCCCGGAGGACTGAATGGACCAGAAAGGGAGGTCGGTTTCGAGCCGGCTGTCTGGAGCCGAAACTATCTCGACTTCGGTGAAGCCGAAATCGAACCGGTCTCGGACGGGATGCCCGAAGATGTATTGCCGGCGGCGACATCCTCATCCAGCGAAAACGGATACGAAGATCAGCGCCTCACCAGTGCGGAGAGTGGCGATTATCACTGAAGACCCAAGCGCGATGTTTGAGCACGACGGGCAATTTTGCGAGTTGGGGAAAGATTTCGACCGGGCCGCGAGGGCAGCGACCCGGTCGTTCCGCGGTTCACACGACCCAAACGCCGTCGCTTAGAAACTCGACGTTGTTTTGGACGTTCTCGTCGCTTTCGGAAAAGGCGATGAGGACGTCTTCCTGGCTCAGGCCGGCTTGCATGCCATCCACCCAGAACTGGTATCCGGCGGAATCCGGTTGCCGGTCGAGGACGTTGTCGTACATGGCGTCGATGTAGTCGCGGGCGCCGGGGTTGGTGCCAAAGAGGCCGCTGAACTCGTCGGACCCGTTGAACTCCTTGGCGACGTATTGCTGTCTGGCCTGCTCGCTCCAGCCCTGTCGGTCGAGGTTGTCGAGGACCCCGGTCCAGAACCGCAGGCCGTCCTCGTCCGGTGTCCGACCGAACGCCGCGTGGTAGATCCGGTAGGCAAAACCAAGATTGGCGCCGCCTATGTCGTAGATATAGTCGCCGTTGGTCAGGTCGATCCGTTCCACGTCGACGAGTGTGTCTGTGCCGCCACCAGCCTTGCGAACGAGGATCTCGCCATTGCCCTGCAGGTCCACCTGCACCGCCGAGCGCTGGCTGGAGTAAACCATCGTGTCATGGCCGGCACCGCCGTCGACGGTGTCCGACCCGCCGCTCGTGCGGATGATGTCGTCGGCTGCGAGAGCATAGATTCTGTCGTTCGCCTGGGTTCCGATCAGAACGTCCCTGCCGGAGGTGCCGAATATGCCGCCCGGATCGCTCGGAACGTCAGGTTCAACCGGATCGTCGGGTTCGCCGGGATCGGGTTCTCCGGGAGCGCCGGCGCTCGGTGTTCCATAAATGGCACGGGCCGCACTGACGTCGTCCTGGGTCAGACCCGGCAACGAATTGATGAGAGAAGGATACATGATCGAGGGATGGACGCCGGAATGCGCAATCCCCATGACGTGGCCGATTTCGTGCAGGGCGACCTGATAGGCGCCGACGCCGGAACTGGCCGGACCGATATTGTAGGTCCAGTTCTCCGCCCTGTCGAACTCGATAAACGACTGGGTAATGGTGTCGCCGCTATACGACCAGTACGCGGTGCCGATGGTGCCGCCCGGGCCGCCGAGGTCGCCCCAGCCCAGCCGAACATCGACGTTCGAGCTGTCGGCGACTTCGACAAAATCGATGTTGGTGACCTTCTCCCAGGCTTCGAACGCCGCTCTGATCACTGAGATGAATTGGGCATTGGTAATGAACCCGTCGAACTGGATGTAGTCGGCGGCATAGTTCGCGGCAGCCATCGACCAGGTAACGGTGCTCCCCTGGCCTGGCAGCCGCGGATCCACCGGCCAGCGTTCGCCGGTCAGATTGTATTCGGCACTTGCCGTCTGCTCATTCGAATCCGATGCCTGTTCGAGCCGCCCCGCTACACAGTCATTGCATCCGCAAAATGGTATCATCTGAAAATCTCATTGAGTTTGAAAACAAGCCTTTGTTCGTCAAAAAGATGGGCGACAACATGATTGCGACGATCACGATTTGATCGTTCACGTTAGTGACATGTGTCTGCAATTACGTCATTTTTCAAAAAATGATCGAGCGCACGGCGTCGGTGCGTGCGCGTCTTAATGTCGTCTGTAATCCGGCGATGGCAAGCGCAACACCGGCCGCGTGTCTTGACGTCAGACCAGCCAGACACCGTCGTCGAGGTTCGCCAGATTATTCTGCACGTTCTCGTCGCTTTCGGCAAATGCAACGAGAATGTCTTCGCGGGTCAGACCCTGCTCCATGCCGCCGACCCAGAAGTCGTAGCCGCTCTGGTCGGGAAGCCGGAAAAGCACATTGACGTACATCGCGTCGATGTAATCGAAATTGCTCGGATTGGATCCGTACAGGTCGCGGAATTCGTCCGACTGGTTGAACTGCTCGGCGAGGTATTGCTGCTTCTGGTGGTTGCTCCACCCCTGTTGGTCGAGGCCGTCCAGGATGTCGGTCCAGAAGCGCAGACCGGTCTCGTCCGGAGTTCGTCCGAAGGCCGCCTGATAGATGCGATAGCTGAATCCGATATTGGGGCTGTCGATGTCGAAGACGAAATCACCGTCGGTCAGATCGATGCGTTCGACCTCGATCAGCGTATCGCTGCCGCCGCCGGGTTTGTCGACCCGAATATTGCCCTGGCCGATCAGGTGTTGCTGAAACTCGTCGCGGGTTCCGTCGTAGACGACGGTGTCGTGCCCGCCGTCGCCGTCGATCGTATCGGACCCCTCGCTGGCCTGGATCGAATCGTCGCCAGAGCCGGCCTGGATCAGGTCGTCTTCCTGGGTGCCGGCCAGATCGTTGTCTTCGGTGTTTCCGGTGATCGGGGTGCCGCCGAGATCGTTCACCTGGATAATGAAATCTTCCTCGTGGGCCGGTCCCGTCCCGTCGGTGGCGCTGATGCGGACAGTATGGCTTGTGACAGCTTCGTAGTCGAGGATCGCGCCGTTCGCGACCTTCAGCGTGTCGCCGTCGAGATAAAACAGCCCGTCGGCGTCATCGATCAGCGTGTAGACGGCGGTCGGTTCGACCGGGTTTTCGGACGCCTCGAACGTGGCAACGACCGTGTCGGCAGCGGCGTTTTCGTCGACAGAACCGCCGGAGGACAGAGCGATATCCGAGATGGCCATATTGGCGATCTGGACGACGAACTGTTCCTCATAGGGCTGTCCGGTGCCGTCGACAGCGCGCAGCAGCACGGTGTGGCTGGTCGCGGTCTCGTAGTCGATGACGGCGCCGTCGGCGACCTTCAGCACGTTCTGATCGAGGACGAAAAGACCGCTCGCATCATCGAGGAGGGTGAATTGGGCGGTGGCCGCGCCGCTGTTTTCATAGGCCTCGAACGTTGCCACTTCCGTTCCCGAAGCGGCGTTCTCGCTGACCGAACCGCCGGAAACCAGCGCGATGTCGGAGATCGAGGTGTTGGATACCTGGATGAGGAAATCTTCCTCCCGCGCCGGTCCGTTGCCGTCGGTTGCGCTGATGCGCACGGTATGGCTGGTGGCCTCCTCGAAATCGAGCGTCGCACCCGGTGCCACACGCAACGTGTCGCCATCGAATACGAAGCGTCCGCCGGCGTCGTCGACCAGGGTGAACTGGGCGGTCGCTTCAAGCAGGTCGTCGAATGCCTGGAAGGTGGCCACTTCGGTTCCGGCACCGGCGCTTTCGGCGACCGATCCGCCGGCGGCCATGGCAATGTCCGAAATCGGCGTGTTGGTTACCTGGACCGTGAACTCTTCTTCCCGGGCGGGCCCGTTTCCGTCGGTGGCACTGATGCGAACCGTGTGGCTGGTGTCGCTTTCGAAGTCGAGCTGTGCGCCTGCAGCCAGTTTCAGCGTGTCTCCGTCCAGCACGAACAGGCCGCCGGCATCGTCGACGAGCGTGAATTGCGGTGCCGCCAGCAACTGTTCGTCGAATGCCTGAAACTGTGCCACGGCAGTTTCGCCGGCGGCGTTTTCCGCGATCGAACCACCGGACATGGTGATGTCCGATACCGGGACATTGGAGACCTGAATGGTGAAATTCTCTTCGCGGGGAGGGCCGTTGCCGTCGGCCGCCCGAATGCGGACCGTGTGGCTGGTCTGGGTTTCGAAATCGAGCTCTGCGCCCGCGGCGAGCCGCAGCGTGTCGCCGTCCAGCCAGAAGAGGCCGCCGGCATCGTTGAGCAGAGTGAATTGCGCCGAGGCCGCAGCCGCCCCTTCGAAGACCTGAAACTGAGCCAGCCCCGTCCCGCCTGTCGCACCCTCGCTGACGGTGCCGCCGGACATGGTGATGTCGGAGACCGGGATATTGGTGATCTGGATGTTGAAATTTTCTTCGTGAACCGGACCGTTGCCGTCCGTTGCCCGGATGCGGACCGTATGGCTGCTATCGGATTCGAAGTCGAGATTTGCGCCGTTGGCCACCCGGAGGACGCTGCCGTCGAGCACGAACAGGCCGCCGGCGTCGTTGACCAGCGTAAACTGGGCGGATTCCGGATTGCCGCTCTCGAAGGCGGAGAATGTGGCAACGGCCGTTCCGCCTGATGTGTTTTCGGCGACGGAACCGCCGGAAGCGAGGGCGATATCGGAGATGGCCTGGTTGCCTACCTCGATTGTCAGCGACTGGTCGACGGAAAGCCCGTCCTGGTCCGTGGCCCGAACAGTCAGCTGGAAGGTCTCGTTTGCTTCGTAGTCGATCGACGCCCCGCCCGCGACCCGCAACTGGTCGCCGACGATGGTGAAATTGCTCCAGCCCGGGCCGGAAGATTGCGATACGATCTCGTAGGTGTGGGTATCGCCGGCATCCGGGTCGCTGGCGGTGAGCAGGCCGATCAGCGTGCCGGCCGCGGCGTTCTCGGTGACGGAGTTGGCCGAGAGCCCGACAGAATCGGGAGCCGAATTGGACGGTGCGCCGCCACTACCGCCGCCTGCACCCAGCGCGCCGTAAATCGCCTGCGCTGCGTCGATATCGTCCTGGGTGAGGCCGGAAAGAGAATTGTTGAGGAAGGCGGCCATGACGGCGCTGCTGTCGCCCGAATGGCCGATGCCGATCGCGTGTCCGATTTCGTGCAGCGCAACGATGTAGGCGCTGATGCCCCAGCTGGCCGAGCCGATATTGAGGTTCCAGTTTTCGGCCGAATCGAACTCGATGAAGGACTGGGTCAGTTCATTGGAGCCATTGTAGGAATAGTAGGCGACGCCGAGCGTGCCGCTGGAACCGTCGATGTCGCCGAAGCCGAGTCTGATATCAACGCTGGAGCTGTCCGAGACTTCGACGAAGTCGATATTGGTGACCTGCTCCCAGGCATCGAAGGCGGCGCGAATCACCGAGATGAACTGGGCATCGCTGATGAATCCGTCGAACTGAATGTAGTCGGCAAGATAGTTCGCGGTGGCGATCGACCAGGTTACCGTCGCGCCCGCCTGGTGCACCAGAGGATCGACCTCCCAGCGCACGCCGTTGAGATTGTACTCCTGGCTACCGCTCTGTTCCGCTGCGTCCGCAGCCAGGTTCAGCCTCTCGGAAACGCAGCCCTCGCAACCACATATGGGAATCATCTTTGAATCTCGCCCCAAAATTCAGCGACGTCATCATAGCGAACCGGACGCAAAACTTTCTTTAAGCGGTCTTCACATTTTTATCATTGTCGTTAGCGCTCTGTGTCCGGTCCGGTGGGCTTGGCGCTTGGCGCTGTTCACGCGATACATCGGCAATCGACACCGGTCGATTCACATCAATGTGCCAGAAAACTGGTATTTTTTACAGGTGCCACACAATCGCGCCGCGTCAGGCAGCTTGCTGAAGGCCGGCGATCTCATGGTAAATGGCCAGAGTTTTGGCGGCATTTTCCTGCCAGGTAAACGACCCGGCACGCCGCTTCAGACGCGATCGCCGATCAGGGTCGCAGGACCATTGCCCGTCGATCGCCTCCCGCATGGCAACCTGCCAGGCAGCGGTATCGAGAGCCGGAACACAAAAGCCCTCGTCGCCGGCCACTTCTTGCGGAGCGCCGCCGGTAGCGACGATCGGACGGGTGCCGGTAGCCATGGATTCGGTGACAGGCATGCCGAAGCCCTCATAGAGCGACGGGTAGAGGAAGGCGGTGGCGTTGGCGTAGAGCGCATGCATGATACGCTCGGTGACGTAACCGAGGAACAGAACGTGCCCGCTGCGCTGCAATGCCTCGGTTCCGTCCGGGAAATTGAGATCGCCCCAGCCTTGCGGCCCCACGATGACCAACGGGGTTTCGCAGGCGCCCTGCCTGCGAAGCTCGATATAGGCCGACAACACCGTTGCCAGGTTTTTGCGCGGCTCCAGTGTGCCGACACTGAGGAAGTACTGGTGCTGCGCGAGATCCAGCTCGCGCAGTACCGATTCGGCTTGGTCGGGCTCGCCGAAATACAGCGGGTTCGTCCCCGGCGGCGTGATGCGGATACGTTCCGGCGGAATTGACAGGGTTTCGGCAATCTCGCCGGCGCTGAACTTCGAGACGGTGTTGATCAGTGGTGCGTCGGTGAATTCGGCAGCGCGGCCGGTCAGCAATTCGACCCGTTGCCGGGGGTGCCAATCGGGATGACGCAGATGCGAGACGTCGTGGATCAACGGCAGAACGGGCACATTCACCCTTCGTGCCGGCAGAAAGTTGGTGGCGTGGTAGATGTCGAGGATCTTGACCGCCGAATGAAAATGGTAGTCGACGAAACGCCGATACAGCTTGCGCAGAAGCGTGGATTTGCGGGCAATGTCCGACACCAGCTGCAAAGCGCCGGGCTCCGTCGCTTCCGCATCCGAATAGTCATGGGCGTAGTCGCCCAAGTTCCGGTACCGCACGCCGTCGAGGATGTTGATGGAGATGTCGCTGTTCGCCAGGTGGTTGATCAGGCAAAACGTATAGGTGCCGACACCCGTCCTCGGATGTTTCAGGCACGTTCCGTCAAATCCAACGTTGATCATATCGATGGGTGCTCGATTGCTCGGCAAATGGCATATCGGCTCGGTGCCGATGAGACAATCCGGTGGCGGCAAGAACCTGGTCTTCGTGTCATCGCGCGCTGAGGGACTTCTCAGATCGACCAGCCGCACAGGGCTCGCGATCTCGTCAAAACCGCTTCCGGCTCGACATAGGATCCGACACCAGCGCGATTGAACAGATCGGCTGCTCGAGAGGCGATGCGCACGCCGATACCGTGTTGGATGGCCGTCGGGCTGTCGTCCAGCATCCGCACGAACGCGCTGCGGTAGCGATCCGGCGAGTGATGTTCCTCGACGAAGCGGTAGCCTGCCCGGCGCTTGTCCTGATGATCGCCGGGCGAAGCAGCGACCGATTCGATGATG
Source organism: Rhizobiaceae bacterium (assembly GCA_963921345.3). Lineage (GTDB taxonomy): Bacteria > Pseudomonadota > Alphaproteobacteria > Rhizobiales > Rhizobiaceae > Hoeflea_A. The sequence continues at coordinate 1,099,923 of CAWUFE020000002.1, read as the reverse complement.
GCTTTCAGATCGGCCGAGGCATTTCTCGGGTCCACCTTGAAGACCGTGTCGTCGGGCAGGGAGGCATACCAACCTTCGTTCGCCACGACGGACAGTCCGCCATTGGTAAAGACGCGAAGTTGTGAGCCGGAGACTTCGCCCATCGAAGGCGACCGCACATTGACGACCAGGTCCGCCCGGTGGATGCGCCGGTCCAACTCGTCGTCCTCGAGGAACCCGGGAAACGACACGTCGTAGCCGTCGATGATGGCGTTTTCCACATCCTGTCGCAGGTGCTTGGAGACGATGGTGCCGGCGATGGTCAGGCGAAACGGCGGTGCCGACTTGCTGCGCATGATGTCGATCAGCGAATCGATGTTACGGTTGTGGCCGATGTATCCGAACACCAGGACTTCCGGTTCCGATGAGGCTGAGTTCCACTCCCGCGGTTCGGAAGGAATGCCGATCGGCAGCGGCAGCGTATAGCATTGCAGGCCGGTTCGGTTGCTGATGGTGCCGGCGAGAAGCGGATTGTGCGACACCATGAACAGCGTGTTGGCACAGACGATCTCCAGGCCGGAAAACTCCTTCGCGACCTCTGAGAGTGCCATGTTGCCCGCCTCGTATTCGAGGGCCGCCTGATGACCCGGCTTGCCGTAGGCCTGCGCCATCAGCAGCCGGTAACGGCCGTGCCAGTCGCCCGGCATTGCCTGCAGGGTGCTGACCAGCAGTTCCTGCACCATGTGGTCGTGGGCGATGACGGCGCCGCCCATCGAGATTGCCGCCTGAACGGAACCGCCATGGAAACGCGAATCGTTGCCGATGTTGTAGAAGGGCGGGATATCCTGAAACTCGTAGCGGCTCGTGTCGGTCGCCAGTTCATCGTGGATACGGTTGAGGCGAACGGTGCCGGCGAGCGCAGCCTCGACGCGTTGCGTGTAATTGGCGATATCGGTCCTGTCGGGGGTGAGGGGGGAGACCCAATCGCAGGAAACCATCACGCTTCACCCGTCAGCCTGGCGACCACATTGTCCCAGCTGATATCGAGGCGGCCGTATTTGGTCTTGCCTGCGGCGCCCATCCGGGCGGCCAGGTCGCGATCGCGCCAAAGCCGGTCGAAGCACTGCGCCAGCGCCTCCGCGGTCGGAGCCGAGACCAGCCCGGTCTGGTCGTTGTCGACGAACTCCAGCGGCCCGCCCGAATCGCTGGTGGTAATGACGGCCTTGCTTCCGGCCATGGCTTCCAGCGTGATATAGCCCAGGTCCTCGTCGAGCGGCGTGAACAGAACGGCACGAGCGCCCTCCAGCAATCCGGTGCGTTCCTCGTCGGAAACGAAGCCACGCCATTCGACCCGGTCGCCGAGTTCCAGCTCTTCGACCTTCTGCCGGAACGTCCGTTCGGTGGGTTCGTTGTCGGCGGCGCCGGTGAAAACGATGCGCACGGGCTGACTGCAAAGCTTCAGCGCCTCGAGGCACAGCACTTGCCGCTTCAACCCCGACAACCGGCTGGGATAGTAAAGATAGTCGCCATATTCACGGTCGCCCCGGACCGGTTCGACCGGCGGCGGATGGTAGAGTGCTTCGCCGTCAATGCCGTTGAAGCGCTTGAGCCGGTTGGCGACGTTTTGCGAATTGGTGAACACCTTCTTCGCACCGGCAATCGCCCTGGCGTCGATCTCGGTGATCATGCGGCGCACCCGGTCGCCCGCCGGTTGCGGCCGCAACCCGCCGATCTGCCACAGGTCGTAGGCCTCGCGATATTGATGGATCAGCCACAGCACCTTGTTGTCGTGCTGAATCAGATAGGCGGGAAACCGCAAACCGATCATCAGGTCGACGCGATTTTCGAAAAAGCTGTTGATGTCGAACCCCGCCGCGGCGACGGCCTGGTCGACAATGAGTTCCGCGCTGCTCGGATTGAACGGAATGGTGACCAGTTCGGCCTGGTGGCCGGCATCGCGCAACGCGGCTATCAGGTTTTGCGCGTGCAACTCGGCTCCGCCCGATACGAAGGGCGCCTGGGTGTTGACGACTGCAATCCGCATGCTAGCGCCGTTCGCCGATGATCGCGTAGTCGTCGAAACCGGCGACCAGATCGCACAGATCCTGAGGCAGGCCGTCGCGGTCGCGCAGCATCGCCGAACGGCCATCCGGATGCAGCCTGATGACCTCGACCGAACCGAAGGTCAGTGAATGCATCAACCGTTCCATCAGCGCTGGAGGAAGCGGACGCTGTCGCTCCGGTTCGAGCCAGAATTTATAGGCGCCGACCAGGAGACTTTCGGGGTTGGGGGTTTCCAGAATCACCTTGCCACCCGGCTTGAGAACGCGCTGAACTTCCTTCAGCAGTGCCACGAGGCGGTCGAACGGCAAGCGCTCGATCACCTGGAAAGCGGTGACCAGGTCGATCGACCGCGCCTTTTGTCCTTGCAGCCAGGTCAGCGGATCGGCGATGACCACTTCGATATCGGCGCCGTCGGCATCAATGGTCGGTGCGAAGGTTTCGCGGGCGAAGACGCCGGTTGCCGCCTGACCCTGTTCACCCAGCATTTTCAGCCACTCGCCGCCCTCGCTGCCGAGGTCCGCGACTTTCGGTTTCTTGCGGTCGGCGAGGAAATCGAGGTGCGTCAAGTAGTGGCGCAGCCGGTGCCGGGCTTCATCGGCGCCCCCGCGGCGCTCTTCCTCGAGCTCGCGATTAAAAACCTCCAAAAACGGATCGGCGCCGGCGGCCGGATTCTGTGTCCTGTCGGCATCGCCGGTGGCGGCCTGGGCCAACTGGCGGGTGATGCCCACATAGGATTTGCGCTGCAGGTCGACAATGGCATTGAGTTCGACGATCTCTTCCCGGTATTGCGCGATGCGCGCCTGGAAGGCTTCGATCAACTGCGTGTTCTTTTCGATCTGCCGGCTGAAATTGCGCGCCTCGCCGGATAGCCGGCGCACCTTGTCCTGCATCACGCCCATCGATTCGGGTGTCAGGCCGAGATCCTCGACCAGCGCCTCGATCTCCTGTGTGCGCAGCCGCGTCGCGGTCATGTGCCGCAGGCTGCGAAGGTGTTCTGCAAGGTTTTTCAGGATGCGAACCATGGATTTCCTCCGTGAGGCGCGGCCATATCGGGCGATTGCCGTTCCGGTATTCTCCGGCACGGCCTCAGCTTCTTTCAGAAGCCGGTTGCGGATCAGCGCTTCGATCGCTGCCCGGTCCGGTTTTGCTGGTTCCGAAGGTGCTGACATGCCGATTGAGAATACGAGGTGAGCGGGTGCAAAAAACACACGAGCCATAAACGATTGAATTCTCGTGGTCCAGACCGGGTGTCGACGGCCGTCCGGCATATTGCTCTGCGTGCTTGCCGGCTGTCGTCGGCGGATGGTATCAGGCAGGTCGGTTGCATATGACGACCGGAGAGTTTCCGACGGGAGGTCCCATGTCCGGCGATGCTTGGGAAAAATTCGCGCAAGACGACCCATACTGGGCGGTGCTGACGGAAGAGCGTTACAAGGGCGGCATGGATTCGGCCGGCCGCGAAGCGTTTTTTCGCTCGGGCGGAGAATTCGTGAACGGCGTGCTCGAACGGTTCAAGCAGCATTTTGGTTACCTGATCGGCAGCGACGATGCGGCCATCGATTTCGGCTGCGGGGTCGGCCGGCTGACCGTACCGATGGCGGGGGTCTGCCGACGGGTCGCGGGCATCGACGTCTCGGAGACGATGCGCGAGGAGTGTCTTCGCAACGCCCGGTCGCGACGGCTGCGCAATGTCGACTGCTTCGAGAGCCCTGCGGCGCTGGCCGCCGAGGGAGTCTATTTCGACTGGCTGAACAGCTATATCGTTTTTCAGCACATCGAGACCCGGCTCGGCTATGCGCTTTTCGATTCGCTCCTCAAGCTGATCCGGCCGGGAGGCGTGGTCTCGGTTCATTTCACGCTGTTCAAGGACGAGCGCCACAGCCATTATTTCAGCAACAGCCTGAAATATTTCAGCGTCGATGAAACCGGGGTCCACGACTATGTCCCGAACGGTGCCTTTTATAATGACGGCGTCATGATGATGAATGACTACCGGCTCGATCAGCTGGTGGCGCTTCTCCACGCCAACGACTTTCGCCGCTACTTCATCGAGATGGAAGACCAGGTTGGCATGCACGGTGCCGTCATCTATTCCATCCGAAACGACTGATTGCGATTCGCCATCGCGAACTCCCTCCGATTCTTCAATGTGGCGATTCTGCCACAGGTCTGTGTTTTGAGAGGGCTTTTGGGGAACGGGTGTTGAAAATACGAAACCCGTCTTGCAACCCGGCGTAAAGTGTCCTATTGCAGCGGCCTAGCGGCCGGATTTTCGGCTCTGCTTGCGTTTGGCTCAGCCAGGTGTGACCAAAGTGTAACACACGCGCAGGTATTGAGCGGCGGCCCCGACATTCAGCTCAAATTAATTCCCCATTTACAGCAGGCCCGCTTGCACGGGTATGTAAATTACTGTATGCATCGATCCGATGGGATGAGGTGCGTGCTGAGTTCTGAGTGCATGCGACCAATCGACCGAGAGAATTTTCACAGCCGGGATAGCCGGCAACAACCTGCCAGAAGAGGGTGACTATGGGACCGACAATTATCGCCTATTACGAAGCGATCCTGCGGCAAACGCCGACACCGGCTCAAATCGATCAATGGGACGCTTTTCTCACTGAAGCGGATGATCTTGAAGAAGCGCTGGCGGATTTCGCCACGGCGCTGTGTCTGCAGGCCGACGATGTTCGTTCGATCCTGCGGCTTTACCAGGCCATTTTCGACCGCATGTCCGACAGCGGCGGCCTGACGTTCTGGACCAACCGCTTCCGCGAAGTCCAGGAAGACAATCCTGGCCTGTCGTACCGGGACGCTCTGATCGAGACGATCGGCCAGTGGCTTGAGTCGGACGAATACATCGCCCGTTTTGGCGACAACCTTTCGGACGAAGACTTCCTGTCTCTGCTCTACCTCAACATTCTGGGTCGCCCGGCCGACCAGGAAGGCTACAACTTCTGGCTTGCCGTCCTGAAGAGCGGCGCGCTGACCCGCGAACAGCTGATCGTCGAGTTCACCGAATCGGACGAGTTCAAGGCTGACGTTGACGACGAAGCCAACGGCCTGCTGAAGGCGGCGGCTGCCATCGACAGCCCGACGGCTGTCGACGACCTTCCCTACGAATTCCCGGGCGGCGATCCCTACACGGGCGAACTGGGCAACGAGGCACCGATCGACATTCTGATTGGTACGGAAGTAGCGGAAGACGCAACCAATGGCACAGCGGTAACCGATGGCACATTGACGGCCGTCGATCCGGATGGCGGCGAGACTTTTACCTGGAGCATCGACGATCCGAGCGGCGCTTTCGGCCTCGACGATCCGACCGCCCAGCAGCCGAACATCATTGTGGTCGATGCCAGCAAGCTCGACCATGAAACCGCCGATGTGATGACCGTGACGATCACGGTGACCGACAGCGACGGCAACGAGTTCTCCAAAGAAGTCGACATCGACATCGTCGATATCAATGAGGCGCCGTACAATCTCGATCTGTCGAACATGACGATCGACGAGCAGGATGGATCACTGTCCAATCCTGGCGTTGGCGGTCTTGTTGTCGGTATTCTGACGTCTGACGATGTGGACGATGGCGATACCGCCACCTACAGCATTGTCAGCCAGTCGGTTGCCAATGCCTTCGAAATCGTCGGCGACGAGCTTCGCGTGCTCGATGCTTCGGCGATCGATTCGGAAGTCGGCGTGACGAGCATTGACGTCGAAATCCAGGTTGAAGACTCGGGTGGTCTGACCGAAGTCAAGACCTTTACGATCGACGTTACTCCGATCATCGATGAAGACCCGACCGACATTCTGCCGGATGAGCTGGACGTTTCGGCGACGCTTCCGGTCGGCCTTACGCTGACGGACCTGGTGGCTGTCGATCCGGATACCACTCCGGACAGCCACACCTTCGTGATCACCAACGATCCGACCGACCAGGGTCTGGGCGGCGCCTTCGCCATGGACATCACCGGCACGAAGCTGGTGCTTGCCGATCCGACCAAGCTCAGCTCGACGGTTCTGCTCGACAACGGGCCGGTGGATACAGACGGTCTCGTCAACGGCCTGGTCGTGTTTGAGCTCGACGTGCTGGCGACCGACAGCAACGGCAATACCTATCCGGACAAGATCAAGGTCACGGTTGACCAGAACGGCTTGGTAATTCCGTTCACCGACACCATTGTGGAGGTCCTCGACGGCTCCGAAGGCGACGACGTGTTCACCGCCAACGCCGGTGTCGGCATCGATGGCCCGGTTCCCTTCTTCCAGCAGACGGCCAATGCCGGCGACATTGCCAATGGCATGGGCGGTGACGACCTGTTCGTCCTGACGAAGGCCGACAATGCCGGCCCGGACGGTGCAGTCCTCGTATCCGGTGTGACGTTGAACGACATCGAGGGCGCTCTGCTGATCAACGAAGACCAGAGCCCGGCTCCGGTTCTCGGCGATCCGGACTGGCCCGGACCTCCCGGACCGGAACCGTTCGATTTCCTCAGCAATGTGGACGTGTGCGCTCCCTGCATCAACCTGCCGTTCATCGCGCCGGTCTTTGATGATGAGATGATCTTCGACGCGTCGCTGGCGGCCGAACTCGACCATGTCGCCATGGGCCAGAGCCGTGCTTCTGTCGGCATCTGGGATCTGCAGGACGACTTCTGGCTTGCGGCCCCTGGTGACGAGAACGATCTCGGCCCGGTCTGGGACATCTTCGACATGACCGCCAACTATGCGTGGCTGGACTCCGATCCGCAGTCCAAGCTGGCCGGTGAAGAGATCGACGAGTTGATCGTCACGCTTGACGAGGTGCGTCTGAACGAGCTTCGCATCACCGAGAACGCCGCCGGCAACGAGCCCGGCTTCGGTCCGCGCGAAGAGCAGCTTGGAACCATCTCGCTGAAAGCCTCGGGCGTGCCGTCGATCATCGGCAGCATCAACAACGGTTGGCAAGGCGGCCCAACGCTTCCAAGCTGGCTTCCCTTCCCGGCCTGGGGTCCGGCTCTCGGCACGACGACGCACACCCTGAACATCGAAGTCAGCGATCTGACCAGTTCGCGGCCTTCGGATGTCATGCCCGACATGGCTGGTACAGTAGCGGCGGCCAACACGGCGGCGATCGACTTCTTCGCCGGGATGGCCGATGGTCTGGGCAACGGGCTGCTTGGCCTGCAGACGGTCAACATCACACCGCCCACGGTCAACGGCGTTCAGCAGCCGGCTGGCGATGTGTTCCTTATCTTCGGCGATATGGCCAACGATAACGACACCGACCAGAACGGGTTCTCGCTGGAAGTCTACGACGACGCCGGCAACAGCTTCTTCTTCTTCGAGGAAGGCGGGTTTGGTCTTGGTGACGATCCGGATCTTGGCGGCCCGCTGTTTGCATCGGCAGTGAAAGTCGATGGCGGCGATGGTTTCGACACCCTTGGTGTGTTCGCATCAGATCTGGACAGCAATGGTGAGATCTGGAACGTCGAGCGTATCAAGATCCTCGAAAGCGTCGGTGCAACGTCGGCTACCACCATCTGGCTTACTGCGGTTCAGGACAATGAGCTGCAGGAGGTTATCTTCGCAGGCGGTGTCCATGGCGACCTTCGCGTTTTCGACATCCCGAATAATCCGGATGCGACGCAGAATCCCGCTGAACTTTGCGACGATTTCGGCACGCCGGGTGTGCAACTGATCTTCGATCAGTGCTGCCCGCCGAAAAATGGTAACCTGCCGGACGACTTTGATATCTTGCTGGACGGGGAAGGTTTTGATGCGAGGGTCGACACGATCTGGAAGGTTGATCCGGGTGTCAACGACCAGCGCATCGACAACTTCAATGTCAACCATATCAAGACGCTGCTTATCAACGTGGTCGACTGCGATCCGAACACTGCAGGTCTGTTTGAAGTCAACCACTTGGGATCTTCGGACAACCGGTTGGAAACGCTGCTTCTGACCGATGACGGCAATGCCGGCACCACGCGGATCCTGAACGATAACTGGAGACATGATCCTCTGACTGCCTGGGATGCCGGCGGAAACAACTTCCAGTTCTCCAACACATTTGCGCGCCTCGAAAGCTCTTTGATCGATCTGACCCTGATCAAGGGCACCGATGGCGTTCGCAATCAGGAACTGCTGGAGTTCGACGGTCCGATGCTCGCCGACCTGAAGTTCTGGACGGTGTTCGAGGAATGGGGTGCTGACGATAATCCGACGACGACCCGTCCGAACGGAGAGACTGGCATTGCTACCGACGCCAGCAAGATCATGGACGAACTGGTTGTGTCCGACGACGGCGTCACCGCTGATCTGGGTGAAGGCAACGACATGATCACGGGCAACCGGATCACCGCAGACGGCGTCACTCCGGGCCTCCTTGGCGAGGATTTCATCCGCGGCAATGGTGGCAACGACCTGATCTTCGGCGCGGCCGGCAACGACCAGATCGAAGGCGGAACCGGTGACGACGAGTTGCAGGGTGAGGAAGGCGACGATTGCCTCTTCGGCGATGAAGGCGATGACCTGATCCTGGCCGGCTCCGGCAACGACTATGCCGATGGCGGTGCGAATGACGACATCATCTTCGGTGGTGACGGCGAAGACAATCTTCGCGGTGGTACCGGCGACGACGTCCTTTGCGGCGACGATGACGATGACTGCCTGCACGGTGAAGAGGGCAACGACCTTTTGATCGGCGGCCAGGGCGACGACTTCCTCGACGCCGGCTCTGACGGTGTCGACATGCTCGTAGGCGACTATGGCTGCGATCCTTGTTACGCTCATGTCACCATAGCCGACGATGATCTCGAAGAATGCGATGTGTTCGAGATTGGAATCGATACGACAGGTGACGGCGTAGCCGATACGTTCTTCACTTCAGAAGTCGGCACACCGCTCCATACTCCGCCCGGCAATGTTCCTGCGAATGCGGCAGCGATCGCTGCCGATCTTGAAGATCAGATTCAGGACTGGATCGATGGTCTGCTAGATGCTGATTGCTGGGACGTTACGGTCGATGGTCCGGTTGTCACAATCTGCAGGGTTGACGGTGACTTGGTCGTCGAAGCTACAGGCACAGACGCTGCTGTTCCGGCGGTTCATAAGGCCGAGTTGGATGGTCAGATTGGTAATGGTGATGAATTCACCTGGGACGTCAGCTGGCCGGGCAACCCGAACGTGATCTATACCTATACGTTCGATACCGGCGCCCTCGGACCCAATCTTGGTGCACTTGGTGCATTGAGTGCCGACGGTGTGGTTGACACCATTTCGGAATTGAATGATCTGGCGGAAGACATCGCGGCTCATTTCAATGCAAACCGACCGGCGGCCATGGCTGCAGCCAACTTTACGATGGAAGTCGATGCTGATGGTAACATTTGCCTGATCGGTCCTGACGATAAAACGGGCAATACGCCAACAGTTGTTGTTTCAGCTGCGGATGATATTGCTGTGGCAGACATTCCTGAAACACCGCAGGTAACGTGCATTGACTTCAGCTCGGGTGCTGGTTTTCAGGACATGGGCGATATTGTGGTTATCTCTTTCGCAGCCATCGCTCCCAACCCGTATATCGTTCGTGTTGAAGATACCGACCGTTCGTCACCCGCTGAGATCGCTGCAAAGGTTGTCGCAGCGATCAATGGTGATGCTGGTGTCAATACCCTTATGACTGCATCGATTGATCCGAACGATGCTGACAAGGTTGTATTGACGGCGGCAGACGGTTTGGGTGCGGCCGGATTTGGCGCAGTCACCGCGACCGTCGACGACGATGGGACAGACGACGAGTTTGCTGGAGTGGAATTCTCGGCTCTGGATCTCCCAGGAAATCCGCCGGCTTCGATCACACTCGAAATCTCGACTCTCGTCGGTGGCGGGCCTGTCAATTACTCGATCGCGTGGAACACCGATCTGGCAACTACGTTGCAGGATTTTGTGGACACCTACGCTGTGACGATTGCGACGGACCATGAGCTGAATGTTCAGATCGGTGCCTTCGTTCCTGGCCGTCTTGAGTTCTCGGAACTGAATGGTCCGGCTGCGATCGGACATGCCGGAGCTAATTCGAACAATGCCCCGGTTGCCGGCGGGCCGATTTTGGGTACCACCCTGATCGATGCGACGGTCAATGGCACAGGTGCGGCGACGATCGTAGTGTCGACCGATACCAGCCATGCGGATGAGGATCCGCTCACGGTGGACACCACTCCTGGTTTGGATCCGCAGCAGGACGATACTCAGTCGCTGGATAGTGTTGGTCAGACAGACGGTGTTGAGCCAACTGACTTCGATCTTGACGTCTCGATCGACGACAAGACCGAGCCGGATCAGGATGTCTTCGTGGCTTCCGCCCGGACCAACAGCGAGGCCGCGTTCGCAGCTGACGGCTACGATAACGACGATACACCGGACTTCGACTTTGCCGGTCTACTGGATGCTGCGGGTCTGACCCCCGGCAACGGTGGTGACCTTGGTGTCTCCGGTGTGGTCTATGTCATGGACTTCAACCAAGGCGGAGGCCTCGACAACCTCGACACGTACGATGTCAATGAAGCAATCAACAAGACGGCCAACACCACAATAGATGGCCGCTTTTGGACCACGCTTGACGATGCGTTTGGGGCCGATGATGACCGTCGCGAGGGTGACAAGGTTGCCTTCCGCAAGTCTGATGGCGAGCTCGACGAGTGCGGCGATGCCTTCAACTATAGTGAGGAGGAAAACCAGGCGGTCAGCCGGGACGATGCGGATGCCAACGCGGTGAACGCGTTCAACTCGAACTCGTCGCTGAAGTATTTCGTCAGTGCACGGACCTTCGAGGACGCCCTGTTGGACAACCACGGTCTCATCTGGGGTGTGGATGTCGACCAGACCGATGTGGATGCCGCGATCGCCGACCTTGCGGATGGTTTCGATGATCTCGGTACGTCCATAGCCCTCTTGTCTACAATGGATGCAGCGAAGGGCGAATCCTGGCTTCGCGTCTACTACAACGAAGCAGGTACTGATGCTGCTCCAGAGGCCGTTATGGAGTTGGTTGGTCTTGACGACGTCTCGCAGTTCCACTTCCAGGACATTGTCGGATACGACTGCATCGACGATTGCAACGAGATCAAGGACCCGGTCGACATCTGGGGCACGGTCTAAACCGTAACCGTCGCAACAACAAAAAAAGGTCCCGGCAATCGCCGGGGCCTTTTGCTTTGAAAATAAGATACGCGCGTGCGACGAATGTAGCGTCAACGCTTGACAAAGCGTTGGAAACCGCCAAAGAAAAAACAAAGAGCTCCGGTAGAAACCGGGGCTCTGTTCTTGTAAAGAATGCCGTAACAAACAGGAGTACAATCAACATGGCTGAAGAAGAACGCAAGGTCACGATCGACGGCAAAATCTACCGCCTGGCCGACCTCGGGGAAAACGGCGAGGCGCAGCTCAACAATCTGCGCGGCTGCGAGATGGAACTCACCGAACTGCAGCGCAAAACGGCGATCGTCCAGACGGCCCGCGCGGCCTATGCTCGCACCTTGCAAGAGATCCTCAAATCCGTCACACCGGTTGGAACGGCGCCGAGTCAGGAAGGAAACACCTCCACGGCCGCAGCAACGGCGGAAGCCAGTCAATCCACCAACTAGGAGATCGGATTCGTGAGCGATCCGAACCCGCAGGTCCAAAACCTTGCCAGTATCTCGTTCCGTTATATGGAGGCCGAGGACAGGATTTGCTGCATCGGAGTGCCGTCGGGCGTTGCAACCGGCCACATTGCGATGTGGTTGACCAACCGTCTCGGCTTCAGGTTTCTTGAATCTGTGCATGAGAAGCGTCCGGACCGGGTTGCTCCGCCAGCACCCGAAGCCGATGGATCGGAGCTCCATTCTCTGGTGGACTACGGATATTCGGTTCAAAGGGCGAAGAGTCAGACGCAAAAGAGCGTGCAACGGGGCGATGCGAAGAAACAAGCGCCGTTGCAACAGGCCAATTGGCTGGTTCGAAAACTACAGGTCCGCAGGAATGATGCGGTGATCCACCTGTTGTTTGTCGGGGACAACGAGGCCGCCGGTTGCGCGCTATCAGCGCCACAGTTTCTCAGGATCGTCGATATGCTCGAAGACGCCTTCAAAAAGGCAAATTGGAAGCTACCGGAGCGATCCTACTCAAACTTGGGGTCCAGGCTTGCGGAGTCTTCGGGCCAGGTTCTCAACTGATGTCGAGCTGTGATTTCCACGGATCGGTTGACCTAAAGTGCGGTCCTTGAGCACAAAGTACAGAACTAACTTTGGAGTCGAACTCGATGAAATGTGCAACTTGTGTCTACTGGCTTGCCGATCGCGTGCCACCGGGAACCGCAGCCTCTCCGGTCACCCGGCGCTATTGCCGCCGTTACCCGCCGGTCGTGCATATCACGCCGCCGGCGCGCAAAGGCGAGCACAAGATCGCCAATCACTATTGGCCGGTGGTCGCCGAGGACGACTGGTGCGGCGAGTACCAGGAGGGCGTCGTGTCCACGGCGCCGCAACTGACCAATTAGCGTTTGCCGAAAGTCCGCCTCACCGGCGGGCTTTTTCGTTACGGAAAGGTTAACGCAAGCTCGGTCCACTAGCATGGCCACCAGGTGAGACCATTGGTGGCGGCAGTACGGACTATGGATATTCAAAACGCGTCGCAGCGCCGTGAGGTACCCGGTGCGGTAGGGCGACAGACGGCTGATCCCCAGCAAGGCGGTGCACAATTCTCCGGGGCGCTTGGCCAGGTTGACGACCAGGCGACAGGCGGCGGAGTTGACGGGGCCGAAAGCGGATCGGGGCAGGAAGCAACTTTATCGCCGGAATCGGATGCCGAACTCAGCCAGAAGGAGCTGCGTCAAAAACGGCTCGAACGCTTCGGCTCCTATACCGCATATTCATTGTGGCGAAAAACTCCGGCGATGGCCTTGGGCATCGTTACACCGAAAAGCGAAGAAGTGTTCGCCGAACACGGCCTCCTCGACTACTGGCACACCGAAAAGGCTCACTGGCAAGGGCAGGTTGCTGCGATGAGCGAGGAGGAGCGGGAGGCCACGGGAACCAGATTACTGGACGAGGAGCAGGCTGCCGTAGCGCCGGCGGAGGAAACACCCGCCGAGGTCGCAGCGGTATCGGAGGAGGCCGGAGTCAACTTACCGCCGACCAATGGGCCGGAGACATCTGCGCATGCGGCCGTGCAGACCAGTAGCCAACATTCGACAATCATGCCTCCGATGGCGACCGATGCTGATGCCGCATCTCCGCCAGTCGAACCCGCCGACGACACATCAGTAAGTGAGCAATTGGCAGCAACCACTGCGAAGGAAACACTCGAAGACGAGAAAGCGGTTGCAGCGGCTGCCGCGGTTGAAGAGGCTGATGGGGTCCCGCCCGTCGTATCCGCGGCGCAGTCGGTTGAGCAACCGAAAAGCCAGGAGCAATTGCGACAGGAGCGGTTGGAGCGCTTCGGCTCATACACAGCCTATTCCCTTTGGCGCAAAACGCCCGCCATGGCGCTGGGCATTGTGACGCCTAAGAGTGAGGAGTACTTCGCCGAGCATGGGCTCCTCGACTACTGGCACACCGAAAAAGCCCACTGGCAGGGTTTGGTTGCCGGAATGAGCGAAGCCGAACGTACCGCCACGGGCACCAGTCTGCTGGATGAGGAACAAACTGTTGCGGCAGTCACGCAGGACGACCCCGTCGAAGCCGCTGTCTCACAGGAGTCTGCGGTAGCCACGGCGCCGGCTGAAGAACCAGATTCTGCGGAGGAGGCCGCGCAGACCCTCACTCCCGAAGTGTCCGCCCACGCGGCGGTGACCGAACCGGTCCTTGCATCTCCGCAACCTGAACCTGAGGATACCGCGTCGGACCCGGAGCAAACGGCATCAGCCGCAGTGGAAACGCAGTCGGTGGAGTCGCAGGATCCTCCTGCGGTTGCCCAGGAGGCTACGGAAGCGGTTGAGGCGCCTGAACAGACGGCTCCCGTTGTCTCCGAGGCGCAGCCGGTCCAGGAAGCCAAGTCGCAGGTTGAGCTGCGGCAAGAACGGCTCGAGCGATTCGGCTCCTACACGGCTTATTCGCTGTGGCGCAAGATCCCGGCGATGGCGCTCGGCATCGTGCAGCCGAAAAGCGAGGACTACTTTGCCGAACACGGGTTGCTCGACTACTGGCATACGGAACGCGATCACTGGCAGGGCAAGGTCGCGGAAATGAGTGAAGCCGAGCGTGCCGCCACGGGTACCACGTTGCTGGAGTCGACGCCGGTTCAGGCAAACGAAGAGCCGGAACCGGTCGCAGAAGCCGCGAGTGATTCGCCGGTATCTCCAGCCGCGTCCACTGACGCTGTCGAATCAGCTTCCGCGACGGTTTCGGAGGAACCGGTGGCCAGCGATGATCCGCCCCCGCCAGCTGAGACTGATGCTCTGGCCGAAACCGATGTGCCTCCAGCCCCCGTCTCTGTCGTGCAGGAGGTCGAGGAGGCCAAGACCCAGGAGGAATTGCGGCAGGAACGGCTGGAGCGTTTCGGCTCCTACACCGCCTATTCCCTGTGGCGCAAGATCCCGGCGATGGCGCTCGGCATCGTGCAGGCGAAGAGCGAGGACTACTTTGCCGAGCATGGTTTGCTCGAATACTGGCAAACCGAGAAGAAGCACTGGCAAGGCCAGGTTGCGGCCATGACCGAGGCCGAGCGCATCGCCACCGGCACCAGCCTGCTCGATGAGTCATGAACCCTACACAAAAATGTGATACAGTTCGCTCGAGGGTGCAGCCGGCGTAACCGACTGACAGCATTGGCGGAAAAAGTTTGTTCCCGCCTTTTTATTGCGAGACTTTGAAGCCGGTCAAAATATTGCTATGGGGACCGATAATACAGTGCGAATTGTGTGACCTCGCTGATTGCGTTGGGCGAAGCGTTAGAGTATAGAAAATACTCTATAGCCTGATCGCAACAGACAGGGGCGTGTGTGTGTGCGGCGATACGGGGCATATCGCGCAGTTTGGATGGGCAAACGTTCATGAACGAAAAACAAACTCCTTTGGACAAGGCGTTCGGCGCGTACAAGCCGACCCTCATTCTGACGATCTTTTTCTCGCTCTTCGCCAACATGCTGATGTTCGTGGCGCCGATCTACATGATGCAGGTCTATGACCGCGTCCTGTCGAGCCGCAACGAGACGACGCTGGTGCTGCTGACGGTGATCGCGGTAGCGATGCTTCTGACCTACGCCTGCCTGGAATATGTCCGCTCGCGGATGCTGGCGCGCGGCGGTAACCGGTTCGACCGGCAGATCTCCAAGCCGGTGTTCGACGCGGTCGTCAAGCTGCAGTCCATGCAGTCCAACTCGGCCAGCGCCCAGGCAATCCGCGACAAGGACGTGGTGCGCGACTTTATCGGCGGCAACGCCATCATGGCTTTCTGCGACGCCCCCTGGGTGCCAGTCTTCGTAGCGGTTTGTTTCGTCATGCACACCTATCTCGGGCTGGTGGCGCTGAGCGGTGCGGTCATCATCTTTTCGCTGGCGTTGCTCAACGAACTGACGACCAGGGGACTGCTGGCGAAAGGCAACCGGGCGGGGATCGTCGCCGCCCAAAGCGCCCAGACGACGCTGCGCAACTCCGAGGTCATCAACGCGCTCGGCATGCGCAATAACATCCAGCAGCGCTGGGACAAGAAACACCTGGAAGCGCTGGGCTGGCAGGGCAAGGCCGGCGACCGCGCCGGCAGCATCGTCGCCTTCCAGAAATTCGTGCGCATGGGCCTCCAGGTGTCGATCCTCGGCGTCGGCGCCTATCTGTCTATCCTCGGCGAAATCACTCCAGGCGTCATGATCGCCGCGTCGATCATGATGGGCCGCGCACTGGCGCCGGTCGAACAGTCTGTCGGCAGCTGGAAGTCCTTCGTGGCAATGCGCGAGGCAACCAAGCGGCTGCGCGCCATGTTTGCCTCGCTGCCGGAACAGATGGACCAGATGGACTTGCCGGATCCGACCGGCAAGCTGGCGATCGAGAACGTCATCGCCGGGCCGCCAGGCGCCCAGAAGCCGACGCTCAAGGGGCTTACCTTCAACGTCGATCCCGGCAACGTTCTGGCCATCGTCGGCCCGTCGGCCGCCGGCAAGTCGACGCTTGCCCGGGTCATCGTCGGCGTGTGGCCGGCAGCATCCGGACATGTGCGTATCGACGGCTCCGACATCGACCATTGGGACCAGGAGAAACTCGGCCGCTTCATCGGCTACGTGCCGCAGGACGTCGAGCTGTTTTCCGGTACCATCGCCGAGAACATCGCACGCTTTTCGGAAATCGACGACAAGCGCGTCATCGCCGCGGCGCAGTTGGCGGGCGTCCACGAGATGATCCAGGGCCTGCCACAGGGATACGACACGGAAATCGGCGAAGGCGGTCAGGTGCTGTCGGGCGGCCAGCGTCAGCGTGTCGCACTCGCCCGGGCGGTCTATGGCGATCCGGTGATGGTCGTTCTCGACGAACCCAATTCGCATCTCGACACCGCCGGCGAAGAAGCGCTGTCCGAGGCGATGCGAAAGATGCGCGAAGCGAACATCGCGGTGATCGTGATCACCCACAAGCCGAACCTGCTGACCATCGCCGACCAGATCATGATCCTGATGGACGGCCAGCTGCAGGGCATCGGAACGCGCGAACAGATGCTGCCGAAGTTGATGGGCCCGAAAGTGGTTCAGGCACCACCGCGCGAGCAGCAACCGGGTGTCTCCACCATGCCGTTGCCGCAGGGCGGGCCGCAACGGGGCCCGCAGCCGGTGCCGCCGCAGCCGGGTCCGGGCCAGCCGCAGCAGAGCCCGTCGCTGCAGCGCCCGCCACCGCCGCGTCCGCAGACCGTGGCGCAGCCGGCGCCGGATGCCGGTTCGGCAGCACAGGCACGGACGCAGAAGGCCGACTAGGGTCTGCCATCAATTGAACCAATTTGAGCGTCAGAAGCGCTGTCAAAACCAATTTGGATTCGGACCATGAGCAATCAGGACGACGCACCCAAGGTCTCAACCAGCTATTTCGGCATCCTGATATTCGGGGCGTTGGTGCTGCTGATCAGCGTCGGCGGCTTCGGTGTCTGGGCGGCAACCGCGCGCCTCGACAGCGCGGTGATCGCCCCGGGCAAGGTGGCGGTCGAATCCAACTCCAAGGAAATCCAGCACCTGCAAGGTGGAATCGTCAAGGAAATCCTGGTCAAGAACGCCCAGCTGGTGAAGGAGAACGACCTGCTGATCGTGCTCGATCCGACCCAGGCCAAGGCCAACACCGACCTGACCCGCGTCCAGTACTTCCAGGCACTTGCCCACGAAGCGCGGCTGATCGCCGAGCGCGACGGGCTGGACGAGATCGTCTTTCCCGACCTCATCGTCCAGTACAAGTCGGACCCGGCCGTTCAGACGATGATGACCGACCAGGAACGGCAGTTCCGCGAACGCAAGGAATCGATCGAGAACCGCGTCGACATTTTCGAAGCTCAGATCGCCCAGCAGGAAGAGTTCATTGCCGGCACGCGGGAGCAGATCGATTCGCTCGACGCGCAGATCGCCAGCTACGATACCGAGATCGAGGCCGTGCGCCCGGCCGCGGAGAAGGGGTTCTACGCCAAGAACCGCCTGGCCGCCCTGGAACGGGAACGCACCCGCATTTTCGGCCAGAAGGCGGAATCGCGCTCGTCCATCGCCCGCACCGAACAGAGCATCGGCGAGGCGAAGATCGAGATCCTGCAGCTGCAGCAGGAATTCGTGGAAAATGTGGTCGAGACGCTGCGCGAAGCCCGTCTGACCCTGGCTGACGCCCGCGAGCGGCACAACATTGCCTCCGACGTCTACAACCGCGTCGAAATCCGGGCTCCGCAGGAAGGCATCATCCAGAACCTGAAGGTACACACGCTCGGCGGTGTCGTGCAGGCCGGCGACACGATCATGGAAATCGTTCCGGTCAATGACGACCTGATCATCAATGCGCGGATCTCGCCGCTCGATGTCGACAGCGTCCACACCGGCATGGAAGCCGAGGTTCGGTTTTCCTCGTTCACCGGCCAGGAAATCCCGACCATCTTCGGGCGTGTCGAATGGATTTCCGCCGATATCCTCATCGACGAGATGGAGCGCGAAGAGTACTACCAGTCGAAGATCATCGTCCACAACGACAGCATACCGGAACATCTGGCCAACGCCTTGACACCGGGCATGCCGGGAGACGTGATCATCGCGACGGGCGAGAGAACGACGCTCGACTATCTGGTTCAGCCGCTTCGAAATCGCCTCATCAAGGCCATGCGCGAGGAATAGGCGGATCGGGCGTCAGCCCCTGGATTGCATGACATTCGAGTGACTTTCCGGTGCGTGTTCACACGAATCCGTGACCTGAAACGTCAAGTGTACAGTAAACCTTGTACCATGGCTCAAAGTGCGCTATGTTGATGTCTGCAGAGGTGGTGTTGACATGTATACGAATCCGCAAAAACGCACAGACGCAGACGTCCAAGAGCTTCGTAAGGAAGCCGGGCACTGGTTAAAAGAGAGACGGGAGGCTATTGGCCTTTCACAGCGTCAGCTGGCTGAGCTGGTGGGTGCTGAGTACTACACCTTCATATCGCAGTTGGAGACCGGCCGCGGCCGGATTCCGCCGGCAAGATATGTTGACTGGGCCGATGCCTTGCAGGTAGAACCACGTAAGTTTGTTTACACACTTATGCGATTCTACGATCCTATTACGTTCAAGATTCTGTTCGAGGACGAAAAATAGGCTCCAAGGGGCGATGACATGCAAGACGGTGTAATTCCGCTTTTTTCGCACGACAGAACAAGAAAAAGCGAGAGAAGGGGAGGCTGGTCCAACCAGGACCTGGCCGAGTTATACCGCATAGAAGCTGCCCTTGTTCAGGCTGGCATATCTATTGACACGGAAATGGGTGAAACGGACGAGGGCGATCCCTGGTTCGCGTTTTGCCGTTCGGACACCTGCGACGTGCTCGTCCATGTCGCCATCATCGACGGCGAATACCACATCGCCGGTACGACCACGTCCGTCATCGTGAAGGGCTACTCCTTTACCGATCTCGTTCGTCAGTTCATGACTCGCGAGCCGGCCTTTATGTTGGGCACGGCGCGCCATAACAACGTCATGATCCACCCGAGTTCGGTGCTGATCGCGGTGTTCGCCGCCATTTGCCTGATTTCGGATGAACACAATACGAGCCTGTTCAGCTTCGGCGAAAACGAAAAATCGACCTCGGCCAACGAAAATCGCCAGGACGGGGAGATTTTCAACGTCGCGGACCAGCGCCAGGTGGTGCTGGGCGACTTCACCTTCTCCCCGCAGCAGGTCTTCATCATCCTGTCGGCCATTGCCTTTTCGTCCTCGCCGATCATTCAGAACAACAGTCTGAGCCTCGAGGCCGCCTTCGGTGTTTTCGATCTGATCGAAACTGGCGGTTCGGAAGCGAAAGAGGCAGTTGAGTTCGCAGCGGCCGACGTTCACGAAGAAAGCTACCTGCCGGCCGAAGAGGAAAACACGGCTTCCAAGGAATATGCCCAGATCCTGTCGGACCGGCAGCTGGAGCGAAGCGAGGCCAAGGCGGAGGCAGCGGAAGCCGCCGTTCTCCTGAAATCGACCGACGACGCGGCGGTGGTGGCTGACGAGACCGGATTCGTCGAGCCGGAGGCTCACGACGTGGCCTATGTCGAGGGTGCTGCCGAGAGCGCACCGGTCGAGGAAACACAGACGGTCGCCGAAGAAACGGAACCGCTGATCCAGACGCCCGTCGCCGAAAGCAACGATGTAGCAATCGCGCCGGTCGTCAACGACAACTGGGTGGTGGATTTCTTCACGTCCAACGCCGAGTTTGCCGACGCCAGTGAAGAGATTTCCAGCCTGATCGATTCGCTGGAAGCGGAGCTGACCGCCTATGTGATCGATCCCGTCGAGAAGGTGTCGGTTTCGACCGACGCGGATGTGCCGGTAATGAGCGGTTCGCTCGGCGACGACGCGACCCTGACATTTCCGCCTGCCGTCGTGACGCCGGTCGCCACGCCCCCCGTCACAACACCAGAATTCGATATCAACGTCGGGAACGCCAGCAATGGCAGCCTTTCCGAACTCACCTATCTCTTCAACATGTTCGAAGAGACCTATGGCGATGCGGTGATCGATGACCGATACGATCGCTATGTCGTCTACAACGACGCCGCAAACGACGTCGCCTATGACGACAACGCGTCGGAGATGGCAATCCTGCGGTATGAGCTGGATGACGGCACGCCGGTGTATTTCATGGGGCTGTCGAGCGACTTCGACTACCAGATGGTCTGATACGGCCTGACGGCCTTCCTGGACATTTGAGAGTTCACCCGCGGGCTTGCCCGGGAGGCGTCAACCGTTCGCGATGTAGGCGTTGACCGCCTCGTCGATCGCGCCGAAGCAGGCGATCTGGCCGTCCTTCAGGAACAGGCCCTTGTTGCAGACGCGTTGCAGCAGTTCGAGGTTGTGGGACGCCAGCACGAGGATGCGGGTCTTGCCGACAAGCGAGCGCATGTGCTCCTCGGCCTTTTCGCTGAAGCTCTGATCGGCGACGCTCAACCATTCGTCCAGAAGCAGGATATCCGGTTCGATGGAAACGCTCATGGCGAAGTTCAGGCGCATCAGCATGCCCGACGAATAGGTGTGAACCGGCATCGACAGATAGTCGCCGAGTTCGGAAATTTCGCGGACTTGCTCACTGAACCGCTGATGCCGCGCGCGCGGCACGTCGAGCAGCCGGGCGCGCGACAGGATGTTCTCATAGCCGGTCGCCAGGGGATCGAGCGCGACGCTCGGATCGATGATCGCGGCGATCTGGCCGGAAGTCCTGACGGTGCCGCTTTGCGGGCGGTAGATTCCAGCGAGTATCCGCAGCAGGGTCGATTTGCCGGCGCCGTTGGCACCCATGATGCCAAGCTTGTCGCCGGTCTGTAGCTTGAACGTCAGGTCGGACACGGCCTGGACGAAGAAGTGGTTTTCCGTGTCGCGGCCCAGTCGGCCGCCGGTTCCGAAGGAAAGCAACTGCTTCTTCAGGGACTGGCTGCCGACTCCGTAAATGCGGAACCGCAGGCAGACGTCTTCGACACTCAACTTCAGATCGGACATGTTGGTTCAGACCAGATAGGGCACGCGGTGGCCGGTTCGCTTGACAAGATAAAGGGCGGCCAGCGCGGCGGCGACGTTGGCGCCGATCAGGAAGACCCAGGTGATCGGTTCGGGGTTCTGGCCGAGCAGCGGCGCCCGGATCGCTTCGATCATGTGATAGAAGGGGTTTACATTGGCGATATAGATCCGCTTCTGCAGCATGTCCTTCAGGAACATGATGGGCGTGACGAACATCACCACCTGGACGATGCTGGCGACGATGTGTGGAACGTCCCGGTAGCGGGCGCAAATGATCGCCAGGCAGATGCCGGACGAAAACAACAGTGTCGCCACGAGCGCGTAGCCGACGAATACAAGCAGGGTGTTGGCATTGGGCCAGATGGCAAAACTGACGGCGATGACCAGATAGACGATCATGTTGTGCAGCATCAGCACGGTTTGCCGGGCCAGCACGCGCAGGACGTGGATGCCGATCGGCAGCGGCATGTTGCGAATGATCTGGGCATTGGCGGTGAAGGCCGTGCACGAATCGACAAGCATGCCGGATATGAACCACCAGGCGATGAAGCCGGTGCCGACATGGGGCGTGTAGACCTCGATGGGCAGGCCGAAAATCGTTGCATAGATCAGCGACAGTGCGCTGACGAGAATGCCCAGGTTCAGCACCAGCCAGATGGGCCCCAGCAGCGATCCCCGATAGCGGGACTTGATGTCCTGCTGGGCGAACCACAGCCACAACGGCCAGCGGCGCAGAGCGTCGGCAATATCGTTCAATGCAGTCAACATGGCTCCGGTCTTCCCGGTCCGGTCATGGCAACGCTTATGGCCATTGAATGGCAATCTGCTGGCGCCGACCGCAGCGCGTGGAATACATACACGGTTGTCATTGTGCTTGGCTGCGGTTTCGTCCGTTTCGTTCGGGGATGAGTCAGTGGCTGGTGCTGCCGGGTCGTATGTCTGATGCAAATCGACGGCGCATCCGGGTGCCACTGAATACTGCGAAAAGGCCCCGGATTTCAACACCTAAGTGGGAAATCAACGACCTGTCAGATCCTTTGAAGGACAATCAGGTAAGTCGCCGCAGCCACGACGAATCCAAGCGGTAGCCAGCCGCCGAAGGTGCGCGCAAGCCGGTACCTGCGTCGCTTTGTCCGTCGGCTGGCAATCAGCTGTCGCGACACCGACGAGATGTTGACGGTCCACATCTCCGGAGCGTCCTCACCGCGGGCATAAACGGCGTCCAGGAGGATGTCCTGGGCAGCCTGGAGGTTTTCCAGCAGGTTCTGCACCGGATCCAGAATGTAGGACTGGGTCAGGCGGTCCGCCTCCGAGGCGAGTTCGCCCGCGCTGAGGTCTTCGGCGAGGGTGCGCAATTCGCCGATAAGAAGATCCTGGTTCGCCGTTACGGCAACCTTGAGAAAGCGGAGCTCGGTGCGGCACTCCATGTCCGCGGCTTTTTCGATCGCCTCCATCCGCATCGGCAGATCGCCGGTCGCATCCATATGGTCGACCGCGTCGTTGGCGGTCGGGCTTTCGGGGCTGCTGCTGCCATATTGGTCGACGGCCTTTTCGAATGCGGCGAGCGCGATGTCCGATCCGCCGACGAAATCTTCGAGCGAATAGTCGGATTCCCGCGGGACTTTCGTCTTGGTTTTGCGATTGCGCCTCGCCTCGTTGGCGTCCGGCCGGATTTCCGCAAACAGGGCCTGGATGGCATCCTGCGCCGTTTTCAGCTGCTTCGCCCTGATCCGGGTACAGGATTTGAGATGCATGAACAATACGTGGCTGATGGCGACGATGCCCTTTCGGTAGGCCCGAAACATCAGGGCGATCTTCGCGCCATGTTCAGTGATTTGCTGCTGGATGGCGAAGATCTCCGGTGCCTGCAGCGCGCTCATCCGAACCGTGAGCAGAATATAAAGAGCACCCATGGCGATAAAGGCGCCGAGCGCCCCGAGCAGGAAAAGGCCGGGCGCGGTCAGGACGCCGGATTCGATCACGGATCCCGCGGGCAGCGTGAAAAGAACGACCGCCGCGACGGACATCAGGATCCACGTCGCGCCGATGGCGAGCCAGTCGCGCCGCGAGGGTTCCGGAAGCAGGGCCAGATAGCGGCCAAGCTCGGAAACCAGCAGCTTTTCTTCCTGCCGGAATTCCGGAAACTGACAGGCGCTTTGCGCTTGTTTGATCAAGTCCACTTCAGTGCCCCAAATGAACTGGCTTGTTCGCGGCAAAGAGTAGGTTGATCCATTGTGCCGCGCAACACGCAAAGCCGGGCTGCAGGTCGGCAAACTGTTGAAAGGTCAATCGGATTTGCCGGAAGCGGCAGTGACGGGGCCACGCTCTAGCCGCGCGGTACGGGACCCGTGGACGTACCGACCATCAGTTCCGCCTCGAGCAGCGTGTTGAGGGGACCGACCTCCGGCTTGTGAATCAGTTCCAGCAGCATCTGACCGGCCTGCCTGCCGGCGTCGCGCACGGACGAACGGGCAGCCGTAAAGATCGGAACATCCTCACCGTTCTTCATGTAGGACAGGGCGTCGTCGAAGGTGATGATCGAGATATCGCGGCCGATGCGATAGCCGTCCTCCTCGATGGCGCGGCGTATGCCGAAGGCGGCGATGATCGAAGATGCCAGATAGGCGGTCGGTGGATCGTCCAGTGCCATCATTTCGCGAGCCGATCGGTAGCCGTAGAACTCCGTCATTTCGTCGGAACGCATCAGTTGCGGATCCGGTTCGATACCGCGGGCATGCAGCGACTGCTCGTAGCCGTCGCGGCGCCGATAGGCGAAGTCCATGGCTTCCAGTCCATTGATCAGGGCAATGCGGCTGTGACCGAGATCCAGCAGGAAATCCGTCGCCCGGTTGAAGGCGCTGCGATTGTTGACGTCGAGCCAGGAATAGGGCGAGTCGATGCCCGACGCGCGCCCGTGGACGAGGAACGGAATTCCGATCTCCCGCAGCAGGTCGATGCGCTTGTCGTTGATCTTGGGCCCGTGCACGATCAGACCGTCGACCGTGCCTCGGGCCTTCAATTCGCGGTAGACCGTGGCCTCGTCCCGGTCGGCGACGATCGACAGGATCATCTCATAGCCGTTGCGGGCATATATCTCGCCGGCGCCGGCGATGAAATCACCGAAAATGGGATTGACCATCTCGTGCTTCGACGACAGCGGAATGACATGACCCGTCGCCATGGCGCGGCCGGTCGCCAGGTTCTTGGCCCGCGAATTGGGTGAATAATTGTGCTTTTTGGCAGCCTCCAACACCCGCAGCCGCGTCGCTTCCTTGACTTCCGGAAAACCGTTCAACGCCCGGCTGACCGTGGTCTGGGAAAGGCCCAGATGTTCCGCTAACTCCTTCAGATTCATGGGTTCCCCGTCTTCCAAAGCGGTTATATTTTTTCTGCATAATAGTGTCGAAAGTGCCGTCCGTCAAAGGGGCAATGTTCAACGGCCCACGTCGCAGAAATGCCCGTTTCGTCGGAATTGTAGCGAAAAATCGAGAGTAAGATTGACAAAACGGCCGATGTGAGCGATTGTTGGAGGTATTCAAAGCGCTTTGATTTTGAGCTTAAGCGGAACGACGCACACCGCCGCGGCTCGTTCAACCTGGGAGGATCACATGAAAAGTCTGTTTTTTGCCGGCGTTGCGGCGATTGCCCTGACGGCGGGTACCGCTAATGCGGAACTCCTGTTCAAGCCGGGAGAAGGTCCCTTCAACTGGGGTAGCTACGACTCCTATGCCGCCAACCATGATTATTCCGGGCAGACGCTCAGCATGACCGGTCCCTGGACCGGCGAGGACGACAAGCTCGTCCGCGCCGTGCTGGCCTATTTCGAGGAAGCGACCGGGGCAAAAGTCGACTATTCCGGTTCCGACAGCTTTGAGCAGGATATCGTGATATCCGCCCAGGCCAATTCGGCCCCCAACATTGCGGTATTCCCGCAGCCGGGTCTCGCTTCGGATATGGCGGCGCGCGGCTTTTTGAAGCCGCTTGGTTCTGCCTCCGCCAATTGGGTCAGCGAAAACTATGCTGCCGGTCCGTCCTGGGTCGGTCTCGGCTCCTACAAGGGTGCCGATGGCAACGAACAGTTCTTCGCCTTTCCCTACAAGATCGACGTCAAGTCGCTGGTCTGGTACGTGCCCGAGCAGTTCGAGGAGAACGGCTATGAAGTGCCGGAATCCATGGAAGAGCTGAAAGAGCTCACCGACCAGATCGTCGCCGATGGCGGCACGCCCTGGTGCATCGGTCTGGGTTCGGGTGCGGCCACCGGCTGGCCGGCCACCGACTGGGTCGAGGACATGCTGCTGCGCACGCAGCCGCCGGAAGTCTACGACCAGTGGGTCACCAACGAGATCCCGTTCGACGATCCGCGCATCGTCGCGGCGATTGAGGAGTTCGGTCACTTCGCGAAGAATGACGACTATGTCGCCGGCGGCATGGAAGCGGTTCCCAACACGGATTTCCGCGACAGCCCGGGCGGCCTCTTCGAACTGCCGCCGAAGTGCTACATGCACCACCAGGCGACGTTCATTCCGACCTTCTTCCCGGAAGGCACCGAGCTGGGTACGGACGTGGATTTCTTCTACTTCCCGGCCTACGAAAGCAAGGATCTCGGCAAGCCGGTTCTCGGTGCCGGCACGCTGTTCGCCATTCTGGACGACACGCCGGTTGCCAGGGGCTTCATCGAATTCCTCCAGACGCCGCTCGCGCATGAGGTCTGGATGGCGCAGGGCGGCTTCCTGACCCCGCACAAGGGCGTCAGCCGCGATGCCTATGCCAACGAAACCCTGCAGGCGCTGGGTGACATCTTGCTCAACGCCACCACCTTCCGCTTCGACGGTTCGGACTTGATGCCGGGTGAAATCGGCGCCGGTGCCTTCTGGACGGGCATGGTCGACTACACGTCCGGCGCCGAGGCCGCCGATGTGGCCAAGTCGGTGCAGCAAC
Source organism: Rhizobiaceae bacterium (assembly GCA_963921345.3). GTDB lineage: Bacteria > Pseudomonadota > Alphaproteobacteria > Rhizobiales > Rhizobiaceae > Hoeflea_A. Next base: position 1,073,794 of record CAWUFE020000002.1, on the reverse strand, counting down.
GCTGGAACTCCATGCAGTAGGGCGGACTGCCGGGCGTTCGCGGCGGCAAGCACCGCGGGCGCCCGTTCTGGCAAACAGGGGAGGTGCATATGAACCCGGTCCTACAGGGTATCATCACCATCTTGGCGGGTGTTGGCGGTTGCGTCGGCTACTTCTATTTTTCCAACCTGATCCTCGACAAGGTGATCTTCCCGGCCAAGGGCGAGCACGCCGGCCGGAACATCAACCGCGCCAATATGGTGCGTCCTTGGCTGTTTTTGCTGCCGGCAATCATTGCTCTCGGGCTTTACCTGGCCTATCCGGTGGTGGCCTCGGCCTACCGCTCGCTGTTCAATCGCCAGGGCGATGAGTTCATCGGCCTCGGCAACTACATCGCCATGTTCGGCGAGGCCGAGTTCCGGCGCAGCTTCCTCAACAACATGCTCTGGGCCCTGGTCGTTCCGGCGGCCGCGACTTTCGCCGGTCTGCTGGCGGCGCAGCTCACCGACCGCATGCGCGGCGGCAACCTGGCCAAGTCGATGATCTTCATGCCGATGGCGATCAGCTTCGTCGGCGCGTCGCTCATCTGGAAGTTCGTCTACGCCAACAACGCCGACATCGGTCTGATCAACGCCATTCGCTCCTTGTTCGGGGCCGACGATCCGGTGGACATGCTGCAGGTGCCGTTCTGGAACAATTTCTTCCTGATGGTGATCCTGATCTGGACGCAGACCGGCTTCGCCATGGTCATCCTGTCGGCCGCTCTGCGCGGCGTTCCCGAAGAGACCATCGAGGCCGCCATCATCGACGGCGCCAATCCGTTCCAGATCTTCTTCAAGATCAAGGTTCCGCAGATCATGGGCACGATCGTGGTCGTGTGGACGACGACGACGATCCTGGTGCTCAAGGTGTTCGACATCGTCTACACCATGACCGGCGGCAATTTCGGCACCGAAATCCTGCCGAGCTACATGATGTCCTACATGTTCCGCGACGACGGTCGGGCGACCGCGGTGGCCTTCATCATCATGATTATCGTCATGCCTGTGATGATCTGGAACATCGTCCAGGCACGCAAAGAAATGCGCTGATGGAGGCGGGTCATGGACAATATTGCCGGACAGAAATCGAGCCTGACCATTGTCACCTACGTTTCGGTGATCGCCATCGTCATCATCTGGCTCATACCGACGGTCGGACTGTTCGTTTCGTCCTTCCGCGACCGGGACCAGATTTCGGCATCGGGCTGGTGGCGCGCGCCGTTCTCCGTGGTGCTGGCGGAGGCCGGCCGGGCGGATCTGGAATCCCAGACGGAGGAAAACGGCGTCTGGGTCCTCAAGGGCAACATCTTTTCCGACTCGGACGTGGCGGAACGTTTCAAGTCGGGCGACAGCCGGATCACGGCGTTCGGCAGCAAGGGCCGAGCGCCCGGCGAGTTTCCGGCCGGATCGACCCAGAATATCCAGGCCGGCCGGACCCTGACCGTCGACGCCAATGGCGAATACACCATGACCTCGCCCAAGGAGATCACAAAGCGCGGTCCGCGCATCTATTTCCAGGCGGACACGCCGCCCGATTTCACGCTCGACAACTACCGCACCGTGCTGACGGCCGACAATATGGACCTGGCCTTCATCAACACGCTGACGGTGACGATACCGGCGACCATCATCCCTATCCTGATCGCCGCCTTTGCGGCCTACGCCCTGGCGTGGATGGATTTCCCGGCGCGCGGACTCCTGATCGCTGCGGTGGTCGGCCTGCTGGTCGTGCCGTTGCAGCTGGCGCTGGTACCGCTGCTCAACCTGCACAACAGGATCGGTATCGGGCAGAGTTTCATGGGAATATGGTTGGCCCACACGGCGTTCGGCATGCCGCTGGCGATCTATCTCCTGCGCAATTACATGGTCGGTCTGCCGCGCGATATCATCGAAAGCGCCAAGGTGGACGGGGCGACCGACTTCCAGGTCTTCATCAAGATCGTGCTGCCGCTGTCGTTTCCGGCGCTCGCCAGTTTCGCCATCTTCCAGTTCCTGTGGACGTGGAACGATCTGCTGGTGGCGAAGGTGTTCCTGCCGTCATCCGACGAGACAAAGGTCATGACGGTGAAAATCGCCGACGACCTGCTCGGCTCGCGCGGCGGCGACTGGGGTATCCTGGCGACGGCAGCGTTCGTGTCGATCGCGGTGCCGCTGGCGGTGTTCTTCACCATGCAGCGTTATCTGGTGCGCGGCCTGCTCGCAGGTTCGGTCAAATAGACATCGAGTATTGAAACCCGACCCATGACGATGATCGATCAATCCATAGTGTCTGTCGGCCCGGCCACCCAGAAGGACTGGTGGCGAGGCGCGGTGATCTACCAGGTCTATCCGCGCAGCTTCCAGGACAGCAATGGCGACGGAGTCGGAGATCTTGCCGGCATTGCGGAGCGTCTGCCGCACATTGCGTCGCTCTGCGTGGACGGCATCTGGATCTCGCCGTTCTTCCCGTCGCCGATGAAGGATTTCGGCTATGACGTCACGGACTATTGCGGCGTCGATCCGATCTTCGGCACGCTCGATGATTTCGACCGGCTGGTCATCTCGGCGCATCAGCTGGGCCTGAAGGTGATCATCGATCTGGTGCTGTCGCACACGTCGGATCAACATCCGTGGTTCCGCGAAAGCCGTGCCGATCGAACGAACGGCAGGGCCGACTGGTATGTCTGGTCCGATCCGGCACCGGACGGCACGCCGCCGAACAACTGGCTGTCGATCTTCGGCGGTTCGGCCTGGCACTGGGACGCCCGGCGGGAGCAGTATTATCTGCACAATTTCCTGGTCGAGCAGCCGGACCTCAATCTTCACGAGCCCGCAGTTCAGGACGCTTTGCTCGACGTTGCCCGGTTCTGGCTCGACCGCGGCGTCGACGGCTTCCGGCTGGACACGATCAATTTCTACTTTGCCGACAAGCAACTGCGCGATAACCCGCCGCTGGCGCCGGAGAAGCGCAACGCCAATATCGCCCCCTCGGTCAATCCCTACAATCACCAGGAGTACATCCATTCGAAGAACCAGCCGGAGAACCTCGATTTCCTGCGGCGCTTCCGAGAGCTTCTGGAAGAGTATCCCGCGGCGATTTCGCTGGGTGAGATCGGCGATGCGCAAAAGGGCCTGGAGATCCTCGGCCAATACACGGCCGGCGATGACTTCGTGCACATGTGCTATGCCTTCGAGTTCCTGGCGCAGGAGCCGCTGACCGCGGCACGCGTGGCCGAAGTGTTTGCCCAGATCGACGATGTGGCGGCGACGGGCTGGGCCTGCTGGGCCTTGTCCAATCACGACGTCATGCGGCATGCGTCGCGCTGGAGCCTGAGCCCGGACGCGCAGCGGCTGTTTGCGACAATGCTGATGTGCCTGCGCGGCTCGATCTGCATTTACCAGGGCGAGGAACTGGGGTTCCTAGAAGCCGATGTCGATTTCGAACATCTGCAGGATCCCTACGGCCGTGAATTCTGGCCGAAATACAAAGGGCGCGACGGCTGCCGCACACCGATGGTTTGGGAGCATGCCTTCCCCAATGGCGGCTTCTCGACTGGTCGGCCATGGCTGCCCGTCGGCGAGGAACATCTGCCGCTGGCGGCGGACCTGCAGGAAAACGACCCGGGCGCCATGCTCCACCACTACAGACGGGCGATCGCCTTTCGCCAGGCCCATTCGGCGCTGGTCAAGGGCGAGCATGACGGTGTCGAGGCGAGCGGCGACGTCGTGCATTTCACCCGCTCCCATGGCAACCAGACCATCTTCTGTGCCTTCAATCTGAGCGATACGCCGTCGGAGCACGCGCTGCCGACCGGTTCCTGGGCGCCCATCGGGGCGGAACTGGGATGCGCCGGCATCGCCTCCGACGGCACGGTTCATCTCGGCCCATGGCAGTCCTGCCTGGCACTGCAAACGTAATTTCGGGAGGGAAATCATGGCCAATCTGAAGCTGACGGATGTCGCCAAGACCTATGCGGGCGGCATCGACGTCCTCAGAAACATCAATCTCGATATCACCACCGGCGAACTCATCGTTTTCGTCGGGCCCTCCGGCTGCGGCAAGAGCACCCTGTTGCGCATGATTGCCGGGCTCGAGAGGATCAGCGGCGGCACGCTGGAGATCGACGATGTCGTCGTCAACGACGTGCCGCCGGCGCAGCGCGGTATCGCCATGGTGTTCCAGAGTTACGCGCTCTATCCGCACATGACCGTACGCGACAACATGGCGTTTGCGCTGAAGCTGGCCAAAAAACCGAAGTCGGAGATCGATGAGGCGGTCGAGCGCGCCGCCAAGGTGCTGCAGCTCGACCAGTATCTGGACCGTCTTCCCAAGGCGCTTTCCGGGGGGCAGCGACAACGGGTGGCCATCGGCCGCTCGATCGTTCGCGACCCGAAGGTTTATCTGTTCGATGAACCGCTCTCGAACCTCGACGCCGCGTTGCGCGTCGCCACCCGGATCGAGATTGCCCAGCTGAAAGAGTCGATGCCCGAGTCGACCATGATCTATGTGACCCACGATCAGGTCGAAGCGATGACGTTGGCCTCCCGCATCGTCGTTCTCGCGAACAAGGGCATCGCCCAGGTCGGCACGCCGCTCGAACTCTACGAAAAGCCGGAAAACGAATTCGTCGCGCAGTTCATCGGTTCACCCGCGATGAACCTGCTGCCCGGCGAAATCGTCGAAACCGGCGAGCGCACCAAGATCAAGGTGGAGGGCGGCGGTACCGCCGTGAGCAGCGTGCCGACCAACGGCAACGACCAGGGAATGCGTGTCAATATCGGCGTGCGCCCGGAAGACTTCACGCCGGCCGGCGAGGACAGCTTCATCTACGAAGGCAAGGTGAACATCACCGAGGCGCTGGGCGAGGTGACGCTGCTCTACTTCCATCCGAATGACGGCAACGCCCCGGTGATCGGCAAGCTGCCGGGCATCCACTCGGACCTGCGGACCCATATGGTCAGGATGACGGCAGCGCCCGAAAAGGTGCATGTTTTCCACGACGAGAAATCTCTGCTCTACCGCTAAGTTTCCTTCCGCCTCCGTTTCGCGTGTGGCAGCATGCGCGAGACGCATAGGAGGCAACGGTATGAATGAGCTGTCCGACATCCGGCTGGCAGGGGACAAGGCGCGGCCGTAGGAATGGCCCGAGGAACAATGGCGCGAGGTCGTCAACCGGGTGCGCGCCGGTCGATCCCTGATGCCGAAACGGTGGAAGTCGGACGCAAAGGTCGCCGTGGCGATTTCGTTCGATTCCGACCATGAGTCGCTGACCCTGCGCTGGGGAGACGATTCGCCCGGACGCCTGTCGCAGGGGCAATATGCGGCGCGCAGGGGCATGCCGCGCATTCTGAACATGCTCGAAAATATGCGGTCCCGGCGACGTTTTTTGTTCCCGCCGTGGTCGCGCTCCTGCATCCGGAAGAGCAGCGCCGGGTCGTGGCCGACGGCCATGAGGTCGGCATCCACGGCTGGATCCATGAGTTGAACAGCCGGCTCGGATACGAGGTCGAACGCGAATTGCAGATGCGCTCGGCCGATACGCTGGAGAAGGTGACCGGGGTGCGGCCCGTCGGCATTCGAACGCCGTCATGGGATTTCAGCCCACACACGCTCTCGATCACCCGCGAAATGGGCCTGCTCTACGATTCCTCCATGATGGCCGACGACGAGCCCTACGAGCTGCTCGAAAACGGCGAGCCGACCGGCATTTTCGAACTGCCGGTCGAGTGGATCCGTGACGATGCGGTCTATTTGGCCATGGACCGGTTTGCCGGCCTGCGGCCCTACACGCCGCCGTCAGGCGTTTTCGACGTGTTCAAGCGGGAATTCGACGGCGCTTATGCGGAAGGCGGGCTGTTCCTGCTGACGCTCCATCCGCCGATCATCGGCTACCGGTCGCGCATCCAGCTCATCCACGAATTGCTCGACTACATCACGTCGCATGACGGCGTGTGGTTCGCGACGCATCGAGAAGTCGCACAGTACTGCAAGGACAACGCCTGATCGACGATCCTCAGTCCGGCGTTTCCATTTCGCCGATATCCCAGAACAGACCGGCCATCAGGCGGATGGCATCGCGGGTCACCGGTTTGAGAATGTGTTCGTTCGGCGCGTGCTGCGAGCACCCGCCATAGGAATGAGGGATCCAGATCGTCGGCAGGCCGAGTACATCGGTGAACGTGTCGTTGGGCAGGGACCCGGCGAGGTTGGGCAGGACATGGGGATCGCGTCCGCCGGTGGTTTTGATCGAGCCGGCGACGAAGGTCACCCAGGGATGATCCGGGTCAAGGCGTGTGGCGCGAAAGGATCTGCCTTCTGCCGGTTTGACTGTGACCTGCTCGAAGCCATGGGAGTCGAGGTGCCGGCGCAGGGCAGGGAGAATGTCGTTTTCATCGGTGCCGACCACATAGCGCAGCTGGCAATGGGCGGTGGCGTGCCCGGCGATCGCATTGACCGGCGCTTCCGGCACACCGCTTTTCATCGCCAGCACGGCGAAGGAGTTCCAGCCGAAGGCGCGTTCTGCCGGATCGAGCCCTTCTTCACCCCAATTCTCGCTAATGGCCGGGCCGCCGCCGCCGACCGGCAGTCCCCGCAACACCTTTCGGATACCAGGCGTCAGGCTGTCGGGGCGCCATTCCGGCACCCTGATCTGGCCGCGGGCATCGGTGATCGATGCGATGGCATGGGCGAGGATCAGAGCCGGGTCCGCCAGCAATCCGCCCCAATTGCCGGAATGGTTGGCGCCGTCGCGCAGATGCACCTCCATGTCGAAATTGTAGCCGCCGCGTGTGCCCATGAAGACGGTCGGAACGTCCGGCTGCAGCCGCGGCCCGTCTGAACCGATCAGCACATCGGCCGTCAGCAGATCCTGCTTGTCGGCGAAGAATTCGGCCAGACCGGCGGAGCCGGTTTCCTCGGATGTCTCGACGACGATCTTGACGTTGAAGCCCAACGCGCCGCGTTCCTCGATGACCGCTTTCATGGCCTTCAGATTGATCAGGTGCTGCGACTTGTTATCGGCCGTTCCGCGTCCGTAGATGCGGTCGCCCTCGACCGTGACCCGGAACGGGTGCAGCCCGTCGCGCCACTGGTCGGTCTGGGCGCGGATCACGTCGCCGTGGCCATAGGTCAAAATGGTCGGATAGTCCGGGTTCTCGGTCCGCGACCCCACCAGGAAAGGCCCGCCAGCGGGATCCGCGTTTTCGAAAACCTCGCAGTTGAAACCAATCTCGGTCAGGATCGGCTCAATCGCCTCGCGAAGATATCGATAGAGCTCCGGGCGTTGTTCGGGGTTCTGGCTTTCGGTTTCCACCGATACCAGCTTGCCGAGATCTTCCAGGAAGGCGCCGCTGTCGAAATACCCTTCGGTTCGTTCAATCGCGCCATCGCGTGTGGACATGAGTGTGACCTTTCGTTGGATGGGATCCGGAAGGCGAATCTCCGATGGGTGCCCGCCTCGATACTGTTTGCCTCGGGAACGGCAAATTCACAACCGCACGGAGCCGCCGGTCCGGCCGAAGCGACGAATTGCTGTGTACGAGATTTTGGACACGCGGTTCAATTAGCCTCTCTATCTTGGACGATTGCCGCTTGATAACGTCCCCGAAAACAAGCGCGCGACCCACCATCGCGCAAATCGGGTACTGCCGCACCGCACCGGGGCGGCTCTGGAGGATCACATGAACATACACCGCCCGCTGGTCGAGGATCAGAGCTACCTGCGCCATTTCTGGCACCCCGTCTGTACGCTGCAGGAACTGAACGAAGCGAATCCGGAAGGCTCCGGGCCGATCGGCGTGACGCTTCTCGACGAGCCGCTGGTGATTGCCCGCCTGGACGACGAGATCGTCGCTATGCGGGACCGCTGCGCCCACCGATTTGCCAAGCTGTCGGCCGGCAAGGTCGTCGGCAGCCGGCTTCAGTGTCCCTACCACGGATGGCAATACGGCAAATCCGGCAAATGCGAATTGATGCCGGCCTGTCCAAACGACCCGATCCCCAAAAAGGCGCTGACGCCGGCCTATGAATGTGCTGTGAAATACGACATCGTCTGGGTGCGCCTCGACAGCAGCTGGGATCTGACGAGCATCCCCTACTGCAGCGCCTGGGAGAACCCGGAATTCAAGCGGGTGATCGTCGCCCAGCCCTATGACTGGGACTCGTCGGCCGAACGGCGCTGGGAAAATTTCACCGATTTCTCACATTTCGCCTATGTGCATCCGGGCACCCTCTACGATCCTGCCTATTCGGAGCCGGCGATCGTTCCCATCGACCGGGTCGGCGGCGAAATGCGGTTCTTCATGGAACCCGGCAAGGACATGCTCGACTCGCTGCCGCCCGAAAGCCCGCTGGGAAGCTGGGACTACCGGGCCGCCATGCCGTTCTCGATCAATCTCGACATTCGTCTCTACAAGACCGACCAGCCCTTCCTCCTGTGGACCACGTCGAGCCCGGTTTCGCTCGACCGCTGCCGGAATTTCATGATCATCGCCCACACCGATCCCGAACTGCCCGACGAAGAACCGATCAATTTCCAGAAGATCGTGCTTGCCGAGGACAAGCCGGTGATCGAAACGCAGCCCGGCGGTCTGTCGCTCGAGGAAGTCTCGCTGCCCACCGACAAGGTGTCGAACCAGTACCGCAAATGGTTGCGCGAACTGGCGATTGCCGCGGGCAACGGCAAGGAGGCGTTCGAACAAGCTCTGCTGTCGGATGTCGTCGAAAGCCGCTAGATCATGGACGCGTGCGACGACAAGGCCGTCTGGAACGCCTGGTACCCGCTGGGCGCTCCGCCGGAGATCCGGCGGCGCGGCATGTGCCGCACCTGGCTTCTCGACCGGGAAATCGAGCTCGACATCCACCGCACCTGGATTTCAGTTGCAAGCGACGGGCGATCGCTGCCGGTCTGTGAGCGGCTGGGCTACATCTGGACGACGTTGGGCGAGCCGGAAGGACCGCCACAGGCGCTGATCGAATATTACGAGGTCGATCGGCTGGCCATGAATATCTGGTCGACGCCGCTCAAGTGTTCCGGCCTGCGTCTCGTCGACAACGTCGTCGACAACGCACATTTCCCCTTCGTGCATCCGGGCATTCTCGGCGACGAGGCACATCTCGAATTGCCGCCCTGCGAGCACGAAATCGATGCCGACGGTGCCCTGTGGTCGCTGTCGCACAAGGCCTGGCTGCCGATTACCGGCGACATCGCCGAATACACCTACCGGGTGTCCGATCCCTATTCGGTGATCCTGTACATCCATCGGCCCCGGGAACCGGGTGCGCCGCAGCGATACGACTATCTCGGCATCTTCGCCCAGCCGGTCACCGAGGAGACCTTCATCGCCCATAAGATGTTTTCCTGGGTGCGCGAAGACTGGATGGACGCGCGGCAGGTGCGCGCCGACCAGCAGTGGATTGCCGTCCAGGACAAATACGTGCTGGAACGGCACAATCCGAAGAAACTGCCCCTGGATGACGGCTCGGAAATCTCGGTTCCGGTCGATGCGGCTTCGGCCGCCTATCGCGAGTGGTTGCTGTCGCAGGACGTCCGCTACGGCGCCTTGCGGGGAGATGGATCATGAGCGCCGCTGTGCAGAACGGCGCGTGGCCGGTGGCGCTGGAGCGCGACGTGCAACCCGCGAGCCTGGTGCGAGCCGGCTATTTCAACAGGGAACTGGTGCTTTGGCGTGGTGACGACGATGTCATCCGTGTGTGGGAAGACCGTTGCCCGCATCGCAGCATCCGGCTCAGCGCCGGACGTAACCTCGGCGACAGCCTGCAGTGCATCTATCACGGCTGGCGCTACGGCAAGGACGGGACGGTCGTCGATATTCCCGCCCAGAACCACGAGGCAAGACCGGATATTTCAGTGCATTCGTTTGCCAGCGAGACGACGGGCGGGTTCGTCTGGGTTCTTGAAGGGGAGGGTGCTGGCACTCCCGATGTGGATCCGGTCGACGGGGTTTTGCTAAGGCCATTGTTCTTCGCCGCCGCCGCGGAGGTCGTTCGTCGGCGACTTCAGGATGCGGGCGATCTGCAGCTCTTCGTCACCCCGGTGAACGACTGTGCCTGCACCGTATTCGGTTCAGCGCCGAGGCAAAAAGGCGAACCCGAACTCGACACCGTCCGGCGCTGCAATCGCCGGCTGACCGAGGCGAGGCGGGCTCTCGAGGCAGGGGCGAAACAATGATCCGCCTTTACGACTATGCGCTTTCGGGAAACTGCTACAAGGTTCGGCTGCTGCTGCGCTGGCTGGACCTCGGCTACGAGACCACACCGGTCGATTTCTATCCCGGACTGGAGCACCGCAGCGACTCCTTCCTGGCGGTCAACCCGCTCGGGCAGCTTCCCGTCATAGTCGACGGCGATGCGGTGATCCGCGATGCCCAGGCGATCCTCGTGCACCTGGCCGCCAACTACGACAAATCCGGACTGTGGTATCCGCTGGCCACGCCGAAGCTACTGGGGCCGCTGCACAGCTGGCTGGCTTTTGCCGATGCTCTGACCGCGACCTGTTCGGCGGCGCGCCTGCACGATGCGATGTTCATGGAAACCGACATTGACAGGGCGCGCTCCGGTGCCGAGCGACTGCTGCGTGTGCTGGACGAACATCTATGGTTCCGCGAACGACAGGAAGCCGACTGGCTGTGCACGAACGACCATCCGACCATCGCGGACATCGCCTGCTTTCCCTATGTGGCGCTGTCGGAGGAGGGCGGCATATCGCAGCTTCCCTATCCCGCCGTGCAGCGATGGCTGGAGCGGTTCCAGAGGCTTGATCGCTTCGAACCGATGGCCGGCATGATGCCGCTGGAAATGCCACGGCCGCCAACGCAAACAGAACTGAGCGGAGATGGACCATGACCCTGACCGTCAGGATCGACCGGGTCTGGGATGAGACACCGGAGATCCGTTGCTTCGAACTGCGGGCCGACAATGGCACGCCGCTTCCGCCAGCGGATCCGGGCGCCCATATCGACGTGCATCCCGCCGATGGCCTCGTGCGTCAGTATTCGCTGTGGAACGGTCCGGGAGACTGCGATCGCTACCTCATCGGCGTCAAGCGCGAACCGGACTCGCGCGGCGGATCGGCGGCCATGCACGGCCTGGCCGAAGGTCGGATCCTCGCAATCAGCGAACCGCGCAACAACTTTCCGCTGGTGGCAGGCAATGGACCGCACATCCTGCTTGCCGGCGGCATCGGCATCACGCCTCTGCATGCGATGGCGCAGCGCCTTGCCGCCGAGGGACGGGACTACCATCTGCACCTGTTTGCTCGCAGCCATGAGCATGCGCTGTTCCGGTCCGCTCTGGAGCCGAACCCGCACGCATCCATCCATCCCGGTCTCGTTCCGCCGGAACTCGACCGTGTGCTGGCGGATCTTCTCGCCGACCGATCGGACGGGGCGCATCTTTATCTGTGCGGCCCCGGCCCCTTCATGGATCTGGTGCGCAAGATTGCGACAGACCTTGACTGGCCCGAGGACCATGTGCACCTCGAGTATTTTTCCGCCGATCCGGACGCTTTGGAGCTCGACGGCGACGCGTTCGAGGTGGTGCTGCAGCGTTCGGGAACGACATTGGTCGTGGCCGACGATCAGACGATCATCGAAGCCATGGAGGAAGCCGGGCTCGATATCCTGACCTCCTGCGAGCAGGGTGTGTGCGGCACCTGCGTCACCAATGTGATCGAGGGCGAGCCGGATCATCGGGATCTTTATTTCAACGCCTCCGAACACGCATCAGGCAAGCTCATCACCCCGTGCGTCTCACGCTGCAAGGGCCGGCGGCTGGTGCTCGATCTTTGACGGACACGATGGAATGGCCTCCTTGGCAACCGTCCTGACCATTCGCGGACAGCTGGCGGAAAGCGATTTTGCCGATTTCGCCGGCCTCTATGCCCGCCGGCTGGATCTGGGCGGGCGCTATTCGGTTCTGTCGGAAGAGGCGATCGAGATCGTCCTGACGGGGGCGCCTGAGTTGATCGACATGTTCGAGGTCGCTTGCTGGCTCGGCCCGTCCCGGGCCATCGTCGCCGGCATCGACGTCCGCAACGGTATCGCGCTCAACGCGCCTCTTGACGGTTTTCAGGTCAACGGTCCGGACTGATCAGCGAATAGCCCGGGTGCCGGATGAACTGGTTGAATTCCTTGCACAGCGTGTCGACCACCACCATCACCCGCATGTTGCGGTGGCGGTAGGAGGGATAGAGCGCGAAGACGCTGGTTTCTTCCGAGCGCCAATCGGGCAGGATCGGCACCAGCGCCCCCAGCTCGACCTCGTAGTGGACGAAGAAATCCGGGAGATAGGCGATGGTGTTGCCGGCGACGGCAAAGTACTTCGCCATCCAGTAATCGTGCACGTTGAAGCGTGGATAGAAGTCGACGGTGATGTCCTCGCCGTTGCGCGTCAGGCACCAGTCCTCGGCAATGCCATTGCGGGTGTAGAGCACGCCCGGCAGGTCGCGCAGCGCGTCGGCGGATTGCGGCCGGCCGAATTTCTCGAAGGTCGCCGGCGTTGCGTAAAGCCCATAGGACACGGTGCCAAGTTTGCGGCACATCAGGTTGGAGTCAGGCGGCGTGCCGACATAGATGACGCAGTCGAAATCGACCTCTTCGACGATCAGCGCGTCGCTCGGATACATGTGCAGTTCGAAGTCGATCTGCGGATAGGCTTCGGAAATATAGTAGGCAGCGGCGCCGATGATGCTCGTCCCGAACTCGGCGCTGGCGGCGATCTTGACCTTGCCGCTGATGGCGGAATGTGCACGCTGCGCGGCACTAGCCGCCGATTCACAGGTGTCGAAGATGCGCGAGCAGGATTCCAGATAGGCCTTGCCTGCGTCCGTCAGAGTCAGGCCGCGCGAGCCACGGACGAACAATTCGACGTCGAGAGCATCCTCCAGTCGCCGCAGATTGTGGCTCAGCGTCGCCTTGGGAATGTTGGTGGTAGCCGCCGCCCGCGTCAGGCTGCCGGCGCGGGCGACCTGTACGAAGCAGTGAATATCCTTGAGTTCGTAGGGGTACTGCATTGGGTGTCCAAGATCTTGAACAATGGGTCTTATCTGTCACCCTATTTTGTACCATGCAAATTTGCTAGCCAAGAGACCAACAAGAACAAACATTCGATAGGGGTACGTGCCAGATGGCACAGGAAACAACACTGGACCGATGGGTTGCCGTCGGCCTCAGCGAACATTTTGTGCCGGAATCCGCGTCCGGAACGACCGTCGGCTCCCATGACCTGGCCGTCTGGCGCGGCGCCGACGGCAAGGCCAGAGTGTGGGAAAACCGCTGTCCGCATCGCGGCATGCGCCTGTCCTACGGCTTTGTCCGCGGCAACCGGCTGCGGTGTCTCTATCACGGCTGGGCCTATGATGGTGACGGCGCCTGTGCGGCCATTCCGGCGCATCCCGATCTAACCCCTCCCAGGACGATCAAGACAACGGTTTTCGACAGTGCCGAAGATGCGGCGATGATCTGGGTGACGACGTCCGGAAACAGCGTTTCGCCAGAGTTACCGGGCGACTGGATCGGCTGCCGGTCGATTGCCGTCGACGCGTCGTTCGACACCGTGACGGATCTATTCACGCAGGTCGATTTCCGGCTGGTTCTGCCAGACGGCAACGGCGCGGCCAAGGTGGCTTCCTACGAGCTTCAGACTGTCGGCAAGGGCAATTTCCTGATCCGACCCTACGGCACCGCCCATTACGACGCGCTGCTGTGCGCCGTTCAGCCGCTGACCGACGACAGGGTGATGTTGCATGTCGCGGCCTCGGTGACCGGCGAGCAGGGGCGCAGCGGCGAAAACCTAAGGAAGATCAACGACTGGGTTTGCGGCCTGCGGCGCGAGGCCGAACGAATGGCCGGTGAAAGGACACCCGCATGACGATGGATCCCTTCACCTGGTCGCACTGGTATGCCATCGGCAGGATAGAAGACGTGTCGGCCGGCGGTTTTCGTCGGACGCGTCTGCTCGGCTTCGACATCGCTGCCCGGAGTGACGGCGACACGGTTGCCGTCGAGCGCCTCGACACCGGCGCTTCGCTTGCCGTCCAGGAGCGCTACGGGCATGTGTGGACGACGCTGAGCGACGATCCGCGTCCGCTTTACGACATGCCGGAATTCGACGAGCCGGGTCGCCGCCTGGTCACCGCCGGCTGTGTGACGGTGCGCTGTTCGGGCCTGCGGGCGGTTGAGAATTTTCTGGACATGGCGCATTTTCCCTTCGTGCATACGGGCATACTCGGCGTCGAGGATCATGCCGAGGTCGAACGCTACGACGTCGAAATGCGCTCCGACGTCAACGAGGTCTGGGCGACCAAGTGCCGGTTCTACCAGCCGAAGGCCGCCGCCACCGCCGAGGGCGGGCAGGTTACGCACTATCGCTACCGGGTTCCGCACCCGTTTTCGACCATCCTCTACAAGACCTGCCCGATCCGCGACGACGCCTGGGATCTGGTCGGCCTGTTCATCCAGCCGCGCGAGGAGGATCTGTGCGACGTGCATTCCTTCGTGCTGGTCTTCGATGAGGAGAATACCGATACCGGCTTGCTGCACTTCCAGCAGACCATCTTCCTGCAGGACCGGATGATCCTGGAAAACCAGGTGCCGACGCTGTTGCCGCTCGACCCGCGGCGCGAGCTGCCGACCCGGGCAGATGCGTCATCGATCGCCTATCGCCGATGGCTGAAGGAAAACGGCCAGACCTATGGAGTGCTGCCGGCGGAAAGAGAAGCATCGGAGAGGGCGCGCGCATGAAACTCTACGACTACGTGCTCTCCGGCAATTGCTACAAGGTGCGTCTCCTGGCGGCCTTTCTGGGGCTCGACTACGAGGCCGAAGCGATCGATTTCTATCCGGGAAAACAGCATCGCAGCAACGGTTTCCGCGAAATCAACCCGCTTGGCCAGTTGCCTGTCCTCGACGATGACGGCGTGGTTCTGCGCGACGCCCAGGCGATCCTCCTCTACCTTGCCAACAAATACGATCGGGAACGGGCCTGGTGGCCGGCGGAGAATGCGGTACGGGTCGGCGAGGTCGCGCAATGGCTTTCCTTTGCCGACCAGATCACGGCCACCGCGTCGGCCGCACGCCTGCATGACATGTTGGGCTACGACCTCGATGTCGAGGCGGCCCGAGCCGGCGCCGGCAATCTGTTCCGGGTGCTCGAAGACCATCTGACGAACAGGGAATTCGACGGCTCCCACTGGATCGTCGGCGATCGCCCGACCATCGCGGACATCGCCTGTTTTCCCTACATCGCGCTGTGCGGCGACGGCGGCATCAGCCTGCAGCCGTTTCCGGCGATCCAGCGCTGGATCAGGCGCTTTACCGGCCTTCCCGGTTTTGTCGGCATGCCCGGGATCAATTGTATAAAATGATGAAACACTCGACATCCTTTCCCGATCCCGTCGCCGTCGAGGTGCCCATGAACGATGTCGACCAGCCCTTGCTGCAGCTCGAGGGCATTACCAAACGATACCCTTCGGTCGTTGCCAATGACGGCATCGACCTGACCATCCGGCCCGGCGAGATTCACGCCATTCTGGGCGAAAACGGTGCCGGCAAGTCGACGCTGATGAAGATCATCTTCGGCGTCGCCCATCCCGACGAAGGCCGGATCAGCTGGCGCGGCGGCGAGGTGCGGATCGACAATCCGGCAGCCGCAAGGGCGCTCGGTATCGGTATGGTTTTTCAGCATTTTTCGCTGTTCGAGACCGTCTCCGTGGTGGAGAACATCTCGCTGACCGTACCGGGTCCGTTGGACCAGCTAGCCGGGCGAATCCGCGACAAGAGCGAGGAGTTCGGACTGCCGGTCAATCCGGAGGCGCTGGTCCACAATCTGTCCGTCGGCGAACGCCAGCGGGTCGAGATCATCCGCTGCCTGCTGCAGGAGCCGCGTCTGCTCATTCTCGACGAGCCCACCTCGGTGCTGCCGCCGCCCAATGTCGAGCAGCTCTTTGCGACACTGCGCAAGCTTGCCGACAGCGGAGTCGCGATCCTCTATATCAGCCACAAGATGGAAGAGATCCGGTCGCTCTGCAGTTCGGCGACCATTCTGCGGCTCGGCCAGGTGACCGGACGGGTCGATCCGCGCACTGCCAGTGCGTCAGAACTGGCGCGGCTGATGATCGGCCGTGAAATACCGCATGCCTCGCATCCGGCACCGGCCGTCGATGGCGAAGAAAGGCTGGTGATCTCCGGCCTGTCCTATGCCGATCCCGATCCGCATGCGGTCGACCTGCACAACATCTCGTTTGCGGTCAAATCGGGCGAAATCCTCGGGATTGCCGGGGTTTCGGGCAATGGACAGCAGACCATGGCACGGCTTTTCTCGGGCGAGGAGACCCTGCCGCCGCAGTTCCGCGAGACCATCCAGATGATGGGCCAGTCCGTCGGCGATCTGAATGCCGAAACGCGCCGCAGCCTCGGCCTGTCCTTCGTGCCGGAGGAACGCCTCGGACGCGGTGCCGCGCCGGGTCTGGCGCTGAAGAACAACGGCCTGCTGACCGGCTACCGGCTGGGCATGGTGCGGCGCGGACTGATCCGCAAGGGACCGCGCGACGCCTTCACCGATCGCTGCATCGCCGAAATGGATGTGCGCTGCGGCGGCCGCGACGCGCCGGCGGTCAGTCTCTCCGGCGGCAATCTGCAGAAGTTCATCATCGGCCGAGAAATGTTGCTCGAGCCGAAGCTGCTGATCGTGTCGCAGCCGACTTGGGGCATCGATGTCGGGGCCGCGGCGATGATCCGCCAGCGGCTGGTGGACCTGCGCGAGACGGGTGCCGCCATTCTGGTGATTTCGGAGGAACTTGAAGAACTGTTCGAGATCTCCGACCGGCTGGTCGTCATGTATGACGGCCGCATGTCCGACCCGGTGGCGACGCGGGATACCCACGCGGAAGAGATCGGCCGTATGATGATCGGCGATTTCGCCGCCGCCGGCCGCGGAGGGGGAGGCGAAGCATGAGCGCCTTTGCCTGGACCCTCGTGCCGCGCGAGCAGCCGTCACGCCAGTCGGTCGTTCTGGTTCCGTTGGCAACCATCGTGCTGACGGTGCTCTGCAGCATGGTCCTGTTCACGGTGCTCGGAGCATCGCCGGGCGTCGCGCTCTACAGTTTCTTCATCGATCCGTTCAGCTCCGCCTATTCGATCAGCGAGATCCTGATCAAGGCGAGCCCGCTGATCCTGATCGCGCAGGGACTGGCGATCGGCTTCCGCGCCAAGGTCTGGAACATCGGGGCGGAGGGCCAGTTGGTGATCGGCGCCATCGCCGCCAGCCTCGTCCCGATCACCTGGTCGGACAGCACCAACGTCTTGATGCTGCCGGCGATGATCCTGCTCGGCGTGTTGGGTGGAATGGCCTGGGCCTCGATCGCCGCCTTCTTCCGCACCCGCTATAATGCCAGCGAGATCATCGTCACGCTGATGCTCAACCAGATCGCCCTCCAGATCCTGTACTATCTGGTGACCGGGCCGCTGCGCGATCCGCGCGGCTACAATTTTCCGCAATCGGTGCCATTTCCGGACGCCGCCCTCTACCCGACTTTCGGCAGCGATGTGCGCGTCAACCTGTCGCTGGGCATTACCATCGCCGTGTCGCTGGCCGCCTGGCTCTATGTCGGTCGCAGCTTTTCCGGTTTCCGGCTGCTGGTCGGGGGCGTGGCGCCGGCGGCCGCCCGCTATGCCGGCTTCTCGCAGGGCCGGGCTATCTGGATCTCGTTGCTGGTCGGCGGTGCGGCCGCCGGTCTGGTCGGCGTCGGCGAGATTGCCGGGCCGATCGGCAAGCTGCAGCCGATCCTGTCGCCGGGCTACGGCTTTGCCGGTATCATCGTCGCCTTCCTGGGCGGCCTCAACCCGATCGGCATCGTGCTTGCCGGCCTGTTCATGGCGGTGATCTATGTGGGCAGCGACAGCGCCCTGCTGTTGGCTGACATCCCGTCTTCGGCGCCCATCGTCTTCCAGGGCTTCATCCTGGTGTTCTATCTCGCGGCCTCGCTGCTGGTGCATTACGAGATCCGCCGCAAACCCACCGCGGCGGTGGAGGGGGCAGGCTGATGGATACGATGATCTTCGTCCTCGCCGGCGCCTTTGCCACCGCGACGCCGCTGCTGCTGGCGGCGATGGGAGAACTCGTCGTCGAAAAATCAGGCGTGCTCAACCTCAGCGTCGAAGGCATGATGGCGCTCGCCGCGGCGACTGCGTTCATGGTGACCTACACCACCGGCTCGCATGCCTTCGGCTTCCTGATCGGCGCGGTTTCGGCGGCGCTTCTGTCGATGGTGTTCGCCCTGCTGGTGCTGGTCTTCATGGCCAACCAGGTGGCCGCGGGCCTTGCCACCGGCATCCTTGGTCTCGGCCTTTCGGCGCTGCTGGCACGGTCTTTCGAGAGCGAGACGCTGGTACCGCTTTCGGATCTGCACATTCCACTGCTGAGCGACTTGCCGGTGGTCGGGCCGATCCTGTTTTCGCACGATGCGGTCGTCTATCTGACGATCGCGGTCGGCATAGCCCTTGCCGTCATGTTCGCCAGGACCCGCCTCGGACTGATCCTGCGGGTGGTCGGTGAAAATCCGGAAGCCGCGCACAATCTCGGCTTCTCGGTGCTCAAGACGCGGTTCCGGGCGATCGTCTTCGGCGGCGTGATGGCCGGTCTGGCCGGCGCCTATGCGTCGACCGTTCTGACCCCGGTCTGGTCGCAGGGCATGATCGCCGGGCGCGGCTGGATCGCCGTGGCGCTGGTCGTCTTCGGCACCTGGAAGCCGCTGCGGGTGATGTTCGGAGCCTATTTCTTCGGTGCGGCACTTCTCGCCGAGCTTGCCGTCCAGTCGCTCGGCATCGACATCCCGTCGCAGATCATGACCAGCATGCCCTATGCGCTGACCATCCTGGTCCTGGCAGCGGTGTCGCGCGACGCAATTCGCATCCGGCTGAACGCGCCGGTTTCCCTGGGCGAAAACTACCGGCCCAGCACCTGAGCCGGCAAATATAACGGAGGAGATACCATGACAAAACTGCTGAAAGTCCTTGCGACCGCCGCGCTACTGACCGCCGGCACCTGGTCTGCGGCGATCGCCGCGGACGGGTTCAAAATCGGCTTTATCGTGCCCAATCCCATCGGCGATGTCGGCTGGGACCACGAGCTCGACCGCGGCCGCCAGGCAGTTGCCGATCACTTCGGCGACAAGGTGACCATCCAGGCGATCGACAGCGTCGGCGAAGGGCCGGATTCCACCCGGGTGATGAACAAGATGGCGTCGCAGGGAATCGACATGATCTTTCTCGGCTCCTTCGGCCACATGAATGACGGATTGAAGCTCGCCAAGCGCTATCCGGATCTGGCCGTCGTCCATGCCGGCGGTTATCAGCAGGCGGGCAATTTCGCCACCTATGCGGTGCGCCATTATGAAGGCGCCTACCTGGCCGGCATGGCAGCCGGCTATGCGACCAAATCCGGTACGCTCGGCGTCATCGCCGCGTTTCCGCTACCTGAGGTGGTCGGCATCATGAACGCCTATGTGCTCGGCGCCCAGAGCGTCAATCCGGGCCTCAACGACGTCAAGGTCATCTGGATGAACTCCTGGTTCGACCCGGCCAAGAACAAGGCTTCGGCCGAGTCGCTGGTGGCGCAGGGCGCCGACGTGGTCTTTTCGCTGTTTCCCGGTACGCCTTCGGCCGTTGCCGCTTCGGAAGAGCTCGGCGTTTACACGACCGTAACGCTCAGCGACAACAGCGCCTTTGCACCGACCAAGCACCTGGCCGCGATCCAGGTCGATTTCGGGCCGATCATGATCGCCAAGGTGCAGGAAGCCATGGACGGCAAGTTCACCGGCAACGATACCTTTGCCGGCATCAGCCAGAATGCGGTCAAGGTCGCCGGACTGAACAAGGATCTGACAGACGACCAGAAGGCGGCGATCATGGCCAAGCAGGACGAGATCCGCAGCGGCGCCTTCCATCCCTTCCAGGGCCCCATCACCGACAACAAGGGCAATGAGGCCGTCGCCGCCGGTGCGAAGCCCGACGACGGCGCCATCAAGGGCATGAACTTCCTGGTGAAGGGCATCGATACCAGCCTTCCCAACTGACCGCGAAGGCACGGCCGGCCGCCTTATATGGCGGCCGGTTGTTTGTAATCCACAGAAGGAATTGAGGCATGGACGTACGCGCCGCCGTTGCAGTTGAAGCCGGCAAGCCGCTTGAGATCACCACGGTTCAGCTGGAGGGCCCGCGGGCCGGCGAGGTCCTGGTGGAAATCATGGCGACCGGCATCTGCCATACAGACGAGTTCACCCTGTCGGGCGCCGACCCGGAAGGCATCTTCCCGGCCATTCTGGGCCATGAGGGCGCCGGCGTCGTGCGCGAGGTCGGCGAAGACGTCACCTCGCTGAAGCCGGGCGACCATGTCATCCCGCTCTACACGCCCGAGTGCCGCGAGTGCGAATACTGCCTCAACCCCAAGACCAATCTGTGTCAGGCCATCCGCACCACCCAGGGCCAGGGCCTGATGCCCGACGGCAGCAGCCGGTTCTCGATGGGCGGCGAACAGCTCTTCCACTATATGGGCACCTCGACCTTCGCCAACTTCACGGTGCTGCCGGAGATCGCGCTGGCCAAGATCCATCCCGACGCACCCTTCGACAAGGTCTGCTACATCGGCTGCGGGGTGACCACCGGCATCGGCGCGGTGATCAACACGGCCAAGGCCGAGCCGGGCTGCCGGGCGGTGGTGTTCGGCCTCGGCGGCATCGGCCTCAACGTCATCCAGGGCCTGCGGCTGATCGGCGCCGAGATGATCGTCGGCGTCGACATGAACAACGGCAAGAAGGAATGGGGCGAGAAGTTCGGCATGACCCATTTCGTCAACCCGTCGGAGGTGGAGGGCGATCTGGTTCCGCATCTGGTCGAGCTGACCAAGGGCGGCGCCGACTATTCGTTCGAATGCATCGGCAATGTGAAGGTGATGCGCGACGCGCTCGAGTGTTGCCACAAGGGCTGGGGCGAATCGATCATCATCGGCGTTGCCGGCGCCGGCCAGGAGATCTCGACGCGTCCGTTCCAGCTGGTGACGGGTCGGTCGTGGCGCGGCACGGCCTTCGGCGGGGCGCGCGGCCGGACCGACGTCCCGAAGATCGTCGACTGGTACATGCAGGGCAAGATCGACATCGACCCGATGATCACCCACACGCTGCCTCTCGACGACATCAACAAGGGCTTCGACCTGATGCATGCCGGCGAGAGCATCCGCTCCGTCGTCGTCTACTAGGGTGCGCGCAGCGGTATCGGCGTCTCATCGCAGCGCAGGGTCAGGACTTCTGCGCCGCTCTTCGTGACTGCCACAGTATGTTCGAACTGCGCGGAGAGCTTGCGGTCATTGGTGACGACCATCCATCCGTCGCTTTCGGTGGAGACCCGGCGGGTCCCCTGATTCACCATCGGCTCGATGGTGAAGACCATGCCTTCGCGCAGCTTCAGGCCCGTTCCTGGCCGCCCGAAATTCAGCACCTGCGGTTCCTCATGCATTTCGCGGCCGATGCCGTGCCCGCAATATTCCCGCACGACCGAGTAGCCGTTCCTTTTGGCATGCCGCTCGATCGCGAAGCCGATGTCTCCGAGATGGGCTCCGGGCCGCACCTGCTTGATCCCTTTCCACATGGCGCCCTCGGCGACGCGCACGAGCCGCCGTGCGGCAGGCGAAACATTGCCGATCACGTAGGTCTTGCTCGAATCGGCAAGGAAGCCGTTCTTTTCCAGAGTAATGTCGAGGTTGATGATGTCGCCATCGCGGATGATCTCGTCCCGATTGGGAATGCCGTGGCAGACAACGTGATTGATCGAGCAATTCAGGACGTATTCGAAGCCGTATTGCCCCTTGCTTGCCGGACGGGCGGCGAGATCATCGGTGATGAAGCCGTCGACCAGGTCGTTGACCTGCAATGTCGACATACCGGCGAGTTCCTGCTCGTCTAGCATCTCGAAGACGGACGCCAGCAACCTGCCCGAAACGCGCATGAGCGCCAGCTCGTCGGGAGTCTTGACCATGTCAGGCTGCTACATCCGGTTGACGCACTTGCGCGGCCTCCAACTGCATCTTCACGATGTCGTTGAAGGATTGGGTGGGATTGGCTTCAGCCAGCATGCCGATCTTCATCCAGAACTCGGCCTGCGCATTGATGGAACGGCACATGACCGTACTGGCCCGACGGATTTCCTCATGCAGCTCTTCGCCGATCTTCACGATGCCCATAACGGCCTCCTCCCGCTGATTGATATACGAACCGTATACGATTCGTATATTGCGATCAATGCAAATCCACGTGCCGGTCTGTTGCCGGAGCCCCGGATTGGCCGCCATCAAGACGTTGCATTTGCAACCCGGCATGGGCAAATAGAAGAAAAGTCCATCCATGGCGCCGCCCGTCGACGCGGCAGCGCCACAGCCTCTGGAGCATTTCATGAAACTCAATGCGCTCGGCCGCAGCGGACTGATGGTGAGCGAGCTCTGCCTCGGTTCGATGACCTGGGGGTCGCAGAACACCCTTGCGGAAGCAAAGGAACAGCTCGACTATGCGGTCGGCGAAGGCGTTAATTTCATCGACACTGCGGAAATGTATCCGACGACGCCGCGGCTCGCCGAAACCGGCGGTCTGACCGAGGAACTCCTCGGCGCCTGGCTCAAGGACCGGCCCGACCGCGACCGGCTGGTCGTCGCCACCAAGGTCACCGGCGAGGGCAATGGAGATTTCCGCAACGGCCGCCGCGTCGATGGAGCCGTTGTCCGTGAGGCGCTGGAGGGCAGCCTCAAGCGGCTGAAGACCGATGTCGTCGACCTCTACCAGCTGCATTGGCCGAACCGCGGCTCCTACCACTTCCGCAAGAACTGGACCTTCGACCCCGGCACCCTGAAACCCGGCGACATGGACCAGGAAATCGCCGACATTCTGGGTGAAGTGGCGCGCCTGCAGGAGGAAGGCAAGCTGCGAACCTTCGGCCTGTCCAACGAGAGCGCATGGGGCACGATGAAATTTCTCGAGGTCAGCCGCAAGCAGGGGCTGCCGCGCGTCGTCTCTGTGCAGAACGAATACAACATGATATGCCGTCACTTCGATCTCGACATGGCGGAAATCGCCGTTCACGAAGAGGTCGGGCTGCTGGCCTTCTCGCCGCTGGCTGCCGGTGGCCTGTCGGGCAAATACCTCGAAGGCGACATCCCGGAAGGCTCGCGCCGTTCGATGCAGCCGACGCTCAACGGGCGCTATGTCGAGCAGTCGGAAAAGGTCATCGGGCTTTATGCCGATGTCGCCCGCAAGCACGGCCTGCAACTGCCGCAGATGGCTTTGGCCTTCTGTCGGTCGCGGCCGTTCATGACCAGCGTGATCGTTGGCGCAACCTCGATGGAGCAGTTGAAAGCCAACCTGGGAGCCCGCGATCTCATGCTGAATGACGACGTCATGGCCGACATTCAGGCCGTCTACCGGGACCATCCGGTTCCGATGTGAGCTGCTGCCTCCTCATCCGACGCTTTTTTCCAGATTGAGCCAGGCGGCCTCCTCGGCCGTCAGGTCGACCGCGCAGGCGGGCAGGGTCGTGGCGATCTCGCCCGGCGACCGTGGGCCGATCAGCGCGAAGGACGGGAACTCCTGGGCGAGCACCCACGCTGTCGCGATGCAATGCACCGGAACGCCGCGGTCCTTGGCAAGCCGCGCCGCCCGGCGGCGTCGCTCGGCGTTGTCGGGGCTGCCGAAACAGCGCTCCGGTCCGGTTGCCTCCGGCAGGCGGCCGCGCAGCGCCTCGGGCTGGAAGTAGCCGCGGGCCTGGGAAGACCAGGACAGGTGAACCACACGGCTGGCGCGCAGCCAGGCAAGCGTTTGCGGATCGTTGGCGGTCTCGCAACCGGGCCAGACCGGCCGCTCCATCACCGCCAGCGACAGATTGTTGTTGAGAATGCGCAGCGGCTCCAACCCGTTGGCCGCGGCGTAGGCATTGGCCTCCTCGAACCGCGCCACGCTCCAGTTGGAGCCGCCGAATACACCGATCCGTCCGGCGGCGTGCAGCCGGTTGAGCGCGTCGACGAACTCGCCGACCGGCACCTGCGGATTGTCGCGGTGCAGGATGTAGATCGGCACGCGATCGAGCTGCAGACGGTCCAGCGACATGGCAAGCTGCGGTTCGATGTTGCCAGGCAGACAGTAGGGCGAATGCGCTCCCTTGGCGGTGACCACGACGTCCTCAGACACCCCGCGCGCGGCGATCCACTCGCCGAGGGCCGCCTCGTGGCGCCCGGCGCCATAGACGAACGCCGTGTCGAAGGCGTTGCCGCCGGCTTCCATGAAGGCGTCCCAGGTCGGGGCGCCGTCGGCGAACCGGTCCCTGTGGTCGCAGCCCATGATCAGGGTGGAAACCGCGCGATCGAGGCCGGGGATGGTCCGGTGGGGAACTTCCGGCAGACCGGCCGGAAGCACGCCGGCGATGGTCCGGGTGACGGTGGTATCGGCGGCGCCGAAGTCGTAGCCGATTTCGGCCCGCCAGCGGTCGAGCGTTGTCGCGTTGCCGATACTGTCGCCCCAGCCGGGCGCCGGTTCCGGCGGTTCCGTCAGACCCCGGGCAATGGCCTGGCTGGCGACCTCCGCTTCGAAGGCAAAGAGCTGCTGAGGGCGGCGGATGTGCTCGACGCGGATGACGCCCGCGGCCGTGATTTCCAGGGCCGCGTTGGACGGGCCGGTTTTGTGGCCCGGCATCCAGGGATCTGACAGGCGGATGCTGCCGTTGTTGCCGACAACGAGCGCCTCGTTGTCCATCTTCCGCCGGATCGCCACCGCGCATTCCGCGGTGATGTCGCCCGGAAAATGCAACAGGGCGTAGGCTTCCTCGTCGACGCCGGTTTCGCCGATATGGCCGATCCCACGGATGTCGGCCGGGTCGGAATACGGCCGGTCGAGCGCGTATCCGGCAACCAGGCGGGCAAAGGAAACGGGGTAGGGGCCGACATCCAGGATGGCGCCGCCGGCAAGCGCCCGGTCGTAGAGGCGCGACGACGGATCGAACGGTGCCTCGAAACCGAACGAGGCGCGAATGTGCCGGATGTCGCCGATTTCGCCGGAGCGGATGATCCCCAGCATGCGCTCGATCTGAGGGTGGCAGCGATACATCAGGCCTTCCATGAAAAAGACACCCTGCTGCGCGGCTACCTCCGTCATGGCGGTTACCTGCGCCGCGGTGACGGCGGCCGGTTTCTCGCACAGCACATGCTTGCCGCATCGCATCGCCATGATTGCGATATCGGCATGAGCCGGATGCGGCGTGGCGATATAGAGGGCGTCGATTCTGCTGTCGGCGCAGATTTCGCGTAGGTCAACGTGGCGTCCCGCTTCGGGAAGGCGGTAGAGGTCTGCAAAGCGCCGCAATCGCTCCGGATTGCGGCCGGCGACGGCTGTCAGCCTGGCGGAGGGCGCTTCGGCCACGCCGTCGGCGAAGTGGCGGGCGATGTATCCCGGCCCGATTATGCCCCAGCGAATTTCGGTCATCGGTCGCGGGCGGATCCCTTTTCGGCGACGTCCAGGGCCTTCGTCGGGTCGTCGCGCAGGTCGGCCTCCAGAAAAGCACGGTTCTCCGGCATGCCCAGGTGGAGGTCGGTTTCGAGATGCAGAGCGACCGAAAGATCGGCTGCTTCGAGATCCAGCAGATGGCCGCCGCGCGACCGGTCGGCGCTGATGAAATGCATATGGTAGCCGGCGATGTTCAGCGCCCCCGCATAGGTCGGTGTCCAGAAGCCGACCAGGGTACCCTCGACATCGTCGAAGCCGAACTCGCTCTGGTGGCTGGTAGCGGCAACCAGATCCTCGCCGGGCAGAGCCCGGCGCGCGGCGCGCAGATCGATGCGCCGGAACCGGCCGTCGAGCCGCAGACCGGCGAAAAATGTTCTCGGACGGGCGCAGGGCGTCGAGCTGCGAACACAGTTCGTCAAGACCGCCGACATCGGCGATCCGGCCGGTCCGGTCGGCGGCGAAGCGGGTGACCACCGCAAACGGTGTCAGCCGTACATCGTCCACCTCGTCGGTGATGCCGTCGTCGCCGGCCCGATAGCAGCGGCCGTCGAGCATGATCATCTCGCCGTCGAGTTCCTCGTACGTGCCGATGCCGAAATCGCCGTGACTTTTCAGATCGCCGATGGTGGTGCAGCCCTGAAGGACGCCCTTGACCACGGCGCCGCTCGTCGACACCTGGAAAATCGAATGGTGCTCGAGATCGAGTTCGGAGGCCAGCGCCCGCTGCACGACATGGGACACGCTGTGGCCGGTGCGCGCGGCCTCTTCCCGCAGCGCGTTCCACAGGCTGTCAGAGATGCGGCAGCTCAGATGATGACTCATTCCCACCTCCCGGAGCATTTGTGTCCGGCTCGACGCAGTGTGGCCGATTCGTGTGTCCTTATTGTGTGAAACGTCAGCGTTCAGACAACAGGGCGTCGGCCAGGCCGGTGATCGAATCGGTGATCACATCCCAATCGGATGTCGCCTCGAAGTCGACGGACTGGTCGATGCCGTATTCAGTGGGCCGGTTGATGTAGGCGGTGCGCATGCCATGCGATCGGGCTGCCGCCAGATCATCATTGTGCGCCGCCGCCATCATCACCTCGCCCGGCTGCAGTTCGAGCAATTCGATGGCACCGCGATAGACTGCGGCATCCGGCTTGAACGCTTTGAAAACATTGGAGGAAAAGACGCAATCCCAGGGAATGCCGGCGCGCTTGGCCATGGTTGACAGAAGGGTCATGCTGCCGTTGGAAAGCGGCGCGATCAGGTAGTGGGGCCTGAGGCGGATCAGACCCGGCACCGCGTCCGGCCAGGGGTCGAGGCAATGCCAGATACGGTTGAGGTCGGCCTTTTCGGCGTCGTCGAAAGCGTCGGCAATGCCGAACTCGTCAAGAATGACCTCCAGCCGCTCGCGATGGATGGCGTCGATCGACGTCCATGGCCGTTCGCCTGAACGCACCTTCGCCATGCCCGGCACATAGCCGGCCCGCCAGGCCCGCGCGAAGGCGTCCCAGTCGACGCCGTCGATGTCTTTTTGCCGCGCCAGAGCTTCGCCATGGCGCGCGATCGAACCGCGCCAATCGACCACGGTACCGAAGGTGTCGAACAGAACGGCCTTGATGATGGTCATTGCAGTTCCGATCCTGATGCGGATGCTCGCATTCGGAATCACGCCTCGGCCAAGAAGTGTATCGCTTTTCGAAGCATTATGTCGACGGAAGCAGCCTTCTCGAACACAAGTATGATGGCATTCAATCCCCGACTGAAACGATCATGCGGGAGGACAGCGACTGTTCACTGCCGAAAGCGAAATGTCGAAATTCGGGAGCGAAGATAAGCCCGGATTCCAAGAGGCGAGTTTTACTTACCGATGCGAGTATGAACGCCCGCTAAAACCCGATCGCAGGCGACGGGTTTTCGAACGCCCCGCGAAGTCCTGCGTCCTTCTCCATCAACGCCGTTCCGCCCGGCACGCGCTCGGCGTGGAGCCGGCCGTTTTCCCACACCTTCACTCCGTCGATCGACACCGTCGGGTCGATGATGTTCCAGGAAATCTCGCCCGGCGCATAGGCGCCGCAGGTGTGGAAGTGCAGGATGCGGGGGTTGCCGAAGGCGCCGCCGCTCCAGCGCTCGTAGCTGTCCTCTATGCGCCAGTCATAGTGGCTGCCCGGGTGCATGCCGGCATGCCAGGAATGCACCACGTCGGCATCGATGCCGTATTTGTCGGCGACAAATCGATAGTGGTCCTCGGCGCGCCGCACGTCCTCGGAGGAACCCTCGAAGCCGGTCTTTCGGCCGTTTTCGAAACAGGCGAGAACCGGTCCCTCGAACAGACACTCATAGGGGTGGTAGTACATCGATCCGGTGCCGACCAGGAAGCCGGGCATTGCCGCCTTGCCGGAGAAGCCGTCCGCCAGGACGGGCGTGGGGACCAGCATCGGAAAGCGGCGGACGCTGACGTCGCCGCCGGCGGCGTGGTCTAACGGCGCGCGGCCACGAATGGCGGTGCCCGCGGGGCAGGTAATTTCGATTGCCTCCGAGCCTGCGACCATGCGGTCGATGGCGTCCTTCAGGGCGACAAAGCTGTCATGGTCCGCAGTACCGAAAGGGCACTTCAGAAGTGCGCGGCTCAGCGCATAGGACACGACCACGCGGCGGTCGACGCCGATATCGCTGAAGCGGATCTGGTCGCCGATGCGGGCGAGGAAGACCGTCAGGTCGGCCGCCCGCAACTCCTCCTCCAGCTCTTTCGACAGATGCCCGGCCGGATCGAACGGCGTTTCGACGACGCGGACGTCGGCGCCGATTGCTCGGCCGCGGTCGGCGACAGCGTCGACGAGCGCCGGCTCGTAGTAGTCGAGATCGGCCGGCTCACGAACGATCAGCAGCCGGTCGCCCGCGCGGGCCCGACCGCAGTTTTCCAGAAGATTGGCCGCGCCTTTTTCGAGATCAGTCGCAGGGAGTACCATGTTCACCTCGTCAAATCGGCGGCACTTTAGGGAGGCGCCGTGGCTGCTTCCATCGCGTTTGCGTAAAGGCTGGAATAAGCTCTTCTAATGACCTAACGCAGCAGCGACTTCAGGTTGCCTTCCGGGTCGGCGATGACAGCTGCATCCGGCGATTTTCCGTTTTCGATCAACCGCTTGCCGACCATGTAGGCCTGTGGATCGTTCATCGCGTCGACGGCGAGCAGTTCGTCGTCGCGATAGTACCAGTGCGACACAGCACCCTCGCGTTTGCCCGGCCGCGTGACGATGCGGTTGTAGCCGGTGCTGAGACCGGCGATCTGCAGCTTGGTCTCGAACTGATCCGACCAGAACCAGGGCGTCGCCACATATTCCTCATTGGCGCCCAGCAGGTTGCCGGCGACGGTTTCGGCCTGGTGGATCGCGTTGGGCACGCTTTCCAGGCGGATACGCCCGCCGCGATAGGGAAAGGACGTGCAGTCGCCGGCCGCCCAGATATGCTCATCCGAGGTGCGGCCGTAGGCGTCGACCTTGATGCCGTTGTCGATGTCGAGCCCGGCGTCCTCGGCAAGCTGCGTCGTCGGGGCGATGCCGACGCCGACAACGACGAAATCGACCTCCAGCTCGCTGCCGTCGCTCAGGAGTGCCCCGGTGACGCGTCCGTCGCCGGTGAGTCTCGACAGGCCGACGCCCTCGATAACGCGAACGCCGGCGGTGCCATGCAGATCGCGGAAGAAATCCGACGTTTCGGGCGCCGCGACGCGCTGCAGGATGCGGTCGGCCATCTCGACCAGGGTGACGTCGGCGCCGCGCATGGCGGCGACGGCCGCAGCCTCCAGGCCGATATAGCCGCCGCCGACGATCAGAGCCTTGCGCCCTTCGACGAATTCCGGTGCCATTGTGTCGACGTGGGTGAGATCCCTGACGAGATAGACACCCTCGAGATCGCCGCCGATCGATGCCGGCAGGCTGCGCGGCGTGCTGCCGGTGGTCAGCACCAGCTCGTCATAGGCGAGCGGGCCGTCCTCCAGCATGACCTGCCGGTTGGCGCGGTCGATGGCCGAGACGTGTTTGCCGGTCAGCAGCTCGATGTCGTTGCCTTCGTAGAATTCCGGCGGGCGCAGATAGAGCTGCTCAAGCGTCATTTCGCCGGTCAGATATTTCTTCGACAGCGGCGGCCGCTGATAGGGCGGTTCGGTTTCGTTGCCGATCAGCGTAATGCGGCTGTCGCAGCCCTCCGCTCTCAGTTTGGCGACCAGCGAACATCCCGCCTGGCCGGCACCCACAACGACGATATGATGCATCGGATCAGTCTGCCTCCCTTGACCTGATCGTCCTGATAGCCGAATTCGCGGCCCCAGTCTCTTCTAGTTGCGACGCTCCGCCTGCACGGATAGCATTTCGAGCTCATCGGTGAGAAGTTTCTTGAAGCCGTAGTTCATTTCGGCGTCAAGACAAAGGCTGTCGCCGGACTCCACCGTCACTTCGCGGTCGCCATACTGGTAGATCGCGCTTCCCGACAGGATATAGACGAATACGACGCCGCTGCCGATATATTCCGGCGGCCGGACCTCCTGGCGCGTCAGCTTGACCTGGCGTGCCTCGAACTGGATGTCCCAGCGGGCATGCAGGGCGAGGTTGACATAATCGTGCACGTGGCCGTCGAAGATGCGTTTCGACTTGATGCCTTCGCCGCTCTTGACGTGGGTGAAGTCGCAGCGGCCGCCGGCGGTGCCGCGAAACAGGTTGATCAGCGGCACGTTGAGGGCATTGCTGAGCTGCTGCAGGGTCGAAATTGAGGGCGACACCTGCCCGCTTTCGATGCGGCTGATCATGGCGGCGGAAATGCCGGATCCCTGGGCCAGCTCCCGAGCCGTCATGCCGCGCTTGCTTCGCAGATCGCGCACCGCCACACCTATGGCTCTGTCGGCGTCGACTTCAATCCTGTTGTGCTTCACCTGCTTCATCGTTCCTGATGCCGAACGCTTCCGGCCGGTTAACCGTGGCTCGCCTCCGACGGACTGTAGTAGCCGATGACGTCTCCCTCCGTGGTGACGCCGAGGCCGTTGAGCAGACGGTTGGCATAGTTGAAATAGCAGACAATCTGGTTGGCTTCGAGGATTTCGCCGTCGTCGACGCCGGCTTCGCGCAGGCTGTCCACATCGGATTTGTCCATCCGGCCGGGTTCGGTCGTCAGCTTTTCCGCGTAGCGCATGAGCGCCAGGTCCCGCCCGTCGAGCGCGTCCTGGGGCCGACGAGCGCGCAGCGCCGCCTCGATGGCGTCGGCGCGGCGATCGTCGCCGATCAGATGGCGCGCGTTGGCCCAATGATTGGCATAGGAGTAGGGACAGTCGTTGAGGACCGAGACATAGGAGCTGATGGTCTCCTGCAGCCAGCCGGGCAGGGTGTTGGCGTCGTCGTGCAGGGCGGCGCGGTAGATTGCGACATGCCCCTTCATGGTGCTCGGACGAAGCGAGTGCACCCGCATCACATTGTCGACGGTCCCGTGCGGCGTGCGCGCCAGCTCCAGGGCTTCCTGCAGCTCCCGCCCGGCTTCTGCGTCGGGGACCATCCTGATCCAGGCACTCATTGCAACTCCATCACTTGATTTACGGTTCTCATGTCAGCGGTGCTCGGCGGCCTGCATGCGCCGTTCCAGCCAGCGCACGCCGGCGGAGACCACGAGGATCAGCACCAGATATTCCAGCACCAGGATCGTGTAGATCTCCAGCGGACGGTATTCCGAGACCACCAGTTCATTGGCCTTGCGGGTCAGTTCTCCCATGCCGATTACCGACACCAGCGACGACATTTTCAGCATATACACCAGCTGGTTGCCGAGGGCCGGAAGAATGCGCCGGATCGCCTGCGGCAAAATGACGAAGCGCATGGTGTCGAAATAGTTGAGCGAAATCGAATGTGCCGCCTCGTACTGGCCGCGGCCGATGGACTGGATGCCGGCACGGAAAATCTCCGCCTGAAAGGCGCTGTCGGAAAGCGCCAGCGCAATAACGCCGGCCCAGAACACGCCGATCGCGAGGCCGGTCATCTGCGGCAGGCCGTAATAGACCCACAGGATCAGCACCAGGATCGGGACGGCTCGCACGATCTCCACATAGAGCCGGTTGATGCGCCGCAGCGCCGGGTTTTCGGACAGGCCGGGCAGGGCGACCACTAGGCCGACGACCATCGATATGATGATGGCGGTGACCGACAGGCGGATGGTGTAGTCCATGCCGCTCAGAAGGAACCAGAGATTGTTGAATCCCGTATCCGTCGACGGATCGACGACATACCAGCCCCAGTCGGCCGAGCAGCCCGAAAGCAGCAAACCGGTCGCCAGGATGATGAACCCGCGGATCATGCTAGTGCTGCAGGATCTGGTTGAGGAAATCGCGGCACCGCTGGCTCTCCGGGTTCTTGAAGAACTTGTCCGGCGGGGCGATCTCGACGATTTCGCCGTGATCCATGAACACCATGGTGTCGGCCACCTTGCGCGCGAAGCCCATCTCGTGGGTCACGCACAGCATTGTCATGCCGGTGCCGGCAAGCTCGACCATGACGTCGAGCACCTCGTTGATCATCTCCGGATCGAGCGCCGAGGTCGGCTCGTCGAACAGGATGATCTTCGGCTCCATGCACAGGGTGCGGGCGATGGCGACGCGCTGCTGCTGACCGCCGGAGAGCTGCGAGGGATACTTTTCCGCCTGATCTGGAATGTGGACACGCTCGAGGAAATTCATCGCCAGCTGCTTGGCTTCCTCGGCCGGCATCTTACGGGCGCGAACGGGCCCCAGGGTCAGGTTTTCCAGCACGGTCAGGTGCGGGAACAGGTTGAACTGCTGGAACACCATGCCGACATTGGTGCGAATGGCGTCAACGCTCTGCCGGTTGTCGCCGAGCGCGACCCCGTTGAGAACGATCTGTCCCGCGTCGTGCTTCTCAAGCCGGTTGATACAGCGGATCAGCGTCGACTTCCCGGAACCCGAGGGACCGCAAATAACCACCCGCTCGCCGGCTTGGACCGATAGCGACGTGTCCTTCAGGGCCTGGAAGGCGCCGAAGAATTTCGAGACATTGTCGATGGTGATGACCGGTTCGCCGTTTTGCGCAACCATGGTTTCGTTCCCCTGCCAGGCCGTCTGTCGATATTTTCTTTTCAGGAAAACACAAGATTGTGTGTCATGCAACTTAATTATCTTCTTGCAATTTTTTTAAGCCAGGCGTATCGTGGGATCAACAACGATAATGGTGGGAGCACAGGACATGCTGAGAATCTTTGCCGCTTTCGCGATGCTGGCCCTCATGGCGGTGCAGGCGAATGCCCAGTCGGCGCTCAAGGAAATCCTCGATACTGGGGTCCTGAAGGTCGGCACGACCGGCGACTGGAATCCGATGACGATGAAGGACCCGGCGACCAACACCTATACCGGCTACGATATCGACGTGATGAACGCGCTTGCCAGCGATCTCGGCGTCGAGGTCGAATTTGTGCCGACCGACTGGAAAACCCTGGTCAACGGCGTCACTGCCGGCAAGTACCACATCACCGGATCCGCTTCCGTGTCGCCCAGCCGGGCCAAGGTTGCCGGCTATTCGGACAGCTATTTCTCGTTGGCCACCGTGCCGCTGATCCTTGAGAAGAACGCCGACAAGTACAAGGACTGGAGCGATCTCAACAAGCCTGGCGTCAGCGTTGCCGCGACGCTCGGGACCACCCAGGAAAAGCAGGTCAAGCAGTTCTTCCCGGATGCAGAGCACCGCATCGTCGAAGCACCGGCCCGCGATTTCCAGGAAGTTCTGGCCGGCCGCGCCGATGCGCACATCACCTCGAATGTTGAAGCCAACAAGCTGGTCGCCAAATATCCGCAGATGAAGATCGTCCCGGTTTCGGCACCGAAGGCACCGACGCCGATCGCCATGCTGCTGCCGCAGGACGATTACGTCTGGATCAACTACGTCAACACCTGGATCAAGTTGAAGGAAGAGCGCGGTCTGTTCGACGAGCTGGCCGACAAATGGAAGCTCTCGACCGACTGACTTTTGCGAACCATCCTCCGACAAGCTGGCGGCCGGTCAATCGATCGGCCGCTTTTTTATCCGATGACCGTTTGAAACTTGTGCCCCGGCCGGTAGGTCTGCCGCACCGAGGTGATCGGACCCTTCAAATTCCACGTCGCCCGTTCGACGCACAAGGCCGCATCCCCGACCCCGGCCCTGAGCAGTTTGGCCTCGGTCTTTTTCAGGGTCGCCGCCGAAAACGCGAAGCGGCTGTCGGTGACCGGAATGTTCTGGACCAGCCATTCGTTGGCGCTGATCATCGCAAAGTCCACGTCCGAGATTTTCGGCACCGTCTCGAGGTTCACCCATCGGGTTTCATAGAGATAGGGTTTGCGATCGGCATAGTGCATGGTCCGAAGATGCAGCCAACTGCGCTTTCCGGCGACGCCGGTTTCGCCGGCAAAAGCCGCCGGCGGCGAGCCTATTTGCTTGCGGATCAGTTCGTGGCCGTAGAGTTTTCCGGCCGCTTCCACTTCTTCGCGAATGATCGGAATGGATAGCGTCGCCTTTTGCACCCGGTTGAGCGCGACCCGTGTTCCGGCCTTGCGCTTGCGGGTGACGAATCCCTCATCGGACAGTTGGCGCAGGGCCCGGTTGACCGTCACCCTGGCGCAGCCAAAATGCTCCGCCAACTCCATCTCGCCGGGGATGAGTTCGCCGCGGCGCCATTCCTGCGCTTCGATGCGCCTCAGAACCTCATGGCGAACTTCCTGCCAGGACATGTTCGGCAAAACTGCTCTCCCGATGCAGACCTTGCCAATGTCCCTAACATCGCTTGTCCGCCGGGACAACCGTCCAGCGATTTTGTACATACATAAAAATCCGAGAACTTCGATCAGATGAAGATCTGCACGAAGCCGTCTTCGACCCGCGATTCGATCATCTTGAGAGCCACCCGGGCGGGGGCCGCGCGGGCCTCTCCGGTGCGCGCATCGAACAGGCCCTGGTGTA
Source organism: Rhizobiaceae bacterium (assembly GCA_963921345.3). Taxonomy (GTDB): domain Bacteria; phylum Pseudomonadota; class Alphaproteobacteria; order Rhizobiales; family Rhizobiaceae; genus Hoeflea_A. The sequence goes on along the minus strand of CAWUFE020000002.1, from coordinate 1,039,285 downwards.
GGGGACACTCGATATGGATGCCGTCGAAATAGCCGTCGCACAGATTGGCGGCGCCGTGGGTGCAGCGGGCGAAGCTGACGGTGATTCCGTCATCCGTGTCATAGACGGCCAACTCGCGCTTGCCGAATGTGACCGGGGTGGCGTCACCCTTTTCCAGGTCGGCGACGGCGATCACGCTTTGCCAGGTTTTTTCGCGCTTCACGTGGCCGGCTCCTGCGCTGCATCGCTGCGCGGTTTGCGGCCGGTGAGCTGCGAAATGATGTCGATATGGGCGCCGAGATAGCCGCGCTCTTCGATGAAGATGTGGTCTTTCAGCTTTTCGTGCAGTTTCGGAAGCGCAAAAAACGGCACCGACGCGGCGTAGTGATGCTCGGCGTGGTAGTTCATGTTCCAGCACAGAAACTGCATCGGCCAGGTGACCAGATTGGTGCGGGTGTTTTCCTTCATGTCGGAGATGTTGGGACGGCCGACATGCTCGGTCAGACGGATGGCGCGCATGACCGGTTCGCCGAGCAGCACCGGCAGCCACCAGTAGAAAAGCGGCGCCCACCAGTTCCACAGGATGCAGGCGCCGAGAATGGCCAGATAGCCAAGCGCCATGATGCGCGCTTCCCAGAAGATCGTCTGGTATTCTTCCTTGGGTATGAAGCGTTGCTCGTCGTCGCTCAGCCGGCCGACAATATGACGCCCGAACTCGCCAGCCTTGGTGCGCCAATAGGAAACGGACGAAATGTAGGCGAGATATTTCCACAGCGAAATCGGCAGCTCGATCAGTTCCGGATCCTTGCCCTTGAGCTGGGTGTAGGTGTGATGGTCGCAGTGTTCGTAGCGAAAGAACCGGTTGGGCAGCAGAATGATGAAGCCGCAGATATTGCCGACCACGTCGTTGAGCCAGCGCGTCTTGAACGCGGTATAGTGACAACATTCGTGTTGCAAGGAAAAATGATGAACAAGAACAATACCATGGATGAACATGGCCGGCAGCAGCCACCAGCTTCCCATGGCCAGCCAAACCAGCGATCCGGTCGCCAGCACGGTGACGATCCAGCCGGCCAGCCGCAGGAAGGCCGGCCCGTTCGAGCGCTGCATGAAGGCCTTGAGTTCACGTCGGGTTATGGTGCCGTCCTCGAGTGCCTGGGTGATCGGCGTAACGACTGTCATGGTCATGGGAATCGTCCTGTCGGGCCGTTTCTGGTCGCCGGCAAATCTACTGTGAAGATAAATTTTTCACAAGAGTAAAATTGTCGGCAGGCCTAATTTTTTGGCTTGGCGACCACCGTGAGAAACTCGACGCTGTCGGTTTCGAGCGAGACCGGCCCGTGCGGCGCTTCGGTTTCGAAGGTCAGGCTGTCGCCGGGCCGCAGCAGGAAAGTGCGGTCGCCGTATCGGTAGGTCATGGAGCCTTTTTCCATGCGGATGAACTCAACGCCGTTGTGATGAAACAGCGGTTCGCCCGCGGCCGTTTTCTCCAGGGTGATCAGGAAAGTCTCGAACTCGATTCGGCCCGACGAGACCTTGCCGAGCATCGTATAGGCATGGCCGTAGGTGCTGCCGGAGCGTTCGACGGCGATGCCTTCGCCGGCGCGTACATAACAGACCTCGCGATGCTCGATCGTCTCGGCGAAGAAGTTGATGATCGGCACGCCCATGGCTTCGGCCAGCGCGTTGAGCGTTCCGATCGACCCCGAAACCTGTCCGCGTTCGATCTTGGAAATCATGGCGGTCGATACGCCGGACTTCTGCGATAGTTCGCTGAGCGTCATGCCGGTGTTCGTGCGGCCGTTCTTGACCGCAATTCCGATCACCGCGTCCAGGGCGGCCGAGCCGCCATTTGAGTCTTTCGAGTTGGCCATGGGCAAGAGCTTAACGGATCGCAGGTCGGATAGAAATGCGCCCCCGACAATCATCGCCGCGAGCCGATTTCAGCGGAAAAATCCGCCTGTGCGGGGCGAATTTCAGCCGATCGCGGCAGTGGGAGCCAAAACCCGCGGTCAAAGGGTTGGAATGACTCAAAAAAAGACGCGAATCGGCCATTATTTGCGTGACAGCAGGGCATATTTGTGCATACATAATATGGGGGAAATTCAGGCCTATTCGACCTCGAAAATCTCCCTGTGCCAGTGCCGCCAAGACCATGATTGGGGTAGATGATCCATGTGCAGCCTGAGCGGAAGAAGACCATGACGCTACGCTCGCTCACGTCCTCGGTGCCGGCGTCATTCGGGCTCTACGTGATCATCATGGGGCTCATCATCTACGCCTCCTATGCGGGTGCACAGAGCATCGGCTACAATTGGCAGTGGTACCGCGTACCGCAGTTCTTCTACAAGGTCGACACCCACGGTTTCAGCTGGGGCGATATTCCGCGCGGGCTTGTCGGCACCATCGTCATCGCGTCGCTGTCCTTCGTCATCTCGATCCTGATGGGCGGGGTGATCGCCAGCCTGCGACTGTCCAACCTGATCGTCGGCCGGGCCTTTTCCAACGTCTTCATCGAACTGATCCGCAACCTGCCGCTGCTGGTACTGCTTTATCTCTGTTACTACGTTCTCGGGCCGATCTTCGGGCTCGACCGGTTCGTCGCCAGCGTGCTGTGTCTGGCGCTGTTCCAGTCGGCGCAGATTTCGGAAGTCTTTCGAGCGGGGATCGTCGCCGTCGCCAGGGGACAGTGGGAGGCGGCCCAGACCGTGGGGCTGACGCAATACGAGACCTACCGCTTCGTCGTGCTGCCGCAGGCCGTGCGGCTGATGCTGCCGCCGCTTACCGGCGAAGCCATCCACATGATCAAGAATTCCGCCATTGTCAGTGTCATTGCCGTTGTCGAACTCACGACGATCGGACGCAACATCATCTCCGATACGTATATGAGCTTCGAGATCTGGTTCACGATTGCGGCGGTTTACATGGTTGTCACAGTCATTCTTTCGGGGTTCGTCACCTATCTGGAGAACCGCCTGGCTGTTGGCCGAACCTAAACCCTCAGGAGGAGAAAAGATGAACCATATCAGACGCATGCTCATGGGTGCAGCCGCCCTGACGGCAGCCTTCGCCGTGGCGCTTCCGGCATCGGCGCAGCAGGTTGCCAAGGAGCTTTCAGGCGAAAGCGTGATCGAGACGATCAAGCAGCGCGGCGCCATCAAGATCGGCCTGTCGCTGTTCGTACCGTGGTCGATGCGCGACAAGAACGGCGAGCTGATCGGCTTCGAGCTCGATGTCGGGCGCAAGCTGGCCGAGGATATGGGCGTCGATCCGGAATTCGTTCCGACCGCCTGGGACGGCATCATTCCGGCGCTGATCTCCGGCAAGTTCGACGTCATCATCAGCGGCATGTCGATCACCCCGGCCCGCAACCTGACCGTCAACTTCACCGATCCTTATGCCTATTCGGGCATGACGATCACCGCCAACAAGGCGATGACCGAGGGCATGAGTGAAGCCGATTTCAACAATCCGGACGTGACCTTCGCGGCGCGCCGCGGTGCGACGCCGGCGACGGTGATCTCCAACGTCTTCCCGAACGCCACCTTGCGGCTGTTCGACGAGGACGGTGCTGCGACTCAGGAAGTGCTGAACGGTAACGCCCATGCGACCATGGCGTCCGAACCGACGCCGACGCGCGACGTCTCCAAATATCCGGATACGCTGCACAAGCCGCTGGACAAGACCTACCAGCGGTCGGGCGAGGCCTTCGCCCTGCGCAAGGGCGATCCGGATGCCCTCAATTTCTTCAACAACTGGATCGAGATGCAGTGGCGCAGCGGCTGGCTGAAGTCGCGTCAGGACTACTGGTTCCGCTCGCTCGACTGGGAAGACAAGATCTCGCAATAAATCAGGAAGCGGCACCCGGTTTCGACCGGGTGTCGCGTGCAATCTGCCGAGGCTCCTGTGACCGGATTCCTGCGAAAACTCCACTGGCTCGATTACCTGCTGCTGGTCGTTCTGGCGACCTTCGCCACCTATGTGTGGATTCAGATCGAAGGCACGCTGAACTACAAGTGGAACTGGGGCATCATTCCCAACTATATCGTCCGCTATGACGAGTCGACGGGCGAGTGGGTCGCCAACATCCTGCTGCGCGGGCTGATCACCACGATCCGGGTGTGTATCTATGGCGGTCTGCTGGCGCTGGTTTTCGGCACCGCCCTCGGCATTGCACGCTGCGCCAACAACCTGACGACCCGCATGCTGGCGCGCACCTATGTGGAGTTCCTGCGCAATATTCCGCCGGTCGTCGTGCTGTTCATCTTCTATTTCTTCCTGTCCGAACAGCTGGTGGCGGCGCTCGGCATCGAGCGCTGGGCGCGCGGCATCGCCAAGCAGGACAACGCCTATATCTGGGAGTTCTTCTTCGGCGACATGCGGCTGTTTCCGTCGATGATCTCCGGCGTCATCGTACTGGCGCTGTTCGAGAGCGCCTTTGTCGGCGAGATCGTGCGTTCCGGCATCCAGTCCATCGATCGCGGTCAGCGGGAAGCGGCGCGCACCATCGGACTGAGCAAGCTCGACGAAATGCGCTTCATCATCCTGCCGCAGGCCTTCAAGAAGGTGCTGCCACCGCTGGCCAACGAATTCATCGCCCTGATCAAATACAGCTCGATCATCTCGCTGGTCTCGGTCCAGGAACTGACCTACAGCACCGTCGAACTGGTCGCCTCGACCCGGGCGATCTTCGAGGCGTGGATCACTACGGCGATGATGTATTTCGTCATCTGTTTCGGCCTGTCGCTGCTGTTTCGCCGGTTGGAGCATCGTTCGGCACCCTGATCGGGGCAGCCTGATGTCTGCCCGATCGGCTTTTCATTAGGGAGCCGATTAGGTAAACTAATTCTATGCAGAATCTCCCCTTCACGGCGCTGCGGGCCTTCGAGGCGGTTGCCCGCCTGCGCGGCTTCAACCGGGCCGCCGACGAGCTCGGTGTGACCCAGAGTTCGGTCAGCCAGCACGTCAAGGCGCTGGAGGAGTGGACCGGGCGCAAACTGCTGATCCGCTCGTCGCACCATACGGTACCGACCGAGGACGGCCAGCAATTGGCCGAGGCTGTGCGCAGCGGCCTGGGCAAGATCATCACCGTGTGCAACCAGCTCAAGCAGCGGCGCAGCAACGAGCGGATGATCCTGCTGTCGTGCCCGCCGGGCTTCGCTCTCAACTGGCTCTTCCCGAGGCTGATCAATTTCGACCAGAGCTATCCCGACCTGCCGGTGTCGATCACCACCCAATCCGTCTCGACCTCGCCGGCAGCCGACGATACCAGCCTGTCGATCCGCTATAGTGTTGGAAAATATCCCAATCTTGCGTCACGGCTGTTGATGTCGGAGCGCATCTGCCCGGTCTGTTCGCCGGTGTTGCGCGATGGCGACCCGCCGCTCACCGAGGTCGCGCATCTGGCGCGCCACACCATTCTGCTCGACGAACTGGCCGACCATGGCGGCAATCCGCCGACCTGGCACTTCTGGGCCGACAAGACCGACGTAACCTTGCCCCGGATGAACCGAACGCGGCGTTTCGGTCAGGCCAACATGGCGGTGCAGGCGGCTATCAAGGGAGGCGGAGTGGCGCTTGGACGCGAGCCGCTGGTGATCGATGCGCTGCAAGAAGGGCAGCTGGTGCTGCCGTTTCCGACGCTGGTGACTTCGGACTATTCCTACTGGCTGGTGTGCAGCCGTCAGACGGCTCAGATGGAGCATATGCGGATCTTCATGGACTGGCTGGCGGAGGAGGTCGATCGGCAGCCCGACATGGTTGAATTCGCATCGGCTGCATAAGTATTGCTAATCGCGAACTTAATGGAATCGGCGTTGCGCGAGTGCGGGACCAGCCGGTAAAATCGTGCGGACTCTCAATGCGCAGCGGAGCAGATGGAATGTATCTGAGGAACACCTGGTACGTCGCGGGCTGGAGCAAGGATTACGGCCGCGATCTGAAGGCCGAGATGCTGCTCGGCGAGAACATCGTGATCTACCGGACCGAAGCCGGCGACCCGGTGGCACTCGAAGATGCCTGTCCGCATCGCAAGCTGCCGCTGTCGAAGGGCAATCTGCGCGGCGACACCGTCGAATGCGGCTATCACGGACTGACCTTCGACTGCAGCGGCGCCTGCGTCGCCGCACCCACCCAGCCGGATCTCATCCCGAGGAAGGCGGTGGTGCGCTCCTATCCGGTGGTCGACCGCTATCGCCTGTTGTGGATCTGGATGGGCGACCCGGAGCAGGCCGATCCCGACGCCATCTTTCCGGTCGAGAATTTCGACAATCCCGAATGGGGCTGCACGGACGGCGGCGAACTGGAGATCAACTGCAACTATCTCTGGATCGTCGACAACCTGCTCGACCCCAGCCACGTCGCCTGGGTGCATGTGACGTCGTTTGCCGGCGGCGGCACCGACGGAACGCCGCTCGATGTCGAAAAGACCGACCGCGGCATCATCGTGTCGCGCTGGATCTACGACCAGCCGCCGTCGCCCTATTACGCCGGGCTGGTGAAATTCGACGGTCATTGCGACCGCAAGCAGCACTACGAGATGTGCTTTCCGGCGATCGGTCTCAACAAGTCGGTCTACACGCCGGTCGGCACCGGCGGGCCCGACAAGCCGCCGATGGACAAGACCTATATCAACATCTCCTATAACTTCATGACGCCGATCGACGAGGACCGGTCGAAATACATCTGGTTCCAGCACCGCAACACCGATCCGGACGACAAGACGATCTCGGAGAAGATGAACGCCGGTGCCGTCATGGCCTTCAACGAGGACCGCGAGGTGCTCGAAGAGGTGCACAAGGGCATGAAGGAGATGGCGACACCGAACATCGACCTGGGTCTGGACGCCGGCGCCAAGCTGTTCCGCCGGGCGCTGGAGAAACGCATGGCCGAGGAACAGATGCCCGCCTGACCGCAGCTGAGCAGCGGCGACGTAGGTAGTACACGGTGCACCCCGGCTGAAGCGCTGAAGCAATCGGTCGTTCGGGTATGCACGGTAAAGCGAGTGAATACCCTATGTTTGATGTCGGATTCACGTTGGCCGTGTTGTACCTAGCTGGCTGCGCCCGGCAACAATGCCAGTTCTGGATCGGCGCCGAGCAATCGCGACTCTTCATAGGTGAAGCGCCCAGCGCGGAACGGCACGCACCCCGCTGCTAGTTGCTCAGCTGTCCACGCATCCTTTAGGCCAGTGGCACCGAACCCCTCGCGCACGATTACTGTAGCCATTTCGCCCGGATTCCCCGAGAATTCTGGATCGCACGGAATAACTATGGGCTCGGTATAACTTTCGATGTGGGTTTTCCTCAAGATCGACAGGGCCTCCTGATAGGCTAACGCCCTGTTTATCAACGTTAAAGTTTCGTCGAGGGAGTAGGATTTGGTCGGCCGCATAGTTCGTAAATCGGGCCCGTGAAGGCTGTAGTCCGCGTGGAAGATCGAGTTTCGGAGATCCCGGTTCCACGCTTCCTTCATTGGCGTAACGACGCTTGGCATTCCAGCGTCCGTCGCCTGTTCTTCTAAACGACTGATCTTAACTCCCGGAGATAAGGGAGCACCACCACGGTTGGGCGGAAACCTCACCGACTGAAATCGACCGCCATTAGCTACATCAATAAGGTTTGCCAGAAATTCGTACGGTTCTGACGCTTCCATTATATGCCCATATAGCCATAGGCCCAGATGCTGAGCAGCTTCTCCATTCGCTGTCTCGTACATAGCCAAAATGGCGGCTATTGCCCGCTGTGTTGTTTCGAAAGGATCCCATCCAGCGTCCTGTGCGCCTCGAATCGCGAAAATTGACCAGAGGAAATTGAACTCCGAAACTTGACGCGAGTGTTCAAACGCCGGGTCCAATTCCGTGAGATACCGCGGTAACGCTTCGACATATGAAGGATGTGAACCGCCGACCGCGGCCTGGTCTTGATCTCCAGTATCTAAGGTCCAAACTCCTTTATCGTCACGTTGCAAAGGCACCTTGTTCCTCCATTTGCTATACAACCAGGCAATCGAAGTTCGCGAACAAAACGACATCGCGGGCTTTCCTAATCGCAAGTATTGCACATGCGGTGAGGGGTCGGGAGTTGATTAATCTGACAGCCGCATGAAAGCGGAGGAGGTGCCACTGGGATGGTTTTCGTTTTCAAAAAGCCAACAGAAAGTCCCGAGGGAGATTTGAGCGCATTGGCCGCTCTAACTCTCCGACGATGAGATTCCGTATTTTTTTGAGAGGTTCTCGAAATCAAATACACGCAGGCGAATCGGAATGGATCCCGACTTTAGCTCTTCGCGCAGATCGTCGACTAAAGGCTTGGCATCTTCACCGAGTGGCCGCACTAGAACAACTGCCAGAATGAAATTCCACTCTCGATTCAGTTGTCGCGCAAAACTGCGTATTTGTTGTGCAGCCTCCCTCACTCCTTCAACCACTTGCGCCGGATGCAATACCTTGACTTCAATTGCATAATCTCGATCGGAAGTTCTGGTTTTTAAGATGCCATCGGCATAGCCTACACCTTCCAGTTCAACATGCCGTTGAATGTTCCGTTTCAACTGACTTTCAAGCTCACGAAAGGCCAACTCCTCGGCTAAAACATATGAGGTCGTGGGTGAAAATCCGGCGCTCTCCATTTCTAACGCGGAGATCTGGTGGCCGGCTTCGTTTTGGGACGCGCCTGATAGCTCAAAATTGTGCACTTCTCTTCGAAGTCGCTCCCTTTGCTCCGCGGGTGTTAGCGCGCGGAAAAACCCTTCTGAATCAGAGTAATCTCTGGGAGCATATAATTTTGTATGGTGAGTTGTTACAAGGCGATAGAACGCCCCCAAAACAACCAACGGAAACAACACCATAAACCAGATCAAAGGCAGGCGTTCACTTGGTTGAAGCACGTTCGCCCCAACAACCAATCCCGCAATGCCGTAGACCAGCAATAGGAATAGCGCGATAATTCCAAGTGGATTTCGTGCGAGCTTCTGAGCACTGTTCTCTATCTCAATTGGAGGGCGCATGACGACCGATTATTGAATGCAGTGCAACTCTGTTCGTGCGTCTACCAATACGCGAAGTTACGGTTGATAGGCAATCATCGAGTTGAAAGGGAGCTGTCTTTGGCAAGGCGTTCCAATCCTCCTCAAAATGTTCAATATCGAATGAGAGAATTCTAAAGCCGTGTATATCCGCCTAACAATGGGTTGTCAGACGGCCTCGGCAGGGTAGGTGCGCGGAATGACCGGCAGGTAGCGCGGCCCTTGTTTGGCGAGGAATTCCCGGAAAATCTGCATGGCCGGCGATTGCGCCCGGTCGGTGCGCGACACCGAGTACCATTGGCGGCGGATGGGCATGCCGGCGACGTCGAGGATAACCAGGCGGCCGAGCTGCAATTCCTGCTCGATCGTGTGGGCGGAGATGAAGCCGACGCCGAGCCCGGCCATGACCGCCTGCTTGATCGTCTCGTTGGAACCCATTTCCGTGCCGAGATCGTCGAGCTTGTCCGGAACCTCGGCAAAGAAGATCTCCAGCGAGATACGGGTGCCGGATCCCGGTTCGCGTACCAGGAACTCTTCCGTCGCGATCTCCTCTTTGGTGATTTCCCGGCGGCTGGCGAGCGGATGTCCGGCCGGGGCGACGATGACCAGCGGATGATCGCCGAAGACGGCAGCGTCGACCTTGAGGTCGGCGGGCGGCCGTCCCATCAGCGCGACGTCGACCGTTTGCTCGCGCAGCGTTTCGATGATCTCGGCGCGGTTGCCGATGAACAGCTCGATCTGGATCTCCGGATGGCTTTGCTTGAAGCCGGCGATCAGGCGCGGCGCGAAATATTTTGCCGTCGAGACCGCGCCGAGCCGCAGGCTGCCGCGCCGGCCGCCTTTCAGCTCGGTCAGTTCCTCGTCCAGCAGGCGCAGGCGCTCCTGCACGGAATGGGCGGCATCGAGCACGGCCTGGCCTGCGACTGTGGGTCGCATGCCCTCCGGAGTGCGGTCGAACAGGCACATGCCGGTTTCGTCCTCGAGCTGCCGAAGCTGCAGCGTGACGGCTGGACCCGTCAGGCCTAAGGTCTTGGCAGCATTGGATATTTTTCCTGTCTGTTCGATCGCGATCAGGGAGCGCAGTTGGCGCAGGGAGACGTTCGTCATGGTTGTAGATTAGAAAAAGTTACTGATAACGTAAATAAAATAAATTTTACTAACCAAGGGTCGATCCGGATAGTCCGGCCGCAACAGATGCCACGGCGCTGTTCGGGAGGATCGGCCATGCACGCAGCAACACTGGATGCTTACCTTACCGGCTATTGCGGATCGCGGGACCCGGTGCGCCTGGCGGTGGCGGAGACCGTGCGCGCGTTTGCGGCCGCCGCCGTCAGAATCCGCAAATCGATCAATGAGGGGGCTTTGGGCAGCGCCTTTGCCGGTGCCCGGGCAACCTCCAATGCCGATGGAGACACTCAAAAGGAGCTTGATGTTCACGCGGACCAGCTGTTTCTGGAAGCGGCCCGCAAGGCGGGCATCGCCTATTACGCGTCGGAGGAAATCGCCCAACCGGTTTCGATCGATCCGCAATCGGCCATTGCCGTCGCCATCGACCCGCTCGACGGGTCCTCCAACATCGACACCAACGTCTCCATCGGCACCATCTTTTCCGTCCTGCCGGTCCGGGACGGCGCGGCCGGGACATTCGCCCAGAGTGGCCGATGCCAGCTGGCGGCGGGCTTCTTCATCTACGGACCGCAGCTGGCACTGGTGCTGACCACCGGCAGCGGGACCGGTATCTACGTCTTCTCCAGTCGTCTCGGGACCTTTGTCGAGGCCTATGAATCGATTGCCGTGGCGCAGTCGACGGCCGAGTTCGCGATCAATGTTTCCAACTACCGGCACTGGGACGAGCAGGTCCGGCTCTATGTCGACGACTGCCTGGCCGGGACCGACGGGCCGCGCGAAAAGAACTTCAACATGCGCTGGATCGCCTCGCTGGTTGCCGACACCTACCGCATCCTGGTGCGCGGCGGCGTGTTTCTCTATCCGGCCGACAAGCGCCGCGGCTACACGCGAGGCCGGCTGCGGCTTGTCTATGAGGCGAGCCCGGTTGCCATGATCGTCGAACAGGCGGGTGGCCTGGCGACCGACGGGGTCGCCCCGATCCTCGATCTGGTTCCAGCGGACCTGCATCAGCGCACGCCGCTGGTCTTCGGTTCGCGCAAGGAGGTCGAGCGGATCGGCCGTTACTACCGTCAGCCCTCGGCCATCGCCAATCGTCATCCGCTGTTCGCCAATCGCGGTCTTTTCAGGGCTTGAGGAGGCCAGCCGATGTCACACAAGCATCCGATCGTCGCCATCACCGGGTCATCCGGCGCCGGCACGACCACCGTCAAGGACACCTTCGAGAAGATCTTCAATCGCGAGGGGGTGACGGCGGCGTTCGTCGAGGGCGACGCCTTCCACCGCTACGACCGTGCCGGAATGAAAGCCAAGATCGCCGAGGAAGAAGAGAAGGGAAACAACAACTTCTCCCATTTCAGCCCGGAGGCCAACGAGCTGAAGATCCTCGAATCGCTGTTCGAGGAGTACGGGCGCAAGGGCAGGGGAAAGACCCGTCGCTACGTGCATGATGAGACCGAGGCGGAGCTCTACGACGCGCCGCCGGGCACCTTCACCGAATGGGAAGACCTGCCGGACAGCGACCTTCTCTTCTACGAAGGCCTACACGGCTGCGTCAAAACCGATGCGATCGACCTTGCCCGCCATGTCGACCTCAAGATCGGCGTCGTGCCGGTGATCAATCTGGAATGGATCCAGAAGACCCATCGCGACCGGACCCAGCGCGGCTATTCAACCGAAGCCGTCACCGAGACGATCCTGCGCCGCATGCCCGACTATGCGCGCTACATCTGCCCGCAATTTTCCGAGACCAACATCAACTTCCAGCGGGTGCCGACTGTCGACACGTCCAATCCGTTCATCTCGAGGTGGATCCCGACAGCGGCCGAATCCATGCTGGTGATCCGCTTCGCCAATCCGCGCGGTATCGACTTTCCCTATCTGCTTTCGATGCTCGACGGCAGCTTCATGTCGCGCGCCAATTCGATCGTCTGTCCGGGTGAAAAGCTGGATCTCGCGATGCAGCTGATCTTCACGCCGCTGATCCACAAGCTGATCGACCTGAAACACCGTGCATCGTGAGGAGGCCGACATGACCATCGAGACCGCGGACCTGTCGAAATCCGCCGCCGACGAGGTGGCCATGGCCAACGCCATTCGTGTCCTGGCAATGGATGCGGTGCAGCAGGCCAATTCCGGCCATCCCGGCATGCCGATGGGCATGGCCGATGCTGTGACCGTGCTGTTCAACCGCTTCGTCAAGATCGATCCGCGGCATCCGGACTGGCCTGACCGCGACCGCTTCGTGCTGTCGGCCGGCCATGGCTCGATGCTGCAATATGCGCTGCATTACCTTCTCGGCTACGAAGACATGCCGATGACCGAGTTGCGCCGCTTCCGGCAGCTCGGCAGCCGGACCGCGGGCCATCCGGAATTCGGCCATGCCGCCGGCGTCGAGACGACCACCGGTCCGCTGGGCCAGGGCCTCGCAACAGCGGTCGGCATGGCGCTCGCCGAGCGCATGCTGGCACGGCGCTTCGACGCCCGGCTGGTCGACCACTACACCTATGTCGTGGCCGGCGACGGCTGCCTGCAGGAGGGCATCAGTCACGAGGCCATCGATCTGGCCGGCCATCTGAAACTGTCGCGCCTCATCGTGCTGTGGGACGATAATCGCATTTCCATCGACGGCCCCACCTCCCTGTCGACCGCGATGGACCAGCCGGCGCGCTTCCAGGCCGCCGGCTGGGAGGTCCACAGCGTCGACGGCCACGATCACGAGGCGGTCGCCGGAGCAATCGCTCGGGCGCGCAAGTCGGCGAAGCCGTCGCTTATCGCCTGCCGCACGACGATCGGCAAGGGTGCGCCCAATCTGCAGGGGTCGGAAAAGACCCATGGCGCGCCGCTCGGTGAAGAGGAAGTGAGGGCGGCACGGGTGGCGCTCGGCTGGCCCCATGGGCCCTTCGAGGTTCCGCAAGACATCATTCGCGCCTGGCGCCAGGTTGCGGAAAGCGGCGGCCGTCAGCATGCCGACTGGCTGAGCCGCCTCGCCAACAGCACCAGGCGCCGCGATTTCAGGGTCGCTGTTTCCGGCGAGATCGACAATCGTGTTCGTCAGAACCTTGCCGCCTTTCGGGCGGAGCACTTCGACAAGAGCACCAGGGCAGCAACCCGCAAGGCTTCCGAAATGGCGCTCGGGGTGATCAACGCCGCCTGCGACCTCACTGTTGGCGGATCGGCCGACCTTACCCACTCCAATCTGACGCTGACGCCTGATATGAAACCGGTCCGGCCGGGCGATTTTGCCGGACGCTATCTTCACTACGGCATCCGCGAGCACGCCATGGCCGCGGTGATGAACGGCCTGGCCTTGCATGGCGGTTTCATCCCCTATGGCGGCACTTTCCTGTGCTTCTCCGACTACGCGCGCGGCGCCATGCGCCTATCGGCGCTGATGGGGTTGCGGGTCATCTATGTGATGACCCACGATTCCATCGGGCTCGGCGAGGACGGCCCCACGCACCAGCCGGTCGAGCATCTGGCGATGCTGCGGGCGACGCCGAACCTTAACGTTTTCCGTCCGGCGGACATCGTCGAGACCGCGGAGGCCTGGGAAATCGCACTGGCGACGGCAGACCGGCCGAGCGTGCTTGCTCTGTCGCGCCAGGGGCTGCCGATGCTGCGGGAAACCGGGACGGCGGAGAACCTGTCGGCGCGTGGCGGATACGTTCTGCACGAGACCCGGCGGGCACGTAATCTGACCCTGATCGCCAGCGGCTCCGAGGTTGAAATCGCCAAAGCCGCTTCCGACCGGCTGCGCGACGCGATGGACATCGAGGCCGCCGTCGTCTCACTGCCCTGCTGGGAATTGTTCGAGGCGCAGGACGAGGCTTACCGCAACGAGGTTCTGGGCAACGCGCCGCGCATCGGCATCGAAGCCGCCGCGCGGCTCGGCTGGGATCGCTGGATCTGCGAGCACGGCCGCTTCATCGGCATGAACGGTTTCGGAGCCAGTGCTCCTGGGCCGCAGCTCTACGAGCATTTCGGCATCACCGCCGATCGGGTGGTGGAGGCCGCTCTCGACCTTGTCCGACAGAGGGAGGCTGCCGAATGACCTGTCGGCTTCCCGATATCGCGACGGCGGATGTCGCCGGCAAGACCGTGCTGATCCGCGCCGATCTCAATGTGCCGATGGCTGCTGGGATCGTTGCCGATACCACGCGCATCGACCGCTATGCCCCGACGGTCGCCGGTCTGCTGGATCGCGGCGCGGCCGTCGTCGTCATGACCCATTTGGGACGACCGAAGTCCGAACCCAACCCGCTCTATTCGACACGGCCGATTGCCTCGGCTTTGTCGCGCTCTCTCGGCCGCGAGGTCGGATTCGCCGGCGACTGTGTCGGCGAGGCGGCCGAGCGGGCCAGCGGACGGCTGTTGCCCGGAAACGTGCTGCTCCTGGAAAACCTGCGGTTCCACCGCGGTGAGACGGAGAACCGCCGCAACTTTGCCGTCAGGCTGTCGCTGCATGGCGATCTCTACGTCAACGACGCCTTCTCCTGCGCCCACCGCGCCCACGCCTCGACCGACGCCATTGCCTCCTTGCTGCCGGCCTTCGCGGGGCCGTCGCTGTTGCGCGAAGTGGACGCCCTCGAACGGGCGCTCGAAGAGCCGGACCGGCCCGTCGCGGCGCTGGTCGGCGGCGCCAAGGTGTCGACCAAGATAGGCGTGCTCATGCATCTGGTGAACCGGGCCGATCACCTGATCGTCGGTGGCGGCATGGCCAACACCTTTCTTGCCGCTCGCGGCGTTTATGTCGGACGGTCGCTCTATGAGCCCGAGGCCGTCGGCACTGCGCGGGCGATCCTCGACGCCGCCCGGGACGCCGGTTGCGCCGTGATCCTGCCGGACGATGTGGTTGTCGCGCAGCGCCTCGAGGCCGATGCCGAGTGCGCCGTCGTCCCCATCGACGCCATTCCGGCGGATCGCATGGCGCTCGATGCCGGAAGTACGACCTGCGAACGCATTGCCCAAACGCTGCGCTGGTGCCGTACGCTGCTGTGGAACGGTCCGCTGGGCGCCTTTGAAATCGAGCCCTTCGGGACAGCAACCTTCGAGATTGCCCGGCTGGCCGCCGACCTGACGACGCGCGGATCGCTGACGACGGTTGCAGGCGGCGGCGACACGGTCGCGGCACTCAACGCCGCCGGTGTCACCGATCGCTTCACTTACGTCTCGACCGCCGGCGGCGCGTTCCTCGAATGGCTGGAGGGCCGGGAACTGCCTGGCATTGCCGCGCTCAAGAACAACGCACCGACCCTGGAGGACGCCTGACCATGGCTCGCATTTCACTTCGCCAACTGCTCGACCATGCCGCCGAACACGGTTACGGCGTGCCGGCCTTCAACATCAACAACATGGAGCAGGGGCTTGCCATCATGGAGGCGGCGAGCGCCTGCGACGCACCGGTTATCCTGCAGGCCTCGCGCGGCGCCCGGGCTTACGCCAACGACATCATGCTGGCGCGGATGATCGACGCGCTGGTCGAGATCTATCCGGACGTCCCGGTCTGCATGCACCAGGATCACGGCAACGACGAGGCCACCTGCCTGACGGCGATCCGCCACGGCTTCACGTCGGTGATGATGGACGGATCGCTGGAGGCCGACGCCAGGACGCCGGCGACATACGACTATAACGTCGGCATCACAGAACGGGTCGCACGCATGGCCCATTGGGTCGGCGCCTCCGTCGAAGGCGAACTGGGCGTGCTCGGTTCGCTCGAAACCGGCCGTTCGGAAGCCGAGGACGGACACGGCGCCGAAGGCACGCTGTCGCAAGACGCGCTGCTCACCGATCCGGACCAGGCCGTCGATTTCGTCATGCGCACGAAAGTCGACGCGCTGGCGATCGCCTGCGGCACGTCGCACGGGGCCTACAAGTTCTCGCGCAAGCCGGATGGCGACATTCTGGCGATGAACGTCATCGAGGAGATCCACCGGAAACTGCCCGACACGCATCTGGTGATGCACGGTTCGTCGTCGGTGCCGCAGGAACTGCAGGACATCATCAACCGTTTCGGCGGCGAGATGCCGCAGACCTTCGGAGTGCCGGTTGAGGAGATCGTGCGCGGTATCCGCCACGGCGTTCGCAAGGTCAACATCGACACCGATTGCCGCATGGCGATGACCGGCCAGATGCGCAGGATCGCGCGGGAAAATCCGGCGGAATTCGATCCGCGCAAATTTCTGAAACCGGCGATGGAGGCCGTGGAGACTCTCTGCCGCGGCCGTTTCGAGGCCTTCGGCACCGCCGGCCATGCCTCGAAAATCAAGGTCATCGCCTTGGACGACATGGCGCGCCGCTATGCCAGCGGCGCGCTCGACCCGGCCGTCGCTTCGGCCAAAGCCGCCTGAACCGGCCGCAAACTGGAAAGGACAGGACCATGAACACCGACGCCAAGACCGAAATCAAGGGCAGGGAACGCTACCGTGCCGGCGTGCTGAAATACGCGCAGATGGGCTATTGGGACGGCGATTACGAGCCCAAGGACACCGACGTCATCGCGCTGTTCCGCATCACCCCGCAGGAGGGTGTCGATCCCATCGAGGCGGCCGCGGCGGTCGCCGGCGAAAGCTCGACGGCAACCTGGACCGTGGTCTGGACCGACCGGCTGACGGCCTGCGATTCCTACCGTGCCAAGGCCTATCGGGTAGAACCGGTGCCCGGCCAGGAAGGCCAGTATTTCTGCTACGTCGCCTACGACCTTATCCTGTTCGAGGAGGGCTCGATCGCCAACCTGACAGCGTCGATCATCGGCAACGTGTTTTCCTTCAAGCCGCTGATGGGTGCACGGCTGGAGGACATGCATTTCCCGGTTGCTTACGTCAAAACCTACAAGGGGCCGCCGACCGGCATCGTCGTCGAGCGCGAGCGCCTCGACAAGTTCGGCAAGCCGCTGCTCGGCGCCACGACCAAGCCGAAGCTCGGCCTGTCGGGCAAGAATTACGGCCGTGTCGTCTATGAAGGCCTGAAGGGCGGGCTCGACTTCATGAAGGACGACGAGAACATCAACTCGCAGCCCTTCATGCACTGGCGCGACCGCTTTCTCTACTGCATGGAGGCGGTCAACCGCGCCCAGGCCGAAACCGGCGAGGTCAAGGGTCACTATCTCAACATCACCGCTGGTACGATGGAGGAAATGTACCGGCGCGCCGAATTCGCCAAGGAACTCGGTTCCGTGATCGTCATGGTCGACCTGATCATCGGCTGGACGGCGACCCAGTCGATCTCGGAATGGTGCCGCCAGAACGACATGATCCTGCACATGCACAGGGCCGGCCACGGCACCTATACGCGGCAGAAGAACCACGGCATCTCGTTCAGGGTGATCGCCAAATGGCTGCGGCTCGCCGGCGTCGACCACCTGCATGCCGGCACGGCCGTCGGCAAGCTCGAGGGCGATCCGATGACGGTGCAGGGCTACTACAACGTGCTGCGCGAGACGAAAAACGAGGTGGACCTGCCCCGCGGCCTGTTCTTCGAGCAGGACTGGGCGGACATCAAGAAGGTGATGCCGGTCGCCTCTGGCGGTATCCATGCCGGCCAGATGCACCAGCTTCTCGACCTGTTCGGCGACGACGTCGTGCTGCAGTTCGGCGGCGGCACCATCGGTCACCCGATGGGTATCCAGGCGGGCGCCGCGGCCAACCGCGTTGCGCTGGAAGCGATGGTGTTGGCGCGCAACGAGGGACGCGACATCGCCGTGGAGGGGCCTGAGATCCTGCGCGAAGCGGCCAAGTGGTGCAAGCCGCTGGAAGCGGCTCTCGAAACCTGGGGAAAAATCACCTTCAACTACACATCGACCGACACGTCGGACTTCGTCCCGACGCCGGCCGTTGCCGTCTGACGGCAAGCAACAAGGAGACAGACCATGCGCAACACCCAAGGATGCTTTTCTTTCCTGCCGGATCTCACCGACGCGCAGATTTCGGCGCAGGTGGAGTACTGCCTCGAGCAGGGCTGGGCCATCGGCATCGAATATACCGACGATGCCCATCCGCGGAACACCTATTGGGACATGTGGGGCAATCCCATGTTCGATCTGCGCGACGCCAAGGGCGTGATGATGGAGCTCGACGACTGCCGGGCGGAGCATCCGGACAGCTACGTCCGCATCAACGCCTTCGACAATACCCGCGGCTGGGAAACGGTGCGCATGTCGTTCATCGTCAACCGGCCGAAGCAGGAGCCGGCCTTCGGTTCCAGGCGTCGAAATTGACGTAGCCGTCGGCGCTGGCGAAGATACCGAAACCGATCCCGCCCAGCGACAGCCCCCAGATCGGGAATTCGGGGGTTTCCAACGCCAGCAGCGGCCGGTGATACTCCATCCGGTCGAAGACGTCGAAGCGCGGCGGCATGGCAATTTCGCCGGAAATGATGACCCGTCCGTCCGGCGTGTATTCGAGCCCGGCGGTCCCGGTGAGAATGCCGAACTTCATCGATGCGGTGCCACGGCCCCAGGCGGTGAAGGTGTCGGTCACCGTGCCCTCGACCGGCCTGCCTTCCTCGTCGATAGGCATGTTGGTGACGGTAACGTCGATGGTGCCGGTGGCGGGGCCGGCGGCAACCTTGCCTTCGCCGTGAATGAGGACGGCGCCGGCATTGTAGGAGACGTCGATCGATCCGGATGCGGCGGGCGCGGTGATATCGGCGGATCCCGAGCCGGCGACGAGCCAGGCGCCGGTTTCCGGATTGCGATTGGCCGAGATCGATACGACCGCGTTGCTGATTCCCGGCAACTGATCGACCGGCAATGGCAGATCGTCGGCGGCAATGCTCAGTCCTTCCTGCGGCGTGTAGCCGACCGTGATTGCCGAGCCGGACAGCGGGCCGCCGAGATCGAGCCGGCCGGTGACGCCAAGCGAGTCGTTGGAGAAGGTGACGGTGACTTCGCCGCCCTCGATGCCGGGCAGGGCTTCGGACTGGACGCCTAATGTAGCGGAGCCGCTCAGTTGATCGTCGTTGAAGGAGTAGGAGAGTGACAACTCGGCCGGATTGAGGAAATCCATGTCGAGCTGGAAGTTGCCGGACAGGATGACATCGTTGCGCTCGACCCGCGCGGTGAGCTGTCCGGAGCCGACCGATGCAACGGCGAGGTTGGCGAGGCCCTGAACGAAGAATCCGCTTTTTCCGACACCGAGCTGAAGAGCGGCTTCGGTAACCGTGAGCGGCCCGAAGTTCAGGCTTTCCGTCGGAACGGGGAAGGAGATGAGCACGTCGGTGCCATGGATCATCACCGGGATACGCAGGCCGGGGAAGAGAAACTTCGTTGCCGCGATTTCACCGATTCCGACCAGCACGCCGTTGGCGTCGAGCCCCACATCCGTGAAGGTAACCGGGCTGAGCTTGGTGAATGTCGCGCCGTGAAAGAGACTCAGGAGCTGTTTGCGATCCGCATATCCGGCGGCACCGAGATGCGGCTGTGCAAGCACATCGATTTCTTTCTCGGTCGTCGATTGGAAGAGATCGCCGTTCTTGCGTTTCTGTCGGGCAATGCGCAAGTGCAGTGCGTGGGCGGGATCGTCCGACGAAGCCGGCGGGTCATAGGTCGGCTTGCCGACCAGGACGAGGCCGGGGAAGAAAAAGCTCGGACGTCGCACCGTACCGTCGCGGTTGATGCGGAATTTGGCGAATTTGCCGCCCTGCTCGTTGGGGAAAACCAGGAACTGGGTCGGCATGGTGCCGGGTTCGAATTTCAGACCGAGATCGGTCAGCGCCTTGTCGTCGAGAGGCCGTGTCACTCTGAGATGGTCGGCGTTCTGAATCTGCGCCCGCGTCCAGTAGGATTTACTCGGGGCGCGTCCGAAACCGCTGCCACCCCCCACCTGGCGGAAGATATAGGTCCAGGTCCGCCGTGTCGTCGTCACCCCGTCTTCACTGTCCGGCGGCAACCGCGGGTCTTCCTTGATCGCCTTGTCTCGACGGGCTGCCTTGAGAAGATTGCGGGCATCGCGGCGCACGTTGGTTTTGATCTTGTCACCGACGCGTCGGTTGTAGGTCCCTTTCAGCATCCACATGTTGAGTGCGGAGTCGGCGCCGCCCAGTTGCCATTCCAGGATGTGATCGGCGTGGAGCGTGTCGTTGCCGCCGCCCTGGGTCCATTGTGGCCGAAGGCCGAGGTCGCTGCCTGCGATTTCGGGAATCGTTCCGATCAACAGCGAACTCGCGCTTTTTCCACTGCCGCGACGCAGGAAATAGACCTGTTGGCCGTCTTTTTGAACATCGGCGGCGTCTTCGAACTGCGTCAGGTGCTCCGTCAATCCTTGCTGCACGCTTTTGACCCAGTTGGCTTGCGCATAGGCGGTCCAGACCTCGTGGGCGTTGCTTCCCGGATCACGTGTCGGGACCGGAGGGAGCCGGTATTGCGAGCCGGCCGCCGGCAGGGTTCCGTTCTTGGCAGCCGGCACGTTCTCGCCGCCTGCCGTGCCCTTGAGAGCACCCACGAGCTCCGGCAGGATCAGTTTTGGCAGCTCGATCTCCTTTTTGGCGAGGTCGATCTTGCCCTTCTGCGGATCCTCGAATGTGTTGGGCGGAGCCGGTTCGTCGGTATCCCGCTGGTCGTTGTCCGGTTCAATGTCGGAATTACCGGCTCCGGTGTCGCGCTGGATCCGCGCTGGCTGGGCATGGCCCGAACCGCCGGTCTGCTGAACCGTATGGGTGAGTTCGTGAGCGATCAGCCGCTGGCCGGATCGGCTGTGCGGCCGGTATTGCCCGGCGCCGAAGAACACGTCGTTGCCGACGGTGAAAGCCTTGGCGCGCAGGTTCCGGGCGGCGTTCGCCGCCCTTGCCCCGTCATGGATGCGAACGTTCGAGAAGTCGCGACCGATCCCGCTCTCCATGGTCGAGCGCGTTCCCGGATCGAGTTGCCGCGCCGGGCCGGACCGCATGCCCGCTATTGCCGATTCGACCGAGGCAGGGGCCGTGAACGCGCCGCCGGAAGCGCCGTTTGCGGCATCGCGCTGCATCAGCAGGGAATCGACCGGGTCTTCCGGTTCCTCAGGGGGAGCCGCGCCGTTTTCGCGTTTGGACTGTGCCAGCAATGGCGGCGTTTCCTCAGCCTCTTCCGGAGCGCTGCCGTCCGCCTTGCGGCTGGCGGCGCCCCCGGTCGGCAGGGCCGAAATCGTCGCCGGCGGCGCCGTGTCGGGAGGACCGGGACCGGAGACCACGCGATCGGCCATCCGGTCGGCCTCCGCTTCGAACCGGTCGCGCGCCGGGCCGACCTCCAGCTTGGCCTGCAACGGCAGCGCGGCATTGGCGCGGCGAGCGGGCCTTGCGGCCTCCTTCACGGCTTGCTCGATCGCGCGCTTTGCCATGGCCCGTCTCAGCCTCGGTCAAGCGCCTTGAACGCCGCGCGCAGCAGTGTGCGCAAGAGCTTGGCGGCCTTCAGGGTCGGCAGTTCCATCCTGGTTCGCACATCCTGCGGCTGGGATTCGCTCATGCCGCGCAGCGCCGATGTCTTGTCAACACCGCGGTTCTTGAAAGCCTGTTCGAGCTCGTTTCGGCTCATTTCGAGCTGGGTGAACCGCGTATCGGCGACCATGTGACCGATGACCGCGCGGAACCGTTCTCGCGTATCCTCGCCCGGCCTGTCTTCCGCCACGCCGATGACCAGCGTGACCTTGGTTTCCGGCGTGACGTTCTTGCCTGCCTGCGGCTTCTGGTCGACCACCAGGCCGATCCTCTGCGGGTCGACCTTCTCGGCAGTCTCGATATTGGTCATTCCGAGTTCGGCGAGCGTGATCTTCGCCTGCGCAAGCTTGTCGCCGATGAGGGCAGGCATGACCAGCCGGTCTGCGACGCCGACCGTCAGGACGATTTCCGTTTCCTGCGTGACCACCGTGTCCTTCTCCGGCGACTGTGCCAGCACGATGCCGATCTTGTCGGGATCGGGTTTTTCCTCGATATCGATCGATTCATGCGGGATTTCCGCCAATTTCTCCTTGGCGATGTCGATCGGCATGCCGACGACTTCCGGCATGCGGATCTGGGTAGAAATACCGACGACGATCGCCACGGCGGAACCGCGCTCGACTTCCGCTCCGGCCTCGGGGTTTTGTTCGACCACCTTGCCGACATTGTCTTCGTCGGGCCGCGTCGTGCGATCTCCGCGTGCCAGTCCGGACTTGCGCAGGGTGGCAATGGCATCGGCCTCGGCCAGACCGACGATCTGCGGAACCGTGACCGGTTGCGGTTCCGGTTCGTCGCCATTACCGCCATCGCGGGAATCGCAGGGGTCGTCGGCGATCGCCAGGTCGATCTCGCGCCACACAACCTGGCCGGCGACATAGGTGCGCTCGACGGTGTCACGATAAAGCGGTGCGCCGGCTTTGTCGGCGACCATCAGCCGCAGAGGAATGTCCGCGGTGCTCGAGAAGGCGAAGTCGCCGCGCTCGCCGGTACAGGTGTGGCCATGCCATTCGTCCTTGTCGTCGACCGCGCCGACGATCAGGCCCGGTCGCGGATCGCCGTCTTCGACGACACGGCCATGGAAGCCGGCCTGGGCACGGTCCGGGTCGGGCGAGGGTGGATCGACAAGCGTGCGGCTGAATTCGGCATCGAAGGCATCGGCGCGAACGGATGCAGCCGACAGCCGGGCGTCACGGGTCTTCGCCACGGCGCTGTCGGCGCCATAGCGTCCGACGGCGCGTGCCTTTTCCGCCCGCATCTGGCCGAGCCGCAAGGTCGACAGCGGGGCTGCCAACCCGTAGCCGGCGGCCTTGATGTGACGGGTTCCGCCGGTGAAATTGCCCATTTCGCCCAATAGGGCGTTCTGGTCGATGCGGATTGCGTCGTCGCAATTGTCGTTGTTGTCGGCCATGTCAGCACCTGTTTCCCTGGGTCAGCCCCTTATCGACTGCCCGATCTGGGCGGTCTTCAGTTTCGATTGCTGCTGCGCCACGCTGTCGATGCCGCTGCAGAATTCCGGGAATGCCATGCCGAAGATCGACGTGTTGCCCTGGGCGATGCGGCCGCTCAGCGGGGCGACGACGTAGAAGCAGTGCGTGCCCTGGTTCAGCGCCGTCGTGTTCATGAAATTCGACACGGTAACCGCCGACAGCAGCGAACCGAGGATCTTGGCCTGGAAACGGCCACCCTCGACGCGGATCGAGTTGGCCATGACGATGGCGTTGGTGAAGACGAACACCATCTCGTTTTCAGACTCGACCTGGTTGTCCTCCATCGATACGTCGTCGGCGCTGAGCAGGAACACCGCCGACAGCGATGCCGCCTGGTTCTCGCCGAAGGCGCGCAGGCTGACCTGATTGTCGTTGAACATGGTCTCGCCGCCGGTCAGCCGCAGTGGCTGCGCCTGCAGGTCGCGCGAAATCCGGCCGCCGAGATTGAAGAACGAGGCGAAATCCTCGCCGACCGCGACGTTGAGGATGTTGACCACGTCGCCGCCGGCGACTTCCGACAGGACTTCCAGGATGAGGTAGTCGGTGAAGTCGAGATCGCCGACGGGGCTTATCAGCCGGTTGCCGATCGAGGCGGCGCCGATTCCTGCCGCCGCCAGTGCGGCGAAGGGATTGGAAAACAGCAGGCTTTGGCCCGATCCGGTCAGCCGGTTGTCATTGACATGGGCCGGCCCGGCGAGGATCGCCTTGATGGCGCGACCGCCCGACGCATGGATTTCGTTGGAGCGGCAGCTGAAGGCGGCGCGATTGACTTGGCGCCGGCTGTCGCCGGGCAAGTTGTTTGTGGACAGTCCGCCCATGCCGAGGCCGACGACGATGCCGCCGCGGCGGCCGGGGCGAGGCGCGCCGCCGTCGACCAGGCCGCGGCCGTTGCGCTCGATACGGTTGTGCTCGAAGAGCAGATCCTCGCCGATGGCGACGAAGAAGCCGCAGACGGGGCTGTCATGACCTTCGCCGCAGCCGGCGATGAGATTGTCCGTCACCTCCAGATCGGCGGCAAGCGACAGGGCGATGCCGCCCCAGCCGATGAACTGGCGCAGGATGGCGCCGAGGTCCGGGATTTCACCGCGCACGCAGTTCTCGATGCGATTGCGCCGGACGGTCATGTTCTCCACCGCGATGGCGTCGATCGGCTCATTGACGAACACGATCTGGAAGATCGACAGCAGGTGGGTGGAGATGCCGTTCATGCCCATCTCGGCGATGCTGTTGTCCTCGATGCGGACGTTCTCCACCGGCCCTTCGGACACCGGGAACATCGGATCGGGCTGCTCGCCGTCGCCGCCCGGGTCGATCGGGCCGATATCGATGCAGCCGAGATCGTTGATGATCAGCGGTGTGCCGTAATAGCCGGCAATGCCCATAGTGGCGTTGTAGTTGGTGGTGTAGTTGACCCGGTTTTCGAAGGACCCCTCGATCACCGAATCGAAATTGGCGCCCGGGGTCGGTCGCGCGACCATGCGCACCGAGCCGAGAGTGATGCCGTTGCCGTTGCCGCCGATCAGGCGGTTGCGGCGGATGACCACGCCGTCAGAGCCGCCGCCGATATGAATGCCGCCCAGGCCGAGCTGTTGGCGTTGGGTGAGGTTCAGCGCGATGACCGCGGAATCCTCGACCAGCAGGCCGGTGCCGAGCAGGAAGATGGCCGGCGAGACGCCGGCGCCGCCGCCGATGCCGTCGCTGAGTGCGTCCAGTTCGACGTGACAGCGGCGCACCGTGTAATTCGCGCCGTCGCGGCCGGCGATGGCACCGAAATCCGTGGCGGTGATGCGCAAATCCTCGAATAGAAGATCTTTGGGCAAATCATTGGGTGCGTTGACCAAATCCGGTTCGGCTAGGATCGCTTCGGCCTGTGTGTTCGCCATGGCGATGCGGCGGACGGTAATGTCGCTGGAGCCGAGAATGTGCAACAGCGGCGCGGCCGTGCCGTCGTCCGTCCAGCGCGTCTCGCGGCCGCAACCGGTCAGCGTGATGTTCTCGAGATTGTCGATGACGACATGCTCTTCATAGTCGCCGGGCAGGATACAGATTTCGCCGCCTTCGGGCGGCAGCAGGTTGACCGCAACCTGGATCCGGTCGACGTCGCCATGGCTGCGACGGCCGTCACCGACGGTGATGCGGCAGCAGCCATTGACCCGGCACAGCGGCCGGAACCGATGACGGCAATCGACGATTTCGAAGGTCGGCACGCCGCCGGCCTGGCCGGTCCAGTGGATCAGCGCCAGCGGCGCCAGGCGGCGCCTCGGGCCCATCGGCGGTTCGCCGTTGTGCAGGCCCCAGGGCAGGATGCGTGCCGGGGTGTTGGTACGGGCCGAGATGGTCCACCGGTCGCGCCGGCGGCCGTCGAGGCTGAAGGTTGCGGTGAGGCCGGTATCGCCTAATGTCACCGGGCCCGGTGCGGTCGGCACGGTCGGCGCGCCGCCGCTGCCCTGGCCGTTGGTCCAGAGCCGGGCATAGAAGAAGCGGTTTTCGCCCACCTCGTCGAACTGGCCGTCGAGCGATGCGGGCAGGGCGGCGAGCCAGGCTTCCCAGTCGGCCGGCACGTCGCTGGCGAGCACCACGCTGCCGGATTCGTCATAGCCGTTTTCGATTTCGAAAAACCGGCCCATGGGTGCGGCGGCCTTTTCGCCGTTCGACAGGATGGCCGACCAGGGCAGCAATTCGATCGTCTGGCCGGCGAGCGGGAAGGCGAAGGCGTCGCGTGGCTCGTTGAGGAATACCAGGCGCCGGCGGTTGAAATTGTCGTCGTCCTCCACCTGGACCCGGTAAAGGGCGGCGTCGGTGCTCCAGACGAACTCGCCCGGCTGGGTAATAGCGACCCGGATCGTCTCGTTACGGGCGCCGAGGAACCCCGGTTCGGCGCGTGGCGAGCAAAGGTCTTCCACCGGTTCGGTGTCGACGAAGCCGATGGTCAGTTGGGTCGACGAGACGAGCGACGCAGAACCCGGATCGACGACGGCATCGTCGCCGATACGTTGAATCAGTTCGGCGAAGGCTTCGGCACACCCGTCTTCGGCCAGGTCCGTTGCCACCCGCACCCGCCGCATCGGCCGCTTGCGCCCCGTCGTGTCGACGCCGCCGAGCGCCGTTTCGATGAGTTCGCCGTCCTCAAAGGCCGTGACATGCTGCTCCCACCCTTCCAACCAGACCAGGTCCGTGCGCGTTTCGCCTGCCGCCAGCACCGGCACATCGGGCAGGTCCTGATGCAGGCTGCGGTCGAGCCAGTCGCGCTGGTCGGCAAAGGTTTCGGAACCCGGTCCGTTTTCCACCCGCAGGCCGCCGAGATAAAAGCTTCCGGCGCCATAGGTCAGGTCGTAGTGCTCGTCGCCGGGCTGAATTTCGACCGATTCCACAAAGAAACCGCCATCCGGCGTGCCGCCGCTGCAGATGGTCTCGGCCAGGCTCTGGCGCAGCCTCAGACTGAAAATGTCTGACGCTTCGTTTTCTTCCGAGTCCAGCGGCGTGCGGCCCTGCTGGCGAACCACGGAGGAATAGAGCTGGTCGACGCGGAGCGAATGTCGGGAAATGTCGGCGGACATGGGGCTCTCCTAACTTGCCGGGTCGTGTTGGCGGATTGCGGGTGATGGTGTTTGCGGCATCTCAGGTCTCGAAAACGAATTGGGCGATGGCGTTGATCGGCATGTGCTCGGCCGTCTTGGCGCGCAGATCGTCGTGCTTGATGGGGGCCAGCGCCCGGTTGTAGACGCCGATTTCCGTGTTGTTCTCGCCACCGCGGCGGATTTCCGCGGGTGCCGTGCGGCGCAACTGCGCCAGCGCTGCGTCGCCGAAACGGCGCGACACGAACAGGTTGGCGGGAAGGGCGTCCGCGTAGAAGGTCGACTCGTAGCCGTCGATGGCATTGGGGCTGCCATGGGCGATGGCTGCGCTGAAGCGGACGCAGGAGTTTTGCGCGTCCTCGATGATCAGCCGGCCGTCGGCAAGCAGGTGGTCGGCGTGGATGCGGCCGGCGACGACGTCGCCGAAGACCGTGCTGCGCTCGATGTGCAGATGCGCATTGCGGGCTCGGATCGCCGGCGCAGCCGGTTGGCCGATGACGATGGAATCGCAGATGACGATCTCGTTGGCCGAACAGGGATCGACCGCGTCGACATTCTCGCGGATCGGGCCGGTGATGCAGCGGTCGATGACCAGCGTGTCCACCTCGCCGGCGGCTTCCAGCACGATTGCCGGCTGCAGGCCCGGCGGATTGCCGGGAAGCGCGGCCAGTTCGCCGCCCGGATCGAGCGTCACGTTGGACAGGCGCACCAGCGACCAGCCGCCGTCGAGCACGATGCGCGTCGTCACGGTGCCGGCGACGCCTGATAACAGCGCGAGCCACAGGCCGTCGATCTCGAAATAGGCGCTGTCGTCGAGCGGCGATATGGTCAGCGTGCCGCCGGCCGCGGTGATTTCGACATAGGGTCTTTGGCCGTTGGCGGCTTCCAGCCGCCAGCTCTCGTCCACCGTGATGCTGTCGCCCGCACCAATGGTCGGCCTATAGGTGGCTGAGTCGACAAAGCGCTCGGTGCCGGTCTCGTTGCCTGAAAAATCCGGGGTCAGCGTGTTGATGGCCGTGAAGCCGCTCGGTTCCAGATAGGCCGAACGGTCATGGGTGCCGGCGCCCACCGGCCAGAACGCGCCGTAGAAATGCAGTTGCGCCTGCAGCCGGTCATCGCCCGCCGGCGCCTGGTCGAGCAGCACCCGGCCGTTGTCGGGGTCGACGAAGATCTCGGCCCAGCCCGGCAGGATGAGGCCGTCAGCCCAGTTGGAAAGATCCGCCGCGTAGAGCAGTTCCGGTCCGACCGGATCCGCGTCGGGATCGTCGTCGACAGCCAGCGCCAATGACAAGGTAGCAGGGTCGCCGCCCGGCAGCAGGTTGCGCTTCGGGCAGTCGTCGGTGATCGCGCCGGCTAGCAATGTTCGAGCATTGGCCGGCAGGGTGATGTCGTTGCGCAGGGCCGTCGCCAGATGCAGCAGTGCCGCTTCGCTGCGGAACAGGCGGCCGTAAAGCAGCGCCAGGTCCGTTTCCATGCCGGGCGGCGCGTCTTCGATCGACGGTTCGAATGAGGCGGCGTTGAGCCGGCGGCAGTCGAGTGGGCCGCGGATTTCCCATTCGCGCCGCAGGCGGCATTCCTCGCCTGGTGTGCCGCCGCGCTGGTAGAGTGCCACGTCGCGGCCGCTCGGATCGAGCGTCCAGCGTGTCTCGTCGAGGGCCACCGGCGTGACGTTGCGCAGTGCGAAGGCGTAATGGCGGAAGAGGTGCAGATTGACCTTGGGAATGTTGTAGCGCCCGCGGAAACCGCTGATACGGCGGAAATCCGGGCGGTGCGAGACGTCGTCGAACGGGCCGTCGATCGTGTCGCCGATCCGCGCCGACCGCAAATCGGGGAAACCCCATTGCGGCGACGCGGTAATCGGCCCCACCGGCGACGGGCCGTCGAGCAGGTGCATGGTGCGGAACAGGCGCTTGAAGGCTTCGGATGCGACGGCGTCCCAGTCGGCGATATCGTCCGCCAGCGTCTCCAGAAGGGCGCGCGTGCCGTTGCGCAGCCGGTAGTAGATCGCACGCTTGACCGAGGCGCGGCGTCCGGCGCGGTTGAGCGCGTTGACCAGGCGGGCGCCGACCAGCGAACCGATATAGGGAACGGCCCAGTCGTCGGCTTCGTCGATGCGGGTGTCGGCCCACAGCCGGTCGGCGCTGCGACGGGCGGTCGCCGCCTCGGCGGCGATGATCTCGATCAGGGCGCGCAACTGGCCTGCGTCGGCGGCGATGCCGTCCTCGTGGCGATAGATTTCCGGAATGAGCGACCAGAGCTTTTCGGCGTAGTGGCGCTCATAGCCGTCATCGGCGCGGGTAGCTGTGGCCTGGCCTTCGAAACTCATTGAACCACTCCCACGCTTGCATTGGCTTCGAGATCGAACCAGCCGCCCTCGCCGGGATGCACCGCATAGTCGAGCGGAACGCCGCCGAGCCGCACGCTGCGGACGGATGCGACGCCCGGCATCAGATGCAGGGCCTTGACGATGACGCTGCGGTAGATCGGTTGACCGATGACGACGTTGGCTGGGGTAAGCACGCCGTCATCGGTGTCGAACAATGCAGCGTGAGCGGCATTGCGGACCTCTTCCGGGTCGTGGGCGGCATCGGCCGCGATATCGATCGCCAGAGTGTCGAAGGCATGCGAAACGGCCAGTTTTACGGTGATGCCGAGGCCTGGCGCCGCCATGCCCCTGAGCCAGGATTCCAGCTCGCCTCCCGGATCGCCCTGGTCGGCGATGATCCAGACCGTGGCGACGGCGCGCTGCTTGCGGCCGTCCCACGCCCAGCTCGCCGAGGCGTTGAGGATGCCGGAGTAACTTCTTGACAGGGCTTCGAAATCGTCGATCGAAATGGCGCGTCCGAGGGCAAGCGCGAAGCCCGGCGCATTGTCGCGGAGTTCGTCGGCACTGTCGGCATCGGCGCCGCCGGTTGCCGGCAGCGGGCTGCGCACCCGCGACACGCCGGTGACCGGTTTCTTCAATTGCTGGATGAAGCCGGCGGGCGGCTTGGCGCTGCCGGCGCCGTGGCGATACCAGTTGGCAACGATGTTGTTGCCGCCGGAAGCCGGGATCTCGCCGTTGAAGCCGTCGCCGAAGACGATCTCGGAAGTCTCGTCCGGCTGCTGGCGAACGATATAGATGCGGGCATCCGGCGGCGCATCGAACAGCGTGTCGACACGATCCCAGACGATGCCGTCTACCGCGACTTCGAGATAGGGCCGCCGGCCGTCCGGAGAGGAGGGGTCTTCCGTCCAGGCGAGCGGTTTCTTCTTCAGCGGATAGGTTTGGTTGGGGCTGGCGCCGTCGCTGGAGCCGAGGATCTCGTTGAAAACCGTTTCGCCGCGGATGGCCTCGACGATGTTGCCGAAGAGCTGCGCCGGTGCGGCCAGCGCCTCGGGGAAGGGATCGGCACTGCTATCCGGGGTGAACAGGCCCGAGCCGTCCGCCTGCAGGGCGACCGTGCCGGGCAGGTCGGCACCGCGCTTGCGGCGGCCGACGGCGATGGCGGTGCCCGATACAGGCGCATCGTCGAGCGGTTCGACCGGCCCGGACAACACGGCCGTCGGCTGCAGGTCGGGAAGCTCGAGGAAAGCTTTGGTCGGACGAAGCGGCGACGGCAGCGGCGCCATCGAGATGTGGATCAGAGGCGCGGCGTCGCCGGTCTCGGCGATTTCCGCATCGAGCACGATCTGCGTTTGCGGCAGGATGGTCGCGGGAATGGTTCCGGATTCCGGCGTCAGCTCGACATTGTTGGTGGTCACCGAACCGACCTTTGCCGGATGCATGGCGCCGGCCATCTCGACCACCACGCGGTCGTCCTTGCGGACTTGCGGATAGACCGAATCGAGAACCGCGGTCGTTTCGCCGCCGGAAGCGTCATAGGCATCGGCGACGAAACTCGACAGGCCGGCGGCGATGCGCAACTGCGCGACGCCGAGATTGGCGGTTGTCAGTCCCGCCAGACCGGCAAAGGCTGTTTCTCCGGTGGCGTCGAGATGGGCACGCACCAGCTTTTCGTTGCCGGTCGCGGTGATGGTTTCGACAGCTTCGACCCGGCCGGCGGCCGAGGCCGATCCGGTCTTTTCCCAGGCGACTATTACCGCGCCGCGGTTCGGCGCGCTGCCGGCCGGGAAGGTGAGCACGCCGTCGAAGACCGTCTCGCGGATCGGCGCGAAACGCCAGCGGTTGCGCTGTGGCCAGATGGTGGCGGCGTCGAGCAGTTCGAAGACCTGCGGCGGTTCGTCGTCGAAGGGTTCGGAGCGGAAGGCCGTACCGGCGGGCACCGCGACCGGGTCGGCATCGTCGGCTTCCAGCGCCAGCAGCACGCGTGCGGCCATGGCCGGGCGCGGCCGGTAGCCGACCAGCCGGACGATGCGCGCCAGGGTTTCGGCATCCGGGGCGGTGGCCAGATAGCTGCGTTCGGCGATGCGGGCGTCGTAGAAGCCGGTGACATCGAGAATGTAGGCCCAGAACTCGAGCAGCATGACGCCGAGATCGGGCGTCGCACCGGCCCGCAAATTGGGGCGCCAGTGTTCGAGAGGCTCGTGTTCGCGGATAGCGGCCAGCAGGGCACGGCGGTATTCGCCGTAGGACAGCCATTGGCGCTGCGGCAGCGTGGCGAGCCCGGCAGGAATCAGCGGATCCGGCGGGTGTTCCCAGCCTGAACAATCGCAGCCATTGCTGTGGACGATGCCCATGGCTCACGCGCCTCCCGTCGTTTCGACCCGCAGCGTGCCGCGCGACGGCCGGTCGGGATCGTTCTGCAGCCGGATGATCTGGCCGGGCCCGACCTCGATCTCCGGCTGGGTGAAGGGGTGCCAACCGGGACGCCGGCGCCGGCGGATGGTCAGTTCCTCGACCGCCCGCACGCCCTCGACGCACTGGATCGCGGCTTCCAGCGCGGAGCGCGACAGCGGCTGGCCGAAGGTGAAGTTGGACGGATCGAAGAAACCCGGGGCCGCTAGTGCGTCGGTAACCCGCTCGGCCACCTCGCCCGGATAGGCGTCCGGCTTGACGCAAACGCTCACCACCAGGTCGATGTCGATATAGTCGGCCGGCAGGATGCGGGCGTCGCGGGTGGCCTGGCGAATGCAGTCGACCTCGCGGGCCAGTTCCCGGTCCTGTTCTTCTGTGGTGGCGAAACCGTTAAGCGGATCGGCGGAGGCGAAGTCGGTCGGCCAGGAGCCGGTGTGACGGGTCACCGAATTGGCCCGTTGAACCCAGTCCATGCGCTCGATGATCTCGCTGTAATCCTCAGGCCGAACCGCGCGGCGCGGGCGGGCCCGATAGGACTCGGGCGCCCGGACGCGGATCGACGCGGCGCTTTCTTCGTCACGACCGTTCTCGATCGGCAGCGGGTTCTCGACAGCCGACGCGAAATCAAGGCCCGGTATGCCGCTTCCCGTCGGATCGGCAACGGTTGAAACAGCGCCGGCGGGCAGGTTGGCCTGGCTGCCGGGACCGGTGTCGTAGGTGACCTGCACCACGTCGCCGGTTTCCGGACCGCGGCCGAAACCGCCGCCGCCGAAGCGCACCGTCCAGCCGCTGTTCGAGGCATAGTCGAGATAGTTGAACTCGCCGAAGGGCAGGCGCCATTTCTGCACTTCGCGCCAGGTGCCTTCCTCCATTGTGAAGGCGAAGTCGTTGGCGTCCGAAGCGATCAGGTCGGGGAAATAGACCCAGCCGGGTGCCGCCGGATCGACCGTCAACGTGTCCGGCAAGAGCTGTTCGACGCGCAGCCGCGGGGCACCGGGGCCATCCCAGCCGAGATTGGCCGTCTCGGCGGCGATCAGGCCGCAGCGAAGGATGCGTCCGCGGCTGTTGGTGTCGGGATCGAACGGTGCCTCGCGCTCGACCATGCGCGGAAGCGCCAGGAGCGCATCGATCTGCGCTTCGTTAAACGCCGCATGGCGTGCGCGCATGGCGTCGTCGGAACCAACCCGGAACTGTTCGACTGTTTCAGCACCGGCCGCGGCGGCAACGACGTTGAGATCGCCGAACAGGGTGTCGGTCGGCGCGGCGAAGGGCAGGGGCTCCAGCCAGCGGATGCGGGTGATCTCGGTCGGGCCGCCGCCGCTCTCGATCAACGGATCGGTGGTGCGTTCCACTTCGGCGACGGTGACGATCGCCGCCTGGCGCTGCGCCGAGGTGTCGGCCGGTTCGCTCGTGATCGCCATGCGTCGGCCGACCCAGAATTCCTCCGGCGTCAGCGGGCTGAGTGGATCGATCTGCGCAACGGTCGGGGCGTCAGTGGCGAGAAAGGCTTCCGTCGCGCCGATCTCCAGGCACGGCTCGTCCGGGTCGGGCGTATGGAAGGGCAGGCGGTTCCACGATTCGTGCAGCCACAGGTCGGCGACGAGCTTGAACGGCACGCTGGCGACGCCGGTGACCACGGCCCAGACATGGCGGCCGGCCTCGGCCACCTGTCCGCCCTCGCCGGGACGCACGGTGACGATCAGCTCCGTCGTTGCGGCCTGGCCGGGATCGGGAAAGTAGTCTACCAGGGCGGCGAGCGCGGAGCGGCTGCGCCTCTGGGTGGCGGTTTCCAGATGCGCCTCGCGGGCGTTGCGATCCTGGGCATAGGCCAGTTCGTCGCCGACATGGGCCAGCACCTCGGCCAGCATGACGGCATGGTCGGCCTCCAGCTGCTCGCGCCAGTCGGGATATTTCTGGCCGGCAAAATCGAGCAGCGCGCGGCGATAGGAATGAAAGTCCCGTGCCAGGTAGTCGATCGGTGCGGTCGCCAGTTCGTCCGGCGGGCAATCCGGCTCGTCGTCGCAATCGAAATCGCTGGGACAGCCCTGCTTGAAAGAAAACGTGACGCCGTTGAAGAAACGGTCGATGCGCGGTTCGTCGATGGTCAGCGTAAAGGGCGAGAAGCCGCCGGCTTCGGCAACCTCGACTTCGAGCACTGTGCGCAGGCCGGCGACGCCGGCGAGCCGATGCCAGTCGGCGCGCTCGACTTCGGACGCCTCGCCGCTCTCCTGCGAGACGATTTCGACCGTCAGGCCCGAGGCGATGGTGTCGCCGTCATTGACCAGCGATGCCGGCGGGGCGAGCGGCGGCTGCATATCCACCGGATCGACGATGAAGAAGACCCGCAATACGGTCTGCACGTCCGGGTCGACGACCTGGACGAAGTCGATGCCGGTGAGCGCCAGCGGCACCTGGGCGCAGAGCAGGGACTTGCGGTCGGGCATCAGAACGTCACCTCCTCGTTGAGGATGGCGGAGGTGCCGGTCTGCAGGATGCGGTAGCGGATGGTGATGGCCATGGTGCTTTCGACCGCGTTGACGGCGACCTCCTCGACCTTGATCACCCGATCTAGCCAGCGGGTCAGCGCCTCGAAGATCAGCGTCTGGGCCAGCGATGCGGCGCCGGCGCCGTTGGGCGCGAAGACCAATTGGCGCACACCGGCGCCGAAATCAGGACGGCAGACCCGTTCGCCGCGTGCCGTCAGCAGCACCTGGCGGATGAGCTGGCGCACGTAGGCCTCGTAGTCGCGCTCCTCAACCGCCCGGCCGGCATTGCGGTCGATGGCAAAGGGAAATCGCAGTCTGCGGTCCAGTTCGCTAACCACCTTGCTCTCCTACAAAGCCGCGACCCGGGGGTCGGGCGAAACAAGCCGCATCGGTCCGGTCGGCACCGAGGCGGGCGGCGGGCCGATGCTGGTGCCGGCCGACGACGTGTTGATCGCCGGCATGCTGCCGATCAGCACGCGGGTGGTGCCGACGGCCCAGGTGCCGGTCACCGACGGTCCGCCGAATTGCGGCACTTCCGCCAGTACGCTGATGGCGAAGCTTGCCGTGTTGACGCGGAAGTTGATCGGCACGCGCGACACGGCGATCGATCCGTCGCCGCCCTGAAGGCCGGGGGTCAGTGCCATCACGTTGCCGCTCATCTCAGTCTCCTCTCAAAGCACTTTCAGGGCGCCGCCCATGGCGTCGAAGCCGGCAGCCGACAGGTCGGCGGTACCGCCATTGGCCGACTGGCTGATCTGCGGCGCCTCCAGCTTGATTTCCTGGCTGCTCATGGTGATCTTGGCGCCGCCCGACGTCTCGATGTCGACCGAGCCGGACTGGCCGTCGACGCGGATGGTCACGCCGTCGGTCTTGAAAAAGGCGATATGCGGCTCGGCGTCGCCCGTCGGGATCTGCCCGTCGGTCCAGAAACAGCCGGTCCAGATCGGATAGTCGGTGTCGCCGCCCTCGAATTCGATCCAAACCTTGGCGCCGACCGGCGGAAGGGCGAAGAAGCCGACCTGGTCGCCGGCATATGGGACGCAGGGCATCGCCCACAGTTCGGTATCGCCCATCACCGACGTTGCCTTGACGAGCAGACGCCCGCGACTGGTCGGGTCGGCATTGTCGACGACCTCGCCGCGATACTTGCCGAAGTATCGGCCGGCAATTGCTCCAATGGCGGCTTCGAGATCCGGATCGGGCATTACGAGGTTTCCTTCAGGCCGTTGGCGCGAATGGTGAAATCCATTAGGTGTTCGATGGCGTTGATGACGTGCAGCGACTGGGTCACCTGGTACGGACCCTCGAGCTGCGGGCCCGCGAAGGCAACGCCGACGATGGCGTGCGGCAGCAGGATGGCGCCGAACTGGTCGAGGGTTGCCGAGCACTTGACCTCGACGAACCAGGCGGCCTCGGTGACCGCCGCTTCCTGCGCGAGGCGCTGCTCGATCGGATCGCCGCTGGTGCTGGCAAGCACGCTGCGTTCGATCGCCGAAACGGAAGCCAGGTCGTTGCGTTCGGGGTCGAGCGGGTCGGCGGCCGGCTCCGAGTCGGTCGCCGTCATGTCGCCGGCGGTCAGGTTCATGGCAAAGCCCTTGGCCGCATGCGGCCGTTCGTAGTCGACGGTCACCTCGAAACGGGTGACGTTGGCGCATTCGGTCGGAGGCGGGCTGACCCGGATCTCCCGTTCGACCGTCGGCACAAGCACAGGCGGTGCAGGAACCGGCGAGGCCGATCCGCGCGGCGGCGAAGGCTGCAGCTTGCCGGCCTCCTCGAGCGACAGGCCGCCAGTGATCGGATCGGTGGCGCCGACCTTGTATTCGATCCACAGCTCGAAATTGTTCTTTTCCGCAATGCTCTCCAGGAACTTCAGGTCGGAGCCGCGCTGGGTGAGCTTGTTGTCGCTGGAATTGTAGACCCGCTCGGTGTCCTCGACCTCCGACGTGAAGCTGTAGCCTTCGAAGATCTGCCGCGCCGTGTCGGAGGCGTGGCCCTCATAGGCGGCCTGGATCTCGACCCGGTCCATCTCGACCCGGCGGTCTTCGCCATGGACCTCGTGCCAGTTGCCGGTGCCGCCGGTGGTGGCGGCGGAGCGAACCCGGGTGATCGGGCCGTAGATCAGGCACTCGGTTTCGCCATCGGATTCGACGAAGATGCCGATGACGGTGCCGGCCTGGAGCTGCGGATGGCGGGCGACGGCGGGCTCCTCCTCGCAGATGTCGTCCTCGAAGCGCAGGGCGAAGCGGGCGGTCTTGCTCAGCTCATGCTCGACCCGGGCCTCGACCAGCCGCTGCATCGCTGCATCGTCAAGTGCGTCGAGATTGTCGCCAGCCGTGATGGTCGCACCGAAGCCCATACCGTCAGCCCTTCTGAGGAATCTTGATCAGCGGATTGTTGGCGATCGCCTCGGCGGACATGGCGTCGTTGGCCTCGGTAATCTCCCAGAAGCCGGCCGGATCGTCGAGATAGCGGGCCGACAGATGGTCCAGCCGCTGGCCCTCGCGCCGCTTGTGCAGGCCGAGTTCGAGCTTGCGCGGCGGCAGCGCCGGCGTCAGGCAGGAGACGCGGCGGCCTGTCAGGTCGTCGGCCTGGACGATTGTCGCGTGGCGCACATAGCGGCTCTTGCGGTCAAAGACGGCCATGGCGTTGGTCCTTTCTCATATCGGCAGCTTTCCGACCGCGCCGATGGCGACGCTCGCCAGGTTGGCGATCGCCAGGGCGTCGTCCTGCAGCATGGTGAAGTTGTAGGCGGCGACGGCGATGTCGTTTGCCGGCGAACTCTTGCACTTGAACATTTCCGGGGTGAGCACCGTCATCTCCAGCGAAACGCTCGCCATGACGGGATAGAGCAGCGGCGTCAGTTCCTTCATCTCGACATTGAAGGTGGTGATGCGGATCGGCAGGATGATGCCGGGTCCGAGCATCAGCATCGTCACCGGAACTTCCGGCCGCGCGGCCTGGGCCGCGGGATTGCCGGCAAGCGCCTGGGCGCTGGCGATCAGGTCGCCGAACAGGCCCTCGGACGCCTCGATCAGCTTGCGCAAGGCGGCGATGCGCGGCGCGACACCGGCGGCGACGGCCAGGGGATCGCCCTTTTCCATGTCGTCGGTCGCGTCGAACTCGATCTCCATGGAAAAGGTCTCGGCCGGCCGGAACGGTTCGACCATCGGCGCCTGAGCCGTGCGGTTGGCGGAATCGCCCTCCATCTGCTGCGACGGCGTCAGCTTGCGAGTGATATTCACCGGGTTGTACTGGAACGGAATGATGTTCGGGAGGATGATGTTGAAATCCTCCGTGAGCTGGATGAAGGCACCACGGGTGAGCACGGCCGAACCGGGAAAACCTGGCAGAGACATCAGCGCGCCCTCCGTGCCGGTTTGGACTGGGCGGCTGAAACGCTGCGCCCTTCCTTGGCGAATTCATGCTTCAGTGCCGCTTCCAGATCGGCGGCGGCGATGGCGCGATCTTCGCCGATGGCGGCGTAGCGGGCGGTCAGCACGGCGCTCTTGATCTGCGCCGGCGAGCTCTCATGGGTCTGCGCCAGTTCCTCGACCACCGGCGACAGCGCCGCCGCGTCTGCCCCGGCTTTCGCCAGCAGCTTCAGCCACAGATCGCGCCGTTCGACCGGACCTGGCATCGGAAATTCGACGATGTGGCGCAGGCGGCGGATGAAAGCCGGATCGATCGCCGAGCGCCGGTTGGTCGACAGGAACACCATGCCGGCATGCTCTTCCAGCAGTTGCAGCAGATGGTTGGTGTCGGCATTGGCGTAGCGGTCGCTGGCGTCGGCGCCGTCGGAGCGGCGGGCGAAATAGGCGTCGGCCTCGTCGAAGAGGAGGGCGGCGCCGGAAGCGCGGGCCTCCTGGAAGGCGGCCGACAGGTTCTTCGCCGTCTCGCCGACATATTTGCTGGAGATGGCGGCGAGATCGATGATCAGCAGCGGAACGCAGAGTTCGCGGGCGACGATCTGGGCGGCCATGGATTTGCCGACACCGGGCGGGCCGCTGAACAGCGCCGATTGTGCCGCTGTGCCCGAGAACAGGCGTGCGGTTTCCTGATCCGCCAACAATTCGTCTCGATGGCGGGCTTCGAAGGCGATGGCCTTGAGGCCATGGATCACCGGCTCCGGCGCGACCAGGTCGTCCCAGCGATATGCGGGTTCGACGGCGCGGCCGGAACCGCTCAGCCGGGCGCGAGCGCGGGCACGCAAATGGGAGCCCGCGTCTTCGGCGCTCTGTGGCGCGGTGCGGGCGACTTCGATGAGGTCGCCCAACGGAATGCCGGGCATGGCCGCGACCGTGCCGGCATCCCGCGCCGCCCCCGGCGCATGCGTCTTCCAGAGGTGTCGCCGCGTCTCGGTGGACGGCTCGGGCAGAGCGACGCGCAATTCGGCGCAGTCACGGCGTTGCGGGATGGCCGTTCGCGGCGGCCGGATGAAGAATTGCAGCGGCGCATCGGGAATGCCTTCGGGCCAGAAGGCCACGTCGCCGCGCCAGATGATGGCGGCATCGGCGAACAGGGCGAAACGCTGGATGCGCAGGAACGATTCAAGCCATTGCGCGGCCGGAATCAGCGGCGCGTTGACGACGAGCGCCTGGCGCCCGAGAGCGGCTGCGACGTTACCGGCGAAGTTGGCCCGCCCGGTGCTGTCGCGTCCCTCAACGACGATCGAGACCGGATTGGCGCGGCCGAGAATGGCGGCAGCCTGCGCGGCTGTCGCTTCGACCGGCCACTCTGGCAGCGCGTCGAGCGGGGCCGAGCGGCGGACCGCAAAAACCAGATTGCGGTCGAAGGCCAGATGGCCGGAGAGCCAGTCGACGATCACTGGATCGGCCTTGAAAACAGGCGGCTGGCCGCCCAGCTGCTCCTGCAGCTGTGCGAGCTGCCAGGTAGCGGCGCGGGCGTTGGATCGCCAGATCGGCCGTGGCGGGTGTTCGAACAGCCGGGCCGCCAGGGCGGCGGTCGGCAGAAACTGTCCGGGCGAGCCCTGGGCGCGGGCGACCAGCGGCCCGAGCGCCGGTTCGACGGAAACGGCGACCGCCAGCGACAGCAAATCGGCTTCGCCCGCCGGGATCTGGAACAGTTCGGTCAGTCGGCGCCATGCGGTACCCTCGGCGCCGGACAGCCGGTCCTCGATATCGGAGGCGCCCGCGACGTCAGCGGTCGTAGCACGCCACTGCCGTTCGACCAGAGGGTCGTCCTGCGCGCCGGCCATGGTGTCGAGCCAGGCGATGCGTGTTTCCAGACGGCGCCTTGCCCGCAGGGCCAAAAGTTCCGCCGCGCTTTGCAGGATATGCGGCCGGGCGGCCTGTTTGGCGGTCGTCGTCATGTCTGCACCCAGAATGGCTGGCTTTCGGCGCCGTTGACCCACAGCCGCACGTGGTGAAACCCCGGCACGGTGGCGTCGAACAGCGGATGGAATTCGAGACCGGTCGGTACCGGCATGAAGAGGCCGGCGTCGTCGGCCGCGACGCCTGAAAAGGCGCCGGTTTGGTCATAGACCGTGCCGCCGATCGACAGAGCGTATTCGAGAGACGGATCGTCGAGGGTGAACTCCGGCGTCAGTTCCAGCACCATGCGACCGTTGCCGCCCGGCGGCGTGACGTTGGCGATATGGGCGCCGATCGACACGTTGAGGCGGTTGCTTTCGGAGTCGGTGATGCGGGTCGTGCCGCCGGGTCCCGGCATTTCCTGGCGCACGCGCAGGCTCACCTGGTAATTGCCGGGCAGGATGTCGACGAGACGGACGCCGCCGGCTTCGCTGACCCGCAGGGTCGGCCGGAAATTGAAGCTGGCGTTTTCGCCGACCACGGTCGGCGCCCAGTCCGGGTTGAGCGCGCTGTCGATCTCGGCCCACTCCAGCGTCGGATCGAGCGAGATCCAGTCGGCATTGCGCAGCACGATACGGGATTCGGGCTGGGTGCCCATGGCGGAACCGGCGAGCCGGATTTCGGCGGGCGAGGGGATGAGGTCGGGGGCAAGGCTGGCGCGCGCCGGGTCGGCGGTAACCGTCTGTGGACCGAGACCGGTCGCCGGCGGCGGCGTGAACATAATCTGCGAGGTGGCGCGGGTGAGCACCGGCGGTCCGCCGACCTCGACGAACAGCCCGACGTCGTAGACCGTGCCGGAAACGCTTTCCGCGGCTTCCGGTTCGAGGAACAGGGTGCGGACCTCGTAATAGGCGGCGAGCCGGACGGTTGCGCTGCTTTCGGCCGACCAGAAATTGATCGCGTCCTCCGGGGTGATCGGCCGCTGGATGATGTCGAGCCGCGATTGCGTGCCGACAAGTGCCGGCGGCAGCACCGGCTCGGGCAGCACGCCGCCGCGGTCGAACGTCACGCTGTCGTCGATGCGGGGGAAATCGTGCATTGTCTTCATGGCGAGGCCCATCAGATGGTGCTGGGTCTCGGCGTCAAAGATCTGGTTGACCTCGTGATGCGCCGTCAGGATGTAGAACAGGTTGAGCGCCAGCGGGTTGGTGGAGATCGGCGCATCGGCGGCGGGCCCCGGGCGGTTACGGGTGGCCGGGTCTTCCACCACATGGAAAAGATGCAGGTTGATAGTGTCGGAGCCGCTGACGCTTTCGGGCGGCATGACGGTGATGTTGAGCGCCGGCACCGTGCCGCGCAGGCGTTCGACATTGAAACGCAGCAGCCGCGTCAGGGTCTGGGTGGCGGAGAAGAGGTCGGACGACAGCATCGCTCTATCTCCGTCTCACGCCGAACAGCGTGCGCACCCGCATGCGCTGCGGCAACGGCCCGATGAGCGAGGCGGCGGCCGCGGTCTTCGGCCCGGGGCGGGGCCGTTCCACCGGTGCCGGCGGTGCGGCTTCCTGTTTGGCCTGTTCCGCCGGCGCGGCCTGTCTGGCCGGCTCGGTTTTTTCGATGACGATGGTTTCCGGCTCGGGGCGTGGGGGCGGCGGCGGGACCGGAAGCGGCGGCGGTTCGACGGTTTGCGGATCTGCTTCTCCTGTTGATTGCTGTTCGGGTTCCGGCGCCGCAGCGTCCGCCTGCTCGATCAAACCGGGAGGGGTCGGTCGCGGTGCTGAAACATCCGGCAGACCGCCATCGGGATCCTCGACAAGCCGCAGATCCGGAGCTGATGGTCTTTCCGGTTCCGCCGCGGTTTCGGGCGATGTCGAAGGTGTCCGATCGGACGGCGTCGGCGCCTCTGCCGGCGGACGGATGATGTCGACGTCGAGACGGCGCAACGGGTGTTCCGCGGGAAGCGGAGCAGCGGGCGGCGGCGTGACCGGTTCCGAAAGTTCATCAATCGGCTGGGATGCCGGCGGCTGCGGAGTGTGAGATGGCGGTTCCGAGGGGGATGGCGGTTCTGCCCGCCCGAATTGCGAGGCGGGTGCCGACGGCGTCTCGCTTTCCCTCCGGTCGCGGATTCGTCCTGCGCGCCGGATCGAACGCTCCGTGTAGCCGGTTGTTTTGGCGGTCGGATGTCCAGGTGCGTAGTCGCTCGCTTCCGGTTCGGGACCGAACAGGCCGGTTTCACCTGTCCGTGGCGGCGGCGCAGCCGCGATGAGGGCCGCCAGGTTCGGGTCGTTGAGGCGCTGATCGGCCGCGGCGATGGGAGAGCGCGACGGCATCGCAGGGCGGGCCACCGGCGCGTCGCCGCCGGCTGCGCCAGGTGCCGCGGGCGCCGGGGCGTTTCGGTCGAGCAGGCGTTGGAGATACCCGGTCACAGCACTCGCCTCATGCGTTGCGCTCCGGCCCGTTCGCTTTCGACCAGCGCGGCATAGGCGCGGCGGTCGGTACGGCTGAGATCGAGGATTTCCCTTTGCGACCACCCGTATTGGGAGGCGAGCAGATGGGTCTCGCGGATCAGGAACGGCCGTTCGTTGGCGAGCGCCGATACCAGATAGTCGGCGAGGCTGAACCGCACCGCCTGTTGGGCATCGCAATTCGGACACCGGGCATCGATGTCGAGATCGAAGACCGGCGCCGCGCGATCCAGAAACGCGTCGATGCGCTCCGGGTCGATCGCCGGTCCCCGGGTGATTCTGGTCCGCAGGGCTTCCGGATCGGAACCAAGGTCCGACAGGCGCGGGGCGCGGATTTCGAACCCGTCGTCGACATGCCACCATCCCTCGGCATCCGGGGCAGATACTTCGGCGGTTTGCGTGTCCTGGGCGTCGGCGATGCGACGCGGCCGCAGATCGAATTCGAACGCTTCGCCGCAGGGTCGGCAGGTCACCCGGCATTCCGCGTGCTCGCCATAGAGCTTTTCATAGATCGCCAGCAGCAGGCGGTCGAAGGCGGCAACCGGCCAGTCATCCAGATCGACCGGGTCGCCGGCGGCGTCACGGGCAAGCTCGCCGGCCAGTCGCAGCGAGGCCTGCGGATCGGTCCGGTCGAGCCGGTGTTCCGTCCAGCCGTCCGGCTCCCTGAGGGAGAGGCGGATCGGTTCCGGCAGCGCTGTGTCTATGAGGACCATGGGACCACCTGGTTGAAGTCGATTGAGGCCGGCGGCGCGATACCGCCGGTTCGATTGTCGCGATCAGATTTCGGACGGCTCGGCGACGCTTTCGTCGCGCAGGAAGCCTTCATGCTGCAGTGTCGCCATTTCGATGGCGACGGCATTGGCGTTGGCGTCCATTTCCGGCAGCGGCTGATATTCCGAGACCCAGCAGCGGAATACCCGCCAGCTCAGCACCTTCTGGCCGGACAGGTTGTAGACGCTGATGACGATGTCCTTGCGGAAATTGCGCAGCGAAACGGCGCCGTCGCCTTGGTAGTTGTGGACCAGGTTGGCCCATTCCTCGAAATCAGGATCGTGCGACAGGCCGCGCTCCAGCACGATCGGTTCGTAGGTCGAAAGGCCGGGCGATTTGCGCTTGCCGCTGAGGTCGCCGCCGTCGCGGTGTTCGACCAGCTCCGTGGTGCGCTTTAGGCCGCTGATCTTGCTGACGCCGGCGATGTCGCGACCGTCCCAATTGATGCGGAACTTGAAGTTCTTGTAGGGATCGATCCGGTGGGTGTTGACCGAGAACATGGCCATGGGATGAGTCCTTTCTTATCCGCGGTCAGGTTCAGGCCGAAGCCTGGCCGGCGATCTGGGTGATGGTGAGCACGACGAATTCGGCTGGTTTCAGCGGGGCGAAGCCGACCCGCACGTTGACGATGCCGAGATTGATGTCGTTAGGCGTCGTCGTGGTGCTGTCGCAGAGCACGAAGAAGGCGTCCGATTCCTTGGTGCCGGCAAAGGCGCCCTGGCGGAACAACCCGCTCATGAACGAGCCGGCGGCCAGGCGGATTTGCGACCACAGGTCCTCGTCATTGGGCATGAAGACCGCGAATTTCAGGCCGCGGAACAGACTTTCCTCGATGAACAGCATGGTGCGCCGCACCGGGATGTACTTGTCGTCGATATTGCCCGAGCCGTCGAAGCCGACGAGGGTGCGGGCGCCCCAACTGACGACGCCGGAGGGGAACACCCGGATGGCGTTGAGCGCCTTCGGGTTGATGCGGCCATTGTCAAGATCCGACATCGGGTGTTCGACGCCGATGACGCCAAGCACGCTGGAGTCGATGCCGGCGCCGGCGCGCCAGACGCCGAACCGGGCATCGGTGCGGGCCATCAGGCCGGCAATAGAGCCGGACGGATCGATCGCCTGGCCGGTCGTGCTGCCCGTCTGGGCGATGC
Organism: Rhizobiaceae bacterium; assembly: GCA_963921345.3. Classification (GTDB taxonomy): domain Bacteria; phylum Pseudomonadota; class Alphaproteobacteria; order Rhizobiales; family Rhizobiaceae; genus Hoeflea_A. The sequence continues at coordinate 995,808 of CAWUFE020000002.1, read as the reverse complement.
GCAGGCGCGGCCAGAAGGTCGCCGAGTTGCGGGTGTCGACGCCGATGCGCAGGCCGTCGATGCCGCCGACGGCGGCGTCGATGTCGACCCAGTCGCTGCGCGGATCGACCAGCAGGAAGGCCCGCTGGGCGGCGCAGAAGGAGCTGGCGGCGCCCCAGATTGCGGCGCGCGCGTCGTCGTTCTGGCCGACGGCGCGCGGCAGCACCATCAGGTTGAACAGCGACACTTCGCGGCGGACGCGGTCGAAGGCGGTGTTGTAATCGCCGATCAAGGGTGCCGCGCCGTCGTCGCCGGGTGTCGCGCCGGCACCGTCCTGGAACGGTCCGGCACCGCCGCTGCCGGCGATCTGGCCGAGCGTGTAGGCGCTGACGTTGTAGGCGTTGAGGTTGGGCGCCGGAGCGCCGTCGTCGAACGGGTTGCCGGCGGCGCCGATATTGTAGGCGCCGGCGCCGCTGCTGGTCAGCCGCAGCGCCAGGTCTCCGTCCGGTCCGCCCTCGTCGGTCGACAGCACCACGCGCCAGCCCTGGCGGCTCGCCGCCCATTCGGTGCCGGCCGAAATGGCGGCGGCCAGGGTGTCCAGGTCGGACTGCATGTTGGACAGGGCGCCGACGGCACCGACCGGCACGACGGCGGCCCCCTCGTATAGGCGGGTGGCGTCGTTGACGAGGCCTGTCGGCGCCGTGACGTTGGCGCCGGCGCCGTCCACAAGGGTGTAGCTCTGGATGTTGTTGCGCGGCTGGCTCGCCAACTCGCGGAACGCCTCGAGCTGATTGCTGTTGACGCCGAGGCGGGCGCTGGCGTTGGTCGGTGCAGGTCGCGCGGCCGAGCTCGGGTCGACCTCGATGCCGCCGGCCGCGGTACCGAGCATCATCGGCACTGACAGATCGGCACCGGAGGCCGGGGTGATGACCACCGGCCCGTTGGCGCTTTCGAACCACATCAGCCGGCCGCCGGTGACGGCGTTGGCCGCGCCTGAATCGGAGTTGAAGGAAATCGTAGCTTGTCCGGCATACATGGCGTTGACGGCTGCAGCGATCTGCGCGCCGGTGTTGTCCGGCTGGGTGATGTCGTTGTTACCGGCAGCCACCGTCACCTCGACGGCGGGCAGGTTGTCGGCGCTGACACGAAGCCGGTTGGCGCCGCCATTGATCAGCGCGTTGACGATGTCGAGCGCCGCGGTGGCGTTGGTCGGGAAGACGATGCCGGACATGGACCAGCCGATGCCGGCCGGTGCGGCAAGCGCCGATGTGGTCGCCAGGTTGCTGGTGCCGTTGACGATGGTCTCGACGAAGAACGCCGAGTTCGGATCCATGGACAGGCCGGAAAAACTCTCCTCGTCCTCACGGCTGAAGGTGCCGTCGTCCTGCAGGCGCGAGCGAAACAGCGTCATGTTGAAGCTGCGCTCGGGATTGGCGGTGTCGTAGTCCACCTCGGCGCGGATCAGGTTGCCCTCGAGGCCGGCGTCGCGGGCCGTCAGACGCAGGGCGTCGCGGGGTGCCGCCTCTTCGGTGCGCAGCACCACATCGGCAGAAATGGCGTTGTTGGCGATGCGCACCACATAGGCCTGGGTGCCGCCATTGACGAAGAACTGGAACACCTGGTCGGCCAGTTCGCCGTCGGTCTCGCTGCCATAGGTCCGCTCGAAATCGGCGAAGCTTCCGATGAATTCGGGCGAAAACATTGGACCCCGGCCGGCCATGCCGAGAAAGGCGGTGATCGACGTTCCGACGCCGGCAATGGCACGCGCGCCGGACGGTTCTTCGTTGACATAGACGCCGGGATAGCTGACCGCTACGGGCATGTCGTCCTCCATGGGTTTTCAGCAGGAATGGGCGATTGGAAGGGGCCCGGTGCAGTGTCTGCGCGGGCAAGAGGGTGCTGTCGGGCGGGCAGTCGCCGGGCCCTAAAGCGATCGTTCGGGACCGGGCGGCATATACGCCAGACCGGCGGTCGCAGGCACGCGAAAACGGCCGAAAAATCGAGATGTGCAGGAGCGTTTGGGGGCGCCGGATCCGGGGAGCCGCAGTGTGGGTGCATTGGTTCGAACTCGACCCGCTGCATGACCGTGCCGCAAGAAGCAGCCTGATCAAGGGTTACCCCACACCTTGAGGCTCAAAGGATGGCACAGAAAAACTTGACCTGCAACCGGTCAGATCAGACCAATTTATTCACACAATACTTCAGAAACGAAAGAATTTTTGAAAATCGGGAAATCGGCGAAAGTGAAAAAATTCGCTGACGCAAAGACTTAATGCCGGAAACCGAAAATTTGAACAATCGGCAATCTGCAATCCCTGGTAGAGGATATTTTTCTCTCTACCTTACTCCGAGGCGGCTGTTTTCTCGTCTGTGGGGCTGGTCGCGGCATTGACGATCGCCAGAAAATCGGCACCGAAATCCTGCAGTTTTTTCGGGCCGACGCCGTTGATGTCGGCGAGCGATTCGAGATCCTGCGGTCGCTCGGCAGCCATCTCGATCAGTGTCGCATCGGGGAAGACGACGTAGGCGGGCACGTTGCGCGAACGTGCGAGTTGCAGCCGCAGGGTCTTGAGTTGCGTCAGAAGCTGTTCGTCCGAGGCGGACAGCTCGATTGCCACAGCTTCTGCCCGGGTCGACTTGCGCCGTTGCGGCTTGACCGTCGCCGGGATGTCGCGGAACTCGAAACTCTCCTTGCCGCGCAGGACGGCGCGACCGAGCTCCGTCATTTCCAGGCAACCGTATTTCTGGATGTTGATCGACAACACACCGCCGGCCACCATCTGGCGGATGAAGGCCGTCCAATATTGTTTGCTGTGGTCGGCGCCGACGCCGAATGTGGGCAGCTTGTCGTGGCCGCGGTCGATGATCTTCTGGTTTTCGGAGCCGCGCACGACATCGATGATATGGGCGGCTCCGAAATACTGTCCGGTCCGGTAAATCGCCGAGAGGATCATCTGCGCATGGCGCGTGCCGTCGACGCAGACCGGCGGATTGAGGCAGGTGTCGCAATTGCCGCAGGGCTCGATGTCCTCGTCGAAATAGGCCAGCAGCGCCTTGCGCCGGCACTGCGCCGCCTCGCAATAGGCGAGCAGCGAATCGAGGCGCTTGTGTTCGCGCAGCTTGTGCTCGGCGTCATTGCCGTCGTCGTCGATGAACATGCGGCGCATGCGGATGTCGTCGAGCCCGTAGAGCATCAGCGTTTCGGCCGGCAGGCCGTCGCGTCCGGCGCGGCCGATCTCCTGATAATAGGCCTCGACGCTGCCGGGCAGGTTGAGGTGGCCGACAAAGCGGATGTCCGGCTTGTCGATGCCCATGCCGAAGGCGATGGTGGCGACCATGACGACGGCATTCTCGCTCATGAACCGGTCCTGTCCGGCCTTGCGCAAATCGGCGTCCTGGCCCGCGTGATAGGCGATGGCGTTGAAGCCGGATTCGTTCAGGAAATCAGCTACTTCCTCGGTGAACCTACGGGACAGGCAATAGACAATGCCCGACTGTTCCCGTTTGTCTTCCAGGAACGCCGTCAGCTGCCGCCGCCAGTTGTTCTTGGCGCTGACGGCGAGCCGCAGATTGGGGCGGTCGAAGCCCTGGACGATGATCTGTCCGCTGGTTGGAAACAGCTTGCGGACGATGTCGTTGCGGGTCGCCTCGTCCGCGGTTGCCGTGAAGGCGCCGAAGGTGCTTTGCGGAAACCGCTCCTGCAACTGAGACAGCATCTCGTATTCCGGCCGGAAGCTGACGCCCCATTTGGAAATGCAGTGGGCCTCGTCGACGACGAACAGCCTGACGGAGAGCGAAGAGAGAGCATCGAGCATGCGTTCGGTCATCAGCCGCTCCGGCGACATGTAGACGATGCGGGTGCGTCCTTCGCGCACGCTCGTCCAGGCGTCCACCTGTTCGGCCCGGCTCATGCCGGAGTGGATGCGCACCGCGCCGACGCCATTGGCTGAGAGTGCAGCGACCTGGTCGTCCATCAGCGCGACCAGCGGTGACACGACAACGGTCAGGCCGTCGGAGAGGATGGCCGGGATCTGGTAGCACAGCGACTTGCCGCCGCCGGTCGGCATGACGGCGAGCACATGCTCGCCGTCCAGCAGGCAGTCGATGATCCGCTCCTGGCCGGGCCGGAACTCGTGATAGCCGAAAACGTCTCGAAGAACGCTGTTGGCGTCCGTTGTCACCGCCACTCCCTCATGTTCGAACCGGGCGGAGCCATCCGCCCGGACCGGTTGTAGACGAGAGCGATGCCACAGTTAACCAGCAATTCCGGTTTGTCCCGGATTCGACAGGATCAGGTCAACCGGATGCGCAAATCCTTCAGCAGACGAGACGAAAGGTCTTCCGCCGTACTGGTGGCGGTTTCCAGTCGGAACTCGGGATTGAGCGGCGGCTCATACGGGCTGTCGATGCCGGTGAAATTCGGCAGGTCGCCACGGCGGGCCTTGCGGTAGAGCCCCTTCGGATCGCGCTCCTCGGCAACTGACAGCGGCGTGTCAACGAAGATCTCGACGAACTCGCCGGGCTCGAACATCTCACGCGCCATCAGCCGTTCCGCCCGGAAGGGCGAGATGAAGGCGGTGAGCACGATGAGGCCGGCGTCGACCATCAGCTTGGCCACTTCGGAAATGCGGCGGATGTTTTCCACCCGGTCGGCATCGGTGAAGCCGAGGTCGCGATTGAGCCCGAGACGTACATTGTCGCCGTCGAGAATATAGGTGCGGCAGCCCATGTCGTGGAGCTTGCGTTCCAGCGCATTAGCGATGGTCGATTTGCCGGACCCGCTCAGCCCGGTGAACCAGAGCACCTTGCCCGCATGGCCGTTGAGCCGGGCGCGTGCCTGCCTGTCGACCGTGACCGCTTGCCGGTGAACGTTGTCGGCGCGCCGCAGCGCGAAGTCGATCATGCCGGCGGCAATGGTCTGGTGGCTCTGGCGGTCGATCAGGATGAACGACCCCATGGGCGCACACTGCTCGAACGGTTCGAACGCCACTTCCCGATCGAGTGCCAGCTTGACGACGCCGATGTCGTTTAACTCCAGTGTGCGCCCCGGGGCCTCGTCGAAGGTGCCGATGTTCACGGTGTGGCGGATCTCCGACAGCGTCGCGTTGACGGTGGCGCTGCCGATCTGCATGCGGTAGGTGCGCCCGGCATAGCCGGCGTCCTTGGTCATCCAGACGATCCTGGCCTCGAATTGGTCGGAGGTCTCGCACGGATCCTGGGCAGCGACCAGGACGTCGCCGCGGGAGACGTCGATCTCGCGATCGAGCGTCAGCGTGACCGCCTGGTCGGCCACCGCACCCTCGCTGGGCGATCCGCCGACGGCGATGCTTTCGACACGCGCGCCTTCGCCCGACGGGAGGATGCGAATGTCATCGCCCGTCGACAGCGTGCCCGCTGCGACAGTGCCCGCATAGCCGCGAAAGTCGAGGTTGGGCCGGTTGACCCATTGCACCGGCATGCGGAAGCCGTGGGCATTGCGGCTGGAACTGATATCGAGGGCGCCGAGCAGGCCGAGTACGGTGGGGCCGTGATACCACTCGGTGCGCGCCGAACGGGAAACGATGTTGTCGCCGTTCAGCGCCGAGACGGGGATCGACGTCGCGGTGTCGAAGGCGAACCGATTGCCGATCTCGTCCCATTCGGCGACGATCGCTTCGAACACCGCCTGGTCGAAATTCACCAGGTCCATCTTGTTGACGGCAAGCAACACATGGCGGATGCCGAGCAGCGAGGCGATATAGGCGTGCCGCCGCGTCTGTTCGAGGATGCCCTTGCGCGCATCGATCAGGATGACGGCGGCGTCGGCGTTGGAGGCGCCGGTGACCATGTTGCGGGTGTACTGCTCGTGGCCGGGCGTGTCGGCGACGATGAACTTGCGCTGGTCGGTGGCGAAGTAGCGATAGGCGACGTCGATGGTGATGCCCTGTTCGCGCTCTGCGCTGAGGCCATCGAGCAGCAATGCGAAGTCGATTTCACCGTTCTGAGTGCCGCGCCGCGATGAGACCGCCTGCAATTCGGACAGTTGGTCCTCGAAGATCAGCTGCGATTCATAAAGCATCCGGCCGAGCAGGGTCGACTTGCCGTCGTCGACGCTGCCGCAGGTGATGAAGCGCAGTGTATCGAGCTCGCGTTGACGGTCGAGATAGGCCTCGAGTTCGCCTTTCAGGGGAGCGGTCATCAGAAATAGCCCTCCCGCTTTTTCTTCTCCATCGATGCGCTCGAGTCGGTGTCGATGGCACGGCCCTGGCGCTCGCTGCTCCTGGCGCGCAGCAGTTCGAGAATGATGTCTTCGACGTCCTCGGCGTCGGATTCGATGGCTCCGGTCAACGGGTAGCAGCCGAGCGTGCGGAAACGGATCCTGCGAAACGAAACCGTTTCATTCTCCATCGGTTCCAGCCGATTGTCGTCGAGCATCAGCAGCATGCCATCGCGCTCGATGACCGGCCGCGTCGCGGCGAAATAGAGCGGCACGACGCTGATGCGTTCGCGCAGGATGTAGAGCCAGACGTCGAGTTCGGTCCAGTTCGAAATCGGGAAGACGCGGATGCTCTCACCGCGCTCGATGTCTGTGTTGTAGAGGTTCCAGAGCTCCGGTCGCTGGTTCTTCGGATCCCACAGATGGGCGGCGTTGCGGAACGAGAAGACGCGTTCCTTGGCGCGGCTTTTTTCCTCGTCGCGTCGGGCGCCGCCAAAGGCCATGTCGAACCTCATCGAGTCCAGCGCCTGGCGCAGGCCCTGGGTCTTCATGATGTCGGTATGAACGGCGCTGCCATGGTCGATCGGATTGATGTTGCGGGAAAGCCCTTCCGGATTGGTGTGGGTGATCAACCGCATGCCGGCGTCGGCCGCCACCTTGTCGCGGAACTGGATCATCTCCTGGAACTTCCAGCCGGTATCGATGTGCAGAAGCGGGAAGGGCGGCGGCGCCGGATGAAAGGCCTTCCTGGCAAGGTGCAGCATGACGGCGCTGTCCTTGCCGATGGAATAGAGCATGACCGGATTGTCCGCCGAGGCGACCACCTCGCGCAGGATATGGATGCTCTCGGCTTCCAGCCGGTCGAGGTGGGAGAGCCTATCGGCGACTTCCAGCGGATGCTCGAAGATCCGGTCGCCGTGGGATGGTGCAATGACCGGGTGGTATATGGCCAGCGCCGTGGCGATGACGCCATCCAGCACCTGATTCGGATCCGCAATCCGGCGAAATCGGGCGCACAGATCGCCATGCGGCCAAAGGGTCACCCGTTCGAGATCCCTGTCGCAGAGAGCGCGGATGGCCTCCAGCAGCATTTGCTCATCCGGCTCGCCGCAATCGATGGCGACCCAGCGGCGGGCGCCGCGGCCGTCATTGGCGGCGATCAGCCACTGTCCGGACGGCGTTTCGTGCAACTGCACGTAGAGCGACAGGCCGTGCGCCTTGCGGATCTGCTGCAGTAGGCCTTCAGCGGCAAAGCGCTTCGGCGCTCGTCCGCTTTCGTCTGTCACGGTGTCGGAAAAAACGGGTACGGGCAGATGGTTTTCTGCCAGCACGGTGCGCTCGACGGTGCGCTTTGAAATATCGTGGCCCTGGGCGTTCAGTTCCGAGTGAAAGGTCTCGAGGGTCCAGCACAGGGGCGTTCCCCGGGAATCCTTGCGGTCCCGGGTCAGGGCAGCTGAAAAGGTATTAATTGTCGTCTCTTTTGTCGTAAAAATTCAAATTCTGAAATAAGAATTTCATAAACCGCCGTTTGGATGCCTGCAACCGCAGGCTTTGGAAAAATCCGCTACATTACGACAATTTAATGTTGCCGTCTGGCAGAGGCGGCCGTCTTGACGCCGGTGCATCCGACGAGAATGATCCGGCTTTGTCGCGGTTCCAGGCGAGAGGGTCCATGGGCAGTCGAAACCGGTTCTGGCACCGGGTGGTGCTTATCCTGGCGGGGCTGATGCTCGCTTCCGTGCTGGTGAGCGGTCTGGCGCTGATGGCCTATTTTCGACCGGAGCGGTATATGGAGCATGCAAGCCCGGACGGGCGCTACAGTCTGGTCGTCTACCGCACGCCGATCCTGTTTTCGTCGCCTGGTCAGGCGGGCGACGCACCCGGGCGGGTCGTTCTCGTCGACAACCGGGGCGAAGAACTGAACAGCATGGACGTCGATATGGTGCAAATGGCCACTCAGCCGCAATGGTCGCAGGACCGGGTGACGATCCGCCTGTTGCTCGACTGGAAGCTCGAATAGAACGCGTGTCCGACGTCAGTGCTCGACAAGCCGATCGATTACAGCGCGCTGAAACGCGTCGCGGTAGGATTTGTCGTCGCTCACCGGGCTGGCAGCGCGCAGGCTTGCCTTGATGCTGGCGATCAGTGCGCGTTCGTGAGTGGCGATCGCTGCGGCGATTTCCGCGCCCCGCTCATGCGATTTGCCAGCCGGCGCAACCTCGTCGACGAGCCCCCAATTCAAGGCCAGCCGGGCGTCAAGGATCGGAGCCTCCAGGATGAACCGCAGGGCCGCGCTGTAGCCGACGCGCCTGGGCAGCCGTTTCGTCCCGCCGCCACCCGGCATCGCTTCGTAGGCGAGATGGCCGTCGCTGATCTTCGCGTCGGAGCCGGCCACGATGAGATCGCAACTGATTGCCAGTTCAACGCCGCCAAGGCGACATTCGCCGTCGATGCACGCGATCGTCACGATCGGCAGCGCTTCGATCCGGTCGAATAGGTCGCGGGAGCGCTGTACGACGGCGGCGAATCTGTCCCGGTCGTTGAAACAAACGTCCAAAAGGTCGCCGTCGAGGCCGGTAGAGAAGACGGTGGCGTGGCCTGCAACGCACAGGCAGGCGATGCCGCAGTCCGGCGCCTCCAGCGTGTCGAGTGCCATTTCCATTTGCGCCATCGTCGGCTCGTCCAGCCCGTTGGAGTGGCTGGGGCGGTCGAGGGTCCACGTCATGGTTCGATCGTCGCTGTCCACGCGCATTGCAGTTCCTCAGTTGGCAGTTCCGATGTCTGGATCATCGTACGGTCGATGCGATGGCGATGCCACCGGCGGGAATGAATGGCCATCGGATTGTGTACTTGCGCACCGAATGATGGTTAGCTTGTCGTTGGGGGTGGCGTTCAACGCCATACAGGAACCAAATCAGTGACAATCTTGAGAGTGCTGGCAAGCGCCGTCTTCGCGGCGTCCCTGCCGCTCGTTGCGGTCCATGCCCAGGAGACCTGCCAGGGTTTTGGCCCGCAGACGCCGCGTGACCTCACCGTTTCCGCCGGAACCCATCCGCAAAAGTTCGTCCTGGCCGACGAAGCGGACGATCTCAATCTGTGCAACATCCATTTTCACACCAACGCCGAACACAAGGCCGTGGGCTTCGCGGTCTTCGCCGGGCCAGGCAAGCACGGCGGTTACCAGTGCAACGAGACCGCCTCGCTGACGCCGGCCGAACTGAGCACGCCGAAGGAACAGGAAGGTGCCTGCCACGGCGTCAAGCCGGGCGATACCATCGAGGTCCACTGGGTGCACAGCTCCTGCGACATCGTTCCGGGCGAGGGACTGGGGTCGTGCCTGACCACCAAATGCGCCAATCCGCAATTGCGGGTCGAGGCGCAGACCTTCCTCGTCGTCAACGATCCGTCGGCGGCGAACTTCCTCGATTACGCCTATGACGGCAATGTCGAGGACGGGTTGCACCAGGCCAAGGCCCTGCCGGAAGGCACCGGCAAGCCGATCGTGTTTCGCGGCTCGACGACCGGACCGAAATTCACCGAACGGGAATGCTCGCCCTTCCAGGTGACCTGGAGCGTGCGACCGGCCTGCGCCAAGATCGACATCGCTTCGCTCAACCAATGGTGCGCCGACAATGTCTTCAAGGAGGATCATGCCCATGGCGTGCGCCAACTGGTCACCTCGGAAGATCTGCTGGCGCCGTTGAACTGACGCCTACAGGGGAAAGACGATCAGGATGACCGGCACTGCCACGGCGATCACCAGGATCTCCAGCGGCAGGCCGGTTCTCCAGTAGTCGCCGAAGGAATAGCCGCCCGGGCCCATGATCAGGGTGTTGTTCTTGTGGCCGATGGGCGTCAGGAAGGCGCAGGATGCCGCCACGGCGACGGCCATCAGGAAGCCGTCGGGATTGGCGTCGAGCCGACTGGCGATGTCGACGGCGATGGGTGCACCGATAATGGCAGTTGCCGTGTTGTTGAGCACGTCCGACAGGGTCATGACGACGACCATCAGCGCCGTCAGCACCACCCAGGCCGGCATGCCGGATGCCAGGTCGACGATCTGTCCGGCAATCAGGCCGGTTCCGCCGAACTGCTCGAGGGCGGCGCCGAGCGGGATCATGCTGCCGAGAAGCACCACGACCGGCCATTCGATATGGTCGTAGACACCGCGGATCGGCACGATGTCGAGGGCGACATAGAGTGCAACGACGATCGCCAGCGCGGTCGCCAGATAGAGCAGGCCGAAGGCCGAAATGGCGATGGCTGCGGCGAAGATGCCGACCGCCAGCCAGGCGCGCCGGTGCTGGGTGACGGTCAGGCCGCGCTCGGCCAGCGGCAGGGCGCCGAGCCAGCTGACGACATCGGGCAGCCGCTCGGGACTGCCGAGCAGCAGCAGGATATCGCCGGCGCGCACGGTCTCGTGGCGCACCCGCTTGGTGAAGCGTTTGCCCTGGCGGGAAATGCCGAGTAGAGTGACGCCGCGGCGGGCGAACAGGCGCAGCGAAATGGCGGAGCGGCCGTCCAGGCGCGAGTCGCGCGGCACCACCACCTCCATCAGCTGGAGGTCGCCGGCGGCGCGTTCGCCGCTCGGGCGTTCGCCGAAATATTCGAGGCCCAGCGCACCGCGGAACCGGTCGATGTCCTCGGCCGCCGCCTCGACGATCAGCATGTCGCCGGGCTGCAGGATCAGCATGGCCGAGAAGCCGCCGCGGCGCTTGCCGTTGCGGATCACGCCAAGAATGGCGACGTCGTCCTCGTCGCCTGCTGGATAAAGGCTGCGAACTTCCTTGCCGACGGCCGATGAGGTCTCGGGAACGACCAGCTCCGCCAGATAGCCGTCCAGCTCCAGCAGTTTCTGCTGCGGCGTTTCCTTGTCGTCCCGGCCGGGGATCAGCCGCCAGCCGACAAAGGCTACAAAGGCGATGCCGATCAGCGCGACCGCGGCGCCGACCGGGGTGAAATCGAACATGCCGAAGGGGGCGCCCAATGCACGCTCGCGAAACGAGGCGATGATGATGTTGGGCGGCGTGCCGATCAACGTGACCATGCCGCCGAGAATGGTGGCGAAGGACAGCGGCATCAGCGTCTGGCGGATCGGGCGACCGGCCTTTTTCGCCGCCTGCAGGTCGACCGGCATCAACAGTGCCATGGCGGCGACATTGTTCATGAAAGCCGACAGGATCGCGCCGACGCCGCTCATCATCATGATGTGGCTGGCGGTGCTTCTGCCGGCATCGATCAGCTTGCGGGTGATGATGTCGATGGCGCCGGAGTTCAGGAGCCCGCGCGAAACCGCGAGCACGAGCGCAACGATGATCGTCGCGGGATGGCCGAAACCGGAGAAAGCCTGGTCGGTCGGGACGAGGCCCAGGACCAGGGCGACCAGCAGAGCCGAGAAGGCAACGAGGTCGTAGCGCCAGCGGCCCCAGAACAGGAGGCCGAACACGGCAGCGAAAAGTGCGAAGAGTTGCGCCTGTTCAGCGGTCATGTCACGACATCCCCGAATCGCCCGTCGGGCAGCACTATAGCGCGGATGGCGATCGGGATGGTCGCGACGAAAGGGAGGTCAGTTTCAGTCGATCGGCTTGCGGCGTAGGCGGCCGGCATCGAAGATGTCTTCCAGGCCGAGCACGGCCAGGTCCTGGCGGTTCGGCGTGCGCCCTTCATTGATGGCGTAGCTGATGTTTCTGGAAGCGCGTACGGACTGCAGGAATCGGTTGAAGTTCATCGCTTGGCCCTCCTGGCCTTCGTTCAATCTCTTTTGTGCGATGCACAAATAGCACGAGAAGGGGCGCGGGTGGCGTGCGAATTGCGCATGGCTGCCCTGCACAACGGGCGCCGTCCGCCAAAGGGTCAGCGTGGTTTTTGCCTCGTGTAGGCGTCGAGAACGTCGAAGGAGCGGGAGATGTCCGCCACCAGCGCCGCGCGCGCACCCGCTGCATCGCCGCTGCGCGCGGCCGCTACGATCCGCCGATGGTCTTCGTGACTGCCGGGAACGTGCGGATCGATGGTGGTGTGGATCAGATTGAGGAACGGGCCGTATTGCAGCCACAGGCTTTCGACGAAGCGGGAGAGCGTCGGCGACCGGCCGATCGCGTAAAGCGAAAAATGGAACAGCCGGTTGGATTGCAGCGCGTCGATGGGCGTGCGCGGCTGTTTTGCCGCGTCGGCATCGAGGATCGCTTCCAGCCGGTCGAGATCGGACGGTGAGGCGTTGGCCACGGCCAGTTCGGTGATCATGGATTCGATGCCGAGCCGCGCCTGCTTGAGGTCGAGCAGCCGCGATCGGCGCAGCGGCGGGACGCGCAGGTTGCGGCCCGGCGCGTCGACCAGAGCGCCCTCGGCGACCAGCCGCCGGACCGCTTCGCGCACCGGCGTCATGCTGGTCTGGAAGCGGTCGGCAAGGTCGCGCAGGTTGAGATAGTCGCCTGGAGCGAAATAGCCCGACATGAAGGCATCCTTGAGCTGCTCATAGACCAACTCGCGAAGGTTGACCGGGCGGGCAGGGCCGAGTTCGGGCAGAGCTCCGGACTGTGTGGCCGACGGCAGGAACACGTCGTCGGTCCGCGTTTCCGGCATTTGGATCGACACGTTCCGATTCATTCGATTCTCCAGTTCCAGAGCGATCGCGCCGATCGGCCGGCGCTCGAATCGCGGTGCGAGCTTGACTTTTCAAACCCTTGGGCGCACGCTTGTGATAAGATATCACAAATAACATATCACGATTTTGTGCCGGAGGTCCACATGGAGGAAAAGGCGTTCGAGCTTTACGATCTCAAGGTCGAGGTCGTTTCCAGCGACAAGCCGATGGTCTGCAACCACCCCGAAGGCGCCTATTTTCTGGTCGAGGGCGAAAATCTTGTTTTTGCCGACACCGACCGGTTCCCGATGTATTCGATGGCCGCGATCCTGCCGCTGCTGCCGGCCAAGCAGCGGGTGACCGACGAAAACGACTGGATGACAACGGATGCGGAAATCGCCTGTCCGCATCCGCATTGCGGCGGGCGCTTCCGAATTTCGCGGCTGGGCAAACGCCGTTTCACCCACGCCGAAACAACCGGCCTGCCGGAGGCCCGCGCCACGCCCTACTGGCAGAAGGACGACGGCGATGCATGAGATGACGACGCTGCGGCCCGACTACAGCTTTGCCCCGGTGATCAAAGGCGGCTGGCAGCTCGCTGGCGATCACGGACCGGTCGACCGCGACCGGGCAGTTGCCGACATGGAGCGGTTTTTCGATGCCGGCATCACCGCTTTCGACTGTGCCGACATCTATGTCGGCGTCGAGGAGATGATCGGCGAGTTAATCGCCGCCGTGCGTCGCAACCGCGGCTCGGAGGTTGCCGCGCAGATCAAGGTGCACACAAAGCTGGTGCCGGATTTCGACCGGCTCGAAGTCATGACCTCGGCGGACATCGAGAGCATCATCGACCGGTCGCTGCGCCGGCTGCAGCTCGAGCAACTGCCGCTGGTGCAGTTCTATTGGTGGGATCTGGCCCGGGGGCATCCGCATGAGGTGCTCTCCTGTCTCAAGCGGATCCAGGAGAAGGGCAAGATCCGGCTGCTCGGGACGACCAACTGGGACATCGAAGCCATGACGCCGTTCGTCGAGGCGGGCCTCGATCTCGTCTCGACGCAGGTCCAGTATTCGCCCCTCGACACGAGACCGGCTGGCGCCTTTGCCGATTGGTGCGCCGGCAACGACATGAAAATCCTTTGCTACGGCACGCTGGCCGGCGGATTTCTGACCGAGCGTTGGCTCGGCATCGACGATCCCGGCCACGTGTTCGAAAACCGCTCGCTGGTCAAATACCGGCTGATCATCGACGAATTCGGCGGCTGGGCCCTGTTTCAGGACCTGATGCGGGCGCTTGCGTCGATCGCCGATCGGCATGGCGTGACGATCGGCACTGTCGCCAGCCGCTGGACGCTCGATCAGCCGCAGGTCGGGGCGGCCATCATCGGAGCCCGCACCGCGGCGCATCTCGAGGAGACGAAGCGCATTTTCGAACTGACATTGGACCGGCAGGACCACGCGGCGATCGATGCCGTGCTTGCGCGGCGACAAGGGCCGACCGGATCGGTCTATGGCCTCGAACGCGATCGCACCGGACGCCACGGCAAGATCATGAAGTACAATCTGGGCGGCGTGTCATGACTGCCCGCGATAAACGGTAGACCCCGGGGAGAGAGAACCATGCAGGCGAAGAAACCGGAGCGCATTTCGCTGGCGCCAGGGCTTGAGATCAGTCGCGTCATCACCGGCCTGTGGCAGGTCGCCGACATGGAACGGGACGGAACCGAACTCGATCGCCAGGCCGCGGCCGGCGTCCTGATGGACTATGCCGCAGCGGGTTTCGACACATTCGACATGGCGGACCACTACGGTTCGGCCGAGCTGATCTCCGGCGAGGCTCGACGGCTACTGGTGGCGGAAAGCGGCGAAACCACCGCCCGGTTCCTGACCAAATGGTGCCCGGAACCGCATCAGTCGACGCCCGAGGCGGTGCGTGCCGGCATCGATGAACGCCGCGAACGGCTGGGGGTCGAGACACTCGACATGCTGCAATTGCACTGGTGGTCCTTTGGCCATCCGGGTTTTCTCGACGTCATGGACGAGTTGGTGCGCCTGCAGCAGGACGGCGTGATCGGTCATCTCGGCCTGACCAATTTCGACTCCGATCATCTCTATCTGCTGTTGCAGCAGGGCTATCCGATCGTCTCGAACCAGGTCTCCTGTTCGCTGCTCGACCGGCGGGCGCTTGGCGAGATGAGCGCGCTGTGCGCGGAAAAGAACGTCAAGATCCTTGCCTATGGGACGCTGGCCGGCGGCTTCTTTTCCGAAAAGTGGCTCGGCGTGCCCGAACCTGCCGACATCCCCGACTGGAGCAAGATGAAATACAAGCGGTTCATCGACACTGTGGGCGGTTGGGAAACGTTCCAGCGCCTGCTGACGGCCGTGGACGGCGTGGCGCGGCGCCACGGCGCGACGATCGCCAATGTGGCGACGCGCTGGCTTCTCGACCATCCGGCGATCGGTGCGGTCATCGTCGGTGCACGCCTGACGGAAAACCAGCATCGGGCCTCCAATGCCGATCTGTTCGATCTGACAATGGACGACAGCGACCGGCAGGCGATCGGCGAGGTACTGTCGGAGACGCTCCCGGTTCCGGGCGACTGCGGCCAGGAATACCGGCGTCCGCCGTTCCTGACCGCCTCCGGAGATCTCAGCCATCACCTGACGGAACTGCCGCCGGCCTTCGAAGTTGTCGAAAACGGCGACAGGGCGCATGCGCTGTCCGGCAGCGAGTGGGAGCCGATGGCCGGCTACAGCCGCGCCACGCGCATCGGCAATCGGATCCTGGTGAGCGGCACCACGGCAACGCATCGTGAAAACCGCGTGGTCTGCCCCGGCGATGCGCGCGGCCAGACGATCTACATTCTCGACAAGATTTTGGCGGCGATCGCGTCGCTCGGCGGCAGTCCCGACGATGTGGTGCGCACGCGTATCTACCTCACCGATGCCGATGATTGCGAAGACTCCTGCCGTGTGCACGGCCGCTATTTCGGCGCCGTCATGCCGGCCAACACCCTGCTCGAGATCAGCCGGCTGGTCGGCGACTACGTGGTCGAGATCGAGGCGGAGGCCGTCGTGCCGGAATCGCGGGAAGGGCGTCCCTACTTGATCGCCTGAGGATTGATCGGCGACCCCGCGCCGCCCGGCAGGTGCAAGGGCGGAGCGACGAAGAAGAACTCGTAGACGCGGTCTTCGGCGCAGTCCTCTGCGAGTTCCTTGACGTAGAAAATCTCGCCCATGGAAATGCCGATGGCGGGGATCACCACCCAGTGCCAGGGCTGGTTGGCCTCGTCCGTTTCATTGGGGCGGACCTCGCAGCCCCAGGTATCGGCGCAGATCGCGGCAATGTCCTTTTCGCGAATCCAGTAGGCCGTTTCGAAAGCCAGCCCCGGCGCGTCGCCGCCGGCATATCCGGTCCAGTCCTGGTCCTGCAGACAGCGCTCCTGGTGACCGGTGCGAACGATGACGAAATCGCCCTTGCGGACTTCCACGCCCTGGGCCTCGGCGCAGCCGTCCAGATCGGCATTGGTTATGCCGTAGCCATCGTCGAGGCAATCGACGCCCTTGTGGCGGGCGATGTCCAGAAGCACCCCGCGGCCGACCATCTTGTCGCGGACCTTTTCAATCCCGAGCCGCGCGGCGCCCTGAACCGTGACATCGGTCGCCGGGTAGCCGTTGTACATCTTGTCGTCGAGGAAGATGTGGCACAGCGCGTCCCACTGTGTCGAAGCCTGGCAGGGCATGTTGACCGCGTCGTCGGCGTAGCGCAGATAGGCCTTGCCGTCGCCGTCCTGTTTGCCGACGGCGGCGTCTGTGCCGGTCGCCAGCATCTGATGGATCGGGTTCCAGCGGCCGCCGAACAGCCCCGACTGAATCGGCTCTTTCAGCGACAGGCCCAGCGCGAAGACCTTGCCCTTGCGGATCAGACCGGCTGCGGCGACGATGTCCTGCGGCTCGATATTGTTGAGCGTGCCGATCTGGTCGTCCTTGCCCCAGCGGCCCCAATTGGACAGTTCCTCTGCGGCTGTGTATATGGCATCGCGTTTGAATGTCATGGCAGACCCTTTCGGCGTTTCTCGAAGGCGTTATTTATCGATTGAAAAATAACGCGCCGGGTCTGTCAATCGGCAACTGTTCCTTTCGGCCGCGGGTTGCCGCAACCGGGCGGAACTGATAGTTATCGATTGATAATATCTAGAGATGATTTGAGAACGGCCGATGTGGGCGAGCGGCTTTTTTCCAGCCAGACCATTTCTTTCAGCTGCCATGAGCTATCGCGGAAAATGCGGTTCGATGTCGGCTGATCGCAGTTGGCGGCCTCGACCCGGGACAAGTGCGGGTCCGGAGCGATGAGCACAACCGCCAGCCGAACATCTGCAAAGGACGATGTCCAGGACATCAAGCGGTTTCTCGAGCAACCGCTTTCCGAGACGCTTTGCCCCCAGTCGAAGGCCGATGGCGGCAAGCGGCGCATCCCGACCTGCGCCCTGATCATGATGACCATCGTCGCGTCCGTGGGGCTGCTGGCCTATTTCGCGTTTCCCCAACATTCTGCGGAAGGCCCCAATCCCTGGCGAACCAGAAGCATCGCGCTGCCGGACGGTATCGGCGTGGCATATCATGGCGACCGTCCCATCGATTCCTTTTTCGGCAAGTTCGAGCGGCGCGTGGAGATCGAAACGATATGGAGTTCCGGTGAGATCTGGCTGCCCTTCACTGCCCATGGCGGCAGCACCCGCGCCGATGTGGCCTTTCACGAGGTCGATGCCGAGGACAACACGTCCGGGCCCTGGCTGGAACTGAACGGTCAAACCGGGGACTTTCTGATCGACCTGCGGGCAGTCGCGGTTTTCAGCCTGTATCGAATGGATGGCCGCCTTTGCGCCGTGCCGCTTGCCAAGGACAAATACGACGTCAGGAGATACCCGGCCGGGACGGGCTGTCAGAAAAGGCAGAGCGCCGCGGGCCGGACGGTCGACATAACCGAATTGTCGGAAACCTGGAAATCACGGCATTTGGGCCTGCTCGACAGACGCCCGCGCTTTGTCACCGGCGAGTCTCTCAACGCCACGGACAGAATTGACTTCTACGTCAATACCGATGAGGGGCAACGACCACGCGCGGGCAGGTCCGGACACGCGCGACCGCGCGGTGCGGCGATGGACGGCAGACGTCCGCCGCCACGGCGGGCCGGGCCGCCGGGCCGGCGGGGACAGGCACGCAATGGCGAGTTCGCTCCGCCCCGGCGTCGCCCCTTCGTCCAGGATTGAACCCGACGGTTGACGAGACCGTTCACCCGGGAATCCCCCAAGACCGAAAATTGCAAAATTGTTTCGCTGACTGTAACACCATGGCGTCGGAAAGCCGGAAAGGGGGATTCATGACGGCACAGACGGAGGAGAAGCCGCGCCGCAAACGTCTCTCCTCGACCGAACGGCGGCAGGAATTCATCTCCAAGGCCATCGAGTTCTTCTCCGAGGAGGGCTTCGAGAGCAGTACGCGCGAACTGGCGCGCCGGCTGGGTGTCACCCAGCCGCTTCTCTACCGCTATTTCCCCAGCAAGGAAGATCTGATCAAGGAGGTCTACGAAACGGTCTATCTCAGCCGCTGGCGGCCCGAATGGGATGACCTGCTGGCCGACCGTTCGATCCCCCTGCGTCAGCGTCTGCAGCAGTTCTACGAGGCCTATACCGACGCCATCTTCACCCGTGTCTGGCTTCGCATTTTTCTGTTTTCAGGCCTCAAGGGCGTGGATATCAATCGCTGGTATATCGGTCTGGTCAACGACCGCATCCTCACCCGCATCGTCAATGAATGCCGGCATGATGCCGGCCTGCCGGACAATCTGCCAATCTCTGACGAGGAGCGGGAACTGGCCTGGGTAATGCACGGCGGCATCTTCTACTACGGCGTCAGAAAGCACATCTACGAAGCGCCGGTTCTGGAAGACAAATCGGCCGCTATTTCCAACGCGCTCGACGTGTTTCTCGAAGGCATCCCGGCGATGTTCAAGACCGACGTGACCGATGCGCACAAGAAACGGGGCCGGCCCGACAAATCGCTCTAGGTCTCGGGTTGCCTGAAGCAGTGGTCAGTTCGGCTTCACCGCGACGAGAACCACCCCAAGTTCCGATTCGAGTTCCTGGAGTTTCTGCAATTGCTCCTTGGGCAAATCTGCGGTCTTTGTATCGACTCCTGTCAGGGCGACGACCGGATTGCCAATCTGCTTCTCCAAGTCCTGAATCGCGTTGAGCTTGTTCGAATCGAGTGTGGCAAGCGAATAAAGCATGGCGTCCTCCAAGCGATCGGCGATGACCCAGTATAACCGGTTTTGGGTTCCCGGACGTCTTGTTGTTTGGTCGGATCTCCTGATCGCGGGGAACCAACCACCCCGGCGTCGCCCGCAATCTGCGTGATGCTGTGCGTCGAGGGTGTTTGCAGTGGTCGCCGGTTCTCTGGTAACCGGTTAATTTTATTGGTGAACTTCCTACATCAAACCTTGGTTGAAAGACATGACTCCATTGTCCCGCTAAATCCGCGTAGCCCCGCGCGGTGTGAGAGATGGATGATTCGGAACTACTGGCTCGACTGATACGGCTGCATTTCAAGCAAAACGACGATCGCGTTGCGGCAGCCAAGAAAGTCGTCACGAGCTGGAGCAAGTGCAGACCCGCTCATCGACTGGACGATGCAATCGTCGAACTCGACGCATTGCTCTATCTCGCGAACGGCATCGGCAATCCGGTTCCGCGACCATTGACCGTGCCTGAATTTCTCCCGCTTCCTGTCCTGTGGATGTGGTTGAAATTCGTCAGACTATGGCCCTGAATTCACAACGGTGTCACGTGCCAGTTTTCTTGGAGCGACGCTCCGGTGCCGCGGATCACCTTGGCGATCGGGCAGTATTTCTGCAGGTCGCTCTTGATCATGTCCATCTGTTCGGACGTCGCATCGGTCGCAATTTCGATGTCCAGCACGATGTCGTCGAACGGACGATCGACCTCCTCGGCAAGCAGGACGCCGCGCCGGTCGAATTGGGCCGACAGCCTGACGTCCATGCTGCCGACCTGAACGCCCATGTGATGGGCGATGCGCTGGGTGATCACATTGGTGCAGCCGATGAGAGACGCCATCAGGGTTTCCGTCGGCGTCAGGCCCTGATTTGTGCCGCCGCGTTCCTCCGGCTCGTCGATCACGCTCGCCTGATCGCGCACCTCGATGCGCGTGCGGGCATGGGTTTCGCCCGTGCCGGAAAGTTTCATTTCGATTTTCGTCTTCGGTTTGATGGTGACCATGGCGCCTTTTTCCCGGTTGCCTCTTGCTGCTTATTTATAAATCGATAAATAATGGCAGGTGCCCGCTGCATCAATACAATTCGCCGCGAGCAGGAAGCAGAATGCGGCGAGGGGACGAACATTGAAAGCTGCAGATTTCGACTATGTCAGACCCGACTCGCTGGACGAGGCGCTTGCGGCGCTGACCGGCTGTGAGGGCGATGCGCGTCCGCTTGCCGGCGGGCAGAGCCTGATGCCGATGATGAATTTCCGTCTGGCGCAACCGGATCTCCTGGTCGATCTGAATGCGATTGCCGACTTGCGGAGCATCGAGGATCGCAGCGATTCGATCGTGGTCGGGGCGATGACCACCTATGCGTCGCTGGAACGGTCGGCGATTGTGGCCGACCATCTTCCGCTGATCGGAAAGGCGCTGCCGCATATTGCCCATCCGGCGATCCGCAACCGCGGTACCATCGGCGGCAGCCTTTGCCTGGCCGATCCGGCGGCAGAATTGCCGGCCCTGATGCTGGCGCTCGATGCGACCGTGATCGCGACGTCGGCAACGGGCGAGCGGCGCATTAAGGCGGACGACTTTTTCGTCGGTCTTTACGAGACGGACCTGCGCGCGGACGAAATCGTCACGGCAGTGTCCATGCCCAAGCCGCCGGCGGAAGCCTGCTTCGCGTTTGATGAAATCGCCCGGCGACACGGCGACTACGCGATGGCCGGCGTGGCCATTGCCGCCCTTGGCCGGGGGGCCGTCGAGACAATCCGCATCGCCTTTTTCAGCGTTTCCGACCGAGCCGTGCGGGCGACCGCTTCCGAAACGGCAATGACCGGACAATCGGCTGCCGATCCGGACGCGGTCGATCGGGCGCTTGACGGCATTGACGCCCTGACCCTGCAGGGCGATCTCAACGCCCCGGTGGAGATGAAACGTCACCTGGCACGCGTTCTGCTGCGGCGCGCCCTGGCGGAGCTCGATTGATGGCTGACTACCGAAACATCCGACTGACCGTCAATGGCGAGACCGTCGCACGAGCCGTCCCGGTACGCCTCAACCTGGTCGACTTCCTGCGCGCCGAACTCGGGCTTACCGGCAGCCATGTCGGCTGCGAACACGGTGTCTGCGGCGCCTGCACGATCGAAGTCGACGGGCAGAGCGTGCGCGGCTGCCTGATGCTGGCGGTTCAGGCCGACGGATGCGAGGTGACGACGATCGAGGGGCTGGACCAATCGGGTCGTGCCGCGGCACTCCAGAGCGCTTTTAGCGAGCGCAACGCGCTGCAATGCGGGTTCTGCACACCCGGCATGATCGCCACCGCCGTCGCTTATATCGAAGCAGGCGGCAGCGCCGACCGCGAGGCGATCCGAGCGCATATTTCAGGGAATTACTGCCGCTGCACCGGTTATCAGTCCGTGGTCGACGCGATTGCCGACGTGATCGGCGAGGGAGGGACCGAATGAGCGGATCGCTCTCCAACTTCGACCGGCCGAATTCCTATATCGGCCGATCCGTGCCGCGACCCGATGCGACGCGGCTGGCTGCCGGCCGCGGGCGGTTCGTCGACGATCTGCAACTGCCGCGCATGGTTCACGCGGCGTTCGTCCGGTCGCCCTATGCCCATGCCCGTATCGTTGCCATCGACGCTGCTGCAGCAGCGGAACTGCCGGGCGTGATTGCGGTGTATACGGGCGAGGAGTTGACGAACCACGTCACGCCGTGGGTCGGGACCCTGGCCCATCTCAAGGGTCTGCGGTCGCCGCCGCAATGGCCGCTTGCCGTTGGTACCGCGCGCTGGCAGGGCGAACCCCTGGTGATGGTGGTGGCCGAGAGCCGAGCCCTCGCCGAGGACGCCTGCACTCTGATCGAAGTCGATTTCGATCCGCTGCCGGAGGCCTGCGACATGGAGCGGGCACTGGATCCCGACGCTCCGGTCATCCACACGGAGTTCGGCGACAATCTCGCCTGGGAACGGACGGTGGATGCCGGCGATGTCGATGCGGCGTTTGCCCGATCCGACGTCACTGTCGTCGAGCGCACCTTCCGCTTCGGGCGCCACACGGGCGTGACGCTCGAGCCGCGCTCGTCGGTGGTCGAATTCGATCCGACCGAAGGAGCACTGACCTATTGGTATTCCGGCCAGGCGCCGCACATGATGCAGGCCGTGCTGGCCAAACATCTTGGCCTGCCGGAGGAAAACGTGCGGCTGATCGCGGCTGACGTCGGCGGCTCTTTCGGCATCAAGATCCACACCTATGGCGACGACATTGCGACGGCCATCGCGGCGCGCCTGCTCGGCCGCCCGGTGAAATTCGTCGCCGATCGCAACGAGAGCTTCGTGACCGACATTCACGCCCGCGATCACCGGGTGCACGGCCGCATGGCGGTCGAGGCGGATGGCCGGGTTGTTGCCCTGGAGATCGACGATCTGACCGGCATTGGCCCCTACAGCATGTATCCGCGCAGCTCGGGCATCGAGTGCAACCAGGTGCTCAATCTGACCGGCGCGCCCTACAGGATCGACAACTACCGGGCCCGCGGGCGGGTGGTGTTCCAGAACAAAAACCTGATGTGCCAGTACCGGGCGGTCGGGCACCCGGTGGCCATGGCCGTCGCCGACGGTCTGCTGGACGACGCGGCGCGCGCCGTCGGCCTCGGTCCGGTCGACATTCGCCGGCTCAACCTGATTGCCGACGACGCCTATCCGCTGACGTCCGCGGCCGGCATGAAGTTCGACGATCTTTCCCACCGGAAATCGCTGGAGAAACTGGTGGAGATCATGGGCTACGAACAACTGTGTACCGAGCGCGACGGGCTGCGCGACAAGGGCGTCTACCGCGGCATCGGCTTCGTTTCCATGGTCGAGGTGACCAATCCAAGTCCGATGTTCTACGGCATCGGCGGTGCGCCGATCGCTGCCCAGGACGGCGCCACGATCCGGCTCGACGCGGCCGGTGCGCTGCACGTGTCGTCATCGGTTACCGAGCAGGGGCAGGGCACCAACACAGTGCTGGCGCAGATCGCCGCCGACATCTTCGGCGTCGGCATGGACCGGGTCAAGGTGACGACGGGTGACACCGCCCATGTGCCCTATGGCGGCGGCACCTGGGCGTCGCGCGGAACCGGGATCGGGGGAGAGGCGGTGTTGCTTGCCGCCGCGGCCCTGAAAGAGCAGGTGCTCGACGTTGCCGGCACGATCCTGCAGGCGGCGCCGAAGAATTTCGATATCGCCAACGGCGCTGTCGTCGACGCGTCGGGATCCGAGCGCATCGCGCTCTCCGAACTGGCGAAGATCGTCTATTACCGCGGCAACGAACTGCCGCCGGACGTCAGGCCGGAACTCGTCGCGACGCGGCACTTCCGGGTGACCGACGTGCCGTTCGTGTTCACCAACAGCGCCATGGCGGCCCATGTCGAGGTCGATGTGGAAACCGGCCTGGTCGAAATCCTCGGCTTCTGGGCCGTGGAGGATTGCGGCCGGGTGATCAATCCGCAACTGGTCGACGAACAGATTCGCGGGGGCGTGGTGCAGGGGATCGGCGGGGCGTTTTACGAGGAGTGTCTCTATTCGCCGGACGGCCAGTTGCTGAATGCGTCGATGGCCGACTACCTGGTGCCGATGGCCGCTGAGATGCCGGACATCGTCGTGTCACATATCGAAACTCCCACGAAGACCTCGACGCTCGGAGCCAAGGGCGCCGGCGAAGCCGGTACCGGCGGTGCACCCGCGGCCCTGTTGAACGCCGTCAACGATGCGCTGCAACCCCTGGACGCGAGCATTCACGAAATGCCAATGACGCCGGAGCGGATTCTGCGGGCGATCGGCGCTTTTTGAACGATTAGACTAACCGGCGAGTCAGTCGATTTCGCCGCGATACCAGTCGCCGATCTGCGAGGCGGTCATCCAGGCGACTCCTTCATGGCCGGCGACATAGTCGAGAAGTTCCTCGACATAGCGGATGCGGTGCGGAACGCCGGTGATGTAGGGATGCAGCGAGATCGCCATGATCCGGGCGTTCTCCGCGCCTTCACGATAGAGCCGGTCGAACTGGTCGATTCCACGTCTCAGGAGTTCTTCCGAGCGGTGCTGCTGCAGCGCGTAGACGACGATGTCGTTGGTCTCCACGCTGTAGGGGATCGTGGTGATGCGGCCGGAGGGCGTTTCGATATCCTGGGGCAGGTCGTCGATGACCCAGTCCGCGACGTAGTCGATGCCATGTTCGCTGAGCAGGTCGAGCGTCTCCTCCGTTTCGGTCAGCCCGGGGCTTTCCCAGCTGCGCGGCGGCTCGCCGCAGAATTCCGCGATGGTCTCGACGGACCGGGCGATGGCCTGGCGCTGGTCATCCAGGGCGTGCATGGGTCCCTGCAGATAACCGTGACCCATGAACTCCCAACCGGCCTCCAGGCCGGCGCTGGCGACGCGCGGGCAGGAGTGGCAGACATTGGCGCTGATCGCCATGGTCACCGGGATATGCCGGTCGGTCAGTGCCCGGTACTGGCGCCAGAAGCCGACCCGCATGCCGTATTCGTGCCAGGACCAGTTGGGGACGTCCGGCAGCAGCGGTTGCCCCATCGGCGGCGGCAGCACCGTGCGCGGCATGGGTTTTTCGATGCGCCATTCCTCGACATTGACGATCACCCATACGGCAATGCGCGCGCTGTCGGGCAGCTGGAGCTTCGGGCGGTCGACGATGGCCTGGTAGGGAATACGGTCGGTGAAGGACGTCATGGGGACTGAAATGCGAAGGGCGGCCGACGCCGCCCTTCAGCCGTTCTATTTGATCTCGTAAGCGTAGGGCCATTGATAACCGGTGCCGGCGACCGCTTCGAGGTAGGCCTTCATGACCTCGGTGCCGGGCATGCCGCGGCCGTCCGCCTCCGTGGCCTGCCGTGCCGGGAAATCGGTCAGCGACTGAGCCCAACCGGCGCGGGCGTCGTCGCCTAGCACTTTCATCTTGGCGCCCACTTTTTCCAGGCCCTCGAGTCCGGCCTTCTGGCGGCCGTTGAGCGATTTGCCGGCCTGATCTTCATAGCCGCGGCCGACTTCGACGAGGATTTTCTGCACCTCCGGCGGAAGCCGGTTGAAGCTGCGCATGTTCATGGTCAGGCCGTTGACCCCCATGGCACCGAAGCCGATTTGCGTGTAGTGGGGCGCCGGCTCGTAGAACTTGAAACCGAGATAGGCAGACGGGAACATCAGCCAGCCATTGTAGACGCCCGTCTGCAGCGACAGGTAGCCGTCCGGCAAGGTCGATTGCACCGGAATCGCACCGGCGAACTCAAGCCACGGCAGGTTGGGACCGGCGCCGCCGATCTTGACGCCCTTCAGGTCCTCGACGCTGTCCCAGGGATCGGTGGTGCCGAGATGGTAGTTGTCCCAGCCGTGCAGGCCGAGCAGCTTCTGGTCGTATTCCTTCTCGAACACTTCAGTCAGCCACGGGATCTTGTCGTAGACGACCCGGACGGCCTGCATTTCCTGTTCCGAGTCCTGCGGCCCGAACGGGGCGTAATAGGGGAAGTTGTGCAGGAACAGCTTGGCCGGTTCGAAGCAGAAGCAATAGGAGCCGATGTCCAGAATGCCGTTCTGGACCGCTTCCAGCGTTTCCGCGACACCGGCGATGGCGCCGCCATAGCCCTCGACGAAATCGATCGTGTGGTCGGTTTCGGCTTCGACGCGCCGCTTTACTTCGGGAACGAAATAGTTGGCTGTGTCGGCGACATAGACGGCCGGGCCGTTGGGGTGGCCCGAGCCGATGCGCAGGGTGAAGTTGTCGGCCGATGCCGAGGTGGCCGCGCCGAGGGCGCCGCCGAAAACCAATGCGGCCGCAATGGCCTTCGTCATGGTGGCGGATGTCATTTGTTCCTCCCTTGCCAGTTCACGGTGTGACGGCTCATGGTGCTCCGATCGGGCGATCAGCGGCCCGCCCGGCCGTCTTATTTATCGATCGCTAAACACGGCGCTATTTCCACACAAAGCGGCCCCGTGGTCAAGGGGTTCGGTGTTGCGCCGGCGATCAGTATCGAATTATCACAATCGCGATTCCAGCAAACGGCCCATAATTTGTGCTGATGCGGGCTTTCACAAAAGCTGATAACGGGCTATCTTATTTATCAGTTGATAACAACTTGAGCCGGATGCGGTCATGCGATAGCGTACCGGCCGGAGGGGTTTTCCGCACTCGCGCCGGGAGGAGCGTTACATGGGTGGAGCTGTCTGGCTCGCTCGGGCCATACATCTGATTTCGGCCTTGTGGACGCTCGGCCTGGCGATGCTGATCTTCGCCGACGTATCGGGGCGCGGACTGCTCAACAATCCGGTTCCCGGCACCAAGGAAATCATCCAGAACTCAGTGGTCGCCATTACCTTCCTGCAGCTGCCGCTGGCGGTCTATTCGGGTTCGATGTTGCGGACTTCGATCTTTGCCGACGCGGTGCCCGCGGCTGCAAGGCGTGTGCTGCGGACCGTCGCCGCGCTGCTCGGCGTGGCCGTCCTCATCGGACTGGTGATCAGTACGTGGGAGCCGTTTTTCGATGCCTGGCGCATCGGCGAATACGAAGGCGAGGGGGCGCTTCGGGTGCCGACCTGGCCGGTGCGCGGCTGCGTGCTGGTGATGTCGGCCTTCGGGGCTTTGGCCTATGTGATGATGATCGTATTCGATTGGCAGGGCCGTCTCATTGATGAGATCGAAGCGCCTGGTTCTGCTTAGGTTTTTGATTTTGAATGTGAATATTGGAATATCGGGGGCAGTTGATGGGCGGTGACATCGCGTTATGGATGCTGGCGCTGCTCGTTGCGATGATCCTGCTCGGCGTCCATATCGGCGTCTCCTTTGCCATCTGCAGCGCGCTCGGCGTCTGGCTGATCCTCGGCAATCTCGAACCGGCTCTGGCGATCCTCGGCAACACCGCCTATGAGGCGGTGCGCAAGGACGTCTTTGCCGTCATTCCGCTTTTCGTCCTGATGGGCGACTTCATCGCTCGGTCGGGTGCGGCGGCGGACCTATACCGCATCTGCGACCGGGTGCTGAAGCGCCTGCCGGGGCGCCTGGCCATCGCGACGATTGCCGGTAACACCGTCTTCGCAGCGGTGACCGGCGTGTCGATCGCCGCGGCTGCGGCCTTTTCCCGCATCGCCTATCCGGAGATGCGAAAGCTCGGCTACAAGCAGACCTTCGCGCTGGGCGCGGTTGCCGGGTCGGCCTGCCTGGGCATGCTGATCCCGCCGTCGGTACTGCTGATCGTCTGGGCCATCCTGACAGAGATGAGCGTCGGCGCGCTGTTCATCGCCGGCATCATTCCGGGCATCGTGCTTGCGCTGCTGTTTGCCGGCTATGTGGTCATCGCCGCCATTCGCAACCCGGAGATCGCGCCGGTTTCAGACCAGGACATCGTCAAGATGTCGCCGCAGGAGTTCCGCTCGGAACTGATCGGCGGGCTCGGCATCCTGTTCTTGATCCTGCTCGTGATCGGCGGCATCTGGACGGGATTGTTCACACCGACCGAGGCAGCCGGTTTCGGCGCCATCGGTGCACTGCTGATCGGCGTCGCCAAAGGCATGCGTGGAAGGGCGATCATCGAGGCGATCTTCCAAGCGGGCAAAACGACGGCCCCGATCATGTTTTTGCTGATCACAGCCCAGATGTATTCGCGGCTGCTCGCCATTGGCGGCGCCGTCAACTACATCAAGGCGGCCTTCCTCGGCATTGGCGTCGATCCCTTCATGATCATCGCGTTGATGGTGTTCATCTGGATCCTGCTCGGCATGCTGATCGACAGCGTGTCGATCATTCTGCTCACCGTGCCGATCTTCGCTCCGATTGCCGCGGCTCTGGGCTTCGATCCGCTGGCTTTTGCCATCTTCGGCATCCTGGTGATAGAGGCCGGTCTGCTGACGCCGCCATTTGGGCTGCTGGTCTATACGGTCAAGGGGTCGGTTCCCGATCCAACGGCGAGCCTGTCGAAGATCTTCCTCGGGTCGTTCCCCTATTTTCTGCTGATTCTGGCGGCGGCCTTCATCGTGCTGTCGCTGCCCATCCTGGCCACCTGGCTGCCGGCCTACATGCTGCGATAGCGCCGGCCTGCGACAATCCGTTCTTGTCGGAGCCCGGTGTCGGGCACAAAATGGCTTGTGCCTTGGCTGGCAAAGGTCTAAATCGATTTAAAACCGGACCGGCCAAATCCCAAGACTGCCGATGGACTCCATGACCGCAATTTCGTTTTTCGCAAACCAGCAGATGTCCGCAGACGATCTGCAGGTGGCCATCGAAAACCATCTGAAATACTCGCTCGGCAAGGACGGTGCGCATGCATCGCTCTACGACTGGCGCATGTCGTTGTCGCTGGCCATTCGCGACCGCATCGTCGATCCCTGGTTCGCCTCGACCAAACGCACCTACGAGCAGCAGAAGAAGCGGGTCTACTACCTGTCGATGGAGTTCCTGATCGGCCGGCTGCTGGAAGACGCCGTGGTCAATCTGCGCCTCGACGACATCGCCCGCCAGGCGCTCGCCAATCTCGGCATCGACCTCGACACGGTCATCCGCGACGAACCGGACGCAGCGCTTGGCAATGGCGGGCTGGGCCGGCTCGCCGCCTGCTTTCTGGATTCGCTGTCGACCATCGGCTGCCCGGCCTATGGCTACGGCATTCGCTACGAACATGGGCTGTTCCGTCAGAGTTTCGAGGACGGCCATCAGGTCGAAACCGCCGAAGCGTGGCTGGCGCAGCGCAATCCATGGGAGTTCGAGCGCCCGGAGGCGGCCTACGAGATCGGCTTCGGCGGAAACGTCTCCTACGACAACGGAACGGTGTGCTGGGCACCGGAGGAGACGGTCATCGCCTCGGGCTACGACACGCCCGTGATCGGCTGGCAGGGCCGCTGGGCCAACACGTTGCGCCTGTGGTCGGCCAAGCCGACCAAGCTGTTCGACCTGCAGAAATTCAACCGCGGCGACTATGTTGCGGCGGCCGAGCCGGAGGCGCTCGCCCGCACCATCAGCCGGGTGCTTTATCCCGACGACACCACCGACCAGGGCAAGGAATTGCGGCTCAAGCAGGAGTTCTTCTTCACCGCCGCTTCGATACGCGACATCGTGCGCCGGTTCCTGTCGGAATGCGCCGATCTCTATCAGTTGCCGAACCGAGTCGCCATTCAGATGAACGACACCCACCCGGCGATCGCCGGCCCGGAGCTGGTGCGTCTGTTGCATGACGAAAACGCCATGCCGCTGGACGACGCGGTGGATGTCGCCAATGCCTGTCTGGCCTACACCAATCACACGCTGCTCCCCGAAGCGCTCGAGCGCTGGCCGGAACCGCTGATGCGGCGCGTCTTGCCGCGCCACATTGATCTGATCGAGCACATTGATGCCCTGCATTCGCGCCGTTTTCCGCAGCGGCCGGGTCACGTGGCGATTGTCGAAAACGGCTCGATGAAAATGGGCGAACTGGCCTTCATCACCTCGCACCGGGTCAACGGCGTTTCGGCCTTGCACACGCAGCTGATGAAGGAGTCGGTGTTCGCCGACCTGAACCGCCTGCACCCGGATCGCATCGTCAGCGAAACCAACGGCGTGACGCCGCGGCGCTGGCTGTGGTCTTGCAACCGGCCGCTCAGCGAGTTGATCACCGAAACCATCGGCGATCGCTGGGTCGGCGATCTGGAATGCCTCGACGAACTGACACCGCATTTGGCCGACGCCGGCTTCATCGAGGGCTTCGCCGACGCCAAGCGGAAGAACAAGACGGCGCTTGCCAACTGGTTGCAGCAGACCGTCGGCATTTCAGTCGATCCGGACGCCATGTTCGACATCCAGATCAAGCGCATCCACGAATACAAGCGGCAGCTGCTGAACGCGCTGGAAACCGTCGCGCTGTGGGCGGCGATCCGCGACGACCCGCAAGCCGACTGGACACCGCGGGTCAAGATTTTCGGCGGCAAGGCCGCGCCCGGCTACGCCGTCGCCAAGGAAATCATCCGGCTGATCAACGATATCGCGAAGGTGGTGAACGCGGATCCGGCGATGAACGGCCGGCTGAGCGTCGTCTATCCGCCGAACTACAACGTTTCCATGGCGGAACTGCTGATTCCGGCCGCCGACCTTTCGGAACAGATCTCGACGGCGGGCAAGGAGGCATCGGGCACGGGCAACATGAAACTTGCCCTCAACGGCGCGCCGACCATCGGCACGCTCGACGGCGCCAACGTCGAAATCCGCGATCGTGTGGGACCGGAAAATTTCTTCCTGTTCGGACTGACCGCGGCCGATGTGGCGGAACGGCGGCGGGACCCCGATCACGCCCGCACGGCGATCGAGGCCAGCCCGACGCTGTCGCGTGTGCTCAAGCTTGTTGCCAAGGGTGCCTTTTCGCCCGAGGAGCCGCACCGGTATCAGGGGTTGGTCGACCGGCTTCGCAATCACGACGAGTTCCTGATCTGTGCCGATTTCGACGCCTATTTCGATACCCAGCGACGAGTCGACGGAGTTTTCAAAGACCGCAACACATGGTTTCATATGGCCGCGGTGAACACGGCGAAAGTCGGCTGGTTCTCCTCGGACCGGGCCATCCGGGGCTATATGGCCGACATCTGGGACGTCGGATCTGCCCTTTGACGCCGATTTTGGGGGGAACAGGAAAGACTTGAAACAGCCGAAGCCCACATCGTCCAACAGGCCTCTGGTCGACCCGGCGGAAGCCGCGGCGATCAGCAAGGGCGTCCATGGCGATCCGTTTTCGGTGCTCGGCGGGCACCGGCGCGGCGCCGGCTTCGTCGTCTGCGCCTTCGATCCGGGCGCCGAGTCGATCTCCCTTCTCACCGGCAAGGCGAAGGAGACGCCGATGGTCCCCGTCGCCGGGGCGCCGGGCGTGTTTGCCGGCCTGTTGAAACGCAAGGCAGCTTATCGGCTGCGCGGCCGGTCCAACGGCCATAGCTGGGATTTCGAGGACCCGTTCCGCTTCAGCCCGGTGCTCGGCGAAGTCGACGAGCACCTGATAGCTGAAGGCACGCATCGGCGGTTGTGGCAGCGCCTGGGCGCTCACGTCATGACCCATGAAGGCGTCGACGGAGTGCATTTCGCCGTTTGGGCGCCAAACGCCCACCGCGTATCGGTGGTCGGCGATTTCAACCAGTGGGACGGCCGCCGGCATCCCATGCGTCGGCGCGGCAGCACCGGGGTATGGGAGTTTTTCGCGCCGGGGCTGGGAGAGGGGGCCGTCTACAAATACGAGATCATCGGCGCCGGCGGGAGGCTGCTGCCGCTGAAGGCCGATCCTGTCGGCTTCGGCAGCGAGCATCCTCCGGAGACCGGATCGATCGTCCGCAATCTCGATGGCCACGAGTGGCGCGATGGCGCCTGGATGGAGCGCCGGGGCTCGGCGCAGAACGTCGCTGCTCCCATTTCGATCTACGAGGTTCATCTCGGCAGCTGGCGGCGGATTGCGAATGAGGACAACCGGTCGCTGTCCTACCTGGAGCTCGCCGAACAGTTGATCGACTACGCGGTGGATATGGGCTTCACTCATCTGGAATTGCTGCCGGTCAGCGAATTTCCCTTCGACGGCTCCTGGGGCTACCAGCCGATCGGCCTTTATGCGCCGACCATCCGCTTCGGTCCGCCGGAAGAGTTTCGGGCGCTAGTCGAGGCGGCGCATGCCAAGGGGATCGGCCTGCTGCTCGATTGGGTACCCGGTCATTTTCCCACCGACGAGCACGGCCTCGGCTCCTTCGACGGCACGGCTCTCTACGAGTACGCGGATCCGAAGGAAGGCTTCCATCAGGACTGGAACACGCTGATCTACAATTACGGCCGAACGGAAGTGGCGAACTACCTGACCGCCAACGCCGTCTACTGGCTCTGGGAGCATCATGTCGACGGACTGCGCGTCGACGCCGTCGCGTCGATGCTCTACCGGGACTATTCGCGCAAGGAGGGCGAGTGGATCCCCAATATCGAGGGCGGCCGAGAGAACCTCGAGGCGATCGCCTTTCTGAGGAGCATGAACGAGGCGGTTTATGCCGAGTGTCCGGGCATCATGACGGTGGCCGAGGAGTCGACCGCCTTTCCCGGCATTTCCCGGCCGACCGATGCCGGCGGCCTCGGCTTCGGCTTCAAGTGGAACATGGGCTGGATGCACGACACGCTGGATTTCATCCAGCGCGATCCGGTACACCGCAAATACCACTATCACCAGATGACGTTCGGGCTGACCTATGCCTATTCGGAGAATTTCATTCTGCCGATCAGCCATGACGAAGTGGTGCACGGAAAAGGCTCGATGCTCGCCAAGATGCCGGGCGAGGGGTGGGAGAAATTTGCCAATCTGCGCACCTATTACAGCTTCATGTGGACCCATCCGGGCAAGAAACTGCTGTTCATGGGCTGCGAGATCGCGCAAGGGGCCGAGTGGAACCACGACGGCAGTGTCGACTGGCACCTGCTGGAGCACGATTGGCACCGTGGCGTCCAGTCGCTCATCCGCGAGCTGAACCGGCTCTACACCACGCTGCCGGCACTGCACGTCAAGGATTGCGACCCGTCCGGATTCGAGTGGATCGACATCCTCGCCGAGGACGAAACGGTCTATTCCTATCTGCGTTTCGGCAATCCCGGCGATGCGCCGGTGGCAGTGGTCTGCAATTTCGCCCCGGTGCAGCGTGACGACTGGCGCATCGGCCTGCCGACCGGCGGGCGACTGATCCAGGTGCTCAACAGCGACGCGCAAGCCTTCGGCGGCGGTGGCCGCGGCGTGGTCGACAGCATTCCGGCCGAGAACATTGCCTGGAACAACCGACCCTTTTCGGCGGCATTTACCCTGCCGCCGCTCGCGGTACTGATTTTCACACTGGAAGAGGCGCAATAGGGAGAAGGCAATGTCGGAAAAGACCAACCGCCGCCTGTCGAGCAGGTCCATGGCGTTCGTGCTGGCCGGGGGACGCGGAAGCCGCCTCAAGGAACTGACGGAAAAACGGGCCAAGCCGGCAGTCTATTTCGGCGGCAAGAGCCGCATTGTCGATTTCGCCCTGTCCAACGCGCTGAACTCGGGCATCCGAAAGATGGCGGTCGCCACCCAGTACAAGGCGCACAGCCTGATCCGCCACATGCAGCGCGGCTGGAACTTCTTCCGCGCCGAGCGCAACGAATATCTCGACATCCTGCCGGCGTCGCAGAGGGTGGCCGAAAACAAATGGTATCTGGGCACCGCCGATGCGGTCACCCAGAACATCGACATCGTCGACAGCTACGATGTCGACTACCTGGTCATTCTGGCGGGCGATCACATCTACAAGATGGATTACGAGCTGATGCTGCAGCAGCACGTCGATGACGGCGCCGACGTCACGGTCGGCTGTCTGACGGTGCCGCGCGAAGAGGCCACGGCCTTTGGCGTCATGGCGGTCGACAAGACCGGCCGGATCGAGTCTTTTCTGGAGAAGCCCGCCGACCCGCCCGGGACGCCGGACGATCCCACGGTGGCGCTCGCCAGCATGGGCATCTATGTGTTCGACTGGAAGTTCCTGCGCGAACTTCTGCTGGCCGACGCGGATGACCCCAATTCGAGCCACGATTTCGGTTCGGATCTGATCCCCGCCATCGTCAAGAACGGCAAGGCGGTGGCCCATCGCTTCACCGAATCATGTGTCAAAAGCGACTCCGAAAAGGAGGCCTATTGGCGGGACGTCGGAACCGTCGATGCCTTCTGGAAAGCCAATCTGGATCTCACGGATTTCGATCCGGAACTCGACATCTACGACCGCGACTGGCCGATCTGGACCTATTCCGAGATCGTCCCGCCGGCCAAGTTCATCCATGACGACGAAGACCGGCGCGGCAACGCGGTCAGTTCGCTTGTGTCGGGCGGGTGCATCGTCTCCGGTTCGACGATCGCCAACTCCCTGTTGTTCACTGGCGTCCACACCCATTCCTATTCGTCGTTGAAACACGTGGTCGCCATGCCCTATGTGCAGATCAACCGCAAAGCCGACCTGACCAATGTGGTGATCGACCGCGGTGTGGTCGTTCCCAACGGCCTCGTCGTCGGCAAGGACCCGGAAGAGGATGCCAAATGGTTCCGGCGCACGGACAATGGCGTCTGTCTGATCACCCAGAAAATGCTGGACGTGCGTGAGGCGTCCTTGTGACGCCAGGCAAGAGCAACAAGAAGAAACGGAAAAAGAAGAAGCCGATGCCGGAAAACGCAGTCCTGTCCGTCGCCTCCGAATGCGCACCGCTGGTCAAGACCGGCGGGCTGGCCGATGTGGTCGGGGCGCTGCCGGCCGCACTAGCGGCGGAGGAATGGAAGGCGAAAACGCTGCTGCCGGCTTATCCCGGCCTGATCGACCGGTTGGATGCGCCCACCGTGGTGTGGTCGCGCGATGACGTATTCGGTCGGGATGCGCGGGTGGTGGCCGGCCGCATCGGCAAGGGGCGGTCGGCCGCCGAAATGCTGCTCCTCGACATGCCGGAATTCTTCGACCGGGAGGGGTCCATCTATCTCGGTCCCGACGGTCGCGACTGGCCCGACAACCCGTTGCGGTTTGCAGCGCTTTCCTGGGTTGCGGCCGATATTGCGCGAGCCGGTCTGGACGACGGGTGGCGGCCGCGGATCCTGCACGCCCATGACTGGCAAGCGGGCTTTGCGCCGACCTATCTCAGGCAGTTTCCGGTCGAGGACGTGGCGTCCCTGATCACCATCCACAACATCGCATTCCAGGGGCTGGCGCCGGCCACCATGCTCGGCGAACTGCGCCTGCCGCCGTCGCGCTTTACCACCGACGGCTTCGAATATTGGGGGTATATCAGCGCCCTGAAGGCCGGATTGATGGACGCCGATCGGATCACCACCGTCAGCCCGACCTATGTCGAGGAACTGACGACCCCGGAATTCGGCATGGGTCTCGACGGCGTGATCCGGGCCCGCAAGCACGTCTTTACCGGCATCCTCAACGGTGTCGATCTCAACGTCTGGAACCCGCGCAAAGATCCGCTGATCGAGTGTGGCTACGGTCCCCGCCGGCTCGACGACAAGCGCAACAACACCGATGCGCTGGCGGCGGAATTCGGGCTGTCGGCGACCGACGGTCCGATGTTCGGCGTCGTCAGCCGGCTGACCCGGCAGAAGGGGCTGGATCTGCTGCTCGAAGCGCTGCCAGTGTTGTTGCACCGCGGCGCGCGGCTGGTGCTTCTGGGCAGCGGCGATCCGGACCTGGAGTCGGGCTTTGTTGCTGCCGCGCGCGCCTATCCGCAGAGCGTCGCTGTCAAGATAGGCTATGACGAAGCGCTGTCGCATCGCATATTCGCCGGCGCCGACAGCATCCTGGTGCCGTCGCGCTTCGAACCGTGCGGCCTGACGCAGATGTACGCGCTGCGCTACGGCGCGCCGCCGCTGGTTGCCAATACCGGCGGGCTTGCGGACACGGTCATCGACGCCAATGACGCGGCGATCAAGGTCGGTGTCGCCACCGGGATCCGGTTTTCGCCGCTGACCGCCGAGGCCCTCGGCAGCGCCATCAACCGCTTGTGCGACCTCCATGCCGATGCGCCGCTCTGGCGGCATATGCAGGAGCGCGCTATGAAACATCCCGTGGGATGGGGCGATTCGGCCAAGGCCTACGCCGCTCTCTATCAAGATCTGCTGGGATAGTCCGTTACCTTCACCATGACACGCGCGCAATTCCAGGTCACTCGCGGCACTGCGACGCCGATCGGCGCGACCTTCGACGGCGAAGGGGTGAATTTCGCGGTTTTTTCCGCGCACGCCGAAAAGATCGAGCTGTGCCTGTTTTCCGAGGACGGCCGAACCGAACTTCAGCGGCTGGCGCTGCCTGAGCGTCGCGGTGACATCTGGCACGGCTACGTCGCCGGTCTCAGGCCCGGCGCGCTCTACGGTTTCCGGGCGCACGGACCTTATGCGCCCACCGAAGGACACCGGTTCAACGCCAACAAGCTGTTGCTCGACCCCTATGCGCGCAAGATGCACGGCGCGTTTACCTGGTCCGACAAACTTCTCGGTTATCAGGCTGCATCCAGCCAGGTGGATTTGTCGTTCGACGACAGCGACAGCGCTCCCGGAATGCCGAAATCGGTGGTGACGGATCCGGCGTTCGAATGGCATGACGATCACGCGCCGCGCATCGAGCCGTCCAAGAGCGTCATCTACGAAGCGCATGTCAAAGGCCTGACGGTGGAACGCGACGACATCGAAAAAGGCCTGCGCGGCACCTATCTCGGTCTCTGCTCGGAGCCGATGCTCGATCATTTGACGCGCCTCGGCATCACCACCATCGAGCTCCTGCCGGTCCACGCTTTTTTCGACGACCGGTTTCTGGTTGAACAGGGTTTGCGAAACTACTGGGGTTACCAGTCGATCGGCTTTTTCTGTCCCGAACCGCGCTACCTGTCGGGCGGCGAAATTTCCGAATTCCGGATGATGGTCAAGCGGTTCCACTCCGCCGGGATCGAGGTGGTTCTGGACGTGGTCTACAACCACACCGCCGAAGGCAACGAACTCGGCCCGACGCTTTGCTTTCGAGGGCTGGACAACCGCTCCTACTACCGGCTCAACCCCGAGAATCCGCGCTACTACGAAAACTACACCGGAACCGGCAACACGCTGAATCTGGAACATCCGATGGTCCTGCGCATGGTCATGGATTCGCTGCGCTACTGGGTTCAGGTGATGCATGTGGACGGGTTTCGCTTCGATCTGGCGACGGCACTCGGCCGCGACGGGCAGGGCTTCGACCGTAACGCGCCGTTTTTCCAGACACTGTTGCAGGACCCGGTGCTGTCCGGTGTCAAGCTGATTGCCGAGCCGTGGGATCTCGGGCCGGATGGCTACCGGCTCGGCGGCTATCCGCCGCCGATCCTGGAGTGGAACGACCAGTATCGTGATGATGTGCGGCGCTTCTGGCGCGGCGAAGTCGGCATGACCCCCAAACTGGCGGAACGGCTGGTCGGCTCGGCCCGGCAGTTCGATCATTCCGGGCGGCTGCCGGTGGCGTCGGTCAACTTCGTTTCCGCCCATGACGGCTTCACGCTGGAAGATGTTGTTTCCTACAGCCGCAAGCACAACGAGGCCAATGGCGAGGGCAATGTCGACGGCCACAACGAGAACCACACCGACAATATGGGCTTCGAAGGGCCGACGGACGACGAGGCCATCCGGGCGGCGCGGGCGCAGCGCAAACGCAATCTGCTGGCCACGCTTTTGCTGAGCCAGGGCACGCCGATGCTGCTGGCCGGCGACGAGATCGGCAATTCGCAGGGTGGCAACAACAATGCCTATTGCCAGGACAACCCGATCGGCTGGATCAACTGGCGCGAAGCGGACGGAGAGTTCCTGGACTTCGTTCGCAAGCTGATCGCCCTGCGCCGCGACCATCCGGTGCTGCGCCAACGCCGCTTCCTGCACAGCAACCAGCGACCGGGCGACGGCATGACCGACCTGTTCTGGCGCCTGCCGGACGGCCAGGAGGCGCGCGCCGAGCACTGGCAGGACGAGAGCTGGCGCTGCATGTGCGTGGTGATCCGCTCGGCATCGAACACGCCGGACTATGACGAGTCCGAAGACGACGTGTTTGCCGTGCTCAACGGCGGGGAGGCCGCAGAGGTCACACTGCCCGACCGGCTGCCGGCAAAAAAATGGGTGCGCGTGGTCGACACGGCGCGGCCCGCCGTGGCGGAGGTCGAGATCTTCCACGAGATCGTAGAAGTGGCGGCATCGTCGGTTTCGGTGTTCGTGCTGAAGCCGGCCTGACAAGAAAACCGGTGCACCTGCGTACCGGTGCGGTATGATCGTCGACAGCGCAACCGGCAGGAGCAGTCCGATGCTGACAGAACTGACCTTCCCGACAGAACCGATCGAGGGACAGAAGCCGGGCACCTCAGGATTGCGCAAGAAGACCGAGGTCTTCATGGGTCGGCATTATCTGGAGAATTTTGCCCAGGCGACGTTCGACGCCATCGGCGGGTTGCGCGGCAAGACGCTGGTGCTCGGCGGAGACGGCCGCTACTTCAACGACCGGGCCGCGCAGGTGATCATCCGCATGGCGGCCGCCAACGGCCTGAAACGCATCGTTGTCGGCCAGAATGCGCTGTTGTCGACGCCGGCGGCGTCGAACCTGATCCGCAAGCTTGAGGCCGATGGCGGCATCATCCTGTCGGCTAGCCACAATCCGGGCGGCCGCGAAGAGGATTTCGGCATGAAGTTCAACGTGCCGAATGGCGGCCCGGCGCCGGAAACGGTGACCGAGGCGATCTACGAAAAGACCCGCGATATCGCGTCCTACACGATCGTGGAGAGCCCTGAGATCGATCTCTCCGTCATCGGCGACACCCAGCTCGGCGACATGACGATCTCGGTTGTCGATCCGATTGCCGACTATCACCAGCTGATGCGCGAACTGTTCGATTTCGGCGCCATCCGGCAGTTGCTGAGCGGCGGTTTCACCCTGTGCTTCGACGCCATGCACGCAGTGACGGGTCCCTATGCCAAGGCGATCCTGGAAGAAGACCTGGGCGCGTCGCCGGGGTCGGTCATCAATGCGGTGCCGCAGCCGGATTTCGCCGGCGGTCATCCGGACCCGAATCCGGTCTGGGCGAAGGAACTGATGGCGCTGATGAACGAAGCGCATGCGCCGGATTTCGGCGCCGCTTCGGACGGCGACGGCGATCGCAACATGATCCTCGGGCGCGGAATCTATGTGACGCCGTCGGACAGCCTCGCAGTGCTTGCCGCCAACGCGCACCTTGTGCCCGGCTATGCCCGGGGGCTTGCCGGAGTTGCGCGCTCGATGCCGACAAGCCGGGCGGTCGACGCCGTGGCCGAAAAGCTCGGCATCGAGGCCTATGAGACGCCCACCGGCTGGAAGTTCTTCGGCAACCTTCTCGACGCCGGAAAGGCGACGCTGTGCGGCGAGGAGAGCGCCGGCACCGGATCCGATCATGTGCGCGAAAAGGATGGCCTGTGGGCCGTGCTCCTGTGGCTGAACATCCTGGCCGCGCGGAAAATGTCGGTGGCCGACATCCTTGCCGATCACTGGCATCATTACGGCCGCCACTACTATTCGCGCCACGACTATGAGGGAGTGGATGCCGACGGCGCCCACGCCATGATGGACGCGCTGCGCGACAGGCTGCCGACCCTGCCGGGAACCTCTGTCGAGGGCATGGCAATCGGCGCGGCCGACGACTTTTCCTATACGGATCCGGTCGACGGTTCGGTCTCGCACAAACAGGGAATCCGCCTGCTCTTCGTCAATGGATCGCGCATCGTCTTCCGGCTTTCCGGAACCGGCACCGTCGGTGCCACGCTGCGGGTCTATCTGGAACACTACGAAGACGATTCGGCTCGCCACGGCCAGGATCCGCAGGTGGCCCTGTCGCCGATGATCGCGGCGGCCGAACGGATCGCCGAAATCAAGCGCTATACGGGGCGTACGCAGCCGGATGTGCGGACATAGCGGCGGCCAGGCCGATCGAGCGGCGGCGGTCTCGATCTAATTTAGTCGGGCGGTCGCCGACTTCGATATACTTCATACATCAGGAGGCTCCCGGCGACACCAAGGTTGAGGGAGTCGACGCTCCGCTCCATGGGAATTCGCAC
Organism: Rhizobiaceae bacterium; assembly: GCA_963921345.3. Taxonomy (GTDB): domain Bacteria; phylum Pseudomonadota; class Alphaproteobacteria; order Rhizobiales; family Rhizobiaceae; genus Hoeflea_A. The sequence continues at coordinate 956,170 of CAWUFE020000002.1, read as the reverse complement.
GAAATGCCGGCACAGCTCGTTTTGCTGCGTCGTCAGGCCTCTTCGTTCCTCGCCCAGAAACAGCAACGGCGCTCGCGGGAAGGCGAACTGGTGCAGATCGGTTGCGCCGGAGGGTGTGGCGCCGATCACGATGCACTTTTCTTGATCGATCCAGCGACGTAACGCGGGCCAATCCGTGCGAACGAATGTCTGCTGGAACAGCGCTCCCATGGCCGACCGGATGACGGCCGGGGCGTAAGGGTCCGCGTTGGTTCCGACAAACACGAATCCGGCACCGCCGACGGCTTGCGAAGACCGGATCAATGTTCCGAGATTTCCAGGCGAGCGCACCGTCTCGAGCAGCACCCAGCACAGTCCCTGTTCCGGCGCAACGTCGTTCACGCCCGCCCACCTTTGCCGCACGATCGCGGCAACGCCGGAAGCCCTCCTGGCGTGCGATATTCGTCTGAACTGTTCCGGGGTCACGTTGAGGCCGGTTACCCCGGAGCGTCGACAGCGGCGAACCAATTTGCGGGCGAGCGGGGCAGTCAGCAGGCGCTCGCTGAAGACGATGCGCTCGATCTCAAAACCGTTGTCCACCACCTGAACGAAATTTCGCACGCCCTCGACAAAGAACAGCTCACGAGCGTCGCGGAATCCGCGATCTGTCTGTAGCACCGTGATGTCGCTAAGCGTTGCCGCGATTTCAGCCGGGCGGCGGTCTGCCTGCTCACGGCCGTTCATGCTCCTTCCAGGCATCCACGGCGGTGCCCGATATCATTTGCTCGATTGTCATGATTGTTCGCGGAGCCGATCCGCACAAATGATTGGTCGCAATAGGGGCCGTTGTCTCCTTATGGACAACGCACCGAGGCCGGTCATAACGCCTTTCGATCGAAAACGATAGGGCCGTGATCAGGAGGGCGTCGACATGGACTTTTGTCCGATGGGAACGATGAGGAGCGTGACGATGCCGACGACGAGGAAAAGCAGCAGATAGCTCTCGGTTTCCACGACAAGGGCGCTGCAAACGGCGAGCCCCAGACTTCCTCCGAGCATTTGGATGGTCAGATTGATGCCACTAGCCTGGGCCTGCTTGTCCTTCGGAACTGCATTCATCTGCACCCGCCTGACGGGAATGGCAATGCTTGGCATCGATGCGCCCCAAAGAAGGAGGGGGGCGAGTGCGAGCAGGAAATTTTGCTGGGTCATGGCCAGCGCCAGCAGAATGACCGCAGTGCCATGGCAGGTTACCCCTCGGACGAGCGTCGATCGCGAACCCAACCGATCGGTGAGTTTTCCGATCAGGACGGACGTGCCAAGCGTCGGCAGGATCGCCAGGGAGACCGCCACGCCGGACAGGATCGGCGATCTTCCCAGGATGTCCTGGAAGAATTGTGCGGCAAACACGAACACGGCGATTTTCTCCAGTTGAAAGATCGCAAAGATGACAACGCCGCCCGCGAATTCGGGGATCTTTAGAAGCGATAAGTCGAGGAGCGGCGCCGGATGAACCAGTTCCCTGCGAAGGAACAGTAACAACATCGCCGCCCCCAGGATCAACAGGCCGAGTGTCGACGGTGAGGTCCAACCCCAAGAGGGCCCCTGCATGACGGAGGTGACCAGACCGAAGAGGCCGACAACCAGAAACATCGGTCCTGCGAATTCGAACCGGGTTTCCGCACCGGACGCCTTGCGTCGTTGCACGTCGTAGGATGAAGACCAGATGAGCCACAACAGGATGGCGATCCCTGCCACGATCGGAACGCCGATCCAGAAGATCAGCCGCCACGACACCGTTTCGGTCAGCAAGCCGCCGACCAATGGACCGGACGCCATGAATATGCCGCCGACCGTGGTCTGGTAGCCGAACGCTAATCCGCGCTTTTCCGGTATGAAGGCCGAGGTGATCAGCGCGATCGATGTCGGAAAGATCACGGCCGCCGCTATGCCCTGAAGAGCGCGCGCGGCGATGAGCGTCGTGCCGTCATTCGCAAGCGCGGCAAGCAGCGAGGCAAATCCGAACAGCGCCGCGCCGGTACAAAAGTAGGTTCTTCTGCTGAAAAGGTCTCCAAGGCGGCCGGCGATTGCAACAGCACAGGTAAAGCTCAGGAGATAGGCATTGACCACCCAGTGCGCCGCCGAGTCGGTCAATCCGAGTTCCCTGGCGATCGACGGCAAGGACACGGCAACGATGGTCTCATCCAGCACGATGAGCCCGAGCACACCGCTCATCGCTCCGAGCAGCCACCATTGTCTTTGGTTCTCAGCGATCATTTGCCTGCATCACACCGGATGTAACGCTCGTTGAGTCAGAGCACCGGATGCAGGTTAGCATGGCAACAGGGCGGGGGGCATTGGCACGGGCAAACATGAGTGTTTCGCACTGAAGCTGCCGCCTGCCGCGACCGCAAGTGTTCGCGAAGGTCCTCATTTCCACCCCTTTGATGGCGCCTCAGTTCAACGACCGCATCATATTGTCCGACTGCACGCTCCTACAGATGCGCGGTGAAGCCTCGTTCGACCAGCAGCTCGAAGGCGGCCGCAACGTCGTCGGGAATGTCTTGCGGAATCTGGAAGCCCGCTTCGGGATAGATGCGAATGCGGTGAAGATCGCCGACCATCTCGCTGATCAGATGCCGCATCGGAAACATCTCGGTCGGCTGTTCGGCCAGATCGTGTAGCGGTGCGGTGACAGAACCGGCGGCCCATGGCCGTCGTTTCTTGACGGTGGCATGGCAACGCCGCTGGGTTTGCGGCTTGGTGACGAGGATGGTGGTGGCTTCGGTTCCGGTGATTGCGGCCGAGAAAGCGATGTTCTCACCGATGTTGGTGGCGCGCTCTTCCAGCTCGATCGCCGTTGCCGGAATCCCCAAAGATATGGCGCGATCGGCGAAGACGCGCGCTTCCGAAGCAGCGAAGCGGTCGCGCGTCCAGTGTCCGTGACGCCCGGTGAACAGGACCCTCGGCGCCAAGCCCTGTCGGTACAGATCGACACAGCGGTCGGCGACGCGCAGATCGTAGCTGCCGAGGCCTATGATGAAATCGGCCGGCTGCGGCGTGTCGTAGATGCAGTGGTAGCGCCACAGCGTTTCGGCGGCGCTGAGGACATCCGGTTTCATCGCTTCCTTCCGGCCAGAAAAAGACACCCGCCGTCTTTTTCCGACAGCGGGTGCGCACATGCAAGCGGTCTTGCGATCGGCTAAACCGGTCCGGGCCGCAGATTCTCCGGCAGGTAGGTCGCCAGCTCGGGGAAGACGATCAGCACGAAGACCATCAGCACCATGATCAGGAACATCGGGATCGCGGCTCTGGCGACGAAGTTCATCTCGTGGTTGGTCATGCCCTGCATGACAAACAGGTTGAAGCCGATCGGCGGGGTGATCTGCGCCATTTCGACGACGACGACGATGAAGATGCCGAACCAGATCAGATCGATGTTGGCATCGATGATCATCGGTTCCACAACCGCCATCGTCAGCACCACGGAGGAGATGCCGTCCAGGAAACAGCCGAGGATGATGTAGAAGACCAGCAGCACCATCAGCAGTTCGAACTTGCTGAGTTCGAAGCTGGCGATCAGGTTGGCGAGGCCGCGCGGCAGGCCGGTGAAGCCCATCGACAGCGACAGGAAGCCTGCGCCGGCGAGGATCAGTGCGATCATCGCCGATGTTCGCGTCGCTCCCATCAGGCTGGCCGTAAAGGTCTCCCAGCTCAGCGAACCTTGCGAGGCGGCGAGGATAAGGCCGCCGATGACCCCGAAGGCCGCGGCCTCGGTGGCCGTCGCGTAGCCGAGATACATCGAGCCGATGACCACCAGGATCAGCACGATCACCGGCAGCAGGAAGCGCGAGTTCCGGAGTTTTTCGGAGAATGCCAGGCGCGGCTCCTCGTTGGGCTTCCAGTTCGAGGAGACCTTCGAGTAAATGGCGACATAGGCCATGAACATCAGCGCCAGCACGAGACCCGGAAGGATGCCGGCGAAGAACAGCTTGGTGATGGATTCGTTGATGGTCACGCCATAGACGATCAGCGTCAGCGACGGCGGGATCATCAGGCCGAGCGTTGCGGCGCCGGTCAGCGTGCCGATCACCATCGTCTCGGGGTATTTGCGCTTGCGCAGCTCCGGGATCGACATCTTGCCGACGGTGGTCAGCGTCGCCGCCGACGAACCGGAGACGGCGGCGAAGATGGTGCAGCCGACGATGTTGGTGTGGACGAGGCCGCCGGGCAGCCGCGCCATCCAGGGCGCCAGGCCCTTGAACATGTCCTCAGACAATCGCGTTCGGTAGAGGATCTCGCCCATCCAGATGAACAGGGGCAGGGCGGTCAGCGTCCAGGAGGAGGAGTGACTCCAGATCGTGGTGATCATCACGTCGCCGACCGGACGGCTGGTGAACAGTTCCATGCCGACCCAGGCGACGCCCATCAGGGCCAGGCCGACCCAGACACCGGTGCCGAGCAGCAGGAAGAGGACGAACAGAAACAGGAAGATGATGGAGAGGTTTTCCATGGCTTACTCTCCGTGCGACTGGTCGACGAGGTCGCGTTCGATGCGGTGGTCGCCGACAAACAGGACATGGATGAGATGGTCGGTCAGGCAGACTGCCAGGACGATCGAACCGATGACCATGGACATCTGCGGGATCCACAGCGGCGACGCGTCCTGGCCCTGACTGACTTCGTTGAACTTCCAGGACCAGTAGACGAATCGGTAGGCGTAGTAGGAGACGTACCAGGCCGTCGCCGTGCCGATAGCGAAGCACCAGACCTCCAACAGCCGCCGTATCCCGTCGGGAACCGCGTTGAGCACGATCGACACGCGGATATGCGATCCGCGGTGCAGTGCGTGCGCGAAGGCGAAGAAGGACGCGGCCGCCATGCAGTAGCCGGCATAGTCGGGAGCCCCCGGGAACACTTCGCCGGTCCAGCGGGCCAGCATCTGAACGACGATCAGAACGAGGATCGCGATCAGAAACAGCGCTCCGACGATTCCGGAAGCAAAATAAATGAAATCAAGACCGCTACGGATCTGTCGCAGCGCAGCCATTCGACCCCTCCCTTGGTTTGCCGCATGGCCCGCCGCATGCGCGATGCGACGGACCTTTTCGAAACGGGACGGCGCGGGTCGCCCGCGCGCCGGCCTATTGCTTCATTTCGTTGAAGGCGTCGACGATGGCCTTGCCGTCGTCACCGGCCGCTTCCAGCCATTCAGCCGTCATTGTGGCGCCGATTTCCTGCAACTCGCCCTTCAGTGCGTCGCTGGCCGGACCGACCGTCATGCCGCCGGCCCGCAGGCCGTTGAGCGTGAACTGGGTGTATTCAACCGCACGCCAGTTGCCGGCATATTCGGCGAGTTCCGCGCAGCCCTTGATCACGGCCTTGTTGGCGTCGTTCAGGCCATTCCACACGTCGGTGTTGATCATCACGTAGTTGCGCGGCAGCCAGGCGTCGACTTCATAGAAGTGAGACAGGCTTTCCCAGACCTTGCGGTCGTATCCGGTGGACCCGGAGGAGACCATGGATTCGGCCACGCCGGTGGCGAAGGCCTGGCTGATCTCGGCCGCCTCGATGGTGACCGGCAGCATGCCGGTCAATTCCGCCAGACGCGCGGTGGCGTTGTTGTAGGAGCGGAACTTGAGGCCCTTCATGTCGTCGACCGAATTGACCTCTTTCTTGAAGTAGAGGCCCTGCGGCGGCCACGGCACCGAATAGAGCAGCGTCAGGTTCTGTTCGGCCAGCACCTTTTCCAGCGTCGGCTTGGCGGCCTTCCAGAGTTTGGAGGCGTCGTCGAAGGACGTCGCCAGGAAGGGCACGGAATCGACGCCGAAGATGGCGTTTTCGTTCTGGTGGCCCGACAGCAGCCTCTCTCCGATCGGCGCCTGGCCGGTCTGGATGGCACGCTTGATGTCGGCACCCTTGAACAGCGAACCGCCCGGATGGGTGACGATCTCGATGTCGCCCTGCGTTCCGGTGGTCACGCATTTGGCGAATTCGGCACCGGTTGCCGAGTGGAAGTTGGATGCCGAATACGCCATCGGCATGTCCCATTTTTCGGCCCAAGCGGCGCTTGCCGCTATGGACAGGCCCGCGGTCGCCGCGAGCGTTGTTGTCAGTTTGGTCATCGATGCTTTCATATGGTCCTCCCTATCGAAGCATGGATTGGGTCATTGAAACCTGTTCGGATCGTACGGGGCAAGGTCTAAGTTCGGCCTGTTGCCGGTGACCAGGCCGGCCACGATGCGGCCGGTTTTCGGGCCGCCCGTCAGCCCGATATGGTGGTGCCCGAAGGCCGAATAGACGCCGGAACCGGCGATCTCTCCGATCAGGGGCAGACTGTCTGCGGGGGCGGGGCGGTGGCCTAGCCACTCCTCGGTTTCGCTGAAGGTGAGATCCGGAAACGTGTCCTTGACGGTTTTCATCAGCAGCGCCAGCGGCGCTTTCGACGGACCGGCCTCAAGGCCGCCGAACTCCAGCACGCCGGCGCAGCGCAACCCCATTTCCATCGGTGTTGCGACGAACTTGCCGGCTGCCACCATGACCGGTGCCTTCGGCGTCTTAGATGGCTGCTTGAAAACGATGTGATAGCCGCGCTCGCTTTCCAGCGGCACCTTGAGTCCGAGCTTGGCTGCCAGTGGTTTCGACCAGACTCCGGTCGCCAGAACCGTCTTGTCGCACGGGTGGCGGCCCGAATCGGTGACGACCGCGGTCACCTTGCCGTCGCTCAACTCGAAATCACGCAACTCGGCGGTGATGAATGTGCCGCCCGCGGCTTCGAAATCACTGACAAGCTGGGCAACATAGGCACCCGGATTGGTTATGTAACCATGGTCGCGCATGACCGCCAGCAATCCGATCGGCCCATTCAGTGCCGGGTCGAACTCGGATACAGCGGCACCCTCGATCAGCTCCGGCACGAAGCCCGCATGCTTGCGCAATTCCCAGACATAGGCGTCCGCATCGAAGGCGGTGCGGTCGGCATAAGCAAAGCTGTAGTCGGAGGATTCGACATAGCTGGCGGCCGCGAGGCCGTCGGTCAGGGCCTTGTGCTGGTCGACGCTGTCGCAGACGATCGGCGTCAGTCCCTCGGCAATGCGGCGGGTGTCCGTGTCGTTGGCGTGTTTGAGGTAGCGCAGCAGCCATGGTGCCAATTTGGGCAGATAGGCCCAGCGCATGAACAGCGGAAACTGCGGATCGAGCAGGTAGCGCGGGCCCTTCCAGACCATGCCGGGTGTCGTCACCGGTACGACCGAGCAGGAAGCAAGCACGCCGGCATTGCCGAAGGAAGTGCCCTGGCCGGGTTGCTGACGGTCGATCAGGGTGACGTCGCAACCGGCGCGACGCAGCCAGGTGGCAGCGGAGGCGCCAACGATCCCGGCCCCGACGACAACGATCCTGTCAGCCCCTTTACCCATACAAACTCAACCCATCCACCGACGCACCGGAGCGTTCGATTCTTCCAACGGTTGGCAGACGACGTCAACCAGGGTCGGACCATCGTGATGAACCGCTTCGCGCAGCACGCTCTCGAGCATATCCGGATCTTCGACCCTCCACGACTTCACGCCATAGGCAGCGGCGACGGCGGCCTGGTCGGTGCGGTCGAAATCGACATTGTAGTAACGGGCATCCGTGTCGGCGTACTGACTCGCCTTGATCCAGCCGAAATTCGAATTCGAAAAGACGATGTAGGTGATCGGCGCGCGGGCGCGGCAGACGGTTTCAAGCTCGCCGCAGGTGAAACCGAAGGAGCCGTCGCCCATCATCGCCACCACCTTGCTCGACGGTCGGCCGAACCACGCGCCCAGCGCTGCCGAGAGCGAATAGCCCAGCGCACCGTGGGCGCGGTTGGTGATGAAATAGCGCCCTGCCTTCGGCTGCCGGTAATAGGCGGAATAGTAGGGGCAGCTGGTGCCGGGATCCGACAGCACCGTGGCGTCCTCCGGCAACACCTTCATCATGGCATCGATGACCCGCTCCGGCCTGATCGGCGTGTCGGCGCTGCGGGCGAGGGCGTCGAAGGTTTCGAATTTGCGCCGCTTGACGTCGGCGATCGCCGCCGCGCCGCCGAAACGGACGGCCGGGTCGCCACGTCGGTCGAGGGCCTCGTTGACCGCCGTCAGCGACAGCAGCAGATCGCCTGCGACGCCGACCTCGATCGGATAATTGGCGCCGATGGCCATCGGGTCCGAATCGAAATGCACGATCCGGGCGCCCGGTTTCGGCGCCTCCCAGCGCGATGTCGTGGTCGAGCCGGCGCGACAGCCCATGAAGACCACGAGGTCGGCCGCTTCCATCATCTCCCAGGTCTCGTCCGTACCGCCATTGGAGCCGACGACGCCGAGGCAGTTGGGATGGGTGTCGGCCAGCGACCCCTGGCCGGAGATGGACGTGGCGACCGGAATATCGAGGCGCGATGCGAGCTGGTTCAGCTGCTGTTCGGCTCCGGCGATCACCACGCCGCCGCCGCACACGATCAGCGGGTTCCTGGACGACAGAATAGCATCGACCGCCGCCTCGACCGCGTCGTCCTGCGGGCCGGTACGGTAGGCCGGATAGGATTGCAACTGCGGGTCGGCCCAGATGTCGTCGCTGTCGACCGCATCGTACTGGATGTCGTAGGGCAGGCCGAGATGGGCCGCGCCCGAGCGCCCGGTGGTCATCGCACGGAAGGCGGCGCGCACCATGCGCGGGATGTGGTCGGCGCGGCGGATCACCGTGTTCCACTTGGTGAGCGGTCGCATCAACGCTTCCTGGTTGAGTTCGGTCAACGGGTATTTGCCGTAGGACCCGACGGAAATGTCGGTGGTGATTCCGAGCACGGCATAGGAGGATTCGCTCGCCTCGATCAGGCCCGGCAGGATGTAAGTGGCGCCGCCACCCGAGGGTCCTTCGCACACGCCGGCCCGTCCGGTTACCCGCGAATAGGCGTCGGCCATGTAGCAGGCGGAGCGCTCGTCACGGGTCAGTACGTGAGTGATGCCGTGATCCAGCCTGTAAAGGGCGTCGTAGAAGGGCAGGGTGGTATCGCCGCACAGGCCGAATATATGCCGGACGCCGTGGGCCTCCAGCATGCGTACCATCGCCTCCGAGCCCTTCAGGGTATTTTTCACGCGTCCCGTCCTTCAGAAATGGCTTTGCGAACGGGGAGCCTGTAGCTGCTGCCCGTTTCGTGTTCAGAATTATATACAGCAAAAAATTCAGATGTGAAGACAAAAAAATTGCGGTTGTCGCGAAAATGTGCGATTTCCTCTCGGAGGCGTTAGGCATGCAGGGAAGAAGGCATGGGCAAGACCGGCAGCAGCGTTGACCGGGTCTATCACGAGGTTCGGCGCATGGCGTCGAATTTCGAATTCAAGCCCGATGAACGGATCAATGAGAGTGCGCTGTCCAATGAGCTGGGCGCGAGCCGCACGCCCTTGCGCGAAGCGCTCAACCGGCTGGTGGCGGAGGGCTTTCTGACGTTCCAGAACGGCCGCGGTTTCTTCTGCCGCTCGCTCAGCCCCGGCCGTATTCTCGACCTTTACGAGGCTCGACAGGCTGTCGAGTGCGAAGCTCTGCATCGCTCGGTCGAGAGGGCATCCGACGCCGAGCTTCAGGTGGTTTCCGACTATCTGGACGAGACCGAGCCGCATTACGGCACGCCGGAGATGGCGATCGAAGTGCTCGACATGGACGAGACCTTTCACATCAAACTGGCCGAATTGTCGAAGAACGCCGAACTGGTGCGCATGCTGCGCAACATCAACGACCGCATCCGCTATGTGCGGCTGGTCGACCTGCGGCTGCTGATCGAAAAACGGCAGATCGCCAAGAACAAGGGCGCCAAGCTGTCGGCGCACCGGATCATTCTGAAGGCGCTCGCGGCGCGCGACGAAGTCGCTGCCATTTCCGCCATGCGCAACCACATCGAACGGCGCCGCGAGGAAGCGACCGAAGCCGTCCGCATCGCCTATTCCCAACTATACGTTCCGGCCGACTAGCCGGAATCGCGACTGACTTTTCGAGGAGTATTCAATGTCCGTCGAATATGGTGGCAAGACCATCTATGGAGCCAGCATCGGCATCATGATGCTGGAGACGCAATTCCCGCGCATTTATGGAGACATCGCAAACGCCGCCACCTGGCCGTTTCCGGTGCAATACCGGATCGTGCGCGGGGCGACGCCCAACAAGGTGGTGCGCAACGATCCGCTGCTGCTGGCCGACGATTTCATCGCTGCGGCCCGGGATCTGGTTGCCTCCGGCTGCGACGGACTGACGACCAATTGCGGCTTCCTGGCATTGATTCAGGACCGGGTTGCCGAAGCCGTCCCTGTGCCGGTCGCTACGTCGTCGCTGATGCAGATCCCGCTGGTCCAGCACATGCTGCCGCCGGGCAGGCGGGTCGGTGTCATCACCATCTCCAAGGCCAACCTGTCGGAAGCGCATCTGCGGGCCGCCAATGCGCCGCACGATACGCCGATCGTCGGCACCGATGACGGCCGCGCCTTCACCTTCGGCATTCTCGACGACCAGCCGAGCATCGACTTCGAAGCCTGCCGGCTGGATCTGCTCGACGCCGCCCGCGAACTGGTAACGGAACACGACAATATCGGCGCCATCGTGCTGGAATGCACCAACATGACGCCTTACGCCGCCGACATCCGCAAGGCGACCGGACTGCCGGTCTTTTCGATCTACAGCTACGTTCGCTGGTTCCAGCAGGGGCTGGTGCCCGACCGCTTCCGTCTGGAGCTGGACGATCCGAGGCTCAATCTGGTAACGGAACGGGCATGACGACGAACTACGCACAAACGATCAACGAAGGCGGATTGCTGCTGCTTGGCTGCGGAAAGATGGGCTCGGCCATGCTGCGCGGTTGGCTTGCAGCCGGCGTTCACGCCGACGCGGTGACGGCGATCGACCCCTATCCATCGGACTGGCTCAAATCGCAGGCAGGCGACGGGCTGCAGCTCAACCCGCCCGGACCACGACAGCCGAAAGTGTGCGTTCTGGCGGTCAAGCCGCAGATGATGGGCGAGGCGGCGCCGACGATCGCGTCTTTCGGCAACGGCGATACGATGTTCGTGTCGATTGCCGCCGGCACGACCATCGAGACACTTGCAAATCTGCTTGGGACGAAAACTCCGATCGTGCGCTGCATGCCGAACACGCCGGCCGCCGTCGGACGCGGCATTACGGCGCTGATCGGCAATGATGTTGCCTCCGAAGCCGACCTGGAACTCGCCGAAAACCTGTTGCAGGCAGTCGGCCAGACCGTGCGGCTGGACGATGAATCGCAGATAGATGCCGTTACCGCGGTCTCGGGATCGGGACCGGCCTACGTGTTCCATCTGATCGAGGTGCTGGCTGCCGCCGGCGAGGCCGAAGGCCTGCCGCCCGACCTTGCCATGACGCTGGCGAAGGCGACGGTGGCGGGTGCAGGCCAGTTGGCGGAGGATGCCGAGGAAGAGCCGGAGCAACTGCGGATCAACGTGACATCGCCCGCCGGCACCACGGCGGCCGCGCTGGAAGTGCTGATGGAGGCCGAAAGCGGCCTGCAGCGGCTGATGATGGAGGCGGTTGCGCGCGCTGCCGCCCGCGCGCGCGAACTCGGCAAGCAGTGATCGGCAAGGACTGCTGCAGTCCGAAGCCAATCAGTGTCGGCGAGGCGCGATCAATCGCCTAGATAGAGAGCATCGTTCCCCCGCAGTCGCGCCTCCGGCAGTTTCACGGTTTTCAGCTGACGATATCCCAACTGCGGTCGGTCGTCCGTGAGTTCGATCATGAGCGGATGCTGATTGTCGCAGTCAATCCAGTGGACCATCGACAGATCATCGGTTTCGATTTCAACGCCCGCATTCGACATGAGGCAGGAGTAGTTGAGATACTGAAATCGAACGGATTGATTTAGCGCCGAAGCCCAGTCAGCAATCGAAGCCATCATCAGAAACGGTTCAGCGGGAGCTCCCAGGGCTATTCCGCCCCTCGGTGTCCATTTGCCGGAGAGACTTATGATGGTTTCCGCCATCATAAACGGACATATGCCCGCAATTCCGTATTCGGGATACTTTCGAGGTCGCAATTCATCGAAGCGGTGCTGTTCGGCGAGGCAAAGATAGACAATGAGATTTGTCACCCCCTCCGGAATCGCTCTTCCAGCCAGACAGCGGACCAACATCCAATTTCAGCGGTATCCTTGTCGTAACCGAAGGCCATCATGGTTTTTTTCAAGATGGCTTCGGCGTCGCTGCGCGGATACTCAACCTCCCACGACATGCTTGCCTCTTGCGCTTCGATCTGAGATTGCCATCCAGGCCAGCACTCCGTAAGCGGCCGCCATCAGAGCAAGCCGCAGCAAGGACGGCACTCGCATTTCCCCGGTGAAAAACCAGGAGGGGGCAAGGTAGGCACAAAAGTCAATCGAAACGGCAACGACAGCAATACCGACCGCCAAATGCGCGCGGCCATCGGACAGGATCTGCCGGAAGGCAGCGGGCCCGGGCGTTTCACCGAAAGTACCGTGCATACGTCTGGAAATGGCCAGAGAGACCGCCGCAAAGAAAGTCAGAAGGTTGACTGCAAACGCAACGTTTTTGGTGACACCCTGGTTGGCGCTTTCCAGGCCTCCTGCGACCAGGACAGCATAGGAAAGCGCCAGACCGGCCGCCAGCAATACCGAATAGAATGAACCGAATAGGGCTATGGTTTTTGTTCGCATCGCGATCTCCATTCATGCGAATGGGTAGCGCGGACATGCTAACGTATCGCCAAGTTGAACCACGACATTGAACACACCAGCGGTTGAAGGAGGCCGTCGCCGGATTTTCGATCCATTCTCGCCCTTTCCACGGAAACCGAGGTTAATCCGCAAGGAGAGGAGCCAGCTATCTCGATACGATCGTCCAACATCTCAATGGCAGCAAGATCCACTTCAGCCACGACCCACGGTCTTAGCGCTTGTCCAGATGTTGCAGCGTCCTGGTGAGCCTCCGTCGCGACGGCTCGTTCATTTCTGCCGGACTGGGGACATAGACGACATGATCGAGCAGATGAGCGGCGTTCGGAGCGGCCTTGTCGTCGTGCACGCAGAGGCTGGTTGCACCTCGCGTGGCATCGAAGCCACAGGCGCGCAGCGTTCGAACCGCCGCTTCGGAATCCGTGAGATGGACCGGAAGCAGCCAGTGCGCGTGTTTGTCTGAACGGCTGCCGATACGGCTCATGTTCGCATCGAGTGATTTCAGCACGGCTCGGCTTTTCATTTGCCGCTCAGTCTCGTCACCGCTGCTGAAGATGCGTCGAGCCATCAGGACGAGCATGCGCTCGGGTGGCTGATAACGTATTGCGGTCGCTAGCGTTTGTCCGCTGAAACCTCTGGCAAATCTTCCGACCGTCAGGTCCGGATCCCGTCCGGCCCAATCCAGCGCTCGGATCAAGAACCAGTAAGGCACCGGATTGCTGAGCAGCTTGAGCGCGATGTATTTCATCGCGCGTCTGCGAAACCAACCGCCGGTTTTTTTCGGATAAGAAAGCAGTCGTTCTTCGATCCGTGCGGCCAGATCCTTGTCGGTGAGAACACCAATACCTCCGCCCAAGGCCGTGTAGCGTTTGATGGGGCCGAAACTGAACAGACTGCAATCGGCGTCCGGGTCACCGTCGTGATAGTCCCTGCCAAAGGACTGCGCCGCATCTTCCACCACAAAAACGCCGCGCTCGCGTAATTCGGCTGCCTCGCGTATCCTGTTTACCGATCCATACAGTTGACCGATGACGCAGACTTTGGCCCTGCTCTGCCGTTGAGCGCGCAGCAGAGCCCCTGCCGGGGGAGCGAGCGTCTCCGGATCGATATCCACACACTGAATCACATATCCATGCGCAGCAGCGATATCGAACATGTCGCGGATGTTCACCGCCGACATGAGTATCTTGTCGCCCGGCTCGCTTGGAAGTTCAGAAAGGACAGCGTCGAAAAGCGTCCGCACCGAAAGCGACGCGACAGACGTTTTTCCCGGATGGAATCGGCGGAACTGGTGGGCCGGTCCTTCGACCCCCTTTTTCGAAGGAGGCAGACTGAGGAGCGCCCAGAGGAGCGACCACCAGTCGATATCAAACCTCAAGCGGCACAGCATGAGGCCAATCTATGCTTCGCGATTTCAGAAGGCCAGCTTGATAGCCGGCACATGGTGCGATGGGCCAACCCCCGATCATCGGCTCGGCGATGATGCTTTGCAGAGCCCTAGTTTCGAGAGGCCGCTTGCAACCGAGCTCTCGTGTGCGAGGGCAATTCGCCGAACTGGCGCTGGTAGTGCTGCGAGAACCGGCTCCAGTTCCAGAACCCATGGCGCGCCGCGATGTCGCCGATGGATTCCGCTTCGATCCCGCCGTCGAGCAGGTCGCGTCGCACGCGGTTGAGTTTGACGGCGCGCAGATATTGCGACGGATTGGGCATGCCCTGGGCTGCGAAGGCGCTCTGGATGGACCGGGGCGTGCAGCCGAGGCGGCGAGACATTTCGCGATAATCGGGTGAGGTGTCGCGATTGTGCCGCAGCAGCGATTTCGCCGCCAGCATCCTGTCGCCCTGGCGTGGGCGGGTCGCCGTTGACCAACCGCTTTCGGTCGCCCGATGGAGGGCGATTTGTGCGCAGATGGCCGCGAGAAAGGCGTCCTCCAGACTGGAAAGTTCGTCCGGGCTGCGCGCGTCGTGACACGCGCGCAAAACGGCTGTCAGGTTTTGCCGCAACTGCTCGGCCAGCTCCGGCGCAAGGATAATGTCGACGGAACCCGGTCTGCTCAGGAGGAAGTCGACGATTGCGGCGTCGCCGCAGCAATGCTCGACAGAATCGCGATCGATGCAGATCGCGGCAACGGTGCCGCCGGCAGGGCTGTCTATGTCGAGCTCGACATCGGAACGCGATACCATGATTCCGTCGGCCGCCAGCTGCATGCCGTTCGCGGTGAATGCCCGGTCCGGATCGAGCACCAGTCCGATATTGATTTGGTCGCGATTGCAACCGACGCTTTGCTCCAGAGCCTGGTTGGCGGTCTCGACATGGACGGAGATCCGCGGTCCGAGGAATGCCGAGACGAATCGGCCCCTGAAGGGACCAGGCGTCAGCTGCATGTATCTTTGATCGTGGCCGGTCAGCCGCTCGGACTGCGCATCGAAATCGTCATAGCAGCGGTCGACAAAGGCCACCGGGTCTTCCGCTACCGGGCAATCTGGTTCGTAACCCACTGATCCGACGCTGTTTTCCATTTCGACTGCCTGCCTTTTGCCTTCGCAAAGCGGATAACGCTGCGCGGTGGGCAAGTCCTAGTATAGGAACAGCTTTTGCATGGAGCAAACGGGAGGACATCATGCGCAGACGCGAAATGCTGACCCTTGGCGGCGCCGGACTGGCCGGCGCCCTGACGGCTTCGAGCCAGCCGGCTTCGGCCCGGGAGGGAAACGGAACGACCTTCATCCTGGTTCACGGCTCGTGGCACGGCGGCTGGTGCTGGGGGCTGGTCGAACCGGTTCTCAACAATGCCGGCCGGGCGACGATCGCCATCGATCTGCCGGGCCACGGTCTCAACGCCACTATACCGGAATCGTTCGTGAAGCGGCCGCTCGATCCGGCGGCCTTCGCCACCGAGCCGTCTTCGATCGCACCGATCCCGATCGACGCCTTTGCCGACGCGGTGATTGCGGCCGCTGACCGTGCGAAGGCTGAGGGCGCTGAAAGGGTCATCGCCGTCGGCCATTCCATGGGGGGGCGTTCCCATCACCTTCGCTGCTGCCAAGGCGCCGGAGAAATTCGACGGCCTGGTCTATCTGGCCGCTCTGGCGCCGACGCCCGGCAAGCCGGCCGGCGCCTATCTGCAACTGGAAGATCAGGCCAAAAACAGCAAGCTGGGCCCGGTGATCTTGGCCGATCCGGCGAAGATCGGCGCGCTGCGCATCGATCCTCGTTCCACCGATGCCGAATATCTGGCAACCGCCAAGGAAGCGCTGGCGGCGGATGTCGACGATCGGCTTCTGGCCACCATGATGCACCTGTTGACGCCGGACGCGCCGGCGGCGATGTATGGCGAGGCGGCGACGTTCGCCGACGGCTTCGAGAACATCGAGCGGGTCTTCATCCGCTGCACACAAGACAAGACGCTGGTGCCGTCGACCTGCGACGTCATCGTTGCCGACATGAATGCGGCCTGGCCCGGCAAGCTGACCCGGCTGATCGATCTCGAGGCATCGCACGAGGTGATGTTCTCGAAACCGGAGGTTCTGGCCAAGCACCTGATGGAAGTCGGCTGATCCCACTGGGGTATCGGCCGAACTTCAAGCAGAACCTCAGCAATGCCGAAAAACCGATTCCTATGAATCGGTTGCGGTCGGTTGTTGTTGCGCTGCCTGGCCGGGAGAACCGGCGGATTTTCCCGGTTCTCCGCCTTCGCCCAGCAGCCTGAACACGTTGACCGGTTTCGACTTGCCCTTGACCTGGAAGCTGCCTGCCGGTTCGAACTGGAAGCCGTTGTCGGTGGCGCGGGTGATCTCGTCGCTGACCAGGATGATGGCGGCGGATGTGCCGTCATCGGCCTGGACGCACAGATCCTGGATGCGGCTACAGGTGTTCACCGTGTCGCCGACCACCGTGTAGTTGATGCGGCCAGGGGCGCCGATATTGCCGACGATCAGCGGGCCGCAGTGGATCGAGATCTTGAGGCGGAAGCGCGGGTCGTCGGGTTTGGTCTTGCCGGCTTCCTGCAGGCGCCGACGGATCGCCAGGGCGGCGCGGCAAGCGCGCGCGGCATGGTCGCTCTGTGCGTCCGGTGCGCCCCAGAAGGCCATCACCGCATCGCCGATGTATTTGTCGATGGTTCCGCCTTCGGCCTCGATGCACTGGTTGATGATGGCGAAATGCTCGTTGAGCAGTCGCGCCACCTCGCCGGGCGACCGGTTCTCCGACAGTTTGGTGAAGCCGACGATGTCGGTGAACATCAGGGTCAGGTTGCTTTCGGCCGAAACGATCTCGCCGGAGCCGCCCTGCGAAATGATGCGCTGGACCAGCGCCTTCGGGACGTAGGTCTCGAACGTGCGAAGACCGTCGACCATGCGGTGGAACGCGGTGATCTGTTCGTTGATCTCGCGGATGAAGGACGAGCGGGGGATTTCGATGTTTTCCAGGTCCAGGTCGCCGACCTGCGCTTCGGCCTTCGACAGCTGAATGATCGGCCGTGCCAGATATCGAGCCAGGAGAAAGCCGAGAAAGATCGCCACCAAGAGAATCAGGAAGGCGACGGCGGTGGACGCCAGCAACCGGAAGAACTGGTCGCCGATATCCTCGACATTGGCGTATACCCCGATGCGCCAGGGTCGCGGGCTGTAGCCTTCGATTTCCTTGGTGAGAAACAGGTAGCCCTTGTCGTTCACCTCGACAATGCTGTTTTCGAAATTGGCCGACTGGCCCGGCAGGTCGCGTTCGCGACGCGGGTAGGCGGCCAGCACCGGGTCGCCGAACTGTGCCAGGGTCTTCAGCTTGAGGGACTGATCCGGCGCCGGACCCAGCGACAGGTCCGCCGGTGTGGTGCGCATCTCGGGATGGGCCAGCACCCGGTTGTCGCCATAGAGGATGAAGGCGGTCATACCGAGCTCCCGGCCGATGTCGCGCACCAGGGCCGACAACCGGGCGGTGTCGATCCCGGTAGCGAATGCGCCGACAAACTCGTCACCGCGATAGAGCGCCGTCTGCATGCTGATGAAGGTCGCGTCGCCGAAGGTGACGGGTTGGCTCCAGGTCGGCGTTTCCGGCGCTGTCTGTTCGGTCAGCGCCTGATTGTCCGCGAAGGAAGCCTGCAGGGTCTCGACCGACCCATCCGGTTCCTCGATGACTGCAACGGGGCGGCGCTCGCTATCCCAGATGACGATGCCGGACAGTTGCGGCGAGGGGCCGAGCGACCCGAGCAGGACGTCCCGCACTTCTTCCTTGTTGGCAAGGTCGATCGTGCCGTCATCGACCAGCCGCGCGACGTGTTCGGCGAGATCGTGAGCCGGGTCGACATAGGAGCGCACGCTGGTTTCCAGGCCGCTCATGGTCAGTTCGCCGGAATCGCGCAGCAATTCGAAAGTGTTGCGGAAGTTCGCACCAGCGGTAATGAACAGCACCGTGCCGACCGAGACGAGGATCAGCAGGCCGATAGCGGTGGAAAGCAGAACCGTCAGACTGACCCGACCACCCCTGCGTCTGATTTTCGCCACTGCCTTCCCTCACACACTGCCCGCGCACGCCGTCAATGTAGGGAGGCTGCGAGCATTGCGCAAAGCCCCGCCGACGATTACCCGCCCAGATAGAGCGTCAACGGCAGCGAAATCAGGCTGACGACGGCGGTTGCGACGACCATGGCCGAAGCCATGGCGCTGTTGCAGCCGTATCGTGCGGCCAGAACCGCCGAAATGGCGCCGGACGGCATTGCGGCCAGCAGAACCAGCAGTTCGCGTTCGATTTTCGGAAGCTCGAAGGACAGCGCCAGGAGCCACGCCAGCAGCGGCTCGGCGATCAGCTTGAGGAGAACGGTCACCGCGATCAGCGCCAACAACTGGCGCACTGCGATGGGTTTCAGCGCGAGGCCGATGCTGAAAGCCACGAGAACCGTCAGGGGGCGGGCCGCCACCTTGAGGAAATCCTCCAGAACCTGGACGCCCCAATTCCCCTGGGGCAAGCCGATGGCGGAAGCCGCGGTTCCGAGAATCATGGCGATGAAGATCGGCGAGCTGAAAAACGGCCGGCTGGCTTTCCACAAGCTCACCTTCTTGCCGTCGCTCCGGCCGAAATAGATGGCCACGGCGACACGCAGCGTGAAGACCGGCAGCAGCAGACCGTACTCGCCGATCAGCACCGCGTCGCGCATGACCGTGACGCTGTCGTCGAACACGCGGCGGATGAGCGACAGGCCGAGTGTTGCCGCGCCGCCATAGGCGGCCACCAGGATCAACGATCCGATGGTCGGTCTGTCGAGCCGCATGGCCCGGCCGATCAGCCAGGTGGGAAGCATGATCGCAACACCGATCACCAGCAGCAAAAGCACGGGCATCAGCGCCTGGGTGGAGAAGGGGACGCGGCTGAGGCTGACGAAAATGATCGCCGGCAGTGCGAAGTCGGTGACCAGCCGCCCGAAGACCTGCTGCTCTTCGACGCGGATGACCTGGCGATGGCGCAGCCAGATGGCGGAAGCGCAGAGCGCGACCAGGATGACGAGGGATTCCACGAGAAGTTGAAACTGCGACATCGCGGAAACAGTCCCGTCCGCTGGAAAATCCGTTCATCCGACATCCCCGGGGCACCACGGGGAACACCGTCATATGCAGCATGCCGGATTCGCGGTCTCAGTCCAAGGTTGTCCTGTGGACCGCCGACGTTGGCGCTAATTCCCGGAAAGGGAGAAATGCTGATAGTCTTTCGACGACGACCAGTCTCCACCCCACTGCCAGCCGATCGCCTCGAACGCCCGAACGACGGCATCGCCCTTGCGGATAACGCCGGGCCGGTCACTGGCGCGTTCCCGGTCGGTGTCATAGTCCGCGCCCGCCGGCGGCAGTGTCGTATCGCCTTTGACATAGGGATTCTGCACGGGATTGATATCGACCGCCTTGCCGTAGGAGTGTTCGGAAAGACGCGTGCCGCTGGTTGTCAGACGACAGTTGAAGGCGCTGGTGTTGTTGGCGTCCATCGACCTGTCGTCGCTACCGTCGAAACGGTAGACCGGTTCCATGCGTTCGATGGGGAAGGCGGCAGCGTGAAGTTCCGCGAATACATCCAATAGATCGTCCGCGACTGAGCGTGCAGCGATCATCGCACCGGTCCGCGAACGGCCCTCGAAATCGACAATCGGGATCAGCAGATAGGCGAGTTCGTCCCGATCCGGGCATCCGAATTCCGGGTGCCAGGATTTGTCCTGCATTGAATTCCAGACATTCTCCGGAACTGGAGTCCAGCTTCCTCGCGCGCTGTCGTCGGTAGCGAATGCTGCCGTCGTGAAGACGAGGGGAGCGACCGTCAGGTAGATCAGTTTCATGGCTTCTCTCACGAAAAAGAGTTGTTACCAGGTCGCCGAGTTAACGATAGTTGATTCGAAATTGCGCCGTCCACATCTCTAAACCGGATGTTGGTGCGGCGACCTCCGATTGTCACAGACCATCCGACAATATCGTCGTGCCGTCCCCATATAACAGGCCATAGGACCAACCTGCTGCCAGCGAACCCGCTACGGCCAACATCAGAAAGAGCAGAAACGGTTTCAGCCGGAGAACCGGGAAGATCGCCATCGCTCCCCAGATGCTGACGACGCTGCCCGAAACGAGAAAAGCCATGGCAGCCGCAGGGGACATGCCGAGATCCATCAGACCGCGGGTGAGCGGCAGAGCGGCGTAGCCGTCGAGATAGGCCGGTGCGCCAACAAAGACGGCGAGCGGTACCGCCCAGCGGCTGTCGTGACCCACATAGGTTGCCAGGGCCTGCGGCTGAAGCCACTGCTGAAGCAGGTGCTCCGCGGCGAAGGCAAGGCCGAGACAGATCGCCACTAGCCGGGACATTGCCCAAACTTCGCGTGCGAACCGGCCGCGGCACTCTCGGTCGCGCCAGATTGCAAGGTCGAAACCGGCTGGCGAGGCGCAGCCGGAGCCGGGCACGGAAACCAATCCATTGCGACGCAACGGGTTTTGGGTCCATGTGCTTCCCGAAAGCAGGAACGCGACCGCGCCGCCAAATAGGCCGATGCCGAAGGCAGCGACCGTCTTGCCGATTGCAAATGCGGTTCCCAATGTGGTGGCCGTAACTGCGAACATGGCCGGATCGGTGACCGGCGAGGACAGCCAGAAGGCCATGACCGGGGCCAGCGGTACGCCGGCAGACAGGAGGCCGGTCATCAGCGGAAGCACGGCGGCGCCGCAGACCGGAGTCACCGCGCCGACTGCCGACGCGGTGACGATGGCGATGGCTCGATTGGCCTCGAGCAGCCGCGTCACCCGTCCGCCGGCGCCGCTGGCATTGACCCAGGCAGACAGGATCACGCCGGGAATGACGATCGGCGCGATCCGCAGGAGACTTTCGCCGACATAGGTCAATGTCGAAGCTGTGAGTTGCGGCTGCCATGCGGCAAGTCCAAGCAGCACCACAAGCCCCGGTACGCCCCAGAGCACCCATCCCGAGACGACCGTCTTTGCTGTCCGCGCTTGTTCCTGCATTGGCGTGCTCCGGGATTGCACAACAGGTTAGATCACTGCTATCCTTTTGAAAAACGAATAAAACGGATAGAATCTATGAGAAATTCAGATGGGTATGCTGGTGTTGAAAAGCTCGACAGCGACCTGTTGCGGACCTTCCTCGCCATCGCCGACACCGGCAGTTTCTCGAGAGGAGCGGATTTTCCGGTCACAATCGGCCGCCAGCCTGCAGATGAAAAAGCTCGAGGCGCTGCTCGGCCGTGCGGTATTCGAGCGGCATGCGCGCGGGGTCGTGCTGACGCCCACCGGCGAGATGCTGCAACCGGTCGCGCAGCGGGTGGTCGACATGCTGGATTCGGCGATCGGGGCATTGCGGTCCGACGCGCTGGAGGGGCAGCTGAAGATTGGCATTCCCGATGAGTTTGGCAGCAGCGTACTGTCCATGGCCATCGCACGCTTCACCCGCCACCATCCTCGGGTCGAGCTGTCGGTGCGATGCAGCCTGAGCGTCGAGTTTCCGGCGGCACTTGCCGACGGGGAACTGGATCTTGCTGTGCATGCCGCATGCTCGGTGCCGGAGGACGCCGTCGTGTTGCGGCGCGAGGCAACCTGCTGGGTCGAATCGCAGCTGCACGCGGTTCATAAACGCGACCCGGTTCCGGTCGCGTTGTTTGATCGCGCCTGCTGGTGGCGAGAAGAGGCCTTGAAGGCACTGCAGGCGTCTCACCGTTCGCATCGATTGATCTACACCACCGAAAGCGTCGCCGGGATGGCGGCCGCCATCGAGGCCGGCGCTGCGGTCGGCCTGCTTGGCGCCAGTTCGATCCGGCCTTCCATGCGGGCACTGTCGCCCGATGAGAGCTTTGCGCAATTGCCGCCCTCCATCTGGGTGCTGGAGCAAAACCGCGCCCCGGGCGGTCAGGCGCGACGGGCCATGGTCGAAGCGATCGTCGATGCTTTTGCGATGGGCGGCGGCCAGAGCGCTCCGGATAGAACCCCGGCAATCGGTTGATCGAGTTATGCCCTGATCGCGAAGGTGGTGACAAGCCGGAGTGACTCCGCTATTGGCTTGTCCAAAGACCGGAGGACATCATCGTTGTGCGTTCGGTCGTCCAGGATTGGCGACCGGCGACGGTGCCCGATGAAGGAGCCCCAGGCTTTCCCATGTCCTCTTATGATACTTCGATGAGCCGCAGGCAGCTTGTTGTCGAATTGCTGCTTATGCTGTTGCTTATCGGATTGCCCATCCTGCTTTGGATCGGCCACGGCGACGTCGAAAACGACGAAGCGATCTACTCGTTCGCAGCCATGAAAATGGTTGAAACCGGTGATTGGCTTACTCCGATCGGAATCTACCCCGACAATCCTCCGTTCCTGGAAAAGCCGCCGCTCAAGTTCTGGCTGACTGCGCTCGGACTGGAAGCGGGTCTACCGGCCAATATGTGGGGACTGAGGTTTGCCGACGCCGTCCTGGCAATCCTGATATTCGGGTATCTGGTGGCGATTGGATTTCGATTGGGCGGTCGTTGGGGTGGCCTTCTGACCGGGCTCGTGTTTTTCGCATTCCACGATCCGCTGTTGAATCACGGCATTCTTGCCAACAACACGGAGAGTGCCCTGATGCTGCAGTATGTCGGAAGCATCTATCACTTCATGAGATGGACCGACGGGACGCGGCGCAAGGTATTGCATGCGGTAGCGATCGGCTTGCTGTTCGTGCTCGGCTTCATGAGCAAGTTTGTCGCCGCGCTGTTCCTGCCGATCGCGCTCGTTGTCGTTCTCCTCTTCCATCCCGCACTGCTTCGCCGGTTTCTGTCCGAAATCAATCTGTGGCTTGCTGTTTCGGCGATGACGGTCGTCCTGATTGCGCCCTGGTTTGTCTATCAGCATCTATAGCGTGTTCGTTTTACGTGAATTCACAGCCGACTGCCTTGAAATAGTTTCTGCATTCCTGCGGCGAGAACAGGTGGCAGATCTGCCCGATCGCCTTCCAGACGTCGTCAAAGGTTCTGGCACCGGCTTTTCTCAGATGGGCCTTGAGCTTTGAAAAGGCCATTTCAATGGGATTGAGGTCAGGGGAGTATTTCGGCAGGAACAGGAACCAGGCGCCGACCTCCTTCAGCATCTGTTTGGCCTTTTCGCTCTTGTGAGAGGATAGGTTGTCGAGCAGCACGACATCGCCCCTGTTGAGTTCCGGGACCAATTGGGTCTCAACATACAGCTCGAACAGTTCTTTGTTCATGGCGCGATCAATGACCCAAGGGGCAACCAGACCATGGCACCGCAAGCCGGCGATGAGGGTCTGGGTCTTCCAATTACCATGAGGAACGAAGTCAATGAGACGCTCTCCCATCGGTGCCCAGCCGGTCTGCTTGGTCATTTTGGTGTTTGTGGATGTCTCATCGATGAACACAAGTCTTTCAATGGCCCGGTTCAGATAAGGAAGGCGCCCTGTCTGCCAGAGGCGGCGGTTCCGTTTCACGTCGCTGCGGTGCTGTTCCTTGGCATAAAGTGTCTTTTTTTGTGTGACAGACCGAGACTGTGCAGCATCTGGCCGACCGGCGAACGATTGACCTTCAGGTCAAATTCCTCCTTCAGTTCCAGGCAGAGCTGTCGTAGCGTAATGTCCCGTTTTTGCTCTACGCGCTTCCGGATCCAGTCCTTGTAGGGGGCAAGTTTGCCGTGGCCGGTATTGCCCGGATTGTGTCTGGGAGCAAGCGAACCGGTCTCTCGTTTCAGCTTGACCATGTCATTCACGAACTTGATGGAGACCTTGAAATGGCCGGCCGTTGCACGATGCGTATGGCCTTCTTCAACATGGGCCACAACACGTTCCCGTAACTCAATAGGATGAGGCTTGGGCATTACAAATCTTCCCGAATCGAAACAAAAAATGTCGCCCCAACAAAATTCTGAATCATATTCGCGCCCAGAAGGAAATCCCGAATCTACAAAACCTCGACACGCTCTAATGGTTGGGCAGCCGTTCTGGGATGTCATATTCGGCTCGCATGTCGTCGAACGATTGACGCACTATCTCGATCCGGAACATCTCGAACCCTGGCGTTTCTACGTTCGTTCCACGGTCAGAATGGTCATTGAGAGCGGTGCCGCTTTGGCCTACCTGATCGGTTTGTTTTTTGTGGTTCGGGAGTACCCTTCAAAACGAGATCCGCGAATAACCGCGTTGTTCGTGTGGTACCTCGTACCGGTAGGCGCGATATCGTTTATGACGTCGAAGATCACGCACTACATGTATCCGTTTCTCCCTGCTGTTGCCGTCGTCTGCGGGTTCGGTCTCGCGCGGCTGTTGCAGCAGCCGATGCCGACAATCGGCGAGCTTGGCGGCAAGTGGTTGCCCCGAGTGCCCGACAGGCTGGGCGCGGTCCCGCTGCAAAAACTCATCTTTACTATCGCGCTCGCGCCGGTGATTGTCATGTACGGCGTCGCTCTGTATGACATGCGTTTTCGTCCCGATCCGTTTACAGCACTGGAGGCCTGCCTCGATGATGCGGGGGTTGCAATGCCTATCGCGACATTTTTCGGGGGCAAGGAGCTGGCAAATCACGTCTTTACCTACCATGGCCTTGCCGACAGAAAAGACCAGGATTCTGCCCTTTTGCAACAGTTGATCCACGGCGACACACCGCAACCGGTTTGGCTGGAGGAATCGCAGTATCGCGTACTCGTGTCATCGGATGAGCGGGCGCTGGCGATCGAAGCACAAAGAATCCCGCTCGCCGCCGTCAGAATCGCTCCGGGTGTGGATGACGGTGCGATATTGCTGTTGCCTGGAAAATCAGCGGCGTGCAGTCCTCGACTGAGTGCAGCCGGAGCTTGGCGGTTGGAACCGACCGAGCATGTGATCCGTGACAAGCTCTGACCAGCTGAGCTAGCGGACGCTCTTCCACATCCCGCCGCGCAGGCGAAGGTTTTCCGGCCCGAGCGCCAGGCCGTTCTTCAGATGCGAAACATAGGCGTCGGTCCAGCGTGCTTCGAAGGCTTCCCGCGTTTCGCCGTCCTGCGGGCCGGGCAACGGCTTGAACAGGAATTCGATATAGCCGTTTTTCCAGAACGGCATGGCGAAGAAGGCCTCGGTCCGACTGCGGAATGCGGCGCGCGCGGCCAGCCTCGAATAGGGGATGTCCTGCCCTTCGAACCGCATCGCCGGAGCGGAGGGATCGGGAGAACCGTCCGCCGCCATGATGACCGCGAAACCGCTGGCAAGCGCGTAGTTGAAGGCGACTGCCACGTCGGTGTCGGTCCGTTCGCTCAGTGAAATCAGCGATTCGTCGCGCGCCAGTGGCGATATGTGCGGCATCGATCCCAGCCATTTGTGCGGGATGTCGAGGCTGCGCAATGCCAGCGGGCCGGCATGCATCGGTCCCAGATGGGCGGTGACGATGATGATGCCGCGGCCGTCTTCCATCGCCATGTCGAGGCGCTCCGCGACGTCGTCGAGGCCACGAAACAGGTCGGTCAGTTCGCCATCGGCTTCGGGTCGGCACTCCAGCCAGTCGGTGATCAGCCGGTCGGCCAGATGGCCCCACTTGGCCAGGCGTTCCCAGGCTGTGCGGTCGAGATATTGCCGGTCCCCGGGCAAATCCTGCGAGATCTTCCAGGCCCAGTCGAGCGTGGAAGCCGGGATATCGGCCTTGCCGGTCTGGTCGTAGAGGACGTTGAGGCCGGCCGGCAGACAGGCCGGCAGGGTCTTTGACTTGGCTTCGCGAAAGGCGTCGAAGGCAGCCTGGGCCTCGTCGGTACGGCCGGCGCGCAGCAGGGCGGCGATGGCCCGTCGCTTCCAGTCGTGCGCTTCGGGTTCCTGTGCCAACGCTTCGGCCTGAATCTGAGCTGCCTCCGTATTGCGACGCTGGAAACGCATTGCTTCGCCCAGTTTGAAACGGGCGGTCACCCTTTTGGGATCGAGGCGCAACACGTTCTCCAGATGATCGGCGGCTGATCGGAAATCGCCGTCTTGCATGAGCAGGTCGGCCAGCAGTTCCGTCGCCGGCAGGTGATCAGGCTCCAGCGTGCGGCACTTGCGCAGATGGTGCATGGCGATGCTGGCATCGTCGCCCCGCTTGAGCGAGGCCCGTGCCATCAGATACCGAATGCGCGCCGTCTCCAGCTTCCGGTGAACGGCTTTGCGACCGATCTCCAAGGCCCTGTTCGGTTGGGCGGTGGCGAGAAACACCTCAGCGGCGGTGGTCATCGCTTCGACATCGCAATCGCGGTCGAGATAGATGGCTTCCGCTGCCCCGAGAGCCAGGTCCGGCTTGCCGGCCCGCGCCAGGGCAAGTGCGCTGAGGTGGGCAAAGCGGTGATCCTCGTGCCACTTGTCCTTTTCGCGCAGGGCGAAACGGCAGGCGGCGTTGACGTCGCCGGTGCGCAAGCAGGTGCGGATGACGCGATTGCGCAGCTTGGCGCTTTGCGGATCAAGTGCATACGCCCTGGTGAGCGCTTCAATTGCCTCGTCGTTCTTGTCCTCGCTCAGCAGTACAGTGGCGAGCGAACCGAGATTGGTCACGTTGTCGGGCGCGACTTCCAGCAGACGCTTCAGGACGGCTTCCGCGCCGGGATAGTTTTTGTTCTGTATCTGCGGGACGACCGCCCGGCGGCGCACGACCGTACGCATGGACAGGCTTGCCAGCGCCTCGTCATCGAACCGGATGAGGGCGTCGTCGAGTTCGTTGAGATTGGTCAGCGCAACGCCGAAATAGACGTTTTCGTTCGGCGTCAGTTCAGACGAGCGCTCTGCCTTGCGGAACAGTGTCGCCGCTTCACTCCAGTGACCGGCATCGAAATGGGCTCTCGCCTCGGTCCTCAGATCAATATTCGCAGCGACATTCATGGCCTATGTTCCAGTGCTTAGTGTTCCGTGTGACGTCGCTCCCCGGCGGTTCCCCGCTTTGCCCTTCAAGTCGGCCTATCGGCCATCGGTTGTGTCAGACAGACCATGGGTTTTCCATTGATCTTTGGTTCTAACCAACCGAAACATGAACCCTTTTTAGATAACCTTTTGAAAGGGTTCACTATTTATTCGGTGATTTGCGGCGTCAGCGCAACAAAAAATTCATACCGGGACAATCGGGGCGTTAATGTGGCGACAGGAGGCAGCCAGAACTGCCGATCGGCCGCGGCGGCCAGGGGGTTGGCAATTTGGGCGGAGGAACGCCTTGATTTGCAAGCGTTTACGGTGGAGCACCCGGGTGCCCGCCGAGGGTGGCGACCGGATTCAACCTTTGTTTCATCGAGTCACAGGCCCATTTCCGTGATATTGCGCCGGCTATGTTGAGACCCGGCGGCCGGTTGCTATGATCCGGCTTCGCACAGAACCAGGGGGCCCACCCGAGCAGATGACGACGAACCCACGCCGAACCATCGGAACCTATGACTACGTCATCGTCGGCGCCGGCTCTGCCGGCTGCGTGCTGGCCAATCGGCTGAGCGACGATCCAGACATAAGCGTGCTTTTGCTCGAGGCCGGAGGCAGCGACCGCCTGACCTGGGTGAACATCCCGATCGGCTACCTCTACTGCATGGGCAACCCGCGCACCGACTGGTGCTTCAAGACGGAAGCCGAACCGGGGCTCAACGACCGCGCCATTCCCTATCCCCGCGGAAAGCTGCTCGGGGGCTGCTCGTCGATCAACGGCATGATCTACATGCGCGGCCAGGCACGCGATTACGATCAGTGGCGTCAGCAGGGCAATCCCGGCTGGGGCTGGGACGACGTGCTGCCCTATTTCGTCAAGTCGGAGGACCATGCGAAGTTCGACGACGCCTTTCACGGCCAGGGCGGCGAGCTGCGGGTCGAATCGCAGCGCTTGAGCTGGCCGATCCTCGATGCGGTGCGCGAAGCAGCCGAGGAGATCGGCATTCCGAAAACCGACGATTTCAATCGCGGAACCAATGAAGGCTCGGCCTATTTCGAAGTGAACCAGCGGCGTGGGGTGCGGTGGAGTTCGGCGCGTGCCTTTCTCAGGCCGGTGCGGCATCGGCCCAATCTGACCGTACAGACCGGAGCACAGGCCGAGCGCATCCTGTTCGACGGTATGCGGGCGACGGGGCTCGACCTGCGGATCAAGGGTGAGGCGGTCAGCGTCGCAGCCGGGAAGGAGGTTGTCCTGTCGGCCGGTGCGGTCGGATCGCCGCATCTGTTGCAACTGTCGGGAATCGGCTCGGGCAGGCTGCTCGCCGATCACGGCATCGAGGTGCTGGTGGATCGGCCGTCGGTCGGCGGCAACCTGCAGGACCACCTGCAGATCCGCTCGATTTTCTCCATCGAGAATGCCAGCACGCTCAACGAACGGCAGGCGACGCTTTTCGGCAAAATGGGCATTGCGCTGGAATACGCGCTGTTTCGCTCAGGCCCGATGTCGATGGCGCCGAGCCAGCTCGGGCTGTTCGCCCGCTCGCATGACCGCTACGAGGAACCGAACATCGAATACCATGTGCAGCCGCTATCGCTCGACCGGTTCGGCGAGCCGCTGCACACGACCCCGGCACTCACCGTTTCGGTCTGCAATCTGCGGCCCGAAAGCCGGGGCACGATCGAACTGAAGAGCCCGGATCCGTTCGCGGCACCGGCGATACGACCGAACTATTTTTCCGCCGATGCCGACAAGCAGGTCGCCGTGGCATCGCTGCGCCATGCCCGCAAGCTGATGGCGACCCGGCGCATGCGGGAATTCAATCCGACGGAAATCCTGCCGGGGCCGGATGTGTCGGAAAACGCGGACCTGCTCAAGGCGGCGGGGGATATTTCCACCACCATTTTTCATCCGGTCGGAACCGCGCGCATGGGATCGGACGATGATGCCGTCGTCGATCCTCAGTTGAAAGTGCGTGGCGTCGAGGGCCTGCGCGTCGTGGACGCTTCGATAATGCCGAACATCGTCTCCGGCAACACCCATGCGCCGGTGGTGATGATCGCCGAAAAAGCTTCGGACATGATCAGGGCTATCGGCCTTAATTGATCCGGTCGAGGATCTCCTTCAGCCGGTCGACGGTGCGGTCGACATGATACAGCTTGTCGAGGCCGAACAGGCCGATGCGGAAGGTCTGGAAGTCGTCCGGCTCGTCGCACTGCAACGGCACGCCGGCGGCAATCTGCATGCCCTGGGCGGCGAACTTGCTGCCATTGTGCTTGTCGGCATCGTCGGTGTAGACGACCACGACGCCCGGCGCCTCGAAGCCGGGCGCGGCGACGCTGTCGAAACCGCGGCTGCCGAGCAGGGCACGAACCTTGGTGCCGAGCTCCAGTTGCCGCTCGCGGGCCTTTTCGAAGCCGAAATCCCGGGTCTCCGCCATGGTGTCGCGGAAACCCGTGAGCGCATCCGTCGGCATGGTGGCGTGATAGGCATGGCCGCCATTGAGGTAGGCCTGCATGATCTGGTGCCATTTCTTCAGGTCGCAGGCGAAACTTGTGCTTTTGGTTTCCGGCAGCCGCTCAAGAGCCCGTTCGCCGAGCATGACGAGACCGCTCGACGGCGAGGAGCTCCAGCCCTTTTGCGGCGCGCTAATGAGCACGTCCACATCGCATTCGGCCATGTCTATCCAGATGGCGCCAGAAGCGATGCAGTCGAGGACGAACAGGCCGCCGACGGCCCTCACCGCCTCGCCGACGGCACAGATGTAGGATTGCGGCAGGATGATGCCGGCCGAGGTTTCCACATGGGGTGCGAAGACGATGTCCGGCTTGTGTTCCGCGATCGCCGAGACGACGTCTTCGATCGGCGGCGGGGCGAAGGGCGCATGGGTTTCTTCGACGAGCCGCCGGGCTTTCAACACCGTCGAGGATGCCGGAATGTCGCCGGCCTCGAAGATCTGGGTCCAGCGGTAGGAGAACCATCCGTCGCGGATGATCATGCAGTTCTTGCCGGTCCCGAACTGGCGGGCGACCGCCTCCATGGCGTAGGTCCCGCCGCCCGGGACGACGACGACATCCTCGGCGTTGTAGACCTCGCGCAGCATCGTGGCGATGTCGCGCATGACGCCCTGGAATCGCTTCGACATGTGGTTGAGGGAGCGATCTGTGAAGACCACCGAATATTCGAGAAGGCCGTCGGGATCGACCGGGGAAGGGGGGGTGCTCATCGGATGGAACCTGGGCTGCTGGTGATTGTGGGGCCGATCCTCTCGGCAACGGCCGGAAGGCCATTGATTTCACAGCTCCGTGCGTCTGGCAAGACCGGTTGCCACTGACCCGCGTATCGCACTATTCTTGAGCGATGAGGCATCCAGCGACGGAACCGGCTCGATGAATCTGACGGTCAGAGAGACCGATATCGTTTTCCGGATCATGCGGGAGCTGTCGGCCGATCACGAATCGGACCGGCTGCGCCGGCGGGTCGGCACGCTGCTGCTCGACCTGTTCGATGCCGAGTACTTCGCGTCCTATGTGTGGAACGAGGAAGGCGGCGTCTTCGCCGACCGCGTGTCGCTCAACATGACCGATGCCAATCTCAGTTCCTACGAGGCGTACTATCAGTACCGGGATCCGATCACACCCGTCCTGCAGCGGCGGCGCAAGGCGACCTGCGTCAGCGAGATCCTGCCGCGGCGGCAGTTCGTTCGCACCGAGTTCTTCAACGACTTTCTGGCGCGGGACGGCCTGCACTACGGCATGAACTATTATGCCTACTCGGCCGGTCGCAACATCGGCGATCTGCGTATCTGGCGCGGCCGCGACGGCGAGGATTTTACCGCACGCGACACCGAGCTGCTGGATGCCATCGGTCCGGCCTTCACCAACGCGATGCGCGCCGCATTGCTGCGCGATAACAGCCGCGATCCCGCCCTGAACCTTCTTGTGGCACTGGATCGCGCTGCGGAAGATGCCGCCCTGACGGAACGCGAAAAGGACATCTGCGCCGGGATCCTGGCCGGCCATTCCGACAAGGAAATCGCCGAAAGCTGCGGCATATCGTTCACGACGGTGCGCACGCATCTGAAGCATATTTACGAGAAATTCGGCATTTCCAGCCGCGCGCAGCTGCTGAAACACGTCGTCTACCACTGACGGCGAATATCCTCACTTTTGAGGATATACAGTTCGCGACGCCCATAGGACTCTTCTGCAATGGCCCTGAAACGGGAGCGATTGGCCATGGGGAGAGCACATTGACACATGAGAATCCACACAAGCTGACCCTTGGCGAGGCGCTCGCCGCGTTGCGCGAAGGCCAGTTGTCGAGCCGCGACTATGTCGAGGGGCTGATTGCCCGATGTGAGGCGATGCAGGACCTCAACGCCCTGGTTTCGCACGACTGGGAAGCGCTGCGGGCCGCCGCCGATCGAGCCGACGCTTCCGGCAGGGCCGGGCAGGGGCTTGCCGGCGTTCCCCTGTGCCTGAAGGACAACATCAACACAACCGGGCTGCCGACCAGTGCCGCTACCGGAGCGCTGGCCGGCTGGATGGCGCCGGAGGACGCTCCCATTGCCAAAGCCCTGTTCGATGCGGGGGCCATGCTGGGCGGCAAGGGCAACATGCATGAACTCGCATTCGGCATCACCAGCAACAACGCTGTGACGGGGTCGGCGCGCAATCCCTGGAACCGCGAGATGATCCCGGGCGGCTCAAGCGGCGGTGTGGCGACGGCAGTCGCGGCGCGGATGATGCCGGCCGGCATCGGCACCGACACCGGAGCATCGGTGCGGCTGCCGGCATCGCTGTGCGGCCTGGTCGGCTTTCGCCCGACCGTCGGCCGCTATTCGGGCAAGGGCATCGTGCCGATCTCCAACACGCGCGACACGGCCGGGCCGATAACCCGTTCGGTCGCCGACGCCCGGCTTCTCGACGCGATCATGGCGGGCGAACGGCAGCAGACCGAAACGCCGGAACCAGGCCGGTTGCGGCTCGGCGTTCCGCGGACCCGGTTCTACGAAGATCTCGACCCGGCGGTCGCCGACAACATCGCTTCGGTTCTCGACCGGCTGGCGGCGGCTGGCGTCGACCTGGTGGAAGTCGATATCGACAACGTCTCGGCGCTCAACGATGCGGTGAGTTTCCCGGTGGCGCTTTATGAATTTATGGTCCACCTGCCGGAGTTCCTTCGGGAGCAGGGCATCGACCTGACGATGCAGGACCTGCATGACGGCATCGGCAGTCCTGACGTGAAGGGCCTGTTCGCCTCGCAGTTGGGTGACGAAGCGATGCCGGAAGCGGTGTACCGCCAGGCGATCGACGTCGAGCGGCCGCAATTGCAGACGGCCTACGCATCCTATTTTGCCGACAACCGGCTCGATGCGGCCATCTTTCCGACGGCACCGCTGCCGGCACGCCCGATCGGCCATGACGAAACGGTCGAACACAATGGCGAGCAGCAGCCGACATTCCCGATCTTCATCCGCAACACCGATCCGGCCAGCAATGCCGCGATTCCCGGCATCAGCCTGCCGAGCGGCGTGACGCCGGACGGCCTGCCCATCGGCATCGAGCTGGATGGACCGGCCGGCGGTGACGCGCGACTGCTGGCGGTTGCCGCTGCCATTGAATCGGTGATCGGTTTCGACGCCGAGCCGCCGTCGGCATGAACTGACAAACAAAGGGGAGAAACACGCCATGCAACGCAGACAATTCGTGACATCCGCCATCGCCGCGGCCGCCGTGGCGGGCCTGGTGGCGACCGCCGGCCCGGCGGCTCTTGCTGCCGATCCGGTCAAGGTCGGCATCCTAATTCCATTGTCCGGACCGGGCGGGCTGTTCGGCCCATCCTCGCAGATGAGCGCCCAGCTGGCTGTCGACGAAATCAATGCCGCCGGCGGCTTGCTGGGACGGCCGATCGAACCGGTTTTCGTCGATGTCGGCGGTCCTCCGGCAGACGCGACGCAAGCCGCGCTGAAACTGTGGAAGGGCCAAAAGGCGGAAGCCTTTATCGGTATGCACGACAGCGCCGTGCGCGGCGCGCTGACCAATCTGTTCAAGGGCCAGGTGCCCTATATCTACACGCCGGTCTATGAAGGCGGCGAATGCTCGCCGGGCACATTCGTGCTGGGCGAGACGCCGACACAGCAGCTCGAACCCGTGGTGCCTTGGCTGTCCGATCAAAAGGGGATCAGCAAATGGTACCTGATCGGCAACGACTATAACTGGCCGCGCGACACCAATGCCGCCGCCAAGGGTTATATCGAGGCGGCCGGCGGATCGGTGGTGGGCGAGGAGTATCTGCCCTTCACCGTCGACAATTTCGATTCGAGCCTCGCCAAGATCAAGGAAAGCGGCGCCGATGGTGTTCTGATCACTCTTGTCGGCGGCGCTTCGGTCGGCTTCAACCGCGCCTTCGCCAGTTTCGGGCTCGACGATCAGGCGGTGCGTCTGGGCACGCTGATCGAGGAGAATACGCTCGCCGGTATCGGCGCGGAGAACTCCAAGGATCTCTATTCCTCCGCCGGCTATTTCGCCAATATCGACACGCCGGCAGCGAAGGAATTCGCCGACAAGTACAAGGCGAAGTTCGGCGACGATGCCGCAGCTCTGAACGCGCTCGGCCAGTCGGTCTATGACGGCGTTCTGCTGCTCGACGCGCTGGCGAAGAAAGCCGGATCGCTGGACGTCTCCGCCATGGACGGGGCGGCCGAGGGAACGAGCTATGAGGGGCCGCGGGGTGCCGCGACCATGTCAGGGCGCCACGTCTCGAAGGACGTCTTTCTTGCCGAGGCGGATGGCGGCGCCTTCAAGGTGATCCAGACCTTCTCCAATGTCGGCGCCGGCGACAACTGCAAGTGATCGCCTGATCGGGGCATGTCGTTGGAGCTGTTGACGCTTTACGGGCTGAACCTCGTCTACACCATCGCCGTGCTGGGGCTCGTTGTCCTCGGCCTGGCGGTGGTGTTCGGCCTGCTCGGCGTCATGAACATGGCGCATGGCGAGTTCGTCATGCTCGGCGCCTACAGCGCCCTGGTCGTGCAGCAGGCGCAACTTCCGTTCTTGCTCGCCGTGCCGTTGGCGCTGGCAGTCTGCGCCCTCATCGGCCTGTTGCTCGAATGGTCGGTCATCCGGCGGCTTTACCGCCGGCCGTTCGACACGCTGCTCGCGACCTGGGGCCTCGCCATTCTCATTCGCAAGGGTGTCGAGGTGACCTTCGGCCGCGAATACCGCAGCATCGATCAGACGCTGCCGGGCACCGTCAACCTGCTGGGGGTCGACTATCCCGCCTACCGACTGATCCTGCTGGTGCTGATCGTCGGCTTCTTTGTCGGCCTGTTTGTCTGGTACCGCAGCAGCAACACCGGCGCGCGCATCAAGGCGATGGTCGAGAACCCGGCCCTGGCCTCGGCGGTCGGCATCGACACGGCGCGGCTGTCGCGGGCCACCTTCGTTTTCGGCGTGTCGGTCGCCGGGCTCGCCGGGGTGCTGCTGGCGCCGCTCGTGCGTGTCGAGCCCTATATGGGGCTGGACTATCTGCTGTCGTCCTTCTTCATCCTGGTGGTCGGTGGGCTCGGAAGCCTCGAAGGCCTGCTGATCGGCTCGACGGTGATCGGCGGATCTGACGTCGTCATTTCGGCGCTGTTCGACAAGACCGCCGGTTATCTCGGCGTTCTCACCATTTCCATCCTGTTCCTGTGGCTGCGTCCCAATGGCATCTATGCGCAGCGTTAGCGTCATCGCCTTCGCGGTTCTGCTCGCCGTGCCCTTCGTGCTGGACAGCTTCACGGCCTACCAGCTCGGCCTCTATCTCGTTTACGGGATGGTCGGGCAGGGGATCGCGCTGTGCTGGGGACGCACCGGGTTCCTGCCCCTGGGGCAGGCGCTGTTCTTCGGCATAGGTGCTTATGTCGCCGGTGCGGTGTTGCGCAACGATGCGGGCTGGCTGCTGATCGTGCCGGCCATTGCGCTGGCGAGCCTGCTGCCGGCGCTGCTGGCCGGCATCGTCGGTGCGCTCGTCTTCAACCGGCAGATCGGGTCGGGGCCTTATTTCTCGCTGATTACGCTGGCGCTGGCGATGCTCGGATTTCAGCTCGCCAATTCCATGGACGAACTGACCGGCGGCTTCAACGGCATGACCGGGATCGCCGGGCTTCCCGGCATCGACACCTACGAGACGCTCTATTTCGTCATCGTCGGCGTGCTGGCGGTGGTGACGCTGCTTCTGGCACATGTGTTGCGAGCGCCCTTTGGGCAGCTGTTGTCTGCCATTCGCGAAAACGAGGAGCGGCTGCAGTTTTTCGGCTTCAACACCGGCATGATGAAGGCGCTCGCCTTTGCCATTTCAGGCGGTGTCGCCGGTCTTGCCGGAGCCCTTTACGCTTCGCATCAGGGCATCGTGACGCCGCAGGCCGTCGGCTTCCTGCTGTCTGCCGAACTGGTGATCTGGACGGCGGTCGGCGGCCGGGCAAGCCTCGCCGGCCCGGTGATCGGCGCGGTGCTGATCGGCTTCCTGGCCGCCGGGTTGCGCGACAGTTTCCGCTATTGGGAAGTGGTCGTGGCTCTGGTCTTCATCGTCGTGGTG
Organism: Rhizobiaceae bacterium; assembly: GCA_963921345.3. Lineage (GTDB taxonomy): Bacteria > Pseudomonadota > Alphaproteobacteria > Rhizobiales > Rhizobiaceae > Hoeflea_A. The sequence continues at coordinate 920,560 of CAWUFE020000002.1, read as the reverse complement.
CTGCGCCTTCCGGACGGCCTCGTCGGCCTCGGCCAGGCGGTTCTGAAGCGCACCGGGCTATCGCCGGAACCGCGCCCGCACGGAAGTCGCGACCGCGCGATCGCGTCCGCCGAGACTCGGCAGGCACCGGACCTGTCATTCCGGCATGTGCGCGCCTCCGCTGGGCCTGTGACCATATTGAACGACCTGGATTTCGCCATCGAACGGTCGGGGATCCATTGCATCATCGGGCCGAACGGTGCCGGCAAGACCTCGGCGCTCAACGCCATGACCGGCCGCCTGCCGGTGACCGAAGGCAGCATCGAATGGCGCGGCCGCGGCCTTGCCGGAACCCGCCCCTATCGGGCTGCAGCGCTTGCCATCGGGCGCAAGTTCCAGATCCCGTCGGTGTTTTCCGGCCTGACCATCGGACAGAACATCGACATCGCGTTGTGGGCGAACCGCTTGCCGGTCCACCGGCAATTTTCAATGACGCCCTATCGCTGGAGTTCGCCGTTGCTGGAAGAACTCGAGGAACGGTTTCCGTTCCTCGAGGGCGATCGCATCATCGCCGGGTCGCTTTCGGTCGGTCAGCGTCAGATACTCGACTTCGCCATGACATTTCTCGCCGAGCCGGATCTGGTGCTGCTCGACGAGCCCTGTGCCGGCCTGTCGGCATCTGAAACGGCGGATATGATCGCGGCGATCGCCGCGCTGAACGCCCGGACCGGGGCGACCAGCATCATCATCGAGCACGACATGAACGTCGTCGAGCAGCTCTCAGACCATGTGATCGTCATGGAAAACGGCGCGGTGCTGGCCAACGGCACCATGCAGGAGGTGCGTGCCAATCCTGAAGTGCAGAAGGTCTATGCGGGAGGAACCAAATGAGCGTGCTCGCGGTCGAGGGACTGCAGGGCGGTTACGGCGACATCCGCATCGTCAACGGCTTTTCAGCATCCGTTGAAAGCAGCGAGGCGGTCTTCGTCACCGGCCGCAACGGTGTCGGCAAGACCACACTGCTGCGGCTGATTGCCGGCTCCCTGGTGCCCACTCAGGGCCAAGTCCGCCTGCACGACGAAGATGTGACGACGCTTCCCGGACACCGGCGCAGCGTTCTCGGCATGGGCTACGCGCCGCAGGAACAGGTGGTGTTCGGCGGGCTGACCGTCGCCGAAAACCTCACTCTGCATCACCGCGACCGGTCGCTGACGCGTTACGACCGGCTGTTCGAGGCCTTTCCGCGCATGGCCGAGAGGCTGCAGCAGCGGGCGGGCACCCTGTCGGGCGGCGAAAAGAAGATCCTGTCCTTCTGCCGGGCGATGGCCGAGGAGACCGACATCGTGCTGCTCGACGAGCCGACCGAGGGCGTTCAGCCGGAGAACATCGACCGCATGGCGGCGGCCATCCAGCGGGACAAATCGGCGGGCCGCGCGTTCCTCATCGTCGAACAGAATCTCGGTCTGGTCGAGTTGACCGCCGACCGCGCCTATCTGCTCGACCACGGAGACTGCATTTTCGACGCCGCCAACGGTCCGGACCTGCGGACACAGCTATCGGAGAGGATGCAGATCTGACCGTCACACGTGCTGATCGATCAGGATCGGATTGCCGTCCGGATCGATGACCAGGCAACTGGCCGGTCCGGCGGACGTCTCATCTGCCTCGCTGACGAAGGCGACGCCGTCGGCCTTCAGCCGCTTCTGGATTTCGCGGATATCGGTGAATTCGTCAAGCGGCTGGGCATTGGAGTCCCAGCCCGGATTGAAAGTCAGCGTGTTGGTCTCGAACATGCCTTGGAACAGGCCGATGACGCAGCTCGGGCTTTTCATGATCAGCCAGCCCTGGTCCTGGTCACCGCCGAACACCGTAAAGCCGAGCTTTTCGTAGAAGGCTCGGCTGACTGCGATATCGTTGACAGCGAGGCTGAGCGAGAAGTTGCCGAGATCCATGGTTCGTCTCCGAGGTTGCAGCTGCGTGTTTCTCACCGTGCGGACCGAGGCCGTGAAGTCAACCGGATGCGTTTGCCATTTGCATTAACCAGCGGCGGTCATATCGCTTGCAGTGCCATGACATTTCCAACATTGCTGGCGATAGAAAGACCTGATTTGCAACGGAGAGCGCGTCCTTTGACTGGTCGAGCACCAAAGACCGTGGTGAACGCCCTGGGTTTGGTGGCCTGGGTGCTTCTGGCGCTCGCGACCGGTTTCGGCCCGGTAAGCGCGAAGGAGCCGGTGGAAATCGAGCTGTCGATCGAAATCGCGCCGACCGATCAGTGGTCGAAGGGCCGCCTGGAAGCAGCGCTCGAAAGCGATGGAGCGCTCGTCCTGAGAGACAGCGGGCGCGGCGATTTCAACGATGCGAGCTTTTGGGAGATACCGTTCAACCGGAGCCTGCCTTTCGGCCGCAAGGAACTGTCCGTCCGCATCGACGTCGATCCGCGGCACACGACGCTCTGGGGCCCAAAGCTCCTGCAGCCCATTATCGACGGTATCGAGGCGGAACCGGCAACCGATGACGACGGCCGCCCGTTCTTCGAAAAGTCCCTTGGCGGCGACGGCAAGGGGTTTCTGCCGCCGCAATCGTCGATCTATCGATTTGACCTGCCGAAGGAGGCCGAGCGGCTCGGCAGCTTTGCCTTCATGACGGCCGGAGCGCGGGGTTTCAACATCACGCTCAGCGAGTTCAAGATAACCGTCTGGCCGGAAGCGGACGATCGGCTGCGCGCGCAACGTCCGTTGATGTCGGAACTCAGCTACGGGTCTGAAGAGACCAAACGGTTGATGATCGAGTGGCACGGCGGTGAACTCGGTCCGTCAAGCGACACCGAGACCATTATCGTCAGCGGCCCGACCGGAGAGCGTGAAGTGACGGTCGCCGTTCCGCGGGTTGCGTCCGTCGCATCGGCTTCGCGCGTCAGCCGGGTCGACCTGGATGGCTTCGATGAACCCGGCAATTATCGCGTGATCGTACCGGCTACGGGTGCGGGGACTGAGCCGGGCAGTATCGAATTCCGCGTCGCCGACAATCGGCGGGAGCTGGAGGGCCATCGCGACGATGCGTGGAGCGTATTCTACTGGATCACCGACAACGAGCATGGCCCCTATCCGGATGCCCATGCGCAGGACGCGGTCGCAAAGACCTATGGAGATGAACGCGTCGTGCGCGATGTTTCAGGCGGTTGGTTCGATGCCGGCGACTACGGCAAATACACCGTCAACGGTGCCTATTCCGTCGGCCTGATGCTGCTGACCGGCCTGCTGGCGCCCGAGGCGCTGGAGCATTCCATCGATCCGCTGGCCGGCGGCCGCAACGGCTGGCCGGACTGGCTCGGCGTCACCGAGGCGCAGCTCGACTGGCTGGTCAAGATGCAGGCGCCGGACGGCGGCGCCAACCACAAGGCGACGACCCGCGACTGGCCCGGCCTCGACGTCAGCCCGATGGGCGACACCGCCGTCAAATGGATCATGCCGGTCTCGTCGACTGCGACGGCCGATTATGCGGCGGTCATGGCGCTTGCGGCCAAGGTCCTCGAGGATCAACCCGGCGAAGTGGCGGTGGAAAAGGCGGCGCGGTTTCGCGCGGCCGCAGAAAGGGCACGACATTGGCTGGCGGCCAATCAGCTTTTGCTGAAGGCCGAGGAAAGCTATGAAGGCAAGGATTATGGCGGCCCCTATTGGGATATCGACGATTCGGACGAGCGCTTTTTCGCCGATGCCGCCTGGGCGGCGCTGACCCGCGACCCGTCCGCGATTGCTGCGGTGGAAAGCCGGCTGGGCGACCGCCGGCGAGCGCTCGAGCGGTCCGGCTTCGGAATCTACTGGGGCGGGGTCAACCTTCTCGGATTCTGGGCCCTCAAGACCATCGAGGCGGATCTGTCGCCAGGCGCACGACAGGCCGTCGATACCGTGCTGGACGATGCCGCGCGTCGATGGGCGGATAAACAGAAACGCTCGCCCTGGTCGGTCCCGCATGGTGACGGCGAGATGCTGCCTTGGGGCTCCAACAGCGTATTGGCCACACGCGGTTGGCACTGGCTGTTGTGGGCCAATGTCAGCGGCGACGACCGCTTCGTCGCGCCGGCCCGCGACCTCCGACACTGGTTCTTCGGCCGCAATCCGCTGGGCCAGACTTTCGTCACCGGAAGGAGCGAACGGGCTGCCAAGGATCCGCATTTCCGCCCGTCGGTCTCCGGCGCCATCCCGCTGCCGGACGGCATGCTGGTCGGCGGTCCCAACTCCGGCGGTCACAGCGGCGACAGCGCCGCCATGCAGCTTGCCGGCGAGCCGCCGATGCGCATGTATGTTGACGATCGCTGGTCCTATTCGACCAATGAAGTGGCGATCAACTGGCAGTCGGTCTGGGCGCTGTATCTGAGCTTGTTGGCGGCGCAGGAGCGTTAGCGCGCGTCTTCCTGTGCACTGATGGGCCAAATGCAGTGTCGGCCCATTGCGGTATTCGTTTCGGTTACTAGACTTGCGCCTGCACCAAACTGAGACGGACCATGCATCGAATCGGCACCATTCCCTTCGATCTCAAGGACGATCTGGTCGCGCTGCTGTTCGTGACGTCCCAGACCCGCGGCCGCTGGATCCTGCCGAAGGGGTTGACGAAGGCGGGAGAAACCCACGCGCAGGCCTGTCTGAGAGAAGGCTTCGAGGAAGCCGGCGTGAACGGGGTCGTGCTGGAAGACTTCCCGATGACGGTGACCATCAACAAGCAGACCGGCGCCAGCAAAAAGGTGGTTCCGGTGACCTACTATCCGCTACTCGTGACGGAACAGGTCGACGAATGGCCGGAAAAAACGGTTCGCCAACGGCATTGGGCCCTGTTGAGCGACGCACCCCGGGTTGCCTATCGCGAGGACTATCTCGGTCTGATTCAGCAATTCGAGGCTCTGGTCCCGTGGATCAGAGAAGCTGCAGAAGCCCGTAGATCGTAGCTGCCAGAAGCGCCGATGCCGGGACCGTGATGACCCAGGCGGCGGCGATCGACAGCACGAAACGGCGGCGGACCAGTCGGCGCTTCTTGCGGAAATAGCGACTGGCGAATGCGTCGGCGGAGGTCGCGTTCAGCTTGTGACCCGGACGCAGTTTCTTCTTGTTCGGGTCTTCGATGAACTCCCGCAGAAAGCCGACGCCGAAGACGGCGCCGACCGCGATGTGGGTCGAGCTTACCGGCAGGCCGAGGCTGGTCGCGATCAGCACGGTGATGGCCGCCGAAAGCGCGACGCAATAGGCGCGCGGCGAATTCAGACGGGTGATCTTTTCGCCGACGACGGCAATCAGCTTCGGCCCGAACAGGCCGAGGCCGAGCGCAATGCCGAATGCGCCGACGACCATGACCCAGAGCGGAATCTCGACCTTGCTGGCGATTCCCGCCTCGTCACCGACGGTCGAGACGATGGCGGCGAGCGGGCCGACCGCATTGGCGACGTCGTTGGCGCCGTGGGCGAAGGACAGCAGTGCCGCACCGATGATCAGCGGCAGGTCGAACAGCCGGTAGATGTCCTTCTTGCGATTCCTCAGGCCGATCACGCGTCGGGCGATATAGGGACGCGACGGAAAATAGGCGGCAGCGAAACACACCAGCGAAAACAGCACGATCTCCGGCGCCGACGGCCTCCAGATCTTTTTCAGGCCCTTCATGGACATGTAGGCCGCGAAAGCGGCAGCCATCAGCCCGATCAGCACCGGCACCCAGCGTTTGGCGGCTTCCAGGCGGTCCGGCACGTTGAGGATATTTCGTTTGATGAAGAACAGCAGCGCAGCGGCGATCGCTGCGCCCAGGACGGGCGAGATGACCCAGCTGGCCGCTATCGCCGCCATCGTCGGCCAGTTGACCAGGCCAGCTCCAGCTGCGGCGATGCCTGCGCCGAGCACACCGCCGACGATGGAGTGGGTGGTCGAGACCGATGCGCTGAGGATGGTCGCCAGGTTGATCCACAGGCCCGCCGCCAGCAGCGCGCTCAACATCAGGTAACGAAACTGGTCGACCGACACCTCGCCGCCCGGTGCGATAATCCCCTTCGATACCGTCTTGACCACGTCGCCGCCGGCAAGCAGCGCACCCGCGCTTTCGCACACCGCGGCGATCGCCACAGCCGCCGTCACCGTCAACACTTTGCCGCCGACAGCCGGTCCCATGTTGTTGGCGACGTCGTTGGCGCCGATGTTCAGGGCCATGTAGCCGCCGATGACGGCAGCGATCACCACCAGCAGTGCCTGCTCGCCGAGTCCCGTAAGGGAGCCGCCGGTATAGATGGCAACGACTGCGAGAAAGAGGATCGACAAGCCGAGGGGAACGATGATGCCGCGCAGGTTCAGCGATTGCGACTGGCCGAACCGAAACCGTCTCAGATCGTTGACATAGCGATTTTCGGGATTCTTGGCAGTCATGTCCGATCATCGGGTCGGGAACGGGGCGTGATGCTCCGATTGCTGCGGCAGACTAGCCCCGTAGGCCGTCAATTTGGAACCGCTTTCGGACATTCGGGCCGATGCTCCCGCTTTTCGCTGTGGATATCGGCACAAGAGCCGCGTTAAGGTGTGGAGATGGGATGAAGTCAGGAACAAACGCGATGCCTCAACACGTCGGAATCGTCGGCTGCTCGGCTGAAGGGGCAGCGCTTTGTTATCGCACCATCTGCGACGAGGGCGCGGAATTTCTCGGGCCACACGCTCATCCCGAAGTTTCCATGCATACGCCGAACTTTGCGAAATATGTGGTGTGTCTCGACGCCGGCGACGTCACCGGCATCGGCGATCTGATGCTGGAGTCGGCGCACAAGCTGGCGGCCGCCGGAGCCGATTTTCTCATCTGCCCCGACAAAACGATCCACCAAGCCTTCGACTACGTGGTCGAGAAGTCGCCGTTGCCCTGGCTTCACATCGCCGAGATCGTCGCCGAAGAAGCAGCGGAGCGCGGCTTCGAGCGCCTGGCGTTGACCGGAACGAAATGGCTTGTCGAAAGCGAGGTCTATCCGGAAAAACTCGCTGCCAGAGGGCTGCAATATGTGCGGCCGACCGGGGCGGAGCGTGACGAGATCCAGCGCATCATCATGGATGAACTGGTTGCCGGGATCTTTACCACGGAAGCCATCGCCTATTTCCAGAAGACGATCGAAAGGCTCAACCGCGACGGCTGTGATGCCGTGATCCTCGGCTGCACCGAGATACCGCTGATCATGGGCGACGACAATTCGCCGCTGCCGACGCTCGATTCGACACGGTTGCTGGCCCGCGCGGCTTTGCGCCGGGCCTGTGAAGCGTAATTGCCGCCGGGACCGGACGCACAGTCATTTCAGCCCCGCCGCCATCTCGGCAATCACGGATGAACGGTCGGCTTCGATGCGGGCAAGCAACTCGGCCGGAGCGTTCACCGTCGGATCGTTGCGGTAGCTCCAGACCATGATGTCCAGCAGCAGTGGGATCAGGTCTTCGCCGCTCTGCGTCAACCGGTAGTGCGCCCGACGGCCGTCGCTGCCGTCCGCCAGCTTATCGACAATGCGGTAGCGCTCCAAACGGGCCAGGCGGTCCGACAGGATGTTCGTAGCGATGCCTTCGGACATTTTCTTCAACTCGGAGAAGCTGGTGCTGCCTTTGAAAATCAGATCGCGAATGATCAGCAGGGTCCATTTGTCACCGAAGATCTCAAGCGCGTGATTGATGGGGCAGTTGGATCGCTTTGCCATGGTCGGACGCTAGCAAATTAAGTTGCTTTTTGCAATCGATCTGATATAGATTGCAAAATGCAACTTAAATAGAGAGGCCATCGTCATGAACCAGCCCCGAACCTATGGCCGTGTCGACAAGCTGCTTCACTGGCTCGTTGTCCTCAACATGACCGGGACACTGATTGCGGCGCCCGGCATGGCCGATCTGCCACCGGTGGAGCGCGTGCACGAATATGGCGATCACGGACTGTCCGTGACCACGCTGTTGATCCTGATGACTATCCGTCTGCTTTGGCGCCTGCGGCATCCGTTTCCGCGTTTGCCCGAGACGATGAAACCTTGGGAGAAGCTGGCCGCAAAGGCAGTGCACTGGGGCCTTTACGGGCTGATATTCGCCTAGATCGGGATCGGCATCCTGCTGGCATCGACGACCGACGTCGATTTCGTGCCGCGGTTCTACGGCATCAACTACACGGCATTCGGCCTGGTGCCCGCCAGCCTGCACGACCTGCTGCTTTCCCTTCACAATTTTGTCTACTGGGCGATCGTGACGACGATCGCGGTGCACGTGCTTGCCGCGCTGAAACACGGGCTGATCGACCGCGACGGCGTTCTAAGCGGCATGCTGCCGTTCGCGAAACGGCGCGCTGCTCCCGCCGTCAGCGGCAGTGCTTCCATGTCGGTGAAGCCGGGCGAGTGAAACGGTCGATCGACGTCAATAGGCGATTTCGGGCAGCCACAAGGCGATCTGCGGGAAACTCCAGACCAGGCCCAGCCCGGCGAGTTGCAGGACGACGAACGGGATGATGCCGCGATAGATCTCGACCGTTTTCGTCCCGGGCGGTGCCGCGCTCTTGACGTAGAACAGCGCCATTCCGACAGGCGGCGTCAGGAAGGAAGTCTGCAGGCAGATGGCGAGCAGCATGGCGACCCACACCGGATCGAAACCGAAAGAGGTGACGACCGGGACGGTCAGAGGCGCAACGATCAGGATGATCTCCATCCAGTCGAGGACGAAGCCCAGCAGGAAAACCATGAGCAGCACGACCGCCAGAATGCCTTCCGGCGGCAGCGGGATTCCGGCGATCGCGCCTTCGATCACCTCGTCGCCGCCATAGCCGCGCAGAACGACGGAAAAGCAGCTCGCGCCGAAGATCAGCGCAAACAGAAAGGCGACGGTGCGACCAGTGGCATCGCAGACCTCTCGCAGCGTTGGCCAATCGAGGCGGCGGTCGAAAGCCGCCAGCAGGGTGGCGCCCATGGCGCCGACGCCGGACGCCTCGGTCGGCGACGCCACGCCGAAAAATATGGAGCCGAGCACAGCGACCATGAGCGCGACCGGCGGGGCGAGCGCCCGCAGGAGTGCCAGGCCGGCGTTGCCGTCGATTGCAGCGTCGGTGCGGTCGGGACGGGGAGCTGCCGCGGGGCGCAAAGTCGCGAAGATCACGACGTAAAGCGAATAGAGCCCGGCCAGAAGGGCGCCCGGCAGCACCGCGGCCATGAACAGGTCGCCGACCGAAAGGCGCAACTGGTCTCCCATGACGATCAGCATGATCGACGGCGGAATCAGGATGCCCAGACAACCGGAGGCGGCCACCGTCCCGAGCGAGAACGGCACGTCGTAACCGCTGCGGCCGAGGATCGGCAGGGCGACCGTGGCGAGCAGCACGACTGACGCGCCGATGATACCGGTGGAAGCTGCAAGAACCAGTCCGATCAGGACGATCGAGAGGCCGAGGCCGCCTGGGACGTTGCGAAGCACCTGCGACATGGCTCCGAGCAGCCTGTCCGCCACTCCGGACCGCTCCAGCATGAAGCCCATGAACACGAACATGGCGATCGGCACGAGGCTGTAGTTGGTGAGCGAACTGAATATGCGGTCGCTGGCAAAGGCGATGAAGTTCGATCCGGCGAGGACCTCAACGCCGTTCGCCTGAAGGATGTCTCCGAGCAGAGCGAAAAGCACACCGACGCCGCCGAGCACGAACGCCACCGGGTAGCCGGCGAACAGTCCAACGGCGAAGCCGGAGAACATCAAAATGACGAAAAGGACTTCGAGCGTCATGGTTTGTCTGGTTTGCCGGAGAGGATGCGGATCTGCCGGCAGATCGCCGCGATGCCCTGGAGCCCCAGAAGCAGGAATCCCGCAAACATGGCGAATTTGACGACGTATCGGGCGGGCAGCCCGCTCGGCATCGGCGAACGCTCGCCGATCGAAAGCGAGTAGGTGAAGCTACCCCAGGCGAACCAGCAGATCCCGATGGCGAAAGGAAGCAGAAGCAGTCCGATGCCCAACAGTTCCACGATCGCGCGCCGGCGTGGCGAAAACCCGCCACGCAGAACGTCGACCCGCACATGCGCATCCGCCTTATAGGCATAAGCGAGGCAGGCCAGCACGACCAGCGCGTTCAGATGCCACTGGATTTCCTCGAGCTCCACGAGACCGAGGCCAAGTCCGTATCGTACGGCGACATTCAGCACGATCACGATCATGAGGACCGGCAGGAGGAGCGAACCCCACCTGCCGATCCGTACCGTCATCCACTCGATGAGCCGGGCAGTCCGGAGCAGCATCTCGGCTATCGTGTCCTGCGGGATCAGTTGGAACGGGCTCCGGACCAGGCCGCGTTGCCGCTGCGATAGTCGCTGAGGGAATCCCAGACGCGCTTGAAGTCGTCGTTCTTGGCGCTCTGTTCCTGCATGACCTCATCGGTTGCCGTCTTGAACGCGGCCAGCATTTCCGGAGAGAACTGGTGGATTTCCACGCCGTTCTCCTCGTAAGAGGCAACGGCTTCGGCGTTCTCGCGGTAAGTTGACGTGGTGCCCCAGAGCATCGTCTCGCGGCAGGTCAGTTCGATCAGCGTGCGCTGTGCGTCGCTCATGCCGTCCCATTTGGCCTTGTTGATGATCAGCTCGTTGATGGCGGCCGGCTGGTGCCATCCGGGCAGGTAATAGTGCTTGGCGATGTTCTCGAAACCGATGATCTTGTCGATTGCCGGCATCGAAAACTCCGTTCCGTCGATGACGCCGCGTTCCATGTTGGGAAAGATGTCGCCGCCGGCGAGCAGAACGACTGAGGCCCCCATCTTTTTCATGACCTCACCGGCCAGCCCGGCAAAACGCAGCTTGAGCCCCTGCAGATCGTCGGTGCTGTTGATCGGCTTCTTGTACCAGCCGCCCGATTCCGGCTCCATCAGGCCGCAGGGGACGGTGACGACACCCTGTTGTCCGTAGATGTCACGCCAGATCTCGAGGCCGCCGCCATTGTAGATCCAGCCGAGATATTCGATCGCGTCCGGTCCGAACGGCACGCCGCCGAACAACTGGACAGCCGGGAATTTGCCAGCGACATAGAGGGGGCTGGTGTAACCGGCATCGAGCGTGCCGCGCTGCACGGCGTCAAAGATCTCGAGGGACGGAACCAGCTTGCCGGCGCTGTAGAGCTTGACGTCCACGGATCCGCCGGAGGCCGAATTGATGGTGTCGGCAAAATGCTGGGCATCGCGCCCGCTCGCCGGCAGCGTCAGCGGCCAGGCGCTCTGCACGTTCAGCTTGACCGGTCCCTCGGCTTTCAGCGGCTGTGCCGACATGAAAGTCGCAAGCGCCAGAGCGGCGGCGGACCAGGCAGTTTTGGAAATTCGGCTCATCGTAATCCTCCACAAGTGTGACAGAGCATCCCATGCGATTGTGCTGCGGTGTTGCACTCCTCGACACCGGCAGCGGACGACTTTTGTTCGGGCTCGGATTTGTCGTCGTCGGAATTTTTATAACACAATTTTTTGTTTGACTAAACCATTTTATTACGCGATTTCTAATTTTAAAAATGCTGTGCCGGACCCCAAAGAAGATTGGGCAGGGTGTGAAAGCTGTAGACTCGGCAAGAAGACGGCCCGGTTCCTGACCGGAAGACGGGCGGTTTCTTGGATAAGAAACAACGCGTGAATGGCCTCGCTCGTCCGTCGACGAGCCGATAGCAAAGGTGAATGTGTTGGATGTCAGAGACGGATTTCGGAGGTAGGCTATGAGCCGGTCAGCCCATCTTGCTGATCACCAGGTCGCTGGACTGATCGTAGATCCCGACCATGACATGCATCTGAACGATGAGGTCGGAGAGATCGTCGGTTCCCGGCGCCACCTGTTTGAAGAGCTGCAACAGCACCTCGCGGCGGCGTTTGAGATAGGCATCGACGATTTCCTCGCCGGCTGCCGAAATGCCGTAGGTCATGTTCTTGCGCGAGTTTCCGCGTTTCTCGATCAGGCCAAGCTGGCCGAGTTTTTTCACGCCGTACTGAATGTTCGGAAGATCGTCGCGGTGCAGCAGCCGGCAGATCTCGGTGACACCCTTCCAGGTTCCGTTCATGTGAACGACATGAAGGATCGACGCTTCGGTGCCGCTCAGATTGTGATCGCACACCGAAGCCAGGCAATCGCGGCGCCAGCGGGAAAAGGCAGCGCCCAGGTGCCACGTGGCATATTCGAATTCGACAAGTTTGGCCTCATAATCCCCGTCGGTCATGCCTTCGCCAGGCTGGTTGCCGCCGGAGGGGTGATCGTTGGTTTTAGCCATATCGAATTCAACTCTCTTCGCCGGCCTTCGTGCGAGTGCCGGTGGTGATGCGGGAGCCGGCTGTCATGTCACAAAGCGGCATCCAGGGAAAGGCCGATATCGGGAATCCCGGCGTCGGCAGCGTTTACGAGTTGCTTCAGGCGCAATGCCGGAAGTTCGCAAACAACGATCTTCTAGTGGTCCCTGAGGCGGTTTGTAAACTGTGGGGGTCGCAGCAGGGCAGTTGGACCTACCGTCAGGTCTTCGATCGGGCGGAACGGCTCGCCGCCGCCTATCGAACGGCGGGCTACGGCCCGGGGCGCCGCGTCGCCCTGGTGCTTGAGAACCGGCCCGAGTTCTTTTTTCACTGGCTGGCGCTCAACGCCGTCGGTGCCAGTGCGGTCCCCGTCAATCCCGACTACACCGCCGATGAAATGTCCTTCGTGTTCGGCCACAGCGAGAGTTCGCTGGTCGTCTGTCTCACGGCGCGCCATCGCCAGGCTTCGACGGCAGCGCAGGGCCTCGGCATTGCCGTGGTCACGGACGAATCGACCGATTTTCCCGCCGTTTCCGGCGAGCCGCGACCACCAGCGCCAGACGGCGACGCTCGGGAGTGCGCGCTGGTCTACACGTCCGGCACAACCGGGCGGCCGAAGGGCTGCCTGCTGTCCAATGCCTATTTCTTCGGTTGGGCCGAGTGGTATCGCGCCCAAGGCGGCCTGATCGCGCTTCGGGAGGGCGGCGAGCGTCTGATGACGCCGCTGCCGGCGTTCCACGTCAACGCCATCGGCCACTCCTTCATGGGTATGCTCGGGAGCGGCGGCGCCCAGGTGATCATCGACCGCTTCCATCCGCGCAGCTGGTGGCAGACGGCCATCGAGACGAAGGCGACGTGCTTTCATTATCTGGGAGTGATGCCGGCCATCCTGCTGGAATTGCCGGGTTCGCCGGTCGATCGAGCTCACGGGCTGCGGTTCGGCGTCGGAGGCGGCGTCCATCCCGAACACCACGCGCGGTTCGAGCAACGATTCGGCGTTCCGCTGCTTGAAGGTTGGGCGATGACCGAGACGGGCGCCGCCGGCCTGTTGTGCGCCTCCGAAGAACCCCGCCATGTCGGGGAACGGTGTCTCGGGCGGCCGGACCGTCCGGGCCCGGCCATGCAGACTCGCCTGCTGGCCGATGATGGCAGCGACGTCGAGACGGGCGCACCCGGCGAACTGGTCGTCAGGGCGGCGGGCAGCGATCCGCGACGGGGTTTCTTTTCCGGGTATCTCAAGGACGATGCGGCGACCGGCGAGGCCTGGGCCGGCGGTTGGCTCCACACCGGCGACATCATGCGCCAGGAATCCGATGGCAGCCTCTATTTCGTCGACCGCAAGAAGAACATCATCCGCCGCTCCGGCGAGAACATCGCCGCGGTCGAGGTCGAAGCCGTCATTGCCAACCACCCGCAGGTGGCAAAGGCGGCGGTCGTTGCCGTCGCCGACCCGCTCCGCGGGGAAGAGGTGCTCGCGGCAATCGTGCCGGCACCGGACCAGGCCCACGGGGCGCTGGCCAGGGATATCTTCGATCACTGCGCCCGGCAGCTGGCCTATTTCAAGCTGCCGGGTTATGTCGCCTTCCTGGACGATCTGCCTGTGACGTCGACGCAGAAGATCCGCAAGGGCGACCTTGGTGCTCTGACGCAGGATCCGCAGAACCATCCCGACTGCTTCGACCTGCGCGATGAAAAGCAGGCCCTGCGGAACGTTCCGTCATGAACGGACGTCGCAACGGTTATGAAGGGGTTGCGCTTTGTGTGCCGGTAACGGTGCCCTACGAACGCTTCTCCACCCATGGCGCCTACTGGTTCCTCGGACGCCTGCTTCGCCGGCTGATCGAGGGCTCGAACATCGCAAAAGAACGCATCGACGGCCTTTGTGTGTCGAGTTTTTCGCTTGCACCGGACAATGCCGTCGGGTTGACCCAGCATCTCGGTTTTTCGCCTCGCTGGCTCGACCATATTCCGATGGGCGGGGCAAGCGGCATCGTGGCGCTGAGGCGCGCCGCGAGAGCGGTCCAGGTCGGCGATGCCGAAGTCGTCGCCTGCATCGCCGGAGACACCAATCAGCCGGATTCCTTTCGCCGCAGCACCGCGAGTTTCAGCCAGTTCGCGCAGGATGCCGTCTACCCCTACGGCTCGGGCGGTCCGAATGCCAGCTTCGCGCTGCTGACCGACCACTACATGCGCTGCTTCGGCGCCGAACCGGCTGATTTCGGCCGGATCTGCGTCGCCCAGCGGGCAAATGCGCTGCAGTTTCCGCATGCACTGTTCAAGACGCCGCTGACGCTCGATGACTATTTGAATGGACCGCTGATCGCCGATCCGATCAGGCTGCACGATTGCGTGATGCCGTGTGCGGGCGCCGAAGGCTTCCTGGTTATGCGCGAGGATTTGGCCCGGGACCTTGGGTTGCCCCACGCATTGCTGCTCGGTGCGATCGAACGCCACAACGCATTTGCTGAAGACCCGATCCAGACGCGCGGCGGCTGGGCGGTCGACAGCGACGAGCTGTTCGAGCAGGCCGGGGTCGGTCGCGACGATATCGATTTCTTCCAGACCTATGACGACTACCCCGTCATCACCATGCTGCAGTTCGAGGACCTGGGATTTTGCGGCAAGGGCGAGGCCAAGGAATTCGTTCGCCAGCACGATCTGACGACCGCCGGCACCTTTGCGGTCAACACCTCCGGCGGTCAGCTCTCGGTCGGCCAGGCCGGAGCGGCGGGTGGTTTCCTGGGGCTCGTGGAAGCGCTGCGCCAGCTGACTGGGCAGGCGCTGGGCGCCCGGGTCGAACGGGCCCGGCTGGGACTTGTCAGCGGCTTCGGCATGATCAACTACGACCGCGGCCTTTCCACCGGCGCGGCGATCCTTGCGGCTGCGTGACGCCCATGACCGAAACGTTCCAAGCCAGACGCAGAAACCCGGTTTTGCCAACCTGTCGGCCGACCGTGCCGCCGACCGAGCGCAGTCGGATCGCCCTCGGCCTGACGGCTGCCGCGTCGCAGGGTCGCTTTGCGCTGCAGGTCTGCCAATCCTGCGGCGCGGTTCAGTATCCGCCCCGCGAGGCGTGTCGCGACTGTCTCGGCGAAGATCTGGCGTGGTGCGACCAGGAGGGCAGGGGAACCTTGCTTGCCGCTTCGACCATCCGCCGCCCCTACGAATTGTATCACCGGGCCCATATGACCTGGCGAACCGGGCTGGTTCGACTGGGGTGCGGTGTCACCGTGGTTGCCTTCCTGCACGGCGCCTGCGCGACGTCGGCGCCGGTTCGCGTCCTTGCACGCCTCGACCGCGGTGCGAACGCCGTCCTGGTGGCGGTTCCCGACAAGGAGATTGATGACATGAACGACGATCCACTGATGCGGGCGCTCGGCTGCTCCGTCAGGAACCGCAAGGTGCTGGTGACGGACGCCACGTCTCCGGTCGGCCAGGAGATGGTGCGAGCGGTGGCCGCTGCGGGCGCCGAAATCGTCTGGGTCGGCTTTGCCGAACCATGGAAAGCCTATCCGGGTTTCGAGCAGATCAAGGAAATGCCGATGGTGACGGCCCTGCCGCTTGATATGACCGACGCCAATTCGGTGGAGAACCTCGCCGGGCAAATCGGCGGCCGGGTCGATATCCTGATCAACACCGCCGAATTCCACCGTAGCGGCGCGTCGTCGTCGCAACTGCGGATCGATATCGCGCGGGCCGAGATGGAGACCAACTATTTCGGCCTGCTGCGCCTTGCCGGCGCCTTCGCGCCGGCGATGGGCGTTCGGGCGGCCGACGGCGCCAGCAATGCGGTGGCATGGGTCAATCTCCTGTCGGTCTTCGCGTTGTCGAACTATGCGCCACACACCACGTTTTCGGCGTCCAAAGCCGCTGCGTTTTCGTTTGCGCAATCCTTGCGGGCCGATATGCGCGCCAGCGGTCTGCGCGTCCTGAACGTGTTCCCGGGGCCCATCGACGAGGACTGGAACCAGCTGGAAATGCCGCCCAAGATCACACCGCGAAAGCTGGCGGGGCTGGTCGTCGAAGCGCTGGAGACAGGTATCGAGGATCTTTATCCGGATCCTGTCGCCCGGGACTGGCACGCCCGCTGGCGTGCCGATCCGAAGGTCCTTGAACTGGAACTGTCGCAATGAGGCCGATGCCATGACAGCAACGGAAACGCTCGCCGGACTTGTCGCCGAAATCGTCTCGGGGGCGATCCGGGTGGTCGACCTCACGCACACGCTGACGCCGGAGTTCCCGGCCATTGCCCTGCCTCCGGAATTCGGCCAGTCCCAGCCGTTCAGGATCGAGGAGATCTCGCGCTACGACGATCGCGGCGCTTCCTGGTACTGGAACAACTTTTCCTGCGGCGAACACACCGGCACGCACTTCGACGCGCCGGCGCATTGGGTGTCGGGACGCGACCTGCCGGACAACACCACCGACACGATTCCTCCGACGAATTTCTTCGGCCCTGCCTGCGTCATCGACTGCGTCGCCGAATCGCAAGCCGATCCCGACTTTCTGCTGACGGTCGATTTCGTGCAGCGCTGGGAAGCCGAGCACGGCAAGATCGAAGACCGCTCATGGGTCCTGATGCATACCGGCTGGGCCGCCCGCAAAGACCCGGTCTCATTTCAGAATTACGATGCGGAAGGCCAGCACACGCCGGGCCCGGATCCCGACTGCGTCAGGTTTCTGGTCAGCGAGCGAAACGTGCTGGGTTTCGGCACCGAGACCATCGGCACGGATGCCGGTCAGGCGGCTTATCTGCGCCCGCCCTATCCCTGCCACTCCTATATGCACGGCGCCAATCGCTACGGACTGCAGTGCCTGGCCAATCTGGACCAGCTTCCTCCCAAAGGAGCCGTCATTGTCTGCCCGCCCCTCAAAATCGTCAGGGGCAGCGGCAGCCCGCTGCGGGTCGTTGCGCTGGTTCCGGAGGATGCCGGCAGATAATTGAAAAGGCCCCCGACGTTTGGGTCGGAGGCCTTTTTGAACCGGATCGGATTTCCTTGCTCAGCCCGTCGGGCCGATCGGGCCGTCATATTGCGGGATTTCGCTTTGCGACGAACCCTTGGCCTCCAGGCCTTTCTTCCAGTTGCCGTTGCCGGTGGAAATGTTGCCGGGAATGTCTTCTTCCCAGAAGGAGACGACGTTCTTGGTAATGTTGAGATAGAGCTTGCCGTCGACGATGCGCCAGAGATGCGGGTTGGCCGGTACCTTGCCGCCCTGGGCGGCGCCGTAGGCGCAGTGACCGTCGAATTCGGGAACGAACTTGGCCGGATCGGCTACGAATCTGTCGCGGTTCTCGGCCGACGAAAAGGCCCATTTGGCGCCGTTGTAGTCGGCGGTGAATTGCTTCTTGCCGCGCACCGCTTCCGGCTGCGCAGAGCCGACCGGATTGGCGTCGAGGTCCCAATAGGCAACGACATCATAGCCTGAAATGGCGTAGCCGGAACTGTCGACATACTGTTCTCCGGCGAAGGCGGTCAGGGCGCTGCCGGCGAGAAAGGCAAAGGCGAGGGCAGTTTTGCGAAGGGGCATGGCGGTTCTCCGTTGGCTGTTTCGGGGAGGAAATTACGGTCCTGCGGCGACCATTTCCACTCACGGCTGAACACAGTCGCGTTAGGGCTGCGTGTGGTCTTTCCCGAGTGGCTGAAATACGCCTCAATCGGGCGATAGTCCGCCGAAAGTGTCGCGGTCGACATGCTTGACTTTGGCGGTGGTCGGACGCCCAATATGCGGATCGTCCGCCGGGCCGGTTCGCGCGAGAAGAACTGTCGGCCTCGCCGGCCGATTGCATATTGTTGGAGTTGTTCATGAGAGATATTTCCCGCCCCGGCCGGTCGCCGGTTCATTCCCGAAACGGCATGGCGGCTACATCGCACCCGCTGGCGACGCAAACCGCTATCCAGATCCTGCGCGACGGCGGCAATGCGATGGATGCGGCAATCGCCGCCTGTGCCGTGCAGTGCGTGGTCGAGCCGGGATCGACGGGGATCGGCGGCGACTGTTTCTGCATCTATTCGCCACAGGGGTCGACGGAGCTGGTCGCCTTCAACGGTTCGGGCAGGGCGCCGGCGGCCGCCGAACTCTCCTATTTCGAAGCCAACGGGATAACGGCAATCGAGCGCCGTTCGCCGCATTCCGTGACGGTACCGGGCACCATCGATGCGTGGAGCCGGCTGTCCGCCGACCATGGCCGAATGTCACTGGCCGACGTGCTGGCGCCGGCCATCGATTTTGCCGAAAACGGTTTTCCAGTGTCGTCTGTGGTTCATACGGCCTGGAAGAACAATGTCGAGGCGCTGGCCGGCGACGAATACAGCAGCGCAGCCTATCTGGTCGACGGCAAGGCACCTGGCGTCGGCACCGTGCACCGGTTTCCGGAACTGGCAGCGACGCTCAAGGCGATTGCCGAAGGCGGTCGCGAAGCGTTTTACGAAGGGCCGGTGGCCGAGGACATGGTCGATCGGTTGCAGGGGCTCGGCGGGCTGCACACGCTGGAGGATTTTGCCGAGGCGCAGGGCGACTACGTCACGCCGATCACGACCGAGTTCCGCGGTTATACCATCTCTGAATGCCCACCCAACGGGCAGGGCGTGATTGCTCTGCTGTTGCTCAACATGGCGGAATTGCTGGAGGTTGGCTCTGGCGGTCCGCTCACGGCGGATCGCATCCATCACGAAATCGAGGCATGCCGGCAGGCCTATCGCGCCCGCTCGCTTTTCGTCGGCGATCCGCAGTTTTCCGACATCCCGGTCGAGGCCCTCCTGTCTCAGGACTATGCGCGGGATTTGGTCGCCGCCATCGATCCGCAGCGGGCGGTCGTGCCACCGCGCGACGTCGTGCTGCCGCGTCATCCGGATACGGTCTACCTGACGGTCGTCGACAAGGACCGCAATGCCTGCAGCTTCATCAACACGCTGTTTTACGGCTTTGGCAGCTGCATCACCGCGCCGCGGTCCGGTGTGCTTCTGCACAATCGCGGCCAGGGATTCGTCCTGGAGCCCGGCCATCCGAACTGCATTGCACCGCGCAAGCGGCCGCTGCACACGATCATTCCGGCGATGGCGGCGCGGGACGGCCGCACGGTCATGTCGTTTGGCGTCATGGGCGGCCAGTACCAGGCTTTCGGCCACATGCAGTTCCTCACCCGGCACCTGGATTTCGGTTACGATCTGCAGGAGGCGATGGACCTGCCGCGTTTCATGGTCGATCCGTTCACCGGAGAGGTGGAGATGGAAGGCGCCATCGGCGACGAGACCATGCACAAGCTGATGGCGCGGGGTCACCGCATCGTCCGGCCGTCAACGCCGATCGGCGGCTCCCAGGCGATTGCCATCGATTGGGAGCACGGTGTGTTGACCGGCGCCTCGGAGCACCGCAAGGACGGTTGCGCCATTGGATACTGACGCCATCGGCCGCAAGGCGGCCGGACAGAAGGGCGGTCTGCTCGCTGCGATCGGCAGTTGCCTGCTTTGTGCCGTTGCGATCTGGACCGTGCTCGATGATACGGTGACTGCGCGTACGGCCTCGGCAGCTGCGTTCCTGCTGTTTCTGGCGCTCGCCCAACGGCATTTCGGCCTGCGCGAACGCATGCTTCTGCTGCTGGCCGTGGCGGCGGCAGGTACCGCCGTCCTGATGTTGCAGGCTGACGCCTATCGTCCGATCGTCGACGATCTGTCGCGGGCAGCCTATCTCGCCGCCTTCATCATGCTGGTGACCAGTCTGCGGCAGGGTGCGTTCGGTTCGAATTCGGTGCTTACCATCGGACGCTTCCTGACCAGCCAGCCGCCGGGGCGTCGCTATATGGCTCTGCATATCGGCGGACACTTCATGGGCGTGCTTTTGAATTTCGGCGCCATCAGCCTGCTGGGGCCGCTGATCCGCCGGGGCGTCGAGGCGAAGCGGGAAGACGGACCGCCGGAACTTTCCGACATCCGCCTGCGGCGGCAGATCAGCGCGCTGAGCCGGGGGTTTTCCTGGTTCAATCTGTGGGCGCCGACGGCCATTGCACAGGCCGTGGTATTGGCCATCGTTCCCGGTTCGCGCGCCATCGTCATCGCCACTGCCGGCATGGTGATTGCCGTCCTGCTTTTGTTTGCCGGCTGGGCAGAAGACCGGATCACCGGACACCGGGCGCGAATGCGATTCGTCAACTCCGGTATCGACATTCGTCGCGACCCGCCGCCGCAGGTTCCGTGGGCTGCCTTGATGCGGTTTCTCGCCGTCGCTGCGGCGCTGCTTGGCCTGGCATGGGTGATCAGCAGGGTGGGCGGCATCGTTCTGGTTTCGGCCATCATGATCGCCGCCGCTCCGGTGACCATCCTGTGGATGGCCGAGCAGGTGTCGTTTCGTCGCATCGAAGTGGCCGGCCGCGTCGGCACCCTGTTCGGTCGGGTGATCCCGGGCGGCAGCCCGGAAGCGGCAACGCTGGGGCTTGCCGGCTTCATCGGCATCCTGACCGCGACGTTGGTCAACCGGGACTGGCTGGCGACCCACCTGTCGCCATGGATCCCCGGTCCGGATTTCGTCTACCTGGCTGTCTCCGCCGTTATCCCGCTGGCGTCCTGCATAGGACTGCCGCCGATGATGACCGTGACATTTCTCGGCGGGCTTCTGGTGACGATGCCGGATCTGCAGCTCAATCCGAGCGTTCTCGGCCTGGCGTTGCTGGTCGGCTGGGCGCTGAACCTCACCGGCTCGCCCTTTGGCGCCACGTCGCTGCTTCTGTCGCGCGTCGCCAGTATTCCGGGCGTCGTACATTCCTGGCGCTGGAACGGCCTGTTCACGGTGATTTCCTGGCTGGTGGCGGCCGCCGTCATGCTGGCTGCGGCGCGCTGGCTCTAGGGTCTGTCGCAAATGCTTTTGACGGAAAAAGGTCCAGACAGACCACTCACGCCACCGGCACAGCCTGGCGCCTGGCGGTTCTTTGTTGGCGCAATGGCGATCTCGCTGCTTTTGCACGCCGTGGTCGTGGTTGCCTTGCTGCTTGAACTGCGGGAGCAACTGCCGGAGGCGGAAGCGGCTGCGATTTCGGTCGAACTCGTGCCGCCTCACGAACCGGAAGAGCCGGAACCGCCCAAGCCGGAAACGGCGGAAAATCAAGCGCCCGAACCACCGCCCCAACCGGAAGAAGAACCACCGTCAGGGGAGGAACTGGCAGCGTTGCCGCCTCTGCCGGTCTTGCGACCCGTGTATGAATTTGCGGAAGACGATACGGGGCCTCAATCCGATTCGGACGATGTGTCCGAAGGAGAATCGACCGAACCGGAGCCGGAGCAGCCGAAACCCCAGGCTGACGCCGCACAGGAGCAGGAGAGCGCCGGCGCCGAGCCTTCGCAGGGGTCCGAAACCGAGGTCGCCGAAACGCCGGATGAACCGGCGCAGGAACTGCCGAACGCCTCCGAGACCTTGCTTGAAACCGAGCGGAATGACGATGTCGAAGCAGCCCCGCCGGAATCCGGCTCTGCCGGCGCGATCGCTCTCGTCACGCCGACACCAAAGCCGGAACAGGACCCTCCCGCGGCGGACGGAGACCAGGCCGAAGTACCGGCAGCGATGACTCCGGCGGAGCATCTGTATTCCGACGCGATCCTGAATGACCCGACGTTCCGGACGGCGATGGCCGGACTGCCGCGCTCGCGAAGAGCGAGCCTCCTGTGCATGACCGAGATGCGGGACCAGTTGCGCGCCGCCAGCCGACCGCCGGAAGTCCTGCCTTCCTATCGCCTGCCGGCCGGCACGGTGCTGGAACCGCGCCGGGCTGCGTTTCGTACCCAGGGTCAATGGTTCGACCTCGCCTTTCGCTGCGAGGTGGACCAGCAGGTGACGCGGGTGCTGAAATTCAGCTATCGGATCGGCGACGCAATCCCGCGCGCACAGTGGGGGCAGCGCGGCTTTCCGAACCTTTAGGATTTCCCGAACGGCAGCCCCGCTCCTTAACCAAGCATCAGCCGCGGCAGCCACAGCACGATGCCGGGAAACGCGATCAGCACCGCGACCGTGACCACATCGGCAACGAAAAACGGCGTGGCGCCGCGAAACACGTCCTGGACGGAGATGTCGTTGCGAACGCCGGCGACGACGAAGCAGTTGAGGCCGATGGGCGGGGTGATGAGGCAGAGTTCCGCCATCTTGACGACGATGATGCCGAACCAAATGGCGCATTCGGTGCCGGACATGCCGAGCGCCGATTCCGATGCGAGCACATTTTCCCCGCCGTTGAGCGCGATGACCGCCGGGAAGGTGACCGGCAGGGTGAGGATCAGCATGCCGATGGCGTCCATGAACATGCCGAGCACCACATAGGCGGCCAGGATGTAGAGCAGCGTTACCAGTGGCGGCTGGTCGAGGCCGGTGATCCAGTCGGCGAAGGCGCCTGGAAGATCGGCGAAGCCGAGGTAGCGCACGAAGATCAGCACGCCCCAGATCATGGTGAAGATCATCGCCGTCAGCTTGGCGGTTTCCATCAGGGCGCTTTTGAGTTGGCCCCATTTCATGCCCTTGTAGAGGGCCATGACCAGGATGACGAAGGCGCCGAGCGCGCCGGCCTCGGTCGGCGTTCCCCAGCCGAAATAGATGCAGTAGATGATGATGCCGACGACGGCGAAGATCGGGAACGATCCCGGCAGCGCCTGAAAGCGCTGGGTCCAGGTGTAGCCGCCGACCGGCGGTCCGAGGTCCTTGCGGAAACGCGCCAGCATGATGATCAGGGCGCCGTAGATCAGTGCCGACACGAAGCCGGGCAGAAAACCGGCGAGCAGCAATTGTCCGACGCTTGCTTCGACAATGATGGCGTAGATCACCAGGATGGCGGAGGGCGGGATGAGCGACGCCAGCGTGCCGCCGGCCGCGACCACGCCGGCGGCGAAGCGACGGTCGTAGCCGAGTTCCAGCATTTCCGGAATGGCGATGCGGGCAAAGACGGCCGAGGTGGCGACCGAAGCGCCCGAGACGGCGGCGAATCCGGCCGTGGCAAAAACGGTGGCGACGCCGAGGCCGCCGGGCAGCCAGCCGACCCACCGCTTGGCCGCTTCGAACAGCGCCCGCGTCAGGCCGGCATAATAGCCGAGATAGCCGATCAGGATGAAGACCGGAATGAGGCTCAGCACATGTGTCGACATCTTCGAATGCGGCACCTGGCCGGCGATTCTCAGTGCCGTCCAGAAGCCGCGGTCGACGCCCTGGCCCTTGTCGAAAGCGAAGATGACGAACAGGCCGACAAAGCCGATCAGCGCGGTAGCGAAGGCGACCCGGACGCCGCCGATCACCAAAAGGACGAGCACGCCCGCCAGCAGCAGGCCGACCTCGATGGTGGTCATCGGTCATCCTCCGCGCCGGAAACGGTTTCGGCTTCATGCGCGGCAACGGCGGCGGTGTCCTCGATCAGCGGGACCGCGACCGGCGTTCTTTCGCCCGACCAAACCGCGCGCCAGTAGCCCCACACCTGAAGCAGCAGGCGCAAAAGCAGCAGCGAAAACATGATCGGCACCAGCAGTTTGACGGGCCATGTCGGCAGGTTGATGTCGATGGTGCTGTCGCCGAGTTTCAATGCCCGGTCGGCGTGGTTCCAGGAGCCGACAGTCAGGATGAAGGTGAGAACACCCATCAGAATCACCGAAAACAGTTCGAAGGCCCACAGGAAGCGGCCATGCAGGGCGCGCACCACGATGTCCATGCGGATGTGACTGCCCAGTCGCTGGCAATAGGCGATGCCCAGAAAGGCGACAATGGGCACGGCCTGGACGATCCAGTCGATGAAGCCGGGCACCGGCAGATTGAACAGTTTGCGGCCGAGGATGTTGGCGACGGCCAGAAGCATGATGGCGAGAATGAAAAGCCCCGCCGCGAGCGTCATGGCGCTTTCGATGCGAAACAGGAAACGGTCGGCGCGCGACAGCGCGCTGTCATCGGATCGGACGTTGCTGATGGTCATGGTCGGAACTGGAAAGGCCCGCCGGTTAACCGGCGGGCCCCTTGATCAGGTCAGTTGGTTTTCTGTTCTTTCAGTGTCTTCATGACCAGGTCGTAAAGTTCCTGCCCCGGCAGACCCTGGGCATTCATGTCGGCGATCCATTGCTCGCGGATCGGATCGGCGGCTGCCTTGCGGAAGGCGTCGACCTCACCCTGGTCGAGCTCGACCTTCTGGACGTTCTTTTCCTCCAGCACCTTGTCCCACTTGGCCAGCAGTTCGCCGTAATTGGCGATGTAGTGGGCGATGGCCTCGTCAATGGACGAATCGAGCGCTTCGCGATGCTCGGGCGACAGCGCTTCATAGGCTTCGATGTTGACCACCACGGGACAGTTGACCGTGCCCGGGTTGAGGTTCGACGTCCACCATTTGGCGAGGTCGATTGTGCGGAAGGCGAAATGCGCATGCGGGGCGAAGGCGACCGTGTCGACCACACCCGATTCCATGGCGTTGTAGGCTTCCGTCGCGGTCACCGAGGTCGGTACGGCGCCGACCGCCTTGAAGGCGTTGCCGATGCCGCCGGTGGCACGCACACGCATGCCGTCGAACTTCTTCAGCGTGTCGCGCGGTTCGCCGGTGCCGACAATGTTGTATTGCGGCATGGGCGAGGGCATCAGCAGCTTGGCGTTCCAGCGCGCCAGGTCCTTCTGGGTCGCCGGATGGGCGTAGACGGCGTTGCTGACGGCCACTTCCTCGTCGAGGTTGCTGACGCCGATGAAGGGCAGTTCGAGCACGGTTATCGTCGGGTTCTTGTCACGGTGATAACCGGCGCAGAACTGTGCCATTTCGAAAGCGCCGACGGAAATGCCGTCGAGGTTTTCCCGGTTTTTCGACAGGCCGCCATAGGACAGGTTCAGGGTGAAATCGCCATTGGTCTTGGCGTTGACCAGCTCCGCGAGTTTCTCGACATGCTCGGTGAAGGCCCGGCGCTTGCCCCACAGGGACACGTTCCATTCGACGGCCATCGCTTCGGTGGCCAGGAATGTGGCAGCGGTCGCCGCAATTGTAAGCTTGAGATAGTTTTTCATGATTTTCCTCCCATTGTCTGCTCTCGGCAAATAGATTGCAGATCGCCAATAATTTCAAGTCGAAGGCTGTATTTCCCGACATCAACTTTCGGATAGTCGGGCGCATTGCATCGGCGTCCTTGAATGCTAGATTGCGCTCACCACATTCGCGCCGCAAGAACAATGGAACACACCGCGCATGCTCAGATTCATCCGCACGGAATACGCCCTGATCGTCGGGTTACTCGTAACGGCGCTTTCCTACGGACCGGGCGCGTGGCTGTTTGCCGGCGTCTTCACGCCGACGCTCTACAGCATCCTCTTCGTCATCCTGTTCTTCACGATGCTGATGCTCTCCTTCGCGGCGGTGCGCCATGCCGACCACCTGGCGGCGCTGCTCGGGGAGCCCTACGGGACATTGATCCTGACGATTGCCGTGATCACCATCGAGGTGGCGCTGATTTCGGCGATCATGCTGAGCGGCGAATCCAATCCCGCGCTCGCCCGCGACACCATGATGGCCGTGCTGATGATCGTGCTGAACGGAGTCGTCGGCCTGGTGCTGGTGGTCGGCGGGTTTCATCACAGCGAGCAGGAGTTCAACCTGCGCGGGGCGCGTGCGTTCCTGGCGGTGCTGGTCACGCTGGCGACGATGACCCTGATCCTGCCGAAATTCACCCAGTCGACGCCGGATCCGAGCCTCAACCGCATCCAGTCCGAATGGTTCGCGTTGATCACCATCGTGCTCTACGCGACGTTCCTCGCCATGCAGACCATGCGTCACCGGTCGTTCTTCGTGCAGCCGGGTGCCGAGGACGGCGACGACGGTCACCACCATATGAGCGGGTCGCGCTCGGTCGGCTATCATGCGGTGCTGCTGATCATCACCCTGATTCCGGCCGTCCTGTTGTCCAAGAAGCTCGCCATTCTGGTGGAGTTCGGCGTCACCTCATGGGCGCTGCCGGCGGCTCTCGGCGGCATTGTCATCGCCGCCCTGGTGCTGGCGCCCGAGGCGCTCGCCGCCCTGGCTTCGGCCCGCCAGAACTATCTGCAGAGGGCGGTCAATATCTGCCTCGGCTCGGGGCTGGCGACGATCGGGCTGACGGTGCCGGCGGCTCTGGCGATCTCCATTTATGCCAATCAGGAGCTGGTGCTCGGCCTTAACGACACCGACATGACGCTGCTGATTCTGACCATGTTCGTCAGCGGCCTGACGTTCGGCGGGGTGCGCACCAACATGCTGCAGGGCGCCGTGCACCTTGTCATCTTCGTCGTCTACATGGTTCTGATATTCAATCCATAGTAGCGGTCTCGATTGACCACCAGCTGCGGCAAATCTGCACAAACGGCAGATTTCATTGAACTCTTTTTGTAGAATCGTCGTAAACTGCGACGGTCGACGGTTTTCGCCGTAAATCGCAAACCGAGGTGTCGCGATGGCTGATTTTACCGATCCCGTGTTTCTGGCACGGCTGCAGTTTGCATTCACGGTTTCCTTTCACATCATCTTCCCGGCGACCTCGATCGGCCTCGCCAGCTTTCTCGCCTTCGTCCAGTGGCGCTGGCTGCGCACCGGCGATCAGGTTTACCTGACGCTGTTCGACACCTGGATCAAGCCATTCGCCGTCGTCTTCGGCATGGGCGTCGTCTCCGGCCTGATGATGAGCTACGAGTTCGGTACCAACTGGAGCGTCTTCTCCGACAAGGCAGGGCCGGTG
This sequence comes from Rhizobiaceae bacterium, assembly GCA_963921345.3. GTDB lineage: Bacteria > Pseudomonadota > Alphaproteobacteria > Rhizobiales > Rhizobiaceae > Hoeflea_A. The sequence continues at coordinate 893,636 of CAWUFE020000002.1, read as the reverse complement.
ATCGGGCCGCTAATGGGCTACGAGGTGCTGACTGCTTTCTTCATCGAGGCCGGTTTCCTCGGCGTCATGCTGTTCGGCCGCGACAAGGTCGGTCCGCGCCTGCACTTTCTGGCGACGTTCCTCGTTGCAGCCGGCACATTGATGTCGGCTTTCTGGATCCTCAGCGTCAACAGCTGGATGCAGACGCCGGCCGGCTACAGCGTCAACGAGGTCGGCCAGTTCGTGCCCGAAGACTGGTTCGAAGTGATCTTCAACCCGTCCTTTCCGTACCGGCTCGTCCACATGGTCTTCGCCGCCTATCTGACCACGGCGCTGGTCGTCGCGGGCACCGGTGCCTACCACCTGCTCAAGGACAACAAGAACCAGACCAGCCGCATGATGTTCTCGCTGGCCATGTGGTTCATCGCCATCATTGCGCCGCTGCAGATCCTCGCCGGCGACCAGCATGGACTGAACAGTTACGAACACCAGCCGGCCAAGGTGGCGGCGCTCGAGGGGCACTTCAAGACCCGGAAGGCGGCGCCGGAATATCTGTGGGGCATCCCCAACGAGGAAACCGGCGAAGTCGAGTACGGCTTCGCCATTCCCTATCTCGGTTCGTGGATCCTCACCCATGATTTCAATGCGGAAATTATCGGCCTCGACCAGTTCCCGCGGGAGGATTGGCCGCCCGTGGCGATCGTTTTCTGGTCGTTCCGCATCATGGTGGGGCTCGGATTGCTGTTCTTCTGCCTCGGCACCTGGGGGCTGCTGGAACGCTGGCGCGGCCGCCTCTACGACCGGCGATCGCTGGCACGGTTCGCGTTGCTGCTCGGCCCCGCCGGCTACATCGCCGTGCTGAGCGGCTGGGTAACGACGGAGGTCGGGCGTCAGCCGTTCACGGTCTACGGGTTGCTGAGGACGGCCGATTCGGCGTCGCCGATCGCCGCGCCGGCCGTCGGGTCGTCGCTGCTGGCGATCGTCGTGGTCTATCTGTTCATCTTCGGGCTCGGCACCTACTACACGGTGCGTCTTCTGGGCCAGACGCCGCCCGACAGTCCGCCGCCGCAGACCCGCGGGCTGCTCGACCAGGGCGGCAACCGGGCCATCCGCATCCTGCGGGCGCTGCGGGGAGGAGCGGGATCATGATCTTCGATCTGGCATTGATCTGGGCGCTCATCCTGGCCGTCGGCGTCTTCGTCTATGTGGCGCTCGACGGCTTCGACCTAGGCGTCGGCATCCTGTTCCCGCTGATGCGGGACGAGCAGGAACGCGATACCGCGATCGGCGCCATCGCGCCCGTCTGGGACGGCAACGAGACCTGGCTGGTCCTCGGTGGAGGCGGCCTTCTCGCCGTCTTTCCGCTGGCCTATGCGGTGATCTTTCCAGCCCTTTATGTGCCGCTGATCGCCATGCTTTTGGCGCTGGTGTTCCGCGGCGTTGCGTTTGAGTACCGGGTCCATTCCGGCTCGCACAAGCGGTTCTGGGACTGGGCGTTTTTCGGCGGTTCGCTGGTTGCTTCCTTCGCACAGGGCATCGCGCTCGGTGCCTGGCTGCAGGGTATCGAGGTGGTCGACCGAGCCTATGCCGGCGGTTGGTGGGACTGGGTGTCGCCCTTCAGCGTCGCCACCGGCCTGGCGCTGGTCTGCGGCTATTCGCTGCTCGGCGCCACCTGGCTGAACCTGAAGACGGAAGGCCAGCTCAATGAACGGATGCGCGAACTGGTGTTCCCGCTGGCGGCCGCCACGATCGGGTTCATAGTCGCCGTCAGCCTGTGGACTCCGCTGCTCGATCCGCGCTATTCGGATCGCTGGTTCTCCTGGCCGACCATGCTCTATGCACTGCCGGTGCCGCTATTCGTCGGCCTCACCGTGCTGATCCTGTGGAACGCCCTGCGGCAGGGCTGGGAACTGACGGCGTTTCTGGCCGCCGAGGTGCTGTTCCTGCTGTGTTACATCGGCCTCGGTATCAGCGTCTGGCCGGACATCGTGCCGACGAGCGTGACCATCCATGAAGCTGCCGGGCCGGACAAGAGCCTCGGCTTCCTGCTGGTCGGAGCTGTCGTCCTGGTGCCACTGATCCTCTTCTATACGGCATCGGCCTACTGGATCTTCCGCGGCAAGGTGAAGGATGGCGGCTATCATCACTGAGGGCGACAAGCAGCATCAGAGGCCGCTGTGGCGGCGCCTGCTGTGGTTCGCCGCGCTCTGGGGACTCGGCGTGGCAACCATCGCGGCCGTCGGTTACGCGATCCGATCGGTGATGTTCAGCTAGAGTGCTTTGTTGTTAGTGAGCCTCATTTGACCGCGGCGATTTTGGTCTCTGGCTAGGCGGGTTGCAGGCCGTGGTGCCACCCCACCACAAATGCAAGCCAACGACGCCAGGGGCCAAAAGCGCCCGGCCCCGAAAGGGGTGGGAAAAATCGGCCCATCGGCTACGTTGCGACGCTTGCCCGATGAACCACATCGCGCTGCGCGACGCGCCTTGCCGAGTGAACCGATTTTTTCCCATCAAATGAGCCTCCCTAACAACAAAGCACTCGCCGCCAGGTGCGGCATGGCGTAGACGACCCATGCGTAGCTGACCGCGATCGAAACGACCGTCACGGGCAACACCAGCCGGGTGAAACGCCAGAAGGTGAAGGGTTCGGCGCCGAACTTCTCCGCCTGCTGGACGATGATGACGTTGCTGGCGGCGCTGATGATGAACAGGTTGCCGGCGAGCGTGCTCATGGCGGCGAGCAGCATCAGGGTTGCAGCGTCGTGGCCCGACAGCAGGTTGAGATAGATCTCGACCACCGGCACGTTAGAAAACAACTGGCTGGCGCCGAAGCCGATGGCGGTGACGAGAAACGGTTCGTCGAGCCGCTGCTGCCACGGCCCGAGCATCGATTGCAGTACGCCCGACTGCAGCACCGATCCGGTGACGACGAACATGGCGACAAAAAACACCAGCGTGTGCCAGTCGACCTCGCGAAACAGCGACAGCCGGTGCGGTGAAAACAGGTACACCGGCAGGCAGGCGACCAGGCTGACTGCGCCGAGCGGCAAGTCGAATTGCGGATGGCTTTCGGCCAGCAGGCTGTCGCCGGTGACGAGGACTGCAAGCAGGACCGTGCTGAGATAGGCCGGCCAGGCCAGTCGCTGGGTCGGTTCCGGCAGGATGCCGTTGCCCTCGAGCGCCTTGTCCTCGCGCTTCAGGCAGAAGAGAATCCATAAATAGGAGAAAGCCAGAGACAGGACGGTCGGGACCGCCAGCCACCAGGCGAAGGTGCCGATCGGGTTGGAGAAATGGCCGTCGGCCACGATCAGGATGTTCTGGGGATTGCCGACCGGCGACATCATGCTGGCGACCGTCACGACTATGCACAACGCAATCAGCGGGACGGCAGGGCGGATGCGGAAGGCCAGTGCGATGGAAAGCGCGATCGGCGTGCCGATGACGGCGGCGGCGTCGTTGGTCAGCACGATCGAGGTCACGCCGGTGATTGCGATGAATATCAGCAGGGCACCGGACATGCCGCTTTCAGATGCTGCGATCCGGGCGCTGATCCGGTGCGGCAATCCGGAGTCGTACAGTGCCGAGGCGACCGAGAAGACGCCGAACAGGTAAAAGATGACGTTCCAGTCGATGGCGTTGAACGCCGCCGCCGGCGAGATCTGGCCCAGTACCAGCAGCACGAGGGCGCCGGCCAGCATGATCTGCCAGATGCGAATGTGCGCCGGTAACCATTGCCTGACCGCTATGGCCACGAAAATCGCGATGGCGACGGCAAGGCTGATATTCATGTCGATCCGGATCGCTGGAACGCCCGCCACGGCGGCGACCGTTCGATTGCCTGCGACCTTGGGGATGATTTCTTAACAGTCTGTCTATTTTGATGGCGGCGGGCGACAACGGATCGGGCCGCATGAAGCTGAACAAGACCCTGCTCGGGATGAATTTCTTTGCCGGCGATGTCGCCGCCGGCCTGGGGCCGTATCTGGCCATCTATCTCCTGACCGCCATGAAATGGTCGCCATGGCAAATCGGGGTCGCTCTGGCACTGAGCGGGTACGCGACCGTGCTGGCGCAAACGCCGGCGGGCGGGCTCATCGATGCGACCCGGTGGAAGCGCGGCCTGCTGGCTGCGGCGGTGGTGACGATTGCCGTCAGCACCGTTGCCATCATTTATTTCGACTCGACCTATGCGGTCTATGCAGCGCAGATAGCGATCGGCGTTGCTGCGGCGTTTATCGGGCCGAGTATCGCCGCCATGACGCTGGGCATCGTCGGTCGTGACCGGTTCACCAGGCAGACAAGTGCCAACCAGGCGTGGAACCACGCGGGCAACATGATCGCGGCCGCGATCGCCGCCGGGCTGGCGCTGTGGGTCTCCAATATCGGGGTATTCTGGCTGGTGGCGGCCATGGCGGTCGGCATGCTCGCCAGCATCGCCATGCTGCGGGCCGATTCGATCGACCACGAGGCTGCGCGCGGACTGGATGGGGAGGTGCATGACCGCGGACGTCAGCCTTCCGGCTTTCGGTCTTTGGTCGAGGACCGGCGCCTGCTCGTCTTTGCCGTCAGCATCGTGCTGTTTCATTTCGCCAATGCCGCGATGCTGCCGCTTGTCAGTCAGAAGCTTGCGGCAACGGGCGATCCGGCGCACGGCATCGCGTTCACCTCCGCCTGTATCGTCGCGGCTCAACTCATCATGATCGTGATGGCCGTTTTCTGCGGCCGCACCGCCGATGTCTGGGGACGCAAGCCGCTGTTTCTCATCGCCTTCGCCGTTCTGCCGATACGGGGAATTCTTTATACGCTGTCGGACAATTCCGCCTTTCTGGTCGGCGTGCAGGCTCTCGACGGCGTCGCCAACGGCATTTTCGCCATGATCTTTTTGTTGATTCTGGCCGACATCACGGCCGGGACCGGCCGTTTCAACCTGGCGCAAGGGGCGCTGGCGACGCTGGTCGGTATCGGTGCGGCCAGCAGCAACCTGATCGCCGAATTCGTCGTCAGCCTGGCCGGCTACACCAGCGGCTTCCTGTTCCTGGCGTCGGTGGCGCTCGCCGGTTCGATCGTCTTCGCCCTATTCATGCCGGAAACGGCGCCTCATGTTGTGGAGCGCCGAAAAGGCAGGCGGGTGGCGCAGCAGGCGCAAGGCGGATGACCGGCGATCCTCGTTTGTTTGCATCATCCAAGCACGATAAAGTTGCTTTGGCACCCCAATCCAAAACCCAAGCGGGAGAAGCGGCATGTTCGAAACCCAGATCGACAGCAATCACAACCTGATCATCGTGACGCCGACGGGATCATTGTCGGAGGCCGATTTCGAAGGCCTGGGCGAGACCGTCAACGACTACATCAACAGGCACGTCAAGGCGCCGGGTCTGGTACTCAACTCCGACAGCCTGCCGCATTGGAAGAACGCGGCGGCGCTGTTCGCTCACCTGAAAATGGTGCGCGACCACCACAAGGTCATTTCCCGGGTGGCGCTGGTGAGCGACAGTGCCACCTTGTCCATCATGCCGACGCTCGTCGATCAGTTCGTCGATGCCAAGATCCGCCATTTCAAGCAGGCCGACCTGGAGAAAGCGAAAAGCTGGGCCTCGGAAGCCGAACAAGCCGGGTCGTCGATCAAGATGATCGAGGGCATGCCGGCCGATGTGATCGCCTATGAAATCGTCGGCACGCTGGCGTCGCGCGACTACGACGCTGTGCTGACGCCGCTGGTCGAGGAAAAGCTCAAAACCCATGACAAGGTGAAGGTGCTGGTCGTGCTGGGTGAAGCGTTCGACGGCGCGACCGCCGGCGCGCTCTGGGACGATACCCGCCTCGGTCTCAGCCATCTGACCGGCTTTTCCAAGCTGGCCATCGTTTCAGACCTCGCCTGGGTGCGTCAGAGCGCGAAATTCTTCGGACCGCTGGTTCCGGCCCAGTTGCACGTCTTTGCGCTTGATGAACTGGAGGACGCCAAGGCCTGGATCATCTCCTAGGTCCGCTTCGCTTCCACAAACGCGGCAACCGCAGTGGCGCGACCTTGCATGACGGCCGCTGCGGCGGCATTCTGCTTTCAAACTACTGGAGGAGGAACGTTACATGCCACTTCCGTTCAACCCGGATTTTTCGGTCAAACCGGAAGTCGTCGCCTTTTTCGACGAAGGATCGAACACGATCTCCTACATCGTACGCGATCCGACATCCACATCCTGCGCGATCGTCGACGCCGTCATGGAAATCGACTACGCCGCCGGGCGGCTGACCTTCGATGGCGCCGATGCCATGATTGACCGGATCCGAGATGAGGGCTGGACGCTGGAGTGGCTGATCGAAACCCACATCCACGCCGACCATCTGTCGGGCGCGCCCTACATCCAGCGCGAACTGGGCGGCAGAATCGGCATCGGCGAACAGGTAACGGAGGTCCAGGAGACCTTCGGCAAGATCTTCAACGAAGGCACCGAATTCCAGCGGGACGGATCGCAGTTCGACCGCCTGTTCGCCGACGGCGACAGCTACCAGATCGGCGCTTTGACGGCCCATGTCATGCACACGCCGGGCCACACGCCGGCATGCATGACGCATGTCATCGGCAATGCAGCCTTCGTCGGCGATACGCTGTTCATGCCGGATGGTGGATCGGCGAGGGCGGATTTCCCGGGCGGCGATGCCCGCACGCTCTACCGCTCCGTGCGCAGAGTTCTCGAACTGCCGGGCGAAACGCGGCTGTTCATGTGCCACGATTACGGGCCCAACGGCCGCGAAATCCGATGGGAAACCAGCGTCGCCGACGAACGTGCGCACAACATCCACGTGCGCGACGGCATCGACGAGGACAGTTTCGTCTCCATGCGCGAAGCGCGCGACGAGACGTTGGCCATGCCCAAGCTCATCGTACCGTCGCTGCAAGTCAACATGCGCGCCGGCAAGTTGCCGCCGGCCGAGGATAACGGCACGGTCTATCTGAAAGTGCCGATCAACAAGATGTAACCGCCTCAGCGGCTTTCGGAGCTACCGGATAGACCTGCTTTGGGACTTGGAGGCGCGCGCGGCGGCACAACGGTCTTGAAATTCACGCGAGAACGGATCGACCCGGCCGAAACGGTCGGGTGCGAACGGCGTGATGTCGAATTCGGGTTCCTCATGTCGTGCGAGTGCCGCAATGGTCGAGCCGATCCCGGCCGAGAGCGCGATACCGTTTCCGCAACAGCCGGCGGCCGCGAAGAAGTTGGAATGTCCCGGAACTGCGCCCAGAAGGATGGCCCCGTCCGGCGTGTAGGTGGAAAGCCCGCTGACATAGCTGGCGAACCGGGCTTGTTCGATTGACGGAAAAAAATCACGAATGGTCTTCGTGGCCTCGGAGATCACCTCCCAATGGTCCTCGCCTGTCGTTGGCGAAAACGCGGCCATGTCGTGCGGTAGTTCGCGGGCATAGAAGGTGGCGGAGTTCGTCTCCTGCACACCGATGAGCATGGCATCGGTTTCAGGGCGCATATAGGCCCGTGCATCCGGCAGCAACGTGACGGGGAAATCGCAGCCATAGGCCTGCTCGGGAGCCGTAATCCAATAATGGCTTCGGGTCGGCGCCATTGGCAGGGGGAAACCGGCGCGAGCGGAAATCAGAGAGGCCCATGCTCCGGCGGCGTCGATCACCGATGCGCCGAAGACATCGCCCGTAGTCGTCCTGATACCGGCGATGCGATCGGACTCGACAATCAGGTCACCCACTTCGGTCCGTGTTCGGATGTGCGCTCCCAGATCGCGCGCCGCCCGACCGTAGGCGGTCGCCAACAGATACGGATCGACGTAGCCGTCGGTCGGAAAATAGGTGATGCGGCAAGCGCTCGAAGCAAGCAGCCATGGCGCCATGTCAATCGCTTCTCCGGAGCTCACGGAAGCCAGCGGAATGCCGTGGTTCGATGCGTCTCGTTCCATAGTCTGCAATTCCGCTTCGCGCGCTGCCGTCGCGGCGATGCGAAGACTGCCGACGGCATGAAATCCGATTGTCTCTCCCAGTTGCTCCTCGAGCTGGCCGATGACGTTGCGGGTCGACCTGGCCAACGGCGTGTTCGCAGGTTTGGAGGTGGCTTGCAAAATGAGACCGGCGGCCCTGCTGGACGCGGCACTGGCGAGTTCGTTGCGCTCGACGACGAGGACGCTGTCGGTTCTGTCGCGGACAAGGTGATAGGCGATGGACAGGCCCAATACCCCGCCGCCGATGATGATGTGGTCAAAGGTCTCCATCGATCGGAGCTTCTCCTGCGCCCGTTGCCGGATTGATGCTTGCCGCGTTTGATGATGCTGGGAAATGCACCAGCAGCCGCTCAACCAGCGGAGAGCAGCCAGCCGGTCAATGAGGCGATGCGTGGTGCACGATGTCAAGCCGATGCGGCGGTCTGGTCGAAAGTCCCGATCAACAAGCCGTAACCGGACCCGGTACGTTCTTGTAAACTTAGCCGTCTTCGGTCTAGAATTAATCCAGGTTGCATCGCAAGTACTTGTGGCGACACGACTAATTTTGGCGCCTCGGCGCCGACGACTTTACGGAGTCCAAGAACAAACAAGGCGATACGCCGACACGGTCCGATGGCCAAATGGGGGCGAACCATGTGGCATACACGTCGTGAATTTCTGAAGGGCGCCGGGGCCGGCGCGGCCGGCCTTGTCGTCTCCACCCTGAATCTCGCGGGTCCTCAGCTTGCCGATGCCGCTATCATGAGCCCGCCGGGCGGATGGAGCGGCGCGCCCGGACAGGCGCGTTACCGGATCGACGGTCTGGCCAAGGTCACGGGTCAGAAGATCTACGCCCGCGACTTCCGTCCGGTCGATCTGCCGGCCTGGCCGACGAAATACCGTCATGCACTGGTGGTTCGCGCCACCTTCGCGGACCATCTATTCGACGGCCTCGATTTGACCGAACTGCCGGCCGAACTGCAGCCGGTCGATGCAATCACCGCCGCCGAGCTGGCGCGCGACCGGATTGGCATCGCCGAAGAAGATTATCCCGCCGGCGAGTATCTGCTGCCAACGGGCAGCCAACCCTCTTATCTCGGCCAGGCGCTTGCGATTCTGCTCTATGACGAAGCGGATGCCTACGAAGCGGCGAAGGAGCAGATCGTCTTCAACGGCAAGGCCATCCGGCAAGGCGCCAAGGTTCCGCTGAAGAAGCCGACCTACTACGAGCCGGAAACCAGCATCGTCCATTTCGTCGACGAAAAGGGCGACGAACGATTTGCCCAGACGATCCAGGGGCCGGTTCATCCGGAGCAGCCGGGGGCGAAAAATGAGCAGGCGATGGAATATGTCAATTTCATCGGCGCCCGGCTGAATTCGGATTTCGTCGACGTCTACAAACAGACCTATCAAACGCCGATGGTCGACCCGATGTTCATGGAGCCGGAATCGGGATTGGCTTGGTTCGACCGCCAGGCGCGAACGCTGCGCATGCTCATCGGCACCCAGTCGCCGGGCTACGACATCAATTCGTCGAGGGCGCTGTTTGCGCCGGAAGACTGCGCGATCGGCATCGACGACGTGCATCTTTTCGCCGCCTATCCGGGCGGTGGCTTCGGTGGTCGCGACACGTCGATCCTGTGCGTTTATCTCGCCCTGGCGGCGGCCTATTCGGAATTGCCGATCCGCATCGCCAACGACCGTTTCCAGCAGTTCCAGTCGGGCGTCAAACGGCACGCCTCGCACATCGAGCTGACGGTGGGCGTCAACGAACACCACGTCTTCGAGGCGATCCGCAACCATTCGGTCCTAGACGGCGGCGGACGGCGCAACGTGAGCACATATGTCGCCGACGTCAACGGCGTAACTGGAGCCGGCGCCTACCGGGTGCCGCTGGCCGACATCTGGTCGCGGCCACAGCACACCCAGTCGCAGGTGGCCGGTTCGATGCGCGGCTTCGGGGCCTTCCAGAGCACTTTCGCGATCGAGTCCCTGGTCGATGAAATCGCCGTCGAGCGCGGCCTCGATCCGCTCGAATTCCGCAAGCTCAATCTGCTGGAGCCCCATGAATCGGTGGTGACGGGCGCACCGAAGGCGCCGCCCGGGCTGCACGAGGTCTGCGACCGGGCTCGGGAGCATCCGCTGTGGACCGAACGTGACGCTGAACGCGAGAAACGATCCACCGCCGAAGAGGCCTACGGGGTCGGCGCGTCGGTGTGCATGAAAAACTACGGGTCGGGCGCGGATGCGGTGATGTCCAAGGTGCGCATCGAGCCGGATGGCAGGGTGGTCGTCACGACCAACAATATCGACATGGGGCAGGGGGCGGCCACCACCCATGCGATCTCCACCGGCAAGGCGCTGGGGCGCAACGCCGACGCGGTCGAAACCGGCGAAACGATGCCGTTCCGCGAGTTGCAGCTGTTCGGAACCTTCAACGAGGAACCGACGAATCCGCGCTGGACGCCGATTGTCTGGAATTCCACCAAGGCGACTGCCGGCGTCGCGCGCTGGGTACACGCGACCGAGCAAGCGTCGCAGATCCTGCTTGAAACCGCGCTCATTCCGGCAGCGAAAATGATCTGGGGGGCCGCGGCCGACAATATCGAAGTCGGCGATGTCGTGTGGAGCGAGGGGCGGCTCGCTAGCGGAACCTTCGATCCGATTCCGCTTGTGCAGCTGGCCAGAACGGTCCACGACAACAATCTCGCCTACAGCACGATGGTGCACGCTTTCTTCAGCGGCCGCTGGATCGAAGCGGATTTTACCGTCGACGGGATCACCCATCGCTGGCCCATCGATGCCTTGGCCGTTCAACGCGGAGGGTCCGAGGATTACGAACTGATCGACCGTCAGAATCCGCGGCTGTTTACCGTCGAAAGCATGTGGGAGAAGGATGGCCAGAGTTTTGCCGCCGCTGGAGCGCTGGTCGCCGTCAAGGTCAATCGTCGCACCGGGGAAGTGCGGCTGGTCAACGGCGTTCACCTGCTGTCGCCCGGCACGATGCTGCAACAGGACCTGGTGGAGGGCCAGATGGACGGTGGCTGGGCGATGGGCGTCGGCCACACGCTGCTCGAAGAATTGCCCGCCGACCACACCGGGGCTGCCAACGGCAAATGGAACCTCAACCGCTACCACGTGGCGCTGGCCGGCGACTGCGCCATCCACGACGTCGAAAAGATCATCATCGCGCCGGATGAGGAGGACCCCAGCCCCCGGGGCATTGCCGAGGTGGTGATGAACCCGCTGGCCCCGGCCATAGCCAACGCGATCGCCCATGCCACCGGCAAGCGGTTCCGCACGTTGCCGATCACCCCGGACAAGGTACGGGAGGCATTGAGCTGACATGGCCGACATTGCACTCAGCGTCACGATCAATGAGGAACGGGTGGTCCGCGACGCCATCGATGGCGGCATGTGGCTCAACGATTTCCTGCGCGAGGACCTGAACCTGACGGGGACAAAATTCTGCTGCGGCATCGCCGTCTGCCGCGTCTGCACGGTCGCCGTGGCACGGGTGCCGGGTGCCCACCTGGAACCGGTGCGCACCTGTACGACGCCGCTGGAGGAGGTCAACGGCAAGGTGATCACCACCGTCGAGGGGCTTGCCAAATCGGGCGAACTGCATCCGCTGCAGCGGTCCTTCCTCGAGCATTTCTCCTTCCAATGCGGCTATTCGGCTCCCGGTTTCCTGATGGCGTCCTACTGCCTGCTCGATCGGCTGAAGCGCAGCCCGATCCCGCGCGACACGGTCGACGCGGCGATCGAGGATGCCGTCGGCCAGCATATCTGCCGCTGCACCGGTTATGTCCGCTATCACCGGGCGATCCGTCAGGTGGTGCTGGAAACACCCGGCCTCGTGACCTGAGGAAAGGAGACAAGCCATGATACGCAAACGCTTCGTCCCGCTTTTCGCTGCAGCGGGTCTCCTGTCGCTGCTTTCCGTCAGCGAAGGCCGGGCCCAGGAAGACTACGACATTCACAAATACGGGCAGGAGTGCGCACGGCTGATCGCGGAAATCCCGCCGTTCAACTGTCTCGACGGCGAGATCATTCCGATCACGGTGAACGGCAAGACGCCAGAGACCTACACGCGGCACATGCAATGCGACAAGCCGGCCTATCTGCCCTACCCGGAAAAGACCGACGGCCAGTGCACGCCCTATACGCGGCTGCGCGCTGTGCGCGATGACGACATCCAGATGCTGCTCTATTGCCGACGCATGTATATCCGGCCGAAGGACGATCCGCGCTTCGATTCCATCGAAGTGATCATGCACAACGTCAAGACCGGCAGCACCTGCTTCTTCATCTCCAAGAACTTCGGCGAAAAACCCGAGGGCGACGATGGCCGCCGGGTGCCGCCGCCCACCGAGGTGACGCCGCCCGAAGGACGGATTTCGGCGAAGGAGCTGTGGGCGACCCCGCAACAGATCGCCGACCACAAATGCATCATGTGCCACGACAGCGATCCGTGGATGCACACGCCGTGGATTGCCCAGAGCCAGCAACTGCCGGCCGATCCGTGGGGCTTCCATTCGGTCGATGTCGGCGGTCCGTTCGCCGACTGGCCGAAGCCTTACAGCATCTCGACGCGCGGCAATTCCTGCACCGGCTGCCACCGCATCGGATCCCTCAACACCTGTCAGTTGGAAATCGTCGGCACCTTCGGCGAACAGCCGGCCAAGATGCTGCAATCGGTCGGCCAGGCGCCGCATGGGCGCTTCGCCGCCAAGCCCGGCACGGCGCTCGAAAATCCGCCCGACGTCACCTCCGCCTGGGGCACCCACCCGCATGGCTGGATGGGCGAGCGTCTGCCGCATGTCGACAGCGCCTTGTGGGACCAGTACGAAGCCGGGCTGCGCGACCTGCAGCGCTGCTGTAAGGATCCGACGGCAGCCGGATGCATCGTCGAGCCTATCGGCAACCTGGAAGCCTGGTTGAAGCGGAAGTCCGCGGAAAAGGAATAATCCGGACGATTCCGACCGTCAGAACCGATCCCGCAGCGAATAGTAGAGCATGGCAAGCGCCAGCAGCGGCTGGCGATAGCGGGCGCCGCCGGGGAAGTCGGGCGTCGGGATGGCAGCCATGATGTCGAAGCGGCTGGTCGTCCCGCAGATCAGTTCGCCGGCCAGCCGGCCGCTCAGGGTCGCCATGCCGAGGCCGTGTCCGGAATAGCCGGAGGCCGTCAGCATGCCATCCTGCAGGCGCCGCAGATGCGGCATGCGGTTCATGGTGATGCCCAGCGTTCCGCCCCAGCCGTAGTCGATGCGCACGTCCTTCAACTGCGGGAAGATCGACAGCATGTGCGGCCGCACGAAGGTCTTGATGTCCTTGGGGAAGCGATAGCCGTAGCTTTCTCCGCCGCCGAACAGCAGCCGGTTGTCTCGCGACAGGCGGAAATAGTTGACGACATATTTGCTGTCGGCGACGGCGATATGCTTGCGCAGAACCGAATGGGCGAGATCGCCCGACAGCGGCTCGGTGGCGATGATGTAGTTGTTGATCGGCATCACCCGGCGGGCGACCCCGTCGTCCAGGTCGCCGAGATAGCCGTTGCAGGCGAGCAGCACGTGCTGGGCCGACACTTTCAGTTTGCCGCAGGCGACACGCGTGGTGCGTCCCGGTTCGAAACCAGACACCCTTGTGTTTTCATGGATGCGAGCGCCGGCGTCGCGGGCCGCCCGCGCCAGGCCGAGCGCGAAATTGAGCGGATGCAGGTGGCCGGCGCCGGTGTCGAACGTACCGCCGAAATAGGCCGGGCTGCCGACCATTTCGGAAAGTTCTGCGCGGTCGACGAAGCGGATCTGGCCATAGCCATAGTCGCGCTGAAGCTTTTCCGCATAGGTGCGACTGTCGTCGACGAAACGCTGCCGGTGGTCGGCATGCACGATGCCGGGGCGATAGTCGCAGTCGATCTCGTGGCGGTTGATCAGGTCGCGGACCAGCGTCTTGGCTTCGCGCCCCAGGTCCCACAATTGTCGCGCCGCCTTTTCGCCGAAGTCCCGTTCGAGTTGAACCTGGTCGAGCCGCTGGCCGGTTCCGAGCTGGCCGCCATTGCGTCCGGAAGCGCCCCAGCCGGCCCGATGCGCCTCGAGCACCAGCACGTCGAAGCCGTTTTCCGCCAGATGGAGGGCTGCCGACAGGCCCGTATAACCGGCGCCGACGATGCAGACGTCGCAGACGGCATCCTCGCCCAGCGGCGCGAACGGCTCCAGCCGGTTTGCGGTCGCACGATAGTAGCTGTCCGGGTAAGCTCCCGGCCTGTCATTGGCAGTGAGCAGATCCAACTCAGATCTCGCGGAAATGGTCTGTGAAAAAGCGCTCGCTGTCATAACCTGTTTTCGTGGAAAGCCACAGTCCCCTCTTATTGTCGCCGCACGCTAGCCGCAATTTTGGGCATTTGCGTGGAAACACGGCCACTTGGCCCGTTCACTTCGTGTGAAAGGGCTTTACAAGGGGCTTCTCAAAAAACATACTACCGAGTATGTTGTCGGTCGATCAAAGGCTGAAACGAACAATGCGGGAGGTGAGTTTGAGTTATCTGGAGGATCTGTATTCGGTGTCCGGCAAGACGGCGCTGGTGACCGGCGGCGCGACCGGAATTGGTCGCATGGTTGCCACCGCATTGGTGCAGGGCGGCGCGAGGGTGCTGCTGGCGTCGCGCAAGGGCGAAGCCTGCGAGGCGGTGGCGGCCGAACTCAACGCACTCGACGCGCCGGGCAGTGCCGAGGGTTTTGCCGGCGATGTCGGCACAGAAGAAGGCATCAACGCGCTTGTCGCCGAGGTGAAGGCGCGCACCGACAGGCTGAACATTCTCGTCAACAATGCCGGCGTGACCTGGGGCGAACCACTGGAAACCTTTCCACACCTGGCTTGGCAGAAGGTGCTGAACGTCAATGTCGGTGCGCTGTTTACGCTGACGCGCGACCTGCTGCCGCTGCTCGATGCCTCCGCAAGCGATACCGATCCGGCCCGCATCATCAATCTCGGTTCGGTCATGGGCACCCAGCCGATCGCCGACGGCGCCTATTCCTACTCCGCCTCCAAGGCCGCGGTGCACCATCTGACGCGCATCCTCGCCGACGAGTTCGCCGGACGCCGCATCACCGTGAACGCTTTCGCTCCGGGGCCGTTCCAGAGCCGTATGACGGCGTTCGCCACAGCAACGCCGGAGCAGGCCGAAAAGGTCGGAAAGGGTGTGCCGCTGGGCCGCATCGGCTCGCCCGACGACATTGCCGGCGCAACGCTTTATCTGTGCGGCAGGAGCGGATCCTATATCACCGGTGCCATTCTGCCGCTTGACGGTGGCCTGTCGGCCCACACCTCCGTCGGACTGTTCTCGGAAGCTCTGTAGGACCGACACGTTGCGCCCCGGCCGCGATGCGTGGTCTCATGGCGCCTGAGGAGGAGCCGAGATGAACCAGACCCACGATCTGGACGCAAGCGCGCTGTCCGCCGAATTGGAGGGCGCCGTCCCGGGGTTTTCCGGTCTGCAGGCGGTCAAGAAGTTCGACACCGGCCAGTCGAACCCGACCTACCTGCTGGAGGCCGACAGCGGCAGCTACGTGCTGCGCGCCAAGCCGCCCGGCCAGCTCTTGAAATCCGCCCACCAGGTGGATCGCGAATACCGTGTCATGAAGGCACTCAAGGGCAGCGGCGTGCCGGTGCCCGACATGCTCTACCTTTCCGAAGAAGAATCGTCGATCGGCCGCATGTTCTTCGTCATGAGCTATCTCGACGGGCGGATATTCTGGGAACCCGACCTGCCGGAATGCGAGTTGGATGAGCGGGGTCCGATCTACGACGCCATGAACGTCACTCTCGCCGCACTCCACGGCATCGATCCGGCGTCGGTGGGCCTGGAGGATTTCGGCAAGCGCGGCAACTATTTCGAGCGCCAGCTCAGCCGCTGGACCAAGCAGTACCGGGCGAGCGAGACCGAGACGATCGCCGACATGGACAGGTTGATCGAATGGCTCGAAGGCGCGCTGCCGCCCGATGACGGGCAGGTATCGCTGGTGCATGGCGACTACCGCATCGACAACATGATCTTCGCCAAGGACCGGGCGGAAGTGCTGGCGGTGCTCGATTGGGAACTGTCGACGCTCGGCCATCCGCTGGCCGATCTCGCCTATCAGTGCATGCAGTGGCGGCTGCCGCATGACAGCGGGTTTCGCGGGCTGGGAGGTCTCGATCGCAAGTCTTTGGGCCTGCCGACCGAGGACGAATATGTGGACGCCTATTGCTGCCGCCGCGGCATCGACGGCATCGAGCACTGGCGTTTCTATCTCGCCTTTTCGTTCTTCCGCCTGGCGGCGATCCTGCAAGGCGTACTGAAGCGGGCGCTGGACGGCAACGCATCCAATCCCAAGAGGGCCAAGCAAATGGCGGTGGCCGTGCCCATCATGGCAGGCATGGCCATGCAGATCACCAACGGAGGATGAATTGAGCGGACTGTTCGACGGAGCGACCGTCCTGATCACTGGTGCGGCGGGCGGCTTCGGCAGCGCCGCGGCGCGGCGTTATGCGCAGGAAGGCGCGAGGCTCGTCCTGTCGGACTATGCGTCGGACGCCTTGCAGGAGATCTGCGGCGAGATCGCGGAAGAGCACGGCTGTGACATCGCACCCGTGGCGGGCGACATTTCCGATGAAAGCCTGTCGGAGCAACTCGTTGCGGCGGCGCTGGAGCGCTTCGGCCGGCTCGACGTGGCCATCAACAATGCGGGCATCGCCCAGGACGCTTTCGAAAAGCTGCCCAAGGTCGCTTCCGACGAGGCGCGGCGCATCATCGATATCGACCTGATGGGCGTGTTCTACGCCCTCAAGCACCAGTTGCCCGTCATGGAGCGACAGTTTCGCGAAACCGGCACCGGCGGGGCGATCGTCAACGTCGCCTCGGTCGCCGGCGTGACCGGCGCGTCCGGCCTGTCCGTCTATGCCGCTGCGAAACACGGGGTCGTCGGGCTCACCCGGTCGGCCGCCCAGGAGTATGCGCGGCTCGGCGTGCGAATCAACGCGGTCTGCCCGTCCTTCGCCCGCACTCCGATGGCAACCGAAATGCTGGGTGCCGAGGTGCGCGGCAAGGTGGTGACGGAACAACAGATGGTGCGCGGCATTCCGATGGCACGTCTGGCCGAGGTCGAGGAGATCGTCGAAGCCTTCGTCTTCGCCTCGTCGCCGAAGAACAGCTTCATGACCGGTCAGACCCTGCAAGTGGACGGCGGCCTGACCGCCTATTAGCCATCACTCTCGGCTCAGGATTGCCGAGATTTCCTCCTCCGACAGCCCCACCGAGCCGGCGGTTTCAAGGAGCAGCGCCCAGGTGGCGTCGTCGATCGGAATGCCGCTTTTCCCGCGCTCGATCCGGGTTTCGCGTTCCAGATCGCCGGGAAACCGCACGGCGTCGGTATCAGGGGCCGGAGGAGAGGCCTTGACCCAATCGGTGTAGGCGTCGAGGTCCCGGTAAAACGCTTCGGCGCCGCCGAACACATTGGGGTCGATCAGGATCGCAAGCATGTTGTTGACGATGCGGTCCGGGACGATGCGCTCGGGCAGGTAGGCCCCGCCGCCGGAGAACGATCCGCCGAGAATATCGCAGATCAGAGCAAGGCCGGAGCCCTTGTGCAGACCCATGGCGCGAAGCGCCCCCAACGGCTCCTCGAACATGACCGAGGGATCGTTCGTCGGATTGCCGTCATGGTCGATAAGGCACCCTTCGGGGACCTTTTCGCCTTTCATGTAGGCGACGCGGGTCTTCCCCTGGGCAATGGTGCTGGTCGCCATGTCGAGCAGGAACATCGGATGCCGATCGGATGCCGGAAAGGCGGTGCAATAGGGGTTTGTCGAAAACCGGGCGTCGCTGCCGCCAAACGGGGCGACTAGCGAGTTGGGCGACAGGACGTTGACGTAGTGGATGGACAGGAAGCCAGCCTCCGCGGCCATTTCGCCCCAGTCGCCGATGCGGCCGATATGGAAACTGTTGCGCAGCGACAGCACGGCGATGTGCTGTTGTCGGGCGCGGTCTATGGCCCATTCCATCGCCTGGCGCGCCACGCACTGGCCGAAACCGAGATTGCCGTCGACCAGCAGGAACGGGCCGAGGTCCTGGACGATTTCGGCCCGGGCGTCGGGAACCAGCTGGCCGGCCGCGATGCCGCCCATATAGGCAGGAATCATGCCGACGCCGTGGCTGTCATGCCCGGTCAGGTTGGCCTCGACGAGGGTGCGCGCAACTTCGTCGGCGGTGGCATCGCTGCCGCCGCCCTTGCGCACGATGGCGCTCGTAAATTCCGTCAATCGATCGGCATCTATTCGCATCGCTCTTTCCTGTTCGAACACCGGACCGTCTGCTTCTAGCAGGCTTGCGGCAGGGGAACCTAGAGCTGTGTCGGAATTGCCAATCAGTAGAGGACGGATTCGGTGCGCATGGTTTCCGGTATGGCCACGCCGAGTCGGCTGAGGATGGTGGGAGCGACCGCACGCTGATCGAGAATATCGGCCGGTTCGGGCCCGTTGGCGCCGCCGAAATAGTAGAACGGCACGTCGCGCACCGATGCCTCGCTGCCGCCGTGGTGTCCGTCGGCGTTCATGCCGTGATCGGCGGTGACGAGGATCTCGTAGTCGAGGGCCTGCAGTCGCGGAATGGCTCTCGACAGAGCGTTGTCGAGCCGCCAGACCTGCTTGCGGTACTCGGCCGAGTCGCCCCCAAAGGCGTGTCCAAGCGTATCGACGCTAGATGAATGGAGCAGCAGATAGTCCGGCAGGTGCCGTTCGGCCAGCCGCACGGCCTCGGCGCAAAGGTCGATTTCCGAAGGCACTGCGGGATTGGCCGACGAACTGCCTTCCATCGAGTAGTAGCGGGCGTGGGCGATTATCGCGTCGCCGTCGTCAATCTCGCAATGGGCAAACGGATCGAACGGGCCTTTTCCGTAGAGCGTGTGGAAATAGCTATGGGCGACGGCGGCCGACCGCATGCCGGCTTTCCTGATTTCCGAAAAGACGTTTGGGTGCGCGGATGGCTGCAGCGAGTCGTTGCCGGTGACGCCATGTTCGAGCGGTGTCAGTCCGGTGTGGATGGTTTCGTAGAGCGAGGCCGAAATGGTCGGCAGGCAGGCACGCATTTTCCAACGCCGTGCCGCCTGCCGTTCGACGGCGGCTTCCATATAGCCGCATTGGCTCGCCGCGGCGTCGAAACCGACGCCGTCCATCAGAATCAGTGCGAGTCTTGTCATCCGCTGGCGGTCTCGCTATGGGCATCGACGACGCGCTGAAGGAGCGGCGCGTAATGCCAGAAGTCGGGCGTCTCGACCTCCGGGTCCTTGCCCTCGTCATCCCAGTAGCGGACCTGGACGATTGCCTCGACGTTCGGGTTGCCGGCAAAGGACTCGGCCTCTGCCTCGCCCATGGGGCCGCCCTGCAGATTGAGCGTGTGCACGGAGGCGTCTGACAGCTTGCCGAAATAGTCCGGGTCGGTGGCGCAGAGATAGCGCTTGGCGGCCACATGGTGGCGCACGCAATCCGTGACGATCGACGGGAAAAACCGTTCGAGCACCCGCGCGCCGGCTTCGTCGTGGTGATTGTCGATGCCCTGTTCCAGGGCATCTTCGGGAAACTCGTTGGTGTAATGTCCGATATCGTGCAGCAGCGCGGCGGCGACCAGTTCATCGGATGCACCGGCATTTTCCGCCAGCTGTGCGCCCTGCAGCATGTGCTGCGACATGGTCACCCGCTCGCCGAGATAGGATTCGGCGCCGCGGCGCTCGAAGATATCGCCGATGAAGGCGACGATGTTGCCGGGGTTCAGTTCGGAGATGTCGGGCTTTGTCATGCCGCCGTTGCCTTCTGTTTCGAGTCCAGAACCGACAGGGTCGACAGCAGGCCGTCCTTGTCGGCGTAGCACCCCTGGAGCCAGCGGTTGCCGCTTCCCGAATACCCCTTGCGGGCGTGCAGCACGCGAGTGTTGTCGACGATAAAGCACTCGCCGGGCGCCAGTTTGAACGTCACTTCCATGGCCGGGTCGTCGATGATGGCTGCAAGCTGGCGATAGGCGGCGTAGTAGCCGGCCATGTCGTCGTAAGGCACGTCGCTGATCGCCGCTGTCGAGCGGTTGTTGAAGCGGACGCCCGTCAATTCGCCGTCGGGCGCGAGTTCGATCATCGGCTTGCGCGAACGCAGGCAGACCCCGTCGCTGCCGGTGTATTCGAACCGTGCGCAATGGCGGCTGAGCAGGTCGAACCCGTCCGGATTGGCGTCGCGCAGCTTTTCTGCGGCGCGGAAACCGTCGACCACCATGTTATCGCCGCCTTCGGCCGAGTTCTCCAGGCAGTAGAGGATCTGCAACGTCGGCACGGGATCGCGATAGGGGTTGTCGGTATGGGCCTGGAGCCCCAGCCCGGTATAGGCGAGATTGGTCGGATTGACCTCGGTGCGCACCTCGAACCATTTGCCGTAATTGGTCTCGCGAATGTAGCCGAACAGGCTGGCGACCTGCAGCAGCGCGCCGGATTCGACCGGGCCGCCGGTCAGCTTGGCGAAGCCATGGCGCCGTACGCTGTCGAGCCAGCCGCGCAGAACATCCGGATGCTGACGCACAGCCTTAAAATCGGCGCTCGGAACAGCACTGTTCAGCGCCCCATCCCAGGTCTCGATCCCGTCCGGGAGCCAGCCGGGTTTATGCGCCCGGTCCCGGTCGTAGCCATTGGCTTCCAGCCAGCCCAGGGCGTAAGTCACCGTTTTGTTTTCAGGTGCGAATGTCAGACGAAGCGAGCCGGAATCCACTTGCGCCGCCGTGATCCTGGTATCGGCCGGAATGTCGCCGATGCAGATCATCTTCTGGCCATTTTCGGCAGAGCGGGTGTCGGCGTCCCAGGCGTTGTCGCGAAGCCAGATGGCGTGAAAGCGCGTCACGCCGCCCGCCATGTCTTGCAGCACAATCGAGCTGCCATTGTCGACGATTTCAACGGAAACCACGTCCATCTCCTGTTTGAATTATTCTGACTGGAGGTTTGCGCCAAATTTGGCATAATGACAATCAACAAATAAATACCAGTTGGCATAAAATCTATTATGGCTAAGCGCGACGGATCTTTGCCGCCTCTTGAATGGGTCAGGGTGTTCGAGGCAGCCGGACGTACTGGCAGCTTTACCGAAGCCGCCAGGCAACTTGGGCTTACACAGGCGGCGGTGAGCCAGCGGATCAGAAATCTCGAGCGGCACCTCGGGACGACGCTATTCGAGCGACAGCCGCGCGGCGTGAGCCTGTCGAGCGACGGTGAGGCCTGGCTGCCGCATGTGCAGAACGCGCTGACGGCATTGGCGCGCAGCACATCGGACTATTTCGGTACGCGCCGGAGCCGGGTGACGATTGCCGCCTCGACCTCCGTGATACAGTTGTGGATCCTGCCACGCCTCCAGCGTCTCAGGCAGCGTTATCCCGATACGCAACTGTCTCTCGCCACCGTGCACTGCGAACCGGATTTCACCATCGCCGAAGCGGATCTCGAAATCCGTTTCGGCAACGGCAACTGGCCGGGACGACGAGCTCTGCGGCTGTTTGTCGAGTCGCTGGTGCCTCTGGCGGCGCCGGGCCTGGTCGACCGTGGCGACGACTGGCAGCGCTTGCCGCTGATCGCCCTTTCGGGGCCGCGGATAGGCTGGCAGGAATGGTGTGCCGCGACCGGTTCTCAACCGCCGCCGCCTCCGGCCTTGCGGTTCGATACGTTTGTCCAGGCCCTCAAGGCGGCGGAAGAGGGCGCCGGCGTTGTACTCGGCTCACGGGCTCTTTGCTCAGCTTCGCTCGCCGAGGGACGTTTGGTCACGTTGGTGGACGAGCCCGTCGAAATGGACAGCGGCTACTGGATTACCTGGCCGGCAGCCGATCCGGGCTTTGCCGATCTGGAGGCGATCGCCGTCTGCCTCGTCGACGGCGAAACCTGATAGTCAATCCGGCCGCTGCGCCATCCGCTGGCGATAGAGGTCGTGGAAGAACTTGATCGCTTCTTCCGTCAGATTGTGGCGATCCGGATCGATGAAATAGTAGCCTTGGGTATAGCCGCGCTGATGCATGCCGCGCTGGACGCTTTCGCATAGCGTCTTGTCTTCTTCGTTGACCACTTCGAGACCCCATTTCGAGCGCGCTTCCTCGCGTTCTCGCGAGGTGCCGGGCGGCGCGAACGTGTCGAAGAACCGCACGGTTTTCTCCGGCCCGTCCGGCTCGGCACGCGACACCGAGAAATTCTTCACACCCGGGAACACGGAGAGCATCGTGTTGGGAAACAGGAACCAGAAATGTCCCTCGAGCGCATCTTCCTCGAGATCAAGGGGGAACGCCGCGTTCTGCGCTTTCCGCGCGGTCGAAACATACTGATAGCTGTAATTGTCGCGCAGGGTGAAGCGATTGCTCGTGATGTCCATCATGTCGGCGAATGACGGGTGTGCGACTTCGCAGTGGTAGCATTCAAGAAAGTTATCGAGCATGACTTTCCAATTGCACCGATAGGCGCCGCCGAAATAGTCGACATTGTCGCGCTGCAGGTAGTCGGCCAGATCCGGCACGGCCTCGGCGATGCTCTCCGCCAGCCCCGGCGCATATTCGGCCAGGGGTTGGGCCTGCGGGTCGAGGTTGATGAAGACGAAGTCGAGGATGCGGTCGACCCGTACCGTGCTGAGGCAGATAGACGACCGTGAAAAGCCTCCGTCACGACCTTCGCCGCGGGCGCGCAGCAGCTGCCCTTCAAGATCGTAGGTCCAGGCGTGATAGGGACAGGCGATGCGCGACTTGCTGCCGCTGCCGTCGACCAGCCGGTGTCCACGGTGGGGGCAGACATTGTAGAAAGCGCGCAATTCGCCGTCGTGGCCGCGAATGACGAAGGCGTCCTGGTCGAAGATCGAGGCGGTCACGTATTGACCCGGTTCGGCCAGCCGACCTGCATGGCAGACATAGTGCCAGCCGCGGAAGAACAGTTCCTCCTTTTCGGCCTCCAGCACTGCCGGATCGATATAGGTCGAGGCGGGCAGGGTTCTGGCGTCTGTGACAATCTCGAGCATGGCGAATTCCTCGGCGGATTGGATCGATGCAGTGTATGCGTCGCGTCGCCGTCCGCAACTGGACAAATTCGCATACATTCCATACGGTTTTTCTATGGAAAAGCGATTTCAAAACCTGTCCGGTTCGCTCAATGCCCTGGTGGTTGCCGAAAGTGCCGTGCGCCATGCGAGCTTCACCGCCGCCGCGCGCGAACTGGGACTGACGCAGCCCAGTGTCAGCCGGCATGTCGCCACGCTCGAAGATCGCATCGGACAGCCGCTGTTCGAGCGCCGCAACAACCGCATCCGGCCGTCGGCCGCCGGCCGCAGACTGGCCGATGCGGTGTCGCTCGGCTTTTCGCATGTGGAAGCGGCGATGGAAGAGCTCGCCCCGTCGGCCGCGGGTGAGGGGATCGTGCTCGCCTGCAGCTTCGGCTTCGCCGACCAGTGGCTGTTGCCGCGCTTCTCCAGCCTGCAGGAGGCGCTCGGCGGGACACGCATCCGCATGGCGACGACCGACTGGCAGGAGGACCTCGACCTGTCGCGGGTCGATGCCGCCGTCGTGTCGGACCTTTCGGCGGCGGCGGACAGAAAGAGCATTCCGCTCTTTGCCGAAGAGGTGTTTCCCGTCTGCAGTCCCGACTATCTGCAGCGACATCCGCATCTCGCTGACTCCGTCGAAGCCCTTCTGACAGCGGATTTGCTGCAGTTCGACGTCGGCGCTTCGGGGTTTCTCACCTGGCCGCAGTGGTTTGCGCGTTTCGGCCACGACCTGCCGACCGACAGTCGGCAGCGGGTTTTCGACGCCTATCCGTTTCTGACCCGCGCTGCCGAGGACGGGCAGGAGTGGCGCTCGGTTGGCGTCAGCTGGTCGACCGGATGATCGAAGCCGGATCGCTCGTGCGGATCGGCCCGGCGGTGCGCAACAGGCCGGTGGCCTATTATCTGCAGTACCGCGAGCGCTTTCGTCAGGAGGCGGCCCTGGAGCGCTTGGTCGACTGGTTCCGCCGCCAGTTCGAGACGACTGGCGACGCTCGGAGAGATTGACGACCGTTCCGCGACCCGAGGCCGCTCTCCGCGGGCCTCGAGACACTCTTGTCACCACGGTGATAGGAGGCCTGTGCTTCACAGGGGACCTCCGAAACCGTGATGAGGATGCACACCCTATGAAGAGAACTGCCGTTAACCCCTGGTCGTGGTCGCTGAATTTCGGCTACAACCAAGCCGAGCTGCTGGTTGAAACGAACCGGCAGCTGGTCTGTGCGGGCCAGACCGCCGTCGACGCCGATGGCAATCCGCAGCACCCGGCGAACATGCGCAACCAGATGGCGCTTGCGCTCGACAACCTGGAGGCCGTTCTGAGCGCCGGGGACATGGGGCTTGCCGATGTCATCCGGCTCACCATCTACTCTACGGACGTCGACGAAACACTGAAGAACTTCGATGTTCTCGGATCACGTTTTGGATCCGCCGACGTGTCGCCTCCAATGACCCTTCTCGGAGTGACCCGACTTGCGATCCCGCGGCTGATGTTCGAGATCGAAGCCACGGCTGCCGACTGAATGGCAGAACCGGAGCGTGGCAGCTCCAAACGCGACGGACGATCCTGAGGGTCCGACTGCATGATTGGCATCGAGTTTCGCTGTGCTCATGATATAGGCTGGGTTTCTGAGCGGTTGTGCCCAAACGCTCCCGAAATCCAGGCGGCCAGCGAAACCGATGCGACGTGCGGAAAGACTTTTCAGGCTAGTCAACGAGATGCGGACCCGCGGCGTCAGTCGGGCCGGCGATCTCGCTCAGCATTTTGAAGTCAGCGTCAGCACGATCTATCGCGATATCGCCCACCTGCAGGCGTCCGGCCTCCCGATCGAGGGTGAGGCCGGCGTCGGTTATCTGCTGCGACCCGGCTTCGACCTGCCCAATGTGACGTTTACCCATGATCAGATCGACGCACTCGCCGTCGGCCTGTCCTTCGTGGAAAGCACCGGCGATCCCGTGCTGGCGTCGGCGGCGCGTGAAGCGCGGGCGAAGATCCAGGCAAGCATGCCTCAACCGGAAGAGCGGAAGCTTGCCGACGCCCCTTATTTCAGCCTCCAGGGAAGAAACAGCGCGGCGCCGAATGTGGGTCTGCTGCGCGAGTCGATCCGTAAGCGGCAAATCGTCCAGATCGACTATCGGGATGGCGACGGCAATCCGTCCGAGCGCCGCGTACGCCCCCTCGTGATATGGAATCTGACAGATGGCTGGATGTTCTCGGCCTGGTGCGAGCTTCGGCAGGATTTCCGCACCTTCCGGTTTGACCGAATCGCGAACCTCACCACAACCGGCGAACGGTTCGATGAAGACGAGGCGACGGGACTGCGCGCTTTCATGGAAATGGAGCGATGCCAAGCGCAGGATCATTGACCGACCCGTCGCACCCGGGCAGAGGAAGCGAGCATGACAGACGACAAATTCGGTACCTTCGAAGACATCGTTGCAATGACGCCGGAGCCGCTTCGGCCCGTCACCCGAAGATTGCGCGACCTGATCCTGTCCGTTGATCGGGATCCCTGTGTCGTCGTGAGGCTGGGAGATCGCGCTGCGACGTTCGGGGTCGGGCCCAAGAAGATGAGTGAAGGCTATTGTTATATCCTGCCGTATTCGAATTGGGTCAATCTCGGCTTCTACAAGGGAACGGATATCGACGATCCGGACGGGTTGCTAGAAGGAACCGGATCGAAGATGCGGCACATCAGGGTCCGTTCGCTGGAAGACTGCGAAAACCCGTCGCTGATCGTGTTGATCCGCAATGCCCTGCAGGAGCGCAAAACCGCGCTCGGACGAGACTGACCCGCCTCTGGGTTTCGCCACGCCGGAAAGCCCCTTGACAATTTGGAACGTTCCAGTTAACTGTTGAGTTACTTAAATGGAACGTTCCAAACAAGAGAACGTCAGGGAGGCGTCAGCGATGAGATGGGGGTTGGTTGGTGCGAGCACCATTGCGTCGCAATTCATGATCGATGCCATTCGCGCCCAGCCGGACAATCACATTCAAACCGTCATGAGCAGCGATTCCGAGCGCGGTCGGGATTATGCAGCCGCTCACGGCATTGCCGCTTCGACGGACGACCTCGATGCGTTACTGTCGGAGCCGGGCATCGATGCCGTCTACATTTCGACCACCAATGAAAAGCACCAGCGGCAGGCGCTGGCGGCGATCGCGGCCGGCAAACATGTGCTGTGCGAAAAACCGCTGGCCATGTCGGTCTCCGGCGCGATCGAGATGGTTCGTGCGGCCGAAAAGGCGGGTGTCGTCTTTGCCACCAACCACCATCTGCGCAATGCCGGTTCGCACCTGAAGATCAGGGAACTGATCGAAGACGGCCGCATCGGCGCCGTCCAGGCGGTGCGTGTGTTCCACGCCGTTTATCTGCCGGAGCAACTGCAGGGCTGGCGGGTCAACGACGCGGCGGCCGGCGGCGGGGTCATTCCGGACATCGTCGTCCACGACGCCGACACGGTGCGCTTTCACCTTGGCGAAGATCCGGCCGATGTCGTGGCGATCGAACGGTCCGAAAGCATGGGGCAGGGCGTCGAGGACAGCGTGATGTCGGTCTGGTCGATGCCGTCCGGCGTTCTTGTCGAGACCCACGAAGGCTTCACCGTCCGTCACGCCGGCACCGGCTTCGAGGTGCACGGAACGGACGGATCCATCGTCGGCCGCAATATCATGACTCAGAAACCGGTGGGCGAACTGCTGGTGCGCGATGCCAACGGCGAGCAGGCAGTGCCGTTCAGCGACCACAATCTCTATGTCCGGGCCGTCAAGCGGTTCGCCGATGCCATCGCCGGCAAGGGGCAGCCGGCCGCGACCGGGACCGACGGCGTGAAATCTCTTGCCGTGGCCGAGGCGGTCAAAAGGGCGGCCGTGAGCGGTGGTCGCGTTGCCGTCGACTACGGAGGCATTTGACATGTCCGGCAAGATCGTCCCTGCGGCTGAAGCCGTCGCCCGCATTGCCGACGGCGCCGTCGTCACCGTTTCGTCCTCTTCCGGGCTCGGCTGTCCCGATCGGGTGCTGGCGGCGCTCGGCGAACGCTTCGAGGCCGAGGGACATCCGCGCAACCTGACCACTTTGCATCCGATCGCTGCCGGCGACATGTACGGTATCAAGGGCATGGACCACATCGCCCGCGACGGCCTGCTGTCCCGGGTGATTGCCGGGTCCTATCCAAGCGGCCCCTCGAGCATGCGGATGCCGGACATCTGGAAGATGATCGTCGAGGACCGCGTCGAAGCGTATAACGTTCCTTCCGGCATCCTGTTCGACATGCACCGCGATGTCGCGGCCCGCCGGCCCGGCGTGCTCACGCAGGTCGGGCTCGACACCTTTGTCGACCCCGAGCGCGAAGGCTGCGCCATGAATGCCAGCGCCGCGGCGCATCCGATCGTCCACCGGCACGAGATGGCCGGCGATACCTGGCTGCATTTTCCCAACATCGTGCCGGATGTGGCGATCATCCGCGGCACCACCGCGGACGAAAAGGGCAATCTGACCTTCGAACACGAAGGCGCAACGCTCGGTGCGCTCGATCAGGCGATCGCCGTTCGCAACCATCGCGGACTGGTCATCGCCCAGGTCAAGCGCGTCACGGCGGCCGGATCGCTGCGGCCGTATGACGTGCACGTGCCCGGTCATCTGGTCGATCTGATCGTCGTCGATCCGGAGCAGAAACAGACGACCGAGACGGTTTTCGATCCGGCGATCTCGGGCGAAATCATGCGCCCGTGGGAGAGCTTCCATCTGACCGAGCACGGCATCGAGAAGGTCATTGCCCGGCGCGCCGCCATGGAGTTGCGTGAAGGCCAGTCGGCCAATCTCGGCTTCGGCATTTCGGCAAACGTGCCACGCATCCTGCTCGAAGAAGGCTATCCGCAATCGATCACCTGGGCGATCGAGCAGGGCGCCGTCGGAGGCATGCCGCTGACCGGCTTCGCCTTCGGCTGCGCCTCCAACGCCGATGCGATCCTGCCGTCTCCCAGCCAGTTCGCCTATTTCCAGGGCGGCGGTTTCGACGTTTCCTTCCTGTCGTTCCTGGAGGTCGACCGCGACGGCAACGTCAATGTTTCGAAGCTCGGCAAGAAGCCGTATCTGACGGCCGGCTGCGGCGGTTTCGTCGATATCACCGCCAACGCCCGCAAGATCGTTTTTTCCGGTTTCTTCGAGGCTGGTGCCGGGCTTGAACTTGGTGCCGATGCGATCCGCGTCAGGGAACCCGGCCGCTTCGCCAAGATGGTCGATGCGGTCGAGCATGTGACGTTCTCCGGCCGGCGGGCCCGGCAACTTCGCCAGGACGTGCTCTATGTGACCGAACGCTGCGTCATGCGGCTCGATGATGATGGGCTGGTCGCCACCGAGATCATGCCGGGCATCGTGCCGGAAGATGACATCGGGAGGGCTTCCAAGGGCCGCGTGAGGGTGGCCGAGAACGCAACGCCGATGCCTGCCTCGCTGCTGTCTGAAGGGCCGATGGGGTTGATCCTATGAGCACGGTGCACCTGACCATCGACAACGGCGTCGCCGAATTGCGGCTGAACAATCCGGCCAAGCTCAACGCTCTGACGGAAACCATGCTCGATGCGCTGGAAGATCATTGCGCGACCATCGATCGGCATGGGGACATTCGTTGCGTTCTGATTACCGCAGCCGGAAACCGCGCCTTCTGCGTCGGCGCCGACATTCACGACTGGGCGCGGCTGTCGCCCAGAGACTTCGGTCGCCACTGGATCCGCCGTGGCCACCGCATCTTCGACCGCATCGCCCGGTTCCACGTGCCGAGCATCGCTGTTCTCTCCGGCCATGCCTTCGGCGGTGGGCTGGAACTGGCCGCTGCCTGCGATCTGCGCATTCTTTCTCCCGATGCGACGATCGCACTGCCGGAAACCGGTGTCGGCATCGTGCCGGGCTGGTCCGGCACGCAGCGGCTGGCGCGGCAGGTCCCGCCGGCGGTGCTGAAGGAAATGGCGCTGACCGGGCGGCGCCTGTCGGCCGAACGCGCCTTCTCGATCGGCTTCGCCAATGCAGTTGCAGACGATCCGGCGGCCGAAGCCGGCGCCATGGCGGCAGAAATCTGCGAGCGTTCGCCGGCAGCCGTTGAAACGACGAAGTACCTGCTGTCCGCCTCGCTCGACGAGGACCGCGGCGCCATGACCGAAGCGCTCGGCGGTGCGCTGATGGCGGGATCGGCGGACAAGACCGAGGGCGTTGCGGCGTTTTCGGAAAAGCGCAAACCGAATTTTGGAGGACGCGAAGCGTGACCAGCCACGATGTGACGCTCGTTTCGGGCGATGGAGCACGCGCTGCGCCGGAGTGCGTGTTCGACGCGCGGCACCTGATCGACGGGGCTTTCGTCGGCAGCGCCGACGGCGAGACCTTCACGCGTCATTCTCCGGCCAACGGCAAGCTGGTGACCCGCGCGGCGCTGGGCGGCGAGGCGGAGACGGAAGCCGCAATCGCCGCCGCGCGGAGCGCCTTCGCCGATGGCCGCTGGTCGCAGCTTTCCGGCAAGGAGCGGGCGGCAGTTCTTTTGCGCGTCGCCGATCTGATCGATCGGGAGCGGACGCGCCTGGCATTGTTCGAGACCATGGAAAGCGGCAAGCCGATCTCCCAGGCCGAGGCCGAGATGGAAGGGGCCGCCGATCTTTGGCGTCACGCGGCAGCGCTCGCCCGCACCCTGCATGGCGACAGCCACAACACGCTCGGTTCGGACATGCTGGGTCTGGTGATGAAAGAGCCGAT
Organism: Rhizobiaceae bacterium; assembly: GCA_963921345.3. Classification (GTDB taxonomy): domain Bacteria; phylum Pseudomonadota; class Alphaproteobacteria; order Rhizobiales; family Rhizobiaceae; genus Hoeflea_A. The sequence goes on along the minus strand of CAWUFE020000002.1, from coordinate 863,913 downwards.
CGGCGTGGTCGCCATGATCACGCCGTGGAATTTCCCGTTTCTGATCATTTCGCAGAAACTGCCCTATGCGCTGGCGGCCGGCTGCACGGCTGTGATCAAGCCGTCGGAAATGACCTCGGCCACCACGGTGATCCTTGGCGAGCTTCTGCTCGAAGCGGGCCTGCCCGCGGGTGTCGCCAACATCGTACTCGGTTACGGCCAGCCGGTCGGCAGCCTGATGAGCACCCACCCGTCGGTCGACATGGTGTCGTTTACCGGCTCCACCACCGTCGGCAAGGCCATCGTTGCGGCCACGGCGCCGACCTTGAAAAAAGTCTCGCTGGAACTCGGCGGCAAGAACCCGCAGGTGGTGTTTGCCGATGCCGATCTCGGCCACGCGGCGGATGCCATCGTGTTCGGCGTCTATTTCAACGCCGGCGAATGCTGCAATTCCGGTTCGCGCGTCGTCGTGCATGAGGACGTGGCCGAAGAGCTGACGGCGCGGGTCGTCGCCCTGTCGGCTAAAGTGCCGTTCGGCGATCCGCTGCATCCGGCAACCAAAGTCGGAGCGATCATCTCGCCGGAGCATTTGGCCAAGATCGACGGTTATGTCCAGGCAGCCGGGCAGGCCGGTGCCGAAATTCGGATTGGCGGTGCGACGATCACGGTGGAAGGGCAGCCCGGGCAGTTTTACGGACCGACGGTGGTGTCGCAGGTGACGCCCGATATGGCGATCGCCCGTGAGGAAGTGTTCGGCCCGGTGCTTTCGGTGCTGACCTTCCGGACGATGGACGAAGCGGTTGCCATCGCCAACGACGCCGCTTACGGGCTGTCGGCCGGCGTGTGGAGCGACGATGTTCACACCTGCCTGGAGTTCGTTCGCCGCGTTCATGCCGGAACGGTGTGGACGAACAGCTGGATGGATGGCTACTCTGAATTGCCGTTCGGCGGAGTCAAGGAAAGCGGCCTGGGTCGAGAACTCGGCCGCTTCGGCATTGAAGAATACCTGGAGGTCAAGACGGTGCAGATGCGCATCGGCAAAACGCGCGCCATGTGGGTCTGACCGACAATCACCGTCCCGATGGGGGACCAATACATTTGCGCGAGTCCAAGGAGGAAACACATGCGTAAATTTCTGAAGACCACGACAATGACCGTCGCCGCCCTGGCGGTGTCGACCAGCCTGTCTACCGCAGCTGACGTGGAAGTCCTGCACTGGTGGACGTCCGGAGGTGAAGCCGCGGCGCTGAACGTCCTGAAGGAGGACCTGGAAGGCCAGGGCATCGGCTGGCAGGACATGCCGGTCGCCGGTGGCGGCGGTGAGCAGGCCATGACGGTGCTGCGCGCCCGCGTCACCGCCGGCAATGCGCCGACAGCGGTGCAGATGCTCGGCTTCGACATTCTCGACTGGGCCAATCAGGGAGCGCTCGCCGACCTCAACGACGTAGCGGCCAAGGAAGGCTGGGACGCCGTGGTGCCGGATGCGCTGAAAGGCTTTGCCAAGTCGGACGGCAAATGGGTCTCGGCGCCGGTCAACGTGCACTCGACCAACTGGGTCTGGGCCAACAAGGCGGTGCTCGACGCCAACGGCATCGCCGTGCCGACGACCTGGGAAGAGTTCGTTGCCGCGCTTGACAAGCTGAAGGCAGCCGGCGTGACGCCGATCGCCCATGGCGGCCAGGCCTGGCAGGACGCCACGATCTTCGACGCCGTCGCCATGTCGGCCGGCGGTCCGGAGTTCTACAAGGCGGCCTTCATCGATCTCGATGACGGGGCGCTCGGATCCGACACCATGAAGGAAGCCTTCGACCGGATGGCGGTCATCCGCAGCCATGTGGATGATAATTTCTCCGGCCGCGACTGGAACCTGGCGACCGCCATGGTGATCAACGGCGAAGCCGGCTTCCAGTTGATGGGCGACTGGGCCAAGGGCGAGTTCCTCAGCGCCGGCAAGAAGCCTGGTGAGGACTTCCTGTGCTTCCGCTTCCCGGGAACCCAGAACCAGGTCACCTTCAACGCCGACCAGTTCGCCATGTTCGACCAGGGCGGTTCGGTCAGCCCCGAGCAGGCGGCTCTGGCGAGCGCCATCCTGTCGCCGTCCTTCCAGTCGGCCTTCAACGTTGTGAAGGGCTCGGTGCCGGCGCGCACCGACGTTTCCGACGAGGCGTTCGATGCCTGCGGCAAGCAGGGCATGAAGGATCTGGCGGCCGCCGCGTCGTCGGGCAACCTGTTCGGCTCCATGGCCCACGGCCACGCCTCTCCGGCTGCCGTGAAGAACGCCATCTATGACGTGGTGACGGCCCACTTCAACGGCGAATACGACAGCCAGACGGCCGTCGAAGAGCTGGTGGACGCGGTCTCCATCGCCAAGTAGCGCATTGGCCGGGCCGGTCTTCGAACCGGCCCGGCTTTCTGAAACCGGAATAACGCCGCGGGGGACGCCTGACATGGCCGCGCCGACCGTCGAGGTGGATCTGAGAACCCGCCTGCAGAACTGGATCCCGAAGCTGGTGCTTTCGCCGTCGCTGGCGATGGTCTTCGTCTTCGTCTACGGGTTCATCATCTTCACGATCTACCTGTCCTTCACGGACAGCCGCATTCTGCCCAGCTTCGGCTGGGTCGGCTTCGAGAATTACGAAAAGCTCTTCCGGCTGCGCCACTGGGACATCGCCGTCACCAATCTCGGCATTTTCGCCTCGCTCTATATCGTCATCTGCACGGTTATCGGGTTGAGCCTGGCGATCTTTCTCGACCAGAAGATCCGCGGCGAGGGCATCCTGCGACCGATCTATCTCTATCCGATGGCGCTATCCTTCATCGTCACCGGCACGGCCTGGAAGTGGTTCCTCGACCCCGGCATCGGCATCGAAGCGACCATGCATCTCTGGGGCTGGACCAGCTTCGAGTTCGACTGGATCAAGAACCGCGACTTCGCCATCTACACCATCGTCATTGCCGCCGTCTGGCAGTCGTCGGGCTTCGTCATGGCGATGTTTTTGGCCGGCCTGCGCGGCATCGACAACGAAATCCTCAAGGCAGCGCAGATGGACGGCGCCTCCAACTGGAACCTCTACCGGCGCATCATCATTCCGCAGCTGCGGCCGGCCTTCCTGTCGGCCTTCGTCATCCTCGCGCATCTGGCGATCAAATCCTACGACCTGGTCATCGCGCTGACCGGCGGCGGGCCCGGGCGGGCCACCGAATTGCCGGCGACCTTCATGTATTCCTACACCTTCACGCGCAACCAGATGGGCATCGGCGCGTCGTCCGCGGTCATCATGCTGATGACCATCGCGGCGATCATGATCCCCTATCTCTACGCCGAATTGCGGGAGAAGAAGTGATGGCCGTCGCAACCACCGAAACCGCCATCCGCACCGGCAATTTCACCCGTGTGCTGATCTACCTTTTCCTGCTGTTGTTCGCGCTGTTCTACCTGCTGCCGTTCTTCATCATGCTGGTCAATTCGCTGAAACCGCTGGACGAGATCCGCGGCGGCAACATGGTGGCACTGCCCAGGATCTGGACCATCGAACCCTGGCTGTCGGCCTGGTCGACGGCGCAGATCGGCGTGCAGCCGACCGGGCTGAAGCCCTATTTCTGGAACTCCATCAAGATGGTGGTGCCGGCGGTGATCGTGTCGACCATGCTGGGTGCGCTCAACGGCTATGTGCTGACGAAATGGCGCTTCCGCGGCGATACCATCCTGTTCGGGCTGATGCTGTTCGCCTGCTTCATTCCGTTCCAGATCGTGCTGATCCCGATGGCCCGCATGCTCGGCCTGATGGGGCTTGCCGGCTCGACGCCCGGTCTGGTGCTCGTGCACATCGTCTACGGTCTGGGCTTCACCACGCTCTATTTCCGTAACTACTATGCGGCGTTCCCGACCGAACTGGTTCGTGCCGCGCAGATCGACGGCGCCAGTTTCTTCCAGATCTTCTGGCGCATCATGCTGCCGTCGTCGGGGCCGATCATCGTGGTGTCGGTAATCTGGCAGTTCACCAACATCTGGAACGACTTCCTGTTCGGCGCCTCGTTCGCCGACCTCGATTCCATGCCGATGACGGTGGCGCTCAACAACCTCGTCAATTCCTCCACCGGGGTGAAGGAATACAATGTGCATTTTGCCGGCGCGATCTTCGCGGCGTTGCCGACGCTCGTCGTCTACATCGTCGCCGGCCGCTATTTCGTGCGCGGCCTGATGGCCGGCAGCGTGAAGGGATAGGACCATGGGCTTTCTCGACATCGACAACGTAACCAAATCCTACGGTCCGGTAGAGGTGCTGCACGAGGTGGACATCGCAGTGGAGGAGGGCGAGTTCCTTGTGCTCGTCGGTCCTTCTGGCTGCGGCAAGTCGACCCTGCTCAACATGATCGCGGGGCTGGAGGGCATCACTTCGGGCGAGATCCGCATTCGCGACAAGGTGGTCAACGGCGTGCATCCGTCGAAACGCAACATCGCCATGGTGTTCCAGTCCTACGCGCTCTATCCGAACATGACGGTGGCGCAGAACATCACCTTCGGCCTGGAGATGCATGGGGTTCCGAAGGCCGAACGCGACAAGGCGATGGCCGACGTGGCGAAACTGCTGCAGATCGAGCAGCTTCTCGGCCGCAAGCCTGGGCAGCTCTCCGGCGGCCAGCGCCAGCGTGTGGCCATGGGTCGGGCGCTGGTGCGCGATCCGGACGTCTTCCTGTTCGACGAGCCGCTGTCCAATCTCGACGCCAAGCTGCGCGTCGACATGCGCACCGAGATCAAGAAGCTGCACCAGAAGCTCGGCACGACCATCGTCTACGTGACCCATGACCAGATCGAGGCGATGACGCTGTCGACCCGCATCGCGGTGATGAATGCCGGTTACGTGCAGCAACTCGGCACGCCGAAGGAGATCTACGACACTCCGGCCAACCTGTTCGTCGCCAGCTTCATGGGTTCGCCCTCGATGAACCTATTGCCGGTGACCGTGCGCGCCGACGGCAACGGCATCTTCGCGGAGACGGCCAACGGCCAGGGCGAGACGGTGCGACTCGCCTTCGCCGCGCCCAGCGAGGCGCTGAAGGCGCGCGACGGGCAGCAGATCACGTTGGGCGTGCGGCCGGAAGCGATCACCGATCCGGAAGGGGCGGACCGCAAGTCGCAGCATATCGAGATCATCAAGAACACCGTCGAGGTGACCGAGCCGGCCGGTTCCGACACCTTCGTCGCCAGTACTCTGGGCGGGCTGGAATGCATCGCCCGCATGCGCGCCGATGCCGACGTCCAGGTCAACCAGGTGGTCGATTTCGCCGTCAATATGGAAAAGGCGGTGCCGTTCGACCCGAAAACCGAAGCGCGGATCGCCTGAGGTGCGGCTGAAAGGACCATGAAACCCGTTGCCCTGATCACCGGCGGACAGCGCGGCATCGGCTTCGGTATTGCCCGGGCTCTGGCTGCCGAGGGATATCGCGTCGCCATTGCGGCGGAAGCCCCGGCCGACGACAAGGCTGTCGCCCTGGCGCTCGACGCGCTGGACGGACAGGCCGCCTATTTCGAGCACGACCTGCGCAACATCGAAGCGGCTGCGCGCCTGGTCGAGCGGGTCGAGGCGGAGATCGGCCCCGTGAGTTCATTCGTGTCAAACGCCGGGGTTCCGGCGCGCAAGCGCGGAGATCTTCTGGATGTCACGGTCGAGTCCTTCGATCGGGTCATGGACGTCAATCTGCGCGGCGCCTTCTTTCTGGCCCGCGAGGTCGGGCGTCGCATGGTCGACCGTCCGGTCGAACCCTATCGCAGCATGGTGTTCGTCACTTCGGTCAGCGCCTCGATGGTGTCGACGGAGCGGGCCGAATACTGTATCTCCAAAGCCGGAGCGTCGATGATGGCGCAGCTGTTTGCCGCACGGCTGGCCGCCGAAGGCATCGGCGTCTTCGAGTTGCGGCCGGGAATCATCGACACCGACATGACAGCGGGCGTGCGCGACCGATACACGGCCCGCATCGCCGACGGCCTCGTGCCTGCCGGACGCTGGGGCGAAGCGCGCGACATCGCCGACATCATCGTGCCACTGGTGACCGGCCGGATGGCCTTCGCCACAGGCGCCGCGATTCCCGTTGACGGCGGCCTTTCCATCCACCGATTGTGAGGCGCCGAATGGCCGAGAAATATGATTTCATCATCATTGGCGGCGGTGCTGCCGGTTGTGTGCTGGCGCGGCGCCTGGTCGACACCGGCCAGGTGTCGGTGCTGCTTCTGGAGGCGGGGCCGAACGACTGGCACCCCTATATCCACATGCCGGCGGGCTTCACCAAGCTGACGGGTGCGACCCACAGCTGGGGCTATGAAACCGTGCCGCAGAGGGGGCTCAACGGATCCGAGATCTGGTATCCGCAGGGCAGGGTGCTCGGCGGCGGCACATCGATCAACGCCCAGGTCTATACACGCGGCAATCGCTGGGATTACGACAACTGGGCCGATCACGGCTGTACCGGATGGGCCTATGACGACGTGCTGCCCTATTTCCGCAAGGCCGAGGACAACAACCGCTACGCCGACGATTTTCACGGCCAGGGCGGACCGCTGAAGATCTCGGACGCGCAGCCCCACATGCTGACCACCGTCTTCGTTCGCGCCGCCCAGCAGGCCGGGCTGCCGTTCAACCCGGACTTCAACGGCGCCGAGCAGATGGGCTCGGGTTTCTACCAGGTCACCAACCGCGACGGCAAACGCTGTTCCGCCGCAGCCGGCTATCTCGGACCCATCCGCAAGCACGCCAATCTGACGTTGCGCACCAAGGCGTTCGTCACCCGCATCGAGATCGATGGCGACCGGGCCGTCGCCGTGCATGTGAAGGAGGGCAACGAGACGAAACGCATCGAAGCCGGTCGTGAAATCCTGTTGACCAGCGGTGCCATCGGCAGCCCGCGCACGCTCTTGCATTCGGGCATCGGCGACGCTGCGGAACTATCGCGGCTGGGCATCGATACAGTGCGGGATGCGCCTGCGGTCGGTCGCAATCTGCAGGACCACATGGATGTGTTCTGCGTCAGCGAGTGCTCGGGCGACTACAGTTTCGACAAATACAAACCCTGGTACATGAGCGGCTGGGCCGGCCTGCAATACATGCTGTTCGGCACCGGCATCGTCGCGTCCAACATCTGTGATGGCGGCGGCTTCTGGTATGCCGACGAGGAGGCGCCGGCGCCCGACGTGCAGTTTCATTTCCTGCCGGGATCGGGGCTGGAGCACGGGCTGAAGCAGATCCGCAACGGCGTGACGCTGAACTCGGCACTGCTGCGGCCGAAATCGCGCGGCTCGGTACGGCTGAAGTCGAACGATCCGATCGAGAAACCGCTGATCGACCCGAATTACTGGGGCGACGCCTATGACGTCGAACACTCGATCAAGGCGTTCAAGCTGACCCGCCGCATCATGCAGCAGGATGCCTTCGCGCCTTATGTGAAAGCCGAATCCATGCCGGGCGCCGACTGTCGGACGGATGACGACATCCGCGACTATGCCTACCGCTATTCCAAGACCGACTATCACCCGGTCGGCACCTGCAAGATGGGCGCCGTCGACGACGAAACGGCCGTCGTCACGCCGGACCTGCGGCTGAAATCGGTCGAGGGGTTGCGGGTCTGCGACAGCTCGGTGATGCCGTTCCTGAACTCCTCCAACACCAACGCGCCGACCATCATGATTGCCGAAAAGGCGGCCGACATGATCCGGGCCGAGCACGGGCTGGAGGCTTCGTAACGATGGACAAACGGCCGACGATCAAGGATGTCGCCCAGCATTCCGGGGTCTCCAAGTCGACGGTCTCACTGGTCCTGCAGAAAAGCCCGCTTGTGAAAACCGAGACGCGCGAAGCGGTCGAGGCGTCGATCAAGGCTCTGGGTTACGTTCGCAACAAGGCCGCCGCGACGTTGCGTGGCGCCGGGACCGGCCTGATCGGGCTGGTCATCAACGATCTGAGGAATCCGTTCTTCACCGAATTCGCCGCCAGCGCCCAGATGTCGCTGTCCGAGCACGGCTATGCCACGGTGATCGCCAATACCGACGAAGACCCTGCCTTGCAGCACCAGGTGATCACCTCGATGCTGGAACACGGTGTGTCGGCGTTGCTGATCTCGCCGGCCTACGGCAAGACCCGGCCGACCTTCGACGCCATCGCCCGCGCCCGGATTCCGACCATGCAGGTGCTGCGCAAGGCTGACAACCGGTCGAACAGCTTTCCGTTTTTTTCCATGGACTATGAGACCGGCAGCCTGCTTGCGATGGAGCACCTGCTCAACCAGGGTATCAGCAAGATCGCCTTTGCGGGCGGTGTGGAAAGCGCACAGATCACGACGGAACGCATGTCGGGCTACGCGCATCTGATGCAGGAAAACGGCCTCGAACAAACCGTCTTTCACGGCCGTGCAACCCGGTCGCTGGGGCGTCAGATCGCTTTCGAGATCCACGACCATCGTCCGGACCTGAAAGCGGCCGTCTGCTTCAACGATCTGGTGGCGCTCGGCATGTCCTCGGCCTTCGCCCAGGCCGGTGTCCGCGTCGGCCGGGACTTCTTCATCGTCGGGTTCGACGACATCGAGGAGGCAGCGGAGGTCTATCCGCAACTGAGTTCAGTGCACTGCGACGTCAAGGCTTTCGGCAAGCGTACGGCTGCCATGCTGCTGCGTTGGCTGGAGCAGGAGGAGCCGCCCGGCAGGGCGACCCGCTATCCGGTGCATCTGGTGGTGCGCCAGTCGAGCCGGATCTGCTGAGGACGTGTAGCCACGCTTGTACAACCCCGCTTCCGGCTCAGTGATTTGTCAGTGTTGCCCTCGGCTAGGCTTTTGCCGGGAGACCGGGAGGGGTTGAAGGGCGAGATGGTGCCCGGGCCTGGGAAGGTATCAGACATGCCGATTTTGGTTGGGACCGTCTATGTAGCGCTCGTTGTCTGGGCTGCACTGCTGATCATGGGTCTGCGCAGTCATTCCTACCGGCCGTTCCTCCTGTTCGGGATCGGGCTGATGCTCCTGTTGAATATCGGCTATTTCGTCAACGGGGTCCCGGCGTCCATTACATCCTTCATCGGCATCTATGACGTCTTGATCAATGTCGGGCTTGCTTCGGATACGAGCGCCGCGGCGATTTCGAGATGCGCAGACAATGCATGCACCGTCTGGGGCGATCGGTTTGTCAATCATCCCGCCTGGGGTGCGGCTTTCTATGATCGGTTTGCCAATGGGCCTGAGTTCCGTTTGACCCTCCTCTACGGTCACATCGCCATCAACTCCGTTGCCTTTGTGCTGATGCATGTCCAGCTGTTCCGACCCGGCTACGGCGAACACCGATCATCGCATCGGCTCATAGGCCGCATCACGTTCGCCTCGCTTACCATGAGCGTGATCTGTGCAACCTGGCTTGCCTCGCAACACGGACCGGTTGGCGAATATGGCGGCTCGCTGGCGGAATACGGCTTCTACTCCATGGCAGCCTTCGTCTACGCGTGCGCGGTCATGGGTATCGTCAAGGCGCGTGCCGGCGACAAGGAAGCGCACCGCGTCTGGATGTTCCGCTTTATCGGTTCCATGTGGGGTTCGTTCTGGCTGTTCAGGGTCATTCTGTTCGTCATCGATCCGCTACTGCGAAACTACGACGCCGCGGCCATCCTGATATGCATCTGGGGCTCGGCTCCGCTGGGCATCGTGATCGGCGACATGATCCGGCGCCGGCTCGACCGGCCGGGCCTCAGCCACGCCACGGCAGCCGCACCGCCGGCCGAGTAGGACCGCTCGCCGACGTCGGGCGATGCAGCTTCGCCCCCTTGCCGTCAGAAAGGTGAGAGATGACCCACGATGCCAAAGGTCGGGCGAGGTGTGACCTTTTCAGGTCTCGCCCTCACCGTGCTGGCGGTTTTCAACTCGAGTTTTTGCCTGGTTCAGTTGGAACCTCTCCGACAAGTCCCGCGCCACGTAATCGCGCATGTGGTTGGCGAATGCCGCCAGCAGCGGGCTTTCCAGCCGCCCCGTGGAGGTGACCATCCCGACCGTCATCGACGACGATTCAAAGCGAACGGGCAGGACCGCCAGACCGCCTTCGGGCTCGGGATTGCGGATTGCATAGCGGGGCAGCACCGTCAGAAAGTCGGTGGTGCGGAGCATCTCCAGGATGGCGGCGGCCGATTCACTCTGGAATGCAATGCTCAGGTTTGCCACGCCATAGGACGCCAGCGCCGTGGCCATATCGATATGCAGCATGCTGTGTTCGGAATGGCTGATCCATGTGGCGGCTTCCAGGTCCTTTGCGGTTACGCGCGGCAGTTTCGACAGCGGATGCTGTTGTCGCCCGACGACCACATGTTCATCCCAAAACAGGGGCTCGACGGCCAATTCTTCCCTCGACGCACTCAACAGTTTCAGCGGGCAGATCACCACGTCGATCTGGTTGAGCAGTGCCTTGCGCTCGAGTTGAGGAAAGTAATCCGAAATCAGCTTGACCTCGATTCTGGGCCGCTGCCCGACAAAGCTCGAGATCGCATCGCCGACCAGCCGTTCGCACAGGAACGGCGGCGCGCCTATTTTGAGTTCGCCGCTCATGCCGCGCATTCCAAGCTGGACGTCTTCGAAGGCGCGCTCCCGGATCGCCCTGATGGCGCGACCGTGATGCGCCAGTTTCTGGCCGATTTCCGTCGGCTGCAGCGGACGGCTGCTGCGTTCGAACAATTGCACGCCGACCCGGATTTCCAGGTTGCCGATCATCCGGCTCAGGGCGGGTTGAGAGGTTCCCAGTTGCTTGGCCGCCTCATGCAGGGTTCCGTGCTCGACGATGGCGGCAAGCTGCTCGAGATGTCGCGGATCTATCAACATATCAAAATCGCATAATATATTAACGACTAAATATTGGACTGATATGCTGGCTTGGTCAAGAATTGTCCCAACGCGACGTTCGAGAGTGTCGAGGGACCATGGGACAATTCGAACCCTGCACCGTTCTGGTTGAAGACCCTGGCTGCGTGAAGCTGCGCTTTGCCATCTTCGCCCGTGGGAGACGGGGTGCATGACCGGCAAGGCACGCAACGTCTTGTGGATCATGGCCGACCAGCTGAGGTGGGACTATCTCAGCTGTTACGGTGCCAGGCACATCGACACGCCCAATCTGGACTGGCTGGCGTCGCAGGGCGTTCGGTTCGACCGCGCATATGTGCAGTCGCCGATCTGTGGGCCGAGCCGGATGAGCTATTACACCGGACGCTACGTCCGCAGCCATGGATCGACATGGAATGGATTCCCGCTCCGCGTCGGCGAACCGACGCTCGGCGATCACCTCAGGGAAATCGGTATCAAATGTGCACTGGTCGGCAAGACTCACATGACAACCGACCGGGAAGGGATGAAGCGCCTCGGCATCGAGCCGGACAGCATCATCGGCGCATTGGTCAGCGAATGCGGGTTCGAAGCTTTCGTCAGGGACGACGGCACCAACCACAGCGACTACCCGAACCGGCATGCCGAGGACTACGACCGGTACCTTCGCGACCACGGCATGGACGGGGAAAACCCGTGGGAAGAGTGGGCGAACACCGCTGTTGGACCGGACGGGGCGCTGCTTTCCGGGTGGGTGCTCGAAAACGCACCCCATGCGGCAAGAGTTCCGAAGGAGCATTCCGAGACCGCCTGGCTCACCACCCGCGCCATCGATTTCATCGAGGCGCATGGCGATCGGCCTTTTCTCTGCCATCTGAGCTACATCAAGCCGCATTGGCCCTATCTGGCGCCGGCTCCCTATAACGATATGTTCTGCGCAGGCGATCTGCCGCCGGTGAACCGGGGTAACTCGGAACGGCAGTCCGACCATCCGCTGTTGCAGGCGTGGATGGACATGCGGGTGAGCCGCAGTTTCTCGCGCGACGAGGTCCGCGACCTCGTGGCGCCGGTCTATATGGGATTGATCAAGGAACTGGACGATCAGTTGGGCCGGCTCTTCGCCCATCTGCGCGAGAGCGGGCGCATGGACGACACGATGATCGTCTTCTGCTCCGATCACGGCGACAATATGGGCGATCACTGGATGGGCGAAAAGGACCTGTTCTACGATTGCTCGGCCCGCGTCCCGTTGATCGTGTACGACCCCCGAGGGGAGGCTGATGCGACCCGCGGCACGGCCACGGACCGGCTTGTCGAAGGCATCGATCTTGCGCCGACTTTCCTCGAGTTCTTCGGCGGCAGGGCCAGGCCGCATATTCTTGAAGGCCTGTCGCTGCAGCCCCTGTTGCACGGCAAGGACACGGAATGGCGGGATTTCTGCGTTTCCGAATATGATTACTCGACCCGCGACGCACGTCGCATGGTGGGCGTGGGTCAGGGCGATGCGCGGCTGGCCATGATCTTCGACGGCCGATGGAAATATATCCATGTCGAGAAGATGCGGCCCATGCTGTTCGACCTCGAATCCGACCCGAACGAGCTCAACGATCTCGGTGCCGACCCGGACTGCTCGGATGAAATCGAGCGATTGAGCGGCCTGCATTTCGAATGGTCTCGCAGGCACCACAACCGGATTACCAGGCCAGCCGAGGTCGTCGAAGCCATGACCGACGAAGGCGAGCCGCCCGGCATTTTCATCGGCTATTGGAATAGGGAAGAACTGGAGGCGGACGCGAAAAGTCTGCCGTTGCATGTGGGAGAATAAGGACAGAAGGGAGGAAAGCCATGTCCAGATATACCGCCGTTGTGGGCCTCGTCGCAGCGCTTGCCATGACCTCGGGCGCCTACGCGCAGGCCAACCTGTCTGCGGAAACCGGTCCGCCGACCGGAGCGGTCGGAGCGTCGATCCTGACTTTGGCCGAAGTCGCGGCCTCTGAAGGCGTTGCCGACATTCAGGTGGCGACCGGACAGACCCTGACCAACTCGGTGCAGAACGTAGCGGAGGGCAAGACGGACATCGCGGCTGCGCCCTTCATTCTTCCGTTCCTGATGTCGCGCGGGGCCGGTCCTTATGCGGCACTCGGCGACCAGGGCAAGGAACTGGCGTCGAAAATCGCCGTCCTCTACACCTACCGCATCGCCGCCTTTCCAATCTTCGCCTATGAGAGCGAGAACTTCGGCGGATGGCAGGACATTGCCGGAAAAACCATCTACAACGGTCCGCCCAGAGGGGCCGCGCTGAACCGGGCCCGGGCCGTCATCAAGTTGGCCACGGGCCTTGACGAGGGTGACGGATACAAGGGACTGCAGGTCAATTGGGGTCAGGCCGTCAAGACCATCACCGACGGCTCGGCGGCGGCGAACGTGCTTCCCGTCAATTTCCCGGACGCGCGCATGTCGCAGGCGGCTGCTGCCGGAAAAATCACGGTATGGTCTTTCCCGAAGGACAAGTTCGAGGGCGAAGCGACGCAGAAATACATGAAGGCGCCGGGGACCGTGGCCGTCGAGTTTCCGATAACGCCAGATCTTTTCGGGCCTGGCATTTCGGTGGTTTCCGAGGATGATACCTTCCGCGCACCCGGCGAGGTCGGCGGTGACGTTGTCAGCGTCGATATGGATTTCGAACTGGCCAAGGCCCTCACCGCCGCCTTCCTGAAGAACCTGGAGGTGTACAAGAACAAGACGCCCTACATGGGCAACGTCTTTCTCGGCGAGACCGATCCAGCTCTGACGTCGCTCTGCGGTCCGATGCCGATCAAGTATCATCCCGGTGCCGTGGCCGCCTGGGAGGAAGCCGGTTACACTATTCCCGATTGCGCCAAACCATAGCGTTCGTCTGCTGATTTCGCCGGGGCGAGACCTGTTCGCCCCGGCGAGGCTTGAGCGACCCGGGGGTACGTCTCATGACGGAAAACAGCGAAACCAGCGTGGAGCGGGGGGCTTCGCGTCGACCCTTCCCTACGGCCTTGCCGTGGCGATCGTCGTGGTCGGCCTGCTCAACTCCATGCCCGGAATTCCCGGGCTTGACGATGCACTCCGGCAGCTTACCGGGCTGGAGTGGTTCGCAATTCGCAAATTTCCGACCGAATGGTTCTACCCCATCGCTTTCGCCGCAATGATGCTGTGTGTCGCGCTGCGGCACTCGATCTGGAAGAGCTGGAGCGAGGGCTCCGCATGGCTCCGCGCTCTGGGGCTGTTTCTTGACATCGCTCTGGTGGCGATGGCGCTCGGCATTTCGCTGACCTATGTGGTCGAGATCGAGTCGATCTGTCTGATCGACCAGCTGACGGGCGATCGGCAGCGTCTGATTGCCGAAGCGCTGGTCAAGGAAAAGGAAATCGCCGAACTCTACGGGTTGCCAGAGCCGACGTCGGTGGAAGACCCGAAGTGCATCAACAATACGGGCGGATTCCTGGTTCTGATCGTCGGTGCCGCCGTCCTGGTGTTTCTGGCCTATAACATCAAGGTCTGGGGCCTGCCGCTCGTGCTGGTGGCGCTGGGAGTGGCGCTCTACACCATCGCGACCATTCTCGTCTGGTATTTCCATGGCCCCGACGACATCAACAAATATCTGATGACCAAGCTGGCCGGCGAACCCAGGCTGCTTTCGGACGGGCGGCCCCGGGTTCACGACATCCTGGTCAACAACGCGTCCGGACTGCTTGGCCGATTCCTGGACATCATGTTGAACACCATTTTTCCCTATCTGGTGCTCGGCTCGCTGTTCGGCGCGTCGGCAGGCGGACAATCGCTGATCAAGCTCGCATTCCGCTGGACCCGGCATTTGCGCGGCGGACCGGCTCATGCGGCAATCGTCTCGTCCGCCATGTTCGGCACGATCTCCGGCGGCCCGATCGTCAATGTGCTGTCGACCGGTGTTCTGACAATCCCGATGATGTTGAAACGCGGTTTTTCAAAGGTCTTTGCCGGCGGCGTCGAGGCGGCGGCCTCCTCGGGCGGTTCGATCATGCCGCCGGTGATGGGCGTCGCGGCGTTCGTCCTCGCGGCCCTGACGGTCGTGCCCTATTCGGAAGTGATCGTTGCTGCAATCATCCCGGCCGTGGCCTACTTCTTCTGCCTGTTCCTTTCGGTCGTGTTCCAGGCGCGAAAACAGAACATCGAGGCGATCGGCGAACTGACCGAGGAGATGAAACTGGACGGTCAGGACCGGTTGAACCTGCTGATGATCTTCGGGCCGATCCTGCTGATCCTGTTGCTTCTCCTGACCACGAAGGAAAGCGTCGGTTGTGGGCTGTTGGGCGGCCTGTTCGGCGCCGAGCGGGTGTTCACCGACGGCGAATGCGAAGTGGTTTCGCTGTCGTGGTTTCTCCGCCTCGTTCAGAATTCGGTCGGCGATGCGGGCAGCGCCGGCTGGTGGGCCGTCGCTTCACTGTTGTGCCTCTTGTTTCTCGACCCCGAGGTGCGGGCGAAACCCGGCAAGGTGGTCGACGCGCTGGCCGCTGCCGGGGTGCTGATTTCAACGCTCTATCTGATGTTCCTGGCGGTTTCGATCATCGATTTCTGTCTGCAGTTCACTGGGCTGCCGACATTCATTTCGCTGGATGTGCTGGGGTGGCTCCAGTCTCTCGAAATCGGGCGGGGCGGTTCGGTGGCCTTCATGCTGATCGCGCTATTCGTGACGATGCTGATCGCCATCCTTCTGGGGATGGGCATGCCGGCGGTGCCGGCCTATGTGAACGTCGCACTGCTCATGGGGCCGGTCCTGGCCGGCCTCGGGATCTCGATCTTCACGGCCCACATGTTCATCTTCTACTTTGCGGTGGCGAGTGCGATCACCCCGCCGGTGGCGCTGGCCGCCTTCGCCGCCGCCACGATCACCAAGGCCGAACCGATGGCGACCGGATTTTCCGCGGTGAAATCCGGCATCGTCATGTTCATCATCCCGTTCGTCTTCGCAATCTACCCGGAAATCCTGCTGATCGATGCGGCGGTGGTCGACCCGACGACGGGCTCGTCGGGGGAGGTCAGCTATCTGCCCGGCTATGACGGCGAGGTCGCATGGGGCGCCCTTGGAGCGCTTCTGCTGCGGCTTGTTTTGGCCCTCTACCTGATTTCGAGCGCGCTTTCGGCTTTCGACACGCGACGTCTGGCGCTTTGGGAGGTGCTGGCCCGTCTCGGCCTGGCCGTATTGATCCTGTTCAAGACGCCCGGTGTCTTCGGCCCCGCAGCAGTCGCCGCGCTGATCCTTGTCGGCTGGCACCGATATGCACCCCGCGTGCTTTCCAAGGCGGGGTAGGGCGCTCGGGATCAGCGATACCGGAACCGGATCAGGTCCGCGCCGCCTCGAAGGCTGCCCAGGCGGCTTCCAGCTTGTCGAAATCGAAATCGGGCCTGCGGGCCGGTTCCAGGATGAGCTGTTCGGTGGCGATGAGTTTTTCGATCGCCGCTTTCAACATCGGGATCACGTCTGCGGGAACCACCAGCGCACCGTGTCGGTCGGCGTGCACCAGATCGCCTTCGCGAACCGTCATGCCGAAGATCTCGACCGGCGTGCCGACCTCGCGCACATGGACGAAACCGTGGCTGGGGCCGATCGAACCGGCGATGACCGGAAAGCCGGGCGGCAGATCGCCGAGATCGCGCATCACGCCGTTGGTCAGCGCGCCGGAGAGGCCGAGGCCTTTGTGAACGGTCGTGTTGATCTCGCCCCACCAGGCCGAAATACAGTTGGGATAGTCGATGTCCTCGACCACCGCGAGCGCCGGGCGAGGGCCGGCGGCCATGGACCGCATATAGTCCATGCGCCGCGCCCGGATGATGTCGGGCGCTTCCGTCGGCGGTTCCAGGCCGGCGATCTTTGCGGTGCGGGCAAAACCCACGACCGGCGGCTCCAGCGGCGCCGAGCACTGCATGGTTCCGCGGGTGAAGGCGGCGAAACCGCGCTTGCCCTGCGCCGTTTCGATGGCATTGCACACGGTCGGCGTGTCGACCTTGCGCATCAGCGCCAGGAGACCGGGTTCGATTGCCTGTTCGGCCATGGGTTTCGCTTTCCTGTCTGGCTCAGTTGTGAACGGCGGTCGGACCGGCCGGATCGTCGGTATTGCGCACGCGGTAAAGTGCTGCCTCGCCGGTCATGGCGGGAGAAAGCGCGTGCGGTAGCCCCGGCGGCACGGCGCAGGTGTCACCCGGATTGAGCACCGCCGATCCGCCTTCCCATTCGATTTGCCAGTGACCGCGAACCGGCATCAGCACCTCGTGCTGGTCGCAGACGTAGCGTTCCGTCGGAAGCGAGTTGCGGGTGATGAAGTCCACCTCGAAACCGGGCCGATCCTTCAGCTTGGCGTCGGGGCCGATCACCTTTGCCGGGTGGTGGTCCGACAGGGCGACGAGATCCCAGTAGCGGGCGACATAGTTGGGAATGACGTCGGCCGTGGTCGGCTCCGGGAACGCCTTCAGCTCCTCGTCCGACAGCAACGGCATCTGCGCGACCCCCTCGGGCAGAAACTCACCTTTCTTGGTGTCGTAGAGGCGGCCGGTTTCGGCCAGCACCAGGCCGTGATCGCTGGCGTCCTCGATCACCTGCGGCGCCCAGATGACACCGCCGCCGGCATCGTCGCCGCCGAGGATGGCCATGATCATCCCGTAGTCGGTGCCGATATTCTCGAAGCCGCGGAAGATGCCGGTCGGGATGTTGAAGATATCGCCTTCCTCCAGCGTGACCTCGCCGGCGTCGCCCCAGCGGCCCCAGAAGAAGCGCCAGCGTCCTTTGAGTACGAAGAAAACTTCCGCGGTGCGGTGCGAATGCAGCGAGTTGCGGCATTTCGGCGGCTGCCCGGCGGCACCGATATTGAAGCCGGGCGTTTCCTCGATGTGCACATGCTGGTCGGGGCTTTCCGACACGCCACCGCCGATCACGGTGAAATTCTCCTTCTGATCGGAGCCGGGCGTGTGGGCGTCGATGAAGGCTGTCTTGCACGGTTTGAGATCACCGTATCGGACGATGCGGTTTTCCATATCTGCGGGGGTCATTGCGGTTCTCCGGTGTGCATCAATATCTGCTTCCAAATCGAGATTTCGTCGAACAAGGTGTATTCGCGTTTCAGGCCGAACGGTCCGTATTCGGCATGGGTGAATCCCATGATGTAGACCCGTGCGCCGGTTGGGCGACCGAATGCGCCGAAACCGTCATGGGTGCCGTGAAGGGACCAGCGGATAGCGGCGCGCGGCGGCTGGCCGGTGTCGTCGCGGCCGATGCGGTGATCGATTGAAAACTCAGCCGCGGGAAAGGACGAGCGCAACTGGATCCAGAACTCCTCGGCTGAATTCCATGACCAGCCGCCGCGCCCGCCCGGGTGCTCGATCCGACAGCATCGGTCGTATTCGGAGCGGATGACGGCGAAGTCCTTGTTCATGATCCGGTCGAGAAGGTCGGCGGTTCGCGTGCCCCATTCATTGTCGTTGCCCATTGACCGGTAGCCGCCGTCCACATCGTCTTGCGGGCTAAAGGGGCGGGCACAGTCCGCCGGACCACCGTCCCGGGCAATCAGCTTGCCGGCGAAGCGTTTTGGTTTGAGGCCGAGCTGGCGGGCGATCGACGATGTGTCGCGCACCAGCCATTCGTCGTAGATAACGTTGTCGCGCACGGCGCAATCGGCAATGGCCCGGGCTTCGAAATATCGCCCGGTGGGCTTGCCGAAATAGCCGTGGCCGGTGTGCCTGCCGGTGGTCACCAGCCGATGCGATGAAAGATAACCCGCTGCCTCGTCACCCGACCAGATCACATCTTCGGCCAGGAGTTGACGGTCGGGGAACTCGGCCAGGGTGGCAAGCGTCGCATCGATAACGGCCCGATTGCCGCGCAGCATGCCTGAGGCAAAGCGCATTGGCAGGTCATCTGAATAATAGTGGTTCAGGGTTGCAAGTCCGCGATCCTCCCAGATCTCCCTGGTGATGCCGATGATGAAATCTGGCAGGTCCTTCCATTGGCGCGCACTAGGCTTCATGCGTCCAATCCTCAGGAACACGGGCGCTGCCGCGGATGACGAGCGGGCTGTCGATTTCGATCTTGCGCGGTCCGGCGTCTTCTCCGTCGATCATGTCGAGCAAAAGCGTCACGGTGGCCTCAACCATGCGGTTCGCGGGTTGGCGCAACGTGGTGAGATCGTAGACCTTCCAGGCGGCCATCTGCACATCGTCGTAGCCGACGACGGATACGTCTTCGGGAACGCGCAGTCCAAGGTCGTAGCGCAGGGTTTCGATGACCGCGAAGGCCATGTGATCGTTGCCGACGAATATGGCGTCAGGTTTGATCGCGGCCGCCATCAGCTCGTTGGTCGCGTCGACGGCCATGCGCCGGCGGTAGTGACTGTCGATACAGCGCAGTGGCTGCAGGCCGGCTTCCTGGAGACCGGCTAGGAACCCGGCCTGCCGGTCCCGGCCGTTCAGAGATTTCTGCCAGCCGGAGATGTGGGCGATGCGCTGGTGGCCGCCGGCGGCAAGAAAACGCCCGGCCTTGCGTCCGCCGTCGAAATTGGCGGCGGTGACCTGCGCCATGTCGGGGTTTTCCTGGCCGCGGTTGAACAGCACGAAGGGAATGCCCTCTTGGGACAGCCGTTCGGTCAGCCGGTTGGACATGCTGACCGAGGCCAGGATGATGCCGTCCACCTGGTGGTCGAGCAGATCGTCGACCACGGGATCGATCTCCTCGACAAGGTTGGCGGCGAAGAACACCAGGATGTGGTAGCCCTCCCGGTTCAGCGCCTCGGAGAGTTTTTCTATGGCTTCCGGGTAGAACGGGTTCTTCAGATAGGCGACGACGAGACCGATGGTCTTGGAGCGTCCGGTAATCAGCGAACGGGCGAGCGTGTTGGGACGATAACCGAGTTCGTGCGCGGCCGTGCGCACCCGGTCGATGAGGTCCTTCGACACCTTGGCTCCGGGCGTGAAGACGCGACTGACGGTGGGCTGGCTGACGCCGGCGCGCCGAGCAACGTCGAGTGCCGTCGCCTTGGCCGTCTTCATCGTCCCGTCTCCTTTCGCCGGTCGCTCATCAGTCGCGTATGCGCTCTTCGGTCTTCGGATCGAACAGGTAGAGATGGTCGGGATGCAGCCGCAGACCGACCGTGTCGTCCATCTCCTTACGCAGATGGCGATCGCTGCGGGCGATGACGCGCTGCTGACCGAACTGCAGCGTCAACAGCACGCTTTCGCCGGTGTTCTCGTAGGCGTAGATCGGAACATCGATATCGCCTTCGCCGGGTTCCTCGATCTCGACATCCTCGGCGCGCACGCCGAGCACGACATCGGCCCGGTTCGGGGCGTCGACTCTGACCAGCCGGGTCCCGCCCGCCGTGACGAACATGCCGTCATTGACAGAGCCGTTGATCAGGTTCATGGCCGGCGAGCCGATGAAGCCGGCGACGAACAGGTTGGCCGGATCATTGTAGATGTCGTCGGGCGTTCCAAGCTGCTGGATGACGCCGTGCTTCATGACCGCGACCCGGTCCGCCAGCGTCATCGCCTCGATCTGGTCGTGGGTGACGTAGACCGTGGTGATCTGCAACTGCCGCGACAGATGTTTGAGTTCGGCCCGCATGGTGACGCGCAGCTTGGCGTCGAGATTGGACAGCGGCTCGTCCATCAGGAACACCTTGGGCGTGCGCACGATGGCGCGGGCGAGCGCCACCCGTTGCCTCTGTCCGCCCGAGAGCGCCTTGGGCTTGCGGTCGAGGAACTGCGTCAGTTCGACCTGGGCGGCGGCCTTCTCCACCCGCGGAGCGATGTCCGATTTCGGTGTGCCGCGTACCTTCAGCGGGTAGGCGATGTTGTCGAAGATCGTCATGTGCGGGTAGAGGCCGTAGTTCTGGAACACCATGGCGACGTCGCGATCCTTGGGCAGGTCGTCATTGACCAGCCGTTCGCCGATGCGGATCTCGCCGGAAGTCGGTTCCTCCAGGCCAGCGATCATGCGCATGGTGGTCGTCTTGCCGCAGCCCGAGGGACCGAGCAGCACCAGGAACTCCTTATCGGCAATCTCAAGGCTCTGATCGTCGACGCCGACGAAGTCGCCCCAGCGTTTGGTGATGTTTTTCAGGCTGACTTGCGCCATAGTTCTAACGGACTGCCCCCATTGTCATTCCCTGTACGAAATAGCGCCGGATCATCAGCGCCAGCACGAACATCGGCAACATGATGATGATGCCGGCCGCCGACAGCAAGTTCCAAAGATCGCCTTCCTCGGCCTTGAACAGCGCCAGCCCGATGGGCAGCGTCACGGCATTCTTGTTGGTCAGGATCAGCGCGAACAGGAATTCGTTCCAGGCGATGATGAAACAGAAGATCCCCGCGGTGAAAAGACCGGGTGCGGCCATCGGCAGGACGATGTTGCGGATCACCTGCAGGCGGGTCGACCCGTCGACCATGGCGGCTTCTTCCGTGTCGATCGGGATGCCGTCGATGAAGCCCTTGATCATCCAGATGGCGAACGGCATGACGATCGCCAGGTTGACGAGGATCAGTCCGACGCGCGTGTCGAGCAGGCCGATATCGCGAAACATCACGAAGAACGGCAGGATAATCACCACTGCCGGAACGAACTGCGTTGCCAGGATCATGACCAGCATGGTCGTCTCGCCGCGCAACCGGAAGCGCGAGAACGAATAGGCGGCCAGAGTGGCGATCGGAATGGCGAAGATGACCGTGACGGCCGCGACGACGGTCGAGTTGAACAGCTTGTGGCCGAGATCGTAAGGCGACTGGAAGACGATGGCGAAGTTCTCCAGCGTCGGACGGAAGAACAGCTTCAACTGATAGACGTCGACATGGGACTTGAACGCGGCCAGGAAAATCCAGATGATCGGAATGATCATCACGCCGGCGGCGATCAGGATGAGGATAATCTGGACGGCGTTCCAGAATTGTTTTCTCTGTCGTCCCGTCATGTCAGTTTTTCCTGAAGACGAACTTGGCGTAAAAATAGGTGAGCACGAGCATGGGGATCACCATCAGCCAGGCGACCGAGGCGGAATAGCCGATCTGGCCGTATTTAAAGCCGTTGAAATAGATGTAGTGGCTGAGTGTCTGGGTGGCGGTGCCCGGGCCGCCATTGGTCAGCATGAAGATCTGGTCGAAGGTCTTGAGCGAAAAGATCGATTTCAGGATGATCACCACCGCAAGCACCGGCATCAATTGCGGCAGCGTCACGTCGCGGAAAACGCGCCATCCGGAGGCGCCGTCGACCTGTGCAGCCTCGACCGTGTCCTGCGGGATGGACGCAAGGCCGCCGATCAGCACCAGCGTCAGGAAGGGGATCCAGCCCCAGACGTCGGCCAGGATACAGACGACGAAGGCGAGAAACGGATCGGACAGCCAGCTGATGTCGGCGAGCGGTGGAAAGATGAAGCCGAAGAAAGCGTCGAACAAGCCGAATTCCGGGTTGAACATGAACCGGAAAGACACGCCGATCAGCGCCGGCGACATGGCGAAGGGCAGGATCAGCAGGGTCTGGACACCGGAGCGCAGACGGCCGCCCGGCGCCAGCAGCATGGCGAGACCGAGCGCGATCAACGTGGTCAGCGCGACGGTGGCGACCGTGTAGATGCCGGTCACCCGCACGGCGTTCCAGAAGGCCGGCTCTTCCAGGAAGGCCCAGCTGTAGTTTTCGAAGCCGATGTAACCCTGCGGGAATCCTGGCCGGTTGATCCTGCCCAGCGTAAAGGACAGCCGGGCCGAGTCGATCAAAGGCCAGATCGCCGTGGCAAAAACCACCAGCACCGCTGGCAGGACCAGCAGGTATTTCAACGTCTTGTCGCGCATGAAACATGTCCGGGACGGCCTGTCCGGCCGCCCCGGCCTTTGACTACTGAATGCGTCCGGAACGTTTGAGGACGCGATTCGACTGATCGGCCGCCTCCATCATCAGTTCGCGAACGTCGCCGCCCGCCGCCGCCTTGGCAATCGCCGCCGACAGGATATCGCCGACTTCCGGCCATTCCGGAATTTGCGGCATGATGTCGGATTCTTTCAGCGAATCCCACGCAGCCGACTGGATGCCGTCGTTGGCCGCGTTGACGTCAGGGTCGGTCAGCGACGAGATGTGGGTGACCACGTTGTTGACGATCTTCTTGCCGCCGACTTCGCGCTGAATGGCGTTCGCCTTGTCCATATCCGGGTTGGACAGCCATTTCAGGAACTCCCAGGACGCCTCAGGGTTCTTGGAGTACTGCGAGATCGCGAACGGCATGGATATGGCATAGGTCTTGGTCTTGCCCTGGTAGGAAGGCATGCCGGTAAAGGCGACCTGGTCCTTGCTCAGCGTCGATGCATCCGGATTGTAGAAGCCCGAATAGGCCCACCACCAAACCGGGATCATCGCCGACTTGCCCTGCATGAAGGACTGACGGGCGTCCTGTTCGACGAAGGCGACCGAGTTGGGGTTGGTGACACCGTGCTGGGTGTGCAGCGCGATATAGTCCTCGGTCGCCTTCAGGGCCTCCTCGCTGGTCCATGCAGCCGTCCAGTCGTCGTTGAAGACGTCGGCACCGGCCGCCCACAGGAAGTTGATCCAGATGAACAGGTTCTGCCGGTTGCCGTCATTGTTGTAGTACATCGCCAGCGGCGCGATGTCCGGGTGCTCTTCCTTGAGCTTCTTGCCGACCTCGATGATCTCTTCCCAGCTCGTCGGCGGGGTGTCGATCAGGTCGGCGCGATAGAACAGCAGTTGCGGATGGGCGCGCAGCGGAAAGCCCAGGGTCTTGCCCTCGAACTGCGCCGAACGGGCGAAGGCCGCGGGGTAGCGCTCCATGGAGATGCCGTCGCGCTCCATCAGGTCGTCGATCGGCTGCAGCCAGTGAGCGTTCGGCGGGCCCCAGCTGTCGAGATAGTTGACCACGTCATAGGCGCCGTTGGCGGCGATGCCCTCGGCGACCATCTTTTCCTGTAGATTGGTGAACGGAATGAAGGTCCATTCCGTCTCGATTCCGGTCAGGTCGGTGAATTCCTGGTCGCGCAGCATCAGGCCGTCGAATTGCGGCGTGACGACCGACAGGATGTTGAGCTTGGTGCCTTCATAGGGCTTGCCGGCGAGCAGTCCGTACTTGGTCTGGTCGGCGGCGAAACCGGTCGCGGTCATCGCGGCGAAGGCCGCACCCGCGGTTGCTGCCATGAAATGGCGACGGCTGAATGTCATGAGTATCCTCCCTCACAAAGCCTGATCTTTGGTTCTGGCGGGGTCATGATAACATCTGTGAATACGTATTCAAGAAAATTCTGAATACGTATTCACGCTTTCTTTGTCGAGACAGAAGAGGAGGGGCGGGCGCAACCTATCAGGCGGGTTTGTCGCCGTAGCTGACGACTTCGAATTCGATCCCGTCATCGTCGTGGAAATAGAAACGGCGGCCCGGCTCGTAGTCGGCGTGGGAATGCGTCTTGAAACCGGCCTTGTGGACCTTCTCCTCGACGGCATCCAGATCGTCGACGACAACGCCGACATGGTTGAGGCCGCCGCGGGTCGTGTAGGAGTCGTTGCGCTCGCCGGGATTGCCCTGCGAATAGACGGCGAGATAGTTGTCGTCCGCTCCCACATGGATGGTGTGGCCGCCGTGAATGGCGCTACCCTGCCAGCGAATGTGCCAGCCGAACAGCTCGCACAGCCAGGCGGCCGTCGCCGCAGGATCGCGGACCGTGATGTTGACGTGTTCCAGTCTGCCTTCGCTCATGACATGCTCCTTCGGTCGTCCGGCATCCGACAGCAAGCCTAGTTCCTCAACCACAGTTGAGGTCAAGGGCCGCTCGGCCGTTGGCGGTCGTTTCCTGACGGTACGCTCTGGCGGTACACTCCCATCGTACCTACATCTGCGCAAGCGACCGGGGGCGGCACAATGGACAACGCAAAGGGCGATGCGGCAATCCCGTCCGATCTCTCCTTCGAGGCCGAGGAACTTGCCGCGCAGAAGACGGCGCTCATCGGCCGTTGCATCGCACTGGTCCTCATCGCCGTACTGACCAGCTTTCTGACACCCTGGCCCGGGCCGGTCTATTTCTACTTCCTGCTCACGCTGTTCCTGCTGCTGGGGCTGGCCGCCTACTGGGTGGCGTTGTCGCCGTGGCGGCGTCCCTGGCACCGCTACGCCTTTGTCACCGCCGATTTCGCGCTGCTGTCCTTTACCCTTATCTATCCCAATCCGCTGGTGCTCAACGAGTTTCCGCCGCAGATCGGACTGCGTTTCGGCAGTTTCGTCTATTTTTTCGTGTTGCTTGCCGGTCTCGCCTACCTGTACCGGCCCGGACTGGTCCTGTGGGGCGGAGTTTCCGCTGCTCTCAGCTGGTTTGTCGGCGTCCTGTGGCTCACGAGTCTGCCTGGAGCGGTTTGGCGACAGCCGGTCGATGCGGATGTCGATGCCTTTTCAGCCATGCTTGGCAATCCACATTTTGTCGACCTCGGTGTCCGGGTGCAGGAGGTCGCGGTTCTTCTGATGACGGCCGGTCTGCTAGCGTTGGCCGTTCGGCGCGCCCGGGCGATTGCCATCCGGCAAGCCAGTCTTTCCAGCGAGCGCACCAATCTCGCGCGTTACTTTCCGCGCAAGACGGTCGACATGCTCGCCCGCAAGACCAGTCCGCTGTCGGAACCGCGCGAACATCGCGCGGCGGTGCTGTTCGCCGACATCGTCGCCTTCACCGGCTGGGCCGAAAACCGCTCGCCGCGCGCGACAATATCGTTGCTGCGCGAGGTGCACGGCCTGATGACCGAAATCGTCTTCCGCCATGACGGGACCCTCGATAAGTTCATCGGCGACGGGCTGATGGCCACCTTCGGAACGCCGGAACCCGGCGATCGCGACGCAATCAGTGCGCTGGCGGCGGCCGTCGACATGGTCGAAGCCTTTGACCATTGGCGGCAGGGACAAGCGGAGGTGCGCGACCTGCGGCTGGCGGTGGGCGTGCATTACGGGCCCATCGTGCTCGGCGATATCGGCAGCAACCGGCGCATGGAATTCGCCGTGCTGGGCGATACCGTAAATGTCGCCAGCCGCCTGGAGAATGCCAATCGTGAGCTCGGCAGCCGCTGCATCGTCAGCGCTGAGCTCATCGATGCCGCGCGGATCGAGAGCCGCGAGGAAACCGATCGACTGATCGGAAAATTGCAGGATTATGGTCCGCTCGCCCTGCGCGGCCACAGCGCCACACCGGTCATGGTGTTGCAATAGCGTTTGTTTCGGCAAGCCACGCTCATTCCTTGGCCTGGGCTTCCGCGATGATCGATTTGACATCCGTGACATAGGCGGTCGGAAGTTCCCACTGATCCAGGCCCTTTAATATCGGCCTTACATAGTTGTCGGATGGCGATACGGCCCTGGTCTTGCCCGGAATGACATAGGTAAGCGATTCGACCCTTTCTCCGGCTGCGTTTGAAACGGTTATCGGCATGTGCACCCACAGGTCGCGCCCGGAGACGGCGACCTTATCCATGCCGGCCATCTCTTCATCGCTCAGTTCGTATTGTATGCCATAGGTCACCGCACCGGGTGTCGGGTCGAGCGTGCAGCCGCTGGAATCGGCCCGGGCGCACCGACCGAACCCAAGTCGATAGCCATCCAGTCGCATGACACCATGGGACCGCACGGACGGCGCGATGCCCTTCATGGCGTCGAGATCCAGAAGTGTGCCATAGGCGAAGTAATACATCCGTCTTCCTTTCGTTTGGCAAAGTTAATCCGTCCGCGGCGAAGGCCACGTGCGCATTGGCGATGAACCGGTGTTGGCGGCGGGTTTCGGGCTGCCTAGCTGTGCTCCTCTGCATGCGTTTGGAGACGGGCCCAGGTCTCGGAACGAGCGGCATCGGAACGCAGCTCGGGAATGGTTTCGCGACGATGGCAAGCCGTTCGATGGTCTGGTCCGACGCGGCTCAACTCGGGCCGGTCGGTCCTGCACACATCAACCGCAAACGGACAACGAGCGGCAAATCGGCAGCCGCGCGGAGGATGTACGAGATCCGGGGGAGTGCCCGGAATCGCGATCGGCTCGTTGCTGCGGTCAAGATGGGGAAGCGAGTTTTTCAGCCCCAGCGTGTAGGGATGGAAGGGAGTATTGACGACGTCGGCCGTCGGCCCTTCCTCGACGATAACGCCGCCATACATCACCGCCATGCGATCGCAGTTCTCGATGACCAGAGCGAGGTCGTGGGTCACCAGGAGCATCGAAAATTCGAAGTCGCTCTGAAGTTTGCGCAGGCGCCGGAAGATCTGGTCCTGGACGATCACGTCGAGAGAGGTGGTCGGTTCATCGGCAAGCACCACCCGCGGAGCCAGGATCAGCGCCATCGCGATGACGGCGCGTTGGCGCATACCGCCGGAAAACTGATGTGGATAATCGCGAATGCGAGCCGGATCGACACCGACCAGTTCAAACATGTGTTTGACGCGCTCGAACGCTTCTCGATAGCCGCAGGCCTCGTGGGCCCTGATCGCCTCGACAATCTGGTCGCCGACCCGATGAACCGGGTCGAGAGCATTCAGAGCGCTCTGCGTGATCATCGACATGTCCGCCCAGCGTCTCCGGCGCCGGTGCTCCGCTCCGGCGGAAATCAGGTCGTCGCCATCCAATCGAATGGCGCCGGAAACGACGTTCGCATTGTCGGGAAGAACGCCCATTACCGCTTTCAGAAAAGTGCTTTTTCCGCAGCCGGATTCGCCGACCAGACCCAGATTGCTCCCCCTTGCCAGGTCGAGGCTGACAGCGTCGAGCGCCCGGGCAACGCCGCGCGAAGTCCTGTATTGAACTGAAAGCTGGGAGATCGCCAATAGCGGCATGGCCGGGTCCTCAGTGCCTGCGCAAGCGGGGATTGACGACCTGCTCATAGGCGCGTCCGATGAAATAGACCGATGAAACCAGGACCATGATCGCCAGCCCCGGCGGGATCACCCACCACGGAGCGCGATACATCATCTGCGATGCAAAGGCCTGATAGATGATCGATCCCCAACTGACGACATTGGGATCGCTGTAGCCGAGAAAGCCGATGCTTGCCTCGGTTATGATCGCCCAGGCGAGGGCAAAGGCAATGTTGACCAGCGCCAGCGGCATGATGTTGGGAGCGATCTCCCGGTACAGGATCGTCCAGTCGTTTGCGCCCGATATCTTGGCTGCGGATACAAACGGCATTTCCTTCAAAGCAAGGACCTGAGCCCGGATCACCCGAGCGGTCGAACGCCACATGACCAGCGTCATCGCGAATATGATGGTCCATATGCTTCGACCGGAGATCGAAAGAACGACGATGATGAATGGAAGGAACGGCAAGCCGAGGACGATATCGGTGAGGCGCATGAGAATCGCGTCCACGCGACCGCCGAAATAACCGGAGATCAGACCGATATTCACGCCAATCGCCACAACACCCAGGGCGGTCAGCATGCCCACCAGCATCGCCGGGCGTGCGCCCCAGAGAATCTGGCTGAAGATATCGCGGCCAAGCACAGTTGTACCCAGCCAGTGCTCCATCGTGGGGCCGGACAGGCGGATCAGTTTTCCGGCCGCGTCGTAGTTTCGGTCCATCGGCCCGTACGGCGCGATCAGCGGGCCGAAGATCGCGAGAAACAGGCAGAAACCGAAAACATAGAGCGCAATTTTGCCGGACGTCGACCGGTTGACCGTCGCGAGGAACTGTCCGGCGATTCCGAACGAGCTTCGCCGGTGCCTGGCCTTTCCGGCAACATCGGCGGCATCCCTGTCGTTTGTCTCCGTGACAGCGCTATTCATAAACAATCCTCGGATCGAGAAGGCCGTACAGAAGATCGGCGGCGAGGGTACCGATGACGGTGAGGACGGCTATGAGAAAGAAGGCGGCCTGCACGACCGGATAGTCCGACCGCTCGACGGCCTGGATCATGAGCAGACCGAGGCCGGGCCAGGAAAATACCGTTTCGACGACCACCGAACCCGCGACCGCCCATCCGAGAATCATGGGGATCGTCGTCGCCACCGGGAGCAGCGAGTTGCGAGCCGCGTGATGAAACAGGATGCGGCGTTCTTTCAGCCCCTTCATGCGCGCGAGTTCGATGAAATCCTCACCGATCGTTCCGAGCATGCTCGATCGCATCAGAAGAAGCGGAAAGCAGATCTGATAGGCCGTGTGCACGAGGAACGGCAGTGCCAGGTGGTGCAGGAAATCGGCGCTGAAATACATCGACGCGGTCTGTTCCGGGAACTTGCCGGGTGTCACGATATGACCGGAGGGAAACAGGTCGAGCTTCAGCGAAAAGAACAGGATCGAGAGCATGGCGACCCAAAAGACCGGTGCCGATTGGAAGGCGGTCGCCAGGAACACGATGCCCACCTCGGACTTGCCGCCGCGCCGCCATGCGAGCGCTGCGCCGATCAGGGCGCCGAGTGCATAGGCGGTGATCATGGATGGCAGGATCAGGACGACCGTGTTGACCAGGCGGCCTTCGATCAGTTCGCTGACGGAGCGTGAGGTCTGGAAGGAAACGCCGAAATCGAAACGGGCATAGTTGCCGATATAGATGAGGAACTGCTGGTAGAGCGGTTTATCGAGGCCGAACTGGGCCTTCATCGCAGCTTGCGCCTTGGGGTAAAGGGCGTCGCTGATGACGGTCATCGTCGGATCGCCAGGCATCAGGCGAAAGAGGAAAAACATCAGCACCAGCATGGCAAACAGCGTGAGGACCGTGTGGACAAGGCGAGTGAAAATATAGCGGCCCATCGGTCAGCCTCTCAACGCGGAAGCAAGGCCTGCCGGATCGGCGGCATCGGGCCGGTGACAGGCCACCTCTCGGCCCTCGAAAGGCCGCAGAGTCGGCTGACGCGATTTGCATTCTTCGACGGCAATCGGGCATCTGTCGGCAAAGCAGCATCCGGCTGTCGGCAGGATCGCGTCCGGCAGGGCGCCCTTTATCGGAGCCGCTTCGCGGCGGTTGCCGGGCACCGGGGATGGAATGGAAGCGATCAGGGCCCGGGTATAGGGATGGACCGGGTCCGTCAGGATCCTGGTCGCCGGGCCGGCTTCGACGATCCTGCCCAGATACATGATCGCGACGCGATCGCATATGGTCGATACGGTCGCGAGATCGTGTGTGATGTAAATCAGGGAGAGTCTGTGGTTTCTCACCAGCCTGCGCAGCAGTCGTATGATGTCCCATTTGATCGAGACATCGAGCATCGAGATCGGTTCGTCGGCAACCAGGTAAGCCGGTTTCAATATGATGGCCCGTGCGATGCATAGCCGTTGACGCTGTCCACCGCTCAAGAGATGCGGGTGTTTGTCGAGGTAATGCTCCGGCGGGCTCAAACCGACCTGGTCCATGGCCTCGAGGACCCGTTGACGGATTTCATCGTGATTCCGCACGCCCTGATAGACCAATGGCCGGGACACCACCTGGAAGACGTCGTGGCTCGGATTGATCGAACCGTAGGGGTCCTGGAACACCATCTGGACCTGTTGGTGAAACCCCTTGCGGTCCTCGGCGCGCAACGCGAGCGTGTCCTGTCCGTCGATGCGGATGCAGCCGGAAGAGGGCGGTTCCAGCCCGACGAGCATTTTGGCGGTCGTCGATTTTCCGCAACCGCTCTCGCCGACGATGCCCAGAACCTCGCCGTCGGCGACCCTGAAGCTGACGCCCTCCACCGCTCGGACCACCTTGTTGCGGTCGCTGGAAAACAGCGACCGCAGTCCGGTGACGACCGGATAGTGCTTCACGAGGTTTCTTGCCTCAATCATGGGATGTCGCCCAGTCCGCGCGTGTCACTTACTTTGCGGGAAAATGAAGGTGACCGTCGGCGTCCCATGTGAAGCCGGCCTCCTCCAGTATCGATCTGGCCAGGTCGAGGTCGAATGCCGGCGGCTCGAGGTTGCCGTTGTGCCAGTAGGCGTTGGACGGCACGATCGAAGACGCCGACCGGGCGGCCAGCCCGCCATAGATTTCCTCGATTATCGCCTCGTAGGGAACGGCGTGGCTCAGGGCGCGACGCAAGTCCCTGTTCCAGAAGACAGGACCGGTGACCTTGTAGCGAACCGAGTTGTAGCCGTTCGATTTGGCCTGATAGAGCGCGATGTTGTCGAGCGCCCGGTACTCGTCGATCGTCGTCGGCACGACGGGCTGGAAGGACGCGTCGATCTCGCCCTTGCGCAACGATTGCATGACGACCTCGGCCGAGCCGTAGACGATGCTCAGTATGTCGGATTGCGGCATGCCGAAATGGTCTTTTCTGGCGCTCAGATACTGCTCCTGGCCCTCCTTGCGGTACTTCACCGTGTAGGCGCCGCTGCCGATCGGATTGTCATTGTGGAAGTCTTGCGGTTTGGCGATTCCCAGGTCGTCGACCAGGGTCTCCCAGACGTGTTTCGGCAGGACGTACACCTGTCCAAGTGTGTTCATGACAAACGGCGCATAGGGTTGCTTCAGTTTGAAACGAACGGTGTCGGGCCCGGTTATGGTAACGGAGTCGAGCCGGTCCAGATACTTGGTAAAGTAGGCGGACTGCCACTTCTTGATGTAGTCGAATGAGAACTTCACATCTTCCGCGGTCACAGGTTTTCCGTCCGAGAAGGTGTGACCGGACCGGATTTTGATATCCATCGTGAGGTCGTCGACAACGTCAATCGACTCCGCCAGCCACATTCTCGGAGAGCCGTCGGGAGCCGACGTGACCAGCGTGTCGTAAATGAGCGCCAGGTTGGACAGGTCTTCATTGGTGCTGGCGACCAGCGGGTTCAACGTCGTGTAGTCGACGGTCCAGCCAATGCGCACCGGTCCGCCATGCTTGCTCCTCATGCGCATGATGTTGGAGTTGGCCCGGATGCCCTCGGGCGATTCCTCGAATCCGACGATCTCCATGTTGTCCGAGTTGATGGCGTGCGTGCTGATCGAATAGGCTATGATCGCTTCCGGCGGATCGTTATAGAGTTCCTCCTGCAGGGCGAAGATGACCTTCTGTCGTTGGTCGGCGTCATAGATGCCCAATTGCTGTTCGCCGAGCACGTCGACACGCGGATTGCTGTATTCGCCGACATTCCAGTTTCCGGGCGCCGAGTTGGCCGAGTTGAACTGGGCGTTGGTGAAGAAATCAGGCTCGAGACGCAGCGGGGTTCCCGAAAGCGACGAGAGGACCGCGTCGAACTTGTGCTCCTTGAACCACATGGCCAGCATGGGGTTGGGAAAGGCAACGGGATTGACGTTCACCCTAAGTCCGAGTTTGCGCCACTGCTCAGCGACGTAATTCGCACTTTCCGAATAGTGCATGTACTTTGCTGCCGGCCAGCTCAGAAAATCGACCTCGGGCACGATTTCGCCGCTTTGTGCGAACGCCCCGGCCGGAACTGACAACAGTCCCAGGGCCACATAAACTTTCCGAAACATCATGTATCCTCCCGAGCAGGTCACGGTCCTTTTCTGCCCTGCTCCTATCGTTCTTCCAGAATCGAGACCGGATCTGCGACTGAATGCCGACCTCGGGTCCAGAGTGCGACGATAGGGGTGGCCAAGTAAATGGAGATTTGGACATGAAAATCAGTCCAAATTGGAATGTATACCGATGCGTGCTATGGCTGCCGGGATGAGAAGAACCGTGCCGCCGACCAGTTCATTGGCCTGTTTCGAGGCGACCGTGCGCCACGGCAGCGTCACCCAGGCTGCTGAAGAGTTGAACCTGACCCAAAGCGCGGTGAGCAAGCGCCTCTCCGCGCTGGAGGATTATCTCGGCCTTACCCTGTTCGTGCGAAAGAACCGCCGCCTGTCGCCGACACCGGCCGCACGCGAATATGCCAAAGAGATATCCGACATTATCAACCGCATCGAAATATCGACCACCAAACTGATCTCCTACGGACGCCAGGGTGGTGTCCTTACCGTCGCGGTCCTGCCCACCTTCGGCTCGCGCTGGCTGGTTCCCCGCCTCAGCGGATTTTTGTCCAGCCATCCAACGATCGAGATCAATCTGATCTCCAAGATCAGGCCGTTCGATTTTGACGTGGAGACCGCTCATGTGGCGATCCATTTCGGCCAACCCGAATGGCCGCGAGCCCATTGCGAATACCTCATGGAGGAAACCGACATTGCTGTCTGCGCACCTGCGCTGATCGGGTCGGACCGCAGATTGCTGCGGCTGGAGGAGTTCGGGGGACACACGCTGATACAGCACACGACGCGACCGCATCTCTGGCGTGAATGGCTCACCGACGCGGGCGGGCCCACGGCCAAGGCGCTGGCCGGACCGCGTTTCGAGTATTATTCGCTGGTGATCGAAGCGGCGGTGGCCGGGATCGGCATCGCCGTTCTCCCGGAGATCCTTATCCGCAGCGAGCTCCAGCGCGGGTTGCTGGTCCGGGCGCATGAGCACGCCTATGTGTGCAACGAGAAATACTTCGCCGTCTATCCGGAGAAATTCGAGGACAACATCAACATTCGCGATTTTATTGCGTGGCTCAAGGCCGAGTGCGCCAGGGAAACCGGACAATGACGGTCAGCACCCGTCGATTGCGCAAGTGATCTGAAAAGCGCACCCGTCCAATCGGACAAACCAACAAAAAGAAAGCCGGTGGCGCCCCGCCCGACGCCACCGGCTTATCCAGGATGAACTTGATCTGTGAGCTAGAACTCGTCCCAGTTGTCATCCTGTTCGACTGTTGCGGCATTGCCGTCGAAACCGAAAGCCTTGCCCACCGCCTTGACCATCCGGCGGGCCGGGGAGGGCACAGGCTCGGCCGTCTCCTGAACCGGTGCCGGTGCGGGAGCCGCTGCCGCCGTTCCGGCAATGCTGAATTCGCCGATCAGTTTCGCCAGTCCGTCGGCGTCTTCCGCCAGACGGTGCGTCACGGCAGTGGTTTCTTCCACCATCGCGGCGTTCTGCTGGGTCATCTGATCCATCTGCGTCACCGCCGATCCGACCTCCTGAATGCCGGTGAGCTGCTCGTTGGCGGCCGTGGCAATGGAGTTGATCGCGTGATTGATGTCGGTGACGTGAGACGAGATCTGGGTCAGCGCGTCGCCCGTCGCCTTCACCAGCTTGACGCCGCTCGCGACCTCGTCGCCGGATTTGGTGATCAGTTCCTTGATCTCCTTGGCGGCGTTGGCGGCACGCTGTGCCAGTTCGCGCACTTCCTGGGCGACGACGGCAAATCCCTTACCGGCCTCGCCGGCGCGCGCTGCCTCGACGCCGGCATTGAGCGCCAGCAGGTTGGTCTGGAAGGCGATCTCGTCGATGACGTTGATGATATTGGAAATCTCGTCCGACGCCTTTTCGATGTCTTCCATGGCGGTGACCGCCTCGGAGACAACCTGGCTGGATTTGTCGGCGTCCGCCTGTGCCGCATCGGCCATCTTGGCGGCTTCGGAAGCCCGCTCCGAGGTTCCCTTGACCGCCGAAGTGATCTGTTCCAGAGCGGCTGAGGATTCCTCGAGCGAGGCGGCCTGCTGCTCCGTCCGCTTCGACAGGTCGTCAGCGGCGCTGCGGATTTCCTTCGAGTTGTCGTCGATGGAGCCGGCGCTGTCGCGGATCTCGCCGAGCGTGGCGTTGAGCTTTTCGATCGAAGCATTGAAATCGGTGCGCAGCCGCTCCAGCCCTTCCATGAAAGGCTCGTCCAGATGCACCGTCAGATCGCCTTCGGAAAGCCGCGTCAATCCGCCCGCGAGGGCGTCCACCGCATCCTGCATCTGCCGTGCTTCCTCGGCTTTGGCCGCTTCTCGTTCGGCCCGTTCGCGTTCGCTGAGCGAGCGGTTTTCCTCGGCTTCGCGCTCCAGGTTTTCCTTCTCGACCGCCGCGTCGCGGAAGACAGCGACGGATCGGACCATTTCGCCGATCTCGTCCTTGCGCTCCTCGCCCTTCAGTTCCAGATTCGTGTTGCCCTTCACCAGTTCGGCCATGTTGCGAACCACTTCGGTGATCGGCTTGGAAATCGTGCGGGAGAACAGGAAGGCCGCGACGAGGGCGCCGGCAAGCAAGGCAAGGGCGATGACCAGGATGATGTTGCGCAGCGACGTCACGCCGGCCATGGCTTCCTCGCGGTCGATGATCGCCGCGATAATCCAGTCGGCGCCGAGGAAATCCACGCGCGCCAGTGCCGCCTCACCGACGATGCCGCGATAGCCGCTGATCGAACCGGCGGCGATGTTTTCGCGGGTGGTTTCTGCCACCAGCGGCGAATCCAGCTTCACCGTCAGAGCTTCGTTGTCGGTCGTCTTGGCCGAGTCGGTGATGAAGTAGCCGTCTTTGCGAATGAGCATGGTTTCGCCGGTCTCGCCGAGCCCGGTCGTGTTGCTCATGATTTCCGCGATGATGTCGTTGGGCATCTGCAGGACCACGACGCCGGTAATCTCGTCGCCATTGGTCAGCGCTTTGCCGATGAACGCAGCCGGTGCGCCGTAAGACGGTCCGTACGGACGGTAGTCCTTCAGTACGATGGTGTCGCTGACACCGGCGTCCATGACTTCGCGGAAGACGTTGGCGAGGTCGGAATCCTTCCACTCACCGGTATTCAGGTTGGTGGCGTAATCGCGTTCCTTGAAGACCGAGTAGATGACATTGCCCTGTTCGTCGAGCAGGAACAGGTCATAGTAGCCATTGTCGAGCAGGAACTTGCGCAGGTCCGGGTGAAATGTCTCGTGGGTCGAGTCGTAACCGTCCTTGCCGGCCGAATCGAGAAGATGCTTTTCGCCCGTCGGATGCGGATTGTCGTCGATGTAGCGCGACTGCAGCTCGCCGACCGGGTCGTCGCCAATGAACTGCCACGAGAACTTGAAGGAACCCATGGCCTTGTCGACATTGGTGTCCCTGGTCAGCCCCTCAAGATCCTTGCGGATATTGACCAGATAGGTCTCGACCTGGTTGCGGCGTCCGTCGGCCACGGCCTCGAGTTTTTCCTGGGCCTGGCGTTCGACGACGTTCGAACTGATCATCAGCGCCGCAACGCTGGATGCGCCGATCGACACAATGGTCAAAATGGCCGCTGCGAGAGGTAGCTTGCGGGATATCAACATTGGGCAGTCTTTCGCGGGTTTTTCGCATTCTCATGCCTGAGCGGCGCCCCGAAAAACTGCGTCATGCGGTCGAAATTGTGAGCGGTTTCGACTTTCAGGTGTGAAATCGATGGTTGTTTACCAGCGTGAACATCCGGTTAAGGCGAAGACCGAAGTTTGACAAAAAAACCCGCAAAAACCTGCTAGATCACACCTGTTTTTAACCAGGAGTTTAAATACAGCGCGAGCTACTCGCAGAGGTTACTGTGAGTTTGCTTTCTGCAAAGCCTGGCGCAACTCGTCGAGCGTGACGTGGGTCTTTGTAGCGTTGCGTTCGTGAACAAATCGCCAAACTTCTTCGCCGGATCGATCGTAGACGACGACGGTCGGGATGCGGGTGATGTTTCCGAAGGCGATGCGCATCTCCTCGTTACCGGCGATCAGCGGGAACTGCGGTTGAGTCTGCTTGATGAAGCGGGCCATGCGAGCCGGGTTTTTCTTGCCGCCGAAATCCTCGAAGAGGTTGATGGCGACGATCGATGCGCCGTCGAGATATTCGCCTTCGGCAAGGGCGTTCAGATGGCCGAACTCGTCGGTGCAGGGAGGGCACCAGGAAGCGAAGAACGTCACGACCACCGGTCCGCCTTCCGGCACGGGTGACACGATCGACCCTTCGACCGGCGCCGCTTCAGCCACCAATTTGCGCAACTGCGACCAGCCCGCCTGTTCGGATGCTGCGGCGGGCAAGGCCACGAGAGCAAGCAGCAGCGCTGCGGCGAATGTGCGGATCGGGCTCATGAGGGGATGCTAGTCTGCACAGCCCGGGGCGGCAAATCACATCGCCGTGGCGATCCTGTGATCGAGCTGCGGCGGGATGTTGCTGTCATCGCATCGGTGTATAGGATGCGGGTTATTCGCACGACAAGCCGAGGGAATCTTCATGCATGTTCTTGTTCTGGGCGCCGCCGGCATGGTCGGGCGCAAACTGGTCGACAGGCTTTGTTCGGACGCGGCCCTCGGCGGCGATGCCATAACCGCGATGACGCTGTTCGATATCGTCGAGCCCGATCGTCCCGATGCGCGCTGGCCGGTGTCGACCCGCTCGGGCGATCTTGCCGATCCAGATCAGGTCGAGAAGCTGTTGCTGCACAAGCCGGACGTCATCTTCCATCTGGCTGCCGTGGTGTCGGGGGAGGCGGAGGTCGATTTCGACAAGGGCTACAGCGCCAATCTGGATGGGACACGTCTCCTGTTCGAGGCGATCCGGCGGCACCATTATCGGCCACGGGTGGTCTTCACCTCCTCCGTCGCCGTTTTCGGCGCGCCATTGCCCGATCCCATCGGCGACGATTATCTGTGCGCGCCGCTGACCTCCTACGGGGTGCAGAAAGCCTGCAGCGAATTGCTGCTGATGGACTACAGCCGCAAGGGGATTTTCGACGGGATCGCCATTCGCCTGCCCACGGTCGTCATTCGGCCGGGCAAACCCAACAAGGCGGCCTCCGGGTTCTTTTCCGGCATTCTGCGCGAACCGCTCGCCGGCGAGGAAGCCGTGCTCCCGGTATCGCGCTCGGTGCGGCACTGGATGGTGAGCCCGCAAGCGGCCGTCGGCTTTCTGGTGCACGCGGCCACCCTCGACCTCGGCCGCGTCGGCGACAGGCGCGCCCTGACCATGCCCGGCGTGGCGGCCACGGTCGGCGAGATGATCGAGGCGCTGGCGCGGGTTGCCGGCGCCGACCGGGCGGCCCTGATCCGCGAGGAGCCGGACGAAGCGATCATCCAGATCGTCGGGGGCTGGCCACGCAGCTTCGATGCGCGGCGCGCGACGGAGCTCGGGTTTGTGGCCGAGTCGTCGATCGACGAGATCATTCATCGCCACATCGACAACGAACTGGGCGGCAGGCTCGGTTAGGGTGTCCCGGCGCCCGGCAGACGAGGCGTATGACTACATCGTCGTCGGCTCGGGGTCGGCCGGCTCGGTGCTGGCCAACCGACTCTCCGCCGACCCGGATTGTCAGGTCCTGGTCCTGGAAGCCGGGCCGATGGACCGGCACTTCTGGCTGAAGCTCCCGGTCGGCTATTTCAAGACGGTTTATGACGAGCGGTTTTCGCGGATCTTTCGGACCGAACCGGGCGAGGGCGACGGCCATCGCGGCATCGACTGGCCGCGCGGCCGGATCGTCGGCGGATCCAGTTCGATCAACGGGCTCATCTTCATTCGCGGCCAGTGCGACGATTTCGACGACTGGAGCCAGCTCGGTGCGGCCGGTTGGAGCCATGACGACGTGTTGCCGCATTTCAAGGCGCTGGAAAGCTGGCAGGGCGGCGCTTCGCCTCTGCGCGGCGGAGACGGTGAAATGACCGTGTCCGCCTTGCGCAACGATCATCCCTGGTGCCGGGCGTGGCTGCAGGCCGCACAGGAATACGGGCTTCCGTTCAATGCCGATTTCAACGGCGAATCGACTTATGGCGTTGGTGCCTATCAACTGAGCATCACCGGTCGCTGGCGGGCGAGTGCCGCGACGCGCTTCCTGCATCCGGCCCTTCGCCGTCCCAATCTGACCCTGGTGACGGACGCTCTGGTCAATCGGGTCGTGATCGAGAACGGACGCGCCACCGGTGTGGAATGGTCGAAGGCCGGCCAGCGGTTCCGAACGCATGCGCGTGGCGAAGTGGTTCTGGCAGCGGGCGCCCTCCAGTCGCCCCAGCTTCTTCAGCTGTCCGGCATCGGGCCGGCGGCGCTGTTGCAGGCCCACGGCATCCCGGTAGCGGTCGATGCCCCTGAGGTCGGCGACAATCTGCAGGACCATTACCAGATACGAGCGATCCTGCGTCTGAAGGAATCCCGTTCGCTCAATGACGATGTGCGCAATCCGCTGAAGCTTGCCGGGATGGGTCTGCGCTGGCTGTTCGACGGATCTGGACCACTGACCGTCGGGGCGGGCCAGGTCGGCGGAGCCGCCTGCACCCGCTTCGCCCATGGCGGCCGGCCGGACGTGCAGTTCAACGTCATGCCGTTGTCGGCCGACAAGCCGGGAAAGCCTCTGCATCGCTACTCCGGTTTCACCGCCTCGGCCTGGCAATGCCATCCCGAAAGCCGCGGCCATGTGCGCATACGATCGGCCGACCCGGCCGAACAGCCTGCCATCACGCCGAACTATTTCGACCGCGATATCGACCGAAAGACGATCGTCGACGGCGTCAGGATCTTGCGCGAAATCCATGACCAGCCGTCGTTTCGCGGGTTGTGGGAGGAAGAGGTCATTCCCGGCGCCGCTGTTCGCAGCGAAAACGAGATATGGGACGCGGTGCGCCACACCGGCGGGACCGTCTTCCACTGCGTCGGCACCTGCCGCATGGGCAGCGACGACCGGTCGGTGGTCGATCCGTCGCTCAGGGTTCGCGGCGTCGACGGCCTGCGTGTCATCGACGCTTCGGTGATGCCGAAGATCACCTCGGCCAACACCAATGCGGCGACGCTGATGATCGCCGAAAAGGGAGCAAGGATGATTTGCGACGGCTGACTGGGCGCGTCAGGCGGTCAGACGTGCTTCCCGGAAAGACACCATCCGGTTGTGGTTTTCGTCCCAGAGGGCGAGGCGAACGGTTCGCAGGCTGTCGGACAGAGTCATGCGGTTGATGTCCCGCAGCTCCGGATGGTTTCGCAGCACCTTCTGAAGCCGGTAAAAGGGGATCCGGCTGCACAGGTGATGGACATGGTGGACGCCGATGTTTGCGGTGAACCAGCGCAAGGGCGCCGGCAGGTCGTAGTGCGAGCTGCCATGCAGTGCCGCCTACTGGCGTTTCCATTCGGGCAAACGGTCCCAGGAGGTCTGTTCGAACTGGTGCTGAACGAAGAACAGCCAGACGCCGATCGTGGCGCCAAGCACGGTGATCGGCAGTTGCACGATCAGGAAGAGCTTGAAGCCGACAAGCCAGATCACGCCGGCTGCGACGAGCGCGATGGCGACATTCGTGCCCATGGTGCTCGCCCAGGGCTGCCAGCCGCGGCGCATCATGCCGACGGGCAGGCGATGGTCGAACAGGAACAGGTAGGTCGGACCGATCCCGAACATGACCAGCGGGTGCCGGTACAGGCGGTATTTGATCCGCTCCCAAGCCGACCTTGAGCGGTATTCGCTGACGGTGAGGGTATCGATTTCGCCAAAGCCGCGATGGTCGAGGCAGCCCGAGCCGGCATGGTGCAGGGCATGGCAGCGCTGCCAGAAGCTGTATGGCGTGAAGGTCAGGATGCCGATGAAGCGCCCCGTCCAGTTGTTCGCCCTCTTGTGGCGGAAGAAGGCGCCGTGGCCGCAATCGTGCTGGATCATGAACAGCCGGACCAGAAATCCGGCGGCCGGCAGCGTCAGTGCCAGCCCGATCCAGTAGCCGTGCGCGATCAGTCCGGCTGCAAGGGCCCAGAGAGCCACGAACGGCACCAGCGAGATTAGGAACTCCAGCAGGCCACGCCCGTTGCTGGGTTCGTTGTAGTCGGCAAGAATGCGCGCCCAGGCGCGCGCGTCATGCGCCTCGGGGGCGGAATTGGAAGCGGTGCTGTTCGACAATCGATCGGCTTTCCGGTTGCGGCTGCGACCGGCGGTTCACGCCCGCAAAGCCGTGGGTGTGCCGGAAAGCCAGTTGGACTGGACCGTATACCCGCAAAGCTCTGTCTGCCGGACTGTGAGCGATCAGCTCACGCTACGTTACGCGCACGACATATTGGTGAAAGAAGTCGAGTTCAAGGCGGGTGTGTGGAAAATGGAGAACCCGCTCGCCTATTCAAAGCAGGTTCTTCATCGGCTCGGCGACGTGTCTGGCAAGGTCGTCCAGCATGGCGATGGCCGTTTCCAGGGGCAACTGCTCCTCTCGGAAATGCAGGCTCACGGAGAAATGGCCCTCAGCAGCGGAGCCAAGAACGATTGTCGGTGCGGCATGGCTCCCGGCCGGCCGGTAGTCCGACACTCTGGTCGGGGATAGATCGAGGACCTTGAGGTCTGCAACCCGCGCGATGTCATTCGTCGTTCGCAGGCAGCTCAAAACCACGCGGTCGGCGTCGACCGAAAAGAACGCCTGATTCTCCGATCCGTATCGGGCGTACTCGCACAGGATTCCGTCGGCCGGCGCAAGGCCGGTTGCGTTGCGCAGCACCCG
The DNA here is from genome assembly GCA_963921345.3 of Rhizobiaceae bacterium. Lineage (GTDB taxonomy): Bacteria > Pseudomonadota > Alphaproteobacteria > Rhizobiales > Rhizobiaceae > Hoeflea_A. Next base: position 822,964 of record CAWUFE020000002.1, on the reverse strand, counting down.
TGTTGCGAAATTGAGCCAGACGGTGCTTTCCGCGATGGACCGCCCAGCGATTTCGGATGTCCATGCGACGAACTCCTCCATGGGTCGGCGGTCGACCAAAGCCGACAGCGTGCCGGGAGAAGCACCGAGTGCAGCGATGTCGTTCGGCTGCTCGAGATCGGCGACATGGATCGGTTGAGCGGCGCCGCGGCGAACGAGCGCCCGCAGGTCGATGCCGCGTTGAGCGGCCATGTATTTGGCTTTGGCGGAAGCCAGGATTCGGTCGGACGGGGCCGACGCCGCGGAGCGCACCGTGGCCGTGCCCGGCTCCATTGCGATTTGCGAGGTTGGCGGCGCCGGTTCCGGCACAGTCGCAGAGCCGTTCCCGCCGGTCTCGGGCACTACCGGGCCGGCGCCGGCTGCAACGATGTCATCCGTGCTTTCGGAAATGACGGCGATGATCTCTCCGACCGGCACGGCCTCGCCCACCGCCGCGCGGATTTCGGCCAGGTATCCGTCATGGGCCGCTTCCAGTTCCATCGTGCTTTTGTCGGTTTCCACCTCCATCAGCACATCGCCGGTTTTGACGGGATCGCCCAGCGCTTTCGCCCATGACACGACCAGCCCCGTGTCCTGGGCCATGCCCAGTTGCGGCATGGTGACCTCATGCGGCATGGAAAAGCTCCCCGCGAACCGCCGCGGCGGCGCGCTCGGCAACCGCCTCGGGAGTCGGAACGGTCAGATCCTCCAGGGCCGGCGAAAACGGGACCGGGACATCCATAGCGCCCATGCGTAGCACCGGTGCATCGAGGTGATAGAAAGCTCTTTCGGAGACCCGCGCAGCGATTTCCGCAGTCACGCCGTAGCTTTGGTGACCTTCGTCAATGATCATGACGCGGCTGGTTTTCTTCACCGAGTTGAGGATCGTGACTTCATCCAGGGGAACGATGGTGCGCGGATCGACGACTTCGGCGGAGATGTTCTGCGGCGCCAGCAGATCCGCGGCACCTTGTGCAACCTGGACCATGGAGGAGGTGGCAACCAGCGTGATGTCGTGCCCCTCACGCAGCACATGGGCCTCGCCGAAGGGGATCAGATACTCGTCCTCCGGGACCGGCGCCTTGTCCTGATACATCAGCTTGTCTTCGAAAATCACCACCGGGTTGTTGTCGCGGATGGCGGTCTTCATCAGCCCCTTGGCCTCATAGGCGCTGGAGGGCAGGGCGACCTTCAATCCGGGAATATGGGCAACCAGCGCATGCAGGCTCTGGCTGTGCTGGGCAGCGGAGCGGCGGGTTGCGCCCAGATTGGTTCGCAACACCATCGGAACGTTCAGCTTGCCGCCGGACATGTAGTGGGTCTTGGCCGCCTGGTTGCACAGCTGGTCCATGACCAGGAAGATGAAGTCGCCGAACATCAGATCGACGACCGGCCGCAAGCCTGTCATGGCAGCGCCGACGGCGATGCCCATGAAGCCGGGTTCGGAGATCGGCGTGTCGAGAATCCGCTGGGTGCCGAACTCCTCGACGAGGCCGGACAGAACCTTGAACGGCGTGCCCGCCTCGGCCACATCCTCGCCCAGCAGGAAGACGGTTTCGTCGCGCCGCATTTCCTCGGCAATGGCCTCGTTGACCGCCTGTGACAGGGTGATTTCACGCATGGTGCCGCTCGCCGTCAATCCGCATAGACATGTGCTCCGACCTCCGATACCGGCGGATAGGCCGCATCGAGTGCATAGGCGACGGCGGTTTCGGCCTCTCGAGCGATTTCCGCGCGCATGGCGTCGAGATCCACCGGGTCGACGACCTTCTGTGCCACCAGCCAGGTGCCGAAATTGTCGATCGGATCGCGATTTTCCTTCCAGTGAGCCTCCTCTTCCTTGCTGCGGTAGTAGCTGCGGTTGATGTCGCCGACGTGGTGGCCGTGATAGCGATAGGTGTTGAGGGTCACGAAGAACGGACCTTCATTGTTGCGCGCGCGGGCCACCAGTTCCTGAGTCAGTGCGTTGATTGCGAGCACGTCCTGGCCGTCGACCTCGAAAGCCTCGATGCCGAAGGCCCCGGCCCGCGCCTTGAGGTCGCCGGCCGCCATTTCCGACAGGTGGGTGTATTCGCCGTAAAGGTTGTTTTCGCAGGCGTAGATGACCGGCAGCTTCCACAGGGCCGCCATGTTCATGACCTCATAAAGCAGACCCTGGCCCATGGCGCCGTCGCCGAAGAAGCAGACGGTCACCGCGTTGGTTCCGAGGCGCCGGGCGCTAAGCGCCGCGCCGGTGGCGATGCCGGCGGAGCCGCCTACAATGGCGTTGGCGCCGAGATTGCCATTGTCCTGGTCGGCGATATGCATGGAGCCGCCCTTGCCGCGGCAATAGCCTTCCGCCTTGCCCAGCAGTTCGCAGAACATCTCGCGGAATTCGGCGCCCTTGGCGACACAGTGACCATGGCCGCGATGCGTCGAGGTGATGTGGTCGGTTCGCTCCAGCGCCTCGCAGATGCCGACAGCCACGGCCTCCTGGCCGGAATACATGTGGGTCAGGCCCGGCATCTTCGCCGTCAGATAGAGCTGGTTCGCGTGGTCCTCGAAGGTGCGGATGCGTACCATCTGGCGGTACATGCGCAAGAGGCTCTCCGCATTGGTCCTGGGCTTGGTTTTCATCCGGCGGTACTCAATAGCGGTTGGCGATCGGCAGATCCTGGGCCGGAAACAGGCTGATCACCTGGCAGCCGGTGTCGGTGACGACGACTTCCTCCTCGATGCGGGCGGCCGAATATCCGTCTTTGGCCGGGCAGAACGTCTCCAGCGCGAACACCATGCCCGTCTTGATCTCCATCGGATTTTCGAGAGAGACGAGACGCGAGATGATCGGCCGTTCGTGCAGGGCAAGGCCGAGACCGTGGCCGAATTGCAGGCCGAAGGCCGCCAGTTCGTCGGGAAAGCCGAATTCCTCCGCCTTCGGCCAGACGGACGCCACGGTGTCGGTCGAAACGCCGGGCTTGATGAGCGATATGGCATGGTCCAGCCACTCGCGGCATTTGACATAGGCATCGTTCTGATCCGGCGTCGCCATGCCGACATTGAAGGTGCGGTAGTAGCAGGTGCGATAGCCCTGATAGGACTGCAGGATGTCGAAAAACGCCTGGTCGCCGGGACGGATCAGCCGGTCGGTGAAATTGTGCGGATGCGGGCTGCAGCGTTCGCCCGAGATGGCGTTGATCGCTTCGACGTCGTCGGAGCCCATTTCGTAGAGCATCTTGTTGGCGAGCGCCACGATGTCGCTTTCGCGCACCCCCGGCTTCAGCTGCTCGTGGATCATGTGATAGACGCCGTCGACCATGGCGGCCGCCTGGTTGAGCAGCATGATCTCGTCGATGTTCTTGATCTCGCGCGCGTCGAGCATCACCTGCTGGCCGTCAACCACAGTCATGCCGGCCTTCTGGAGTTCGAAGAACATCGCCGTTTCGGCATAGTCGACACCGACCGGCATGTCGGCGACACCGGCCGCCCGCAACAGGCCCATGACCTCCTCGGCGTGGTTCTTCATCAATCCGACCGCGGGCGGCACCGTGCCGCGCATGCCCAGCATGCCGGCGCGGCAGCGTTCCGGATCGAGCCAGTCGCAATGGAGCCGGTGGTGCACGGCGGCCGATCCGAAGTCCCAAACGACCGGCTCCTCGTCGCCCATCAACAGTGCGAAACGGCAGAGCTTGTCGCGTTCCCACTCGCCGATCTTGGTGCCGGAGACGTAGCGGATGTTGTTGACGTCGAAGAGCAGCAGCGCGCCGCATTCGGAACTCTTCAGCGCCGCGCGCGCCCGCGACAGCCGGTATCGTCTGAGCCGGTCATGATCGACGCGCCGCTCGAAGTCCACGGCCATGTGGCCGGGCGCCGAAATATGACGGTCCCATTGCCAATTGGGGTCCATGTCCTGCGGCCGCAGGAGCCGCGGATCGAGGGCAGTGTTCATCGGGTGCCTCCAGTGGCCCCCGACGGTCGTCAGGGGCTAATAATGTCCGTTCGACCGCATCAACGCATCGGCGCGGTTCTGCGCGTTTTCCAGTGCCTGGGCGACCGATTTCGCACCGAGCAGCATGTCGTGCATCTCCTCGCCGGCGATGGCGATGATCTCAGCGATTTCCGGAACGGGCGGCCGTGGCCACATCTCGAAGACGCCGAAGCGAGCCATTTCGTCCACGATGGATATCATCGGCGAAATGCGCTTGACCTAAGGATCCATGCTGACGCTGAAACGCGGTGTCACCAGGCTCCCGTTCTCGATGTAGAGTTTTACGGTCTGAGCGGAGGTTAGCGACACCAAAGCTGTCCAGATTGGATCAATTCGTTCGGGTGCGATGTTGGAAGGAATGGCCAGGGCATACCCGCCGACAGGCGCGATGTTGCGGCCGCTCGGACCGGCCGGATGCGGCAGGTAGTCGGTGTTGCCATAGGCCGGCGATTTCTGATCGAGTTCGAACAGCGGAGCCAGCAGCGTGGCGCAATAGGCGATGGCCGCGGCGCCGTCCGCGTAACAGCGCGCCCGCTCGTACCAGGACATATTGAGGATGCCGCGTGGCGAATAGTGCAGGAGTTCGCGGAGATATTCGGCAGTGTCACGCGCCGCGGCCGTATCGAACATCGGGCGGAAATTTTCTCCGGCGACATTTTCTCCGTCGAAGCCGTTCGGCGTTTTTTTCAGATTGAGTACCGGTTGTCCGAAAGCCGCCACGACGAACAGGAACGAGTGACCGAGAGGCGTTCCGCGCGCGGCGTTCCAGGCAATGCCGGAGAGCCCGCTGAAAGGATCGTGCAACTGCCGGGCCGCTGCCAGGGTCTCGTTGATTGTGCGCGGCGGCGTGATGCCGCGTTCCTCGAAAATGTCGCTCCGGTAGACCAGCAGTTCCGGGGTGGTCTGCACCGGAATACCGTATTGCTGCCCCTGGTAGCGGGCGCTGGCCAGCGCCTCCTGGTGAAAGTCGGACGTGTCGAACGCGCTGTCCTTCATCAGATCGTCGAGTGGAAGCAGGTTGCCGGCGGCGGCCATTTCGCCGAACCAGGGAAGGTCGCAGGCGATGATGTCGTAGCGCGAGGACTCTGCTTCGGAATTGTCGAGGATCTCCTCACGCAGGCGGTCGATCGACAGGGCGCGCGAACGGATGCCGACGCCGAACAGGGTCTCGAACTGTTTCTTCAGCACATGCATCGCCATGAAGGTCGGATCGGCGTGGACAAGCAGCCGCAGGTCGTTGGCGATCGGCAGTTTGGCTTCGAGAATGCTGGGCGGCGGCAGCACGCTGCCGCTGGAATAGGAGGCGCCGAAGAAATAGTCGGCCAGTTCGCTGCGCTCCGCCCCGCGCGATCCGAAGGTGCTGCCGACGAGGGAATGGCTGCGCCGGGCCAGTTCCTGCCATTCCAGCAGCATCTTTTCCGTCGGATGCAGGGAGAAGGACTTGCCGGTCGATGTTCGCGGCCGCTTGATGATCAGACCGCGCTCGATCAGCGAGTCGATGCCGCGCATCGCGGTGCCGTAGGACAGGCCCGAATTGGCGACCAGCGACGAACTCGTGGTCAGTTTGCCAGTCAGATGATTGCGCAGCAGCGAGACCAGCATGCGGATTTCACTGTAGCCGGTCTTGACCGAGAGGGCTCGCTCGACCTCGATCTCCAATTGTTCCATGAAATCGAGAAAGCGCGCCATCTCGTGGCTCGAGACGCCGAACGCATTGCGCTGGTCAGCCGTCTCGTAAGGGCCTTCCGGCTGGCCGATCTTGGCCTGCCGGTCGTAACGCCCAAGCAGATCGGCGACGCTTTGTGTCCCGCCGTGCATTTCGCCTCCCGTTGCCGGGCAGCGTAGTGCCCGGGTCGGGTCATTCTAACCGGGATTTTATCCAGATTGGATATTTTTCAGGACGCCGGTGCCGAGCCTGGACTTCGGGCCGTCAGCGTTTCGCGGCGGCGGTCGACGTCGCTGAGGATCTGCTTGCGGCGCTGCTGGGCGTCGAAGAGCCGGGAGCCGGTCTGGAACATGATCACCACCATCAGCAGGATGCCGAGATAGAGCTGCACCATAAAGGCCGGTGTGACGTTGAAGACGAGGCCGGTGTTGAGGAAGTTGACGGTCAGCGTGCCGATGGCCGCGCCGATCACGCCGCCGCGTCCACCAAGAATGCTGACGCCGCCGATGAAGGCGGCGACCGTGCCGGCGAGCAGCAGATACTGCAGGCCCAGTGCCTGGGCGGTACCGGAGCGCAGGCCGATGATCACGCCGCCGAGACCGGCACAGAAGCCGGATATGGTGAAGACCACCATCATCGGCCGCTTGAGGTTGATGCCGGATGCCAGCGCTTCCTTGCGGGCGCCGCCGATGGCGTAGATCTCTCGGCCGTAGCGGGTGTAGTTCATGAACAGCCCAACCAGGACGAAGACGGCGATGACCAGCAGGCTGGCGGGGGAAAAGTAGACCAGCATCTTGGTGGTGATGAAATCCGGCACCGTGAAGTCGGTCAGCATCACCGTCTTTTCCTCGGCCGCGAACAACGCAACGCCGCGCAACAGCATCAGCGTGCCGACGGTCAGCACGATGGCGCGGATGCGCAGATAGGCAACGAAATAGCCTTGCACCAGGCCGATGCAACTGGCGATGGCGATGGCGATCAGTGCCGCGGTCGGCGCGCCGAGCGAATCGGTGAACCGCACCACGATGACGGCCGCCAGCGCCGCGTTGGAGCCGATGGAAAGATCGATCTCTCCGGCGATGATGCACAGGGTGAGTGCAAGGCCGACGAGGCCCAGCACGGCAAACCGCTCCATGATCGCGTAGGAGGTGCGGTGGGTGAAGAACAGGTCATTGGTCAGGGCGAAATAGCCGTAGACGCAAACAGCCAGCAGGATGGCGAAGGCCAGGTCGGGATTTCCGGCAATCCAGTTGCGCAGTTTCGCGACCGGGCCGATGTCATTTGCTACGGTCATTCCTGCACCCTGCTTCCCCTGCGCATCAGTGCGAACACGATGATGCTGAAGACGATCATGAGGCCGACGGCCAGCACCCTCGGCCCGCTGTTGAAGCCGTGCAGCACCATCATGTTGTCGACCGTGGAAATGAAGATGGCCCCAAGGCTCGAACGCAGCGTCGAACCGTAGCCGCCCATGATCGAGTTGCCGCCGACCATGACCGTAGCGATGACCAGGATGGTCATGTCGCCCGATGAGCCGAATTCCGACGAGAAGTAGTTGACGTGGGCGCTCGACACTTGGGCCGAGAAGGCGATGGCCACAAAGGCCGAGCAGACCGAGGCGATGGTGCAGGCCTTGATGGCCATCGAGAAATTCTCGTGGCCGGTGGCCCGGCCTGCGGCACGGTTGGCGCCGATCAGATAGACTTGGCGGCCGAAGCTCGTATAGCGCAGGACGATTTCCGCCGTGACGGCGATGAGGATGAAGGCGATGGTTATGTTCGGCAGACCCAGAAACGAACCGGAGCCGAGCCATTCCGCCCCGTGCGGCCGGCGAAACGAGACCACCAGATTGTCGCTCCACCAGGAGGCCAGGCCGAAAAACAGGCCTGCGGCGCCGAGGGTGACGACGATCGGGTTGCCGCCGAGGCCGATCAGCGCCCCCTGCAGGACGCCGGCGACGATGGCCACGGACATGGTGAACAGAAAGGCCAGTTCGAACCCGTAGCCGTTGGACATGGCCATGGCGAAGGCGATGATCGACAAGGCCGCGGTTTCCTTCATCGACAGCAGGAAGAAATTGCCAGAAAGGGTGACGAAGGTCAGGCCGACGGCCATGATGCCGACGAGCGCCGCATCGCGGATGATGGTCTTGAAGTTGAACACTGTCAGGAAGTTGGGTGCCGTCGCCATGCCGTAGAGGAAGACCGCGGCGAACAGCACCAGAAGCACGATGACCAGCGGCGAATAACGGTCCAGCAGCCGATCGACGAAGCTGCCTGGCGATCCGGTTTCTCTGTCCGTGGCGGCGTTCATGCTCATCGGGAAGGCTGCCCTAAAGGTTGGTTTCGTTGAACGGGTCGGTGATCTGCTTGAGGATCGCAGCTGCGGAGATGTCCCGAAGAGCGAGTTCGCCGATCTTCAGGCCGCGATAGAAACTGATGATCCGATCGGGGAGGTTGGCAATCTCCTGGATGTCGGTGGATGCGACGACGATGGCGGCACCGGCATCGGCAAGGTCCCGGAGCTTCTGATAGATCTCGGCGCGGGCGCCGACATCGACACCGCGCGTCGGTTCGTTGACGAGAATGATGTCGGGCTCGATCGACAACCACTTGCCGAGCGCCACCTTCTGCTGGTTGCCGCCGCTCAAAACGCCGGCTTCGGCGGCGAGGCGGCCGACGTCGATGGTGAATTTTTCAGCGATGCCGGTCGCCAGCTTCCATTCGGCGGCCGACGACAGCCAGCCGAACCGCGAGATGGCGCCGAGCGACGGCGACGAGAGGTTCTCCTTGATCGGCCGTCCGAGAAACAGCCCGTCGTGTTTGCGATCCTCGGAACAATAGGCGATGCCTTCGCGAATAGCCTGTGTGGGGCTCGACGGCAGAAAGCTGTGGCCGGACCGCAGAAGCCTGCCGGAGCGGGTTTGCCGCGCGCCGCCCATGGCGGCGAGGATCTCGCCCGAACCGCTGCCCAACTGGCCCGCCAGGCCGAGGATTTCACCCGGATGGATGTCGAAACTAACCGGTTCCAGCAGGCCGTCGGGCCACAGCTCCTGAACGGTCATCAGCGGCTCGGCCGCGGTCTTCGGCCGCCTGTCCGGGAACATGATCTCCAGCTCGCGCCCGAGCATCAGCTCGACGAGGGTGTCGACATTCAGCGTGTCGGCGGTGCGCGGCTGCTGGCTTTCGCCGTCGCGCAGCACGGTTATGCGGTCGGTGATCTTGAAAATCTCGTCCAGCCGGTGGCTGACATAGATGATGGACTTTCCCCGGTCCGACAGGCGCTTGACCATGTCGAGGATGCGGACGCTGTCGGACTCTCCAAGCGCCGCAGTCGGCTCATCGAGGATCAGTACCTGAGGATCGTGAGCAATCAGCCGCGCCACCTCGACCAGGTGCTGCTCGCCGACCGACAGCCGGTCGACGCCGATGGCGGGATTGATGCTGTCCAGGCCCACCTCGTCGAGATAGGGACGGGCCATTCTGATCAGCTTGCGCTTGTCGGCGACCGTCGGGACATTGTGACCGGCCAGGAAAATGTTCTCCGCGACGCTCATGGTCGGAATGAGCGAGAGTTCCTGCTGGGCGATCGCGATTCCCGCGAGCTCCGCCCGCGCGGGACTGGCGAAGCGAACCGGCTCTCCGTTGAAGAGGTAGTCGCCGCTGTAGCCGTTGTCGAAGCCGCTGATGATCTTGACGAGTGTCGACTTGCCGGCGCCGTTTTCGCCGACCAGACCCATGACTTCCCCTGGCATCACCTCGAAATCCACGTCCCTGAGCGCCTGGATAGCGCCGAAGGATCGGCTGACGGAGGTGAGTTTCAGCAGGGGTTGCATCGGTTTTTCCGGTTGTCCGGTACCGTCATGGCACCGGGTATCCATCAAACGGGATCCGGGGACCTGCGGCCCCCGGACACCTTGCAGTCAGCACGGCCGGGCTACTGCCCCCAAGCTCCCGAGCACAGCTCGTTGATGCCGTAGAGCTTGCCGTCGTAGCCCTGCAGGGCCGTCGTATCGATGGTTTCCTTGGTGACGGCCGGGTTGGGCGTGAAGTTGATGTAGTTGGCGAGTTCGCCGGTCTCGAGATATTCCTCGACCAGCTTGATGGCCAGCTGTCCTTCGTGCAACGGCGATTGCAGGGTGGTGCCGAACTGCTTGCCTTCCTCGATCAGCTGCTTGTCGCCGTTGCACACGGTGCCGACGGCGATGACGTCGTCGCCCATGGCGTAACCGGCTTCTTCCAGCGCCTTGATGCCGCCGGTCAGGATGGCGTCATCCATACCGTACACGAAATGGATGCCCTGATCCTTGACGCTGGCGATGAGCTTTGCAGCGCCCTTGTAACCGTTGGCCTGGCCGAAGCCTTCGTCGACATCGCCGATGATGTTCAGGTCAGAACCGGCGATCGCTTCCTTGAAAGCGTTGATCGACAGACCGTAGCCGCCATAGGAATGCGGGTAGGACAGAACGATGACGTTGAATCCTTCGCCGCCATCGGCTTTCTTGGCCGCAGCGGCCTCACGCATCATGTAACCGGCATTGCGCGCCCGTAGGCGGTCGTCCGGTCCGGCATAGCCGAAGATGTATTTCTTGTCCTGCTCGTTCGGCAGCTGGTTGATCTTTAGGACCGGTACGCCGGTCTTGTGCAGCGCGCGCAAGGATCCGAGGCCCGCCGTCGCGTCCGACGGCCACCAGATGAAGACGTCCGGCAACTGGCCGGCAGCCAGAACCTGCTGGACCTGCTGGTCCTGCTCCGCCTGATTGAACTGGTTTTCGTAGACCTTGATATCGAAGCCCTTGAGGGCAGCGGTTTCCTTGATGCCCTTGATGAAGCGGCCGATATAGGCCTCGCCGGCAGGGCCGTTGAACGAAACAATCGAGCCCTTCTTGTCCTGTGCAGCCGCCGGCGCAAGCGCGATCCCGACGGTCAGGCAGGCGGCTGTCGCAAGGCCGATTGCTTTTTTCAGATATGACATAACGTCCTCCCTTTACCCATTTGGCCAAATCTCAGAGCCGGTTTCAATGTTGCCGGAGATTTGAGCGCCCATGAACAAGGGATATGTCCAATCTGGCTGAATCGAATTCATTCTGGATATCTTTGGAATTTCGTCCGCTTCGCTCGAAGGCCAAGCTGCATGTCAGCATCAAGGCGGCGTAATTCGGGAGGACTCCAGGATGGACAGGACAAGACTCGCCGGCAAGCACGCGCTGATTACCGGAGGTGCCCAGGGCATGGGCGCGGCGATTGGCGAGTACTACGCGGCGCATGGCGCCAAGGTCTGCCTGGGTGACATCAATCTCGATGGCTGTCAGGAAGTGGCCGAACGCATCAACGCCAGCGGCGGCGAGGCGATTGCGGTGCAGCTCGACGTGACCCGGCGCGACCAGATGGCTGCGGCGGTTCAGGCGACCGCCGAGTCCTTCGGCTCGATCAACGTGATGCTCAACAATGCCGGCATCAACAAGCCGCTGATGTTCCTCGATGTCACCGAAGAGAACTTCCGCAAGATCATGGACGTCAACGCCCTCGGGGTGCTCATCGGCATGCAGGAAGCCGCCAAGCAGATGATCCGGCAGGGCAAAAAGGACTTTCCCTACAAAATCATCAATGTCGGCTCCATCCTCTCTAGACAGGCTTTCGACGACGTGGTGCCCTATGCGTGTTCGAAGCATGCGGTGCTCGCCATGATCAATGGCGGCGCCAAGGCGCTGGTCGAGCATAACATCACGGTCAACGGCTACGGTCCCGGTGTCGTCCGCACCGAATTGTGGGAGCAACTGGACAAGGACCTGGTTGCGATCGGCAAGTTCGAGAAGGAAGGACAGTCGATGGACCAACTCGCCGAGGACATGATCCTGATGAAACGCTATTCCTATCCGGACGACGTCGTCGGCACGGCGGCGTTTCTTGCCTCCAGCGAATCGGACTACATGACCGGACAGCTGTTCATGATCGATGGCGGCATGATCATGCAGTAGTCCAACGGCCGCCGGGAGGACCAACGATGATCGTGGTGACGGGAACGATCGAACTGGCGGCGGAGAACGCCGATGCGGCCGTCGGGCATGCGATCGAGGTAATGCGGGAGACCGCTGCGGAAAAGGGCTGCATCGTTTACCGCTTCTATCGGGATCTCGAGAATCCGGCCCTGTTCCGCGTGTACGAGGAATGGGAATCGGAGGCAGACCTCGGTGCCCACCTGAAAAGCCCGCATGTTGCCGAGTTCGGGCGCAGGTTGCAGGAGGTCGGGGTGGTGTCGCGATCGCTCAAGATCCTCGACGTCGCCGGCGTGCGGGATCTCTAGGTCAGACCCGATTCATAAAGCGCGTCGCGGGCAACCTGGAAATGGCGGGTCATGAGTTGCACCGCTTCTTCGCTCTGGCGTTCGGCGATGGCCTGCGTCAGCGCTTCGTGGGTGTCGACGTGATCGGCGATGATCTCGCGGCTTCCCAACGCTGCCCAGCCGACCGGGCCGGTGCGCCGCATGACCGATGTCAGCGATTCCATGTTGACCAGATAGAGCGGATTCTTGGCCGCCTTCGCCCAGGCCAGATGCAGTGCGATATCGGCTTCGGTGAGCTTGTCGGTGTCGCCGATGGCGTTCTTCATCCGCTCGGTCATGGTCCGCATGGCGGCAATGTCGTCGTCGTCGCGCCGCAATGCGGCCAGTCGGGCGATTCGAATTTCGAGCGTCTGGCGGAAATCCCAGGTCTGGACGACCGAGACCTGCGAGGTCATGACCGCATGATCGATCAGGACGGCAAGCTTGGCGCCGGTGAATGAAGCGACGGTGGCCCGGCGGCCGTTGCCGACATCCAGAACGCCGAGTTGCGACAGGGCGCGAACGGTTTCGCGCACGGTGCCGCGGCTGGCGCCGAAGTCCAGCGCCATCTGGCCTTCGCTGGGCAGGCGGTCGCCCGGCCGCAGGCCACCGTCATGGATGAGGGCGAGGATCGCTTCCAGCACGTTGTCGGTTGCCGTCTTGTGGCCGGCCAGTTCGTCCATGGCGATTGCGGTTGCCTTGTCGTTCACTCTCTTCCCTTCCGAACGCTCTAAAGAAGAGCCTCGATATTCGAGATCGTCAGCGATTCCGATGGCGCGTCGGCGACGATGCGTCCGCGCGACATCACGACGATGCGCGAGCAGCACTCGAACACATGCCCGAGATTGTGACTGATGAATATACCGGAGTAGCCGCGGCTGGGAAGATTGCGGGTGAATTCGAGAACGTTGTTGGTCTCCTTCACCGAGATATGGTTGGTCGGTTCGTCCAGGATCATGATCCTCGACTGGAACTGCAGGGCGCGGGCGATGGCGACGCCCTGCCGCTGGCCGCCCGACAGCCGCCCGACCTGGGTGTCCGGCGAGCGCAGGTGAAATCCGACATTGCCGAGCGAGTCCTCGGCCAGTTGCCGCATTGCGGCCTTGCGCAGAAACCCGAAATTTCCGAGGCGAGCTTTCAGGATCTCACGGCCGAGAAAGATGTTCTCCGTCACCGACATGGTTCCGACGGTCGAGTTGTACTGGTGGATGGTCTCGATGCCGGCCTGCATTGCCTCGCGCGGCGATTTCATGTCGGTCGGTTCGCCGCGCAGCAGGATTTCCCCGCTCGTTGGTCGTTCGGATCCGGAAATCATGCGGATCAGAGTGGTCTTGCCGGCGCCGTTGTCGCCGAGCAGGCCGACCACCTCGTTGCGGCCGAGCCGGAAATCGACGTCCTGTACCGCCTTGACCGCGCCGTAGGACTTGGCCAGCCGGCGGGTTTCGACCAGATAGTCCGAGGTCATTGGTCGTCTCCGGATGCCGAATTGCGGGCGAGTTTGGAGATGTTGGCATGCAGGATGACGGCCAGGATCATGATCGCGCCGGTGGCGAACTTGAACCAGTTGGCTTCGATACCGACGAGGATCAAGCCGTTTTCGATCACCTTGAGCAGCAGCAGGCCGAGCACGGCGCCGAGCACCGTGCCGACGCCGCCGGTGAGCGCGACGCCGCCGATCACCGCTGCGGCGATGACCTGCAGTTCGAGACCTTCGCCCAGCGACGGAAGCGGCGAACGCAGGCGGAAGACCTGCAGCAGGCCGGCAAAACCAGCCAGCGCGCTGCACATCATGAAGGCCGTCATCTTGACGCGGAAGGTGTTGATGCCGACGGATTTGGCGACTTCCTTCTGGCCACCGGTGGCATAGGTCCAGACGCCGTAATTGGTGTTCCGGAGACCGAACGCTGCGATGGCGAAGATGACGAAGAACCAGATCATCGAGATGCGCACCGGACCGACGAAGTCGGAAAACAGGTAGGTCGGTGCGTCGGCTGCGAAGGGGGGCGGAAACCCGCCCGATACCGAGACAGTCAGACTGCGCACGACAAAGAGCATGCCCAACGTCGTGATGAAGGAGGGCAGGTGATAGACCTGCGTGATGTAGCCGTTGATCAGCCCGACGAGCAGGGCGCAGGCCATGGCGATGCAAAGAGTGAGGCCGATCGGCAGGCCGGAATCGGCAAGGGTGAAGGCGACCATCGGCGTCAGCGCGAAGACCGAACCGACCGACAGGTCGAATTCGCCGGCGATCATGAGAATCGACACGCCGATGACGACGAGGCCGATTTCCGGCAGGACGGTCAGTACGTTTGAGACGTTGTAGGTGCTGAGCAGAATGCCGCCGCTGAGCGCCTGAAAGGCGATCACGACCGCCAGCAGAATGATCGCCCCGAGCGCTTCCGGCTTGGCGACGATGGCGATCAGGCGGTTTGCGAGCGGCATGCCGGTTGCGGCCGAAGTTGCGTTGACCATGGTTTGTCCCGGGCGCTTGCGCTCCGCGGCTTTATTGCCCCGGAGCGCCGGCGGTTGTTCCTATTGGAAGGTTTCGAGAGCGGCTTTCGCCTGATCGATCGAAAAGACGCCGCGTCCCGTGTCGACACTCCAGGCCGGCTGGGCGTGCTGCTTCATCAAATAGACCTGCATGACCGGCAGGTAGCCCTGAAGATACGGGCCCTGGTTGACGACGGTCTGGATGTAGCCCTTTTCCATGTAGTCGACGACTTCCGGGATGACGTCGAAACCCGAGAGCAGAATCTTGCCGGGCGGTATTCCGCGGTTCTCAAGCACCCGTGCGACGGACGCTTCCCAGAAGCCCATGTCGAAATAGGCGGTGAGATCGGGATTGGCGTCGAGATAGGCCGTGACCCGTTGCGCCGCGATGGAAAGATCGGTTCCCGAATCGATCCGCTTGACGGTCATCTGCCGGTCCGGATTGGCTTTCCGATAGGCGTCCAGTGCCATTTCGATGCCCTGGGCCCGCTGCTCGGACCAGGTCTGCCCCGGCGCCGAAATGCCGAGCAGCACGTGGATCGGTCCCTCGGCCGGAAACAGCGCCGCCGTATTGCGTCCGAGTACCTCGCCGGCGTCGACGAAGTTCTGGCCCATATAGGCCTGGCGTCCGCAGTCCGACTTCGATTTGGCGTCGACATTCGAGGCAAGCACGATGATGCCGGCTTCGCCCGCCTGTTTCAGCAGCGGGCAGATGGCGTCGTCATTGGCGATCGCCGTGACGATGGCGTCCGGGCGCCGGGCGATGGCCGCCTGGATGTTGCCGACCTGCTCGGCGATCGAACCTTCGGTGTTGGTGAAGACCATCTGGCAGTCGGCATTAACCAGTGCGCAGGCCTCGTCGAAGCCGCGCTTGACGCCACGCCAGAACGAATTGCTGACCGAGGAGTGGTGGGTGAAGACGATGGTCAGATCTTCCGCTGCTGTCGCCGTCCCGGAGTAGAGCGCACCCGACAGTGCAATGGTCGATGCCGCCAGTGCTCCGAACATCTGTTTTGTCAGTTTCATTGAATTCCTCCCGATGCTGTTCGCTCCAAATTCGGCACTTTCACTAACCTATCATATAGGTTTTGTCAAACGGTGCAATGAAAGGACTGAGCGATTGCACAAATTCACCGTTTTTGTGATGCTATTGACAAATATGTGGGAGTTTGCCTGTATCTATAGGATAGGTTTAGCGAGAGGCCCAATGTCACATCAGGATTCATCCGTTCTCATCTTCGGCGGCGCCCGCGGTATCGGTGCAGCCACTGCAAGGGCCTTCGTCGAAGCCGGTGCCTGCGTCACGGTGGCTGATGTTCTGGCTGAGGAGGGGCGGTCTCTGGTTGCCGGCCTCGGCGAGGTTCGATCGGAATTCACGCGTTGCGACGTTGCCGAGCCGGCGCAGATCGACGCGGCTTTCGACCGTGCGATCGACCGGTTCGGAAAGGTCGACGTGGTGTTCAACAATGTCGGTATCGCCCGCTACGGGACCGTGGACGATCTGAGCCTGGATGACTGGCAACTCACGTTGCAGGTCAACCTCACGGCGCAATTCGTTTCCTGCAAACGGGCGGTGCGGGAAATGAAAAAATCCGGCGGTGGCGTCATTGTGAACACCGCGTCGATCCTCGGTCATGCCAGCCAGAGAACCACGGCGGCCTATGCCGCCAGCAAGGCGGCGGTGATGGGATTGACGCGCACCGTTGCGATTGATCACGCCGCTGATGGCATCCGCTGCCTGTCCATCTCGCCCGGCACCATCGACACGCCGCTGGTGCAGATCGCGGCGGCGACGTTCAAGGACCGCCGGCCGGAGGATCTGCGGCGCGAGTGGGCGGCCCATCATCCACTCAACCGGCTCGGCCAGCCCGAGGAAGTCGCCGCTGCGGTACTCTTCCTGGCGTCCCCGGGTGCCGGTTTCATGACCGGATCCGACCTGTTGATCGACGGCGGAATCCGATCGGAACTTTACGCCTGAGACCGGGCGGTCGGAGAAGGAGCATGCACCCATGAACCTGGATGGAAAAATCGTGGTGATCTCCGGTGCGGCCGGTGCGCTCGGCGTGGTGATCTGCAACAGGCTCGCCGCGTTGGGCGCCAGCGTCGTCGCGCTGGATATTCTCGACCGTCCTGCGGCCGATGCCTGTTTCGCGGGTTGCGCTGCGCCGCCGGTCTATTTCCAATGCGACATCAGCAATGAGCCTCAAACCGTTGAAACGCTTGCAGCTATAACAAGCGAGATCGGCATGCCGGATGTGGTCTGCTGCCACGCCGGCCTGGTACACCTCGAAAAGGTGCAGGACTATGCGCTGGAGCAGTTCGACGCCCTGATGAATGTCAATGTGCGCGGTTCCTTCGTGCTCGCCAAGGCAGCAACCAATTTGTGGCTGGAGGCCGGCCGGCGGGGCGGACAGCTCATCTTCACCAGCTCCTGGGTGCACGACGTGCCGTGGCCGGAAATCACCCCGTACACGGCCAGCAAGGCGGCGATGAACGCCCTCACCAGGGGCTTTGCCCGCGAGCTGGCGGCGAGCGGCATCCGCGCCAATGCCGTGGCGCCGGGCATCGTCGGCGCCGGCATGGCGCTGAAGACCTGGAACGAAAATGCCGACTACCGGGCGCGTGCCGAAAAGGCCATTCCGCTCGGTTTCCTGCAGCCGCCGGAGAGCGTTGCCGATGCCATCGCATTCCTGTGCAGCGACATGAGCAGCTACATGACCGGCTCCGTCCTGGTGGTCGACGGCGGATGCAGCCTTTACCCGAATATCTGATCCGCGAAGAAAGCCGATATCCATGCGTATTGCCGACATAAGCACTCTGGTCGTAAACGCCGACATGCGGAACTGGCTGTTCGTCAAGGTCGCAACCGACCAGCCGGGCCTCTATGGCTGGGGCGAGGCCACACTCGAATGGAAAACGCGGTCGGTGGCCAGCGCGGTCGAGGACCTGTCGGATCTGCTGATCGGGCAGGATCCGGCACAGATCACCCAGTGCACCCGCATCATGCGCAAGCAGAGCTACTGGCGTCTGGGTTCGATCGGTCAAAGCGCCGTCAGCGCTATCGAAACCGCGCTGTGGGACATTGCCGGCAAGGACCTCGGCGTGCCTGTCTGGCGGCTGCTGGGCGGCAAGGTGCGCGATCGGGTGCGCGTTTACACGCATCTCGGCATGGGCGAAGCGGCGGCGGTCTATCATACGTTCGAGAAAGAGGCGCTGCTGGCCCGGTGTGCCGACCTGAGGGATCGAGGTTATACCGCGGCGAAGATCGTCAACGTTCCCTATACCCATTATCTGACAACGCCGCAGGCGGTGTCCGGATTTGCCGATGCGGTGAACGAGCTGCGCGCCGCGCTGGGCGACGATTTTGCGCTCATGATCGATTTTCACGGGCGGCCGGCTTCGGCCCGTGCGGCGCTCGACTATCTGACCGCCATCGCCGACAGCAAGCTGCTGTTCGCCGAGGAACCGCTGCAGCCGGGCGACACCGAGGCGCTGCTGTTCCTGAAGGAGAACTCACCGGTGCCGATCGCCAGCGGCGAAAGGCTGATCGAACCGGATGAGTTCGAGACCCTGTTGACGCGGCGTGCGGTCGACATCGTGCAGCCCGATCTGTGTCACTGCGGCGGCCTTTCGGAAGGACGCAAGATCGCCCAGCGGGCCGAGACCATCGGCATCGGCGTGGCGCCGCACAACCCGGCAGGTCCGGTGGCCAGCGCCGCCGCGCTGCATTTTGCCGTCGCCACGCCCAATCACGTCATCCAGGAGGAAATGGTCGGTGCCGTGCCCTGGTTCCACGAGGTCGTCTCCGACAACCCGATCCGTTCCGAGAACGGCTACTGGCAGGTGCCGGAGCGCCCGGGTCTGGGCATCGAAATCGACGAGGCGGTCGCCGCCCGTCATCCCTACGAGCGCGAGAGCATCGAGACCAAGAACGCGGTCATGAGCGACGGCACGATCGTCGATTGGTGATTCAGGAGGAGAGCATGGAATTGCAATGTCTTTGGCGGGCCGACGCGGAGTTGGGGGAGGGCGTGCGCTACGACCGCGCCTCCCATTCGGTGTGGTGGGTGGACATTCTCGGGCAGCGCATCTTCTGCCTGGATCTGGAGAGCGGCGCCAAGCGGATCTGGCCGACGCCGGAAACCGTCGGCTGTACTTTCGAGCGTCATAATGGAGATATCCTGGCCCTGTTGCGGCATTCGATCGTCAGGCTCGATCCGGCCACCGGTGAATTTGCCACGGTCGTATCCTTTCCGCAGGAACCTGCTGGCAATCGCTTCAACGACGGCACTGTCGGGCCCGACGGCCGGCTCTGGGCGTGCAGCATGGACTTCGATTTCCAGGAGCCGACGGGGCGGCTCTACTCCCTTGGAGCTGATCTGCTGCCGGTCGAGGCCGATGACGATTATATCGTCGCCAACGGCCCGGCTTTTTCGCCGGACGGGTCGAGGCTTTACATCAACGAGACGATGAAGGGCGAAATCTTCGTCTGCGATGTCGACACCGTGACCGGCCTGCCCTCGAACAAGAGGTTGTTTGCGGCCCTGCCGGAAGGCGACGGGCTGCCGGACGGGATCTGTGTCGATGCCGACGGAGGCCTGTGGGTGGCGATCGTCACCGGCGGGCGGGTCCGGCGCTACAGGCCGGACGGAACGATCGATATCGAGATCGAGGTGCCGTCGCCGACGGTCACCAGCGTCGGCTTTGGCGGTCGCGACAACCGGACGCTGTTCATCACGACGGGTACCATCCTGATGGATGAGGAAACGCTGGCCGCACACCCGCTGTCGGGCAGCCTGTTCTCGGTCGAGGTGCCGTATCAGGGACTGGACATGCCGGCTTTCCCCGGCTGATCACGGGCTGCCTACGAGAGAAAATCGGGATGTCGGCCGGTGATGGTGGTGAAATAGTCGCCTGTAAAGTAGTCGGCATCGATCTCCAGCAGAGCGATGTGTTTGGGCCGGGTCGCCCACATCGGGTCTAGGGCCCGGCGGCCGGCAGGTTGGAAGATCGTCTGGCCGATTGCCGGACCTTCGGTTGCGACCGCCAGCGACCCGCTCATCTGCTTATAGATGCCGGGCGCTGTCAGATAGGTGAGCGCCATGACGTCGTGCGGAATGCAGCCGTTGAAGCCCGAGTGGCTGCGATAGAACCGGGTGTAGAACCGGGCGATGTCGGCCAGCAGCTTTCCGACCTTGGGGCTTTCGACCTGCAGATCCTCGAAAAAGCTTGCGGTTAGTACGACCGGTGTCGTCACGTCCAACGGCGCCAGCACGACCGACCAGCTGGCAGCGAAGACGGCGTCGGCGGCATGCGGATCGTTCCAGATATTGGCCTCGGCGACCGGCGAGACGTTCCCCGGTCGGTAAATCGCGCCCCCCATGATGACCACGGATTTGACCCGGTCGACAATGGTCGGATCGAGTTCCAGGGCGCGGGCCAGATTGGTCAACGGGCCGACGGCGCAGATGTTGATCTCGCCCGGGAATTTCCGGGTCTGTTCGATCAGATATTCCGGTCCTGAAAGCTCCACGGGTTTGCGCTCGGTTGCCGGCAGTTCCACTTCGCCCAGCCCGTTGGAGCCGTGAACGAAATAGCTGTGCGGGCGCGGCTCGATGGCGATCGGTACCGGCTCGCCCTTGGCGACATCGGCCTCGTGTTCGAGGAAGTCCAGCAGTTTGAGGGCGTTCTCCGTCGCCTCGGCAACGGAGACATTGCCGAAAATCGCGGTCAGCCCGATGAGGTCGATCTGCGGGTGGGCAACGGCATAGGCGATCGCCATGGTGTCGTCGATGCCGGGATCGGTGTCGATGATGACCTTGTGTTTCATGCCGGGCTCCTTCGTGTTCTTGGCGTGGTCGACGCGGGTTCGCCTATATGCGCCGCTTCGCGGAAACGATCAATCAAATTCGGACGTCTTCGAAATCAGGCCCGGCGAGCGCGCTTCGCCAGTTTCGCCAGCTCGCTCTGGAGTCGATCCGCGTGCTCCAACGGAGCATCGAACTCCACCCGTTGCAGCCGGTCGCCGGCGGCGAGGTCGAAGCCTGCCGCGTCGATCCCGCACATGGTCCATTTCCCGGATTTTTCGCCGGCCAGAACCTTGGCGTAGAGCGCCACCGCATCGGCATGGTCTTCGTTCATGTGGTCGAGGGCGCTTTCCTCGATCTCCGCCAGGCCGTTTCTGGCAGATGACGCGATGAGGAAATCATGCGGCTCCAGGATGTAGGCCTTGCCGAAGCCGCCATTGAGACTGGCGGAGCGGGGTTCGAGGCGGAAGAACGAGAAATCCGGAAAATCGGCATAGAGCGCCGATTTCGGATGGCGCCGCAGAAACCGGGTGCGCAGGGCGGCCCGGCGCGGGTCGTCGGCCGCAATCCGTGTCGCCCGGCACTGGAGCGTGATGCGCGGATGGGCCAGCGGGTCGCCCTTGCCCGGTTCGCCGAGCAGCAGCGAGACGCGGGGATCGTTGGCAAGGCCCGCCGTATGGGCGGATAGCTGAGACACCAGGATGACCGGCGTGCGGTCCGTGTCGCAGGCGACGGCCGTGCGGCTGGCGAAGGGATCGCCGGTTTCCGGCAGCAGCACGGCGAGCGAACCGAAGCGGGCGCGGCTGATCAGGCGGCGGGCAAGGGCGCGCGCCTCGTCGTCGGTGTCGCGGATGGTCTTGTTTTTCTCAGCCATCGTTCGTGCCGAATTTCGGTGCGACGATCGGCATGGGATTGCCGGAGAAATCCTGGAAGCTGTCGCGGTGACGATTGTGCGGGTGTTGCGCTGCCTCGTCCGGCGTCAGCACCGGTGTGACACAGGCGTCGCTGCCGGCAAATGTGTCAGCCCATTCGTCGCGGCTGCGACGGCGAAAGATCTCCGTCAGCAGGGACCGAAGTTCCTCCCAGGCATCGCGTTCGTACTGGCGCTTCACCCAGCCCTTGTCGAGTTCCAGCCGATCGACCAGTTCGGCAAAGAACTGCGGTTCCAGCGGCGCGACCGCGACATAGCGACCGTCGGCCGTCTCGTAGGTGTCGTAGAAAGGGCAGCCGGTGTCGAGCAGATTGCTGCCGCGCTCGCCGCCGCGCCACATGCCGGAGGCCATGAAGGAGAAAATTGGCGTTGCCAGCATGGCCGATCCCTCGACCATGGCGGTATCGACGACCTGCCCCTTGCCGGTCTGCTGGCGGGCGAAAAGGGCGGCCAGGATGCCCATGATCAGCACCATGGAGCCGCCGCCATAATCGCCGACCAAATTGAGCGGCGGGGTCGGTTTGTCGTCGCGGCGGCCGATCATCGACAGCACACCCGACATGGCGATGTAATTGAGATCGTGGCCGGCGATATTGGCCATCGGCCCGTCCTGGCCATAGCCGGTCATGCGCGCATAGACCAGCCGCGCATTGGCCTCCAGCATGGCTTCCGGACCAAGGCCAAGCCGCTCCATCACCCCGGGGCGAAAGCCCTCGACCAGCACGTCGGCTTCGGCGATCAGTTCGATCGCGGCCTTGCGGTCGTCATCCGATTTGAGGTCGAGCTGGCGGATGTCCCGCATCAGCACGTCCGGATTGGTGGTCGGATCCAGCGGCAGGAAGACCGGCGCGCGACCCTTGGCCTCGATCCGGATGACCCGGGCGCCGAGCCCGGCAAGCAGGTAGCAGGCGAAAGGAGCGGGCCCGAGGCCCGCCATTTCGACGACCGTCAGTCCTTCGAGCGGCCGGTCCATTGGATCATTTCGGTGCCAGGCGAATGGCGCCGTCGAGACGGATGGTCTCGCCGTTGAGCATGGTGTTGTCGAGAATGTGCATGACCAGCGATGCGAAATCTTCCGGCGTGCCGAGACGCGACGGGTAGGGGACCGAAGCGGCGAGGCTGTCCTGCACTTCCTGCGGCATGCCCATCAGCATCGGCGTTCCAAAAATGCCGGGAGCGATGGTCATCACGCGAATGCCGAAGCGGGCAAGTTCACGGGCCGCAGGCAGGGTCAGGGAATGGATGCCGCCCTTGGAGGCGGAATAGGCGCACTGGCCGATCTGGCCGTCGAAGGCGGCGACAGAGGCGGTGGAAATCAGCACGGCGCGCTCGTTGTCGTCCATCGGCTCCAGCTTGGAGGCGCGGTCGGCGACCAGGCGGATCATGTTGAAGGAGCCGATCAGGTTGACGTTGATGACGCGCGAGAACAGCTCCAGATCGTGCGGCGCTTCGCGGCCGACGACGCGGCTGGCATTGGCGATGCCGGCGCAGTTGACGAGAATGCGGGCCTCGCCATGGGCGTCGGCTGCCGCTGCAACTGCTGCCGCGCCGGCCTCCGCGCTTGCCACGTCGCAGCCGAGTGCCACACCGCCGATTTCTTCGGCCACCGCCTTGGCGTTGTCTTCGTTGATGTCGAGCACGGCGACCTTGGCGCCTGCCGCGGCCAGAGCCCGTGCGGTGCCTGCTCCCAGTCCCGAGCCTCCGCCGGTGACGATGGCGGCCTGTCCACTGACTTTCATGATTCACTCCCTGTCGTAGTCGCGCCGCAGCCTGCCCGCAGGCGCGGTGCCCAATCGATGTGTTCCGGCGCCCGGATTCGCCACCGGGCGTTGCCGGTCATTCGGTGGCAGACGCCCGGTGGCTGGTCAAGCCCCTTACGATGTCCTGGGCGTTGATCGTGCCGACGATCTGGCCGTTCTCCACCACGCCGACGGCGCCCGGGCGCTTGGCGATGGATTCAAGCACTTCCATCAGCGGGGTGTCCGGTTTTGCCGTTGCCGAGAAGGCTTCCGCCGCCTGGTCGTCCGGGCCACCGGCCGCCATGACGTCGGACGCGACAAGCAGCGACAGCGGGTTCATGTGGGCGACGAAGTCGGCCACATAGCGGTTGGCCGGACTTTTGACGATTTCCAGCGGCGTCCCGCATTGCACGATGCGCCCGCCTTCCATGATGGCGATACGGTTGCCGATGCGGAACGCCTCGTCGAGGTCGTGGCTGACGAAGACGATGGTCTTCTTGAGCTGCGACTGCAGTTGCAGCAATTCGTCCTGCAGTCGCGTGCGGATCAGCGGGTCGAGTGCGGAAAACGGCTCGTCCATCAGCAGGATCGGCGCGCCGGTGGCGAAGGCGCGGGCGAGGCCGACGCGCTGCTGCATGCCGCCCGACAGCTCGTTGACCTTGCGGTCGGCCCACTGCGCCAGGCCGACGAGTTCGAGCTGTTCACGCACCTTCTCGGAACGCTTGGCGGCCGACAAGCCCGCCAGTTCGAGGCCGAAGCCGACATTGTCGGCGACGGTGCGCCAGGGCAGCAGGCCGAATTGCTGGAACACCATGGCCACCCGGTCGGTGCGCAACTGGCGCAGCTGGCGCGACGAACAGCGCTGCGGATCGACATAGCCGTTGCCGCCGTCGACCAGCGTTTCGCCGCGGATCACCGGGTTGAGGCCGTTGACGGCGCGCAGCAGCGTCGACTTGCCCGATCCCGAAAGACCCATCAGGACGATGATCTCGCCTTCCATGACGTCGAGCGTCGCGCCGGCGACGCCGAGCACCTGGCCGGTCTCCTCCTGGATGGATTCGCGGCTTTCGCCGCGGTCGATCAGCGGCAGGGCCGAGGACGGATCGGGGCCGAAGACAATGTCGACCTGTTTGAACTGAACGACCGGTCCCGTCATGATTTTTCCTCTTCGCGACGGAACATGCGATCGAGCACGATGGCGACCACGACGATGACGAAGCCGGCCTCGAAGCCGAGCGCCGTGTTGACCGAATTGAGCGCCCGCACCACCGGAACGCCGAGCCCGTCGGCGCCGACCAGCGCGGCGATTACCACCATCGACAGCGACAGCATGATCGTCTGGGTCAGACCGGCCATGATCTGCGGCATGGCGTAGGGCAGCTCGACCTTCCACAAGAGCTGGGACTTGGTGGCACCGAAGGCCTCACCGGCTTCGAGCAGCGCCTTCGGGGTAGAGGAGATGCCGAGATGGGTCAGGCGAATGGGCGCTGGCACCACGAAGATGGCGGTGGCGATGAGACCCGGAACCATGCCGATGCCGAAGAACACGATGGCCGGGATCAGATAGACGAAGGTCGGCAGCGTCTGCATCAGGTCGAGCACCGGCCGGATCGTCGTGAAGAGGCGCGGCCGGTGAGCCGCCGCGATGCCGATGGGCACGCCGACCGCCATGCAGACGATGCAGGCCGACAGCACCAGCGTCAGGGTCTCGGTCGTTTCTTCCCAATAGCCCTGGTTGACGATGAACAGGAAGCTGACGGCAACGAATGCGGCCGTCGCCACGGATTTGCGCAGGGCGTAGGCCAGGGCCACGAAGGCGGCGATGACGATCAGCGTCGGAGGCGTCTGCAGAACCCAGAGAATGGCGTTGATGGCGTGCTCCAGACCGAGCGCCAGCCCGTCGAAGAACCAGGCACCGTGGTCGATCAGCCAGTCGACGACCGCCTTCGACCACTTGCCGACCGGTATCTTGTATTCCGTCAGCCATTCCATCGATTTTTCCCCGCCATTCTCTCCTTCGGCCCCTTGGTCATAGTCCCTCACGCCAACCGTGTGCAAGTCGGACCGCGACCATAAAAAAACCGCCCCGGGCCGGGGCGGTTTCGTCGGTATGCCCGCTTAGAGGCCGAGCTTGTCCTTGGCCGCGGCCATGCCGTCGCCGCCATCGGCGGTGGTCACGCCGGCAAGCCAGCCCTCGACCATCTGCGGGTTCGCCTTGAGCCACGCCTTGGCGGCTTTGGAGGGATCCTCGCCGCCGTCGAGGATGGCGCCCATGATCTCGTTTTCCATGGGCAGCGAGAATTTCAGGTTCTTCAGCAGCGCGCCGACATTCGGGCACTCTTCCAGATAGCCCTTGCGGACGTTGGTGTAGACCGTTGCGCCGCCGAAATCAGGGCCGAAATGGTCGTCGCCGCCGGCGAGATAGGTCAGTTCGAAATTGGCATTCATCGGGTGCGGCGCCCAGCCGAGGAAGACGATCGGGTTGTCGCGCTTGTCCTGCCGTGCGACCTGCGCCAGCATGCCCTGCTCGGAGGATTCGACCAGCTCGAAGCCCTCCAGCCCAAAGGCGTCGCCGGCGATCATGTCGAGAATGATGCGGTTGCCGTCATTGCCCGGCTCGATGCCGTAGATCTTGCCGTCGAGGGCATCCTTCTGGGCGGCGATCTTGCCGAAATCGTCGATGCCGAGCTTGGCGCCGGCCGCGTTGGTCGCCAGCGTGTACTTGGCACCCTCGAGGTTTTCGCGCACCGTCTCGACTGATCCGTCTTCACGGTAGGGAGCGATATCGCCCTCCATGGTCGGCATCCAGTTGCCGAGGAAGACGTCGATATCGCCGTTCTTCAGGGAGGTGTAGGTGACCGGTACGGACAGAACCTTGATGTCGGTTTCGTATCCGAGCGCTTCCAGCACGGCGGTTGTGGCGGCAGTGGTGGCCGTGATGTCGGTCCAGCCGACATCCGAGAAGCGGACCGTCTTGCAGCTCTCCGGTTCCGCGGCGACCGCGCCGGAGGCGAGGGCTGTGCTCAAGGCGGCTGCACACAGCGTTTTTTTGATGAATGTCATGTCGGGCTCCCCAGTTTTGGCGTTTTTCCGATGTGTGATGATCGCGTCGGGCCGTATCGCGCCACAAACTCCACACCATTGCAAGCTTTTATTGAATGATTGTTCAAGAAAAACTGGTTTTTCGCCGGTGAACCGGCATAATGGGTTTGTCTGGAGTGTGGAAGGGAGCCTTATGCCGAAAGTGGGAATGGAGCCGATCCGGCGCCGGTCGCTGGTCGATGCCGCGATTTCGGCGATACACGCTCGCGGGTCGCTTGACATCACCATACGCGATATCGCGGTCAGGGCAGGCGTCTCGCAGGGGCTGGCGCATCACTATTTCGGCAGCAAGGACGCACTCATCGCTTCGGCGATGCGTCATCTGCTGACCGAATACGGCCGCCAGGTGCGAAGCGAGATGAAGGGCGCGACGACCCCGCGCGAACGCATCTCGGCCATCATCTCCGCAAGTCTCGGACCGGCGCAGTTCAAGCCGGAAACTGTTTCCGTCTGGCTCGTCTTTTACGTGCATGCGCAGGAATCGGAGCAGGCGCACGCGCTGCTCTCAGTCTATGCGCGACGGCTTGCTTCGAACCTGATCCACAACCTGCGTCCGCTGGTCGGCGACCGCGCGCCGGCCGTCGCCGAAGGCATCGCCTCACTCATCGACGGGCTCTATATCCGCAAGGCGCTGGGCAGCCTGCGCGGGGGTGTCGACGCACTGCGCCTGGTCGAAAACTATGTCGAGAGCCAGCTTCAGGGCTGAGAGCGGATTCTTGAAAAGCCCGGCACCGCGCGGATCGGTAAGCAGGGGCCGAACCCGTCGGCGCCACAGCTGCGTCATATTGCCAATTAGACTAATTCCAAACGCGACGCCATTGCGTCGATGTCCCAAAAGACGCTAAGCAAAAGGCAAAAGCCGTGTCTGATACCGCGAAAGGGAGAGATTCATGCAGTTTAGAGTGCTTGTAGCAGCCGCCACACTGATGTCCGTCCTGGCGGCGCCCGCCTTGGCCGAGGGGGATCCGGTCAAGGGCGCCAAGGTGTTCAAGAAGTGTAAGGCTTGCCATACGGCGGAAGACGAAAAGAACAAGGTCGGCCCGCATCTGGTCGGTATCATCGATCGGCCCGTGGCCTCCGTCGACGGCTTCAAGTACTCCAAGGCGATGACGGAATTTGCCGCCGACGGCAAGGTTTGGGACGTCGAAACGCTGACGATCTACCTGAAAAAGCCGAAGGACCTGATCAAGAAAACTTCGATGGCTTTCGCCGGCCTGAAGAAGGACAAGGATATCGAGAATATCGTTGTCTACCTGCAGGACCCCTCCGCCGCCGATTAAACGCCGCGGATTTTTCGGGGCGCGGTATCATTGCGCCCCTGCCGCCTGTTCAAGTGGCCATCGTAAACGGCTTCTCTTTCAAAGAGTTGCCGTTTTGTCTTGATGTTCATCCTACACGGCTGCGCTTTGTTTCGATCGTCCCGATAATTCTGTGATAATGTGCGTGCAGACTTGCAGATACTGGGGTAAGCACCAACATTAGAACTCCGCAGAGGCGACCGGTTTGCAGCGCCGGCGAGCTGATCGTCACCGCGCCGAGCCCGTCGCCGACCGGATCGAAAACAGAGAGGGATACGATGGCCACGCTTCAGAATATGGACTCCGAGCTCGAGAAGACGCGCAGCATCGTTGAAGACATGCGCTCGAAGATCGAGCAGTCCGGCGTGGTTCTGGAAAAATTCGCCAAGGCCGAGACCGAGTTGGGCGACGCCGATTTCGACATCGAGAACGCTCGAATCCAGGATGTGCTGAAACAGCAGAAGGTGATGGAAGGCAACATCGCCGACCTGATCATCGGGCTCGAGGACGCCACCAACGTGTTCGGCGCCGAATTCGAGAGCATGAAGAACTTCTCCGGCTGGGAAAAGTTCGTCGGCATCTTTTCCAAGCAGCGCATGCAGCGGATGCGGACCGACCGGGTGCGCAACATGTCGCTGGCGGAAAACCTGCAGGAACTGCTGGCCAAGTCCGACGCGATCGTCGGCATCCTGAAAGAACAGAAGAACATTCTCGACGAGCGCTACAAGACCTCGGAGGCGAGCCTCGTCAACGTCATCGAACGGCGCAAGAGCACCGTCGCCGAGCTGGAGGCCGCGCAGGCCCGCATCGAAGAGCTCAATCCGGCTCTGATGGATCTGGAAAACCGAATCGCCGCATCGACCGACCAGGCGGAGCGCACGCAACTGGAAGGCGAGCGCTCGAAAATGGCGACCGAATACAACGAGGCCCAGACCAAGGAGCAGGAACTGCTGGCGGCCAGCCAGACGCTGGAGCGGTACACGTCGATGTTCCAGACCTTCGTCGACTCGCTCAACAACCAGATCGCCGCCCAGAGCACGCTGATCAACAAGCTGACCATCGACACCGAGCAGCGCATCGTTCTCTACAAGGCGCTTGAAGATTCGCTCAAGACCGCGGCGCAGCAAGACGTCGCCCACAAGATCAACACGCTCGGCAGCCAGGTCGACACGGCCGCCGAGGAAACCATGGCCGGCATCGGCTCCGCAGCCCAGCGGCATATCGGCGACCTTCTGGAGATGCACGAAAAGAACATGCTGGCGACCCAGGACATCCAGCGCCGTAAGAAACTGGCGGACGACGCCTTTGCCCGGCGCTTCGGCGAGGTCATGGAAAAGCACAACGCGGCGGATTATGTGCGTCAGTAGGCTGCGGCACGCAGGCGGCCGATGAACAGCAAACGCGGACAGGCAGACCTTTATTTCGAGGCGATGGAATCGGCCCTCGACGGGCTCGACCAATTCCTCGCCGACGAAAATTCGCCGCTCTACAAACACGACCTGATCGGCCGGACGGTGGCGCCCTACGTCAACCGGCTCAGGCGGACCTTCTCCTGCTGGAGACATCGCATCGGCTTCACCGAGCGCTTCCGCATTTCGCGGGCCGAAAGCGGATTTCCGGCCTTTCAGAACGTGCTCGAACTGGAAAACGACCGCAAGACCGCCAAGAAGCGGCTCGACGAACTACCCGATGCCGACGCGCTGCGCGCCGAAATGGTCGACCGCATCCTGGGGCGTCGCGAATTCCCGCGGGTTGAGCAGGAGCAACTGGCCCGGCGTGCCTATCTCGAGGCGATCGAGAAGGGCATGGTTTTCCGGCCGTTCGTGCTGCCCGAGACCATTCGCGTCTCGGTGAACCCGAAAACGCGCCGGCCTTACTACGTTGTCCATTGGGGGATCTTCGACGGCAGCCAGTCGCTGCCGATGGTGTATATGGCCGTGGTTGAGGATTCGAGTTCGGAGATCGGCCGCATGCTGGTTACCGAAAAAGGCCGCTACAACGACAATATCAGCATTCCGCTGCCGGTCGAAGGCCTGCTCAACCCGGATCTGGCGCACCAGTTCGACGACTTCGCCCAGAACAACGGCGCCTATTCGCTGACCCTGTCGACGATCGTCGGCAATCTCGACAAGGATTTCGAAGCCCTGCACCCCAAACAGCTCTGGCGCTTCGTGCTCGGGCCTTTCTATTCGGCCGGCATTACCCATCATGGCGACCGTGTGAGCGAGGTATTGGCCAAAGTACGCCAGCCGGAGAACGCCTGGCTGCTGACCTGGACGGTGCAGGAGGTGGTCTCTGTCGGCGAGAGACCGGGCAAGCGCGGCCTGTGGAGCTCGCAGCCGGCGCGCGAGGAATTCCACATCGACACCGCCGATCTGGAAGCCACGCGCCAGGGCGTGAGCTATTATGAGAGGCACGCGCTGGTGCCGCATGACGCCTATCAGGCGCTCTATGCCAGCGGCGAGGCCGACCGGGTGTTCGACGGGTTCAAGGTGCATGTGATTTCCGGCGGCCAGATAACGAGCGGGATTTGAGCGATGAGCCAGAATGCGGGTCTGACCACCATTCACGAAGACGACATCGAAAAGCACCGGGCCACGGCGCAAAGCCTGGTTACGCGGCTGGTGGTACTGGAGCGCGACGACGGCAAGTCCGGCACGACGCTCGCCGGCACGGGCAGGCGCTTCGTCTCGACCGTTTCGACCCGCTCGGTCCGCCGCAGCCGCGAGGTCGAACTGACCAAGACCATCGCCGCCGTGCATGCCGGCGACCCGCTGATGTCGATCGCCCAGCATACGCTGCTCTATCGGGCGCGGCGTGGCCTGGCCGTTGCCATGGCGCTGGCCGACAGCTTTGCAGTGCAGAGCGAACTGGAGGCGCTGCAGGCGAGAAACGCCACATCGCCGCTGACCGGTGAGGAAGCCACTCGGTTCAAGGCGCTGTTGTCGGCGTCGGCCTATGTCTCGGCCTTCGCCTTTGCCGCCTATCTCAGCCAGCTCATCGACGGTGACAGCGAACCGGTCAACGATACGGAAGAGCCGGACTTCGTCTTCGACACGCCGCAGGATGCGCTGAAAGCCGTGGTCGCCGGACTCGACGCGGCGGTCCAAGGAGCGGCGGACGACGCGGCGCTGACCACGCGTGCCAAGGCTTTCGCACGTACAACGATCGACGGGCTGTTGCAGCGGAGAGGCCGTTTCACCGGGCTGTCCGATTTCGCCGAGACGCATATCCGCATCGACCAGGACGACTTCACCATCAACGGCTTCGACGTGGCGCCGGGCGAACGCCGCCGGCCGCTGGTCATGACCTTCAAGGAACCGGGCGAGATCGTCGGCAACCATATCGCCAAATACCAGGCGCTGAAGCTTGCCAAGATGCTGATGGCCTATGATTTCGACCGGCAGATGAACCCGTTCGTCGAGCTCGGCGGCTTCCTGTTCACCTTCATCGGCGACGGCATGCCGGGCACCGGCAAGACCATTCTCATCCAGATGATCGCCGGGCTGATCAACGATTACTGCCAGATCGCCGGCTATCCGTTCCACTACGAGAATTTCGGCGTCGACCAGATCTCGTCCTACCAGGGCAAGTCGGGCCAGAACTGCAAGGCGTTCGTCGAGAACGTCATCAATCCGCGCGCCATCGGCTTCGGCACCGTCGACGATATCGACCAGGTTTGCGCCCGCCGTTCCGACGACAAGGCGTCTGCCGGCCAGCACGAGGTCACCGCCGTGCTGATGGAGAGCTTTGCCGGCGCATCGACCGTGGTGCGCGGCAATTGCAGCTTCGGCATGTTCTCCAACTATCCGGAGAATGTCGACGATGCGCTGCGGCAAAGAGCAGGGGCCCGCTGGCTGGTCGACGGGCCGCAGAGTCGCGACGACTATATCGATATCTTCGTGCTGCTCGCCGGCAAGAACCACGCCATCCCGCTGGGCAAGCACGATCTCTATGCCGGTCAGGAGATCAAGAAGGCGGTCGCCGCCTCTTATGCCGGTCACGACCGGCCGCAGGAAGAGAACCTGCTGGCGGTGTGGGAACGCTTCGAAAATGAACACGGCGCCATCAAGACCATGGCCGATATCGGCGACTATCTGCACCGCATCAAGCTGGCCGAGCCGCGCTTCACCGGCCGGGCGATCAAGAACATCACCGACGCCATCAAAATGCGGGCGATGGATATCGACCTGCCGGACGAATGGTTCGAAACGCCGGAAGCCTTCATGCACAAGGCCTATGACGACAAGAAAGCGATGATCGAGGAGCTGCGCGGTCCGTTCACAATCGACATGGTGCTTCAGGAGATCAACCGCTACGCCGATTCCGAATTCCGCTATACCGACCGCTCCGACGATGCCGCCGTCTCCGACATCATCCGGCGCGAGCGGCAGCGCGAAAAGGCGATCGCCGAAATCGCCGCGATGAAAAGCGACGGACGCTGGCAGGAATGAAGCGTCTGGTCGAAAACGAGCTGATCTTCGGTCAGCTGATGGAAGTCGCGGAACCGCATCTGATCGAGCGCTACAACCGGGCGCTGACCGGATTCGGACTGCCGGCGACGCAGCTTGCGAGCTTCCACATCGACATGACGGGCTTCTCGCCGCAGGTTGCCGAGGAGTTCGACGATCGCGATTATCTCGACCCCAACAGGATCAATCGCCGTTTCATCATCCTGTCGCCGCACCAGGAACAATTGCCGGTTGTTCATACGAGCTTCTCCAACACCGGGTCGCTGATGCAGGAGTTCTTCGACAATAACCGGCGGGCGATTCACGCGGTCACCATTCGCGACGTGCTCTACGGCGAGATCGAGGAGGACGTTTCGCGGGTCGAGGATATCGAGGACCTGCTGTCGATCAACGAGGTCAAGTTCCGGGTCTTTTCGGCCGATAACATGCTGGCGAAATCGGACGAACTGGCGGCACTCGCCGACCGGCTGATCAAGGTCCCTTATGCCTGGCGCGACGATGCCATGCTTGAGCGCATGGTCGAGCTGGCGCGCGAAACAGGCGACATCCGCAAGAACACGCTGGTGCCGGACAGGGTGGTGTTTCGGCACGAAGCCTACTGGACCAGCCATTTCGGCGGCCTGTTCGTCTTCGTCGACGAAAGGTCCACCACGGTGATCAGCGATCCTGCGGCTCCTGGCTTTCGCCGTTCGCGCCCCTGGGAGGTGAGCTACATCGCCCTGAACGACCACGCCCGGATCTACGACTTTCTCGAACGCTCGAAGCGTATCGAGGCGCCGCACGAATCGTGGGTCGACGGTTCCGGCTATCTGGAACACCGTTCCGACATTTGCCTGCGCAGCCTGATCGGCCGGCACGAGCCGGAGACCGACCTCGACGGCGTCGATTCGATCTGGCTGCAGACCTGGCTTCACCGCAACGCCGAACTCGTCGCCCGCGAGGGCACCTATCCGTTTCTGCAGCAGGCGAGCCGCCAGGTGACGCGCGACGGCAGGATCGATATGGATGAATTGTCGGCGAAAGAGCGATTTCTGCTGGTGCGCGCGACGCCGGATCATCCGGATCGCTGGCTGACCAACCGGCTGATCAGCGTGCTGGTGCCGGCGGATTTCGTGTCGCGCTTCGTTTTCGACAAGCCCGGCTTCTACGATCACTACGAGACCCTGGGCGATGCCTTTCGCGGCCACGTGGTAACGACACTGGTCGACGGCTATCTAAAGGACAAGAAGGCGTTTCGCCGCCGCCTGTACGGATTTGAAGAGGACTGAACCATGCTGGATCCGGTGATTGCCTTTTTCGAGCGCGTGTTTCACGCCATCGGCCACGGCATCGGCGTGCTGATCGCCTGGATCCTGTGGCCATTCGTGGCGGCGACGCGCTGGTATCGCAGCAAGGGCTTCATACTGAGGGCGGTGGTCGGGCTGCTGGTGGTCGGGGTGATCGTGCTCTATGGCATTTTTGTCTGGCGGGTTCTTTGGATCCGCAATTTCGATCCGGACTATGTCACCGCCTACAATATCGAAGGGCCCCGGACCCAGGCCGGTGAACAGGTTTCCATCGAAAACAGCAGTGCCACGGCGCGCACCTGCGGGCGTTCGCAGATCGTCGACGTGGTCGCCGACCTGATCGACTTCAATGTCAACGAGAATGCCTGGATCTCGTCGACGCTGCTTTACAAGCTCGGCTTCTTCGGCCTGCCGTGGGATGCAACGCCCTATCTCGACAACAAGGCCTCGTTCCAGCGCGGTGTCCAGCAAGCGGTGCAAAGGACGTCTCTCGAACTGGTCGACGCGCTCGGTCGGCGGCGCGGTACGTCGGCCGCCGATCCCGACCTCGCCCAGGCGCGCGGTCGTATCAATTACGACCAGTACACATGGTATTTCACCCTCAATCCCTTCGGACCGATCCGCCCGACGCCCAGCGCTTACCGCGAAGGCAGGGAACGGTTGCTGGCGTTCAACGAGCGGCTGGAGAGCTGCGACGCGGTTTTCGATCCCCGAGCCGACAATCTGATCCGCTTCGTCGATCGGGTGGCCGCCGATATCGGCTCGACCTCGGCGGCGCTGCGCGACCGGTCGGACAAAAGCAATGCCGGCTGGTTTGATACGCGCGCCGACAACCATTTCTGGTTCACATACGGCCAGCTCTATGCCTATTACGGCATCCTCAAGGCCGCTCATGCGGATTTTGCCGACATCATCCAGAGCCGCCAGCTGGAGAATGTCTGGACGACCATGGAGAACCAGTTGCGCGAGACGCTGAATCTCGAGCCGGTAATCGTCTCCAACGGTCGCGAAGACGGCTGGATCATGCCGTCGCATCTGGCGACGGTCGGCTTCTACCTGTTGCGGGTCCGCTCCAACCTGGTTGAGATCCGCTCGATCCTCGACCGGTAATCCGACGGCGCTCCTCGTGCGTAGTCATGGGCAGGAGGACGTCAAATGCAAAACGACCGATCGAACACGCTGCTCGAACTGGCCCGCAAGATGATCAAGCAGGCGAAGATGCTGCGCGATGCCGGCCTGGCACAGGAGGCGCGGGACCTGGCGCGGCGTGCCATGATGCTGGACAGCTGCGGCTGGGCCGCCCGCACCCCGCAACCGGTTCGCATTCCCGTCAGGCGTCAGCGCTGATCTGTCCGGCCATGGCATAGGTCACCTGGATCGCCACCGGCAGAAACAGGCAGGCGAAGCCGAAGGCGCCGAAGGCCAGGCCGCCGCAGAGCGCGCCAGCCAGAAATGCGACCAGGATGGACGTCTGATGGCGGATCGTCGCGTGCCTGTCCGGTGGCTTGCCGGGTTCGCCGCGCGGACTGGCTGGCAGGTGGCCGTAATAGAACGAGGCGATGGAGATGGTGAGCTGACCGAGATTGCCGGTCATGACGGTCGTGTGCGGATGCGAGGTGATCTGGTGGCGCATCATGATCATCTGCAGTGAGCAAGCCAGCACCACCGGCGCCGCAACGGCCATGGTTTCAGGCGAATCGGCGCCGCGGAGCGGTCCGAGATTTGCTGCAAGCGTCAAAGCCAGCAACAGCAACAACGCCTGGGTCAGGAGTGCAGCGCGGATCGCCGTCGGAGACGGACGAGCGGCATTGCGAAACGTCCAGCTCCAGAATGCGCAGGCGAGCACGAATAGCGGCAGCACCAACGATCTGGTGATGATCTCCGGCGACTCTTCGACGAGTTCCACGCCGACCAGAATGATATCGCCGGTGATGAACGAGGTGAACAGCCCGAACAGGCCGATAAAGCAGGCCACCTCGACATAGGCCGATGAGAAGGCGAGCGCCGAAGGGAACGGCGTCCCGCCGTAGTCGAACATGTTCTGCCTCGTCATATTCCCTGATCCCGTTGTACCGCCGCGTCGTGAGGATTCTGACCATCGCGGGCCAACCCCCGGCCAAAGTCAAACTGGCAGGAATGACAGGCTCTTGACCTCTTCCATGACCGCATAGGTGTGGGTTTCGCGCACCCCGGGAAGCGGCAAGATCACGTCCGACAGAAAGGCGCGGTAGGCGTTCATCCCACCAACCCGCGCCTTGACGAGATAATCGAAGCCGCCGGCCACCATGTGACATTCCATGACGTCGTCGCTGCGCCGCACGGCCGTGGCGAAGGCTTCGAAGACGTCCGGGGTGGTGCGGTCGAGCTTGACCTCGACGAAGACCAGCAGGCCGCGGCCCAGCTTTTCCGGCGACAGGCGTGCCGAAAATCCCTCGACAAAACCCTCGCGAACCAGCCGCTTGACCCGTTCGGCCGTGGCGGTCGGCGACAGGCTGATGCGTTCGGCCAGCTCGATGTTCGACTGCCGGCCGTCAGATTGCAGCGCACGGAGGATCTTGCGGTCGATCTGATCGATGTCTTTCATTGTTCACTACCAAAGGGAGTAATTGTAGGAGATAGACCGGAATTTTATAAGAAAGACGGTGAAAAACAAGGCAGGATTTCGGATAGAATGGCGAAAACACGGGAGTTCCGCCATGAATGCGCCGCTTTCACCAGTTCCGACCGAATTCAACGCGCCGTGGGCAGGCGACGACGATTCCATCATTGCAGGATTTGCCCGGTTGCTGCAGTTCGACGCCGGCGCCGATGCGCGCATCGATGCCGATGCGACCCGCTTCATCCGCGCGATCCGCGACAATGCCGGGTCGATCGGCGGGGTCGAGGACTTCCTGCGCGAATACGGGCTGTCGACGCCGGAGGGGCTTGCCATGATGGTGCTGGCCGAGGCGCTGCTGCGGGTTCCCGACGCGCAGACCCAGGACAAGCTGATCGAGGACAAGCTGAAGGAAGGCAATTGGAGCGAACACGAGGCGCACGGCGATACCTGGTTCGTCGCGGCGTCCGCCTGGGCGCTCGGCATCACCGCCAAGGTGATCCGTCCCGGCGAAACACCCGAATCCGTGGTTCAGGGTTTGATCAGGCGGCTCGGCCTGCCGACCGTGCGCACCGCCACCAAGCAGGCGATGCGTTTCCTCGGCCACCATTTCGTGCTGGGCGAGAACATCGCCGACGCGCTGTCGCGCGCGGCGAAGAACGAATCGCGCGGTTACCGCCATTCCTTCGACATGCTGGGCGAGGGAGCACGGACATCGGCCGACGCAAAGCGCTACTGGCAGTCCTACGCCGACGCCATCGAGGCTATCGGCCAGGCGGCGGGCTCGACGCAACTGCCGGACAGGATGGGCATCTCGGTCAAGCTGTCGGCACTGCATCCGCGCTACCACGCCACCCACAGGGACCGCGTGATGCGGGAACTGGTGCCCGACCTGCTGGCGCTGGCGCAGCGGGCCAAGGCGCATAATCTGAATTTCACCGTCGATGCCGAAGAGGCCGAACGGCTGGAGCTGTCGCTCGACGTCATCGACGCCGTGTTCGCCGATGACAGCCTGGCGGGCTGGGACGGCTTCGGGCTGGCCATCCAGGCCTATCAGAAACGGGCGCCGGCGGTGATCGATCATATCGACGCTCTGTGCCGGAGCACCGGCCGGCGCATGATGGTGCGCCTGGTCAAGGGCGCCTATTGGGACACCGAGGTCAAGCTCGCCCAGGAACGCGGGCTGGCAGACTATCCGGTGTTTACCCGCAAGGCCGCCACCGATGTCTGCTATCTCGCCTGCGCGCAAAAGATGCTGGCGATGCGCGAGCGCTTGTTTCCGCAATTCGCCACCCACAACGCGCTGACCGTCGCGACCATTCTGGAGATGGCCGGCGACGACAAGGGCGGCTTCGAGTTCCAGCGCCTGCACGGCATGGGCGAACCGCTTTACGAGGCGGTGACCGAAGGCAACCGGCCGGTTCCGTGCCGGATCTACGCGCCGGTCGGTGGCTATCGCGACCTGCTCGCCTACCTGGTTCGCCGTCTGCTGGAGAACGGCGCCAACTCCTCGTTCGTCGCTGTCGCCGGCGATACCAGCGTCCCGGTCGAGGATCTGCTCGAACGGCCGCTCGACAGCCTGGAGCTGGGCAAGGGCCACAGTGCCCGGCACAGCGACATCGTGTTGCCAGAGGGCATCTATCCGGACCGCCGCAACAGCGCCGGTCTGGAGTTCGGTCACCGCAGCGATTTGAAGGCGCTGACCAAGGGCATGGACGTGTCGTTCAAACCGGTCGAAGCCGTACCGATGGTTCCCGGCGTGAAAAAGAAGAGTCCGGGAACCGAAATTCAGGCGCCGGCCGACCCGGGCTTCACGGTCGGCACCGTCGCCTTTGCGCAGGCTGATGACGTCGAGACCGCGATGGCGGCGGCGCGGAAGGGTTTTGAGCGCTGGTCGCGCACTCCGGTCGATACCAGGGCGACGGCGCTCGAGCGGGCCGGTGATTATCTCGAGGAGAATCGCGATCGGCTGATGAGCCTGCTGTCGCTGGAAGCCGGCAAGACGCTCGACGACGGCATTGCCGAAATACGCGAGGCGGTCGATTTTTGCCGTTACTATGCCGTCCAGGCGCGTTCCAGATTTTCCGAACCGACCGTGATGCCGGGGCCGACGGGGGAAGAAAACCGCTATGGCTGGCGCGGTCGTGGCGTCTTTGCCTGCATCAGCCCATGGAATTTCCCGCTGGCGATCTTTCTGGGTCAGGTCACGGCGGCGTTGGCGGCCGGCAATGCGGTGATCGCCAAGCCGGCCGAACAGACGCCGCTGATCGCTCACGAAGCGGTGCGGCTCCTGCATTTGGCAGGCGTTCCGGAGGACGTGCTGATCTATCTGCCGGGAGACGGCCAGGTCGGTGCCGCGCTCACCGCGCATGCGAAAATCGACGGCGTCGCCTTTACCGGCTCGACGCAGACGGCGCGGGCGATCAACCGGACGCTCGCCGGCAAGGACGGGCCGATCGTGCCGCTGATTGCCGAGACCGGCGGCCTCAATGCCATGGTCGTCGACGCCACGGCGCTGCCGGAACAGGTGGCCGACGACGTCGTCATGTCGGCTTTTCGCTCGGCCGGACAGCGCTGCTCGGCGCTACGCATCCTCTTCCTGCAGGAAGACGTCGCCGACCGCATGCTCACCATGATCGAAGGTGCCGCCCGCGAACTCCACCTCGGACTGCCGCAATCGCCGGCGACCGATATCGGACCGATCATCGATGAAGGGCAGCGTTCGATGTTGCGGGCCCATATCGACGTTATGCGCCAGACCCAGACGATCCGCTTTGCCGGCGAAGCGCCCGAGGCGGGAACCTTCTTTGCTCCGCATATCGTCGAGCTCGACCGCCCTTCGGCGCTGAAGGAAGAGGTGTTCGGTCCGGTCCTGCATGTGGTGCGCTGGAAGGCCGGCAAGCTTGCCAAGGCACTCGACGACATCGCATCGACCGGTTACGGCCTGACGCTCGGCGTTCACTCGCGCATCGAAGCCACCATCGACCAGGTCCTCGACCGGCTCGATACCGGCAACATCTACGTCAACCGCAACACCATCGGCGCCGTCGTCGGCACCCAGCCCTTCGGCGGCTCGGGCCTGTCGGGCACCGGTTTCAAGGCCGGCGGTCCGGCCTATCTGACCCGCTTCGCCCAGGAACAGGTGGTTTCCATCAACACCGCCGCCGCCGGCGGCAATGCCAGCCTGATGGCGATCGGTGACGCATAGCGGATGCCTCGGTGACCGATAACAAAGTCGTCACGCTGATTTGGAGTGCATCCACGAAGTCCAATTGGCCGGAGTTACTGTATAATCGGCGGCCGCAGATAATTCGAACGGTCGCCGATGCAGGCGGTTGCCTGCGATTAAATGCTATTCGCAGCTCCTTGATCGCGGCTCTTTTGGTCCCGCCGCGGCCCGAAATCAGAATTTGTTTACCATACTTTGGTTTAACAACCTGAAGTCTGTCATGCGCGAAGTCCACACCCGGTTCTCGGCATGGATCTTTGACATGGAATGTTGCCGTCGGGCTCCGAGCGATGTGAGGCATTGATGCAATCTGTGGATGGAATCTTCAATGACCTGTTCATGAAGGTGTTCGAGAACGGCCCCGTATGCATTTTCCTGTGGGAGAACATCACCGGGGAGTGGCCGGTGGTCAAGGTGACGCCAAACGTCGAGCGCATTACCGGATGGTCGGTCGACGAGTTTTTGCGCAACGACGTCAAGTATGCCGACCTGATTCACCAGGACGATATCGAGTGGGTCGAAGAGGTCGAGGATGCCTGGAAGAGAAAGAAGAACTCGGAAGGCAACCATATGGACTACCGGATTGTCGACAAATCCGGCAAGACCCGTTTCGTTTCCGAATACACGCAGAATATCTTCGGCGCAGATGGCGAGATCACCCATTTGATGGGCTATGTGGTCGATGTCACCGATCAGCGGTTCATGGAAGAGGCGCGCGACACGGCCGAGGCGGCAAAGGACGAGCTCGACAGGACGCTCAGGATCCTGGATGTGTCGGAAGCCGGAATTCTGATGCACAAGGACGATGCCATCTCGTACACCAACGTCTCGCTTGCCGACATGCTGGAAGTGCCGCTGGAGCTTGTCCAGGCCGGCGGTTCCCTTCTGAAGCTCCAGCAACATTGCTCGGATCGCGGTGATTTCGGCGAGGGTGTTTCGGGCGAGGCGATCATCACGGCAGCTCGCGAACGCAATCGGACAGGTAAAAAATACCGGACCCGGCGCAACCTTCCAAGCGGGCGAATCATCGAAGCGATCATCGTACCCGGTGGTGATGGGATCAGTATCGCGACCTACAACGAGATCACCGACCTCGTCGAAGCTCAGGCCAAAGCCGAGGCGGCTGAGCGGGCGAAGTCGGAATTTCTGGCCAATATGAGCCATGAGATCAGAACGCCGATGAACGGGGTCATGGGGATGGCCGAGCTGTTGGCCAAAACCGAACTCGACGCGAAGCAGGCCATGTTCACCGACATCATCGTCAAGTCGGGCAGCTCGCTTCTGACCATCATCAACGACATCCTCGACTTCTCCAAGATCGATGCCGGCCAGATGGAACTTGATCCGCGGCCGTTTCAAATGACGGAGGCGATCGAGGATGTCGCTACCCTCGTGTCGGCGCGGGTGTCCGAAAAGGATCTGGAACTTGCCGTACGGGTCCAGCCGGATCTGCCGGAGATGTTCGTGGGCGATGGGGGCCGCCTCCGCCAGATCGTCACCAATCTGCTGGGCAATGCGGTCAAGTTCACCGAAAAAGGCCACATCGTCGTCGATGTGGCGGGCGAGACGACAACCTTGGACGATGCCGTCGACGAGAACGGCAACGTCGTCCC
The DNA here is from genome assembly GCA_963921345.3 of Rhizobiaceae bacterium. Taxonomy (GTDB): domain Bacteria; phylum Pseudomonadota; class Alphaproteobacteria; order Rhizobiales; family Rhizobiaceae; genus Hoeflea_A. The sequence continues at coordinate 782,432 of CAWUFE020000002.1, read as the reverse complement.
GCGAGAGGTTTCGCGGCTGCATTTTCGCATCGAGGACACCGGCATCGGCATTCCCGAGGAGAAACAACGCACTATCTTCGAAAAGTTCTCCCAGGTCGACACCTCCGCCTCCCGCAAGCACGAGGGGACGGGGCTCGGGCTGTCCATATCGGCAGCACTGGTCAAATTGATGGGCGGCGAAATCGGGGTTGAGAGCGTCCCGAACCGGGGATCGACGTTCTGGTTCACGATAGAGCTGCCGGTCCATCCAGGCGGACGGCGCAAGAAGACCGTTCCTGTCGACGTGACGGGTGCGAAAGTGCTCATCGTCGATGACAACCGGGTCAACCGGTCGATCTTGAGCGAGCAGATGGCGTCGTGGAAATTCGACGCGGCGGCGTGCAGTTCCGGCAGCAAGGCGCTTGAGCTCATGCGAGCCGCGGTGGAACGCGGAGTCGAAATCGACATCGTGATCCTCGATTATCACATGCCCGATATGAACGGTGGCGACGTCGCGCGCGCCATGAGAGCCGATGCGGCACTGGCCGGTATCCCGATCCTGATGCTCACCTCGGTCGATCAAACCGAAGAAGGGAAGCTGTTCTCCTCGCTGTCCATCCAGGGCCACCTGACCAAGCCGGCACGCTCGTCGACGCTATTGGATATGATGGTGCAGATATTGCACGACCACCGGGACCGGGGCGGTGCGTTTCTTGCGACAGTGAGGGAGGAGGCGGCGAAACCCGCCTGCAATCCAGCAACGAACTCAGCGGTGTCGGACAAACCCCTCCCGGTGGACGCGACAACGAGCGATACCGCGTTCGAGACCGGCGGTGAGCATGTGGACATCGTCGTCTGCGAGGACAACGAAATCAACAAGGTCGTCTTTACGCAGGTACTGCAGGCGACCGGCTACACCTTCCGCATCGCCGACAACGGCCTGGACGGAGTCGCGCTGTACAAATCGTGCAAGCCGCGCGTCATCCTGATGGATGTTTCCATGCCGGTGATGAACGGCTTTGAGGCAACGCAAGCGATCCGAGAGATCGAGGCGGATACCGGACGGCGCGTGCCGATTATCGGTGTCACCGCGCACGCCATCAAAGGCGACATGGAAAGATGCCTCGACGCCGGCATGGACGATTACCTCGCAAAGCCGATCTCGCCGGATAAACTCGAAGAAAAAGTCGTCAAATGGTTGCGCGAAATCGACGGAAGCCGGTGTAGCGCGTCGCGTTTGTGATCGCGAAGTATCCTGCAGGTGGTGGAGGCAGAGTCTTCGGTTTGTGACGGCGGGTGTCAGAAGAAGCAATCGAACTTCTTTTTGGCACGCGAGATCTCCCAGTCGAATTTCTTGCGCGTATGATTGACGTTGTCGGTTTTCATGTACGGCCATATTTCCTCGGGATCGGCGCCGTGTGCGAGTAACGTGTTGATTGCCAGGCTCCAATAGGAAGCGAACTTGGCGATCCTGCCGTCCTCGAGCCTTAGTATCAATTCGGGAATGATCTGCTTCTGTTGCATTCCAAGGGCTCCCATGCGGCACAGTCCCTCAATGCCCGCCAGATAAGGAAGTTGCCACTCTTCGGTTACGGGCCGGTTGGAATAGCGATTTGCATCGTCGATCAGAAAGAGAAGGGTTGGAACGGCTCTTGTGCCGAAGTCGCCGAGCCGTCTGAGGGCCGATCGGGCGTGGATGCGATCGGCTTCGTTCTCCGCCAGGTTTTCGAGTTGAGAAACGTAAGGATCGATGCTGTCGGTCGGGAGCACGTAGATCGCCGATGTGATGCTGCGGAGCTGTCTGTTTCTGGCGCGATCGTCTTCATGCCGTGGCCCCAACTCTTGCAACCGTTGAAACAAAATGCGCGCGAATTGATCGGCAATGTCGACGTTGCGCTCCGGGATTTGCCGCACGGCGGATGCAGTGTGGGGCAGCACCGGAAGCCGACGGTCCTCCAATATCCTGAGAACAAGTGCCAGATCGTCCTGGTCGAACTGTTTGGCGCGGCCGGTATCTTCGAGATAGTCCTTGATGACATCAACATTTGATTGGCTTACTTCGCCGGATTGAGCAAGCGCTTCTACAATGAGCCGTCGCGTGTCGCTTTGGATGCTGTTGTCGTCGATCGCCAGCGAAAGACCGAGAACCTTGGTTACGAGAAAGGTGAAGGGTGTGTCCGGGTATTTGGGCTTTGAGGCACCAAGATAGATCGATTCTCTGAGGAGCCCGGGCCCGTTTTTGAATTGGTAGCCGAATATCCGCGTCGGTATTAAAAGCGAACGAAGCTGTTCGATCTTGACTCTCGTGGATTGGTGCGCGGTGACGAACCCGTCACCCTGTTTGATGTACAGCGACGATCGGCTCGCGCTAATGGTGTCTGCGCCGGTATTAAAACCAGCTTCGATTTGCGATACACCCTTCTTGATCTGCCCGGAGAAAATTACGGCGTCGGCTTCGGTGAGCAAGGCTTTGCCGGTGAGGAAGCATGTGCCGGTTGCTGACCTGAGCCGGATAACGTCGGAAACGGATTTGCCCCTTAATCCGGTGTCCTTTTCCGGAAGGCTGAGTGTGCGAACCCCCTCCCTGACGTCAACGGCGGGACAGGTGTCGCGCTTCTCCAGCCAAAACACATTGCCGGTTTCCGACCAATCGATCCCGTCGACGGGCTGGCGCGCTTGCACCATGATAATTCTGCCAACCTGTTCGTTCACCAGCGCCCGTTGGCAGAAGTCGTCGCAAGAGTAGGCACCGTTATATCGACCGGGCACGACGACTGCCAGCGTTTCGAACTCCATTGGGCCGGACGTCAGATCCATGTCTCCCGCCAGCAAGGGCACCGCCCGTTCGTGCAGATCGCGATTGATGAAATAGGGCGGAAGCGCAAGAACGCCGGCTGAGAGCGATAGGCTGACGAGCAAGCGGATCGACCAGTGAATGGGCAGCCCGAACAAACTGAGGCCCCCGAAGAAGAAGCCTGCGAACAAAAGCAAGAGAAACAGTGTCGGCGCTGCCAGAATAAAAAACCCGATCGGGATTCCAACGACGGAGATGAGCGATACGATCACCAGTCCGGCACCAAACGGTGTCAGACAGATCGCCGCGACGATGCCGACCAAAATCAGAAGAATGCCAAAAAGAAGAAAGGCTCTCATTGCAGTTGCTGGTCCCTCGAGAAACTTCGTCCAGATGCTACAACTTTGACGTTAAATATCCGTGGGTGAGGCCGGGTCGGGCGATGGCGATTGGGGATTGCGGTTAATGAACACTGTCCAATTCGCGACACGGCGCTCACGCAATGTCCGTGAAACATTGGTTGATTTTTTCACGGCGCCCGCGTAATTCCATCCTCGATCCTGGCGATCGGTGCCGCGGAGACGGGCACTTGTCGCAATAAACGCATGATTCGGCATTTTTTGGCGGGCCGATGCCCGCAGAAGGTGGCTATTAGCCTGCAGCCGCAATTGCCAGATGAGGAACTACAACACATGGCCGACGTCAAATCCGACATTGAGATCGCGCGCGCCGCGCAAAAGCAGCCGATTATGGAAATCGGCGCCAAGCTCGGCATTCCGAGCGAAAGCCTGCTGCCCTACGGCCACGACAAGGCCAAGGTGGCGGCCGACTTCATCGCCGCCCAGAAGGACCGCGACGACGGCAAGCTGATCCTGGTGACGGCAATCAACCCGACGCCGGCGGGCGAGGGCAAGACGACGACGACGGTCGGCCTCGGCGACGGTCTCAACCGCATCGGCAAGAAGGCGGTGATCTGCATTCGCGAGGCGTCGCTCGGTCCCTGCTTCGGCGTCAAGGGCGGGGCGGCCGGCGGCGGGTACGCGCAGGTGGTGCCGATGGAGGACATGAACCTCCACTTCACCGGCGACTTCCACGCCATCACCTCGGCTCACAACCTGCTGTCGGCGATGATCGACAACCACATCTACTGGGGCAATGCGCTCGGCATCGACATGCGACGGGTCGCCTGGCGGCGGGTCATGGACATGAACGACCGGGCGTTGCGCGAGATCGTCTGTTCGCTCGGCGGCGTCACCAACGGCTTCCCGCGCGAGGCGGGCTTCGACATCACCGTTGCGTCGGAAGTGATGGCGATCCTGTGCCTGGCCACGGATCTGGAAGATCTTGAGAAACGCCTGGGCGACATCATCATCGGCTACCGCCGCGACAAGACCCCGGTCTATTGCCGCGACATCAAGGCCGACGGCGCCATGGCCGTGCTCCTGAAGGAAGCCATGCAGCCCAACCTGGTGCAGACGCTGGAAAACAATCCGGCCTTCGTGCATGGCGGCCCGTTCGCCAACATCGCCCACGGCTGCAACTCTGTGGTGGCAACCACGACGGCGCTGAAGCTCGGCGATTATGTGGTCACCGAAGCCGGTTTCGGCGCCGACCTCGGAGCCGAAAAATTCTTCGACATCAAGTGCCGCAAGGCCGATCTCAAGCCGGATGCGGCGGTGATCGTCGCCACGGTGCGCGCCATGAAGATGAATGGCGGTGTCAAGAAGGACGATCTCGGAACGGAGAATGTCGAGGCCGTCGAACACGGCTGCGCCAATCTCGGCCGGCACATCCAGAACGTCAAGAAATTCGGCGTGCCGGTGGTGGTCGCCATCAACCACTTCATTTCCGACACCGACGCCGAAATCCAGGCCGTCAGGGATTATGTGGAGACCCTCGGCACGGAGGCGATCGTCTGCCGTCACTGGGCCGACGGCTCGGCCGGCATCGAGGACCTGGCTCACAAGGTGGTCGAGCTTGCCGGATCCGGCGCTTCGCAATTCGCGCCGCTCTATCCCGACGACATGCCGCTGTTCGAGAAGATCGAGACCATCGCCAAGAGCATCTACCACGCGTCCGAGGTGATCGCCGACAAGGCGGTGCGCGACCAGTTGCGCCAGTGGGAGCAGCAGGGCTACGGCAATCTGCCGGTGTGCATGGCCAAGACCCAGTATTCCTTCTCGACAGATCCCAATCTGCGCGGCGCGCCGACCGATCACACGGTGCCGATCCGCGAGGTGCGGCTGTCGGCCGGTGCCGGCTTCATTGTCGTCATCACCGGTGCCATCATGACCATGCCTGGCCTTCCCAAGGTGCCGTCGTCGGAGAAGATCCACCTCAACGAGGCCGGTTACATCGAAGGCTTGTTCTAGGATGGGCGCGCCTGCTATCGAGCGATCGGACGCGGCAATGCAATTGCCGCTTGCGCTTGGCACCGGCGGGCGTTAACACAGGGCCATGAAACCAACAATTGTCATCGCAAACTGGTGGTGGGCTCGCTAACGGCGGCCGCACTCAGTCATGCGTGACACTTAAATTCAGGCCGCCGCGGATTTCCCGGCGGCCTTTCTTTTTGCGCCGGGGCCTTCGCGCAATCGAGGATCGAAAAGATGACGGCAGCAACGGCAGGAAATGAAACCGATATATTCGTGACGCGTGGGGGCGTCGAAGTCGAACGGACGCGAACGGCGACCGATTACGAAGGCGCCATCGATGCCTATATCGATGCGCTCGATTCGCGCCGCGGTGCAGTGTTTTCGTCCAACTACGAATACCCCGGCCGCTATACGCGCTGGGATACCGCGATCGTCGATCCGCCGCTGTCGATCACCGGCCAGGGGCGCGCCATGCAGCTCGAGGCGCACAATGAGCGCGGCGAGGCGCTGCTGTCGATCGTCGGCCGGCGCCTGGAGCGTCAGTCGGACGTGGTTCTGGGCGACCGCGTGAAACGGCGTCTCGACCTCACGGTCAAGAACCCCGAGCGCGGCTTCACCGAGGAAGAGCGCTCGCGGGTTCCCACGGTGTTTTCGGTTCTGCGCGCAATCGTTGATCTTTTCCACACGGAAGAGGACAGCAATTTCGGGCTCTACGGCGCCTTTGGCTACGATCTGGCGTTTCAGTTCGACCATGTGCCGCAGCAGCGTGATCGCGACGAAAGCCAGCGGGATCTGGTGCTCTACCTGACCGACGAGATCCTGGTGGTCGACCACCATACGGCGCGTGCCTGGATCGACCGCTACGAATTCACCCGCAGGGATTTCACCACGATCGGCAAGTCGCGGGAGGTCGAGCCGCAGCCGTTTCGGATGTCCGAGGAGACGCCGCCGCGCGGCGATCACCGGCCGGGCGAATATGCCGAACTGGTCCGCAAGGCCAAGGACAGCTTCAAGCGCGGCGACCTGTTCGAGGTGGTGCCCGGGCAGATGTTCTTCGAACGCTGCACCAGCCAGCCGTCGGCGATCGCCCGCCGGCTCAAGGAAACCAACCCGTCGCCCTATTCGTTCTTCATCAATCTCGGCGAGGGCGAGTATCTGGTCGGTGCGTCGCCGGAGATGTTCGTTCGGGTCAGCGGCCGGCGGGTCGAGACCTGCCCGATCTCCGGCACCATCAAGCGCGGCGACGACGCAATCTCCGATTCCGAACAGATCCTCAAGCTGCTCAATTCCAAGAAGGACGAGTCGGAACTCACCATGTGTTCCGACGTCGACCGCAACGACAAGAGCCGGGTCTGCGAGCCCGGATCGGTGCGGGTGATCGGCCGCCGCCAGATCGAGATGTATTCGCGGCTGATTCACACGGTCGACCACATCGAGGGCCGGCTGAAGGACGGGCTCGACGCCTTCGACGCCTTCCTCAGTCACGCCTGGGCGGTGACCGTCACCGGGGCGCCGAAACTGTGGGCGATGCGCTTTATCGAGGAGCATGAAAAGAGCCCGCGCGCCTGGTATGGCGGCGCCATCGGCATGGTCAGCTTCAACGGCGACATGAACACCGGGCTGACCCTGCGCACCATCCGCATCAAGGACGGCATTGCCGAAGTGCGGGCCGGTGCCACGCTGCTCTACGATTCCGTGCCTGAGGAAGAAGAGGCCGAAACCGAACTCAAGGCCTCAGCCATGCTGGCGGCCATCCGCGACGCCGGCCAGAGCAACACCGAAACGGCAGGGCGGGCTGCGGCGCGCGTCGGCGACGGCGTGCGCATCCTGCTGGTCGATCACGAGGATTCCTTCGTCCACACGCTGGCCAACTATTTCCGTCAGACCGGCGCGGACGTCACCACGGTGCGCACACCGGTGGGAGACGAAGTGTTCGACGCGGTCGATCCCGACATGGTGGTGCTGTCGCCGGGGCCCGGCAAGCCGAAGGACTTCGACTGCAAGGCGACGATCAAGCGGGCACGGTCGCGCGATCTGCCCGTCTTCGGGGTCTGTCTCGGCCTGCAGGCGATCACCGAAGCCTATGGCGGCGAATTGCGCACGCTGGCAGTGCCGATGCACGGCAAGCCGTCGCGTATCCGCATCGAAAAGTCCGGCATGGTGTTTTCCGGCCTCGGCAAGGAGGCGACGGTCGGCCGCTATCACTCGATCTTTGCCGATCCGGCGACCCTGGCGCCGGAATTCGAGATCGCGGCGGAAAGCGAGGATGGCATCATCATGGGCATCGAGCACAAGAGCGAACCCGTGGCCGCGGTGCAGTTCCATCCCGAATCCATCATGAGCCTCGGCCAGGACGCCGGCATGCGCATGATCGAGAATGTGGTCGCCCATCTGGCGCGGCGTCAGGGGCAAGGCGGTTGAACGAAACGGTTGCCGTCGGAATCGCTCCCGGTTATAACAGCGCCCATGTCTCGTATCGTGGCTGACACAACTGGATTGCAAAATGGCGCCGGCGCGGCAGTGCCGACGACGCACAGCCATGTCCTAGCCAGCCTGCTCCTCGGCCTTACTGGCGATCGCCGGGCTCGTTAGAGGAGCGTCCGGCGGTCGATATGCCGCAGGCACTGGCTCCTTTCACCCAAGATTATGGATTGATTGACCATTATGGTCGCGGCGCGTCGTGGAGACGGCCCGACCGCGAGACCGACGAGAGACCACTATGAGCGACACCGTTTCATCTACTGTGCGACCCGGCCAACGGGCCGGCATGCCGAATGCAACCTCCAAATATCAACCCTATCCGCTGACCGGGCTCGACGACCGGACCTGGCCGTCGAAGCGCATCGAAACCGCGCCGGTCTGGTGCTCTGTCGACCTGCGCGACGGCAACCAGGCGCTGGTCAATCCGATGGGCCATGAGCGCAAATCGCGCATGTTCCGGCTGCTGCTCGATATGGGCTTCAAGGAGATCGAAATCGGTTTCCCGTCCGCCTCGCAAACGGATTTCGACTTCGCGCGCTGGTGCGTCGAACAGGGCGAGGTGCCGGAGGACGTTTCGCTGCAGGTGCTGGTGCAGTGCCGGCCCGAGCTGATCGCCCGGACCTTCGAATCGCTGGAGGGCGCGCACCGGCCGATCGTGCATTTCTACAACTCCACCAGTGAATTGCAGCGCCGCGTGGTGTTTGCCAAGGACGTCGCCGGCATCAAGCAGATCGCCGTCGACGCCGCCAAGATGGTGACCGACATGGCGGCCAAGGCCGGCGGCGGCTTCCGGTTCCAGTATTCACCGGAGAGCTTTACCGGCACCGAGCTGGAAGTGGCGCTCGAAATCTGCAACGCGGTGATTGAGGTGGTGCAGCCGACGCCCGACAACAAGCTGATCATCAATCTGCCGTCGACCGTCGAAATGTCGACGCCCAATATCTATGCCGACCAGATCGAGTGGATGTGCCGGTATCTGGACAACCGCGAGAACCTGGTCGTTTCGCTGCATCCGCACAATGACCGCGGCACCGGCATCGCCGCTACCGAACTCGGCCTGATGGCCGGCGCCGACCGGGTCGAGGGCACGCTGTTCGGCAATGGCGAGCGTACCGGCAATGTCGATATCGTCACCCTGGCGTTGAACATGTTCACGCAAGGGGTCGACCCGCGGCTCGACTGTTCCGACATCGAGCGGATCAAGGCGGTTTACGAGTATTCCAACCAGATGGTGATCCCGGAACGGCACCCCTATGTCGGCGAACTGGTCTACACCGCCTTTTCCGGCTCCCACCAGGACGCCATCAACAAGGGCATGAAGGCGATCCGGGTCGCCAACAAGGAGCAGTGGGAAGTGCCGTATCTGCCCATCGATCCGCAGGACGTCGGCCGCACCTACGAGGCGATCATCCGCATCAACTCGCAGTCCGGCAAGGGCGGTATCGCCTACGTGCTGCATGAGGATTACGGCCTCAACCTGCCGCGCGGCCTGCAGATCGAATTTCAGGGCGTGGTACAGCGCATCACCGACGAGACGGAGGAGGAACTGCCCTCAAAACTCATCCATGAACACTTCATGGAGCGTTACGTCGACCAGCCGGGCTCGCGCTTCGCCTATGTCGACCACCACACCTTCCCTGCGGGCGACCACAAGGGCGTGCGCGAATGCGAGGCGGTGATTGCCGACGGCGGAAACGAGGTGAAGATCGTCGGGCGCGGCACCGGGCCCATCGACGGCTTCGTCCATGCGCTGTCGCAGCATATGGGCGTCGACTTCACGGTGGCCGACTATTCCGAGCACTCCCTCCAGCACGGCGCCAACGCGGCCGCTGTCTGCTACATGGAAATCGAACATGAGGGCGGGCGGCTGTTCGGCGTCGGCATCAGCACCAACATCGTGGCGGCTTCGCTCGAAGCCGTGGTTTCGGCCGCCAACCGGCTGCTCGAAACTCGATAGAAAGAAGAGCGGTGGCGGACACAGCGGCCCCTGACCGGCTTTATTGCGTCGAGATCGGCGCGGCAGATGCCGTGCCGATCGTCTTCCTGCACGGCTTCGGCGCCGCCGCCTTCGTCTGGGCGGACCTGCAGGAGGACTTTGCCGACGAGCGGCCTTCGCTGGCCTACGATCTGCCCGGCCACGGGCAATCCCTCGATGCCGACGGCATCGGCAGTGCCGGCCACATGGCCGGTGCGGTGACCGCCGACCTGACGCGCCGCGGGATTTCCCGGGCCCATTTCGTCGGACACTCGATGGGCGGTGCTGTCGCCAGCAAGATTGCCCTGCGCACGCCGGAGCTGGTGGCTTCCATGACGCTGCTGGCGCCTGGCGGCTACGGACCGGAAATCAACCACCGGCTGTTGCGCCGCTATGCCTCGGCGGCCGATCACGACACGCTGATGGTGGTGCTGGAGAACATGTATGGCTGGAACAGTGCGGTGCCCGAGCGGGTGGTGACCGGGCTGATCGAACGCCGCAATCACTCGGGCGTGCAGGAAAAGCTGGAGACCATTCTGACCGCCATTCTTGTCACCCGCGACAGCGGGGTGGAGCAGGGCATCATTGCCCGGCGGGATCTCGCCAGGCTGACCATGCCGGTCAAGGTCCTGTGGGGCACCCAGGACCGGGTCGTCCCGACCCGCCAGGCCCACAGGCTGCCGCCGCTGTTTGCCGCCCACGTGTTCGAGGACACGGGTCACATGTTGATCGAGGAACGGCCGTCGGAAACGGCGCGGCTGATTCGTCAAAATATCCGTTCGGCGCGGGACGGGTGACGGTAACAACGGCTTCGAGCCGATTCAGCCAGCCGCGCCAAGGGCCTGATCCGGAATCGGAATCCGGCTCTCCTAAAGTATCAATTCAACCTGTTCCCGACCGTCGAGGTCGATGCGGCGCGTGACGCCGATCGCCTCCAGGAACGCGGTGTCGTGGCTGACCACCAGCAGCGCTCCGTCATAGGCACGCAAGGCTGTTTCCAGAGCCTCCATGGCCCGCAGGTCCAGATGGTTCGTCGGTTCGTCGAGCACCAGCAATTCGGGCGGTTGCGGACCGCCCAGAACCGCCGCCAGGGCCGCTCTCAGCTTCTCGCCGCCGCTCAGGGTGGCGACGGTTTGCAGGGCCGCTTCGCTGCGAAATAGAAATCGCGCGAGGGCCGAGCGGCAGGCGGTGTCGCCGGTGTGCGGATTGAGGCTGCGGTAATTGTCGGCGACGCTCAGCCGGGGGTCGAGCAGGCTCATATGCTGGTCGAGCAGGGCGGTACGAACGTGCAACCGGACATTGCCGGCGAGTGGTTCGAGCTTGCCGGTCAACAGGCGCAGCAATGTGGTCTTGCCGGATCCGTTGCGGCCTGTCACGGCCACCCGTTCGGGACCGGTAATCATCATTGAAAGGTCGTGGATAACAGGCAGGTCGGCGCAGGGTCCTCCGGTCAGGTCGACGGTTTCGACCACCGATTTGCCCGGCGGCAGGCCGGTGGGCTCGAGGGTCATGGTGATCGGCTGCAGGACCGCAATCTGCGACCGCGCCAGCGCCAGCGCCTCCGTTGCCGCGGCCCTTTGCCGGTCGGCAAGCCGCGCCTGCGATCCGCCGGTCTGCTGCGAGCGGTTGCGCATGGCATTCAGCAATATCTTTGGCTGATCGCCCTTGGCGCGTCGCCGATGTCCGCGACCGTCGCGCCGTTCCTTGCGCTCGCGTCGGACCTGGGTCTGCCGCTCGATCCGGTGCAGGTCATGTTCGGCGACATCGCGCCGGTGTTCGGCCGCCAGCAGGTCCAGCGCCCGGCGCGCGCGGTAGGCGCTCCAGTTGCCGCCATAGGTTCGGGCACCGAGCGGTCCGAGTTCGACGATCGTTTCCATCTCTTCCAGCAGCGTACGATCGTGGCTGGCGACGATCGCCGTTCCGTGCCAGCCGGCGAGCGCTTTGCGCACCGCCTCTCGGCCGTCGATGTCGAGATTGTTGGTCGGCTCGTCGAGCAGCAGAATGTCCGGTTCGGCAAAAATCAGGGCCGCAAGTTGCACCCGCGTGGTTTCGCCGCCGCTGAGATCGGACAGCGAACGAGCCGATTCCAGACCCGTCAGGCCGACCCGGCTCAGACTTTCGTGCATGCGCGGCTCGACCGACCAGTCGGCGAGCGCAAGATCGTCGCCTTCGGCCGCATCGGTCTCGATCCGTTGCAGCCGGGCGAGGTCGGCCGTGATGCCGAACAGATCGGCGACCGTATCGGGAGAGCCGCCGGTGGCCGACTGGCGCATCATCGCGACCCGGCCGCTTGCGTTGACGGTTCCGGAAGAGGGAGGCAGTTCGCCCGCCAGAATGCGCAGCAACGTCGTCTTGCCGCAGCCATTGTCGCCAATCAGACCGGTTCTGCCGGCTGTGAAGACGAGATCGAGCTGAGAGAAAAGGCGGTTACCGTCGGGCGTGGTCCAGGACAGATCCCTGGTGGTGATGGAGGCATGCATGGGACGTGATCTTCCAATTGAAGGCTTGAAGGTTCGAAGCGTTCAACCGGCGTTCCATGATGCACCGTCCTGTTGGTGTTGCGGGTGGCACGGATGTAGATCAATCGCAACGGCTTTTCAAGGAAGGCGGACTTGCGACCAACGGACCGATGGTTGCACCGTCGCGCGGAATCCCTGAAGCTGTCGCCCATGAAGACAGAGACCGTGTCGCCGGGCGACGCCGAGTATGAATGGCTCAATGAAAGGCTTGTCGCCTTCAACCGAACGCACACCGATTGGGGTGATGACAGGTTCGTCGTCATGCTGCGCGACGACGACGGATCAGCCGTCGGCGGTGCTCGCGGGATCGTCCGGTTCGGCGCCGTCGAGATCAGGGGGTTGTGGCTCGACGACGGTTTGCGGGGACAAGGTCTCGGCGCCCGCATCGTCGTGACGGTGGAAGAAGAAGCACGCCGGCGCGGAGCGACGGTCGCGCTTCTGGATACCTACGATTTCCAGGCGCAGGGCTTCTATGAGGGGCTGGGCTATTCCGTCCGTGGAAGTTTCACTTATCCTGACGGTACGCAACGCATCTACTTGAGCCGATCGTTTTGAAGGCCGGCTAAAGTCGGCGGAGCCGGCCTGGCAATGTCGATGCGGGGCTTGCCTAGCTTCCGTCGCTCCAGCCTTCATCCACATGGCTTCCGTCGCAAAACGGCTTGTTGCCGGATTTGCCACAGCGGCACAGCACGTATTTCGCTTCGGACTGGCCTTCCGCCCAGTAGTCGACGGAAACCGGGATGTTGCGGACGTGGTAGGGGCCGTCTTTCTCGATACCGATGGAAACCTCCGGGCCGGCGAGCAGTTCCGGATCGTCGCCGGTCCTGGCATAGCGGAGCGCACCGGACGGGCAGGCCTGCATGACTTCGCGGATCTCGTCCTCGCTGCCGTTGTCCGGCTGGATCCAGGGCCGCTGCTTCGGATCGAACACGGAGGGCGCCCGTTTGGCGCACTCGCCGGCATGCGAGCAAAGCAGCCTGTTGTAATAGATGGTGACGTCCTTGCCCTCATAGGCACGCGCCTTGTCGCGATCGGCGACATCGGCGCGGGCGCTGTCGAACCCGTTCTTGGCGTGAGTCCCGTCGCAGAACGGCTTGTTCTGGGAGCCGCCGCAACGGCACAGGGCGATGACCTGCTTTACCTCGGCCGCCGACCCGTCGGCGAGCTGCAGGTTCCCCAGGTTCTTGACCACCAGGGGTCCGTTTTCGCGTTGTTCGATGACCACCTGATCGCTGCTCATGCCCTTCCTCCCGGTTTGCTGGCTTCTGGCTGGCTGACGACCATGATGACCAATTTGCCGGGAGGGTCAACGCGTCGCCGTGCCGACTTCCTCGAACAGCCAGTCGTGCAACGCCTTGACCTTGGGTCGGTGGAGATTGTGCGGCGGACAGACGACGTAATAGGCGTAATCGGCTGGCAGGGCGAACTCGAAAGGCCTTACCAGCCGGCCGGCGGCCAGCGCGCGTTCGACCAGCACGCTGCGCGCGAGCGCGACGCCGTCGCCCAGTTCGGCGGCCTGCAGCACCAGGTTCGAATGGTGGTAGCTGGGGCCCTTGTCGGCCGGAATGTCCGGTTCGCCGGCGGCCATCAGCCACATGCGCCAGTCGACCCGCATATCGTCGTGCAACAGCGTGTAGTGTCTGAGATCCGCCGGTTTGGTCAGCGGCGGTCCGGTTTCGAGCAGCGACGGCGCGCAGACCGGAAAGAGCTCTTCCGTCATCAGCCGTTCGACGCTCAGATCGGGCCAGTGGCCGGTGCCGTAGCGGATCGCCAGGTCGACGTCGACCCGGGCGAAATCGACGCTCTCGTCGGAGGTCGAAATGCGCACGTCGATTTCCGGATGACGCTGGCGAAAGCGCCCGAGCCGCGGCACCAGCCAGGTCGCGGCAAAGGAATCCATGGTCGTTACCGTCAGGTCGCCGCCACGATCGTCGCGGTGCAGCCGGTCGACGGCGGTGGCCAGGATGTCGAGCGCCTCGCCGACGGCCGGATAAAGCGCCTGACCGGCATCGGTCAGCAGAAGCGCCCGGTTGAGACGCTTGAAGACCGGCATTCCGAGATCGTGCTCCAACGCTTTCACCTGATGGCTGATGGCCGCCTGGGTGACGTGAAGCTCCTCGGCCGCTCGGGTGAAACTCAAATGCCGGGCCGCCGCCTCGAAGGCTCGCATCGCATTCAATGACGGTAGTCGTCGGGACATGGTTCAGCGATAAAGAAATGTATGCGAATTTTCAATGCCCAGTACCATTATATTCATAATCTACTGATTTTAAAAGCTTTCACTAATCACTTTTTTCATTCAGATGAGAAAATCTAATTTGAATCTCAAAAAATGTCGTTTGCCGAAGATGACGGGCGCGATTACATCCGAGGCTGAAACCAACCCGCTTTTCCCAGCAAATGGAGATCGTCATGACGCATTCGCTCACCTATTCGTCGCCGGACCGCCGCCGGCCGTTCGCATCCGGCTTCCTTTCCGGTGCCATGCCGCCGCGTGCGGTGTTTTCCTGGCTCGCCGGCCTGCAGGAGCGTGCCGATCAGCGGCGTCGACTGCGCGACCTCGAAGACTGGCAGCTGCGCGATATCGGAGTCACGCGTGAGCAGAGCCTGCGGGAAAGCCGCAAGCCGTTCTGGCTCCGTTGATCGGCGAGTTGCGTGCCGATCGGATGACCGCCATGTCGTACCTGTCGTCTTCTTCTGAAACCGAACCGGTCGAAACCGCTCCCAATGCGGCAATTGCTTCAACGGCGGCGATTGCCGCATTCGTCATGCTGATCGGACTGAGCGCTGCCGACATTCACTGGGGCGACCGGCCGGAAAGCGTACAAAGCGCCGCCTGGGAGCGCGACGGCCGCCAGCTCGACGGCCGCGGCAAATGGGCCGGCTATCTGAAGCCCTGAGACGGCCCCCTTGCAATCGCTCGATTGCCGCACGATATTGGCGGCGTCGACAATCAGCACAGGATGATTTTCATGGAAGCCATTGTAATCATTCCGGCCGGACGCGTGGGATCGCGCCGCCAGTGAATGGCTGAGGGTGCCGTAGCCTCGGTTCCCTGACTCTCTCTCGACCGGTCATAGGCCAAATCCCGGCCCGCGCCTTGCAGCGGGGCCGATGTCTTTTTGCGTCTATTGTTCGAAGAGAGAGTCAAGACAATGACAACCAACACCCTCGCCGATCTCGGCTGGAGCGGGTTTTTTCAATCGCAACTGGAGCTGGCGGAAATCGAGACCGGCCGGCCGGTGCGCGTCCACGCGGTGCATCGTGACATGCTCGACATCGTCGGCGTCGACGGCGACGAACGGCTGGTTCGCAGCGGGTCGGCCGATCTGCTCGACGCGACCGTTGGCGACTGGCTGCTGCTGGACCGTAACGGTGGCCGGCTGCTGCGACGTCTGGAGCGCAAGAGCGTGTTCAAGCGCCGCGCCGCCGGAACCGGCCGATCGGTGCAGCTGATCGCCGCCAATGTCGACACGCTGTTCGTCGTGTCGTCGTGCAATCGCGACTTCAATCCGGCCCGGCTCGAACGCTATCTGGCGCTGGCGCGCGAGGCCGCCGTTACGCCGGTGGTCGTTCTGACCAAAGCCGACGAATGCATCCGGCCAGAGGACTATCGACATCAGGCCGAGGCGCTGTTGCCGGGCTTGCTGGTCGAAACGGTCGATGCCCGAGATCCGACGGAACTGAAGGGTCTCAAGGGCTGGTGCGGGCAGGGTCAGACCGTGGCGCTGGTCGGTTCGTCCGGTGTCGGCAAGTCGACCATCGTCAACACGCTCACCGGCGATGCGGAAGCGGCGACGGGTGCTGCCCGCGCCGATGACGATCGCGGCCGCCACACCACCACCGGCCGGGCGCTGCACAGGCTGGCGGCGGGCGGCTGGCTGATCGACACACCCGGCATGCGCGAGTTGCAGATGGTCGAAACCGCGGACGGGATCGACGCCGTCTTCGAGGACGTGCTGTCGCTGGCGGCCGGTTGCCGGTTTTCGGACTGCAGCCACGACGGCGAGCCCGGCTGTGCCGTGCAGGCCGCAATCGACGACGGGTCGCTCGAGGCCAGGCGGCTGAAAAGCTACCGCAAGCTGATCGCCGAGGAACGCTTCAACAGCGAGAGCATTGCCGAAAGACGGGCACGCGATCGGGCGTTCGGGCGTATGGTCAACGCCGCCATGCGGGCCAAGCAGGACCGGCGTTAGCCCTGGTCAACACAAAGCGGCGCCGTCGCGTTTCCACGGGGAATGCGGCGGTGCCGGCCTGTTGTCAGCCGGCGAACTCGCGGCAATGGTCCGGCCGGATCGGTCCGAGCAGCCAGCCGGCGATCCGCAGGTTCTGGCCGTCGCGCCGAACCAGGCTGGCGAATTCCCACTCGCCTTCGGATTCGTGGAAAAAATCGATCGTATCGCCGTCTTCGATATAGCCGGTGATCCGGCTTGCCTCGTGCTTGGCGATGTGCAGCGGCAGCAGGCCGCCGGAACGGATGCCGATGCAGGTCGATTCGTAGCCGTCCGCCACCGGATGGTCGCGCAGCAACAGGCGCAGATCGATGAGATGGACGTCCAGATCGGCGCTGTCCGTGTCGACGCTGCAGGCGTTCTCCCGCTCATACCGGTGGATCTTCGCCACCTTGGCATGTATGTCCTTGCCGACCTCCTGCAGTTGCGGCGTGCAGTCGCTGTTGTCGAACAGGGCCTGGCCAAGTGGCGAGCGGAAGCACTGGCCGGCATCGTTGTAGATGGCGTTGCGCGACAGCCAGAGGTCGGGACAGATATCGATGGCGTTGGCGGGGCGGCCGAACGGCAGCGTCACCAGGGCGGCAAGGACCATTGCAGACAGCCGCTCAAGCGGCCTCGTCGCTCCGATCTGCCTCCCGATATGCTCCATTCGTGACCGATCCGCTCCCTATTCCGGAATAGTCCGAACTGTGGTCCTCCACTCCCTCGGGGCTGCTTGCCCGGACGTTCCGGCATGACACCGTCACGGCGTTCGTGGGCAACGGGCCGAGGGGCTCCACCGACAAATATAGTGCGATTGGCGAGCGAAAGGGAGCCGGATTATGGGAAACATCCTGATTATGTACGACACCGACAGCGACAGGCGCTTCACCGAAACCATGGTGCCGCTGGTTGAAGAGGGTGTGCGGTCGCTGGACGGCATGGATATACGCGTGCGCTATGTCGACGACTGTACGACAGATGACGTCTTCTGGGCGGACGGCATCGCCATCGGCTGCCCGACCCACTTCGCCAACATTTCATGGCGCATGAAGCAGTGGTGGGACGAGCGGGTGGGTGACATATGGTTCAAGACGGACGGCAAGTTCGCCGTCGCCTTCACCTCCGCCGGCGGCCTCAATGGCGGCGGCGAACTGGTCTGCCAGTGCCTCAATGCCATTATGATGAATTTCGGCTATCTGGTTTTCGGCATTACCGACTATGTGGGCAAGAAGCAGACGCTGCATTACGGCGCGATCGCCCCGGGCGAACCGCGTCAGGACCACGAAAAGGAAGCCTGTCGCCGGGCCGGAAGGCGGCTGGCCGAATGGGTCGGTACCTTTGTTGACCGGCGCAACGATTGCCATCCGCTGAAAGCGGAGTACAACCGCTTCTGGGACCTGGGATAAACCAGGGCAGTATAGGAGCGGACGCCATGACGCAGGTGCATCTTCTGGTCGACCTGGTGATCGCCGACGGTCGGCAATCGGAATTCAAGGACATGTTCATCCGAGAGTTCATTGCGCGGTCGCGCGGCGAGGCGGGCTGCCAGCGCTACGAGCTGTGGCAGGATCGCGAACACACAGCCAACATGACGATCCTCGAAGTATGGGACAGCAAGGCCCATCTCGACATGCACATGGCGCAGGACTGTTTCAAGGAGTGGGGCCCGCGCTTGGAGGCGATGCTGGCCGAACCGCTTCGGATCCGCTTCTTCGACGCGGTCGAGGTATCCTGACGGTCAACCTGTATCGTCTGAACCATATTTGGCATTAATCCGAAATGTGGTGCAAACTATCCGGAATGCGGATGGTTTGCGTCGCGCGGTGCTGGCACCGTGGCGCCTGCGAGGCCGTGACCGAAGACGTATCGCTGCTGCAGCATCAGAAGAAGTTGGCGATGATCATGAAAGACGGCCGACTGCACAAGGACCCACGGAGCGCGGCGGTCGGCGGAGGGCTGATCCAGGCCGCCTGAGGAGACGATGACGGAAGACCGGTACCCCACGCAACGCTCAAACCTGGCGCGCTTGGCGGCAATCCTCGGCGGATTCGATTGGCGGAATTCGCCGCGTCGGTCGCGTGACATCATCCTAGCGTTGGGGCTGTCCAGGACGACCGGATTTGCGCTGCTGCGCGCAATGGTCACGGCGGAACTGCTGGAGCGCACCGATCATGGCCTGTTGCGCCTAGGCCCGGCGGCCCGCCGACTGATGTTCGCGCCCGTCGACGGGCATCATGCCCGTCCGGCATCGGGCCGGGCATCGGCGGCACCGGTGGCGAGCGCAAGACCCGCGGTCCAGCGATCCGACGATGCCTGGAATGCCGCGGTGGTCAACCTCGTGGATACCGGCCGTTACAGGCGCGAAGGCCCGGTGTCGATCGGCTTTGCCAATGCTTCTCTGTCCAATCCATGGCGCCAGGCGCTGCTCGACAGCATGCACTATGCGGTGCGCCTGCACCGGCACAGGATCGGCAGGTTCACCACGCGCAACGCGGATGACGATGTGGGGCTGCAATGCGACCAGATCGATGAGATGGTCGACGGCGGGCTGGACCTGCTGATCGTCAGCGCGGCGCAGGACCGGTCCGGGCGGATCGCCCGGTGTCTCGCACTGCATGGGCGGACGGGCCTACCTGTTGTAGCGGTCGACCGGCGACCGTCGGACGTTGCGTCCATGGTGAGTTTCGTGACCGCCTCGGATGCAACCGTCGGTGCGGAAGCGGCGCTGTGGCTCGCCGAACGACTGAAAGGGCAGGGGCGGATCTGGATGTTGAGCGGCGTCGGGGGCGCCAGCCCTGCCATCCGCCGCCGACAGAGCGCCTGCGAGCTGTTGGGCGATTTTCCCGACATCGTGGTCGAAGCGGCCTGTGAGACGGGCTGGACGGAGGCGGGTGGCCGGGAGGCCGTGCTGCAGCTGCTCGATGAACACGGCCAGTCGCCTGACGGCGTCTGGTGCGATTCCGGCCTACAGGGCGTGGGCTCCATACAGGCCTTTCTGGATCGCGGTCTGCCGGTACCGGAGCATACGGGCGGTGACCTCAACAAGATGTACAAGCTGGCCATCCGGCAGTCGGTGCCGTTTGTTGCCGTCGACTATCCGGCAGCAATGGGCGCCCGTTCGATCGAGACCGCACTGGCGGTTCTGGACGGAATGCCGGTGGCGCGACGCGTCGAGACGCCGCTGACTACCGTCATGCCGCGGGGCTGCGAAACGCGTTCGGTCAAGGCCGACGAATGGGCGGAACTGCATGTGCGCTGGGACCTGCCGGACGACGCCGTGCTGTCGCAGGGCCCGAGCCTGCCCATGCCGAGCCGGGACTCTTCGGCAGGAGTTGCCGATGGCCGATGACTCCTACGCCAAGGCGATCGGCAATTTCGCGCGTTTGGCGGGTGCTGCAGCGTCGCACCGGCACAACCGGCGGCGGCAATTGGCGCTCGATGCCGGCCTGCCGCCTTCTTCCGGTTATCGCGCGGTCGCGGTTCTCGAGGGTGCGCGGTTCCTCGCCAGGGATCTCGATGGCGTCTACGCTCCCGGGCCGCAGCTGTGGCGGGTCGGCCTGAACGCCTGGGGGCTGGGAGGGCTGCACCCCGGTATCGAGCCGGTGCTGGCGCGGTTGCGGCGCGACACGCGGCGGTCGGCCTTTCTCGGTGCCGCTGTCGGACGGCAATTGTGGGTCGGACCGTATTCTACAGGCCGTGGCTATGATTTCGTGGTGCCGGAAAACCCGCTTTTGGACATCGAGGCCGCGACGAACACCGGGGGCGTGATGCGGCTGCGTCTGCACGTGCCCGGGGAGATCGGATCGAGGCCCGGGCAGTTGACTGCCGAGGTGGCGCCGGTGGCAGACGGCAATGACGGCGCGGAAGCCGTGGTGGGTCTCTTGCGGCATGCGGGCACGTCGATGGCCGGCAGCGAGACGAGCGCTGCCATCTGCAGCGCCGCGCGGCGACTGCGCGAAGCCCGCGACGCCGCCCTTGGCTGAACGCGACGATTGTGGGTTGCGGCCATCCAGGAGCTGTCCGCGAAAATCGTCACTCGGCCATCGCCAGCAGGCAGTCGATGACAGCGCGAGCCGCGGGCCGCTGCCTTCCGTGGGCCAGCCGAACCAGCCAGACGGAGTGCGGCAGTTCGATGTTGTGGTCTCCGAAGGGCGCGACGAGTTGGCCGGCATCGAGCGCCTCCTGCGCCAGGCGCCGGCGGGCCAGTGCGACGCCGTGTCCTCGTTCGGCGGCGCGCAGGACCAGGTCGAGCGACGGGTAGCGCGGTCCCTTGCGGGTATCGAGATCAGCCGGTCCGAAGGCCTTTCTCCAAAGCGCCCACGACGCCTGGGGATCCCGGTCGTGCAACAGGCGGCAGTCCGCCAGCGACGTCAAATCGGACGGTTCGCCGATTTGTCGCCAATAGTCGGGCGCCATGACCGGCAGAAGCCAGTCATCCATCAGCGGGGTCGCCTCGACGTCGGGCCACGGCCCGGAGCCCATTCGGATGGCAAAGTCGGCTCTGCTTTCCTGCGGGCTTCGGACGCGCTGGTCGACGACGATCGACAGATCGATGCGAGGCAGCCGCTCTTCGATGGCGGTAAGCCGCGGCAGCAGCCAGCGGGCGGCAAAGGTGGAGGTGGTTTCGAGCACCACGCTGTTGGCGTCGCGGTGTTCGCGGATTCCGTTCAGCGTCTGCTCCAGCCGTTCGAAGGACTGCAGGGCCGCGCGCGCCAGCAACTCGCCTTCGGCCGTGAAGGAGAGTGGCCGCCGGCCGCCGGTGCGATCGACCAGCGCCGTTCCGCACAGCGCCTCGAGCTCTCCAAGGAAGCGGCTGACGGAGGAGTGGGTGACACCGAGCATGCGCGCCGCCGGCCGCACCCCGCCGGTGCGGTAGACCGCGGCAAAGGCTCTCAGCATGTTCAGCGGTAGATCTCGCATGGTCGAATTATTAGACCAAAATGCGCGGCTTTTGAACCGGCTTCTCCAGCTTTGTTTCTGTAGGATCCTTCGGCGAAGGAGATAGCCGATGGGAATGATGATCGACGGTCGATGGATGAACGAAGTCGACCGGACCATGCAAGGGCCGGGCTTTGTTCGGGCCAGCGATGGTTTTGATTGCGCGCTTGACGAGGAAACGATCGATCGCGTCGAGGCGGGCCGCCGGCGGTATGTCCTCGTCGCTTCGAAGAGTTGTCCGTGGTCTCACCGCGTCGTGCTCGTGCGAGCGCTCAAGGGGCTGCAGGATCGCGTGCCGCTGCATGTTGCCGAGGGGCCGCGCGTCGAGGGTTACGGACTGCGGCTGATCGGGCCGCTGGGCAAGGTGAACGGTGCGGTGCCACAGCATCTCCACCAGCTCTATCGGCGCAGCGATCCCGGCTATACGGGCCGGGCTACGGTGCCGCTTCTGTGGGACCGCGGGGAGCATCGAATTCTGAGCAACAATTCAGCCCGGCTGATGCGCTCGCTCGATCGTCTGGAAGCGGGATTTGTCCCTGCGCCCGAAGATCTCCGCGCCAGGATCGACGGCTTGAACGCAGACCTGTATCGCGGGCTGGGCAACGCCGTTTACCGGGCCGGGCTGGCGCAGGCGCAATCGGCCTATGACGAGGCGGTCGGCGCGGTCTTCGATACGCTCGATCGCCTGGAAACCCGCCTGGCCGAGAGCCGCTTCCTGCTTGGGCCTTGTCTGACAGAGAGCGATCTGATGGCGTTCGCCGCGCTGGTGCGCTTCGATGCGGTCTACGCGACCCACTTCCGCTGTTCTCGCCGGCGGCTTGCCGACTATCCGCATCTGTGGGGCTATGCGCGTGACCTCTATCTACTGCCGGGCATCGCCGCGACCGTCGATTTCGAAGCCATTCTCGAGGGCTACTACCGCAATGACGGAGACCACAATCCGCACGCCATCGTGGCCGAACGACCGCAGGCCGATTGGGATGCGCCCCATGGCCGCGAGCGGTTCGGTCCGGCGCTGGTTCGGTCGCGGAACTCCGGCCGCATGCCGCTGGCAGAGGTCGTGGGGGCGATTGTTGAACGGTAACAAGATGAGACCGGTCAATTTCCATTCGCGGCCGCTGGTTGATGCAGGGCGATGCCGGCCATGACCAGGGCGATGTCGAAGAGATCCGAGGCGGTGGGGATCTGGGCGAGCACGATCGCGGCGATGACCGTGGCGGTTGCCGGCAACAGCGACAACAACAGGGCGAAGGACGCCCGCGGCAGGCGCGACATGGCAAGCTGGTCACAGACATAGGGAATGACCGACGAACAAATCCCCACCGCGATGCCGGCCAGTACCAGCTGGATGCTGCCGAACGCCTGCATGGCCTGGAGGAAACCGATCGGCATCAGGATGACGAAAGCGATGGCCATGGCGGCGCCCAGACGCTCGACGCCGTCGGCGGCTCCGTTTGCCGCCGCGCGGTGGCCGAGCATGATGTAGCCGACAAAGAGCGCTGCATTGAGCGCCGCCCAGGCGAGGCCGACGGGATCGCTTTTCCAGGTCACGTCGATGAGCAGCAACACCCCCGTGACGGCGAGTGCCAGAGCCGCGAGGTTTCGCCGCGTGCGCAGGCCGTACAGCGCCACCGCAATGGTGCCGACGAATTCCATGGCGGCGACGAGGCTCATGGGCAGGCGGTCGAGCGCCAGATAGAAGGCCGTGTTCATCACCGCAAGGCAGAGACCGAGGCCGAGCAGCAGCAACCTGGTGCGCGTGTCCGCATCGCGCAGCGTTTTCCAGGGGCGGGTGAGCGGTGCGAACACGAGCGCGGCCGAGGCGATGCGGAACCAGGCGACACCGAGCACGCCGACGGCGGGAAACAGAAGCACCGCAAAAGAAGGGCCAAGATAATGGAAAACAGCGCTGACGGCGAACCAGCTCTGGGGCGGCAGCGTGTCGGCGGCGCGGTTCAAGGCTCGCGAGGATGAGGACATAAGGGGGCCTTTCTTTGACCTCAATATGCGAGATGTAACTCCTGGTTTGGATGGATGATCGATGGTATATTCAGGTAGCAGCGATCGAAAGATAGGATGTATAGTTGAAACGCCTTCGATACGAAAACGGTGCGATCGACCCGGTGGACCGCAAGCTGCTGTCGGCGCTGATCGACAATGCGCGGATCAGCACGGCGGAACTGGCGCGAACGGTCGGTTTGTCGGCGCCGAGCGTCGCGGAGCGCCTCAGGCGTCTCGAAGAAGCCGGCGTCATCGAGGGCTACACGGTTCGGATCAATCCCGAGGCTCTCGGGTTGCCGATCTCCGCCTGGTTGAGGATCCGGCCGATCCCCGGCGCCCTGGGTACCGTGGCGGAAATCCTGAAAAACCTGCCCGAGATCGTCGAGTGCGACCGCATCACCGGCGAAGACTGTTTCCTGGCGCGTGCCCATGTGCCGTCGGTGACGGATCTCGAAGCGTTGATCGACGAGATCATTCCGCATGCCATGACCAACACGTCGATCATCCAATCGTCGCCGGTGCCGCGGCGGCTGCCGCCCGTTTTGCAGGACGGCAGCGACGGCAGGGGCTGATGATCCTCAGGTCTTGTTGATCGACACGCCGCCGTCGACGAACAGCGATGTGCCGGTGACGAAGCTCGCCCGGTCGGAGGCAAGATAAAGCGCCGATTCCGCTATCTCCTCGGGGCGGGCAATGCGCTTGAGTGCATGAAGCCCGGCGACGAACTCCTCCATCTCGGGGGTATTGGCGACCGATTGCCCCATCGGCGTGTCGGTGCCGCCGGGCAGCAGGGCATTGGCGCGGATGCCGCGCGGCCCGTATTCCGCCGCCAGCACCTGCACCAGCCCGATCAGTCCGGACTTGCTGGCCGCATAGGCCGCCATGCCCGGCATGCCGGCGGTTTGGCCGACAAAGGTCGAGGTGAAGATCAGCGATCCGCCGCCCCGGTCGAGCATCGCCGGGATCTGCTGCTTGGCGCCGAGGAAGGCGCTGGTGAGGTTGGTGTCGAGGGTGTCGCGCCAGCCATCCTGCGATACGTCGGTGACCGGACCCATGGCGCCGAGCGTGCCGGCATTGTTGAAGGCGATATCGAGGCCGCCGAACTCCGTTACGGCTCGGTCGACGAGCACGCGTGCGAAATCCTCGTCGCGGACATCGCCCGGCAGCGCGACGGCGATGCCGCCGTCCCGATCGATTTCCGCCACGAGGCCGTTCAATTCGTCCCGGCGCCGGGCGGCGACGACCATAGATGCGCCTTCGCGGCAGAACAGCCGTGCCGCCGCCCGCCCGATGCCGGAGCTCGCTCCGGTGACAATCGCTACTTTTCCGTCAAGCAATCCCATCGTTCGTTCCTCGCTTGTCTGTTGAACATGAGGGAGGCGTTCTAGCGAGGCCAGGAAATGATCGCCTCCCGGTTCTTGCCGCCGAACCGGTCTCGGTTGGTGGATCGATTGCGAACCGCAGCGGCGCGTTTATTCCGGCAGCCGGATGCAACCGGGCCGACTATGGTGGCCCAGTGGACGGGATTTTCTCCGAGAGCGCTGTTTCACCTTGCTTTCTTCCCGTTCACATTCGTGTCGCCAGAAGGTCCGGTCCGATCAAAACGCCCACCCATATGCTGCTCGGATTCGCATTCAGCCGGCTGCTGCCGCGGGCGGGCCGGCGGAAATCCGCATGGATCACGGCGGGTGCCGCGGCGCCGGATCTGCCGCTGATCGTCGTTGCCTTCCTGTGCTGGGTCGTTTCCGGTTTTCCGCTGCCGGCGACACAGAATGTCGGCAGCTTCGTTCGGCTGGTCGACCGCTTCTACTTCGAAAGCCAGAGTTTCATTGCCGTGCACCAGCTGTTGCATGCGCCTGGATCGCTGTTGCTGCTGGCTCTTTTCGGAGTTGTCGTGGCGCGCGTGACCGGCCGGTGGTTTGCCGCGTGGTTCTGGTTCCTGACCGGTGCGGCGACGCATGCCGCTGTCGACCTGTTCACCCATGCAGGCGACGGTGTGCTGTTGTTCTGGCCGTTCGACTGGTCCTACCGGTTCAATGCCGGGATCGACCAGTGGGACATGCAGGGCGCCGGAATGGTGGTGCTGTCGGTCGAGATCGGGCTGTTCTTGCTCATCGGTGCGTTCGTCGCCTGTCGCCGGTTGTCGCCGTTCTATTCCTTCCTGACCATGCCGCTTGAGGGGCCGCCGGCCCGTCGGTCGCCGGCCTGACAAGTCCTGACCGTCGCAGCGCCGGGAGGCGTCGTTTCCAACTTAACTAGTCGACTAGTCATATATTAGCGTTAGGTATGGCCCGACCCCTGACCATGCCGCGCTACCTGTCGCTCAGCGAAGAAATCCAGTCGCGCATCGAGGCCGGCGAATACGAGGCCGGCGACCGTCTGCCCAGCGAAGCGGAATTGTGCCGGCAGCACGGAGTGAGCCGCGGCACCGCCGTCAAAGCGATCGAGCAGCTGGTGGTGCACGGTATCGCGACGCGCCGGCAGGGCTCCGGTACCTTCGTCGCCCGGCCGTCCATGCATCGGCGTTCCGGCAAGCTGCTGAGTTTCAGCGAAACGGCGACCTCCGAGGGCCGCGATGCCACCCAGCGAGTGCTGAAGATCGAAGCGGCCGACGATGTGCTGGCCCGCGAATTCCATTGCGAACAGCCGGCCATTTCCCTGGAGCGGTTGCGTTTCGTTGACGGCGCGCCCTGCGCCTACCACCATTCCCTCATTCCCAAACGCATCGCCCGCCGGGTGCCGGCGCTGATCGACGGGGAGGGACCGCGCGATCCGCACTTTTCGCTGTATGACGGCTTCGAGCGGGCCGGCTGCGGTGTCGTCCGGGCCGAAGAACGGGTGACCGCCCGACTGGCCGACGCCATGGAAATGCACCTGCTGGAGATCGACGCGCCGACTGCGGTGATCGTCGTTTTCCGGCGCAGCTTCGATGCGACGGGCACGCTGGTCGAAGCGGTCGAGGCCGTGCATCACAGCGAACACTACACCTACGACATCAACCTGGTGCGCGGACCGTCGGCAGGACCGGCCGGTCGGCTGGACCGGGTTCACAGTTTTGAAGCGGCGGCAAATCGGCAGACCGGCAGCATGTCCGGTCCGAACGGAGGAAAGGGAGACTGACATGAAACTGAGACAGATCATGATGGGCGCCGCCGCCGCGGCGCTGGCAAGCGTGTCCTCGATTGCTATCGCTGCGGATGTTCCGCCGGCGGCACTGATCATCGCCCAGGGCGGCCTCGGCGACGGTTCGTGGAACGACACGGCCTATGCCGGGTTCCAGGCGGGGCTGGAAAAGACCGGTGTCGAAGGCCGGCCGGTGGAATCGAAGGACGTCGCCGCGCAGGGCGAGGAGATCATGCGGCGTGCGGCCGATGGCGGCTTCGGCCTGATCATCAGCCTCGAGTGGATCCACGGCGAACCGATGGAGAAGCTGGCCGTCGACTATCCCGACAACAACTGGGTCATCATGAACCAGACCCGCAAGGGCGACAATGTCGCTTCCGTGGTCTTCGGCGAGCATGAGGGTTCCTATCTTGCCGGCGCGCTGGCCGCGCTGGTGACCACCGACACCTCGATCAAGGGCACCAATCCCGAACCGGTGATCGGCGTCATCGGCGGCGTCAAGGCGCCCGGCATCGACAAGTTCATCGTCGGCTTCATCCAGGGCGCCGAGGCGATCAATCCGGACATCGACGTCAAGGTCGCCTATTCCGACACCTTCGGCGACCCGGCCAAGGGACAGCAGATGGCGAAGGCCATGTTCGACGACGGCGCCGATATTGTCTACCAGGTCGCCGGCGGCACCGGCATCGGCATCATCGAAGCCGCCAAGGCGGCCGGACATTATGCCATCGGCGTCGATACCGACCAGGACGGCATGGCGCCGGGCAATGTGCTGACCAGCATGCTGAAGCGGGTCGACGTCGCGGTGGAAGACATCATCACCAACTATGCCGCCGGCGAGTTCCCGGGCGGCGAGGTGATGGATTTCGGCCTGGCCGAGAACGGCGTGGCGCTGTCCGATATGAAACACACCAAGGACCTGATTCCGGCCGAATATCTGGAGAAGGTCGAGGCGATGAAGGCTGACATCATCGCCGGCAAGATCGACGTCTGGGACGTCTCGACACAGGGTTATCCGGACTTCTTCCAGTAATCTCGGATTGCGCGGGGCGCATTTGCGCCCCGCCGGATCGCCGGACATGGACGACGTCACCACACGCCTCGGCGCCCGCGACCTGTGCAAGGCCTATGGCACGGTCGAGGCCAATCGCGATGTCACATTCGATGTGGCGCCGGGCGAGATCCATGCCGTGGTCGGTGAAAACGGGGCCGGCAAATCGACGCTGATGCGCTGCCTGCAGGGGATCGAGAGACCCGATTCCGGCACGATCATCGTCGACGACCGACCGGTGCGGTTCACCCAGCCGCAGCAGGCGCTCGCCCTGGGCATCGGCATGGTCCATCAGGAATTCATGCTGGCGCCCGATCTGACGCTTTTGGAGAATCTCGTGCTCGGAGACGAGCCTGAGCAACTGTCGCTGGGTGTGTTGTCGCGCATTGGCTGGGGGCAGGCGCGCGCGTCCGGCGAGGCCCTGGCCGAGCAGGCGGGCGTGCACATCGACTGGGACCGCCGCTCCGCCAGCGCTCCGGTGCATGTGCAGCAGTTCGTCGAGATCCTGCGGCTGCTGCGGCGTGGCACCCGGATCCTGATCCTCGACGAGCCGACGGCGGTGCTGGCGCCGCAACAGGTCAGCGACCTGTTCGACCTGCTGCGGCGGCTGCGCGACGGCGGCACAACCATCGTTTTCATCAGCCACAAGCTGCGCGAAGTCATGGCGCTGGCCGACCGGGTCACCGTGCTGCGTCGGGGCGAGGTGACCTATCGCGCGAGGCTGGCAGACACCGATGCCGAGACGATCGCGGCGCATATCGTCGGCGGCGGCGATGCGGCCGTCGCACCGGTCAGGCTCGGGACGGCGGCGTCGAAGCCGGGCGACGTCGTGCTCGGCGTGAGCGGTCTTGCCGCGCCGTCGCTGGACAAGTCCCATCCGCTGCATGGCGTCGATCTGGAAGTGCGCGCCGGCGAGATCGTCGGCATTGCCGGGGTCGCCGGGAACGGCCAGGACGAGCTGGTCGAGTGCCTTGTCGGGCTGCGTGCCAGCGGCGACGGCCGGATCGACCTGTGCGGTCGCGAGGTCACTGCCGCAAGCAACGCCGAGCGTCGGGCGCTGGGCCTTGCCTATGTCAGCGCCGACCGCCGCCACGAGGGCCTGGCGATCGATGCCACGGTGGAGGCCAATGTCATCGCCGGGAGCCATCGCAAGGAAAGGGTGCGACGCGGCGCTCTTCTCGATCCGGCCCGCATGCGGGCGCTGGCACTCAAGCGGCTGGAGGCACTGGGTGTGACGTTCGGCTCGCTGGTTCACAAGGCCGCCAGCCTTTCGGGCGGCAACCAGCAGCGGCTGGTTTTCGCCCGCGAGACCGACGGCAACCCAACCTTCATGATGGCGGCCCAGCCGACGCGCGGCGTCGATATCAACGGCATTGCCGCCATTCACCGCTTCCTGGCCGATTTCCGCGATCGCGGCGGCGCGGTTCTCCTGGTTTCGGAGGAACTCGACGAACTGCTGGCTCTCTCCGATCGCATTCTGGTGATGTCGGGCGGTCGGGTCGTCGGGTCGGTCGATGGGGCGAGCGCCGACGTGCAGACCATCGGCCGCATGATGGTGCTCGACGATCCCCTGGAGCAGGCCCATGGCTGACGCGGCTGTCATCGAAAACGGACGGCTCGGAGCGTTTTTCGAACGGGCCGTTGCACTGATCTTTCCTTTCGTCGCCGCGCTGGTGGTCAGCGGGCTGGTTCTGCTTGCGGTCGGCGAGAATCCCTTCGATGTCTTTGCCCTGATGGCCCGCGAAGCCTTCGGGTCGGAGCGCCGCATAGCCGCGACGCTGTCGGCGGCGACGCCGCTGCTATTCACCGGCGTCGCTACCGCCATCTGCTTCCGCTGCGGCGTCTTTAATGTTGGTGTCGAGGGTGCTTTCGTGCTCGCCGGGCTGGCCGCCGCATTCATCGGATTTACATTGCCGGCCGGCCTCGGAGTCGCGCTGATTCCGTTGGCTTTCGCCTTCGCGGCCCTGGTGGCCGCGCTCTGGCTCTATGTCCCCGGCCTGCTTCTGGCGCGCTATTCGGTCGACGAGGTGGTGTCCACGCTGATGCTCAATTTCGTGGCGCTGGGCATTGCCGGTTATCTTGTCAACGGCCCGCTGTTGTCGAAGATCTCCGGCAACAATGTGACCCCGCTGGTGCACGAGGCTGCCGAACTGCCGCGGCTGCTGCCTCCATCGACGCTGCACGCCGGTTTCTATGTCGGGCTTCTCATGGTGCTTGCCTATGCGCTCTGGACGCGGCGCACGCCCAGCGGCTTCGAGGGCGGATTGGTCGGTCTCAATCAACGGTTCTCGCGCGCCGTCGGCATTTCCGTGCCCGGCGCCATCATTCTGGCGATGATCCTGTCGGGCATCGTTGCCGGTTTCGGCGGCGCCTCTCATGCGCTCGGCCAGCTGCACCGGTTTGCCGAAGGATTTTCACCCGGCTACGGTTTTACCGGCATGGCGGTTGCCCTGCTGGGGCGTAACACGGCGACGGGCATCTTCTTCGGCGCGCTCCTGTTCGGAGCGCTGGCCAATGCCGGCACGACGGTGCAGTTCTTCTCCGACATCCCGCTCGACCTGGTCAACATCGTCGAGGGCACCGTGATGATTTTCGCGGTGGTCGAGATCAGCCGCTTTGCCTGGCGCAGGAGGCGCAGCCAATGATCGTCGACCAGATCATCGCCGCCTCGATGACCATGACCACGCCGATCCTGCTGGCGGCGATGGGCGGTCTCGTCAATCGTCGGGCCGGCATCGTCAACATCGCGCTGGATGCCAAGATGCTGGTCGGCGCCTTCGTGGCGGTGGTCGTCGCTTCGGCCACCGGCGGCTGGTTTCTGGCGGTGCTGGCGGCGGCGGTTGCCGGCGCGCTGGTCGGCTATCTGTTCGCCGTGGTCATTACCCGGGCCCATGCCAACATGATCGTTGCCGGTCTGGGGCT
Organism: Rhizobiaceae bacterium; assembly: GCA_963921345.3. Lineage (GTDB taxonomy): Bacteria > Pseudomonadota > Alphaproteobacteria > Rhizobiales > Rhizobiaceae > Hoeflea_A. The sequence goes on along the minus strand of CAWUFE020000002.1, from coordinate 752,060 downwards.
CAATGTGCTCGCCGCCGGCATGCTCGGCTTCATCCTGAGCTGGGTCTACGATTCAAGCGGCACGCTGCGTCTGCCGGACGTGATGCTGCTTCCCCGCTTCCTGCCGCAATCGCTGGAAGCGGTGCCGGTCATCGGACTGGCGCTTGCCGATCTCGATCCGCTGACCGTCTTTGCCTGGGCTTCGGTCGCCGCGCTGCCGTTCCTGCTGGCCAGCACCCGAATCGGCCTGTGGCTGCGGGCGACCGGCAATGCGCCGCAGGTGGCGCGCGCCGTCGGGTTGCCGCAGAACGGCATCACCGAGTTTTCGACCGTTTTCGCCGGCTTTTTCTCAGGCCTCGGCGGTGCGCATCTGGCGCTTGCCTCGATCGGCCTGTTCAATGAGGGACTGACCGCCGGGCGCGGCTTCATCGCGCTGGCGGCATTCTATTTCGGCCGCGACCGGCCGGTGGTCACCGGGCTCGTCTGCCTGCTGTTCGGCTTTCTGGAAGCGACGCAGATCCGTATGCAGACGGCTGGGCTGCCGCCCAAGCTCGTCGGCACGATACCCTATCTCTTCGTCTTGATCGCCCTTTGCCTGGCGGGCATGAGAAACCAGCAGAGAAAGGCATTGCCATGACCAGCACGGCCCTGCTCGTCATCGACATGCAGAACTCCTTCCTACATCCGGACGGCGAGAACGCCTATCCGTCGGCGCAGAATGTGATCGCACCGGTCAAGGAGTTGATCGCAGCGGCCGATACGTCCGGCAGCCTGATCGTGCACACCGCCGACCGGCATCGCGAGGGCTTTGTCGATTTCGAGCAGAAAAGGCTGCCTCGTCACTGCGTGGCGGACGGCTTCGACGCGGCCTATTTTGAGGGCTTCGGGCCGCGCGGACGGTCCAACGAGATCGAAATCGTAAAGCGGCGCTACAGCGCTTTTTTCGCCACCGAGCTGGCCTTGTTCCTCAACGAACAGGGTATCGGGCGCGTCGTGCTTTGCGGCGTCAAGACCAATGTCTGCGTTCGCGCGACCGCCCAGGATGCCTTCGCCAACGGCTTCGATGTGGTCGTCCCGCGCGAGGCCACCAACAGCAACCGCGATCACCTCGCCACCGCGTCGCTGGAGGATATCGACCGCTATATCGGCCGGGTCGTCGAGCTGGCGACGGCAAGGGAGATGCTTTCGTGACGGCGCTCTGCGTGACCGGCTATGGCAGCCTCGACTATGCGGTGACGCTGGACGGTTTCGCCACGGCTGACCGGACGACGCTGGTGTCCGCCCGCGATCCGGCCGCCTGGCCGCGCTGCGGCGGCTGTCCGGCCTATGTGGCGCGGGCGGTTGCAAGCCCGGCGCGGCAGGTGCAAGTCGTGTCCTGGATGGGCGACAACGCCGAGGGCCGGCGCTATTGCGACGGGCTGGCGGCCGACGGCATCGACCCGTCGGGAATCGACTTCGTCGCGGCGCCACGCTCGCCGACAGCGCTGCTCGTCTACCAGGCCGACGGAAGCTGCGCCTGCCTCTACGACCCGGCGCTCGGCGGCCGCGAGCGGCTGTCGGAAACACAGCGCCTGCTTATTGCCGGGGCGAGCCATCTGTGCGTGTCGGTGGGACCGTCGCAATTGATGCGGCCGATCCTCGAAGCACGATCCGACGGATCCCGGGTCTATTGGCTGGCGAAGAACGACAGCGCTGCTTTCACGCCGGAGATCTGCCGATTGCTTTCGGAGAAGGTCGATGTGGTGTTCTGCAACAGTGCCGAACGGGCGCTCGTCGATGCGACCCTGGGTGCCGGCGTGGTCGTCGAGACGCGCGGCAGCGAAGGCGTGGTCGTAACCTCGGGCGGTCAGGAATCGACGATCGATGTGGAAACGGTCGTCGCATCGGACACGACCGGGGCAGGGGATACCTTCGCCGGCGCTTTTATTGCCGCTGAAATGGATGGTGTGTCCGATCCGGCGGCGGCGGCCGCTCAGGCTGCCGCGGCGGCCGGCGAATTTCTGCGCGGACGCGGAACGGGAGGGGGACGATGAAAACGGCCTGGTATATCGGCTGTCCGGCCGACGCCGTCGGCGATCGGGCGCTGCTGATCGGCGATCCGGATCGAGTCGACCGCATTGCCGGATTGCTCGACGACGTCGAGTTCCTGCCGGTCAAGCGGGGTCTGAAGACCATCACCGGCCGATATGCCGGCAGGAAGATCACCGTCACCGCCTTCGGCATGGGCGCTCCGATCGCGACCATCGTGCTGCACGAACTGGCGGATCTCGGCGTCAGATATTTCCTGCGCATCGGAACGGCGATGTATTTTCCGCCGACCGAGGGCGGATCGTTTCTGCTGAGCGACAGAGCGCTTTCCTTCGAAGGCACGTCCCGGTCCTACGCCGCGGATCCTCAGGCCCATCGGGCCCATGCTGGTCTGGCCGAGGCCTGCAGGAGTGCCGCGGAGGAGACTGGTAAGCCGGCCACGGTCGGTCTGTTCGCAAGCTATGACGCATTCTACCGGGACATGTTCGGCATCGACGCGGCCGGTCTCGAGCGCGCTGCCCAGAACCGCGAGACGCTGCTTGCAGCGGGCGTGATCGCCGTCGACATGGAAACTTCGGCGCTGATCACGGCGGCCGGGGCGCTCGGCGTCGGCTTTGCCAGCCTGTGCCTTGGAACCGTGAATGCGGCAACGCTGGAGAAACTTCCGGCCGATGAATTGAACGCCGGCGAGCACAATCTGTTCCGCACGGCGCTGGAGGGCATCGCACGGGTCGATTGAGGCCGGTCGAACCAAGGAGAATCCGATGAGCGACATCGTTGCACGCTATTTCGCAACCGTGACGGAACGCCTGCAAAAGGTAGCCGATATGCAAGGCGATGCCATTCGGCAGGCCGGGCAGCTTTGCGCCGACAGCATCCTGAACGACAAGCTGGTCTTCACCTTCGGAACCGGGCACGGGTCGTTCGCCGCCATGGAGATGTTTCCGCGAACCGGCACGGTCACCGGCTTCCGGCCGATCGTCGAAAGCTCGATGATCTCGTTTCACCGGGTGCTCGGCGACGGCGGCGCGCGGCAATATCGCTTCATCCACGGGCGTGAGGGCTACGGTACGGCGATCCTGGCGGCGCACCAGCTCGACCCCGGCGACACCATGCTGATCTTCTCCCACTCGGGGCTCAACGCGGTGACGCTCGACATCGCCGTCGGTGCAAAGGAGCTCGGAATGAAGCTGATCGGCGTCACCTCGGTGCCGCATTCGTCGTCGACCCCGTCGCGCCATTCCTGCGGAAAGCGCCTGTTCGAGCTGGCCGATGTGGTGATCGACACCGGCGTGCCGAAGGGCGATGCCGGCGTGACGATCGACGGCAGCGAACACCGGGTCGGCGCCACATCCACGTCGATTGCCATCGCGGTCGGCCAGGCGATCAATGCGGCGACCGCCGAGATCATCGTGGAAGCGGGTCGCGAGCCCTACATCATGGTCAGTCCCAACACCACCGAGAAGGCCGCGGCGGATGCCCAGAACGATCGCAATTATGCCGAATTGTGGCGGCGGTTGCGGATGCGGTGACCGATATGGACCGCGGCTTCTTCATCGACGGTGAATGGACGGCCCCGAAGGGGTACGACCGATTCGACATCGCCGATCCGGCGACCGGCGAGCCGGTCGGTTCGACATTGCTTGCCGATGCGACGATCGTCGACCGCGCGGTCGAGCATGCGGAAGCGGCGGCGCCCGGTTTCGCCGCCATGCATGCGCGCGATCGGGCGGCTGTGCTCGAGCGGGCCGCAGCATTGGTCGAGGAGCGCGTCGAGGCCATGGCGGTGCTGTTGACGCGGGAGCAGGGCAAGCCGGTCGCCGACAACCGCAAGGAGATCCTCTTCGGCGCCGAAGTGCTGCGCTACTACTCCGGCGAAGCGGTGCGCATTGCCGGCTCGCTGCGGCCTGCCGGTGCCAGCGGCATCAAGAACGTCGTTTCCTATCACCCGGTGGGCGTGACGGCCGCCATAGTGCCATGGAACTATCCGGTCGACCTCTATTGCTGGAAGATCGGACCGGCCTTCGCCGCCGGCTGTCCGATCATCGTCAAGTCGCCGCACGAAACGCCGCTGGCCATCGCCATGCTGGTCGATTGTCTCAAGGACGCCGGTTTGCCGGACGGAGTGCTCGCGGACCTCCCGGGGCTCGGTCCGGTGGCGGGTGCCGCGCTGGCCGGCCACGCGCGCATCCGCCTGATTTCAGCCACCGCTTCGATTGCCGCCGGGCAGGACATCATGCGCCGCGCGGCCGGCAATCTGAAGCGCCTGTCGCTCGAACTCGGGGGCCATGCGCCGTTCGTCGTCATAGCCGATGCGGATCTTGAGGAGGCGGCGCGGGCGGCGCATCGCCGCTCCTTTTCCAATATGGGTCAGATCTGCATCACGGTGAACCGTATTCTCGTCGACCGGCGGGTCCACAACGCCTTCGCCGACATTCTGGCGCAGTTAACGGAAGCGACCGAGCTCGGCCATGGCATCGCGCCGGGGGTCGCATACGGTCCGGTGCTCAACCGGTCGGTTATCGATCGGGTCGAGGCGCATCAGGCCGACGCACTGGCCAAGGGCGGAAAGCTGATTGCCGGCGGTCGACGGCCGGACGGCGCGGATTTCGCCGGCGGGCATTTCTATCGGCCGACGCTGATCGACAATGCCGCGCCGGACAGTCTGCCCATGCGCAGCGAAACCTACGGACCGCTGGCGGCAATGACAGCCTTCGACAGCGAAGAGGAGATGCTGACGCTAGCCAACGGTCTCGAATACGGGCTTGCCGCCTATCTCTATGGCGCCGACCTGGAGCGGCTGTGGGCGCTGGCCGACCGGCTGGAATTCGGCGCAGTCGGCCTCAACGTCAACGACACCAGCGAATTGCAGGCACCGTTCGGTGGCTGGAAGATGAGCGGCATGGGCCGGGAACTCGGGCCGGAGGGGCTCGACGCCTATCTGGAACCCAAGCACCTCAAGATGCGGGTGAGGAGCCTGTAGCCAGATAGACGGTCTGGGTGGCCTCGAGGTCCTGCATCGGGTTGAAGAACGTGACCGGCTCGGCGCGGGCCTCGCCGAAGACGGCGGCAAGCCGGGCGGTGAAACGGTCGTCCGGCCGGTCGTTCGACCACAGGCCGAACACGCCGCCGGGTTTCAGGTGGCGGGCCAGTTTCGCCAAACCCTCCGGTTCGTAGAAGGACGCGCTGCCCGTATCGAGCAGGGCGTCGGGCGAGTGGTCGATGTCGACCAGGATCGCGTCGAAGGTCCGCTTCGGTGCATCCGCATCGAACCCCTCATCGGATCTTGCAAGGGCGAAGAAATCGCCCAGCCGAAAACGGCAGCGCGGGTCTCCGGTCAGCGCGGGTCCCAGCGGCAGCAGCCCGCTTTCGTGCCACTCGATGATCGGTTCGAGCGCGTCCACCACGATGAGCGATCGCACCGTGGGATTTTCGAGCACGGCGTTTGCCGTATAGCCGAGCCCCAGCCCGCCGACGACGACGTCGAAATCGGCTCCGGTCAGCGCCGCCAGACCCAGCCGGGCGAGCGCGATCTCGGATTCGGTGAACAGGCTCGACATGAGGAATTCTTCGCCGAGCTTGATTTCGAGCACTTCGCGGTCGAGCTTCGGCTCGAACCGGCGTCGCAGGCTCAAAGTGCCGATAGGCGTCGGGCGAAAGTCGAGTTCTTCGAATAGACGACTCATGCGTCACAGTCTCACGTCGACCGGCAAAAGACGAGTCGCTTCGCACGGCTGCGGTCTGGATACCCGCTGTGGGGCGAAGACCGCTGTAGGCGCGAAAACGGCGGACAGTGCGAAAAGAGCGGCCTGATCTGGTATCCCAAATGCAAGCCGGGCTACGTGGCACGCGGATGCTGCCTGTGCGAACGGCCGCCCAAACGAACTTCGAAGTCGGTCAAGTCGGAAATCGGCACGTTGCCGAACGTGTGCCCGAACAATCGGGTGCTGAAGGGCCTCCTTTGCTATCCGGCCTGTTCGGCCGGCTATGAGCGCCGCGGCGACAACATCGAGTTCTGCTCGACGAAATGTCCCAGTGGATTCACCAATATCGGCATCGGCGGCTGCCAGAAACCCCGACGCAATGTGGGCGGCCAGGGGCTGACGGTCGTGGGCGTCTGTCCGTCGGAAACACCGGTGCGCAAGGGCGAGCTTTGCTACCGGGCGAGCTGACCTGACGGTCTCGGTGAATGAGAAAACCTGATTCAGACGGGCGGAGAAGCACCATGGGAAACCCGATCGACACCTATATTCGCGGCCTCGACTACGACCCGAGGGACCTGTTGAGCGTTGGAGAAAGTGGCGGGACCGAAGCGCTGCCACCGCGCAACCGGTCGAATGCAGGCAATTCCGTCATCGTCTGCACCAACACCAACCGGTCGCTCAACAGGGATCTGAACGACGTCGCGATTCTCAGCCCGACATCCGGTGTGGTCTTTCCGGGCGCGCTGGTCCGCGCCAATCGCCGGCTGGCGGAGGGTAAGCCGGACCCAGTCGCGCTGCCGCGTACGCCGGTAACCTTGCGCATCGATTTGCCCGGACTCGGCAAAGCCGGCACGGCGGTCATCGAGAATCCGACGAATTCCTCGGTGCAGGCGGGTATCGACAAGGTGTTGGACCGTTGGAACGAAGAGGCGGCCGCGGAAGGCTACGTCAACAAGGCGCGGTCTTTTCTCAGCATCACCAAAGCCTACAGTTCTCAGCAGCTCGCCCTGGATCTCGGCTTCAGCAGCAAATGGACGTCCGGCGACGTCTCGGCGAAAATCAGCGCCGGCAGTTCGCGCGAGTCGTCGGTCGCCGTCGCCTATTTCAAGCAGGTCTTCTACACCGTGACCTTCGACACGCCAGCCACCCCGGCGTCGGTCTTCGCGGATGCCGTCACGGTCGACCAGGTCCAGGGCCTGATCGGCGAGCAGGATCCTCCCGGCTATGTTCGCAGCGTCGACTATGGCCGCGTCGTGATGATCAAGATGGAGACGGCTTCGAGCGAGACGAAAGCGTCGCTCGAGGGTGCGCTCAATCAGGTGGTGTCCGGGGGGACGCAGGTCGGCGCTGAAGTCAACGCGAAGTTTGCCAGCATCATCGAGAACTCGACGTTCACCGTCGTGGCGCTTGGCGGAAACCCCGGTGCCGCGGCAACGATCACCCAGCCGAAAGACCTGGAGAAGCTCAACGAACTCATCGTTTCCGGATCGACCTACGGCAAGGACAATCCCGGCGCGCCGATCTCCTATACCGTTGCCTTCCTCAAGGACAACCAGATCGCGACACTCGCTTTCACGACCAGCTACACCGAAAAGGAATGCGTTCAATACAACAACGGCTTCATCAGGTTGTTGCATGGCGGTGCCTATGTGGCGCGCTTTTTCGTGTCCTGGGAGGAGCAGGACGAGGCGGGCGACTATCAAGGCAAACAGTGGGAATCCGGAAAGAAAACAGCCGGTTACAGCCATCAGATCGACCTGCCGGGCGATGCGGTCAACGTCAAGATCCTTGCCGAGGCGGCGACCGGCCTGGTGTGGGATCCGTGGGGGCAGATCTTCTCGTGCAGCGAGAAGGGGCCGACCAACCTGACCTACCGGGTCGGCGGGACGACCCTCAACCGGAGTTGGGAAAAGGCCGAACCGGAGGCGGCCTGATGACGGCCGCTTCGACACATGCCGGGATCATCGAACGATCACGTCGAGAAATCTGAAGCAGCAAAGAACGAAGGAGAAAGAAATGCCCCAGGCTTTTGCCGGAATACTCGACATCAACACGACGGCCAACAGTTTTGGACTGGACGACAATTGCTATTATTGCTCGGTCGCGGCCTTGCTTGGCAAGACCGTCAACGAACTGATCGACCAGACGGAAATCATGCAGGACCGCACCGCCGGTGCCGAAGCCGTCCTCGATCTCTTCCGCGAGGCCGGTATCGACGACATCGCCTGCCGGGTCTACGAGGACAGACAGTCCCTGGAGCAGGACTTCGCCCATTTTCCCAACAACAGCGGACTGGGCCTCGCCTATGACCGGTCCGATGCGCCGATCGGTCACATGGTCGTGCTGGCGCGCGATGACAACGGCGTCGTCAAGCTCGTCGACTACCAGGAGGATCCGCCCGCCATCACCGACTTTCCTCCGGATGGCGGCAACAACATTGCACGCTGCTACGTGTTTTACCGCCAGTGACGGTCTGGAGCGACGACCACCGGGAAGGAGATTTTCGATGAGACACTACTTCTGCCACGGACATGGCGAAATCACGTCGGACGGTCTCGGCCTGATCGAAGCCGGCGGCGAGAACAAGTTCATGATCTACACGCCGGACGGCATGGCGATCTCGGACGGCTATGCCGAAGATGTTCAGAAAAAAGCGGCAGACGGCGTCGCGGATATGGATGCCTGGGTCACCCACTGGCGGGATCACACCAAAGTGGTGCTGCGCAGCAAGACTCCGCCGCAGACGAAAATTCCGACCAACTGCAAGAATATCGCAAAGGAAAGGCCTAAGGCTTTCAATGTCAGCTTCAATTATCACCTGACCGGTGAGGGCGATTTCCAGTTCAGCGGCGTCTACGACGCAAGCGGCAAACAGGTCTTAGCTCTGGCGGATGGCGAGACGATCAGCCTCAAGGAAATCTATGACCAACTTCTGGCGCTGGCAAAACCCGAGAGCATCTGCGTGCACTGGCTCGCCTGCGCCAGCGATCACGTCGGCAAGAAGCCCTCCCTGGAGTGTTCAGGCTTCAAGGTGGACGTCGCCTGAGCTGGCGCGGCGATCGCCCAGGAGGACGTAACTCGGCGTCGGGACGGCAAGGATTTGGGATTTGTCAGCCCCTCCTTTTGCAGTATGTTAAGGCTTGCTTAACCACAACCGGCAGGCGGACAATCAATGGGCGATTCATCGGCTCCCTCTGGCAAGTCCAGGCGGCTTTCCGACGTCGTGCGCGAGGTCAAGATCGCGACGGCGGAGCGCGAGGATGTCGTCGTGGACATGAAGGAGGCCGACCGGGCCCGGATCGACCTTCTGGCGGAGGAACTGGCACCTGTTTTCGAACAGGTGCCCGACGATGACGAACAGTTCGATTTCGTCATCTCCTCGGGCTTGCAGCCGCGGCTGTGGATCGACGCCATCGCCCATGTGCAGATGGGGCCGGACCGCCGTACCTACCGTTTCGTGCGCGATTCGCGGCACGGTCGGGTGGTGATGGCCGAATCGAGCGACATGATGCGCATCGCCGACAGCGTCACCCACTATGTGGCCGAACGCATGGTCGAACGGCGGCGGTTTCTGGCCAATGAGGAGCGGCCGCCGGAACTTTACGGGGCCCCGCTGTCCGAACACGTGGCATCGCATCAGGTAACCCATACGGCGATCGCTCAACCGGCCCGATCTGCGGCTCCCGCGGTCAGCCAGCCGGAGACGGCGCCTGTGTCTTCGAAGCCGGCCTCTCGGGTTCCCGGCTACCTCTGGTTCTTGCTCGGGGCGATTGCCGGTGCAGTGGGCCTGGCAGTGTATTTCCGTGAACAGATCGGGCCGCTGCTGGGGTAATGTGTTTCCGGCCGGTGAAGACGGGCAAAGATTTGTATCGTCACTTTGAATCCGGTCGGCGAGTTCATATATGGAAGGCGATGGGCGCGGCTTGAAACGGCTGGACGGGCGGTCCGGTCGCAGGCCAGGCCCTTCGGGGGTTCTGAGATGACCACAGGCGCCAAGGTTCAACGCAAGCTGACGACGATTCTCGCGGCCGATGCGGCCGGCTACAGCAGCGCCATGGATGCTGACGAGGTCGGCACTCTGGAAGCACTGCGGGCGGCCCGCGACGTATTCTCCAAATTCATCGAACGGCATAACGGCCGCATCGCCAATACGGCTGGCGACGGGCTGATCGCCGATTTCCCGTCGGTCGTCGAAGCGGTGCAGTGCGCCATCGAGGTGCAGCGCGAACTGAGCGATCCCGGACATCCGGCCAATGGTTCGCTGCCGTTCCGCATCGGTATCCATCTGGGCGACGTGATCGTCGACGGCGACGACCTGCTCGGCGAGGGCGTCAATCTGGCGGCGCGGCTGCAGACCATGGCCGAGCCTGGCGGCGTGCTGGTCTCCCAGCAGGTCTACGACCAGGTGCACAGCAAGCTGTCCGTGGGTTTCGAATATCTCGGTGAAAGGCGGCCGAAGAACTTCTCCGAAGACGTGCCGGTCTACTGCGTTTCGTTCGGCGACAAGCCGCACAGGATTTTCGGCAGACACGCCTCGACGCGGCCCGAACGGCCCGAGCCGCGGCAGGCGCCCAAAAAGGCCGCTCGCCAGGAAGCGGTTGCGGAGCGTCAGGACGTCGACGATGGGGAGCTGCGCGCGAAGGTGATCCGTCACGCAAAGACGCTGGGCGTCGTGTGGATCGGGCTCGTGATCATCAACCTCGCCACATCGGGCAGCTTCTGGGCGCAATGGCCGGGACTGGCGATGCTGGTCGTTCTCGGCCTGGAGGCGGCGCCGCTGTTCGGAAACTCGGGGGTCGGCCGCAACTACGCGCGTCTGGTGGTGATCATCTGCGCTGTGGTGTTGGTCAACGTCTTCACCTGGTCGGGCACCGCCTGGGCAATCTGGCCCGTGGGTTTCCTGATTTTCGCCGAGGTCATTCGCCGCATTCGCATGGGCACTTGAGCGGCCATTGCCGATTCGATTCAAGATCATAGGAATCGCTGCTGACGTTTGACTTGAAGGAGGCTTTGCCTGCGCGTTGTCAGGCGGCGCAATCACCGTCATAGTGTGGCCGGGGAATGACTGCGGATTCGCTCTCATGCGGGTCCGCCGCGGAGTTCGATCAACAGCGGCGCGAGCCGTCGCAAGCGGTGTTGTGCGATGTTCTCGGACGAACTTCCCCATATCGACAATCTGTTCTACGCCGTCGGCAACGTGGAATTCCACGGCGCGCGATTGAGCGCGACTGGGCTCGGCGATTCGATCGAGGAAGCCGAGACGCTGCGTGACGCCGAATTTGCGGAACGAAAATCGGTTGTGCTTTTCGGCGAGGGCGATCCGAGTGCGGCCGTCGTCGGCACCGCCGCCGGGCCGGATCCGGACACCGCGCTCGTCAACGCGATACTGGAAGCTGTCGAACGGCATGCCAGCAAACGATGGTGGCATCGGGGAATTGCCGCTTCCAGACCAACCGACGCGGATCTTCAGCAGTTCGACGAATTGCAGTCGATATGGCGTCGCCGGACGCCGCGGCGGGGAGGGTTGCTCGACATCACGCCACGCCACGGCATTCCCGTGTTCGCCGCCTGGTCGTCGACGGATGACGGACGCGACCTGTGTTTCGGAACGGCCTGCCGCCTGCAGCGCCCGGACGCCGTCCGTGCCGCACTGAAAGAGCTGCACCAGATGGAGTTCGGCCTGGATGTGATCCGCTACCGGCAGAGTAACGGACTCGCCCTCGACCGCAGGGAGAGGATCCTGCTCGCGCGCGCGCGGCGTCTGGGTGTCAAACGCTGCCGGGAATTGCTGAATCCCGATCCGGAGTCGACATCCGGCATGCCCATGCGGCTGCCGAACACGCCATCGCAGCTCGATGGTCATCTGGCCGCCTACGGTATCACGGTCCTCGCCGCGGAATTGCCGCGAACCGACGACAGATACTGGATTGCCCGGGCGGTGCTTCGCACTCCGTGCATGGCGGCCGCGTCCGCCGGATGGCAGGAGCGATCGCCGGACTGGGCGAAATGGGATCTCTACTAACGGACGCGACCGGTCAGCAGCCGCTTGGCCTGCAATTGATCGGCGATTTTGCCATTGCGGCCGACGGCCGTCCCGTTCGGCCGTCGCTCTCGTCCGGCCGGCTGATCCTGGCCTATCTGGCTCTATGCCCGCGCAAGACGGAAAGCCGGGCGAAGCTGGCGGCCATTCTCTGGGAAGATTCCGAATAACAACGGGCGCGGCGCAACCTCCGTCAGGCATTGCACAGCCTTCGAGCCGACCTCGACGGGCGGTGGGACGGGATCGAGGCGGACAGGACCAGCGTGTGGATCCGTCTCGGCAGCGTCGTGTCGGACCACGACCTGCTGTTGGAGGACCTGCGATCAGGTGTGGTGCCCGACAGCGTCGTGAGCACGGGTCGCATCGGAACCCGCCTGCTTGCCGACCTGCAGGAAACCGGCGAATTGTTCGCCGGCTGGCTGCGGCTGAAAAGGACCGAGTTCGAAAACGACCTGCGCAACCATCTGGAGGCCATCGTCGACGATTCGGATCCTGAACAGGCGCAGCGCGCGGCCCGGGCGCTGCTCAGCCTCGATCCAGCGGACGAAAAGGCGGCGCGCCATCTCATGCGCGTCTATGACGATCACGGCGAAACCGGCCGCGCGCTCGATATCTACGCCGCACTGTGGGACCATCTCGATGTCGAATACGGCCAGGAACCTTCGCTTCCGACCCAGGAACTCATTGCCGCAATCAAATCCGGCAGCCGGGTTCAGCCACAGGCAGAGGCAGGTGTTCGCGGCGGGCCGCGCGTCAGCTATCGCATCGGCGTTCTGCCGGTAACGGCGCCCGGTCAGTCGGACGACGCGCGGGCAACCGGCGACCTCTTCCGCACCGAACTGATTTCGCGACTGGTGCGTTTTCGGGAGCTCGATGTCATCGACACCGGGGTGCGTGAGTCGGAAGCGGATTACGCGCTGAAACTCAGCATCGCCGCGACGGACGAGCATCTGGCATTGATCGCGACGCTCACGGGCGTTGACGACGGCCGCGTGGTCTGGAGCGACCGGCTGGAGCGTCTGGCCCTGAACTGGTGGGACCATCAGGCGAACCTTGCCGGCCGGCTCGCGGCTGCCTGCAGCCTGTCGCTGTCGCGCACCCGCCTTTCGGAGATTTCGAGAGCGCCCGTTACAAGCGCCGCCGTGGATCACTGGCTGCTCGGGCAGAAACTGCTCAACGATTTCCGGGCCGACAGCTGGACGCGGTCGGCCGACTGTTTCCGCCGGGCGATCGACGTCGATCCGGACCTGTCGATGGCCTATAGCAGCCTGTCGCAGCACCACAATATCGGCCATCTGGTGCGGCCGGGCCTGGTCCCGGAAAAAGCCATGCTGATCGAGAGCAAGGCGCTGGCCAACCGGGCGATCGCCCTTGATCCGCTGGACAGCCGGGCGCATCTGTGCCGCGGCTGGGCGAGTTGCCTTCTGCACGAACACGGGCAGTCGGCGGCCAGCTTCGCGATGGCGCGGCAATGCAACGAAAACGATCCCTGGACGGTGTTGTCGTCGGCACTCGGGGCGGCGTTCAGCGACGAGCTGCCACTGGCCAATGCGCTGGCCGAGCGGTTTCTGGAGGCCGGCTGGACGTCGACCCTTCCGCAATGGGGCTATCATGCGAATATCCGCTTTCTGTCCGGAGACGACGAGGGCTGCGTCGCGGCAGCCGACAACGCCGGTGACGGCATCGTCAATCTGCCGGCCTGGAAGGCTGCCGCTCTCTGGCATCTCGGCGAACGCCGCGACGCGGCCCGCGCCTGGCAGGGGTTCGAAACGGACATGCGCCGTCTGTGGAGCGCCGACAACGAGCCGACGACCGACACTATCCGGCGCTGGTTCCTCAGTTGCTTCCCGTTGCGCAGCGATGCTGCTCGGGCGAGGCTGGACGAAGGCGTCGCGGGTGCGGCGGCGTACAGCCGATGACCCGACCACCTCGATAGCAGCGATAAGGATTGCAACCTGCGGTATCGCCTGCGAGGATGGGCGGCCGCCGGGCTTTTAGAGGCGGCCTACGGCGCAGAAACCGGGGGGCACGATGACGCCTTATGTGCGGAAACATGCAGATAGTTCTGGCTTTGCGGTGTTTCGCCGCATCCTTGCCGCCGGTGCGACGCTGTGCCTGCTGGCCTCGGCTCCGCTGTCCGGAAGTGCCGCGCAGGCGGCAGCCGGCTTGGAAGGCCAATGCGGGCCCATGGTGAGCGCCGACGAATGGACCCTTTCAAGTCCGGAGGCGGAGGGAATCGACGCGGCCGCGTTGGCGGCGATGGTCGAGGCCATCGAAAGCGGCCAGTTCACAAAAATCGATTCGGTGATTGTCGCACGCCGTGGCCGGTTGGTCTTCGAAGCCTATTTCAACGGTTTCGAGGCCGAAACCCTGCACGATACCCGCTCTTCGTTCAAAAGCGTCACGTCCATCCTGATCGGAATCGCGGTCGATCACGGTCTGATCGGCGATGTCAGGGACCCGATCCTGCCGGCGTTTTCCCAGTATGAGACGTTCGAGAACTGGTCGGAAGACAAGAGGGCGATCACGCTCGAGCATCTTTTGACCATGACCGCCGGCTTCGACGCGGAAGAGAATTTCGGAGTGGGGCCGTGGCGCGAGGACGACATGTGGAAGTCGCGTGACTGGATCAAGTTCACCCTGGATTTGCCGATGGCCCATCGACCCGGGGAGCAGTTTTCCTACAACACGCCGACATCTGTTTTGCTGGGCGGCGTTCTCCGGCAGGCCAGCGGCGAACCGGTGCCCGAATTCGCCCGCAAGCGATTGTTCGAACCGCTGTGCATCCTGGACTATCGCTGGCGGTTTTCTCCATCGGGCCAGGCGATGACCGGCGGCAGCTTCTTCATCCGGCCCAGGGACATGGCCAAATTCGGCCAACTCTTCCTCGACCGCGGCGTCTGGAACGGGCGGCGTATCGTTTCGCAAGAGTGGGTGGACCGGTCGACACGCCGTCGTGTCGCTGCTCTGCCGCCCGGATCCCAGATACCGCATGAACTGGAGGAGATGGGGTACGGGTATCACTGGTGGACCCATCGAAGATTTCTCGGCAGCGAACGCACATCGACCTTTTTGGCGGCAGGCAATGGCGGCCAGGTGATCTATGTGTTTCCGGGGTTCGATCTGGTGGTGGTGTTCACCGGGAGCAATTACAACGATCCGAAAGGACACCGGCAGCCGCGGCAAATCGTGCGATCGTTCATTCTGCCCGCGGTCCGGGACTGACTCAATTCGACCCGGAGCGCAGGTGTGATTTGCGTTGCCGGTTTGCCGTGCAGGTTCACACCGTATAAACAAGTGCTGTTTCGACGCGTTCCAGAAAAAGAAAGAAGCTGCAAGTGCCCATCAAGAACAGATATTCCGAAATGCTTGGCGAAATCACCGGGTGGCGACGCGATTTTCATGCCCATCCGGAGCTCCTGTTCGAGGTTCACCGGACCGCCGGCAAGGTGGCCGGAATGCTGCGCGATTTCGGCTGCGACGAGGTCGTCGAAGGGATAGGGCGAACCGGCGTCGTCGGTGTCATCAAGGGAAGGGTGTCCGACAGCGGCAAGGTGATCGGCCTGCGTGCCGATATGGACGCATTGCCCATCAACGAGGCCACCGACCTCGAATACGCTTCCACGTCGCCCGGGCTGATGCACGCCTGCGGCCATGACGGGCATACCGCCATGTTGCTCGGGGCGGCGAAATACCTGGCCGAGACGCGCAACTTCGACGGCACTGCAATCGTCATTTTCCAACCGGCGGAAGAGGGCGGTGCCGGCGGCCTCGAAATGTGCCGGGACGGCCTCATGGAGCGTTTCGGCATTCAGGAAGTCTACGGCATGCACAATGCTCCGGGTCTGCCGGTGGGCCATTTCGCCATCCGGCCGGGCGCACTGCTTGCATCGTCCGATGAGTTCGAGATCGTGGTCACCGGCAGGGGCGGCCACGCGGCCGAGCCGCATCAGGCCGTCGACACCACCCTGGTTGCGGCTCAGATCCTGATTTCCCTGCAGACCATCGTCTCGCGCAACGTGGATCCGCTGCATCGGGTGGTCGTGACCGTCGGCACGTTCGAGACGGACAGCGTGGCCAGCAATGTCATCGCCCATCAGGTCCGGTTGGCGGGAACCGTTCGCACATTGGACGCAGAAAACCGCGCCTTTGCAGAGAAAAGGATACGCGAAATTGCCGAAGGCACGGCCATTGCTCTCGGCGCGAGCGCCGAGGTCAAATGGGACCGCGGGTATCCGGTCACCGTGAATGCTGCCGAGAATACGGCTTATGCGGCCGACGTGGCGCGAACGATTTCAGGCGACGTCGAGGACAATATCGATCCGATCATGCCGGCCGAGGATTTTAGCTACATGCTGGAAGAAAGACCCGGCGCCTATATCTTTCTGGGCAATGGCGACAGCGCCGCCTGCCATCACCCCGCTTACAACTTCAACGACGAGGCGCTTCCGTTCGGGGCGAGCTGGTATTCCGGGATGATCGAAGCGCGCATGCTTGTCGAAACGGAATGACCCAATAGGCCGCGGCCAGCCGAAAGCTGTCCGGCCGCTTTGCTAGCGGCTGGTCAGCCCGGGATCACATGCCGCGCCAGCAGCTTGAAGAACGAGATCTCCGCCAGGCTGCGCCGGAATACCAGGCAGGAGCTGAAGCTGTAGAAGGAGTCCGCCAGGTTGATCTTGCGGATGCCGTTCGACTGGAACGACCTCAAGACGGGGTCGGCCATCCACGTGATGTAGTCGCCCGATCGCACCGCTTCCGCGACCGCCATGAGCGACTGAGAGACCAGACTGATCTGTGGCATGGCGCTCATTGTTTCGACCACTCGCTGCTCGATAAAGTCGAAGTCCAGGTCGCTTGAGGATCCGCCAAACATAGCCCACGGGTATTTCGAAAGATCTGCCGGGTTGACCGGCTCTCCGGCCTGATGAACAGGATGGCCTTCCCGCGCCACCAGGAAGACTTCGATATCCGGTCCCTTTATCAGATCGAGATAGGGCGGCAGGTCGCCTGTCTCCTCAAGTCTGCCTCCGGCGAAAACATCGATTTCACCATTGGTTATTCTCGGTACGAGCGACGCATTGGTTCCGACACTCAAATTGACCTGGATTGAAGGAAAGGCGTCGTGGAGGCGGGCAATCGCCGACGGCAATAGGTAGTAGCCCCAAACAGGAATGGCTCCGATACGCAGCACGCCGCGCGATCCTGTGCGGAAGGCCTGCATTTCCGCTTCCGCAAACTGGATCTCCTGATTGATGACACGGGCGTGCGCAAGCAGCTTCTCCCCAAAGGGAGTGAGGCTCATCCCCTTTGCATGACGCTCGAAAAGCTGGGTTTCAAGATCGGCCTCCAGAGCGTGGATCGACTTTGTTAGCGAAGGCGACGTTATGTTCAGCCGTCGCGCTGCCTTGGCGATGCTTCCGGCCTCGGCCACTGCGAGAAATCGCGGCAACAGGTGAAGATATCTCATTTGCCATTCAATTTGTGAAAGCCTTTTCGCAAAATATGAATTTGATCCTATCGATTGGCAAGTGCTAGCCGATGGAAACCATCAAAACCGCGGGCTGATCGCCTCGATCGGTCAGTTCGCCAGCGCATCGGGAACCTTGCATGAACATCATCGTGGTCGTTTCGGACACCTTTCGGCTGGATCATTTTCCCGGGTTCAACAAGACCTGGATCATCGCTCCGAACCTCGAAAAGTTCGCAAAACGGTCACAGGTGTTTTCCAACTGTCGTCTTGGGTCGTTTCCGACGGTTCCGGCGCGCGCCGACATCGCGACAGGGAAATACGCTTTCACGTTCATGGGCTGGGACGCGCTGCCGAAGAGCGAAGTCACTATGGCTCAGTGCATTACGGATGCCGGTTATCTGACCTGCGGCGTGGTCGACAATCCGTTCCTGATCCGCAATGGCTACGGCTACGATCGGGGTTTCGAGGATTTCATCTGGATCCGGGGACAACGCGGCGGTCCCGAGGCACGTGACGTGCGCAAGACCTGGACGGGAGAGAATGATCGCTTTGCGGCGCGGACCTTTACAGCCGCCATGCGCTGGATCGAACGCAATGCCGACGAAAAGTTCTTCCTCTACGTCGAGCCATGGGATCCGCATGAACCCTGGGATCCGCCTGCTCACTATGTGCGGCGCTACCTGCCGGACTATGCCGGCGAACAGATCTATCCCGCCTATTGGGACGTCGAGGAAGCCGGCGTCAGCCCGCGCGACCTGGAAATCGCGCATGCTTGCTACAAGGCGGAGATCACCATGGTCGATCACTGGTTTGGGCAAATGATCGAGCGGCTCGAAAGCCTCGACCTGATGAAGGATACGGTCGTCCTGTTCACCAGTGACCACGGATTCTATTTTGGCGAACATGGCCTGTTCGGCAAGCGCCGGTTCCTGTGGGACAAGAAGCATCCGATGAACAGGGTTCGGCACGGATCACGGGGCTACTATTATTCGTGCCCGTTGCATCAGGAACTGACCAATGTTCCGTTCGTCATGCATCATCCGCGATACCAGCCGAGGCGGCACGACTGCCTGCTTTCACTGTGCGATCTGGCGCCGACGATGATTGAGGTCGCGGGCGGAACGATCCCCGAGCAGATGCATGGCTGTTCCCTGATGCCGGTGATCGAAGGCAGACGAGAGCGCCACCGGACGTTTCACGTTTCGGCCGATGCCGACGCGCAGAACATGCGCGATACTTCCAAGGCGGTTGACGACGTACCACGCGAGATCGTCGAAATCTGCCCGGCGACCATATTCAACGGCGAATGGGAACTGATCTACTCCATCGAAGGCGCGCCCCACGCCCTCTACAACAGCCTGTCCGACCCTGACCATTTGCGCAATGTCGCGGGCCAACATCCCGAAATCGTTGCCATGCTGCACCGAGGCTATGTGGAGTGGATGGAGGAGCATGGTGTCAGCGAGGAGAACATCGCGCCGCGACGGTGCTTGTAGGCGGGGAATTGGGCAGCAGACGCCGAAGCGACAGCAGAGAACACATCCAAAAGGGAGCGGAACATGACGTGGAGCAGAAGAGAAATCCTGAGGTCGGTCAGCGCGGTCGCATTGTTTGCCTCGATCGCAACCGCCGCAAACGCCACCGAACCCGACTACGGGCTGAAGCCGGGCAAACCCTATGCCGGTACGAAACTGACCTATCTTGCTCCGGTGGCGAGCCAATACAGCGGCCACGAAGCGCGCGCCGCCGAGTTTACGAAGCTGACCGGGATCGAGGTGGAATTCGAGTTCATTCCGTTTAAAACACTGCTGGAGAAAATCCTTGCGATCAAGATCGGTGGCGACAGCGACCCCGATCTGATCAATTACATGGATGCGTGGGGACCGGGCCTGCGCGACCTGTTCGTCCCGCTGGACGAGCAGATGGCGCAGGATGGCGTCTCGATGGATCGCTACTTCCTGGCCCACCAGCAGGGTGCCACTTATGACGGCAAAGTCTACGGGCTGCCGCTGCGCGGACACGCACAGCTGTTGTTCTACCGCAAGGACCTGTTGGAAAAACACGGCCTGAAGGTTCCCGAAGCATGGGATGAGCTGGTCGCCGCCGCCAAATTGATAAAGGAGAAGGAGGGGCTTGGACTGGCGAACTACTATTCGCCGAAGAACCAGCAGAACATCTTCACCTGGGTCAATTTGCTCTGGAGCAACGGCGGGGAGCTTATCCAGGACGGAAAGCTTGTCTTCAACTCGCCCGCCGGTGTTGAGGCGCTTAAGTTTTATGCCGATCTGGAACTTGAGCATGAGATCAACACGGAAGGTGCATTGTCCTTCACGCCATACGATGCCTCGCTTTCCGTCGCAGCCGGAAAGAGCGCCTTTTTCATGGGCTGGTGGTGGCACTACGGTTCCCGGATCCTTGGCAAGAACACCACATTGGACCCCGGTCAGATTGGCTTTACCGGGGTGCCCGCCTTCGGTGGCGAGAACGCTGTGACCTTCGCCATGTCGATGCCGACCGGCATCAACGTCAATTCCGCCAACCGGGAAGCGGCGTGGGAGTTCCTAAAATGGGTCTCCAATCCCGATCTCGAGAAACGCAACGTCACCGAGAAACAGGACCGAAACGTCATTGTCGCGCTGCACAAGCAGAATCTCGGCGACGAGGAAGTCAACGCCGCCAATCGCGGTCTGCATTCAGCCGCCGCCAAAAGTCTCGGAAATTCCCGCGTCTGGCCTCAGGTGGACGTCTGGCCCGAGATCATGCAGCTGATCGCCAACGCCATTTCTGACGTGGCCAGCAACGGGGCAGATCCGCAGGAGGCGCTCGATCACGCGGCTGAACAGGGGCAAAAACTGCTCGACCGGGGCTAGACCAAGACGTCGTTAGCGCAGAGCGGACGGCCTCAGAGACACTGGGTGCACATGTAGGACGCCATATAGGGGTCGAGGAACTTGCGGAACCGGTCCTCACCCTCCAGCGTTACCTGATAGGTTGCAGGGCGGCCATCATCGGCGGCGGCACGCAGTTGCTTCAGATCCAGTTCCGGTTTGGCCGGGTCGACCTCTGCGTAGACGGCGGCCATCCGCAGTTGTCCGGCGTCGCCTGACTGCAGGCCTTCCAGCACTCCCTTTTCGGGCAGCAGGATCGAGAAACGCTTCGGTCTTCGGGGGATCAGTTCGATCTCCTCGATATCGGCGCGAATGCGGTAGTCGCCATCCATATCGTCGTCGGCGTTGCCCTCGACGAGGCCGTTTTCCGTGAGGATCGCGCGCAGGTCGCCGACGCTGATCAGCAATCGGCCGTCCGCTTCCTGACGATGCGGAACCGCCGCGTCGAAATCGAGCGTCCATTCGCGCACCAGCCGTCCGAACACGCCGCTTGCCCGTCGGGTTCTCAGTTCCATTGCGTTTTTCATGCCTTGCGTCCTCCGTGGTTCGACCGTCGGAAAACCCCACCGCGGCCAGCGTATCAGCCGGACGTCGCCAGCAAAAGCGGTGGCGCGACGCAAAGAACGGTCGATTGACGGTCGCATGACGGAACGACCTACGCCGTGCTGATTTTCTGTTCCGGCGCGTCGGGATGGTCCCGTCGCGGTCACACCGTCGCGGCCCCACCGCGTCACAATCGAAAGGAAAGAAAAATGTTAGGCTCAGACTTTGCGTGGCTCAACTTCGACAACGAGTTCGACCGGCCCAATGAGCAGGCGACCCGCAAGTTCTTCATCGATGAGGAGCCGGCGCTCGCTTCGCGTTCCGGTCAGTCGATCAGTTCCGAAGGCTATATCCTGATTCAGGCGCAGGATGTCGGCAATTCGGCGACCGACGAAGGCGATGCCATGACCCATCGGATCCTGATCAACGACAAACACCTGCCGTCGTTCGACATGGTCGACCACGAGGGCTGGAACCTGTGGATGGACCGCATCCCCAAGGACTTCCTGAAGAAGGGCGAGAACCGCCTGACCATCCGGCGCCGGGCGGTCGACCGGTTCCGGGTCGCCAATGTGGTGGTCCAGTGGCGGGAACGCCGCGAGGACTGACGATCGGTTCGTCAAACCGAAGCGATCAAGGTGGGGCACCATTCAAGATTTTCGAGAGGAAACACCATGATACCGCTGAAAACACTGACACGTTGCCTTTGCGCGGCAGTCCTGCTCGCGCAGGCCGTCCCGCTGCAACCGGCCTTTGCCGGCGACACGCGGGTGAAGAAATTCCAAGCGGCTCAGAACAAGGTTCTGCGCCGGGTTCCGGCGAGCAAGGGCCGGCTCGTGCCGAAAGGCTCGAGTTTCAAAGCCCGTGGCGGCCATTCCGCGCTAACCTGCTGCACGCACTGGAACACCCAGTCGGGCGGAACCGGCTGCGCGACCTATGACGACAGCGAAGGATCGTGCCCGGGAAACACGTTCCAGGTTGAATGCGGCTCGAGCGGCTGCTGGTAAGCCTGTTGCCTGCCGTCCGATAATCCGGACGGCAGGCAATCAAAGGGAGGGGGATCATCATGCCGCATATTGCCTGCTATCAATTGCTGACCGACGATTTTGACCTGCCGCTCCCCAACGACCTTCCCGGTGCCGAGGAGAGCCGCGACGTTCAGAAAGTGCAGTGGAATCCCGTTCCGGAGGCGGGCCTCGCGCTCGACCGGTCGCGGCGGCCGATCCTTTGCTACAGGCTCGATTGCCAGGATGCAGACGGCTTCGAGTTGCGCGTGCAACTGCGCGGCAGGAACGGCGCCGACCGGACGATCAGCACGCAGTCCTTCCTGGGCGACACCGCCGGCCATGTCATGGATCCGTTTCCCGCGCAATGGATCAGCAACGGCAACAACAAGATATTCTTCCGCCGGCTGGCTGGCCGCGGAAAAATCCTCATCCGCCACGTGATGGTTCTTTATCAACGCCTTGTTTCCTGATTCCATTTGGCCATGTCGGACCTTCGATCCCGGCTTGCATCCGGCGGCGCTTCGCGCATGATGGCCGCAGGAGGCCGGATACCATGAAAACATCGCTGCCCGGGCGGTTCGCCGCTCCGCTTGTTGCGACCCTCTTGTTGCTGGCTCAGACCGGGTTGGCGCCGGCGCATGACAGCGAGGTGTCGTCGATTGGCGCGCGCACCTCGCTCTATGTTTTCGGGCCGGAAATTCCCTTCATGTTCGAGGTCGACGGCCAGGTGTTGAACTTCCGCTGGTCCGACCTGCGCAGCTATGGCGACACCGCCATCGGAACGCTGACGGAAGGCGCCGGCGAAGTGATCGGCGTCGACGGCGAGTACTGGGTCGCGGACGCTACCGATCCGGTGCCACGCAAGCTGACCGACGAGGTCACGCCGGCCGGCGCGGTCGTTTCCTTCTTCGCCACCGACAGTTTCAGGATCGACAATCCGGTCGATCTCGGGGCGTTGCAGACGGTGCTCGACGACGTGTTCGCCGACTCTGGTACTTTCATCTATCTGTTTCGCGCCAGGGGTACGCTGGCATCGGTCGAGTATCAACTCGCCGGACCGCTGCCTAATCCCGAAATCCGCCGTCAGGTCGAGGCCGGCGACAGTCAGGCGGCCCTGACCATCGGGACGCGCAAATACACCGCAACCGACGTGCCGATGACGATGATCGGAGTGCGCGCTCCGCCGCACCTCAACACGGTTCTGCAGGTGCCCTACCATATCCACTTTCTCGCCGACGACCGCAGCGTGTTGGGGCACGTGACCGCGCTCGAGACGGACGACCTGACGATCGAATGGACGAAGGTGAACGCCGTCAACGTGCACTACTGGGACGTTCGCTGACATCGGTTGAGACGCACAAGCATGCACAGCAAGAAAATCCTGACGCGACAATTCCAGAAGCTCGGCCTCGGACCGGCCGGCGGCCCGGTTATGGTGCATGCGAGCATGCGCCGCGTCGGTCCTGTCGAGGGCGGGGCAATGGGCGTGCTCGATGCGCTGTTCGATTGCCTGGGTCCCGAAGGAACGGTCTTGATGATCCTGGCTGCCGACGACAGCATTCCCTTCGATGCGGCGACCACGCCGGCCGACCCGGAGATCGGGGCCCTCGCCGAGGTCTTCCGCACCCGGCCGGGCACCAGGGTCAACGACAACCCTGCCTGTCGCTTCGCCGCCAGCGGTCCGCTCGACGCGGCACTGCTGGAACCCTGTCCGCTGCACGACTATTACGGGCCTGGTTCGGTGCTGTCGCGTTTCGAAGCGATGCGCGGTCGCGTTCTGCGCCTCGGCAGCGATCCCGACACGGTAACGCTCACCCACTGGGCGGAGTACCTGGCCGAGGTTCCCGACAAGCGCCGGGTGCGGCGGCGATATGTCCGCGCCGACAGCGGCGAATTGTGGATCGACAGCCTGGACGACTCGGACGGCATCGTCGACTGGCCGGAGGACGATTATTTCATTCGGATCCTCGCGGCGTTCCTGGCGACCGGATTGGCCAGGACCGGTCCAGTGGGCAATTGCACGGCCGAATGCTTCGAGGCTGTCGACTACGTGCCGTTTGCCGTGGACTGGATGGAGCGGCAGTTCGGTCGATAAACGCTACCCGCTCGAACCCCGCTGCCGCCTGATGAACGATTTGTAGATATAGCCCTCCTGGCCGTCATAGATCGTTCGGCACCAGTGTCTGCAATTGTCCTCTGCCCTGACAGGCGCATTGGCCGGAACGATGGTCAGGACTTTCGATTTGTTGTCAGGCCCGGCGCGAAGATTGACATATTTCGTGGCCCAGCCCTCGCGCAGCCCCGATGCGGACGGCGCCGCGGGAGCGGCGGCCTTCGGTGCGGCGGGGATGCGGAAATGCTCCTTGTCCTGAGCGGCCATGCGGGCTTCGATGGCCTGCACCTCGGCTTCGGTTTCAGCGATTTCGACTTCGCCTGATCCTTGCTCCAAAGCTTGCAGATAGGTGTGGTAGATATATCCGTCATGCCCCTCATAGACGGCGCCGCACCAGCGGTCGCAGTCGGTCTCCGCCAGCAGTTGCGCGCCAGCCGGCACGACTGCCAGCTCCGTCGAGGTCTTGTCCGGCTCAGAACGCAGGCTGACATATTTGAGGGCCTGGCTCATGCGCATGCCCTTGGCGATCGCGGCCGCTGCAACGGTGTCGGCGGGATACTTGAAATACTCGGCATTCTCCTTGGACAGGCGGCTTTGCATTTCATCGAGTTCCACCTGGCCGACGGCTGCCCGCCGCCCGTCAGTTGGCGCCGCGATCGATCCGGTCAGCGCCTTGTCGATGCTTCCGTTTTCCTGGGGCTCGAAGGACGGCTTCGGGTCTTGGCCGGCGAGTGGCTGCGGGGCCGTATCGCCGAAGCGGGCCGATGTGGCGGACAGCGTTTTCGGCCGTGTCTCCTCGGCATGCTGAATGATCGAAGCGACCGTCAGGATGTTTTCAGCCTGCTGGCGGCCGCCTTTGTCCGTCGCCTCGCGTGAAAAAGAGGTCGGCGTGACGACGGTGACGCCGGCAACCTGTTGCTGGCGGTCGACGGATCGCGGTTGCGCGGGCTTTGCGGCCTGGATCTTCTGTTCGGGCTGCGATGTGGTCGCGGCTTCGGTGTTCTGGGTACGGGCGGGCGAGCTTTGCGTGTTCTCCGGTGCCGATGGCTGCTCGAAACGGTAGGCGGCCGCGCCAAGGACGGCGCCGGCGCCAACGCCGACGAGGGCGACCATTGTCAGTGCGATGAAGCGTATCGGATTCGGATCTGTCTGCCGGGCCCGGGGATGGCCGGCTCTTTGGCCGACTCGTTGTTTTGACGTTTGACGCATGAACTCCCACTCCATTTGTTGTCGTTGGCGCGGCAATACCCCCGGTCACGGCACGTCCACGCACGGTCGATGAGTTAACAAATCATTTCCGCCCAAAATCGGAGCGAGGCGCGATGTCAGGGGTCACTTTTGAATATCTGTTGAAAACCCGGCGTGATGCCTCAGGATTGTCATAATCGACGAAACTGCCGGATTCGAATCGACCGTCTGCCTTGGCCGTGTCGAATTATTGGCGCCTGATAGACTGGAGCCCAGGTGAGGGGATTCCCCGAAACGAAGAAAGGATCTGCAATATGCCCGTCCTGTTTGTGCGCCATCCGGTCGAAGACTATGACGATTGGCGCAAGGTCTATGACGCCTTTTTTGAAAGCCGCAAGGAAGCTGGCGTGACCGGGGAGGCGGTCTATCGATCCGTCGAGGATCCGAACGACGTCACATTGGCGCTGGAGTTTGATTCACTGGAAGAAGCGCGAGCCTTTCCGGACAATGAGAAGCTGAAGGGCGCCTATCAGAAGGCGCACAGCATCGGCCCGCCGACCGTCTGGTTCGCCGAGCGGGTGTGATCCCGCGGCTGCGGCCAGTTCTATTGAGCGGCGGCGAAGCTCTGCGCCTCGTCCAGCAGTGAAAACACGTACGGGTCGTCGATGCCCAGCGCCGTCAGGTGGTCGGCGAGGTTCTGGATGTATTCGAGGCTCGAACCCAGAACTCCCGTTCCCGTCGCGATGAAGCGAACCTGTTCGGCTCGGCTGATGTCAGGCCGGATGCGACTGGCCTTGCGGTTGGCGACGAAGGTCACGGCCTTCAGCGGGCCCGCGTCGCTGACCGCGTCGACGATGGCCGGCACGTAGGAGCCGGCAAGCATCTCGCGCCGCCACAGGATTTCCGTTTCGGCTTCGATGCGCTCCCGCGCAATCCGGAACACCAGACCGGTGCAGCTATCGCCGCGATCGAGCGCGGCCATCAGGCCCGGCGCTTCCCGCGAGCCGCGCCCGCCGATATCGTCCTGCAGGCAAAAGCGTCTTGCATAGCCGGGTACCTCGGCGCGTCTGACCTCCTCGAACAGAAAGGCCGGATCCCACATCAGCGAACCGTAGGCGAAGACCCAAAGGTCGGCGTCGCGGTGGCCGGCCAGGATGTCGCGGCGCGTGGCTTCCCGTTCCTCGTCGCTCAACCGCCAGTGCGGCGGCAATCCCGCCGCTGCCATGCGCTCGTCGAAGTCGGAAGGCCTGAAGCTGCGAAAATAGGAGCGATGCGGGTCGATGACCTTGTCCCGCAGCTCCGGATGATGCGCAAATGGGTCGTCTGTTTCCGTCAATGCCGTTCTCCGTGTCGCCCTATCCCTATTCGCTGAAGGGCTGGGCGTGAAACGAATTCTGCTGACAGCTATGTCAACGGGATTTGAGTGCCGCGGCTTCGGCTGCAAGCCGCTTGCGCACGGTATCGCCGTTAATGTCGGGTAGCCGGGCGGCAACGGCCTGTTTCATGTAGGCGAGGAACGACTGCACCTTGGCGGTTCGGTGCAGATCGATGTGGGTGACGAGCCAAAGCGTGCCGAACCAGTCCGGCGGCGGCGGAATCATCGGCACGAGCTCGCCGTCGGCCAGCGCCGACCAGCACAGAACCGGGCCGATCCCCATGCCGTTGGCGACGGCGGCCGTGATCGTTTCGGTGTCACCGGCCCGAAACGCGACGGCATCATCCGGCACATTTGCATGGATCCAGGCGGCGAGCGGTGACGCGGCCTCATCCCGCGTGGTGGAGACGAACCGGTGGCCGTCCGTTTTATCCAGGCTCTTCAGCGGGCCGTGCTGTCCCACATAGCCGCGGCTGGCCCACAACGTGGCTGTTGCCTCGACGAGCTTCTGGGCGATGTTATCCGGCTCGGACGGTGGCCGGCCGGCGCGCAGACTGACATGGGCTTCGCCGTATTCCAGCTTCAACAGGCGCCGGTCGGCAATCATTTCAATCGCCAGTTCCGGATGGCGGCGCTGATATTCGGCAAGCAGCGGCACCAGTCCTGTGGCGAATTCCGGCACCGTCGTCACCACCAGCTTGCCGGACAGCCGCCGGTCGAGGCCGGCAATGCGCGCCGCCAGCTGTTCGAACTGGTCCTGTGTCTCCTCGGCGACCTTGAGCAGTGCTTCGCCGGCATCGGTCGGCGCGTAGCCACGGGCGTTGCGGTAGAAGAGCCGGGTGCCCAGCCTGTTTTCCAGGGCGGTGATCTGCCGCTGCGCCATGGTGTGATGGATGCCAAGCTCGCCGGCGGCGGCGGACAATGTGCCGTGACGGGCGACAAGATAGGCCGTACGGATTTCGTTCCAACTGTCGAACTGTGCGTTCATGCACAGAAACTCTGCATATTTTGCATTTACGTGCAACAGTGCAGACACTATCTGCCGCCCTATGCCATGAAAGGAGAGGTTCGATGGAACAAAGCAAACTCATGACCTATGGCGGTTGGGCATTGAAGATCATTGCCGGTCTAGCTTTCCTGGCCGCGGGCGTGGCCAAGCTTGCCGGTGTCGAAATGATGGTCGGCACCTTCGACCAGATCGGTGTCGGCCAATGGTTTCGTTATGTCACCGGGATCATCGAAGTCGTCGGAGCGGCGCTGTTGTTCGTGCCTGGTCGGGCGATCTACGGGGCAGGTCTGCTGATTTGCACGATGATCGGGGCAGTCCTTACCCATCTGTTCCTGATCGGCGGCAGTGCAGTTCCGGCGCTGGTGCTGCTGATCGTCTGTGCGCTGATTGCGTGGCTGCACAAGGAGCAGCTTTCGGGAGCAGCCTGAATGCAGGGCTAGAGCGAGTTGCCCAGGATCGTTTCTTCGACGGATTCGAACTTGCTGGCATCGGCATTGAGACCGTAACGCTGCAGCCGGCTGCTCCAGCCGGCTGCCGTGCCGTCGATGCTTATCAGATTGTAGCCTGACGCCGGATGCCTGCCGCCGGGGCTTTCGCCTGCAGCCGGGACGCCGACGACCGGAACGCGGCCATCGCGCCCGTCGAGCCAATAAAGGGTGTCCTCATGGGTGTGGCCGTGCAGCACGAGTTCGGCTCCGGCCCGTTCGAGGACTCGGCCAAACCGGCTGATGCCGATCATGCGCTTGAGTGCGTTGGTGGCGCCGCGGACCGGCGGGTGGTGAATGAGGATCACTCGGTAGAGATCCGCGCTGTTTTCGAGCAGGTTTGCGAGACGCTCCGCCTGGCGGTGGCCGAAAACGCCGCTGGCCATGAAGGGTGGTGTGGCCGCGGCCGTCGATACGCCGATCAGGGCCACGGGACCACGCCGCCGCAGGTAGGGGAAGAGATGGTCGCCCGATGCCGAGCGCGCTTCGTCGTCGCCGAGCATGTAGGGACGCCAGGCGGCACAGATCTTCTTGAACGCACCCGGCACGTAGGCGTCGTGGTTGCCGGGCACCAGGGAGATGTCCGTGGGGTCGCCTGCGGCGGCGAGCCATTTCGCGATTGCCTCGATTTCAGCGGCGGCAGCCAGGTTGACCATGTCGCCGGTCATGACCAGGTGGTCCGGCTTCGCCGCCTTGATGTCCTGCATGAGGGAATCGAGAATATTGCCGAAAAGACGCTTGCGCCGATTGCGCTGCCAGTTCACATAGCCGGTGATTCGTTTTGAGGCCAGTTCCCGGGGCGTGACGCGCGGCAAGGGGCCAAGGTGGATATCGGACATATGGGCAAGGCGGAACATGATGCCGGACATATCGGCGAAAGGCGACAAGGGCAAGAAGCCGGCCTTGTCGATCCGGAAGCCCGCTTCCGGCGCGGCTGGATCGAACGGGTGCTGCGCCGCCTGCTGTCGTGGTGGTTCCTGCTAAGGACATTTCCAAAAATAACCACTACAAATCGTTCACTCTCGGTTTGATGGTATAATTCCATTCAGGGTGGAACTTGTCGCCAGTGATGTCGATTTCGGCCATTTCGGTTTTGGAGACCTTGACACCCTTCTGATAGATCCGTTCGTCGACTGCGCATTCGACCCTGAGCCCTGCCTTGGTTGTCGTCGCGCCGATCAATTCGACCACCGTCATGCGATCGGTGAGCGGACGGCCGCGCCAGTTCTGGGTGATGTGACAAAACAGGCGATGCTCAATCTTGTTCCACTTCGACGTACCCGGCGGATAGTGGTGGATCTGCAGCGTGAGCCCGGTCTCGTCGGCGAGCTTTTGCAACTCGACCTTCCAAAGCCTGATACGT
This sequence comes from Rhizobiaceae bacterium, assembly GCA_963921345.3. GTDB lineage: Bacteria > Pseudomonadota > Alphaproteobacteria > Rhizobiales > Rhizobiaceae > Hoeflea_A. Next base: position 722,868 of record CAWUFE020000002.1, on the reverse strand, counting down.
ACCCCGTTCGAACCGCCACAATCAGCAGTGATCACGAGCTTCTTCGCCTCGGGATAGCGCGCATGGCCCATCCGATAGAACCAGGTGCGGATGGACTGGACAGCGAATTCAGCCGTGTCGGCAGTGATGCCGAGGCTGACCCATGCTTCGTTCGCGGTGACGTCAAAGACCCCGTAAGGAGCCACCTTGCCCAAGCTCTTGTCCTCGAAGTCGTGCACCTTCACGCGTCGTGGGTCGGCTTTTGGACGGTAGTCGGTGCCACCGTTCTTGTAGTTGCCGATCAGTTCCTTCTTCTTGGTGTCCACCGAGATCACTGGTTCTCCGGCGCTTTGCGCCTCACACACCTTGGTGTTGATGTGCTCGAACTGGGCATTGCGGTCCGGGTGCCTTGAGCCCTCGTCGGTCTTGCGGTTCGTCTGCCGCGAGAACCCCAATTTTGCCAGCAATGTGTCGACGCTGTTGCGGCATATCTTGTGGCCTGCGTCCTTGAGTGCCGCGGCCAGCTTGGCGGGACTTTTGGACACCCACATCAGCGGTCGCTCCGGGTCGCCACGCGTTACTGGCTCAACGAGGCGCTTGAGGTCAGCAAGCAGGGTCGGATCGTTATCGGTCAGTGTTCGCGCGCCAGCGCCTGGGCGGCGAACCTTTCCGGGCGGCGGGTCATCAAGGTCCTTGAGCCCACGCCCGATCGTCGACCTGGCGACGCCGGTGATGCTGGAGACCGCGGCAATGCCGCCCCGGCCAGCTGCACGCGCTTCACTGGCGGCAAACAGCCGGCGACCACGTTCATCACGATGGCAGCCGTCCGCTTCCCAGCGTTGTTGAATTGCAAGTAGATCAATCATGCAAACCGGGTAGCGCATATCAATCCGTGCGGGAATCCCTTCTGTCTGAGACCGATGTCAAACCACCGCATACCGATCAGTCCATCCGAGTCGGTAATCTTTGGAAGTCTCCTAAGCCGCGCCCAGACGCTTGGCGTCCGCGCGGCGGCGTTCGATGCGGACGGCCGCGTCTTCCTGGTCCGCCACACCTATGTGGCCGGCTGGCACATGCCGGGTGGCGGCGTCGACGTTGGCGAAAGCTGCCATTCGGCGCTGATTCGGGAAATGCGCGAGGAAGGCAATCTCCGGCTCGGCGAACCGGCCGAACTCTTCGGCATCTATCACAACAGAAATTCGGCCATGCGCGACCATGTCACGCTCTATGTCTGCCGCAACGTCACGCAGACCTCGGACCACGCCGGCGACGCGGAGATCGCCGAATCCGGCTTTTTCCGCCTCGATGCCCTGCCGGCCGACACGACGCCGGCAACGCTGAAGCGCCTCGACGAAATCGCCGGCGAGGCGCCGCAATCTCTCGAGTGGTGAGCCGGGTGCTCTTTACAGATGATCCCGCCCGTGCGGCGCCATCAAGTCGACCTCCGGGCCCTTGGGAACGATGCGTGTCGGATTCACCGATTCATGACTCATGTAATAGTGATCCTTGATGTGCTGCATGTTCACCGTCTCGGCAATGCCGGGCATCTGGTAAAGCTCGCGCAGATATCCTGAAAGGGCCGGGAAGTCGGCGATGCGCTGACGGTTGCATTTGAAGTGTCCGACATAGACCGGGTCGAAGCGGACCAGGGTGGTGAACAGCCGCCAGTCGGCCTCCGTCTGCGTCGCGCCGATCAGATAGCGGTTGGTCGTCAACCGTTCCTCGACCCGGTCGAGTTCGGAGAACAACGCTCCGAAGGCTTCCTCATAGGCTTCCTGAGTGGTGGCAAACCCGCATTTGTAGACGCCGTTGTTGATGTGGTTGTAGATCGGATCGTTGACCGCATCGATATCGGCGCGCAGGGCCTCGGGGTAGAAATCGAGATCGTCGCGCACGCCGTCCAGCGTGTCGAAAGCACTGTTGAACATGCGAATGATCTCGGAGGATTCGTTGGAGACAATGGTGGATCGCTGCTTGTCCCAGAGCACCGGCACGGTGACACGGCCGGTATAGGACGAGTCGGCGGCCGTATAGACCTTCCACAGCTTGTCGACGCCGTTGACCGAGTCGAGGGTTCCGCCCTGGCGCTCGTGAAACTCCCAGCCCTCGTCCCCCATGAAATAGTCGACGATGGAGAGCGAGATGTGTGGTTCCAACCCTTTCAGGTTCCGGAAGATCAGTGTCCGATGGGCCCACGGACACGCATAGGAGATATAGAGATGGTAGCGGCCGGATTCGGCAGCAAAGCCGTCCGATCCGCTGGCACCGGCGCGGCCGTCGGCCGTCACCCAGTTGCGGAACTGTGAATCCGAGCGCTTGAAGCGGCCCTTGCTTTCCTTGGTGTTGTACCAGTCATCTTTCCAGATGCCGTCGACCAGCATGCCCATGACATATCTCCTGCGATTTCGCCTGAACATAGGGTGTCGCGGCAGCGCCAAGAAGGCGGTTTTGATGAACAGTGTGTTTTGGCTTGCCCGGCGGCGGGACTTTGTGCTATCGCCGCCGAACCCAATCGAAAGTCAGACGATGAACAACCCGGGACAATTGCGACGACGTTGATGTTTGCCGTGCCGCCAGGCGCGTTCGTCCTTTTGTTGTCCAAATTTCCTGCGGGTTTTCCATGTCTGTCTTCCACCCTGTCTACCTGAACGAAGCACCCAACCATCAGCACGTCATCGACGCCATCAACGAAGAGGCGTTCGGGCCGGGCCGTTTCGTGCGCGCTGCCGAGCGGGTTCGCGAACAGGGGCCGCACGATCTGCGGCTGTCCTTCGTGGCGCTGGTCGACGATGACATCGTCGGTTCGGTGCGGCTGACACCTGTCATGGCCGGCGAGGTGACGGGTCACCTCCTGGGTCCGCTGGCAGTGCGGCCGTCTTTCAAGAACCGTGGTATCGGCAAGGAACTGGTTCGCATTTCTGTGGCGGAGGCACTGCGTCACGGCAGCGAGGGCGTGGTTCTGGTCGGCGACCGGCCCTATTACGGGCCGCTCGGGTTCGAGCTGGTGACTGAAAGGCTGATTTTTCCCGGTCCGGTGGACCCGCGGCGGATCCTGATTGCAACCAACAGCGACGATACGCAACCGAAACTTCGCGGTGAGATTGTCTGGCGGTCCGTGGATCAACCGCAATAGGCGGCTATTCATTACGGAATCTCTCCGCTTGTCATTTTGTTAACGATATTCCGGTGGACTAATCCGGCGGCCGGAAGGCATGGCCTTTCCCGGATACGAGGATTGTGTTCCAACGCGGTGGGAGGCAAAGCGAATCATGGTGCAATTCAGGCGAAGCGGCGGCGCTCGGCACGGGATCCAGCGTGCGGCACCGGTCTTCCGACAACTTGCCACGCGGCCGGCGGTGCTCGGTGCAATGGTTTTCCTCTCAGCCTGCGGCAACCTCCAGCTTGCGGAAATCGATACGCCGACAGCGCCTGCTGTCAAACCGCAGAAGAAAGTCGTCAAGGTCGCTACCTTGAAGCCGGCGGAGTCAACCGTTGGGCTCGCCTCGGTGGCGCCAGCGGTGTCGACCGTGCCCGTGCCGCAATCGGCCAGGGTGCGGCAAGCACTGATCGCCTATCACGGCGACGCCCGATATATCTGTTCGCCAAGCGGCTTCGGTCAGACGTCGAGCTGCAGATTGCGCGGTGACAGCGGATAGACATCCGCTGAACCACAAAGGAACTCCAACGTCCCATCGTTGCTGGCGGTTGCCGTTCGACCGCGTGCCGGACCATACCGGCACGCTATTTCCGTTTGTCCAGTTATATTAAATATACGTAATCTTCCTTCGATTCCGTTGAACTGGCCACATTGTGGTACCAATTCAGCGGTCAAGAAAGGTAATCTGGATGCAGATTGCAATTCTGGATGAATTACAGGGAGATTGAATGTATCGCTACCTCTTTTGAGGTTTAGAAACATTAAATTTCGGTAATTCTTCACGCGGCACGAGGTGATTACATCATCCGATAGCGAGGTTGCTTCGCGTCGGGACGGGAGAAGTATGTCCGGTCGATTGTTGACCGGCCGAGCGAATGGGGCGACCAATGCACTCTGCCGACATCGCATCGAAGAATCCGAACGAGATCATCAGACAGACCTCGATCGGAAAAACAGCCCTGATCACCGGCGGCGCCGGTTTCCTGGGATCTCACTTGTCGAGAAGGCTGCTGCGTGAGGGGTATCACGTGATCTGCCTCGACAATTTCGAAACCGGTTCCCGGCACAATGTTGCCGATCTGCGGTCGAACCCACGGTTTGAATTGATGAACCGTGACGTGGCCGACCCCTTCCTTCTCGGCGGCACGCCGGTCGACGAAATCTACAATCTGGCCTGTCCGGCGTCTCCTCCGCACTACCAGCGCGACCCGGTCAAGACCGTGAAGACCAATGTGCTGGGCGCAATCAACGTACTGGATCTTGCCCGCGAGACTGGTGCCGTTGCCTTCCAGGCGTCCACATCGGAAGTATACGGTGATCCGTTGGTCCACCCGCAGCCAGAGGGCTATTGGGGCAACGTCAATCCGACGGGGCCGCGCGCCTGTTACGACGAAGGAAAGCGCTGCGCGGAGACCCTTTTCTTCGATCATGCCAGACAGCATGACGTGCCGATCAAGGTGGTCCGCATCTTCAACACCTACGGGCCGCAGATGCGCGCCGATGACGGCCGGGTGGTCTCGAACTTCATTCTGCAGGCCCTGCGCAACAGAGACATCACCATCTATGGCGACGGCCGGCAGACCCGGTCCTTCTGCTATGTCGACGATCTGATCGAGGGCTTCCGGCGCTTCATGAAGACGCCGGGCGCCATTCAGGGCCCGCTCAACCTCGGCAATCCCGGCGAATTCACCATCAACCAGCTGGCCGATCTGGTGATCGGCAAGACCGGATCGCGTTCCCGGATCGTGCATCTGTCCAAACCGGTGGACGATCCGCAGCAACGCAAACCGGACATCTCGCTGGCCGGCGAAATCACCGGCTGGAAACCGACCGTCAGCCTCGATGAAGGGCTCGACCGTACCATCGCTTACTTCGACGCGCTGCTTGCGAACGAGCGGGCGGACGTTCTGCTGGAGGCCGCGGAATGAAAAAGACCGTTCTCGTCACCGGAGGCGCCGGCTATATCGGCAGCCATACCTGCAAGCTGCTGGCGGCCAACGGCATCCTGCCGGTGACCTTCGACAATCTGAGCACCGGCAACCGCTCCGCCGTTCGCTGGGGGCCGTTGGTCGAGGGCGACCTGCACGACGGCTATCTGATCGAGGACACCTGCTGGCGCTTTCGACCTGATGCGGTGATCCATTTCGCCGCATCGGCCTATGTCGGCGAATCCGTCGCCGAGCCGGCGAAGTACTACAGCAACAACGTCAAGGGCACGCTGTCGATGCTCGATGCCTGTCGCCGCGCCGGCGTCGACAAGTTCATCTTTTCCAGCACCTGCGCGACCTACGGCATTCCGCAAACGCTGCCGATCACAGAAGCCAGCCCGCAGGTTCCGATCAATCCCTACGGTCGCACCAAGCTGATGATCGAGCAGATCCTGCACGACTATGCCGCCGCTTACGGTACTCGCCACGTGATCCTGCGCTACTTCAATGCCTGTGGCGCCGATCCCGAGGGTGAGCTGGGCGAGTGGCACGATCCGGAAACCCACCTCATTCCCAGAGCCCTGATGGCGGCCGCCGGGCGCCTGCCGCATCTCTCCGTGTTCGGCACCGACTATTCGACGCCGGACGGCACCTGCGTTCGCGACTATGTGCATGTCCAGGATCTCGCCTGGGGGCACGTCCTTGCGCACCGCTTCCTGAACGAGAACGGCGACAGCGACGCGGTCAATCTGGGATCCGGCATCGGTCTGTCGGTGCGTCAGATCCTCACGGGCATCGAGCAGGTGACCGGCGCACGGGTACCTGTCGAATTCGAACCTCGTCGTCCCGGCGATCCGCCGACCCTGGTGGCCGATGCGAGCAAGGCCCGGTCGCTGCTGGGCTTCGAGGAGCGCTATTCCGACATCGACACCATTGTGAGGACGGCTGCGCCGTTCTTCGGATTGGAAACCGTCCATGACGACCGCGCTGCGTGATATGAAGCGGGTTTCCGCTGCCGACGGTCCCTTTCTGGTGCCCATGCTCAACCGGCGCCAGAAGGTCCGCTACCTACTGGGCATCGTCTTGTGGATCGCCGCCGTGGCGTTTTTCTGGACGTGGTGGCTGCAGCCCGAGCACAATATCGGCACGGGGCGCTTCGTCGTCGTCTCCGTGATCCTCGGCTGGATCACGCTGACGCCGCTCTATTTTCTAACGATTTTCATTCCGGCCCGGGTTCCATCCAAGCGCATCCGCCTGCCCGAGGGCAGCCGGGTGGCGATGGTCGTGACCAAAGCGCCCTCGGAACCGTTTTCCGTCGTCGCCAAAACGCTGAAGGCGATGCTGGCGCAGACGATGCCGCACGACACCTGGCTTGCCGACGAGGACCCGACTGCGGAAACGCGGGCCTGGTGCGACGCCCACGGCGTGAAAATCTCGACCCGCAAGGGCAGGGAAGACTATCACCGCACCAGCTGGCCGCGGCGCACCCGCTGCAAGGAAGGCAATCTGGCTTTCTTCTACGATCATTACGGCTATGACGGCTACGATTTCGTCAGCCAGCTCGACGCCGACCATGTTCCCGACCCGACCTATCTCGAAGAAGTCATGGCGCCGTTCGCCGATCCGGCCGTCGGCTATGTTTCGGCGCCCAGCATCTGCGACAGCAATGCCGACCGCAGCTGGTCGGCGCGCGGCCGGCTTTATGCCGAGGGCACGCTGCATGGGGCGCTGCAAGCCGGATATACCAATGGATGGGCGCCTTTGTGCATCGGTTCGCATTATGCGGTGCGCACCAGTGCGCTGAAACAGGTCGGTGGGCTGGGGCCCGAATTGGCCGAAGATCATTCGACGACGTTGCTGATGAATGCCGGCGGCTGGCGCGGCGTGCACGCGATGGATGCCATCGCCCATGGCGATGGGCCGAACAGCTTCGCCGATCTGGCGACCCAGGAGTTTCAGTGGTCGCGCAGCCTGGTGACCATCCTGCTGCAGTACATGCCGAGATATGTCGGTGCACTGTCGCCGAAGCTGAAGTTCCAGTTCCTGTTCGCACAGCTCTGGTATCCGCTGTTCGCCTCGATCATGGCCGCCATGTACCTGTTGCCGATCATGGCGCTGGCACTGGGGATTCCCTTCGTCAACATCACCTATCCTCAGTTCCTGCTGCACTTCGTGCCGATGTCCCTGGTGTTGACCGTCATGGCCTTCTGGTGGCGGCGCGATGGGTGGTGCCGGCCTTACAATGCCAAGGTGTTGAGCTGGGAAGGCGTGTTCTTCCTGTTTGCGCGCTGGCCCTGGGCTCTGGCCGGAAGTCTGGCCGCGGTGCGCGACTGGATCACCGGATCGTTCGTCGATTTCCGGGTGACGCCGAAGGGCAGCGACGAGGCAGCGCCGCTGCCGGTGCGGGTGCTGGCCCCTTACGTCTTGCTGGCGCTCGGTTCGGCGACGCCCGTGCTTATCCTGGACGATGTCGGGGCGGCCAGCGGCTTCTACATTTTCGCCGGCCTGAATGCCCTGATCTACACGACGCTGCTCGCCGTCATCGTCGTTCAGCATGCGCGCGAAAACGGGTTGCTCGGCCGGCTGTTTTCGCCGCGCGTCGCGCTGCAGGCGGCGCTGGTTGCGGCTCTGGCCATCATACCCGGCTATTCGCTGTTGTTGCGCGGACCGGCAGGCCTTGAGGCCATCGAGATCGGCGCCGAGCCGTTCAAGATTACGAAAGCCACCTATTCGGTTGCCGGTGCCGGGCAGGGCAGCGCCGGCCTGCGCACGCTGCGCATCCGGCCGAGTTGGGTTCAGCAGGAAGAATTGGCGCCCGTCGCCTCCACTCTTGGTCATGAAGACCAGGACATGGCTCCAGAGAAGAGCTGATCATTGATGCGGAAAGAAAGGACGAAAACAATGAGTAGAGTATCAGGCATCGGACGCCTGGGTCCGGCCATGTCCATGGTCGCCGCTGTCCAGCTGGTCTCGGTCGTGGCACTCGCGCCGTCGGCGATGGCACAGGCACAACAGGATCTGATCATACCGGATCCCACCCAACAGATCGCTTTCGGAGCTTACGATCCTCCGGGCACGTTGAGTGCCGATCAGGACGCTTCGATCGAGCACCTCTTCCTGCCCTGGGAAGATGTGGAACTGGAGAGCCTTTTTCTGGCCGACCAGTATGCCCAGGAACGCGGTCGGTCGGTGCTGATCACCATCGAACCCTGGACCTGGGGCGACGACTGGAAACTGACAGGCAACCAGTTGCGCTACGGCATCATGAACGGCACATACGATCCCAATATCGACGCCATTTGCACCATCGTCGATGCCATGAAGAGCCCGGTGACCATTCGCTGGGGGCACGAGATGGAGAACAAGTTCGGGCGGTTCACCTGGGCCAACTGGCGTCCGGACCACTACATCGCGGCCTATCAGCACGTGGTTGATCGCTGCCGCATGTCGGCACCGGACACCAAGTTCATGTGGTCTCCGAAAGGCGATGCCAATCTGCAGGACTACTATCCCGGTGACGATTATGTCGACACAGTCGGCCTGTCGATCTTCGGATTGCAGCAGTACGACCAAGACAAGTACGGCCGCGATCGCAGCTTCGAGGAACTGCTGCGCCCGGGTTACGAACTGCTGCTGAAGTACGACAAGCCGATCTACGTGGCCGAACTCGGCTATGTCGGCGACCGGGACTATGTCGCCAAGTGGGCCGACGACGCGACCCATGTCTTCGAGCAGTTCCCGGAGCTGGTCGGCGTGATCTACTTCAATGACAAGGAAGTGTGGCCGTGGCCCGAGCATTACGGCTATCCGGACTGGCGCTTCACCGAGCAGATCCTGACGGCGGACACCTGAGGGTTTCCGCAACCCCAATTGAAAGCGAGATGCGACAATGAAACAGACTGTCAGAAATTGCCTTGCCGCGGTGGCGGTTGCAGGAATGTCGACTGCGATGCTGGCTGCTGCTCCAGCCTCGGCCTCGACGTCGATCAACAAGGCGGCACGCGCGGCCGAACCCATGAGTTTCCAGGAGGTCTATTCGATCTACGCCAACAAGACCTGGAACTGGGGTAACGGGGCCGGGTATTTCCCGGCAAAAAAACGTGCCTTTGAAGCCTGGTCGGGCTACGGCCGCAATGCGTCCTACGGCGAAGGCCGATGGTTTGCCACCAGCAGCGGCAATATGTGCATGAAGGCAACCTGGACGTCGCGCGACGGTGCGGCTCCGGCCACGACCTGCTTCGCCCACCGCAAGGACGGCAACACCATCTACCAGCGCAAGCTGCCGGATGGCGACTGGTATCGCTTCCAGACCGATCCGCCGCGGCGCAGCAACGAAATCAGCAAGCTGAAGAGCGGCGATTTTGTCACCAACCGGGTGGAGCGCATTCAGAGGCAGCTCGACCGCGGCTGACGCGGATCGGGCTGGAACAAACATAACCACGCATCGGCGGTCGCGGCACATCTGTCGCGCCGTCGCTCTGCGCGGACACCGCTGGCGCTGTTGCCCGTCAGTTTGTGCTGCAGCATCGCACCGTCCCTTGCCCTGAGCGGTGCTCACGACCGCATCAGCGCCCTTCCCGGTACCACATGGAGCCGAGCGCGAAGAACAGCAGGGCCAGGCCGAAGAAACCGCCGAACAGCTGGATGCGGTTGACGCCTTTCAGTTCCGTTTCGTCGGTGATGCTGAGCATCAGCCGGTCGCTGCCGCCGCGCGGCTGACCGCGCACCGGCAGGATGGACGGCAGGTCGATGTCGGTTCCACTTTGCGCTAGCCGGCGCACCAAACCGCCGGTTTCGGCCGCCAGCGGCGCCAGCGTTTCCGTCGTCGAAACGGTAGCAGTGAATTCGGGCGCGTTGACCGCGCCGACATGTACCAGCGTGCGCATCTCGCCGCTGCTGATCTCGAAAAGGCCGTTCTCGTCCACCGGAATCTCGGCTTCGAAAAGGCCGTCCTCGGTCTGCGACAAATCGAGCACGACCTCCTCGCCCGAAGGCGTCGTTAGTGTCGCCGGCGGTACCGCGTCCTTCATGGTCTGGCGGGACACGGTCAGCATGTTGCCGCGCGAGGTCGCGGTCAGGGCTTCTTCCTCCAGCGCCGGCTCCTTCATCAGCCAGTGGGCGATGCGCCGATAAAGCGCCACATGCGGGCCTCCGCCCTCGAAGCCGCGCGCCCAGAGCCAGCCGTGATCCGACATCAGCATGGCGACCCGGCCTTCGCCGGTGCGCGTCAGGATCAGCAGCGGGGTGCCGTCGGGGCCCTGCAGGATCGTTTCGTCCTCCGGCGCGTCGACTTTCACCGCCCGGAACCAGCGGCCCCAGTCGGGCGGCTCCGCGCCGCTGCCGGGCAGGTCGCGGGTGACGGGGTGCTTGCGCCCGGTGTCGGTAAGGCGCGGATAGAATCCGATTTCGGCGATGTCGCCCGTCGGGACCGCGGGCAGCACCGGCGAAAGCGGCGTGTTGGCGATGGAATCGCGGCCGGCATGTTCGGGCCCGGCGGCAATCAGCAGTGCGCCGCCGCCTTCGACATACTGGGTGATGTAGTCGTAGTAGAGAACCGGCAGGACGCCGCGGCGCTGGTAGCGATCGAAGACGATCAGGTCGAACTCGTTGATCTTCTCGACGAACAGTTCGCGGGTCGGGAAGGCGATCAGCGACAATTCGTCGATCGGCGTTCCGTCCTGCTTTTCGGGCGGCCGCAGGATGGTGAAATGCACCAGGTCGACTGAGGTGTCGGATTTGAGCAGGTTGCGCCAGGAGCGCTCGCCGCTATGCGGCTCGCCGGAGACCAGCAGCACGCGAAGGTTCTCGCGGATGCCCTCGAGCACCGCCACGGCACGGTTGTTGGCCGTGGTGATCTCGTTCGGAACCTCCTCGACCTCCAGCTCGACGATGTTGTCGCCCGCCCGCTCGACCTCGATGAACAGCGGCATGATCTCGCCTAGCGGCGCCAGCTCGCGGCTGTAGGGCTCCCCGTTCAAGCGCACCGTGACTTCGACGTTGCCGCCCTGGCCGGCGCCGTCGTCGACCACCCGGTAGGTGAGTTCCTGGGTTTCACCGACAATGCCGAAACGCGGCGCGTTGACGAGTTCGATGCGCCGGTCGACCTCGTCGTCGGCACCGGTGATCAAACCGTGCACGGGCGCCGCGAAGCCGAGTTCGGCGGCGGACGCCGGAATGTCGTGGATCTGGCCGTCGGTGATCATGACGGTGCCGGCGATGCGGGCGGTCGGCACGTCCTGCAGGGTGGCCGACAGGGCCTCGAACAGGCGCGTCGAGGGCGAATCCGAATATTTGCCGTCTTCGGTTTCGATCACCCGCACATCGAGGCGCGGGTAACGGTCGAGCCGCTGGGTCAAGCCTGCCAGGGCGGCGTCCGTCATCGCCCGGCGATCGGGCGTTGCCTGGCTCTGGCTGCGGTCGACGACGACGGCGACGACGCTGTCGAGCGGGACCCGCTCCTCGTTCATGAAGACCGGATTGACCAGCGCCAGACAGAAGGCGATCAGCGCACAGGCGCGTATCAGCGCGCCACGCACCTTGCGCCACAGGCTGAAGGCGGAGAGCGCCGCGCCGATCGCGGCCAGCAGGGCGATGTAGGGCAGGGGTATGAGCGGTGCGAATTCGATCATTGGCCAAGCCGCTCCAGAAGTGCCGGCACGTGGACCTGGTCGGCCTTGTAGTTGCCGGTCAGCATGTACATCATGATGTTGACGCCGGCGCGGAACGCATGTTCGCGCTGCACCGGATCGGGCGGCACGGTCGGATAGACCGGAATGTTGTTTTCGTCGATGGCCCAGGCGCCGGCGAGATCATTGCCGGTAATGATGATCGACGACACACCGTCGCCGCCACGCGCCGGGCGGTTGTCGGGATTTTCCTTTTCGAGCGCCGCTTCCACCCACAGCGGGCTGCCACGGTAGCGGCCGGGGAAATCATCGAGAATGTAGAATGCCTTGGTCAGGACGTGGTCGCGCGGCACTGGTTCCAGCGCCGGAATATCGAGGTCGGCGAGAATGGCGCGCAAGCGCGCCGTTTCCGGGGTGATGATGCCGGAATCGCTGAGTCCCGCCAGTGCGTCGCGCGTATCGAACAGCACCGTGCCGCCGTTCTTCATGAAAGCGTCGACGCGGCTGATCGCTGCCGGCGTGGGCGGTTTGGCATCGACCGATATCGGCCAGTAGAGCATCGAATAAAGCGCCAGCGGATCGGTTTCGAGGTTGATGCCGACCGGTTCCCCGGGCTCCAGCGACGTGCGGAAAGTTAGGAATCGGGTGAGGCCGCGCATACCCTGCAGACTCGCCTCGTCGGTCCGCCGGTCGCCGGTCACAACATAGGCGAGATGGGTGCGGTCGAGCGACTGGAGGATGTCGATATCGCCCGGCTGCGTATCGTCGGCAGCCGCCCTGTCCACGGTTGCCAGGACAAGGCCGGCCGCGATCGACAGGGCCACTGTCGCCGCCGCCGCGCCGGTACGGCGCGGTACCATGCGCGACAGGGCGCCGGCCATGAACAGGACGATCAGCGAATCGGCGATCAGCAGCAGCACGGCCGACGTCAGCAGGTATGGACGAAGATCGACGCTGGCGTCGCCGGCATAGCCCGCCCGCACCACAGTTCCGCCGTGATCGGGGAGCTGCAGCGCCAGCAGGCTGTCCTCGGGCTGCATCAGATTGAGAGCCAGGAAGCCGCTTTCGGTTCCGTAGAGGCCGGGCGGATTTTCGAATCCTGCAATCGGCCTGGTGCCGGCCCTGATTTCCAGCGGCCGTGCCGCGCCGGACGGCGCGTTGAGCGCACCATCGGCATCGAGCAGGCGATAGGGCGGCAGCGTTGCTTCGCCGTTTTCGTCCGTATCGGAACCGGCCGCTTTGGACAGCAGGATCGACCGACGCAGCATCTCGACGAAATGGCCGGATATCGGCAGGGTCGACCAGGTTGCCTCGGCGGTCACATGAAACAGCACGATGCGCCCGCGGCCGAATTCCCGGCTGGTCACAAGCGGCGTGCCGTCGGCAAGACTCGCCCAGGTGTGCGCAGCAAGATCGGTCGACGGTTCGGCCAGCACCTGGCGGCTGACGGTGATGTCGTCGGGGCGCGGCATGCCGGCAAACGGGCCGGCCGGCGAAAACTCGCCCAGCGGCTGCGGTTCGCTCCACGACAGGGCTCCTCCGAGCGCCCGTTCGCCGCGCCTCAGTTCGACCGGCACGAAGGGATCGTCGGCATTGCCGCCGGCCAGCCTCGGGCCGGCAAAGCGCAGCAGCAGTCCGCCGCCGTCGATCCAGTCGTCGAGCATGTCGGCCGCGTCCGTCGGCAGCGTGCCGATATCGGCCATGACCAGCACCGCCGGGCGCTGCTCCAGCACTTCCGAGAGGGCATCCGACAGTTCCGGCTGTTCGGGAAGGATCAGGTCGGCGAAGGGCTCGAGCGCCCGGGTCAGGTAATAAAGCGGCGACAGCAGCGGCTGCGACAGGTCGAGTGGTTCGGCCGAGATGAGCGCCACGCGACGGCGACGGAAGCTGTCGTCGAGCAGGTATCGGGTGGCGGCGGTGGCCACACCGTCGACCGCAATGCTGGCAAAATCGTTGCGCAGTTCGAACGGTGCGGTGAGAACCGCCTGTCCTTCGCCCGAGCCGCTGTCGAAGGTCAGTTCACCGCTGGCGATCGGACGACCCTTGCTGTCGTTGGCGGTGACCGGGTAGCGCTCCGAGCCCGACGTGTCTAGGCGCGACGCCCTGAGCAAAAAACCTTGCGCTTCGTTGTCGGCGGCCGTCAGCGCCAGGACGTTGCGATCGTCGCGCTCGAACAGCAGCAGGTCGGCCGGTCCCTTGTCCAGCAACGCCTGCCAGGCTTCCTCGCTGCCGGTTCCCGAAAGGCCGGACGAGAGGATCGCCAGGGTGCCGATGGAGGTGTTTTCGTAAGCTGTCAGTAGAGAGATGATCGCAGCCTGCCGATCGGCCTTGAGCGGGCGCGGTTCGGCGGCCTGCAGCCGCTCGCGGGCTGTCGAGGCGGCATCCGGGACCGCATTGTGCTGTCGCTCTGCGGTGAACAGGATGGAGACCGGCCGGTCGGCTTCTTCGGCATTGGAAATCAGCCTCTCGGCAACGCCAACGCGGTCCGCCCAGTCGGGCGCCGTCGACCAGCCATTGTCCATGACGATGACCAGCGGACCGGCACTGCTGATCTCGGTGTTGTCCGGGTTGAGCACGGGCCGGGCGAGCGCCAGCACCACCAGCGCGGCGATCATCAGGCGCAGCAAGGTCAGCCACCAGGGGCTTTTCGACGGGGTCTCCTCCTTTTTCAGCACCCGGGCGAGAATGCGCAAGGGCGGAAACAGCTCCATTCGCGGCCGCGGCGGCGTCAACCGCAGCAACCACCAGATGATCGGCAAGGCGAGCAGGCCGAACAGCACCGCGGGTGCGCCGAAGGCGAGCGGCAGGACGTTCATCGGTGGGCCCCCGTGATGCCGCCGCCGGGCACACCCGACATCAGCGTGTGCAGGGCGACGAGCGCCGTCGAAGCCGGCTGATCGGTGTGGTGGGTGATGAAATTCCAGCCGAGGCGACGCAGGTTTTCAGCAATGCCTTCGCGACGCGCCAGATAGGTCCGCCGGTAGTCGGCATGCACCGTCTCGGCGCGGCCGGCCGTCAGCTTGTCGCCGCTTTCGGGATCGATGAACTCGGTCCGCCCGTTATAGGGAAAGGTTTCCTCGACCGGATCGCAGATTTCCAGCACGTGACCGCGCACGCCGCGCCGGGCTATCGGCGCCAGCCGCTCGATCACGTCCTCGGCGGGATCGAGGAAGTCGGAAATCAGCACCAGATCGCTGCGCCGGCCGATCAGCGACAGCTCCGGAAAGGTGTCGGACATCTTCTGCAGGCTGATGGCGGCGGCCAGGCGTTCGGCGGCATTGCGGGCGGCCACGGGATCCATGACGCCGGGGCAGGCGATGCGTTCGCCCGAGCGCGCCAGGATTTCGGCCAGCGCCAACAGGATGACCATGGCCCGGCTTTGCTTGGAAACCGGCGCCAACGTCGACTTGAACAGCATCGACGGCGAGGAATCGGCCCACAGCCAAACGGTGTGGGCTGCTTCCCATTCGTTGTCGCGGACATAGGTATGGTCGTCGCGGGCCGAGCGGCGCCAGTCGATGCGGGCCAGGCTCTCGCCGTCGACATAGGGTCTGAACTGCCAGAAATTCTCGCCGATGCCGCGTTTGCGGCGGCCGTGCCAGCCGGCGATCACCGTATTGGCGACGCGGTTGGATTCGACCAGCAGGTCCGGCACGAAAGCGGCACGCTGCCGCGCCCGGGCGAGGGCCGCCGGTGTGGTGACCGCCTCCGCGGCCTGTCCGATCGGCGGCGCCACCGGGTCTACTCTCCGCGGGCCTTTGCGACGAGACCGGCAATCACGTCGCGAATGTGCATGCCCTCGGCGCGGGCGGCGAAAGTCAGCGCCATGCGGTGCTGCAGGATCGGTTGCGCCAGCGCGTGGACATCGTCCACCGACGGGGCGAGCCGGCCGTCATAGAGCGCGCGGGCGCGCACGCACAGCATCATCGCCTGGCCGGCGCGCGGCCCCGGACCCCAGGCGACGTTGCGGTCGGTTTCCTCGTTGCCGGTGCCGGGACGGGCGGAGCGCACCAGCGACAGAATGGCGTCGACCACGGTTTCGCTGACCGGCATGCGGCGAACCAGCGCCTGGATTTCCTGCAGTCGCGAACCGGTCAGCACGGCCCGCGGCTTTGCCTCCTCGATGCCAGTGGTTTCCAGCAGGACACGCCGTTCGGCTTCGATCTCCGGATAGTGCACATCGACCTGCATCAGGAAGCGGTCGAGCTGGGCTTCGGGAAGCGGGTAGGTGCCTTCCTGTTCGAGCGGGTTCTGGGTGGCCAGCACATGGAACGGTTCGGGCAGGTCATGGCGAGCGCCGGCGACGGTCACATGATATTCCTGCATCGCCTGCAGCAGCGCCGACTGGGTCCGCGGCGAGGCGCGGTTGATCTCGTCGGCCATCAGCAGCTGGGTGAAGATCGGACCCGGCACGAAGCGGAAGCTGCGGCGCCCTTCCTCGTTCTGGTCCATCACCTCGGAGCCGAGAATGTCGGAGGGCATGAGGTCGGGCGTGAACTGGATGCGATTGTCGTCGAGACCGAGCACCGTTCCGAGCGTCGCCACCAGCTTGGTCTTGGCCAGGCCGGGAACGCCGACCAGCAGCGCGTGTCCACCCGACAGCACGGCGAGGATGGTCTGTTCCACCACATCCTGCTGGCCGAAAATGACGTTGCCGATTTCCTTGCGGACCGCGGCGATGTCGGCCAATGCGGTTTCCGCGGCGGCGACCACCTCCTCGTCGTCCATGGCCGGGGTGGTGCCTTCAACGATGCCCATATACTACTCTCCGTCGCTTCGAGTTCGGGGCGAACACAGCTATATCATGCACTATTTGGCGCAGCCCGGAAATCCATCAATGATCTGTGGACGGGAGTGTCGTTCATGAACGGTATCCCTGCCAATGCTTCACCAGTGAACAATTCGTGATTAGGCACGAAGCTGGACGAGACAATGGCAGGGGCTGGATTTTTGCCTGGCGCCGCGATGAAGCGTCCCAGAATCACCAACACGGAAACAAACCGAGCCACATGAGCCTCCGGCGCGCTGTGGTTGCATGATTGCGCCGTTTCTCCGCATCCCACCACTGCGATCAGGCCGCGAATTCCCATAAACCGAGGCAATTCCAACCGCGGTTCATGAGCAACGCATCCTTGGTTGATGGTCGGAGTATTCGATTCACTGTACACGACGCAACCATAGGGGGCAGGTGTGTGCGCGTTTTTGCGGCCGATGAACGCGCATCGAATCCTGCCGGGTCAACCGGCGGAACCACGATCTTATGAGGGATTCATTGTGGCTACCGTTGATACAGTCATTGCTTACTTTACAGAAATTCTCCGCAAACAGCCGACCGATGCCGAGAAGGCGACCTGGGTCGCACGGATCGACGGTGCCTCGGACCGGGATCAGGCGCTGGACGACCTTTGCGCCGAACTGCTTTTGCAGGCCGGCGAGGTCCGCTCCGTCCTGCGCATTTATCAGGCAGTGTTCGACCGCGTCTCGGACCCGGGCGGTCTGACCTTTTGGGTCGAGGCCTTCAGAAAGGTACAGGCCGACAATCCGGGCCTTTCCTATAATGAGGCACTGGTCAAGACCATCGGCTCCTGGCTTCAATCCGATGAATACGTTGCGAACTATGGCGCCGGGTCGACCGACGAAGCGTTCCTGGCGGCACTCTATCAGAACATCCTGGGCCGGGCCGCCGACCAGGGCGGTTACGACTTTTGGCTGAACGTCCTCAAATCGGGCGGCCTTTCCCGCGAGCAGTTGATCATCGAATTCACCGAATCGGTCGAGTTCCGGGGCAGGGTCGATGAAGATGCCGATGCGATCCTGAAGCTCGCCGCGCAGATTGCCAGCCCGGAGACGGGCGACGACCCGGACTTCAACATACCGGGCAACGACCCGTTCCAGGGCAAGCTCGACAATTCGGGGCCGACCGACATCGTGCTGAGCGCCAGCCAGATCGATGAGCAGGACGAGGGCGGAACGGCCGGGACCGTGGTTGCCGAGCTCTCGGCGAAGGACCCCGATCTCGGCACGGACCCCGGCGAAACGCATACGTTCGAGTTGATCAGCCAGTCCGTTCCGGGTGCGCTGCAACTGGTCGGCACGCAGTTGCAGGTCGCCGATCCGTCGCTGATCGATGCCGAAGCCGGGGTGTCGGAAATCACCGTGGTGCTGCGCGTCACCGACAAGCGCGGCAATACGTTCGAGAAGACGGTCACGATCGAGGTCAACCCGCTGTTCGACGAAACGCCGACGGACATTCTGCCGGATGAAGCGGAAGTGGCGCTATCCGACGGCGCGGGTGCCGAAGTCGCCGAGCTCTCGGCAGTCGACGCCGACGAAGGCGACGAGCACACATTCGAAATCGTCGACGACCCGACCGGCGGGGCGTTTGCCGTCATCGACGGCAAGCTCGTGTTGGTGGATCCGGCGAAGGTCAGCGCGGCCGCCTTTCAAGACGGCGGCGCCGACGATGCGGATGGCCAGGTCGATGGCAAAGTCGTGGTGGAGCTAGAGGTCAAGGTCACGGACAAGGGCGGAAATACCCGCACCGAGACCATCGCGGTGACTGTCGACCAGAGCGGCGAGACATTCGTATTCACCCTTGAGGCCGACAATTTGCAGGGTACCGACGGCGACGATGTCTTTCGCGGCAACTCGGGTGATTCGTATGGAATTTCGGAACACTGGACCCGGGCGATCGCGCGGATGGCGGAGCCGGCTATGACAAGGCGGTCGTGATTCGCCGCGATGACCAAGTCGATGGCCCCTACGAAGGCGTGTCGGACGGCGGCGGCGACAGAGACAACGACCGCGTCTATGTAACCGGTGTCGAACTGGTGAATATCGAGGAACTGGTTTTGAGCAATCGGGACGACGCCGACTACGATGCCGCAGAGCCAGGGCCAGCCTTCGATGAAATTTGCGCGCCTGTGCTCGAAATGCCCGTATTGGGCCCGGAAAACTCCTCCGCGCTCTACTTCGAGGCCACTGACTCGCGCAATATCGACAAAGTCACGATCCAGCAAAGCCAGGGCTCCGCCTGGGTCACCGATCTGCAACGTGAGTTCTGGACACGGACGCCAGGTGACGAGCGCGACGTGGGGCCGACCGTCGACATCGTCGACGTTACGGCAGAGCGGGTCGTGATCGATTCCGATGCCCAGTCCAAGCGGTTCGAGGATTCGGACAACGACGGCAAGGACGACGGCACCATCGTCTTCAACCTCGACGAGGTTCGCATCAATGAGCTGCGCATCAGCGAAGACGCCACCGACCGGACAAACCCATCCGAAAGCGATCGCGGCGAACAGGTCGGTACCATCACACTGCGGGCGACGGGAACACCGTCGGTGGTCGGCTCGATCAACAACGGGGCCGGAAGTGGTGATCCGACCGGAAGCAGCACTCATACATTGAACATCGAGGTCGGTGATCTGACCAACTCGCGTCCCACCGATGCGGCCGGTGCGGCTGCGGCTGCGGCCAACAGGGCAGCGATCGATTTCTTTGCTGGGCAGTTTGAAAGCCTGGGCGAGGGGCTGCTGGGGTTGGAAAATGTCAACATTACAGGCGGCGGAGACGTATTCCTGGCCTTCGGTGGGCCGGGAGCCGAGACCGACAGCGATGGTGACGGGTTCAACCTGGAAATTCGCGATGGCGCCGGTAGCAGCACCTTCTTGTTCGGAACGGGTTCGTTCTCCAATGGGACGACTGGTGTGTCGATCGACGGCGGAGACGGGTTCGACACGGTCATTGTCGCGGCGGCCGACCTCGACGGCATCGGGTCTGTCACCAATGTCGAGCGCATTATCGTCATGGATGTGCCTGACGACGATGCAATCGACCTCTCCGCTTTCGACGGCGCTCTTGATGAACTGGTGCTCGGGGCCGGTGTGACCGAGGATCTTTCAGTGATAAATGTGCCTGATTCAGGCGGGACGACGGATCAGGGCCAACTGGCCACCGGGTTGGGCGAGTCCGGCCTTATCATCAATATCGACCAGTGTTGCGAAGATGATGGCGATCTGCCGTCGGATTTCGATCTCTATATCAACGCACGAACAGCCGGCACGCGGGTCGATACAACCTTCAAGATCGATTCCGGAGGTGGACAACATCCGGATGTGGACAACCTCAATCTGAACAACGTATCGACATTCCACCTGAAAGTCGTCGATTGCGATCCGGACAGCGATGGATTTTTCACGGTTTCCAACCTCGGATCGCAGGACAATTCGCTGCAGACATTGCTTCTGTCGGACGACGGCAACGAGGGCATCACGCGCATACTGTCGAGACGGAGCGAGCACGATCCCGACGTCGGCGGTGACGACGCCAATCCGTTCCGCAGCACCACCAATTTGTCTCTGATCAATGGCGCTGGCAGCACAAGGGACCTGCGCTTCATGCGAATGGCTTCCGCGACGACTCCGCTGCCGCCATTCATAGGCGCCTGGACCGGCGGTAGTTGGAGGCTACGCGATGGCGCTATCAACAGCGAGTTGGAAGTCGATGCTGAAGGTGTGACAGCCATCCTGGGGGATGGCGACGACTGGCTGACCGGAAATCGCTCGGCGGACGGCAGGGCGGTCGAAGACGGCGGAAGCGGCCTCGGCGCCGACGTCATACGCGGTAATGGCGGCGACGACCTGATCTTTGGTGCCGGCGGTGACGACCTGATCGATGGCGGCGCGGATGATGACGAGTTGCGCGGTGAGGACGGCAACGATGCACTCTTCGGCCGCGACGGCAACGACCTGATCACCGGCGATGCCGGCGACGACCTTCTGGTCGGCGGTGCCGGCAACGACATCCTGCTCGGCGGCGACGGCGATGATGACCTGTTCGGCGGCGCCGGAAACGATGTGCTCTGCGGCGGCGAGGGCAACGACAACCTGTTCGGCGGCACCGGCAACGACCTGCTGGTTGGCGGCCGCGGCGACGATTTCCTCGACGCCGGAAGTTCCGGCACCGACGTACTCGTTGGCGACTACGACTGTGAGGTCCGTGCAGTAAGCGTTGACCTGACGGCCAACGGCAACAAGGTCGAGGCCGGCGATACCTACACGATCGGCGTCGATCGCGATGGTGATGGCGATATCGACGACCCGAGGGAAACGGTCCAGTTGGTGGTTCGCGAAGGGGAGACCCTGGCCGACGTGGTCGATCGGTTCGTTCAGGAACTGACCAATACACTCGGCTCGGATTTCCAGGTTTCGAATGTCGACAACAAAGTGCAGATCTATAAGGTCGCCCAGGATCCGCCATCCGTGGAGTTGTCCGGAGTAAAGGCCGCGAGCCCGGCGGTGCACAAGTTCGCCCTCGAAGGCGGCTTCTCCGGCAATCAGCAATTGTGGTTTGGGCTGACCTACGATGGCGGACCTGGCAACATGGTCTACAACTATGATCCGGCAAACTTCGTCGGAGTCATCGACGGAGCCGTCGACACCATAAGCGAGCTGAAAGCGCTGGCGACCGCAATTGCCGACTTCTTCAACAATACCGGATCCAACAAACTGTTCAATGACGGCTTCAGGATGACGGTGGACGAAGATGGCAACCTTTGTGTCGAAGGTCCCGCCAGCAGGGTGGTGGGATCCCTCCAAAAAATGCTGCATCTGTCGACTGAAGAAGCCGAAGCCGCGACCCCGGCCGACCTGACGGGCGCCGTTGTCTCCGAACCCGCCAGCGTGGCCGGTCAGGACGTCTTCGTCGCATCGGCCCGCGACTTCGGTGCGGAATGGTCCGTCGACGGCTTCGACAACGACCAACTGCCGAAAGACTATCAGGGGCTGTTCGAAGCTGCCGGGCGCGACGCCGATACCGACGGTGCGGATGGAGGTGTCGAGGGCGTCGTCTATGTCATGGACTTCAACCAGGGCGGTGGCGGAGACCTGCTGAACACCCACGCCCGGAACGAGGCATACAACTCGGCCGAAGGCGACAAGCTCGGGTTCCGCAAGACCGATGGCAATCTCGACGCTGAAGGTTCGGCGACGAATTATCGAGAGGAGCAGAACACCGCCGCCGACCGCGACGATGCCGATGCCAATGCGGCTTCGGCCTTCAACTCGAACGCCGATCTGCGCTACTACGTCAACGCTCGCAGTTTCGAGGAAGCACTTCTCGAGGACCACGATCTGCGGTGGGGAGCCCATGTCGATCAGGAAAACGT
The DNA here is from genome assembly GCA_963921345.3 of Rhizobiaceae bacterium. Lineage (GTDB taxonomy): Bacteria > Pseudomonadota > Alphaproteobacteria > Rhizobiales > Rhizobiaceae > Hoeflea_A. The sequence goes on along the minus strand of CAWUFE020000002.1, from coordinate 701,010 downwards.
GGATGCCGCGCTTGCCGACATGGCAGACGACGGCGTCGCCAACGGCAGTGCCGGCGATGGCAAGGCTGATGGCAGCTGGGGCAATGCCGAGGACCTGCTTGGCATTGTCGAAGCGGCCAAGGGCGCAAGCTGGCTCAGGGTCTACTACAACGAGGCGGGAACGGACGGAGTGCCGGAGGCGGTCATGGAACTGGTCGGTCTTGACAGCGTTGCGCAGTTCTCCTTCGCGGACATCGTCGGAGCGGACGCCGACAAGTACCAGCCGTTCACCGATCCGTTCGCGGAGATCGCCTGATCGCGCCGTATCGGGGCCTGGTGCCCCGACGGCCAACGCACATACCCGGTCGCCGAAAGGCGGCCGGATTACTGTCAGAGATACATTTCCTGAATCGCCGGAAAACGCGGTCGCTGCGTTCGGATACGGCAATGGCAAACCCACCGAGCGAAGATCTCGTTGCTGATTCGCCGAGGATCGCTGCCGCGGCGCTTGTCCGCTTCTGGAGAAAACAAAGCGCCCGGCGCTGCCGTTAACGACCGGTTAATAATCGCTCATTGCGCGGAGGTGAACTGTGGTCATGCACCGCCGGACTAAACGTATCGGCGATTTCGCGGGCGACCCGTTTGTGTCTTTTTGCTGCCATCGGCGCGTCTTTCATCCGATGGGTCGCGTTGTCGGCGGCGACCGGTTTCGCCGCCCGGAGCGAAGCCATGAGGGCCAGTATGATGATTTTCGGAAAACGCGTTCCCGATGACCACAACGACACGCCGGCCCAATGCCGATCGATCGTCGCTGAATACGTCTTGATTGTCGCTTTGGTCGCCATTGCCGTGATTGCTGGCCTGGGTTTGCTGGGAAGCTGAGCGTTTGCACCGCGGGCGCTCACTTTGCCGGGCATCGATCCCATTGCTCGAGTACCACGACCTGCTGCTGGACAGCGGCGTTTCGAGGCCCGGCGCCGATTTGGAACTGGTCCGTCTGGTGTTTCTCGAGGAGCTGTTTCTGTGCACCGGCGCGCTCCGGTGTCTCGACGACAGATGCAGGGCCAACCTCATCAAGCGCCTTGAGGCGGGACCATGGCCCAAGGCCCTCTCGGAGCAGGATGTCAGGAGCATCCACAGGGCTCTGCTGGCCTATGACTGGCTGGTGAGGGAGCCGATCGAGGACAGACTACGAAGGGTGGCCTCCGCCATGACGTTTGCCAGGATCCATTCCGATTGCATGCACTTCACGCATATCGCAGCGGCAACCTGATCGGCTTCGGCACAAAGGTTGAGGATCGACATTCGAAGGTTGATTGCGCGCCCCGCATCCGCCGCTATTGCAACTGCGATGTCTGGACGAAAGATAGCGGAGCTGCAGGCCTTGGCCCGGGAGCGCCAGGTCACGGAGCTTGAAGGCTTCCACAGCCTGGGTGAGTTGTTCGGCGGTGCCGCCGAGTGCCAGTTCGTTTCGCCCTGGACCAGGGCGGCGGGCAATATCGATGCAAGAGTCATGGTGATCGGGCTCGAGGGGGCGCGCTATACCGAAATTGCACAAATCACGGTCCGCAACGAGGTAAGGCAATTGGGATACAATCCGTTCGATCGGGAACATATCTATCTGGATCACCTGTTGCAGCGATATTTGGGCCGGCATCGCAGCGAATGCTATCTGACGACCGTGCTCAACCATGTCCGGCCCAAAGGCGTCAGGACGATCCCCAAGCGGGTCCTGGTCGAGCAGGCGAGACGCTTCACGATCGCCGAAATCCGGATCGTCCGGCCGGCGATAGCGATTTGCCTGGGGAAGCTTGTTTCCTACGGCGTCCTGCGAGCCTCCGGAAGGATCGCCAGGAGCTTTGCGGATGTCCGAAGGCGTCCGTTCAGGTTCGACGAAACCCTCGTCTGGTGCGTCAGCGCCACCGGATTTCACGGGCTCGTCACGCGCCGGAACGGTGGTTTTCGCGCCGGTCGGCAGGCTATCGAACGGGATTGGGAGATGATTGCGGGTTCGATGGGCAATGCCCCGTTACGCGCTGCCGGCGGGGTTGGTCAAGCGCGTATAACGGAACGCGTCTCGGACCAGAGAGGAACATCCTGACCGTCGAGGTAAAGGAGAACTCCGGCTTTGGGGCCGCGTCCGAGAAACGCCTGCTCGCGGCGACCGAGGAAGCCGCGCCAATGGTTTTTGATCGTCCGGTTCAGCCGGGTGTCGTTGATGAATACGAGGTCCCTTTCGTACCTTTCTCCAACGCTGTCGGGCCCGTCCCAATGCTTCCCTTTCAACCTGACGAGTTCGATACGGTCAACATGCAGGGGTTCGGCTTTGTTCCGATTGACGATCAGCATGAACACCGCCGGTTGGCCCCTGAAGGTCGAGCGGTGACAGACCTGGATTTCCACTTTTGACATCGGACACCTTCCCACAAGCAGTTGGCATCAGGGATTGGCCGACATCCATCGAACGAAGGTTAAGCTTGCACCAAGGTTGGGTTTGACGATGGCCGACGAAAGCCGATGTCCGGCGTCTGCTCGAACGACATCTCCGGTGAGCTCCGCAGGCTCTCGACGGCTATCTCTTGATGTTCGGTTCGGGACCGCATCGGCTTTGGGGCGGTCCAATGTTGCGGCGTTCGTCGATGACCCACCATTGATCCAGAAAACGATCGTCCCGGCTGTCAACGGATTCCTTCAACCGCCACCTCAACTCCGGATAACAGAAAAATCGGACCTCGATGCAGCGTTCGTCCGATAGCGCGCGAACGACCGAGCCCTGCAGCGAACCGATGTCCCGCTTTATCGAGATCATATCGCCGCTCTTGATGGGAAAGAAGTCGTGCCCCTCTTGCCGGACAATGCAAAAGTGCAGCCTCGTACCGATCTCAAGCACCGGCTGGTCGGATCTGACGATCCAGTTTGTCCGGGTCTTGTCGAGGCGACGATAGATCGCGCGGATTTCCGCAGCCGTGAGGATTTCATCCATCGTTCGGATGGTGACGATGCCGTGTACATCCGGACGATCCAGCAAATGCTCGGTGGCAAACCGGATCAGTCTGCCAAGAAAGTTTTGAGAATTGATCGGAAGGTTGGGCCCTTTGGACTTTTTCAACGTCACTATTTCGTTGAAGTCGAACGCACCCGGATCGAATTTCCTGCGCATGTATGGCCTCAAATAAGGTATCGGTCGCAGTTTTTCCTGACACCGGTCAATCAACTTACAGGCAAGACCAACGGGAGTTGATGGGCCAGGTGGCAAATCAGATACCTGGAGTCTTGACACATCCGATGGTGCGGTCGCGGATTTCGTTGCCGCCGATCGTGAAAACGGATCTGGTGTCGAAACACGTCTCCGGTTAAGGCACCGGGGGCCTGCCGGCCGGCGCATCATCGAGGATTGCAAGCCTGGAGATGTTCCCTATGTGTAGAAACCGTGAATGAAGGCGAAGCCGAATCAGATCATGGCAACAGGTGAGATATCGTCAGCCGCCGATGCGGCGAGCCTCGAGGCGCTGATTTCCCGCGCTGCGCCGCAGGATCGCGGGCTGCCACCGGTCGACCGGTGGAACCCGGAGTCCTGCGGCGAACTGGATATGGAAATCCGTGCCGACGGCAGCTGGTTCTACCTGGGTACGCCGATCAACCGGGCCCCACTGGTGCGGTTGTTTTCGACCGTTCTGCGCAAGGATCCCGACGGCAAAACCTATCTGGTAACGCCGGTCGAAAAGCTCGGCATCCGGGTCGAGGATGCGCCGTTTATCGGGGTCGAGATGAGCGTTACGCGGCGTGACGGCGAGCAGGTCCTGACGTTTCGGACCAACGTTGGCGACATTGTGGAAGCCGGCGCCGATCATCCGATTCGTTTCGAGATAGCTGGCGAGAACGCCGAACTGAAACCCTATCTGCATGTGCGAGGCCGGCTGGAAGCGCTGATCAGCCGGGCGCTGATGTACGATATTGTCGAACTCGGCGAGCCCGAGGTCGTCAACGGCACCGAGACATTCTGTGTGCGCTCGAGCGGCGCGGTCTTCGCGATCATGCCGATGGCCCGGCTGGAAGAGCTGTCACGATGAGAACCGCCATGGACGACGAATTCAGCGCCGCGACGTTCCGGGCGCGAGTGGCGCAGGACGGCGGCGAGGCAGACTGGCGTCAATATGGCGACCACAAGCTCAACCGCGATATCGCCGACCGGCTGGCTGCCGAGAAGTTGCGCGACGCGGCGGTGCTGGTGCCGCTGGTCGATCATGGAGATCGGGCCGGAGTCCTGTTGACCCAGCGCCCCGAAACGATGCGCACGCATTCGGGCCAGATCGCCTTTCCCGGCGGAGCCATCGATCCCGGAGATCCAACGGCGGAGGCCGCGGCGATCCGCGAGGCGGAAGAGGAGATCGGACTTTCGCCCTCCCATATCGACACGGTTGGGCGTCTGCCCGACTACCTGACCATTTCCGGGTTTCGCGTCATTCCGGTGCTTGCCGTGGTGAAGAGCAACTATCTGCTGTCGATCAATCCGGCGGAGGTCGACGATGCCTTCGAGGTTCCCTTCGACTTCCTTATGGACCCTGCCAATCACCGGCGCGAAAGCCGTTTCTGGGACGGCAAGGAGCGTCATTATTACACCATGCCGTACAAGGACCGCTTCATCTGGGGCGTCACGGCCGGGATCCTGCGGACGCTCTATGAAAGGCACTACGCATGAGTGAGCGCGACGGCGCGGCGAGCGTCGCTTCGGCGGACTGGTTTCGCAATCCCAACCTGCGACGGGTGATGACGCTGCTCAACGACGGCGGCGAGGCGCGGGTCGTCGGCGGTGCCGTTCGCAATACCCTGATGGGATTGCCGGTGGGCGATATCGACATCGCAACCACTTTGCTGCCCGAAACCGTGGTCGACCGGGCGGCGGCGGCCGGTATCAAATGCGTACCGACCGGCTTAGCACACGGAACTGTCACGCTGGTCGTCGGCGGCGAACCCTTTGAGGTCACGACCTTGCGGGTCGATCTGGCGACCGACGGGCGCCGCGCCGAAGTTGCGTTCGGTACCGATTGGGATCTGGACGCACAGCGTCGCGACCTGACCATGAACGGGCTCTACGCCGATGCGGATGGCGAGGTGATCGATCTGGTGGGCGGTGTCGAGGACATCGCCGCCGGGACCGTTCGCTTTATCGGCGACGCGGCAACACGCATCGAGGAAGACTATCTGCGCATATTGCGGTTTTTCCGCTTCTTTGCCTGGTACGGCAAGGGAAGGCCCGATGCCGAGGGCCTGCGCGCCTGCGCCCGACTGAAGCCCGGGCTGGCGCAGCTTTCGGCGGAACGTGTCTGGTCGGAACTCAAACGGTTGCTGGCGGCGCCGGATCCGTGCCGGTCGTTGCTTTGGATGCGCCAGTCGGGGGTGTTGTCGGCGGTTTTGCCGGAAAGCGAAAAATGGGGCATCGATGCGGTGTTCTCACTGGTACGCACGGAATCGGATCTCGAGTGGCCGGCGGATCCGATGCTGCGCCTCATGGCGATCGTCCCGCCCGATCCCGGTCGCATGACGGATTTGGCCGAAAGGCTGCGGCTGTCGAAGGCCGAAACGAGACGGCTTGAAAGCTGGGCCAGGACCGACCGACCGGCCGACGACTTGGCCGATACGAAGCTGCGGCGGCTGCTCTACAGGAGCGAGCCCGGCTCCGTTGTCGACCGCCTTCGGCTCCGGCTCGCCGAATTGCGCGGCAAGGCGGAATCGGAAGACGGTGCACTGATCTCCGCCGGTTCGTTGTCGCGTCTTCTGAAGATCGCCGAAGACTGGCGGCGTCCTGAATTTCCGGTTACCGGCCGCGACCTGAAGAAGCGCGGGCTAACGACAGGCCCCGAGCTCGGCAGCGAGCTGGCTCGGCTGGAGGACCTCTGGGTCGACAGCGACTTCACCCTTGGCCGGGACGATTTGCTTGCCAGGATATGAGGCTCTGCGGCCGCATTCCCTGGATTTCCGGATCCGGTTACCCACTTAGAGGGCAGGACTCTTCGCCGAGATAGATGCGGTTGTTGCAAGGGAGGCAGGCATGAACGGATCGAAGCTTTTGGCTGGTTTTCTCATTTTGGCGGTGGCAGGCCTGTCCGCAACGGCACAAGCCCAGACGACATCGGAACAGATGACCTGTCAGCAGGCCGTCGCGACCTACGAGCGCAATGGCCGGATCTATATCCGGACCAGGAGCGGCACGGTCCTGCCGATCTACCGGCCGGCGCCGGTCAGCCAGCGCAGCCGGGTCAACTGCAGGCCTCGCGAGAACCGCACGCGTTATAATGTCCGCACCAGCGACAAGCGCCATTGCACCATAGGCTTTTACTGCAGCTGACGGCTTTGGACGCGCTCGACTCTACGCCCGAGATCAGGTGGATTCAGATTGCTATGTCGAAAGGCCGATGGAACAGAGCCAGGCGGATTTGGCCGCAATCGCCAAAGCCGATGGCCCGGTAAATCCTGACCGCCGACGGGTTTTCGGTGAACAGCACGGCCCGTTCGACACCCTGGTTGCGGGCCTGCGTCAACACCAGGGAAATCAGGGCGCCGGCAAAACCCCGGCCGCGGTGCTGCGGCGGCGTCCACACCGGACCAATCTGGACCGCATCCGGCATGCGGGCGTTGATGCCGCAGAGAGAGACCGGGGTACCGTCGGCCAGCAGCGCCCAGCAATCGCCTCCCGACCGGCCCATGCGGCGAGTGCGCTCGCTGATGCGCTTTTCCAGCATCTCGTTGGGCATCTTGCCCTGGGTTTCGATGTCGTAGGCCCTGAGCCATTCGGACAGAACCGCCCGGTCGAGCTCGGCCGCCTCGACCATGCGCAGTCGCTTCGTGTCGAACGCGGCCGGGCGAAACCCGGTGGCAAGCTCCATGGAGAACACGGTCTCGACGTGATTGGTGGCATATTCGGCACCATGCAGTCCCAGCTCGGCAATCGCGGCCAGCGCCTGTTGGTCGGGACCGACGACACCGGTGACCGGGCGGGCGGTTCCGCCGGCCAGACGTCTGCAGAGCCCGGTCAGGGCATCGGGGTCGGGAGCCTGCATCAGCAAATTGCCGTTCCAGTAGTGGGCAAGCACGCCGCACAGGCTGCCATCCGGATCGAACGCACCAAAATAGTCGCCGTGGAACGGTCGCTGTTCGAACTGCAGTCCGGATGAGCGGATGTTGCTCAGCAGGATCATGCTCGCTTCGGTGTGCGGGCGAAGAAACCGGGTGAGGAGAGCAATGTCTCCGTCGTGCAGCTTTCTTGTAATCATGTCGCCACCGGTCGGGAGCACTCTCCCGGGAAGTCATCGAAAAACTGTGGGTATAGATTGAATTGCTCTGTTCGCTCAACCCGCGGCGACCTCGGCGGCGAGCCATTGCCGAAACAGCCTGATGGTGTCGCGGTTTTCATGGCCCTGCGGACAGACGAAATAGAACGCCCGTTTGACGCTGACTTCCATGCCGAAGGGAGCGACGAGTCGACCGGTGTCCAGATCGCGCTGGGCCAGCACCTTGCGGGCGAGGACCACGCCGGCTCCCTCGATGGCGGCATCGATGGCGTGGTCGGCCAGGTTGAACCGCAAGCCGCGTGCGACGTCCACCCCGTCTATGCCGGCCTGGCGCAACCAGCTTTGCCAGTTGGGCGCCTCGGGCGCGATATGGACAAGCGACTCGTCGTGAATCAGCGTGGCGTGAAGCAGATCGACGGGTGTGCGAATGGGCGAACGGCCCTCAAGCAGCGAAGGGCTGCACAGGGGCAGCATGACGTCCTCGAACAGGATTTCCGAGAACAGGCCCGGATAGTCGCCAGAGCCGAAGCGGATGGCCGCGTCGATGCCGTCGCCGTGAAAGTCGGTCAAGGCGAGGTTGGCGGCGACCCGCAGGTCGATCTGCGGATGAGCGGCGACGAAACGGTATAGCCGCGGCGCCAGCCACTTGGCCGAAAAGGCCGGGCCGGCGGTGACCACGATCACATTGTCGTCGCGTCGCTGCGTCAGGCGCCGGACGGCCCGTTGCAGATTCTCGAAACCTTCGCTCACCTCCGGTTGAAGCAGGCGGCCCGCATCGGTGAGTTCGACGCGGCGGGTCCGCCGGTGGAAAAGGCGTGTCTGCAGAAACTCCTCCAGGCCCTTGATTTGGTGCGACAGGGCGGCCGGCGTGACGTTCAATTCGCCGGCCGCCCTGCTGAAGCTCTGGTGGCGGGCGGCGGCGTCGAACGCTCGCAAGGCATTCAGCGGCGGCATGGGTGCATGGTTGCTCATAGATTAGTATTTCTCAATTATTGCCTTAGATAAGATCGTTTGTTTTCGCTGAAAAATAACAGCATATGGAGTTCCGTTCCAGAGATACGGTTGAGAATTATTCTAAGGTTGGTGTCATGTTGAACAGCGAATATACGAACGTTTCCAAACTGAACGGTACCGATCTGCAGCGGATCATGGCCCATGGCCGCGCCCTGCAGGCCGCCGAGACCCGGGATACGCTGCGGCGTGCATTGCGGCTGATCCGGCGGATCTGGGTTTAGCGGACCGGCAGCTTATTCGGGCCGCAACGACGGACTGCGGCCGTTGATCACACCGACTTGGCTGAAGCGGTGTTCGAGACCATTTATCCCATGGGCGCGAGCGTTGCTGCTATGCTCGTGCGGGATCCAGACAACGGGTGGTCACGATGAACTCCACTGCAGCCATGACGGTTTCCGCCGTTTCGGACCTTTCCGACGCCGACAATGACGATGCCTATCTCAACACCAATGCCTACGCCGAATCGGCGCTGGAAAACGCCAAGCAGGATGGATTGCTGCTGGCGGTGCGGGCGCGTTGGATAGCGCTTGCCATCATTGCGCTCATGCTTCCGGTGATAAACTTCAACTGGGAGGTGCTCTACTACTACGTGCTGCTCGTCCTGTTCGCGCTGATCGGATGGGCCCAGTGGCAGGTGGGCCGGGTTGGGCGCTCGCGTCCGGAACTGGCATTGATATTCTGCGATCTGCTGCTGATGACGTCGATTGCGGTGGTGCCGAACCCGCTGAGCGATCTCGACTGGCCGCTTGCCATGCAGTACCGCTACGGCTCGTTCATCTTCTTTTTCGTGTTGCTCGCCGGCGCCACGCTTGCCTATTCCTGGCGCACGGTCATCGCGGTTGGAACCTGGACAGCCGGTTTGTGGGCGGCCGGCGCCGGAATAGTCTTCCTTTGGCCCAACGCACAGCCGGAATTGACCGCTGCCCTGCAAACCGCCCTGGGCGACCGACCGCGACTGGTCGAAGTTCTCGATCCCAATGCCATTCATTTCGGCTGGCGGCTGCAGGAGGTTGTCGTCTTCCTTATCGTGGCGGCGACGCTGGCGCTGACCGTCCGACGATCCAACCTGCTGCTCAAGAGTCACGCCGCATCCGAACGCGAACGCAGCAACCTGGCGCGCTATTTTTCGCCCAATGTCGTGGCCGAGCTTTCCCAGAACGACGATCCGCTCAAACAGGTGCGAACCCAGAACGTCGCCGTGCTGTTCGTCGACATCATGGGGTTCACCGCACTCGCCGACGGGCGCGATCCGGAGGACGTCATCCGCACCCTGCGGACGTTCCACAGCCGCATGGAGCGCGCCGTTTTCGACAATGGCGGCACGCTCGACAAATATCTCGGCGACGGGCTGATGGCGACCTTCGGCACTCCGTTTACCGGCGAGGCCGATGCCGGCAATGCGCTGCGCTGCGCCCGTTCCATGATGGCCAGCGTTGCCGACATGAACCGCGAGCGCGATCGGACGGGTCAGCCGCCGCTGCGGGTCGGCTTCGGACTTCACTACGGTCCGGTGGTTCTCGGCGATATTGGCGCCAACCGGCTGGAATTCGCGGTCATCGGCGGAACGGTCAACGTGGCCAGCCGGCTCGAAGGCCTGTCGCGCACGCTTGGGTGCTCGATGGTGGCAAGCCAGAATCTGGTCGATCAGGCCCGTGAGGAGACAGCCACCTGGGACAGCGATCTGGGCGGCCTGGTCGAACATCGAAACCAGTCGATCCGCGGGGTCGAGAAGCCGATGACCGTCTGGAGCCTCGGTTAGCTCGATTTGCTAGGGCCAGCGCACCGCCGGCGGCATGGACGAAAGGATCGAATCGACGTTGCCGCCTGTTTTCAACCCGAAAATGGTGCCGCGATCGTATAACAGGTTGAACTCGACATAGCGGCCGCGGCGAACCAGCTGTTCTTCGCGGTCGGCTTCGTTCCAGGCGGTGTTGAAGTTCGCGCGCACCAGCTTCGGGTACACCACCGCGAAGGCGCGCCCGACGTCCTGAACGAAGGCGAAATCGGCCTTCCAGCCGCCGGAGGCCTCCTTCGATCGAAGCCAGTCGAAAAAGATGCCGCCGATACCGCGCGGTTCGTCGCGGTGCTTGAGGTAGAAATACTCGTCGCACCATTCTTTGTAGCGAGGATAGTCGGCGATGGCATGACGCGAGCAGGCGATTTCCAGAGCTTTGTGAAACAATTGCGTGTCAGGGTCTTCCTGGGTTCGACGTCTGTCGAGCACCGGTGTCAGGTCGGCTCCGCCGCCAAACCACTGGGTCGACGTCACCACCATGCGCGTGTTCATGTGAACCGCCGGCACGTTGGGATTGACCGGGTGGGCGATCAGCGAAATGCCCGAGGCCCAGAAACTCGGATCCAGTTCGGCGCCGGGAATCTGTTTGCGGAATTCAGGAGAGAACTCGCCATAGACAGTGGAGGTGTGAACTCCGACCTTTTCGAACACCCGGCCGCGCATCATCGACATGATGCCGCCGCCGCCACGGCCTTCGTTGCGTTTCCATTCGGTGCGTTCGAAGCGTCCCGGGCGATCTTCCGAAAGCGGACCGGTCAGGTCGTCCTCGATCTGCTCGAACGATGTGCAGATGGCGTCGCGCAGAGTCTCGAACCAGGCGCGTGCCTCGGCTTTCTTTTCGTCCAGCCCGTCAGGCAGGCCGATCGGAAGGTTCGGTCGTTCCATGAATTATCGTCCCCGTCGAATGTCCGGCACTCTTATCAGCTAGCCTGCGGCTATGCCAATGAGCCATCTTCAAAAAACGGAGAGACGTCGCGGCCAGACCTCGCCGACTGGCAATCAACCCCTCAACGCCCTATTATCCGGGCAAAGGGTGCTGATGAGTATGAAACGCGTTCCGACAGTACCGCCGCTGGACGGCCTGCGCCGCCAGCTCAGGAAGGGCCGCCGCAAGGGCGAAGCACGGCGCGATTCGTTTGTGCGTGAAACGTTTTGTCTGCCGCGTAGCGCCGCACGCGCCAAGGCGCGGGAATGGTTCGATGCCTGGCCCAAGGCCGCCTATTGGACGGAGGTCGAAAGCTGGCGCCAACTGCCCGACGACCAGATAGAATTCACCATGCGCCGCCTGCCGTCGGCCGACTGAGTTTTGCTACTCGCTGGCCGGTGCCGCTTGTCTCAGCGCTTCTCCGGCAAACAGCGCCGCCGAGACCGCCAGATTGAGTGAACGCTTGCCGGCGACCATGGGAATGCACAGGCGGGCGTCGGCAAGGCCGTGAACCTCGTCCGGGACACCGGCACTTTCGCGGCCGAACAGCAGAATGTCGTCGGACCGGTATCGAAAATCCAGGTAGGACCGCTTGGCCTTGGTGGTTGCCAGGATCAGCCGTCTGTTTTGTCCGGTCGTCCAGTCGACGAATCGACGCCAGTTGAGGTGACGCTGCAGGAGAGCCTGCTCGGCATAGTCCATTCCGGCCCTTTTGAGGGCCCGGTCCGACATGTCGAAGCCTGCCGGTTCGATGATGTCGACGGCCAGGCCGAGGCAGGCTGCCATGCGCAGGATCGTGCCCGTGTTGCCGGGAATGTCGGGCTGGTAGAGGGCGATGCGCAGGTCTGTGGACATGACACGTGAATCCCCGGTGGCGTGTAAAGTGCAGGCGTGGCCGATTTGCAACAGCAAGTTGGACAGCCGATGTCAACGATGATTTTCCGTCCCCAGACCGGTGGAAGTCGCCGTCGAATCGCGGTAGAAGACCTGCCTTGTAGTGGAACCGAACGGAGGAGACATTGATGGAATGCATTCGTACCCTCCAGCCAACCATGGTTGACCTCACCGCGCCAGCGGTGTTTCCGGTTCCGACCCGTCGGATGCGCTAATCCGAGGTCCTTTTCGGAAATCCCAACGGCAGATTTTCGTTTCACCGTGCCCTGAGCACGTCCTAATTCCCGAGTATTGACGGCTCGTTTCGACCGACAGATTGCACCCCATCAGGGGAAAACCGCCCGTGGCGGTTGTCGTTTCGCCGATTTTTGGAAGCCGCTGCTCGCCCAGATCCTGAGGCTGAATCATGTTTGGCTGGTTTGAAAAACGTTTGAATCCCTATCCCGAAGTGTCCACGGGGCAGCCCCCGAAGCAATTCCTTGCCTTCTGTTGGCACTATTCGAAGGACGCAGCACCCTGGCTGTTGATGATGTCCGTGCTGACGGCGGCCATCGCCGTGGGCGAAGTGTTTCTGTTCGGCTTCCTCGGCGACATCGTCAACTGGCTGTCGGCGTCGAGCCGCGAGGATTTCCTGGCCCGCGAGGGCGTTCGCCTGTTCTGGATGGGAGCGCTGATCCTCGTCGGCCTGCCGGCCATCGTCTGGTTCCAGTCACTGCTGACCCACCAGACGCTGCTCGGCAACTATCCGATGATCGCCCGTTGGCAGATGCACCGGCATCTGCTGGGCCAGAGCCTGTCGTTCTTTGCCGACGAATTCGCCGGCCGGGTCGCGACCCGGGTCATGCAGACCTCGCTGGCGATCCGCGAAGCGGTCATCAAGGTGCTCGACGTGCTGGTCTATGTGGCGGTCTATTTCCTGACCATGCTGGCCATGGTCGCCGCCGCCGACATCCGGCTGGTTGTGCCTCTGATCGTCTGGCTCGGCTTCTATCTGGGCCTGATCTGGTACTTCGTGCCGCGCATGAAGCGCATAGCGCGGGAACAGGCCGATGCGCGCTCGATGATGACCGGGCGCGTCGTGGACAGCTACACCAACATCGCCACGGTCAAGCTATTCTCGCATGCCGGCCGGGAAGAAGGCTATGCGCGCCAGGCAATGGACGACTTCCTGCAGACCGTGCACCGGCAGATGCGCATGGTGACGCTGTTTCACGGCATCGTCTATTTCTGCAATTCGGTGCTGCTCTTCACCATTGGCGCCATGGCGATCAACTTGTGGCTGGCCGATTCGATCTCGGTGGGCGCCATCGCCACAACCGTCGCGTTGTGTTTGCGCATCTTCGGCATGTCCCACTGGGTCATGTGGGAGGTTTCGGCGCTTTTCGAGAATATCGGCGTGGTCATCGACGGCATGTCGATGATGTCGCAGCCGCACAAGGTGACGGACGCACGCTCGGCCGAGGCGCTGGACGCACGCGAAGGTCGGATCAGTTTCGAGCATATCCGCTTCCACTACGGCAAGGATGGCGGGGTGATCGACGATCTTACGCTGACCATCGAACCGGGCGAGAAGATCGGGCTGGTCGGTCGCTCCGGCGCAGGCAAGACGACGCTGACCAACGTGTTGCTGCGCTTCTACGATCTCGAGGCCGGGCGCATCACCATCGACGGTCAGGACGTTTCCGAGGTCACCCAGGACAGCCTGCGGTCGCGCATCGGCGTCGTCACCCAGGATACGTCGCTGCTGCATCGCTCGATCCGCGACAATATCGGCTACAGCAAGCCCGATGCCGCCGATGAGGAGATCATCGACGCGGCGCGGCGGGCCAATGCCTGGGACTTCATCCAGAATCTGGCAGACCAGAAAGGGCGCGTCGGGCTCGAAGCCCATGTGGGCGAACGCGGCGTCAAGCTCTCCGGCGGTCAGCGGCAGCGCATCGCCATCGCCCGGGTGTTCCTGAAGGATGCGCCGATCCTGGTCCTCGACGAGGCCACATCGGCGCTCGATTCGGAGGTCGAGGCGGCGATCCAGGAGAACCTGTTCGACCTGATGGAGGGCAAGACGGTCATCGCCATCGCCCACCGGCTGTCGACGATCGCCCAGATGGACCGGTTGATCGTTCTCGATGCCGGCCGCATCGTCGAAACGGGAACGCATGAGCAGCTGGTGCAGGCCGGTGGCCTCTATGCGGAGTTGTGGTCGCGTCAGTCGGGCGGCTTCATCGACAGCGAACCGCAAGACGAGACTGCCGCCGCCGAATAGGGCGGCGGCGGTCCTATCCCCAGCACAATTTGGCCGTTCCCGTGCCTTGGTTTGCGGCCTTCCGCATAATCGCTATTGTTGCTGCCACCGGTTGTCGGAAGGGGTGGCGACGACCGCGAAGGAGGGAGAATACATGCGAAGTGGTTGGTTGTTCGGGCTGTTTGCGGCGCTCGTGGTGCTGGTTGTTTCCACGGTACAGCAACAAGTTCATGCACAGACTGCATTGACGACTACAACCAGTTCGAACGAAACGGAAAAAGCAGCTCCGGTCCAATTGCCTGATCCGTTGACGCCCGAGGCCATCCGTCACATGGTCTCGACGCTCAGCGACGAACAGGTCCGGGAACTTCTGCTGCAGCGCCTGGACGCGGTCGCCGCGGCAGACAAGCCGGACGAGGCCGAAGAAGCGCGCAACACGCTGAACTATCTGGCGACGACTTTCGGTGCTGTCGGACTGACGATGGTGGATTCAGTCGTCAGGCTGCCGAATATCTTCGACGGATTGAAGACCGGCGCGGCGAATTTCAGGCAATCGCGCGGCGGGACCGGAATGCTGGCCATGCTCGCCGCCATGGCCGCAGCCGTCGTCGGCGGTCTTGCGGTCGAATGGGCCGTCTCCCGGGTCGCAAACAAATGGCGGCGGCAGTTCCAGGAAGTGGAGGTGCCCGAAAACCTCAAGCAGACGCTTGTTCTGCTGGCCAAGCGTCTGGTTCTGGATCTCGTCGGCCTGATTGCCTTTCTTGTTACGACACGCATCCTGATTCTTGTTCTGGTGCCGGAAAACGACCGGCAGATCGCCGAAATCTTCATGCTGGCCTTTGTTGTGTTTCCGCGCGCCGTGGCGGCGCTTTCACGCTTCCTGCTGGCGCCCAATTATCCGAAATTCCGCATTGTGCACACCGACGACTGGACCGCGCGGTATTTGCACCGCAACCAGATCGGCATCGTACTGCTGATGGGGCTCGTGTATTTCGTCCTGGAGTTCCAGTGGCTCAACGGAGCGCCGCTTGGCGGGTCGCCGATCGGTTACTGGCTGAACCTGGCCGTGTTCGTGTGGATCGGCGTGGTCTGTTATCAGGCGAGGAATGGCCTGAGTTCGATGCTGCTCGGCGGCGAAGACGATGCAACCCGGGCCGAGCACTGGATGGCCAGGGCTTACCCGTGGATCGCCATCGCTCTTGTTGCTCTGACCTGGCTGCTGGGTGAGATGCTTGTGGCACAGGATCGTTTCGACCTGGTGGCCGACGGACAGCAATATGTGACCCTTGCAATTCTGCTTGCCGCGCCGGTCCTCGATACGATGGTTCGCGGACTCGTCCGGCACATGGTGCCGCCGATGCGCGGTGAGGGGGCGCTGGCAGAGGCGGCCTACCGCTCGACCAAGCGCAGCTACATCCGCATCGGTCGCGCGATCGTCGTCGCCGTGGTGATCGTGATCGTCGCCGGAGTGTGGGACATCGACTTCGAGAATCTGGCCAGTGCCGGACTCGGCGCACGGATTGCCGGCCGTCTGTTCGAGGTCTTTTTCATCCTCGCCATCGGGTATCTTGTCTGGGAACTCGTGTCCTTGTGGCTGAACCGCAAACTGGCCGACGAAATGACCGCCGCAGGCATCGATCTCGAATCCGAGGAGCCTGGCGGTGGCGAGGGCGGTGGTGTCGGCGGGTCACGGCTGTCGACGGTCCTGCCGCTGCTGAAGATGGCGGTACAGGTGGCGGTCATCACGATCACCGTGCTGATTGCGCTCGGCCACATGGGCGTCGACATCACGCCGCTTGTCGCCGGCGCCGGCATTGTCGGCCTGGCCATCGGCTTCGGCGCCCAGACGCTGGTGCGCGATGTGGTGGCCGGTCTGTTCTTCCTGGTCGACGACGCGTTCCGCGTCGGCGAATATCTGGACATCGACGGCACGGTCGGGACCGTGGAGAAGATCTCGGTGCGGTCGCTGCAACTGCGCCACCACCAGGGGCCCATACACACGATCCCCTATGGCGAGATCCCCAAGGTCACCAACAACTCGCGTGACTGGGTGATCGTCAAGCTGAAATTCACGGTGCCCTTCGACACCGACACCAACAAGGTCAAAAAGCTGTTCAAGCAGATCGGCAAGGACATCATGGAGGCGCCCTATGCCGAGGACATCATCCAGACGTTCAAGTCTCAGGGCGTCTACGACGTCAACGATGTTGGCATCGTCGTGCGCGGCAAGTTCATGGCCAAGCCTGGCAAGCAGTGGATGATCCGCAAGGACGTCTATTCCAGGGTGCAGAAGATCTTCGCCGAAAACGGCATCGAGTTCGCGCGGCGCGAGGTCCGGGTCAACATCCCCGGCCGCGAGGATGGGCAGGAAGGGGACGAAAAGACCGATTCAGCCGTCGCTGCGGCCGCCTCACAGGCGGTGATCGAGGAGCAGCAGCGGCTGGAGGCCGAAGCCGCTGCCAAGAAACCCTGACGCGGAGCGTTCAGGGGATGCGGAATATCAGCGACGCGCGAATCTGATAGCCGGAGAGATCGACATTGCTGGTGGCGCTCGCGGCTCGGTGCGATCCGCACAGCGTGTGCTCGAACCGAGGTGGATGGTGGCAATTGCCGACGGCAGGCAGCGCGCCTATGGTCGCGAGCATGATTGTTCAGCGAATCTTCCGGCTGTTCGAGACCTGGATCGATCCCTACAGCGAAGCGGAGACAGAAGAGCCGGCGAACAGCACGATCGGCTTCATGATCCGCTATGTGCGCCAGGCGAAATGGCCTTTCGTGGCGATGATCGTGCTCGGCGGGTTCGTCGCCTTTCTCGAGGTGGCCCTCTTTTATTTCGTCGGACGGCTGGTCGACCTGCTGGAAGCGACGGATGCGAGCGCCGGATGGTCCGGCCTGATCGACCGGCATGGCGGGGAACTTCTGTTCATGCTGGCGGTGGTGCTGGCCGGGCGCTTTCTGGTCGCGCCACTGGTCACTCTGGTCGAGGAACAGGCGGTCGTGCCGGGATTCTTCAATCTCGTGCGCTGGCAGGCCTATCGGCACATCTCTCGCCAGAGCCTGTCCTTTTTTCACGACGAGTTCGCCGGCCGGGTGGTTGCCAAGGTCTGGCAGTCGGGTCAGGCGATGGGCGACTTCATGGTGTCGCTGCTGCAGGTTGCCTGGTTCATTGCCATCTACACGGTCACCACTATGGCGCTGGTCGCCCAGCTCGACTGGCGCCTGGCGGCCATCGTCGGGCTGTGGATCGCCGCATTTGCGCTGATCGCCCGGCATTTCGTTCCGCGTATCCGCAACCGGGCGCGGATGACCGCCGAAGCGGCCTCCGGCATCAACGGGCGCTTGGTCGACGGATACACCAACATTCAGACGCTGAAGCTGTTCGGGCGCGAAGACGAGAACGATCGCTACATCCGCGAGGGTTTCGACCAGTTTCTCGGCTCCGTCATCCCGTTCACCCGCGACCTGACCGGCGTCCGGGTGTCGCTGGCGATGCTGTCGGGGATCATGATCGTCGCCATCGGCGCCATGTCGATCGATCTGTGGCTGCGCGGCGAGATCAGCATCGGAGCTGTCGCCTTCACCCTGTCGCTGGTGTTGCGACTCAGCCTGCTCCTCGGCCGCATGATGACGCAGCTCAACAGCCTGATGCGCAATTACGGCACCATCCAGAACTCCATGGAACTGCTGACGCGGCCCATTGTCCTGAGGGATCGGGCAGGGGCCGGCACCCTCGAAATTACCGAAAGCCGTATCGACTTTGACCGGGTGCGGTTTCACTACACGAAGCCGCGGACCGTAATCGACGACGTCTCGCTGACCGTCGAACCTGGCCAAAAGGTTGGCCTTGTCGGACCGTCCGGGGCGGGAAAATCCACCCTGGTCAACCTGCTGCTGCGGTTTTACGACCTTGAGTCGGGTCGCATCAGCATCGACGGTCAGGATATTGCCGGCGTCACCCAGAGCTCGCTGCGCGACCAGATCAGCGTGGTGACGCAGGACACCTCACTGATGCACCGGTCGATCCGCGACAACATCCTGCTTGGCAGCCCGGGAGCGGACGAGGACGCGGTCATCGCCGCCGCCCGCAGGGCCGAAGCCTGGCCTTTCATCTGCGATCTGAAGGACCGGCAAGGTCGCAGCGGGCTCGACGCGCATGTCGGCGAACGCGGTGTCAAGCTGTCGGGCGGGCAGCGTCAGCGCATCGCCATCGCCAGGGTCATGCTGAAGGATGCGCCGATCCTCATCCTCGACGAGGCGACCTCGGCGCTGGATTCGGAAATCGAGGCGGCGATCCAGGAAAACCTGTCGGCGCTGATGAACGGCAAAACGGTCATCGCCATCGCCCACCGGCTGTCGACCATCGCCAGGATGGACCGGCTGGTGGTGCTTGAATCCGGCCGTATCGTCGAGGACGGAACGCACGAGGCGCTGCTCGAAAAAGGCGGCCTCTATGCGCGCCTGTGGTCGCGGCAATCGGGCGGCTTCATCGACGCGTAAATGCCGGTTTTCCAACGCATCCGCCTGGCTATCCCGTGAAAACTTGCGGCATTGTGCCTCTGGTCGGATCAGCAGGCTGGACATATTCTAATAAGCAGCCTAGAAACCGGCCGAATGCGGGGACATCGTTGGACTGGAGGGGTTAATGAACCGGCCCCCATCGATGGGTAACCCGGGACCGAGTATGCGCAGAGGATGGTTCTCACCGTGAGCGAAAACGAAACAACATCCGAACCGACCCGCCGCGATTTCCTTTATCTGACGACCGGCATGGCCGGCGTCGTTGGAACGGCCGCGGCCATATGGCCCTTCATCGACCAGTTGCGTCCCGATGCCACGACCCTTGCGCTGTCGACCATCGAAGTCGACATCTCCGGTGTCGAGGAAGGCATGTCGATCACCGTCAAGTGGCGCGGCAAGCCGGTGTTCATCCGTAACCGCACGCAAAAGGAAATCGACGAGGCCAGTGCCGTGCCGCTTGAGGACCTGAAGGACCAGGCGGCCCGCAACGCCAATCTGGCGCCCGACGCACCGGCCCTCGACGTCGACCGCTCGGCCGGCGAAGACCGCGAGAACTGGATCGTCATGATCGGCTCGTGCACGCATCTGGGCTGTGTTCCGCTCGGTCAGGCCGGCGAATATGGCGGCTGGTTCTGCCCCTGCCACGGATCGCACTACGACACGGCAGGCCGCATCCGCAAAGGACCGGCGCCGGAGAACCTGTGGATCCCGCCGTTTGAGTTCATTTCCGATACGCGTATCAAAATCGGTTAGCAGGGGAATTACCGATGAGTGGTGGACATTCAACATACGAACCGACAAGCGGTATCGGCAAATGGGTCGATTCCCGCCTGCCGCTTCCACGCCTGGTCTATGATTCCTTCGTAGCCTATCCGGTCCCGCGCAACATCAACTACGCCTACACTTTCGGCGCCATCCTCTCGATGATGCTGGTCATCCAGATCCTCACGGGCATCGTGCTGGCCATGCACTATGTGGCGTCGACGGCCGGCGCCTTCACGTCCGTCGAGAACATCATGCGCGACGTGAATTCCGGCATGCTGCTGCGCTACATGCACTCCAACGGCGCCTCGTTCTTCTTCATCGCCGTCTACATCCACATGTTCCGCGGCATGTATTACGGCTCCTACAAGGCGCCGCGTGAGGTCCTGTGGATCCTCGGCGTCGTCATCTACCTGCTGATGATGGCCACCGGCTTCATGGGCTATGTGCTGCCCTGGGGCCAGATGTCCTTCTGGGGCGCCACCGTGATCACCGGTTTCTTCACCGCGTTTCCGCTGATCGGCGAGCCGATCCAGCAATTGCTGCTCGGTGGTTTTGCGGTCGACAATCCGACGCTCAACCGCTTCTTCTCGCTGCACTACCTGCTGCCCTTCATGATCGCAGGCGTCGTCGTCCTGCACGTCTGGGCGCTGCATGTTACCGGCCAGACGAACCCGACCGGCGTTGAGGTGAAGAGCAAGACGGACACTCTGCCGTTCACGCCCTACGCCACCATCAAGGACGCGTTCGCGACGGTGCTGTTCCTGGCGGTCTACGCCTATTTCGTCTTCTACATGCCGAACTATCTCGGCCACCCGGACAACTACATCGAAGCCAATCCGCTGGTGACCCCGGCTCACATCGTGCCGGAATGGTACTACCTGCCGTTCTACGCGATCCTGCGCGCCATCACCTTCAACATCGGGCCGATCGACTCCAAGCTGGGCGGCGTGCTGGCGATGTTCGGCTCGATCCTGATCCTGTTCCTGCTGCCGTGGCTCGACACCTCGAAGGTGCGTTCGGCCGTCTACCGGCCCTGGTTCAAACTGTTCTTCTGGCTGTTCGTCGCCGACACCATCTTCCTCGGATGGCTGGGATCGAAGCCCGCCGAGGGAACCTATGTCATCATGGCGCAGCTCGGAACGGCCTATTACTTCGCCTTCTTCTTCCCGATCCTGCCGCTTCTCGGCAAGCTGGAGAAACCACGACCGGTGCCGAAATCGATCACCGAATCGGTGCTCGGAAGTCAGGGCAGCGGCAAGCCACAATCGGCGACCGCCGCGCCGGAAGATCGTGCCTAGCGACAGGCGGGAAGGGGACAAGAACCAATGAACAAGCTTTTCTCAACGCTTCTGTCGCTGGCCGTCGCAACCGGCCTGTCCGCCGGGGCAGCCATTGCGGCCGGCGACAGCAAGGCACCGCGGCAGGTCGACTGGTCCTTTTCCGGGCCCTTCGGCACCTACGACAAGGGCCAGCTACAGCGCGGCCTGAAGGTTTATGTCGAGGTGTGTGCGGCCTGCCACGGCCTCGAGCGCATCGCCTTTCGCAACTTCGTGGATCTCGGTTACACGGAAGACCAAGTGAAGGCGCTGGCCGCCGAATACGAGGTTACCGACGGGCCGAACGACGAAGGCGAGATGTTCGAACGGACGGCGATCCTGGCCGACTACTTCCCGTCGCCGTTTCCGAATGTCGAAGCGGCCGCCTATGCCAACAACGGTGCGGCACCGCCGGACTTTTCGCTGATCGCCAAGGCGAGGGCGGCGACGCGCGGCTTCCCGACCTTCGTCTTCGACATCTTCACCATGTATGCCGAGGGCGGGCCGGACTATATCTATTCGCTGCTCACCGGCTATGAGGACGAGGCCCCGCACGGGATCGACATCCCGGAAGGCACCTACTACAATCCGTACTATCTGAACGGCGTGTCGCTGGCCATGGCGCCACCGCTGTCGGACGAGATCGTCACTTACGACGACGGTGCTCCAGAGACGGTCGATCAGTATTCGAAGGATATCTCGGCTTTCCTGATGTGGGCAGCTGAACCGCATCTGGAGAACCGCAAATCGCTTGGCTTCAAGGTGATAATCTTTATGCTGATTTTCGCCGGCCTTCTGTATCTGACCAAAAAATCGGTCTGGTCCCGCGTCGAACATTGACGCGATCCGGACAACGACAAGGAAAGGCGGCTTCGATGGCCGCCTTTTGCGTGTGTGGGCGGATGGAACCGTCCCGAAGCGGACGACGGAGGGGTAGGACATGAACCGCACGCTGACCGAGACGCTGCTCGAAGCGATTCGCACCATCCCGGACTATCCGAAGCCCGGGATTATGTTCCGGGACATCACCACGCTGCTCGGCAACCCCAAGGCCTTCCGGCGCGCTGTCGACGAACTGGTTCATCCCTACGCCGGAACGAAGGTCGACCAGATCGCCGGCATCGAGGCGCGCGGCTTCATCCTCGGCGGCGCGGTCGCCCACCAGCTGTCGGCCGGCTTCGTGCCGATCCGCAAGAAGGGTAAACTGCCCTACGAGACAGTGCGGGTGGCCTACAGCCTGGAATACGGCGTCGACGAGATGGAGATGCACAAGGATGCGGTCTCACCCGGCCAGCACGTGATCCTGGTGGACGACCTGATCGCCACGGGCGGCACCGCAGAAGGGGCCGTGAAGCTTCTGCGGGGCATGGGCGCCGAAATCGTCGCCGCCTGTTTCGTCATCGACCTGCCGGATCTCGGCGGCCGCAAGAAGCTCGAGGATCTCGGCGTCACCGTCCGAACCCTGGTTGAGTTCGAGGGCGACTGAGCTCGCCAAGATCTACAGCTTGAAGAGCACCGCGTTGTCGAAACCGATGACCGGCTCGCCGTGCTGGTTGAAGCCCTCGGAATAGAGTTCGCAGATCCCCCATTCCGGATTGTTCCGGCGCGGCCTGGCAGCGGTCACCGTGTTGTAGTACCGCACCGTGTCGCCGGCATAGACCGGGTTCGGCCATTTCAGGTTGCTGAGGCCCGGTGACGGGCCGAACTCCGGAATCGGAATTCCGGCGGCCCGGTGCATCGCCTCCCATTGCGGGCGGAATGCGACGTTCTTCTTCATCCACACCGCGGCCGTATGCCAGCCGGAGGCGCAGAGCGCGCCGAAGAGCGAGTGTTTGGCGGCCTCTGGGTCGATGTGGAACGGTTGCGGATCGTATTTGCGGGCAAAGGCGACGATCGCTTCGGCGGTGAAGGTGTGGGTGCCGTAGTCCATGCGCTCGCCGATCAGAAATCTGTCCTGAGCGGTCATGCGGCCTCCGGTCGCTGTCGCATGGCAAAGAAGCCTGAATTGACGCTGGCGACAACAAGCTCGTCGCGCTGGTTGCGGATTTCGTGGCTCATCCTGACGATCCCGACACCGGGGCGAGACGCCGACGGGCGGGCAGAGACAACCTCGGTCAGACCATGAAGGGTGTCACCGGCAAGCACCGGCCGTTTCCAGCGGGCCTGATCGACGCCTGGAGCGCCGAGCGAGGTGGAATCCAGCAGGAAGGCGTCGCACAACATGCGCATCATCATGGCGCTGGTGTGCCAGCCGGATGCGGCGAGCCCGCCGAGCAGGCTTTGCCTGCCCGCCGCCTCGTCCAGGTGCATGGGCTGGGGGTCGAACTCGCGGGCGAATTCAATGACTTCTTCGGCGGTGACAGGGTAGGGACCCAGGGCGAACCGGGTGCCCGGCGCAAAATCCTCGAAGGCGTATTTCTTGGCAGCGTTCATGGCCTCCTTATGCCGCGCTCAGGCGGATTGTTCAACGCTGTCGTAACCGTCAGAGATTGGCTATCAACCCGAAATAAACCGGCGGTCCCAGATAGGCGATGACGGCGAGCACCAGGAGGCCGCGGACCCAGGCTGCATGGAAGCGTCGCCACAGGACAAAGGTCAGCACCAGGCCAAACGCCATTTCGAGCAGCGAAAAGACGTCGCCATTGTGGTTAGGGTTCCAATAGGAGACGGGAGAGCGGAAACGCCAGTCGGTGAGCGGCCAGAGATGCGCGTGCGCGTCGTCCACATGCACGGGCAGGTCGGTGGCGATATGGATCAACGCTGCACCGGCAAAGAAGGCCAGCATCAAGCCGGCGCGCCATCGCCTGGCGATCAGCACGCCGCTGATCAGCAAGACGAGATAGATGGGGGCCGCGTTGCCCACCGTGACGGCGTCCGACCAGGGCGGATTGTAATAGAGTTCGTTCCAGACGCGCCGCTCCGGTATGCCCGCGAGCTTCGACCACACGAACAGGGTGTAGATCGCCAGATCCGGGACGAGCGCACCCGCAACCACTGCCGTGTTCCGGGCCGGGGCGTCGGGTTTCGCCAGGAGCGCTGCCGCCAGGAGCACGTGCGTCTGGGTGTTCATGGCGGCGAGAGTGCCCTACGGGCCCTGTTGCGACAAGCGGCCTATGCGTTGAACTTGAACAGCAGCACGTCGCCGTCCTGGACGACGTATTCCTTGCCCTCGTCGCGGGCCTTGCCGGCGTCGCGGGCCGGTACCTCCCCACCCAGCGACACGTAGTCGTCATAGGCGATGGTCTGGGCGCGGATGAAGCCGCGTTCGAAATCGGTGTGAATGACGCCGGCCGCCTGCGGCGCCTTGGCGCCGTGGCGAACCGTCCAGGCGCGCGTCTCCTTGGGGCCGGCTGTGAAGAAGGTGATCAGGTCAAGCAGCCGGTGGCCGGCATGGATCAACCGGTCGAGACCGGCTTCCTCGAGGCCGAGTTCGGCCAGGAATTCGGCTTGCTCCTCGCCGTCGAGATGGGCTAGCTGCGACTCGATTTCGGCCGAGATGACCACGCATTCCGCCCCTTGAACTGCCGCCATCTCGGCGACCGCCTCGGTCTGGGCGTTGCCCGAGGCCGCATCGCCTTCTTCGACATTGCAGACGTAGAGCACCGGCTTCGAGGTCAAGAGGTTGAGTGATTTCAGCAGCCGAAGATCTTCGGCGGCGATGCCGTCGAGCAGCAGCCGCGCCGGTTTGCCCTCGAGCAGCAGCGCCAGCGCCTTTTCCATCATCGGCAAGATGACGATGGCTTCCTTGTCCTTGCCGGTGGCACGCTTGCGCATCTGTTCGGTGCGCCGTTCCAGGCTTTCCAGGTCCGACAGCATCAGTTCGGTATCGATGGTTTCGGCGTCGGCCACCGGGTCGATACGACCCTCGACATGGGTGATGTCATCATCCTCGAAGCAGCGCAGCACGTGCACGATGGCATCGACCTCGCGAATATTGGCGAGGAACTGGTTGCCAAGGCCTTCACCCTTGGAGGCGCCACGCACCAGGCCGGCAATGTCGACGAAGGAGATGCGCGTCGGAATGACTTCCTTGGATTCGGCGATGCCGGCAATGCGCTCGAGCCGTCGGTCGGGGACGGCTACCTCGCCGGTATTCGGCTCGATGGTGCAGAACGGATAGTTGGCGGCCTGGGCGGCCGCGGTCTTGGTCAGGGCGTTGAACAGGGTCGACTTGCCAACATTGGGCAGGCCGACGATACCGCACTTGAAACCCATCTTGTTATTCCTTGTTTCCGAAGAGTTTTTTCAGCATGTCCGCCATCGGTCCCTTGGCCGGAGGCGGCGACGCCGATGTGGGTCGCGCGGCGCGGATATGGGACTGGCCCTTGCGTTGCTCGCGCTTTTTGTCGCCGGTCCCGTTGCCGACGGCGAGGGTCAGCTTGTTCAGGAAGCTCGAATCGTCGCCCTTGACCAACAGGTCGCTGCTTTCGCCGATGGCGTCGAGCAGCGGATCGAGCCACTGCGAATCGGCCTTGGCGAAGTCGCCCAGCACATGGGCATTGACGCGTTCCTTGTGGCCGGGATGGCCGATGCCGAGCCGCAGGCGGCGATAGTCCTTGCCGCAATGGGCGTCGATCGACTTGATGCCGTTATGGCCGCCATTGCCGCCGCCGGTCTTGATGCGCGCCTTTCCCGGTTGCAGGTCGAGTTCGTCATAGATGACGATCAGATCGGACAGATCGAGCTTGTAGAAGCGCAGCGCCTTGCCGACGGCCTCGCCGGAGAGATTCATGAAGGTCTGCGGCTTGATCAGCAGCACCTTTTCGCCGGCGATCGTGCCGTCGGCGACTTCGGCCTGAAACTTCTTGCTCCAGCCTGAAAAGGAATGGCGGCGGGCGATGGCGTCCGCCGCCATGAAACCGATATTGTGGCGTTGCTTTGCGTATCGTAGGCCCGGATTGCCCAGGCCGGCTATCAACAGCATTGCAACAGCCTTTCAGGCAGGGGACGGCTACTCTTCGCCGCCTTCTTCTGCTGCTTCTTCGCCACCTTCCTCGTCGACGCCTTCTGCGAATTCGCCTTCGGCTGCTTCAGCGGCCTCGGCGGCTTCTTCCTCTTCGGTCTTCAGACCGGCCGGAGCGGCAATCGTCGCGATGGTGAAGTCACGGTCGGTAATCGTCGGCTCGACATTCTCCGGCAGGGTAACCTGCGAGATGTGGATGCCGTCGCCGAGGTCGAGACCGGTCAGGTCGCCGATAAGCGAGTCCGGAATTGAGTCGGCCGGGCAGGTGACCTCGACCGAGTAGCGGACCACGTTGAGAACGCCACCACGCTTGAGGCCGGGCGACTCTTCCTCGTTGATGAACTGCATCGGCACTTCGACCGTCACGTTCGTGCCCTTCGAAATCCGCAGGAAGTCGACATGCATGGTGAAGTCGCGCACCGGATCGAGCTGGTATTCCTTCGGCAGCACGCGGATCTTCTGACCGTCGACATCGATGGTGGCGAGAGTTGTCAGAAAGCCACCGTCATGGATCTTCATCGTCACTTCCTTGTAGGGAAGGGCGATGGAAAGCGGGGGTTGCTTGTCACCATAGATGACAGCGGGAATTTTACCGTTGCGCCGAAGTTCCCGGGCGGACCCCTTACCGACCCGTTCGCGCGCCTCGGCCTTGAGCTCATAGTCGCTCATGGCTAGTCCTTTCGCGGTTTTTGGAGTGTCTTTCGGGCACGCTGGGCCCTGAAAAACATCGAGCGGCCAAGGCCGCCCCATCCGCGTTGCCTCCAAGGGTGTCTGCGCGGACGCGCGCTATATAACCGAGGCCCTTGCCCTATGCAAGACTTGTGTCGGCATGCAAGAAAACGTCCCGGACGGGAGGGGCCGTCCGGGACGTCTGTAGCGGCAGGCGAACGATTTACTGTGCCTGCAGCTCTTCGGGGGTCTTGTCGAGGATCTTCGGCCAGTTTCCGTCGGCGGCGACGATCAGATTGGCGCGGTCGGCTTCCCAGCGCTTCTGGATGCCGGGCGCCAGGTTGAGGTAAAGCTTGTTGTCGACGATCTTCCACAGGTGCGGATCGCCGTCGAACTTGAAGCCCATCGCCGTGCCGAAGGCGCAGAACCCGCCATAGGCCGGGACATAGGCATCAGGATTGGCGACGAACAGCGCCTTGTTTTCTTCGCTGGCGAAGCGATAGGTGGCGCCATTGTGCTCGGCTGTGATCTGGAAATCGCCTCGCGTCGGCGCGCCGGCGGTGAAGTAGGCGACCGGGTCGTAACCACGCAGGGCGAGGCCGGTGGTGGTGGCGTTGACGTCGACACCGGCGGCAAGGGCGGAAACGGTCAGTGCGACCGAGAGTGCGGCGCCGGCAATGGCGGTCCTGATTGCGTTCAACATGGAAATCTCCTCGGGGTTTGAAATGCCCGGCCTTACCCGTCTCTGAGCTGGCGCGGCCGAACCGTCGTGAACAGGGACAGATTTAGAATTAGGAACCAATTGGTACAAAACAATTCAATGTGAGCCGAAATTGATTGAAAATTCAGACAAGGCCCCTATCACATACGGGAGTGCAACAGCTTAACGCGACAGGCGAAGGGACAATGGCCAGGCCGCGCGAATTCGACATGGACACTGCCGTCGACGGAGCGATGCAGATTTTCTGGCGCCTCGGCTATGCGGCGACCAATCTGCCCGACCTGCTGCGCGCCATGGGTCTGTCGCGCGGATCCTTCTACAAGGCCTTCGGCGACAAGCGTTCCGCCTATCTGGCGGCGCTGGACCGCTACGACCGCACCTGCATCGGCGCCGCCGTCGACCTTCTGGCCGACCGGTCGAAGGGCGACGGCAGGGCGCGGCTGCTGCGCCTTTTCGAAAGCACGGAGGCCGGCGACCATGCGAAACGCCGTGGCTGCTTCGTCTGCAATGCCATGGTCGAGCACGGGCCCGACGACCCAACCGTGGCTGCCCGGACGAGGGCGATGTCGGAACGGTTGGAGAACGCCATCTATCAGGCGCTGGTGGATATCCCCGAGCTCAACTGCGACAACGACGTGTCCCGCCGGCGCAAGGCAACGATCATCACCCGACTCTATCTCGGCGCCCAGGCGATGAGCAAGACGGGCACCTCCGAAACCGACTGGAGAAGCCTGCTCGGCGAGTTGCTTAACTGCGAGAGCGAGTAAACCAGGCGCCAGTTCAATCCAGGCCCACCGCGTCCAGCGCGGTTGCAATTCCGCGCAATTCGGCCAGGCCCTTCAGGCGGCCGATCGCCGGATAGCCGGGCTGCGCTCCACGCGTGAGGTCGTCGAGAATGTCCAGCCCGTGATCGGGCCGAAAGGGTATCGATGCGTCAGCGCGGCCGTCCGCCTTCCTGCGAGCCTCCTCGCGAAGAACTGCCTGGACTATCGCCACCATGTCGGAGTTGCCGCCGAGGTGTTCGGATTCGTAGAACGAGCCGCCAATCTCATCCGTCTCCCGCACGACATCGCGAAGGTGGAGAAAGTGTATGCGCTCGCCGAGCCGGTCGATCATGGCGGGCAGATCATTATCAGGCCGTGCCGCCAGCGAGCCGGTACAGAAGGTCAGTCCGTTCGCGGGCAGATCCACGGCGTCCAGCATCGCGCGCATCTGCCGTTCCGTCGACATGATCCGTGGCAGGCCGAGCAGCGGGGTCGGCGGGTCGTCGGGGTGGCAGCAAAGCCGTAGCCCGAGAGCCTGTGCCACAGGCACAACCTCTTCGAGGAAGGCGGTGAAATTGCCGCGTAGTACCCGCTCGTCGACACCGGAATAGATCTCGAGGCTCCGGCGGATATCGTCCAGTGCCACGCTTTCGGCGGCGCCGGGCAAACCGCATAAGATGTTGTCGACCAGCGCTTTCTTCGCCGCGTCGTCCATCTCCTTGTCGCGGATACGCGCGGCGCTCGCGACTTCGTCGGAATAGTCCTCGTCGGCGCCCCTGCGCTTCAGGATGAAAAGGTCAAACGCGGCAAAGTCGACCGTGTCGAAGCGCATGCAACGGGCGCCGTCTGGAAGCGAGTGTGCGAGATCGGTGCGGGTCCAGTCCAGGACCGGCATGAAGTTGTAGCAGATGACTTCTACGCCCGCGGTCGCGAGATTTCGAAGGCTTGCCTTGTAGTTATCGATGTGCTG
The DNA here is from genome assembly GCA_963921345.3 of Rhizobiaceae bacterium. GTDB lineage: Bacteria > Pseudomonadota > Alphaproteobacteria > Rhizobiales > Rhizobiaceae > Hoeflea_A. The sequence goes on along the minus strand of CAWUFE020000002.1, from coordinate 672,186 downwards.
CCGCCAGTCGCCCGCCTGTAGTTTGATGTCATCCGAGACCGGAAGGCTTTCGACGACAACCCAGCGTAAGTGGCCGGCACGGCCGGCGTCGCCGATATCGTTCTTTCGGCGCTCGATCTCGGATGTCGTCCAAGTCTCCCCGGTCGGCACATGGTGCAGAGCGGTCACGATCCCTTCCGCGCCCGCCTGTCGGATGTCGGCGATAGAGACCGTATCGCAAGGTCCGAACCACCTCCAGGTCTGTTTCATGCATCCCTCCGTCGCCCCAAAGGCCTAATCTATCTTCCATACAAGTTGACAAGAATGCAAGTATGTAAGTAGTATCGAGGGAAGGAGGAGACGCATGAGCGCACTTGCCGCAAAAAATCCGGGCGACTGGGACATCGACCATTCGTCCGCGATCGGTCCCCAGATCCTTCGGATTCTGAGGGAGCGGATCACCTACAACGACCTCGAACCCGGCGAGGCCATCTCAGAGCCGGCGATGGCGATGGTCTACGGGGTGAGCCGTCAGCCCGTTCGGGAGGCGTTCATCAAGCTTTCGGACGAGGGGCTTCTGGACATCCGTCCACAGCGCCGGACCCTGGTGAAGAAGATCTCCTATGCGGCGGTCCTCGATGCACGCTTCGTGCGGGAGTCCGTCGAGGCGGACGTCGTCAAGCTGCTTGCGGAGAAAGCCGACGCCTCGCTTGTTTCGGAATTGCGCAGCCAGCTTCGGCATCAGGCCGATGAAGTGGCCGCGCCGATCCGCTTCATCCGGCTCGATGAACTGTTCCACCGGACACTGGCCGAAGCCGCCGGCAAGAGCAGGGCATGGCGTTTCATCGAGGATCTCAAGGCGCAAATGGATCGCGTGCGTATCCTTCGCCTTCAACAGTTTCCCGTTGAAAAGCTGATTCAGCAGCACGGCGCCGTGGTCGATGCGATCGAAGCAGGCGATGTGGAGCGCTCCGAGACCGCGATGCGCAGCCATCTGCGCGAGATCCTGCAGGTTCTGCCGGAAATCTACGAGGCAAATGCGGACTACTTCGACGGACCGGAAAACGCCGGATCCTAAAACCGCGCATCAGATCAGGAGGAAATGAGATGAAGATGCCTTTCAAGAGCGCCAAAGCGCTGTTTGCCGGAATTGCCGCGATTTGTTTCGTCGGCAGCGCATCGGCCGCTGACATGACGCTGAAACTCGGTCACGTCGCCAATGAGCAGAACCCATGGCATCTGGCCTCGGTGAAATTCGGCGACGAACTCTCGCGACTGACCGACGGTCGCATCGAAGTCGAGGTCTTTCCCAATGAATCGCTCGGCAAGGAAATCGACCTGATCAACGGCATGCAGCTCGGAACCGTCGATATGACGATCACCGGGGAAAGCCTGCAGAACTGGGCGCCGCTTGCGGCATTGCTCGCCGTTCCCTACGCCTACAAATCCATCGAGCACATGGATCGGGTTGCGCAGGGCGAGATCGGCGACCAGATCAAGACGCAGATCGTCGAAAAGGCGCAGATCCGGCCGATTGCCCATTTTGCCCGCGGCCCGCGCAATCTGACGTCCAACCGTCCGATTGCCCATCCGGATGATTTGGAAGGTCTGAAGATGCGGGTCCCCAATGTACCGCTTTTCGTCGACGTCTGGAACGCGCTCGGCGCGCAGCCGACACCAATGGCCTTTTCGGAAGTCTTCACCTCGCTGCAGAACGGCACGATCGGCGCTCAGGAAAACCCACTCGCACTGATCCGGTCGGCCAGCTTCAATGAAGTGCAAAGCCACGTGAACCTGACCCAGCACGTGCGCTCCTGGATCTACCTGACGATCGCGGAATCGACCTGGAACAAGCTGTCGCCCGAGGATCGGGGCGCCGTCATGCAGGCCGCCGCCATTGCGCAGGGCTATGAACGCGGCCTGTTCGAGGCGAGCATCGCAGCGGACCGGGCTTATCTCGAAGAAAACGGCATGACCTTTGTGGAGGTCGATGGCGCCGCCTATGCCGCGCGTGCGAAAGACGCCGTCCTTGCCAACGTCAACGATCAGGTCAAACCGATCGTCGAAGATCTGTTCGCACAATAGGGCGGACAGATCGCGAATGCCCGTGCCGGGACCTCCCCCCGGCGCGGGCGCCTTTACCGGGAGAGGCAGATGAAGCAGATTGAACGCACGCTGACACTGATCTGTCGAGCCGGCACGCTGCTCGCCTTTCTGACCCTGATTGCCGCGGTTCTCATCCAGGTGGTTGGCCGGACCATCGGCTCTTCTCCGGTATGGACCGAGGAACTGACCCGATTTGCTCTGCTTTACATGGTCGCATTCGGTGCCGGCCTCTCGTTCGTGACCCGCGAACTGGTGAACGTCGATGTCGTTTGCGACAGCCTTCCGGACCCGTGGCCGAAATGGCTTCACCTCGTTTCGTCGATCGGTGTCGTGGCACTGGCCGCCATCCTCGTGGCACCAGCCTGGAAGTTCGCTTCAATCGGCAAGATGCAGACGTCGCCCGCGCTCGGGCTGCGGATGGATTTCAGCCACGCAACCATTCTTGTTTTGTTGCTTGGCCTGGGCCTCTTTGCCGTGTTGCGCATGACCAGACTTTTTCTGGCGCGGCGAGAAGGTACATCCGAGAGCGTCGACTGATGGACGTCGTCGTTCTGTTCTCGGTTTTCGTCCTCGGCCTTGTCATCGGCGTGCCCGTCGCCGCCACCCTGGGCCTCGCTTCGCTCGCGTATCTGCTTTTGGCAGGAATTCCGATCGTCGTCATGCCGCAGAAGATGTATGCGGGGATGGACGTCTTCGTGCTGCTGAGCATTCCCGGCTTCATTCTCGCCGGCAATCTGATGAACGGTGGCGGCATCACCGAGCGGATCATCCGTTTTGCAAATGCCCTGGTTGGTTGGATCCGTGGTGGTCTGGGTCTGACCAACATTTCGGCGTCGATGCTTTTCGGCGGCATTACCGGAACAGCGGTGGCCGATGCCGCCTCCATCGGCGGCGTGATGATTCCCGGCATGAAGAAAGCCGGCTATCCCGCCGATTTCTCGGCTGCCGTGACGGCAGCCTCGTCTACCGTCGGGCCCATCATTCCTCCGTCGGTTCCGATGATCATCGTCGGGTCGCTCTCCGGCATTTCGGTGGGGAAGATGTTTCTTGCCGGTGCCGTGCCGGGCGTTCTCATGGGACTGGCAATGATGGCGACGGCCTATTTCATCGCGATCCGCAAGGGCTTCCCGCGTCAGGAGTGGCTCGGCATATCGGAAATCGGCAAATCGTTCCTCAGCGCATTCTGGGCGCTGGCCATGACGGCGCTGATCATCTACGGATTGCTGAGCGGCCTTGCGACGCCAACCGAAACGGCGGTGGTTGCCAGCGTCTACGCCTGTGTCGTCGGATTGTTGATCTACCGGGAATTGCCGCTGAGAGCGATCCCGAAGATCCTCGTCGACAGCGCCGTATCGTCGGCCGCCATTCTCGTGCTTGTCGGGTTTGCCAATGTGTTCGGCTGGATACTCGTCTCGGAGCGAATCCCGCAGGCCATCGCGGCGGGCGTGCTGTCCCTGACGGATAACAAATTTCTCATCATTCTCTTCATCAACATCCTGCTGCTTTTCATCGGCATGTTCATGGAGACGATCGCCGCTCTGATCATCCTTTTCGTGCCGCTTCTCTCGCTTGCCCAGGCGGTCGGCATCGAGCCGCTGCATTTCGCGACCTTCGCCGTCCTGAACCTGATGATCGGATTGACGACACCGCCGGTCGGCGTCTGTCTGTTCGTCTGTTCGAACATTGCCAAGGAACCGCTTTCCGGAGTCGTTCGGGCGATCTTTCCATTTCTCCTTGCCAATATCGCCGTTCTGCTGGCTGTCTCCTATGTCCCGCAGCTGGCGACGTGGTTGCCGTCCCTGTTGGGGAACTAGGGATGACGGTAGCGGCGCGTGTTTGCCGGCTCTACGGGGCCAATGACATCAGGGTGGAGACCGATCAGATCGCGATGCCCGCGTCTGGCGAGGTTCTGGTCGCGATCGAGCATGGCGGCATCTGTGGTTCCGATCTCCACTATTATCAGGATGGCGGCTTCGGTCCGGTTCGGATCGGCCAGCCGATCGTTCTCGGACACGAGGCGGCGGGACGGATCGCGGCGGTCGGGTCCGGGGTGGGCGGGTTGAAGCCGGGCGATGTCGTCGCCGTCAATCCCAGCAAGCCCTGTCAGGCCTGCAAGTTTTGCGACGACGGCCTGTTCAGGCACTGCCTGAACATGGAGTTCATGGGATCGGCGCTTCGTTTTCCGCACACGCAGGGCGTCTTTCGTGAACATCTCGTCGTCGCGGCAGAGCAGTGCGTGCGTTTCGAGAAGACGACCGACACGACACTTGCTGCCTGCGCAGAACCGCTTGCCGTGTGTCTCCACGCCAGAAACCGTGTCGGGGATCTGAAAGGGCAAAAGGTGCTGGTGACCGGTGCCGGTCCCATCGGTCTCCTTTGCACTGCGCTTGCTGCGGCCTCGGGCGTGTCGGATCTGGTTGTTACCGACATTCAGAATGCGCCACTCGACATCGCCAGGATCGTCGGGGCCCGATCCGCCATCAATGTCGCCCAAAATCCGTCGCGCTTTTCCCGCTATGCCGAGGACAAAGGCTATTTCGATGTGGTCTTCGAATGCTCAGCAGCAACCGGGGCCATACAGTCGTCCATGACAGCGGTGCGCCCGTGCGGCACGGTCGTCCAGGTCGGGGTAAGGGGCAATGCAGAGGTGCCGATCAACACTCTGGTCGGCAAGGAAGTCAATCTGATCGGGTCCCACCGATTTCACGAGGAATTCGCCGACGCGGCTCGGCTGATCGATGACGGCGCAATCGACGTGCGTCCGGTCATAACCCATAGCTTTCCAATGGTGCACGTCAGGAAAGCGCTGGATATAGCGGGTGACCGCTCGGTGGCTGCCAAGGTGCAGATCCGGTTTTCGGACACCGTTTGACCGGTGTCCGAAAATCCTGTCCGGGCTTCTTCTGAAGTTGAGTACGTCTGTATGCCCAAGTCGTTACAATTGGACATTCACGGTTGTCTTTTGACGGACTGGATGCAGCGTGGCGTGCATGGGAATCGCTACCGATTACTCTCTGCTGACACGATATTCGTGGCAGTCGGAGCAGCCTTTGCCGACAGCTCCGATCGTGCTTTGCAAACCCTCCAGCGTTCCGGCAGCTTCAACCATCGCGTCGATTGCCGTCTTGATCTCTCCGATGGGCTCCGTGATCGCGGGCCAGGTTGACCAGATTTCCGGTTTGGCACGCGTTACGTCGCCCAACTCCGCGGTGCTGGTTCCAGGGGCCCACATCGTGCTCTGGTCGATGCCATCAGCTTCGATCAACTTGAGAGAATTGGCGGCTGCAATTGCAAGTTCGGCATTGTACTCGGTTTTGCCTCTTGCCATGTCGCCCAAAATTCCAAGGTAGTACTGATTGAGCTGCATGACCGCCTGGCGGGCCTTGACCGAACTGGGGACGTGGGAATCCGCCAGGGCCGCGACCAACAAGGCCGCCACTGCCGCTGCCGTGCCGGCCAATATGCCCGCATATTTTTTCATCGCAAACTCCCTCTTTCGTGTTGAAATTCAATTCTGTAAACCCGAGGTGCTATCCTAGGGTGGAGCAGCAATTCGATCCGGTGGTCGAGATAGATATAGAACAAATTGTACTGCTGTGCAACAACATGTTCTATAGATTGGAGCGGTATGAGCACACAAGAAGACCCTCGGCTGATCGCCACCCGCACGCGCGCCCTGGAAGCAGCACTCGACCTTCTTCAGGAAGCGGGGGTTTTGGCGGTCACGCACGCTTCAGTGAGCGCGAGGACCGGCATTTCACGAAGCACGTTATACAGGCATTGGCCGACACTGGATGAGCTGCGAAACAACGCATTTCGGCGGGCCGCAGCCTCGCAGGTCTTTCCTCCGAAGACGAATGGCCCGTTGCGCGCTGATCTGACCTGGTTGCTGGGTGGCCTGCTGACGGCACTGAATGAAACCCCCTGGGGTCAGGTCGCCCCCCAGGTCGTTGCCGCGGCCGCAACCGACGAGCAGGCCCGCGCGGTCATGAACGCCTTCATGAAAGATCGATTCCAAAATGTTAACGAGGCCTTCGAGGCCGCAAAATCACGCGGCGAGGTGGCCGAAGATGTTGAAGTGCTGCCGCTCATCGAAATGGCCATCGCCGTCCCGTATTTCAGAAAGCTCATTGCCGGCCTGCCTCTCGATCACGAGTGGTTGGAAAACCATGTCGATCTGATCTGCCGGTTGGCGACGGAGCCAGGGACCGCGAAACAACGGTAGTCGATTTCTACTTTTTTTGCTTCCCGGTCTAACCGCGCCGGCAGAAACACGATGCGGTGACCGGCACATCGGCGCGGGCGACGGCGAGATCCAGTCGCTGCTTGATCATGCGCGCCTCGTGCGTTTCGCCGCGGCGCTTCAGGCATTCGTGCAGTCCGTGCAGGCTCCACAGATTGTCCGGATGCTGGCAGGCGCGGCTCAGTTCGTCGTCGAGGCCGAGATCGGCGCGGTAGACTTCCTCCGCCTCGTCGACCCTGCCCTGTTCGAGCAGCAAAGCGCCGAGCGCGTGGCGGGTCGGCTGCATCCAACCCCAGGGTTCGTCGTAGGGCAGGTTGTCGTCGAGTTCGACGGATGTGCGCAAATGCGCGAAGGCGACATCGAAATTGCCGCGGCGGTATTCCAGTTCGCCGTTCAGCATCTCTTCGGCAATGGCCAGCAGATCCTGGCAGGTGTTGTTGTGGACGAGCCGTGTGTCCGGCACCGTTGCCTTGGCGGCGCGGAACAGCTCGCGCTCTGCTTCGGCCTCTGCAACGTTGCCAAGAGCGGAGTGCGCAACGCCCCTGGCGTAGTGGATCATCGACGTCGTCACGCAGTAGACGGCCGGGTCTTCCGGCAATGGCTGGTCGATGATCTCCTGCCATTTGCCGAAGCGCACCAGCACGTGCTGCTTCATGGCGATATAGCCTTCCAGGTAGTCGGCCATGGGCGGAGAGGGCATGCGCAGCAGTTCGTCCGGTGTCGTCGCGATCAGTTCCTCGGCCGCCGCCATTGCCGGTTCGTACTGGCCGAGGAACATCGCTCCGTAGATGGCGAAGTGGTAATTGTGGATGCGGTAGGCGGAATAGAAGTTCAGCGGTCCGGCGCGGTCGAGAAATTTGCGGTCGGCTTCGATCGCCTTCTGGTTCCAGTGGACGACGTCGTAATAGTGGCCGCACAGCACGTCGATATGGGTCGGCATGTGGATGAGGTGGCCGGCGTCGGGCACCAGTTCGCGCAGCCGGTCGCCGGCCATCAGTGCGCGCTGCGGGAACGGCGACATTTCCATCAGGTGGACGTAGAGGTGCAACAGGCCCGGATGGTCCCAGGCCGCCGGATCGTCGGCGAAGGCGGGCTCCAGAAGATCCATGGCTTCCCTCGTGCCGGCGCCGGCGGCGATGTCGCCGGTTTTCAGGTCCCACATTTTCCACGGCGTCAGCACCAGGATCGCCTCGGCCAGCACGCTCTTGACGTCGAGCCGCGCCGGATGGTCGGTGTGAACGGCACGCATGGCGTCGGCAAAGGCCCGGTCCCACGGCGACTGATCATCGATCGGCTCCGGCTGCGGATAGCGTGAGGGCAGGGCGACAATGAGGGCGCTTTCAACCGGTGTCACGCGGTCCCGCAGCGCCAGCGCCGCCTGTGTTTCGGCGTGGGCGCGGCCGAGCGACTGCGCTTTGTCGGACGGGTCGAACAGCGGCCACGGTTTGTTGTAGTTGGGGCCCAGAGCATAGGCGATGCCCCAATGGGCCATGGCGCAATCCGGATCTGCTTCCAGCGCCCGTTCGAAGCAGGCGATCGCCTCTTCGTGATTGTAGCCGTAGCACCAGATGAGACCGCGGTCGAACCAGAGCTGCGCCTCGGGCGACGACGTGGTGACCGTCATCGAATAGGTGCCGAGATCGTAATAATCGCTCACATCGCCCTCCGTTGGTGGCCGTCTCGCTGATAGTGCATCTGCATCATTGTATCCTGAATTCGTCAAGGCAGACTTGGGCGCGGAATTGCCGAGAGGCCAAGAACGAACCTTCAGGGGAACGCCATGACTTTCTTCAACAGACGAACCTTCCTGTCCGCCGCCACAGCGGCGCTGCTCGCCTCGAGCGCCATCGGCACGGCGATCGCGGCCGAACCGATCCTGCTCGGCGTGCCGACGGCGCAGTCCGGTCCGGTCGGGGTGGCCGACCAGGGCGATTGGCTCAACGGCATCATGCTGGCGGTCGAGGAAATCAATGCCGCCGGCGGCGTCGACGGCCGGATGATCGAGACCAAGGTGGTGGATATCGACCTGCTGACGCCGGAAGGCACGGTGACAGCCTTCCAGAACCTGGCCGAATCCGGCGTACACGCCCTGGCCTCGGCCTTCGTGCTGATCCCGCAGCCGGCGATGGATGTCGCCGCCGCCTCGGGCGTGCCTTACGTGCACGGCAACACCCAGACGGCTTCGCTCGACCTGTTCAAATCGGACCCGCAGAAGTACCGCAACATCTTCCAGCTCGACGTCGCCGAGACCTGGTACGGTAGCGGCTTCATCAAGTTCATCAGCGACCTGAAGAACTCGGGTTCGTGGACGCCGAAGAACAACAAGGTGCATATCGTCCAGGGCCAGATCGCCTACACCCAAGTCATCTCCCAGGCGACCCAGGATGCAATCGCCGCTTCCAACGGCGAGTGGGAGCTTGCCGGCGTCACCGATATCCAGTTTCCCGTGCAGGACTGGTCGCCGGTCATTTCGGCGCTGCTGGAATCGGATGCCGGCGTCATCATGATCGATCACTGGGTGGCGGCCGAACTGGCGGCCTTTACCCAGACCTATGCCTATGATCCGGTGGACGGCGCGCTGGTCTATCTGCAATACGGGCCGTCGCAGCCGGAATTCCTGTCGCTGGCGGAAGACGCCGCCGAGGGTTTCGTCTGGGGCACGGTCTACGGCACCTATGCCGACGACCAGGGCATGGCCTTCCGCAAGAAGTATCAGGAAAAGCACCCCGGCATCATGGGCATGGTCTATACGGGCGGCGGCTATGACGCCGTTCACCTGCTGGCCGACGCCTGGCGCAAGGCCGGCGACCCGACCGACTTCGATGCGGTGGGCGATGCCATCCGGGCAACCAATATGCGCGGCGTCAACGGGCATTACAGCTTCGACGCCGACACCCAGTCCGGCGTCAGCTATCCCAACATGACCGACGATCCGGAGGCCGGCCAGGCGCATCTGTTCTTCCAGGTGCAGGATGGCGAGCACCGGATCATCGCGCCGCAGCCCTATGCGGAGACGCCCTTCCGTCAGGCGCCCTGGATGTAGCTCGCAGCGATCGGAAAGCTGCCATGTCTGAGGCGATCTTCAGCTGCCGGGGGATATCTCTTTCCCTCGGCGGCCGGGACATTCTCGACGATGTCCGCCTGGAGGTCGCTGCCGGCGAAGTTCTCGGGCTGGTCGGCCCCAATGGGGCCGGCAAGACCTCCCTGTTCGAGGTGCTGACCGGCCGCTACAGGGCGCGGTCCGGCGAGGTGAGGCTGGAGGGCGAGGCGATCGACGGATGGAGCATCCACGAACGGGCGCGCCACGGTCTTGCGCGGACCTATCAGAGCCCGATCGTGCCCTCCTCCATGACCATCGACGAGGTCTTCCGCGCTGCCCGGCTGGCCTATCGGCCGCATTGCTCGCGCTTCGATGCGGAACACGCGGCGCGGCTTGCCGGTTTCCACCAGCACTGGGACCGGCTGGCGGGAACGCTCGATACGTTCGACCGCCGCAAGCTGCTGCTTGCCTGTCTGCTGATGCGCAAGCCCAGGGTTCTGCTGCTGGACGAGCCGGCGTCCGGCCTGATCAATTCGGAGATCGACGAACTCGACCTGATCATCCGCCGGCAGGTCGACGAGTATGCGCTCGCCGTCATCGTCATCGAGCACCGGCTGGAACTCCTGGCCGCGATCGCCGAGCGGGTGGTGGTGCTCGACCTCGGCCAGGTGATCGCCAGCGGTTCGCCGGCCGCCGTCTTCGACGATCCGCGCGTGCACGCGGCCTATTTCGCCGGGGCGTGAGATGAGCGATCTCCTGACCATACGCGGCCTGTCCGCCGGTTACGGCCCGCTGCGCGTCCTGCACGAAATCGACTTCAGCGTGGGGGAGGGCGAGCGGATCGGTCTGGTCGGTCTCAACGGCCACGGCAAGACGACCCTGCTTCGCGCCATCCTGTCGCTGGTCGGATGGCAGAGCGGCTCGATCCGGCTGCGCCAGGCCGAGATCGGCGGAACCCGTTCTACCGGCGCCGGCCGCAAGACCTCGCGGCTGGTGCGCATGGGCATTGCCATGACGCCGCAGGGCGATGCGATCTTTCCGGGGCTCACCGTGGCTCAGCATCTGGACTGCGGCGCCCATGAACGCCTGGCCTGGCGCAGCCGCGCCAAACGGCGGGACATGGTCATGGATATCTTTCCGCCGCTCCGGAAGCTGGAACACGCGCTGGTCGGCAAACTGTCCGGCGGCGAGCGGCGCATGGTTTCCATCGGCCGGGCGCTGATGGTGGAGGCGTCGCTCTACCTGGTCGACGAGCCGTCGCTGGGGCTGGCGCCGAAGATTTCGGCCGCGGTGATGGAAGCGCTGTTTTCGCTGCCGCAGGAAGGCAAGGCGATGGTGATCGCCGAACAGAACGTCGCACTGCTCAGCGGCCGCGTCGATCGCATGGTGGGCATGCATGCCGGCCGTATTCGCGGCGATGTCGGTCACGTGGGTCTGGGGAGCTAGGGCCGTGGACATTTCGGTCATCATCCACGGGCTCAATCTGGCATCGATCTACGCATTGATGGCGATCGGCATCTCGATCCTGTGGTCGTCCGTCGGCATGATCAACATGGCCCATGGCGCGACCTTCGCGGTCTCCGGCTACGCTGCGTGGCTTGTTTCCTCGGCTCTGAAACCGACGCTTCTGGCGCTGTTTGCCGGAACCGCCTATGCGAAGCTTGCCGTCGGACTGGCATCGCTGTTCAGCGGCGTCGCCGCCGGAGCGTTGTTCGGCGGGCTGATCTATCTCGTCGCCTTCCTGCCCATCCACGACAAGCCGAATTTCGCCGTTCGCAGCCTGATCGTCACTTTGGCGATCAACCTGGCGACGGTGCAGACGCTGCTGTTCCTGTTCGGCTCGCGCCAGCGCGGCCTGCCGAAACTGTTCGGCTTCGGCAGGCTGGAGTTTCTCGGCGCCCGTATCCGCTACGACCAGCTCGGAACCATCGTGGTGACCGCCATCCTGTTGACGGTAGTGCTGTTGTGGCTGCGACGATCGCGAAAGGGCCTGGAGATCCGGGCGATGATGCAGAACCCGGAAGGCGCGGTGCTGTGCGGCATCTCGGTGCGCTGGACGGCGCTGCCGGTGACCATGATGACCGGTGCGCTGGCGGGGCTCGCGGCGGTGCTGTTGTCGCAGACCCTGTTTGTCAGCCCGACTTCCGGCGCCATCCCGCTGATCAAAGGGCTGACGATCGCGCTGCTCGGCGGACTGGGGTCGGTGTCGGGCGCGGTGGCGGGCGCCTTCATTATCGGGTTCCTAGAGGCGATCGTCGGCGCCACGCCGTTTCTCGGCCAGCGCTATGTGCTGATATCGCAATTCCTGTTCATCATCGTCTTTCTGGTACTGCGGCCACGCGGTATCGGCGGGCTGCTCGACGAGACGCGGGAGTAGGCGATGACCGACAGGACCTACTACCGGATCGGCCAGCGACCTGGCGAGGTGCTGCTGCACCCCGACAGCGGCCGGCCGCTGAACCGTGGCCGCCTGCCGTTCGGCCGGCGGCACTGGCTGAAATGGCGGGCCCGATACAATCCGAAGAGCCTGCGATACGAGCGCCGCCTGGCGGACAAGCGGCCGTTGTGGTGGCTGATCGGGCTGGGACTGCTGGTGCTGGCAGTGCCGTTTCTGTCCAACTCGCTGGTCACCATCGCCGCGATCTTCTGCATGTATACGGCCATCAACGTGCTGTGGACATTGATCATTGGCACGGCCGGGATTTTCTCGCTGGCGACGCTCGCCGTGGTCGGCATTGCCGGTTATGCGGCGGCCGCCTGCAACGTCTATCTCGGCGTGCCATGGCCGTTCATGTTCGTCATCGGAGCGATCGCCGGCCTGGTCGTCGGCGGCTTTCTGGCACTGCCTTCGACCCGGCTGGACGGGCTTTACTACGCGTTGCTGACCCTCGGTTTCGCCGAGATTTGCCGTGTTTTCGTTTTGCAGCTGAAGCCGCTGGCGCCGACCAACGGTTCGATCAACTCGGTCGGCTCGTTCATTCCGGGCGAGTGGTTCCTGCAGCGGCCCGGGCTTCTGATGGGATTCTTCGGTGCATTCCTGCTGCTGCTCGGTGCGTTGGCGATCTATCGCCTGGTCCACTCGGAGCGCCTCGGCATGCTGTTGCAGACGGCGCGCGAGGAAGAAGCCTTTGCCGAGGCGGTCGGCATCGACTACCGTCGCGCCCGCCTGCATGTGTTCCTAGTCTCGTCTGCCGGACTCGGTGTCATCGGCGCCTTCTACGCCATGTTTTACGGCTCGATATCGCCGTCTGTCTTTTCCCTGGAAATCCTGCTGATCCTGTTCGCCATGATCGTCATCGGCGGTCTCGGACGCGCCGAGGGGGCGGTGATCGGCACGGCGATCGTGACGGTGCTCGACAAGGTGATGCTCGATCTGGGCCCGCTGCGCATCATCCTGATCGCCGGCGTCATGCTGGCGGTCGCGTTGCTCGCCCATAACGGCATCGCCGGCATTCGCGATCAGTTCAGGGCCTACCGCAACCGCAAAATGTCCGAAGCCCGCGCGGCGCGGACCGAGAAGGGGGGCGAAGTCATGCCCGAAGAAGCCACCGGCATCGCCGACAAGCAGGCGATCTACTACCGCCGTTTCGACAAGCGGCTGCGCGACCATCTGAAGTCGCTGATCACCCCGGAGCTGATCGAGGAGCACCGGCAGAAGCCGCTCGGCCAGCATTCCGACGCGCTCGACCGGGTGCTCAACTATTTCCGCCGCGGCGACATGGCCGACAAATACGCCATTCTGCGCCGGGCCGAAGACTATGACAGCTACAGCGTCGTGGCGCTGTCGGGCGCCCGCGGCGCTCCGCCGCGCATCGTCGACGACCGCATCTATCGCAGCATCGACGAAGCCTATCACGCGGTCTTCCTGCTGCGCGTCAACGATCTGATGGAGAGCTAGGAGATGGCCAAGCAACGCCTGTTCGGCTACGCCGATCCGCTCACCCCGAAGGCCGGCACCCGGGTTGATTTCATGGTCTCGGCCGAGGGGCTCGACACGGTCGACGCCCGGCTGGTGCGCATCGTGCATGGCGACGAAAATCCACAAGGGCCGGGATTTGTCGAGGAGGAAGTCGATTCCGCGCTGGACGGCACGCTGGCGGTGCGCCGGCAATTCACCCAGATCGGGTCATTCGCCCATGCCGAGGACCCCGAGGGCCTGCTCGACGGACTGACGGATTTCACCCTGTTCGCCCATGTCCATCCGACTTTGATCAAGTCGGAGCGGCAGATGATCATGGGTCGCTGGGACGTCAATTCCAACAGCGGCTACGGCCTTGGGATCGATCCCGAGGGCCGGCTGTCGCTGTGGGTCGGCGACGGACAGGCGGTCGACCGGATCACCGCCGACACGCCGGTACACCCGCGTTGCTGGCTTTTCGTGGCCGCGACCTTCGAAGCCGCCACCGGTGCGACCAGCCTGCACGTCATCGACTGCATCAATCCCTGGAACTCCCGGTTTTCGACCGTCGTGCCGTTCGAGCTCGGCAACTGGATCACCGAAACGCTGTCGGTGCGGCCTGCTGCCACCGAGGGTGCGGCGCGCTTCCTGCTTGCGGGTGCGTCGGAGAGCAATCCGAAACGCGGCCCCTTCGTCTCGATGCTGTTCAACGGCAAGATCGACCGCTCTGGCGTCTTTGCGCGGACGCTGACCCGAAACGAGATCGAGGCCCTGGCCGGTGGGGCGTCGCCGTTGGACAAGGCGCTGCTTGCCTATTGGGACCCGACGGCGGGACTTGCGGCGAAGGGCATCGGCGACGTGATCCACGACACGGGGCCGAGCGGCTTGGACATGGTCGGCGTCAACAGGCCGGTTCGCTGCATGACCGGCTATAACTGGAACGGTGCCGACAGTTTCCACCTGGCGCCGGACGAATATGGCGGCGTCCACTTTCACGACGACGCGCTGACCGATTGCGACTGGGACGTCACCTGTTCTCTCGACCTGCCGGAAAATCTGAGGAGCGGTGTCTACGCGCTGCGACTGACGGCGGGGGACTGCCAGGATCACATCCCGTTCATCGTTACGCCCGACAGGCCAAGGGAAAAGCTCGCCGTGCTGCTGCCGACCTTCACCTATCTGGCCTACGCCAACGAGCACCTGGCCTACGAGGCGCCCATCGCCCAGGCGATCACCGCACACACGCCGGTCATCTCCGAGGACGATCTGGAGTTCAAGAAACTGGAGGAATTCGGGCTCTCCACCTACGACCATCACAGCGACGGTTCGGGCTGCTGCTATTCCAGCTGGCTCAGGCCGATCATTTCGCTGCGGCCGAAATACCGCCTGCCGGCGATGAACTTTCCCTGGGCGCTGCCCGCCGACCTGTCGCTGACCTGGTGGCTGGAGCACGCCGGTTATGGCTACGACGTCATCACCGATCACGACCTGCACCGGCACGGCAAGGCTGCTCTCGAGCCGTACAAGGCGGTCATCAACGGCACCCATCCGGAGTATTACTCGGAAGCCATGATGGATGCGACCGAGACGTATCTGGCCGATGGCGGACGGCTGCTCTACACCGGCGGCAACGGCTACTACTGGGTGACGGGGCTGCGCCAGGACGAACCGGAATGCATCGAGGTGCGCAAGCTCGACACCGGTTCGCGCGCCTGGCAGGCGGAGCCGGGCGAGGGGCACCTTGCCTGCACGGGCGAGCGTTCCGGCCTGTGGCGTTCGAGGGGACGCGCTCCGCAGAAAATCACCGGGCTGGGCTTCACCACCGAGGGCATGGACGAAAGCCAGCCATTCGAGCGCATGCCCGACAGCTTTCACAAGCGCGTCGCCTGGATCATGGAGGGTATCGGCGACGAGGAGCCGATCGGGGATTTCGGTCTCGCTGCCGACGGGGCAGCGGGGATCGAACTCGACCGCTACGACCTGGCGCTCGGAACGCCGCCGCACACCATGATCCTGGCTTCCTCCTGGGGCCATTCCGACAACTATCCGCTGGTATCGGAGGAGATCACCTACGCCTTTCCAGGGCGTGGCGGCACCCAGGACCCGCAGGTGCGCGGAGACATGATCTATTTCACCACGCCGAAAAATGGTGCAGTATTCGCAGCCGGATCGATTGCCTGGTCACAGGCGCTGCCCTGCAAGGGCGGCGAAAACAATGTCGGGCGCGTGATGCGCAATGTTCTGGACGCCTTCCTGAAGGAAGGCCCGCTGCCTGGAACGGCCTATACCGGCGACGAGAAGCTGTGGCGGTGACGATCGGGACGGGAACGATGACACTCGGCGTAACGGCATTTTCGCGCTTCGTCACCGAGATCGAAGCGCGCGCAAAAGACCAATCGGTAGAGGATCTCGCCGCCTGGGCGGTGACCGACCTGTCGGAGACGATCGGCTTCGACTGCGCCTGGTACGGCTGGGCCTCGCTGGATGGCGACAGCGTCGACATCTTTGCCAACGGTTCGCGCAACCTGCCGGACGACTATTTCAGTTTCTGGCAGACCATTGCCGAGGAGGATCTGCTGGCCGCGCAGATCCGCGAACAGCCGCTCGAAGTCGCCACCTATCACCGGCAGCGCGGCACCCAGACCGAGGGCATGGCAGCGCTGGCGGACCGCTATCACATCCGCAAGATGGCGACCGTAATGGAGCAGAACGACGATCGCAAGGCGTCGTTCTTCATGTCGAGCTATCGCGCCGGCCCGCAGGCGTGCGACTGGTCGGAAGACGAGCTGGAGTTTCTGCGCTGCTCGGTCGAACAGGTCTGCCGCACCATGCGCCAGCGCCTGGTCAAGGAAACCCAGGACGGTGAAGACGGCGAGCTGCCGCTCTATGTCAGCGACAAGGGCGTCAGCATCGTCGGGCTCGCCAACCTGCACGACCATCTGGAAGAGATCGGCCGCGAGCTGCGCAACGGCATCCTGCCGGCCTATCTGGAGGAACTGCTGGGCGAATCGGGCTGCTATGTGCTCAAGGAACGCGGCGTGGTGGTGCAGATCGACCCGATGCCGGACAGCAGCGTTCAGGGACTGCAACGGCTGACCGTGCGGCGTCTGAAGAAACGCGACCTGTTGACGGCGCGCGAGCTGCAGGTGGCGCGGGCGCTCGCAGACGGCATGCGCTACAAGGAAGTGGCGCGGCTATTGGGTACTGCGCCGTCGACCGTGCGCAACCAGACGCAAGCCATCTACGAGAAGCTGGAGATCCACAATCGCGCCAGCCTGGCCTCGGTGTTCGACCGAACCCTGCGTTAGTCGCGATCGGCTGACGTCAATGGCAGTCGATTTCGAAATAGTAGGTGAAATCGCCGGAATCAGGGTGCCGTTCGTGCCGCTTCAAACCGGTCGCTCCGACATAGCGTCCAAGTCCCCCGACGATGCTTGTGCGCCCTGACACGATGGAGGGTATTGACGTGTCGCCGACCGGCGAACTGGTGTTGTCCAGGCTTGATCCGAACAGAACACCGTCTTCGAACTCGTAGAACTTGCGAACCGAATAGATCGGTTTGCCTGCACCGTTGTCGGTTTCCATGACGGTAGCGCTCCACCTGAACACACCGACCTTGTTGCCGTCGGAATCCAGCATGTCCTTCTGACCGACCCTCATATCGCCGACCGAAAGCCCTTCCGGCAACGCATCCACATAGGTCACCTTTCGCCCGGCATCGGTGGTGCTGACGGTATCGTCGTTGCAAACGTCGATTTGAGCCATCGACGGTCCCGAGAAACCGATCACCGCCGACCCGGTCAAGCATAATGCGATTGCAGTTCTGAGCATTGGACAGCCTCCCTCTTCGACAAGGTGCAAACTCGCAGCTTGAGAAACAAGCGTGGCGGTACAATGACAGGATCGATTGGCGCCGGTCGGCTCAGTCGAACAGGCTGGAGACCGATTCTTCCGACGCGGTGCGATTGATCGCTTCGCCGATGAGGCTGGCGGTGGAGATGACGCGGATGTTGTGGGCGTTCTGGACGGATGTGGTCGGCTGGATGGAATCGGTGATGACCAGTTCCGTCAGCGCCGATGCGGTGACGCGCGCGACGGCGCCGCCGGACAGAACCCCATGGGTGATATAGGCCGTGACGCTGGTGGCGCCGTTTTCAAGCAGTGCTTCGGCGGCGTTGCACAGGGTTCCGCCGGAGTCGACGATGTCGTCGATCAGAATGCAGTCCTTGCCGCTGACGTCGCCGATGACGTTCATGACTTCCGATTCGCCCGGCCGGTCGCGGCGCTTGTCGACGATGGCCAGCAGCGAATCGAGCCGCTTGGCCAGAGCCCGGGCGCGCACGACGCCGCCGGTGTCGGGCGAGACCACCATGACGTTGGACACGTCGTAATGGTCCTTGATATCGCGGGCGAGGATCGGCACCGCGTAGAGATTGTCCGTCGGGATGTCGAAAAAGCCCTGGATCTGGCCGGCGTGGAGGTCGAGCGTCAGGACCCGGTTGGCGCCGGCCTCGGTGATCAGGTTGGCGACCAGCTTGGCCGAAATCGGCGTGCGCGGACCGGGCTTGCGGTCCTGCCGGGCATAGCCGAAATAGGGAAGCACTGCCGTGATGCGCCGCGCCGACGCGCGCCGGGCGGCGTCGATCATGATCAGAAGCTCCATCAGGTGGTCGTTCGCCGGATAGGAGGTGGGCTGGATGATGAAGACATCCTCGCCGCGCACGTTTTCCTTGATCTCGACGAAGATCTCATGGTCGGCGAAGCGCCGGACGATGGCATTTCCGAGGGGGATGTTGAGGTAGTTGCAGATGGATTCCGCCAGGACCCGGTTGGAGTTGCCTGCAAATACTTTCATGGCGTGTGGCCTGTCATGGGTATGCCGTTGGCCGGCGTTTTAGCCGGCTGGCGCGCGAATGCAACCCATCATCGGCGCAATAGTGAATTAAAGAGCCCGTTCGGGAATTAGCGGTCGGTTTGGCGCGGCCAGTTTTGAGGGACTTTTGACGAAAGGACGACGCCGCAGGCTGGTTGCCTGTCAGTCGGCCTTTCATCAAAAAGCACCAAAACTGGCCGCGTCCATTCGGATTGGGCCCATTTTGCCCACTATCGGCAAGCCTGATCTCGAAATGGCCACCAGCCGTTACTTCGATCAGTCTCTTGATATTGAACAAAATAGGCCCAACCAAACCGATCGCTAATTCCCGAACGGGCTCTTGCCCAAAGGAAGTGTGCGCGGAGGTCAGGAGCCGGAGGACGATCGCCACGAAACGTAGTCGGTGATGGTCCGCGTGGCGATGGTTTCCATCGTCGAGTCCTGAACCACGTCCCAGGGATCCTGGGCGGTGCCCTGGGCGATCTCCTGGCCGCGGATGCGGTGCAGCCGATTGCCCTGGCTGTCGAGAACGTCCCAGACGAAGGCGACCGTGGTCTTGTCGCCGTCGGCGAAGGCGGAGAAATAGCCCTTGAGAATATGGTCGCTGTCGCCGGAGGCCGACTGCAAGATCGTCAGGCCGCGGCTGCGGGCTTCCGCGCCGAGACGGCGCGACAGCGGCTGAACCGCGCTGACCGGTGCGCCGATAACCGGTGTGAAACTGATGGCGCCGACACTGCGCGCCGGCTGACCGGTGCTCGCAGACGAGGGACGTAACACGTTGCTGTTCGCCGGAGCCGGGTTCGTCGCCGGCTGCTGGGTGGTGGCGTCCTGCGTCTGGTTCGGCGTTTCGGTGTTTTCGGTCGACTGGGTCTGATTGTCGTCGGTTCCGGGCTGCTGGTCCCCGGCATTGGGGATCTCAGCCCGCGGCAGCAATCCTCTGATGTTGCTCAGCGATTGCCGCGCGTTACACCCGGCCGTCAGCAACAGCACGCAACTCACCAGAATTGTAGTGACGAGGTTCGTGCGCAAGCGTCTGCATCTCCCTTCAACCGCGCTACTGGACGATCAGATCAAGACTGTGTGTCGAAAGTGGGTTCGGCCCGTCCTCAGTCGTCAGATAAGTCTGTCCCAGCGTCATCGCGGTATCGGATTCTGAATCCATAATAATCATATGCAGAAACAATGACATGTCAGCCTTAATTATCTGTTCATTGCCGGCAAAGAACATTTCGCGCTCCATCCAGCTCGGAGTAAAGCGGGCGCCGACGGAGTAACCGCAGGCATTGAGCCGATGACGGGTCATGTCGCGATCTTCCAGAACCTTGGCATGGGTCGCGAATACTTCGCCGAAGGTGCTGCCCGGATGCAGGACCTTTTCGATCTCCGTCAGGGCCTCGCGGCAGACATCGTAAAGCTCCAGATGGCGCTCCGTCGGCTTGCCGACGATGACCGTGCGCATCATCGGCGCGTGATAGTGGGCAAAGACGCCGGCCCATTCCAGCGTCAGCTGGTCCTGCTCCTCCAGCATGCGCCGGCCGGACTTGTAGCGGCACAAAAGGGCGTCGTGACCCGAGCCGATGATGAACTCGTTGCCCGGATAGTCGCCGCCGCCGGAAAACACCGCACCCTGCATGGCGGCTAGGATGTCGGCTTCGCTGCCGCCGGGCCGGATCAGCGGCAGGGCAGCGTCGAGCGCCGCGTCAGACAGGCCCGCAGCGGTCTTGATGTAGTGGATTTCCGCCGGGCTCTTGATGAGCCGCAGCTGCGAGACGATGTGCGATGCATCGACCAGATCGCCGAAGGACTGCAATTGCTGGTCCAGCTTGCGGCAATTGGCGCCGGTCAGGCCGTGGGTGTCGTATTCGATGCCGATACGGCAGCCCAGCAGGTCCATGTCGTTCAGCAGGTTCTTCAGATCCACAGCCGGATCGGCGTTGACCCGGTCGGTCCAGATCGAGATGTCCTTGATGATCGACGTATGGCGGGCCTGCCGCAGATCGGCCGAGCGGGTGAGCAGCCGCATGCTGCCGTCGGATTTGACGATCAACGTCTGGAAGAAGCAGAAGCCGAAGGTGTCGTAGCCGGTCAGCCAGTACATGCTCTCCTGGGCGAACAGCAGCATGGCGTCGAGATTTTCGTCCTGCATGGCATCGCGCAAACGGCGCAATCGCCAATCGAATTCTTCCTGTTCAAAGTGCAGAGCCACGATGACCTCCATCGCCAATACAGATCGCTGAAATTTGCCGCCCGTAATCGGGCTCGGCACGGTGGGTCGTGCGCCGGTAGGAGAAGAACCGTTTCTCGTCGGCATAGGTGCAGTGTCCGGACAGGTGGGCCGATATGCCTGCTTGGGTCAGGCGGTTCAAGGCGTAGTTCTGGAGATCGAAAAGGCTGTGTCCGGCTTTTCCGCTGGCGCGGAAATAGGATCGGCTTTGCGGGTCCTCGCCGACAAACCGGTCGACATATTCCGGACCGACCTCGTAATTGTCGCCGCTGATCGACGGGCCGAGGCAGGCGGCGATGCGGGTGCGGTCCGCCCCGAGCCGTTCCATTTCGGCGATGGTGTTTTCGGCGACGCCCGAAAGCGCTCCGTTCCAGCCGGCGTGAGCGGCGCCGACGACACCGGCGACCGGGTCGGCGAAGAGGATGGGCACGCAATCGGCCGTCAGCACGCCGATGACCAGCCCCGGCGTTGTCGTGACCACCGCGTCGGCTTTCGGACGCTCGCCGTCGAACGAATCATCGACCACCCAGACATCGGGCGAGTGGATCTGGTGCGGCGTCGCCAGGCGTGCGTCGGGCACGGTGAACCAGCGGCATATGCGGGCGCGATTTTCACGGATGCTGTCGCGGTCGTCGGCTGAGCCGAGACCGACATTGAGGCCGCGATAGATGCCGTCCGACACGCCGCCGGAGCGGGTGAAGAAGCCGTGGCGGATCGGTGCCTCGGCGCACGCTTGTGTCAGAAGATCGCTGGTGATCGGGTCTGGCTGGCCCAGGTCAAGCATGACGGACTTCCGCGTTGCATCGGGCGGGATGGTGATCAAACTGAGTGTCCCTGTCAATCGGCGGTTTCGAAGGGTGGGATCGATGTCTTCTTAGCCGACACGCACAACGCCTTGAAAAGGCTGCCCATTTGATTTTCGCCGTCACCGGCGAGACGATCCACCGCCTGGCGGATGCCGTTTTGGACTTCGTTCGACTTGCCGGCGCCCAGCGCTCCGGCCCGTTCCAGCAGGCCGAGACCGAGCAGGAACGCGCCCTGGGTGAGCGGTTTGGCGACGTTCGCGCCCTCCGCCTTTGCCGCGGCGGCAAGCGCCTGGAAATCGACGTGGCTCGTCAGATCGGCTTCGCCCGGACGGGCGAGCACGTCCTCGTAGCTGTGATTGCGCACGGCCTGAAGCGTGTCGCCCCAGGCAGTCTGCAGATGTCCATAGTCGATCGCCAGCGCCGCGCCGCCTTCGGCGACGAGCCGGGCGGCGATCTGTGCCATCACCGCATCGCGGGCCGGCGACACTTCGAATATCGCGCCGGGTGCCGCTTGCGTCGCGCCCTCCGGCGAATCGAGCTCCAGGCCGGCAACGCCGGTGGCGAAGGTCAACTGGCCGTCTTCGGCTATCGACACGACCCGTTCGCGCAAGCCTTCCGGAGTTTTGACGAACTGGCGAACCGGCAGGGCGTCGAAGAACTCGTTGGCGATCAGCAGCGTGAACCCCTGTGGTACGGCGCCGAGGTCGGCGTGCCAGCGCGTCTTCATGCCGTCACTGCCGAGTGTTTGCCTTTGAATTGCGGTCAGCGTTTCGCTGGTTTCCACCAGGTGAACGGTCGTTGTTTCCGCCATCTCGGGCATCAGGCCGGCGATGGTTCTTCCGGCGTCGGCCATCAGCGTGCCGCGCCCGGGACCGATTTCGACCAGTCGCGCATTTTGCGGACGGTCATGGGTCTGCCAGGCAAGGATCATGAAGACGCCGATCAGTTCTCCGAACAGCTGGCTGATCTCGGGTGCCGTCACGAAATCTCCGCCGGTGCCGAAGGGATCGCGGGTCCGGTAATAGCCGTGATCCGGATCGGCGAGACACAGCGCAAAATAGTCGGCCACCGACAGAGGGCCGTTGAGGCGAATCAGGTCGGCGATCTTGCGGCCGAGCGGCGTCGTCACGCGGCTCCTCCGGGAGGCGCCGCCGGTACGTTGTCCGTGCGTTTTGCCAGCATCATGGCGACGACGCCGATCACGACCATAGGCAGCGACAGCAGCATGCCCATGGTCAGCCAGCCGCCGAACAGGTAGCCGATATGAGCGTCCGGTTCGCGCACGAACTCGACCAGGATACGACTTATCCCGTAGCCGGCGATAAAGGCGCCGCCGACATAACGGGGAAACCGCAGTCGGCCATAGAACCAGATCATTGCGAACAGGGTGAAAAACAGCACCGGCCCTTCGAGCACCGCCTCGTAGAGCTGGCTCGGGTGGCGCGGCAGCGGTCCGCCGGTGGGGAACACCACCGCCCAGGGGACGTCGGAGACCTTGCCCCACAATTCGGCATTGATGAAATTGGCGATGCGCCCGAGAAACAGGCCGATGGGCGCCGCAGCGGCGATCACGTCGAACAGGCTCCACACGACGATGCCGCGGCGGCGGGCGAACAGGATCATGGCGATAATGGTGCCGAGCAGGCCGCCGTGGAACGACATGCCGCCGTTCCAGATCTCAATCAGGCGCAGCGGATTGGCGGCAAAAGCGGCGTAATCATAAAACAGGATGTAGCCGAGCCGGCCCCCCAGCACGATTCCAATTGCGCCCCAGAGCAGAAAATCGTCGATGTCGGTCGGCGACATGGCCGGCTTCTGCGCCGCCCAGAGCCGATCGGTTGCGGCAATTCTGCGGGCATAGCGCCAGCCGAGCAGGATGCCGACGACATAGGCGAGGCCATACCAGTGCACGGCCAGCGGCCCGATGGAAATCAGTACCGGGTCGATGTTGGGGAAGGGAATGGCAGCCTGCACGGTGTTCATAGGGTGTCCGGTTCGAGCGTGGATCGGGCGGACCATGCAGATGCGGTGCGACAAGGTCAAGACTTGCACCCGACGGGCGGACGGCCTACCTGAGAGGAAAAGCACTTGCAGCAACACAGCAGCAGAATCGAGGCAATCGCATGACCAACGGCCCCAACCGTATCCTTGATGATTTCGCCCGTCTGATGACCGATGCCGCCGGCGCCGCCCAGGGCGTGCGCAACGAAGTCGAAACCGCCATGCGGGCGCAGATGGAACGCATGCTCAACTCCATGGACGTCGTACAGCGCGAGGAGTTCGAGGCGGTGCGCGAAATGGCCGCAAAGGCGCGGGACGAGAACGAAGCGTTGATGCAGCGCATCGAGGCGCTGGAGAAACAGATCGCCGCGCAGGAAGCGGCTCCCAAGCCGCGTACCACGCGCAAGAGCGGCAAGTCCGGGTGACCCCTCCGGCGCGGCGGCCGCAAAGGCTGCTTGTCATCGATTTTTTACAAAAAAGTTTCCGGGCCCGGCTGCCCGGCAAAAGCTCTTTTGCAAGAGTCGCTTAAAGTCCGCCGCTGAGGATTTGATTCAGGCGGTATCCACACTCCAGTTGCCCGATCCGGCAAAAGAGGGGTGGCGCGGCGACTCCTCCGTTATACACTGATTTTAATGGATGATTCGAAACGCTCCGGTCGCAGGCGGCGGTACGGGGCGACGGGGGATCTTCAAGCGTTGTGTAGTTTTGTGTTGTGGTCTTCGGGTTTCCAGTACGAGGGCACGGCGAGGTTTCGTCGTGAGGAAAAGACAATTCGGGCAAAGAGGGTGCGGCATGAGCCTGATCGAATATGAATTTGAGCGGCAGCTTAATCCTGTCGACATGATCGAATATGTGGCCTCCAACAACGACTGGTCGTTCGAACGCTCCGGCGAGGACGAGATCGCCATGTCGGTCGAGGGACGCTGGGCCGACTATCACGTGTCGTTTTCGTGGATGGAGGACTTCGAAGCCCTGCATCTGGCCTGTGCGTTTGACGCCGACGTCAGCGACAGCCGGATCAACGAGGTGGTCAAGCTGCTGTTCCTGATCAACGGGCAGATCCTGATGGGGCATTTCGACCTGTGGCAGCAGGAACACGCGGTGATCTTCCGCCAGTCGTTGCTGCTTGCCGGCGGCGCCGAGCCAACCAACCAGCAAGTCGAGGTGCTGCTGTCCAGCGCCCTGGAGACCTGCGAACTCTACTTCCAGGCCTTCCAGTTCGTCCTGCAGTCGGGTATGGACGCGCGAAGCGCGATGGAAACGGTGCTGTTCGAAACGGTGGGAGAGGCCTGAGCGCCGCTTCCGTCAGCGCATCATTGACGTTTGCACAGGACTGGATGCGCCATGACGGAACAGATTGCCTGGGCCGACTTCGAAAAGGTCGAAGTTCGCTGCGGTACCATTGTCGAGGCCGAGCCTTTTCCGGAGGCGCGCAAGCCGGCCATCAAGATGAAGGTGGATTTCGGTCCCGATATCGGCATCCGTAAGTCCTCGGCGCAGCTGACTCATCACTATACGCCCGAATCGCTGCTCGGCCGCCAGGTCATGGCGGTCGTCAATTTTCCGCCGCGCCAGATCGGACCGATCATGTCGGAGGTACTGGTGCTCGGGTTTCCCGACGAAGAAGGCAATGTCGTGTTGGCGGCGATCGACAAGAAGGTGCCCGACGGTGGGCGGCTGTTCTGAGACGGTCGGCTTACCGGCGCGATGCGTGCCGGCGAAACGCGCCCGGCGTCATTCCCGTTGCCCGTTTGAATGCCCGGCTGAAATGGGCCTGATTGGCGAATCCGGTTCTCAGCGCGATTTCGACCAGCCGGAGATGGTCAGCCGCCAGCAGTTCCTTGGCGAGGCCCAGCTTTCGCTCCATCAGATACTGGTGCGGCGTCTTGCCCGTGGAGGCCTTGAACGTGCGGGCGAAATGGTAAGGGCTCAGGCAGGCGATGTCGGCCAATTCGTCGATCCGGACGTTGCGCTCGATATTGGATTCGATGAACTCCAGAACCCGGTCCAGCCTGCGGCCGTCGAGCGCACCGCTCATTGACGGCAGTTTCAGCCGTCGCCCGGACAATGAAGAATAATGGCGCAGCAGATGCGCGGAAAGCGCGACTCTCAGCGTGTCGACGAGCAGGCTGCCGGCCGAACTCGGCGATCGCATTTCGGCGGCCACAGCCTTGCCGATCTGGGCAATCAGGCCGTCCTGGAAACCGCCGAAGTAGCCGAGCTGCGCATGTTCGGGATCGATGTCGAATTCTCGCAGCGCCGCGGTCGAAAACGGTTCGGACGGAATGTAGATGTGGACGACTTCCTCCATGTCGCCGTAGATCTCGATATCCCGCTCCTGGATCCCGGCGGGGCAGAGCCAAACCGTGCCGGGAACCGCGAGGCATTCCTGGACCTGACCATCACCACGTCGGCGCACCCGCATCCGGCCCGACATCAGCACTGCGACTTCGGTCTCCCTGGGTTTGACGTCGTTGAGACGGCCCCTGTCGTGTCGCCAGCGTTCCACAAGCACAGACGACCAGTTCCGTCCGGCGCTGGATGCAAGCCGTGTGCCGGTGACGTATTTCAGTTCGCCGTGTCCGCTCAAATTCATCGTCACGCCCGGTGAATTCGCGAAACAGGAGATGGGCGCAACCCCGCCCATCCGATCAATGCCGCACTATCGCACAGGATACGGCCATTCCCAATTCGCCGCTCCTCCCACGACCATCGATTCCATTCTATCTGCCCAAGTCCGATGCGTCCCGCCGCTCGGACGGCAAGAGCAAGATCGCGCAACGAAACGGCAATCCGGAACAATACCCGCCCCGGTTCGGGGGGGCATGGTGGCAGTGCAGCCGGATATTCCGGCCAATTGCGATCAGAACGGAAGATCGGGAACATGCCGGAAAAAACGATATTGGGTGCCTGTCCGCTGGATTGTCCGGATACCTGCTCGATGCTGGTGACGGTTGCCGACGGCAAGGTGACAGGGGTTCAGGGTAATCCAGACCATCCGTTCACGCGCGGGCGTCTTTGCGTCAAGATGAACGACTACGAAAAGCGCGTCTACAGCCCTGACCGTGTTCTCTATCCGTTGAAACGAAACGGTCCGAAGGGCAGTGGTCGATTCGAGCGTGTCAGCTGGGATACGGCGCTTGCGGAAATCGGAAAGCGCTGGGACGGCATCATTTCCGAACACGGTGCCAAGGCCATCCTGCCCTACAGCTATCTCGGCACCGAGGGCATCATCAACGGCCTCAACGTGGCCGACCCGTTCTTCAACCGCTTGGGTGCGACCATAGCCGAGCGGACGTTCTGCGATTCCGGATCGATCACCGCCTATGCGATGACCATCGGCGATTCCGCCGCGGTCGACCCGGAAAGCGCTGTCCATTCCAAATACATCGTACTGTGGGCCTGCAATGCGCTGAGCACCAATTCGCACTTCTGGCCCTTCGTCTTGGAAGCGCGCCGGCGCGGCGCCAAGGTCGTGGTGATCGACCCCTTCAGGACGCTGACCGCCAAGCAGGCCGACTGGCACATTCCGATCCGGCCCGGAACCGATTGCGCCCTCGCGCTGGGCATGATGAACGTGATCATCGCCGAGGGCCTGACCGACGACGACTACATCGAAAACTACACGTTGGGCTTTGCCGAGCTGAAGGAGAGGGCACGGGACTTCCCACCGGACAAGGTCGCGGACATCACCGGCATTCCGGAAGAGGACATTCGAAAACTGGCGCGGGAGTTCGCGACCTCCCACGCAGCGCTCATTCGCATCGGGGTGGCGATCGAACGTCACGCCGGCGGAGGGCAGACGGTGCGGGCGATCGCCTGCCTGCCCGGATTGACGGGCGCCTGGCGCCATCCGGGCGGCGGCATGCTGCAATTGCCGATCTGGGCGTTTCCGGTCAACTGGGGCAACCTGATGCGTCCGGACCTGCTGCCGGAGGGCGAGCCGCGCGTGCTCAACCTGTGGAAGCTCGGTCAGGCGCTGACCGGCGAACTGCCGCTCGACCCGCCGATCAAGTCGCTGATGGTCTACAACGCCAATCCGGTGATCACGACACCGGAGCAGGACAAGGTTCTTCGTGGCCTTGAACGCGAAGACCTGTTCACTGTGGTCAGCGAGCAGTTTCTCACCGATACCGCCCGCTACGCCGATATCGTATTGCCGGCGACGACGCAGGTCGAGCAGGAGGACATCATGTTTTCCTGGGGCCACCTCTATCTGTCCTACAATCACAAGGCGATCGAGCCTCTGGGCGAGGCCGTTTCCAACAGCGAGCTGTTTCGCCGGCTGGCCCGCACCATGGGCTTCGACGACGACCCGTTCTTCTGCCGGGACGATGCGCAGATGATCGGCGAGAGCCTGGTTTGGGATTCGCCGCTGCTGGAAGGCATCGCGCTGAAGGATGTGATGGACAGGGGATATGTCCGTCTCAACGTGCCGGTGCCGGACGACTATGCGCCGCATGCCGAGGGCAAATTTCACACGCCGTCGGGCAGGTGCGAGTTCAGGGCGGCGGCTGCGGAGGGCGGAAATTTCGTCATCGCCCTGTTTCGACAGGGATATGATGGCCAACAGCTCGGTGATCCGGTCGATCCGGTTCCCAACTACATTCCCCCCAACGAGTCGACTGCTACTCGTCCCGACCTGGCGAGCGACTTCCCCCTGAGCCTCGTGTCACCGAAGAGCCATGCCTTTCTGAGCTCGACCTTCGCCAACATGGAACGGCAGGCCGAGCATGCCGGGCAGCAATCGCTTGTCATGCACAGCCACGACGCGCAGCACCGTTCGCTCAGTTCGGGACAGAAAGTCCGCGTCTTCAACAAACGCGGCGCGTTCGAAGCGATGGTCAGGGTGACCGACGATGTTGCCCCCGGCGTTGTCATGGCGCCGGTCGGTCATTGGCGCTCGAAGGACTTCGCCAACCGCTCGACAGTGCATTCGGTGACCTCATCGGCGTATGCCGACCTTGGTGCGGCGCCGACCTTTTCGGATGTGCTGGTGCAGGTCGAGCCTGCCGGCACACCCTGACGCCAGGGACCAGCGCCATGCCTCACATCGTTACCGACAACTGCCGCAAGTGCCGGTTCACCGAATGCGTCAGCGTCTGCCCGGTCGAGTGTTTTCACGCCGACGACGAGATGATCTACATCGATCCCGATGGTTGCATCGATTGCGGCGGCTGCATTCCAGTCTGCCCTGTCAGTGCGATCTACGACACGCTGAACATGCCGGATGAGTTCGAACCGTGGATCGCGGTCAACGCCGAGCGGGCGCCCCAATTACCGGTGGTATTCAGCAAACAGCCTCCGCTCGACGGCGCCGAACGGCGCCGCGACGAGCTCGGATTCGGTTCGTGACATGAATCCGCTGCGTGTAGCGATCGTGGGGAGCGGGCCGAGCGGGTTTTATGCGGCGGAAGCATTGCTGCGCGCCGGTGAAGACACATCGGTTGACATGTATGAGAAGCTTCCGGTGCCCTTCGGGCTGGTGCGCTACGGCGTTGCCCCGGACCACCCGAAACTCAAACAGGTCACCAGCGTCTTTTCGCGCATTGCCGACATGCCGGGGTTTCGTTTTTTTGGCAACATCCACATCGGTCGCGATATCGCCGTCGACCGACTCGGCCGCCACTATCACGCGGTGATATTCGCTTGCGGCGCCGAGCGCGAGAGGGATCTCGGCATTCCCGGCGAAAGCCTCTCCGGCAGCCACTCGGCGAGAGGCTTCGTGGCCTGGTACAACGGGCATCCCGACTACCGGGATCTTCGCGTGGATCTCGACTGCGACACGGCGGCCGTGATCGGCCAGGGCAATGTCGCCCTGGATGTGGCGCGTATCCTTCTCAAGGACCCAGGCGATCTGCAAGCCACCGATATAGCGGATCACGCATACGAGGCCCTCAGGGCCAGCCGCATCAGGACAGTGCACCTGATCGGTCGGCGAAGCCCGGCCCAGGCGCGCTTTACACCGCGTGAGCTTGGGGAATTTGCCGGTTTCGAGGACTGCCATGTGACTGCGGATCCAGCAGAATTGCGCCTCGGACCCGTGTGCGAAGCGGAGACCGGCGATCCAAGAAATGCCGCGGCTCGGGCAAACCTCCAGATCCTGCGTTCCTTCGGTCGGAACGGAAACCTCGCGTCGCGCCGCTGTCGTTTTCGATTCATGCGCAATCCGGTCCGTCTCGGCGGGACGGATCGGGTTGAATCCATCACCCTCGAGCGGAATGTTTTGACGGGAGGTCCCTTTCGTCAGAAATGCGTCGGCACTGGCGCTTTCGAAACGGTTTCCTGCGGTCTTGTGGTGCGCTGCATCGGCTACCGGACGCAACGACTTGCCGATCTGCCGGTTGATCGGAAGACAGGCGTTCTGAAGAACCGTTCCGGCCGTCTCATCGACGCCAACAAGCCGCTGCCCGGTCTGTATGCGACTGGCTGGGCCAAGCGTGGCCCGAGCGGCACCATCGGGACGAACCGGGGCGACAGCGTCGCGACGGTGGAAGCGCTGCTGTCAGATGTTCACAGTCTGGTAGCGCCCGTCGCCGATGCCGACGATCTGGTCGACAGCCTTCGCTCGGCCGGTCACCGGATTATCGGGTTTGAGGACTGGAAGCGGATCGACGCTGTCGAGGCGGCCAATGGCGCGTCACTCGGCAAACCAAGGCAAAAACTGACCCGGATCACCGACATGCTGGAGGCGGCGAGGGCGGTTCCGTTGTGAGCGAAGGCTCAGCCGGAGAAGGCCAAATTGTCGCGTCCGTCGCGCGCCAGCGACGGGAACTCCATCGGGACGCGCATGAGAAACTTTCAAGGGAGGAAACCATGACTGAATACAGACTGCTGATCGGAGGAGAAATGGTGGATGGTGACGGCGCATCCGAAGTGATCAATCCGGCAACCGGGGCCAGCTTCACCGCCGTCGCAAGGGCCGGCGAACGCCACGTGGATGCCGCTGTTGCGGCGGCGAAGGCGGCCTTTCCGGGCTGGTCGGGCACTTCCTTCGACGAGCGGGCCGCCAAGCTGGTGCAACTGGCCGACGTGATCGGCGAAAATCGCGAAACGTTGGGGCGCCTGCTCACCCAGGAACAGGGCAAACCGCTTGCCGAGGCCCTCGGCGAGATCGATTGGTGTGTTGGATATCTGCAGCATTATTCGACGCTTCGGCTGCGCGATCGTACGCTTCAGGATGACGACGCGCTGCGCATCGAAGTGCGGCGCGCGCCGCTGGGTGTCGTTGCCGGCATCGTTCCCTGGAACTTTCCGGTGCTCGTCGCGATCTGGAAAATCGGACCTGCGGTGCTGACGGGAAACACGGTGGTGATCAAGACCGCTCCAACGACGCCTGTGGCGACGCTGAAGCTCGGAGAATTGTGTCGCGACGTCTTTCCGGCCGGCGTCGTCAACATCGTCACCGACGGCGACGGTCTGGGACCGGCACTGACCGCTCATCCGGACGTGGCGAAAGTGTCCTTCACCGGATCGGCCGAGACCGGCAGGAAAGTCATAGGCAACAGTGCCGATACGTTGAAGCGGCTGACCCTGGAACTGGGCGGAAACGACGCGGCGATCGTCCTGCCGGACGTCGACGTGAATGAAACGGCCGAGAAAATTTATGGTGGCGCATTCCTGAACGCCGGTCAGGTTTGTCTTGCGATCAAGCGTGCCTATGTGCATGAGGATATCTATGAGCCGATGGTCAATGCCTTGGCCGACATTGCCGGCAATGCGGTGGTCGACGACGGTCTGAAGCAGGGCACGACCCAGGGGCCTGTGCAGAATCGCGAGCAGTTCGAAAAGCTCAAGAACCTGCTCGAAAGCGCCAGAGCCGATGGCCGCATCGCGGCGGGCGGCGACGCATCGGAGCAGGATGGCTATTTCGTCAGCCCGACAATCGTTTGCGACGTTTCGGACGGCGACCGGATCGTCGACGAAGAGCAATTCGGTCCGGTTCTGCCGGTCATCAAGTACAGCGATATCGA
Organism: Rhizobiaceae bacterium; assembly: GCA_963921345.3. Taxonomy (GTDB): domain Bacteria; phylum Pseudomonadota; class Alphaproteobacteria; order Rhizobiales; family Rhizobiaceae; genus Hoeflea_A. The sequence goes on along the minus strand of CAWUFE020000002.1, from coordinate 641,043 downwards.
AGAGGTGGTCGCCCGGGCCAACGATTCGGACTACGGCCTGGGTGGATCGGTCTGGTCTCGCGATGTGGAAAGGGGCGCAGAAATCGCCGCTCGGATCGAGGCGGGTTCGGTCTGGGTCAACCAGCACATCAATATCGGCCCGCACATCCCCATGGCCGGCTGCAAGAACTCGGGGATCGGCGTTGAGCAGTCGACGGAAGGGCTGGAGGAATTCACCCAGATACAGGTGCTCAACATCGCCAAGTGAAGTCGCCGTGGTGTCGCTCAGTGCGGGATGCGGATGACGGCTTGAAGGCCGCCCATGGAGCTTTCGGCGAGGGTGATGTCGCCGCCATGGCTGCGGGCGATGTCGCGGGCGATCGCCAGGCCGAGACCGGTTCCTGATTCGTCCTGGTTGCGCGATTCGTCCAGACGGAAAAACGGCTTGAAGACGTCCTCGCGCATTTGCGAGGGGATGCTGCCACCGTCGTCGTCGATGAGGATGGTCAGCCAGCCGGTGCCGACCGTCGCGTGGACCCGGATGTTTTGCGCGTGCTTCCAGGCGTTTGAGGCGATATTGGTCACCAGCCGCGAAAACGCCTTGGGCCGGACTTTGACCACCGACGGGCCGTCGATCTGCGATGTCAGATTTCTGCCGTGCAGCCCGGCGTCCTCGCGCAACCGGTCGAACAGCGCCTGGAGATCCAGTTCGCCGACATCCTCCTGGGCTTCGCCGCGGGCAAACGAGATGTAGCCTTCGAGCATCGACTGCATGTCGTCGATATCGTCATTGAGATGGGCGGTCTCGGCCTCGTTGCCGACCAAAGCCAGCTGCAGCCGGAAGCGGGTCAGAATGGTGCGCAGGTCGTGGCTGACCCCCGTCAGCATGGCGGTGCGCTGTTCGATCTGACGTTCGATTCGTTCGCGCATACGCAGGAAGGCGAGGCCCGCCCGGCGGATCTCGTCGGCGCCGCGCGGCCGGAATTCGTCCGGCGTCTTCTGCCCCTTGCCGAAGCTCTCCGCGGCGCTGGCCAGGCTCAGAATCGGGCGGATCTGGCCGCGCAGGAACAGGATGGCAATGGTCAAAAGCACCAGCGACGTGCCGACCATCCACAACAGGAAGATATGGGTGTTGGAGGCATAGGCCTGGCTGCGCCGGGCAAAGACCCGCAGGATCTTGTCGTCGAGCAGCACCCGGATCTCGACCAGATCGGAATCGCCGATCGTGTCGATCCAGTAGGGCCGCCGGATCTGTCGGGTGATCTCCTCGCTGAGGATCGAATCGAGGATGGAGAAAAACGGCTTGCTGCGCGGCGGCGGCAGGCTGGCCTCCGGCTCGATGGCGATGTTGAGTTCCAGCCGCTCACGGGCGATGCGGGTGATCTCCTCGAAATCGGCGTCCTGCGGATAGGTGTCGATGACGTCGATGATCGCCGCGATGTCCCGGGTCACGGCGGTGGACAGGCGCTGGGTAACCGTCTGCCAGTGGCGTTCCATGAAAACGAAGGCGATCACCGACTGCAGGACCACCATCGGCAGGATGATGATCAGCAGGGTACGACCGTACAGGCCGGTCGGCAGGCGCTTGGTGAACCAGCGGGTAAAGCGGCGATATCCGCGCGGCGGATAGCGCTCATATTCCCGGCGTATCGAGTCCATCGTCGTCATAGGCGAATCCACGGGCGCTCAACGGCCCGCGCCACTATAGCAAAGAAAACGATCGATGGGCCAACGGTCGAGCGGCGTTCGCTGCCGCTTGCGCGCCTATTCGACGCTAAGCCGGTAGCCGACGCCGCGCACGGTCTGCAGCCACATCGGATTGGCCGGGTCGTCCTCGATCTTGCGGCGCAGCCGGTTGATCTGGACGTCGATGGTGCGCTCGCCGATATCGACCTCTTCGCCGACCAGCTCATGGCGGGGAATGGTTTCGCCCGGACGCTGGGCGAACTGCACCATGATCTCCTGTTCGCGGTCGGTCAGGCGAACCACTTCCGGGCCGCGCTTGAGTTCGCGCCGCGCCAGGCCGAACGTATAGGGGCCGAAGACGATCTGCTCGATCTTCTGGATGTCCGGCGGTCCGCCGCGCTTCAGGATGTTGTTGATGCGCAGCACCAGCTCCCTCGGATCGAACGGCTTGCCGAGATAGTCGTCGGCGCCGGCCTCGAGGCCCTCGAGGCGGCTGTCCAGCTCGGCCAGCGCCGTCAGCATGAGGATCGGGACGTCGCGGATCTCGCGCAGCGCCTTGGTCAACGCCACGCCGGTTTCGCCCGGCATCATGACGTCGACCACCAGAAGGTCGAACTCCAGCCCCTCCAGCTTGCGCCGGGCTTCGGCTGCGTCGCTGGCCGTAGTCACACGGAATCCCTGATCGCTCAGATAGCGGTTGAGCAGGTCGCGGATGCGCGTGTCGTCGTCGATGACGAGCAGATGGGCCGCGTCGTCGGAAAGCGGTTCGTCGCTCATAGGGACTCCCCCATGATATGTTGCCTCAGTCCGGATTGACCATGCCGCGCAAAAACGCCGTCACCGCAGGTCGCCCTTCCGGATCAATGCCCCTTAGTGCGTTGGCTATGCGGCGAGACTGTGGCCTTGCCAGTTCGAGGGCCAGGTCGCGGCCCTTTTGGGTCGGATAAAGCCGCCTTTGCCGGCGATCCTCGGGGCCGGCGACCTGATGGATGTAACCGGAATCGATCAGCTGCTTGAGCACCCGCGCAAGGCTCTGCTTGGTGATCCGCAGCGTGTCGAGAAGATCGGCGACGGTCATTCCCGGTCGCCGGTTGACGAAATGCAGCACCCGGTGATGGGCGCGTCCGAAGCCGAATTTCGCCAGAATCGCGTCCGGATCGGAGGTAAAATCGCGATAGGCGAAGAACAGCAGTTCGATGATCTCGAAATCGATGCCATCGGCGTCCGATATCGGTCCCGTGGTGATGTCTGCGTCCGGTTCTTTCGTTGCCTGGTCCGGCGGCATAATGACTGTTCCCGTCGCGGTTTTCGTCGGTTTTGACACAATCGTTCAATTATGTCAGCTTTATTGACTTATTTTGATGCTATTGCTAGCCTTCAATGGCGTCAAGGATGCATACCCCCGACAAACCGGTTGTGGCGATTTTCGCGCAATTGTGCAGATGGCCCGAACGGCCGGATGCGGTTGGGGATTGAAGGTTCCGGCGATTAGGACACATAGGCTGCGCGGTGGGCGCTGGAGGATAATGCAATGGCATCGGTCCCGTTCGATCAACTTGAGGGCCATATCTGGTACAACGGCGAGTTCGTCCCGTGGAAGGACGCCAAGCTGCACGTGCTTTCGCACGGGCTGCACTACGGGAGTTCGGTGTTCGAGGGCGAGCGCGCCTATGGCGGCGAGATCTTCAAGCTGCGCGAGCACACCGAAAGGCTGTTCGAATCGGCGCGCATTCTCGGCTTCGAGATTCCCTATACCGTCGAGGAGATCGACGAGGCCTGCAAGGAACTGCTGGAGAAGCAGGGCTTCGAGGACGCCTATGTGCGCCCCGTCGCCTGGCGCGGCAGCGAAATGATGGGCGTTTCGGCGCAGGCCAACAAGATCAATGTGGCGATCGCCATCTGGCAGTGGCCGTCCTACTTCAAGCCGGAGGAAAGGCTGAAAGGCATTCGCCTCGACATCGCCAAATACCGCCGCCCCGACCCGGCGACGATCCCGTCGCAGTCCAAGGCGGCTGGTCTCTACATGATCTGCACGCTGTCCAAGCACGAGGCGGAAGACCGCGGTTACGCCGATGCACTGATGTATGACTGGCGCGGACGCGTCGCCGAGGCGACGGGCGCCAACATCTTCTTCGTCAAGGACGGGGTGCTGCACACGCCCACGCCGGACTGCTTCCTCAACGGCATCACCCGCCGCACGGTCATCGATCTGGCCAAAAAGCGCGGCTACGAGGTGGTCGAGCGGACCATCATGCCGGAAGAAATGGCGGATTTCGAGCAGTGTTTCCTGACCGGAACGGCAGCCGAGGTCACGCCGGTCTCTGAAATCGGTCCCTACACGTTCGAGGTCGGCGAGATCACCGAAAACCTGATGAACGACTACATGCAGGCGGTTCAGCCGGTCAAACAGGCCGCCGAATAGGACTGCCGACAAGCCGATCCCGGGCGCGCGGCGCAGAGATCGTGCCGGGCGCCCTTTTGTGTGGGGCGGTCATCGACACAGCGAACGCCGAGCGCGGAAGGGCAGCAACATGGGCCAGATCCAGGCCGGGGTCATCCCCGTCACCGCATTTCAGCAAAACTGCACGGTGCTCTTCGACAGCGACAGCAAGAAGGGCGTCGTCATCGATCCCGGCGGCGACGTTCCGGCCATTCTCGACGTGCTGGAGAAGAACGACATCAGTGTCGAGGCGATCTGGCTCACCCATGGTCACATCGACCATGCCGGCGGCGCCATGGATCTGAAAGAGGCGCTCGGGGTCGACATAATCGGCCCGCATGAAGACGACCTGTCGCTGCTCGAGGGGCTGGAAGATCAGGCCCGCATGTTCGGCGTGGCGGATGCGGTGCGCAATGCGCAGCCGGACCGCTGGCTGAGCGAGGGCGACGAGATTTCCTTCGCTGGGCACACATTCGAGGTCTATCATTGTCCGGGCCACGCGCCGGGGCATGTGATCTTCTTCAACCGCGACGCCGGGTTCGCCCATCTGGGCGACGTGCTGTTTCGCGGCTCGATCGGGCGCACTGATCTGCCCGGCGGCAATCACCAGCAGCTTCTCGATTCAATCCGGGACAAGGTGCTGCCGCTCGGCGACGACGTCGGCTTCATCTGCGGCCACGGTCCGGGCGGGCGGATCGGCGAGGAACGCCTCACCAATCCGTTTCTCAAAGGTCTCTAACGCGCGACGCAGAAATGGTCCTGGCCGTCGTAGCCGCGATAGGTTCCGGTTGCCGGCTTGAAGGACCGGTATCTCTGCGAGCAGTAGCGGTACCATTCGTCGGTCCAGGGCTCGATCGTTCCGGCGGCCGCATAGCTTTCCGGGTAGTTTTCCCGCGGCGCAGGCGGGTAGTAGTCTGAACCGGCCCAGCCGGGGCCAGGGCGATAATCATCATAGGGATCGGGAGCGGGTTCGACATAGCGCGGCCCGGGAGCCGGTCCCGGATCGCTCAGAAGGGCGCCGGCAACGATTGCCCCGGCGGCGAGGCCGAGTACGCCGAGCAACAACGCGTCGTCATTCTTGCCGACCTTGCCCACAGGCCCACGGCGGTGGTGCTTGCGGTGTTTTTTGTAATAGGGTTTGTCCCAACCGGGACCGGCACCGTGATAGTGCTCGAAACGCCGGTCGTGGGCGTGGCTCTGGGAGAGCGGAATAACAGTGGTGGCGGCTGCCGCGACAGCGGCTATGAAGGTGGTGACGATTCGAGCCATTGGACCGTTTCCTGTTGAAGCTGCGGGAGCAGGCGCGCCCTTGATCACCGACCCTATCGGCCATTCCCTGAACGCAAGCTGAACAACAAAAAAGGCGCCAGCATCATGCCGGCGCCTTCCATCCGGTCGACAGGAACCGTTACCGGCTCAGAGCGTTTCCGACGATCGCTCCGGCCGCGAAACCGAGAATGCCGGCGGCGACCGCGTTGTTCTTGCCTTTGTGCACGACTGCAGGCGGGCGGTGCTTGTGATAGCCGCGCGGATAGCTCGCCCGCGGTCCCTTTTTGTAGTGATAGCCGGGGCCGCCCTTGTGGACGACGTGTTTGCCGTTCACCGGCTTGTTGTAGAACCCGGCGGCAGCAGCGCCGCTGACCGGGGCGATTGCCATGGCGACCACGGCCACCGCAGCGACCAGAGACTTTTTCAGGACGTTCATTGCATCGATCCTTTTTCTGGACAAAGTCGGACCTGTGTCCGAAGCGTTGCCTGGACAATAGGTTGCCGAGGCTGAACCGAAACTGAATGGAAAGTCCTGAAATATTAAACTTAATTCATAATTGGCACTACTGATGGTGCCAAACGGCAAATGCCCGGCATTGCCGGGCATTTGCCACGCAAGACGTGCCAGTCGCTCTATTCGACAACGACGGCCAGATTGACGGCCTTCGGGCCTTTGCCGCGGCGATCGGGCTCCGTATCGAAGCTGATTTTCTGGTTCTCGAGCAACGTCTCGAGCCCGGAATCCTTGACCGCGGAAATGTGGACAAAGATGTCCGATTCGCCATTGTCCGGCTTGATGAAGCCATAGCCCTTGTCGGTATTGAAGAATTTTACAGTGCCAGTTTCGGCCATACTATCAGGTCCTCTGTTCGCCGCCGGCAACAACGCCCGCGTCTTTGGTGTTACCCGTTAAACGGGTAAGGCAGGCAGTTCTCGAAGATTGCGGAAAGGTCCCTGTTTTATCGTGATCCCGGCTTTGCGCCGGACGTTGGCTCATATCGATCACCCGGAATTTTATGCGTTTCCGGCCCGCATCTATCAATAGGATTCCCGTGTTCGCTGAATGCCCGAACGGGCGATACACTGAGACAGCTTTTTCAAATAAGCAAGAGAAAGTTTTGTGACGGCTTTTTATTATAATCATTCAAGAAACGTGAAGGCAGCTTTTTAAACAAAATGCTCGCGAATTGGGCAAAATCGCTGGGCTCGGACCGGCTGGAGTCAGTTGGCCGGCTTAGTTTTTTGCGTTTTGACTGCTGAAACGATTTCAACCGCAAGTAAGGCAACCGCATCGAGCAGCCACCCGAAGTGCCGCGGTCAAAGACCTTCCAGGTATACCCGCAGCCTGCGGAGATTGGCGCCGAAATCGCTGCGGCCCAGCTGAGCCCTGGCGTAGAGAATCAGCCCGGTGCGGCCGTCCTCCATGGCGACGGCCTCGATGCTGATCAGGTCGGGAAAGCGCATTCCGGGGGAATAGGTGACATAGCGCAGATGGCTGGAATCGGCTCCGTCGTCGACACGACGCGCCAGAGGATCGGAGCTTTCGATCGTCGCGGCAATCCGCTGAAGCAACGCCGATGCCCCGGCGTCGTATACCGGCAGAACGATGTCGGCGTCTGCCCGCAGGCCGGCGCTGGCCGCGACGGCGTCGTTCGGCGTCGAACTGCGCGATACTGTCATCAGGTCGAACCGTCCGCGGTCGGGCGAGCCGGCGAGCCGCTCCCAACTGCGCTCGCGGCCGTAGCCGATGAAGACAATAGCCGTGAGGACGAGCGCGCCGGCAATCAGCAACAGCGCAAAAGTCATTATACGCATCCGCCCGCTATTGGCGGCTGATGCGCAGCACGGCGCCGTCCGAGTCGTCGGTCAGCAGCAGAAGCGAGCCGTCGGGTGCCTCCTTGACCTCGCGGATACGGCCATAGCGGTCGGGAAACAGGCGTTCCTCATGCGCGACGGTACCATCTTCCCTGCGTTCGAGCCGCACCAGCATCTGATCCTTCAGCGCCGCGACCAGAAAATCGCCGTCCCATTCGGGAAACATGTCGCCGCGATAGACGGCCATGCCGCCGGGCGCAATGGACGGGTCCCAGTAATAGAGCGGCTGTTCGAGGCCCGTGGCCTCGGTGCCGATACCGATCTTCCTGCCGGAATAGTGCCGGCCATAGGAGATGACCGGCCAGCCGTAGTTTCGTGCCGCTTCTGGGCGGTTGATCTCGTCGCCGCCGCGGGCGCCATGCTCGACCGCGTAAAGCGTTCCGGTCTTTCGATCGAAATCCATGCCCTGCGGATTGCGATGGCCCTTCGACCACAATTCCGGCAAGGCGCCGTTGCCGTCGGCAAACGGATTGTCGGACGGAATCGACCCGTCGGGCGCGATGCGCAGGATGGCGCCGGCGTGATCCATCAGGTCCTGGGCGCGGTCGCCTTCGCCGCGGTCGCCAATGGAGAAAAACAGATTGCCGTCTTCGGCGACCGCGATGCGCGATCCGAAATGCCGGCCGCCTCTCGATTTGCCCATCATGGAGAAAATCGTATCGATGTTCTCCAGCCTTGCCGAGTTGCCATCGCGCACGAGCCGGGCCCGGGCGATGGCGGTTCCGGCGCCGCCCGGACCGAGTTCCGAATAGGACAGGAATATTGTTCCGGTCTTGTCGAAATCCCTGGCGAGCGCCACGTCGAGAAGGCCTCCCTGGCCGCCGACTGCAAGCCCGGGAACCTCGCCGAAGGTCTCGGACATGCGGCCGTCCTTGATGATGCGCAGGCCGCCCGAACGCTGGGTCACCAGCAACGCGCCGTCCGGCAGTACCTCGATGCCCCAGGGATGCTCAAGGCCCGTTGCCAAGGTTTCGACCATGACAGGGACCTTTTCGGTCCGGATCAGATCGGCCGCCGTCGCAGGGCTCTGCCACAGGACGGTCAGCAGGGCGATCGCCAAGAGTTTTTTCATGTGTTCGTTCCCGACTGGTTCGTTTTCTTGACGGGCTTCGTTTGCGCGCCGCAACACGAACATAGTGTCGGCTGCCGGAAATTAAAGATAATGACCCGGGTCGGCGAGGTCCGATGCGACCGGATCCGGCGGCTTGATCTCGGGCGTCACGGCCCGGGCCTGGGATACCAGATTGACCATCATCAGCACGCAGAAAAACAAGGCGACCGAACTCAACCACACACGGCGGCGCTTTCTTCTTATCTCACGCTGGTTTTTCTGGAAGTCGGCATCGTTTTCCATCCGTCGGTCCCCTCAGGCAGCTCCTGTCGCCAATCTGCAGGAAAGACTGCGAACTGGACGGAAGCGAGACGAAACAACGGCGCGGCTGGACAGTTCTCATGTCGATATTGTGACGGCGGCTTTCGCGACGCGAAGGCGGGTGGCCTCAGCCGGAGCCGATGCCGCGGACGAATTGCGCACAGAAATTCGTCGGAGCGAGTTTCGGACGCGCCAGAGCGAATCCCTGAATCAGATCGGCGCCGGCACCCCATCCGAGCTCGACCTGCCAGTCGTGCTCGAGGCCTTCCATGACCACGGCAGCACTCTTGCGGTGAAAGCGCGCCACGCCATCCGTCAGGGTTCCAAAGCCGGCCTCGCTGCCCATCAGACGCTTGACCCATTCGGCATCCAGCTTGACGATGTCCGGCCGGATCTGATCGACGCGCTGGGAATCGGACTCGGCTGCGCCGAAGTCGTCGACGGCGATCCGGAAGCTGGCGTCGCGCAGCGTCTCGACCAGCAAAGTCAGCAGGTCGGGACTGGAGGCCCGATGCTCGGTGATTTCGCAGACGATCTGATGCAGCCGGAAGCGACTTTGCCGCACCCTTTCCGCAAGCTCTCCGGCCTGGGAGAGGACTGTGCGGCTGTCGGTAAACAAGGCTGGATTGATGTTGAGGAAGAGCAGAACGTCGGCGTCTTCGTTCAGTGAGGCATTGGCGAGATGAAGCGACCGGCACAACCCGTCCAATGCCAGCCTTTCGCGGCTGCCGACCCGCGACAGAAAATCCGATGTCGAAAAGGGTTCTTCGCCGCGAAAGATGCGCAGCAGTGCTTCCAGACCCCGTAGTTCGATCTGGCCGCTTTGGTTGCGGCCGAAAATCGGCTGCAGCGCCGTCTTGAGGACGAAGGGCCCGTAGGATCCGGTGAACGAACCATCGGCCTCCGGCACAATGCGGCCGCTCTGTCCGAGATCTTGCAAGAGTGACTCCCTGGCGCTTCGGCCGCGATTTACTGACCGGCGGCGTGAACCACCTTGAACTCACCGTGATGATTCGACATAGGAGTATACACTAAGCGTTTTTCCACAGACGGAGACATGATCCATGGCATTCCTTGCCGACGCCCTGTCGCGCGTCAAGCCATCCGCCACCATCGCCGTTTCCCAGAAAGCCCGGGAGCTCAAGGCCCAGGGGCGCGACGTCATCGGTCTCGGCGCCGGCGAGCCGGATTTCGACACGCCCGACAACATCAAGCGTGCGGCTGTCGATGCCATCGATCGCGGCATGACGAAATACACGCCGGTTGCCGGCATTCCGGAGTTGCGCCGGGCGATCGCCGACAAGTTCGCGCGCGAAAACGGGCTGACCTACGCGCCCGACCAGGTGATCGCAGGCACCGGCGGGAAGCAGATTCTTTTCAACGCCTTCATGGCGACGCTTAATCCGGGAGACGAGGTGATCGTGCCGACGCCCTTCTGGGTCAGCTACCCGGAAATGGTGGCCATCTGCGGCGGTAGCGTCGTTTACGCCGAAACGACGCTGGAAAACGAGTTCAAGCTGCAGCCCGAGGCGCTGGAGACGGCCATTACGCCGAAGACCAAATGGCTGGTCTTCAACTCACCCTCCAATCCGTCGGGCGCCGCCTATTCGCGGGACGAGCTGAAGGCGCTGACCGACGTCCTGATGCGGCATCCGCATGTCTGGCTGCTGACCGACGACATGTACGAGCATCTGGTTTACGGAGACTTCGAGTTCACCACGGCAGCGCAGGTCGAGCCGGGACTCTACGACCGGACCCTCACCATGAACGGCGTGTCCAAGGCCTATGCGATGACCGGATGGCGGATCGGTTACGGCGCCGGTCCGCGCGAACTGATCAAGGCCATGGACATGATCCAGGGTCAGCAGACCTCCGGCGCCACTTCGATCGCCCAGTGGGCGGCCGTCGAGGCGCTCAACGGACCGCAGGACTTCATCGCCGAAAACAAGACGATCTTCGAAGGGCGCCGCGATCTGGTCGTGTCCATGCTCAACCAGGCAAGCGGCATATCCTGCCCGACTCCGCAGGGCGCGTTCTATGTCTATCCGTCCTGCGCCGGCCTGATCGGCAAGACGGCGCCGTCCGGCAAGGCAATCGAGACGGACCAGGATTTCGTGACCGAACTGCTGGAAACCGAGGGCGTGGCGGTGGTCCACGGGTCGGCGTTCGGACTGGGACCGAACTTCCGTATCTCCTACGCCACCTCCGAGGCGCTGCTCGAAGAAGCCTGCAAGCGCATCCAGCGCTTCTGCGCCGCCTGCAGGTGAGGCGAGCCGGTCGCAGCGGAACACCGGATTGTGAAGAGGGATGAGTTGTCGGAGCGCCGATCCTGCCTATGATCGGCGCAAACAGGAGACGTCCCTTGGCCACCATCATTCGCAAACCGTCCTGGGCGATTGCCGAAAGTCTGGCAACCCCTGAAAGCGCCTTCGTCAACCGGCGTGCCCTGATCAAAACCATGGGATTGACCGGTCTCGGTCTTGCTGCCGCGGCGGCGCTCGGACCGGGGCGTGCCAGGGCGGCCGAGGGACCGGGCGCGGAACACTATCCGGCACAGCGCAACGAAGCCTACACGATCGAGCGCGATCTGACGCCGGAAGAGATCAACGCGCAGTACAACAACTTCTACGAATTCGGCTCGCACAAGCAGATATGGAAGGCGGCCCAGGCGTTGCAGACCGATCCGTGGGACATCACCATCGACGGACAGGTGGAAAAGCCGTTCACCATCGGGTTCGAGGACCTGCTCGGCCGCATGGCGCTAGAGGAAAGGCTCACCCGCCACCGCTGCGTCGAGGCCTGGTCGATGACCGTACCCTGGTCGGGCTTCCCGCTGGCGGATCTGGTGGCGCTGGCCAAGCCCCTGTCATCGGCTCGCTTCGTGCGCTTCGAGACCTTTCTCGACCCGAGCGTCGCGACCGGCCAGAAACAGCGCTGGTATCCGTGGCCCTATATCGAAGGCGTGACCATGGAAGAGGCCGGCAACGATCTGGCTTTCATGGTCACCGGCGCTTACGGCAAACCGCTGCACAAGCAGTTCGGCGCGCCGATCCGGCTGGCCCTGCCGTGGAAGTACGGCTTCAAGCACATCAAGTCGATCAAGCGTATCAGCTTCACCGAAGAGCGGCCTGTGAGTTTCTGGGAAACGGTAGGGCCCGCCGAGTACGGTTTCTGGGCCAACGTCAATCCCGAGGTACCGCATCCGCGCTGGAGCCAGGCACAGGAGCGTATCCTGCACACCGGCGAGAAGGTGCCGACCCTGCTGTTCAACGGCTATGGAGAGCAGGTCGCCCATCTCTACAAGGACCTGCAGGGCGAGAGCCTCTATATGTAAATACGTAAAAAAAACGGGCCACCAGATTGCTCTGTGGCCCGATGAATTAGAAGGTTTGTAATCTAAACCTCCAGAGGGGAACACAGCTGACAAGATGGAACTGGGAGGACAAGTCCATCGAAATCGTCAGCTGATACTGATATGTAAATTCCACCCCGATATTACAAGTGGAACGCGTGCATGGCAGCTATGCGCTGAGTGCAAAGCTTGCCGTGCAAAGCAACATAGGCGGGTTCCTGACTTGGATATTTGATCAGCCGGTCCGCCTAATGCATTGAAAATTCGCCTTATTCCGGCGTCCAGCCGCTGACTGACTTGACCTCGAGGAAATCCTCCAGTCCCCATACGCCGCCTTCGCGGCCGTTGCCGGAATGCTTGTAACCGCCGAATGGAGCGCCCGGGCCGCGCGGCTGACCGTTCATTTCGACCATGCCGGAGCGCATGCGCCGGGCGACGCGATTGGCCTTGGCGCCGTCCGTCGTCTGGACATAGTTGGTCAATCCGTAGTCGGTGTCGTTGGCGATTTCGATCGCTTCATCCTCGCTGTCGAAGGGGATGATGGACAACACCGGACCGAAGATTTCCTCTCGGGCGATCGTCATGTCGTTGGAAACGTCGGCGAAGACCGTGGGGCGGGCGAAATAGCCGCGATTGAGGCCTTCCGGCCGGCCGGGTCCGCCGGCAACCAGGCGCGCGCCCTCCCTGATGCCGACATCGATCAGGTTCTGGACCTTGTCGAACTGGGCTTCGGACACCAGCGGACCCATGTGGAGACCTTCCTTCGACGCAACGTCGACCGCGGTGCTTTCCGCCGTGGCGGCGGCGATTTGCACCGCGCTGTCGTAGATCGGACGCTCGACGAGCATGCGGGTCGGTGCGTTGCACGACTGGCCGGTGTTGTTGAAGCAGTGGATCGCGCCGCGCTTGACGGCTTTTTCGTCGGCATCGGCGAAAATGATGTTGGCGCCCTTGCCACCGAGCTCCAGGCTGACCCGCTTGATGGTGTCGGCGGCGTTCTTGGAAATGGCGGTGCCGGCTCGCGCCGAGCCGGTGAAGGAAATCATGTCGATGTCCGGGTGGCCCGACAACAGGGTGCCGACGCCGGCGCCGTCGCCGTTGACCAGGTTGAAGACCCCGGCTGGCAGGCCGGACTCGTCGACGATCTCGGCAAACAGCATCGACGACAGAGGTGCGATTTCCGACGGCTTCAGCACCATGGTGCAGCCGGTTGCCACCGCCGCGATCACCTTCAGGGTGACCTGGTTCATCGGCCAGTTCCACGGGGTGATCAGCCCGCACACACCGATCGGTTCGTAGAGGATGCGGTCGTTCGGCGCGTGGTCGCCCAAAGGCTGGTCGTAGCGGAAGTTGCGGGCGGCGCGGATCAGATTTTTGATATGATAGCTGCCGGCGCCGGCCTGCGCGGATTTCGCCATCGAGATGGGAGCGCCCATTTCCTGCGAGATGATCGCGCCCATCTCGTCCGAGCGCCGCTGATAAATCTCGGCCAGTTTTTCAAGGGTGCCGAGACGCTCTTCGAGCGGTCGGCGGCTCCAATCGCCGAAGGCAGAGCGGGCAGCGGCGACAGCCGCGTCCGTGTCGGTCTTGCCGCCCAGCGATATGACCGCGAAGGCCTCCTCGTTGGACGGGTCGATGACCTCGAAATCGTTGGCGGCTGCCGGGTCGACCCATTGGCCGTTGATGTAGAATTGACGTGCGTCTCGCATGATCGGTTCCTCGCGCTGCGGCACTGATGTGTGGATATCCTTCGGTCGGGGCCGGTCGGAAGTCGACGTGCCAAATTCCAGATGTTGTCATGCCGGGTCAAGCGAAAAATCCGCGTCACGGCTTTGTGTTTCATTGGACCGGCAATTAGCGGCATAATGTGTCGAAGCGACGTCGAAAGCGGGCAATCCAGCAGCGAATTTCGTTTCCAGGGACGAGTATGGCCGAGGCGAACATCATGGAGAACGACCCGGCAGGCGGTACTGCCGTCCAAAAACTGATCGACTGGATGGTCGGCGGCGCGCCGCCGAGTTCGGATGCCCGGCAGATCGTGACCGGGATTTGCGACGGCCTGGTGGATCTGGATGTCGCCATCGACCGGTTCATGCTTTTCGTCTACACGCTGCATCCTAACCTCGAAGGCCGGCGGTTTCGCTGGATCAGGGGTGAGGGGGTCGACATCGCGACCGCGCCCATGGGCATGTTTCAGACGGAAATCTATACGGCCAGCCCGCTGCCCGACGTGATCGCGACCCGACAACCGATCCGCCGGCATCTGGAACGCTCCGACTGTCCGGACGACTACAACATCGTCTCGGAACTGCGCGAGCAGGGCTTTACCGACTATCTGGCCCAGCCGCTGATCTTCACGTCGGGAGAAATTCACGCCTGCACCTGGTCCTCCAGCCGGGAAGGCGGCTTCAGCGAACGCGATCTGGCCATATTGGCGCGGGTCGCCGACCCGCTGGCACGGCTGACCGAAACCTACATGCTGTGGCTGAACGCCGCTGTCCTGCTGTCCACCTATGTCGGCCGCAACAGCGGCGGTCTCATCCTTCGCGGCAAGGTCCATCGCGGCGATGGCGAGCAGATCAGCGCGGTCATCCTGTTCGTCGACGTCAAGAGCTTCACGGCGATCTCGAACGAAAAGAGCGGTCAGGACGTGGTGACCCTGCTCAACGACACGTTCGACCGGCTGGTGCCGCCGGTCACCGACCGCGGCGGCGAGATCCTCAAATTCATGGGCGACGGCTTTTTCGCGATCTTCCCTTACGAACGGGAAGATCAACTCGCCGAGATCACGGCGTCGGCCATCGACGCGGTTAAAGAGGGGCGCGCCGCGCTCGACCAGGACGACGACCTCGATGTGGAGTTTCGCACGGCGCTGCATTGCGGGACGTTCCACTACGGCAATATCGGTGGCGCCGACCGGCTCGATTTCACGGCGATCGGCCCACCGGTCAACTATACGTCGCGGCTGCTGTCGGCGGCTCCGAAGCTGGGCTGCGACGACGTCCTGTCCTCTGACCTGGCGCGGCTGGTGCCGGACCGCTGCAGCGCGGCCGGAGCACTCGAACTGAAGGGTTTTGAAGGCGAGCACACCATCTGGAAATTCTAGGGGCTGCCGGTCGCCGCATTGACATGTTATTTAAATAACGCTTTTGTTAAATAACATCGTTGTTAATCCAATGATCAAGGGAGGATCGTCATGCCGAAATTCGTGTTTGCCTATCACGGCGGAAAGCCGCCGGAATCTCCGGAAGAAGGCGAGAAGGTCATGGCAGCCTGGAATGCCTGGTTCCAGACGCTGGGGTCGGCGGTCGTCGATGGCGGAGCACCCGTCGGCGCTTCCAAGACCGTCTCGGCCGGCGGCGTGGCCGACGGCGGCGGCGCCAACCCGCTGTCCGGCTATTCGATCGTCAATGCCGACAATCTCGATGCGGCCATCGAGATGGCCAAGGGCTGTCCGATCCTCGAGGCCGGCACGGTCGAGGTGGCGGAAGCCTTGGACATGTAGCGCCGCCCATCGCCGAAACGTTCAAGGCCCGGCCGCGGATGTTCGCTGCCGGGCCTTTTCATTCCTCGATTCATTTCAGAAGGTTGTCGCGGTTATTTGCCAACGCCGATTCAACCGGGTGATCCAATCGACGAATCGGGAACGCGATCTGCCTGTTTTGCTAGAACTTCCAGTTCCTGGCCTTGGAGATCAGGAAGTCGCGAAAAGCCTGTAGCTTTGCCGAGCCGCGCATCTCTTCGGGGTAGCAGAAGAAACAGTCGAAGGACGGCAGTTCGGTGTCGATATCGAGCTGCACCAGGCCGGCATCGTGGCCGACCACATAGTCGGGCAGCATGGCGATGCCGACGCCGATCTGCGCCGCCTTCTTGATCGCGATGATATTGTTGATCTGCAGATGCGACGGGCGCGGATCGCTGGCTGTCCGGCCGGCGACCTCTAGCCAGTTGACGTCGAGCAGATAGCTCGGCGCCGGTTCGCCGAAGGTGACGATCTTGTGTTCGTCGAAATCGCTGACATGCTCCGGTTTGCCGTAGCGGTTCAGGTAGGACGGCGCGGCGTAGACATGCATGTGCACGGTGAACAGGCGCCGCTGGATCAGGTCGGGCTGCTGCGGCTGGCGCAGCCGGATGGCGCAATCGGCCAGCCGCATGGAGACATCGACTTCCTCGTTGTCCAGCAGCAGCTGGATCTGGATGTCCGGGTAGAGTTCGGAAAACTCCTGCATGCGCTCCGTCAGCCAGCCGGAACCGAGACCGACGGTCGTGGTCACCCGCAGCTTGCCGCTGGGTTTGTCCGTGGTTTCCGATAGCCGAACCCGCGCCGATTCCAGCTTCAGCAGCACGTCATGGGCGGTACGGTAGAGCAATTCGCCCTGTTCGGTCATGATCAGGCCGCGGGCGTGGCGGTGGAACAGCGGCACGCCGATATCCTGCTCCAGGGCGCTGACCTGGCGGCTGATCGCCGACTGCGACAGGTGCAGTTTCTCGGCGGCATGGGTAAACGAGCCGGCCTCGGCGGCGGCGTGAAATATGCGTAGCTTGTCCCAGTCAAGAGGCATGCGCTCTCTCCTTGCCGGATCCCGCCCCAGGACGCAGTGGTTTCGGTTACTCGGCGGCCTCGGCTAGCGGTTCGTGCTCGGCCAGGTACTTTTCGGCTTCGAGCGCCGCCATGCATCCCATGCCGGCGGCGGTTACGGCCTGGCGATAAATGTCGTCGGTCACGTCGCCTGCGGCGAAGACACCCGGAACATCGGTGGCGGTCGAATCCGCTTCCGTCCACAAATAGCCGTTGGGTTTCTGTTTCACCTTGCCTTCGAACAGCGAAACCGAAGGGGCGTGACCGATGGCGATAAACACGCCGTCGGCATCGTGCGCGGTGATCTCACCGGTCTTGACGTTTTTCAGGCGGACACCGGTCACCGAGGGCGGCGTCGAGTGCTCGCCGGTGATTTCTTCGAGCTGGCTGTCCCAGACGATGTCGATATTTTCCTTGGCCATCAGACGCTTCTGCAGGATCTTTTCGGCCCGCAATTCGTCGCGGCGGTGCACCAGCGTTACCGACTCTGCCAGATTGGACAGGTAGAGCGCTTCCTCGACGGCGGTATTGCCGCCGCCGACGACCACGACCTTCTTGCCGCGATAGAAGAAGCCGTCACAGGTGGCACAGGCCGATACGCCGAAGCCCATGAAGGTCTGCTCGGACTCGATGCCCAGCCATTTGGCCTGCGCTCCGGTGGCGATGATCAGCGTGTCGCAGGTGTATTCCTGGCCCGAATCCGTCTTCAGGCGGAACGGCCGCACGTCCAGATCCACTTCGGTCACCAGGTCGTTGACGACGTCGGCGCCGACATTCTCCGCCTGCTTGAGCATCTGCTCCATCATCCATGGGCCCATGACCGGTTCGGCGTAGCCCGGGTAGTTTTCCACCTCGGTGGTGATCATCAACTGGCCGCCCTGTTCCAGTCCGGCGATCAGAACCGGGTTCAGCATCGCCCGCGCGGCATAGATCGCGGCCGTGTATCCGGCGGGCCCCGAACCGACGATCAGGACGCGGGCATGGCGGATGGTCATGGTCGATTGTTCCTTTTGCTGCTGTCGCGGCTTTGATTGCAGCGCCGCAAACCCCTCGCGACGACGCCGTTTCGGGCCCAATGTACGAATTCGCACAGCCCGGTTTCAAGGGCGCGACAGGCTTTTCACAGAATAGTCAGTAGGATGCAATGCCACGCTTGGTCGCGCGCAAGAAATTTTCTTGCGCGATTGCGCAATAACTGATCCTATCGCTCCGGGATGATGGCGCTATGGGAGGCGGGCATGCCAATCCGGGCCGATCTTGACGATATCGATCTCAGGATCCTGCGGGAACTGCAGAACGAAGGGCGGATCACGAATGTCGAGCTTTCCGAGCGGGTCGGCATTTCCGCGCCCCCCTGTCTTCGTCGCCTGAGAAAACTCGAGGAGGCCGGCATCATCGAGGGCTACAGGGCGATGCTCAACGCCCCGTCGCTCGGTTACGATCTCGTCGCCTTCTGCATGGTCGGCCTATCCCAGCAGTCCGAGGTGCATCTTCGCGCTTTCGCCGAGCAGACGCAGCGTTGGCCGATCGTCCGCCAGGCCTGGATGGTGTCGGGCGATTCGGATTTCCTGCTGCACTGCGTTGCGGCCGACCTGACCCGGTTCCAGGACTTCGTCATCGAAGAACTGACGGCAGCCGATGACGTCGACACGGTGCGAACGGTGCTGACGATCCGTCAGGTCAAGAACGAGGGTCCGGTCGACCTTTCGGCCGATCGCGTGTCCGCCAGCGGTTAGCCGCGCCACAATTCGTCGTAGATGCGGCTGATTCCGCGCACTTCGTTTTCGACGCTGAAACGGGCCACCGCCCGTTCGCGCGCCGTCGCGTTGAGCGCTCCGCGCTGCAAGGGGTCGTGCAGCAGGGCGTCGATGGCCTTGGCGAGTGCGCCGATGTCGGGTTGATGGACGATGATGCCGGCTTCGTTCTTGCCGATGAAGGTGGGAAAGTAGCCGGTATCGGTGGCTACCACCGGGACGCCGCTTGCCATCGCTTCCAGCGGGGTCAGGCTGAACCCCTCGTAGCGCGGCGGTGCCACGAGCAGCGACAGGCTGCGCACCAGTTCGGGCACCGCATCGGGTTCCATCACCCCGGTGAAGACGAACCGGTCGGTCAGGCCGGCCGCCTCGATCCGTTGCCGCAGGGCAGCTTCATAACCGCGATGCTCACGCGACGTGGCGCCGACTACGACGGCGGTGACTTCCCGGTATTTCGGCAGCAGGCCGAGCATCGCCTCGACAAACAGGTCGGTGCCCTTTTCGGGTCGTATGCGGCCGATCGTGGCGACGCCGATGGTGCCGGGCATGCCTGTATTGCGCCACGACTGCAGGCGGTCTTCCGCCGGGCGGAAAAGCTCGGTGTCGACGCCGTGATGGATGATGGCGCGCATGTTGGGCAGCTGACCCGCGGTCATTCGGGTTGCCCCGATGACCGCGTCCATTTTCTTCATCAATCGTCGCAGGGGGCGCGATGGCGGCCGCTGACCGGAGGCCGTATAGACGATCTTGATCGGACATTTGAGGATGTCGCGGGCAATCAGCGCGGCGCGCATTTCGTTCTGCCGCCGCACATGCCAGATCACATGCTGGCGCTTCGATGTCGGTTGTCTTGACAGACGGATGGCCTGCACGACTGAGACCGGGTCGGGACAGCCGGGCAGGGGCGTGCCGACCAGCTGCATTTCGTACTGGTCGGCCTGTTTGCGCGCGACAGAAGCCGTCGTTGCGGAGACGCCGGTGAAATGCCGGTGCAGATTGGTGACAATCAGTTCCACGCTATCAATGCCGAGTCAGCGAGCCGGCGCAGCCGGGAAAAGGTTCAGCCCCAGCTCACATCGAGGATTTCGTAAGCCTTGGCGCCGCCTGGTGCATTGACTTCGATGCTGTCGCCGACCTGCTTGCTGATCAGAGCGCGGGCGATGGGCGAGTACAGCGAGATGCGCCCTTCCTTCACGTCGGCTTCCTGATCGCCGACAATCTGGTAGGTGCGTTCCTCGTCCGTGTCTTCGTCGACGATCTTCACCGTGGCGCCGAACTTGATCGTGTCACCGGACATCTTGGTCAGATCGATCACCTCGGCGCGCGCCGTCAGATCTTCGAGCTCCGCGATTCGGCCCTCATTGTGACTCTGGGCTTCCTTGGCTGCGTGATATTCGGCGTTTTCCGACAGGTCGCCATGGGCCCGCGCTTCGGCAATCGCCTCGATGATTCGCGGACGCTCTTCCTGCTGCCGCCAACGCAGCTCTTCGTGCAGCTTGGAAAAGCCGCCTTGGGTCATGGGGACTTTTTCAACCATGTCCTTCTCCATGTTTTTTGGCGCATAGTCGCATGGGAGGGTGCGATTCAGCGCAAAAGAAAACGGTCCCCGAAACATTCGCTCCGGAATCGTCCTGAACACCAATTCACAAAGTTTAGCAGCAAATCCGACAAAAATGCCAGTTTTTTCCGCCGAAAGAGGTTATCAGCCGATGAAGTAGTCCTGCAGCGGCTTGACCTCGAGGTTGCCGGCTCTGAGCGCCGTGATGGCACCGACGGCCGCAACCGCGCCCGACATGGTGGTGTAGTACGGCACCTTCTGCATCAATGCGGCGCGGCGCAGGGATTTCGAATCGGAGATCGCCTTGGCGCCGGCGGTGGTGTTGATCACCAGCTGGATCTCGCGGTTGCGAATCGCGTCCTCGCCATGCGGCCGGCCTTCCAGCACTTTGTTGATCTTGGTTGCCGCCACGCCGCGCTCGTTGAGGAAGCGGGCCGTGCCGCTCGTGGCGACGATGCTGAAGCCGCTATCCTGCAGCATCCGGGCAGCCGGGAGGACCCGTTCCTTGTCCTCGTCGCGCACCGAGATGAAGACGTTGCCCTCGCGCGGCAGTTCGACCCCGGCGCCCAGCTGCGATTTGGCGAAGGCCAGCGGATAGTCGGTGTCGAGGCCCATGACCTCGCCGGTCGAGCGCATTTCCGGGCCGAGCAGGATGTCGACATTGGGGAACCGGGCGAAGGGGAAGACCGCTTCCTTGACCGCGATGTGCTGCAGCCCGCGCGGCTCGGGTTTTGCGCCGTAGGCGCCGATGGCTGCGTCCAGGCCTTCGCCTGCCATGATCCGGGCGGCGATCTTGGCGATCGGCGCGCCGACCGTCTTGGCGACGAACGGGACTGTCCGCGAAGCGCGCGGGTTGACCTCGAGAACGTAGATGTCGCCGTTCTTGATGGCGAACTGCACGTTCATCAGGCCGCCGACGTTGAGCGCCTTTGCCAGTTCTCCGGTCTGCCGCTCCAATTCGTCGATCACCGTCGCATCGAGAGAATGCGGCGGCAGCGAGCAGGCGCTGTCACCGGAATGGATGCCGGCTTCCTCGATGTGCTCCATGATGCCTGAAACGAAGACGCTCTCGCCGTCACACAGGCAGTCGACATCGACCTCGATGGCATTGCTCAGATAGCTGTCGAACAGCAGCGGGTTGGTTCCGAGCAGGGTGTTGATCTGGCCCGTCTTGTCGTTCGGATAGCGCGCCTTGATCTCCTCGGGCACCAGTTCGGGGACCGTGCCCAGCAGATAGTTGGACAGGTCGCCTTCCTCTCGGATGATCTGCATGGCGCGGCCGCCCAGCACATAGGACGGGCGCACGACCAGCGGAAAGCCGATTTCGGTGGCGACGAGGCGCGCCTGTTCGACCGAGTGGGCGATGCCGTTTTTCGGTTGCCGCAGATCGAGCTTGCGCAGCAGTTTCTGGAACCGGTCGCGATCCTCTGCCAGGTCGATGGCGTCGGGATCAGTGCCGAGGATCGGAATGCCGGCGCGCTCCAGCGCGTTGGCCAGTTTGAGCGGCGTCTGTCCGCCGAACTGCACGATGACCCCGTGCAGCGTTCCGGACTGCTGTTCGGTGCGGATGATCTCGATCACGTCTTCGGCCGTCAGCGGCTCAAAATACAGCCGATCCGAAGTATCGTAGTCGGTCGACACGGTCTCCGGGTTGCAGTTGATCATGATCGACTCATAGCCGGCTTCATCGAGCGCAAAAGCCGCGTGGCAACAGCAATAGTCGAACTCGATTCCCTGGCCGATGCGGTTGGGGCCGCCGCCCAGAATGACCACCTTGCGGCGGTCCGACACGCCGGCTTCGGAGCGCGGCGCGCCCGCAAACGGAACCTCGTAGGTCGAATACATATAAGCGGTGGGGGAGGCGAACTCGGCCGCGCAGGTGTCGATGCGCTTGAAGACCGGATGAACGTCCAGCTCGTCGCGCAACCGCACGACGTCGGCCTCCTCGGCGCCCGTCAGGGTCGCCAGGCGAGCATCGGAGAATCCCATGGCCTTGAGCATGCGCAGATTTGCGGCGTCACCGGGAAGACCGTATTCGCGCACCCGCTCTTCCATGTCGATGATCGCCTTCAACTGGGCGATGAACCACGGATCGATGCGGCTGCCTTCGTGCACGACTGCCGGATCCGTTCCCAGCCGCAGGGCCTGTGCCACCATGCGAAGGCGGTCGGGCGATCCGGTGCCTATTGCCGCGCGGATCGCATTCCGGTCGTCGTCGAAGCCGTAGCCGGGGATATCGATCTCGTCGAGACCGGTGAGCCCGGTCTCCAGGCCGCGCAGGGCTTTCTGCAGGGATTCGGCAAAGGTCCGGCCGATCGCCATGACCTCTCCGACCGACTTCATCGAGGTCGTCAGCAGCGGCTCGGCACCGGGGAACTTCTCGAAGGCGAAACGCGGGATCTTGGTCACGACATAGTCGATGGACGGCTCGAAGGAAGCCGGCGTCGCACCGCCCGTGATGTCGTTGTCAAGCTCGTCGAGCGTGTAGCCGACCGCCAGCTTGGCGGCGATCTTGGCGATCGGAAAACCGGTTGCCTTGGAGGCCAGTGCCGAGGAGCGCGACACGCGCGGGTTCATTTCGATGACGACCAGCCGGCCGTCCTCCGGGTTGACCGCGAACTGGACGTTGGAGCCGCCGGTTTCGACGCCGATCTCCCGCAACACCGCGATCGATGCGTTGCGCATGATCTGGTATTCCTTGTCGGTCAGGGTCAGCGCCGGCGCGACCGTGATGGAATCGCCGGTGTGGACGCCCATCGGATCGACGTTCTCGATCGAGCAGATGATGATGCAGTTGTCCGCCCGGTCGCGGACGACCTCCATCTCGTATTCCTTCCAGCCGAGCACCGATTCCTCGATCAGCACTTCCGTGGTCGGCGACGCGTCGAGGCCGGATTCGACGATCTCGAAAAACTCGGAGCGGTTGAAGGCGATGCCGCCGCCGGTGCCGCCCAGGGTAAAGGACGGGCGGATGATGGCCGGCAGGCCGACATGATCGAGCGCCTGGGCGGCAACGCCGAGGGCGTGCGCGATGTAACGCTGCTTGCGGTCGGTTTCGGCCAGCTGCCACTCGGTTTCCAGGGCGTCGAGGGCGCTGTCGAGCGCGTCGCCGTCATGTTTGGCTTTCAGCGCCTGCCGCGCGGCTTCGTGCGCCTGGCGGTCCTGTTCCTTGACGTCCGTTGCGTTGGCCAGCATGGAGCGCGGCGTTTCCAGGCCGATGGCAGCCATCGCCTCGCGGAACAGGGCGCGGTCCTCGGCCTTGTCGATGGCTTCCGGCTTGGCGCCGATCATCTCGACGCCATAGCGTTCCAGCACGCCCATGCGGCGCAGTGACAGGGCGGTGTTGAGCGCGGTCTGTCCGCCCATCGTCGGCAGCAACGCGTCGGGCCGCTCCTTGGCGATGATCTTGGCCACCACTTCCGGGGTGATCGGCTCCACATAGGTCGCGTCGGCCAGTTCCGGATCGGTCATGATCGTCGCCGGGTTGGAGTTGACCAGGATGACCCGGTAACCCTCTTCCTTCAGCGCCTTGCACGCCTGGGTGCCGGAATAGTCGAACTCGCAGGCCTGGCCAATGACGATCGGCCCCGCACCGATGATGAGGATCGACTGGATATCGTTGCGTTTTGGCATGTTTGTTTCCGGCAGGCAGGAGCCGCAACGGAACCGATATTGCTCCGCATATGGCTGCTGTGTTGTAGGCTAAGGCCGCCTTATAGGCCAAAGGCATTTCGAGGGAAACCCCTATGGCAGGCGGATTTTGTGCAGCGCGCACAGTGCGGTCCCCGGCCTGCGTTGCGAGCTTGCCTGCCATCGAAATTCGGCCTGTTTTCCGGGCACCAACTCAACTATTCTCTGGCTTCCGTCAGAGCCGAACAGATATTCGGGAAAGGGCAGGCATGCGCTGGAAGGGACGTCGCCAGAGCAGCAACATCGAAGATCGGCGCGGGGCGCCGTCAGGCCGGCGCTCGAACCCGTTCGGGCGCGGCGGCATCCGACTGCCGAGGGGCGGGGGCGGCCGCGGTGTCCGGGGCGGCAGCGTCTCGATGATCGTGCTCCTGGTCGTCGGCTACATCATTTTGAAGTCGCTGGGGATCGACCCCATGGTCCTGCTGGAGGGAGGCGGCTTGACGTCGGGCACCGAGCAGGTCGTGGTCCCCGGCGGCGAGCAGCTGTCGCCGCAGCGGCAGGACGAAATGACGCAGTTCGTCGCGACTGTGCTGGCGGAAACGGAAGACACCTGGGGCGCCATCTTCAGCGCCAGCGGCGTCACCTATCGCGAGCCCAAGCTGGTGCTGTTCAGCGGTCGCGTCGGCTCCGCCTGCGGTCTGGCCGGCACCGCGACCGGGCCTTTCTACTGTCCGGGTGACCAGAAGGTTTATATCGATCTCAGTTTTTTCGACGAACTCGCCCGCAGGTTCGGCGCCGCCGGCGATTTCGCGCAGGCCTATGTGGTGGCGCACGAAGTCGGTCACCATGTGCAGAACCTGATCGGGGTGCTGCCGGAATTCAACCAGCGGCGCCAGTCGATGAGCAAGGTCGATGCCAACCGCATGTCGGTCCGGGTCGAACTACAGGCCGACTGTTTCGCCGGCATCTGGGCTTACCACACCGACCGCAAGGGCCTGCTGGAGGCCGGCGATCTGGAGGAGGCGCTGAATGCCGCACATCAGATCGGCGACGATACGCTGCAGCGCCGGGCACAGGGCTATGTCGTGCCCGACAGCTTCAATCACGGCACGTCGGAGCAGCGCAAGGAATGGTTTTCGCGCGGCTACCAGTCGGGGCGGGTGGATGACTGCAACACCTTCAAGGGCGACGTCTGATCGCCAGCACTCCGATCACTCGGCCAGGGCGGGCTCCCCGCGTTTCTCGCGAATGAGGTTGATGAAGCGGCGGAACAGGTAGTGGGAATCCTGCGGCCCGGGTGAAGCTTCGGGGTGATGCTGGACGGAAAACACCGGTTTGCCGTCAATCTGCAGGCCGCAATTGGACCCGTCGAACAGCGAGACGTGCGTTTCCGTTATTCCGGCCGGCAGGGTCGTGCCGTCGACGGCAAAACCGTGGTTCATCGACACGATCTCCACCTTGCCGGTGGTGTGGTCCTTGACCGGGTGGTTGGCGCCGTGATGGCCCTGGTGCATCTTGACGGTGCGGGCGCCGAGCGCCAGCGCCAGGATCTGGTGGCCGAGGCAGATTCCGAAAATCGGAATGCCGGAGTCGACCAGTTGCCGGATGACCGGAACGGCGTATTCGCCGGTCGCGGCGGGATCGCCTGGTCCGTTGGACAGGAAGATGCCATCCGGCCGGTGTGCCAGAATATCTTCGGCGCTGGATGTCGCCGGCATCACCGTCAGCCGGCAGCCGAGACCGGAAAACAGCCGCAGGATGTTGCGCTTGACGCCGAAATCGATGGCGACGATGTGGATGTCCGCGTCGTTTGCCGCATGGGCGCCGAAGCCTTCGTCCCAGACCCACGGAGTCTGATCCCACTGCACAAGCTGTTGCGTGGTCGAGTCCTTGGCAAGGTCGAGGCCTTCGAGACCGTGCCAGGCGGCGGCGCGCCGTTTCAAGTCCTCGAGATCGAAGACGCCGGACGGATCGTGCGCCAGCACGGCGTTGGGCATGCCGTTTTCGCGGATCCAGGCGGTGAGCGCTCGCGTGTCGATGCCGCTCATGGCGACGATGCCGCGGCGCTTGAGCCAGGCGTCGAGATGTTCGGCGGCGCGGTAGTTGGAGGGGTCGGTGATGCCGGCCTTGAAAATGGCGCCGACCGCGCCGTTGCGCGCCGCCGGGGTCAGGTCCTCGACGTCCTCCTCATTGGCTCCGATGTTGCCGATGTGAGGGAAGGTGAAGGTCACGATCTGCCCGTCATAGGACGGGTCCGTGAGGATTTCCTGATAGCCGGTCAGAGCGGTGTTGAAGCAGACCTCCGCCTCGACGGCGCCGGTCGCGCCGAGGCCGTGTCCCTCGATGATCGTGCCGTCGGCCAGGACAAGGACGGCGGTCGGCGAGATGGTTTTCCAGGCGGTATTCTCGGTCATTTTACGTCGGTCTCGGTCGGCTCTTGAAGTTGGGCAGGTCGCACACCAGATTAGGGCGCGACGGCACTGAACAACCGGATATCATCGCCCGGTTGCGAGTTGATTGTGTCTATGCAGATGTGGGAGAATAAACAAGACCCGCATCAGCGGCAAACCGCCGTATGCAAACGATCACAATTTGAAAGTGCTTAAATTACAAACAGTTAGTGTGTTTCGTTTTGTTTGCAATGGCGGACTGATCAGACTATGGTTCGCCGCGAAATGCAGGAGAATCCGCAATGCGTGAGATGTTTGCCGCTGCCCTCAAGGACGCGGTCAAGGCGAAAGACAGTCGCCGCATATCGACGATCCGGCTGATCAACGCCGCCGTCAACGATCGCGATATCTCCAATCGCGGTGCCGGCAAGGATCCGGTCTGCGACGACGATATCAAGCAGATCCTCGGCAAGATGATCAAGCAGCGCGAGGAATCGGCGCGCATCTACGAAGAGGCGTCGCGGCTGGAGCTGGCGCAGCAGGAGCGCGAGGAGATCGAGATCATTCGCTCGTTCCTGCCGGAGCAGCTGTCGGACGAGGACGTCAAGGCGGCCTGCAAGCGGGTGGTCGAGCAGACCGGCGCGCAAGGACTTCGCGACATGGGCAAGTGCATGAATGCGCTGAAGTCCGAATATGCCGGCCAGATGGATTTTTCCAAGGCCTCCGGCGTCGTCAAGGAAATGCTGCACCACGACTAGTTTTTGCCGTACACGGCGAATGGAACCCGGTCGTGCCCCGGCCGGGTTTTTTGCGACCGTACGCAGTGCGAATCACGTGAACGCACAGCTTCGTCGAATCGCGAATTCAGCCGACCGTGACCGCCGAGAGGTTGAGTGTTATCCGGCTAAACACCCTGAATAATTGAGGATTTCTGTTTTCGGCGGCTTTTTCTGCTCAAAAATCCGCGCTTCGGCACTTCCTGCTATTCGCTGCGGAATTTCCACTATATGGATTCCCGCAGTACCGTATTTCGGGACAAAGGCGGGTAGGCAAGCCCAAAGCAACGACAACCGATCAGGCAGGC
Organism: Rhizobiaceae bacterium; assembly: GCA_963921345.3. GTDB lineage: Bacteria > Pseudomonadota > Alphaproteobacteria > Rhizobiales > Rhizobiaceae > Hoeflea_A. The sequence goes on along the minus strand of CAWUFE020000002.1, from coordinate 614,075 downwards.
CCGTTACAGCGAGCTGGCCCGGCAGCAGGAGCACACCACGTCCTTGTCCCAACCGAGTTTGAGAGTAAGCATACGATAATGCCCGCGGATCTTTTTAACTTCGATGTCTATGGCGACATCGGCGATCTGGAAACTTCATTCGACATCTTCAAGTTTCTGCGAAAGACGACGGAAGCGTTCGAGCTCCGCTATTTCACGGTTCTCGTCCTGCCCGGCGACATGTCCGGCAGCTTCGCCAGCCACAGCCTGGTGTGCAACTGGCCGCCCGAGCTGATCAAGCTCTACGACCAGGCCGACATGATCAATCTCAGTCCGATTCTCTCCGCCCTGCAACGCAGCAGCACGCCGGTCGTCTGGCATAACCGGGGGGATGACGATTCGGAGCTGGCGCCCGACGGTATCTGCGAGAGTTTCCGGGCGCGCGGCTTTGTCCGCGGCGTGCACTTTCCGGTGACCGATTCGCGCGGCCTGCGCGGGGTCGTGGGCTTCGGCGGAGACCGCCGGCCGCTCGGGCACGGAGAGATCCTCGAGCTGAGCATGATCAGCCTGCATGTCTTCAACCGGCTGAGCGACATCACCTACCGGGTCGACGAGGAGACGCCGCCGCTGTCGGAACGCGAGCTGGAGTGTCTGAAGTGGACCGCCGGCGGCAAGACCAGCGCCGAGATCGCGACCATCCTCAGCCTGTCGGAGCACACGGTCAATCACTACCTGATCAGCGCCACCCGCAAGCTGGAAGCGGTCAACCGGACCCAGGCCGTCGCCAACGCCATCCGGCGCGGCTGGATCTAGCCTGTCGTCACCGTCGCGGCTGTGTATATCGGGGCAAGGATGGCGCCGCTGCTGGCGCCGGCCGGTCGTCGGGTTTATAGCTCGGGTCGGCCCGATGGTGGGCGCGGCGAGACCCCATGCGATTCGAAACCTCATTTCTGGAAGCCCTGAAGGACCGGATCCCGATTTCGGAGATCATCGGCAAGCGCGTGGCGTGGGACAAGCGCAAGACCAATCAGACGCGCGGTGACTGGTGGGCCTGTTGTCCGTTCCACGGCGAAAAGACGCCGAGCTTCCATTGCGAGGACCGCAAGGGCCGCTACCACTGTTTCGGCTGCGGCGTTTCGGGCGACCATTTCCGCTTCCTGACGGAACTCGACGGGCTGTCCTTTCCGGAAGCCGTCCAGCAGGTCGCCGATCTCGCCGGTGTGGCGCTGCCGGCGCCCGACCCGAAGGCAGCGCAGCGCGAAAAGGAGCGGGCGACGCTTTCCGACGTGATGGAACTGGCGACCGGTTTTTTCCAGGAGCAGCTGCAGTCGCCGGACGGCGCCCGGGCACGTGCCTATCTGCGCGACCGCGGCCTGTCGGGCCGCACCATCGAGACCTTTCGTCTCGGCTACGCCCCCGACATCCGTAATCGGCTGAAGGAATACCTCGCCGGCAAGGGCGTCGAGAAACAGCAGATCGAGGCCTGTGGCCTGGTGGTACACGGGCCGGACATCGCCGTGTCCTACGACCGGTTTCGCGACCGTATCATGTTCCCGATCCTGAGTTCTCGCGAGCGGGTCATCGCCTTCGGCGGCCGGGCACTGTCGGCCGACGTTCCGGCGAAATACATCAATTCCAACGAGACTGAGCTGTTCCACAAGAGCCGCGAGCTGTTCAACCAGGCCCGTGCCCGTCGCGCCACCGGGCGCGGCGACGGCGCCAAGACGGTGATCGCCGTCGAGGGCTACATGGACGTCATCGGTCTGTTCCAGGCCGGGTTCGAAAATTCCGTCGCCACATGCGGCACGGCACTGACGGAAAACCAGTTCGACCTGCTGTGGCGGATGGCGCCGGAACCGGTGCTGTGTTTCGACGGCGACGAGGCAGGCCAACGGGCAGCAGCCCGGGCCGCCGACATGGCGCTCGGCGGCCTGAAACCCGGCCGGTCTGTGCGCTTCGCGATGTTGCCGCAGGGCAAGGACCCGGACGACCTGGTTCGCGACGGCGGACGCGAGGCCTTCGACGCGGTGATCGCCAGGGCACAGCCGCTTGCCGATCTCCTGTGGACGCGCGAAACCTCCGGCAGCGTCTATGACACGCCGGAAAAGCGCGCTGCTCTCGAGGCCGCCTTCGGCCGCCTGACCGGCAGCATTGCCGACGAAAGCGTGCGCCGCCACTACGCCCAGGAAATGCGCGAGCGGCTCAATGCCTATTTCGAGGGAACGGGGGCCGCACACCCGGGCAGGCGTGGCGGTGAGCGCCAGCGGCGCCGGCCGGGCGACGCTCGCGCCGGACGGCGGCACGCCATAAGCAACCAGCTGGCGCGCTCGGCCCTGGTGCTGGGGTCGGCGCAGCTGCCGGTGCTGCGCGAGAGCGTGCTGGCACTGACGCTCGTCAACCATCCGGAACTGCTGATCAGCGAATTCGACGAGGCCTCGGCCATCGAGTTCGACCATCCACAGCTGGTCGTTCTGCTCGCGCGCATGCTCGACCTGGTCGCCGACAACCGGCCGATGGAGCGCGCGGCGGTGCGCGATGCGCTCGACGGGCACGGTCTGGGTACGCTAGTGGCGCAGATCGAGCAACAGATCCGCAACACCCGGGAATGGACCGCGACCTCCGAAGCGGCGCTGGAAGATGCCCGCGAGGCCTTCGGCCAGGTGCTGTCGCTCTACAAGCGCACGCGCGCCCTGACTCTGCAGCGGCAGGAACTGGAGCGGGACCTTGCCGAGGCGACGGAGACCGGCGACGACGAGGCGGTGCCACGCATCATCCTGGCGCTGCAGAGCGTCCAGCTGGAAGTCAACCGGCTGGAGAATCAGGAGGCGCTGATCGAGGGTTTCGGCGTGCTGTCGGGGCGGGTGCGCGGCGCTGCCGGAAAATAGGCAATCCAGACTTGCAATGGGACCTTTGCCCCCTAAATAGGTGGCGAGGCAGAAATTGGGACAGGCGCTCCGGGCCTGCTCCGGAAATCAGATGGACCTGCCGCATATCTTCATCAAGCGCGTTGGGCTTAACGGGGCACCACGCCGACGGAATTCGTGTTTTTTCGTGAAATTGCACTGAAAAACGCGTTTTTTGCCGGGTTGCGCTTGACGGATGGGAAAATAGACGGAATCACCAGATTGGCGAGAAGTTTCATTGGTCAAGCAATTTGCAAAGTTGTCCACTGACGCCAGTCCGGCGATTCAGATGCGACAGGCACCGCTCGGGGAGTCTGCGCAGTCGCGCTGCATGGTTAATCGGGAATTAAGCATCACTCCATTAATCGGATCATATTGACGGGATGATCGGACCCTCGCCGCCGGCAGGCAGCGGGACGGAATGAGTGATACGGCACAGAAGGTAACGGGATATATGGCAACCAAGGTGAAGGAAAACGAGGAAGCTGAGGCCGAACGCGAGACAACCGGCGACGGACCGCTCCTCGATCTTTCGGACAATGCTGTCAAAAAGATGATCAAGGCCGCCAAGAAGCGCGGCTATGTGACCATGGATGCGCTCAATGCGGTGCTGCCGTCCGAAGAGGTCACCTCGGAACAGATCGAAGACACCATGTCGATGCTCAGCGATATGGGCATCAATGTGGTGGAAGAGGAGGAGGAGGCCGAGGAGGCAGCCGCTCCCGAAGCGGAGGCCACCGGCAGCGAAGTAGCCACCGCCGGCACGACCGCCCTGGCGACGGCCCGCAAGAAAGAGCCGACCGACCGGACCGACGATCCCGTGCGCATGTATCTGCGCGAAATGGGTTCGGTGGAACTGTTGTCGCGCGAAGGCGAAATCGCCATCGCCAAGCGCATCGAGGCCGGCCGCGAAACGATGATCGCGGGCCTGTGCGAAAGCCCGCTGACCTTCCAGGCCATCATCATCTGGCGCGACGAGCTGATCGAAGGCGAGACGCTGCTGCGCGAGATCATCGATCTCGAGACCACCTATTCGGGTCCGGAAGCCAAGGCGGCGCCGCAATTCCAGTCGCCGGAAAAGATCGAGGCAGACCGCAAGGCCGCCGAAGAGAAGGAAAAGGCCCGCAAGGCCAAGTCCTCCGACGACATCACCGATGTCGGCGGCGAGGGCACGACCACCGAAGAAGACGACGACGAGGACGACGAATCCAACCTGTCGCTGGCGGCCATGGAAGCCGAGCTGCGGCCGCAGGTGATGGAGACCTTCGACGTCATTGCCGACACCTACAAGAAACTGCGCAAGCTGCAGGACCAGCAGGTCGAGGCGCGGCTCGCCGCCACCGGCACGCTGTCGCCGGCCCAGGAGCGCCGCTACAAGCAGCTCAAGGAAGAGCTCATCGCCGCGGTGAAATCGCTGGCGCTCAACCAGAACCGCATCGATGCGCTGGTCGAGCAGCTCTACGACATCAACAAGCGCCTGGTGCAGAACGAGGGCCGGCTGCTGCGGCTCGCCGAATCGCACGGCGTCAAGCGCGAAGATTTCCTGCAGCAGTATCAGGGCGCCGAGCTCGATCCCAACTGGATGAAGTCGATCTCCAACCTGACGGCCAAGGGCTGGAAGGAGTTTTCGCGCTCCGAGAAGGACACGATCAAGGGTATCCGCGGCGAAATCCAGAACCTCGCCACCGAGACCGGCATCTCGATCTCGGAATTCCGCCGCATCGTGCACATGATGAAGAAGGGCGAGCGCGAGGCGCGCATCGCCAAGAAGGAAATGGTCGAGGCCAACCTGCGGCTGGTGATCTCGATCGCCAAGAAATACACCAATCGCGGTCTGCAGTTCCTGGATCTCATCCAGGAGGGCAATATCGGCCTGATGAAGGCGGTCGACAAGTTCGAGTACCGCCGCGGCTACAAGTTCTCGACCTACGCCACCTGGTGGATCCGCCAGGCGATCACCAGGTCGATCGCCGACCAGGCGCGCACGATCCGCATTCCCGTGCATATGATCGAGACGATCAACAAGATCGTGCGTACCTCGCGCCAGATGCTGCACGAGATCGGCCGTGAGCCGACGCCGGAAGAGCTGTCGGAAAAGCTCGCCATGCCGCTCGAAAAGGTGCGCAAGGTGCTGAAGATCGCCAAGGAGCCGATCAGCCTGGAAACGCCGGTCGGCGACGAGGAGGATTCGCATCTCGGCGATTTCATCGAGGACAAGAACGCCATCCTGCCGATCGACGCGGCCATCCAGGCCAACCTGCGCGAGACCACGACGCGGGTGCTGGCATCGCTGACGCCGCGCGAGGAGCGGGTGCTGCGCATGCGCTTCGGCATCGGCATGAACACCGACCACACGCTGGAAGAGGTCGGTCAGCAGTTCTCGGTGACTCGCGAACGCATCCGCCAGATCGAGGCCAAGGCGCTGCGCAAGCTCAAGCATCCGAGCCGTTCGCGCAAGCTGAGAAGCTTCCTCGACAGTTAAGATAGCCCGACCCGATGCAGACCACGCTCACCATCGGGACCAGGGGGCAGGGGCTTACCGAGTTCACCCGCGAAGTCGCCGACTTCGTGTCGGGCAGCGGCGTCGACACCGGCCTGCTGACGGTGTTCGTGCGCCACACCTCCTGTTCGCTGCTGATCCAGGAAAACGCCGATCCCGACGTGCAGCTCGATCTGGCCGAGTTCTTCGCCCGCACGGTGCCCGAGCACATGGGCTGGCTGCGTCACACGTCGGAGGGGCCGGACGACATGCCGGCGCATATCAAGGCGGCTCTCACTCAGGTCAGCCTGTCGATTCCCGTCTCCAACGGAGCGATGATGCTCGGGACCTGGCAGGGCATCTACCTGTTCGAACACCGCAGCCGGCCACGCGACCGTTCGGTCGTTCTGCACCTGTCGCCGTGACTTTGCCGATCCTCTATTCGTTCCGCCGTTGCCCCTACGCCATCCGGGCGCGGCTGGCGATCCGCAGCAGTGGCGTCGCCGTCGAGCTGCGCGAAGTGGTGCTGCGCGACAAGCCGCCGGCCTTTCTTGCCGCTTCGGTCTCGGCCACCGTGCCGACACTGGTGCAGGCCGGCGGCGCGGCGATCGACGAAAGCCTCGACATCATGCTGTGGGCGCTCCGGCACAACGATCCGGAGGGCTGGCTCGGGCTGCAGGAGGGATCGATGCAGGCGATGGTGGCCCTGGCGGAGGAGATCGACGGAGCGTTCAAGACCCACCTCGACCGCTACAAATACTCCGTGCGTTACGAGGATTGCGATCCGCTGCACGAACGCGCGCTCGCCTCGGAGGTGCTGCGCAGGCTCGACGAGCGACTGTCCGTGAGCGGCTGGCTTTTCGGCCCCAAGGTCAGCCTTGCGGACATGGCGATCCTGCCTTTCGTCAGGCAATTCGCCAATGTCGACCGGAACTGGTTCGACGGCGAAGACTGGGCCAGCCTGAAGCGCTGGCTGACGGATTTCGAACGGTCGGACCGCTTTCTGGCCGTCATGGACAAGTATTCGCAATGGAAAGCCGGCGATCCGGCGACCGTCTTCGGCGGCTGACGCCCACACCTCGTTTTGTCCCGACGGGACGTCAGGCCCCTTGCGGAGCGGGCGACTGCTGGGCCAAAAAGGGGCTGAAGGGAGACCGTCGATGCCGCAGCGCGAAACCACCGACCTGATCGAGCGTTATTTTGCCGCCTTCAACGCCCACGATCTCGACGGCATGTTGGGGCTGCTCGACGACGACGTCGTGCACGATATCAACCAGGGCGGCCGCGAGATCGGCCGAGAAAAATTCAGCTGGTTTCTGGCCAGGACCCGACGGCACTGCGACGAACGGGTCGACGACCTGGCGATCATGACGACGCCGGATGGCGGCCGCGCCGCTGCCGAATTCACGGCCCGCGGCACCTACAGGACAACGGCCGAAGGCCTGCCGGCGGCGCACGGACAGAGCTACAGCATTCCGGCCGGGATCTTCTTCGAGGTCGATGACGGCCGCATCAGCCGGGTCAGCACCTACTACAATCTGGCCGAATGGATCCGCCAGGTGGAGGGGGAGGGCGCATGACCGACGTCATCCTCAAGCGGCTGACCGGCGACGAACTTTCCGGTGCGCTCGACGATCTGGCGCAGCTGCGCATCACGGTCTTTCGGGAGTGGCCCTACCTCTATGAGGGCGATCTCGACTATGAACGCAGGTATCTGGCGAAATTCGCGGCCTCGGACGGTGCCGTCATCGTCGGCGCGTTCGACGACGGCAAGCTCGTGGGGGCGGCGACCGGCGCTCCGCTCAGCGACCATTTCGACGAATTCGCCGCACCGTTCCGCCGCGCCGGCCTCGATCCGAAGCGCTATTTCTATTTCGGCGAGTCGGTCCTTCTGCGGCCCTATCGCGGCCGCGGAATCGGCGTGCGCTTCTTCGAGGAACGGGAGGCCGTGGCCAGGGCGCAGGGCTATGACCGCGTCGCCTTTTGCGGCGTTGTCCGTCCCGACGACCATCCCTCCAAACCGGCAGACTACGTGCCGCTCGACCGGTTCTGGCGCAACCGCGGCTACCGGCCGATGGCCGGCATTGCCAGCGAGTTTCCCTGGCGCGATATCGGCGACCTTCAGGAGACGCTGAAACCCATGCGGTTCTGGGCCCGGGATCTGCCCTGATCCCGCCGTTTCGGCGGCACCATCTCAACATGAATGGCGGATGAACGGCGGGTTCCGACAGCGTTCAGTTGCGCTCTCCTAGTCTCTCACCATGGCTTCGAAAGAAGCTTCGCGACACCCGAGAGACGGAGAGAACTCATGTTTGGCAAGATTGCAAAAACGGCCGCCCTGGCGGCGATCATCGGTGTCAGCTCGATGGCTGCCACCACGGAACAGGCGGCTGCTGGCGGCAGCGTCGGATTTTCGGTCGAATTCGGCGGCCCGGGTCCGGGTTGGGGCTGGGGCCCCGGTTGGGGACCCGGCTGGGGTCCCGGATACGGCCCGAAGCCCCACAAGGGCATCTGCAAGCCGCGGCGCGCGGTCAAGAAAGCCTGGAGAATGGGCGTTCACAATGGCCGCATCGTTCGCCGCAACCACAAGCGCGTCGTCGTCAAGGGCTGGCGCCACGGCTACCGGGTGAAGGTCGTCTTCGCCAACCGCCGCCACTGCCCGGTGATTGCCCTGCGCTGACAGCTTTTCGCTGATTGATACCTCCCCGCCCAATCAGCGAGAAACCCCCTGGCATCGGTCCCTGCCCGATCGATGCCGGGGGTCTTTCATTTCAGCCGCCCGAGCTATTGCTTCAGCTCGAAGCTGACATTCACCTGCACCTTGTACTGATTTTCACCGGACGCCACCGGCACCGCCGCGTCGGCCGCCGACCGGGCGGCCATTTCGGCGCGCATCAGCGGCACCGGCGCCGGGGTCCGGTGCTGTTCGTCGATCAGCGAGATGCGGCCGAGTTCGACGCCGGCGGCCGCGGTCAGGGTCTTCGCCTTGTCGATGGCGTCGAGCATGGCGGCCTTGCGCGCGGCGGTCAGCGCTTCGGACGGGTCGTCATTGGTGAACTGGATCTGGCCGCCCTGATTGACGCCGAGGCTGACGGCCTCGTCGAGAATACTGCCGAGTTTGGTCAGGTCTCGAATGCGGGCGGTCAGCGTGTTGGAGACGCGGTAACCGACGATCTGCGGCTCCGCCGCCTTGTTGTCGTTGCTGCGCGGATAGACATATTGCGGGTCGATGGAGAAATTCGAGGTCTGGATGTCGCGGGTTTCGACGCCGGAGTCGCGGATGGCGGCGAGCACCTCCGTCATGGCGCGCTTGTTGGCGTCGAGCGCCGCGCGGGCCGTCTTGTCCTGACGCACCACCGTCAGGGTCACCACCGCCATGTCGGGCGCCAGATGGGAAACACCTTCTCCGGTCACCGAAACGATGCCCGGCTTCGGCGCCTCGGAGGTCTGCGCCATCGCCCCGGCGGGCAACAGGACGAGAGCGAACAGGACGGCAAGGGAACGACGAATGATCATGTATGACCCCGATGGCTGTGAACGATTGGGCGGTCCTTACCCAGGGTTTACGGCAATGTCTTGTCGGCGGCAACGAATTGGTTTAAGCGGATCCGGTTCGCGTGTAGCCAAATTGGCTACATCGTCGATCGGCCGCCGCGGCGCGCCGGGTGGGGCCTGTAGCTCAATTGGTTAGAGCCGGCGGCTCATAACCGCTTGGTTGGGGGTTCGAGTCCCTCCGGGCCCACCATTTTTGAAAACAACGATTTTTGTGGCTTGTTGTCGCCGTGGCTCGCTACCGGTTTTCGCGCGGCTGTAGTGCGGCGCCCGTTTCTGATTTTGACACCGGGTATTGGAACACCATTTCTACAACGATGTGGCTGCTGTTCTACCCACGCGTGTCATGCTCTGCCGTAGGGTGGAAATCATCCGATACTTTACGCCTGTTACAAATTGCCGATGTCGCGAGAATGAAGATGCTCAAGCACGTCGCCACCGAGATCGCGCTGCATGTCCTAATCTATCACTTCAAGCGGGTCATCAACATCATCGGCATCCATGGCGGCATGGCGGCTGCCGGCTTTTCGGCGACTGTCTCGCTGCGGGCGTTCATCAACGGTTTGCTCTTGCCGATCTCCTTTGCGGAAACCGGCGCCAAGCCCCAGCGGACCGACCGGGTATTAATTGCGCCCTCCTTGTTTTGGACGAACAACTCTACGTCATCGGTCGGTTCAGTGTTGTAGTTTGGGCTGTGGGCCATTCCTGTCCTCGACCTTGGGTGGCAGGATCGACAGATAGTTCACGTATTCCGCCTTGGCTTAGCCAAGCCTTCCTAATAAGGTATCAATACGCGGGCTGGGTAGGCGAGATAGCGTTCGGTGGGCAAAACATAGCGGTTCGGTGGACCGGTTTTCCCCGGATGCTTTAGTTTCTTAGCCAATTCCGGTATTCCAATTTACTACGCTCTTATTCTAGACGGAGTGGACGATACTTCATTTCCACCTTTCGAAAATCGAAACCCTCTCCTTGTCCTTCCATCATATTTGCAACGGCGTACATTATTTCAGGTGAGCAACTAACGCCAAATAGGACCTCCCGAACCTGGCTCCAGTCATATGGCCAATACCCCGGTGTGTCTCGCCAAATTCGCCATTCCTTTTCATAAGACCACATTGGTCCTTTGACGCTGAGGTTGGTGAGCATCTGCGAAATCATCACTGGATCATGCTCTCCACAGATGCTGTCGGCCATTCGTGTGAGGTCCGGTTTAAGCGGTGCCTGTCCGTAAATGACTTTCTGAAGATTTGGTTGGTCATCGGGAAACTCGATACCGATTGCGCAACCTGAATGGTTGGCAGCATAATGCGACCACATCAGCACATCATCCGGTTTTTCCGATAAAGCGCAAAATCCGTACTGCTCAATCAACGCTCTTCGAAACTTGTTCAAATAATCCGAGACCTCCTCATCATTGAAGCCCAAAATTGTTCTCAGATCATCGTTGCTCACCGTTTCCGCTTTGGCTTTCATCGAACGGCGAAATCCAGCTAGTTCGTGTTTTGAATACAGAAAATCAAGACCACTTAGGCACTCGAAAGGATCGTTCATCCCCGACGCTTTGTGGCACCACAGCCCAGGCCCGGAGAGCGATTTGAAAGTGTTTTGATCACACGGATAGTATTTATAGAGCAGCATGGTTTGGATGATCTCATCCAAATCTGAAAACCGCAATGTTGGGACGGCTACCTTGTATCAGTTTGTCTTGGATAATCAGGGGTTGAGTCGGAAATATTGTTCCGGCTCGGATCGATTCCGATCGGCGTTTACCGGGTTTGGTTGTGTGTTGATTTGACCTTCGCCTATTGTAGCCGCGGTCTGACCTGCTTTGTGAACGCCTTGCAGTTATGCGCGGTGCAGGAAATGGGATTAGCTGTGCTCCAGCGGATCGACACCGATCCGAAGCCATTGAATCAGTCGGCGAACTCCGGCCTCCAGTCGTCTCCCCACGCATCCTGCCACAGCTTTTCGTAGGTCACGTTGGACTTTGCAGTGCCGCCCCGCCAGAGATCGTATCCCGGCTCGGAATAGGTTTCGAAAAAGGACGTGATCCGCCTGCGGAGCTCCGTCGCTTTGTCTGAAACCTCCGGAACGTCGATCAGGTTTGTTTTCTCCAGCGGATCGTCGGTCAAACGATAGATTTCGTCTCGCATCGGATAGGACCCGGAACCTTGAAAGCGCATCGCATAGAGCCACTCAGGGGTGCGGATCGCGCGGGTCTCCTCCTGTTCATAGAAGATCGCATCGGATCCCGGCATCGGTTCCCCACTCAATGCGGGGCCAAGGTCGCGGGCGCTGCTCGGGAGGCTGGGTCGAGCGTCGGTGGCGCCGGCCATTGAAGCCAGGGTCGGGAACAAGTCGATCTGGCTGACCAGGTCTTCGCAGGGCGTGCCTTCGGCGATAGAGCTGCCGGCCATGATCAGCGGAATATGATAGGACGGGCGATGGGCGCTTGCCGGGAAGGCCGCCGCGCCGTGACCCCAGATACCGTTATGGCCGAGCGAGAATCCGTGGTCCGCCGTGTAGATGACGACGGTGTCCCGATCGAGCCGGAGCTTCTCCAGCGCCGCCAGGATCCGTCCGACGCCGTCGTCGATCAGGCTGACCTGGGCAAAATAGTTGCGAAGCGACTCGACGTTGTTCGGCAATAGCAGCGGGCCCTTGAACTGCTCGCGCAGGCCGCCTTCGGCGACCCGCAGGCCGAACCGTTCCAGCGTTTCGCTCGCAAGACCCTCTCTCGGAATCGAGTGCATGTCGGCGTCGTCATAAAGGTCGGCAAAGGCGACATCGGCGCGACCCCGGATGGCCGGCCAGTGTCCGTAAGGGCCGTTATAGGGAACGAAGGCGAAGAACGGCTCGTCCCGTCCCGCCTGATGTTCGAGGAATTCGATGGTCCTGTCGGTGAAGAAATCGACGGTGTGGCCCGCGAAGCGGTAACGCTCCTCCTGATCGATCACTTCATTGCCGTAAAAACTCGTGGTGTGACCGTGGGGAAAGGTCACCCAATGGTCGAAAGCGAGTTGCGGCACGAAGGGCACTCCAAGATGGAATTTGCCGATCAGCGCGGTCGCGTAGCCCGCCTGTTTGATGATGGTGGGGATGTTGGCGAATTCTCCGATCGCCGACCAGTTTCTGGGCCAGCGGTCCATCAGCCGGTCGTCAAGCCAATTATGGATGCCGTGTTGGCTCGGCATCAAACCGGTCAGCACCGACGCACGGCACGGCGAGCACATGGCGTTGATGCAAAACGCATTCTGGAACCGAACGCCCCGGCCTGCCAGCCGGTCGAGATGCTGCGTCCGGACTTCGTCATTGCCGTAGCAACCCAGCAGATCCGCGGGCTGATTGTCGGACATGAAGAGCAGGATGTTCGGGCGTTCCATCGGCTTCGCTCGGTTGGGCGCCGGTCGGCTTGACCACGCCTTTGTTGCATCTGCCATATATTGCAGTTGCCATATATTGCAGTTGCCATATATTGCATATGCCAATATAGTGCTTTGTCAGTCAAGTGATCCGATGGGAGGCAGATCTTGCACGCGGCATTCATACCGCCGGAACAGATCGACAATTTCATCATCCTTCGCGCCCGAGCATTCACCAGCAAGATGCGGCGCGTGGTGACGCGCGACGTGCTGCAGGATGAAGATCTGCCGATTCTGGAATGGCAATTGCTGTTTTCCGTCGCGCGCTTCGGAAGCTGTCATCTCGCCTACATCACCCGGCGCACATCCATCGACCCGGCCCATGGGAGCAGGGCGGCAGCCGCGCTTGAGCGAAAAGGGCTGATTACCCGGCGCGAGGATCCGGAAAACAAGCGGCGCAAACTGATTTCGCTGACACCGAGCGGAATCGAGTGTTTCGAACGCATATGGCCGCAGGCCCGGCAAACCCTCAAGCGGGTGACCGACCAGCTTGATCCGCGGGACTTCGAGGAGCTCAAACGATTGCTGGATTTGCTCAATGCGGCGGCGGAGCAGCTGGTTGATCCGGACGGTCCCCGCAATCAACAGCCGAATTCGACCAAGGAGAACGACGCAGCCGCGGCGCACGCGCAATAACCAACAAGATAACGGTGCGACACGCGACGATCATGCGAACCACGATAACACACTCGGTTTCTTAATAAGGGAGGTACTGATGAAACCAATGAAACTGATGGCGGCCGCGGCCGTCGCAACGATGATGACCACCGGCGCTTATGCGCAGGCCAACCTGACGGCCGAGACCGCGAGCCCAGGCGGTGCGACGCATCTGTCACCCGCCCACCTGACCGAAATCGCCGGCACCAAGGGTATCGCGAATATCCAGCTGACAGACGGTCAGACGCTGACCAATTCCATTCAGAACGTCGCCGAAGGCAAGACCGACATTGCCGGAACGCCGTATATTCTTCCGTTCCTGATGAGCCGGGGCGTGGGGCCCTACGGTTCGCTGGGAAAGGAAAAGGGGGCCGAGCTGGCCGCCAACCTGCGTGCGATCAATCCTTTCACCCTCGGGATTTTCTTTCTCTACGCCTATGACGCCAAGGGCGTTGACGGTTGGGACGACCTGAAGGGTCGCAAGATCTACAACGGACCGCCGCGCGGTGGCGCGCTGACCAACGCCCGTAGCATGATTCAGATCGTCGCCGGGCTGAAGGACGGCGAAGATTACGAGGGTCTGCAAGTCAACTGGGGGCAGGGGGCAACGCTGGTCACCAGTGGCGAGCCCGACGCCATCGTCCTGCCGGAACTTTTCCCCGGAAGCCGCCTGACCTCCGTGACGGCCGCGGGGAAAATGACGGGCTGGTCCATGCCCAGGGCGGCGTATGAAAGCGACGCCATGCAGAAATACATGAAGGCCCCGGGAAGTGCGCCGTTCACGATGAAACTCGCGGATCTGTCCGCGAAGATGGGCGATGACTGGACGTTCGTTTCCGAGGACGACACCTTCCGCGCTTTCGCGACCATCGGCGGAAACGTCGTGCACAAGGATATGGACGAACAGCTGGTTTACGACCTCGTCTCGGCTTATGTGGCAACGCTCGATGAGCTGAAGGCCAAGGCGCCCTACGGAAACACCGTGGGCTTCGACAACCCGATGCAGGGAATGTGCGGCGCAAACCCCATCAAGTATCATCCCGGTGCTGCAAGGGCCTGGCGCGATGCCGGTTATCAGCTCGATGACTGCGCAGTGGCGAACTAGGCAGCCGTGAGCTGACTTTTCGGGCGCCGCGCCTGCCGCGGCGCCCTGCACACCGCTCCAATTGCAGGTAAGCCATGTCTGAGACACCGGACCGCGAGACAGCTACGCCCATATTCCAGAATCGGGCCGTCTATGTTCTCGCCCTGATCTTCGTGTTCATGGGCGTGGTCAACAGCACGCCGCTGATCCCGGGGTGGGATGGCCTGCTGCGCAGCATTTCCGGTGTCGAAGATCTGAAAGTCCGCGCCTTTTCCACCGAGTGGTTCTATCCCATCGTCTTCTTCGTCATGATGGTGATCGTCGCGCTCAAGCACTCGATGTGGCGCGAATGGCGGGGCACGTCACGCGCCTGGTTCGGCGCCTTCATGGACATCGCCCTGGTGGTGTCGGCCGCGGCGATTTCGCTGACCTATCTGATCGAAATCGACAGCGTGTGCCTGATCGACTCGTTCACCGGTGAGCGGGCGCGAATCATGGCGGAAACCCTGCAGGCCGAGATCGAGTTTGCCGAAACCATGGGCCTGCCTGCGCCCGACACGGTGGAGGATCCCAAATGCGTCGCCACGACCGGTGTGTGGCTTGTGCTGATTATGGGCGCGTCGATCCTGGTGTTTCTGGGATACAACGTCAAAGTCTGAGGCCTGCCGCTGGTGCTCGTCTCCATCGTCATCGCGCTCTACACCATCGGAACCGTGCTGGTCTGGTACTTCCACGGGCCCGAAGACATCAACAAGTACCTGATGACCAAGCTGGGCGGGGAGCCACGGACGTTCCTCGACGGCGTGCCCAATGTGCATGATGCGCTGGTGAACAACGCTTCGGGCATTCTGGGGCGCTTCATGAACGTCATCATGAATGTGGTCTTTCCCTACATCATTCTGGGTGCGCTCTTCGGCAAATCCGCCGGCGGCCAGACCCTGATCAAGCTTGCTTTCCGCTGGACACGCCATCTTCGCGGCGGCCCGGCGCATGCGGCGATCGTCAGCTCGGCGATGTTCGGAACCATCTCGGGCGGCCCGGTCGTGAATGTGCTGTCGACCGGCGTCTTGACCATTCCGATGATGATCAAGCGCGGCTTTTCCAAGGTGTTTGCCGGCGGGATGGAGGCTGCAGCCTCGTCCGGCGGATCGATCATGCCCCCGGTGATGGGCGTGGCGGCGTTTATCCTGGCCGCAATGACCGGCGTGCCGTACCGGGACGTCATTATCGCGGCGGCGCTTCCCGCCATCGCCTATTTCGTGTGCCTGTTTCTCACCGCATCCTTCCAGTCGCGCAAGCAGGGTATCGAAGCCTTTGGCACGTTGACGGACGAGATGCGGGTAAATGGCGGGGACATTCTGCACCTGTGTCAGATCGCCTTGCCGATACTTCTGATTCTGGTCCTGTTGCTCACTCCGAAGGACATGGTCGGCTGCGGCTTCCTGGGCTGGGTGCTTGGGGCCGATGCGACGCTGCAGGGCGATCGCTGCACGGTCACCTCGCTGCCGTGGATTTTGCAGATCTATCAGAACGCCGCCGGCGATGCCGGCGCGACCGGCTGGTGGGCCGCGGCCCTGGTCATGGTGCTTCTGTTCCTCGACAAGGAGTTTCGCGCAAAGCCGCGCAAGGTGCTGGATGCGCTGGCCGAATCCGGAATTACGATCGCGACGCTCTATCTGATGCTTCTGGCGGTCACCGTGATCGATGTCTGCCTGAACTTCACGGGGCTTTCGAAATTCGTGGCGATCGATGTCCTGCGCTTCCTGCTCTCGCTCGATCTTGGCGGTGGCGGATCGGCGATGTTCCAGTTCATCGCCCTGGCGATCACCATGCTGCTGGCAATTCTCCTGGGCATGGGCATGCCGGCGGTTCCCGCATACATCAACGTGGCGCTGCTGATGGGGCCGCTGCTCGTCGGTCTGGGGATCGCGACTTTTACCGCCCACATGTTCATCTTCTACTTCGCCATAGCTTCGGCCATCACGCCGCCGGTTGCCCTGGCCGCGTTCGCCGCGTCGACCATTACCAAGGCCGAACCGATGGCGACGGGCTTCAGCGCCGTGCGCTCGGGCATTGTGATGTTCGCCATTCCCTTCGTCTTCGCATTTTACCCGGAGCTGCTGTTGGTCGATCAGGCGCTGATCGATCCGTCCAGTCCGGCCGGAGGGCCGTTGCCCGGCTACGAAAACGGCGTGCAGATCGGGACACTTCTGTGGTTGCTCGCCCGCCTCCTGCTGGCGCTCTATCTCGTTGCAAGCGCGTTGGCGGCTCATGACGCGCGGCCCCTGTCGTGGGCCTGGATCGTCATCCGCCTCGCAACGGCCGCCGCCATCTTGATGCGCCCTGAGATTGTCCAGTTCGCGGCCGTCGCCTTCGCCCTGGCTCTATTGGGCTGGCACCACCTGGCCGCCCGCCGCATGCAGCCCGCATAGGGTGCCGGCACATGGCCGACCGCGGATCCGGCCGCCCTCCAAACCCGACTTGAATATTGAAGACATAATGACCCAACGCCCCAATATCCTGTTCCTGATTACCGACCAGCAGCGCGCCGATTGGCTCGGCTGCTACGGCCATCCCGTCCTGAAGACGCCGCATATCGACTCGATTGCGGCGCAGGGTGTGCGGTTCGACAATTTCCAGGTCGCATCGCCGGTCTGCATGCCGAACCGCGCGTCGCTGCTGACCGGGCGTTATCCCAGCCTGCACGGGCTGCGCTACAATGGCTGCGTCCTGCCGGATAACGCCAACACCTTCGTCGACCTGCTGGCGGCCGCCGACTACCACACAGCAGCCATCGGCAAGAGCCACCTGCAACCGTTCACCGGCAGGCCGCCGACCGGTATGAGCGCTGATGCGGTTGCGGCCATGCAGGAGGCCTGGAGGCGCGGTGGTGCGACCTATCGCGACGAAGAACCGGACCGATACCAATCCGATGCCAGATACGCGGTCAAAACGCCCTATTACGGCTACCGGCATGTGGACATGGTGACCAACCACGGTGATCGCTGCGGCGGGCACTATCAGCAGTGGTTCCGCGATACCGTGCCGGATTGGCAGGCCCTGCACGATCCGGAGAACGAACTTCCGCACAACTATTCCTGTCCGCAAGCCTATCGGACGCCCATTCCGGCAGACCTTTATCCGACCGGCTACATTCGTGACCGTGCCATCGACTACATTCGGACGCGGGAGGGTCAGGATGCGCCGTTTTTCGCGTTTGTCAGCTTTCCCGATCCGCACCACCCGTTCAATCCGCCGGGCAAGTACTGGGACATGTACAACCCCGACGATTTCGAGATCTCTCTTCCATTCGAGGCGCACAAGAATCCGACGCCTCCGATGCGATGGCTTCACGACAACTGGAAAAGCGGTGGCAGTCAGCTGACACCGCAGACCGCCATGATGCTGGGTGAGCAGCAGCTCAAGGAAGCCATGGCGCTGACCGCCGGGATGATGGCCTTCATCGACGATGCGGTGGGCGCCATTCTCAGGTCGCTCGAACAAACCGGGCAGATGGAAAACACCGTGATCTGCTACACCGCCGATCACGGCGATTACCTCGGTGATTTCAACATGCTGCTCAAGGGCGCCTTGCCCTTCCGCAGCATCACCCGCGTTCCTTTCATCTGGTCGGACCCGGATCGGCGCGCGGCATCGAGCAGCGATGCGCTTTGCTCGACCGTGGATCTTGCTGCCACTCTCCTCGAGCGCGTGGGACTGAAGCCCTTCAACGGCAATCAGGGACTCAGCTTTCTTCCCGTTACGACCGGCGTCGACGGCCAGCGCAAGGAGGCGCTGATCGAGTACAATGACGGCAGCAAACGCCTGGGCTTCGAAGAACCTGCCCGGGTGCGTTCGCTGGTTACGGCGGATTGGAAATATACCGTCTACCGCGACCAACCCTGGGGTGAGCTCTACAACGTGAGAAACGATCCGGACGAAACGGAAAATCTGTGGGACAGCCCGGACCATCAGGCAACCCGCGCGAAGCTGTCGGAGAGGCTCAACCATCATCTGATCGCACAGATGGATGAAAGCCCGCATGCCGATCGCGCT
Source organism: Rhizobiaceae bacterium (assembly GCA_963921345.3). Lineage (GTDB taxonomy): Bacteria > Pseudomonadota > Alphaproteobacteria > Rhizobiales > Rhizobiaceae > Hoeflea_A. Next base: position 595,943 of record CAWUFE020000002.1, on the reverse strand, counting down.
GCCTGACGCGCGGCAGGGGCAATAAGGGTTCCCGCTCGCGGGTTGGACGGCAAGAACCACGGAGGCGTCGATGCCACAAGCGGATGAGATCTGGACAGGCGGGACCGTCCTGACGATGGATGCTTCCAACCCGCGCGCGGAGGCTCTCGCGGTCAAGGACGGCCGGCTGGTCGCGGTCGGCAGTGCGTCCGATGTGATGAACCTCTCCGGACCCGGAACAAAAGTTCACGACCTGGACGGCCAGTTCGTGATGCCGGGTCTGGTCGAAAGCCATACGCATGCGCTTTGGGGTGCATGCCGCATGCTCTTCGACATCTATGTCGGTTTCGATGCGAGCCTGTCAGACCTGCTCGACGCAGTGCGGGAGCGGTGTCATCGCAGCGACCCTGAGCATGTCATCTATGGCGGCCCCTGGCGTCCGGCGATGCGATCCGAAATGGGCGCGAATCCCCGCGAACTGCTGGATGCCATCTCATCCAGGCACGCAATCGTCCTGCATGACGCCAGCCAGCACATTCTGTGGTGCAACTCGCGCGCCCTGCAGCTCGCCGGCATCGGACCGGACACCGGAGACATCGCCGGCGGCGTCATCGAGCGGGATCCGGCCACCGGGGCACCGAACGGAATCCTCGCCGAGACCGCCAGCGCGCCGGCTCGCGCGCTGGTCCGCCGCAGCGAGGCGCAATTGGAGGAGGCCGTTTGCGAAGCAGTACAGTACTTCAACCGGTTGGGCTTCACGGCCTTCAAGGAGCCCATGGCCTTCGAGGAGGAACTTCGCACCTATCAGACCGCCGACAAGCGGGACCGACTCACGCTGCATATGGCGGCCCACATCGTCCATTCCAGCCCGCTCGGCGGCGAGACCGTGCCGTACGATCGGATGGACCAATTGCGGCATCGATATGCCAGCGACAATGTTCGCCTCGATTTTGCCAAGCTGTTTCTCGATGGCGTGGCACCGGGCTACACCGCTTCGTTCCTCGAACCCTATCTGGCCGAAAGCGGTTATGACGCTGCCTCGCACGACCCCGATTCAACGTTGCTCATCCCGCCGGCGGAGCTTGACGCAATGCTGATCGAACTCGACCGGCGGGGATATACCGTCAAGATGCACGCTGTGGGCGACAATGCGATCCGCAAAGGCCTTGACGCCATTAAGGCCGCGCGGACGGCAAACGGTCCGAGCGGACTGCGCCACGAAATCGCTCATTCGAACTATGTTTCCGATGCGGATCTGCACCGGTTCCATGGGTCGGGCGCGGTCGCCGAGCTATCGCCCAAAATGTGGTATCCCAATCCGGGGACGCCGGTTCAAACCGCCTTGCTGGGCAAAGACCGGGTTCAGAAAAACCACCGCATCGCCGATCTTCTCGAAGCCGGGGCCGAAATGACCTACGGGTCGGACTGGCCGGCAGCCGCTCCGGACGCCAATCCCTGGACAGGATTGTCGGGCATGCTGACCCGCCGCAATTCAGACCCTGCCTATCCTGGCGTGTTGGCACCGGAGCAGGCCATTTCCCTGTCCGCGGCATTGCCGATCTTCACTATGAACGGCGCGCGTTCGTTGCGAATGGAACGGGAGACCGGGTCGCTGACAGGGGGAAAGTGGGCGGACTTCACGATCCTGAAGGAGCATCTTACGGACATCCCGCCCGAAGAAATTGCCGCCATCCGCCCACAAGCGACGGTCTGGAAAGGGCGGGTCGTCCATGCAGCCTGACCTGCTCTAACCTCCTCTGGAGCCCGAACTGGAGCGGCTGCCGAAACCGCCGCGCGAGGCGACCGAGGTTCGGGTCTGGACCCGGGCCGGTTTCGGCGGCGTCTTGACGGCATCGTCATAGGTTCGCCAGCTGCCGCCGCCATAGCTGCCGACGTAGTAGCCACCCGATGTGTAGCGTCGATCGCTGCCGCGCTCCGGATAAACGGGCCTGATGCTCGAGCGGTTGAGGCTGCCGTCGGCGGCCTTGGCGACGAAATAGCCGGCGGCGAAGGGGGCGAAGAAGGACGCGCCGCCCGATGTCACGGGTTCGCAGGCGTTGCTGCCATGCTGTTCGGCGCACAGATTTTGCGAATTGTAGCGCGGCCCGGAGGCTTTGTGGATGGATTCGCCCGTCTGGATCACTTCGGCGCATTCGACGCCGGGCAGGTAGTTGTTGGCAACGCACTCGGCTTCGGTTTTGTAAACCCGGCCCTCGAGTGTGGGTTCCTGCCCGCAACCGGCCAGCGTCGCGGTCGTTGTCGCCATGACCACCAGCTTGATCGACTTGGAACGCTTCATGAGATTTCTCCCGACCTCAATCGGTCTGATGTACGGCTCGGGCCGTGCAAAGGCCCGGATGGGTTCGGTCAGTAGGTTATGCAGGCGGCGTTGAGCAGGCCGACGGTGACGGAGATCGCGGCAAGCTTGGTGCTGATGGCGATTTCACCCTGTTCGATGCGGTCCGTCAGCCGCGGATAGAAACGGCGGAAAACCTGATAGGCAATGAGCTGCGCGATGCAGGCGATGATGCCCCAGATGATGAAGTCGATAATGCTGACCGAGTTGGCGGCCGCGCTGGCGAGCGGCAGCGAAAAGCCCAGAAAGGCGGCGCTGAAGACCAGCGAGGCGGCTACGTTGTTTTCCTTGATCAGCGCCATTTCGTCATGCGGCGTCATCACCGTGTAGATTTTCATGAAAATCAGCAGCATGGCGATCGCCACGATGAAATAGGCGATGAACGGGACAATGCCCGATAGGGACGCCAGGATGTCGGCCATTTTGGTCTCCAATGAGGTGAACTGGACTAGACGAAAAAATTGTGGCGTTCGAGGGGAAAGCCGATCATGAACGCGATGCTTCGCTCGGCATCGTCGGGCTCTTCCATGTTGATGAGCAACATTTCGTCCCGGCCCTCCTTCAGGGGCCGGGCAAACAGCATTGCGGTCTGGAAAATGCGCCGTCGCCCGCCGCCCGACCGGTCGTCGCAGATCTCCTCCCAATAGGTCATCGGGTCTTCCGGCGAGGTGGACGTGTCGAACCAGGCGCGCTCGAAGCGATGGGTCTCGCCGTCGCCCTCCAGGACGTAGCCGGTCTGCCGGATCGCCTGCTTCGCGCTGTCCCATTCCGAATCGTTCGACGGGTACTGCACGTCATAGAAATACCACAGCATGATCTCGTCGATCCGCTCGTCCGTATGACCGTCGCCGCCCTGGAACTGGATCAGGAACCGGTCATCGTCGGGGTAGAAGCGATGCATGTGGGACTGTTCGCCGAGATCGCAATGTCCCTGCGCGGTGATCATCAGCGTCGTGTCCGGCCTCTCCAGAAGACTGTCCTCGGGCAGCAGCCGAAGCGCGATCGGATCGAAGGTGATGCCGCGACCGATCGTCAGTCCGAGGATCTCCGGCGGCAGCCAGTCCCTGGAGCGCTTAAATAGTGATCCGAACATCGGTTCCCCCGAGCCCTGTTGCGATCTGGTTGGCGGTCAACCGTTGCTGGGCAAGGTAATAGATCACGCCGCCGGATTTCAATGCGCCGGGGAAGGGGCGGAACCGGAAGTCTTTCTCGTCCGGTTGCGAAATGGCGATCAGGGTCGCATCGGAAGTCGACAGCGCTTCTCGAAGTGCCGCCGTTTCGGTTGGTTCCGCCGCCTCGACAATCGCCGAAAACACGGTAGCGCCGAACCCGGCGGTCGACAGCGCCATCAGGATCTGGCCGGCGCCTGGGTCCTGCGCGGCACGCACGAGCGCTTCGATCGCGCTCGAGACGACCGGTTCGATATTGGCGAGATCTCCGGCACGCCGTGCCGTGTCCCGGTCTTCGAAATAGGCGGCGACGTGGACCGCCTTGTTCAACTCGCGTATGGCCAGGCAGGTATTGAAGGTCTCGGCATCCGAACCCGCATAAACCAGGACCTTCTGCGCGCCGGGAACGGCCGCACGCCTGAGCGACTGCAACGCATCCAGCCTCTCGGCGCGCACCAGGCGGATGCCGTCGCGAACATCGACGTCCTTGTCGTTCGCCAGCAACACGATCTTGTCGTCGCCGTCCTGCCCGGCAATCAGGTTGTCCACCATGAGCGGCGTCTTGTCGCGATGATAACCGACGATCACCGTGGCGTTCTGCAAACGCTCGTAGTTTCCGTTTCCTTCAGCCATACGTCTCACTCCTTCCACCAGAGTACCCGTCAGTCGGCCAAGAACCGCGGAGAAAATCAGCAGGGCGCCGGGAAAAAACCAGAAGGCCGAGACCATGCGCCCGGCTTCGGTTTGCGGCGACAGATCGCCATAGCCCACTGTCGATGCCGTCGTGGCGGCAAAATAGATGAAGGTCAGCGGATTGCTGGTCAGGTCGGTCTCGCCGGCCAGATAAAACAGCACCCAGGATATGAAAAGGTATCCGCAGATCAGCGTCGTCAGCAGCCACAGCTTAAGCTCCAGCACGTGGTGATAAAGCTTGGATATGACGATCTGAAGAATAGGCAAAGTAGAATTCGGCTCCCAGCTGAATCGCCTGTACTCTGACCATCAAGCTTCGGCATGTCAAACCCGGAAATTCACACCGAAAAACAGCTTGAAACCAGCCGGTTTCACTTCTACTTGTTCGTTGCCGGGGTGTGAGCCCGGCAAACCGGAGGCCATTGAATGAACGCACGGCAAACCCCCTGGACACTGCAGGAACTGAAAGAGGCTCTGGAGCATTCCAGTTCGTTCGCTGAGGGCGAAATCAGTTGCGAGGTCAGCGCCGCGCAGCCCGACGTGCTGGAGGTCCGTCTTCACTCGGCGGGTGAAATCACCCTGTTCATGACGGTGGGCGACCTTCAGATCCTGACGACCACGGTGCTGTGGCCGCGCGCCCAGCAGGACGACCCGGTGGCCTTCGAGGCGATGATGCTGCGCAACCACAAGAAGCTCCTGCCATTGTGCGCCTTGTCGATCGATAATGTCGGCGGCGAGGAGTATTACGAGCTCTTCGGCGCCATGTCGGTCCGCTCCACGCTGGATTCGCTGGAGACCGAGCTGCGCACCATTGCCAACAGCGCCCTGGAACTGGCGGCAGAGGTCGGCCCCCAGGCCGGCGCCGCCTGACCCGCGCCCTTCGACTGAACAAGGACCGCTGAGACATGACTGTTTGGAACAAATTGATAACGGCATTCAAGGGGCACGCGCACAATGCGGCGGAAGCCGTCCAGGACGCCAATCTGCTGACCATCCTGGAGCAGGAAATCCGCGACGCCAAAAAGGCGATCGCGGCCGCCAAGGACGAAAAGGCCCGCATGGCGGCCAACCGCAAGCTCAAGGAAAAGTCGGTCGCCGAACTGATGGGCGAGATCAAGCGCCGTACCGAGGCCGCCAGCAAGGCAAAGGCGCAGGGCGACGAACCGCTGGCTATCGAGATCGTCGAGAGTATCCTCAAACTCAGGGACAAGGTGGAAGCCGATCAGGCTTTGTTCGACCAGTACAAGGCAACCGAAGAGCGCATGGACAGCACGATCCGGCAGTCCGAGAACAAGATCGAAACGCTGCAGCGCAAGCTGGATAGCGCCAAGGCCAACGAAGCGCTGATCAAGGCGCAGAAAGCGGCTTCGACCAACACCACCGCCTCGGACGGGAAGCTCGCCAGCGCCGTCGACAGCCTCGCCCGGCTGGAACAGCGCCAGGCGGAACAGCAGGCGATGCTGGAAGCGGCCGAAGAGGATGCCCGGCTCGAAAGCGGGGCCGATCTGGAAGCCAAGATCAAAGCGCTGGAAAATCCGGGCCGTGACGATGTCCAGGCACTTCTGGCCAAGCTTTGACCACCTGACCCGCGTCCGATGAGGCGGATCGAAATTCCCGAGCGGCCCGGGTGGAAGGCGCAGGCCGAGAAACTCGGCTTCGGTTTTCACACCATGTATGGCGCGCCCTATTGGGACGAAACCCGCGCCTATGTGTTCACGCTCGAGGAAATCGAGCGGGACCTGGAAGACCCTTCCCAGGAACTGTACGGCATGTGCCTCGACCTGGTGGACCGGGTCGTGCGCGACGAAGCGCTGCTTGAGAAAATCGCGATCCCCGAAGGCTACCGGTCCTGGATCCGCAAATCCTGGGAGAACTCGGAGCCGTCGCTGTACGGCCGGTTCGACCTTTTCTACGACGGCAGCGGACCGGCAAAAATGCTCGAGTTCAACGCCGATACGCCGACGGCGCTATATGAAACCGGGTTCTTCCAGTGGATGTGGCTGGAAGAACAGATGGCCTCAGGCGTGCTGCCGGAGAACGCGGATCAGTTCAATTCCGTGCAGGATCGGCTGATCGATCGGTTTGCGGCCATGTTCGCCCCCGGATTCCACATCCACTTTGCATCTTCCAAGGACCATGACGAGGATCGGGCGACCGTCCGCTACATGGAAGACTGTGCGAAGCAGGCGGGTCTGATCCCCCATTTCGTCGCCGTCGACGAGATCGGCCTCGACGATCAGGGCCGCTTTGCCGATGCGGACGAAATCGTCATCGACGTGCTTTTCAAGCTCTATCCGTACGAGGACATGTTCCGCGAGGAATACGGTCCCTATCTGCCGGGCGCGCCGGTGCAACTGATCGAGCCGCCCTGGAAAGCGGTTCTCTCCAACAAGGCCATCCTGCCATTGCTCTGGCAGATGTTCCCCGGCCATCCCAACCTGCTGCCGGCCTTCTTCGAGGGGGATGCGGATGCCGCCTTCCTGAATGCCCCGCATATCAAGAAGCCGTTTTTCAGCCGGGAAGGGGCCAACATCACGGTGCGCGGTGTCGAGGGCCAAGAGGTTTCAACGCCCGGCCGCTATGGCGAGGAGGGGCATGTTCTTCAGGCCCATGTCCCGCCTCCGAAATTCGGCGAGGACTACGCCACGATCGGTTCGTGGATCGTCGGCGCCGAAGCATCGGGCATCTGCATCCGCGAAGACAAACAGCCGGTCACCCAGGACCTTTCCAGATTCGTGCCGCACGTCATTCTGGACGAGTGACCGGTCGGCGGAATGACCAAATCATACCGGCCATCCCCCAAACATGGGATGCGGGGTTCTCGCTTCTCCAATAGACTGCCAGTGTGCATGAGGTTCTGGCTGCGGCGGTCAGCACTGCTCATTTTGACCTCGGTGTGCCCGGCTTGACATTCTCCCATTTGTCGGGGGCGACATTGCGACCGTCCCAGGCCGGGTCATCCAGCCAGACAGCCAGCCCGGTCGACGTGGTTGGGAGACCGGGCTGGCAACGATTGCAAACCAGACCTGCCGGCCTTCATGGCTGGCCTTTTTTTGTTGAAGATCTGTGGCTTTCAGGGCTGATCGGGATCCGACGATCCTGATCCGTCAGAAGGGCTGGCCCCACGGTTTTTCCAATCCAGTGCCAACCGGGCGACACGGCGACCCAGGGCCTCCGCCTTTGCGAGAAAATTCCGATCGACCGATTGGCCTTCAGAGCCGAACGGCTTCTCGGAAACCACGGCGGACGCACCGAAGGCCTGGGTCCAGTCGGGGCCGCCGACCACGATCATGCCGTAGATCAGCATGGAGCGAAGAATGCTGAGCTGGGTCGTCTCTTCGCCGGCAGAAATACCGCCGGCGGAGACGAAGGCGGCGCCGAGTTTGTTCTTGAGCGGCATGCCGCGAAACGGCCAGCTGTTGATGAACGTCTGGACCTCCGGCGCAACGGCGGCATTGTAGACCGGCGAGCCGACGATGACGGCATCCGCCGCCAACACGTCCTCATTCGCAGCGTCCGCGACCGTTCGCAGCAGCACCTCGACGCCGTCGACGGATCGGGCGCCGTTCCGGACGGCCTCCGCCATGGCGCGGGTGTGCCCGTCGACGCTGTGGTAGACGATCAGGACATTGGCGGCCGGCCCCTTCTGCTGCGCCGTAACGCTCAGCGGGAGGAGGAGACAAAACAGGAAGAGGGCTAGAGTTGCCGATCCACTTTTCTTCATGACGACCTCATTGGCGTCGGCCCCGCCAGCCCGCGTGATCGACGGCGGCGCTCAGCGGAACGCCCTCAGGATCCGCAGGAGGTTCAGCACCTGGAACAGCGAGGCCGCGACATATGTGTAGGCGGCTGCCTTGAGAACGGAGCGAACGGATGGAAGATCCTCCCGCGGCAGGTAGCCGCCCTGATCGATGATCGGGAAGGCTCGCCGAAAGCTGGCGTCCATCTCCACCGGCAGCATCACCAGATAGGCCGCCACGCGAATGAGTCCGATCGCCACAACGGCGAGAATTCCAAACAGGAAGAACCGCGGCGACATCGCCGCGCCGCCGATCGCCGACAGGCCGAGTATCAGCACCGATCCGATGCGGTCGGTCAGATTGGCCGTCGATACCAGCCGGTGGCACCATTTGAGCGGTCCGTAATCGTCGCGGTCCTGCAGCGCATGTCCGACCTCGTGGGCGGCGACCGCGACCGCCGTCAGCGACCGGCCGTCATAGCGCTCCTGGGAGAGCCGCACTGCCTTGGCGCCGGCATCGTAATGGTCGCCCTGCGCGGTGACTTCCACGCTCACATTGTCCAGGCCGTGTTCGTCGAGAAGATGGCGCGCGAACTCGCCGCCGGTACCGGGATAGTCCGGACGCTCGTCGGCGTGCGCGCGCATCACGTGGCGCACCCAAAGGGTCGGCCCGAATGCCAGGCCCATCAACAGAAGAAGTGCTGCTATCCAGAGCATCCATGTCTTTCCATACGGGCGGTGCAGCCCAGTCGCGCCGACCCGAACGTTGCCTATCAATTAGGTCAGATTCGGGCGGCGATCCAGAGCGGAGCGTCTGTCGAGGGCAGGCGGACGATCGAGACGTCCTGTCCGGAAACGTCTTGTCCGCCGCCCAAATTGTCGGCAGACGGCTTGGCGGCGCTCGACACGCAACCTATATTGAGCGAACGTTCGTTCATTCTCTGCTGAATATGGATACCTGGCCGTGATCTTCGGCCGGAGCCACCAGCGAAATCCGACTGAAGAGGTTCACCATGTCGCTCAGGATCGATCTTCCGACCATTCTGCGCACATTCCGCGCCCGCATTGCCGTGACCTGGGGCGCCGTGCTCATCGAGAACCTGCTGATCGCGCTGATTCCGCTGTTCATCGGGCTTTCCATCGACGGCCTGCTTGCCGGTCGGATGCAGGAACTGGCGGTGATGGTGGCCATCCTGATTGTCCTCGGCGGCGTGGCGGTTGCCCGCAGGATCTACGACACCCGCGCCTACGGCACCATCCGGCTTCGTCTCGGCTCCGAACTTCAGCGGCGCTCCGCCGGGCTCCAGGTATCTAAGCGGACTGCCCGCATCGACATGTCGCGTGAGCTCGTCGATTTTCTGGAGCACGAAGTTCCAGAGCTGATCGCCGCGTTCGTCCAGATCGCGGTCAGTCTGGCGGTGCTTGCCTATTTCGATGTCATGCTGGGGATTTCGTCGGTGCTGGTCATTGTCGGCATGCTTGTCGTGTATGCCTGTTTCCATGGCCGCTTCTACACCTACAACGCCCGGCTCAACGAGCAGCAGGAAAAGCAGGTCGACATTCTGCACGGCGGCAACCGTTTGCACGTCTTCCGGCACTTGCGGGCGCTGAGACAGCACGAGGTTTCCATATCGGACACCGAGGCGATCGTTTATGGCGGCATCTTCCTGCTGCAGATCGCCTTTATCGCCTACAATCTGTTTGTCGGGGCCGGAATCGAAAACATCACCGCCGGCCAGATTTTCTCGATCGCCAGCTATTCCTGGCAATATGTCGAGTCGGCCCTTCTTCTGCCCATTGCTTTGCAAAGCTGGTCGCGCCTGAGCGAAATCACCGCCCGCATCAACGCCCTCGACGGCGCCGCGAATGCGGCTGCCGCATTCGATCAGTGATTGTCCGGGCGCGCAATCCGCGATTCGCGAGCAAGGCAGGCGAGATCGGGCGAGGTGAGGCTGCGGAGGAAGGCTTCGAGATCGTCCTTGTCGCGATCGGTAAGGCCCAGCGGACGAATGCGTTCGTCCTGGAGGTCATGGCGGGGGCCGCCGTCATTGTAGAAGTCGATCACGTCGCGCAGTGTGAGCAGTCCGCCGTCATGCATGTAGGGCGGTGTCTCGGCCACGTTGCGCAAAGAGGGCGTGCGGAATTTCCATCGGTCGACCGGTTTTTCCGTCACCTCGTAGCGGCCGAGATCGGCCTCGCGCGGGGCCGACACCGACGCCACGGTCTCGCCGGATACTTCGTAGAAAACGCCGGGTGCGACCTGAACCGAATGCGCCGCGGGCGGCCTCTGGCGCAACTGCTCGCGCATCCAGCCGTAGCCGGTATCGTGAAACTGCTGATCCGTGAACAGCGCCGAGTCGTTTGAAACGGTGTGGCAGGTTGCACACTCGCCGCGGCCGGCGAAGATCCGGTAACCGCGTTTTTGCCCGGTGCTCAGCGCCGCCTCGACACCGAGAAAATACCATCGGTCGAACGGCGTGTCGGCGGCGATCAGCGAGCGCTGATAGGCTGCGAGCGCCATACCGATCCTGTCCAGCGAGGGCGGCGTATCGAACGCCGCGGCAAACAGGCGCCGGTATTCGGGAATGTCGCGGATCTGGGCGAGCACATGCCCGGCCGAAGGATTGGCCATCTCGTTTCGCGCTACAAGCGGACCTAGAAATTGGGTTTCCAGCGAAACATCCCGCCCATCGGCAAAAAGCACGTCCAGAAAGGCGCTGTTGATCACCGTCGGAGCGTTGCGCTTGGTGCTGCGGCCCTCGACGCCGACGGCGGTTTGCAGTTCCCGGTTGGCAAAACCCTGCTCCGGAACGTGGCACATGGCGCAGGACATGGTCCCGTTGATCGACAGGCGACGGTCGAAAAACAGCTTGCGCCCCAGTTCGATCTTGCTCGCCGTGGGACGGTTGAATGCCGGATGGGGAACCGGTGGCAGGCCGGCATGCGATCCGGTCGACCGGGCAAGCGCGGCCTCGGCCCAGCCATCCGGGTCGAAGCCGCATCGAGCGGCTGCCGGGTCCGGTTCCTGTGACCAGGCCTGCGACAGCGCCACGAAACACATCACCGCGGCGGTCAGCAGACGGTGGGCGCGATGCGCGGTCATAGCGTGCCGTCCTCCATTAGCAGCGATTCCACGTCGGTCATCAGGAGGCGCGGATCGATCAGGCCCAATCCGTATATGTTTCGAATGTTGCCGCGGCGATCGACGAGGAACATGCGCAGAAGATGACTGATCTTTTCGCTGTCGTCGGAGCGGTCCACCACCTGACCGAAGCCGTCGAGGATCGGCTGGAGCGTCTGCAGGTCTTCCGTTCTCAACACATGCCATCTCAGGGCCGACCCGGCGTTCGGGTCGTGGGTGATCGGATAGGCGAAGGATGCGATCGCCTCGGTGGTATCACGTTGCGGATCGAAGCTGATCGTCATCAGTTGCACATGATCGCGAAGCCACGGAATACCGGCCGATCTGGCGTGAATCTCGAACAGTGTCGACAGTGCGAACGGACAGCCGTTCACATCGCTGCAGGTCAGATACACGAAGCTGACAAGTGTCAGCTTGCCATCCAGCAACTCCGCCAGCGACTGCGCCTTGCCGTCGATGTCTTCAACCTGGCCGGCGGGTGCCGGCTTGATCGAGTGGAGGGTGTAGCTGCCCGGTTCCGGCGGTACGAAATCGAATTCGGGCCCCATCGGAAATGCCGCCGACAGGGGTGCTCTGGCGGAAGCGCGCTTTCCGAGCTGAATGGCCGCGGCAGCGCTCACGGCCGCCATGGCGCACGCCAGGGCGATGATGACTGGTCGCTTCATTGTACTGGTCTCGCAATCGGTCCGCCGGCCGGTTCGGCCGGCGGTTCGACCTCAGGCGCTGTAGAGGTCGGAGCTGCCGAAGCGCATGATGTGCGCGCGGCCGAGGTTCAACTTGTAGAAGTCGACTTCGAAGTCCAGTTCCAGCGCCTTGCCATCCCAAGCATAGGCTTTGAGGAACTGCTGATCGTCGGCGCCCTTCTTGTCCCAGTTGCCGAGCAGCGAACTGGTGTAGTAAACGCGCTTGCCGTCCCAGCTTTGGGATACCATGTTCACCTGGCTCGCGATCTTCTTCTGATAGATCTGCTTCGGATGGTGCGGGTCCGAGACGTCGAACAATCGGGTCATGCCGTCGAGAAAACTGTTGACCCAAAGGGTCTGGTCGTCGGCGGCAATCGAAATGTCGACCGGCAGCGGAATGTCTTCCGGATTGCCGATGTCGGCAACCGCCTTGGCCTGCCACTCGCCAGCGTCATCCTCGTAGATCAGCCACAACTGCGAGGTCAGCGCCGTCGTCGAGAACGCGTAATTGGCGTTCGAACCCCAGGGGAAGCGGATCTCCAGCGGCGCGCCGGGAACGTTGAACACCTTCTTGGGCTGGCGTGTGTGAAGGTTCCACTGGACGATCGTGTTGCCGAAGCGCTTCATCGCCTGGGGATCGTTCAGCATCTGTCCGAAGTCCATCATGTAGTTCGACCAGCCGGTGAAGGACGATGTCAGCATGACGTTCTTGCGGATGAGCGCGCGCACGTCGTAGCCGTAGCCGTCCGCCACGGCGTCGCCGACCGCCACCGCGCCTCGCATATTGTCCGTCGTCGGCATCCAGTAGGTTGCGATGTAGTTGCCTTCGTCGCTGTATTCGACCAGCGCCGTTCGTCCGCCGTGGTCGACGTCGTTGGACAGGGCCGTGATCATCATCCGGCCCGGCAGGGCGTAGAAAGTGTGCGGCCCGACCGCACCGCCCGAGTCCTTGACGAAAGTCTCGATGGTCTTGTGAAGCTTCGGCTTGGACGGATCGCTGTGGACGTCGAAGATGAAGATCTTGTTGGTGTCCAGGCCGCCGCCCCAGAAGTAGCGGCGGTCAGCGGAGAAGCCGCCGTGATGGGCCTCGTTTCGGCCTCCGACCGACAGCGAATCGATCACCTGACCGCGGGTCGGCGACCCTGATCGCACGTCGATGGTCACCAGCTTGTCCTGCTCGTCGCCCATTCCCTCCTTTCCGAGGGTCCAGACATAGACAAACTCCTCCTCGCCGGTGATCTTGGGCATGTAAGGGGACTGGCAGGTCTCGTCGGCCCAGGCCGGCAGCGAGCCTCCGAGGGCAAATGTGGCCAAAGCCCCCAATCCGAATTCCCGTCTGTTCATAGGTTCCTCCCTTGCTGTGAGCTGCTAGTGAGACTGGCGCTGCTCCTCCCGGGCAGCGGAGAACGCTTCGGCGTTGGTGGTTTCCGCCTCGACAATCGAGCAATGCTGTATGGCGGCGGCCGCCCGGATCGCTTCGTTGCGCAGCACCGGTACGATCGGATCTTCGATCGCCCTGCCGATCCTGACCGACGGCCCGACAACACCCATGCTGAAAATCGCACCCAGCCGATCGACATTGATGGGCACCGCGACGCTGGTGACGCCTTCCTCGATCTCGCCGTCGCATACGGCGTAGCCCTGGGTCTGAATGCGAAGGATCTCCTGCCGGATCTCGTCGCGATCGATCAGCGTGCGCTCGGTGAACTGCTGCGGATCGGTCTGCAGGAGTTCCTCGCGCATGTCCGGATTGATGAAGGCCGCGATCGCCTTGGCCGACGAACAGGCGTGGGCTGGGCGCAGGCCCATGCCCGGATAGATGTGGGAGACCGCGGGGTCGCTGGGGATCTCGATGTGGATCAGGTCGACCCGACCGGTCCTGTAGCGGGCCAGGAACGCCGTCTCTCCGAGATCCTTAACGACCTTGTAAAGAACGGAAGACACCGCGTTGATCACATGGGTGTCCGCCTTTCCGGTCAGCGCGATCTTGATGAAGCGCATGCCGAGGACGTAGCGGTTCGGTGTAGGGCTTTCCTCGACGAAGCCGCAGTCCATCAGGGATGCGAGATTGCGGTAGATCGTCGCCCGGGGCAGTCCGGTTATGCCGACCAGATCCTGCACGCTGGCGGGCCGGCCGATTCCGGCGAGGGCTTCAAGCAGCCGTATGAGGCGTTCTTGCACGATCGGTTCGTCCCATGATTCGGACATTTGTTTCCATATATGAGAATTTATATATATAAGAGTTTGAATATAATCAAGCGATAGTTGTTGGCGCTTCCGTTCTGTCGGTCACTGGGGATGTGGGACTGGTCTTTGCCCGAGGCGGTCGGTTTTGCCGGTAACCTCCACAATGTGGCCCAGCTTTGTGGTATAGTGGTCGGGTGCAGCAGGCGGCGACATCGCAAAGCCTGACGGACTGCCGATCGCGGTGCGCAATTGTGAAGCACCGGACGAGGGCGTACCCCGGACCGAACAGTTCCGCAGGCCGTTCTAACGGACACTGAGCGCCAAGATGGCGAATTGCTCAGACATGACCGACCTGGTTCCGACATTGACGGTTGCCAACGACAACCGCAAACCGGTGGCGTGGGCTCTCGGCCCCTCATTCTTCTCCAACAAGTTTCGGGTATTTCTGGCCGCCGGAGCCTTTCTGGCGACCCTTTGGGAACTGGGCATTTTTTCCCGCGGCCTTTCCGGCTTTTCCTGGTTCGACGCGGCGGTCAGCGTCTTCGTGACGCTGGTGGTGGTCGGACTCGAGCGGGAGATCAGGGCAGGCCGGTTTACCGAGTGGTGGCGGACCTGCAAGCCACACTCGTAAGGGTACCGCGGAGCTGGGCGGCTGACGGCGTTGCTGGCGCCTGCTTCCACGCCTGCGCCTCGATCCACGCTCGTCGGCCGTTCGGTTTGCTTGCTGGTAGCGCCCGTTTTCTGGCACCATGGCGTCGTGACTCAACAGGGAGGCGTCCGTGCCGGAAAAGTCCACCGCGCTGAAACAAAACCCGCACCTTCTCGAGCGGTTGGATGAGAAGACGCTGGAGCTGTCGATCGGCCGCGAGGTCAAGACCGTGCGCCAGCGGCTCGGACTGACGGTTGCCGATCTGTCGGAGGGCACCGGTATCTCCGTCGGCATGCTGTCGAAGATCGAAAACGGCATGACCTCGCCCTCGTTGACGACGCTGCAGACCTTGTCGACTGCGCTGGGCGTGCAGATCTCCAGTTTCTTCCGGCAGTATGAGGAGACCCGCCGCGCGGTGCTGGTGAAGGCAGGGGAGGGGCTGGAAATCGAACGCAGGGGATC
Source organism: Rhizobiaceae bacterium (assembly GCA_963921345.3). Classification (GTDB taxonomy): domain Bacteria; phylum Pseudomonadota; class Alphaproteobacteria; order Rhizobiales; family Rhizobiaceae; genus Hoeflea_A. Next base: position 580,884 of record CAWUFE020000002.1, on the reverse strand, counting down.
GCGCGCCGGACATCAATACAACCTGCTCGGACACCTCGGCGGCAACAGCAGCGGCGTCATGGTCGAGCCCTACATGATCACCTTGACGAGCGAATCGGACGTCTTTCCGACCTTCCAGCATGACGGTCTTGAGTTCCTCTACGTGCTGGAGGGCGAAATGGAATACAGGCACGGCGCCGCTTCCTACCACCTGTGTCCCGGCGACAGCCTGTATTTCGACGCAAACGCGCCCCACGGTCCCGATCGGTTGCTGAAACTGCCCATTCGCTTCCTGTCGATCATCTCCTACGCCCATCAGGATTGAGAGGGAATATTCCTAACAGGAAAAATTTATTCCTGAGTGTTGTGCTTGTCCGCAAGCTCGCCTATACTCGCCTCGAACGGATCATTGAGGAGGCGCTTCATGTGCGGAATTGTCGGTCTTTTCCTGAAGGACGAATCCCTCAGGCCGCAACTGGGCACGCTGCTTTCGGACATGCTGGTCACGATGACGGATCGCGGGCCGGACAGCGCCGGCATCGCCATCTATTCGGGTGACGACCGCCAGACGGGCAAGATCACCGTGCAGTCGGACCGGCCAGAAGAGGATTTTCCGGCCCTTGAGAGGGCTCTTGCCGAAACGCCGGCACGGCTGACGCGAAACGATACCCATGCCGTGGTCACCGCACCGGCCGGAACGCTGGACGACATCGAGGCCCGGATGATCTCGCAGCAGCCCGGGCTGCGGATCATGAGCCGTGGCGAGGCCATGGAAATCTACAAGGAAGTCGGCCTGCCGGCCGGCGTCGTGGATCGTTTCGGCCTTCGGGAAATGCAGGGCAGCCATGGCATCGGCCATACTCGCATGGCCACTGAATCGGCCGTCACCACCATGGGCGCACACCCGTTTTCGACGGCCACGGACGAGTGTCTCGTGCACAACGGTTCGCTCTCCAACCACAATTCGCTTCGCCGCCGCCTGCGGCGCGAGGGGATGACCTTCGAAACCGAAAACGACACGGAAGTGGGCGCCGCCTACATGACCTACCGGATGCGCGGCGGAGACAGCCTTGGAGAAGCGCTGGAGGACTGCCTGAGCGCGCTCGACGGCTTCTACACATTCGTGGTCGGCACCCGTCACGGCTTCGGCGTGCTGCGCGACCCCATCGCCTGCAAACCGGCGGTGCTGGCCGAGACCGATCGGTACGTGGCCTTCGGATCAGAGTACCGGGCCCTGGTCGGTTTGCCGGGCATTCTCGAGGCCCGGGTCTGGGAACCGGAACCCGCCACCGTCTATTTCTGGGAGCATTGATCGATGACGAGCCTGGACATGGCCGAGTGCTCGCTACGCGAGCTCAACGCAACACTGCAATCCGTCAGGGAGCCTGAATCAGGCGACTACGCGGTCCACAATCCGCGCGGCGCTCACGCCCTGGCGGTCGGACTTGTCGCACCGGCGACCGTAAAGATCCACGGCAGTACGGGATATTACTGCGCCGGGATGAATAAGCACGCAACGGTGCTCATTCATGGATCGGCAGGCCCCGGAGTGGCCGAGAACATGATGTCGGGCCGGGTTGTCGTCGACGGCGACGCCAGCCAGTATGCCGGAGCGACGGGCCGAGGCGGCACCCTGGTGATCAAGGGCAATGCCTCGTCGCGCTGCGGTATCTCGATGAAAGGCATCGATATCATCGTGCACGGCAATGTCGGACACATGTCCGCCTTCATGGCGCAGAAGGGCGCCCTGGTCGTCTGTGGTGACGCAGGAGATGCGCTCGGCGACAGCCTCTACGAGGCCCGGCTCTTCGTCCGCGGCTCGGTCAAGTCGCTGGGGGCCGACTGCATCGAAAAGGAGATGCGGCCGGAGCATCTGGAACAGCTTGCGGAACTGCTGGAGCGCGGCGAGGTGCGCGACGCGCGTCCGGAGGATTTTCGCCGCTACGGCTCGGCCCGCCAGCTCTACAATTTCAACATCGATAACATCGACGCCTATTGAGGGGACGAGACATGTCCATTCCCGTAACCCGCCCCCGGCAGCCCTGGACCTTCGACGCCTACACCAATTCGGAAATCCGGCGCGCCGCGGCGACCGGCATTTACGACATCCGCGGTGGCGGCGCCAAGCGCTACGTGCCGAATTTCGACGACCTGCTGTTTCTCGGCGCCTCGGTATCGCGCTATCCGCTCGAGGGCTACCGCGAGGCGTGCAACACCAAGGTCACGCTGGGCTCGCGCCACGCGAAAAGCCCGATTGAGCTGGATATCCCGATTACCATTGCGGGCATGAGTTTCGGTGCTCTGTCCGGGGGCGCCAAGGAAGCGCTGGGACGCGGCGCCTCGGCGGCCGGCACCTCGACGACGACGGGCGACGGCGGCATGACGCCGGAGGAACGCGGTCATTCCGACAAGCTGGTCTACCAGCTGCTGCCCTCACGCTACGGCATGAACCCGGACGATCTGAGAAAGGCGGACGCCATCGAGATCGTCGTCGGGCAGGGCGCCAAGCCCGGCGGCGGTGGCATGCTGCTCGGTCAAAAGATCAGCGACCGGGTGGCCGAGATGCGCGACCTGCCGAAGGATATCGACCAGCGGTCGGCCTGTCGGCATCCGGACTGGACCGGTCCGGACGACATGGAAATCAAGATCCTCGAACTGCGCGAGATCACCGGCTGGGAAAAACCGATCTACGTCAAGGTCGCCGGTTCGCGCCCCTATTACGACACCGCACTTGCCGTGAAGGCGGGCGCCGACGTGGTGGTGCTCGACGGCATGCAGGGCGGAACCGCGGCGACGCAGGAAGTGTTCATCGAACATGTCGGTCAGCCGACGCTTGCCTGCATCCGTCCGGCCGTGCGGGCGCTGCAGGATCTCGGCGTGCACCGCGAGGTTCAGCTGATTCTGTCGGGCGGCATTCGCACCGGCGCCGATGTCGCCAAGGCCATGGCGCTGGGCGCCGACGCGGTCTCCATCGGCACCTCGGCGCTGGTCGCCATCGGCGACAACGACCCGAAATGGGAAGACGAATACCGCAAGCTCGGCAGCACCGCCGGGGCCTATGACGACTGGCACGAGGGTCAGGATCCGGCCGGCATTACGACCCAGGAACCGCAGCTTGAGAAACGGCTCGATCCGGTGGCCGCCGGCCGACGCCTTTCCAACTATCTGAAGGTGATGACGCTCGAGGCGCAGACAATTGCACGGGCCTGTGGCAAGAGCGACCTGCGCAACCTGGAACCGGAGGACCTGTGCGCCCTGACGGTGGAAGCGGCGGCCATGGCCGGCGTGCCGTTGGCGGGAACCGAGTGGATCCCCGGACAGGGACAGTATTGAATACAACGGAACACGACTGGAGGGACAGGGAGCGAACCATGAGCGGAGACCTGGCAGCTTTTGCGAAGACCAACGGCATCAAATATTTCATGATTTCCTTCACCGACCTGTTCGGCGGGCAGCGCGCCAAGCTGGTGCCGGCCGAAGTGATCGGTGAGATGCAGGAGGAAGGGGCCGGTTTCGCCGGCTTCGCCACCTATCTCGACATGACGCCGGCATATCCCGACATGCTGGCCGTTCCCGACCCCGACAGCGTCATCCAGCTGCCGTGGAAACCGGAAGTCGCCTGGGTCGCCGGCGACTGCGTGATGAACGATGAGCCGGTCGCCCAGGCGCCGCGCGTTACGCTGAAACGGCTGATTGCCGAAGCCGCCGGCGAAGGCATGAGGGTTAAATCCGGCATCGAGGCCGAATACTTCCTGACCACCATGGACGGATCGCAGATCTCCGACCCATACGATACGGCCGCCAAGCCCTGCTATGATCAGCAGGCGGTGATGCGCCGCTACGACGTGATCGCCGAAATCTGCGATGCCATGCTGCATCTTGGCTGGGGCCCGTATCAGAACGACCACGAGGACGCCAACGGCCAGTTCGAAATGAACTTCGCCTTCGACGACGCTCTGGCCACCGCCGATAAGCACTCGTTCTTCAAGTTCATGGTCAAGTCGATTGCCGAAAAACACGGGCTGCGGGCGACCTTCATGCCGAAACCCTTCGAAGGGCTGACTGGCAATGGCTGCCATGCGCACGTCTCTGTCTGGAACGAGACCGGCGACACCAACATCTTTGTCGACGACTCCATGGAACTGGGCCTGTCCGGACAGGGCCGGCATTTCCTCGGCGGCATCATGAAACACGCCGTCGGCATGACGGCGATCGCCAATCCGACGGTGAACTCCTACAAGCGCATCAACGCGCCGGCGACTGCCTCGGGTGCAACCTGGGCCCCCAACACCGCCACGTGGAGCGGCAACAACCGCACCCATATGGTGCGCATTCCGGGGCCGGGCCGTTTCGAGCTGCGGCTCGCCGACGGGGCCGCCAATCCCTATCTGCTGCAGGCCGCGATCATTGCCGCCGGGCTGTCGGGCATGCGTTCGAATGCCGATCCGGGCAAGCGCTACGACATCGACATGTATGCTGAGGGACACCTTGCGGCGGATGCGCCCAAGCTACCGCGCAACCTGCTTGACGCGCTGCGTGCCTATGACAAGGACTCCGACCTCAAGACCCTGCTGGGCACCGAATTCAGCGACGCCTATCTGAAGCTGAAGCGCGCCGAATGGGACAGCTACATGTCGCATTTCTCCAGCTGGGAACGGGACCATACGCTGGACGTCTGATCCGACCAGGCCGTTCAGTCAGGCCGCAATCAGATCGGCCAGATCGGGGTCCAGCTCGATCTGGCCGGTGACGACGAAATATTTGTAGAGCACCAAGAGCGACAGGATCTGTTCGCGTTCCGGCTCGAGGAACTGTGCGACATAGGCGTTGGCGTTGCGGATGATGTCCCGCGCCTCCTGCGGGCGCCTTTCGTAATGCAGGATCTTGTCTTCGAGATCGGAGAAATCGTCGGCGACGCGAACGAAATGCTGCCCCGGTTCCAGCCGCCCTTCCATGAACCAGGTCTCGTAAACCGAATCCGGCATCAGACACAACGAGTTGGATGCCATGATCCATTTCAGGTTGGTCGCCACATCGATCCCCTCGATGGAGATGATGTATTTGTAGGCCATCTGCTCGGCCGGGTTGAGAAATGTGCCTCGGCGCGGATCGTCTTCCGGAACATTGGTGAGCCCGATGTCGCACAGGGTGTGGCCGTGGTAGTGACGCATTAGCTCGACGCGCTTGGGATTGTGGTCGCTACCGCGCCAGACCGCCAACGGCTTCTTGTCGTCGAACGGCGTGTTGTCCGTTGGAATGAAGAAATGCCGCAACTTCTCGAGCTTCATGATGGCGGAGTTGCGGTTGTCCTCGCCGATCGGCCGGCTCTTGACGATACATGGCACGTCCGGGACGTGGATCACATCGCCGAACAGATAATGGAAGCGCAGGTTCCTTGGAAAGTAGCGGGCGTGTTCCTTGAGGTCGTAGTAGTAGAAGGACCGGTCGAAGGAAATGTCGTTGACGGCTCCGGTGCCCTCGCTCAGGCGCGTGCCTGGGGTCAGTTTGTTGTAGTAGTTGATGCGGGTCGAGAGATCGTCCGGGTCGTAGGCGAGGGCGCGCTTCAGAAGCGGTTCGCGACGGTTTCGGTAGATAATTTGCGGAGACAGGTCGCGGGCGAAGTTGCGCGCATAATAGGCCACGCGGGCCGGTCGCTGCTTGATGAGTTTTTTCCTGATCCGCTGCACCAAGGCGTGCGTCATGCCTGGACTCCCGAAACGCCCCCAACACTTCGGCGCTTCAGACCGGCCTGCCGGAGGTTGTCCCTCTCCCCCAGGCGGCTGCTCGAAACCCGTCGGCGTGTTCTTGTGGCGCAAGTGCACACGAAATTCCAGTGTTAAATTGCCGGGTGAAGTGAATGCGCACGCACGGTGCCGAAACGTTGCGCAAATGACCTCTTCACCGCCTCCGGATCCGATGATAGTGGCTGATCCATGATCCGGGCTTTGAAGGAAAACTGGGCGCTCTTTGCCGGCATGCTGATGCTGATGGCGGCCAACGGGCTGCTGTCGACACTGCTGACGATCCGCGGCGCGTCGATCGGCTTTGGCGACACCACCATCGGCCTGATCCAGGCCGGCTATCCGCTGGGCGCGCTGCTCGGTTCCGCCTATGCGCCGAAACTGGTGGAGCGGGTCGGCCATGTGCGCTCGTTCGCGGCGCTCGCCTCACTGTGCTCCGTCTCGGCTATCGTGCATGTCGTCACCATCGACGCCTGGAGCTGGGCCGCCATGCGGTTCTTGGCGGGCTTCTGTTTTCCGGGCCTCTACGTGATCACCGAGAGCTGGCTCAACGCCAAGGCCGAAAACCGGTCGCGTGCCGTTATCCTGTCGGCCTATTTCGTCATCCAGACCGCCGGCTCGTCGCTCGGTCAGGGACTGGCCGGCGTAGACGACCCGGGTGGTGCGGTGCTGTTCGTGCTGACTTCGACGCTCATATCGCTGTCGCTGCTGCCGCTGATGATCTCGCGCAATCCGGCGCCGGACTACGAAGCGCCCGAACGCCTGTCGGCGAAGCAGCTGGCACAGATTTCACCGGCGGCCATGTTGGGCGCGCTGTTCAATGGCGCTGCACAGGCGGCCTTCTACATCGGCATCCCGCTCTACGGTCTGGCCCGCGGCATGCCGCCGGCGGAAGCGACTTTGCTGCTGGTCGTCGGCACCCTTTCGGGCGCCGCCGCGCAATTCCCGATGGGGTGGCTGTCGGACCGCATGGACCGGAGGTTCGTGATCGCCGCGGCGTCGGTCCTCAATGTCGGGGTCTGCTTCGCCCTGGCAGGTGGGCTGTTCGGAGACAACGTCTACCCGGCCATCGCCCTGATCGGCGCCCTGACGTTGCCGGTCTACTCCATCTGCGTGGCGCATGCCAACGACCATATTGCCCCCAACCAGATCGTGCCCGCCAGCGGTACGCTGGTTCTGACGCTCAATGTCGGCGTTCTGTTCGGCGCTTTCTCCGGTCCCTATTCGGTCGGCCTGGCGGGACCGGCCGGTCTGGTGTCGCTGTTCGCCATTCTCGCCGGGCTGACGGCCGTTGTCAGCGTGATCCGCCGGTTCGCCGCCGAAGCGCCCGACCGTACTGGTCCCGTACAACCCATCGCAGTCCAGGGAACGCAGACGACAGGCGTGCTGCACCCGGATGCGGAAACGCCGCCCGGTCCGGCCGAAGAGGCCGCCGGTCCCGGGCACTCCGAATCCTGATTGGCAGAACCGTGAATCGGATCAAGCCGCTATGGCCAGTTCCTCGATATCGAGTTCAAGAAGGTGAGAAACCGATTCAGGCAGGATCACCAGGTCCGTCGCGGTCCCGTGTCGATGTGATAGTGGCCTGAAGGATAATATTTGTAGCCGCCGACGGCTCTCTGCGACTTCAGGTAGGCGATGACGGAGTTGGGATCGCCGCGCACCGAGAAATCGACTGCCCTGCATCTTAAATGCAGGGAGTTGCGGGCGCCGCCCTTGCGCCGGTTTTCCAGCCACCAGCGATGCGTCGAGTGAACCGTTACCGGTCCATAGCGCCGGGCGACCCGCTTCAAAACGCGCCGCAGTTTCGGCGGCAGGCACCAGCCGGTGTCCTGATAGGTTACGGTGGCCGAACGCGAGCCGAAGCCGAACAGATTGGCACAACCGGCCAGAGACAGGCCGGTCAGGGACACAATCAGAATGGTGATCAGTGTTTTGCGCATTGTGTCGGCCTTCCAAGCGAGACGGGTCGCCGTTCGTCAGTCTGTTGAGAAACCGTTAAAATTGTCATGAAAAACGTAGTTAATTCTTAGTCATTGTCGGCGTGCGCCAACCGCCCGTAGCGTCAAAGATGCAGCACGCCAAGATTAACCAAGGCCCCGATCACGATTAAAAATTGTGTTGAGATCAAATTTGATTGCCCGCTATGATCAACACTGAATGAAAATCGGGAATCGATGCTGCAATAGGGGGCGGTATTCGTCTTGACTTTTCGAGACTTAACTGCGGTCTTTCGCCGGCTTATCCCGGTGTGTATCGCGGCCTCGCTCGCCGTGCTGGCGAATGGCGGGCCGGCGGCGCTTGCCCAGGGGCAGAAGGGGCCGTTGCAGCGTTTCGATACCGACGAAGACTACGTCACCGTTCGATTCGGACCCGATGCCAGTCTGCGTGCCATGGCCGAGCAGTACCTCGACGATCCCGACCTGTGGCCGATCATCCTGCGGCTGAACGGTCTGGCCGAAATCACCGATATCGAGGAAAATCAGGAGCTGCGACTTCCGGCAAGCCAACTGCAGGCGGCGATTTCCGCCCTGGAGACCTCGCTTTCCGTCATTCAGACCGCCAACGAGGCAGGCGCCCAGCTGTTTGCGCCTATATTGATCGGCCGAGCGATCCGCCTGCGCGACGATGCGGTCAAGGAGAAGCAGGCCGGCGCCTACGGCCAGAGCATCTCGTTGTCGACCCAGTCGATCGACCGGGCGCAATCGGCGCAGGCCAAGAGCGACGAAATGCGCGACGTCGAGGCCGAAGCGCGCCTCAGCGACCGGCACGGGCGGGTCGAAGGGCAGAAAACCAGCGAAAACAGCTGGAGCGGGCGGACTCTCAACGCCGTTCTCAATGAGCAGGAAAAACTGCGAACGCTGTCGGAATCGACGGCCCAGGTGGTTTTTCGCGATGCCAGCCGGCTGCGGCTCAATCCCAACTCCCAGGCGGTCATCCAGCGCATGCGCGTCGATCCGCTCAAACGCCGCGAAGAGGCGCAGATCAGCCTGATCGAGGGAGATTTCTACGCCCTGCTGGCAACCGAGAGCAAACGCAACCGGCTGGAAGTCAACCTGCCGAGCGCCGATGCAACAATCGATTCCGGCAGTTTCTGGGTGAGCCAGGATGACGAGGCGGCCAAATTCTCCAACTACGATGTCAAACCGGTTTCGATAACCGCCCGCGGCGAGACCATGGTGCTGGGCCGCAACGAAGGCGCCCTGGTTCCGACCGGCGAAGCACCGCAGGAGAAGGTCGAGGTGCATCGCCGGATCGCGCTGCATACGCCGGAGGACGAGGCGCAATTGTTCGGCGATCGCATCGCCCTCGACTGGGAAACGGGCGACGACGCGGGCCAGTACTGGGTGGAAATTGCCCATGATGCCCGGTTCGACCGCATGGCGAAGAGCCTGTGGGGAATCGAGGAAAACCGGATCGAGGATCTGGAAATCGAACCCGGGGTCTACTTCTGGCGTGTGGCGGCCATCGACGCATTCGGACTTCCGGGACAGATGAGCACGGTGCGGCGCTTCGAAATCCGCAACGACACGACGCCGCCGTTCCTGAAGATTCTGGCGCCGGAACCGAGTTCGATCGTACGGCGCGCAGAGCTTGAGATCAGCGGCGAGACGGAACCTGGGACAGAGCTTGTTATCGACGGCGCCGCTGTCGAAGTCGACGCGGAGGGCCGGTTCACGCATGTGATCTCGGCCCACGAAGGCGAAAACGCGATCACGCTGGTGGCGGTCGATTCGGCCGGAAACGAAACAGTTCGAAAGATCGAGTTCGAGTATCTGAAGGACGACGAGCGTGCGATCGCCTATAGCGACTCACTGGTGCGCGACGATCGCGGTCGCTTCCTGACGGCCGGCGACACGCTGACCATTTCCGGAACGGCAGCGAGGGAGGCGATGATATCGGTGCTTGACGCAAATGGAATGCTGCGTTCGGAGACTTACGCGGAGCCGTCAGGCGCGTTTCTGGTCAATATCCCGCTCGAAGCGGCGGAAGAAACGCTGGTCGTGCGCAGCACCGCGGTTTCCGGACATGCCTACGAAGAATCGATCGAAGCCGCGATCGTCGACCAACCGCCGCGCATACGCTACGCCGAGCCGCCGCCGGCGGTGACGTCCGAACCTGTTCTGGAGCTCGAAATCAGCACCGATCAACAGGCCGATCTGGTGGTCAATGGCGTGCCGGTGGACAACGCGAACGGGCGAGGAGCGGCGGCAATTACGCTGGCGCAGGGGCCGAATCTCATCGAAACGGTCGCAACCAATGCCGTCGGCCTTGTTTCCATCGATAAAAGAACGGTCATTCTCGATTCGGAAAAGCCGGTCGTGACCAGCCAGGACGCCACGCTCGAGCCCAACGGGAACAGCTCCATTCTGTCCCTTAAGATCGGTGCCAGCGATGCAACGGGCGTTGCCAAGACGTCCCGTTACCGTGTTCAAGTCGACGGGCAGGAGATCGAAGGCGTGTTGCGCTACAACCGTGCGAGAAAAGCCTATCAGGGCAAGACGGACATCCCGCTACAGACGGGCGACGGGGAGGTAACCATCGAAATCGAGATCGCAGATATCGCCGGCAACGTCAGTATCGTGAACATAGTGCAATGACGGTACGGCTCGGATCCATCCTCCTGAGCGGCGCCCTCATTGCAATATCGCCCGGCCTGGGCAACGTGCCTGAGGCCCGTGCTGACGAAACGCCGCGCCTTGTCACCTTCGGTCCGCGCGCCCAGCAGTTCGAAGGCGACCACGACTTCCGGCAGTTCATCCATATCTCCGTGCCTGAAGGGTCCGCACCGCTCTACCTGCGCGTCTTCGACGCGGATATCGGCGGCGACCATGACGAACCGCTCAGCGGCTTCAATACCGAGACCCGCTTCAGCCTCTACGGGGACGGCGGCGTGCCGCGCTTGTTCCGAGATTCGGACGGTGTCGTTCAGGAAGCGATCGAGGGGGAGCCGCTCGGCACCGCCACTTTCGGATCCGACGAGGCGGTCGACGGTCAATGGGTCACTTTGTTCCCGGTCCATGCGGCCGAGGGCGCGTCCGACGGCGACCGTCGCCGTTTCGTACTTGCCGTGGAGGGTATTGCCGGCGACGACGGCAACGTCTTCGAGGTCGCCCTCAGCCGGTCCGATGCCGAGAATCGGGATCCGGGCGATGTTCGGTTGTTTTCCTATGCACCCACGTTCCAGATCGCAGAGGAGGGAGAATATGCGGAGCTGCGCTTTACCGTTCCTCGCGGCGTGGATGCGCTGACGGTCGAGAATTTCGACGCCGCAGGAGCCGGTATCTCCTATGCAGGCCGTTTTTTCTCGGCGCCGCTGACGGCTTCCAAAAAAAGCAAATGGCACCGCGATCGGGTCGCGCTGCGTCCGGGAGAACCGGGCCGTGAGAGTTCGATCATCGTGTCAGGCGGCGCCGAGTCGCCCAACGACGCGACCGTCGTCGTCAATGTCGCCGGCGGCGGCACCGGGGACGAGGATCTGCCAGTTGCCATCGACCTGCCGGTGCGCGTCACCGAGGCGAATACCAGGCCCTATGCGCTGTTCCGGATCGACCAGCTCTCCTGCGGCGAAATGCAGTTCGATGCGTCCGGGTCCTTCGACAGCGACGGCGATTCCCTGTCCTACCGCTGGTATTTCGACGGTACCGACGAGGTGCAGGAGGGTGCCCGCGTCGTCAGCCGGTTTGCGCAGGGCGGCAAGCATCGTGGCCGGCTCGAACTGTTCGACTCCTCGGGCGTCGTGGCCAGTGGTCGCGCGGTCGATTTTTCCTTCGATGTGAAGCTGCCGCCGACCGCCATTTTCGAGATTCCCGCTCTGGTCGCGCTGGGAGCGCCGGTCCGGCTGGACGGATCGGGTTCGTTTACCCGACCGCCGGACCAGCAGATAGAGCGGTACACCTGGCGCCTCGGTGACGGCGCCGAAATCGTGCAGAACCGCGGCGATGCCGACTTCGGCCGCCCGGTCTACAGCTTTCCCGACCACGGAACCTATACGGTCGAACTGACGGTCAATGACGGCGAGGGGCTGCCCTGCAACGTCGACACCGCGACGCGCGAGGTGACCGTCAACGCGCCGCCGGTTGCGGACGGCGGCGGCGATCGCGACGTCCTGACGGGCGAGATCGTGTCGTTCGATGCCGGCGCGTCCCATGACCCGGACGGCGGCATTGCGTCCTACTGGTGGGATTTCGGCGACGGCCGGCGGGTGTTCGGACCCACTGCGCGGCACAGCTTCCACGAGCCAGGCGTCTACAAGGTGCGGCTGAGCGTGCAGGACGACACCGTTTTCGACACGGCCGCCGACACCGATGTGGTCACGGTTACCGTCCGCGACCCGGTCAATCAGCGCCCCATGGCGCGGGTCGGCGAGAGCCGTTTCGTTTCGATCGGCGAAACCGTCACTTTCGACGGATCGGCGTCGACGGACGATGATGGCCGGCTTCTGTTCTATCTTTGGGACTTCGGCGACGGCACCGGGGACGATCAGCCGGTGGTGCAGCACACCTATTGGGAGCCGGGCACATACGAGGTGAATCTCACCGTCAAGGACGAGCGGGAAGCGGAGAATGGACAATCGGTTGCGACCACGACCATTACCGTGATACCCGCCGACAACCGGGCGCCTGTCCTCGATTTCCCGGCGCTGTTGACCACCACGTTGCATGTTCCCGTCCGCTTCGACGCGTCGGCTGCCAACGATCGCGACGGTGCGATCTTGTCTTATGACTGGGATTTCGGTGACGGCGCGAGCGGCTCGGGCGCGGTTGTCGAACACCGCTACGATGTGCCGGGCAGCTATGACGGAAGCCTCATTCTGACCGACAACGGTGTTCCTCAGCCACAACAGACGCGCATCGATTTTTCCGTGGTGGTCAGCGGCCGGGCCAATTCGGCTCCGAAAGCGATTGCCGGAGCGGACGTCACGGCCACGGTCGGCGAGGAAATAGCGTTTGACGGGTCGGCGTCGGTCGATTCCGACGGTTCCATCCTCGCTTTTGAATGGGATTTCGACGATGGCCATGGGGCAACCGGAGTTGAAACCCGCCATATCTACCAGTTTCCCGGTCGTTACCGGGTGACGCTGACGGTGACAGACGACGAAGCCGAGGCCTTGCGCCTTTCCGCGCACGATTCACTGACGGTCCGGGTCAACGCCGCCGAAAACAGCGCGCCGACGGCGGTGGTCGGCGTTTTGGGCGACGATTGGACCGTCACTCGCGGTGAGATCGTGCGGTTCGACGGTAGCCAGTCCTCCGATGCCGATGGCAATATCATGACCTATGCGTGGGATTTCGGCGACGGCGGGCGGTCTCCCGACGCCAAGCCCGTTCACGCGTTTCACGACATCGGGACGTTCAATGTGCGGCTGGTGGTGACCGACGACGGCGACCCGGTCGGGTCGGGCGAGGCAACGGTCACCGTGACGGTGATCGAGGGCAACGACGGGAGGGCTTCCGAGTGAAGTGCTGGCGGTCCAGAATTGATGTGGCCGGGGTTCTGCGCAAGCGGTGCCTTCCAATGGCCGTTCTCGCAGGGCTGCTCGTGCCAGGGCCGGTCGCCGCCGACTCGCATGACGATGCCGCCGGTCCCGCTCCGCTGCTGGTCGTGTTCGGGCCGGGTGCCCCGCAAAGCGAGGGCGACCATGACTGGCGACAGTTCATCCGCTTTTCAGTACCGGAGGATGCCGGGCGTTTTTTCGTGCGGGTTTTCGATCCCGATGTCGGTGGCGATCATGACGAGTTTTTGCGCGGGTTCGGAACCGAAACCCGTTTTACGCTTTACGGCGCCGACGCCAACGCCAATCTCTATCGCGATGCCGACGGCGCTATCCAGGAAGCCATCGAGGGCCGGTCGCTTGAAACCGTAACCTACGGGGAAGCACCGGAAACAGACGGACGCTGGAACACGCTGTTCGCTGCCGATGCAGCCCAGGGGCGCGCAGTGGACGGCCGGCGGGAATTCGTGCTTGCGGTGGAGGGGATTGCCGGCAGCGACGGCAATGTCTTCGAGGTTGCGGTTACCATTCCGGACGGAAGCAACGAGCCGCCGGAAGGCCTGCGCCTCTATTCCTACCTGCCGACGTTCCAGGTGGCCGAAAAAGGCCAGTTGAGCGAGCTGCGCTTCGAGATTCCCGCCGAAGCCGAGGCCCTGGCGATCGAGAATTTCGATTCGGCGGGCGGCCGGGTCAACTATGACGGTCTGTTCCGGTCGGTGCCGCTGGCGGCTTCCGGCAAGAGCGAATGGGAACGGGCCGTCGTTCCCCTGGAGGCCGAGGAGCGTGGCCGGGTCGGCTCTGTGACCGTCGCCGAGGGCGGCGAAACGCCCAATGACGTCACGGTCTTCGTCGGATATCCGAACGGCGGTGACGACACGATCGAACACCCGATCGCGATCGACCTGCCGGTCCGCGCCTTCAACGCTAACCGCCGTCCCGTCATTGCCCTCGATGTCAGCCAGACGGCCTGCCATGAGATGCAGTTCGACGCGTCGCAATCCCACGATCCGGATGGCGGCGCGGTCAGCTATGCCTGGCGCTTCGATACCGGCAGCGGTCCGCTCGAGGGCTCCAGACCGCGGATCCGTTTCGACGAAACCGGAGACCATCGCGGACGCCTGGAGGTTTTCGACGATTCCGGCCGGGTGGGCAATGGACGTGCGGCAGACTTCAGTTTCTATGTGAAGCCGCCGCCGATCGCCCGTATCAGGGCTCCTTCGCTGGTCGCGCGTCACCAGGACGTGCGCGTCGACGGTACGGGATCGACGACCCTACCGCGACCGGCCGGCAACCGCATCACCCGGTATCATTGGCTGATGGGCGACGGGACCGAGATCGTCCAGCGCCCCGAGGATCCCGATTTCGGAACTCCGGTCCATCGCTATGCGACCCCTGGAATCTACACGATCGAATTGACGGTGACGGATGACGAGGGGAATCCGTGCAACACCGACGCCACGACCCATACGATCAGGGTCAATGAGGCGCCCGTCGCCGATGCCGGCGGCGACCGACGGCTGGCCTATGGCGAGGTTCTCCAGCTCGACGCTGGTGCAGAGACCGGGCCGGACGGCGATCCGCTCAGCTTTCGCTGGGATTTCGGCGACGGAAACGCGGCAACCGGAGCACGGGTCGAACACCGTTTTGCCCAGGCCGGCACCTATGACGTCACGCTCACGGTCGACGACGGTACGGGCGTCGCCAACGGTGTCGCCACGGACCGGATCAAGGTGTTCGTCAACGCGGCACCCATTGCCCGCAATCTGACTTTGCCGGAAACCCTCGTTCCCGGTGCGGCCGGCGTGTTCGACGCGTCCGAAGCCTTCGATCCGGAAGGTGGCGACGTCGCGGTGCGCTGGCGGTTCGACGACGGCATGACCAGCGACAAGCCGGCTTTCCGACGGTCTTTCGGAGCGCCCGGCACTTACGAGGTGACCGTCGATCTGACCGACACTTCCGGCCTGTCCAATGCGACCACCACCGTGGTTCGCGAAGTGCGGATCGTCGAGCCGGACAACCAGCCGCCGGTCGCCGAAGCGGGCGAGGGACGCCTGGCACTGGTCGGAGAGCCGATCATCCTCGATGCAACCGCTTCCCGGGATCCGGACGGATCGATCCTGACCTATCGCTGGGACTTCGGCGACGGCACCGGGTCGGACCGCATCGTCGCCACCCATGTCTACCATCAGCCCGGAACCTACCGGGTGACCCTCGATGTGGTCGACGATTCCGGCAAGGAGAACGACTCGGCCCGGGATTCCTTCGACATCGTCGTCGCGCACAAGGACAACGTCTCGCCGCGGGTCAGCGTCGGTCAGCACCGTGCGGCCTTCGTCAACGAGCTCCTCGAGTTCGATGCAACCGGCACGCTGGATGTCGACGGCAACCTGATCGCCATCGAGTGGGATTTTGGCGACGGCGCGCGGGCCAGCGGCTTCAAGGTGTTCCATAGCTATGACGAACTCGGCATCTATCCGGTCAACGTGCTGGTGCGCGATGATTCCGGTCGGCGCGGGTCGGTTGCGACAGCGAGTTTCACCGTTTCCGTAACCCATGCCCCGAACCGGGCGCCGGAAGCCGAACTGGCGTCGCTTCTCGAACTGAGGACCGAAATTCCCTACCGGTTCGATGCCAGCGCGGCCAGCGATCCGGACGGGCGCATCGTCAGCTATCGCTGGGATTTCGGCGACGGCGGCACGTCGAACCGGCCGGTGGTCGATCACGTCTACAGCCGTCCGGGCACCTATGAAGGGTCGTTGACCCTGACGGACAATTCCGGCTTGGAGAACGGCATTACGACGCTGCGATTCTCTGCGATCGTCCGCGAGCGTCCGAACGAACGACCGGTGGCCTCGGCCGGCCCCGACCGCTATGCGGTGGTTGGGCGGACGGTGACGTTCGACGGTGGCGGTTCGTACGATAGCGATGGCAGCCTGATCCGTTACCACTGGGATTTCGGCAACGGCAAGACCGCCGTCGGCCAGCAGCGGTCGATCGTCTATTTCTCGCCCGGTCGCTACGACGTCACGCTGACGGTCACCGACAATTCGGACCAGGACAATGCTTCCCATTCCGACACGTTGACCGTGGTGGTGCGGGACCGGGACAACAATGCGCCGGTTGCACGGCTCGAGGAAGACCGGCCGGCGGCCATTGACGAACCCATTCCTTTCACGGCCAGCGCCAGCCGCGATTTCGACGGCAACATCATCTCCTACGAATGGGATTTCGGCGACGGCACCAAGGCTTCCGGTCGCGAGGTGGTTCATCAGTATAGCAAGCCCGGCACCTACCGGACGATGCTGATCATCCGTGACGATTCCGGACTGGCCAACGAAGCCTCCTTCGACGAGCGCGTCATCAAAGTCAACGCGCCGCCGGTGGCGGATGCCGGCACGGAGCAATTGGTCACCGCTTCCCAGGTGGTGTTCGATGCCAGCAAGTCGAAGGATCCGGATGGCAAGATCATCATCTATGCCTGGGATTTCGGCGACGGCCAGACCGGCGCCGGCGAGAAAATCACCCATACTTATCGCACCCCCGGGACCTATACGGTCCATCTGAAGGTGACGGACGATTCCGGGACCATTCGCAATGTGGCCGAGGATGCGACGCTGGTGACGGTCAATGCCTTGCCGGTCGCCGATGCCGGGTTCGATCTGGTCACCTCACCGGGCGAGACCGTCGTCTTCGACGGACGACGCTCAACCGATCCCGATGGCGAGATCAAGCGCTTCATCTGGAACTTCCGCGATGGCGCCACCGCCGAGGGCGATGTCGTCGAGCACGCGTTCGAGAAGCCGGGCCTCTATGCGGTCGAACTGCAGGTCTTCGACGACACCGATCATCCCGAGGCCAACGACTTTTCGCAGATCCTGGTGACGGTCAACAATCCGCCGGTGGCGGAAGCTGGTCCCGATCTGCTCGTCGCTCCGGGAGAGGTCTTCACACTTTCGGGTGCCCGTTCCTCGGACCAGGATGGTACCGTCGTCGACTGGCGATGGGACGTGCACGGCAGTGAGGAAACACTCGAAGGCCGGACCGTGGAGCACCGGTTCAACCAGCCGGGCATCTACACGATTACACTGACGGTCACCGATGACAGCATCGCCGCAAACCGGACCGCACAGGACCAACTGACCGTTCGGGTCAATCATTCGCCCGTGGCGGAGGCCGGCGAAGACGTGGTCAGCGGCGCGCTTCGCGTGGTGTTCGATGCCAACGCATCGGCCGATCCCGACAATGACGGATTGTCTTATATCTGGGACCTGGGTGACGGCAACATCGCCCACGGGGCGGTCGTCGAACACACCTACGAGACCGGCGGCATCTATCCGGTTCGCCTGACGGCGGATGACGGCACCGGCGTCGCCAACGCCCGCGACACGGATGCCATGACCGTCTCCATCAACCGGCAACCGGTGGCGGTCGCCGGCGACAACCAGGAAGCCTGCGTGGGCGATGTGTTCGTATTCGACGCGAGCTCGTCGATCGATCCCGACGGTGGCCTGCTGCGCTACGAATGGGACTTCGGCGACGGCGACAATGCCGCGATCATCAACCCGACGAAGATATTCGAGGCGGCAGGCAGCTATCGCGTCCTGCTCGACGTCACCGACGAATCCGGCCTGCCGAACGCTTCGCACCGTGACGAGATTCTGGCGACCGTGCTGCCGGCGCCCGTCGCCCATGCCGGCGAGGATATGGAAATCTGCGCCGGGACGGCGGTGCGTTTCGACGGCACGGCTTCGACCGATGTCGACGGTGTCGTCAACCGCTATTCCTGGAATTTCGGCGACGGTCGAACCGGTGGTGGCGACCGGCCGGAACACACCTTCACGGATGCCGGCATCTATCGCGTGACGCTGCAGATCGAGGGCGACAATCTGGGTATCTGTTCGCCGGTGTCGAGCGACGACCTGACGGTCACGGTCCTTGATGCGCCGGTGGCGGTGATCACCGCGCGCAGTGCCGCGGCAATCGGCGAGGTCATCGAATTCGACAGCCTGAAATCGACGTCCAAGACCGCGTTTATCTCCGGTTACGAATGGGATTTCGGCGACGGCGCCACGGCGACCGGCGTGAAGGTCAGCCACGCCTACGACAAACCCGGCGTCTACAGCGTCCGACTGCGGGCGCTGGCCGATGAGGAGGCCGGCGGATGCGCCAGTGCCGAGGTGGTTCACCTGGTGACGGTCAATGCACCGCCGGTTGCGAGAATCGCGACCAAGCCGGCGATCGAGGTGCACCGGCCGTTGACGTTGTCGGCGGCGGGCTCCAGCGATGCCGATGGCGGCGTTGCCGACTACCGATGGGATTTCGGTGACGGTGGCACGGCCACCGGCATCGAAGTCTCTCACATCTGGCGCAAGGCCGGTCCGCATACCGTGACGCTCACCGTCGATGACGGCAAAGGGCTGGAGAACAGCAGCCACGCGGCCCGTTTCGTGGTCGACGTCACCCCGGCGCCGCCGATCGATATCGCCGTGTCGCAAATGGCCTGTCCGGGCGAGATCCTTCAGTTCGACCTGGCCAACCTGCCCGATACGGTCGATCCGGAAACGGCGCGCTGGGAATTCGGGGACGGCACCGGTCTCGCCGGCCGGCAGACGACCCACGCCTATGCCCGTCCGGGCACCTATTCGGTCAGCGTCGCGACGCCGGTCGACCGCGCCGGAAACAGGCTGGTGACGCCGTTTGCCAAAAACGTCACGGTCAACCGGCGGCCGGTGGCGCTGTTCAACGCACCGCGTAAGAGCTGCGCCGGAGCGGATGTGGTTTTCGACGCAAGCGATTCCTTCGATGCCGACGACGAGGTGAAGACCTACCATTGGGACTTCGGCGACGGACAGACGGCGGAAGGCATGCAGGTGTCGCACAATTACAAGGAACCCGGCATCTACTGGCCCAAACTTACCGTTACGGACGGGTCGGGTTCGATCTGTTCAACGGCAACGGAAACCGTGGATATTCTGGTCAACGCTCCGCCGGTGGCGGACGCCGGCCCGGATGTCGACATGCTGTTCGGCGGTGCGCATGACAGTCTGGTGCTCGATGCCAGTCGGTCGAGCGATCCGGACGGCGATACGCTGGTCTACTACTGGACGCTCTCCAACGGCGTCGAGGTCGACGGCGAGAAAGCACGGGTCGAGTTTTCCGATGCCGGCGAAGTCACCGCGACGCTGACAGCGGCCGATCCGCACGGCCTGGATTGCAGTGTCACGGAAGACAGCGTAACAATCAGGACGACACGGCGAGAGCAGTCGACGCCGTTGACCGAGTAACGGGAGCGAACCGTTCAAGCTTAGGGGGCACGGCGGAGCCGTCGCAATGGGGGGCGACGGCAATCGCCAAGCGAAGACTGACGATGCGATTTAGCCTGCGCACGAAAATGATGCTGTTTGCGGCGGTCATCGCGGTTCTGCCGCTGGTGGTTGCCGGTCAGTCGATCATCCGTGTCGCCAGGGACGAACTCAAGAGCACGGCCAACGAACAGCTCGTCGGAACCGCCCGGCAGTTGACGGACGAGTTCAACGCGTTCTTCGAATATTCGCTGTTTGCGCCGCTCGACCTGATCCGCAACACCATTGGCGGCGACAGGCTCGATTCGGCCGGCAAGATCGCCGTGTTGCGACAGGGGATCGCCGACCTGCCCGACGTGGTTTCGCTGCAGGTCGATGTCGAAGGCGTGACGCGGCCGCTGGTCGTCTCCCAGGAGGCGTTCGTCAATCGACTGAAGGAAAAGGTCTCCGATCCGATGGAGATTTTGCGGGTGGACCGCACGACCCTGGATCCCGATGTTACCAATCCACGCCGGGCACGCGGCATCCGGCGGATCGACGAGACCGGTGACTGGTTGGCAACAGCGACACTGCCGATCACCGAGGGCATCGGCGGCCGCAATGCGGAAATGCACGCGCGCATCAATCTTGACCGCCTGCACCGATTTATCACCGACCATCCCTTCACCAGAACCGTCACGATCCACGTACTGGACGCCAACGGCACCGTCGTGTTCGGAACTACCGATGGCGACTACGACCATGACAGCGTGATGCAGGCCGCGCTGCACATGCTGGAAACCGGTTCCGGCACGATCGCCGTCGGTCCGCACGAATTGCAGGACGGTTCCGTGTCGCTCGCCGCCATTGTCGTGCCGCGCGCCTTCCCCTGGGCGATCCTGGTCGAGAAGTCCGAGCGGGACGCCTACCAGCCGGTCACCGACATGATCCGCAACCTTCTGGTATGGCTCGGTGTCGGGCTGGCCGTCGCGATGATCGGCGCGGTGCTGTTTTCCATGGGCATTTCAGGGCCGATCCTGAGGATCGGCCAGGCGGCGATGGAGATCGCCCGCGGCAATCTGCACGTCCGGGTCGACAACGTGCGTTCGCGCGACGAAATTGGCGATCTCGCCAAGCGCTTCAACGACATGATCGTTCAGCTCAACGAACGCTTCGAGCTGCAGAAATTCGTATCCCGCGGCACCATGAAGGCAATCGAGGAGAGCGAGCACCGCAAGGTCTCACTGGGCGGCGAGCGGCGCCGGGTGGCGATCCTGTTTGCCGATATTCGCGGCTACACGGCCTTCTCGGAGGGCCGCGAACCGGAGGAGGTGGTCGAGGTCCTCAACAGCTATTTCCAGACCATTTCCGACATCGTCGCCGAAAACCACGGCGACATCGACAAGTTCGTCGGCGACGAGGTGATGGCGCTGTTCATCGGCCAGAACATGACCAAGCACGCGGTCGAATGCGCCATAGCGATCATGGGCGCCATGAAGAAGATGACCGAGGAGTCCGGCGTCAATCTGCGCATCGGAATCGGCGTGCATGTGGGCGAGGTCGTGTTCGGCGCCATGGGCAGCAGCCAGCGCAAGGATTTCACAGTGCTCGGCGACCACGTGAACCTGGCGGCCCGGTTGTGCGGCGCCGCCGGCCCTGACGAAACCATGGTCACAAGGGATGTGATGGACGATCTGCCGGCCAAGCTGACTGATCTGGCCGAGAGCCTCGAACCGATCAAGGTCAAGGGAAAAGCCAAGCCCATCGAAATCTATGTGTATCACGGCCCGGCAAAAGTGGAGCCGGAAACCGTCTGATGCCCGCCGGACGGGCGATATCGACGCCAAATCAGCCCGTTGGCAGATGACCTTGAGGATCCGATTCCGGTCCTTGAGATTTTGATTCAACCGCGACCCGCCTGCGGACACCCTCTTATCCCATAGCGACCGCCGGGCTGTCGGCTACGAGAGACATGAATTTGCGGATGAACTCGGAAACCGCATAGCGTTGCGTCGGGGTGCGCCTGACGGCCAGGAAGAAATCGGATCTCCAGACCAGGTCGTCATGGTCGATCCTGCGAATGGACCCTCGTTGCTCCCAGTCCCTGGCGAAATGAACCGGCAACGTGCCCAGGAACCGTCCGCTTCTTATCAGCAGCATCTGAGCCTCCATGTTCGACACCATGGCCTGGCTGGCGCCCAGCTCAATTCCATGCACTTCTTTCTGCTGCTGGTAGGTGCGACTGCTGATCGGATAGTTCGACAGGATTTTGGGGTCGATATCGGCGCCGTCGGCTTCGAAAAGATCATGCGATCTGCCGCAGTACATCCGGTGCTCCTCGGTCATGACGTGGCGATAGTCCAGACCTTCGAGTTTCTGCCAGAAGGGAGCGATGGCGATGTGGATGGTGTTGTTCAGCAGATCCACCTCCAGTTCGGTCGGAGACGAGACGGTGAGTTCGATCTGGACCTCGTTGTCGCGCGTGTAGAAATCACGGATCGCCTCGCTGACGGGCAACTGATCGCAGGTCAGGACTGTATCGACCAGTCCGAGTCGCAGCGTTCCCCTCAAGCTGCCGCGCAGTTCGAGAAGGTCGGCCTCGAAATCGTCGACGACGTTCAGCACCTGACGGCACTTCTCGTAGGCGATCTTGCCCCGTTCCGTCAGGAAGAAACCGCTCCGTCCGCGCTGGCACAACGAATATCCCAGAACGGTTTCAAGATCCCGAATATGGGTGCTGATTGCCGGCTGGCTCAGGCCCAACGTCTGCTGAGCCCCGCTGAAGCCGCCGTTCTCGACGACGGCGCAGAACGTCCTGATCAACCGTCGCGAATAGATGCTCATCGGAATCTCCCATCGCTGCTGTTACATTGGAGAATGTAATACAAACATTTTATGTTTCGTATTTTTTAATGCAAGACTCTATGGCTTGATGCGCCTCGCCCAGCAAGACCCGATGGATGGGGAGGAAACCATGAAATCACCAGGCAAATTGTTCAAAGCTCTGTCCGTAGCGGCAGCCCTTGCCGTTGCGCCGCTGTCCGCGTCCGCAGAAGAATGGAAGTTCGCGATCGAGGAAATTCCAGGGTCCATCATGGACGCCTACGCACAGGAATTCAAAAAGCGCATCGAAACGGCCACCAATGGCGACGTGACCATCACCGTCTACCCCATGGGGTCGCTCGGCACGCCGACCGAAACGGTCGAGCAGGCGGCCGACGGGATCATTCATTTCACCAATGTCTCGATCGGCAATCTCGGAGCCATCGTTCCCGAAAGTCAGGTTTTCCTGCTCACCTATGTCCTGCCGTCCGATCCGGCGGAGACGTCACGCATCCTGAGTTCCTCGGACATGGTTTACAAGGACCTGGCCGGCGACTTTCGCAGGAAGGGCCTCGAGGTCCTGACCATGTATTCCGAGGGCCCGCAGGTGTGGACGACCAACCGCGAGATCCGCACCCCGGATGACTTTTCCAACTTCAAGATGCGCGTTATGGTCTCGCCCATCCTGCTCAAGGCCTATGAGGATCTCGGCGCCAGCCCGACGCCTCTGTCCTTCGGCGAGGTCTACGGGGCCCTGCAGCTGAAGGCCGTCGACGGCCAGGTGAATCCCGCCGCGACGATCGAGGAAATGAAGTTCTACGAGGTCACGGACTACCTGATCTGGGCCGGCGAACAGGAACTGGTGACGACCGTCGTGGCCGGTTCCGACTGGTTCGAGACGTTGCCGCCGGACCGTCAGAAGCTGGTGCGCGACACCATGGCCGGCATGACCGGTTTCATCGACGAAGTCGTCGTCCGCTTCAACAAGGACAAGCTCGAGAAGATCAGGCAGGCGAAGCCCGGAATCAATCTCGTCGTCCTGACGGAAGACGAGCGGGCGGCCTTTCGCGTGCGCTCCGCGGCCACCCATTCGGCCTATACCGACATCGTCGGCGACCGCGGCCAGCAACTGCTCGACGCTCTGCTGAGCGAAGTCAACGCCGGTCAGTAGACCGAACGGCACCCCGGCCGCTTCAGGGCCGGGGTGCACTTTTCCGGCGGGTGGGACGATCATGAGCACCAACGGCAATCCCTTCACCAGAGGCCTGGCAAGACTGGACGCCTTCATCGGCGCGATCGAGGTCCAGATCCTCAGCTGGGGGATCATCATCATGGCCGCCAACACGATCGCCAATGTGTTTGGGCGCTACGTGTTCTCCCAGTCGATCTACTTTTCCGAGGAACTGAACGAGTTCCTGATGGTGATCGTGACCTTCATGGGCCTTGGCTATGCCACACGCAAGGGCATCCACATTCGCATGTCGGCCCTCTACGACACGCTGCCGCCGCGGGCGAAAAAGGCGATGATGATCGTGATCGCCCTGACCACCGCCGTGATGATGGCGGTTCTGGCCTGGTACGCACTTGAGTATGTGCAGAAGGTGGCTCGCCGCGAGCGGGTGACGCCGGCGCTCCAGGTGCCGCTCTACCTGACCTACATTTGGGTCATCGTGGGCCTGGCCGTTACCTCGGTGCAATATCTGCTGACCGCGATCAGGAACTTCGATTTCTCCGACGAGGACGTCTACGTGTCCTACTCGGAGATCGACAGTTATGACGATCCCGCGACGGAAGCGGCCCTGCGCCACCACGCGGCATCGCATGGGGGAGAGAGCCAATGACGGAACTGATGCTCGTCGTCATGATCGTCCTGCTGCTCATGGGCTTTCCGATGAAGATGCCGCTGTTGGCGGCTGCGGTTCTCGGCTTTCTGGTCTACCTGCCCAATCTCAGCTTGCAGACCATCGTCCAGCAGATGATCGGCGGCGTGAAGCCGGGCGCGCTGGTGGCGATCCCGATGTTTATCCTAGCTGCCGACATCATCACGCGGGGACACTCGGCCGATCGCCTGATCGACGTGGTCATGCGGTTCATGGGCCACATTCGCGGCGGGCTTGCCGTTTCGGTGACCGCTGCGTGCGCGCAGTTCGGCGCCGTTTGCGGATCGACCCAGGCGACCGTCGTCGCCGTCGGCGGAGCCATGCGCCCGCGCATGCTCAAGGCCGGCTACAACGACAGTTTCGCCATCGGCCTGATCGTCAACGCCGCCGATCTTGCCTATCTGATCCCGCCGTCGATCGGCATGATCATCTACGGCGTCGTATCGGGCACCTCGATCTCCGAACTGTTCATCGCCGGTATCGGGCCGGGCCTGCTGATCGTCCTGCTCTTTTCGCTCTACTGCATGTGGTATGCGCGACGCCACGACATCCCGGTCGAGAGCCGCGCCAATTGGGGCGAGCGGTTTGCCGCCATGCGGCGCGCCGTCTGGCCTGCCGGATTTCCGCTGATCATCGTCGGCGGCATCTATGGCGGCGTGTTCAGTCCGACCGAAGCGGCGGCCATCTGCGTCCTCTACGCGCTGATCCTGGAGGCACTCGTCTTCCGTTCGATCCGGTTGCGCGATATTCGGGAAATCGCCCTTTCGACGGGAGCGATCACCTCGGTGGTGTTCATCCTGATCGCGGCTGGAGCGGCTTTTTCTTGGACCCTGTCCTACGCGCAGGTGCCGCAGGCCATCATCGAATGGGTCGGTCTCGAAGGCGCCGGGCCGCTGACGACGCTGCTGGCGGTCAACATCGCCTTCTTCGTCGGCTGCATGTTCGTCGATTCGATCGTCGTCATCCTGATCCTGGTGCCGATCTTCGCGCCGCTGATCAAGGCGGCCGGGCTCGATCCGGTGCTGGTCGGCGTGCTGATCACGCTGCAGGTGGCGATCGGCGCCGCAACACCGCCCTTCGGATGCAACCTGTTTACGGCGATCGCGGTGTTTCGGCGGCCGTTCATGGACGTTGTCCGCGGCGTCCCGCCGTTCCTCATCATTCTGTTGCTGGTCACCGTGCTGCTCGTGTTCTTCCCGCAGATTGCGCTGCAGCTCCGCGACCTTGCGTTTCGTTAAGCGGCATCCCCCGGATTATGGAGAGTTGAATGGGTGATCACGGTTATGAGTCCGGAAGATTGAACCTGCCGTTCGTCGGCATTTCGACCTTCGCCAAGAAGACCTATGTCGGCGACTGGGATGCTATCGACGCCGATGTTGCCGTCATGGGCGCGCCGTTCGATTTCGGCACGCAGTTTCGTCCCGGTGCTCGCTTCGGTCCGCGTGCCGTTCGCGAGGCCTCGACGCTGTTTTCCTTCGGCCACGCCGGTGCCTATGACCACGAGGACGACGCCACCTATCTCGGCCATGACGTGCGCATGGTCGATATCGGCGATGCGGATATCATTCACACCGACACCCAAAAGAGCCATGCCAATATTGAATACGGCGTCAGGAAGATGCTCGCGGCCGGCGCTCTGCCGGTGGTGATCGGCGGCGATCATTCGGTCAACATTCCCTGCATCAACGCGTTCTCGGACGATGCGGCGGAAAACGGCCCGATCCATGTGGTGCAGATCGACGCGCATCTGGATTTCGTCGACGAGCGCCACGGCGTTCGCAACGGTCATGGCAACCCGATGCGCCGGGCGCTCGAAAAACCCTTCGTTTCGGGCATGACGCAGCTCGGCATCCGCAACGTGTCGTCGACCGCGCGGGAGGGCTACGAATTCGCCCGAGGGCAGGGTTCCGACATCCTGTCGGTGCGCCAGGTGCGGGTACTGGGAACCAAGGGCGTCTTGAGCCGCATCCCGGACGGCGCACGCTATTACGTGACCATCGACATCGACGCCTTCTGCCCCTCCATCGCACCCGGCACGGGCACGCCGAGCCATGGCGGCTTCCTCTATTACGACGTGCTGGAAATCCTCCAGGGCCTGGCCAAAAGGGGCAACGTCGTGGGCATCGACCTGGTGGAAGTTGCGCCCGACTACGACCCGACCGACAGCACCGCCATCCTGGCGGCGCAGGTCCTTCTGAATTTCCTCGGCTTCATCTTCCACGAGAAAAGCCGGGCCTCATCCTGATCTAATAGCAGCCGGCCAGGCTTGCCCGCTGCTTGACCAGTGCCAGCACGGTGTCGAGGGTCGGGGTCGGTTTGTCCACCATGGTGCCCAGTTCCTGGACGGCGCCGACCAGGGCATCGATTTCCATCGGCCGCCCCATTTCGAGATCCTGCAGCATGCTGGTGCGGTGCTCGCCGACGGCGGCGCCGCCGGCAATGCGCTTGTCGATGTCGACGGCGAAGCGTACGCCGAGGGCTTCGCCGACGGCTTGCGCCTCTTCCATGATGCGCCGGATGACCGCGCATGTCAGCGGGTCCTCGACCATTTGCACAAGGGTCGCGCCGGTCAGGGCGCTGACCGGGTTGAACGAGGCGTTGCCCCACAGCTTGATCCAGATCTCGTCGCGAAGCTTCGGCCGGACGGGTGCCCGCAGGCCGGCGGCGCTGAGCAGCGAGGCCAGGGCGAGCACCCGCTCGCTGCGCGAGCCGTCCGGCTCGCCGAGGCAGAAACGGTTTCCAGACAGGTGCTCTATGACGCCGGGCTCGCGAACCTCAGCGGCCGGGTAGACGACGCAGCCGATGGCCCGCTCGGGGCCGATGCCGTTCCAGATCACGTCGCCCGGGTCGACCGTGCTCAGCCGCCGGCCGGCATAGGGGCCTTCGAGGCCGTGAAAATACCACCAGGGCACGCCGTTGACCGCGAAGACGACAGCGGTCTCGGGGCCGAGCAGCGACTGCATCGGCGGGACGACGGCGGCCAGCGAATGGGCCTTGAGGCTGACGATGACGTAATCCTGCGGTCCGAGTTCGGCCGGGTCGTCGGTCGCGCGGACCTGGTGCGTCGTGCTCTCGCCGCCCTCGATCAGCGTCAGGCCGTTGTCGCGCATGGCCTGCAGATGCGGTCCGCGCGCCACCAGCGACAGGTCGACATCGGTTGCTGCCAGCTTGGCGCCGATATAGCCGCCGATGGCGCCGGCTCCGAAAACGCAGATCCTGGTCATGACAGACCCAGCTTTTCCGCCAGGCCGATGCGCTGCAGCTTGCCGGTCGCTCCCTTTGGAATCTCGTCGCGGATGAGGATGGTCGACGGAACCTTGAAGGCAGCCAGCCGCTCTGCCGCGAACTTCTTGATCTCCGACGCGTCGACGGTTTCGCCTTCCTTGAGCACGACCACGGCCGCCACGGCCTCGCCGAGCTTGTCGTGCGGCACGGCGAACGTGACCACCTGATCGACGGCCGGGTAGGCCTGGATGACGTCGTCCACCTCGCGCGGAGCGATCTTTTCGCCGCCGCGGTTGATGATCTCCTTCAGCCGCCCGGAAATCGTCAAATAGCCGGCCTCGTCGAGAAAACCGAGGTCGCCGGTTCTGAACCAGCCGTCGGTAAAGGCCGATGCGTTGGCCTCGGGATTTTTCTCGTAGCCGGAAAAGACGTTGGGGCCGCGAATGACGATTTCGCCGCTGTCGCCCTGGGCCTGCAATTGCCCGTCTTCACTCATGATGGCGATCTCGGGGCCGGCGGCGCGGCCGACCGTTCCCGGCTTGCGCGGGTCGGGCGGCAGCGGATTGGAGGCCATCTGATGGGCGGCCTCGGTCATGCCGTAGGCTTCGACGACCGGGCAGCCGAACAGCGCCTCGACTTCCTGCATGACAGGCGGCGGCAGCGATGACGATGAGGAGCGGGCGAAGCGCAGACGCGAATGGGCCAGCGCGTCCGGATTGCGGGCGGCGCGGGCGAGGATCGTCTGGTGCATGGTCGGCACTGCCGTATACCAGGTAGGGCGCACGGTCTCGAACCAGTGGAAAAATTTCAGCGCGTTGAAGCCGGGCGTGCACACCACTTCGGCGCCGGCCCGCATGGAGGACAGCAGCGAAGCGATCAGGCCGTGGATGTGAAACAGCGGCATGATGTTGAGGCCGACATCGCTGCCGGTGAGCTGCAACGTATCGCGGATATGATCGGCCGAGGCCAGCACGTTGGCGACGCTCAGCGGCACCACTTTCGGTCGCGACGTGGTGCCGGAGGTGTGCAGGACGAGGGCTTCGTCGGCTGCTTCGGAGAAACCGGGCCGATCGGGCTGGCCGCTCAGGCCGGTGCTTTCGAAAGAAAAGAAACCCGCCGGATCCTCGTCGCTCCAGGCAATCGACAGAACCGGTATTCCGAGATCGGCAGCCGCTTCCAGCGCCGGCGAGGTGCCGCCGGTCTCGACGATGATGGCCTTGGCGCCGAGGTCCTCGAGATAGAAGGCGAACTCATCCTTCTTGTAGGCGGGATTGAGCGGAGCGGCGGAAGCCGAGGCGGCGACGGTCAGGAATGCAGTGGCCATTTCCGGCCCGTTGGGCAAGACGATGGCGACCCGGTCGCCGCGGCCGATGCCGAACCGGTTGAGGTCCGCTCCGACCTGCTCGATCAGCCCGGCCAACCCGCCATAGGTCAGCGGCGGGCGGTCGGGCGCGCCAATTGCCGGTGCGTCCACGCTGCCCGCCCGGACAGCGTCGAGGATCGTCTCCATCTGTACATTCTCCCAGCTTGGTGGGTCCGGTCAGACCACGGTGAGGTTCAGGTCGCCGACGCCCTCCACATGACCGTGGAGTCGATCGCCGCGCTGTACTGGTCCTACACCGGATGGCGTTCCTGTCAAAATTATGTCGCCGGCCTGGAGAGTAAACAGCTCGGAAAGATAGGAGATCATCTCCGGAATTTTCCAGATCATCTGATTGAGATCGCCCTCCTGGCGTATCTCGCCATTGATCTTCAGCCACACCGCGCCCTGGCTCGGGTGACCGATATCCTCGGCCGGGATGAGTTCAGAGCAGGGCGCCGAGTTTTCGAAGGCCTTGCCGATTTCCCAGGGCCGGCCGAGTTTTTTCATCTGGCCCTGCAGGTCGCGCCGGGTCATGTCGAGCGAGACCCCGTAGCCGAAGACGCAAGCCAGTGCCTCGTCGACCGGAATGTTGGTGCCGCCGGATTTCAGGGCAACCGCCATCTCGATCTCGTGATGCACGTCGCTGGTCTTGCCGGGATAGGGGAAATCGCCGTTGAGCAGGATGTTGTTCGGGTTCTTCTGGAAGAAGAAAGGCGGTTCCTTGTCCGGATCATGGCCCATTTCGATGGCGTGGGCGGCATAGTTCCGACCGACGCAATAGATGCGGTGAACCGGAAAATATTCGTCGCGATTGCGGACCGGGATCGCCGTTTGCATCGGGGGTGTGAAGACATATTTCATGGATCGCGCTTTCAAACTTCCTGTTGCTGCCGGTCGGGGATCTGGCCCAAGTCCGGGATTCCGAGTTCCTGTGCAATGTTGCCAAGTGTGTCAACAAGATTGGGATGCAAGGGGACACCGATGCGGCTGCGCCGGTCGAAGACCTCGCGCCGCAACTGCCCGGGGATACGGACCGGGTCGTGCCCCCCGAGCGGCGTTGATTCCCGCATCGAGGTGAAGATGCCGTCGACGGCTGCCTTGAAGGCTCCGACATCGGCAAAGGCCTCGATCGACAGCGCGGCGACGAACTGGCCGGTATTGGTCGGGCTGGTCGTGTCGTTGCTGAAGTTGATGACGTCCTTGCCGAAGGCGGCGCCGTTGAGCGTACCCGCCAGCAAGCCTATGGCCATGGCGAGGCCGTAGCCCTTCGCCCCGCCGATCGGCAGCAGCAGGCCTTCCTGCTGTCGGGTCGGGTCGGTCAGCGGATTGCCCTGCCGGTCGATCATCCAGCCTTCCGGCATGGTTTCGCCACGCTGCGCCAGAACCTTGATCTTGCCGGCGGCCGCAGTCGTCGTCGCCATGTCGAGCACGAAGGGCGGAGCATCTGCGGCCGGCACGGCGATGGCGAGAGGGTTGGTGCCGAGCAGCAGGTCCTGGCCACCGAAGGGGGCCACGTGATTGGCGCTGCCGACCGCGGCCATGATGCCGATCATGTCGTTCTCGGCAACGCGGTTGACGTAAAGCGAGGCCGGGCCGCAGTGATTGCCGTTGCGCACGCCAACCCAGCCGATGCCGTTGGCCGACGCCTTCTCGACGGCGAGATCGGTGGCGCGCAGCATCGCCAGGTGACCCAGTCCGTTGTCGCCGTCGACGATGGCCGTGGCGTTGCGGTCGACGGCGACCGTGACCCGGGCCTGCGGGTTGGTGCCGCCGTCGCGAAGCCGGTTGACATATTGCCTCAGCCGGAAGGTGCCGTGCGTGTCGTAACCGTAGAGATCGGCGCGCACCATCAGTTCGGCGACCGTTGCCGCATCCGGCTCGGGAACGTCGAGGGCCATGAAGGCGGACGTCAGGAACCGCTCGATAGAGGCGGCCGAATAGGTCCGTTCGCCGGCGGATCCGTCAGGTGCGGGTGCTGGCATAGTACTCGACCTTGTGTTCCAGCCAGCCGATGGCCGACGAGAAGGTGAGGGCGAAGACGAACAGGATGACGGTCAGCGCCCAGAACTCCTCGAACTGGAAATTGTCCGAAAAGGTGCGGAACAGGCGACCGAGCGCCACGACGGAAACCAGCAACTGGCCGATGACGATGCCCTTGACGGCGCGGATCAGTCCCATGCGGATGCCGGCGAGGATTTCCGGCAGCGCCGCCCAGAACAGCACCTTGGTCAGAAGCTGCCAGCGGCTGGCGCCGAAGCAGCGGCCCATTTCCGACAGCGATGGCGAGATGTGCCGCACGCCGGCATAGGTGTCGAGGGCGATGATCCAGGTCGAAAACAGGATGACGGTGACGATGATGGTCAGCTGTCCGAGACCGAAGAGCAGCATCAGGACCGGCACCAGCGACGACAGCGGCGCACTGGCGAAGATGTTGACCCACATGCCGAGGATGCTGTTGGCGACTTTGTTGGTACCCATGACGAAGCCGAGCACGACACCGAGAACGATGGCGAACGCCATGCCGATGCAAAAGGATTCAAATGTCTGGAACGCCGCGGACTGGAAGTCGTTGCGCTGGATCAGGATGAACAGCTGCTCGATGACGGCGGAAAAGGGCGGCAGGATGAAGGCGAGTTGCAACTGTCCGGCAATCTCCCAGAGGGTGATCCAGATCAGCAGCGAAAACACCGGCGGGATGCGAACTCCATAGATTTCCATGACGCGCTCCTCAGTCCAGATACCGGCGCAGGTCGGTCCAGATTTCCTCGACCGTGTCGAGATAGGTCTTGTCGCGCCTGATATCGTCGGGACTGACGTCGCGGCTGATTTCCGGCCGGATGACGGAATGGATGCGGCCGGGCCGCGGCGACAGCAGCACGATCTGGTCGGATACGTAGACGGCTTCCTCGATGGAATGGGTGACGAAGATCACCGTCTTGCGTTCGACCGACAACAGCTGCAGCAGGTCCTCCTGGAACTTGCGCCGGGTCTGCTCGTCGACGGCCGAAAAGGGCTCGTCCATCAACAGCACGTCGGCGTCGACCGCCAGGGCACGGGCGAGGCCGACCCGCTGGCGCATGCCGCCCGACAGTTCGTGCGGATATTTGTCCTCGAAGCCGTCAAGGCCGACTTCGTTTATGTAGTGGCGGGCCTTTTCCTCGCGCCCGGCGCGCGGATGGTTGGTGAGCTCGAGCCCGAAGCCGACATTGCGCAGCACGGTCGCCCAGGGCAGCAAGGCGAAATCCTGGAAAACGAAAGCCCGTTCCAGGCCCGGACCGGTGACCGGCCTGCCGTGGATGTAGACTTCGCCGCTGCTCGGTTCGAGCAGGCCGGCGATGATCTTCAGAAGCGTGGTCTTGCCGCAGCCGCTGGGGCCGAGCAGCGTCGTCATCTGGCCGGTGGGAAAGGCCAGATTGATGTTGTCGAGGGCGTGAATGTCGGTTCCGTAGGTCTTTGAGATGGCCCGCACCTCGACAATCGGGTTTTCCGGAACGATGGGCGTCTCGCCGGACGCCGTTGCGGTGGCTGCCTGTACCATCACAGACCTTTCTTCTTTTCGGGCCGGAAGTAGCGAACTTCGACGGTTTCCAGGAATCCGACCATGACGGCGGAAAACACGATGATGGTCAGCACCGCCGCGTACATTTGCGGGTATTCGGCGATCGACCGGTGATAGGAGATCAGGTCGCCGAGCCCGGTCGGCGTGATCAGCAGTTCGGCGAGAATGACGCCGATGAAGCCGGCGGCGACGCCGAGGCGCAGGCCGGCAAAGATGACCGGGGCGGCGCTGGGAATGATGACCTTCCAGATTTCCTGGGTCCGCGTGCCTTGGAAAGAACGGCACATCTGGATCAGGCTGGGGCTGGCGTTGCGCACCGCCTTGTAGGTGTTGAGCACGATGATCGGCGCGGCCAGCATGATGACGGCGACCGTCTTGGCCGTCAGTCCGATGCCGTAGGCATAGGTGATGAGCGGGATGAGGGCGGCGACCGGCGAGGCCTGCAGGACAACGAAAATCGGCTCCCAGAACCACTGGAACAGACGGTTCAGCCCCATGCCGACGCCGATGGCGACGCCGAAGAAGGCGGAGATGAGCACTCCGGTCGCCAACGGCTTCAGGGTTTCGCCATAGGCGCTGATCATGCGGCCGTCCGCGGTCATTTCGTAGAGCGCCTGCATGGTGGCGCTGAAGGTCGGAAAGGCGACGCTGATCGGTATGCGCCCGGCGATTTCCCAGACGCCAAACACCACGGCGATCGAGATCAGCCGCAGGACCAGCGTGCTTGACAGGCCGAAGATCAGGCCGCTCTTTTCCGAAAGGCCGCTATCGGCCGGCGTCGATGTGGCGGTGGACATGCGTTCTCCCGTCCTGGTTCGTCCGGACCGGTGCGCCGGAGAGCCACGCTCACGCCGTCGGGCGAGACGGAGCAAGCGCAGCTCTCAGGCCGCTTCCCGGGGAGTTCCGTTACTTTCTGCCCAGCTTCTCCACGGCCACGTTGACCGGTTCGAGATACCAGTAGTCCTCGACCTTCAGCTCATCGGCATTGCCGTCCAGCGATCCGGAGGTGGTGAAGAAGTCGAAGTCTTCCTTGACGGAATCGGCGCTGCCGCCATTGTCCGGGTAGAGGTCGATCTCGACGCCCTGGGTGAAGGCCGGCACGAGCTCGTCGACCTCGACCTGCTCGATGTCGGGCAGGACGTTGTACTTGGCTCGCAGGTCGGCGATCGCCGCCGGATTCTCGTTGATTTCGCGCCAGGTCTTGATCAGCTCCTCGACCAGGATCGCGACCGCTTCCTCTTCGCTTTCCAGCCAGTTCTTGTTGGCGTAGAGGGCTTCGTCCGTGGCCTTGATGTCGGGCAGCGGCAGGAAGACGAACTTGCCGGGCGCCTCGCGCTCCAGCAGGCGGCTGCGCTCGTAGTCTACGATGGAGGCGTTGATGCGGCCCTGCAGCAGCGCGCCGGCGCGGACACCGGACCCCGGCACATAGCTGACCGAGTTGAACTTGATGCCGTTTTCCTTGGCCATCAGCTGCATGATCGCTTCGGTACCGGAGCCGCGGCCGTGCACGGCAATGTCGGCGCCGTCGAGGTCCTTCCAGCTTTTGTACTTCTCGCCGTTGACCACCGGATAGAAGCGCAACATGGAGAGCTGGTAGAACATGCGGATCGGTGCGTTGACCTTCTGGATCAGCGCGTAAGGGGTGCCGACGCCGATATCGGCCTGACCGCTGACGATGGCCTGGGCGGCCAGGTCCTCGGATTGCAGATAGGACGTCTCGACATTGACGCCGCGCTCGGCGGCGCGGGCCACGGCGATC
Organism: Rhizobiaceae bacterium; assembly: GCA_963921345.3. Lineage (GTDB taxonomy): Bacteria > Pseudomonadota > Alphaproteobacteria > Rhizobiales > Rhizobiaceae > Hoeflea_A. Next base: position 546,779 of record CAWUFE020000002.1, on the reverse strand, counting down.
ATGAAGTTGACCATCTCGCCGCCCGGCACATCGCCAAAGGCGACGCGCATGGTGCCCTTGTCCTGCGCCGCCGCGGTTCCGGCCGTCAGGCCGATGGCCAGCGCCACGGCAACGGCCGTGCCGGCCCGCTTCAATCTGTCAAAACTACGCATGGTTTCCTCCCATTGTCGTTTGAACCTATCCTCTTGCGGATCGCGCAGGTCCGGATGTCGGCTCAGGCGGCCAGGCCGGCCCTGGAGACGTCGCAGACCGTATTGGTCAATTGGCCGATTCCTTCGATATCGCAGGTGATCACGTCGCCGTCCCGCAGGTAGCGGGGCGGGTCCATGGCGTAACCGACGCCGGACGGCGTGCCGGTTGCCAGGATGTCGCCGGGTTCGAGCGTCAGTCCCTCGGAGAGTTGTTCCAGCAGAACCGGAATCGGGAAAATCAGGTCGCCGGTGTTGCCGTCCTGGCGCGTCTCTCCATTGACCGTCAGGCTGATCCTCAGGCTCTCGAAATTCGGTAGCTCATCCAGCGTCACGATCTGCGGGCCCATCGGGCAGGAGGTGTCCAGTCCCTTGCCTTTGAGGAACTGGCCGCCATGGGCGCGCTGCAGGTCGCGGGCGGTCACGTCGTTGATGATCGTGAAACCGAATATGTGATCGAGCGCGTCGGCGGCGGCGATATTGCGTCCGGCACGGCCGATGACCACGCCCAGTTCGACTTCGTAATCCATCTTGTCGGAGACGTCGGGATCGAGACGGATCCTGTCGCCCGGGCCGATCACCGCCGTCGGCGGCTTGGTGAAGAAGACCGGGCGCCCGGGAACCTTGTCTTCCTTTTGTTGGGCGCGATTGGCCTCGGTAACATGGGCGCGATAATTGCTGCCGACGCAGAAGACGTTTTTTGCCGGACGCGGAATCGGCGCGATGCAACTTATGCTGTCGGACGGCACACAGGCCTGTGAGAGCGCTCCCTTGCGGGCTTCACGGCTGACGATGGTGCAGGCATCGTTCAGGGCCGGACCGCCGGCAATCAGGTCGAGCAGACTTTCCGGGACCGGCGTGTCCGGACCGACTGTGCCGAAACCGTGTGCCAGGGTCAGCGCATGCCTGAGATCGAGCACGGTCCTTTCGTCGAGAACGAGGCCGGGGGTCGGGCCATGGCTGGATCGATAGGTGACAAATCGCATCGGGCGATCTCCTGCAAGGCAGGACCTTCGCGCGGGCAATAGGAAGCCATTCCGGCGCCCGATTGTTCGACGGTCGCCCAGCCCAAAGGTCAAAACCAATTCTGGTTTTGGTGTAACGACTTTGTGTTCGTTTCAGCTCAAATTCGCTTGCTTTTTGGAATTGGATATGAACCCCTCCGGCATGAGAACCCCCTAATTTAACCCAATATCCGAAATGGTTCGCAATGGTTGAGAATGCCCAAGAGGCGGAAGCAGCACTTGCATCGCTGCGGAATTACCTTTCGGAACAGAAGCTTGCGCTGAACGGGCGGTTGCCGGCAGAGCGCCAGTTATGCGGCGAGTTGAACCTGTCGCGCGCCAAATTGCGCAAGGCGCTGGCCCAGCTGGAAGCGGAGGGGCAGATCTGGCGGCATGTCGGGCGCGGTACCTTCATCGGGCCGCGGCCGGTGCACAATCTCAGCGATGTCGAATATCTGAGCGAACAGTCGCGTCCCACCGAGGTGATGGAAGCGCGCATGGCAGTGGAACCGCAGCTGGCGAAACTGGCGGCGCTCCACGGAACGTCGTCGAACTTCGCCGAAATGCGGCGATGCAACCGGCGGTGTCGCAGCGCCAAGGAGTGGCGCGTCTACGAGGCCTGGGACAACAACTTCCACCAGGCGATTGCCCGGGCGACCTGCAACAAACTGCTGATCAGCCTGTTCGATACGCTGAATATCGTCCGTCGCTCGACCGTCTGGGGACAATTGCGTTCGACCAGACTGCCGCCGGCCGACCATGGCAGTTTCGACGAGCACGACGCCATCTACGACGCGATCGTCGCCCGCGATCCGGAACTGGCGGCCGAGCGCATGCGCGTGCACCTGCGCTCGGTCCGCGACCGGACATTTTCATCGATGGATGCGTGATCAAGTCGATCTTCCGCGCCTGAACCGGTCTACTGCTCCGACCAGATGGCAAGCTCGTTGCCGTTGGGGTCGCGGAAGTGGAAGCGGCGGCCGCCGGGAAACGAATAAATGTCGCGGACGATTTCGGCGCCGGCCGATTTGACCGCGTCGACGAGCCCCTCGAGATCGTCGCCATAGAGCACGACCAGAACGCCGGGTACGTTTGCCGAGACGCCGCTTTCGCCGTTGAAACCACCCTCGACAGCGGCGCCGGTGAAGCTGATATAGGTGGGACCCCAGTCCTGGAACTCCCAGCCGAAAACCGATCCGTAGAATTTCTTTGTGGCTTCCGCATCGGCCAGCGGGAACTCGATGTAATTGATTGTTTTGTCTCTGTTTTCCATTTCTCGGCCTCCGGGGATGGGAACAATGCGACAGATGCGATCTGAGCTTGACCGTCACTATAACACCGTTCCATGATTGGGATCATTGAGAAATTTTGGAAGATAAATCCCAAATGTGGAAGTGAGAATGATGAACTTCAATGCCATGGCGATCTTTGTCGAGATTGTCCAGGCGGGCAGCCTGACAGGCGCCGCGAAAACGCTTGGCATGCCGCTTTCGACAGTCAGCCGGAAGCTCTCCGAACTGGAGACAGACCTGAAGGTGCAGCTGCTCGAACGCTCCAAGAAAACGCTGCGGCTGACTGATGTCGGCGCTCTCTATTTCGACCATTGCCGGCGCGGCCTGTAGGCCTTCAACGTCGCCAACCGGCTGGTGGAGGAACGTCAGTCGGAAGCCAGCGGCCTGTTGAGAATCACCGTTCCGCCGAACCTCACCGAAGCGCTGATGCTGCCGATCATCGGCCTGTTCCGGCAGCGCTATCCCAACGCCCATGTCGCGGTCTTCGTGACCGAGCGCATGATGGATTTTGCGGCCGATCCGATCGATCTGTCGTTCCGCGTGGCGCCGGTTTCGGATCCGGACCTGGTGGTGCGCAGGCTGTCGACCTATCGGCATGTGCTGGTGGCATCGCCGAGCTACCTGGCCGGTCGGCCGGCGCCGACCAGGCCCGGTGACCTCGCCGACCATGACCTTCTCGGCTTCGGATTTCGCGGTGCCGGTGAAATCCGCTGGACGCTGGCGCGCAAAGGGACGGAAGAGCACGTGTCGTTTCGGCCGGCTGTCGCCGTCAACGACTATGCGGCGCTTCAGGAAGCGGTGCAGCTCGGTCTGGGCATCGGCGAACTGCCGCCCATTTTGTGCGCTGATGCGGTGCGCCGGAGAACCCTGGTGCCGCTGCTTGAGGAATGGCATTTCCCGAATGTGGAACTTTTGGCGGTCCATGCCGGCGCCAGGAGCCTGTCGCGTCTGGCGCGGCTGTTTCTCGACGCCTGCATCGAGCACATCACCGGACTTGGTCCGAACTTCATGCGGCTCGGTCGGGCGTGACTTCGTTCAGGTCATGCGGTCCCAATCGCCGTGGCGCATGTTGAGGCTGTAGTCCTTGGCGTCCACGCCTTCGGGGGCGGCGAGCTCGAAGCGCGGCGACCGATCCATGAATTCGTGCATGTGGATGACGACCTGATCGCTGTCGGCGAGCACGACGGCGTAGGCCGCCGGCTCGAAGGAGCCTGGAAAGCTGTTTTCCGGCGCCTGGAGATCCAGTGCCAGCTGGTGGTTCAGGCCGCGCATGCAGGAAAAGGAGATGCCGCGCCAGTTGCCGAAAATCGGCCGGTGGACGTGGCCGAAGAACAGGTGGCGGATGCGCGGCAGATGCGGTTCGACAACGGCGAAGAAGGCCTCGTTTTCGAGCACGTTGAGCGTGTCCATGCCCTTCATGCCGACCTTCATGGGCGGATGGTGCATGAAGATCAGAACCGGTCCGCTGGAACTTTCAAGCTGGCTCTTCAGCCAGGCCTGGCGTGCGGGGCAATACTCGCCCGAATCGGAACCCTTTCGGTGGGTGTCGAGGAACAGACAGCGACCGACGGGCGTGTCCTCCGCATACTGGACGAAGCCGTTTTGGTCGATCGGGACATTCGGGGCGGCTTTCGCCAGAGCCTGCGTGTCGTCGTGATTGCCGACCATCAGCCTGACCGGCATCGTCAACCGCCCGATGGCGTCGAAAAACACCGTGTAGTTTTCCTCGGCACCCCAATGCACGAGGTCGCCGCTGAAGACCACGAAATCCGCGTCGCCGTGCTCCTGGTTGATGCTGTCGATGGCCGCATGCAGCCGGCTTTCAGGAGACACGCCGTAAAGGCGGCGGGCGCCGCTGATGAGATGGATGTCCGTGACCTGAATGAACTTGAGTGTGCTCATGCGAACCCTCTGGCGGCTGGCTGCGGGAATCTGAAAATCACACGGGCACCGTATGCGCAACCGCACCGGGATTCAAAGGGATTGTGCGTTGCGTGCCGACAGCGCTTCGGCGGCATGCTACAGGTTGTCGAAATTGCGAGATTGCGAGCAGGGAAGCCACGTGACAGATCAGAAAAAAATTCAGCAGGTGCGGCTCTATTTCGAACGGCTGACGGCCTCCGATATCGGCGGAATCATCACGATGTTCGCCGCTGATGGCCACGTCGATTCGCCTTTCCTCGGCCGTATGGATGCGGCGTCGTTTTTCGAAAAGCTCGGCAAGGCCTCCAGCAACAACCGGTTGACCGTGTTCGACGTCCTGCTGGGCGAAAACGGCAACAGCGCGGCGGCTCATTTCCAATATGACTGGACCCTTTCGAACGGCCACCAGCTGACTTTCCAGGGCGTCGACTATTTCCAATTCGACGACGCCGGACAATTCAAGTCCATGTCGATCTTCTACGACACGCATCCGTTGCGGGAAGAGGTGGGCGACAAATACGCCAATGCCTGAGCGTCATTGACCGGGGACGACTTCGTAGCCTTCTTCCTCCGGCTCGTCGTCGACAATCTCGGCCGGGAAGCCGGGAGCCGTGATGTCGAGGCCCGTCGCTTCTTCGAGGCGGCGAATGATGCCGGGCGAAAAGGCGCGTGAGCCAAAGCGGTCTTCACCGTCCTTGAAGATGTCGATCATCATCGGGTTGATCTCCAGCGGCACGCCGCTGCGGTCGGCAATGGTTTGAAAGAGGCCGATATCCTTGGAAACGAGATCCATGGTGAAGTTGATGTCGCGAGATCCGTTGAGGATGACCTGGCTTTCGGTCTCGTGGACGAAGGAATTGCCCGACGAGATGCGGATCGCCTCATAGGCGGTATTGAGGTCCATGCCGGCGGCCTTGGAGGTGACCAGCGCCTCGCACAGGGTCACCAGATTGGCGGTCGCCAGGTAGTTGGTGATCACTTTGAGGATCGAAGCGGAACCAAGCGGGCCGGTGTGCAGGATACGGCGGCCCATGGCCCTAAGCACCGGCAGCATGCGCTCGAAGGTCGACCGCTCGCAACCGGCGAAAATGGCGATATTGCCAGTTGCCGCCCGATGGCAGCCGCCGGAGACCGGGCAGTCGACAGGCTCGCCGCCGGCGGCGGCGACCAGGGCGCCGAGTCGTTTGACCTCGGCTTCGTCGGTCGTCGACATTTCCGCCCAGATCTTGCCTTCGCCGAAGCCGGCCAGCAACCCGTCCTCGGCCTCCATGACGGCGGCGGAGACCTGTGGGTTCGGCAGGCAGGTGATGACGACATCGCAGTTCTGAGCCATGGCGCGCGGGCTGTCGGCCCAATGGGCGCCCCTGTCCAGCAGCTTTTGCGCGGCCGAACGGTCGAGATCGCGCACCGTCAGGTCGAAACCGTTGCGCAGCAGGCTGCCGGCGAGCTTGCCGCCGACATTGCCGAGACCGATAAATCCGATTTTCATGCAATCCTCCCTTTGCCGTCAGTCGATCGGCGTTTCCTGCATGGTCAGATGAAGCGCATCGCCCTCATAGGGGTGGGCGCGCGCGACGTCCTCGTCGAGTTCGACGCCGAGGCCGGGCTCGGTCGGCGGCACGACATAACCGTCCTCCCAGACGATCGGTGTCTTCAGCAACTCGGCGTGGAAGCCGTCCCATTTGAGAATGCTCTCCAGGATGAGAAAATTCGGCGTGCAGGCCGCGAGCTGGATATTGGCGGCGCCGACGATCGGGCCGCAATAGAGATGCGGCGCGATCTGGGCGTACCGGGTTTCGGCCATCGCGGCGATTTTCTTCGCCTCCAGCAATCCGCCGACCCGGCCGAGATCGGGCTGCAGGATGGAGGCTGCGCCGCAATCGAGCAGCCGGGCGAATTCGTATTTTGTGCAAAGCCGTTCGCCGGACGAGATCGGAACCGAGGTCGACCGGGCGACCTCGGCCATCTGTTCCGGCATTTCCGGCGGCACCGGCTCCTCGAACCACAACGGCTCGTAAGGCTCGAGCCGCCGCGCCATGCGCTTGGCGCCGGATACGGTGAACTGGCCGTGGGTGCCGAACAGCAGGTCGGCGCGGGTGCCGACGGCCTCTCGAATGCGCTTGCAGAACAGCTCCGAGCGTTCCAGATCCTCGAGCCGCGGCTGGTGCCCGTCGAACACGGTGTAGGGGCCGGCCGGATCGAATTTGACGGCGGTGAAACCCTCGTCGACCCAGTGAAGTGCGATTTGCGCGGCGATATTGGGATCGTTGTAGACGTTAGGGACGTCCGGGTCGGGATATACGTCCTCGTCTCCCGGCGGATAGAGATAGGTGTAGCTGCGCAGGCGCTCGTGCACCCGGCCACCGAGCAAATCGTAGACCGGCTTGCCGGCGGCCTTGCCGACGATATCCCAACAGGCCATTTCAAGGGCGCTGAGTACGCCCATTACCGTGACGTCGGGCCGCAGTGTGTAGCCGGCGCCGTAGGTTCGGCGCCACAGCGTTTCGATGTGATGCGGATCGGCGTTCTCGAAAATGCGGGCGAACACGTCTTCCGCCATTTGTGCCACAAGATGCGGACTGAACGTGGCGTTGTAGATCTCGCCGACGCCGGTGATGCCGCAGGCGGTCGTCAGTTTGACGAAGACGAAATAGGCGCCGCCGCGGCGCGGCGGCGGATTGCCGACGACGAAGGTCTCGATGGATTGCAGCTTCATGGGACCGTTACTCCCGTTCGCTCATTTGGTAGCTGGCCTTGTCGAGCCATTGCGGATTGATCGTTGCGCCCCATCCGGGCGCATCGGGCACCGTAACGCGGCCGTCTTCGACTGCAAACGGGTCGTCGACGAACAGCTCCTGCTGCCAGGGATAATAGTCCGCCCCCTCGATCGACAGCTCCAGATACGGCCCGGCGTTTTCGATCGCCTTGAGGAAATGTATGGTGAACAGCGTGACCATCGACAGGTTCGCCGAGTGCGGCGTGCAGGGCAGGGCGGCGACCTTCGCCATGTCGGCCACCCGCAGGGCGCGCGAGAGGCCGCCGACATAGCAGATGTCGGGCTGCACGACATCGACGGCGCGCATGTCGATCATGCGCTTCCAGGTCGACAGGTCGCAATCCTGTTCACCGCCGGTGACGTCGAGTTCCAGCGCTGCGGTAACCTGCCGGGTCTGATCGAGATCCCAATAGGGGCAGGGCTCCTCGAAATGGCAGACGCCGTTGTCCTGCAGCAAAGCGCCGACTTCGATCGCTCGCGCCGCCGAATAGCCGCTGTTGGCGTCGACCAGCAAGGCCGCATCGTCGCCGAGGGCCGCGCGCACGGCCGGCACGATCGCCTCGGTGCGACCCGGCCACTCGTCCCGGTCGCGGCCGCATTCGGAGGCGACACGGAACTTGAAGGCGTCGAAGCCGTGACGGTCGCGCAATGCGGCCAGCCGCCGGGCCTCGGCTTCCGGCTCGATGTCGCGGCGCATACTCGACGCATAGGCGCGCAGCGGGCCCGGGGATCCGCCAAGCAACGCGCAGACGGGCTTTTCCTCCAGCCGGCCGCGCAGGTCCCATAGCGCGGTGTCGAGGCCGGCCAGCGCGCGGCGCAGATAGGAGCCCGGGAACTTGTGCTCCATTTCGACGATCCGGTCCATCAGCGTGTCGACGGCGAGCGCGTCTTCTCCGAGCGCCCAGGGCGCCACCTGCCGGTGAAAGACAAGGGCGGTGATGTCGGCGTTGTAGGTCGACATCTGGCCCCAGCCGATGCTGCCGTCATCGGCTGTCACCCGGACGAAGCCGACGACCTCGTTGCTGAAGGTCTCGAGCGACTGGATCTTCATGCGGTCACGCTGCGTCTTCGAGGATCAAACCGGCGCCCTTGCGGGCGAGCATGATCGTCGGGGCGTTGGTGTTGCCGGAGGTGATGTTCGGGAAGGCGGAAGCGTCGACAACGCGCAAGCCTTCGATCCCGTGAACGCGGAGCCGTCGGTCGAGCACGCTGTTGGTTTCGTCCGGCCCCATGCGGCAGGTCGATGTCGGATGATAGACCGTGCAGGCGGTTTCGCGGAAATGTTCGAGCACTTCCTCGTCGTCCATCGAAGCCGGATCCGGCTGGCGGGCGCGTTCGATCAGACCCGCCATGGTCGGTGTTTCGATCAGCCGACGCAGCAGCCGACCGCCGCGGCGGACCGCCTCGCAATCGGCCTCTTCGGCCAGCGAGTTCGGCCTGATCAAGGGCGGCGCGTCGGGATCGGCCGAGGCGATGTCGATACGCCCGCGGCTGACCGGGCGGCAGGGCTGAAAGGACAGGATGAAGCCCGGCTCGGTGTCGAGCCGCGGCTTGGAGCCGTCACCGGTCGAATAGGTCGCCGGATTGCAATAGACCTGCAGGTCGGGGCGCGGTGCGTCGGTGGACGAGCGGATGAAACCGCCGCACTGGTTGATGCCGAGGCTGAGAATGCCCCGCCGTGTCAGAAGGTATTGCAGCGCAGCCAGAACCCGGCCCGACAACGGCCCGAGCTGGTTGTTCAGCGTCGGCACCCGGGCGTCGTAGTGATAGGTCGCCGCCAGATGATCCTGCAGCCCGCCGCCGACTTCCGGAAGGTGGCGGCGTACATCGATGCCGTGGCCGCGCAATACATCCTCCGGCCCCAGGCCGGAAAGCTGTAGCAGTTTCGGCGAGTTGACCGAGCCGGCACTGACGATGACTTCGCGTCCGGCGCTGGCCGTCACCGAACTGCCGGTCTGGCGGTAGACGACGCCGGTCGCCCGGTTTCCGTCGAAGGTCAGCCGCTCGACGGTGGCGTCCTTGGCAAGGTGCAGGTTCGGCCGGCGGCTCGCCGGATGAAGGAAGGCATCCGCCGACGAGCAGCGCCAACCCCTTCGGGTGGTGTTGTGATAGACGCCCAGCCCCTCGCTCTGCTCGCCGTTGCAGTCGTCGGTCAGCGGCCAGCCCGCTTCCCGTGCCGCCTTGAGGAATTCGCTGGTGACGGGATGGGCCTGGCCGGCCTCGTCCGTTACCCAGAGCGGTCCTTCACCCCGGGTTTCGTAGCGACCGTTGCGATAGACGGCTTTCGTCTCGTTGCTTTCGAAGACCGGGCGAACGGACTGCCAGTCCCAGCCGCCGGCGCCGCTCGCCGCCCAGTCGTTGAAATCCTCCGGCAGGCCGCGGCAATAGACCATGGCGTTGATGGAGCTCGACCCACCGATCACCTTGCCGCGCGGCCAATAGCCGACACGGTTCTTCAGGCCGGGATCTGGCTCGGCGCTGTATTTCCAGTTCACGCGATCGTCGGCATAGGTGAAGCCGTAGCCGATCGGCACGCGGATTTGCAGCTTTCGGTCGGAGCCGCCCGCTTCAATCAAAAGCACGGAAAAGCGACCGTTTTCGCTGAGCCGGTTGGCGAGCACGCAGCCCGCGGATCCGGCGCCGACAATGATGAAATCGAATTCCGTGGCCATTGGATCGCTTCAGCCCGTTCCCGCCCGTGCCGGCGTCACTCTCGACCGTACGTTGACACAATTCAAACGAAGCTTTATCGGCCATAGACCCAAATTCATTTGTGGCTGGGAGCCTGCCATGAGCTATCAACTTCCGCCGGTCACCTGGCTGCGCGCCTTCGAGGCGGCAGCCCGCCATTGCAGCTTTGCGGCGGCTGCCAACGAACTCAACATGACATCGGCGGCAATCAGTCACCAGATCCGGTCGCTGGAAAAGCGGCTCGGCTTCGGCCTGTTCGAGCGGCTGCCGCGCGGCGTGCGGCTCACCGAGATGGGCGCCGCCTATGTGCCGGCGGTGCGCCGTGCTTTCGAGGACCTGTCGACGGCGACCACCGGCATTTTCGGATCGCTGGTGAAAAGACGCTGCGTATCCGTTTGCCGATCTCCTATGCGGTGCTGGTCCTGACGCCGCTTCTGCCGCTGTTCAAACGCGACTATCCGGGGATCGAACTGCAATTGTGCACCACGATCTGGGGCGACGGGCTGAATCAGGAGGCGGTCGATATCGATATCCGCTACGGCGACGGCCTGTGGGCCGACCTGCAAGGCCGGGCCGGTGTGCCCGAGCGTATTGCGACGGAGAGGTCGATCGTGGTCTGCAGCCCGGATTACGCCGGGGAACTGGGCCGGGAAACGAGCCTGAAGCAACTGGCCTCCGGTCGTATTGTCCAGATCATGGGCTGCGAAGGCCTGTGGTACGACCTGCTGCGCCAGGAGGGCGTGGACATGGCGGTCGCTTCGGCCGGCGTCAAATCCGACACCTCGCTTGTTGCGCTGGAATATGCCGCGGCCGGCCACGGCGCGGTGCTCGTCCTCGATGCCTTCGCCCGCCCCTTTGTCGAGGCTGGCCGGCTGGTGCAGCCTATCGAAGCGTCACTGGAAACGCGCCAGGCGCACTACCTCATCCGGCAACCCGACAGCCAGCACAAACCCGAGGTGCTGCTGTTTTGCGACTGGCTGGGGGCGCAGTTCGGGGATTGAAGCCGTACGCTTCGCAATTGCGCCAGCTTTGGGTCCATTGCCGACGACGCTGCTAGCATGCAAGAGTTGTAGCCTTGGCTGCCCACGCAACCAACCATCTGTAACCGTGAGACACCCAATGCCTCGGATAGTGGTCCTTGGAAATACAGCCGGGGGCAAATCTACGCTTGCCCGTCACCTCTCGAATGCGAGAGGCGTGCAGCATATCGAAATTGACAGCCTCTTTTGGCAACCCGATTGGTCGATGACACCGCGCGCCGTCTACGAGCGAAAACACGCGGAAGTGATCCAAATGGAAGATTGGATCATCGATGGTGGTGGTGATTTACCGTCCATCAGAACGCGTGTTGATCGGGCAAATGAAATCATCCTGATAGACTTGCCACTTTGGGTCCACTTCTGGCGGGCAGCGGAACGGCAGATATCCTGGGCTACCGGGACAATAGAACACCCACCCGGCGGAGGTGCCGAAATGCCGTCGACCGGGCGGCTTTTCGAAATCATCTGGCAGGTGGATCGCGAATGGATGCCAACGATACGCGAATTGTGCAACGCACAGGAAGCGAGAGGCAAGAGCGTCACTCGCCTGGAGTCAATCGAGGATCTGGACGCATTCACTCGGGCCAATTGAGCTAGTGTTGGTTCAAGTTGATCTGCCGAGCGCTCTGAGCTTCCTGGAGGAGATGAAAGCCCCTTTACGGCGCTTTCCATCGTAGGGGCATCCGATTTTCGCACCACCAGGCGATTGGTGCCTGAACGCTGCGACTACCGGTCACCGGAACCCGGTTGGCCTTTTGCTTCGAGTGCAGCAGCTTCCTCTTCATCGATGATCGTTCGCGCCGCCGACGCTACAGCCTTCCGTTCATCTTCCGTCAGATCGTTTGCCTTCTGGCCGTCTTCAAGCCGGACCGTAACCTGCTTGTGGGCGAAGTGAATGCCTTCGCGGGCGAAGAGGTCCTGGATGGATTGATAGACGACTTTGCGGGTGACGAATTGCTCTCCGGGCTTGGTCATGAACTTGACGCGGATGATCATCGCCGAGTCTTCCATCTTGTAGACACCCTGCGATTTCAGCGGCTGCATGAAGGTGTGTCCGACCTGGGGATGTTTGAGCAATTCCTGCCCAAGCTTCTTGACGAGTTTGCGGACCCTCTCCACGTCGGTATCGTATGTCACGCGCAGCGGCAGTTTCATCACCACCCAGTCGCGCGAGAAGTTGGTCAGCCGCTTGATCTCTCCGAAGGGAATCGTGTGTAGCGGCCCCAGATGGTGGCGCAGCTGGAAGGAACGGATCGAGATCCGCTCGACCGTGCCCTTGATACCGTCGACCTCGACATATTCGCCATTGCGGAAGGCGTCGTCGAGCAGAAAAAACGCACCGGAAAAGATATCCCGGATCAGGGTCTGCGCGCCAAATCCCACGGCGATGCCGACAACACCCGCACCGGCAAAAATCGGACCGATGTCGAAGCCCAGGCGCGACAGCACGATCATCGCCGCTATGGAGAACAGCACGATAATCATCATGTAGCGCATGATCGGCAGCAGGGTGGCCACCCGCGTCGCGCCGGCTCCGCCGCCTTCGCCGCCCAGTTCTTCGGCATCGGTTTCCGGCGGCCCGCCTTCCTGTTCAAGCCGCTTGTCGATGAAAACCGAGACGGCGCGGTAGGCGAGCCAGCACAGGACGGAGGCCAGGATGATGTCGAGCAGCGAAGACCAGAAATTGCCGTCGCTGTTGAGATCCACGCCGAAGCTGCGGATGAGCTCGCCTACGGCAACCGTGGCGATGATGGCCATTGCCGCCATTTCGAAAAACGGCTTGAAAACCGGCTGGTACTCGAAACTTGCGCTCGATGGGCCGACGACCATTTCTTCGCCGGCATCCGTGTCGACCTGTCCGGCCTCTTTCGCAAGTCGTTCCTGCTCGGCAGCGGCGCGCTCTTCAAACAGCCTGATGCGCCGGTTGTAGAGGGCCTGAATGACGATGATGACGACGCCGTAGGACATCAGCGCCGCCCAGAAAACGACGAATGGCGCGGCAATGACGGCGCCGGGGTTCGAAAGCCCGAGTGCGAGCCGATAGACGAACACGCCCAGGGCAACCACCATGTAGACGAGGAAGATTGCCGGTACCATGCGGGCGAATGTCGTGCGGAAGCGGAAGAGCCAGGCACTTTGAGCTCTCGGTGCGAAAATGTGCTGCCAGATCTTCCAGTCCTTGATGTCGAGAACCGCCAGAACCAGCGTGACGAAGCACGCCGTGCAGATCTGGATAAAGAGAATGTTCTCGACCGTCAGGCCCGCATAGTCCTGGTCGGTCCCGATGAAGCTCAGAGAGCGCGCGCAGGCGGCGAAGATCACCACGAGCGCGACCGAAATGCCCCAGTCGCGGTGAATTCGGTTGGCCTCTTCGTCGCTCAGATTCACGATCCGGTGGCTCGGCGCGTCATAGGCGAACAGGTTCCACGACACCGCGCGGATCATCAGCCGGTAGAACAGATAGGCCAGCACGATCTCGAAAATGATCCGCCTCGAAGGTTCGTGGCCGGTGTCGAGGGCAAAGGCCACGGCCATGGCCATGACAAAGAAGATGCCGATGTAGACCAGCGCCAAAACCACCCGGAAAATCAGGTATTTTGCCTTGTCGGCGGTGGTGGCCGGGTCGGGATCGTACATGAAACTGAAGTGGTCGCGCCCCCATCTCAGGATCGGCTTGATGGCGAACCAGCCGAAAACCAGACCGAGCAGGGCGGTGCCGATTGCCCTGAAAAGCCAGAAATAGGACCCGTCGGGACTGGCTATTTCCAGGGTTTTCTGGATGTTCGGCCACAGCGTTGGAACGCTGGCGACGATCTCCCGGATTCGCGATCGGACCTTGAAAAAGGTCTCGGCCCGCATCGCCGCTTCATCAGGGCCGGCCTCGGCGTCGTCGTCGCCCGGTCTGACGATGATGACGGTCGAGCCGTCTCTTCGCGCCTCGTCCAGCAGGGACTCCATGCCGCCCGCCGGATTGTCTTCCGCTTTCGAAGCGCCTGAACCGGGAAGCAATTGCGCATCCGCGGTCGGTGGGAGCATTGAACCGGACGCCACAAAAAGCGCGATCAGTACAGTAACCCGAAGTAAAAACTTGATTATTCGAGGCATTGATGGAGCTCCAACCCACTGTCGTTGCTGCATTCCATAGGGCACCATGCCAGGCTTGTGAAGATACGCTGGGTTGAGTGACAGACGCCGTCCGCCGTCCAATCGTGGTCAAAGCACGTGCCATCGATCCGTGCGGCTGAGCATCGCACAGGTTGGCTACAGGCCTTTGCAAACAGCACCGGAGAATACTAATTTGGCGAATCGAAGTGACCTGCCGGGGGCCCGGCACTTTCTGGGAGAACCCGATGATGGCTGTGTTTGACGAAGATCGTGTCCGACAAGCGCTCGACGAAGCCTGGTCGTTAGAAACGGCTGTCCAGTGGTCGGCTGAAAATCCCGCGAACGGGCAATGCAACGTGACTGCGGCCGTCATACACGATCTGTTCGGAGGCGACATTCTCAGGACGCGCTATCCTGAATTCTGGCACTACTACAACCGCATAGACGGACGCCGTGTCGACCTGACGGACAGCCAATTCACCCGACCCGGCGCACGATTTGCGGCCCCCGATCGCTACGAAGACGAACTGAGCGACAAGAATGCGGCAATGGAGGGGATTCCGGAAAGGGAATACCAAGCCTTGAGAAATGCATTGCTTCCGCTGCTCGACTGACAGCAGGTGACGCTATGACCGGGTGGCGGCGAGCCGCTCCCGATAGAGCGTGTAGAACCCCGTCGCGATGATGATCAGTGCTCCGATCCAGGTCCAGCGGTCGGGAAGGTCGCCGAAGATAAAGTATCCGTAGAGCGTTCCCCAGATCAGCATGGTGTACTGCACCGGCGCCACCACGACGGCCTGCGCCACCTCAAGTGCCTTGATCACCAGCAGTTCGGCCACTGCGGACATGATGGCGAGGCTTGCCAGCAACACCAGTTCCCTCGTGGATCCGGGCCACTGCCACACGAAGGGCAACGGCAGGGTCAGAATGAAACTGCCGACAATCGCCGTATAGGCCACCGTGGTTGCGGTGCCGCTGGTAGTGCTCAGGGTGCGCGAAAGGATCTGTCGCAAAGCAAAGAGAAAGGCTGCCAGCACGACCAGCATGGCTGCAGGATGAATGACGCCGAGACCGGGTCTGATGACGATCAGGGCGCCGAGAAAGCCGATCGTGACGGCCGTCCAGCGGTGAATGCCGACCGGTTCGCCAAGAAGCGTGGCGCCGAGCACGGTGACGATGAACGGTGCGACAAAGGCAACGGCGACAGCATCGGCCAGGGGTACGAACTTCAGGGCGATAATGAACAGCGTTGCGGAGCCCGCGACCGCGGCTCCCCGCAGGATCTGCAGGATCGGGCGGTCCGTTTTCAACACCGCCGGGCCGCGAAGCCCCAGTATGACGAAGACCCCGATCAACAAGCCGAATTGTCGCGACCAGGCGATCTGCAGCGGATGCAGCGTGTCGGTGAGGAATTTCGCCTGAGTATCCACCGCCGAAAACAGGAATATCCCGCCCGCCATGTAGGCGAGGCCGAGGAGGCTCTGTGATCTCAGCGACTCGGCCGAGCCACCTGTTCTCGAAACGGTATCTGCCAACGCATCGCGCCTTCCTCCCCAGCGGAAAACGGCCGAGGGCATGAACCGACAGCTTTGCGCCGATGCGACCGAAAGATCAATCCGGGATCGCAAGAACGGACAATTTCGCGCCGGCCGACGGACGTGGCGCGTTATAACCCGGCTAGACGACCAGGCTGATCACCAGATAGCTGGCCATGCCGTAGAGTGAGAGCAGGCTGAGGCTCATGAACAGCCCGCGAATGCCGTCCTTGCCGGCGAGATAACAGTAGGTGTGACCCAAGCGACCGATGACGAAGCCCGCAATCCAGATCTGGGCGGCTAGGATCGTCGGCGTCACCAGGCTCATCACGAGGGCGGCGAAAACGAACTGAACGGTGTTTTCCGTCGCGTTCCTGTGGGCGTTGTGTCGTCTCTCCAGCTCGCGCAGTCCCTGTGCGGACGCTTGGTCAGGCTGTCGTCCGGCGGCTTCCCACTCTTCCGGCGTTGCATGAAGGCCGTATTCGAGCCGGGTCAGTTCGGTGCTTGTCATCAACCAGCTGTGGTGAGCGGCAAGCACCGCCGCCGCCAATGCGAGCGATACGGCGATTTCCTTCGCCGGCAGGGCAACCACCGCCGGGCTCACCCCGAACAGCGCCACATTGACGACGATCGCGGCGGCGATCAGGATAAGCGGATACGCCAGAATGATCCGTGTGAAACGTCGTTTGCGGTCTTGATCGGCTGTCATGGAGTTCGATCCCATTCCGTGAGCGGAAGGCACCGACATAGAACGCGCATTGGACCGGGGAAACCCTTTTTCTGGATCAGATCTCCAGTTCCCGATGCGGCCCGGCATCCAGCCGCCAGGCGAAATCGACATTGTCGACAACGGGGAAGTGCCGGGTCACCAGCGGATCGTGCCCGGGGATGACCAGTTCGCGACGGGTCGCCAGGGACTGGATGGTGTTCCAGCCATTGTGCATGTCCTCGATGCTGTCGACGATCGGGAACGGCTTCCAGTGCACGAAATTCTCGTAGTAGTGCGAAGCGTCGGAAGCGAGACAGAGATAGCCGGACTGTGTCTTAACCCGGGCGGCCTGCAGTCCGCGGGAGTGGCCGCCGACATGGTGCAGCGTTACGCCCGGAGCGACGCTTCCCTCGCCGTCATGGAACACCACCCGGCCGGAATAGAGATGCCGGATCATCTGGCAGACATGGTCGGCGGTATAGGGCATGCGCATTGTGCCGTGGCACATGCAGGGTCCGGTCGCAAACGCCATTTCGGCCGATTGCAGGTGGAACGTGGCGTTCGGAAAGGCATCGAGGCCGCCGGCGTGGTCGTAATGCAGGTGCGTGACGATAATCGTGTCGATCTCCTCGGCGCCGATCGACAGAGCTTTCAGAGCCTCGACCGGATGACGCAGCACCGGCCGGCCACGCCGTTCGCCTTCGGCCGCGTCGTAGCCGGTATCGACCAGGATGGTGCGGTCGCCGTTGCGCACGACCCAGACGAAATAGTCCATATCGTGCGGGCTGGCGTGATCGTCGTCGAAGATGAAGCTGTCCGCCCGCGTCCTTGTGTTGCGTTCGGCATATTTCAGCGCAATGACCTGCCAGGTGTCGTCGCTCATGACACCGACCTGAAGGTCATGACCTGCTTGTCCTCGACCATGTGAGCGGTTTTCTCGGCAAACGACACGAAATGCTCCGTTTCGTGGTGATCGTCGAACGCGGCCGCGCTGTCGTAAAGCTCGTAGAGGAAAATCTCGTCCGGCCTGTCCGGATCGGTGCAGACATCGAACCGGCGGCACCCAGGCTCGCGTTCCCTCGACGCTTCGGCGTTGGCCTGCACGGCCGTGCCGAATGCGTTACGGTGCTGAGGTTTGATGCGAAACGTGACCGTTACTGCGAACATCGGGCTCCTATCCCGGGTGATTTGGGTCGTCCATGACGGGAAGCTGCCTCATAGTAGTGGAACGCGGCACGCCGGCAAGCCAGAGTGCGGACCGCAGACCTTGCTGGAGCGCCATAAATAACGTATACATTAATAAATGCATTGTCAATCTTGCGAGCTGCCGCTATCAACGGGTCTGGCCTCGCGTGATTGTGGCTGGTGGAGCAATAATGATATCTTCAACTAAAGACGATGACCCTGGCCTGCAAAAGAGCGTTGTCGGATGATCGCTGAACGTCCGGTGCGTGTCGTCTGCCAGGGGGCGGGGTACTTCAGCCGGTTCCATTATGACGGCTGGCGGCGGGTCGAGGATGCGAAGCCAGTGGCGTCGGTCAATCGCGATATCGAAAAGGCGAGGGCAACCGGCCTTGCCGCCTATGACGACCTCGAGTGGGCGCTCGGCGAGCAACGCGCCGACCTGCTCGACATCATCACACCGCCGGAGACCCACCTCGATACGATCCGGCTGGCCATCACCATGGGAATTCCGGCCATCATCTGCCAGAAGCCTTTTTGCCGTGGCCTGCAGGAGGCGAGGGAAGCGGCGGAGCTGGCCGGCGACGCGGACACGTTGCTGGTCGTCCACGAAAATTTCCGGTTTCAACCCTGGTACCGGGTGATGAAATGCGCAATCGATGACGGACGCGTCGGTTCACTGCAGCAGATCACGTTCCGGCTTCGGACCGGGGATGGCCAGGGACCCGACGCCTATCTGGACCGCCAGCCCTACTTTCAGACCATGCCGCGTTTGCTGGTGCATGAAACCGCCGTCCACCTGATCGACGTCTTTCGCTACATGGCGGGCGAACCCGACACGATCTACGCGGATCTGCGGCAATGCAATCCGGTCATCGCCGGCGAGGATGCCGGACATCTTATCCTCGGATACGCAAACGGCATGCGCGCGGTGTTCGATGGCAATCGTCTTCTCGACCATGATGCCGACGATCACCGCATCACGCTCGGCGAGGCGCTGGTCGAAGGAACCGATGGCGTCATGTCGCTGCGCGGCGACGGTTCGGTTTGGCACAGGTCGTTCGGGTCGCGACAGCAAACCGCGCTGCTGGCGCCGCGAAATTATCAGGGATTTGGCGGCGACTGCGTTTATGCGTTGCAAAAACATGTTATCGATGGACTTGTGAAGGGCGCGCCGATCGAGAATGCCGCATCGGACTATCTGGCCAATCTCCGCATTGTCGAGGCCGCCTACCAGTCGAACGAAACCGGACGGCGGATCGACCTTTGAGCATGCAGCAGACGGCCCGGTCGGGTTCCGCCGAACCGAAGCCCCAGTCGCAGACCCAGCGGGCCGCTACCGAGCTGCGGCGCATGATCGTGTCGGGCGAACTGGCGGCGGGCTCGAGCCATCTCGAAACGGAACTGGCCGATCTGCTCGGCATGTCGCGCACACCGGTGCGGGAAGCCACTCTGATGCTGGAGGCCCAGGGCCTCTTGGAAGTTCGGCCACGCCGCGGCGTCAAGATCCTGTCGATTTCGCCGGACGACATGGAGGAGATCTATCAGATCCTCACCGAGCTCGAGTGTCTTGCGGCCGAAAGGGTTGCCGAACGTTGCGACGATCCGGCCGTGCTTGAGCCTCTGCGCGAGGCGTCCCGGCGCATGGAGGCGGCGCTGGAAAGGGACGACCGGGATGCCTGGGCGGCCGCCGACGAGGACTTCCATTCCCGCCTGGTCGAGTTGGCGGGGAGCGAGCGGCTGGAAGCCGTCATTGCCAATTTCAACGATCAGGTGCGGCGGGCGAGGGCGCTGACCCTCTATATCCGGCCGGCGCCCTTGAAATCCAACGCCGATCACCTGGCTCTCATCGATGCTCTGGAGAAGCGTGATGCGGCTCTCGCCCGTCGCATCCACCGGGATCATCGCATCGCTGCCAAATCGCTGATGACATCTCTGTTGCGCAAGCACGGCTTCCACCAGGTTTAACCCGCGCCGGCCCGTCGGCGGTTGAGATGACCGGCGAAATAGGTCAAGTATGAACAATTGACCGACGCCGACGGCGATCCAACGGGTGGGAGGAAACCGTGCCCAATATTCTGCGCAGCGAAGACATCGCCTTCCTGCTCTATGACGTCTTCGACCTGGAGGGCCTGTCGGCCCTGCCGCGCTTCGCCGACACCGAACGGGACGTGGCCGATGCGATCCTCGCAAGCGTCGAGAAGATCGCCGAGGAACGCTACCAGCCGCACGCCCAGAAACTGGATGCGCAGGAACCGGAATTCGACGGCGAAAGGGTCCATATCATTCCCGAGGTCAAGGAGGCGCTGGACGCCTTTTGCGAAGCCGGTTTGATGGGCGCTCCCTTCGACACCGCCTATGGCGGCCTGCAATTGCCCTATCTGTTGCAGACGGCCATATCGGCGTGGTTCTCGGCGGCCAATTGGGGCACCAGCGGCTACACTGGCCTGACCGTCGCCGCCGGCAATCTGCTTGCCGAACACGGCAGTGCCGAGCAGAAGGAGCGGTTCCTCAAGCCGATGGTGGAGGGGCGCTATTTCGGCACGATGGCGCTGTCGGAACCGCATGCCGGCTCGTCCGTCGGCGACATCCGTACCCGCGCCGAACCCCAGCCGGACGGATCCTACCGCCTGTTCGGCAACAAGATGTGGATCTCCGGCGCCGATCACGAGATGTCGGAAAACATCGTCAATCTGGTGCTGGCCAAGGTGCCGGGCGGACCGCCCGGCGTCAGAGGCATCTCGCTGTTCATCGTGCCGCGCTATCTGATCAATGAAGACGGCAGCCAGGGGGCGCGCAACGACATCAAATTGGCCGGCCTCAATCACAAGATGGGCTGCCGCGGCACTGTCAATTGCGTTCTGAATTTCGGCGAGAAGGACGGCGCCCTCGGCTATCTGGTGGGGGGCGAAAACGAGGGCCTCGCCTGCATGTTCTCGATGATGAACGAAATGCGCGTCGGTGTCGGCCTGAGCGCGGCAGCGCTGGCGGCGACGGGTTATCTGCACGCGCTCGATTACGCCAAGGATCGCACTCAGGGCCGCAAGCTCGACAATCGCGACCCGGCAACGCCGATGGTTCCGATCATCGAACACGCCGATGTCAGACGCATGCTGCTGCAGCAGAAGGCCTTTGCCGAGGGTGCGTTGGCGCTGTGCTTCTACGCCGCGCGGCTGATCGACGAAAAGGCCGGCGGCGATGCGGCGGTGGCGGAGAAGGCGGAACTGCTTCTCGACATCCTGACGCCGATCGCCAAGTCCTGGCCCTCGGAATTCGGATTGCGGGCCAACGAGACCGCGATCCAGGTGTTCGGCGGCGCCGGCTACACGCGCGACTATCCGGTGGAGCGGTTCTATCGGGACAATCGCCTCAATCAAATCCACGAGGGCACGCGCGGGATCCAGGGGCTCGATCTTCTCGGCCGCAAGGTACCGATGCGCGACGGCGCTTCGTTCAAGACGCTGATGACGGAGATTGCATCGACCGCCGAAGCGGCGCAACGGCAGCCGGAGCTTGAGGAGTTTTCCGCCGCCCTTCGCCTCGCGGCATCGCGCGCCGCCGACACAACCGTCTCCATGGGTGCGAAGGCGGTCCAGCTCGGCCGTGAGACCTATCTTGCCAATGCGACCATCTATCTCGACATGCTGGGCCACGTGGTGGTGGCGTGGATTTGGCTGCGCCAGGCAATGGTGGCGCTTGAAAAACTGCGCGACGCGACGGGTCCCGAGCGTTCGTTCTACGAGGGCAAGATCGCGGCCTGCCGCTATTTCTATCGCTACGAACTGCCGCAGATCGAAACCCAGTGCCAACTGCTCGCGGCCATGGATACCACCTGTCTGGATGCTGCCGCGGAAGCGTTCTGAGAAATGCGGGCTAGAGATCGCCGGTCAGCGACGCGCCACAACCCCGGCAACCGTCTTCAGGCAGATTTCGATATCGAGTGCCAGGGACTGACAGTCGATATATTCGCGGTCGACGTTCGCTAGTTCCTGTGGGCGCGACATGTCGATGCCGCGGATCTGAGCGAGGCCGGTGATTCCGGGACGCACGCTGAACACGCCCTCTCTGTCGCGCTCGGCGATGACATCCGACTGGCCTGGAAGGCAGGGCCGGGGGCCCACCAGGCTCATATCGCCTAACAAGATGTTGAACAGCTGCGGCAATTCGTCGAGCTTGATGTGGCGGATGAGGCGGCCGGTTCGCGTCATCGCCGCGCCGGCGACTTCATGGGTACCCAGGTGCGGCGTTCCGCTGTGCATGGAACGCAGCTTCCAGATCGTGAAGAGTGCGCGGTTGCGGCCGACGCGCGTTTGACCGAAAAACGGATTTCCGGGGGTCTCGAGACGGATGATTGCGGCCAGCAGGAGCATGATCGGCAGGCCCGGCACCAGCAGCAGCAGGGATACCGCGATATCAAGCAGCCTTTTCACGGATCACCTGCTGATAGAGCGCGTGATAGCGCTGGCCCATCCGATCGGAATGGAGCTTGTCGTTGAAGTGCTGCCGCGCGGCGTCGCCGAGACGCCGCGCCAGTTGCGGATCGTCGGCGAGCGACCGCATGGCCGCCGCCAGCCGGGCAGGGTCGTCCGGCGGCACGACCAGTCCCGTGACGCCGTCTCGGTTGACGAAACTGGTGCCGGTGCCGATTTCGCAGCTGATCATCGGCTTTCCTGTCATCGCGGCTTCGGCCAGCGACAGTCCGAAGGCCTCCGAGCGCTTGTTGGAGGGCAGGACCAGGGCCGTGCAAAGGCGCATCAGCGCCATTTTGTCCGTGTCGTCGACGGCCCCGACGAAATGCACATTGTCGAGACCCAACTCGGCCTTGCGCGCCTTGTATTCAGCTTCGCGCTTGCCGGCTCCGGCGATCACCACCGGCCTGTCCAGGTCGTGGGCCGCTTCAAGCAGCGTGTGCACGCCCTTGTAGTGGCGCAGGACGCCGACAAAGAAAAAGAAATCGTCGCCGAAGCGTTCGCGCCATTTTTCGAGCGTCTCCGGCGAGGGATCCGGATAGGATGCCGGGTCGAGGCCGAGCGGAATGATCTCGGTCTTGTCCGTGTAGCGCTTCAGCACCGGGCTCGAATCGGCATAGTTGCGCGACGTCGCGACGATCCGGTCGACACTGGTCAGGAAGCGGTGGCGCAGCGGGCCGTAGAGCGACCCGATCACCGCATTGCCGAGCGCATCGGAATGGTAGGTGACGACGGTCGGCCGCTGCGGCCGGCCGATGAGGTGGGCGAGATCCATGAACGGCCAGGGGAAGTGCAGATGCACCACATCCGCCTCGGCCGCAAGGCATTTGTACTGCCGATAGGCGTCGAGGGAAAAATCGGTCGACAGGATTTCGAAGCTGCGGCGTGCCTTGTGCAGCGACTGGCCGTGAAAATGCGGCTTTGCGTTTTCGCCATTGTCGTTGATCGACAGCACGTGATGCTCAGCGCCGAGCGCCCGGGTGCTTTGCGCCACGGCGTCGATGACCCGCTCGGCGCCGCCGAAGGTCTCTGGCCAATAAGTCTTGAAGAAGTGAAGCACGCGCATGCAAGGGTTCTCGCGGAATCGCCGCCTTGTCGCATGTCTTTTGCCGACAGGCAATCGCTTCGGCGGGCGGCGATTTCACGTCCGGTCAGGAGCGGCCGTAGATATCTTCGTAGCGGACGATGTCGTCTTCGCCGAGATAGCTGCCGGTCTGCACCTCGATCAACGTCATCGGTTCGTCGCCGCGGTTTTCCATGCGGTGGATGTTGCCGCACTCGATGTAGGTCGACTCGTTGGGGTGCAGCACCAGATTGTCGTCGCCATTGACAATATGGGCGACGCCCTGAACCACGGTCCAGTGTTCGGAGCGGTGCTTGTGGGACTGCAAGCTGAGGCAGCCGCCCGGCTTGACCTCGATTCGCTTGACCTTGTAGCCGGCGCCCTCGTCCAGGATCGTATAGGAACCCCAGGGTCGATAGCCGGTCGGGAAGCTGGCATGGGCCTCGTGGCCGTCGTCGCGCAGCTTTTCGTAGAGCGCCTTCACCTCCTGCGCCTTGTCCTTGCCGACGACCAGCGTCGCGTCTCGGGTGTCGACCACGGCGATCCCCTCGACGCCGACAAGCCCGATCAGCCGATCTTCGGCGCTGACGAAACAGTTGCGGGAATCGACCAGGGCGGCGTCGCCGACAACGGCGTTGCCGTTTTCGTCAGCGGCAAAACTCTCCGAAAGCGACGACCAGGTTCCGACGTCGTTCCAGCCGATGTCGGCGCGGACTACCGAGAGGTTGTCGACCTTTTCCATGACGGCGTAGTCGATGGAGATCTTGCGCACATCTTTGAAGCAGTCGGCATCCAGGGTGGTTTCCAACTGACGCGGACCGATTTCCTGCCGTTTGCCCTTTTCCAGGCTGTCGCTGCTACCGGAGAGAATGTCCGGGCAGACGGCCCGCATGGCATCGATCATGGTCCCGGCGGCAAAGCAGAACATGCCGGAGTTCCACAGGAACCGGCCTGATTTGAGATACTGCTCGGCGGTTTCCAGATCCGGTTTTTCGACAAATCGGACCGCCTGCTCGCCGTCCACCTCAATGTAGCCATAGCCGGTTTCCGGCCGGTCCGGCTCGATGCCGAAGGTGACGATCCTGCCGGCATCGGCCCTTTCGACCGCGGTGGCGACGGCCGCGCGGAATGCGTCCAGGTCGCGGATGAGGTGGTCGGCGGCCAAAAACAGAACGACCGCGTCGCGGCCGAACGTCCGGGCGACATAAAGAGACACGACTGCCGTCGCCGCCGCCGTGTCGCGCCCCATGGGCTCCAGCAGCAGGTGGTTGGCCACCGGGCCGATGTCGCACTTGCCGTATTCGGCCACGGTCTTGAAGGACGAATCCCGGGCGGTGATCGTAACGATGTCGGTGACATCGCCGAGCGCGGCGGCTCTGAGATAGGTTCCCTGCAGCAGGCTCTTGCCGTCCTCCATGGGCAGGAACGGTTTGGGGTGCGAGACGCGCGAGGCAGGCCACAAACGCGAGCCGACACCTCCACTGACAATCACGGGTACGATCATGGGCAGGTACTTTCGTTTTCGAAGACGGGTTGTCGCCCCCGCTCTCAAATCGCTGGATGCGTCATAATCCAGAATAGGGTTGAATCAATAATATTTTCAAAATGCGGTGCCGCGGGTGCGCGACGCCGGACTACAGGACTAGTTGTTTTTGGCCCGCAGCGAGCGCTGCTGTTCGATATCGACGATTTCGGCGCCGCGGGCGCGGTCGAGCCCGCCATTGGCGTCGTAGCCTTCCACCACATCCTGCAGCGTCTGACGCAGCATGCTGGTGTCTTCCTTGTCGAGCTGGGCTTCCAGCCGGTCAAGCAACTCGGCGATCTTGCCTGAACTCGCCGGGTTGCGTTCGTCGGCCCGCATGATCTTGGGATGTTCGGTGCCGACGACGGAATCGGTGATCAGCAGTTCCTCGTAGAGCTTTTCGCCGGGGCGCAGACCACGGAACTCGATTTCGATATCGCCATCGGGATTGTCGGCGTTGCGAACCGTCTTGCCGCTGAGCTGGACCATCAGCTCGGCCAGGTCGCGGATCTTGATCGGCTCGCCCATGTCGAGAACGAAGACCTCGCCACCTTCCGCCATGGCGCCGGCCTGGATCACCAGTTGGGCAGCCTCCTGGATGGTCATGAAATAGCGCGTGACCTCCTCGTGGGTCACCGTGACCGGTCCGCCGTTGCGGATCTGCTCCTTGAACAGATGAATTACCGAGCCGGAGGAACCGAGAACGTTGCCGAAGCGGACGATGGAGAAAACGGTGTTCGGGGCGGTGGCCTGGATCTGCTGGATCACCTGTTCGGCGAGCCGCTTCGATGCGCCCATGACGTTCGACGGCCGCACCGCCTTGTCGGTCGAGATCAGCGTGAAGCGGTCGACATTGGCCTTGGCAGCCTCCTCGGCGACCACCAGTGTCCCGAACACGTTGTTCTTGATCCCCTGGAAAGGGTTGTGCTCGACGATCGGCACATGTTTGTAGGCCGCGGCGTGATAGACGCTGTCGATGTTGTGGCGGGAAAGCAGGGTACGAACCCGGCTGCGGTCCATGACACTGCCGAGCGCGCAGACGATTTCGACCGAGCGACTGGCTGCAAGCCGTCCGATCTGCTTTTCGATGTTGTAGAGCGCCAGTTCGCTGACCTCGAGCAGCACGAGCTTTTCGGGTTCGGCCGTCAGGATCTGTTGGCAGAGTTCAGATCCGATGGACCCTCCCGCGCCTGTAACCAGGATACGCCTGCCCTTGATCGCGTCGTAGAAGAGCTGCGGAATCGGATCGACCGCCGTGCGTCCCAGCAGGTCGTCGATGCGGATTTCCTTGAGTTGCTGGAGATCGGCGTTGCCGCGCAACAGATCGTGCAGCGGGGGGATGGTCTGCATTTCCAGCTTGTGCGGAGCCAGACGCGAAACGATCGCGCGCCGCTGCGAGGGTGTCGCGCCGGCAATGGCGAAAAGTACGCGCTGGACGCCGTATTTGTTCTTGATCTTGGCCACCTTGTCCGGGCTGTAGACACGACAGCCCAGAATCAGGCTGCCCTGAAGCGCCGGATTGTCATCGATGAAACCCACCAGCCGATAGTGCGGGCTGGTCTGGATGGTTGCCGCCAATTGGGTGCCGGCGGCGCCGGCACCGTAGATCAGGATGTTTTCCCGCAGGTTCGGATCGCCGACGACCCGCTGATAGTAGGCGCGCGCCAACATCCGCAGGGAACCAAGGGAGACGAACAGCAGGACACCGAAGATCGGTGGAGCGGAGCGGGGGATATGGAAACCGCTGTCCATGAAGGATGCGGCCGCAACGAACAGCGACAGCGTCACGGCGCCGCCCGCGATGATCGTCATGGTCCGGCTTTCCATGGCCCGGATCAGAATGTCGTAGAGACCGAGGATGCGATAGATGCTGACGCCTACTACAGGCAAGGCGATCCACAGCCACGAGATATCGGCGCGATAGGGGAAATCGACCTGACCGTAGCGCAGCGCAATTGCGACATAGAGACAGGCGACCATCGCCGCGCCGTCGGCGATCATGGACAGCGCCCGCTTTCGGTCGCGGCTCAGGTCCAATATCGCTCGGTGTATTGGACGATTGGAGGCGTTTTTATCTGCCGGCGCGTTGCGCATCGGCTGCTTGTCCCGCTTACTCTTACCCACTATCCGGCCCATGTTCACGTCATCGGCTGGCCCCTGCACCGGTATAGCACCGGCCCAGGGCCAACAACACCACAAATCTCTGCGCCTTCCCCCAAGAACCGAGCTTTGATGTGGATCACGGCTATTTTGCGGCCAAAGCGGGAATATCACAGACCTGAAATCATTCTTGAAATCGCCCATGAGACGATTTTGCAACACAGCAATGCTATTTTAAGCTGTACCGGTGTCGGCTGGTTTGACGAGGGCTGACTGGAAGCGCAGGCCGAGCAGGCTGCCGATAAAGCCGAACAGCAGCCAGCCCCAGCCGTGCAGGCTTCCGGAAATGATGCCGCCGAGATAGGCGCCGATGTTGCAGCCATAGGCAAGTCGTGCTCCGTAACCCATCAGGAGACCACCGGCGACGGCGAGGA
The DNA here is from genome assembly GCA_963921345.3 of Rhizobiaceae bacterium. Taxonomy (GTDB): domain Bacteria; phylum Pseudomonadota; class Alphaproteobacteria; order Rhizobiales; family Rhizobiaceae; genus Hoeflea_A. The sequence continues at coordinate 519,746 of CAWUFE020000002.1, read as the reverse complement.
CGAGGTCTCGCGGCTGCAGTCGGAAGGTCGGGGCGAACAGGCCGGCGAGCGACGCTGCTGCCAGGGCGCCGATCATGATGCCGAAATTCATGACCGATGTGGCGTCGGCAAAGACCGAGCGTTCGAGAAGAGCGGCGCGTCCCGACCAATAGTCCCACTGGGCGACGTTCCAGCCGAGGCCGTCTGCTATTTTGGCGCCCCACAGGGCGAAGGCGGAGGTGATGCCCCAGGGACGTGACAGGGTCAGCAGGGTGGCGATGCCGACAGCAGCAATGGCGATGGCGCCCCAGCTTTTCTTCCAGGGACCACGCAGCAGATGGACGTCGTCCGGGGTCTGTTCCAGCGCGCCGTGGCGCCGCCGTTCGCGATGGATACTGTAGGCGGCGATCGTCGCGAGAGCCGCTGCGGTGATCGCAAACGCGGCGACCGCCCCGAGCGATTCGACCAGAGAGTAGGCGGGCAAGTCGGGCAGCGACCACCAGAAGGGCATGTGGGCGGTGGCGATGACCGAGCCAGCGACAAATCCGGAGAGGGTCGCCAGCATGCGGGTGTTGCCGCCGCCAGCCGTAAACAGCGTGCCCGAAGCGCAGCTGCCGCCGAACTGCATGCCGATGCCGAATACAAAGGCGCCGAGGGCCGCGGAAATGCCGAAAGGAGCCACGGCGCCATAGATCGGTCGGCCGAACGCCGCGCCGTTTTCCAGCAGCGGAAAACTGATCGCGCAGGTCAGGAGAATAAGCAGAAACTGGGCGCGCAGCCCGGCGCCGCGTTGCTCGAGTGCGAAGCGGCGCCAGGCCGCGGTGAATCCGAAGGACGCGTGGTAGAGCGCCAGGCCGGCAAACAGGCCGATGACCGAGGCGACGGCAAGTCGCGCGGAACCCTGCGCATAGGCCAGGAAAATCAATCCGACCGCGGCGACGAAGGCGATCGCCGTGACGGTGGCCTGGATCGGATTCGGGCGGCTGATTTCGTTGAGTGTCATCGGCGTGGCGGCGACTGGGGATCCTGGTCGTTCTGCTGTAGCACCCGGCCAGCGCAGGCGACAACTCAAGGCCGGACACGATTGCGGCATCACCGACACAGTGTCACAAGACTTTCGTTTGACTTTCGGTTCGCTTCGATATATTTCGTTTTGTGCGGACCCACACTCTAATCGGCCGCGTTTCTCGAGGGAAAAATGGACCACGACAGGGTTTACGATCTCTTCGTTATCGGCGGAGGGATCAATGGCTGCGGCATCGCAAGGGATGCGGCGGGACGTGGCTTTTCCGTGTTTCTGGCGGAAATGAACGACCTGGCGAGCGGGACGTCGTCCAGCTCGACCAAGTTAATCCATGGCGGCCTGCGCTATCTGGAACATTATGAATTCCGTCTGGTACGCGAAGCGCTGATGGAACGGGAGACCCTGTGGAAAAACGCCCCGCATATCATCTGGCCGATGCGGTTCGTGCTGCCGCACCACAAGGGCATGCGGCCGGCCTGGCTGCTGCGCCTCGGCCTGTTCCTCTACGACCATCTCGGCGGCCGCAAGTTGCTGCCGCCGACCAAGGTCCTGGACATGAAGACGGATCCGGCAGCAAAGCCGTTGAAGGGCCTTTTCGACAAGGCGTTCGAGTATTCCGACTGTTGGGTCAACGATGCCCGGTTGGTGGTGCTGAACGCCCGCGACGCCGCCGAGCGCGGCGTGGTCATTCGCACGCGCACGAAGGTGGTGGAGGCAAGCCGCGACGGTGACACCTGGAAGGTGACGGTCGCCGACCAGACCACCGGGCAGCGCGAAGTGATTTCGGCGCGGCTTCTCGTCAATGCCGGCGGTCCCTGGGTCGACGACGTGCTCCACAACGTGACCCGAACCACCAATGCGCGCAATGTGCGGCTGGTGCAGGGCAGCCACATCGTCGTCGCCAGGAAGTTCGACGATCCGCGGGCTTTCTTCTTCCAGAACAAGGACGAGCGGATCATCTTCGCCATTCCCTACGAGGAGGGTTTTACGCTGATCGGCACCACCGATCACGACTATCAGGGCGATCCTGGCGTCTCCGAGATCACCGAGGGTGAAATCGAGTATCTGTGTGAGATGGCATCGGAGTATTTCTCCGACGCGGTCGAGCCGAAGGACGTGGTTTGGACCTATAGCGGCGTTCGCCCGCTCTATGACGACGGCGCTTCGGCCGCCCAGGAAGCCACGCGCGACTATGTCCTGGTAACCGAGGGCGAGGAGGGGGAGGCTCCGCTGGTCAACGTGTTCGGCGGCAAGATCACCACCTATCGTCGGCTGGCTGAAGCGGTCATGGAAAAAATCGAAAGGCGGCTCGGCAAAAAAGGCGGTTCGTGGACCCGCGGGGCGCCCCTGCCGGGCGGCGGTTTTTCGGCGACCGGTTTCGACGACCTGCTGGCCGAATTGCAGCAACGCTATACTTTCCTGACGCCCGAACATGCGCGGCGGCTGCTGCGTCTATACGGGACGGACGCGTTGGATATTCTCGGCGATGCCACTTCGCTTGCGGATCTGGGGCAGCATTTCGGAGCCGACCTTTACGCAGCCGAAGTCGACCACCTGGTGCAGCGTGAATGGGCCCGCACCACCGACGACATTCTGTGGCGCCGCACCAAACGCGGGCTGGTGCTGACGGATTCGGAAGTCACCGACCTGTCCGGCTATCTCATGCAAAGCGACACCGTGTCCGGCTTGCAAGCGGGCGGACACGGAGGGTAGTTGAAATCAAACCGTCAACCGACGAACGAATTGCGTGAGGAGGGTGCAGCGTGGCCGGCCACATCTTAGCCATCGACCAGGGAACCACTTCAAGCCGAGCCATCGTCTTCGATGACCGGCAGAAGATCGTCGGCGTCGGCCAGAAGGAATTCACCCAGCATTTTCCCCATCCGGGCTGGGTCGAACACGATCCGGAGGAGATCTGGTCGACCGTTTTGTGGTCCATCGACCGGGCGCTGGAGGACGCGGGATTGCCGGCCTCGGAGATTGCCGCGATCGGCATCACCAACCAGCGGGAAACCGTGGTCGTCTGGGACAGGGAAACGGGGGAACCGATCTTCAACGCGATTGTGTGGCAGGACCGCCGCACGGCATCGATGTGCGCGCGGATGAAGGAAGACGGCATGGAGCCGGAATTCGCCCGCAAGACCGGCCTGCTGCTCGATCCCTATTTTTCCGGAACCAAACTCGGCTGGCTGCTCGACAATGTCGATGGTGCGAGAGCGCGCGCCGAAAGCGGCAAATTATGCTTCGGCACCGTCGACAGCTTCCTGATCTGGCGCCTGACTGGCGGTGGCCGGCATGTTACCGACGCGACCAACGCATCGCGGACGCTGATGTACAATATCGGCACCAATGCCTGGGACGACGAATTGCTCGATTTCCTGAAGGTGCCGGCGTCGATGCTGCCGGAGGTCTGCGACTGTGCCGACGATTTCGGCGTGGTTGCCGAAGGCAACACGCTTGCCGGCAAGCCGATCCTCGGCGTCGCCGGCGATCAGCAGGCCGCGACCATCGGCAATGCCTGTTTCGAAGCCGGCATGATGAAGGTGACCTACGGGACCGGATGCTTTTCGCTGCTCAACACGGGCGACGAACTGGTGCCGTCCGACAATCGGCTGCTGACGACCATTGCCTACCGGCTCGACGGCAAGACGACCTACGCTCTCGAGGGATCGATCTTCATTGCAGGCGCCGGCGTCCAGTGGCTGCGCGATGGGCTGAAGATCATCGACAGCGCGCCGCAAAGCGGCGAACTGGCTGTCGTCGCCGATCCCGAGCAGAAGGTCTACCTGGTGCCGGCATTCGTCGGCCTCGGCGCACCCTACTGGGACGCCGAGGCGCGCGGCGCGATCTTCGGGCTGACCCGCAACACCGGTCCGGCGGAGATCGCCAAGGCGATGCTCGACGCGGTCTGCTACCAGACCCACGATCTGCTGTCGGCGAAGCGCAAGGACTGGCAGAGCGGATCGGCGGAAACGGTGCTTCGGGTCGACGGCGGCATGGTCGCGTCGGACTGGACCATGCAGCGCCTGGCCGACATACTCGGTGCGCCGGTCGATAGGCCGGAAATCCTGGAAACGACGGCGCTGGGCGCGGCCTGGCTCGCCGGTCAACGCGTCGGTGTGTGGCCTGAGCGCCAGGCCTTCGCGCAAAACTGGTCGCGCGAGCGACGGTTCGAACCGACGATCGACGAGGAAACCCGGAGCCGCGATCTTGCCGGCTGGAAGGATGCCATTCAGCGGACCCTGAGCGACCGCTAGCCGCGTTCTCGAAAAGTCAAAGTTTACCTTGCCGGCGAAAGTGCGGGACGCCTCGGCGCGGGCGCGCTATACCCTTGGTCGGACCGGGCCGGCAGGCCCTTTGACTGGGAGATGCGGCCATGCGGCGGCTTGCGAGTTTTCTGACAATTCTGGTTTGCGCGCTCGTATGGGCGGGGAGCGGCGCCCGCGCGGATACGGTGCTGAGGGTCGAAACCGGCGGTCTCGGGACACTCGATCCGGCGCTGGCCTCCGACTACGCCGACTCGATCCTGATGTTCAACGCCTACGATACGCTGCTGCTTCCGGCGCAGGGTAAGCCGGGCGTCGTTCCGCATCTGGCCAAAAGCTGGTCGGGCAAGGATACGGTCTACACGTTCGTCCTGCGCGATGACGTGCGCTTCCACAGCGGCAACGCGCTCACCGCCGACGATGTGGTGTTCTCGCTGCAACGCATGCAGGCGCTGAACGGGCCGCTGGCCTATCTGTTCTCGCCCGTCAAATCCGCCAAGGCGGTCGACAGCCATACCGTTCAGTTCGACCTGGAAACGCCCTATGCCTCCTTTCCGGCGGCGCTGCTTCGTCTGCCGATCGTAGACAAGGACCTGATCCTCGCCAATCTGGGCGATGGCAGCGGCGACATGAAGGACTGGGGTCGGGCGTTTCTGTCCGCCAATGCTGCCGGTACCGGGGCCTATCGGATCGATGACCACGGGGCCGGCGTGGGTGCGACGCTGTCGCGAAACGCCGACTATTTTCTCGACATTCCCAAGATGGCGCCGGAGCGGGTCGAACTGAGCTACGGGCTGACGGCGGATGAAGCCCGCTCCCGCCTGAAGGAGAAGACCCTCGACATCACCTCGCAGTGGCTGCCGCCGGATACGCTGAGAACCATGGCGCGGGAAGGGGTGACCATGCTGACCGAGCCCGGCCGCGGCGGATTCTACGGAAAGATGAACACGCAGAAGGCGCCGCTCGACGATGCGCAATGCCGGCTGGCGCTTGCCAATGCCTTCGACTATCAGGCGGCGCACGACATGCTGGCGGTTTCGTCCGACGTTTCGCTGGGCCGGCCGGCGACCGGGGCGATTCCGGTCGGCATGCTCGGCGCCAATTCGCCATCGGCGCAGCTGAAACAGGACATCGATGCGGCGAAGCAGCAACTCGATTCCTGCCGGTACGACCCGGCCGACGTCAATCTGCAGATCGTCTGGATCGAAGGCGCACCACTGGAAAAACAGATCGCCGAGTTGATGGCGAAGAATTTCGGCGAACTCGGTCTGACCGCCGACATCGCGTCCATGACCTGGTCGGATTTCGTCGGCCGCGTCGCCGATCCAGCCACCACGCCGCTGATCTCGCTGGTTTACGATTATTCGGCGACCGGCGACCCGGATGCGCTGTTGTTCGGCATGTATGCGTCGAATGCCGTCAGCGGCTGGCAGTCGGCCGAACATCTCGACGACACCCAGGTCGATGAATGGCTGGCAAAGGGGCGAACAGCAACGAGCCAGCATGACCGGGCGACGGCCTACCGCTCGTTGAACGCCCGGCTGATGGCCATCACGCCGACGATATACATTTTCGACCGGGTCTCGGTTTTCGCGTCGGGCGACCGCGTCAGCGTACCGGCCTTGTCGGCATCGGCGAAGCGCTTCGAATTGCCGGGCATGGGGTTCAGCTTCAGGCTGATGGAGATGAAGGAAAGTCCGGCCTCGAAATAGCGCCGTGTGTCGGGAAAAGCCGACGATATCGTGGAGTTCGGTTGTCGGTCCTCTCTGGGCGGCTATTCTCTGCACGGATTGTTGCCGTTCGCCGTGTTGGGAAAACCACTTGAAAGAAACCGACCAGTTCAAACGATCGAACCACAAACACGACAGTCCGGGGCCGGTCGGCTCCGATGATGCCGCACAGCGGGTCGGCGGCGGTGTTCCGGTCTCTGTAAGCAATCTGGTCAAACATTTCGGTGACGTACCGGCCGTCAACGGACTCAGCTTTGAAGCCGAACCTGCCAGCACGGTCTCCCTGCTTGGACCGAGCGGATGCGGCAAAACCACCACGCTACGCTGCATCGCCGGTCTGGAAGCGCCTGAAAGCGGTCGGATCACGATAGGCGATCATGTGGTTTATGATGGCGGCGGTGGTATTCTCGTCGAGCCGGAAAAGAGGCATATCGGGATGGTGTTCCAGTCCTACGCCATCTGGCCTCACATGACTGTGGCAGGCAATGTCGGCTTCCCCCTGCAGGTCGAAAAGCGGCCGCGCCGCGAAATCGGCGAGCGTGTCGATCGGGTGCTTGCGCTGGTCGGGTTGAGCGAGTTGTCAGGCAGAGCCGCTTCCGATCTCAGCGGCGGCCAGCAGCAGCGCGTGGCTCTCGCCCGGGCGTTGATCTACGAACCTCGCGTCGTCCTGTTCGACGAGCCGCTTTCCAATCTGGATGCCGACCTTCGAGAGAGAATGCGATCCGAGCTCAAGCTGCTCCAGGAGACGCTCGAATTCACCGCCATCTACGTTACCCACGATCAGCAGGAAGCGCTGGCACTCTCCGACACTATCATCCTCATGCGAGACGGCCGGATCGAGCAGAAGGGATCGCCGGAAGAAGTGTTCCGAGACCCGCGCTCGCTCTTTACCGCTCGATTTCTGGGCTACTCGAACCAGTTTGCGGGGAAAGTGACCGCAGTCGATGGCGGCCGAACGGTGACAATCGAGCTGAAGGAAGGACCTTCGCTGTCGGCGGTCTGGAATTCCGAGGATCCGCCGCATTTGAACGAGCCGGCAGTGGTCGCAATCCGCCGCGACCGGATCGCACTTTACCCTGCCGGGCAGGCAGCGAGCGGCGGCGGGTACGGCGGGCGAATTGACGTCGCGTCCTTTCTTGGGACACATGTCAACTATATCGTCTCGGTTGACGGTTTGCGGTGCAGAGTCGAAGCACCGGTCGATCGGGTGTTTTCCCGCGGCGACCATGTGCTGGTCGGTTTTCTGCCGGATCACTGCCACGCCTATCGGCCAGATTGAAAGAAGCAGCTACCGATAGCCCTGTTCGGCCAGAATGGCGCGGGCGTTGTCCAGATTTTCCTTTGCTCCGTCGACATCCCAGTCGAAATCCGCCACGTTGATGTTCTCCAGTCCGGGGAGGATGTCGGGATTGGGTGATTTCAATCCCTGACGGCCGAACAGCATCAACGCGCCGGCGTCCATCAGGGTCTGTGCCCCACGGGCACTGCGAAGGTAGTCGATGAACAGCTTGGCCGTGGCCGGGTGCGGCGCCTCCTCCAGAATGGCCGGGCTGAAAGGCAGCAAAAGCGCACCTTCTTCAGGATAGATCAGTTTGACGTCGACATTGCCCTCCAGCAGCGAATTGGCGGTTTTGGCGTGACTGAAAAGGGCGATCGGTACCTCGCCGGAAGCTACCCAGTCTCGCGCCTGCGAATTGCGCATGTTGATGACAGGCTCGACATTTCGGACGAAATCACGCAGCCAATCCTCACCAAGCACCTTTACGAGGAAGGCATAGGTCGCAGCCGAGGAGGGCGAGCGCGGGGTGCCTATCGCGATCATGCCCTTGAGCCGCGGGTCGTTCATGTCGGCCCAGCTCGTCGGGTTGAAATCGGTTATTCCGCGATCCGCCAGCGCTTTGGGATTGTAGAGAGGCGTGAAAGCGTAGGAATCCGAGACCCAGTATCCGTGTTTTGATATTCCCGCGGCATCCGAAAGTTCATAGGCGTCGTAATTCGGCGATTCGTACTCCATCCATTGTCCTTCGCCCAGAAGATCGGAGTACCAGTTCCATCCGACGGTGGAGACGATGTCGAAATTGTTCCTGTTTGCCCGCAGCAGCTCGGTTACCTTCTGGGGGATCTTCGATGCGCCCTCGTAGGTATACTCGGTCCTCAGGTCCGGGAGGCCGTATAGCTGCTTGAAATCGTCCAGCGCCGCAGCGGCTTGCCGCTGCTCGATAAAGTTGCCGATCCACTCCAGTGCCCCTTCGTTTCGGGCTTGCTCGATCAGGGCTGCCACCCGTGCGCGCTCGTCGGGATCGGCAATCTGGCCAAGAACCGGAGCCTCCTGGGCGCGTACTATTCCGACGCCTAAGATCAGAGCGGCCATCAGTCCGCAACAAAGCAGTCGCACAACGTTCGTCATCAGGTCCTCCGCATGATTGGATCAGTTTCGCACAGTTGCAGGCGCGGTTGAACGACTCCGTTGGTACCGGCGTAATCAGGCAATACAATGCCGATCTTCGAGCTCGTTCGGCTGTCGTCGTCATGGCGGAGTGGGTGCGCTCTTCACGGGGACCCGGCGATCATGTCCTTGATGGCGGACAGAAGCTCAGTGCGGCGTATTTCGAGACTTGGCGGCGGTGGCCTGTTCGTGGCGCTTGTCTATGTCGTTCTTGCTGCAACCGTCGTCTATCCGCTGGCTGTCGTCTTTCTCAGGGCCGTCACGTCCGATCACGGCGGACTTGCGGTATCGAAGGTCATTGAGGTCTTCGGCTCACAGGTGGTGATCGAGGCGCTCAAAACGACGCTGCTGACCAGCGCCGCCAGCGTGTCGATCGCCGCGGTTCTGGGCGTAACTTTGGCCTGGCTGGTGGGCCGCACCGACATGCCGGGCAAACGATTTCTCGATCCGCTGAACATGCTTCCGTTTTTCGTGTCCGGTGTTGTCGGCGCACTCAGCTGGCAGGCCGTTGCCGCACCACGAAGCGGGCTTCTGAACGGGCTGCTGGCTCCGGTCTTCGGCGGACCGGTTTTGAACATCTATTCGATCACCGGCATGGTCATCGTTCTGGGGCTCTACTACACGCCCTACATCTATCTGTTCACCTTGGGCAGCCTGCAAAACATGGATCCGGCGCTCGAGGATTCGGCGCGCGTGAGCGGGGCATCGATCGCACAGACCGCCCTGCGCATCACCCTGCCGCTGTCCGCGCCGGCGATTCTCTCCGGCTGCATCCTTGTCTTCGTCACCAGCGCCGGCGTATTCGGTGTGCCGCTGCTTTTGGGCAGTCCGGGCGGCGAACACACGCTTTCCACGCTGATCTACGCGTCGGTCACCACCTATCCGGCCGACTACGCAACGGCGTCGATATTGAGCGCCGCACTGTTTCTCTTTACCGCGGCATTGACCGTCCTGCAGCTTCGTCTGTTGCGGGGTCGCGGATTCGCTACCGTGATCGGCAGGGGGTTTCAGCCAAGGCCCATTGCCCTGGGGCGCTTCCGGTGGGTGGCCTTCGGGGTCAACTGTGCCTACCTGGCGCTGGTGATCGGTCCTTTTCTGGTTCTGCTGCTCATTTCTTTCCAGGACGTCTGGGTCGGAGCGTTTTCCTTCAGTCGGCTGACGATCCGGCACTATGTCGAGGTCGTCGCCTTCGATGAGGTCGCGCGCCGCGGTCTGGTCAACAGCCTCTTCATCGCCGTCACCGGCGCGTCGATAGCGGTTCTGGCCTGCTTCAGCCTCGCCCTGATCGTCCATCGGACGCAACTGCCGGGTCGTTTCGGCCTTGTCGGCCTGTCGATTATTCCAGTCACTATCCCGGGTGTCGTGCTCGGCGTCGGCTATCTGATCGTCGCCCTGCAGACGCCTCTCTACGGGACGATCGCGATCATCATCATCGCCTATGTCGTGCACTTTCTGCCAACCGGTCTGAGGAACATCGAGGCCATCGTCATCTCGGTTTCGGCTGAACTCGACGAATGTGCGCGGGTGTGCGGCGCCTCTTGGGCTACGGCGATGGCGAAGATCCTGTTTCCATTGTGTCTGCCTGCCATGGTTTCGACCTGGATCCTGCTTTTCGTAATCTTCGTGCGCGAGGTCAGCGCGTCGATCATGCTCTATGTCCATGGTACGGAGACGATGTCGGTGGCCCTGATCCAGATCATGGAATCCAGGCCGCTCGGCGTCGCCGCAGCCTTCAGCGTCATCCAGACCGTTCTGCTGCTGATCTGCGCGTTCGCGATACGGCTGGTGCCGGTCCGCTTGAGGGCCTGAGAATCGGCAATCCGTCAGACGCGGAACGCCTCCGGGCGAATTGACTTTCCTTGCCGCACGGCAGGTACTAAAACCGCCGCAAGAAACATCAATGCGGGAACCTACGGACCAATGGACATTCGCAAGATCAACGACGAGTACTCGGTGAGCGGACAGATCAGCGTGGACGATCTGGACCAGATCCAGGCGATGGGGTTCAAGTCGATCGTTTGCCACCGGCCCGATGCGGAAGTGCCGGAACAGCCGACCTATGGCGATATCGAGACCGCGGCCAAGGCGCGTGGCATCGAAATGCGGCACATTCCGGTAGGCCGGGAGGGCGTCGGCTACGAACAGGTGCAGGCCTTTGTCGACGCGCTCGACGAGATGGACCGGCCGATGCTCGGCTATTGCCGCTCCGGCGCGCGCTCGACGACGATCTACCAGCAGACGCAGCACATCCGGTCGTAAGCGCCGCCTGTACCGCGGTCAGCCTTCGGCTTCGAGCCGGTCGAGTTCCGCCAGCACCTCTTCGGTATGCTGGCCGAGCCGCGGCGATGGCCTTTCATACCGCAACGGCGTGTCCGACAGCGTGATTGGCGTGGCGACGCCCGGGATGCTGTTTCCCCGGTCGTCGGCGAGGTCGAGGCGCAGGCCGCGGGCCTCGACCTGCGGGTCGGCGAACATCTCGCCGATGGCATTGATCGGACCGGCCGGAACGCCGCTCTGCTTGCAGCGCTCCAGCAGGGTGGTCCGGTCGACAAGCACGGTCTTTGCGGCGACGCGCCGGTGCACCTCGGCCCGATGGGCCACGCGGGCGCGGTTTGTGGCGAAGTCCGGGTCGTCGGCCATGCCGTCGAGGCCGAGCAGATCGCACAATTTGCGGAACTGCCCGTCATTGCCGACGGCCAAAATCAGAAAGCCGTCACCGGTCGGCACGACCTCATAAGGCGAGATGTTGGGGTGGGCATTGCCCAGTCGTTGCGGGCTTTCTCCGGTCGACAGGAAGTTCATGTTCTGATTGGCCAGAACGCCCGCCTGGCAATCGAGCAGCGACATGTCGATATGCTGTCCGTGGCCGGTCTTCATCGCCCGGATCAGGGCCGCCTGGATGGCGTTGACGGCGTAGAGGCCGGTGAACAGGTCGGCGATCGCGACGCCGGCTTTCATCGGCTGGCCGTCGGCCTCGCCGGTGATCGACATGAAGCCGGAAATGCCCTGGATGATGTAGTCGTAGCCCGCCAGCGAAGCCTTTGGGCCGGTCTGTCCGAAGCCGGTGATCGAGCAGTAGACCAGCCCCGGATTGCGCGGTTTCAGGCTGGCGTAGTCGAGCCCGTATTTGACCAGGCCACCGACCTTGAAGTTCTCGATCAGGATATCGGCCTTGCTGGCGAGGCGGGTGACGAGTTGACGACCTTCCGGCTTTCGCAGATCGGCGGTGACCGAGCGCTTGCCGCGGTTGGTGCTGTGGAAATAGGCAGCGCCGAGGTTCTCGCCGTCGCGGCCGGTGATGAAGGGCGGACCCCATTGACGCGTGTCGTCGCCGCCATCGGGGTTTTCCACCTTGATCACGTCGGCGCCGAGATCGGCGAGCAACTGACCGGCCCACGGGCCGGCAAGAACGCGCGCCAGCTCGACGACACGAATCCCGGCAAGTGGCGCCTCAGACACCATGCAACTGCTTCCTGGCGGAGCGCCGCTTGGCCCGCTCCTCCGCGAGCAGCCGCTTCTGGTAGCGGCTTTGCACGATTTCCACCGCCACCAGCGTGACCAGCACGAAATAGAAGGTCGATTTGGCCATCGGCTCGATCGGATAGCCGAAGAACTTCAGGTGGCCGATATGACCGCCATCCGACATCAGCATTACGCCGACCAGCAGCAGCACGAACAGACCAAGCACCTCGTACATGCGGTTCTTCTGCAGGAAGGCCGCGACCCGGTCGGCCATCAGCACCATCAGCGCGCCGGATACGACGATCGCAGCGGTCATGACGATGAAGTTTTCCGTCAGAGCGACCGCCGACAGGACCGTATCGAAGGAAAAGACCATGTTCATGGTCAGGATCCAGAACAGAGCGGCCGCGACCGTGCGACGCGGCGGGCCATGCACATCATGGTCCAGATCGTCCATGCCGATCATGTGGTAGATCTCCTTCATCGCCGTGTAGATGAGGAAGACGCCGCCGGCCAGGACGATCAGCGCATGGCCGCTGACCGCACCGGAGAACCACGGATGATTGAGCTCGAACAGCGGTGCCTGCAGCATGCTGATCAGCTGCAGGATGACGAAAAGCAGGATGATGCGCAGCACGATGGCCAGCGTGATGCCGACCTTGCGGACCCAGGCCTGTCTGGCCGGATCGACCTGTTTCGCCTCGATCGATATGTAGAGAAGGTTGTCGAATCCGAGAACCGTTTCCAGCGCGGTCAGCACCAGGAAGGTCGTCAGATTGTCGATGGTAAAAAGTTCGGCCAGCATGGACGGCTCCGGTTTGGCGGGTCGCTGCCGAATCTAGGTAGCAAAAGGCTTCCGCCCGCGCCACGTGGAATTTTCGCCGAGCCTGGCGCTATGGCGCGCTATCCACTGCCGATGCGGCCGATACGGCGATTGCCTTGTCGGCCCAGTCGGTGAATTTCGTCATAGCGGCCTGCGCGTCCGTGGCTGTCTCGTTCAGCGTTTCGTGCCGCAGATTTTCGTAGATGCGGGTGGTGACGGCGGTAAAACCCAGACCCGAAAGCCGCTTCGAATACCAGTCGACCGCCTTGCCGTGAGCGGTTGCCGGATCCTGGCCGCCTCCCACCAGATGGATGGGGAGCGATTTCGCCACCTGTGCGAGGAGTCGTCGGTCGGCGGCCCGGTATGCCATGGCGAACACATCCTGCCACATGGCCACCGAGGCATCCCATCCGCACAGCGGGTCGTCGACATAGGCCCGGACCTGATCGGCATCATGGGACAGCCAGTCGAAACCGGAGCGCGCGTCCGGAATTGCCTTGCCCCAGGCCTCGAAGGTCAGGCGCGGTAGGATACGGCTCGGCACATCGGAGCCCATCATCATGCGCTCCAGCGCGAGAACGCCCTGGGCGACGCGCCCGGCCGCGCCGAGTTGGAAATTCGCGTTCCACACGGCGAGCGCCGCCTGTCGCGTCGGATGGGTGAGGGCGAAATTCGCAGCGATCGTGCCAGCCAGGGAATGTCCGAAGGTGATGACCGGGATCCCCGGGAAGCGCTCGGCGACATGATCGTGGACGGCAAGCACGTCGTCGACCACCGGACGCCACGCCTGGCCGGCCGGCGCTTTCGCGAAGACGCCCCGCGGAGCATCGGGAGCGCGGGTTTCGCCGTGACCGCGATGGTCGTGGGCGAACACCGCGAAACCGCGATCCGCCAGGTGACGGGCAAAGCGGCCGTAGCGGGCGGCGTGTTCGGCGAGGCCGTGGTTGATTTGAACGACGGCTTTGGGCGGGGTTTCCGGGGCCAGGCCATAGAGCCGCAGGACGGCGCCGGTCGGTGAGGTGAGTTCGGTCGGATCTTCGAAGCGGTTCATGGCGGGACAATGCCCGCCGACGGCGATTCCGGCAACCGCCGCGTGGCGATCAATCCGCCAGGGCCGTCTCGATTGCCTCGATCTGGCCGCCGAGATCGAACGGGAAGGACGACAGGACCTCGATGCTTTCGTCCTCCGAAAATCCTTCCGGGTCTGCTTCCCGCAGCTTTTCGATCACCTGGTCGCGCTCACGCAGGCTCCACTCTATCTGCGGGCGGAACAGTTTCAGAGCCGCTTTCAGCCAACGGCTGGTCAGCGCGAATTCCTCGTTGTCGAGGTCGAACAGGTCGAGAAGCCGAATGACTTCCTCGGCCGGGTACTGCCATTCCATGGCGACCCAGCGATTGGTGGTGAAGATGCGTATCGGCGTGCCGGCGGTGTCGAAGGAGATTGCCACCAGATGGCAGAGGCCGCCAAGTTCCCAATCCGGTTCGGGGGGCAGGGCGATCGGTTCGACGCCCTCGGCGACGTGTTCGGAGTAGACGAACAGATGGAAATGGCCGTGCTCGCTCCAGGGCCGTGCCGCCTCGTCCTCCTCATGGGCGTGGTAGAACCACAGCGCACCCTTGTCGCGATCATGGACGTCGCCTGGTGGATAATGCTGCCATTGGGTGAACGGGTCGGGCGCCGTCGCATTGAGGACGTCGATCAGGATGTGCTTTTCCTGTTCCGCCGCTTCCTCGAGCACGCGGATCATGTCGTCGCCGCCGTCCTGCATGGCGAGCAGCTGTTCGCGCGTCAAAGCCGAGAAGTCGATTTTCGGGTTGTCGCGAACCGTGACATTCATGGTGTGCATTCCGCTCGGTCGTGGGTCAGAGATGCGATCCTAACAAACTGCCGCCGTTGGCGACAGCGATCGGCAAACGGATGCCGAGAACTCGCCCCGGCATCCGCCGGCAACTTATTTCTTGGCCGCACAGGCACCGCAGGCGCCGCAGCCTTTTTTCGCGCCGCATGCGCCACAGGCACCGCAGACCTTTTTCTTGACGCCGCAGGCACTACAGGCGCTGACGGCTGCACCACAGGCGCCGCAGGAAGCGAGCGTCGGCGTGGTGCCGGCGACTGCCGCTGCCAGACCGCCGCTGACGACCATCATGGCAAGCGCTTTTTTGGATTTGACGTTCATGGAATTCTCCTCTGGAAATGGGCCGAAGCCGTTAGGGACCCGCGCAACCTAGACGAAGGTTTTGTAAACTGGGGTCACGAAACTTCGCCGGGAAATCACGCTTTGGCGAGAAAAGCGTGATGTCACTTTGCGTTTCGGAGATCCGGTGAGCGTGATTGGCCCAAAGCCCTGGAAGCGGATGGAAAATGGCCGCAACAAAGGCATTGCCCTCGGTAGGCGCTTTGCCTAAAAGCGGGCATCGTCCCCATCAATGAGGTTTATCGCACGCCATGGCGCGCCAGTTCATCTATCACATGGCCGGTTTGAACAAGGCCTATGGCTCCAAGAAGATCTTGGAGAACATCCACCTGTCCTTCTACCCCGACGCCAAGATCGGCATTCTCGGGCCGAATGGCGCCGGCAAGTCGACCGTGCTGCGCATCATGGCCGGGCTCGATACCGAGTTCACCGGCGAGGCCTGGGTCGCCGAAGGCGCTACCGTCGGCTATCTGCCGCAGGAACCCGAGCTCGATGCCGGCAAGACGGTTGCCGAGAATGTCATGGAAGGCGTTGCCGAAAAGAAGGCCATCGTCGACCGCTACAACGAACTGATGATGAACTATTCCGACGAGACCGCCGACGAGGGCGCGCGGTTGCAGGACATCATCGACGCGCAAAATCTGTGGGACCTGGACAGCCAGGTGGAGATGGCCATGGATGCGCTGCGCTGTCCGCCCGGCGACAGCCCGGTCGACAATCTGTCCGGCGGCGAAAGGCGCCGGGTGGCGCTCTGCCGGCTGCTGCTGTCGCAGCCCGACCTGCTGCTGCTCGACGAGCCGACCAACCACCTGGACGCGGAGACCATTGCCTGGCTGGAAAAACACCTGCGCGAGTATCCAGGCGCCGTGCTGATGATCACCCACGACCGCTACTTTCTCGACAACGTTACCGGCTGGATCCTCGAGCTCGACCGCGGCCGTGGCATCCCCTACGAGGGCAACTATTCGGCCTATCTGGAGAAGAAAGCCAAGCGGCTGGAGCAGGAAGGCCGCGAAGAGGCCAACCGGAAGAAGGCCATGGCACGCGAGCAGTCGTGGATCGCCTCCAGTCCGAGGGCGCGCCAGGCCAAGTCGAAGGCGCGTATCAACGCTTATGACGAACTCGTTCGTTCCGCTGCCGACCGGCGTCCGGGTGACGCCCAGATCGTCATTCCGATGGGCGAAAGGCTCGGTCAGGCGGTGATCGATGCCGATCATCTGAGCAAAGGCTACGGCGACAAGCTGCTGATCGACGATCTGAACTTTCGCCTGCCGCCCGGTGGCATCGTCGGCGTCATCGGTGCCAACGGCGCCGGCAAGACGACCCTGTTTCGCATGATCACCGGCCAGGAGGAGGCCGATGGCGGTTCCATCGTCGTCGGCGAAACCGTCGATCTCGGCTATGTCGATCAGAGCCGCGACACGCTCGACGGCAGCAAGACCGTCTGGGAAGAAATCTCCCAGGGCAACGACATCATCAAGCTTGGCAAGCACGATGTGAACTCGCGCGCCTACTGCTCAAGTTTCAATTTTCGCGGCGGCGACCAGCAGCAGAAGGTCGGAACCCTGTCCGGCGGTCAGCGCAATCGGGTGCATCTTGCCAAGGTGCTGAAATCCGGCGCCAACGTCATCCTGCTCGACGAACCGACCAACGACCTCGACACCGAGACGCTGGCGGCGCTGGAGGATGCGCTTGAGAATTTTGCCGGCTGTGCGGTGATCATCAGCCACGATCGCATGTTCCTCGACCGGCTGGCGACACACATCCTGGCCTTCGAGGGCGACAGTCACGTCGAATGGTTCGAGGGTAACTTCGAAGACTATGAGAAGGACAAGATCCGTCGTCTCGGACCGGACAGCGTCAATCCGAAGCGGGTGACCTACAAGCGGCTGACCCGATAGTGCCGCTGGCGCAGGCGGGAAAAGGAGATCTGTGGTGACCACCATCCTCATTACGGGTGTCGGGCGTGGCGTCGGCCACGAGCTGGCTCGGCAGTCACTCGACAAGGGTTGGAGGGTCATCGGGTCGGTGCGCCGTCCGGAGGACGCCGGGCGATTGCACGACCTGGCGGGTGAAGCATTTCGCTCGCTGATCTTCGATGTGCGCGATGGTGGAGCGATCGAGGCGGCGGCGGAATCGATAGCCGATCCGGTCGATATCCTCATCAATTGTTCAGGCATCATCGGGCCGCAGCGGCAATCGGCCCTGGACATGGATTTCGACGGTTTCGCCGAGACGCTGGCAATCAATACCATCGGCCCGCTGCGGGTGGTTCATGCCTTTCTCCCGCATCTGCGGCTTAGCGCCAATGGACGCATCCTGACCTTGTCGAGCTGGATGGGGTCGACGGCTCACCCGAAGTCGGACCGCATCGCCTATCGGGCGTCAAAGGCCGCGGTCAACAAGCTGATGCAGGGTCTGGCGACAGACCTCGCGCCCGAGGGTATCGCCGTTGCCTCGGTGCATCCCGGCTGGGTGCGGACCGATATGGGCGGTTCGCAGGCAGCCGTCTCCCCGCAGGACAGTGCGGCCGGTGTTTTGACGCTTTGCGAACGTCTGACACCCGACAATACCGGCCAGTTCTGGAACTTCGACGGTTCGCAATTGCCCTGGTGAAACGCTTGGACCCAAGGGGGCATGAAGATGGAGATCATATCCGGTCGCAAGATTCGAGGCAGCGTTCAGGGGCTTTTCGCCGCGAAGGGCGATCACTTCGAGACCGAGCCGGTCGAGTCGATAACGCTCACTTTCGAAGGCATCGAAGGGGACCACCATTGCGGTCACACGCGCCGGTCCGGCGGTCGCGAACCCTGGTATCCGCGCGGCACCGAGATCCGCAACGTCCGGCAACTGACGATCCTGTCGCCGGATGAACTGGCCGATGCGGCTGCGGCCATGGAGATCGATCGCATCGAAGCGGAGTGGATCGGCGGCAACATGCTGCTGGACGGCATCGCCCACCTGTCGATGTTGCCGGCAGGAACGCTGCTGTTCTTCGAGGGAGGGGCGACGCTGAAAGTCGATTTTCAGAACGCACCCTGCAAAGTGTCCGGCGCGGCCATCGCCGATCGCTATCCGGACCGAGACCACGCGTCTCTGGCATTGGGCTTCGTTTCGGCGGCCAAGCGCCGCCGCGGTCTGACCGCCTGGGTCGAAAGGCCGGGGCGAATTGCCGTCGGCGAAGCCCTGCGCGCCCAGATCCCAGAGCAGTGGATCTACTCAGCGTGAGTTCCCGCACCTGCGACTTGTCGCGTTTGGACGTATTGATCTGTTTACGACATTTTCGATTTTGGTTGCGTCAGACGACAAAATCATATAAAGATATGTTTATGTGATTTCGGGTACCAGCGTCTCTCGCGTCGTCGCGTACCCGCCGATGGACGGGCGCAATGCTGGATTCGAGAAAGCTCGGGCTGGAAAAGACGGTGGACGTGCTCAAGTCGGCCGGCGAGCCGACGCGCATGCGCCTGCTGGCCCTGTTGTTCGAGGGCGATCTCACCGTCACCGACATGACCGAAATTCTCGGACAATCGCAGCCACGCATCTCCCGTCACCTCAAGCTATTGACCGAAGCCGGACTGATCGAACGCTTCCAGGAGGGCGCGTGGGCCTATTTCAGGCTGACCGGGGATGGCCTGCCGCACGAACTGGCGCGCCAGATCATCAACGCGGTATCGCCGGCCGATCCGCTGCTGGCCCGCGACAGCGAACGGCTGGCGGCGGTCAAGAAGGCGCGGGCGGAAAAGGCGCAGGCCTATTTCAGCGCCAACGCCTCCGGTTGGGACGAGTTGCGCACGCTGCATGTTTCCGATGCTCAGGTCGAGGCGGCGCTGCTGAAACTTATCGGCGACACGCCGTTCGATTCCATGCTCGATCTCGGAACCGGCACGGGCCGTATCCTGCAATTGTTCGCCCATCTCTACCGGCGCGGCATCGGCATCGATGCAAGCCAGGACATGCTCTCGGTTGCCCGTTCCAACATGGACCGGGCGCAGATTTCGCACGCTTCCGTGCGTCATGCGGACATTCTCAATCTGCCGCTGGAACGCGGCACGTTCGACCTGGTGACGATCCATCAGGTGCTGCATTTCCTGGACAATCCCGAGGAAGCGATTGCCGAGGCGGCGCGCATGCTGAGCCCGGGCGGACGTATCGCTATTGTCGATTTCGCACCGCACGAGCTTGATTATCTGCAGAACGAGCACGCTCACCTGCGGCTCGGCTTCAGTCGCGATGTTCTCAGCGGATGGCTCGCGGATGCCGGGCTGAATGTCGAGCAGGTCGTCGATCTCGATCCTGAATCCGGCGGCGGCAAGAAGTTGACCGTCACCATCTGGCTGGCGCGCGACCCGCGCCTGCTGATTGCCGACGGCAATCCGTCGTCCCACCAAAGCAGAGGAATTATCTGACCATGTCCGTACTCCGTCGTTCCGGTCCGGCCCTCCTCGGCGATGCAATCAACGTGTCGTTCGAGTTCTTTCCTCCGAGGAGCGGCGACATGGAAAGCCAGCTTTGGGAAAGCATGATGCGGCTGGCGCCGTTCTCGCCCGATTTCGTTTCGGTGACCTATGGTGCCGGCGGCAGCACGCGCAAGCCGACGCTGGCGACGGTCAAGCGCATCCTTGCCGAGACCGACCTGAAGCCGGCGGCGCACCTTACCTGCGTCAACGCCACGCGCGACGAAGTCGACGCGGTGGCGCGCGAATTCTGGAACGCCGGCGTCCGCCACTTCGTGGCCCTGCGCGGCGATGCGCCGGAAGGCATGCCGTCCTACCGGCCGCACAATGACGGCTACGTCAATGCCGCCGAGCTGGTGGCCGGCCTGAAAGCCTTTGCCGATTTCGAAATCAGTGTTTCCGCCTATCCGGAGAAGCATCCGGAGAGTCCGGATTTCATGACCGATATCGACATGCTGAAGCGCAAGGTCGACAATGGTGCCACCCGGGCGATCACCCAGTTCTTCTTCGACAATGACAGCTATGAGCGCTATGTCGAACGGGTTCGCCGCGCCGGTATCTACATTCCGATCGTACCCGGCATTCTCCCGGTGCATAATTTTGCGCAGGTGTCGAAATTCGCCGGCTTCTGCGGGACTTCAATCCCCGACTGGCTGGCCACCCGGTTCGAAGGGCTGGACAGGGACCCGCAGACGCGGGCGCTGGTCGCCGCGGCGGTCGCTGCCGACCAGGTTATGGATCTCGTCGAACGGGGTGTCCAGGATTTCCACTTCTATACGATGAACCGGGCGCAGCTGGTCTATGCCATCTGCCACCTGCTCGGTCTTCGCGCACCGAAGGGCACGGGGGCGGTGACGAGTATCGCCGCGGCCTGACCCGTCTCAATCACCTGGACAAACAAAAACGGGGATGGAAAACCATCCCCGTCTTTGTCTTTAAATCCCGGCGGCCGGTCACGACCGCCGCCCGGAGATCGCGGTTAAAGGAAAAGCATGGCCGCGATAAAGAGAAATGCTGCACCGATCACCAGGACATTGAGCGAACGCACGAGTCCCATAGCTGACCTCCCTGCGGTTAACACACAGATGCTATGCCGGAGCCATGGCCCATGAAAGCAAATTTGTTGCTGCGCTGCGAAAGGAATCGGCAAAATCCTTGCAAATCCACATTGTAAACGCATGAAATCAATCGATTTCCGGTGGTGCCAAAAAAATGTGGGCGATGTGACAGTTGAACGGTCGATTTTGCGCTGCAAACCCCATTCATGGCCAATTTGTGGCAGAATCCGCCCGATTTTCGGTCGCAAAACGAAGCACCTGCAATCCTTCACCGATGTTGTAAACCATTAAAATTAATTGATTTTTTTAAGTTTGGCGAAGACGCGGCCATCGATGGTCACCAATCCGGCCGCAATCAGCAACAAACCCAACATGGCCTCCGGGCTCATTCGCTCTCCCAGAAAGATCGCGCCCAACAGGATGGCGCTTGGCGGCACCAGCAGCGTGACGATCGAGACGTTCGTGGCGCCAGCCGTGCTGACGATGCGGAAGAACAGGATATAGGCCAGCGCCGTCGATACCACCGCCAGCAGCAGGATCGCCACGACGACGTCGAGCGGCGGCCAGGGAAGGGTCCAGGGGTGGTCGACCAGCAGCACGAAGGGCAGCATCACCAGCGACGAAGCGGTCAGTTGACCGGTTGCCGTCACCACCGGTGGAACATCATTGAACTTCTTGCCGTATATCGCTGCAAACCCATAGGAAATTGCGGCGCCGACAATCGCCAGCTGGGCCCAGATCGGAGCACCGAGTCCGGTGAATGCAACCGGTCCGATGAGGACGAGCGTGCCCACCAGACCAAGCAGGCAGCCTGTCAGCTTTTGTGTGGTCATTTTTTCGTCTGACGTCAGCCGGTTGGCGATGATCACCGTCCACAAGGGCGTCGTCGCGTTGAGAATCGCCGCCAGACCGGCGCCGATTTCCGTCTGTCCGAGGAATATCAGCGTAAACGGAATGGCGTTGTTGAGAATTCCAAGCACGATGAAGCCGCGCCAACGCGAAAACAGCTTGCTGTAAAGTCCGTTACGCCCATGCAGATAAAGATGCAGCGTGAGCGCAGCCAGCAGGACGCGCAGCAACACGAGGGTCATCGGCGGAACGTATTCCACCGCAACCCGGGCAAAGAAAAACGAGCCGCCCCAAAGGGTGCCGAGCAGAATTAGCAGCAGCCAGGTCATCGGCGTTATGGTGTTCTGCGAGGCTGTCATGGCTTTCCCCGTGCGGTTGCGATGAAGTGTTAACGCGGAATTCCGTCGCCAGCCATCCGATTCTTGCGCACAATCCATCGCCTTCCCGTTGCGCTCGCTTGTCGCTTATCGGTTGCCGTGCCACAGTTTGGCAAGCAGCAACCCTGAGCTTCGGAGACCGCCCCTGGAAGACAGCATTCACGCCGCCGCAGAAACCGTCAGCCACGGTGTAGGGCGACAGTTCATTTTGACCGTAAGGCGACAGCTACCTTTACGAGGTGGCAACAGCCTTAGCTCATCGATTTTCCGTCAACAATTGGCGGAAAAAGACGATGAGCTTTCTCGCAAAAGAGGAACGGACAGCCATGGCTGTATTGTTGAAACAGGGGCATTCCCAGAGCGCAGTGGCGCGGCTTCTCGGGGTTACGGAGGGCACGGTTCGATATCATCACAAGCGCCGATCGGCGGGCGTATTGGATGGTAGGTCCAAGCAGACATTCAAGGCCGCCGATTATGCGGAAGCGATCTCGCATTGGCGCTCTCAGCAAGAGGACGGCCGTGTAAACCTGGTGGATCTTCATCGGTGGCTGCAGCGCGAGCATGGTTATGGCGGGAGCCTGCGATCGGTTCAGAGATATTGGAAGGCGACGTATCCGGCCCCGAAGGTCCGGGCGAGACGTCGTGTTGAGACGCCGGCCGGCGCACAGGCCCAGGTGGACTGGGCGGAGTTTCCCGGCGTGGTTCTTGGCGACGAGGTTGTCGATCTTTCTGCCTTGATCGTGACGCTTTCTTGGAGCCGCAAACGGGCGGTTGTCTGGTCTCGTTCGAAGGACATGTTGTCCTGGCAGTCTTGCAATACGGCGTGTTTGCGTCGCTTGGGCGGTTCAGTCGCGGTTCTGCGCATCGACAACGTGAAGACGGCGATCTCCAAGGGGGCCGGCGCCTGGGGCGTCATCAACGAGACGTATCGGCGCTTTGCAGCGCAACTGAACTTCCATGTCGACGCCTGCCAACCTCGGCATCCGGAGGGAAAGGGTAAAGTCGAGAGACATGTGCGCGACCTTCGTGAGACGGTTGATCCTAGCAAGGAGGCCTTTGACAGCCTGGAACAGCTGCAGGCCGTGACCGATGCGCGGCTTGAAGAGCGTGCCGGCCGCCTGCGGTGCCCGGCGACCGGCACCAGTGTCGCCGAAGCGTGGGAACAGGAGCGTCGTCTTCTGACGCCATTGCCCGAGACGCTGCCGGAACCGTTCGACATCGTCGTGCGCAGGCCCGTCGGAATTGACTGCCTCGTCAGCTTCGAAGGCCGACAATACAGCGTGCCGTTCCGTTTCGTCGGCCAGGACGTGGAGGTGCGCGGTCTGGCCGGGCACGTGCAGATCCTCAAGAATGCCGAAGTGATCGCCATGCATCCGCGCCGCACCGAGCGGCTGATCGTGTGTGACGATGCACACTTCGATGGTGATGACACCGATCGTGTCCGCGCGCCGATGCCGCTTGGCAAGATGGGGCGAGGCCTTCAGGCGCTGGCGGCCAGCAATGTTCAGCAGCGCTCGATCGACATCTACGCCCGTCTGGCGGAGGTGGCCCGATGACGTCTCGGAGCATAAAACTGGATATTGACGTAACCCGCGAGAAGCTGGACGCACTCGGCCTTGGCTACGCATCCGAGGCGCTGGACACTTTGCTGTCGGAGGCCGTCAGCACCGAGATGTCCGCTCACCAGTTACTTGAACGGATTCTCGATATTGAGCGTGCCGGCCGCGAAGAACGGCGCATCAAGACGATGATGAAGACGTCGAAAATCCCGACCGGGCAGACGTTGGAAAACTTTGATTTTGCCTTCCAGCCGGCAATCGAGCGTTCCCGCATCGACACCTTGGCGACCGGGGCCTGGATCCGGAATGCCGAGGTTGTCCTGCTTCAGGGGCCGCCCGGGGTCGGGAAGTCGCACTTGCTCGTGGGACTGGGCATCCGGGCGATCCAACTCGGCTTCTCAGTCCAGTACTATCGCTTTGATGAACTGCTGACGGCCATCAAGGCGGACGCGCTTCTGCCGCCTACAAGGCTAAAGGGCCGGAAATACATGTCCAGTTCGCTGCTGCTGATCGATGAAATGGGTTTTGATCCGATGAACCGGGAAGAGGCCGGCCTCTTCTTCCGGCTGGTCAGCTATCGCTACGCTCGGGGTGCGATGATCATCACCACCAACAAGAGCATTCGCGACTGGACCGAGTTGCTCGCCGGCGATGAAGTCCTTGCTGCCGCGATCCTCGATCGGCTCCTTCACCGATCTCATGTGCTCAACATCAAAGGCCGCTCATATCGGCTGCGCGACCTCGAAGAACTTCTGACAAAAGAGAGCGCCTGAACGGGCAAATTTTGGCGCCGCGATTTGGGGGGCGTACGCCCCCCAAATCGCGCTGTCCTCGTAACACTGGGTGTCGTCTTAACTCGTAAGTGTAGGTGTCGCTTGACACACGGGTCGCAGCTAAGCGATATCGCCTTTGTCGCTGCGATCGCCGTCCTTATGGGACTTGGCCTCATCCGGTTGAAACAGCCGCCGCTCGTCGGGTTTATCCTGGCCGGCATCGCGCTCGGCCCGACCGGTTTCGGTGTGATCGCCAGTTCCGAAAACGTCAACCTGCTGGCCGAGATGGGCGTGCTCATCCTGCTGTTCTTCATCGGCATGGAGTTGTCTCTGCGGGCCTTCATCCTGACGCTGCGGCAGGCCGTCCTGGTGGCCGGCGGGCAGATCGTCGTCGCTCTCGCCGTGGCGATCCTGATCGGCATGAGCCTCAATGTCGGCATGGCCGAATCGATCATTCTCGGCTTCATCATCGCCATTTCGAGTACGGTCGTCGCCATGTCGATGCTGGACGACATGGGTGTGCTGCGCGGCGAGGAGGGGCGGATCGCCGTCGGCGTGCTGATCGCCCAGGACCTGGCGGTCGTGCCGATGCTCATTGTCGTCACCAGTTTCGGCGGCGGCGAGATCGACTATGGCGAGACGACGTTCCGGGTGATCGCGGCGGTGGTGATCCTCGCCGGCCTGCTTTGGTGGCTGGGCCGCCGGGGCAAGCTTCGCGTCCCATTCGCCGAGCAGATCGAGAACAATGTCGAAATCCTGGCGCTCGGATCGCTGGCCGTGTGCTTTTCCGCGGCTGCCGTCTCCGGCATCGCCGGCCTGTCGCCCGTCTACGGCGCTTTTGTCGCCGGCATCCTGATCGGCAATTCGACCCTGCGCAGCCGGGTCATCCCCGTCATTCAGCCGATCCAGAGCGTGCTTCTGGTGGTGTTCTTCCTGTCGATCGGACTGCTGATCGACCTGCAATTCATCTGGGTCAATATCTGGCTCGTCGTCGCCAGTTGCATTGTCGTCATTACCGCCAAGTCGGCGCTCAACATCGTGCTCTTGCGGATCACCGGATCGAATGCCCAGACGGCTCTGGTGGCCGGCCTGTCGATGGCGCAGATCGGCGAGTTCTCTTTCGTTCTGGCGGCGGCCGGCCTGAGCGCCGGCGCGCTTGGCGGCGATGTCTATCGCCTGGCCATCGCCGTCACCGCCATCACGCTGCTGGTTTCACCGGTCTGGGCCAATTTGATGCACCGCATCGAGCGGGTGGCGACCCAGGGGCTGACGACTTACCGGGAGGCGCTGCTGGATGCCTATGCGGCGGAAATCGGCGAGGTCCGGCGCGGACAGCAGGCCGTCAACCGGGCGGTGTTCCACGGCCGCGTCCGCTATCGCGCGGCGCGCCTCGCCCTCTACCACAGACGCGCAGTCAAGGCCGCGCAGCAGGAGGAGAAGAAGCAGGCCGAGGAGACCGCCACAAACGAATCCGGGGAAACGGCGGAGACCGAAGCGACAGAGGAAGCGATTGCGGCGGAGCAGAAGGGACCCGCAGCCGCGCCTGAAGAGGGAGCGACCGCCGCCGCTTCGAAAGACAAAAAGACCGGGGCGGATGCGTCCTGATCGCTTGCTCTATTGCAGCAGTGAGAGCAGTTTCGGTGTCGGCCAGGCATCGGCCGGAAGGCCGAGGCGCGTCTGTTCCTGCTGCACCGCGCCACGCGTGCCGCTGCCCAGGATGCCGTCGATCTTGCCGACGTCGTAACCGCGCGCCTGCAGAAGTCGCTGCAGCGACTTCATCTGCGCATCGTTGAGTCCGATGTCCGGATTGCCGGCATTGTAGCGGCCGGCGCCGGCCAGGCGCGTGGCGAAATAGGCGGCGGTCGTCGTGTAGATGAACGACTTGTTCCATTCCAGGTAGACGGAGAAATTCGGGTAGGCGAGGAAGGCCGGGCCCTTGCGTCCCTGCGGCAGCAGGAGGGCCGCGGACAGATCGCCCGAGGGCAGGGAGCCGGAGCGAGCGGCTACACCCATGGCCTGCCACTGGCGCACGGGCAGGGCCTTGCCGAGACCGGTGAGTTTCCAGTCGAGGTTCTGCGGAACGGTGATCTCCTGCAGCCAGGGCTGACCGGCCTGCCAGCCCAGATGGCGGACGAAATTGGCGCCCGTCAGGATGGCATCCGGAGCACTTGTCTTCAGCCGCACCTGACCGTCGCCATCGGCATCGACACCGAAGCGGATGATGTCGACGGGCAGCATCTGCACCTGGCCGATCTCGCCGGCCCAGGCGCCGGTCGTGCGCTGCGGGTCGAGGTCGCCAGAGCCGACCATCTGAATGGCCGCCAGCAGTTCCGGCTGGAACAGCTCCGGCCGGCGGCAGTCATGCGACAGCGTGGCGAGCGCATTGATGGTGTTGAAATCGCCCTGAACTGCGCCGTAGTCGGTCTCCAGACCCCAGAAGGCCGCGATCACCGATCCCGGAACCCCGTATTCGCGCTCGGCGCGTTGGAAAGTCGAGGCATATTGCGACAGCTTGTTCTTGCCGTGCTGCATGCGATGGCCGCTGATCACTTTTCTGGAGAACTCCAGGAAGGTCTGCTTGAAGAAACCCTGGGCCCGGTCGCGGCGCAGCACCTTCTGGTCGATGCGGGCATTGGCCAGCGCCCGGTCGGCGACAGCGCGCGGTACCCCCTGGGCGACCGCCTCCTTCTTGATGGCGTTGAGGAACTGCCGGAAGTCACCGCCGCAGGGCGCGGCGTGGGCCTGGAGTGCGGACGCTGCGAAAACCCCGCCGGCAAGCATGATGGCGGCGGTCAAGCGGGCAGATTTCATGAAAGCTCCTTCGGATAGGTTAGGGTCTGTCAACATTCAGGCTTGCCGTGTCGGCGCAGCCCATTTTGTTGCTGGCTAGGCGCGAAACGCGCCGCAGTGTGAGCCACTTCAAGCGTTGCGCAACGACGTCCGGCGGCGAAATGGGCTTCGTCCCGAAGGGATTTGACCAGATTTGCCCACTGTCGTCCCCTTCGTCGTCGAATATGCTCTACATGTCCTTCCTCCTCAGGAAACGACATTGAACAAATCTGGTCAAACCGACGCCACAAACCTGAATGTTGACGGACCCTCAGCGCGTCGCGCCTTCCAGCCATTCGTTCCATTGTTTTGTATTGCCGACAAAGACGTTGATGTCCGCGTCTCCGTTGATGCCGGGAACACGGCCGGTGCCGGTGTATTGCCAGAAGTGCCAATCGCGGTCGCGATAGATTTCGTCCGGATGCGCGGCGACCGAGCGGACCCAGAACTGATAGTTGCTGAAATGGCCTTCAAGGTTCTGCTCGTGGAAATCGACCGTCGTGTAGACCATCGGCTTTTTGCCGTAGTGTCTGTGAACGATATCCAGGAAGATGGCCATTTCCCGACGGATGGTGGCGGGCGCCGGCTTCTTCTTGCAGGTTTTCGACTGGTGATTCCACTCGATGTCGAGCACCGGCGGCAAGGCCGAACGCTCCTTCGGCGTGTTGGCGATGAACCAGGCGGCCTGCTCGCGGGCCGTCCGGCAGAAATAGTAGAAATGATAGGCGCCGCGCGGGATGCCGACGCGCCTGGCGCCGCGCCAGTATTCCTCGAAGCGGGTATCGCGAAGGTCGCCGCCCTCGGTCGACTTGATGTAGGCGAAGGCGATGCCGGCGTCGCGCAGCTTGCGCCAGTCGATGTCGCCTTGCCATTTCGACACGTCGATGCCGTGAATGGCGTGCTTGGCCGGATGGTTCTTGCCGAAATCCTGCGGGTCGGCATCGCCGAAGCGGGACGGCGAAACCGTCGACTGCAAACCGAAGTCGTAGGTCGTGCAAGAGACCAGGAGAGCGAGCAGGGGGAGGAGCGCCAAAGCGATGCGATGCATGATCGGTCCGAATCAGATGACACCTGAACGCCTGCATTTGTAGTGTTTTTCGGCGCTGAAGGGAACCGCTGACCCGTCAACGGGCCGAAACATCGGCCGACCGAACAACTCCATGCCACGCATAACCCCGCAACAGCACGTCGCATTGCACTTTCGGATCTCCGATCTCGGTCAGTCCGTTCAGGGCGTCGAAAAGGTCCGCGCGAGGTTCAACATGGAAACGAGCCAGCCACGAAAACAAGGCCGACCTGAACCAGCTCGGCAACCGTTCCTGCTGACCGAAATCGACAACGTGGATGGAGCCGCCCGGCGCCAGCACCGCACGCGCCTCGTTCAGTGCCTTGCGCCAGTCGGGGATCATCGACAGGGCATAGGAAAAGAACACGCGGTCGAACTTGCGGCCGGCAAACAGCCCTCCCGTTGCAAAGCTGCAGGCGTCGCCCTGATGCAGTCCGGCGGAGCAGCCGGCCCCGGTCAGCGAGCGCTCGGCGATTCCCAGCATCTCGCTCGAAATGTCGAGGCCGTGAAGGTCGGCCCGCGGATAGCGTTTCGCGGCCAGCAGCAGGTTGCGGCCGGTGCCGCAGCCGACCTCCAGCACGCTGCCGCCCGCCGGAACGTCGAGCCCCTCGACCAGCCCATCGCGCCCGAGCAGGAAGAATTTCCGGCTGAGGTCGTAAATGTGCTTCTGATGCCGGTAGACGGCATTCATGCGCGCCGCGTGGGCGCTGTCGATCTCGGCGGTCATGCAGCCGTTTTAACGTAAAGATGGAAACCGCCATAGATGGCGGACCGGTCGCATCGGCAAAGGGCTTCGGACTGTTCCCGCCGATATTGCCAGCGATTTAGGATTGGGTCCGAGACGCGGCCAGGCAGGATCGTTGGTTCGCCGGCCGTGCGGAAAATGACGCGGGCTCCCGGTGTCGCCGTGCGATCGATTTGCGACCACAGCTGGTTGAGCTGCGCATCGTTCATCCAGTCCTGGGCGTCGAGCAGCACGAAACGGTCGACCGAAGTTTCCGGCTTGCGTGACAGCAGGTCGGTGAAGTTGCGGTTGTGCAGCGTGACCGAGCCGATTCCCTTGCGGATCGTGGCGTAGTGAGCCGGATCGAGATAGGCCGGCACCGCAGCGCCGGGCGGACCGGCATAGGAACGGCCGAAAGCCTGGCGAGCGAAATAGTTCTGTTCCACCGGAAAATGACAGGCGAGTTTTTCAAGCCGTTGGCACAGCACCGTCGCCATGGTGCGGTCGTCGGTGGCAGACAGCAGTTCGTCGTATTGCGCCGGTGGAATGCCGAGCCCGAACAGCGAGGCCTTGCGCGAGGTGGCCCAGCGGATCAAAGGGCGGTCGAACAGCGGCGCCAGCTGTTCGTCGAAAAAACGCCGCTGCTCGCGCAGGCAGCCCGACTGCATCATCCCGGAGGGATCGACGCCGTGCGCACGGGCGATCCAATGCGCAGCGGTCATGAACCAGCCGAGCAGACCGGCACGGTAGATGTTGCCCTGGAACAGGTCGATGCGCCGCTTGCCGCGCCAGTTGCGCCCTTGCCAATAGGCGCGGCTGGCGGAATCGAGGCGGCGCGCGACGAAGCGGTCATAGGCTTGCGAATTGTGTTTCTGATCAGGCTTGCCGAAAAAACGAACGACGTCGCCGTAAGCCGGCAGATGCTCGATCGCCGCCAGCTTCAGCCGGTTGAGCGCGATGTGAGTGCGGTTGAGGTCCACCGCGTCGATACGGGCCGGGCGGCGGGTTAGATAGGCCAGAACGTTGCAGCCGCCGGATGCGATGGTGACGATCCGATGACCCGGGGCGAGCTCCATCGCCTCCATGTCGACGTCCGGATCTTCCCAGATCTGGGCGTAGACGAGGCCGGAGAAGAACCGGGCAAACAGGCGTTCCGAAATGCCTTCGCGGCTCAGGACCCGGTGCCGGTAGATGGCTTGTTGGAGCTGCTTGCTGCCAGCGATGGAGGGCGCGGGTCCGGTGACCGTGTCTGACATAACGACTCGCTTTCCGCTTTCGTTTGTTTGGCTGCGGATAGCGCCGCGCCGTGACAGCGCGGTGACAGAAGAATGACAGTCCGGTGATGGTTCGGGGTCCGTTAGCCCCTGGAGCCGAATCCCCCGGCCGTCGGGGTGGTCACGCGGACCGCTTCGCCGGCTTCGAGCACTGTCTGGTCGCTGCCCTTGAGCGTGTCGATGCGCCCGTCCAGCCGCCGGATTTCCGTCTTGCCGGGCTGTCCTGGACTTCCGCCGGCGATGCCTTCGGGTGCGCGGGTGCGGTGCGACGACAGGATGGCGCACTCCATCTTCTTGAGGAAGCGGATAGTGCGTTCGGTGCCGTCACCGGCATTGAAGGCGCCGGTGCCGCCGGATCCGTGGCGAATATGAAAATCCTCGAGCAGGACCGGAAAGCGCATTTCGAGAATTTCCGGGTCGGTCAGCCGCGAGTTGGTCATGTGGACGTGGACGCCCGAAGTGCCGTGGAAGCCGCGGCCATCGTTCATGCGGCCAGCCGGAGACCCGGAACAGATGGTTTCGTAGTACTGGTATTCGTCGTCGCCGAAGGTCAGGTTGTTCATCGTGCCCTGGCTGTTGGCGATGGCGCCAAGCGCCCCGAATATGGCGTTGGTGACGTGCTGCGACGTCTCGACATTGCCGGCGACCACGGCCGCCGGATAGCTGGGTCTGAGCATGCAGTTGTCCGGCAGGACGATGCGGATGGGACGCAGGCAGCCGGCGTTCATCGGAATGGCGCCCTCGACCATCACGCGGAAACAATAGAGCACGGCTGCCCTGGTCACCGGTTCCGGGGCGTTGAAATTGTTGGCCATCACTTCCGAGGTGCCGGTGAAATCGACCGTCGCCGTTCGGTTTTGCCGGTCGACGCTGATTTTCACGCAGATCACCTGGCCGCTGTCGGTCTCGTATTCGTAGGAGCTGTCGGAGAGGGCGTCGATCACCTGGCGCACGCTTTCGGCGGCGTTGTCCTGTACATGGCCCATATAGGCTTCGACGACGTCGAGGCCGAAATCGGCGACCATCTTGCGCAGGTCCGCGACGCCCTTTTCGTTGGCGGCCATCTGCGCTTTCAGGTCTGCTACGTTCTGGTGGACGTTGCGGACCGGGTAGGGGTGGTCGGTCAGCAGATCGATCAGTTCGGCCTCGCGGAAGCGCCCCTTGTCGACGATCAGGAAATTGTCGATCAGGACGCCTTCCTCGTCGACGGTGGTGGCGAGCGGCGTCATCGATCCTGGCGCCGTGCCGCCGACATCGGCATGATGGCCGCGCGAAGCGACGTAAAAGAGGATTTCGCGGCCGGTATCGTCGAACACCGGGGTGACGACGGTGATGTCGGGCAGGTGGGTGCCGCCGTTGTAGGGCGCATTGAGCGCGAACACGTCGCCCGGGCGGATGTTGCCCTGGTTGAGAGCAATCACCGTTTCCACCGACCGGTCCATGGAGCCGAGATGCACCGGCATGTGGGGGGCGTTGGCAACCAACGCGCCGTTGCGGTCGAAGACGGCGCAGGAGAAGTCGAGCCGCTCCTTGATATTGACCGAATAGGCGGTGTTCTGCAGCGTGATGCCCATCTCTTCGGCGATCGACATGAACAGGTTGTTGAAGATCTCCAGCATGATCGGGTCGGCGTCGCGGGTTCCGATGGCTTCCTGTCGGACCTTCGCCTCGAAGCGCCGCATGATCACATGATCCCGCTGCGAGATCTCGGCGCGCCAGCCGGGCTCCACCACTATGGTCTGGTTGGCCTCGATGATCAGCGCCGGCCCGTCGACCCGCTGGCCGGGCGACAGGTTTTCGCGCAGATGGACGCCAGCATCATGCCAGTGGCCGCTGCAGAACATCGGACGCGTCCCGTCGGCTGTGGCGGATCCGGCCGTCAGGGGCAATGCCGGTTCGACGGCGCCGCGGTCGCGGGTGTCGGCCGCCTCGACGCCGACCGCCTCGACGATCACGCGCTTGTCGCTGTCGTAGATGAAGCCGAACTGCGCTTTGTGGGCGGCTTCGAAGGCTCGGCGCGCGGCATTGATCGACCGGTCGGAAAAGTCGACCGGGATCGTGGTGTCGGTGCCATCGTAACGCAGATGCAGAAGCGGCCGCCAGGAAATGGATTCCTGCGGCACCTCCTGGCGGAGCAGTTCCGAACCGGCATCTTCAGCCAGCCGGCCGATCAGGTCGTCGATCGACTTGCCCTGCTCGCTTGCCAGTTCGAGCACCAGTGCCTGCTGGCGGGTCGCAAACAGGCCGGCGAGGCCGATGCCATAGGCCGACAGCAGGCCCGAAAACGGGTGGATGAGGATCGACTCGATTCCCAGGGCGTCCGCAACAAGGCAGGCGTGCTGTCCGCCGGCGCCGCCGAAACAGTTGAGCAGATAGCGGGTGACGTCGTAGCCGCGCTGTACCGAGATCTTCTTGATGGCGTTCGCCATGTTCTCGACGGCAACCGAGATGAAACCTTCGGCAATCTCCTCCGGCGATTTGTTGCCGTCGATTTCGGCAGCCAGCTCGGTGAATTTGCTGCGAACCACATCGGTGTCGAGCGGCGCGTCCTGGTCCGGGCCGAAGATCGCCGGGAAGTAATCCGCCTGCAGCTTGCCGAGCATGACATTGGCGTCGGTGACGGCAAGCGGCCCGCCCCGACGATAGCAGGCAGGGCCCGGATCGGCGCCTGCCGATTCCGGACCGGCCTGGAAGCGGCCGGCGCGGTAGCTGAGGATCGAGCCGCCGCCGGCGGCCACGGTGTGGATGCGCATCATCGGCGCGCGTATGCGCACGCCGGCGACTTCGGTATCGAAGGCACGTTCGTAGTCGCCGTCATAGCGGGCGACGTCTGTGGATGTGCCGCCCATGTCGAAGCCGATCACCTTGTCGAAATCGGCAAGCTCAGCCGTTTCCGCCATGCCGACCACGCCGCCGGCGGGACCCGACAGAATTGCGTCCTTGCCCTGGAAGAGATGCGCGGCGGTCAGGCCGCCCGAGGACATCATGAACTTCAGCGACGGGGCCGTATCGTAATCAGAAGCGCCAAGGTCGTTGCCCACTTCATCAACATAGCGCCGCAGGATCGGCGACAGATATGCATCGACAACGGTGGTATCGCCGCGGCCGACGAGCTTGGCGAGCGGCGAGACGCGATGACTGACGGAAATCTGGCCGAAACCCTCCGAAGAGGCGATGTCGGCGACGATCGCCTCGTGCTCCGGAAAATTCCACGAATGCATGAATACGATGGCGACCGCGTCGATGCCGGCGGCCTTTGCGTCTCGCAGTTCGGCGCGGACCGCGTCGGGATCGGGAACCGCTTCGACCGTGCCGTCGGCACGAACCCGCTCATCGACCTCGATGACGCGCTCGTAAAGCTGTTCCGGCAGGATGATTTCCTTGGCGAAGATCTCCGGCCGCGCCTGATAGGCGATGCGCAGCGCGTCGCGAAACCCCTTTGTGATCACCAGCAGCGTGCGGTCGCCCTTGCGCTCCAGCAGCGCGTTGGTTGCCACCGTCGTGCCCATCTTGACTTCGCCGATCTGATGGCTCGGAACAGGTGCGCCGCCCGCAGCGCCCAGCAACTCGCGAATACCCTGCACGGCGGCGTCGCGATAGGCTTCGGGATTTTCGGACAGCAGCTTTTTCTGGATGATACGACCGTCGGGAGCATGGCCGATCACGTCCGTGAACGTGCCGCCGCGATCGATCCAGAAATCCCATTTGTCCGTCATGCGCCTGATCCGTGTGCTGTTGCTGTTGGTGCGACACACAGATGCACTGCGAGCGATGCCGTGTCCATATGCTTGTGCCGATCGGCACAGGCTTTCAGCGGCTGGCCGACAACTCGGTGAGAATCCGTTCCAGGGCCGGAACAACCAGCTCGACGATGGCTTGGCCCTTTTGCGCCGAGGCGGCCGACGGATCGCCTAGAACTCCGGTGCCGCCGGACATCTCCTGCATCGAGCGGTAGAGCGCCACCGGCGCGGACCGCAGCAGGTCGCTGTCGGTCCAATCGGCGAACGACCGGAACGAGCGTCTCGGCAAGGCCTCGATCCGCACCTCATCGGGCGCGATGAGTTGCATCAGAGAGGTCTCGAACTCGCAGGCGTGGCCGACACCGAAGCGGCCGCTGTCATTGACTTCCAACAGGGCCGACAGCGCCACGTCCCACCAGCTGGTGAAGGCGATGCGGCCGCCTTCGGCTGCGAAGTCCGGCCCGATGGTCTCGACGGCGACCCGGCCGATGGCCTGGTTGCCGCCATGGCTGTTGAGAATGAGGACGTTGCGAAAACCGTGCGCCTGGACGCAGCTGATCAGGTCCTTGAGGTAGGCGAGCATGGTTTCATGGGTCACCGTCAGCGTGCCGGCGAACTCCATGTGATGGCGCGAGCAGCAAACCTTGATCTGCGGCAGTACGAGTACGCCGTCACCCATGGCCTCGTCTATGCAATCGCAGAAATGACGGCCGATGCGGCAATCGACATCGAGCGGCAGGTGCGGACCGTGCTGTTCGACGGCGGCGATGTTGAGCACGACCGGCGTGTCCCGGTCGATGCGGTCGAAATCCCGGAATGTCAGCTTTTCCCATCTCATGGCTTGGCTGCCCACATTTCGATTTCGACCAGAAAGTTCTCCAGCAGTGCGGCTTGCACAGCGGTGCGGACGGGAAGGGGATCGGGCATGACCTCCCGGTAGACCTCGTTGAAGGCCGGCCAGTCTTTCAGGTCGGTAAGGTAGACGTTCACCTTGAAGACGTCGGCAAGGGTGCATCCGGCTGCCGACAGCTGCCGCTCGCAGTTGCGCAGGGTTTCGCGCGATTGCACGGCAATGTCTTGCGGAAAAAGCGAGCCGTCGTCGCGAATGGCGCACTGGCCGGAAATCACCACCATGGAGCTGGCCTTGATCTCGAGGACAGGGGAATAGGGTCCGGCGGTGGAGTGCTGCTGCGATTGCGGCACGATTTTCGCCGTGTTGTTGTTGATTGAAGACAAGGGTCGATCCGTCGGTACAGGTTACGATGGCGCGGTGCGGCCCGGACGGGGCCACACCGTTGCTTGGGAGCGATTACTGCAGGTAGGGCTCGCTGTTGGCCTTGTTGACCTCGGCCTGGAACAGTTCGAGCAGTTCCACGGCCTTGGCATCGCCGCTCTGGCCGATCAGCTCGATGACGGCCGGCTGCGAGGCTTCCTTGAAGCGCTTGCGGTCTTCGGCGGAAAGTGCCGTGATCTCGATCTTGTCGGCCAGTCCCTTGATGCCGCGGTCGGAGGCTTCGATGATGCGGCTCAGGCCACGGCTGGCCGCCACGCAGGATTCGGCGGCCTTGCGCACGATCGTCTGCTCTTCCGGCGTCAGGCCGTCCCAGAACGTCTTGGAGATGACGAAGGTGTAGGGCGAGAACAGATGGTTGGTCAGAGTCATGTACTTCTGAACTTCGAACATTTTCCAGAAGGAGATGATGGGAATCGGGTTCATCTGACCGTCGATGACGCCCGTCTGCAGACCGGTGTAGACTTCGCCCCAGGCGAGCGGATAGGCCTCGCCGCCGAGCGACTGGATAACGGCCTGGTGAGCCGGGACGGTCATTGTGCGGATGCGCACGCCCTCGAAATCCTCAAGCGTGTTGATCGGCCGCTTGGAGTTGGTGACCGCGAAAAAGCCACCGGTGTCGGGGAAACCGAGCACCTTGACGTCGCCCAGAACGTCCTCGATGTCGGAGGCGAAAGCCTCACCGAACGGACCGTCGAACACCCGGTAGGTGGAGGCATTGCTGTCGAAGGCGAAAGGCAGGTTGAGAACGTCGATGCGCGGATAGTAGGACGCCAGCGCGCCGGTCGAGGCCAGCGTCGCCTGGATGACGTTGTCGCGCACCATCTGTACGTGTTCGCGGGCGTTGCCGAGCTGATTCGACGGGAAGACCTCGGTCTTGATGCCGCCATTGGTCTCGCTTTCGACGATGTTGTTGAACACCGCGGTGCAGGCATGCGCCGGGTTTTCAAACGGATCCGTCTTGTTGTCGTAGGCGAATTTCAACAGTTTGGTGTCTGCCGATGCCGCGACCGCGGTCAACGACAGGCCCGCGGCGACGGCGCCGCTCATCAACAGGGATAGAACTCTCGATCTCATGGCTGAATACCTCCCAGGCTCATGATCGTTGGGGTGGTGCCGGAACGCGTCCGGCGGGGTGGAGGCCAGCGACGCTGACCGGGTGTTGCGTGAACCGCAAGACCGCCGACCGCCGCATCGGTTCCGCCTCGATGAACAAGGATGCGGGTCGCCCGGATAGCTTGGCCTTTGGATGAATCGGTTCACGCAACGTCTCTGAATCCTTTTGTTATCCGAAGCCGAGCAGGCGCGGCAGAAACAGCACCGGCCATTCCCAGAAGGCGATCAGCAGCAGGATTGCCACTTCGGCGATCAGGAACGGCCACAGCTTCAGGGCGATGTTCTCGATGCGCTCGCCGGTGACCGAGGCGAGCACGAACAGGCAGGCGCCGACCGGCGGCGTCATCAGCGAAATATTGAGCGCCAGCACGAAGACGATGCCGGCATGGATCGGCTCCATGCCGATCTCCAGCGTCAGCGGCACCAGGATCGGCGCGAGGATGATTAGGATGGCGGTGATGTCCATGATCATGCCGATGGCCAGCAGCACGATGATGATCAGCGTCAGGATCATCCACGGCTCGCCGGCGGTGGCGATGACCCAGGCGGCGATTTCCTGCGGAATGCGGTTGAAGCTGATCCACCAGCCGAGAACCGCGGCAAATGCGACGATGACGAAGATCACCCCGGTGATGCGCCCGGTGCGCACCAGCATTGCGGCGAGATCGGGCACGGTCAGATTGCGGTAGATGAAAAAGCCGAGGAACAGAGCGTAGGCGACGGCCACGGCCGCGGCTTCGGTCGGCGTGAAGACGCCGCCG
Organism: Rhizobiaceae bacterium; assembly: GCA_963921345.3. Taxonomy (GTDB): domain Bacteria; phylum Pseudomonadota; class Alphaproteobacteria; order Rhizobiales; family Rhizobiaceae; genus Hoeflea_A. The sequence goes on along the minus strand of CAWUFE020000002.1, from coordinate 482,947 downwards.
AGGATGCCGCCGAGAATGATGATCGGCATCAGCAGGGCGGTCAGCGCCCGGCGGGCTGCCTTGAAGATCTCGAGCAGGCTGGCGCGCCGCTGGTTGACCGGCAGTTCGTTGTGGGCCGCGCCCAGCGCGATCACGGCCATGCAGACGACACAGATCAGCAGGCCGGGAATGATGCCGGCGGCGAACAGCCCGCCGATCGACACGCCCATCAGCGAACCGTAGACAACCATCAGGCCGGACGGCGGGATGGTCGGTCCGATGATCGAGCCGGCGGCGGTGACGGCGCAGGCGTAGTCGCGGCGGTAGCCCTCGCGCACCATTTCCGGCACCAGGGTGCGCCCGAAGGCGGCCGCGTCGGCGGTGGCCGCACCGCTCAGGCCGGCGAAGAAGACGGAGGCCAGCATGTTGGTGTGGGCGAGGCCGCCGCGGAAATGGCCGACGATCGCCTGGGCCAGCTTCACCAGCCGCGAGGTAATGCCGATATGGTTCATGATCTCGCCGGCGAGAATGAAGAAGGGCATCGCCAGGAACGGGAAGATGTTGAGACCGTTGAAGATCTTACCGGGCCCCTGGGCGAGAAAGGCGCTGCCGCCGGTCATGTAGAGACCGGCCACGCCGGCGACGCCGATGGCAAAACCGATCGGCGTTCCGATCAGGGTGAGCACGACGAAGATCAGCAGCACGATCATGATCAGAACTCCTCGCTCTGGCCGCCGACCGCGTAGTGGCCGAGATCGCGCACGCCGACGAGCAGGGTCTGGATGGCGCAGAGTGATGCCGAAACCGGCACGGCGGCGAACGGAAGGAGCAGGGTGAGGCCGAGGATCATCGCCTGGCGCGACCCTCCTTTTTCGGCAAAGCCGATGCCGTAGATCGCGAGATAGACGAAGAGCGACAGGGTGATGAGGTCGACGGCGACGAGCAAAGCGCGGCGAAATCCCGGCGAGAAATGACGGATCAGCAAAGACAGACCGATGTGTTCGCGGCGGGCGATGCCGGAGGAAGCGGCAAGCAGCGCCGCCCAGATCATCAGATAGCGGGCCAGCACTTCCGGCCACGGCAGCTGCCAGCGGAACAGATAGCGGTCCAGCACGGCCAGCCAGACATCGAGCACGAGCAGGGCCAGCAAAATGGCGATAATCGCTTCGACGATGCGGTTCAGCCAGAGGCTGGCTTGCCCCGAAAGCTGCGATAGCTTGCCAAGATCAGACATGCGGGCCTCCCGTCCCGAATTCGCGGCGCGCTTGGTCAGCCGGTGATGGTGCGGCTGTCGATCGCGTGTTGTTCGACAGCAGACTCGTCCAGTTCCACACCCAGGCCGGGACCCGTGGGCACCTCGACAAAGGGCGGGGTGAAGCGAAGCGGCTGCTTCAGCAAATCGTGCTGGCGGATGAGGCGGCCGAAAATGTCGCTGGGCAGAGTGCAGGCTTTGGCCGCCGCCGCCTGGTGCACATACATCGCTTCGAGAATGCCGAGATCGATCTCCGAACCGTGCCAGCAAGACAGGTTGGCGGCGTCGGCTATGTGAGAGAGTTGCTGGAACTTGGCCAGTCCAGCATTGAAGTTGAAACCGTCGACGGCGCCATGCATCAAGGCGTTGACCGCCTCATAAACCCGCTGGCCCTGATAGACATAGGGCAGGGACACGTGCAGGAAGATCGGGATCGAAGTGATCTTGCGTAGGCGTTCATAGTCGAGCAGCATCCAGCGCGGGATCGGGTCCTCCAGCAGCAGCACGTTGCCGACCTTCTCCAGATTGGCGGTGATGCGGCGCGCTTCGCTGAGGTTCTGCCAGCGTTGGTTCGGATCGAGTATGATCTTCATGCCGGGCGCGTGCTCGTCGATCTGCCTGGCCCAGCCAACGCAGTCGTCCTCGAGATCGGTCTTCATCTTGATACAATCGTAGCCCTGATCGGCGTATTGCCGCGCCCAGGGGCCGATTTCGTCCACGGTGCGATGGCTCGACCAGGCGCCGACCTTGACGGTCTTGCGCACCGCGCCGCCGAGCAACTGGTGGAGAGGAACTCCAAGCAACTTTGCCGCGGCATCCCAGATCGCGCATTCGAAACCGTCAAATTCGCGGCACAGCGCGATCGGCAGGTCCTGGCGCGGCAGATCGCCGATCTTCTGTCCGACGAGTTTTTCGGCCACATCTTCCAGCAGGTCCCAGGAGTGACCGCGATAGAATTCGCCGAGACCGATGACGCCGCCGGCCAGTTCCATGCGCATGACCACTTTCGAGAGCGCGTCGAACTGGGTCGACCAGTCCGGCTTGCCCTTGACAGGCAGCATGTGCAGCGGCTTGTCGAGACCGGAGGAATTGATGACGCCGGGATGGGTCGGGACGATCACTTCGTCAAATCGGATCGATACAATCGTGTCGTCGGCCAAAGCGCGCCCTCCCGGTTTTCAGCGTCGTACCATGCAAAATATAGTTTTGCAAATGTTTTTTTTATTTATGTTTGTAATGCTATTATTGTGGAGCTGAGGTTGTGCCGGTGAATCCGGCATTGTAAGAACGCCAGGACCCACGGGGCCACCATGGATTTCGAAGAAGACACAAACGGTTCGCAGCGTCTGGTTTCGACGATCGAGGCCATGTCGGGCGACTTGCGGCGGGCGGAAAAGCAGATTGCCGAGGTGGTCGTGTCGCGGCCCGAACAGGTGGTGCGGCTCAGCCTGAAATCGATGGCCGACCTGGCGGGCGTCAGCGAGCCGTCCGTTGTTCGCTTCGTTCGCAAGATGGGGTGCTCGGGCTACACGGATTTCAAGCTGCGCCTGGCCCAGGAAACGGCGATCGAGCGCATGTATGTCGATGCGCCGGCAAAGGTGAAGCAGTCGACGACCGGCGACATGGCCGAACGGCTGGCGCAGGCGTCGAGCCGGGCGATCATGCAGGCGGTCGAGGATCTTGACCTGAATGCGCTGGAGGCGGCCGCGCGGATCATCGACGACAGCCGGCAAGTCTTCTGCTTCGGCACCGGCGGCAGTTCGGCGGTTCTGGCGAAGGAGGCGGAAAACCGGCTTTTCCGCCTGAGCGTGCCGGCGCAGGCGACATCCGACGCCTACCGCCAGCAGATGACGGCAGCGATCAGCGGCGTCGGCGACGCGATGCTGATCTTCTCGGTCACCGGCCGCCCGCAAACGCTGATCAGCTGCGTCGAGGCGGCCGTCGAGCGCGGCGTCAAGGTGATTGCACTCACCCGCAAGGGCAGTCCGCTGGCCGACTGTTCGACGATCACGCTCAACATCGATATCACCGACGACGAGCTCTACTTCAACCAGCCCAACTGCACCCGCTATGCGCAACTGCTGGTGCTCGACTGCCTGGCCAGCCAGATCGCCGTGCTGCGCGCCAACCAAAGCGCCGAGAACCTGCACAACATCCACCGGCGCATGGGCAAGCTGCACGGCGTCGTCGAGCGCCAACCGATCGGCGATTGAACCCGTTTACCTGACGGCCCTCACCATTATGGGGGATGCGGATACCGCGTTTCCCGTCCTAAGGGGTCCGCACCCGCGGCATTGACCGGCGGCAGTCGGCGCCGAAGCCATTTTCGAACGCCACAAAAGGACCTTGGAGTCGGTGTTAGATCGAACCGGGGCCTGACGGCGGGCGGTTGTCGGTGGACGGTTTGTCGTGCGGTCGCGTGCCCTTTTGTCCACTCGCCTTGTCGGCCCAAATCGCGTAAAGACGCACGATGTCGATCTTTGCAAAACTCGGTGATTTCATCAGCGGCGCCACCTCGGGAGCGATCTCGGGTGTCATCGAGGCAGTGCGCACCGTGTTTGCGGGCGATCCGGAGACGCGCCGCAGGGTGGCGTTTTCCGTGGCCATGATCGCGCTGTCGGCCAAGATGGCCAAGGCCGATGGCGTGGTAACGCCCGACGAGGTGGTGGCTTTCCAGGAGATTTTCGAGATTCCGCCCAAGGAGGGACGCAACGTCTCCCGGCTTTACAATCTCGCCAAACAGGACGTCGCCGGCTACGAATCCTATGCTTCCAAAATGGCTGAACTGTGCGGCTCCGGCGAGCCCAACTGCCTGGTGCTCGAGGACATCCTCGACGGGCTGTTCCACATCGCCAAGGCCGACGGTGTTCTGCATGAAAAGGAACAGGCGTTCCTCGCCCGGGTGGCGGAGATCTTCCAGGTCGACGAGACCCATTTCGAGCAGATCCTGGCGCGGCATGTCTACCGCACCCAACGGGACCCCTATGCGGTGCTCGGGCTGAGCAAGGGCACGCCGCTCGACGAGATCAAGAGGCGTTACCGGAAACTGGTCTCGGAGAGCCATCCGGACCGGCTGATTGCCCGCGGAGTTCCGGAGGAGTTCCTGGCGATCGCCAACAACCGCATGGCGGCGCTCAATGAGGCGTTCGCGGCCATCGAAAAAGACTTCAAGGCGGCATGACCGAACTGACGGCGGACTTTGCCGGCGCCGAGCTCTGCCCGTCGCCGAATTTCGGCGAGCGCGCAGAAGGCCGGGCCATCGACATGCTGGTGCTCCACTACACCGGCATGGAAAGCGCCGAAGGGGCGCTGAAATGGCTGTGCACGCCGGAAGCGCAGGTTTCCAGTCACTATCTGGTGCATGAGGACGGGCGGGTCGTTCAGCTGGTGGCGGAAGCGAAACGCGCCTGGCATGCCGGCAAGAGCATGTGGAAAGGCGAGACCGACCTCAACTCGGCCTCCATCGGTATCGAGATCGTCAACACGGGCCATGACGGCGATTACCCGGATTTCCCGGACGCGCAGATCGCGGCGGTCGTCGAATTGTGTCGAAACTGCGCCGAGAGATGGTCCATCGCGCCGGAGCGCGTGCTCGCCCATAGCGACATTGCGCCGCAGCGAAAGGCCGATCCGGGAGAGAAGTTTCCGTGGCGGTCCTTGTTTACAGCCGGCATCGGCCACTGGGTCGAACCCGTGCCGCTGAGCGGCGGACGGTTCTTTCAGCGCGGCGATGGCGGGCAACCGATCGAAGCGCTGCAGGCGATGTTGTCGATCTACGGCTATGGCATTGATATCAATGGAACCTTTGACGACGAAACCCATGCTGTGGTCACTGCATTCCAGCGGCATTTCCGACCGTCGCGCGTCGACGGTATCGCCGACGTGTCGACCATAGAAACGCTGCACCGGTTGATTTCGAGCTTGCCGCAACGCCCGGATATCGGCTGATTTTTGCACTGCAGTATCGGTATTCTTACGCGCTGTAACGCAACGTTACGGCGCCGCCACCATTCGAGAATTTTCCGCATTAGGAATGGCTCCGCATTCAACGACAAGCGGCAATCGAAGTCGCTGAACCAAGCCGCCTCAGGTCTCGCGTAGGCGGCGATTTTGTGCGGAGTAATGGAATGAAGGGACTTGGAACCATTGTCTTTGCGGCGGCTTGCGCCGCGATGGTTTCTTTTGGAGGTGCCTTGGCGGACGAAAGTGCCGAGGACGAAAGCAAGGGGATCGATCTCAAGGCGATCACATCATCGATTTTCAACGCCAAGGGCAACGTGGGGGAGGTCAAGAGTTCGAAATACTCGCATCTCATCAACCGCTATGCCCGGCAACACGGCGTTCCGTCCAACCTGGCCCACGCCATCGTTCGGGTGGAAAGCAATTTCAATCCGAAGGCGCGCGGCAGGGCCGGTGAGGTCGGCCTGATGCAGATCAAGCTGGCGACCGCGCGGCTGATGGGATACCGGGGATCACGCAAGGGCCTCTATGATCCCGAAACCAACATCAAGTACGGCATGAAGTATCTCGGCGGCGCTCACAAGCTGAGCGGCGGCGATACCTGCGGCACGGTGCTGCGCTACAATGCCGGCCATGGCGCCAAGCGGATGAACCGTATTTCCTCACGCTACTGCAAGAAGGTGCGGAAGATCATCGGCTGACCCCGCCACGCCGAAAACATTGGAAGCCTCCCGGGAAACCGCTACATGCAATGGTGGCGCCAACCGGGAGGCTTTCCTTTTGCGCAAGCGGCAATTTCTCTGGATCGTCCCGCTGACCGTCGTCGCGGCCGGCCTCGCACTGCTTCATTTCGTCGTGCCGGCCATCGTCGACAACGCCATAAACGCGATTGAGCAGGGACCGCGCAAGCCGATCTCGGCCGCAGCGAAAAAACTGCACGACACGCTCCACATAGCCGACCTGCATGCCGATCCGCTGTTGTGGAAACGTGATCTCACACAGCGGTGGGATCGCGGCCATATCGACATCCCCCGGATGATCGAAGGCAACATGACTTTGCAGGTGTTCACCACCGTCACCAAGTCGCCGCCCGATCTCAGCTATGACGAAAACAGCAGCGACGGCGGTGACGACGTCACCCTGTTGGCGATCGGGCAAATGTGGCCGGTCAGGACCTGGACCAACCTGACGGAGAGGGCGCTCTACCAGGCGAGCAAGTTGCATCGCTTCGCCGACCGGTCGGACGGCCGGCTGGTCATCGTCAAGACCGTCAAGGACCTGGATGCGCTGCTGGCGGCCCGCGCAGACGGCAGGAAGGTGGTCGGCGGTGTTCTGGGGACAGAGGGATCGCACGCGCTGTCAGGCGACCTCGACAATATCGGACGGCTTTACGACGCTGGCTTCCGGATGATGAGCCTGCAGCATTTTTTCGACAATCTGCTCGGCGGTTCGCTGCACGGTACGCGCAAGGGCGGGCTGACGGAGTTTGGAAAGCAGGCGGTCCGGGAGATGGAGGAGGCGGGCGTGATCATCGACGTTTCCCACTCTTCCGAAAAGGTCGTGCGCGATACGCTTGCGATCGCCGAGGGTCCGCTGGTCATCAGTCACACGGGAACCTCCAACCACTGCAAGTCGCCGCGCAACATTTCCGACGAACTGATGGTCCAGATCGCCGGCAAGGGCGGATTGATCGGCATCGGCTTCTGGACCGAAGCCATCTGCGATGCATCGCCCGAGGGCATCGCCCGCGCTATTCAAGCGGCCGTCGACCTGGTCGGCGAGGACCATGTGGCGCTCGGCTCCGACTTCGACGGCGCGGTTGCCACCCGGATCGACGTGTCGGAGCTGGTGCTGGTGACCAATGCGCTGCTGGATCTCGGCATTGACGAAGCGACGATACGCAAGGTTATGGGCGGTAACCAGATCGATTTCTTCCGCGCCCACCTGCCGCCCGCGTGATTTTCCGATATTGCCCGCGAACCTGCAAAAAGGCTCGCAATTTCAGACCGTTTCGGCTATCAGGGCGGTGCCAGCCGGCCGGGCAGCCGCGCTCCGCAATGTCGAAAGACAGCGGAGTGAGGAAAGTCCGGGCTCCACGGAAACACGGTGCCGGATAACGTCCGGCGGGGGCAACCCCAGGGAAAGTGCCACAGAAAGCAAACCGCCCCGCCTGCATTCTCGTCGCCGGTTCATACCGACGGGAATGCTGGCGGGGTAAGGGTGAAAGGGTGGGGTAAGAGCCCACCGCGCCTCTGGCAACAGAGGCGGCACGGTAAACCCCACCAGGAGCAAGACCGAATAGGGATGACGCGGGGCGCAAGCCCCGGCCTGTTTCCGGGCTGGTCATCCGGGTTGGTTGCTCGAGGTCACGCGCAAGCGCGGCCCCAGAGGAATGGCTGCCGCGTCCCGCCGCTTCGGCGACGGGGCCATACAGAACCCGGCTTACAGGCCGGCTGGCAATTCACCGACAGAAGCGCGGCCGAAAACGCGCGACGACCCCCGGACGGGTTGGGCCGATCCGCCACCGCGGCCGACCGCCCCGGTGTTAAGCACTTGTTAACCATAATCGGGGCTCAATACCGACTGTGTACAAGGGGCGATGAAGCCTCATTCCCATTGACGCCCAATTTGTCCCATGTTATCCCAAAAAGATCGTTGGGGGTGGTCAAGCGTAGCCCCGTTGCAGGTGCATTTCGGACCGAATGAGCGGCCGGATCCTGCGTGCGTGCGGTCGGTGATCTCCGGAGGCGGTATGTTATGGTCCTCAGGCGTGGAAGCGGCGGTTTTGCGTAATGAACCGGTTCCTGTCGAATGCGACGAAAAAGATCGATGCGAAGGGAAGGGTGTCGGTTCCGGCATCGTTTCGCACGGTTCTGACGCGCCTGGGCATTCAGGATCTCTACGCCATTCAGGATTTCGTTTTTCCGGCCATCACCGTCGGCGGTCCGGACCTTCTCGACCGTTACGAAAAACCGATTGTCGATGCGGATCCGTTTTCGCTCGACGCCAACGACATGTCGCTGCTGATACACGGCGGCGGTGTGTTCATGAAGCTGGATGGCGAAGGGCGCCTGTCGGTGACCGACTTCATCCGCGACTATACCGGGATATCCGACCAGGTGACATTCGTCGGACGTTCCGATCATTTTCAGCTCTGGGATCCCGTCCAATACGAGGAAAAGCGGCGGGAAGCCCTCAGCAGGCGCTTGGCGGGTGGACAGGCCAGCGCTGGCCAAGGAGAAACGGGATGACGTCGGACTCTGGCACCATGTCAAATGGTGCCGGTGGCGGACCAGTTCGTCACATCCCGGTTCTTCTGGCAGAGGTCCTGGTAGCGCTTCAGCCCAAACAGAACGAGATCATTCTCGACGGCACATTCGGCGCCGGCGGCTACAGCCGCGCGGTGCTGGAGGCCGGGGCGGACGTTATCGGGCTTGACCGCGATCCGACGGCGATTGCCGGCGGCCAGGACCTCCTGAATTCTTTTGCCGGTCACCTGACGCTTGTCGAAGCGCGCTTCAGCGAGCTGGCAACCCATGCCCCGCAAGGCGGTCTCGACGGCGTGATGCTCGATGTCGGCGTGTCGTCCATGCAGATCGACGAGGCCGATCGCGGCTTTTCCTTCCAGAAGGACGGGCCGCTCGACATGCGCATGTCGCCAACGGGGCCGACAGCGGCGGATGTGGTCAACCGGTTGAAGCCGGGTGACCTCGCCAGGATTTTCGGCGTTCTGGGCGAGGAGCGGCAGGCCGGGCGCATTGCCCGGGCGATCGAAAAGCAGCGCCGTTCGGAGCCTTTCGAGACGACACGCCAGCTGGCGCAGCTGATCGAAACGGTCAATCCGCGTCGCATGCGCGACAAGATCCATCCGGCAACCCGCGTCTTTCAGGCGCTGCGGATCTTCGTCAATGAAGAGCTCAGCGAACTGGCCGACGCTCTGTTTGCCGCCGAACGGGTGTTAAAGCCTGGCGGCCGCCTCATCGTCGTCAGCTTCCATTCCCTGGAGGACCGGATCGTCAAGCGGTTTTTCCAGTCGCGTTTCGGCCGGTCGGGCACCGGTTCGCGACATTTGCCGGAAACGACCCCTGTCGCGGCCAGTTTCGAGCCGGTCGGCAAGATCATGGTCGCCGCCGGCGAACAGGAGGCCGCCGACAATCCGCGCGCCCGGTCCGCCAAGCTGCGGGCGGGACGGCGCACCGACGCGCCGGCGATGCCGGCCGACGCCTCCATATCGGGGCTTGCGAAACTGCCCGATCTGGCGGCACTGGGAGGCTGAGCGATGCTCAAGACGATGGATTTCGTGATCATTGCCCTGATGGCCGCGGCGGCCGTCATGACCTTCCACATCAAGTATCAGACGGACAAGCAGCTCGAGGAAATCCGCCAGCTCGAGGCACAGATCCGGCTCGAGGAGGACACGATCGACCTGCTCAATGCCGACTGGAGCCTGCTGATCCAGCCGGCGCGACTGCAGGAGCTGGTAAACCTGCATGCCGATGAACTCGGCCTGGAAATCACCGAGTCGCATCAGATCGTGCGGCCGCAGGAACTGCCGGCGCGGGTGATCGACCTGCCGGATCCCGATCGCGAACGGATGGCAGAGGCTGTCGACAACAACACGCTCACCGGATCGGTGGGCCAGTGATGTTTTCGTTCGCGCGTCAGTCGATTCCAGGATTCCGCCGAAGCAAAGGCGACAGCGACCAGACAGCGGACCCGATCCGCATCGAGGGCAGCCGCAAATCGTCCGGTCGGCAGACCAGGAACCGTATCTCCCTGGTGATGATCGGCGCTTGCGTCATCTATGCCGTCATCGCCGGTCGGCTGGTTCAATACGGCCTGCGCGACATGACGACCGTCGCCAGCATCGCGCGCGGCGACGCTCTGCTGGCCTCGCGGCCGGATCTGCTCGACCGCAACGGCAAGGTGCTGGCCACCGACATCCGCACGGTGTCGCTCTACGCCAGCCCGCACAAGATCACCGATCCGGACGAGGTCATCGAGGCGCTGGCGACGGTGCTGCCGGAACTCGACGCGCGCACCGTCTATCGCAAGCTGAAATCGAAGTCCTACTTTCAGTGGCTGCGCCGCCAGCTGACGCCGAAACAGCAAAACGACATCCTGGCGCTGGGCCTGCCTGGTATCGGCTTCAGGCCCGAGAAGCGGCGCTTCTATCCGGGCGGAACCACCGCCTCGCACATCGTCGGCCATGTCAATATCGACAACAAGGGCATCGCCGGGATGGAGAAGTATATCGACGGGCAGGGACTGGCGGATCTTGCGGCCGCCGGCATGACCGTCGACCGTCAGATGGAGCCAGTGCGCCTTTCCGTGGATCTGCGGGTCCAGCACATGGTGCGCGACGAATTGGCCGCCGCGATGCAGCGCTACCGGGCGATCGCCGCCGGTGCCGTGGTGCTCAACGCCAAGACCGGCGAAGTGATCGCCATGTCTTCGTTGCCGGACTACGACCCGAACATTCCGGCCCAGGCGCTCGAAAAGGACCGCATGAACCGCATGTCGGCCGGCACCTATGAGATGGGCTCGACTTTCAAGTCCTTCACCACGGCCATGGCACTGGATTCCGGTCTGGTGACGCTCGAGGATCGGTTCGACGCACGCCGCCCGATCCGCATCGCCGGCCACACGATCCGCGATTTCCACGGCAAGCACCGCATCCTGTCGGTGCCGGAAATCTTCATCTATTCCTCCAATATCGGCACGGCCAAGATGGCGGACGTGGTCGGCATAGACGGTCAGAAGGAGTTTCTGACCCGCGTCGGGCTGCTGACGCGCCTGCCGACCGAACTGCCGGAGGTTAAAAGCCCGAGCCAGCCGAGGAAGTGGAAGAAGATCAACTCGATCACCATTTCCTTCGGCCACGGCGTCGCCACCACGCCGCTGCAGACGGCCGTCGCAGCCGCCGCCATGCTCAATGGCGGCCGGCTGATGCCGCCGACCTTCCTGCCGCGCACGCTCGACGAGGCGCTGGAGGTGTCGACCCAGGTCATCAAGCCGGAAACCAGCAGCGCCATGCGCTATCTCATGCGTCTCAACGTCGAAAAGGGGTCCGGCCGGCGCGCCGAGGTGCCGGGTTTTCGCATCGGCGGCAAGACCGGAACCGCGGAGAAGGTGGTGAACGGACGCTATTCGTCGAGCGTGCGGTTCAATGCTTTTCTGTCGGCGTTTCCGATCGAGGATCCGGAATATGTCGTCCTGGTGATCATCGACGAACCGAAACCGGCCGAAGGCCAACATTCGGCGACGGCCGGCCTCAATGCCGCCCCCACCGTCAAAGCCATTATTCGCCGTTCGGCCGCACTTCTCGGCGTGCGGCCGTCCTTCGGCGAGGACGGCGATGCCTTGCTCGTGTCATATTGAGTCTGACATAAGCGCGTAGAGTGTTTGGAATCGGCGATTCCCGCGCCACCGGCAGGAAGCAGCCCATTCGCGTCAGTATCGAAGCCGGCACCGGGCGCCCCCGTCGCGCCGGTCAGCAGAGGGACCGTTACGCAGCGCAATGAAGTTGAATGTCCTCGCAGGAGATTTCGTTTCAATCCCACCGGAGCATGCCGATCTGGAGGTTGCCGGACTGACCGCCGACAGCCGCGACGTCCAGCCGGGTTTCGTCTTTGCGGCATTGCCCGGCCATTCCCGGGACGGCACGGACTATATAGCCGACGCCGTGCATCGCGGAGCCTGTGCGGTCTTCGCCGCCTCGGCACGCGATATTGCGGATCCTGGTGTCCCGGTCATCCGCGCCGACGACCCGCGCATCCTGCTCGCCCAGGCGGCAGCGCGGTTCTATGGCGTTCAGCCCGATATCATGGTCGCCGTTACCGGAACCGCCGGCAAGACCTCGGTGGCCTCGTTCACGCGCCAGATCTGGCAGCGTGCGGGTCTACCGGCCGCAATGATCGGCACGACCGGCGTGGTGTCTCCGAAGCGCACCGAATATGCCCATTTGACGACGCCCGACCAGGTGCATCTGCATCGCCTGTTGCAGGAACTGGCGGAGGAGGGCGTGACCCGCTGCGCCATGGAGGCCTCGAGCCACGGGCTCGACCAGCACCGGCTCGACGGCGTGCGGCTGACCGCAGGCGCCTTTACCAATCTCGGGCGCGACCACCTGGATTACCATCCCGACGAGGAAGCCTATTTCGCCGCCAAGATGCGGCTGTTCAACTCGCTGCTGCCGCCGGGTAGCCCGGCCGTGATCTTCAGCGACGATCCATGGTCCGGCCGGGCAATGGACGTGGCGCGCACTGCCGGACTGCGGGTTTTGACCGTTGGCCGCAACGGCGCCTTCCTGACGCTCAAGCGGGTGGAGCACCAGCGTCATAAACAGGTCGCCGAAATCCACCATGACGGGGCGATCTACCACGTGACGGTACCGCTGGCCGGCGATTTCCAGCTGTCCAATGCGATGGTCGCCGCGGGATTGGCCATCGCCACCGGCGTGCCGCCGGGCGAGGCGATTGCAGCGCTCGAACATCTGCATGGAGCGTCCGGGCGGCTGGAACTGGTGGTGTCGACCGACAAGGGCGTGCCCGCCTATGTGGACTATGCGCACAAGCCCGATGCGCTGGAGCAGGTACTGCGCTCGGTGCGGCCCTTCACGACCGGTCGCATCGTGCTGGTCTTCGGATGCGGTGGCGACCGCGATCGCGGCAAGCGCCCCATCATGGGCGAGATCGCCGCGCGGTTGGCCGATGTCGTCGTCGTCACCGATGACAATCCGCGCAGCGAAGATCCGGCAACGATCCGGGCGGAAATCCTGGCAGCCGCGCCCGGCGCCATGGAGATCGACGACCGGGCGCGCGCCATCGATCACGCCGTGTCGCTGGTCGAAGAGGGCGATACGCTGCTGGTCGCCGGCAAGGGGCATGAGCAGGGGCAGACGGTCGGCGACAAGGTCCTGCCGTTCTCCGATCACGAGGAAATCCGCCGCGCCGTCGCCGCACTGGCGGAGCGGCTGTGGCTATGGAATTCCAGAGACCTGGTCGACGCCATGAACGGCCGGCCAGTCGGCAACCTGCCCGACGGCATCACCGGTATCTCCATCGACAGCCGGTCGGTGCGCAAGGGCGACGTTTTCTTTGCTATCAAGGGCGACCGTTTCGATGGCCACGATTTCTGCGGCGCGGCGCGCGCCAACGGCGCGTCCGTGCTGGTGGTGTCGGAAGCCAAACTGCCGGCGATGGGCCGGCTGGCGGCACCGATGATCGTCGTCAACGACGTGCTCGAAGCCCTCGGAAAGCTGGGGATTGCGGCGCGGGCGCGCAGCAAGGCGCAAATCGTTGCCGTCACCGGCTCGGTGGGCAAGACGACGACCAAGGAAATGCTGCGCCAGGTGCTGGAGGCGCAAGGCAAGGTGCATGCTTCGGTCGCTTCGTTCAACAATCACTGGGGCGTGCCGCTGACGCTCGCCCGCATGCCGCGCGATGCCCGCTTCGGGGTGTTCGAGATCGGCATGAATCATCCCGGCGAAATCCGGCCGCTGGTCAAGATGGTGCGTCCTCACGTGGCTGTGGTCACGGCGATCGCGGCCGCGCATCTCGGACATTTCAGCAATCTCGATGAGATCGCCGCCGCCAAGGCGGAGATCTTCGAGGGCGTGGAAAGCGGCGGTGCGGCGCTGCTCAATCGGGACAGCGAGAAATTCGGACTTCTGACGCAGCTTGCGGCCGCCTGCGGCATCGATCGTGTGCTCGGTTTCGGCGAAGACGAGCAGGCGGAGATCCGGCTCTTGTCCTTCGAGCCGACGGCGGACGGATCGCGGGTGCGCGCCGACATTGCCGGCGAGATGGTCGAAATGTCGATCGGACTTCCGGGCAGGCACATCGCGCAGAATGCGCTTGCCGTTCTCGGTGCCGCGAAATGCGTCGGTGCCGATGTCGAAATGGCGGCGCGGGCGCTCGGCGCCATCGAAGCGGCCAAGGGCCGCGGCGTTCGCCATTCGCTGGCCGTCGGCGACGGTCGCGTCACCCTGATCGACGAGAGTTACAACGCCAATCCGGCATCGATGCGGGCTGCGATCGCTTTGTTGCGCGACACCCCCGCGGCCGAACCTGGGCGGCGCATCGCAGTGCTCGGCGACATGCTCGAGCTCGGCACGTTTTCAGAGGAACTGCATGGCGATCTCGCCGGTCCTTTGACCGAAGCCGGAACCGACCTGGTGCTGCTTGCCGGCCCGGAGATCAGGGTTCTGGGCGACCGTCTGACCGGCGCGTTGGAGCATCTGCATCGGGAAACGGCGGACGAACTGCTGCCGGTGCTGCTGGAAACGGTGCGGCCCGGCGACGTCGTCATGATCAAATCATCCAACGGCATCGGCTTTTCCAGGCTCGTAACGGCCCTGCTTGACAAGTATCCGCCCGTATCGGATGGCGGGTCGGGGAACCAATCGGGTCCGGGGGATACCGCTGCATGCTAATCTGGCTCGTAGAATTTGCCGATCAATTCCAGATCTTCAATCTTTTCAGATATTTGACCTTTCGAAGCGGTGCCGCAACCGTGACCTCGGCGCTGATCGTCTTTCTGTTCGGCCCGCGAATCATTTCGATTCTGAGCGTGCGCCAGGGGCGCGGCCAGCCGATCCGCGCGGACGGTCCGCAGACCCATTTCAGGAAGGCCGGGACGCCGACCATGGGCGGGCTGATGATGCTGAGCGGTATCGTCATCAGTTCGCTGCTATGGGCAAATCTGTCGAATGCCTTCGTGGTAACGACACTGCTCGTAACGCTGGCCTTCGGCCTGATCGGCTTCTACGACGACTACCTGAAGGTCACCCAGCAGTCGCATCGCGGTGTGTCGGGCAAGCTGCGGCTGCTGCTGGAGTTCATTATCGCCGGGCTCGCCGTCTACTTCATCATGCGCGCATCGGCGATCGCCATCGGCAACAGCAACACCCACTATGCGACATCTCTTACGGTGCCGTTCTTCAAGGATTTCTTCCTCGATCTGGGCTGGTTCTACATCGTTCTGGGAGCCTTCGTCGTGGTCGGCGCCGGCAATGCCGTCAACCTGACCGACGGTCTCGACGGGCTGGCCATCGTGCCGGTGATGATCGCCGCGGCCTCCTTCGGCATCATCGCCTATCTGGCCGGCAATGCGGTGTTTTCCAACTACCTGCAGATCAACTTCGTTCCCGGCACGGGTGAGCTCTCGGTTGTGCTCGGCGCGGTGATCGGGGCCGGGCTCGGCTTTCTGTGGTTCAACGCGCCGCCGGCGGCGATCTTCATGGGCGACACCGGGTCGCTGGCGCTCGGCGGGCTGATCGGGACGGTGGCGGTGGCCACCAAGCACGAGATCGTCATGATCATCATCGGCGGCCTGTTCGTCATGGAAGCCCTGTCGGTGATCATCCAGGTTCTTTCGTTCAAGCTGACCGGCAAGCGCATCTTCCTGATGGCGCCGATCCATCACCATTTCGAACGCCTCGGCTGGACGGAGAGCCAGATCGTGATCCGCTTCTGGATCATTTCCGTGGGGCTCGCCATGCTGGGGCTGGCCACGCTCAAGTTGCGGTGACGCGATGATTGCGGTCACGGCGCTCAAGGGAAAAAGGGTCGCGCTGTTCGGTCTCGGCGGTTCCGGAATCGCGACCGCCCATGCCCTGCTTCAGGGCGGCGCGGATGTGGTGGCCTCGGACGACAATCCGGACCGAATTGCCGAAGCGGGGGAGGCCGGTATTCCCGTCGGCGATCTGCGCGAGACCGATTGGGCGGGCCTTGCCGCGCTGGTGCTGGCGCCCGGCGTGCCGCTGACCCACCCGAAACCGCATTGGTGCGTGGATCTCGCCCGCGCTGCCGGCGTCGAAATCATCGGCGATATCGAGCTGTTCGTGCGGCAGCGGCGCCGGGATGCGCCCGACTGTCCGTTCATCGCGGTGACCGGAACCAACGGCAAATCGACCACCACGGCGCTGATCGCGCATATTCTCTCCGAAGCGGGACGCGACACGCAGCTCGGCGGCAATATCGGCACCGCGGTGCTGACCCTCGAGCCGCCGAAGGCGGGCCGCTTCTTCGTCGTCGAGTGCTCCTCCTACCAGATCGACCTGGCGCCCTCGATCAACCCCTCGGCCGGTATCCTGCTCAACCTGACGCCGGATCATCTCGACCGGCATGGCACCATGCAGCACTACGCCGACGTCAAGGAACGGCTGGTGGCCGGCAGCGATGTGGCGGTCATTGGAACCGACGACCACTGGTGCATGCTGATTGCGGACCGGCTGCAACGCGCCTCGACGGAAGTTATCCGCATATCCAAGCGCGACGCATTGGCCGACGGCTACTTTGCCAGAGGCACGCAGATCATGGCAGCGCATGGCGGCTCGGCCCATCCGATCGCCGATCTTGCCGGTATCGCCACGCTGCGCGGTGCCCATAATGCGCAGAATGCCGCAGCCGCCCTGGCCGCGTGCCTCGCCGTCGGGCTCAGCGAAGAAGAGATCGTCACCGGGCTTGCCAGCTTCGCCGGGCTGCGGCATCGCATGCAGCCCGTGGCGCGGCGCGGCCGCGTGCTGTTCGTCGACGATTCCAAGGCCACCAATGCCGACGCGGCGGCGCCCGCCCTGGCGAGCTACGAGCGCATCTACTGGATCGCCGGCGGGCTGCCGAAGGATGGCGGATTGCACGGACTGTCGGGCCTGTTCAAGCACATCGCCAAAGCCTATCTGATCGGCGAGGCGGCACCGTCCTTCGCCGCAACGCTCGGAGATGACGTTCCTTACGAAATCGCCGGGACACTGGACCGGGCGGTCAGCCACGCCGCGGAAGATGCGGCCCGGGACGGTCACGCGGAACCGGTGGTGCTGTTGTCCCCGGCTTGCGCAAGCTTCGACCAGTACAAGAACTTCGAGATTCGCGGAAATGCCTTTGTCGGGCATGTCGCCTCGCTGCCGCAGGTGACGATGCTCGTCGAGCCACGGGAGACGGGATGATGGTAAGCCGAGCCGAAAGGGGACCGGTCGCCGACTGGTTCTGGACGATCGACCGGACGATGCTGGCGGTGTTCGTGGTGCTGTTCGGCCTCGGTTTTATGCTGTCTTTCGCCGCCAGCCCGGGCGTGGCCGAGCGGTTGAACATCGACAACTTCCACTTCATAAAGCGGCATGCGCTGTTCATCTTCCCGGCGCTCGGAATCATGATCGGCCTGTCGTTCCTGTCGCCGCGTCAGGTGCGCCGCGGCGCGTTGTTGCTGCTGGCGGCGTCGATCGTCCTGATGGTGTTCACCCAGTTCTACGGTTTCGAGGCCAAGGGGTCGCGCCGCTGGTTTTCGGTGATGGGATTTTCCATGCAGCCGTCGGAATTCCTCAAACCCGGCTTCATCGTCATCTGTGCCTGGCTGTTTTCCGAGCATTCGCGACATCCCGACATCCCCGGCAACCTGTTCGCCATCATCCTCTATGGCATCATCGTGGCGCTTCTGGTCGCCCAGCCGGACTTCGGCCAGACCATCCTGGTGACGATCGCCTGGGGCACCCTGTTCTTCATGGCCGGCATGCCGTGGTTCTGGATCATCCTGCTTGCCGCGCTGGCGATCGGCATGTTCGTCACCGCCTATTTCGTCTTTCCGCATGTGGCCGGCCGCATCGACCGGTTCTGGACAGGCGAGGGCGATACTCACCAGGTGGACACCGCCCGCGAAGCGATCGTGCGTGGCGACTGGTTCGGACAGGGGCCGGGCGAGGGAACCATCAAGCGCATCCTGCCCGACAGCCATACCGATTTTATCTTTTCCGTGGCGGCCGAGGAATTCGGCATCCTGTTCTGCCTGGCGCTGGTGGCGATCTTCACCTTCATCGTGCTGCGCGGCCTGCGCCACGCCAACCGCGACGGCGACGAGTTCACCCGACTGTCGATCGCCGGGCTGACGCTGCTGATCGGCCTGCAGTCGATGATCCACATCGGCGTCAATCTGGAACTGCTGCCGGCCAAGGGCATGACGCTGCCGCTGATCTCCTATGGCGGTTCGTCGATGCTGGCGATCGCCATCACAGCCGGCTTCCTGCTGGCCCTGACGCGGCGCAATCCGGAAAAGCGCGCGACCGGCCGAATGAAGCATTTCGGTCCGCTGTCGGCTGCCGAGCACGGCTGACATGACCTGGCTCGCCCTGTTGTCGGCCGGTGGAACCGGCGGCCATCTGTTTCCGGCCGAGGCGTTGGCCCACGAGTTGAAGGCGCGCGGCTACCGCGTGCACCTGGTGACCGACCGCCGGGCCGAACGCTTCGCCGGCGAATTTCCCGCCGACGAAATCCATGTCGTCTCTTCCGCCACGATTACCTCGAAGAATCCGATCGCTCTGATGCGAACCGGCCTCGCGCTGTTTCGGGGATTGCGCGAATCCGGCCGTCTGCTGGCGCGTCTGAGGCCCGCCGTGGTGGTCGGCTTCGGCGGTTATCCGACCTTGCCGCCGCTGATGGCCGCGGCGCGGGGTGGCATCCCGGCGATGATACAGGAGCAGAACGCCGTGATGGGTCGCGCCAACCGGTTCCTGGCCGGCCGGGTGAATCGCATCGCCGGCGGTTTCCTGGAACCGGGCGGCGAATTCGGCGACAAGATCGTCACCACCGGCAACCCGGTGCGCCCGGATGTGCTGAAGGCGGCGGCGACGCCCTACGATCCGCTGACGCCGGAGGGGCCCTTCCGATTGCTTGTGTTCGGCGGCAGTCAGGGCGCCCGATTTTTCTCCGAAGTCATGCCGGCGGCGATCGATTTGCTTCCGGAAGAGTTGCGCAAGCGCCTGAAACTGACCCAGCAGGCCCGTCCCGAGGACGCCGAAACGGTGAAACAGCACTACGGCGGTGCCGGGATCGATGCGGAGATCTCGCCCTTCTTCGACGATATGGCGGAGCGGCTGGCCGCCACGCATCTCATCATCAGCCGGTCGGGCGCCTCGACCGTGTCGGAAATCGCCGTCGTCGGCCGGCCTGCCATTCTTGTGCCGTTTCCGCATGCACTGGATCATGATCAGGCCGCCAACGCGGCCGCTCTGGAAGCCAAGGGTGGCGCGCGCGTCGTCCGGCAATCGGAACTGACGCCCGAGGCGCTTGCGTCGATTTTGGGCGAATTTGCCGCCCGGCCGGAGGACCTTGCCGACATGGCTGCGAATGCGAAGACCGCCGGCAAGCCGAACGCGGCGCGCTTGCTTGCCGATCTGGTAGAGGATATGGCTGTCGGTCGGACATCGACGCAGCAACAGGAAGCAACGCAATGAAAATGCCGCAGAATATCGGCCTGGTGCATTTCGTCGGGATCGGCGGCATCGGCATGAGCGGCATTGCCGAAATGTTGCACAATCTGGGGCACCGGGTGCAGGGTTCGGACATTTCCGACAACGCCAACGTGCAGCGACTGCGCGGCAAGGGCATTCCCGTCTCCATCGGCCATGACGGCGACAATCTGGGCGATTCCGAGGTGGTCGTCGTGTCGACCGCCATCCGCCACGACAATCCCGAACTGCAGGCGGCCCGCGAGCGCAGCCTGCCGATCGTGCGGCGCGCCGAAATGCTGGCCGAACTGATGCGGTTCCGCAATTCCGTCGCGATCGGCGGTACGCACGGCAAGACCACCACGACCTCGATGGTGGCGACGCTGCTCGATGCCGGCGGCCTCGACCCGACCGTCATCAATGGCGGCATCATCAACGCATACGGCACCAATGCGCGCATGGGCGACGGCGAATGGATGGTGGTCGAAGCCGACGAATCCGACGGTACCTTCCTGAAGCTGCCGGCCGACGTGGCGGTGGTCACCAATGTCGACCCCGAACATCTGGATTTCTACGGCACCTTCGACAAGGTGCGCGACGCTTTCGCCCAGTTCGTCGAAAACGTGCCGTTTTACGGCTTCGGCGTCATGTGCCTGGACCATCCGGAAGTGCAGGCGCTGGTCGCCAACATCGACGACCGCCGCATCGTCACCTATGGCGAAAACCCTCAGGCCGACGTGCGCTATTCCAACCTGCGCACCGAGGGTGCCACCTCGATCTTCGACATCAGCATCCGCCAGCGCAAAACCGGTGAAATCATCGACATCCCGGACCTGCGGCTGCCGATGCCAGGCCGCCACAACGTCTCCAACGCGACTGCGGCGATTGCCGTCGCCCATGAGCTCGGCCTGGATCCCGATGCGATCGCCCGGGGGCTTGCCGCCTTCAGCGGCGTCAAGCGGCGCTTCACCCATGTCGGTGCGTGGCGCGGGGTCGATATTTTCGACGATTACGGCCACCACCCGGTGGAGATCCGGGCGGTCCTGTCGGCAGCGCGCGATGCCTGCGAAGGCCGTGTCCTCGCCATCGCCCAGCCGCACCGATATACGCGCCTGCACAGCCTGTTCGACGATTTCGCCGCTTGCTTCAACGATGCCGATCTTGTGGCGATCGCTCCGGTTTTCGAGGCCGGCGAAGATCCGATCGACGGTGTCACTTCGGAAGAGCTGGTGTCGCGCATGAAAGCGGCCGGGCATCGCGATGCGCGCGTGCTCGAGGGTCCGGAAGATCTGGCGCCGCTGGTTCGGGCGGAAGCGAAGCCGGGCGATTTTGTGGTCTGTCTCGGTGCCGGCAGCATCACCGGATGGGCGGCCGGGTTGCAGGCCGATCTTGAAGCGCTGGACCGGGAGGCGTCATGACGGCACCCGGCGGCAGCGCGCTTCTGGAAGCGCTTTCGGATGTCTTCGACGGCTTGCGCGGCCGGGTCAGCGCCGATGCGCCGATGGCCGACGTGACTTGGTTCCAGGTCGGCGGCCCTGCACAAATCCTGTTCCAGCCGGCCGATGCCGACGATCTGGCGACGTTGCTGCAGAAGCTGCCGCCCGACATTCCGGTGATGACCGTGGGTGTCGGCTCCAACCTGCTGGTCCGGGACGGCGGCATTCCCGGAGTCGTCGTCCGTCTGTCGGCCAAGGGGTTCGGCCAGACAAGCCAGCTGTCGGAAACGCGCATCGAGGCGGGTGCGGCCTGCCCGGACAAGCGGCTCGCGGCCGCGGCGCACTATGCCGGCATCGGCGGCTTTCACTTCTATCACGGCATTCCCGGCACGATCGGCGGCGCGCTGCGCATGAATGCCGGCGCCAATGGCACCGAGACCCGCGAAAGGGTCGTCGAGGTGCACGCGCTCGACCGGTCCGGCAGCAAGCATGTGCTGAGCAATGCCGACATGGGCTACGCCTATCGCCACAGCGGCGTGCCGGCCGACCTGATTTTCACCCATGCGGTCTTCGAGGGGTATCGCGAGGAGCACGACGTGATCCGTTCGGAAATGGAGGCCGTGCAGCATCACCGCGAGTCGGTGCAGCCGATCCGCGAGAAGACCGGCGGCTCGACCTTCAAGAATCCGCCCGACTCGTCGGCCTGGAAGGAGGTCGACGCGGCCGGTTGCCGGGGGCTGATGGTCGGCGGAGCGCAGATGTCGCCGATGCACTGCAACTTCATGATCAACACCGGGCCGGCGACGGCGTACGATCTGGAACTGCTGGGCGAAACCGTTCGGGCCAAGGTGCTGGAGCACTCCGGCGTTCGCCTGGAATGGGAAATCAAGCGGCTCGGCCTGTTCCGCGACGAGCAGATGGTGCAGGAATTCCTCGGGCGCATGCTGTGACCGCCCGTTTCTCAACGGCTTGTTAACGGAAACGGATTGTAAAGCCTGTCTTCATAGACTGGTTGTCACGGCCGCTCGTCCGGTGAATGATGATGAGAATGTTACGACAGGTTGCTCTGTTCACCCTTGTGGCGGTGGTCGCATCGGTTCTGGTCACGTTCGTCCTGATGAGAGCTTTCTTTCCGGACGCCGAACAACTGACCATGGCACTCACGATCGCCGCGTTCGTGCCGCTCGTCGTCGCCGGGCCGACCACGTGGTATGTCTGTGCCCAACGCGAAAAGGTCCACCGCCTGCACGATCATCTTCAGGCCGCCCACGAGGAACTGAAGGGCCTGCACCAGGCGGCCGAACACCGCGCCTCCATCGACCGGATGACCGGCTTGCTCAATCGCGAGAGCTTCATGGTGAAGACTAAGTTTCGGCGGCGCAAGACCGATCACGGCTTCCTGCTCATGGTGGATGTCGACCATTTCAAGGAAATCAACGATACCTACGGCCATCAGGCCGGCGACGCGGCCTTGCGGGAGATCGTCGGGGTAATGAACGCGCAGATCCGTGGCACCGACATTCTCGGACGCATCGGCGGAGAGGAATTCGCGTTGTTCCTGTCAGACATGAGCCCCGAGAAGGCCTGGGACATGGCCGAGGACATCCGCCGCCAGGTCGAACGCACGGCTTTTCGACCGCAACCGGGCGCGGCTCACAAGCTCACGGTCAGCATCGGCATCGCCCCCGCTCCGCGCGACGAGCGCATGGTCGACATCATGAACCATGCCGACCGGTCGCTCTACGGCGCCAAGAACGCGGGGCGCAACCGCGTCGCCTTCCGGCAGCGCGAGGCCGAGGATCAGGCGGACGTTGTCGAGCTCTCCTTTTCGAGAGCCTCCTGAGGGGCGATCGGCTTACGGCGGGATGAGCAGAACGCTGTGCTGCGGAGACCGAATTCTCTGTGGCGGACAGCCGGTCATTGATATGGCGCCCACCTCCTTGCCAAGCCCGACCATGCGAACGCCGACTTGCAAGGCGCGCATGCCGGTTTCTGAAGTGGAGATTCACTTGTGCCCGGTAGTGGCCTGAAACGATGCCTGTTTTCGCAACCGTGGACGCGCTACCAGGTAAACAAAGCTGATCAGGAAAGGCCGGCGCGAAAGGCCAGTTGCCGTCGGCGATCGTGAAAGTCGTGCCAGGTGGCGGACGGTTGCGGGCGGGTGACGCTGTCGTAGCAGCCGTCATCGAACCGGGAAATACCGCGGTCGCGATGGGTTTCTGTACGGGCCGCGCAATACAGGAGGACAGCCAGGATTGCGCACAAGACCGGCAATACGGCCAACAGACCAAAAAAAATCAGAAACATAGGGACGCTCATTCCGAAATATCCTGCGCCCTTGAAGGTCTTTTATTCAGGTTTGAGGCAAATGGGAAGTATCCCACTTGCTGTATGACGCTGCGCCCGTGCCGGGCGGGTTTGTCACCAATGCCGGGTCTCGTCAGCCGTCCTTCAGTTTCTTCAGCGCCTCGGCGCAACCCACGGACATTTCCCTTTCCTTGCTCTGCAGGCAGTTCATAATGTTGCCGTGGCCGACAGGAACGCCGGCGCACAGCCGTTCGATATCCGGCCCGCAATAGGTCTCCAGTTCCTTGCGCTCCTTTGCCGACTGGGCGGCGGCAGACAGCGCCATTCCCAAAGCGAGGGATACTGCGAGTAAGATCCTGACCATGTCTTGCTTCTCCGTTTGCGGTTCGCGAGAGTCCCACCCAAGACTATCCACCGCAAAACGGCCGCACAACGCCGCGGGCGTCGAAATGGTTAGCCGACTGTGTCAGCATAAATGCATGGCGTTCGGACACGACCACTGGAAAAGAATCGGATTGCGCATGCCACGACCGTCGATCGAAACCCGGCGGATGGTTCTCAGGCCCTGGAAGGCCGAGGATCATGCCGCCTTTGCACGGATCTGCGCCGACCCGGAAGTCATGCGGTATATCGGCGATGGTTCAACCAAAACCCCGGAACAGGCGTCGAAGGATATCGAAGCCTTCGAGCAGGAGTGGAAGGACTGCGGTTTCGGACTGTTTGCCGTGGAGCTCAAGGAGACCGGGGCACTTGCCGGCTTTGCCGGACTGTCGACGCCGAAGTTCCTGCCGGAAATCCTGCCGAGCGTCGAGATCGGGTGGCGCCTGGACCGGGCGCTATGGGGGCAGGGCCTGGCAACCGAAGCCGGCCGCGCCGCCCTCGACTTCGGCGTCGGAGAGCTCGGTCTGCGCACGATTGTCAGCATCTGCCAGATCGATAACAGAGCTTCCGAGCGGATCATGATCAAGCTCGGCCTGGCTTTCGACCGCCGGACGACCGTCCCGTCCTCCGGCGCTACGGTTCACGTCTACCGGTTGCCGGAGACTGCCTTTCCATGAGTATGCATTTGAGGCTTCAGCGCCGGTTCTTCGAAGTCAGCATCAAAAGCAGCACGAACGCGCCGAGCACCGCGACCCCGAACAGGCCGGCGGCGTAAGCTAAAACCGTGATCCAGAAATCCGTTGCCAATGCTCGGTGTCCCAGCCAAGACGCGCTCCGGTTGGTGGCGAGCATAGGAAGGGGCCGGTGGTGTGTCAAACGGCGCAATGCCGGTGACGGGATGGATGTCACGGGCCGGTCCTTCCAGTGTCAAGGCCTGCTCTCGTCAACGAAGTTAGGCTTTTTACAGTTCCCGCTTCAAAGGCGTTTCCCGGTCTGCCTTGAATATTCCGCAATATAGGTCTACATGAAGCTATCGTTTCTTGGGCCAGTTTTGGCTTTTCGCGGCGTCACCGCTTTCGACCCGCCAATTTCTTCCCAGATTTTCGATATGGAACGCGTCTGCACGTTGCAACGCGATACGATGCGCTATCAGGAAAACCGATATGCAAACAGGTACTGTGAAATTCTTCAATGGCCAAAAAGGCTTCGGATTCATCGAGCCGGAAGATGGAAGCAAGGATGTGTTCGTTCACATCAGCGCACTGGAACGCTCTGGCCTGAGTGGGCTGAACGAGGGACAGAAAGTAGGCTTCGAGCTCGAAACAGGCCGTGATGGCCGCACATCGGCGGCGAACCTGCAGGTTCTGTAAGTCGACCGCCATTGGAGGGGTTACGCGGCTCCGGCTTGCGCCAGACGCGAACCGGGTCCGCCTAAATTCAGAGGACGCACATCATGTCCAGTCATCATTTCGTCACCGGCGATATCGTCTGCTTCCAGAGCCGCGCTATGATGAATTTGCCGGACTCGTTCGAAATCACCGCCCTTCTCCCGCAGCGGGAAGGAACCCTCCAGTACAAGATCAGAAGTGAGCACGAGAAGTTCGAGCGCGTCGTTCGGGAGGACGATATCGAACTTGTTCACGCACGACCGGCTACCAACAACATCCCGGCTAATATCCGCAACGGATAGGCGCCGAATACCAACCAAGGAGTAAGCATGCAGGTTCTCGTGAGGGAAAACAACGTCGACCAGGCTCTTCGGGTGCTGAAGAAGAAAATGCAGCGGGAGGGTCTTTTCCGGGAAATGAAGGCCCGCCGATCCTACGAGAAACCATCAGAAAAGCGGACGCGCGAGAAAGCCGAAGCCATCCGGCGCACACGCAAGGCCGCCCGCAAGCTCGCCCAGCGCGAGGGGCTGCTGCCGCGCAAACCGCGCCCGACCCGTCCGTCACGCTGACCAGGGTCAGCGCGGGACACCGCTGGCTGCACGACACGGAGTCGAATTGGCCAAACCGACCAAGACCACGTTGTTCAAGCCCAAGGGTGCGAACAGCAAACAGGCCATGACCGATTCCATTGCTCGGGAGATTATCGACGCCGAAGCCGCGGCAAGGCGAGCGAAGACCGAGAAGCTGCGCAAGTTGCGCCTGGCCAAGAGTCCGAACAATGAAGATGACGGTACGGACGCCGGGCGCAGCAAATCAACGGAACGCCGTGGCCAGCGCGCGGGTCGACCCGACTCCAACTAACGCTCGTTGGACACTTCCATGTTTGCGCCGGTTTTCGGCGTTCAGCTTCGCTAGTCCGTGATCGGACCGGAACCGACGCGGGGATGCGGCCGGGCGCCATCGGCGACTGCCAGGCACAGAACGATTTCGTCGGCGCGAGGCGCGTCGGCGATCATTACCGTCATGGTGTCGAAATGGTCGAACGACCAGGCCTCGTCCTTGTGCCCGAGCGGCATGTCGATGGGCGTTCCGGGTGCCGCGACCTTCGCGTTCGAAGGGATCAGCGCCTTGCCACCCCCGACGGCTGCACGCATCGGTTTGCCCAGTTTCGGATGGATCATGGCGCCGCCGTGCTCGAGATCGCCGGCCATGCCGACGATTGCCGCCTTGCCGTAGCTGACGGCTGGTCCGGAGAGGGCTGCGACAGCATCGCCGGCCAGCCGCTCGCCCAGTCGCCCGCCCGTTTCGAACAGAGCCGACAGGTCGTCTTCGAAACGGCCGGAAAACGGGTTTTGCACCACCGCCATGACCGCCACCCGTGTGATCGGATCGCAGGGTTGGCCGTGTCCGTCGGTTTCGATCGTTTCCCTGACGAGTACGGTTTTTCGAACATTCATCACTGCTTGCTCCCTTGACTTGCGCGCCCGTTCGCGTGGCCTGCTGAAGGACCGGCGCTGACCATTCTGAACAGGACGAGCACCGCGCCGCACGCCGCCAGCAGCACCGCCCCAAGGTCGAATGTGATGGCTGCGTCGGCGAGGGTATCCGCCAGGCTGCCCGCCAGCATGGGTGCGACGACGACCACGATATAATAGACCGTATAGAACACGCCCATGCCGACCGCGCGGTTTTGCGCGTCGAGGATGCGCGATGGCAGGCTCATGATGGGCCCCGGCGACAGGCCGGCGACGATGCCGAGCACGACGAACCCGATGAGCACCGCGTCGGTTCGAGCCGCTGCCAGCAGGGCGGTGCCGAACAGCGCCAAGCCCGTTGCCAGAACCAGATCGTTGCGCCCGATCCGGTCGGCGAGAAATCCGGCAAGCGGGATCGCGACCGCCATGACCCAAAGCACGACGCTGGTCACCGAGCTTGCCGGGCCGGCCGGCCAGCCGCGCTCGACCAGCATCGTCGGCGCGAAGCCGAAGACCATGCCGAGCGCGGCGTTGTAGAGTCCCCAGATCAGTCCGGCATAGACGATGCCGGTCAGAACCGTTCGACCCAGCGGTGATCCCGCGGAAGGTGCTGCGTCTTCGCTGGCGGGTGCGCGATAGCCCATCGCCAGGGCGACGAAGCCGAGCGCGGCTAGACCGGCGACGACGAGCGACGCAAATTCCAGGCTTTGCGTTTCGGCAAGGGTCGGCAGCGTCAGCAGGGCCAGCGCGATGCCGAACGGCCAGGAATTGACGAAGATGCCCATCGCCGTGGCGATCTCGCGCCCGGCGAACCAGTCGGCCACCATTTTGGTCATCAGCACGTTGAGCAGCACCCCGCCGATCCCGGCCAGCAGCCGCCCCCCCACCTGCAGTTCCCAACTGCCGGAAACCGCCATCACCAGACCGCCGCACGCCATCATGGCCAAACCGGCCAAAACGCAGGGCTTGTCGCCGAACCGCTTGCCAAGCGCACCGCCGGGATAGGCCAGCGCAATACCCGGCAGGAAGTAGAGGCCGATAAGAAAGCCGATATCGGCGATCCCCACGCCGTACCGTTCCATGATGAACGGCGACAGCGTTGCGACCGCCTGAAACTGGAACCCCATCGTTGCCCGCACGGAAAACAGCAAGGCCAATACCAGCCAGCGATTGGTCATGGGCACCCTCCAATGGACCCTGAACCTAAGCCGGGGAATGAATGCCGCCAATCGTGCGGCTGCTGCACTTGTTGTGTTGCATCTGCTGCAAAACGCATACAGCATCTGCACCATCAAGGTGGCCGGGGAGAGGCGGATGGACAGGACGGATCGGGAGAGCGAGCTGACGCAACGCGAAAGGGAGATTGCGACAGCCTATGCGAAGGGCGACACCTATCGCAGCATCGCCAACCGGCTGTTCATCGCGCCGGCGACCGTGCGCACCCACCTGGCCACCATCTATCGCAAACTCGGCGTTTCTTCCAAGATCGAACTGAACACCGTCCTGGCCGGCGACGCGCCGGTGCGCGTGCCGGAGGGCGAGTAGAAGGACGCTTTGATTTCCGAACTAGCGCTGAGCCTCGACGAGGCGGTCGGTCGGGAGAGGGCGCTGGGCGAGGTGCTGCGGATCATCAGTCGTTCGCGCGGGCAGCTTGCCGAAGTGCTGGAGTCGGTGCTCGGCTATGCGCTGGAATTGTGCGACGCGGAGTTCGGGATCCTGTTCGAGTTCGAGGAACCCGGCGCCTATCGGGCGATCTGTCGACGCGGCATTCCAGCTGCCTTCGCCGACTGGCTCGGCGAGCAGGGGTTGTTCGAGGTCGGCGCCGAGACCGGCCTCGGCCGTGTGGCCGCGACCCGCGAGGTCGTCAACATCGCCGACGTCCGCTCCGAAGCGCTCTACCGCAGCGGCGACCCGCTGCGCTACGCGACCGCGGATCTCGGCGGCGCACGCTCTTTCGCCGCCATCCCGATGCTCGGTGGCGACCAGTTGTTGGGCGCCTTCACGGTCTACCGCCAGACCCTGCGCCCGTTCGACAAACGCACGCTCGCCATCGCCAGCATGTTCGCCGACCAAAGCGCCATCGCCATCGAAAACGCCCGTCTGATCGAGCGGACCCGCAAGCTTTCGTGAACCATTCGTCGGCTGCCAGGGGCTGATTCTCGATCGTTGATTCCGAAAACCGGCACAAGCCGCTGATATTTCGATTCGAATTCTGTCGGTCCAAATGGCTTCCGAGCATCCCTCCGATCACTGAACTCTGGCGTTTGGCAACGAGGCCAATGTTGCCTCGCTGTGTGGCATTACCCACAGCTTCCATCGCTGTGCTGGTGTTAACTGCAAATAAGGGTTCAGCAGGCCGGTAGTCGCTTCTCCTGGAGGGATCCGTGCCTGGAGCCTGTGTCCATATCTGTCTGGTTGGCCGACCTCAATATCAGGTTCCCCGGTAACTCGAGCACGTTTATTCGACGATGGAATCGGCGCGGCGAATATCACAAATCGACGGCACACTTACCCAAATGGGTAATGCGTACCGGGCTGAACTCCCGGATAATCCGAAATGCGCTAGAGAGACTCCCTTGGACCTACGTCAGAGAACGATTGAATCAAAAAGATTTTCGTCATGAGCACTGTCGATACAGTCGTTGCCTATTTTGCCGAAATTCTCCGCAGACAGCCGACCGATGCCGAAAGCAGCACGTGGGTCGCGCGCATCGAGGATGCAGCCGACCGCAATCAGGCACTCGACGAGCTGTGTGCACATTTGCTGGCACAGGCCGAAGATGTCCGCTCAATCATACGCCTCTACCAGACAGTGTTTGAACGGATTCCCGACTTCGGCGGCCTGTCGTTTTGGGTTGGCGTGTTCCGCAAGATACAAGATGACAATCCGGGGCTGTCGCACACTGCCGTTCTGGACAAGACCATCGTGAACTGGTCATCGTCGCAAGAATATATCGCCAAATACGGCAACAATCTAAGCGATGTGGATTTCGTCGAGGCGCTTTATCGCAACGCCCTTGGCCGCGCGTCCGACGAAGGCGGTTTAAACTTCTGGGTGTCGCACTTGCGCAGTGGCGCCATCGATCGCGAACAGTTGGTCGTCCTGTTCTCAGAATCGGCCGAATTGAAAGCGCGGGCGGATGCGGACGCCAATGCAGTGCTGAAGCTCGCGGCGCAGCTTGCCAGCCCGGAGACGGGCGACGATCCGTCCACCAGCGTTCCGGGAAACAACCCGTTCCAGGGCGTGCTCGGCAATGATGCCCCGGTAGCTGCCGACGATGCCGCCAGCGGCGACGAGGATACGGCGATCGTGGGCAACGTCCTTGTCAATGAGGGCGACCTCGAGGCCGACCCGCTGACGGTCATCGAGGTCAACGGCGCGGCACGCACCGACGACGCTGTCGTTCTGCCCTCGGGCGCCCGCCTTACGATCGCCGCGGACGGCTCGTTCGTCTATACCCCGGCTGCTGGCTTCAGCGGCAGCGACAGCTTCACCTACACGGTGAGCGACGGGCGGGGCGGCGAAGCGCAGGCGACGGTGACGCTTGCGGTAGGAGCCGACAACGACGTCCCGGTCGCGATCGACGACGCGGCCAGCGGCGACGAGGACACGGCGATCACGGGCAATGTCCTTGCCAACGACAGCGACCCGGACGGCGACAGTCTGTCGGTCACCGAGGTC
The DNA here is from genome assembly GCA_963921345.3 of Rhizobiaceae bacterium. Taxonomy (GTDB): domain Bacteria; phylum Pseudomonadota; class Alphaproteobacteria; order Rhizobiales; family Rhizobiaceae; genus Hoeflea_A. The sequence continues at coordinate 452,869 of CAWUFE020000002.1, read as the reverse complement.
AACGGAATGGCCCGCACCGACGACCCCGTCATGCTGCCCTCGGGCGCACGCCTGACGATCGCCGCGGGCGGCTCGTTCGTCTATACCCCGGCCGTAGGCTTCAACGGCAGCGACAGCTTCACCTACACGGTGAGCGACGGGCGCGGCGGTGAAGCGCAGGCGACGGTGACGCTTGCGGTAGGAGCCGACAACGACGCCCCGGTCGCCGTCGATGACGCCGCTAGCGGCGACGAGGACACGGCGATCACGGGCAATGTCCTTGCCAACGACAGCGACCCGGACGGCGACAGTCTGTCGGTCACCGAGGTCAATGGTGCGGCCCGCACCGACAATCCCGTCACGCTGCCCTCGGGCGCCCGCCTGACGATCGCCGCGGACGGCTCGTTCGTCTACACCCCGGCGGCCAACTTCAACGGTAGCGACACCTTCACCTACACGGTGAGCGACGGGCGGGGCGGCACCGCAATGGCGACGGCAACGCTTGCGGTAGGAGCCGTCAACGACGCCCCGGTCGCCGTCGATGACGCCGCTAGCGGCGACGAGGACACGGCGATCACGGGCAATGTCCTTGCCAACGACAGCGACCCGGACGGCGACAGTCTGTCGGTCACCGAGGTCAACGGCGCGGCACGCACCGACGATCCCGTCACGCTGCCCTCGGGCGCCCGCCTGACGATCGCCGCGGACGACTCGTTCGACTACACCCCGGCGGCCGACTTCAACGGCAGCGACAGCTTCACCTACACCGTGAGCGATGGGCGCGGCGGCGAAGCGCAGGCGACGGCAACGCTTACGGTTGAAGCCGTCAACGACGCCCCGGTCGCCGTCGATGACGCCGCTAGCGGCAACGAGAACACGGCGATCTCCGGCAATGTCCTTGGCAACGACAGCGACCCGGACGGCGACAGTTTGTCGGTCACCGAGGTCAACGGCGCGGCACGCACCGACGATCCCGTCACACTGCCCTCGGGCGCACGCCTGACGATCGCCGCGGACGGCTCCTATACCTACGAACCGGTGGCCGACTTCAACGGCAGCGACAGCTTCACCTACACGGTGAGCGATGGACAGGGAGGCGAAACGCAGGCGACGGTCGAGATCGCCGTGACCGGCATCACCGACAGGTTCGGCTTCGTCATCCCCGGCATCGACGCAGGCGATTTTTCGGGTATTTCGGTTTCGAGTGCGGGCGACGTCAATGGCGATGGTATCGACGACCTCATCATCGGTGCTACTGGTGCCGACCCGAACGACATTCTGAATGCCGGCGAGTGCTATGTGGTGTTCGGCACGCGCGGCGGGTTCGGCGCCAGTCTCGACCTGTCAAGCCTGAACGGCAGCAACGGCTTCGTCATCAACGGCATCGACTCGTTCGATCAGCCTGGTTTTTCGGTTTCGGGTGCGGGCGACGTCAATGGCGACGGTGTCGACGACCTCATCATCGGTGCTCAGGATGCCGACCCGAACGGCAATGAGTCTGCCGGCGAAAGCTATGTGGTGTTCGGCACGCGCGGCGGGTTCGACGCCAGTCTCGACCTGTCAAGCCTGAACGGCAGCAACGGCAGGGTAATCGAGTGAATAAGTTGCTGACATTTGTGCATTTTTCTGAATCAAGGGTGTGGAGTGCGTCCTTTTTCGGAGATTTTGCATGTCCCACAGCCACCAGAACCACCAAAACCCTGATTTTCTGGCCCATTTTGAGGCTATGGAAGATCCGCGTCAGAAGGCGAAGATTCTCTATCCGCTCAACGAAATCCTCCTTCTGGTTTTGTGTGCCGTGATATCCGGTGCGCAGAACTGGACGTCCATCGCTCTCTACGGTGAAAAGAAGCTCGCATTGCTGCGTCGCTTTCTGCCCTTCGCGCAAGGAACCCCAAGTCATGATCAGTTGGGAATACTGTTTGCGAGTCTGGATATGGAGGCGTTCCAACGCTGCTTCATGGCATGGGTGGCAAGCTTGAGTGAAGCGCTTAAGGGCGTCGTCGCTGTTGACGGCAAAACCCTCCGACGGTCATTCGACATCAGGTCGAACAAGTCAGCCATTCATATGGTTTCCGCCTGGGCGTGCGAGCAGCAACTCGTGCTTGGGCATCGCAAGGTTGACGATAAGTCGAATGAGATCACTGCGGTTCCCGAGTTGCTGGCTTTGCTGTCACTCAAAGGTGCTGTCGTCACCCTTGATGCTATGGGTTGTCAGCGCAAAATTTGTCAGCAAGTTATTGATCAGGATGCTGATTATGTGATCGGTCTCAAGGGCAATCAGGGCAGCTTGCGCGAGGATGTTGAACTGTTTTTTGATGAGCATCTTGAGCGGGACATAGGCGCAGAGTTCATCAGGAAGAGCGAAACCGTTGATGCGGACCACGGGCGCATTGAAGTGCGGCGCTACAAAGTCTGCACAGATACGCAATGGCTCATGGAACGCCATCAATGGCCGGGTCTGAAGGCCGTGATCATGGTCGAATACACACGCGAAGTCAGGGGAAAAGCCGAAACAATCCGGCGGTTCTACATCGCGTCGTTCGTGGCGCCCCCTGAGGAGATGGCGCGCTATATACGCAATCACTGGCAGGTCGAAAATTGCCTGCATTGGGTGCTGGACGTTACCTTCCGCCAAGATGACTGCCGCATAAGAACCGGAAACGCTCCGGCCAATTTTGCCACAATCCAGCAGGCAGCGATGAACTTGTTGCGTCGTGCATCCGGTAAATTGAGCCTGCCCCAAAAGCGCCACTCAGCAGCATGGGACGATGACTACATGGAGGCAATCATCTGCCAATAACATTCAATCGATTCCCCTGGCAGCAACGGCTTCGTCATCAACGGCATCGACGCGTTCGATCATTCGGGGGACTCGGTTTCGAGTGCGGGCGACGTCAACGGCGACGGTTTCGACGACCTCATCATCGGCGCTCCTAGTGCCGAACCGAACGACGTTTTTCATGCAGGAGAGAGCTATGTGGTGTTCGGCGCGCGCGACGGGTTTGGCCCCAGTCTCAACCTGTCGAGTCTGAACGGCAGCAACGGCTTCGTCATCAAAGGCATCGACAGGCAAAATGCGTCGGGAGACTCGGTTTCGAGTGCGGGTGACGTCAATGGCGACGGTTTCGACGACCTCTTAATCGGTGCTCATGTTGCCGGCCCGAACGGCAATCAGCAGGCAGGAGAGAGCTATGTGGTGTTCGGCACGGGCGGCGGATTCGGCGCCAGTCTCAACCTGTCGAGCCTGAACGGCAGCAACGGCTTCGTCATCAACGGCATCGACGTGCGCGATGCGTCGGGTTATTCGGTTTCGAGTGCGGGTGACGTCAATGGCGACGGTTTTGGCGACCTCATCATCGGCGCTTATTTGGCCGACCTGAACGGCAATCAGAATGCCGGCGAGAGCTATGTGGTGTTCGGCAAGCGCGACGGATTCGACGCCAGTCTCGACCTGTCGAGCCTGAACGGCAGCAACGGCTTCGTCATCAACGGCATCGACGCGGATGATTGGTCGGGTTATTCGGTTTCGGGTGCGGGCGACGTCAATGGCGACGGTTTCGACGACCTCATCATCGGTGCTATTGGTGCCGACCCGAACGGCAATCTGACAGCCGGCGAGAGCTATTTGGTGTTCGGCAAACGCGGCGGGTTCGACGCCAGTCTCGACCTGTCGAGCCTGAACGGCAGCAACGGCTTCGTCATCAACGGCATCGACGCAGGCGATAGGTCGGGTGAGTCGGTTTCGGGTGCGGGCGACATCAATGGCGACGGTGTCGACGACCTCATCATCGGTGCTATTGAGGCCGACCCGAACGACAATGAGTCTGCAGGCGAGAGCTACATCGTCTACGGTGGTGCCGACAGCCTTGCCGCATTCGACTTGGCCGACGGCACGCAAGACGGATCGATCGACCTGTCGCTACTCTGGCTTATTTGATCGCAAACCTCGGTCCGCAAGCATGCGACGCGGATTGGGGCTCGTCACCTCCGCCGTCGCTCGTTACATCAACTGCTCCAAAACCCGGTGTCAAAAAAAGAACCGGGTGGCGCGCTACAGCGGGTGGCGCTGCAACAACTACCCTACCCAAGACGGTCCTTGGGGGAGGGACTCGAACCCCCAACAAAACTATTTTCGACCACAGATGGCTTAGTGGCGGCGAGAACGGATATCCGAAATGTGGAAATCATCCTCCAACAAACCGTGACAACCCGCTGATTTTGGATTCAAAACGTGTGTCATCCGTTCTTGCGCGCGATGACATTCGTTCTTGCGCGCTACACAAGCGGGCCGCAACCTGCGACACTGCGGCCGCAAACTTTTCACGTCTTAACAGTTGCAGTCCGTGCAACTCTCTGATTCTTTTGGCCTTAGTGCTACCGCATTGATTCGTTACCGGTCCCGCGCATAGCGGCTGCGGGACGTGCGGTAATCGGGTCGGCGTCCGGTCGGGACGACCAGGGACGGAAGGGTGCAATGGGGAAGGACAAGCACGTAGCGGTGCTGATGGGCGGGTTTTCGTCCGAGCGGCCCGTGAGCCTATCTTCGGGCGAGGCCTGCGCGAAAGCGCTGGAAGAGTCGGGCTTCCGGGTGACGCGGGTGGATGTCGGGCGCGATGTCGCCTCGGTGCTCGGCGAATTGCGGCCGGACGTCGCCTTCAATGCCCTGCATGGGCCGTTCGGCGAGGACGGCGCCATCCAGGGCATCCTCGAATATCTAGAAATTCCGTATACCCATTCGGGTGTGACCGCTTCGGCGGTTGCCATGGACAAGCAGCACGCCAAGAAAATCGTTGCGGCCGCAGGGGTGCCGGTGGCCGAAGAGCAAGTGATGCAGCGGCACGATATCGGGTCGGAGCATCCGATGAGGCCGCCCTATGTGGTCAAGCCGGTGACCGAAGGTTCGAGCTTCGGAGTGGTCATCGTCAAGGAAAGCCAGAGCCACCCGCCGCAGGTGCTGGGCTCGGAGGACTGGCCCTACAGCGATCGGGTGATGGTTGAACGGTTTATTTACGGTCGTGAACTGACCTGCGCCGTCATGGGCGACGAAGTGCTCGGCGTAACCGAAATCTTCCCAATCGGCTCAGAGTTTTACGACTACGAATCAAAATATGTTAAAGGCGGCTCAAAGCACGAATTCCCGGCAAAAATTTTACCGAATATTTACCAAAAAATACAGAAACTGTCTCTTAAGGCGCATCAAGCACTCGGGTGTCGTGGCGTAAGCCGTTCCGACTTTCGATTTGACGACCGTTTTTCCGAAGACGGCGAAATCGTCTGGCTGGAACTCAATACCCAACCCGGCATGACACCCACATCCCTGGTGCCCGAACTTGCTCAACTCGCCGGATATGATTTTGGCGCGCTGGTGACCTGGATGGTGGAGGACGCATCTTGCATGCGTTGAAGGACAAGTGGCTGGGAAGGCGGCCTTCGGCCGATGGCCCGCAGCTGATCGGGGCGGCGGAAGCCGGCGTCGTGCTGCCGCGCGTCCTGCGCAAGCCGGCCCGCCTGTTCACCGCGCTGGTCGACGGCCGCGTGGTTATCCCGCCGCATACCGGCACCCGCGCCGCCACGCTTCTGTTTGCTCTGACCGGCCTCTACGGCGTGGTCGAGGGCGGTCACTTCCGGGCACTGATGGAAACCGTCACCGCCGCAACGGGCTTTGCCGTCGAGCGGGTCGACGTCGCCGGCAATATCGAGACATCGCCGATCGACGTGGTGCAGCGGCTCGGCCTCGACGGCGGCACCTCGACGGTCACGCTTGATGTGGAGGCCGCGCGCGCCGCCATCATGACACTGCCCTGGGTGGCCGACGCGCAGGTGCGCAAGACCTATCCCGACGTGATCGACGTCAAGCTGACGGAGCGGCGCGCCTTCGCCATCTGGCAGCACGGTCGCGAATTGTCGCTGATCGAGAAGGACGGCAACGTCATCGCACCGTTCGCCAATGACGGCTATATGCGCCTGCCGCTGTTCGTTGGCCTCGGCGCCGACCGGCATGCCCGCGAATTCGACCGGCTGCTCGACGGCTGGCCGCGGCTCAAGGATCGGGTCAAGGCGAGCATCCGCGTCGCCGACCGCCGCTGGGACATCCGCCTCGACAACGGCGTGACGGTGCGTCTTCCGGAGAACGGCGCGGCGGGAGCGCTCGACAAGCTGCGCCGCTTCGAAGCCGAACAGGGGCTCCTGGACAGGGACATCGAGACGGTCGATCTGCGCCTTGACGACCGCATTACCGTCGGCCTGACGGACGATGCTGCCGAGCGTCGCGACACCGCCGTGACCGAACGCGCCAAGATGCTGAAGAAGCGGGGACGCAGTTCATGAGCGTCTTCCGCCCCGCCTCCTTCAACGTTCCGCGGCTTCGCGGCCTGCCGGCCAATCGTTCGAGCGTCGTCACCGTGCTCGATATCGGTTCGACCAAGGTCGTTTGCCTGATCGGACGGCTGGCGCCGCGCGAGGAAAGCCGGCTTTTGCCCGGGCGCACCCACGATGTCGAGATCATCGGCGTCGGCCACCACAAGTCGCGCGGCATCAAGGCCGGCGTCATCGCCGATCTCGACGCCGTCGAGAGCTCGGTGCGCATGGCGGTGCACACGGCCGAAAAGAGCGCCGGCGTGACGGTGGAATCGCTGATCGTCAACGTGTCGGCCGGGCGGCTGAGGAGCGACGTCTACTCGGCCTCCATCGATCTCGGCGGCCACGAGGTCGAGCGTTCCGACCTGAAGAAGGTGCTGGCCATGGCGGCCGGCCAGATCAGCGCGCCCGATCGGGCGACGCTGCATTCGCTGCCGACGGGGTTCAGCCTCGACGGCGAGAAATCCATTCGCGACCCGCTCGGCATGTACGGCCACCATCTGGGCGTCGACATGCATGTGCTGACGGCCGAAAAGGCGCCGATGCGCAATCTCGAACTGTGCGTCAACCGCGCCCATCTGACCGTCGAGGCAATGGTCGCGACACCCTATGCCAGCGGGCTGGCGGCACTGGTCGACGACGAGGCGGAAATCGGCTGCGCCTGCATCGACATGGGCGGCGGCACGACGACGATCTCTGTATTCAGCGAAGGCCGCATGGTGCACGCCGATGCGATCGCGCTGGGCGGCCATCACGTCACCATGGACCTGGCGCGCGGCCTGTCGACGCGGCTCGAAGACGCCGAACGGCTGAAGGTGGTGCACGGCTCGGCGCTGCCGATGACCGGCGACGATCACGATACCGTATCGGTGCCGCCGATCGGCGACAACGACAACGACCTGCCATTGCAGATGCCGAAGGCGCTGCTGTCGCGTATCGTGCGCGCGCGGGTCGAGGAAACTCTGGAGATGATCCGCGACCGCATTCAGCGTTCCGGATTTGCGCCTCTGGTCGGCCGGCGTGTCGTGCTGACCGGCGGGGCGAGCCAGCTGACCGGCATAGCCGAGGCGGCGCGCAGGATCCTGGCGCGCAACGTCCGCATCGGCCGGCCGCTCGGTGTGGCGGGGCTGCCGGCGGCGGCCAAGGGCCCGGCATTTTCGACGGCGATCGGACTGATGATCTATCCGCAGATCGCCTCACTGGAAAGCCGGGGCAATGAACGGGCCGGACGGTATCGGGCGGCCGCGAATGGCGGGCGTCTCGCCCGTATGGGGCAGTGGATCAGAGAGAGTTTTTAAGGACTTCGAAATTGGCCGGCGTGGCGGTGCGGTCGAGTGAGAAAGGGAACGAGGAGCCATGACTATCAATCTACAAAAGCCGGATATCACCGAGCTCAAGCCGCGGATCACGGTCTTCGGCGTCGGTGGCGGCGGCGGCAATGCCGTCAACAACATGATCAATGCGGGCCTGGAAGGCGTGGATTTCGTCGTGGCGAATACCGACGCCCAGGCCTTGACCATGACCAAGGCCGACCGAATCATCCAGATGGGCGTGGCCGTAACCGAGGGCCTCGGCGCCGGATCGCAGCCGGAAGTCGGCTCTGCCGCGGCGCGTGAGTGCATCGACGAGATCAACGACCATCTGAACGGCACCCACATGTGCTTCGTCACCGCCGGCATGGGCGGCGGCACCGGCACGGGCGCCGCGCCGGTGGTTGCGGCCGCGGCCCGCGAAAGGGGGATCCTCACGGTCGGTGTGGTCACCAAGCCGTTCCACTTCGAAGGCCAGCGCCGCATGCGCATTGCCGATGAAGGGATCGAGGAACTGCAGCAGTCGGTGGATACGCTGATCGTCATCCCCAACCAGAACCTGTTCCGGATCGCCAACGACAAGACGACCTTCGCGGACGCCTTCGGCATGGCCGACCAGGTGCTCTATTCGGGCGTCGCCTGCATCACCGACCTGATGGTCAAGGAAGGCCTGATCAATCTCGACTTCGCCGACGTGCGTTCGGTCATGCGCGAGATGGGCAAGGCGATGATGGGCACTGGCGAGGGCTCCGGCGAGGGCAGGGCGATGGCGGCCGCCGAAGCGGCGATTTCCAACCCGCTGCTCGACGAGACGTCGATGCGCGGCGCCCAGGGTCTGCTGATCTCGATCACCGGCGGACGCGACATGACGCTGTTCGAGGTCGACGAGGCGGCGACGCGTATTCGCGAGGAAGTCGACACGGATGCCAATATCATCCTCGGCGCGACCTTCGACGAGGAACTCGAAGGCCTGATCCGGGTGTCGGTGGTTGCCACCGGCATCGATCGCGAGGGCATGCCGGTGGAAGCTCCGGCGCCGACCACGCTTTCGGCCTCGCGCCCGGTCGCCCGTCCGGCCCAGCAGCCGGTTGCAGCGCCGGAGGCGGCCGATGCAGTGGCGAACACCATCAAGCTGGCCGAAGCCGAACTCGAACAGGAACTGAGCATCGCCGTACCTGCGGCGACCCAGAAACCCGTCGAAGAGGATTTCCGGCCGCAGAGCCGCCTGTTCGCCCAGACCGAGCAGCCGAAATCGCCGATTCAAAGCCGCGCAACGCCGCAACCGACGCCGCAGCAGCCCGTGGTGCAGCAACCTGTTGTGCAGCAGCAGGCCGCGCCCCAGCCGGCACCACAACCGGCTCCGCAGCCCTCTCCGCAACCGGTCCAGCAGCCAGTTGCCCGGGCAGCGCCCCAGGTGGCGGTGCAGACGGATGCCGGGGCGGCGCCGAAGATGCCGCGGATCGAGGACTTTCCGCCCGTGGTTCAGGCCGAGGTGCAGCAGCAGCAACGACCGGCCGAAGCCGGTGCCGGGCAGGATGAGCGTGGCCCGATGGGCCTTTTGAAGCGCATCTCCAGCAGTCTCGGCCGACGCGAGGAGGAGGAAGCTGCAGCACCCGCGGCTCCGCAACCGCAGCCTGCGGCAAACGCCGACCGGCGTCAGCTTTCGGCGGAAGCCAGCCTTTATGCGCCGAAGCGCGGCAATCTCGACGATCAGGGCCGCGAGCAGCCGAAACCCGCAGCGCAAAGCGAGGATGACCAGCTGGAAATTCCGGCCTTTCTGCGGCGTCAGGCAATGTAGTCGGAAACCGACCGGAGATGTCCTGTTGACAGCCGGACCGATTCCCCAGCGGATCGGTCTGGCCGGCATTTCCGGGTTGGCGCGATGCCTGTAACATTAACCCCGTATTAACGGGATGTAATATTGTTAAGCTTCTGAAACAGCTGGACAAAACGCCCGTAACAATCGGTAAAAAACCGTGATTTGGTTTGTCCTTGAGGGACGCTTATCTTTCGCAAGTGGGGATTTGGTCGGGACAAAAGGTAATCCGAAATTACTGAAATTGAACGCGGTTTTCGGGTCGCGTGCAATCGGTAAGATGTTTTCGTTTTGCCTTGGACTAAAGGTGATCAGGCTGTTTGATGAGTATTGACTATTTCGGCTACCAGACAACGATTCTGAACGATGTGACGCTATCGGGGGTTGGCGTTCACAGCGGTTCCAAAGTTTCGATAACCTTTTCGCCGGCCGAGGCCGACAGCGGAATTGTCTTTCGCAGGCGGATGCCGAACGGCGAGTTGCACAGCATACGCGCCGTGGTATCACAGGTTGCGGCGACCGAGCTGTGTACGGTGCTCGGAGATGCGGGCGGCGCCAGCGTTGCCACCGTCGAACATCTGATGGCTGCGTTCTACGCGCTGGAAATCGACAATATCATCGTCGACATCGACGGCGCCGAAGTTCCTATCATGGACGGCAGCTCGATCGTCTTCATCGAGGCGCTCGATCGCGCCGGTGTCGATATTCTGAGTTCCAAGCGCCGCTATCTGCGGGTCGTCAAACCGGTTCGCATCGAAGCCGGCGGTTCCTGGGCGGAATTCGTCCCCTATGAAGGGACCCGGTTCGAGATCGACATCGATTTCGACTGCAAGCTTATCGGCCGGCAGGCCTGGAAGGGCGACATCACGCCCGACACGTTCCGCAGCGAACTGGCGCGGGCCCGCACATTCGGTTTCATGCGCGACGTCGAGTTTCTATGGGCTTCCGGGCACGCGCTCGGATCGTCGCTGGAGAACTCCGTCGTCATCAGCGACGACGATACGGTGATCAACCTCGAGGGTCTGCGCTTCGAAAACGAATTCGTGCGTCACAAGACGCTCGATGCCGTGGGCGACCTGGCGCTTGCCGGCGCCAAGTTCATCGGCTGCTACCGCTCCTATCGCGGCGGCCACAAGCTCAATTCGCTTGCCCTCAAGGCGTTGCTGGCCGACAGCACAGCCTATGAGGTGGTCGAAACGTCGCTGCCGCGCGAACCGATGCGGCGCGGCGAGCTCGTCGCCGTCTCCGGTCCGATGTTCGCACCCTGGACCCAGTAGCAGTTCCGTCTGCGTTCCGGCCATAGCGGCGTCCGTGGTTGATCATGGGCACTATCAAGGCAGCCGTTTTCATCGCTACCAGTCTCGACGGGTTCATCGCGCGGCCCGACGGCGGTCTCGACTGGCTTGACGTCGCCAATGCGACCGTGCCGGAAGGCGAGGATTGCGGCTATGGCGCCTTCATCGAAACCGTGGACGTGCTGGTCATGGGGCGGGCCTCCTTCGAGAAGGTGCTCAGTTTCGAATTATGGCCCTACGGGGATCTGCCCGTCGTCGTGCTCAGTCGCAAGGGCGTCGACATCCCGCCGGACTTGCAGCGGTCGGTGAGGACGATGTCGGGATCCGCCGCTGAAATATTGCGGACCCTAGCGGACGAAGGATGCCGGCACGCCTATATCGACGGCGGCAAGACCATCCAGGGGTTCCTGTCGGAGGGACTGGTCGATGAGGTGATTGTCACCGTCATACCGGTGCTTCTCGGCGACGGCATACGCCTGTTCGGACCGCTGGCGCAGGATTTGTGGATGGAAACGGACGAAGTGACCCGATATCCCTTTGGATTCGTTCAGATGCGTTATCGGGCCGAGAATGCCGGCAAGGACCGACAATGACGGGCGCCGGTGCCATAAAATTGTACGATTGACCGCTCATGACGTTGCGGTTCGGGCGTGTTTGGGGCTATGAGTGCCTGACGCAAACAGGGGTTCCGCCGGAGTGGGATTCGACCGGGTAGCGTTGGCGCTTGGCGCCGAGAGCAGGCGTCGAAGCACGGCGGGAGAGAATCGAGGGTGTTTGCCGGAATGAAGGATGGTGGACCTTTGGCCGCACGGCGGCCGTTACGTGCATTGCTGATCGCAGCCGCTCTGGCCGGAGTGGCCGTGACCGGCGGATGCCGCAGCGACGGCGACATCGACATTACCGCACTCGACGTCGAGACGGACCCGGCCGATGTCCTTTACAACCAGGCGCTGGCCAATATGAAGTCGGGCCGGTTGTCGGAAGCCTCGAAAAAGTTCGAAGCGATCGACAAGCAGCACCCCTATTCGGAGTTTGCCCGCAAGGCGATGGTGCTCAACGCCTTCGCCACATACCGGCTGGGCCGCTATTCCGAATCGATCAATTCGGCGCGACGCTATATCAGCCTGTATCCGAGTTCCGAGGATACGGCCTATGCCTATTATCTGATCGGGCTGTCCTACTATAAGCAGATCCCGCAGGTTACCCGCGACCAGCGGGTCACGCGCCGCGCCATCCAGGCCTTCAACGAGGTCATTACCCGCTATCCCGAATCCGAATATGTGCTCGATTCGGAGCAGAAGCTGCGTTTCGCCCGCGACCAACTCGCCGGCAAGGAAATGCAGATCGGCCGCTATTATCAGGAACGCAAGGAGTATGCGGCCGCCATCAACCGGTTCCGCACGGTGGTCGAGAACTATCCCAACACGCGGCAGGTCGAAGAGGCCCTGGCGCGTCTGGTCGAGGTTTATTACACCATGGGTCTGACACCCGATGCGCAGGCGGCGGCGGCCGTGCTCGGCCACAATTTCCCGGACAGCCAGTGGTATGCCGATTCCTACAAGCTGTTGGCCTCCGGCGGCCTGGAGCCGCGCGAGAACAAAGGATCGTGGATCACCCGCGCCGGCGCCAAGCTAATCGGAGCCGAAGCCCCGAGCTGATCGTCTTCACGGCCCGAAACCAAATCTTTCACTGCCTTCTTGCTCCGCATCCGGTGTGATTTGGCTTTGGCCTCGTCCCATCTTGCGCTAGTTTCCACGGGCGGTGCGCCGGCCGGTCCGGCCGATTCCATTTGGCTTGCGGGAAGTGAATGCTCACACATTTGTCGATCCGGGATATCGTTCTGATCGATCGTCTCGACCTGACATTCGTGGACGGGCTGTCGGTGCTGACCGGTGAGACCGGCGCCGGCAAGTCGATCCTGCTCGACAGTCTGTCTCTGGCGCTCGGAGCCCGCGGCGACGGCGCTCTCGTGCGCGCCGGGGCCGGCCGAGGGCAGGTGACGGCGGTGTTCGACGTGGCGATGGACCATCCGGCCCGGGTGCTGCTGCGTGACAACGGCCTGGACGACGACGGCGACCTGATCTTTCGGCGCGCGCAGAATGCCGACGGCCGCACCAAGGTCTATATCAACGACCAGCCGGCAAGCGTGGCGCTGATGCGCGAAGTCGGGCGGCTGCTGGTCGAAATCCACGGCCAGCACGACGACCGGGCGCTGGTCGATCCGGATGCCCATCGCCGTCTGCTCGACGCTTTCGGCGGGCTCGGCAGCGCCGCGGAAACCGTGGCCGCTGCCCATCATTCCTGGCGGGCGGCGGAACGCGCCTGTCGCGAACATCGCGAAAGGGTCGAAGAGGCGGCGCGCGAGGCCGACTACCTTCATGCTTCCGTCGATGAACTCGAGGCGCTGGCCCCGGTCGATGGCGAAGAGGACGAACTGGCCGAGCGGCGGGCAATGATGATGAAGGCGGAAAAGATCGCCTCCGATATCAACGAGGCGCACGATATTCTCTCCGGCCAGGCCTCGCCGATGCCGTTGCTCAATTCGCTGCTGCGCAAACTCGAACGCAAGTCGGCGGAAGCGCCTGGCTTGCTCGACGCCGTCATCGAGGCGATGGGCGGTGCCCTCGATCGGCTTTCCGATGCCCAGATGGCGGTGGAAGCGGCGATTGTCGAAGCCGATTTCGATCCGCAGGAACTGGAGGACTGCGAAGAGCGCCTGTTTGCGCTGCGGGCAGCCTCTCGCAAATATACCGTGCCGGTCTCGGAACTGCCGGCGCTTGCCGTCAGGATGGTGACGGCACTTGCCGAACTCGACGCCGGCGAGGAGCGGCTCTCCGCCCTTCAGGCTGCGGCCGACGAGGCGCTGGATCGCTACCGTCATGCCGCGCGCGGCCTGTCCGAGCGCCGGCATGCGACGGGCGAGGCGCTTTCCGCCGCCGTCATGGCCGAATTGCCGTCGCTGAAGCTCGACCGGGCGCGCTTTACGGTGGAGATTTCGAGCGACGAAGAATTGCGCAGCGCCGACGGGTTCGATCAGGTGGCCTTCCACGTTCAGACCAATCCGGGAACGCGCGCGGGGCCGATCCTCAAAGTGGCGTCGGGCGGCGAACTGTCGCGCTTCCTGTTGGCGCTGAAGGTGGCGCTGGCTGATCGCGGCTCGGCGCCGACCCTGGTTTTCGACGAGATCGATACCGGTGTGGGCGGCGCCGTGGCCGACGCCATCGGCAAGCGGCTGAAGCGCTTGAGCGACACGGTTCAGGTGCTGTCGGTCACCCATGCGCCGCAAGTGGCGGCGCGCGCCGGCACCCACATGCTGATCGCCAAGGGCGCCAAGAGCAAGGATGCGCTAACCACGCGAGTGCGCACCATGGATGACGATTCGCGCCGCGAGGAGATCGCCCGCATGCTGGCCGGCGCCACGATCACCGACGAAGCACGCGCTGCCGCAGGCCGGTTGCTGGCACAGGACGTTTGAACAAATCCATCAGGGGTCAGGATGAAGTCTTCAGGGAGCATTGCGGTCGAGGCGTTGACCGAACAGCAGGCCGCCGAGGAGCTGGAGCGGTTGGCGGTGGAAATCGCCGAACACAACCGGCACTACCATACCGACGACCGGCCGGTGATTTCGGATGCCGACTACGACGCTCTCAAACAGCGAAACCTGGCGATCGAACAACGCTTCCCGGCGCTCAAGCGCGACGACTCGCCGACCGACCGGGTGGGCGGCGCCGTTCTCGACAAGTTCGAGAAGGTCAGTCACCGCGTCGCCATGCTGTCGCTGGACAATGCGTTTTCGGATGAGGATGTGCGGGATTTTGCGGAGCGTGTGCGGCGCTTCCTGAAAATGGATGCCGACGCCTCGCTGGACATGACCGCCGAACCCAAGATCGACGGGCTGTCGCTGTCGCTGCGCTATGAGCAGGGCAGGCTGGTGACGGCGGCGACCCGTGGCGACGGCGCCGTGGGCGAGAACGTCACCGAGAATGCCAGGACCATTCGAGACATTCCGCAGGTCCTGAAGGGCGAAGCCCCTGAAGTGATGGAAATCCGCGGCGAGGTCTACATGACCAAGGCCGATTTCGCCGAGTTGAACGCCCGCCAGGAGGCGGCCGGCAAACAGACCTATGTCAATCCGCGCAACACCGCCGCCGGGTCGCTGCGGCAGCTCGATACATCGATTACCGCCCGTCGCCCGCTGAAATTCTTTGCCTATGCCTGGGGCGATTTCAGCGCGCTGCCCGCGGAAACGCAGATGGGGGTCGTCTCCCGCTTTTCGGATTGGGGTTTCGTCATCAACCCGATGATGCGGCGGTGCGATACGGTCGACGCCATGCTTGCGCAGTACCGGCTGATCGAGCAGCAACGGGCCGATCTCGCCTACGATATCGACGGCGTCGTTTACAAGGTCGACGACCTGGCGCTGCAGGCGCGCCTGGGCTTTCGCTCCGGCAGTCCGCGCTGGGCGATCGCCCACAAATTTCCGGCCGAAACGGCGACCACCGTGTTGGAAGACATCGAGATCCAGGTCGGCCGCACCGGCGCGTTGAGCCCCGTTGCCCGGCTGGAGCCAGTGACGGTCGGCGGGGTGGTGGTGTCCAATGCGACGCTGCACAATGAGGACTATATCGCCGGTATCGGCAGCGACGGCGAGCCGATCCGCGACGGCAAGGATCTGCGTATCGGCGATACCGTGACCATCTACCGGGCAGGCGACGTGATCCCGAAGGTCATGGATGTCGACCTGTCGAAACGGCCGGAGGGTTCCCAGCCCTTCGTGTTTCCGGAAACCTGTCCGGCCTGCGGCAGTCCGGCGACGCGCGAGGTCAACGAAAAGACCGGCCGCATCGATTCGGTGCGGCGCTGCACTGGCGCGCTGATCTGCCCGGCGCAGGCGGTCGAGAAGCTCAAGCACTTCGTGTCGCGCAACGCTTTCGACATTGACGGCTTCGGCGAAAAGCAGGCGGAGGCCTTCTATCACGCCGATCTGGTCAAGAACCCGGCCGACATTTTCACTCTCCGGGTCCGCGACGAGGCGTCGGAACTCACCAAGCTCAAGAACCGCGAGGGCTGGGGAGAACAGAGTGCGGCCAACCTGTTCGAGGCGATCGAGGCGCGGCGCAATGTCGACCTGCACCGATTCATCTTCGCGCTGGGCATTCGCCATGTCGGCGAAGGCAACGCCAAGATTCTCGCCCGAACCTATCATTCGGCCGCGGCGTTCGTCGCCGCGATGAAGGCCGCACAGGATCCGGAAGGCGAGGCCTGGAGCGATCTCGTTAACATTGACGGTATCGGGCCCATCGTCGCCCATGCCATCGTCGAATTCTTCGGCGAGCCGCACAATGCGGCGATCGTCGACGAGCTGTTGAACCATGTTCACCCGAAGGACGCCGAGATCGTCGCGACCGATTCACCGGTTGCCGGCAAGACGGTGGTCTTTACCGGTTCGCTGGAGCGCATGTCGCGCGACGAGGCGAAGGCCATGGCCGAACGTCTCGGCGCCAAGACGGCCGGTTCCGTTTCGAAAAAGACGGATCTGGTGGTCGCCGGTCCGGGCGCCGGTTCCAAGCGCAAGAAGGCCGAGGAGCTCGGCATCGAGATTATCGACGAGGACGAATGGTTCGTCCGCGTCGGCGATTGATCACGGAAATTGACCGTTGCATCAGCGGAATTGGCGTGACGGGTCTGTTCGCCTGACCTAGTGTGCCGGCGTTCCAAAAATGAAATTCCGCCAACGCCAATGTCATCTGCCTCAGCCGATATCCGTCAAGGCCTGCGCGACGCGATTCCCGTGTTGATCGGGGCCGGGCCCTTCGGTCTTTTGTTCGGGGCGCTGGCGGTCGAAAACGGCATGGACGTGACACAAGCGGTTCTGATGAGCGCGAGCCTCTACGCCGGTGCAAGTCAGATGGTCGGTCTCGACCTGTTCGGTGCGAAAGTGGCTCCGTGGCTGATTGTCCTGTCCATCTTTGCGGTCAATTTCCGCCATATCCTCTATTCAGCGTCGATCGGGGCGAAGATCGCTCATTACACTACGCTGCAGAAGGCGATCGCCTTCTTTTTCCTCATCGATCCCGCCTATGCGGAGACGGAAAAACGCCACGAACAGGGCAAGCCCATCAGCTTTGCCTGGTTCATGGCCATGGGCATTCCGATCTACCTGGCCTGGGTTGCCGAGTCGGTATTGGGAGCGATGTTCGGGCGGCTGATTCCCGATCCGCACGCCTTCGGGATCGATTTTCTGCTGCCGATCTATTTTCTTGGACTGGTCATGGGGTTTCGCAAGCGCCGCAACTGGCTGCCGGTGGTGCTCGCCAGCGGCTCTGCTTCGATTGCGGTCTACTACACGATCGGCTCGCCGTGGCATGTCAGCCTCGGCGCCATCGTCGGTGTCGCTTTCGCCGCCTTGATTGCCGGGCCCACGAGCGATCCGCAGCCGGCAGACGCCGTTACCGAACAGGCTTGAGCAGTGGATTTCCTCAGCGACATTCCGACCATCACCTGGATCATTATTGCCGGTGCGATCGCCACCTATGCGACCCGAGTCGGCGGGCATCTGGTGCTGTCGCGCTTCGACAACATTCCGCCGCGGGTCAACGCCGCGCTCGATGCGGTTCCGGCAGCCGTGCTGTCCACGCTGGTCGCCCCGGCGCTGGTGTCCTACGGCTGGGCCGAGGCGGTCACGCTGGTGGTGACGGCGGCCGTCGCCATGCGCTTCAACCTGGCGGTGACGCTGGTTGCCGGAGGGGCAGCGATCATCGCGTTGCGGGCGCTTTCGGGTTGAGCAAAGTGCGGATGAACTCACAGACGGTCGGGGTATCCCCGGCAACGAATGCGGAGGCTGCAATTTCGGGGACAGTTTACTTAATTCCTCTCTATTCATAATAAAATCAGTGTCTTATCAGAATTAAGTAAACTGTCCCCGAAATTTGGGCACTGCCTTTGTCAGCGCCCAATCGGCGCCGTTTTTTCCGTCAGCCACTCCTTTTCGGCCTGGTTCGTCAACAACGGCTCGAGTTCCGTCCGCACCCGTTGGTGATAGGCGTTGAGCCAGTCGAGTTCCCGGTCCTGCAACAGCTCCGGAAGGATCAGGCGCCGGTCGATGGGGCAGAGCGTCAGCGTTTCGAATCCGAGCATCGGCTTGTCGCCGCCGTCGATCGCTTCGGCCTCGCGCACGATGACCAGGTTTTCGATGCGGATGCCGAAAGCGCCCTCGCGGTAGTAACCCGGCTCGTTCGACAGGATCATCCACGGCTTCAGCTCTTGGACCCCGCGGCGCGAGATGCTTTGCGGCCCCTCGTGCACTGAAAGATAGGAACCGACGCCGTGGCCCGTGCCGTGGCCGTAATCGGCGCCGGCGTTCCACAGGGCCGCACGGGCAATGACGTCGATGTCGGCGCCGCGGGTGCCTTCCGGAAAGCGCTGCAGGGTAAGGGCGATCATGCCGCGCAGAACCAGGGTAAAAAAGCGCTTCTCCTCCTGGCCGACCGATCCGATCGGCACGGTGCGGGTGATGTCGGTGGTGCCGTCCTGGTACTGGCCGCCGGAATCGACCAGGTAGAGTTCGCCGGCCTGCAGCGGGCGGCTGGTCTCGTTCGTGACCCGATAGTGAATGATCGCACCGTGGGCGCCGGCGCCTGATATGGTCTCGAAGGAAATATCCCGAAGCGGCATCTGCTGACCTTCGCCGGTCGAACGGCGAGCCTGTTCCAGCGCCTTGACCGCGGCGATTTCATCGATCGTGCCGGGCTGCTGTTCGTCGAGCCAGGCCAGAAACGACACCATGGCGGCGCCGTCGCGGCGGTGGGCGGCGCGGCTTCCGTCCAGTTCGGCGCTGTTCTTTTCGGCCCTTGGCAGACGCGCCGGGTCCGGTTTTTCGATCAGCCGGCCACCGTTTTCGACAATCAGGTCGCCGATGCGTGCCGCCGTCAGGCCGGGGTCGACCATAATGCCGAGCTTGTCCTTTGCCAGGGCGATGATGGTTTCTTCCAGTTCGTCCGGCGCGTGGATATCTGCCAGGGGCTCCAGGTGGACCGTCGCGTCATCGCCGAGCTTCTGCGCATCGATGAACAGGCGGGGGCGTCCGCTGCGCGACAGGATCGCCATGGACAGGGGATGCGGAGTGTGCGGGACGTCGCTGCCGCGGATATTGAAGACCCAGGCGATGGAGGAGGGGTCCGTCAGCACGCATGCATCGGCGCCGTTCTTCTTCAGAGCCTTGTCGATCTCGCTCAACTTTTCGGGCGCCGTCCGACCGGCGTTGCGCTCCGGCTGGACGGACACCGGACCGACGGGCTCGGATGGACGATCGGTCCAAAGGGCATCGAGAGGATTGTCGGGCAGCCGGACGATCGAACCGCCGATCTGTTCCGCCGTCTCCTCCAGACGGCGCATGTCGGCGACGGTGTGAAGCCAGGGATCGACGCCGATACGCAGGCCCTTGCCGCCGTTGCTGCGGAGCCAGGCAGATGGCGGCTCCTTGATCAGGTCCTGGGGCGTGAAGACGTCGAGGTCGACCTGCTGGCGCACCTGCGTCGTGTAGCGTCCGTCGACGAACACATGGGCCGACGGACGCAGAACCAACGCGATCCCCGCCGATCCGGTGAAGCCGGTCAGCCAGGCGAGGCGCGCTTCGCTTGCCGGCACGTATTCGCCCTGGTAGCGATCGGCCCGCGGAACCAGAAACGCGTCGATCTTCAGCGGGTCGAACCGTTCGCGAAGGGCGGCGACGCGTTCCTTGCCATGGGCGGCCGAAGCCGTGACTTCAAAACTCTGAAACATGCCTGTCCTCTGAGATGGTCACCTGACGTGACGGGTTGATTTCGCGGGTGCGGCATCCGGTATTCGCATATGCAGCAAATGCAGGTCTCCCATGCAGAATCCCCCCTAACAGGGGCGGCAGGGCGGGAGTATATAAACAGCCATCAGCCATCGGAAAAACAAATTTTCTCAGAAGGAAGGAAGCAATGTCCAAGTCCTTTTTCCGTAACGCGTTCGACCGCATCACGGCCGCTCGTGAAAAGCAGGCTCGTCGTTACGTGGGCAGCGTTCTGCTGTCGCTGGACGACGAGACGTTGAAGTCCCTTGGCCACAGCCGCGAAGAGCTGAAGAAGGCAGGAACGACGACGCTGCCGTTCTGACGAACTTCGCAGAACCAGCGCTCCGCGGATGCGGGGTAAAGCTCCAAGGCGGTGCATCGGCGCCGCCTTTTTGCTGTCTGCGATCCGGTTGAGAACAACAGCCGGATCGACTTTGTCGTCGGGCGCAGGTCGTTAGCGGCACAGAAGCAGCGTCACCCAGCCGTTCCGCCACAGCGTTCGGCGGTGAAAGAGACCCTGCGCCGCGTAGGCCGCGAGGATCCGGCGACGCTGCTCGGCGAGGATACCCGACAGGATCACCTCGCCGCCGGTGGCCAGATGCCGCGCCACGGACGGCGCCAGGCCCATCAGCGGCCGGGCGAGGATGTTGGCGACAATCAGGTCGAACGGGCCCTCACGGGCGAAGACCGGCGCATGAAAGCCGGTGGCGGTCCGCAGAGCGATGCGGGACGCACAGCCGTTCTTGCGCACGTTCTCGCGTGCCACCGTGACGGCGACCGGATCGATGTCCGTCGCCAGGACGGGCACGGGGGCCAGCCTGGCGACGGCGATGGCAAGGACACCGCTGCCGGTACCGAGATCCAGCGCGGTGCCGACGGAACGCCGTTTCAGCACCGTTTCGATCATCTCAAGGCATCCGGCGGTGGTGCCGTGATGCCCCGTGCCGAACGCCTGGCCGGCGTCGATCTCGATGGCCAGATCGCCAGGGCGTACGCGGTTTCTGTCGTGCGAACCATGGATCAGAAAACGGCCGGCGCGGACCGGCTGCAATTCGTCCAGGGCATGGCTCACCCAGTCGATTTCCGGCAGGTCCTCGATGCGCACGCCCAGATCCGGAAAAACCGGCGCAAGGCAATCGGACATGGCCTGCCAGGCAGCGGCTTTTTCCGCCAACGGTGCGTAGAGGGATGCTTCCCAGATGTCCCGGTTTTCGTCGATCTCGGCTGTCGAAATGGGGTAGCCGTCCTCGTCGAAGCGGTCGCTCAGCAGGGCGAAGACGGTCTTGATGTCGTCCTCGCCGGCAGTGACGTAGAGGCGGATCTGCTGCAATTTTCCTGCTCCGGCCGGAATTCGCCGGCATATTAGGAACTAATGCGGTTCCGGCAAAGGCAGCAGGCCGCCGCTAAAGCAGATTCCTCAGCTTTTTCATGGCGACGTCACCGTCCTCGCCATAGGAAATGGTGCCGCGGAATTTGCCGTCCTCGTCGAGCAGGAAGACGGACGCCGTGTGGTCCATCACATAGTCGCCGTCGGATCCGGCCGTCGGCACTTTCTTGAAATAGACGTTGAAGCCCTTGGCCATCGCTCGGACTTTTTCGGGATCGCCGGAAATTCCGACGATGCGGTCGGAAACGTTGGCCACGTACTGGCCGAGGATTTCCTGCGTGTCGCGCTCCGGATCGACGGTCACCATGAAAGCGCGCAACCGTGTTCCGTCCGGGTCGACATTGTTGAGCCACGCATTCATTTCGAACAGCGTGGTCGGGCAGACTTCCGGGCAATGGGTGAAGCCGAAAAACAGTGCCGTCGGCTTTTCCTGGAAGGCCTTTTCGGTGATGGCCTTGCCGTTGTGGTCAATCAGATTGAAGGCGACGCCGTAGGGTTCGTCCGGCCCACTCGTGCCGCCCCGGGAGTAGAAGAAGGCCATCGTCGTCAGGCCGCCGGCCAAAATGATAATCAGAACAATCAGTACGGTTCGAAACGCGGTCATCGAAGCCTCTTTGACCGGCAGGTACCGCCCGCCGGCGCGTGCAATTGAAGGTCGTTGAAAAGTCTAGACCCGGTGCATGGCGTAGTCACCGGGCCAATTTGCCACATCGGGCGCTGTTCCGAGGCCGGTCAAAGGCACCAGGCCAGACCCGACATGGTGTGCGACAGAAAGATGTCCGCACCGTGATGAAGCCAGCCGGCAAAGGCGAGGCCGGTCACGACGGCCGCCGCCATAGTCACCAGGCCGATGGCGACATAGCGGCTGAGTGGTGTTGCGATCCTGTCCATGGGTTCAATATAGGGCCTTGCTCAGCCAGGTCCATCCGGTACGACGTTACGACTATTGCCCCTGGACCGCGCCTTCGCGCCGCGGGTCCGCGGCTCCGGTCAGCTTGCCGTCCTCGATGACGATGCCGTGGAGGCCGGAGGTGAGGCTGCGGGCGTTGACCTTGAAGCCCATCTGCTCCAGCGGTTCCTGCAGCGCCTCCGCCCCGGATCCTTTCTCGACGTCGTAGGTGCCGAAGCGGTTGACCAGATGCGGGAGGTTGACGGCGGACTGGATATCGAGGCCCCAATCGATCTTGGCGATGATGGTCTTTGCCACATAGCCGATAATGCGGCTGCCGCCGGGCGAGCCGATGGCCGCGACCGGCTTGCCGTCCTTCATGATGATGGTCGGCGACATGGAGGAACGCGGCCGCTTGCCCGGCTCGACCCGGTTGGCAATCGGCACGCCGCCGCGATGGGTGCGGAAGGAGAAATCGGTCAGCTCATTGTTGAGTAGAAACCCTTGCGTCATCAGCCGCGAGCCGAAGCCGTTCTCGATCGTCGTGGTCATCGACACCACATTGCCGAAGGAATCGACGATGGAGAAATGGCTGGTCGACGGCAGTTCGATGCTTTCGTCATCGGCCAGCATCATGGCGTGATCCCATGGCGGTTCGCCGGGCGCGACCTGTTCCTTGGTGAGCGCCTTGCCGGATTCGAGCAGTTTGGCCCGCTCGTCGAGATAGGCACGGTCGAGAAGGCCCTTGGTGGGCATGGGCACGAAGTCGCTGTCGGCCATGTAGCGGCCGCGGTCGGCGAAGGCGAGGCGCGAGGCGTCGCCGATCAAACGCCAGCTTTCGGGGCTTTCCGGTCCCAGAGCGGCGAGGTCGGAGGGTTCCAGGAGACCGAGAATCTGGCCGACCGTGAGTGCGCCGGAGGAGGGCGGTCCCATGCCGCAGACGTCATAGTCGCGATATTCGATGCAGACAGGGGGACGCTCCTTGATCTGATAGTTCGCCAGGTCGGCCGGTTGCAGGACGCCCGGGTTGTCGTTGTTGATCACGGTCTCGACGATGCCCATGGCCACCGGTCCCTTGTAAAAGGCGTCGGCGCCGCCATCGGCGATCTTACGCAGGGTTTCGGCATAGGCCGGGTTCTTCAGCAGATGCCCGACGGGATGCGGCGCGCCGTCCTCCTTCAGAAAGTACTTCTTGGTCTCCGGATGCACGCTCAGCCGCTCGGCATCGGCAGCCGTCATCTGACTGAACCGTGGCGAGACATCGAAACCGAGATCGGCGAGGGTAATCGCCGGCTGGACCAGCCCCGACCAGGGCAGCTTGCCGTGCAATCTGTGGGTTTCGTAAAGCAGCTTCAGCGTGCCGGGGGTGCCGACCGAACGGCCGCCGACCACGGCATCGAAGAACTTCATCGGCTCGCCGTCGTCCTTGAGGAACAACAGCGGCGTCGCCGCCATCGGCGCGGTCTCGCGGCCGTCATAGGTGGTCAGGCGCTCTCCGGCCGCATCCCAGTAGACCAGGAAGGCGCCGCCGCCGATGCCCGAAGATTGCGGTTCGACCAGGCCGAGCACCAGCTGGACCGCCACCATGGCGTCGATGGCGTTGCCGCCGGCCGCCAGCACGTCGTGGCCGGCCTTGACCGCAAGTGGGTTGGCGGCGGCGACCATGAATTTTTCGGTCGTCACCGCAGCACGATCGGAAATGCCGCTGGCGATTTCGGGTACGACCGCGTCCGCGGCCTGCTGCGCGTTGACGGAGGCGGCCGGTCCGAGGATCAGGGCAACGGCGGTCAGGGCGACGCCGGTTGTTCTGGCGAAATACTTGAAG
The DNA here is from genome assembly GCA_963921345.3 of Rhizobiaceae bacterium. GTDB lineage: Bacteria > Pseudomonadota > Alphaproteobacteria > Rhizobiales > Rhizobiaceae > Hoeflea_A. The sequence continues at coordinate 429,190 of CAWUFE020000002.1, read as the reverse complement.
GGCATGGGGGCTCCTTTGCCGATGGAAGGCTTTGTTCGGGAACGATCTCCGAACCGGCAGCATAGTGAGCAATTCGCGCGTCGGTCCAGTCGTCTTTACGCCATGCCCGTTCAATTCTGCTTACGGTAAACGCTTTGTCGATGGTCTCGCGAGCCGGCTCTGAAAACGGCCCGGCACATCCCTATATGAAGGCCAGTCCAGATCAAGGAGACAGACATGAACAGATTGGCGGCAGCCCTGACAACGATCATCGCAATGACCGCGCTGACATTGTCGGGCGCCCGCGCCGAGCAGGTCGGCGAGGTGGGAGTCGACTGGCTCGGCAACGACATCATCATCGAGGCGGTTCACGATCCCGAAGTCGAGGGCGTCACCTGTCATGTCGCTTACTTCGAGCGCGGACTCGTCGACCGGCTGCAGAAGGGCAATTGGTTCGAAGACCCGTCCAACTCGTCGATCGCCTGCCGGCAGACCGGACCGGTTGTGGTCGGCGAGATCGATCTCGACGAGGGCGGCGAGGAGATCTTCAAGCAGCGCCGGTCGATCGTCTGGAAGAAACTGGTTATCAAGCGAGTCTACGACAAGACCAACGATACGCTGATCTATCTGGCCCACTCCCGGCAGGTGCAGGACGGTTCCGCCAAAATGTCGATCTCGACGGTTCCGCTGTTCGGCCAGGATGTCACGTGGACGAACGGTCGGCCAGAATGACCGACCAACTGCGCGTGCGCCCCGTCGAGCGGACTGACTTCAAGGACTGGCTGCCTCTGTGGGACGGCTACAACGCATTTTACGGCAGGAGCGGGGACACCGCTCTTGCCGAAGCGGTTACCCGATCGACTTGGGATCGTTTTTTCGACGAGGCGGAACCAGTCCACGGTCTGGTAGCGGTCTGCGCCGGCCGGCTGGTCGGACTGGCTCACTATCTGTTTCACCGCAATACGATCAGGATCGAGCCCACCTGTTATCTGCAGGACCTCTACGCCGATCCCGAATTTCGCGGTAACGGAGTGGGGCGGACGCTGGTGGAGGCGTTTTGCGGCCGGGCGCGCGACGCGGGCTGCCGTGACGTCTATTGGCACACCCACATTTCAAACCAGACCGCCATGCAACTGTACGACAAGATCGCAACGAACACCGAGTTCGTCGTCTACCGTAAAGCGCTGTAGGCGGCGCGGCGATCATCCATGAACAAGGGGCGCGCGGTTGTCCGCGCGCCCCTCTGTCGCAAGCGGATTCAAGATCCGTTACATGGTGATGCGGTACTTCGCGAAGCCCTCGGCGCCTTCGCCTGCCGACTCGATCTGCACGCCTTTTACGTCCTTCATGAAGTCCTTGGCCTTCGGCCCGGTTTCGAAGATCGCCGTGGCGCCGTCGACCGGTTTGAAGGTCCAGTTGGCATCCGCCGACGGGTTGATGGTGCCCTTGTCGACGATGTAGCGGACGATTACGTCGCGGTTGGTGTCGGGCGCGACGAAGATTACCACCTCATCGTTGATGCCCGGGAAATTGCCGCCGCCGCCGGCGCGGTAGTTGTTGGTGGCGACGATGAATTTCTGATTCGGATCAATCGGTTCACCGTTGTACTTCAAGTCGACGATCCGGTTGGCGTTGGCATCCAGCAGATTGCCCTTCGGATCGTATTTCGACGGCTGGGTCAGATCGATCTGGTAAGTCACGCCGTCGATGATGTCGAAATTGTAGGACGGGAACTCGTTGTTGATCAGCGGCTGATCCGCCTTGCCGGCCTCGAGCTGGTTGAAGATGCCGGCGGAACGCTCCAGCCAGTCCTTGACCTGGGCGCCGGTGATCGCCACCGCGCGTACGGTGTTCGGATACAGATAGAGGTCGGAGACGTTCTTGATGGCCACGTCGCCGGGCGCGACGTCGGTGTAGTATTCCGGACCACCGCGGCCGCCGGCCTTGAACGGGGCCGCCGCCGACAGGATCGGAAGGCCTTCCCACTCGGTGCCGTTCATCATCTGATCGATGTACCAGATCTGCGCCTGGCTGACGATCTGCACGGACGGGTCGTCGGCGACCAGCGAGAAGTAGGAGTGCAGGGGAGCAGAAGTCTTGCCGACCGCGCGGCGCACATAGGCCAGCGTCTCGTCGTGTTCCTTGGCAACCGAATCGAGCACGCTCTGCTGGCTCTCGACCAGCGGAACCCGCTTGCGGCCGTCGCGCTTGTAGATCGACGGTGCAGAGGTCTCGAAGCCGGTCACTTTCCAGCTGTTGCCGTCGCGTTCGAGCATCAGGTCGATGATACCGAGATGCGAGCCCCAGAATCCGCCCATGGCCGCCGGCTTGCCGAACAGCGTGCCCTTCTCAGCGTCGATGCCGGGCATGTCGGCATATTTCGGTCCCGGGAAGACCAGGTGATGGTGGCCGGTCATCAGAGCGTCGATACCGTCGACCGCGGCCAGGTGCAGCGAAGCGTTTTCCATGCCGTCGCTGCGGTCGTTCGGATCGATGCCGGAGTGCGATAGAGCGATAATGATGTCGGCACCGGCTTCCTTCATTTCCGGAACCCAGGCTTCGGCCGACTGGACGATGTCACGGGCGTTGGCCTTGCCGACCAGGTGGCGCTGGTCCCAGTTCATGATTTGCGGCGGTACGAAGCCGATCAGGCCGACGCGGATCGGATGGTCGTTCCCGTCGCCGTCTTTGATCGTCTTGTCGAGGATCACATAAGGCTTGAGGAACAGCTCGTCGTCACGCGCATTGGAGGCCAGCATGCCCTTGGTGACGTTGGCCGAGACGACCGGGAACTTGGCGCCGGCGAGTGCCTTGAACAGGAAGTCGAGACCGTAGTTGAATTCGTGGTTGCCGAGTGTCGAGGCATCGAAATCCAGGGTGTTCATCGCCTGGATGATCGGATGCATGTCGCCTTCCTTCATGCCGCGCTCATAGGCGATGTAGTCGCCCATGGGGTTGCCCTGTAGGAAGTCGCCATTGTCGACCAGCATGGAGTTGGTCGCCTCGTCGCGGATGTCGCGGATGATCGATGCGGTGCGCGCCAGACCGACCGTGTCCGACGGCCGATCGCCGTAATAATCGTAAGGGAAGACGTGGACGTGCAGGTCGGTGGTTTCCATCAGCCGCAGATGCGCCTGGTTACCCTTGGCGAAGGCGGAAAACGGGTGGAGGAGCGCCATGGACCCGACAGCGGCAGTGCCGGCGAGAAAGCGGCGGCGGTCTAACAGAATGTTCGAATTACGGATCATGATCCAGCTCCTCATCGTTTGTGGTTATTGTCAGTGAGTACCGCTGCCGACAGGTCGCCACGCGCAGCGGAAACGCTCAGTGTAGTCCGCGCGCGAATATGCGTCCAGATTGCTGCCGAATTGTAACGAGTACTGTGGACTACGGACGCTACCGGACCGTGACCGTGCCGTCGGCCACCCAGGCGTCGAGTACACCGAGTGCGGTGTCGGCGAAAGCCCGGTCGTTGATGTGGGCGTCGATGTCCGAGAACGCGACGGGCGGTTGAAGCGCAGTGCGAATTTCGTCGACGAAGGCTGCCAGCCCCTGCGGATCGTGCGCCGGCTCACCTTCCTTGTCCCACTCCTCGATGCCCTGGTTAGGCAGGATGAAATGCGCCGGTCCCTTGGCCTGCGACAGGCGCTTGCCGATCTCCCGCGCCGTTTCCCGGCGTTCCTGCGCATTGAGTGCGGCGGATTTGATCAGGCGGTTATGGGCGTGGAAGGGCCGGTCGCTGAAGCGCTCCGGGATTTCCTGCCAGCCGGCGAAGTCGATCAGGTCGATACAGCCCGGCGCAACGATCTGCGGGATGCCGCGGCGTCCGGCGCTGAGCAGGCGGTCTTCGCCGGAATTGACCACCGAGCCGGCCAGGAGGTTTCCCAGTTCCGGCAACGCAAAGTCCATCACAGCGGCGAAGCCGCCGTCGGCGGCAATTTTCTCGAACGCCATGCCGCCCATGCCGGTGGCGTGGAAAATGGCCACCTCGAAGCCGCGGGTTTCCAGTTCCGGCTTCAGGATCTTCATATAGGACAGGCAGGAACTACCGAGGCTGGTCATCCCGATGACCGGACGGTCGGGTCTCGCCGCCTCGACGGCGCGCGCCGCGCCCAGCACGGCTCCCGCCGCCTGGCTGAGGGAGGACTTGCAGATGGCGTTCAGGCCGTACAGGCCGCCGGCCCACAGGATCATCTGGATATCGGAAGACAAGCGACCGGGTGGAATGAGCGGCGAAAAGGAAACGGTCGAAACGATGTATTTCGGCACGCCCACCGGCAATGCCAAAGCGCAGTCCAGGGCGAGATCGGTCCCCATGGTTCCGCCGAGGGCGATCATGCCGTCCATCTTGCCATCGTCGCTCAATTGCCGGGTGAGGGAGGAGGCGCCCCGCGTCATGATCTGCATCGCCGTGTTTTCGTCGCCAGAATCGATGGCGGCCTGGATCGACGAACCGGCGGCCTCGGCCACCGCGTGCTTGGAAATGTTGACCGGCTGTGGCGGATCGCCGATGACGCTGACATCCATGGTCAGCGTGCGGCCGCCCTGATCTTCGATGCGGTCCTTGAGATATTGCAGTTCGTCGGACTTGGTGTCGTAGGTTCCGATGATGAGAATGGTCTTGTCTGCCGTCATGTCTGCCTCCCGTGGCTAAGCCCGCATGCGTTCTCCGGTTGGATCATAAAATGGTTTGAGTTGCACGGTTGCGGGATGGTCGCGTCCCGCGATGCGAACGCTGAACCCGCCTTCGTTCAGCCAGCCGGCGGAAACGCCGTCCGGATGGGTCAGTGAAGCCAGCCCAAGTGACTTGCCGGTCCGATACCCCCAGGCACCGGAGGTGACGTGGCCAACCAGTTTTCCGCCATGCCAGATGGTTTCATTGTGTGTGAGGAAGGGGCCCGAGACAGGATCGCCACCGTCCACCGCTATGGTGACGGTACGATGAGGGGTGGGCAGGCCTTGCTCCTTCTGTTGCCGGAGCGCGTCGGCACCAAGAAAGCCGCCGGGCTTCGACAGGTCGACCGCAAAGCCGAGGCCGGTCTCGAACGGCGTGTCGTCCTCGCCGATATCGTGACCAAGATGGCGAAATCCCTTTTCCATGCGGCAATGGTTCATCGCGAACATGCCGATATGCCGGATGTCGCCGCCCGACAGGAGCGCTTCGTAAACATGATGGGCGAACTCCGACGGGATCAGCAGTTCGTAGCCAAGCTCGCCGAGGAAGGAGCGGCGTATGACCCACACGCGTGCGTGGGCGAGATCGATTTCCCGCGCCGCGCCGAAGCTGAATGCGGCGTTGGAGAGGTCGTCCCTGGACATTGTAGCCAGTCGCTCGCGCGAACGCGGACCATGCAAAGACAAAAGCGAATAGGAAGAGGTGGCGTCAAAAATCTCGAAACGCCACCCGGCGTCGGCGTGATCCCGCAGCCAAACCTGATCCCGGATCTGGCTGGGGTGGCCGGTGATGACGATGAACCGTTCCTGGGCAAGGCGGGTCACTGTGACATCGGCTTCGATGCCGCCGCGCCGGTTGAGAAACTGGGTATAGACCGAAGTTCCGACCGGGACGTCCATTTGCGCACCGCAGACCCGATTGAGCGCGAGCACTGCGTCCCGGCCCTGCACGACGATCTTACCGTACATCGACTGGTCGAGCAGAGCCGCGTCGTCGCGGGCGGCAATGCACTCCGCCTCGACCAGTTCGGACCAGTCCTGCCATCCCAGCGACGGGCGTGTCGGCCATGCGTCGCGGTCGGGATCGAAATACATCGGGACTTCCCAGCCGATGCGTTCGGCGAATTTGGCGCACCGGCGCTCCAGCCGGTCGTGCAGGGGCGTCCGCCGGATGCCGCGCGCCGAGGAAACCTGTCTGCCGGGCCAGGCGAGACCGTAGTGGAAGCCGATCGATTCCGCGGCCCGCTCGATGTTGTAGGCGGTGTTTTGCTGGAAGGGATGTGCGCGAACGGCAGCCAGCGAACTCATGGAGCGCGACGGCGCCCCGTCGGCGATCCACTCCGCCAGCGTCAGGCCCACGCCGCCGGAGTTGAGTATGCCGTTTGAATTCATGCCGGCGGCGACGAAAAGCCCGGCGACATCCGGCGACGGGCCGAGATAAGGCCGGCCGTCCGGCGTGAAGCTCTCGGGTCCATTGAAGAAGGTCTGGATACCGGTTTCGGCCAGCACCGGCATGCGCTGAAACATACGCTCCAGCTCGGGTTCGACATGCTCCATGTCGAACGGCAATTCGTCGAATTCGAAGGTCTCCGGAATCCCCTCCGTAGCCCAGGCTTTGCCCTTCGCCTCGAAACCGCCGATCAGCAGTTTGCCGGCGTCTTCCTTGAAATACAGACGCTCCTCGATGATGTTGAGGATCGGTTGCGACCGGCTCAGGCCGTCGAACGGCTCGGTGACGATGTAGAAATGCTCGACCGCATGCAAAGGCACCGTCGCACCGATCGACTTCGCCAGGTGATGGCTCCACATGCCGCCTGCCAGCAGGACCTTGTCAGCGAGCACCGTACCGCGATCCGTCTCCACACCGTGAACCCGGCCATCCCGGACAATGATCTCGAGAACTTTCGTATCTTCCGCGACCAGGGCTCCGTTGGCCTTCGCGCCTTTGACGAAGGCCGTCGTGACATCGAGCGGATTGACCTGGCCGTTGGAGGGAACGAGGAAGGCACCCTTGATGTCGGCGACGTCGATCCACGGCCAGATTTCCTGCAGTTCGCAGGGTGAAAGAATGCTGGTTTCGATGCCCATTCGCTCGGCGTGGTCATGCGAGCGCAGCAATTGCTCCATTCGAACGTCGCTGAGGGCAGGGTTGATGGTGCCGTTCTGTTTGTATCCCGTCGCCTGGCCGGTTTCTTCCTCGAGGTCGCGGAACAGCCGGGCGGTGTATTTGCCCAGCTCGGTCTGCGCCGTGCTGTCGCGCAACTGCCCGACGATCCCGGCCGCGTGCCAGGTCGTTCCCGACGCCAGTTTCTTGCGCTCGACGAGCAGTGCCGGGATGCCGCGTTTGGCCAGGTGATAGAGGGTCGAGGCACCGCAAATGCCGCCGCCGACGATGATAACGGGTGCGCTTTGCGGCAATGCTGTCATGACGCGTCCTTGATGGCCGGTGTTCCACGCGGAACGGCTTGATGGTGGTCGGTGAGTGCGGTGGCCCAGTGCACCGCGTCATCGACGAAGTTCCGGCAGCGGGTTTGACCTCCCGGTTCGTCCAATCTCGGAATGATCCAGCCGAGATAGGTGAAAGCGCGCAGTGCCATGAACAGCGGTAGGTGCTCGATTTCGAGCGGCCGGACAGTGCGGTATCCGTCGATGAGCGCTTCTTCCAACCGCGGATAATCGGCTTCGATCCTGTTCTTGAACAGCGCCGTTGCAACGTCGAAAAGCCGGAAACCGAACCCGCTGTCGTCGAAATCGATGAACTGGGGGTTGCCGTTGTTCAGGAGCACATTCTCGCGGACCAGATCGGCATGGATGAGACCGTAGTCGAGACCGGAGGCGAGACCATCCAGCCGGCGACGGGCCGTGTCACGCGCCTGTCGGAGCAACCGAGCCTGTTCGTCGGAAAGGGCAGGGTTTTCCCAGAAACGGCCCCAGACGGGGTCATCGCCCAACAGGCCGTCAGCATCCCAATGACAGCGGGTGAATTCCACTGGCGCGTACCAATCATCCGACAGCGTGTGCATGCGGGCCATTGCGCTGCCGATGCGGCGGAAAGCGCCGCTGCGGTCGTCGAGCTCGAGTGCGCCTCCGGTTGTGCCGAGCGGGGTTCCATCGAGCCAGGAAATCATGTCGACCTGGATCCCCGCCACCGTTTCCAGGAGCTTTCCGCGGTTGGATTTCTTCGGCACCGGGTTTGCGAAACCGCGTTCGGCGAGGGCGGTGATCCACTGCAGTTCCGAGCGGAGTTCGTCGTCGCTGCGATAGCCGCGGCGATGCAGGCGAAGGGCCATCCGCGACCCATCGGGATTGCCGACGCGAAACACCTTGTTTTCGCGTTGAGCGACGAGTTCGGCGGTTGCCGCGGAACAGTCCCAGAGACGCAGGGCCTGTGTGACGACTTCGTCCGTCATGGGCGCAACTCGGTATCCGAGAGCACTGCGTCGAGCACGTCCAGCAGTTGGTCCGCATTCTCTCGGGAAAACGGCATCGGCGGTCGGATCTTCAGGGTGTTGTAGTGGATCCCCAGGAAGTTGATCAGCACGCCGCGTCGCCGCATTTCATTGGCGACACGTTTGGTGAAGGCCGTGGCGGGGTCGCGACTGTCGCGGTCGAGGACCATCTCCGCGCCGAAAAACAGACCGGAGCCCCGCACGTCACCGATGCATTCGTGTTTTTCCGCCAGCCGTTCCAACCCACCGCGCGCATAGGCGCCGACTTGGGCGGCGTTGTCCTGCAGCTTTTCGTCTTCGAGCACTTCCAGTGTCGCAAGTGCAGCCGCGCAAGACACCGGGTTGCCGCCAAAGGTGTTGAAATAGCGGAAGTTTTTGCGGAACGCCGCCATGATTTCCGTGCGCGTGACGACACCGCCGACCGGATGGCCATTTGCCATGGGTTTGCCGAGGGTCACGATATCGGGCGCCACACCAGCGCGCTGGTGACCCCACATATGGGTGCCGGTGCGTCCAAAGCCTGGCTGCACTTCGTCGGCGATGAAAAGGCCGCCGCGCTTGCGGACGACGTCCTGCGTCGGCCTTAGCCAGCCTGTCTCGAGCGACGGAAATCCTTCATTGGCGAAATAGGGACAGAGGATGATGGCCGACAGTCCGTGACCGGCCCGTTCCAGTTCGGCTGCGGCCTCGTCGACTGCGTTGGCAAACGCCTCGGCGTGTGGAGCGCCGCCGCGACCGCCGAGCGGGCGATAGCTGTCCGGCGCCGGAACGAAAGCGACGTTGGGCCAGGGCCCGTCCGGCGGCGGATTGGTTTTCGACAGTTGCGACACCGCCATCGTGTTGCCGTGATAGGTGTGGTCGGTGGCGATGATACCGGTTCGCCCGGTGACGGCGCGCGCCATGCGCAAGGCAATGTCGTTGGCTTCCGAACCGGTGCAGGTGAGGATGGCGGTGTCGAGGCCTTCCTCGAAGGTTGATGTCAGTCTTTCCAGATAGTCGAGGATCGTTTCGTGTAGATAGCGCGTGTGCGTGTTCAGGGTCGATGCCTGGCGGCAGATCGCTTCAACCACTTGCGGATTGCAATGGCCGACATGCGGGACGTTGTTGTAGCAGTCGAGATATCTGCGACCGTCGGCGTCCCAGACATGCACACCCTCGCCACGCACCAGGTGAACGGGTTCGTCGTAGAAGGTCGAGACATTGGGGCCGAGGAGGGCGGCCCTGCGGCTCAAGAGCGCCTGCGTCTGTTCGGACATGGCGGCGTTCAGGCTCACAACTGGATCCAAGCCGTCTTCAGATCGCAATATTTGTCGAAGGCGTGCAGGGATTTGTCGTGGCCGTTGCCGGATTGTCCGACGCCACCCAGCGGAACCGTGACATCGGCGCCGCCATAGGTGTTGACGTGAACCAGGCCGGCGCGGATGCCTCGCACCATGCGATGTGCTCTGGAGAGATTTGCGGTCCAGACGCCTGATGCCAGCCCGAAGTCGGTGCCGTTGGCGATGCGGAGCGCATCCTCCTCGTCATCGAATGGCGTGACGGCGAGGACCGGTCCGAAGACCTCTTCCCGCGCCAGCCTGTGGTCCGGTGCAACGCCGGCCATGACGGTCGGTTCCATGTAGAAACCGCCGGTTTCCCGAAGCGTCCTGTTGCCGCCGCAAATGCGGGTCGCTCCTTCCGTCTCCGCCTGTCCGACGAAGCTCAGATCCTTTTCGAGCTGGTCGGCGCTGTGGACCGCACCGACATCCGTGCCGAGATCCAGCGGGTCGCCGACGGCCAGGTTCCTGGCGTGGTCCGCGACCGCCTCGACGAAGTCATCGTGGATCGAGGCTTCGACCAGCAGTCTCGAGCCGGCAACGCAGACCTGGCCCGAGTTTCTGAAAATGGCCCAGGCAGCGACCTTCGCGGCCTGATCGAGATCCGGCGCGTCAGCGAAGACGATGTTCGGCGACTTGCCGCCGAGTTCCAGATAGACCCGCTTGAGATTGGAACGGGCGGAATAGTCCAGCAGCCTGCGGCCGGTGGCGCCCGACCCGGTGAACACCAGGACGTCGACATCCATCGACAGGCCCAGAGCTTCGCCGACGACCGGGCCGGTGCCGGTGACGACGTTCAGGACTCCGTCGGGCAAACCCGCTTCGGATGCCAGCTGGGCAATGCGCAGGAGCGAAAGAGAGGCGGATTCGGCCGGTTTGAGCACGACGCTGTTGCCCGCCGCCAGAGCGGGCGCCAGCTTCCAGGCTCCGATCATCAGGGGAAAGTTCCAGGGGACGATGGCGCCGACGACACCGACCGGTTCACGGTGGATCAGCGCCAGGACGTTCTTCGCCGTCGGAGCAATTTCGTCGTAGACCTTGTCGATGGCTTCCGCGTAGTAGCGGAACGTTGCGGCCGCCGATCCGGCCTCGGCCTTGAAGGCCATGCCGATCTCTGTGCCGTTGTCGCGCACACCGAGGACGGCAAGGGCCAGCGCCTCCGCCTCGATCAGTTCGGCCAGTTTCAGCAGGATCTTCTTGCGTTCCGCGGGCGGCCGGTTCGACCAGCGGCCGTCTTCGAAAGCGGCTCGGGCGCGGGCAACGGCATGATCCACATCGCCGGCCGTTCCCCGGGCGATCGTGGTGAAGGTCCGGCCGTCGATGGGCGATATCACGTCCAGCGTCTCGCCGCTTTCCGCGGGTCGGTGGGCGCCATCGACGAAGTGCCCCAGCGGGGTGACTCCAGCCCCGCGAAGCGCGTCGATGTTAACTTGATTCAGCATGGGAGGTCTCCGATTTTTTGCGGCGTTCGACCACCAGCGTGCGGATGTGGAGGATGATGACGAGCACGATGAGGCCGAAAATGATTGCGGCGATGGGCCGGTCGATAAAGTCCAGCGGCGTTTTGACCCGGGCCATCGCACTGCGCAGCTTGACCTCCATGATGCCGCCGAGAACCATGCCCAGAATGATCGGCACGATCGGCAGGCCGAGGCGCTTGAGGACAAGGCCGAAAACGCCGAAGCCGGCTGCGATGGCGCAGTCGGTCACCGAATTGCGCAGCGAATAGACCCCGACGAAGCTGAGCGTCAGGATGATCATGCCGAGGAAGCGGGTCGGCACCTGGATGATCCTGGTCAGCAGGTTGGTCGAGAACAGCAGGAAGACCAGGACGATGATGTTGAGCGCCAGCATCGCCAGGTAGAGGGCGACGACGAAGTCCATCTGGTTCTGGAACAGCTGCGGTCCCGGCACCACGCTGTGGATGTAGAAGACCGACAGCATCATTGCCGTCAGCGCTTCGCCCGGGATGCCGAGAGCGAGCAGCGGAATCATGGCGGCGGCGGGGACCGCGTTGTTGGCCGCCTCCGAGGCGATCAATCCTTCAGGCGAGCCCTTGCCGAAGTCGTCCGGCTTGGCCGAGCTGCGTTGGGCGTAGGAATAGGCCATGAACTGGGCGGTGAACTCACCGACGCCGGGGATCATTCCCATCAGCACGCCGAAGCCAGAGGAGGCGGTGGCGACGCGCTTGAAGCCGAACAGTTCGCGCAGGCCGTCGAACAGGTTGCCCTTGACCGGCTGCGGATGCGGCGTGTTGTCCCGATCGACCAGCAGCAGGAAGGCCTGCGACACGGCGAACAGCCCGAGCACCACGACGATCAGGTCGACGCCGGAGGCGAGCCAGGTCTGATCGAAGGTAAAGCGCTTGGTGTATTTGACCGGTTCGAGGCCGACCGTGTTCAGGAAGATGCCGAAACAGGCGAGCATGCCTGCGGCAAAAATCTGGCCGCGGAGGGCGAGGACGACCAGGACCATGCCGAGCACGGCGGCCAGGAAAATCTCGCGCGAGCCGAAATGCGGTGCGACCCACGCCAACAGCGGCGAGAGGAAGATCAGGCAGACGATGGAGAAAATGCCGCCGAAGAACGAGGCGGAATAGGCCAGCGCCAGCGCACGGCGCGCCTGGCCGCGCTGGGTCATCGGATAGCCGTCATAGGTGGTCAGCGCGTTGACGGCGGTTCCGGGCGTGTTGATGAGGATGGCGGGAATGGCGCCGCCATACATGGAGGAGCCGTAGATGCCGAGCAATACGGTCAGGCCGACGATCGGATCGAAGGCGAAGGTGGCCGGCAGCAGGATGGCGATCGCCACCGCAGCGCCGACGCCCGGGATGGCGCCGATGATGACGCCGCCGACCGACCCGATCACCAGGGCGGCCAGCACGTCCCAGCGTGCCAGGATCCCGAGACTGGAAAACAGCAGTTCCATGGCGGTTCTCAGAAATAGGTCAGCATGAAGGCGCGAAGGCCGTCGGGAAGCGCTTCATAGACTTGTCCGCCGGGCACTTTGACCTGAAGAAAGGTCTTGAAAACCAGGACGATGACAAAGCCCGTCAATGCAGCTCCGGCGATCCCTTTCCAGCCGCGCGATCCGCCCCGAAGAGCGAGCAGCACGGTGAAAATGACCGTCGAGGGCAGATAGCCGAGGCGCGGTACCAGCAGCACATATGCCATGAACCAGACCGCGTATTCCAGCGATCGCAGCCAGAACCCGACTTCCCGCCAGCGGCCCTCGATGCGCGGCGACAATGCCGAGCTCAGCCAGTGCAGGGCGGCGAAGAGCACCATGCCGACAAGCGAAATAGCGGGCCAGAAAGCCGGCTGGGCGAAAAGCTTGGTGCGCTTGGTCCACTGCGTCTGTTCGCCCAGATTGGCCAGGAGGAAGAGCGCAAAAAGCAGGAAGACGACAGCAAAGACCAGATCGCCGGGCCGGCGATAGCGCTGAAACAGTTCCTGCAGGGTTTTGATGTGTGCCATGGTCATCGAGCCCCGACGGGCGGCAGCGCCTTGACGCTGCCGCAGTGTTGAAGCGATGGCTTAGTTGCCGACCAGCTTTTCGATGGTCTGCAGGGTCGCGATGTCCTTGTCGATCTGTGCCTGCGCGGCGGCGGCATCCTGCCAGTAGAGCAGGGCGCCCGTTTCGGCTGCCACGGCCTGGGCCTTCTCGGACATGATCGTCTTCTTTGCGACGGCGATGATCTTTTCACGCACATCGGCCGGCGTGTCCTTGTGGACGAAGAGCCCGTTCCACAGCGAGATGTCCAGATCCGGCGCCAGTTCGGCGACGGTCGGCGTATCAGGCGTCAGAGAGATGCGCTCGGCGCCGATCGAGGCCAGCACCTTGACCTTGTCGAGGCAGGGCAGGATCAGCTGCAGCGTGGTGTTGATGACGTCCGCATCGCCGGAGGCCAGGGTGTTGCAATCCAGTGCGTCGAACGCAGCGTCGGATCCGAACTCGAAACCCTTGCTGGCGGCCAGCGCGAAGGTGACCTGGGTCGGAACCAGCGGCGCGCCGAAATGGCCGAGCGCCACGTCGTTTTCCTTGGCATGGGCAGCAAGGCCGTCGATGTCGTCATAAGGCGCATCGCCGCCCGCCGCGATGACGAACGGGTAGGTCAGGAAGTTGCCCAGCGGCTCGAACGGATTCGGATTCAGTTCCGGAATACCGATCTGCGGACCGACGACGGGTATGGCGATGATGAAGGAGCCGATGGTGTAGCCGTCGGCCGGCGCATTGGCGACCTCGACCGCTCCGGGGAACGGACCGCCGCCGCCGCCGGGCTTGTTCACCACGGCGGCCGGGACGCCGTATTCGGCCTGGAAATCGTCGGCGATCATGCGGGTCAGCACATCTTCCAGGTCTCCGGGAGGCCAGGGCACGACGAAGGAAACGGGTTTCTCGGGATATTCGGCAACGGCGGTGCCTGCTGCCATCAGCATCGATGTGGCCATAAGGCCGGCGGTGACGATTGTCTTGATCATGGTCTCACTCCCTCCAAACGCATGTGTTCGGTTCATTATTTGAAACGGCGTTGCAAATTTATATTGAAGCGAGAATCTTTTTCTGTCAATGTCTGATCGAAACAGTGCACGTCGCGGATTGCCGCGAAGCCAGCCACCACATCGGGATGTCGCATGGGAACGATCACTAAGGCTCTGAGTTTGCTGAACTATTTTTCAGTCTCGCGGCCGGAGATCGGCCTCTCCGAGTTCCGCAAATTGTGCAAACAGGACAAGGCGACCATCTACCGGCATCTGACGGAACTGCAGGAAAACGGCTTTGTCGAACAGGACCCGGTCAGCAAAAACTACCGGATGGGACCGGCCGTTCTGCGACTGGCGAATGTGCGTGAGCGGAGCTTTCCGGCGCGGCGGGCCGTCGCGCCGATCGTCGAGGAACTGGCGTCGGAGGTTGGCGAGCTTGTTCATGTCTCGCTGCTGCAGGGCGATATGCTGTCGCCGCTCTTCTGCGCCGATTTCACCAAGCACGGAACGGCGGTCAATTTCGACGAAGCGGAGATGCTGCCCCTGCACGCAACCTCCTCGGGCTACGCGGTGTTGGCCTTTGCCGATCCCGCCTTTGTCGACCGATATCTGATGGAGCCGCTGCGGCGCTATACGCCGCTGACGATTACGGACCCGGGAAAATTGCGTCAGGTGATCGCAACGACGCAGAAAAACGGGTACGCCGAGTGCGATCAGGGTTTCGAGACGGAAGTCTATTCCCTGGCTGCGCCGATTTTCGATCGAAACGTCCGGGTCATCGGCACGGTTGCCGTGGCCCTGCCGATATCTCGATTGACCGCCGAGTTTCAGAGCAAGACGCAAGAGGCGTTGAAGCACGGTTGCCGCCGGCTGTCGGCGGCCATCGGAGGCGACGTACCGGCAGCACTGGAGAGGGCCTGGAACCATGCGGCCTGACGGAGCGTTGATCCTCGATTTCGGCGGTGTCGTTACGCGCACCCTGTTCGAAACCCATGACCTGACGGAGAGGGCGCTCGGCCTACAGCCGGGCACGCTGACCTGGCGTGGTCCCTTCGATCCTGACACGGATGCGCTGTGGCGCGCCATGCAGGCCGACGAGATCAGCGAACGCGATTATTGGCGGATGCGCACCCGCGAGGTGGCCGGTCTGGTCGACCGGGACTGGACCGACATGGCGGACTTCGTGCGCGCGGCGCGCGGCGACGCACCGGCAGAAGTCATCCGGCCGGAGGCGCTCGATGCCATCGGCCGGGCCAGGGAGGCCGGGTGCAAGCTGGCGATCCTGTCCAACGAACTCGACCTTTTCTACGGCGCCGAGTTCCGCTCGAAACTGCCGTTTCTCGGCGATTTCGACGTGATCCATGACGCCACCTATACGGACATCCTGAAACCCGACCCGCGCGCCTATGGCGATTGCCTCGATGCGCTGGGCTTGCCTCCGCAGGCCTGCGTTTTCGTCGACGACCAGGCGCGCAACATCGCCGGCGCGCAGCGTGTCGGTCTGCAGACCGTTCATTTCGATGTCCGGGACCCGCAACACGGATACCAAACAGCCCTCGGCCTTCTGGGCCTCAACCGCGAGAGGACGACATGAAGGACTCCAACTTCCTGAAGGAAAACAACGCCCGTCACCTGTGGCATCCAATGGCCCATCCGGCCGACATGCAGGCCAACCCGCCAACCATCGTCACCGGCGCCGAGGGCGTGAACATCGTCGATGTGGACGGCCACAAGGTGATCGATGCCGTCGGCGGTCTGTGGAACGTCAATCTCGGCTTTTCCTGTGCCCCGGTAAAAGAGGCGATCGCCCGCCAGCTCGACGTATTGCCCTACTATTCGACCTTTCGCGGCACCACCAACGACGCGTTGATCGAGCTCAGCTACATGCTGCGCGAGTTTTTCGCGCCGGACGGTCTCACCCGGGCCTTTTTCACCAGCGGTGGGTCGGACAGCGTCGAAACGGCGCTCAGATTGTCGCGCCAGTATCACCAGGTTCGCGGGGAGGCGGGGCGCACCAAATTCCTCAGCCTGAAGAAGGGGTATCACGGCACCCATTTCGGCGGCGCCAGCGTTAATGGCAATGCCAATTTCCGCACGGCCTATGAGCCGCTGCTGCCGGGCTGCCACCACATTCCGGCGCCCTATACCTATCGCAACCCGTTCAACGAAACCGATCCGGAACGGTTGGCGGGCCTGTGTGCCGCCGCGCTGGAGGACGAGATCGCCTTCCAGGGTGCCAGTACCATTGCCGCCTTCATCATGGAGCCGGTGCTGGGCGCCGGCGGCGTGATCCCGCCGCACAAGAGCTTCATGCCGATGGTGCGGGAGATCTGCGACCGTCACGGCATCCTGCTGATCGCCGATGAAGTGATCACCGCCTTCGGCCGCACGGGCTCGTGGACCGGTTCGCGCCACTGGCAGGTCCAGCCGGACCTGATGTGCACCGCCAAGGCGATCACCAACGGCTATTTCCCGTTCGGCGCGGTGATGCTCAACGACCGGATGGCGGAGGCGTTCGAGAACGACACCACCGGCAAGGCCAATATCGGCCATGGCTACACCTATTCAGGGCATCCGGTCGGGGCTGCGGTGGCAATCGCTTGTCTGCATGAAACGGAGCGTCTGCAGGTGCACGAGAATGCCGGGCAGCGCGGTGCGGAGCTGCATCAGGGGCTGCTCGGGCTGCAGGAGAAATACGATCTGGTCGGCGACGTGCGCGGCGGCGAGGGGCTGATGTGCGCGCTGGAGATCGTCTCCGATCGGACTGCCAAGACGCCGATCGACAAGCCGACCATCGGGCGGATTCATCAGGCCACCTACGATGCGGGCGTCATGGTCCGGGTCTCTGGCGCGAACATCATCCTGTCGCCGCCATTGGTCCTGACCAAGGACGAGACGGCAAAAATCGTCTCGGCGCTGGACGAGGGCTTGAAGGCCGCCTGACCGGTGGGATAGACCAACCGAGTTCTCAACCGCGATCAGACAGGAGCCCCGCATGCCCGCACCCGCCAATCCGTTGAAGAAGGCCCTGTCGGAGGGGCGGCAGCAATTCGGCTGCTGGCTCGGCCTTGCCGACGCCTATGTGACGGAGGTATCGGCGACGGCCGGCTTCGACTGGCTGCTGATCGATGGCGAGCACGCGCCGAACGACCTGCGCTCGACGCTGGCGCAGCTTCAGGTCGTCGAAGGTTCCGGATCGCATCCGCTGGTACGGGTGCCGGTCGGCGAGACATGGATGATCAAGCAGGTGCTCGACGCCGGTGCGCAGAGCCTGGTCGTGCCGATGGTCGAAAGTGCGGAGCAGGCGGTGGAACTGGTCCGCGCCACGCGCTATCCGCCGGAGGGCGTGCGCGGGGTCGGTTCGTCGCTGGCGCGGGCCTCCAGATTTGCAGGGATCCCGGACTATATCACCACCGCGAACGACGAAATCTGTCTGTTGGTGCAGGTGGAAAGCCGGGCGGGCCTGGCGGCGCTCGACGATATTCTGACCGTTGATGGTGTCGACGGCGTGTTCATAGGCCCGGCGGATCTTGCCGCCGATATGGGTTTCCCCGGCAAGACCGGCACGCCGCAGGTCAAGGAGGCTGTGCTCGACGCGATCCGCCGGATTGCGGCGGCGGGCAGGGCGCCCGGGGTTCTTGCCACCGATCCCCAGTTCATCGAGGATTGCCGCGAGGCCGGAGCGACCTTTCTGGGCGTCGGTATCGATGTCACGGTGTTTGCAGCCGCCATGCGGACCCTGGCGGGCAAGTACAAATAGTCCGTGGGTCAGACCTTCTCGACGTAGTTGTCCAGCACCCGTTTCTGTCCGGCCTTGTCGAAGTCGATAGTCAGCTTGTTGCCGTCGATCGAGGCGATGTTGCCATTGCCGAATTTGAGGTGAAAGACGCGATCTCCCACGGCATAGGAGGATGGTTCCTCCGACACCGACCGGGCCACCAGTTCGCCTTCGATGGTCTTGGCCTTGACCGATGTGCGCCCTGCGCCAAAGCCGGAATCGGTTTCGCCGTAGCCGATGCGTTCCACCGCGTGACCGGAGCGCATGCCCCAGTTCTGCCGCGTCGCATCGTTGCGGTTGGCCTGAGCGCGTCGCCAGCCGGGCGTGTCGTAGCTGCCCGAGAACGGTTCAGAAGCGTCAAAACGCGACGCTCCGTAGCCGCCGCCTGCCGCACCGGCGCCGTAGCCGCCATAAGAAGCGTCCGGCTCGGCAACGTCGACATGGTCTGACGGCAATTCGTCGAGAAAGCGTGATGAGATGGTCGACTGCCACAGCCCGTGGATGCGGCGGTTGGAGACGAACCAGAGATGGCAATTGGCCTTGGCCCGGGTTAGACCGACATAGGCCAGCCGCCTCTCTTCCTCGAGCCCGGAGCGGCCGCCTTCGTCGAGCGCGCGCTGGTGCGGGAACAGGCCTTCCTCCCAACCGGGCAGGAAGATGGTCTCGAACTCCAGGCCTTTGGCCGAGTGCAGCGTCATCAGCGACACGGCGTCGAGATCCTCATTCTGTTCTGCATCCATGACCAGGCTGACATGCTCGAGGAAGCCGCGCATGGATTCGAAATCCTCCATGGAGCGAATGAGTTCCTTGAGGTTGTCGAGACGGCCCGGGGCTTCGGCCGAGCGGTCGTTCTGCCACATCGCGGTGTAGCCGCTCTCTTCCAGGATCTGCTCGGCGAGCTCGGTGTGCGGCATGGTTTCCAGCAGCGTCGACCAGCGGGCGAAGTTTTCGACGACGTCGGTCAGCGACTTGCGCGGCCGCGGCTTCATCTCCTCCGTCATGACCAGATCGGCGGAGGCCCGCAGCATCGGCAGGTTGCGGGCGCGGGCATAGTCGTGGATCTGCCGGATCGCCGCTTCGCCCAGGCCGCGTTTCGGGGTGTTGACGATGCGCTCGAACGCGAGATCGTCGGCCGCCTGGCAGACGACGCGGAAGTAGGCAAGGGCATCGCGGATTTCGAGGCGTTCGTAGAAGCGCGGCCCGCCGATGACCCGGTAGTTCAGACCCAGGGTGACGAAGCGATCTTCGAATTCGCGCATCTGAAACGACGCGCGCACCAGAATCGCCATGTCGTTGAGCTTGTGGCCGCGGCGCTGCAACTGCTCGATTTCCTCGCCGACGGCGCGGGCTTCCTCCTCCGAATCCCAGGCGGCGTGCACCATCACCTTGTCGTGGTCGGCCGCGTCGAGATCAGTGAACAGGGTTTTGCCGAGCCTGCCTTCATTGTGTGAGATCAGGTGCGAGGCGGCGCCGAGAATGTGCGCAGAGGAGCGGTAGTTGCGCTCCAGGCGGATGACGACGGCGCCCGGAAAATCCTTTTCGAAACGCAGGATGTTGTCCACTTCGGCGCCGCGCCAGCCATAGATCGACTGGTCGTCATCACCGACGCAGCAGACGTTCTTCGAGCCCTGGGCGATGAGCCGCAGCCACATATATTGGGCCGTGTTGGTGTCCTGATACTCGTCGACCAGCACGTAGCGGAACTTGCCGTGATACTCCTTCAGCACGTCCGGATGGTTGCGGAAAATACGGATCGGATGACACAGAAGATCGCCGAAATCGCAGGCGTTCAGCGTCTTCAGCCGGTTCTGATAGGCCTCGTAGAGCTCGCGCCCCTTGCCATTGGCGAAGGAGCGCGCGTCGCCTTCCGGAATGTCGGCAGGGCCGTAGCCCTTGTTCTTCCAGTTGTCGATCATGTGGGCGAACTGGCGGGCCGGCCAGCGCTTGTCGTCGAGCCCTTCCGCCTGGATCAGCTGCTTGAGCAGGCGGATCTGGTCGTCGGTGTCGAGGATGGAGAAGTCGGACCGCAGGCCGGCGAGTTCGGCGTGGCGGCGCAGCAGCTTGACGCCGATCGAGTGGAAAGTGCCGAGCCACGGCATGCCTTCGACGGCGCCGCCGACGAGGATGCCGATGCGCTCCTTCATCTCGCGCGCCGCCTTGTTGGTGAAGGTGACGGCGAGGATCTGGCTGGGATAGGCCTTGCCGGTCGCCAGGATATGGGCGATGCGGGTGGTCAGCACACGGGTCTTGCCGGTGCCGGCGCCGGCCAGCACGAGTACCGGTCCGTCCAGCGTTTCGACGGCGCGCGACTGTTCCGGGTTGAGCCCGTCCAGATAGGCCGGCGCGGGGCTCTGCCGGTGACGCGCCGCCATGGCGCGGGCGGCAATGCCGGAGCCCGCCGGAGCGGGTTTTTCGTCGCCGAAAAAGGGTATGTCGTCTTCGGTGTTGTCCATTTGTTCCCAATGTAGCGATTCGGGGCCGAAAGACCAGAAGCGGCTACTTTTCAAGCCGCGAAATCCGCCGGTCGGTCCAATTCAGCCGGCCGTCGACGATCGGCCGCATGACGGCCGCCAAATCGGGCTCGCGCTGCAGCACCGCGTCGAGTTCGGTGATCTGGTTCATGGCGACGAGCCGCAGGATATCGTCGCGCACGCTGCCATCCTTGCGCCGCGGAAGGGCCGCGACCGGCTGGGCGAGATCGATATGGGCGTTCCGGTCCTCGGCATGGACGGCCGCATTCAGCCTGTCGGCGTCGATATCGGTGCGGTCCGTCTCGACGAAGGCGTAGATTCCGACCCCCTTGCGCGGCAGCGGATAGAGCGTCAGGGCAACCTCCCGGCAGTCGGGCTCCTTTTCGAGGGCCGCCAGGATAGCCGGACCTTCATGGTCGAGGCGGTCTCCCGTGCCTTCTCCGTCCGACCAGGAAAACAGGCCGCGAGTGACGAGATTGTAGAGCTTCTTGCCCGTGGCCATCCACAGCCGCGAGGGCAGGGAGCGGCGGGCGAGGATGCGCCTTTCGGTCGCGGTCATCAGCTCCGGCGCGAAAGCCCGCTTCTGCTTGATCAGGTGGCGCAGGTCCTCATAGGCCATCAGACGGTAAAGCCGGCCTTTGCTGCGATGGCAGGAGGCCAGCTGGAAATCGATGACCGCGGCGTTTCCATCGGGCAACATGAGCCAGTTTTGCGGTTTGGCGAGATCGTTGTGGGTGATGCCGCGACCGCGCAGATCGCGCAGCAAGCGCCGGGCGTCCCGGTACCAGACCGAGCTGTCCGGTCGCGCCAGATGCAGCGGCGTTCCTTCCGTCCAGGTGCGAAACAGCCCGTCGGCATCGACCTTGACGATTTCCGGGGCGCCGGGAATGCCGGCCACCGCGCGCAGTGCCCGGATTTCGCGCTTGGCCAGAATCCAGGCGAGCGGCCGCGACCACAGCGGCGACGCGCTGACGATGCGGCGGGCGATGCGGCGATCCGGCCGGTCGGCGAAATAGCCCGAACGGGTCTCGGAGAACACGTCGCGCTTGAATACGGTGTCTGAAACGAATTCTGCCATGGGTCGGCGCACCCTTATGCTATCGCGGGTGGCGCCGCAATAGCCGAGCAATCTGACCGGTCAACCCCGGTGTTCCTCTTCCGAAACGTCGATCAGGCGCTTGTTGAAATGTTCCAGCGCCTTCACCTGTTCAGCCCAGCCGATGATCTTGGTTCGGTCCCTGACATCGACGACCGGCAGCCGCGATTGGCCGACGGAATCGAAAGATCGCAGCGCCGTGTCGAGCGTGTCGGTCGGCAGCAGGCTCGGGGTGTTGCTCTCCTCGTCGTAGGATTCCGGTTCCGCATCAGGAGGCAGCAGCGTCATGAAATCCATCACCTTGACGTTGCGGATGACCGTGCGATGCGGACCGGCCTGGACGAACAGACCGCGCATCTCCAACTGCCACTGGAAATAGGAGTGGCCGTGGATGGCCTGGTTGAGGCCGTGGGCGATTGCCGTGGTCAGGAGCAAAGCGATGGACAGCTCGTAGCCGCCGGTCAGTTCGAAGACGATCAGCGTGGTCGATAGCGGTGCGCCGAGCACGGCGCCGGCCACCGCACCCATGCCGAGAATGGAATAGAGTGCCTGGCTCGACGCCAGTTCGGGAAAGAAATAGGCGGCGATAATGCCGTAGGCGCCGCCTGTCATCGCTCCGAGATAGAGCGCCGGCGAGAAGATACCGCCGCCGAAGCGCGAGGCGAGCGTTATTGCGGTTGCCGCCGTCTTGGCGACGATCAGGACAAGCATCAGCATCAACGGCAGGCGGCCCCACAGCGCCAGGTCGGTGGCCTCGTAGCCGACGCCGAGAATATGCGGAATGAACACGCCCATGGCGCCGATGGCGGCGCCGCCGACGACCGGCCGCAGCCACAAAGGCATGGTGATCTTGCGGGCCAGGAAGTCGGCGGAAAACAGCGAAAACTGGAAAACGACCGCGACACAGGCCGAGACCAGCCCGAGCAGCACGAAAGCCGGGAACTCCCAGTAGGACGCAACGTGATAAGCCGGGACGTCGAAGGCAACGGTCTCGCCGAAATACAGCCGCGAGATCACGGCAGCGCCGCTGGAGGCGATGACGATCGGGACGAAGGAGCGCAGCGCATAGTGACCGAGGATCACCTCATGGGCGAACAGGACCCCGGCGATCGGCGCGTTGAAGCTGGCCGAGATTGCGGCGGCGACGCCGGCGCCAAGCAGCGTACGGCTCGACCAGTCGGGCAGGCCCGAGCGTCGTGCAGCGCCGTTGGCGAGTGTTGCTCCGAGATGAATGACCGGCCCTTCGCGGCCGGCGCTCGCGCCCGATCCGAGCGAGATCACGGTGATGACCGCCGACAGCAGGCCGTCCCGCGTGCCGAGCTTCTGACCGGTGAGCGCCCGAGCTTCGATGACGTCGGCGACGGACAGCGTGCGCCGCTGCGGCATCAGCTTCTCCAGCATGATGCCGACGATCAGGCCGCCGCCGATCGGCGCCAGCATGATGTAATACCAGGGGACGTTGCGGGCGGCTGTGATGATGCGCTCGCTGTTGTCGGACAACCACAGGAGTTGGACCACGCCGATCAGCTCGCGAAAGGCGATGGCCGCGCAGCTCACGGCAATGCCGACGAGCAGAGAAAGAGCCCACAGAAACGGCTGCCGATCCTCGACGAAGGCCCGCGTGTTGGGCGCGACCCATTGCCGGATCTGGTGCGGCAGGGTTGTGATGAATTCCGGCAGCATCGGCGGTCCCTAACGGCGTCTGATGCCGATTTGGCGACCGACGGCCTCGGGAAGCGGCAGTTCCGAATGGGCCTCGCGCATCGACGCGACCTTGTCGAACATCTCCGCCGGCATGGGGGCGACTTTCGGTCCGGAAGCGTCGATGTGCAGATAGAGCGCTTCCGAGGTCGCCGCCAGCCACCCATCGGCGTGTCGCAGCTCCGAGAACACATGCAGCCGTTTTTCGTCGAAGTCGATCAGGTGAAAACTCGCTGTCACCAGGTCGCCCAAATGCAGTTCCCGAACGTAGCAAACATGAATCTCGGCGACGAAAAAACTCAGCCCGCGCTGGCGCGCATAGTCCGGAGTGAGCCCGAACGTCTCGAAGGCCGCATCGGCGGCGCGGTCGAACAACACATTGTAATAGGCCATGTTCATATGGCCGTTGTAATCGATCCACCCGGCCTCGATTTCGGCTGGCGGCGCCACGAAGGGCGCTGGCTGCGGCATGTCGGTCTCCCGCTCGGATGTCCGGTCCCCCACGTCCCGGTAGCAATGCGTCTTTGCGCACATTACTCTTTCATTCACCGGCGACAAGGGGCATCCTGCCGTCAAACCGAACAGGAGAATGAGATCGATGGGAGTGTCTGACGTCGTTGCGGGCCAGCGCAATGAGGAGGGAATTGCCGCTGCGATTGGCGTTTTGAAACAACGGTTTGGCGAACGGCTTCAAACCGGGGAGGCACATCGGCAACAGCACACGCACACGATGAGCTACCTGCCGGGGCAGTTGCCCGACGCGGTGGTGTTTGCCGAATCGGCGGGCGAGGTCCAGGACATCGTGCGGGTGTGCGCCGATCACCGGGTGCCGATCGTGCCGTTCGGCGCCGGGACGTCGCTGGAAGGCCATCTCAACGCGCCCAGCGGCGGCATCAGCGTCGACGTCAACCGCATGAACCAAATCCTGCAGGTCAACGCCGAGGATCTGGACTGCACGGTCCAGCCCGGAGTGACGCGCGAGGACCTCAACATCTACCTGCGCGACACCGGCCTTTTCTTTCCGATCGACCCGGGCGCCAATGCATCGATCGGCGGAATGGCCGCCACCCGTGCCTCCGGAACCAATGCGGTCCGCTATGGAACGATGCGCGAGAACGTGCTGTCGGTAACCGCCGTCACGGCTGACGGTCGGGAGATCAAGACCGGCGGAAGGGCGCGCAAATCCTCTGCCGGCTATGACCTGACGCGACTGTTCGTGGGTTCGGAGGGGACCCTCGGCGTGCTGACGAGCATCACGTTGCGGCTGTTCGGCATTCCGGAGAGCATCACCGCCGGCGTTTGCCCATTCCCGACGGTCGACGATGCGGTGAACACCGTGATCGCCACGATCCAAATGGGCATTCCAGTCGCCCGGATCGAACTGCTCGACGCCATCTCGATCAAGGCGGTCAACGCCTATTCGGGCCTCGACTATCCGGAAACGCCGGTGCTTTTCCTGGAATTCCACGGCACCAAGGCATCGGCGCGCGAGCAGGCCGAATCCTTCGATGAAATCGCCACGGAATTCGGCGGCGGCCCGTTTATCTGGGCTGGCGAGCAGGAAGAACGCAATCGGCTGTGGAAGGCCCGCCACGATGCATTTTATGCCTCCATGCAGATCCGGCCAGGGGCGGCATCTCTGTCCACCGATGTGTGCGTGCCGATCTCGCGGCTTGCCGACTGCATCAACGAAACCCGTGAAGACAGCGTTCGTTCGGGAATGCTCGCGCCGATGATCGGGCATGTGGGCGACGGCAATTTTCATGCCGTGGTGTTCTTCGATGTCGACGACAAGGCCGAGGTGCGGAAGGCCGAGGATTTCGTCACGCGTCTGACGGAGCGGGCGATGGCGATGGATGGGACATGCACCGGCGAGCATGGGATCGGCCAGCGCAAACAGGCGGCGTTGATGCGCGAAATGGGCGAGGGCATCGACATGATGCGGAGCATCAAGCGGGCGCTCGATCCTCAGGACATCATGAATCCAGGAAAGATCTTCTCCCTCGGCTAGCACCGATCGGCGAAAAACCCCTGCACCGTGCCTCTGTGCAGTGCCTTGAAATTATCATGACGCCGCCAATTTGGACGTATAGTATGAATTGGAGCAGGTCGCATGACGGTGACCGGACGGCAGCAAGGGCCGGCGGTTCAAGGAAACCGGGGGGCTGCCGGAAGCCGCCGATGATGGCCGAATTGTCAGCGGAGACGATGGACAGCGTTCCGCGCACGCTATAACGACGTCTTGCACAACAAGAGGGTCCTGCACTGGTCCGTTTGTTCGTATTCTTTGGAGGCTTGCTGGTTCTGGCGCTGTTCGTCGCGCTGATCGGCCCGTATTTTGTCGACTGGTCGAGCTACCGGCAGGATTTCGAGCGGGAGGCCAGCCGCATTCTCGGGCAGAAGGTCCAGGTGCTCGGCAGCGCCGAGGCGCGCCTCGTTCCGTTTCCTTCCGTGACGTTCGACAACGTCGTTGTCGGCGAAGGCCAGGATGGCAAGCCGATGATGACCGTGGAGCGGTTCTCCATGGATGCGGAACTGGCGCCGTTCCTCAGCGGCGAAATCCGCATCTTCGACATGCGCATCGAAAATCCGCGAGCCACGGTGCGCCTGTCGCCGGACGGCGAACTGGATTGGGCGCTGCGCAGCGAGAAATCTCTGCCCGGCGGCGCCCTCGTGCTGGAGAATATCGGCGTCGTCAACGGCGAGGTCCAGGTGCTGGACGAGCAGAACGGACGGCAGTACCGCCTCGAAGGCCTGAACATGCACATGTCGGCCAAGTCGATCGTCGGGCCCTGGAACATCGACGGTGCCGTGCGGGCCGACGGGGTCGATACGGCCTTCTCGCTGCAGACCGGCGCACTGCTTCCAGGCGGCGGCATCCGTCTGCGCGCCAAATTGCTGCCGGTGGCGCAGCCCATCTCCATCGAAATGGAGGGTGACGCCCGGATCGAGGATCTGAAGCCGCGCTATTCGGGCAATTTTCTGCTGCGGGCCCTGGATCCCTCTAAGACCGTGTCGGAAGAGGTGGTGAAGGGCAACAGAAGCCGCAAGCCGATCTATCTGCGGGCGAGGGGCGTTTTCGAACTGGACAACGAACGGCTTCGTATCGAGGACTATCGGCTTGAAACCGGCTCGCCCAAGGATCCCTACGTGATTTCCGGCGAGGCGACCTTCGATACCGGCCGGGAGCCGGAGTTCCTGCTAATCGCCGACGGGCAGCAACTGAACTTCGACCGGCTCGACGAGGCCGAGGATGAATCCTCCACCGAAGCCGTCGTGCGATCCTTCGAACAGCGGCTTGCCGCACTGCGCGGTCTGCTGACCTGGGCACCGGTGCCGCAGATGCCGGGACGTGTGTCCGTGGCGCTGCCGGCCATCGTCGCCGGCGACACGACCATCCGCGACGTGCTGATCGATGCGCACCCGGATGGAATTACCTGGCGCATCGACCGAGTCCAGGCCAAACTGCCGGGCCGCACTCAATTCGAGGCCAAGGGGCAATTGGGTGTCGGGTCGGATTTCACCTTCTCCGGGGAAATGGTGCTTGCCTCGAACCAGCCGTCCGGCTTCGCCTCGTGGCTGACCACCGACGTCGATCCGGCAATCCGCCGCCTGGATGGCGCGGGTATTTCGGCCAAGGTCGACCTGTCGGCACAGTTGCAGCGGTTCGACCAGATGGAAATCGCACTTGGCGCCGCTGTGCTGACCGGCCAGATCCAGCGCGTTGTGCCGATGCAGGGACGCCCCTCGCTCAATATCCGGCTGGACGGCGAATATGTGGATCTCGACGCCATCAGAGCGTTCACCAGCCTGATCGTCGGCGAGGGCGACGGCAATCGTCTGGCCGGACACGACATCAGCGCCAGGCTGAGTGCCGAACAGTTCGAGGCGATGGGCATGGCGGCCCGTGGCGCCGATCTGTCGGTGCGCCTGAAGGGCGGGACGCTTGACATCGACCGGTTGACGGTGACCGACGTGGCCGGCGTGGCGCTGTCGAGCGTGGGCCGCGTGGAAAACGTCTTTGACGGACCGGAAGGCGAAGTCGACGTCAGCGTGATGGCCGAGCGGGTCAATGACATCGTTGCTTTACTTTCTCGGCTTTCCGGAGGGCACTCCGTGCTCGACCATCTGCAGGCAAATGCGGCGCTGTTCGGCGAAACCAGCTTCGACCTGCAGATGCGCTTCATCAACCGGCCGGGCGAGACGCCCATGTTGACGGCCAATGCTCAAGGCGAGAGCGGCGGCAGCAAGTTCGACCTCTCGCTCGAGCGATCGGACGCGCTTGCGCCGCTATCGACCGGCCGACTGACGGCAAAGGCCGACATCCGGAGCAACGAGCCGCGGACCCTGCTTGGGCAGATGGGCATCGAACTGCTGCCCGTCGGTCTTCTGGGGCCGGCGACCGTCGACCTGCAGGTCGACGGCGTTCCTGCGGAGCACCTGGATTTCTCGTTCGACTACAAGGCATCCGATACATCCGCCACGGCAACGGGCACCGCCTGGCAGGATGAGGACCGCCAGATCCAGGGCGCATTCGACATGACCCTGCGGTCGGACGACCTCTCTCCCTATCTGCTGTCCAGCGGCATCATGCTGGCCGGTCTGGAATCGGCGTTGCCGGCCGAGATGAAGGCGTCGGTGACGACGCAGGCCGAGCAGCTCGAATTGCGCAATGTCGACGGGCGCGCCGGCGAAATCGACTATTCGGGCGACCTGATGCTGACCCGCGGCTCCGACAGGTTTTCGGCAAGCGGCACTGTGGCGGTGTCGGAGATGGATCTGGGCTGGATGGCCGAGATGATGCTCGGCTTCGGCACGGTGCTGACCGGAGAGGCGACATGGAGCGACCAGGAGTTTCTGCCGCCCTTACAGTCCGACGTATCGCTCGATCTGGCATTGCGTGCCGACATTGTCGACCTTCACGCCGGACCGCCGGCACGGCACTGGTCCGGCAAGCTGGTGCTGCAGGACAATGAGCTGCAATGGCGCGATATGGAAGCCGACTGGCTGAGCGGTGCCCTGACCGGCGGGCTGCGCCTGGCCAATCGCGACGGGTCCGGGTTTCTGTCGGGGCAGTTGCAGGTGGACGGAGCGCAACTTGCGCCTCTGGTCTGGCAGCGCGACGGGTTTCCCGTTGCGACGGGCAGCTTCGACCTGTCGGCGTCGTTTGAAGGCGCCGGCAAAAGCCTGCGCGCCATGGTCGCCTCCCTGACCGGTTCGGGCGTGCTCGAGACGGCGGGCCTGGAACTGGACGGTCTGGAAAACGAATCTCTGGCGCAAATCCTGTCGGCCGCCGACAGCGAAGGATTTGAAGTGGGCAGCGAGGCGGTGACGGACCTGGCGGAACAGGTCGTGTCGAATGGCAGTTTCTATGCTGGTGAAACGTCGGTGCCGTTCACCATCGCAGCAGGCACTCTGCGGCTGCCGAACATCGTGCTGTCGGACAGCGGCGCCGCCATTCGTGGCGAAGCGCGGCTGGATGTCGCCGACCAGGCGGTCAACGCCCGCTTCGATCTCGAATTCGATCCCGAGGACGAAGCGCTGACAGGCGCGGCGCCGTCCATCAACCTGGCGTTTCTCGGCCCGGTCGCCGATCCGGACCGCTCGGTCGACGCCGCGGAATTGTCAAACTTCCTGTCGCTTCGCGCCTATGAACGCGAACGCCGGCGGGTGGAAACGCTGCAGGCCGTTGTTTTGGAGAATCAGCGATTGCGGCGCGAGGTGGCACTGTCCAAGCAACGGGCGCAGATTCGCCAGCGGGCGCTTGAACGCATCCGCCAGGAAGAAGCCGAAAAAGCCGCCGAGGAGGAAGCCCGGCTGGAGCGGCAACGCCTGGAGCGGCAAGCCGAGGAAGAGGAAGCACGGCTCAAGGCGGAGCGCGAGGCAGCCGAACGCGAGGCCGAGGAACGGCGCCTTGCGCAGGAGCGTGAGGAACGTGAGTTCGAGGAGGCCCAGGCTCGAGCAGCGCGCATCGTGGTGGATTTCTTCGCCAAGGGCGGGTCGCGGCCAATATCGGACGCGGAATTCCTTCAGCAATTGGAAGATGCGGTCAGACAGGCCGGGGAACGGCAGCAGGGACCTGCCGAAACCGAGGAACGGGCCGGCAGGGAGGTTCAGCGTGAGCCTCTTCCGCAGCTCAAGTTCGACGCGTTGGACGGTGACGCGACGGTTTCAACTCAATAGCCCGGATTGGTCCGATACCAGTCGAGTACGAACAGACGGGCGGCTGAAGACAGGTTCTGGTCCGGTGGCCGCCGCTCGTCGATCCCGGAAATCAGCGCGGCGACGGTCTGATCTTTCGCTTCGGCGATCTCCAGAAGGCAGCGCCAGAATTCCTCTTCCAACGATACGCTGGTGCGGTGGCCGCGAATGGTGACCGATCGTTTGCGGATCATGATCCGGAAGGATCTTGCGGCTCGGTATCGGAAGTGCTTGTCCCCGGATCCAGGCGTTTCTGGTCGTGCGAGCGACGTTCCTTGCGATTAACGGCGTCGGTGAGGTTCTTTTCCGCTTTGGTACGGCCAAACTCGATCCGGTTGGCTTCTGCCGCCTTTTCCTTTTCGGCGCGCGCCTTGCGCTTCCTGAACTGTCGCAGATTGACGAGTTCGGCGCTCATCGGGCGGCCCCGCTAGTTCTTCTTGCGAAATGCGTCGAGTGAAACGACATCGGCTCCGGTGCCGTCGTCCGCTTCCTTTTTGCCGTCTTCGAGCTCAGCCTCGACGGCGGCATCGCGGTCGGCGGGCGCAGGCTCGTCCGTGTCCTGTTCGGATGTCTCCCGGTTCTCGCCGTCCTGAAGATAGGTGGCCACATCGCTCGCCGGCAGGTCTTCGTTGTCGGCAACGACGGTTTCGAATTCGAGTTCGAAATTGACCGACGGGTCGAAGAAGCCGCGGATGGCTGCGAAGGGAATATGCAGTTTTTCCGGCTTGTCGGAAAAGGACAGCCCGACTTCGAAATAGGTGTCGGTAACCTTCAGATCCCAGAACTGATGCTGGATGACGATGGTCATCTGCTCCGCATAGCGTTCCTTCAAATAGCTGGATATGCGGACGCCGGGAGCGTTGGTGAGAAAGGTGATGTAGAAGTGGTGATCGCCCGGCAGGGCGCCGGTGGCGGCGACTTCGCTCAGGACTTTGCGAATGACGCCTCTCAGGGCGTCCTGCGCCAGAATGTCGTATCTTATTTGGTCCCGCACCGCCCGTTCCGCCTTTTTGTTTCGCTCGTGCAATCCCACCTGCAGTGCACCGATACGCCGGTGTACGGCATCCGTCCAGCCCGCCGGGGCAATTTTCATCACCCCGGCAAAGTGGAGGCTTCTGTTGCCAGGTGCCTCCGGACCCCGCCTGACCGTGCGACCGGTCAGGAGTTCATTTGAAGCTGTCGCGCTGCATTAAGCAGCGAGGCGTGCTTCCGCATAGTTGTCGTTTGCAACTATTGAGTCGGCCCGATAACGGCGGAACCATGCCGAGCGAAAAGTTGATCTTTACACCCTCGTCGATCCTGTTTCGCCCCCAACAACACAGGTCCTGTCCGACCGGTCTTGGTGGAGGCGCCGGGTACTGCCCCCGGGTCCGATGGGTTTATTGCATCTTCCGTTTATCGCCATAGCTGCCGAAACAGCACCTCAGATATAAGACCTTGTGAATGGGAAGAAAAGACCTTCTATGGTGCTGGGCATAACAGTCGGTAAATCCGCGCCGGACAAGGCAAAAGCAAAAACCGGCGAACCTTGCGATCCCGGCCGACATTGTGCCGCTCACGAGGGCGGCTTTGATATAAAATGAGCGCGGCGAATCGATCCGGGAGCGGTGGATGCAGCAATATCATGACCTTCTGAGGCGCGTGCTCGAAACGGGTATCGACCGCGACGACCGCACGGGGACCGGAACGCGGTCTGTGTTCGGTCACCAGATGCGGTTCGATCTCGCCGACGGGTTTCCGGTGCTGACCACAAAGAAGCTGCATCTGCGCTCGATCATCATCGAACTGCTGTGGTTTCTGCGCGGCGACACCAACATTGCCTGGCTGAAGGAAAACGGCGTTTCCATTTGGGACGAGTGGGCCGACGAAAACGGCGATCTGGGGCCGGTTTACGGCTACCAATGGCGGTCATGGCCGGCGCCCGACGGACGGTCGATCGATCAGATCACCAACGTTCTGGACGCCATCCGCAACAACCCCAACTCGCGCCGCCTGATTGTATCCGCCTGGAATCCGGCGCTGGTCGATGACATGGCGCTGCCGCCGTGCCATTGCCTTTTTCAGTTTTACGTCGCCGACGGCAAGCTGTCCTGCCAGCTCTATCAACGGTCGGCAGACATCTTTCTCGGCGTCCCGTTCAACATCGCGTCCTATTCGCTGCTGACCATGATGATGGCCCAGGTAACCGGGCTTCAACCGGGCGATTTCGTGCTGACCTTCGGTGACGCCCACCTCTATTCGGATCATTTCGATCAGGCGCGACTGCAGCTCGAGCGTCGCCCCAAGCCGCTCCCGGTCATGCGCATCAATCCGGATGTCGACGATCTGTTCGGCTTCCGATACGAGGACTTTGAACTGGAAGGGTATAATCCGGACCCGCACATCGCGGCAAAGGTGTCGGTATGAGCGCAGAGCCGGGGCCGGCCAGCATCGAAATGGTGGTTGCCGTCGCCCGCAACGGCGTGATCGGCCGGGACGGGGAAATGCCGTGGCGGCTGTCGACCGATCTCAAGCGGTTCAAGGCCGTGACGCTCGGTCGGCCGGTCATCATGGGACGCAAGACGTTCCTGTCGATCGGTAAGCCGCTGCCGGGCCGCACCAATATCGTGGTGACCCGGGATCAGGGGTTCGAGGCGGAAGGGGTCGAGGTCACCGATTCGCTGGAATCCGCGGTCGACATTGCCCGCAGACAGGCGGCGTCGGACGGCGTCGACAGCATATGCGTGGTCGGTGGCGGAGAAATCTACCGGCAGATGCTTCCGCAAGCCGCCCGGCTGCACATTACCTATGTGGACGCGGAGCCGGACGGGGATACCCGGTTTCCGACCATCGACGATGCCGAATGGGAGATCGAGCAGTCGCAAACCGTGCCGGCGGGCCCGAAGGACAGCGCCGCGACACGCCACGTCATCTATCGGCGCCGGCCCATGCAATGAAAGGTTGCGGAATTCAGGCCTCGAAACCGGCCGAAAATGGTAAGCTTAATCGCCGCATCGCGTTGAAAGCGGTCATGGGTGTACCTATAACCGCAATAACGCCCGATTGTGTGCGCAGCAATAGGCCTTGACCGGGTTCGGTCGCCCCGCGTATCGATGCGCCGACAAAAAGGAAAAACGAAGACCGGCATAGTGGGGTTGGGAGTGCATTCAGCCCGACTCTCCCTTGCAGGCCAACGAAAGAGGATTTCATGCCCTGGAGTAATCAGAACGGCAGCGGCGGCGGCGGAAACAACCAGGGCCCCTGGGGCCAAGGGCCGCGTGGCCCACGCCGCCCAGGCGGCGGCGGTGCTCCCCCGGATCTCGAGGAGATCATCCGCCGAAGCCAGGACCAGCTGAAAAACGCGCTTCCGGGCGGTGGCGGCAGCACGCCGATCTTCATTGCCGTGATCGCGGTCGGCCTGTTCCTGCTCTGGCTGTTCCAGGCGGTCTACACGGTTCAGCCTGACCAGCGCGGCGTTGTCCTGTTGTTCGGCAAGCCGAAGAGTGAAGTGTCCATGCCGGGTCTCCACTTCCTGTGGTGGCCGATCGAAAAGGTCGAAATGGTCAGTATCGTCGAACGGCAGATCAATATCGGCGGCAATTCCCGCAGCGGGGCGACGCAAGGGCTGATGCTGTCGGGCGACCAGAACATCGTCGACGTGCAGTTCTCGGTGCTCTTTTCGATCGTCAATCCGAAGAACTATCTGTTCCAGGTCGAGAAGCCCGAGGACACGCTGCGCCAGGTTGCCGAAAGCGCCATGCGCGAAGTGGTCGGGCGGCGTCCGGCGCAGGACATCTTCCGCGATAACCGCCAGGCGATCGCCGACAGCGTCAAGACCATCATCCAGACGACCATGGACAACTACGGCGCCGGTATCGCGGTAAACACTGTGTCGATCGAGGATGCCGCGCCGCCGCGCGAAGTGGCCGACGCGTTCGACGAGGTGCAGCGCGCCGAGCAGGACGAGGACCGGTTCGTCGAGGAAGCCAATCAGTATTCCAACCAGCAGCTGGGTAAGGCCCGTGGTGAAGCCGCGCAGATCCGCGAAGAAGCGGCGGCCTACAAGGACCGCGTGGTCAACGAGGCCGAAGGTGAGGCGCAGCGGTTCGTGTCCATCTATGAAGAATATTCGAAGGCGCCTGACGTCACCCGCAAGCGCCTGTTCCTCGAGACGATGGAGGAAGTCTTCAAGACATCCAACAAGTTCATCGTCGAGCAGAATCAGGGGCAGGGCGTCGTGCCCTATCTGCCTCTCAACGAGTTGAACCGGAGTTCAACGACCGGAGGTACCAACTGATGGGCAACCGTCTTCCCGCAATCATCGTTGCCCTGGTGGTCCTCGCCGGTCTCGCCTATTTCTCGTTCTTTGTGGTCCAGGCCGGCGAGCAGGCCATCGTTCTTCGGTTCGGTGAAATCCGCTCCGTAAAGACCGAACCTGGCCTCTATTTCAAGCTGCCCTTCGGTTTCATCGAGGCCGACAACATCCAGATGGTCCAGAAGCGGGCCATCCGCTTCGACCTGGACGATATCCGGGTACAGGTCTCCGGTGGTAAATTCTACGAGGTCGACGCTTTCGTGGTCTACAAGATCACCAATGCGGAACGTTTCAGGGAAACCGTTTCGGGGGACGTGATCGCGGCTGAGACCCGTTTGCGAACGCGTCTCGATTCGGCGCTGCGTCGCGTCTACGGCCTGCGCGGCTTCGAAGCCGCGTTGTCGGACGCCAGGAACGCGATGATGGCTGAGGTTCGCGACCAGTTGCGTCCCGACGCCGAGTCGCTTGGCCTGACCATCGAGGACGTGCGGATTCGCCGGACCGACCTCACCAAGGAAGTGTCGCAGCAGACCTACGACCGGATGAAGGCCGAGCGTCTCGCCGAGGCGGAACTCATTCGCGCCCGCGGCCGCGAGGCCGGCCAGCGCATCCGGGCGATTGCCGACCGGCAGGTCGTGGAGCTCGAGTCCAAGGCGCGCCGTGATTCGGAAATCACCCGCGGTGAGGGCGACGCCGAGCGCAACCGCATCTTTGCCGAGGCGTTTACCAAGGACGAAGGGTTCTTCGACTTCTACCGCTCCATGGAGGCCTACCGGCAGGGACTGACCGGTTCGGATACCACGATGGTGATAACTCCGAACACCGAATTTTTCCGGTTCTTCCAGGATGCAACGGGGACGCCGCCTGCGCCGGGAAGCCCCGAGTAAGGCAAGCCGCCATGAGCGATCTCCTTGTGGCGGTTGGTCTTTTTCTGGTCATTGAGGGGCTGCTTTACGCACTGGCACCGGGGTTTATCCGGCGCATGGCCGAAGCGTTGCCCCTGGTGACCGACCAGCAGATGCGGGTGTTCGGCCTGGCTGCTGTCTGTATTGGCGTGTTCGTCGTTTGGGTGGTGCGCGGCTGACCTTCACTTGTTGTTGATGAGTATGCGGCCGAGGACCGGTGGACCTGCCGGAATTTGGTCATATCTTTGGAAAACAAATCGCGCTGGTCGAGATTTATGGGAGAGAGAGCCGGTCATGGCATTCGAGACTTTTCTGAAACCTTTCCGGACGATCGCCGTCGCATCCGCCCTCGGTCTGGTGGCCGCCTATGGCATGCCGTCGGCAACGGGGACCGCCGAAGCGGCCCAGGGACCGGAATCCGTTGCGGACCTTGCCGAACAACTGCTCGGATCCGTGGTCAATATCTCGACCTCACAACGGGTCAGCAACAACCGGCGCACGCCGCGTCCGCGAGTTCCGGAAGGCTCTCCCTTCCAGGACTTTTTCGATGAGTTCTTCGGAGACCGGAACAATGGCGACCAGCCCCGTTCGCGGCGGGTCAATTCGCTTGGTTCCGGTTTTGTCATCGATCCAAAGGGCATCATCGTCACAAACAACCACGTGATCGCCGAGGCCGACGACATCGAGGTCAACTTCGCCGACGGCAGCAAGCTGATCGCCGAAGTGATCGGCGCCGACCCGAAGACCGATATCGCGGTGCTGCGGGTCGAGCCGGAAGAGCCGCTGAAGGCAGTCACGCTGGGCGATTCCAACACGATCCGCATCGGCGACTGGGTGATGGCGATCGGTAACCCGTTCGGGCTCGGCGGCACGGTCACGACCGGTATCGTCTCAGCCCGCGGCCGCGACATCAATTCCGGCCCTTACGACAACTTCATCCAGACCGATGCGGCGATCAACCGCGGCAACTCCGGCGGTCCGCTGTTCAACCAGGAAGGCGAGGTCATCGGCGTCAACACCGCGATCATTTCGCCGACCGGCGGTTCGATCGGCATCGGCTTCGCCGTGCCGTCCGATCTGGTCAAGACGGTCATCGCGCAACTGATCGAATTCGGCGAAACCCGCCGCGGCTGGCTCGGCGTGCGCATTCAGCCGGTGACGGACGATATCGCCGAAAGCCTCGGCATGGCCGAAGCCAAGGGCGCACTGGTCGCCGGAATCATCAAGGGCGGTCCGGTCGACAACGGCTCGGTGCAGCCGGGCGACGTCATCATCCGTTTCGACGGGCAGGAGGTCAGCGATATGCGCGACCTGCCGCGCATCGTCGCCGAAAGCCCGGTCGGCAAGGAAGTCGAAGTGGTGCTGGTGCGAAAGGGCGAAGAGCGGACGATCATGGTCAAGCTGGGCCGCCTGGAGGATGGCGAGCAACTGATCGCTAAGGAACAGAGCGAAGCCGAGCCGAAGACCACCTCGGTGCTCGGGATGGAACTGGCGCAGCTCGACACGCCGCTTCGCGAGAAATACGAGATCGCCGAGGACGTCGAAGGCGTAGTGATCGTCAATGTCGAAGAGGAATCGGCCGCTGCCGAGAAGCGCATCGTCGAGGGCGACGTGATTGTCGAAGTGGCTCAGGAAGTCGTCGAAAATCCGCAGGAAGTGGAAAAGCGCGTCGAAAAGCTGAAAGAAGACGGCCGCCGCAATGCCCTGCTGATGATCGCCAACAAGACCGGCGAATTGCGGTTCATCACCGTCCCGATGCGTTAGCTTCGGACCGGAGGGTCTCCGTCTGACCGTCCAATCACTCCCGTCGCCGCCGCCATTCGTCGGCGGTGACCGCATAAAGCACGTGGCGCCTCAGATGCGGATGGCTGTCGGGAACGCGCGGATGATCGAAATCGCGATCCGGGTCATGGGCCATTCCGATCCGTTCCATCACCGCGGTCGAACGTCGATTGGCAGTGACGGCAAAGGCCACGATTTCCTCAAGGCCGCGCTCCGCAAAGCCGACGCGGAGAAGCGCGCTGCCGGCCTCCGACGCATAACCCTTGCCCCAATAGCGGGTGGCGAGCCGCCAGCCGACTTCGACCGTATCGGCCGGCATCAACGGCTCGATGCCGGCGATCGCCAGGCCTCCGAACCCGATCGGCACGCCATCGGCTTTGCTTTCGAGCGCAAAAAAGCCGTAGCCCGTCTCGGCGATCCTGCGCTGGATCGTCTGCATCACCTCGAGTGCCTGCTGCCGGTCTCGTCGTGAAGGAAAAAACTCCATCACCTTCGGATCCGAGTTGATCTCGTGGAACAGGTCGATGTCTTCGTCGCGCCAGTTGCGGATCAGCAACCGGTCGGTTTCGGTGATGATCATAGCGAGCTCGCAAACTCAGATTCCCGATAGCCCTGGATATAAAGCAGGGCGGTGAGGTCGCCGTGGTCGACACGGATTTTCGACTGAGCAGCCACCGCCGGCTTGGCATGCAGCGCCACACCGGCGCCCGCGAGTTGCAGCATGCCAAGATCGTTGGCTCCGTCGCCGACCGCCATGGTTTCGGCGAGCGACAGGCCGAGTTCCCCTATCAGCCGGTTCAGCGTGTCGACCTTGGACTGGCGTCCGAGCACCGGTTCGACGATGGTGCCGGTGAGGGCGCCATCTTCCTCGAGCAGCACGTTCGCCCGGTTTTCATCGAAGCCCAGCATGGCGGCGATCGGCACGGTGAAATGAGTGAAGCCGCCCGAAACCAGCGCCGTGTGGGCGCCATTGGCCTTCATGGTGGCGATCGCGACCCGGCCACCTGGTGTCAGCTCAATGCGTTCGCGCAGCACTTTGTCGACGACGCTCAGCGGCAGGCCCCTGAGCAGGGCAACGCGCTCGCGCATGGCCGGTTCGAAGTCGATTTCACCGTTCATTGCCCGTGCGGTTATCGCCGCGACGCGCTCGCCGAATCCGGCCTCTGCAGCCAGTTCGTCGACACATTCCTGGCGGATCATGGTGGAGTCCATATCCGCGATCAGCAGCCGTTTGCGGCGGCCATCGGCTGGTTGGACAACGATGTCGACGGGCAGATCGTCGAGCACATCGGCCAGTTCCGATTGCGCCTCGTCCGCCGACAGGCCCTCCGGCAACGAGATGTCGCAGGCAATTCCGTCGGAAAGCCAGACAGGCCCGGGTGCCGAAAGGCGTTGCGCAGCGAGATCGCCGAGTGAACCGGTCAGCACGGGATTTGACGGATCGGCAATGAGCGTGGCAACGAGGGGCATGGGTGTTCCTGGAGAAGAAAAGACGACGCAGGCCGTCCTGATAGCCGGACCGACCGCCAGCGGCAAGTCGGCATTGGCACTTGAATTCGCCCGCGCGACGGACGGTGTGGTGATCAATGCCGATTCGATGCAGGTCTACGACACTCTTCGCGTTCTGACGGCGCGCCCCGGGGCGGACGAGACCGATGGCGTCGCGCACTTTCTCTACGGCCATGTGCCTGTAGCGGAAGCCTATTCGACCGGACGCTGGCTGCGCGACGTTGCCGCGCTGCTTTCCGATCCGGGCATACGGGGGAGGGTGCCGATATTCGTTGGCGGGACCGGGCTCTATTTCAGAGCGCTGCTGGGCGGCCTGTCGGACATGCCGGCCATCCCGGAAGCGGTTCGCACCCGGTGGAGAACCCGCCTTTCCGAGGATGGACCGGAGGCGTTGCACAGGGAACTGAGCGATCGCGATCCGGCAGCAGCCGCGACGCTCAAACCCGGCGACAGTCAGCGCATCGTGCGCGCGCTTGAAGTGTTCGAAGCGTCTGGGCGATCGATCCTCTCATTCCAGGAGGCAGCGGGAAAACCGCTGGTCGATCAAACGGCGGCGCGCAAGATCGTGCTTTTGCCGGACCGGTCGATCCTGTGGGAACGCATCCGTGATCGTTTCGAACGGATGATGCGCGAGGGTGCGGTCGACGAGGTCCGGGCGTTGCTGGCGCAAGACCTGGCGCCGGATCTGCCGGCGATGAAGGCCATCGGCGTGCGCGAGATTGCCGCCTATCTCGAAGGCCGAATGAGCCGGGAAGAGACAATCGAACGAGCGGCGATCGCCACCCGGCAATACGCCAAGCGGCAATCGACATGGTTTCGCAATCAGTTGTCCGAGAACTGGGAGTTCAGGTCTGCGGCTTCTTGAGCAGCGAGTCCTTGAACAACTCGCCTCGGTCCCTGGCTGAATGCACCGAACCGAGCGAGTTCGATTTCTCGATGCTGCCTCGTCCGAATGCCGGTGCGGAACCGGGTTCCTCGTCGTCCTCGGGTTCCCAGGACCTGAGGTCGCTCATCTGCGGCTGCAGGGTCGCAGTGTCCGGCGGCATGCTGCTCATGCCGAGATCCTCGATGTGGCGCATGTTCTTGACGATATGATGGATGTTGGGCATGCCGTCAGCAGTTGTGGAGACGGGACTGTGTTTGGTATCGCCGCTCGCCGTCTTCGGGAGAGCCGACGCCGGCAATCGTTCGAAGCACATGCGCATCGGCACGGCGACGGCCTCACCGAAGGCAATGGCCTCGCCGTTGCCGATGGCCGACAGAAAGCTTGTCGTCGAGCTGGACGAGTTCGAAATGGCCGAGCGGATGATTTCCTGGTCGCGGTCGTTGGCCAGTCGCATTGCAAACACCGTTGAGCACTGTGACAGGATGGTCGGATCGAGTTCCCCCGGCCGCTGAGTCACGACTCCCAGGCTGACGCCGTATTTTCGACCTTCCTTGGCGATTCGGGCGACTGCCTGGCGGGTCGGGAAAAATCCGAGCTCGCGATCGGCCGGCACATAGCGGTGCGCCTCCTCGCACAGCACCAGGATGCGGAGGCTTCCGTTGCTCCAGAGCGCCACTTCAAAAGCCATCCGGCACAACACCGATGCGACGGCGTTGACGACTTCGGACGGAATGCCCGAAAGCTGAAATGACGTGATCGGCTGGCTGTTGCCCGGAATGCGGAAAATGTCACTTATGACTTCGGCAATGGTATCGTTGATGGTGTTGCTGGAGAACATGAACCGGAACCGCGGGTCGTTGATGACGGACCCTATGCGCACTTTGAGCGTCCTCAAATGCGGCTTTTCCTCACGGCCCTCCAGTTGGCCGATGCGCTCGTCGATCAGCGCAAGAAGGTCGGCGATCCGGTAGGGCACCGGCGTGTCTGCGGTAATCGACGACCGGTCCTGTTTTCGCGACAGTGACGGCTTTTCCGGCGTTCCCTTGAAACTGCGTCGCGCTTCAGCGACGAGGTCGCGCAGCATGTCGACCTCCTCCGCCACCACCGGCCGGCCGCGAAAGATCACCTCGGTGAGTTCTTCGAGGCGAAACAGCCAGAACGGCAAGTCGAGCGTGTCCGTATCGATGAGATGTGCGCGATGCTTGAAGGCGGCGGCAAACTCGTTGTGCGGATCGAGGATGAGCACGCGCAGGTCAGGGCATACATCGACGATGCGGTTGATCAGCAAGGATACGGCCGTCGATTTACCGACGCCGGTTGTACCGACAACGGCGAAATGCCGATTGAGCAGGGCATCCGCCGAAATCGATGCTTCGGTATTGGCATTCTGACTGAGGTTGCCGATCGTGACGGGATTGTTGGACCCGTCGACGGAATAGATCGCGTCGAGGTCGGTCGCCCTGATGTGATGGGCGACGGAGCCGAGCGTCGGATAATTCGAAATGCCGGCGCTGAAGTTCGTCTCATCGCCGTCACCGCGGATCTCGCCGACCAGCTCGACTTCGAAATGCATGATGTTCGAGGCGTTTTCGGCCCAGATTTCGCCGGGGCTGTGGATGCTGTAGACGAGGGCGACGACGCGGTTGTCGCCAACCCGGATCGAAATCAGCCGGCCGACCGACATGGCGGTGGCCAGCGAGTCTTCATTGGCGGCGGCGTTTGCCGCCACGGTCGCCCGAGCGCCATTGCACTTGACGACGTGTCCGAGAATTCGTGATTTGTCCGACGGGTCGCGCCGGTCGCGGTCTGGCTGCATTGAAGTCATACGGTCCTGCTTCAATAGGCTCGATGCCCAGTTGTCAGGTATTTTGACCGACTATCCTTAACAAGGCGTTGTATTGCGTGATGGCGTGTACCCCAGCTTGCACCGTCCTTCTCGCGCTGCAGCATTGACGCCCGCTGGCTTTGCCGTTAACGTCCCGCGCATGATCAGAAATGGACTAATTGTGGTGGGCAAGCGCATGGGCAGGATGGTGTAACCATCCGGCGGCAGCCACCCATGCGCTGAACAAGGCTCCGATCGGAGCCTTTTTTTATTGGCAGATGCACCCGCAGGCGGGTGTCGAGATGGGTACGCAAAGGCAAGCGGAACAGAACGATGACGAAGAGTGAGATGACCGGCGCCGAAATGGTTGTCCAGGCGATGAAGGACAATGGCGTTACGGATATATTCGGCTATCCGGGCGGGGCGGTTCTGCCGATCTATGACGAGTTGTTCCAGCAGGAGGAAATTTCCCACATCCTCGTGCGTCACGAGCAGGGAGCCGGCCACGCCGCCGAAGGATACGCCCGCTCGACCGGCAAGGTCGGTGTGGCGCTGGTGACATCCGGCCCCGGCGCGACCAACATCGTCACCGCGCTTCAGGACGCGCTGATGGATTCGGTTCCGCTCGTCTGTATCTCCGGCCAGGTCCCGACGCCGCTGATCGGGTCGGACGCCTTCCAGGAATGCGATACGGTGGGTATCACCCGGCCGTGCACCAAGCACAACTGGCTGGTTCGCGACGTCAAGGATCTGCCGCGCGTCCTTCACGAGGCTTTCCGGATTGCCCAGAGCGGCCGCCCGGGCCCCGTCGTTGTCGACATTCCGAAGGACGTTCAGTTTGCCACAGGCGACTATGTTCCGCCGTCGCCGGTGACCGAGACCAAGAGCTACCAGCCGAAACTGCAGGGGGATCTCGAGGCGATCCGCGAGGCGATCGAGCTGATGGCGAATGCCAAGCATCCGGTCATCTACACCGGTGGCGGGGTGGTCAATTCGGGACCGGAAGCCAGCCATCTGCTGCGCGAGCTGGTTCAACTGACCAATTTCCCGATCACCTCCACCCTGATGGGTCTCGGCGCCTATCCGGCCTCCGGCAAGAACTGGCTGGGCATGCTGGGCATGCACGGTACCTACGAGGCCAACATGGTCATGCACGATTGCGACGTCATGGTCTGTATCGGTGCCCGTTTCGACGACCGCATCACCGGTCGCATCGACCGGTTTTCGCCCAACTCCAAAAAGATCCACGTGGATATCGATCCGTCGTCGATCAACAAGAACGTGCGCGCCGACGTGCCGATCATCGGCGATTGCGGGCATGTGCTGGAGGACATGGTTCGCTTGTGGCGGGCGTCGGCGGTTTCGGTTCATTCCGAAGCACTGGAAGACTGGTGGAAACAGATCGACTCCTGGCGGGGCCGCAATTCGCTGGCCTATACGCCCAACAAGGACGTCATCATGCCGCAATACGCCATGGAACGTCTGTACGAGCTGACCAAGGACCGCGACACCTACATCACCACCGAAGTCGGCCAGCATCAGATGTGGGCGGCGCAGTTCTACGGCTTCGAAGAGCCAAATCGCTGGATGACCTCGGGCGGTCTCGGCACCATGGGCTACGGCCTGCCGGCGGCGCTCGGCGTGCAGATCGCCCATCCCGATGCGCTGGTCATCGACATTGCCGGCGACGCGTCGGTGCAGATGACGATTCAGGAGATGTCGTCGGCGGTGCAATACGAGGCACCGATCAAGATCTTCATCCTCAACAACCAGTACATGGGCATGGTGCGTCAGTGGCAGCAGCTTCTGCATGGCAACCGTCTGTCGCACTCCTACACGGAGG
The DNA here is from genome assembly GCA_963921345.3 of Rhizobiaceae bacterium. Lineage (GTDB taxonomy): Bacteria > Pseudomonadota > Alphaproteobacteria > Rhizobiales > Rhizobiaceae > Hoeflea_A. The sequence goes on along the minus strand of CAWUFE020000002.1, from coordinate 386,997 downwards.
CGATGCCGGACTTCGTTAAGCTGGCGGAGGCCTATGGCTGCCTCGGCCTGCGGGCGGAAAAGCCGGACGAACTGGACGATGCGATCATGGAGATGATCGAGTCCGACAAGCCGGTGCTGTTCGACTGCCGCGTCGCCAATCTCGCAAACTGCTTCCCGATGATTCCGTCGGGTAAGGCGCATAACGAAATGCTGCTGCCGGACGAAGCGACCGATGAAGCGGTTGCCACGGCAATCGACGCCAAGGGCAAGGCGCTGGTCTGACGGCGCCAGGATCGAACGGGATGGCGATGGCAGCAGCAGTAGGGCAATCGGCGGGTCGGCCCGGCGCGGTCGACTATGCGATGTTGTGCGTGCTCGCCGCCATCTGGGGCGGCAGTTTCATGTTGATGCGCATTGCCGTTGTCGAAGTGCCGCCGGTGACGACGACGGCGCTGCGCCAGACCGTCGCTGGGATCGTTTTCCTGGCCATCGCGTTGGCTGCCGGCGAACGGCTGAAGGCGAGCCGGTCCGACCATTTGGTCATCATCCTGTCCGCCTTTTTCGGCATGGCGCTGCCGTTCAGCCTGATCAGTTGGGGGCTGCAGGAACTGACCGCGGGCTTTGCCGCCATCCTTATGGGGCTGATGCCGCTGATAACGATCGTGCTGGCGCATTTCACCACCCATGATGAGAAGATGAATATCCAGAAACTCGTCGGCGTGATGTTCGGCTTCCTCGGGCTGGTGGTGCTGTTCTGGCCGGACCTTGTCGGCGGCACGGACAACCAGTTCTGGCGGCAGATGGCGGTGATGGGCGCCGGCGTTTCCTATGCGATCAACGCACTGCTGACCAAGCGGCTGCTGCACCTTCGCCCGCGGCCGATGTTCGCCGCCAACATCGCCTGGTCGCTGGTCATGCTGCTGCCCGTTGCGTTTCTTGTCGAGCCATTGCCGGCGCAGGTTCCGTCAGTGTCCGCCAGCATTGCCATCCTGCTGCTCGGTATCCTGCAGACAGCCATCGCCTCGCTGATCATGTTCCGCATCATCGGCCGCCAGGGCGCGTCCTTTTTCGGACAGATCAATCTTCTCGTTCCCATGGCCGGCGTGCTATGGGGCGCCATCATTCTCGGTGAAAGACTTTCGGCGAATGCCTTCTTGGCGCTGGCCGTGATCATATCCGGTGTCGCGGTCGCACGCATGGGCACCAAAAAGAACAAACCAGTCCAGGACTACATACCATGAACGCACAACTCCAGCCGACCGGATCGGCCTATTTCATCGCCAAGGAAACGGAGCAGCACGAAACGCGCACCCTGTCGGTGGTCTGCGACAACGAACCGGGTGTGCTGGCGCGAGTCATCGGGCTGTTTTCCGGACGCGGCTACAATATCGAAAGCCTCACCGTGTCGGAGACCGAACACGAGGCGCATATCTCGCGCATCACCATCGTCACCCGCGGCACGCCGCACGTGCTGGAGCAGATCAAGCATCAGCTCGAACGCATCGTGCCGGTTCACGCCGTCGTCGACCTGTCGCTGCTGGCGCGTGAGAGGGGGCACGAAAAGCCGCTGGAACGGGAACTGGCCCTGGTGAAGGTGCGGGGCGAGGGCGACCACCGGGTTGAGGCGTTGCGGCTTGCCGACGCTTTCCGCGCCCAGGTGATCGATGCCAACACCGAGCATTTCATTTTCGAGATCACCGGCCGAGTGTCCAAGATCGAGCAGTTCATTTCGATCATGCGCCCGCTGGGGCTGGTCGAGGTCTGCCGGACCGGCGTCGCTGCCGTCAATCGCGGATCTGAGGGCCTTTAAGGCGGCCCAGCCGCCGGTAGGGCTCATCAGCGATGCGAATGGATTGTTCAACGGATTTTGATTTACTTGGACGTAAGATGCGATAATCTCGCCGCATGGCTCATTCGGACGATTCAGACCATCATCACGACAACCATCTCGACCCCATGGCAGCCCGCGTACGGGCGCTCGAGACGATCCTCAGCGAAAAGGGACTGATCGATCCCGGCGCCATCGACGCCATCGTCGATACCTATCAGAACAAGGTCGGCCCGCAGAACGGCGCCAGGGTCGTGGCCCGCGCCTGGTGCGACACCGAATTTGCGGATTGGTTGAGGAACGACGCCACCGCGGCCATCGCCTCGATGGGCTTCACCGGACGCCAGGGCGAGCACATGCGGGCGGTTTTCAATACGCCGGACACTCACAATCTGGTCGTCTGCACCCTGTGCTCCTGCTATCCGTGGAGCGTACTGGGTCTGCCGCCGGTCTGGTACAAGTCGCCGCCCTACCGGTCGCGTGCCGTCATCGATCCGCGCGGCGTGCTCGAGGAATTTGGCGTAACGCTCGGAAACGACGTTAAGATCCGGGTGTGGGATTCAACCGCCGAAATGCGCTATCTGGTCGTGCCAATGCGTCCGGAAGGCACAGGGTCCCTGGGCGAGGAAGCGCTGGCCGCTCTTGTAAGCCGTGATTCGATGATCGGCACGGGACTGGCGGGAGCGCCACGATGAACGGACCGCAGGATCTCGGAGGCCAGATGGGCTTTGGCCCGGTCGCGCCGGAAGAGGACGAACCGGTCTTTCATGCGGACTGGGAAAAGCGGGCACTGGGCGTCACCCTGTGCACGGGAACGCTCGGCCTGTGGAACATCGATGAAAGCCGGCACGCACGTGAAAGCCTGCACCCGGCGGACTACTACAGTTCCAGCTACTACGAAATCTGGACGAAAGCGCTCGAGACGCTCTTGCTGCGCCACGGCCTGGTCAGCGCTGACGAGTTGGAGGCCGGCCATGCGCTGGCCGACAGCGCGGTCGCGACCAAGCCGCCCTTGCAGGCGGCGGATGTCGGCAAGGTGCTGGCAAAGGGAGGCCCCTGCGATCGGCCGGCGACGGGCGAGGCGCGGTTCCGCGTCGGCGAGATTGTCCGGATGAAGAACTTTCACCCGGCCGGTCATACCCGGCTGCCACGCTATGCGCGGGGCCGGGTCGGTATCGTCGAGGAAGTTGCCGGCAGCTTTGTTTTTCCCAACGACAACGCCCATGGCCGCGGCGAAAATCCGCAGTGGCTCTACCGCGTCGTCTTCGACGGGGCCGAGCTTTGGGGACCGCAGGCGGAACCTGGCCTCACTGTATCCATCGACGCCTGGGAGAGTTATCTTGACCCGGCCTGAGCAGGCGCCATTGCCGCAGGAACTCGCCGATCCCAAACCCTTCGGCGAGCCCTGGGAGGCGCAGGCTTTCGCCTTGGTTGTCGGGCTGCACGAACAGGGCGTTTTCAGCTGGAGCGAATGGGCCGACTGCCTGTCGGAACAGTTGAAGCGGCCGGACGCGGAGGCCGACGGCAGCGACTACTACGCCCGTTGGCTCGGCGCTCTGGAAGATCTGTTGCAGCAACGCGCAATCGCCGGGGGCGAGCAGGTCGACCGACTGCAGGCGGCCTGGCAGCGCGCCGCCCACGCGACGCCGCACGGAAAGCCGATCCTGCTCGAGAACGATCCGCACCGCAGCAGCGCATAATCCATCCCACCTCAGCCATCCGGACACGTCATGACCCATGCGCTCGACAAATCGCTTTGCCTTGAATGCGTCGAGGCCGACGTCTACGAGGGCCGAACCGATGAAACCTACTGGAACCTGATCGGGCCGTATGGCGGATGGATCGCCTCGATCATGCTGAAAGCCGTGCTGCAGGACGTTGCGGACGGCTTCGAGCCGGTGGCCATGACCGTCGATTTCGTCAAGGCGCCGCCGGAGGGCCGAATCGTCATCAGACGCTGGTGCGACCGGGCCGGCAGGACCACCGCCTTCTGGCGCGTGGCGCTGGAATCGGACGACGGCATGCTGTGCGCACGGGCGCTGGTGACGCTGGCACCGCATCGCGAGACGCTGGACTTTTCGGACCACCGGATGCCGGAGGTTCCCGAGGCGACCAGTGTCGAGCGCTTCAACACGACGATGCTGCCGATCCGCTGGGCCAGGGTCTACGAGACGCGCATCGTCAAGGGGCGCATGGGCGAGGAGAATCCGGACACCCACTCGCTGGTCTGGGTTCGTGACGCCGACGGCCGGCCACTCGATCATCTGTCGCTGATGGCCATCGCCGACAGTCCGTTTCCGCGGCTGTTCCTGGCGACGGGTCGACCGTCCAACATTTCGACCATCACCATGACGACCTACCTGCACGCGTCGTCGGCCGAACTCGCCGAGATCGGCAACGAACCGATCCTGGTCGATGCCTGCGGCGAACGGGCCGGCGGCGGTTTCTACGACCAGCATTCCAAGTTCTTTGCGGCAAACGGCCGGTTGATCGCAACGTCGCACCAGATGGTCTGGTACGATCGTGCGCCGTCCGAAAACGATCGCGTTTGAAACGCGTTTTGGCTTGCCCGTGACGGCCGAATCCTGCGAGGTGGACGCATGGAGTTTTCGGGTCAGCAGGATGCGGCGCTGAAGGCCGTCTCGACGTGGCTGAGGGAAGGGCAGAGCCCGCTCTTCCGGCTGTTCGGCTATGCCGGCACCGGCAAGACCACGTTGGCCCGTTATTTTGCCGAGCACATCGACGGCGACGTCCAGTTTGCGGCGTTCACCGGCAAGGCCGCGCAGGTGCTGCGTTCGAAGGGCGCGAGCAACGCCAAAACCATCCACTCGCTGATCTATCGGCCGCGGGGCGAGGAGGAAGTGGAGGATGAGGAAACCGGCAAAACCTCGATCGCGCCGATGTTTTCCCTCAACCGGCAGAGCCCGATCGGCAACGCGTCGCTGGTGATTGTCGACGAATGCTCGATGGTCGACGAGGAACTCGGCAATGACCTGATGAGCTTCGGGACGCCGATCCTGGTGCTGGGCGATCCGGGTCAGCTTCCGCCGGTCTCCGGCGGCGGGTTCTTTACCGATCACGAACCGGATGTGCTGCTCACCGAAATCCATCGGCAGGCTCGCGACAACCCGATCGTCGACCTAGCCATGCAGGTGCGCGAGGGCAGGGAGATCGACTACGGCGACTGGGACCGGGCGCGGGTCATCCGCAAGGCCGACGTCGACAGCGCCCTGGTGCTGGAAGCCGACCAGGTGCTGCTCGGCATCAACCGTACCCGGCGGCGCTACAATCAGCGCCTGCGCGAACTCAAGGGCTTCGACGCGCTCTATCCGCAGTCCGGCGACAAGCTGGTGTGTCTGCGCAACGACCCGGCCAAAGGCCTGCTCAACGGGTCGCTGTGGCAGGTGATGACGTCGGCCAAGCAGACCAGCAAGCCAGGGATCAATCTGCTGGTGACGCCGGAAGACGACGACATGAATCGCGGCGCAACCAAGATCAAGCTACTGAAATCCGCCTTCGAGGACCCCGGCATCGAGACGCCATGGCAGACCCGAAAGCGCTATGACGATTTCGACTATGGCTACGCCCTGACCGTACACAAGGCGCAGGGCTCGCAATGGGACAATGTCGTGTTGTTCGACGAGAGTTTCGCCTTCCGCGACACCCGCGAACGCTGGCTCTACACGGCGATCACGCGCGCCGCGGAGCGTTTGACGATCGTGCGCTAGCCGGACGCGGTCGCGCCGTCACGCCGCTGCCGTCTTGTCGTCCTCGTAGATCCAGTTCCAGGCTTCCGCCTCGTCATCCAGCTCGAAATGCTGCACCTCGACCCGGAACAGCGGATTGAAGAAGCCGATCGCCGTGTTGAACCAACTCGGGCCGCCGACAACCGCGTAGCGTTTCAGATGCTTCATCGCGTGCAGCTTGCCGAAATAGGTCTTTTCGGAGAAGAGCGCCGTCCACTCGAAACCGTCATAGCGCCCCATGCGGATGAGCAGGTTGATGCTGTCATGGCGTTGGTAGGCTTCTTCGAGGATATCGTAGACGTGGTCGGTCTCCTGTTTCGACAGATGACCGTCGACTTCGAAGGCAAGGACGTCGTCGTGCTCGGTCTTGATCTGTGACAGGGCCGGGTGTCTGAGTTCTTATGTCATTACCGATCTCCAAAGCTGCTTGATCTCATCTGGCAATGTAGGTACGGAATCCGACTGCTGCAATCAAAACAGGCGTGCGGTACAACCGTTTGATCGCCTTGCGATTCCAACGTCAGTGCTAACAGGATGGGTGAGCCATGCCGGATCAGTCTCCGACCAATCTCTCGGTCAATCTCAACGCCATCGCCATGCTGCGCAACCGGCGCGATCTGCCATGGCCGAGCGTCACGGGGCTCGCCGCTCAGGCGCTTGCGGCCGGCGCCCATGGCCTGACCGTTCATCCGCGTCCCGATCAACGCCATATCCGGTTTTCCGACGTGCCGGCGATCCGGGCGTTGATCGACGACGAGTTTCCGCAAGCCGAGTTCAATATCGAGGGCTACCCCGTCAGGACTTTTCTTGAATTGGCCGAGGCCAACCAGCCCGACCAGGTCACCTTGGTACCGGACGACCCGGAACAGGCGACGTCCGATCACGGCTGGGATTTCGAAAAGGACAAGGAGATCCTCAAGCCGCTTGTGGCGCGGCTGAAAAGGCAGGGCATTCGCGTATCGCTGTTCGCCGATGGCGACGGCAACGAAACGGCGATGGCGTTGGCGGCCGAAACCGGCGCGGATCGCGTCGAACTCTATACCGGTCCCTACGGCGGCGCTTACGAGCAACCGACGCTCGCCGCGGCCGAAATCGAGCGCCTGCGGGCGACGGCCGAGGCGGCGGCTGCCAACGGGCTCGGCGTCAATGCCGGGCACGATTTGACCGTGGCCAATCTGCCGGCCCTGAGGGAACGCGTTCCCAACATTCTGGAGGTGTCGATCGGTCACGGTCTGACGGCCGATGCGCTGCAATACGGCATGACCGAAACCGTGCACCGGTTCCTGCGGGCCTGTGGCCATTCCGTCTGACGCTTCCCGCCGGCATTCAGGACAGGCGCCGGTGATCCCTTGGCGTCGGCACGGTGATCGTGATCCTCTCCATGATCAGGCCGTCCCCGCCGACGACCGCCCGATGGTCCTGCGCCCGCAGCATCACCAGGAATTCGTGCCTGCCGGGCGCAAGTCGACCCAGCGAAAAGACCGGAACATAGGCTGTGCCGATCTTGCGGTCGCCCTCATGCACATGGGCGTGGCCGGTTTGCGCCCTGTCGGTTCGATTGACGCATAGTTCGGTAAAGGCGAAATTGCTGGTCTCGATGCGAAGCAGCCACTCGCCGTTTGGCGCCCGCTCGCTTTTCAGCCTCATTGTCGGGGTTTTGTGTCCGTCGGGAACTTCGACGAAAACCGTTCCGGGAGGCTGGCTGAATGTGCCGGCGTTCGAAAGGTAGAGGTTCACGAGAACCGAGAAGCAGGCCGCTGTGGAAGCCAACAGCAAGGCACTGCCGATACGTCCGGAGATCATCTTGCAGTCTAGGCCAGGGTCTTGACGGTTTGGCCGCCCCAGCCAATGGAAATGGTCAGGGGGCAGCCACCATGCAGCAGACACATGAACATCAATCCGTAGAGGTTTCCGTGCAGCAGCGGAGATTCTCCCAGGATTACGGCGAAGAAGGTGAAGGCACAGAGAAGAAAAAACGCGACCGGTCTCATCAGCCGACCGAAGGCCAGCAGGAATCCCGCCAGCAGTTCGACGTACATCATGATCAATGCGACAAGCGGCAGGGGGATGCCGAAGAAATCGAAACGCGCGTGATCCAGAATGGCGATCAGCAATGTCGGCTGAGCGAATTTTATCGAGACTGACAGGCCGATAAACGTCAACCCGGTCAATAGTTGAGCGATACCCCAGACAGTTGTCTCGTCCGGCAGCCAGGGTTCGAGCGCAAGCCCATTCGGGAGCAGCCCGTCGAGACCGTATTTGCCGGCGCCGTAAAAGGTGAGCAGGATGCCCGGTGCGATGAAGTGGCCGGCGTAGTGCAAGACAAAGGTCTGGCCGAAGGCCATGCAGCCCGCAACACCCATTGCAACGACGGCGATTGCGGTCAATCGGGTGGCCAGACCGAGCAACAGCAGTGCCGAAACGATCAACGCGGTGGCCGCCAGCCAGTTCCACCCGGGAACACTGCTCAGCACCATGTCGGGGACGAACAATGTCGGCTCGCTCCATCGTGCAGTGCCGTGGCGAGGCAGACCGCCCAGAGCGCTCAGCCCCAGCGTAACGGCCAGGCCGACTCTGAGTGCGAGGGGCCCGATGTCCCTTGCGCGCTGCCTCACGGCGCGGCCAAGCCAACAACCGGAAAATCGGAACGATTCTTCCGCGAGAACCCCGGCGAACAGCAGCAGGCATGCACCGAGCGTCACAACCTGAAGAAAGGGCAGGTGCTGAAACACCGCTGGTACCGGGGCGCGAGACAGCGCTTCGAGTTCCGAGGGCGTCAACAGCCAGGCTTCATGGGCGCGCGCGATGCCGGTCACGGAGATCGTTGCGCAGAGCAGGCCGATCACTCGCAGTAAAATCATATGAGGGCTCGTCTGATCGTTTCGTGACGATGAATTGACATAGAAGCTCCTGCTGAAGCCGCCCTGAAAACGGGACTCAGCTTGGCTTAAGGTTGCTCCCGTGCGGCGTTGGCTCGCGTCCTGCCGTTGACGGCGATTTCCGACCGAGTGCGTTCGCCGGAGTTCGTGTCAGCCGACAGAATCCACTTGACCCGCTGTCGCCGCTGCAATAGGAAGAGCCGAACCGTACCGTACGGTACGCATCGAGAATCGAAACATGCCGCAAAGCGCCGCACAGATTCTGACACATGAGCCGGATGCCTTCACGCCGCGCCAGAACGCGGTGTTGCAGACGGCGCTGAACATGCTGGTCGAGGGCGGTGACAAGGCGTTGACCACGGGCGCCATTGCGCGCGCCGCCAATTGCTCCAAGGAGAGCCTCTACAAGTGGTTCGGCGATCGTGACGGCCTGCTTGCCGCGGTTATCGCTTATCAGGCCGCAAAGGTGCGGGTGCTGGCCCCGGGGGAAGTGCCGGCCGATCGGGCGGAATTCCGCGACCATCTGATCCGCTTCGCCGATGACCTGATGAGCGTGCTGTCGGGCGATGTCTCGTTGGCGCTCAACCGGCTGGCGATCGGCCAGGCGGGCAATCAGGATGCCCATCTGGGGCAGCTGGTGCGCGAGCGCGGTCGACAGGCGATCGGCCAGCGCGCAGGCGCGCTGCTGGAGACCGGGCGTCGGCATGGCTACCTCGTTTTCGACGATCGCGAAGACGCGTTTCAGACGCTCTACGGCCTGATCGTTCGCGACCTGCATGTTCGGCAGTTGCTCGGCGAGCGCCTGTCGCACAACCAACAAGATTTCCGGGCACAGGCCAGGGCGGCCATCGACAAGTTTTTCCGGCTCTACGGGGCCGACAACAGCGAAGCATGAGACAACGTTCTTAGGGAAAGGAAATCCAAATGCGTGTCTATTACGATCGCGATGCCGATCTGAACCTCATCAAATCCAAGAAGGTGGCGATTGTCGGTTACGGCAGCCAGGGCCGCGCCCACGCGCTCAACCTGAAGGACTCCGGCGTCGAAAACGTCGCCATCGCCCTGCGGGCCGGTTCGCCGACTGCAAAAAAGGCCGAAGCTGACGGGTTCGAAGTCAAGACGGTGGCCGATGCCGCCGCCTGGGCGGACCTTCTGATGATGGCGGCCCCGGACGAGTTGCAGGCCGATATTTACAAGGATCACATCGCCGACAATATCCGTGACGGTGCTGCAATCGCCTTCGCTCACGGACTCAACGTGCATTTCGGCCTGATCGAGCCGAAGGACACCGTCGACGTGCTGATGGTCGCGCCCAAGGGACCGGGCCACACGGTGCGCGGCGAATACCAGAAAGGCGGCGGCGTGCCGTGCCTGATCGCCGTTCACCACGACGCCTCGGGCAACGCCCATGATCTCGGCCTGTCCTATGCCTGTGGCGTGGGCGGCGGACGTTCCGGCATCATCGAGACCAATTTCCGCGAAGAGTGCGAAACCGACCTGTTCGGTGAGCAGGTGGTGCTGTGCGGCGGCCTTGTCGAGTTGATCCGTGCCGGTTTCGAGACGCTGGTCGAGGCCGGATATGCGCCGGAAATGGCCTATTTCGAGTGTCTGCACGAGGTCAAGCTGATCGTCGACCTGATCTATGAAGGCGGCATTGCCAACATGAACTACTCGATCTCCAACACGGCCGAGTGGGGAGAATATGTCTCCGGTCCGCGCATCATCACCGACGAGACCAAGGCGGAAATGAAGCGCGTTCTCAACGACATCCAGACCGGCAAGTTCACCTCCGAGTGGATGCAGGAATACCGGGCCGGCGCATCGCGCTTCAAGGGTATTCGCCGCAACAACGACGCCCACCAGATCGAAGAGGTCGGCGAAAAGCTGCGCGGCATGATGCCGTGGATCAAGTCCAACGCGCTGGTCGACAAGGAACGCAACTAGGCGCTCCAAAGCCTCGTCACGAGATCATGGCCGCGGCAATGCCGCGGCCATTTTCGTTACCGGGTCAACAGGTTCTGGCCGTGCGGATTGTCGATCACCAGCAGCCAGCGGCCATCCGGCTGTCTGCGCAGCACAGCGACCGAGAGCCCGCTCTGTTCGACCGCCCGACCGTCCGGGGTCGTGCCCGTCATCGTCCACGGGGCGAAATGCACGGCGATGTCGCCTGATACGAACACTTCGTGGCCCGCATAGGTAAACTCCGGGTTGAGGGCGAAGGCGCCCTCGAACATCTGCCGCAGGAGGGCCGGATCGGAAACCGGCGCCTCCGGCTCGAAGACAACGGTAGCTTCGCCTTCATAGGCCGCCATCACCCCGTCCAGGTCGCCTTGATGGAATGCGGCGGTCATGGCTTCGACGGTGGCGAGCACCTGTTTCTGTTCCGGTGGCATGGTTGTTTCTCCTTCTGCGAGAGCCGGCGCCGACAGGCTGAGGGCGACGGCGATCACGGTCATGGCGATGGGTTTCATGGTGGGTTTCCTTCTTGCTGGTGGAGAGAATTTGCGCACGCGTCCGCCGTCGAAACCGGCCGAGCGGCAGCTTCGGATAAAAGGGGCCGGGGCTAGCTGATGTCTTGAACGATGTCGGCGACGCGCTGCCCGAGATCACCGGGGAACCGGAACGGTGGCGCCGCCGTCTGCAGTTTCAGAACCTTCAAGTCACCTTCGACCGCCCGAACCCGTTCAAGCACCTCGGAATAGTCCGGTGCCTCCGGCGTCGAGAAGACCGGTTCGGGGCCGATCCGCCGCTGCGCTTTGGCTGCGGGCAGGCGCCGCGGACAACGACAAGCGGCGTCGGCATTGGCAATCCCGCAATGGTGCGACGTGAACGCCACAACCTGGCGCCGGGCACGCGACAGACGCTGGCGAAAACTGGCCGGTGTGATATCGAGCACGCTTGACGCTTCCGAATGGTCCAATTCGAGGATGTCGCCGAGCACATAGGCGAGGCGCTGGTCCAGATCGAGGCAAAGCAGCATTGCCATGGTGCAGGATATGCGCGGTTCGTTCAGCATGACCGCGTCGTCGGGAGCCGGCGGCGGGTCGGCGACGAGCCCGGTCTCCAGGTCGGCAGCGAAATCGTCGAAGGTGAATTGCGGGTCTCTGGCTGCCTTTTTTCGGGCGTTGAGAAGGTAGTTGGCCGCAACCCGGTAGACCCAGGTGGAAAACGCGCTTTCGCCGCGGAAGGTCGACAGTTTGGTGATCACCAGGATGAGGATATCCTGGGTCGCGTCGCGCGCGGCGTCCGGGTCGACGAGCATGCGCATCGACAGGTGGTAAATCCGGTCCTGTACCGCGCGCACCAGGTTTTCTAGCGCCTTGCGGTCGCCCTGCCGGGCCGATTTCGCCAACTGGTTCAGATCTGTCGTCATGGTCCTTGCCGCCTTTTTCGGTGGTTATGGACCTTTAGACAACCGTCGGCCGAAGGATGTGACGGGAATTATGAAACAAGGTGCGCTCTCAACGCGTTCGGGGCCGTCGTGTGGCCCCGATAATCGCCAAGGGTGTGCGGTGTGCCGGCTGCCCTAGTAATAGGGCGAGATGCAGGGTTTGCGAGGCCCGTGATAGGGCTGGAACGAGTTGTCCGACGCCCGATAGGACCGGTACCGTGAGAAGCAGTAGTCGTAGTGCGCCGGCGTCAACCGGCCACGATAGCGCGGTGCCGGCGCATAGACCCGCGGCCTGGGCCGGTAGTAGTAGCGTGTCGGATAGTACCGCCGCGGGCCGTAATAGCGACGGGGCCCGTAGGCGCGGCCGTTGCAGTAGCGGTCGTAGCAGTAGTAATAGCCGCCGCGCCGCTGGCTGCCGGCGACGATGCCGCCGACGATCAGCCCGGTGGCCAGGCCGGCGATGAAATTTCCGGTGTTGTTGCGATAGCGCTTCTTGCCGGCCTCCGCACTGACGGCGGTCAGTGCCAGCAGGCTCAGGCCGACGACGGCCACGGCGGCGCTGCGCGTCAAGGTGAGCATGGCTGCCTCCCTTTCGAGGTTCGCTGCGTCAACTATTTGCCAATCGGACCTGCCTGACAAGGCGGGAACGCTGACACCGCGATCACTTTGCCATCACCAATGTGCGTTCGGCCGGGTAATTCCTGAATCAATTCAGTCGACTGGCAGGTTTTGTGCATGCAGTTCCCTGTGTTGGTGACATCGCGGCATCGCGGGTCTAAACAGGGTATGATACATCGATCGGGACTGCGAAACCCTTAATGTCCGTACGCCTTGCCACTTTCAACGTCGAGAACCTGATCAGCCGGTTCGATTTTTCCGGCTTCCGCAACGAGCTGCGGCAGGACCGCAGCCTGAAGCTCTATGACATCAAGACGGAAGACGAGTACCGGCAACTCGAACAGGCGCGGGCCATATCGCTGACCGACGACACGCGGCAGCTGACGGCGCTGGCCATCGCCGACACCGCGGCCGACATATTGTGCCTGCAGGAAGTCGACAATCTGGACGCGCTGCACGCCTTCGAATACGGCTACCTGTTCAAGATGGTGGGGCGCGGCTATCGCCACAAATACATGCTGGAAGGCAATGACGGCCGCGGCATCGACGTGGCGGTGATGATGCGCGAGGAAACGCGCGACGGTCAGGCGATCGAGTTTCAGCGCATGCAGAGCCATGCCCATCTGACCTACGGGGATCTCGGATTGCACGACGAGGCGATCGCCGAGACCAACCAGCCGCAGGACCGCATCTTCCGCCGCGACTGCCTGGAAATCGACGTCCGGGTCGGCGGGCGGCCGCTGACGCTCTACGTAACCCACTTCAAGTCCATGGGCTCTCCGCGCAACGGCATGGACGGCCGAACCGCGACGATGCCAGTGCGGGCGGCGGAGGCGCGCGCGGTGCGCCATATCATCGAAGAACGATTCGGCAAGGGCAAGGCTGCGAACAAGCGCTGGGCGATCTGCGGCGACCTCAACGACTATCAGGAGCGGGTGGTGATCGAAGGCGACCGGATCAACGGCTATTCCTTCGAAGCGCGTACCGAAGCGGCCAGCGCGGTCGACGTCTTCACCGCGGACGGGTTCGCCGAAAACGTCGTGCGGCGGCGTTCCGAACTCGACCGCTGGACGCTGTTCCACACCCGCGGGCCGGAGGAGCGGCATTTGTGCCAGCTCGATTATCTGCTGCTATCGCAGTCGCTAGCCGCGCGCAACGCCAGGCAGATGCCGGAAATCATCCGGCGCGGACAGCCCTACCGGACGTTGTTTCCCGAGGGGCAGGACGTGCAGCGCTATCCGCGCACCGGCTGGGACCGGCCGAAAGCTTCGGACCATTGTCCGGTCGTGATCACGCTGGACATGGTCTGACCGGCGCCACGCTCTGGCGCGGATTGTCCGGTCATTTTTCCGTTGTCGGTGCGGTTTCGGCCATGTAATTGTGCCGCCGCGACCCCTGCCATCCGGAGGACTGCCCATGCCGCGCAGCTACGCCATCTACGACGTCTTTTCAGCCGACCGACTGGCCGGCAATCCGTTGGCGGTGGTGTTCGATGCGGAAGGGCTCTCGGACGAACGCATGCAGAAGATCGCCGGCGAGTTCAACCTGTCGGAAACGGTGTTCATCCTGCCGGCCGACAACCCGGCCCACGGCGCGCGGCTGCGTATTTTCACGCCGGGGAGGGAATTGCCGTTCGCCGGCCATCCCACGGTGGGCTCGGCGGTGGCGCTTGCCGAACGCAAGACCGGCGGCGAGGGTGTCGACATGGACCTGATGAATGTCCTTGAAGAGGGCGTCGGTCCGGTGCGTACCGTTGCAAAGCTGCAGTCCGGCCAGCCGGCTTTTGCCGAGTTCGACCTGCCGCGGCTCGCCAGTCCTGTCCATGCGGACGTCAGCAAGGAGGCGGTCGCCGTGGCGCTGGGGCTCGAACCGCACGAGATCGGCTTCGAAAACCACCACATCTCGATCTGGAACGCCGGCGTGCCGTTCATGATGGTGCCGGTGCACGATCTGTCGATCGCCGCCAAGGCGCGCTGCGACGCGGCGCGCTGGGAACAGCTGGCGCCGATGGCCGACGGCCAGCTGGTCGATGCCTTCGTCTACTGCCGCGGCGGGGTCTCCCACGAGGCGAGTTTCCACGCCCGCATGTTCGCACCGCATGTCGGCATTCCGGAGGATCCGGCCACGGGATCGGCAGTCGCGGCTTTTTCCGGCGCCGTTCACATGTTCGACGAACTGCTTGACGGCCGTCACGCGCTGCTGATCGAACAGGGCGTCGAAATGGGACGGCCGTCGATATTTGAGGAACAGGAGTTCATCGGCCTGAATCGCCGGCACGCCGAACAGCCAGAACACCGTCGGCGCCAGCAATATGCAGATGAGATAGGGCTTGCTCAGCCAGTGCAGGATGCCGTGCAGGAAATGCAGGCGCTGAAGTGGCGTATACCTGCCGCCCAAAAGCGGCCCGTTCTTCAGCATCGCGATCTGAAAGGTGCCGTGGCACCAGCGTGTCCGCTGGGTGATGTATTCGGCAATGCCTTCCGCCGACAGGCCGACGCTCAGTTTTTCGTTCAGCCAGCGGGTGACGTAGCCGTTTTCCATGAGCCGGTAGGTCAGCCACAGATCCTCGGTGATGACGTCGCCGGGAAAGCCGCCGATGGCGTTGATCGCCGACCGCCGCGCGACAAAGCTGGTGCCGACGCAAAACGCGCAGCCGTCGACATCCTTGGAGGGCTGCGCCTTGTCGAAAAACACCCGCTGTTCGTCGGTGAAGACCCGGTTGATCCCGAGATTGTGCTGCAGCGGATCGGAATTGTAGAAGAATTGCGGTGTCTGGACGATGCCGATTCTCGGATCCCTGAACAGACCGACCACGCGGTCGAGGAACCTCTCTTCGGGCGCGAAATCGGCGTCCAGGACCATGATTAGATCGGATGGCGCCGCGCGCAGATTGGTGTATCTGAGCGCGTTGTTCAGATTCCCGGCCTTGGCCTGGAAATTGTCCGGGCGCGTCAGATAGCGGACGCCGAGCTTGCTGCAATAATCGCGCACCTCCGGCCGGCCGGTGTCGTCGCAGACATGGACGGTGAAGCGCGGATAGCTCATCGATCGTGCCGCGACGATGGATTTCTCCAACACGTTCAGCGGTTCGTCATAGGTGCATATGAAGACGTCGACGGCTGGATATCGTCCACTCCGCTCGAGTTCCCGCTCGGCCGCATCGGCCTCCGCCGACCAGTCCGTCGTTCGCGTCAGGATCAGGACGTAGCCGATGCCGGACAGGATGGCGATCATTTCGAAGGTGTAAAAGACATAGGGCCAGATCGCCCGCGCCGACAATTCGAAAGGCGGCAAGGTCTCGGTGCTGCGCCAGATCGCATAGGCGACCAGCAGGACGAGCAGAATGAACCCGTAGATCACCCGGTCGAGCAGTCGATCGGGATTGGCCAGCCGGGCAAAGACGAGCGTCGCCACGACGACGCCGAGGACGAAGAGAAGGACCGTGTTCAGATTGCCGTCGACGTTGAATGTCAAATGAACCCCGGACTCAGTTCATTCCCGCGGCGACGTGATCCGCCGGCGAACCAGAGGATCTCGCGACATCCGGCGATCCGGCGTCCGGCAGGGAAGGGATTTCCGCAAGGATGCGACGTGTGGTCCGGATCAGGGAAACGGCCCCGGCCTCCATATAGGAGCGGGTCTTGTCGACCCATTCCCGCCGCGTGACAACGTTTACCCAGGTGCCGACCGAACAGGACCCGTCGGCGTTGAGGGTCGGCAGCTCGCTCGGGTCGGGTCGGATGAAGGCATAGAGTTCGCGCCGCTCGGTCGGAGGAAACGGCACCGCATAGTCGCGATCGAGCCGGGTTGTGGTGCGCGGGACCAGCCGACTGACGGTTCCTTTCAGGGATGCGCTCCATCGCGAGCTCTCGATCACCACCTCCGCATCCAGCAGAAGCTGATGGGCCTGACGTTCCGAAAAAATCGCCACCACAAAGGCATCCTCGCAGCGAAGAACCTCGGCAACCGCGTCGCCGGCATGCACCTGGCTTCCGTGGCCGGCGATGGTCTTGTGGACGATGGCCGACCGATCGGCGGTGATCCTTGCCTGCCGCAAGAGTTCCATGCGCTCCTGCTCGGCTTCGATCAGATCGCGCAGGTCGGCGATCCGTCCGGCCAGATGTTCGGTCTCGACGGTGCGTTGCGCCAGTTCCGCCTTTCGGGCGCGAATCTCCGCCTGCAGCGTCTTCAGCGATTGCCGGTCTTCTCCCACGAAGATGCCGTCTTTCGTATATTGAAGGTTGGTGTCGGCGATCTCCACGTCGACCTCGGCCAGCCGGATGCGGGTATCGTGAAGGCCGATGTCGTTGCGAATCTCTTCCGCGGTTCCGGGATGAATGCCCTTGGCGTGCAGTTCCAGCTTGCGCGCCGCCCGGATCTTCTGGTTCACGGCGGCGAAGCGCGCCAGGCTCAGGCGTTCGCGAGCGTGCTTCAGATCATTGGCGGAGCGGACGATGTCGGCCTGGCGCTGGGCCGCGAGTTCGTCTTCCAGATCCGAAAGGCGGCCTCTCAGGTCGGGGAGCAGTGCCTGGTTGAGCGCCAGGTCGCGCTCCAGCCTGGCAAACTCGACCCGGAGATTGATGAGCGTGGTCCGGTCGACCCGCTGGTTTTCGACAATGGCGAGCGGCGCCGCCCCGTGACCCGTTTCCGTATAAGTGATCCGGCCGCTGATCGGTGTGCTGAGCGCGGTCACAGGCGCATTCACCACCGCGCGGGCCGACCGGCTGGAGAAGATCGGCGGAAAGGCTGCCGAGATCAGCACGGTCGAGAGCACCACCAGAAATGCATAGGAAACGACACGCGGGATCAGGGAGAATTGGCTCTTGCCGGGCGATGCACTCACGGACCTAACTCACTTCTTGCGGATACGCGTTACGTCAACATTGTTCCGACGGCACCACGAGCCGGGGCCGAACGCCTGTGTTCCTAAACAGCCCGTGGCCTCTGGTGAGCGGATTTACTCAGGCACTCATGTATTACCAAAATGACCAATCCGGAAACTGTCCCAAATGCCGGCTGTTTCGGAAATAATTGACTGCAATTTCTGGAAAACCTTGAAATCGTCTGTCTCAGTTTTTTCCTATTGAAGGAATAACCGGCCACGGCGGCCAGAATTTTCTGACCGTATTTCGTTATTGCTATGGCGAACTTCATCGGGGAGCGGTTTTGGTGGACCCGATCGCCCCGACAGACGACCGTACCGTTGCAGAGCACGCGCATTTCATCTGGACAGGCCGCGGCAACACCGCTATATCCGCAATTCTCGCGACGGATTTGGGTGTGTAGCTCAGTTGGTAGAGCAGCTGACTCTTAATCAGCGGGTCCAGGGTTCGAGTCCCTGCTCACCCACCAATCTCTCAAAAAATGAAAGCCAGCAGTGTCGGAAGCTGCCGCAATTTTGCGTACCGTGGTTTGATCGCCGCAACTTATCGTTGACGGTGTCTACGCATCACGGGTAGAAAGCTTCGTGTGCGTTTCGCGCATATGGCGTGCAGGGGGCAGGGCGATGCATGATGGTGTAATCCCTTTATTTTCGGGTGATGGTGCTCGAAGGCGGGGGTGGTCGGCTCAAGATTTGGCGGAGCTGTACCGGATTGAAGCCGCGCTTGTTCGGGCGGGTCTTTCCGTCGAAATGGAGATGGGGGAATCGGACGAGGGCGAGCCCTGGTTCGTGCTCTGCAGCACCGAAACCGGAGATGTGCTGGTCCATGTCGCCGTCATCGATCGGACCTATCACATTGCCGGCGGTTGGTTTCCGTTAATTCGCGGCTCCTCGCTAAATCACGTCGTCCACCGCTTCATGTCGCGGCAACCGGCTTTCCTCATGGGAGCCTCCGGCGACGATACCGTTCTGTTGCATCCGAGCTCCGTGATTATTGTGGTGTTTGCCGCGATCTGCCTGGTCTCAGAGGAGTATTATCAAGATGCCCGTGGTTTTGCCGGACGCGACAGGGTCTTGCGCGCCGATGGTGGCCGGTCGGATCCCGACATTTTCAACATCGCCGATCACCGGCAACCAAGCCTTGGCGATTTCACGTTTACTCCGCAACAGGCGTTCATCATCCTATCAGCGATCGCCTTCTCGGCATCGCCGTTCGTTCAGAACAATGTTGACCGCCTTCCTGAAACTGTGGACGTTGTTGCTTCGGTTGTCGCCGGTGCATCTGCAACCAAGCAGGATTTCGACAAGATCGTTTCAGGATTGTGGGAGTGGCCCACTACTGCCCTCGACCAGGAAAGTGCGGCGTTCAGGAGTTTCTCTGAAGAAATCGTAGACCGTCAGCCGCAGCGATCGGACGTCGACGTTGTCGCGGCCGAACATGTTTTGCTGTCGAGTTTCGAGATGTCGGAATTGCCTGAGTTGGCGGAAGATTTGCCGGCTTTGCTGGACATGGAGCCACTTGCTCAAGGTGAGCAGGAGCATGCCGATATGGAAATAGAGACTGATGAGATTGACGAGGAGCTGCTGATTCCGGTTGTCGATCCGGTCGTTGAAGCGGATTCGGGCGACATCACGTTGCAGGTCGATCGCATGGTCGGCCTGTTCGACCGAACTTTCGATGGGTTGGGATACAAGATCGAGACGACCGAGGATGGCCTTTCCTTCTCGCCATCCAACGCGGAGCCGGGCGCCGCCACCGCGGCCTCGGTGTTCATTAGTTTTGCGTCTCTTGCCGAGCTGGCTCCCTATTTCGAATTGTTTGAAGACCGATTTGGCGATGCTGAGGTCTACGTGGAGGGCGGCAGATGGATCGTCACCAACCAGGTCGCCTTGGATGCCTTTGCGCAAAACACAGGCCAGGCCGGGCCGATTTTGTTTTATGAGCTAGATGGAGAGACGCCCGTTTACATTATGGGAGTATCCCAGGACCTGAGCGATTTTTCCCTGATCGCCTGAGTGGCATACAAATGTGCTCGTTTTTCTTGGATAGAGGCAAGGGCAGCTTCACGTCAATGGGGCTGGATGAAGCAAATCTCGTACCCCCATGGCCGGCCGCCGCTACCACCTCTTCAAGCAAGGGCGTCCTCAGCTTAAACGCCATTTACCTCTCGCGGCGCTGCAGACAGGAGTGGGTAAGCAAACTCTGCCTCGATACCCACCCGGCATTTAATGCTCTCCAAGAGTGAGAATTGTACCGGGAGGGATTCAACTTTGCGCTTATAGACGCTCGTTCGGACTCAGCGTAATGGTCAATGCTTCTAATCGAGAGATTGAACGTGATACTAGCAGACTTCCGTATGAAAAGCCGGCAAGCACGCGCAAGCCCGCACCAGACAAGCGATGGTGCAATTGAGGAGGACAAAAACAATGCCAGTGAAAACTGCAAATTTTACCTGACACCTGATGGCGAAGTGTACGCTGAATCAAAAGCCGAAGAGGAAATCTCCGTTAGCGCTGAGGAGGCCCAGGCGGTGGCATCTATTGAAGCTGCGTACGCACTCATCAGAATCGCCGACAAGCTCGATTCTCTGCTTGACAGAATGAAGAAGCGGTAGCGTGGTCTTGTCGAAACGGAGATTGGCGAGGGGCTCCTAAACCTGGCCGCCGAAGCGGATTCGGGCGCTATGACGTTGCAGGTCTATCGCATCGCCGGCTTGTTCGACTGAACTTGAAGATCCGCTTGCCGTCCTCCACGCAGATCTCGGCATCACCAATCGTCATGGCGATGAGGAGCCAGGCACCGATTGCGGCAGAACGGACCGGTCAAATCTCTGAACTTCCGATTCTGGTTGACGACCCCGGTGTCAAAACGGAAGACCTCAAAAATGGGGCCGAATGAAACGAAGCTCGCACCTCCAGCCGCCGGCTCCGCCATCACACACTTCAGAACTCATGCAGAACCTGCATCGCCACTTCCCAGATATCCGACCGGAGCGTGCCGAAGGCGCTGAAATAGCCGTTGGTATCGACGTTGACGTATTTGCCTTCCAGCGTCACCTGGAAGTCGTCGTTGTCGTCGTTTGCCAGAGGGTTCCACTCGATGCCGCCCGAGACGCTCCAGGCACGCATGCCGGAATCCGTGTTGGTCGGCGTGTAGATGTCGGCAAAGTACTGGCCGTTGATATAGGCGTCGACCTCGGCCGAGTGGGTGTGGGCGTAGCCGGCGAGCACGGACCATTGCGGCGTCCAGAGCTGGCCGAGATAGTCGAGTTCCGCGGCATAGGCGGTATTGCCGGTGGCGTAGAAGCCTGCAGTCGCAATTCGCCTGACGTGCCGATGTCGGAATGCAGGCCCAGCTTGATGCCGATTTCGTCGGTGCCCGCGCCGGGGACCGCCCCGCCGAGGGCGTTCCAGATGGCGGAACCGATGCCATTGTCCTGGTCGTAACCGACCACGCCGAAGAGCTGGTTGGCGCCCGCCTTCGTGCCGAAACGTGCGACGATGTCCGGTGTCCAGCTTGTCATATCGCCGTCATCTTCCACGGGACCGCCAGGAAGCTGCTGTCGTCCGCCAGGTCGTTCAGGTGAAACTGCAGCGTGTTGCGCTGTTGGTCGCCATAGGCGCCGTCGAAAATACCCGAAGCCGCCAAAGCCGGTGTCGCCGTCGTTGGTGGTGCTGACCCAGGCGGAATTCGAGTAGCCGGCAAACAGGTGCGCGATTTCGATATAGGCCTGATCGACCGTCGTTGCGGCATCTCCGGAATGCTGCGACTTGCGTTCGCTCCGCAGTCGCAGCTTGTTTGTCAACAGCCCGAACTCGGTCTCGCTTCTGGTCTCGAATTCAAGACGTCCGCGGATCGGGGTCTCCCAGCTGTCTCCGCCCGTCGAAGCCAGGCCGATTGAACCTGTCGGCGGATCGACAATCAATTCGCTGATTTCGCGCGGCAGAACCAGCCTCGCTCTGATCTGGCCCTCGATGACCGTGCATGATCCATGTACGAAAATGAACGTGCAACCGGAACCATACCGAACGTACTCGACCGGTTCCGAAGGGCTGTCGACACGGGATCGGCCTTGGGCTCCGCGGGCGCCATGAACAACAAAACCAGCAAAACGGACAACACAACAGGCTTGTCGCATGTCAAGGTTCGCCTTCTGGGAGACATTGGACGCATTTCGATTTGGCTACACAGGAGTCGATGCAAATTTAAAGTGATTATTTACCATTAAATATTTCTTAAGCCGGTTTGGCAGTTCGTGTGGCGCGCTATGACGGCGGTCTTGCGAACCGCGTTTGAATGCCGGTCGCCAAACCAGCGTCGGTGAGTTAGTCTCGATTCCTGACACCCGCCGGCCGCCGGGTCGGCTTAGTTTCGGGAAGCGTATGCAACAGGCGACGACGAGAAAAAGCCTTCAGCTGAAGATCTGGGCTGCGGGAACGGGCAATTTCCTCGAGTGGTACGATTTCGGTATTTACGGCTTTTTCGCAGCCTCCATCGGCATGCATTTCTTTCCGTCGGACGATCCCCTGGCGTCGCTGCTGTCGGCCTTCGGGATCCTCGCCATCGGTTACTTCGCCAGGCCCGTCGGCGGGCTTGTTCTGGGACGCCTGGCGGATACGCTCGGGCGCACGCCGGTGATGATCATCGCGCTGGCGACGATGGGCGCCAGCACCTTTCTGATCGGCCTGCTGCCCGGATACGACGATATCGGCATCGCCGCGCCCATCCTGCTGGTCATCTTGCGACTGTTCCAGGGCTTCGGCGTTGCCGGCGAATACGCCATCTCGACAGTCTTCCTGATCGAAAACGCGCCGCGCGACCGGCGCGCCTTCATTTCGAGCTGGTCGCTGTTCGGCACCTATGTGGGCATGGCCGCCGCCGCCGGTGTCGGCGCGCTTTCGGCGGCGGTCCTGACCGATGCGCAGATGCAGGAGTGGGGATGGCGGGTTCCGTTCCTGCTCAGCATCATCCCTTCGATCGCCGGCTACCTGCTGCGGCGCGGGCTCGACGAGTCGCCGGCCATGGACGAACCGTCACCGGAAAAGAGCCTGCCGGTCATGCAAGTCCTGCGGGTCGCGTGGCGGCCGATCGTCCAGTACATATCGCTGTTTCTGGTGGCCACGGTCGCCTATTACATCGTCTTCGTCTTCTCGGCTTCCGACCTGGAACTGGAACTGCATCTGACGACGGCGCAGACGCTCAATGTCAGCACGCTCAGCCAGCTGTTTCTGATGTTCCTCTATCCGCTCGCCGGACTGGCCGCGGACCGGATCGGCCGGCGGCCGATGGCGATGATGGCGGCGCTTGGGCTGCTGTTCTTTTCCTGGCCGTTCTGGTGGCTCATGCACCAGCCCAATCTCGGGCTGATCCTCATCGGTCAGTACATGTTCGGCGCCATGCTGGCGATGGGCTATCCGGTCTACACGCTGATGATGGCGGAAGCGCTGCCGGCCCATCTGCGCTGCAGCGTGCTGTCGATCGGCAGCGGCATCGGCGCCGGCGTCGTCGGCGGCATGGCGCCGCTTGCCGCAACCTATGTCGTCGACGCGACCGGCAACGACTTGGCGCCGGCCTATCTGATCATGGCTGCCGCCGCCATCTCGCTTGTGGCGACCCTGCGTTTTCGCGAGACCATGCCGCGCCGGCGCGTTCTGCAGACCACCTGATAGACGGGGCTAGGCCTCGACGCTCGCCGAATTCCGTGCGATGCGCTCGCGCCAGAAGATGATAAGGCCGCCGCTGACGATCAGCAGGGCGCCCGGAAGCAACCGGTCAAAAGGTGCCTCGCCGAAGGCCAGCCAGCCGATGACAAAGGAAAACGGGATGCCGAAATATTCGAACGGCGCCAGATTGCTCGGTTTCGTCAGCCGGTAAGCGGACACCAGACCCAGCACGGCGACGCCGCCGAAGACTCCCATTCCGATTAGCCAGAACCAGTCGTTGGCCGACGCGACCGGCTTGAACGACGCCGTCGAGAAAAGGATAGCGATCGATCCGATCAGGGCGCCGCCGGTGGCGTAGATGTTCAGCGTCGCGCTCGGCACTTCGTTGTCCATCAGCCGCACGGTAATGCTCGAGCAGGCGTAACAAAATGCGGCGATGAGCGGCAGCAGCGAATAGAGGCTGAAGACCTCGCTGCCCGGCTGCATGATGAACAGGATGCCGACGAAACCGATTGCGACCGCGGTCCAGCGCCACAGGCCGACATGGTCGCGAAGCAGCGGCACCGACAGCGCGGTGATGAACAGCGGGCCAGCGAAGGCCAGCGTCGATGCCGTGGCAAATTCGATGCGCATCAACGCGGCATAGAAACACACCTGGGCAACGGCGACGAAGCCACCGCGAAGGAGGCCGAGTTTCCACTGGCTGATGACAAGCGGCCGGCCGGCGGCGTGCCAGTCGCGACTGAGCAGCAGAACCAGGAAACTCGGAATGAGACCGAAGGCGTTGCGGAAAGCCGACAGCTGCTGCGGCGCGTAGTCGTCGCCCAGATGCTTGATGATCGCGCTCATGATGCTGAACATGAAGATGGCGATGAGAACGACGATCGTCGCACTGATGAACGGGCCGAATCGGGAAAAAGGCGTGCGCACGACTTTGTCACCTCAGGTTGTGCCCATCTCGCCGGCACGCTTCATACGTCTTTTCGCATAGCACAGGCTGTTGCAGATTACCTCTTGAATCGAATGATCCGCCTGGATCGGATAAAAGTGGCATCTTGCTGTGGGAGTTTAAGGCATGAGCGGGTTTCGGCTTGGCCGTATCGAGATCATCCCGATCGTTGAAATCGATCCGTTCGAATTTCCTGCGTCGACCATCTTTCCGAATCTCGATCCGGACGAACTCGAGTCCCATCGAACTTGGCTTGAGCCGGATTTCCTTCTGGACGACACCGTGCGTATGGTCGTCCGTTCGTGGCTGCTGAAACTCGGCGAAATTACAGTGTTGGTCGATTGCTGCGTCGGCGATCACAAGAACCGGCAGCGCGACGACTGGAACCAGCGCAGAGGCGGTGAATGGCTGAAGCGGTTGCAGGCCCAAGGCGTCGAACCGGAGGGCTTGGATTTCGTCTGTTGCACCCATTTTCACGCGGACCATGTGGGCTGGAACACCCGGTTGTCGGACGGTCGCTGGGTGCCGACCTTCGCCAATGCGCGCACCTTGGCGGGCCGAGCCGAATTCGACCATTGGCAGGCACTGGTCGCAGCGACCCGCGAAGAGCCGTCGTCCCGCCTCGATGCGTTCAGAGACAGCGTGCTGCCGGTGCATGAAGCGGGGCTCATGGAGCTGGTCGACGACGGTTTCGAAGTGACGCGCGGCCTGACCCTGCGCCGCAGCCCGGGCCACACGCCCGGACACATGTCGATCGAGGCCGCCAGCGAAGGCCGGCGCGGGGTGTTCTGCGGCGATGCCATCCACTCGCCGGTCCAGATGGCGCTGCCCCATATCAGCACGGCCTTCTGTACCGACAATGCCGAGGCCGCGAGGACGCGGCGGGACATCCTGGAAGACCTCGCCGACAGCGATGACCTGCTGGTGCCGACGCATTTTCGCGGCAGCGGAATTTGCC
Source organism: Rhizobiaceae bacterium (assembly GCA_963921345.3). Classification (GTDB taxonomy): domain Bacteria; phylum Pseudomonadota; class Alphaproteobacteria; order Rhizobiales; family Rhizobiaceae; genus Hoeflea_A. The sequence goes on along the minus strand of CAWUFE020000002.1, from coordinate 362,101 downwards.
ACGTCCACAGTGCACATGGGGCGTTCCGTCCGGAGTTCCTCGCTGTGCCATGATGCAAATCCCGTCGTCGGGGTATCTGTCCTGAAAGTCTGCGGCGGGTCGATTGCCGCAGGGCAGACTTTTTCCGGTCTTGACCATGTCGGCGGTCGCGGAATACTGATGTTTCCCTTTTGACCACGGGCGAACGTCATGCCGGTTGCTGTGATTGTTGACGGTTACTCCACCGGACGTCATCTGGCGGAAGAACTGGACAGGCACGGCTGGCAGAGCGTGCATGTCATGAGTTCGCCGTCGCCGCCGGTGCCGTTCAGCCGGAGTTTTACTCCGCAATCCTATACCCAGGTCATGCCGCACGACAGCGACGTTCGGCGGATGGCTGAGGCGGTCGCCGGCTTCAAACCGCGCTATGTCGTTGCCGGGGCCGAAAGCGGGGTCGACTATGCCGACCGACTGGCGCGCGCGCTCGATCTGCCCGGCAACGATCCGCAGACTTCGCATCTGCGCCGCGACAAGTTCGCCATGATCGAGCGCATTCGCAGCTGCGGCCTTGCCGCCGCAAACCAGCATCTCTTCAGCGGAGACGAATCGGCGTTGCGCGCCTGGCTGTCGGCGACGGACATGCCGGTTGTCGTCAAGCCGACAAGCAGCTCTGGATCGGACGACGTTTCGATCTGCGACGACCCGGAGACGGCAATTGCAAGCGCCCGAAGCATTGTCGGCAAGGTCAATCGCCTGGGGCTGCGCAACCGGGCGGCGCTGGTGCAGAGCTATCTCGGCGGTCAGCAGTATGTCCTCAACAGCGTATCCATGGACGGCCAGGCGGCGTTCACGGATGTCTGGCGGATCCATCAGCGGGAGAGGGCGGCCGGGGCCAACATCGCCGACTACAAGCTATCGGTCGACCGGTCCGACGCGAATTTCGAGGCCCTGGCGGACTACACGAGACGGTGTCTCGACGCGCTCGATCTGCGGTTCGGAGCCGGTCACGCGGAGCTGCGGCTCACGGAGGACGGCCCGGTGCTGGTCGAGATCGGCGCTCGCACCATGGGCGCGACGATGGCGCGCGATCTGTTCCACGAGGCCTTCGGCCACAGTCAGGTGAGCTACTGGGTCGACTGCCTTCGCGCCGGCAAGATCGACCGGCCGGTTCGGCACGACCGAACCATCCATATGGGCGTCGTGCATTTCAATTTTTCAGCAGGCGGCACGGTCCGGTCGACGGCGCTGGAGACACTGCGGTCGCTGCCGTCCTTTCGTCGCCTGGAAGACCCGCCGGCCGTCGGCGATCGGATCGAGCATCCGAGGACCGACGGGTCCGGATACGGATACTGCTATATGCTGAACAAAGACAAACAGGCCCTGCAGCGCGACATGGCGGTCTATGAAGCGCGGTGCGACGACGGCTCGATGTTCGTGCTCGACTAGATCCAGGCCCTATCAACGCAGCCGGTCCATCACCGCTTGAAAGGATTGTCCGGTCGACGCCGTGCCGCCGAGATCGCGGGTCACGGCGGTACGCGCGGCAAGTGTCGCGTCGACGGCCGCCTCGATCCCGGCCGCCGCCTCCCGCATCGCGCCTGAGTCGTGTTTGTTGCCGAGCCAGTCGAGCATCATGGCCGCCGACAGGATCATGGCGATCGGATTGGCGGCATTTTCGCCTGCGATATCCGGGGCGCTGCCGTGGCATGGCTGAAAGACCGCGTGCTCGTCGCCGATATCGGCGGATGGCGCCAGACCCAGCGATCCCATGATGCCCGCTCCAAGGTCCGACAGAATGTCGCCAAACATGTTTTCCGTCACCAGCACGTCGAGGTCCCAGGGTCTCTGCACCATCCACATGGCCATGGCGTCGACATAGGCCGCGTCTGCCTCGATGTCGGGGAAGGCGGCCGCGCGTTCGCGGAAGATCGAGCGGAAGAACCAGAATGAACGAAAAATGTTGGCCTTGTCGACGCAGGTCACCCGGGCGCGGCGACCGTTGGCTCCGCGCCGTCGGGCAAGGCCGAAGGCGAAGTCGAATAGTTTTTCACTGGTCTCGCGGGTGATGCGGAAGGTCTCGATCGCCGTGCGATCGTCGATCACCTGGCCGTCATGCATGTGGGCGAACAGTCCCTCGGTCGATTCGCGCACCAGCACGAAATCGATGTCCTTCGCCCGCGGGTCAGCCAACGGGCAACCTCCACCCGGAAAGAACCGTACCGGCCGCACGCCGGCGTAGAGACCGAGCTCGATGCGCAGATCGACCTGCGGCCGGATCTCCGTACCGTCGTCATAGCGCACGTCGTGCAGACCGATGGCCGACAGCAGGATTGCGTCGGCGGCACGCGCCCGGTCGAGCGATTCCGCTGGCAGGGCCGCTCCAGTGTCGCGAAAATGTCCGGCGCCGGCCGGCAGCATGTCGAACGTCAGGTCGAAAGCGCCGGAACGCCTTGCAACGGTCTCCAGCAGTTCGAGCGTTGGCCGGGTGATTTCCGGCCCGATCCCGTCACCCTCGAACACCGCGATGGTGAAACTGTTGCTGCGGCTGCTCATGGAAAGGCCTCATTTTGTGCTGGTGTTAATGTCGTTGACAGCGCATACGTTAATGTATACGTTAAATCAAATCGAAAATTCAAGCGACCACTGGAATTTTCATTTCTGACAGGGAGGAAAGCATGAAAAAACTTGTAGTTACGGCTCTTTTCGCAAGCGTCGCCTTGGCCGGGGCGACCACGGCGCAGGCCGAGAAGGTCAAGCTCAATATGCCGTCGACCTTTCCCGGCAGCCTGATCCAGCTCGGCCAGGCCGGGGTGAAGCTGCAGGACACGATCAACACCATTTCCGGCGGCGATATCGAAGTGAAGTTCTTCGAGCCCAAGGCGCTGGTGCCGCCGCTCGAAATCTTTGACGCCGTTTCCAACGGATCGGTCGACGCAGGCTGGTCCGTATCCGGCTATTGGGGCAGCAAGAATTCGGCGCTCAACCTGTTTGCGGCGGTGCCCTTCGGGCCGGCCGCCGGCGAGTATCTCGGCTGGATGTGGTATGGCGGCGGCGAAGATCTGATGAACGAGATCTATCACAAGCACGGCATCCATTCGCTGGCATGCGGCGTGATCGCGCCGGAAGCCTCCGGCTGGTTTCGTTCTGAGATCACCTCTCCGGAGGATCTGAAGGGGCTGAAGATGCGGTTCTTCGGTCTTGGCGCCAAGGTCATGCAGAAGCTCGGTGTCGATACGCAACTTCTGGCCGGCGGCGACATCTATCCGGCCCTCGAGCGCGGCACGATCGACGCCACCGAGTTTTCCATGCCGGCCATCGACCAGAATCTCGGCTTCTACAATATCGCCAAACACTACTATTTCCCAGGATGGCACCAGCAGTCGACCATCCAGGAACTGCTGATCAACAAGGCCAAATGGGATTCCATGTCCGATCAGCAGCGCGAACTGATCAAGACCGCCTGCAAGGCCAATGTTGCAAACCAGTTTGCCGAGGGCGAAGCGATCCAGGGCAGGGCCCTGTCCGAAATGGAGGCCGCCGGTGTCACCATTCACAAGTGGCCGCCGGAAATGCTGGACACGTTCCGCACGGCCTGGGCCGAAGTGGTTGAAGAGGAAGTTGCGGCCAATCCGGACTTCAAGAACGCCTGGGAGAGCCTATCCAGTTTCCGCGACCAATACGCCAAGTGGAAGGCGCTTGGATATCTCTAGGCCGATTGCCGACCGTTGAACTCGAAAAAGCCCGTCCGTTGCGGCGGGCATTTTCGAAGCAAAGTCACACAGCGCAGAACATAGGCCGATGAACCGTCTTCTTGGAGTCAGCGCCGGCATCGACCGTGTGCTCGGTTTTGTCGCGACCATCGGTGGATGGTTCGGAGCCATTCTGGTGGTGGTCGTCTGCTATGACGTCGTTACCCGTTATTTCGGAGTGCCCAAGCCGTTCGGCCTGAATTCCACGATGATCCAGGAATCGGAATACTGGCTGCATTCCTATCTGATCGTGCTGGTCGTCGGATATGCCTATGTCCGCAACGCCCATGTGCGGATCGACCTGGTGCGCGACATGCTGTCGATCGGCGTCAAATGCTGGATCGAAGCGATCGGCATCGTGCTGTTCCTGGTTCCCTATTCGATCCTCGGCGTGTGGCTGGCCTGGCCCTATGCGGTCAATTCCTTCCATCAGGGCGAGATTTCCAAGTCGCAGATCGGGCTGAGCAACATCTGGCTGCTGAAGGGCGGTCTGATCGTGCTGTTCGTGCTGCTGTTCCTGGCGGCAGTTTCGCAGCTGATCAAGGCGGTCTCCGGCATTCTCGGCAACCCGGTTGGCGGAGTTGCCGGAACGGCGGGCGGCGAGGACAGCTGATGGAACTCGTCGAATTCCTCCCCATTCTGATGTTCCTGGCGCTCGCTGTCCTGCTGTTTTCAGGATTCCCGGTGGCTTTCGTCCTCGGTGGGGTGGGGCTGGCCTTCGGCTTCATCGGCATCGCCATGGACGAATTCCTGTTCGTTCAGTTCCGGTCGCTGCCGTCGCGTATTTTCGGCGGTATCATGGAAAGCCTCATCCTGACTGCCATTCCGATGTTCATCTTCATGGGAACAATGCTGGAGAAATCGGGCATCGCACGCGACCTGCTGAACTGCCTGCAGGTGTTGCTGCGGCGCGTGCCGGGTGGCCTGGCGCTGGCCGTCACGCTGATGGGAACCATCCTGGCGGCGACCACCGGCATTATCGGGGCCTCGGTCATCATGATGTCGCTGCTGGCGCTGCCGGTGATGATCAAGCGCAACTACGATCCGGAGCTGGCGACCGGCACGATCGCCGCGTCGGGCACTCTGGGCATCCTCATTCCGCCGTCGATCATGCTGGTGATCATGGCCGATTTGCTGAGCCGATCGGTCGGTAACCTGTTCGTGGCGGCCATTTTCCCGGGCCTCATTCTGTCCGGCCTCTATGTCGCCTATATCGTCATCCGCTGCGGCTTCAACCCGGGTCTGGCGCCGGCGCTGCCACACGGAATCGGACCGTCGACGCGGGCCGGCGTTCTCGGCATGGTGGTGCGCAGTTTCGTGCCGCCGGTGGTGCTGATCGCGTTGGTGCTGGGTTCAATTCTCGGCGGTTTCGCGACCCCCACGGAAGCCGCCGGCGTCGGCGCCCTGGGCGCCGTCCTGCTCGGTCTGATCAATCTTGTGATCCTGCCGGCGTTCGGGGTCGAGGAACTGCATTTCGAGGGTGAGGCAGACTCCGACCGTCTGGTTCATGCCGGCTCGGGAACGGTTTCCGAGCACACCGGCCGTTTCCGGAATGTGCTGGTCGAGGTGGTGGAACGCACGGCTTTGACCAATGCGATGATCTTCGGCATTTTCGTCGGCGCCACGCTGTTTTCCTTCGTGTTCAGGTCGCTGGGCGGCGACGACGTCGTCATCGAACTGGTTGAGGCAATGGGCCTCGGCTCCTGGGGGCTTCTGCTCCTGATCATGGGTATCGTGTTCATTCTCGGCTTCTTCTTCGACTGGATCGAGATCACGCTGATCATCCTGCCGGTGTTTGCGCCCATCATCGGCCTTCTGGATTTCGGCGATCACGTCGACAAGTTCGAGATCACCTATTGGTTCGCCATCCTGCTGGCGGTCAATCTGCAGACTTCCTTCCTGACCCCGCCATTCGGGTTTGCGCTGTTTTACCTCAAGGCGGTGGCGCCCAAGAACGTCAAGATCCAGCAGATCTATCGCGGCATTATCCCCTTCGTGATTCTGCAGCTGATCGGCCTCGCTCTTGTCATGGCCTTTCCGGAAATCGCGCTTTGGTTGCCACGGACCCTGCTGCAATAGGCGGCTGACGCCGGCCGGCCGGCAAGCGGCTAAGCGCCCGTTAATGGTGAATCCAACAAAGTCCGATAACCGATTTTCACGGCGGTTGAGCCGTTGTAAATCTTTCATCCGAAAGCGGATGGGAGGCGACGATAACCGAACGCTTTTTCAGGTATGTCCTCTATGGCAGCTTCGCGGTCATGCTTGTCGGCGGGCTGTGCGTTCTTGCGGGCGTCCGGTCCATCTTCGCCGCCGTGCCGGAGGGCGGACCGACGACTGCTGGCCTCGGCATGATCCTGTTCGGCATCGTCCTGGCTTGCATCGGCGCGCTGCTTCGCCACTCCAGCGATCGAAACCTCCAGCAGATGCGCAAGGCCCGTGAGCGCTCGAGGTCGAACGCCCGGGCGCGGCAATCGTCGGAAGCGCCCGAGGCGGGCCCCGACGCCTACGACTACCGCCGGCGCGGGCGATCGGCGTTCGGACAGCGGCGTACGCATTGAAGGGTCGGTTTGCCTCGGCCCAACCAAGCTGAGCGCTGCGGCACGAAGCCGCTCGGATCGGCTTGTCACTGCCAGCTATTTCGAAGAGTGTAACGCTGATCGGCCGTCGATCCATTCGCGCGCCGCGTGCAACGAAGGCGGACTGGACAGAGCATGACGAGCGGCAAACATCCCGGTTCCAAAGAGAACAAAGCAGGCGCTGAGCAGGGCGATCTGGAGAAAATGGCGGTCGGTAGCGTGCTCGACACTCTGGGCGCCGATTCCAAAAAAGGCCTCGACAGCGCCGAAGTGGCTCGCCGGCGTGCACAATACGGCCCGAATGCATTGCCGGAAAAACATGTCGGGATGGCCGAGAAGATCCTCAAATATTTCATCGGCCCGATCGCCTTCATGATCGAGGCCGCCGCGCTGGTCTCGGCCTTTCTCGGTCGCTGGGACGATTTCGTCATCATCTTCGGCCTTCTTGTTTTCAATGCCGGCCTCGAGCTTTGGCAGGACATGAAGGCATCGAATGCGCTCGCGGCGCTGAAGAAAAGCCTGGCCTCGCAGGCGACCGTCCTGCGCGATGGCGCCTTTCAATCGGTCGATGCCGCGGAACTGGTGCCCGGCGACATCGTCAAGATTCGCCTCGGCGGTATCGTGCCGGCCGACATGCGCCTGGTGGCGGGCGAATACGCCTCGATCGACCAGGCGGCGCTGACGGGCGAATCCCTGCCGGTCACCAAGAAGGTCGGCGACGAGGCCTATTCGGGCAGCGTCGTCAAACAGGGCGAAATGGACGGCGTGGTGATTGCCACCGGCGCGGACACGTTTTTCGGTCGCACGGCCAAGCTGGTTGCCGGCGCCGGTGCGGTCAGCCATGCCCAGCAGGCGATGTTTCAGATCGGCAATTTTCTGATCGCCGTGGCCGTGGTGCTGGCGGCGATCATGGTCGCCGTGCAGGTTTATCGGGACATCGTGATTACCGACAATTGGGGCCTGGACGACGCGCTGGACATCCTGCAATTCGTGCTGATCCTCCTGGTCGCTTCGATTCCGGTGGCGATGCCGGCCGTGTTTTCGATCACCATGGCGCTCGGGGCTCTGGCGCTGTCCAAGGAAAAGGCCATCGTGTCGCGCCTGGCATCGATCGAGGAGATGGCCGGCGTCGACATATTGTGCTCCGACAAGACCGGCACATTGACCAAGAACGAGCTGACGCTCGGCGACCCGATCCTCTTCGGCTCAGGCGATGCCCAGGACGTGGTTCTCGCCGCGGCGCTGGCTTCCGAGGCCGAAAACAGCGATGTCATCGACACCGCGGTTCTGGCTGCGCTGAAGCAGCCGGCCGCGCTCAATTCCTATTCCGTCACCGATTTCGTCCCGTTCGATCCGGTCTCCAAACGAACCCGGGCGACGGCAACGGACAGCGCCGGAAAGACGGTCACGGTTGCCAAGGGTGCGCCGCACGCGATCGTTGATCTGGCCAAGGCGAAGAAGGAGGTCGCCGACAAGGTGAATGACGCCGTCGCCGATCTCGGATCGAGGGGATACCGGGCGCTCGGCGTGGCGCGATCGGAGGATTCCGGCAAGAGCTGGACGCTGCTCGGCCTGCTGCCGATGTTCGACCCGCCGCGCGACGATTCGAAGGAGACCATCGAGCGGGTGCGAGCCAAGGGCGTCGCCGTCAAGATGGTCACCGGTGACGATACCGCCATTGCCCGCGAAACGGCGCGACAATTGGGCCTGGGCACGCAGATCATTCCGGCGGCCGAAGCTTTTCCCAAGGACATGGATCCAGACCACGTTCCCGAATCGATCGTCGACTCGATCGTCAAGGCGGACGGGTTCGCCCGGGTCTTTCCCGAGCACAAATACGCGATCGTCAAGGCCCTGCAGCAGCGTGGGCACCTGGTGGCGATGACCGGCGATGGCGTCAACGACGCGCCTGCGCTGAAACAGGCCGACTGCGGCACGGCGGTCTCCGGCGCCACCGATGCAGCCCGGGGCGCGGCGGCGCTGATCCTGACGGCGCCCGGCCTTTCGGTCATCGACAACGCGATCGACGAGGCACGGCGGATTTTCGGCCGCATCACCAGTTACACGATCTATCGCGTGGCGCTGACCATGGACATCATGTTCCTGGTGGTGCTGTCGACGATCTTTCTGAAGTTCCAGCCGCTGACGGCGATCATGATCGTCATCATGTCGCTGCTCGACGATTTGCCGATCATGACGATTGCCTACGACAACACAGCGGTCTCGCCTCGTCCGATCCGCTGGCGCATGCCGCGGCTGCTTGCCGTTTCGGCCGTGCTGGGTCTCGCCTCGATCGTCCAGTCCTTCGGCCTGCTGCTGTTCGGCATGGCCGTGATGGAAAACGAGGTGGCGAAGGGTTTCTTCGAACTGCATGACCGGTCGCATCTGCAGACGGTCATGTTCCTACAGCTTGTGGCCGGCGGTCATCTTCTGCTTCTGGTCACCCGCACCCAGGACTGGTTCTTCAAGCCGCCCTTTCCGGCGGCTCCGCTGTTGCTGGCCATGGTGGCCACCCAGGCGCTGGCGGTGCTCATGTGCGGCTTTGGCTGGCTGGTGCCGAAGATTTCGTGGACGGCCATCGCCTGGGTCTGGGTCTACCTTCTCGTCTGGCTCGGAATTCTCGGCATCGTGCGCATCGCCACGGAGCTGGCGATCGAAAACCGGCTGCACCGCCGCGCCCGCAGCGCCGAGATCGTCAATGCGCCGCTGCATGGCGGCGCCCGCCACGGACATGGCAGGGGAACGGCCGCATGAGCTATCGCAAGCAACTCATCGCCAAACCGGGCGCTTCTGTGCGCCTTGCCGATATCGACCCGGGTTTCCACGGCCAGCACGAGAGCCACCAAAAGGCCGTGCCGGAAATCGACGCGACGCTGCGGCGGATCACCGCTCTGCAGGAGCTCCTCTATGCCGAACGCAAGCATGCTCTGCTGATTGTCCTGCAAGGCATCGATGCGGCCGGAAAGGACGGCGTGTGCTGGCATGTGATCCGGGCGATGAACCCGCAGGGCTGCTCGGTTCACGGATTCAAGCAGCCGACCGCCGAGGAATTGTCGCACGATTTCCTCTGGCGCATCCACAAACAGGTTCCCGGGCATGGCCGTGTCGCGGTCTTCAACCGCTCGCACTATGAGGATGTGCTGGTCGTCCGGGTGCACGACCTTGCTCCGAAACATGTCTGGTCCGGGCGCTACGAGGCGATCAACCAGTTCGAACGGCTGCTGACTGACAACGGCGTCACCATCGTCAAGTTCTTTCTCTATATCTCCAAGGAGGAGCAGCTGGAGCGCTTCCGTCGCCGGCTCGACGATCCGGACCGTCAATGGAAGATCAGCACTTCGGACTATGCCGAGCGCGAGCACTGGGACACCTACGTGGCGGCTTACGAGGCGATGCTGTCGAAATGTTCAACGGAGCACGCACCGTGGTATGTCATTCCCTCCAACCACAAATGGTTCCGCAATCTGGCGACATCACGGATCATCCTCGAAACGCTGGAGGAAATGGGCATCAAGGCGCCGGAGGCGACCGTCGATATTGACGAAATCCGCAAGAAGTACCATCAGGCGGTGGAAGAGGAAGGAGCCGACGGCCAGCGATGACGATTAAACTCTATTCCATTCCACCGAGTGTCTACAGCGCCAAGGTCCGCCTGGTCATGCGGGCAAAGGGCCTCGATTTCGAAGATGTTCCGCCGCCCGGCGGCTATGGCAGCGATGCCTACAAGGCACTGGTGCCCTACGGCACCATGCCGGCGATCGAGCATGACGGGTTCCAGCTTGCCGATTCGGAAGCCATCAGTGAATATCTGAACGAACGATATCCGCATCCGCCGATGTGGCCAAAGGGGATCGAGGAGAGAGCCCGCGCCAGGGCATTGTCGCGGTTTCACGACACACGGCTGGAGCCCAGCATCCGGGCGCTGTTTCGGCACGTCAACCCGCAGAACCGCGACGCCGATTTCGTCGCTCAGCAGATTCCGGTGATCGTCGAAAGGCTGGAGCAACTGGTTCGTGTCAGCAATCCGGCACCGCTGATGACCGGCGACCGGTTGAGCCTGGCCGACTGCGGCTTTGCCATCACGCTGGAAATGCTGAGTCAGCTCAATGCTGTGATGGAACTCGGCATTCTCGTTCCGGAGCCGATTGCCCGCTACATCGCCGCGCTGCGTGATGACCCGTCAGTCGCCGCCGAGCTTGCATCCTATCGCCCGGCGCTTGCTGCCTGGGCCGAATCCGTCATGGGCAACTGACCGTGCGCCTCGATCTCAGCACCTGGCCGGAAATCGAATCCTATCTGCAACGCTCGGATGGGGTCATCCTACCGACCGGCTCCACCGAGCAGCACGGCCCGATCGGGCTGATCGGTACGGACACCCTGTGCGCCGCGGCGATCGCGGAACAGGCGGCCGAACTCGCCGATGCGGTGGTCGTGCCGCCGCTCGCATACACGCCGGCACCGTTCAACATGTCTTTTCCCGGGACGTTGTCGGTTTCTCCCGACACCTATTTTCAGCTCGCGCGGGAGGTCGTCAACGGCCTGGTCCACCACGGTTTCAGGCACATCTACGTGCTCAACGGCCACGGGGCCAATGTCGAACCCATGATCCGGGCGCTCGAGGGAAGGGCGGCCCACTGCCGGCTGCGCAGCTGGTGGGATTTCGAGCCGGTCAACGCGTTGCGCCGCGAATGGTACGGCGATTGGGAGGGGATGCATGCCACGCCCTCGGAAATCGCCATGACCCAGGCTCTGCATCGCGTCGTCGACCATGACGGGCTGGAGCCGCCGCGAAAACTCTCGGCCGACTACATCAAGGCGCACGCCGGCGATCGCCACGGACCCGCGGACGAACATCGCGCGAGCTTCCCCGATGGTCGCGTCGGTTCGCATTCGGGGCTCGCCCGACCCGACCAGGGGCAGCAATTGTTCGACGCCGCCTGCCAGGCCGTTGCAGACGATTATCGGGCTTTTCTCATGGAAGGTGCCTAGCGATATGACGGAATTGCGCTGATTCGGTGCGGTGATCACGCTGCAAAGCGGCCGAATCCGGCTGTACAAGCGGGGCCTGAGCAACTAACCATAGCGGCGAATTTGAGCCCCGACCGAAGACGAGGAAATCTCATGAAACTGTTGCGATTTGGCCAGGCCGGCCAGGAAAAGCCGGGCCTGATGGGAGAGGACGGAGTGATCCGGGACCTTTCGGGCTATGTGGACGATATCGGCGGCAGCGTGCTCGGCGACGCCGAACTCGACCGGCTTCGCGGACTTGATCCGGCTGGCCTGCCGAAGGTCGATGATTCGGTGCGTATCGGTCCCTGCGTCGCCGACGTCGGCAAGGTCGTCTGCATCGGACTTAACTACTCCGACCACGCTGAAGAGGCCGGCATGGAAGTGCCGCCGGAACCGGTCCTGTTCTTCAAGGCGACATCGGCGATCTGCGGCCCCAATGACGAGGTCGAAATTCCCCGCGGTTCGGCTGCGACCGACTGGGAAGTGGAACTGGCTTTCGTCATCGGCAAGGAGGCGAAATACGTCTCGGAGGACGAAGCGCTCGATCATGTCGCCGGCTATTGCATCATGAACGACGTGTCAGAGCGGGATTTCCAGCTCAAGCGCTCCGGGCAGTGGGCCAAGGGCAAATGCGCCGACACCTTCGGTCCGGTCGGACCGTATCTTGTGACCCGCGATGAGGTTGCGGACCCGCAGGCTCTGCCGATGTATCTGGAGGTCAACGGCAAGCGCTTCCAGGACGGATCGACCGCCACCATGGTCTATGGCGTCGCCTTCCTGGTTTCCTATCTCTCTAAATTCATGAGCCTGCAGCCGGGCGATATCATCTCTACCGGCACGCCGCCCGGTGTCGGCATGGGCCAGAGGCCCGATCCGATCTATCTGAAGCCGGGCGACCGCATGGAGCTGGGCATCGAAGGGCTGGGCATCCAGCGGCAGTTGGTCAAGGCTGCGCCTTAGCGAAGTGACCGCGTCACGGAACTATGGCCACAAAAAAGAGCATGACCAAACCCGCTAAGATCAGCAAGACCAGGAACGTGATGATGCTGGCTCGGGGGTAGCTTGCAACCAAACCGGCAATATCAAGCAGAATGTCCAAACGGTGGTCCTCATCGCTGGTGCAGTCTGGTATGTGGGGACTGTCAAGCGAGTATCCAAGATTGGGACAACAGTGGATTGGCGCCCAAAGGATAAGCAGTGGTTTCCGGTGCGGATGGTCAAAGCCGCGCCTTAGCGGTCTCTCCCGCGAGGTCCGGGCCGGGATCGCGCTTGCCGCGGTCCCAATCCAGCGAACCGATGGAGACATCGCCCAGCGACCAGCAGAGGTTTGCGGCCGCGAAGGTCAGCCCTTGCGCGGTGCCGGTCGACAGGGCGGCGCCGGCCGTCAGAACCCGCCAGGGCAGGCGTGCCCACATGGATGTGAGCAACGGCGCCCAGGTCTTGGTCTCCGCCGGGATCCAGAAAATCGCCGGCAGAACAACCGAGACGACAACAGCATTGATCGTTCTGTCGAGCAGGTTTTGCAACGTCCTGTCGACTGGCCCGAAGGGCGCGAAGAAGCCGGTGTCGGATTGCGCCGTCCGGCGCACTCTCGCCGCGGCGCATTCGAAGATGCCGCCCTGGTAGGTCATCAGGCCGGCTCCGGCGACGTATGCGCTTGTGATTGCGGTCAGGCCGGCGACCCAGAGACCGCCGTCGTCCTGCAGGGCGGAAATGCCCGAGCCGGCAAGGCAGACGCCACCACCGGCCAGCAGAAGACCGCCGAGCTTCAGGAATACCGGATAGTCCCGGCACTGGCGCAGCAATGCGGAGCCGGATACGAAGAACACTGCCGACAGGGTGATCCAGTTGGCGCCGAAAACAAGCGTGGCGGCGATGAGGCAGAGACCGGCTACCACGGCCGAGCCGTCGATCCAGCGCAGTGCCGTAACGACGCCCGTGCGTCGGGCCAGCGCCCCCAGTCCAAGCGACCACAGAACGATCATCGCAAGCCCGATCGTGGCTGCCGCGTCCGGAAACTCCGCGACAAGGCCGACGAATTTTTCGGCGATGGTGCTGTTCGGTTTGGAAATCGTCTGCGCGAGGCTGGTGGTGAACGCGGCAAACCCGCCGGCGCCGGCGATTGCTGCGAGGATGTTTCCGCCTTCATATCCCCAGAACTGCAGCTCCGGCGCATTTCGAGTGAACCAGCGACGTATCGCGCGGAAGGACCGTCTGTCTGATCTTGCCTGCTGCTTCAGCATTCCGGTTTTCTCCTCTCTCGATGAGGAGATCCTCCTCAAGGAGGCGAACACCGTCGTTGGCATTCACCAATGCAGGCGAAAGTCGGAGAAGGGAACGGAGGCGGAAAGTGGGCGTCGGGTCAAGCCGATTGCAGTGAGTATCTCGCCAGCTTGTCGCGATCGACATCGATGCCGAGGCCCGGTGATTCGGGGATATGCACGGCGCCGTTGCGGATCGGGAAGGGTTCGGCCAGAATGTCGTCCTTGGCGTAGTATGACGGCATGTAAAACTCGCAGCCGAGATCTATTTCCGGCACGGTGGCGACGAGATGGGCGCCGGCCAGATGGGCGAGGCCGGTCTCGAACATGCAGCCGCCATAGACGCCGATTCCGGCAGCGCCGGCGATCGCGGCGATTTCCTGAGCGCGGCGGATGCCGCCGCTTTTCATGATCTTCAGCGAGAAGATATCGCACAGCTCCATGCGCAATGCCGTCAGGGCCTCGCGCGGGTCGAACACCGATTCGTCGGCCATGATCGGTGTGTCGATGGCGCGCGATATGGCGGCGAGCGCCTCCAGATTGCGCATCGGCGCCGGCTGCTCGATGAAGCAGAGGTTGAAATTCTCCATGTCGCGCAGCGTGCGGATGGCTTCTGTCGGCTTCAGGCCCTGATTGTAGTCGATGCGCAAGCGAACCGAATCGCCGTGGATTTCGCGGATCTTCTCCAGCCTCATGATGTCGAAGCGGTGGTCGGCAAAACCTGTCTTGAGTTTGAAGATGCGCACGCCAAGGCCATAGAGATGCTGAATGATTTCAATATCTTCCTCGAAGTCGGGATTGGCAACGGTGAAGCTCACCGGGACCTGATCGCGTTGCCGCCCGCCGAGGAACTGCGAGGCCGAGAGACCCAGAGATTTGCCGGCGAGGTCGAGAAGCGCCATCTCCAGCGCCGCCTTGGCCTCGTTGCAGCCGACGATCGTGCGGTCGGCCTGGCGCATGAGCTGTTCGCGCCGCAGGGCATCGGCGCCGACGACGTGCGGTCGCAGATGGACGTCGAGGGCGGCCGCCGCGGCCTCGCAGGTGCCGGTAAACACCGGCCAGGGCGACGCTTCGCCCCAGCCCGTCTGGCCGTCCTCCGATTGCAGTTCGAGAACGACGGCGTTGATCGAATCGACGTCGCCGCTGCCATGGGAATGGACGGCCTTAACCGGCACCTTGATCCGGTGAACCCGCATTTCGGTGATCTTGACGTGCTGCATCGACGGGTTCCCTCTGGTATTGCGAACAAAAATCGACCTCGACGTGCATAGCGCCGGCGCGGTACAAATACCATCCGCCACGGTTTGCCTGAATCGATTTAAGTGCCGACGAACCGGTGAGAAACTGCAATTGAAAGAATATTGCCGCATTCGTCGGGTTTGCAGAACGGCATGGCGTGGACCGGGACAAAAGCGCACGTATCATACCAAAGTAGCTTGCGCCGCGGTCGCAAGTTTGATTAAAGGAACGAGCGTTCAATTAATTTGCAGGTGGAAATCCAAACAAAATACCGCCTGCATCTAGCCGAAGGGTTGAGGGCCTTTCGGCACTGGGAGGAGAAGCTGGGGAATGCCATCGACGGGCAGCGATGCCGGCCGCAAGCCGGTGACTTTTCCGCAATATCTTTTGCTGAATGCCAAGCGCTTCGCCAATCGCACAGCCATGCGCCACAAGGATATGGGCATCTGGCAGAGCTGGACCTGGCGGGAGCAGTTCGAGGAAATCCGGGCCTTTTCGATCGGTCTGCAGGAACTCGGGGTCAAGCCCGGCGACAAGATTGCCATCGTCGGTTCGAACCGACCGCGGCTTTACTGGACGTTCTGCTGCGTGCAGGCGCTGGGCGCCATTCCGGTGCCGGTCTATGCCGATGCCGTGGCCGAGGAAATGGCCTATGTGCTTAACCATGCCGGCGTCAAGCTGGCGGTGGTGCAGGACCAGGAGCAGGTCGACAAGCTGCTGTCCTTCTCCGACGATATCCCCGAACTGCACGACATCATCTATGACGAGCCGCGCGGCCTGCGCGACTATGATCATACGCACCTGAAGAGCTTTGCCGACGTACAGGAACACGGACGGGCGGCGCTCGGCGCGGACAAGGGCCGGGCGGAAGCCTGGGAGAAGGCGATCAACGCTTCCGACGGCGAGGAGACCTCGGTCTTCCTCTACACCTCCGGCACAACCGGCCGCTCCAAGGGCGTAGTGCTGAAGGCCAAGACATCGGTCAAGGCGGCCGAGGACACGGTCGAGTTCGACCATTTGACCGAGAACGACAGCGTGCTGGCCTACCTGCCGCTTGCCTGGGTCGGCGATCACTATCTCAACTATGCCCAGGGCTACGTCTCCGGCCTGTGCATGGCCTGCCCGGAAAGCCAGGCCACGGTGCAGCACGACCTGCGCGAGATCGGCCCGACCTTCTATTTCGCACCGCCGCGGGTGTTCGAGGGGCTGCTCACCAGCGTCATGATCCGCATGGAGGATGCCGGCGGCCTGAAGAAGAAGATGTTCCATCACTTCCTCGGCGTCGCCAAAAAACATGGCGAGGCGATCCTCGAAGGACGGTCCGTGCCGCTCGGCGGACGCCTTGCCTACTGGCTTGGCGGCGTTCTGGTCTACGGTCCGCTGAAGAACACCCTGGGCTTCAGCCAGATCCGCACGGCCTACACGGCCGGCGAGGCGATCGGGCCGGACCTGTTCTCCTTTTTCCGCTCACTGGGCATCAACCTCAAGCAGTTGTACGGGCAGACCGAGGCGTTCCTCTACGTCACGGCCCAGAAGGACGGCGAGATATATGCCGATACCGTCGGCAAGGCGATCCCCGATGTCGAAATCCGCATCGCCGACGACGGCGAAGTGCAGTTCAAATCGCCCGGCATGTTCGTCGGCTACTATGCCGACGACGAAAAGACCAAGGAGACGGTCACCGAGGACGGCTTCGTCAAGACCGGCGACGCCGGCATCTTCGACGCCCGCGGCGACCTGAAGATCATCGACCGGGCCAAGGATGTGGGCAAGCTGCGCAACGGTTCGCTGTTCGCTCCCAAATACATCGAGAACAAGCTGAAGTTCTTTCCCAACATTCGCGAAGCGGTGGCCTTCGGAGACGAGCGCGACTTCTGCAGCGTCTTCCTTAATATCGACCTGACAGCCGTCGGCAACTGGGCCGAACGCAACAACATTTCCTATGCGTCCTATCAGGAACTGGCCGGGCTGCCGCAGGTCTACGACATGATGCGCGAGCACGTCGACCAGGTGAACCGGGACCTCGCCGCCGAAGAAATGATGGCCGGATCGCAGATCGCCCGCTTCCTGGTGCTGCACAAGGAACTGGATGCCGACGACGGCGAACTGACGCGAACCCAGAAGGTGCGGCGCGGCTTCATCGCCGACCGCTACATACCGTTGATCGAAGCGCTTTACGACGGCTCGACCGAAAAGTTCATCGAGACCGAAGTGACCTTCGAGGACGGCCGCAAGGGCAAGATCTCGGCAACGGTCAGGATTGAGGACATGAAAACGCACGGCTCGCCAGCCGCTACGCGGGAGGCCGCCGAATGAGAAGTCACGAGATCATCGGCGGGCTGCGTGCCGACGACGGCATCGAACCGGGCGGCATGCTGCTGCATGTCGATAACATCTCGCTGTCCTTCGGCGGCGTGAAGGCGATTGCTGACATTTCCTTCGACATCCTGAAGGGCGAGATTCGCGCGATCATCGGACCCAACGGGGCCGGCAAGACCTCGATGCTCAACGTCATCAACGGGTTCTATCACCCGCAGGAAGGCACCATCACCTTCCGCGGAGAAAAGCGCCGCCGCATGCGGCCCCATCACGCAGCTAGCCAGGGCATCTCGCGGACGTTCCAGAACATTGCGCTGTTCAAGGGCATGACGACGCTCGACAACATCATGACCGGCCGCATGACCCTGATGCACAGCAACATCCTGTCTCAGGCGCTGTGGTACGGCCCGGCCCAGACAGAAGAACTTGAGCACCGGGAGGCCGTCGAGAACATCATCGATTTCCTGGAAATCGAGCACATCCGCAAGACGCCGGTCGGCCGTCTGCCCTACGGGCTGCAGAAGCGGGTGGAACTCGGTCGGGCGCTCGCAGCGGAGCCGGCGCTGCTGCTGCTCGACGAGCCGATGGCCGGCATGAACCTGGAGGAAAAAGAGGACATGAGCCGGTTCGTCCTCGACGTCAACCAGCAGTTCGGCACCACGATCGCGCTGATCGAACACGATATGGGGGTCGTCATGGACCTGTCGGACCGGGTGGTGGTGCTCGACTACGGGCGCAAGATCGGCGACGGCACGCCAGACGAAGTGCGCAACAACCAAAACGTCATCGATGCCTATCTGGGGGTGAGCCATGACTGAGGTCGTACAGCACCGACAGGATAACGGCGCCGGCAGGGGGAGCGCGGCATGAGTCCCGATTTTCTCAACTTCATCGAAACCGTGCTCAACGGCCTGATGACCGGGGTGATGTACTCCCTGGTGGCGCTCGGCTTCGTGCTGATCTTCAAGGCCTCCGGCATCTTCAACTTCGCGCAAGGGGTCATGGCGCTTTTCGCGGCGTTGACTCTGGTCGGCCTGCAGACCGGACAGGTGCCGTTCGCGCATCTGATCAACGCCATTCTCGGCACCGACGTGCACCACTGGGGCGGCGGCCTGCCGACGGTCTTGGCGGTGCTGTTAACCATGGCGGTGATGATCCTGCTCGCCTTCATCATCGAAAAGGTGGTGCTCAAGCATCTGATCAACCAGGAGCCGATCATCCTGTTCATGGCGACTATCGGGCTCGCCTATTTCCTCGAAGGATTCGGCGACCTTATGTGGGGCGCCGACGTCAAGGCGCTCGACGTTGGACTGCCGACCGGCGGTTCCTTCTGGTGGGAGGACGTGACCCGCGAATGGGCCGGCGAGGGGGCCGACTATTTCGGCATGTATATCGATACGCTGGACGTGTCGGCTGCAATCATCGCTGCGGTGCTGGTGGTGGCGCTGACGATCTTTTCGCAATACACGGCGACCGGCCGGGCGCTGCGCGCCGTAGCCGACGATCATCAGGCGGCTCTGTCGGTGGGCATTTCGCTGCGCGGCATCTGGGTCATCGTCTGGTCGATTTCGGGCTTCGTGGCGCTGGTCGCCGGCATCATGTGGGGCGCCAAGTCGGGCGTGCAGTTCTCGCTGTCGCTGATTGCGCTGAAGGCGCTGCCGGTACTGATCCTCGGCGGCTTTACCTCCATACCGGGCGCCATCGTCGGCGGACTGATCATCGGCGTCGGCGAGAAGCTGGCCGAAGCCTATGTCGGGCCGCTGGTCGGCGGCGCTATCGAAAACTGGTTCGCCTATATGGTCGCGCTGGCCTTCCTGCTGTTCAGACCGCAGGGACTCTACGGCGAAAAAATCATCGAGAGGATTTGACCGATGCTTTATCGCGAAACCGGTGATTTCAAGACCACCTATGCGGGCGACCAGCAGACCTTTCCGATCAAGTCGGAGCGGATCCTGTTCTGGGGAGCGATGGTCATCGCCTTCGGTATCGTTCCGTTCCTGCTCAACGACTACTGGGAAAAATCCGTTCTCATCCCGCTGCTTGTCTGGTCGCTGGCGGCATTGGGGCTCAACATCCTGACCGGCTATTGCGGCCAGGTGAGCCTGGGAACGGGCGGATTCATGGCCGTTGGCGCCTATTCCTGCTACAAGCTGATGACGGCCTTTCCCGACCTCAATATCTTCTTCGTGGTGGTCCTTTCCGGCTTGGTGACAGCATTTGTCGGCATGCTGTTCGGCCTGCCGTCGCTGCGCATCAAAGGTTTTTATCTCGCAGTGGCGACACTGGCCGCGCAGTTCTTCCTGGTGTGGATCTTCAACAAGGTTCCGTGGTTCTACAACTACTCGGCATCCGGCCAGATCACTTCGCCGGAACGCACTATCTTCGGTGTTGCCGTGACCGGTCCCAACGCACCGCCCTATGCCACCTATCTGTTCTGCCTGGCTATCGTGTTCATCTTCGCCTGGGTGGCGCGCAACCTGACGCGTGGCAATCTGGGGCGCTCGTGGATGGCGATCCGCGACATGGATATCGCAGCCGAGATCATCGGCGTGCAGCCACTGAAGGCCAAGCTGTCGGCATTTGCCGTCAGCTCGTTTTACATCGGCATCGCCGGGGCGCTTTACTTCTCGGTTTGGCTGGGCGCCGCGGAACCGACCGAAGCATTCGGCATCGACAAGTCGTTCCTGGTGCTGTTCATGGTCATCATCGGCGGGCTCGGCTCGATCCTCGGATCGTTCCTCGGAGCTGCATTCCTGACCCTGATGCCGGTGCTCCTGAAGAATGTCATGGTGGGCGGTCTCGGCTGGCCGACCGACCTTGCTGCGCATATCGAAATCATGCTCGTTGGCGGGCTGATCGTCTTTTTCCTCATCGTCGAACCGCACGGGCTGGCCCAGCTCTGGCGGCTGGCGAAGGAAAAAATGCGGCTTTGGCCGTTCCCTTATTAGGGTAGAGGTTCAGGCCCGGCAACCGCCGGGCGTGTCCAGTGCAATGTCTGTTAACCCAGGGAGGAAAGACATGAAAATGAAACATCTGGCTGTTGCGGCGACCCTTGCCGTGGCGATGGGAGGCACACCGGCTCTCGCCGATCTGGTCTTCCCGTCGCTGAGCTACCGCACCGGCCCTTATGCCGCCGGTGGCATTCCATTCGCCGACGGCTACGCCGACTACTTCACACTGCTCAACGAGCGGGACGGCGGCATCAACGGCGTCATGGCCAAGGTGCTCGAGTGCGAGACCGGCTACAACACCCAGAAGGGCGTCGAGTGCTACGAATCGACCAAGGGACAGGGCGCATTGCTCTACCAGCCGCTGTCGACGGGCATCACCTATCAGCTGATCCCCAAGGCGACGGCCGACGACATTCCGGTGCATTCGATGGGCTATGGCCGCACATCTGCTGCCAACGGCAAGATCTTCAGCCACGTTTTCAACTATCCCGGAACCTACTGGGATGCCGCGTCGATCATCGTCAACCACCTGCTCGACGAAAACAATGGCGACCTGAAGGGCAAGAAGATCGCGCTGGTCTATCACAACTCGGCCTACGGCAAGGAGCCGATCCGCACGCTCGAGGAGCTGGCGAAGAAGCACGGCTACGACCTGACGCTCATCCCGGTCGATCATCCGGGCCAGGAGCAGAAGTCGCAGTGGCTGCAGATCCGCCGCGAGCGTCCCGACTACGTGCTGATGTGGGGCTGGGGCGTCATGAACCAGGTGGCCATCAAGGAAGCTGCCAACATCCGCTTCCCGATGGAAAACTTCGTCGGCGTTTGGTGGTCGGCCTCCGAGAATGACGTGTTGCCGGCCGGCGAAGGCGCCACCGGTTACAAGGCCGTGACCTTCCACGGAGTCGGTTCCGATTTCCCGGTTTTCGACGACCTGAAGACCCACGTGCTCGACAAGGGCCTGGCAGCCGGCGCTGGCGATCAGGTCGGTACTGTTCTCTATAACCGCGGCCTCTATGCCGCCATGCTGGCTGCGGAAGCGGCGCGCACGGCGCAAGAGATGCACAACACCAAGGACATCACGCCAGCGCAGATGCGCGACGGCATGGAAGCCCTGAAGATCGACGCCGCGCGCATGGAAGAGTTGGGCATTCCGGGCTTCGGTCCCGAGATCAACGTCACCTGCGAAAATCACGGTGGTCCGGGTCTTGGCGCCATCCAGCAATGGGATGCATCGACCGGCAAGTGGACGCTGATTTCCGATTTCGGCCCGGCCGACCGCGAAGTCATCGATCCGCTGATCATGGAAGACTCGAAGGCGTTTGCTGCCGAGAACAACATCCAGGAACGCTGCAACTGATGCAGTTCGCGGCCGCGCCCTCGGGCGCGGCCGTATCATCAGATTTTGACGGGATGCGCGCGACATGAGCGTTTTGGAATCGACCGAACAGGCCGAGACGGCGGAAGACACGATCCTTTCGGTGAACAATATCGAGGTGATCTACAACCACGTGATCCTCGTGCTGAAGGGGGTTTCGCTGGTGGTGCCGCGCGGTGGCATCGTGGCCATTCTGGGCGCCAACGGGGCGGGCAAGACGACCACGCTGAAAGCGGTCTCCAACCTGCTGCATGCCGAACGCGGCGAGGTGACCAAGGGCTCGATCGATTTCGACGGTACCAAGGTCGAAGGCCTGACGCCCAACGAACTGGTGCGCCGTGGCTGCATCCAGGTCATGGAGGGCCGTCATTGCTTCGGTCATCTCACCATTCAGGAAAACCTGCTGACCGGGGCGTTCACCCGGCGCGACGGCAATGCCGCCATAAAGCAGGACCTGGAAATGGTCTACAATTATTTTCCGCGGCTGCGCGAGCGCCGCACCAGCCAGGCCGGCTATACCTCCGGCGGCGAGCAGCAGATGACAGCGATCGGCCGGGCGCTGATGTCGAGGCCCAAAATGATCCTGCTCGACGAGCCTTCCATGGGACTGGCGCCGCAGTTGCAGGAAGAAATCTTCGAAATCGTCAAGCGGCTGAACGAGCAGGAGGGCGTGTCGTTCCTGCTGGCCGAGCAGAACACCAACATCGCGCTGCGCTACGCCACCTATGGCTACATTCTGGAATCGGGGCGCGTCGTGCTCGACGGCGCGGCGGCGGATCTGAGGGAAAACGAGGACGTCAAGGAGTTCTATCTTGGAGTCGGCGGGGAAGGCCGCAAATCCTTCCGGGACGTCAAGCACTACAAACGCCGCAAGCGCTGGCTGGCCTGACGGCGGTGGGAGGCGCCGGTTGACAGCCGGGCGAAGCAGAGGTAATTAAACGAACGTTCATTTATATCTGAACAAGCAGCCGGAACCGATGAGAAGAGCTGCGAGCAACGGTAGGGGGTAGCCGGACCTGCAGGTCCGGGAGTTGGAACATGGCGCGCAAGGTTGGGTCAGTCGGAGCGGAAACAGCGGACAAGGTGCGGTCCGCCGCCGTGTCGCTGTTTGCCCGCTATGGCTACGCCGCCGTCTCGATGCGCCAGATCGCCCGCGAGATCGATCTGCAGGCCGGCGCGATCTATAACCATTTCCCGACCAAGCAGCACCTGCTGCGGGGCCTGCTCGTCGATCACATGGAGCGGCTGTTCCGCGCCTGGCAGGAGCAGGAAGACTGCAGCCTGCCGCCGGCCGAGGCGCTGATCGCCTTCGTGCGCTTTCACATCCGCTACCACGTGCAGTGCGGTGACGAGGTTTTCATCTCCTACATGGAGCTGCGCAATCTCGAAGAGGACAATTTCGACGAGATCGAGTCCCTGCGGCGCGGTTATGAAAACAACCTGCGCCGCATCCTCACCGCCGGCGCCGAAGCCGGGGTTTTCCGGATCGGCGATCTGCATGTGACGACCATGGCGATCATCGCCATGCTGACCGGCATCACCAGCTGGTATCGGCGCGATGGCCGGCTGTCGCTGGACGAGATCGAGGAATTCTACATTGACATGATTGCCGGCGCGGTCGGCATGAAGGAGGCCTGAGAAATGTATCTGAGCGGCATGAATTTCGGCCTCGGAGACGACATTGAGCAACTGCGCGAGACAGTGCACCGCTTCGCCCAGGACAGAATCGCACCGTTGGCCGAGGAAATCGACCAGTCCAACCAGTTTCCTCCGCATCTGTGGCAGGAGATGGGAGCGCTCGGCCTGCTCGGCATGACCGCCGATCCGGAGTTCGGCGGGACCGGGCTGGGCTATCTTGCCCACGCGGTGGCGATGGAGGAGATTTCCCGCGCTTCGGCATCCGTCGGCCTGTCCTACGGGGCGCACTCCAATCTGTGCGTCAACCAGATCAACCGCTGGGGCAATGACGAACAGAAGCAGCGCTATCTGCCGCAACTGTGCTCCGGCGAGAATGTCGGTGCGCTGGCGATGTCCGAACCTGGCTCCGGTTCCGACGTGGTGTCGATGCGGCTCAGGGCCGAAAAACGCAACGACCGCTTCGTGCTCAACGGCAACAAGATGTGGATCACCAACGGCCCGGACGCGGACACGCTGGTCGTCTACGCCAAAACCGACATGGATGCGGGGCCGCGGGGCATCACCGCCTTCCTGATCGAGAAGTCGATGGCCGGCTTTTCGACGGCGCAGAAGCTGGACAAGCTGGGAATGCGCGGCTCCAACACCTGCGAGCTGGTGTTCGAAGACTGCGAAGTGCCCTATGAGAACGTGCTCGGCGAGGAAGGGCAGGGCGTGCGCATTCTGATGTCTGGGCTCGATTACGAGCGGGTGGTGCTGGCGGCAGGACCGGTCGGTATCATGGCGGCCGCCCTCGATATCGTCGTGCCTTACGTGCACGACCGCAAGCAGTTCGGCACGCCGATCGGCGAATTCCAGCTGATGCAGGGCAAGCTCGCCGACATGTACACGACGATGAATGCCTGCCGGTCGTATGTCTACGCCGTCGCGGCGGCCTGCGACCGGGGCGAGACGACGCGCAAGGATGCCGCCGGCTGCATTCTCTATGCGGCAGAGAAGGCGACCCAGGTGGCGCTCGAATCCATCCAGGCGCTCGGCGGCAACGGCTATATCAACGAATACGCCACCGGACGGCTGCTGCGCGACGCCAAGCTCTACGAGATCGGTGCGGGCACCTCGGAAATCCGCCGCATGCTGATCGGCCGCGAAATGTTCGCCGAAACGGCCTGAGTGGAAGCAGCGCACATGGCCGTTATCACCTCCCAGATCTCCGCGTCATCCGAAGCCTTCAAGGTCAATCGGGACCATATGGGTACGCTCGTCGAAGAGATGCGCGGCGTCGCGGCGCAGGTCGAAAGGGGCGGCAGCGATTCCTCCCGGGAACGCCACCTGTCGCGCGGCAAACTGCTGCCGCGGGAACGCGTCCGGCGGTTGCTCGATGCCGATTCGCCGTTCCTCGAAATCGGCCAGTTTGCCGCCTGGGACATGTATGGCGGCGACATTTCGTCGGCCGGGATCATTGCCGGCATCGGTCGTGTCTGCGGCCGCGACGTCATGATCCTGTGCAATGACGCCACGGTGAAGGGCGGGACCTATTATCCCGTGACCGTGAAAAAGCACTTGCGGGCACAAGAGATCGCTGCCCAAAACCGGCTGCCTTGCGTCTATCTGGTCGACAGCGGCGGCGCCAACCTGCCGAACCAGGACGAGGTGTTTCCCGACCGCGAACATTTCGGTCGGATCTTTTTCAACCAGGCCAACATGTCAGCGGCCGGTCTGTCGCAGATCGCCGTGGTCATGGGGTCGTGCACTGCCGGCGGAGCCTATGTGCCGGCGATGTCCGACGAGACCATCATCGTGCGCGAACAAGGCACGATCTTTCTGGCCGGTCCGCCACTGGTGAAGGCAGCCACCGGCGAGGTGGTCAGCGCCGAGGAACTGGGTGGCGGCGATGTGCACACGCGGCTGTCGGGCGTTGCCGACCATCTGGCGCGCAACGATGCGCATGCGCTTACCCTGGCGCGTCGCGCCGTTGCCAATCTGAACACGGTTCGGCAGGCCCATGTCGATCAGCAGGCGCCCGAGGCGCCGCTCTACGATCCGGCCGAGATCGCCGGCATCGTGCCGACGGACCTGAAGACACCCTACGACATCCGCGAGGTCATCGCCCGTCTGGTCGACGGCTCGCGCTTCGATGAGTTCAAGGCTCGCTACGGCACGACCTTGGTCTGCGGCTTTGCCCATATCCACGGCATGCCGGTGGGCATCATCGGCAACAATGGCGTGCTGTTTTCAGAAAGCGCGGTCAAGGGGGCGCATTTCGTCGAGCTCTGCTCGCAGCGCAAAATTCCGCTGGTGTTCCTGCAGAACATCACCGGCTTCATGGTCGGCCGAAAATACGAGGCCGGCGGCATCGCCAAAGATGGCGCCAAGCTGGTGACCGCGGTGGCGACGACCGCGGTGCCGAAGATCACGGTGCTGGTCGGCGGCTCCTTCGGCGCCGGCAATTACGGCATGTGCGGACGCGCCTACAGCCCACGGTTCCTGTGGACCTGGCCCAATAGCCGGATTTCGGTGATGGGCGGTGAGCAGGCGGCCGGCGTGTTGGCGACCGTCAAGCGTGACGGCCTGGAGCGCAGGGGCGAAAGCTGGAGCCTCGAGGATGAGCAGGCCTTCAAGCAGCCGGTGATCGACCAGTTCGAGGCGCAAGGGCATCCACTCTATGCCTCGGCCCGGCTGTGGGACGACGGCATCGTCGATCCCGGCAAGACCCGCGATGTGCTGGCCCTGTCCCTTGCCGTGGCGCTCAACGCGCCGGTTGAAGAAACCCGCTTCGGCGTATTCCGGATGTAAGGGCGCGCCATGTTTTCAAAGATCCTGATCGCCAACCGCGGAGAAATCGCCTGCCGGGTCATCCGCACCGCGCGCCGCATGGGCATTCGCACCGTTGCCGTGTTTTCCGACGCCGACCGGCACACTCTGCACGTGGAACTGGCCGACGAAGCGGTGCATATCGGCGGCAACACCGCGGCTGAAAGCTATCTGAACAGCGAAAGACTGATTTCCGCTGCCCGGGCGGTGGCCGCGGATGCCGTGCACCCGGGATACGGATTTCTGTCGGAAAACCCGGAATTCGTCGATGCGGTCGAGGCCGCCGGTCTGACCTTCGTCGGGCCGTCGTCCAGCGCCATCCGGGCGATGGGCCTCAAGGATGCCGCAAAGACGCTGATGGAAAAGGCGGGTGTGCCGGTCGTGCCGGGCTATCACGGAGAGGCGCAGGATCTGGTGGTGCTTGCCGGCAAGGCCAACGAGATCGGTTTTCCGGTGCTGATCAAGGCGCGCGCCGGCGGCGGCGGCAAGGGCATGCGGTTTGTCAGCGAGCCGAAGGATTTCGGCGACGCGCTTTCTGCGGCCAAGCGCGAAGCGGAGGCATCGTTCGGTGACGGCCGCGTGCTGGTCGAGAAGTTCGTTTCTTCGCCGCGGCACATCGAAATCCAGGTGTTCGGCGACAATCACGGCGACGCGCTCTATCTTTTCGAGCGCGACTGCTCGCTGCAGCGCCGACACCAGAAGGTCATCGAGGAAGCGCCGGCACCGGGGATGACCGAGGAAATGCGTGCCGCCATGGGCGAAGCGGCGGTGCGCGCCGCCAAGGCCATCGGCTATAGCGGCGCCGGCACCGTCGAGTTCATCGTCGACGGCAGCGGCGGGCTGTCGCCAGACCGGTTCTACTTCATGGAAATGAACACGCGGCTGCAGGTCGAACATCCGGTGACGGAATCGATCACCGGTCTCGATCTGGTCGAGTGGCAGTTGCGGGTGGCTTCCGGAGAGCCGCTGCCACTGCGCCAGGAGGATCTGAGCATCGACGGCTGGTCGTTCGAGGCACGGCTTTATGCCGAGGACGCGCAGAAGAACTTCCTGCCGGCGACCGGACGGCTGGAGTTCCTGCGGTTTCCGGAAGCGCGTGCGCGGGTCGATTCGGGCGTTCGTCAGGGCGATGTCATCACCCCGTTCTACGACCCGATGATCGCCAAGATCATCACCCGTGGCCCGGATCGGGCAACGGCGCTCGCCAACATGGTGGCAGCGCTCGACGATACGGCCGTAGTCGGCACGACGACCAATGTGCGGTTCCTGCGGGCGCTGTGCGTGCACCCCGAATTCACCTGCGGCGACGTCGACACCGGCCTGATCGACCGCGCCTTGCCGGATCTGACGGCCGCCATGCCGGTTTCGGACCGCATCGTCGCCATTGCCGCACTGTCAGCGCTCGGTCTCGACCGGCCGACACAACGGGACGGAGATCCGTTCGGCACGCTGGGGCTTTGGTCGCACTGGTTGCCGGCCAAGCGCGTTGTTCATCTGGACGGCGGGGACCACAGCCATGAACTCGCGGTACACCGTCTCGGAGCCAGCCGCTGGATGGTTGACGGCTATCGCAAGGAGCAGGCTTTCGGACCGGTGACCCTCGACATCGTCAGGGCCGCCGATGGCGTAATGACACTGGACTGCGACGGCACCGTTTTCAGTGTGCGGTGCGTGCACTACGCGGCCAGCCTGGTGGTCGTCAGCGACGGCGAGCCGTTTGCATTTTCTCTGCCCGACCTCTCCGGCGAGGATGAGGAAACGGAAGGGGCATCGGACCGGATCTTCGCTCCGATGCCCGGCCTGATCAAACAGATTTCGACCGGGCCTGGACGCACGGTCGAGGCAGGCAAACCGCTGATCATCATGGAAGCGATGAAGATGGAATTGACGCTGTCGGCGCCCCGGGACGGCACTGTGGCGGAGATCGCCGTTGCCGAAAACGATCAGGTCAGTGAGGGCGATCTGCTGCTTGCGCTGGAGCCAGTCGAGGGGTGAAAGCGGCTTCGCAACCCACGTTTTGCAAGATGTTCACATGAATTTTCCCGAATTTGTTGCAATGTGGTAAGTTTTGCGTAAGCTTTGTTTTATATACACGATATACAGATTCAATTTCCTCCCTAGACTCGGGCTGCCTGACAAGCAGCCTATCTTTTTGACATAAAAATCAAATACTTGGCATGGATTTGCCAGGTTGTGTCGGCGGTGCCGCCGCAACCTTTCCTGATGGATGATTCGTTCGCTAGAGCGACATTTTGCTGAATTTGCCGCTTCCCGAAGGCTGAAATCTCCTCATGCGTCGCGTTTTTTTGCCGATTCGCGGCGGCTGTTTCGGGCGATGATCAACTTTTGTGACAGCGGCGGTGTCGTGGCGGCGATTCCGTGATTGCCGGCAATCGCTGAAATTTCGCTCGTCCTCACCCATCTTCCTGTGGTGACAATCCGCGATTTTGCGGCAATATGCAGAAAATGCGCCAGACGGTCGGATGGATATGACGGACAAAGCGGAAATTGTTGGGCCGGATGCGGTCCTCGCCTACTGGTTCGAGGAACTCGAGCAGAAGGACTGGTGGCAAAAGAGCGACGAGGTCGATCGGGAGATCGCCCGACGCTTCGGTCCGACGCATCTGGCACTTGCCAGGAACATTCCTCAGGAGTGGTGGTCGTCGGCGGACTCGGTTCTCGCGCTGATCATCGTATTCGACCAGTTTCCCCGCAACATCTATCGCGGTACGCCTTTGGCCTTTGCAACGGATTGCCTGGCTCTGCGCGAGGCGAGGGCGGCGATCGACGCCGGTCTCGACCAACTCGTGCCAGAAGAACGCAGACTGTTCTTCTACATGCCGTTCGAACACGCGGAGGATCTGGCGGACCAGGACCGCTGCGTCGAGCTGTTTTCGAAACTCGGAAACGAGGACTACCTCGAATTCGCGCACAAACATCGGGACGTGATCGCCGAATTCAACCGATTTCCGCATCGAAACAGCATCCTCGCCCGCGAGTCGACAGCCGAGGAGAAGGCTTACCTGTCGAAGCCGGGCGCCGGGTTCTGACTGCTGACGCCGAAGCGTTTGGCTGAAATCTCCTGTATACCAAAAGATTATTGCAACGCCTTGCACCGCTGGGTCGGCTCCCTGGGGCCTTTTCATCGCATGGTTGTGGTCCTAGTGTCGGTTCTACCGAACAGACCCTGCGACGGAGGTGTGGCAATGAAAGACCTGTTTGACGTTCGACGGACCTGCTTCGTGCTGCTCGGCTTGTGGGTTACAGGATCCTCGGCCTGGGCGCAGGATGATAGCTGCATGAACGCCCTTCGCGGCACGTATCTTCTCACAATCGAAGATGCCAGCGGCGCATTCGCTTCACGCGCGATAATGTCCATTTCGGCCGACGGAGCGGTGCTCGTGGCCGACAGCAGGCAACGGACCGACAGGTTCGGTCTTCAGATCGGGGACCTCAGTTGCTCCGGCAATGCCTCCGCAAGGTCGGTGACACTCGATTTTGGCCGAACGGAAGCAGATGGCGAGCAGGACATTGCACGCAGTGATTGGGTTCTCTCGAACGATGAACAGGGTATCTCCGGCAAGGTGGACGTTGTCCTCTACCAGCCGGTTGAGTCCTGCGATCCAATCCGGGACGCGAGTGCCTGCGTTGCTGACCCTCAGGGCACCTTCAGCTTTTCAGGCAGCCGATTGACCGCCGATCCGCGTTAAGGCGGTCGCTCGCCCGGCGCCTATCCACAGGGGGCCGGGCGCCTCGACTGACAACACCACGGGTTTCATTGTATATGCGGATAACCACGCTCCCGAGGGGATTCGCTTGAAATCCATTTTCCTGCGCCTGTTTTCGGTCGTGTTCCTGGCACTCGGATTGGCCGTTGCGGCAGCCGGACTTTCTTCCGCGCAGGTGACGGAGAGAGAGCTTCCGAAGCTGGAATCCACCGACCGCATCGCAACCGCCCGCAGGGCGATCGACGATGCCAGTGACAAGGTCGAGGAACTTCGAAGCCGTGAGGAGGCGGTTCGCTTCGACGATGGCTCGCTGGTGGAAATCCAGCTCAACCTGGAAGACATCGCCGCGGCGATGGACGAGGTTGCCAAGGATCTGCAGCCGCGGCTCGATGCAATCAAGGCGCGCGAGGAGGCACTCGGCAAACCGCCGGGCGAGGACGAGCCGGCCGAGCCGCAATCGCTGATCGACGAGCGCAAGTCTCTTGCCGGCGAAAGAGCGCTGATCAACGCCGACATCGGTGACGCCCTGGCAGTGTCGCAGGAGGCCGGCGATCTCGCCAAAGCAGTGACGACCTACCGGCGAACCCTGTTTCGGCAAACACTGCTGGGACGCGCCGACATTTCCCTGGACAGCCTGCAGCAGGCCGGAACGGCACTTGCCTTTGAATTGCGGCAGCTCGGCTCGAAAATCTCCAGCTGGGCCAGCTTTACCTGGCAGCACAAACGCTCGGCTCTGCTGTCGGCGCTGTTCCTGACGCTGGCGCTCGGTGTGTTGTTTGCCTATGGCGAATACCAGCTCGCCTCGCGGGTGATGCGGCACGACATCAGCGACGAAAACCCGAGTGCGTTTCATCGCCACACGCTGGCCTTCTGGTCCACGCTACTTCCCGTGCTCAGTTTGGCGATCTTCTGCACGCTGGCGACGTTCTTCCTCAATAGTTTCAATGTGCTGCGCGGCGATATTGCTGCAATGCTGACCCCGACCCTGCAGTTTGTCGTGGTGCTGTTCTTCGTCTCCAGGCTGGCCACCGCAGTCCTGGCGCCGAAGCTTCCTCCGTGGCGCCTTGTTCGTGTGTCCGATCGCGGCGCTCGCCTGCTGTGGTGGCTTGTCGTTGCCATGGCTTTCGTCAACGCCGGCGACTACCTCGCCGGCAGCATCAGCGAGGTCCTGGACTCGCCACTGATCCTGACCGTTGCCAAGAGTTTCCTGGCCACGGTGATCATCGGCGTCATTCTGGTGATCACCTCGTTTATCCACCCCATGGTCGCCGAAGACGGGACCAGCCGACCCTGGCCGAAGACCATCGGCATCCCGCTGCTGGTGATGGGTCTTGCGCTGATTTTCCTGCCGCTGTTCGGCTATGTCGGGCTGGCCCGGTTCGCGGCCACGCAGATCGTCATTCTCGGCGCATTGCTGGTCACCATGTATCTCGGGTTCCTCGCGGCGCGGGCGGTTTCAGAACCGGAAGCATTTGTCGGTTCGCCGCTTGGCCGGCTGATGTCCCAGCGGCTGCATTTCGGACAGGTCGCGGTTGAGCAGATGGGCCTCCTCGCCGGAATGTGCCTTTACCTGTTCGTGCTTGCCCTCGGCATCCCGATCATATTCATGCTTTGGGGCTTCCAGTTCAGGGACATCCAGAACTGGCTGCAAGACAGCCTGAGTTCCTTCACCATCGGCAGCGTGACCATCTCCGTCACCGGCATTCTGCTCGGCCTGCTGGTGTTCCTGATCGGCTATTTCGTCACGCGCTGGTTCCAGAAGTGGATCGACGAGAACGTGATGCGGCGGGGCCGCATGGAATCGGGGCTGCGCAACTCGATCCGCACCGCGATCGGCTATGCCGGCGTAGCGCTCGCGGCCGTCGTCGGCCTGACCGTTGCCGGGCTCAACCTGTCCAATCTGGCGCTGGTCGCCGGCGCGCTGTCGCTCGGCATCGGCTTCGGGCTGCAGAACATCGTCAACAATTTCGTTTCCGGCCTGATCCTGCTGGCCGAGCGGCCCTTCAAGGTCGGCGACTGGGTGGTGACGTCGTCCACGCAGGGCTTCGTCAAGCATATCTCGGTCCGCGCGACCGAAATCGAGACCTTTCAGCGGCAATCGATCATCGTTCCGAATTCAGAACTGATCAACGCGCCGGTGGGCAACTGGACCCATCGCAACCGGCAGGGCAGGGCAGAGATCGCCGTCGGCGTGTCCTACGACGCCGACCCGAGACGGGTGATGGAACTCCTGGAGGAGATCGGCGCGTCGAACGAGCTGGTTCTGGACGATCCGCCGCCCAGCGTGGTGTTCCTGGGGTTCGGCGACTCCTCGCTCGATTTCGAGCTGCGGGTCTATCTGCGCGACGTGCTTTCGACGCTGACGGTGGGAACCGACATGCGATTGAAGATTTTCGAGCGGTTCAGGGAAGATGGGATCGAGATCCCGTTCCCGCAGCGGGACCTGCACATCAAGATGCCCGAGGAGGGCGGCAACGAGGCTGTCGAGAAGGCCAAGGAAAGGCTCAAGGCCACCGCGCCGCCGAAAGAGCCGCCCAAATCCGGACCGATACGGCTCGACGATCCGGACGAGTGATCACCCGTCGGCCGCTCGGCGGCAGGGCGGCAGCTTGCTCTCGAGCTGCGCTATCGGAGCCAGCTTCCGCAGATCCACGTCGTTGGTCAGGACGAAATAGTCCTCGCTGTCCGTCGTCCGCAACAGCGTATCGACATAGAGCGGCCCGTCGGGAAGTGCGCCCCTGCGGCAGCCCGACGACGTCACCGTCAAAAATCCGCGCGTGTCCCTGGGGAAGTTTCGCTTGCGTTCGCGCACGACCGCACGCAGCGCCTCAAGGCGCTGCAGGTCGCTTTCGGCAATGCGGAACACCTGGGCGCCAGCCGGCAGGTTTCCAGCGGCTACACCGGTTTCGACCTCCTCCAGCACGAAGCGCTCTTCCAGGGCCGAGCCGGCTGGCGACTCCTTCAGCCCCGCCACAATGATCGCACTGTCCTCCTGTACGCGAAGGCCGTCCGGCATATCGACGGCGACACGCAACTGTTCGGCATCGAGCGTCATCATATCCATGCGGCTCAATTTCGGCAGCGAGGTGAGCGGAACATGACCGCACCCGGAGACCAGGAGTGCAACAACGAGGGTGAAAGATATACGCATGACGATTTCCTGCTTTACACGATTTTTTTATTGTTTTACGATAAATTATTATCGAGTCAATAGGAGCGATTGATATGCAGCACGCCGACGCAACACCCGAGGACACGTTTGCCCGGGTCCGCAGGTTCAGTCTCTGGCTGCAGCGGCTGGCCAGCCTCGGGATGGCGGTCTTCGTCGCCTTCGCCGCATCCGTGATCGTATTTCCGGATTGGTTCGAGGGCATGATCGCTGCGGCTTATCCGGATCTGACGATTGCAGCCGGAATCACCGCCTCCAAGAGAACGGTGCTCCTGTTGATGCTCAGCCTGCCGCTGGCGGTAACGCTCTACGGATTGTGGAACGTGCGGCTGCTGTTCGGTGCCTATGCGCGCGGCGAGGTCTTTTCGACGGTCCCCGCGGCCTATATCCGCAATGTCGGGTCGGCAATGCTGGTCAATGTCGTGTTGTCGGTCCTGGTACACAGCATCGGCAGCGTCGTTCTGACCATCGACAATCCGGCAGGTAGCCGCCAGTTGACGGTATCTCTGTCGAGCAACACCTATCTGCTCCTGATGATGGGTGGGCTGCTGGTCGTCATCGGCTGGGTCATGCGGGAAGCGGCCCGCATCTCGGACGAAAACAGTCGCTTCGTGTGAGGGCCGGGATGCCCATTATCGTCAATCTCGACGTCATGCTGGCGCGGCGCAAGATGCGGTCGCGAGAACTGGCCGAACGGGTCGGAATCACCGAGCAGAACATCTCGCTGCTCAAATCCGGCAAGGTGAAGGGCGTGCGTTTCGAAACGCTGGAGAAGATCTGCGAGGTGCTCGACTGCCAGCCCGGCGATATCCTCGAATATGCCGGGGACTAGCGTGCCTCATCGTGGGCTTTCGTTCGCCGGTATCCGAGCGACAATCAGGCCGCCAATCACGATAAGCGCGGCACCGGCGATCGCCGTCGGCGCGGGAATTTCGTTGAAGAAAACAATCCCCATCAGCGTGGCGAACAGGATCCAGGCATAGTTCACCGGTCCGAGCGTCGCGGCGTCGGCGTGTCGGAACGCCAGGATGTTGAAAAACTGCGCGACGATGGCGATCGGTCCCAGCAGGAGAAACGGCAGCAGGCCGGACAGGTCGATCGCCGGCCAATCGACCAGCAGCAAAGACAGCGCGCCGACCACGAGTGTGCCGAAACCGTTGACATGCAGGAGCACGCCCGGTGCGCTTTCGCGCCGGGCCAGCACCTTGATCATCAGCACCTCGAGCGCAATGAACAGCGCCCCGGCGGCGGCGAACAGCACGCCTTCTATGCTGGCCGCCGCTCCACCGGTCTCGCGCAGCGACTGCATCACCACCAAGTAGGCGCCGACTGCGGCCACCAGGCCGGCGGCCCAGTGGGTCGGAAGAATACGCTCCTTCAGCAGCAAGCCGGCCAGGGCGATGATCAACAGACCCTGGGTCAGGCCGATCGCCGTGGCATAGGCGATGGGAATGACCGTAGCCGCATGGATGGCGCTGACGCCGCCGCCGGCGCCGAGCACGGCCCGCAACACATGCTGCCAGGGCTTTGGCGAGCGCAGGGACGACAGCGGCGTTCGAGTGGCTGCCACAACCGCTGAAACCGTCAGAAAGCCGCCGAGATAGCGCATGGTCATGAGCGCAACTGCGGGATAGGCGCCATCAGCGATTTTGCCAGCGGCGAAAATCGGCGTGAACAAAGCCGTTCCAACGAGGCTGAGCAGGATTCCTCTGGCAGTACTGGCGTGCATATCCATGTTCCTTTCGTGACGGATAGATGCCCTGCCGAAGGGACCGCGACTAGCGTCTATCTCGTATGGGTGCTATGTGGATGTGCATACGAGATCCAAAGGACATGCGAATATGAATTGGGACGATCTGCAGTTGTTCGAGGCGGCCGCCAGCATGCGCGGCATATCGGCGGCGGCCCGGACGCTGGGCCTCAGCCAGCCGCAATTGAGCCGACGCCTGCGCCGTTTCGAGGACCAGATGGGGGTGCGCCTATTCGACCGGACACCCAATGGATTGATGCTGACGCCGGCTGGCGAACGGCTGTTGCCACTGGCGGCGGAGATGAAAAGAACCGCCGACGCCGTGCGTCGCATCCAGCCGGAGCTGGCAAGCAGCACTCGCCGCATGGTGCGCATCTCTCTTGACGAAGTGCGCCAGCAATTGCTCATGCGCCACGTGTCCGCCTTGCGCAGCGCCGTGCCGCAGGCCGACATCGAGTTCTACAGCGCTCACATGCATCTCGATCACGCAACCCGCGAGACCGATATCCAGATCCGCTCCTGCATGCCGGAAAGCGACACGCTGGTGGCCAAGCGCCTGGGGGAACTGACCTACGGGGTCTATTGCAGCAACGGTTTTCATCGCGTTGCCCGCGGGCCGGTTTTGGAAGACACGAACTGGATCGACCTGTCGTCCGACCGCGTCTGGTACCCGGAAATCCGGCAGTGGATGCAAGACCATGTTCGCCATCCGGCGAAGCTCAGGGTCAACACCATGACCGGCATGGTGCAGGCGATCGAGGCCGGAGCAGGGTACGGGATTCTGCCGCGTTTCATGGCGGAGGATGCCAGCGGCCTGCGGCCGGTCAATGGGCTGGATGCGGTCTATACCTCGCAGGAGAACCTGATTATCCACCGCGACCTGCTGCGCGACCGCACCATCCGCATGGCCGTCGATGCCATCATGGCGCTCTACCGGAAGGCGGATCTGAAAGAGGCGGCGTAAAGATCAACCGGGAAAATGGCAGGCGACCCTCGTATCGCCGGCATCGGTGAGTTCCGGTTGGGTTTCGCGGCAAACGGCCTGAGCTTTCGGACAACGGCCCGCGAAGGCGCATCCTGGCGGCAGGTTGATCGGACTGGGCGGGTCGCCCGACACCATCAGCGGCCGAACATAGCCCTTCGACTTGCGCCGTGCCAGCGAAGGTGCGGCCGACAGAAGCGCCTGGGTATAGGGATGCTGCGGCATGTCGAACAGGCGGTCGCGTGGCGCCTCCTCGACGATCTTGCCGAGATACATGACGGCGACGTCGTCGCAGACGTGTCGCACCACGCCCAGATCGTGGCTGATGAACAGGTAGGAGAGGCCGAGCTCGGTCTGAAGCCGGCGCAAGAGATTGAGGATCTGTGCCTGGATGGCCATGTCCAGCGCGCTGACGGGCTCGTCGCAGACCAGCAGCTTGGGGTGGGTCGACAGGGCCCTGGCAATGGAAATGCGTTGCCGCTGGCCGCCGGAAAACTGGTGCGGAAACAGGCTCATCTGATCGGGCCGCAGGCCGACCAGGGCGAACAGTTCCCTGACCCGTTCGTCGCGCTCGCCCGGATCGCCGATCTGCATCAAATCCAGCGGCTCGCGCACGATGTCGGCGACCCGGGCACGCGGATTGAGCGAAGAGTAGGGGTCCTGAAAGATCAGCTGCATGTCGCGGCGGCGGCGACGCATGGCCTCGTCGTCGAGGTCGAGCAGGTCCTCGCCCTCGAACAACACCTTGCCGCCGGCCGCGTTGACCAGCCGGATGGTCGCCATGGCCGTCGTCGTTTTGCCCGAGCCGCTTTCGCCGACGATTCCCAGCGCGCGTCCCGGCTGCAGTTTGAAGCTGACCTGGCGAACCGCCTCCAGATGCGGGCGCGGGCCGAACATGGACGGGCGGGGCAGGGCGAAGCGGACCGTCAGGTCCTGAACGTCGAGCAGCGTACTCACAGCCGACCCTCCTCGACCGCATGGCAGGCGACGGGATGACGTTTTGCCGCTCGCAGCAATGGCTTTTCGGTGTCGCAGCGCTCGTTGCGATAGGCGCAGCGGTCGGCAAAACCGCAGCCAGCTCCCAACAGATGCAGCGGCGGAACGACACCGGGGATTTCCTGCAGCGCCGCGTCGTCATCGGCCTTGCCCAGGGTCGGTATACAGGCGATCAGACCGCGGGCGTAGGGGTGCTGCGGATAATCCAGCACATCGTCGGCCGTGCCCTCCTCGATGACCCGTCCGGCATACATCACCGCAACGCGGTCGGCCATTTCCGATATGGCGCCCATGTCGTGGGTGATCAGGACGATGGCGGCGCCGAAATCCCGCTGGATTTCGTTGAGCAGATCGAAGATCTGAGCCTGGACGGTGACATCGAGCGCTGTCGTCGGTTCGTCGGCAATCAACACTTTCGGCCGGCAGGAAACCGCCATGGCGATCATCACCCGCTGGCGCATGCCGCCGGACAGCTGATGCGGGTAGTCCCTGGCTCGCACGCCGGGCTCCGGGATCCCGACACGCTCCAACAGGGCGGTCGCGTCCGTCAGGGCCTGTTCCCGCGAGACGCTCTGATGCAGCATGATCGCCTCGGCGATCTGATCGCCGACGGTGAAGACCGGGTTCAGCGAGGTCATCGGCTCCTGGAAGATCATCGCCACTTCGGCACCGCGAACCGCCCGCATGCGTGCCTGCGTTGCCGCGGTCAGGTCTTCGCCGGCCAGCCGGATCGCGCCGCCTTCGACCTTGCCGGGCGGCGAGGGGATCAGCCCCATGGTCGACAGGGCGGTGATCGACTTGCCGCATCCGCTTTCTCCGACGACCCCCAGCGTTTCGCCCGCATTGACGTGCAGCGAGACACCGTCGAGGGCGGTCACCTTGCCGTAGCGGGTCCTGAAGGAGACCCGCAGATCTTCGATTTCAAGCAGGGCGCTCATCGTTCGCGCAGCCTCGGATTGAAGGCGTCGTTCAACCCGTCGCCAATCAGGCTGACGGCAAAGACGGTGAAGAAGATTGCGAGGCCGGGGAACGTCACCGGCCACCAGGCGTCGAGAATGTATTCGCGATTGGCGCCGATCATCAGACCCCAGCTCATGGTGTTGGGGTCGCCGAGCCCGAGGAAAGACAGGCCTGCTTCGAACAGGATGGCGACGCCGATCGTCAGGGTCGCCGAAACGATCAAAGGCGGCGCCGCGTTGGGCAGGATGACCCGCCAGATGATACGGCCGCGACGGGCGCCGATGGCCCGTGCCGCGGTAACATATTCGAGTTCCTTGATCTTGAGGAATTCGGCTCGGGCCAGGCGCGCCGTCTGCGGCCAGCTGACGACGCCGATGGCAAGCGCGATGGTGACCGGCGATGGCGAAAACAGCGTTACCAGCACCATAGCGAACAGCAGGGCGGGCAGGACCTGGAAGAACTCGGTGATGCGCATCAGCAGATTGTCGAGCCAGCCGCCGAAATAGCCGGCGAGCGCGCCGAAGGTAATGCCGATGACCATGGTGATAGCGGCGGCCGCGGCCCCGACCGCCAGGGTCGGGCCGCCTCCGGTGAGCATGCCGGCGACAACGTCGCGGCCCAGATAGTCGGTGCCGAGCGGATAGTCCGGTTCGACACCCGGCGGCTCGTGCGGCGCCCAGACGATTTCGAAGGCGTCTCCGGTATAGATGAACTGGCCGTAGAGCGTGGCCAGGATAATGACGGCCAGGATGAGGACACCGACGAGCGCCGGCACGTTGCGGCGGAACATCCGCCAGGCTTCCAGCATCGGGCTTTGGGCCTGGTAGTCGCTCATTGCTTGTCCCTCAGTCTCGGATCGGCCAGCCGGTAGGACAGGTCGGTCAGCAGGTTGGCGATGACCACCATGGCGGAAGCGAAGAACAGCACGCCCATGATCGTCGGATAGTCGCGACGCAGGATGCTGTCGAAGGCGAGCCGCCCCATACCGGGCCAGTTGAACACCGTTTCCACCAGCAGGGCGCCGGATATCAGATTGCCGAACTGCAGGCCGGCGACGGTGAGGATCGGCAGTGCGGCATTGCGCAGCGCGTGCTTGAACAGAACCGAACGCTCCGACGCGCCCTTGGCGCGCGCCGTGCGGATGTAGTCGGATCCGAGCACTTCGAGCATGGAAGCGCGCGACAGGCGGGCGTACTGGGCCAGATAGATGATCGCCAGCGTGAAGGCCGGCAGGATCAGGTGATGGGCGACGTCGAGCACCTTGACGGGAAACGAGGCGTCGCGCAGGCGCACCGATGTCATGCCTTCCACCGGAAACAGAGGCAGCACCGAGGCGAACAGGATGATCAGCATGATGCCGGTCCAGAAAACCGGCACGGCATAGCCGATCGTTGCGAAGACGGAGACGAAAGCCGACACCGGCCCGTTTGGCTTGCGCGCCGCCACGACACCCAGAAACACGCCGATCACGATCGACAGCAGCAAAGCGGTGATGACCAGCAGGATCGTCGGCCCGATGCGCAGGCCGATCAGGCGGGTGACCGGCTGGTCGAAGAAGAAGGACCGCCCGAGATCGCCCGTGGCGATGTTGGAAAGGTAGATCCATAACTGCACCAGCAGCGGCCGGTCGAGCCCGTAATCGGCGCGGATGGACTGCAGGATCTCCTCGGTCGCGCCGCCCATCTCCCCGGCGATGACCACCGCCGGATCACCCGGCGCAAGCCGGATGAGGAAGAAATTCAGCACCACGACGCCGAGCATCAGGAGCAGGCCGTAGAACAGCCGTTTGGCTATGTAGCGAACGTCCATCGAAACAACCGTCAGAAAAAAGGGCCGCTGCCGCGGCCCTTCGCCGGTCCTATTTTTCTTCCGCCCAATAGATCGTGTCCATCGGGTGCATGGTGCCCCAGATGCCGCCCGGCGCACCCGACAGGCGTTTGTCGTAGGCGGTGTGGTAGGGCAGCGTGTTGATCCAGTAGATCGGCAGGTCGTTGGCGACGATCTGCTGGAACTGGGAGTAGAGCGCCTTGCGCTTCTCCGGATCGGTCTCGACCGCCGCTTCGCCGAGAATGCGGTCGACTTCCGGGTTGGAATACTGCTGGGTGTTCGACCAGATCACGCCCTTCTTGATGTTGGAACCGAGATAGGTGCGGTGGACGCCGATGACCGGATCGCCCCAGTTGAAGACGACGTCCATGGTGAGATCGAAATCATGGCCGGATACGCGGCCGGCCCAGGTCGGGAAATCCGGCGCGGCGCGCACAGTCACGTCGATGCCGATCTTCTTCAGTTGCGATTTCAGATATTCGGCAATGTTCTTCTGCTGCTCGGCCGGGCCCGGGATGTAGTCCACGGTGAGCTCCATTCCGTCGCCATGCCCGGCTTCCGCCATCAGCGCCTTGGCCTTGTCGAGGTCGACGTCATAGGCCGGAATGGTCTCGTCGAAGAAGGGCGAGCTCTCGACGATGGGGCCGCGCTGCGGCGACGACACGCCGCGGTGCAGTGCCTTGGTGATGAAGTTGCGGTCGACGGCATAGGCGATGGCCTGGCGGACGCGCGGATCCGACAGTTTGTCCGAGGCGGTGTTGAAGGCCAGCCAGTTGATCGGACCGACCGCGGCGTATCCGTCGGTGGTCAGACCCAGGTGGTCGACCTTCTCCAACCGGCGGATTTCCTGGCTGCCGGCCATGAACGGATAAAGGTCGGCCTCGCCGTTCTCCATGGCGATCAGCAGCGCCGACGGATCCTTGATGATGCGGATGATGATCTCGTCGAGCTTCGGCCGCCCGTCGATGAAGAAATTCGGATTCTTCTTGAGCACGACGGCTTCGCCGGGGGTGAATTCTTCCAGCATGAAGGGGCCGGAGCCGACCGGTTTGGAATTGGCCGGGTGGCTCTTCGGATCCTGACCGTCGCCGAAGACATGCTTCGGCAGCACCGGTGCCAGCGCCGGCGACAGGGCCAGGAGCAGGGCCGGGTGCGGCTGGCTGAGATTGATGACCACCGTGTGGGGATCCGGCGTGTCGATGGATTCGACCGGGGCGAACATCGACTTGAACGGGTGGTTCTCCTTGGTCGTCATGATCGAGAAGGCGACATCTTCGGAAGTGACCGGCTTGCCGTCGTGGAACGTCGCGTCCTTGACCAGATTGAGCGTGACCTTCAGACCGTCGTCGGAGGTCGACCAGCTCTCGGCCAGATAGGGTTGCGGGTCCCAGTTCTCGTCATAACGCAGGGGTGAGGCGAAAATCTGGGTCGACGGCACGGCGGTGGCGATGCCGGACTGAACGGCTCCGTTGAGGTGACGCGGCACCTGTGTCGAGGCGATAACCAGCGTTCCGCCGTCGGCGAAAGCGGGCACGGCGACGGTCGACGCCAGCAGGGCAGCTGCGCCGATCAATCGGATCATCTGTTTCATGGTGTTCTCCCAAGGCCTTGTTGTCCGTATTCAGGCTAATCCGGCCGGAAACCACAGAAAACAGTGTTTTGCGAAACTTATCCTCAGGATTTTAGTGGATATAGTCCTGCGGCAGCATCACCAAATCGTCGAAAGCGCCGGCGCCGGCCAGATCGGCGCCGATATCGAGCATCGCACGCACGATGGCCGACCGTTTCGAGGCCTTGGTATAGGCCATGCCGAAATAGGGAGCGTCCAGTTTCCCGGTGATCGGGCGACTGACATAGCCGCTCTTGCCGGCCCGGTCATTGGGGCCGCAGATATTGAGAATCGAATAGCCGAAATTGGCGGCGACCAGGCCACGCAGCACGCTCGACGACTTGGTCGAGTGGACGATCTTGGGGCGAAATCCCTGCTCCTCGAAGATCTGCGAAAAGTAGGTGCGGGTGGCCG
Organism: Rhizobiaceae bacterium; assembly: GCA_963921345.3. Classification (GTDB taxonomy): domain Bacteria; phylum Pseudomonadota; class Alphaproteobacteria; order Rhizobiales; family Rhizobiaceae; genus Hoeflea_A. The sequence goes on along the minus strand of CAWUFE020000002.1, from coordinate 320,761 downwards.
GCAGGTCGAGCATGATCATCGGCAGGTCGGCAAGGTCGGCGATCGCCACCTGCGAACGCGCCGCCAGCGGCGAGGTTTCCGGCAGCAAGGCGTAGGGGCGAGCGCGGAACATCGGCATGAACGGCAGGCCGGTCGGCGTGACACGGCGATAGGTCAGCGCGACATCGACCAAACCGCCCTGCAGGAAGCCGACCATCGCCTCCAGATCGCCTTCCTTGAGGTCGACACGGATCGACGGATATTCACTGGCGACCCGGTTCAGAATGCGTGGCAGCATATACGGAGCGGTGGGTGCATAGCACCCCATGCGCAGCGTACCGATGGGATCCCCGGCAAGCGAAAGAATGTCCGATTCGAAGATACGGGTCTGTTCCAGATACTCGGCGACACGGGCGCCGACGGCCTTGCCGTTGCGGGTCGGCCGAATGCCCTTGGCCGGCATGCGGCGAAAGAGTTCGAAGCCGAGCGACTTTTCGATCACATCGATCGCCGCGGTGATCGAGGATTGCGAGATGTTCATCTCGTTGGCTGCCTTGGCGATCGATTCGCAACGGAAGGCGGCTTCGAAATAGCGAAGCTGCTTGAGCGTGAACTGCATCCATTCCTCCAAAAAACTGAGGCTTGAGCCAAGCTAAATCTATTTTTCCAATTTATAAAGCTGGTGTAGGCATGGAATTGGAGGTATTGAAGTCCATGTCGCAAATCATTGTTTTTAAATCAAAAAACATAATCACGATGGATCCGAACCGGCCACGCGCGACCCATGTCGCCGTACGAGACGGACTTGTTTTGGCCGTCGGCGGTGCCGATTGCGCGGAGCCCTGGGGTGGTGGCGTTGTGGACGAGCGGCTGGCGGATGCCGTGCTGATGCCGGGCTTCGTTGAGGGGCATGCACACATGATGGCGGGGTCCGTCTGGGAATTTGCCTATGCCGGTTATCATGATCGTATCGATCCCGACGGACGCCTGTGGAAAGGAATGACGGATATCGAGGCGGTTGTTGCCGGACTGGCCGAATATCAGGCTGGGTTGGCCGACGACGAACCGCTGGTGGGCTGGGGTTTCGATCCGATTTTCCTGCCCACCGAGCGCCTCAATCGTCATCACCTGGACGCCATCAGCACGGATCGGCCGGTAGCGATCCTGTACTCGAATTTTCACCTGATGTGTGTGAATACCAAGGCGCTCGAGCTGGCCCAGTACACGCGCGAGACCAATGTCGAGGGCGTGGTGCGGGATTCGTCGGGCGAACCGAGCGGCGAGCTGCAGGAAATGGCGGCGATGTTCCCGATCCTGCGGCGTCTCGGCATCGATTTCCGGGATCTCGCCAGGACCGAAGCTTCGGTGCGAAGCTACGCCAAGGTCGCCTGTCGGGCGGGCGTGACCACGCTGACGGATCTGTTTTCGACGCTCGCCGAGGAAGATGTCGACCGGATGGTTTCCATCACCGGCGAAGCCGACTATCCGGTGCGCATCGTGCCGGCCCTGGGCGCATTCGCGGTCTCGCCCGCAGAAATCGCCGAACGGGCGCTCGCCATGAGGGAGCGCTCGACCGACAAGCTGCGCCTGGGCGCCGTCAAGTTGATGACGGACGGCTCGATCCAGGGCTACACGGCGCGAGTGAAATGGCCGCACTATGTTACCGGGCATCCGAATGGAATCTGGAACACGGCGCCCGAGCAGATTCATCAGCTGTGCGAAGCCCTGCATGCCGCCGGTATTCAGATGCACATCCACACCAATGGCGACGAGGCCTCGGAAATCGCACTCGACGCCATCGAGGCGGCGATGCGGAAAACTCCGTGGCAGGGCCACCGCCACGTGCTGCAGCATTGCCAGATGATGGGCGCCGACCAGATGCGCCGCAGCGCCGAGCTCGGGGTCTGCACCAACATCTTTGCCAACCATATCTACTATTTCGGCGACCAGCATGCCGCCCTGACCATCGGCGAGGACCGGGCAAGCCGCATGGACGCCTGTCGCAGCGCTCTCGACGAGGGCGTGCACATGACCATCCATTCCGACGCACCGGTCACGCCCCTCGGCCCGCTGTTTACCGCCTGGTGTGCTGTCAACCGGCAGACCATGTCGGGACGCTGTCTCGGCCCGAAGCAAAGGATCTCGGTCGACGAAGCGCTCTACGCCATTACACTGGGTGCGGCCTACACGCTGAAACTCGACGATGAGATCGGGTCGATCGAGTCCGGCAAGAAGGCCGACTTCGCCGTTCTCGGGGACGATCTCACAACTGTCGATCCGGCAGCGCTCAAGGACGTTCCGGTTCTCGGCACCGTCCTCGGAGGCAGCGTCTTCTTGCCATGACGCCCGTACCGTTGCCGCTTGTGGTCGTCGGCGGATATCTCGGCGCTGGCAAGACCACCCTGATCAACCGCCTGCTGCAGTCTCCGGGCGGGCGCCGGATCATGGTGCTGGTCAACGATTTTGGGGCAATCAATATCGACGCCGATCTGCTTCAGTCCAGGGACGAGGACACGATCGCGCTGACCAATGGCTGCGTCTGCTGCTCCATCGGCGCGGACCTGTTCATGGCGCTCGGCGATGTGCTCGACCGCCGGCCGCGTCCGGACGTGCTCGTGATCGAGGCCAGCGGCGTTGCCGACCCGCGGCGCATCGCCGAGACCGCCAAAGCGGAACCCGACCTGCGCTATGGCGGCATCGTGACGGTGGTCGACTCGGTCAATTTCGCCGATCTTGACGCCGACGCCCTGATAGCACCGCAAGTGCGCGATCAGATTGCCTGCGCCGATCTGTTGGCGGTGAGCAAATGCCAAGAGGCGCCTGCAGAACTTCGCGCCGCGCTGCAGTCCCGCTCCCCGGCGCCAATTGTCAGTATCAACGGGTTCCCTGAACTCCCGGAAATGGTTCTGTCGATTTCCGGGCCGAGCCCGGTCGACACCACCGCGCGATCGCACGGCCACTTCACAAGCTGGTCCTTCCGCGGCCGCACCCGACTTTCGCGCCGGGAGCTGGAGCGCAAGTTGCGCAATCCACCACCGGGAGCCTATCGAATCAAGGGCCTGGTGCTGGGTGAAGGGGATGAGGCCTGGGAAGTGCATATGGTCGGACGGACGGTCGAGATTCGACCGGCATCGCCACCCGACGAAACCGCGCTGGTCGCCATCGGCCCTGCCTCGGAGTTCTCCGAAACCACTGCCGAAGATTGGTGGAAATCGGCCTCGGACGACGCGGGTTGCACGGACTGAGCTGGAGTCGAAACCGCAGGCTCGGAGCCTCCCAGCATTAACCAACGATTAAGTTCAGACTGGAAATTTTCATCCATCTGCCGTCTGTTCACCGGATCAGAACGATGATCTGAAACAGTGCGCCAACCGGATTGGGACAGGTGCGTCCCGAGTTTGCGGCGGGATGGCAGATGACTGACACGACAGTTGCAACAGAAAAACCGCTTTGCGTGGACCTCGACGGTACGCTGGTGGCGACCGACACGCTCTGGGAAGGGGTGTTGCGCCTGGTGCTGCGCAACCCGTTGATGGTGTTTGCCGTGTTTCGCTGGATGCTGGCGGGAAAGGCGGCGCTGAAGCAGGCGGTCGCCGACCGCGCCGAGCGCGATCCGCAGGCATGGCCGGTTCGCCCGGACCTGCTGGAGCTGCTGAAACGCGAGAAGCGCAAGGGGCGGCGCCTGGTGCTGGCCACCGGCGCGCCGGCAAAGGTGGCGCAAGGCATTGCCGATCGTCTCGGTATTTTCGATGAGGTCCTGAGCACTTCCGGCGACGTCAATCTGACGGCGTCGCGCAAACGCGACCGGCTTATCGAACGGTTCGGCCATGGCGGTTTCGACTATGTCGGCGACAGCCGCGACGACATTCCGGTGTTCGAAGCGGCCGACAGGGCGCTGGTGGTGGCGCCCGATCCGGCGGCCAGCCGCTGGCAGCAGGCCAACGACGCCGAGCTGTTCCTGGAGCCGAAGGGCGGACTGCGGACAGTTCTCAAGGCGATCCGCGTTCACCAGTGGCTGAAGAACTCTCTGCTGGCGGTGCCGCTGATCCTCAATCACGAGGTTTTCGACTTCGGCATGATCGTGGCGGTGATCGCCGCTTTCCTGTCCTTCTCCTTCGCCGCGTCGTTCGTCTATGTGCTGAACGATCTGGCGGACCTCGAAAACGACCGGCTGCACTACCGCAAGAAGCGTCGGCCGTTCGCCAGCGGGCAACTGTCGATTCCGTCCGGTCTGGCGCTCGGCGCGGGATTGCTTGTGCTTTCCCTGTGCATTGCCGCCTTCCTGCCGCCGCTGTTCCTGGGCGTTCTGTTGCTTTATGTCGTGGCGACAACGGCTTATTCGTTTTTCCTGAAGCGCAAGCTTCTCGTCGACGTGTTCACGCTGGCAGGCCTCTTCACGCTGCGCATCATTGCCGGTGCGGCAGCCACTGGCGTCGATCTTTCGTTCTGGCTGCTCGCCTTCTCGATCTTCTTCTTCCTGTCGCTGGCGCTGGTCAAACGCTATGTCGAGCTGCAGGAACTGGCTGGCGACGAAGGCTCCAAGCGCCTCGGCCGCGGCTACTATGCCGTCGATTTCGAAGGCTCTATTCGCGCACCGTATTGATCATCATGAAATCGTGCCGCCCATGGCGCTGGCGAGGCAGTAGCGTGGGGTTGAGTTTCGATGAAGGGCGATGAGATGGAACCAGCGCAGATAGCTGGCAAGATATTTCGTGGCGATCCCTCGGCGACTACGAAGGAACGCCTTGAGACGGGAGTGCCGGTTGTTGACGGTCTGGATATGGAGTTTCCCCGCGAACGCGTTCGCCGGACGACTGGTTGAGCGCCTCGTGGCTGACACCCATGGCGGCGGCACACGGCGGATAGCTGGTGCCGCCGTCGGTCACCAGCAGCGCATCCTTGTCCATGACCGGCGCGAGGACATCCCGCAGGGCCTCGGCATTGACCGCCGGCAAGACGGCGCTGACGGTCGCGCCGGAACGGTCCGTCGCGACCAGGACCGGCACCTGTTCGTCGGACAGGCCTCGCTTGGTCGCCTTGCCACCACGTTTGCGAGCCTTGCGAGCCGGCTGTTCCGCCAAGGACTTGCCTTCCTTGGCCCGCGACCAGGAGCGATCTCCCTTGCGGCTCTCCAGAACGAAGGTCTCGTCGGCTTCGACAATGCCCCGCAGCTTTTCGGTGTCGGTTCGGATCGCCGCGAGGAAGCGGTGTCGCCAGCGAAAGGCGGTACTCACGGCGATGCCACAGCGCTCCGCCGACGCCGCCACCGTGTCGCCATTGGCAAGGCATTCGCCGAATGTCAGCCAGACATCCTTGTGATGCAGGCCGCTCAGCGGCGTCCCCGTCACCGCGCCAAAGGTTCGTTTGCAGGATCGGCAAAGATAGCGCTGCATTCCCCGCGCCTTGCCGTTGGCCACCGCACCGGGCGTGCCGCAGTGGGGACAAGACCGGTCTTCGCCAACACTCGACTCGACGGCCGCCAGAGATGCCTCCCCGACCGGACGACCGGCCAGAACCTCACCAACCTCGGTCTTCTGAGCCTCGCTCAACGTGTCGATTGCCGACAACCAAGTCTGAAATGCTTTCCGCTCCATAGGGCGATACCTCCTGCGTTTCGGCGAAACTATATCAGATCAATACGGTGCGCGAATAGAGCCATTTCGAAATGATCGGACAGGCCGGTATCTCCTCCGCCTTCGGTGCGGCGCTCGTCCTGGCGCTCTACGTGCACAGCAACGAGGTGCAGGACATGTATGCGACGCCCGCCCTACTGTGGCCGCTGTGTCCGCTTATCCTCTACATGCTGCTGCGCATCTGGATGCTGGCGCGCCGCGGCCAGATGGAGGACGATCCGGTGGTGTTCATCATCAGCGACTGGCGCAGCCAGTTGTGCACCGTCGTTGGCGCCGCCCTGGTGCTGATCGGTGCCGTGGCGCCCCTATGAGCTACGACAGCTGGGGCCGCACCGTTCGGGCGGACCGCCCGGCAAGGCCGGCCGAGCGTCTGCTGGCGGACGGGTTCTCCGGCGGCAGCTGGCTGCCCTTCGGCAATGGCCGGTCCTACGGCGACAGCTGCCACAACGACCGCGGTACGCTGATCGACTGCCGCGGGCTCGACCGAGTCCATTCGTTTGACGAACAGACCGGCGAACTGACTTGCGGGCCCGGCCTGCTGTTGAGCGACATTCTCAAGCGGGCGCTGCCTCTCGGGTATTTCCTGCCGGTGACGCCGGGAACGCGCTTCGTCAGCGTCGCCGGTGCCATCGCTAATGACGTGCACGGCAAGAATCATCACGTGCGCGGAACCTTCGGTGCTCATGTGCTGCGTTTCAAACTGCTGCGCTCGAGCGGCGAAACGCTCACCTGCTCGCCCGAAAGCAATCCGGCGCTTTTTCCGCCACCATCGGCGGCATGGGCCTGACCGGCCTGATCACCGAGACGACGATCCGGCTGATGAAGGTGGCCAATGCCGATATCCGCCAGCGCACCCTGCGCTTCGACGGCTTGGATACCTATTTCGACCGTTGCGAAGCTTTCGACGAAGCGCATGAATATTCGGTCGCCTGGATCGACCAACTGGCCCGCGGCCGGCAGTTCGGGCGTGGCGTCCTGATGGGCGGCAATCATGCGGATGCCGGCGCCGCACCAATCGAAATGCCGGCGGAGCCGAAAGTGTCGGTGCCGCTCACGCCGCCGTTCAACCTGATCAACCGCGCGTCGCTGAAGATTTTCAACACGCTCTATTTCCGCAAGGAAAAGCCCGGCGAGACCGAAAGGACCGTCCCCTGGGCGGGCTATTTCTATCCGCTCGATGCCATCGGGCACTGGAACCGGCTCTACGGACCGCGCGGTCTTTACCAGCATCAGAGCGTCTATCCGCTGGAAACCGGGCGCGAAACCACCATTCGGCTGATGGAATGCGCCCAGCAGCACGGCCATGCATCGTTCCTCACCGTGCTGAAGCGGTTCGGCACGCCGTTTTCGCCCGGCCTGCTGTCGTTTCCGCGGCCGGGTTTCACCCTGACCCTGGACTTCGCCAATCAGGGCAAACGCACGCTGCGCCTGCTCGATGCGCTGGACGACATCGTCATGGAGGCCGGCGGGGCGGTCAATCCCTACAAGGACGGCCGCATGCGGCCGGAGACGTTCAGCGCCTCCTTCGGCAACTGGCGGGACCTCGAGGCACACCGCGACCCGGCGATGATGTCGGACTTCTGGAGGCGGACCGCAATGCAGCTGGTTCATCAGGCTGCGGCAGCGTAAACAGCTTCAATTTTAAGGGTTTGAGCAAGGATCCTTTTACCCTCCGAATTCACCAAATCTAGGGGTTTGGCTGCTAGGCATAGTGGCGAACGGGGAAGCAAAATGAACTACATTCCATTCATTCTGTTCACGGTGTTGACCAACGCCGCGGCGCAGCTGCTGCTCAAGCAGGGCATGCTCAGCCTCGGCCCGTTGGAATTCGCCGGCGAGAACATCGTCCTGAAGGTCATTCAGGTCGTCTTCAATCCATGGGTGTTTGCGGGGCTGACGACCTTCGTCATTTCCATGGCGTCGCATCTCTACGTGCTGTCGAAGGTCGAACTCTCCTTCGCCTATCCGTTTTTGAGCCTGGCCTATGTGGCGGTCGCGGTCTTCGCCTATTTCGTCTTTCGCGAGGACCTCAACGCCTGGCGCATCGCCGGCATCGCCTTCATCTGCGTCGGCACGATCCTGATCGCTCAGTCGGGGCGCACCGATCCGCGCGAGATCGCCGGAGTCGAGACAACAGCGAATACAAAGTCAGCGAGCTAACGAAATGAAACACATTCTCTACGGCGGCGATTGGTTTGTCGGACGCCAACTTGCACAAAAGCTGATCAAGGACGGCGAGGAGGTGGTCGTCGCCGACATCGCCAGGGGCGACGTGCCGCACTACGCCAATTGCCGCTTCGTCGAGCTGGACGTTACCGACAAGGCACAGTTCGACAAGCTCGACATCGCGGCCGACGACATGGTCTACAACCTGTCGGCAAAAATGCTTTCGCCGCTGCAGATCCGTTCCAAGCGGCACGAGTTCTTCTGGCCGGTCAACTATCACGGCACGGAAAACATCATCGAAAAGATGGCGGCCAGCGATGCCAACCGGCTGGTCCACTACACGACCGACATGGTCTACGGCCACACCTTCACCTATCCGCAGACGGAGGAGCATCCGGCCAACCCGCTGGGCGAATACGGCCTCTCCAAGTGGAAGACCGAGGAACTGGCCTGGCAGTGGCGCGAGAAGGGCATGCGGATTTCGCTGTTCCGCCCGCGCCTGATCATCGGCCCGGGACGCCTCGGCATCCTGTCGAAGCTGTTCAAGCTGGTCGACTACAATCTGCCGGTGCCGATGATCGGCTCGGGCCGCAACCCGTATCAGTTCATCTCCGTCTTCGATTGCGCCGAAGCCGCGCGGCTGGCCTGGAAGGCCGGCGTGCCGAACGAAGCCTACAATCTCGGTTCCGACGATCCGCCGCCGGTGCGCAAGCTGCTGGGCGACCTGATCAAGCACGCCGGCTCGAAATCCTTCCTGCTGCCGACGCCGGCCTGGGCGGTCAAGCGCACGCTGGATCTCTTCGATCTGGTCAACCTGCCGATCATGGATCCGGAGCAGTATCTGATCGCCGACGAGATGTGCATCCTCGACTGCACCAAGGCGAAGGAGCAACTCGGCTGGAAGGCCGAATACCGGGACGAGGACATGCTGATCTCGGCCTATGACGAATACCGCGCGGGTCTTTCGGGCGACAAGGCGTTTCCCGGCAAGCTCAGCGAAAAGACACATTAGAGGAGCGCATCATGAACGTCTGGACATCGGAGCCCGAAGCAACGACGACGGTCGATGCGCCTGCCATCGAGAAGCCGAACCTGCTGACGGTCGAGGACGCCAAGGCGCTCGACCTGCCGCACATGACGGAATACTTCAAGGCGCATCTCAATCCCGGTCAGCTGCATTTCATGAAGCTGCTCGGCTTCAACAAGGTGAAGATCGAGAGCGCCGAGGGGATGTACTACATCGACCAGAACGGCCGAAAGATCCTCGATTTCTTCGGCGGCTTCGGTTCGCTCGCCTTCGGTCACAACCATCCGCGCATCCTGGCGGCCCGCAAGGCGTTCCAGGACGAAAAGCGCCACGAGATCGCCATGGCCTTCCTGTCGCAATATGCGGCAGCCTTGGCCAAGAACCTGGCGGAAATTTCGCCCGGTGATCTCGACATGGTGTTCCTCGGTTCTTCCGGATCCGAGGCGATGGAGGCCGCGGTCAAGGTCGCCGAGCGGGCGGCCGGGCCGGAGCGCAGCCGCATCGTCTATGCGGAGAACTCGTTCCACGGCAAGACCAAGGGCGTGTTGTCGCTGACGGATTCGCCTCTCTATCGCGGCCAGTTCCGTCTGGTCGACGACACCGTGCGCGTCCCGTTCGGCGATATCGACGCCATCCGCAACGCCTTCGAATCCGATCCGACGATCGGCGTCATCGTGCTCGAAACCATCCAGGGTGGCGGTGGTATCATCTCCGCACCACCGGAGTTCTGGCAGCAGCTGCGCGCCCTTTGCGACAAGCACGGGGTGCTGTGGGTTGCCGACGAAGTCCAGTGCGGCATGGGCCGTTCCGGCCGCTTCTATGCCTTCGAGCATGCTGGCGTTGTGCCGGATGTCACTGCATTGGCGAAATCGCTGGGCGGTGGCAAATGCGCCATGGCGGCGATGATCGCCACGCGCGACGTCTACATGAAGGCCTATGGCAAGCCGGCCACCGCGTTGATCCACGGACCGGCGACCTTCGGCGGGATCGGGGAAGCCTGCATCACCGCCATCGAGGGGCTGAACATCCTCTATGACGAGGACCTGATCGCCAATTCGGCCAGGCAGGGCGCCTATTTGCTGCGGCGGCTCAAGGCGCTGCAGGAAAAATACCCGAAGATCATCAAGGACGTGCGCGGCCAGGGGCTGATGGTCGGCCTGGAGTTCCAGGATTTCAGCCAGACCATGCCGATGGTGGTGCGGCCGCTGCTGTCGGTGATGGACGAGAAGCTGAAGGGCTCGCTGTCCGGCTTCATCGGCGCGCTGCTGCTGCGCGACTACGACACGCTGGTGGCCTTCACCGAATACAACCGCAATGTCATCCGGCTGGAGCCGCCGCTGATTTGCAGCAAGGAGGATGTCGACCGCTTCGTCGACAATCTCGACAGCCTGCTGTCGCGCGGCATCGTCGGCATCGTCAAGGATTTCGTCGCCAGCCAGGTGAAGTAGGCGACCCGCCGCAGGCAGGACGGCATCGGATGGGGGTGCCACGGGCGGCAACCGGATAGGGACTGGGGTGAACGACATGACCGATCAGACAGCGGGTGCAATGCCCGGGCGGGTAGAGCGTATCGGCGATGCCCTCGAAGGCATCCTGACACGGCGTTTCGTGCGAATCGTGGCGCCGATCTTGTTCGGCCTGGTCATGATTGCAGTGGCGGTTGGCGCCGTGGTCAAGCCGGAGCACAATTGGGATATCGGGCCTTACATCGCGCTCGCCATGGAGCCTGAGACTCCGAATACGGCGGAACTGCACAAGCGCACCTACGACATGCTCGAAGGCTCGGCGAGCGCCGGTCAGTGGCATACTCTGACCCAGGGCAATTCCTACAATATCGCGCTCTACGAAAATCCGGACTATTTCGCCTCCCAGTTCGGCATGTACCGGGTCAAATGGGGCTATATCGAAACGCTGAGGCTTCTCGGCCCGTTGACGGGCTATATCGAGGCGACGCAGATCATCAATGTCCTCAGCATATTGGTGATCGGGTCGGTGCTGCTGCTCTGGCTGCACCGGTTCGATGCGATCGAAGGGTCGCTGATCCTGGCTCCCGTCATGCTGCTCATGGGTTTCCTGAACATGGGACAGAATGCCGGTCCCGACCTGATGACCTTCGCGGCCTTCACGGTGGCGGTCTTCCTGTTGCGGATCGGGCGGGACTGGACCGCGGTGCCGTTAATCCTGGTCGCCTTTGCCGTTCGGCCCGACGGCATCGTGTTCGTCTTTGCGCTGCTCCTGGCGGCGCTGCTGCTCGGCGGCCGCAAACTGCCGCTGCTTTCGGCGTTTGCGCTGTCGGTCGGCGGCTATCTGCTTATCACCGGCAACCTGGATCATCCAGGCTGGTGGCCGCATTTCGTGTTCTCCAATGTCGAATTGCAGAACGACATGCGCGGTTTCGAGCCCGCCTTCAACCTGATGGTCTACATCAAGGGTCTGGTGCGCGGAGTCAGCGTCGGCCTGCGCAACAATGACTGGCTGCAGGTCTGCGCCCTTCTGCTTCTCGGCTGGGTGCTGTTGCGCCGGGCAGGGCGGCAGCCCGTGGGCATTGCCGCCAGCCTGTTTCTCGCGCAGGTGCTGTGTGTCGGCGGCAAGTTCGTCAGCTTCCCGTTGCCGGACGACCGGGTCTACTTTCTCTATATCATTCTTGCCACGGTTCTTCTGCTGGAAAGCTGGAAGCCGCGCCTGGATCTGGCGCAGAGGGACAACCTGCAACCGTCCTGACCGCTGTCGTCCGGCGTTTTTCGCATGTCGCAAACAGGCGATAATGAGCCTTGTCGTGTCGGCATAGTTGCCGCACTCTCTGACTTCGTGTGAGACGCAGTCCGTATCGGACACGCTTGCTGAAGCCTGAAGCGAGCCACGACAGGGCGCCGCCGCCAGCCGCCATGCTGAATTGCGCCCGTAACGACGAAAAGGGCAGGAACCATGAAAAGCAGCGCACGCGCGGTTGTGATCGGCGGGGGCGTGGTCGGCGCATCGACGCTCTACCACCTGGCGAAGAAAGGGTGGGACGATGTCGTCCTGCTCGAGCGCAAGGAACTGACATCGGGCTCGACCTGGCACGCAGCTGGCCTGCTGCCGCTCTTCAACATGAGCTACTCGGTCGGCCAGATCCACAAATACTCCGTCCGTTTCTACCAGGAGCTGGCCGAGGAAACCGGCATGGACACCGGCTTTCGCAAGGTGACCAATGTGCGCCTGGCCCGCACCAGGGACCGGCCGGACGAGTACGAGTACTACATGGGCGTGGCCGAGACGATCGGCATCGACGTCGTGCGCATGACGGCGGACGAGATCAAGGAAAAGTGGCCCTACGTCAACACCGACGGCCTGATCGGCGCGATCTGCCATCCGGAGGACGGCTACATCCAGCCCGCCGACCTGACCCAGGCGCTGGCCAAGGGTGCGCGCGATCGCGGTGCCACCATCTACCGCAACACCGCGGTTCTGGGTCTGGAGCAGGCCGAAGACGGCTCCTGGACCGTCAAAACCGACAAGGGCGATATCGCCTGCGAGCACGTGATCTCGTGCACCGGCAACTTCGCCCGCAAGACCGGGGCAATGGTCGAATTGGACGTGCCCGTCATTCCGGTCGAACACCAGTACATCGTCACCGAGGCGCATCCCGAAGTGCAGAAATTCCGTGCCGAGGGCGGGGCGGAACTCTGCGTGCTGCGCGAGTCGGATTCGTCCTGGTACATGCGCGAAGAAGCCGGCGGCCTGTTGCTCGGACCCTATGAGAAGGGCGCGCCGTGCTGCTATGTCGACGGGCCTTCGGACGATTCCGAATACGAGCTGTTCCAGGAGGACATCGACCGCCTGATGCCGCATATCGAAACGGCTATCGAGCGGGTTCCCTACTTCGGCGAGGCCGGCATCAAGAAGGTCTATAACGGCGCCATCGCCTACACGCCGGACGGCTCGCCGATCATCGGTCCGGCGCCGGGGCTGAAGAATTTCTGGCTCAACGAAGGGCACTCCTTCGGCGTGACCGCCGCCGGCGGTGCCGGCTGGCAACTCGCCGAATGGATCGTCGAGGGTGAACCGAGCATCGACATGATGGGCGTCGATCCGCGCCGCTTCGGCCCCTATGCAACGGAAGGCTATTTGCGCGAGAAGAACGAGGAGGCCTACGCCAACGTCTTCACCGTGCATTATCCGGATGAGGAGCGGATTGCCGCGAGGCCGCTGAAGCGCACGCCCTGCTACGACCGGATGAAGGATCTGGGTGCCGTGTTCGGCTCGGTCTATGGCTGGGAACGGCCCAACTGGTTCGCGCCGGCCGGCTACGGCCTCGATGTCGCGACGCTCGACAAGCCGGACGTGCTCACCAACCACAACCATCCGGAACCGGACGCCGACAACCGCGTCAAGGAACTGTGGTCGTTCCGCCGGTCCAACTATTTCGAACATGTCGGCAACGAGGTGCGCAACGTGCACGAAAATGTCGGCCTGCTCGACATGTCGGCCTTTGCCAAGATGGAAGTCTCGGGACCGGGTGCGCGCGAATGGCTGGAATCGATCCTGGCCAATTCGGTTCCCAAGAAGCGCGGCCGTGTGGCGCTGTCGCACCTGCTGACCAAGGAAGGCGGCGTGCGTTCGGAATTCACCGTCTATGAATGGGCGCCCAGGCGCTTCTATCTGGTCTCGGCGGGCGCCTTCGAGGCGCACGATCACGACTATCTGCGCAAGCTGGCGCCGACCGACGGCTCGGTGCGGCTCAACGCGATCACCGAGCGTCTCGGCGTTCTCGTGCTCGCCGGCCCGCGGGCGCGCGACGTGCTGGCCAAGCTGACGCGTTCCAGCCTCGACAATGCCGACTTCCCGTGGCTGTCCGGCAAGCAGATCAATGTCGGACCGGCCAGCGCCCATGCCATTCGGGTCAATTTCGTCGGCGAATTGGGATGGGAACTGCATCACCCCATCGAACAGCAGAACACGATCTTCGACCTGCTGATGGAAGCCGGCGCAGAGTTCGGCATCAAGCCGTTCGGCATCCGGGCGATGACCGCCATGTCGATCGAAAAGTCCTACCGGCTGATTCCGCGCGAATTGTCGATCGAATACAACGCCTACGAATCCGGCCTCGATCGCTTCGTCAAGCCGAACAAGGGCGACTTTATCGGCCGCGATGCGGTCGTGCGGGCGCGCGAGACGGGGCTGAAATGGAACTTCGTCACCCTTGAGGTCCATGACGTGACCGACGCCGATGCGCGCGGCAACGAGGCGATCTATCGCAATGGCGAACTGATCGGCAGGGCGACCAGCGGTACCTACGGCTTCCGTCTGCAAAAGTCACTGGCGCTTGCCATGCTTCGTCCTGAATTCAGTGAATTGGGAACGGAAGTCGAAATTCGGATTCTGGGCAAGAACCACCGCGCGACGGTGATCGCGGAAAGCCCCTACGATCCGGAAAACGAGGCTTTGAGAGCCTGACCGGAAAGCTCTGGTCGGCCGCCAGTCAGGCGGCCGATACCAGCAATTGCTTGCGCTCGGCGCGTTCCTGCTGCGGCGACCGGCCGTAAAGTTCGCGGTAGCACTTGGAGAAGTGCGAGGCCGAGACGAAACCGCAGGCGACCGCCACCTCGACCACCGGCATCGACGACTGGACCAGCAGATGCCTGGCCCGGTCGAGCCGGATCTCCAGATAGTAGCGGGCAGGGGAGCGGCCCATCTCCTGCCGGAACAGGCGCTCGATCTGGCGCCGCGACAGGCCGGCATAGTCGGCGATTTCCAGCAGCGACAGCGGTTCAGTCAGGTTGCTTTCCATCAATTCGATGATCGACAGCACCTTGGAGTTCTGGACGCCCAGCCGGGCGCGCAGCGGCAGGCGCTGGCGGTCGTGCGGGTTGCGGACCCGGTCGGTCAGGGCCTGCTCGCAGACGCGGTTGACCAGGTTGTCGTCATGATCCTCGCCGATCAGGTTGAGCATCATGTCGAGTGCTGCCGTGCCGCCAGCGCAGGTGTAGATATTGTCGTCCTGCTCGTAGAGATCGGCATAGACCTCGGCCAGCGGGAATTTCTCCGAGAAGCCGGGCAGGTCTTCCCAGTGAATGGCGCAGCGCCGTCCCGACAGCAGACCGGCGGCCGCCAGTACATAGGCGCCGGTGCAAAGCCCGCCGACGGCGATGTTACGGTTGTGCACTTCGCGCAGCCAGGCATGCAGAGACTTTTGCGCATAGGCCTCGACATTGACGCCGGAGCACACGAACACCATGGACGGGCGCTTTTCGCCGGACAGCATCTGCCGTTCGTCGGCCAGCGACGAACTGGTCGAGACCTCGACTCCGTTCGAGGACTGCACCGGCTGACCGTCGAAAGAGGCAACACGCCAGGTGTAGCTCTCGTAGCCGAGCATTCGGTTGGCGATGCGCAGCGGCTCGATCGCCGTCGCAAACGCAATCAGCGAGAAATCCGGCACGAGATAGAACACAAAGGACCGTTTGTGCGTTGACGCGCTTTCCATCGCAGTCAATCCCCGAATCTGGCGGTCACGGATTATCACTGTCGCTGAAACCAGCGCTCACGATACCCCGGCACCGCGGTTGCCACGCATGTACCCGGTGAACGCGCGGAGGTTCGGTTGCATCGCGTCGAATGCACCCCGTCCTCCCGAATTGGGGTCATTGCGCGGCGAGCTTTACACAGCGTCTGGCCGCTGTGAAGCGAAATTTATGTTGTCTAAGCAGAATTTATGGGAATGTTTAGCACGATTGATGGCGTCCGTTTCGAACGCCATTGCGCCAGTCCGGCGCAGCCTCGCCGATGCCGAGTGGGAGCGGCGAAGCTGCTGTTTTCAACTGTATCGATTTCGGTCTCATGCTTTTGCGCACGGGTCCTGAGCCTCGAAGCGGCCCGGCCAGCCAATATCCGACAGGGTCCTGTCGTCGAGCTTGGCAATGGCATGGGCGGTTTCACGGCGCAACTTGGCGCAACGCCACTGTTCGATCCGCCGATGAAACCAGGCCGTCAGTCCGGCCAGCGTTCCGCGGCTCGATCCGGTGCGTTCGTGCAAGTCCAGTCCGGCGAACGGATCGTTCGCCTCAACATGTGAATTCAACATTTCCAGGTTCCTTTCAATGTTGCGGTGCCGGCCTGGTTCGGCCGGTCCGCGGGGGAAAGGTCGCGACCCTTGAGCTTGACTATGGGGGGTAAAGCTGGTTCAATCAAATGAAAAGGAATTATGTTTTGATTCAGAAAAATTGAAAGGTGCCATGAACGCTCCTCTCAACCATCCGGTGCCTCTGCTTGAACTCGACGTGCTGCGCACCTTTGTCGCGATTGCCGATACGGGCAGCTTCACAGCGGCTGCTGCGACCGTGTTTCGGACTCCCTCCGCGGTGTCGATGCAGATCAAGAAACTGGAAGAGAACCTGGGCCGGCCGGTGCTGTCGCGGGATGCTCGCTCGGTGACGCTGACCAGCGACGGAGCGATCCTTCTCGGTTATGCGCGTCGCCTGTTGTCGCTCAATCGCGAAGCCGTGACGCAGTTCATTTCACCCGATATATCCGGGGTCGTTCGACTGGGCGCGCCCGACGATGTCGGCGACCGCATCTTGCCCGGCGTGCTGAAGCGGTTCGCCAAGACACACCCGGCGATTGCCGTCGACGTGGTGATCGACCAGAGTTCCAAGCTGATCAAGCGCATGGACGAGCGGCGGCTCGACATCACGCTGCTGACCTGCCAGCCGGACACCCTGCCGCCGGGTGGTGAGGTGCTGCTGACCGAGCAGCTGGTGTGGGCCGGGGCGAAGGGCGGAAGTGCGCATCTGCGCACGCCCATGCCGGTGTCGATGTGGGAAGAAGGATGCGCCTGGCGGGCGCGGGCCGTGGAAGGGCTGGACGAGCTCCATATCGACTACCGCATTGCCTATATGAGCGCTCACACGACCGGACAGCGCGCCGCCATCCTGTCGGATCTGGCGATCGCACCGCTGCCGCAGTCCTTCGTCGGCGACGAACTGGTGGTTCTCGGCGAGGAAGACGGCCTTCCGCCGATCGGCACCTATACGCTCGGCATGCTCGTCCGCCCCGACGGAGAGCCGCCGGCCTGCGCCGCAGCCGACCATATCCGGGCAGCCTTTGCGACGCTCGCCGAAACCGGCGACTTTCAGGAATAGGCTTCAGCTGCAGGGCAGGCCGATTGATCTTATCCGCGACGGCGGCGGCCCTCGCGGGCACGCCGACGGGGTGCGCCTGCGGCTGCTTCGACGGGGGCCGCTTTGGGCGGCAGCTTGACCTCTTTGGCAAGCTCGGGGAATTCGTCGACCTTGTTGGGCAATGCCATGGCCATGACGAAATGGTCCTGGAATTTCGGTTCCAGTGCGGTCTCGATCTTCTCGATGTCGCGAACCGTGCTCTCAATCTCGCGACGGTAGTCGCGGTTGAGCAGCGCCATGCGGGCGCCGGTGCCGGCGGCGTTGCCGACTGCCTTGACCTTGGCCAGGTCGCAATCGGGGATCAGGCCGAGCACCATGGCGTATTTGGGATCGATGAAGGAGCCGAAGGCCCCGGCCAAGCCGATGCGGTCGACATGAGCGATGCTCAGCTTGTCCATCAACAGCTTGATGCCCGCATAAAGCGCTGCCTTGGCAAGTTGAATCGCACGCACGTCGTTCTGGGTGATCGTCAGCCGTGTTTCGCCATCCCACAGCACATAGGACCAGGTGCGGCCGTCCTGGATGATACGGTCGGACCGCGATGCCAGGCTGCCGTCGACGACCCCGTCCTCGGAGATGATGCCGGCCAGGAACATCTCGGCGATCACCTCGATGATGCCGGACCCGCAGATGCCGGTGACCTTGGTGGATGCGGTGTCGAAGCCGGGCTCGTCCGACCAGTGCTCCGTGCCGATGACCCGAAAGCGCGGTTCCAGTGTCTGCGGATCGATGCGGACGCGCTCGATGGCTCCGGCCGCGGCGCGTTGTCCGCAGGAGATCTCCGCGCCTTCGAAGGCCGGTCCGGTCGGCGACGATGCGGCGACGACCCGATCACGGTTGCCGAGCACGATTTCGGCGTTGGTGCCGACATCGACCAGCAGCATGATCTCTTCCTGGCGATGCGGTCCCTCGCTGAGCGTGGCGCCCGCGGCGTCCGCTCCGACATGGCCGGCGATGCAGGGCAGCATGTAGACGCGGGTGCCCGGATTGAGCGCCAGGTTGAGGTCGAAGGCCCAGGTGTGGACAGCGCCGGACACCGCGAGCGCGAAGGGCGCACCGCCCAGCTCCGTCGGATCGATGCCGAGGAACAGGTGGTGCATGATCGGGTTGCCGACGAAAACCGCGTCGAGAATGTCCTGCGGATCGACGCCCGATTCCGCGCAGACTTCCTCGATCAAGCCGTTGAGTGCGTTGCGCACGGCTTTGGTCATCGCCTCGCGGCCATCCGGATTCATCATCACGTAGGAGACCCGGCTCATCAGGTCCTCGCCGAAGCGGATCTGCGGATTGGAAGCGCCCGCCGAGGCGATGGTCAGGCCGGACAGGAGCGAGGAGAGGTGCAGTGCGATGGTGGTCGAACCGATGTCGCAGGCGATGCCGTAGGCTTCGTTCTTCAGCCCCGGATAGAGCGCGATCAGCGATGGGCGCGAGGATTCGAAGTCGCGGTGGATCGCCGCCGTGACCGCCCAGTTGCCGGCGCGCAGGATCGACTGGACCCGAGGCAGCAGGTGCTGGTCGATCATCATGTCGGTGAAGCCCCAGTCGCGCTCCAGCGCCTGCTCCAGCCGGTCGAGATCGCCGAGCGGCTTGTGCATGTCGGGCTCCTCGACCTCGACATAGCACATCTGAATCGCCGGGTTGCGTTCGATCAGCCGGGTGTCGGCAGCCTTGCGGACAATCTGGGCATTGACCTGGACGTCCTGCGGGATGTCGACGACAAGGTCGCCCTCGATCGTCGTCGAACACGACAACCGGCGGCCATCCAGCAGCTGCCGTTTTTCAGCGTACCGCTTTTCCTTGGCACTGAATCCGGAGATGTGGTCGGCGGCCGACGTGATGCCGTGTTTGGCGAACTGGCCTTCCTGAACCTCGATCTGGCAGCGGCCGCAAATGCCGCGGCCGCCGCACACGCTCTCGACATAGACGCCGAGCTGGCGGGCGGCCTCCAGGACGTTGGTGCCCCTTTCGAACCGGCCGCGGCGGCCCGAAGGCATGAAGAGCACCAGCGGATCCTTGCCGTTGTCGGCCTTTTGGTCCATCCGATGCTCCTTTGTCACGATCGCAGTAACGGCCCGATCAGACTGCTACTGATTCGTGATCCTATATCAAGCGCGGGCGCGACGCCCGCCGCGACGCCGACCGCCGGACGGTGCCGCCGCCGCCTCGCCGCCCGGAGCGGCGTTGGCGTTGGCCGCCGGCGTGTGGTCGCGGTAGGTCATGATCCAGTTGGTGCAGTTGGCATCGGTGCCGTTGAGCACGTTGGCGCCGTGAACCATCTCCATCTCCTGCGGGCGGCAGGGATTCATGATGGCCGACGTCATGCCAGAGGCGATGACCATCGGAATGAAGGCGGCGTTGATGGCATGGCGGTGCGGCAGGCCGAAGGAGATGTTGGACAGGCCGCAGGTGGTGTTGACGCCCAGTTCATCGCGCAGCCGGCGCACCAGCCGGAATACCTGCTGGCCGGCCGTTCCCATCGCGCCGATCGGCATGACCAGCGGATCGACGACGACGTCTTCGGCCTTGATGCCGTAATCGGCTGCGTGTTCGACGATCTTCTTGGCAACCGCAAAGCGCACATCCGGATCTTCCGAAATGCCGGTTTCGTCATTGGAAATGGCGACAACGGGCACGTCGTATTTCTTGACCAGAGGCAGGATCGCTTCGAGCTTCTCGATCTCGCCGGTTACCGAGTTGACCAGCGGTCGGCCCTTGGCGACCTTCAGACCGGCCTCGATGGCGCCGGTCACCGACGAATCGATCGACAGCGGAATGTCGACCAGGCCCTGGACGATTTCCAGCGTCTGGACGAGCAGGGCCGGTTCCGTCGCGTTGGGATCGACGGCGGTGACCCCGGCATTGACGTCGAGCATCGTCGCGCCTGCGGCAACCTGGGCGAGGGCGTCCGATTTGACCGTGTCGAAGTTGCCGGCCTGCATTTCAGCAGCCAGCTTCTTTCGCCCGGTCGGGTTGATGCGTTCGCCGATCACGCAGAAGGGCTGGTCGAAACCGATCACGATTTCCTTGGTCGCGGAAGCGACGATAGTGCGGGCCATCAGGCAGTCCTCAGCTCTGTGCAGTGTTCATAGAAGGATATAAAGATGTGTTTATATCCCATGATCCGCGTTCCACAAGCCATTCGGTGGTTTTTTTCAGCCCGCCGAAGGCGAAGACGTGGATCTGGCGGATCGGGGTTGTGGTGCTGTTCAGCACATGGTCTTCGATCGGGCCGACCACGGTTTCCGGCGAATGCGAGGTTGCCAGGGTGGTCAGCGACAGCGCGTTCTTCTTCAGAAACGAGATGGAGTTTCCGACGCCGCACATGGCGGCAAACTTGATCAGCGTGGTGATCTTCGCCGGTCCGGCAACGCCCAGATGCACCGGCATGTCGATGCCGTGTTCTTTCAGCCCGTCGGCCCAGGCGATGAACTTGGCGGCGTCGAAACCGAACTGGGTCACGATGCGCAACTGTGCGCCGGTGCGCTGGGCAAAGGCCTTCTTCAGGCGCAGCGCCTGCAACGCGACCTCTTCGGAGAAGTCCGGACTGCCTTCCGGGTGGCCGGCAATACCGATTTTTTCGATGCCGTATTTGTCGAAAAATCCGGTTTCCAGCACTTCCATGGTCGACGAGAATTCTCCCGCCTGCCGCTCCAGGCCGCCACCGATGACGAGGACGTTGGTGACACCGGCCTCTTCGCTCATCCGCTTGATGCGATCTTCCAGAACAGTGCGTGAGGTCAGCCGGCGTGAGGCGAAATGCGGCACCGGGTCATAGCCGAGCGCGCGCAATCGCGTCGCCGCGGCCACCAGGGTGTCGTTGGTGTCCGTACCGATATCGGTGACATAGACACTGGTCCCGGGCGGGAACATGCCTTCCAGGTCGGCCGATTCGATCGCCTGGCGCGGCGCTACCTCAATCGATGCGGCAATACGAGCCGGCCGCCGGCTATTCATTTCCACCACTGCCATCTTGACCGGTCCTTCCTTGCGACTGGATCAACTGTTTCAGGACGTCCTTGGTGTAGGCCGCTTCGAGAGAGGCTGCTGCCTTGTCGGCCTCCGCCTCGAGATCGTCAGACACCGGTTCAGGCGTACCGCGCCGCCATTCGGCGAGGTAGTCATCCGTCTCGTGGGCGCCTGAGCGCATGGCGCACATGTCGATCGCTTCGGTGAAGCGCAGCGACAATTCGCGTTTGGCGCTCTTGCGGCCCTTCTTGACGATGACCTGTGCGGGGATGTCCCGCCAGTAAACGGTTATCAGATCGGCCATGCACTGTCTCCTCGGCGCGCACATAACGAACAAACAAGCCTTTTGGCTTGCTGTCCGGCGACGCACAATGCGCTCAAAAACGACGCGCAACAGATTTAGTTCGAAAGCGGCTTCACCGCCAGAGCGGTGCCGTCCCTCTACAGAATGTTGGTAAAGACGGCCGTCGTCAGAAGCAGGATAAGGCTGAATATCGCGATGGCGACCAGGCCGATGATCGAACCGACCACCAGGCAGTTGCCGTCCTGTTCGGTGTGGGCAAGTCCGATCGTGGCAATTGCGAAAGCGGGCAGCCAGTTGCCGAAGGGGATCGGGATGAAGACGACGATCGCCAGAATGAAGGTGTAAACGCCGAACATGCGTCCCGCCATCGGGTTGGCCAGCGGCCAGTTGCGTGGCCTGACCCAGGCCTCCATCCAGCGCAGTCCCGGGTCGGCGCGCCTGACGATCTTCTCCAGCGTGTGTTTTTCGAGTGCGTAGTTGGCGAGCCGTTTCGGCAGCCAGATCTTGTTGCGGCCGGCGACGATCTGCCAGGCGATGAAGACCAGCGGCAATCCCAGGATCAGCGTGGCGCCGGGCGGCAGGGGAATGAGGTTGGGAATGGAAAAGACCA
Source organism: Rhizobiaceae bacterium (assembly GCA_963921345.3). GTDB lineage: Bacteria > Pseudomonadota > Alphaproteobacteria > Rhizobiales > Rhizobiaceae > Hoeflea_A. The sequence goes on along the minus strand of CAWUFE020000002.1, from coordinate 298,917 downwards.
GGAGGAACGCGCCGAAGGAGCGCTCGTCGAGCGCTTCGGCCATTTCGCGCAAGGTGATGCGCTCGTCGGTCTCCTCCGCCAGCCTTTTCAGCAGGTCGGACAGGGATTCGGGGTGTTCGCCCTGATCCGTCGGAGTGCCTGATATCGAACCACCGGCCGGGATGTCGTCCACGATGTTGTTTTTCCCGCTCTCCGCCGAGAACTCGGCTTGCCGACTGCGTCCGGCAGTCGATTCCACTGAACAATGCGCCATGCCCGTCGCTGGCGATCTATCTGGGGAGCGGCGGGACGAATGACAAGGTCGCCATAATCGCCCTTGCCCTTAAGCCGGTTTCACGCGTCGCGCAACACTGTTTCGAGATCGCCATAACCGGTAAAGCGGTATTCATATTCAAGATCAAGGGCTTCCGCCGCTTGTCTCGCTTTTTCCTGCAGTTCGGGATCGGTTTCCTGGGACAGGTAGATCAGTTTGCGGTAATTGCCGAAATAAAGGTCGCGCAGTTCCGGATGGCGGTCCAGTCCAAGCGGCTCGATCACGAACGCCTCGAACTGCCGGGCCAGAAAGTCGGTCAGAAAGAAGGCGTCGAGGTCTTCGTCCCAGGTGGCAAACCGCTCGTTGCCGGCGAAAAAGGAATAGCAGTGCGGGCCGGCAATGCGCTCCACCTGTTCTTCGTCGCAGACGGTGTCGAGAGCGCCGCCGGTGCCGCAGTCGGCATAGGCGACGAAAATGCGCTGGAAACCTTCGGCGCGCGCCTGGCGGACGGCATCGCGAACGCCCGGCGCTATTCGGTCGGGGTGGTTGTGCCAGATCGCCGGCAGGCAGGTCAGGTCGACATGGTTGAGGCCGTTGGCTTCGCAAATGGCGAGGATTTCGCGCGCCAGCGCTCCACAGGCGATGACCCGAACGCGCCCCGGTGTCTGAACTGTGTCTGTCTGTTCGTTCATCGGCCGATCCCCGGTCTCAGATGCAAAAGGCGGCCCGTCGAGGCCGCCTTTCGTTCGGGTTCCGATCGTACAGAAGCGGCGTCAGCCGGCGTTGGCAAGGGCGTTGTGCTTCCGCTTCATGAATTCCTTGGCCGTTTCGACAGCGACCGCCGCGTCGCGGCAATAGGCGTCGGCGCCGACGGCCATGCCGAATTCCTCGTTGAGCGGAGCGCCGCCGACCAGCACGATGTGGTCCTCGCGGATGCCCTTTTCCTTCATCGTGTCGATCACCACCTTCATGTAGGGCATGGTGGTCGTCAGCAGCGCGGACATGCCGACGATGTCCGGCTCGTGCTCTTCGATGGCTTCCAGATAGTTTTCGACCGGATTGTTGATGCCGATGTCGACGACATCGAATCCGGCGCCTTCCATCATCATGCCGACCAGGTTCTTGCCGATGTCGTGAATGTCGCCCTTGACCGTTCCGATCACCATCTTGCCGAGCTTCGGAGCACCGGTTTCGGCAAGCAGCGGCCGCAGGATGGACATGCCTGCCTTCATGGCGTTGGCTGACAGGAGCACTTCCGGCACGAACAAGATGCCGTCGCGGAAGTCTTCACCGACAATGCGCATGCCCTCGACAAGGGCCTTGGTCAGTACGTCGTAGGGCATCCATCCGCGGTCGAGCAGGATCTGGGTGCCTTCCTCGATTTCCTCCTTCAGACCGTCATACAGGTCATCGTGCATCTGCTGCACGAGTTCGTCGTCGGACAGTTCGGACAGGATGATTTCGTCGTCGTCGGACATCGGCGTTTCCTCGATGCTGGCGATTGATTCGCCTTTGAACCATGTAACTTGTTACGCTGGCAAGACTTATGCTGGAATCGGCGGCGCTTGGACTCTTCAAAAACGACGCGCGCCAATCTGAAAAGCGACGGCGGTTCATTTGCCGCCCCTTGATTGGCTGTCGCCAGAGCGTCACGGCTTGGCGCTTTGAGGAAATTTGGCCGACAGCGCGTGGTCTAGGGTCACAGACAGTCCAGATGCGACGACGATCCGCCAAGGACCGGGGCGTCGCACGCAAGAGGTTGTTGAGATGGAAGTCGAAGGTAACAGGGCCGGTCGGGCCGGCGGTCGCCGCGGTCGCGGCAGTGCAGGCGGTGCCGCCGCCCGCCGCGCGTCGCGAAGCGGCGGAGGACCGGGGCCGAAAAACGTCTATATCACCCGCAAGATCCGCGAATACGAGGTGCTCGACGAAGAGGGCCTGTCGCTGATCGAAGCGAATGCCGATCGAGTGCTCGAAGAAATCGGCATCGAATTCCGCGACGACCCGGAAGCGCTGGATCTGTGGCGCGATGCCGGCGCCGACGTCCGCGGCGAGCGCGTGCATTTTCCCAAGGGACTGTGCCGGTCGCTGCTGGAGACGGCTCCGTCCGCTTTCACCCAGCATGCACGCAATCCCGAACGTTCCGTTCAGATCGGCGGCAAGGCGACGGTGTTTGCTCCAGTCTACGGTCCGCCCTTCGTCCGCGACCTGGAGGGCGAACGGCGCTATGCGACGATTCAGGACTTCGAGAATTTCGTCAAGATGGCCTATCTGGCGCCGTCCATGCACCATTCGGGCGGCACGGTGTGCGAGCCGGTGGACATTCCGGTCAACAAGCGCCACTTGGACATGGTCCACGCCCATATGCGGTTGTCGGACAAGCCCTTTATGGGATCGGTCACGGCGCCCGAACGGGCGCAGGACACGGTCGACATGTGCAAGATCCTGTTCGGCGTCGATTTCGTCGATCAGAACTGCGTGGTGGTCAATCTGATCAACGCCAATTCGCCGATGGTGTTCGACGAGACGATGCTGGGCGCGGCCAAGGTCTATGCCCGCAACAATCAGGCCTGCATCGTGTCTCCTTTCATCCTGGCCGGGTCGATGAGCCCCGTCACTGTGACCGGGACGCTGACACAGATTTTGGCGGAGGTTTTGGCAGGCGCGTCCTTCACCCAGCTGATTCGGCCGGGCGCACCGGTGCTCTTCGGTACCTTTGCCGCGTCGATATCGATGCAGTCGGGCGCGCCGACTTTCGGCACGCCGGAACCGTCGCTGGTTTCCTACGGCGCCGCCCAGCTGGCGCGCCGGCTGGGGCTGCCGTTCCGCACCGGCGGATCGCTCTGCGGTTCGAAGGTGCCGGATGCGCAGGCAGCGCACGAAAGCAGCAACACGCTCAACACGACGGTTCTCGCCGGCACCAACTTTGTCCTGCATTCGGCTGGCTGGCTTGAGGGCGGTCTGGTCTCGTCCTATGAAAAGTTCATGATCGACGCCGACCAGCTGGGCATGATGCAGCGTTTCGCCGAAGGGGTCGACCTGTCGGAGAACGCCCAGGCGCTGGACGCCATCGAGGAAGTCGGTCCGGGAAGCCACTATCTGGGTTGCGCCCATACCCAGGCGAATTTCCAGTCCGCCTTCTACCGGTCGCCGCTGGCCGACAACAATTCCTTCGAGCAGTGGCAGATGGAAGGCGAAAAACGCATCGAAAACCGCGCCAACGAGCTGTGCCGCAGCTGGCTGGACTCGTATGAGGCGCCGCCGCTCGACGCCGGCATCGCCGACGGGCTGGTCGATTTCATTGCCCGCAAGAAGGAATCGATGCCCGACGCCTTTACGTGAAAGAAGCCCGAGGACGGCCGGGCAAAAGTGGCCAAGCTGATCCATCGGGACGTGTGGCGTTCCGCCTTCCGGGACGATGATGACCGGAAACGATAGTTCTGCGCTGCTGGCGCGCCTCTGCGGGATGCTCGAGCCGCATGGGCTTTTCGTGCGCGGCGGCGTGCGCTTCGAAGACACCGCGCCGGTTCTGGCGAACGGGCGGCGGATCGAAAGCCTCCTGCTCGTCGGGCATGCGGGATCGTCGTTGTGGCCGTCTTTCCAGCGCTTCCGCGAGACATACAGCGGCCCCGATCCGCTGGATCATTGGTCGAAGCAGGTGATCGATCCGGTCGCCCGGGCGATCGACGGTGTGGCGCTCTATCCCTTCGACCGGCCGTGGTGGCCGTTTCAACAATGGGTCGCCGCCGGCGAAGGGCTGAAGCCATCGCCGCTCGGCATTCTGATCCATCCGGAGTTCGGCCTCTGGCACAGTTACCGGGCGGCGCTGGCTTTCGATCGGCCGGTCGAATTTGCCGAGTCCCGCACCGTGCAGCATCCTTGCGACACCTGCGACGACCGGCCCTGTCTGACTGCGTGCCCGGCGGGTGCGATCGCGGAAAGCGCGTTCGACGTGAAGCGTTGCCGCGGCTATCTGGCCACACACGAGGGGCAGGGGAGTTGCATGGTCACGGGCTGCGCATCACGCGTCGCGTGTCCGGTCGGCCGGTCGTATCGCTACGATCCGGCACACCAGCAATTTCTCATGCAGGCGCTCGATCTGCCGAAGGCCGGCGGCTAAGCCCGTCGGCGCCCGCGGCGTTCGCGGCGCGGCGCCTCGGAGGCGGCGTCGGCGGCCTTGTTGCGCAGGGGGCCGATCCGTTCGACGATGGTCTCCAGCGTCGGCCGCTCAGCCCTGGAATGATCGTCGATGGCCGCGCGCATGGCCCGCAGGTGGTCGCAGGACGTGCCGCAGCATCCGCCGATGATGGTGGCGCCGGCGTCGATCGCCAGACGCGCATAATCGGCCATCAGCGGCGGCGTTCCGGAATAGTGGATTTCCGAGCCCCTGAATTCCGGAATGCCGCAATTGCCCTTGACGATGATCGTTGCGGCCGGGTTGGCGTCGGTCATGTCGAGCAGCGAGGCGAGGATGTCCGATGCGCCAACACCGCAATTGGCACCGACGGCCAGCGGTTCGTGGTCGAACTCCGTCGTCACGCCATGAATGTCTTTCGGATGCAGGCCCATCATGGTCTTGCCGGCCGTGTCGAACGATCCTGTATAGGTGTAGGGCACGTCGCATTTGACCGCGGCTTCCGCGGCGGCGCGGATCTCTTCGGGCGCCGACATGGTTTCGATCCATGCAATGTCGGCACCGCCGGCCTTGAGACCTTCGATCTGCTCGGCAAAGGCGATGACGGCGTCTTCATAACTGAGAGCCCCGAGCGGCTGCAGCAGTTCTCCGGTCGGCCCGACGGAGCCGGCGACGATGATCGGACGGTCGGCGGCGTCGGCGACCGCGCGGGCGATTTCCGCTGCCTTCCTGTTCAATTCGAAAACCCGGTCCTGGGCATGATGCAGTTTCAGCCGGTGGCGGGTGCCGCCGAAACTGTTGGTCAGAATGATGTCGGCGCCGGCATCGACAAAATCCTGATGCAGTTTGACGATCTTGTCGGGCTGGTCCTCATTCCACAATTCCGGCGCTTCGCCGGCTTCCAGTCCCATCGCAAACAGGTTGGTGCCGGTCGCGCCGTCGGCCAACAGAACGCCCTTTTCGGCGATCAATCGGGAAAGCGGATTATCCGCTAGGGAAGATACAGTCATCGAAGCATTCCAGAGTCATATAATCACAGAACCATATAAAGATATCTTTATATGGCGGCAATTAGTCAAATCACGTTCCACCCTACGAGATTGCGGTTGACGGTCGCTTAAGACGCTTCAGGAATTGGCCAGATAGTTCTTCAGCTTTTCTGCCGCTTCCGGCGTAACCCAGGTCGACCAGAGTTCCTCGTTGTTTTCGAGAAAGTAGCGCGCGCCTTCTTCCGCCGTCGCCCCGTTGTCGTCCATCCAGGCGAGCAGGCCGTTGACGGTCCGGTTGCTCCACGAGCGGTTCGCGAGGTAGCTGTATGCCTCGGTGGCGGATCGGCGGAACTTGTCGGTGACGACCGTATAGACGGATGATTTCGGCCAGGCGTTCGGTTGCGGATTGTGGCAATCCTCGACCGCCGTGCACGTGTCCCACTCCGTCTTGTCATGGGGCACACCGAAGTCGAGGCGGACCATCTCGTACTTTCCGAGGGTCGGTGTCGGTGCCCAGTAGTATCCGAGCCAACCGCGTTGTTCCTCGAAGGCCTGTTCGATGGAGGAACTCAGATCCTGCGGGGTTTTAGCATCGACCAGGTCGAACCCTTTCTGCGCGGCATCGTGGGCCTTGAACAGATTTGCGGTCGAAATCCGGCAGCTCCAGCCGGGAGGGCAGTTGTGGATCGCGCCGCGCGACGAATCGTCCGCAGCCGGAAACAGTTCCGGACGCTGCAAGGCGTCTTCGATCGTTTTGATGTCGGGATGTGCCTCGGCGACAAATTGCGGGATCCACCACCCCTCGACGCCGCCGTCGGACAGGGACTCAGCGGCAATTTCGATACGCCCTTCGCTGACCGCGGTATCGAAGCTCTCGCGCACCGAGTTGATCCACATTTCCGGCACGATGTCAGGCTTGCCCTCGCTGTTCATCATGTTGAATGTCGGCAGGGTGTCGCCGGCGATGAGCGTCGCCTCGCAGCCGTAGCCTTTGCTCAGGATGATCTTGTCGATATTGGCGAGCAGATCGGCCGACTGCCAGCTCATTTGGGCAATGCTGACGTCTCCGCATTCTTCTGCGGCGGCCATATGCGGGAGAAACACCAGGGCCGACGCAAGGAACAGGGGTGCCAATGGTGTTTTCACGCTGTTTTACTCCTGGTTGGTCGAGGGTGCCGCCGGAATGCGACCCTCAGGGACACTCGATGTACCTCACCGCCCCGCCGGCCCGAAGCCGGCAGGCCGATCTCGACATCCGGTGTCCCGAATGACGTCCATCCTTATCGCCTGCGGATATGATGTGCCGCGAGTTTACGGCCATTCAGCGGCCCATGAAAGGCGTTCGGGGGCCGTTTTTTGGGCAATTTGACGTGAAGTTGCTGCTTTTTTCATTTTTCTCCGAACGACACTGGCCGATGGGGCCGAAACCCGGCCTGACACGTCGGCCTGGTTTCCCCCGCCATTTCGACATGCGACGTCCTGTTGCCGCAATCGGGCTGGCCTTGGATCGCCGCGGCGGTCTATACAGGTGCCCGATTGAAGGGCGGATTTGCCCGTGGGACGAAGAAAGGCGGCCTAATGAACCAGCATGTCATGGCGAAACGTCGAGACCGGGGACCGAAGGGACGACCACTCGACGACGCCGCCCTGTTGGAAGTGAGCGGCCTTCTGGAGGGACGTGAAATTCGACGCGATCTGCTGATCGAATTCCTGCACCTCATCCAGGACACCTATGGCTGCCTGTCGGCGGCGCATTTGCGCGCGCTCGCCGAGATCATGCGGCTGGCGCAGGCTGAGATCTTCGAAGTTGCCTCCTTCTATGACCACTTCGACATCGTGAAGGAGGGCGAGGCTACCCCGGCACCGCTAACGGTTCGGGTGTGCGATTCCCTGTCCTGCATGCTCGGCGGCTGCGAAGACCTGCTGACGGACCTCGAAGAGCAGGCGGACCCGTCCCTGATCCGCGTGGTGCGTGCGCCCTGCATGGGTCGCTGCGATACGGCGCCCGCAGCGCGCATCGGCAACCGCGAAGTCGATCATGCATCAGCCGAAAACCTCCTCGGACTGGCACAGGATGGCGGCTTCGATGTCGAGGTGCCGGATTACATCCAGTTGCACGCCTATCAGGAATTCGGTGGCTACGAACTTTACGGCAAGGTGCGCGCCGGCGAGATCTCGGCCGAAACATTGATCGAAGCGCTGTCGGACGCCGGGTTGCGCGGGCTGGGCGGTGCCGGCTTCCCGGCCGGCAAGAAGTGGGGTTTCGTTCGATCCTATTCGGGGCCCCGGCTGATGACCGTCAACGGCGACGAAGGCGAGCCGGGCACTTTCAAGGACCGCTATCTCCTGGAAAGCGACCCGCACCGGGCGCTGGAAGGCGCGCTCATCGCTGCCCACGCGGTGGAGGCTGAACGCATCTATTTCTACATGCGGGACGAATATCCCGCCGTGCTCGAAATCTTCAGGACGGAAATCGCAGCACTTAAGGATGCCGGGCTCATCGACACCGGCTTCATCGAATTGCGACGCGGCGCCGGTGCTTACATTTGCGGTGAAGAAAGCGCCATGATCGAGAGCATCGAGGGCAAGCGCGGCCTGCCGCGCCACCGGCCACCCTATATCGCCGAGGTCGGCCTGTTCGGCAAGCCGACGCTCAACCACAATGTCGAAACCCTGTGGTGGATCCGCGATATCGTTGAAAACGGCGCCGACTGGTTTGCTGCGCAGGGCCGGGAAGGGCATCCGGGACCGCGGTCCTGGTCGGTTTCCGGCCGGGTGAAGGAGCCGGGCGTCAAGCTAGCGCCGGCAGGCATCACACTGCGCGAACTGATCGACGATTATTGCGGCGGCATGGCCGATGGCCACACGCTCAAGGCCTATCTGCCCGGCGGGGCTTCGGGCGGTGTCCTGCCGGCCGAACTCGACGACGTGCCGCTCGATTTCGGCGGAAAGCTTGCGGATCTCGGCGGCTTCGTCGGGTCGCACGCGGTCGTGGTCCTGTCCGACAAGGACAGCGTCAAGGACGCGACGCTCAACCTGCTGAAGTTCTTCAAGCACGAGAGTTGCGGCCAGTGCACGCCGTGCCGCTCGGGCACCGAAAAAATGGTCGAGCTGCTTGAACGGGACGGTCCGCTCGACGAAAATGCCATCCGCGATCTGGAAGCGGTCATGCGGGACGCGTCGATCTGCGGCCTCGGCCAGGCCGCGCCGAACCCGGTCAACCACCTGCTGACCTTTTTCCGCGACGACCTTTGAGACCGGCGAGACGAGACCTGCTTATGACCGATATCCGCTTCAGCCTTGATGGAAAAACGGTAACCGCCTCGCCGGATGAGAGCATCTGGGACGTTGCCAAACGCGAAGGCACGCGCATTCCGCATTTGTGCCACCTCGACAAGCCGGGCTACCGGGCGGACGGCAATTGCCGCGCCTGCATGGTCGATATCGAGGGCGAACGCACCCTGGCCGCGTCCTGCATCCGCATGCCGACCGAGGGCATGGTCGTTCTCACCGACACGGAGCGGGCGAAGAAGTCCCGCGAGATGGTGTTCGAACTGCTGGCGAGCGACATGCGCCCGCGCGACGAAAGCCCCGACGATCAGGCCGACTTCTGGCTGTGGGCGGAGTCCATGGGCATCCAGGATTCCTCACGCTTTGCGTCCAAGTTCGCCGGCGATGGTGCAGACACAGGCTTCGACATCAGCAACCCGGCGATCGCCGTCAATCTCGATGCCTGTATCGCCTGCGGCGCCTGCGTGCGGGCCTGCCGCGAGGTCCAGGTCAACGATGTGATCGGCATGGGAGGGCGCGGCAACCACTCGGTGCCGGTGTTCGATCTGCACGATCCGATGGGCGACAGCACCTGCGTGACCTGCGGCGAATGCGTGCAGGCCTGCCCCACCGGTGCGCTCTACGAAAAGACGTTGATGGATGCGGAAAACAAGCAGCGCGCCGTCAAGTCGTTCGACCGGGTGGTGGACAGCGTCTGTCCGTTCTGCGGGGTCGGTTGCCAGACAAGCGTGGCCGTCAAGGACAACCGCATTGTCCAGGTCGACGGACGTGACGGGCCGGCCAACGAGAATCGGTTGTGCGTCAAGGGCCGCTTCGGCTTCGATTACGTGCATTCGCCGGACCGGCTGACCAAGCCGCTCATCCGCCGCGACGATGCGCCGAAGGCCGGCGACATCGATTTGCGCGGCGTCGACCCTCTGACCGTGTTTCGCGAAGCGAGCTGGGAAGAGGCGCTGGAGCGTGCCGCCAAAGGTCTGAAGACGGTCCTTGAGCGCGACGGCGGCGGTGCGCTCGCCGGATTCGGTTCAGCCAAGGGATCCAACGAAGAGGCCTATCTTTTCCAGAAGCTGATCCGCCAGGGCTTCGGCACCAACAATGTCGACCACTGCACGCGGCTCTGCCATGCGTCGTCCGTGGCGGCGCTGATGGAAGGCGTCGGCTCCGGCGCCGTGTCGGCACCTTTCACCGACGCCATGAAGGCGGACTGCATCATTGTCATCGGTGCTCGGCCGGGTACCAACCACCCGGTGGCAGCGACTTATTTCAAACAGGCGGTGAAGCAGGGCAAAACTCTGGTCGTCATGGACCCGCGCCGCCAGGGTCTGTCGCGGCACGCGACCCATTCGCTGCAGTTCAAGCCCGGCACCGACGTGGCGATGCTCAATTCCATGCTCAACGTCATCGTCGAGGAAAAGCTCTATGACGAGCAGTACATCCAGGCCAATGTCTCCGGCTTCGAGGCGCTGAAAGACAAGGTCACGGACTTTACCCCCGAAGCGATGGCCGAGGTTTGCGGTATCGATGCCGAAACGCTGCGCGCGGTGGCCCGCAGCTATGCGACGTCCGAGCGATCGATCATCTTCTGGGGCATGGGGGTCTCCCAGCACACCCATGGAACCGACAACGCGCGATGCCTGATCGCCATGGCGCTGGTCACCGGCCAGGTCGGCCGTCCCGGCACCGGCCTGCACCCGCTGCGCGGTCAGAACAATGTTCAGGGCGCATCGGATGCCGGCCTGATCCCGATGGTCTTCCCGGACTACCGGTCCGTCGAGAGCGCCGACATCCGGGGCGAATTCGAGGACATGTGGGGGCGCTCGCTCGATCCGGTGAAGGGCCTGACCGTTGTGGAGATCGTCGACGCCATCCATGACGACAAGATCAAGGGCATGTACATCATGGGCGAGAACCCGGCCATGTCGGATCCGGACCAGATCCATGCGCGGGCCGCCCTTGCCAAGCTTGAGCACCTGGTGGTGCAGGACATCTTTCTGACCGAAACCGCCTGGCACGCCGACGTGGTGTTTCCGGCATCGGCCCACGCCGAAAAGCTCGGAACCTACACCAACACCAACCGCCAGGTGCAGATCGGCCGTCCGGCGCTCGATCTGCCGGGCGAGGCGCGGCAGGACTGGGAACTCATCGTTCAACTCGCCAATGCCATCGGCCTTGAATGGGATTATGCGGACCTCTCCGAGGTCTATACGGAGATGGCGTCCGTCATGCCGTCGCTCGACAACATCTCGTGGGAGCGCATCGTACGCGAAGATGCCGTCACCTATCCGGCCGACGCGCCGGACAAGCCGGGCAACGAAATCGTCGTTGCCCAGGGGTTTCCGACCGCCGACGGTCGCGGCAAGATCGTCCCCGCCGACCTCCTGCCGCCCGACGAGGTGCCCGACGAACATTATCCGCTGGTGCTGACCACCGGCCGCCTGCTGGAGCACTGGCATACCGGTGCCATGACTCGGCGGGCAGGCGTGCTCGATACGCTGGAACCGCAGGGCATCGCCGCCATGAACCCGTACGAGATCGACCGCCAGGGCCTGAAGGCAGGGCAGTTGGTCAGCATCGCCACGCGGCGCGGCACGGTCGAGGCGGTGTTGCGGTCCGACCGCGAAGTGGCCGACGGCATGGTGTTCATGCCGTTCTGCTTCAACGAAAGTCCGGCGAACAGGCTGACCAATCCACAGCTCGATCCCTACGGAAAGATTCCGGAGTTCAAGTTCTGTGCCGCGCGGATCGAGGGGACGGCCGAGGCGGAAGCGGCCGAGTAATCAGCTGTAGCCCAAGGCGGACAGCCGCCGCTCAATGGCTTCGCGTTCCTGCCTGTCGAACTCGCGTTGCGCCTCGTTGTGCTTCTCGAAAACTTCCCGGAATTTCGTCCGGGCCTTGGATATGAGCGCCCGGCAGGACTTTTCCGGCGGCATCGCCAGCAGTGTCTCTTCGATCTTGCGGGCGTATTCCTGCGAGATTTCGACATGCCGCTGTTCGTGGTCTTCGACATGCGTGGCGAGCGCTGCAAAGCCGGTTCTGGTGCGGCTGTCGGCCCGGTCGAGATCCATCCATCGCGGCAGTGTGACTTTCAGTTCGAGCACCACCTGAACGGACTCGATCCTGCATTGCCCGTCTTCGCGAACAGTGCGCACCTTCGGCGTCATGCGCGTTTCGGTCGTACCGATCGCATGGCCGTTCTGCGGTCCGCGAATGGCGATTTGCTCGTTGATCTGCTCAACCGTGGTTCCCGGGACATTGTAGTAGACCGTCGTGACGCCGGGTTTCGGCGTGGAACAGGCTGCCAGCGTCAGAAGCGCTAGCAACGTCGCCGATCGCGCCACACGGTGTGCAAATCGTTCTTTCCGTTTTGACTCAGTACCCATTGGTGAACCGATCGCTCCCGTTGGTCGTCCATCGCCGCCGAGAGGAATTCTGCGAAGAATGAGCACAATACACAATGGCAAATTTGCGAATCGCCCGGAGTACGGCCAAAAATACCGTTCAATGTTGTACAATTTGGTTTGCCAATGCCGACAAAAGATGGTTCAAGGAAATGAACGAGCGTTTAAATATTTGGGCGGGGCTCGCCGGAGGCGTATAGTGGTGAGGTCGGGCGGTCGCCCCGCGACAAAGCCAGGGAGATTCAAATGGACGCGATGGTGGAATCAGCCGAAGAGCGCTTCGGGCTGACCGATGAGCAGCGTGCCATCCAGGACATGGTGAGCGCCTTTGCGGCGGATCGGGTTGCACCGAACGCGATCGAATGGGACCTGAAAAAGCACTTCCCCATCGACGTTATCCGCGAAACGGCTCCGCTGGGGCTCGGCGGAATCTACGTCAGGGACGATGTTGGCGGATCCGGCCTCGGCCGGCTGGATGCGGTGCTCATCTTCGAAGCGCTCGCCCATGCCTGTCCCGCCTTCTCGAGTTTCATCTCGATCCACAACATGGCAGCCTGGATGATCGACTCGTTCGGGTCCGACGAGGTGCGCCGACGCTTCCTGCCCAAGCTGACCTCGATGGAGCATATCGCCAGCTACTGCCTGACGGAGCCAGGATCTGGCTCGGATGCGGTGGCTTTGAAGACCCGGGCGGTTCGCGACGGAGATTCCTACGTTCTCAACGGCGCCAAGCAGTTCATCTCCGGCGCCGGAACCAACGACATCTATGTCGCCATGGTGCGGACCGGCGACGACGGCGCCGGTGGCGTCACCGCCTTAATCGTGCCCAAGGACGCTCCGGGCCTCTCCTTCGGTGCGCCCGAAGCGAAAATGGGCTGGCATATACAGCCGACGGCCCAGGTTGTTTTCGACAACTGCCGGGTGCCCGTCGAAAACCGTGTCGGCGACGAGGGCATGGGCTTCAAGATCGCGATGGCCGGCCTTGACGGCGGCCGGCTCAACATTGCGGCGTGCTCGCTCGGCGGCGCTCAGTCGGCCTTCGACAAGGCGGTGGCCTACACCTCCGAGCGTCAGGCATTCGGCAAGACCATCAACCAGTTTCAGGGACTGCAGTTCAAGATGGCCGATATGGCGACCAGCCTGGAAGCGGCGCGGCTGCTTCTCTACGCGGCCGCCAACAAGCTGGACTGCAAGGCCTATGACGCCGGCAAATGGTCGGCCATGGCGAAGAAGTTCGTCACCGACGAAGGGTTCGATATTGCCAACGATGCGCTGCAGCTGTTCGGTGGCTACGGCTATCTCGCCGATTATGGTGTCGAAAAGATCGTGCGCGACCTGCGTGTCCACCAGATCCTCGAAGGGACGAACGAAATCATGCGGGTTATCATCGCCCGCCATCTGATTCGCTGACAAAAGCGACGCCAAAGGGAGAGAAACAAGCATGGGCAAGACAGCCTTCATCGGCCTCGGCAACATGGGCAATCCAATGGCCGCCAATCTGGTCAAGGCCGGTCACGCAGTGGCCGGATTCGACCTGGTGCAGGACAATCTGGACCAGGCCCGGGCCAACGGCCTGACCATTGCCGGTTCAGGCCGTGAGGCCGTCGAAGGCGCCGACGTGGTGATCACCATGCTGCCTGCGGGCGCCCATGTTCTTTCGGTCTATCGCGACATCCTCGACACCGTGACATCCGGCTCGCTGTTGATCGACTGCTCGACCATCGATGTCGACAGCGCCCGGCAGGCCCACGAGCTTGCCGCGGAAAAGGGCATGCTGTCTGTCGACGCGCCGGTCTCCGGCGGCGTCGGCGGAGCGGCTGCCGGAACGCTTACCTTCATGGCGGGCGGATCTGACGAGGCCTTTGCCAGGGCCGAACCGGTGCTCGAGCCGATGGCCGGGCGGGTCGTTCACTGCGGCGACGGCGGCGCCGGGCAGGCCGCCAAGATCTGCAACAACATGATTCTCGGCATTACCATGATCGCCGCCGGCGAGGCTTTCGTTCTCGGTGAGAAACTGGGGCTGTCGCATCAGGCGCTGTTCGATGTCGCATCGACGTCTTCCGGGCAGTGTTGGTCGATCAACACCTATTGCCCGGTGCCCGGGCCGGTGCCGACGTCGCCCGCCAACAACGACTACGAGCCGGGGTTTGCGGCGGCTCTGATGCTGAAGGATCTGAAGCTCGCCCAGGAGGCGGCGCAGTCGGCCGGCGCGTCGACGCCATTGGGCGCCAGCGCCATGCAGCTCTACTCCCTTTTCAACGCCGCGGGAGAGGCCGGAACCGATTTTTCGGGCATAATAAACTTCCTGCGCGGCAAGTAAAAAAAGTGGCCGAAATCGCGAAATTTAGGTTTGATTAAGGTCTCACTAACCGTCCGGTAACACTATTCCTCTAGAACGGATTGCGCGGCGGAACACCGCCGAGCGCTCCGGATCAGGTACTGCGTACCGGAGCCAAGCGATCTTCGTGCGTTTCTCGAAGGGCCAAGTGTTGGCCAGGCCGCGCTGCGGGGGCGACCCGATGCGCGGCGGTCGCGTATCCGGAGCTTTGTGATGCGTGCTCCGGCCTTTCCCCGGCCGCTGCATTGCAAATGCCGCCAGCCCAAATCTCCGCTTTGCAGGTCATCGCGACGGTGGTACGCACGGCCATGGCGAATGCGATCATGCTTCAGGGAACAGGATCGGATGTCGGCAAGACCGTGCTGACGGCGGGTCTGTGTCGGCTGGCGGTCAATCGCGGTCACAGGGTCCTTCCATTCAAACCGCAGAACATGTCGAACAATGCCGCGGTGGCCGATGACGGCGGCGAGATCGGCCGCGCCCAGTGGCTGCAGGCGCTGGCCTGTCGGGTACCGGCTTCGGTTCACATGAACCCGGTTCTGCTCAAGCCGCAATCGGAAATCGGATCGCAGATCATCCTGCAGGGCAATCGCTGGGGGGAGGCCGCGGGACGCGACTACCAGAACGTCAAGGGGCGCCTCATGGAAGCGGTGATGGAGAGCTGGCGCGTCGTCTCCTCGCAGGCGGATTTCGTCCTGGTGGAAGGTGCCGGGTCCCCTGCGGAGATCAATCTTCGGGCCAACGACATCGCCAATATGGGGTTTGCCACGCGTGCAGACATACCGGTCGTGCTGGTCGGCGATATCGACCGCGGCGGAGTGATCGCTTCTCTCGTTGGCACGCATGCCATCCTGCCGCCGGAAGACCGGCGGATGGTCTGCGGTTACCTGATCAACAAGTTTCGCGGCGACGTGTCGCTGTTCGACGACGGACTTGCGGCGATCGGCCGGCATACCGGCTGGCCCTGTTTCGGCGTGATCCCCCGGTTGCCCGACGCGGCGCGTCTGCCGGCGGAAGATTCGGTGGTGCTCGAGAAGCTGGTCAGCGGCCGTGGCGCGGCGCTCAAAATTGCGGTTCCGATGCTAAGCCGAATTGCCAACTTCGACGATCTCGATCCGCTGGCAGCCGAACCGGATATCGAGATCGTCATGGTGCGGCCGGGCCAGTCGCTGCCGCAGGATGCCGGCCTGGTGATCATACCGGGATCCAAGTCGACCATTGCCGATCTGGAGGATTTTAGACAAGAGGGCTGGGACGCCGATCTTTCGGCGCATTTGAGACGCGGCGGCCACGTCCTTGGGATCTGCGGTGGATTTCAGATGCTCGGACAGGCAGTTCGCGACCCGCACCGCATCGAGGGCAGGCGAGCCCATACCGAAGGCCTGGGCCTGCTGAACGTGGAAACGGAAATGGCGCCGGAAAAGACGGTCCGCAACGTTGCCGCTCGCAGCGCTGTCCACGATGCCGCCCTCGAGGGCTACGAGATCCATCTCGGCTCTACCGAAGGGCCCGATTGCCAACGCCCGTTTGCCTGGATCGACGGACGCCCCGACGGGGCCATGTCGCCGGACGGCCGCGTGGCCGGCACCTACATGCATGGCGTGTTCACGGCGGATCTTTTCCGCCAGCGCTATCTGGAAAGTCTGGGGCTGCAGAGCAGTGTCGGCAACTACCGGCTCGAGGTCGACAGGGCCCTCGATGCGATTGCGCTGCGGCTTGACGAACTGATCAGCGACGATTTTCCGCTGCCGCGTTAGGCGCGCACCCGGTTAACCGTTCGTTTACGCCGTCTGCTAAGCGATCCTTTTCGAATTCACGCTAATGTGTTGGATGATGATCGAGTCGAAATGATTTTGGCTCATTCCGTACTTATGTATGGGGGCAAATAGGCGCGACTCACGCAATGCGGGTCGGGCCGGCGAATGAAACATGCTCCGAGAATGTAATGGAGTTCGCTTTTCCACGTGTGCCCGTCACACGGCTCCAAACATTCAGGTTTGCCGGGTTGCAACCGAGGCCGAGCATGGCGCGTTTGGAGTACTGGAATGGCATACCCGGACTTGTCGTTCAAAACCGTCCTGTCGAACAAGCGGCGGCAGATCGCTGCCCGCTCGCTGTTGCTGATGGTGGCCATCGTGCTGTTTGCACAGGGCGTCAACGCCTACATGATCGGACCGCTCGAACCGGATGCTCGGTTCGCCGACATCGTCATGACGCTGAAGATTACCCTGATCGTAGGCGCTCCCTTTACCCTCTATGTTAACCTTCTGCAGGCGCGGGCGGATCTTGCCACCGAATATTTTCGGGTACTGTCGCGGACCGATCCGCTGACCGGGCTGCTGAACAGGCGGGCTTTTCTCGACCTTCTGAAAGGGCGGTCGGACGATCAGAAAAGCAATCGCCGGGAAAACGCGTTGCTGATTCTTGATCTCGACCATTTCAAGAAGGTGAACGACGACCATGGTCACGATGCCGGCGATTCGGCGCTGATTCAACTGGCGGAACTGTTCGAGGCCAACCTGCGTGCTGACGATGTCGTGGCGCGCCTGGGAGGCGAGGAATTCGCTGTTGCCTTGAGCCGCAGTTCGCCGCGGGAAACCCGCCAGGTGGCCCAGAGATTGCGGCAGGCGGTGGAGAATCATGTGTTCCGGTTCGACAATCGCGCGATCCGCCTGACTGTCAGCATCGGCCTCGTACGCTACAGCGGCGCCGATGATCTCGAAGCGGCGATGCGCCGGGCCGATCTTCTGACCTATCAGTCGAAGAAGGAAGGCCGCAACCGCATCAGCTACGAAGATCGGCACGATCTGCCGACAGCAGCGTGACGGCTGGAGCGCGTTCCTTTCGTTCGCGCACGGGATGAACTGCGGCGCAATCGCGATTGACGCAGTTGATCGAAAAGCCTATCAATTCCGTTGCGAATGGTCCCGATGGGCAAAGCCCGAAGGATCAATAGGGAATGCGACGGGCGGACCCAAGCCGGGCGCTTCAATCGCAGCCGACCCCGCGACTGTAGAGCGGAGAGGCGTTCCCAGACGTCGATCTGCATCGGCTGCTGTAGCAGATGCGGGGAGGCGGAAGCCACTGAAGTGGCGGCGCAATGAACCGGGTTGGACGCCTCTAGGATTCTACGAATCGTCCGCCTTTGCGCCGCCAGCGCTTCGGGAAGGCGAGGGAATGCCCGACGGGACCGATTCCGTCACTCCGTGAGCCAGGAAACCTGCCATTCGTGACAATGCAAGGGAGTTTCTCCCGGGCCAGACACGGAGGTTGCTATGGCTACACAATCGATTTCAACGGCTGTTTCGCTGAGTCTGACTCAGCGCATGACGCTAGCGGCGGCATCGTTGCTTCTCGGCGTTTTTCTGGTTTATGGCGCCGGCCTCGCCAATTCGGCGACGCTGCACGATACCGCCCATGACAGCCGCCACGCCTACGGCTTTCCCTGCCACTAAGGGATTGCTCACATGATTATCCGGTTTTTGTTTGCCGCGGTCGTGGCAGGCCTGATCTCCGGCGTGCTGATGACAGGCGCGCAGGAGCTCAAAGTCACGCCGCTCATTCTCCATGCGGAGCAATATGAAAGCGGCGCCGTCGAACACAGCGCCGTCAAAGCGCTTCCCGGTCTGTCGGTGCTGGCCGAGGCGATTTCACCGGTGACGCCGGCGCTAGCCCATGGCGACGAAGAGGCCGAGGGCGGCATCTTGTTCGGGCTCGATCGGTTCGGCGGCACGTTGATGGCCAACCTGGTGACGGGCGCCGGCTTCGGCCTGCTGCTGTTTGCCGCGAGCGTCATCACCGGCGTCTCCATCACCCTGCGCAACGGGGTTTTATGGGGTGCCGCCGGCTGGCTGGCGTTCCAGTTCCTGCCGGCAATCGGCCTGCCGCCGGAGCTGCCCGGTTTTCCGGCAGCCGATATCCACGACCGCCAGGCCTGGTGGATGGCGACCGTCGTCCTGTCGTCGGTCGGGCTGTACCTTCTGGTCCTGCGTTCGGAGCTCTGGGCCAAGGTGCTGGGGGTCGCGGTTCTGGCGGCGCCGCACCTTTACGGAGCGCCGCAGCCGACGGATATCTCCAGCGACGTGCCGGCGTTGCTCGGTGCCGAGTTTGCCGTGGCGGCGCTGGCGACCACCGCGTTTTTCTGGGTGGTCCTCGGCCTGCTGCTCGGTGGCGCCATGGACCGGACCGCACGGACCGGCTGATGGTCGCCGCCGCACCGGGCGGCACGCTGGTCCTCGGCGGTGCGCGCTCAGGCAAATCGGCTTTCGCCGAAGGGCTTGTCGAAGCCTCCGGCCTTTCGCCCGTTTATCTGGCGACGGGCCGGGCGTTCGACGATGAAATGCGCTCGCGCATCGCGCATCACAAAGAGCGACGCGGTTCGGCCTGGACGACCATCGAGGAGCCGACCCAACTGGCCGAGGTCCTGGCGCGCGAGGCCAGATCCGATCGGGCCATCCTCGTCGACTGCCTGACCCTGTGGGTCACCAATCTGATGATGGCAGACGCGAACGTAACGGAACGCGGCGAAGCGCTCTGCGCGGGCATTCGCGACCTGCCGGGCCTGCTGGTTTTCGTTTCCAACGAGGTGGGAATGGGCATCGTGCCGGAGAACCGGATGGCTAGGGAATTTCGCGACCATGCCGGTTTCCTTCATCAGAAGGTCGCCGGCCAATGCCGACAAGTCTATCTCATGGCGGCCGGGTTGCCGCTCAAACTGAAGGGCTGAACATGCAGCAGGAAAAAATTCCGGCAACCGTCATCACCGGATTTCTCGGTGCCGGCAAGACGACGCTGATCCGCAATCTTCTGACCGGCGCCGACGGGCGCAGGATTGCCCTGATCATCAACGAGTTCGGCGATCTGGGCGTCGACGGCGAGGTGCTGAAGGGATGCGGTGCCGAGAACTGCACAGAGGAAGATATCGTCGAACTGACCAATGGCTGCATCTGCTGCACCGTCGCCGACGATTTCATCCCGACCATGGAGAAGCTCCTGGAGCGGGAGGAGCGGCCCGACCACATCGTCATCGAAACCTCGGGCCTGGCATTGCCGCAGCCGCTGGTCGCTGCTTTCAACTGGCCCGGCATCAAGACCCGGGTGACGGTCGATGGCGTCGTCACTGTCGTCGACAGCGCTGCCGTCGCCGCCGGCCGTTTTGCCGAGGACCACGTGCGCCTCGAAGAGCAACGCCGCGAAGACGAGGCGCTCGATCACGAAAGTCCGCTTGAAGAGCTGTTCGAAGACCAGCTTACCGCTGCCGACCTGATCGTGCTCAACAAGGCGGACCTCGTCGACGAACCCGGACTGGACGCGGTGCGTGCCGATGTCGAGGGACGGTCGCGCCGGCGGCCGGCCATGGTGACGTCACGCAACGGTCAGGTTCCGCCGACGGTTCTCCTCGGGCTTGGCATCGGAACCGAGGACGATATCGGCAACCGCAAATCCCATCACGAACTGGAACACGAGGCGGGCGAAGAGCACGACCATGACGAGTTCGAAAGTTTCGTCGTCGAAACCGGCGCGATTGCCGATGCGGACGCCTTTACCCATGCGCTGAGCGACATCATCGCCCGGCATGAGATCCTGCGCCTGAAAGGGTTCGCGGATGTGCCGGGCAAGGCAATGCGCCTGGTCATCCAGGCAGTCGGCGCGAGGATCGACCGGTATTTCGACCGGCCCTGGTCGCCCGACGAGACGCGAGGAACGCGCCTCGTCGTCATTGGCCTGCACGATATCGACCAGGCTGCCATCGCTTCGGCGATCGAAGATGCGGCAGTGCGGGGCTGACATGCACCTTCTGCTGGCGCAAAAGGGATCGATTTCGGACGGCAACGAAGCCATCGATCTCGGGCAGACGCCTGGCGACGTGGTGTTCCTGTCGGCCGCCGATACGGAGCTTGCCAGCCTGGCGGCGGCCCGGCGGAGCCTCGGCGAAGAGGCTCTGGATCTGCGGCTGGCCAGCCTCATGCAGCTGATGCATCCGATGTCGGTAGACACCTATGTCGAGAAAACCGCCCGCCACGCGCGGCTTGTCGTGGTGCGGGCGCTCGGCGGCGCCAGCTATTTCTCCTATGCGCTCGAGACGCTACATGCGGCGGCCGTCAATGCCGGTGCGCTGATCGCGGTTCTGCCGGGAGACGACAAGCCGGATCCCGGCCTGGCCGATTTCTGCACCATGGCGCCCGGGGATGTCGACGCCCTGTGGCGCTACCTGATCGAAGGCGGAGCTGATAACGCAGCCTCCTTCCTCACTTACTGCCGGGCGCTGCTGAACGAAACGGATAAACCGCCGGAGGCAGCCCCGCTTTTGAAGGCCGGCGTCTGGTCGCCAAGCGTATCCAGTCCGGGAATCGGCGATGTCGTGGATCCGCAGTCGGACAGGCCGGTCGTGCCGATCTGCTTCTATCGAGCCCTGGTGCAGAGCGGGCAGACCGAGCCGGTGGAAGCACTGGTCGAAGCCTTGCAGTCTCGCGGACTTCAGCCGCTGCCGATTTTCGTTGCCAGTCTCAAGGATCCGGTTTCCATCGCCACCGTCGAGACGCTGTTCGCGACGAGCCCGCCGTCGGTTGTCATCAACGCCACCGGATTTGCGGTGTCGTCGCCGGGCGGTCAACGCAGGCCCACCGTGCTCGAAGCGACGGGGGCACCGGTTCTGCAGGCCATTCTTTGCGGCTCCTCGCGTGCCGTCTGGGAGGAGTCGCAACAGGGACTGTCGGCGCGGGACCTGGCGATGAATGTGGCGCTTCCCGAGGTGGACGGCCGCATCACCACCCGCGCCGTTTCGTTCAAGTCAGCATCGCGTTTCGACGACGCCGTCCAGGCCAACATCGTTGCCCATGAACCGCTGACGGACCGCGTCGGGTTCACGGCGGATCTGGCGGCGGCCTGGGCGGCACTTCGCGCCGCTCCTGAACGGAACCGGCGCGTCGCGCTGGTCATGGCCAACTACCCGAACCGGGACGGGCGGCTCGGCAATGGTGTCGGGCTGGACACGCCGGCAAGCACAGCCGCCGTCCTGATGGCGCTCGAAGCGGCGGGATACGATGTTGCCGACCGACCGACCGACGGCCGCGCACTGATGCGTCACCTGATGGAAGGGCCGACCAATGCCGCCATCGAGGCGCGTCGCATTCGCGAGGTGCTTTCGCTGCGCGACTATCTGGAGTTTTTCGAAGGCCTCCCTCAGACCGTTCAAACCGAAGTCACCGAGCGATGGGGAGATCCGACCGACGATCCGTTCTTTGCGGCGGGATGTGTCGAAGGCGGTGGGTTCGCCCTGCCGCTCAGCCGCTTCGGCCAGATCGTCGTCGGCATCCAGCCGGCGCGCGGTTACAATATCGACCCGAAGGAAAGCTATCACTCGCCGGATCTCGTGCCGCCGCATGGATACATCGCCTTCTACGCCTTTTTGCGGCGGTCCTTCGCCGCGCACGCCGTCGTCCACATGGGCAAGCACGGCAACCTGGAATGGCTGCCGGGCAAGGCGTTGGCGCTGTCGGAAAGCTGTTACCCGGAGGCGGTGCTCGGACCGGTTCCCCATATCTATCCCTTCATCGTCAACGACCCGGGCGAGGGGACCCAGGCAAAGCGCCGGTCGGCGGCAGTCATCGTCGATCACCTGACGCCGCCGCAGACGCGTGCCGAAAGCTACGGACCGCTCAAGGATCTGGAGGCGCTGGTGGACGAATATTACGAAGCCGCCGGCGGCGATCCGCGGCGGCTGCGGCTGCTCAAGCGGCAGATCCTCGATCTCACCCGCGACATCGGCCTCGACCGCGACGCTGGCATCGGCGGATCCGATCCGGAGGAGGTGGCGTTGGAAAAACTCGACGCCTATCTGTGCGAACTGAAGGAGATGCAGATCCGCGACGGCCTGCACATCTTCGGGCAGTCGCCCGAGGGAGGGCTGCGGCACGATCTGCTGGCGGCGCTTGCGAGGGTTCCGCGCGGTAGCGGCGAAGGGTCCGATGCCAGCCTGCAGCGGGCCATAGCCGAGGATCTCGGCCTGGGTTTCGACCCGCTCGACTGCGCCATGGCAGAGGCCTGGAATGGGAACCGGTCCGAGCCACTCAGCGCAATCAGCGGCGATCCGTGGCGCAGTACCGGTGACACGGTCGAGCGCATCGAACTGCTGGCGCTGAGCCTTCTGGCCGGCGAAACTGAGACCGCCCCCGAGTGGCAACGGACCCGTCAGGTGCTGGAGGGCATCGGAGCAACGATCGCGCCGTCACTGGATCAGTGCGGCGAGCGCGAAACGACCGGTCTGCTGACGGCCTTGTCGGGGCGTTTCCTCGAGCCTGGCCCTTCCGGTGCGCCGACGCGCGGCCGCGACGACGTTTTGCCGACCGGTCGCAACTTTTATTCCGTGGACAGCCGCAGCGTGCCCACTCCGGCCGCCTGGGAACTGGGGCGGAAATCCGCAGAATTGCTGATTGCCCGCTACACCCAGGATCATGGCGAGTGGCCGACCTCTTTCGGCCTGACCGCCTGGGGCACCTCGAATATGCGCACCGGTGGCGACGACATTGCCCAGGCGCTGGCGCTGGTTGGCGCCAAGCCGGTGTGGGACAACGCCTCGCGGCGGGTTACCGGCTATGAGATTATCCCCATGGCGGTGCTCGGACGGCCGCGGGTCGACGTCACGCTGCGCGTGTCCGGCTTTTTCCGCGACGCGTTTCCCGATCAGATCGCGCTGTTCGACAAGGCCGCCCGCGCGGTCGGGGCGCTGGAGGAAGACGCGCAAGACAATCCGATCGCGGCCCGCATGAAGGCCGAGGAAGAGGCCCTGATCGCGGCCGGCACCGAAGCCTCCGACGCGGCGCGGCGCGCCGGCTATCGGGTTTTCGGATCGAAGCCCGGAGCCTACGGCGCCGGCCTGCAGGCGCTGATCGACGAGCGTGGCTGGCAGGACCGCGGCGACTTGGCCGAGGCCTACCTCGTCTGGGGCGGCTACGCCTACGGAGCCGGCCAGGAGGGCGCCGAGGAACGCGGCATGCTGGAGGACCGGCTGAGATCCGTCGAAGCGGTTGTGCAGAACCAGGACAATCGCGAACACGATCTGCTGGACAGCGACGACTACTACCAGTTCGAGGGCGGCATGACGGCCGCCGTGGAAGCCCTCAAAGGCGAGCGGCCGGCGGTCTTCCACAACGATCACTCGCGGCCCGAAAGGCCGGTGGTGCGCACTCTCGAGGAGGAGATCGGACGCGTGGTGAGGGCGCGTGTGGTCAACCCGAAATGGATCGCCGGCGTCATGCGCCACGGCTACAAGGGTGCGTTCGAGATCGCCGCGACGGTCGACTATCTGTTCGCCTTCGCGGCCACGACCGGCGCCGTGAGCGATCATCATTTCGACGCCGTTCATCAGGCCTTCGTGGTCGACGACGGAGTGCGCGACTTCATGGCCGAGCACAATCCAGCAGCGCTGAAGGAAATGGCGGAGCGTCTGGCGGAGGCCATCGAACGAGGGCTCTGGACGCCGCGCTCCAATTCGGCACAATTTGACCTGACGGCGCTTGCCGGCAGAAGCAACGCGGCATGACCTTTCAACGGACCGGAGCGGGAACCCGATATGGCTGAAAAATCGGAAAAGCTTAAAAACCTCAGCGAAGAGGAACTGAATGCGCGTCACGCGGAGAAGATGCGCAAGAAGAAGGCCGCCCGCGACAAGATCATCGCCACCAAGACCATCGAGAAGGGGCTGGTCATCGTCCATACCGGCAAGGGCAAAGGCAAATCGACCGCTGCCTTCGGCATGGTCTTCCGGGCCATCGGCAACGGCATGAAGGTCGGTGTGGTGCAGTTCGTCAAGGGCAAGTGGGGAACCGGCGAGCGCAAGGTGCTGGAGGCCTTTCCCGATCAGGTGAGCCTGGCGACGATGGGTGAAGGATTCACTTGGGAAACCCAGGACCGCCAGCGCGACATCGAGGCGGCGCGGCAGGCGTGGGAAACCGCCAAGCGCATGATCCTCGACGACGAACACGACATGGTGCTGTGTGACGAGCTCAACATCGTGCTGCGCTACGACTATCTGCCGATCGACGAGATCGTCGAGACGCTGAAGGCCAAACCGGAAATGAAGCACGTCATCATCACCGGCCGCAACGCCAAGGACGAGCTGATCGACCTGGCCGATCTGGTGACCGAGATGGAGATGGTGAAACACCCCTTCCGCTCGGGCGTGAAGGCCCAGGTCGGGATCGAGTTTTAAAGCGGGCCGGCCCTACATCGCCAGGTTGCGCAGGCGCTCGATGTCCCTGACAACGATCTTCTGGCGGCCGACCTCGATGATGCCGGCCGCCACCAGGGCGTTCAACTCGCGTGAAACGGCCTCCCGGTGGGTGGCGATACGGCTGGCGATTTCGTAGTGCGTCGGCGCCGGTTCGATGATGCATCCACCGTCGACGATGTCTGCCCCTTCGCAAAGCCGCAGCAGTTCGTTGACCAGGCGCTGGCGCACCGACAGCGTGCCGAATTCGTGCACGCGCTGGGTGAGGCTTCGGGCCTTGGAGACCAGCAATTCGGCGATTCTCAATCCCAGGTGCGGGTTTTCCACGATGAGCGATCGGAACTGAGCTGACGTCATGCGGGCGATTACCGCATCCTGGGTCGTTTCGACCGAGGCCGACCGCGGTTTTCCATCGATGGCGGAGAACTCGCCGAACAGGCCGCCTTCGTCGATGTCGATGTAGCTGACCTCCTTGCCTTCCGCCGAATAGCTGCGTGCCGTGACGGCGCCCTCGACAATGAAGAAAATATCGGATGTCGGGTCGTCCTTGTGCAAGATCGGGCTGTTCTTCGGAAACCGGTGCAAGTTGCACTTTTCCGAGAGAGCGCGGTCGCTCAAGCCCTCGACGCCGCGAAACAGGTCGATCCATTCGGTGAGGTTTCTAGTCGGGTCGTCCACCATTGCCCCTCTGCGAGCCCAATCATGTCGGGTTCCCGGCCGCCGCTTGCGACATGGCCGAAACGGTTTGCCAAGACCCCAAAATTTGCGTGGTTTCGTCCAATGGGATATTGCGACATGACGAATGGAAGTTGCAAGGACAACCGACTATAAAACCAGTGTCCGGGTCGCAATGGTAGGGGGTTCGACCCAGCATCGATGCCGGACAGAGTACATGCGACCGTGAAAGCCGACTGGCCCTGGCCGGCGCGACAAGGCCGTTTCCGGGGTCTCGCGAGGGGCGATCGACACATGCACAAGCGCGGCGCAGATCCGGAACACAGCCTGGTGACGATCCTCGCGGTCGACACCGTTGGCTCGACCGAGCACATTTCCGGACTTGATCCGGACGATGCCGAGACATTCCTGGACAATGTCATGTCCTATGTCAGCCGCAAGATCGAAGAGGCTGGCGGAATCCTGGCGAGTTTCCACGGCGATGGCGGCCTGGCCATTTTCGGATGGCCCAATTCTCTCGAGAACCACGCCGATTGCGCCTGCGAGGCGGCTTGGGCAATCCAGCATCCGCAGATACCGCTGGCGGCGCCCGACGGACAAGACGACCGACAGGTGCTCTTTCGGCTCGGAATTCATTCCGGGCTGGTCCGGTTCAGGCAGCTTCGCCTGGGCGTCGGTTCCAATCTCGATCTCGTCGGGGCGACGGTGCACATGGCGGCCGCGCTACAGAAGCAGGCGCCGCCATCTGGCATTCTCATCAGCGCCAACACGCGCGAGCTCTGCTCCGGCGAACTCGATGTCGAACCGGTTCGTGACGTCGACGCACTGGCCAATTTCAACACGACAGTGTTCGAACTGCGCGGCCGCCCACCGAGCCCGACGGCGGTCGATACGGTCGACACCTATCCGTTTCCGATCGTCGGACGGGACGGCGAGTTGAGAATGATCGCAGATACCCTGGGTCGCGACGACGAAGCGGCGCGAGTGATGTCGGTCATCGGTGAGCCGGGAATCGGCAAAAGCCGTTTGGCCGCCGCCGTCGTCGACGGTTGGCCGGAGCGCGCCCGGAACGTCCACATCTTCCGTGGCGATACGCGCAAATCGACTACGCCGTTCGCGGCGATGAAAGCCCTGGTGCTTTCCGCACTTTACCAGGGAGAGGGCAGAGGCGCCGCGCTGACGGCGGGAGATCTGAGCGCCGCCGGCATATCGGAAGAGACCGTGAGCAAGCTCGGCTCCATCCTGGTTCCCCAGGACGGCGGCCGGCGAAGTAAGAGCGTGAGCCTGTCGGGCAAGGGGATCGCGCGGACGCTGGTCGAGGTCTATGCGCAACTCGTTGCCAACGGGCCGGCCCTTACGGTGATCGAGGATCTGCATCTGATCGACCCGGAGAGCGTCGAGTGCCTCCGTCACTTCGGCGAACTTGTCGTCTGTCGCGATATCGGCCTGTTGATCACCGGCAGGCCGGAGGCCGAGTTCGAGGCGCGGCGGATCGGCCCGGATGTGATGTTCCTCAAACCTCTCGCGCCTGCCGACATGGCGGTGCTGGCCGAAAAACTGACGCCGGAAGCTCCCCTGGATCACTCGCTTGTGGAGGAGGCCCTGCGTCGGGCCGATGGCGTGCCTTTCGTGCTTGAGCAGATGCTCCTTTCGGTGGATCCCGACCAGCCGGACCAGGATATCCAGCTGCCGCAATCGGTTGAATCTTTGATCCACGGCCGGATCAACAAGCTGTCCAACCCGGCCAAGGCGCTGGTTCAGGCAGCCAGCGTTCTCGGTGAAGAGACAGAAACCGCACTGGTTGCCCGAGTCCTCGACAGCCGGGTGGAGGACTTGCGCGAGCCGATCCGGGAATTGCAGAAACTGGGCCTGGTCTATCCAGGGCAGCTCGACCGGCTACGATTTCGCCATTCGATCATTGCCGACGCCTGTTCCACGACGGTGCCGCGCGGGCGAAGACGCGGCCTGCACAGCCGCGCGATCGACGCCATCTCGTCGATCTACGCCAATTTGGACGAACATTATGAGCGCATCGCGTTTCACGCCGAGTGCGCGGGCGACGACGAAAATGCGCTGGAATATCTGTGGCTGGCAGGGCTGCAGGCTCGCAGGAGCTCGGCAACCGGATCGCTGCTTCTGATCTTCCAGCACGCCGAGCAGTGCATCGAACGGCTCGGGGAGACAGCGGACGATCGCTATGTCGATTTTGTGCTGATGGCCTGTGCCGCGCTCCTGCAGATCGGTGAGTTTTCGCGCATGAAGGGGCATATTCCGCGAGCTCTGGAAATTGCCCGCGATCGGCAGCAGCCCGAAAAAGTCTGCGGCGCTCTCTGTCATCAGAGCACGGTTTGCTGGTTTGACGGACGATTTGCTGAAGGGCTGACGGCCAGCCTGGAAGCTCTGGAGTTGGCCAGAGAACTCGAGCTTTTGCCGTGTGTTTTCGCTGCGCAGCTTTCGCTCGCAAACATACACCACTGCATGGGGCATGTGGATCAGGCGCTGCAGTTGCAGGCACAGCTTTGCGATATGTTCGATGGCGAATTGGCCAATGCCCGGCTGGGCGCGACGGGGATGCCGAGTTCCACCGCACATGCTTTCATGGGATGGTTCCTGCTGGAAGTCGGTCGCTACGACGAGGCGCTGAATCACGCCGAAACGGCGCTGTCGCTGGCAAAGGCCCACTCGGACAGCTATGCCGAAGTCCTGGCGTTGACGTCGCTCGGACGCGCCCTGTTGATGCAGCATCGTCCCGATGAGGCTCTCCACCGGCTGATGGCGGCGAAGGATATCAGCCAGAGGGAGGGCTACGATGCAATCCTCCCGCATCTAACCGGGCGGATGGCGGCCGCTCTGGCTCGCACCGGACAGGCGGAACAGGCAGTGGCGATGGTCGAAGAACTGCTGCGGCGTGTCGACGAGCAGCGGACCGGCCGGCTGGAGGTCTGTCATTTCCACATCGGATATGCGGAGGCCCTTTTTTGGGCTGGCCGTCAGGAGGACGCGCTTACGACACTGGACCGGGTGGTGAAGATGACGCGTGAGATCGAAAGTCCCACCTTGATCGTGCAGGCCCTCGGGCTGCGCGCCATGATCGAGCCGGAAGGCATGGCTGCGCAGCGGGATGTCTCCGAACAGGCGCGGCTTTGCGCCGAGTTCGGTCTTGTCGCCTGGAGGCCAGGTTAGGGGCCCTTTTTATCCGGTTTGGGCGTCACACCCGAGTAGCGCGCCCTGAGGTTGACGACAAACCTGGCTTTCATCGTCGGTTCGCCGGCCGGACCGGCCAGCTTCCTCAACCCCTCGAGCCGGCTGGTCTTCTCGACCAGCTGGCTGAGCATGAAAAGAGCGAGCTTGTCGCGTCCCCAGCAGTGGCGTTCGCTGGTTTGCCCGCCGAACAACAGGTAGTTTCCGATGTCCCGTTCCGGACCCGGGAGGAGGGGTGCCAGGGAGAACTTTTTCGGTTGCGGGAAGGCCTCGCAGTCCAGGTTTGCGGCACGCACCAGTGCCGCGATCCATCGGCTTGCGGGTATGTGTAACTTGTCGTCGATATCGTGATCCTTCTCGCTGTGCCGCATGAGGATCGAAAAGAAGGGGAAGAGCCGGTCCATCTCGTAAATCAGGCGTTCGATACCCGTCGGGTGAACGTTGGGCTGACTGCGCAACTTGAGGATCGGTACCAGCGTTGTGAGATCGATGCGGTTGTCGAGCATCGCGTTGACCATTCCGCCCCACACCGACGGGACGACGGACATGACGGTGCCACTTAGTTCCAGAAGCAGGGCCGTTACGTCCTGATAGTATTCCTCGGAGCCGTAACCGAATTGGTCTCGCATCTTCGGTTCGATCTTGACGCAGGCGTCGAGAAGCGTCTCGACCGTATCCGGTCTGTGGCGATGCGCCTTGTCGATCAGCGCGTCAAGATGGGTGGTGAACTCCGAGCCCGAGGTCCTGGCGATCGACTTGGCGTCGTCGAACAACGGCAGGTTGGCAAGGTCGATGAGAAACAGCATCGACCACAGGTAAAGCGTGGTCAGCGCCGGATTTTCCGGCGGGTCCAGATCTAGCGTCCCGAGCCAGTCGGGCTCGAGCTGACCCAGATGCTGTTTGTCGAATTGCGAAGCCACCGCGATTTCGGTCAGCCAGTCCGGCCCGGGAATCCCGAATATCTCGGTGGAAACCCGGTAGGCCGCCTCCACGGCCAAGTCCTGTACAAGATCGATGCGTCCGGACCCGCTTGTGCGTTGCAGGGCGCCCTCGAGACTTTCCTCGACGATAGTCGCGAGGCGGGATTGCGGCCCCGGCAGCAGCGACCAGGCCTGCGCGAGGATGGTCCGCAGTCTTTGACGGGTCTCTCCGGTCACCGGACCGTTTTCGGTGCCGATGAGCAGGTCGGGACCATGGCTGGTTCGTTTCGAGGCCTGTCGATAATGGGGAACCGAATACAGAAAATCGTCGCAATCGTTGCTCGCATTGTCCTTCAGAACCCGGCAGACGTCCGCATGCCGGCCGAGGAAAAGGAAGCTGTGCCCCGTCAGTTCGTCCTCGTGATAGTTGCCGTCGCTTGGCATCGCCGGCAGATCGACCGTAATCGATCGCTTTTTGCGATGCATGAACTGCATCATGTAGCGGCCAATGCGCGACCGTTCGAACAATTCCGGCGTCGGCCGGCCGCCGACACTGTCGCCCGTCCTCGCCGCTTCCTTCTCATCGGGCGGAAACTTGCAACCGCCCGCCAGAGCGTGAATCGCCCGAACGCTGGGCATAAAGAAGTAGTCCCCGCCGCGCGTGGTGACAAACCGCGGCAGTCGCGTCACCGGTGCTGCCGCGCCGCTTTCGAGAAAGGAATCGGCGATGCCACCATCATTCGCACCTGTCACCGGGCAACGGCCCAGACCGGCCTGGCCGAGGAACTCGCCTTTGTTGATCCAATTGCCCTGAACCACCTCGAACTGGAGGTCGATGCGCGCGTTGGCAGCGATAAACAGCAGACCCTTCTCCTCGCCGTCGCCCAGAGATCCTTCCTCGAGCAGCGGACCGCCATAGGCCATGGAACGGCGCAGGATGCGATGCCGTTTGACGCTGTCGGGACCGCCGATGTCGCGCGGATTCGTCCGCCGAACATGAGATCCCAGGGGACATTTGCGGCCGTCCGGGTCGTCTTTCAGGAACCGGAAATCGTTGAGGCGCGGGTCGTTGTCGTCAGTCAGCTTGAGCGGCGTATGAGGCGAAACGGAAAGTGGCGTTCCGTTCTGCCAGCGCCCCATGAACTCGGCCGCCAGTCTCTTCTGGGCCAGTTCGTCGTCGGGCCGCTGCTGCTTCAGGAACTCGCGGAATCCGACAACATCCTGCTGCAGTTTGCGAAACACCAGAAACGTTCCGTTGTGCCGCAGGTCGCAGTTGAACGGCTGCATGTGAACGTTGCCGTCCTCGTCGGGGTGGCCGAGAAAGATCTCGCCCTTGGCGACCGGATCCCAGGTCCGGTCCCGCCGCACCCTGCCGCCGCCCGCAGGCGGCTTGCCCAGGTTCATGTCGATGAAGGGCTGGCTGATGCCGTCGCGAAAGCCGAAATGTTCGAGACGTAGGTCGACGTGCGGGCCGTCCGCCCGGTAAGGCGTCTGTCCGAGTTCGATGTGGAGAATTTCCATGCCGAAGAGGCGGAACAGAATGCCGAGAATTCGACGCAGGAATTTGCCGCGGCTGCCGCTGCGGCCGTTGAAGGCCCTGACGTCGTCGCGCAGACGGCGCCAGTATTTTTCCGGGACCCGGTTCTCTTTGTCCTCGGCTTGAAATCCGCCGGAGAAGTAGCCGTGAACGCTGCGCGACCCGAGCTCTCCCTCCCAGTTTTCCGGTGCACTCGCCCCTGTGTCGCCCAGTCGGTCCGCGCGGGCCGCCATGCCTTCCTTGAACACGTCGGGAAAGGACTTCAGAGTCGTCTCGTCCAACTGCAGCGCCTGCAATCCCGTGTGGGTGAAGGCGAGATTGATCGGCAGGGCATCGACGACTGCATCGGTCCGTCCGGCCTTTTCGCCAGAGCTCTGGCCGGGCCCGTATGAGGTGGCCTGCAATTGCGCCTGTTGGCCCTCGTCGCGCAGCGCAGCACCCGTCGTCGGGGCATTCTTTGTCGCCTGTTTTCCCGGTTTGCCGTTGGTCAGCGCGGCCGATTGGCGCAACAGCTCGTAAAGGCAGACTGCGGGAAGACCGCCGGCAACGACTTTGCCGCCGATTTCGGCGGGGCTTGCTCCGAGTTTCGTGATGAAGGCTGCGGCCGCAGCGGGATTGGCGAACAGACGCTGGAACAGTTCGGAGAGCTTTCCGAACAGGACCACCGCCGCCATGGGGTTGCCGGCCACGCGGGCGCCGATCTCAGCCAGCTGATCGATGATCAGCGCGAGCCGTTCCGGCGCGTCGAGATGGCTCAAGATCAGCATGAGCACCTGATGCAGCAGTTTGTCTACGCCGTTCTTCTGCTTGAGCACCTTGTCCAGGGAAGCGATCAGCGCCGCAGGATCGGAAACCGATTGCCCGGAGGCTTTCTGAAACTCCGGCAAAGCGTGCAGCGCATTGGCCTCGGAGGATGTGGTCGACTGGTTGCCATCGGCTCCGGATATCATCGCCAACCACTTGAAAAATGCGACGGCGGGTTTCTTCGGATCGTAGGAGGGGTCGTTGTCGCAGGGTTGTTCCGGCGATTCCGTCTCACCATCATTGTCCAGAGCGTCCGGGATCGATGTGGTTTCAAACAAGTGGAGCGCTTCGGCAGCAGCCCGCGGATCCTGGGCAGCGCCCTTTGCCTGGGCTTCGAGCACCTGTGCAAGCAGAGCCTGTGCCGCCTGAACCTCGGACGCCTTGAGAACCCTGAAGAACACGTAGAGCGACCAATCCCGGGTTTTCCTGTCGCCGTATTTTGCGACCCGAACCAGATTGGCTTGTGCGGTTTCCAGCGAAGCCTCGTTTCCCGCAGCCGCGACGATCGGATCCTTCTCGGTCATGGTCATCCCTCCGCCTTGATCGGTCTGGGCTGGTACACTCCGCCCTGTGCCGGGAATCCGTAGCCGTATTGCTGGCTTTCCCGGAGAAACTCGTCGAACAGTTCATCCATGGATTCGGCTCGCTCGCCGGTCGGAGAACGCACCCTGGAGACGAAGGCGTCGAATCGATTCTTGAAATCCTCCAGCTGCTTGATTCTGGCGACGGATAGGTTGGGGTAGGCGGACAGAAAGAGATCGTTGCGGATCTGGTATTTTCGGATCCAGTTCCAGAATTTGCCGAAATCGCCGGTGCCGGGAAATTCCTCGCAATTTTCGAAGACCTCGTCGAACTCTCCGGCGATCATTTCCGCAATGTCGCGAAAGTAGACTTTGATATCGCCGTCGAAGATGACCTCCGTGAACAGCCAGGACCGGTATTGGGGTCCCTTGCCGGTGGATGCGCCGTCTTCCAGATACGGGTCGAAACGGGGACGTGGCCCATTGCCGGGCTTGGACGGTTCCGGGAAGCCCGGCGATCCGGAAAACGTCAGATACTGGTCCGGTCGGATCACCAGCATTCGGGCGAAGTGAATCGTGAAGATCCTGTTGAGAACGTTGGGTTTGCCCTGTTCGGCCCGCTGCATCAGGCGGTCGATCTTGAACCGCAGTCTTTCCTCGAAAGTGCGACGCTCTCCCGGCACCCGTCCGAGCCGGATGGGGGACATCACGCAGATTTCCGTGACATCGCCAAGTGCTCTCGAATTGATCCAGTCGCCAACCGGACTGTCCATGATGTTCCTCCCCTTTGGCGTTCCCCACGCCGGGCGGTTGCCCACCGCGCGGCAATAAAGGCGCAGTAAAACATGATGTGACAAATTGTGAAGGAAGTATATGTGAGGAATACCACAGACAGTTGGGGAAAGATGATCTCTGAGTGGGCCTACGGCGGAAATCGATCGCAGACGGTTGTTCTTCCGCGCCGTTGAACGGCAATGCAAGGATCGGATCGGGAGCTACCGGTATTGGAAACTCAGTTGGGCGCGCAATTCGACATCCTCGCACTCCATTTCGAGATGCTCGAGAACAGAGGACTTGCGGGAAACAGGCCCGGCGATCGCGAATCGCCCGGAATGCACGGCGTAAGTGGGCCGGATGGTCTGCGCATCGTTCTCGAAACCAATGGGCGGGTCGAACCCGCGGCTTTTTTCCGTGACGTCGGAGCGGCGCTCTCGCCGATCGGCGATTTCGATCTGTGTCCCCTGTTCGAGGACGCCGACCATGCGCAACCGGAGGCCGGCGCGCCGGATCTCGCGACCTTCTGGCTGCTGCAGCTGCCCTGGGTCTCGCATGCGGGGTTCGGAAGCAGCCACTTCGACTTCTCCTACTACCTGCGGGATTGTCTCGGCCTCAGATCGGCCGAACCGGACGTGCCATTCAAGGGTTTCGAAACCTCTGAAGACCTCGAATGGGACAATCGCCAAACAGCTCCGAAAGACCGCGCCTGGCACTTGCGGAAAATGAACGTGAAGCAGGCCTGGGACTATTCCGGGCAACGGGGTGCCGGCATCTGCATTGGCCACCCGGATACTGGCTATGCCGAGCACATCGATCTCGACCCGGCACGCATCCGTCCGAAACTCGGCTTCGATTTCGTCGACATGAAGCCGGATCCGGCCGATGTCTTCGATGAATCCGGAACTGCCGCTCACGGGACGGCGACCGGCAGCGTCATCATGAGCGGCGGAACCATCGTTTCGCCCCCGGACTCAGGCGAGGGCGGAACGGGCGCACCCGGGGCCATTACCGGCCTGGTTCCGGAAGCCGAACTGATCCCCGTGAGGGCAGCTCCGCATATGCGGCGGATCTACAGCAGCCGCCTTGCGCAGGCGATCTATCACTGCAGGAAGCGCGGATGCGGGGTGATTGCCATCGGCATGGGCGGCTACCCGAGCAGGGCGCTGCACCAGGCCGTCGCCGACGCGGTGCGACACCACGTGATCGTCATCGCCGCCGCCGGAAACTGCGTCGGTTCCCTGGACGGGGTCGTTTGGCCGGCGCGCTATCGGGATTGTATCGCGGTCGCTGCGTCTAACGACCGGGATCAGCCCTGGTCGCACAGCTGCAGGGGCGCGCAGGTCGATATCGCGGCGCCCGGTCAGGGCGTGTGGAGGGCCATTCGCCGACAAACGGACACCTGCCTGCTGGACGCCGGACCGGGCAGCTGCACGTCCTATGCGGCATCGAACGCGGCCGGCGCTGCAGCGTTGTGGCTCGGCCATTACGGGCGCGACAAACTCATCCAACTTGCCAGGGAACACGGAACCGACGTGCAATCTCTGTTCCGGCAGGCCTTGCGAACCAGTGCGCGTCGGCCTGAGATCTGGGATGCCGACCAATTCGGCTGCGGCATCGTCGACCTGCACCGCCTGCTCAAGGTGAAACCGCGGCCGGCCGAGGCGGCGGGCCGCTGTGCCGCGTCCAGACGCAAGCACAGCGGGACATTGCAGCATGCTTTCGGATCCCAGAGCGGTGTCGGGTTCGGCACCTTCCTTTCCTCATTGCTTGGGGCAGGCGAAGGAGCGGCCACGAACCTGTTTGCCTGGGAACAGGAGCTGATTTCCATTGTGCTGCAACTGGAATCCGAAGGAAGTCCGGCCCTGGAAAAACTGAAATCGGACTCGATGCTCGAAACCGGCGACAGGGCGGATATCGTTTCCGCGATCCTTCGGCCGCTTGCTTCGGCCGCTTTGGCGCACCGGCTCGGCAGAGGTGGGAGCGCCGCGTCGAACGGAAGCGTTTGAATTCCCAGTTGCCGTCTGTCGCATCTGTCATCATTTAAGCCGCGTTTGCGTTTGACCGGACCTTGTGTCCGGCCTACAACAGAGCTGCGTGTGACGGCGCCCGTCAACAAAGCGGGCTGAGAGAAATTCCGGTGCGACCGACCCAATTCGGGGGTGCTATTCCGGAGCTGTCCAGACCGAAACGACGGATTGCCATCCGTCGCGGCGTTTCGTGCACGACACAAGACAGCCGGGGAGGTCCAGATGACACGCAGCCTGATTCTGATTGCAACTTTCGTTTCGACGGTTTCCGTCGCGCAGGCCCATGGTGGCCATCTCGGTGAGCTGGCCGGTCATGCCCACTGGGTCGGCGTTGCCGCCGTGCTTGGCGCCGCGGCGCTTGCGGCGCTCGCCGCAAAAGCCAGGAAACGCGAGGACGAGAGCGCCGCCGAGGAAGCCGACACCGAAGTCGAGGAGAATGGCGAAGGAGCGGCGGCATGAGCGCGGCGGATAAAACCGGCATCATGGTCTGCGGCCATGGCAGCCGCAACCAGAACGCCGCAGCCGAATTTGCCAAGGTCGCCGAGGGGCTGAAACAACGCTATCCCGAAACACCGGTCGAATACGGCTATCTGGAATTCTGCAACCCGGTCATCCATTCCGGGCTCGACAGGCTGCGCGAGCAGGGTGTGACCCGGGTGCTCGCGGTTCCCGGCATGCTGTTCGCAGCGGGGCACGCCAAGAACGACATTCCGTCCGTGCTCAACACCTATCAGGCCAGCCATCCCGATGTGCGGATCGACTATGGCCGCGAGCTTGGCGTCGATCTCAAGATGATCCGCGCCGCCGGAGACCGGATCGAAGAGGCGATCGCTCGTGCCGACGCCGAAAACGGTCCGGTTCCGCGTCATGAAACCCTGCTGATGGTGGTCGGGCGCGGCGCTTCCGATCCGGACGCCAACTCCAATGTGTCCAAGGTCAGCCGCATGCTGTGGGAGGGGATGGGCTTCGGCTGGGCCGAAACCTGTTACTCCGGCGTCACGTTCCCGCTGGTCGAGCCGGGCCTCAACCATGCAGCGCGCCTGGGTTACCGCCGCATCGTCGTGTTTCCCTACTTCCTCTTCACCGGCGTGCTGGTGAAGCGCATCTACAGCTATACGGACCAGGTGGCCGCTGCGCATCCGCAGATCGAATTCGTCAAGGCCGGCTACCTCAACGATCACGACCTGGTGCTCGACACATTCGAGGACCGGGTCGAGGAAACCCGTGGCGGTCGGGCGCTGATGAATTGCCAGATGTGCAAATACCGCGACCAAGTGCTGGGCTTCGAGGCCGAGGTCGGCCTGGCGCAGGAAAGCCACCATCATCATGTCGAGGGCATTGGCGGCGGGCTGGAGAACTGTCCGTGCAAGGGCGACTGCGATGCGTCCTGTCGCGACGAAGAGTTCTGCAAGCAACACGGATTGCCATGGACGCCGCTGCACGATCACAGCCACGATCATCATCACGATCACGGGGATCACCACGACCATGACGGTGATCATCACCATCACCACCATCATCCCTATCCGCATGCCGACCATCCGCACGGACCGGTTTCGATGAAGAAAAGCTAGCGGGATGAGCGTTTCGGCCATTCCATATGTGCGCGATCCGGAAGAGATCTATCGCGAGAGTTTTGCGACCATCCGCCGAGAGGCGGAGCTCTCGCGTTTCGCGCCGTCGGAAGAAGCGGTGGCGGTTCGCATGACCCATGCCTGCGGCATGGTCGACCTTGTCGACGACTTGGTGATAGCGCCGGGTGCCGTCGAGGCGGGGCAGAAGGCGATCGCTCGCGGCAGGCCCGTTGTCTGTGACGTCGAGATGGTCCGACGGGGTATCATCCGCCGGCTGTTGCCCGACGATCATCCTGTGCTGTGCGGTGTCAGCAGCGATGAGGCGACCCAACGGGCTCGCACGCTGGGTACCACGCGCTCGGCGGCCGCGCTTGACGGCTTTGCTGCCGAAATCAGGGGTGGAATCGTCGTCATTGGCAACGCACCGACCGCCCTGTTTCATCTCCTCGAAATGATGGACCGCGGTTGCGAGCCGCCGGCGCTGATTATCGGCATTCCGGTGGGGTTCGTGGGCGCCGTGGAATCGAAGGAGGCGCTGATCGCATCCGATTGCGGCGTGCCGTTCATCACGGTGCGAGGCCGACGCGGCGGCAGCGCCATTGCGGCGGCCGCCCTGAACGGCGTTGCCGGAGGTCTGGGGCGATGAGCGCCGCGAAGCCGTGGCTGAAGATCCTCGGGATCGGCGATGATGGCGTCAACACGCTGACGCCGCCGGCCCTGACGCTGATGAAGCAGGCGCACACCCTCGTGGCGCCGGAAAGGGTGCTCGCCGGCCTCGACTTGCAGGCGCTCGGACTGTCGGACTGCGAAATCGTTCCCTGGACCATGGGGGTCGGTCCGACGCTCGAGTTTCTCGAGGCGCGCCGCGGCAGGCCGGTGACGATCCTGGCCACCGGCGACCCGATGCATTTCGGCATCGGCGCCACGATGCGGCGCCGGCTCGACCCGGACGAAATGCTGGTGATTCCGTCGTCCTCCGGATTTTCATTGGCGGCCTCGCGTCTGGGCTGGGCGCTGGCGGATGTCGCCTGCATCTCGCTGCACGGCCGGTCCGTAGCCGGTCTGCAGCCACATATCCTGCCGGACAACAGGGTGCTGTCGCTGACCTCGGTGGCCAGGACGGTGCACGAAGTCGCCGATCTGCTGGTCGGCCGCGGCTACAGCGATTCCAACCTGACGGTTCTGGAACATATGGGCGGCACGCGCGAGCGCACGACCAGTCACAAGGCCAGGGATGTCGCGGCCCTGGCATCGGGCGAAAGCCCGTTTGCCGATTTCAATGTCCTGGCGATCGAATGTGTGGCCGGCTCCGACGCGGCGATCCACGCGCCGGTCCCCGGCCTGCCCGACGATGCCTTCGCCCATGACGGTCAATTGACCAAGCGGGAGGTCAGGGCGGTGACGCTCTCGATGCTGCAGCCGCATCCGCAGGCGCTGTTATGGGACGTCGGCGCCGGCTGTGGCTCGGTCGCCATCGAATGGATGCGGGCGGCGCGCGGTGCCCGCGCCATCGCCATCGAGGCGAAACCGTCGCGCAACGCGATGATTGCCGAAAACGCCATCCTGCTGGGCACGCCACGCCTCGACATCGTCGAGGGCAGGGCGCCGGAGGCGCTCGAAGCACTGCAGGCCCCTGACGCCGTTTTCATCGGCGGCGGCATCACGACGCCGTTCGTCTTCGAAACCTGCTGGCGGGCGCTGAAGCCGGGCGGACGCCTGGTTGCCAATGTGGTGACCGTGGAAGGCGAAGCCCGGCTGGCCGAACTGCAGCGCGAGCATGGCGGCGCCATGACCCGCATTGCCATTGCCCGGTCCGGACCGGTGGGCGGCTTTCGCGGCTTCAAGCCGCTGATGCCGGTGACCCAGTGGAGCCTGCAAAAACCCTGGAGGGCGCCATGACTGGCACGCTCTACGGCCTTGGCGTCGGGCCCGGCGATCCGGAGCTGCTGACCCTGAAAGCCGACCGCCTCCTGCGGGCAGCGCCCGTGGTCGCCTATCCCGCGCCGGATACGGGACCAAGCTTCGCCCGGCAGATCGTGGCGGCGACGCTGAGCGACCGTCAGGTGGAAATCCCCATCGTCATTCCGATGCGTGCCGAGCGGTTTCCGGCGCGGCAGGTCTACGATACGGCCTCGGAAACCATCGCGGCGCATCTGACGGACGGTCGCGATGTCGCGGTTCTGTGCGAGGGCGATCCGTTTTTCTACGGCTCGTTCATGTATCTCTACGAGCGGCTGGCCGATCGATTTCCCTGCGAGATCGTGCCGGGCGTTTCGTCGATGATGGCAGGAGCCGCGGCGCTACGTCGGCCGCTGGCTGCGCGCAACGATGTTCTCAGCGTGATTCCGGGTCCGCTCGACGATGCGGCCATCGCCGCCAAACTCGAAGCGACCGATGCTGCAGCGATCATCAAAATCGGTAGGCATTTCAGCAGGATCGTGTCGTTGCTTGAAGACCTGAATCTGGTTTCCTGTTGCGGCTATCTGGAGCGTATTTCGCTGCCGGAGGAACGCATTTTGCCGCTGGCGCAGGCCGGCCCCTCGGCTCCCTATTTTTCCATGATCCTCGTTTATAAGGGGTCGGAAAACTGGGTCGCGGACCTGCCGCTTGAAACGCGCGGTGCCGGGACGGCGCCGGATGTATTTGCGGGAGAAGCCCATGGCTGAGACCCTGGCCCCGGCGGTGATTGTGCTGAACGCCGCCTCGCTTGAACTCGCCGGCAGGCTGTCGCGGACCGTCGGAGGTGCGGTGCACGGCTTGCAGTTACGCGTTGACGATGCCGATGTCGTTTTCGCGTCCGTCGGCGATCACGTCAGAACGCTGTTTGATGAGGGGCGCCCGATCATCGCCGTGATGGCAACCGGCGCCCTGATCAGGCTGTTGGCGCCGCTGCTTGCCGACAAGGCGAGCGAACCGCCGGTTTTGGCCGTCTCCGAAGACGGAGCCAGTATCGTGCCGTTGCTTGGCGGCCATCGCGGCGCCAATGCGCTGGCGCGACAGATCGCCGAGGCGCTGGGCGCACACGCGGCGATCACGACGGCCGGCGACCTGCGCTTCGGCGTGGCGCTCGATGCGCCGCCAAAGGGATACTCGCTCGTCAATCCGCGCGCGGCAAAGGGTGTGATGGCAGCGTTGTTGAACGGCGAAAGCGCCACGCTCAGCGGCGAGGCGGACTGGCTGCAACAGTCCGGCATCAGCTTCGAGCCCGAAGCGCCTTTGCGTCTGACGGTCTCCGACACGGTGCAGGAACCGCGTGCCGGAGAACTGGTTTATGCGCCCGCGACGCTGTGTCTTGGGGTCGGCTGTGAACGCGCAACCTCGCCGTCGGAACTCATCGAACTTGTCGAGGAGCAAATCAGCCGGGCTAGCCTGGCGCGAGACGCGCTGTCTGGCGTTTTCTCGATCGACGTGAAAGCCGACGAGCCGGCTCTGCACGCCCTGGCCGCGCATTTCGATGTGCCGGCGCGGTTCTTCGACGCCGCCACTCTGGAAGCGGAGCACGACCGGCTGGCCCATCCGTCCGACATCGTCTTTGCGGAGGTCGGGTGTCACGGCGTGGCCGAAGGTGCGGCTCTGGCTGCGGGCGGAC
This sequence comes from Rhizobiaceae bacterium, assembly GCA_963921345.3. Taxonomy (GTDB): domain Bacteria; phylum Pseudomonadota; class Alphaproteobacteria; order Rhizobiales; family Rhizobiaceae; genus Hoeflea_A. The sequence continues at coordinate 258,663 of CAWUFE020000002.1, read as the reverse complement.
CGGACTGCGAGTTGATTGTGCCGAAGCAGAAATCGCAACGGGCGACCTGCGCAATCACACGTGCGGCACTGCCCGTCGACGCGGACGCGGCCGGCCGGGCGCGGGGCAGCCTTTCCATTCTCGGCATCGGGCCGGGCAGCGATGACTGGCGCTCGCCGGAAGTCTCGGAGCTGATCACGCGATCGTCGGACCTCGTCGGTTATTCGCTCTATCTGGACCTGTTGGGACCGCTGGCGGATGGCCGGATCCGGCACGATTTCGGCCTTGGGGAAGAAGAGGCGCGGGTGCGGCATGCCATGGAGCTGGCCGCGCAAGGCCGCTCTGTGGCGCTGATCTGCTCCGGCGATGCCGGGATCTACGCGATGGCGACACTGGCCTTCGAGCTTCTCGACAAGGCCCGTCTTCCGGATGCCGGTGCGGATGGATTGAGCGACGCGGCGCGCCGGATCGAAATCGTTGTGTCACCGGGCATTTCCGCCCTGCAGGCCGCGGCCGCCCGTGCCGGCGCGCCGCTGGGGCACGATTTCTGCACGATCTCGCTGTCCGACCTGCTGACGCCCTGGCCGGATATTCAGCGGCGCATTCGGGCGGCTGCGGAGGGCGATTTCGTCATCGCTTTCTACAACCCCGTTTCGCGCCGCCGCCGTACCCAGCTCGCTCATGCCCGCGACGTGCTGCTCGGCCACCGGCCGCCCGATACGCCGGTGATCCTGGCGAGCAATCTCGGCCGCGACGGCGAAACCCTGCGGATCGTGCCGCTGGCGGAACTCGATATCGACACGGTCGACATGCTGACCGTGGTGATTGTCGGTTCGTCGCAGACGCGCAGCGTGCACACCGGAGACGGCCGAGACTGGGTATACACGCCGCGCGGCTATGCGGCGAAACCGGAATCGCTGATCGAACCACGGGAGGCGGCGCGATGACCGTCTATTTCATCGGCGCCGGACCCGGCGCTGCCGATCTGATCACCGTGCGCGGGTTGCGCCTGGTCGAACGCTGCCCGGTCTGCCTCTATGCCGGATCGCTGGTGCCGCAGGAGATCGTCGCGGCGGCACCGGCCGATGCGCTGGTCATGGACACCGCGCCCATGCACCTCGATCTGATCGTCGCGGAAATGGAAAAGGCCGATGCGGCCGGCCAGGACGTGGCGCGGGTGCACTCCGGCGACCCGTCGCTTTACGGCGCCATCGCCGAGCAGATGCGGCGCCTCGACACGCTCGGCATCGACTACGAGGTGGTGCCCGGGGTTCCCGCCTTTGCCGGCGTTGCCGCTCGGCTGAAAGCGGAACTGACGTTGCCGGAAATCGCCCAGACGGTGATCCTGACGCGCACCGGCATGAAAGCCTCGTCCATGCCCGACGGCGAACGGCTTGAGGTTCTCGGCCAGTCGGGAGCGACGCTCGCCATCCATCTCTCCATCCGCAATCTCGACTATGTGAGACGGGCGCTGGAACCCCACTACGGTGCGGACTGTCCCGTCGTTATCGCCTACCGGGCGACATGGCCCGACGAGCTCTACATCCGCACGACGCTTGCCGACATGAAGGCGCAGGTGCGCCAAGCCAAGCTGACCCGCACGGCACTGATCATGGTCGGCCCGGTGCTGGGCGATGTGCAATTTCGCGATTCGGCACTCTACGATGCCGACTACGCTCATGTGCTGCGCAACGCCGGCAAAAAGAAGAAGCGGGCGGAGGCCTAGTCGATGGCTGCCGCCAGCGCCTCGATCGTCTCGAAGCACGGCTCGTCAGGTCCGACCGGGCGCTCGATCATGATGACCGGCAGGGACAGGTTTGCGGCTGCCTCGAGCTTGGCGAAGGAGGCATGGCCGCCCGAATTGCGGCAGACCAGGACATCGATGGCCTGGCTTACCAGCAGATGTTCTTCCTGCGAGACGCTTCCGGGCTTTCCGAAGACCAATCTGGCATTCGGGATCGGCAACGGATTGTCGGGCGGATTGACCATTCTGAGAACGAATTCGACATCGTCGCGTTCAGCAAATTGCGAGATGTACTGGCTACCGAGCGCGAGGAAAGCCCGACAGGATTGCGGTAGCGCATCGCGTGCGGCCGCCAGCGACGGCACCATCGACCAAAGGTCGGTGTCTCGGGGGAGCCAGTGCGGACGACGTAGGACCAGCCGTTGCGTACCAGTCTGCTCCGCTGCGCTTCTGCTGTTTTCAGAAATCCCGGCGGCAAACGGATGGGTAGCATCGACCAGGGTGTCGACCGCTTCCTTGCCCAGAAAACTTGCGAGGCCGGCCGCGCCACCAAAGCCGCCGATGCGCCGCTCGCCTTCCACAGGTTCAGGATCGCGGGTCCGGCCGGCGAGAGAGGTGATCACCCTGAGGTCGCCGCGTGCTAAGAGCAGGGCCGCCAGGTCCGCGGCTTCCCGGGTTCCGCCGAGAATGAGGACAGTTCTACGGGTGGCGGGCAAGAACGGTTCCTTTCCGGTCCGTCACCACGACGTCGACGGCGACCGGCGCGTCCCGCAGGGCTGCCGTTGCAGTCTCGAATGCCCGTTCGGCGACGGGTACCGCAAGGTCGATGCCGTTTTGCTTCGTAAGTTCAAGCACTTCCAGCGCGGTGTTGGCAGAAAGAATGGACTTCTTCAGGCCTTCGTCCAGGTCCGGAACGAGGCCGGCGAGAAAAGTCATGTCCACCTGGCTGCGTCCGGAATGCAGATCCAGAGCACCCTGCGCCAGCTTGACCATCTTGGCGAAGCCGCCGGCAATGGTCAGCCGGTCGACCGGGTGCTTTCGAAGATACTTGACCAGGCCGCCGACGAAATCGCCCATGTCCAGATAGGCGATTTCCGGCAGATCGACGAGCTGCCGTACCGTGCCCTCGGAGGTCGAGCCCGTGGCACCCACGACATGCCCGAGTCCCGCGGCGCGAGCCACGTCGATGCCGCGATGGATCGAGTGAATCCAGGCGGCACAGGAGAACGGCTGGACGATGCCGGTCGTTCCCAGGATCGACAGGCCACCAAGGATGCCGAGCCGCGGATTCCAGGTTTTTTCGGCCAGTTCCTCGCCGCCGGGGACGGAGATGGTGATTTCGACATCGGCCGGAAGATCGAATTCGCCGCACAGCTCCTCGACCACCTCGCCCATCATCCGGCGCGGGACCGGGTTGATCGCCGGCTCGCCCACCGCCAGCGGCAGGCCAGCCAGGGTGACGGTGCCGACACCGGCCCCGGCAACGAATTTTATGCCCGTATCCGGTCTGCCCGGAGCCACGGTCGCAACGATCGTTGCCCCGTGGGTGACATCCGGATCGTCACCGGCATCCTTGACGATTCCTGCCGACGCGTAGCCTTCGCCGAGGCTTTCGAAGGCGAGGGCGAAAGCCGGCTCCTGACCCTTGGGCAGGCGAATGCCGACCGGATCCGGAAACTCGCCGGTGATCAACGCCGTCAGCGCCGCTTTTGTCGCCGCCGTGGCGCAGGCGCCGGTCGTCCAGCCGCGGCGAAGCGGGGTATCGGAACCGCCATTGTCCTTCCGGGTCTCGCTCATCGCCCGGTTATAGGCGAGGGTGCGCTGCGGCGGAAGGATTTATCGGGGGCGGGCGATGACTGACGCGTTCCTCGGCGACCTTACCGAATTGCAGCCGGGCAGCGTCTGGCTGGTCGGCGCCGGTCCGGGCGACCCGGGCCTGATGACCCTGCATGCGGTCAATGCGCTTCGCCAGGCCGATGTGATCGTCTATGACGCGCTCGTCAACGCGGCCTGCCTGGGGCTCGCCAAACCCGGCGCCGTCCTGGAATATGCCGGCAAGCGGGGCGGCAAGCCCTCGGCCAAACAGCGCGACATCTCGCTGCGGCTGGTGGAATTGGCCACCGAGGGCCGGCGCGTGCTGCGTCTCAAGGGCGGCGACCCCTTCGTTTTCGGACGCGGTGGCGAGGAAGCGCTAACGCTGGTCGAGCACCGCATTCCGTTCCGGATCGTCCCGGGCGTGACGGCCGGAATCGGCGGTCTGGCCTATGCCGGCATTCCGGTGACCCACCGCACGGTCAATCACAGTGTGACCTTTCTGACCGGGCACGATTCCAGCGGCATCGTGCCCGACCGGATCGACTGGGAGAGCGTGGGCCGTGGCTCGCCGGTGATCGTCATGTATATGGCGCTGAAACACATCGCGACGATCACCGACAAGCTGATGGCGGCGGGACGGTCGGCGGACGAGGCTCTTGCGGTCGTCAGCAACGCGACGACCGAACAGCAGCAGGTCCTCGAGACCACGCTCGGCACGGCGAGGGACGACCTGGTCGTCGCCGGCTTGTCGCCGCCGGCCATCGTCGTGGTCGGCGACGTCGTGCGGTTGCGACAGACGCTGTCCTGGTTCGACCAGGATGTGCTGTCGTCCGATGACCGCGAGATAGGTTGAGGGTGCGGTTGATGCGCGGTCTGCTCGTTGCTTCACCGATGTCCGGCTCCGGCAAAACCACGTTCACGCTTGGACTGTTGCGGGCGCTGCGCAGGCGGGGCGTCCCGATCGCGCCCGGGAAGGCCGGTCCGGACTATATCGATCCGGCCTTTCACAAGGCTGCCAGCGGCGAGCCCTGTGTGAATTTCGATCCCTGGGCCATGCGCAGCGATCTGCTGCGGGCCAACGCAGTCGGAACGGGAGAAGACAGCCGTTTTCTGGTCATCGAGGCGATGATGGGGCTGTTCGACGCGGCCGCCGACGGCACGGGCTCCGCCGCTGATCTGGCGGCGCTTCTGAACCTCCCGGTGGTGTTCGTCGTCAATTGCGCAAAGATGTCCCATTCGGTGGCGGCGCTGGTGCGTGGTTTCGCCGAATTCGACGCGAGAATTGCGGTTGCCGGCGTGGTGCTGAACAATGTCGCCAGCGAGCGGCATGAACGCCTGTTACGCGACGCCCTGGCTGCCGCCGGTATCGGAGTCCTTGGTATTCTGCGCCGCGACGAGGCCTTGAAGCTGCCAGAGAGGCATCTGGGGCTTGTCCAGGCTAGCGAGCACGCCGACCTGGAGCGATTCGTCGAACGGGCGGCGCGAAAGGTCGAACAGGGGTGCGATCTGGATGCGCTCCTGGCACTGGCGGGTTCTTCTCAACCGGCCTCCTTCGAGGCCGGGACCGCGGGGCTGCCACCGCCCGGTCAGCGGGTGGCCGTGGCGCGCGACCTGGCCTTCGCCTTCAGCTACGAGCATCTGATGCAGGGCTGGCGTTCGGCCGGAGCGGAAATTCGGTTTTTCTCGCCGCTGGCCGACGAAGCGCCCGCGCCGGACAGCGACGCGGTCTATCTGCCGGGCGGATATCCTGAACTGCATGCCGGGCAAATTGCCGACAATACGACATTTCGGGAAGGCGTGGTCGCGGCCGCCCGGGCCGGCGTTCCAGTTTTTGGCGAATGCGGCGGCTACATGGTGCTGGGCGATGCCCTGATCGATTCCGACGGGTGCCGCCATGCCATGCTCGGTTTGCTGCCCCTGACCACGAGCTTCGCCGAGCGGCAACTGCATCTCGGGTACCGGCGCCTGTCGCCTGCGAGGGGCTTTTTCTGGGACATGCCGTTTACCGCTCACGAGTTTCATTACGCTTCCATTGTGGCGGAGGGAGAAGCCGAACGTTTGTTCGCCGTGGAGGACGCCAGGGGCGAGTCGCTGCCTCAAGCGGGATTGCGGCGCGGTTCGGTTGCTGGATCTTTCATGCATGTCATCGACCGGGCGGAGAGTGCATGAGACCGCCTTCGGACAGGATCGAACACGGCGGTGCGTTGGCAGCCGCCTGTGCCCGCTTCGGCGGCAGCGCGGAGAACTGGCTGGACCTCTCGACCGGGATCAATCCGGTGCCGGCAGAACTTCCGCGTCTTGACCCGGCGGTGTGGCAGCGGCTTCCCGATGAGCATCTGTTCGATCGGGCCGCAACCGCAGCCACCGGGTACTATCGCACACCAGAGGGGACTCATCCGCTGCCCGTCGCGGGCGTACAGGCGGCGATCCAGATGTTGCCGCACCTGCTTGAGGGGCGGGTGGCCGTGCTGGGACCCACCTATGGCGAATATCGGCACTGTTTCGAACGGGCCGGGCGATCGGTCGATGAAGTACAGGATATCTGCGGGATCAGCGATCATCATCGTGTCGTCATCGTCGTCAACCCGAACAACCCCGACGGCCGCGTCATCGACCGGCATCGGCTTCTGGCGCTTGCCGGCGATCTGGAGAAGCGCGACGGCTATCTGATCGTCGACGAAGCTTTTGCCGATTTGCATCCGGAGATCAGCCTCGCCGGCTCTGCCGGAACACAGGACGGGCTGATCGTTCTGCGGTCTTTCGGCAAATATTTCGGATTGGCCGGCATGCGGATGGGGTTCGTCCTTGCCCAGGAGCGGGTTCTTGAGGCTCTGCGGCACCTTCAGGGGCCGTGGGCGGTGTCCGGACCGGCGCTCGCCATTGCCAGCGCTCTGATGCGGGACGAATGCGCGATAGCGGCGATCGACGCGACGATCCGCGAGCGCAGGAGTGCGCTCGAGGCGGTTTTGTCCGGCGCCGGGCTGCCGATCGTCGGCGGGACGGGTCTTTTCGTTCTCGTCGAGCATACCGGTGCGCATGCGCTTCACGATCAGCTTTGCCGAAACCACATCCTGACGCGCAGGTTCGATTATGCGCCGCACTGGTTGCGCTTTGGCCTGTGTCCGGATCAGGAGTCGGAACAACGGCTTGGCCGGGTTTTGTCAGGTCTCGGTTGAGGACATGGTCGAGCATCTGATCATCCTGACCCTCGCTTTGCTGGTCGACCGCGTCACCGGCGATCCGGAGCGGTTGTGGCGGCGAATTCCGCATCCCGTGGTGTTGTTCGGTCATGCCATCGGGTTTGTGGACAGGGCCTTGAACAACGAACACGATCCGGCGCAGGTTCGTCGAACCCGGGGTGTTTCGGCAATCGCGGCACTGTTGGTGCTGAGTGCGCTGTTAGGCGTTCTGATCGGCTGGCTGCTCGATCCGCTGGGCACAGCCGGCCTGGCGATTGAAGTCATTCTCGTTTCGGTCCTGCTGGCGCAACGCAGCCTGGCCGATCACGTTTCCGCCGTTGCCGTGGCGCTGAAAACCAACGGGTTGGCGGGCGGACGCGAGGCCGTTTCCCGTATCGTCGGCCGCGATCCGGAGACGCTGGATGCGGCCGGGATCTGCCGGGCGGCGATCGAAAGCCTGGCGGAGAATTTTTCCGACGGCGTGGTTGCCCCGGCGTTTTGGTATGCGCTGTTCGGCCTGCCCGGGCTGTTTGCCTACAAAATGCTGAACACCGCAGATTCCATGATCGGCCACAAAAGCCCGCGCCACCGCGCTTTCGGCTGGGCAGCGGCGCGCCTGGACGATTGGGCGAACTGGCCCGCGGCGCGGATATCGGCCGGGCTGATCGCTGTCGCGGCTTTGCTTCGAAGCGGCCCGACAGCCGCCAGGCGGGCGGTCGGATGCGTGCTGCGCGATGCCGGGCTGCACCGCTCGCCCAATGCCGGCTGGCCGGAATGTGCCATGGCCGGGGCGCTGGATCTGTCGCTGGCCGGCGAACGCCGCTACAGCGGCGTTGTGGTGCGTGAGCCGCGGCTGAACCCGGCGGGGCGCTATCAGGCCGAAACCGGGGACGTCGGATCCGCTCTGGCGGTTTTCTGGATGGCTTGTACCGCCCTGGCTGTTGTTGTTTTGATTCTCGCCTTGGCCGCTGCAACGATAAGTTGATTTTCTGTATTTGAACCGTTCTGCAGGTCGTTGTTTGCGGCGATCTCAATAACCATGTCCCGGCAAAACACTTTTAATCCGGTATTTGCCACCTATATACTTTGGATTGGGGTGGCGCGTGGTCCGTTGTTACGGGCGGCGCACCTCAGCAGGTGGGGATTGTTGAGAGATTGGCATCGGTCGTCTCGAATGCGATCGATGCCAAGCCGGAGGGACCATGAAACGGCTTGTAATCGCGTCGCTGCTCAGTCTGGCAGTGCTTCCATTCAACACGATCGCTGCAAAGGCAGCCTCGCTGACGGCGTGGATCGACATTTCGCAACAAAGGATGGTCGTCACCCATCGCGGTCAGGTGAAGTACCGCTGGAAGGTGTCGACCGGACGCGCCGGCTACTATACGCCGACGGGCACCTACAGTCCGAAATGGCTGTCACGCCACCACCGGTCGCGCAAATACAACAATGCGCCGATGCCCTACGCGATTTTCTTTCGCGGCGGCTATGCCGTGCACGGCACCGACGACCTGAAGCGGCTCGGCCGCCCGGCGTCGCACGGCTGCGTGCGTCTCGACCCACGACATGCCGCGACGCTGTTCTCGCTGGTGAAGCGCGAAGGCTTCAAGAACACGCGGATCATCATCACGCACTAGTGTCCTGAATCTGAAGTTCGCCACATTGTGCAGCAAGCGCCGAACGAACTTCAGATTCAATCAGGACACTAGCAAGATTATGATTCTAGTGTGGTTTATGGATTTGAAGTTCCTACAAGAGCCTGCTGCAATTATCATAGGAACTTCAAATCCACCACACTAGGCCGGGTTTGCATTTATCAAGCCCGCGGCGGCCTGCGCGGCCCTTGACGCTTGTTTCGGTTTTGTCCGGCGTATGGGGTTGTGCAGCCGCCGCATCGGCGGTGTCTGCCGGACTTTTGCCGGCAAACAGGTAAAGACTGCTATCGACTCTGGCTTTTCCCGAAGCAATAATTCGGTATCTCCAATGGTGCCGAGCAAGACGCCGTGAATGTTTCGACTATCCGTCTCCTGTCCTTGGCTTTGACCGTTGTCGCTTGCCTGGCGACGGGCGGTACGGCTCAGGAAAGGGCTGGTGCAGCTCCAAAACCGAAGGTGACGGTTGTCGCGGCCGCGATGAAATCCGTTTCCAGGGACGAGGCGTTCACCGGGCGGGTTCAGGCAGTCGACCGGGTTGCCATCGTGGCGCGGTTCCCGGGATTTATCGAAAAGATCGGGTTTCAAGACGGAAAAAGGGTCGCTTCCGGTGAGACCCTGATCGAAATCCAGAAGGACACCTACGAGGCTGCGATCACCCAGATCCAGGGCCAGATCACATCGGCACAGGCGGAAAAGAAACTGGCCGATATCGAGGTTGAACGCCAGGAGACACTTCTCAAATCGGGCGACGTGTCGGAGAGCGTTGTCCAGAAGGCGCAGGCGCAACAGGGCAAGGTGGGCGGCCAGCTGCAGCAATTGCAGGGCAGCTTGCAGGCCGCCCAGCTCAATCTCTCCTACACCACGATCACCGCTCCGTTCGACGGGCGGGTGGGGCTGACGACGATCGCGCCCGGTGAATTCGTCGGGCCCGACTCCGGCGCGCTCCTTTCGCTCTCCAGCGTCGACCCGATCAATGTGGTTTTTCCAGTCTCGGAGGCGACGGTTCTGGATTTTCGCAAGGACGCCAAGGAAGAGGGCGGCGTCCAGTCTCTGACTCTCCAGCTCACCCTGGCGAACGGCACCCGCTACGGAAGCGACGGCAAGATCGGTGTGATCGACACATCCGTTCAGTCCGGAACCGATTCGATCCTGATACGCGGCGTTTTTCCAAACCCCGACGGACATCTCATCGACGGCCAGCTGGTGTTGGTGAACGTGATCGAGAAGGCCGACAAGCCATCGCTGGTCGTCCCGGTGCAGGCGCTGCAGAAGGATCAGGCAGGCTTTTTCACCCTGGTCGTCGGCAGCGACGGCAAGGTTGCCAAAAAAACCGTGAAGCTGGCACGAGTCGCCGGAACCGAGGCGGTGATCGCCGACGGCCTTGAAGCTGGCGAGCTGGTCATCACCGAAGGATCCCAGAAGGTTCGGATCGGTATGGAAGTGGACGCCGCTCAGCCCGAGGTCGATGCGTCTCGGCAGGCGACCGGTGGCGTTGCCGCCAAGTCGGAGTAGGCGCGGTGTTTTCCCGGATCTTCATCCGCCGCCCGCGTTTTGCGCTGGTCATTTCGATCGTCATCACCATGGCCGGCCTGATTTCGCTGACCCAGCTTCCGGTCGAGCAACTGCCGGATATCGTCCCGCCGCAGGTCCAGGTGTCGACCTTCTATCCGGGAGCCAGCGCCGAGGTCGTGGAAGCCACGGTCGCCCAGCCGATCGAAGAGCAGATCGTCGGCGTCAGCGACATGCTCTACATGAAGTCGACCAGCGGATCGGACGGGAGCTACACCCTGCAGGTGACCTTCGCCCCGGGCACCGATCCGGACATCAACGCGGTCAACGTGCAGAACCGCGTGGCGCTGGCGATGTCCTCGCTGCCCGAAGAGGTGTCACGAGCGGGAGTGAATACCAAGAAGAAGTCCTCGGCGCTGTTGATGGTGATTGCGATCACGTCCGACGACCCGGCTCACGATGCGCTGTTCCTGTCGAATTTCGCGACGATCAACGTGCTCGACAGCGTCAAGCGCTCGGAAGGGGTGGGCGACGCCATCATCTTCGGGGCCCAGGACTACTCCATGCGGATCTGGCTGGATGTCGATCGGATGACCAGTCTCGGTGTATCGGTGGACGACGTCATTGCTGCCGTCAACGCGCAGAACGTGCAGGCCGCGGTGGGGCGCATCGGGGCACAGCCGATGACCGACGATCCGGAGTTCCAGCTCAGCATCCAGACCCAGGGCCGCCTCACCAGCGTCGACGAGTTCGAGCAGATCGTGGTGCGCGCGATGCCCGACGGATCGTTCGTTCTGCTCAGCGATGTGGCCCGGGTCGAACTGGGTGCCAAGAGCCAGGACTCGGTTGCCGGCTTCGACGGCAAGCCAGCTGCGATGATCGGCGTATATCTCGCTCCGGGCGCCAACGCTCTTCGCACGGCCGAGGCCATCCGGGCGGCGCTGGGCGGGGTCGAGAGCGCGTTTGCGGATGGCATGCACTGGCAGATCCCCTACAGTGCGATCACGTTCGTCAGGTCCAGCATCGAGGAGGTCGTCAAGACCCTGCTCGAAGCTTTCGGACTGGTGGTCATCGTCGTCTTCCTGTTCCTGGGAAGCCTGCGCATGGCGCTGATTCCGCTGATTGCGGTGCCGGTCTCGCTTGTCGGCGCGCTGGCTTTCATGCTTGCGCTCGGTTTCACCCTGAACACCGTTTCTCTTCTGGCCCTGGTCCTGGCGATCGGAATCGTCGTGGACGACGCGATCGTCGTCATCGAGAATGTCGAGAAGGTGATGGAGGAGCGGCCGGAACTGTCGGTCGCGGACGCCACATCGGAGGCGATGGGACAGATCACTGCGCCCATTCTGGCGATCACCTTCGTTCTGCTGTCGGTCTTCGTCCCCGTCGCCTTCGTTCCCGGCATCACCGGCGCCATGTTCAAGCAATTTGCCGTCGCCGTCTCCTTCGCCATGCTGATATCGGCGCTCAATGCGCTGACGCTCTCTCCGGCGCTCTGCACGCTGCTGCTGAAGCGCCAGAACGCACCCCGGCGGGGTCCGCTGGCCTGGTTCTCGCAGCGCGTCGACAATGCCCGCGACGGCTACGCCGTCGTTGCCGGTCTGTTCGCGCGCAGAGCGGTCATTGCGCTGGTTTTCCTGGGTGTGGCGCTTTTCGGCGCCGGTGCCATGTTCCGGATTGCACCGTCCGGATTCCTCCCGGTCGAGGATCAGGGCGCGTTCTTCGTGCAGCTGCAGTTGCCCGAGGGCGCGTCGGTCAATCGAACCTCGGCCGCGATGGAGGAGGCCTACGACATCGTCGCCGGCGCTCCGGGAGTCGCGGACGTGATGACCGTGGTCGGGTTCAGTTTCGTCGACGGTCTGGCCAAGTCCAATGCCGGTTTCATGATTGCAATCATGAAGCCCTTTGACGAGCGGACCGATCCTTCACTGTCCGTCCGCGCCGCGATCCGGCATACGCGCGTGCAATTGCGGGGAATGCGTTCGGCCATCGGCATCCCGTTTAACCTTCCGCCTATCATGGGGCTGGGGACGGGCGCCGGTTTCGAGTTTCAGCTACTCGACCTGCAGGGCGGCGACCCGCTGGATCTCGGTGCCACCGCCAAAGGGCTGATCACCGCTGCCAACGGCGATCCGCGTCTTGCCGGCGTCTATACGACCTATTCGGCCCAGTCTCCGAAGCTCAATCTGGATCTCGACCGCAAGAAGCTGCAGACGCTGGGCGTGGACGTGAGTACCCTGTTTCGAGCCATGCAGGTCACGCTGGGCGGATACCATGTCAACGACATGAACCTGTTCGGACGATCCTGGCAGGTGATCCTGCAGGCCGAGCAGCAATATCGCGGTGCGGTGGGCGACATTGCCCGCATTCACGTACGCAACAATGAAGGCGACATGGTGCCGGTCCGGGCAGTGGCCACGACGGAGCTGGTGCTGGGGCCGCAATCGCTGGTTCGCTACAACAATTTCCGATCGGTCACCATCGCCGGCGGTCCGGCGCGGGGCGTTTCTTCGGGAGTGGCGATCGAGGCCATGGAGGAGATCGCCGCGAAGACCCTGCCGCAGGGCTACAGCTACGAGTGGACGGGAACCGCCTTGCAGGAGATCGAAGCGGCGGGCAAGACGCCCATCGTTCTTGGGCTCGCGGTGCTTTTCGCCTATCTTTTCCTGGTGGCGCTCTATGAGAGCTGGACCATCCCGGTGGCGGTGCTGCTGTCGGTATCCTTCGCGGTCTGCGGTGCGATTGCGGCATTGCTGCTGTTCGGCCTGGCGAACAATCTCTATGCCCAGATCGGCCTCGTCGTCCTCATAGCCCTGGCTGCCAAGAACGCCATTCTCATCGTCGAATTCGCCATGGAACGGCGGGCGGGCGGAATGAGTATCGTCGAAGCCGCGATCGATGGCGGGCGGGCGCGGTTTCGCGCGGTCATGATGACGAGCCTGGCCTTCATCGCCGGGCTGCTGCCGCTGGTGGTCGCCGAGGGGGCGTCCATGCTAGCGCGCAGGGGCGTCGGCACGCCAGTTTTCGGCGGCATGATCGCCGCTGCCTTCGTCGGCGTCTTTTTCATACCGGCGCTTTATGTCGTGGCGCAGTGGTTCCGCGAAAAGGTCCACCGGCGGCCAGAGGCGCTGCCGGACAACACTCCCACTACTCCCGACCCGTAATCTCGGCGCGCTTGTCGGCCGGCAGGGCGAGGATCGCGTCGACGGCCTTTTCGTGCACCTGGAGCACCAGGTCGGATGACTGGTTCTGCATGTCGACGATGACGGCGTCGATGGCCGTGCGGTTCGCCTGCGGTTCGGCCAGCAGGTTGCGGAGCTGCTGGTAGTTGTCGCGGCGCTTTTCCAGGGTCTCGCCGTAGGCCGGCTGCAGCGCGTCCAGGGCAACGGAGACCTGTTGCCTCGAATCGTCGTCCAGGTTTTTCGTCAGCCGCGCCCCGACGGCACGCAGGATGCCGCCGCGCGACCGGTCGGCGGGGTCGTCGAGGAAGCGCGAGACCGCATAGCCGACGAAAAAGGCATTGGCCAGCAGGGAGATGACGAGGGTGATGTTGAGAATGCGTTGTCTGCTCATGGTCTATCCGTCCGCCGCGATGCCTATATCGGATGCCGCATCGGCGGTGCCGAGCAGCAATTCGTCGTAAGCCTCGGCCGCCGCCTCCGGCAGGAGCGGAGCCCATTCGCCGAGACCGGCGCCGAGGGCGCAGGCGACCAGCGCGCTGGCGGCCAGCCGCCGCAGTACCGGTACGGAGAGCAGGCGGCGCCTTTCGGCCTGCGGTTCAACCTGCCTCAGGATCGTTTCTTCAAGCGCTGCCAGCCGCGTTTCCGGAACACGGCTTTCGATCTCCGTCGAGAGGCTGCGAAAGGCCGAATCCAGCCGCTTGGCCGCCTCGAACCGGTGGCGAAAATCCGGATCCTGCAGGGCGGCCAGCCGCGCCTGCTGGGCCGCTGTCCTGTCCGGCCAGCGATCGAAATCGGCGCCGAACAGATCCAGCAGGTCGTCCAGTCTCTTCGGATCAATCGTCATGTCCGTCATCTCCGGTTTCCTCGCCCTGCAGCTTCTGCCTCAGGGTGCGTCGCGCTCTTGCCAGCAGCGATGAAAAGGCCTCGACGTCGATGTCCATCGCGTCGGCAGCCTGCTGGTGCGACAGATCCTCGATCTGAGTCAGCACCAGAGCGGTGCGTTGCCGTTCCGGAAGCTCGGCCATGTGCTTCAAGACACGCTCCATGTCGTCGCGGTTTTCCAGCATCTCATGCGGACCTCTTGCCGTATCCTCCAAGCCCTCCCAGTTGAAGTCGTCGACACGCCCCTTGCGGCGGCGCAGGATGTCGATAGCCTTGCGGGTTCCAACGGTGCGCAGATAGGCGGCGATGGTGGCCTTTTCCTGCCAGTTCGGCGCGGCCTGCCAAAGCGCGAGCAGGGCTTCCTGCGTCGCATCCTCCGCTTCGTCCAGATTGCCGAGAATGCCGAAGGCCAGCCGCAAGAGTCGCGGGCTCTGCCCGGCGATCACCTGCCGATAGGCTTCGGGGTCGCCCGCGGCGATCCGGCGCATGAGCGCACTGTCGTTGCGAACCGCGCCGTCGGTCTCGCCTGATTGCATGAATGGCCCTTTGCCCGCTCGCTGCCGGGGGGCACGCTATCAAGCGCCGTGCGCCGCGGTCAATCGCCGCGGCGGGCGCCGTTTCAGGCAGAGCCGGCCGTGCTTCCGTCATGCTCCAACTCCTTCAACAGCTGCTGCTCTTCGGCGTTGCGCGGCTTGCTGAACCCGGCCAGCAGATTGTAGGCGACCGGCGTCAGGAACAGCGTCGAAACCGTGGCGAAGCCGAGGCCGCCGACGATCGTCCAGCCCAGTGCCATGCGCGATTCGGCGCCGGCACCGAATGCCAGGATCAGCGGCAGTCCTGCCAGAACGGTCGAGATCATGGTCATCATGACTGGCCGCAGCCGCCGCATACAGGCGCCCTCGATGGCCTCGCGCACGGAAGCGCCGCGTTCGCGCAGCTGGTTGGCGAATTCGACGATCAGGATTCCGTTCTTGGCCATGATGCCGACGAGCAGGATGATGCCGATCTGGCTGTAGACGTTGATCGTTCCGCCGGTCAGACCGATGGCGACCACCGCGGCGGCGACGCCGACGGGTATCGTCGTCAGGATGATGATCGAACTGACGAAGCTCTCGAACTGTGCCGCCAGTACCAGGAAAACGACGACGATGGCGAAAACGAAGACCAGCCCCATGCCGCTCGACGTTTCCTCGAGCAGAGCCGCTTCGGAGCGCAGCACCACGTCGACGCCGGCCGGCAGGACTTCAGAGGCCGTCTGCCTCAGATCGCCAATGGCGCTTTCCAGGTCGTACTGCGCATCGAGCGGTACGGAAATCGGGATCGCCCGCATGCGCTCCTCGCGCGTCAGCTGCGGCGCCACCGCCGTGTCTTCCAGCTCGACGATGGAGGACAGCGGCACCATCGGCCCGTCGCCGGCACGCACGAACAGGTTCTCCAGATCGGCGGGATCCTGGATCGCGCCCGAACCGAAGGACAGCATGACCGGAATGGCCTCGTCGTCCTGATGGATTTCGGCGATTTCCCGACCGTCAAGCGCGATGGCGATGAACGAGGCGACGTCGTCCAGGTCGATGCCGAGCTCGCGTGCCCGGTCGCGGTCGACCTTGACGGAGAGCTGCGCCTGGGTGGTGTCGTAGCCGATGTCGAAGGAACCGAGCCCCGGATAGCGGTCGGCCATCGCATTGGTCAGATCTTCGGCGGCTTCCGACAGCATCTGGTAGTCGGAGCCCGTCAGCGCGAAGCGCAGTCCGGTGCCGCCGCCGCGCAGGCCCAGCGTGTTGGGCTGGCGGGCAAAGGCGGTGACGCCCGGGATCTCGGCCAGCTGACGGTTGATGTCCGATACGATTGCCGACTGATCGCGGTCGCGGTCGCCCCAGGGCACCAGGCGGAACACGATGAAGCCGCGGTTCGAGGACTGCATGCCGACGACGCTGAACAGCGATTCGACTTCGCCTTCATCCATCAGGTCGAGCCCGATCTCCTCGATCTGCCGCATCTTCTCATTGGCGGCGTCGAGCTCGGTGCCCTGCGGCAGCATGACCATGATCGGTATGCTGGCACGGTCCTCGCGCGGGGTGATCTCCTGCGGCAGGGCGTTGAACAGCTGGTAGGAGAACCCCGAGAAGATGATGCTGATAACGATGACCACCATCGGCGCGGCCAGTGCCGCCCGCAGCAGCGACCGGTAGCCGCAGGCGAAGCTGTTGCCGACGCGTTGCGTCCAGGTCACGCGCTCTTCGTTTCCACCAGAACCGGCAAGCCGGGCCGCCAGCATGGGCGCCAGGGTGAGGGCGACGAAGGAGGAGATCGCCACGGCGATCGCCAAGACGAAGCCGAATTCGGAAAACAGCTGGCCGACGGTGCCCGGCAGGAAGGAAATCGGGATGAACACGGCGGCCAACGTTGCCGTCGTGGCCAGCACGGCGAAGAAGACCTCGCGGGTGCCGCGCACGGCAGCCGCACTCGGCCCGTCGCCTTCCTTGCGACGCCGAATGATGTTTTCCAGCACGACGATGGCGTCGTCGACCACCATGCCCGTTGCAAGCAGCAGGGCGAGCAGGGTGAGGATGTTGAGCGAGAAGCCGACCAGCCAGATCGTTGCGACCGTTCCGATCAAAGTCACGGGAATCGTCACGGCGGGAATGATCGTTGCGACGGCCGTGCGCAGGAAGATGAACATCACCAGGATGACGATCGCCGTCGAAATCAGCAGCGACTTCACCACTTCGACGATGGCCGCGCCGATGAAGACGGCATCGTCCGATGTCACGCGCAGATCGACATCGTCGGGCAGCAACGGTCGCATCTCTTCGACCACTTCGGCGACGCCTGCGGAGATGTCCAGCGTGTTCGACTGCGCCTGGCGGACGATGTTGAGGCCGATGCCGGTCTTGCCGTCGGCGCGCAGGTAGGAGGTGCGGTCGTCGGGGCCGTAGGAGACCTCCGCAACGTCGCCGAGACGGGTGTTGTCGTCGATCCGCAGATCCTGCATGTCGGCGACCGATTCGACATTCAGTTCGGTGCGTACGAGGATTTCACTGCCGCCTGTCGTCAGCGAACCCGCGGGCGTATCGGTAGTCACCCGTTCGACGGCTGTGCGCACCTCGGCCGGAGACAGGCCGCGGCTGGCGATCGCCATCTGGTCGAGTTCGATCTTGAACACCGGCTGACGGTCGCCGAAGACGGTGACATCGCCGACGCCCGGCACCGCGGACAGGCGGTCGACGATTTGATTGTCGACGATCTGGGTCAGGGTTTCGATCGGCAGCCGGTCGGTGGTCACTGCGAGCCGGATGATCGGGCTGTCGTCGTCATTGGCCTTGATGACCAGCGGCGTTTCGGCGGTATCGGGCAGCCGGTACTGGACCGCGGCGATCGCGTCGCGCAGATCGGTCGCGGCCGTGTCGAGTTCGACGGAAGGCGAGAACTCCACCGTAATGCGACTGTAGCCGTAGTTGGACGAGGAAGAGATCGAGGAAACGCCCGGCACGCGCGCGGCGGCGCCCTCGAGGATCGCGGTGACACCGGTGTCGACGGTTTCCGGGGTGGCGCCGGAGTAGGTGGTGCGGATAGTGACCACCGGCCGGTCGGTGCTTGGCAGTTCGCGCACCTCGACGGCCAGAATGGCGGCCAGACCGGCGATGACGACCAGCAGGTTGATCACGATGGTGAAGACCGGGCGGCGCACACAGAATGCCGGCAGGCCCTTCAGTTCTTCGGGGATCTTAACCATGGGTCGCTCTCTCGCTCGGAATCGCAGCCATCGTTTCTTGCGGCGTGCGGAACGGCTGGCCCGGGCGCAGGGCGTCGATGCCTTCGGACACGATCTCGTCGCCGACGGCGACGTCGCCGCGGATCAGGATGCGGCCGTCCTGGCGCGAGACGATCTCGACGGGGACGCGCGAAGCCAGATTGCCGTCGGTCTTCATGATGTAAGGACCGCTGCTGTCCCACTGCACGGCAGGCGAGGGGACGCTTGCGTAAGAGTTTCCGGCAAAGGCCAGCGAGACCTCGAAGGACATGCCCGGGCGGATCAGATCGTTGTCGTTTGCGATCGTGCCCTGAACCGCCAGCGTGCGGGATACCGAATCGACGCGGCTGTCGAGCCCGGCAATCTCGCCGACCATGGACAGGCCAGGCAAGGCCGGTGTCGCGACGCTCATGGGCTGGCCGGTTTCCACCAGGTTGGCAAAGCGCTCGGGGATGCGAAAATCGATGAGGATCGTGCTGCGGTCGTCGAGGGTCGCGACCGAAGTGGCCGTGGTGACGTAGTCGCCGATGCCGACGTCGATCAGACCGATGTCGCCGGTGAAGGGCGCCAGCACGGAACGGCGGGCCAGGGCGTCCTCGGTCTCGCGAACGTCGAGCCTGGCCTTTTCCAGTTCCAGCAAGGCGTCGCGCAGAGCCACGTCGGACACCGTGTTGCTCGCCGCCAGCGTCCGGTAGCGCTCAACAGCGTCCTCCGCGTCGCTGACAGCCAGACGTGCACGGTCGAGAGCGAATTGCTGGATCCGGTCGTCCAGCCTGAGGATCACATCGCCTTTATGGACGCGCTGTCCGGCAACGGCACCGACCCATTCGATACGGCCCGCCGATTCCGGATAGAGCGTCGTCCTTTCGATCGCCTGCGCCGTGCCGACGGACCGGACGGTGCTGTCGGCATTGTCGGAGCCGACCGTGGCGAGCACGACCAGCGGCGGCGGACGTCCGCCACCGGACGGCAGTCCGGCACTGGCCGACGATCCGTTGAGAAACGTCGGGCCGAACGAAACCAGGGCGTAAACCGACGCCGAGACCGCCAGGACCCCGGCAGAAATGAGCAGTTGCTTCCAAAAAGCCATGCGTCCGCACTCCATCAGACTGTTCGACCCTTAAACGCGCGGGCGGCCGAATCTGGTCGCGGGAGCGGAATTAAACTTTCGTAATGTTCCGTAACAGGCTGATAATATTCAGTGTTTCCGTATTCGCCTAACGCGGCTCACATCATAACACCGGGCAGATAGAGTGCCAATTGCGGCATCGCCGTGAGCAGGACCACGCCAAGCAGCAGAAGCAGCCAATAGGGTGTCGTCGCCAGCGCGGCGCTGCCAAGCGACACCTCTTCCTTCGTCACCGACACAAGGACGGAGAGATTGAGCCCCACCGGCGGCGTCACCTGTCCGATCTCGATCATGATGGTGATGATGACGCCGAGCCAGACGGCATCGTAACCGAGCCCGGTCATCAGCGGAAAGACGATCGGCAGGGTCATGATCATCAGCGACAGGCCGTCGAAAAAACAGCCGAGGACAAGGTAGACGAGGACGACCACGGCCAGGACAGTGAGGGGACCCAGATCGACGGCACGGACGGATTCGAGGATCGCCTGCGGAACGCCGAGCAGGCTGACGGCCTGGGCCAGGATGGTCGCGCCCATGACAACAAAGGCGATCGACGCGTAAAGCAGGATCGAGCTGTAGACGGCCTTGACCAGCGTTCGCGGGGTCAGCGAGCCCCACCACCAGCCGACCGCGATGGTGACGATCACGCCGATGCCGGCGGCTTCCGTCGGCGTGGCAATGCCGAAGGCGATGCTGCCCATGATGGCGAGAATGAGCAGCACGAAGGGCCAGAGGCCGAGAAGGTCGAGAAGCATGCGCCATGGCTTGATCGCCCTTTCGTCCGGCGGGGCGAGGGCCGGTGCGGTCAGGCAGCGCACCAGGATATAGGCCATGAACATCAGCGCGATGAGCAGGCCGGGCAGGATGCCGGCGATGAACAGGCGGCCGATCGAGGTCTCCGTCAGGGCACCGTAGATGAGAAGCGACAGGCTGGGTGGGATCAGAAGCCCGAGCGTGCCGCCGCCGGCGAGCGAAGCGACGACCATCTTGCGGTCGTAGCCGCGCGCCGCCATTTCCGGGTAGGCGACCGAACCGACGGCGGCCGCCGTCGACAGGCTCGATCCACTGACCGCGCCGAACAGGGTGCAGACCGCGATGTTGGTGTGCAAAAGACCGCCCGGGATGCGCCGGAACAGCGGCGACAGGGCGCTGTAGATCAATTCGCTGACGCCGCTGCGCAACATGATTTCGCCGAGGATGATGAACAGCGGAATGGCGCTCAGGGTAAAGGAATTGAAGACGTTCCAGACCGCGTCGACTGCCACGAAGGTCGATCCGCCGGCAGCGAACTGGAGGATCAGCAGGCCAGTGAGCCCGAGCGCTGCGCCAAGCGCCAGTCCTGAACCGGCAAACGCGGCCAGCCCGCCGAGCAGTATTCCCCAGAACGCCGTCATCAACGGACTCCCATCAGCTGCCGGCGCGGTCGAGCGGTCGACCAGCCAGCGCACGGATTGCGAACGCAAGTGCCGTCAGGAGCATCGAAAGCGGAACCAGGACCATCCACGGATAGAGCAGCAGGCGGGCAACCTCGGTCTTGAGGTTGCGTCCGAAGGCGAATTCGAACCAGGGCAGGCACAGCCAGAAAAACCACAGGCAGAAGACGACGCCGAAAAGACCTGCCGCCAGCCCCATCCAGCGGCGTCCGCTCGCCGACAGGTTGGCGACGACGATGGACACGCGCACATGCTCCGCCCGCATCGTCACTAAGGGCAGGGCGAGGAAGAAGGCCGCCGTCATCAGCAGTCCGACCAGTTCCTCGGTGATGTGAAGCGGTGCGTTGGCGACGTGGCGCAGGGTCACGCTGATGCCGATCAACACGACGATCGAACTGCCGGCAAGGGCTGCCAGGACGGCAAGGCCCGTGAATACGGGCCTCAGCCATCTCTCAATGTGTCGCGCCGCGGCCGCCAGCCGGTCGTCGCGGCGCTCGCGTTGGTCCAATGTCAGCGTCCGAGAACGGCGAGGATCCGCTCGCGATACTCAGGCGCGTTGCCGCCCGCCTCTTCAGCCATTTCCTTCCAGGTCGCCGACGCGGCATCGAGGAATGCCGCCCGGTCTTCGCCGGAGAACGCATCGAGGAACTCGACACCCTGTTCGGCCAGTTTGGCGCGCGCGGCCTGTTCGTTTTCCTCCGCCTTGGTGTATTCGTTGGTGCGCTCCCACACCCGGGCGGCTGCCGTCGTCACGGCCTCTTTTTCAGCATCGCTGAGGCTGTCCCAGGCTTCCTTGTCGGCTCCCAGAACGTAAGGCACGCTGGCGATCGGGTAGAGATAGGACGCGTATTTCGCCACTTCCTGCAGCGAGATCGTGTGGGCGAACAGCGCCGGATAGACGGCGCAGTCGACGACGCCCGTCTGCAAGGCGACATAGAGGTCGTTCTGGCCGACGATCTGTGCCGGAACGCCGAGCTTGGTGAAGGTCTCGACCTGATCCTTGCTCCACACCCGCAGTTTCTTTTTCTTCAGATCGTCGAGCGTTCGCACCGGTTCGTCGCGGCAGAAGATCGAGGCCTTGAGCAGCGGCAGGGCCATGAAGCCGGTGGTCACGATGCCCCAGTCATCGAGCTCCTGCTGGTAGATCTCCTGGATCGTCGGCAGCACCTGGAGAAGCTCGTCGGAACTGCCGACGGAGCCCTGAACCAGAACCGCGCTCAGTGCCGGCGCGTCGCGGCCGAGATAGTTGGCCCAGACGAGTCCCATCTGCACGGCGCCGCCCGGCAGCCAGCGGACAACGTCTTTGTCCTTGAGGTTCAAGGAGCCGCCGTGAAAGACCTTGATGTTGAGGCTGCCGTCGCTGAGTTCAGAGACGTCTTCGGCGAAAGTGTTCAATTGCTTGGCTTCGTTGCGGGTTTCCGGAAGCCCGTTGTTGAACTTCCAGTCGGCCGCTGCAGCCTGGCCGGCGAGTATGCCGAGGCTCAGGGCGCCGGCCAGCAGAGTAGTCAGAGTTCCACGCATCACAATTCCCCCAGCTGTCTTTGATCGGAAGGGAAAAGCTAGCGTCGATGTCCGGTTGCGGCAAGCCGTTAAAGCGAGTGCTTGATATTCCAGCGGTCGTGGAACCACTGCCACTGGCCCGGATATTCGCGGACCCAGCTTTCGACCTTGTCGTTGAGCAGTTGCGCGGTTGCCGTCACGTCCAGCGCACCGTCGGGTTTGTGCGGCAACTCGACCGCAGGCTCGATTTCCAGGCGGAAGCGCCCGTCCGGAAGGCGAATTGAGCGAGCTGGAAAAACCTCGCAATCGAAATGCCGCACCAGCTTGGCCAGCAGCGGGTTGGTGCGCACGTCATGGCCGAAAAACCGGGTCTTTTCGCCCTTACCGAATTTCTGGTCGACCAGCAGGCCGACGCCTTTGCCGGCTTCCAGCCTCCCGGCGAGGTTCCAGGCGGCACCGGCCTGTGACGGCACGATGTGGCCCATATGGGTGCGTCTCGCCGACAGCAGCCGCTCGGCGATGTAGGGATTGTTCGGCGGACGAAAGAGGGCGGTGACATCGAGGCCGTATTTGGCGGCGATGATCGGCAGCAGCTCGAAATTGCCGGTGTGGGCGGTGAAGACGATGAAGGGACGGGGATTGTTGCGCAGCTCCATGAACCGCTCGACGCCGTCGACGACAAGGTAACCGCCGTCGCCTTCGGCCAGGTCGTGGTCGACGAGCTCATCGACAAAAATGTATTCGGCCATCAGCCGCGCCATGTTGCCCCACATGTCGCGGGCGATGGCTTCCCGCTCACGGTCGGATTTTTCCGGAAAAGCCCGCTTCAGATTGTAGAGCGCCAGCTTGTGGCGCCCGGTGAGGGGGCCGATCAACCGGGCGGACCGCTCGGTGAAGCGCATGGCGCCGCGGGCCGGCAGCAGCTTCAACAGCGCCAGGATCGCGAACAGCAGTTGGGCAACGAGCCAGTTCTTGGCGCGGCGCAGCGCCAGCACGAACCGGGTCACAGCGAGATTCACAGCAGGTTAGTCCAGTTTGAGTACGATTTTCCCGAACACCTGGCGGCCCTCCATGCGCTCCAGAGCACGATCGATATCGTCGAAGCCGACCTCTGTGTCGATGACCGGATGAACGATGCCGCGGGCCATTTTCTGCATGGCGTCGGCCATGTTCTCCATGCGGCAGCCGAAAGAGCCGATCATGCGCAGCTGCTGCTGGAACAGCTGCATCAGGTTCATCGAGGTGGAAACGCCTGAGGTCGAACCGCAGGTCACCAGACGTCCGCCGCGCTTCATGGACAGCATTGAGCCGGCCCAGGTGTCGGCGCCGACATGCTCGAAGACGACGTCGACGCCCTTTTTCTTCGTCAGCTTGCGCACGACGCCCTCGAAGCGGTCGGTGCGGTAGTTGATGACGTGGTCGGCGCCGAGCGCTTTCGCGGGTTCGATCTTGTCGTCGGATCCGACGGTGGTGATGACGGTGCAGCCGGTCTTTTTGGCGAGCTGGATGGCTGCCGAGCCGATGCCCGAGCCGCCGGCATGAACGAGAATGGTCTCACCCGGCTCCAGTTTGGCGTTGTCGAACAGCATGTGCTCGACCGTTCCGAAGGTCACCGGGGCAAGTGCAGCGGCGACGGCGTCGACGCCGGGCGGGGCGGGCACGAGTTGCCGCGCGGGAATGTTGATCTTCTCCTGGGCGAAGCCGTCGAGATGGAAACCATGCACGCCGGAGACGTTTTCGCAAAGATTGTCGCGCCGTTCTCGGCAGAGCCGGCAGAGCCCGCAGGTACGGGCGCCGTAGATCGATACGAGCTGGCCGGGCAGGACACTCGAAACGCCGGGGCCGATAGTCTCGACTTCGCCCGAGGCTTCAGCGCCGATCGTCAACGGCAGCTTGCGCTTGGCGAATGCCATGCCGCGCCAGCCCCAGACGTCGATGTGATTGAGGGCGACCGCTCTGATGCGCAGCGTGACCTCGCCGGGTACGGGTGCCGTTGGCGGCTCGACCTCGGTGAGTTCGAGCTTGCGATCCTCGATCAATTGCAATGCGCGCATGGGCGTCCGTTCCGTGCTGTCAATTTTTCCTGAGCAGCAGGGCTTTAGGCCGGTTCGGCCGTCATGACAAGACAGGCGTTCTGTCCGCCGAAGCCGAAGGAGTTGGAAAGCACCGAGGTGACGGGCTGGTCGCGCTTGACGTTGGGCACCACGTCGAGCTCGATCGCCGGGTCCGGATTTTCGTAGTTGATCGTCGGCGGCAGCGTGCCGGTGGCGATGGTCAGCAGCGAAAAGATGGCTTCGACGGCGCCCGCTGCGGTCAGCGTATGGCCGATCATCGACTTGTTGGACGACACGGGAATGCCGGGCAGGTTATCGCCGAACACGGTCGACAGCGACAGATGCTCCATCTTGTCGTTTTCCGGGGTCGAGGTGCCGTGCGCGTTGATGTAGTCGATGCCGGTTTGGTCGAGGCCGGCATCGCTCAGTGCGGCCTGAACAGTGGCAATGGCCGGCCCGCCGTCGGGCGACGAGCGGGTGCGGTGGAAGTGGTCGGCCTTTTCGCCGTATCCCTTGAGGATTCCGAGAATGGGTGCCCCGCGGGCGGTAGCTGCTTCCAGCGATTCCAGCACCAGTGCGGCGCCGCCCTCGGCGATGACAAAGCCGTCGCGGTCCTTGGTGAAGGGTTTCGATGCCTTGTGCGGCGGGTCGTTCTGGGTCGACAGCGCTGAAAGCAGCGAAAAGCGGATCAACGCCTCGGCGCTGACCGAACCATCGGTGGCGACGGTCAGAGCGCGGTCCGTGCGCCCCTGGCGAATGGCGTCGACGCCAAGTTGTATGGCGGTCGCACCGGAGGCGCAGGCGGTCGACAGGGTTACGGGAAGCCCGCGGGTGCCGAAGGCATCGGCGATGCGCTCGGAGACCGAGCCGAACAGAGAGAGGCGTGTGAACGCCGGGTGCGGATTGTCCCGCATGATCTTCAGAAAGCCGTCATAGGCGTTTTCATGATCGTCTTTCTTGCCGATCTCGTCGGCAAGGGCGAAGCGATCGACCCATTCCGGCTCGACGGGTGGGGCGGCGATGAACAGAGGGCCGTTGAAATCGCCGTCTAGGCCCGCCTCGGCGACGGCCTCGCTGGTGGCCGCCTCGGCCAATGCAAACGAGAGTTCGCTGGCAACCGGCCTGACGTCCATGAAATCGACGGTGCCGCAGATGCGGGTCCACAGACCGTCGGTGGGAAACCGGCTGACGGCGTGGATGCCCGATGTCCCACTGGTCAGCGCCGCCCAGTTGTCCTGCTTGCCGCGGCCGAGCGACGTGACGATGCCCATGCCGGTGACGGCGACGAGCGGGCGACCGAGATGATCCGAATAGGCACCGTTGTTCATGGGTTTCTCCCGTCCAGGGTTATTGCTCGGCGTCCAGGACCGCCATCCCTTCTGCGTAAACGAAGCCGACCGAGGTCACCACGGCCCGTGAGGCCGCGCCCTGCATGGCCGCTTCGTTTTCCCGGTCAAAACTGGGAACCTTGGCTCCGCTCTTCAAGGCCAGGGCGGCAAGGCCGATGCCCAGCGGAAATTGCGCTTCGAGTGCGTGGCCGGTCGTGCCGGCGTAGCCCCGATAGCGGGCTTGCGGCCACGTCGCGCGCAGGAAAGCAAGCTCGCGCTGCGAGAGCTCCTGCTCGCCGCTGGCGCCGGACATGACCAGAATGTCCTCGGCATCCGTTACCCCGGCTCGATCGGCAAGGCCTTCCAGCCGCGCTTCCAGCTTCCGGTCCTGCCTCGATCCGCGATCCCCCTCGACGGCGGCGATGCTGGCATAGATCGTCGCGCCGCGCGCCTGCGCGTGATTGCGCGATTCCAGCACGAGGAACGTCGCCGCGGACCCGGTGACGATGCCGCCGGATTGGGAGCGCGACCAAAGCGGCTGCCATTCGTCCTTGGCGAGCGACTGCACGCCCTCAAACAGCAGATGCATGTCGGGACGCTCGGCGTTGAAGGCGCCGCCAACCAAGGCGTGGGTCGACTGGCCGGCGCGGATGCGCTCGAAAGCCGTGGCGACGGCGGAAACGCCGGCGCCTTCCTCGCCCATGAACGTCTTGGACGAGCCGGTGACCTTGTGGACGATTGAAATGTTGCCGGCGAGCAGGTTGGACAGCTGTGCCAAAAACAGAGTGGGGCGCAGCTCGGTGGTCAGCTTTTCGTTAAGCAGGATGTCCCGGTCGTTGCGGTTGGCCGCCTCGTTGACGATCAGCGTGTCGACGTCGATGTCGCGTTCGCCGCCACCGGCCGCAACGATCATGTCCATGCTGCCGCAGGCTTCCGGGTCGTCCTTGAGACCGGCGTCCTGCAGCGCCAGGCCGGCGGTGAAGACGCCAAGCCGCTGCCAGTTCTCCATCTGGCGCTGATCGCCGCGGCGCGGAATCTGTTCGGACCAGTCGATCTCCGGCATCGGATGCAGGGGGTAGGGGGCGAAGCGCTCGCGATCGATGATGGGTGCCGGTGCCTCGGGGGCGTTGAGGATGTCCAGGTGCACATCCCGGCCGACGCCGTGGCAACTGACGATACCGATGCCGGTGATCACAACGTCATTGGGGCTTTTGCTCATGGCCACTCTCTTCGCGTTCAGCCTTTGGCGGACAAAGCGTCCATCAGCCCCACTTCCCGGGCCCGGGTTTGCACGATGTCCCGCAGGTGCGAGGCATCGAACTCGGCGCTTGCGCCGAAGGCGACTGTACGCAGTTTGAGCTGCGCGTCGCAAATCTTTTTGCCGCCGCTCGCAATGCGTGCCTTGGTGACGGCAAATCCGGAACCGTCATGCTCCAGTACCGCTTCGATATCGAGACCGGTGTCCGGCTCAACGAAGGTTCGCAATTTGGCGCCGTCGACCGACATCAGGAATGGCATGGCGGCAAAGTCGTTCATCGCCAGCAGCAGAAATCCGCTGGCCTGAGCCATGGTCTCGACCAGCAGGACGCCCGGAACCAGCGGCAGGCCGGGAAAGTGGCCTTCGAAGACCGGGCTTTTGGTCGGCGTCGTCGATCGGGCGTTGAGGCGTCCGGCCTGAAGGTCGACATCGAGGACCCGGTCGATCATCTGGAAATATTCTAGGAGCATGGGCCGCTCGTCCGCCGTGCCGCGGCTAGGCTGGTGCTTATTCGGCTTTGGCGGTTCTCAGGTCGTCGATCTTGGCGCAGAGATTCTTCAGGACGAAGTACTCTTCGGTGGCAACCTTGCCGTCATTGACTTCCTGGGTCCACTGCTCGAGCGGAATCTTGATGCCGAATTCCTTGTCGATAGCGAAAACGATGTCGAGAAAATCCAGGCTGTCGATGCCCAGATCGTCGATCGTGTGGCTGTCCGGCGTGATCGTGTCGCGATCGATTTCGCTGGTTTCGGCGATGATGTCGGCAACTTTGTCAAATGTGGCTGACACGCTCATATCCTTGTATTCGTCCGATTTGCGGTGAGCTATAGAAAAATCCATTGCAAAAGCCAATGGTCTGTAGCCCATAAATCAACAGACCCCAACAGCGCGGCCAAATGTTGTCAGCCGGAACGCGGCTCTTCCATTGTCTGAGGGCGCCGATTGCATTATCTCGGCCGCAGGACCATCGATCAGGGAAATTGTGAAATGCCGAATGTTACCAAGGAGCAGGTGCTCGAAAGCCTCAAACAGGTTCGGCACGAAGCGATCGGCGGCGATGTGGTCGGCAACGGGTTGGTTTCGGACGTCTTTATTGCCGACGGAAAGGTGTTCTTTTCCATCACGGTTCCGGCAGATCTTGCCGAGCAGCTCGAGTCGCTGCGGGTTGACGCCGAACAGGCGGTGACGGCGATCGACGGCGTCAAGGGCGCCATGGTCGCGCTGACGGCGGAGAAAAAGCCCGGCGAAGCCGGGCGCCCTCCGGAGCCGGCACCGCAGAGGCAGGCGTCGTCGCAGCCACAGGGCCAGAAGCCCGGCGTTCCGGGCGTCGGTTCGATCATCGCCGTTGCATCGGGCAAGGGCGGCGTCGGCAAATCGACGACCGCCGTCAATCTGGCGCTCGGGCTGCAGGCGATCGGGCTTTCGGTCGGCATTCTCGATGCCGACATCTACGGGCCGTCGATGCCGCGGCTGCTGAAGATCAAGGGCAAGCCGCAACAGGCGGACGGCCGGCTGCTGAAGCCGATGGAGGCTTACGGGCTCAAGGTCATGTCCATGGGTTTCCTGGTCGAAGAGGACACGCCGATGATCTGGCGCGGGCCGATGGTTGTCTCGGCGCTGACCCAGATGCTGCGAGAAGTCGACTGGGGACAGCTCGACGTCATCGTTGTCGACATGCCGCCGGGCACCGGCGATGCGCAGTTGACGCTGGCCCAGCGCGTGCCGCTGGCCGGGGCGGTGATCGTGTCGACGCCGCAGGATCTGGCGCTGATCGACGCCCGCAAGGGCATCAACATGTTCAAGAAGGTCGACGTGCCGATTCTCGGCCTGATCGAGAACATGAGCTATTTCCTGTGCCCGTCCTGCGGCGAGCGGTCGGACATTTTCGGCCATGGCGGAGCGCGCGACGAAGCGGCGCGAATCGGCGTGCCGTTTCTGGGCGAAGTACCGCTGCACATGGATATTCGAGAGCATTCGGACGCCGGCACGCCGGTTGTGGCCTCGCAGTCGGACGGTCCGCATGCAGCGATTTTCAAGGCGATTGCCGCCGAAGCCTGGAGCGCGATCGGTTCCGAAACGCAGGCGCGGGAGACCGCCGCGCCGAGCATCGTGTTCGAATAACGCCTCTTTTTTGTCGATTCGCATTCTTCCGGAGCGGTGATTTCGTCGCGTCGTGCGGCCGCGCAGCCCGTAAGTTACCGTTCGCCAACGCTAAAATTGACCATATGATAAAAAATTTGACCTTGTGAGAAAATCAGGTCATTCTGTTGGTCTATTTCGGGAACGGATCCGCGTCGAAACGCCGCAAGAGCGCGTCGCGGACAACCAAGGAGGAGTGTATGGCGTCCCAGGAAACGCAAGATATCCGGGCCGGCCGGCTGGATGCTTCGGAATATGAAGAGAACTTCGCCGACCTGCATCCGCCGCTCAACCGCCATGAGGCCCTGGTGGAGGCCGAGCGCTGCTATTTCTGCTACGACGCTCCCTGCATGACGGCTTGCCCGACGAGCATCGACGTACCGATGTTCATTCGTCAGATCGCGGCCGACAATCCCAAGGGTTCGGCCAAGACCATCTTCGAACAGAACATCCTGGGTGGCATGTGCGCCCGCGTCTGTCCTACCGAGACGCTGTGCGAAGAGGCCTGTGTTCGCGAGGCGGCGGAAGGCAAACCGGTCAAGATCGGCCAGTTGCAGCGCTACGCCACCGATACGCTGATGACCGAAACCACGGACCATCCCTTCAAGCGGGCAGCGTCGACCGGCAAGCACATTGCCGTCGTGGGGGCGGGGCCGGCAGGTCTTTCCTGCGCCCACCGGCTGGCCATGCACGGCCACGACGTGACGGTTTTCGAAGCGCGCGAGAAAGGCGGTGGGCTGAGCGAGTACGGCATCGCGGCCTACAAGTCGGTCGACGATTTCGCCCAGAAAGAGCTGCAGTTCATCCTCGATATCGGCGGCATCACGATCCAGAACGGCAAACGGCTGGGCAGTGACGTCACCGTAAGCCGCCTTGCAGAAGATTTCGATGCGGTGTTCCTCGGCATCGGGCTGGGCAACGTCAACGCGCTTGGCCTGGACGGCGAGGACGCAAGGGGCTGCGATGATGCGGTGGACTACATCGCCGAACTGCGCCAGGCGTCGGATCTGTCGACCATGGCGGTCGGCCGCCACGTAGTCGTCATCGGCGGCGGTATGACGGCGATCGACGTCGCCACCCAGGCAAAACTGCTGGGCGCGGAAGAGGTGACGATTGCCTATCGCCGCGGCCAGGAGGCGATGAACGCCAGCGGCTACGAGCAGGAACTGGCGCAAACTCAGGGGGTCTCCATCCGCCACTGGCTGCAACCCAAGGCGCTGGTGCGACGCGACGACGGCTCGATCGCCGGTATCGAGCTTGAATACACCCATCAAAGCAACGGGTCCCTGAGTGGAACCGGCGAAACAGTGACACTCGCTGCCGACCAGGTTTTCAAGGCGATCGGCCAGAAATTCGACGGCGGCCCGCTTGAGGGCAGTGGCCTCGAGCTTGACGGCGGCCGCATCAAGACCGACGCTGAGGGCAAGACCAACCTTGGCAATGTATGGGCCGGCGGCGATTGCGTGCGCAGCGGCGAGGACCTGACGGTGGTCTCCGTGGAGGACGGCAAGGTCGCCGCAGAATCCATTCACGCCGCGCTTTCGGCCTAATTGAGGAGGACATGATGGCAGATCTTTCGACCAATTTCCTCGGTATCAAGTCACCCAACCCGTTCTGGCTGGCATCGGCGCCGCCGACCGACAAGGCGTACAATGTGGAGCGCGCCTTCGAGGCCGGCTGGGGCGGTGTCGTCTGGAAGACCCTGGGCGAGGCGGGGCCGCCGGTCGTCAACGTCAACGGCCCGCGCTACGGCGCGATCCACGGGCCAGACCGCCGGCTGATCGGGCTCAACAATATCGAGCTGATCACCGACCGCGACCTGGAGATCAATCTCAAGGAGATCACCCAGGTCAAGAAGAACTGGCCCGACCGGGCGATGATCGTGTCGCTGATGGTGCCGTGCGAAGAACACGCCTGGATGGAAATCCTCAAGCGGGTCGACGAGACCGGCGCCGACGGGGTGGAACTCAATTTCGGCTGTCCGCACGGCATGAGCGAGCGCGGCATGGGCTCGGCCGTGGGCCAGGTGCCGGAATATATCGAGATGGTCGCCCGCTGGTGCAAGCAGCACACCAAGCTGCCGGTGATCGTCAAGCTGACGCCCAATATCACCGACGTTCGCTACCCGGCCCGGGCCGCCAAGGAAGGCGGCGCCGACGCTGTGTCGCTGATCAACACGATCAACTCGATCGTGTCGCTCGACCTCGACAACATGGCGCCGGTTCCGACCATCGACGGCAGAGGCTCGCATGGCGGCTATTGCGGACCGGCGGTCAAGCCGATCGCGCTCAACATGGTGGCCGAGATCGCCCGCGATCAGGAAACCCGCGGGCTGCCGATCTCCGGCATCGGCGGCATCACCACCTGGCGCGATGCGGCTGAATTCATTGCGCTCGGCTGCGGCACCGTTCAGGTGTGCACGGCGGCGATGACCTACGGTTTCAAGATCGTTACCGAAATGGCCGAGGGGCTGTCCGACTGGATGGACGAAAAAGGTTATGGTTCGATCGCCGATTTTCAGGGCAGCGCCGTGCCCAACATGTCGGACTGGCAGCACCTGAACCTGAACTACGTCACCAAGGCGCGCATCGACCAGGATGCCTGCATCAAATGCGGACGCTGCCACATCGTCTGCGAGGATACCTCGCACCAGGCGATCACCAACATGGTTGACGGCGAGCGCATGTTCGAGGTCATCGACGAGGAGTGCGTTGGCTGCAATCTATGCGTCAATGTGTGTCCGGTCGAGGACTGCATCACCATGGAAGCGATCAGCGGCGTCGATCCGCGCACCAAGGAGCCGATCGATCCGGACTACGCCAACTGGACGACGCATCCCAACAATCCGAACGCCGTGAAGGAGGCCGCGGAATAGCCCGCACCACTGCTTCGGCATCGACATCAGACCATGGCCCTGTATTGGGGCCATGGTCTGTTACATTTTTGCGTGTTAGAGCGCGCGCATGACAACGTCAGCTGGAACCAAATTCGCCGTCAACGAACTGGCAAGCGGCCGTGAAAAGCTCATCGGCCACCTGTCGATGATCCTGTTCGCGGCGCTGATCTCCGGATCTTTTTCGCTCGGTTCCATGGCCGTGCCCCATATCGGTTCGGCAGCGCTCAACGCGATGCGGTTCTTTTTCGCGTCGCTTGTCATGGCGTCGGTTGCTCTGGTTTTTTTCCGGCGTCTGCCGTTTCCGCATGTGGCGCCCTGGCGCTTCGGTGTGCTCGGGCTGTTGATGGCGGTCTACTTCGTCTCCATGTTCATCGCGCTGAAATACACCAGCCCCGTATCGACAGGAGCCGTGTTTACCCTGATCCCGATGATGAGCGCCGGTTTCGGGTATCTTTTCCTGCGGCAGACGACCCGGCCCATCGTCATCGTCAGCCTGATCGTCGCCGGTTGCGGGTCCGTCTGGGTGATTTTTCGCGGTGACGTCCAGGCGATTCTCGCCTTCGATATCGGCATCGGCGAAACGATCTTCTTTTTCGGCTGCGTCTGCCATGCCGCTTACGCACCGCTGGTGAAGAAACTGAGCTGGGGCGAACCGGTTATCCTGACGACCTACTGGACCACAGTCGCGACGTTCCTTGCCATCGCACTTTATGGCGCCGGCGAGGTGATCGAGACGGACTGGGCCGCGATGCCGGCGATCGTCTGGATCGCAATCGGCTATCTGGCGGTATTCACGTCCGCCGGTACCTTCTTTCTGGTGCAGTTCGCGTCGTTGCGCCTGCCGGCGTCAAAGGTGCTGACCTACGGCTACCTGATCCCGGTCTTCGTCATCATTTATGAGGGACTTCTCGGCCATGGCTGGGCCAGCCCGGTGGTGGTCGGCGGCGCCATCGTCACCGTTCTCGGACTGCTGATCGTGGCGTTCGGGCCGGATCGGTAGCGCTACCGGCGCGGGATGCCGCGGGCGTCTTCCTCGGCCGCATTGCGCCGGGTCACGCCGTCGATCAGGATAAAGGCGATGATGCAGGACTCGGTGCCGCGGTTCGACCAGGCGTGATTGGTGCCGCGCTGCACGGCCACGTCGCCGGCCTTCAGCAGCACTTCGGTGTCGTCCATCAGCATGAAGATCTCGCCCTTGAGGATGACGGCGTAGTCGACGGAGTCGGTGCGGTGCATGAAGGGATGGCGGGCACCTTCGACGATGTTGGCAGCGGCTCCCATCTCGGCGAAGGCGGCCTTGCCATCGAGTTTGGCGAGCACCTCCGGGTCCTCCGGCTCGAACTCGACGCAGCGGAAGACCGATCCGTTGCGTGGCGGATGCAGGATGAAATCGCCCGTGCAGGTTTCCTCCGGACCGTCATATTCGGCCGGCGTGTCGTCAGAGATCCAGAAATTGGTCAGCGTTACGCCTGGACGGCTTTCACGCTGCAGGATCTGTGTCGCCGTTTCGTCGGAAACGACGACGGCCACGCCGTTTTCATCATGACCCGTGACCACTCGCCGAAAACTCTTTGCCATTTCTATTCCTTTGACGTTTGCAATGAAGTCGGCTGGCGCAGCCGATCGAGAGCGAACAGTGCGATCAGAACGATGGCACCGGCCAGTCCGGTCAGCCATCCCTGGAAGAGCAGCAGCGCGCCGCCGAGCAGGGCTGCCGCCCGATGCGGCCAGGGAAGCGGCCGGTTGAGGCAGCCGACGATGGCCACGGCAATCGCGAAGGTGCCGATGGTTGCGGTGACGATCGCTTCGGTGTTTTCCACGCCCGATCCCTGCAGCAAAAGCCCCGGGCCAAAGCAGAAGGCGAAGGGCAGCAGGTAGCTGGTCAGGCCATAGCTTGCCGCCGTCCATCCGACCTTGTTGATGTCCGAGCCAGCAATGCCGGCAGCGACGTAGGCGGCCAGCGCCACCGGCGGCGTGATGGTCGAGATGCAGCCATAGTAGAAGACGAAGAAATGTGCCGTCAGCATCGGCATGCCAAGCTTGACCAGAGCCGGCGCCACAACGGTTGCCAGGATCAGATAGGCGGCGGTCGTCGGTAGCCCCATGCCCAGGATGATGGCGGCGACCATGGTCAGGAGCAGGGCGAGCCACAGGGTTCCGCCGGAGGCGAGCTCGATCAGGATGGCGATCTTCGGCCCCAGCCCGCTGATGGCTAGCGTGCCGGAAATGATGCCAGCCGCGGCGCAGGCGGCTGTAATAGGCGCAACGTTGCGGGCTCCGTTGGCAATTCCGCCGGCCTGACGCCTGATAAAAGCCAGGTTGAAGTCTCGGGTCCACAGCAATTCGCTGGTGACCAGAAGGACAATTGCCCAGAACGAGGCCTTGAACGGCGAGTAGCCCCACAGCATCAGTCCGAGCAGCAGGGCAAAAGTCGCGATGAATCGGGATCCGTCCACGACGACCTCAAGCGTGGATCGCTCATCGTCGCTTGTCGGGGCAGCCGGGGCGATGCCGCTTTTGACCGCCTGCAGGTGGACGATGAAGAAGATGGAGCCGAAAAACAGCAACGCCGGCAACAGGCCGACGCCCATGATGCGGACATAGGGCACGCCGACGATTTCGGCCATGAGGAAGGCGGCCGCGCCCATGACGGGCGGCATCATCTGGCCGCCGGTCGAGACGACCGCCTCGATGGCACCGGCCTGGTGCGGCGCGTAGCCCTCGCGCTTCATCATCGGGATGGTCAATGTGCCGGTGACGGCGACGTTACCGGCGGCCGATCCGGAGATCATGCCGATCAGCGTGGAAAACAGCACCGCGGTCTTGGCGCCGGCAGCGCGCATGCCGCGGGTCAGTCGCCGCGAGATCTCGAAAAAGAAATCGCCGGCGCCGAAGGCCGAAAGCAGCGAGCCGAAAATGGTGAAGATGATGATATAGGTCGCGGCGACACCGATCGGGATGCCGTAGACCCCTTGCGTGTCGGTCGTCAGAAAGATGACGATGCGCTCGAAGCTGTAGCCGCGGCTGTTGAGCAGGCCCGGCAGGTAAGGGCTGACGAACGGGTAGAGAAAGAAGATCAGGGTGATCGCGGCGAGAATGGCCCCGACGCCGCGGCGTGCGGCCTCGAAGACGAGAACGACGATGACGGCGCCGGCGTAGAAATCGCCGGGCTCGGTCAGGCCGCCACTGAAGGCGATGGCCTTCCAGCGCGACAGCAGCCAGACGCTCGCTGCAACGACCGCGATGACCAGCAGTGCGGTGACCACTCGGTCGGCAGCACCGGCGGCGAACCGCTTCGCCATCGGCCGTGTCAGAAACAAAAGGCTGAACGCGAGCATGAGATGCGTCAGGCGCATCTCCATGGTCGATACGGAGATGAAGCCGGAAACCAGCAGCAGGTGATAGAGACCGAGACCCAGCGCCAATGTGCCGGTGAGCGTCTCAAGGGTCAGGTATTTTTGCAGGCGAATCATCGGGGCGAGCAGTCATTTCAGTGCGGCGGAGGCCGGTTGCGGCCTCCACCCGATTGTTGCGCCTACTTGTTGAAGTAACGCGCGGCGCCCTCGTGCAGAGGGATCGCCAGATTCTTCGAATCGGCCGGATCGATCTGCCGGGCGTTGGCATTTTCCGCCTTGAACTCGTCCAGGTGATCGAATACCGCGGCGGTGATGGCATGGACCTTGTCAGCGTCCATGTCGGTCAAAGCGATCAGCATGTTGTTGACGCCGATGACGGTTCCCGGAGCATCCGTGCTGTAGACATCCGCCGGGATCTCGACGGCCTTGAAGGCAGCGTTCTTGCCGAGCGCTTCGTCCAGCTTGCCGGGGGCGAATTCGATGAAGCGCAGTTTCTGGCCGGCCGCCGCCTGCATGACCGCCGATGCCGGGTAGCCGGACAGGGCGAAGGCGGCATCGACATTGCCGTCGGACAACTGGCTGAAGCCGTCGGCATAGGACAGGAAGCTCGGCGTAAAGTCATCGAGCGTCATGGCGTGAAGCGGCAGCAGGAAATTGAGGAAACCGAGCGTGCCGCCGCCCGCGGGCCCGACGGCGACGCTCTTGCCCTTGATGTCTTCGATCGTCTTGATGTCGGACCCGTCAAGCACGATCATGTGCAGGACGCTGGGATGCAGGGCGGCGATGGCCTTGACGTTGATGGCACCGCTCTTGTAGGGCCCGACGCCCTTAGTGGCCAGAACCGCCAGATTGTTGTTGGTGATCGCGATGTCGACCTCGCCGGTACCGACCAGGCGCGGGTTTTGCACCGAACCGCCGGTCACCACCGGGACCATGGTGATGTCGCCGCCGGCATATTTGTTGACCAGGTTCGAAATACCCTGGCCAACCGGATAAAAGGCGCCTCCGAGGCTGGCCGTGCCGATACGCAATTCCTCAGCGGCCGCCGTCATCGCCTGGGCGGCAAGCGCCACGGCAAAGCAAATGGATAGGGTAGCCTTTCGCATGTTTGTTCCTCCCTGTGTGAGCGTTGGGGGAATTTAGTATATATTTTTGATAAAATCGATAAAAAATCGATAAAAAATGAAGATCAGTTTGTAAATCGATTAGATGCCGACTGGAGGTGGATCATGAAACAGCCCATTGGCCCCGAGGAAATTGCGCACGGCTTTGCCGATGCCTGGAACCGCCGTGATGCGGGCGCCCTCGCAGCGCTGTTTGCCGAAGATGCGGACTTTGTGAATGTGGTCGGCCTGTGGTGGCACAACCGCGCCGATATCGAACGTGCCCATGATTACGGCTTGAGCACATTCTTCAGGGAGTCGACGCTCAAGGCCGGTCGGATCGCGGTGAAATATGCCGGCGAAGGTGTCGCCGTTGTCCACGTTCGCTGGCGCCTGTCGGGCCAGTTGGACCAGAACGGAGCGTCGCTTGACGACCGTCAGACCGTGATGGTCTTCGTCGTCGAGAAGCGCGACGGGGTTTGGGTTGCGATCGCGGCTCAGAATACGGATGTGGTCCCCGGTGCCAAAACCATGCAGGCGCAGGGAGGTACGCTTCGCGCAGCCGATTACCGGGCCTGAGCCCCGTCGGCAGCTCAGCGTGGCCTGATTCCGTCGAGCAGGATGGCGAGAACCGAATCGGCGGCGCGGTTGAAAAATTCCGGTCGTCTCGACGCCTCCGGCAGGATCGCGCGGATCTGAACGTCGAAATCGGCATAGTGCTGGGTGGTTGCCCAGATCATGAAAATGAGATGATAAGGGTCGACCGGGGCGAGTTTTCCCTCTTCGATCCAATGACGGATGACCGCCGCCTTGTCGTCGACGAGGTCCTTCAGATTGGTCTTCAGGAACTCCTGAATTGCCGGGGCGCCGTGCAGGATCTCGTTGGCGAAAAGCTGTGAGCTCGCCGGCTCGGATTCCGACATGCGCATTTTGCTGATGGCGTATTTACGCAGTTCCTCGACCGGATCGCCGTGCGGGTCGATATCGCGAAATGGCGCCAGCCAGTCTTCCAGCGTTTTCTCAAGAACCGTGACGTAAATGTCTTCCTTGCGTGGAAAATAGTACAACAGGTTCGGCTTCGACATGCCGGCCTTTTCGGCGATCTGATCGATGGTGGAGCCGCGGAATCCGTAGGCGGAGAAGACCTCGAGGGCCGCGTCCAGAATGATACCGCGATTGATGCCCTGAATGCGTGTCCGCTTGTTGTTGGAAACTGCCATGGATCAGTTTTGTCTCTTGCCTTTGCCTGGCGGCTTTTCAGGGTCATAAGCCATGCAACGGAAATTCCTCGCGTGCAAGTCCCGGGTTTCGCTCGTCGCTTCGAATATTGTTCTTGACCGCCTTCGGTTGCTCTTCTAGCCTACATTTTGACCATTCAGTCAAGAATTTGCAAATGGGCTAATTCGCAGAGACTGATCCGAAGGAAATTGCGCGCCCGCCGTGGGGAGAGGTGACTGCCATGAACGTCCCGGTCAAGACAAACAATCTCGACGCCTTCTGGATGCCGTTCACGGCCAACCGGCAGTTCAAGAAAAATCCGCGCATGTTCGTGGGTGCCGACCGCATGCACTACACGACCGCCGACGGCCGCCAGGTCCTGGACGGAACGGCCGGCCTTTGGTGCGTGAACGCCGGCCACAACCGTCCGAAGATCGTCGAGGCGATCCAGAACCAGGCCGCCGAGCTCGACTATGCGCCGGCCTTTCAGATGGGCCACCCGAAAGCCTTCGAGCTGGCTTCGCGGCTGGTGGCGATTTCACCGCCCGGCCTCGACCACGTCATGTTCACCAACTCCGGATCGGAGTCGGTCGAGACCGCGCTGAAGACGGCGATCGCCTATCATCGCGTTAAGGGTGAGGGAGCCCGGTTCCGGTTGATTGGCCGCGAGCGTGGCTATCACGGGGTCAATTTCGGCGGCATCTCGGTGGGCGGCATCGTCGCCAACCGCAAGATGTTCGGAACGCTGCTGACTGGTGTCGACCATATCCGCCACACCCATGATCCCGCGCGCAACGCCTTTACTCGCGGCGTTCCGGAACACGGTGCCGAATTTGCCGACGAGCTGGAGCGTCTGGTTGCGTTGCACGACGCGTCGACCATCGCCGCCGTTATCGTCGAGCCGGTTGCCGGATCGACGGGCGTGCTGCTGCCGCCCAAGGGATACCTGCAGCGGCTGCGCGAGATCTGTGACCGCCACGGCATTCTGCTGATTTTCGATGAGGTGATCACCGGATTCGGGCGCCTGGGTACACCGTTCGCACCGGACTATTTCGGCGTCGTGCCGGACATCATCACCACGGCCAAGGGGCTGACCAACGGCGTCATCCCGATGGGGGCCGTGTTCGTGAAGAAGGAGATCCACGACGCCTTCATGAACGGGCCGGACCACCTGATCGAGTTCTTCCACGGTTACACCTATTCGGGCAATCCGATGGCCTCCGCGGCCGGGCTCGCGACGCTCGACACCTATCAGGAAGACGGTCTGCTGACCCGCGGCACGGAGCTGGCGCCGTACTGGGAAGAAGCCCTGCATTCGATGAAGGACCTGCCGCACGTCATCGATGTGCGCAATATCGGTCTGATCGGCGCCATCGAGCTCGAGCCGATCGCCGGCGAGCCGACGCGGCGCGCCTTCTCGGCCTTCCTCGATGCCTACAACAAGGGTCTGCTCATTCGTACAACCGGCGATATCATTGCCCTGTCACCGCCGCTGATTATCGAAAAGGAACATATCGACTTCCTTGTCGATACGCTGAGCGGCGTGCTCAAATCGCTCGACTGACAAGACCAAGAACCGGGGAGAACACCGATGCCACTGACAGGAAACATGAGGATCGACGGTGACCGTCTCTGGGACTCACTGATGGAAATGGCCAAGATCGGCCCCGGCGTGCGCGGCGGCAACAACCGCCAGACCGTGACCGACGAGGATGGCGAAGGCCGTGCGCTGTTCCAGAAGTGGTGCGAAGACGCCGGCATGACCATGGGCGTCGACAAGATGGGCAACATGTTCTTCCGGCGCGAAGGAACCGATCCCGACGCGCTGCCGGTCTATGTCGGCAGCCATCTCGACACCCAGCCGACAGGCGGCAAGTATGACGGAGTGCTCGGCGTTCTGGGTGGGCTGGAAATCATCCGTACGCTCAACGACCTGAACGTCAAGACGCGGCACCCCATCGTCGTCACCAACTGGACCAACGAAGAGGGGACCCGTTTCGCTCCTGCCATGCTCGCGTCGGGCGTTTTTGCCGGCATGCACGAGCTTGACTGGGCCTATGACCGGGAAGATGCCGAGGGCAAGAAATTCGGCGTCGAACTGGAACGCATCGGCTGGAAGGGCGACGAAGAGGTCGGCGCCCGCGACATGCATGCCTTTTTCGAGCTGCATATCGAGCAGGGCCCGATCCTGGAAGCCGAAAACAAGGATATCGGCGTGGTCACTCACGGCCAGGGCCTGTGGTGGCTGCAGGTGACACTGACCGGCAAGGACAGCCACACCGGGTCGACGCCGATGCCGATGCGCCGCAATGCCGGCCTCGGCATGGCGCGCATCACTGAGCTGGTCCATCAGATTGCCATGGAAAACCAGCCGGCGGCGGTCGGCGCCATCGGCCATTGCGACGTCTACCCGAATTCCCGTAACGTTATTCCGGGCAAGGTGGTGTTCACGATCGATTTCCGTTCGCCCGACCAGGAAGTGCTCGATGGCATGAAGGCACGGCTGGAAGCGGAAGGGCCGAAGATAGCGGCTGATCTCGGCCTTGAATTCGAAGTCGAGGTCGCCGGCCATTTCGACCCGGTGACCTTTGACGAAAATTGCGTGGCCGCGGTGCGCAACGCCGCGGAGCGGCTCGGCTATTCGAACCGCAACATCGTGTCCGGCGCCGGTCACGATGCCTGCTGGATCAACCGCGTGGCGCCGACGGCCATGGTCATGTGCCCCTGTGTCGACGGTCTGAGCCATAACGAGGACGAGGATATCTCGCCGGAATGGGCGCGAGCGGGCGCCGACGTGCTTTTCCACGCCGTCGTCGAGACCGCGGAAATCGTCGAATAGGCGACGCGCAAGCAAATTTGGGAGGCAGAAATGGCTAGCACGGTAATTAAGGGCGGTACGGTGGTGACCGCCGACCTGACGTACAATGCGGACGTCAGAATAGAGAACGGTGTCATCACCGAGATCGGGCCGGACCTCTCCGGCGACAAGGTGCTGGATGCCTCGGGCTGTTACGTCATGCCGGGCGGCATTGACCCGCACACCCACCTCGAAATGCCCTTCATGGGCACGTATTCCTCCGACGATTTCGAGAGCGGGACGCGGGCCGCGCTGTCCGGCGGCACCACCATGGTGGTCGACTTTGCGCTGCCGTCGCCGGGCCAGTCGCTGCTGGAAGCCATCCAGATGTGGGACAACAAGTCGACCCGGGCGAATTGCGACTATTCCTTCCACATGGCAATCACCTGGTGGGGCGAACAGGTCTTCAACGAAATGGAGACCGTGGTGCGCGAGAAGGGCATCAACACCTTCAAGCATTTCATGGCCTACAAGGGCGCGCTGATGGTCGACGACGACGAGATGTTCTCGTCCTTCCAGCGCTGCGCCGAGCTGGGCGCGCTGCCGCTGGTCCACGCCGAAAACGGCGACGTGGTGGCGCAGCTGCAGGCCAAGCTGCTCGCCGAAGGCAACAACGGTCCCGAGGCGCACGCCTTTTCGCGGCCGGCCAAGGTCGAGGGCGAGGCGACCAACCGGGCGATCATGATCGCCGACATGGCCGGTGTGCCGCTTTATGTCGTGCACACCTCGTCCGAGCAGGCGCATGAAGCGATCCGCCGCGCCCGCCAGAACGGCATCCGCGTTTACGGTGAGCCGCTCATCCAGCACCTGACGCTCGACGACAGCGAATACGCCCATCAGGATTGGGACCACGCAGCGCGACGGGTCATGTCGCCGCCGTTCCGCAACAAGAAACATCAGGATTCGCTCTGGCACGGCCTCGCCGCCGGCTCGCTGCAGGTGGTGGCGACCGACCACTGTGCCTTCACGACCGAGCAGAAGCGCTACGGCGTCGGCGATTTCACCAAGATCCCCAACGGCACGGGCGGCCTGGAAGACCGCATGCCGATGCTGTGGACCTTTGGTGTCGAGACCGGCCGGCTGACCATGAACGAATTCGTCGCCGTCACTTCGACCAACATCGCCAAGATCCTCAACATCTATCCGAAGAAGGGCGCCATTCTGGTCGGCGCCGATGCGGATATCGTCGTCTGGGATCCGCAGAAGGGCAAGACCATCAGCGCTCAAAGCCAGCAGTCGGCCATCGACTACAACGTGTTCGAGGGCAAGCAGGTGGTCGGCCTGCCTCGCTTCACGCTCAGCCGAGGGCATGTGTCGATCGAGGACGGCGAGGTGAAGACCAAGGAAGGCCATGGCGAGTTCGTCGCCCGCGAGCCGTTCCAGGCGGTGCACAAGGCCCTTTCGACATGGAAAGAAGTCACCGCGCCGCGCAAGGTCCAGCGTACCGGCATTCCGGCCAGCGGGGTCTGATTGCATGCCGCGAATTCCACTCCCAGGGGACAAGGGTCGGGATTTTGCGGAGGGTCTCG
Organism: Rhizobiaceae bacterium; assembly: GCA_963921345.3. Classification (GTDB taxonomy): domain Bacteria; phylum Pseudomonadota; class Alphaproteobacteria; order Rhizobiales; family Rhizobiaceae; genus Hoeflea_A. The sequence goes on along the minus strand of CAWUFE020000002.1, from coordinate 217,173 downwards.
CATGAGTGTCGTCATCGATGCACAAAAGCTGGATCTGACGTTTCAGACCAATGACGGTCCGGTTCACGCGCTGTCGGATATCGACCTGCAGATCAACCGCGGCGAGTTCGTCTCCTTCATCGGCCCGTCGGGCTGCGGCAAGACGACCCTGCTGCGGGTCATCGCCGATCTCGAACAGCCGACCGGCGGATCGATCTCCGTCAACGGCGTTTCGCCCAGCGAGGCGCGGCTGGCGCGGGCCTATGGCTACGTTTTCCAGGCGGCGGCACTGTTTCAGTGGCGCACGATCGGCGCCAACGTCGGCTTGCCGCTAGAAGTCATGGGGATGACCAGGAGTGAGCGGGACCAGCGGGTCGCCAAGAACCTGGACCTGGTGAATCTGACCGGCTTCGAAAAGAAGTTCCCGTGGCAACTGTCGGGCGGCATGCAGCAGCGGGCCTCCATCGCCCGCGCCCTGTCGTTCGATCCAGACATGCTGCTGATGGACGAGCCGTTCGGGGCGCTGGACGAGATCGTCCGCGATCACCTGAACGAGCAGCTCCTGAAACTCTGGGCGCAGACGCAGAAGACCGTGGTGTTCGTCACCCACTCCATTCCGGAAGCGGTTTTCCTGTCGACCCGCATCGTGGTGATGAGCCCGCGGCCGGGTCGGATCCATGAGATCATCGATTGCGACCTCGGTACGGAGCGGCCGCTGGAAATACGCGAATCCAACAAATTCCTGGAGATCGCACACCAGGTGCGCGAAGGTCTGAGACTGGGGCATTCCTACGATGACTAGGACGACGAACGAGCGCCCGTACTCGACACCCGACAGTGAGGATTGCGGGTGAGCAAGCGTCGCGACAAGCCGAGTTTCCTCAAAGACCGCTTTCTGCCGGTCACGGTGGTCGTCGCGGTGATCGTCGTGCTCTGGTACGGTTTCACGGTCGTTCTCAACGCCCCGTTCGAGCGCGATCAGGCGGCCCGCGCCGATACTCAATTGTCGACCGGCGAACTGCTGCGCAAGACCATGGTTCAGGAGCGACCGGTTCTGCCGGCGCCGCACCAGGTGGTCGAAGAGATCTGGAAAACCACCGCGCTGAAGAAGATCACCTCGAAGCGCAGTCTGGTCTTCCATGGCTGGATTACCCTTTCCTCGACGCTGCTCGGCTTCATCATGGGCACGGCGCTCGGCATTTTGCTCGCGGTGCTGATCGTGCAGTCGACGGTGCTCGACAAGAGCCTGATGCCCTGGATCATTACAAGCCAGACCGTGCCAATCCTGGCCATCGCGCCGATGATCATCGTGGTGCTGAACGCCATCGGAATATCGGGTCTGTTCCCGAAAGCGCTGATTTCAGCCTATCTGTCGTTCTTCCCGGTGGCCGTCGGCATGGTCAAGGGATTGCGTTCGCCGGATCCCATGCATCTCGATCTGATGCGGACCTACAACGCGAGCCGGGCGCAGGTGTTCTGGAAACTGCGTTGGCCTTCGGCCATTCCGTTCCTGTTCACGTCGATGAAGGTCGCCGTTGCGATCAGCCTGGTCGGGGCCATTGTCGGTGAATTGCCGACAGGAGCGGTGGCGGGGCTCGGCGCCCGGCTGCTGACCGGTTCCTACTACGGTCAGACCATCCAGATCTGGTCGGCATTGATTTCAGCCGCGGTTCTGGCCGCCCTGCTGGTCATGCTGGTGGACATCGCCTCCCGCATCGTTCAACGGCGCATGGGGACAGCGCAATGAATACCGGGATTATCGTCGCCGCCATCGCCTTCTGGATTGCCGCATGGGCGGTCAACACCTGGCTGGCCCGGCTGCAGCCAGGTAATCGTGTGGCCGCCAGGTCGATCAATCTGGCGGTTCCGATCATCTTCGGCGTGACCCTGATCGTGCTTTGGGAAGGCATCACGCGCGGCTTCAACGTTCCCAGCGTGCTGTTGCCGGCGCCGTCGATGATCTGGGATCGGATCACGTCGTCGGTCGACATCCTCTGGGACGATTTCTACCAGACGTTCATGAAGGCCGTGCTGGCCGGCTATTCGATCGGCTGCGCCTCCGGCTTCATCGCCGCCGTGATCGTCGACCGCATCCCCTTCCTGCGCAAGGGCCTGCTGCCGATCGGCAATCTGGTCGCGGCATTGCCGGTGGTCGGCATAGCACCCATCATGGTCATGTGGTTCGGGTTCGACTGGCCGTCGAAGGCCGCTGTTGTGGTCGTCATGACCTTCTTCCCGATGCTGGTCAATACGGTCGCGGGCCTTGCCGCCAGCGGAGCCATGGAGCGCGATCTGATGCGCACCTACGCATCGGATTACTGGCAAACATTGTTCAAGCTGCGGCTGCCCGCGGCCATGCCCTTCATCTTCAACGCCCTGAAGATCAACTCGACACTGGCTCTGATCGGCGCCATCGTCGCAGAGTTTTTCGGCACGCCCATCGTCGGCATGGGCTTTCGCATTTCAACCGAGGTCGGTCGCATGAATATCGACATGGTCTGGGCTGAAATCTTCGTGGCGGCGCTTGCCGGCTCGCTTTCCTACGGATTGCTGGCCTTGCTCGAACGCGCCGTGACTTTCTGGCATCCGTCCTATAGACGCAGAAGAGGACAATGAAGACGGAGCCGCAACCAGAGGAGTGAATACAATGAAAAAACTACTGGCTATGACTGTCGGCCTCGCCGTGGGACTGGCTTCCGGAACGGCGCTCGCCAAGGACGAAGTCGTGCTGCAGCTCAAGTGGGTCACGCAGGCCCAGTTCGCCGGCTACTATGTCGCCAAGGACAAGGGTTTCTACGATGCCGTCGATCTCGACGTCGAAATCAAGCCCGGCGGCCCGGACATCGCTCCGCCGCAGGTCATCGCCGGTGGCGGTGCCGACGTGATCATCGAATGGATGCCGGCTGCGCTGGCGTCGCGTGAAAAGGGCCTGCCGCTGGTCAACATCGCCCAGCCGTTCAAGAGCTCCGGAATGATGCTGACCTGCCTGAAGGAGAGCGGCATCAAGTCTCCGGAAGACTTCCGCGGCCGGACGCTGGGCGTCTGGTTCTTCGGCAACGAATACCCGTTCCTGTCGTGGATGAGCCAGCTCGGCATTCCGACCGACGGTTCGGACAACGGCGTGACCGTTCTGAAGCAGGGCTTCAACGTCGACCCGCTGCTGCAGAAGCAGGCTGACTGCATCTCGACGATGACGTACAACGAGTACTGGCAGGTCGTCGATGCCGGTATCGCTCCCGAAGACCTCATCACCTTCAAGTATGAAGATCAGGGCGTAGCGACCCTCGAAGACGGCATCTACGTGCTTGAAACGGCTCTCGACGATCCGAAGCAGGTCGATATCCTGCAGCGTTTCGTCAAGGCTTCCATGCAGGGTTGGGACTATGCCCGCGAGCATCCGGACGAAGCTGCCGAAATCGTTCTCGAAAACGATGCCACCGGCGCCCAGACCGAAAAGCACCAGAAGCGCATGATGGGCGAGATCAACAAGCTGACCAAGGGTTCGAACGGTACTCTGGACCAGGCCGACTATCAGCGCACGGTGAAGTCGCTGCTGTCTGGCGGTTCCGATCCGGTGATCTCGAAAGAGCCGGACGCCGGCGCGACGTCGGACAAGATTACCAGCGGCATGTAATCACCGCCTGGAAGAAAACAGTCGAGAAGGGGCCTGCGGGCCCCTTCTTTTTTAGACCGATACCGAGTGCCGGGCGGTGCCCTTGCCGAAATAGGGGTCGAACTGCGCGGCAATCGTGCGCACGAAGGGCTTTCCGGTTTCGGAAACCCGATACTCGCCGGCAACCTCGAACAGAAATCCGTCCTCGTCGGTCTCGATCATCTGGTCGGCCTCGCGAAGAACCGGCTGCGCCCGCTCGCCGAACCTGTCGATCATCTGCCGTGCGGAAAATCCGAAATCGCACATCAGCCGTTCGATGAGCCAGCCGCGCATCTGATCGTCCTGCGACAGCTCCAGGCCGCGCACCGTCGCCAGACCGGTTTCGACGCGCCGCTGGTAGTCGCCGGTGGCGACCGCGTTCTGGACATAGCCCTGCGGCAGCCGGCCGATCGCCGAAGCCCCCAGACCAATCAGGGCGTCGGCGGCATCGTCGGTGTAGCCCTGGAAATTTCGGTGCAGAGCGCCGGCTCGTTCCGCCTTGGCAAGTGTGTCCTCCGGCCGCGCGAAATGGTCGATGCCGATCCGCCTGTATCCGTGTCGTGCGAACAGATCGGCAGCGCGGCTGGCCTGGTCGAAGCGCTGGCCGTTGTCGGGCAATTGTGCCTCGTCGATCATGGTCTGGTGCTTCTTCATCCACGGCACGTGGGCGTAGCCGAACAGCGCGACCCGGTCCGGATCGAGGGACAGAACCTGCGCGGCCGTCCGTTCCACCGTCTCGACCGTCTGATGCGGCAGGCCGTAGAGCATGTCGAGATTGACGGAGTGCACGCCACGGGCGCGCATCGCTTCGACCACTTCACGGGTCTGTTCGAATGTCTGTTCGCGGTTAATCGCCCTTTGCACCGCCTGATCGAAGTCCTGGACGCCGAGGCTGGCGCGGGTAACGCCGATTTCGGCCAGCGCGTCATATTTGGCCTCGGTGAGGTCGTTGGGGTCCATCTCGACGCTGATTTCGGCCTTTGGCGCAAAGGAAAAGTGCCGTTTGAGCAGGTCGCCAAGCCAGACGATGTCCTCCGGTTCGAGCAGTGTCGGCGAGCCGCCGCCGAGATGCAGCGCCGTCACCGAGCAGCCGCCGTTGATCCGCTCGCCGACCGCGGTGATTTCCCGTTCCAGCGCCGACAGATAGCGTTGCACCGGTTCGTAGCGGTTGGTCTGTTTGGTGGTGCAGCCGCAAAACCAGCACAGCCGGTCGCAATAGGGAATGTGGATATAAAGCGACAGCGTGTCGCCCGGCGCAAGTTTGCCGAGCCAGGCGCCGTAGACGTCCCTGGTGACGCCGTCGTGAAAATGCGGCGCCGTTGGAAAACTGGTGTAACGCGGCGTCGGTCGCGCGTATTTTTCGACAAGGGCGTTGTGCAACGGGATGCTCCGGTATGCCATTTTGTTGCGGCAGCCTTAGTCGGTCGCGCACAGACGGACCTTGATCCTGGTCAAGCCCATTGCAATTGCCGCTGGAGTGGCCGAATGCTCCGGTGTTATCCTAAAGTCGCGGAGACAAAGCGACGCATCCCGGCTCATGCAGATTGTGCTAAGGGTGACCGGTAACCAGCGCCGATGGACACGATGAACGAACATCGAAAAGACATCCACAATTCCAACATGCCGGTCCTTTGCCAGGCCTGCGAGGCCCGACATCGCGGCGTCTGTGGAGCGCTGACCGGTTCACAGCTGCAGTATCTCAACACCCATTCGAACCGTCGCGAGGTCAATCCGGGGACCGAACTGGTTGCGGATGCCGAAGCGGTCAGCAACTATTCCAACATCCTGTCCGGCGTGGTGAAACTGACCAAGATCCTGGCCGACGGCCGGCAGCAGATCGTCGGTCTGCAGTTTGCCCCGGATTTTCTTGGCCGACCGTTCCGGTCGTCCAGCGAGATCAATGCGGAAGCGGCCACAAAGGTACAGCTTTGCAGCTTCCCGACCGCGGTCATCGACCACATGATCAAGGAATCGCCCGAGCTCAAGGACAAGCTGCTGCAGCAGACCCTGGACGAACTGGACGAGGCGCGCAGCTGGATGGTGACGCTCGGCCGCAAGACGGCGGCGGAGAAGGTCGCCAGCTTCCTTTACCTGATCGCCACCAATATCGATCCGACGGTCGACGATGCAAAGGCGATCACATTCGATCTTCCGCTGACGCGAGCAGATATTGCCGATTTTCTCGGACTGACGATCGAAACCGTCAGCCGGCAGATTACCAAGTTGCGAAAGGCCGGGGTGATCGAGGTTGAAAACAACCGCCACGTGACCGTGCCGGACCTGGAACGGCTGGCAGCCCGCGCCAGCATCTGACCTCCATCAGCGAACCAATTGCCGCAGATGCTCGCGTTCGAACGCGACATGGCGCCGCATCGCTTCGAAGAAACCGCGCAGCATGTAGCCGAGCGCGTCCGGGTTTTCCGGCTCTGCGGTTCGGCTGAGATCGCGCAGAGCCTCGGCAAGCTCCTCGGCGAAACATTCGTCGTCGAAGTGCTCATGCTTCAGGCGTTCGACCGTCGCGGCGATCTGCGCCTTGTCGGCCCGACCGGTCTCGACCAGCGGAAACAGTGCGTTCTCTTCGAAACGGTGAACGGTCTTGAGCACCGGGCCGAGTTCGCTGGCCAGCTTGGCGCACAGGCCACGATCCACATCGCCGGGTATGGAATCGGCGATCTGTTCCAGCAGGTCGCACAGCATGGTCTGGATTCCATGCGCCCGCTCGAGGCCTTCCAGCGGATCGTCCGGCGGATCGCCGAAATAGGCCGCGGCCGTGACGAGGTATTCGAGGTTCCGGCTTTCCTGCATCATCTCCTCTTGAAACACGGCCGTCGGATCAACCCTTCTGGGCACCTACGTCAGGTTGCAACCTCCAGGATCGTCCAGCACAATGTGTTCAAGGGGCTTTCGGACGCCTTGATCGAGATCAATGCCTTTGGACGAATCCGTAGTAATGATCGGCGCGCGCTGATGCAGGCAGATGTCTCATCGGCGTATTTTGCTGCCGATTGGGGGTACAAATGAAATTTGCATTCGAAACCGTTGTCGTGGGCATCGGCGCCTTCCTGGCGTTGCTGGGCGCGGCATTTGCCAAGGACAAGCTGTTCGATGCCCACATGTGGGTTCTGTTCTTCGTCCTGCTCTGCTGCACGGTCGTGCTCCTGCGGCGCATGTCGTTCAGCGCTCCGGCCGCGGTGACAAGCCAGGGCGAGTCGTCCGGCTACATGGACGAGGTGGTCAAATACGGCGCCATAGCCACCCTGTTCTGGGGCGTGGCTGGCTTCCTGGTCGGTGTCGTGGTCGCCGCGCAGCTGGCGTTTCCCGATCTGAACATCGAGCCGTACCTCAATTTCGGTCGCCTACGGCCGCTACACACCTCGGCAGTGATCTTCGCCTTCGGCGGCAATGCGCTGCTGGCAACGTCGATGTATGTGGTGCAGCGAACCAGCCGGGCCCGGCTTTTCGGCGGCAATCTCGCCTGGTTCGTGTTCTGGGGCTATCAGCTGTTCATCGTCATGGCGGCCACCGGCTACCTGCTCGGCATTACCCAGGGGCGCGAATATGCCGAACCAGAATGGTATGTCGACCTTTGGCTGACCGTGGTTTGGGTCGCCTATCTGGTGGTTTTTCTCGGCACCATCATGAAGCGCAAGGAGCCGCATATCTATGTGGCCAACTGGTTCTACCTGTCCTTCATCGTCACCATCGCCATGCTGCACGTGGTCAACAACATGGCCGTGCCGGTGTCGTTCCTCGGCGCCAAGAGCTATTCGGCCTTTGCCGGGGTGCAGGACGCGCTGACCCAGTGGTGGTACGGACACAATGCCGTCGGCTTCTTCCTGACGGCGGGCTTCCTGGGAATGATGTACTATTTCATTCCGAAGCAGGCCAACCGGCCGGTTTATTCCTACCGCCTGTCGATCATCCATTTCTGGTCGCTGATCTTCCTCTACATCTGGGCCGGTCCGCACCACCTGCACTACACGGCGCTGCCGGACTGGGCGCAGACACTCGGCATGGTGTTCTCCGTCATGCTGTGGATGCCCAGCTGGGGCGGCATGATCAACGGCCTGATGACGCTTTCGGGCGCCTGGGACAAGATCCGCACCGACCCGATCATCCGCATGATGGTGATGTCGGTGGCCTTCTACGGCATGTCCACCTTCGAGGGGCCGGTGATGTCGATCAAGGCGGTCAACAGTCTCAGCCACTACACCGACTGGACCATCGGCCACGTGCATTCCGGCGCGCTCGGCTGGGTCGGCATGATCTCCTTCGGGGCGATCTACTACCTGGTTCCGAAGCTGTGGAACCGCGAGCGCCTGTACTCCCTGCGCATGGTCAACTGGCACTTCTGGCTGGCGACGCTGGGCATCGTTCTCTACGCCGCCGTCATGTGGGTCGCCGGCATCCAGCAGGGCCTGATGTGGCGCGAATACGACGATCAGGGTTTCCTGGTGTACTCCTTCGCGGAAACGGTTGCGGCAATGAAGCCCTACTATGTGCTGCGCACGTTCGGTGGCCTGCTGTTCCTGCTCGGCGCCTTCGTGATGGTCTACAACATCTACATGACGCTGCTCGGGCGGGAACGCCAGGAAGCGCCGATTCCGGGCGCCATTCCCGCGGCACAACCGGCAGAGTAGGGGAGTTCGATCATGGCTATGCTCGATAAACACCAGACGCTCGAAAAGAACGCCACTCTGCTGCTGGCCGCCTCTTTCCTGGTCGTCACTATCGGCGGGATCGTCGAGATCGCACCGTTGTTCTACCTCGAAAACACCATCGAGGAAGTGGAAGGCATGCGGCCTTATTCGCCGCTGGAGCTCGCCGGGCGCGACATTTATGTGCGCGAAGGCTGCTATGTCTGCCACAGCCAGATGATCCGGCCGTTCCGGGACGAGGTCGAGCGCTACGGACCGTATTCGCTCGCGGCCGAGTCGATGTACGACCATCCGTTCCAGTGGGGGTCGAAGCGCACCGGACCGGACCTGGCGCGCGTCGGCGCCCGCTACTCCAACGAGTGGCACGTGCAGCACCTGATCGAACCGCGATCGGTGGTGCCGGAATCGATCATGCCGAGCTACGCGTTCCTGCTGGATTCGCCGCTCATGGTCGACGGGATCCAGGCGCATCTGAAGGCCAACGCGGCCGTCGGCGTGCCCTATGACGCGGCGATGATCGAAAACGCCCGCGCCGACCTCCTGGCCCAGGCCGATCCGGATGCCGACACCTCCGGCGTCGAGGAGCGCTATCCGAAAGCGGTGATCGCCGATTTCGACGGCGATCCGAGCCGGTTGACCGAAATGGACGCGCTGGTCGCCTATCTGCAGATGCTCGGAACGCTGGTCGACTTCTCCAGCTACGACCCGACATCCGGCTACCGCTAGGAGAGGGGCTATGGATTATCAGACGCTACGGACCTTCGCCGACAGCTGGGGTCTCCTGTTCATGGTGATCGTCTTCGTGTGCGTGATCGCCTACACGTTCCGCCCCGGCAGCAAGAAGAAAGCCGACAAGATCGCCAAATCCGTGCTGAAAGAAGATTGAGCCATGTCCGACAAGCATATCGATGAACTCAGCGGGGTCGAAACGACCGGGCACGAGTGGGACGGCATTCGCGAACTCAACAATCCGATGCCGCGCTGGTGGGTGATCACCTTCTATCTGACCATCATCTGGTCAATCGGGTACATGATCGCCTATCCGGCATGGCCGTTGATCAGTTCGGCGACAACCGGTGTCCTGGGTTATTCCAGCCGCGAAGTGGTCGCCAACGAGATGGCCGCTGCCGAGGCGGCCCAGGCGCAGTATGTCGAGCAGATCGCAGCCACGCCGGTCGGCGAAATCGCCTCCAATCCGGAACTGCTGCAATTTGCCACGGCCGGCGGCGCTGCCGCCTTCAAGGTGAATTGCGTCCAGTGTCACGGTTCCGGAGCGCAGGGCGCGCCGGGCTATCCCAACCTCAACGACGACGCCTGGCTGTGGGGCGGCGACATCGATGCGATCTATCACACGATCGCCCATGGCGTGCGCTTCGATGCCGACGACGATACGCAGTTTTCCGAAATGCCGGCCTTTGCCGACCTGCTGGAGTCCAGCGAGATTCGCGAGGTCGCGGCCTATGTCTACAGCCTGACAGGCGAGCCGGCCGATCCGGCAATGGTCGCGCCCGGCAAGGTGATCTACGACGAGAACTGCGCGGTCTGCCACGGCGAGGACGGCAAGGGCGACATCGAGTTCGGCGCGCCGAACCTCGCCGATGCCATCTGGTTCTATGGCGAAACCGAAAGCGAGATCGCCCGGCAGATCGCCAATCCGAAGCACGGTGTGATGCCTGGCTGGATCGATCGGCTGGGAGAACCGACGATCAAGCAGTTGGCTGTCTTCGTCCACGGTTTGGGCGGTGGCCAGTAGGCGCGTTGTTTTGCCCGATTGCGCCGCATCGACCAACGCGGGATGAAGGTCGAAGTTTCAATTCGACCCCATCCCGCAGTATCATGCGGCTCGGGCCAGTCTCGGAATTGGCGACATGAACGACAGCAGATCAGATGCTGCGGATGTTGAACGGTTCGATGCCCAGGCGGTGAACGCCGCATGGGCGCGCAAACCGCTCTACGAGGCGCGCAAGAAAATCTTCCCGAAGCGCGCCAAGGGACAGTTCCGCACCTTCAAATGGGGCGTCATGGTGGTGACGCTCGCCATCTACTATCTGACGCCCTGGCTGCGCTGGGATCGCGGCCCCTATGCCCCCGATCAGGCGGTGCTCGTCGACATGGCGAACCGGCGCTTCTACTTTTTCTTCATCGAAATCTGGCCGCAGGAGTTCTTCTATGTGGCCGGCCTGCTTGTCATGGCGGGCTTCGGCCTGTTTCTGGTTACCTCGGCAGTGGGCCGGGCGTGGTGCGGATACACCTGCCCGCAGACCGTGTGGGTCGACCTTTTCCTGGTGGTCGAAAGGGCCATCGAGGGCGAGCGCAACAAACGCATAAAGCTCGACAAGGCGCCGTGGTCGGTCGACAAAATCGTCAAACGCGTCAGCAAACACTGCATCTGGGTCGTGATCGCCGTCGCCACCGGCGGCGCCTGGATCTTCTATTTTGCCGATGCGCCGACCCTGGCGGTCGATTTCGCCACCGGCCAGGCGGAGCCGATCGCCTACATCACCGTCGCCGTGCTGACCGCAACGACCTATGTTTTCGGCGGCCTGATGCGCGAGCAGGTGTGCACCTATATGTGCCCGTGGCCGCGTATCCAGGCGGCGATGCTGGACGAAAACTCGCTGGTGGTCACCTACAACGACTGGCGCGGCGAGCCGCGGTCACGCCACGCCAAGAAGGCCAAGGCGGAAGGCAAGGTGGTCGGCGATTGCGTCGACTGCAACGCCTGCGTGGTGGTCTGTCCGATGGGGATCGATATTCGCGACGGCCAGCAGCTGGAATGTATCACCTGTGCGCTGTGCATCGATGCCTGCGATGACGTGATGACCAAGCTGGGCCGCGACCGTGGCCTGATTTCCTATGCCACGCTGAACGAATATTCCGACAATATGGGGCTGGCGACTGCCGGCGGGACCCAGCCGGTCAATCCGGCTTTGGTGCGCGGCCCGGACGGGTCGCTCAAGAACGATGTGCGGAAATTCGACTGGCGGGTCATCTTCAGGGCGCGCACCCTGGTCTATTTTGCCATCTGGGCGCTGGTCGGAATCGGTCTGCTGGTCGCGCTGGGCGCCCGCGACCGGCTCGGTCTCAATGTGTTGCATGACCGCAATCCGCAATTCGTCAGGCTCTCGGACGGCTCGATTCGGAACGGCTACACGGTCAAGCTCCTCAACATGATTCCCGAGCCGCGGGTCATCTTCCTTTCGATCGACGGGCTTCCGGGTGCGCAGATGTCGATCACCGGGATCGACCAGCCGGAAGGCCGGTCCTTCGCGATCCCCGTCGATCCCGATAGACTGCGCACGATCAAGGTGTATGTCCGCCAGCCGCTCGACAATGTCGAGCCCGGAAAGACCCAGTTCCGGCTGATCGCCGAGGACAAGGGCAGCGGCGAAATGGACGTCTACAATGCGGCATTCGATGCGCCGGAGGGCAAGTGATGAGCAGCGTACTTCGGTTTCTGCGGGTCGAGACCTTCACCGGGTGGCACATGATGGCCATCATGGTGCTGTTCTTCGGCACCATCATCGCGGTCAATGCCACCATGGCCTGGTTCGCCAGCGCGAGCTGGAGCGGTTTGCTGGTCAAGAACACCTACGTGGCCAGCCAGAAATTCGATGAGGAAGTGGCGCTCAACGAGGAAATGCAGGCACGCGGCTGGATGTCTGAACTGACGGTCGAGGGCGGCGCGTTGACCTATCGGCTGGCGGACGCCAACGGCGAACCGATCCTCGTGGATGACGTCACCATTGTCCTGCATCGGCCCGTCGGCGTGCGCGACGACAAGCTTTTGACGCTGACGCATCGCGGCGACGGACGCTACGCAGCCCAAACGACCGTCGAACTGGGCCAATGGGTCGCGAAGATCACGGTCAACAAGGATGGAGCGCTGCTTTACCGTGAAGCATTGCGCCTCGACCTGCAGCCTGTTGGGTTCGGCGAATGAGCTGCTGCGCGCCGGGAACCGAAACGCCGCTTGATGCGGCCGGCCATGAAGGGCCGTCCGCCGAGGAGCTGCGGCTCGCGAGCATGCGGCTCGGCGACGACCGGCTCCGCATCGAGCTCAGCGTTCCCGGCATTCATTGCGGCGGATGCATCAAGACGATCGAAACCGGCCTGAACCGACTGCCGCTGGTCGAGCAGGCGCGGGTGAACCTGTCGACCAAACGGGTCAGCGTGGTGTGGTCGCCGGCGCGAGGCGAGCCGACCGAGATCACGACCGCCCTGAGCGATCTTGGCTACCAATGTCATATCTTCGAAACGGCAGAGGAAGGCCGCGACGAAACCCTGGCCCTGCTGCTGCGCTCCGTTGCGGTTGCCGGTTTCGCTGCGGCCAACATCATGCTGCTTTCGGTGTCGGTGTGGTCGGGCGCCGAGGCCTCGACCCGCGATCTTTTCCATTGGATTTCGGCGCTGATCGCCATCCCGGCGCTGGCCTATTCCGGCCGCGTTTTCTTCCGCTCGGCTCTGTCGGCCCTGCGGCACGGGCGGCTCAACATGGACGTGCCGATCTCGCTGGCGGTCGTTCTGGCCTTTCTGATGAGCCTCTACGAGACGGCCAATTCGGGCGAACACGCCTATTTCGACGCTTCGGTCACGCTGTTGTTTTTCCTGCTGATCGGGCGCACGCTCGACCATGTCATGCGGGAGCGGGCGCGCTCGGCGGTCAGGGGGCTGGCGCGGCTTGCACCGCGCGGTGCCATGGTCATCGGCCACGATGGCGGCCGCGACTATCTGCCCATCGACGACATCAAACCCGGAATGACGCTGGTGATCGCGGCCGGCGAGCGGGTGCCCGTCGACGCCCGGGTGGTTTCCGGCGCCAGCGATCTGGACTGTTCGCTGGTCAATGGCGAGAGCGCGCCGCAGAGCGCGTCGTCGGGTACCGTGGTCCGGGCCGGCACCCTCAATCTCACCGGGCCTCTGACCGTCGAGGCCGTGGCGCCGGCACGCCAGTCGTTCCTGGCCGAGATGATCCGCATGATGGAGGCGGCAGAAAGCGCCAAGGCCGGTTACCGACGCATCGCCGACCGCGCTGCCCAGCTTTACGCGCCGGTGGTGCATCTGGTGGCGCTGGCCGCCTTTGTCGGCTGGCTGGCGGTTTCCGGCGACTGGCACCGGGCGCTCTATATTGCCATCGCGGTGCTCATCATCACCTGTCCGTGCGCGCTGGGCCTTGCCGTTCCGGTTGTTCAGGTCGTTGCCGCCGGCAGGCTGTTTGAAAGCGGCATCATGGTCAAGGACGGAACCGCCATGGAGCGGCTGGCCGAGATCGACAGCGTGATTTTCGACAAAACCGGAACGCTCACCCTCGGGCGACCGCGACTGACAAACCGCTCGGACATCGCGCCGCAGGACATGGAGATCGCCGCGGCGATGGGCGCCCACAGCCGCCACCCGCTGTCTCGGGCGTTGGCGCCGGAGGGCAGCGACAACGGTTCGGCGGACATCGCATTCGACTCGATTCGGGAAGTGCCGGGCTGCGGGCTGGAGGCACACCAGCAGGGTGTGGTCTATCGGCTCGGGACGGCGGGCTGGGCTCTCGGCGAGCCGTCCGGCGAAGACGTCGGAAATGCCGGCAAGTCGCAGACGGTCCTGAGTGCCGACGGCGTGTTTCGAGCAGCGTTCGTTTTCGACGATGCCTTGCGTCCGGATGCGGCGACCACGATCTCGGCGCTGCGGGCCAAGGGACTGGAGGTCGATATCGTGTCGGGCGATCGGAGCCCGATCGTCCGACAGCTGGCGCAATCGTTGGGCGTTTCTTCCTGGCGTGCCGGTGTGCTGCCGGACGGCAAGAACCGCTATGTCGGCCGGTTCGCCGAGGAAGGTCGCAAGGCGCTGATGGTCGGAGACGGCCTCAACGACGCGCCCGCTCTGGTGCGTGCGCATGTCTCGATGGCGCCGGCCACGGCAGCCGATGTCGGTCGCAACGCGGCCGATTTCGTCTTCCTGCATGACAGCCTGGCGGCGGTGGTTCGGGCGCTTGACGTGTCGCGCAAGGCCGGCGCGCTCATCCGGCAGAACTTCGCTCTGGCCATCGCCTATAATCTGGTGGCGATCCCGACCGCGGTTCTCGGATATGCGACGCCTCTGGTGGCAGCGCTCGCCATGTCGTCATCCTCGATTGTGGTGGTGCTGAATGCCCTGCGGCTGCGGGCATCGAGCCAGCGGCCAATGGCAGCCGTCGATCCCGCTCCTGTGCAGGATGAGACTGCTGATGCGCCAACGCCCGTAAGGAGTCGCGCATGAGCAACCTGATCTACCTCATTCCCGTGGCGCTGCTGCTCGGCGGAGCCGGGCTTCTGGCTTTTTTGTGGTCCATCCGAAGCGGCCAATACGAGGACCTGGACGGGGCCGCCTACCGTATCCTCGACGACGACGAGGAAGAGGACACCTAAGCGCAGAGCGTGCAGGTCAGCGGATGATCCGGCTCTGCCAGCCCCTCGACCACGTTGAAGTGATGTCGGTCGGGCTCTTCGATGCTGGCGGTCGCTGCGCCGAGGCCCTTCCAGATACTCGCCAGCAAAGCGTTCTGCCGAATGAACTCGGCACGCTCTCCGGCGCCGACCCAGCAGACAAGCCGCGTATCGCCCACCGGTTCCAGCAGGGCAGGGCTTTCCTTCAGCGCCTCGACGCGGTCGATGCGCAGGATGTCGTTCATCTTGGTCTTGATCAGCGGTCGCAGGTCGTGCACGCCGCTGATGGAGACGACGCGCTCTATGCGTTCGATGGTTTCCGGGTCGAGCGGCGTGTTGCGGCACACCATACGGGTCGCCAGGTGCCCGCCGGCGGAGTGGCCCGTCAGACGCACGCTTCCGCCGACCCGCGACGCGGCCAGCCGGATCGCCGCCGCCACTTCTTCGGTTATATCGCCGATGCGTACATCCGGGCACAGCGTATAGGAGGGAAAGGCGGCGCTGAACCCGTGAGCGAGCGGACCCGCGGCCAGATGCGACCAGGAGGACTTGTCGAATGTCTTCCAGAAGCCGCCATGCACGTAGACAACCAGCCCGCGCGGCGTGCCGTCGGGATGGAACAGGTCCAGTCGATTGCGCTCGCCGTTGCCGTAGGCCACGTCGAGTTCGGCGCGACCGGCAGCCTGCATTGTGTCGCGGAAGGCGGCGGCCGAACTTGCCCATTTGGGCGGAAAGGAGCTTCCGCCGGCAATATGTTCAGCGTTCGAATAGGCGTCGTCCCAATCGGTGATCTGTTGCATCAGCATGTCTGGTACCCGAAACGTTGCAGGATCGCACAGTGTCCCGAAACGGGCTCTTCTGGCAAGGGCCGCAAAGGCGCGGCCGTTCTTTGCAGCATACCGCGATGGGTGTAAGAAGGGCACACGCCCGATTGAAGCCGCAATCGAAGCTCAAAGCCGCCGGGAACCCAGACGAGGAACGACGATGAATTGTG
This sequence comes from Rhizobiaceae bacterium, assembly GCA_963921345.3. GTDB lineage: Bacteria > Pseudomonadota > Alphaproteobacteria > Rhizobiales > Rhizobiaceae > Hoeflea_A. The sequence goes on along the minus strand of CAWUFE020000002.1, from coordinate 201,477 downwards.
TATTTGTTCAGCTGCAATGCATGCCGGGAAAAGCCTACTCGGTGGCCGACCAGCTCTACGAGCGCGAGATCATTTCCGAGCTCTATTCGACCTCCGGCGAGTTCGATTTGCTGATGAAGATCTATGTGCCGAAGGGCGAGGACATCGGCAAGTTCATTCACGACAACGTGCTGGACATCCCGGGCATTGCGCGATCCCTGACCACGATGACCTTCACCGCATTCTAATTGTGATGCCCGCCTGCTCGGGCGATTGGTGAATCATTCCAAGCCCTTGGTTCCGGAAGTTCTGAAACTGAATCAGATCGTGCCGGGCCCGGGAGTATTCGTGCGTGCTGATCCGTGAAAAAAACGGTTGATTTTTCACGCATGGTATTGGAAGCTCCATTGTCGAAAATGCCGACGGTCGCTGGGGCCGGATGGCGGGAACTGGAGCGCAAACGCCATGACATCCGACCGGGTGCGGACAGCGGCTGCCGATGACGATGCCGATCTGTCGGCCGATATCGGCCGCGACCTGCGTGCCATCCGCCAGTCCAAGGGCCTGACCCTGGCCGAGGTGGCGGCCAAGCTTGGCCGCTCGATCGGGTTCCTCAGCCAGGTGGAGCGCGGGATCTCCGTACTGTCGACACAGGAGCTGCGGAAGGTGGCCGAACTGTTCGACGTGCCGGTCAGCTGGTTCCTGCTGTTGTCCGACGTTTCCGAAGACGAGCGCGGCATGATCACCCGGGCCGGGCTGCGGCGGCGCAGCGGGGAGCCCGGCGACGGCCTGATCGAGGAACTTCTGTCGCCCGATCTGAGCGGTTCCTATGAGGTGATCCGCAGCGTGTTCGCGCCGGGTGCCCGGCTTGCGGAACCGCACCACCGTCCGACGGAGGAAACTGCCTATATGGTCTCCGGGGCGCTCGACGTGACGATCAGCGGCCGGACCTTCACCGTCAGAGCCGGCGACAGCTTCCGGTTCAAGGAAGAGCCGTTTTCCTGGGCCAACAATTACGACGAACCGGCGGTCGCGATCTGGGTCGTGTCGCCGCCCATCTACTGAATCCGCAAATCAGGGAGGAACCCATGGCAGAGCTTGCATCCCATGCGCAGGTCGTCATCATCGGCGGAGGCGCCGTCGGCACCAGCTGCCTCTATCATCTGGCCATGGCCGGGATCACCGATGTCGTGCTCATCGACAAGAACGAATTGACCTCGGGCTCGACCTGGCATGCGGCCGGTAACACGCCCAACTTCACCGGCAGCCTCAACCTGATGAAGCTGCAACATTACGGCTCCATGCTCTACAACCGGCTGGGCGAGGAAGTCGGTTATCCGATCAATCGCCATATGACGGGGTCGGTGCGACTGGCGCATTCGAAGGAGCGCATGCAGGAATTCGAGCATGTCGCGGCAATGGCCAATGTCGCCGGTATGGACATGGCCGTCATGTCGCCGCAGGAACTGCGCGGCAAGCACTATCCGATGCTGGAACTGCACGATCTCGAGGGCGGTCTGTGGGACGGCCAGGACGGCGATATCGACCCGTCGCAGCTGAGCCAGGCCTTCGCCAAGGGTGCGCGTGACAAGGGCGCCAAGGTCGTTCGTTTCACCAAGGTCACGGGACTTGCACAACGTAGGGACGGCTCCTGGGACGTGACCACCGACAAGGGTAAGATCAACGCCGGCATCGTGGTCAATGCCGCCGGCTACTATGCCGACGAGATCGGCCGCATGGTCGGTCGCGACGTGCCGATGGTGACCATGTCGCACCAGTATCTGGTGACCGAGGCTATCGACGATCTGGTGGCGCTCGACGACAAGATACCGCTGCTGCGCGATCCCGACGACAGCTATTATCTTCGCCAGGAGGGCAACGGCCTGATCCTCGGGCCCTATGAATGGCAGGCGACCCCGCACTGGCTGAAGGAGGGCACGCCGGAAGATTTTGCCTTCCAGCTTTATCCGGACGACCTGGAGCGGCTGGAGTGGTATATCAATGCCGCCTGCGAGCGCGTGCCCATCCTCGCCAAGGGCGGAGTGCAGAAGGTGATCAACGGGCCGATCCCCTACGCGCCCGACGGCCTTCCGTTGGTCGGTCCGGCACCGGGGCTGACGAATTTCTTCGAGGCCTGCGTCTTCACATTCGGCATCTGCCAGGCCGGCGGCGCCGGCAAGGTGATTGCCGAGCATATCGCCGAGGGCGAGACCGAGCTCGATCTGTGGTTCATGGATCCGCGGCGTTTCACCGACTACGCGACCAAGACCTATGCGACGGTGAAGGCGATCGAGACCTATCAGAACGAATACGCCATGCATCCGGCGCACCGGCTGTGGCCGGAGGGCCGCCCGGCCAAGACATCGCCGTTATACGACCGGCTGGCGGCCAAGGGCGCCCAGTTCGGTGCGTTTGGCGGCTGGGAACGCCCCCTCTGGTTCGCGCGCGAGGGCGACCGGCGGGAAGACGACAAGACCTTCGCGCGGCCGCATTTCGACGATGCGATCGCGGCCGAGGTGCAGACTGTCGCCAACAGCGCTGGACTGCTGGATCTCACCGGCTTCACCCGCTTTGAACTCTCGGGCGAGGGCGCGACCGATTGGCTCGACGACATGATATCGGGCGCCCTGCCGCGTGTCGGACGCGTGGCACTGGCCTATTTCTGCGCCGATAGCGGTCGCGTCGTTACGGAGTTGACCATCACCCGGTTCGAGGAGAACCGATACTGGCTGATCGGTCCGGCTGCCGGCTACTGGCACGACCGCGACTGGCTGAAGCATCATCTGCCGGACAACGGGTCGGCTGCGCTCGAGGATGTGACGGCGCGCTACGCCACGTTGGTTCTCGCTGGGCCGAAATCCCGCGACATCCTGGCGGCGATTGCCGATGAGGACCTTTCCAATGCCGGCCTGCCGTGGCTTGCCGCCGGCGACATCACCATCGGCATGGCGCGCGGCAAGGTGCTGCGGGTCAATTTCGTCGGCGAGCTCGGCTACGAGCTGCACATGCCCATGGAGACCGTGGCGGCCGTCTATGAGCGGCTCATGTCGGCGGGCGAAGAGCACGGACTCGGCCATTTCGGCATGTATGCGATGGAATCGATGCGGCTCGAAAAGGGTTATCGGGGCTGGAAGCAGGACCTGTCTTCGGAATACACGCCGCTGACGTCGGGCATGGACCGTTTCGTACGGCTCAACAAGCCTTCCTTCATCGGTCGTGAGGCACTGTTGAAGCAGACGGAAGAGGGCGTCGCGCAGCGTTTTACGGCCATGGTTCTCGAACCCGGCGACGGCACGGAAGCGCCCTATGGCAGCCCGATCTTCGTCGACGACAGGGCGGTCGGTCTGGTGACCTCCGGCGGTTTCGGTCACCGCACAGGCAAGTCGATTGCGCTCGGCTATGTCGACACCGATCTGTCGGAAGAGGGACGCGAACTGTTGATCGACATTTTCGGCGAAAAGCGCAAGGCGACCGTGGTACCGGAGATCCTCTATGACCCGGAGAACGAGCGGCTGAGAGCGTAGTCGGAAGTCACTTGACCTTGTAGTCGAACTCGCCGCGCAGGAAGCCGTAGAAGAACACCAGCGTGGCGAGCGACACGAAGATATATAGCGTCCACATGGGCCAGGCGCTCGGCGACTGCAGCAGCGATGCAACCGCGGTGAAAACGGCACTGACGATGATGAACAGGCCGCTGACCAGAGCGTTGGCGCTGCCGCCGGCGTGCTCGAAACGGGCAAGGCATTTGGAATAGCCGTTGGGCCAGATCATCGCCATCAGGAAGTAGACGATGCCGGCCGGCACGACCAGCGCAACGACGCTGAAGACGCCGGACAGATCGAGGACCAGCATCAGCACGCTGACCAGCAGCGAAATCCCGGCTGCCGCCGTGATGATCCGGATCACCTTGACGTGCGGGCTGACGAGGCGGTTGAAGAAATTGCCGGCAAGCCACAGGCAGCCGAGAACGAGCTGCAGGTGACCGTAGAAGATCGGGCTGTGTTTCAGATCGGTCTGGATGTAGAACGGCGCCAGAACCTCGAACCCGTACATCACCGATATCAAACAGGCCATGCCCAGGGCCGTCGGCAGATAGACAGGGTCGACCGCCATGGTGCGGTAGACGCCAAAGGCCTTGCCGAACGGCTCCCTTAGTTTCTGCGCCCTGGTTTCCGGCAGCAGCAGCAGTGCGACGAAAACGACGATGATGCCCCAGCCGGCGAGGAACCAGAACGACGCCGTCCAGCCGAACCAGGCTTGCAGATAGCCGCCGAGGGCCGGGGACAGGATCGGGCCCGTGGCCCAGGCGATCGTCATCCAGTTGGCGGCCTTGATCCGTTCGGCACCGTCGTAGCAGTCGGCGACGATGGCGCGGGCGCCGACGGCCGAGCAGGCGGCGAAGATGCCCTGCGCCGCCCGCAGGGCGATCACGACCGGCAGTGGCGGCGCCAGCGCGATGCCGACCGAAGCGCCAACGAAAAGGACGGTGCTCATGAGGATCGGCATCCGGCGACCGAAGGAATCGGTCAGCGGTCCGGCAATGATCTGACCCGCTCCATAGCCCGCCATGAAGACCAGAAGCGTTGCCTGGACTGCGAAGCGGTCGGCATGAAAATAGTTTTCCATAGCCGGCAGGGAAGGGATGTAGATATCGGTGGCCGCTCCTCCGAGCGGAACCATGACGAGCATGGCCAAAAAGGCGTTGCTGCGCCGCCGACTGTCGATAGCGAGCTCCGTCATGGGCGGATCCTGCTTGAAACGCAAATACCGAATCGACCCTATCACAGAAGAAAACCCCGCCAGAGCCTGACGGGGTTTGCTTGTCGTTCAGTTTCGTCGAGCGATCAGCCCTTGCCCTTCCACGGGATCAGCCAGCGCTCCAGATAGCGCATGAAGATCTCGATGGCGTAGCCGATGATGCCGATGATGATGATGCCGATCACAACTGTGTCGGTCTGCAGGAAGTTCTTGGCGATCATGATCATCGAGCCGATGCCCTTGTCGGCGGCGACCAGCTCGGCCGCCACGACCGTGCCCCAGCAGACGCCCATGGAAGTGCGCAGACCGGTGAAGATTTCCGGCAGCGCGTTGGGCAGGATGACGTGGCGCAGGATCTGTGCCTTCGAGGCGCCCAGCGAATAGGCGGCGTGCACCTTGGAGATGCGCACGCTGGAGACGCCGGAACGGGCCGCGATCGTCATGATGAAGAGCGATGCCAGGAACAAGAGGAAGATCTTGGGCCGTTTCGTCGATGCCGAACCACAGGATGATCAGCGGGATCAGAGCCAGCGGCGGAATCGGCCGCATGAATTCGACGATCGGGTCGAAAAGGCCGCGGGCCGTCGATGACAGGCCCATTGCGAAGCCCAGCGGGATGCCGACCGCCGCGCCGAGCAGGACGCCGGAGATCACCCGGAACACGCTGATGCCGATGTGTTCCCACAGCGAAACGTTGCGGAAACCTTCGCTCACCAGAAGCCCGATGCGCTCGATGGTGCCGCCGACGGTCGGCCAGTAGAACGGCTCGACCAGGCCGAGCCGCGAGGAAAGCACCCACAGGGCAATGAGGCCGCAAACGATCAGGATGCTGTAGAAACGGCCGGAATTGACGGCGCTGGCGTCGCCGAACTTGACCGTCTTCTGGCGGGTGAAAGTGTTGTCGGCGAGGCCCAGCCAGATCGCTGCTTCGGACGGCTGTTTCTTTGTTGCCGGTAGTGTCGTATCTGCCATGGTCCTCTCCTATTCCGCCGCGTCCGCTTGACCCATGATCTCTTCTTCCATTTCCCAGATCATGGAGAGGATTTCCTCGCGCTTTTCGACAAAGTCGGCACCGGCCTTGATGTCGCGCGGACTGCGGGTCATGCCTTCGTCGGCAAACGGCAATTCGTAGATCTTCTCGATGCGGCCGGGCCGGGGCGCCATGACGATCAGCTTTTCGCCGAGGAACAGTGCTTCCTCGACCGAGTGGGTGATCAGGATGATGGTCTTGCCGGTTTCCTTCCACAACTTGAGGACCAACCCCTGCATCTTTTCGCGGGTCAGAGCGTCCAGCGCCCCCAGCGGCTCGTCCATGAGGATGACGTCCGGATCGTTGGCCAGGCAGCGGGCCAGGGCGACACGCTGCTGCATACCGCCGGAAAGCTGGTAGACGGGTTTTTCGCCGAAATCCTTGAGGCCGACGGTGTTCAGCAAGTGCTGCACGGTTTCCTGCGTTTCGGCCTGTGGGCGGCCTGCCATATTGGGGCCGAAGGCAACGTTTTGGGAAACCGTCAACCATTCGAACAGGGCACCCTGCTGGAAGACCATGCCGCGCTCGGAGCCTGGCCCGGTGACGGTGTGGTTGTTGAGACGAACTTCGCCGGAGGTCGGCGCCAGGAAACCGGCGATGATGTTCAAAAGGGTGGTCTTGCCGCAACCGGAAGGCCCGAGCACGGAGACGAGCTCCCCTTCCTTAATGTCCAGGCTGACATTGTTGAGGGCATGGACTTCGCCGCCACCCGGCAGCGTGAAGACCATGGATAGGCGGTCGATGGCGATGCCGGTCATGGGCTCACTCCTTGGATCAGGTAGATGAGGCAAGGCCGGCGGCCGGTCGTGACCGGCCGCCAGACCATACCGGCATTATTTCAGATAGTTCGGATCGATAAAGGAGGAATAATCGTCCAGCGCTTCATCCATGCCGCCGGCGGCAACCATGACGTCGGCGACGCCCTTGGTCATTTCCTGAACGCCGCCGCCGAGCCAGTTCTGGCCGAGCTGGTCTTCAGCGCTCGGGAAGCCGAAATTGGCCATGTAGTCCTTGGTGGCCTGGGTATCCATGCCGGCCGCCTGGCCGATGATCGGATAGGCTCCATCCGGATTGGCCTTGTAGGCGACGTTGGCTTTTTCCGTCACGTCCATGAACTTCTTGACGAGATCAGGGTGTTCCATGGCGAAACTGTCGGTGACCGAAACGATGTCGAAGGTGTTGATGCCGATGGCTTCCTGTTCGGCGCCGGTCATCAGCGGTTCGCCGAACTGACGCATGCGATTGAGCGCGCCACCGAAGCCGCAGGCCATCGCCACGTCTCCGCGGGCCATGGCTACGGCGCCGTCCGGCGGGTTCATCTGCACGAGATTGATCTTGTTGGGATCGACACCCAGGTGATCAAGCGTGCGCAGCAGCTTGTAGTGCGTGACGTTGCCGATCGGCGAGGCCACTTTCTTGCCTTCCAGATCCTTGGCGTTTTCCTTGGTGATGCCGGCATCCTTGTGGACGATGCACAGGTCGTTTTCGGCATAGGTGACGGCGATGCCGACCAGGCGCAGCGGTGCGCCGGTGCTGACGCCGACCACGAAAGGAACGAAGCCCTGGCTGTAGGCGATCTGAACGTCGCCGGACACCATGGCCTGGGTCATCTCGTTGCCGTTGCCGAAAGCGCGCCAGTTGACCTTGACGCCCAGTTCCTTGTCGTAGGTCTGTTCCATCTGGGCGACCTGGTTGGCCGTCGGCCATTCGAGGAAGTAGGCGACCGTGATTTCGTCAAGCGCGTGTGCGGCCTGCATGCCACCCATCGCGGACATCACCGCACCGGCGGCGAGCGCGGTCAATTTCGATTTGAAGGACATCAATCATTCCCCTTGTGTGTACGTCGTACTGGAGTTGCGCCGGGCGGCCCGGCTGCTTTTTGATTCGGAGTTTGCAGCGAAAAATGGTGGCTGAACCACATGGCTATCGAGTCGAACTGCTCGCGACAGGCCAAATCTACGCCTCACTCCCGCGAACATTAGGCAATTTTTGTGCTGTCCATAGGTAGTGCCAAGCCGGCAAGCTCGGTGGTGCCAGTTCGAATCGTGAACATTTTTCCTTGCGTTCTCAGCGATTTCGTGAAAATTGTTCGAGGAATTTCACGAAACTGGCCCCATGATGGCGGCACAGATCGGCGAAAATCTGGTTCTATCGACCTGCAAACCGAGCGTGATAGCGTCGATTTTCAGGGAAGTTCGGGTGGAGGAGCACGCGGATGTCGAGGCTGGTGGACGAAGTGAACGTGCCGGGAACGGAACCCGGCAAACGCCGGTCCGGGGGACGGGAAGCCAGGCGCGCCATGCGCGCGGCACCGCCGAGCCGGGCGCAGAGCCCGGTCCAGCCGGGCATGTCATCGGACAATTACCGGCCGCTGTCGCAGAACGACATGGAGCGCATCCACGAAGCCTCGCTGACCGTTCTGGAAGAGGTCGGCATGGGGCAGCCGATCGACAGCTGTGTCGAGGCCTGCGTGGCCGTTGGCGCCGAGTATGGCGAGGATGGCCGTTTGCGGTTTCCGCGGCAACTGGTCATGGACACGGTGAAGCATGCGGCACGCAATCTGACCCTGCATGCCCAGGACCCGGCCCATGACATGGAGCTGGCCGGCAACAAGGTGCATTTCGGCACCGCCGGCGCGGCCGTCCATATCGTCGATGTCGAAAAACGCGAATATCGCGATTCCGTGCTTACAGACCTCTATGATGCGGCGCGTATCGTCCAGACGCTGGACAATGTTCATTTCTTCCAACGACCGCTGGTCGCCCGGGACATGACCGATCCGCTCGATCTAGACGTCAACACGCTCTATGCGGCGATCAAGGGCACGACCAAGCACATCGGCACCAGCTTCACCGTCGGCGAGAATGTCGACGCCTGTATCGATCTGCTCTACACGGCCGCTGGCGGCGAGGAAGCCTTCCGCAAGCGGCCCTTCGTGTCCAATTCCAACTGCTTTGTCGTGCCGCCGCTGAAATTCGCCGAGGACGCCTGTCACGTGCTGGAAAAATGCGTACGTGGAGGCATGCCGGTGCTGCTGCTTTCGGCCGGGCAGGCGGGTGCAACCGCGCCGGCGGCGATTGCGGGAGCGGTCGTTCAGGCGGTGGCCGAAGTGCTGGCCGGGCTGGTCTATGTCAATGCGATCTCCAAGGGTCATCCTGCCATATTCGGCACCTGGCCGTTCGTCTCGGACCTGCGGACGGGCGCCATGTCGGGCGGGTCCGGCGAACAGGCGCTGCTGTCGGCGGCCTGCGCACAGATGTCCCATTTCTACGACCTTCCCGGAGGAGCCGCGGCCGGCATCGCCGATTCCAAAATGCCTGACGTGCAGGCCGGTTACGAGAAGGGCATCACCAATGTGATGGCCGGGCTGTCGGGCCTCAACATGGTCTATGAATCGGCCGGCATGCATGCGTCGCTGCTGGGCTTCTCGCTGGAGAGTCTGATCATCGACAACGACATGCTCGGTCAGTGCCTGCGTTGCGTACGTGGTGTCGAAGTGAATGACGAGACGCTGTCGCTGGCGTCGATCGCCGATGTCTGCACCAACGGTCCAGGCCATTATCTCGGACATGAGCAGACGCTGGCGCTGATGCAGACGGAATACATCTATCCGCGCATCGGCGACCGTACGAGCCCGAAGGAGTGGGTCGAAAAGGGGCGGCCGGACATCGTCGAGACAGCGATAGCCGAAAAGAACCGGATCCTGTCGTCCGTATTCCCGTCGCATCTGTCGCCGGAGATCGACGCGGAGATCCGCGCCAAGCACAAGATCTACCTGGACAGCTGATCGGGACAATCCACCGCGACAGTTGCATTTCCTCGCTTCCGCTCGCATGATTCGACCATCGCGGCGGATTTGAGAGGATCTGCGATGCTGAACGGTGCCATGCTGGTGTGGTTTGTCCTGACCGGGCTGAGCCTCCTGTTCGTACTTTGGGATTCTCTCACCAACGGCGTGACAAGCTGGGTGCAGCGAACGGCCTGGATCCTCGTTACCGCCTATACCGGCGTCTTCGGCCTGTTTTTCTACCTGGTGACCTGCCGCCGGCCGTTCCCCGGCGGTCATGACCGCTTCACCGAAGCCACCTGGAAACAGGCAGTCAACAGCGAAATGCATTGCCTCGCCGGCGACGCGACCGGCATTCTGCTGGCAGCGATCGCCGTGTCGTCATTGGGGTTGGCCAATGGCTGGGACATCACCGTCGAATACCTCGCCGGTTTCGTCTGCGGCCTGTTCATCTTCCAGGCGCTGATGATGCTGGGGATGTATCAGGGCAATTATCTTCTGGCCGTCCGCAAGACCTTCTTTGCCGAAACCGTGTCGATGAACTTCGTCATGGCCGGCATGATTCCGACAATGGTGCTGCTCGCCCATTACTGGCAGGGATCCGACGATCCGCTCAATGCGTCGTTCTGGTTCCGCATGAGTCTCGCCAGCCTGGTGGGCGGCTTCGTCGCTTATCCGATCAACTACTGGCTGGTTTCAAGCCATCTCAAGCACGGCTGCATGACGCTCCCCGGAGCCGACGGACCGGCCGAGGCGCTGGGCCACCGGTCGACCGAGCCATCCATGGCGATGCAGGGCAGCGGCATGGATATGGGAACACATGGTGGAGGAAAGGGCGGTCACGGCGGAATGCAGATGGCGGAGCTGTCGCCGGCAACCGCGGCCTTTTGGATCGTGGTGTCCTTTGCAGTGCTGATTGCAGCGCTGCTGATCACCAATATCTATGCACCGATCCGCTTCTGAATGGGGCCGGCGGATCGACGATCCGCCGGCCCTGTCGCGTTAGGCGCCGGCCTGCGGCCGCATGTCGTTGGGATCGATGCCGGCGACGGGAACCGGCTTCTTCATGGCATCGCGGCGGAACGGTTCGCCCAGTTCCTGATTGAGGATCACTTCGATGAAGGTCGTGACGCCGTTCTTCTGTTCCTGGCAGGCGACTTCCAGCGCGGTAGCCAGATCCTGCTGGCTGGTGACGGTTACACCCTTCAATCCGCAGCCCTCGGCCACTTTTGCGTAGCTCAGATGCGGGTCCAGTTCGGTGCCGACGAAGTTGTTGTCGAACCACAGCGTCGTGTTGCGCTTTTCGGCGCCCCATTGGTAGTTGCGGAAGACCACCATGGTGATAGCCGGCCATTCCTCACGACCGCAGGAGGTCATTTCGTTCATCGAGATGCCGAAGGCTCCGTCGCCGGCAAAACCCACCACCGGCGTGTCCGGGCAACCGATTTTGGCGCCGAGAATGGCCGGGAAGCCATAGCCGCACGGGCCGAACAGGCCCGGCGCCAGGTATTTGCGGCCTTTTTCAAAAGTCGGATAGGCGTTGCCGATCGCGCAGTTGTTGCCGATGTCGCTGGAGATGATCGCTTCCTTCGGCAGCGCCGACTGGATGGCGCGCCAGGCCTGGCGGGGAGACATGCGGTTGGGTTCGCGCGACCGCGCTTCTTCGTTCCAGTGGGTGCCAGGGTCGTCGTCCTCGTGATCCATCGAGCTCAGCGTCTGCAGCCAGGCCGATTTGGTCTGGTGGATCGTCGCCTTGCGCTCTTCGCGACCGGCATCGCCTGCCGAAGGCGACAGCTTTGCCAGAATCTGGCTGGCGACCGATTTGGCGTCTCCGCAGATGCCGACGGTGACCTTCTTGGTCAGGCCGATGCGGTCGGCGTTGATATCGACCTGGATGATTGCCGCATCCTTGGGCCAGTAGTCGATGCCGTAGCCGGGCAGGGTGGAGAACGGATTGAGCCGCGTGCCCAGTGCCAGCACGACGTCGGCTTTGGAGATCAGCTCCATCGCCGCCTTCGAGCCGTTGTAGCCCAGCGGGCCGCAGGCCAGCCGATGCGAGCCCGGGAAACTGTCATTGTGCTGGTAGCCGCTGGCGACCGGCGCATCGAGTCGTTCGGCGAGTGCCTGGCATTCGGGGATGGCGCCACCGATGACGACGCCGGCGCCCGACAGGATCACAGGGAAGCGGGCGTTGGAGAGCAGCTCCGCCGCGCGGTCGACGGCCTCCGCGCCTCCAGCCGGTTGCTCCAGCCGGACGATCTGCGGCAGCTCGATGTCGACGACCTGGGTCCAGTAGTCGCGCGGCACGTTGATCTGGGCCGGCGCTGAACCGCGGATCGCCTTTTCGATGACCCGGTTGAGCACTTCCGCCATGCGCGACGGATCGCGGACTTCCTCCTGGTAGCACACCATGTCGCGGAACAGGGCCATCTGCTCGACTTCCTGGAATCCGCCCTGGCCGATGGTCTTGTTCGCCGCCTGCGGGGTCACCAGCAGCATCGGCGTGTGGTTCCAATAGGCTGTCTTGATCGGCGTGACGAAATTGGTGATGCCCGGGCCGTTCTGGGCGATCGCCATGGCGATCTTGCCGGTGGAGCGGGTGTAGCCGTCACAGATGATGCCGGCATTGGTCTCGTGCGCGCAGTCCCAGAAAGTGATTCCGGCTTGCGGGAACAGGTCCGAAATCGGCATCATCGCCGAGCCGATAATCCCGAACGCGTGCTCGATTCCGTGCATCTGCAGGACCTTTACGAACGCTTCTTCCGTCGTCATTTTCATGGGGCAATTCCTTTCCTTGCGGATAAACAGGGGCCGGCACGGGCGGGTCGCCCGGCGCGCTCCGCATCCTGATAGGGTGAAACTGGCACCATGGCGTAGAGCCAGATCACGCCAATAGGCTGAACCAGCCGGTAATCCGGGCTGTTCCGGTCAGTTCGGCCGCATCGATTCGACGATGTGCGCCAGCCGCTCGATGCCCGGTTCGATGCGCTCTTCCGCGATGGATGAAAAGCCCAGGCGGAAGTAGTTCTGGTGGTTCTGCGGATCGGAATAGTGAATGTCGCCCGGCTCGATGATGACGCCTTCCTCCAGCGCCTTGTGTGCCAGCCGGTTGCAATCAAGCCATTGCGGGCCCTTGACCCAGTACGATGTGCCGCCGAAGCCGGGGGACTCGGCCCAGCCCGGAAAATGCCGTTCGAGGGCCTTGCCCATGGTCGTGCAGCGACTGCGATAGCTGCGGTGCAGCCGGCCGATGAGGGTATCGTGATGGCCGAGCGCCAGGAACAGCGCCACCACGCCCTGATTGTTGCCGGGCGGATGGCGCAGCATCAGGCGGCGAAGGGCGCGGGCTTCGGCGATCAATGGCGCAGGAGCGACCAGATAGCCCATGCGCAGGCCCGGCATCAGCGATTTCGACAGGCTGCCCACATAGAGCACCCGCTGGCCGTGATCGAGCGATTTGAGCGCCGGAGTCGGCTCGCCCTCGTAATTGGTCTCGAATTCGTAATCGTCTTCGATGATCAGACCGTTGTGGTTCGATGCCCAATCGAGCAGCGCCTTGCGGCGCTCCATGCTCATGGTCACATTGGTCGGATACTGGTGGCTGGGCGTGACGAACACGATCTCGGCGCCGTTCGACAGTTCGTCGACCACGATGCCTTCCGAATCCACCGGAACGTGCCGGATGTGTTCCGTTCGCAACAGGAAGATGTTGCGGATGTCGGGGTAGCCCGGATCCTCGATCGCCACCGTCGTCTGGCGCTTCACCAGCAGGCTGGACAGGATGTAGAGCGCGTTTTGGGCGCCCAGCGTCACCAGAATTTCATCCGGATTGGCCATGATGCCGCGGCGCGTGAGGATGCGCTGGCGGATCTGCTCGATCAGCATGCGGTCGTCTTCGGCAAAATGGTCGCTGGTCCAGGCATCGAGCCATTTGCGGCCCATGGACTGGCGCATGCAATCGCGCCAGGCGGCGATGGGAAACAGCGCCGCATCGGCCTGGCCGTAGACGAAGGGGTAGGGGTAGTCCGTCCAGTTCGACGGCTTGACGATGTTCGACTGACCGCTCGGCTGAACGCGGAACCGGCCGTCCCAGTCCATCTCCGGACGGTCGGGCTCGGGCGCCGGTGCAGGGCTGACGCCGGAGATGGTTCCGTCATGGATCTCCGGCGAGACATAGAAACCCGACCGTTCGCGGGCAACCAGATAGCCGTCCGAGGCCAGCGCCTGGTAGGCCAACATGACCGTGTTGCGCGAAACCTTGAGTCGTTTGGCCATGGCGCGCGTTGACGGGATCGGCGCGCCCACGGGCAGCTGGCCCGACAGCATGGCGGAGACCAGCATCTCCCGGATCTGCGTCTGCAGCGTGGTCATTTCCATTCGTTCGACATGGAAAAGGGAGTTGCGCATGGCGGGTCGACTATCCGTTCCTTTGGACGGTTTGGCTCGATAATCCGATTCAACTGGCTCTACTATGAGGCCAAATCCCCCTCCAAGATCAAGTCCCTGGAACCAAGAATTGTCGAATCTGGTACCCTATGTGTGCTGGATCGGCCTTTGGCCGCGGCGCCTTCGTGGTTCGAACCATCGGATACAATCGGGAGGCGGAACCGCAAAGCCGGCATGATCAGCAGCAGAAAAGTGGAATTGCCGGAAGGCCTGATGCAACGCGCGGAGGGCGGCGTGTCGGTGCCGGCCGTGGTGGTCGGGGCCGACCAGCCGGTGGTCCTGGAGAGCGTCAAGGCGGCTGTCGATACCGGTCTTATCGAACCGGTGCTCGTCGGCCCCGCATCCGAAGTTGTCCGACTCGGGCAAGCAGCCGGCCTGTCGCCGGAACGGTTTGAAGTCATCGACGCTTGCGGCGATGAAGACATCGCCGCCGCCGCGGCAGAGCGCGCAAAGGGAGACGAAATCGGCATGGTCGTGAAGGGCCATGTTCACACCGACGTCTTCATGGCGGCGCTGCTCAGCTCCGCCGCCGGCATACGCCAGTCGGGGCGGCGCATGACCCATTGCTTTCACATGACCGTTCCCGACAGCGAGCAGAGGCTGATCATCACCGACGGTGCGGTCAATATTGCGCCCGACCAGCAGACCAAGAAGGCGGCCATCCTCAATGCCGTGGCCCTGGCCCGGGCATCCGGTATCGAACACCCGAAAGTGGCTATCCTCTCGGCCACCGAATCGGCCTTGCCGCAGATGCCTTCCAGCCTGGACGCCGCGGAGCTGACCGAATGGGCGCGCGAGGCCGTCGAGGGCGCCGAGGTATTTGGCCCGCTGGCCTTCGACAATGCCGTGTCCAATGCCGCCGCACAGCTGAAGGGGATCGAACACCCGGTCGCCGGCGATGCCGATATCCTGCTGGTGCCGAACATCGAAACCGGCAACGCGCTGTTCAAGATGATGGTCTACTTCATGTCGGCCTGTGCCGCCGGCGTTGTCGTCGGCGGCCGCATCCCGATCGTGCTCACCAGCCGCGCCGACCCTCCCGAAGCGCGGCTTGCGTCGATCGCGTTAGCCAAGCTAGTCGCCTCTCACGAACACACCCACTGAGTCCATTTTCCCGGCAAAAACAGGCCAGTGCAGTGGCGCCGGCCTGTTTTTCGTCGTTTCGGGCTGGACGGTTCCGTCTTTTCGTGAAAAAATCGTCGAAAATTTCACGAACGGGAGAGAAACCATGGCGGAGTTTCCGAGTCATACACAGGTCCTGGTGATCGGCGGCGGTGTGGTTGGCTGCTCGGTCGCCTATCATCTGGCGCATCTTGGCTGGACCGATGTGGTGCTGGCCGAGCGCAAGCAGCTGACCAGCGGCACGACCTGGCACGCTGCGGGGCTGATCGCTCAGCTGCGCGCCACGATGAACATGACCCGGCTGGCGAAATACAGTCAGGAGCTCTATGGCAGCCTGGAGGCCGAAACCGGCATCGCCACCGGCTTCAAGCGCAACGGCTCGCTTTCGGTCGCACTGAGCGATGCGCGCATGGAGGAGTTCCTGCGCAACGCCTCGATGGCAAAGACCCACGGGGTGGAGGTCAATGTGATGACCTCGGCCGAATGCCATGACATGTATCCCTATCTCAACATCGACGGCGTCGTCGGCGGCCTGCACATTCCGCTGGACGGGCAGGCCGATCCGGCCAACATCGCCATGGCACTGGCGCGCGGGGCCCGCCAGAAGGGCGTGAAGATTTTCGAGCACACCAAGGTCGAGGCCATCCATGTCGAGGACGGCCGGGTGACCGGCGCGCGCACGGACAAGGGCGAAATCAGCGCCGATATCGTCGTCAACTGTGCCGGCATGTGGGGGCATGAGGTTGGCCGGATGGCGGGCGTCAACGTGCCGCTGCACGCCTGCGAGCATTTCTACATTCTGACGGAAGCGGTTCCGGAACTGCCCGGCAACCTGCCGGTGCTGCGCGTTCCCGACGAATGCGCCTACTACAAGGAGGATGCTGGCAAGATCCTGCTCGGCGCCTTCGAACCGGTTTCGAAGCCCTGGGGCATGGACGGCATTCCCGAAGATTTCTGTTTCGACGAACTTCCGGAGGATTTCGACCACTTCCAGCCGGTTCTGGAGAAGGCGGTGGAGCGCCTGCCGCTGCTCGAAAGCGCCGGTATCCACACCTTCTTCAACGGGCCTGAGAGCTTTACGCCCGACGACCGCTATCTGCTCGGACCGGCGCCGGAGGTGGAGAATTTCTTCGTGGCCGCCGGGTTCAATTCGGTCGGCATCCAGTCGGCCGGCGGTGCCGGCAAGGCGCTCGCCGAGTGGATCGTCGGCGGTGAGCCGCCTTACGATCTGTGGGATGTCGACATCCGGCGCATGGCGCCGTTCCAGGGCAACCGCACCTATCTGAAGCAACGGGTGAGCGAAACGCTGGGTCTGCTCTACGCAGATCACTTCCCCTACCGCCAGTACGAAACCTCACGCCATGTCCGCCACACGCCCTTCCATGAAAGGATGGCCGAACGGGGTGCGTGTTTCGGCGAAACGGCCGGCTGGGAACGGCCGCACTGGTTCGTGCCTGCCATGGCACTCGCCGAGGGCGTGAAGCCGGAGTGGGAGTATTCGTGGAAACGGCAGAACTGGTTCGGTTTCGCGTCCGAGGAACACCTGGCCGTGCGCAACCAGGCGGGCCTGTTCGACCTTTCGGCATTCGGCAAGTTCCGGGTCGAGGGGCCGGACGCCATGGACGTGCTACAGCGCATCTGCGGCAATGACGTCGATGTGGAGCCGGGCCGCATCGTCTATACACAATGGCTCAATCCGCGCGGCGGGGTCGAGGCCGACGTCACCATCACCCGGCTGGCAGCCGACAGTTTCCTGGTGATCACCGGGGCGGCCACCGTCACCCGCGATTTCAGCTGGCTGAAGAAGCATATTCCGGCCGACGCCCGCTGTGTGGCGCTGGACGTGACAAGCGGCGAAGGCGTGCTCGGCCTGATGGGGCCGAATGCCCGGACGATCCTGCAGAAGGTCACGCCGGCCGATCTCTCCAACGAGGCCTTTCCGTTCGGCACGGCAAAGACGATCGACCTCGGCATGGCTCAGGTGCGGGCGCACCGCATCACCTATGTCGGCGAACTCGGCTGGGAACTCTACGTCCCGTCCGACATGGCGCGCCACGTTTTCGACTGCATCATCGAGGCCGGCGAGAGCGAGGGGCTTCGCCTGGCCGGCATGCAGGTCCTCGACAGCTGCCGCATGGAAAAGGCATTCCGGCATTTCGGCCACGACATCACCGACGAGGACCACGTGCTGGAGGCCGGGCTCGGTTTTGCCGTCAAGATCGGCAAGCCCGACGGGCGCTTCGGACCGTTCATCGGACGCGATGCAGTCGTCGAGCGCAAGGAGAAGGGACTGCGGCAACGGCTGCTGCAGTTCCTGCTTCAGGATCCGGAACCGCTGCTCTACCACGGCGAGCCGATCCTGCGGGACGGGGAGGTCTGCGGTTACCTGACATCCGGCAATTACGGTCACTTCCTCGGAGCGGCGGTCGGTCTCGGCTACGTGCCGGCGCGCGACGGCGAAAATGCGGCCAGCATGCTGGCGTCGACCTACGAGATCGAAGTGGCCGGTGAGCGTTTCCCGGCGGCCGCCAGCCTCAAGCCGCTTTACGACCCGACCGCCGAACGGATCCGCCTCTGAACCGGAACGTGCTTGCACTTTGCCGGCGATGCCTCTAGCGCTTCCAGTGATCAGGGAGGTGCCAGCGATGAAGTTTGCCGAGCGAATGCGAGCGGTGCTGGACGCCGAGGCGGCGGCGATCCGGTCCGTCGAGATCAATGGCGAGTTCGAGCGCGCCGTGCAATTGATCCTGGACTGCCAGGGGAAACTGCTGACCACCGGGATCGGCAAAGCCGGCCACATCGCCAGCAAGTTCGCGGCCACCTTGTCGTCGACCGGGACGCCGGCGGTCTTCCTGCATCCGGCCGAAGCCGCGCATGGCGATCTCGGCGTGGTCGGCGAAAACGACATCGTTTTTGCCTTCTCCACCAGCGGCAAATCGCGCGAGGTCCTGGAAATCCTCGAGCTGTCGCGGCATCTCGGCGTGACCCATCTGGTCGGCCTCACGTCGCACAAGGACTCGGCTCTGCGCGACCATTGCGAGATCATCCTCGACATGGGGCCGGTCAAGGAAGAGGCCTGTCCGCTGGGGCTGACGCCAACTTGCAGCGTGGCGGTCATGCTGGCGATCGGCGATGCCATTGCCATGGCCGTCATGGAGGCCCGGGGCTTTACCCGTGCCGATTACGGCTTGCGGCACCATGGCGGCTATCTGGGTCGCGTGGCCCGTATGGACAATCTGCCCGATTGAGGCTCCGTGAATGCTGGACCAAGCTTCGTTGAGCCTGTGGACACTTTCAACCTAAACATTTTAAGCTTGAAATAAGTGCCCGTTGATGGCAGCCTGTATGCAAGGCAGCCGGTCGGTTTTCGAAAACGACCCGCATAACAAACGGCAGGTCGATTGACGGCCTGTGCGGTTCGCCGAGTGTCAGGGCGGACGAACGGGGTACGCCATGGAGCAGCTTGCAGGCAAACATGCACTGGTAACAGGCGGCGGAAGCGGCGTCGGTGCAACCATCGCACTGGCGCTGGCGGCGGCCGGTGCATCGGTGACCATCACCGGGCGCCGGATCGAAGCGCTGCAGGAGGTGGCGGGTCAATCGGATCGCATCACCGCAGCCGTCTGCGATGTGACCGATCCGGACGGCATCAACCGTTTGTTTGCCGATATGCAGTCGGATCATGGTGGCGCCGATATCGTTGTCGCCAACGCGGGCGCGGCCGAAAGCCGGCCGATCTCCAAAATGACGCTGGACGACTGGAACGCCATGCTCGGCGTCAACCTGACGGGCGTGTTCCTCACCATGCAGGCCGGGCTGGCCGGCATGGCCGACAAGGGCTGGGGCCGCATCGTTTCGGTGGCATCGGTAGCCGGGCTTAGGGGGTATCCCTATGTCGCAGCCTATTGCGCCGCCAAACACGGCGTTGTCGGCTTGACGAAAGCCGCCGCACTGGAGGTCGCCAGGACGGGGATCACCGTCAACGCGGTCTGTCCGGGCTACACGCAAACGCCCATGCTCGACCGGTCTATCGACAATATTATGGAAAAGACCGGACGCAGCCGTGAGGAGGCGATGAAGCCATTGCTGCGGCAAAATCCGATGGGCCGTTTCATCCAGCCGGAAGAGGTGGCCCAGACGGTGCTGTGGCTTTGCGGTCCGCATTCCGGGTCCATCACCGGGCAGGCCCTGTCGATCACGGGAGGCGAGGTATGAGCGACGCGATACCTGGTGCGGCCGAAACCATCGACCGCGACAAGCAAAGGCTTCGTGTATGGCTGCGGCTCTTGAAGATCCAGCGCCAGATGGAAACGGAGATCCGCGACCGCCTCAGGGTCGATTATGCCACCACGCTGCCGCGCTTCGATGTGCTCGCCGCCCTCTACCGCGAGGAAAAGGGTCTGAAGATGAGCGAGCTCTCGACGGCGCTGATGGTGTCCAATGGCAACGTCACCGGCATCGTCGAACGGCTGGTGTCCGACGGCCTGGTTGTCCGGGTTCCCGTCAGCGGCGATCGGCGCGCCATGCTCGTGCGGCTGACCGAACGGGGCCGCGAGTTCTTTGCGGAAATGGCGAGAACCCATGAAGGCTGGGTCAGCGCGATGCTGAGCTCGCTCAGCGACGACGAAACAGATCAGTTGTTCCAATTGCTCGACAGCGTAACGATTCCAGGAGGCGCATCCCAATGAGTTCCATGGCCGGACTTTCACCGGAACATTTCGAGTGGCGCATGGAGGGCCGCGTGGCTGTCATCCGCCTGACCAGGCCGGAGCGCAAGAACCCGCTGACCTTCGACAGCTACGCCGAGCTGCGCGATTGCTTCCGCGAGATGGTCTATGCGGAAGACGTCGACGCCGTCGTGTTTGCCTCCAATGGCGGCAATTTCTGCTCGGGCGGCGATGTCCACGACATCATCGGGCCGCTGCTCGACCGTGACATGAAGGGGCTGCTGGCCTTCACTCGCATGACCGGCGACCTGGTCAAGGCGATGGTCGGATGCGGCAAGCCGATCATCGCCGCGATCGACGGTGTATGCGTCGGTGCCGGGGCGATCATCGCCATGGCCTCCGACATCCGCTTCGCGACGCCGGAGGCCAAAACAGCCTTCCTGTTCACCCGCGTCGGGCTTGCCGCCTGCGACATGGGCGCCTGTGCGATCCTGCCGCGCATCATCGGCCAGGGGCGCGCATCGGAACTGCTGTTCACCGGCCGCAGCATGTCGGCCGAAGAGGGAGAGCGCTGGGGCTTCCACAACCGTCTCATCGAAGCCGCCGAACTGGAATCGGAGGCGATCGCCTTTGCCGCCAAACTCGCGGCAGGGCCGAATTTCGGCCACATGATGACCAAGACCATGCTGAAGCAGGAATGGGCGATGTCCATCGACGAGGCCGTCGAGGCCGAGGCGCAGGCCCAGGCGATCTGCATGCAGACGGCGGATTTCCGCCGCGCCTATGATGCCTTCGTCGCCAAGCAGAAGCCGGTCTTCGAGGGGAACTGACGATGGCCGATCGCAGCTTCCTCGACTGGCCGTTCTTCGAAGAGCGGCACGCGGTCTTTTACGACGCGCTGGACAGGTGGGCCGGCCGCAACCTGGCGGATCTCGATCATACCGACCTGGACGGCTGCTGCCGCGCCATCGCCGAAAAGCTGGGCGAGGCGGACTGGCTGCTGCACACGGCCGTCGATCCGCAGGATCGCGAGCGGCCGCTCGACGTGCGTTCGCTTTGCCTGACGCGCGAGACACTGGCGCGGCACGACGGGCTGGCCGACTTCGTCTTTGCCATGCAGGGGCTGGGCACCGGCGCCATTTCGTTCTTCGGCTCGCCCGAGCAGCAGGCCCGCTGGCTACCGGAGACGCGGCGGGGCAGGGCACTGTCGGCCTTTGCGCTGTCAGAGCCGCGGTCCGGATCGGATGTGGCCAATATGGACATGGCTGCCGTTGCCGACGGCGGCGACTATGTGCTCAACGGCGAGAAGACCTGGATTTCCAACGGCGGAATTGCCGACGTCTATACCGTTTTCGCGCGCACCGGCGAGGCGCCCGGCGCCAAGGGCATCAGCGCCTTTGTCGTCCCTGCGGACACGCCCGGGCTTCGAATTGCCGAACGGCTTGACGTCGTGGCGCCGCACCCGCTGGCGCGGCTTGCCTTCGAGGACTGCCGCATTCCGGCCGATGCCATGATCGGTCAGCCGGGGGCGGGCTTCCGCATCGCCATGACCGTGCTCGACACGTTCCGGCCGACCGTCGGTGCAGCCGCACTGGGCTTTGCCCGGCGAGCGCTGGACGAAACGGTGAAGCGGGCGGCTTCGCGCGAGCTGTTCGGTGCGCCGCTGTCCGAGCTGCAGATGGTGCAGGGGCACATTGCCGACATGGCGCTCGACGTCGACGCCGCAGCACTGCTGATCTATCGCGCCGCCTGGGCCAAGGACAGCGGCGCCGCCCGTATCACCCGCGAGGCGGCGATGGCCAAGCTCTACGCCACGGACCAGGCGCAATCGGTCATCGACAAGGCCGTGCAGATCCATGGCGGCGACGGCGTGCGCAAGGGCCACATCGTCGAAAGCCTTTATCGGGAAATCCGCGCGCTCAGAATCTATGAAGGCGCCTCGGACGTGCAGAAGGTCATCATCGCGCGCCAGGCGCTCGCTTCGGCAGGAGGTGCACCATGACACAGATGACGCTCGGGCCAAGCGCCCACACGGATACGTTTTCACGCGACAACCTGCCTCCCTTCGACCAGTGGCCGGATATCAGTCTGGAGGGCTTCGACTATCCCGACCATCTCAATGCCGGGGTGGAATTGACCGATTCCATGGTCGCGAAAGGGTTTGCGGATCACACGGCGCTGATCGGCAATGGTCGCCGCCGGACCTACAAGGAACTCTCCGACTGGACCAACCGTATCGCCCACGCATTGATCGAGGACTACGGGGTCAAGCCCGGCAATCGGGTGCTGATCCGCTCGGCCAACAATCCGGCCATGGTCGCCTGCTGGCTGGCGGCCACCAAGGCCGGGGCGGTGGTGGTCAACACCATGCCGATGCTGCGCGCGGCGGAGCTCGCCAAGATCGTCGACAAGGCGGAAGTGTCGCTTGCACTCTGCGACACGCGGCTGATGGACGAGCTTGTCAGTTGCGCCAAGGACAGCCGGTTTCTGCAGAAGGTGGTCGGCTTCGACGGAACCGCCAACCACGATGCCGAACTGGACCGGGTGGCGCTGAACAAGCCCGTGCTGTTCGACGCGGTTCAGACCGGGCGCGACGATGTGGCGTTGCTCGGATTTACCTCCGGCACCACCGGCGAACCGAAGGCGACGATGCATTTCCATCGTGACCTGCTGATTGTCGCCGACGGCTACGCGCGCGAAGTCCTGGGCGTCACCTCGGAGGACGTCTTTGTCGGCTCGCCGCCGC
Organism: Rhizobiaceae bacterium; assembly: GCA_963921345.3. Lineage (GTDB taxonomy): Bacteria > Pseudomonadota > Alphaproteobacteria > Rhizobiales > Rhizobiaceae > Hoeflea_A. The sequence goes on along the minus strand of CAWUFE020000002.1, from coordinate 178,942 downwards.
TCGCCTTTACGTTCGGGCTCGGTGGTCTGGCCATCTTCCCGCTGCGATTCGGCGCCGCTGCGACGCTGCTCGAAAGCGCCACGCCGCCGAACATGGTCGACATCATCCAGACCTACAAGGCGACGATCTGCTTCACCGCGCCGACCGCCTATCGCGCCATGCTGGCGGCGATGGAAGAAGGGGCGGATCTGAGTTCGTTGAGGATGGCCGTCTCGGCCGGCGAAACCCTGCCGCCGCCGGTCTATGAAGCCTGGATGGAGAAGACCGGCAAGCCGATCCTCGACGGCATCGGCGCCACCGAGATGCTGCATATCTTCATCTCCAATCGGCTCGGCCACTCGGCGCCCGGCGCGACCGGCACGCCGGTTACGGGCTATGAGGCCCGCATCGTCGACGATGACATGAAAGAAGTGCCGCACGGCGACCCGGGAAAGCTGGCGGTGCGTGGCCCGACCGGTTGCCGCTATCTGCACGACGATCGGCAGAAGGGCTATGTGCGCGACGGCTGGAACCTCACCGGCGACACGTTCATGGAGGACGATGGCGGCGTGTTCCACTTCCTCGCCCGGTCCGACGACATGATCATCTCGTCCGGCTACAACATTGCCGGTCCGGAGGTCGAGGCGGCGCTGCTCGCCCATGCCGACGTCGCGGAATGCGGCGTAATCGGCGCCCCGGACAGCGAGCGCGGACAGATCGTTCAGGCGCATATCGTGCTGGTCGAAGGGGTGGCAGCCGACGCGGAAACGACCAAGCGGCTGCAGGATCACGTCAAGGCGACCATCGCGCCCTACAAATATCCGCGATCGGTCAAGTTCATCGATGCCCTGCCGAAGACGCAGACGGGCAAGATACAGCGTTTTCGCCTGAAGGCCGGAAACTGAACCTCTCAGGAAGGGCGGGACATTGAATATTCTGCAACCACCCGGCTGGAAGCCGGCAAAAGGGTACGCCAACGGCATCCGCGCCGAAGGCACATTGGTCGTCACTGGCGGCCAGATCGGCTGGAACGGCAACCAGGAGTTCGAGAGCGACGACTTCGTCGATCAAGTCGAACTGACGTTGCGCAACATCGTCGACATCCTGAAGGAAGGCGGCGCGGCGCCCGAGCACATCGTGCGCCTGACCTGGTACATCACCGACCGGCAGGAATATCTGGCCTGCCAGCGGGACCTCGGGGCGGCCTACCGTCGCGTCATGGGCCGGCACTTTCCGGCCATGGCGGTCGTTCAGGTCACCTCCCTGATGGAGGAGCGGGCCAAGGTCGAGATCGAAGCGACAGCGGTCATTCCGCCCGCATAGGCTTGGCTACGTTGTCTCGAACAGCCACTCGTGTTCGACGGCGTTGTGGAATTTCCAGGTGCGCTTCGGGCCGGCCATGACGTTCAGATAATAGAGGTCGTAGCCGTGGCAGGCGGCGCAGGGGTGGTAGCCGCGCGGCACGAGCGTAACGTCGCCATCCTCGACCGCCATCGACTCGTCCAGCGACCGGTCGTCCGTGTAGACGCGCTGGAAGCCGAAGCCCTGGGCCGGGTTGAGGCGGTGATAATAGGTTTCCTCGAGCAGCGATTCGTGCGGCAGGTTGTCCTGGTCGTGCTTGTGCGGCGGGTAGGAGGAGGTGTGCCCGCCCGGCGTAATGACTTCCACCACCAGCAACGAATGGGCCGGCTGATCTTCCGGCAGGATGTTGGTCACGTAGCGGGTGTTGGTTCCGTGGCCGCGGGTTTCCTTGCTGAGGTCCGCGGGACGGATGACCCGCGGCTGCAGCGACCCTTCGTGATCCGGTGCCGAGCAGACGGCCAGTTCCAGTTCGGTTTCGGCAGTAATCGTCCAGTTCGTGTGTGCCGGGACGTAGACGGCGGCCGGCACGCCGTCGAAGGGCGACATACGTTCGCCGAGGCTGCCGAAATCCTCGTCACCGGCCCGCACCGAGCCCTTGCCGCTGACGAAAACCAGGCAGACCTCGCGGTTGCCGGTGCTTTCGCCGACGGATTCGCCCGGATGCAGCCGGTGCAGGTCGAAACCGACATACTCCCAGCCGGCGTTCTCGGGCGTGATGTGGGTGACGCGGCCGTGGTGGCCCTCTGGCTTGACCAGCAGTCTCGACATGATCCGTTCCTCCGAGGGTTATCGTACCAAACCGGCCGCACCGGCCATGCTGCGCAGAGCCTTAAGGCCCATGCCCTGATAATGCAACGGATCGCGCACCGCTGAATCCTGCTCCGCTTCGATGACCAGCCAGCCCTGATAGCTATGGCCGGCGAGGGCGGCGAGCACGGGTGCGAAATCGACCCCGCCATCCGGGTCGCCCGGCACGGTGAAGACGCCGCGGCGGACGCCCTCGAGGAAACTGAGATCCTCGTCCTGAACCTGCCGCATGATGTCGGGACGGACATTCTTGGCGTGGAAATGCAGGATCCGGTCCGCATGGCGTTCGACCAGGGCCAGCGGATCGGCTGCGGCGAAATAGGCGTGCCCGGTGTCCATCAGCAGCTTGGTGGCGGGACCGGTCATTGCCATGAACCGGTCGATCTCTTCCTCGCTCTGGACCACCGTCCCCATGTGATGGTGATAGACGAGATCGATGCCCTGATCCTTGCAGTATTGGGCGATCTGCTCGACGCTTCCGGTGAACCGGTCCCACTGTTCTTCCGTCATCACCGGCTTTTGCGACAGCGGCACGTCATCCCGTCCGTGAATCGCGTTGGAGGTCTCGCAGGCGATGCAGACCGTGCTGCCATGGGCTTTCAGCAGGTCGAGCTGCGGCTGGATCACGGCCTTTTCGGCTGCGACATCGTGATCCAGCAGGTTCAGCGAATACCATCCGGAAACGAAGGTCAGACCGTAGGGGTCCAGCGTGTCGCGTAACGCCTGCGGATCGTCGGGCATCCTGTGGCCCTTCTCGATGCCGTCGAAGCCGATTTCCGAGGCTTCGCGCAGGCACTGTTCGAGGCTGATATGGGCGCCGATGCGGCGGTCGTCGTCATTGGTCCAGGCGATGGGGTTGGTGCCGAAGCGTATCATGCAGTGTGTCCTGAATTCAGATCTGTTCCTTGCGGGCGGCCTCATAGGCCTGCCTGGCGTCGCGCACCTCGGTTCGCGGGCTCACTTCGGGGACGGCGACGTCCCACCAGTGGCCGCCGGCCTCGGTCGAAATCAACGGGTCGGTGTCGATGACGACGACTGTCGTCCGGTCGTTGCCGCGCGCGCGTTCGACCGCGTTTTCCAGGTCGGCGATGGACGACACCTTCTCGGAAATGGCCCCAAGGCTTTCGGCGTGGGCGCGGTAATCGATATCCGGAAGAGTCACATGGTTCGCATCTTTCAACAGATTGTTGAAGTTGGCGCCGCCGGTGCCCATCTGCAGCCGGTTGATGCAGCCGAAGCCACGATTGTCGAGTACGATCAGGATCAGCTTGACGCCGAGCATCAGCGAGGTAGCGATTTCGGAGTTGAGCATCAGGTAGGACCCGTCGCCGACCATGACGACGACATCGTCGTCCGGCCGCGCCATCTTGACCCCGAGGCCGCCGGCGATCTCGTAGCCCATGCAGGAAAAGCCGTATTCGAGATGGTAGGAGCCTGGCGCTCCGGCATTCCACAGCTTGTGCAGTTCGCCCGGCAGGCCGCCGGCGGCGCAGACAAGAACCGCTTTGTCCCCGAGGCTGCGTTGGACGGCGCCGATGACCTGGGCGTCGGAGGGCAGGGGTGCGTTGTCGGGTGCAGTGACCGCCGCCGCATCGGCATCCCATGCGGCTTTCAGTTCGCCGATCCCGGATTCGGCGGGGCGCCAGTCGCCCAATGCGGCCGACAGGGCCGTCAGGCCGACCCCGGCATCGCAAACCAGTGGAAGCGCGTCGTGTTTGCCGGCGTCGAAGGGCTGCACGTTCAGCCCGACAATGCGGAAATCCGGATTCTTGAACAGGGCCCAGGAGCCGGTGGTGAAGTCCTGCAGCCGGGTGCCGACTGCCAGGACCACGTCGGCCTCGGCAGCCAGGGCGTTGGCGGCCGAGGTTCCGGTCACGCCGACGGCTCCGGCCGAAAGGGGGTGGTCGTCCGGCAGCGCCGATTTGCCGGCCTGGGTCATGGCGACCGGAATGCCGTGCGCCACGGCAAAGGTCCGCAGTTGGTCGCAGGCTTCGGCATAGAGCACGCCCCCGCCGGCCACGATCAGCGGCTTTTCGGCGCCGGCCAGGGCGGTTGCCGCTGCCTGAAGTTCCTGGCGGTCGGGTTCGACCCGCCGCGGCATCCAGATCCGCTCCTCGAAGAAACGCGTCGGATAGTCGAAGGCTTCCGCCTGGACGTCCTGGCACAGGCTCAGCGTCACCGGTCCGCAGTCGGCCGGATCGGTCAATACCTGCATGGTGCGGCGCAGTGCCGGGATGATCTGTTCGGGCCGGGTGATGCGGTCGAAATAGCGTGACACCGGCCGCAGGCAGTCATTGGCCGACACGGTTCCATCACCGAAATCCTCCACCTGCTGCAGGACAGGATCGGAAATGCGGTTGGCGAAAACGTCGCCCGGCAACAGCAGCACCGGCAGGCGGTTGACATGGGCCACACCGGCAGCAGTCACCAGGTTGAGCGCACCCGGACCGATCGACGTCGTGCAGGCCATCATGCGGCGGCGGAACTTTGCCTTGGCATAGGCGATGGCGGCATGGGCCATGGCCTGTTCGTTGTGGGCGCGGTAGGTAGGCAGGTCCTCGCGATGCTGGTAGAGAGCCTCGCCAAGGCCGGCGACATTGCCGTGGCCGAAGATCGCCCACATGCCGGCAAAGACCGGCACCGTCTCGCCATCGATTTGCGTTTTCTGGTTGGCCAGGAACCGGGCAACGGCCTGCGCCATGGTCAGTCTAACGGTTTGTGCCATCGGAAATGCTCCGCTCGTCGAAATGGGTTTGCCGGTCGTCCCGGATCAGGCCTTGCGGCAATCCTGCCAGAGGCGGCACAGGGTGCCGAAGCGAGCCGCCATGTCGTCCACGGCTTCCTCGTCGGTCATCGCGCCGCCGAGCCATTTTTGCGCCGCATCGGCGAAGATGGTTCGACCGACCGCAAAGCCGCGAACCAGCTCGGCGCCGGCGCTGGCTTCGAAAGCGGCCTGCAACTCTTCTGCAGGGGCTTCCAGGCCGAGCAGGACGATGCCGCGGCAAAGCGGATCGTTCTCGCGGATGACCGCCTCGATGTTGCTCCAGGCTGCCGGTGACGCTTGCGGCTCAAGCTTCCACCAATCGGGTTTGATGTCCAGCGCGTAGAGCTCGCCCAGCGCGGTTGCGATGGTGCGATCGTCCAACGTGCCGTTCTTTCCGGCGATGATCTCGATCAGCAGCTCGCGCCCGACCTTGCGTGCCGCTTCGTAGAGCGTCAGCAGCTTCTGCTGTTGCTCCTGCTTGAGGGCCGCTTTGTCGTCAGGATGGTAGAAGCACAGCGCCTTGATGCAGTGGTCGGCGGGCCACTCGACCAGCTGCGAACCGATGTCCTGGCTGAACTCGAAGCGTAAGGGGCGCGAGCCCGGCAACTCGACCGGCCGACCCAGCCAGGTGAAATTCTGCTTGGCGGCGTCGAAAAACGCATCGCGGCCGAAACGCTCGTCGATCAGCATGCCGTAACCGGCGCGGCCGTCGGCGACCTTCGCGGCCGCCGCCACGGCGAGCCGCTTGAAATCGGCAATGCGGGCGTGGTCGACGCCCAGGCGATCGGCGATATCGACCAGTTGCGACCGATGGTCGACGGCCAGCGCCATCAGCGACGGGATGTCGTTTGCCCGGGTGGTGGCCCAGTGGATGTGGTTGATCGCCTCGTCCTTGCGCAACGCCCGGTGCGGCGAGCCGTTTTCAAGGAAATGGGTCAGTTCGCGCCAAGTGGGGATTTCCGGCGAGCAGAGCAGCCGCGAGACCGCGAAGGCGCCGCAGGCATTGGCCCAGGTGGCGCTGGTGGCATGGTCCTCGCCGCGCAGCCAGCCGCGCAGGAAGCCCGACATGAAACTGTCGCCGGCGCCGAGCACATTGTAGACCTCGATCGGGAAGCCCTGGCCGACGATTCCGTCCTCCAGCGACCGCGGAATGTCGCCGTCATAGACGATGCACCCCATCGGGCCGCGCTTCAGCACGATGGTGGCTCGCGAAACGGAGCGGATCGTCCTCAGAGCCGCATGCAGGTCGCTCTCTCCGGAGGCGATCAGCACTTCTTCCTCGGTGCCGACGATCAGATCGCACTCCGCCAGCACGGTTTTCATCTTGTCCGACACCATGTCGGAGGCGATATAGCGTTCCTCGCCGGCCGCGTGACCGGCAAGCCCCCACAGGTTCGGCCGGTAATCGATATCGAGAATGACCTGGCCGCCGTTCTGTTTGGCGATGGCCATCGCCTTTCTCTGCGCCGCTTCGGGTCCCGGCTTGGAGAAATGCGTTCCGGTCACCAGAACCGAGCGGGAGCTGCGGATGAACTCCGGTTCGATGTCGTCCTCGCACAGGGCCATGTCGGCGCAGTTCTCACGATAGAAGATCAGCGGGAAGGTCTGGTCGTTCTGCACCGACAGCAGCACCAGTGCCGTCAGCCGCTCCGCGTCGGTGACGATGCCACGGTCGTCAACGCCCTCGCGCAGCATCTGTTCGCGAATGTAGCCGCCCATCTGCTCGTCGCCGACCCGGGTGATGACCGCGGACATCAGGCCGAGACGGGCAGTCCCGATGGCGATGTTCGAAGGACAGCCGCCGACCGACTTGGCGAAAGAGGCGACATCTTCCAGGCGCGCGCCGATCTGCTGCCCGTAAAGATCCACCGATGAGCGGCCGATGGTGATGACGTCCAGGGGACGCGAATCCCGGTCGGTCGAACTTAACTCAGCCATGACGGCCTCTCTGGAAGGAAACGGAACGGGGACGATCTCGGTCGCCCGGAATAATGAAACAATAATTCCGGTATTGTGTCAATTCGGAATAAAAATTCTGTATGCGTTTCACGCGCTGTTCCGCCGCCGGCGGGCTTCGGCGATGGCGACCGGAAACGCCATGGACAGGGCCATGCTGGCGGACAGGGAGCGGAAGCCGGCATAATCGGCCTCGGCAATCTCGATCCATTCGTTTGCGCAGGCGGCAATCGGGGAGAAAGCCGAATCGGTAATGGCGACCACGGGGACGCCCGCATCGGCCATCGCCTGAGCCTGGGCAATGCTGTCGGCGGCATAGGGTGAAAAGCTGATCGCCAGTGCCGCGTCGCGGCTATCCGCCATGGCGGCGATCTCGGTGTCGATGCCGTTGGGCGATCCGATGAGGCTGTTCTTGATTCGCAGCTTTCCGAAAGCGTAAGCCATATGGGCGATCAGCGGATAGGAACGTCGTTTGGCGACCATGTAGATGGTGTCGGCACCGGCGAGAACGTCGATGGCCGCGCGAAATTTCGATAGGTCGGCCGTGGCCAGGAAATTGTCCACGGACTGGCGGGCTGCCGACAGAAATCCGTGCAGCAATTCAATCTCTTCCGGGTGTTCGCCGCTGCTGGTCTCGATCCGCCGCAGCCGGTCCTCGTAGCTGGACGGCCGGTCGCGCAGGCGCGCCTGGAACACCCGTTGCAGGTCGGAAAAACCGTCATAGTCGAGCTGGTGTGCAAAGCGGACCAGCGTCGACGGCTGGACGCTCGCCGCAGTGGCGATGCTGGCGGCCGTGCCGAAGGCGATCTCGTCGGGATGATCGAGCGCATATTTGGCGACCTGTGCCAGCCGCTTCGGCAAAACGGTGCGCCGTTCGATGATCAGGCTGCGCAGGGATTCGAAGTCCCGTGGCGGCGAATTGCTGGTCGCGTCGGAGGCCAAGATCGCTCCTTTCAAAGGCAGTTTCCGCCATATATGCACAAATGAAACAAACATTCCACCGGAGAAATGCCTGTTTCAGACGCGCTGCCGCCATTCGGCCAAGGGACAAGAGCCCGAATTCTCCCGGATATTGCGAACTTGCCGATGCGGACTTGACCCTATTCCGAAAAAGTGGAATAAATATTCCGTAATCGCTTCTTGTCGAACTTATGTTCCGCTTTCACCCTTTCAGCGGGCTGTTCGCCAGATCGATGGGATAGCTCCTTGCGGGCTCCTTCCGGGAAAATTTGGTGCCACCCGGACACCACAGCGGAGGATATGAACGAATGAAGTCTTTGAAGAAGGTATTGCTGGCGTGTGCGATCACGGCGGGCTCGGTATTGGGTTTGTCGGTTGGTGCGAGCGCCGAAGGCGAGCGGTTCATTTTGGTGAGCCATGCGCCTGATTCCGATTCCTGGTGGAATACCATCAAGAACGGCCTGGCGCTGGCCGGCGAGCAGGTGGGCGCCAATGTCGAGTATCGCAATCCCCCGACCGGCGACATTGCCGACATGGCCCGCATCATCGAGCAGTCGGCGGCGTCCAACCCGGACGGCATCATCACCACGCTGGCCGACCCGGACGTGTTGAGCGGTCCGATCCAGAATGCCGTGGCCAAGGGCATTCCGGTGATCATCATCAATTCGGGCACGCCGGAGCAGGCGGCCGAGGTGGGTGCGCTGATGTATGTCGGCCAGCCGGAATACGATGCCGGTCTTGCCGCGGGCATGCGGGCCAAGCGCGACGGCGTCGGCTCGTTCCTGTGCGTCAACCACGTGGTGTCGAACCCGGTGGTGGGCGAGCGCTGCCGCGGCTTTGCCGACGGTCTGGGCGTGGATCTGGGCAGTTCGATGATCGACTCGGGCCAGGACCCGGCCGAGATCAAGAACAAGGTGAAGGCCTATCTGTCGGCCAATCCGGGCACCGACGCGGTGCTGACGCTGGGGCCGACCTCGGCGGACCCGACCATCGAGGCGCTGAAAGAGAACGGCATGGCCGGCGACATCTATTTCGGCACGTTCGACCTGGGCACGGAAATCGTCAAGGGCATCAAGGACGGCACGATCAAGTGGGGCATCGACCAGCAGCCCTTCCTGCAGGCCTACCTGCCGGTGATCGTTCTGGCCAACTACAACCGCTTTGGCGTTCTGCCGGGCAACAACATCAATTCGGGCCCCGGCTTCGTCACCAAGGACGCGCTGGGCCTGGTGGAAAAATACGCCGGCGAATACCGCTAGGCTGACGAACGACAGGGGCCGCGGCGCATCGACCGCGGCCCGGTCCCGATTGTGGTGAGCACGGGACCAGCGGAGCGCCGGGGTTGGGCGGATCCGCGAGGACAAAGCGGCCGGTTTGTGTGAGGGCCGCAATCGAACAGATCAGGATTGGATGCGTCGGTTGCTTTGGCACCGGCGCGCAAATGGAGGCTATCATGTCCCAGGCCGAGACCAAGGATGGCGGGCCGGCTCCGGCCGACGAACGCATCCGGGAGATGTCGCCGCTGCGCAAGGCGCTGGTGCGACCGGAGCTCGGATCGATATGCGGGGTTGTGCTCGTATTCATCTTCTTTTTGGCGATAGCCCGCGATTCCGGGATGTTCTCGGCCGAGGGCATCATGAACTGGACCGTGGTGTCGGCGCAGTTCGCGATCATCGCGGTGGGCGCGTGCCTTTTGATGATCGCCGGCGAGTTCGACCTGTCGGTGGGCTCGATGATCGGCTTTTCGGGCATCGTGATCGCGGTGTTCTCGGTGACGCTGGGCTTTCCCATGTGGGTCGCCATCCTGGCGGCGTTCGCGATCGCCCTGTGCATCGGCTGGCTGAACGGCTTCCTGGTGATCCGCACGGGGCTGCCGTCGTTCATCGTGACGCTGGCGTTTCTGTACATCCTGCGCGGCTTCACCATCTACATCCCGATCGCCACGACCAACAAGACGATCATCGGCGGCCTGAAGGATGCGGCCGAGGGCGACTGGCTGGCGGCGGTGTTCGGCGGCAAGATCTTGCAAGGGGTGTTCGTGTGGCTGGCCGATATCGGCCTGATCGGCACCTTCGTTGCCGGCAACCGGGCGGGCGAGCCTGTGGTGGACGGCATTCCGATGCTGATCGTGTGGGCGATTGCGCTGATCGTCTTCGGCCATATCCTGCTGACGCGCACGCGCTTCGGCAACTGGATCTTCGCGGCCGGGGGCGATGCGCAAGCGGCGCGCTACACCGGTGTGCCGGTGAACCGGGTGAAGATCCTGATGTTCATGTTCACGGCGTTCTGCGCGACGGTGTTCGCGACGTGCCAGGTGATCGAGTTCGGCTCGGCTGCGGCCGACCGGGGCCAGTTGAAGGAGTTCGAGGCGATCATCTCGGTGGTCATCGGCGGCGCCTTGCTGACCGGCGGCTACGGCTCGGTGATCGGGGCGGCCCTTGGTGCGCTGATCTTCGGAGTGGTGCAGCAGGGTCTGTTCTTCGCCGGAGTGGAGAGCTCGCTGTTCAGGGTGTTCCTGGGCGTCATCCTGCTGCTTGCTGTGATCCTCAACACCTATATCCGACGCATGATCACGGGGGAGCGCTGAGATGAGCACGCCACTGATCGAACTGAGGAACATCGAGAAGCATTTCGGCTCGGTGATTGCCTTGAACGGGGTGTCTGTTTCCGTCAACGAAGGGGAATGCCACTGCCTGCTGGGCGACAACGGCGCCGGCAAGTCGACCTTCATCAAGACGATGGCGGGTGTTCACAAGCCGACACGGGGCCAGATCTTCGTGGACGGCAAGGAGACGGTGTTCAACACGGCGCGCGACGCGATCGATGCGGGGATCGCGACGGTGTACCAGGACCTTGCGATGATCCCGCTGATGTCGGTGACGCGCAACTTCTGGATGGGGCGTGAGCCGCTGCGTCGGGTGGGCCCGCTGAAGTTCATCGACTTCGACAAGGCGAACCGGGTGTCGATGGAGGAGATGGGCAAGATGGGGATCCATCTGCGCGAGCCTGACCAGGCGGTGGGAACGCTGTCGGGGGGCGAGCGGCAGACGGTGGCGATCTCCCGGGCGGTCTATTTCGGGGCCCGGGTCCTGATCCTGGACGAGCCGACCTCGGCGCTGGGGGTGCGTCAGACGTCGAACGTGCTTGCGACGATCGACAAGGTGCGCAAGGCGGGCATCGGGGTTGTGTTCATCTCGCACAATGTGCGCCATGCGATGGCGGTGGGTGACCGGTTCACGGTTCTCAACCGCGGCCAGACGCTGGGCACGGCGGTGCGCGGCGAGATCGAGGCCGATGAACTGCAGGACCTCATGGCCGGCGGAAAGGAACTCGCAACCCTCGAAGGATCACTCGGAGGAACCGTCTGACAATTTCGCTTGAGACGAAAAGAGAAACGGGCAATACCGTCCGCTGACATCAGTCGGCGGACGGTTTCTTGAAACGGGGAAAGACAATGGGCGTAGGTTTCGGGCTGCTTGGGGCAGGGCGCATCGGTCAGGTTCATGCCAAAGCCATATCCGGTAATGTCGATGCGCGGCTGGTTGCCGTAACCGACGCTTATGCGCCGGCGGCCGAAAAGGTCTCCGCGGACTACGGATGCTCGATCCGGACGCTCGAGGACATCGAGCGGGCGGACGACATCGATGCGGTGGTCGTCTGCACCCCGACGGACACCCATTCGGATCTGATCGAGCGGTTCATTCGCGCCGGCAAGGCGGTGTTTTGCGAAAAGCCGATCGACCTCGATGTCAACCGGGTCAAACGATGCCTGAAGACCGTTGCCGAGGCCGACGGCAAGCTGATGGTCGGCTTCAACCGCCGCTTCGATCCTTCCTTCATGGCACTGCGTCAGGCAATCGACGACGGCGCCATCGGTTCGACCGAAGTGGTGCAAATCACGTCACGCGATCCCGGGCCGCCGCCGGCCAACTACATCAAGAGTTCCGGCGGCATCTTCCGCGACATGACCATTCACGATTTCGACATGGCGCGCTTCCTGCTCGGCGAGGAAATCTCGGCGGTGACCGCGACGGGCTCGGTACTGGTCGATCCGGAAATCGGTGCGCTCGGCGATTTCGATACCGCCAGCGTTCTTCTGGAGACGGCTTCCGGCAAGCAGTGCACCATCTCCAATTCGCGGCGCGCCACCTATGGCTACGATCAGCGCATCGAGGTGCATGGCTCCGAGGGCATGATCGCCGCGGAAAACCAGCGTCCGGTGATGATGGAGATCGCAACCGGCAGCGGCTTCCTGAAGCCGCCACTGCACGATTTCTTCATGACCCGCTATGTCGAGGCTTACGCCAACGAAATCGCCGCCTTCATTGCCGCGCTGCGCGACGGATCGGCATTGTCGCCGACGGGCGACGACGGCCTGAAGGCTCTCGAACTGGCGGAAGCCGCGCAGCTGTCGGCGACCGAAAAGCGCCGGATATCAACAGGCGGCTAAGCCATCCGATCATCGACGATCATAGCCGTTGCGCCCTAATCGGTCGCAGCCACAGGTTCGTATGTCTTGTGTTGCCGTTTCGGCAATCAAACATACGAATTATTGTTCTTTATTCGAACGCTCCGCTTCTTCATCATTCGCACGCCCGGTCTTTGCCGGCGCGACCAGAACGATGCGGATTTAGGGAGCACAGTCCATGAACAAACTGACAATGAACCGCCGCGAACTCTTCGGATATGCGGCTGCCCTCGGCGGCCTGACGGCGACGCACAGCCTGATCGGCGTGGCGCCTTCTTCTGCGGCGGACAAGACGACCGTCCGCATGCAGCTCGGCTGGCTGGCGTCCAACGGCATTCTCGGCGAAGTCGTGGCGAACGCCAAGGGCTTCTATGCCGACAAGGGGATCGAGCTGGAAATCACGCCCGGCGGTCCCAACGTCGACGGCGTCGGCGGTGTTGCGGCAGGACAATCGACTCTCGGCCAGATCTCATCCAGCCCGTCGATCATGCTGGCCCGGTCGGCCGGTATCCCGATCAAGGCCTTTGCGGCCGGATACCAGAAACACCCGTTCACCTATTTCTCGCTGGAAAGTGCTGCGATCCGCGAGCCGAAGGACATGATCGGCAAGACCATCGCGACTCAGCCGACCGCCTACATCCTGCTGCGGGCTCTGCTGGCCAAAAACGACATTGCCGAAGACCAGGTGACCATTGTCAATATGGGTTCGGACATGAACCAGCTCCTGACCGGACAGGCCCAGGCCGTCACCGGTTGGCTGACCAACACCAACGCCCTGAAGATCCTCGGCGAGGATCGCGTCGACATGATGCTGTGGGACGCCGGCATTCAGCTTTATGCCAATGTCTATTACACCACCGACAAGGAGCTTTCCGAACACTCCGACGTGCTGGCCAACTTCCTGCGCGGCTCGGCCATGGGCTATGCCAAGGACAACCCGGAAGAGGCCGTCGACCTGCTGGTTGCCGCCTATCCGAACCTCAACAAGGAAAGCGAGCTGGAGGCCGTCAAGGGCGTGCTCGGGTTCAGTTTCAACGACACCACGGCCAAGGAAGGCTGGGCGGCGATGAACAAGGCGAACTGGCAGACGCAGATCGACGTCTACTCGTCGCTTGGCCAATTCAAGGGCGACGTGCCCACGGTCGACGATGTCATGACCCTGTCGATCCTCGAAGCCACTGCGGACACGCGCAAGAAGGTTGGATAAACCGACATGTCTGTTCTGGATGTCGCTCAGAAGGCTGTTTCCGCGGACGCGGAAACAGCCCTGGCCGTCTCGGCCGCCAATGTCGATGTAACTTTCGGCAGCGGCGATACAGCCGTAACGGCGCTCAAGGGTGTCAGCGTCGAAATACCCGACGGTGCCTTCGTCACGATGCTGGGGCCATCGGGCTGCGGCAAGTCCACCCTGCTGCGTGCGATTGCCGACCTGGTGCCGACCTCGGCCGGCGAAATCCGGGTTCACGGACGCACGCCCGAAGAAGCCCGGAAATCACGGGACTTTGCCTTTGTCTTCCAGGACGCCACGCTGTTGCCCTGGCGCAGCGCCATCGACAACGTCAAGCTGCCGCTGGAGGTGGGTGACCCGGGGCCGGCCCATGCCGATCCGATGGAGCTGCTCGACCTAGTCGGCCTCAAGGGCCGGGAGCAGGCGCTCCCGGCGGAGCTTTCCGGCGGCATGCGGCAGCGTGTGGCGATCGCCCGGGCGCTGGTGACCCGGCCGCGGATCCTGCTGATGGACGAACCGTTCGGCGCCCTCGACGAGATCACCCGCGACAAGCTGAACGAGGAACTCCTTCGTATCTGGCAGGAGACCGGCACGACGATCCTGTTCGTCACCCACTCCATCCCGGAAGCCGCGTTCCTCGGCCAGAAAGTGCTGGTGCTCGCGTCGCACCCGGGGCGGGTGAAGGAATTCATGCCGGTCGAGCTGCCGCTGCCGCGGCGCCTGCCGGTACGCGATACCATGGAATTCGTGCAGATCACCGCGCATCTGCGGCAACTGCTGGAGGAGTGCTGACCGTGACCGATTTTGCCCAAAAACGGTCGGATGAAGCGACCCCCGCATTGTTCCCCTGGCTTGAAAGAAGCCGTGAAAAACTCCCGGCGATCGTCGCTGTCATCGGGCTCCTGGCCCTTTGGCAGGGCATCGTCTGGGTGTTCTCGGTGCCGACCTACATGGCGCCAAGCCCGTTCGAGGTCCTGGGTGCCTTCGGCGAGAACGCATCCGTCCTGATCTCCAATTTCTGGCCGACCTTCTTCGAGGCCCTGCTGGGCTTCGTCTGCGGCAATCTGGTGGCGATCCTGCTCGCCGTGTTGTTCGTGCACAGCCAGACCGCGGAGCGGGCCTTCTACCCGATCGCCGTGTTCATCAACACCATCCCGATCATCGCCGTGGCGCCGATCCTGGTGCTGATCTTCGGCAACGGGCTGGCGCCGAAAATCATCATTGCCGCGCTGATCTGCTTCTTCCCGACGCTGGTGAACATGGTGCGCGGTTTGAAGGCGGTCAATCCGGCGACACTCGACCTGATGCGGGTGCTGTCTGCGACCAATTCGGAGATCTTCTGGAAGGTGCGGCTGCAGAGCTCGCTGCCGTTCCTGTTCGCGGCGCTGAAAATCGCCAGCACGACCTGTGTCATCGGCGCCATCGTCGCCGAGTGGATCGGATCGAATTTTGGGCTCGGCGCCCTGATCATCGAGGCGACGTACAATTTCCGCTCGCCGCTGCTCTACGCAACCGTCTTCACGGCTGCGCTGCTGGCAGTGTGCCTGTTTGCCCTCGTCTCGTTCGCTGAAAAACGCCTCGTTCGCTGGAAAGCACCCGCCGTACACTAGGCGGGCCCGGCGACAACGAGGCATCGAAACCAACCCATTCGGCCGTCGACAGCGGACCGGAAAAAGGACGGAGTCACTTTGATGACGATCACGACCATTCAGGAATCGGCCCGGGAGGCCATCATTGTCGACCGCTCGGACGTGGTGGTTGTCGGCGGCGGACCGGCCGGCATCGCCGCAGCGGTGTCGGCAGCCCGGAACGGCGCCTCCGTGACCTTGCTCGAACGCTACCCCTATCTGGGCGGCCTGGCGTCCGGCGGCATGGTGCTGATCCTCGACGACATGCACAACGGCCTGGAGATCACCGTGCAGGGAATCTGCATGGAGATGATCGAACGCATGCAGAAGGTCGGCCTGTGCGTCACGCCGCCCGACAGCGACCGCCAGCCGGATGTCGCCGCGACCCAGGCGATGTGGGAGAAGTGGTCGCGCTGGGGCGTGTTCGACTTCCACACCCAGTCGATGCCGCACCCGGTGTGCTATGCCGCGGCCTTCGATCCGGACGGCTACAAGCGCGTCTCCAACGACCTGATCAAGGAAAGCGGCGTCAAGCTGCGGCTGCACAGCTGGTTCTCCTCGGCCATCGTCGAGGACGGCGCCATCAAGGGCGTCATCTGCGAGACCAAGGAAGGCCGGCAGGCCATCATGGGCGATGTCGTCATCGACACCAGCGGCGACCTGGACGTCGCCGCCAGCGCCGGCGCGCGCTTCGTCGAAGGCTCCTTCATCCTGACCACCGTGTCGCGCTGGGGCGGTGTCGATACCGACAAGGCCGAACGCTACCAGTACGACAATCCGGAAGAATTCGCGCGGCTCGACCACGAGGCCAAGCGGCTGATCGGCGGATGCTGGAACTACTGGTGGCTGAAGACGCCGCTGCCCGGCATCGTCTGGCTGAACTGCCCACACATCCCTAAGCTCAACGGCGTCAAGGTCGACGACCTGACGGCGGTCGAGTTCGAGGGCAGGGCCCGCATGGACCGGTTGCTGGCCTTCGCCCACGAAAACCTGCCTGGTTTCGAAAACGCCTATGTGGTCGACTTCGCGCCGCAGACCGGGGTGCGTCAGACGCGGCAGCTGATCGGCGAATATGTGGTGACCAAGGAAGACGTCATGTCGCGCCGTCACTTCGCCGACACTGTCTGCCGCGGCCGCGACTACTACACGCCCTACCGGGCGCTGGTGCCGCAGGATATCGACCAGCTGCTGGTCGCCGGCCGGCACTATTCGGCGACCCCGCAGGCGCAGAAATCCAGCCGCGAAATCCCGCCCTGCATGGCGATGGGCGAAGCGGCCGGTATCGCGGCCGTCGTGGCGCTCGACGCCGGCACGACCGTGCGCAACGCCGATGTCGGCCTGATCCAGAAGAAAATGCGCAACCAGGGGGCCGATCCGGGCGACGTTCCCTCGACCAATGCGCTCGTACAGGAGGCCGCGGAATGACGCCGCTACCGCTCGATGGAGTCCGGGTGATCGACTTCACCCAGGTTATGCTGGGGCCGTGCTGCACGCAGATGCTGGCCGACTACGGCGCCGAGGTGATCAAGATCGAAAAGGAGAAGATCGGCGATCTGTCGCGCTGGTCCCTGGGATCGGATCCCGACGGGCTGAACAACCCGGTGTTCTGCTCGCTTAACCGCAACAAGAAGAGCCTGGCGCTGAACCTGAAGAGCGACGAGGCGCGGGACGAAGTGCTGCGGCTGCTCGACGGCGCCGACGTGGTGGTCAACAATTTTCGTCCCGGCGTCATGGAACGCATGGGTTTCGGCTACGAGGCGCTGAAGGCCCGCAATCCGCGGCTGATCTTCGCCGTCGGCACCGGCTTCGGCCTGGAAGGACCCTATCAGCACAAGGGCGGGCAGGACGTGCTGGCGCAGGCGATGTCCGGCGTCATGGCGCGCAAGTCCGACGACACGCATCCGACGGCGATCTATGCCACCACGCTGTGCGACTATTCGGCCGGCATGCACCTTGTCCAGGGCATCCTTCTGGCGCTGCTGCAGCGCGACAAGACAGGGCAGGGGCAGCACGTCGCCGTCAGCCTCTATTCCTCGATGATCGCCATGCAGATGCAGGAAGCGACGGTGCGCATGATGCGCGACAAGGAGCTCAACTGGGCGGCTTTCCCGCTGTCCGGCGTGTTCGAGACGACCGACCGACCGATCGTCATGGTCGGAGCCTTCAAGCCCAATCCCTTGCAGGACATCTGCGAGGCGCTGGAGATCGACGACCTGTCGCAGCAGGAGCGCTACAAGGATTTCGATTCGCAGATGGCGCACCGCCCGGAACTGCAGAAAATCTTCCGCGAGCGGTTTGCGCAGAACAGCTGCGACCACTGGATCGGGCGGCTCGAAGGTGTCGATATCCTGTGCTCGCCGGTGAAGACGCTGGAAGAAGCGCTGCAGGACGAACAGACCCTGATCAACAAGCTGATCCTCGACGCCGGGCGAACGGACGCCGGACCTGTCAAGGTGATCGGTTCGCCGATCGACATGTCGGCGGCCCCCGTCAGCGTGCGCATCAAGCCGCCGCAATTGGGGCAGCACAACGCGGAGATCCTCGGAGCGGGTGCTAAACTGGAAGCCGTCAAATGAGCGTCGACTTCAACGTTGCCGACCGCGTTGCGCGGGTAACCATCGACCGGCCGGAGCGGCGCAATGCCATCGACTCCGCGACAGAGCGTGAACTCGACCGGATATGGTTGGAACTGGAAACGCGCGATGATGTCTCCTGCATCGTGCTGACGGGGTCTGGTGAAAAGGCATTCTGTGCCGGCGCTGATATGAAGGATGTCGGCAAGGAAGGCCTGGAATACTGGGCCGAGCCGAGGCCAAATGGCTTCGGCGGTCTATGCTTCCGCCGTACGCTCGACATTCCGGTGATTGCACGGGTCAACGGATTTGCGCTGGGCGGCGGTTTCGAGATGGTGCTTGGCTGCGACATCGTCATTGCCGCCGAACATGCGCGGTTCGGGGTGCCCGAAGGCCGGGTCGGACGCATGCCGCTCGACGGTGGCATGATCGTCCTCCAGCGCAAGATCCCGCACAATCTGGCCATGGGGATGCTGCTGACCGGTCGACATGCGGATGCCGAGGAATTGTACCGGTTCGGACTGGTCAACGAGATCGCCGCGGCCGGGACATTGGACGCGGTCGTTGATCGCTGGGTGGCGGAAGTGCTTGCCTGTGCGCCGCTTTCGTTGCGGGCAATCAAGCATACGGTCAACCAGACAGCCCATCTGCAGCCCCATGAGGCGCATTCCATGAAGCTTCCGGCTTTGATTCGCGCGCTCCAGAGCGAGGACGGACTGGAGGGCGTGAGGGCCTTCCAGGAGAAGCGCGCACCGGTCTGGCGCGGCCGATAGAGTTCCCGTATCGTCTTCTACCGACACGTCCCGGGACACAGGCATGCACGCAGCAATTCTGAAGTATTTTTGCGCCGTCGCACGCGCCGGATCGATCCGCAAGGCGTCGGAAGAGCTGCATGTGGCGACATCGGCGCTCAGTCGGCAGATCCAGAAACTCGAGGACGAACTGGGAACGCCGTTGTTCGAGCGCTTTCCCAAGGGACTGCGGCTGACCCGCGCCGGCGAGGAGGTGTTGCGGCACGCTGACGCGACACTGCACGAGTTCGAAATCCTCAAGGGCCAGATCGCATCGCTGAAGGGCGTCAAATCCGGCCAGGTGCGCATGATCGCCCTCGACAGCCTGCTTGTGAAATTCCTGCCGGAACAGATCATGGCGTTTCACGCCGCCCATCCGGGGGTCGACTTTCGCGTTCAGACCGGTCCGCATGGTCGCATTGCCGCACTGGTTGCGGAAGGCGAGGTAGATCTCGGGCTGACGTTCAACATTTCGCACCCGGACGACACGCAGCTGATCTCGGATGTGCCGATGCCGCTGATGGCGATGGTCTCGAAGTCCCACCCGCTGGCCAAACAACGCTCCGTGACCCTGCAGGAATGCGCCCAGTACAATCTGCTGCTGCAGATGGACACCGAACCGATCCGCTCCCTGATCGACATCGAACTCTCGGTGCTGCAGCGAAGCGGCCGCATCCTGGTCACCAGCAACCATCTGATGATGCTGCGCTCGCTGGTCAAGAACGGGCTCGGTGTGGCTTTCTATACGCCCATCGGCCTGATGGAGGAGATCGCCGCCGGCGATATCGTCGGCGTGCCGCTTGAAGGCACCACTCTCGGGGAATTGCGGCTCGGCATTCTCGTGCCGCGGCGGCGTCAGCTCACCCATGCGGCGAGCGCCATGGTGGAGCAACTCAGTGCCGCGCTGGCGGAGCTGGAACAATCGCTGCACGGGGCGACAGGCTAGCAACCCGGAGGCAATGGAGTGTCGATTTCACTGCACGCGGATCGGTTCTGTTTTCTGCCGGGAACGGATGCGCAGTCGCGCAACGTGCGTCTGCTCGCAACGGAAGACGAGTTGGTTCCGGGGGACGCCGGCGAGGCCGAAAAAGTCGGTCTCGCGATCGGCAGCCCCGTCAATGCCCATGATCACGGATACGGCGTTCGCACGCTCGGCTTCGGATTGCTCGACGATGCGCTGGAGAGTTGGATCGCCGGCCTGAGGCTGCGGCCGCGCACCGATCCCTATCTGGAAACACTGGTGGCGTTCGGCCGGTTGGCGAAGACCGGGGTCGGCACCACCATGCACTGCCACAACTCCCTGAACGCCGACCGGCTGGTCGACGAGGCGGCGGAGGTGGTGCGGGCGGCGAAGGATGTCGGCATCCGGCTGGCGCTCTCCTGTCCACTGCTGGACCACGATCCATGGGTCTATGGCGGACCCGAACAATTGCAGGCATTGCTGCCGGAAGGCGAATGGGAACGGCTTCGACCGCTGATTCCGAATTATGCTTCTGTGGACACCCAATTGCAGGCCGTGGAGGCGATCGCCGCCAACCACCATGGCGACCGGGTCAATGTGCAGTACGGCCCCATCGGCCCGCAATGGTGCTCCGACGAACTGCTTGCTGCTATCGCCCATGCCTCGCGCGCCAGCGGCCGCCGCGTCCACATGCACCTGCTCGAGAGCCCGCGCCAGCGGCGCTGGCTGGACGAGCGCTTTCCGCAGGGGATTGTGACCTTTCTCGACGAGATCGGTTTTCTGTCACCGCGGCTTGCGGTTGCGCACGGCGTGCAGTTGCGGCCCGCTGAAATCGAACTGCTGGCGGATCGCGGCATGCAACTGGTCACCAACGCCTCCGCCAATTTGCGCCTGCGCTCCGGCGTCGCGCCGCTGGCGGAGGCGAGAGCGCGCGGTCTCGATATCGCCATCGGCCTCGACGGAACCGGGATCGATGACGATCAGGACCTGTGGCGCGAGATGCGCATGGTCCGTCTTTTGCACGGCGGCCGGCGCATGGTTGGCGAGGTGACGGCAGCGCAGGTGTTCGCGTCGGCAGTCGAAACCGGCCGGACGGTGACGGGTTTCGAGGCTCCGGCCGATCTGACCATTGTCGATGAAGCGGCGCTTGCCGGCGATTTGCTGTTTGACGATCTGGAACTGGATGAGGTGCTGCTCACCCGGATGACCGCCGGCTGTGCGACAGGCCTCATCGTTGGCGGGCGCTGGGTCGTGCGCGAAGGGCGCCTTGCCACCATCGACTTCGATGCGGCCGAGCGCGAATTGCTGGCGCAGGCGAGCGCCGACCTGCCGCGCCTTCGCCAAGAGCGCGAAACCGCCGGGCTGCTTGCCGACGTCATCAAGCGGCACTATTGGGCTATGGAGTGATCTTTCCCAGCGAGATTTGCTGGTCGTCCGTCAGCGCGAGCAGCGGCGGCAGGACGCGCGCAAAGGCCGGCTTGTCGAGGCGACGGCCAATGAGATGCTTCACCGCAGGCACCAGCGGATGCGAGGCGATGAAGCCGCGGCTTTCGGTGACCGAGGCCAGTGCTTCCGCATTGTCCGGGTTCGCCCAAAGCTCCGCAGCAACGGACGCGTTGATGTTGACGGTTGCCGAGATGCAGCCGACATAACCGTCGGCCGGTGCCCGGGCGAGGGCGGTTTCGCTGCTTGGGAAGACGTCGAAACCGTCGATTTGAGCGATCCGGGCGGCGTAGTCGAGGTCGCCGGAACTGTCCTTCATGCCGACGATGCGGCCGGGGAAGGACGACGACAGTCGGGCGGCCAGATCGGCGGAAAAGGCAAGGCCCGTCAGTTGCGGGAAATTGTACAGATAGATCGGGATCGGTGCGTCGGCGGTCCGGGCCACCAGGGTTTCAAACCAGGCATAAAGGCCATCATCGGCCACCGGCTTGTAGTAATAGGGCGGCAGAACGAGGGCTGCTTGAAAGCCCGCCTCATGGGCATAGCGCGTAAGAGCCTCGGTCGTCGGCAGATCCGGCGTGCCCGTTCCGACCATCAGCCGGTCCTTCGGAAGCGCCTGGGACGCGGCCTCCATCACCCGCTTTCGCTGGGCGGCGGAAAGCGAGTTGGCTTCGCCGGTGGTGCCCAGCACATTGAGGCCGTCGCAGCCATAGTCGAGCGACCAGCGGGCGTGGTTCAGAAACAGATCGCAATCGGGATCGCCACGCTCGTCGACGGGCGTGGGGACAGCAGCGATGACGCCGCGCAGTGTTGTAACGCTCATTTCAGGAGTTCCGGTCGCCGCCTGCTGCGGCCAGTTCGCTGTTGATGTCGTGCGGAAGCTCGGTCACGAACGGGTGGTCGGCATCGGTGCTGACCGATTCGTCCCATCCGCCGGCGGCGCCGAGGCCGGAGACGTCATCGTTGAAGAAGTCCCGGTTGATGGCCTCGTAGTGCTTGTACTTTTCCTGCAATTCCCCGTCCCAAGTAATTGCGTCGACTGGACAAATCGACAGGCAAAGACCGCAATTGATGCACTCGTCGGGATGGATATAGAACATCCGCCCGCCCTCGTAAATGCAATCGACCGGGCAGGCCAAAGTGCAGTCGCCGTCCTTGATGTCGACGCAGGGCTCGGTGATGATATAGGCCATCGGCAGGCGATCCCGGTGGGTGCTTTCTCCGGGGCAAGTTCGCATTGTCGAGCGTTCGCATAAAGAGCTAATTTTCGCTCCTATCGATGCCGAATGGGCAACGCTTTACGAGGCCTGGATCCTCCTGCCGTCACCGTCGAACCGGTAGATCCAGTCCGGCTGCGGCGTCGCGAAAATCCGGTCGTCATCCTCGTAATTGTGCTGGCCGAACAAACGGATAGCGATCTGGCCGACCTTTTCGGCTTCGGCGAACAGGATGGTGTCGGCGCCGAGATGTTCGGCGTGGGTGATGTTGGCGGCCCAGGCGCCCTCGTTGCGGTCGACGCTGATGTGTTCGGGACGAATGCCGATGGTCCGGGCGCTGCTGTCGTCGAGACGCTCGGCGTCGATGAAATTCATCTGCGGCGAGCCGATGAAGCCAGCGACGAACTGGTTGGCCGGGTTGTTGTAGAGCTCCATCGGCGAACCGATCTGCTCGACATTGCCGGCGTTGAGCACGACGATCTTGTCGGCCAGCGTCATCGCTTCGACCTGGTCGTGGGTGACGTAGATCATGGTGGCGCCGAGCTCGCGGTGCAGCCGGGCAATCTCCAGCCGGGTGTTGACCCGCAGTGCCGCGTCAAGGTTGGAGAGCGGTTCGTCGAACAGGAACAGTTCCGGATCGCGCACGACGGCGCGACCGATCGCCACCCGTTGCCGCTGCCCGCCAGACAGTTCCGACGGAAAACGCTCGAGAAACTCGTCAAGCGACAGCATTTTCGAGGCCCGGTCGACCCGGGTTGCGACCTCGGCCGAGGGCAGGCCAGCCTGCTTGATTCCGAGCCCCATATTGTTGCGCACCGAAAGGTGTGGATAGAGCGCGTAGGTCTGGAACACCATGGCGATGCCGCGTTTCGACGGCGGCAGATGGCCGACCGGCTGGGCGTCAATGCGGACGGTACCGGATGTGGCATCTTCCAGGCCGGCAATCACCCGCAGAAGGGTCGACTTGCCGCAGCCCGAGGGGCCGACGAAGATGACGAACTCGCCGTCCTCGACGTCCAGATCGATTCCCTTGAGCACCTCGACCTCGCCGAAGGATTTGCGGATGTTTTCCAGTTGCAGCGAACCCATGGGTCTCGCCCTTCCATTCTGCAGTTGTGCTTAAAGCTTCACCGGCTGGCCGGTGCGCACGCTCTGATCGGCCGCCAGGCAGACCTCCAGCGAGCGCACGGCATCTTCCATATGCCGGGACAGGTCGATGTCCTCGCGGATGGCCTTGAGGAAATAGGCCTGTTCGCGATCGCACAGCCCTTGATGATCCGGCTCACCCTCCATCGAGAGCAATTCGTCCGGCGTCTTGAATTGGCCGTCGGCGTCGATCTCCGACCGGTGGACCAGGATCCGCTGGGTCATCGTATGGGTGTCGATGTCGTCGGATTTGGCTCCCTGGTCCATGACGATCGAGACGCAGCCCTTGGGCGACATGATGTCTTTGACGAAGAACGCCGTTTCGGAAATCATCGGACCCCAGCCGACCTCGTACCAGCCGACCGATCCATCCTCGAACAGCACCTGCAGATGGCCGTAATTGTACATCTGCGGGTCGACTTCGTCCGACAGGCGCACACCCATGCCGCGGACCTCGACCGGCCGCGCGTCGGTGACCTGGCACATGACGTCGATATAGTGCACGCCGCAGTCGACGATGGGAGAGGTGGATCGCATCAGCTGCTTGTGCGTGTCCCAGGCATGACCGCTCGATTGCTGATTGAGGTTCATGCGGAACACGTAGGGGCCGCCAAGCGCCCTGGCTTCTTCGATCAACCGCATCCAGGACGGGTGGTGGCGAAGGATGTAACCGACGACGAGCTTGCGGCCATTCGCCTTGGCGCAGTCGACGACACGCCGCGCATCCGCAACGGTGGTCGCCAGCGGCTTTTCGACGAAGACGTGGGCGCCGGCCTCCATTGCGGCGGTGGCGAAGTCGGCGTGGCTGTCCGAATAGGTGCTGATGCAGACGGCGTCGGGCTTCAACTCGGCGATCGCTTCTGGCAGGGACGGGCGGATCGAATGGTCAGCCAGATCGTCGGGCAGGGGGACCTGCGAACGGTTGACCAGCGCGCCGATCTCGAAACCCGGATTGTGGTGGTAGGCCAGCGCATGGCTACGGCCCATATTGCCGAGGCCGGCAACGACGATGCGGATGGGATCCTGGGTCATTTGACCGCTCCTGCTGTGATGCCGCGAATAAGCTGGCGCGAAAAGATGACGTAGAGGACGAGGACAGGCAGGATCGCCAGCGACAGCGCCGACAGCACTGCGTTCCAGTTGGTGACGAACTGGCCGATGAAGACCTGGGCGCCGAGGGTCAGCGTCTTGGTTTCCTCAGCCGGTGCCAGGATCAGCGGGAACCACAGGTCGTTCCAGATCGGGATCATGGTGAAGACGGCGACCGTTGCCATGGCCGGTCGCACCAGCGGCAGCACCAGCCTGAAGAAGATGCGGTATTCCGACAAGCCGTCGATTCGGCCGGCGTCCTTCAGGTCGGCCGATACCTGGCGCATGAACTCCGACAGGATGAAGACGGCCAGCGGCAGCCCCTGCGCCGTGTAGACGAGGATCAGCGCGGTCAGCGTGTTGACGAGGCCGCTCGCCACCATGAGCTTGAGGATGGCGACGGTGCCGAGGCGGATCGGGATCATGATGCCGAGCGCCAGATAGAGACCCATCAGCAGGTTGCCGCGGAAGCGGTACTCCGACAGGGCGAAGGCGGCCATGGCGCCGAACAGCAGCACGAAGAACAGCGACGCGACAGTGACGATCAGGCTGTTTTGGAAATAGAGAAAGAAGTCGCCCTGGGCGAGCACCGTCTCGTAGCCGACCAGGCTGAACGTTTCCTGGTCCGGCGGCGACAGCGGCGACCGGAAGATCGCCTTGCGCGTCTTGAACGAGTTGATGACGATCACGACGACCGGAAACAGTGCGATGATCGTGTACGTGGCGAGAATGGCGTGGGCAGCGAATGAGCGTCCAAGGGACGACGTTGCGCGGTTCATTGCAGGTCCCCTAGAACTGGTAGCGGCGTAGCCGCGTCTGGATGCCGAACAGATAGATCGAGACGCCGGCGAGAATGATCAGGAACATCAGCGAGGCGATGGCCGAGCCCATGTTGGGATCGCCGAGTTGCAGCTGGAAACCGAAGAAGGTGCGGTAGAGGAACGTGCCGAGAATGTCGGTTGCATAGTTCGGCCCGGCGAGAGCGCCCTGGGTGGTGTAGATCAGGTCGAAGGCGTTGAAGTTGCCGACGAAGGTGAGGATCGAGATGATGCCGATGGAAGGCAGGACCAGCGGCAGCTTGATCTTCCAGAACTGCTTCATGCCGGTGATGCCGTCGCATTCGGCCGCCTCGAGGATCTCGTCGGGGATCGACAGCAGGGCCGCATAGATCAGCATCATCGGGATGCCGATAAACTGCCAGACCGACACCAGGCCGAGCGCCGTCAGCGCATATTCGGGCTTGCCGAGCCACGGCGCGAACAGGCTTTTCAGGCCGACGGCGCTCATCAGGTCCGGCGCAATGCCCCAAAGCGGGCTGAGGATCAGTTTCCAGACGAACCCGACGATGACGAAGGACAGAATGGTCGGGACGAAAATGGCAGTGCGGTAGAGGGCGGCGAAGCGCAGTTTGGGGCTCGACAGAAGAGCGGCAAACAGAATGCCCAGCGGGTTCTGCACCAGCATGTGGATGACGAAGAACCAGGTGTTGTTGCCGAGCGCGTTCCAGAAGGATTCCGACCAGCGCGGATCGCCGAGGAGAATGCGGAAATTGTCGAGGCCGACGAAGACCTGCTGCTGGTCGACTTCACGAAACAGCGACAGCTGCAGTGTTCCGAACAGCGGGATGATCATGATGGCCGTGTAGACAAGCACCGCCGGCGCCAGAAACACGGCGATATGCCACCTGACCGGTTTTTTGCGTGTTTCCGTGTCGCTCACGATCGTTCCGCCCGTTGCTCGATGGATGCGGACCGGCCGAGAGGGCCGGCCCGCGGATTGGTCCTACTGATGCGGTCCGTACCAGCTGGCCAGGCCGTCCTGCAGGCGCTTGCCGGCGTCAGCCGGGCTTTCGCTGCCGCGGATGACGTTGGCGGACGCGTTCCAGGTCTCGTTTTCCAGGTTCGGCGTGCCGCGCGACAGGATCTGGTAGGTCGAGCGGATGGTCGAGTTGCACTTGCCACGCCAGGACACGAATTCCTGGGCGAGCGGATCGTCCATGGCCACGTTGTGATCCGACAGCGAGAAGAAGCCGGGCAGGGCGTTGGCGTAGAGCGACGCGAACTCTTCCGAACCGACCCAGTTGAGGAACGCCTTGGCGGCCTCCGGGTTCGCCGTCTTGGTGTTCATGCCGATGGCGATGTCCGTGTGGTCGGAGATGTAGCAGTCGTCGCCGGTATTGCGGGCGGGCGGCGGAAAGGCGCCCATTTCGAAGTCGGCGAGATTGTTGAAGCCGGAAATTTCCCAGGATCCCGCAGGATAGACCGCGGCGCGGCCGAGCGTGAACATGTTCTGGCTGTCCGGATAGGTCTGGGCTTCGAAGCCGTCGCCCAGGTAGTCCTTCCAGCGGGCGAGCGTTTCATAGGGCTGCACCCAGACATCGTCGGTCAGCTTCTGGTCGCCGGAGATCAGCGCCAGCCGGCCTTCTTCGCCCTTCCAGTAGTTGGGGCCGATGTTCTGGTAGCCCATGGTGGCGGCTTCCCACTGGTCGTTGGTGCCCATGGCCATCGGAATGTAGCCGCCGTCTTCCTTGATCTTGTCGAGAGCGGCGAACAGTTCGGCTTCCGTCGTCGGAACCTCGAGGCCAAGTTCCTTGAAGGCGTCCTTGTTGTAGATGAAGCCGTGGATCACGGATGCCATCGGCACGCAGAACTGGACGGAACCGTCATCGGTCGACCAGCCCGACTTGGCGACGCTGGAGAAGTTCTTCATGCCGTCCAGGTCGGTGACCGGGGCGAGGTGGCCCGAGTCGTAAAGCGCCAGCGAGGCGTCGAACGGACGGCAGGTGATCAGGTCGCCGGCGGAACCGGCATCGAGCTTGGAATTGAGGACGCCGTTATATTCGGCCGGTGCCGACGGGGTGAATTTCACCTTGATGCCGGGATGCTTGGCTTCGAAAGCCGGGATGATCTTCTGCTGCCAGATTTCCAGGTCGTCGTTACGCCAGCTTTCGATTGTCAGCGTGACGTCCTGGGCGTTGGCGAGGCCGGCGCTGGCCAGCACCGTCGACGCCAGGAGGAGTCCGGTAAGGGTTTTTTTCATGATGTGTTTCTCCCTGTTGATGCGCCGTCAGGCGCGTTGCTGCTCAGGACCCTGGTCCTGATCGAGTGCGGCCAGTGCCGACCGTACGTTCTGGTTGTTGCTGTCGAGCAGCTGCCGGGCCGTGCGGATGTCGGCGGCGCCGGCGGCGAGGAGGATGGCCAGCTTGACCGAGCCACGGGACCGGTCGAGGCTGGCGAGTGCCGTCGTTTCGTCACAGCGACCGAGCGCGGTCACGATACGGGCGGCGCGGGATTTCAGCTTGGTGTTGTCGGCGACGACATTGACCATGTGCCCGTCGACCACGTGACCGAGTTCGAAGGCCATCAGCGTCGACAGGAGGTTGAGCGCGATCTTCTGGGCGGTTCCGGCGCCCATGCGGGTCGAGCCGGCGATCAGTTCCGGCGGCGTCGGCAGGTGGATCGCGATCTCGGCTTCGGCGAGAAGCGGCGCGCCGTCGTTGTTGGCGATGCCGATCGTACGGGCGCCTTTCTCCGCGGCGCGGCGCAACGCGGCGACCGCGTAGGGCGTCGAGCCGCTGGCCGAGACGGCAATCAGGCAATCGCCCGAAGTCAGGCCGCTGGCATCGACATCGCCGATGCCGAGGGCCTCATTGTCTTCAGGTCCGCCAAAGAAAGTGTCGAGGCTGGGCATGCCGCCGGCGAACAGGATCGCGATGCGGTCGCGCGCAATGCCGAAGGTGCCCGGAAGCTCGAGCGCATCCGACAGGGCCATGAGACCGGAACTGCCGGCCGCCGCATAGATGAGTCGATGTCCGCCCTGCAGCGCCTCGGCTGCCACGGACGCCGCGGCGACGAGCTCAGGTGCTGCAGCCTTCACGGACTTCACCGCCTCGACCTGCCCGTCGAAGAGCGCAGCGAGAATTTGATCTGCTGCCAGAAGGTCGAGGCCTTCGGATCGGTCGTGCAGGCGTTCGGTCTTGACGTTGCCCATCGGGTCCTCCTTGCTCAATAATGCCAAAAAAATACCAATTGTCCAGAAGCTGTTTACGATTTCCTGTTATGTTTGCAATCGGTTGCAAAATTTACATAGTAAAATCAAATATTTAATTTGATCAGAAATTTTTTCGGAAATGGGCCTTGGTTAATGGTATTTTATTGGTATTATAGAAACAGGAGGTCCGAATGGCGCAGTTTTTCATCGGCATCGACGGCGGCGGCACCAGCTGCCGAGCAGCCTTGGCCGACGCGGACGGAAAGGTCCTCGGCCAGGGGCGCAGCGGTGCCGCCAACATTCTGACCGATGTGGACGGCGCCGTTCGGCATATCGTCGATGCGGCGGGCGAGGCCTGTCGAACTGCCGGGCTCGAGTCGTCGCTGCTTTCGGAAGCAGCCGTACTTCTCGGTCTGGCCGGCGCCAATGTCGAGACGACGGTCGCGACCGCATGCGGGAAACTTCCTTTCGCGCAATGCGCCATTGAAACCGATGCTTTGATCGCAGCCCATGGTGCGCTGGCGGAGCGCGACGGTGCTGTCGCCATTCTCGGAACCGGATCGGTGTTTGCGCAAAAGCGCGGCGACATTGTTCGCACCATCGGCGGCTGGGGCTTCGTGGTCGGCGACCAGGGCGCCGGCGCGGCGCTCGGTCGATCGCTGCTGCGCGAAGCCCTGCTCGCGCATGACGGTGTGCGGCCCGGGTCCGATGCGACGCGTCGGGTGCTGGCCGATTTCGACAACGACCCGCGTCTGCTGTCGGCCTTCGCACAGCGCGCGGTGCCGGGCGATTTCGCCCGCTATGCCCCGCTGGTGTTCGAACTGGCCGCGGCGGATGACCCCGTTGCCGTCCTCGTTCTCAGGACGGCTGCTGCGGAAGTGGATGAAGCGCTGGATGTGGTTCTCGAAGGGGAGGGCGATCGGCTGTGCCTGCTCGGCGGTATCGGGCGGCTCTTCCAGCCGTGGCTCGCAGTCCGGCACGAGAGCCGGGTCGAAGAACCGGCGGCCGATGCCCTGACCGGCGCCGTCCGACTTGCAGTGAAGCGATTCTCGCACGGCGGACGCGCTCATGGATAAGCATCTGCAATCCGTCTTCGCCCTGAAAGAAGGCACTCCCGGCGAGAGCGGGCCTCTCTATCTGAAGCTGCGCGGTCGGGTCGAACGGGCGATCAGCGAAGGGGTTTTGGTCGGCGGCGATGCGCTTCCTTCGGAACGCGATATCGCCGAATTCGCCGATGTCTCGCGCGTCACGGTACGCAAGGCGGTGCAGGACCTGGTGCGCGACGGGGTTTTGGTGCAACGGCACGGGTCAGGCACGTTCGTTTCGAAATCGGATAGCAAGGTCGAGCAGCCGCTGTCGCGCCTGACGTCCTTTACCGAGGACATGGCGCGGCGCGGCTGGAAGGCGCGGTCGCAATGGCTCGAACGGGGCCTGTTTTCGCCATCGCCGGAAGAAATCGTCGCGTTGGCGCTCGCCCCGGGCGACGAAGTTGCGCGCATCGGCCGATTGCGCGTTGCCGACGACCGCCCGCTGGCGATCGAGCGGGCGTCGATTTCGGCCCGTATGCTGCCCGATCCCGACAAGGTCGATACTTCTCTCTATGCCGCGCTGGACGAATACGGTTTTCGGCCGGTACGGGCGATCCAGCGGATTTCCGCGACCAATCTGCGCGAGGAAGACGCCGGGCTTCTGCAGGTTCAGGCGGGCGATGCCGGCCTGAAGATCGAGCGCATCTCCTATCTGGAGTCCGGGCGCGTGGTCGAATTCACCCGGTCGCTCTATCGCGGCGATGCCTATGACTTCGTGGCCGAGCTGACAATCGGCAAGAACAAATGACAGTGAGGACGATGAAGTGACCCATATGAGGCGCGAAATCGACGAAATCCCGGAGGCTGCCAGCCGGCTGTTCGAGGGATTTGGTTCCGATGCCCAGGAAATCGGCGCGGCCCTGCGCCGCAAGAACGCGGCACTTGTGGTGACCGTTGCGCGCGGATCGTCCGATCACGCCGCTTCGTTTCTCAAATATGCGATCGAACTCAAGGCGGGGCTGCCGGTGGCTTCCATCGGGCCGTCTGTCGCCTCTATCTACGGCGCGCCGTTGCGTCTCGGCGACGCCATATGCCTGTCCGTGTCGCAATCGGGGCGCAGCCCCGACATTGTCGCCATGCAGGCCGCGGCCGGTGAGGGGGGGGCGCTGACCGTCTCCTTGACCAATATGGCAGGATCGCCGCTAGCGGCAGGAAGCGCCCATGCCGTCGATATCCGGGCCGGGTCGGAACTCGGGGTGGCGGCTACCAAGACCTATGTGAATTCGATTGTCGCCGGGCTGATGCTTCTCGCCGCATGGACCGAGGACGCCGAATTGCAGACCGCTCTCAAGCGGTTGCCGGGACAGTTGGAAAAAGCCGTTGCCCTGGACTGGTCGCCGCTTGCCCGCAGCGTCGAGGACGAGCCGTCCCTGTTCATTCTCGGCCGTGGTCCGGCGCTGGCGATCGCCCATGAGGCGGCATTGAAGTTCAAGGAGACCTGCAACCAGCACGCGGAGGCCTATAGTGCCGCCGAAGTGCTGCACGGACCGGTGTCGATGGTCGGCAAGGGATTTCCGGTGCTGGCGCTGGCGGCGCGGGATTCGGCTGAAGCCTCGGTTATCGAAACCGCCGAGAGGCTGACGGCGGACGGGGCCGCCGTGCACCTGACTTCGAGCAAGGCGGCGCGCGGAACCCGGCTGCCGTTTGTGGATACCGGTCATCCTCTGACCGATTCACTGGCGCTCATCGTGCCGTTCTACGGCTTTGTCGAAGCTCTGGCGCGGGCCCGCGGGCTCGATCCGGACAAGCCGGAAAAACTGAAAAAGGTGACGGAAACCCTATGACCCGCAAAGCGGCCATCGCAGCACCGCGAATTTTCGACGGATCGACGTGGCATCGCGACAGCGCCGTCGTTTTCGACGGCGATACGGTCGACGGGATCGTCAGCGGGGTAGATCTGCCGGCCGATTGCGATGTGACGAGGCTCCAGTCCGGATGCCTGGTGCCCGGCTTCGTCGACCTTCAGGTCAATGGCGGCGGCGGTGTCCTGCTCAACGACGATCCTTCCGTCGTGGCGATCGAACGAATCTGCCGGGCACATACGCCGTTCGGCACCACCGCGCTTCTGCCGACACTGATCACCGATATGCCGGAGATCACCCGCCGTGCGGTCGTTGCCGCTGTGGAAGCCGTTCGCAAACATGTTCCGGGCTGCGCCGGACTGCATCTCGAAGGACCGCATCTGTCGGAGGCGCGGCGCGGCGCCCATGACGCGGCTTTGGTGCGCCCGGCGAGCGACGCTGATATCGACGCACTGATCGAAGCGCAGGCGGCAATCGGCCATTTGATGGTCACCATGGCGCCCGAATCGGTCTCGCTGGACCAAGTTGCGCGCCTGGTCGAATCCGGCGTGCGGGTGAGCCTCGGTCACAGTGCCGCGGGCTTTCAGGACGCGACGGCGATGCTGAATGCGGGCGCCCAAATGGTGACGCACCTGTTCAACGCCATGAGCCCCTTGGCGCATCGCGAACCGGGGGTTGTCGGGGCGGCGCTGGAAAGCGGGGCGGTCTATGCCGGCCTCATCGCTGACGGCATCCATGTCGATCCGGCGACAATGGCGATCGCCATTCGGGCCAAAAAGGGTCCGGGCAAGATTTTCCTGGTAACCGACGCGATGTCGACCATCGGCAGCGACCTGACGACGTTCTCCCTGAACGGGCGGGAGATCAGGCGGGCGAACGGCAGGCTGACACTCGCCGATGGAACGCTGGCCGGCGCCGATATCGACATGATCGCATCCGTCCGGGTCGTTCACCGGTCCGTCGGATTGCCGCTGGAAGAGGCGCTGCGCATGGCCTCGCTCTACCCGGCCGAGGCCATGGGCATGGCCGACCGCTACGGTTGCCTGAAAGGCGGCAGCCGGTCCGACATGGTGCATCTGAGCGACGATCTGGAGGTGCGGGACGCCTGGATCGGCGGAGTGCCCGCGCTCTGACGCTTGTGTCGGTGCAAATCCCGTTCCCTTGATCCGGAGAGGGCGAATCCGTAAACAGGGGCCGGGATGAGGCCTTAGCCATGGACACCGCGGTAACCGAAAAGAGCGGCACGAGCGTGCAGCATCGTCGTGGATTCGGCGCGCTTGGCGTGTTCGAGAGGCTGCGCAACGACATTCTCACTCTCAATTTGAAGCCGGGACAGCTGATCGACGAGGCCAGCCTGGCAAAGCGTTTCGACGTTTCGCGCTCGCCGATTCGTGAAGCGCTGGTGCGGCTGGCGACAGAGCAGCTGGTTCGGACACTACCCAACAAGGGCACCATCGTGGCGCCGCTGAACTTCGAGGAATTCCCGAAATATGTCGACGCGCTGGACCTGATCCAGCGGGTGGTGACGCGGCTTGCAGCTGCCAACCGGACGGAAGCGGACCTGGTCAAGATCAAGGCGCTGCAACAGACGTTCCGCGATAGCCACGCCCGAAACGACACGCTGGCGGTGATCCTCAGCAATCGCGAATTTCACTCCGCCATCGGCGACGCCAGCGGCAACCGCATCTTTGCGGACACCTACCGCCGCATTCTCGATGAGGGTCGCCGCATGCTGCAGCTTTGCTTTCGTGTCGACGACGATTCCCTGCCGCCGGAACTCGGCCGTGTGCATGAGGAGATCATCGAGGCGATCGAACAGCAGGATCCGGACCGTGCGGAGCAACTGGCCCACCAACATGCCGACGAGGTTCACCGTCGCTTTGTCGATTATGTCAGCCGGCGCAGCATGAAAGACTTCAAGCTGGTGCTTTAAGCGCCGCACCAAGCAGGTGATGCGGACATTCACTGCAGGCTGCCCTAAATTGCGAGTGGAAACTAAACGGGCACTGAAACCAGGGGCTTGGTCTGGCCGATGACGGATACTTCCCATCGATGATGCCGGTGTTGCGGACTGCGCTTGAGGAACACGCATCTCCTCATTTGAGGCTATCGTGACGCCCGGCCTCGGTCTGGAAAAACCCGGGCTCTGGGCCGTGCGTTTTCCGGTTGCTGCTGCGCTGGTTCTTCTGGCCGTTCTGGCCGCATCATTGTGGTCGGTCTCGATGTTACGTTTCGACGAGGACATCAACCGGGTCTTCCTGTCGCAGAACCAGACCTCGCAGGACTACCGAAATTTCGTCGAAACCACCGGCGGAGAGACCACCGACCTCGCGCTGTTCATCGAAAAACCGGACCCGTTTTCCGCGACGGACTTCGAGGCGATGCGCGACCTGGCGCTGGAGCTCGAGTTTCTGGACGATGTCGCCAGCGTCGTCTCGCCTTTCTCCGCCCGCTTTTCGAACGTCGATGAGCAGTTTTCCGGGCAACCGGTGATACCGGCCGACGCCTCCGTCGATGCCATCATGAAACGTCTGGACCATTTCGAGGAACAATCTTCGATCGCGGGTCCGTTGATATCGCAAGACCGCAGTTCGGCGTTGTTTATCCTGTCCGGCCGGTTGGCCATGACAAACGACGACGTTCGCGACCTGATGCAAAACCTGCGCGAACTCTCCGCCACCAATCTTCCCGCCGACCTGAACGTCACGATCAGCGGAGAAAGCGCAATCCCGCTTGCCATCGTGGATGCGCTGAAGGGCGATTTGCTGACGCTGAACGTGCTCGGGGCCACCGTTGTCCTGCTGCTGGCGATCGCCGTGTTCCGCTCTCTCGTGCTTGCTCTTCTCGCCGTCGTCCCGGCGATCTTCGGCGTTGTCGTAACGCTCGGTCTGTTCGTCCTGCTCGACTATCCGCTGACCGTCATCAGCAACGTTCTGCCGATACTGGTCCTGGTTTTCGGCATCGCCGACAGCATGCATCTGTTGATGGATCTGCGTGACAGGAAAGACCCGGTCGAACCGGCCGCAAAACTGTCGGCCACCATCCGGGAGGTGGGCCCGGCCTGCGCGCTGTCGGCGATCACGACAACCATCGGCTTCCTGGCCATTTCGATTTCCGACAACGACCAATTGTTCGAGTTCGCGATCGCCGGGGGGCTTTCGGTCATGGCCGCGTTTTTCGTGACAATCACCGTGTTTGCGTTGCTGGGGCGGTTTGCCATCCGCAATTCTGCAGCCCGGCAGCGGGGAAAACCCGACGGGTCCGTCCTGACGACAATCGCCGCCTTGTCCTGGAACCGTGACCGCGTGATCATTTCGCTTGGCATCGTCGTCCTGGGTCTCGGGCTTTGGGGTTACAGCCAAACGACGGCATGGTTTCCCTACGAAGACAACCTTCCTTCGGACAGTCCCCTCATCGCAGCCAATGCAAAGCTGGCCGACCGGTTTGGCGGTACCTACCGGCTCTGGTCCGAACTGGATCTCGGAACGGGGCAATCACTGGAAGGCGCGGAGCAATGGGCCAGATTGAAACGCGTCACGGAAGCGATGCAACAGGCCGCACCTGACTACACCACCGTGTCTCTTTCATCTTTTGCACATTGGCTCGGGCATCCCGACCGGATGCCGACAACGGATGACATGGCTGACCTGCCGGACGATTTGCGTTCGCGACTTCATGATCCGAGCGGCCAGACGGCACGGGTGCTGTCGCTGGTTCCCGAACCGATGCAGGATCTCTCTTCGCTGGCCATACAGGATCGTATCGAGCAGGCCGCTCTGTCGGCCGGTGCGAACAGGGTCGTGGGGCTGCCGATCATCATGCGCCACGAGTCCATTGCCATCATCGGCCAACTCGGACTGGGCCTGTTGCTTGCGTGTCTGGTGTCGACCGTGGTCATTGCCGGCGCATTTCGCTGGCCTTCCCTGGCGCTCGTTCTTCTCGGTCCGAACATCATTCCGCTGGTGGCCGCCGCGGCGGCTTTGCATCTGCTTGACGAGGGGCATCTGACACCCACCGCCGTCCTGGCCCTGACGATTGCGTTCGGCATAGCCGTCAACGATTCCATTCATTGCGTGACGCGCTATCGGCTGGAGCTGGAGCGCGGACTTGGCCGGCGGTCCGCTCTGGCAGCGGCAATCTGCGGTACCGGTCGCGTCATCATGTTGACCACGTTGTTGTTGTGTGTCGGCATGCTGGTCACCCAGTTCAGCGTTTTCGAACCCGTTCGTCTGTTCGGCCAGATGATGATCATCAGTTTCGTTCTCGCGCTCATTGCCGACCTCTTTCTGCTGCCCGCTTTGCTGAAACAGGGACACCCGTCATGAAATGCCTTCGTACCTTCGTTCCGCTCCTTGTTCTTGCGATGCAAGCCTCCCCGGTGCCGGCGGCGGATCAGCTCGCGGCACTCGGCGGGCAGTGGACGGGAACCGGATGGGCGAAACGAACGACAAACGGGCCGCGCGAAACGGTGCGTTGCCGGATTTCCGGCAAATACGTTCTGCCGGGAAGACAGTTGTTCGTGACCGGAAAATGTGCGGTCCCCGGTCGCAAGTTCAATCTGAAGGGCACGGTCAGCAGCGAGGTTGACGGCGGTACGATCCGTGGCCGCTGGTCGAACCCCTTCGGAGCGGGCAGCGCATCGGTCAGAGGGCGCCAATCCGGAAACAGGGTGTTCTTGGACTTCCGCGCCCCGCACCCGGATACCAAAGAGAAAGTCCTGCAGCAGATGGAATGGCAAATCGCCGACAACGCTTTCGCCATCACCACGCG
Organism: Rhizobiaceae bacterium; assembly: GCA_963921345.3. Lineage (GTDB taxonomy): Bacteria > Pseudomonadota > Alphaproteobacteria > Rhizobiales > Rhizobiaceae > Hoeflea_A. The sequence goes on along the minus strand of CAWUFE020000002.1, from coordinate 142,920 downwards.
GCTTCACGACGGGCAGGTCATGAGCGAGTTGAAATTTTCTCGGTAGATCCGCTGTTTTGAAATCAGCCTTATCGCGGATACCAGTACCGCGCTTCGTCTTCGCCGCGCCGGATGACGACGAAATTGTTGGCGAAGACCCGATAGGGGGCGCTCCATTCACCGTCTGGCCATTGCACTCGGATCTGCGCCCGTTCCGCGACGCCGGTTCCGACGTGAACAAAGCCGGCATGCCCCGAGGCGTGGCCGCCGCCGACCTGGATCTTGCGCAGCCGGGTGTTGTTGCCGGATTTGACCAGGATGGTCGCGCCGACGGCATTACGGTTGGCGCCATCCTGCTGAAGCTCGATCTGCAACCAGTTGCCCATGGGGCGGCTGCCCCATTCCGTGCGGCCGCCGCGATTGCGAAACAGGCTGGTTGGCGCCTCACGGTTGACGACGATCAGGTCGAGTGCGCCGTCCATGTTGAAGTCGGCCAGCACCGCGCCGCGGCCGCGCCGGTCGAGATCGATGCCTGCCGCGCTGCCGACCTCCACAAAGATGCCGTCGTGCTGGCCGAGCAGCAGATTGTCGGGATCGAAGGCGGCAAAATCCGGCATCTTTTCGACATTGCCCTTGGCGATGAACAGGTCGAGCAGGCCGTCATTGTTCACATCGGCGAATTCAGAATGCCAGCCGGTGGACGGTTTGAGGTCGCTGCCGGAGTAGGGCCGGTGGGCGGTGGCGTTGCGCTCGAAGGCGATGTCGCGATAGACGGGCCGGCCCTCTTCGGCCTCGTCGTCGAGGGTCTGCAGCTTGGTGTCGCCCATCGATGTCAGGGCGTATTCCGGAAAGCCGTCGGCGTCGATATCGCCTTCGGCAATGCCCATGCCCCAGATGTTGAGCCGTTTCCAGCCGTCGGCCCTTCGATAGGCCCGTGGCGGACGGCCGGGATCGACGCGCCACAACTGCTCTTCGCCGTCGCGGTAGTAATGCCGGTCGTTGGTGATGCGCAGCGCCGGCGTGCCGGAGCGGTTCCAGTCGGTGAACAGCATCGAGAGCGCACAGAAGCCCGGCGTCAGCAGCTCCGGCTCCGGATAGTCCGGCGTGTCGCCTTCGCCCGGACGCATCAGCCGGTTGTCGTGGCAGGTGCCCCAGGGCGAGCCCGGCGCCGTGCGGTCGACATAGTTGCCGAACGCGAGCGTCGGAAAGGCACGATCCGCTTCGAACGTCGCGGCGAAGGCGGTGGTCCAGGCGCGCCCGCCGTCGAAGGCAAAAGCCCGGTTGGCGTTTTCGAATTGGCAGTCGGGCCCACCTTTGAGAACAACGTTACGGCCGACTTTCAGCAAAATCAGGTCGCGGTGGCCGTCATTGTCGATATCGAGAGCGTAGAGGCCGGTGACCTTTTCCAGGTCGCCTTCCGTTACTCCGAAATCGACCTTCTCGAAACTCAATTGACCGCCCGGCGTACTGCGATTGATGTAAAGGGCGGCAGGCCGCTCGCCGCCGGCCAGCGCCAGGTCGGGAAAGCGGTCGCCGTTGCAGTCGAACGACGCCGCACCGCCGCCGACGAAATACTCCCACGGGCCCGAATAGACATGATCGATGCCGGCTTCCGCCGCCTGTTCAGACATCAGCGGAATATCCATCCGCAGCGTATCGGTGGTGGACTGAGCCATGGCCGGCCCGAGGCCGATGGTGAGCACTGCAAGGGCTATTCCCGAATTGCGAAAATCAGTCATTTGCGATCACCAGGGTCTTGAGAAACGCAATCAAAGCGGTTCGATCTTCCTCGGGCAGGTCGATATAGGCGTCGCGGCTGTCGCGTCCGGCGCCGCCATGGGCGCGGATGACGGCGTTCAGCGTCGTCAGATCGCCGCGATGACCGTAGGGCGCCGTCGAAGCAATGCCCCACAGCTCGGACGTCATGAAGACGTCCCGGTCGACGAAGCGCTGGCCGAGAAGTTCGTTTCCGAGGGTGTTGACTGCACGGTCGGCAATCTTGTGCCGCTTGAGGTCGCCGAACAGCGGAACCAGGACGGCGCCGTTTTCGTCGCGGGGCAGGGCCGCGACCCAGGGAAGTTGCGACAGGTCGTAGCTGGTTTGCCGCTCCAGATCTCCGGGGCGCAGAGTTCCCGCCGCATCGAAGCGGCCGGGGTCGGCAAAGATCAGATTGTCGAGCGGCAGGGCTCGCCTGTGGCATTGGGCACAGCCGACGCTGTCGAAGACATCGCTGCCGCGCGCTGCGAGTGCTTGCCACTCGGCGTTCTGCGGTTCGATGCGAACCGGTGCGGGCCGGGTCGCCTGCCAGGCGACAAGCGCCGACACGTCGCCCTCGGAGATCTCGGTTGTGACACCGTCCTCGTCGAAATCCGCGGTCCCGGTCCAGCGCGGGCCGAAGCGCTCGCTGGCCTGTATGCCGTGGTGATGATTGAGGGCGTTGACCGTGAACTGCCGCAGCGAGGCGATCACGCCTTTCTGGCTGAAGGGCCGGATCACCAGATCGGTGTCCACCCCGTCGAGGCCGGAGAGGTCGACCATGCCGTCGGGGTGGGCGGTGATCGTGCCGAAGGAAACGCCCTTGGTTTCGAGCGCGGCCGTCTGCATTTCACCGGTCGAGCGCGCGATGGCCAGCGCTTCACCGCGCTGGCGCTGCAGCTCGGCGCTCATTTCCCGGGCCAGTAACTCGACAAGGCCGGCGCCCATGACATGGTTGGTGTTGCGCTCGTTGGAGAATTGCGGATCGGTCGTGTCGAAGTCGGCGTTGGTGAAACCTTCCGACACGAAGACATTGGTGACCAGATCGCCGGCGCCGCCGGTCACCGGATCGTTGTGGCAGGACGAGCAGGCGTTGGAATCAGAGCCGGGAAGGCGCTGGAACAATTGCGGCGCCGGTCGTTTGCGCTTCGTGGGGATGATCGCCTGAGTGGCCATCGGCCGGCCGACGCCATCCAGATCAGTGAATTTCGCGGTGAACAGCGTTTCGCCATGGTCGACGAGCGCCTTGAGCTGGTCGTCGCTCAACGGTCCGGAAAGCGTGGACTGGGAGAGATGATTTGGCATCGCCCGTTCCGACCAGGGTTCGCCGGCGCTGGCCGGCAGGACGACTGTGCAAAGGACTACAAGGGCGGCCAGTGGCCGGTCAGAGCGCATGATTTAGCACCTCGTTTGCGGTCGGGGCCGCGTGGGCCAGCCATTCGTCCACCTCGAGCAGGGCGGTGATGGTGCAGCCTTCTTCGATCAGCGGACGTTCGTCCGGGTAGCAGCGGATATCGATATCCTCCGCGCCGATGGCGAGTTTCGTGTCGGCCAGAGCGGCGCGAAGGGACTCATCGATGAATTCGTAGGCTTTCGTGCCCTTGCCGACGAAGGCGATGGGGAAGGGGTCGACCAGCGCGAACATGTCGGCGAGGCCGGTTCCGAGCGCCCGGCCGGCGTCGCGATAGGCGGTCAGAGCATCGGCATCGCCCTTTTGTGCGGCGGCGTAGACCGCGTCCATTTCCATATCGCTGATGTCGTTGCGCGGCGGCGCATCGCTGCTGGCCGCGAGTGAGCGCCGGTAGATGGCATAGTCGCCGGCATAGGCCTCGATGCAGCCGTGCCGGCCGCAGCGGCACAGCGCGCCCTCGGGAATGTGTGACAGATGTCCGAATTCCGTTCCCGAACTGCGGATGCCGCTGACAAGATCGCCGTTCAGCATCAGGCCCATGCCGATGCCGTGCGACAGCAGGACGGCGCCGTAGTTGCGGTCGTAGTGGTCGGGTTCGCGCCAGTGCAGCGCTCGGGCGATCATGCTGCAGTCGTTGGACACCTTGACCGGCGCGCCGAAGACGTCTTCCAGCGCCTGCTTGAACGGCAGGTCGCGATGCCGGGTGATCGGCGACCACAGCATGGAGCTGCCGCCGACGTCGGTGACGCCCTGGACGCCGAGGCGGATCCGCTTGAGCGGTCCGATCGGCGTGGTGATGCCGGCTTGCACCGATTTCAGGGTGGAGCTCACCGCCTCGATGAACTCGCCGGGTTCGGCCTGTCGGGCCGGGAACGGGATGTCGCGTTCGGCGATCCGGTTGCCGGCATAGTCGGTCACCGCAACGGAGATGGCGTCGAGCTGCAGCACGACCGAGGCGACCGAGCCGGTGGCGGGATTGAGCGCCAGGCGAACCTGCGGGCGGCCGCGACCGAGATTGGCCGGAGTATCCTCGTCCGGTCGCAATATAACCCGCTCGTCGAGAAGTTCGGAAGTGATGGCCGAGACGGTCGAAGCGCTCAGGCCGGTGCGTGCCGAAATGCCCTTGCGCGACGCCGACCCATTGCGGCGTAGCACTGCCAGAATACGGCTGCGATTGCGCTTGCGCACGTCGTCCGATCGACCGAGTTCAACCACCGTCGCAATTCCTCCCAGATGCGGCTTTGTGCTGCAATGCAAAATTTATTGCTTCATTGCAACAACTTAGCGCGGTGCGATTTTCAAGTTGACACAGCTTGAGGAATAAGTCACTATTTTTTTCGAGCCTCGAATTAAATGGCTCATTGGCAAAGGGGGTGTGTCAGTCGGGCAGTTCCGGCAGGCGGCCCACGCACCGGGAGGTAACATCATGAAACTCTTCAAGGCCGCACTTTTGGGTGCGGTATTCGCTGTATCGTCCGCCGGCGCCGCGCTGGCCGAAGGCAAGACCATTGGCGTGTCCTGGTCGAATTTCCAGGAAGAACGCTGGAAGACGGACGAAGCCGCGATGAAGGCCGCCATCGAGGCGGCAGGCAACAAATACATCTCCGCCGATGCCCAGTCGTCGGCGTCGAAGCAGCTTACCGACGTGGAGTCGCTGATCTCCCAGGGCGCGCATGCGCTCATCATCCTGGCGCAGGATGCCGGTGCCATCGGCCCGGCCGTCGAAAAGGCCTCGGCCGAAGGCATTCCGGTCGTCGGCTACGACCGGTTGATCGAAAATCCGGAAGCCTTCTACATCACCTTCGACAACAAGGAAGTCGGCCGCATGCAGGCGAGGGCGGTCTTTGCCGCGCAGCCGCAGGGCAACTACGCCTTCATCAAGGGCTCGTCGGCCGACCCGAACGCCGACTTCCTGTTCTCCGGGCAGATGGAAGTGCTCAAGGAAGCCATGGACGCCGGCAAGATCAAGAATGTCGGCGAAGCCTATACGGACGGCTGGAAGCCGGAAAATGCCCAGAAGAACATGGAGCAGATCCTGACCGCCAACAACAATGCGGTCGACGCGGTCGTCGCATCCAATGACGGCACTGCCGGCGGCGTCGTCGCGGCGCTTTCGGCTCAGGGCATGGACGGTTCGGTTCCGGTCTCCGGCCAGGACGGCGATCACGCCGCTCTCAATCGCGTTGCGCTCGGCACGCAGACCGTGTCCGTGTGGAAGGATGCGCGCGAGCTCGGCAAGAACGCCGCCGTTGCCGCATCGTTGCTCGCCGATGGCCAGGCGATGTCGGATATTCCGGGGGCCGTCAAATGGAATGGTGGACCTGCCGGCATTGAAATGAATGCCGTCTTCCTGGCGCCGGTGCCGATCACCCGCGAGAACCTCAACGTCGTCATCGACGCCGGTTGGGTGTCGAAGGACGTCGTCTGCCAGGGCGTTCCGGCCGGCTCCACAGCCGCCTGCAACTGACGCCAAGGGCGTTTTGACAAGCGCCGCGGCCTAGCGAGGTCGCGGCGTTTTCCTTAGAATTTACCTTTTCACAGGGGAGGAGCCGCCATGTCCGACGCCACGGACTCACGACCTGCGGCCGATACCGCTCGCCAGGCCGACCTTTCGATGGTGGCCAAGTTCTTCAAGGCCACCGAACTCGATACGCGCATGCTGGGCATGGTCGGTGCGCTGTTGCTGATCTGGATCCTGTTCGACATATTCTCCGGCGGCCTCTTCCTGACCCCGAGGAACCTGTGGAACCTGTCGGTGCAGACAGCTTCGATTGCCGTCATGGCGACCGGCATGGTGCTGATCATCGTCACCCGCAACATCGACCTGTCGGTCGGCTCCGTTCTCGGTTTCGTCGGCATGATCATGGGCGTGACACAGGCGGAGATCATTCCAAGCATCATCGGCTTCGACAATCCGTTCACCTGGATTCTGACACTTGCCGTCGGCGTCGTGCTCGGTGCCGCAATCGGTGCCCTGCATGGCTATATCATTGCCTATATGGCCGTTCCGGCCTTTATCGTGACCCTAGGCGGCCTTCTGGTCTGGCGCGGTGCGGCCTGGTGGGTGACATCGGGGCGCACCGTTGCGCCGATGGATTCGACCTTCCGGTTGCTCGGCGGCGGGCCTTCCGGTTCGATCGGCGAAATAGCCAGCTGGATTTTCGCGGTCATCGTCTGCGTTGCGATCGTCCTGCTGATCGCCAATGGGCGGCGGCAGCGCAAACGCTTCAAGTTCCCGCTTCGCCCCATGTGGGCCGAGACGTTCCTGGCGACGGTCGGCTGCGCGCTGGTGCTGGGCGCCGTGTGGATCGCCAATTCCTATTACTGGCCGATCGGCATCATCCGTAAATACATCCGCGAGAACAACCTGACGGTCGCCGAAACCGACCTGATCATCGCACACGGCATCGCCATTCCGGTCCTGGTGGCCATCATGGTCGGCGTGGTCATGACGTTCCTGGCCACGCGCACGACCTTCGGCCGCTACGTTTTCGCCATCGGCGGCAACCCGGAGGCGGCAGACCTCGCCGGCATCAACACCCGCTGGGTGACCATGAAGATCTTCATGATCATGGGCGTGTTGTGCGCCATAGCCGCAGCCATTTCGACCGCCCGCCTGAACGCCGCAACCAACGCGCTGGGGACGCTCGACGAATTGCTGACGATCGCTGCAGCGGTCATCGGCGGCACCTCGCTCGCCGGCGGCGTCGGAACCATCGCCGGGGCGATGATCGGCGCACTGGTGATGCAGTCGCTGCAATCGGGCATGGTGCTGATGGGTCTCGACACGCCGCTGCAGAACATCGTGGTCGGCATCGTCCTGGTCATCGCGGTCTGGCTCGACACCATGTACCGCAGAGCGCAAGCCTAGTAGGGGAGAAGATCGATGGATACCGCAACCGACACCAAGCCCCTCGTGGACATGCGCAACATCTCGATTTCGTTCGGCGGCATTCGCGCCGTCGACGATGCCTCGGTGGATCTCTATCCGGGCGAGGTGGTGGCGTTGCTCGGCCACAATGGCGCTGGCAAGTCGACGCTGATCAAGATCCTGTCGGGCGCCTATCCGCGCGACAGCGGCGAGATCCATGTCGACGGCCAGGAGGCGTCCATCGGCAATCCGCGCGACGCCAAGGCCTACGGGATCGAGACGATCTATCAGACTTTGGCGCTTGCCGACAATGTCGACACAGCGGCCAACCTTTATCTCGGCCGCGAGCTGAGGACCGCCTGGGGCACGCTCGACGACGTCGCCATGGAGGCCAAGGCCCGCGAGGTGATGGGGCGGCTCAATCCACGTTTCCAGCGCTTCAAGGAACCGGTGAAGGCCCTGTCCGGCGGGCAGCGGCAATCGGTGGCGATCGCCCGGGCGATTTTGTTCAACGCCCGCATCCTGATCATGGACGAGCCCACCGCCGCCCTCGGGCCGGAGGAAACCGCGCAGGTGGCGGAGCTGATCCGGCAACTGAAGGCGGAAGGGATCGGGATCTTTCTGATCAGCCACGACATTCATGACGTATTCGATCTCGCCGATCGGGTGAGCGTCATGAAGAACGGCCAGATCGTCGGGCATGCGAAAGTCGGGGACGTCGATGAGGACGAGGTCCTTGGCATGATCATTCTGGGCAAGTGCCCGCCCGGGGCTACCCCGGGGCCCGGTGCTCTGGCGTCCTGACAACCGACTGCGCGAGATGTCCCGACGACAAGTTGCTTGTTTCGGGACAAACACATTCAGGTCATTCTTCGGCTCGCACGCGCAATGTGCGGCGGCCGGAGGTGTGGATGAAGGTCCTGGCGGACCGCAAAACTGAACAGCGCCGTTGGAGGCAACATGTATTTGGGAATCGATCTGGGAACGTCCGGCGTCAAGGCGGTGCTGATGGACGAAGAGCAGGCCATCGTGGCATCGGCCACGGCACCGCTCGACGTCAGCAGGCCCGCAGCCGGCTGGTCAGAGCAGGACCCTCTGGACTGGATTGCCGCGACTCGGTCCGCGGTGTCGGAATTGCGCGAGGCCGAAGCGCCGCGGCTGGCGGCGGTTCGCGGAATCGGCTTTTCGGGGCATATGCATGGGGCGACGCTGCTCGATGCGTCGGACCGGGTGTTGCGCCCCTGCATCCTCTGGAACGATACGCGCAGCCATCGGGAAGCAGCCGAACTCGATGCCGATCCGCGGTTTCGGGAGCTGTCAGGCAATATTGTTTTTCCCGGATTTACCGCGCCGAAGCTGCGCTGGGTCCAAAACCACGAGCCGGACATTTTCTCGCAAGTGGCGAAAGTTCTGCTTCCGAAGGACTACCTGCGACTGTGGATGACGGGCGAACATGTCTCCGAGATGTCCGATGCTTCCGGAACCAGTTGGCTCGACGTGGCCAAGCGGGAATGGTCGCCGGAACTGCTGGCAGCGACAAACCTCTCCGTAGAGCACATGCCGCGCCTGGTGGAGGGCACACAGTCCAGTGGTATGCTGCGGCGGGAACTGGCTGAAGCCTGGGGCATGGGTGGTGACGTCGTCGTTGCCGGCGGCGCCGGCGACAATGCAGCGACAGCGATCGGTCTCGGGACAATCGACGATGGCGCGGCGTTCATTTCGCTGGGCACATCGGGAGTCATCTTTGCCGCCAACAGCGCATTCCGTCCGGATCCGGCCAGCGCGGTGCACGCCTTCTGCCATGCGGCACCCGGATTGTGGCACCAGATGGGCGTCATCCTGTCGGCGACCGACAGTCTCAACTGGTTTGCCGGCATCACCGGCCATTCGGCCGCGGCGCTGACCGACGAACTGGGCGATACGCTGCGACCGCCGGGCCCGGTCTTTCTGCCCTATCTTTCCGGCGAGCGCACACCGCACAACGATGCGCAAATCCGCGGTGCACTGACCGGCATCGCGCATCAGACCGACCGCGCGGCGATCACCGCCGCAATCCTGCAGGGCGTGTCGTTCGCTTTCCGCGACAGTCTGGAAGCCCTGCGTTCCGCCGGAACGACCATCGACAGGCTGTTGGCTGCTGGCGGCGGGTCGCGCTCTGATTACTGGCTGCGCATGATCGCGACGGCGCTTGACGTGCCGGTCGACGTGCCGAAATCCGGCGATGTCGGCGCAGCGCTCGGAGCTGCGAGGCTGGCCATGGTTGCGGTCCTGGGCGACCAGGCGCTCGCCCTTTGCACAACACCGGCGCTCGAACGCACCATAGAACCGGATGAGAGCAGGCGTCCGGCCTATGACGATGCCTACCGAATTTATCAGAAGACTTACCCGGCCATACGGAGCATTACACAATGAGCACAGGCTTTTTCGGAGACATTACCCGGATCGGTTACGAGGGGCCGGACAGCACCAACCCGCTTGCCTTCAGGCACTACAATCCCGATGAGGTCGTCCTCGGCAAGCGCCTCGAGGATCATCTGCGTTTCGCTGTCTGCTACTGGCACAATTTCGTCTGGCCGGGGTTGGATCCGTTCGGTGGCCAGACCTTCGACCGGCCTTGGTTCGGCGACACGATGGACCATGCCAGGCACAAGGCGGATGTGGCCTTCGAGATGTTCACGCTGCTCGGCGTGCCGTTCTACTGCTTTCACGACGCTGATGTGCGGCCGGAAGGCGCAAATTTCGCGGAGAACACCAGGAACCTCAACGAAATCGTTGATTATTTTGCGCAAAAGCAAGCCGATACCGGCATGAAACTGCTTTGGGGCACGGCCAATCTGTTTTCCAACAGCCGCTACATGGCCGGCGCTGCCACGAACCCGGACCCGGACGTCTATGCGTTCGCTGCCGCCACGGTAAAGACCTGCATCGACGCAACGCACCGGCTCGGCGGCGCCAACTATGTGCTGTGGGGCGGCCGCGAAGGATACGAAACCCTGCTCAACACCCATGTCGGACAGGAACTGGATCAGCTGGGCCGGTTTCTCAACCTCGTGGTCGAATACAAGCACAAGATCGGCTTTACCGGAACGATCCTGATCGAGCCGAAGCCGCAGGAGCCGACCAAGCACCAGTACGACTATGACGTTGCAACGGTCTACGGCTTCCTCCGGCGCTACGGGCTGGAAAACGAAGTGAAGGTCAATATCGAGCAGGGTCACGCCATTCTCGCGGGGCATTCCTTCGAACACGAACTGGCGACCGCCCATGCGCTCGGCGTCTTCGGATCGATCGACATGAACCGCAACGACTATCAGTCGGGCTGGGACACCGACCAGTTCCCCAACAACGTGCCGGAAATGGCGTTGGCCTATTATCAGATCCTCCAGGGCGGCGGTTTCACCACCGGCGGCACCAATTTCGATGCCAAGCTGCGCCGCCAGTCGATCGAACCGGACGACCTGCTGATGGCCCATATCGGCGGCATGGACTGTTGCGCCCGCGGCCTCAAGGCGGCAGCCGCGATGATCGAGGACAAGGCTCTGTCGTCCTTCGTCGACGAGCGCTATGCAGGCTGGCAGGGCGACGAGGCGCAAAAAATGCTGCGCGGCGTCTACGCGCTGGACGAGATCGTTGCTTACGTGGAATCGGCCGACGTCAATCCGCGGGCCCGATCGGGCCGTCAGGAGATGCTGGAGAACATCGTCAACCGCTACGTCTGAAGGGGTTCTCAGGATCGGTCGTCGATCGCAAATTGGTACTGGCTTTCCTCGCTGCAACGCTCCATAAATCACGGGATTCGAGTGTAAAGCGGCGGAGCCGGCATTGATCGAGACACCTTATCTTCTGTTTCTGGGCGATGCGCCCGACGCACTGGCGGCCAAGGTTGCCCAGGGTATCAAGGACTGGCGGCCGGAACTGGCCGTCGGGCAGTTGCGCTTGCCGGGTTGCAACGCCGATATGGGGCTGGAGGACCTGACGGTCGCCGAGGCGGCGGCCCGTGGCGCCAAGACCATGGTGATCGGCGTCGCCAATCGCGGCGGCCTTATTTCCGACAGCTGGTTGGCAGCCCTGAAGGCGGCGTTGAATGCCGGGCTGGACCTGGCGTCGGGCCTGCACAACCATTTGAACGACGAGCAGGAACTGGTGTCGCTGGCCGAGCAGCGAGGCCGTACATTGCATGATGTGCGCATTCCGCCGGTCGCCTATCCGATTGCCAACGGCGTGAAGCGAAACGGCAAGCGCTGCCTGCTGATCGGCAGCGATTGCTCTTGCGGCAAGATGTACACGGCGCTTTGCCTCGAGCGGGAAATGCGCCAGCGTGGCATGAAGGCCACCTTCCGCGCCACTGGACAGACCGGCATCCTGATCACCGGCAGCGGCGTTCCGCTCGATGCTGTGGTTGCAGATTTCATGGCCGGCGCGGTCGAATATCTCACACCGGACAACGATGCCGACCACTGGGACCTGATCGAGGGGCAGGGCAGCATCTTCCATCCCTCCTATTCGGGCGTGTCTATGGCGCTCATCCATGGTGGCCAGCCGGACGCGATGATCATTTGCGACGAGCCGAACCGGCCGCATATGCGCGGCCTGCCGGACTATCAGGCGCAGAGCCTGGAAAAACTGCGCGATACGGCATTGGTGCTGGCGCGTATCGTCAATCCGAACTGCCAGGTGACCGGAATCGCGCTCAACACGTCGGCGATGGGCGAGGCGGAAGCGTTGGACTACGCAAACCGTGTCGAGGACCGGATGGGACTGCCGACCGTGGACCCCTACCGTCACGGCGCCGGGCGGCTGGTGGATGCGCTGGCATGAGCCGGGGCGAGCCGACCGTCGAAGCCTTCGAGACCGTTTTCCCGCTGGCAGAAGCTTTCACGATTTCACGCGGCTCGCGGACCGAGGCGCGAGTGGTGACAGTGACCGTCAGCGACGGCGAGCACAGCGGCCGCGGCGAGAGCGTTCCCTATGCGCGCTATGGCGAGACGGTCGAGGGCGTCATTTCGGATATCGGCAACCTTGCCGGCGATCTGCACGCCGGGCTGGATCGCGACCGGCTGCAGCAATTGCTGCCGGCAGGAGCGGCGCGAAACGCGGTCGATTGTGCGCTCTGGGACCTGGAAGCCCGGCGATCCGGACGCCGCGTTGCGGAGATCGCCGAACTGCACCAACCGCATCCGGTCCAAACCGCCTTTACGCTGTCGCTGGAGGCGCCCGACGTCATGCGGCAGAAGGCCGCGAAGAACGCAACGCGTCCGCTGCTGAAAATAAAGCTCGGCGGGGAGGGCGACCTGGAACGCCTTGAAGCGGTGCGCCAAGGTGCGCCGGACGCGGCGATCATCGTCGACGCGAATGAGGGCTGGACGCCGGACGTCTACGAGACACTGGCGCCGGAACTGCTGCGGCTCGGCGTTCAGATGGTGGAGCAACCGCTGCCCGCCGGCAGCGACGAGGCGCTTGCCGAGGTCGACCGGATCCTGCCGGTCTGCGCCGACGAGAGCTGCCACGACCGCGCTTCTCTGCCTTCTCTGAAAGGCAAGTACGACATGGTCAACATTAAGCTCGACAAGACCGGCGGGCTGACTGAAGCGCTGAAACTGAAAGCGGAAGCGCAGGCGCAGGGCTACGGCATCATGGTCGGCTGCATGGTGGCCTCTTCGCTGGCCATGGCGCCGGCCGTGCTGGTGGCGCAGGGCGCGCAGATCGTCGATCTCGACGGGCCGCTGCTGCTTGCCGCCGATCGCGACCATCCACTGATCTATGACGAAGCCGGTGTGCACCCCGCCACGCCGCAACTCTGGGGTTGAACCATGCGAACAGTCTATGTCAACGGCGACTTTGTTGCGGAAAACGAAGCGAAGGTCTCGGTCTTCGACCGCGGCTTCCTGTTTGCCGACGGCGTTTATGAGGTCACCTCGGTTCTCGATGGCAAACTGGTCGACTTCGGCGGCCACTGCGGCCGGCTGCGCCGCTCGCTCGGCGAATTGAAGATGAGTTTGCAGACCTCCGACGAAGAACTCCTGGAGATTCATCGCCAACTGGTGCGTGCGAACGAGCTGACCGAAGGTCTGGTCTATCTCCAGGTGACACGTGGTGCCGCCGATCGCGATTTTGTTTTTCCGTCGTCCGACACGCCGGCGACGCTGGTCCTGTTTACCCAGGTGAAGCCGCTGATCGACAATCCGCTGGCCGCCCGCGGACAGAAGGTCGTGACCGTCGAAGACCAGCGCTGGGCGCGCTGCGATATCAAGACCGTGCAACTGCTTTATCCGTCTCTGGCAAAGATGGAAGCCAAGGCGAGAGGCGCCGACGACGCCTGGATGATCCGCGATGGGCTGGTCACCGAAGGCTCGTCGAACAACGCCTATATCGTCACCGACGCGGGCACCATCGTGACTCGAGACCTCTCCAACCTCATCCTGCACGGCATTACCCGTCGCGCCGTCCTGGAATGTGCCCGCAAGCTGCAGATGAAGGTCGAGGAGCGCCCCTTCGCGCTCGAGGAGGCGCTGACCGCCCGCGAGGCTTTCGTGACATCGGCCTCCGGCTTCGTGGTGCCGACGGTCGCCATCGACGATCAGCCGATCGGCGACGGCGCGGTCGGCCCGGTCGCCCGCCAGCTGCGCGAGACCTATATCGAGGAAATGCGCCGCTCGGCCGTCTGAACGGTCCGCAGGCGGAAACTATTGATCCGAAACATTCGGCTTCGGGCTGGGAACCGGCACGCCGCCGGTGGCCGGCCGTTCACTTTCGTCAGCCAGCGGGTCGGCGGCGTCGATTGCAGCGGGCGGTTGTGCTGTTTCCGTTGACGGTCTTGCCGCCTCGGTCGTCGGTGTCGCCGCCTCGCTGGCCGGTGTCGTAGCTTCCTGTTTCGGCTGGGCCTGACCCGGTGCCGGTTCGCTGGCGGCCTCGGGTTCCGTCTCGACCAGGTTGAGACTGAAGTCGAGCAGACGCCAGACGCCATTGACCGGTTCGAAGCGCATCCAGAAGGCCACGGTCAACGGATCGCCGGGGACCGACCCGGCGATATCGAGCCGCCCGGCCTCGTCGAGCGTCGGCGCGCGCGAGAGCTTGATCGGCAGAACGAGAACCGGCGAAAGGTCGACACGGCTGTCGCGCAAGGGCTTGAATTCAGCGGCCAGGGTGGCTGCCGTGTTTCTTGCCGCGAAGGAGGGAGCCGCCAGGTCGCGCAAAACGGTATAGTTGCCGGTGCTGTTGGCATGATCGACGGCACTCAGTGTCGAGCGCACCAGACGCACGAGGAGAGATTTTTCGATCTGGCGAACCGGCTTTGCCTGGGTGTTGGTGTCGCTGTTGCCCGATTGCTCCTGGGCATATGCCACCATGCTAAAAGGAATGGCGAGCGCTATCAGGGCGACGAACAGCGAGGAAAGGAATCTCGGGGGCAAGAGCATCTTCTCCGGTTACGATACCAGAGAATTACACGCAATTCGGGCCGAATTCGAGAGCCCCGCGCTGGGTCGATGCCGGTCCCTGCTAACGAAGCTCGGTCTTGAGCCGATTCCAGTTCGACAGTTTCCATACCAGCCATGCCAGCAAAGCGCCGGCATAGCCGTCGACCACGTAGTGCCAGGCGAGCACCACCGATCCCAGCAGGATGCCGGCCGCGAATATCCACGCAGGTACTGCCAGCCGCGAGCGGCAATGGGTGGCGTAGATCGCCAAAAGCACGGACGAGGCGACATGCAGTGACGGGAATGCGGAAATGCCGGCCGACCCCTTGCGCGCGCCGGTAAAGCCGTCCCACAGCGTGTCCTGGGTCGACAGCGCCCAGATCCGGTGCTGTTCGTTGGCCGCCTGCAGGTCCGTCATCAATGGTGCGTAGTCCGCGCCGAAGCCGAGCCGCTCGAAATAGACGGGCCCCGCGGACGAAAACGTGAAAGCGACGAACACGCCGGCGATCAGCCACAACAGCAGAAACGCGTTGAGATAACGCATTCGGTCGGCGCTGTTGTGGGCCGCCATGCCGACAGCAAAATAGCTGCCCAGAATGATGAAGAACCACAGATTGTAGTTGAAATTGATGATCCACACCGCAAACGGCCTGGAGGTCAGCCATCCAAGCCATTCATGCGGCATGCGGCCGAAACTGACGGCGATGTCCATATCGCGGAAGAACACGTCCCAATCGAAGGGGTGCAGGAGCCCGATCGCGCCTTTCAGGATGCTGAAGCCGGAAACGAAAAACAGCAGCGCGATGAAGGAATGCGCGGTGTTGACCAGCCGGTCGCCGCGAAACAGCGTGTCGCGGAGCCACCGCAGCAGGGCCAGTGACGGCGACTTCGATTTCTCCACCAGGGCGAGGTGAAACAACTTGACGATCAGTCCGGCGAAGATGCCGACGCCGGCGGCAACGGCGATATAGAACCCGAAGGTGCCGACAATGTCGAAGTCCGGCCAGTTGCCGCTGATCGGCGCCACGACGAGCGCCAGGGCGAAGGTGAAGAGGGCGATGACGTAAAGGCTTCTGTGGGTCACGAAGCCGCGGGAAAACCGGTCGACGGCACGCCGGAATCCGGCGCGTCCGACATCGGCACCTGCAGCGATTTGCGACATGGGGTTCATCCGGACTCCGTTGCAGGAAATCCTATAGGGGCAAACACTTTAAATTTGGTGTATCGCGACCGGCCCGCTATCCGCTTTGGTAGCTCGAGTTCATGCGAATTTGTAATGACATGATACCGGATTCTGGCTTTACATCGGGTTTCGGATACATCATGTAACGGCTGAATTCCAATTGGTCATGATCGATCGAAATGAATTTTCGCGCGGGAACCGGCAAAGTCAGCCGACGACGCGGGTCAATGCCGGCCAATTGATTTCTGCGTTTGGACACGAAAGACTAGAGCGGAACCGGGGAGCCGTTTGTCGCTCCCCAGCCCCGACACGGAGGAAAAGCAATCATGCTGGCCGATCTCAAACCGAAAGAGTCGCCGTCACTGTCCGCCTTCGACTGGGAGGACCCGTTCCGCCTGGACGATCAGTTGACCGACGATGAGCGGATGATCCGCGACGCGACTCGCGCCTACGCGCAGGAGAAGCTGCAGCCGCGGGTCATCGAGGCCTATCGCGACGAGATCACCGATCCCGACATTTTTCGTGAAATGGGCGAGATGGGCCTGCTCGGCATCACGGTGCCGGAAGCCTATGGCGGCGCTGGAGCCGGTTATGTTTCTTACGGGTTGGTGGCTCGCGAAGTGGAACGGGTCGATTCCGGCTACCGCTCGATGATGTCCGTGCAGTCCTCGCTGGTCATGTATCCGATCCATGCCTACGGCTCCGAGGAACAGCGCAATCGCTACCTGCCGGGCCTGGCGAGCGGTGAACTGATCGGCTGTTTCGGCCTGACAGAGCCGGATGCTGGCAGCGACCCGGGCGGCATGAAGACCCGCGCCGTCAAGACCGACGGTGGCTACCGGCTAAGCGGCACCAAGATGTGGATCTCCAACGCGCCAATCGCCGATGTCTTCGTGGTGTGGGCCAAGTCGGACGCCCATGAGGGCAAAATCCGCGGCTTCATCCTCGAAAAGGGCATGGCCGGCCTGTCGGCGCCGAAAATCGGCGGCAAGCTGTCGCTGCGGGCCTCGATCACCGGCGAAATCGTCATGGACGACGTCGAGGTGGACGAATCGGCCCTGCTGCCGAACGTCTCCGGCCTCAAGGGCCCGTTCGGTTGTCTGAACCGGGCGCGCTACGGTATCTCCTGGGGTGCCTTGGGAGCGGCGGAATTCTGTTGGCATGCCGCGCGGCAATACGGCCTCGACCGCAAGCAGTTCGGTCGGCCGCTGGCCCAGACGCAGCTCTTCCAGAAGAAGCTGGCGGACATGCAGACGGAGATTGCCCTCGGTCTGCAGGGGTCGCTCAGGGTCGGCCGGCTTATGGACGAGGCCAATGCGGCGCCGGAGATGATCTCGATCGTCAAGCGCAACAATTGCGGCAAGGCGCTGGATATCGCCCGCATGGCGCGCGACATGCACGGCGGCAACGGCATTTCGGAGGAATTCCAGGTGATGCGCCACATGTGCAACCTGGAAACCGTCAACACCTATGAGGGTGCCCACGACGTGCACGCGCTGATCCTCGGCCGGGCGCAGACCGACCTGCAGGCTTTCTTCTGATCGGAACCGGCAATGGACCGCGCGGACATTGTCCATGACAATTTTCTGGCACGGATAAAGGCGGGGGATCTGCCCCCGCCTTCCGCTGCCGTCACGCCGGCGCAGGCCGGCCTTGCTGGCAGCGACTTGGTGACGCTGTTTCGCAGCCAGGTTCTGTCGCGCCAGCTCGACCGTACGTCGCGCAAGCTGCAGGCGCGGGGCGAGGGGTTCTACACCATCGGCTCGTCCGGGCACGAGGGCAACGCGGCGATCGCCGCGGCTCTGCGGCCCGACGACATGGCGTTCCTGCACTATCGCGACGCCGCATTCCAGATTCAGCGCGCGTCGCAGGTTCCGGGTGAGACGCCGGCCTGGGACATGCTGCTCAGCTTCGTTGCTTCCAGCGACGATCCGATCTCCGGCGGCCGCCACAAGGTGCTCGGCTCGGCCGCGCTCAACATCCCGCCGCAGACCTCGACCATCGCCAGCCATCTGCCGAAAGCCGTCGGCACGGCTTATTCGATCGGCCTGGCGAAAAGGCTCAAGCCGGAGCACCAGCAGCTCGCGGACGATGCCATCGTCATGTGCAGCTTCGGCGATGCCTCGGCCAATCATTCGACAGCGCAAGGCGCCTTCAACACCGCCTGCTGGACTGCCTATCAGGGCATTCCGCTGCCGTTGCTCTTCGTCTGCGAGGACAATGGCATCGGCATTTCCACGCGTACGCCCGGCGGCTGGATCGAAGCGACCTTTTCCAACCGGCCGGGCCTGAGCTACTGGCGCTGCTCGGGGCTGGACGTAGCCGACGCCTACAAGACCGCTCGCGAAGCTGCTGCCCATGTGCGCAAACGGCGCAAGCCGGCCTTCCTGCACATCGAAACGGTTCGCCTGTACGGCCATGCCGGCTCCGACATGCAGACCGCCTATATGAGCAAACAGGCGATGGAGGCCGACGAGGCCAACGATCCGCTGCTGCACACGGCCCGTCTGTTGCTCGATAACGGCGTTCTCGACGCGGAAGCGGTGATGCAGATTTACGACGAGGCGGAAGCCCGCTGCGCCCGCATCGCAGAACAGGTGATTACCCGCCCGAAGCTGGAGACGCCGAAGCAGGTAATGGCGAGCCTCGTTCCGCCGCGCCGCGACTGCCGGCCGAAGAACGGCCCTTCCGCCGAGGAGCGGGCGCGCGCCTTCGGCAGTGACGCCAAGACGCTGGACAGCCCGCAACACATGGCGCGGCTGATCAACTGGGCGCTCACCGATCTGATGCTCGAGCACGACGATATCGTCATGGCCGGCGAGGACATCGGACCCAAGGGCGGTGTCTACAACGTCTCGGCGAAGCTGCATGCGCGCTTTGGCGCCCATCGCGTGATCAACACGCTGCTCGACGAGCAGTCGATCCTGGGCCTGGCCATCGGGCTTGCCCATAACGGTTTTCTGCCGATTCCCGAAATCCAGTTTCTGGCCTATCTCCACAACGCCGAAGACCAGTTGCGCGGCGAGGCGGCGACGCTGAGCTTCTTCTCCAACGGCCAGTACACCAATCCGATGATCATCCGGATTGCCGGGCTCGGCTATCAGAAGGGCTTCGGCGGTCATTTTCACAACGACAACAGCCTGGCGGTGCTGCGCGACATTCCGGGCGTGGTGATCGCCTGTCCTTCGAACGGGTCCGATGCCGTTCACATGATGCGCGAATGCGTGCGCCTGGCGCGCGAGGAGCAGCGCGTCATCGCTTTCGTCGAGCCGATCGCCCTCTACATGACGCGCGACCTGCACGAACAGAAGGACGGGCTGTGGACTTGCGCCTACGACCCGCCGGGCGAGGGAAAGCCGATCGCCATCGGCGATATCGGCCAGCACGGCGATGGCGAGGAACTGGCCATCGTCACCTATGGCAACGGCTATTACCTGTCCCGCCAGGCGGAACGCATTCTGGCCGAAGAACACGGCCTGAAGCTGCGGGTCATCGACCTGCGTTGGCTGGCGCCGCTCAGCGAGGACGCGATCCTGACTGCGGTCGAACCTTGCGAACACGTGCTGGTCGTCGACGAATGTCGGGTCACCGGCTCGCAGTCGGAAGCCTTGATGACCCTTCTGGCCGAGCGGGCGTCGCCCGACAAGAAGACGCGCCGCATTGCGGCCGAGGACAGTTTCATTCCGCTGGGAAGGGCGGCGACGGCGACCCTGCCGAGCCGCGACGGCATCGTCAAGGCGGCGCTCGAACTGACGGGGCGAATGGCATGACGCGGACAGCGGTCGTCATCTGCCCTGGTCGGGGAACCTATAACAGCCCCGAACTCGGCTATCTTGCGCGCCATCACGCCGACAAGGCGGCGTTGCTGTCGATGCTGGACGGCTACCGCGGGGAACGGGGCCAGACGCCGCTGCGGGAGCTTGACGGTGCCGAACGCTACTCCCCGTCCGTCCACACCCGCGGCGACAATGCGTCGCCACTGATCTACGCCTGTTCCTATGCGGATTTTCTGTCGATCGACCGCGGCGAGACCGAGGTCGTGGCGGTGACCGGCAACTCGATGGGGTGGTACACCGCCCTGGCTTGTGCCGGCGCACTCGATGGCGAGGGCGGCATGGCAGTGGTCAACACCATGGGCACGCTGATGCAGGAGAACCTGACCGGCGGCCAGATCGTCTATCCCTTCGTCGACGCCGACTGGCGCGAGATCCCGGGAAAGCGCGCTCAGTTGCTGGCGGCGGTCGAGCGCATCGGTGCGAAACCGGACCATGCACTGTTCGTGTCGATCGATCTCGGCGGCATGTTCGTGTTTGCCGGCAACGGGGCCGGGTTGACGGCGCTGGAGGCCGAATTGGAGCCCGTGGACGACCGTTTTCCGATGCGGTTGAAGAACCACGCGGCGTTTCACACGCCGTTGCTCGAGAGTGTGGCGGAAAAGGGCAGGGCGGCGCTGCCTCCCGAGATTTTCCGGCAGCCGCAGCTGCCGCTCATCGACGGGCGCGGTGCCATCTGGTTCCCGCATGCCGTCGACCGCACTGCCCTTTGGGATTACACCCTGGGGCACCAGGTGACGCGCACTTATGATTTCACGCTCGCCGTGCAGGTAGCGACACGCGAATTCGCGCCTGACTGCCTGATCGTGCTCGGACCCGGCACGACGCTCGGCGGGGCGGTCGCCCAATCGCTGGTCGGCATCGACTGGCAGGGTCTGTCCGGCAAGGCCGACTTTGTCGCGCGCCAGGCCACGTCACCCTTTGTCGTATCGATGGGCATGGAGGAGCAGCGGGCCTTGATCGCCGGCTGACGCATTTTTCGGAGAATAGACGATGCAGAAAGTTGCGGTTCTCGGATTGGGAAAGGTCGGCAAGCTGGCAGCACTGCTGTTGCATGATGCCGGTTTCGAGGTTGTCGGGCTCGATGTCAGGACACCACGCGAAGAGCTGCCCTTCGAGACGCAGGTGGCCGACGTCACCGATGTCGACGGGCTGACCGCCCGCTTCGGAGATGTCGACGCGGTCCTGTCCTGCCTGCCCTATCATCTCAATATTGGCATTGCCGACGCCGCGCACCGGGCCGCGATCCACTATTTCGACCTGACCGAGGACGTGCCGACCACCAAGCATATTATCCAGCTGGCTGAGACATCGGAACGGCTGATGGCGCCGCAATGCGGTCTGGCGCCAGGCTTCGTCGGCATTGTCGGTGCGGCGCAGATCGGCCGGTTTGACCGCTGCCGGTCGCTGCGCATGCGGGTTGGCGCGTTGCCGCAGCATCCGACCGGGCTCATGGGCTATTCGTTCAACTGGTCGCCAGCCGGCGTCGTCAACGAATATCTCAACGACTGCGAGGTGATCGAAGACGGCGAACGCAAATGGGTATCGCCGATGGAATGGCTGGAGACCATCTATATCGGCGGGGTCAAGCTGGAGGCATTCACCACGTCGGGAGGCCTCGGCACCATGTGCGACACCTATCATGGCGTGGTCGACAATATCGATTACAAGTCGATGCGCTATCCGGGCCACGTCACCCTGATGAATTTCTTCTTCCATGAGCTGCTGATGCGC
Organism: Rhizobiaceae bacterium; assembly: GCA_963921345.3. Taxonomy (GTDB): domain Bacteria; phylum Pseudomonadota; class Alphaproteobacteria; order Rhizobiales; family Rhizobiaceae; genus Hoeflea_A. Next base: position 121,739 of record CAWUFE020000002.1, on the reverse strand, counting down.
GAGCGCCGCGACCTGGCCGGTGATATCCTCGTCAACGCCAAGCCGCCGGTGGACGATGACATTGTCTATGTCCACGTCGCGGCGGAAGGCGACAGCGAGGGCAGGCTCGCCCGCAAGGAGTTCGTCAAGGCCTACCGGCCGATGGAGATCGCCGGCATGGAGCGCACGGCCATCGCCTGGACCACATCGGCATCCGTCGTCGCCGTGATCGAAATGGTGCGGGACGGGACGCTGCCGGCTCGCGGTTTCCTGAAGCAGGAGGACGTTCCGCTGGATGCCTTCCTGAAAACCCGAACCGGCGCATTTTTCGACCAGTAGAGGACGGTATCCTGGCGCGCAGACTTCCCCAGACAAGCCTGCTCGAGACCTTCGAAGCCGCGGCCAAGCGCAACAGCTTCACCCTGGCGGCCGCCGACTTGAACATGACCCAGGGAGCGGTCAGCCGGCAGATCAGGGCGCTGGAGGAGTTGCTCGGCGTCGAGCTGTTCATCCGCCGACGCCAGCGTGTGGTGCTGTCGCCGGCCGGCACTGCCTATCTGGCGGAGATCAGCAAGGCGCTGTCGATCATCCGCATGGCGTCGACGTCGCTGCAGGTCAATCCTGAAGGTGGGGTGCTCAACCTCGGCATTCTGCCGACCTTCGGAACCCGCTGGCTGGCGCCGCGGCTGCCGGAATTCCTGCGGCTGCATCCGGGCATCACGGTCAATCTGACCACCAAGCTGCGTCCCTTCGACTTCGCCGGCGAACTGCTGGATGCGGCTATCCATTTCGGCGCCGAAGACTGGCCCGGGACGGAACGGCTGCATTTGTTCGACGAAACGGTGGTGCCGGCCAGTTCGCCGGATTTTCTAGCCGGGCTCAGCGTTGGCTCCGTCGAGGACATCGCCGATGCGCCGCTGCTGCACATGGCTACCCGGCCGCACGCCTGGAAGACCTGGTTCGCGCTGAACGGCCTGGAGGTCGAGCTGGCGCCGGGCACCACATTCGACCAGTTCGCCACCACGGCGCAGGCGGCCGCGCACGGGCTCGGACTGGCGCTGCTTCCGGAATTCCTCATCGAGGAAGAGCTGAAGAGCGGAACGCTGGCACCCGCCTGGGACCGCGCCAACCGCAGTATTGGCAGCTATTCGCTGATCTGGCCGGTGACGCGGCGGGATCATCCGCCGCTGGTGCATTTCCGCCAGTGGCTGTCCGATATCGTGCCGCGGAATGAAGAGGTTGCGGAGGAGTCCTGACAATTTGAATCAGGCGCGCAGGCCGGTCAGGACCCGCACGGTCTCATTACGAACTTCCGGAATTGTGGCCTTGAGCAATGAGATGCGGTCGAACGTGTCAGGGTTTTCGGCCATCGCCCGGCGCAGGGCGCGCCCGAAGGCCTGACGCAGTTCCGTCCCGATGTTGAACTTGGCGACGCGGCTGTTGGCGGCGATGTCGCGGCGAACTTCCGACGGAATGCCGCTGCCGCCATGGAGAACCAGCGGCAGTGAGGTCGCCGCCTCGATGGCCCGCAGCCGTTCAAGGTCGATCCGGGCCTGGGCGCTGGTCTGCAGATGGACATTGCCGACCGAGATCGCCATGGCGTCGGCGCCGCTCTCGCGGTCGAACCGGGCCGCTTCATCGACCGAGGTCAATGCCGACTGCGCGCCCTCGGCATAGCCAACGAAACCGACTTCGCCTTCGACCGAAACGCCCGCCGTGTGCGCTCTCTCGCTGATCTGCGCCGTAAGGGCGATGTTCTGTTCGATCGGCAGCTCGGAACCGTCGAACATGACCGATGTGAAACCGTTGTCGATGCCCTCCTGGCATTCTCCCACAGTCTTGGCATGGTCGATATGACAGATGACCGGCACCGATGCCTCGTCCGCCAGCGTGCGAAACATCTTACCAAGCACCGGCACTGGCGTGTGTTTGCGGCAGCCCGGTCCGGCCTGCAGGATGATCGGCAGACCGGTTGCCTCCGCCGCCTCGACATAGGCGACGGCGTCCTCCCAACCGAGCACCACCACGCCGGCGACCGCATAGCTTCCTTCGACAGCCGGCCGCAGGACGTCGCTCAGCGTGGCTGCGGTCATTTGAACTTCGCGATCATGTCTTTGATGCCGGGGATGGTCTCGATCTGCCAGGCGTGGTCGGGCTGGAAATACTGCACCAGCGAGCGCTGCGACAGGCCGCCGAGAATGGTGAAATAGTACATCTCGTAACCGGGAGCGACGACGCAGGGGTGATAACCCTTGTCGAGAATGATCGTCGAGCCGTCGACGATGTGATAGGCGTCGCCGACCGCGCCGTCCTCGCGTTGGACAAGCTGCATGCCGAACCCCTTGGCCGGACGAAAGCGAAAATTATAGGTCTCGTCGTGGCGCGATTCCTCCGGAATGCGGTCGGTGTCGTGCTTGTGTGGCGGAAAGCCGGACCAGCCGCCCTGGCCGACGGTGAAGAGCTCGGAAACCAGCAGCCGGCCGACACGGTCGTGATACTTGGTGCCGAGAATGTGCTTGATCTTGCGGTGGGTCTTGGTGTCGTCCGATCCGTACTGCACCAGGTCGATCTCGTCGGCGCGCACCGCAAAGGGGTCGAGCGTCTTGTCGTAGCGGGCTCCGGCGATAAACACTTCGGCATCGTTGCTGGTGGCAACGAAGCGTGCCTTTGCACCGGCTGGCACATAGACGCCTTCCGGTTCGCCGTCCCAGACGTCGGCCGTACGGTTGCCGACGGCTGGAAAAACCTCGCCTTCGATGTCGATGTCGACCGTGCCTGTTGCCGGTACGATGCAGGTTTCATAGCCGGGCACCACGTATTCGAAGGCCTGGTCCTTCTGCAGTTTGACGATGTTGAAATAGTTGAGCGGCACGCGTGCGTCATCGGCGTCGATGATCGCCCTGTTGCCGTTGTCAAACGGCGGAATGTGCATGATCCGCCTCCTTTCCTTGTACGGTCGATGGATGGTTGCGGATGAAATCGTCAAGTTCGGCGCCGTCGGGCATTGCAGGTGCGCAGCCGACCCTGGAGACGACGATCGCCGCGGCGGCAGAGCCGCGTTTGAGGCTGTCGCGCAAATTAACCCCGCCTGCGAGCGCCGCGATGAGGTTGCCGAGAAAGGCATCGCCCGATCCGGTCGGCTTCAGGGCCTTGACCGGATAAATGCCGGTTTCGATTTCCTCGGCTCCGGAAAAGGTCACAGACCCCTTTTCGCCCATCTTGTAGATCACCAGCCGGCTATCGGCCAATTCCCGCGCCAGCTCCCGGCCTGCCGGCACGTCACCGCCCAGTGTCGCGAACTCCTCGTCATTGCCGACGATCATGTCGCAAAGGCGGGCCGCCCTGAGGCAGACATCGCCGGCATCGGCCGGACTCGGCCAGGTATAGGGCCGGTAATCGAGGTCGAGGATAACGGGCAGCCCGGCGGCCCGGGCCTTTTCGAAGGCCAGGAATGTCGCCGACCTGGACGGTTCGGATGCAAAACAGGTGCCGGTGGCGATCAGTGCGCCATAAGGTGCGAAATCGGTCGCCTCGATCGTCTCCCGTGTCATCTCGAAATCCGCCGCGCCGTTGCGGTAGATCACCGACTGACAGTTCTCCAGGCGCGTCTCGACGACGGCGAGCGATGTGCGGGCTTGGCCGCCGACCTTGCGGACCAGCTCGGTATCGATGCCGTATCGTTTCAGTTGATTGACGACGAAGCGTCCCACTGCATCGTCGGAAACGGAGGTCAGCACGGTCGCCGATCCGCCTTGTTTGACGATCGCAACGGCAATGTTCGCTGACGATCCGCCGATAGCGGAGGTGAACGCATCGGCATGCTCCGTCTCCGCTCCGGGCGGATCGGCGTAGAGATCCATCCCGGCGCGACCGATGACCAGAAAGGTGTTCTTGCGCAACGCCTCCAGCATGTCAGATGCCCGCTCTTTGCGACTTGCGCTGCTCGTCGAGTTCGCGCCGCGCCTCGCGGACTTCCTGCCGGTCGGAGATTTCCGGAAGGCCGACATCCCACCAGGCGTGGCCTTCGCCGGTCCAGCCGTCGAATGCATCGACCTGCAGCGAGATCAGATAGGTGCGATCCGAAGCCTTGGCGCGGGCGAAAGCCGCTTCCAACTCGGCGATCGAATGCACCGTTTCGGCGTTCGCTCCCATCGCCCGGGCATGGGCCTCGAAATCGACGGCGAAGGGTTCGACCGCCAGATTGCAGTCACGGATGAGGTTGTTGTAGGAGGCGTTGCCGGTGTTGTTCTGCAGCTTGTTGATCACCGCGAAGCCGCCATTGTCGCAGACGATGACGATCATCTTGCGGCCGCTGAGCACCGACGAGTAGATATCCGAGTTGAGCAGCATGTAGGAGCCGTCGCCGGTGAAGACGATGGTGTCCTTGCCGGGGGCCGTTTCCACCTGGCCCATGGCGGCGCCCCAGCCGCCGGAAATCTCGTAACCCATGCAGGAAAAGCCGAATTCGACGTCGACCGAGCCGATGGATTTTGTGCGCCAGTTGGCAGTGACCTCGGCCGGCAGGCCGCCGGCGGCGGCAACCACCCGGTCTTCAGCGTCGCACAGCCGGTTCACCGCGCCGATCACCTGGGCATAGGACATGGGCCTGTTGGTGCCCTCGGCCGTCACCGGGCTGATATTGTCATTGACATAGGCGTCCCAGGCGCGCCGTTCCTCAGCAGCGGTCTGCTGCCAGGTCTCCGGCGTTTGATAGTCGCCCATGGCGTCGGCCAGCAGGTTCAGCGCCCATTTGGCGTCGCCGACGACCGGCAGGGACCGATGCTTGGCGGCGTCGAAGCGGGCCGCGTTGACGCCGATGATGCGGGCGTCGCGGGCGAAAGCCGACCATGAGCCGGTGGTGAAGTCCTGCAGCCGGGTGCCGACGGCGAGTATGGTGTCTGCCCGGCCTGCCAGTGCGTTAGCGGAATTGGAGCCGGTCACACCCACGGGGCCGCAGTTGAGCGGATCGGAATGCAGCAGATTGGCTCGCCCGGCGATGGTCTCGACCACCGGGATTGCATGACGGCGGGCGAAATCGGTCAGTTCCGCGACCGCGCCGGAATATTGCACTCCGCCGCCGGCGATGATCAGCGGCCGTTCGGAGGATTGCAGCAGGGCTGCCGCTTCCGCGACCTCTACGGCGTCGGGTGTTTGTCGGCGGATGCGATGGGAGCGTTCCTCGAAGAACTCCAGCGGATAATCGAAGGCCCAGCCCTGGACGTCCTGCGGCAGGCCGAGAAAGGCCGGGCCGCAATCGGCCGGATCGAGCAAGGTCTCGATGGCGCGCGGCAGCGACTGGATGAGCTGCGCCGGATGCGAGATCCGGTCCCAGTAGCGCGACACCGATTTGAAGGCATCGTTGACGGAGATGGTCGGGTCGTTGAAGTGCTCGACCTGCTGCAGCACCGGGTCGGGCAGGCGGGTTGCGAAGGCATCGCCGCAAAGGAGGAGCACCGGCAGGCGGTTGGTGTGGGCGATGCCGGCCGAGGTCAGCATGTTGGTGGTGCCGGGTCCGGCCGAGGAGGTGGCGAACATGAACCGGCGCCGCAACTGCTGCTTGGCATAGGCGATGGCCGCCATCGCCATGGACTGCTCGTTCTGGCCGCGCCACAGCGGCAGCTCTTCGCGGTGGGCATAGAGCGCCTCGCCGAGACAGGTGACGTTGCCGTGGCCGAAAATGCCGAATCCGCCGGCGCACAGCCGCGTGCGGGTGCCGTCGATTTCGATATACTGGGCGGCCAGATGGCGGATCAGGGCCTGCGCCATGGTCAGGCGAATCGTGTGGTCGGTGCCGGGCATGGGATCTCCACCGGTGGGTACTGGACAGAATTCAGCGCGCTGTTCTTGACGCCAGAGCGTAAATCGAGTTTATGATTTTTGCAACCGGTTGCAAAGTGCTAATCAGGGAGTGTGGCAATGCGGCGCATCGGGATCGGCGTTATCGGCGGCGGCTATATGGGCAAGGCGCATTCCGTGGCGATGAATGCGGTGGGGGCCGTGTTCGGCACCACGCTCAGGCCGTATTGCGAGATGATCTGCACGACGACGGAGGAGGGCGCCGCTCGCAAGGCGGCGGAACTCGGCTTCGACCGCTCGACCGCCGACTGGCGGGTTCTGGTCGACGATCCGGCCGTCGAAGCGATCGTCATTGCCACGCCACAGCACACCCATCTGGACATTGCACTCGCAGCCTTTGAACGCGGTAAGCCGGTGTTTTGCGAAAAGCCGATGGGCCTGGGCCTGCACGAAACCCGTGAGATGGTGGCCGCCGCCGAAAAAAGCGGCGCGGTCAACATGTGCGGGTTCAACTATATCCGCACGCCGGCCTCGCAGCTGGCGCGGCAGATGATCGAGGCCGGTGAGATCGGCGAGATCACCTATTTCCGCGGCGAACACACGGAGGATTTCTTCGCCGATCCGTTGCAGCCCGCTTCCTGGCGCGTGTTCGGACAGCCCAACGGCACCATGGGCGATCTGGCGCCGCACATGATCAACGGGGCGCTGGCGCTGGCGGGTCCGATTCGTTCGCTTGTCGCCGACATCCAGACGGTTCACCCCACCCGGCCGGGCGAGGATGGCGACGTCGAAGTCACCAACGACGACCACGGCCAGTTCCTGTGCCGGTTCGACAATGGCGCCATGGGCGCGCTCTATTTCAGCCGCGTCGCGACCGGCCGCAAGATGGGCTACGCCTACGACATCTACGGCACCAGGGGCGGGCTGCGCTTCGACCAGGAAGACCAGAACGCCCTGTGGTTCTACGACGGCGCCGCACCGAAGGGCCGCGAGGGCTACACCAAGATGCTGACCGGTCCGCAGCACCCCGACTATGAGGCCTTCTGTCTCGGGCCGGGCCACGGTACCGGATACCAGGACCAGATCATCATCGAAGCCAGGGATTTTCTGTCGGCCATCGAGACCGGAAAGGCGGTGTGGCCGACCTTCCGGGACGGGCTGGTGGTGAGCGAGGTCGTCGAAGCCGCCTGGTTGTCGCACCGCGAGCGGCGCTGGGTATCGGTCGACGAAATTTGAAAACGGCTCCGGCCTTGTCGGAGCGTCAAGGAAAGCAGCGAACATGACCATCAAGATCGGCAATGCGCCCTGCAGCTGGGGCGTGGAATTTGCGGACGACCCGCGCAACCCGTCCTGGGAGACCGTGCTCGACCAGTGCAGGGCGGCCGGTTATCACGGCATCGAACTCGGGCCCGTCGGTTTCATGCCGGAAGATCCGGCGCGGCTGGGCGAGGCGCTCGATGCACGCGGCCTTGAACTGATCGGCGGCGTATTGTTTCGGCCGTTCCACGACCCGGCCCAATGGGACGACGTTTTCGACGGGGCGGTGCGGACCTGCCGTGCGCTGAAGGCTCACGGCGCCACCCACTTCGTGTTGATCGATTCGATTTCGCCGGACCGGGCGCCAACGGCCGGGCGGCCGCACGAGGCGGTTCAGTTCGACGGCAGCCAGTGGTCGGCCTATGTCAGCCGCATCGAACGGGTTGCGCGCATGGGATACGAGGAATACGGCTTGACCCCGTCCATCCATCCGCACGCCGGCGGTTTTTGCGACTTCATGCCCGAGGTCGAGAAGCTGTTGGAGGAAATCGATCCGAAATTCCTGTGGCTGACGCTCGACACCGGCCACTCCCACTATGCCGGTTTCGATCCGGTGCCGTTCATGCGCAAATACATGGAGAGGATCGACTACGTTCACTTCAAGGACATCGAGCCGCGGGTGAAGCAGCAGGTCATCGCCAATCGGACCGACTTCTACGACGCCTGCGCCCAGGGGATTTTCTGCAATCTTGGGGACGGGGAAACAGATTTCACTGGCGTTCGCGAGCTACTTGTGGAATCGGGATATCGCGGTTGGTGCACCGTCGAACAGGACTGCGATCCGCGCGGCGACACGTCGCCGATCGACGATGCCCGGGCGAACCGCAACTATCTGAAAAATATCGGCTTTCAATAAGGATTGAGCCATGGCCAGACTGAATTGGGGCATGATCGGCGGCGGCGAGGGCAGCCAGATCGGGCCGGCACACAGGATCAGCGCAGGTCTCGATGGCCTGTTCACTCTTGCAGCGGGCGCGCTCGATGCCGATCCGGAGAAGGGCAGGGCCTATGCCCGAAAACTGGGCGTCGCGCCAGACCGTGCCTATGGCGACTGGCGCGAGATGCTGGCTGGCGAAACCGGCCGCGATGACCGCATTAATCTGGTCACCGTGGCGACGCCGAACGCCACCCATTACGAGATCACAAAGGCCTTCCTGGAGAACGGCTTTCACGTGCTGTGCGAAAAGCCCATGACCATGAACGCGCAGGAAGCCGAAGATATCGTTGCGACGGCCGAAAAGGCTGGCCGCATCTGCGCGGTCAATTACGGCTATACCGGCTATCCGATGGTGCGCCACATGCGGGCCATGGTGGCTCGTGGCGATCTCGGCGCCGTGCGGCTGATCAAGGCAGAATTCTCTCACGGGTTTCACGCCGACGCGGAAGACGCCGACAATCCGCGCATCCGGTGGCGCTACGATCCGACGCAGATCGGCCCGTCGGCGCAGTTTGCCGATTGCGGCATTCATGCTCTCAACATGGCAAGCTTCGTCGCCGGTCAGGAGGCGGCGGAACTGTCGGCCGATTTCATTTCCGCCATTCCCACGCGGCAGCTGGAAGACGACGCCATGGTCAATGTCCGCATGGATGGCGGCGCCCATCTGCGGCTGTGGACCAGCTCGATCGCCGTCGGGCGCATGCACGGGCTGACACTGCAGGTCTTCGGCGAAAAGGGCGGCCTTCGCTGGGAGCAGCAATGGCCGGACCAGCTCTACTGGACACCGGTCGGCGGCCGTACCCAGATCATCGAACGCGGCGAGCCGAACCTGTCGTCCGAAGCGGACCGGGCGACGCGGGTAACCATCGGCCATGCCGAGGGCATGCCGCTGGCGTTTGCCAACATCTATTCCGATTTGGCCGAGGCGATCGCGGCGGCACGCGACGGGCGCGAGCCCCATGCCGCGGCGACTCTCTACCCGACGGCGGTGGACGGAATGCGGTCCATGGCCGCGATCGAGGCGGCGGTGGAATCGGCCAGAGCCAGGGGAGACTGGGTCGACGCCAGGCCGCAGTCGCTACGGTAGCGGCCGCAGGGTGCCGCGCTCGACGATCGAACAGGGGAAAAGCCTGGTTTCCGGGCTTCGCTTCGGGTCGTCGACCATGGCGATCACCAGTTCGACCGAACTTAAAATGATATCCCGGATGGGCTGCCGGATGGTCGTCAGATCGTAAGCCGACCATCCGGCCATATCCATGTCGTTGAAACCGAGAAAACCGATGTCCCCCGGGATATGCAGGCCGGCTGCCCGCGCAGCGTCCATGGCGCCCATGCAGATCAGGTCGTCGCCGCAGAACACCGCTTCGACGGATGTACCCCCCAGCAGCGTTCGCATCGCTTTTTTGCCGGCCGAATAGGAATAGTTGTCGGCGAATGAGATGTCGGCAGGCTCCACGCCGCGCTGCTTGAGGCGACGGGTGAAACCCTCGAGCCTGTCCTGTGTCGACGTTGCCGTTTGCGGACCGCCGAGAACCGCCAGCTTGGTGTAGCCGCGGTCGAGAAGCGTTTGCGCCGCCATTTCGCCGCAGCGTTGGTTGTCGATGCCGACGACATGGGCCGGGGAAAACGTCTCGAATTTTCCGAACGCATGGATCACCGGCATGCCGGCCTTCCGAAAAGCGCTCGGAAACGAAGGCGGCAGGGTCGAGGTGGCGACGATCACGCCGTCGACGCGGTATTGACGCAGCATGTGCAGCGATTTGACCGGATCCGTCTCGGTGGTCAGGTTGACCAGCAACGGGCGGAAGCCGCGTTCCTGCAGGGCCGTGGTGTAGAGGTCGAAAACCTCCAGAAAGACCGGGTTCTGGAAGTTGTTGGCGACAAGCCCGATCAGCTTGGTGCGGTTGGTTGCCAGGCTGCGGGCGATGAGGCTTGGCTGGTAGCCCAGTTCCTGCGCCGCCTTCTCGACCTTCCTGCGGGTTTTTTCGGAAACGCTGGCCCCTTCCGTGAAGGTGCGCGAGACGGCGGAGCGGGAAACACCGGCGCGTTCTGCAACTTCTTTCAGCGTAACCGTCAAGGAGCCCTCCGTCGCGGCATTCCAATTGGACGCCGTTCCATACACCGAACATCGCCCATGCTCAAAACAGAGTAATGTTTTCGAGATTTTTTGCAACCGGTTGCAAAATGCTCGCGGATTTGATTTATTGTCCTGGGGATGACCCGCAGGGGTCGTGCCGCAGAGTGTGACTAGCGGAGGATATGAACGAATGAAGTCTTTGAAGAAGGTATTGCTGGCGTGTGCGATCACGGCGGGCTCGGTATTGGGTTTGTCGGTTGGTGCGAGCGCCGAAGGCGAGCGGTTCATTTTGGTGAGCCATGCGCCTGATTCCGATTCCTGGTGGAATACCATCAAGAACGGCCTGGCGCTGGCCGGCGAGCAGGTGGGCGCCAATGTCGAATATCGCAATCCGCCGACCGGCGACATTGCCGACATGGCCCGCATCATCGAGCAGTCGGCGGCGTCCAACCCGGACGGCATCATCACCACGCTGGCCGACCCGGACGTGTTGAGCGGTCCGATCCAGAATGCCGTGGCCAAGGGCATTCCGGTGATCATCATCAATTCGGGCACGCCGGAGCAGGCGGCCGAGGTGGGTGCGCTGATGTATGTCGGCCAGCCGGAATACGATGCCGGTCTTGCCGCGGGCATGCGGGCCAAGCGCGATGGCGTCGGCTCGTTCCTGTGCGTCAACCACGTGGTGTCGAACCCGGTGGTGGGCGAGCGCTGCCGCGGCTTTGCCGACGGTCTGGGCGTGGATCTGGGCAGTTCGATGATCGACTCGGGCCAGGACCCGGCCGAGATCAAGAACAAGGTGAAGGCCTATCTGTCGGCCAATCCGGGCACCGACGCGGTGCTGACGCTGGGGCCGACCTCGGCGGACCCGACCATCGAGGCGCTGAAAGAGAACGGCATGGCCGGCGACATCTATTTCGGCACGTTCGACCTGGGCACGGAAATCGTCAAGGGCATCAAGGACGGCACGATCAAGTGGGGCATCGACCAGCAGCCCTTCCTGCAGGCCTACCTGCCGGTGATCGTTCTGGCCAACTACAACCGCTTTGGCGTTCTGCCGGGCAACAACATCAATTCGGGCCCCGGCTTCGTCACCAAGGACGCGCTGGGCCTGGTGGAAAAATACGCCGGCGAATACCGCTAGGCTGACGAACGACAGGGGCCGCGGCGCATCGACCGCGGCCCGGTCCCGATTGTGGTGAGCACGGGACCAGCGGAGCGCCGGGGTTGGGCGGATCCGCGAGGACAAAGCGGCCGGTTTGTGTGAGGGCCGCAATCGAACAGATCAGGATTGGATGCGTCGGTTGCTTTGGCACCGGCGCGCAAATGGAGGCTATCATGTCCCAGGCCGAGACCAAGGATGGCGGGCCGGCTCCGGCCGACGAACGCATCCGGGAGATGTCGCCGCTGCGCAAGGCGCTGGTGCGACCGGAGCTCGGATCGATATGCGGGGTTGTGCTCGTATTCATCTTCTTTTTGGCGATAGCCCGCGATTCCGGGATGTTCTCGGCCGAGGGCATCATGAACTGGACCGTGGTGTCGGCGCAGTTCGCGATCATCGCGGTGGGCGCGTGCCTTTTGATGATCGCCGGCGAGTTCGACCTGTCGGTGGGCTCGATGATCGGCTTTTCGGGCATCGTGATCGCGGTGTTCTCGGTGACGCTGGGCTTTCCCATGTGGGTCGCCATCCTGGCGGCGTTCGCGATCGCCCTGTGCATCGGCTGGCTGAACGGCTTCCTGGTGATCCGCACGGGGCTGCCGTCGTTCATCGTGACGCTGGCGTTTCTGTACATCCTGCGCGGCTTCACCATCTACATCCCGATCGCCACGACCAACAAGACGATCATCGGCGGCCTGAAGGATGCGGCCGAGGGCGACTGGCTGGCGGCGGTGTTCGGCGGCAAGATCTTGCAAGGGGTGTTCGTGTGGCTGGCCGATATCGGCCTGATCGGCACCTTCGTTGCCGGCAACCGGGCGGGCGAGCCTGTGGTGGACGGCATTCCGATGCTGATCGTGTGGGCGATTGCGCTGATCGTCTTCGGCCATATCCTGCTGACGCGCACGCGCTTCGGCAACTGGATCTTCGCGGCCGGGGGCGATGCGCAAGCGGCGCGCTACACCGGTGTGCCGGTGAACCGGGTGAAGATCCTGATGTTCATGTTCACGGCGTTCTGCGCGACGGTGTTCGCGACGTGCCAGGTGATCGAGTTCGGCTCGGCTGCGGCCGACCGGGGCCAGTTGAAGGAGTTCGAGGCGATCATCTCGGTGGTCATCGGCGGCGCCTTGCTGACCGGCGGCTACGGCTCGGTGATCGGGGCGGCCCTTGGTGCGCTGATCTTCGGAGTGGTGCAGCAGGGTCTGTTCTTCGCCGGAGTGGAGAGCTCGCTGTTCAGGGTGTTCCTGGGCGTCATCCTGCTGCTTGCTGTGATCCTCAACACCTATATCCGACGCATGATCACGGGGGAGCGCTGAGATGAGCACGCCACTGATCGAACTGAGGAACATCGAGAAGCATTTCGGCTCGGTGATTGCCTTGAACGGGGTGTCTGTTTCCGTCAACGAAGGGGAATGCCACTGCCTGCTGGGCGACAACGGCGCCGGCAAGTCGACCTTCATCAAGACGATGGCGGGTGTTCACAAGCCGACACGGGGCCAGATCTTCGTGGACGGCAAGGAGACGGTGTTCAACACGGCGCGCGACGCGATCGATGCGGGGATCGCGACGGTGTACCAGGACCTTGCGATGATCCCGCTGATGTCGGTGACGCGCAACTTCTGGATGGGGCGTGAGCCGCTGCGTCGGGTGGGCCCGCTGAAGTTCATCGACTTCGACAAGGCGAACCGGGTGTCGATGGAGGAGATGGGCAAGATGGGGATCCATCTGCGCGAGCCTGACCAGGCGGTGGGAACGCTGTCGGGGGGCGAGCGGCAGACGGTGGCGATCTCCCGGGCGGTCTATTTCGGGGCCCGGGTCCTGATCCTGGACGAGCCGACCTCGGCGCTGGGGGTGCGTCAGACGTCGAACGTGCTTGCGACGATCGACAAGGTGCGCAAGGCGGGCATCGGGGTTGTGTTCATCTCGCACAATGTGCGCCATGCGATGGCGGTGGGTGACCGGTTCACGGTTCTCAACCGCGGCCAGACGCTGGGCACGGCGGTGCGCGGCGAGATCGAGGCCGATGAACTGCAGGACCTCATGGCCGGCGGAAAGGAACTCGCAACCCTCGAAGGCTCTCTCGGAGGAACCGTCTGACCGGCATCAAAGCGGGTAGGGCGCTTTTGCCAGTCCCGCCTCGCTCACCTCGGTCAGGGCAAGGGTCTGGTCGAGGTGAGCGGCGCGCCAGGAAAGCAGCCTCTCCGCGTAGTCGATGCGGGTTTGCAGATAATCCGGGTGATCGACGACATTGTCGAGCTCGCCCGGATCTTGCTCGAGATCGAACAGCAGTGGCGGCAAGCCGGCGAAGTGAACGTATTTGAAGGCATCGTCGCGAATGACGGCCATGTTGCAGACGCCCGGCTCCAGGCCGAACTCCGTCTCCGCCCGGCGTTTCCTGATGTCGCGGAAGTCGAATTCCCAATGCGCCGCGTCGCGCCATCCGCTCGGGTCCGATCCATCCAGAAAGGGCACCAGAGAACGGCCGTCCACGCTGTTGGTCGGAGATTGGCCCATCCGATCGAGAAGGGTCGGGAAGATGTCGGACGCCTCGGTGAAGCGGTCGATGGCCTTGCCGCGCTTGTTGCCGAAAGGATCGCGGATAATCAGCGGAATGCGGTAGCCAGCGTCGAAATAGCCGCCCTTGCCGAAGCTCCAGTGGTCGCCCATCATCTCGCCGTGGTCGGAGGTGAGCAGGATGACCGTATTGTCCCATTGACCCGCCTGCTGGAGGCCCGCGAACATGCGGCCGAGCTGTTCGTCCACTTCCGAAATCATGCCGTAGTAGATGGCCCGCAATTGCCGGAAATCCGAGGTGTCCAAGTCGCGCACCCGCCCTTTTGCGCCTGGAAAGAACTTCGCCTTCTTCATCCCTTTCAGTGCGTGGGCGACATAGGGGTGAACCGCTCCTTCGAGCTCGCGGGAGCCGCCGCGCACGAAATCCGGACCATCCGCCGGGTTATACATGGCATTGAACGGCTCGGGCACGACAAAGGGCGGGTGTGGACGCAGGAATGAGACATGCGCGAACCAGGGTGCCTGGCCTTCCTGTTCGCCCAACCAGCGCAGGAAACCGTCCGTCATGTAGGCGGTCTGTGTCTCGTCTCGGCCGTAGCGCGGCGGCCGGTTGGTAATTTCTCCCTTCGCGGCACCCACGGGCTGGTGGACATTTTTTTCGTCGATGCCGTCATGGCCGCGGGCTTTCAGCCACGAAATCCAAGGTCGTTCGTGTTCGGGCAGGAGCTCGCGCACGGTAAAGCCGGGCAGGACAGCGTCATAGGTCGCCAGCAGAGGGTCGTTTGCATCGGTGGTCCGCGGATCGACCGTCACGTCGGTATAGCCGAACAGCGTCGGGTCATAGCCGGCGCGGCGCGCGGCGCGGGCGATGTTGTCGAAGCGGTCGTCGAGCGGGGCGCCGTTGCGTACGACGCGATGGTTCATCTGGTAGAGGCCGGTGTAGAGGCCGGCTCGCGCCGGACCGCAGGGCGCCGCACCGGCATAGTGGCGGCGAAACAGCGTGCCATCGGCGGCGAGCGCGTCCGTATGTGGCGTAAGCACCGTCGGATGGCCCATGGCGCCGACACAGTCGGCGCGCCACTGGTCGGCGGAGATAAGCAGGAAATTGGGTCTCGGTTTCATGTCCGTCCGAATTGTTTTTTGAATTGCAATCTCTGCGGGAATCACACGCTTTTGTCATCATCGTGCAACAGCATCTCGACAGTCTCGCCAGTGCCGAACAAGGGGTGAGAGACCATGAAGCTCGTTCATATTTCGGATGTTCATATCAATTCAAGTCCGATCCTCGAGGCGGACCCGATCGAGAATTTCGCACGCTGCCTCGCGCATGTGGAAACCTACCATCTGGATGCCGATCGGGTCGTGATCACCGGCGACATTGCCCACCACGGGGAGGCCGCCAATTATCGGCTGTTGAAACAGATGCTGGATGAAAGCAGGCTCATCGGCCAACTGGAGCCGCGCCTGCTGCTCGGCAGTCATGACGAGCGGTCTCATTTTCTCGACGTTTTCGCCGAGGCCCCGACAGACAGCAAGGGCTTCGTGCAATGGACCGAGAGAACCGCGCAGGGCCTCTTCGTCTACATCGATACCAGCGAACCGGGCACCCTTGAGGGGCACTATTGCGAAGCACGGCGCAAATGGCTGCAACGCGTTTTGGCCAAGGCCCGTCGCGAGGCGCTGCCGGTCTGGCTGTTCATGCACAACAACCCGATCAAGGTGCATGTCGCCAGCGCCGACATTACAGGTATCGTCCAGGAGGCCGAGCTGCGGACGATCCTGGGCAAGAACGCCGACATCATCCGCCACGTCTTTTTCGGTCATTGCCACTTCACCCTCAGCGGTTCGGTCGCCGGTATTCCCTACTCGGCGCCGCGGTCGATAAACCACCCCTGCTGGCCGGAGTTCTCGGGCGACGCCGAAGTCATCGCCTATGGCGACATCGAACCGAACTACAATGTCTGTTTCCTGAGCGAGCACGGGGTCGTGGTCCATTCGATCGATTTTCTGCAGGAGGACCGGGTCAACTGGCAGCGGCTTGCGGGAGACGGCTGGTTCGAAAGCGAAGCGCTGGCAGGTTAGTGCATCGGGGCAGGGCGGTTCCCCGGTTGTTTCGACCCGGCGCGGTCGGTTCAGCCACTCAACGGCAATTCCGACACCACCCGTCGCAGGATGTCTGCGAAGGTCTGGGCGGCCGGTCCGAGCGAAGTCTGCGCCCGGGTGTTGAAGCCGACCGAACCGAGGGTCGAATCCGTGTCGATCGGCAGGGTCACGAACTCGCCGCTGTCGATTTCGTTGGCAATGACGCCACGGGAGATGATCCAGATCGCCCGATGCCGGCGCACGAAGGCGTGACCGAAGGAATCGGAGACCGTTTCGATGGCTTTCAGCGGCTCCGAAATACCCTGCTCGATGAACAGCCGGTCGACGAACGGCCGAATGATCGACTGGCGGGTCGGCACCAGAACCGGGTAGTCGTTCAGTGCTTCCACAGCGACCTGACCACGGCCGGCCAGAGGGTGGTCGGCAAGCACGGCGAAGATCACCTTGTCGCGAAACAGCGGTTCGAAGACCAGCCCCTGCATGGTTTCAGGCGCCGGCAGCCGGCCCATCACCAGGTCGAGTTCGCCGACCCGCAACTGATCGAGCAGCACGCGGTTTTCACCGGTGACGACGCTAAGGCGGTTCTGCAGTCCTGATTCAAGGTAGCGGGCGACGGCAATCGGCACGATCGTCGCCGAGACGGTTGGCAGTGCGCCGAGCCGCACCATCGGGCCGTCGGCGAGACTCAATTGCGACAGTGCGTTGATGCCGCCGCGCGCCGAGGCCAGGCTGCTGCCGGCGAAGCGCAGGAAGACTTCGCCATATTGAGAAATGCGGATCCCGCGACCGTCCTTTTCAACCAGCGGCTTTCCGCAGATCTCCTCGAGTTCGCGGATGGTGCGGGTAACGGCCGGTTGCGTGAGATGCAGGCTTTCCGCCGCCCGGCTCACGCTCTTCTGCCGGGCGACCTCGACGAAGGTCTCCAGGTGTCTGAGTTTGAGCCGACGCAGGATATTCATATCAGTTCCGGTATTTGTTTTGCGATATATTTCATTTTTCATTCCCATTTAAATATGTAATTTGTGCGCCTGTCGAGCAAATTGCCGATTGCGGCCGCCCGTTACGGCGGTTTCGCCGGCAAATGCGTTGCATGTAACCGACGGGAGAAATCCATGAGCGAAGGCGCTTCCGGGTCCGCCCGGCATCAGCAAGGCATGGCGACCCGGCGGTCCGTGCTGGGTGGTCGCCACGTCGACCGGGCCGAGGCCAACAAGACCGGTTTCGATGCGCCGTTCCAGGACCTGATCGTCGAAGCAGCCTGGGGACATGTCTGGTCGCGCCCGACCTGGAGCCCGCGGGAGCGGTCGATCGTGACCATCGCGCTGCTGGCGGCTCTCGGTCATGACGACGAGGTGGCCATGCACATAAGGGCGACGGCCAACACCGGCGCCACCCGAGAGGATATTTGCGAGGCGCTCCTGCATGTCGCAATCTATGCCGGCGTTCCGGCAGCGAACCATGCAATCAAGATTGCCAAGGCGACCTTCGCGGAGATGGACAAGGCGGCAGAACAGGAGGCCGACGATGCGTAATGTCAAACCGGAAACCGGGGCGTTTTTCGTGCGCGACCGCCAGTGGCATCCCAAGGCCTATACACCCGACTACAAAACCAGCGTCACCCGGTCGCCGCAAAAGGCACTGATCTCGATACCCAACGGCATCAGCGAAATCACCGGACCGGTTTTCGGCCATGACGTGCTTGGCGAGCTCGACGACGACCTGATTCATAATTTCGCCAGTCCCGGGGAGAGCGCCATCGGCGAGCGCATCATCGTTCACGGAAAGATCCTCGACGAGCGCGGCAAGGGCGTTCCGGGCGTGCTGCTGGAGTTCTGGCAGGCCAACGCCGCCGGGCGCTACCGCCACAAGAAGGAAGGCTATATGGCGCCGCTCGATCCGAATTTCGGCGGATGCGGGCGGACGATCACCGACGATGACGGCGGCTACATCTTCCGCACCATCAAGCCGGGGCCCTATCCCTGGCCGAATGGCGTCAACGACTGGCGTCCGGCGCATATTCACTTTTCCCTGTTCGGCAGTGGTTTCGCCCAGCGGCTGATCACCCAGATGTACTTCGAGGGCGATCCGTTGATTCCCCTGTGCCCCATCGTGCGCACCATCACCGACCAGGCGGCCATCGATCAACTGATAGCGCCGCTCGACATGATGAACACCATCCCAATGGATTCGCGCGCCTACAAATTCGACATGGTTTTGAGAGGCCGCCGCTCGACGATGTTCGAGAACCGGCCGGAGGGCAACTAGATGGTTCAGAAACTCGGTCACCTGAAGGAAACCGCGTCGCAGACCGCGGGCCCGTATGTCCATATCGGCTGCGTGCCGAATTTCAGCGGCATCGAGGGCGTCTATCCCGAGGACCTCGGGGTATCCATGGTCAACGACGATACGCGGGGCGAGCGCATCGGCATCAGTGGACAGGTGCTCGACGGCACCGGATCGCCGCTCAAGGACGCGCTGCTCGAAATCTGGCAGGCGGATAGCGACGGGCTCTACAACAGTCCGGCGGAATTGCGCGGCACGGCCGACCCGAATTTCACCGGCTGGGGACGCCAGCCGACGGACATGGAGAGCGGGACCTACCGTTTCGAGACCGTCAAGCCCGGTCGGGTGCCCTGGACCGATGGCAGGCTGCAGGCACCGCACGTCAACTTCTGGATCGTCGCGCGCGGCATCAATCTCGGCCTCAATACCCGCATGTATTTTGCCGACGAAGAGGCGGCCAATGCCGAGGATCCGATCCTGCAACGGATCGAGCACCGGGTGCGCGTGCCGACGCTGCTCGCTCAGCGGGACGGCGACGGATACCGCTTCGACATCCGCCTTCAGGGCGACAACGAAACCATCTTCTTTGACATCTGAGGCACGCCGGTATGGCTGAATTTCAATCGCTGCAACAGGCAGTCGCCGACAATCTGCGCGACGGCGACATGGCCGCTTTCGAGGGATTTACCCACCTGATCCCCCATGCGGCGGCGCATGAGGCGATCCGCCAGGATCGCCGCGACCTGACCCTGGTTCGCATGACGCCCGACATGATCTACGACCAGATGGTCGGCATGGGGCTGGCGCGCAAAATGGTCTTTTCCTACGCCGGCAACCCGGGCGTCGGTCTGCTGCGGCGCGTCCGCGACGCGGTGGAGAATGGCTGGCCGCACCGGCTGGAACTGGAAGAACACAGCCATGCGGCGATGGCCAACGCCTATGAAGCCGGAGCGGCCGGGCTGCCCTGCGCTGTGTTTCGCGGTTATCGCGGCGCCGAACTGGCCAGGGTCAATCCCAACATCAAGTCGGTGACGTGCCCGTTCACGGGCGAGGAACTCGCCGCCGTTCCGGCATTGCGCCCGGACGTCACCTTCATTCATGCCTCCAAGGCCGACCGCAAGGGCAATGTCATGATCGAGGGGATCGTCGGCGTGCAAAAGGAGGCGGTGCTGGCGGCGAAACGTTCGGTGGTCACCGTCGAAGAAATAGTCGACGACCTGGATGCGCACCCGAACATGTGCGTTCTGCCGCACTGGACCGTTACATCGGTCTGTGTGGTGCCGGGCGGCGCCCATCCGTCCTATACGCAGGGCTACTATCCCCGGGACAACGCCTACTATCTCGAATGGGACAAGGTTGCTGCAGACCGGGAGCGGTTTCGCGACTGGATGCAGGAGCACGTCGTCGACAAGACACCCGAGATCTTTGCCGAGCGGGTGGCGAAACTGGGGAGCGCGGCATGAGCGAGCTTGGATTCACCCCTGACGAAATGATGACCATCGCGGCGGCCCGGGCGCTGAAGAATGACGATGTGTGTTTCGTCGGTATCGGTGCGCCGTCGGCGGCCTGCAACGTGGCGCGACTCACCCATGCCCCCGACATCACGCTGATCTACGAAAGCGGCACGATCGGGACGGCACCGGACGTGTTGCCGCTTTCCATCGGCGATGGCGAGCTGTGCGATACAGCGCTGACCACGGTCTCGGTGCCCGAAATGTTCCGCTACTGGCTGCAGGGCGGCCGCGTCACGATCGGGTTTCTGGGTGCGGCTCAGCTGGATCGCTTCGGCAATATCAACACGACGGTGATCGGCGACTACGACCAACCGAAAACCCGCCTGCCGGGCGGGGGCGGGGCGCCGGAAATCGCTTCCTCGTCGGGCGAAATCTACATCACCATGAAGCAATCGCTGCGCGGCATGGTCGACAAGATCGATTTCTTCACGTCCTTCGGTCACGGCGACGGCGGCGATAACCGGCAGCGCCTCGGCATCGAGACCAAGGGTCCCAGCCTGCTGATCACCGATCTGGCGATCTGGCGTCCGGACCCCGAAACCAAAGAATTCACGGTGGTCTCCCTGCATCCGGGCGTTACACGCGACCAGGTTCAGGAGACTTGCGGCTGGCCGGTCAAATTCGCGCAAGGGGTTGAAGAAACGCCGCCGCCAAGCGAAATAGAGCTGAACACGCTGCGCGACCTCAAGGCGCGCACCCGGGCTGCCCACCAGGGCAGCAAGCGATCGCAACAGGACAAACAGTAAATGCCGGAAGCCTTCATCTGCGACTACATCCGCACGCCGATCGGCCGGTTCGGCGGCAGCCTTTCCCAGGTGCGCGCCGACGATCTGGCGGCCGTGCCGCTCAACGCATTGCGCGAGCGCAATCCGGAACTCGATTTCGAAGCGGTCGAGGAAGTGCTTTTCGGCTGTGCTAACCAGGCGGGCGAGGACAACCGGAACGTTGCCCGCATGGCGCTACTGCTTGCCGGATATCCGCAGGGCGTTCCGGGCGGAACGATCAACCGGCTGTGCGGATCGGGCATGGACGCGACGATTACAGCGGCGCGAGCCATCCGTGCCGGCGAGGCGGATCTGATCGTCGCCGGCGGCGTCGAATCCATGTCGCGCGCACCCTTCGTTATGCCGAAGGCCGATGCCGCTTTTTCCCGCAAGGCAGAGATATACGACACGACCATCGGCTGGCGCTTCGTCAATCGCCTCATGAAGTCGCAATATGGCGTTGATTCGATGCCGGAAACGGCCGAGAACGTGGCCGAGGATTTCAGCGTTTCGCGGGAAGACCAGGACGCCTTTGCGCTGCGCTCGCAGCAAAAGGCGGCCGCGGCACAGGCAAACGGCCGACTGGCCCTTGAGATAACGCCGGTGACCATTCCGCAGCGGCGCGGAGATCCGCTGGTTGTCGACCGTGACGAACATCCGCGGGAAACTTCACTGGAAAAGCTGGCTTCGCTGCCGACGCCATTTCGCGAAGGCGGATCGGTCACCGCCGGTAACGCCTCCGGCGTCAATGATGGTGCCGCCGCGCTGATCGTCGCTTCGGAAGCGGCTATCGAGAGGCATGGCCTGAAACCGGTCGCCCGCATCATGGGCGGTGCGACTGCGGGCGTGGCCCCTCGCATCATGGGCTTCGGACCGGCGCCGGCAACCAAGAAGCTGTGCGCACGTTTGGGCCTGTCGCCGGCCGATTTCGAGGTTATCGAACTCAACGAGGCCTTTGCCAGCCAGGGGATCGCCGTGCTGCGCGACCTGGGCGTCGCTGAGGATGCGGATTTCGTCAATCCGAATGGCGGGGCGATCGCACTTGGTCACCCGCTTGGCATGTCGGGCGCTCGGATTACCGGATCGGCGGCGCTGGAGTTGTCGCAGCGTGGCGGAAAATACGCCCTGGCTACGATGTGCATCGGAGTCGGGCAGGGAATCGCGATCGCCCTCGAGCGCGTGTAAGCCAGCTTGTTTTCGTCGAGATAAGGTGACTA
This sequence comes from Rhizobiaceae bacterium, assembly GCA_963921345.3. GTDB lineage: Bacteria > Pseudomonadota > Alphaproteobacteria > Rhizobiales > Rhizobiaceae > Hoeflea_A. The sequence goes on along the minus strand of CAWUFE020000002.1, from coordinate 100,085 downwards.
TCCGCGCGGGTATGTCAGTTTCTGGCGAACTCCGCACGTCCGCTCGGCGGCTGCCCGCCGCCGCTGTCGTTTTCGATGAACTCGAACAATTGCACCAACTGCTCCTGCCAGGACGGCATTTGGCCAGTTGTCGCCAGCACGATCCGCTCGGTTCCAAAAGCAAAGCCCATCGATTCGCCTTCGTCCAGGGAAGCTTCGCCGATCTCCGTCCAGTCCTCTGACGGCGGATAGCTTTCCGGCCGCATCGGCACGCCTTCGCCGATCCAGCAGTAGAGCCCGACAGTTGCGAATGTGTCGGCGCTGGGGTCGCCAGGGAAGCGGAAATAGCCCGAACCGTCGGCCGCTGCCAGTGCCGCTGCATCGTCACGCAGCAGAACCTGACGGGTCGCGTCGATGTGGGCGCGTTTCAGAACCGGCGCGTATTTCTCCAGTCGCGGGGTGCTGATCAGGCAAAGCCTGGACGACTCGATGCCCAGCGTGTCGGTCAGGTAGGCCAGCGCCTGGGCGAGTGTCTGCTGTGATTTGAAGCCCAGCGGCTTGTTGCAGCGGAAAATATGAAACAGTGGCAGAACATCCCGGCGGTGACGTTTTTCAATGTCTTCGAGGCGGGCGCATTGCTGGATTGCCATTTGTCCCGGCTGGTCGATCAGGCCAGTTTCGTCGTAGCGCAAGCCGCCATTGAATTGTTCGTCGTCGGTGACGATCGGCGCCGCGGTGACCGGCGTGTAGCCCATCTCTGCAAAGTGGCCGACAAGCGCCTCCTGCATCGCGCCATGGGCCTTGTCGAAATCGGTTCCGACGACGTCCTCGTTGGAAAACACCCGGGTCGGTAAAAAAGAAGCTGCGGCAAATACGGCGCCGCCTTTCAAAATTGTGCGTCTTGGGTTGGTCACGGGCTACCCCCAGAAAATGCTTCACAACCGCCCGGCTCGAATCTGCCGGTTATTGTAGCTTGAACGCCGCCCGGCGCAATGCACCCGGTGGTGCAAAATCCCGCCCCTGTGGAGCAATGGCAAAAGCCACCCGTTGCGTTATATTGTAACGAATGCCATAGAGGCCTCGACACTAAAAGAAGGTTGCCACGTGCTCGAATCGCCGACTGCTCTGATAACGCTGGACAATGCCGGTCTGCACCGATCGGGACGATGGTTGGTGCGCGGCGTCGACCTCGCTGTCCGCCGGGGGGAAATCGTCACACTGATCGGCCCGAACGGCTCGGGCAAGTCGACGACGGCGAAGATGGCGCTCGGGATCCTGCCGCCCACGGAGGGCACGGCGCGGCGGTTGTCGGAGCTGAAGGTCGGCTATGTACCGCAGAAGATCACCGTCGACTGGACATTGCCGCTCAATGTCATGCGGTTCATGAATCTGACCCAGCGGATTTCGTCGCGCGAGGCCACGGATGCGCTGGAGACGACCGGTGTTGCGCATCTGGCGAATTCCGAAGTGCGGACGCTGTCTGGCGGCGAGTTCCAGCGGGTCCTGCTGGCCCGTGCCATTGCCCGCAAGCCGGACCTGCTTGTGCTCGACGAACCGGTCCAGGGTGTCGATTTCTCCGGCGAGATCGCGCTCTACGAGCTGATATCCAGCGTGCGCACCGAATTGAATTGCGGCGTGCTGATGATCTCCCACGACCTGCATGTGGTGATGGCCGCCACCGACCGGGTCATCTGCCTCAATGGCCATGTGTGCTGCCGGGGCACGCCCGATGTGGTGGCCGAGAGCGATGAATATCAGCGGCTGTTCGGTGACCGGGCCGCTGCGTCGATCGCCATCTACAGGCACCACCACGATCACACGCATCTACCGGATGGTCGGGTGCAACATGCCGACGGCAGTATCACCGATCACTGTCATCCGGGCGACGGACATCATCACGACAGCGACGAAGAGCAAGGGGAGGACCATCGCCATGCTTGACGACTTCTTCGTTCGGGCGCTGGTCGCCGGAATCGGGGTGGCTATCGTCGCTGCACCGCTCGGCTGTTTCGTCGTCTGGCGGCGCCTTGCCTATTTCGGCGATACGCTATCGCATGCGGCCCTGCTTGGCGTGGCGCTGGCCTTCCTGATGGAGCTCGACATTACTCTGTCCGTCTTCATTGTCTGTGCGGCCGTCGCGGTCTCGCTGGTTTACCTGCAGCGCCGATTGACCTTGTCATCCGATTCTCTGCTCGGACTGCTCGCCCACTCTTCGCTGGCGCTCGGTCTCGTCGCGCTCGCCTTCATGACCTGGGTTCGGGTGGACCTGATGGGCTATTTGTTCGGCGATATCCTGGCGGTATCGAAGACAGACATCGCGATCATCTATGCCGGCGGAGCTGCGGTCCTGGCGGTACTTTTTCTGACTTGGGACGCATTGTTTGCCGCTACGGTCAATACGGAACTCGCTGAGGCGGAGGGTCTGCAGCCGAAACGCAGCAACCTCGTCTTCGTTCTCCTCATGGCAACCGTCATCGCCATTTCCATGAAGATCGTGGGCGTGCTGTTGATCACGGCTCTGCTGATCATTCCGGCCGCCGCCGCGCGGCGGTTTGCCAGCGGTCCAGAACAAATGGCGCTGTTGGCAATTGTTATCGGAATCGCGGCCGTGATCGGCGGTTTGTACGGTTCGCTTGCCTGGGATACCCCGTCGGGCCCGTCTATCGTCGTTGCAGCCTTGCTGCTGTTCTTGCTAAGCGTGAGTCCGCTCGCCGACTACATCGGAGGCAAACGGCTGAGCGAACAGGAACCGAGGCCATGACGCAGCACCAACACACGCCGCCCGCCGACCTGACGAAGAACCAGACACTGGTCTATGGCGCGCTGTCCCATGCGAACGGACCGCTCAGCGCTTACGCGATTTTGGACCAGTTGCGCGATCACGGCTTTCGGGCGCCGCTGCAGGTCTACCGGGCGCTCGACAAGCTGATCGATCTCGGGCTGATCCACCGGCTGGAAAGCCTGAACTCCTTCGTCGCCTGCCGGCATCCCGAGTGCGAGGACCGTGAATCCATGGTGTTCGCGATCTGCGAGGTTTGCGGCAAGGTGTCGGAAGTGGCCGACGACACGCTCGAAAAGCAGCTCAACCGGGTGGCCAGCCGGGACGGCTTTGCCGTCAAGACCTGCACGATCGAGTTGCGCGGCACGTGCCAGGCATGCCGAAAGGATTAGAAGAACCGGTTACGGTGCGGACCACCCGCCGCAGGCGATGAACGGCCCGTTGCGATAGTCGGTCTTGCCGTAGAGGAACGGTTGGTCGTCAGGCGTCTTGACCGTACCACCGGCTGCCCGCAACACGGCATCGCCTGCTGCCGTGTCCCACTCCATCGTGCAACTGAAACGCGGATAGACGTCGACCTCGCCGCAGGCCAGCAGGCAGAACTTCAGAGACGAGCCGACCGAAATGGTCCGGGAAATCGGCTGATCGCTGATCCATCGATCCGTCAGCGGCTCGCGGTGCGAACAGCTGGCGACCGCAACCGGTCCGCTTTTGGGACATTTGCGAATGTGGATGTCGCGATGTTTGCCGCCGCTGGTCTCGGTAGCGCCCAGACCCGCGCCGCCGGCAAACAGGCGATCGAGCGCCGGCGCATAGACGACCCCCAGGATCGGCACGCCGTGCTCGATCAGGGCAATATTCACGGTAAAGCAGCCCTGGCCGTCGCGTTTCAGGAATTCCTTGGTACCGTCGAGGGGGTCGACGAGAAAGAACCGCTCTGGCGCCGTCGAGCGATGGCTTTCGGAGTTCTCCTCCGAGACCACGTGAACGCCCGGCTCGTAGTCGTGCAGGGCCGGCAGAATGATCGCTTCGGCACTCCGGTCCGCCTTGGTGACGGGCGTTCCGTCCTGTTTGACACAGGTCTGCGGGTCTTCTTCGTAAACTTGCATGACTGCATTGCCGGCCACACGTGCCGTTTCGGTCATGCGCTTCAGGAGTTCTGCGGTTTCCATCGGATCACGAAAGCCACGGGGCTCTGCCAGTTCTGATCTTGTTTTTCATCGCCGGCACACCACTGCATGCCGCGCACATTGAAAGACTGTCGCCGCGCCTTTTCCGTACGGAATCGATATGCGTTACATCGCACGCATATTCAAGAGGTTTGCGCAGCCAGACCTCAACTTTCGCAGCCGCCATCGGTGTCGGCAGAAAAAAACGGTGCGCCCAAATCATTGCAAAGTGCTTAATTTCGCGCACGGCCATCAGGAACCGACCGGCAGGATCCCCATCTGCCGGATCGCCAGGTCCTTCATGATCTCCTCCGAGCCGCCGCCGATGGCCATGACCTTGACCTCGCGATAGACGCGCTCGACGGGGTTGCCGCGCAAATACCCGGCGCCGCCGAATATCTGCATCGCCTCCGAGGCGACATATTCTAGTGTCTTGGTCGACAGGAACTTGGCCTTGGAGATCTCCGCCACCGGCATGGCGCCGTTTTCGGCCATCCAGCAGATCTGGTTGAGATAGGCCTCGATGGCATCGACGCGCGCCGACATGTCGGCGATCTTGTGGGCGATCACCTGGTGACCGATCAGTTTTTTGCCGAAGGTCTCTCGCTCCTTGGCATAGGCGATCGACTCGTCGAGGCAGAGCCTGGCCATCCCCAGCGCCTGGGCGATCAGGGCAATGCGCTCGTAGTTGAAGTTCTCGACGATCGCCAGGAACCCCTTGTTTTCGGGCCCTAGAAGACTGTCGGCCGGAAGGCGGCACTCGTCGAAGAACAGGGTGGCCTGGTCGGAGCACCACCAGCCCATCTTCTTATCGAGCGGCGCCCGGGTGAAGCCCTCGGTCTCCGCCTCGACAAAAAACAGCGAAATGCCGGAGAGGCCCGGGCCGCCGGTGCGGGCGCCGACGACGAAGTAGCGGCTGGTCATGCCGCCGGTGATGAAGGTCTTGGAACCGTTGAGCACCCACTCGTTGCCGTCGCGTTTTGCCGTGGTTTTGAGACTGGCAACGTCGGATCCTCCGGACGGTTCGGTGATCGCCAGGCTGGAGCCGACCTCGCCGGAGAGGATTTGCGGCAGGACCGCTCGCTTCAACTCCTCGGAGCCGAGCTGGGCGATCGGACCGGTCGAGATGTTGCGGGCTCCCAAGGCCGCCCCGACGCCCGAGGCGCCGCAACGGCCGAGTTCCTCGCCGGTGGCGGCGCGCATGAAGCAATCGTCGAAGCCGAGACCGCCATAGTCCTCGTCGATGCCGAAGCCGAACATGCCGAGACTGCCCGCCATGCGGTGCAGCTCCCAGGGAATCGAACCCTGTTCATCCCATTCGTCGACATGCGGCCTGATATCGTTGTCTACAAAACGCCGGAAGCTGTCCCGATAGGTCCTGCGCTCGTCCGTGTCGAAAGGATTTTCCATGATGGCACCCGTCGTCTGGCGCGGCGCCGATCATGCGCCGTTTGCTCATCGGCGTAACATGACGTCGGGCTGTAAACAAGACGAACGTTCTGTCTGTTTTGGTGGGCGACAGCTTGGAGAAATACCGAGGTCGGGAGATCAGAGGCCGAGTTTGCCGGCGATTTTCGACAGGGCGACGGCATTGCCGCCACCGGTCTTTTCGCGGATCGACAGACGGTGGCTTTCGACCGTGCGCACGCTGATGCCGAGCTGCATCGCGATCTCGCGGTTGCTGTGGCCCTTCGAGACGGCGGCAAGCACTTCTTTTTCGCGCTCGGTCAAACCGAAATCGTTGGCAACGGGACGGTCGGCGGCGGCCTTGCTGGCCAGCGAGGCCGCGGCCTGCGGCCCGAGATAGGTCGCGCCCTGGGCGACCGACTTGATGGCGTTGATCATCTCCGCCTTGGAGACGTCCTTCAGAACGAAGCCGTTGGCGCCTATTCTGAGCGCCTCGCGGACATATTCCTCGTTGTCGTAGATCGAAAGGAACAGCACCTTGATGGCCGGTAACCCCTGCTTGATCTGCTGCGCGGCCTCCAGTCCGTTAAGCTCCGGCATCGAAATGTCGAGAAGGACCATGTCGGGTTTCAGGGCAACACAGAGTTCGACCGCTTCGCGACCGTTGCGGGCTTCGCCGACAATGTCGACGAACGCTTCGTCCGACAGGCGAGAGCGAATGCCTTCGCGCACCAGATCATGATCATCCGCGATAACGAGTCGAAGCCGGCCGCCGTCTGATTTATCAGACTGCATGGGTTCCCCTATGTGGCGTTCTTTTTAGTTTGCCGTTGGGGCTTTACTATCGGCAAACTGACCCTGATTGCAAGCCCGCCGGAGCGGGGACGGGAGAAGCGGATGGTGCCGTCGAAGGAATCGATCCTCTCCTGCATGTTGCGGATGCCGAGGCCGCCGCCCGGGGCCTGCCTTTCAGACCCGCGCGCCATGCCGACGCCGTCGTCCTCTAGTTCCAGTTCGACCCGCCGGCCGCGACGGCTGAGCCTGATGCCGACATGCCTGGCGCCCGAGTGTTTTGCGACATTTGTGAGCGCCTCCTGAATGACCCGGAAGAGGGCGGTCTTGGCCTCGTCGGAGAGCAGGTCGCGAACCTGTTCGGTCTCGACCTCGACCTCGATGCCCGTCTGCTTGGCGAAGTCGTTTCCGAGACTTTTGACCGCGGCCGCAAGACCCAACTCGTCGAGTACCGACGGGCGCAGGGCCATCGAAATGCGGCGCACTTCAGAGATGGCATCGCTCAGCGCATTCATCGATTTTTCCAGGGGTTCGATGACGGTGCGGTTGTCGCCCAGCTTGCCGAGAGCCGATTCGAGCCCGTATCGGGAGGAAACCAGCAACTGGCTGATGCTGTCGTGCAACTCGCGCGACACCCGCTTGCGTTCCTGTTCCTGGAAATCGGCCTGGCGTGCCGTGAGTTCCTTCAGCCGGGCGTCGGCGAAACGCTGTTCCGACAGCCGTGCGGCGCCGATGATCGAACCGGTGAGCACCAGCGCGCCGAAGGCGATGGCAAAGAGCACCAGCCTGGTCTCGCGGATGTTGCTCTGCAACTCGGCTTGAACCTTGGCCACCTGTTGCGACACATCGTCCAGGTAGATGCCGGTGCCGAGCATCCAGTCCCATTTGTCGAGATAGACGGAATAGCCGAGTTTTTCGACATATTCGCCGCTTGACGGCTTCTTCCAGACATAAGAATAGAACTCACCGCCCTTCTTGGCCCGGTCGATCAGATCCTTGACCACCTGTCGTCCGTCATCGTCCTCAAGGCCGATCCAGTTGCTGCCGATGAGATAGGTCAGCCGAGGATTGACGATGTTGGTTCCGTCTTCCTCGTAGATGAAAAAATAGCTGTCCTCGCCGAAGGTCATTTTCCGAACGATTTCAGTTACTTCTCGCTGTGCTCTGCGCTTGGTCTTCAGCGTCGAGCCATAGATCGGCGTCAGCGCGTTGCGAGCGAGCATGACGTAGTTCTTGAGTTCGGTGTGCTTGAGCTCGAGAAACAGGTTTTCCACCGTCTGCGCCTGCGACTGGGCCAGCCGCGACGATTGGAAATTGATGACGAGCAGCGTCGCGGCGGAGATCAGAATCACCGGCAGCAGGGTGATGAGGAAAAGCTTGGTCTTGAACTTCATGCCAATGGGTCCGGATTGCTCTCGCGGACGCCATAATTCGCATATAAGGCGGATGTTTGCACCTATGCCGCACGCGTCTCGGTAGTAATACGGATGCGGGTGGTATTTGCACGAATTGTGAAAGTGATGTCATATGCCTATTCAGGCACGACAACGGGTGGGAAGCCCGTTTCCGTGTCTGGCATTCAACGGGAGGAACGTAATGCAACGTCGTAAGTTTCTAAAGGGCGCCGCCATTGCCGGCGCTGCCACAACGCTGGCTGCTCCGGCGGTCGCACAAGCCAAAAAGGAAATGGTAATCGTTTCCACCTGGCCGCGCGACTTCCCGGGCCTCGGCCTTCCGGCCCAGCGTCTTGCTGCCCGAATCAACGAGCTTTCCGACGGGACGATCGACGTCCAGTACTTCGCCGCCGGCGAACGCGTGGGCGCTTTCGATTCGTTCGACGAAGTCGCCTCTGGCAACGCCCAGTCCTACATCGCAGCCGACTATTACTGGAAGGGCAAGCACCCGGGTTGGGCGCCGTTTACCGCCATCCCGTTCGGCATGACCTATACGGAGATCGACGCCTGGATCAAATATGGCGGCGGTCAGGAGTTGTGGGACGAACTGGCCGGCGAATTCGGTCTCAAGAACCTCGCCTGCGGCAACACCGGCGTCCAGATGGGCGGCTGGTTCAACAAGGAAATCGAAAGCGCCGACGACCTGAAGGGTCTGAAGATGCGCATTCCGGGCCTCGGCGGCGACGTCATGGCCAAGCTGGGCGCTTCTCCGGTTTCGCTGCCGGGCGGCCAGATCTACGAAAACCTCGTATCCGGCGCCATTGACGCCACCGAGTGGGTCGGCCCGTACAACGACTATTTCATGAAGTTCTACGAGGCCGCCAAATACTACTACTGGCCTGGCATGCACGAGCCGGGCGCCCAGATCGCCTTCGGCATCAACCGTGCATGGTGGGACGGCCTGACCAAGAACCAGCAGGCGCTCATCCAGGCGGCATGTAACGAAGAAAACGCCCGCACGATGGCCGAGACCAATGCCTTCAACGGTGAATATCTCAACCGTCTGGTCAACGATCACGGTATCCAGCTGCGCGAATTCAACGACGACGTCTATGACGCGTTCGGCGAAGCGGCTCAGGAAGTGATCGAAGAAGCGCGCGACCACAGCGAACTGTCGAAGAAGATCTACGACGACGTGCTGGCCAAGCGCGCCGAGCTCGGTGCCTGGACGGCTCTGTCCGACACCGCTTATGTGCAGAAGCGCAACAACGTCCTCAATCAGTAGGGCGCGTTTACGAAAAAAAGCCTAAAGGGGCGGGGAGCGATCCCCGTCCCGTCCAGTCGATTTCACCGGCACCGGATCTGGCGGCGGATTTCCCAGATCTCTCGGAACAACAACAAGGCGACGTTCAACCGGCACCATAAGCCGCAAGTCGCAAGCCGAACGCCGACCCGAAATCGCTGGACCCGGGGAACAACAATTCGGCTAGCGGGGAACAGCCATGTCGGAATCGACGCACGCTGGGTATGACCATACCCTGTCGTTTCCCAATCTCGTGCGAATGTTCGGGTGGTGTGTGCTGGCCTTGATGGCCGCCTTCCTGATCAATAATTTCATGACCTTCTGGGGCGGATTGCCGGGTGCTGCTGCTGCCTTTGGCGGCGGTGGTTTTTCCGCGATGGCCCAGGCTGCGCTCTACCCCATCGGCATGGTCCTCGCGATCGGCTATGTGGCGAGCCACCGGTCGACGACGCTGCGCGAGAACGCCTCCGTCGTGTCCGGCATCAACACCTATTTTATCCGCGCCGCATTCTGGGCGGTGCTGATCGTCGGCGTGGCCGATGTGGCGATTTCTTTCCTGCGGGTCGAGGACCTTTTGCCGGCGGTGGTCGGCGAGGAACTGACCAAGGATCTCGGGCGCTCGCAGTTCCGCGGCCTCTATGTCCACGTGCCGCTGATGGTGGTCAGTCTCATCCTGGCGGCCTTCACGCGCACGCTCGGCTTCCACTGGCTGGCGCTGCTGATCGTGATTGCCGAACTCGCGATCGTGTTCATGCGGTTCATCTTCTCCTACGAGCAGGCCTTCATGGCCGACCTGGTGCGGTTCTGGTACGGCGCGCTGTTCCTGTTTGCCAGCGCCTACACGCTGCTGGAAGAGGGGCATGTGCGGGTCGACGTGTTCTATGCCGGCTTCAGGGACAAGACCAAGGCGGCGGTGAACGCCGTCAGCACAATCCTCATGGGGCTGACTTTCTGCTGGACCATCCTGATCGTCGGCATGGGGCAGAAATCGTCGATCATCAACAGCCCCTTGCTGAGTTTCGAGGTCACGCAGTCCGGTTTCGGCATGTATGTGAAGTATATGATGGCCGGGTTCCTCGGCATTTTTGCGATATCCATGATGATCCAGTTCGTCGCCTATCTGATGGACGCGGTCGCCGATTATCGCGGCGAACCGGGGTCACGGGTCCCGTCGCAGGAATCGCTGGGGCACTGATCCATGGAACTGTATTTTCTCGCCCTTTTGATCCTGCTGATGGCGATAGCCCTCGGCTCGGGCTATCCGGTTGCCTTTGCGCTGCCGGGCTCCTCGATCATCACCATCTTGCTGGCGGCCATCTGCGGCTGGCTCTTCGTCGGCGATACCGACGCCTTCTTCGCTCAGGGCGGACCGTCGCAATGGTTGAGCGCCGGGGTGACAAATCTACGAGGGGTCTATTGGGAACCGGAACGGGATACGCTGATCGCCATTCCGCTGTTCATCTTCATGGGGATCATGCTGCAGCGCTCGAAGATCGCAGAGGACCTGCTGATCACCATGGCGCAGCTTTTCGGCCCGATCCCCGGCGGCCTCGGCATCTCGGTTGTGTTCGTCGGCGCGCTGCTGGCTGCAACGACGGGCATCGTCGGCGCGACGGTCGTCGCCATGGGCCTGATTTCGCTGCCGGCGATGCTGCGCAACAACTACTCACAACCGCTGGCCACCGGCACGATCGCCGCCTCGGGCACGCTCGGGCAGATCATTCCGCCATCGATCGTGCTGATCATTCTCGCCGACCAGCTGTCGAGCGCCTCCGACCAGGCGGGCACTGCGCGCAAGAACCTGTTCAAGGAATCGACCGGCGAACTGACCATGCCGTCGATCTTCGACGTCGGCTCGACCAGCGCCGGCGAGATGTTCCTGGGCGCCTTCCTGCCGGGCCTGGTGCTGGTCGGGCTCTACATGCTCTACATCCTGATCTTCGCCTGGATCAGGCCCAAACTGGCGCCGCCCGTTCATCACGAAGGCGAGTTCAACAGCAAATTCTGGCTGAAGGTGCTGTTGACGCTGTTCCCGCCGCTGGCGCTGATCATCCTGGTGCTGGGCTCGATCATCGCCGGTATCGCCACGGTCAATCAGGCCGGCGCCATCGGTGCGGCCGGCGCTCTGATCATGGCCGGCTACCGGCTGCGCGATGGCGAGAAGGACGCTTTCTATCCGGCGATCCTGGCGATCATATCGCTGGTGGTCATCGGCTTCGTGTTGGCCAACTTCAACACCAACATCAAGAACATCCGGACGAGTTCCGACGTCACCGGCGTGACCCTGGCTCTGATCGCGGTCGCCGGCCTCAGCGTTTCGCTGGCCTGGAGCGGCTGGCGCGCCTTCCGCATCGAGGACACGCTGAAAGGCGTGATGATCGAGACCGCGAAGACGACATCGCTGGTCTTCATCATCCTGCTCGGCGCCGCCATTCTGACGGCTGCGTTCCGCGCCTTCGGCGGCGAGCATCTGGTGAAGGAATTCCTCGAAGGGCTGCCTGGCGGCTTCTGGACGAAATTCGTCATCGTCATGGCGGTGATCTTCGTCCTCGGCTTCTTCCTCGACTTCATCGAGATCGCCGTCGTGGTCGTGCCCATCGTGGCGCCCATCCTGCTGGCCGATCCGTCCGCCAACATCACCGCGGTGTGGCTGGGCGTCATGATCGGTCTGAACATCCAGACCTCGTTCCTGACGCCGCCGTTCGGCTTCGCGCTGTTCTATTTGCGCGGGGTCGCGCCAGCGGCCGTCAAGACGCTGCAGATCTATCGCGGCGTGGTTCCGTTCATCTGCCTGCAGCTCGTCGCGCTGGTGATCGTCGGGGTCTTGCCACAACTGGTGAACTATCTGCCGAATCGCGTGGCGCTGCTGTCCGAAACAGCGCCGCCGCCGCGCAATCCGCGCCTGACCTATTGCGTCGACCAGTATGTGACCGAGCAACTGGCCGACGGACGGGCGGCGTTGCTGAGCGCGGTCGACCGCGCCCGGCAGCTCGACTACTCCATCCTGCCCAGCAAACTTGCCAGGGCCACGGAAAAGAGCTTCGACGAGGTCTCCAATGCGATCGGCCTGCTGGATGGCGCCAATCAGGCGGCCGCGGAAGTTCAGGCTGCGTCGGATGCCTATCGGCCGCTGCACCGGCGCGTTCGCGATATCGAGCGCGACATGCGGATCCTCGACGAGCGCGTCGAAGACATCGAAGTGATTGCCGACCGGTTGCGCGATCCGTCGGAGGAGGATCGCAGGAAACGCCTGGAGGAGCGCATCGCCAAGCTGAACGCCGACAAGGAAATCCTGGCCGCGACGATCCCTGCGGAATGGGCGGATACCTATGCGACATTCGACAAGCTGAACGATGCCGAGACCGATTTGCGCCGCAAGTACAACCAGGCGGCTAACAAGGCCTACGAGCCGGCGGCAACCCTGCTGGCAAGTCTCAACGCCTATGAAGCGTTCCAGGCGCTGGGCGACGATCTGGCCTCGATCAGTGATGCCGTGGTTGCCAACGAGCCGGCCGAGATGACCGAGCCGCTGAACGTGCTGTCGAAGAAGTTCGGCGCGATCGAGGGGGCTGACGACATCAAGTCGGCGCTGTCGAAGGCGCGTCGGGCGCTTCGGTCGAAAACCCCGGACAAGGACAAGGCGCTGGTCGAGATCGACAAGGCGCTCGAGGCCTATGCGGAGCAGAGCGAGTGGCGCAAGGCGGCAGACTCGTCGCTGAAATCGGGCGTCGGCCAATACGTCCAGGCGATGGCGCCGACCATCGGAATCCGCGCGCAAAACAAGCTGACCCGCGAACAGGCGCTCTACGTGGCCGCCTGTTCGTCCGACCACCGCGATATTTCGCTCAACTTCTAATGCGGTTCGCCTATTCGAACGAATAGGGCACCGTGTCGCGGGCGTTGTGGTCGACCGAAAGGCGGCGCTTGAGCGGCGGTACCGCGCGCTGGTGGCAGTCGGAGCGTTCGCAGATGCGGCAGGAAATGCCGATCGGCTGGAAAGCGGTTTCGCTCTCGAGATCCAGGTCGTCGGCATAGACCAGCGCGCCGGCGTGCCGGATTTCGCAGCCCAGCGCCAGCGCATAGCGCTGTACCGGATCACGGTAGCCGCCCGAGGATTTGGTCACCTCCGCCGCCAGGCACAGATAGCGCACGCCGTCCGGCGTTTCGGCGAGCTGCCGCAGGATCCGCTGCGAATTGCCGAAAGCGTCGTGCACGTTCCACAGCGGGCAGGCCGAGCCGAACCTTGCGAACTGCAGTTTGGTGGCGCTGTGGCGCTTGGTGATGTTACCGGCCTGGTCGACACGGGCGAAGAAGAACGGAACGCCCTTGTTTCCCGGCCGCTGCAGCGTGCTGAGCCGGTGTGCGACCTGCTCGGTGCTGGCGCCGAAGCGATCGGCCAGCAGCTCCAGGTCGTGGCGCAGCTCGCCGGCGGCCGTGAGGAAATCGCCATAGGGCAGGAGGGTGCTGCCGGCAAAATAGTTGGCAAGCCCGATGCGGCACACCGAAGCGGCGTCTCCGGTGCGAAATCCGGCTTGCTCGATGATCGCGTCGATCTCGGCCGCGTGCTCCATCAGCGCGATCTGATGGGCGATCTGGAAGGCGTGGGTCGACGGCGCGGCCTTGGGATTGAGCGACAGGACGCGCGAGACCGGATCGTAGCGACGCACGATGGTCGGCCGGTCGGCGGAACCGCCGATGGCGACGCGAACCCGGTGCTGACGCTCCAGATGATCGGCGAGGGTGCGCACCCGGTTGCGCGTGGCGCCGGCGAGCCGATCGGCCAGCTTTTCCGCTGCCAGATCCAGCTCGTGGACGTAGTTGTCGATGTAGTGGAAGAAGTCGCGCACTTCCTCATAGGGCGTCGGCTCGTTGAGACCGCCGGTGCGCTCCAGCGTATCGTCGAGCTCGGCCAGCTGCTCTCCGGCGCGCCGCAGTGCCTGGTGCATGGCAAGAAAGGCACGGGCCACCGACGGCGTGCTCTGGGTGACCTGCTTGAGGTCCTGGGCCGATGGCTGTTCTCCCTTGAAAAGCGGATCGGCGAGTGCCTCTGCCATATCGGCCAGCAGGCGACCGCTGTCGTCGACCGAAAGCGTCGCGATATCGACCGAAAACACCTCGGCCAGGGCAAGCAGGACCGGAGCGGTCACATGGCGCTGGTTGTTCTCAATCTGATTCAAGTAACTGGTTGAAATGCCCAGTTTTTTTGCAAAAACTGCTTGTGTCAGCGAATGATCTTCGCGAATTTTCCGGATGTTCCGGCCAATGAACAGCTTGCGCGCACGCATGTTTGCAACATTGCAAAAAAGGGTTTGCAATATTTGCTAATTCAACTTTGTCGCTATTTCAAGCCTTTTTCGCGTTTCGAAACGGGAGTAGAGCCAAGGAAGTCCAATTCGGGAGACCCCTCCGTGACCCTCTACGCCTCACTGACCGCCCACGGCCATTCGTCCGCCATCCGCAATGGCGTTGTCGTCGTCCTTGCGTCGCTTCTTCTGACCCTGTCGGCCAAGATCTCGATTCCATTCTATCCGGTGCCGCTGACCATGCAGACCTTCGTCGTCATCGGTCTCGGTCTGGCGCTCGGACCGACGCTGGGCGTTGCCGCGGTCGGTCTCTACCTGCTGCAGGGAGCGCTCGGACTGCCGGTTTTTGCGGGAACGCCCGAAAAGGGGATCGGTCTTGCCTATATGGCAGGCCCGACCGGCGGCTATCTCGCCGGATTCGTGCTGGCGGCGGCGCTGACCGGCTGGCTGGCGAAGCGCGGATGGGATCGCAGTATGGCGACGGCGTTCCTTGCGGCGCTTGCCGGCGCCGTCATTCTCTATGTGCCCGGCCTGCTGTGGCTGGGAACAATCGTTGGCTGGGACAAACCCGTGCTCGAATGGGGCCTCTATCCGTTCATTCCGGGGGACCTTGCCAAGACCATGCTGGCGGCGATCGCGTTTCCCGCGACCTGGAAGTTTCTTCAGAGCAGGGGGCTGGTGTAATGCGCGACATCCTCGACCAACTGGAAGCGAAACGTACCGAAGCCCAACTCGGCGGCGGCCAGAGACGCATCGATGCGCAGCATGCCAAGGGCAAGCTGACGGCCCGCGAGCGCCTCGACATTCTGCTCGATGACGGATCGTTCGAAGAATACGACATGTACAAGGCCCATCGCTGCACGGATTTCGGCATGGAATCGCAGCAGATTGCGGGCGACGGTGTGGTCACTGGCTGGGGCACCATCAACGGCCGCCCGACCTACGTTTTCAGCCAGGATTTCACCGTTTTCGGCGGATCGCTGTCGGAAACCCATGCCGAGAAGATCTGCAAGGTCATGGACCTCGCCATGCAGAACGGGGTGCCGCTGATCGGGCTCAACGATTCCGGCGGTGCCCGTATCCAGGAAGGCGTGGCGTCGCTTGGCGGTTACGCGGAAGTGTTCTGGCGCAACGTGCAGGCGTCCGGGGTGGTGCCGCAGATCTCCGTCATCATGGGCCCCTGTGCCGGCGGCGCGGTTTACTCGCCGGCCATGACCGACTTTATCTTCATGGTCAAGGACACCAGCTACATGTTCGTGACCGGCCCCGACGTCGTGAAGACCGTCACCAACGAAGTCGTCACGGCGGAGGAACTGGGCGGCGCCAGCACCCATACGAAAAAGTCGTCGGTTGCCGACGGCGCCTTCGAAAACGATGTCGAGGCGCTTCTGGAAGTGCGGCGCATGTTCGATTTTCTGCCGCTCTCCAACCGCGAGACCGCTCCGGTGCTGGCAACCAGCGACCCGATCGACCGCCAGGAACCGAGCCTCGACACGCTGGTGCCGGACAATCCCAACAAGCCCTACGATATGCACGAAGTGATCGTGAAGATTGGCGACGAGGGCAATTTCTACGAAATCCAGCGCGATTTCGCCGGCAACATTCTCTGCGGTTTCATCCGCGTCAACGGCTCGACGGTCGGCGTCGTTGCCAACCAGCCGATGGTGCTGGCCGGCTGTCTCGACATCGACAGCTCCAAGAAAGCCGGTCGTTTCGTGCGTTTTTGCGACGCTTTCAACATCCCGATCCTAACGCTGGTCGATGTTCCGGGCTTCCTGCCGGGCACCGCGCAGGAATATGGCGGCATCATCAAGAACGGTGCCAAACTGCTGTTTGCCTACGCCGAAGCGACCGTGCCGAAAGTGACGGTAATCACCCGCAAGGCCTATGGCGGCGCCTATGACGTCATGTCGTCGAAACACATCCGCGCCGACGTCAATTATGCCTGGCCGACCGCGGAGATCGCAGTGATGGGCGCCAAGGGCGCGACTGAGATCCTCTACCGGTCCGAGCTTGGCGACCCGGAAAAGATCGCCCAGCGGACCAAGGACTACGAAGACCGTTTCGCCAACCCGTTCATCGCGGCCCAGCGCGGCTTCATCGACGAGGTGATCATGCCGCACTCGACACGCCGCCGCGTGGCGCGCGCCTTCGAAATGCTGAAGACCAAGCAGGCCGAAGTGCCGGCCAAGAAACACGACAACATTCCGCTGTGAGGCCCGCGACAATGTTCAAGAAAATACTCGTTGCCAATCGCGGTGAAATCGCCTGCCGGGTGTTCAAGACCGCCAGCCGCATGGGGATCGCAACTGTTGCGGTCTACTCCGAGGCCGACCGCAACGCGCTGCATGTGGAAATGGCCGACGAGGCCGTGTTCATCGGTGCTCCACCGGCCGCCGAAAGCTATCTGGTGATCGACAAGATCATCGAGGCCTGCCGCGAAACCGGAGCGGAGGCCGTGCATCCCGGCTACGGCTTCCTGTCGGAACGGGCCGAATTCGCCGAACGGCTGGCCGCCGAAGGCATCGCCTTCATCGGACCGCCCACCGGCGCCATCGAGGCGATGGGCGACAAGATCACCTCGAAGAAAATCGCCGCGGAAGCCGGCGTGTCGACGGTGCCCGGCCATATGGGGCTGATCGACGACCCGCAGCACGCCGTGCGCATTGCATCCGACATCGGCTACCCGGTGATGATCAAGGCCAGCGCCGGCGGCGGCGGCAAGGGAATGCGCATCGCCTGGAACGACGAAGAGGCGATGGAAGGTTTCGAACGGTCGAAATCGGAAGCCGCCTCGAGCTTCGGCGACGACCGCATCTTCATCGAAAAATTCGTCACCGAGCCGCGCCATATCGAGATCCAGGTGCTGGCCGACAAGCATGGCAACTGCGTCTATCTCGGCGAACGCGAATGCTCCATCCAGCGGCGCAACCAGAAGGTCATCGAGGAGGCGCCGTCGCCGTTCCTGGATGAGGTAACCCGCAAGGCGATGGGCGAACAGGCCGTGGCTCTGGCCCGCGCCGTCGACTATGCCAGCGCCGGCACTGTCGAGTTCATCGTCGACAAGGACCGCAATTTCTACTTCCTCGAAATGAACACGCGGCTGCAGGTCGAGCATCCGGTGACCGAACTGATCACCGGCGTCGACCTGGTCGAGCAGATGATCCGGGTCGCCGCCGGCGAACCGCTGGCTTTGGCCCAGGCTGGTATCAAGCTCGATGGCTGGGCTGTGGAGAGCCGGCTTTATGCGGAAGATCCGTACCGCAACTTCCTGCCCTCCATCGGTCGCCTGACGCGCTATCGGCCGCCGGCCGAAGGCACCAAAGCCGATGGTACGACAATCCGCAACGACACCGGCGTCTTCGAAGGCGGCGAGATATCGATGTTCTACGACCCGATGATCGCCAAGCTGTGCACCTGGGGTCGCGATCGCGAGCAAGCAGTGTCGGCGATGGCGGATGCGCTCGATGCTTTCGAGGTCGACGGGATCGGCCACAACCTACCGTTCCTGTCTGCGGTCATGGGCCACGAGCGCTTCAAAGCCGGTCGTTTGACCACGGCTTTCATCGACGAGGAATATCCGGACGGATTCCACGGTGTCGAGCCGGATGCGGCGCTGGGTGCCCGGTTTGCCGCGGTGGCCGTCGTCCTTGACGCGATCGAGCAGGATCGGTTGACGTCGATCGCCGATCCGCGTTTCGAGTCCGCCGCGTCTGAAGAACGCACCGTGCGGATCGGACGCGAGAATCATCCGACCCAATTGCGTCGTTCTGACGATGGATACGCAGTGAGCGTCGACGGGCAGGAAATCGCAATCAAGACGCAATGGACCCCGGGCGAACGCCTCGCACAGGTCCATATCGATGATACGAACGCCGCCTTCAAGGTCGATCTGGCAGCCGGCGGCTACCGTCTGCGTGCGCGCGGCGCCGACCTGGTGGTGCAAGTGCTGAGCCCGCGCGTTGCTGAGCTCGCGGCGCTGATGCCGGAGAAGCTGCCGCCCGACACGTCCAACATGTTGCTGTGCCCGATGCCGGGCCTGGTGGTGAAGCTGCATGTGGGTGAGGGCGAAACGATCGTCGAAGGGCAGCCGCTCGCCATTGTCGAAGCAATGAAGATGGAAAATGTCCTGCGGGCGCAGAAGGCCGGTGTCGTTGCCAAAGTTCCGGTCAAGGAAGGCGACAGCCTGGCCGTCGACGAGGTGATCATGGAGTTCGTGGCCTGAGGCCGCAGGAGTTGGATATGGGCAAGACAAAGCGCGACTGGATCGACCTGGCGAGCAACGAATTGAAGGGCGCCGACCCGGCCACCCTGAACTGGGAGACGCCCGAGGGCATCACCGTCAAGCCGCTCTACACCGGCGACGACGTTTCGGCCGAGGCAGCGGCGGAACTGCCGGGCTTCGCGCCGTTCACCCGCGGGGTGAAGGCGACGATGTATGCCGGACGACCTTGGACCATCCGCCAATATGCGGGATTTTCAACGGCAGAGGAGTCGAACGCCTTCTATCGCAAGAACCTGGCTGGTGGCCAGAAAGGCCTGTCCGTCGCCTTCGACCTTGCCACGCATCGCGGCTATGACAGCGACCACCCGCGTGTCGTCGGCGACGTCGGCAAGGCCGGAGTCGCCATCGACTCCGTCGAGGACATGAAAATCCTCTTCGACGGTATTCCGCTCGACCGGATGTCGGTGTCGATGACCATGAACGGTGCCGTCATCCCGGTGCTGGCGATGTTCATCGTCGCCGGGGAAGAGCAGGGCGTTGCGCGCTCGGCGCTGGCCGGCACCATCCAGAACGACATCCTCAAGGAGTTCATGGTCCGCAACACCTATATCTACCCGCCCGAGCCGTCGATGCGCATCGTTGCCGACATCATCGACTACACGGCGCGGGAGATGCCGAAATTCAACTCGATTTCGATATCCGGCTACCACATGCAGGAGGCCGGTTCGACGCTGGCGCAGGAACTGGCTTACACGTTGGCGGACGGCATGGAATATGTGCGGGCCGCCAAGCGCAAGGGGCTGGACGTCGATGCCTTTGCCGGACGTCTGTCGTTCTTTTTCTGCATCGGCATGAATTTCTTCATGGAAGCCGCCAAATTGCGGGCGGCGCGGCGCCTCTGGGCGCGCATCATGACCGATTTCGGCGCCAAATCCGAACGGTCGAAGATGCTGCGCACCCACTGCCAGACTTCCGGCGTCTCGCTGACGGAACAGGATCCCTACAACAATGTCGTGCGCACCGCCTTTGAGGCGATGGCCGCGGTGCTCGGCGGCACCCAGTCTCTGCACACCAATTCCTTCGACGAGGCCCTGGCCCTGCCGACGGAGTTTTCCGCACGCATCGCCCGCAATACCCAACTGATCCTGCAGCACGAAACCGGCGTCGCCAATGTGGTCGATCCGCTGGGCGGTTCCTACTATGTCGAGGCCCTGACGGATGCGCTTGCCGACGAGGCCTGGAGCATGATCGAAGAGGTCGAGAGCCTCGGCGGCATGACCAGGGCGGTGGAGCAGGGGCTGCCCAAGCTGCGCATCGAGGAAGCGGCTGCCCGCCGTCAGGCCCGCATCGACAAGGGCGAGGACGTCATCGTCGGCGTCAATCGCTACCGGCTGGATGACGAGCCGACGATCGACATTCTGGAAATCGACAACGCCAAGGTCCGCAACGCCCAGATCGCCAGGCTGGACAAAATCCGGCGCACCCGCGACCAGGCGAAGTGCGATGCCGCACTTGACGCGCTGCAGGACGTGGCGGCGAGCGGATCGGGCAATCTGCTGGAAGCGGCCGTTGAGGCAGCGCGGGCCCGCGCGTCGCTGGGCGAGATCTCCGATGCCATGGAGAAGGCCTTCAACCGCCACAAGGCGACGACGCGGATGATCACCGGCGTCTACGGCGATGCCTATAGCGGCGATGCGGAATACGAAGCCGTGCAGAACAAGATCGCGGCGTTCCGCGACGAACGGCAGCGCGAACCGCGAATCCTGGTCGCCAAGATGGGGCAGGACGGCCACGACCGCGGCGCCAAGGTCATTGCCACCGCTTTCGCCGACATGGGCTTTGCCGTCGAACTCTCCGACATGTTCGAGACCCCGGAAGAGGTGGCAGCCAAGGCGATCGATCTCGGCGTCGATGTGATCGGCGTGTCGTCGCTGGCGGCCGGGCACCGGACCCTGGTGCCGGAACTGATCGAAAAGCTGAAGGCGCTGCACCGCGATGACATCATCGTCATCTGCGGCGGCGTCATTCCGGAGCAGGATTACGGCTTCCTGCGCGACGCCGGGGTTGCCGGAATATTCGGGCCGGGTTCCAACGTCATCGACGCCGCCAATTCGGTCCTGGCGGAAGTCGCCGGATTGCGGCGCAACCGCTAGACGTCACCTGAAATACAGGTCGGTCGGCCGCGAAAAGCGCGAAAAACAGACGGAGAGTTACGCTGGACAACTCTCCGGGATCACCCTGTCGACCATCAGCACGCACTCTTTCAGCATTCATCGTCGCGTTCGCCTGAGCCGGGGATGTGTGAGCTTAAGGGAGGAGTGTATGAACTCGAAACTATTGACGACGCTCTCTGTGGCTGCCCTGGTGGCGGCCGGCGCTACGGCGGCTTCGGCGGAGCCGCTGAAAGTGGGCGTTCTGGCAACGCTGGAAGGCACCTACACCGTTCTCGGCGAGGACGGCGTCCGCGGTCTGAAGACCGCTCTGGCGCAGAACAAGGACATGGCTGGCGGCCGTGAAATCGAAATCATCATCGGCGCGACCGATGCCAGCCCCGACAGCGCCGTGCGCGCCGCACGCAAGCTGGTCGAACAGGATGGTGTCGAACTGGTGATCGGACCGTTGTCCGGCTCGGAAGGTATCGCCATTCGCGACTATTCCAAGACACAGCCGCAGACGACCTTCATCAACGGTATCTCCGGGGCCATGGAAACGACCTATGTGACGCCGTCGGATAATTTCTTCCGCTTCAATACGGACGGCGCCCAATGGTCAGCAGGCCTCGGCGACTACATCTATAATGACAAGGACTACAAGACGATCGCCACCGTCGGCGAGGACTACTCCTTCGTCTACACCCAGGTCTTCGGCCTGATCACCGAGTTTTGCATGGCCGGCGGCGAGGTCACGGAACGCCTCTGGGTTCCGCTCGGCACCAAGGACTTCGGTTCGATCATCGCGGCGCTGCCGGACGATGTCGATGCCATCTATCTCGGTCTCGGCGGCGGGGATGCGGTCAACTTCCTCAATCAGTATCAGCAGGCCGGGGGCGACGCCAACCTGATCGGCGGTTCGATCATGGTCGACGGCACGGTGCTGAACTCGAAGGGGACGGCCAAGCAGGCGCTGATTGGCGTACCGTCCTCAGGACCGCAATCAGACACCTGGGACGATCCGAAATGGCAGGGTTTCGTCAAGGCCTACCAGGACACATTCCCGCCGGATCAACGGTTCCCGAGCCCGTCTCTGCTTGCGACCGGCTACTATAACGCGACGTCGGCGGCGCTGGCCTGTCTGAACGAAGTTGGCGGCGACCTTTCGGACGGCCAGAAGGCTTTTCGGGCATGCCTGTCCAGCCTCGAACTGGATGCGCCGAACGGCAAGATCAAGCTGGACGGGAACCGCCAGGCGATCGGCACCAACTTCGTGTCTGAAGTTGTCGAACTGGACGACGGCACGCTCGCCACCAAGCTGGTGAGCACGAAAGACAACGTCAACCAGACGCTTGGAATCGACCCGGCCGCCTTTGCCAGGATCGGATTGCCGAGCCGAGACACGCCCGAGTGCAAGACCTCTTACGAGTAACGGGCTGAACAGCGTCCCAGGGGCGCAATATCCGGGCGGCTCGCCCGCCCGGATCCGACCGGACCCCATGAACAGCGCGGGCAGGGCACGCCGAGACCATTCCCATGGCACTGATCACCTACCTGACGCGGGTCCACTTTGCCGATGGCGTTCTCGAAGAAGCCCTTCGATCCGAACTCGAACAGCACCGCAGGAGACGCCCGGTGATCGTGGTCGAGACGACGACCCTCGAATCCGGTCTCGTTGATCGCCTCTATGCCGGCTTTCCGGTGCGCACCAAGCCGACAGTGTTCGAGGTCCCGCAGGGCGCATCCATCAACTCGGCGGTGTCCGATCTCAAGGCCAGTTTTCTGGAACACGATGCCGACGTCCTGATCGCCTTCGGCAAGGCCAGGGTCATCCAACTGGCGCAGGTCGGGCGCGCTCATATCGCTTGTGCGCCTGCGCGCTCGAGGAGTCGAGACGCGGATTGCAAGAAGCCCCTGGTGAAACTGTTCGCTGTGCCAGGCGTCGATGGTCTGACCTCGGCGCCGCCGCTGCCGGGAGCCGGTCGCGGTCGACTTTCCAAATACTCGGCGACCGACCTGCTGCCGACCGCTGTCATTTGCGACCCGACGCTGACATTGGGGGCGAGCCCGGGCTCCAGCGCAAGCGCCGGCGTCAACGCCATGGCCCGTTGTATCGAGGCGTTTCTGTCCAACGCCTATAACCCGCCGGCCGACGGGATAGCGCTCGACGGCCTGAAGCGCTCTGCCAGCAACATCCACCGGGTGCTGAAGGAAGACCGGCTTGAGGTGCGACGGGAAATGATGGCGGCCAGCCTGAACGGGGCGCTGGCACAACAGAAAGGCATCGGAACTGCGCAGGCCATTGGCGTGGCGCTCGACAGCGCGACCGGCCTGGAGCTCGACCAGGGCGCCGTGGAGCGGCTTGTTCTGCCCGGCATCCTCAAGCTCAATGCCACGGCGTTGAAGGAGAAGTATCAGCCGCTGCGCCATATTCTCGGGATCCGTCCGCGGCAGTCCTTTGCCGAGGGCGTGCGGCAGTTTTTCGAGAAACTGCCGCTACCCGAACGGCTATCGGACATGGGGATCAGCGAGAGCGATATCGACAAGGCCTCGCGCCTTGCCGTGGAGACCGTCGACCTAGCGGTGCCTGCCCGCGCGCCGCGCCAGAGCGACCTCGCCGAGATCATGCGTTCGGTTCTGTAATCGTCGACACATCGGGAAATGTTGATTTTGACGGTTCGTGATCAGGCATGGCGCAGGATTTCGCGACATATCTTTCAGTCTCATTCTTGCCGCCGGGGTCTTGCCAGTTTGCCGGCTCGGCGCTCACAATTGTCTCTTAATGTATACGTTAGTGCGCCGCAGAAGCGCGCGACGTGTCGGGAGGAAAGACCATGAGCCATGCCGTATCCGTGTGTCACGGGGAATTCGGACGTGCCGCGCTCTATCGCCTTGACAAGACCATTATTACCCACGCGCACCGCGAGGGGCATCTGATCTTCTATCTCGGTGGGGATCCCGCCCATCTGGTCGTCGAGGATGTCCCGCATGCCTGCGACGGCAGCCACGCGATCGCCATCAGTCCATGGGAGCCCCACAGTTTCGTGCCGCTCGGCGGCGAGAGCCTCTGCCTGACGCTTTACATCAAGCCCATGTGGTTCCTGGAAAACAGCGTTTCGGCGGAATATGCGCTGAATTTCGGTTCGCCCACCGTGCGCATCACGCCGCGTATTTCAGACTGCATCAAGCGGTTGACCGGGCTCTTGCTGGACGACGAAAGCCGCGATCTGTTCGATGCCATGCTGTTCGAGACCACCCGTACCTGTTTCGAGCAGTCCTGGCAGAGTTGTTTCGCGCCGACGGCGTTGCAGCGTGCCGGCTGCCGGTTTTCCGATTTCCGTGTCCGGCGGTCGTTGCGCTACATGCAGGAGCATCTGTGTACAGACTTCGAGATGGAAGGGCTGGCCCGCCAGGTGGGTTTGTCGCGCGCCCATTTCTTCAAGCTTTTCAAGCGACAGATGGGCGTGACGCCGAATATCTACATGAACACGTTGCGCTCGGAGCAGGCGATCGACGATCTCCTGACAACGCCGAAATCGGTCACGGACATCGCCTATGATCTGGGCTTCTCGTCGCAGGCGAGCTTTACCCGGTTCTTTTCTTCGAATGTCGGCATAGCGCCGAGCGAATACCGCCGCGTCGCGCATGTTTCCTGACGCTTGGCGATATCTCGTCGGCTTCGAACCGCAGTCGATCGCTGCGGCTGTGTTCGTGCGCTGCTGGGAGGGCTTTGGCGCTTGGACATAAAGCGGCTCTAGGCCAACCGAGAAGACTTTCGGGTATGCGGATTCTGCAATCCGCGCACTAGCCTGAACCCGTAACGCGCAGCTTCGTGCAGCGGTCGGGAGGAAAGACTTGGTGGTCAGGCAGCCCTGGGGTGCCGCAACCCGCCGGAACGGCGGTGTGCGCCCATGATTCGGGAATTCGCGCAACGCCATCCGTGGTGGACTGCGGTGATCGCCATCGCGGTGGCGATCCTGCTGCTGCTCATGTTCCTCGTCTGGCCAGCCTGGCTCATCCAGCTTATCGGCAAAAAGAAGGTCTTCCTCAACGCGCTGTTCAACGGCATCACGCTGGGCGGCCTCTATTTTCTCGTCGCCAGCGGTTTCACGCTGATCTTCGGGCTGATGCGCAACGTCAATCTGGCGCACGGCTCGCTCTATCTGCTCGGCGGCTATGTCGGCTATTTCGTGGCGGAATGGACCGGCTTATGGCTGTTGGCCTTTCCGGCGGCATTCCTGGTCACGGCCGTGCTGGGCATTCTGCTGCAGGTGTTCGTCTTTCGCAGAATGGAAGGGCAGGACCTGCGCCAGACCCTGGTGACGATCGGCATTTCCATTGTCATGGCCGATCTGATGCTGTGGGCGTTTGGCGGCGACTTCTACAATATCGGCGCGCCGAGCTGGCTGTCGGGTCCGATGGAGACGTTCTTCGTCACCGGCGTCAAACGTTCGTCGGGCGACCTGATCTTCCTCAAATATCCGCTGGTGCGGATCGTCATCTTCCTGGCTTCCGTGGCCATCGGTGTCGGCATGTGGCTGCTGCTCAACCGCACCCGCATCGGTATGCTGGTTCGGGCCGGCGTCGACGACCGCGACATGCTGTCGGCGACCGGCGTGCGCATCCAGCTGGTGTTCGTCGGCGTCTTCGCGTTCGGTGCCGGACTGGCGGGCATCGCCGGCGTTGTCGGCGGCACCTTCCAGTCGGTCGCTCCGGGCGAGGACATCCGCTTTCTGCTGGCTTCGATGATCGTGGTGATCGTCGGCGGCATGGGGTCCATCCCGGGCGCCGCGCTTGGGGCGCTGCTGATCGGCCTCGCCGAGCAGTTCGGATCGGTCTATTTCCCGACCTATGCGGTGGTGCTGACTTTCCTGATCATGGTGCTCGTGCTGGCCTTCCGGCCGCAGGGCCTGTTGGGGAGGGCCTGATCCATGGCACTCGCCGACGATCTTCAGGTCCGCCAGGACAGTCGCATCCGCGGTTGGGCCGAACGCATCCCCATGGCCTATTGGATCGTGGCGATCGTGCTCGTCTTCATGCCGGCCTTCGCCAGCGATTTCGTCATCTACCAGATTTTCGGCTGGACCTACATCCTCGGCATGATCGCGCTCAGCCTGATGCTGCTGGGGGGGCTTGGCGGCATGGTCAGCCTGGCGCAGATGTCGGTTGCCGGGGTTGCCGGCTATATGGTGGCGATCTTCGGCGACAGCGCCATTACCGAAATCAGCCAGAGCTGGCCCTGGTTCCTGGCCATCCCGATCGCCCTCATCATTGCGGTCCTGTTCGCCACCGTCACCGGCTGGCTGGCGGTGCGGACCGAGGGCATCTATACGATCATGATCACGCTGGCGATCGCCGCGGCGTTCTTCTATTTCTGCCGCCAGAACTACACGATCTTCAACGGGTTCTCCGGCTTCAACGGCGTGCTGCCGCCGGAGCTTTTCGGCATCGACTGGCGCGGACCGAAGGCATTTTATTACCTGACTTTGTTCTGGGCGACGCTGTCCTATTTTGCAGTCGTCTATCTTTCCCGTGCCCCGTTCGGCCTCGCCCTGCAGGGCGTGCGCGACAATCCAAGGCGCATGGCCGCTCTCGGCTACAATGTCACCGCGCATCGCGTGGCGGCCTATGCCGCCGCGGCACTGCCGGCCGGTATCGGCGGCATTCTGCTGACCTGGCAGTCGGCGCAGATCTCGCCCGGCACCGTGGGTATCGGTCCGGCCATCGATGTGCTGGTCGTGGCCGTGATCGGTGGCCTGCGCCGGCCGGTCGGTGCCTTCATCGGCGCCTTCATCTACGTGATCCTCAAGACGTTCTCTCTCGACATTCTGGTAGCGCTCGGCCTCAGTGGCGAACGTTTTCAGCTGCTGATCGGTTTGGGCTTCCTGCTGATCGTCTTCTTCTCGCCAGACGGACTGCTCGGCCTCTGGGATCGCTGGCGCTCGTCGCTGCGGCGCGATCCGCTGACCGACCGGCAGGAGGGCAAGCTGTGAACGCGCCAGCCAATGTCACGGATCGTCTGTCGGCGACGGGGACTGCCAATGCGCTGGAATTGCGCGGCGTCTCGAAAATGTTCGGCGCGCTGGCGGCGCTCGAGGACATCGATATTACGGTCCGACCGGGCGAACGGCGGGCGGTTCTGGGCTCCAACGGCGCAGGGAAGACGACACTGTTCAACTGCATCACTGGCGATTTTCCGCCGAGCGGTGGTTCGATCCGCTTCTTCGGTGAGGACATCACCACGTTTCCACCGCATGAACGCATTCGCCGCGGCCTGCGTCGCACCTATCAGATCTCGTTGCTGTTTACCGGCCTGTCGGTGCTCGACAATGTCTATCTGGCGTGTCGCGGCGTGTCGCGCGGCCGCTTCTCCTTCATCCGGCCGCGTCGCAACGATGCGCTGATGAGTGCCGCCGAGAATCTGGTCGAGGTCGTGCACCTGCAGGAAGCCCGCGACACCCTGGTCGCAGAGCTTTCCTACGGCCAGCAGCGGCAGCTGGAAATCGCCATGGCGCTGTCGGGCGCGCCACGCTTCATCCTGTTCGACGAACCGGCTGCCGGCTTGTCGCCGACCGAACGGCGCGAGCTCGTGGAGATCCTCACCGGCCTGCCGAGCCACATGGGCTACATCATCATCGAGCACGACATGGATGTGGCGCTGCGGGTCGCGGAATCCGTGACGATGATGCACAACGGCCGCATCTTCAAGGAAGGCATGCCGGCCGAGATCGAGGATGATCCTGAGGTTCAGGCGCTTTATCTGGGAGGCGAGGATGGCTGAGCATTCCGCCCCGGTCCTTAAGGTGCGCGACCTGAACGTCTTCTACGGCCAGAGTCATGCGCTGCAGGGCGTCAACCTGCGCCTGGCCGGCGGCGTGCTCTCTGTCGTCGGCCGCAACGGCATGGGAAAGACGACGCTGTGCAATGCCATCATGGGGCTGGTTCCGGTCGCATCGGGATCGATCAGCTTCGCTGGGCATTCACTGGCCAACGGAGCGCCGGCGGATATCGCCCGGCTCGGCATCGGTTATGTGCCGCAGGGCCGGCGCCTGTGGCGCTCGTTGACCGTCGACGAACATCTGCGGCTCGTGGCCCGCACCGGCGGTCCCTGGACGGTCGAACGTATCTATTCGGTATTCCCGCGCCTCGCCGAACGCCGCAACAATGGCGGCGGCCAGCTTTCCGGCGGCGAGCAGCAGATGTTGGCGATCGGCCGGGCGCTGCTCTTGAATCCGCGGCTGCTGATCATGGACGAACCGACCGAGGGTCTGGCGCCGGTCATCGTCAATCAGGTCGAGGAAATGCTGCTGCGGCTCGGCGAAGAGGGCGATGTCGATGTGCTCGTCATCGAGCAGAACATCGGCGTCGCCTGCTCCATTTCCGAGCAGGTGGCCATCATGGTCAATGGCCGCGTCAACCGCATCATGGATGCCAGCCTGCTGGCCGCCGACCGGGATCTTCAGCAGGTGCTGCTCGGCGTCGGCCGCCATGCCCATGACGAGACGCCGGACAGTGTTGAACCTTCCGAGGCCACCGCTGCAAAACCCGAAGCGGCTCGCGGCCCGACCCGCATCTATATCTCCAATCCGACGATACCGACACGCTGGAGCCAGCCGACGCCGGTCCGGGTGATCGAGAACGCGGCGCGCACGGTGACCGAGGTTGCCGCGCAACCGGCGGCACAGATCATGCCGATGCGGACGCAACGCGGGCGTGGCGGTGCGATCTTTGTCTGTGGAACACTGGATACCAAAGGCGCCGAACTGCGCTTCATTCGTGACCGGATCAAGGAGGCGGACCTGCGCGTGCAGCTGGTCGACCTGTCGACCAGCGGCAAGCCATCCGGTGCGGACGTGCCGCCGCATGTCGTTGCCGCCCACCATCCGCGCGGCATCACGGGTGTGTTTACCGGCGGCCGCGGAACGGCGGTCGCCGGGATGACGCTCGCGTTTGAGAACTGGATGCGTGGTCAAGAGGGCGTTGCCGGGGTGATCGGCGCCGGCGGCTCCGGCGGTACGGCGCTGGTCGCGCCGGCCTTCCGCGCTCTGCCGGTGGGCGTGCCCAAGGTGATCGTCTCGACGGTGGCGTCGGGCAATGTCGGGCAGTATGTCGGCCCCTCCGACCTGTTCATGCTGCATTCCGTCGCCGACGTGCAGGGCATCAATTCCATCACCCGCGAGGTGCTGGCCAACGGCGCCAATGCGCTGGCCGGCATGGTCAGGGCGCGGCAGACCGCTGCGGCACCTGCGCAGGACAAGCCGGCCATCGGCATCACCATGTTCGGCGTCACCACGCCTTGCGTCCAGCAGGTCTCGGCGGCGCTGGAGAACGACTATGACTGCCTGGTTTTCCATGCCACAGGAACCGGCGGGCGGGCCATGGAAAAACTTTTGGATTCCGGCATGTTGGCGGGTGTTCTTGATCTGACGACGACGGAGGTGTGCGATATGGTCGCCGGCGGTGTCTTTGCCGCCGATGAAGACCGGTTCGGCGCATCGATCCGTGCCGGTCTGCCTTATATCGGTGCCTGCGGGGCGCTCGATATGGTCAATTTCAACGCGCCTGATTCGGTGCCGGAGCAGTACCGCGGCCGCAATCTCTACGAACACAATCCGCAGATCACCCTGATGCGCACGACACCGGAAGAGAACGCGCAGATGGGCCGGTGGATCGGCGAAAAGCTCAACCAGATGTCCGGCCCCCTGAGGTTTTTTCTGCCTGAAGGCGGTGTTTCGCTGCTCGATGCACCCGGTGCTGCCTTTTGGGACCCGGACGCCGACGCGGCGCTGTTCCGGGCGTTGGAGGAAACCGTGCGGCAGACAGCCAACCGGCAGCTCGTTCGGGTGCCGCACAACATCAACGACCCGGAGTTTTCCGATCTCGTCGTCAAGACCTTTCGCAGTTTTCACACGGCGCCGCGGCGTCGCGCCAATGGAGCGTAACCACCATGTTCGAGCGCAGCGAACTGATGAAGAAATATCGCGGCATGATCGCCAGCGGCGAGCCGATCATCGGCGGCGGCGCCGGTACGGGCTTGAGCGCCAAGTGCGAGGAGGCCGGCGGCATCGACCTCATCGTCATCTACAATTCCGGCCGCTATCGCATGGCCGGTCGCGGCAGCCTGGCCGGCCTGATGCCGTATGGCGATGCCAATGCCGTGGTGATGGACATGGCGGGCGAGGTGCTGCCGGTGGTCAGGAACACGCCCGTATTGGCCGGCGTCTGTGCTTCCGACCCGTTCCGCCTCATGGACCGGTTCCTGGACGAGGTGAAGGCGGCCGGCTTTTCCGGCGTGCAGAATTTCCCGACCGTCGGGCTGATCGACGGCACATTCAGGGCCAATCTCGAAGAGACCGGCATGTCCTATCAGCTGGAAGTCGACATGATCGCGCTGGCTGTGGAGAAGGACCTGCTGACCACGCCTTACGTGTTCTCGGCCCAGGACGCCGCGGCCATGGCCCAGGCCGGCGCCGATATCATCGTCTGTCATCTCGGGCTGACCACCGGCGGCGCGATCGGCGCCGAAACGGCAATGACGCTGGAGCAGTGCCCGGCCATCGTCGACGAATGGTCGGCGGCCGCGCTCGCCGTCAATCCGAAGGCGATCGTGCTGGTTCACGGCGGGCCGGTGGCGATGCCCGAGGATGCCGACTTCGTGCTTCGCCATACCAAACACTGTCACGGCTTTTACGGCGCCTCCTCGATGGAGCGGCTTCCGACGGAAGTAGCGCTGACCGAACAGACCCGGAAATTCAAGCAGATTGGCCGCTGAGGCCGAGGGGAGGAACCAATGACCGGACAATTGATCGGACAACTGATCCTTTGGCTGATACTGGCCGTCATTGTCATCTTCATCGTCTACTGGGTGATGAACTGGCTCTATCGCCGGTCGACCAAGGAAGTGGCTTTCGTGCGGACCGGCTTCCTCGGTGAAAAGGTGGTGATCGACGGCGGCGCATTCGTCTGGCCGATCATCCACGACATCACCCCCGTCAACATGAACTCCCTGCAACTCGCCGTGGCGCGCGAGAAGGACGATGCGCTCAATACCAAGGATCGCATGCGCGTCGACGTCGATGCCGAGTTCTATGTGCGGGTCAAGCAGGACAAGCAGTCGGTCAGTCTCGCCGCCTCGACGCTCGGCCGGCGTACGCTCGAACCGGAACGCATCCATGCGCTTCTGGCCGGCAAATTCATATCCGCGCTGCGCACTGTCGCTTCCGAGATGACGATGGAGGAACTGCATGAACACCGGCACGACTATGTCGATCGGGTGCTGAAGGCCGCCCAGGAGGGGCTCGACAAGAACGGACTGGAGCTCGAGAGCGTCGCTATTACCGATATCGACCAGACCGACATCGAGTATTTCAATCCGTCGAACCGCTTCGATGCCGAAGGCCTGACGTTGGTGATCGAAGCGATCGAGGGGCGCCGCAAGATCCGCAACGACATCGAACAGGAAACGATGACACGGATCCGCGAACGCAATCTGGAGGCAGAAAAACAGTCGCTGGAAATCGAGCGGCAGAGCGAAGAGGCGCGGCTCGAACAGGAACGGGAAATCGAGTTCCGCCGGGCGCAGCAGCGTGCCGACCTGGCGCGCGAGCGCTCGGAGTGGGAGAAGGAAGCCGAACAGGCGACGCTGATCTCGCGCGAAGCCATCGAAACCGCCCGCATTGCCAATGAGCACCAGATCGCCGAAGCGCGCATCCAGTCGGAGCGGGACATCCGGCAGAAGGAAATCGAACGTCAGCGGGTGATCGACGAGGCGGAAATCACCACCCAGGAGGCCGTCGAGAAGGCGCGCATCACCCAGGACAAGGTGTTGACGGAGCAGCGCATCAAGACGCGCAAGGAAACCGAAGCGGCCGAGATCACCGCCAAGGAGACCATCGAGATGGCGCGGATCGCGCAGGAAAAGACGGTCAATGCGGAACGCATCACCTCCGACCGCGAGACGCGGGAGCTGGAGATCGATCGCCAGAAGGCACTTGAAGCGGCCGAGATCGCGTCACAGCAGGCGACCGAAGCCGCGCGCATCGCGCGGGAAAAGACCCTGGCCGCCGAACGCATAGCCGCCGAGCAGGACACGCGCTCCAAGGAGATTGCCCGCCAGCGCTCGCTCGACGAAGAACAGATCGAGGCGGCGGAGGCCACCTCCAAGGCCCGCATCACCCAGGAAGAACGGGTCCGTTCGATGGAGATCGTCCGCAACCGGACCATCGACGAGGCCGAGATCGCCTCCCGCGAAGCCGTTGAAAAGGCCCGCATCACCCAGGACCGCCAGGTGGCGTTCGAGCGCATCGCCGCCCAGGAGGCGACCGAGGAACGCGAGGTCGAACGGGCCGCCGCGGTCGAGGAAGCACAGATCGCAGCCCGCGAGGCGACCGAAGCAAAGCGGATCGCCCAGGAGGCGAAGATCGCTCTCTCGCGCATCGAAACCGAAGAGGCGACCCGCGAACGCGACGTCGCACGTGCCCGGGCAATCGAAGCGGCGGAAATCGCCAAGACGGAGGCCGTCGAGGCGGCCGACATCGCCAAGCAGAAGAAAATCACCGCCGAACGCATCGCCTTCGAGCAAGACCAAAAGGAGCGCGAGATTGCCCGCAACCGTGCCGTCGACGTCGCCAATGTGACGGCCCAGGAAACCGTCAATGCCGCACGCATCGCCGAGGAAACCCGGACCCGCGCGGCCGAGATCGCCAAGGAAGCCGAAATCCGTTCCCGCGAGATCGAGAAGAACGAGGCCGTGGAAGCCGCGGAGATTTCGTCGCGACGGCTTGTCGAGCAACAGCGCATCGAAAAGGAAGCCGAGACCGCGTCGGACAGGATCGCGCGCGACGAGCGGGTGAGAAACCTCGAGATCGCCCGCAACCGGGCGCTGGACGAGGCACAGGTTGCCGCCGACGAAGCGATCGAGGCCGCAAAAGTGGCCAAGGAAAAGAGCGTGGATTCGGAACGCATCCGGGCCGAACAGGAGCTCGACGCGCGCAAGCTGGAGCGCAAGAAGGCCATCGAGCAGTTGGAAATCGCCCGCGTGCAGGCGCTGCGCGAGGCGGAGATCGCGAGCCAGGAGGAAATCGAGCGTGCTCAGATTGCCTCCGAGCGCGGTCTCGACGAGGCCCGTATCGGCCATCAGACGGACCGCCGCCGCCGCGAGATCGAACGCGAGAAATCCGTTGAAGAGGCCTCGATGGAGAAGGCCATTGCGCTTTACCAGAAGTCGCTCGAGGAAAGTGCCGCCGCGGTCGAAGCGGATCTGGCCCGCGCCCGTGCGGCCGAGGCGGCCGAGAAGATCAAGACCGCCCAGGAGACGGAAGAAGCCAGCCGGCGCAAATCGGTCGACGTGGTGATCGCCGAAAAGGCGGCGGAAGAGAAGCGCATCGCAGCGGAGGCCGAGCGTGTCCGCGCGGCGGTCGAGGCCGAAGCGCAGAAGCTGATCAACGAAGCCGAGAACGTGCTCACGGACGAGGCCCGGCATTCGCTGTTCAAGCGCAAGATGCTGGAACATGTCGAGGGCATCGTTTCGGCGTCTGTGAAGCCGCTGGAGAAGATCAACGACATCAAGATCATGCAGCTGGGCGGCAACGGCTCCAACGGGCTTGGCTGGACCAATGGCGACAGCCCGGCCGGTGTCGTGCCGGGCGGCGGAGGCAGCAGCCCGACCGACGAGGTGATCAATTCGGCGCTGCGCTACCGGGTCCAGGCACCGATGATCGACAGTCTGTTGTCGGATATCGGCATCGACGGCTCCAACCTCGCCAAGCAGGGCGGGCTGATCCGCGAAGCGTCGGATCTGACCCGCACCGCCGGCGAGCTTGCCCGGCAGCAGGTGTCCAAGGACGGCGGCAAGACAGGGGAGAAGAAGTAGAT
The DNA here is from genome assembly GCA_963921345.3 of Rhizobiaceae bacterium. Classification (GTDB taxonomy): domain Bacteria; phylum Pseudomonadota; class Alphaproteobacteria; order Rhizobiales; family Rhizobiaceae; genus Hoeflea_A. The sequence goes on along the minus strand of CAWUFE020000002.1, from coordinate 66,711 downwards.
GGCCCGGGTCTACGTTTCCTCGGTGATCAACGCATCGGCCGACCGGGTGTGGGACCGGGTGCGCGACTTCAACGCCCTGCCGAAATGGCATCCGCGCATTCGCGACAGCCGCATCGAGGAGGCCTTGCCTTCCGACAAGGTCGGCTGCGTTCGCAACTTCCATCTGCAGAACGGCGACAATCTGCGCGAGCAGCTGTTGGGCTTGAGCGACTACGACATGTTCTACACCTACGCGATCCTCGAAAGCCCGATGCCGCTCAGCGACTATGTCGCCACCTTGCGTCTGACGCCGGTGACGGAGGGCGAGCGCTGCTTCATCGAGTGGTCGGCCGAGTTCTCCTGCGCTCCGGACACCGAGAGCGACCTGGTCTCCGGCATCGGCAACGACGTCTTCCAGGGCGGCTTCGACGCCCTCAATCGGCATTTCGGCGGCTAGGAGAGGGGAATTGGTCAGAGTTATCCGCAGCACCGTCCTCCCGACGCCCTGCGACCGGCTGTGGGACGAATTGCGCGATTTCAATGGGCACGATCGCTGGCACCCGGCGGTCGAGACCAGCCAGATCGAGCGCGGCAATCCATCCGACAAGGTCGGCTGTGTCCGCAGCTTCCAGCTGGCCGACGGCAGCCGGCTGCGCGAACAACTGCTGACGCTCTCCGACATGGAGCAGACCTTCTCCTATTGCCTGCTCGACACGCCGATCCCGCTGTTCAACTACGTCGCCCATGTCAGGCTGCTTCCGGTCACCGATGGCGACCGCAGCTTCTGGCAGTGGGAATGCCGCTTCGACACGCCAGCCGGCCGCGAGGACGAACTTGCCGACATGGTCGGGTCGCAGATCTACCAGGCCGGGTTCGAGGCAATCCGGGCGCATATGGGACTGGAGGAATGAGCATGTTGGCGGTCGAGACCTTTGACACGCTGCGCGAGGCGGATGGCGCCATGGGCGAATCCAGCCGCTTCCTTGCCGGCGGCACGCTGGTCATGCGGGATGTGAATTACGGCGATCAGGGGTTTTACCGGATCGTGCGTACCCGTGACCGGTCGCTTACGGAAATCCGGCCGCAGGGCGACCGGCTTCGTATCGGCGCCGGCGTCACCATGGCGGTGATCGCGCGATCCAGCGACGCGGCGTTTCTGGCGCCCGCGGCGCGCGCCGTCGGCGGGCCGGCGATCCGCAACATGGCAACGATCGGCGGCAACCTTTTTGCTGAACATCCCTACGGCGACTTCGCAACCGCCTTGCTGGCGCTCGACGCGCAGGTCGAGTGGGCGGACGGCCGCAAGGAGGCAATCGAGGCGTTTCTGCAGAACCGGGCGCAGGCGCGCAACCTCGTTGCTGCGGTCACCGTGCCGCGACCGCAAAGCGGCGACTTCCGCTTTCTGAAAGTCAGCCGGGTGAAACCCAAGGGTGTTTCGGTGATGACGCTGGCGGCGTGGTTGCCGCGGCCCGCGGGTCGCCTGAACGATGTGCGCATCGCTTTCGGCGCCATGGGACCGACGCCTCTGCGAGCCAAAGCCTGCGAGTCGGCCCTGAACGGCGCCAGTCTGGATGAAGCCGGGATTGCCGCTGCCTTGCGCGTTGCGGTGGACGGATTGGCGCCGCCGGACGACGCGCTGGCTTCGTCCTGGTACCGGCGCGAGGTCGCGCCGGTTCACCTCAAACGGCTGCTGTTGCAGGAAAGGCGGTTCTGATGGCCAAGACGGCGGTGACCTTCACCCACAACGGAGCCGAGTCGGCAGTTTTCGTCGATGGTGGCGCCAACCTCCTCGACGTGCTGCGCCGCGGCGTCGGCGATTTGTCGCCGAAATATGGCTGCGGGCAGGGCACCTGCGGTGCCTGCACCGTACTGATCGACGGCGTGCCGCACCTGGCGTGCCTGACGCTCGCGGAGACGGTCGAGGGGCGGCAGGTCGAGACGACGGGCGGGCTGGCCAACGGACCCGATCTGCATGCTCTGCAGGACGCCTTCATCGAAGGCTTCGCGGCGCAGTGCGGCTATTGCACGCCGGGCATGCTGATGGCGGCGAAAGCCCTGCTCGACGGCAATCCCAATCCGACGCGCAATGAAGTCGTCGAAGCGATCTCCGGCAACATCTGCCGCTGTACAGGCTACGAGCCGATCATCGACGCGATCCTGGCCGCCGCCGCGCGGCCGCGGGGGAGGGCCGTCTGATGTCGAGCGTCGAGTTTCGCAAGGATCTGTTTGCCGACGAGCGGCAGGACGATCTCAAGGAGATCGGCAAGCCGACGATCCGCCAGGACGTGCTCGGCCATGTGACCGGTCGCTCGCCCTATTACGACGACCACCTGTTCGACGGGCTCCTGCACATGCGCTGCGTGCGTTCGCCGCATCACCATGCGCGCATCCGCTCGATCGACACCAGCGCCGCTGAACGCATGCCCGGTGTGCGTCGCGTCGTACGACCATCCGACGTGCCCAACAACATCAACACGCTGCTGTCGCTGATCGAATTCGGCCGCGACGACGAACCGCTGCTGTCGGGCACCAAGGTCGCCTATCGCGGCGAGCCGGTCTGCGCGGTGATCGCGGACACGGAGCGTCAGGCACGCGATGCCGTGGCCGCGGTCAATGTCGACTGGGAAGTGTTGCCGCACGTGCTCGATGTCGAGGAAGCGCTGCTGCCCGATGCACCAATTGTCAACGAGGAGTATCCCAACAACACATTCGACTATCACGAGCGCTACGACCACCAGAAGCTGCGCTTCGGCGATGTCGGACGGGCCTTTGCCGAGGCCGACAGCATCGTCGAGGGTACCTACCAGATGTCGCCGATCGAGCAGGCGCCGGTCGAGACCTGCGGCGCGATCGCGGCACCCGAAACCAACGACCGTTTCGTCTGCTACACCTCGACCCAGGCCCTCTTCTTCTCTCTGGGGACGACCGCCAAGCTGTTGAACATGGCGTCTTCGCGGCTGCATTTCATTGGCGGAACGGTCGGAGGCGGCTTCGGCGGCAAGGTCGACAGCATCGTCGAGCCCATGGCGACGCTCGGCGCCGTGCTCACCGGGCGGCCGGTGAAGTTCATGTGGGACCGCGAGGAGGAAATGCAGGTCGGCGCTCCGCGCGGCGCCGAGCGCTGGCACATCAAGGATGGCGTGATGCGAGACGGCCGCGTCGTCGCCCGCGCCTTTACAGGCTATTTCGACGCCGGCGCCTATACGCGGCTATCGTCCTACGCGATCGTCAAATGCACCGGCCACTTGCCGGGGCCCTACACCATCCCCAACGTCGCCTCCAACGTCTACTGCGTCTATACCAACCGAACGCCGGCGACCGCCATGCGTGGCTTCGGCATCACTGGCGTCGATTTTGCCATCGAATGCCAGATGGACCGGGTGGCGGAAGCCGTCGGCATGAACCCGGTTGAGCTGCGCATCCTCAACGCCTATCGCGACGGCGACATGAAGGCGCATCGGCGGCTGGCCAAGAACACGGCGCTGATCGAGTGCTGCCAGGTGGCGGCCGGCAAGGCCGGCTTGCGGCTGGGACCGGAATTCGCGGCGGCGTCGAGCCTGACCGGCGGCGGCGAGCGGGCCGCCATTCCGGAGACGGTCACCGATCAGGACGGCCGTATCGGCGAGCGTCGGCGCCAGCGCATTGCTGCGGAGCCGAACGAAAGAGGTTCGGGCCGCGTGGCCGCCGGCACGGCAAGCGAAGCAGTTGTCGCTGCTCCGCCGCAGCACGACGACATGGTGCTCGAGGTCGAGCGGATCGGTCACCGGGTTTCCGGCGATGGTCAGCCGTCACCGCCGGTGCAGTCGCCAACGGCATCTCCCATTCCGGCACCAACGGCGCCTGCAACGCAACCGGTGCCGCCGGTGCCAAGCCCGCCGACACCGGAACCGCCCGCCAGCCCGCCGCCGGATCAGGAGCCTTATCGGCCGAGCCAACCTTTCCAGCGCGGCGTCAACCGTCCCGGCGTGTCGCAGTTCCTGTCCGGCACGAGGAGGCGCTGACCATGGCCATTCATCAGGGGCGCGGCTTTGCCTGCATCAACTATCCCATCGGCATGAATCTCGGCGGCGATCCATCGCAGGCGCTGGTGCATTCGACGCCGGACGGCAAGTTCATGGTGACCCTGTCGTCGATCGATCTCGGCCAAGGCATGAAGTCGGTGACCCGGCAGATCGCCTCGGAAACGCTGGGCGTCCCGGTCGAAGACGTCTATGTCGATACCGCCGACAGTGATACCGGACCGCATTGCATGGGATCGTTTGCTTCGCGCGGCACCCATCGGGTCGGCAATGCCGTCATCCGGGCGGCGACCGAAGCGCGAATGCAATTGCTGGAGGCCGCAGCCGAGGAGCTCGAGGTCAACGCCACCGATCTCGATACCGACGGCGCCGGCAATATCCACGTCAAGGGAGCGCCGGGCCGCTCGATCAGCGTCGCCGATACGGCGATCGCCGCCCAGTTCAAGCAGGGACGTACCCTGGCGGGCCGCGGCATTTTCTTGGTGCCGCCTTCCGGTGCGGATCCCGACACCGGCGAAATGACGCCGGTCACCTGTTTCGCCCATGCCGCTCTCGTGGTCGATCTGGAAGTCGACGACGAGACGGGTGAGGTGACTGTCACCGAAATCAATTCGGCTTACGAAGTCGGCCGGGCGCTCAACCCGAAACTGGTGGAACAGCAGTTGATCGGCGGCGCGTGGATGGGCGTGTCGCACGCGCTCTATGAGACGACGGAACCCAACTACCCGCAGCGCGACCACGGGCCGGTGGACTACAATCAGTACCTGATGCCGGGACCCGGCGATGTGGTGTCGCACAACATCGCGATTCTCGAACGGCCTGCGGAAGATGCGCCCTATGGCGGCAAGGGGCCGGGCGAGATGTGCGCCAATCCGGTGCTGCCGGCCGTCGCCAATGCTGTCTACAACGCCGTCGGCGTGCGCTGCGACAGCCTACCGATCACACCGGAAAAAGTCCTGCGAGGCCTGCGCGAAAACGGCGGTGCGCGGCCGCAGGGGCGGGGCTGATCCATGCCGGTTCAGCGCTCCATACAGGGTATCGATGCGCCCGAAACGCTGCAGCGTGCGCTGGTCGATGCCCAGTATCTGGCCGGCGCGGAACTGGCCACGGCAGCCTATCTGGCGCTGGCGCTCGGCAAGCCGCTGCTGCTCGAAGGCGCGCCTGGTGTCGGCAAGACCGAGGCCGCCAAAGCGCTCGGTGGGGTGCTCGGCCGCAATGTCATGCGTCTGCAATGCTATGAGGGCATCGATGCCGCGGCGGCGCTCTATGAATGGAATTATCCGCGCCAGATGCTCGCCATCCGCCAGGCCGGCGATGGGTATGTCAACGTCTACGAGGACGCTTTCCTGCTGGCCCGGCCGCTGTTGCAGGCTCTGAAGGCACCGGCGCAGACGCTGCTGCTGATCGACGAAATCGACCGTTCCGACCATGAGTTCGAGGCCTTCCTGCTCGAGTTTCTGTCGGACTTCACCATCTCGATCCCGGAAACCGGCACGATCCGCGCGGCTCAGCCACCGGTCGTGGTGCTGACCTCCAACCGCACCCGTGACCTGCACGAGGCTCTGCGGCGGCGTTGCGTCTATCACTGGATCGAGTATCCCGATCCCCAGCTGGAGGCGCGCATCGTCATGGTTCGTGCCAGTTCCGTGGCACGGGAAACCGCCGATGCCGTGGTCGCGGCGGTTGGCCGGCTTCGGAGCGAACCGCTGAGCAAGCCGCCGGGGATTGCCGAAACGATCGAGTGGGCGGAGGCCGCGACGCTGCTCAACAGCCAGGGCGCTCCGTGGCCGGAAGCCTTTCGCCGGGCGATCGGAGTGGCGCTCAAGGACCATGAGGACCTCGCCTATATGGGCGAGAGGCTGAGCAGCTTCATTCCAGGGGAGGCCGCCTGATGGTTCCGACTGCCCTGCGACCGCTGCTCGATTTCGCCGTCCTCCTGCGTCGGCATGGCTTTTCCGTGTCGCCCGACCAGACGATCGGCTTCATCGAAGCCGTGGGTGTCCTCGGGCCACGGGATATCTGGGACATCCGTCGTTCCGCCCTTGCATTGTTCGCCATTCCGAAAGACCGCGTAGCGGAGTTCGATGCTCTGTTTCGCGCTCTGTTCTTCGGACAGACGATTGCGGCCGCAGCGGAGAGCTCCGAGGACGACGAGGTTGAAGCGTTCGAAGCCACCGGAGAAACAACCGAGGTGGAGCTGGCCGAGGACGACACCGAAGCTGGTCTCGAAGCGGCGGTGACCGAACGTCTCGGCCATCGCGACCTGCTGGGTGGCCGCGCCGATGATGGGCTCGGTCGTTTTTCCCGTCTTGCGCACGAACGTCTGCCGCGTCGGCAATCCTACCGACGCGCTCCTTCGCGGCATGGCGACGCCCTCGACATGCGAAAAACGCTGAGACAGGCGGTCCGCAACGACGGCGAGGTGCTGACGCTGCACGAAACCCGACGCAAGCTTCGCCAGCGAAAGATCCTGCTGCTGATCGACGTGTCGGGATCAATGAAGGAACGGACGGAGGATGCGCTGCGCTTTGCCCATGCGCTGGCCGGCGCGTCCGATCGCTTCGAGTGCTTCACCCTGGGAACGCGGCTGACCCGGATCACCCCGGCGCTTGGCGTGCCGGATCGTGAACGTGCGCTGCGCCGCGCAGCAGCACTTGTGGCCGACATCGACGGCGGCACCTGCATCGGCGATGCCTTGCAGGCCTTTCTGGCCGTTCCCCGCTACGGCGGTTTTGCGCGCGGCGCATCGATCGTCGTGCTGTCCGATGGGCTCGAGCGCGGCGAGCCACACGCATTGATCGACGCGGTGCGGCGACTGTCGAGAATGGCCTGGCGGATCGACTGGCTGACGCCACTTGCGGCGGATCCGGCGTTCCGGCCGGAGACCGCGGCCGTTTCGACGATCCTGCCATGGCTCGACGCGCTGTCGGATGGCGGCAGCGTCGAACGCATCTGCGCGCACGTGCTCAACCTGGCGAGGGCCGCATGATCGACGCCCACCACCACATCTGGCGGCAGACCGATCTGCCTTGGCTGCTGGGTCCGGAACAGCCGCGCATTTTCGGCAGCTATGGATCGATCAAGCGGGACTATCTGATCGACGAGTATCTGGCGGACCTCGAAGGCACCGGCATCACCAAATCCGTCTACGTGCAGGCCAACTGGGCGCCGAACTGGTTCGCGGACGAGGCGGCTTGGGTTCAATCGGTTGCCGACGAGCATGGCTGGCCGCACGCCATCGTCGGTTATGCCGATTTCACCGTCGACGATGTCAGGCCGCAGCTCGAACGGTTGAAGCAATACCCGCTGATGCGCGGTGTCCGGCAGCAGTTTCACTGGCATGAAAACCCGCTCTACCGCTTCGCACCGACGCCGGTGCAACTGGTCGAGCCCAACGTCATGCGCAACGTCGCCCGCCTGGCCGACCACGACTGGAGCTTCGACCTGCAGGTGTTCAGCGGCCAGATGGCGGACGCGGCGCGGTTGGCCCAAGCCTGCCCGGAGGTGACCTTCATCCTGCAGCATGCCGGCATGCTGGAAGACATGAGCGACGACGGATGGATGGCCTGGCGCGAAGGCATGGAACGGCTCGCCGCCTGTCCGAACGTCGTCACCAAGCTGTCCGCTTTCGGCACATTTATCCATCGCAACGATCAGGATTTCATCGCCACCATGATCATCGAGACCGAAAAGATCTTCGGCGCCAAACGCTGCCTGTTCGGATCCAACTTTCCGATCGAAAAAATCTGGACCGATTACCAGAGCCTGTTCGACGCCTTTCGGGCCGGCGCTGCCGCGCTGCCGAAGACCGGGCAGAAGGCGATTTTCAACGACACCGCGGCGCGGGTCTACCGATTGTAACGACACGTCTCAGGGGAGTTCAAAAATGGCGCTGACAATTCACGTGCTCGACTACGGGGATATCGAGCTGGAGGCCAGTTTTCTGGTGCTCGGCCACGAATGCGGCCGCATTCGCCGGGTGCCGGTCTACGGTTTCCTCATTCTCGGCGGCACCTATCCGGTGCTGGTCGATACCGGCTATCGCGACAATGCGATTGTGGAAAGCCTCGGCATGCGGGGCCTGCAGTTCCACGACAACATGATCGAGAACCAGCTGGCCAAGCACGGGCTGAAGCTCGGCGACATCCGCTACATCCTGCATACCCATCTGCACATCGACCATGCCGGCAAGGACGACCTGTTCCCGATGAACACGACCGTGGTGCTCAATCGCCGCGAAATGGAGTTTTCGGTGTCGGGCATCATGTACCCGCAATACCCCAAGCCGGACATCAAGCATCTCGTCGATAGGATCTATGAGCCGGAGGCGATGCGCTTCCTCGATCTTGAAATCACCGGAGCCGAAGAGATCATCCCCGGCGTCTGGTGCGAGGCCGCCGGCGCCCACACAGAAGGCTCGATGAATGTCATGGTCGAGACGGCCGAAGGCCTGGCCTGCATCTGCGGCGACGTCATCTACGATTTCAACGACCAGATCGTGAACCACGTCCACACCAACAACTGGATGGAACCGCGGGTCACCGGCAACCATGCCGGCTCGAAGCGCGAGGAAAAGGGCGCGATCAAGAAGCTGCTCAACAACTACACCTTCCTGCTGCCGGTGCACGACCGGGCGGCGAAGATCGAAAACCAGCAGGTGGTCGGACGCCTGGGCATGACCGTTCCGGGCCCGATGACCGAAACGCTGCCGGATCGCCAGTGGTTTCCGGTATGACGGAGCAATGAGCTATGCCGCATACCGTGGTCGACCGCAAATTCCATGAACTGTTCGACGAGCATGCCCAAGTCCGGCAGTTGGGAACAGGCTTCGTCTTTACCGAAGGCCCGCTCTGGCACCCGGTCGACAATCATCTGATCTTCTCTGACATGCCGGGCGACGTGCGGCGCAAATGGACGCCGCAGGACGGCGTCAGCGAGGTCATGCGGCCCTCCAACAAGGGCAACGGCATGACCTACGACGCCGAGCTCAATCTGCTGGTCTGCGAGCATTCGACGAGTTCGGTGGCGCGAATTCGGCCGGACGGGACCCGAGAAGTGCTGTGTTCGCATTTCGAGGGCAAGGAACTCAATTCGCCCAACGATATCTGCTTGCGCTCGGACGGGTCGATCTACTTCACCGACCCGACCTATGGCCGCAAGGCGCATTTCGGGGTCGAGCGGCCGCTGCAGCAAGGGTTTCAGGGCGTCTACAGGTTGCCGCCCGGGCACCGGCCGGGCGACGAGCCGCAACTGGTATCGGACCGCTATACCTTCACCCAGCCGAACGGTCTGTGCTTTTCGCCCTGCGAGCGCTGGCTCTGGGTCAACGACACCGAACAGGCCAATATCCGCATGTTCGACGTCGCCGAGGACGGGCGGCTGACAGGCAGCCGCATCTTCGCCAGCGGAATCCGGGACACGCTCAAGGCGGGTCTACCCGACGGCATGAAGGCGGATAGCCAGGGAAATGTCTGGGTTACCGCGCCGGGTGGCGTGTGGGTCTATTCTTTCGAAGGTCGCATGCTCGGGCACATCGAAGTGCCCGAGATGGTGGCCAACCTGCACTGGGGCGATGCCGACTGGCAGACGCTCTACATGTGCGCAACGACTTCCCTTTATTCGGTGCGAACCAAGGTGAGGGGCCGCCAGGAACCGTTCATGCAGGCAGGGGCTTCGTCTCAGTCGTCGACAGTGGAGCCGGCCGTCGCTGCCTCAGGATCTGCCCTCGCGCCGATCGATCCAGCGCGTACGGCGCTGCTGATTCAGGATCTGCAGAACGACGTCATCATCGACGGCGGCGCATTTGCCGGCTCCGGTTCGCCGGAGCATGCACGCCAGCAGAATGTCGTCGACAACGCCAGGCGGTTGGCCGAGGCCTGCCGCCGCAAGGGCATCCCGGTCCTGCATGTCTGGATGGTCTGTGAACCCGGCCATCCGCAACTGGCACAGCATGCGCCCCTGTTTCAGGGTCTGAAGGGGGAAAACGCGCTGGTCCGCGGTACTTGGGGGGTCGCACCGGCCCCGGGGCTGGAACCGCAATCGGGGGATCTGGTGGTCGAAAAGATGTCGATGAGCGCCTGGGAGACAAGCCGGCTCGAAAGTTATCTGCGCCATGCCGGTTGCGACACGATCATCAACACCGGCGCCTGGACCAACATGAGCGTCGAGCACACCGCCCGCACGGCCGCCGACAAGGGATTCCGGGTGGTCGTGCCGGAAGATGCCTGTTCGACCATGAACGCCGACTGGCACCGGGCATCGATCGACTTTGCCATGCAGAATGTCGCCGACGTCACGGATGTCGACACGGTAATTGCGGCGTTTCAGTAGGTGGCGCGGCCGCCCGACAGGTCGAAGGTCGCCGCGGTGGTGAAGGAGTTTTCCGCCGAGGCGAGCCAGACGATCATCGCCGCTGCTTCTTCGACCTCGAGGAAACGCGCGCGGGGAATTTTCGGCAGCATGTAGCCGATGTGCTCTTCCGACATCTGGTCGAAGATCGGCGTGCGCGCCGCCGCCGGCGTCACGCAATTGACCGCGATGTCGTGGCCGGCCAGTTCCTTGCCGAGCGATTTGGTGAAGCCGATGACGCCGGCCTTGGAGGCGCTGTAGGCGCAGGCATTGGGGTTGCCTTCCTTGCCGGCGATCGAGGCGATATTGACGATGCGTCCGTAGTTGCGCGCCTTCATGCCGGCGAGAACAGCCTTGTTGACGAAGTAGGTCCCGGTCAGGTTGATATCGACGATGCGGCGCCAGGCATCGTTGTCATAATCTACGACCGGGGCGTTGGGCCCGGCGATGCCGGCGCTGTTGACGACGACGTCGACCGGACCCAGGCGGGTTTCCGTTTCGTCGAGGGCAGCGGTGACGCTCGACCAGTTGGCCACATCGCAGGTCACGGCGATAGCATTGCCATCCGCCCCCTGTTCGGCGACAGCGGTGGCATTGACCTCGGCATTCATGTCCCAACTGGCGACCTTGGCCCCGGATTGCAGCACCCGGGCGGCGACCGCATAGCCAATGCCCTGGGCGCCGCCGGTGACTACAGCCACTTTGCCGGTCAGGTCGTAAGTGTTCATGTTCGTTCCTCGCTGTTTCCGAAGCAAACACCTAGCACGGATGCCCGCGCCGGAGTTACCTTTTAGTCCCAAATACTTGCTCGATTCACGCTATGTGGATGCTGAGATTCTGAGTCAAGGAACATGCTCAGGCCGCTCTGATCGAAGTCTATTTTTCGATCCAGCGAGAGTGGCTGCGCGACGCGACATCCGCCGTTTGCCGCAACCGTCACTCCGTTGACAACTCAATTACAGCGGGCGCATCATGATGCGACCGGCCACGGCCGAGGCCGGTCAGTCTGCCACGGAGCGCGATGGGAAAGCGCCTTGGCACGCCTGAGAATCCGCATGCCGAACAGTCAATTTGCCGATAGACCGCCGTCGGCCGGCCGGTCTTTCGGATACGGGAGGAGTTGAGATGGCAAACGCAGCAGTAGCAGCCGGTCCCGGCTATGCATCGCCCCAGGAAGCGATCAAGGCACCGAAGGAACAGGTCGTCTATACGATTTGCATCTATACCGGCACCGGCGTCGAGAAACCGGATTACCTGGCGACAATCGATGTCGACCGCGACAGCCCGACCTATGGCGAGGTGATCAGCCGGCTGGAAATGCCGAATATCGGAGACGAACTCCATCATATGGGCTGGAACGCGTGTTCCTCCTGTCACCATGACAGCAGCATGTCGCGCCGCCACCTGATCATTCCGGGCGTGCGCACCACCAATTTCTATATCGTCGACACCGCCACGGACCCGCGCAACCCGCAACTGCACAAGGTTATCGACGGTGAGGAGATCAAACAGAAGACCGATCTCTCGGCGCCGCATACCGTTCACTGCCTGGGGTCCGACATCATCGTTTCCATGCTTGGCGACGCCAATGGCAACGGGCCCGGCGGTTTCCTGCATCTCGACAAGAATTTCGACATTGTCGGGCGCTGGGAAAACGACATCACCGGCATGAAGTACAATTACGACTTCTGGTACCAGCCGCGCCACAACATGATGGTGTCGTCCGAATGGGGCGCGCCGAACACCTTCCTTCCCGGCTTCGATCTGGACGACGTCGCCCAGGGCAATTACGGCAACCAGATCCATTTCTGGGATTTCGAAAACAAGAGCATCGAAAAGACGGTCGATCTCGGTCCCGACGGGCTGATCCCGCTGGAGGTGAGGTTCCACCACGACCCCGATTCCAGCCACGGTTTCGTCGGCGTCACCCTCTCGTCCAACGTCTTCCACTGGTACAAGGACGATAGCGGTGAGGTGCAGCTGGAGAAGGTTATCGATGTCGATTCCATCGACGTGCCGGACTTCCCGGTGCCTATGCCCGGCCTGATCACCGACATCCTGGTATCGATGGACGACAAGTACCTCTATTTCTCCAACTGGTTGCACGGCGATCTGAGGCAATACGACATTTCCGATCCGTCCAGCCCGAAACTGACCGGTCAGGTCTGGATCGGCGGCCTGCTCGGCAAGGCGCCCGATATCAACGGGCGGGCCGTGCAGGGAGCGCCGCAGATGATCCAGCTGTCGCTGGACGGCAAGCGTCTTTACGTGACGACCTCGCTGTTTTCGACCTGGGACAACCAGTTCTATCCGGCGATGAAATCGGATGGCGGCGTGATGATCATGGTCGACTGCGACAACCAAAACGGCGGCATGACCATCCGCGACGATTTCCTGATCGATTTCGGCAAGGAGCCGAACGGGCCGGCGCGGGCGCACGAAACCCGCTATCCGGGCGGTGACTGTTCGTCGGATATCTGGATCTAGTCGACAGGACGAGCGCGCAGTTCGAACCGGACGGAAACGGCTTTCTTGAGCCAGCTTTCGTCCGGTGCGCCCGCGGCGCCGATGCCGAAAGCCGTCCGGTCGAGCGTTGCGACGCCTGAAACCCGGGCGGCGTCCTGATCCCGTTCGAAGGAGAACGGGATGCTCAGCGGAACGCTGACGCCCCGCAGGGTGAGCGTGCCATCCATGACATAGGTTGAGCCGTTCTGACGAAACGACGTGCTTTCGAAGGTCGCCGCCGGAAAGCTCGCCAGCGCGAAACCGTCGCTGCCTTCCGCCTGTGCCTGCAGATAGGCATCGCTGATGGCGTAGCTAGCCATGTCAATCTCGACCGTCGCGCGGGCTGCATCCAGCTCCTGCGGGTCGAACGTGATGGAACTGGTCCAATTGGCAAAACTGCCGGTGACCTCGACACCGTTATAGGTGGCCACGAAGCCGAGCGTGCTTTCGTCCGGCAGCACCGACCAGGTGCCGGACCCCGCCGGCGAGATCGCAACGGCCGATTGGGTCGCCGGTCTCTTGCCGATGGACGCGGCGTACAAGCCGGCACCGATCAGGACGATGGGCAAGATCAAAGCCGCAACGCCGTATCCCGCGGCGCGGGCCGCTGGAGCAACGGCCCGGCGGTTGATACGCATCCGGTCGAGGATCCGGTCTCGGTCGAGGAACTGGTGTTTCAGAGCCGCTCCGACATGCAGCAGCAGGAGCCCGATAGTCACGTAACCGAGCAGGGTGTGAAGCTGCTTGAGCAGGGCCTCGGCGGATTCCCGATCCGCACCATCGAGCCCGGCAAAGCCCGGCAGGTGGGCAAAGGGCAGCCATTGCTGCAGGAAGATGAAGGTCGGGATATTGGTCGGCGAGGCCGAGGCCATGGCCCAACCGCTCAGCGGTGCCGCGATCATCACCGTGTAGAAGGCGATGTGGACGGCATGGGAAGCCGCGCGTTCGATTGGCGTCCAGTTCGCCTGCGGAGCGGGCGCGCGATGCCCCAGCCGCCAGCACAGGCGGGCCAGCGAGAGGGCCAGGATCAAGAGGCCGACCGTCTTGTGGAGCTGGTACATGGAGAACCGCAGCGCGCTGCTTTCTCCGGCGAAGTCCACCATCCAGATCCCGCCCGTCAGCTGGAACAGGATCGCCGCGGCGATCGCCCAGTGCAGGACGATCGCCACCGACGAGTAGCGGATAGCGACCGTCGTTCGTGAAGTCGTGACAGCCACGTCAGCCTACTTCCGTTCGAGCAGTTCGGTTTCGATGATCAGCTCGACGTCGTCGCCGACATTGGGAATGAAGGTGTTGAGCCCAAAGTCGGAGCGCTTGATCGACCCCTGGGCGGAAAATCCGATGGCCGCGCCCGGTGCGAAGGGGTGCTTGTCGAGCTGGCCGACCAGCGTGACATCGAAGGAGACAGGCTTGGTGACCCCGAGGAAAGTCAGTTCACCGTCCATCCGGCCGGAGTTGTCGCCGGTCAGCTCGATGCTGGTGGATTTGAAGGTGGCTTCCGGAAACTTGGCGGTGTTGAGCCATGGCTCGCCGCGCAGTTCGGCATCGAAATCGGTCTGCTCGGGGAAGGGGTGCGCGGTGACGACCGAGGAAGGATCGACGCTGGCAACCAGCGCACTGTCTGCCGGATTGTCGGCGTCGAGGGTCAAAGTCCCGGAAACCTTGTTGAACTGGGCGGTGAAGTTGGACAGGCCGAAATGGTTGACCTTCCAGATGACGCGGGTGTGGGCCGGGTCGATAGCGTAGGTCCCGGACGGGACGGTGACTTCGGAAGCGAGTGCGGGGGCTGCGATGATCAATGCCGTCAACGCGATGACTGCGCGCTTCATGGAGGACTCCTCTGGTGGTTTGATACCCTGCTCAGGCAGCCGCCAGGCTGCATGACGGCCCTAATATGGAGTCGTATGAGCGCCCTTTAAGACCGCTGATGAGAGATAGATTGTTCGCTATTTGTTGACAATGAATGCTAGATCACGGCTAAAGTTTGTAACAATTCTAAGGAGCGATTGGTCCTTAGAACCGGTAGAAACGCTTTGCCGTTTTTCCCAACACATCCGGTTTGGCGGCGTCCGGCACCAGATCCTCATAGGCTTCGACGATATCGGCATAGCGCGAACTCAGGCTGTCGACGGGAAAGTTGGAGCCGAACATGCAGCGTTCCGGGCCGAATTGCTCGAGGCAGGTCTCGACGATCGGCCGGATAGTCGGCCGGGTCCAGTCATGTTCGAACATACCGAGGCCTGAGAGCTTGCACGAAATCTGAGGCAACGCCGAAAGATGTCTGAGCGACCGGGCCCAGTCCGCGAGTCCTTCGGCCGATCGGTCATGGGGTGATCCGGCGTGGCACAAAGCCACCGAAACACCCGGTACCGCGGCGAAGACCCCGGCTGCGTCCGCCATCAATTCCGGCAAAAGCTGGAGATCGAACGTGAAGCCGCGAGCGGCGGCCTTCTCGAGACCCGCTGCGAAGGCCGGATCGCCAAGCAGGGCATTGCTGCCGGTCTTGGCGTCCTCTCCGGGCGCCCGGCCGACAATCTGCCTGACGCCACGCACCGTCGGCAGCGCGGCAAAGTCGTCCAGATGCGCATCGAGATCGTCCGCCGTCAGATCGCAATGCACGACTTGCACCAATGGCCAGTCGGCGTTGGCGTCCGCGACCGACTGGATCCAGCGCGCTTCTGTCAGTCCGTCGGCGGCGCCCACCTGGATATGCACCGATCCTGAGATGTCGTGGCGTCCGGCGTCGTCGCGGAATTCGTCGAGCAGATAGTCGCGTTGGATGGATGCCGGGTCGCCGAAGAACCGGACCTCGCCCTTCGCCATCAGCCACGGATAGTGGACGGCCTCGAGATCCCAGAGATGGTGATGCGCGTCGATCCTCATGTGGCGGCCATGCCTTTGGACCTGGCGATGAGGTCGATGCCCAGCTGGTCGAACAGGTCGAGATAGTCGAGCAGCACCCAGTTCTCCATGATCTTGCCGCCGGCGCAGCGGTAGAAATCCATCACTCGCAGCGTCAGCGATCTGTCTGTCGCCGGAACTCCGAGATAATCGCCGCGATGGGTCATCGTCATCGACGGCCAGCCGGATACGGCGGCGTAGTCGCCGTCGCCGATGCGGCAATAGTGGTTGCCGCCCTTGCGGTCGGGGAAGGCACGCAGGAAGGACTCGCGATGGTCCTTGACGAACCCGTCCCAGCGATAGTTGGAGCCGATGCCCGCCGGCCCGTACCAAAGCATGTCCTCGTGCCAGTAGCCGTTGGCGCCGGTCTGGTCGCGGGAGGTGAAGGTGACGGGATCGAAGTCGTGCAGGTCGCGCAACATGCCCTCGACGACATCCAGCGTTGCCTCGCTGCGATCCGCGCCCTCGGGCAGGACGCCGTCATGGGTCGCCGGGCCGGGAAACAGCATCTCCGTGCCGAGCAGTTGGGGCAGGGGATAGCGCCCGGTCTGGCGCATCAGATCGATGAAATCGACAATCAGTTTCGCCTCGGCAATTCGGCCGTTCTCGATCCGGTAGAATTCGCCAGAACGCAGGAACGCCAGATGGTCGCTGTGGCGGATCCCGAACAGCGGCGCGTCGAAATTGCCGACATAATGCGTCACCGCGGCGATCCAGCGCCCACCGGTCTCGCGGCGGTTGTCGCCGCCGATGAAGATTTCATCGCGGCGGCGGGCAGCCGACAACGATCGCCGTATCGGACGGATCAGGCCTTCCAGGACCGCATCTGGACCAATCAGCCGGCCGACCGGCGAGGAAACGTCCCAGGACGTGTCGTCGGTCAGGCAGTAGGCGGCATGCCGATCGAGTTCCGATTCCGGGCAAGAAATCAAATGGTTGAGGTGGTCGCGCACAATTGCGCGAAAATCTTCTGACATGGATGTTCCTATTGTTTTGCATACGAATGCAAAAAAACCTTGCCAAAGTCGCGGTTCTGAGTCTAGCCTAATTGCATACCTATGCAAAATTAGGTTTGCGGGAGGACGGGATGGCCGAAATTCAACTGCGCAACATTTCCAAGCGCTGGGGTAGCTTTGTCGGAGTCGACAATTTCGATCTGACGATTGCCGACCAGGAGTTCCTGGTGCTTCTTGGGCCGTCGGGCTGCGGCAAGACGACGACCATGCGCATGGTTGCAGGCCTCGAGGATGCGACGGAAGGGGAGATCGTCGTCGACGGCAAGGTGGTCAACGATCTCGACCCCAAGGACCGCGATGTCGCCATGGTGTTCCAGTCCTATGGCCTCTATCCCAACATGAACGTCTACGAGAACATCCGCTTCCCGCTGAAGGTCCGCAAGATCGATCCGGCGACCCATGACGAGCGGGTGATGCGGGCCGCCAGGATGGTCGAGCTGACGGAATTCCTCCACCGCAAGCCGGCCGAGTTGTCGGGCGGTCAACGCCAGCGCGTCGCCTTGGCGCGGGCCATCGTTCGCGAGCCCAACGTCTTTCTGATGGACGAACCGCTGTCGAACCTGGATGCCAAGCTGCGGGTATCGACGCGGGCTCAGATCAAGAAGCTCAGCCACGAACTCAAGGTCACGACGATCTACGTGACCCACGATCAGATCGAGGCCATGACGCTCGCCGACCGGGTGGTGGTGATGAACAAGGGCGTGGTCCAGCAGGTCGGTTCGCCGACGGAGATCTACGACCGGCCGGCCAACACGTTCGTCGCCGGCTTCATCGGTTCGCCGGCCATGAACCTGGTCGAGGGTACGCTGCAGGACGGCGTGTTCGAAGCCGACGGAATGAAGGTCTCGGGTCTGCAGGGTCCGAACGGACCGGTGACGCTCGGTTTTCGCGCCGAGGACGCGTCGGTCTCCGACAGCGCGGCCGAAATCAATGCTCCGGTATACACCATGGAACTCCTGGGTGACGCGACGATGATCACCCAGCGCGTGGGCGGGGCCCTGGTCTCGGTGAAGGCCAGCAAGGAATTCCGCGCCGAGATCGACGATTCCGTTTCGATCTCCGTGCCGGCCGGTATCTGTCACCTGTTCGACAGCCAGACCGGCAATCGCATTGCGGGTTAGGCCCGCGTAGCGGTCCGGATGAGCCGTCACCGGGCCATCAAGAAGCTGCGCGATTCGAAGGCGCAGCACATACTCAACCGGGAGAACACGATGATACTGAAGAAACTGGCATTAGCGGGTGCGATAACGCTCCTGTCCACAGCGGCCTGGGCCGACTGTGCATTCGAAAACACGGTGCCCGTCAAGTCGCTTTCGGCGGGCTTCGAGGCCTGGAAATCGGTGACCACGGCGATGGCCGAATGCGGCAATTTCGATGCCGAACTCGACCAGGAGTTCCGCACCAAGCAGCCGGCTGCCTTTTCGGCCAACCCGTCTCTCTACCAGATCGGCGGCGTTTCCAACGGCACGATTACGCCGCTGCTGAACGAGGGGACCATCCGGCCGCTCGACGACCTGGTCGAGAAGTACGGCCAGAACCTGACGCCCAACCAACTGATCGCCATCGACGGCAATATCATGGCCATTGCCATGATGGTGAACACGCAGCACCTGATGTATCGCAAGGATATTCTGGAGAATCTCGGCATCGATGTTCCCAGCACCTGGGACGAAGTACTGGCGGCTGCCGAAAAGATCAAGGAAGCCGGCGTTGTCGACTATCCGCTCGGCGGCACCATGAAGACCGGCTGGAACCTGGCCCAGGATTTCAACAACATGTTCCTGGGTTACGGCGGCACGTTCATCAATGACGACAGCACCCCGGCGATCAATTCCGAGGCCGGCGTGAAGGCGCTCGAAACGATGAAGAAGCTGACCGCCTACATGGACCCGGAATATCTCGTCTCCGATTCCACCTATGTCCAGCAGCAGTTCCAGCAGGGCAAAATCGCCATGGCGAACCTGTGGGCCTCGCGCGCCGGCGCCATGGACGACGACAAGGAATCGCAGGTCGTCGGTCTGGTCGAAACCGCCGCCGCGCCGACCGCCATGGATGGCGGACCGCCGGCCACCACGCTGTGGTGGGACGGTATCGTCCTGGCCAAGAACCAGTCCGACGAACAGGCCGAAGCCGCATTCCGGGTCGCCATGGAAGGCTTGGACAAGGACATGGTTTCCGGTGCTTCCGACCAGGCGATCTGGCTGGTGGCCGGCTATGAGCCGAGCCGTCTGGCCAATGGCGCCATTGCGACCGCCACCGCCGAACCCGCACCCAAGCCTTATCCCTCGACCTCGCAGATGGGCATGATGCACACCGCGCTCGGCAACGGGCTGCCGGCCTTCTTCACCGGCGAAGCCACGGCCGAAGAAGCCCTGGCGGCCGTCGAAGCGGAGTATCTGAAATCGGCCAGGGAAGCCGGCCTGATCAAATAGGCAAAGACAGGCGGGAGGGCCTTGGCCCTCCCGCACGATCGTCAATCGGGAGGACGGGCCGATGAATTTCAAGACATTCGCCGCCTTTGTGGGACCATCGATCTTCATGATGTTCCTGTTCATCGCGGCGCCGCTGGTAAGCGTCTTCTCGCAGTCTTTTTATCTGACGCAGCCGCAGTTCGAGACCGTCGAAGTCGAAAACTGCACGGCCGGGTTCCTCAAGCAGACCTGTACGACGGAGTTGAAGACCCGTCCGATCCTCGGCGAGGACGGCAAGATCATTACCCAGACAAAGTATGTCGGCTGGGAGAGCTACTTCAATGTGCTCGAACCACAAAGGGCATGGGATGCCATCTCACGCGGCAGCCTCTCGGGCCTGTTGTCCATCGATTTCTGGAAGGCTCTGCGTTTCACCCTGACATTCACGCTGATCACCCTGCCTCTGGTCATCGGCGTCGGCCTGGTGCTGGCGGTCGCGGTCAACAACGCGACCCGCGCCATCCGCGGCCCGATCATTTTTGTTTCGCTGCTGCCCTTCATCATCACGCCTGTGATAGGCGCCCTGTCGATCCGCTGGCTGTTCGTCGGCGACGGCATCCTGACCGCGTTCCTCGAATCGTGGCTGCAGCATGACATCGCCATGTTCGCCCAGGGCTGGACCATCGAATTGCTGATGATCTTCTACCGGGTCTGGCATGTCGCGCCTTTCGCCTTCGTCGTGCTTTACGCCGGACTGCAGACGGTCAACCAGGATACGCTCGAGAGCGCAATCATCGACGGCGCGAGCCGCTGGGAACGGCTGCGCTACGTGGTCATCCCGCACCTGATGCCGCTGATCATCTTCCTGGCGCTAATCCATCTGATGGATGCTTACCGGGTGTTCGAAGAGGTGATCGGTTTCCGCAGCGAAGCCCATGTGATTTCGCTGCAATGGCTGACCTACGACTTCCTGCAGCCTGACGACAGCGGCAACCGGTCCATCTCGCGGGCCTCCGCCAGCGCCATGCTGACCATGGTCGGCATCGTCATCATCCTCTATCCGCTGCTGGTGCGTACCTGGCGGGATCACAAGGGAGCTGCCCGATGAGCACGCCACGCGCTTTCCGCCAGTCGACCGCCCTGCAACTGAGCACCGCTGGCTTCCTGACCTTCTGGTGCATCCTTGCCGCATTTCCGATCTTCTGGGTCGCGGTGATGAGCTTCAAGGAGCCGATCGACGCCTTTTCGTCGAACCCGCTGAACGTCATCTTCGGCCCGACGACCCGGGCCGCGGACAAGGGGCTGTCGATCCCGGATATCCTCGCCGGTATCGCTTTGCTGATCATGACCGCGCAGCTCGCCATCAAATGGCTGCCGGACATGGTGCGTCAGTATTCGCCCTACGGCCAGGTATGGTTCGGATGGATCGTCGGCTCGCTGGCTCTGGGTGTTGCCTTCTGCCTGATCCTGTTCGGTGCGCTTCCGCCTATCATGGGCGGAATCAATTCGGTGCTCGGGCCGCTCGGCAATCCGATCATCGGCCTGACGACCGAGCACTATTCCGCCGTCTGGTGGGACAACGAGTTCTATCGCAATTTCATCAACTCGCTGATCGTTACCACCGGTGTCGTCACCGTGTCGCTGACGGTGGGGACGTTGGCCGGATACGGTCTGGCGCGCTCCGGGTCGAGCCTGGCCTTCTGGATCCTGATCATCGCGCTTGTCTTCCGGGCGCTTCCGCATTCCGTGCTGGTGGCCGGCTATCTGCCCTGGTTCATCAACTCGGCGGAGTTCCTGCGACCGATCCTCGGTGATGCGGCGCCGACGCTCTACGGCAAGCCCTTCGCGGTGATTGCCGTGCTGGTGGCGATCAACCAGCCCTTCACAATCTGGATGCTGCGCTCGTTCTTCCAGAACATCCCGACCGAACTGGACGAGGCGGCGCGAGTCGACGGCTGCACCCATTTCCAGGCGTTTCGCTGGGTCATCATGCCAGTCATGTGGCCGGGTGTGATCACCACCGGCCTGTTCAGCTTCCTGCTGGGCTACAACGATTACCTGGTCACGTCGCTGCTGCTCGACGCGCAGAACCAGACCATGGTCCCGGCGATCGCCGGCTACTTCAACCGCGAGACCACCACCACCGACCAGGTGGAGGCCGTGGCGGCCGCCGTGTCGATCACCGCACCTCTGTTCCTGCTGGTCATGATCTTCCAGCGCCAGATCGTCAGCGGCCTGACCGCCGGCGCCGTCAAAGGGTAGGGCGGTCTTAGATGCAAATTCCAACCACACGCACACATCAGGAGGTCCAATGAAGGGGTCGCGTCCGGAGCAGGCAGTCTTGTCGCGGGATACCGACATGTCCAAAACCGATGACACCAGGACGGTCATCGAAACCATGGTGGACGGTCTCAACGACCACCGCATCGACGATATCGGCGAGTTCTTCGCAAAAGACTTTCGCTGGATGGGCAATTTCGGCTGCGGCAGCAAGGAAGGCCTCAGGGCGTTCCAGGACAACTGGCAGCGGCCCTTCCAGGCGGCCTTCTCCGACAAGAGCTGCGTCGACGAGGCGCGGCTCTACATGGGCGAGTGGGCGGCCGCCTTCGGCCGCCAGGAGGCGACCCATTCGGGCACGTTCATGGGCGTCGAGCCGACCGGCAAGCGGGTCGAGATCCGCTACATGGATTTCTGGAAAGTGGTCGACGGCAAGATCGTCGACAATTGGGTGATGGTGGATTTCCCGCACGTGCTCTCGCAGCTCGGCGTCGATGTTTTCGACGGCGAGGGATGGGAGGCTTTCGATCGGGGCGACAGGCAACCTCCGCAGCGGCAGTAAAGGAACGTAGTATGGCGATCAATTATCTCAAACGGGGAAAGCCCGATGCGGAGCGTTCGCAAGACGATGCCAAGGTACGCGGCATCGTCGAAACGACTCTGGCGGATATCGAGGCGCGCGGCGACGCGGCGGTGCGCGACCTGTCGGAAAAGTTCGACAACTACCGGCCGGCCTCCTTCCGGCTGAGCGAAAGCGAGATCGAGGCGCTGATGGCGAAGGTGTCGGCGCGCGACATGGAAGACATCAAATTCGCCCAGGAGCAGGTGCGCAATTTCGCCCAGGCCCAGCGCGATTCCATGCTCGACATCGAGGTCGAGACGATGCCGGGCGTCATTCTCGGCCACAAGAACATTCCGGTGCAGTCGGTCGGCTGCTATGTGCCTGGCGGCAAGTTTCCGATGGTCGCCTCGGCGCACATGTCCGTTGCGACGGCTTCGGTCGCCGGCGTTCCGCGCATCGTCGCCGCGACACCGCCCTTCAAGGGAGAGCCGAACCCGGCGGTGATCGCCGCCATGAAGCTCGGCGGCGCCCACGAGATCTTCGTGCTTGGCGGCATCCAGGCCGTCGGCGCCATGGCGATCGGCACGGAAACGATCGATCCCGTTCACATGCTGGTCGGTCCCGGCAACGCCTTCGTCGCGGAAGCCAAACGCCAGTTGTTCGGCCGGGTCGGCATCGACCTGTTCGCCGGGCCGACCGAGACCATGGTGATCGCCGACGACACGGTCGACGCCGAAATGTGTGCGACCGACCTGCTGGGCCAGGCCGAGCACGGCTACAATTCGCCAGCCGTTCTGGTCACCAATTCGCGCCGGCTCGCGGAGGAGACGCTCGCCGAAATCGACCGGTTGCTGGCAATTCTCCCGACGGCCGAGACGGCCTCCGCCAGCTGGCGCGACTATGGCGAGGTGATCGTCTGCGACACCTATGAAGAGATGCTCGAGGTGGCCGACGACATCGCGTCGGAGCATGTCCAGGTGATGACCGACCGGGACGACTGGTTCCTCGACAATATGACCTGCTACGGGGCGCTGTTCCTCGGCACCCGCACCAATGTGGCCAATGGCGACAAGGTGATCGGCACCAACCACACGCTTCCGACCAAGAAAGCGGGCCGATACACCGGCGGCCTCTGGGTCGGCAAATACCTCAAGACCCACAGCTATCAGAAGGTGACGACCGACGAGGCGGCGGCGAAAATCGGCGAATACTGCTCGCGGTTGTGCATGCTGGAAGGCTTTGTCGGCCACGCCGAGCAGGCTAATTTGCGGGTGCGCCGATATGGAGGCCGCAACGTTCCCTACGGAGAGGCTGCTGAATGACGGGTGACATTCACTCAGCCAACAAGGCGCTGGTCAATCCGATCCGCCAGGCGCTTTACGACTACGAAGAAGAGCGTGTGAAAGCCGCTCTTCTTCAGGCGTTTCATCCCGATGCACAGGTCTACCTCGCCTTCCCCTTCGAAAATGTCGGTGGGGCCGCGGAGCTTTACGGCAACGTCTTCTCTCCGTTGAAGCATGCGATCCCCGACCTTGAGCGCCGCGACACGATCGTCATGGCCGGTGACACGCCGCATGGCTCCAACTGGGTCGGCTGCGGCGGATACTACACCGGGACATTCATCGGCCCGTGGCTGGACATTCCGCCGACCGGGCATCAGGTCGCCATGCGCTTTCACGAGTTCTTCCGGGTGGAAGAGGGCCGCATTGTCGAAATGCAGGCGCTTTGGGATATTCCGGAAGTCATGATGCAGGCCGGTGCCTGGCCGATGGCGCCGAGCCTCGGACGCGAATGGCACGTGCCGGGGCCGGCGACGCAGGACGGGATCGTCGCCTCGCCGCGCGACGAACAGCGGTCGGCGGCAAGCGTGCAACTGGTATCGGACATGCTGACAGGGCTCGGCAATTTTGCCGAGGGCGGCGTCGAGGCGATGCGGCTCGGCGACTACTGGCACCCGCGCTTCAGCTGGTACGGCCCTTCCGGCATCGGCACCGGACGCGGCATCGCCGGATTTCGCAACTGGCACCAGATCCCGTTTCTCAACGCCATGCCGGACCGGGTGGGTTCGCTCGGCCAGGGCAACCTTTTCGGCGACGGCGACTATGTCGGCTTCACCGCCTGGCCGGGCATGCATATGACCATCAGCGACACTGGCTGGCTGGGCATCGCGCCGGCGGGCCAGAAGGTCACCATGCGCAGCCTCGATTTCTGGCGCTGCGAGAACGGGCTGATCCGCGAAAACTGGGTGCTGGTCGACATTCTCGACGTCTACAACCAGATCGGAGTTGACGTGTTCGCGCGCCTTCGCGAGTTCAACAAGGCACGATCGCTAGCAAGGATTGAAGCCTGATGAAAACGCTTCCCCACACTCCGTCTTTCCGTCTCGAGGGCAAACGCGCTCTGGTCACCGGCGCCACGTCCGGCATCGGAGAAGGTTGTGCCGTGGCGCTTGCCGAAGCCGGAGCCGAGGTGTTTGTCGCCGCCCGTAATGCAGAGCGGGTCGACGAGTGCGTGGAGCTTTTCCGGGGGCAGGGCTGGAAGGCGAAAGCGCTGCCGTTGGATGTCGGCG
This sequence comes from Rhizobiaceae bacterium, assembly GCA_963921345.3. Classification (GTDB taxonomy): domain Bacteria; phylum Pseudomonadota; class Alphaproteobacteria; order Rhizobiales; family Rhizobiaceae; genus Hoeflea_A. The sequence goes on along the minus strand of CAWUFE020000002.1, from coordinate 42,124 downwards.
ATATCGAAGCCGTGGCGTCGGCGGTCGATGCGAACGGCCCCTTCGACATTCTGGTCAACAGCGCCGGGTTGGCGCGTCACGCTCCGGCGCTCGAAACCACGGTCGCCGATTTCGAGTCCGTCATGGACGTCAATCTGAAGGGCGCCTATTTCCTGGCCCAGTCGGTGGCGAAGGGACTGGTTGCCGCAGGCCGCCCGGGATCGCTGATCAACATCTCTTCACAGATGGGGCATGTCGGAGGCGTCGACCGGGCGGTCTACAGCGCATCCAAGCACGCCGTCGAAGGGTTCACCAAGTCGATGGCCATCGAATTCGGACCGCATGGCATCCGGGTGAACACGATCTGCCCCACCTTCATCCGCACGCCGTTGACCGCGCCGACCTTCGACAATCCGGAGCGTGTCCGCTGGATCGAGGAAAAGATCAAGCTGCGGCGGGTCGGTGAAGTCGAGGATATCATGGGGGCAGTGGTGTATCTGGCGTCCGACGCTTCGGCGCTGGTCACCGGAACCGCCCTGCTGATCGACGGTGGATGGACGGCGGGCTGATGGCGGGCGAGAAGGTCACGGCGACCCAGGTGGCGGAACGGGCCGGCGTCAGCCAGTCGGCGGTGTCGCGCGTGTTCACACCCGGTGCGAGCGTCTCCCGGAAAACCGCTGAAAAGGTTCGCAAAGTCGCCGATGAAATGGGCTACCGGCCGAACGTACTTGCGCGTTCCCTGATCACCGGGCGCAGCCGCATCATCGGCGTGGTGGTCGCCTATTTCGAGAACCAGTTCTACCCCGATGCCGTTGAAAAGCTCTCCAATGCCTTGCAGCGGGAGGGCTACCATGTGCTCATCTTCATGGCCTCGCAGACGGCCGGCAACATAGACAGCGTCGTCGACGAGATCATCGACTATCAGGTCGACGGGCTGGTGGTGGCATCCGTGGCCCTGTCGTCGGAACTGGCCGAGCGCTGCGAAGCGGCCGGCATTCCCGTCGTGTTGTTCAACCGCAGCCAGGACGACGACCGGCTGTCGGCGGTGACCTCCGACAATGCCGCGGGCGGCCGCAGGATGGCAGAATTCCTGCTCGCCGGCGGACACACCCGCATCGCCCATATCGCCGGTTGGGAGGGAGCCTCGACGCAGCGCGACCGCGAACGCGGCTTTGTCGAGGGCCTGCAGGCTGGCGGCCAGACCCTTTTCGACCGCACCGTGGGCGATTTTCATTTCGACAGCTCAATGCAGGCGGCGCGCAACATGTTTTCCAAGGAGGAAAAGCCCGACGCCGTCTTTGTTGCCAACGACCACATGGCGTTTGCCGTCATGGATGTGGCGCGGACGGAATTCGGATTGCGCGTTCCCGACGATGTGTCGATCGTCGGCTATGACGACGTGCCGATCGCCGCATGGCCGTCCTACGACCTGACCACCATACGACAGCGTTCCAACATCATGGTCGAAGAAACGATCAATGTGCTGTTGGCCCATATCGAGGATGCCGGCACGGCGCCACGGCAAGTTGCCGTCGACGCCCCGCTGATCGTCCGCAGTTCAGCCCGCAAACCCGAAGGATGGAACGAATGAGGGGCTTTGATACCAAGTTCAAGGATTTTCCCGATTACATTTTGGGTATCACCAAGGAAATCTGGGAGGATCGCGGCATCGCGACCCTCAACAAGTACTACGCCCCGGACATCATCGTCCGCTCGCCGCCATCCCTGGTGCTCGGAAACAAGGATGTTATTGCCGCCACCATGGCGACGATCGCCGAGTTTCCCGACCGCACGCTGCTCGGCGAGGACGTTATCTGGTCGGGTACGCCGGAGGAGGGCATGCTGTCGTCGCACCGGCTGTTGTCGACGGCGACCCATCTGGGCGATGGAATTTACGGAAAGGCGACCGGCACCAAGTTTGTCTACCGCATCATTGCCGACTGCCACGCCATCAACAACCAGGTCAACGACGAATGGCTGATCCGCGACCAGGGGGCCGTGGTACGGCAGATGGGCATCGAACCGCAGGAATACGCTCGTGATCTGATTGCGCGCGAGGGCGGGCCTGACAATTGTGTCACGCCGTTCACCCCGGACATCGACCGGCAGGGCGCCTATCGCGGCAAGGGCAACGACAATGAATGGGGCGACCGCTACGCCGACATCCTGACCAGCATCATGAACGCCGACATGGCGGTGATCACGCGAGAGTATGATCGCGCCTGCTTGCTCGAGCATCCCGGCGGCAGGACCGGGCATTCCTATTCCGCCGCAGACCATTTCTGGATGGGCCTGCGCGCCAGTTTCCCGAGCGCCGAATTCAAGATCGACCACCAGATCGGCCGCGACGATCCGCTGATGCCGCCGCGGGCGGCGTTGCGCTGGTCGCTGCATGGACGACACGACGGCTGGGGCAGCTTCGGCACGCCAACCGGCGCCGAAGTTTACGTCATGGGTGCCTGCCATGCCGAATTCGGGCCCTGGGGCTTGCGCCGCGAATATGTGCTGTTCGACGAGACGGCGATCTGGAAGCAGATCATCCTGAAGACCGGCTGAGCATGAGCCACACAATACGAAGAGCGATCCGGAGGACAACGTGTCACGCATCAAGGTAACCCATGTCGGCTCGCTGCCGCGCACCCAGGAAGTGGTCGATTTCATCTTCGCCCGCGAACGCGGAGAGGCCTATGACGAGGCAGCGTTCGACGCCTGCATGACGCGCAACGTCTCCGAAACCGTGCGTCGGCAGGTCGAAGCCGGCGTCGACAAAGTCAGCGATGGCGAGACCTCGAAGATCTCCTACGCAACCTATGTCAAGGACCGCTACACCGGCTTTTCCGGCGACAGCCCGCGCAACGCGCCGGCCGATTTGAAGGCGTTTCCGGGGTTTCTTAAACGGCTGGCGGACAGCGGCGGCACGCCGGACTATGCGCGCCCCATGTGCACCGGCGAGGTGCGGGCCAAGGATCATGCGGATCTCAACAAGGACATCGCCAATCTCAAGGCGGCGATGGCTGAGCATGGCGCGTCGGGCGGTTTCATGAACGCCGCGTCGCCGGGGGTCATTTCGCTGTTCTTGCCCAACGATCACTACCCGAGCCGTGAAGCCTATCTGTCGGCTCTGGCCGATGCCATGAAGGAGGAATACGAGACGATCACCGCGGCGGGTCTCGATCTGCAGCTCGATTGTCCGGATCTGGCGCTGTCGCGCCACATGCTGTTTACGGATCTCTCGGACGACGAGTTTCTCAAGGTCGCGGCGATGCATGTCGAAGCGCTGAACTACGCGTTACAGAACGTGCCGGCGGAACAGATCCGGGTGCATATCTGCTGGGGCAATTACGAGGGCCCGCACGTCTGCGACATCGACATGGATACGGTATTCTCGACGCTGATGGGCGCGAAGGCGCGCTACGTGCTGTTCGAAACCTCCAACCCGCGCCATGCCCATGAATGGACGGTGTTCCGCGATCGCAAGGCCGAAATCCCCGACGACAAGATCCTGGTTCCTGGTGTCGTCGACACGACCACCAACTTCGTCGAGCACCCGGAACTGGTCGCCCAGCGTCTGGAACGCTTTGCCGGCATCGTCGGCGCCGACCGGCTCATGGCGGGCTCCGACTGCGGCTTCGGGACTTTTGCCGGCTTTGGCGCGGTCGATCCGGATATTGCCTTTGCCAAGATCAAGTCCCTGGCTGACGGAGCGGCGCTGGCCAGCGGACGGCTATGACCCCGCTGGTGCTGATCCCGGGCATGATGTGCGATGCCCGGCTATTCGGTCCGCAAATCGAAGCGTTTTCGTGTCACCGCCCGCTGCATCTCGCCTCCATAGCCGGGCAGGACAGCCTGGAGAGGCTTGCTGCCGAGGTGCTGGCGAACGCACCGCCCTGCTTCGCGCTGGCGGGCCTGTCCATGGGCGGCATCGTGGCCATGCGGATCATGGCGCAGGCGCCGGACAGGGTCGAGCGGCTGGCGCTGATGGACACCAATGCGCGGGCCGATCTCCCCGAGGTGCGGGACAACCGCGACCGGCAGATGGCGCTGGTGGAAGGCGGCGAACTGGTCGCCGTCATGCGCGACGAGATGAAACCCAACTATCTCGCCGACGGGCCGGACCGCGGGCGTATTCTCGATCTGTGCATGGATATGGCGCTGTCTCTGGGGCCCGACGTGTTCCTGCGACAGTCAGCGGCTTTGAAGGCGCGGCCAGACCAGCGGGAGCAGCTTCGGTCGATCGCAGTTCCGACGCTGGTGATGTGCGGGGCGGAGGACACGCTGTGTCCGCTGGATCGGCATGAGACGATCCAAGCCCTCATTCCCGGTTCCCGGCTTGAGGTGATCGAGGGGGCAGGGCACATGCCGACCCTGGAACAGCCCGACGCCACCAATGCCTTGCTTGGCCGGTGGCTGGACGGCTCTATTTGAGCAGCGATCGTTCCGCCGACGCCTGGCGGTAGTCGGCCAACGCCTCGCCAAACCGCGCCAAATCCCACTCCAGCTGCCAATCCGTACCACGGCGATCGCTGGATTGCTGAACGAGGACGCCGCCCTTTGAAAATGCGCTGAGCAGGTTGGCAGCCTCTTCCTTCGCGAGCTCGCATTTCGGGGATTGCAGACAGCGATCACCCAGTGTCCAGGCCGTGGCGCCCTCGCGTTCGATGTGAAAACCTCCGGCCTCGAAGCGGGTGCCGCGCTCGAAGCCGAACTCGACGATCGTGGCGCCGTCCTGCGGGTGGATGAAAGCGAAGGTGGCCAGGAAGTCGGGGCGCGGCGAATAGACGTCGACATAACGCAGGTAGCAGCGCTGCTTCAGTACGCCTCGTTCCATGCGCTCGTCGCAGATGCTGTCCCACAGCCCGAACGGCTTGTAGTGGCGAACGACCCAGTCCGACGCCGTGTCGCGGCCCGACCGATCCTGGGCGGCGGCAATCGCCGGCAGAAAGAAAAGGGCAAGGGTGATGGTTGTTCGCAACACGGCTCGGATCCCAGTGGGCCACGACATCTTTGGGCCGGCCTCGCGATCGGTTCAACAAACGCCGGTGCACAGTTGCGTGATCGTAACGGGGACTCAGAGGGCTAGAAAAACAGCTCGTGCAGTTTGATCGACAAGTAGAGAAGGGTTCTTTCCTCGATATCCGACGTGCTGAGGCCGGTTTTGGCTTCAATCTGCTCCAGCCGGTAGGCGATCGTTTTCTGATGAACGTTCAGTTCGGAGGCGGTTGCGCTTTGTGAGCAGTTGGACTGGAAATACTGCCGAAGCGTGCCGATCAGCACGTCGTTTTTGGTGTTTTTCTCCACCAGGTCACCCAGTGCCCGGTTCACGAATTCCCTGAAATCGGCCTTGTCCTGCATGTTGACGAGCAATCCGGCGACCGAGAGCGATTCCGATGAGATGGCTCGCGAAGATTTGGTCGCGGAGGCGACGCGGCGCGCGACCCGTGCGCTGCCCAGTGCCGCGGGCAGATCCATGGGATCATGCACGGGTTTGCTTACGCCGACGCTCACACAAGTCAGCGGACTGGCGCGCTTGATCTCGGCAATCAGCGAATCGGCAAGCTCGGCGATTTCCGCGGCGCTGTCGGCTATCGCCACGACATACAACTCATCGTCTCGAAAGGCAGCCAACCGGATGTATCGCTTGGCGTTGGGCACGCGCTCGGGTGCGTGAACGATAGCGTTTCTTCGTATCTCGATTTCCTCGTGAGTCAGGCGTTCCGCCTTTGTGGACCCGTTCGCGGCTTCCGTACGGCACAGCAGTACCCGTATTTGTCCCGCCAGATCGATCTGCAGTTCGCTCAGACGATTGATGGCCAGTTTACGAAGGGAGTCCGGAGACTCGAGCAAATCCCACAGCAGCGATGAAATCCTGTCGGACAGCGCTTCGGCAGCTGCACGTTCCTTCAGCAGAAGCAGGGCGACCGAGATCGATATGCCGGAGATTGCAAGCCGTACCCGTTCGATTTCGAAGGCGGTCGGATCGACCACGACGATCCAGCCGATGTGGCTCGACTCCGCCGAGACACGCTGAAAGATCACGCTGAGGCCGTCGCAAGCCACATCGACCGGCCGCGATTCCGTCGCCGGGTGCTTGAGTATTTCCGTTCGGATGACCTGCATCGTGCCCGAAGGGAGCCCCTCCGCCGGATGACAAACCTCGCTGCCGAGGTCGTCGTCGATGAACAGCACCGTTGCCGCGAGATGACCGCTGGCCTTTTCGATGATTTCGGCCAAGCTGCTTCCCTTGAGCACCCGCGCCAGGAGATCCTCCTGAAACTCCGCGGCGGCGAGGATGGTATCGTAGCGGTTGCGCAGTTTGGAATGCGCCTTTTCGAGTTCCTTTGCCGCAGTCTCCTGAGATTTGAGAAGGCGCATGTTCTCAATCGCAAGGGACGTTAGATCGGCAAGGATCGCCAACTCCTCGATATTCTGGTTGGTGAATGTCGACGGCCTTCGGCGCCAGACCTCAAGAACGCCGATCACCCGATTTTCCGACAGAAGCGGAACCGCGAGCGCGGACTTGACCTTTTCCGCCCGGGCAAGATCGAAGAAATCGCGGCTGATAACCTCGCTTTCCGTATAGTTTTCTATCGCACAGGGCTTTTGCGTCGCGAGCACACGGCCGCCGACACCCTGGCCCGCCTGCATCCGCAGGGAGGCTGTCTCCGAGACGTGGTTGCCGACGCAACGCTGCATGACCAGCGCCTCGCCTTCGATAAGCATGATACCGCAAATGTCGGATACCAGCCGCTCTTTGCCTTCCTTGGTGATGTTGTAGAAAATTTCCGGAAGGTTGCGGCTAGTCAGAATGAGATGTGCGACGTTCTTGAGCGCGGTGGTCACTTCCGTGCGCACATGCGTCAGCCGGTCATCGGAAAACTGGCGCAGCGCCATGTCCAGGGCTTTGGCTGCGAGCCTGCAGGCGGTGTGATCCAGTGGCCTGCGGGGAGCCTGTTCGATCAGCAGGGCGAGATGCGGGTTGACCGGAACGAGGGCATGGCTCGCGGATGCACTCACCTCGACCGATTGTTCGGGAACGGCGGAGAAGCCCATGGCCGTGAGGTCCGCCGGTTCCGCCGTCACCGGTTCGTTGGAAAAGCGCCAGTCTCCGTCGGATCCGCTGAGAATTCGGACGCCGGCGGCGTCGATGAACTCGCCGATCAGGTCTTCGGCGACCCCTAGCAGAAACTGCTTTCCCTGTTCCGAAGCATTCGACAGGTCCGTCATCAGATTGAGCAACTCCGGGCTCTCAGTGCCTGGCGGCTGGTGAGTTCTGACCGGAATTTCGTGTCGCTGGCTTTTCATGACCGGCTGTCCCGACGGATTGGCCGTCGCCTGATTTGCGCAATTCAATCCGCACCATAGCACACCCGTTCGGGGAGGCGTGCGGCGGGCCGACGCGGCCCTAAAGCGCCGGATCGATCACCGCTTTGATGATGCGTTGCGCCTTGAGATCCTCGTAGGTCGTCTTTACCGCGTCAAAACCAACGGTGCTTTCGACCACAACGGTCGGATCGAGAACGCCCGTCTGCACCATTCTGAGCAGTTGCGGTCGCAGCCGGATCGAATCCCCGATCGCAAACGACAGGGTGATCTCCCTCGAGAAGCTTGCCGCCAGCGGCATGGGCCAGGTTGCGTCCGGATGGGCGCCAACCGACAGGATCGTGCCCCGGTTGCGCACATGGTCGAAAGCGGCGGAAAGCACATTAGCGGATCCGACGGCCTCGATCACGGCATCGGCGCCGTCTCCATCCGTCAATCGGGCGATCAACTGAGCGCAGTCTTGCGGCGACGCGGCCAGCGCGCCATTGCGCTGCGCGAAGTCGCGACGGGTGGTGTTCGGTTCGATCACGACGACCGCTCCGGCGCCGACGGACTGCGCGCAAAGGCTGGCCAACTGGCCCACGGCGCCGCCCCCGAGAATGGCGACGATATCTCCCGGACGCACATTCGCCCTTTCGATGGCGGCCCATCCCGTCGCCAGGTTGTCGCCGATCAGGATTGCAGCCTCGGGCGAACAGGATTGCGGCACCCTGGCGAGCGTGGTGTCGGCATGCGGAACGCGCACGAATTCTGCCTGCGCGCCGGCGAGCGGCTGGCCGAACGACGATCCCGTTCCGAAGAAGGCGCGGTGCTCGCAGTGCCAGTGATCGCTGCGGGCGCACCATCGGCAGTGGCCGCAGGAGGTGAAGTCGGACGCCATGACCAGGTCGCCGACGGAATGGGAACGAACTGCTGGGCCGGTTTCGACGACGGTTCCGACGAACTCGTGGCCGACCACCGCGCCACTTTGCATGCCGTCGAAATGACCGGCTATTGCGTGCAGGTCGGTGCCGCAGATTCCGGCGAGACTGACCTTGACCAGCGCATCTTCGGGCTGTTGGAGCGTCGGCTCCGGGACGTTGCGCAGTGCGATGACGCCGGGACTTTCGTAGACGATCGCCCTCATAGTCAGTCCATCTCGGAAATGCGCTTGGCGATGCTTTGGGCTGCCTCTGCCAGCGCGGCCCGTTCATCCGGACGCAGGTCGAGTTCGACGATATCACCGACGCCGTTGGGCGTCAGACGGACAGGCAATCCTACGCGCGTATCGGCCAGTCCATAAGCACCGCCGGATTGCACGCAGGCCGCGATGATGTCGCTGTTGCCGGTTGCCATTGCGGTAACCATGAAGGCGGCCGATTCAGCCGGCGAGTAGTAGGCGCTGCCTTTCTTCAGCAGTCCGACGATCTGCGCCCCGGAGTCCCGGGCGCGCTCGACGAGTGCCGACACCTGATCTTCCTGCAAAAGGCTTTCCAGCGGGCGACCCCTGGCGGTTGCCTGGCTCAGCGGGATCACCATTTCCGGTCCGTGGCTGCCCAGGGCCAGGGCGCTGACTTCTCCGGGCTCGGCAATTCCGGTCAGGGCGACGAGCGAGCAGAAGCGAGCGGTGTCGAGGACACCGGCCATGCCGATGACGCGTTCCGGTGCGAAGCCGGTGACCTGCGTCATAAGATGCGTCATTTCTTCCAGCGGATTGGTGACGACCACCACGACGGCGCCGGGGGCGTGCGCGCGGATGCCTTGTGCGACCGAGCCGACGACTTCAGCATTGACGCCGGTCAGGTCGGTCCGGCTCATGCCGGGTTGACGCGGCCGGCCGGCCGTCATCACCACATAATCGGCTCCAGTCAGAGCCGACAGCTCGGTGCTTCCATTGATCCTGGTGGTAAACCCGCGCAAACCGGCGCCATGCCACATATCGAGTGCCAGCCCTTCAGCGAGACCGGGTACGATATCGATCAGCGTCGCTTCGGAAAACAGCGAGGTCTCGGACAGTCGCAGCGCCGTCGTGGCGCCGACGTGCCCGGCGCCGACAACCGCAACCTTGGGCCTCGAATGGGCGTGGTCATGATTGGTTGACTCGGACGCAATGCTACGCGGCGAAACCGCTGTCATTGTGCGCGGCACCGGCGCGCCTCTCCGGTACAGGCTGCCGGGGAATGCGCCCAGCAGAGTTGGCGCCGCGGTTTCGACAGCCGATCTGACAGCGTTCAATGAAAGACCGGCTTCTACCGCGGCACCTGCTGGGGGCTCTGGAGGTTGCGCTCGCCAAACGAGACTGACGCCGAGTTCCCTGGCGCGGTCGCTCGCCAGCGGTGTCAGGATGTCGCCCTTGTACAGGACGAGGGTATCGCCCGAATTCTCGATATCCTGGGCACTGACAACGCTCATTCGCGTCCTCCCAGGGCTTCCAGGGAGGCCGTTGCCGCTTTGGCGGCCGACTGCACTTCCGACTCGGTGCCGGAAACGAAGAGCCGGCCGAAACGTCCGACGGCGCGGACTTCGACAATGTTGATGTTGGCCGCTTTTTCCGCCTCGTTGGCAGCAAGGCTGACATAGGCGGCGGGGCTGGCCTCGAGCACGAACAGGCTGTCTCGCGGCAGCAGCATGTTGCCCTTGCGCCATTTGTTGATGAGCTGCGCCTGATAGGGGTTCACATTGGTGATGAACTGCTGGGAAGCCACCTTCGGGCGCACCCGGTCCGTCTCCTGTAGGCCGAGATGCTCCAGCACGGCTTCGGCCGCGGCCAGAACCTCCGCCTGGGTCGATGAATGGATCTCCAGCAGGCCGAACTCGCGTTCGATGATCTGCAGTGCCGGGCGAACGTCGGCGGCTTTCAAGGCGATGTCGGCAACCCTGAAGATCTCGTTGCCGGGCGCGACCTCGATAAACAGCTCCGACATTCCGGCGACCGGCACGTCGCCCGGCGAGGTCGCCGCGACATGTGCTGCCGCCTGCGGCTGCATGCTGTCGATGAAGGCGAAAGTTCGAAGCTGGAATTCCATGGGCGTCAACTCGCGGCTATGCCGAACGGCGTGATCAGTTCGCAATGGGGGTAAGCAATTGTCGGGATGCCAGTGAACCGGGCGATGATCTCGGGGGCGCCGCCGACGCGCACCGCGCCGCCGACCAGGTGAACGGCTTCGACCTGCCGGTTGCCGATCAACCGGCGTACCGTGTCGGCGATCCTCTCGATGCCTGGCCGCAAGATGGGCAGGAAGTCGCGAGCACCGGCGCGCTTTTGCGCCTCTGCCTCTTCGATCGAGAGTTTCAGCGCGCCGGCAAGGATGAGATCGAGGTGATGACCGCCGCCCGGATGATCGTCCAGAGAGGTTATGCGCCCGTCCTCGACGATCCCCACACCGGTGGAACCGCCGCCAACATCGACGAGTGCTCCTTCCTGCACAGCCAACAGTGACTGGGCCGCGCTCACCTCGTCGAGCAAGACGCGGCAGTCGAGTTCCGCCTTCTCCAGGACGAAACGACAGGCCCGCGCGTCGGCCTCGGGAACGTTCGGTGGAAATGCCGTGCCGGCGGACTCGATCCCGGCACCGAGTGCATCTTCCGCAACCTGTTTCAGGTGCCGCACGGTGTCGACGGCCTCGGCGAAATTGACCACCACGCCGTCACGCACCGCTTCGCACACGACCGAATCCCAGTAGACCGGGCGATGGGCGGCATCGATGGCGGTCAGCACAACAGTCGCGGTTCCCAGGTCGATGCCGAACGACAGGGGTGGCTCGAAGTCCTCCCTCGGGCTCCGCCAACGCGCCGCCGCCTCGAGCAGGTACCCCCTGGCCAGCGCTATGCTATCCCTGCGCATGAGCATGGCCGGTTGCCCCCCTCAAGTCGTAGAGCGAACGCCATGGGCGAATTTCGTGAGCTATGCGCTTGATGTTGATCAGGTGCAGCGGCGTGACGTTGTCGGAGACGATCGATCCGCTCCAGGTGCCGGTGCCCAGCATGAACGACGGGTCCGTGGCGCAGCTGAAGCCCATGCCGCCGAACAAGGTCGGCGTGTTGATCAGGATCCGTCCGGCGCGAAGCGCCGAAAAGCGGGCCACGACGGCGTCATCGCTGCAATGCAGGCCGAGCGTATGGCCTTCGCCGCCGAAAGCGAGAATTTCGCGGCATCTTTCGAAACCCGCCGCAACGTCGTTCGCCCGGTAGAAAGACAGCACCGGTCCGAGGATTTCGGCAGACAACGGCTCGTCCGGCCCGACCGCACCTAGTTCCGCGCCCAGCACCTTCGTTCCCTCCGGTGGCGAGAGACCTATGCGCCGGGCGAGATCCATGGCCGACAGTCCGACCGTGTCAGGGCGGAGGCCGCCATTGTCGCCGAACAGCACTCCGTTCAGCTTCTGCTGGTCTGCCGGATCGAGAAAGTGGGTGCCGTTGGCCTTGAACGCCGCCAGTGCCTGGTCGGCTATCGGAGCGTCCAGGACGACGGACTGCTCGGCAACACAGGCCGTGCCGTTGTCGAAGGCCTTCGACGTGATCGCCATTTTTGCCGCTTCGCCGACGTCGGCCACGGAGCGATGAACGTAGATCGGCACGTTGCCGGCGCCGACGGCCAGGGTCGGTTTGCCGCTGGAATAGGCGGCCTGGACCATACCCGGACCTCCGGTGGCCATGATCAGCGACACGTCCCGGTGCCGCATCAGTTCGCCGGTTGCTTCGATCGACACCTCTGTCAGACAGGAAATCAGGCCGGGGGGTGCGCCCGCCTTGACGGCGGCGTCGGCCATGACCTCGACGGCGCGGGCGCTGCTTTTCGCCGCCCGGGGATGCGGAGCGCAAACGATCGCGTTGCCCGACTTGACCGCCGCCAGGCATTTGAAGAACACGGTCGATGACGGGTTGGTGACCGGAATGATTGCGGCGATCACGCCGACAGGCGAGCCGAGTGCCGTCATCCGGTTGGGCTCGTCCACCCACAGCACGCCCTTGGTGCGCATCGGCAGGATCGCTTCGGCAACGAATTTGGTGTTGTAGAGGTTCTTGTAGATCTTGTCTTCATAGACGCCGTAACCGGTCTCTTCGACCACCAGGCGCGCCGTTTCCTCGGCAGCGCTCGTGCCCGCCGCGGCCATGGCCCGAACGATCGCATCCAGCTGGGCCTGGTCGGCATCGGCAAAGAGATCGAAGGCGCGTCGTGCGTCGCGTGCCTTTTGTCGCACGCCGGCGAGGGCCGTCAGATCGGAGTCGAATGCGCTATCCAGCTCCATGGGCTGTTTCCGTCCTGCTTGTGGCTATCGGGCTTGGCTTTTGTTGAGCCTCAGCGCTTGCCGAGAATGCCCTCGACATCCTCATGCGGTCGCGGAATGACATGGACCGACAGGATCTCCCCGATCTTGCCCGCCGCCGCCGCACCGGCGTCCGTTGCGGCCTTGACCGCTCCGACGTCTCCGCGAACCATCACGGTGACCAGACCGCCGCCGATCTGTTCGCGCCCGATGAGGCGCACATTGGCCGCCTTGACCATGGCGTCGGCGGCCTCTATCGCGCCGACCAGCCCTTTGGTTTCGACCAGACCGAGCGCACCGTGAGCAGCCGATGCCGCCGAAGACGTTGATTGAGCCATCTTTTTGTCCTTGTGATTGTGGTTTGTCGGGATCAGCCGATGCCGCAGGCATCAGCGTTTTTCGTAGACGGTCGTTCCGTCGATCTGCACGTTGTCGAGAATGGCGATGATCGCCGTGTCGACGGGCGCTTCCGGCGACCCGGTGTTCAATCGGGCCGCGCTGCCGGTGGTCAAAAGGACAACCTCGTCGGCGCCGGCGCCGACCAGATCGATAGCGATCAGAAGGTCCGCCTGTTGATGGTTCTCGCTCGCCTCTGCTGAAGGATCGAAATCGGCGACGAGCAGAAGCTTGTGGGAGTTCAGACCCTGGACCTTGATCGTTGATACGGCGGTGCCGATGACGCGTCCGAGTTTCACCGAAATCTCCTCCCGACCCCGGAATTCAAGGCGCCGGGGACATTGTTCCGGATTGACGATAGATTGCCGGCCCGAGAGCCGCATTATCCGGTCCGGACAAAAATCCGGTCGGATTTTTGTCTCACTGCGCAATGGTCTCAGCCCGCCGCCAACTGGAATGTTAGTGTGGGAGCTGAAGCGGCGCGCCTGAATAGTCGTCGGGAGGAACAGCCAGATGATCAAGGACGAAGATGTCCATTTCCACGCCACGGATCCGGACGAGCCCACCTGGGCGGAAACCAATTACTTCGGATTCTTCAACGCCAGGGCGAAACTCAATGTTGGTGTCTACGCCCTGTTTCGCCCCAATCTCGGCATCGTAAGCTCGACGATCTGCATGAATTCCAATATGGCCAACACGCCATGGGAAGCCGATTTCGTCGACCTCCAGGCGTCGCTGCCGATGCCCGCAAGCCTGGCCGACTACAAGCTCAACAACTCGCTGGCCGTCAGGTGTGTCCGTCCGAACAGGGACTGGGACATTTCCTACGATGACGGGCAAGGCACCGTTGTCGATGTCGCCTACCGGGCCATCATGGATCCCTTCGACATCCAGGATCCGGACATGGATCCGATGAAGGCAAAGGCGATCGCCGAAATCGAGGAAAACGGCGATTTCGCCTGGGGCACAGCCTATAACGGCCATTTCGACCAGAGCGGTGAGGTAAAGGGCCGCGTCGCCATTCGTGGCGAGGAATACGAGATCGACTGCGTGTCTACAATGGACCATAGCTGGGGACCGCGGCCCGAGCGCGGCGCGCCCAACATGAGCTGGCTGCACGCGCATTTTTCAAGGGACCTGGCCATTCATGTCATCTTCAGTTTCGACCCGCTTCGCAACGGGACCGAGCTGCAGCTTGCCCACGGCTATGTCGTCGAGAACGGCGCGATTTTCGGCCTCAAGCAGGGAAGCGGCAAGACCCGGCGCAGAGTCGAGCGCTACGCCGACCGGGTTGAGCTGGACCTGGTCGACAGCGCCGACCGCGAGTGGAAACTGACGGGCAGGGGGCTCACCCGGTTTCCGTGGCAGTGCTGGCCGCAAATGGTTGCCTTCAACGTCCTGGCCGAGTGGCAGTGCAACGGGCTCACCGGTCATGGCGAAATCATGGATTTCTTCGAAGCGCCGCAGCTCAGCGCGTTGAACGCGCATGAAGACACGCGGTTTCTCGCCGGCGTTGAGGCGGGGTGACCGATGTCTCCGCAAGCCATCCTGTTCGATTTCGACGGCACACTGGTGCAGACCCGGGAGTGCTCCTGGCGGATATTCTCGCAGGTCAACGAGAAGTTCGGGCTCGGGGTGGATACACAGGAGGCTTATTTTGCGCTTCTCGACGGCAATATCTACGATTCCCTGCGCAAACTTTGCGAAAGCGAAGCAGAAGCGCAGCGGGTCAACCGGTATTTTCTCGATCGTCTGAAATCCGACTATGATCCGCCCTTCGTGCCTGGAATGGTCGACGTCATCAAGACAATGGCCGGAGCCGCATCGCTCGCCGTGGTGTCATCGAACTCGATGGAGACCATTCGGCGCATTTTGACGAACGCCGGGCTGGAACACTGTTTTTCCCATGTCTTCGGCGGCGACATTGCTCGGGACAAGCGCGAATGCGTGCAACGCTTTCTCAGCGACGCGTCCTACCTGGTCAATCGGGCCTGTGTTCCCGAATATGCGGAAGGCGAGCGACCCAACGGTCCATCGAAGAACCAGGTGGTTCTTGTGACCGATACGAGCGGCGATGTGTTGCATGCGCGCGAATGCGGCGTGCGGGCCGTAGGTGTCGCCTGGGGAATGCACAGCGAACGCAAATTGCAGTCCGCGGGCGCCGAGTTCGTGGCGGTCTGGCCACAGGAACTGATCTCCTATTTTTTTCCGGACGGAACCCGGCAAAATGCGTTGCCGACGACACTCGATACCGCGGCCTGTGACTGTGGTTGCGACGGTTCCGGCGAGGCCTGCGATTGCGATCACTCCGGGCCGAAACAGGCCAACGAGATACGGCGTGCCCGCGCGCTCGCCGCGGCTGACGGCCTGCGCGCGCGCCTCGAAAAGGATCGGTCGCCAGCGGTCGACACGACGCCGGATGCGCCGACGCCGGTGGACAGGCTGCTGCTGGCCAGCCTCTCGCGCCTGCACAAAACCAGATCTTTTTCAAAAAATAATATGGAATCAATGTCATAGGAGGATATGCGATGACAGTTGTGGCCCAGGGTTTCAACAGCTTTGAAACCAGGAAAAAACCAAGCGGCGTGGTGAAGTACCTGCCGGATCCGCAATCGGTTATTGCGCTCATCCAAAGCGGAAACCTGAAAGAACACATCCTGCTGGTCCAGGGGGGCACCACTACCTTTCTGGCCCCGGCACTCAGCATGGGCACGATCGGCGTCATTACCATGTCGGGTGCGCCGGAATCCCATCTGGGCATCCTGTCTCGCGAGTTTCAGATCCCCTGTGTCATGACGGCGCATCTGACCACTAGTGATTCCCGCTACGTCACCGGGGGCGACAACGACGCTCACTTCGAAGAGATCATTGCCGCTCTGGACCAGAGGAAAGTCGAAATCCACGCGGACGATGCAGAAACCGGTCGCATCGTCCTGCTCGACTGATCCCATGCAGATTTCACCAGAGAGGAGCCAGCAGATGGCAACGTATAAGGACAGATATCTTGAGGGTGACGAGGGGCTGCGCTTTCAGGATCTGGAATACAAGGGCAATTTCAAGGATATGGATCCGGTTCCGGACGGTATCCTGGGCGATCGGATCATGCGGTCGCGGGCCAAGAGCCGCGTTCTCGAAAAAGTCTCGAAAGAGGACGTACTGCGCGACCAGTTCACCGGCGACGAGCTGAACGATCTCAACAACTACCTGGCCTGGAACATCTGGGATGTTCTGGTGATGCGGGCCACCGAAGGCGTGTCCGGCATGATTCCGCGTCAGGAATATGAAATCCTCGCATTCATGAACGAGTTCCTGCGGTGGCCGGAAATCCTCGACATGACGACCAACGAGATCGGTGCGCAGGGTGTCATGGACATCGGCGCTTCGGCGCGACGGGAGATCGGAACCAAGGTCAATTGCGTGCACGACTGGTGCATCGGCGCTGTCGGATTCGGTATGGGACGGTGCGGTCTGCTGGCACTGGAAGCCATCCAGCCGCAGGACTACGTGCGCGAGAGCAACACCATCCTGAAGTTCATGCAGCGCGTGCTCTGGGGCAAGCGCCAGGACGGCTATATCCTGAACTCCCAGGATCGCTATCGCTGCAAGATCCATGAAGCCGACGTTATCGAGAGCCTGGCCAGCCAGATTGAATATTTCGAGCACGGCAGCGAACCGAGCGATTCCTTCATTCGCTTCAACGCGGCGGCCGAGCTGCTGTCCTTCCTGGATCACTACGATTGCCGGCTTGGCCTCGGCGACACCGGCCCGTACGAGCTGCCCAACGGCAACATCATGATCATTCGCGACCTGTTCACCAATGAGGACGTTTTCGATTGGTCGGATGTCTGCGAGCACGAGGGGGTCCCGCATTGCTACACGCTGTGCATGGTCATCGATCCCGAAGCGATGGGGCTGGCGGAGATCCGCGTCAACGACATTTCGACGACGTTCACCCGACCGAAAAACTACATCGAGGCGATCGTCGGGGGTGCGGTGTTCGTACGCGAGAAATGGAACACGCCGATGGGCGAAGTCTACAACATCAAGGTCGGCGACCTCGGCGGCGAGTTGGAGAAAATCCAGCAGGCGACGCTCAAGCTTTACACCAAGTTCTCGCGCATGCCGCGCCGTACGCTGATCCAGAACGGCATGTGGGTCTACTATATCGACATGATCCTGCCGCACTTGCGGCTGGCAGGAACCTACGACAAGGCCTGCAAGGATTACGAGTTTTGGGAGGTCGACCAGCGTGTTGCGAACTACTATTACGACATCGTCAAGCGCGGATTTGCGCAGGAGGTCGTGCCCATGAAGATCTTCTCCGGCGAGGGCTATCTGCCTTTCCCCGACGGCGTCGATCTCAACCGGTCGAAATATTTCTGGAAATAGAATTAGATTGTCGGTGCGCGTCCTCGCGGCGCGCGCTGGCAACAGCACCTTTTTCAGGGCAAACAGAAGACACACAGATGACCCCGCTGGACTCCACCTCGTTTCTCGTCCTCAACGCCGCCCATCTGAACAAGATGGCGACCGCCGGCTCGATCGCCTCGGCGACCGGCGAGGATCTCGAGACCGTCAACGACGTCTTGAACCGGGCGGAACAGAGCGCGCTCGGTGCGTTGATGGGAGAGCAGTTCCTGCTGCTTCCCGAGGGGTCGAACGCCGTCCTCGACTATTACAATGAAGTCTATGGCGAATTGCGGGCCCGGCAGGAGATCGTTGCCTGGTATGACCGATTCGAAACCGTCAACGTGCAGTTCATCAAGCAAGTCAGCGACTGGCAGAACTCTGACGGGGACGGCGCCGCCAAGGAGAAATTGCTCAAGACGGCAGGACGGCTGGTGCGCATGATCGCAACTCTTCAGCCGGCGATTCCCCGATACGAAGGATATGTGCGCCGACTCGAGCGTTCCGTTGCACTTGTGGATCAGGACAAAACCGAGTTCGTCTGCGATCCGACGATCGATTCCGTCCATAATATCTGGTTCGAGTTTCATGAGGACATCCTTTCGGTCCTCGGACGTCCGCGTGACACGTGACCGCGGGCAGGATGCGAGGCTGATGACGACGCCGACACGATTGGTAGCCGACGTCGGCGAGATAGACGTCGCCAATGTCGCAGGCTACGGCGGCAAGGCGGCTGGCCTCGGGCGCATGGCTGCCGCGGGAATTCCCATTCCGCCGGCATTCGTCATCAGTACCGAAGGCTTCCATCTGTTTCGCGCCAACGGTGGTGGTATCGGGCCCGATATCATGGATCAGGCCCGAAGCGCGATCGGGCGGCTTGAAACGACCGCCGGCAAACGGTTTGCCGGAAACGGTACCCCGCTGCTGGTCTCGGTTCGGTCCGGCGCGGCCATCAGCATGCCGGGCATGATGGACACCATTCTCAATCTCGGGCTGACCGCTGACAGCGCCCATGGGCTGGCCGTGAGCACCGGCAGGCCCGAATTCGTGGTCGACACCTGGATCCGCTTTTGGCGTATGTTCAGCGACACGGTTCTCGGTCTGGATCCGGACGATCTGGTCGATACGCTGGGGGAGACCGCCACCCGTGCCCAAAAAGAGGTTAGCCGGGCCGCTTTCCGGGAACTCGAAGACCGGGTGATTGCCCACATCGGCTCCTGCGGTGAAGAGGTCAGCCGAAATCCGATCGATCAACTCCAACAGACGATAGAAGCGATCTTCCGCTCCTGGGAAAGCCCTCGCGCCAAGGCCTATCGCGAGCATCACGGCATCTCGGACGATCTTGGCACAGCGGTCACCGTGCAGGCGATGGTCTTCGGCAATGCAGATGAAAACTCCGGTTCCGGCGTTGCCTTCACCCGCAATCCGAACGACGGCACCAACGCGCTTTACGGCGAATATCTCGTCGGCCGCCAGGGCGAAGATCTGGTCGCCGGGACGCATACCCCGATCGATCTGTCGCAGCCGGAATCAGGTTCCGCGCAAATGCGCGGCGAACTGGAACGGCACGGCCGGGTTCTCGAACGATTGTATGGCGACGCGGTGGACATCGAATTCACGGTGGAATCAGGAACGCTCTACCTTCTGCAGGTCCGTGCCGCCAAACGCACCGCAGCGGCGGCAGTGAGGATCGCCGAGGACCTGGTCGACGAGGGGCTGATCGGCGAGGCCGAAGCCGTGCGGCGAGTGTCGGTTCAGCAGGTTCGCAAGCTGTTGAAACCGGAATTCGATCGCCGCGAACTCGAGGAGGCGCGTTGCCTGTCAAAGGGGTTGGGCTCGTCTCCGGGGCAAGCGGCGGGGCGAGCCGTGCTCGATTCCGACCGTGCGGCCGAACTCGCCGGGACCGGCGAGGACGTCATCCTCGTTCGACCCACGACCAGCCCGCAGGATATCAGAGGAATGCTGTCGTCGAACGGCATCATCACTGCAACCGGCGGATCTTTGAGCCACGCGGCCGTCGTGTCGCGGGCTCTGGACAAGCCCTGCATCGTCGGCTGCGAAAATGTCGATATCGACCCCGACGGAAGGGTGTTCGCAATCAATGGCGAGATCTTCGACGAAGGCGCGGAAATCTCGATCGACGGAACCACCGGCGAGGTATTCGAATCGAGGCTTTCCCTCAAGACTGCCAGCGGATCGGGATCCTCGCTGGATCGCATTTTTCAGTGGGCCGACGATCTGTCCGGGGCGGAGATCTGGGCCGCCCCGAAAACCGAAGACGAACTGGTTCAGTGCCTGGGCGGTGGACCGCCCGGGATCGGCGTCATCGGCCTTACCGACCTGATCATCTCCAACGGCACGATCGAAGAATTCGCAGACCTGATCCTCGAATTTTCCAAGGAGAACCAGGATCCCGCGAAAGTATCGCGGATCTCGGAGATTACCTGCCAGGCCTGCGCCGGAGCCTTTGCCGCCGCGCTTGGCAAGCCGGTTCACATCCGCTTGCCACAAATCAACTCGGAACGGGCCCGCGGTATCCTGGAGTACTGGGCCGAGCTGCCCAACAGCCTTTTTCTGCCGCTCGGCTCGCCCGGCTACAACCAGGCGCTGATCACCGGGATTTCGGACGCCGCCCGCGGCGCCGGCCACCGTGACGTAAGCGTGCTGGTGGGCGGCATCGTCGATATGGCCGAACTCGTCAGTATCTCGGCCATCGCCGAATCGGCCGGCAACATCCGCACCGGCGCCGTCATCCAGAACCTGCCGGCCCTGATCGCAGCAAAAGACTGGCGTGGCGCCCGATATCCGGTCTGGATCGATATCAACGAGATCATCCGAACGGCCTACGGATTTCCAGCGGAGATCAAGCAGTCCCCGTCGACCCTCGATGAATACGAACAGGCCGGCAACATCGCGCGCAATCCTTACCGGCAGCCATTTGCGCTTGTCGGCGACAGTCTCGAACAGCTGCTGGTACGGGCCGAAACCGACGACCACCTCGAAATCGGCGTCAACTTCACCAGCGAAATCCTGCAGGACATGCTGGACGGGCTCTACCGGATCGGGTTCAGGCGGTTTTCCATGCTTCCGTCGCGGCGCGACGAAAACCGGGTGTCGCTCGGCCACCTGCCGAAAGGATAGATGATGGTCTCGAAAGATCAGGCGCTTGGTTTTGTCGAAACCGTGGGCCTAAACGCCGCGACCGAAGCGGCAGATGCCATGGTCAAAGCCGCCAATGTGGAGATCGTCTCGAAGCAACAACCTGGGGGCGGCCTGATCGCCATAATCGTCGCCGGCGATGTTGGGGCGGTAAAGGCCGCCGTCGATGCCGGAACGGAGGCTGCCAACAGGGTCTCATCGGTTCACTCGTCGCACATCATCGCCCGTCCTCACGGCGACATCGCGGATATTCTTGAGCGGCCACCGGTTCGGTGAGCCATCCGGCCTCAGTCGGACGCAACGTAGGGATGGACCATCTTTTTCGGATCGACGATGCGGTCGTAATCCTCGGCTGTCACATGGCCCAGCTTGAGGGCGGCCTCGCGCAGCGAGAGGTCGTGGTGCAGCGCGTAGTGCGCCACCTCGGAGGCCTTGTCGTAACCGATCACCGGGCTGAGCGCAGTGACCAGCATCAACGAGTTTTCGAGATGGGTCTCGATCTGCTTGCGGTTGGGCTCCATGCCCTCGACGAGGTAGGTCCTGAAACTGCGGCAGCCGTGGGTGAGCAGCCGGATCGATTGCATCACGTTGTGAATGATCAGCGTCTTGTAGACATTCATTTCCAATAGGCCCGAACCGCCGGCGAAGGAAACCGCTGTGTCGTTGGCCATGACCTGGATGGCCAGCATCGACAGCGCCTCGCACTGGGTCGGATTGACCTTGCCAGGCATGATCGACGAACCGGGCTCGTTTTCCGGCAGGTGAAGCTCGCCGATGCCGCAGCGCGGCCCGCTGGACAACAGCCTGATGTCGTTGGCGATCTTGAACAGCGAGGTCGCCAGCGTTTTCAGCGCGGCGCTGAGGAAGACCTGGTCATCATGGGCGCCCTGGACCGCGAACTTGTTTTGAGCGGTGACGAAGGGCAGGCCGGTGAGGCGGGCGATTTCGGCGGCAGAGGCTTCGGCAAAACCGGGCGGAGCATTGATGCCGGTGCCGATCGCCGTGCCGCCGAGGGCCAATCGATAGACACCGTGCAGCGCGTATTCGACGCGCTCGATGTCGTCGTCGAGCATGCCGACATAACCGGAGAATTCCTGGCCCAGGGTGAGGGGGGTCGCATCCTGCATGTGGGTGCGACCGATCTTGACGATGTCGTCCCAGGCGTTAGCCTCTTTCGCCAGGGCGTCGCGCAGCCGGCCCACTTCCGGCAGCAGTTCCTCGGCGGTGCCGATGGCGGCGGCGATGTTCATGGCCGTCGGAAAGGTGTCGTTCGACGATTGCGACATGTTGACGTGATCGTTCGGATGCACCGGGTCCTTGGAGCCGAGATCCTTGCCGGACAACTGGCTGATGCGGTTGGAGACCACCTCGTTGACGTTCATGTTGAACTGGGTGCCGCTGCCGGTCATCCAGACATAGAGCGGGAATTCGTCATTGTGCTTGCCGGCGAGGATCTCGTTGCAGGCGCGGACGATCAGGTCGCGTTGCTTCTTTTTGAGATGCCCGCCGGCATGGTTGGCGATCGCGGCAGCCTTTTTGAGGATCGCATAGGCCGCAATCATCTCCGGCGGGATGCGTTCGGCGCCGATGCTGAAATGTTCGAGCGAGCGCTGGGTCTGGGCGCCCCACAGCCGTTCGGCCGGGACCTTGACCTTGCCGAGGCTGTCGGTTTCGGTGCGGTGTCGGGCCATTTGCTGGTCCCTTTCCTTATTTGCGCACCAGCCTCATGACCGTGTCGATGTTGAAGCGGATGCGCTCATCGAGGTTTTCCGGGCTCATGAAATCGCGTTCGAACAGAAACGACCCGGTGAAACGGTTGGTCAGATAGTAATAACCGATTGCGGCAATCGTGATGTTGAGCTGGACCGGGTCGATACCGCTGCGGAACGCACCCTTTTCGACACCGCGGGCGAGGATATCGGACACCATGTCGACCATGCGGCGGCTGACTTCCGGAAGCACGGTGGACTTCTTCAGATGCTTGGCCTTGTGCAGGTTCTCGCTGTTGACCAGGGTCAGGAATTGCGGGTTTTTGAGGTAGTAGCGCCAGGTGAACGTGACCAGGGTTTCAAGCGCTTCCTCCGGCTCCAGATGGTCGAGCTCCAGTCCCTGTTCGGCGTTGCGGATATCCAGATAGGCGTCTTCCAGGACTCGCTGGAACAGCTTCTCCTTGCTTTCGAAATAGTGGTAGATCATGCGCTTGTTGGCCTTGGCGCGCTCGGCGATGATATCGACGCGTGCACCGGCGAGACCGTTGGCGGCGAACTCCTTTTCCGCCGCTGCGAGAATTCTCTTCTGGGTGGCGTCCGCGTCCCGGATGCGTTTCGGCTTGGTTGCTACGGCCATGGTCCCGCGCGATCCCTGTTCAGCTTGTCGACAAGCTATCTGATTCCCCTCATTCACGCACAACCGTCTGCCCGTTGCTTCGGCCACACTGCGCGCGATCGCGATATCGGTCAACCGCAACGAATTAACTGGTCCGTTATCGGTTATCTGCCAATCCGTTGCGACATAACGGTGCGCGCATTCCAGTTGCGCAGCAATCGGCTCGATAGTCAAGCTTGACATTGGGCAAATAACAAAGTAACTAGTTAGTGCATTAGCCGCGAAAATCGAGCTCGCCCAATCGGGGTCCAGCAAAAGCGTCAGGTGGCAGTTTCGCGGGTTTTGATCCGTTCCAAGGGAGAGAGAGATGTCATTCATCAAAAAGTTCATCGAGCAGGAAACGATCAACCGTCGCAACTTTCTGCTTGCATCGGCCATGGGGCTCGGCGGCGCCGCGGCCGCAGGCGCGTTCGGAACCGGGACCGCCCGCGCGGCGCTCAACGATCCGGTCATCGCCTGGAGCTACCGCAACCGCACCAACCCGTACTGGAACGAAATCGTTTCCGGTGGTGAGGCGTTCGTGGAAAGCCTCGGCAAGCCGAAGAGCGACATGGTGCACCTGATCAATGACGGTTCCAGCGAAAAGTCGCTGGCCGATGTCCGTGCACTGCTGTCGAAGGAAAACGGCAACGTGGCGCTCGCCATCGACACCAACGATGCGCCGAACTGCCGTCCGGTGGTCGAGGCGGTCGCCGCGTCGAAGGGTTTCGTGTCGACCATCTGGAACAAGACCGACGATCTGCATCCGTGGGATTTCGGCGACCACTACGTGTCGCACATGACCTGGTCCGATCTCGGTCCGGCCGAGCAGACGGCACGCATCCTGTTCAAGAAGATGGGCGGCAAGGGCGGCATCGTCGGCCTCGGCGGCATCGCCTCGAACAATCCGGCGATCGAGCGCAAGCAGGGCCTGCTCAACGCCATGAAGGATTATCCCGGGATCGAGCTGCTCGACTATCAGGCCGCTGACTGGGACACCCAGAAGGCCAACCAGATCATGTCAAGCTTCCTGACCCGCTTCGGCGACGAGATCAAGGGCGTTCACTGCGCCAACGACACCATCGGCTACGGCGTGCTCGAAGCACTGCGCGCGGAGGGGCTGCAGGGCGTCATTCCGATCGTCACCTATGACGGCAACCCACAGGCGGTCGAACTGGTCATGAAGGGCGATATCGAGGCGACGGTGTTCACCAACCCGCACTGGGGCGGCGGTATCACCGCGGCACTCGCCTATTATGCGGCCACAGGCATGTTCAAACCGTCGGACGAGCCGCACGCCAATCGCGAGTTCTACGGCCCGACCATCATGATCACGCCGGACGACGCCAAGGCCTTCAAGGCCGAATATCTCGACAGCGTGCCGACCTATGACTGGAAGGACTTCTGGGGCCCGACCAACGGTCAGATCCAGTACTGACCGCCCAAGACGGTCGCCCGCGCGCCGCCAGGAGGCGCGCGGGCATCCGCGAAATTGAAACATCGAAACTCGCCGGGAGGGCATCGTGTCGGACCTTTTGACACGCGAAAACCTGCAGAAATGGGCGCCGGTCTTCGTCCTGATTGCCCTGATCCTGTTCTTCTCCATCGCCAATCCGAATTTCCTTTCGGTGCGCAATTTCGCCCGCATCGCGATGGCGGCGACGCCGGCGCTGATGATCTCGCTCGGCATCACCTTCATCATCATCATGGGTTCCATTGACCTTTCAATGGAGGGAGCCGTCGCCGTGTGCGCGGTTGTTTTCGCGGCCATCTTCCTGAGCCTTGGCGGCACGCTGAACAGCTGGGCATGGGTGGCGCTCCCGGCGACGTTGGTGGTCGGCGCGGTGTTCGGGCTGGTCAACGGGCTGGTGCATGTGCGCCTCAAGATCCCGTCCTTCATGGCCAGCCTGTCGATGGGTTTCGTCGGCATCGGACTGTCGCTGCTGATGACCGGCGGCGACCGCATCCGGGTCGAGGACCCGCTGTTCCGATCGCTTTTGACGGTACGGGTGCTGAATTTCCCGCTGATGGTCTATGGCG
Organism: Rhizobiaceae bacterium; assembly: GCA_963921345.3. Classification (GTDB taxonomy): domain Bacteria; phylum Pseudomonadota; class Alphaproteobacteria; order Rhizobiales; family Rhizobiaceae; genus Hoeflea_A. The sequence continues at coordinate 17,213 of CAWUFE020000002.1, read as the reverse complement.
CCGGCATGGCGCTGCTGGTCGCCTGGTTCATCCAGAGCCGTACCACCATCGGCCGCAACTTCTACGCGGTCGGCGGCGGCGAGGAACTGGCCCATGCGTCGGGGCTCAACGTCAATCGCGTGCGGATCCTGGGGTTCATGATCGCAGGCGCCTTCTACGCCCTCGGCGCGCTCTTTGCCGTCGCCCGCATTGGCATTGCCGAAACGGCGACGGGCTACAACCTGATGTTCATCTCCATCACCTCGGTGGTCGTCGGCGGAACCGCCCTCTGGGGCGGCATCGGCGGCGTCTGGAACACGCTGGTCGGCGTGCTCATCGTCAACGTCATCGCCAACGGCATGATCGTCATCGGGCTGCCGCGCTACGTGCAGGACGGTGTGCTCGGTCTGCTGGTGATCACGGCGGTCTACCTGTCCACCGACCGGAAATCTCTGGCTTTCGTGAAGTGACCCGCCATGTTTGAACTGCAGAAAGTCGACAAGACCTTTCCCGGCGTCCACGCCCTAAAGGCCGTGGACTTCAAGATCAATCGCGGCGAGATCGTCGGTCTGGTCGGCGAAAACGGCGCCGGCAAGTCGACCCTGATGAAGGTCATCTATGGCGCCTATCAGCATGATGGCGGTCAGGTTTTGGTCGACGGCAAGGCCGTGCGGTTCCACAACCCGCGCCAGGCCATGGATATGGGCGTCGGCATGGTGTTCCAGGAGCAGTCGCTGATCCCCAACCTGACGGTGATGGAGAACATCTTTCTCGGCTTCGAAAAGCAGTTCGTCAGCTTCGGTGTCATCGACTGGCGCAAGATGGCCGATGCCGCGCGTCACCAGTTGAAAAAGGTCAAGCTCGACATCAATCCGGCGACCACGACCTCGCAGCTTTCGTTTGCGCAGCGCCAGCTGGTGGAACTCGCCAAGGTGCTGACGCTCGAGGAACGGGTGCAGGGCGACCTGGTGATCCTGCTCGACGAACCGACCTCGGTGCTGGCCAAAGAGGAAATCGAACTCCTGTTCGAACTGGTGCGCGATCTGCGCAAGCGCGCCTCCTTCATTTTCGTCTCCCACCGCCTCGACGAAGTCATCGAGCTGTCCGATCGCATCTATGTTCTCAAGGATGGCGAGGTCGTCGACGTCGTCGATTCCGATGTTGCCGATGTCGACTCGATCCAGCGCGAAATGGTCGGGCGCGACGTCAACAAGGAGTATTACCGGGAAGAGAAGCAGAAGCCTTACGACACCTCCAAGGTCCTGCTAGAACTCAAAGAGACCGGTGTCGACGGACGCTACAGCGATATTTCGCTACAGCTGCATGCTGGCGAGGTGTTGTGTCTGGTCGGTACCGAAGGCTCCGGCCGCGAGGCGATCCTGCGGACCATATTCGGCCTGCAGAACCCAAGCAGCGGAACGGTCAGGATCAACGGTCACGGCGTCAACGGCTTCAGCGCCCACAGCGGCGTCGAGAGCGGCATTGCCTATGTGCCCCGGGAACGCAAGGTCGAGGGCATCGTCGGCGGCATGTCGGTGTTCGAGAACATGACACTGTCGCAGATGCAGAACTACTCCCGTTTGGGCGTCCTCGATCTCCGAAAGGAGAGGGAGCTGGCGCGCGACTGGATCGACAGGCTGTCGATCAAGGCATCTTCGGAAAACGCCGATTGCGGCAACCTTTCCGGCGGCAACCAGCAGAAGGTCGTGCTGGCCAAATGGCGCAGCGGCGGATCCAACGTCATCCTTCTCGACCATCCGACCCGCGGTCTCGACATTGGCGCCAAGGAGGATGTCTACGAAATGATCCGCGAGATGTCGGCCGACGGCATCGGCATCGTTCTCGTCGCCGACACGCTGGAAGAGGCGATTGGTCTCAGCCACACCATCGCGGTGATCAAGGACGGCGAAATCCAGAAATGGTACGACTGCCAGCCGGGCGCCAAACCGTCGCTGTTCGACCTCATCCACTACATGATCTGAGGACGGCACCATGGATCTCGAAAAGCTCAAGCATCACTTTCCCTGGATCACGCTGGTCGTCCTGATTCTGATCGTCGGCGTCATGGACCCCAATTTCCTGCGGCCGCAAAACCTGATCCAGCTGGCCGGAGACATTTCCACCCTGTTCATCATGGCGCTGGGCATCACCTTCGTCATCTATATCGGTGGCATCGACCTTTCGGCCCAGTCGGTAGCCAACATGACGACGGTGCTGGCGACCATCTCGCTGCCGATCTTCGGCGTCTGGGCCGGCCTGCTGTGCATTCTCGTCGGGCTCGGATTCGGCGCCGTCTCCGGCTTCGTGACGACGCGGCTGAAGGTGCCGTCCTTCATCGCTACGCTGGCGGTCGGGGGGATCGCTCTTTCCGTTGGACAATACGCTTCCGGACAGCGGGCCCTCTACATGGATGCCGCTTTGCGCGACAAGGCCTTCGGCTGGATGATCGGGCAAACCGCCGGCCTTCCGAACGAACTGATCATTGCGCTTGTCCTGTTGCTCGCGGCGTGGTTCGTGCAGAGCCGGACCGTTGTCGGCCGCGCCCTCAAGGCGATCGGGGCGGGCGAACTGGCAGCCGTCGCCTCCGGCCTCAAGGTCGACCAGTACAAGATCCTGGCCTTCGCCATATCGGGCATGTTCGCGGCCATTGCCGGGCTGTTGTTCTCGGTCAAGCTTGCCGGCGGATCCCCAACCCTGGCGGAGGGCTTTCTGCTGCCGGCCATCGTTGCGGTGCTGGTCGGCGGAACGCCACTGACGGGCGGCGTCGGTGGTGTCGTCAACACGCTGATCGGCGCCATGATCGTAGCGGTGGTGCGCACCAGCATGCTCTATCTCGAAATCCCCGCGACCAGCCAGCAGATCTTCTTCGGCGCGGTCCTGATCGCGGCCATCGCGCTCACCATCGACCGCCGCAAGATGCGTATCGTCAAATAGGGGCCCGAACCATGTCTGGAATGAAAGCGGCCGTCCTGGTCGAGCCGGGACGTTTCGAGATATCCGATGTGCCGGTTCCCATGATCGGCCCGAACGATGTGCTGATCCGCGTCCACCGCTGCGGTATCTGCGGTACCGATGTGCACATCTTCAACGGGCATTATTCGGCCGACCGGCTGCCGTTAATCCCGGGTCACGAACTGGCCGGGACCATCGTCGAGGCCGGCTCCGAGGTCGACGGGCTGACGGTGGGTGCCCGAGCCGTCGTCGACATCAGTCTCGGCTGCGGTACCTGTTTCTATTGCCGTCGCAACGAGGTGCTGAACTGTGCACAGGTCTCGCAGCTCGGAATCGGCCAGCACGGGGCATTCGCCGATTATGTCGCCGTTCCGGCCAGCCATGTCATCGTGGCTCCCGACGACATGCCCTTCGACCTGCTGGCCTTGACCGAGCCTCTGGCTTGCGTTGTTCGCGCGACCAAGAAGGCTGCGGTCGAGTTGGGGCAATCGGCAGTCGTGCTCGGCGCCGGGCCCATCGGCAATCTGCACATCCAGGTCCTGCGGCTGGCCGGAGCCGCTCCGATCGTCGTTCTTGAAACGGACGAGACACGCCGCGAACTGGCGATCGCTGTCGGCGCCGATGCCGTCGCTTCAAGCGGCGATGAACTCAGGAAGATTGTCGGCGACCTGACCGATGGGCGTGGCGCCGACGTCGCGGTCGAGTGCGTCGGCATTGTCGAGCTCTATCGTCTGGCCTTCGAGGTGATAAGGCCGGGTGGGCACGTGTCCGCTTTCGGCCTGGCCGGGGAGAAGGCTCGGTTGCCACTTCCCTTGCTCGAGACCGTGCTGAAGGAAAACTTCCTGAAGGGATCGGTCGCCGGCATGGGGCAGGACATGCATGACGCCCTGGCGCTGCTGCGTCACGGTCGCATCCGGACCGATGCCTTTACCCCAAATACCGTCAAGCTCGACCGGATCCAGACCGCCTTCGAAGAAGGTGCAACGGCATCCGACCATCTGAAGACCTCCGTCGTTCTCGACACTGCCGCCTGATGGCGGCCAGACAAACTGGAAGCAGACATGACCGACAATCAGACAGCGCTTGCGCCACCCGACAGCCCGCGTGTTTTCGGATACTTCGCCGACGGCCGGTATCGGCAGGACGGGCGACCGCTGATCGACCGCAACAGCCCGGCGCATGACGTGCCGGTGACGCGCATCACGCGCTGTTCCATCGACGATCTCGACGAAACGGTGGCCATCGCCCGGGCCGCGTTTGCCGACGGCCGCTGGGCGTCGCTTGCGGGCGCCGAGCGGGCCGCCGTTCTGTTGAAGGCCGCCGCCGGGATTCGCGCCCGAGCCGAGGAACTCGCCTATTTCGAAACACTTGAGAACGGCAAGCCGATCAGTCAGTCGCGCGGCGAGGTCGAGGGGGCGGCCGGTATTTACGAATACGCCGCCGGCGTCGCCCGGTCGCTTCACGGCGAGACCTTCAACAATCTCGGCGACAAGATGCTCGGGCTGGTGACGCGCGAACCGATCGGCGTGGTCGGGCTGATCACCCCATGGAACTTTCCGTTCTTCATCCTGTCGGAACGCGTCCCGTTTATCCTGGCTGCCGGCTGCACCATTGTCACAAAGCCCAGCGAGGTGACGTCCGCCACGACCCTGATGATGGCGGAAATCCTCAGCGAGGCGGGACTGCCCGACGGCGTGTTCAATGTCGTCACCGGGACCGGTAGCGAAATCGGTCAGGCGCTGATCGAGCATGACGATGTCGACATGGTGTCGTTCACAGGCTCGACCGCCGTCGGTCGGCGATTGCTGGAGGCGGCCACGGGCAACTTCAAGAAACTCGGGCTGGAGCTCGGCGGCAAGAACCCGCAGATCGTGTTTGCCGATGCGGATCTGGACGATGCCGCCGACGGCGTCGCCTTCGGGCTCTGCTTCAATGGCGGCCAGTGCTGCGTGAGCGGCAGCCGCCTGATCGTCGAACGATCGATCGCCGCGCGCTTCGAGACGATGCTGGCGGAGCGTTTGTCGAAGGTGCGGATCGGTGATCCGCTGGATCCGGCAACGCAGGTGGGAGCGATTACCACGGATGCGCAGAACGCCACGATCCTGCGGCACCTGGAAGGCGGCCGCGAACAGGGCGCGCGCCTGGTCTGCGGCGGTTCGGCGCTGAACTCGGGGCGAGGGCAGTTCGTTCAGCCGACCATATTTTCGGACGTGACGAGCGACATGGCGATCGCGCGCGAGGAGATTTTCGGTCCCGTGCTGACCCTGCAAAGTTTCGAAACGGCGGAGGAGGCCGTGCGGCTCGCCAACGACACGCAATACGGGTTGGCCGCCAGTATCTGGACAAAGAACCTTGACCGGGCGATTGAAATGATGCGCCGTGTGCAGGCCGGACGGGTTTGGGTCAATACGACGATCACCGGCGGACCGGAATTGCCGATCGGCGGGTTCAAGCAGTCCGGCTGGGGGCGTGAAACGGGGGTTTACGGCGTGGAGGAATATACCCAGGTCAAATCGACCCATATCGAACTGGGCAAGCGGCAACACTGGATTTCGTGATGGCGGACAAGGGTTACGACTATATCATTGTCGGCGGCGGCTCGGCCGGCTGTGTTCTGGCCAACCGGCTGTCGGAGATGAAAGACGCCCGGATTCTTCTGCTGGAAGCCGGCGGCCGCGACCGCCATCCCTACATCCACATGCCGGTCGGTTTTGCCAAGATGACCACCGGCCCTTTCACCTGGGGCCTGACCACCGCGCCGCAGAAGCACGCCAACAATCGCGAAATTCCCTACGCGCAAGGGCGGGTTCTCGGCGGCGGCAGTTCGATCAACGCGGAAGTGTTTACCCGCGGCAATCCGGTCGACTACGACCGCTGGGCCGATGAGGAAGGCTGTCCTGGCTGGTCCTTCAAGGAAGTGCAGCCCTATTTCATCCGCTCCGAGGGCAACAACCGGCTGTCGGGCGACTATCACGGCATCGACGGACCGTTGGGCGTTTCCGACATCGCCTCGCCGCAGCCGCTGACCCTGGCATTCACACAGTCCTGTCAACAGCTTGGCATGCCGTTCAACCCGGATTTCAACGGCGCCATTCAGGAAGGTGCGGGCCCGTACCAGACGACGACCCGCAACGCGCGGCGCAGTTCGGCTGCGGTCGCCTATCTATGGCCGGCCGCCAAGCGCGCCAACCTGACGGTCGAGACGGGCTGCCTGACGACTCGTATCCTGTTTTCCGGCAACCGGGCGGTCGGCGTGGAATACCGGCAGGGAAGCGAAACCCACAAAGCCATGGCCGAGACCGAGGTCCTCGTCACCGCCGGGGCCATCGGATCGCCGAAGATCATGATGCTGTCGGGGATTGGTCCGGCCGATCATCTCAAGGCCCACGGCATCGACGTGGTTCAGGATCTTGCCGGTGTGGGCCAGAACCTCAACGACCATTTCGGTATCGACATCGTCTGCGAGCTGAAGGGACCGACCAGCCTCGACAAATACAACAAGCTGCACTGGATGGCCTGGGCGGGTCTGCAATACGCCCTGTTCCGCTCCGGTCCGGTGGCGTCGAACGTGGTCGAGGGTGGGGCCTTCTGGTACGCCGACCACGAGCAGTCGGTTCCGGATCTGCAGTTCCACTTCCTGGCGGGAGCCGGGGTGGAGGCGGGCGTGCCGGCCATCCCGTCGGGCTCGGGCTGCACGTTGAATTCTTATACGCTGCGGCCGAAAAGCCGCGGCAGTGTGACCCTTCAGTCGAACAGGCCGGAAGACACTCCGATTGTCGACCCGAATTTCATTGCCGATCCGGATGATCTCAAGACCTCCGTGGAGGGGGTGCGCATCAGCCGGGAGATCATGCGCCAGAGCGCATTCGAAAAATATGTGAAGCGCGAGCATTTTCCGGGGGACGGGGTGTCTTCCCAGGCCGAACTGGAGGACTATGCGCGCCAGTTCGGGCGCACCTCGTATCACCCCAGTGGAACCTGCAAGATGGGCTCCGACGAGACGGCCGTCGTCGATCCGCAGTTGCGGGTCCGCGGTCTGGAGGCCATTCGTATTTGCGATTCTTCGATCATGCCCAGCCTGATCGGCTCGAATACCAACGCGCCCACCATCATGATCGGTGAAAAGGCCAGCGACATCATTCGCGGAAACCAGTAGTCGCCCCAAATTCGCATAGAACTATCGTTCAGGCGGTCCGGCTGAACCAAATTGCAATTTCAGTGACAGCGCGCTGCGGTTACTCTCTGGCCGTGACCTGCTTTCAATGAACGGCCGGGGGCAATCGGACGGACTTGTCTGGCAGTCGAGTGGTGGAGGGGAACGAAGGTTGATCAGCAGACCGGCAGAAGCTCCCGGCGCGACCGCGTCAGGAACCTCAGGTCGGTTCAACGAAATCCAAGGGCCCGTTCGCGGCGGTTTCGGCATTTCCCATCGTGTCGCCCCGTCGTTTGGCCTTTGGGCCGGTGCGAAGGCGGCGATGAGCAAACTGAGTGGTCGCCCCCTTGGAGTTGGCAGGCGACGGAATTGACAGGGGCAGGACGGGTCAACCCGCTGAATCCTGGTGGTTGCGTCGGATCGCCGTTTTCGCACCGGCAACCCTTGACTGTTCGTCAGTCCCATTGTGGCGCCCACGGAACCAGATCCTCTCCCACAATTCGATAGTTGGTGGCGGTCAAGGCATCGATGCGCGCCATGTCGACGCTTGACAGGGTGAAGTCCATGATGTCGAGATTGGCGCGGATGTTGACCGGATTGGTCGACATCGTGTTGACCGAGACACCCTTCTGCAGGATCCAGCGCAGCACCACCTGGCCGGCGCTTTTGCCGTAAGGCTTTCCGATTTCAGCAAAATCCGGGTATCTGAACACCTCACCGCGCGCCACCGAACTGTAGGATGACAGCGGAATGCCCGTCTCAGCGGCCGCGGCGAGCAGCTTGTCCTGGTTCAGCAGGGGATGGAACTCCACCTGGTTGGTGACAAGCGGAGCGTCGACGATCGTCTTCGCATCGCGCATCATCTGGGCCGTGTAGTTCGAAACGCCGATGTGGCGCGTGAGGCCGCGGCGGAGCGCCTCCTGCAACAATTTCAGGGACTCGGCCACATCGCCGCCTATCGGCGGCCAGTGCAGGAGCAGCACGTCGACATAGTCGGTCTGCAGATCCTTGAGGCTGGCTTCGACGGAAGCCATGAAGCGGTCTTCCGAAAAATGGTCCGGGTGGACCTTGGTGGTCAGGCAGAGTTCGTCACGGGCGATGCCGCAGCGTGCGAGCGTATCGCCGACCTCGGCTTCGTTGCCATACATCTGGGCGGTGTCGACGGCCCGGTACCCGACCTCGAGGGCCGTCGTCAGCGCTTTGGTCAGGTCATCGCCCTGCAGCGGGTAGGTGCCGAAGGCACGCTGATGGGTCTTTTCGAAATAGATATTCATGTCCGAGCTCATTAAACACTAACTGGTTACTTACTTATAGCATCGACCAAGTGACTGGGTCAATCGAGGTAACCTGCCGGTGTGCGACGATCCGGGTTGGAAGAGGTTACTCTCAGAACCAGTCCTGGTCCGGGTCCGGCAGGGGGATCGCCGCCAGCAACTCTCTGGTATAGGGCGATGACGGTTCGGCGAAAACTGTCGCCGTCTCTGCGTATTCGACGATTTCACCGGCATGGAGTACCGCCACCGTCGTGCAAAGCCTGCGGACGACGGACAGGTCGTGGCTGATGAAGGCCAGCGTCAGCCCGAGATCTTTGACGAGACGCTCGAGCAGTACCAGGACCTGGGCCTGGGAGGAGACGTCGAGGCCCGAGAGGATTTCGTCGGCGAGGATGAAGGTCGGCTCCATGGCGATCGCCCGGGCAATGCCGACCCGCTGGCGCTGACCGCCCGACAGTTCCTGCGGGTAGCGGCTGCCGATGGCTTTCGGCAGGCCGACCTGTTCCAATGCCTCGACGGCGCGCTCGGAAACCCGATCGAAACCATGCAGCCGCAGCGGTCCTTCGATGATGGTCGCGATCGTATGGCGGGGATTGAGCGAGGACATCGGGTCCTGGAAGATCATCTGGAACTTGCTATGGGGGGGTCTTTCATTCTGCACAAGCGATTTCCGGGAAAATTTTCGGAAAAGCCGCTATGTTTCAATGGGATAATCGGCTTGCGCAACAATATTTCTTTGGCACAAGAATGCAAAAAATGCAAAAAAAGCGCTCATTTTCTGGCACAAATGATATGAGAATGCAAAAAAACGAGAGTGTTTTGGGGTGCATGCGATCCCGAAAAACAAGGATTTGAGGCTGCCCAGCGGTTCATTTGCCCTGGGGCAAGGGAGTCCCACTTGTCGGGGCGAAGTGGGACCAAACGGGTCCCACTTCTTTGGGGAGTCCCAGTTCGCGATTTTGACAACAAAATCAGTTTCTTGCTCAACCTGTAATCGTCAAAGGTGCGGAAAGAAGTGGGACTCGATTTTCGGTTGCATTGCTCCCGACGTCTGACTTTTGCGAGGGGGTGGGGTATTCGCCTACTTCCCGACAAGCGTTCGGGCGGTCCATACCACCCGACCGAGGATCTTCGCCTCGTTAGGCCAGGCGGCAGTCTCCAATGATGGATTGTCACTCAGCATCAGCGCGTTGCCATTGGCGTCCTCGCCGGCACGCCTGACCATCAGGCCATCCGGGGCCTGGATCACAAAGACATCGCCCGCCCGCCAGTCCGTTTGCCTTCGGTCGATCAGGATCTTCGCACCGTCCACCAGCGTCGGTTCCATGGCATTGCCCATTACCCCGATCACCGCGCAGTGCTTCGCATCGAGGTCATGTTCATCGAGCCATGCGCGGCGGAACCAAACCCGCCCTGAAACCTCTTCGGAAAGGAACGTCGCACCATTGCCGGCGACAGAGGCCAGTTCGACCACGGCAACCGGCCGCGCCTCCGGCGGGTCAGTTTCATCGCCCGCCAGCGCCGAGGCGTCCGCCAGACCCTCTTGCACCGCGAACTTCGCATCGGCTATTTCGGCCTTCAGTTCCGAGCGTAGCGCCTCCATCTGTATTGTCATCGCCGCCGCAACATCGCTGTCGCCGCCGGCATCCTTCAGGCGCTCTTCGATCGTGCTTACGGCATCCGCCATGCTCGCACCCTCTGGCAGGCCAAGCACGGCGATCAGTTCTGGCGGTGCCGCGACCTGCGTTGAGGCAGGCGCCCCTGGATCGGGCACATGCTCGAAGTGCTCGCTGCCCGGCTTGCCCTTGAACACCGCGACCACCGGGTGCACGCGCTCAATGTCGGCTGGAAAGCGTTTCTCTTCGAAACTCTGCGGTTGGCCGGCCGGATTGTATCGCCAGTTGCGCAGTTGAAGCGTGCCGTCGTCCTCGACCGAAACAAGTCGCTTGATCGATGCCGCGCCACTCGTGTCGCGAATCCATATCCGGTCGCCCGGCACCGGTTGAGTGGCCGGCGAGACCAGGCAAAGCCAGCCGCTTTCGATCCCCTCGGGCGCCATTGATGCACCCGTCGCGGTCACCCAGAAGGCGTCCTTGTCGCCCACCGCTTGCGGCAGCGGCAGAGTATCGGGCCGTGGCACGTCCTTGCCCCAGCCCCAGCCATTGCAGCGTTCAATACCACGATGCGGGGCTTCTCTTGAACTTAGGATCGTCCAGTCCGGTGGTGTGGCAACAGATGAAGCATCGCTTTGCCGAGGCGGCCCGATATGGAAATCCAATTCAAGTGCCCTGCACAGCCCTTGAACTGTTTCAAAGCTTGGGCTGGCACCCTTTCGCAACTTGTAAATCAGATATGGGTGCCCCGACGCGATCCGTGACGCGGCGGCAGGCGAAATATCTTTTTCGACCAAACGGCGCTCGACCATATCAAGGAACTTCTGACGATTCATCATGTTGGCAAATTTGCCAACGCTATAAGCCAAAAGCAACGGTCTCTTGCAGATTGGAATTATTTCCAATAACAATATTAGCATGAAATCCAATAGTGCAAACCGATTCCTTCGACTGGCTTGGTTTTTTGCGGAGGCAAAGAACCACATGCCAAATGGTCTCAGCCTGCGAATTGTTCATTGGGGCCGCCTGTTTGATCGCCTCGAATACGGCAAGGCTGACCGGACAATCCGGCACCGCGCCACCATCTTCGCGAATTCCGCGAAAATTGCCCCCTTCGAACTTGACTGTCGCTCGGACGCATTGGTCAGTGACGACCGTGCGCTCCGGGTGTCGGGTTGGCCGGCGGCGGATTATTCTGCCCGGCTTTTCGAGGCGCTTGAGTGCCCTTGCGAATCCGCGCAAGTCGGGAGTGTCCTGATGGCTGACCTGCATCGTGACATGGATTTGACCCTGCCGCCGCCAGCCGTCTCTGCAGCAGTCTCCCCCGCCTGGACGTGGGCCGATCATGAATACAAGACGGCGGCGGAACTGGCCGGTCTTCGCCTGACGGGTCTGCCGACGACAAAGCGCCGCATCAATATCATGGCGCAGCGCGAGGGCTGGCAAAACCTTGGATCGAGGAAGGCGCGTATCTGCCGGGGTCGCGGCGGCGGTTGGGAATACCACATTAGTTGCCTTCCCGAAGCCGCGCAGGACGACTACCGTCGCATGCAGCAGGCTGAAAGTGCCGAACCGCCGTCTGCCGACCCTGCCGCCAAGCAACTTGCGACCGACAGATCGGCGGCTGTAATCCCCGCCACGGCGCACAGCGCCCGCCAGCGCCGCGTCATGGAGGCCCGGGCGGTTATCCTGCGCGAGGTCGACCGGCGCGTCTTCACGGGCAACGTCAGCCGCCGCAAGGCGATCCTCGCGCTGGTCGAGGATACCGCATGGGACCTGCATTGCCTCGAACAGGGCCGCAACGACCAGTGCGTGCTCACGCCGGAACTGCTTCAAGCGGCCTGCGATGCCAATGATCGCCACAAGGGGCATCGCGGCAAGGTGCTGTCCCTGCGCGGCGTCTACAACTGGCTGCAAGCCTATGAAGCCGACGGCTCCGTTGCCCTTGCCCCGGCTGTGACGCGCCGCAGGCAGGACCATCCCGAATGGCTGAACGGGTTCCTGCGCTTCTATTGCACACCGGCCAAGGTCTCCATCGGCCATGCGCTGGAGAAATACGCAGCGTCGCTGCCGCAGGACGCCTTCGTTCCGAGTTATGACCAGGCCAGGCGGGCGCTGAAGGCTCTGCAGGGCACGTCGCGCTTTCTCGACGCCCACCGAGGCCGCGAGGGCCGGCTGGCGCTGAAGGCACGGCTCGGCTTCATCACGAGGACGCTGGACGGTCTCGATCCGGCGACCATCTACACCGCCGACGGCAAGACCTTCGACGCGCTGGTCGAGCATCCGGTCCACCATCGCCCGTTCCGACCCGAGATCACCACGGTGCTCGACGTGGTGACGCGCAAGATCGTCGGCTGGAGCGTCGGCCTGGCCGAAAACACCGTCGTGGTCGCCGAGGCGCTGCGCCGCGCCTGCGAGAGCCACGGCATTCCGGCGATCTTCTACAGCGACCGGGGTCCGGGCTATCGCAACCGGCAGATCGATCATGCCACGCTGGGCCTGTGCGCGCGTCTCGGCATCACCACCACCCATTCGCTGCCCTACAATGCGCAGGCGCGCGGCCTGATCGAGCGGGTCAATGGCACGGTCTGGAACCGGCTGGCGAAGGACCTGCCCACCTATATGGGCGAAGACATGGACCGCGAGGCGCGGCGGCTGGTCGACCGCAGGATCGATAAGGAAATCCGGGAACTCGGCGCGTCGCCGACACTGCCGACCTTTGCCGAGTTCAAGGAGGCGGCAGAGGCCGCGATTGCCGCCTACAATGACAGGGTGCACAGCAGCCTGCGGGTGTTCAACCCGCTCACCCGGCGTCATCGCAAGGCGACGCCGAACGAGGTCTGGGCGGATTTTGGCAGGCGCGGCTTCGAACCGGTGCCGCTTGCAGCGCATGAGGCCGATGACCTGTTTCGCCCGGTCGAGCGTCGCAAGGTGCATCGCGGCCAGGTCAGCTTCAACACCAATCACTATTTCGATGAGCGGCTTGAGCCCTTTCACGGCATGGAGGTGCTTGTCGGCTATGACATCTTCGATGCCTCGAGGGTTTGGGTGCGCAGGCTGGAGCATGAGAATGGCGCGCCCGTCGCCGGGGCGCTGATCTGCGTCGCCTGCTTCTTCAACAACAAGCACGCCTATGTGCCGAAGACCATGCGCGACAGCGCCGTGGAGCGGCGCGCGAAGGGTCGGCTCAAGCGCATCGAGGCGCATCGGCGCGAAGCCATCGAAGAGGCCAGTCCGGCGCTCTCGATCGAACACGGGCCGAGCCTGCCGGTCTCGTTTCCGGCACAGTCGGATCGGCCTGCCGAGACCGCGACACCGCAGGCAGGGAACCGGCATGAACAGATTGCAAGCCCTGCCGATGTGGACCCGAAGCGGGCAAGGAAACGGGTGCCCGCCGATCAGTATGAACTGGCCGATCACTGCATCGCCCATCCCGGCGACATGACGCCGAACCAGCGGCGTTTGCTGGTGCAACTCTTCAACTCGCCATCGGCAAGGGAACTCTTCGAGTTGAAAGGCGGCAGGCTCGAAGACCTGAAGACCCTTCTGACCGCCACCGCCTCCGGTTCATCCGAACTCAAATCAAACAGACAGGGGAAATCACCATGAGACCGACCTTCGTCAAGACGCAGAATTATCAGCGCTTCATGGGCGCTCTGGAAGCGCTGGAGGCGCGCGGCGCGTCGGAATGCTGCCTGGTCGTGGTCGACGGCCCGCCGGGCCTCGGCAAGACCACGATCCTGAGCCGCTGGGCCGCCGACAATGCTTGCGTCTATCTGCGGGCCAAGGTGGAATGGTCGCCCTACTGGATGCTGGGTGAACTTCTCAAGGCGATGGGCATCGACCCGCCGCACGGCTACGAGAAGCGTTTCGGTGCGGCCTTGCAGGCGCTGGGCGAGCGAGCGCATGGGGCGGAACTCGCCAACCGCGACTTTGCCGTGGTTATCGACGAAGCCGACCATATCAGTTCCCGGGGCAAGCTGGTGGACACGGTGCGCGATCTGTCGGACGTGTGCGAGATCCCGTTCATACTGGTCGGCATGGGCCGCATCCGCGACAATCTGAAGCGCTTTCCCCAGACCATGAGCCGCATATCGCGTTATGTGCGCTTCGAGCCCTCGGACCGGGCCGATGTGCAGCGGTTCCTGGACGAACAGTGCGAGGTGAAGGTTGCGGCGGACCTTGCGGAGTTCGTCACCCGTGTGACGGGAGGCTTCAACCGGGAAGTTCGCGAGGCCATCGTGGCGATCGAGCGTTTCGGCTTCCGCGCCGCGCCCGGCGAAGACGGCCTGACCATGGCCGACATGTCTGGAGAGCTTCTGGTCAATGACCGGCGCACCGGTCAGGCCGTTCACGTACCGCAGGCGCACTGATGGCGGCCAGACGTAACAACAATCAGACTCGAGTTCTTCACGCTCTGACCGGGTCCACCAAGACGCTGGGCGTCTTGAGTAGCGAATTGAAACTTACCCGCCGCCAAGTGACTGATGCCGCGTTTGTTTTGGCCCGCAAGGGCTTTGTCAAACGCGTCCGTACCGGTTGTTTCCGACTCACTCTGGCTGGAGAACTGGCTGTCGCGTCCGGTGTCGTGATCACCTCCGGGCCGAACGCGCCCTTTGAGGCTGCGCGCCGACCGATGGCCGACACCCTGCGCCAGCGCGCCTGGACGGCGATGCGCATCCAGCGCGGTTTCACCATCAACGACCTGCTGGTCGCCAGCGCGGACGGGGCGGAACGCAACGCCGTGAGAAATCTGCAGCGCTATCTCGCCGCCCTTTCCACGGCTGGTGTCGTGCGGCGCATGAAGCGACGCGTTGCCGGAACACGCCTCGGTTCCGGCGGTTTCCTGAAATATCAGTTGCTCATGGACCTTGGTGAAATCGCGCCTGTGGTGCGTTCGGCCAGGGGCGTGCTGCACGACCACAATTCGGGGCTGGAACTGACGCTGGGCGTGACAGATCGGTGATCTTTGGGCCATTAGGAAACGATATCGGTGTTGTCGGCTTGCTCCTGGACCCGTGTCGCGACATTTGGAAATCTCTCCGAGTCAAAGGCTGTTCGTTTGTGACAGCTTCATTCGCTGCTCCTCACGATGCCGTTTTTTCAGGGCTTCAATGCCCTCGATAAGCTGTTGCTTGCGGTTATGATCCCACTCTCCTCCTCGCGGTTCCATCCATGGTTGTCGCGATCGTTGATTGCGAGCAATGCGGTTCGCTGACCTATGCGTCGTGCTCACGAACAGGTGAACAAATGCAACAGGGAAGACCAGATATCCGTAGATGAACCAAGGCAGAAAATCCTTGCCATTCGTCGTCGCGGCGTAACCGACCACAAAGCCGACGATCAGCCACAAAATCAGTAACGGGACCAATTCCGCCATCGCCAAGCCTCCCTAAACCTTGCCCGCGAATGAGATTGATAGACGACCGGCGTTGCGCTTGCGCTATTGTATTCATTCTCTCACCACGCGCCTTTTCAGAAGCATGGCATATCCGTCCCGGCGCATGCTGCTGGACCATGATTCCGAACAGGAACTGGCGCTCTGATTGGCGTAACCGAGATCCTAAAGCGTGATTGAGCGTGCGGCCAGCGGCGCAAGGGCCGTGGGCAACCGAAACCGGCTGTATCCCTGGGTGAACTTTCGAAACGCTCATACTCGCCGCAACGGGCGCACCGTTCATGGCCGCCGGAAACCCATGACGTGCCGCCCACCATCTCGCCGATTGCCTGCACCGAAAAGACACCGCGCCGCGCCCCCCGTTAAATCCGGCGCTGGTGAAAGGCCGTTTAACGCTCTGTAACGCTTGTTGCAACGCCAATGCAAGGTGCATGCAAAACCGCCAAACACTGCTTGTTGCAGCTAACCTGCCGGGGTCGGCCCATTCCACCGCGACCATGGCGTGTTCGGACACGCTCCTGCAAATCAGCTAAACACGCCCGTGAGCCCGTTTCTTTCGCCAGGATTTTTCTGGAGCTTCCGCAAGTCGACGTTGCTGCTTTCGGTGATCGGCACAACGAACCGGGTGGCATCAAAGGCGGTCCTATCTGCCGCCAGACCGGCAAATGGCTCCGCACCCTGCCGCGAGCTACAGTGCGAAACCCAAAGTCCCATCCATGACCGGCAGGAAGTCTTTCAAGTAAGGCTGCTGCAAGTCTCAGCGGATCTGTTCGCGACGTTTGCAAAACACGGCGTTGACCCTCGCGGCATCAAATCGGCGGCCGGTTCTCAATCTGGCAAACCAAACACGGGGCCAAAAGGAGTGTCGGGTTTTCAATGGTGCCTTGTTCTGTCCGTATCTGTGCAAATGTGGTCCCGTGCCACAAAGCGGACGGCCGGACGATTCCTGCGCCAGGTGATCAGGTAGAAGAACAGGGAGAGTACCGGGAATACGGCCCAGCTTGGCTGCAGCAGTATCCACTGGATGACCGGGTCCCACAGGTAGGGATGCACGTTGCGCTGGATTATTGCTTGAGCAAGGTTCAGTGTGTCGGGACTGATGGCATACCAAGTGCTGCCGAGCGGTTCGATCACCACCTGGGAAGCTGTGACCGATCTGATACCGTCATTGACTCCGGCGATGACTGCCATAGCGAGTGCGATCAAACCGATCGTGCGTAACAGGATTCTCATGTCATGGTCAGATTTCACACTGTCTCCCTGGCCGCCGAATTGCCGTGCCGGCTTTGCCGTCGACGTCAGCAAGGCATTTTCCTAACGCCGAAACGCCTCACGTGCAAATCAAGTTGCCCAACTGTTGCCACTGCGAGGTGCAAACGGAATTAGAGATTAGAGCGAAAATTGATATGAAAGAAGCAAGAACTGAAATGGGTCCGCAAACGTAAGGTTCGGGTGCGGTGAAGCAGTTTGTTTCTTTGACTCAAATTCCAGCCGCTTCGATCATTAGGTACGCTCCGTCTTTGGCCCGAATTACCAGAATGCTGAGCCTGATCGTCGACAAATGCCGCCATCTGTCCGCCGCAAGTTTTGAACGCGTGGCGCGACGCACAAAGGCGCGTTACGTCACCGGCCTGTCGCGACGGTTGCCCGCAAGGATGGCCATCACCCGATCATCTTCATGCAGTGCGGCCCCGTGCGCCACCGTGTCCATGCCAGGGTGCAGGCCGCCGAGAGCGGGGTGCGCCATCGCGTACGCGAGCGGGTCACGAGGTTTGAACTGCCGCAGGCCTTGACCGCGGTCGAACGCCCGTCGATACCGGCGATCCCTGCAGCACTGGCGCAGG
>CAWUFE020000001.1:0-774766 GCA_963921345.3 Rhizobiaceae bacterium | reverse complement strand
CTGCAATGCCGTATCGATATTCAAGATTTCCGACGCGCTGCGGTCTTGCATTTGTGAGGCCGATTGCCGCGAGGAGTTCGACAATCGGAAACCCGAGCATATTGACGTCCTTTTGGCTGTTGGGAGAAAACCCGGCATCGATTGGGATGTAGTCCGTCGCCAATCAAAGCGAAAACTGCCGGATTGGGCAGCCGAAAGTGCGAATGGGTCTGAAACCGCATCTGCAAAACCTCGACATTGCTCAACAACGCTGGTTTTGATCAGGTCGCGCATATCGCTCACAAGAGCGACACCCGGATAGCCGCCGGACCCTGCCCAAAACTTCACCTTGTCGCGTAATGTTCCGTCGCCCCAATGATCAATGACCATCTCCCGTCCGTCGGCTGATGTCAGTCGAGCAGGCAGCGTCGCCGGAGTGTCCGGATCAGGGAATGGAAACGGATCACCGTCGGGCAGGCTTACTGTCTCTATTTTCCATTTCGCGGTGTCATTCGACGAGTTGGCAGGAGCAAGCGACACGATTTCGGCTTCGACCAGAAACTCCAGCACTGTCGCGAACGGGTTTCGGTCGCTGTCGGCTTTCAGCGTAAAGCGCGTATCGGCATCGTTCGACCAGTCAAACCCGCCTTCCGCGTGACCGCGCAGGATGTCGGCGGCTTCCATGAAACCCAGACAGGCGAAAACCTGGCCGGGATTGAACAGATCGACGGGAATGGACGCCTGCACCATCAGTCCGCACCTTTCGGCGCATCATTGTCGCGCGATGCCTGCTGGTCGGCAGCACGAAGCAGCGTCTCGAACCACGCAAGCCCCCAGGGTCCCCAGCGTTCCTGCTGCCGGGCAAAGCGCAGCGCGACCTCGCGGGCACGCGCCTGCAGAGCCGTGGGCGGCGCGTCGTCGCAGCCCAGCGTCGGGATCAGCGGGCGCCGCGCGCGGCCGTGGTGGGCGGCAACCAGATGCAGCGTCAAATCCTGCAACTCAGGGGAAAGCTGGGCAAATTCCTCATCGCGTTCGACATAGGGGAGCGATCCGAATTCATGGCGGTAGCCGTTGAGTTCGTTCGATCGGAAGGGCCCCGTGGTTTTCGCATAATCATGGTCGAAATCGGGCGCACCCGCCGCTCTTTGCCAGCGCTTTGCCCGCTTGCCCTCGTCATGCAGGCGCGCCGCCAGAACGAGGACGCGGCGATAGTCTTCCGGCAAGCCGAGGCTTTCGCCGAGGGCCCGCGCCCTTTTCGCCGTCTCGGCGAGGTGTTCCTGCAAACGCTGCGCATTTGCGGCGACCGAACGGCTCGTCTCGTTTGCCAGAGTCTGGACATGCAGGAATTCTGTCGGTTCGCCCTCCTCAGAGCGCCGCGTCACGAAGCTGTGCACCGTGCGGTCCGGCGGCGGTTCGTCAGCCTGCGACCGCTGAACCCGAAAGCCCGGATCCAACCCGTCAAGTCGGTCGCCGCTGTCCGCGGTCACCGGGGTTTCGTTATGCTTCTTGTCGAGCAGTCCGTCTTTGAGCCCGCCGAGCCGTGCATCGATCACAAGCGTCCGACCAGCGAGCGCTTTCTGGAAATCATCCCCTTTCCTGTTGATGAGTTCACTCAGCGGCCAGGATTCGGACACCGCACCGCGATGGTCGAGTGCAAGGGCGACAACGGTTTCTTCGCCCAGCGGCGGATATTGCGCGGTTTCCGCAGACTCGTCGACCGCGTCGGTCGGGTCTGCCTTTACATCATGGGACTTCAAGACCGTCTTGGCCCGCGCAAGCAGCCAGTCGAAAACCCGATAGGTCTCCGTCTCCAGCCGCTCGGTGAGATGCGGTGGCGCGGCGCGGAAGAACTCATTTTGCTCTTCGGTTGCATCGTCAGACGGACGAACCGGAAAATGGGTGCGCCAGACGACAGCGGTCTGGGGTTCGTCATCCACCCAACCGCGCAGCCAGGGGCTCACCTCTGTCCGACCGGTATGCTCGTCAAGCGAGGTCATCGACCAGGCATCGACGAGCGGTCGCGTCAGCGCGGGGTAGAGCGGGACCGGTGTCGTTGCGTCGGCTATCTGCCTGGCAAGGCACGCATCGTCTCGGGCATGCCTTTTCAAGGTGAGCAGACTGTCGGGGCTCACATCAGAAATTTTGGCATCCGCATCGCCGCCGCGGTCCGAAGCATCAGGAAGTTTGCCGAGAAGTTCTTTCGCCGCATTGTTTATCTCCCAGGCGACGATTTCACGCTTCTCCCGATCGGTCGGTTTGTCAGCTTTCTTTGGTGCCGGTTTCGGCCCATGCGCCACGATGAGCCGGATTTCAGCCGCCTTGCAGCCGCGCCGGTTGACCCGTCCGAAGCGCTGCACAAGCCGCTCGAAGGCAACGAGATCGCACACCATGTGATCGGCGTCGAGATCGATACCGACCTCGCCTGCCGCGGTGGCGACGAGAAAGGCGGGCCCATCTCGCATTGCAGTGTCCGCTTTCCCGGCGATGAAGCCAAGCGCCTCAAGGCGCTTTTCCGCCTCGCTTCGCTCACGAACGCGCCGGGCACCGACGAGCAATTCGGTGGCGTCCTTTCCGATGTTCACCGCCAATTTGTCGAGTTCTTTTTTTGTCTTTTCCGCGACGTCGCGACTGTCGCAATAGACAAGGCAGGTTGAAGCCGCCGCCTCATTATCGGACAGATCCCACGCCGCGTCCGCCAATGCCCGCGCAAGTTCGTCCTTGCCAGGCTTCGCCGCACCGTCGACTGCATGCATGGTCAATCTCTTTGGGGCCTCCAGCCTTTGCCGGACAACGCAGTCCTCGCGGTCTGCAGCTTCAAGCCGGAATACATCACTATCCGCCTCCGTGCGCCCGGTCGCCGACAGACAGAGCAACCGGAAGGACGGAATCAGAGCCCGGTCCGCCTCGTTCTCCGCTGCGATGGATCTGTGACCCTGGTCGCCGCCGCGTTGTCCGCGCTCGACCGTGCGCAACAGCCGTTCGAACGGCGGCACGAGATGCGATTCGTCCAGCACCACGAGCGCGTCGGCACCGAGCAGACCGGCATGGTAGGGGCGCATCCCGCGCGAGACGCCATAGCCTGAAAACAGCAGGCGCGAACCGATCATGTCCACCGTGCCGACCACGATCGCCGGTGCCGCCGGATCCTCCAGCCAATCGCGGTTGTCCGCATACTGGCCGCGCAGCGTACTGACGCGCAGGTCCGCATTGACGTCCTTCAGTTTCTCCGCCTCGCGTGTCGCCTGGTCCACCACCGCCCGGCGATCGACCACGTAGACCAGGCGACGCGGCAGCGGGGCACCGGCCTGTCGCGCCAGATGCCAGATCGCCATCACCGATGTCTTGCCGAGACCGGTCGGTAGGTCGAGGGCTTGTGGAATCCGGCCATGTTGGAACCAGTCCATGTAAAGCCGTCTTTGCCAAGCGAACGGTGCGTGGTCCGTCAGGCTTTTGAATGACCTGTCGAATTCGTCTTCAGCGGGCAAGGTATCTTTGCCGATCATCGCTGCCTACGTAATCATCGGCGTTCCCGGGAGCGCCGCCAAACTGTTCGCGCCGAAGGCGGCCATAAGAGCTGTTCATACCCGCGAGAGGGGGTCTTGAATGACCTTCGGTTCACGTTGCCTCCTGAAGCGCTGGTGTCCGGATATCCGGTCGAATATGAACGCCAGAAATACCCCAACGTTAAAAGAGTATCGCCTCGAAGACTCTATCGATTCCATGTATCTTCAGCTTGGCCAGGGCGTGGTTGAAATTAGGCCATGTGGGTTACGGACATGATCCTGCCCGGACCCGAAATAGCGAATT
This sequence comes from Rhizobiaceae bacterium, assembly GCA_963921345.3. Classification (GTDB taxonomy): domain Bacteria; phylum Pseudomonadota; class Alphaproteobacteria; order Rhizobiales; family Rhizobiaceae; genus Hoeflea_A. Next base: position 770,980 of record CAWUFE020000001.1, on the reverse strand, counting down.
CCACACTGGCAGGCTATGCCGCACGCGTACCCCAACCCCCGGTACATGAACCGCGTTGCAGCTACCGTCCCGAATCCCCCGAAATTTTCGACTGGTAAATTGCAACTGGCAGTGGTGCCGCTTACTGCGAAACAGTTCCTTTGGTTACTTTTTCGATCAATGCGGACCGCAGGTACGACCCCTTCAGGATTTCGATCTCATCGCCCTCTTGCGCATCCAGCAAAGCTTCCGCCAAGGGCATTGCATAGCCGATCATGCCGTTCTCTATATCATTGCCATCCCTCGAAATTGTAACCTGAATGACTTCGTTACCGTGGCTCAGATAGCGAATGCGGACCGTGTCACCAATCTCTATTCGGCGGTGGCTCTGGTCAATGTCAAATGGCCGTTCCACATCACCGGGCTCCGGCCCCTCGCTGGATGAAATGGGCCGTTCTTCCGGCGACGGTGTTGGCAGCGGCAGGTCCTCGGTATCGGAGTCGGCTTCGAAAACATAATCGCTTTTCTGCGTTGCGTGTTTTTCCGTCGCCTTCAACTCCTCCAGCCGATCCGTGATGGCTGCGCGCAGCAATTCAATTTGGCGACGGGGATCCGCAAACCAGTCGGTGGACCAGATTCGATACAGCTTCCAGTTATAGTTGTCTTCGAGCACCTCCTGACGCAATCGGTCCCTGTCACGGGCGGACCTGGATGAATGATACGCCGCACCGTCGCATTCCACGCCCAGGATATAGCCGTGCGGCCAATCTTCGTGTTTGACGCCGATATCGATGAAGTAGCCAGCCACCCCCACCTGAGGAACCGGGTCGCAACCCATGGCCTTGATCTGCTCGATAACGTGATGCTCGAATTCCGAGTCGGGCTCGCGATCAGTCGAAGCACCCCCCTCCAATGTGCCGGAGGCGCAATATTCCAGCCATCGCTTGAGCATCCATGTGCCTTTGTTGCCGTTCTCGTCAGCGGTGATGTCCGCAGACGTCATGGAGGAAAACGTGACAATCTGCATCTTCGCGCGCGAAAACAGGACATTCAGCCGTCGCTGGCCGGCAAGACCATTGATCGGGCCAAAACGCTGCATGACGGCGCCTCCGGGCGTTTCGGGGCCATACACCGTTGAAATAAAGATCACATCGCGCTCATCACCCTGAACGTTCTCCAAATTCTTCACAAAGAAACTCTCCAGGCCGTCGTTCTGTTCCTCCCACCTGTCCAGGTATTTCCGAACATGGCCGTGGACCAGCGCAATGTCATTGTCGAACATTTCGCGAATGTAGTCTGCCTGTTTCTTGTTGAGGGCCACCGCACCCAGTGAACGGTCCGGGTAATCACGCATGAAGTCCACGATGGCTTCGACGACAATGCGGGCCTCATCAGAGTTCAAGCCCGAGTTGTAACGGCCCTTAACATGTTTGTAGAATACGCCCAGACCCGGCCTTTGTTCCAAAGGTGAAGGAAAAACGACAAGATCGTCCTGATAGATAATGCGATTGCAAAAACGAATCAGACTGGAGTGCTTCGAGCGATAGTGCCAGCGCAACCGGCGAGCAGGTCGAAAAGTCGCCTTGGCGATTTCCAGAACCGACTCCTCGAGAACGGTCTCGGTTTCCGCGTCGTCATCGATTTCGTCATCAAGCATCTTGCGGAAAAAACTGGTCGGCGGCAACTGGTTGGTGTCTCCGACGATCATGGCCTGATGACTGCGGTAAAGCGCTCCGATTGCATCTTCGGGAGGCATTTGCGATGCCTCGTCTATGATGCAAAGATCGAATTGCAGGGCGTCGCTGGGAAGGTACTGCGCAACAGCCTGCGGTGACATCATCCAGCACGGCTTCAGTTCCAGGACGGCACGGCCGGCCCGTCTCAACAGGTCGCGCACGGGAATGTGTCTCTTCTTCTTTTCCGTCTCGTTCCAGACAAGCGCCATCTCGGTATAGTCCGCCTTGCGCCCAATCCCGCAGCCCGGCGGCGGATTTGCTGTTTCGACGAGCCCCGCAACGAGTTTGGTACGGGATAATTCGACCATTTTCCTGTCGGCCTGCGAGAACCTGGAACGCAACTCGCAAAGCGCTTCTCCGGTGTAGCCTTCCAATCCCTTGCCATGGCGTTCATAAACCTGACGAACACGATACCGTGCAATCAAGGCATCGATGATCCCGTGGATATTTTCGACGTCTGACCTGTGTTCCATCAACTGTTCCGCAACTTTGCCGAACCCCGTTTCGTCAACAGCTTGCCTGGCCCTCGCCACCCGCATATGCGCCCGCAAACCGGTCCGGTCGTTTGCTGCCGCCTTCGACCAGACAAGCGCCGCAGCAGGATCACGCATGGGGCTCTCCAACGCCATTCCCGTCCTTTGCGAAAGCGACAGGAATATCTTTTCCGCTTCTGTGCTGCATTCGAGCAATCGGTCGAGCAAATCCGACAGGGTTGGCAGTTCCCCCGCGAGCGCACTCGATTGAACCGCACGCAGATAGCCTTCCTGGTCGATCATTGTGTCCAGGAAATCGATCCAGGGCTGCAACCGGGCTGAGCCGGGTTCACGCTTTGTACCGCCATTATCGGACAAGCCCAATTCAGCCTGGCCGATGTCGATCGCCTCCAGCAGATTTTCAAGGGCGTCCATATCGTTGAGTATTCTTTCAAGACCCTGAACCGTTGCCACGGCCGGATCGATCAGCACCGAGACCGAGGATTCGAGTTCGGACCGCTCTTCCTGTGCCGCATCCAATTTCGATTGTTGCAGCGAAATGACCCGATCCAACTCGCAAGCGGTCATCTGTTCCTTCAGGCCAGCGGTGTCAGGAAGCGCTAGAAGCAAATCAGTCTTCGCAGTCTTGAGGAAATCGCGAATGTCGCGATGGTCCGGCCCAGGGAACGTGGCATCCACACGTTCGTAGTAGGTTATGAGGTCCGAAAAAAGATCGAATTTGGTTTCGAGCCCCCGGAAGTGCAATCCGAAAACTGTCCGACAATTCGGGTCGGATGTGAACTCGGCTTCTCTTTCGACGAGTTCGGCAAGAACAATCAACTCGGACACCGCCGTATCCTTGTCAAACGATATCTTTCGCGACAGCGAAAGATATCGTCTCCTGGCTGTCCGCATGTCCGCTGACAAAAACGAAAGCACACCCGCATTCTTGATCACGGCAAGTGTTTGGCGAAGGGAATTGCCCGTTACCGAGGCATTGAAGATGAACGCCGAAGACAGTTCCTGTTTCCTTGCCGCCAACGCCGTTCCTCTTGCAATCAAGGCCTTCATCGCACCGTCTGCAGCAGCATCCCGCGATTCCCGGCTCCGCAGTGCCAGCACTTCGCGCGGGAAACCGAAAACCAGCGCCCTTGCTTCATGAAATACATTCAGTGTCCAACGTGATGCCGGATCGTGATGATGCTCGAACGCGCTGATGTGATGCCGAATTTGCGATATCGCCTGCAATGTACGCTGAAGTTTCTCGGTCTCCTGCTCAAGGCGACCCGGGTCCGGATTCCGAAATCCCGAGTTCCTGCAAATGGCAACGGCCCGAATAACCGAGGCCCTGTTTGCTTCGCTTTCCGGGTTCCGCAACGCCTGAGAAAGCCGTTCGCGCAATGCTGACACTTCACCGATCGCCTCGGAAAGCCGCTTCAACCGATCACGTTTTTCGCAGTCGAGCAAACCTGCCCATCCGCGAATTTCCGTGTCGCTAACCGACGAACGGAATGTGCTGAGCACGGATACGATGGTCTCAAGTTCATCTACCGAAGCGTTTGGAGGAATGTGGCGTTCCCGGCATTCATCCACAACCTCGCACAGGGAAGACATGGGCGATATTGCCGCTTTCGTCGATTCCAGAATTTCATCGACGGCGATGGGGGTCAGCGATGGACTCTCCATTCCTTTCCAGTGGCTTCCGGTTTGCATCGCTGCCGTCCGTGCTGAATCGAGCTCTTCCGCGCGTACCAGGATGTGCCCGATGGTCGTTTCATCGTAAACGAGGTCCGGCAAGGCCGACGTATCGCGTATGTGGGCGGGCAATTCCTCCAGAATAGCTTGCGTCGCAATCGCCCTTCCCAGTGCCTGGTGTACCGTGCAATCCATGTCCGGAAGGCGGGACGAGAGGATTTTCACGTAGCCGCAGAGTCTGCTTCGCGCATCCTGCAGCCTCCGACGTGTGTTCTCATAGTCGACCGGGACAGGCTTCTTCGCCAATGAAAGGCGCTCGCAGAGCGAACGAGCCACATCTTGCCGGCTCGAACGGTCGGCTTGCAACGGCAGGGTGAAGTCACCGAGGCCAACAGCGTCCAGACGCGAACGAACGACTTCAAGTGCAGCCAGCTTCTCCGCCACGAACAGCACTTTCTTGCCTTCTGCCAGTGCCGCGGCAATCACGTTGACGATGGTCTGGGATTTGCCGGTTCCCGGAGGGCCTTCGACTGCAAGGTTCTTTCCGGCGGCCACATCGATCATCGTGCTCAGTTGCGAAGAATCCGCATCCATCACGGTCAGGGGAACGGCATCGCCGCGCTCGCCCATGGCATCAATGTCGTGTTCATCCGAAAACGGAGATACGCCGGAGGGATCGATTCCGGCCATGATGCCCTTGACGATTTCGTTGCTTGCGAAATCGGTCGTTGAGGTATCGAGGTCATGGTACATTGCGATGCGAGCGGACGGAAAAATCCCGAATACGACCTGGCGGCGAACCCGCCATGTCCGGATTTTACCGGGTTGCAGGTCCACTATGGAACCGAAATAGTCCTCTACCGATCCGCCGCCATAGCGCGGCAGATCGATCCCGAAATCCCGTTTCAGTCTCTCGATGAGCACGCCATTCGATTCCGCGCTTTCTCCGGCGCCGACAGCCTCGAAGCGGGTCCCGTTGGGGGATTTTTTCGCCTTCAGCGATACAGGCAGGACCAGGAGCGGCGACATGTTGTTGTCGCGGCCGCTCGGGTCGGTCCATTCAAGCAGGCCGAACGCCGCCTGAACGACATTGATTCCGGTTTCCTGCTGCCAGGTTCGGCCTTTGGAGATCATCGCATTCATTCGACGTTCCAGGTCACGCGGCAATTGCAGTGTTTGAATCTCGTCGTCGGTATGGCGCCCGTCATCGCTCTCTTCTGCCGGATCGGGCAGGTCGTAAGCGGGCGTTATTCCATGAGCTTTCGCATGGGCCGAGAGGCTGGAAACATCCTTGCCAGTCGGTCTGGCAGGCAAGTCGAACGCATCCCGTATTCGGTCCTTGAGGGTACGTTCCAACTTGCGGGCTTGATCGAGATAGTCGGCTTCATTGGGATCCAGCGCTTCGGTCGCCATACGATAGGCTTCGTCATTGACCCGGGCAGCGGCAACCGCATCGCGAAATGCATCGGTCTTTTCGTCCTGCGGTTCGTCCTCGATCGGGGGCAGCGCCGAGAATTTCATCGACTTGCCCTCCGACAGGCGAAAGAAGAGAACATCAGGCAATTCGTCAACGACTCGCAGATACGAATTGCTGTTGTGCGAAAGACGCACACGGATAAGAGGATTTCTTGCGGTCAAATCGAGAAGGCGCGGTCTCAGGTTCTCGATTTTCTCGGCGACAATTTGGGCGATCTCGTCGCTGATTTCCTCATCTGCCGCCATATGAAACCTTTGCCAAGTCTTGCAAATCTATTGGTTGGCCCCTTTCCATTACGGAATTGAACCAGACACGGAAATCAACTGCAGACGAAATACGCGATTGCCGATCCAGGGCGCGGTCAAGCCGGATCGCGGCGGCGGTTTCGTAGGCCGCCAATCCAAGTGCGATGGTCAGCAGTCCCGTCCCCGGCAGTGCTACCACCTAGGCCGAGAAGAGCCGTTCATAGGTCCGGTTGGCAAGTACCTCCAGCATCTCCCAACTCATGGAACTGGAGCGTAGTCTGGGCGACCTGCCGACGGACAGGCCGCAGCGCAAGATCCTAATCTTTTCGGAATGGGTGCGCATGCTGGAACTGGTCCGCAAATTGGCAATTGAAATGGGGCTCGACTTCGGGGATCCGGGCTGCCGGCTGTTCCTGTCGTCGGAGTCGGGTGGCGTCGGCCTCAACCTTCAGGTGGCCGATGCGGTGGTCAATCTCGACCTGCCCTGGAACCCGGCCAAACTGGAGCAACGCATCGCCCGCGCCTGGCGCAAGCACCAGAGCCGCCCGGTCAGCGTCGTCAACCTGGTCACCGAAGACAGCATCGAACACCGCATGCTGTTCCTGCTCGACCAGAAACAGGGACTGGCCGACGGCGTGCTGGACGGTCTCGGCGATGTCGGCAATATACGCATGCCGAGCGGCAGAGGCGCCTTCCTGGAACGCATGGAAGCGGTCATGGCGGGTACCAAACCCCAGGTGCCGCAAGATCAGGCACCGCAAGACCCGGCCTCGCGGTTGTGTGAGGGCTTGCGGGAACGCCACGGCGACGGCTTCCTTGCGTTGTTCGCACCCGGCGGCGCGGACGAAGCATTCATGGCGGTTGTCGACGCATCGCCGGAAGCCGTCGAAGAGGAACGTCGGCGGCTCGCAGACGCAAATGTCGCCGTCGAGGTGAGATCGCCGAACCTGGGAGATGCTGTGCCGACTGGAGACGGCCGGGGTGCTGCGATTTGCCAGCGGTGACCGGGGCGAATTGTACCGCTCGCAGCATCTCGATGTCGGCGGCACAGCCGCCCGGCAGCACAGGGTGCAGGAACTGACGGCCGAGGCAGACCGCAAGCTGCGCATGGCGACCCTGCTTGCCGGAGGCGACTTCGAAGCCGAGGCCCGCGTCCCTGCCGCCGAGGCGATGACGATCGCCTTGCGAGCATTGACCGTCAATGGCGGTGCTGACGATCCGGGCGAAACGGCGCAGGCAGGCGAACTGGCCGACCGGCTGTTCGAACAGGGCGCCTTGCCATTGCATCTCAAGCGGAGCGTCGAGGGCGCGCTAACGGACGGTTCGGCTCTGATCGCCGCAAGCGACCTGCTGGCTCATGCGCGCGGTTGAACACCGCAGATGACCACCTGCAATGCACCTGAAAGGACGTTTCGGATGCTCTTCAGGACCGGGATTCGGCCAAACACCCGCCCCAGTCGGCCGTGTTAAAACCATTCCCGGTCCGGATAAGTCCGGATAAGTCCGGCAAAGTCCGGAAACGCCGCTTCCCGTTTGCCATCCTGCTTCATCCCATATAGTCCCCGCATCTTCCCATCAAATCTGTGCAGAAGGTCCTGCTCCGTTGTGCCAAAGATCGCGCCTCATGACACAGCGCCAGCCCTGCGCCGCCGGCACCTTTGAGAAGTGTCCGTCGCTTGATGTTGAAGTTCTTCATTGGTTTCCTCCCTTTAAGAAGTTCGATTTCGCGAAGCGACCGCCCTCTCCTCACTCGGCTGTCGCCCCGGATTCTTCGCCCTACCAGAGCGTGTAGCCGGCATCGGCCAGCACGATCGATCCGGTCATCAGGCTCGATGCGTCGCTCGCCAGAAACAGCGCGACCGAGGCAATCTCGTCAGGCTGACCGACGCGGCCCATCGGCGTCATGTCGAGCCACACCCGGGCCATTTCCGGGTTGTCCTCCATGCCGAATTTGGTGAGCTTGGTTTCGATGAAGGTCGGCGCGACGCAGTTGACGCGAACGCCCCTGTTCGCCCACTCGGCGGCAAGGCATTTGGTCAGGTGATGCACGCCGGCTTTCGAGATGTTGTAGTAGCTCTGGTGCTGCGGGATGTTGTTGATCACCCCGGACATGGAGCCGACATTGACGATGGTTCCGCGGCCGCGTTCGAGCATGGCCCGCCCGAAGGCCCGGCAGCACCAGAACACCCCGTTGAGATTGACGTCCATGACCTTGAGATAGATCTCGTCGGAGACATCCTGGGCGCCGACGAAAGCCGGCGAGATGCCGGCATTGTTGACCAGAGTGGCGACCGGCGCGATATCCGTTTCGATCCGCCTAACCGTGTCCTCGACGGCCGCCGAATCCGTGACGTCCAGGACCATTGTTTCGATAGCATAGCCGAATCGTTCCATCTCCACGTGCGCCGATTCGAGCTGTTTCCCGTCATTGGTCAGCGCCACGACGCGGGCGCCCGCTTCCGACAGTGCATGGGTGATGGCCAACCCGATGCCCTGGGTGCCGCCGGTGACCACCGCAGTCCGGCCGGTCATGTCGAGTTTTTTCAGATACATGTCAGTTCCCCCGGAACGGCGCTGCCGGTCGGTCCTCTCGCGGTGTCGGCGTGTCCCAGCGCGGCGCCCACGGCGCTTCCGTCAGCGAAATCACCCGGTAGTTGTCGCCGGTCATGGCGTCGATGCGATCCATGTCGACGCTGGAAAGGGTGAAATCCATGACGTCGAAATTGGCCTGGATGTTCTCCCGCCGGGTCGACATGGTGATGATCGGAACGCCCTTCTGCAGGATCCAGCGCAGGGCCACCTGCGGCCCGCTCTTGCCGTAGGGCTCGCCGATTTCGGCAAAGAACGTCCGGCCGGCGATTTCGCCGCGCGCCAGCGAGCAATAGGACGACAATGGAATGCCGGTTTCCGCGGCGCTGCGCAGCAATGGTGTCTGGTCGAGCAACGGATGGAATTCGACCTGATTAGCGACGATGGGTGCATCGACGATGCGCCGCGCGTCATGCATCATCTGGCGGGTGTAGTTCGAGATCCCGATGTGCCGGGCCAGGCCTTTGTCATGCGCCTTTTGCAAATGCTGCAACGACATCTCGATCTGCTCGCCGACCGGCGGCCAGTGCACCAGGAGCACGTCGACGGCATCGATCCGCAAGCGCTGCAGGCTTTCTTCCACCGATTTCAGAAAGTCGCTCTCGTCGTCGAAGCGGCTGGGGCAGACCTTGGTGGTGATGTTCAACTCGTCCCGGGGAATGCCGGACGAGGCAATGAAGGCACCCACCTCCGCCTCGTTTTCGTATTGCTGGGCGGTGTCGTAAGCGCGATATCCGGTTTCGCCGGCATGCTCCAGCGCTTGGCGCAGAACACTCCCGGTCAGCGGAAAGGTCCCGAATATCCGCTCGTGTCCGTTTCGAAAGTAGTTGTTCAACTGACTCACTCCGCTCCCCGACTTCAGACAAAGCGCTGCCCCCAAGCGTGGCCGCAGCCGCCGCCTGCATTCGTATCGATTTAGATTTGTCGTCCCGCCCGGCCGCTAGTGTTCAGGCCCCATTCGTTCCTCCCTCGCGGTGCTCGCTACGCCACCAGCCGCATCCGCAACCCGCCTGCCGTTGACCGGGGTCTGTCCGCGGTCACGAAAGTCGGCCCCATCTGATGCAATACTATTTATAATAAATTATATTGCTTTCAGCGGAGCATAAACATATGATGTTTGTGAAGTCAATATGATTTGGAAAATTCGTCTCCGACCGCCACGCGGGTTTGGCGAACCGCCCGCAAACCGAGCGCGGGATAAGTCAGGCGAAAGTTCGGAAAGCGGGTTGACCGTCAGGCAATTTGCGGAAAGCTGAGCGGATGGAACAGGCTCTTCTTACCTATGGCGACGGCCCCCGGGCCATTTACGAGCTTCTCAAGAAGCAGATCGTCTCGGGTCAGTTGGAGGCCGGCACCGAACTGAAGATCATGCCGCTTGCCGCCGAAATGGGCGTCAGCACCGTTCCCGTTCGCGAGGCGGTGCGCATCCTTGCTGCCGAGGGCCTCGTCGTTCTGCGACCGCGCCGCAGCCCGGTGATCGCCAAGCTGGACCAGCGGGATCTGGTCGAGATCAACCGCATCCGTGGAATGCTGGAGCCCTTCGTGCTCGAAGACGCCATCGCCGGGCACACCGACGCCACGCTGGCCGACTGCGAAGCAATACTGGAACAGGACCTGAATTGCGAAGACCTGTGGGAGAAGGCCGAGCTCAACAAGCAGTTTCACATGACGTTGCTGGCGCCGTCCTCGTTCAAACGGACCCTTGCCATCATCGGCGACCAGTATGTCGGCATGGCGCGCATCATCCATTATCGCCTGGTTCACTATCTGGCACATGATCCGGAACTGGTCGGCCGCCACCACGGAGAACACGAGGCGATCTTCCGAGCCGTCGGGGCCGGCGACAATGCTCTGGCGGTCGATCTGATGACCAGGCATATCGAAAGGGCGACCAAGCGGGCCCAGGATCTGTTCGACAAGCCTCGGACCGAGCCCGAGTCGGCCCGCTGACCAAGGCGCTCCGTCGGGCAATTTGCCGGTTCAGGCCACCCAGATGCCGTTGATCAGGTCTTCGATCGTGCCGGCGACGTTCTCTTCGCATTCGGTAAACGCGATCAGGATATCGTCGAAGCCGAGGCCGTTTTCCATGCCGCCGACCCAGAAGTCGTGTCCGGACTGGTCGGCCTGGCGCCCGAGCACGTTTTCGTACATCGCCGTGATGTAGTCTCCGTTGCTCGGATTGTCGCCGAAGAGGTCCTTGAACTCTCCCGATGTCAGAAACCGGTCGGCGAGGAAGTCGTGCACATCGACCCACGGCTCCCGCTCCTTGAGCGAGTCGACGATACCGGTCCAGAACCGCAGGCCTCCCTCGTCGGGCGTGCGGTCGAAACACGCCTCGTACATGCGGTAGACGAACCCGGTATTGTCGCCGCCGATGTCGAAAACCAGGTCGCCGTCATCGAACGAGATGCGGTCGACGCCGACAAGCAGGTCGGATTCGCTGCCCGGTTTGTGCACGGCCACGACGCCGGGGCAGAGCTCGTCATGGTCGAAGTCCTGTCGCAGCCCGTCATAGACCACCGTGTCATCCTCGGACCTGCCGAGGAAGAAGTCCCAGCCCTGCCCGCCGGGCATCTGGCCGCCCTCCCGGGATCCAAGGACAAAGTCGTTGGACGGACCGTCTTCATCCTGTTGCTGAAAGGCGTTTTGCAGGGCTTCCCTCGCGTCTTGCAGCGCTTGCCACAATGCGGGGATGTCGCTGGCGTCCGGCAGCTCAAACGCCTCGGACGTCACAAGCGGATCGTCATCTCCGCTTTCGCCAATGGGGAAGCCATCCCGCAGGAAATCGATCAGATCGCCCGTATCGATCGACAAACCACCATCGAGCCAGTCAAGCAGATCCGGCAACCGCTCCTGAATGAACGTCCTGACCGCATCGAGATAGGGATGCCCGTCTGTGTCCTCGGGGCGGACCAGAACATAGGCACGCGTATGGTCGAAAGTGGTTCCGTCGCCGTCGCGAAGCGCCAGTTCCACCGACAGCACATTGGGAAGATGGCTGTCGATGGGTGCGTCGACGTCGAAGGGCTGCAGACCCTGCAACGAAATGCCGTCGTCGGCGACCCTCAGCAGCTCACCGTCCGCGCCGCCGGTGATGGCCAGTTCGACACCGGCGTCCAGGTTCACATTGAGGCCCATGACCTTCCGCGGCTGCCCTTCGGGATCCACCCCCTCGTCGATCCACGCAAAGGTCACATCCGGCAGCCAGCGGTTCAGGATATCCGGCAAATCGATCTGGGCGTCGATATCGGCAGTCGTCTCAACCATCGGGGCGATCCTCTCCGCGTCGACCGTCACGCACGGCCCTTGAATGCAATTGGTAACAAACAATGCACGGTTGAACACCTGTCGGAACTACCAGCCGGCGAACCCCGGGCTGTCAGCCGGCCGCCGTCGGGATGCCTCTCATAAACATATTAACTATCTAAACATCATATGTTTAATTTCATCCCATGAGCGAGATGATCTATTACGACCTGAAGCAGATCGCCGGGCTGGCGCCGAGCCTCGCCACCCAGGTGGCGCGCGAAATCGGTCGGCGGATCGTCTCCAATTCCTACGTGCCGGGCGAGCTGGTCGAAGACGAAAGTGCCCTGGCGGACCGGTATCAGGTCAGCCGCTCGGTCATCCGCGACGCCGTCAAGATCCTCGTCGGCAAGGGCCTGCTCGAGGTGCGCCGCGGCATCGGCACGCGGGTACGGTCGCGCAGCAGCTGGGGGCTTCTCGACGACGACGTGCTGGCCTGGTACCAGTCGGCGCCTCCGGATGCCGATGTGCTGCGACAGCTGATGGACATTCGCCAGGTGTTCGAGCCCAAGGCCGCCCGCTGGGCCGCCGAACGGGGCGACGAAGAAGCCCACGAACAGATCGGCGCCGCCACCGAGCGCATGGAAGCCGAAAAGGGCTCGGTCGAGGATTTCGTCGTTGCCGACGCCGTCTTCCACCGTTCGATCCTGCGCGCCACCCAGAACGAGTTTCTCGTCGCGCTCGAAGGCATCATCTTCTCGGCATTGCTCAGCAGCATCCGGCTGACCAATGTCGATCCCCGCTCCAACGAAGCATCGCTTCCCTTTCACCGCGAAGTCTACGAGGCCATCGCCGCGCGCGATGGAGACAGGGCCGAAAAGGTCATGGAGCAGCTGCTCGGCGACGCCGGTCGCCGATTGGGAGGACGTATCTATGAGACCTGACCCGATCTAGCCGGCTCCGACCGGCCCCAATTGCGGCACAGCGCGACCAATGCGTTGGCGTCCGGGCTCGCCCGGCGACGGCAAAGCTGTGCCCGAAACGAGCAACCAAGGAGGAGACCATGCTCGCTAGACTGCAAAAGACCATGATGAATCTGGGCGCGGGGGCAGTGCTGCTGACCACGACGGCGCTCGGCACGGGCCACGCCTTTGCCGAAGACCTGGTGGCGTTGTTGCTGCCCGAAAACGTCAATCCGCGCTGGGAAAGCCAGGATGCCCGTTTCTTCGTCGAGTCGATGAAGGAAATCGCACCCGACGTGACCGTCGAGGTCTTCAATGCCAACAACGACACCGCAACCCAGCAGCGCCAGGCCGAACAGGCCCTGACCCGCGGCGCCAAGGTTCTGGTCGTCATTCCGATCGACGGCGAAAGCTCGGCCATCATCGCCGAAAGCGCTGCCGAAGCCGGCGTCCCCACCATTGCCTATGACCGCATGATCAATTCCGAGCACACCACCTTCTGGGTGCAGGCGGATCTTGAAGGAATGGGTTACGATCAGGCCATGCACGTGATCGACAACACCAATGACGGCGATACGCTGGTGCTGCTCAAGGGCTCGCCCACCGATCCCAACGCCGCGGTGATCCACAACGGCCAGCTGCGCGCCCTGCAGCCGCTGTTCGACTCCGGCAAGCGCAAGCTCGGCTACGAGAACTGGACCCAGGGCTGGGATCCGGCCATCGCGCGGCGCTCCATGGACCAGGCCCTGACCCAGCTCGACAACAACGTGCAGGGCGTCGTTTCGTCCAATGACGGCAACGCCGGCGCGGCCATCGCCTCGCTGGAAGAACAGGACATGGACGGCAAGGTGCCGGTCTCCGGCCTCGACTGCACCGTCCAGGCGCTGCAGCTGATCCTGCTCGGCAAGCAGACCCAGTCCGGCTGGCGGCCGCTCGCCGACATGGCCAAGGCAACTGCTGAAGTCACCGCCCGGCTGGTCAAGGGCGAGGAGTGGAAGGAACTGGCTCCCGATACCGTCAAGAACGGTGTCGGAGCCGATGTGAACTTCGTGGCCGTCGCTTCCTATTCGGCCGTCGGCGAAGACGGCGTTGCCTATGTGATCGAGAACGACACCTCGATCTCCAAGGAAGACGTCTGCACGGGTGCGGCCGCCGAAACCGCCTTCTGCAAGGGCTGAACCGTGGTCACCACCACCACCGACAACCAGGCGGGGCGCTCAGCCCCGCCCGTGGCCGCGCATCTCGTCGCCACCGGGATCCGCAAGCGCTTCGGCGGCGTGGAAGCCCTGCGCGGTGTCGATTTCGAGGTCCGCCGCGGCGAGGTCATGGCACTGGTCGGCGACAATGGCGCCGGCAAGTCGACCCTGATGAAGATCCTCGCCGGGGCCTATCTTGCCGACGAAGGCAGCTTCGCCATCGACGGTCAGCCGGTCGCCATCGCCTCGCCGCACGACGCCGCCTATCTCGGCATCCAGATCGTCTACCAGGACCTGGCGCTGTGCGAGAATCTGGATGTGTCGGCCAACCTGTCGCTCGGCCACGAGCCGACCAAGCCCGGCTGGGATTTCCTGCCCAGGGCCCTGCGCCCCCTCGACGACATCGCCATGGAGCGCAAGGCGCTCGAAGCCGTCGACCGGCTGCGGGTCCGCACGCTTAAATCTGTACGCGCCAAGGTCGGCGGACTGTCCGGCGGCCAGCGCCAGGCGATCGCCATTGCCCGCGCGGTCGGCGCCGAATCGACCATCGTCCTGCTCGACGAACCCACCGCCGCGCTCGGCGTTGCCCAGACCGAACAGGTCCTCGACGTGGTCAAGCGGCTGCGCGAAACCGGCCACGCCGTCGTCTATATCTCACATAATCTGCGCGACATCTTCGACGTCAGCGACCGCATCACCGTGCTGCGGCACGGCGGCAACGTCGCCGTCTACGATACCGAAAACACCAACCCGGACGAGATCGTCGTCGCGATGACCCGCGGCCTCGACGGAGATGCTTCCAATGGCAGTTCTCATGGAAAGTGAATACAGGCCGGGATTCGTCGAGCGTTTCCGCCAGGTGCGGGAAACCCGCTTCGGCGCTTTCGTTCCCGTGCTGCTGGCGCTCGCCGTCATCTGGATCTATTTCGGCATCAGCGAACCGGCCTTCCTGAGCGCACGCAATTTCTATTTTCTGTTCATGCAGAGCGCCGTGGTCGGCACCTTGGCCGTCGGCATCACCATGGTGCTGCTGCTCGGCGACATCGACCTGTCGGTCGCCGCCAACTCAGGCGTCTGCGCGGCGCTGATGGCGGTCCTCATCGCCAATCTCGGCGTTTCCGCGCCCATCGCCTGCCTGATTGCCATCGGCGCCGGCATCGCGCTCAGCGCCGGCCAGGGTATCCTCGTTTCCTATGTCGGCATTCCGTCCTTTGTGGTGACGCTGGCCGGCCTGCTCGGTTTTCAGGGCCTGATGCTCAAGGTCCTCGGCATTCACGGCGCCATCAATGTGCGCGAACCCTTCGTCCGCGGCATCACCACCGTGGTCCTGCCGCCATTTGCCGGGTGGCTTCTGGCGGTCGCCTGTGTGGCGGCATTCTCCCTGGTCGTCTGGCGCCGCCACACTCTTCGCAAGTCGAACGGGCTGGAGCTCGATCCGCCGGCGGTGCTGTGGGGCCAGGTGGCTTTCTTCGCGGTCCTGGCCTTTGCAGCGGTCGCGACCCTCAACGCCTATCGCGGCGTCCCGCTTCTGGTGGTTCTGCTCGTCAGCCTCACCGCGGTGCTCGGCTGGATCACCACCTCGACGCCCTTCGGCCGCTCGCTGTTTGCCGTCGGCGGCAACCAGGAATCGGCGCGCCGGGTCGGCATGAACGTCAAGCGCATCCGCGTCGCCGCCTTCGCCATCGTCGGCTTCATGGCTGCGGTCGGCGGCATTGTCGGCGCCTCGCGATATGCCTCGGTCTCGTTCAACGCCTTTGCCGGCGGCCCGCTGCTGCTGGAAGCGATCGGCGCCGCGGTGATCGGCGGCACCTCGCTGTTCGGCGGGCGCGGTTCGGTGTGGAACGCGATTCTCGGAGCCCTCGTCATCGGCTCACTGGGCAACGGCCTCGACCTCTCGGGCGCCAGCGCCGCCGACAAGCTGATGTTCTCCGGCGCCATTCTCCTTCTTGCCGTAGCGGTCGATGCCGTATCGCGCGCCGGCAGCCAGGAGGTCCGCAGATGACCGAAACGCTTGTTTGGAACGATCGCCAGCGGGCGCTGCTCAATGCGATCCTCGACCAGATCATCCCGGCAAACGCGGCCCGCGGCGTGCCCTCGGCCGGGTCGCTCGACCTCGCCGATCGTCTGGGCGAAACGGCTGACGCGAGCCTGCTTCACATTGGTCTGGCCCGCGCGGAAGCGCTGGCGGACGCCATGGGCGGGTCGTTCGACCGGCTGGACGATGCCGGCAGGGTGGCGGTCGTCCGTGAGCTCGAACGGACGGAACCGGCCTTCTTCGGCGCGCTGCTGCGGCACACCTACATGGCCTATTACAGCCGTCCCGACATTCGCGCCCTGTTCGGCCCCTCCGCCGACCCCGTCCATCCCGATGGCTACGACGTATCGCCGGAAGCGCCCGATCACATGGCGGAACTCACCGAACCGGTCCGCTGGCGTGGCCCGCTCTATCGCGCGTGCTGAGGAAGAGACCTGGCCATGAGCAACGAACCCGTTGACGTTCTGATCATAGGCGCGGGTGCCTCCGGCGCGGCGATCGCCTGGTCGCTGGTCGAAACCCGCATGCGCATCCTCTGTCTCGAGCAGGGGCCGCACGTCCACGACAAGGACTTTCCGAGCCGCAATGTCGACTACGAACTCAGCCGCTATGGCGATTTCAGCTGCGACCCCAATGTCCGCAAACTGCCGCAGGACTATCCGATCAACTCCGCCGATTCCGACATCACGCCGGTCAATTTCAACGGCGTCGGCGGATCGACCATCAACTTTCTCGGCCACTGGCCGCGCCTGCATCCGTCGGATTTCCGCACGCGCTCGCTCGACGGCGTGGCCGACGACTGGCCGGTGGACTATGCGACGCTGGCGCCCTTCTACGACATGAACGACCGCATCACCGGCGTCTCCGGCCTCGGCGGCAACCCGGCCTATCCGGACTACACGCCGCCGCTGCCGCCGATCCCGATCGGCAAGCTCGGCCAGACGCTGGCCAAAGGCTTCAACGAGCTGGGCTGGCACTGGTGGCCGTCGGACTTGGCCATTTTGAGCCGGGACTATGACGGCCGTGCCAAATGCGTCAACGCCGGCACCTGCGACCTCGGCTGCGCCGCCGGCGCCAAGGGCGGCACCAACTTCACCTACTGGCCGATTCTGGAAAATGCCGGTGTCGAACTGCGCACCGGATGCCGGGTGCGTGAAATCCTGGTCGACGAGGACAGCGGCTTCGCCACCGGCGTGCTCTATCACGGTCCGGACGGCGAGGTGCACGAGCAGAAGGCCGAAATGGTGGTCGTCGCCTGCAACGGCGTCGGTACCCCGCGCCTGCTCCTGAACTCGAAGTCCAGACTGTTTCCCGACGGCCTGGCCAACCGTTCCGGCCAGGTCGGCAAAAACCTGATGTTTCATCCGCTGACCGGCGTCACCGGCGTCTTCGACGAGCCGATGGAAGGGTTCAAGGGCCCGATGGCCTGTTCGATCCTCAGCCAGGAATTCTACGAGTCCGACGGAAACCGCGATTTCGTCCGCGGCTACGGCCTGCACAGCGGCCGCTACACGACGCCGATGACCTATGCGCTGGGCGGTTACGGCATCGACGATCCGATTCCATGGGGGCGCGAGCACCGCGAAAAATTCGACGACATCTATCCCTATTGCGCCGGCCTGACGGTGGTGACGGAAGATCTTCCTGAGGAAACCAACAGCGTCACTCTCGACCCCGACCTCACCGACGGCGACGGTATTCCCGCACCGAAGATCACCTACCGCGTCAGCGACAACACCTGGAAGATGATCGCCCATGGCGAGGCCCGCGCCGAGGAGGCGCTGCTGGCGGCGGGTGCAAGGAAGATCATCGGCAAGGGCGGCAACAAGGTCTGGTGGCGCGCCGGCTGGCACCAGATGGGCACCTGCCGCATGGGCGACGACCCGGAGCGCTCGGTCGTCAATGGCTGGGGACGCTCCCATGACGTGCGCAACCTGTTCATCGTCGACGGAAGCATTTTCGTTACCGCCGGTGCGGTAAACCCGACATCGACAATCCAGGCGCTCGCCCTCTATATCGGCGATCGCATCAAGACCAACATCGCCAACCTTTTCGATTGATCGGAACGAGATGACCTTTTCGAAAAAGATGTATCTGGCAGGCGGCCTCGTCGACGGACAGGCCAGCGCCGAGGTCATCAACCCGGCGACCGACGCGGTAATCGGCAGCGTGGCCACCGCCGGCATGGAGGACGTGCAGCGCGCGCTCGAGGCCGCCCGCGACGCCTTCCCCGGCTGGGCCGCGACCTCGATCGCCGAACGCCAGGACTGGATGCTGCGGCTGCGCGACGAGGTGATCGCCCAAGAAGACCATCTGCGCGACTGCATTCATCACGAGATGGGCAAGCCCTGGGCAGCGACGCAGGGGGATTTCGACAGCCTCAAGAACTCCCTGCAGTTCTATGCGGAGGAGATCGCACGGGTTCACGACGAAATCCTCGCCGACCGGGCGGGAACCCATCAGCACCGTCTGGTGCACGAGCCGCTCGGTGTCGCCGTCGCCTTCATCGCCTGGAACTTTCCGCTGCTCAACCTGGCCTTCAAGATCGGCCCGGCCATGGCCGCCGGCTGCCCGATCATCATCCGCCCGTCGGTGGAGACACCTGTATCGGCCTATGCGGTTGGCGAGCTGTGCGAAAAGATCGGCCTGCCGGACGGCGTCGTCCAGATCCTGTGCACCGAGAGCCACGCCGTGGCCGACGCGCTGTCCGCCTCGCCGATTCCGGCGCTGCTGACCCTCATCGGATCCACCGCGACCGGCCGCCACATCATGCGCACCGGCTCAACCACCATCAAGCGCTACTCGATGGAGCTGGGCGGCAACGCCCCTGCCCTGGTGTTCGCCGACGCCGATCTCGATCTCGCCGCCGACATCATCTGCGCGGTCAAGTTCAACAATTCCGGGCAGATCTGCGTGACGCCCAACCGGGTCTTCGTCGAGGCATCGGTCGCCGAGGAATTTCACCGCAAGGTCGTCGACCGGGCCAACGCCGTGACGGTCGGCTGGGACAGGCATGCCGATATCGGCATGGGCCCGATGATCGACGCGCGGGCGTGGACCCGGGTCAAGGGCCTGATCGATTCCGCCGTGGCCGACGGAGCGACCCTGCTGGCCGGCGGCGATCGCCCCGACCACCTTCCGACCGGTCACTATCTGGCGCCGACGGTGCTCTGCGGTGTGACCGAGGAGATGGGTGTCTACCGTCAGGAGATTTTCGGCCCGGTGGTCGGCATGCTGTCTTTCGACGACGAGAACGGGTTGGTCGACAAGGCCAACGACTGCGAGGACGGTGGCCTGACGGCCTACGTCTTCACCCGCGATCTCGCCAGGGCGGAGCGCTATGCCCGCACGCTGCGCTACGGGGAAGTGCAGATCAACGGTGTGAAATACGATATCGACCTGCCCCACGGCGGCGTCGGCCAGTCGGGAATCGGCCACGATTGCTCCTATCTGGCGCTTCACGACTACCTTTCAATCAAGCGTATTACCCGCGCGATCGGCGCCTGAGGCGAGATTCATGAAGATTACCGAAGTCATTAGCCACGTCCTGTCCTACGACCTGCCCGACGAGCTGGGCTATTCGCAGCAATACTACGCCCGCCGCACCGCGCATCTGGTCGAAATCAGGACCGACGAGGGATTGACCGGCTGGGGTGAGTGCTTCGGCCCCGGCAATGTGGCCGTCGCCAACAAGGCGATCGTCGAAAAGGTGATCCGGCCGATGATCGTCGGCATGGACCCGGTCGAGCGCGAGGTCATCTGGCACAAGGTCTACAACCTTTTGCGCGACCACGGCCAGAAAGGCATGCCCATCCAGGCCCTGTCGGGTGTCGACATCGCGCTCTGGGACCTCACCGGCAAGATCGCCGACCTGCCGCTGCACAAGCTGATCGGCGGCCGCCACCGCGAGCGGATACCGGTTTACGGCTACGGCATGATGCTGATGCGCGAGGACTGTGCCGCGCACGTTTCCCGTTTCCGCGACGAGGCCGCGGCCATCCGCGAAGCCGGCTTCACCGCCGCCAAGATGAAAATCGGGCTCGGTGCGAAGGACGACGTTCGTCTCGTGCAGGCGGTGCGCGAGGGCGTCGGCGACGACTTTGCGTTCATGGCCGACGCCAATCACTGCTACACGGCCGACGACGCCTATTATGTCGGCTGCGCGCTCGACGAACTGGGAGCCTTCTGGTTCGAGGAACCGGTGGCGCCGGAAGACCGCGACGGCTACCGCCTGCTGCGCCGCAAGCTCAAGACCCGCATCGCCGGCGGGGAAGCCGAGTTCACCCGCTGGGGCTGGCGCGACCTGTTCGACGGCCAGTGCGTCGACATCGCCCAGCCGGAGGTCTGTGCCCTTGGCGGCGTATCGGAATATCTGAAGGTCCTGGCCATGGCCCAGGCCCACTTCGTGCCGATCGTCAACCACGTATGGGGATCGGCCATCGCCGTCGCAACCAACATTCAATTGCTGGCGGCAATCCCGCCGCTTCCGGGCGGCCTGTTCCAGCGCGACCCTATGCTCGAGTTCGACACCACGGGCAACCGCTTCCGCGACGAACTGCTCACCGAACCGCTCAATATCCAGGATCAGGTGCGCCAGAGTGGCGGCACGATCGCAATCCCCGACCGGCCCGGCATCGGCGTCGAACCGGACCGGGACTTCGTCAACCGATATTCCATCGACTGATCCGCCGGGGGCACACGATGACGTTACAGAAAGCCCGCTGGATCGGGGTCGACTGGGGGACTTCCAGATTGCGAGCCTACGCGATCGACGAGGTCGGGTTCCCGATCGCCGAGCGCGAATCCGACAGCGGCATGGGACGTCTGAAGCCGGACGAATTCGAAGCCGCGCTGATCGCACTGATCGAACCCTGGCTGCGGGACAACGCCAGAATCCCGGTCTTCGCCTGCGGCATGGTCGGCGCCCGGCAGGGATGGAAGGAGGCCAAATACCGCCCCGTTCCCTGCAACCTTCTGGATGCGTGCGATCTCACCCGGGTCGAGACATCCGACCCCCGCATCGACGTCCTGATCCTGCCCGGACTGTCGCAGGCCGCGCCGCCCGACGTCATGCGCGGCGAGGAAACCCAGATTGCCGGCTTCCTGGCATCCGAACCCCGTTTCTCCGGAACGGTATGCCTGCCCGGAACCCACACCAAATGGGTGGAGATCGATAACGGATCGGTCGTCGCGTTCCACACCTTCATGACGGGCGAGCTGTTCTCTCTGCTGTCGGAACAGTCGATCCTGCGCCACAGCGTCTCCGACGGCGGCGACGACCCGGACGCTTTCCTGCAGGCCGCACAGCGCGCCGCCGCGCGCCCGGAAAACGTCGCGCTCGACCTGTTCGGCCTGCGCGCCGCATCGCTGCTGGCCGATGCCCGGCCGCAAACGGCCCGCGCCCGCCTGTCCGGCATGATCATCGGCCACGAAATCGGCGTCGCTCGAGAATTCTGGTGGGCGAAGCCCGTCATCCTCATCGGCGCCCCGCAACTCACCGGACACTATGCCCGCGTCCTCCAGGCCGAGGGCGCTGAGACCCGTATCATCGAGTCCAAGACCGCCACCCTGTCCGGCCTTGCCATCGCCGCCCGGACCATCGGATCCGCCGTTGCGTGAAAGTGCCGGGACAGAAACGCGCGCACCCCTCCTACAGCCGAGCGTCTTGAAAAATACGCATTGGTTTTGAGCCTCAAGAGGTCGCCGAGCAGCCTAGCCCGATTCCGCCAGAATGAGCGAAGCGCCTTTCTCGGCAACCATCATGGTGGGTGCGTTTGTGTTTCCACTTGGCATTGTCGGGAATACGGATGCATCGACCACACGCAGGTTCTCGAGCCCGTGGACCTTTAGGTCAGGCCCCACGACCGCCTTCTGATCGGTGCCCATCCGGCAGGTCGAGGTCTGGTGCCAAGTTGTGCTGGCTTCAGCGCGGGTCGCCGCAATGATGGTGTCCCGATCTGATCCGGGCCCTACGACCTCATCCCTGATGTCCTCGAAAACCGGATGTTCCGCCATGCGCTGATTAAAACGTATGAACTCGACATGTGTGTCGATATCCAGCGGGTCGGAGAAGTAGTTCGGGTCGACCAACGGCCGATCGAAAGGGCTTGCCGATGCGAGCCGAACACTGCCTTTGGAGACGGTTCGACAAATGTAACCCCCGAACCGCACGCTGGGTGGCGTTCCCATCGCCCGGTCCAGATGGGTGTTCGAAACAAAGCAGACGGATTGCGCGCTTGGATACTCGTCGCTTTCCCTCAATCTGACGAAGGCTCCTGAATCGACGCCGGTCGTGGCGAGCGGACCTGTGCCTTCGGCCTCGAACTCACGCAGGCTGGCGGCTTCGTTCGGGATCGGAAACCCGAACTTCTCGGGTTCGCGCAGGGTGAACAAAACCCGTGGGCCGCCGAAATGATCGAGGAGGTTCTGACCAATGCCGTCAAGTTCGTGAACGCAGCGAATGTCATGTTCCGCAAGATGGTCCGAAGGCCCGACACCCGACAGCATAAGCAAATGCGGGGAGCCGATCGTACCCATGGATAGAATGACTTCCCCTGCCGACACTTCCAAGGCTTCACGCCCTTTGGCAATCGTCACCCCTGTCGCGCGCTTGCCGTCCAGAACCACCCCCGTCAGCAAGGCACCGGTGACGACGGTAAGGTTGGGCCGGTATTTGATTGGGTCCAGGAAAGCATCCGCAGCGCTGACACGCTGCCCATTCCTGGTCGTTAACTGATAGTAGAAACAGCCCTCTTGCGATTTGCCGTTGTAGTCTGCGTTGCGGGGAACGCCGAGGTCCTCATAGGCCTGAAAACACATCTCCCGCAGCGGGTTCAGATTTCGCGGCATTTCAATGGAAATCCCGCCATCGGTGCCATGGAAATCATCGTCGAATACGGTGCTGGCTTCCGATTTCTTCATGAACGGCAACACGTCATCATAGGACCAACCGGTGTTCCCAAGCTGAGCCCAATGGTCGTAGTCGCCACGGTTGCCGCGCACATACATGCCCCAGTTTATGCCGCTCGATCCCCCAAGACCCTTACCGCGATTAAGCAGGATGCGACGGTTGTCGAAGTGCTTTTGCGGCTCGGAACGAAACGCCCAGTCCAGCGGTGTATCCCACTGATCTACGGACGCCCCATAGGCTTCGAGCATCGGGCCTTCCATCTTCTGACCAGCCTCCAGCAATAGGACTTTGATCGCCGGATCGGCAGAAAGTCTGTTGGCCAAAATACAACCTGCAGTTCCGGCGCCACATATGACAAAGTCAAAAGCATCCATTTCAATTCCAATACGTTTCGATGCAGTCTTTGCCGAGCGTACCGACAAGGGTCGGTTTTGTCACATTGGCTCGCACAAAGAATTCCTTGCGATCCCAACCCGGGCAATACTGGTTGTGACTTTCTCGCATCTTGGGTCGTCTCTGAAGGTCGGACATTCGTGCGAGACGCAGCACCGGCAACTGAGAGCTCGAAGCAGCCCTTCTGATCGCTCACCTCAAAAGTCGGCACTGCGCGGAAAAAGCAATATCTTGCTGCGGCTGCACGGAAGATCGCTTGTAGCAGAATGAACGTTCTGCTATCTTCTGCCGATGCCTCGCCCAGTGTCCTTCACCTCAAGCCAATTGGCTGACCGCGCCCTCCAACACTTCTGGGCGCATGGGTTCCATGCATCTTCGATGGACCATCTGGTCAAGGCGACCGGGGTCAGCCGTCATGGAATTTACGCGACCTTTGGCGGAAAAATGGGGTTGTTTCTGGCCTGCTTCGAACGGTATCAGCAGTCTGTCGTAACACCCGCTTTTGACATTGTAGAAGCGCCGGGCGCTGATCTGATGAGCGTATCGGAGTACTTCGAGCGGCAGATCACGCTTGGCGAAGAAGTGGGCTTGCCCGGGCCTGGGTGTTTCGTGGCCAACTCTGCAACCGAGGTGGCCCCCCACGCGCCAGATGTCATGGCGCTGGTCGATCACCACAACGATCGCTTGAGGCAGGGCTTCGCGCGCGCACTGCAACAGACAGAGCCCACCCTCGACCGTGACAAAGCGCTCGAATTGGCTGATGTCATGGTCATCTTCACCAACGGGCTGTGGACGATGTCCCGCAGCGTCAGCGACGCAGCAGTCCTGCGCCGAGCGTTTCAGAACTTTCTCAGTCTTGTAACGGAAGCAACGAAATGAGCACGATCGCCCAAAACCCTGAAACCGCCCGTCGCATGTCGCCCTTCGTCATGGCGCTCGTCGTCAACTTTCTCTGGATCAACGCATCGGAGATCTTTCGATATTTTGCGTTCGTCATGCCCATGATGCGGGACGCTTATCCCATGCTGCCCGAAATCGCGCCGATGAACCTCCCCGTTTTTCTGATCTGGGGTGTCTGGGACACCATCCTGGTGATCACGGCTACGCTCACACCCTGGATGGCGATGAAGGTCTTTGGAGCATCGGCTTTGCGCGCGGTTGTCTATGGCACCGGGGTCTGGATGGCAGTGTTCGTTATTCTGTGGTTGGGGCTCTACAACATGAACCTCGCCACTCTCGGAGTGCTTGCCGTTGCGCTGCCGCTGGCATGGATGGAAATGGTCGTTGCGTCCCTGATAGTCTGGCGGTTCACTGCACGGGGTGAGGTGAACGCGCCATGAGCAAAACGCTTTCCGAGTTTGCTCCGGTCTTGCATTGTCCCGGTCTATGGTCAGCGCAAAAAGGAAACTTGCGCGCTACGGCCATAAGGCTGCGGGATGGATCGCTCTGCATTTACAGCCCCGTGCCTGGTATCGGCGATGAAGCTCGTTACAACCTTGCCGCGCTTGGGAGCGTGTCCATTCTGCTGGCCCCGAACCACTATCACAACAAGGGACTCACGGAACACGCAGAGGCGTATCCGGATGCGGCGCTGATATGCTCCGAGCGCGCGCGACCACGACTCGAAAAACAGACAAGCTTGTCATTCGGGGATCTTTCAACGTTGACGCCGCTGCTGCCGGATGGGTGCGCATTGACCGAACCGGACGGGCTGAAGACTGGAGAAGTCTGGCTGACACTGGACGCTTCGAAGGATCACATCTGGATTGTGTGCGATGCGTTCAAAGGAGCCGACGAAAAAGCAGGCAGCATCAGCAGGAAGGTGGAGATGTTGGGAACGTTCCCGACTTATGGAATCAAAGACAAGGATACGTATTCCGGATGGGTCGGCGCCAAGCTGAGCACACAAGCGCCCACGATTGTCGTACCGTGTCACGGATCGATTGTACAAAGCGAAGACCTGGTTTCCGACATCGAGGCTTTGTTGCGCTAATAAGTTGGACACGCGCCAAATCCGACATTGAGCGAGGCTTTCAAAAGCTCACTTGGGACCGTTTGCGACCCGTACGCCCTACGGGTCTCGTATACGTTCAAGGATACAAATCCCGTCGCCATCCGGGTATGACGGCGTCGTTGTCCACCAATAAGCCCTGGTATACAGACCAATGCAATTCAACAAACGCGAGATCCCGATACCGCGCGGGTTCCGGACCGACGAGTTCCTGCTTCGACCGATCCGGGCAACCGACGCGGAACTCGACTACGACGCCGTCATGGAAAGCCGGGAGTTCCTGCGTGCCTGGGAACAGTCGGACTGGCCCGAGGACGACTTCACACTGGACGCCAACCGTGAGGATCTGTTGAAGCTGGAACGGCGCCACGCCGACCGCGAATCGTTCGCGTTCACCGTCGTGAACCCGGAGGAAACCCGCTGTTTGGGCTGCGTCTACATTTTCCCGGTCGACGCGACGATGTTCGCCAGGGCGCAGATTTCCTCGCTCGACGGCGCGCTCTGGCAGGACTTTTCCGCCGCCGTGTATTTCTGGATTCGAAAGTCGGAACTGGCTGACGCGCTCGACCGGCGGCTCCTCGCCGCGCTGATCCCGTGGCTGAACCGCGACTGGCATTTCGGCAATCCGCTTTTCGTCACCAACGAGCAATTCGGACAGCAGGTCGCCATGGTCGAAAACGCCGGCCTGCCGCTCAGGTTCCGCATCGACGACCCGAAGGCGACAGGATCGTTTCTGGGCTACGGCACGAACAGGCCGAACCCGTAAGTCGGCAAACAAACATCGGAGTGGGTTTGGAGGCCGCGGAAATGCTCAAGCTTGACCACATCACAGTGATTGCCCCTTCGTTGATCGAAGGGGTGTCACATGTCCGGGATTGCCTCGGGCTGGATGTACCCTTTGGAACCCGCCACGACTACATGGGGACCCACAATCACAGGCTTCAGCTTGGCGACGGGGTCTATCTCGAGATCGTGGCGCTCGATCCCGATGGCGCCTCGCCCGGCCGGGCGCGCTGGTTCGGTCTCGACGACCAGGAAACCGTCAGATCGGACTGGAAAGAAGGCCGGCGCCTGCGCGGATGGGTTGCAAGCACTCACGCCATCGATGCCGTTCTCTCAAAGCGAGGCACGATCTTCGGAGTTGAAATTCCGCTTCCGCCCGCCAACCCGGCGTTCGGCTTTTCGATTCCCGGGGATGGCTCGCTTCCCCTGGACGGTGCGGCCCCTTCGCTGATCGACCATCGAGGCGACCCGACGTCAATGGCCGAGATCCCAGATACGGGTGCGCGGCTGCGGTCGCTGACCCTCGAGCACCCGGACCCTACTGCCGTTGAAACGCTGTATCGCGAGCTGTCTGTGGATCGTCCTCCAGCAATCGTTGGCGGTCCCAGGGTTCGCTACCGTGCGACAATCCAGACACCGAGCGGATTGAAGGAACTGACCTAATCTGATTGAAGTTTGGTCGGTCCAACTCAAGTCGCTTCAATCTGACCAACTGCGTCAGACAACCTTTGAAACAAACCCGACTCCCATGCATTCATGTCGGTCTTCAGCTCTCGGTGAAGAGAGTCCAAGACCGGATGTGCGAATCTTGTCCCTTTGCGCATTTGATCCGGTCCGGATAACGGATTGCTCAACAACCGGGCAGCGTATTCCTCCGGCGAAAACAGGCTCCGGGCCGTTTTCGCCATTTCGGTCTTTCTCCAGAAAATACCGGCGCTTGAGCAGTTTCCGAGCTTCTCGAACATGGCCCACTCCGCCAAATCAAGCATCTCGACGGTCGAGCCCAGATTCTTCATCATGACCGGCAGCGTCTTTCCGAAAAAAAAGTACTCGTGATAGGTGTCGATCAATTCGCCATAGCGACGAAGAAGTCGGCTGCTGTTCGGGTCGAGCACGGCAAGACAGCGGGCAGCGTGGGCAAAGGCTCCGATGCCCTTGTCCGGATTCCAGTATGCGGTCGTGTGGGGTCTTGCATGACTGCAATAGGCATCGATCAGGAAATGCAGGGCCACAGCGGCGGACGGACAGTCCTTTTGAACCAAGCTGAAGAACTTCTGTTCGTTCAGACGCTTTCCCTCGCAGACGAACACGGCTTCCAGCCGGTTCTCAAAGACGCGCTCTGAGAGGTCCGGACCGATCTGATCGGCGAGATCCGAAATCGCCCTGACACACTCGTCTTCTGACAGCGAGGCCAATGTCAGCTTGTATGTCCGCTTCTTGCGCGCAATGGCAACGGCCTTCTTTACCAATTTTGCATCAAGTTCCGCCTGCGCATCGGGCGCGCGCGGCCGCCATTGATCTTCCGCTTCGGGAATGGCTCTGATTATGTGCGGCTCCGCATCCGCATGGCCGGAAACGGTGACGAATCCATCTAGAAACTCCATGTCGGCGCGACGGTTTGTCGTCGGGGTCACCCATCGCGGGCCCTCGGCCAACGGCGACCGGGTCCCGAATCGATAACCGTATCGTTTACACATGATTCTTGATGAGACAGTGCCGTCCATACCCACGCAGGTTACGAAGCCGCCCCGCATCAGCCAAACCGCTTCGCAGTCCTTCTGCCAGCCCATTACTCTGGTGTCGTATCTCAGCTGCTGGACGTTGAAGAATACGTTTCGGCGGCAGAATTCCTCATTGGGCCATTCGTTTTTGAGTGGTTCGAGGGTCAGATCGTCCATGGTTGTCTTCTTATTCCTGGCAAGGATCTGCGAAATCCTGCGATAGACATCCCTCCGCTTGGGCGCTTCGCCGATCATGCGACCCGTCGCCCGGTCGACTTTGCGACCGGAATCGAGACTGCCCTCGTCCGGCAATTCGTCGGCGGTCAGCCACATTGGGAAAACCGTGCGAATGAGCCGCAGAGGGAAGGCCTCCCATATCTCCAGACCAAGGCCGAAAAATTCCTCCGATACGCGAGGACGCCGCCCGAAAACGCCCAGTCTCGGTTTGTTGGTGACCATGATGGGAAGCTGGCTGTTGTCGAAGCGCAACCAGAAACGGCCATCCGGGCTCGGAGAATGAAGCCAACCTTTTGCATACGACCCGGTGCAGACAGACGTTTCATAATCACCTGAATGCGGTCGAATGCGCACCAACCCCACGCCTTTGACAGTTTCGGTTCGGACCGAACTTGAGACCACAATACGGCCCTCCTGGTCGAGGATCGGGGGATAATATGCGCGACCGCCACCTCCGGGCAGGCCTTTCATGACCTCCAGGATGCAACGCCGATCAACGGAAATGACCGTCAGATCGCGAGAGTGGATGCCATTTGAGCGCAAGAGAAAGACATGATCGCCGTCTATCGATGCCAGCGCGCTGTACTCGGTCCGGCTGGCCGGTTCCTCGTCAGGTGTCGTCTCAGGTCCGACACGCGAAATGAGCGACTTTGCGTCAGCGTCATAAAAGAGGACCTCTCCCTTCTGCGAGCAAAACCACGCTATCCCAGACGGTGAAATCCCGTAGGCAATATGGCCCCGGTTTGAATCCGGTCGCATGATCCATTCATCACCGGCCTCTTTGGAGACACGGTAGTAAGCGGTTTCGGGAATGCGACGGATCGTGTTCAAGGCCAACTCCGAACAATCATTCGGAGTTGATACACCAATGACGAGAAGAGTCTCTTAATGCGACCGGGACTTTTGTCGGCAATTCACGCTATCCAGCGAACCCGTCCAGGCTCAAACCCTTGAGCTTCGTCTTGAGAGAGTGGAGCCGATCTGCAGAAGTCAAATGATGCAACCTTGTCACAACTCGCTAGACTCTCGCTGGCAACCAAAGCGTCACCTGCAGGCCGCCGGCCGCGTTTTTCTCAAACCGCAGCCTTCCGCCGTAGACTTCCAGAATGTCCTGCGCGATGGCCAGGCCGAGGCCGGTGCCGGGCGCCTGCATATCCGCCCGGCCTCCGCGCGCAAGCACCTTGCCGATCTCGTCTTCGGCCACGCCGGGCCCGTCGTCGCTCACCGTCAGCGCCACACCGTCCTCGGCTTGCTCGGCGCTGACCTGGACCCCGCTCGCCGCCCACTTGCGTGCATTGTCGAGGATGTTGCCGACCACTTCTTCGATGTCCATCGCGTCCATGGTGACGTGCAATCCGTCGTCGACGGTTTCCTCCCACCGGATCGCGTCGCCGCGCGGCAGCTTGCGAAAGGCGCCGACCAGCTTGTCGACGACCGGCTTCAATCGGGTCCTTTCGCTCCGCAGCCGCTGCTGGCCACGAGCCCGCGTCCGGGCCAGTTGCCGTTCGACGTGCTGGTTCATGATGGCCACTTGCCGGTCTATTTCCCGCGCCGCCTCGTGCTGACCGGCCTCGCTCAGACGCCGGCCTTCGGCCGCCAGGATCGCCAGCGGTGTCTTCAGGCCGTGGGCCAGATCGGCGGCACTGGCCCGCGCCCGTTCCACCGTCTCCGACCGCTCCGCAAGCAAGGCGTTCACCTCGTCTACCAGGGGTTCCACTTCCTGCGGAAACCGCCCCTCGAGCCGAGCGGCGCGGTTCGCCGATATGTCGGTCAGGCGCGCCCGCAGAGTGGTCAGGGGGTGCAGCCCGACCAGCGTCTGGCCCACCATGGCCACGAACAGGAACGCCGCGAGCAGCGATACCAGGATTGCCACCTCGGATGAAAAGGAGGCCCGGGAGGCGTCCAGTTCGCCCTGGTCCATCGCCGTCAGGAGCCGAACCGCCCTTTCGCCGTCACCGACCTTCACCAGCACCAGACGCGAGGTGACCAGCAATCGGCCGACATGAGTGTCGATGTCGCGGTGGGTCGAGACCTCGCCGGTCGGCGACGCGCCAGGCGGAATGGCCAACGTCTGATCCCAGAGCGAGCGGGACGAGGACACGGCATCCGCTTTGATGCTGACCTGCCAGTAGAGCCCGCCATAGGGGCGGTCGAAACGAGGGTCGTCGAGCGTTTCGGTCACCGTGACTTCGCCGCTGTCGGAAATCACCAAAAGCGTCGTCAGCTGATTCAGATGCGCTTCCAGCTCGCCGAAGAGCCGCTGCGATACATGCCTTTCGAACACCTGCGCCAGCAGTACCCAGTAGATGGCCAGGGCGCCTGCAATGCAAATCGCGGCGGCGACGAACAACCGCAATTTCAGCGACTGCCAGATCATTCCGCCTCGTCACCGACGATATAGCCGTAGCCGCGTCTGGTTTCGATCGTCCCGGTCCCGAGCTTGCGGCGCAACCGGCCGAGCAGGACTTCGAGCGTGTTGTCGGCGCGTTCGTGTCCGCTCCCATAGACATGTTCGCCGAGTTCGATCACGGAAACGACCCTCCCGGCGTTGTAGACCAGATAGGCGAGCGCCCGGTACTCGAGGGGTGAAAGATCCACCCGCGCGCCGTCGACAGACACGCGCATCAGCCGGGCGTCCAGCGCCAGCGGGCCGATGGTGATCGCCGACCGGGCCTTGCCCGCCGAGCGCCGCACGATGGCATGGACGCGGGCGACCAGCTCTTCCATCTGAAACGGCTTGGGCAGGTAATCGTCCGCTCCGGCGTCGATACCGGCAACCCGTTCCTGCCAAGTCGACCGTGCGGTCAGGATCAGCACCGGCGTTTCCACACCGGCCTCACGCAGACGTCGCAGCACACTCAGCCCGTCCATTTTCGGCAGGCCGAGATCGAGAATGATGGCCGCGTAGTCTTCGGTATCGGCCAGAAACGAGGCTTGTTCGCCGTCGCTGGCGACTTCCGGGACGAAGCCTGCCCCGCCAAGAACCCGACAGACATCGCCGGCCAGTTTCGGTTCGTCTTCGACCACCAGTATTCTCAGGGCTCTTCACCTCTGGTTCAAACCGCACGAATCGGCACTCAATCCGCGGGTTCCGCCGTGATGCCGTAGTGTTTCAACGCCTGTTCGAACGTGAATATATCGCCATTGCGGCCGTCGATCACGTAGCGCGTGATTCGTCCGTCGTTCAAAAGCACAAACAGGATGTAGACCCGCGCCGAGCCGCGTTCGCGGTAGCTCACATTGAGAACCTCGCCGTCGACCTCACTGACAAATCGGGGCAGGAACTCCGTCAGCGGCCTGACATGGCCGGCACGCAGGGCCTTGCGGAGCTTTTTCAGCTCCTTGCGTTTCGACAGCCGGCGACGGGCCCGCTCGAGCCGCTGTTCGTTATCCTGTGCGTGTGCAGAACCCGTCACACCCGCAATCAGGCCGGCCGCCAGCAGCACCATGTGCCGGCGCGAAATCAGGGTCTCGGATACGGATGCCGTTACAGTCTCTCTCATTCAGCCACCGCTACCATTCCGAACCTGTCATTTCGCTGACATTCGACGTCAGCGGGCGATCAGGCGCCTGCGACTAGTCTGACCGGGCCGTTGCCCCACTGGCGGCGGATTTTGAAAACCAAACGGAGAGAACCATGCAGAAATCATTGCTCGCAATCGTCGCGTCGGCGGCCGTTGTCGTTCTTGGCGCCAGCCCGTCTTTTGCGCAGGATACGCCGGGCGTCGACTGGCGCCAGAAAAATCAGTCCCAGCGGATCTATCACGGGGTCAGGAACGGATCGCTGACCTACCGCGAAACCGGCCACCTGGTCCGCGGACAGGCACGGATTCACCGCGGCGAGAATCGCGCCAAGAGCGACGGCGTCGTCTCACCGAAAGAGCGCGTTCGGCTGCACCGGTCGCTCAACCTTCAGAGCCGCAGGATCTACCGGGGCAAACACAACTGATCGCCCCGCCGGTCGGGGCGGGCCTCATGGCTCGCTCCGGCCCCCTGCCGAACGCGGATTGTCGGCACGCACAAGGCCCTTGCATTCCGGCGGCGGCTCACCTTATTGTCAATATAGTGTTGAATTAATTGGGTAAACCGCCCCACCGAATGAAACGCACCCTCCGCACAGTTGCCGCACTGCTCCTCCTCGCTCTGCCTGCCCGCGCCGACATCCGCGCCAAGGAGGTCGTCAAAACCTACGCGATTTCCGGAACGACGGGCATAGCGCTTTACCAGTCGATCGGCGCGAAGGGCCCGCGTCTTCGCGGCGGCCTGTCGAGCGCCATCGCCAAAACCGACTTCGACCTGAAATGGGGCCGCGACTACCGGCGCGACGGCAATGACTGCGTGCTCGCCGCCGTGCGGCCTTTCCTGACCATCACCTACACTCTGCCCAAACCGAGCGGAAAACTGGCTCCGGACCTTGCCGCCCGCTGGCGCGTCTTTATCGCCGGCATCCGCGCCCACGAAGCCGTCCATGGCAAATACGTCGTCGAGATGGCACAGGACATCTACGACACCACCCTCGGCTTCCGTCAGCCGAACGACCCGAATTGCAAGAAGATCCGCTCCGGCATCCAGGCGCCCCTCAAGGCCGCCTTCGCCCGCTACAAGGCCCGCAACCGCGCCTTCGAGCAGGCGGAAATGGCCTCCGGCGGCAACATCCAGCAGCTGATTCTCGAATTGATCGACGGGCGGTAGGAAAGCAACCCGCCCGTCCGGGCGAAGTCAGTCGCCCTAAACCCGCCGTTCCACCATCATCTTCTTGATCTCGGCGATCGCCTTGGCCGGGTTGAGGCCTTTCGGGCAGGTCTGGGCGCAGTTCATGATGGTGTGGCAGCGGTAGAGCCGGAACGGGTCTTCCAGCTCGTCGAGCCGTTCGCCGGTGGCCTCGTCGCGGCTGTCGATCAGCCAGCGATAGGCCTGCAAGAGCACCGCCGGGCCGAGATAGCGGTCGCCGTTCCACCAGTAGCTGGGACACGAGGTCGAGCAGCAGGCGCACAGGATGCACTCATAAAGGCCGTCGAGCTTGACCCGGTCCTCGTGCGATTGCGGCCATTCGGTCTGCGGCTCGGGCGAGGTGGTCTGCAGCCACGGCTCGATCGAGCGGTGCTGGGCGTAGAAATTGTTGAGGTCCGGCACCAGGTCCTTGACCACCGGCAGGTGCGGCAGCGGGTAGACCTTCACCGGGCCGTCGATCTCGTCCATGCCGCGGGTGCAGGCGAGCGTATTGGTCCCGTCGATGTTCATGGCGCAGGAGCCGCAAACGCCCTCGCGGCACGACCGCCTGAGCGTCAGTGTCGGATCGACCTTGTTCTTGATCCACAACAGGCCGTCGAGCACCATCGGTCCGCAATCGTCGAGATCGACGAAATAGGTATCGACGCACGGGTTCAGCCCGTCGTCCGGGTTCCAGCGGTAGATCCGGTATTCGCGCAGATTGCTCGCACCCTCGGGCTTCGGCCAGGTCTTGCCCTCGCGGATCTGCGAATTCTTGGGAAGTCTGAGTTCAACCATGTCGCAGTCAAGCCTTCTCAGTAGACACGTTTCTTGGGTGCGATTCTCGCCGGGTCGATGCCGCCTTCCTCCTGCGAGGTCAGCAGATCGGTGTGCACCGGCCGGTAGCTCAGCGTCACCTTGCCCTTGTCGCTCAGCGTCGCCAGCGTGTGGACCCGCCACTCCTTGTCGTCGCGGTCGGGGAAGTCCTCATGCGCGTGGGCGCCGCGGCTTTCCTTGCGCGCCTCCGCCCCATAGACGGTGAGCATGGAACAGCCGATGAGATTGTCGAGCTCGAGGGTCTCGACCAGGTCGGAATTCCAGATCATCGAACGGTCGGTGGTCTTCACGTCGTTGAACTGCTTGAAGATCTCGTCCAGCCGCTCGCAGCCGTTCTTCAGCGTTTCTTCGGTGCGGAACACCGCCGCGTCTTCCTGCATGGCGCGCTGCATGCTGTCGCGCAGCTCGGCCGTCGGGATCGAACCGTCCGCGTGGCGGATCTTGTCGAACCGGTCCATGATCTTGTCGAGGCAGGCCTGCGGCGCCGCCGGCACCGAAGCATCGCGGTCGACCACCTGGCCGGCGCGGATCGCCGCGGCACGGCCGAAGACCACCAGGTCGATCAGCGAGTTGGAACCGAGCCGGTTGGCGCCGTGTACAGAGGCGCAGCCGGCCTCGCCGACGGCCATCAGCCCGGGCTGCAGCCGGTCCGGCTGCGACTTGGTCGGGTTCAGCGCTTCGCCGTGATAGTTGGTCGGGATGCCGCCCATATTGTAGTGCACCGTCGGCAGCACCGGGATCGGATCGCGGGTCACGTCGACGCCGGCGAAGATCTTCGCCGATTCGGAAATGCCCGGGAGCCGCTCGGCCAGCACCGCCGGATCCAGATGGTCGAGATGCAGGAAGATGTGGTCCTTGTCCTTGCCGACGCCGCGACCCTCGCGGATCTCCAGGGTCATGCAGCGCGAGACCACGTCTCGCGACGCCAGGTCCTTGGCCGACGGCGCGTAGCGCTCCATGAAGCGCTCGCCCTCGGAATTGACCAGATAGCCGCCCTCGCCGCGCGCCCCTTCGGTAATGAGAGTTCCGGCGCCGTAGATGCCGGTCGGGTGGAACTGTACGAACTCCATGTCCTGCAGCGGCAGGCCGGCGCGCAGCACCATGCCGTTGCCGTCGCCGGTACAGGTGTGCGCCGAGGTGGCCGAGAAATAGGAGCGCCCGTAGCCGCCGGTGGCGAGCACCACCATCTTGGCGCGGAACACGTGGATGGTGCCGTCGTCCAGGTTCCAGGCAACGACGCCGACGCAGGCGCCGTCGTCATCCATCAGCAGGTCGATGGCGAAATATTCGATATAGAACTGCGCGTGATGGCGCAGCGACTGGCCGTAGAGCGTGTGCAGGATGGCGTGACCGGTGCGGTCGGCGGCCGCACAGGTGCGCTGCACCGGCGGTCCCTCGCCGAATTCCGTCATGTGGCCGCCGAACGGCCGCTGGTAGATCTTGCCTTCCTCGGTACGCGAGAACGGCACGCCGTAATGTTCCAGCTCGTAGACCGCCTGCGGCGCCTCGCGCGCCAGATATTCCATGGCGTCCATGTCGCCGAGCCAGTCCGAACCCTTGACCGTGTCGTACATGTGCCACTGCCAGTGGTCGGGGCCCATATTCTGCAGGCTGGCGGCAATGCCGCCCTGGGCCGCCACCGTATGCGAGCGGGTCGGAAAGACCTTGGTGATGCAGGCGGTGCGCAGACCCTGCTCGGCCATGCCGAGCGTCGCCCGCAGGCCGGCCCCCCCGGCGCCGACAACGACCACGTCGAAGGCGTGCTCGACGAATTCGTAAGCCTGTCCGTTTGATTTCGCCATCGGCCGGTCAGCCTCCAAATCCGAGTTTGAGGATCGCAAACAGCGACAGCGCACCGATAAAAATGGTGAAGAAGCTGTTAAGAACGAGCAGCGCGATCTTGGCGCCCTCGCCATGCACATAGTCTTCGATGATCACCTGCATGCCGAGCCGCATGTGGATAAGGCCGGACAGCACGACGAGACCCATCAGCACCGCGACGATCGGGTTGCTCAGCGCCCCGGCGACGGCCTCGTAGGGCGCCCCGTGATAGATCAGGATGAAGAAGACGAAAAAGATGATCAGCGGAATGTTGGCGATGGCCGTCAGGCGCTGGCGCCAGAAATGGTCCGTGCCTTCCTTCGCCGAGCCCAGGCCGCGAACCCTGGAGAGCGGTGTGCGCATATCCATGATGTCTACCTCAGGCAATGATCAGGCCGATGGCCCAGAGGATGATGGTGAGAGCGACCGACGCGACCAGCGTCGCCCAGGCCATGCGGGTGGTCACCTCTTTCTCGAGGCCGCGCCCCGTGTCCCAGACCAGGTGGCGAACGCCGCCGAGCATGTGGTGGATCAGCGCCCAGGTGTAGCCGAACAGGATCAGCCGGCCGATGATCGAACCGAAGATCGCGTTGGTGAAATCGAAATATTCGGGACCCGCAGCCGCCGCGACCAGCCACCAGGCGACCAGCAGCGTGCCGAAATAGAGAGCAGCGCCGGTGATGCGGTGCACGATCGACATGACCATGGTCGGGATCGGCTTGTAGATCGACAGGTGCGGGGAAAGAGGTCTGTTCTGCGCTGCGTTGGCCATGAAGCCTCCGAATTGGTCGTCCGTCCGGTCCGGGGACCGGCCAGATGGCCGCAATCCCGGATCAGCAGTGGTTTTAGTGTCTTCCACCGAGAGCGTCAAAGCGTCGAAAGTCGTAAATCGGGCTCATTCGCCGGCTGCGAAAGCACTATCCGGTTTTAGAACGGCTCCAAATCGATTGAAAGCCGCGAAATCCCCCTTCTGGCGATGGAAGGCGGTTCGACAAAAAAAGTTGGATTTTGCGTGCAGTGCACAAAATCATCTGTCAGAACCGGTCCAAATCAACGACACGGGCATGCGGTGCGACAGATACTTGGTTTATTCTGCGGAGCCGCGCAGACGCTCGATTAGCCTCTCGATCGTTCCGTCCGGTGCAAAGCGTTCGGCCTTAGTGTCTGCCATGCTTTTGTTGATCGCTGCCTTTTCGGCTGCTGAGAGCTTCATTGGCTGCGCTGCCTTAGCCAGAATGAACCTGGCGACTTCCTCTTGATCATCCGTGGAGAGCTGTGGGAGCGCCCGAAGAGCCTGTTGCATTAATCTAGACACGGACGTTCCGTCATTTGTCACTGATCGAATCGCAGCACGAAACTCGCCCAGTCGGCGGTCACCGCGATCTTTTCGTAGAGCTTGCGGCCTTCATCGGGCGCGCGTGGTGCGTTGAGCGTCAGCCGGTTCCAGCCGCGGGAATCGCTCTCCTCGGCGAGAAGATCGATCATTGCCTCGGCGATCCCCTTGCGGCGATGCTCGTGGTGCACGAACAGGTGGTCGACCTGGCCGACGCGCATGCCGGTCACCGGGTCCGGCAGGTCGTAGAAGACCAGAAACCCGACCAGTTCGCCGTCGAGGCGCGCGCCCAGTAGTTCCGCCGACCGGTCCTGCAGCAGGGTCTCGGCGTAGAATTCGTCGGGCCGGCGCGGCGCACCGCGCTTCAGCGACTGGGCGTAGGCGGCGATCAGCGGCGCCAGGACGCGGGCGTCCTTCAGCCGCAGGGTGGCGATGTCGATGTTGGGCTGGCTGCTCATGGCTCCCTTCTGTGGCAATGCGGCATCAACGTCAAGCTCGGGTTCGATCAGCCTCACGACAGGGCGCGGCCCGGCGACGCTCCCGCGTCCAGATGACCAAACCCGCCGCAACCACAACGACCGCCCCGACCACCGTCCTGAAATCCGGCACTTCGGCAAAGATGAGGTAGCTCCAGCCCGTCAGGTAGAGGAGGAAGACATAGCTGTATGGCGACAGCGTGCTGGCCGGCGCAAAGCGATGCGCCGTCGTCAGCAGCTGATGGCCGAGCCAGGCCATGACGCCGATCCCGATCATCAGCACCCAGTCGACGGCTGCGGCCGGGGTGCGCCACTCGGCGATCGCGAACGGCAGCAGCACCAGCGTCCCGACGACACCCGAATAGAACTGCATCGTATCGGTCGGCACGATGCCCGAGAGCCTGCGCGTCAAAAGGATGTAGCCGCTGAAACAGCAGGCGCCTGCAAGCGACAGCAACGTCGCCCAGTGAAAACCCGCTCCGAAAGGCTGCATGGCGACCAGGACCCCGGCGAAGCCGGCAATGATCGCCGACCATCGCCACAAACCGACCCGCTCGCCCAGCAGCGGCCCCGAAACGGCGCAGATGATGATCGGCGAGGAAAACATGATGGTCGAGGTCAGGGTCAACGGGATGTAGCGCAACGCCACGAAATTCAACACCGTCGCCAGCATCAGCAGGATACCGCGCACGACGAGCAAATCGGTTCTGCCGGATTGAAAATGCCGGACGATCGCACCGTCCCTGGCCATGATCCCCAGCGACATGACGAAATGGCCGATATAGCGCATGAACGAAAGCTGCAGCACCGGAAGCCCGGCAAGTGCCAGCCATTTGACGCTGGTATCGACGACCGAAAACGCGAAATAGGCGCCTAGCATCAGGGCGATGGCGTAAGGCAGCCTGTCCGGTTCGCCGTCACCGGCGGGTCCGGTCATCAGCCGGCTTTGTCCTTGCCGGCGAACAGATCCGAAAAGTAGTCGACCATCTGGGTCACCATGTGCTCTTGGCGCCCGTCGGCGATGGCCAGGGCCAGCGCCTGGTTCGCCGCATGGGACATCAGGCTGGGAACGCCGGCATCTTCGGCCATGCGGGCGTAATAGCCGATGTCCTTGTGGGCGTTGCGCAGCACGAAGCGCAATTGATTGGGGTCGCTGTCGATGGCGTAGGCCTTGACGAAGTCCATCATGCCGGAATGCAGCGGCCCGGCGGCCATGACGCCGTAAAGCGTCTCGCGGTCGAGGCCGGCGACGTCGGCCATGGCGAAGGCCTCGGACATGGCGGTTGCCGTGGTCATGGCAAAGAAATTGTTGATGAGCTTGACCGTGTGGCCGACGCCCGGGCCGCCGACATGAAAGACGTTTTCGCCGAGATCGTCGAGCACCGGTTTCAGCGCGTCGAAGACGTCCTTGTCGCCACCGGCCATGATGTTGAGAAGTCCGTCGCGGGCATGCAGCGGGGTTCGCCCAAGCGGCGCATCCAGATAGCCGACGCCGTGCGCCGCCACCTGCTCGCCGAGCATGCGCGTCGATCCTGGCAGCGAGGTGCCGAAGTCGA
Organism: Rhizobiaceae bacterium; assembly: GCA_963921345.3. Taxonomy (GTDB): domain Bacteria; phylum Pseudomonadota; class Alphaproteobacteria; order Rhizobiales; family Rhizobiaceae; genus Hoeflea_A. The sequence goes on along the minus strand of CAWUFE020000001.1, from coordinate 732,559 downwards.
TGACGTATTTGCCATTGCTCAGGCCGGCGATGACCCCGTCTTCGCCCAGCATGCGCGCCTCGACGGAGGCCGAGGTGTCGACGCACAGCATGACGATGTCGCTGGCGGCGGCCAGCTCGCGCGAAGTCGCATGTTCGACAGCGCCGCGGGCAATCGCCGCGTCGACATTGGCACGTGAGCGGTTGGCCACAACGTTGAGCGCGTAACCCTGGTCCTGCAGGCGCTCCACCATCGCGGAACCCATATGGCCGAGGCCGATGAATCCGATTGCGGGCTTTGTCATGTCATGTTTCCTGTGTTTTCAACTGCCGCGGGACGCGCGGCCTTGCTGGATTTCATAGATCGAGCCGGCCTTCGCCGGCTGCGGCTGAGGAATGCGCACCGGTATATCGGCGAGCCGCGGCTGCAGGGTCGGCTTGCCGCACAACATGCGCGAATCGTAGTCCGCGATCGTATCGAACCGGGTCATCGATCCGGCGATCGGAAAGGCGTCGGCCGCCATCATTTCGTAAAACAGCATCTGCCGGTCGCGCGACGACCGGTTGGGCGCCGATCCGTGCAGCACTCGGCCGTGATGGATCGACACGGTGCCGGCCGGTCCGCACAGGGTGGCCGCATCCTCCGGCGAGTACCCGGCATCGGCGAGGTCGACCGTGCCGACGAACACACCGCCCTGATGGTGATTGAACAGCGGCCCCTTATGGGTGCCCGGAATGACCTGCAGCGGCCCGTTATCGAGCCCCATATCGTCGAAGACGATGCCGACGGCCAGCACGTCGTCATTGGTGTGCGGATAGAAGGCGAAATCCTGGTGCCAGTGCACCGGCGCACCGTATTGCGCCTTCTTCATGTTGAGCTTGGTCGTGTGCAGGCGGATATCCGGCCCGATGAGATCGCGCACCGGCGCCAGGATCGCGTCGCTGCGCATCAGGGTCGCGAAAAAGTCGCTCTGCAGGTCCGGCCGCTTGATGCGGCGGATGCGCGGCTCATCAAGCGTGTGCGTGCTCTCCAGATCGATGCGGTCATCGCTCTCGGTGATGGTCGCCGCGTGGCCTGACAGCCGGGCGATTTCCGCATGCGCCTGGTCGACGATATCGCCGGAAAGATGGCCTTCCAGCACGAGATAGCCGTTGCGCTCAAAGAACGCCCGCTGCTGTTCGCTCAGAAATTCCATGCCGTGTCCTCCCGGCAGGACTTCACCCGCCGTGAATCGTCGATTTGTGGTGGACCCCGCAGCCGTCAGGCGCAGGCCGGTGAATCCGCTTTCCAGCGGTGAATCTCGATATGCTCCGCCGCCGCCAGCCGGCTTCGCGCTTGTTCCCAGCGCCGCCGCCACTCCACATGCGAGGTCAGCACCCGCTCGGGCTGCGCGCGACTGCGGGCGACGAATTGCGGAAAGTGCGCACGGCCCGTCGGCTGGCCCGTCACGTTGTAGCGCAGGTCGAACGACCAGCGGAAACCACCGGTGCGATTGATCAGCGAGGCGTGCGGCGTCAGCGGATGGAGCACCACGACACCACCCGATCTCACCGGCAGCGGAACGGCAGCACTCTCGTCGACATAGCCGTCGGCGATCGCCGTCTGGACCTTCGGACAGTGCGGTTTCATGCCGTCGCGATGCGCCCGCGGGATCACCTGCAGGCAGCCATTGTCGACGGTTGCGTCGCTGACCGCCACCCACACCGTGATCACGGTCGTTTCGTCGGCCTCGGCGTGGGCGACACCGCGATCCTGGTGCCAGTCCGTCGCGGTGATATGGGCGCGGATCTCGTCGGACTGCAACGCGTCGGACGGCGGCTTGATGCGCACATGCTGGATCGGGTTGGAGGTGATCTCCGGCCCGATCAGGTCCTCGGCCAGATCGAGCAGCGCCGGCGCTGTGACCAGATCGAAGACCGCCGGGCCGAAATGCATCGGCGTGTCGGGCCTGATGCGGTCTCCGGGCAGCGATATGTCCATCGGTTGGAACCAGTCGCACCGGGCCCGGTAGGCAGCGAGAAGCTTCTCGTCGAAACTCATGCCGCCCGGGTCGGCGTCGACCGCACCGTCATCGAACCACTGCGCATAGAGGTCGTCGAGCAGCGCCGCATATTCGCGGCGCACCGGATCGAGCACGCTGACCTGATCGAGTACGTCCTCGACGACGAGGTAGCCCTCGTCTTCGAAATGCTGCTTTTGCGCGGCGCTCAACATGGTTTCGTCGTCACAGGAACACGGTGGTGATCTCCGGCACCAGCAGGATCACCATCAGGATGAAGAGCTGCATGCCGATGAACGGCAGGAAGCCGCGGAAGATGTCCGGCAGGGTGATGTGCGGCGGCGCCACCGATTTGAGATAGAAGGCCGCCGGTCCGAAGGGCGGCGACAGGAAACTGACCTGCATGTTGACGCAGAACAGGATGCCGAACCACACCCGCACCATGGTCTGCGAATCCAGACCGCCGGTCAGGCCCAGCTCCTCGATGGGCAGTTTCAGCACGATCGGCAGGAACACCGGCATGACCAGCAGCACGATGCCCGTCCAGTCCATGAAAGCGCCGAGGAACAGGAAGATGACCATCATGACGAGAAGCACGCCCATGGTCGGAAGCTCGTAGCCGACGATCAGGTTGGCGACGAAGGTCGGGCCCCCAGCGATGGTGTAGGCGCCGGCCAGCGCCGTCGCGCCGAAGGTCACCCAGATGATGGTGCCCGTCGACTTGAAGGTGCGCATGGAGGCTTCGCGCAGCAGGTTGAACGAGAATTCGCCGCGGATCCAGATCAGGAACAGCACCGCCAGCGAACCCATCGCGGCGGCTTCCGTAATGCCGGTGATGCCGCCATAGATCGACCCGAGCACGACGAAGACGACGCAGAGCGGCGCCACCATGCCCTTGCCCTTTTCCCAGGCTTCGCGGGCGACGCCCCAGCCGACACGCCCGAAGATGTAGGCAGCACACACGGCGGCAATGATCAGATATGTCCACAGCGTGCCATTGTCGATTAGCACGGTGTTTTCGTCGATCATCTTCGGATTGATCAGCGCTCCGCCCTGCAGATAGAACCAGCGCAGGACGACGATGCAGGAAGCGGCTCCGACGAGCAGCGCGATCAGCGCAAGTCCATAGCGTTTCTTGTCGGAAAAGCTCATGTCGTCGGGAGACGGTTCCGGCAGCGGCGCCAGCTCCGGATTCAGCCGGGTTCTGACGATAATGTAGATGATGTAGCAACCGGCCAGCATGAAACCGGGCAGAAAGGCCGCCTTGAAAAGCGCGTGGATCGAAGTTTCGGTGATCAGCCCGTAGAAGATCAGCACGATCGACGGCGGGATCATCGTGCCCAGCGACCCGGAAGCGCAGATGGTGCCGATCGCCAGGTTCTGATTGTAGCCGAGCCGCAGCATCTGCGGCAGCGCGATCAGACCGAGCAGCACCACCTCGCCGCCGATGATGCCGGACATGGCCGCCATGACGATGGCCATCAGTGCGGTGACGACGGCAATGCCGCCGCGGGTGCGCGACATCCACATGCTGAGCGACGAATACATGTCGCGGGCGATGCCCGAGCGCTCCAGCAGCGTCGCCATGAAGATGAACAGCGGCACCGATATGAGCACGTAATTGGTGGTGATGCCGTAAAGCCGCTGCGCCAGTATGTTCATCGGCCCGGAGCCGAAATTGCGCGTCAGGATGCCGCTGCCGAAGCTGAGCGGATCGGTGATCAACGTCGGCTCGAATTTGAGCACCATGACCACGACGGCGAGGAAGCCGGAGGCAAAGCCGAGCGGCATGCCGATGGCCAGTAGCAGAAACATGCCCACCAGCAGAATGAGCGAAATGGTTCCGATATCCATCGTTCTTATTCTTCCGGCTTCGGCGGATCGCCGGTGATGATCTCTTCGGGAATGTCGTCCATGTTGGGATCGGTTTCGCGCGTGACCTTCGGCTCGCGATTGAAGTCGCGGAACAGCCCGACCACGACGATGACGACAGATGCCGCGAGGAAAACACCGATGCCGATCTGCCAGCGCAGCGGTACGGCGTTGTTCTCGGGCGGGTCGACAAACAGCGTGTAGGCCGACGCCAGCGCCAGGCCGACGATCGCCGCCGTCACCAGAATATCGAAAGTCTTGCGCACCCAGGCCGTCGCGGGCCAGTCGCGGACGAGATTGGACAGGGCCTGCAGGCCCAGAAACAACAGCATCACCAGGATCAGCGGCTTGATGGTCGCCGGAATCGGCGGGTCGAAGGCGGTGCCGAAGGCTTCCCAACGCCAGAACTTGGCCCTGGCCTCGCCGAACCCGCCCCAGATCACGGAGAAGGCGAAGATGCCGACGCAGAGGGTGGACAGGATGTCGAAAACCCGCCGCATCCATCGGGGCACGATGTCGTAGATAATGAAGATGCGGATATGGCTGCGCTGCTGCATGGCGTAGAGGCCGGCGGACAGATAGATGCCGCCGGCAATCCACAGGGACATTTCATTGACCCACAGCGTCGCTGCCGCGAAGAAATACCGCATCACGACTTCGTAGAGGATGATCAGGACGATGAAGGCCGGCGCCCACATGGCGATCCGGCTGAAGCACCAGGTCAGCAGATCCAAAGGACCCGTGCGATCATGCTCGATCATCGGCGCATTCCCCCGCTTTGATCCGGAACAAATCAGAACCCGGTCGCGTCGATTGGTCAACCGTCAGCCGACCGGCCGGGCGCGGAAGGCCCGACGCATCGGTCCGCCGGTCAAGCGAAGGGAGCCGCGGCGGGCTCCCTTCAAATCGGTGCTATTTGACCAGGCCGAGCTGCTTCAGATAGGCGGTGTGGCTCTCGACCAGCGCCTTGGCTTCCGGCGTCGAAGCGAATTCCGGCCACGCGGCCTGTGCCGCTTCGCGGAACTTCTGCCGGTCTTCAGCCGACCAGTCGTAGATTTCCACGCCCTGGGCCTTCAGGGCAGCGGCTGCCTCGGCGTTCTTCTTTTCGAAGGTCAGCGCGGTGCGCAGTGCCAGCGCCATCATCGCCGTCGAGATAATGCGGCGATGGGCTTCCGACAGACCGTCCCAGACGGCCTTGTTGCAGGCCAGGTGGTCCGACGGCATGGAATGGAAGCCCGGATAGTTGGTGTGCTTGACGATGTCGTAGAGGCCGAGCCCGACATTGTTGGCCAGACCCGACGCATCGGCACCGTCGATGATGCCCGACTCAAGCGCCGTGAAGATCTCGGTGAAATCCATGACGATGGGCTTGGCGCCGAGATTCTCGAAGATCTTGGTTTCCATGCCGGGAGGCGACCGGAACTTCCAGTCCTTGAAGTCCTCGGCATTGCGGATCGGCCGCGACGAGGCCAGCGATTCCTGGCCCGGCACCCACCAGCCGACAAGCTGCATGTCGTATTTGTTGTAGAGGTTCTGCGCGGCTTCCAGACCGCCGCCATAGTACAGCCAGGACAGCTGCTGGTAGGGCGTGTCGTATCCGCCCATGATGTCGCCGACGAACTGGAAGGCCGGGTTCTTGCCCGTCTGGTAGGCGCCGCCCGTCATGTCGCAGTCGAGAATGCCGGTTGCGGCGGCATCGAAGGTTTCGGCCGATTTGACCACTGCGGACGAGTAGAACATCTCGATGGCGATTTCGCCGTTGGACATCACCTGGACGTCGTCGACGAATTCCGCGGCCAGTTTGCCCGAAGGCGTTTCCGGCGCGAAGTGGGTCTGGATGCGCAGATTGGTTTCGGCGGCGAGAACACCACCCGCAAGGCCGGTCGCCAAGGCCGAACCGAGCAGGGCACTGGTGAATGTCTTGAGCAATCTCATCTGTTCCTCCCAATGAGATGTCGCCCTCACGTCAGGCGACGTTCTGATTGAACCATCGTCATGCCGGATGGGCGTCCTCTAGCGGGGCCGACCGTCGTGCCGTCCAATGCGTTCAACTTCGAGGCTAGCAAGGCCGTTCCAGGTTGACAACCAGAATTTCGAAATTACGTATTTTTTCGATATTTATTGAATCTCGGCCTCTGTTGCGCCAACATTGAGCCTTGAGGGGGTATGGAACAGGCGATGCAAGACGCTGCCGGATTGGCCGATCTATCACCGGAGTCGCACGGTACATCCGCGGGTTACGCCTATGCGCAACTCCGAGACGGGCTGATCTGGGGCCGTTGGCAGCCGGGCGAAAAACTCAAGCCGCAGCATCTGAAATCCGAGTTCTCGACGACCTCCGGCGCCTTGCGCGAGGCGCTGATCCGCCTGGCCGGCGAGGGGTTCGTCTCCTTCGAGGAACAGCGCGGCTTCAGCACCATCAAGCCCAGCCGGGATTCCTTTCTTGAACTGCGCCACCTGAGAGTGCTCCTGGAGGTCGAAGCGGCCCGCCTGTCGGTCGAGCAGGGCGGGCTGGAGTGGGAAACCAATCTGAGCGCCGCCCATCACCGCCTCGTCTATCTGGAAGAAAAGATGCGCGGGACCGACGACCTGCGCAGCTTCATCAAATGGTGGTCGCGCTACGACCAGCAGTTCCACGAGGTGCTGATTTCGGCCTGCGGGTCGGCGCTGCTGCGGCAGCAATACCGGTCGATCTACGACAAGTTCCGCCTCCACGCGGTCTCCGAGTTGCGTACCTACGGTTTTCGCGGAGAAGTCACCACGAACGAGCACAACGACATCCTGACGGCCGCGCTCGACCGCGACGCCGATGCCTGTGCCGCGGCGATCGATCGGCATGTGACCATCTATCGGAGTGCCGACCGGTCCGCGGTAACCACTGATTAACCTTAACAAAAGCTTTATGCGGCGGCACGTGGATGCGACCGGGCAATGGGCCTATAGTTAACAAATCGTGATGCCGGGCGGCCGGACTGTCCATGACGGGCAGCAGCGCGCCCAGAAGAGGTAAGGCCACGCCATGTCACATGTATCGTTCCGCCGCCGGATCCCGGCCGCCGTATTGGTCGCCGCGTTTCTGACTGCGCCGCTGGCCCCGTCCGCAGCTCTTTCAGCGGAGGAAACGCAGGAGCCCTTCCAGGTCGCCGACAACAACAACCTGCCGACCCGCATTCCCGGTCTCGGAACCTATTCCGGCGGCATTTCCGCCCGTCAGTTCAAGGGCAACGGCATCTACTTCAGCGTCGACGGCAACGATTACTGCTGCCTGCGCCCGGATGAGAAAAAGGGTACGAAACGCTCCGGCGCCAAGATCCTCAACATGGAGGATGCCGAGCACGCCATGGATTGCGACAATCCCGGCGACGTCTGCATCATGCGGCCGGGCGTGGAATAGACGACTTCCGGTTCAGGTCCGCGTTGTGCGGGCCGAAAAGCTGATCCCCGACAATTTTGCCGAACCGCCCTCGCGGTCGCGAATGCGCACGCAGTTGCGGCCGTCGCGCTTGGCCTGGTAGAGCGCCGCATCGGCGCGCTTGTAGGCATCCTCGATGCGCTCGTCGGCCAGCACCTCGGTAACGCCGAAACTCGCGGTGAAGCGGGTGGTGTTGTTGAGTTCCGGATAGCTGGTGGCCGAGAAAGCGACGCGCAGCCACTCGGCGAAGAGACGCGCTGCCCGCAGGTCGGAATTGCGCAGATAGATGCAGAATTCCTCGCCGCCGAAGCGGCCGCAGAGGTCGCCTTCCCGCGCTCCGGCGCGGATCAGCCGGCCGAACGCGGCGATCACCCGGTCTCCGGCAAAGTGGCCGTATTCGTCGTTGACCGATTTGAAATGATCGAGATCGCACAGGATGACCGAAGTAGGGGCAGTGTTTTCGGATTGTGCCCTGAGCCGTTTGATCGCCATGTCGAAACCGTGCCGGTTCAACAGGCCGGACAGGCTGTCGGTTTCCGACTGGCCCTTGAGGTCGCGAAACAGCCGGCCGGCCAGCCGCAGTGTCAGGATCGTCGCCAGCCCGATGGTCATCAGCGTCGAGGTGATGGCGATCATGGCGTCGGCAACGCTGATGCCGCCGGAGGCCATTTGCCCGCCCCAGCCCGCGGCGATCAGCGGCCGCAGGAGATAACTCGCCGTCAGCACGCCGAGCAGCACCGCAAAGGCCCGGTCGCGGCTGCCGCGCCCGGGCAACAGCAGAATGTAGAGGCCGAGAAGTTGCGCAGCGGCCAGCGACAGCGAGGCTGCCATGATCTCGACCTGACCGCCCGGCCAGAGCAGGCCGATGGCGAAATTCGCGATCAGCGTTCCTGCGAGCAGCCCGTCCATCAGCCGCCACGGCACGGTTTTTTCGCAGTGCCAGGCGATGCCGATATTCAGGCAGCCGATGGCCATCATGTTGAATGCGAATCCGATGAAGCGGGAAACCGGGTCGGCGAGGAACAACGGCGATACGGCGTTGCTGATAGCCATCATCAGCAGCGCCGCGAAGCTGAGCATCCACCAGAAGGCCGGCTTTCTGCTGCGGTCATAGAGATGGATCGCCGAGAAGCCGCAGAGGATTGCGGCCGCAAAGGCAATATTGACAGCATGCATGAATGAAGCGGCCACCAGTTCCCCCCGTCTGGCAGCCTGTGTAGCAGCAAGGAGCTAATTTGAAGTAAACAGGTCGGTTCGGAATTTACTACTGATTCAACTTGAGGTTTTACACCAACGCCAACAAAAAGAGGCGGGAACCGGCCCGCCTCTTTTCTACAGTTCGATTTAAACTGTATTTACCATTCGCGAATATCGACGAACCGGCCCGCAACCGCCGCCGCCGCCGCCATCGCCGGCGAGACCAGATGGGTGCGGCCCTTGTAGCCCTGACGCCCTTCAAAGTTGCGGTTCGAGGTCGACGCGCAGCGTTCTTCCGGCTTCAGCCGGTCGTCGTTCATCGCCAGGCACATGGAGCAGCCGGGTTCGCGCCATTCGAAACCGGCGTCGATGAAGACGCGGTCGAGCCCCTCGGCTTCGGCCTGGGCCTTCACCAGGCCGGAACCGGGCACCACCATGGCATCGACGCTGTCGTGAACCTTGCGGCCCTCGAGCATCTTGGCGGCGGCGCGCAGATCCTCGATGCGGCCGTTGGTGCAGGAACCGATGAACACCCGGTCGAGCGCGATGTCAGTGATTTTGGTGCCGGCCGTCAGGCCCATATATTCCAGCGCCCGCTTTTTCGAAGCCCGCTTGTTCTCGTCCTCGATCGCGTCCGGATCCGGCACGCTGCCGGTGACCGACACCACGTCTTCCGGCGACGAGCCCCAGGAGACGATCGGCGGCAGGTGCTGGGCGTCGAGGCGCACCACCTTGTCGAAATGCGCGCCTTCGTCGGTCTGCAGGCTGAGCCAGTGGGCGACGGCCTGGTCCCAGTGCTCGTCCTTCGGCGCCATCGGCCGGCCCTTCAGATACTCGATGGCCTTTTCGTCCGGCGCCACCAGTCCGGCGCGGGCACCACCCTCGATCGACATGTTGCAGACCGTCATGCGGCCTTCCATCGACAGGTCGGTGATCGCCTGGCCGGCATATTCGATGACGTGGCCGGTGCCGCCGGCAGTACCGATCTCGCCGATGATCGCCAGGATGATGTCCTTGGCGGTCACACCCTCGGGCAGGCTGTTGTCGACCTGCACCAGCATGTTCTTGGCCTTTTTCTGGATCAGCGTCTGGGTCGCCAGCACGTGCTCGACTTCCGACGTGCCGATACCGTGGGCAAGCGCCCCGAAGGCGCCGTGGGTCGAGGTGTGGCTGTCGCCGCAGACGATGGTCGTGCCCGGTAGGGTGAAGCCCTGCTCCGGCCCGACGATGTGCACGATGCCCTGTCGTACGTCGGCTTCGTGAAAATACTCGACGCCGAAATCGGCGGCGTTCTTGGCCAGCGCCTCGACCTGGATGCGGCTTTCCTCGTTCTTGATGCCGTGAACGCGGTCGGCGGTGGTCGGCACGTTGTGGTCGACGACGGCGAGCGTGCGCTGCGGATGGCGCACCGTGCGGCCGGTGTTGCGCAGCCCTTCGAAGGCCTGCGGGCTGGTCACCTCGTGCACCAGGTGGCGGTCGATATAGAGCAGGCAGGTTCCGTCTTCCTGCTCGTGGACGACGTGCTCGTCCCAGATCTTGTCGTACAGTGTTCTCGGATTGGTCATGGGTCTGTCGCTTTGAAAAATGGGTGGTCGGGGTTCGGTTGGCCTCAGGCGCCGAGCGAACCGTCCGAGTGCCTCAGCCGGGCGAAAAACCGGCCCGGCAAGCGCTTGTGATCATGCACCGGTAAATAGTCGGTCGAGGTCCGGCAGCGCACGCCGCCGGCTGTTCCCACACCGGTTCTGATCCGTCTCGTCTTCATCGCGCCGTTCTTTATCAAGCTTTGATTGCCGCCGCAATCAGGCGGCTTGCCGGGATCTTTCCGCCGCCCGCATGCGCCGTTCCAGGGCGCGCAGCATCAGCGACAGTCCGACGGTCAGGATGAGGTAGATATAGGCGACGATGGAATAGGTTTCAAAGAAGCGGAACGAGCCGGATGCATAGACCTTGCCCATCTGCGTCAGGTCGGCGACGCCAAGCACCGACACCAGCGACGAGTCCTTGACCATGGCGACGAAATCGTTGCCGAGCGGCGGCAGGATGGTGCGCAGCGCCTGCGGCATGATGATCAGCCGGAAACGTTGCCAGCCGGAAAGCCCCAGCGCCTTGGCCGCCTCGATCTGGCCGGTATCGACCGACTGGATGCCGGCCCGGAAGACCTCCGAGATGAAGGCCGAATAGCCGATGGTCAGCGAGATGATCGCCCGCCACAGGAGCGACAGGTCTCGCACCTTCAGCGGTTCGATGATCCCCGCCTCCTGCAGCGGCGTGGTCAGCCAGTTCCAGGCATGGACGAAGCCCGGCGCACCGACGAAGGCGATATAGAACAGCAGCACCAGGATCGGGATGCCGCGGATGATCTCGACATAAAAGCGAGCGATCTGCCGCAGAACGATCGATCCCGACAGGCTCATCACCGCGATCAGCAGTCCCAGCGCCGAGGCCAACGCAAAGCCCACCATCGTGACGAAAACGGTGATCCACACCCCTTTCGAGACGATTACCAGAACCTGGGTATAGAGATCGTTGGTGGCGATGACGATGGCGATGGCCGCCGCGATGATTGCGGCGGCCACCAGCCAGTAAGGAAAGTCCTTGTCGCCCGTGGAAGCGGTCGTCAGCATTGGCGGACAACCTCGGGCGCCCGGGTATCCGAGACCCGCCCGCCGCGGTCAGCCAGTCGACTCACTGGCCGAATTCGTAGTCGAGGAACCACTTCTTGTTGAGGGCGTCGATGGTGCCGTCGGCCTTCATGTCGGCGATCGCCGCATTGATCGGCGCAACCAGCTCGGAGCCTTTCGGAAAGATGAAGCCGAAATCTTCCGTGCCCATCGCCTGACCGACCAGCTTCAGCCCGCCATCGGAGGCCTTCACATAGCCGTTGCCGGCAGTGCCGTCGGTCAGCACCAGGTCGACGTCGCCTGCTTTCAGCGCCTGGACCTGCGCACCGAAGGTCTCGAACAGCTTGATGCGCGGATTCTGTTCGTTGCCGTCAAGCACCTCATAGACACCGACATAGAACGGCGTCGTTCCCGCCTGCGCCCCGATCAGGCCGTCTTCCAGGGCGGCGAAACTCTTGGCGTCGTTGAACCGCTCCTCGTCGCCGCGCACCAGCATGAACATCTCGGAGCGCATATAGGCGTCGGAGAAATCCACTTTCTCCTTGCGGTCTTCCTTGATCGTGATGCCGGTCATGCCGACATCGTACTGGGCGTCCGACACCGCCTGGATCATCGCGTCCCAGCTGGTGTTCTGATACTCGACATTCATGTTGAGCCGCTTGGCGATCTCGTCCATGGCATCGTATTCCCAGCCGATCTGATTGCCGGACTTCGGATCGATGAACTGCAGCGGCGGATAGGCGTTCTCGGTCACCACGACGACGGACTTGCCGCCGAGATCCGGCAACTCCGCCGCGAGCGCCGCAGCCTGCGCAACGACCACCGCCAGCGCGGCGGCGACAAGGGATTTGATGATGGACATGACGATCTCCCTGCTTGTGTGATTGGCGCCCCCCGAGGCGCGGTAGGCGGGAACAATGTCACAGACTCGCCGCGCTGCACAAGATGGGAGATTTGACTGCGGACAAGCAAAAAGGCGCGTCCCGGAGGAACGCGCCTTTTTGATTGAATGGGTGGCTCGGCCTATTCGCCGGTCTTTTCCGCCGGTGCTTCCTCGGCGGGCGCATCCGCGGCGGCTGCTTCCGCCGCTGCGGCTTCTGCGGCGGCAGCCTTTTCGGCGGCTTCAGCAGCGGCCTTCTCAGCAGCCAGGGCTTCGGCGGCGGCGATCTTTTCGGCCTCGATGCGCGCCTTTTCGGCGGCGATGGCCTGGCGCTCGGCCTCGTTCAGCTTGCGGGTGCGGACATTGGTGTTTTCGACGATACGGGCGGACTTGCCGCGGCGCTCGCGCAGGTAATAGAGCTTGGCGCGGCGGACCTTGCCGCGGCGCACGACTTCGACGCCCTCGACCATCGGCGAGTAGACCGGGAAGACGCGCTCGACGCCCTCGCCATAGGAGATCTTGCGGACGGTGAAACTTTCGTTCAGCCCGCTGCCGGAGCGGGCGATGCAGACGCCTTCATAGGCCTGCACGCGGGTGCGGCTGCCTTCGGTGACGCGCACCTGGACGCGCACGGTGTCGCCGGGCGAAAACACCGGCAGCTTGCGCTTGGCTTCGATACGGGCGGCCTCTTCGGCCTCGAGGACACGGATAATATCCATGGGTCTCAACCTTTCGTTCTTCTGAAACGGCCAGAGCGCTCGTCCTGACCCTTTGGCATTCGCCTCCGGGGCTCGCCGATGCGGCAAGAGCGTGTTCACCATTCTTTGCTTAGCGGTCGTCGGATTCATCCGAACGGCGCGCACATACACCAAAGTGCCCGGTCTGTCATCCCTTGCCTGGCGTTTTTTTACCTTTCACGAGGTCCGGCCGCCGCTCTGCGGTGAGCTTTTCCGCCTGCTCCTGCCGCCAGGCCTCGATTGCCGCATGGTTGCCGGATTGAAGCACCGACGGAATGGTTTCCCCTTCCCATTCCTGCGGTCGCGTATAGTGGGGATGCTCGAGCAGGTCGTCCTCGAAACTTTCCGACAGCCCGGACTCCGCATTGCCCATCACGCCGGGCAGCAGCCGCACCACCGCATCCAGCAGCGCCAGCGCTGCCGGCTCGCCACCGGACAGGATGTAGTCGCCGACCGACACCTCTTCCAGACAACGCTTGTCGATGACACGCTGGTCGACCCCTTCGAACCGACCGCAGATGATAACGGCGCCCTCGCCTTCGGCGATTGCCCGCACCCGCGCCTGGGTCAGCGGCCGGCCGCGCGGGCTCATCAGCAGCCGCGGCCGCCGGTCGTCAGGTCCGCTCGCATGGTCGATCGCTGCGGCCAGCACGTCGGGTTTCAGCACCATTCCGGCGCCGCCGCCGGCCGGCGTGTCGTCGACGCTGCGATGCTTGTCGATGGCGAAATCGCGGATCTGAACGGTTTCAAGCGACCAGTCGCCGCGCTCCAGTGCCCGGCCGGCGAGCGAAGAGCCCAGATGGCCCGGAAACATCTGCGGATAGAGCGTCAGCACGCTGGCCCTGAAACTCACGACGCCGCTCCGTCCCCGGTGCGGGTCTTTTTCGGCGGCCGCCTTCGGCGACTGCCCGGCCCCTGTTCCACATCGTCCAGCCCGGCGGCGAGCGGATCGACGGTGACCAGCCCGGCCTCGAAATCGATCCCGGTCACTGCCGCCTCGCTGAACGGGATCATGACGGTGCGTTTGCCGTCGAGCGCCAGTTCGAGGATGTCGCCGCCGCCGAAATCGTGCACGGCATGGACCTTCCCGTAGGCCTTGCCCTCGGCATCGCGAACGGCAAGACCGATCAGGTCGGTCTGGAAGAACTCGTCCTCTTCCAGCTCATCGTCCGGCAGCCGCTCGCGCTCGACGAACAGCGACCGGCCCTTGAGGGCTTCGGCCGCTTCCCGAGTGGTAACACCGGCCAGCCGCAACACGACGACGTTCTTCGCCGGCCGGATCGACTGGATTTCGTAAGCCTTGCCGGCCTCGTCCCGCAACGGGCCGTAGGCGTCGAGCGCCAGCGGATCGTCGGTGTGCGGTTTTGCCCGCACCTCGCCCTTCACCCCGTGCGGGGCGCCAATGACGGCCATCAGGACCAGATCGGAATTCACTGCCATGGCAAGCTCGTCAAACGCATTGCGGGCGGCCACCGAAGCTGCCGCCCGCTATCCATACCATACGGAAAAGAGGGTGCTCCGGCCTATTCCGCCGCCACTTCTTCCTTGGTTTCCTCGGCTGCAGTTTCCTCCGCTGCAGTGTCGGCGGCCTCGGCTGCGGCCTCTTCAGCCTTTGCAGCCTCTTCGTCGAGACGCTCCTGGGCCTTCTTGCCGGGCAGCGCCTTCTTCGGGTTGTTGCGGGCCGGACGCTTGGCGATACCAGCCTCGTCGAGGAAGCGCAGCACCCGGTCGGTCGGCTGGGCGCCCTGTCCGATCCAGTGCTTGATGCGCTCTTCGTTGAGCTCGACGCGCGTCGCGTCCTTGGGCAGCATCGGGTTCCACATGCCGAGCCGCTCGATGAAGCGGCCGTCGCGCGGGGCGCGCACATCGGCGACCACGATGTGGTAGTAGGGACGTTTTTTCGACCCGCCACGGGCCAGTCGGATTTTCAGTGCCATGATTCGATTTCCTTTGCGTTGATCCTGGACTTCTTCGATTGCCGCCGTTGCGGCATCATTCGTTTGCGCCGCTGCCATCGGCCGCCGCATGGCGGAAAGCCTGATGGTTGCGGATGACTTCCTTGATGATGAAATTGAGCACGGCCTCGGCGAAGTCGGAATCGAGGTCAGCGTCCTCGGCCAGCCGGCGCAGCCGAGCCACCTGCTGCTTCTCCCGCGCCGGATCGGCCGGCGGCAGGTCGAATTCCGCCTTCAGCCGTCCCACGGCCTGGGTGCAGCGAAAGCGCTCGGCGAGGATGTGGATGAGCGCCGCGTCGAAATTGTCGATCGAGCGGCGCAGTTCGCCGAGGCGTTGCATGGGATCGGTCGTCATTGCACCCTCACTTCTTCTTCGGCAGGCCGGGCAGGCCCGGACCGCCCAGACCCGGCAGTTTCGGGCCGCCAAGGCCGGGCAGACCGCCGCCGCCGAGACCCGGCAAACCGCCGCCCTTCGGCAGACCGGCGGCTTCCGCCTGCTTCTGCAGGGCTTCCAACTGTTTCGGGTCGAGCGACGCAGGGTCCGGCATGCCGCCGGGCATGCCCATGCCGCCGGTCAGCCCGCCCATCATCTTTCCGAGCATGCCGGCCTTCTTCCCCTTGCCGCCCATCGCCTTCATCATGTCGGCCATCTGGCGGTGCATCTTCAGAAGCTTATTGATATCGGCGGCACTGGTGCCCGATCCGGCGGCGATGCGCTTCTTGCGCGAATGTTTGAGGATATCCGGATTGGCGCGCTCCTTGCGCGTCATCGACGAAATGATCGCCAGTTGCCGCTTGAACACGGAATCGTCGAGGCCGGCCGCGGCGATCTGGTTCTTCATCTTGCCCATGCCGGGCATCATGCCCATCAGCCCGCCCATGCCACCGAGCTTCTGCATCTGGCGCAGCTGGTCGGCGAGGTCGTTGAGGTCGAACTTGCCGGCCTTCATGCGCTCGGCCATGACCTGCGCTTTCTCGGCGTCGATGGTCTCGGCGGCCTTTTCCACCAGCGAAACGATGTCGCCCATGCCGAGGATACGATCGGCGATGCGCCGTGGGTGGAATTCCTCCAGCGCGTCCATCTTCTCGCCGGTACCGATCAGCTTGATCGGCTTGCCGGTGACGGCGCGCATCGACAGTGCCGCGCCGCCGCGGCCGTCGCCGTCCATGCGGGTCAGCACCAGGCCGGTGATGCCGACACGCTCGTCGAAGCTGCGCGCCAGGTTGACGGCGTCCTGGCCGGTCAGCGCATCGGCGACCAACAGGATCTCGTGCGGCGACGACTTGGCCTTGATGTCGGCCATCTCGACCATCAGCGGCTCGTCGATATGGGTTCGGCCGGCGGTGTCGAGCATGACCACGTCATGACCGCCGAGCTTCGCCGCCTGCACGGCGCGGGCAGCAATTTCCGTCGGCGACTGGCCCTCGATAATCGGCAGCGTGTCGACGCCGGTCTGTTCGCCAAGCTGGCGCAGCTGTTCCTGGGCGGCCGGGCGGCGCGTGTCGAGCGACGCCATCAGCACTTTTTTCTTGTCCCGGTCGGTCAGCCGTCTCGCGATCTTACCGGTCGTCGTGGTCTTACCGGAGCCCTGAAGGCCGACCATCATGACGACCACCGGGGCCGGGGCGTTGAGATCGATGGCGACGCCCTCGGCGCCGAGCATTTCGACCAGCTCGTCATGGACGATCTTGACGACCATCTGGCCCGGCTTGATGGATTTCAGCACGTCGGCGCCGACGGCCTTTTCGCGCACCTTGTCGGTGAAGCCGCGCACCACTTCCAGCGCCACGTCGGCTTCCAGCAGTGCCCGCCGCACCTCGCGCAGCGCCGCCGAAACATCCTTTTCAGACAGCGCGCCGCGGCCGGTCAGTCCATTCAGAATGGAACCCAGGCGATCCTGCAGGCTTTCAAACATCCACCAATCCTCTTTCTTTCAAGGCCACGCGTGCCCTGAAAGATCGTGAGCCCGCCCCGTCTTGGCAACCCCCGTCACCGCCAAAGCACAAATGCACCCGGGGGCGCATCGCGCTGCCGGGTGGTGGCTTCCGGGATCTCTTTATACCTTCGCGGGTCCCGGTCAGCGGCTCGGAGTCATCAACTCGTCGCGGAATTGCAGGCGGTAAACAGGATCGGACGGCAAAAGTCAAGCATGCACGCCGTGGTTCGGTATTACGCGCGCCACACGACAACCGGCGATTGGCGGGCCTGGCGCGGCCACATCCGGGAGTGGCCGGACTGGCAATAAAACCGTCGGAACCTGTCAATCCGCACCGTTGCCCGAAGGTCGGCCTCCCAAAACCATTCGATGCGGAAAACGCCTGCAACGAAGATTGGAGACCAAGATCGCCAACGCGCATGTGGCCGGAGCATCCGGATCAAGGAAGGTCGCGCGGTCGGCCGGACAACGTGCCGGTCTGCGGAAGAGGCCCGCGCGCATCTCCCCGGCCCGATCCGCAGTCGGGGACGACCCTTTCCTCGATTGGCTCATGACCCTGATGCTGAGCGCCATGGCTGCAAGGGGCCTGTCGGAAGGCCTGGCGCTTGATATCGCCCGGAACTTCCTGCGACGACAGTCAGGTCTGGTCGAAAAGCTTCGACGGCGCCAGCATCCGGATCGCATAGCCGAATGGACCCTGGAGTTCGAGCAGTGGCGATTTCTGGCGCCGCGGGGAAGCATGCCGCTCGACATCAGCAACCAGGTCGTCGGCAACGTTGCCCGAATACCCCTGCTTTCGACATTTAAAGACCGGCATCTCCAGTATGCGGCCATCATCCACAGCGCCCTGTCGGCCTGGCTTGAACTGCGCAAGCAGCCTTCTTTGTCGGGCGTTGCCGGAGTTTCCCGGGAGTTTGCGGAGCCCTGCGACCGGTTGATCGATCACAGCGACCGGCGATCGGTTCTGATTCTCGTGAACGGGCGGGCTTTTTTGCTCGAGGCAATCGACGATGGTCGCGCCGCCTCCGTCGGCCGGCTGACCAGGGCGATTGCGGAAATCGAAGCAGCAACCTTCAACCGGCGCCCTACGGCACTTCCGGTGGTGACCGCCCTTCCCAAGGCCGACGCCATGCGACAAATCCGTCTGGCACGGAGGACCCACGCCCCGGCCATGAAAGCCATTCAGAACGCGCTCATGGTGTTCTCCTTCAATTGCAATTTGACCGACGGCTCCGGATTGCCGGACAGTATCCGAGGCTTGTCCGGTCTCGGTCACGATCGCTGGTTCGGCAAAACCAATCTTTTCGCCGATGGCAGGGGCTGCCTTGGCCTTTGTATCGATCATGCGGTCGCCGATGGGACGGCCATTGCCCGCTACGTTGCCCACATCAATCGGCAACTCGCCGCACTCGCGGCTGGGAATGAAGCACTTCAATCCGCCGGAGGCTCACCGTGTCCGGTCGCGGCATTGCCTTCCATGCCGGATGCGCTGGAACGTGGTTGGCGCCGGGAGGTGCAACGCTACCGCGACCGGGTCGGCAAACTCAGGACCGCTTCCCGTCAGATCCACCTGCCGACGAATCGGGCACCGCTGTTGGCCCGGGCTCTGCCTCTCGCATGCCAGGTGGCCTACTTTCAGATCAACGGCGAGGACAGGCATGTCTATGTTCCGGTTTCGCGCGGCCATGCCGTCGAGCGCGGATTGGATTTCGTCCACGCCTCGGCTCCGGGAACGGCTGATGTCGTGCGCACGCTCCATGATCGGGAATACGCTGACCCGAGCGTCCTCAACGCGGCGCTGCTTTGGTGGAAGAAGACCTTCTTTTCACTGATGCATCAGCAGTGCGGCGAAAAGAGCTTGCATCATCTGCATCGCCTGGCGGGACAGCATGGTCTGGATCAGGACATTTTCTTCAGGGCGCTCGGTTATTCCAACCGCCGTGCCTTCCCACAGCTTTGCCTGTCCATCGTACCGGGACACCGCGACATGCCGGCGGCCGTGTTTCCTCCGTCAGAAGGCGGGTGGAGCGTCGGAATGGTCTATCACGAAGCCGGCGGCAATCTCTGCGTCACCACGCGTGGCGACGTGGCTGGACGTGCAGCCACCGAAATCGAGAGGGCGGCGTGCCGGATCGTCGAACTAGCAGCGGCGTGACCGGCCGACCTCTTCGGCGTGGTCACGCAAATCACGGTGAAACCCGGTTGCTTGCTATCTCAAACAGATTTCTTCGATTTTCAGGAAACATTCCTTGTTTCCCGCGTCCACGCTGATTTCCGACACGCTGCCTCTGTAAGCCAGGAGAAATTCCTGACTCTCGGAGTTGCAGAAACCTGTTTCCGGATCTTGCTTCAACTCCAAGGGGCCAATCTTGAAAAGGCGCTGACAGTAAATGAGGATTGTACAATCTTCATCGTACGTCTCACACCATCTCGGAGTCACGATGTAGACAACGAGATTTCCTTCTTGCAGCGGCGACACTTGCATGTCCTCAAAATTCAGCTTTTGGATATCCTCCAAAAATTTCCCGGCATTGCCACCGACAAAATAGTCCTCAACAGACGTTGCCGATGACGGATACGGCGAGGCAAGGATGAGCGCCGATGCTGCAAGAAGTGCTTTGAGACTCCTGGCCTTCATACCGATTTCCAGTTTCTGCGGTTGCGCAACCTACGGCACCTCCCGCACCGCTCCCTTCGAGGCGCTCGTCGTCAGCATCGCATAGGCCTTCAGCGCCGTCGTCACCTTGCGGCTGCGCTTCTCCGTCGGGTGCCAGGAGTCCTTGCCCCTCGCCTCCATCGTCGCGCGGCGCTGCGCCAGTTCGGCGGCCGACAGATCCACGTCGATCGCCCGGTTGGGAATATCGATCTTGATGATGTCGCCCTCCTCGATCAGGCCGATGGTGCCGCCTTCGGCGGCTTCCGGCGAGACGTGGCCGATGGAGAGGCCCGAGGTGCCGCCTGAAAAGCGGCCGTCGGTGATCAGGGCGCAGGCCTTGCCGAGACCTTTCGATTTCAGGTAGCTCGTCGGATAGAGCATTTCCTGCATGCCGGGACCGCCGCGCGGGCCCTCATAGCGGATGACGACGACGTCGCCCTCCTTGATCTTGTTGGTCAGGATGGCGCTGACGGCCGAGTCCTGGCTTTCGAAGATCCGCGCCGGGCCGGAAAAGGTCAGGATGTCCTCATGCACGCCCGCGGTCTTCACCACGCAGCCGTCCTCGGCGATGTTGCCGAACAGCACGGCCAGGCCGCCGTCTTGCGAATAGGCATTTTCCCTGGAGCGGATGACGCCGGATTTGCGGTCGAGATCGACGCCCTCTGTGTAGCGCCGCTCCTGCGAAAACGCTTCCTTGGTGCGCACCCCGCCGGGCGCCGCCGAATAGAAGGTGTGCACGGCTTCCGAATTGGTCTGGGCGATGTCCCAGCGCGCCAGCGCCGCCTTCATCGTCTCCGAATGCACGGTCGGCACCGAAGCATCGATCAGGCCGGCACGGTCAAGCTCGCCGAGGATCGCCATGATGCCTCCGGCCCGATGCACGTCCTCCATGTGAACGTTGTGGACCGACGGCGCCACTTTGCACAGCACCGGAACCCGGCGGCTCAGTGCGTCGATATGGTCGACGGTGAATCCGACTTCGCCTTCATAGGAAGCGGCCAGCAGGTGCAGGATGGTGTTGGTGGAGCCGCCCATGGCGATATCGAGGGTCATGGCGTTTTCGAACGCCTTGAACGAGGCAATGCTGCGTGGCAGCACGCTTTCGTCGTCCTGCTCGTAATAGCGCCGCGCCAGGTCGACGATCAAATGGCCGGCCTCGACGAACAGCCGCCGCCGGTCGGCATGGGTCGCCAGCGTCGAGCCGTTGCCGGGAAGCGCCAGCCCCAGCGCTTCCGTCAGGCAGTTCATGGAATTGGCGGTGAACATGCCGGAGCACGAGCCGCAGGTCGGGCAGGCATTCTGCTCCATCGCCATGACATCGGCATCGGACATGGAATCGTCGGCTGCCGCCACCATGGCATCGACCAGGTCGATGGTCTTCTCGACGCCGTTTTCGAGCACCACCTTGCCGGCTTCCATCGGCCCGCCCGACACGAAGACGACCGGAATGTTGAGCCGCATGGCGGCGTTCAGCATGCCGGGCGTGATCTTGTCGCAATTGGAGATGCAGACCAGCGCGTCGGCGCAATGGCCGTTGACCATGTATTCGATGGCGTCGGCGATGACCTCGCGCGACGGCAGCGAATAGAGCATGCCGTCATGGCCCATGGCGATGCCGTCATCGACGGCGATGGTGTTGAACTCCTTGGCCACGCCGCCGGCCTTTTCCACCTCGCGGGCGACCAGCTGGCCGAGATCCTTCAGGTGCACATGGCCCGGCACGAACTGCGTGAATGAGTTGGCGATGGCGATGATCGGCTTGCCGAAATCGCCATCCTTCATGCCGGTGGCGCGCCACAGGCCGCGGGCGCCGGCCATGTTGCGGCCATGGGTGGAGGTTCGTGAACGATAAGCGGGCATGCGGGCACCTTCCTTCTTGACGTCGGCCAAGCGAACGCCGTCGTCGGCAACAATCGAACGGTTGTTTATGGACTTGCAGGCCACTTGGCAATCGTCATGTGCCCACCGCTTGTCGGCGAAGCGGATGGAGCCGGATCAGGAGCCGGCGTAGCGAACGCATCTCCCGCCGACCCACACCCTGCCGATATTGCTGCGGGTCGCGCCGTAGACGATCTTCTGGAACACATCCGCCGTTTCGTCCGCCTCGAAGATCATGACGTTGGATGCATCCGCCCGGGTGTCGACCAGGATCGCGTCGAACTGGTATCCCGGCGCGATCCTGCCGACCGGCAGATCCAGGACCTCGCCGCCGCCGACGGTCGACAGCCAGAATGCGTGCCGGAAATCGATCCTGGAATCCGGCGTGCCGCGCCGGTCGGCGGGAAGCGTCGGGTCGACCCCGTCCTCCAGAGCCCTGGAAGCGGTGATCGCGTGCCGGCAACTGTCGAACATGGAGGCGCTGGGGCCACCGGCAATATCGGTTCCAAGCCCCACACGCAGACCTTTCCGCAGCGCCGCGCGCAACGGAAAGACCGCGTTGGCGAAGTGATAGTTGGAAAGCGGACAATGGGCGATTCACGCGCCAACGTCCCTGATCAGTTCCTGATCGGCGGCACCGGTGAAGTTCGAATGGGCGAGCACGGTCCGCCGGGTCAGCAGGCCGAAGTCGGCCAGCGCCGCGGTGTCGGTCATGCCCAGGCGATCCAGGACGTAGCGATGCTCCCAGTCGCTTTCCGAGCAATGGGTCTGCACATGGCAGCCGGTCCGTTCGGCCAGGTCGCCGAGCCCGGCGAGCAACGCGTCCGAACAGCTCGGAATGAACCGCGGCGTGATGGCCGGCCGGATCAGGCGGCCGTCATTGCCGTGCAGGCCATTGACAAATTCGATCAGGTCCTCGGTCTGTTCGATCGCATCCTCGGCCGACCGGTCGCGATAAGTGTCGGGGCACTGTGTCGGATCGTCCATGGCGACTTTGCCGACGAGCGCGCGCTGGCCGTATTGCAGGCAGGTCTCGGCCAGCACCTGGTTAGCTTCCCGGTGAATGGTGCCGAAATAGACCGCGGTCGTCGTGCCGTTCGCTAACAGGTTCGAGACCAGCGAGGCATAGACCGCGCGAGCGAAATCGGTGTCGGCGTAGCGGGCCTCCAGCGGAAAGGTCTTCTGTTCCAGCCATTCATAGAGCGGCAGATGCAGCGCCGTGCCCAGTTGCGGCCACTGCGGCGCATGGATGTGCAGGTCGACGAAGCCGGGAAGCAGGTACGACCCCGCCGGCGTTTCGGACAGATGACCGACCCGTCTGGCCGCATCGAGGCGCTGCGGATAGGAAGGATCTCGCGGCTCGACGACGGCCGAAACCGCACCGTCCGGTCCGACTTCGATCAGGGCGTCCTCGATCGATTCGATTTCGCCGGGAGCCGGCGTTTGCAGAATGGTTGCCAGTACGGCCTTTTCCGGTCCTTCCATGGATCTTCCGCCTCTTCGTCGATCGCATTCAATATTGCCCGTTCCACTGTTCCGGTCGAGGGTATGAGAGGTCCGTTTCATTGCCTATTGCATTCCGTGGAATATTTTTGTATTCCACGGAATGTACTGACATCGAGGCTCCCATGCACAGCAACATCTCCCCTGACACTTCCATCGAATTGAGACGCGACAATCCCGTCTGGGCCGTATTCGCCGTCACGCTCTATCACGTGATCGGTCTGACGGCCGGCTTCTTCATTCTGGTTGTCGCGTTCGATTTCCCGGACATCCTGCGCGAGCCTGCCGTCGAGCGCCTGACGCTCTTCATGGACGGCTTTTCGACCATTGTCCCGACCTACTACCTTCTGGCATTGACCGGACTGACCCAGGCCGTCCTGGCGGTGTTGATCTGGCTTTGCGCGCCCAGGCGCGACGAGCCGATGCTCGTCCTGGCGGGGCTGTTCGGCGTGCTTTGCGGCGCTTTCCAGATCATGGGCTTCATTCGCTGGCCGATCGTCATTCCGTATCTCGCCGATGCCATGGCGGCCGCGCCCGACGCCGATGCAAGGTCCTTCGTGACGCTGATCGAAGGGGTGATGAACCGCTATGCCGGCATGGCCATCGGCGAGCATCTCGGTTTCATCGGCATGGCGCTTTGGACGTTTTTCCTCGGCGTCGCGGTCGTCAAGCAGCCCTTCATCGACCGCCGCCTCGGCTGGGCGGCCATCGGTCTCGGCCTCGTTACGCTGGCCATGGCGGCCGAACCTCTGGGCGGCCCGTTCACGCCGCTCGGCGAACTGACCGGCGGCATCTTCGCCGTATGGACGACCTGGCTGATGCTGGTGGCCATCAATCTGCTCCGCTGCCGGCGAGGAAATATCGACGGGCGCGACCTGCCGATGTGGATTTTGGCGGCCGGTCTGATCTACGCTGCCATTGCGCTTGTTTCCACCTATGCCTCCTGACAACACGGAAACCGAATTGGCCGAAAACGATCCTGCTTCGCATAAGACCGGCGAGACTTTCCGGATCCTCAACTGGATCGGGATCGTCAACCAGCTTTCGGTCACCCGCGCCAACCAGTTGCTGGACGCAGGCCCGGTTCCGTTCCCGCAATTCAAGATGCTGCTGCATTTCTACCATCAGGACGACAGGGCGCACACGGTGTCGCAGGTGGCGGAGGCGTTTCAGCAACCGCAGCCTGGCACGACCAAGACGATCCAGAAGCTGGAGCAAAAGGGCTATCTCGGCTCCACCGTTCATCCCAGGGACGGGCGTGTACGGCTGTTCTCGATCACTCCGGCCGGGCGCGAGGCTGTCGAAACGTCGAAGCGGATCATGAACCCCTATCTCGACGAACTGTTCCAGGACTGGCAGCCGGAGGATCTGGACAGGCTTTTTGTCCTGCTCGACCGGCTCAAGCGCCAGCTCGACGAAGACAGAAATTGAGTTCCGCGATCAGCCCGGCACCGGCAACGGCTCGCATCGTGCCCGCATCGCTTCGGCCGACTGCTGCACCACCTCGGAAATCTGCTTGAGCTGTTTGGCCAGCGGGCTGGTCTTGCGCCACACCATGCCGATGGTTCGCGACGGTCGCGGATGGCGGAACTGGGCGATCGAGACGGAAGCCGAACGAGTTTCCACCCCGACCGCCATCTCGGGGATCAGCGTGACGCCGATCCCGGCGCCGACCATCTGCACCAGCGTCGACAGCGAACTGCCGTCGAGAAGCTCCCGCGGCCGCGACGACGGCATGCTGCAGAAGGACAGGGCCTGGTCGCGAAAACAGTGCCCCTCCTCCAGGAGCAGCAGGCGCATTTCGCGCAGCATCTCCCGGCTGGGCACCGGCTTGCCTTCGTCTTCGCCCGGCCGCACCAGCACGAAATCCTCCGAAAACAGCGCCACTTCCGTCAGCCACGGTTCCGACACGGGAAGCGCGACGATGGCCGTGTCGATGCGGCCGTCCGCCAATTCCTGTATGAGCTTCTGCGTCAGTGTTTCGCGCACATGCAGGTCGAGACCCTCATGCAGACGGCTGAGGTCGCCGATGATGGTCGGCAGAAGATAGGGCGCAATCGTCGGAATCACTCCGAGCCGCAGGCGCCCGACAAGCGTTTCATGCGAGGCCCGCGCAAGGTCCTCCAGCTCGTTGACCGAGCGCAGGATATCGCGGGCGCGCAGCGCGAACTCCTCGCCGAAGCCGGTGAGGCGCACCTGACGCGCGTTGCGTTCGAACAGTTCGGTGGCAAGTGTCTCCTCCAGTTCCTTGATCTGCATCGACAGCGCCGGCTGGGAAATGGCGCAGGCATCCGCGGCACGTCCGAAATGGCCATGCCGCGCCAGCGCGTCGAAATAGCGAAGCTGTTTGAGGGTCAGATTGATCATAACTTCATCTTATCAAACCGATCAGGAAATCCAACTTAAACTAATCGCAGAGCTCTGCTATAGCACTTGCAGCGGAGATGAGGAGCAGGCAATGTCGTTTCCGCTTCGCGTTACGACCTTTGGCTTTTCGCCGACCCATGACACCGGTCCATTGCGTGAAAATTCAAAGATGTTTGCCCTTTAGAAAACAGAGCCCCACGGGAGAGAAATCATGGCAGAAAACGATGCCGCAAAAGCCGGCGGATGCCCGGTCATGCACGGAAACACGTCGCTCGGAGACCGGTCCAACAAGGACTGGTGGCCGAACCAGCTCAATCTGAGGATGCTGGCCCAGAACTCCTCGCTGTCGGATCCGATGGGACCGTCCTTCGACTATGCCGAGGAGTTCGGCAAACTCGATTACAAGGCCCTGAAGGAAGACCTTTATGCGCTGATGACCGATTCGCAGGAATGGTGGCCGGCCGATTTCGGCCACTACGGCCCGCTGTTCATCCGCATGGCCTGGCACAGCGCCGGCACCTACCGCACCGCGGACGGCCGCGGCGGCGGCGGCACCGGGCAGCAGCGCTTCGCGCCGCTCAACAGCTGGCCCGACAACGTCAACCTCGACAAGGCGCGCCGGCTTCTCTGGCCGATCAAGCAGAAATACGGCAACAAGATCTCCTGGGCCGACCTGATGATCCTGGCCGGCAACGCCGCATTGGAATCCATGGGCTTCAAGACCTTCGGCTTCGCCGGTGGCCGTGCCGATGTCTGGGAGCCGGAAGAGGACGTCTATTGGGGCGCTGAATCCGAGTGGCTCGACGACAAGCGCTACTCCGGTGACCGTGAGCTGGAAAACCCGCTGGCCGCCGTTCAGATGGGTCTGATCTACGTCAATCCGGAAGGCCCGAATGGCAATCCGGACCCGGTCGCAGCGGCGAGGGACATCCGCGACACCTTCGGCCGCATGGCCATGAACGACGAGGAAACCGTCGCGCTGATCGCAGGTGGCCACACCTTCGGCAAGACCCACGGCGCCGGCGATGCCGCCAATGTGGGCCCCGAGCCGGAAGCCGCCGGCATCGAGGAGCAGGGTCTCGGCTGGGCGAACAGCTTCGGCACCGGCATGGGCGACGACACCATCGGCAGCGGCCTGGAAGTCACCTGGACCACGACGCCGACCAAATGGAGCAGCAATTTCTTCTGGAACCTGTTCGGCTACGAATGGGAGCTGACCAAGAGCCCAGCCGGCGCCCAGCAGTGGAAGCCGAAGAACGACATGGGCGCCAACACGGTGCCGGACGCCCACGACCCGTCCAAGCGTCACGCGCCGCAGATGCTGACCACCGACCTGTCGCTGCGTTTCGATCCGGACTACGAGAAGATCTCGCGGCGCTTCTACGAGAACCCCGAGGATTTCGCCGACGCCTTTGCCCGCGCCTGGTTCAAGCTGACCCACCGCGACATGGGCCCGCGCACCCGCTATCTCGGACCGGAAGTGCCGGCCGAGGAGCTGCTCTGGCAGGATCCGATCCCGGCGATCGACCACGAGCTGGTCGACACGGCCGATATCGCCGATCTGAAGGCGAAGATCCTGGCTTCCGGCCTGTCGATCCCGCAGCTGATCTCGACCGCATGGGCATCGGCCTCGACCTTCCGCGGCTCCGACATGCGCGGCGGCGCCAATGGCGCCCGTATCCGCCTGGCGCCGATGAAGGACTGGGAAGTCAACCAGCCGGCCGAGCTCGCCAAGGTGCTGGAAACGCTGGAAGGCATCCAGGCGGCCTATAACGACGCCCAGAGCGGCGACAGGAAGGTGTCGCTGGCCGACCTGATCGTGCTCGGCGGCTGCGCTGCCGTCGAACAGGCCGCCAAGAACGCCGGACATTCCGTAGAGGTTCCGTTTACCCCGGGCCGCATGGACGCGTCGCAGGAGCAGACGGACGTCGAATCCGTCGGCATGCTCGAGCCGGTCGCCGATGGCTTCCGCAACTACCAGAAGGCAAAGTACTCGGTCTCGACCGAGGAACTGCTGGTCGACAAGGCGCAGCTGCTGACGCTGACCGCGCCGGAAATGACCGTGCTGGTCGGCGGCATGCGGACGCTCAACGCCAATGCCGGCGGATCGCAGCATGGCGTCTTCACCGACCGCCCGGACACGCTGACCAACGACTTTTTCGTCAACCTGCTCGACATGGGCACGGTGTGGAAGGCGACGTCGGACGACAAGCAGGAGTTCGAGGGCCGCGACCGCGACAGCGACGAAGTCAAGTGGACGGCCACCCGCGCCGACCTGATCTTCGGCTCCAACTCGCAGCTGCGGGCGCTCGCCGAAGTCTACGCCCAGGACGACTCCAAGGAAGCGTTCGTCAACGACTTCGTCGCCGCCTGGAACAAGGTCATGAACCTCGACCGGTTCGACCTGGCCTGAGTTCGATAAACAAATTCGGGCGCGGCGGCGACCCCGCCGCGCTCAAGCTTGCCGCTCTACGACTTTTTGAGATCTCCGAGCGGAATGCACCCGACCAGACCGGCCGGAAGCACGACCAGGGCGCCGTTCCGATACAGGCGGCGCGCGAAGTCCGGCTCGTCCGACGTGAGGATCAGGCTCCACCGGTTGGCGCTCAGGACGGCCATGTCGGGAGTCAGCCTGTTGATGAACTCCTGATCGGGAAAAAGCACGACCGACGCCGGCGCCGCGTCGGTAAGGAGGCTGATCATCACCAGCGTTCCGAGCCAGCCCAGGACCACGATCGGGATGGCGATCAGAACGGCCCTAATAGTCATGGATATGCTCCAGCGTCAGGCCGGATTGCGGCAGCTGGCGAAGGGTCTGGGCGAGATCGGCGACGCGCACCACGACAAGGTGGCGCGTATCGCCATGGCCCTGACGCCGGGCGCTGAACAGGGCGCTCTCGTGCCGCGGTTCATCCGACAGTGCGGTGAACATGATATCGTCGTTCCCGGCGATTTCGACGAACTCCGCCCCGCTCTCTGCCATCTGCCGAAGGATCCCGGTGAGCGCCCGGTAACGGGGCGTTTCGATCACCGCGCCGCGTTCGGTCCTTGCAACAAGCGAGACCTCGGGCATCGCCGCCAGTTGCGCGTCTGAAAAATCCGCAACGATCATGCGCAGCGTGAGCTTGTCGCCGCCGACATTCTCCACCGCCGCGGCAATGGCCTGAGCGTAGGCTGCCTTCGCCCTGTATTCGAGGCCGAGCGCCAGGTTCCTTTCCCGGTCGCGCCAGACGTCCGTTCGGGCGTTGGCCAGTGCCTCGGCATCTTCCAGAAAATGCCATTTGTACCAGGGCACCTGCTGCAGGAATTCGGCATATTCGGCCGCCTGCACCGCCGAGGTGCGATCGAGCGGCGAGTGCTGCGGGCCCCGCACCATCGTCGCGATGCGGCCGAGCGTCTCCTCGTAGGCCGCCTTGAGGCCCATCTCCAGAGTGAAGCTGACGCCGATGACATAGACCATCTGCTTGGTCGCCCCGTCCACCTCGCCGTGGGCGGCCGAGGTTTCCGACAGCGCGCACAGCGACGACCAGAAGCCGAGGACCGCGCTGGTGAAGGAGTAATCGTGCGGGTCGCCGTCGCTCAGCGTTTCGGCATAGTCGTCATAGGCGTGGACGATGTGCCACTCCGGATAGGTCATGAAGGTCCGGGTCTCGAGCCGGCGGTGCTCCGGCTGCAGGATCGGATCGTAGGATTTGGCCGTCGCGTCGCCGCGGCAAGCCGTTTCGACATAGCCGATCGGAGCGAGCAGGACGACGACCAGCACCACCACAAGCAGTACCAGGCGTTTCGTCCATTTCCACAAGACCCTCACGGCTTGTCCGCCTGGGTCAGGCCGGCCCACAGCCCGAATCCGCCGAGGGCCAGGTGCGGCAGGTTCGCCAGCAGCCGGACAAGCGAAAAGTCCGGCCCCAGCGACGCATTGGTGAAGATGCCCAGATCGAGATAGCCGTAGCCGGTAAAGAAGCCGAACACCCCGTCGCCGAGATAGGCGAGGCCGAACAGGATCAGGAATATCCGCGAAGCGTTCTGCGACGTCAGGGCCGCCGCCAGCGCCCACAGTGCCGAAGCCACATGCAGGGCATCGTCATAGATGTCGAGCTCGAAAATCCCGAAGGCTAGACCGTTCTCGTCGGTCAGCCCGGGAATGTAGTTGAGCGATGCCGCCAGCATCAGGACGACGAAATAACCCAGAGTGATTTTGCGAAGACGTGTCATAGCTGTCCCAGATAGCTGTCCCAGAGATTGTTGCGCAGCACGAGATCGGGGTCGAGCGCGCGTTTGGCAGCGGCAAAGGACGCGGCGTTCGGATAGGCTGCCGTCAGTTGATCGAGGCGCGCATGCGGCCGGTAGGGAAGATAGTAGCTGCCGCCGATGGCGATGATCCGATCGATCAGTGCGCGGGTCATGCGCTCCATGTCGGCCTCGCCGCTACCGGTCATTTCCTGGCTGAAGGACATCACGGCGGCAATGCGCGGCACGGCCGCATAGGACAATACGCTCTGATCGTCCGTTGCCACGTAACGCAGCGTCACGTTCAGGAACTCCTGATAGGAAGCGGGAATGATGTCCCGGCAGGCGGTCAGGAACTCGCCGAACCGGTCGAAGCCGATGAAATACTCGTGCAGAATGTCCACCCGATCGGGATTGCGGTCGTCGAGCGTGACGACGGGCTCGTTGATCAGCGAATTGCGGGTGACGTCGCCTGCGCCGAGCCTCGGGCCGACCTGGGTTTCGTTCCACCAGCGGAAGGACTTGAACGTCTCGTTGCCCAGCTGCGTGCGATAGATCCGACTGGCCACATGGGCCATCCAGCCCGAGCCGGACGCCGGCGGCAGGCTCTCCTGGTCATCCGTTTCGCGATAGCTGATCAGCAGTGCCTGGGTGAAGAACGTGTCGCGTTCGACGTTCAACCGCCCATAGGCCATCGTCACCGCCGGGTCGTCCAGCACCTGCTGGAACGCACCGGCGAAGTCCTCGGCCGGGATCCGCTCGAAGCTGGGTGTCAGGCGGGTGTTGGGCACCATCTCGACATCCATGTCGACGATGATGCCGATCAGCCCGTAGCCGCCCATGGCGAGATCGAAAAGCTCGGTGTTTTCCACCGGCGAGCAGGTCACGAGTTCGCCCGACGGCAGGACCATGCGGCAAGCGCGGACCGTGGCCCCCATGGGGCCGAACGGGACGGGCCAGCCATGAGCGTTCACCGAATAGGTGGCCGCAACGCCGAAATCGTTGTTGGACTGCATGACCTTGGGCGACCAGCCCTGGGGATCGAGCGCCGCGATCACCTGTGACCAGCGCGCGCCGGCGTGGGCGCGATAGACGGCATTGCCACTGTCCAATTCCAGTGTACCGTTGTCGAAGGTGATCGCCGTGCCGTCGCGCGGTATCGCCTGGCCGCCCATGGAATGCCGTGCCGCACCGACATTGAGCGGGCGGCCGTCCGCTTTCGCCTCCTTCAGCTCCTTGCGGATTTCCGCGACCAGCGCCTCGCCGGGATCCTTGTCGATGACGAGATGCTTGTGGATCGGGGTGGGGGACAGGCTGCTTGCATCGTTGAGGACGGTGCTTCCGGATGCAGCCGGAAGGCGCTCGGTTCCGCTCAGGACCGGCAAGTCGGGTCGAAAGACCTGGGAAACGGCGTATCCGGCGACTGCCCCAGCGCCGAATAGCGCGGTCCTTCTGGCGATTTTTCGCATGGCTGACCTCAGTTGCTGTTGTCGCTACGCGCTGTTCCAGGGCCGAGCCGAGGCTCTTTGCCCGCAGCATTGTTCAGGCAGTAGAAGCCACAGGCATCCGCATGCGAAATGCTCCGCCAGGCCGTCGGCTCGGTTCTTGGATGTCGTGATACCACGTTTTCGTCGCCCCTCACGTTGGCACGCAACCCGGCCGGCGTCTTTCGGCCCAGGGTTGAGCACCCGCAATCCATGCAGTCTTAGATTGGAAGTCGTGAAATGGACGTTAATGGCGACGCGAAGGCCGGGACCGACCAAAGCCGATAGGGGCGAAAAGCAAACGGCATCGCCCTGCCATCCCACGAACATGGGATACCTCCATTCCGTTCGATTTGTCAGGCTGTCGCCCCATGTTCAGGGGTCTGAAGTACAGAATCCATCAGGTCGCGCCGGAGCTGCAGTTCTGGGGATATGAAGGCGGCAATGTCCTGGCCGCAATCGCCGGAGCCGGAGGCTTTGCCGCCTTCTACGGCGGATTGCGGTCGGTGGCCGAGATGCCGGCACAAAACCTGTCCGACAGGATCGCCGCAGCGTTCTCGGGCTATCCCGACATATTGGTGACGGCGGGACTAGCGGTGATCGTGCTCGCGACCATCGTCCTGGGCAACGAAAAACGGCCCGCCCTGAAAACCTGGATCGACCGGATCGCGTCGGTTGCCGGCATCGTCCTGGTGTGCACCGCGCTCTATTTCGGCGCCAGCTGGATCACCTTCACCGCGGTGAGTTTCGTTTCCGCGTCCGCGCTTCTGCGGCTGTGCCGCACCAGTCCGGTCTTCCTCAAGCTTGGCGGCCTCATGCTCGCCGCCGGCGGCTTCGGACTTGCCGGCTTCGGTGTGAGTTCGCTTCACGCGTCTCAATCGGCGCTGTTGCCGGGGCTGACGGTGCTCACCGGCATATATGTGGTGTTCGCCAGCCTGATGACCTATCAGGGCGGCATTTTCGAATGCGGCGGCCACATGACGACATCGAACGACGCACGGCCCGGCCCGTTTCATCCCCACGGTCCGGTCGGGCGATTGCTGGAAGCGAGAATCGACCGGCAGGTCAGCGCAATTCTGGCGAAGTTGGCCTTGCCGGCCGTTTTCTGGGTGACCGCCGAAACCAAAGCCAACGCTCCGTTTCTGACCTCCATGTGGACCAGGTTGCCCTGGCGGCTTTTGACCGCCAGCGCCGCGCTGGCCACCGGAACGTCGGTCGGCGTGTTGTTCGGGATTGCCAATGTGTTCTGGGCCATCGGCGACGTGGCAATCGGCTCGCTGGACTCGAAGCTCTCGCAACCGGCGACGAAGCAGAAGGAACCGCCCGCCATGGCGGAGGAGCAATCCCGAGCCCGGAATTAGCGACGGAATCGACGGTCCGATCCGACGATATCGTCGCATGACCGGATAAGAAGCGGTTTTCGGAAACGGGCGGCGATCCGGTCAATCCACCTCGATGCCGGCCTTGCGCAGGCCCTCCAGGATCCGTTCGGCATCCTGAGGGTTCTTGTAGCGAAACATCTCGCTCCGTTCCTTCAGCGAGTAGTCGGGATTGTGTTCGAACACCCTGCTCCAGGCTTCGCGTGCTTCCTCGAACCGGCCGAGATGACCGAGCGTGGAGGCCAGCATGGTATTTGATGCGGCCGAAGACGGATTGCGCGAGACCCGGCGCTGGAAGGCTCTGGCGGCGCGATCGTATTCGCCCAGGAAGAAATGCGACTGGCCGAGGTAATGAAGCAGCTGATTGTTGTAGTGAGGATCCAGCTTCATGGCGTTGCGCAGCGCCTCCAGCCCGTCTCTCGGCCGCCCCGCATGATTGTAGTAGTTGCCGAGATCCTGATAGGCATGGGCGAAGCTCGGGTTCAGCTCGATTGCCTTTTTCGCTTGTTCGACGGCCTGATCGAATTGGCCGTTGGAAAGATAGGTCATGCCCATTCCGAGAATGGCCAGCGGTTCGTCCGGGTCGAGTTCCAGCGCGTGCTCGAAGAATCCCAGGCCCGTGTCGAAGGCTTCGCGGGGCGAATCGCACCACTTGTTGATACCCATCATCCCGTAAGCCATCCCCAGATAGACGAATGCCCTGGTGAACTGCGGATCGAGTTGGACAGCACTGCTGAACATGGCAAGCGCCCGGTCATTGTCGTCGCGTGTCTGGCGCTCCCACAGGCCGCGCCCCTCGAGAAAAAGGTCGTAAGCCTCGACGCTGTCGGTGTCCCTGCGCTCGACCGACTTCGATTCCTGCGGAGACAGTTTGACCGCCAATGCTTCGACCACCGCTCGGGTGACCTCGTCGCGAACCGCGAAGATATCGGCGACGTTGCGTTCGAAAGCGCCCGCCCACTGCTGCTGCCCGGCAATCGTATCGATGAGCCGCATATTGATCTGAAGACGCCCGCCGGCTCGCGTGAGGCTTCCGTGGAGAATGAACTTGGCGCCCAACTCGCGAGCGACTTCGTCGATGTCCTCGGACTTGCCCCGAAAATCGAAGCTGGAGTTTCGCGCGACCACGAAAAGGCCGGATATCCTGGACAGATCGGCGATGATGTCTTCCGAAATCCCATCGGAGAAATAGTCGAGCTTCGGGTCGTCGGACTCGTTCTTGAGCGGCAGGACCGCGATCGAGCTTTTGAGGACGCGATCGGCGACATTGGCGACGCCAGATTCCGGATCGGCCGCCGTATCGGCTTGGTCGGCCGGATCGCCGGTCGCCTCATCGGGATCGATGGCAATGGGCATGGTAAAGGTCACCCGGGTTCCCTGCGCC
This sequence comes from Rhizobiaceae bacterium, assembly GCA_963921345.3. Classification (GTDB taxonomy): domain Bacteria; phylum Pseudomonadota; class Alphaproteobacteria; order Rhizobiales; family Rhizobiaceae; genus Hoeflea_A. The sequence goes on along the minus strand of CAWUFE020000001.1, from coordinate 699,089 downwards.
GATGACGCGATCCGGACGGTTCCACCGAGGTCTCGGGCGCGACTGCGCATGTTGTTCAGGCCGTGCCCGGCCGTCTGTGTCTTTTCCAGACCGCAGCCATTGTCCTCGATGTCAATCTCGAGAACCTCCCGTTCCGCAACCGGCAGTGAAAAGCGGATCGACACCCGGTTCGCGCCGGAATGCCTGGCGGCATTGGTCGTGGCTTCCTGCAGAATGCGCAATATGTTGAGCGCCCGCGTCGGATTGAGGCCCTCGATGGCTGGGATGTCGGTCATTTGCCAGTCGAGCTCGATGTCGTGGAGGGCCAGCTGCTGCTCGGCGCGCTCGCGGAATGTCCCGAGCATGCCGGTGATGTCCTTGTCGACGTCGAGGGAACCGATGAGCATGCGCAGCTCTTCGAGCGCCGCCTGGGCCGAGGATTCGATTTCCTCCGGGCCAGCCTTACCCAGCCGGCTCATGGCGATGATCGACATCAGTTGTCCGCCGAGACCGTCATGCACGTCGCGCATGATCCGCCGCCGCTCCTGGTTGAGAGCCTGGCGGCCTTCCAGTTCCTGACGCTGCTCGAAGGTTTCCAGCAGCTGGCTTTCGCGATGCTGGACACGTTGATTGAGCGTGCTGACCAGGTCGTCGACATGGTTGAGCGACTGGATCAGGCGGTGCAGGAAGATCACGCTGAGCGCGGGCAGAAGCAGGATGTAAACGATGCGAAAATGCAGAAAATTGCTGTCCGGCGTCACATTGGCGATGATCAGCGTGTCGTGAATGGCCAGCGTACAGGCGCCGAGAACCGATAACAGGATCAGCCGGCTTTCCCAGCGCCGCTCCCTGATGGCGGAATGAACGAGCGCGTAGACGACCCAACCTGACATGACCAGGCTGAAGGGCACAACGGCGAACATGTCGACATACTGAAATATGGCATCCGGCAGGACCAGAAAACCAACGGTTGCGACAGCGGGGAGGAGGAAGAAGTAACGCTCCCTGAACGGCAACGGACGGTTGATCAGGCTGTAGGTGAACATCAGCCCGAAGACCGAAAGCCAGAAATTGACCACATAGCCGAGAAGCGCCACGGCATGGGCCAACACCACGGAGCTCGGCAGATAGATCGGTATCCCGTGAAGGGTGCTGAATATGAGCACCATCGACCCATAGAGCGCGGCGCGTTCGTCGCGGCGGCTGACCCACATGACGAACAGCAGCAACGCCAACAGGACCTGCCAGAACACGACCAGCTCCGGCAGCCGGACGGCGCGCAGATAGTGCCATTCGAAACTGCTGCGCAGCAGTCTCTCCGGCGCGACAAAGACGTCGCTCAGAAAGCCGACCAGCTTGCCGCCGGGATGCATGACGATTTCCAGCGAATTGCTGCCCGGCAGCAGCGACGCAGGGGCGATCGGCGCCAGGAAAGGCACGCTCTGGTCGGGAATCAGGTCGCCGCTGAGAAACCCGCCGGGGGAAAGCTCCACGTCATTGACACGGATCTGGATCTGGCCGGAATAGTTGGGGATGTAGACCGCCCAGCGACCGTTGCCGGCCGGAAACTCGAACTCCGCTCGGTAGGTCCCCGGCTCCACCGGCCGTTCGGGAAACGACCGCCAATTGTCGGGAAGCTGCACCGTGCCGCCGGAACCGCCCTGATCGAATTCCATTGTTTCCAGCGGCGCAACGCCCTTTGGCAGCGGCAGTTGCTCGAAGGCCAGGACAAAGGTAATGACCGCGACACCGAGAGCCCACAGTCCCAGGACAAGGGGGCGATCCCACACGGTTTGATAACGCGGCGCCATTCTCAGGAGATATTGATCAGGCCGCGTTGAATCGCCTCGAACACCGCTTCACCCCGCGAGTTGACCTCGAGTTTCCGGTAGATGTTCTTGATATGGGTGGGCACAGTGTTGCTGGAGATGCCGAGCTTCTCGGCGACGTCCTTGTAGGTGAACCCCTTTGCGATGCCCCAGAGAATATCCATCTCCCGTTCTGTCAGCAGCTCGGCTGCGGTGCTTGTCTGTTCGGTCTTCTGCACCACCTGAATGATATAGCGCGCCACGGACGTCGAAATCGGCGAGCTGCCGGCGATAAGCTGCCGCACGGAATGGACGATATCAAGAGGCCGCGAATCCTTCAGCAGGAACCCGGAGGCGCCGGCGGCAATCGCGGTGACCACGCTCTGCTCGTCGCCGAGGACGGAGATGACCATGATCTCCATGTCGGGACGCTGTTCTCTCGCCAGCCGGATCAGATCGAAGCCGTGGCCATCCGGCAGCTTCAGGTCCGTAATCAGCACGTCCGCCTGGTGTGACGCGATGGCCGCCGCACCTTCGGCAAAGGTCGCACACGCCGCCAGCACTTCGAAGTCGCTCTGCGAATCGAGGCCCGAGACCAGCGATTGCAGCATGGCCGGGTCGTCTTCCGCCAGAATGAGTTTGACCTTGCCTGCGGCCATTTCCGTCCCTTCAAACTCCGCAACCGGAGGCAATCATGGCCAGCAGCCTCGATGAGTTCGAAACGCTCTGCGGCAGGCCTGAAACGGCTTATTGGAACACGAGCCCCCTGGTGGAAACCATACCACGTTGATGGGATAGCTTGCCCTTCGCCTGGGCGTCAACGACGCCGCGAGGTGCCTCGTTCACGCAAAAGGCGGCTTCGGGAACCCTTCCTCGACCTCGATGTCGAAGGCGATGCACATGTAACCCATGATGGCGTAGAGACCGCACAGCACCACCAGTTCGACGGCGCCATCGGTGCCGTGAGCATCCGTGAAACGCTTCTGCACGTCTTCCGGGATCGACCGTTTCGCGCTGACGCAATCGACGATCTCGACAGCGGCGCGCGCATCGTCGGACAGCGAATCGGGGATGTCGCCGGCGGTCAGCGCGTCGATCGTCGCCTGATCGATGTCGGCGAGTCTGGCCGGTCGCTGATGATGCGACCATTCATAGCCGAAGCCCTGGCGCACCGAGTAGCGCAGGATGGCCATCTCGCGAATGGCGTTGGGCAGCGTGCCCTGAAACCGCAGATGCTCGCCCAGCGCGCCGACCTTGACCGCGAGCCCCGGATTGTTGAACATGTTGACATAGACGTCGCCGAGTTGGGCCCGGCCGTCGGCATGGGCGCGGGCCGAGGCCATGTGGTCGAACAGGGCCCGGTCGGCGCCGGTCAGTGTGTCGGTCGGATCGGGCAGCCTGGCCATCAGTCATTGTCCTCCCATTCCTTCTGGCGGTCGCGCCACACGCCGACCGGTGTCGCATACGTCTTGTCGGTGTGCAGATCGAGGATGTAGGGGCCGGAATGGTCGAGCGCCCGCCCGACCGCCGCCGCGATCTCGTCCGGCCGCTCGATCCGTTCGCCTTCGGCGCCCATCGAACGGGCGAAGCCGACCCAGTCGATGCCCGGTATGTCGGTCAGCCGTTCCGGTCCCGGCCCCATCTTCGAGGCGCGAAAATAGATGTTGCCGTAAGACCGGTTGTTGATCACGGCGATGATCATCGGCACCTTCTCGCGGGCGGCCGTGTGCACCTCCATGCCGTGCATCAGCATGCAGCCGTCGCCGGTCACCACCATCAGCGGCCGTTCCGGCCGCGCCAGCTTGGCGCCGATGCCGAGTGGAATTGCACCGCCCATGGGTCCGAGATTGGTCAGCGAAAAATGCGTGCCCGGCTGGCGAATATCCCAGTATTCGGCGCACCAGGCACGGTGAGCGCCGGAATCGACGCACAGCACGCCGTCGTCGGGAAAGGCGGCGCGCAATTCGGCGACCACCCGGGCCGGATGCATCGGCACGGCGTCGCTGCGCATGTCTTCGGTCTGGTAGCGCCGCGGTCCGGATTTGCGGATGGTGTCGAGAAAGGCCCGCCGGTCCGCACGGCCCGCTTCCAGCCCGGACGCGTCCTTCAGGCCCGCCAGCTCTTCAAGCGCCGCTCCGGGGTTGGCGACGATCGGCACGTCGGCCGACCAGGTGCGGCCGATCAGCAGCGGATCGGCATCGATCTGAATCAGCGCCTTCGACGGCAGCATTTTCGGATCCCACTGCATGGTGTCGCGCTGCGACAAGTCCGAGCCGATGACCAGCAGGAGATCGACATCGTCGGAGCGGATTGCATCGATCGCCCAGCGCGAACCGCCATAGCCGAAGACACCCAGTGCCAGGGGATGGTCGTCCGGCAGCGTGCCTTTGCCCGAAAGCGTAGTGGCGACCGGAATGTCGTACCGTTCCGCAAAGCTGCGCAAGGCGTCGATCCCGTGCGCATGCATGACACCGCGACCGGCCAGAATGACGATGTTGCGGTTGGCGGCGTCGTTCATCAGGTCGATTGCCCGATTCAGGGCATTGCCATCGACGAACCTGGCAGCAAGCAGTTCGGCGGGCACCGGGGTCCAGTCGTAGTCGAGCTCCGCCTTCTGCACATCCACCGGCACGGACAGATGCACCGCCTCCCGCTGCGTCACCGCGTGGGTGATCGCATGGCGCAGGTGATGTGGCATGACCGCACGCGAGGAAACCGACAGCGACAAGCCGGTGACTCGCTCCAGCACATCGATATCGTCGATGCCGGCGCCGGAAGCATCCTGGAAGCCGCCCATGCCTTCCCAGCTGCGCGCCACCTCGCCGCTGATCGCCAGCACCGAACTGCGGTCGATCCCGGCCGCCGCCAGCGCCGTTACCATGTTGAGCACGCCGGGACCGCCGATGCCGAGGCAAACGCCGACATGGCCGGAGGCGCGGGCAAACCCGTCGGCCATATAGGCCGCGCCGCCCTCGAAGGCGGCGACGATGGTTCGGATTCCGTCGGTGTCGGTCAGCGGCGGCATGAAATTGTCGTTGAGGCCGCCCAGGTCGATGAAACAGTGGCTGACGCCCTGATCGCGAAGCGCGGTGATGATGTAGTCGGTAACCTTCATGTCGGCTCCCCTACGGCTCAAACGAAGTCTCGTTCGTTTCTCCGGTGAGGTCACCAGACTATGACGGTGGCGCAGCGGTTTACAACTGCTGCGAGATCCTCATTTCGCGGACTCCGGCAGCACTGCTCACTGCTCGACATAGGTGGCTTCGAATTCGATCGGAAAATTGACCGACCGGGCGATGAAGCAGTGGTTGTGGATCCGGTGATGGATGGCGTCGGCCTCTTTCAGGTCCGCGCCCTTGGCGACGGTGATGGTCGGGCGCAGCGTGGCCGAAACGAAACGGCCGGTGCCGTCGGGTTCGGATTCGCCGGTTCCGACCGGCTCGTCGCGATAGTCGAGCACGACGATGCCGGCGCGACTCGCCAGATGCAGGTACCACAGCATGTGGCAGGCCGACAGCGACGATATCAGCAGGTCTTCCGGGTTCATCAGCGACGGATCGCCACCCAGCAACGGATCGTTGGAGCAATGAACGACCGGCTTGCCGGGCACTTCGATGTTCCAGCTGCGCTCATAGGCGCGGTAATGGGTGGTGCCCTCGCCTCTGTTGCCGGTCCACACCACGCGGGACGTGAAGTCGTGTTGTTTGCCCACCTGAATCGCCTCCGTGTTCGTGAAAGGGGTCAATCGTTACCGCAGGCCCGATTGGATTGTCTAGGAAACGATCGACCGGACTGTTTGCGCGTCGAGCACGTCCAGGAAGGCTGAGCGGGCATTGCCCATCACGCCGCGCAGTTTGCAATCGGGCGCAAAGACACAGGTCGAGGGCTTGCTCAGCATGCATTCGACGACCGCGAAATCGGTCTCGACCACCCGCACCACGCTGCCGACCGTGATGTCCGCCGCATCCCTTGCCAGCGTCACACCCCCCGAGCGCCCGCGGATGGAGTGCAGGATGTCTGCCTTGACCAGCTTGGCGACCAGTTTCATGACGTGCGACTTCACCAGCTGAAGCCGTTTGGAAATCTCGTCGACCGTCATCGGCTCGTCTTCCGCGGCAAGCAGCATGACAATGCGAAGCGCAAAATCGCTGGCCTGATTGAGGCGCATCGGCAATGCCTCCTAATCATTCATCTTGGATGTTGCATTCTATCGATCTTCGGTGTAATTAAAAGATACAAACCAAATGAATGTATATGAGAGTACCCATGACACGGCTGGAAGCCAGGCCCGCGATCAGGCGGGAGCGCCTTCATGAATCGATCACCGAGCAGCAGATCTCCGATCTGGTCGACCGCTTCTATGCGGCCATCCGGTCGAACCAACGTCTCGGACCGGTATTCCGCCACCATGTCGATGGCTGGGATGTCCATCTGGACAAGATGAAAGCCTTCTGGCGCTCCGTTCTGCTGAAATCGGGCGAGTACAAGGGCAGGCCGGTTCCGGTGCATCAGCGGATCGACGGCATCGGCACGGAGGATTTCGAGGAATGGCTTCGCCTGTTCTCGACCGTCGCCTTCGAAGTCTTTCAAGCGGATGCGGCTGTCGTCGCCAACGACGCCGCGCGACGAATCGCCACCAGCCTGTGGCTGTCCCGGTCGACCGATCCCTTTGCCTCGACACCATCCTGGTCACGGCCGCAACCGCTGCCGCGGGCAGGCACTGCCTGAACAGAAAGGAAGTCCGATGACCATCGTAAAGCTCGCGCAGCACATCCTGTTCCTTCCGGGCACCCTCGTCCTCAATCGTCTCGGCGTCAGCGTCGAGGAGGACGGCGGCATTATCCGCTCCTTCATCAACTCCTGTTTCTGGGGCGCAATCTGCCTCGGCATCGCGCTGCAATTCCTCGGCTGACGCCGAGGCGCAGGCTTCGCGGGGCTTTGAATTGAAAGCCGGCCAACCTATCTGAAGGCTCATGACGGATGAGGCTTCAGATCGCGCAGAGACCGGCCAAACCACAGCGCCGGCCCGCCGCAGGAATCCCTACTATTCGGGGCCGGTGTCGGATCATTTCGACGGCGAGCTGTTTTTCAATGCCGGCGGCGCGGTGCCGCGCGGCTGGCGCGACCTGCTGAAATGGCAGCTGAAGGACCGCGGCAGCCGCTGGCCGAAGAGCTTCGACAGCCCCTACGCCGGGGCGACGCCGGAAAAGAGGATCGACGGCGGCAGCCTGCATGTCACCATGGTCGGTCACGCCACCATGCTACTGCAGGTCGCCGGCCTCAACATCCTCACCGACCCGGTCTGGGCGAAACGCGTCAGCCCGTTCCGCCTGATCGGGCCGACGCGGCGTAACGCCCCCGGCATCGAGTTCGACGACCTGCCGCCGATCGATCTCGTTCTGCTGACGCACAATCACTACGACCACCTGGATCTCGAGACCCTGAAGCGGCTGAAGGCGCGCCACGACCCGCTGGTCGTCACGCCGCTCGGCAACGACACCATCGCAAGAGCCGCCGCACCCGACCTGCGCATCGCCGTCGGCGACTGGGGCGACAGCATCGCGGCGGGCGACGGCGTCACCGTGCATTTCGAACCCTGCCATCACTGGTCGGCGCGCGGCAGCCGCGACCGCCGCATGGCACTGTGGGCCGCCTTCGTGCTGGAAACGCCGGCCGGGCGCGTCTACCACATCGGCGACACCGGCTTTCACGACGGCCTCCACTACCGCCAGGCCTTCGACAAATATGGCGGTTTCCGCCTGGCGCTGCTGCCGATCGGCGCTTACGAGCCGCGCTGGTTCATGCGCGACCACCACCAGAATCCGCAAGAGGCCGTCGAGGGCATGCGCCTGGCGGGTATCGAATTCGCCGTCGGCCACCATTGGGGCGTCTTTCCGCTCACCAACGAAGCCATCGACGAACCGCCCCTCGCCCTCTTCGACGCGCTTGCCGCGACCGACATCCACCCCGACCGCTTCCGGGCGCTGCTGCCGGGAGAGATGTGGCGCGTGCCGGAGGTGCCGGACGGGGGCTGAAGCAGATATGTCCCGACGCCCGTGGTTGTGCGGCGCCAATTGCCGTTGAGCGGCGCGTGTTCGTTCAGGTTGGGTTCATGAAACCGCACCGATACTGGTGAGTCACCGCAGTGGAGGTATTTCGATGCAACCGCGTAGACAAATCAGTCTTGCCGTGGGTATGGCAGCGCTGTTTGCGCTGGCTATGCAAGGCCCCGTCACGGCAGGAACAGCTGCCACCCAAGCCGATGCCAGACTTTTACACAACAGTGTTCGGGTCGACCATGCAACCCAAGTCGATTATCGCGTCAACGGCCGCAAGTACCGTGGCCACCGAAAGAAATACCGGGGCTATCGTGGCTATCGTGGGCCGAAAGGGTATCGAAAGTACCCCCGATATCGCGGATATCGCGGCGGTCCTCGTATCGGCTTCGGGTTCTATTACGGGCCGCGGTTTGTTGTGCCGCCGCCGGTCTACTACGCCCCGCGACCGCCGGTCTACTATGCGCCACGGCGCTACCGGAACAGTTGCGGTTACTGGCAGGCTCGCTGCTCCGCCAACTGGAGCAGATACAGCGATATCAGAGGTTGCCTGCGTTATCACGGCTGCCTCTAATCCGGCGGACCGGACACGAAAAGCTGCTCTCCGTTCCCAACCGACGGTCCTTGGCCCTGGGGATGATCTGTCTTGCTCGTTCCTGGATGGCGCTCTTCTTCCGCAGCTACCGACATTCCGGCCGGTGTTTTGGGTGCTCCACGGTGGCGAAGCGCGCGCGAAAATCTTCGTCGATATCGGATAGCCTCACTTCTCCGAAACGCTTCAGCAGGGTCTCCTCGGCCTCATCGAGCGCCTGTCGCATCGTCGCATTCACCGCCTGCTCGACCAGGCACTTGGGCGCCGGGTTGGCCAGACCGAAAGCGAAGAGTTCCGGATCGCCGAGCGCACGGTGAACATCCAGAAGCGTGATTTCCGACAGCGGCCGGGTCAGCGTCCAGCCGCCGCCATGACCCTTTTCCGAGATGACATAGCCGCCATCGCGCAGTCCGGCCATGATCCGCCTGACGACGGCCGGGTTTGAACCCAGCATCCTGGCAATCGTATCCGATGTCAGCGGGCCCTCGGCTTCCGCCATGTGCAGCAGCACGTGAAGCAGGCGGGAAAGGCGGCTGTCCTGGCGCACGGGGTTCCTCCGGTTCGCCGCCACATTAGTTCATGAAACTTTTGATGTCACGTGAGGATTGACTCCGCACCGCTCTTTCGTTACTTCATAAGTAACAAGACATCTGGAGCCCCTCATGAACGGACCTTCCTCCGGGATGCCGGCGAACATCGTCGCGCCCTGGCCGGCCTTCCTCGCGCTGCTGGGCGGCGCGGCCATCAACATTATGGACATCACGCTCGTGATCGTCGCATTGCCGTCGATCCAGGCGGATCTCGGAGTCGATCCGGCACGCATCGGCTGGGTTCCCGCGGCCTATGCCGTCACCTTCGCGCTGGCGCTTCTTCCTTTCGGCCGCATCGGCGATCTGGCCGGGCGCCGGGCCCTGTTCCTCGCAGGCGTGGCCTCGTTTGCCATCGCATCGCTGCTGTGTGCCGCCGCTCCTTCGTTCGAAACTCTGGTCGCGGCGCGCGTGGTCCAGGGATTGGCCGGTGCCGCCCTGGTGCCGCAGGTCATGGCGATGATTCCAGCCCTGTTTCGGCCCGGCGACCGGCCGCGGGCCTTTGCGCTCTTCGCCACCGTCGGCAGCCTGGCCGCTGCGAGCGGCCCGTTGCTCGGCGGCGTTCTCGTGTCGGCCAACCCCTACGACCTCGGCTGGCGGACCGTCTTCCTGGCCGATGCGGTTTGCGCTGCCGTCGTGCTGGCGGCCGCTTCCCGGCTCGTTCCGACGGTTCCGGGGCACCCCGGCAAAACCGTCGACAGGACCGGCACTCTGCTGTTCGCTCTGGCGACGCTCTGCATCGTCTTGCCGCTGTTCGAGGGACCGGTGCAGGGCTGGCCGGCCTGGGCGGTCGGTCTGCTGCTGATTGCGATTCCGTTCGGCTCGGCCTTCGTGTTGTGGCAACGCCATCGGGCACGCACGAACGGGCCGGAGCTGCTTCCATTCGCGCTTTTGACCGAACCGCGTTTCGTTGCCGGGCTCGGCCTCGTCACGCTGCTTTTCTCGGGGCCGCCCGGCCTGATGCTCGTTCTGTCCGTGATGTTCCAGACGGCGTTCGGGCTGAGCCCGGCACTGGCCGGCCTGACCATGGCGCCCTTCCCCTTCGGCGTCATGGCGGGGTCGCTGCTTGCCGCCCGTTTCGGATCCGCACAGACCGGGCCGCGAATCGCCGTCGGCGCAGCCATCCTTACTTTCAGTTTTCTCTGGCTGCTGCTGATGCTCCCGGGAACCGGTGCGGCGACGGTCGGCTGGTTGCTGCCGCCGTTGTTCGTCGCCGGCATCGGCATGGGGGCCGCCGCACCCGCCCTGTTCCAGAGCGTCATGGCAGTCGTTCCGGCCGGCGATTCCGGCGTTGCCTCAGGCGCTGCCCAGACAATGCAGCAGCTTGGTGCGGCGACAGGCATCGCCATCACCGGCGGTCTGTTTGCTGCAGCGCTTGCCGATAGTCCGCAAGGCGGCCACGCCGCCGCAGCCGCCATCGCCGGCGGCTTTCCCCTCGCCGCCATTTCAATCGTCGCCGTGTCGACCGGCCTACGCGCCCTGTTTGCACGCCGCACCACCAACCGATCAGGAGAAACCCATGTCCCATTCCAAACTGATGTCCCAAACCGCCGCTGAATTCTGGGAATCGCACTACGCGACCAGCAAGACCGGATCGAACGGAAACCCCGGCAAACTGCTGGTTCGCTTTGCGGAGGGTTTGGACCCGGGCCGGGCGCTCGACCTCGGTTGCGGCCATGGCGACGACGCGCTGTGGCTCGCCCGCAGGGGTTGGCACGTGACCGGTGTCGACATTTCCGAAACTGTCATCGGACGGGCCCGGGCGCAGGCTGAAACCACCGGTGTGGCCGAACGCGCCCGGTTCGAGCAACACGATCTGTCCGAGACCTTTCCGACGGGAGAATTCGATCTCGTGACCGCACTCTATCTCCACTCGACGGACGATTTCCGACGCACGGCGGTGCTGCGCCGTGCCGCGCAAGCCGTTGCACCGGGCGGCCTGCTGCTGATCGTCGCCCATGGAACCTTCCCGCCCTGGGCCTGGGACAGTCCCGACATTCCCCCCGCCACGCCCGACGAAGCGCTCGCCGATCTGCAGCTCAAAACACAGGATTGGGTGCACGAGTTCGTCGACTCGGTCGTACGGACGGCCAGGAGCCCCGAAGGACAGGAAGCCATGGTCCGGGATACGGTTCTCGCGCTAACAAGGCGCTAGTCGGCCTTCCGTCACAATCTGACGCGCCCAATCTGGTAATTTGCCCGCAGTTCGGCCATATAACGCCCGAAACACGGCAACAATGGCCGCAGACAAGGACGGGCCAATGGCGGAACGCGTTCAGTTCGCCAAGATGAACGGATTGGGCAACCAGATTCTCGTGGTCGACATGCGCGGCCGCGACGATTCCGTGACGCCTGAGGCGGCCATCGCACTGGCCGCCGATCCGGCCACCGCCTTCGACCAGATCATGGCCATCCACGACCCGCGGCTGCAGCATACCGACGCCTATATCGACATCCTCAATTCCGACGGCTCCAGCGCCCAGGCCTGCGGCAACGGCACGCGTTGCGTCGTCCAGGCGCTGTCGGCCGAGACCGGCAAGCGGGTCTTCACCTTCCAGACCGTCGCCGGCATCCTCAACTCCCGCGAACACGACGACGGCATGATCGATGTCGACATGGGCCGGCCGGAATTCCGCTGGCAAAAGATCCCTCTTGCCGAAGAGTTTCGCGACACCCGCATGATCGAGTTGCAGGTCGGGCCGATCGACGCGCCGGTGCTGCACTCGCCCTCGGCTGTTTCCATCGGCAATCCGCATGCGGTCTTCTGGGTCGAAGACGACGTCTGGTCCTATGATCTTGACCGGTTCGGTCCGCTCTTGGAGAACCATCCGATTTTCCCCGAGCGCGCCAATATCTCGATTGCCCGCGTCCGCTCCGACGATGAACTCGACCTGCGCACCTGGGAGCGCGGCGCCGGCCTGACCCAGGCTTGCGGCTCCGCCGCCTGTGCGGCGGCGGTCTCGGCCGCCCGCACCCGCCGCACCGGCCGCAAGGTCACGGTCAATGTGCCGGGCGGCCCGCTGCTGATCGAATGGAAGGACGACGACAAGATCATCATGACCGGTCCGGCGGAATGGGAATTCTCAGGCTCGCTCGACCCGGCCACCGGCGCCTGGTCTGCCGACGAGACGCCGAAAGAGAACCTGTCATGAGCGGCATCGACATCATCACCTTCGGCTGCCGCCTCAACACCTACGAATCCGAGGTCATGCGGCGCGAGGCGGCCAAGGCCGGCCTCGACAACGCCGTGCTCGTCAACACCTGCGCCGTAACCGGCGAAGCGGTGCGCCAGGCACGCCAGGCGATCCGCCGCGCCCGCCGCGAAAATCCCGGCGCCCGCATCGTCGTCACCGGCTGCGCGGCGCAGACCGAAGCCGCCTCCTTCGCCGCCATGGACGAGGTCGACGCGGTGCTCGGCAATGAGGAAAAGCTGACCGCCGACAGCTACCGGGCGTTGCCCGATTTCGGCGTCGCCGCCGAAGAAAAGATCCGCGTCAACGACATCATGAGCGTGCGCAACACGGCGCCGCAGATGGTCGACGCCATCGAGGGCCGCGCCCGCGCCTTCGTCCAGGTGCAGAATGGCTGCGACCACCGCTGCACCTTCTGCATCATCCCCTATGGCCGCGGCAATTCCCGCTCGGTACCGATGGGAGCCGTGGTCGAGCAGGTAGCGAGGCTGGTCGACAATGGCTATCGCGAGGTGGTGATCACCGGCGTCGACGCCACCAGCTACGGCGCCGACCTGCCGGGCCGGCCGACGCTGGGCAAGCTCGCCAGCACCATTCTCGACCGCGTGCCGGGGCTGGAACGGCTGCGCCTGTCCTCCATCGATTCCATCGAGGCGGACGACCACCTGCTTGCACTGATCGCCGACGAGCCGCGCTTCATGCCCTATCTGCACCTGTCGCTACAGCATGGCGACGACATGATGTTGAAGCGCATGAAACGGCGCCATTTGCGTGCCGATTCGGTGGCCTTCTGCGAGCAGGTCCGGGCATTGCGGCCCGACATCGCGCTGGGCGCCGATCTGATCGCCGGCTTTCCGACCGAAACCGAGGCGATGTTCGACAACGCCCTGTCGCTGGTCGACGCCTGCGGGCTGTCCTTCCTGCATGTCTTTCCGTTTTCGCCGCGCGACGGCACCCCCGCTGCGCGCATGCCGCAGCATCCGCGCAGCCTGATCAAGGCGCGCGCCGCAACCTTGCGCCACAAGGGCGAAGAGGCCTATGGCCGTCACCTGGAGACGATGGTCGGCACCCGCCAGAAGGTGCTGATCGAGAAGCCGGGCCTCGGCCGCACCGAGAATTTCACCCTGGTCAGCCTCGCCGGCGGCGAGGCTGGAACCATTCTGCCGGCCCTCATCACCGGTCACGACGGCGACCGGTTGCTGGCCGACATCACATCCGATCAACCGACGGCACGGGCAGCCGCCTGAGACCCGTTTCACCGGAACTTTTTGGACGCATATGGCACTCGGCTTCATCAAACGGGTTTTCTCCTTCGGCAAAAAGAAGGTCGTCGAGGAGGAACAGCCCGAAGCCCCGCAGGCTGAACAGGCCGCCGACGCAGCGCCCGCCTCGGCGCCGCCGCCGGTCGAACCGGCCCCTCAGGAAGCCGAAGCGCCTCCGGCCGCACCGGATCTGCCGCCGGAGCTGCCGGTAGCCGAAGACGCTCCAGCCGAGCCGGAAGCCGCAGCGCCGCCCGAACCGGCGCCGCCGGTCGAACCGGAACCGCCACAGGGCCCTGAGCCTGAGCCTGAGCCTGAGCCTGAGCCTGAGCCTGAGCCTGAGCCTGAGCCTGAGCCTGAGCCTGAGCCTGAGCCTGAGCCTGAGCCTGAGCCTGAGCCTGAGCCTGAGCCTGAGCCTGAGCCTGAGCCTGAGCCTGAGCCTGAGCCTGAGCCTGAGCCTGAGCCTGAGCCTCGAAAGGCTGAAGGCCCGACGGCCGAAATCAAGCCCGAACCGCCTGTATCAACAGATCCTTCGCCGGAGCCCGAACCGCGCAAGGTCTCCGTGTCCGATACCGTCAGCTCGGCGCAATCGGCCGAGCCCGAACCAGAGGCACCCGCCGACGATGCTGGCCGCCCCTCGTGGTTTGCGCGATTGCGCAAGGGACTGTCGCGCACCTCTTCTCAGCTCACCAGCCAGATCGCCGGCGTCTTTACCCGACGCAAGCTGGACGAGGACACGCTGCAGGATCTCGAGGACATCCTCATCCAGTCCGACCTCGGCGTCGAGACGGCGCTGCGCATCACCGACACGCTGGCCTCCGGCCGCTATGGCAAGGACGTGTCGACGGACGAGGTGCAGGCCATCATGGCCAGCGAAATCGAGGCGGTGCTCGGCCCGGTCGCCCAGCCGCTCGAACTCGACCTCAGTCACAAGCCGCATGTCATCCTGGTCGTCGGCGTCAACGGCACCGGCAAGACCACCACGATCGGCAAGCTCGCCGCCAAGCTCAGCGACGGCGGCTTGAGCGTCATGCTCGCCGCCGGCGATACCTTCCGCGCCGCGGCCATCGAGCAGCTGAAGATCTGGGGCGAGCGCACCGGATCGCCGGTGGTCTCGTCGAAGCTTGGCGCCGATGCCGCCGGGCTCGCTTTCGATGCCTTTCAGCAGGCCCGCGAGGCCGGCACGGACGTGCTGATCGTCGACACCGCCGGTCGTCTGCAGAACAAGGCGGAGCTGATGGACGAGCTGGAGAAGATCGTGCGCGTCCTCGGCAAGCACGATCCCGACGCGCCCCACACGGTATTGCAGACGCTCGACGCCACCACAGGTCAGAATGCGCTCAGCCAGGTCGAAATCTTCCGCAACGTCGCCGGCGTCAACGGCCTGGTGATGACCAAGCTCGACGGCACGGCGCGCGGCGGCATCCTGGTGGCCATTTCCGCCAAGCACAAACTGCCTATCTATTTCATCGGTGTCGGCGAAGGCGTCGATGATCTCGAGCCGTTCGCCGCCAAGGATTTCGCTGCGGCGATCGCCGGCGTGCCGGCGCAAGAAACCTGATTTTGGAGCCTAATTTGGAGATGGCCCGCATGGACCAGCCGATTTTCGAAAGAGACCCCTCGGATCCGGAACGCCAGACCATCAATCCGTTGCTCAAAATGGCGCTGGAGCTGGGCCCCCTGGTGGTGTTCTTCTTCGCCAACGCCCGCGGCGAGTGGCTGGCCGAGCAGTTCTCGGCGCTCGCCGGTCTCGGCGGACCGATCTTCATCGCCACCGGCCTGTTCATGGTCGCAACGGCCGTTGCGCTGTCGCTGTCGTGGATCCTGACCCGCACCATTCCGATCATGCCGCTGGTCTCCGGCATTTTCGTCTTCGTCTTCGGCGCGCTGACGCTGTGGCTGCAGAACGACACCTTCATCAAGATGAAGCCGACCATCATCAACGGCCTGTTCTTCGCCGTGCTCATGGGCGGCCTGGCCTTCGGCAAGTCGCTGCTCGCCTTTGTGTTCGACAGTGCCTTTCGCCTCGATGCCGAGGGCTGGCGCAAGCTGACCATTCGCTGGAGCCTGTTCTTCCTGTTCCTGGCAGTCGTCAACGAGATCGTCTGGCGCAATTTTTCCACCGACTTCTGGGTAGCCTTCAAGGTCTGGGGCATCATGCCCATCACCCTGGTCTTCGCCATGCTGCAGATGCGGGTCGTCATGCAGCACTCGCTCGACGAGGAAGACGACAAGGTCGATGCCCACTCCGACAAGGCGGGGTAAGGGAGCAACCCTACCAGGCGCCCGGCGCGCCTTCCACCGTCAGAAACCGCGGTCCTTCCGCCTCTCCCAGCACCACCGCCGTCAGGCGGCCGGTGGTGAAGGCGCCCGTGTCGATGCCGATGCGGTTGGGTCGGATGTCGGGCTCTTCCGTCGGCGTGTGGCCGTGAACGACAAGCCGCCCGTGGTCCTTGTCGCTGTTGAGAAATCGGTTGCGGATCCACAACAGGTCGCGCTCCGACTGCTCCTCGATCGGGCGGCCGGGAAGGATCCCGGCGTGCACGAACAGGTAGTCCGGCGTCTGATGGTGGAGCGGCAGGTCGCGCAGCCAGGCCAGCCGCTCCGCTCCGAGCGCATCGACCAGATGATCGGGCCGGAAGAACCCGTAGCGGACTTTGACCCCGAAGGAGTGGATGGTGGTGTCGCCACCATTGTGGATCCAGCCGGCCCAGGCCTGACGGTCGTCGGATTCGGTGCAGGCCAGCAGCATCGCCTCGTGATTGCCGTTGAGGCAGACCAGCTCGAAATCGTCGACACCACGCATCAGCCGGTCGACGACGGCGGCGCTGTCAGGACCGCGGTCGACATAATCGCCGACAAGCACCATCGTTGCCTCACTGTCCGCATGGCGGTAGTCGCGGTCGGCGGCAATGCGCGCGAGCATCGCCTCCAGGAGATCGTCCCGGCCGTGCACGTCGCCGATGGCGTAGTGGATCCTCGTCATGCAATACCCCGTTGACGATTCCTGAAAGAGCTTCGATCAATCCAGTCTAGGACGAACCGGCCGGCGCCGACAGGGCTTTCTTGATCTCCGGCAACAGCAGGTTCTGCACCGACAGAGGCGAGAAAGGCCCGACCTGCTTGAACAGGATGGTCCCGTCGCGCCCCAGCAGATAGGTCTCGGGAATCCCATAGACTCCCCAGTCGATCGCCGCAACGCCTTTTGGGTCGGTGCCGACCGCGGAATACGGGTTTCCGAGCTCGCCGAGAAAACGCAGCGCGTTCGGTGTCTCATCCTTGTAGTTGATTCCGACCACGTTGATGCGGCTGTCTTTCGCCAGCGCCATCAGAAGCGGGTGTTCCTGGCGGCAGGGCACGCACCAGCTGGCCCAGACATTGACCAGCGTCACCTTGCCCTCGACCGCCGCGTCAGTCAGCGACGGCACTTGTTGCCCGTCGCGCAGCAGACCTTCCAGCGGCGGCAGGTCGAGCGACGGTGCTTGCGTTCCCACCAGCGCCGACGGAATGACCGAAGCATCCTTGCCGGACATCAGCCGCACATAAAACAGCCCGGCGAGCACCACGAAGATCACCAGCGGCAGGAAGGCGAGCAGCCGCCGGTTGACCTGTCGCACCGGTTTCGGCGTCTCCGAGGTTTCAGTGCTCATCGCCGCCTCCGTTTCCGCGCGCATCCGACCGCCGCCGCACACCGCTCGCTTCCAGCTCGGCCAGTTCGGCGCGCCGCGACCGCTGGTCGATAACGACCCAGCCGATCAATGCCAGGATGGTCAGCGCGGTGGCGCCATAGGCGATGGCGACGAAAGCGAAATGGGTCATCGGGGGAGCCTCAGGCAGCCGCCCGGGCGGCCTGCCGTCGCAGCGAGGCGACGCGGCGGCGCCAGATTTCGTTGCGCATGGCCATCAGGTGCAGGGTAAAGAACAGCATGGTGAAGGCCAGCGCCATGACCAGCAGCGGATAGAGCATGCTGGGATGGATGGTCGGCCCGTCGAGCCGCATGACGCTTGCCGGCTGGTGCAGCGTGTTCCACCAGTCCACCGAGAACTTGATGATCGGGATGTTGACGTAGCCGACCAGGATGACGATGGCCGACACCCGCGCCGCCCGTGCCGGATCGTCCATCGCCCGGTTGAGCGCGATCAATCCGAGATACATCAGAAGCAGCACGAAAACCGAGGTCAGCCGGGCGTCCCAGACCCACCAGGTGCCCCACATCGGCTTGCCCCACAGCGAGCCCGTCAGCAGCGCCAGGAAGGTGAAGACCGCACCGATGGGTGCTGCCGCCTTGGCCGAAACGTCGGCCAGCGGATGCCGCCACACCAGCGTGCCGATCGCCGAAATCGCCATCACCGTGTAGCACATCATGGCAAGCCAGGCCGACGGCACATGGATGAACATGATGCGCACGGTGATACCCTGCTGGTAATCTTCCGGCGCGGCAAAGCTCATCCACAGCCCGACGGCGAACAGGATGACGGTGATGCCGATCATCCACGGCAGCACCGCGGCCACGATCGACAGAAACCGAGTCGGGTTGGCAAGGCTCGTCACCATGCCCGGTGTACCGGATAAACTCATGGCCCCTATGTACAGTTTAGGACCGTTCCAGACAATGGCGACGGCCGGGCGATAACCCCGAATTGACCTGGGACCGATGGACGCGGGCGGACGATCGTTTCAAGATCGCGCCCGCCGCCAAACACGAAGTGTTTTTCGCTCATCTTTTGAGGCCGGTTGGTTGGTGTGTAATTTTGCGCAAGCGGAATCCGGACCAGGCGGAAAATCAAGATTGAGCCAAACCCGCCGGAAATGTCGACTTTGACGACATCGGGTGTACATTGTGATCAAGTCTCAACTTTGGAGGTTATCCGAATTGCTTGGAACCGACGACCTTTCCGCAACAGAACACGACGATATCCGGCAAACCATAGTTGGCTGGACAGACGAGCTTGTGTCTTCAAAACACGACGCGTGGCTGGAGAGATGGGCAGAGGATGCGGTCTTGATGCCTCCCGGAGCCCCACGAATGGTCGGCCACAAGGAGCTTGCAGAATTCGCAGCGGCTTTTGAACCAACTCCCGGATACCGTTTCGAAAACTGGGAATTTGCGGGTGCCGGTGACATGGCAATCGTATGTAACCGGATTATTCTCACCGGCAATTCGCAATCCGAAGACCAGGAGGCTCATTTTAACCAGATCATTGTGCTTTCCCGAAAAATGCAAATCTGGAAAATTCAGGCGGTGATATTTACGCCGACAAAACCCTGAGCGCGGCTTGCCCGCAGGAGGACGCACGTGAGCTCGTGCTGGGCGGAGTAGACCACCTTGCAACCGAGAACTCGCAGTAGGGCAGACCGACGAAAAGACGATGCTCGTAGGGCGGTGGAGCCGGAGCTCTGAATATCAAGAAAGGGAGCCGCATGTCATCTTTCGCTGGATTCCAGGATGCAACGCTGAATTTCATCGCCGGCCTGTCGGAAAACAACAAGAAGGAGTGGTTCGACGCCCATCGCGCCGACTATGACACCCACTATATCGGTGCCGCCAAGGACTTCGTCATCGCCCTGCAGGAACCGCTTGCCGGCCTGTCGCCGGAGCTGGTCGCCGAGCCCAAGGTCAACGGCTCGATCTTCCGCATCAACCGCGACATCCGCTTCTCCAAGGACAAGCGGCCCTACAAGGACCATCTCGATCTTTGGTTCTGGCAAGGCCAGCGCAAGGGCGCGATCTCCGGCCTGTTCTTCCGCCTGACCAAGGACCAGCTGATCCTCGGCGCCGGCGCCCACGGCTTCGACAAGGACCGGCTGGCCAAATACCGCGCGACGATCGCCGAAACGAAGGCCGCACAGGACCTGCTGGCGATCGAGAAGGACATGGAAAAACACGACCTGCCGCTTGCGGGAGCCCACTACGCCAAGCTGCCCCGCGGCTTTGCCACCGACGATCCCGACATCGAACGCCTGCTGAAGTTCAACGCGCTGCACGCCGCCTACCACCTGCCCCACCCGAAACAGCTCGCCACTCCGCAGTTCGTCGATTTCTGCATCGACAAATGGAAGAACGCCCTGCCGCTGCACCAGTGGCTGGTCAGGATGGACGGTTAGGGCGCTCAGCCGTGTTGACTCGCGGCGATACCCGGCATAAGAGTGCCGTCCCTGTTCCACCGACCGAAAGTCGAAGACCATGCACCATCGGATAGCTCGGACGCGCTCGCGTATCATCGAGACTTGATGCTGCCCCGCCCGCCGGGGACTCAGGTCTCCGGCGTTGTGCGGTTTGGAACCCCTCCACCCGACGCCAGTTTTCAGTTCCCATAGCTCAACCGGACAGAGCGTCGCGGTGCGGACGCGGAGGTTGCAGGTTCGAGTCCTGCTGGGAACACCAGCCCACGTATCCCCCCTGGCTTCGAACCAGGACAAAGGTAATTGGATGGAAGATGCGAGTTCGAGTCTCGCCGTGGGCTCCAATGTCCTTGGAGCGCTTTGTTGTTAGGCAGGTTCTCGCCGGCAATCGTGGCGCTCGATCCGCACGTCTCGCCGGTCGACCGTTCGCATCTGTTTGGCGAATCGCAGGCCGTTCCACGGGTAAAGCGTCTCGATGCGGCCATTGGGGTTGCGATACCAGCTGTCGCATCCCGAAGACCACACCGTTCCGGCAAGGGCTGCGTGAACACGGCGGTTGTAGGCGTCGCACGCCTCCTGCGTCACCGAGACCAGCCCGTCCTCGCCGGCCAGGTCGATGCATTTCATGATCCAGCCGACCGACTGCTCGATCATGTGCACCATCGACGTCGTGCCGACGCCGGTGTTCGGCCCGGTCACGGTGAAATAGTTGGGAAAACCCGGCACCAGCACGCCGCGATAGGCCTCGGCGCCATTGCGCCATCGATCGGCCAGCGCCACACCGCCCTGCCCCGTCACGTCGATGGCCAGCCAGTGTCCGGCGAGGTCGAAACCGGTTGCGTAGACGATCGCGTCGACCGGGCGTTCGCTGCCGTCCGCCGTGACGATTCCCGTTTCGGTCATTCGCGCGATCGATTCCGAAACGAGCTCCACATTGTCGCGGTTGAGCGCATCGAAGAAATCGTCGGAAATCAGGATGCGCTTGCAGCCGAGCTCATAGTCCGGGATCAGGACCTCGTGGTAGGCTTCGTTGCTCACCTTTCGAGGAACACGCTCCTTCAGATAGCGTCCGAGACGCTGGCGAACCCGGGCGTTGCTGACGATCCGGAAAATCCCCCACTCGCGCTCCAGCACCATCTTCCAGCGCAGCAGGCGCATCAGTGCGGGAAAGCGGCGAAAGCGCCGTTTCTGGCGGTCGCTATAGGCAAAATCGCCGCGCCGGAAAACATAATTGGGCGTGCGCTGAAAGAGCAAGACCGTTTCGGCCGATCGGGCGATCTCGGGCACGATCTGGACGGCACTGGCGGCGCTGCCGATCACCGCGATGCGCTTGCCGGCCGGATCGAATGCGGGATCCCATTGCGCCGAGTGCATCTGCACGCCCGTAAACCGCTCCGCCCCCTCGAAAGGCGGAATGTTGGGCTTGTGCAGGCTGCCGCTGCCATTGATGACGAAGCGGGCCAGGCGGCTTTCGCTATTGGCGAAGCGAACTTCCCAGAGACCGGCTTCGTCGTCGAAACGCAGTGCCGACACCTTGCTGCCAAGACGGAAATGGCTGCGGATCCCGTATGTGTCGACGCAGCGTTCGATATAGGCCCGGATTTCGCACTGCGGCGAATAAAGCCGGCTCCAGTCGGGATTGGGCTCAAAGGAAAAACAGTAAAAATGCGAAGGGATGTCGCAGGTCGCGCCGGGGTAGACATTCTCCCGCCAGGTGCCGCCGATCCCATCGGCCTTTTCATGTACTTCGAAATCGACGGAGCCGCGCTGCTTCAGTTTGATAGCCGCGCAGATTCCCGAAAAGCCGGCGCCGATGATCAGGACGTCGAGGCGCGGCGGCGGCACGTCAGCCGTCCCCGTTGCCGGCAAAGCGCGGGTCGTCGACACACGCCTGGTAATCGGCCTTCATCAGCCCGGCACGGGCATCGATGATCGGCGCCATTTCGGGATGAGTGAAGATGTAGAAGCGCTTTTCCGCCATGCAGTCGACCACCCATTCGGACACGGTGTCGGGATCGATGCCGCTTTCGACCGCGGCGTGGCCGGCCTTCATCCATTTTTCATCGTGTTCAGCGGTTTCGCCGGCGCCGTCCAGCGACGACGGCCGGACGCCCATGGATTCATGAATGCGGGTGCGCACCAGCGCCGGACACAGCACGCTGACCCCGATGCCCTCGCGCCGCAGATCCCGCCGCAGCGTCTCCGTATAGCCGACGACGGCGAACTTGGTGGCGTTGTAGGGGCCGAGATCGCCGACCGCCCAATGGCCGGCCATCGACGCCGAATTGATTACGTAACCGCCCTGCTTCTGGCCGGCGATGATCGGCACGAAGGTCTCGATGCCGTGCACCACGCCCATCAGGTTGACGTCGACGATCCAGCGCCAGTCCTCCAGCGGGATGGAGCCGGTGCGCCCGCCGAGAAATACGCCGGCATTGTTGACGAGGATGTGCACGGCCCCGAACCGATCGAGCGTCCGTTCCGACGCCCGACGCACGCTTGCCGCATCGCTGACGTCGCATACCACCGGCGCCGCCTCGATCCCCGAGCCCCGCAGGCCGGAAACCGCTGCATCCAGTTGCGCCTCGTCGATGTCGGCCAGCATCACCCGCGCGCCGCGGCGGCCGAGGCTGCGGGCGATCGCCAGCCCGATGCCGCCGGCCCCGCCGGTGATGAACGCCACCCTGTCTTTCACCAGTCTCATGCATGCCCTCTTGGCATATCCTGACGCAAATAAAAACCGCGCCCCCTCAGGCCGACACGATGCGCCGGCGCAATTCGTGCTTCAGCACCTTGCCCGTGGCATTGCGCGGCAGCATGTCCAGGATGACGATCTCCGCCGGATGCTTGAAACGCGCCAGCCGGCCCGTGCAATGGGCGACGAGCAGGTCGATGTCGACGGCATGCCCGTCTCTCGGCACCACCACGGCGCAGCCGCATTCGCCCCACTGGTCGTGCGGCATGCCGATAACGGCCACCTCGGCGATCGCCTCGAGCTCGTAGAGCACATTCTCGATCTCCGCCGGATAGACGTTCTCGCCGCCGGAAATGTACATGTCCTTCAGCCGGTCCTGGATGTAGAAATAGCCGTCGGCATCGCGCCGGCCGACATCGCCGGTGCGGAACCAGCCGTCATGGAAGGCCGCCGCCGTCGCCTCGGGCCGGTTCCAGTAGCCCGGCGTGACGACCGCGCCCTTGATCCAGATTTCGCCCGTCTCGTTCGGTCCGGCTTCAGTCGCTTCGTCGACCATGATCTTCATGCGACTGTGCACCAGCGGCTTGCCGGCACAGCCCGGCCTGTCGGTGACCTCCTCATGCGCCAGCAGGCAACCCTGCGCCGCGGTCTCGGTAAGTCCGTAGCCTTCCTGGATGGCGACGCCGCGCTCGAGCCACCAGGCGACCAGCGGCTCGGGAACCGTTTCGGCGCCGGACAGCGCCGTCAACAGCCGCGAATAATCCGCCGACGCCGCGTCAGGGTGCTGCGCCAGCGCGTTGTAGGCCGCCGGCACGGCGAAGAAATGGGTGACGCCGAGATCGGCGTCGGAGATCGCCGCCAACACCGCCCCCGGCTCGAAGGCGCGCATGAGGACGGTCGTCGCCCCCATGGTTATCGCCGGCATGCAGCAGACGTTCATCCCGGCGATATGAAACAGCGGCATCGCCGCCAGCGACACGCTGCGGCGGCTCGTCAGGCCGGGCGCCGCGCCGGCCATGGCCGAAAAAGCGAGCATGCCGTGGGTGATGATCACACCCTTGGGCGTGCCGGTCGTGCCGGAGGAGTACATCAGCATGCACTGTGCCTCGAGCGGCTGCTCGACCGCGTCCGTCAGACACCCCGGAGCATCGGCGATCGCCCGCTCGAAGGCGCTGTCGCGACCGTCGCCATGGGTTTCCAGCCACAGCTCGACGTTCCCGCTTGCCCGCAACGGGGCGACGATGTCGGCAAGCTCGCTGTCGCAGAGCACGATCTTCGGCGCCGCATCGCCGATGATGAAGTCCAGTTCGGGCGCCGTCAGCCGAAAATTCAGTGCCAGGACGATGCCGCCGAGCCGCCAGGTGGCGAAGGTCAGGTCGAGGATGTCGGTGCTGTTGGGTGCGACAAAGCCGACCCGGTCGCCGCACCCGACGCCGCGCGCCGCCAGAAACGCCGCCAGCCGGCCGACGCGTTCGTGCATCTGCCCATAGCTCTGCCGCCGGCCGCTCGGCAGTTCGATCGTCGCCGCCTTGTCCGGTGTCGCCGTCGCGTAATGGGCAATCCAGTCGACCGCGAGATATCCGCCCGATGGTGTCGTCATGGTGCCTCCCGTTTGCCGGCTTTGCGCCTTGACAGAAAAAGAAACAGAATGTTCAGTCTGTTTCAAGTCGATAAGAGCGGAGGTCGATTGGATTGGATCATTTGATGGCTGCAGATCGGCTCCACTCGGCCAGGCGCGTCGCGCAGCGCGATGTGGTGCATCGGGCAAGCGGCGCAACGCAGCCGATGGGCCGATATGCAGCCACCCTTCGGGCCGGGCGCTTTTGGCCCCTGGGCGTCGTTGGCTTGCACTTGTGGTGGGATAACACCACGGCCTGCAACCCGCCTGGCCAGTGACCAAAATCGCCGCGGTCAAATGATGCAATCCAATCGCCCTCCGCTCTACGCCCTACCTCCAAGGACATCTCCATCATGAAAACCCGCATCACCGAGCTCTTCGGCATCGAACACCCGATCATCCAGGGCGGCATGCATTTCGTCGGCTTCGCCGAACTGGCCGCCGCCGTGTCCAACGCCGGCGGCCTCGGCATCATCACCGGCCTGACGCAGAAAACGCCGCAGGACCTCGCCAACGAGATCGCCCGCTGCCGGGAGATGACCGACAAGCCCTTCGGCGTGAACCTGACCTTCTTGCCGAGCCTCACCACGCCCGATTATCCGGGCTATATCGACGCCATCATCGACGGCGGCGTGCGCATCGTCGAAACCGCCGGCCGCAACCCACAGGCGCATCTTCCGCAGCTCAAGGAAGCCGGCATCAAGGTGATCCACAAATGCACATCGGTGCGGCATTCGCTGAAGGCCCAGTCGATCGGCTGCGATGCGGTGTCCGTCGACGGCTTCGAATGCGGCGGCCATCCGGGCGAAGACGACATTCCCAACATGATCCTGCTGCCACGCGCCGCCGACGAACTGGAAATCCCCTTTGTCGCTTCCGGCGGCATGGCCGATGCCCGCAGCCTCGTCGCCTCGCTCGCCATGGGCGCCGAGGGCATGAACATGGGCACCCGCTTTATCGCAACGAAGGAAGCACCGGTCCACGAGGAGGTGAAGCGCGCCATCGTCGCCGCGTCCGAACTCGACACGCGGCTGATCATGCGGCCGCTGCGCAACACCGAGCGGGTGCTCACCAACGACGCCGTCGAGCGGCTGCTTGAAAAGGAGCGCGAACTGGGCGCCGACCTCAAATTCGAGGACATCCGCGAGGAGGTCGCCGGCGTCTATCCGCGCATCATGCTGGAAGGCGACATGGATGCCGGCGCCTGGTCCTGCGGCATGGTCGCCGGCCTGATCCACGATATCCCGACCTGCAGGGAACTGATCGACGGCATCATGACCAAGGCGGAATCGCTGATCCGCCGGCGGCTCGAGGGTATGCTGGCGGCGTAGGTTGTGCCCGAATTTCGATGACAGTTTTCCGCTGATTCCAAGGAGCGCCGGGCAGAAACAAAACAACGTGCCAGAATTTCGGGGACAGTTTACTTAATTCTTGATAAGATGCTGATTCCATTAAGAAACGATGGGAATTAAGTAAACTGTCCCCGAAATTGCAGCCTCCGAGTTAGCGTTTCCTGACCGCCCGCTTCGCCGCCGGCTTGCGCGCTTTCTTCGCCTTCGCCTGCCGCTCCTCGCCGACCGCCTCCGGCGCATCCGCCGGTGCGTTCTGCTGGCCGAAGCGGATGTCGGCCTGGCTGACGGCGTCGCCGAATTCGAATCCGGTCAGCTTCTCCACCTTGGCCACGGTGGTCAGGAAATTCTCCATCAGCGCCAGCTGGCCGGCGTCGACAAAGGCTTCGCCTTCGGGCTTCTTGACAAGCGTCTTCGTCTGGTCGGCCAGAAGCGCCAGCGACTTCAGAGCACCGTTTTCCTGCCACACCAGCACCTTCCAGAACGTCAGCGGGACCTGCACCTCCTGGACACCCGTCTTGTCCGAGTAGACCGGATCGTCATCGGCGAAGACCGGGCCGGTGAGCACGCACACCTTGCTGTCGGCCGCCCAGGCGTTGCGCAGCACGTAGTTTTCGATCCCCTGCCACAGGCGCCCTTCGGTTTCGCCCAGCAGGCCTTTCGCCTTGCCCTGGTTGAAGGCGGATGTCTGCGGTGCGGCATTGGTCCAGGTGAAGCTGTCGCGCTCGGCGATCAGCGCCTTGTCGCGCCGGCCCCAGCACGGGTCGAGCCGGCGCACCAGATGGCCGCGGTCGAAATTGGGCTGCGGATCGAGATCGGCATGTCCCCTGGCGTCGACCAGCCGGTTCGGCATGCTCTTGTAGTAGGATTCGCCGGTCTGCGCGGTGGCGTCGATACGCGGATCGTCGACCCAGTCGTCGCCCTCCGCCCTGCCCAGGCTTTCGCGAAACGCCGTCGACGCGGCATCGTAATCGTAGAAATCCTTGGTCTTGCGGGAGAAGCCGATGAGGCTTTCGCCGTGAATGTTGCAGGCGGTGAAATAGGCGAGCTTGCGGGCCCCGCTCATGACGATGGAAAAGTGCTGGTAGCGCAGCTCCGTGGCGCTCTGCCCCGGCATCCGCCGCTCCGGCACGATGGTCGCCGCATCGGCCTTCTGTGCCGCCGTCATCTGCGGCAGCGGCACCAGGAAGCCGTCGATGAAATCCGGCCGGTAGCCGCACCGGTCGGCAAACTCCTCCGCGCTTTCCGGCATCGCGGCGGCGACCGGATCGGCGGCTTGCGCCGCAGGCTGCACGGCCGATGCCGCTCCCGGCAGATCGACGGTGATCTCGACCGGGACGGTCCACGTCACGCCGCCGCCGGGGTTCGGCTTCATGGAAATACTTGTGGCCGGCGGCCGGGTCGCGGGTGGGCCTGCGGCCTCGGGCGGGAAACCCAGTTCGCCCTTGGCCAGCGCGTCGTCTAGCAGAGCCTGCTTTTGTGCGTTCATCGCCGGCCGCGCCTCGCGCAGCGCGCGCACGATGGCGCTGATGCGGATGCCCTCATTGACCGTGTTGGGCTGATAGGCGCCACTACCCTGCCAGGCATGCACGCCGCCCCAGTGATGCAGCGCCACCGGCGACCAGTCGCTGTTGAACACCGGTGAACCGGAGGACCCGCCCTCCGTGTCGGCGACATAGTGCAGGGCCACGTCGTCACGCCCGGCAATGACGTTTTCGCGCAGCACCACCTCCTTGTGGCGCCCCTGCGGGTGCTGGATGATGGTGACGTAGTCGCCCAGCGCGTGCTTGGTGGACGATGCCGACAGACCGCACCAGCCGAAAGCCTGTAGAGGCTCCTCGCCGCGCACCCTGTCGCCGATGGCGATCACGGTGACGTCCAGCCCGTCGATATCGTCGGTGAAGAAGAAGGCATCCGGGTCGAGGTTGAAGATCGTCGCCGGCCGCTCGGCGCCGCTGAGATCGATTTCGTAGTTGAACTCGGCGCGGTAGCGCGTCGCGTCGTCGCGCGATTGGACGACGTGATGGTTGGTGACGAACAGGCGGTCGGAGATCATGAAGCCGGTACCCTTGGCACGACGGTCCGGAAATGCCACGCGCGCCACCGCCCGGGCCGCATTCAGGCCGCGCTCCATGTAGGAGACCGGCACGAAATCGATCGTCGCCCCGCGCAGCGCCTCGGCGCCGGGCGCCTTCAGACCTTCGGTCTCCATCTGATCGGTCATCTGGGTCGCCATGAAGGCGGGCACCCGCAGATTGCGCTGGATCGACGCCTCGCGTCGCTCCAGATTGCTTTCGGCCGCCCGCGGAATGCCGAAGCGCACGCAGTCGACCGTCTCCTGGATTTCCTTCTCGGTGCGGGCGATGCGCCTGCGGGCCACCGCCTCCAGCGCTGCATTGTAGACCATGGCCTGTCTCCCGATAGAATTTCCACAAGCGACCGCCGCCCGCGGATCGGCGAATGCGAAACGGCTGCCCCCTGGCGCAACGCATCGGCAACGACAACAACGTCATACAGTCCGCTGAGATCAAACCACAATCGGCACAGCACGGACAAGATGAACGACAAGTAAACGGTTGTATTCTACTTCAATTCTCGTTTCCCGCCTGTCGCCAACGTTCAGAACCGGTACCCGCATTCGGCGACCGTCGATGGCCGTCCCCGGCCAACGACCAAGTAGAAAACAGTAATGATCCCCCACAAATTCGTACTGGTTGCGAAATGCCAACGCCGCCGCCTTTTCGTCCGTCTACCGTCGCAACAGTCAGCCGGACGGGCCCGCTGACGCTGGATCACATCTCCGATGGAGGACAA
Source organism: Rhizobiaceae bacterium (assembly GCA_963921345.3). Classification (GTDB taxonomy): domain Bacteria; phylum Pseudomonadota; class Alphaproteobacteria; order Rhizobiales; family Rhizobiaceae; genus Hoeflea_A. Next base: position 671,017 of record CAWUFE020000001.1, on the reverse strand, counting down.
CCATGCGACCTGTTTTCATCATCTCCGCCGCCGCCCTGCTTTTCGCGAGCAGCACGGCCGCCGTTGCCGAGGATAACGACTCCCTGCCCACCGCAGGCTATGTCGGCACCATGACCGGCATCGAGGAAAAGGACACGTTCGGCTTCGACCCCAATGCGCCGTCCGACCTGCAGGTCCGCTTCAAGTCGATCTGTTCCTTCGGCGCCATGTGCCCCGACGAAATTACCACGGGTGCCCTGCAGGCGCCGACGAACGCGCGGGACGCGCGCTACTACGGACCGGTAACCGGCGATCCGGAAAAGGACACCTTCGCTCACTGACCGGACCACTTTCGGCGTTGGGTACTCCCATACCGGCGCCGTGAGCAAGTAAGGTCGGATTGCCCTTGTTTGCTCTTGGGCGGCAATTGCCGGATTGCCGCCCTTTTTTTGTGGCCGCTGTCCGGCCCATCCGGCCCCTTCGACCCCGCCGCTTCCTGAAATCGGAGAACAAGGCACCGCGATCGAGCGTGGTCAGAGACACGGTTGCCTCGCCGCGGCAATTCGGATATGGTTATTATTGAACACATTGTTCAAATAAGAACAGTCCGGGAGCCACCATGACCAATCCGCCGAACTGGATGATTCCGAAATCCGCGCTGAAGGACCAGTTCCCGCTGGATGTGCAGTCCCGGGGCCGGCCGCTGACGGAGGCCGAACAGGCATTTGCTGACGCGCTCGAAACCATCTTCGCCAGCGGCGTTCATGACATGCAAGCCGTTGCCGATGCGCTGACGGCGGCCGGCATCGAGGCGCCCGGCGGCGGCAAGTGGTCGGCGGAAAGCCTCGTCGGGCATCTGGCGGCAATCAACCGCGAACTCGACGCGGCCTTTGAAGAGGACGGATATGGCGCTTGAGTTCCGCTCGGTCAGCAAGGAATTCGGCTCCGATGCCGCCGGCGGCACGCTCGTCGCCGTCAAGGATATCAGCTTCAGCGCCGGCAATGGCGAATTCGTCGCCATCGTCGGTCCGTCCGGCTGCGGCAAGAGCACCATCCTCAACATGACGGCCGGCCTCTACCAGCCGACCGGCGGTGAGGTTTACGTCTCCGGCGAAAAGGTCACGCGGCCGAACTCCCATGTCGGTTTCATGCTGCAGAAGGACCTTCTGCTGCCCTGGCGGACCATCGAGGCGAATGTCGCCTTTGGTCTCGAGTCGCGCGGTTTTTCCAGGGCGGAGTGCCGTGAACAGGCCCGCGCCCGTCTCGACGAATGCCACCTGAACGGCTTCGGCGACTATTATCCCTATCAGCTTTCCGGCGGCATGCGGCAGCGCGCGGCATTGGCCCGCACTCTGGCCATCGAACCCGACGTCATCCTGCTCGACGAGCCGTTCTCGGCCCTCGACGCCCAGACCAAGATCATCATCCAGCGCAATTTCGCCGAGACCATCGAGCGCGAGAACATCACCACGCTGCTGATTACCCACGATCTGGCGGAAGCCGCCTTCATGGCCGACCGCATCATCGTGCTCAGCGAACGTCCCGGCACCGTGATCGCCGAAATCCCCGTCGACCTTCCCGACCGCGGCAATCCGACGGCGCGCCGGCAGAACCCGGCGATCACCGAATACATCAACCGTCTCTTTTCGCTCCTCAAGCTGCAGGACGCGGAGGAAATCGCATGAAAACCAATAACTCAGGGAGAATACGATGAAATCTGCAATGCGATCCGCTATGGCCGCACTGGCCCTTTCGCTTGTCGCCGGCATGGCGACGGCGGCCGACAAGGTCACCTATCTGTTTCCGGCGCCCGACTTCCTGCCGGCCTTCGCGCCGTTCAAGCTGGCCGAGGCCAAGGGCTACTACAAGGATGCCGGCCTTGACGTGACCTTCCAGGTCGGCAAGGGCGGCGCCGACGTCGCCAAGCAGGTCGGCGTCGGCAATGCCGACCTCGGCGGCGGCATCGGCGATACCGCCATCATCGTGCGCGCCAACGGCATTCCGGTTCGCGGCGTGGCGGTTCTCGGCGACAAGGCGCTGACGCAGATCAACTGGCGCAAGGATGCCGGCATCAATTCGGCCGCCGACCTGAAAGGCAAGTCGATCGGCGTGCTGTCCTTCCAGGACACCACCTACTACAATCTGCTGGCCTATCTGGCGAGCGCCGGATTGACCAAGAACGACGCCGACATCCAGGCCGTCGGACCGGGCGGCATCATCAAGCTGATGATCTCCGGCGACATCCAGGCCATGTCCGGCGTGCCGGAATGGGCCGGCGCCATCCGCGGCGCCGGTGTCGACATCCAGACGACCCCGATCAACGACATCTTCCCGGCCATGGCCCAGGCGATCATCGCCTCCGACGAAACCATCGCCGAGCGCCCCGACATGGTGCGCAACTTCGTCCAGGCGACGATCAAGGGCTACAAGGACGTGCTCGCCGACCCGGCCCAGGCCGCCAAGGACTATGTCGCCGCCGTGCCGCAGCATGAGGGCAAGGAAGCGATCATGGAGGGCATCATGAAAGCCTATATCGCGCTGGTCTATGGCGACGATGTCGACAATTTCGGCAAGTTCGACGAAGCCCGGCTGAAGGCGGTTCAGGACTTCTACATCGACAACGAAATCGTACGCGAAGCGGTGCCGATCGCCGACACCTACACCAACGAGTTCGTCAACTGACAATCCGGTGCGGATGCTCGCCCGCGTGAGCATCCGCCTTCCCCGCACGGGCGCACCGAACGATGAAGAATGCACAGCTGCTGACGACGCTCGCCGTCGCATTGGCTTTCCTGATTGCCTGGGAACTGTTGCCGCCGGCGCTTGGCGTGCCGCGCTACATCATTCCCACCGCCAGCCAGTGCCTGGCCGAGCTGTTGCGCATGGTTCGCCTGGACAATCTGATCGGCCACACGATCTCGACCTTCGTCATGACCCTGATCGGCTTCGGCATCGGCAGTTTCCTCGGCGCCGCGATCGGCTATCTGCTGGGGCTGTCGCTGTTCTGGGAAAAGGTCCTGTCGCCCTACATCCTGGCGCTGCAGATCGCGCCCAAGGTGGCGTTCGCGCCGCTGTTCATCATGTGGTTCGGCTTCACCTTCTGGCCGAAGCTGCTGGTCACCATCCTGATCGTGTTCTTCCCCATCCTCGTCAACGTGCTGCAGGCCATGAAGACGGTGGACCGGGACATCATCAATCTGGCGCGCGCCTACAATCTGACGCGCTTCGAGATCTTTCGGAAGGTCCAGTTCCCGTCGACCCTGCCGTCGCTGCTGGCGGGCTTGCGCATCGGCTCGACGCTTGCCGTCATCGGCGTCACCGTCGGCGAGCTGGTCGGCGGCAATTCCGGCCTCGGCTTCCTGATCTCCTACGGCGAGGGCCAGGCCAACGCCGCCATGGTGTTCAACGCCATCCTGCTGCTGACGCTGATCGGCATCGCTCTCTATTCCACCGTGGCCTATTTCGAGGCCCGTTTGCTTCACTACATCCCCAAAGCGGAGACCTGACATGAGCACCCATTTTGCAAAAATCGATCCGGCCGACGTCAACATCCCCGACGGCATGTCGCTGGGCGACTGGATCGAAAGCCGCGTCGCCCGCTACGAAACCCGCAAGCTCGACTGGAACGCTCTGAAGTTCCAGGCCGACTACGATCCGAAATACAAGCGCGCCCAGATGCGCTACATGGGCACCGGCGCCACCGGCGTGAAGAGCGATTCCAACGTCGTCCCGGCCGAGCATTTCACCTTCTCGACCATGGTGCTTCCGGCCGGCTGCGAAGGGCCGTCGCACATCCATACCGACGCCGAGGAGGTGTTCTTCATCCTGCGCGGCCACAAGATCCGGCTGTTCATCGAACACCAGGGCGAAACCGTCGAAACGGTGCTGACCGAACGCGACCTGATCTCGGTGCCGCCCGGCGTCTATCGTGGCTTGCGCAACGAGGGCATCGAGGAAGCACTGATGTGCGTCATGATCGGCAACCCGAAACCGGTAACGCCGACGTATCCGGAAGATCATCCGCTAGCCAGCGTCAAGCGCCCGTAGGAACATATCGCTCGACCCAGCAAGGGAGGCCATCATGGACAAACAGGAACGTCGCTCACGCATCGAGGCTCGGGTCAACGAGGGTCTCACCGGCCGCTGGTATCCGGTCTGCAAGACGGTCGAGGTCCGTTCCGACCGCCCCTGTGGCGCCAAGGTCACCGGCCGCAAGCTGGTGCTGTGGCGCAACCAGGACGGCGACATCCAGTGCATCGAGGATCATTGCCCGCACCGCGGCGCGCCGCTGTCGCTGGGCGAGGTCCATGACGGCAAGATCGGCTGCCGCTACCATGGCATCATCATGACCGGAGACGGCGTCATCGAACGGGTACCGGCGATGCCGGAATGCGCCTTCGAGGGCCGCAAGACCAACACCGCCTACAAAACAATCGAAGTGGCCGGCGCGGTGTTCGCCTTCATCGCCGGCGAAACCGAGGCCGAGCCGCCCGCATTCGAAGTTCCCGAGGAACTCTCCCATCCCGACTGGACCGGCTTCCTGTGCACCGCCGTGTGGAACACCAACTACCGCCTGGCGCTCGACAATCTCGCCGACCCCATGCATGGCTGCTACCTGCACGCCCAGTCCTTCACGCTGGCCTTCGGCGCCAAGCAGGACCTGGTCGAATTGGAAAATCTCGACCAGGGCTTCAAAGTCAGTCGCGTCGGCCAGTCGGGCGAAAATTTCGACTGGGTGGAGCTCTGCGTCAATGACGGCAACATGTTCTGCCGGCTGGACATTCCCTATCCGCCGGCCGCTGGTCCGGGCGGCCATATGCGCATCGTCGGCTTCGTCGCGCCGATCGACGAGCACTCCTGCAAGGTCTTCTTCTGGCGGCTGCGCAAGGTGCAAGGTGCCGAGCGCGAAGCCTGGCGCTTCCTCTACCGCGCCAAGCTGGAGCCGCGCCACTGGCACGTGCTCGAACAGGATCGGATCATGCTCGAAGGCATGACCCCGGACGCCGGCAAGCGCGACATGCTCTACCAGCACGACCTCGGCGTTTCCAAGATCCGCCAGATCCTGCTCAAGGCGGCAGAAGCCCAGATCAATGCCGAAGCGGCAGCTCTGGAAGCCGCGGAATAGATCGCGATGCTCGACGGCCGCACCATATTGATCACCGGAGCCGCACGCGGGCTGGGGCGCGAGATGGCGCTGGCCGCTTCGGCGCGCGGGGCGCGGCTGGTGCTAGCCGATATCGACGAAACGGGCGGGGCCGAAACCGCCGCGCTGATCGACCGCGATAGCGGCAGCGCCCGCTTCTCGGCCGTCGATCTGGGCGACCCCGCTTCGATCGAACGGCTTGCCGGCGACATCGCCGGTCGCGAGGGCACGCTCGACGGCCTCGTCAACAACGGCGCCATTGCCACCGGTATCGGCGGCAAGACTCATGACGAAGTCGACATCGAGACCTGGGACCGGGTGATGGCCGTCAATGTTCGCGGCGTCTGGCTGATGACACGGGCGGCGGCACCGTTGCTCGCCCGATCGGCCGCCGGCCGCGTCGTCAACATCGCTTCCGACACGGCCCTTTGGGGCGCTCCGAAACTTCTGCCCTATGTGGCGAGCAAGGGCGCGGTCATGGCCATGACCCGTTCGCTGGCGCGCGAACTCGGGCCGCAAGGAATCGGCGCCGTCGCGGTTGCACCCGGCATCCTGACCACCGAATCGACGGAATACGTGCCGCCGGAACGGCACGCGCATTATGCCGACAATCGCGCCGTGCCCGGCCCGCAGGGGCCGGAGGATATCGTCGGCACGGTCGCTTTCCTGCTGAGCAGCGACGCGCTGGCGCTGACCGGGCAGGTGCTGCCGGCCAACCGGGGGTTCTGCTTCACATGACCGCAATGACTCCAAGATCGGTGGCCGGTTTCGAATGTCTGTGGCGCGACGGCGATCCGCAGCGCTGCCTCGTCATGCTGCACGGCATCGGCAGCAACGCCGGTACCTTCGAGCGACTGTGCGACCGTCTGCCCGAGGACTGGACCCTGCTCTCCTGGAACGCGCCGGGCTATGGCGGATCGGCGCCGCTGCCGATGGAGCGGCCGGTGGCTGCCGACTACGCCGATCGGCTGGCCGCTCTGGTCGATGCGCTGGCATTGCCCGGCTTTGCCCTTCTCGGCCACTCGCTCGGCACCCTGTTCGCCGCCGATTTCGCCGCCCGACATCCGCAACGGGTCACCCGGCTGGTGCTGATGTCCTGCGCGCAAGGGTACGGAATGGCGGCCGGCGACGAGCTGCCGGAAAAAGCCGCCGCCCGGCTGCGCAGTCTCGAACGGCTCGGACCGCAGGCTTTCGCTGAGGAGCGCGCGCCGAACCTGCTCCACAACCCGGCCACCCGCCCGGATCTGGCCGCGGATGCCGTCGCCGCCATGGCGGCGATCGATCCGGCGGGCTATGCCCAGGCCGTGCACGCGCTTGCCGCCGGCAACCTTGCAGCCGCCGCAACCCGCATAAAGGCGCCGACGCTCGTCGTCGTCGGCACCGGAGATCGCATCACGCCGCCGGAACAGAGCCGAAGGATGCATGAGGCGCTGGTTTCAAACGGACGCGAAGCCGCCGCCGAATATCTGGAAATCGACGCCGCCGGCCATCTCGTCCATCAGGAAAAGCCCGGTCCGGTCGGCGCGGAAATCACCCGGTTCCTGCGCTCGGACGAACCAGCTACGCAGAGGGTCGCGCAATGACCGACAAGAAACCCGCCTTCGGCGTTCCACCGGTCGAGCGTGCCATAGCGCTGCTGCGCTACATCTCGGCCGGCAACGACTGCTCCAACCCCAGCCGCGCCGCCAAGGAAACCGGCATCAACCGCACCACCTTGCTGCGTCTTCTGGAAACGCTGCATCGCGAGCGCATGATCCAGTCGCTGCCCGACGGCGGCGGCTACACGCTGGGCAACGGCCTGATCAATCTCGCCGCGCGGGCGCTCTATTCCCGCGATATCGTGCAGATCGCCCAGCCGGAACTGCGCGAGCTGGCCGGCACGCTCGGCCTGTCGGCCCATCTCGGCGTGATCGAGGGCCACGAGATCCTCTATCTGCTGCGCGAGACGCCGAACCTGCACCTGGTCAGCAATGTGCGCGTCGGCAGCCGCCTGCCGATCCACGCAACCTCCATCGGCCGCATCATTCTGGCGCACTACTCCGCGGACGAACGCGACCGGGCACTCGACGGCTGCGACTTCCAGGCCGCGACGCCGAAGACGTCGACGACGCGGGCAGCGCTCGACATCCAGCTCGACGCCGATCGCAACATGGGCATCGCCTGGAGCGTCGGCAATTTCGAAGCGGGTATCGGCTCGGCGGCCGTGCCTGTCTTCGACAGTTCCGCCAAACCGGTGGCGGCCATCAACGTCACCGGTCCCGAGCATGAATTCACCGAAAGCGCCGGGCGGCGCGACGAGATCCAGTCGGCCATCGTCGCCTCGGCGGAGGGCATATCGCAACAACTGGGATATTTCCCGCAATCCGGTAGCCCCGGATTGGATCGCAAGAGGCCGTGATGACTGACCGTATCGGAATCGATTTCCTGCGCGGCATCGCCATGCGCGCACCGCAGATGCCGGATAGCGCCGACTTCTACACCGAGACCTGGGGGCTCAGCCGCGTCGCCGCCGAAGACGGCGTCGCCTATTTCCGCGGCACCGGCCCCGAACCGTTCATCTATGCCCTGGCCGATGCAGAGGATTTCGGCATCGAGTACATCAATTTCGGCATGACCGACCGTCGACGGCTCGAAGCCCTGTTCGAGCAGGTACGGCGCGATCAGGTGCCGGTCGCGTCGGAACCGCACACCTTCTCGACACCCGGCGGCGGCTACGGTTTCGAGATCCGCGATCCCGACAACCGCATCCTGCGGATCACCGCCGACGTGGCGCCCAATGCCGACGACGAGGCGACCTTCGCCATGCCGATGAAGGTGTCGCACGTCGTGCTCAACACGCCCGACATCAAGACCACCGAGGCATTCTATTGCGACCGCCTGGGCTTCCGGCTGTCGGACTATTATGTCGACCGCATGTCGTTCCTGCGCTGCAGCCCCGATCATCATTCGATCGGCCTGTTCCAGAACGCCCATGCCAGCGCCAATCACGTGGCCTTCGAAATGCCGGACATGGACAGCTTCATGCGCGGCATCGGCCGGCTGAAGCAGATGGGCCAGGTGCCGAGCTGGGGTCCCGGCCGGCACGGACCGGGCAACAACCCTTTCGCCTATTACGTTTCGCCGTCGGGCTTCGTCATCGAGTTCACCACCGAGTTGCAGCAGATCGACGAGACGACCCATGTCGCCACCGAATGGCCGTGGGGCGATCCGGAGCTCTCCGACCGCTGGATGACCGCCGGACCGCCGACGCCGGCCATGCGGGCGGTGATGCTGGGCCGACCCGACCGCGGCTATCCCGAGACGGGAGCCGGCTGAATGGACCTCGGTCTCAAGGACAGAACCGCCGTCGTCACCGGCGGCTCGTCGGGCATCGGTCTCGCCACCGTGCGCACCTTCCTTGACGAAGGATGCAATGTGGCCCTGTGCGCGCGCGATGCCGACCGGCTGAGCAGGATAGCCGGCGAACTGGCTGGCGAGTTCGGCGAAGACCGTATTCTCGCCCGCGCCGCTTCCGTCCTCGACGCCGAAGCCATGGCGGGTTTTGCCGACGCCGTCAAAGTCCGGTTCGGCGGCGCACAGATGCTGATCAACAATGCCGGCCAGGGCCGGGTCTCGACCTTTGCCGACACCGATGACGCGGCCTGGCGCGAAGAGCTGGAGCTGAAATTCTTCAGCCAGATCCACCCGGTTCGGGCATTCGAGGAGCAACTGCGGCAGGGACCGGGCGGAGCAATCGTCGGCGTCAATTCGCTGCTCGCTTACCAGCCGGAACCGCACATGGTCTGCACGTCTGCGGCCCGCGCCGGCGTTCAGAACCTGATGAAATCGCTGGCTGCCGAACTGGCGCCGGCCGTCCGGGTCAATTCGATCCTGCTCGGCGTGGTGATTTCCGGCCAATGGGAGCGGCGTTTCGAGGCGCGCCAGGATGCCAGCCAGTCGCGCGCCGACTGGTTCGCCGAGCAGGCCGCCAGTCGGCATATCCCGCTTGGCCGTTTCGGCGAGCCGCAGGAGGCCGCCAATGCGGTCGTTTTTCTCGCCTCGCCCGCCGCCGCCTTCATCACCGGAGCGCGGCTGGAGGTTTCCGGCGGCACATCGAGGTTCGTGTAATGACCGTCAGCCAGCGTATCGAAACCAACGAACACAGCGTCGGCGACGCCATCGCCGCCCACCTTGCCGATATCGGCGTGACCACGGCCTTCGGCGTCATCTCGATCCACAACATGCCGATCCTCGACGCCATTGCGCGCCAGGGCCGCATCCGCTTTGTTCCGGCGCGCGGCGAGGCCGGCGCCATGAACATGGCCGACGCCTACGCCCGGGCCAACCGCGGTCTGGGCGTCGTCATCACCTCGACCGGCACGGGTGCCGCCAATGCGGCGGGCGCCCAGGTCGAGGCGCTCACGGCCGGGTCTCCGGTGCTGCATATTACGTCGCAGGTGGACCGGCCCTATGCCGATCGCGACCGCGCCGCCATCCATGACGTGCCGCGCCAGGGCGACATGCTGCAGGCCATCTCGAAGACCTGTTTCCGGCTCTGGGAACCACGCAATGTCCATGGTGTGCTGACGGCTGCGACCTCGGCGGCGCTGAGCCCGCCCATGGGCCCGGTCAGCATCGAAGTCCCCGTCGATATCCAGCGCGAGACCGTTGCCGTCGTCGGGGCCGCGCAGGCCCCGGCCGTCTCCCGCCCGATCGCGGCGCAGGATGACATCGCTGAACTGGCGGCACGCATCCGCCGATCCGTTCGCCCCATGCTGTGGCTTGGGGGCGGCGCCCGCGGCGCCTCGGAGCCGGCCAACGCCCTGGTCGACAGGGGCTTTTGCGCCGTCTCAAGCACCAATGGCCGGGCGGTCGTCGACGAGCGCAATCCGGCTACGCTCGGCGCCTTCAACATGACGCCGGAGGCCGAGGCTATCTACGCAAGCTGCGACCTCATGCTGATCGTCGGCTCGCGATTGCGCGGCAACGAAACCCGCGACTACCGGCTAACACTGCCGGGGACACTGCTGCAGATCGACGCCGACGCCGCCCAGTGCGGACGCAACTATCCGGTGGAGCAGTTCGTCCACGGCGACGCTCACGACACGCTGACACGACTTCTGGAGCTGCTTCCCGAACGCCTCGAAACCGACGCCGAGTTCCGCCATTCCATCGCCATCGCCCGGGCCCGGGCCGAAGGCGGCCTGCGCGACCGGCTGGGAGTCTACCGGGTGATCGCCGATGCCCTGCAGGAGCGCATCAGCGAGGGCGGCCACCCCTTCGTGCGCGACGTGACCATTTCCAATTCCACCTTCGGCAACCGCTATGTGCAGATCGACAAGCCGCATCACGGCATCCACGCGCTCGGCGGCGGCATCGGCCAGGGCATCGCCATGGGCATCGGCGCGGCGCTGGCGCCGGACAAGGCCAAGACCGTGGTGCTGGTCGGCGACGGCGGTGCCCAGCTCGGCCTGGCGGAACTGGCGACCGCCGTCGAAGAGAATGCCGATTTGGTCTTCGTGCTGATGAACGACCAGGCCTACGGCGTCATCCGCAACATCCAGGACGCGCAATATGGCGGGCGCCACTGCTATTCGGAGCTGAAGACGCCGGTTTTCGCTCTCGTCTGCCAGTCGGTCGGACTGGCTCATACGAAAATCGCCAGCGAGGCCGATTTCGCGCCGGCGCTCGACGCGGCCCTGAAGGAGAGAGGACCGGTCATGCTCGAGGTCGACATGCGCTCCATCGGCCCGTTTGCCCAACCCTTTGCCGGTCCGCCGGCCGGCGCCGCGGGCAAGACCTCATGAGCCGCCCGGTCGAAACCCTTGGCGTCATCGGCGCCGGCAACATCACCACCGAATTGGTCTCGATCCTGGCGAGATCGCTCGACAGCCCGTTGCGCGAGCTGTCGCTGCTGGTCAAACCGGGCCGCAGGCAGGAAGCCGAACAGGCATTCGCCTGCTGTGTCGGCCGGGCGGCATCGGCGCTGCGCGTCTGTGACGACGTCGGCGAATTTACAGCCCTGCGCCAGGACCTGGCGATCGAGGCCGCCGGCCATTCGGCGGTGGCCGATTTCGTACCAGGCCTGCTGGCAAACGGCACCGAAACGGTGATCGCCTCGACCGGCGCGCTGTGCGATTCCGACCTGCATCGCAGACTGGAGGAAGCGGCCCTTGCCGGCGGAACACGGCTCGTCCTGCCGGCCGGCGCCGTCGGCGGCATGGACATTCTCGCCGGACTGAAGGAGGCGGACCTTCGCCACGTCACCTACACGTCGCGCAAGCCCCCGATCGCCTGGGCCGGCACCCATGCCGACACGATCGTCGATCTGCAGGCGCTGGAAAACGAGGCAGTGCTCTTCACCGGCTCGGCGCGCGAAGCCGCCGCGCTGTATCCGAAAAACGCCAACGTCGCCGCGACGATCGCCCTTGCCGGCTGCGGCTTCGACCGGACGCAAGTGGTGCTGATCGCCGATCCCGGCGTGTCGGCCAACATCCACTCGCTGGAGGTCGACTCCGACGCCGCCAGCCTGTCCGTGCGCATCGAGGGCCATCCCTCGCCCGCCAATCCGAGAACGTCGCTGACCACGGTCTACAGCCTGGCGCGGGAAGTGACGCGGCGGATTGCGCCGATCGTGTCCTGAGGAAATCGAGATGCCGGTCGAACCCTGCGACATGCCGGAAAACAGGCTTTATTTTGCCGGCGAATGGCAGCGCGGACGCGGTGCAGAAATCGAGTCCCGTTTCTCCGCCGACATGAGCCTCAACCGCATCGTCAACGGCGCCTCCGTCGCGGACGGGCTGGCGGCGATCGACAAGGCGAAAGAGGCGCAGTCCGCCGACTGGTCGGATCGCAAGCCGCATGAGCGCGCCGGCCTGCTGCACGCCATCGCCGACGGCATCGACGCCAATCGGGCGCACATCGCCTATATTCAGAGCCGTGACACCGGAAAGACGCTGGGCGAAACGACCGCGCTGGCGATGTCGGCCGCCGGCACCTTCCGCTATTTCGCCTCCGTCTGCGAAACCAGCGACGAAACGCTGACGACGCCGCGCGGCGACTATCTGACGCTTTCCACCCACGAACCGCTGGGCGTGGTGGCCGCCATCACGCCCTGGAATTCGCCCATTGCCAGCGACGCGCAGAAAATCGCCCCGGCGCTGGCCGCCGGAAACGCGGTGATCCTGAAACCGTCGTCCTGGAGCCCGCTGGTTTCGCTGGAACTCGCCCGCATCGTCGAGGCCGCCGGCCTGCCGAAGGGCCTGTTTTCGGTTCTGCCCGGCAGCGGCGCCGAAATAGGCGAATTGCTGGTCACCCACCCCGATATCGGACGCGTTTCCTTCACCGGCGGGACCGCTACGGGCCGGCGCATCGCCGTCAAGGCGGCGGAAAAGCTGATGCCGGTGTCGCTGGAGCTTGGCGGCAAGTCGCCGACCATCGTCTTCGACGATTGCGACGTCGATGTCGCCGTCGCCGGCATTCTGTTCGGCATTTTCTCTTCCACCGGCCAGTCCTGCATCGCTGGTTCGCGACTGTTCGTCCAGGCATCGATTTTCGACGATTTCCTGACCCGGTTGCTTGCGGCCACCAACCGACTCGTCGTCGGCCATCCTCACGATCCGCAGACTCAGATGGCACCGCTGATCCACCCGGACCACCGCGACCAAATCGAGGCGATGGTAGAGCGAGCCAGGGCGGACGGCGCGGAGGTTCTCACGGGCGGCGAGCGGCCTTCCGATCCGGCACTGTCGGGCGGCATCTACTACCTCCCGACAATCCTGACCGGCCTGCCGAACGACGCCGAAATCTGTCGCGAGGAGGTCTTCGGCCCGGTCCTGACCGTCCTGCCGTTCGACGACGAGGCGCAGGTGATCGACATGGCCAACGACAACGAGTACGGCCTGGCGGCGGGTCTCTGGAGCCGCGATTTTCCCAAATGCTGGCGGGTCGCCAAAGCCATCCGCGCCGGCACGGTGTGGATCAACACCTACAAGCAGTTTTCCATTTCGACGCCCTTCGGCGGCGACAAGGCAAGCGGCACCGGCCGCGAAAAGGGCCGCGAGGGCATGCGCGCCTATATGCGCCAGAAGTCCATGTATGTGGACCTCAGCGGCGCGCCGCATCCCTGGGCGCGACTGACAAGCGAGGTCTCCGAATGACACTGAATATCGGCATCGTCGGCGCCGGGGTCGGCGGCCTCACCTGCGCGATCGCCCTGCGCCGGGCCGGCCGTCGGGTGACGCTGTTCGAGCAGGCCGCCCGTTTCGCCCGGGTCGGCGCCGACATCAACCTGACGCCCAATGCCGTTCACGCGCTCGACCGGCTGGGTCTTGGCGAGGCGTTGCGCGAGCTCGCGGCCAGCCCGACCCATCGCATCAGCCGGACCTGGGACACCGGCGAAGAAACCTCGCGCATCGAAATGCGGGCCGCGGCCGAAACCAGGTACGGCGCGCCGCAGCTGACCATTCACCGCGCCGATCTGCTCCGTCAGCTCGAGGAAGCACTGCCGCAAAGCTGCTTCCGCATGGACCACAGGGCGACCGGCGCGTCGCAGAATGCGGACGAGGCGATCGTTCACTTCTCGGACGACAGCACCGCCGCCTTCGACGTCCTGATCGGCGCCGACGGCATTCATTCCGTGGTGCGCGCCGCCCTGTTCGGGCCGGAGCATCCGGAATTCACCGGCCTCGTCTCCTATCGCGCCACCTTTCCGCGCGACCGGGCGAACGGTGTGCCGGATCTCGATGCCTTTACCAAATGGTGGGGTCCGGAACCGTCGCGCCAGATCGTCGTCTTTCCGCTAAGCGGCGGCCGCGAGATCTTCGTTTTCGCAACCACGCCGCAGGACGACTGGCGCGAGGAAAGCTGGACCTCCGCCGGCGACGTCGAGGAATTGCGCGCGGCATACGCCGACTTCCATCCCAACGCCCGGGCGCTGCTCGATGCCTGCACGGAAGTGACGAAGTCGGCGCTATACGTGCGCGAACCGCTGCCGAACTGGTCGGTTGCCCGCACCACGCTTCTCGGCGACGCCGCGCATCCGATGACGCCCTTCATGGCGCAGGGCGCCTGCCAGGCCATCGAGGACGCCGTCGTGCTGGCCCGCTGTCTGGAAGACGCGACCGCGGATGCCGCGCCCGACGCCCTGCTGCGCTATGAGGCCGCGCGCAAGGAGCGCACCGCCAGGATCCAGATCGCGTCGCGCGGCAATGAATGGCTGAAGAAGGGCGGCAATGCCGACTGGGTCTATGGCTATGACGCCTGGCAGGTGCCGCTGTGACCTTGCGCGACCTGACCGCTGCCGAGATCGAGCGCCGCCTGAGCGAACCGCCCGCCTTCGGCCATTTCGCCGACCTCAGCCGATGCGTGGTGCAGGAATCGATCGATCTTTCGAGTCGCGACCTCTGCGGCTGCGATTTCTCGGGCACCGTGTTCGAGCAGGACGTGCGTTTCGATTATGCGGTCTTCCGCGGCCTCAGCTGGTTTCGCGGCGCCGAGTTTCGTGGCGCCGCGAGCTTCCAAAAGACCTGCTTTTTCAACGACGCCCGCTTCGATGAGGCCCGGTTCCGCCGCGCGGCCCGTTTCGACGGCGCCGATTTTCGCGGTGTCGCGACGTTCGACCGGTGCCGGGCCGACGCCGGCGTGGTGTTCGCCGACGTGCTTGCCAATGGCAATTTTTCCATCGCCGATGCGACCCTGCTCCCGGAAGTGTCCTTCGCCGGCGCCCTGATGATGGGCGGCTTCTGGCGCAAGGGCACCGGGAGCGACCGGCTTGGCGGACTGGAAGACAGCACGATCTTCGGGCGTCGCTGATCCGTCACGGAACGCTTTTGTCCGGAGCTGCGGCGCCGGTTTGCGTCAGGCGTTGAGCGACTGGAAGCCGCAGTTCCAGTAGATCAGGGCGCCGGCATTGTCCGTCTCGCGGATGGCGCGAACCCGGCCGATCACGATGGAATGGGTGGCGCGGTCGATGATCTCCTCGACCTCGCAGTCGAAGGCGGACGGAGCCCCTTTCAGCAAAAACGCACCCGTTTCGGCGGTTTCCCACTCGGCCCCATCATATCGCTCGGCTCCCTTGATCCCGGTAAATCCGGAAAATCGTTCGGCGATCCTTTGATGGTCGGCACCCAGCGACGACCATCCGAACCGCCGAAATTTGTTCAGCAACGGCCAGCTGGACGATCTGCGGTTGACGCACGCCAACAGCAGGGGCGGCTCGGAACTCAGGGAGATGGCCGAGGTGACGACCAGTCCGGACCGATCGTCTCCCTCGCCCACGGTAATGACGGAGCAATTGCCGACAAGGGCCCGCATCGCATTGGTGAACTCTTTGGGCGACGGGGCTGTCATCAGCGGATCCCCGCCTCGGCCAACAGCGGCAGCACGTTGTCGCGGAAATAGGGGAATTCCCTGTTGTAGTCGACGAAGGAAAGCGTCGTGCCGGCAAAACCGGTTTGTTGCAGCTTGATGATCCCGTCCGCCACCTGGCGCGGCGTGCCGACCAGCGGAAAACCGCCATGCCCCATGGCCATCAGGTTCCTGATTTGCGCCAGAAGATCATGCGGGAAACTCTGCGCGTGGGCAAATTGCAGATTGACCAGATTGTCGACCGCGTCCCAATCGGCGAGATCGCCCATCAGCCGGCCGCGCAGCGCGATGGCTTCTTCCTCGTTCTCGCGGCAGATGACATGGCTGAAGGTCAGCACACCCACGTCGCGACCCTTGGCCATGGCCTGATCCTTCAGTTCCTGGATCTCGTCGAACGAGCGCGTCAGGTCGATGGCGGGGGTAAACAGGAAATCGGCGTTATCCGTGGCAAAGGTGCGCCCGGTTTCGGAACCTGCGGCGTTGAGGATCGGCGGACGGCCATTAACCGGCTTGGGATCGCCTGCCACGTTCTTGAGGTTGAAGTGTTTGCCGTCCCAGTTGAAATGTTCGTCCGAGGTCCAGAGCGTCTGAACCACGTCGAACCACTCCTGGGCATAGCCGTAGCGGGTTTCATGGTCGTCCGGCAGGGCGAGGCCGAGCGCTTCATATTCGGGCTTGTTCCAGCCGGCAACGATGTTGAGGCCGGCGCGCCCCTTGCCCACTTGATCCATGGTCGCCATTTGCTTGGCTACAACGACCGGGTTGTTTGCCGCGGTGTGAACGGTGGCAAAAACCGTCAGGTTCCTGGTCGAGGCCAGCAGGGCTGCCGCCCAGGTGACGGTCTCCAGAACCCCGCCGTGAAAATCCGTTTCCCCGCCATAGCCGATCCAGCGGGCGATGGGCAGCATGAAGTCGATCCCCGCCTCATCCAGCATCTGCCCCAGCTTGAGGTTGTTGTCCCACGAGTTTACCCAGCGATCCGGCGACTTTGTCACTGTCATGCCGGACGAACAGTTGGACGAGAAGGTGCCGAGCTTAAAGCCTTCCTTCTCTTTCATCAGATTGGTCATCGCTTCCTCCCTGTTGGCGATTTGCATAAAATAGAAATTTTATATAAAAAGTCTATTCAAAAAAATTGTTGCGTCAATATGTGTTCTGGGAAACCTTTGTCGGGCGAGGGAGAATCGACTTGTCAGACAACCGAACCGCCGCTCAGGCAGAGCTGGATTACCAGTGGCACCTGGCCGAAGACGACGTCGAAATCGCCAGCACCGAACTGGAATTCGCCCTGATGCGCACCTTCGAGGGATTCGGGCGATGGCAATCCGAATGCCTGGCATCCGTGAGCGACCTGGCAGCGAGCGGTCCCGAAAACGCCCTTCTTCACATCATTCGGATGAACGACCGTGCCAAGACCATCAAGGAACTGGCCCGGATGACGAACCGCGAAGACATCCCCAACATCCAGTATTCCCTGCGCAAACTGCTCCGGTCCGGTCTCATCGAAAAGAAGGGGTCCGGGCGCACGGGCGTGACCTATGAGGCAACGGCGGAAGGGCGGCGCGTCACCGATGATTACAGCACCCTCCGGCGCCGTCTCCTGATCGAGGAAATTCGCAACCTGCCGGGCTTCGCCGATCGGCTCAAGGAGGCAGCCCGGACGCTCAGCATCCTGTCGGGCCTTTACGAAGAGGTGTCGCGCACGGCGGCAACGCATCGCCGGTAAGATACGCTGCGATGCCGAAGCATCGTCGGGCACTGGTTTGGCACCGGACGGTCAGGGCGTTCCGCCTGCCCGATGCGTCGTTGTGTGTACCTGCCTGAGGCGACAACCCGCTCTGGATCGCCGGCTACACCGAGGACGGCTTCCAGGCCTGGTCGAGCCCTGTCTATGCGTTTCGAGACAGCAATTGATTTGCAGCCCGGGCAATGTCACCGTGGCTGATCCGGACACGGACCAACGGACAGGTGGATGGCATGGAAGAGCTCGGCTTTCGTTCCGCGACCGCTCTGTGCGCGGATCTGGCGGCGGGAACGCTGTCGAGCGTTGAGCTGCTCGATCATTTCCGACAGCGTGTCGAGCGGCTCAACGGCCGCATCAATGCTGTGATCGCGACGGATTTCGATGGTGCTCGCCAACGCGCCAGGAACTGCGACGAAGCGGTCGCCCGAGGTGAGCGCCTCGGACCACTGCACGGCTTGCCGATCACCATCAAGGACTCCTTTCAGGCGGTCGGCATGCCGACCACCTCCGGCGCCCCGGAGCTCGCCGACTTTAGACCGACGGAGAATGCGGTCGCGGTTCAGCGGCTGGTCGATGCCGGCGCCGTGGTCTTCGGCAAGACCAACCTGCCGTTCATGGCCACCGGCTTCGAGAGCTATAACGACCTTTTCGGCACGTCGCGAAACCCCTGGAACCCCGACCGCACCTGCGGCGGATCGGGCGGCGGACCGGCGGCTTCCGTGGCTGCCGGCCTCGCGACGTTCGACATCAGCAGCGACATCGGCGGTTCGGTCCGAACCCCGGCGCATTTCTGCGGCGTGTTCGCCCACAAGCCGAGTTCCGGACTGGTGCCGCATCGCGGTCACATCCCGGGGCCGCCCGGTACCCTGGCCGAAACCGACATGGTGGCAGTGGGCCCGATCACCCGGGCCGCCGCCGATCTTTCGCTGACCTTCGAGGTGCTTGCCGGTCCGGATGTGCTGGAAGCCTCCGGCTGGCAGCTTGCCCTTCCGGCGGCGCGACACGAACGGCTCGCCGATTTCCGCATCGCCGCCTGGCTGGACGATCCGGTCGGGCCGGTCGACGCCGAGGTATTGGAGAAACTGGATGACGCCGTCGTCGCCTTGGAGAGACAGGGCATTGCGGTCGACCGTGCAGCGCGACCGGATTTCGACGTGCAGCAGGCCTTCGACGCCTTCCTCTCAGTTCTGGCCTCGGTGCTCGGCGCCGGCCAGCCGGACGACGGATTCGCAGTATTGTCGAAGCGCGCAAACGGGCTCGACCCGGCCGACCGAAGCGTCCCGGCGACCTGGCGGCGCGGGCTGGTTCTGAGCCATCGCCAATGGCTAGGCGACAACGAGTTGCGCGCCCGGATCCGCTTTGCTTGGGCCCGGTTCTTCCGCGACTTCGATGTGCTGCTGACGCCGCCCATGGGAACGGCGGCCTTTTCCCACGACCAGGGCAGCGACTTCGCCGACCAGGTCATCGCCATCGGCGGCGAGCCCCGCCCCTATCTGGAACAGCTCTTCTGGCCGGGATTTGCGAATTTCGCCCATCTGCCCGCTTCCGTCGTTCCGCTGGGCCAGGCGCGTTCCGGCCTGCCGGTCGGCATGCAGATCATGGCGGGACATCTCGAGGACCGCACGGCGCTGCGTTTTGCCGAGCTGACGGAGAAAATCTGGGGCGGCTATGCGCCACCGCCGGGTTTCGAGTAGCTGTCACGACTGCTCGAGGAGCGGCTTTTCAGACCTAGAGCGAGTTGTTGGGATGAAACTAAGCCAGCGCCATCCAGACAGCGACCAGCGCCAACGTTGCGCCGAACACCATATTGAGCCGATGAGCGCTTTCGGGAGCCCTGAAAATCTTGGAAAGCCGGTCACCGGCCAGCGTCCAGATCGAAAACGCGATCAGATTGTTGACGGTGAAAACCGTCGTGATCAGCAAGACCGCAACGGTCTGTCCGCCCGATGGGTCGAGAAACTGTGTGAACATGAGTGCGATGATCACATAGGCCTTGGGATTGAGGATGAGCAAAACCGCTCCGTCGACAAACGTCGCCGGCCCGGCCACACCGCTCTCCTTGAGAGCGCCGGATTTGAACAGTTTCCAAGCGATCCACAGCACATAGAGCGAACCGGCTATTTTAACGGCCAGGAAAGCCTGCGGAAATCTGTCGAAAGCGGAGATGAAGCCAAAACCGATGCCGGCGGTGACAATCCAGGTTGCCGCGTGATAGCCCGCATTCGCGGGCACGGTCGAGCGAAAACCGAAGCGCGCGCCATTGGCTGCAAAGAACAGGTTTCCCGGGCCGGGACTGTAGGCGAGCGGGAAAAGAAACAGGATAAGGGCGGCTGTGGTCTGGATCATCCGGGCGTCCATTGCTTGCACGACATCCCAAACCCGCCAGCCAGGAAAAACCACCCGGTTCTTGCGCCCAAAATTGACATCCCCTGCTGAAGCTTCTATCGTTTATCGACGATAAACGATAGAAGCTTAAGATGCCGTTCCGCAGCGCAGACGAGCAATTGGCTGCTCAGCTCAAAGCCTTGGCACATCCGGCTCGCCTAAAAATTCTTGAGTTGCTGGCTGATCAAGGCGAGTGCGTATGCGGTGAAATTGTCGACGTGTTGCCACTCGCACAGTCTACCGTGTCGCAGCATCTGAAAATCCTCAAGGAAGCGGGCTTGCTCATCGGTACGATTGATGGCCCGCGCTCATGCTATTGCCTGGACGGCAAAGCACTCGCTGCTTTTCGTCGAGCAATGACACATCGTCTTGTCGGTATCGAGACCGGCCACAAGCCACGCGATGGCTGATCACAACACCAACGGCTTCGTCACCGACGCATGGCAAGCCAGACATCTCTTCAGCGTTGTGCCGTTGTTTGCTGTCGGCACCGGTGCTCTTTATCCCCTCATCGCACTCGAACTTTCTTCAGCAGGCTATGGCAACGCGTTGATCGGTGCCATGACATCCGCTTGGTATTTTGGAGCTTTCATCGGGACTGCATTCGGAGGGCGATTGATATATCGGTTTGGCTACCATTTCGCCTTCGCCTCCACCGCAGCCCTGGCGGCGCTTTCCGTTTGGGGGCTGTATCTATCGAACTCGCCGGCGCTTTGGCTCGCCCTGCGGTTTCTCGGTGGTTTTGGTCTCGGTGCCTATTACCTGCTCATGGAGAGCTGGATAAACGGTCTTGCAACGCGAGCGACCCGGGGACGAATACTGGGCACCTATGAGGCTATCCGTACCGGCGCCGTTGCATTGGGCCCGGTCCTGCTGGTCGTCGCGTCGACCCATACCGCCTTTGCGCTGATTGGACTTCTGTTCGCGCTCGCGATCGTCCCGATCGCAGCGGCGGTACCACCGACAGCCGAATTCAAGCCCACGAATTGGCGACGCGCGCTCGAATTGTTCACATGTTCACCCTGCACCCTCACGCTGACCATCATTGCCGGCTTCCTGAGCAGTTCGTTTTACGGCCTCGGTGCGATTTACGCAGAAGGTCTTGGATTCTCGAAAACCGAAATCGCATTGTTCGTCTCGATCATCCTGCTGGCACCGGCAATGAGCCAGCTGCCAATCGGAACACTGGCTGATTTCTACGGCCGCGCCCGGATTGCAGTACTGATATCTCTGCTGGCCGCGATCTGCGCGTGCGCACTGGCGCTGGATATTCCGAGGACCTTTTTTGCAATCACCATTATGGCAACAATCGTCACCGGTCTGAGCCACCCCCTCTATGCGTTGGGGTACGGCCGGTTGGTGGATAGCGGTCACGACTTGCTCTCCGCGACCGCCGCTGGGTTGATAGGTTATAATATCGGGACCTTTCTCGGGCCGCTCGGGGCAGCTCTTGCAATGAAATACAATGGTCCCGCAGGACTTTACTCCTGGGTCGGCCTCTGCCTCACGTTCAGCCTGGGCGCTGCAGCGTTGGCTACACTTCAGTCGCGAACACGGTGTTGCCCGTTGTGAATTCGGCCCGATGTCCGCTTTGCTGTAGTTGAACGACCGGCACGACATCGGGCAAGCGTCGCAACGCAGCCAATGGGCCGATTTTCCCCACCCTTCGGGGCCGACGGTCAGATGAGTCTCCCTGCTAACAAACCGCTCTAATCCATCTGCTGCCGGTTGCGCAGCAATTGCGAGATCGACACCGCCGCGACCAGCCCGCCGCCATAGAACAGGTTCTGCACGAAGGTGTCGGCGCCGAGAAAATTCAGGCCCATGATCCCGGTCGACAGAAAGAACACCGCGATACAGGCACCGGGTGCATTGAAGCGGCCGGGATAGATCGAGGTCGAGCCGAGATAGGCGGCGGCAATCGCCGGCAGCAGGAAGGTCAGCGCCGAGGTCGGGTCGGCGGCGCCGCGCATGCCCGTATAGAGCACGCCGGCAATGGCTGCGATGACACCGGACGCCACCAGCGCCCAGGCGCGCATCTGCACCACGTCGACGCCGGACAGTTTGGCGACCTCGCGGCCGCGGCCGACGAACAGCAGACGACGGCCGATGCTGGTATATTCGAACACGTACCAGATGATCGCCGCCAGGATCGCCGCGTAATAGAAGCTCAGCGGGATGCCGAGGAACTTCCACAGGATCACCGCCTTGATCAGCCCCATCGACACGCCGGCAATGGTGTTGGAGTCCGAGACCCAGAACACCAGGCCGCTGATGAAATAGCCGGTGCCCAGCGTTACGATCAGCGAGTGAATGCGGAAATAGAGCATGAAGAACGCATTGACCGCACCGATCACGGCGCCGACGACGATCACCGTCACGACGGTTGGAAAGACGGCCAGATCGGCCTGGGTGTTGAGCACCGCCACCAGCATCGACGACAACGCCATGGTGCCGGCGATCGACAGGTCGAAATCGCCCGCGGTCAGCGGAATGATGAAGGCCAGCGCCAGCACCACCAGCATCGCCTGGCTGCCGAACATCACCGCATAGGAGTTCCAGGAGAACATCGCCTCCGGCTTGAAGGCGCCGATCAGCAGGATCAGCAGGCCCCAGGCGATCAGCAGGCCGTAGCGCTCCAGCCAGTTCTTCAGGCTGAATTCGCTGCGCCGGTCGGCTTCCCGCTCCATCTGCGCCTGGAACCGGCTGATCTTGTCCTCGAGCGCCGCGATGCGCTCTTCGTAATGCTTGATGTTACTCGCGTCCATGAGCCTACGTTAGCCCCTTAATCCATGGGGATCGACAGGAAGCAGTGTTCGGCGATCGCTTCCTTGCTGACATCGCTGCCGGTCAGCTCCCAGACCATCTGGCCGCGCGAAAAGATGATGACCCGGTGGCAGATCTGCGCCAGCTGGTCGTAATCGGTCGAGCTGACGATGATGGTCGCGCCGCGGTCGGCGCTTTCGTCGAGCATGGTCCACAAGGCCTGCCGTGCGCCGACATCGACCCCTTGCGTCGGTTCGTCGAGCAGGATCAGCCGCGGCTGGGTCTGCAGCCATTTGGCCATGACCACCTTTTGCTGGTTGCCACCCGACAGAGCGCCGAGCGGCAGCACCGGGCTGTTCGGCTTGACTTCGGCCGCAGCCCCCTGTTCCGCGGCCCGCTTGCGCATGCGCCGGCGGCTGAGGCGCCAGGGCCCGCCGAGTTCGTCGAGCACCGGCATGGTCAGATTGTCGGCGACGCTGAGCCCTCCGATACCGGCCCGGCCCAGCCGGTCGGCCGGCAGATAGGCGATGTCCTTTTGCATCGCTTCCATCGGCTTGAGGCCGGCAAGCCGGATCTCAGCGCCGTCAAGCTCCAACACGCCGGTATCCGCCGGTTGCGCGCCATAGAGCAGCGCCGGCAGCCGATCGCTGCCCGATCCGATGAGCCCGGTGATCCCGACGATTTCGCCGCGACCGAACACCAGGTCGACCGACCCGAACCCCTGCGCCTGCAGCCCTGTGACGCGCACATCGCTGCCCGACGCCGCATTCGGTACATGCGCCGATTCGAAATCCGACAACGCCTGTCCGACGATCAGTCGAATCAGGTCGCGGTGGCCGATATCGGCGGTGGTCACCGTATCGACCTTCTGGCCGTCGCGCAGGATCGTCGCCCGGTCGGTGATTTCCATCACCTCGTCGACGTCATGGCTGACGAAGACGACGCTAGCTCCCTCGTCTGCCAGCTGCCGGACAAGATCGAACAATTGCTCGACCCCGGCCCGCGGCAGGAACGGCGTCGGTTCGTCCAGCACCAGCACGCCTCCGTGATGCTTCTCCAGGCCCGCTGACCGCAGGTCCTCGATGGCCCGCACAATCGCAAGCAGCGCCTGCTCCACGGCAGGCAGCGCGCCGACGACGGCACGCGGATTGAGCGACAGGTTGTAGCGCGCGAAAGTCGCCCTGGTCCGTTCCTCCTCGGCGCGCCAGTCGATGCGCCACTTCCTGTCAGCCGCAAACTCGCCCAGCCGCAGATTTTCCATCACCGTCAGGCTTTGGATCAGACCCAGCTGCTGGTGCACGAAGGCGAGGCCGAGCTCGCGCACCTTCGGTCCGGTCGCCGGCAGCGGCAACGGCTTGCCGTGGACGAAAACGGAGCCACCCGGTTCCGGCGCATGAAAGCCCGACAGGATCTTGATCAGCGTCGATTTGCCCGACCCGTTGGAGCCGAGCAGGCCGTGGATCTCGCCGCCGCGCACATCCATCGACACACCGTCCAGCGCCATGGCGCCGCCGAAGCGCTTCGACAGATTGTCGATCTCAAGCGCACCGGCGCGCCGAAACTCGTTCGACGCGCCGGGGCCAGGGGCGGCAGCTGCCGAAGCAGCGCCCATGGATCAGTCGAGTCCCCACAATTTGCGGAAGGCGTCGATATGCACGTCGCCATAGCCGTCATTGAAGGTGGCCGGCACGCCGGCGGTTTCGACATTGCTGTCGTCGAAGATGAAGGCGGGCGTGTTGAGCTTCGTCACCTCGCCCTCGCCGCACAGCATGCGCATATTGGCGTCGACGCCGGCCATGCCGACCCAGCCGAGGCTTTCGCCGACATTCATTTCGACGATGTCGCCGTCGCGCATCATGTCGAGCACGAAGGGCGTGCCGTTATAGGAAACGACCTTCACCTTGCCCTCGCGCCCGGCGATCTGGATCGCCGGCACGATGAATTGCGACATGGAATCGTAGACCGGCAGCACATAGTTGACGTCCGGATCCGCCAGCAATGCCGCCTGCACGGCGGGCTGGATCTTGGTGCCCCATTCCGCCACCGGCGTGTTGATATAGGTGGTCTTGCAGTCCGGGCAGTTGTCCTTGAGATAGCCGATGATGGCATCGCGCAGCGGCGCCGTCGGGGTGATCTCGTCGGGCCCCAGCACGCCGGCGTTGACCTTGCCGTCGGTCTGCTGCATCGCCCAGGCGGCGATGATCTTGCCGATGGTGACGTAGTCGGTGCGGGCCGAGCCGTCGAGGAAATCCGGTGTCGGTTGGGTCGAAGCGTCGTAGTTGTGCGTCGTCGTCACCTTGACGCCGGCATTGCGCGCCTCGGTGATCTGCGGCACCAGGAATTCCGGCGGCAGACCGCCCTGCAGGTCGATGATGTCGTAGCCCTCGGCGACCGCCGTGGCGATGCCCTGGATCCATTGGTCCGGCTTCAGCTGGTTTTCCCACTCGCGCAGCTCGAAGCCGATCATGTCGGCGGCCTGTTTCATGCCGCGCGAGATCTCGGCGTTGAACGGATTGGCGCTGGTCAGCGGGATGACGAACATCTTCTTGTCGGCCATGCAGGCCTTGGCGTCGAAGGGTTTGCCCGGCGCCTCGAAGGTCGGCGCCTCGCGGTGCTTGGCGACCAGCGCTTTGGCGGCATCCATATCCGCGGCCACCGGCGTGGCCAGCAACCCGGCGCCGATCAGGGCGGCAATGGCGGTGACTGTGCGTGTCATATCGTGTTCCTCCACACTTGGTTCATTCGGTTCTTCTCGTTCCGGATTCGGCGAAATAGGCCGCCGCCTCGGCCTCGCCGATCACGTCGGCATATTTGGCGCTCATGTCGAACAGATTGGCCTCGTGCGGTCGTGGGTCGCGGTCGCCGACCGCCTCCTCGACCACCAGCGTCACGAAACCGTGCGACATGGCGTCGACGCAAGAGGCGCGCACGCAGCCCGAGGTCGTCACGCCGGTCAGCACCGCGGTATCGACGCCCATCGCCGTCAGCGTCGCCGCCAGGCTGGTGGCGAAAAAGGCGCTCGGATACTGCTTGGTGATCAGGATCTCGCCGTCGCGCACATCCAGCCCGTCCGCCAGCGTCTGCAGCGGGTTTCCGTCCTCGAAGCAGGAAAGCGGCGGTGCCTTTCGGAAGAACACGCCGCCATCGACGCCGCCCGGCCGGTATTTGACCTCGGTGAAGACGACCGGCACGCCGTGTTCGCGCGCCGCTGCCAGGAGCCGCGTGGCGCTCGCCAGCGCGCCGGCGCAGCCTTCCGCCCCGTACAGCGGCGACTCCGGCTCGAAATAGGCCCGGGCGAAATCGATCAGCAACAGCGCCGGTCGTGCGCCCCATTGCTGGCGCGCATGGTAGCCGGCCCTGGCATAGTTCTGATCGAGCGTTTCGCTGCTCACCGCGCTCTCCTATTGTGCCGCCTGAAGATGCGACTGGAACACCGGGTCCTTCGGCGGTTCGAAGCCGGTTTCGTCGCGGCAGCGTTTCTTGAGTTCTGAAATCGACGCAAAGCCGCGATCGAACAGAGGCAGTTCGCCGCGTTTTTTCTCCATGTCCTTGCGCAGCTTTTCGGTCGCCGAGGATTTCAGCTTGCCGTTTTCCACGACCACCCCGTAGCGTCGGGCGCCCTTTTCGCTGACCAGGCCGCGCCGCACATCGGTCGCCACCAGCTCCGGGTCGCGCTTCAGCGGGTCGCCCCAGCCGCCGCCGCCCCAGGTGTTGAAATGCAGGATGTCGCCCGGCTGCACCCGGATGCGGTCGCATTTCGAGGCGATGTTCTCGCGGCTGCCGTCGGTGCGCACCAGTTCCTTGGTCGAGCGCATGCCGGGCTCGCCGCCATTGACGCCCCAGGGATAGGTCAGCCAGCGGTCGTCATGGATCGATATTTCGCCGGCTTCCAGCATTTCATAGGCGATCGAGATGCCGTTGCCGCCGCGGTGCAGGCCGGCGCCGCCGGAATCGGTGATGGTGCTGTATTCGCGGATGCGCAGGGGGAAATAGGCTTCGAGGAATTCGTTCGGCACATTGGTGAAGGCCGGCCACAGCGAATGGCCGTCTGGCCCGTCGCCCGCCGGCCGGCCCGGAATGCCGCCAAAGCCGATCTGGAACAGCTGGTACCATTCGCCGTTCCTGTCGTAGCCCGAATACATGAAATGCGGGCTGTCGGAAAAACCGGCCGCGTTCAGCGCGTCCGGCGCGCCCTGGCCCAAGAGCCCGCCCATCAGGTCGAAGATGCGCCCCAGCATGTGGGTGCGGCAGGAAAGCGCCGCAGGCTTCTTCGGCTTCAGGATGCAGCCTTCCGGAATGCGCACGTCGAGCAGGTCGTAGAAGCCGTCATTGAACAGGATCTGCGGATCGAACAGGTTGATGGTGAAGGCTCCGAAGAACATCTTGAACATTTCTTCGTTGAGCAGGAAATTGATCGACGAGAAGGACTGCGGATCGGAGCCTTCGAAATCGAAGATCGCCGTCTCGCCCTCGCGCCACAGCGTGCAGGCGATCTTGTAGGGGCCGGCGCCCATGCCATCGTCGTCGATCCAGTCCTCGAAATGCGCCTTGTGGTCGCCCTCCGGAATGATCATCTGGATGATCGCCGACATGGCAGTGCGGTTGCGGTCGAGCATGTCCCACATGGCCGAGATGTAGGTGTCGACGCCGAAGCGCTCGATGTTTTCGCGCACCCGCCGCTCGGCCAGCCGGAGAGACGCGATGATGGCGTAGAAATCCGACTTGTTCCATTCCGGCACGCGCGAATTGGCCAGCATGATGTTGAGGATTTCGGCGTTCAGCTCGCCACGCCGAAAGATCTTCGTCGGCGGCAGGATCAGCCCTTCCTCGTAGATCATCTTGGCGTCGGTCGGCAGCGAGCCCGGCACCTTGCCGCCGACATCGGTCATGTGGCCGAACATCGCCGCCCAGGAAACCAGCCGGTCCTCGTGGAAGATCGGCATCATCATCAGCCAGTCGTTCAGGTGACTGACCGCGCCGTTGCAGGAATAGGGATCGTTGGTGATGAAGATATCGCCATCCTCGATGTCGCCGTCATAGCCGGCGATGAAGCCGTGAAGGAAGGAGCCGAACTGGCCGACCACCATCTTGCCTTCCTGGTTGGCGATCATCGGAAAGGCGTCATGCTGCTCGCGAATGCCCGGCGACATGGCGGTGCGGAACAGCACGGCGTCCATCTCGGTGCGGGCGTTGCGCAGTGCGTTTTCGATGATGTCGAGGGTGATGGGGTCGACGTCGACGCGATGGAACGGCGTCGTGTTGCCCTGAATGATGTTGGCCGGCATCGCCTCAACCCCCGTTTTCCCGGCCTTCCGGCCAGATCAGTATGTTGCCGACCTCGTCGATCACCCCGACATGGCCGGGCAGGATCAGGCAGGTCGAATCCATTTCGGTGACGATCGCCGGCCCGGCGATGCGGTTGCCGCGATCCAGCCGGTCGCGGTCGTAGATCGGCGCCGCATGCCAGTCGCCGTCGACGAAGACGCGGGTGTCCTCCACCCTCGCGGCTGAAGCGTCGGCGCCGGCATGGCGGCCGTTTTCGCCGACGAAGGCTTTCTCGGCGCCCTGCACCACGGCGCGCAGCCCGACCAGTTCGTGATCGGCCTCCAGCGCGAAGGTGAAGAGTTTCTCATGCATGGCGTCGAACTTGCTGCCCACCGCCGCCAGCCCGCCGCGGCGGAAGTCTTCCGGCTCCATGTCGACGGTCAGCTTCATGCCCTGGCCGGCATAGCGCATGTCGATCTGGTAGCTCACCGACTGTTCGTGATCGGCGACGCCCTCGGCGCGCAGTTCCTCGGCAGCCCGGTGTTCGAGCTCGTCGAGCTGTGACTGGATACCGGCGCCGTCGGCGTCCGCCACCCTCAGCACCAGCGTGTGCGACGCCTCGTTGCGCAACCGCGTCGTGGCGTCGCCATAGGCGCACAGCACGCCCGGACCCGGCGGGATGATGACCGGCCAGGAGTTGATCAGCCTGGCCAGCGCATTGGCGTGCAGCGGACCGGCGCCGCCGAAACCGCACAGGGCGAATTCACGCGGGTCGTAGCCCTGTTCGACGGACACCAGCCGCAGCGCGCCGCACATGTTCTCGTTAACGATGTTGATGATGCCCTCGGCCGCCTTTTCGAGCCCGATGCCCAACGCTTCGGCGAGCTTGCCCACCGCCTTTTCGGCCAGCGCCCGGTCGATGCGCATGTCGCCGCCGAGCCTGGAGCTGGCCGGCAGATAGCCGAGCACCACATTGGCGTCGGTCACGGTCGGTTCTTCGCCGCCCTTGGCATAGGCCGCCGGCCCCGGGTCTGCGCCGGCGGATTGCGGCCCGACGCGCAGCGCCTTGGTGAGCTCCGGCACATAGGCGATCGAACCGCCGCCGGCGCCGACCGTGCGCACGTCGATGGACGGCGCCCGAACCGTCACGTCGGCAACGCGGGTCTCGCGTCGCGTGCGCGCCACCCCGTCCTCGATCAGCGCCACGTCGGTCGACGTGCCGCCCATGTCGAAGGTCAGGATGTTGGAGTAACCGGCGCGTTTGGCGATGCCGAGCGCTCCGGCAACGCCGCCGGCCGGCCCCGACATCAGCAGGTTGACCGGCTGGTCCATGGCGCCCTTAGCCGACGAAAGACCGCCGTCGGAGCGCAGGATATGCAGTTGCACGTCGCCCATGCTGCGGCGCAGCTCGCGCTGCAGGTTGTCGACATATTTGGAGACTACCGGCCGCACATAGGAGTTCACCACCGTCGTCTCGGTGCGCTCGTATTCGTACATTTCGGCAATCACTTCCGACGACAGCGACACCGGAATGCCGGGCAGCACCTTGGCGGCGATCTCCGCCACCTGGCGCTCGTGCTCGCCGCTGACATAGCCGTTGAAAAGGCACACTGTCAGCGCCTCGATGCCGCTGCCGCGCAGGCGTTCCAGGTCCTTTTCCAGCTTGCGCCTGTCGAGAGGCACCAGCACGCTGCCGTCGGCGGCGATGCGCTCGTCCGCCTCGATCGTGTGCTCCAGCGAGGCGAGCGGCTCCGACTTGTTCCAGATCACCCAGCCGCCAAGGCCGCCGGGCACGTAGGAGCGGGCGATCTGCAGCGTTTCGCGATAGCCCTTGCTGGTCACCAGTCCGACCCGGGCGCCCGAGCCGGTAAGCACGGTGTTGGTGGCCACTGTGGTGCCGTGCATGACACCACCGATATCGGCCGGATCGATGCCGGCCTCGGCGCAGATCTTGTCGATGCCGTTGAGCACGCCGCGCGACGAATCCTCCGGCGTCGACGGAACCTTGGCGGTGTAGGTCCGCTGGTTCCGTTCGTCGAGCAGAAGCAGGTCGGTAAAGGTGCCGCCGACATCGACGCCGAGGCTCAGGCCGGCGACGCGCGGCCGTCCGGCGCCGCGCACCGGCGCGGCTGCCATCGGCGTCACGCCGGTCTGGCTCTCCATGGTGGCCAGCCGCGCCTCCAGCTCGCTCAGCCGGCGCTCATAGGCCCTGATCAGGTCGTCCGTGGTCGTCATTTGCCCTCCCCGGAGCGATTGAAGAAGCGGCGCAGCAGGCTGTCGCGCCGGCTCGACAGGCCGGCAATCCCCAGCACCTTGTCCGACAGCGAGAACAGCCGGTCGATCATCCGCCCCTGCTGCTCGATCACCGCCTGTTTTTCCTCGAGGTCGGCCTGATTGCGCTGCAGCTGGGCATCGAACTGCTCGGAGGTCATGACTCCGCGCTCGACCAGTAGCGAAAGCTGACGGATCGCCTCGGCGTTGTCGCCCAGCCGGCCCATCGCGTCTTCGAGCAGCCGCAGCGCCCGGTCGCTGGTGTCGGACAACGCCTGCACCTGATCGCGGCTCCCTTCGTCGCCACGCTCCTCGGCGAGCGAAACGGCGCGCTCGAGCGCATTGCCCTGCCGTTCCATCAATGCCGTCAGCTGTGCGATCGTCGTGTCCCTTTCCTCAATCGTCTGCTGCAGTTCCTCGACCTCGTCGAACAGCAGTTCAAGCAACCGGTCCGGCGGCAGCGAGGCTGCCTGGAGCCCGTCAAGCGAAGCCGGCAAAGTATCGGAATCGACCAGCCACTGGCCCTGGTTGTTGCGGTAGCCGCCGAGCATCCCGGCGGCCAGCGCCTCGCGCACCCGCATGCGGCTCGTCCCGAGCCTTCTGGCTGCCTCGCCGATGGTCAGTCGCTGGTCGGGCCCGTGGTCAGTCAATCGATTTTCGCCTTATATGATCCCTCTCTGTCGATATTCTTCCAAAGTTCCCTCTGCGATATCAAGCAGTTCCCGGTAGACGTAGTCGTTGTCGGCGCCGAGTTCCGGCCCGCCATGGCGAATCTCGCCGGGCGTTTCCGACAGGCGCGGCGCGACATTCTGCATCTTCAATTTGCCGAACACGGGATCCGGCACTTCGACGATCGCCTCACGCGCTTCGAAATGCGGATCGGCCAGCATTTCCGGCGGCCGGTAGATCAGCCCGCAGGGCACGCCGTGATCGTGCAGGATCTGCTCCAGCGCATCACGGTCGATGGTCACTGTCCAGTCGGCGATCAGCCCGTCCAGTTCGCGCATATGGGCACCGCGCGCGCCGTGTGTGGCATAGCGGTCGTCCTCGGCCAGTTCCGGCCGGCCCATGGCCGCGGCCAGCCGCTTGAACACGGTGTCCTGGTTGGCGGCGATCAGCATCAGCTTGCCGTCGCGCGTCGGAAACACGTTGGATGGCGATACGTTCGGCAGCACGGCGCCGGTGCGTTCGCGAATGTAGCCGGCCTGATCGTATTCGGTGATCAGCGACTCCATCATGCCGAGCACCGCCTCGTAGATGGCGCTGTCGACGATCTGGCCGCGCCCGGTGCGCTCGCGCGCATGCACCGCCATCAGCGTGCCCATGGTCGCGTAGATCGCCGCCAGTTCGTCGCCGATGGAAATGCCCATGCGGCTCGGCGGCGTCGTCGGGTCGCCGACCACGTGACGCAACCCGCCCATCGCCTCGCCGATGGCGCCATAGCCGGCGCGGCTGGCATAGGGTCCGGTCTGGCCGAAGCCGGTAACCCGCACCATGATGATGCGCGGATTGATGTGGGCCAGCGCCTCGTAGGAGAGGTTCCACCGCTCCAGCGTGCCGGGACGGAAATTCTCCAGCAGGATGTCCGACTTCGCAACCAGGTCGCGGATGATCGCCTGGCCCTCCTCGGTGCGCAGGTTGAGCGTCGCCGATTTCTTGTTGCGCGCAACCACCGGCCACCACAGCGATTTGCCGTGCGGCTTCTCGCGGCCCCACTGGCGCATCGGATCGCCGACCTCCGGCTGCTCGAACTTGATGACGTCGGCACCGAAATCGGCAAGCAGCTGGCCGCAGAACGGGCCGGCGAGAAGCTGGCCCATTTCAAGCACGCGAAGATCCTGCAGCGGGCCGTGACGCCCGCCATCCTTATGCGACATGTTCGCAATCCGTCCTGGTGATTTCGACCGTCTTGCCGGGCGAATTTCCTCCCTGGGGCGGCAAGGGCCCCGGCGCGCGCCATTGTGTTCTTGCGCTCTTTCGGTATACAATAACTCAATTTCCCAAAAAGAAAAGAGGCGTTTTCGGGCAAAAATGGTCGAAATAGTGGATGTGACCGCGCGTGACGGTATACAAAACGAAAAACGGATCCTCTCACCGGAGGAAAAGGCAGAGCTGATTTCGAAGAGCATCAAGGCAGGGACAAGGCGCCTGGAAGTGGCGAGTTTCGTCAATCCGAAACGGGTGCCGCAGATGGCCGGAGGCGAGGAACTGATCGCCGGCCTGCCGCGCCGCGACGATGTCACTCTGATCGGCCTGGTGCTCAACCGACGCGGCTTCGACCGGGCCGTCGAAACCGATCTCGACGAGATCAACTTCGTCGTCGTCGCCACCGACACGTTCAACCGGAGGAACCAGGGCGCCGATACATTCGAGACGGTCGCCGTTTGGAAGGAGATCGCCGACGCCGCGCGCGGCCGCATCCGTGCCGGCATCACCATCGGCGCCGCCTTCGGCTGTCCTTTCGAGGGCGAGGTGCCGCTCGACCGGCTGCTGTCGGTCGTCGACGCGGTTGCCCGCGACGATCCGCACGAGATCGGCCTGGCCGATACGATCGGCGTCGCCGGACCCCGCGACGTCACCGAGCGCGTGACCGCCGTGCGCGAGCGGTTTCCGGAAATCCCGGTCCGCTGCCATTTCCACAACACCCGCAACACCGGCCTGACCAACGCCTGGGCGGCGATCGAGGCGGGCGCGGCGTCGCTCGACGCCAGCCTGGCCGGCACCGGCGGCTGCCCCTTCGCACCGAAGGCCACTGGCAACATTCCGCTGGAGGATCTCGTCTACATGCTCGACCGGTCCGGCGTGCCGACCGGCATCGATCTGCAAAGCGCCATCGACGCGGCGCTGTGGATCGAGGCCATTCTTGACCGGCCGCAGCCCGGACAGCTAATGAAGGCCGGCATTTTTCCACCGGTGGCGGCTTAGCATGGCAGGCTTGACTGAAGACGCACAAACGGACAGCGCGCCGTCGGCCGGCAAATCGGCAAGCGAGCACGCCTATGACGCGCTGCGCCAGGCCATCGCCTCGGGCGAGTTCGCCGGCGGCCAGCGCCTGACGGAACAGATGCTGTCGGAGCGTTTCGGCATCAGCCGCACGCCGATCCGCGACGCCCTGCGGCGGCTTGAAATGGAGGGGCTGATCGCCGCCGGCAGCGGCCGCGGTTTTCGCGTCGCCGAATGGACCCGCGACGAGATCGACCAGGTCTTCACCATCCGGGCAATGCTCGAATCCTACGCCATCGAACGCGCCGCAAGCCTCGCCACCGACGAGCAGATCGAGGAACTGGGCCGTCTGTCGGAGATCATGATCGACCGCACCCCGCCGCAGAGCGACGAGGATTTCAAGGTCCTGGCGGACGCCAACGAACGCTTCCACAAGCTGATCATCGAAGCCGCGCAGTCCGAGCGCCTGGCGCGGCTGATTTCCATGACCATCGACATGGCGCTCCGCTTCCGTACCTACAAGATGTACTCCGAACGCGACCTGAAGCGCAGCTCGCTGCATCACCGCGAGATGGTCGAGGCGCTGCGCGCCCGCGCCCCCGACTGGGCCGCCAGCGTCATGCGTTCGCATCTGCTGGCCGCCGCCGGCAGCGTCGACTGGGAATAGCCGCGCGACCGCTTTCTACTGCGGGAATTCCGACACGAATTTGCGGTGAAACCGCGCGTAGCCGTCCTCGGTCTCGCGCAGATGCGGCTGCACCAGCCGGTGCAGGTCCGGCAGGCGGTGGAACGGCACGGTTGGACAGGCGTGATGTTCGGCGTGATAGGGCATGTTCCAGGCGAGCTTGCGCACCATCCTGTTGGTGAAGGTCGTCCGCGTGTTCTCGAACATGTTCGCCACCCGCGGACAGCGGCCGTGCTCGGCCAGCAGATAAAGCCGCAGGAACGGCTGTCCCAGCAACAGTGGCACGATCCAGACGGTGAGGATCTCCACGAGGTTCCACGCGAAACCGGCTGCCGCAACGCCCGCGTAAAGGCCGAGCATGACCTGTGCTTCCGTCCGGATGGTCCGGAGCCGCTGTTTCGGCACGAAGGCATCGTCGCATCGGCCGAATGCGTTGCGGATCAGCGTCTTGCCGTGACCGAACAGCACCGGAATTCCCGAGACATGCAGCGCATAACCGGCCCAGGTCTCCGGTTTTGGCTCGGCCAATTCCGGATCGAGTTCCGGATTCTGGGTATGGCGGTGATGGGCAAAGTGAAAATAGCGGAACCAGGTGGGCGGCAGGAACAGCAGGAAACCGCAAACCCGGCCCGCAATGGTGTTGAGGCGGGCCGTTTCGAACGGCGTCATATGGCATGTCTCGTGCAGCAGCGTGAACAGAAAGACGATCAGGATGCCCTGAACCGGCATCAGCACCGGCCATCCCGAAACCCGCAGGGCAATCAGTGAACCAATGCTTGCGATCAGGCCCCAATGCGCCGCGAGATGGACAAGTCCGACGGCATCCGACTTGGCGTTGAGCCGCTGGCGCTCTTCCAGCGGGAGCGTTTTCAGAAATTCCCTGTGGTCCATTCCGGTTCCCTTTCGAAAGCGCAATCTAAGCCAAAGAAAATTTGCTGAATAACGACGTTTTTTGTTCGATTGAAAAGAAAAACTTGTCTATTGGTTCCGCATGACACCTTCGCTGCGCAGCCTTCAGGCTTTCGAGGCGGCCGCCCGGACCGGCAGTTTCGCCGCCGCGGCCGGGGAACTCGCCGTCACCCCCGCCGCCGTCAGCCAGCTCGTGCGCGGCCTGGAACAGCAGCTCGGCCGACAGCTGTTTCGCCGTGCCAACCGCGGCATCGCCCTGACCGAGGCCGGGCTGGAGGTGCTTCCCAGGCTCACCGCGGCTTTCGAGGAGATCACCGGCGTGGCGCAGCTGCTGAGCGGGTCTCCGCGACGGACCCGCCTGACAGTGTCTGTGCCGCCGTCGATGGCGACCGGCTGGCTGCCGTCGCGACTGCCGGCGTTTCTCGACCGACAGGGCCCGATGGACATTTCGCTGCGGGGCGACGAAGACCCGGTCGCCTTCGACCGCGACCGCATCGATATCCGGCTCACCTACGGGCCGTTCCACTATCTCACCCACAGCGCCGAGACCATCATGACGGACCGAGCCTACCCGGTCTGCTCGCCTGAATTCCTGGCCCGCCACGGCCCGATAAGCGCCGCCGCAGATCTCGCCGACAGGCCGCTGATTCACACGGACTGGGGCCCGGCCGCGGCGATCTTCCCGACCTGGGGGAGCTATTTCGAGGCCGCCGCTGTGCAAACCGGCCGGACAATCGAGCGCGGCATCGTCGCCAACGCCTCGATGGCGGCGATTGAACTCGCGGTCAACGGCCTCGGCGTCGCACTCGGCCAAGGCATCTTCATCGCCAGGGCGCTCGAAGAGGGCAGGCTCGTCCGCCCGCTTTCGCTGTCCCTGCCTTTGAGGCAGCCCTATTGCCTGACCATCCGGCAGGGCAGCGCCATGCGGCCGGCCGTTCAAGCCTTCCGCGACTGGATCGTCGCTGAAACCAGGTGCTGCGCAATCGATTCCGACGGTTCCACCGCTTCGTAACCTTCTCTTTACCCTGTCTCCATGGGCCTGGATGAAGCGCTTGGATGATCCGCGCGCTCTGCCTACTGTCGACGGAATCAGGCGGCGACCAGGAGGAGGCAATCAATGCAGCGGATCGTCACGGCACTTGGCATGGCAGGGGTTTCGATGCTGCTGGTGGCGCCGGTCGCCAAGGCGGCCGATGCACCTTGCGGACAATTCACGCTGACCGGCGGCTACAAGACTGTCGATATCGTCGATCTCGGAACGCCCGGCACGTCTATCGGCGATTTTCGCATCGCCGAGCGGGTTCTGGAGGACAGCGACGGCAAACGGGTCGGATCCCTGATCGGCGAAACCGTCATCTTGCGTGTCAGCGACGACAAAAAGCACGCCGTTATGGGCGACTGGCGCATCCGCATCAATGGCAGCACACTGGTGACGGGCGCGCTCTATGCCAGGGACAACGAGACCAGCCAGTTCACCCCGGCACTGGATGTGGCGATCCTCGGCGGAACCGGTACCTATCGCGGCGCCTACGGCACGCTCGAAATCGCATCGGGCGAACGCCCGGCCTATCACTTCGACATCACGTGCCGCGAATAGGTCGGCGCTCAATGATCCGCGAGGGTCGTCGCCCGAATACCGGAGTCAGCCGGCAACCTCGCCGATAAGCATCTGCGGCTCACCGCTGTAGAATTTCGGAATATCCTGCACGGCCGGTCCGGATGCGGCCAGCGCTGCGTCCAGCGCCGCCTGATCGGCGAAAACCATCGTTGCGATCGCATGGTAGCCGGCAGGCGTATCGGGTCCTCCGGCAATCCCCTTCGTAATCACGGTGTTTTGGAGATACTGCCCGATGCACTCGCTGACGATTTCCATGTGTGTGGACAGGTAATAGTCGTGATCGAAGGTGGTGCCGTTCTCGGTCGGGTAAAGGACCTGCAGTGAAAAACTCATGTGAGACTCCGTTGGGTATTGATGATCCGCTGAGTGTTTCCGACTAACGATCCGCCAGCGCCAGCCGCAGACCGAGAAGCCCGAACGCCCCGGCGAAACTGCGCCGCAGCCAGGTCATGGCCTGCGGTTTCGCTGCGAGATAGGACCGTGTCGCCGCAGCAAACAGCCCATAGCCGACGAACACGACAAATGTGAGAGCCATGAAGACCAGCGCCAGCACCAGCATGTCGACGGTCGGATTGACGGCGGACGCCGGCACGAATTGCGGCAGGAAGGCCAGGAAGAACAGCGACAGTTTGGGATTGAGGATGTTGAGCAGGAAACCGTTGACGACGATGCGCAACGCCGCCGGCTCGGACCGCTCCTCTGTCACCTGCAGCGGCCCCGACTGCCGCAGCACGCTCCAGGCCATGTAGAGCAGGTAGGCGACACCCAGATATTTGACGATCTGGAAAGCCAGCGCGCTGGCATGCAGAAGCGCCGCCAGACCGACGATACTGGCGACGATATGCGGCACGATGCCGAAGGTGCAGCCGAGAGCGGCCCATGACGCCGCTCTGGCGCCGCGCCCCAGTCCCCAGGCCAGCGTGTAGATGACGCCGGTGCCCGGCAGCAGAACGACGATCAGCGAAGTCAGCAGGTATTCGAGGCTCATGGAAAGGTCTCACGCGATGAACGGGACCACGAGCATTTCATTTCATCCGCTAGTCCGCAAGTTCTTCCGGCGCCGTTTCAAGTCGGCCGTCTCATCTCGGGCTGATCAAATCGACGCCCTGCAAAATGCCGAGAGCCTCCATCAACAGACCGGCTGCTACCTTGCTCCGATAATTCCTGGTGGAACGGTGGTCGTCGATCGGAGCGATCTCACATTTGACGGTCACCTCGACACGTTCGCGAAGCTTTGGCGTCATCGGTTCGGAAACCAGCAGTTCCACGGTTTGCGGGCACGGCATGGGAACCGGCCCGACGGCGCCGAACGCCATGCTGAGATCGCGCGGGGCAATGGTCCCTCGCTCGCCGACAACGGCCAGTGAAACCTTGGAGATCGCCTGCGCGCGACGCGGCCCGACCTTTCTGAAATGCTGCACCGTATTCGGGCCTGCACGCCGCATCCAGACACTGACAATCACCTCACCTGCTTCAAGTGCCGTCTCCCCGGCGCCCAGGAGGAACCGATCCACAGGCAGCATTCGACGCCCCCTGACGCCAGCGATAACGACGGTCGCACCAAGTGCGCTCAGCGCCGGCAGGCCGTCACCCGCGGGGGAGGCCGTCGCCAGATTGCCGCCAATTGTTCCGGCATTGCGAATCTGTGCGCCACCGATCGTGCGCGCGACCTGCGCGAGGATTGGCGCGTGCGCGGCAACCTTTGCATCCGTCATGATCTCCGACCAGGTCACCAGCGCACCGACGTAAAGACCGCCCGCCGTTTCGCGGATTTCGGTCATCGCCGGATCGCCGATGCACGTCAGATCGAAAAACCGCTTGCCGCCAAGGTCGTGTTCGCAGCGGACCAGCAGATCCGTTCCGCCGGCGATCGGTATCAGACAAGGGTCCTTGGCCAACGCCGTAACAGCTGTCTCGAGGGTCAGGTCGCCGGGCCGGTGAGGGGTCGCCGGGACGGCATCTGGAGCGAGCGGCGCCAGTGCCTGGCGGATCTTCGAATATCCGGTGCACCGGCAGAGATTGCCCTCCAGCGCCGCTTCCAGGTCGCCCCGCCGCTGCGAGTCGAAATGGCCTGCGGCAGCCATCACAATGCCGGGAGTGCAATAACCGCATTGCACGGCACCTGCCGATGCCAGAGCCGCGGTGATTTCGACACCCTGCGCCGTTTGGCAGAAACCTTCGACGGTGAGTACCTCGCGACCAGCGACACAGGCAGCCAGCTGCAGGCAGGAACAGACTGCCTGTCCGTCGACCAGAACCGTGCAGGCACCGCATTCGCCTTCCATGCAACCCGGTTTCGCGCCCTTCAACTGCAGATCGTCGCGCAGCACATCAAGCAGGGTTCGTTGGTCGGCGTCGGCTATAAGGCGGCGTCTGCCATTGATGCTCAACACGGTCATTGCGGTTCCTCCTGAACGGTGTCGACAATGGCTTCCGGGAGAATCGGAAAGTCAGGAAATCGTCTGCCGGTGATGTGCTTCAGCGCGTTGGCTATCGCCGGCGCTACGGGAGTCAGTCCGATTTCGGCAACGCCGCGAACGCCCAGCGGATTGCCCGCTTCTGGAGTCCCGACGAGCACCGTCCGCAGCTTCGACGGCACATCGCGGATCGTCGGAACAATGTAGCTGGAAAACCGGTCGTTGCAGACGCGGCCGCCTTGAAGAAACAGGTCTTCGCTGAGCGCGAAGCCCAGACCCTGGGCGAATCCGCCCTCGATCTGTCCCGTCACTCCGTCGGGATTGATGACGGTGCCCGGATCAAGATAAGTCTCGGCCTCCCCGACGGTGGCTTCACCGGTCACCGTATCGACGGCAAGGCGAACCAACTGGATTCCATAGGCATATCCGAGATGCGGCGCGCCGATTTCCAGCTGTTCCTGGAATTGCGGTCCGAAATGCGCCGTCTCTTCGATAAGGCCGTTCTCGCCGGCTTCGATCCGGGCTAGCACCCGCTCGGCCGCCAGGCGCACCGCGGGACCGGTGACGGCCAGCGATCGCGACGCGTTTGTGGACCAGGAATTGGCGTTGTCCGTCGTGCCTTGGGACAGGCGCACCGCCTTCATCTCGCAGCCGAGCGCATCGGCGGCAATCTGCAGGAAAGCCGTCAGGTTTCCCTGGCCGAGGTCGGGCTGTGACAGGTCGAGGGTAAAGTCTCCGTGTTCGTCCCTGGTGAGGCGGACGGTCGAACCCGGTTCGGCTCCCGATCCGAGCCCGAACCCCTGCCACACGAAGGCCAGTCCGGTCGCCCGCCGGATTGGGCCCGACACCTCCGGTGGTCTCAGCAAATCGCTGTCGCGAGCCCTGTCAGCCAGAGCGGCGAGCGTGACTTCGCCCGTCAGGATGTGTCCTGCTGCGGCGCGGTCGCCGGCGCGCAGCAGGTTCCTGCAGCGGAATTCAATTCCGTCCATGCCCAGCCTGTCGGCAAGTTCGTCCATCGCCTGCTCGATGCCGAGGATCGCCTGCGGATTTCCAAATCCGCGAAAGGCCGATGCGTTGCCGGAATTGGTATGAACCACACGTCCGCGAATATCGGAGGCGGCAAAGCGGTAGGGGCCCGAAACGTGCTCCGCCGCGAGGGTCATCACGCCCGGACCAAGCGTCCGATAGGCGCCCGTGTCGGCAAGCATGTCGGCGCGAAAACCCGTCAACCGGCCTTCCGCATCGGCGCCGACTTCG
This sequence comes from Rhizobiaceae bacterium, assembly GCA_963921345.3. Taxonomy (GTDB): domain Bacteria; phylum Pseudomonadota; class Alphaproteobacteria; order Rhizobiales; family Rhizobiaceae; genus Hoeflea_A. Next base: position 631,288 of record CAWUFE020000001.1, on the reverse strand, counting down.
ACGGTAACCTCGAACCGGTGGCGCTTGACCGAAAAGCCAATGCTTTCGTCCCTGTCGTAGATCATCCGCGCCGGCCGACGCGTGATGTGGGTGACCAGAGCCAGCGGGGCCTGCACGTTCAAATCCTCCTTGCCGCCGAACGCGCCGCCCATCGGTGGATGGCTCACCCAGATCTGTTCCTCAGGCAACGCCAGAGTGGCGGCCAGTTGGCGACGGTCGGCGAAGGGGTTTTGCCCGCCGCAAACGACCGCGATCCGCCGCCGCTCATCGATGAAGGAGATTCCGGCTTCGGGTTCAAGATAGGCATGTTCCTGGCGGCCAGTGGCGTAGGCAATCCGCACGACGTGACGCGATCCAGCCAACGCACGGTCGACATCACCGAAGCCGAAACGCGTTTCGTGGCAGAGATTGCCGGCCTCATGGAGCTGCGGGACATCGGGATCGAGGGCGCGGACCGGTTCGAGCAGGGCCGGAATATCCTCATAGTCGACCTCGATGGACCGGACCGCCGCGCAGGCCACCGCTTCCGTTTCGGCGGCAACCACCGCAACGGCATCGCCGGAAAAGCGCACCCGGTCGAAACACAACACCGGCTGATCGGGTCCGATGAGGCCGAAACCGTTGAGGCCCGGAATATCGCGATGGGTGAGAACGCAAACAACGCCGGCAATCGCTCGCGCCTTGTCCGTATCGATGCGCAAAATACGGGCGTGCGGACGACCGGCGCGAAGCACTTTCACGTGCAGCATGCCGTCCATCGACCAATCCGACGGAAACTCGAAACGTCCGCAGGCCTTGTCCAAGGCATCCCATTTCACAACCGACAGACCGATCATGTCGCTTTCACTCCCTTTCGTTCCAAGGTGCTGTATATATTTCGATACGATACGTAGCGTTGTCAATAGATGATTGTCGCACCCCTGCCGCAATGCTGCTATCCATGAGCCGGCGTCGACGGTCACGAACACTGCGAGGCGATGAAGCGAAATGGACGACGGTCTGCCGCGCCGCGGACGCAAGAGGAGCAACGCTGCAACGGGAGCGGTCCAGGCAACCGCGTTGCGCCTTGCCCGCGAACTCGGGCCCGAACGGGTTACCGTGGAAGGAATCGCGGTCGCATCGGGCGTTGCCAAGACAACGATCTACCGGCGCTGGCCGAATGCCGCGGCCGTTGTGATGGATGCCTTCCTGAGCGATATCCAGCCGCTCATCGCCTATCGCGAGGGCGAAACCCTGAGCGACACCCTCAAAAACGCTCTCGGCGACCTCGCTCGCGCGCTCGACCCGCCGCGCCGCGATTTACTGCGCCATCTCATCGGCGCGGCCCAGTCGGATCCCGATCTCGCAAATGCCTTCTGGGAGAACTGGATCCGGCCGCGCCGCGAGGAGGGACACAAGGCCATCCAGGCCGCCGGCCTCTCCCGCCAGGAGGGCGATACCCTGCTCGACCTGCTGTTCGGAGCCTTCTACTACCGGATGCTCATCCCCTATGCCGAGATCGACGATAGTTGGATCGAGGATTTGGTGCGCCGGGTCTGTCCCGATCCCTCTTAGTCCGTCGACGCCCGCAGCGCGGCGCTGGCAGCGAGCGGCCCGAGCACCGAGAAGAACAGGGTCAGGGCGCACAGGATCAGGAAAGGCGGCAGGAAGGGAGCCGGGTCTTCGACGGCGCCGGCGACGGCGCTGACGCCGAAGATCAGCACGGGGATCGACAGCGGCAGCACCAGCACCGAGACCAGCAGGCCGCCGCGCGGCAGCGACACCGAGACGGCGGCGCCGACTGCGCCGATGAAAGTGATGGCGGGGGTGCCGACAAAGAGCGTCGCCGCCACGGCCGCCATGGCGACGCCTTCGATGTTCATGAACAGGCCGAGCAGCGGCGACACAACGATCAGCGGCACGCTGGTCGCCGTCCAGTGGGCGGCGCATTTGACCAGCACTGTCAGGAACAGCGGCGTCTCCTGCATCAGCATGACGTCGAGCGAACCGTCGTCGCGATCCGCCTGAAACAGCCGGTCGAGGCCGAGCAGCGCGGCGAGCAGCGCGCCGATCCACAGGATCGCCGGCCCGATGCGGGCCAGCAGGTTGAGATCGGGACCGACGCCGAACGGCACGACGGCGACGACGGCGAGAAAGAACAGCACGCCGATCAGTGCCCCGCCGCCGGCGCGCATCGCCAGCCGTGCGTCGCGGACGAACAGCGCGCCCATCAGTGACTGGCCCCGGCGGCTTCGGAGAAAGCCGCTTCGGCGTTCGGCCGCAGCACCAGGCTTCGCGGATCCTTGAAGCCGAGCGGCTGATGGGTCGCGGCGATCACCAGGCCGCCATCGTCGAGATGCCGCGAAACCAAGCCGGCGAAGAGATCGACCGAGCCGGCATCGAGCGCCGCCGTCGGTTCGTCGAGGATCCAAACCGGCCGCCAGGACAGAAGCAGCCGGGCCATGGCCATGCGCCGCTGCTGGCCGGCCGACAGATAGCCGAAGGGCAGGTGCTCGAGCCCCGCAAGCCCGACCGCCTCGGTAGCGGCGGCGATGTCGGGCACCGCGGCGCGACCGTCTTCGCTGCGCATGAAACTCTGCCAGAAGGCGAGGTTCTCGCCGACGCTCAGCGCCTGCTTCATGCCGTTGCGGTGACCGAGATAGTGGCTGGCTTCGGCGACCCGCTCGTAAGCGCCGCCTTCCAGCGTCACCCGGCCCTCCGAATCCGGCAAAAGACCGGCCAGAACGCGCAGCAGCGTCGACTTGCCGACGCCGTTGGGGCCGGAGACGACCAGCGCCTCGCCGGCCGGAAGGACAAACGAAATGCCGGAAAAGAACACATGATCGCCGCGCGCAACGCTGACATTTTCGGCAATCAGCCGCATGGGCGAACGATCTCCTGACCCGGCTTTTCGGTCATGCGCGCGGCACTTTCGAAAAAAACACCAATTACGACCGAAGTTTGTCTGGAACCGTTCTAGATAATTATCTATAAGGCCTGCAACCACGCCAGCGGTCGGCGTGAACACCATATTTGCGCCGAACATGGAATCCGGTCAATCCGCGCGGTTGGCTCTCCACGGGCGGACAGCGGAAATGGCCGCACCCGCAGGCTTTCTCGTGTCTCAGCACGGCATAGGCGTTCGTCCGACAGTTTCGGTGAACAACGTAGATGAGAGCGCCTGTGACGACTTCACTCGACAGCTTCAACTGCCGCAAGACCCTGCAAGTGGGCGATGCGGAATACACCTATTTCAGCCTGACGGAGGCCGAGAAGAACGGCCTCGACGGCATCGCGGCCCTGCCCTTTTCCATGAAGGTACTGCTGGAAAACCTGCTGCGCAACGAGGACGGCCGTTCGGTGACCAAGGACGACATCCAGGCCGTCGCCGAGTGGCTGAACGACAAGGGCACCGCCGGCAAGGAGATCGCCTACCGGCCGGCCCGCGTGCTGATGCAGGACTTCACCGGCGTTCCGGCGGTGGTCGACCTGGCAGCGATGCGCGACGCCATGCAGCATCTCGGCGGCGACCCGCAGAAGATCAACCCGCTGGTGCCGGTCGACCTGGTCATCGACCATTCGGTAATCGTCGACGAGTTCGGCACCGAGCAGGCTTTCGCTCGCAACGTCGAACTGGAATATGAGCGCAACGGCGAGCGCTACCGCTTCCTGAAATGGGGCCAGCAGGCTTTCGACAATTTCCGAGTCGTGCCGCCCGGTACCGGCATCTGCCACCAGGTCAATCTGGAATATCTCGGCCAGGCCGTCTGGACGAAGGACGTCGACGGCGCCACGGTCGCCTATCCGGACACCTGCGTCGGCACCGATTCGCACACGACCATGATCAACGGCCTCGGCGTGCTCGGCTGGGGCGTCGGCGGCATCGAGGCCGAAGCCGCCATGCTCGGGCAGCCGATCTCCATGCTGCTGCCGGAAGTCATCGGCTTCCGCCTGACCGGCAAGCCGAAGGAAGGCGTCACCGCCACCGACATCGTATTGACCGTCGTGCAGATGCTGCGCCAGAAGGGCGTCGTCGCCAAATTCGTCGAGTTCTTCGGCCCCGGCCTTGAAAACATGACGCTGGCCGACCGCGCCACGATCGGCAACATGGCACCGGAATACGGGGCTACCTGCGGCTTCTTCCCGGTCGACGGCGAGACGATCAAGTATCTCGAGCAGACCGGCCGCGAGGAAAACCGCATCGCGCTGGTCGAAGCCTATTGCCGCGACCAGGGCATGTGGCGCGAGGAAGGCTCCGCCGACCCGGTCTTCACCGACACGCTGGAGCTCGATCTCGGCGACGTGGTGCCGTCAATGGCCGGCCCGAAGCGTCCCGAGGGCCGCATTCCGCTGGAAGGCATCGCCGCGGGCTTCGCCAAGTCGCTGGCCGAGGAATACGACAAGACCGCCGGCGCCGACGCCCGTTACGCCGTCGAAGGCGAGGATTACGACCTCGGTCACGGCGACGTGGCGATCGCCGCCATCACGTCGTGCACCAACACGTCGAACCCGTCGGTGCTGATCGGCGCCGGGCTGCTCGCCCGCAACGCCCTGGCCAAGGGCCTGAAGACCAAGCCCTGGGTGAAAACCTCGCTGGCGCCGGGATCCCAGGTCGTCGCTGAATATCTCAAGCGCTCCGGTCTGCAGGAAGATCTCGACAAGCTCGGCTTCAACCTGGTCGGCTTCGGCTGCACCACCTGCATCGGCAATTCCGGCCCGCTTCCGGGCCCGGTCTCCAAGACCATCAACGACAAGGGCCTGATCGCCGCCGGCGTGCTGTCCGGCAACCGCAATTTCGAGGGTCGCATTTCCCCCGACGTGCAGGCCAACTACCTGGCTTCGCCGCCGCTGGTTGTTGCCTATGCGCTGGCCGGCACGGTGACAAAGGACCTGACCACCGAGCCGATCGGCGAGGACCGGGACGGCAAACCGGTGTTCCTCAGGGACATCTGGCCGTCCTCGCAGGAAATCCAGAAGTTCATCGTCGAGAACGTCACCCGCGAGCTGTTCGAATCGAAATATGCCGACGTCTTCAAGGGTGACGAGAACTGGCAGCAGGTGCAGGCCCCGGCCGGCCAGACCTATGCCTGGGATCCGGAATCGACCTACGTCCAGAACCCGCCCTACTTCACCGGCATGGGCAAGACGCCGCAGGGCATCACCGACATCAAAGGCGCCCGGGTGCTCGGTCTGTTCGGCGACAAGATCACCACCGACCACATCTCGCCCGCCGGTTCCATCAAGGCCCAGTCGCCGGCCGGCGCCTATCTGATGGACCATGACGTCAAGGTCGCCGACTTCAACCAGTTCGGCACGCGGCGCGGCAATCACGAAGTGATGATGCGCGGCACCTTCGGCAACATCCGCATCCGCAACCACATGCTGGGGCCGAACGGCAAGGAAGGCGGCTACACGATCCACTATCCGTCGAAGGAGGAGATGTCGATCTTCGACGCCGCCATGCTCTACAAGCAGGAAGGCGTGCCGCTGGTCATCTTCGCCGGCGTCGAATACGGCAACGGTTCGTCGCGCGACTGGGCCGCCAAGGGCACTAACCTGCTCGGCGTGCGCGCCGTCATCGCCCAGTCCTTCGAGCGCATCCACCGCTCCAACCTGGTCGGCATGGGCGTCATCCCGTTCATTCTGGAGAAAGGCACCACCTGGGAAAGCCTCAACCTGAAGGGCGACGAACTGGTTACCATCGAGGGCCTGCACGACATCCAGCCGCGCGAAACAAAGACGGCGGTCGTGACCTATGGCGACGGCACGGTGAAGGAAGTTCCGATCATCTGCCGCATCGACACCATGGACGAGCTCGACTACGTCAACAATGGCGGCATCCTGCAAACGGTGCTGCGCGACCTCGCCGCCTGACGGCGCTTGAATACCTGGCCGGCTCGGTTGCGAGCCGGCCAGGGCTGCTTTGAACGGCACCGATCGAATAAATCTGCCGACCAATCCCCGTCCGCCAGCAATCCCGCACAGGATCGCCCAATTCAGCGAAGAGCGGCCTGCGCCTTGGGTGTCCGATCTCTCAAGGCCACAACCGCTGTTGCACAGATGATGCACGCGGCGGCAGCGTAGAAGGCGAGGTCGGGTAGAATGTCGAAGAAGACGGCGTCGGCGATAACCGCGAACACCAGCGACAGATACTCGAAGGCGGCCAATTTCGAGACTTCGCTGTACTGATAGCTCAACGTCATGAAGATATGGGCGATCCCTCCGGCAAATCCGGTGCAGATCAGCAGACCCAGATTCTGCCAGCTCGGCGAAGCCCAGTCGAACGGTAATGTCGCCAACCCCGCCAATGTGCAGGTAAGCGCAAAGTAAAAGGCGATGGCACCGGCATTTTCAGTCAGGGCGAGACTGCGGATCTGGATCTTTGCGCCGGCAGTCAGGATGGCCATGGCCAGGGCAAGGCCAACCCCCGTCAGATAGGCGGTATCCATATCGGCGCCCGAAGCTGTCGGCAGGACCAGCACCAACATGCCCAAAAACCCGAACAGAACCCCAAACCAACGCGCGCCGCTGACAGCCTCATTTAGCAGCATTGCAGCCAGAACCACCGCCAGAACGGGGGCCATGTAGCCGATGATCGAGGCATGGGAGAGCGGCAGATATTTCAGGCTTGCAAAGCTTGCGAACATGGCAAGACATCCCAGAACGCATCGGGCGACATGTCCGCCCGGCCGTTTGGTGGCGAGGCCAGAGGGAAACTCCCGGGTCCACATCAGGAACAGGACCAATGGCACCAGGGCAAAGGCGCTTCGGAAAAACACGACCTGACCGACGGGGGTCTCGTCGGACAGCCATTTGACGAACAGCACCATCAGCGTGAAGAAAAATGTGGCGCCAACGCGCAGGCTGATGCCCTTGAAATCCGTTGACATGGTCAATCCGAAGCCGCGCCGTTGGCACCGATGAGATCGCGAAGCCGGTCACCGGTGAGGTTGATGGCCAAGACGGTGACAAGGATCGCCAGGCCCGGAAAAATCATGAGGTACGGCGCCGTTTGCATATAGGCCTTGCCGTCGAGCAGCATGGCGCCCCATTCCGCATTCGGCGGCTGCACGCCAAAGCCCAGAAAACTCAAACCGGAAATCGCCAAGATGCTTCTCGACCATGCGTTGGTCCAAAGCACCAGCAGGCTGGGTCCGATATTCGGCAGGATGTGCCGCCATAGAATACGCCAGGAGGGCAAACCGTTCAGCTTGGCCTGGGTGATGAAATCCCGGTGCGACAGTTCAACACTCAGGCTGCGAACGAGTCGCGCAAACTTCATCCAGCCGACGAGAATGAGCGCCAACACCATGTTGGTCGTGTTCGGTCCGAGGACGCCGGCGATGGTGACAGCGGCAACCAGTTCCGGAAAGGCAAAAAAACTGTCGGTGACCCGCATCAGTGTCGTATCGGCAAGTCGCCCGAAATGTCCGGCCGCAAGCCCCACGACGGTGCCGATGATCGCTCCAGCCAAAGTGATCAGAAACGCCAGACCGATAGACGAGATGCCCCCGTAGAGGAGCCGGGTCGCGACATCCCGGCCGAGCTGATCTGTCCCGAACCAATGCTCCGCGGAAGGCGGCGAAAGCCGATTGAGGAAATCCGGGGTGTTGGGCCCATAGGGAGAGAAAGCATATCCGGCACCGGCAAGCAGGACCAGCACGAGCAGACCGGCTCCGAGACGGATGAGGAAGCGCTGGAAGCTCCTGCCGTGCAGCTCCCGCCTGAGGTTTGTTTCCTCGGCACCATCCGGATAACTCGCCGCTGTCATGACCGGGCCTCGTCGGCGATAGCGGTGTTGCGGTGGGACAAGAGCGACGACCTGGGGTCAAGCGCATCTTGCAGCAATTCGATCAGCGAGTTGATCAGGACGTAAACGAACGCAAAGAACATCACCAGGAACAGGATCAGCGGATAGTCCCGCGAGAGCACCGCTCCCGCCAACAGCGAGCCGATGCCACCGCGCGCGAATGTCAGCTCCACGATGATGGTGCCTTCCAGCAAACTGGCTACATCGAGCCCGATCATGGTCAGCGCGGGAACGAAGGCGTGACGCAGGATGTGCCGCCGGAAAATCTCCCCTTCGCTCACGCCGCGCAGCCTGAGTGTCTCGATATAGGGTGCCGATTTCGCTTCCAGGAAAAAGGTTCGCAGAAGCCGGGTTTGCGACGCCGTGATCCAAAAGGCCAGTGTCAGCGCCGGCAGCACCAGATGGACCAATGTGCCGGTTCCGTAGGACGGCAGCCAGTTGAGATAGGCGGCGAAAAACAGGATCAGCAGAAGTCCGAGCCAGTAATTGGGCATGGCGGCGCCGATCGAGGCAAGCGCGACCGCAAACCGGTCAAACAGGCTGCCGGGCCGCCAAACCGAGACGGCGCTGAGGCAAAAGGCGGCGATCAGGCCAATCAGCAGCGCAGCCGCCGTCAGCGACAAGGTCTCGGAAATGTTGGCGAGAAAGATGTCCCAAACCGGAGTGTTGGATGCGAAGGAGCTGCCGAAATCTCCCCGCACGAAACGCCAAAGCCATTGGAAGAACTGAACAAGAAAGGGCTCATTCAGCGAAAACTCTTGCCGTATGCCCTCCAGGATCTCCGGAGGGAACCCTTGCGCATCCGGATAGCGGGCATGCGCGATTGCCGCGGCTTTGTCTCCCGGTGCAAAAAAGTTCATCGTGAAGGTGATCAGGCTCACACCGAACAGAACGCCGATCAGGGCAGACAGCTTTCTCCCGAGAGATGCGAGAATCCGCGCCAAGTGAGATGTGCCGGTCATGAATGAACCTCGCCCGGCGTATCCCCGCTCGCACTTGTCCGTTGCAAGCTTCCCAAATCCCTGGCTGCCTGAATGAGATCCCGGCAGTAGCGGCTTGTCGGGTTCTGGAAAAACGAACTGGCCGGCTGATAGGCTTCGACCTTGCCGTTACAAAGCACCAGCATTTGATCGGCAAATGCCGCGGCAAATCCGAGATCGTGCGTCACGATCACAAAGGTGATGCCATATCGCTGCTGGATCCGCTTCATGGTTGCGGCGATCTGTTTCTGAACGATTGCGTCCAGCGCGCTCAGCGGCTCATCGAAGAATATGAGCTCCGGACGCGCGATCAGGGCACGGGCAAGACAGGCCCGTTGCGCTTGTCCCATCGAAACTTCGGATGGTTTCCGCATTGCCAATTCGCGCGGCAACTCGACATCGACAAGAGCCGCCGCAACGGCATCGTCATGCTCTGCCCGCGACATGTTTTTCGAAAAGACGCTTTCGCCAATGGAGACACCCAGCGGCAGTTTCGGGTTCAGGGCGGCGATGGGATCCTGCATCACCCAACGGCTGCCGCTCAACCCGGGACCACCAAGCCATCGGCCTTTCTGCAGGATGGCGGAACCGGTTTGGGGGCGAAAGGTCAACTGTTCGAAACGCGCCGGCATCAGGCCGTTGAGAGCTTTGAGCAAGCTGCTCTTGCCAGATCCGCTTTCACCGGAAATGCAGAGCGTTTTGCCCATTTGGAGGGAAAAGGAAACATCGTCCAGGATGAAATGACCATCGATGGCAATGCTGAGACGGTCAACCGAGAGCATGAAAGTCTATTCTGCGGCAATCGGACCGGACGATCGTCCGTCGGCAATCGCCATCCAATCCCGGTTGGCGGCGAGCAACTGGCCATAGTCGGACCGCGGCCGTGTCAAAAGGTCCGAAGTCTCGCCGAATTCGACAATGCGTCCGGCATTTATGATGGCCGTTCGATCCGCGTAGCGTGCCGCGAGGGCCAGATCATGAGTTACGATCAAAACGGCGACGCCCTGCGCCTGTGCGTATTTCATCACCGCGCGGAGCACCTGGGCGGCGATCAGGGGATCGAGCGCGGACGTCGGTTCGTCGAGGATCAACAGTTGCGGTTCGCCCATGAGAACCATCGCCAACAGAAGTCGTTGCTGCATTCCCCGGCTCCACTCATGGGGAAAACGATTGCCAAAGGGCTTGAGACCGAGGTCCGCCAGGAGCTTTCGATGTGCTTCGGAAAAATCCGCGTGCCCCGTGACCACGCGAGCGGCCTGGAGCCACTGCCATTTGAGGCGTTTCAGCGGATCGAACCCCTGGTCCGGATTCTGTGGGACATAGCCCATGCCCTTTAGCTTCAGCGTCTTCCGCGAGTCCGCATAATCGAACGTTCGCCCGTTGAACATCAACCGACCGGCAACCGGCCTGGCCGGGCGTGTCAGCCCCATCAGGCAACGCAAGAGTGTCGACTTGCCGGCACCGGAACCGCCGACGACGGCGAGACACTCGCCATGCCGAATGGTCAGGCTGATGTCACAAAGGATCGCCTGCCGACCGATATTGGCCGACAGGCTATCAAGGCTCAGCAGATGGTTTGCATCACTCTGCAAGTGTCAGATCCGGGGTCACAAGATAGGTTTCCGCCGGGTGGATTTTGAATCCCTCCACATTGCCGTTGCCGACGGAAACCTGCGTCTTGTGGAAGACCGGAATGAGCGGCAGCTCATCGTTGATGATTTCCTGGATGCGATCGTAGTGCGCCTTCCGGACGTCATCATCGAAACTTCCGCGGCCCTTTTTCAAAAGATCGTCCAGTTCAGGGTTGGAATAACCGGAGAAGTTATAGCCAACGCCGGATTCGACCAGCGTGCTCGGGAAATAGTCCGGATCACCCTGCGGCGCGGTCCCCCAGGCCTGAAGGTGCATATGGATTTCACCAGCCTTCAGGGCTTCGTTGTTGGCATCATATTCAGCCATGGAAATTTCCGAACCGATCCCGATCTGCTGCAGCAGTGCCTGCGTGATCTCCAGGGTCGGACGCAGAGCGGCCCGGCCCTCATAGGAACGGATCTTTAGGGAAATTTCCTCGCCGTCCAGTTCCCGGTTGCCGTCGCCGTTGGTATCCTTGATGCCGGCTTCATCCAACAGCGCCTTGGCTTTTTGCGGATCGTAATCAAGCGTCAGACCGGCATTCGCCCAGGACGCCATGGAGGCCGGAAACAGGCTGTTTGCAACCTCGCCGCCCACACCGTTGAGGGACGCGGCAACGATGGTCTCGCGGTCAAGGCCGAGAGATACGGCGGTCCGCAACGCATCGTTGGCCAAAGGACCGTCGGCCGTCCGCACCTGGAAGAAGAACAGGCGCGTCGTCGGATTGGCGAAAAGCTGGCCCTCTCCCTTTTCTCTCAAGGCAGCGTAGTCCGGCTCCGGATAGTTGGTCACGAGATCGACATCGCCAGCCTGCAAAGCCAGCGCCGCAACGGACGGGTCTGACAGCGCATCCATGACGATATGATCCAGCTTCGGCTCGCCGCCCCAGTAGTCTGCAAACTTGCGTGTCTGGTAAGTCTTGTCCGTTTCGGCTTTCACAAACACGAACGGACCGGTGCCGATCAGCGGCAGGTTATCCGTGCCTTCCTTCAAAACAGCCGCAGACGGTTCGGTCAACGACCACAGGAATGCCGAATTCGGAGACTTGGTTTTGAAGACCAAAGTGTGATCGTCTTCGACCATGATGCTCTCGATGCCGAGCAATCTGGACAGTCTTGGATTGTGACCCGCATGCCCTTCGATATCGAATTTCTCGAATGACGCTTTGACGTCTTGTGCGGTCATCGCGCTCCCGTCATGGAATTTCACGTCCTTGCGAAGTGTCAGTTTCCACTCGGTCGGAGACACGTTTTCGAAGCTCTCGGCAAGGCGCGGCTGCATGGTCATATCGTAGCCGAGCCCGATCAGGGTTTCGGACACCCCGGCGCGGTTGCTGAGCCAACCGTTTTGCCGGGCCCTGGGGTCCGGCACACTGCTCTTGGGACCGAACGGGACTGCGATGCGCATGGTCTTTTCGGCGGCATTGGCGACTTGAGGAGCGATGGATGCGGTTAAAGCAACGGCGCCGAGGCCCAGAAATGCGGTTAATGCGAGTCTCATGTTCAGGTTCGACACGGTGGGCTCCGGATACGGTAGGAGAAAGGATGCGCAAACCGACTACATGTAATTGTATAACATTTCAATTGAATTCTTTTTTCACGGCAACGACGGATCCGATGCTCGCGATCGCGGCACCCCGCAACGGATCTCGATCGAGGCAAACGAAACGCGTTGCGTTCTGAACGCTGACGCGTCCGATACTCGCCTCAAGGCAGAGACGGTACTCACCGACAAAGGCACCTTTTTCAAGAACAAACACCGCTCGTCGAATTGCGGCTTGCTTGGCTGGGCCATTCCGTTTCATGTGGCGGCATGAAGCTCACCGGTCCCTTCCTCTTCATTCTGGCCACCCTGATGATCGACGCCATCGGTGTCGGCATCGTGTTCCCGATCATGCCCGACCTGATGGACCGCGTCGGCGCGGGCTCGACGGCTGCCGGGGCGTTCTGGGGCGGGATCATGATGTCGGCCTATGCGGCGGCCATGTTTTTGTGCGGCCCCATCGTGGGAAGCCTGTCGGATGCCTACGGGCGCCGGCCGGTCCTGATCGCAGCGTTGGCGACACTGACGATCGACTACGTCATCATGGCCATGGCGGAAACCTATTGGGTGCTGCTTGTCGGCCGCGTCCTGGCGGGAATGGCGGGCGCCACCTACATCACGGCGACCGCCTATATCGCCGACATCGCCGAGCCCGAAGAGCGCGGCGCGAGTTTCGGCATGATCGGGGCCGCCTTCGGCATCGGCTTCGTCCTCGGGCCGGCCCTGGGCGGTGTCGCGTCGAGCTGGCACATCACGGCGCCGTTCTGGATCGCCGCCGTCCTTTCCGCGCTCAACGTGGCTTTCGGCCTCTTCGTCCTGCCGGAATCGCTCAAACCCGAAAACCGCAGGCCCTTCGGCAAACGCGACCTGAACCCTTTCGGCAGCATCATGCGGGCCTTCGTCGTCCCCGGATTGGCGATCCCGCTTGTCTGCATCTTCGTCTTTGAATTCGCCAACATGGTCTATCCGACGCTCTGGGCCTTCTGGGGCCGCGAAGTGTTCGGCTGGGACGGCTTCACCATCGGGCTGACCCTGTCGGCCTACGGCCTCCTGATCGCCGCCGTCCAGGCCGGGCTGCTGCCGCAAATGACCAGACGCTGGGGCGATTACCGAACCTTGCTGATAGCGATAGCAGCCGGCGTGATCGGCATGCTGGGCTTCGGCGCCACCAGCGCAGTCTGGGCCGTGGTCATCTTCCTGCCCATCGCCGCCCTGTCGGACATGGCCCCGCCGCTGATGACCGCCTTCGCCGCCAATCGGGTCGGCGAAGACCAGCAGGGCCTGGTCCAGGGCGTGATCGCTTCGCTGTCGTCGGTATCGGCCGTCGTCGCCCCGCTGATCCTGACCGGCGTCTTCGAGCGTTTCGTCAACGCCGACGGCCTTTATCTCCCCGGCGCCCCGTTTTTCGCCGCGGCACTGCTCGTCGTGGCGATCGTGCCGCTGGTTTTGCGTCTGGGGTCGGGAGGTTCGGACAAAGGGGCCTAACGCGGTTTCGTGACTCCGTCTAACGCACCACGAACGACACTCGTTCAATCGCGGCTTTCAGCACTCCTGCCGCAGCGTTATGATCCGCTGGCGGAAGGCGCCACATGAACCAGACAGACCTCCTGGAGCGTCAGGACGATCTTGCCGAGCTCGAACAAGCCTTTGAGCGGGCGAAAACAGGCGTCGGCGGCATTGCGCTGGTTTTCGGAGAGGCCGGAATCGGCAAGACGTCGCTCGTCGAGCATTTTGCGCAGCGGCAAGGGGATGCGGTGAACGTCCTGCGGGGGTATTGCGATCCACTCCTGACGCCGTCCGCCCTGGGGCCGCTGCACGACGTCGCAGGGCTATTGGGGGGAGAATTGCCCCGCCTGCTCAAGGACGAGACCAGGACCACCGCCATTTTCGCTTGCGTGCTCGACACGCTCGAGAACCTGTCGGACCCGACCGTATTCGTGATCGAGGACCTGCATTGGGCCGATGGTGCGACACTCGATATGGTGAAGTACCTCGCTCGAAGGCTCGGCTCGGCACGAATTCTCCTGATCGTGACTTTCCGCGATGACGAGGTGGAGGCTCACGAGCCACTTCGGCTGCTGCTGGGGAATCTCGCAACCGAACGTAGCGTCCAGCGCATCGGGCTCGCACGGCTGAGCAGGGACGCCGTCGCGACCTTGGCCGACGGGCGGATCGCCGACGTGGATTCCCTGTTCGACAAGACCAGTGGAAATCCGTTTTTCGTGTCCGAGGTGATTGCCAATCCCGAGACGAACCTGCCGCAATCCGTGCGCGACGCGGTGCTGGGCCGGGCCGCTCGATTGAGCAGTGCAGGGAACGCGGTGCTGGACAGAGCGGCCATCATCGGCGCCCGGGTCGAGTACTCGCTGCTGGAGGAGTTCTCCGACGATGTGCAGGAAGGGTTGGTAGAGTGTCTTGGCCTCGGCATCCTTCAAGATACCGGAGCGGGCATCGCATTTCGCCACGAACTGGCAAGAAATGCGGTGCTGGAGAGAATTGAACCCTTGCGCCGAAGAGCACTGTACCGAGAAGTTCTGGCAGCGGCGCTGAAGCAAGGATTCGCGGAGCGAGGCAGGTTTGCGCGCCTGGCACACTACGCAGAGGGTGCGTTTTCGGCAGATGATGTCATTGCCTACGGCGCCAGGGCGGGACAAGCCGCCGCCGTCGCAGGTTCGCATCGCGAAGCCGCCGCTCATTATGCAAGTGTTCTGCGCTTTTCGGAGGACCGGCCGCCCGCCGAACGCACCCGTTTTCTTTCAGCGTTCGCTTCGGAGTGTGCGGTTGTCGACCGGCTGGCGGAATCGGTCGAAGCCTACCGGGATGCCATTGAACTCTGGTCCGCTGTCGGTGAGCGTCTGCGTCATGGTGAAACCCTGGCTGCCCTGGCTTGGCCTCTGGTAAGAAACGGTGAAAATGCAGCCGCCGACGCTGCCGTCGGCGAGGCGGTAGCGTTGCTGGAGCCGCTTGGTCCGTCCCTGGAACTGGCCGAGGCGTATCGGGTGAAGGCGCATCTGCACATGCTCGATCGCGACCTGGAGCAGGCGGCCAGGATCGGACAGAAAGCCATCGAGCTCGCTTCGAAATTCGGCAACGACAGGATCCTGGCCGCATCCGAGATGGTCGTGGGGGCGGCCATGCTGGTCTTCGACGACGCCGAAGGCCGGCCGCGCCTGGACCGCAGCCTGGATATCGCCCGGGCCGGGGGATTGGACGAAATCGTGGCCCTGGCGCATGCGAACGCCGGATCGGCCTATGGCGAGCAATATCACTTCGCCGAGGCGGAAGAAGAACTGCTGGAAGGCCTGTCTTTCACGAAAGAGAACGACCTCGACCACTCGGGACATTACCTGTCGGCCTGGCTGGCGATGACCTATCTGTTCCAGGGCCGGTGGGACAAGGCTGCCGAAATTTCGGCGGAGTTGATCGCACAGCCGAACGTCTCGACGGTCAGCCGGATCATGGCCCTTGTCGCACTCGGACGCGTTCGCGTGCGGCGCGGCGATCCGGGTGCCTCCGATGTCCTCGACGAGGCGCTGGCGCTTTCCCTTGGCACCGGCACGTTGCAAAGACTGGCCCCGGTTCACGCGGCGCGCGCCGAGCGGGCCTGGTTTTCCGGCGATCTCGAAGCGGTGGCGGCCGAGGCAAACGCCGGCTTCGAGATGGCGGTTCAGCGAAAACATGCGTGGCACACGGGCGAGTTCCAGTATTGGCTGCTGCAGGCCGGCGAGACGCCTCCGAGCCACCCCTGGGTTGCCCAACCCTATGCGCTTCAGATCGCCGAAAACTGGGAGGCGGCGGCCGAGGCCTGGCAACAGCGCGGCTGTCCCTACGAGGAAGCGAGGTCGCTCGCCCACGGCGATGACGATGCGCAATTGCGCGCACTGGCGATGTTCGACACCCTCGGAGCCGCTCCTGCGGCGGCAGCCTTGCGCCGCCAGATGCGGAAGGTGGGTCGCCGGCGCATCCCGAGGGGTCCGCGCAAGAGCACCCGTCAGAATGCGTTCGGCCTGACCGCACGGGAGTTGACGACACTCGGCTATCTGATCCGCGGATTCAGCAACGCCCAAATCGCCGACGCTCTTTTCATATCCGCCAAAACCGTGGACCATCACGTCTCCTCCATTCTTGGCAAGTTCGGCGTGTCGTCGCGCGTCGAAGCGGCCGACCTCGCGGTCAGGGAAGGACTGGTTCCGCAAAATAGGGAGGGTTCGGCGCCAAAATAGGGATCGGCCACCGATGCGGCTGGCACCGAAATCCTGCTTGGATCGATGTGCCGAAACCAACCAGAGCGCTTTGTTGTTAGGGAGGCTCATTTGATGTCGGAAAATCGGTTCACTCGGCAAGGCGCGTCGCGCAGCGCGATGTGGTTCATCGGGCAAGCGTCGCAACGCAGCCGATGGGCCGATTTTCCCCACCCCTTCGGGGCCGAGCGGTCAAATGAGCCTCCTAACAACAAAGCGCTCTAATCCAAGGAGGACTCGTCTGATGGCCAGATATCTTGTCGAAAGAACATTTCCGGATGGTCTCGGACTGGCGCCGAATCCGGAAGGCTCGGACATCGACAAGACCGTGATCGCCAACAACGCCGAAAGTGGCGTCACATGGATCCATTCCTATGTCACGCCGGACAAGAAGCACACCTACTGCATCTACGATGCGCCGTCACCGGAGGCCATTCGCCAGACGGCCGGCAACAACGGACTGCCGATCGACAGCATCACCGAGGTCCGCGTTCTCGACCCCTATTTTCACTTCTGACCACTCGCGCGGATAGGTGAAGTGCGCCGCATCGCAATTGCGTCGATATGTGAAGGCAACTCGCCACTCTGGTCAGACCAGCTTCATTTCGGTGGCGGAGTGCGGCACGATCGACAGGTCGGCGAACGTCGCGACGTCGTCGCCGACGACGTTGTCCTTCCGCATCAGGGCGACCTGCCCTGATGTCAGCGGCGGTTTCGGCAGTTGATCTGCCAGAGCCGCAAGGGCTTGCCAGACCATGAAGGGCACCGGCAGGAACAGCCGGCGCCGACCTGAGCGGGCCGCGAGCCTTTTCAATATCTCGCAGTATTCAAACACCTCGGGCCCGCCGAGCTCGAACACCGCGCCGGCAGCTTCGTTGCGATCGACGATGCGGCAGACGGCTTCGGCGACGTCACCGACCCAGACGGGCTGAAGCCGGGTGCCGCCGTCGCCGAAAAGCGGTACGACGGGGAGCCGCCGGAGGATCACGTCGAGATCCCCGAAGAAGGCTCCGTCGCGGCTGAACATGACACTCGGACGCAGGGTGATTGCCTGCGGACAGATACCACGCACCGCCTCCTCTCCCTCGGCCCGGGCCCGGACATAGGCCGAGCCGGAATTCCGACAAGCGCCGATCCCGGATATGTGGATCAGTTTGCAGTCCCCATCGGCCTTCACGACCTCCGCAATGTTGCGCGCCGCGTCCACATGCACTTTCCGAAAGGTCTCGGTGCGGGTTTCGACATAAAGCCCGATGCAATTGATCACCGCGCCCGCGCCGCGGAGGGCCCGGCCCAGGGAGTGGGGATCCGAAAGGTCGGTTTTGACCGGGCGAGCGCCACGAGAAAGTCGAGTGACATTTTCGGGAAACCGGGTTCCGACACCCACGGTGTGCCCCTGCTCCTGCAGCCTTCGAACGACCCGGCTTCCAAGGAACCCGGTTCCGCCGAGTACAATCACCTCACGTCCAGTCATCGATGCGATCAATCCTCCGCCGGTTCAGCGTCGCTCGCATTATGCGACATAACGCGACCGAACACTGCGAGTTTGACTGCCGGCAGGACCGATATTGCCAGACTGAACCCGGGCGGCCTATCGTTTCTGGAGCCGCCAAGGGCGCGGGTTTTGCCTTTCCCGCCGTAAGACCAAATTAACGAGGTTTCGCGTACCTTCAGCTGGTATTCCGAACAGGTTTTGCGGACGGAAGATCGAATGGCACTCGAATCCCAGGCTGACATCGTCGAAGGCGCACCGCGCGGCTCCGCCGGCGGCTGGCGTGGTTTTGTCGGCAACCAGATGGCGCTGGCACGGCCGGATCACTGGTTCAAGAACATCTTCATGCTGCCAGGTGCGGCGCTGGCCTTGGCCGTCAGCCCGGAATCCGCGACGTCGGCCGCGGCCGTCAACCTCGTGGTCGGCATTCTTGCCGTCTGCCTGATCGCCTCGGCCAACTACACCATCAACGAATGGCTGGACGCCGAATTCGACCGGCATCATCCGGTCAAGCGCCACCGCCCCTCCGCCGCCGGCGCGGTGGCCGCGCCCCAGGTCTATCTGCAGTGGGGGATCCTGGCGGCGGCCGGCCTGTTGCTCGGCTGGACCATCGGCATCCAGTTCACCCTGTTCGCCGCCATCCTTTTGGCCATGGGCGTCGCCTACAACGTCAAGCCGCTGCGCACCAAGGACCGGGTCTATCTCGACGTTCTGTCGGAATCGGTCAACAACCCGCTGCGTTTCCTGCTCGGCTGGTCGGCGGTGCTCGGCAGCGTGCTGCCGCCCTCGTCGATCCTGCTCGCCTTCTGGATGGGCGGCGCCTATCTGATGGCCGTCAAGCGCTATGCCGAATACCGCTTCATCAACGACCCGCAGCGCGCCGGCCGCTACCGTCGCTCGTTCCTGTTCTACGACGAGCAGAGCCTGCTTCTGTCGGCCTTCTTCTACGCGCTGACAACGACGCTGTTCCTCGGCGTCTTCCTGATCAAGTACCGCATCGAATTCCTCGTCGCGTTTCCTTTCGTGGCGGCCCTCTTCGTCTGGTATTTCCGCATCGGCATGCAGCCGGGCTCGGTCACCCAGAGCCCGGAAAAACTCTATCGCGAACGCCGCTTCGTCCGTTATGTCGGCCTGCTGACGCTGCTGCTCACGGCGCTGTTCTTCGTCGACATTCCCTGGCTCAACGCGCTGGTCGAAGTGCAGTCCTTCCACTGACGCGATGACCGATATGAGCACCACTGCGGCCCAGTTCCTGCGTTACGGCATCGCCGGCGGATCGGCGCTCGGCGTGCACCTGCTGGTGCTGTGGGGCCTGCATTACGGCTTCGGCGTCGACAAGGTGCTGGCCTCGGCGCTGGGCTTCCTCTGCGCGATTCCCGTCAATTACTGGCTGCAGCACCGGTTCGTGTTCCGCTCGCAAAGCGACCACCGGGTTGCCGCAGCACGCTATGTCGCGACGACGCTCGCCGGGCTGGTTCTGAACACCGTCCTCTTTGCCGTTGCGACCCTGGTGCTGGCAATCCCCTATCTGCTGGCGCAGGTCGCGGTGACCGTGCTGGTGTTCATCGCCAATTTCCTGGTCAACCGCGCCTTCACCTTCGCGGCGCGGCCGACGCCCGACGGCAATGGAGCCGGCGCATGAGTCTGGCCGAACTGGAAACGCCCGTGATCGACGCCGAACCGACCTGCTGGATCTGCGGATCGCGGAACCTCGTGCTCGCCAAGGCGGGCAACCTGCCCGACGACCTCGGCGCCGATGCCTTCCGTATCACCGACAAGGACTATGGCGCGACGGCCGACATCTACCGCTGCGCCGATTGCGGCTTCCTCGAATGCCCCAACCTGCCGGACGTGTTGGATTTCTACGCCGACATGGACGATGACGGCTACGAGGACACCCGCGATCAGCGCGCCCTGCAGGCCGGACGGCTCGTCAAGCAGCTCGCCCGCGCAAAGCCGGCCGGCCGGCTTCTCGATGTCGGTGCCGGCAGCGGTATCCTCGTCAACGAGGCGCTGCGCGCCGGCTATGACGCGCAGGGCATCGAACCGTCGGTCGCCCTGCAGAAGCGCGCCGCTGCCGCCGGCCTTTCGGTCAAGCTGGGCGTGCTGCCGGACCCGGATCTTCCCGGCCCGTTCGATTGCGTCACCCTGGTCGATGTCATCGAACACGTTCCGGACCCCGTCGGCCTGCTGCGCGACATTGCTGACGTGCTCGCCGACGACGGCGTCTGCCTGCTGGTCACCCCAGACGTCAAATCGCTGGCGGCGCGGCTGATGGGCTGGCGCTGGTGGCACTTCCGCATCGCCCATATCGGCTATTTCGACCGCTCGACGCTGACGAAGGCGATTCAAGCGGCCGGGCTGGAGGTCGAGACGATCGGCCGCCCGACCTGGTATTTTCCCGCCAGCTATCTGGCCGAAAGGGTGCTCGCCTACGCGCCGCGCTGGTTGCGCCCACCGGTGCCGAAATTCCTCGACCGGCTGACCGTGCCGCTCAACCTGTTCGATTCCTACACGGTGATCTGCCGCCGCAAGCGGGGCTGACATGCAAGTTCCAGCGAGCGAGGCACTGGCGGCACCGGCCGACCGCACGTATCGCATGCTCGTATCAGTCGTGTGGATCGCCGCGGCACTGGTCGCCGGCGCCATGCTGGCCACCACCCTGGTCCACGACACCTACAACTATCCGCATGCCTGGGTCAGCGCCCATTTCGCCACCATCGGCCGCAGCTTCGCCGAGCACGGTTTCGCGACGCTCGGCTTCGTGCCGGTCCAGAACAACGCACCACTGACGGCCTCGCCCGACGTCTATCTCAACTGGCCGCCGCTCTACGGCATGCTGGTCGGCGTGGTCTTCCGCATCTTCGGCGAATCGGAAACCGTCCAGCATCTGCTGGCGCTCGCCCTCAATTTCGCCAGCGCGGCGCTGATCTGCGCGATCGTGCGCCGCCGCGGCAGCGATCTCGCCGCAGCCCTGGCCTGCCTCGCATTCCTGACCGCGCCGGCGCTGATGCGTTACGGCCAGATGGGCAGCCAGCTGCACCTCGCCCTGTTCTTCACGCTGGCAAGTCTCTACGCCTATCTCGAAGCCACCGATGGCAAGCCCGCCCGGTTGCGCTGGGCCTGTCTCGGAGCCCTCTTCTTTGCGCTCGCAATCCTCTCCTCCTGGGAAGCGATCCTGGCGGCGCCTGCGCTGGTCCTCATGGGCCTCATCGGCCGCGACCGCCGGTCCGCCGTGCTCGGCATCGCCTACGGAACGGTGGGCGCCGCCGTCATCGCCGGCATCTTCGTGCTCTACGGCCTGCAGGTGCCCTATTTCGGCGATGCCATTCTCGAGCGCCTGCTGCTGCGCTCCGGGCTCTCATCGGGCTACGATTCCGCGGCCGCACAGCTGCTCGCCTCGCCGCACTTCCTGCAGGAAAAGGCCGAACGGACCGACGTGCTCGGCTGGACCTATCTTCCCAAGGTCTTCCTGCTACGGCTGACGCTGCTCGGTCCCCTCGGCTTCCTGGCGCTCGCCGGCGCACTGATCCTGGCGCGCAAGGTTCTGGCCGGACCGCGGCGAACGACGCTGAGGCCGATCGCCGCTTTCCTGTCGATATACGGTCTGTGGGCCGTCGCCCTGCCCAACCACATGAGCATCCACGACTACCAGATCCTGGTACTGGTCCCGGCGGCCGCTGTCGCCGTCGGCTTGCTGGCCGACGAGTTGCCGCGAGTCTCGCAGCGCTTCGGGAGAGAATTCGAGGCGCCGGAGCGCAAACGCAGCCTCGTCCTGCTCGCTGTAGCGGTTGCCCTGGCCGCCGGCGGCTTCGACAAGCTGAAATGGCTGCGCGCCGACCGCAGCGCCGACGACCGCACGATCGCCTTTGCCAGGTCGATCGGCGACAGCGTTCCCGAATGCTCCATCGTCACGATCCCCGACCGCAGCATGGTGCCGGTCTACTATGCCGACCGCCATCTCATCCGTGCCGTGAAAGACGGGGATACCCTCGCCGCCAACCGGACGGCGATCGAGGCGCTCTACACGGAGTGCGGCGTGTATGCCGCCATTGCCGACACGGCGCGAGACGGATTTACCGACGTCGCGGGGGCTTCCCCCAGCGAGACGCCGCTTGATCACGGGACGCTGGTCATGCTGAAGGCACCGGGCGCTGATCGGTTCTGCCAGCACCAATTTGTGATGAGGGGTCGCCTTTAGGCCAGCCTCTGAAGTCCCGTCACGCCTCGAACCACTCAGCCCAGGCATCCCAGCCATCGACCAGGCCGGCCATCATCGCATAGCCGGATCCGTCGCAATGCATCCGGTCGCCCTGGGTCAGGCTGTGCATGTAGTCGGGATTGGCGAGCAGCGGCGTCTGGATGTCGAGATAGGGCACGCCCAGCTCGGCGGCGAGGGCGGCGTAGCGGCGGTTGAGCGCGATGGCCGTGTCCTGCAAAAAGTCGATCACCATGCCTTCGCTCGGATGCATCGGCGAACAGGCGACATTGGCCGGCGGCACGCCGACCCACAGCGCCGGGTAGAGGTCCGCGACGCCGCGCACGATCGCTTCCGCATTGGCGACCGAGGCGTCGTCCTCGACGCGCCGCCCCTTGCCGACGATCTCGGCAACGTCGTTGATGCCGAACTGCAGCACGACGCGATTGTCGGCGCCGTCCGGAAAGCGTGCCCGGCATTCCTGCTGCCAGCGGCCGCGGATCTCGTCCGTGGTCGCGCCGCGAATGCCCAGATCGTAGAAAGTCAGCCGGAAATCCCGGGTAAACCGTTGTTGGCACAGTCGCCCGATCCAGCCGAGGCACGCCTCGTCTCCGGATCCGTTGATGTAGCTGTCGCCGACGAAGCATATGCGCAGATCGCGCATGGCATCCTCCCAAACGGATTGATTGCCGAAACCGGTTGTCCCGGTCATGGAACCTCGATTGTTGGCCCAATTTCTTCCCAAAGACTGTAGCGATGTGGTTAATGATCGAAATGGACCATGAAATACGCTCCTTTGGACGGCTGAACGCCATGGCACCTGTAGAGTCCTACAGTATTTCGATCGCCTGAACCCTCCTAGAATTCGCGAAAGTCCGGCCTGACGGCCCGTTTCGGCCGGTAACCCGCGTTTTGCATGGGGGACGAATGCCATGGCAGGCCCGATGATCCGGTTTCCCGGAGAGACGATCCGAATCGAACAGTTGCTCGGCAACTTTCTCGTCGGCGCATCGCTGAGCGAGGCGTCGGCCGAGGAAATCACCGTCGAATACACCATCTCCGGAACCGCAACCGTCGGCATCGACGGCGATCCGGGCGTCGACGTGGAGGTGCCCGGCAACAGCCTCACCGGCGTGCTGACCTTCGATCCGGGCTCGCGCAACGCCTTCACCGGCACGCTCCGTTTTCTCGACGACCTCGACGTCGAACCGAACGAGACACTGGTTCTCGAGCTGACGCGCGTGTTGTCGGGCGAGGCGACAATCGACGCAGCCAACAGCACCCACACCTTCACCATTCTGGACGACGATGCCGTCGGCTTTATCCGCGGCACGGTCTGGTACGACCGCGACCGCGACGGCATCGATGCCGACGACGCGCTCGAGTTCAGCCTCGGCGGCGTTGTTGTCGATCTGTTGAACGCCGACGGCACGCCCACCGGCCAGTCCACCACGACCGATGTCAACGGCCGCTACGAATTCGACAGCCTGGTGCCCGACGACTACCGGCTGCAATTCACCCATCCGGACGCCGCCGAGGGGCTGCACCACACGATCCAGAACGCCGGCGACGGAACGAACGACTCCGATCCCGATCCGGCCACCGGCATCACCGACGTCTTTTCGGTCGCCGCCGGCCAGATCGTCGACACGGTGGATGCCGGCTTCGTCTACAACAACCAGGGTCCGGCGATCATCGGGCTCGATCAGCTGATCGTATTCCCGACAAACGCCTTCGCCGGCGGACCGCAGGTCCTCGACGACGATCAGACCTTCCGCATCAGCCAGTTCTTCAACATCATCGGTCTGAGCGAGAACGACATCCTGTCGATCCGGGTAGGCGGCCTGCTGGCGGAAGACAGCGTCTCGCTGCGCAGCGTCGGCGACGGGCCCGGCCAGATCAAGGTCGTCCAGGACATCGCCGGCGCCCGCTTCGTCTTTCTCGGCGGCGAGCGCATCGGTCGCATCGACGAAACCACCAATGGCGACAACGGCAAGGACTTCGAGATCGTCTTCGATGTGTTCGACGGCGACAAGGACCATGTCGAGGCGGTGCTGAATTCGCTGACCTACGACAATTCGGCCGGTTCGCCGACCAACCTGCGCACCTTGACGGTCACCGTCGACGACGGCAGCGGAGGAGTCAGCCAGGACGAGGTCATGGTGGTCGTCGGCGTGCCGCCGAATTTTGCCCCGGTGGCGCAGGACGACGCTTTCACGACGGAGCTGCAGACGCCGCTGTCCGACAATCTGTTTCCCGACAACGGCAACGGCCCCGACAGCGACCTCAACGACGACGCCTTCACCGTCTCGGATTTCGAGTATCTGGGAACCGGCGAGCTCGATGTGCAACCGGACGGATCGTTCGACTACACTGCGCCCTTCGGATTTTCCGGAACCGACACCTTCACCTACACGATCGACGACGGCAATGGCGGCACCGACACGGCGACGGTGGAAATCACCGTCACCCATCCGCCGCATATGCTGCCGTTCGGCGGCGATCTCTATTGCATCGCCCCGCCGTTCGACAATCAGCTGGGCCTGCGCGAGACGGCCGGAACGATCGAGGTCTTCGTCATCGACCCGGTCTATTTCGACAGCGCGCCGCCGGGCACAACGGATCATCCCTTCGTCGTCATGATCGATGACGGCGTGTCGCCGCCGCAAATCTTCAACGACGCGGTTTTCGTCGGCCATCCGGACGTCGCGCCGGTGACGGCGATCGGTCTGTCCTCCTCCAATGTCGCCGAGAACAGCGACGGCGGCACCATTATCGGCGAAGTGCAGCTGACCTTCGACGATTCGCCCGACATCGACGAAGAGTTCCTGGTCGAGCTCTCCGGCGACGATGCGCAGCTGTTCGTCTATGACGTCAACGGCAACCTGATCGTCGCCGACGGCGCCATCATCGATTTCGAGACCCGCCACACCGCCAACGTCACCCTGTCGGCAACCAATCTCAACGGCGTGCAGTTTGCCCAGGACCTGGAAATCGCCATCGACAACCGGCCCATCACCGACATCGCGATGGCATCCGGTGGCACCGTTCGCGAGAACGCCCTCGACGATACCGTCGTCGCGGTGTTCGAGGCCTCGGAGAACCCCGTCGAACCGACAGCAGTTCTCTCGATCGTCTCCGGCGACGACGGCCTGTTCTATCTCGACGGCAACGAGCTCAAGGTCGCACCCGGCGCCGGCGCCGTGTTCGACTTCGACACCCAGAGCAATTACTTCATCACCTTCTCCGCTACCGACGGAACCGGACCGGCCTATCAGGAAAGCTTCGACATCTTCGTCGAGAATGTCGGCCCCATCGTCGGCACCCCCGATCCCGACATCCTCAACGGAACCCAGTTCGACGATGTCATTCAGGCGCTCGCCAGCGACGACACCATCAACGCCTCCTTCGGCGACGACGACATCGACGGCGGCGACGGCACCGACACCGTCGTCTATGCCCGCAACCGCAACCAGGTGACCCATGAATGGCAGGATGACGGCACCATCGTGGTGACCCGGCTGGTATTGGGCGACGGCACCGACACCATGGTCGATATCGAGCGCATCGATTTCAACGACGGCTCGCTGCTCTACGATGTCGACACGCCCAATCTCGGCTTCGGCTACCGCATCTATCAGGCCTCTTTCAACCGCACGCCGGACGAGGGCGGGGTGCTGTTCTGGATCGGCAATCTGGATCATTTCGACACGCTGGGCTGGAGCCAGTACGAGAAGGAGCAGTTCCTGGCGACGCAGTTCATCCAGTCGGACGAGTTCAAGGACCTGTTCGGGGCGAACCCGACGAACGAGCAATACATCGACGCGATGTATCTGAACGTGCTGGACCGGTTGCCTGACCAGGGCGGCTACGACTTCTGGGTCGGCGGCATGGAGCAGGGCCTGACGCGCGAGGACATCCTGATCGCTTTCACCAAGAGCGACGAGAACGTCGCCCGCACCGCCCCCGATCTCGATGACGGGGTGTGGGTGGTGTGAAGCGAGAGTGGGAATTGCGAAGCCGCCTCATTCAATCCTGAAAAAGGAAACGCCGCAGTTCGTCAGAACCGCGGCACTCTCCAATTGGCGAATGATGTTCGCTTGCGGGCAGATGCCGGCTACACCGCCCCGGCATATTCCCCGCGGGCCGGGTAGTTTTTCTCGATGGCGAAGTCGAGGGCGCCGACCAGTTCCTTGAAGTGGGGGCGCACGAAAGGCATGGTCTGGACCGAGCCGTAATAGAGCGTCTGTTCCGGCGTGACCATGAACAGGCCGGGTTCGGAAAACAGCGCCGGCTCCTCGATGCCGATCGAGGTCTTGCCGCGCGAGGTGGAGATGTAGAGGCCCCATTCGCGGGCCTTGTCCAGGCTGAGGTCGTAGCCGAAGCGCAGGTTCTTCGCCTCGATCTTGTCGGCCATCTCCCGGGTGCGCTCCTCGCCGTCCGAGCTGACGGCGATGGTCGTGACGCCGCGTTGGGCGAATTCCGGCGTCAGCCGCTCCAGCTCCTTCAGATAGTTGGCGCATATCGGGCAGTGCAGGCCGCGATAGTAGCAGATGACGACGCCCCGTTCCGACTTCTCGGTGGCAAGATCGAAGGTTCCGCCGCCGAGGAGCGGCAGCGTCAGGTCGGGGGTTTTCTGGCGGGGCATCAGCATTACGTTTTTCCTTGTGAAAGTTCGACTTGATAGCCCAATAGCAGAGGTTTAGGTTCGAAAAACCCGATAAACCTGATCGAAACACCCAAGATGCCCCGCTACGACCGCCTTTCCGCCCTGATGCAGCACTTTCAGATGCAGGTCGCCATTGCCGCGCCGGGCCGCGGCAACCTGATCGTCTTCGGCAACGAAGAAACCGGTCCGCAGGGAATCGAATTCTGGCCGCGTGGCGCCGCCGGTACGCTGTCGAACGAACGGCTGTTCGAGGCGATCGCCGAGTGGGGCGGCGGCGCCAACCCGCTGATCGCCGCCCTGCCCGACCGGCTGGCCGTCGACACGGCGGCCGACGAAACCGTGGCGCTGCTGTTGCAGATGCTGATGGGCGAGGCGGTCGACGGCCGCTGCGGCTCGGCCTCGGCACTCAACCGGCTGTGCGAGGTGCTGATCATCCGGCTGCTGCGCCGCCAGATCGAAAGGGGCGCGACGACGCCTGGGCTTTTGTCCGGCCTTGCCGACCGGCAGCTCAGCAAGGCGCTGGTCGCCATGCACGACCGGCCGGGCCGCGACTGGCGCAACGGCGAACTGGCGGACATCGCCGGCATGTCGCTCAGCCGGTTCTCCGACCGCTTCGCCGAGAAGGTCGGCGAGACGCCGCAATCCTATCTGCGCCGCTGGCGCATGATCCTCGCCCGCCAGGACATCGCCGCCGGCCAGCGCATCCAGAGCGTCGCCCGGCGCCTCGGCTATGGCAGCCCGGAGGCGCTCAGCCGCGCCTTCAGCCGACATTTCGGCCTGAGCCCCATGGAGGTCCGCAAGGCGGCGCTGGAGCCGGCGTGAGGCTCGGTCGTCAATGATCGTCGGCACTGCCGTACCGACAGCGCCGTCGGTGCGCCAAGCACTCAGTGCTGCAGGCCCGAGCCGCCGATGGCGACGATATTGAAAGGCAATCCCTCAACGGCGATTGATCGTTCCTCTTCGAACGTGCCCGCATCGAGGAGCCTGACAAGGCTTTCGCGCGGATCGGTGACCGCGATCGTGTCGCCCATCACCGCAATCCTGGGGCGCGGATCGCGCCAGTGGCCGTCCTTGCTGTACGGTTCGGTGACCTGGGCCGATCGGACGAGCTCGGCACGAAGGACGTCGAGAGCGTGGAGTTTTCCATCCTCGGTGTAGACGTAGGCGAACTTCGCGCGGATCGGGTCGAGCACGAAGTGAACGTCGCGAACGTTGAGATCGACCACACGGTAGGGATTGTCGCTCGACGGTTCGATGACGACGAGACGGTCATCCCCGTAGTCACCGAGGAAGAACTGCATGGCCTTTCCGCCAGCGAGGGTGCCGACGCGCCCCTCGGGCATGTCGTCGCTGTACTCGACGAGTTCAAGCCGGGGAGGACCACTGCCATCCGAACGGGCGATGAGAACGCCTTCGACGCAACCGAACGCCACCAGTCCGGCAGAAGCCGCCTCCCCGTGAAGACCGGTGCAGGTCGCAACCTCCCCGACCTGTTTGCCGGCACCGTCGACGACCTTTGCACCGAGCCTCGGCGGCAGTTTGTCTGCAGGCGTCTCCACGTCGAGATTGGGTTCCGACACGACGAAGTAGTCGCCCGCCGGAACCACCACCCCATGATGCGGCGCCGCGGCTTTGACGATGGTGTGGTCGGCGCCGCCTTTCAGAAGATCCGCATCGTCGTAGACCCTGGCTTCGCCGTCACGGTCGAAGAACTGGAGGATCTTGTCGTCATGCATAACGGCGTGAACGGGTCGCGGGCCTTCGATGACCGTGGACAGAAGTGCTGCGTCCTTGATAGCGATATCCTGGTGGTCCCCATCGCCGGACAGCTCGATGCCGGTCTCGATCACGTGGACGGCGTCATGGTCCATCTGAACCGCGAACAGCGTCTTACCGCTCTCCGTCGGTTTGAGATGAGTTACGTAGCCTGCCGTTGCGAACCGATCGAGCACGTTGCCCGATGCGGGGTCAACCACCGTGACCAGTCCTTCGGCCTGGTCGGTGACGAAAAGACGCCATGCTTCTTTCGTCTCGTCTCCCGACATTGCGGGCACGGCCGAGCCGATGGAGATTGCAAGCACACTCGCAGCAAGAGCGGCATATCGATGGGGTCTGATCATTCTCTTTCCTCAATGTTACTATATAACGTAACATATCTAGCAAATTGAGCGGTTCCGGTCCACCGGTTTGCGAACGCCACAGGCCGCATTCCAATTTGACCAAGTTGCTATTCGGCGGTGGCGTCCCCTTGTAGCAGCGCCACACCAGGCGACCATTGGCTCCCAGGCGCGAAAGGCCAATTCAGGAGTGCCGGTCTTCGTCCTCGAAAATCTCTTCGACAGGTCGTTTGAACAGCCGCGCTATTCGCAATGCCAGCGGCAAGGAAGGGTCGTATTTGCCGTTCTCGATTGCATTGACGGAATTCCTCGAAACGCCCAGTTCATTGGCAAGGTCGGCCTGCGTCCAGCGCCGTTCGGCCCGCAAAACGCGAATGTTGTTTTTCATGTCAACTGCCCGCGTGCCGCTACCGTTTGGAGGCCCACCAGAACGAGTTGGCAGCAACCAATACGACGCACAACACGGCATTGGTAAAGGTCACGCCCAGTCCGAAACCGGCGGCGGCGGGCGACATTTCACTGATTGCCGTGATGTTTGCGACAGCACGCTGGAGATCCGGTGTTGCGATCATCACCATGACAAATGCGAGGGAGAGGGGAACGCCGATCCCGCTCGCCGCGGCAAGAGCATATCTTACGCCTGCTGCCAGCGGTTCATCGGTTCCGCGAAAGATCGAGATGAAAACCCACGCAGACCACATGACGCACAGCGCCGCAAAGACGACACTCGCAATGAACGGCATGTCGAAGACGAAGAAGCAGGCAACGCCGAAAAACACGAAGACGGTGGCCGCTATCTGGGATCGAGTGGAGGTTGACATGAAAAGCTTCCTTACCAAAATGTAAAGTACACTTGTCACAAATCCCATTGCATGTAAAGTCCGGTCTGACGATCGATGAAACGCAGCTCAACTTCTCTCAAGAGCGGCTCACGGATGGTGGACGGCGCCGCGAAACCGGCACCACCACTACGCCGTAGCCGGTTCGCCGCCCGTCTTGTCGCGCTTCCAGCTCCAGATGCCGCCGAAGAACAGGTAGTAGCTGCCCGGCACGAAGAACAGCGTGACCAGCGAGGCTGCGGCCAGGCCACCGATCATCAGCGTCGCCATCGGCTCGAAAAGCGCACCGCCATTGATCGCCATCGGCAGCAGGCCGAAGATCGTCGTCAGCGAGGTCAGCATGATCGGCGTCACGCGCTTTTTCGACGCTGCGACCACCGCGTCTCGCAAGTCCAGGGTCTGCCGTTCGATATCGATCTGGTCGATCAGCACGATGGCGTTGTTGATGATGATGCCGGCGAGCGAGATCATTCCCAGAATGGCAAAGAAGGACAGCGGCTGTCCCGTGAACAGCAGCGCGAACGGCGCGCCGATGATGATCAGCGGCACCGTCATGAAGGTCATCAGCACCCGGCGCACCGAGTTGAACTGGAACATCAGCGCCACCAGCATCACCGACAATGCCGCCGGCATGCCGGCTCCGAGCTTTTCGTTGACCTCGGCACTGTTCTCCGTTTCGCCGCCGATCTCCAGCTTGTAGCCGCCGGTGAGATCGAGCGAATCCAGCGTCGGACGGATCGTCGCCAGCACCTGGTTGGCGGCGATCGTGTCGCTCTTGCCGGAGATCTTGATCAGCCGCACCTGGTTTTCCCGGCGGATCTGCGAGAATTCAAGCTTCGGATCGAAGGTCGCGACCTGGTCGAGCGAGATCAGCGGCCCGTCCGTCGGCACGGCGAGGCTGGCGAGATCCTCCAGACTGCTGCGGAAGCCCTCCTCGGCGCGCACCACGATGGGGATCGACTGGTCGCCCTCGCGGAAGGTCGAAAACGCCTGGCCTGAATAGAAAGTGTCCATCAGGTCGGAGATTTCCTGCGACGAGACGCCCAGTTCGCGCGCCTTGCTCTGGTCGACGTCGATGACGATCTTCAGCGTCTTGTTGCCCCAGTCGTTCTCGTTCTGGGAAATGCCAGGCACCGTGTCGAAGGCCTGTTCGACCTCGTCGGCCATGAACAGCAGCTTTTCGGCGTCCGGCCCGGACAGCTTGACCTCGACGATGCCGGATTCGCCGCCGCCCATCGACAGCCGCTTCACCTTGAAGCGCCCGCCCGGGTGGTTTTCGATCAGGTGGCGGGTCGCCCGTTCGGCCGCCGTCACGGCGCTGTCGAAATCGACCGTATTGACCAGGATGAAGGCGCTCGCCGGATTGGTGTCGGCCGGATTGAGCGCCAGGTAGAAACGCGGACCACCGTCGCCGACGAACACGGTGGTGTTGACCACTTCCGGATTCTGCTCCTTGTCGCGCAGCCAGCGATCGACCGCCAGCGCCTCGGCCTGAGTGGCGGAAATCGCTGTCCCCTTCGGCATGTCGAGATAGATCAGATACTCGGCCCGCTCCGACAGCGGGAACATTTCGGATTTGAGCCGCGGGAACACCGAGATCGACAGGGCGACAAGAGCGTAGGCCGCGATGATGACCAGAATGCCGAAAGGCAGGGTCTTGCCGATGATCGAACCGTAAAGCCGCACCAGCCAGTTTTCGTGCCCCTCCTCCTTGGTCTTCTTGCGGCTGGAGAACCAGACGCAGAGCGACGGCAGGATATAGAGCGCCGTCAGCCAGGAGCCGGCGAGCATGATGCCGACGACGGCGCCCAGCGAGAAGGCGAACTCGCCCTCGACGCCGTCGAGGATGAGCATCGGCAGGAAGGCCGAAACCGTGGTGATGGAGGCGACCGCCAGCGGCACGAAAAACTGCCGGCCGGCGGCAAGAGCCGCCTCGTTCGGATCGGTCCCGCGGCTGATGCGACCCTGGATGTCCTCGACCACGACCAGCCCGTTATCGACCAGCAGACCCAGCGAAATGATCACCGCGGCGATGGAGATCTGCTGCAGGTCGATCTCCATGATGCCCATACCGATCAGCGCGAAGGTGACCGTGAAGGGCACGATGCAGGCGATGATCAGTGCGGCGCGGAAGCCGAGGAAGATCAGCATCACCCCAAGCACGACGATGAAGGTCTGCGCCACGTTCATCAGTGCCGCGTTGATCGACGTGGTGACGTTGGTCTCCTGGAAGGTGGAGAACTGATAGGTGATGCCGATCGGCTGGGTCAGCTCGTAGGCCGTGACCTCGCGCTCCAGCTCGGCACCGATCTTCTGAATGTCCTCTTCGTCGGACATTTCGACGGCCAGGATGACAGCCGGCATGCCGTTGAAATAGACCGGCTTGTCCACCGGGTCCTGATAGCCGCGCTTGACGTTCATCAGGTCTTTCAGGCGCACGAAGCCGGACAGTCCCTGCACCTTGGTCAGCACGTTGCCGATCGCCTCGACCGTACGCAGGTCGCCATTGGCTTCGAGGATCAGGTCGACCCCGTCGGCATCTATCTGGCCGGCCGGCAGGATGACGTTCTGCGCCTGCAGATCGTTGAGAACCTGCTGCAGCTGAATGCCGACGGCCGCCAGCTTGCGGGTGTCGATCTCCAGCCAGATGCGTTCCTCCTGGACGCCGAACAGCGAGATCTTCGAGACCCCGTCGACCTCGTAGAGATATTCGCGCAAATCATCGGCCGATTCGCGCAGATCGGCGTCGCTGAAACCATCGCCGGTCACCGCGACGGTGGCGATCGACACGTCGCCGTAGTCGGTATTGACGAACGGACCTTCCGTCCCGTCCGGAAGATCCGGCTTGAGGTCGTCGATCTTGTTGCGGATGTCGTTGAACACCGTGTCCAGGTCGGCCTTGGCGACATGGTCGTAGACCGTCACGGTGATCACCGAATAGCCGGTCGAGACCAGGGCGTTGATGTCCTCGATCTCGCCGATCTCCCGCATTTTGCGCTCGATCGGCTTGACGATCAGATCCTCCATGCGCTCCGGCGACATGCCCGGGAACTGCACGGAGATCTGCGCACTGCGGATGGTGATGGCGGGGTTCTCGCGCTTCGGCATGCTGCCGTAGACGAGAAGGCCCTGCACGATCAGGCCGAACATGACCAGGATGGTCAGACGCGACTTGCTGATGCCGAAGCGGGTGAGGAAATCCATCGGGCAGCCCCTACGCGTCGTCCGGCAGAAGCTTGACCTTCATGCCGTCGCGCAGGAACGCCACGCCGGCGCAGGCCACGTGTTCGCCCGGCTCCAGCCCGTCGATGACAATCAGCTGGTTTTCCCGCAGGCCGCCGACCGAAACGGTGCGCTTTTTCACGGTGCCCGTCGCATCGTCGTAAACGAAGATGTCGAGATTGCCGGGCGCGTTCGGGTTCTCCGGAACGTCGAGGCGCCCTTCCATGGGCAGAACGGTCAGCGGCACGGTGTAGCCGACGCCCTTCGGCACGGCGAATTCCATGGCGATCTCCACCGCCATGCCGGCCTTCAGCACCGGGTTGGTGCCGTCCACCTTGACCACCACCGGAAAGGCCGAGACCGTGTCGGCCCTCGAACCGAGCTCGCTGACATGGCCGGGCAGCACGATCGACGGATCGTCGGCCAGCCGCACGGTGGCCTGCTTGCCGACGGCAATCCGGCTGACCACGTCGAAACTCACCGTGAAGGAGGTTTCGAAATCCTTGTCGGCGTAGATGGTAGCAACCGGCGAACCGGCGGTTACGTTGGTGAAGGAATCGACGTCGACCTTGCTGATGATGCCGTCGAACGGCGCCCGCAGGGTGGTCTTGCTCAGATCCTCCTCGGCGTTCTCGAGCTGCTTGCGCGCCTGGATATCGTTGGCCCGGGCGCCTTCCAGGCTGGTCTCCGACTGATCGACCTGCGCCTGGGTGGTCACGCCGTCCTCGAGCAGCTGCGACTTGCGCTTGAAGTCCTCCTCGGCATTGCGCAGCGCCACTTCCGCCTGCCGCACCGCGGCGGTGGCGTTGTCGACCTGGATCTGCAGGCTGGTCGGGTCGATCTCGGCGATGACGTCACCGGCAGCAACTTGCTGGCCGACATCCAGCGTGACCTGCTTCAGCCGCCCGGAGATCTCGAAGGACAGCGAGGTGGTCGATGCCGGCTGCAGCACGCTGGGATAGCGGCGCACGGTGGTCTGTTCGGAATCGTCGACGAGACAGGCCTTCAGGCCGCGCACCACCGGCTCGATTTCGCCGGTGCGGCTGTCGTTGTCGCCGCACCCGCTCAACACCAGGGCTGCAAGACCCAATACTATCAGCAAGCGCATGGAATGCTTCCCCTCTCGCAAGGCCCCGGTTGATCCCGGTTTCGTTGCACAGCATTTGAACATTTATGCGGAGAGGGTCAATGCCCCAATTTCATCCTGATTTACGAACCGGCTCACCTTGCTCACGCAATTTTTCACCGGAACGTGACTTTATCTTGAAACAGCCGAACGGTAGAAAGGACCAGCAAATTT
This sequence comes from Rhizobiaceae bacterium, assembly GCA_963921345.3. Lineage (GTDB taxonomy): Bacteria > Pseudomonadota > Alphaproteobacteria > Rhizobiales > Rhizobiaceae > Hoeflea_A. The sequence continues at coordinate 597,267 of CAWUFE020000001.1, read as the reverse complement.
GAGGGGTAACTTCGCGTTTCAACGGACAACAATGATGACACGAAACCCCCTCGCCCGTATTCGCCTTCCCTTTGCACTGTTCGCCCTGTCGCTATTTGCGGCCGTACCCGCCTGGTCCGCCGACGGTGTGCCCAAGGGCGTGGTCGAGCTGTTCACCAGCCAGGGCTGCTCTTCTTGCCCGCCGGCCGACCGGGTGCTGGGCGAGCTGGCGCAGCGCGACGACGTGGTGGCGCTCGCCTATCACGTCGACTACTGGAACTATCTCGGCTGGCGGGACACGTTCAGCTCCGAGCAAAGCACCAAACGGCAATATGACTACGCCCGCACGCTGGGACGCAAGAGCGTCTACACGCCGCAGGTCATCGTCAATGGCCGCGACCATCTCAACGGCGCCGACAAGCGCGGCATCGAAGCCAAGATGGAGGCGTTCAACGACGCCGGCCGCGGTCTTCTCGTTCCGGTCAAGGCCACCCAGGACGGCGACCAGATCAGGGTCGATATCGGCGCCGGCGCCGGCAAGGCCAATATCGTCATGGTCTATTTCGACCGCGAGAACACGGTCGACGTCAAACGTGGCGAAAATCGCGGCCGCAAGCTGACCTACTGGCATTCGGTCAAGGACATCCAGACCGTCGCCATGTGGGACGGCGAGGCCATGGAACTGGTGCTTCCGCGCTCGCTTGCCGAAGGCCATGACGGCTGCGCCATTCTGGTGCAGACCATGAAGTCGAAGGGCGTGCCCGGCGCCATCATCGGCGCCAGCATCCTGATGAACGACGCTGGAACCTGACAGGCGCCCAAAAACTTCTGGTTGAATGACCGCAGCCGCACCATTTGCGGCTGTTTTCGATGGATCCCTTGCAATTTCAAACGCTTTTGGCAAAACTGGATGCCGGTAAGCGTGAGGTAGAAGCATGGACAGCAATCCGGGAGTGTCAGAAGGAGAGCCAGCGGGTGTGCTGGTGGACCTGAAAGAGTTCCGGAAAAAGAAAGATTCACCGCCAACCACTTTCCATCGACGCGAACTGGACGCCATCCTGCGTCTGTACTCGCGCATGGTTGCCGAGGGAGAGTGGCGAGACTACGCTATCGACCATCTCAAGGACAGGGCCGTCTTTTCGGTGTTCCGGCGCAGCAGCGAAGTGCCGCTGTTCCGCATCGTCAAGGATCCCAAGCTGGCGCGCAAGCAGGGTGCCTTTTCGGTCATTGCCACGAGCGGCATGATCGTCAAGCGCGGCCACGACCTCGCCCAGGTCCTTCGGGTGTTCGACAAGTCACCGAAACTGGTGCGCGGCTAGCGCAGGTTTCGGTCGAGGCGGGATCGAAGTTTGGTCCCGGGCAGGCGCCCGGGCCTGGCGTATTGTATCATCAATACGATTGATCGGCGGCCGTAGCCGGCTTTTCCGAATCACCGTCAAGACTCGTGCAGCGAACCCGGATAAACGTCCGAATCCGGCGCCGTCTGCTTGCCGTCGCCGAGCGCCAGCTGCATCAGGACCGTATCGAGCCAGCGCCCGTGCTTGTGGCCGGTGCCCTGGATGGTTCCCACCATGACAAAGCCCAGCGCCTCGTGCAGCCGCACGGAGGCCGGCTCGCTGCCGCCGATGACCGCCACCATCTGGCGAAACCCGAGGACCGTGGAACGACTGATCAGTTCGGTGAGCAGCGCCCGGCCGACGCCCTTCCCCTGGGCGCTCGGCGCCAGATAGATCGAATCCTCAACGGTCCAGCGATAGGCCGGCCGCGGGCGGTACGGACCGGCATAGGCGTAGCCGAGCAGCGTACCGTCTTGCGACTGGGCGATGATGTAGGGGTAGCGTTTTTCGGTGAGCGCCGCGAACCGGTCGGTCATCTCGCCGAGCGACGGGGGCTTCAACTCGTAGGACGCCACACCGCTTTCGACGGCATGGCGGTAGATATCGGTGATGGCTCCGAGGTCGGACGCATCCGCGTCGCGCAGCAAGGTGGTCATGCTCCTCTCTTACCCGCGCGCCTGCGCGGATCAACAAAAAAGGCGGCCCGAAGACCGCCTTTTCCGTGTGTCGAATGCGTCTGCTATTCGCGGTTCCCGAGGAACTGCAGCAGGAACATGAACAGGTTGATGAAGTCGAGATACAGACGCAGCGCGCCCATGATGGCCTTGCGGCCGGCAACGGCTTCACCGTCGCCCTCGTAGTACATTTCCTTGATCTGCTGCGTATCGTAGGCCGTCAGGCCGGCGAAAATCAGCACGCCGATCACCGAGATGGCGAACTGCAGGGCGCTGGAGGCAAGGAAGATGTTGACGACCATCGCGATGATGATGCCGATCAGGCCCATGAACAGGAAGGATCCCCAGCCCGAAAGGTCACGCTTGGTCGTGTATCCGAACAGCGACAGCGCTCCGAAGGAGGCCGCGGTGATGAAGAACGTCTGGGTGATGCTTGCCGTGGTGTGGACCAGGAAGATCGATCCGAGCGACAGGCCCATCAGACCGGAGAAGATCCAGAATGTGGTCTGCGCCGCGGCGACGCTCATCTTGGCGACGCGGAAGCTCAGGAAGAAGACGAGGCCCAGCGGTGCGAGCATGACGACCCATTTCAGCGGGCTGCCGTAGATCGCCTGACCGAAAGCGGTCAGCTGTCCGCCGGAGACGGCCATGACCGATGTCGCGTAGGCGGCCACACCGGTAATAACCAGACCCATCGCCATCAGGTTGTAAACCCGCAGCATGTAGGACCGGAGGCCTTCATCGATCGCAGCACCGGCCTGCGTACCAACCTGTCCGCGGACCTGGTAATTACGAGGTTCTGCCATTTCTACCTCTCAATAGGTTCGATTCAGTCTCGTTCGTACCCCCGGCTATTTGCCGGTCGGGCACGGCTACCCGGAATATGATGAATCCGGACGCCAACGACAAGACCTAACCGACCGATTTTATCGGCCTTTTCGCCGATTCCGACCGGACAGTTAATCAAATTGCGGCCAAACCGGGCCGAATCAGAGATTTCTGAGGATCGGGGCCGCCTTCTGGCCCAAAACCCGCCATGTTCCGGCCAAACCGATTCCGACGGTCAGAACCAGCGCCGAAATCACCGTCATCAGGGCGACGTCCGGCAGGAAATTCGACGGCAGCAGCATGATGCGGGTCACCACGAACCAGGCAGCGACCCCGCCTGCAAACAGCGCGAAGATCGCCGTCGCGAAACCCAAAATCATGTATTCGAAGGAGAAGGCGCGGATCAGCGTGCGCCGCGTGGCGCCCAGCGTCTTCAGCACCACCGCGTCGTGTGCCCGCGCCCGGTTGCCCGCAGCCAACGCGCCCGACAGCACCAGCACGGAGGCGACAAGCGCTACCGCGGCGGCAGCGCGGATCGCCGTCGCCAGCTGGCCGACGATGCGGTTGACCAGTTCGATGGCGTCCTTGACCCGCACGCTGGTCACCGTCGGGAACGCGTTGGTGACCGCCCGCAGAACTTCGCCTTCTTCGGCGGCATCCGATTGCGGGTCGCGCAGCGTCGCCAGCCAGGCATGCGGGGCACCGGCGAACGTGTTGGGCGAAAACACCATGACGAAATTGATCGACAGGGATTCCCATTCGACTTCGCGCAGATTGGCGATGCGCGCGGTGACGTTGCGGCCGAGAACGTTGACCGTCACGGTGTCGCCGATGGACAGACCCAGTTCGCCGGCCTCCTCGGCGGAGAACGACACCAGCGGTTCGCCGCTGTAATCGGCATCCCACCAGGTGCCCTCGGTCATCTTGGCATTGGTCGGAAGCGTCTCCGAATAGGTGACGCCGCGGTCGCCGCGCAGCACCCATTCGCCTTCGGTGATGTCGAGCTTGCGCACGTCGACGCCGTTGAATTCGAGGATGCGGCCGCGCAGCATGGGCACCCGCTGGACCTCGCCGTTCGGCGCCTTTTCGTCCAGCAGCGCGGAGAATTGCTCCACCTCGTCGCTCTGGATATCGACGAAGAAGAAGTCGGGCGCCCGGCTCGGCAGGCTGCCGCTGATCTCGCGCCGCAGATTGCCGTCGATCAGCGCCAGCGTGACCAGCAGCGCCAGGCCGAGGCCGAGCGACAGCACCACCGACGGCGTCAGCGCGCCCGGCCGGTGAATGTTGCCGATGGCGAGCCGCAGCGCGGTCGAATTGACCCGCGGCGCGCGGCGCGCCAGCTGTTCGATGACGATGGATACCAGCCGCAGGACGACGAAAGCGAAGGCAATCGACCCGAGGAAAATGCTGGCGATGAAACGGTCGTACGAGGTGGCGATGGCCAATCCGGCGAAGATCGCCACCAGCACACCGGCGATGAACAGGTAGCGCTTGCGCGGCAGGCTGAACGGGTCGAAGCCCTGCTCCCGGAAAAGCGCCGTGGCCGGCACGTCGCGCGAGCGGCCGAGCGGTAGCACGGCAAAGGCCAGGGCCGTCAGATAGCCGAACACCGCCGCCAGCAGCAGCGCATCCGGATAGATGAAGGTCTCCGTCGATACCGGCAAGATGCCGGACAGCGCGGTCTGGGCGAACAGCGGCATGGCCGCACCGAGCACCAGGCCGAGGGCGATGCCGATCGTGGTGATGATCAGAATCTGGATCAGATAGACGGCAAAGACGAAGCTGCCCGAGGCGCCGAGGCATTTGAAAGTGGCGATGACGCCGCGCTTGGAGTCCAGGTAGGCGCGCACCGCATTGGCCACGCCGACACCGCCGACCACCAGCGCCGTCAGCCCGACGAGGGTGAGGAACTGGGAAAAGCGGGTGATGTTGGCACTCAGCGCCGGCGCTGCGTTGCTGCGGCTGCGCACCGACCAGCCGGCGGTCGGAAAGCGCTCGTCCGCGGTCTGCCGGAGCGCCGCGATCTGGGCCTCGCTGGCAACACCGGGGAGCCGGATCTTGTAGGCGTATTCGACCAGGCTTCCGACCTGGATCAGGCCTGCCGCCGCGAGACCGTCCTGCGACATCATCAGCCGCGGCGCGAAGCCGAAGCCGTCGGACAGCGCATCCGGTTCGGTCTCGATGATGGCGCGGATATCGAACTGCGCGTTGCCGAGCAGCACCGTGTCGCCCATTTCAACCGCCAAGCGGTCGAGCAGCAGCGGCGCCACGGCAATGCCGAAACTGCCGTCCTTTTGGGCAAACAGCGCGTCGAAGCTCAGCTGCGGCTCCACTGTGAAATCGCCATAGAGCGGGTAGAGCGAATCCACCGCCTTGACCTCGACCAGCGTCTGGTCCGAACCGTCCGGCAGGCGGGTCATCGACCGCAGGCCCGCGGTTTGCGTCATGGTTCCGGGCGATTGCAGAAAGTCCAGCTCCTCTTCGGTCGCCGGGCGATTCTGCAGTTCGAACCGGATGTCGCCGCCGAGGATCGCCTGGCCCTCCTGGGTGATCGCTCCGGTGATCGAACGCGACACCGAATTGACGCCGGCGATTGCCGCCGTGCCGAGTGCGATGCAGGCGAGAAAAATATAGAAGCCCGAAAGCCCGCCGCGCATTTCGCGCAGCGCCAGCCGCCAAGCCAGCCGCAATTGGGTCAATGGCGGAGCGGCGCTATAGCCCAGGGTGGCGCCCGCGTGGCCGGCTGTCCCGGCGCTGTCGCCCACGGCGCTCATGCGACCGCCACCGGTTCGGCATCGGCCTCGTCCTCGGCGAGAATTTCGCCGGAACGGACGCGGATCTGCCGACTGCAGCGCGATGCAAGCGCCGGGTCGTGGGTGACCAGGAGCAACGTCATGCTGCGCTCGGCCTGCTCCTTGAACAGGAGATCGGCGATCTGGGCGCCGGTCTCGGTATCGAGGTTGCCGGTCGGTTCGTCGGCGATCAGCATGGCCGGCGCCGGCGCCAGTGCCCGGGCGATCGCCACGCGCTGCTGTTCGCCGCCGGAGAGTTCACCGGGATAATGGGTCAGCCGCTCGGCAAGGCCGACGGCAGCGAGCTCGGCGCGCGCCAGATCGAAAGCGTCGGCGCGGCCGGCGAGCTCCAGCGGAACGGCAACGTTTTCCAGTGCCGTCATGTTGGGAATGAGGTGAAAAGACTGGAAGACGATGCCGATATTGCGGCCGCGGAAATCCGCCACCTGGTCCTCGGTCATGCTGTGGATCGGCTTGTCGGAGATAAAAATCTCGCCCGAGTCGATTTTCTCCAGCCCGGCGAGTACCATCAGCAGGGTCGATTTGCCCGATCCGGAAGGACCGACGATGCCGACCGACTCGCCGGTGCCGACCGTAAGGCTCATCTTTTTCAGCACATGCACCGAAGAAGCGCCGTCGCCCAGCGTCAAATCGGCCTCGTTCAACTGTATGATGGGTTTTGACAAGGCAGCGGCTCGCTATATGTAAATTCGGTGGGTCATCAGGGCGGTTTCCCCTTATACGTCCTGGCGCTGCAAACGGATTTAGGAAGCCGTCCATGAAAAATAAAGCCATGCCTGGAATTTTAGCCCTGATCTGCGGTCTTTTGCTGGCGGTTTCAGGGGCTGCGCGCGCCGATACGCTCAACATTGTCGGCTTCGGCGACAGCCTGATGGCCGGTTACGAACTGTCGCCGTCTGACGCGTTTCCGGTCAAACTGGAGGCGGCGCTGAAGGACAAGGGCCACGACGTCGCCATCGCCAATGCCGGAGTGTCGGGTGACACCTCCTCGGGCGGTCTTTCGCGGCTCGACTGGTCGGTGCCGGATGGCACGCACGCGGTGCTGCTGGAGCTCGGCGCAAATGACGCCCTGCGCGGCATCAGCCCGGAAAAGACCCGCGAAAACCTCGACGAGATGATCGGCAAGCTGAAGGAGCGCGGCATTGCAGTGCTGCTCATCGGCATGCTGTCGCCGCCCAATATGGGCTCCGACTATCAGGTCAGGTTCGACCGCATCTATCCGGAGCTGGCGGAGGCCCACGGCGTCGCGCTCTACCCGTTTTTCCTTGACGGTGTCGCTGCCGAAGCCAGGCTGGATATTGGCGACGGCATGCATCCGAATGCCAAGGGCGTCGACATCATGGTCGACCGTTTCCTGCCCTATGCGGAGACGCTGATTGCCGGGATCGGCCAGGCGGAAAATTGACAAACGCTTGAAATCACATCGATTTGACGCCAATTGACTCGATGAGTCGGTAAAAACCGACGGTTTGCCGACAACAGGTCTTGCTCTCGAACCACACTCGTGATTCGCTGCAAGGGACATACGAATCGGGGAGGCCGCCATGCCGCGTTTGTTTATCGCCCTCGAGATTCCGCGTGATGCCGCACTCAGCCTTTCGCTCCTGCGCGGCGGACTGCACGGCGCCCGGTGGATCGATGTCGAGAATTACCACATCACCCTGCGTTTCGTCGGCGACGTCGACGCCCCGACGGCCGACGAGCTGGTGCATGCGCTCGACCGGGTCGAACGGCCCGAATTCGGCCTGTCGCTGATCGGCATGGGCTCCTTCGGCTCGAAGAAGCCGCACTCGCTGTGGGCCGGCGTCTCGGCGTCGCCGGAACTCTACGCCCTGCAGGCGGAAATCGAGCGCATCTGCCAAAAGCTTCGGCTGCGCCCCGATCCGCGCAAGTTCACGCCGCATGTCACGATCGCCCGGCTGCGCGGCGCCCGCGTCGACGATGTCGTCGAATACCTGTCGGCGCGCAGCAACTTCCACACCGATCCGTTCACTGTGTCGCGCTTCGTCGTCATGTCGTCGCGCGAGTCGACTGGCGGCGGCCCCTACGTCACCGAGGAAGCCTATCCGCTGCACGAAGCCTTCGCGGCTCCGCCGGTGATCGAGACGGTTCCCAACCCGTCCAGCACGTTCCGTTAGGGTTCAGCGATGCTCCGTTTGGTTTTGCCGCTGGCGCTGCTGGCCGGGCTGGCCGTCACCGGTCCGTCTTTCGGCAAGGAGCCCTACCAGCGCGTCGTACCGCTGCTGAAGGACAACAAGACGATCCTCAACGAGCCGCTGGCCTACCCGCAAGACGGCACCCCGCAGATCCAGTCGGTGATTGTCACCATGCTGCCGGATGAGGAAACCGGTCCGCACAGGCACCCCTATCCGACCTACGGCTACATGCTCGAGGGCGAACTCACCGTCACCTATCCCGGCGGCGTCGAGAAGGTCTATCGCGAAGGCGATGCCTTCATGGAGGCGGTCAACACGGTACACAACGGCAGGAACAGCGGCGCCGGGCCGGCGCGCGTCCTGGTGGTTTTCATGGGCGTCGAGGGCGAAGCCAACACGCTGCTGTCGAAAAAACCTTAAACCAAAGTTTACTGCCAATCGATCGCACCGATCAGAGCGGTTGTCGTCCGCCCGGCCCGGTGGCACTGTGCGCGAACCAGAAACCATCAGTTGGACGGCACGATGGACCGACGCGAATTCACCACCAGCGATGGCGTGACGCTGCGCTACATCGAGGCGGGCGACGGCCCGACGCTGCTGATGCTGCATGGCTGGTCCCAAGGCGCCGCACTGTTCAAGCATCAGATCGCAGGCCTCAGCGACCGCTACCGGGTGATCGCTCCCGACATGCGCGGCCACGGCCTGTCGGACAAGCCGGATTTCGGCTACCGCATTTCGCGGCTGGCCGCCGATCTCGATGAATTCATGGCCGGCCTCGACCTCGACGACGTCAACCTGCTTGGCCATTCCGCCGGCTGCTCGGTGATCTGGTGCCATTGGGGGCTGTTCGGTCCGCAGCGCATCGCCCGTTACCTTCTGGTCGACGAACCGCCGGTTGTCGTCGCCAATCCGGGCTGGACCGAGGAGGAACGCTGGACCGCGGGCGGCATGATGGAACCCAACGATCTCTATCGTTTCGCCGACCGGCTGGCCGGCCCCGACGGCGAGGCAGCGACCCGCGAAATGATATTTTCGATGGTGACCGGGGCCATGTCGGAGGAGCAGAAGGAGGAACTGTTGGCGATCAACCTGCAGTTTCCGCGCGCGCTGGCCGCCCGGCTGATCATCAACAACGCGACTCAGGACTGGCGCGACACCATCCCGCGCATCGACCGGCCGACCCTGGTCGTCTCCGGCCGCGGCAGCCAGGTGGCCTGGCAGAGTCAGCAGTGGATCCACGAACAGATCGTCGGCTCGCGGATGGAATTCTTCGAAGCGGAAGCAGGCGGCAGCCACTTCATGTTTCTCGAAGCCCCGGACAAATTCAACGCGGTCGTCGCCGACTTTATCGGTCAGGGCTGAGAAGTCAGACCGCGGGTGAGATAATCCGACAGCGCTGCCGTCGGATGATCGGCCGCCGTGTCGCGCGTCAGCAGCGACACGCAGAACAGGGGCAGTTCCGGCAGGCTGGCTGCCTGGCCGACCGGTTCGACATGATCCGGCAGCGCCGATGCCAGGAACGTGCCGACCGCAAGGTCCATGCGGATCATGGCGATGGTCGCTTCGAGGCTGTCGCTTTCATAGACGTATTTCCAGCGCCGCGCGGCGGCATCCAGTGCTTCCAGAACCCGTGGACGGAAGACGCAGGATTTGCTGATCAGGGACAGCGGCAGCGGATCCTGGTTCGCCGCATCGCCGCCGCGGGCGCCAACCCATACCAGCCGGTCGCGAAAGAGCACGCGGCCGGTGGCCCGGTCGGCCACCTCCTCGAGCAGCGTAACGTCGAGCGTGCCGGCTTCGAAAGCCGCCCGCAGGTCGGGCGACGTCTGGCAGACGAGATCGATCTCGACATCCGGATAGGCCTGGGCAAAGAGGCGCAGGATCGACGGCAGGCGGCCGGAAATCAGGTCGACGGGCACGCCCAGCCGAACCCGGCCTGCGAAGCGCGGCGTCGTCATGTCGCGCCACAGCTCGTCGTTCAGCGCCAGGAGCCGTCGCGCCCGGCCGAACATCCGGTCGCCGGACTCGGTCAGCACCAGCCCCGAGCGCTCGCGCAGGAAAAGCGCCGACCCCAGTTGCTCCTCCAGACGCTTGACGTGCTGGCTGACCGCGCCCTGCGTCAGGTTCAGCACACGGCTTGCCTGAGTCATGCTGCCGGTTTCGGCGACCGTCGCAAAGGTACGCAGCAGCTGCGTGTCGATGTTCCTGTTGGACATTACAATTCATGATCCTGCCGATTAGGACTATTAGATATCATTATTTTCTGTCTAGAGCTAGGGTTCGCGGCAACCGAAGGAGCCGATCATGGACGCGATCAACCTTGCCGAAAAATTCGCCCGCATCGACGGACACTGGAAACCCCACATCGCCGCCGAGGCAAACGGTCAGCATGTGCGCCTGGCCAAACTGAAGGGCGAGTTCGTGTGGCATAGCCATGACCGGGAAGACGAGCTCTTCATCGTGGTGAAGGGTCAGCTCACCGTTCGTTTCCGCGACCGTGACGTCACCGTCTCCGAGGGCGAGATGCTGGTCATCCCCCGCGGCGTCGAGCACATGCCGGTGGCGCCCGAGGAGGTGCATCTGATCAACATCACCAGGGCCGAGACGACGATGACAGGCAATGTCGACTCTGACCTGGCGATTCCGGTATCGGAACTGCAGAAAGTCTAGCCTTGGATCAGCCCGCCATCCGCGCCTGCAGCGCCGCGCTGGCTTCCGTCAGCATGCGGTAGACCTGTTCGAAGCCTTCCGGCCCGCCGTAATAGGGGTCGGGCACGTCTTCCGTCCGGTCGAGCGCCAGCTGCATGAACCGGTGAATCCGATCGTGACGCGTGGCCGGCGCTGCGGCCGTGACGTTGTCGAAATTAGCGCTGTCCATTGTCAGGATCAGGTCGAAGCGGTCGAAATCGCCGGCCGCGAGCTGCCTTGCCCGCAATCCCGAGATATCGACGCCGTGTTCGGCCGCCTTGGCAATGGCGCGCCGGTCCGGCGGCTTGCCGATGTGCCAGTCTCCCGTACCGGCCGAATCCACGTGGATCTCGCCAAGTCCGTTCTGCTGCGCCATAGTGCGGAAGATGCCCTCGGCCATCGGCGAGCGGCAGATATTGCCGAGACACACAAACAGGATTGCATTGGTTCCGCGAAGCAGGCCGGCCATGAAAATCCTCCGGAGTGAAACCATGACAGCTATAGAGGTTGATGCAGCGGACGCAAGGCAGCGCCTGGCGGAATTGCCGGGCTCGCAGCTGGGTGCGGACGAGAAATCCATCGAGACCCGCTTCGAGTTCAAGAATTTCAACGAAGCCTTCGGATTCATGACCCGGGCGGCCCTGTCGGCGGAAAAACTCAACCACCATCCCGAATGGAGCAATGTCTACCGGCAGGTGGATGTGCGCCTGACGACCCACGATACGGGCGGCTTGACGGAACTCGACTTCAAGCTGGCCAGGGCCATGAACCGGTTCGCCGGCAGAGGCTGAACTTGAACAGCCGCCTGCCGGCCACCATATTGTAAAGACTGGGAAATCAACCACGGACCTGTCATGGACGACGTCAAGATCGGCGAAATTCTCGAACCGGGCGACGACGAGACCCGCCAGGACCGGGAATCGCGTGTGCGCCGCGAGTTCTGGGCGACCGTCAAACGCGCCGCCCGCCAGGTGCCTTTCATGGAAGACGTCGTGGCGTCCTATTACTGCGCCCTCGACCAGCAGACGCCGACCCGCGTCCGCGGTATCCTGCTGGCGGCGCTGGCCTATTTCGTCCTGCCCCTCGACGTCATGCCCGATTTCCTCGCGTTCGTCGGCTTTTCCGACGACGTGGCGGTGCTCACCGCAGCCCTTGCCGCCATCCGCGCCCACATTACCCCCGCCCACTACATTGCCGCCCGCGAGGCACTGGCGGACAAGGAGCCGGCCGAAGCCTGAGGTCCTCGACCGTCGCCGCAACGGGCGACCGCCGGAAGGCCATGGCGTCAAGCCACGGTCCGGATATTTCTCGAAATGTGTACCCACGACCGCCAGGTCATGGAAAACTCCTGCACATCGTCCAATATCTCTGGTGGTACTTCCGGGAGTGGAGAGGGCAATGCCAGAGGCCTTTCACGAAACCTCACTGAAACGGCTCGACCAGGCGGAACAGCGGGGATTACGCCTCGCCATCGCTTGCCGAACCGCCGTCATCGGGGCGGCGCTTCTATGGTATGTCGGCGCCTCCTTCGTCTCCGACAGCGAGCCGCGCCTGTGGGGCACTTTCGCTCTGCTGCTCTTCACCCTGATCGGCGTCGCGCATCTGCTCGCCATCGGCACCCGGTTCGACCGGTGGTGGCTCAAATACGCCATCTACACGGTGGACATTCTCGGTATCTGCGTGCTGTTCGCGATCATTCCGATCAGCCGCGGCGACGACGTCCCGCAGATCATCGCCTTCCGCGCCTACGGCATCTACTACCTGTTTCCGATCGTCGTCATGGCCGGCCTGTCGCTGTCCTGGCGGCTGGTGCTGTGGAGCGGGCTGGTCGCGGTCGTCGGCTGGTGGGCCGCCTTTTTCGAGATCGTCTCCACAATGGACCGGACCCTGTCCTGGAGCGATCTGCCGGCGGAGGCGACCCGCACCGACTACGAGACCATCTTTCTGTCGATCGACTTCATCGGCCGCGGCAACCGGCTGGAAGAAACCGGGTTCCTGCTCGCCGGCGCGCTGATCCTGTCGCTTGCCGTCTATCGCGCCCGCAACGTGTTCTTTGCCCAGGTGGCGGCAGAAGCGGCGCGCGAAGACGAACGCCGGGCCCGCGAGAAAATTCGCGACACGCTCGGCCGCTACGTGCCGGAAGCGATCGCCCGCAAGCTGGTCGACGATCCGCAGGCGCTTGAGCCGCAACTGCGCCACGGCACGGTGCTGATGCTCGATATCGCCGATTTCACCCGCTATGCCGCCGGACGCGATCCGGTCGAGGTCATTCGGGCTCTCGGCGGATTTCTCGCCAGCGCCGCCGACACCATCGGCGACCATGAAGGCATCGTCATCAGCTTCACGGGTGACGGGCTGCTCGCCAGTTTCAACGCCCCCGTGGAGCTGCACCATCCCGAGGAAACGGCGGTGCGGGCCGCACTTGCCCTCCTTGACCTGTCCCGGCGCTCCGGCTTCGCCATTCGCGTCGGTATCGCCTCCGGCAACATTGCCGCCGGCCGCATCGGATCGGAGCGACGCCAGGCCTTCACCATCTACGGTGACATCGTCAACCTGGCCTCCCGGCTCGAAGGGCTCGGCAAGACGCTGCAAACGCCCATCGTCATCGACGCGGCGACGCAGGCTCGGATCGGGGCGCAGTTCGAGGCACGACCGCAGGGCACTCGCACGATCCGCGGTTTCGACGATCCGGTCGAGATCTTCACCATCGAGCCGGCAGCTGAGCTATCCGCCACCGCCTCCGCCCGGGGATAGCGCCCCGGACCATTGACAGAATGCCTCAGGGTAATCGAGTGAATAAGTTGCTGACATTTGTGCATTTTTCTGAATCAAGGGTGTGGAGTGCGTCCTTTTTCGGAGATTTTGCATGTCCCACAGCCACCAGAACCACCAAAACCCTGATTTTCTGGCCCATTTTGAGGCTATGGAAGATCCGCGTCAGAAGGCGAAGATTCTCTATCCGCTCAACGAAATCCTCCTTCTGGTTTTGTGTGCCGTGATATCCGGTGCGCAGAACTGGACGTCCATCGCTCTCTACGGTGAAAAGAAGCTCGCATTGCTGCGTCGCTTTCTGCCCTTCGCGCAAGGAACCCCAAGTCATGATCAGTTGGGAATACTGTTTGCGAGTCTGGATATGGAGGCGTTCCAACGCTGCTTCATGGCATGGGTGGCAAGCTTGAGTGAAGCGCTTAAGGGCGTCGTCGCTGTTGACGGCAAAACCCTCCGACGGTCATTCGACATCAGGTCGAACAAGTCAGCCATTCATATGGTTTCCGCCTGGGCGTGCGAGCAGCAACTCGTGCTTGGGCATCGCAAGGTTGACGATAAGTCGAATGAGATCACTGCGGTTCCCGAGTTGCTGGCTTTGCTGTCACTCAAAGGTGCTGTCGTCACCCTTGATGCTATGGGTTGTCAGCGCAAAATTTGTCAGCAAGTTATTGATCAGGATGCTGATTATGTGATCGGTCTCAAGGGCAATCAGGGCAGCTTGCGCGAGGATGTTGAACTGTTTTTTGATGAGCATCTTGAGCGGGACATAGGCGCAGAGTTCATCAGGAAGAGCGAAACCGTTGATGCGGACCACGGGCGCATTGAAGTGCGGCGCTACAAAGTCTGCACAGATACGCAATGGCTCATGGAACGCCATCAATGGCCGGGTCTGAAGGCCGTGATCATGGTCGAATACACACGCGAAGTCAGGGGAAAAGCCGAAACAATCCGGCGGTTCTACATCGCGTCGTTCGTGGCGCCCCCTGAGGAGATGGCGCGCTATATACGCAATCACTGGCAGGTCGAAAATTGCCTGCATTGGGTGCTGGACGTTACCTTCCGCCAAGATGACTGCCGCATAAGAACCGGAAACGCTCCGGCCAATTTTGCCACAATCCAGCAGGCAGCGATGAACTTGTTGCGTCGTGCATCCGGTAAATTGAGCCTGCCCCAAAAGCGCCACTCAGCAGCATGGGACGATGACTACATGGAGGCAATCATCTGCCAATAACATTCAATCGATTCCCCTGGAATGCCTATTGCGCAATGGCGGACCTTCGAACAGGATGCGATTTTTACGCGAATCCTGCCCATGATTCTCTCCGCCGATCACTTCGCCCACCTGACGGACGTGCTGAAATGGCGGCGCGATGTCCGCCATTTCAGCACCGCGCCGATCGACCCGGCGGATCTGGGCCGGCTCGAGGCCAGCGTCGATCTCGCTCCCTCCGTCGGCAACAGCCGCCCCTGGCGCATCGTTCGCGTTCTCGACCAGCGCCGCCGCAATGCGGTCGCCCAGTGTTTCGAAGATTGCAATCGCACGGCCAGCCGCATCTACGACGACGAGGCGCGCAACGCCTATCTGGCACTCAAGCTCGCCGGCTTGCGCGAAGCGCCGGTGCATCTGGCCGTTTTCACCGATCCGGCCCCTGCCGAAGGCCGCGGCCTTGGCAGCCGCACCATGCCGGAGACCTACGCCTATTCCACCGTCATGGCCGTGCACACGCTGTGGCTGGCGGCCCGCGCTCTTAATATCGGCGTCGGCTGGGTGTCGATCCTCGATCCCGCCGCGGTCCGGCGCATCCTCGAAGTGCCGGAGCTTTGGCGCCTGACCGCCTATCTGTGCATCGGCTATCCGCTTGAAAACGCCGACTGCCCCGAGCTGCATCGGCGCGATTGGCAGTGCAACACGCCGACCGTGTGGCTCGACCGGTGAGCGCGAAAACTGCCGTTCACTTGTAGAATGGATCCCTGGGAGTCAAAATGGAGCTCCGTAATGATGGGTCGGCCGTGAAGAACTCAACGCCGTGCATGGTGATGGTCTCCGATTGCACGATATGCAGGTGATCGCCGGCCACCTGCTCCGTCGAGAACGAGGAATGCAACAGCCATTTTCGACCTGCATCGTTGCTTTTCTTCTGGTGATCGCAACGTCCTCCATTCCGAAAGCCGAAGGAAACCGGAGTTTCTCGACTGATGCCTGGCAACAAGCCGGGGCTGCTGGGGGAACGTGGGACCGCTCGGCGATGCTCGAACCTCTTGTCGCCGAGCACAAGATCATCGGGTTGTCGAAGCAGGCGATACACAGCCTCTTGGGACTTCCAAACTATCGCGCGGCTCTCAAGAGCATTCCCACGAATGAAACCCAGCACGAGCTTTACAAGTATCTGTTGTCCTCGGACGGCAGGAAAGCATACTCGATCTGGTTCGATGGGGAGGAACAGGCCAACCGACACTCGATGTCGGACAGGGAACCGCCTTGCAATCCGATATTCTCAAGACCGCTGCCGCAAGTGTTGTTGCCGATGGACCTGATCGAGGGCCGGATCAAGTCGAGAGCGAAGCAACCCTTGCGTTTTTCGGAGTTCGAAAGCGATGTCGGCAATGCTGGCCGGGTCGAGCATGTCGGATCGGTAGCGGGCGGTCAGTATTGGGTTAATGTCCATCTCGCCTGGCAACTTCATGCCGATCCGTTGCGCATCATGGTGATCTCGTCGGCCATCCAGGGGAAGCATTGGCCTGATCGACAAACCGAGCAAGCCGAGATTGTTGGCCAAATGCAAGCGTCCAGCTATGCCATCGTAACGCTGCGAGATTTCTGTCACTGACCGGTGCGTTGAAAGCTCCGTTCCCAGGCTAGAGCGGGATGAGCCGCTGGCGCGCTTTCGCGACCTCGACGACGTCGAGCAGCTCACGGATGCCTACCAGATCGTCGTCCGCGACATCGGGCAATGGACCGCCGGCCGCGAATTCGGGGTCCAGGAGGGCCAGCGCAAATGGTTCGTCAACGACTATGCGATGAAAAAGGCGCTCATCATGAGCGGCATGGGGTGGGGCAAGCTGCCATCTCACATGATCGAAGAGGAATTGTCGTCCGGCGCACTCCGGGAACTGGAGCTGAGGCACCTGCTGGCGCGAATCGAGCTCGACCACTTCGCCCTCCGGCCGCGCCGCAGCATCTACGGGCCTGTCGCCAGCTTGTTATGGGCGAATATCTTTGAAGCAAGCGCCAGATCGATGGCTGCCGAAGGCTAAACGGGCGACAATCAGCTCGGTACGTTGAACCGGACGGAGAGCCAGAAACGCCTCGCATGGTGATTCACATATCGGAATGCACTTATTGAAAGACTCGTTACCTTGTCGCCGCAACAAATTGCTCGACCATCCAGCGGACCGCCGGATTGCTGCGCGCGCGCTCGTGCCAGATCAAATGATAGGGAAATCCGCGGCTGGGACGATACGGCACCGCTTCGACGTTGTAATCGCGCGCCAGCAATGTACCGAAGCGACCCGGAACCGGAGCAACCGCATCGGTATCGGCGACGATGAACGGCATGGCTGTAAAGAACGGGACCGAGAGGGTGGATTCCGTGCTCCCGCTTTGGCCGCGCAGTACCGGATCGGCCTGGAGATTCTCCTGCGTCGGATAGGAGAACTCTATTTGCGGAATACCGGCAATATCCTCGGGCTCGAGGGCGCTGCGTTCCGAAAGAAGATCCAGTAGGGGATGCGCTTTGCGCATGACCAGAGCATAGCTTTCATCGAACAGCTTCTGGACGATGAAATCGCCCTTCACGCTCAGGGTTGCATAGAGCACAAAGTCGATCTCACCATTGTCCAGCATCGTGAAGCTCTCGGGCACCAATGGCGACACGGCGATCGATATTGACGGTGCGGCTCCAGCCAGGTTCCGCATCAGGGGGCCGACGACGCAGGCAACCGCATAGTCGGTGCAGGCGATGCGGAATGTCATGTCGGATTCGACAGGATTGAATTCAGGCCTCGAGAAAACCGCCTGCAGAGAAGAAATCGCCTCCAGCACCGGCTCTCGCAGAGACCTTGCGTGATCCGTCAACTGATAGCCTTTCTGAGTTCTGATAAGCAGCGGATCGCCGATCAGGTGGCGAGTGCGGGCAAGCATGCGGCTGGCGGAGGGCTGGCTGATCCCGATGATCTCACCGGTGCGGGTTACGCTTCCGGTCTGAAGCAGGATGTCGAGAAAACTCAGCACGCGCATGTCCAGCATGGCAATTTCTGCATTCATTTTCTGCATGCTGCTTATCCGTTTTTAGTCATTTCAGGAATGCACAGATACCATTATCTGTCGCAATGGCGCAACCGCGAGCCAGTAGCCCGAACCGCGGTTGAGCCGCGAGATTCAACGGAGAGATGCCCCCATGATCACGTTGACCATCAACGATGTCCGCCATGACCTCGACGTCCCGGACGACATGCCGCTGCTCTGGGTAATCCGCGATGTCGTCGGCTTGACCGGAACCAAGTTCGGCTGCGGCGCGGGCCTGTGCGGCGCGTGTACCGTTCACTTGAACGGCGAGGCCGTGCGCTCCTGTCAGACCAGCCTGGATGAGGCAGCCGGCGCCGCGATAACCACCATCGAGCATATCGGAACGACAGATATCGGAGCCAGTGTCCAGGCCGCGTGGCAGGACATTGATGTTCCACAATGCGGATACTGCCAGCCGGGGCAGATCATGTCGGCCGCCGCCCTGCTGGCGAACACTCCGGCTCCTGACGACACTGCGATCGATGACGCAATGGCGGGAAATCTATGCCGGTGCGGCACCTATGCGCGCATTCGCGCGGCCATTCATGCCGCCGCAGGGGCATAGGAGGCAATGATGTCCGAGACAACACGCGTCGGCCGTCGCGGATTCCTGGCCTCCGGTGCCGCGCTCGGCGGTGGATTGATTGTGGCCACGTCCGCGCCCGGGCTGTCGCTTGCAGACACCGTTCTTCGCAGTGACAACGGCGTCAAAGGAAACGGTTTCAAGCCAAGTGCATACATCGAAATCACGTCCGATGGGCGGGTGATCCTGACCGTTGGCAAGTCAGAAATGGGGCAAGGCACACTGACGGGTATTGCTCAACTGATCGCAGACGAGTTGGGGTGCGATTGGGGGTCGATAGCAGTGGTGCAGGCGAAATCCGCACCGGCATTCGGGTTTCCGTTCAACGGCTTCATGATCACCGGAGGATCGAGTGGTCTGCGCAGTGAATGGACGCGAATGAGGATGATGGGAGCGGCGGCCCGCATGATGCTGGAGCGAGCTGCCGCCGACAGGTGGGGCATCGATGTCGGGGCGTTGTCTGTAGCCGATGGTGTCATTTCCGGTCCAGGCGGACGGCGGGCGACGTTCGCCGATCTCGCATTCGATGCCTCGAAATTGCCTGTACCGGACGAACCGCCGCTGAAAGCCGCGGGCGGGCGCTCGACCATCGGCAAACCGATCAGGCGGCTGGATACGAGGCAGAAGATCACGGGGCAGGCTGTGTTCGGCATCGATGTGCTGGTTCCGGATATGGTAACCGCTGTGGTGATTTCGCCACCTCGGTTTCAGGCACCCGTACGGACGTTCAACGCCGAAAGAGCGCTGTCTCGCGCCGGTGTTCGTGATGTCATATCCATCTCGACGGGTGTGGCGATCGTGGCGGATCACTATTGGGCAGCGCATTCAGCCCGCGACGACGTGGATATCGTGTGGGAGCCCGGTCCGTTCGCGGGTGTGGGCATGGATGACCTTCGCGACGGTTATCGCCGATCTCTCGACACTTCGGGGATGGTTGCCGAAACCGCTGGCGATATCGAGGCGGCCGGGGAAGGCAAAACCATTACACACGAGTTCGAACAGCCCTATCTTGCCCATGCCTGCATGGAACCGATGAACTTCACCGTTTCCATCGGTGATGGATCCGCGGAGGTCTGGGGACCGACACAGGCGCAAAGCCTCGTACAGGGGACCGTTGGAAGGATTGCCGGTATCGATCCGGAGAAGGTCACCGTGCACACGACTTTCCTGGGCGGCGGGTTCGGCCGTCGGTCTGCCCAGGACTTTGTCGCCGCCGCGACGGAAATCGCGATGGCGATCGGCCGGCCGGTTCAACTCGTCTACTCTCGGGAAGACGATATGCGTGCCGGACGGTATCGCTCATTCAGCCTTACCCGCGCGACCGGGGTTCTGGACCATGCCGGCGAACTCGCCGCGCTCGATGTAAAGATCGCAAAGCCGTCGGTTTCCAAATGGTCGGGCCTGCCTTTCCTGATCCGGGAAGATGGCGTCGACGAACAAGCTGTCGAGGGTTTGGTCAATCTGCCCTACGACATCCCGAACATCCGTATCGAGTGGGTCGATCATGATCCGGGATTTCCCGTCCATTTCTGGCGGGCGGTCGGTTCGTCGCACAATCCGTTTGCCATCGAGAGTTTGATCGACGATCTCGCGAACGCCGCCGGTCAAGACCCGTTGGAGTTTCGCCGGAGGCTGTTGCGGAACGAACCCCGGCACCTTGCTGTTCTGGACAGGCTTGCCGGCGAAGCCGGGTGGTCGACCCCGCTTGCTGCCGATGTGGGCCGCGGCCTTGCCCTGGTAACATCCTTTGGGAGCATTGTCGGAGAGGCCGCCGAGGTGCGGATCGTCGATGGTGAACTTCGTGTTGACAAGGTGACCTGTGTCGTGGACTGCGGCATCGCGGTCAATCCCGGACAGGTGGAAGCGCAGATGCACTCCAGCATCGTATTCGGGTTGAGCGCCTTTCTTCGCGGCGAAATCACATTGACCGATGGAGAGATCGAGCAGTCCAACTTCCATGAATATGAGCCGCTGCGCATATCCGAAATGCCGCAAATCAACGTCAGCATTCTGGAAGGAGCCGACGAACCGGGCGGTGTTGGCGAACCGGGTCTGCCACCGCTTCTGCCGGCTGTCGCAAACGCGGTTTTCAACCTGACCGGCGAGCGAACAACACGATTGCCTTTCGGTTCCTAGCAACAGCACGAACGCCATGACGTGCATCATCGACCGTCAGGTCGATCAGCCGTGTGGGCACATGCGCCTCCTCATCGGCGTGATTGCCCATTCACCGGCTCCAGACTTCAGCTGCATATCAAACCAATGGGAGAGCGTGTTTCGATGATGAAATCCCTACATTCCTTGATCTTCATGATGATCGTCCAGCCAGCCATTGCAGGAGGGACAACCGTCAGCGGTTTGCCGCCCTATACCGAAGCGATCCTGCCCATGGGATCGGACCTGTTCGCTGTATCGATCGGTCCGGGCGGTCCGGATGAGGAATTTGGCTCCGATGCAGTGAATGGCGGGCTGTACAGGATCAACTCCAGCGGTGCTCACGAGTTCATCGAGCTCTCCGACGGAGAGGGTCTGCGGAACCCAACCGGAATCGTTGAAATCGGCGATCAGATTGTCATCGTGGACGGGAATCAGGTGATTTCCACCTCACCCGAGGGCAGCGTCAACTGGCGCAAAAGCCAAGATGAGGATGGCGTTTTCTTCTACGATATCGAAATGCTGGACGATGCGACGCTCATCGTCAGCGATTTCGGGCGCGGGGTCTTCATGAGCGTCTCGGCAGAAACCGGCGACATTCGGCCCTATCTTCAAGGAATTCAAATCGATGGTCTCGCCCGGTTCGAAATAGACGACGATCGAATTTATGCGGCGTCCTGGGGCGCTGACAATGCCTGGGACAGCGCTGTTTATCGTGTCTCAGGCATAAATGGCGATGCCGTGTCTGAAAAACTCGCGGATGGCTTTGGCAACCTCGAATCCGTGGAAGTCATTGGTGGGAAGGTGATCGTCGGCGGCTATCGCGGGCATGAAGACCACCAAACGTCCAAGCTGATGAGACTGGGTGCCAATGGCAGTGTCCATCCGCTGAGACATGGCTCGGAGACGCGAGGCGTGTCGGACATCCATTCCGATGGCAAGTCTGTTTGGCTGACTTTTTTCCATGATGCTTCCTATTCCGAGTTGCCTGTCAAACGCCTGTCGGCCGAGCGATAAACCAGCAAACGACCCGCGAACCGAGGCGAGTTCGATTTCAGCTTGGGCCGTCATGGCCGGTTGGTTCGTGAAACAATTTTTGAGGTCTGTCGTGGTGCCGAAGTCTACATGTTGGAACTCATTGACCCATTTCGCCCTTCGGCCGCGCCGCAGCATCTACGGGCCTGTCGCCAGCTGGATATGGGCGAATATCTTCGAATCATGCGCCCGATCAATGGCAGCCGAAGGCTAGATCGCCGGTCGGATCGGCACGTCTCAGTTCGTCACCCCGTCGAGCGCCTTCACGATTTTCTTGACGCCTTCTTCGATCTCGTTTTCCGGGGCACAGGCAAACCCGAACATGATACCGGGCCGCAGCCGTTGCGTATCGCAGTAGATGGATACCGGCAGGCAATCGACGCCGGCGTCCCAGATCGAGTTCGCGACGGAAATCTCCGCTGCCGTTTCAACTCTCAGCCAAACGATCAAGTGCATCCCCGCCCTGCACGGCGCGAGTTCGAACACATCGCCGAGGTGCCTTTCCACACTGTCGACGAGCAGATCGCGCCGCTGCTCGTAAAGGCTGCGCATTTTCCGGATATGCGCATTGAAATTGCCGTCGAGCATAAACCGGGCAAGGGTCTGCTGCTGCAGTGGCGAGACGTTTTGCGACAACAGGGACTGGGCGGCGGTAAATGCTTCGACCAGTTCGGGCGGACTGATCAGATATCCGAGCCGAAGCGCCGGGAACATCGATTTGGATAAGCTTCCGGTGTAAAGAACGCGCCCGCTGTAATCGAGCGCAAGCAGGGCCGGCAGGGCCCGATCGGAATATCTGAACTCGCTGTCGTAGTCGTCCTCGATAATCCAGCAATTGTGCTGTTTCGCGTATTCGAGAATTTCCATGCGCCGGTTCAGGCTCATCGTGATGCCCAGCGGGTGCTGATGGGAGGGCGTGACAAACATCAAATCCGCCTCGGCGTGGTCCCGGATCGCCTCGGCCAGTTCGAACCCGTCGTCTCCGACCGGCACCGACATGACGTTCGCGCCGAGCAATCTCATGGCGTCCCTGGCGCCGATGTGGCCGGGATCTTCGAACCACACGGTCGCACCCGGTTCGAGCAGGGTGAGCGCGATCAAAACGAAAGCCTGCTGTGCGCCCGAAGTGATGACAATCTGCTGGGGATCGCATTGCACGCCCCGATGATCGCGAACGTGGATTGCGATTTGCTGTTTGAGTTCCGTCAGGCCGCCAGGTTTGCCGTAACCGAGCAGGCCTGCATCGCCATGGCGGATCGCCCTTGACTCAGCCGTTGCCCATGCCTTGCGCGGAAATCTGTCGAGCGCCGGCACGCCGGGCCGAAACGCCGTTACTCCGCCCAGGCGCGTCGTCGCTTTGGTCGCGGCAACACTGCCGGATCGTTCCGAAAGATCGTATTGGGCCTTCCCCGCGAGAGAAGCGGCTGCCGGAACTTCGGGAGGCTGCTCCATGGCTGCAATATTTGCAACGAAGGTGCCGGCTCCCCGTTGAGATTCCAGGAACCCTTCCGAACCGAGCTGCTCGTAAGCATTCTTGACGGTCAGTCGCGAGATGCCGAGGTCGCTGGCCAGTTGACGGGTAGCGGGCAAACGGGTGCCGGACGGAATGCCGCCAGTCAGTATCTGCTGCCGAATCGCATTTTCAAGCTGCCGGTAAAGGGGCATGCGGTCACCGGCATCCAGACGAAGAACCGACAGAAGGGCGCCGCC
The DNA here is from genome assembly GCA_963921345.3 of Rhizobiaceae bacterium. Classification (GTDB taxonomy): domain Bacteria; phylum Pseudomonadota; class Alphaproteobacteria; order Rhizobiales; family Rhizobiaceae; genus Hoeflea_A. The sequence continues at coordinate 574,256 of CAWUFE020000001.1, read as the reverse complement.
GCCGCTACGATTGCTCATTTTCTCGAAGTCCCAATCGCCAATTGGATATAACATTCATTTGAGAATGGATATTTTTGCAATTCCAATACTCTGTCAACTTGCCGACGGGGCGCTGCATTCGATTTGCGCCTCGACTTGGATCTCGCCGCCGCCCGAACGCCGTGCGATGCAATGGAGTAATCTTGATGGATATTCTCGAATTTCCGGATGGTCTTCGACTTCTGGCGCGATGGCAGTCGGGTGACGCGGATGCGAAGAAGACACTTGGAGATCTCTTCGACGCCGCGATCGACGGTCAATTCGACGCAAATTTCGCGGTGCCGGCCGAAACCGATCGCGTGCACGTTTCCGCCTCGGTTCATATGCTCGCGCTGGGGATACTGCACGATCTCTACGGCATCGAATCGAAGGAGTACTACACGACCGACCCGGCGCGATACGCGCGGGCAAACCTGATGGCAAGCCGGCTGCTCGGGATCAACAAGCTCTACACGACCTGGGCGCTCTATGCCTTCACCTGCGAAGCCATCGGCCAGAAGATGATGTATCCGGACAGGTTTCCACCGGGTTGCGATCCCGACACGCCGCTGATCAGCAAAAGCAACTGGCGGTCCGTCAAAACCCCCGACTTTGATTCCGGCATCCCGAAGGTGATCAACGACATGCTGCGGGAAACCGAGAGACTGAACGGCATGGAGCCGCTGTTGCAGATCTCCTCGCCGTACAGCCTGGCAGCGGACATCTACGGCCAGGAACCGTTGCTTGCCGACGTTGTTCACGATCCCGAATTCGTCAATGAACTGCTGGACCACCTGGCGGATGCAGTGCTGTCGCCTTGGATCGACGACTTCATCCGGAAATTTCCCAACGGCTGGGTAGAGCTCTCCGACGCATCGGGCTCTCCATTCTTCATCGGGCCGGACAACTGCAAGCAGCTTGCCATTCGCTCCATCCAGCGCATGTGCAACGGAAAATCCTGGGCAGACCGCGTGTTTGACGCCAATTATCGCGGCGATTTCGTCACCCAGGCGAAAAAGCGAGGCCGCGGATCGCGCAGAAGAGGCGGCACGACGGAAGAAACGGGCGGGATCGACCTGCTGGAACTGACCGATATCAAGAACAGCGTCTGCAAGAATTTCGTCATGCGGCTCGAGGCCGACAAAGTGCCCGTTTCCTTTTACCGGGACCAGGCGATCGCCCGCGGAATTCCTCTCACCCTCGGCATCGGTTCGACGCAGATAGACCGCAACAGTGTTGGCGATCTCGCGATGGCCAGGCAGGACATCGGTCAAGCGGCGCGAGAATATGTCGAGGCAATCAAGGCCGTCTGCGAGGCAATCGACCTTCCCGATCACAACTATGTCCGGGAACCGTGGCCAAGCCATGTCTACTTCGAGGACATCAGCGCCCAGTCGCAATTCGAACTGATCGAGATCATCATCAGGACCGCAGCCGATCATGGCCTGTTGGAACGGCATGACGCGCCGCCGTTGCTGACCGGGGCGCTGGAATGATGACCGGTCGGGCGGCGGATGTGCGCTTTGCTTTCATTGTGCCGCAAAATGTCCAAATCACGGACCTTGTGTTGTTCTGCGATTGCCTGCAGATCGCCAATCACCAGCTCGGCGCAACGGTGTTCGAATACGACGTCATCCAGTCGGAGGATGTTTCGGCCATCGGCGGGATCGGATCTGTCCATGACGACACCCGGGCTTCGACGAAACCCTTTGATGCGATCGTCGCGTTCGGCACCAGTTCCGCATCGTTTGACTATCCGCCGAAGTTGCTGAACTGGCTGCGCAGTCAGTCGAGACACGGCGCGCGGGTCGGTTCGATAGCCAACGGCGCCTTCACGCTGGCCCGCAACGGGTTTTTCAAGGGGCACAGCGTGGCGCTGCCGCTCCACGCGATCCATGCGTTTCGCGAAAATTTCCCGAACATCGAAATCGCCCCTGACGTCTTTGTCAGCGACAATCATCGCTTTTCCTGCGCCGGCGGAGTGACCACGATCGATCTCGCGGTTCGATTGATCGCGGACCGACATGGCTTCGAACTTGCCAGCTCCGTGGCGGACCGTCTGGCCTACGATCTCAAAGCGCACCGGGCTCGTCATACCGAGTCGCTGATCGAACTGGAGATCGGCCGGGCTGACCCGCCGACCTATGCGGCGCTCAAGGTCATGCAGGAAAACGTCGAAGCGCCGATCTCAATCAGCTCGATCGCGATGAAATCGGGCGTTTCCATCCGCCAACTTCAGCGTCGATTCGCCTGTCTGTTCTCCACCACGCCGACGCGATACTACGCGAAAATTCGGTTGTGGCGCGCCCGCTCGCTGCTGCAGGAAACCAAACTCCCCGTCATCGAAATCTCGCAGGCAACCGGATTCGGGTCGCATGCGACATTCTCCAAGAAATACCGGAGCGAGTTTGGAAAAAGCCCGAGCAGCGAACGCATTTTGGTTCGCAACGGCGAACCATCCGCTTCGATCGGATCGATGTTGTGGAGCCGGTCCGTCGGGGGAAATCGAGAACTGGCACTGTAGCTCGCCCTTTTGCGCGCGATACCGTCGTCGTCGACGGCCTATCACGCCATCTGATCGACCTCCGGCGGCTGCACAAAAAACTGTTCCGCGCGATTTTCGATCATCAGGAGCTCGCGGCAAACATCGGCGAATTTTTCCACCAGCCGGGTCGGCACGGAGCGCATCGTAAACGCCAGACCGTAATGAGGCGGGGCAACGGGATCGCTGAGCGGAACGTAGGCGAGATCATTGCCACCGCATGAACGTTCGTTGACGGGGCGCATGATGAGGACCGCAAACCCCTCTCCCGCTCCGACAAGACTGCGCACCATCTCGAACGATTTCGCCTGGTGCTTGATTTTCGGCTTGAGATTGGCCTGTGCGAACAGGGAAAGAAAAAACTGCTGCGTGATCGGCAGATTGAACCCGACCATTTCGCGTTCGGCCAGCTGCGCCAGGGAAACGGAGGCTTGCCGGGCGAGCGGGTCGCCTTTTGAAAGCAGCGCATAGGGCGGCGCCGTGATCAGCGGTTCGAAATCGACCGCAGGACTCGGATACATGTCATAGGTCAGCGCAACCTCGATCGAGCCGTTGGCCAGCATGTTGTTGAGCTCATCGAGATCCGCTTCGTGAACTTGCACATTGATGTCCAGATCACGCTCCCGCAATCCTTCCAATATGATCGGAATGATAAAAGGCGCGGTCGGAAGAAAGCATCCGACCTCGATGGTCCCCCTTGGATTTTGCCTGATCTTTCGCGCTTCGGTCTCGAACTCCTGAGCACTTTCAAGCAGGCGCCTTGCCCTGGAGGCGAATTGGCGGCCAACGGGCGTAAGCGTCAGTCTGTGCGGCCTTTCCCGGATAAAGAGATTGAGTTCGAAATCCGCTTCGATCTTCTGAATGGCCGCGCTGATGGCGGGCTGGGAGATGCCCAGGCGCTTGGCCGCCGCCGAGATGCTTCCATTGTCGGCGACGGCGACGAGATAGGAGAGTTGACGCAACGGGACCAATATAAGATGTTCCGATATTAAACGACGTAATAATCTATTTTACAAATGAATGGATGTCAATTTACCATGCGGTTATTGGCGTCCCGGACGCTCCGCGCGTCGTTGCGATCACGCAGCCACGGGATGGCCAATGGGGCGAATAGCGTCTTCCAATTTGCGGATGCCCGACGGGAACCGTCGCTCGGTTGATAGGGAGTAAAGGCATACGGCAACCATCCGACTAATCGAATCCAGGGAGGAGAAAATACAATGATGAGAAAATGCATCGCAGCGACGGCATGTGCCACATTTCTGACTTGCGCCGTGCCGGCCATGTCCGAGACACTGGACGTTGCCAGCACGTTCGGAACGAACAATCTGCTGGGGCAGATGGGCGTAAAATTCGCCGAGAACGTCGCTATTGCCACTGGCGGTGAGCTCGAACTCAAACTGGCGGAGCCAGGCGATATCGTTCCGACGCTGGAGGTGTTCGACTCTGTCGCATCAGGCGCGATTGATGCCGGCTGGGACTGGATGGGTTACTGGTCCGGCACCGTGCCGGTCGCACAGTTCTACGGCGGCCTGCCGTTTGGGCCGACCTCCGAAGTCTCGGCTTCCTGGATGTGGAACGGTGGCGGCATCGAAATCATCCGCCGCGAATATGCCAAGCACGGCGTGATGGTGTTCCCCTGCTTTATCGAGCCTCAGGAAACTGCCGGCTGGTACCGCGAAGAAATCACCGAACCGGAAAGCTATGACGGCATGAAAATCCGCATCTCCGGCCTGGGCGCAAAGGTGCTGACGAAACTGGGCGCATCGACGCAGCTGGTACCGGGTGGCGAAACCTACCTGGCGCTCGAGCGTGGTCGTGTGGATGCCGCCGACTTTGCGATCCCGACGGTCGACGAAGCCATGGGTTTCCACGAAATCGCCAAGTACAACTACTTCCCGGGCTGGCACCAGTCGGCAAGCTGGTTCTCGTTCATCATGAACAAGGACCTCTACGACAGCTACAGCGACGAGCGCAAAGCCCAGCTCCACATGGCTTGTCAGGCAACCATCCAGTACACGTTCAACCGTCTCCCCGCCGAACAGATGGACGTGATTGCGCGCATGGCCGAAAAGGGCGCGATCACCAAGCGTCTGCCGGACAGCGTGATGGCGCGTCTGCGCGAAGCCTGGGAGGAGGTTCTGGCTGAAGAATTGCAAAAGCCGGTCGTCAAGGAGATGTATGAGTCTCTCCAGGCGCATCAGGCGAAAGTCGATGCCTGGAACAACCTGCAAAGCCTGGAGTAGGGGTTAGTCCACGAAGACGCCAATCGGGGCTAGGGGATCGAAGCAATGATCAGGCGATACCTGTTGGTAGCCGCAACCTCAGTCGAGCACGCGGCCCGGCGCTTGGGTGAAGTTACCAGCTGGTTTGCCCTGGGAGTTTTGATCTCCGTCCTCGTCGCTGTCATCGCCAGCGCGATGAGAGCAAATGAAATACTGGGCTGGGGGGTCGACATCCCTCTGTTCGGCGACAACCTGACCGTCAACGACGTTATCGACCTCGAGTGGCATTTCTTTGCGGTCATGGTGATGGTCGGCGGCACCTATGCCTATCTGGATGACCGGCACGTCCGCTCCGATCTGATCTACGCCAGCCTGGCGCCGTCGACGAAAAAATGGATCGACACGTTGGGCGATGTCTTCCTGATGTTGCCCTTCACGGCGGTTATGTGCTGGCTGTCGATCGGCTTCGTCATGCGGTCCTACAATTCGGGCGAAGGTTCGGATTATGGCGGAATGCTGGACCGGTTCCTGATCAAATCCACCATACCGATCGGATTCGCCATTCTTTTCCTGGTCATACTGGCGCGTGTCGTCAGGCGCTTCCTGGATAAGGAATTCCTGCAAAAAACGCCGGAAGGCTAGGGCCCGACGAGATGGAATTTATTGCCGAATACAGCTGGGCAATTGCGATGATCCTCGCATTGGCCGTTGGCGTGTTCACCGGGTATCCGGTCGCTTTCCTGCTTTGCGGGCTTGGTATCGTCTTTGCGATCCTGTCGGGCATTCCGTTGCGGTTCATGGGCACCGTGGTGTCGAAGATCTATGCCGGGACCCTGTCGAACTGGCTGCTGCTGGCAGCGCCTCTTTTCATTTTCATGGGTCTCATGCTGGACAAATCCGGGTTGGCTGAGCGCCTGCTGCTGACCCTTGAGAGGGTCTGCGGCCGCTTGCCTGGCGGACTGGCCCTTTCCGTTGCCCTGCTGGGTATCATCATGGCCGCGAGCACCGGCATCGTCGGCGCCTCGGTCATGCTGCTGGGCGTCATCGCACTGCCCGTGATGATCCGCCAGGGCTACGATCCGCGATTTGCCACCGGCGTGACGGCGGCATGCGGAACGTTGGGCATACTGATTCCGCCGAGCATCATGCTGGTGTTCATGGGCGCGATCCTGCAGGTGTCGATTGGCGACCTGTTCAAGGCCGCCTTTTTCCCGGGACTGCTTCTCGGCGCGCTCTACATGATTTTCATTCTGGGCGTCGGCATCTTCATGCCGCAGCGCGCCCCGGTGCCCGATCGCGCCGAGCTGGACAAACTTGCCGACGATGGCGCGCCGTTGTGGTTGGAAATCATCACCAACCTGCTTGGCCCGCTCTTTCTCATAACCGCAGTCTTGGGATCGATCATGATCGGCCTCGCAACGCCGACCGAGGCCGCGGGAATCGGCGCGGCCGGAGCGGTCATCCTCGCGCTCTTTACCCGCAAGTTGAACCTTCCGGTAGTGCGCGACGTCGTTCGAGACACATCAAAAACAACGGCCATGGTGATCTTCGTGATGATCGGCGCCGCTTGTTTCAGCGCTGTTTTCAAGCGTCTGGGCGGCGACGACATGATCGAGGAACTGTTCATCGGCACCGGCTACGGCCCATACGGCCTTTTGCTGCTGATGATGGGCCTGATCTTCATCATGGGCTTTTTTCTCGAATGGATCGAGATCAGCTTCATCGTACTCCCGCTGTTCGCACCCATCATCAAATCGCTTGATTTCGGATTTGATGCATCCGGCGTCGAACTGCTCATTTGGTTTGCGGTGTTGGCCGCGGTCAACATGCAAACCTCTTTTATCACCCCTCCCTTCGGCTATTCGCTCTTTTTACCTGCGCGGCGTTGCTCCGAAGGGGGTCGACATCAAGGTAATCTATCGTTCCTCCGTTCCATTCGTGGTCTTGCAGCTGCTCTGCCTTGGCTCGTTGGTTTTGTTTCCCGACATCGTTTTGTGGCTGACGAGGCTTTGAACCGTTGGGTGGCTTTCGCCGACCGACTGAAACGAAACGAGGAATGTCAGGGGTTTAGGACAGGGTTCATCGGACACATATGACAACCAACCGAACAATCGAGACGAGACGCGACAACGCTGTCGCACGGGCAATCGCCTATACGTCAACATTCATCGCCAAACATGCCGAGAACTCGGAAATCTGGGATGTCGAAGGCAAGCGCTACATCGATTTCTGCGGCGGCATCGGCTGTCAGAATGTGGGCCACCGGCATCCAAGGGTAGTCGAGGCGATCAGCCGTCAGCTGGAAGATCTCACCCACACCTGTTTCCAGATCAGCCCCTATGAAAGCTACGTGACCCTCGCCGAGCGGTTGAACGCGCTGGCGCCCGGCGATTTCGAGAACAAATCGCTGTTCTTCTCGGCGGGCGGCGAGGCGATCGAGAACGCCATCAAGATCGCCCGCTACCACACGGGTCGTCCGGCGCTGATCACCTTCACCAACGGTTACCATGGCCGCTCCTATATGGGCATGGCGCTTTCGGCCAGAATGCATCCGTTCAAAGCCGGTTTCCGGCCGTTTCCGTCTGAGATTTACCGCATCCCGTTTCCGGACGCCTTTCACGGCGTCACGCTCGACGACACCAAACGCGCCTTCGACACGCTCTTCCGCAGCGACGCCCGGCCCGACGATATCGCGGCCATGTTTTTCGAACCGGTCCAGGGCGAAGGCGGGTACAACATCGCCGAACCGGGTTTCGTTTCCCACATCCGCGAGCTGTGCGACGACCATGGCATTGTTCTTGTCGCCGATGAAATCCAGACCGGCATCGGACGCACCGGCAAGATGTTTGCCATGGAGCATTACGATGCCGTTGCCGATCTGACCTGTGTGGGAAAGAGCATTGGCGGCGGACTTCCGCTGTCCGGGATTGTCGGCAAGGCGAACATTGTCGATGCCGTGCCTCCCGGCGGCCTCGGCGGCACGTTCGGCGGCAACCCGCTTGCCTGTGCCGCGGCCCTTGCCGTTCTCGACATCATGGAAGAGCAGGATCTTCTCTCCGCCGGCATGGCAATCGGCAATCGGATCAACGAGCGGCTGCAATCGCTGGCGCGCAAGAACTCGCTCGATTTCGTCGGCGACGTCCGCGGTCTGGGATGCATGAACTGTATCGAAATCGTCAAGGATCGGAACAGCCGCGAACCTGATGGCGATTTGACGTCACGCATTGCCGCGATAGCGCTGGAAAAGGGTCTGGTTCTCGTGACCGCCGGGCCGACGCGAAACGTCATTCGAATTCTCGTTCCACTCACCGCTTCACCGGATCTCATCGACGAAGGCCTCGACGTTCTCGAGGCTTCTCTCGACCAGGCGGCCGAAGAGCGCACTTAGCCGGCCGAAGGGAGCGGGTAAATGAAAATCAAAGCTGGCATTCTGTGGGAAACGGGCAAGCCCCGCCCCTACGCGGAAAGCCTCCCGTTGAGCATCGAGGAGGTCGAGCTTGATCCGCCGCGCGACGGCGAGGTTCTGGTTCAAATCAAGGCCGCTGGCCTTTGCCACTCCGATCTCGTTGCAATCAGCGGCGAGCGTGCCCGACCCACGCCGATCGTCATCGGCCATGAAGCGGCCGGCATCGTTGCGGAACTCGGGTCCGGGGTAACGGATTTTGAAGTCGGCGACCATGTGGTTCCGGCCTATGTGGCAAGTTGCGGCAAATGCGAAATGTGCCGCGAGGGTCGGCCCGCGATGTGCCAGCCGGCAACCGTTTCGAATGTTGCGGGTACGATGCGGGACGGCACGACGCGACTGCATCAAAACGGAACACGCATAAACCACCATTCAGGCGTTGCCGCATTCGCCGAGTACGCCGTCATCTCCCAGGATGCGCTGGTAAAGATCGACAAGGCAATTCCGTTCGAGCAGGCGGCGCTGTTCGGATGCGCGGTGGTGACCGGAGTCGGTTCGGTGGTCAACACCGCGGGGATCCGCGCTGGTCAGTCGATTGCTATTGTCGGACTTGGCGGTGTCGGGCTGAGTGCGCTTCTGGCGGCGGTCGCGTCGGGAGCCGGAACCGTGATCGCCATCGACATCAATCAGAGCAAGCTCGACCTGGCCCGGCAACTGGGCGCAACGCATGTATTCAATGCAAGCCATGAAAACTGCGTCACCGACATACGCGACACAACCGGCGGCGGCGTTCAATTTGCCATCGAAACCGCTGGATCTCCGCGCGCGCTCGATACCGCCTACGCCGTCACGAGACGAGGTGGAACAACCGTGGCAGCCGGCATGCCGGGCCCCGATGCCAAGTTCACCATGTCACATCTGAGCCTTGCCGGGGAGGAACGCACCCTGAAGGGATCCTATATGGGCAGTTGCGTCCCGGCGCGCGATATTCCCAGATACCTGGCTCTCTTTCGCGAAGGCAAGCTCCCCGTCAACCGGCTGATGTCTCGCTCCATCAGTTTTGGCGAGCTGAACGAAGCCCTCGACCGGCTGGAAGAAGGGACCACCGTCCGCGAAGTGCTGCTTCCTTAATTTCGGATTGAACCGCTCCAGGTTCGGCATCATCGGCTGACAAGCATCCTGCCGCCAAGGTTTGATCACAAAGCTGACCCTGTTCCACGTCGATCATTTCGATCAAGCTTGACATGCAGTAAAATTACTGCATATCAGCGGTCGTGACAGACGATCAGCTCGACCTCATTTTCAAAGCTCTCTCCGACAGCACTCGGCGGCGCATCATCGACCGTCTGAGCAAGCGGCCCGGTCAGTCATTGTTCGAGGTATGCGCCGCATCGGTCGCCGAGGATGGCGTTGCCTTGTCCCGTCAGACGATTTCCCAGCATCTCGACGTGTTGGAGAAAGCCGGTCTGATCGAGACATCATGGAAGGGACGAACGAAAGCGCATTCTCTAAGCATCGACGAAAGCCATATCGCGGCTGCATCATGGATCGAAAAATACAAACGAAACGGAACAAAAACATGAAAATCTACGTAACGAGCGTCTTTGTAGACGACCAGGACAAAGCAGAAAAATTCTACACCGATGTCCTCGGCTTCCAGGTGAAGAACGATGTTCCTCTCGGCGAAAATCGTTGGCTGACGGTCGTGTCCGGCGAAGACCCGGAAGGAACCGAACTGCTGCTTGAGCCGAGCGACCATCCCGCCGTTAAGCCCTACCGGGATGCGCTGGTTTCCGACGGCATTCCGGCGCACTCGTTTCAGGTAACGAACCTCGATGCGGAGCGGAAAAGACTGGGCGAGCAGGGCGTGGTGTTCGTTCAGGAACCGATGGATGCCGGACCGGTTCGCATGGCGGTTTTCGATGACACTTGCGGGAACCTCATTCAGCTGATCGAGATGGCCGCCCCGGCTTGATCGGCGCATAGCCACAACAGTCCCCTATCCCTCCGGCGCCTCGATCCGGCCGCCGTCGGCCGCATTCTCGACGTCTATGTAACCAGCCGTCAAATCCGCCAAAATTGACATCCAACTACGTTCGTCGGAAATTTAGCCAACTGTCGATCATATGCAGTCGGTTGATCTGATGGCTGATGCCGAGAGGCTGACAACACAGTGCTGCATCGCTGGTGGGGGGCCGGCTGGCTTGATGCTGGGATACCTTCTGGCGCGCGCCGGCGTGGAGGTCCTGGTTTTCGAAAAGCACGGAGACTTCCTGCGCGATTTTCGCGGCGACACCATTCATCCTTCCACTCTCGAAATCATGCGCCAGCTGGGACTTGTCGACGGCCTGCTGCTCTTGCCGCATCAGAAGCTGTATGAAGCATCCGCTGTCTTCGGTGACGAAACCGTCAAGGTTGCAGACTTTCGGCGCCTGCCCACCGAAAGCAAATTCATCGCTTTCATGCCGCAATGGGACTTTCTCAACTTTCTTGCCGAAGAAGCGGCCAGGCACCCCAACTTCACCTTGCGTATGTCGACGGAGGTGACCGGCTTTACCGTCGACTCCGGCAAGATTACCGGCGTTCGGGCGCAGTCCGCGGACGGTCCCATCGACGTGGCAGCCGATCTGGTCGTTTCGGCCGAGGGCCGTCATTCGGAGCTCAGAGAGCAATCCGATCTGCCGCTGCGCGAGTTGGGCGCCCCCATGGACGTCCTGTGGTTCAAGCTGGATAAACCCCCTGGTGCCGGATCTCAATCGCTCGGCCGTTTCGACCGAGGGCGCATTCTGGTCCTTCTCGATCGAGATCGATACTGGCAGTGCGGTTACATCATTCCGAAGGACGGCCTTGCCAAGTTGCAGGCGGAGGGCTTCGAGGCCGTTCGCCAGGCCATAGCCGCTTTCGTTCCCGCCCTGGAAGGGCCGCTAAAGCAGTTGTCGGGCTGGCAGGACACAAGTCTGCTGACCGTCCAGGTCAACCACCTCGAAACCTGGCACAGGCCCGGCCTGCTTTTCATCGGGGACGCGGCTCACGCGATGTCGCCGATCGGTGGAATCGGGATCAATCTGGCGATCCAGGATGCGGTTGCGGCAGCCAATATCCTGGCGAAACCGCTTGTCGAGGGAACGCTGGATTACGGGCATCTCGAGGCCGTGCAGGCTCGCCGGGACTGGCCGACCCGCATGACGCAGCGGATTCAGGTGATGATCCAGAACCGGTTGATCGCCGAAGTTCTCGATTCCAGGCGGACAACAAGGCCGCCGCTATTGGTACGGATATTCACATCTCTGCCGCTACTCGGACAACTGCCCGGTCGCTTTATTGGCCTTGGTCTGCGCCGCGAGTCCGTGGGGCGTTTTGTGCTTGGTGCAAAACAGCCGACCTGACCGCTGAGGACGAACGACCAGGAGGAGACCGGGACTTTCGAGGATCTGTACACGCGCCAAACTAATCCTCCGGCGCCTCGATCCAGCCATTGCGCTGCGACGAATCGATTGCCGCCTCGCAGATGCGGGCGATGCGGCAGGCCTCGTCCAGGTCGGGATCGGCATTTCCGCCGGATGCGATCGCCGACAGGAAATCCCTGAGTTCGATGGTCTTCAGGTCGTTGAAGCCGAGCCCATGACCGGGTGCGGGAATGAAGGCGCCATAATCCGCATGGTCGGCATTGATCAGCACCCGTTCGAACCCGCCCGCGCCCTGGCGGAAGACCTCGATCTCGTTCGAGCGCTCGCCGTCGAAGGCGATCGTTCCCCGTTCGCAGACCAGTTCGAAGCCGATGGCCATCTTGCGGCCGTGGGCGACACGGCTGGCCTCGACCAGACCGACGGCACCCGACGCGAAGCGCAGCGACAGGCCGGCCCAGTCCTCGTTTTCGACGGCCCTCGTGGTCGATGGATCCTCGGCCAGAGGCCGTTCGGCGTGAAAGGTCCGCACCGATCCGCTGACTGCGGCAACAGGCCCGCACAGATGCCGGGCGATCGACAGGATGTGCCAGCCGAGATCGCCGAGCGCACCGCAGCGACCGGCCAGTGACGCGTCGAGCCGCCAGGAAAACGGCGCCTGCGGATCGGCCAGATAGTCCTCGTTGTGCCAGCTGCGAAAGTGCAGCGGCGCTCCCAGGGATCCATCGTCCAGCAGCCTTTTGGCCTGACGGACAAGCGGCGTGCGCAAATAGGTGAAACCGACCGCATTGGTCACGCCGGCCTTCCTTGCCGCCTCGGCGATCTCCTGCGTCTCGGCGCTCGAAAGTCCGACCGGCTTTTCGCACAGGACGTGTCGTCCCTTTTCGATCGCCGCCAGCGCGATCTCCCGGTGCAGGAAACTCGGCACGGCGATGATGACGGCGTCGCAACCGCCGACCGCCTCGCGCCAGTCGGTCGTCCAGCGGGCGAAGCCATGGCGCTCGCCGCTGCGGCGGGCCAGATCTTCATCGACGTCGGCGAGCACTGCCGGAACCGCCCGCAGCGGTACATCGGCAAAGACCCGGTTGACGGCGCCGATCGCCAGTGCGTGGCTGCCGCCGATGAAGCCGGCGCCGATCAGCCCGATTTTGAGTTCCGGTTTCATCGCTCGTCCTCCCCGCCGGCCGCGGGGAGGAGTGTGATCGCAAATCGCGTCTTTTGGAAGTCCGTCAGCCGAACATGTCGGCGGTGATGCCGGCGTACCAGCCTTCCGATTCCTGATAGGTCGCCTTGCGCAGATTGGCGTCCTCGCCGGTCTGCGAGATGAACTTATCGACCACTTCGATCTTGCCTTCGCCGGCCTTGTAGTTGGCGCCGACCTTTACGCCGTCATCGGTGTCGATCAGGCTCCAGCAGGTATTGGCGAAGCGCGGCGGGAACACCCGCGAGCCGGTCAGCTCGCCGCGAATGGCATTGGCCGCCACCTTGGCCTGGCTGTTGGCGGAGAAGCCGGATTTCGGCATGGCCGAGGCGACCGAGGCATCGCCCAGCACATGGATGTTCGGATCGGCGCGCGAGGCCATGGTGGCCGGCACGATCGGCGCCCAGTCGCCGTCGGTGACGCCGGCCAGATGGGCGATCGTGCCCGCTTTCTGCGCAGGCACCACCGAAGCGGCGTCGCCTTTGAAGGTATCGAAATCCGTGACCACTTCCAGTGTCTCGGGATTGACGCTGACGATGCCACCATGGACGTCGTTTCCGATCCACTCGACCATGCCCGGATAGTGATTTTCCCAGCCTTCCTGGAACAACACCTGCTTGGAGAACTTCTCCTTCGGGTCGAGCACGATGATCTTCGCCGTCGGGTTCTTGTTCTTCAGGATATGGGCGATCATCGAGATCCGCTCATAGGGCCCGGGCGGACAGCGGAACGGATTGGGCGGCGGCACCATGACGAAGGTGCCGCCCTCGGGCATGGCTTCCACCTGCGCCTTCAGGAGCTGCACCTGGGTGCCCGATTTCCAGGCGTGCGGCATGGTGTCCTGCGCCTCGACGGAATAGCCCGGCACGCTGTCGTACTTGATGTCGATGCCGGGCGACAGCACCAGCTTGTCGTAGCCCAGCGTCGCGCCCGAGGCGAGCGTCACCGTCTTCGCCGCCGGATCGACCGCCACCGCCCAATCGTGCACGACATTGACGCCGTATTCGCCTGCCAGCTTGTCGTAGCCGTGGCCGATCATGGCGTAGTCGCGAAAGCCGCCGAGATAGAGGTTGGAAAAGAAGCAGGTGTAGTAGCGCTTCGAGCCCTCGATCAGGGTGACATCGACCGCGCCCTTGGAGTCCTTGGCGATATAGCGCGCCGCCGTGGCGCCGCCGGCGCCGCCGCCGATGACCACGACGCGCGGTTTGCCTTGACCGAGCGCCACCGCCGGGGCTGCCAGTGCCGCAGCCCCAAGGCCACCGGCGACCATGAATTGTCGTCTGTTGATGCTCATTGTTCTCCTCCCATGATGGTTGCGGTTTCCAAGGTCCCGAAATAGGCGGCAAGCGCCGCCATCTCCTCATCGCTGAGGCGGCCCGATATGGTCTGCATGACCGGATTCTTGCGGATCTTGGTCTTGTATTCGTAAAGCGCGTGAATGAAGAGGTCCGGCGGCCAGCCCACGATCGCCGGAATGCCCTCCGCCTTGCCGCTCGCCTGATGGCAGGTCACACACTCGCCGGACAGGTATTCGCCATATTCCGCATCGCCTTCGAGATTGGCGGCAGCGGCGCCGAGCATGACGGTCTTGTTGGGGACCGGCGAAGCGGACGCACTTCCGGAAAATTTCCGCAGATAGGCGATCATCGCGGTGAGGTCGGCCTGCTTCTTGAAGCCGACGAAATTCATCCGCGTGCCCTTGATGTATGTGCGCGGCGCCTTGAGATATTCGGCCAGCGTTGCGTCCGTCCACACCAGGCCGCCTTCGCCGGCCGCCCGCATCGGCTTGGAATAGCGGTAACCGTCGATCCCGCCGGCCGTCCGGCCGAACAGGTTGTTGATATGCGGGCCGACCTTCATCCGTGCGCCCTCGCCGACGGCGTGGCAGGCGGCGCATTTGCGGAACAGCTTTTCGCCCGACTGGGCGAAACCCGGCATGGCGGCGAGCGACATCAGGCCCGCAATGAGCCACAACATCGGATGACCGGCCATGTGTCGTCTGGATGTCACGTACCCCTCCAGACCGGTTGTGGTGCCGGGATCAGTCGATCGCCCCGGCCCCGCTTTCATCGTCGCCATCCGGCGTCACGTCGAGCACCCTGGCGCGCATGGTGATCTCGGCTTTGCCGGGCTTGCAGTCGCGCATGCACGGTTCGCCGGCGGTTTTGTAATGCGGCTCGCTGCCGCGGTCGTCCATGAAGAAATTGGCTTCGTTGGGAAGCCGCATCGCGGTGAAGTTCCTGTCGGAAAGCTCGAAGTCCTCATCCGTGACGACGTCGTTGAGGTAGAGCAGATAGGCGGTCAGCGCGTAGACCTCGTCCGGGGTCAGCGACTGGGCATTGCCAAAGGGCATCGCCCGGTTGACGTAGTCGTAGACCGTCGACAGGTAAGGCCAATAGGAACCGACCGTCTTTTCCGGCCGCTCGTCGGTCAGCGTGTCCTGGCCGCCCGCCAGCACCGGCCAGCGCCCCTCGCCCTCGCCGAAGGCGCCGTGGCAGACCGCACACTGCTCGTCGAACAGCACGCCGCCCTCCGCCACGGTTCCGCGCCCGGGAGGTAACCCGGCTCCGTCCGGACGGATATCGATGTCCCAGGCGGCGATTTCCTCCGGCAGGGCCCTCCGGCCGAGCCGGAAAGTGCCGTGTTCGGGCGGCGGTGCGTCGGTGCTCAAAACCGCCTTGGCGACCTTGGCCTTCGGTTTTTCCTCGGCCGCCGCGGCTTTCGCCGGCTTGTCGTCCGCCGTTGGTTCGCCATCGGGCGAAAAGCTGCGCAGATAGGCGATCACATTGGCGATGTCGCGGTCCTTCTTGAGGCCGGCAAACGCCATCTTGGTGCCCTTGAGGAAGCCTTTCGGCTTGGCCAGATAGAGCGTTACCGTCTCGTCGGTCCACACCAGTCCCTCGGCGCCCGCCGATGTCATGGCCTTGGAGTATTTGTACGCTTCGATCGTTCCCGCCGGGCGTCCGAACAGCGCGTTCAGATGCGGGCCGACCTTGTTCTTCGCCTTGTCGCCCACGGCATGGCAGGCGGCGCATTTCTTGAACACCTTCGCACCGGCCTTGAGGTCGTCCGCCGCGGCTGGAACGGCGGCTGCGAGGCCCAGGCCGAGGCCGATTGCGGTCAACTTAAGAGACTTCGACATTTTCCGTCTCCCCGTTGGGCCGCACGTGCCAGGTCTGGATGCCGTTGTTGTGGTAGATCGAGTTTTCGCCGCGCACCGCGCGCAGCGCGTCCTTGCTCGGCTGCACGTTGCCGAATTCGTCGATCGCCCGCGACTGCATGAGCAAGTCGGACCCGTCCCAGTCGAACTCGAAATAGAAGCGATGCACCGACTTGCTCAGACTCGGCCCGTCGATACGCGCCGTCCGCCAGTTGCGGCCGCCGTCGAGCGACACGTCGATCCGTTTGATCTTGCCGAGGCCCGACCAGGCGAGGCCGGTCAGCACCGTATGGCCGCGTCCGTGGGTGATCGGCGCCTGCGGGCTGGGATTGGTGATCACCGACTTGACGTCCATGGTCCAGGTGAAGCGCCGCGCCTTCCCGTCGGCCAGCAGGTCGGTGTATTTCGACGTCTCCTCGCGGTGGTGCCAGGGCTGGTCGCCGACTTCGATGCGGCGCAGCCACTTGACCCACATATTGCCTTCCCAGCCAGGAACCACCAGGCGAACCGGATAGCCCTGTTCGGGCCGCAGCGCCTCGCCGTTCATCTTGAAGGCAACCAGGCAGTCGTCGAGCGCCTTTTCCATCGGGATGGAACGGGTCATCGCCGCCGAATCCGCGCCTTCCGGCAGCAGCCAGGCGGCACCCGGCTTCAGCCCGGCTTCTTCCAGCAGCAGCCGCAGCGGCACGCCGGTATACATGACATTGTGGACCATGCCGTGGGTGAACTGGCAGCCGTTGAGCTGCGCACCGCGCCACTCCATGCCGGAATTGGCGGCGCATTCGAGGAAGTAAACATGATTCTGCCGCGGAAACCGCATCAGGTCCTGCATGGTGAAGACCAGCGGCGTGTCGACCATGCCGTGGATCATCAGCCGGTGGTCGTTCTTGTCGATCTGGGCAACGCCGCCATGGTGGCGCTCGAAACACAGACCGTTGGGCGTGATGATCCCGTCGAGCTCGTGCAGCGGCGTGAAATTGACGGACGACACCGGATCGGCGGTCAGCCAGCCGACATGCCGACGCACCACATGCGCCTCGAACTCCGACGGTTGGCCGTAGGGCGCCGCGTCGACGCCGTCACCGAGATACTGGTTCCATTCCTGCACTTCAGTAATCAGCGGGTCCGGCGTTGCGGCCGATGCCGCGCGAGCGCCCAGCGCCGTGGCGGCAATGCCACCGGCGGCTGCCACGCCGCCGCGCAGAAAATTGCGGCGGTCGGCGTCCGGTCCGGACTTGCTGCGAGAATGGTCTGTCACGGGTCCTCCAGCACCAATAACATATTCAATTATTCATATATATTATTTCGTCGTCCCGGTCCAGTCGCGCTGGCGCGCCGAAACGCCGCAGCTCATCACATGCCGGCGATGCGCACCGCCTCGTTGCGCGGAATGTTCACCGTGCCCTGGCGCGAAATGTAGGTTTCCATCAGGTCGTAGATGGCCGGCCCCTCGACGTTCTCGTTGACCGACGCCCAGCCGGCGACCACGTAATTGCGGGCCGGATCGATGGGCTCGCCTGATTTCAGCAGCGTCATGTCGGAAATGCGGTGGCCGATCGACTGTTTCGGCTCGCAGCGATAGCCCATGCCGCCGACCCGCACCATGTCGCCGCCCTGCTGGAAGAACGGGTCCTTGTTGAACAGGTTGTCGCAGACATCCTCCAGGATGTCCTTGATCTGCTTGCCGGAAAACTCCAGCCGATAGACCGACGGATAGGTCATCGAGGTCTGATTGTAGAGATCGTCGATGGTGATGTCGTCGCCGGGCAGCAGCGTGGTGCCCCAGCGGAAACCCGGACTGAAGGACAGCTCGGCATCGCGTTCCTCGATCATGCCCTGGCAGATCAGATCGTCCCAGGTGCCGTTGAAATTGCCGCGCCGGTAGAGCAGGCCGTCTGTGCGGCCGATCACCCGGCTGCACTCGGCCTCGTAGGGCGCCCGCACCTCGGCGATCTTTGCCGCCATTTCCGCATCCGGCTCGATGACGTCGGAAAAGACCGGGATCAGGGTCGAACTGGCGTCGACCACCTTGCCGCCGCTGATCTCGAGATCGACGCGGCCGAGATACTTGCCGTGGCTGCCGGACAACAGCACCAGCGTGTCGCCGATGCGGATCGCCTCCGGCACGGCGTCGTGGGTGTGGCCGGTGAGGATGACGTCGATTCCGTCGATCACCGTCGCCAGCTTCTGGTCGACGTCGAAACCGTTATGCGACAGCAGCACCACCGCTTCGGCGCCGGCGTCGCGCGCGGCGTCGACGTTCTCCTGGATCGCTTCGGGCCGGATGCCGAAGGACCAGTTGGGGATCATCCAGCGCGGATTGGCGATCGGCGTATAGGGCATGGCCTGGCCGATAACGGCCACCTTGTGACCGCCCTTTTCGAAGAACGCCGTGTGTTCGAAGACAGGCTCGTCCCATTCGACGTCGAAAATGTTGCTGGCCAGGAACGGGTAGCCCATGTCCTCGATCAGCTCGAGCACCCGGTCCTCGCCGAAGGTGAACTCCCAATGGCCGACCATGGCGTCGGGCTTCAGCAGCTTCATGCAGTCGACCATGTCCTGGCCGTCGGTCTTCAGCGAGGTGTAGGAACCTTGCCAGGTATCGCCGCCATCGAGCAGCAGCACCTTGTCGTCGCCGCGTTCGCCGCGGATCGCCTTGACCAGCGTTGCGGTGCGGTCGAGGCCACCGAGCCTGCCATAGGTCCGCGCCAGGTTGACATAGTCGACCATGGTGTGGGCGTAGGCGAGCGGCGTGCCCGGCTCGATGCCGAAATGCTGCAGGAACTGCTCGCCGACGAGATGCGGCGGGATGCCCTCGAAGGCGCCAACGCCGAAATTTTCGGACGGCGGGCGGAAATAGACCGGGTTCAGCTGTCCGTGAATGTCGGTCAGATGCAGGAGCGTCACATTGCCCTTGGCGTCGAAGCGCAGCAATTCGTCCTGGGTCAGCGACTGCTGCGCCGCCGCCCGGGTCATGCCGCCGGCATAGCTGCTCGCGGTGGCGGCGACGGCGGCCCATTGAAGAAAGTCTCGCCTCGAAATCATGGTCAAATCCCAAACACGCGCACGCTCGCGGGCCGTCGGAACGGCACACGGTGCGGAAGGCCGACCGCGGCGGCGGCCGGCCGATGTTTCAAATCCCGCTCAGTTGCGGACCGACGGTGTCTCCACGGACAAGCCGGCGCCGCGCGACGCAACGTAGAGCTCCAGCGCGATGAATTCGTCGGAACCGCGCTTGTAGGGCGTCGCCCGGATGTTCTGCATGCAGCCCTTGAAGCGGCGATGGATCGAACCGAGCCCGGCCCATTTCAGCCGGTAGACCGGAAAGCCGTTGATCTGTCCCTGGCTCAGATGATCGGCGCGGATCATCTTGCCGTAATTGTCCTCGTGACAGTTGGAACAGGACATGTCGAGCTGGCCGACGCGGGTGTGGTAGAGCTCCTTGCCCTTCTCGAACCACGGCGTCATCTCGCCATCGGTCTGCACCTTCACCGGCATGCCGCGCGACTGCAGCCCGACCAGCGCCGTCATGTTGAGCATTTGCGGCGCTTCCCATTTCCAGGCGTCGGCCTGCATGCGCTCGGTGCGGCATTCGTTGATGATGTGTTCCAGCGTTTCCGGCTTGCCGGCATCGGCGTTCCAGCGCGGCAGCCCGGCGCGCAGGCCCTCGAACTCCTCAGGTCCGCCCTCGTGGCAGGAGGCGCAGGACTTGCCGGCAGCGCCCTCGGCCGTCTCGAACTGCTCGAGCGCCTGGTCGATGGCGACGAAGGCCGGATTCTCGAAATCGTCCGTCTGCAGGGACTGGGTCTCGTCGCTGCGGAACCGCCAGCCGGAATAGACGGCGTCGAGCGGACTGTCGTCGTCGGCCTCGACCATGGTGGTCATTTTCTGACCTTCGACGACCAGTTCGTCTTCGTCCGGGCCGGCCATGGCCGTCGCGGCAACCGCTACGGCCCCCGCCAGCACCAGTGCTCCAGCACCCTTGATCGCTCGATTCATGTCACAGTCCTCCCGACTGAAACTGCCGCCGGCCTCGTCGAGGCCGCGTCCTCCCGGCATGGTTCAGCTTACGTTGATCTTCTTTTCGGTCGAGTAGACCGAGCCGTCGTCGTCGGTCCAGGAGAAGACGAACGTCCCCGACTCCGGCACCTTGGCGTTGAATTCGAAATAGGGATTGGCCGAAATGCCCGGATCGATGTCGCAGGAGAACACCGGCGTCCCGTTGAAGGTGCATTCGAACCTGTTGATGATCCTGCGCGGAATGACGTTGCCCTGCTTGTCCTTGCGCTGGCCCGATTCCATCTTGTGACTGATCAGGGTCTTGATGGTGATCACCTCGCCGGCCGACGCCGTCTTCGGAACCTTGACCCGTGGTTTTGCCTTCGCCATGTGCTTATCCTCCGCAGCCGCCGATGGTGACCTTGACCTCGCGCCGGTCGAGATAGACCTTGCCGGTGCTGGTCTTCGCCACCGCCACGACGTTCTGGGTTTTGGCGAGCCGCATGCGCGTCGTCGCCGAGGCCTCGCCGCTCATCGGCGTGAAATTGAAGGTGACGACCTCCGGATTGGGGTTGCCTTCGGCAAACACCGCCACCGATTCGACATGGTCGGCATCGGTCATCGGGCTGTCGACGCTGACCGAAATCGGCACGGTGTTGCCGTTTTCGGCGATCTCCGGCGCCTTCAGCGTCAGCATGCCGCTTTGCGGCTCGGCGCCGCCGGCAAAGCTCTTGATGGCGCTCATGACGTCGTCGGCGCTGGCCGCGGCCGGTCCGCTGCGCAGGCCGGCAATCGCCACGGCGATGGCGCCTGCCGACAGGCCCAGCACGTTTCGCCTGTTCATCTTCATGGTCATTCTCCTCGCGAAGCTCCTATTCCTTGAGCGTCTGCAGATAAGCGATCACATCTTCCACCTGCTCGGCGGTGAGGATCGTCTTGCCCTGGAATTTCTCCGCCGTCCGGGCGCCGTTTTTCAGACGATAGAAGGACGGCATGATGGTCTGGTCGCCGAAAACGATCTTGGAATTGACCATGATGGCGCGCAGCTCGCCCGGCTCCCAGCGATCGGCGACACCGTCGAGCGGCGGCCCGACTTCGCCGTGGAACAGCTGGTTCGAAAGATCGCCATTGGCGTGGCAGGCCAGGCAGTTGCCGAGCTTGCGGTTGGCAAAGACCTTGCGGCCGTTTTCGGCGTTCCCCGACGCGCCGGTCAGCGAGCCAGCAACGCTGCTTTCGTCGATGAAAGTCACGTCGTCCGGCGCCACGGTGCCGGCCAGCGCCGGCACGCAGATCAACGCGCCGACAGCGACTCCCACAATTTTTCCTGTCCAGGACATGGTTCCCGTTTCCTCCTTCTGCCGGGGTTTCAGAACCCCGGCATTCCGGCCCGCAGAGCTGGACCGGAACCTCCGCCTTTCTTGATAATCGATCCGTTTTGGGCAATGAATGCAAAAATATGAATTTTTGAATGTTTCATTGTCGCAGGCGGCCTATTCGGCGCCGAGACGGCCGGATTTTCGCAACTCCTCGATGATGCGGGCGTGGTATTTCTGGAAGTGCTCGTCGCCCTCATAGGCCTTGTCGTCGACCCAGCGGAACATGTTGAGAAAGGTCCATTTGCCGAAGGCGCCCGGCATCTTGGCGACCGACGCCTGCGCGGCACTGGTGCCGTCGGAAACCGTATCCGGCATGAACAGGATGGTCGGCGTGAAGACCACACCCCATTTGCGTGCCGCCGTCTTCTCCGTCAGCACCTCGCCGTCGAGATCGGTGACCTCCTCGTCGCCGAACAGGTTGAACTGAACGACGTTGAAATTGGCCCGGATGAAGTCGGCGACCTCGGGGTCCGACAGCAGTTCCTCGTGCATTCGCTGGCAATAGATGCAGCCGCGCTGTTCGAAAACGAGCACTAGCCGCTTGCCGTCTTCCGCCGCCGTTTCGATGTCTTCGCCGATATCCTTGAAGGTCACGGAGAACCAGTCCTGTTTGTGCAGGCCGTCTTCGCCGATCTCGGCGGCAAGGCCCGGAACCGCGCCGAGAACCAGCGCCAGCAGCATGGCAACGAAGGGACGTTTCATCTTTTGCCTCCTTATCCGATGGTCGCGAATGCCGGAAAGGTCTCCAGCATCCATTGCGCGATGCGCGACATCTGGCCGGTGATGAACAGAACGCCGGTCACAACCAGCAGCCCGCCCATCGCCATTTCGATTTTCTGCATGTGCCGCTTGAAACGGTTGGCCCAGCCGATGAACCGGCCGGCGAACGCGCCGGCGAGCACGAACGGAATGCCGATGCCGAGCGAATAGGCCGCCAGCAGCCCGGCGCCGCGCAGCGCCGTGTCCTCGGCGCCGGCGACGAACAGGATCGCCGCCAGAACCGGTCCGACGCAGGGCGTCCAGCCGAAGGCGAAAGCGAGGCCCATGACATAGGCGCCGGCAAGACCGGCCGGCTTGCGCTGAACGTCGATGCGCGCCTCGCGATAAAGCAGCGCAATGCGGAACAGGCCGAGGAAATGCAGGCCCATGATGATGATCAGAATGCCGGCGACGATCGACAGCGTGTCGAAATAGCGCGCCAGCGATTGGCCGACGACGCTGGCCGTCGCGCCAAGCGCCACGAACACGGTCGTGAACCCGGCGACGAAGGCCACGGACGACAGCATGATGCGCCGCGGCACGCCGCCGTCGCCGTCGTTCAGCTCATGGAAACTGACGCCGGCCAGATAGGCCAGATAGGGCGGCACGATGGGCAGGACGCAGGGCGACACGAAGGACAGCAGTCCGGCAAGAAGAGCGGCACCGAAGCCGACATCGAGCATGGCGTCATCCCTGATTCCGGCCGGATTGTCAGCCCGGCGCAAATGTGAGAGTATGAAATATGCATATATGCAGTTTTTTGAATGTATGGCAATGCTGAAGGCAACGCTGACCGCTTTGACGCTCTTGACCGGCTCCCTGACCGTGCCCTCGGCCGGGGCGGCGGAACTGCTCATGCTGGAACAGGACGGCTGCGCATGGTGCGACCGCTGGAACGAGGAGATCGGCGACATCTACCCGAAGACGGCGGAAGCCCGGCGGGCGCCGTTGCGTCGGGTCGACATCGACGAGCCCTGGCCCGCCGACCTTGCAGCGATTGCCCGCGATCCGTTCACGCCGACCTTCATCCTGGTCAGCGAGGGCCGCGAGATCGACCGCATGCGCGGTTATGCCGGCGACGAGTTCTTCTGGTTTCTGCTGGGCGAGATGCTGGAGAAGCTTGCCGACGAGACTGTGGAATAGTGCCGCGGGAATCCGGGTCTGGAGACATGAACCTTGGTTATAGTGTAAGAAAGTGATGCAGTTAGAAGCGGTAACGGAACAGCGCATGTCACTTCCCAAACTCAAGCCGGACATGAACGCCGAGGACGTCAAGGAGCTGCTGGAGCAGGCCCGCAAGGCGAGCGAGCTCCTGAAGGCGCTGTCGCACGAGACGCGGCTGCTGATCCTGTGCATCCTGTCGGAAGGAGAAAAATCCGTTTCCGACCTTGAGGAGATCCTGTCGATGCCGCAGGCAACGGTGTCGCAGCAGCTGGCCCGGCTGCGCTTCGACCGGCTGGTGCAGGCGCGGCGCGAGGGCCGCATGATTTACTACAGCATCGTCGACAAGGAGGTGTCGTCGGTGGTCGAGACGCTCTACGAGCTGTTCTGCAAGCCGGTACGGTAAAGATGCGGCACTGACCGTTCGGGCCTCCGGGTCCGGACCGATGGGGTCGCGGGAGAACCCCTGGGAGGAAAGATGTTCGGGATCGACAATCCGTGGGCGCTACCGATCGCCGGCCTTGGGGTCGGGATCGTCATGGGCTATGCGGCCCGCCGCAACCATTTCTGCACCATGTCGGCGCTGGAGCGCCACTGGTATGCCGGCGACGGCAACGGCCTGCGCGCCTGGGCGCTGGCCGCGGCGACGGCGCTGGTGGCCACACAGCTGTTGATCGCCGCCGAGATCGTCGATGTGTCGGAGAGCTTCTACCTCACCGAAAACCTGCCGATTGCCGGCGCGATTGTCGGCGGCCTGATGTTCGGCTTCGGCATGGCACTGGTGGGCACCTGCGGCTTCGGCGCGCTGATCCGGCTCGGCGGCGGCAGCCTGCGCGCCCTCATCGTGCTCGGCACGATGGCGATGGCGGCCATGGCCGCGCAGCGCGGCGTCGTTGCCCATCTGCGCGCCGCCGCGATCGATCCGTTGTCGGTCGACCTGACGCCGCAAGGCGGCCAGTCGCTGGGCGCGCTGGCCTCGACGCTCACCGGCATCGACCTGACGCTGACGCTGGCCGTGCTGCTGGCCGGCGGGCTGTTCTACTGGATTTTCCGCGATCGCGGCTTCCGCAAGGACACCGGCAAGATCGTCGCCGGCACCGTGATCGGCCTGTGCATCGCCGCCGGCTGGTACGCCACCGCCTCGTTCAGCGAGACGCTGTTCACGCCGGTGCAGATCGAGGCGGGCTCCTTCGTCGCGCCGCTGGCCGACACGCTGCTGCAGCTGATCACCGTCACCGGCAGCCTGCCCGATTACGGCGTCGGCCTGATGGTCGGCGTGCTGGCCGGCGCGGCGTTTGCCGCCTGGCAGGCCGACGATGTGCGCTGGGAGGCGTGCGACGATGCCCGCGAACTGGGCCGCCATCTCGGCGGCGCCTTCCTGATGGGCACCGGCGGCATGTTCGCGCTCGGCTGCACCATCGGCCAGGGCGTCAGCGCCGTCTCGGTGATGGCCGTCTCGGCGCCGCTGGTGCTGGTCAGCATCGTCATCGGCGCCCGCATCGGCCTCGGCGTCATCGTCGAAGGCTCGCCCTTCGGCTTCCTCAGCCGCCACCCCGGCCCGGCGGAGTGAACGGCGCCGGGCAGGACGGCAGAGCCGCAGCACGGACTGAACTACTCGATATAGGGTTGACTATTCTGTCGATCTTCGGCCATTCCGGCTGAACACGTGCAACCGAATGGGAACTCTCCGGTTATCATTCAAAACACGGCTCGCAGGTTGCGCGGGGTCGCAATCATCGCTATCGGCAGGGCCTTTTTCAATCGGCGGCATGAAGATCCATTTGGTCCGGTTACCGGTCAGTTTTCGGCATGCAGTCCAATTCTCTACTCAAAAAGAGAATATTGGCTCGTCACCCGAAGTTGCAAAACAAACTCGCAATTGATCGGAATGTGTTGATACCCGATGTTCCAAACTCATCAAACAGACCACACACATATGCCTGGATCTGGGTAACGCTTGCCGAGCGGACGTTCGCGGCGGTGTGCGTACCGGGCTAGTAAGCAGAACCTGAGTCGTCATCAAAAGTGTGGCGCTCATCGCCCGTCAGTGGAGGGTTGAATACGCTGACGAGGACAAGGTCGCAGTTTCGTCCGCCTCTCAGATAATGGACATCGTGCTTGTTCAGCACATAGATGTCACCGGCACTGATTTCGAATTTGGTGCCGTATTCATCCTCAACTTCACCCTTGCCATCGATGCAATAGCAAGCTTCGAGGTGGTTCCTGTATTGAAGCTTGGATTCGGTGCCGGCACGAACAACGGTGTGACAAACCGTAAACCCCATTCCGTCGGCCTTTGTCAACAAACGGTGGCTCGTCCCATTCCCCCACTCGACGCAAAGGCCGCTTTCCTCAGCGGTCTTCAAGTTCCGAACGAACATGGCTGGTCCTTTCTGTAACAATTTTCTATACTCCGCCGACACGATAGATCTGGCGAATAGGTATATCTCGTTATTTTTCATGAGAATGGCGCAAGGCACAAATGATCAATATTTTCACTACCTATAAGAAATATTTACAATGAATCTTCCGCCGCTAAATGCGCTGCGAGCGTTCGAAGCAGCAGCCCGAAACATGGGGTTTTCCCGAGCCGGTGACGAGTTGAACGTAACCCATGTCGCAATCAGCCATCATGTAAAACACCTCGAGGAATGGTTGGGATGCAAGCTGTTTCACCGCACGGGAAGGGGCGTACGCCTCACAGAAGAGGGGATCGAGCTAAGCGAGCGAGTATCGTCGAATTTTCGAAATCTGGACGAGGTTTGCCGAAGAATCAGAACATCCAGCAAACACCCTGTACTCAGGGTCGGGTGCCTGCCATCGATTGCCAGCCGGTGGCTAATCCCAAAGCTTCCGGAGTTTTTGCGAGCTCATCCTGATATCGATATTCAGGTGTTTTATGCTGCTGCTGATGCTGAGATACTTCGCACAGACTGGGAGGTATTGATCACGTCGAATTGTACAACCTCCGATGATGCAGAGATCATAAAAGTGTTTTCGCGGACGAGTAAGCCTGTTTGCAGCCCGCGATATCTTGAGAGGAACCCGTCAGCAATTGAGCCAGGTGAGTTTCCGAAATTGGATTTGCTGCACGATGAGTCCCACCAGGATTGGCATTGCTGGTTTACGGCAGCCGGTATTCACGTTTCCTCGGAGCTCAAAGGACCGATTTTTCAAGATTTCAATCTGCTAGCGACGGCGGTGATCGCTGGCCACGGAATTGCCCTTTGCCCGGTCGACGTATTCCGGGAAGAGTTATCCCGTGGCGATCTTTGCCTATTATCTGATCTGGCAGTGAATGAAGACCAAGGCTATTTCATCGTGTGCCGCAAAGGCGAAGGTGACGCTGTGACGAACTTCCTCAATTGGTTTCAGTCCGCCACCGGACAGCCAGTTTCATAGGCCGAACCTTGGTTCCGGCAATCCTGCAACTTTGACATTCGCACGCAGAAGACGGCCGGCCACTTGATCCTGTTTCACTTCAGGATCCATTCCTCCAAGCGTGGCAGTCGTTATGTATAGGGTCTTCAGGTCGCGACCGCCAAAACACACCATGGTCGGATAAGGGGTCGGGATGTGCAACCTAAAAACCTCCCGGCCGCTCGGGTCGATCCTGATGACCGCTCCGCCGCCGTAGAGCGCAGACCAATAACAGCCCTCTTCGTCAAGCGCTGCCCCATCCGGTCTTTCACGCTTGGCATCGGTCTGGTGAAACAGCTCTCTTCGATAGTGACCATTTGCCTGCGCCGAAACCTTGAAAATCTTTCCAACGCGGCTGTCGGAATGAAAAAACCAATTTCCCGACAGCGGGAAAGCCAACCCGTTCGAGTTGATAAATCGGTCAAACGCTTTTGTTACGGTGCCGCTGGGATCCACACGGTAAAGAGCGCCCTGCTTTTCGCCCTCCCCTTCGGTCATCGTTCCAACCCAAAACCGTCCCTGTCGATCGCACTTTCCATCGTTCAACCGGGACAGACGCGGGTTGTTGGGCATGGTGAGGAACGTACTGAACCGTCCGCAATCAAGGTCTAAAAGTCTCAGTTCACTGCGTAAGGCACACAAGCCCAGGCCATTTTCGCATAGCGCGAAAGATCCGATTACGTCAGGAGCAATCCAGCATCGATACCCACCTGAACCGTCCAGCAGGTGAATTCGCCTCGACAGTGAATCGACCCAGAACAGCCTCTCCCGAAGATGGTCCCAAACCGGCGACTCTCCGAGAACCGAGACATCTTTTTGCGCAATTTCTAATTCGCCATCCAGCATCGGTTCCACAGCGCTACTGTCAATCGGTTGGCGCGCCAAGTCAGTCAGGCCTTGCCAACCATCTGGCTAACCTGCGAAGACGCGCGGTGTCCGATGACCCCACGGCATCGCTTCTTCCAGGTCCCTCGCCACTCTTACCAAAAGTGACTCCTGCCCGAACTTTGCCACGGCTTGCACGCCAATCGGAAAACCATCCGCCGATTGCCCGACCGGAAGCGAAACGGAGGGCTGACCGGTTACATTGAATGCTCCCAGATACAAATAGACAGCCTCATCCATCTGCATCCAACTCTCGGCCGAATAGGAAGCATTTGTCGTCGCGTAGACACCGTGCTCCATTGAGACCATCGGCATGGTGGGCGTTATCAGCAGGTCATATCTCTCGGTTTTCTCACCGACATATGCCCTGAAGGCTCTGACCGCTTCATAGGTTTCGACGGCCGAGGAAATCGGCAGATTTCTACCGGCTTCGAACAATGCCAGATTGACGGGTTCAAGGCAGGTCTCGTCCGGCTTTTTGCCCATCGCTCGCGCTTCGGCAGCGAGAGTTGCCAGACCAAGATATTTCATGCCCAGGAGAATTCCGGTGTACTCGCCGGGCGGGCATGGACACTCCATCTCATCGATGCAATGTCCCATGCCCTCGAGCACTTTGGCAGTGTCCCGCACCGTCTGAAAAACCTGTTCGTCGACATCGGCATCGCCCCATTTGGTCAATGCAACCCCGACCCTGAGCGTCCCGGTCCTCCGATCCAAATCATCGAGATAGCGGCCCTCAGGCTGAACAATGACGAACGGATCACCGGGGCAATGTCCGGCAAAGACGTCCAGAGCCGCGGCCATATCCCGAACCGTTCGGCACAGGACAAACTGCCGTGGAATTCCGAAACCCGGATCCTGTCGGTTGGGGCCACCCGAAATGCGTCCACGCGATGGATTCAGCCCGACCAGGCCGCAGAACGAAGCCGGGGTCCGAATTGAGCCACCGCCATCGCCACCATGCGCGACCGGCACCACACCCGAGACAACGGCAGCCGCGGAACCGCCGGAAGAACCTCCGGCCGAGCAATCCAGGTTCCACGGATTTCTTGTAATCCCGTGCAGAAGGGACTGCGTGTCACCGGATGTTCCGAATTCAGGGACGGTCGTTCGTCCGATCGTTCTCAGGCCACCGGACCTGGCCTTTTTGAAGAAATAGCTGTCGACCGTTGCGATGTTGCCTTCAAAGAGCCTGCTTCCCCTCTCCTGCAACCGTCCGGCTTCCGTGGCGCCAAGATCCTTGCGCAGGAACGGCACCCCGTGAAAAACGCCGCCATTTGCGTCGGTTTCGGTTTCGACATCATCGTAAATCTCAATCACCGCGTTGATGCGCGAATTTACCAGTTCGTTCGCTTGCCGTGCCAGCCGGACCAATTCGACCGGTGTCACTTCACCACGGTTCACCAAATCGCCGAGGGCGATGCCATCGAGTGCGGTGTAGTCCGTCAGGTTCATGACCGAGACTCCATTTGATCCAGTGTCGCCAGCGGGTTGAAGCAGGCGATGCTGCGACCTCCTTCGCCCCTGTTCAGTTGCGGTTGCTGCGACCGGCACCGATCCGTGGCTCGGCGGCAGCGGGACGAAAACGCACATCCGGGAGGCCGGTTCAACGGGCTGGGGACTTCGCCCTGCAATGTTGCGTGCCGACCGCGCCGCTGCGGATCCAGACTTGGAACGGCATCGACCAGGGCCTTGGTGTACGGGTGCCTGGGGGAAGCGATCACATCGCCAACGGAACCGCTTTCGACAATCCTGCCGAGATACATGACAAGGATGCGGTCGGCGATGAAACTGACTGCACCGAGATCATGCGAGATGAACAGGAAGCTCACGAGGTGCTGTTTCTGCAGAGACTTCAACAGCGTCAGTGTCTGAGCCTGAACCGAAACATCCAGGGCTGCCGTCGGTTCGTCCAATACGAGGAGTTTGGGTTCAAGAGCCAATGCGCGCGCAATTGCGACCCGCTGCATCTGGCCGCCGGACAATTCGTGAGGATAGCGGGCAAGGTACTCCGCGCCCAACCCAACATGGGAAAGAAGCTGAATGACCCTGTCCCGAATCGCGCGGGGGCGAATCCTGCCTTTCGTCCTGAGTGGCTCGGCGACGATGGACAGAACCCGCATCTTCGGATCCAGCGACGAGTGCGGGTTTTGAAACACGACACCCAGGATATCCCGCAGCTGGATTGTGGCCTGCCGGTCCAACGGTCTTGGAGTTTCGCCATTGACGGAGATCATGCCCGAGTCTGCCGGTTGCAGACCAATGAGCGCGTTTGCCAGAGTGCTCTTGCCGCAGCCCGACTCGCCGACAACCGCCAGGGTTTCCCCTCGTCGAAGATGAAAGCTGACGTCGTCGACGGCTTTGATGACCCCGTTGCGGGTGGTATAGCTCTTCGACAGGTTTTCCAAACGGACGAGACTTGCTGCGGTCTGATCCATTATCCGGCACCCTCGATGATCAACTGTCGATCACGTGCGACATGACATGCAACGCCGTGCCGATCATCAATGGCCGCGAATTCCGGTTCCTGCCGCGAACACACCGGCACTGCCTGGTTGCAGCGATTGTGGAAGGCGCAGCCCGATGGCAGAGACTTCGGGCCGGGAACTTGACCCGGGATCGACCCCAGTTCCGTCGTGCGGAGACCGAGTCTCGGAACGGTACTGATCAGACGTTCCGTGTAGGGGTGCCGCGAGTGATCGATGACATCGCTGACGGAGCCGGACTCAACGCATTTGCCGGCGTACATGACGGCAACGTCGTCACAGAGCATGGAAACCACGCCGAGATCGTGGGTGATGAACAAAACGGTAAGGCCGGTTTCATCGACAAGCTGCCTTATCAGAGAGACAATCTGTGCCTGTAC
This sequence comes from Rhizobiaceae bacterium, assembly GCA_963921345.3. Lineage (GTDB taxonomy): Bacteria > Pseudomonadota > Alphaproteobacteria > Rhizobiales > Rhizobiaceae > Hoeflea_A. The sequence continues at coordinate 543,837 of CAWUFE020000001.1, read as the reverse complement.
GGTGACGTCAAGAGCGGTGGTCGGCTCGTCGGCAATCAACAGCTTTGGCTGACAGGCCAATGCCAAGGCAATCATGATCCGCTGGATTTGCCCACCAGACAGCTGATGTGGGTATTTGCCCAAAGCCAGTTCGGGATCGGGGATTTGGACTGAATTCAGTGCGTCGATGGATAGCTGTTTTGCCTCTGCCTTGTTGCGTCTTCGCTGGTGCCCGACAATTTCAATCATCTGTTGGCCGATCGTGAAGAACGGGTTCAACGATCGCATCGGGTTTTGAAAGACCATTGCTGCAGTTCCGCGCTGCAGATTCGTCGGTTCGCGGGGCGATGGTCGGATGATTTCTTCCCCGTCGATCTTGATGCTGCCGGTCACGCGGCCCGGACTGGGCACCATGCCCAAACAGGCAAAGGCCGTCATCGATTTCCCGGATCCGGACTCGCCAACCAGACCGAGGATCCGGCCCGGCTCGACTTTCAGGTCGACACCGCGCAAAACCGGCGTTTTGCTCAACAACCCCGGAAACTCGACTTGCAAGTTCTCAATGGTCAGGATGTCGCTGCTCAATCCCGCAATCCGTGCTTGGGATCGAGAATGTCGCGCAGTCCATCCCCGATCAGGTTCACCGCCAGGACGGTGACGAAAATCGCCATCCCGGGGAAGAACGCAGTCCACCAATGGTCCAGAAACTCTAGACGCGAATCGGCGGCCATCAGTCCCCACTCGATTGCCGGCGCCCGGGCTCCAAGTCCGATAAAGCTCAGCGATGCTGCCGCAAGGATCACATAGCCGAAATCCATGGATGCCTGAACGATGATCGGGGTCAGTGAATTCGGCACAATGTGGCGGATCATAACCTTCGAATCGCCGACCCCCATGACCTGGGCGGCATCGACATACAGTTCGTTTCGCACGCGCAAGACTGCGCCCCGCATGATCCGCGCGTACCAAGGGAACCAGGACACAGCCAATGCAATCATCGCATTCCAGAGTCCGGGACCGATCGCAGCGGTTATCGCAATCGGAAGCAACAACGGCGGAAAGGCAAGAAACACATCCGAGAAGCGCATCAAAACGGTATCGACCCTGCCGCCGTAATAGCCTGCCGCAAGGCCGATCGGGCAACCGATCAGGACTGCCAATAGAACGATGCAGGTCCCAACGGTCAACGAAGTCTGACCACCGACGAGGATCCTGGAAAAAATGTCCCTGCCAAACCGATCCGTGCCCATCCAGTGTTCACTGTTCGGGGCCAACAGCCGGTCCGACATGTTGATCTCGGTTGGCGAATAGGGTGCGAACCAATGCGACGTCACCGCACCGACAAAGACCACGAGCAGAATACCGCCGCCGAAAATGAAAAGCGGGTTTGCAACGGCAAAGGCAAGGATCTTGCGAATACGGACCGATTGACGCGACCGATCCGGGCTTTGGTCAGCGATATCGGTCATCTCAACCTCAACCGCGGATCGACCACAACGTAGAGGATATCGACAATCAGATTCACGGTCAGATACATTGCAGCGAGGATGATGGTCGCACCCAGCGACGCGGGATAGTCGTTCTGCGAAATCGACGAAACGAGCAGAGCTCCCAGGCCAGGCCAGTCGAAAACGAATTCAACGACCACAACTCCGCCCAGCAGTTGGCCATAGGTCAAGCCGACGATCGTCAGCAGCGGAATCAGTGTCGCTTTCAATGCATGTCGGTAGTAAACGGAGGACTTGGGCACTCCATACGCAAAGGCGGTCCTGATGAACTCCTCCTTGAGGACTTCGACCATCATGTTTCTGGTAATTCGGGTTACTGTCGCCAGCAGGACGATTGTCAAGGTGGCGAGCGGCAGCGCGATGTGAGCCAAGGCGTCGGCAAATCCACTCCAGTTTCCCGATAGCAGAGCATCAACCAGATAGATCCTCGTGACCGGACGGATAGGATTGTCGAGCGCGGTCATCGGGTCGATACGCCCCTGGAGCGGCAGCCATCCCAACTTGCCGTAGAAAAGCATCTGCAACGACATCGCCAGCATGAATGACGGGATCGCCACCCCGCCGACCGAAAGGACCCTTGCTGCATTGTCGAGCAGCGAGTTTTGGCGAACCGCGCACAGGACACCGAGCGGTATCCCGAGCAAGACCACGAGCAGAATCGCCAAGGTGGTCAGCTCGAACGTCGCGCCAAGGCGCTCCCGGATTTCCACCAGCACGGGTCGGTTGGTGAGAAGGCTGGTTCCGAATTCGCCTTGAACGACGTTGCCTATGAACGTCGCGTATTGGACCGGCAACGGTTTGTCCAAGCCGAGTTCCGCCTCCGCCTTCGCAATCATTTCCAGCGACGGTCGGCCTCCGAGCATCAACTCGGCCGGGGACGCGGGAAGGACGCGGCTAAGCACGAACATGATGGTGACGACACCCAGGATGATCCCGATCATCAAGATGACGCGCTTAGCTACATACGTCCCCATTGGTCTTCCCTGCTGATCGGAACGTTGGCCTGCAATCCGAAAGACCGGTCCTTACTTTCGAAGTTGATACACGAACAACGACTCATAGGCGGGATTATTGGCTGCCTCCATGTTCCCCAGTGAGGAATTGTAACCGTACACACGATTGATATCAGCGAAGAATATGGCGACGATGTCTTCCATGAGCTTGTCCTGCGCCCTGACATAGGCGGTCGCCGCCGCGTCGATATCGACACCTTCTGTGGCAACGGCCTCGTCTGCCAGGGAATCGAATTCGGTGTCATAGTAATAGGCCAGGTTCCAGGCCGGTTTCTTCTCGGTCTTGAACAGCGTGATCATCCAATCCGAGGGCGTGGGATAGGCAGGCCACCAAATCATCGAGTTGAGGTGTCCGGAATTCTCCTTGTCGCGGGCATTGGCAAGATAGGTTGAACTGACCTTGTGAAGCTCCAGCTCGACCTCCAGCCCGATCGCCGCCGCGTTTGCCTGGAACAGTTCGATCGCGTCTCTTTGCTCCTGATTGCTGTTGGAGAACATGGCCTTTATCTTCCAGTCCTTCCGCGGCACACCCGATTCCTCGAGCAATTTCAATGCGAGAGCCGGGTCGAACTTGCCCGTATCGTAGGTCCCGTGTCCCCACATGGTCGTCGGAACCGGTGCGACGGGCCGCGAGGCGGCGCCGTGGAAGATATCGCGCATGACCGAGTCGTGGTCCCAAAGGTGCAGCAGCGCCTGGCGGAATTTCCTGTTGTCGGTCGGATACTTCTGGTGGTTGATCATGTAGAGACCCGTCCGCCAGCTGGGCATGTTGGCGATGTCCACAGCCGTCTCGGCGCCGACAGACTCCATCTGCGCAGCGGGAATACGTGCGATGTCGGCTTCGCCCGACCGAACCATTTGGACGCGCGTCGATGCTTCATTGACGTAAGGGTGGACAACGCGATCGATTTGACCTGGTTCCCACCCGCCCCAGTAGTCGTCGAACTTCTCCAGAACCAGCAACTTGCCTTGCTCGAACTTCGTCAACTTGTACGGCCCAGTTCCGATGGTGTTTCCTTGTGTCATCCAGTCGTCGCCCTTGTCGATCGCAGCCGGCGCGATCAGGTAAGAGCCATATTGACCCGATGCGACGAGATCGAATGCGATTGGATCCTTGAAGCGGAAGACGGCGGTGTGACTGCCGGGCGTTTCCACGTCCTCAAGGCCGGCATAAAGGAAACCAGCACCTTTGCCGAGATCTCTTGTGTATTCGAAGGACTTCTTGACGGCGGCCGCGTCAAAATCCGAACCATCATGGAACTTCACGCCTTCTCTGAGTCGCACGGTCCAGATCCTGCTGTCGTCCGACTTTTCCCATGAGGTTGCAAGTTTCGGAAGAACTTCGCCGTCCCTGTAGTGGAACAGGGTTTCATAGACATTCCCAAGGACGTAGGTTTCGGAACCATATCCCGAGGCCGGGTTCATGTTGCGATAGGAGATATTCGCCACCCAGTTGAGGACGTTCTCCGCCGACGCCTGACCCGACAAAAGCACCGTGGCGCTCAAGGCCACCGCCCCTATCACCGATTTGATTCTCTTCATTTTGTTGTTCTCCCTTGTTGCAACACGTCAGTAGGTCTGTTGTTCGAGAACACCGATCCGCCCCGAGCGTCGAACCTCGTCCGCCACGTCGCTCAGATCATCGATGTATTCGTCGACGATCCCGGCGTGAACGGGATTGAACATGAGATGAATGGCGGAAGGCTCCACCGAGCGGCCGACAAACCATCCGCGCGCCGCCAATCCCTCGGCAACCGCATCGATGTTTAGGCCGGGATCGGTCGAGTTGTAGAGCAGGAATGACAGATCGTTCGGCTCCAGCACCTGTAGTCCTGGGAGTGCAGCTATTGCCTCGGCGAATCTGGCCTTGGTCTCCATGGTCGTTCGCGCGATGCCCAGATAACCCTCTTCCCCGAGATAGTTCATGACGGCCCATGCCGAAGCGACCGGTCCGGCCGGACGCGTTCCGAGAAAGGTATCCGTCGCATAGTCACCCCTCGGCCAGTTGGAGAATTGGAAGCCGAGACACTCCTGCAATTTCGCATTACGAAACAGCAGTGTGGACGCACCCTTGGCGCTGAAACCATATTTGTGCAGATCGACCGATATGCTCGAAACACCGTCCACCGCGAAGTCGAATTCCGGGACATCGTAACCAAGGCGCCTGACAAAGGGCGACAGCATTCCGCCAACGCAGGCATCGACATGCATCCACAGGTCCATTCTTGTCGCCAGATCCGCCAGATCCTCAATCGGATCGAACACGCCGTGGGGATAGGCCGGAGCCGAACCGGCCATCAGAATTGTCTGGTCGTCGACGGCACGTTCCATTGCGGCGACGTCGGCTCGAAAGTCTGCGCGAATTGGTACACGAACCGATTTGACATCGAGGTAGTGTGCGGCCTTGTCGAAGGCGGGATGTGCAGTCTGCGGCAACACGATATTCGGGTGATCCACGCCACTCCTGTTTTTCCTCGCATGGTCCCGCGCCGTCTTTACGGCAAGGAAAACGCTCTCGGTACCGCCTGAAGTGAAGTTGCCGGCAGCCGCCTCGTCGGCATGCATAAGGCCGAGGACCAAATCAACGACTTCCCGTTCGAGTTTCTGAGCACTCGGGAAGGCCCGTTTTCCCAATCCGTTCTCGGCGTAAAACTCCGAAGCCGCATCTCGAGCGACCTCAAACAACTCGTCATCCCGCCAATAGACATAGAGTGGGAGGCGGCCGCGCTTCCAATCCAGGTCATCGACCTTCGCTGCCTTCAGACGCTCCCTGAGGGAAGACCACCCGCTCCCTTGTCGTGGCAGCTGCTTCTTCATTCGGCAAAACCTCTTCTCACAGAATTTGGGAGTTATCTGCTCGGCATTAAGGCCTTTGAGACCAAGCCTGTCAACATAAGATATCACTAATTTCCTATTTTGTGATATCTTTTTACGAAATCTTTCGTGACTGGATAGTCCGAATTTGCGATAACCTGCGTGGATTCGTGAAACAACGCAGCGATTCCGCTGACGATCGAAAGGCGTTCGAACTGTTGGGAATTCGGATGGTGGAACAAAACACGCGACGCGCCGATGTCGCGGACAATGGGCAGGCTTTGCGGGATCAGGTCTACGACAGCATCCGCAGTGCTTTGATGAGTGGCCAATACGTCGCGGGACAAAAGCTCAAAATCAGACAGCTTGCAGCGGAGTGCGGCACCAGCCTGACGCCGGTTCGAGAGTGTCTGCGTCGTCTCGTTGCACAAGGTGTGCTTGAAGGAGAAGCAAACCGCTCGGTCCGAGTTCCACGCATGACAAGCGACAAGATCCGAGAACTTCGCGATATTCGTCTTGCCGTCGAAGGATTGGCCGCCAGACGCGCGTCGGAACGCATTACGACGGAAGAGATATCTTCATTGAGGACAATCGCAGAGGAAATCGAGAACGCGCGCATGCGGGGTGATATCGAAGCCGATGTGGCGCGAATCGGCGAGTTTCACCTCGGTGTTTACCGCGCCGCGCGGATGCCTCATCTGACCGAGATCATCGAAAGTCTTTGGCTGCAAACCGGGCCCTATATCAGGTTCCTGTTTCCCAGCTACGTCCAATCGGTGCGAGAACGACATGGTGACTGGAGGGGGCACCTGTGCGACGCGCTGGAAGCCAAAAACGCTGATCTCGCCCAACAGATCATCATCCAGGATGTCAGCGAGTCACTTGATTATCTGATCACGATCGTGGACGCTGCCGGAGCACTTGGTACCGTTCCGTCAAGCTAGACACCGGGACTCGTTTTCAGATCTTGGTGCATTTCCGCTCGTCTGGCCACGCTAAATGACTTCGATCACGATTTCGGATTTCGAAGGCAAAGTCCGACCAAAACCGTGATTCCTGGAACCACCTGATCCGGCACCCTGCTCCCGATGTAAAGACGAAAATATGACAAGCGTTAGCAGGTACACAGCATCACCCAAGTTTCCGCCATCGATACAAAGGGCTCGGAGGATACCGACTTAAGGAAGGGCGGTTGCACGCTTGTTTGACCCGCAATACCGTATCTGCGTACACCCGTGAGCGACGTTCAGGAATGACTCATGCAGAGAATTGTCTGGCTGTTTTCTTCGCTCTTCCTGGCACTTGCAGTTAGCAGCGCTTCGGCCGACGAAGCCTGGAAAGTCGAGCGTCTCTCCCAGCCCGAAGGACTCTATCCGGGCGAAGAGTTGCTGGCAACGAACGGCATTGAAACGCTCACCTACTTCAGGGCCGGAGATCCACAGAAACCCCTTGTCATTTTTGTGCCCGGAGGCTTTCACCTTGCGCGCGTGGCTTATGGTTATCCCGGCGGTGATGAGAGAGACTTTCTGGCCTATTGGCTCGCCCAAAAGGGTTATTCCTTCCTCGGCGCCTCCTATCCCACCGGAAACAAAGTTTACTCAAAAGCATACCCTGCCTATTCCATCCGCGATTGGGGCAAGCAGGTCGCGGCCACAGCAAAATTTTATATCGACGAAAACAGACTTTCCCGAGAAATTGTTGTCCTCGGTTGGAGCGCTGGAGGACAGATTGCCCAGTCTGTCTACGAAGCATCGCAAAAGGCCGGTCTGGACATGAGCCTTTTCGTGTCGCTCGCGGCAACCCCGCCAGCGCCGCTTTTGGCGGAAGAACCCGGCTCAATCTCCATGGCACCCAACGGATTGTCTTCGGCACCGCAATTCTACGGGATTTTCAAGGCCTACGTGGCAGCTCAAAACGAACTCAACGGCCACGTCATCATGCCATGGGACAAATTCGAAACCGACATTCTCGGTGACATCCCTGTCGCATTGAATGGCATCATCATAGCTTCGCGCTATGAAAACGGTGAATTTGTAAGAGATTTCGATTGGGCCGTTGCAGACACCGGAGCGCTGAAGAAGGCGGATTTTCCCTATATCGTAACGATCTCCGGGGATAAGGTCCTGGACAACGATCATGCCCTGACCGACCGCGGCAACTGGGGCATGTTTCAGATCCAACATTTGTATCGCGGGATCATTCTTCCCGCTCTGTCACGGTCCGAGAAGATCGCGCCGGCCGATTGGCAGCACATTATGGATCTTATGAGTTATGCGACGTCGGGCGCGCTCAATGCCAGAGTGCCTGGCAATCACTTTTTTTGGTATGGCCAGGTTGGCGCGCGCGAGACCGTCCAGAACATCGACATGCTGCGGCTGCGAGCCGCGAATCTCAAAGCAACGCTTGCAGCTGCCGTTGCAACGATCGGCTCTGAATAGAGCCCTCAACGGCCGCATCCGGCCACCAATCCTCCGGAACTCCCCCGCTATCCGACCACGAACCGATATCCCGCCCCGTCACGTTCGACACGACCCACGCCACCGTCCGGCAAATGGAAACCGATCATCCGGTCCTTGTCCGTCGCCAGCCGGTCGAGCAGCCGCGTCCGCGTCTCGGTCCCCTTCTGCGCATCCTGGTCCGAGCCGGTCGGCCAGTCCGGCCGGGCGAACGAGACGACCGCATTGGTGAGCGCATCGCCGACGATCATCACGCTGTCCGACCCGTCATGAACGGCAAACGCCGTGTGCCCGGGCGTATGCCCGCTGGTGTCGACCGCTTCGACACCGGCGACCACCTCGTCGCCGAAATCGAACAGCCGGATCCGGTCTTCCAGCGCCGCCAGCCGGTTCTGCGCGCCGACGACGAAGCTCTGCCGCGCCTCCGGCGTGTTCGCCAGCGTGTCGTCGGCCCGCCAGTAGTCCCATTCGGCCCGCGCCATGTGATAGTCGGCCTCGGCAAAGGCCAGGTCGTCGAAATCGTCCAGCAGCCCCCAGATGTGATCCGGATGGGCGTGGGTGAACAGCACGTCGGTGACGTCCGCCGGATCGATGCCGGCCACCTCCAGGCTCTCCATGAGGCGCCCGGCGCTGGCCATGAAGTTCGGCCCGGCGCCGACGTCGAACAGCACCAACCGCCCGTTATCGCGCAGCATGGTGACGTTGCAGGGCGGCTCCACCCGGTCCGCTGGCAGGTCGTGGGCTGCGAGCAGAGCCGCCAGCTCGTCCTGCGGCACGTCGCCGAAGACGAAGCTCATGGGCAGGGTCAGGTGACCGTCGCTGAGAGTGATCAGTTCCTTTGAGCCGAGTGCAATCGGTGACTGCTCGGCGGCGACCGGCGATGCCGCACCAATTGCGATCAGCGATGCGCCTGCGGCGAGGAACGTCCGCCGGTCGATGCTTCCGTCAAAACAATTCCGTAATCGCTCGGTTGTTCGCATTGGTCCACTCCCGCCTCAATACATAGAAACATTCCTATATATTAATGCAATGAAGATCAATGCGGATGCTCGAGGGTTCGAGGCTGGTCGGTCGGAAACCGCTTCGGGCTTGGATTTTCTGCCCCGGTGCATCACCCTGCAAGGCGGAACATCCGATCGGAGGCAACGCTGTGAGCATCAAGAAGAACGAATATACGCGAAACATCGTCGACTATGCCTTTCATGGCATCGATGAGACCGTCCCCGCAGACGCGACCGCGGTTGTGGAGCTGAGGGACCTGTTGAAGGTCCATGCAACCCTCTCCGAGTTCGTCCGGTTCTTCCATCAGCCGCTCCACATGCAAACGCTCGACGACGTCAAGGAATATTTGGGCACCGCCGACACGAACGGCGCGTACAAACTTCTGAAGATCGCACGATACGAGATCATGAACCGCATGCTGCCGCCCGAAGCGGAGGCGTATTTCGACGAGGGCTGCTTCGATTCACCCGCAAAGCCGTATTACTTCGAAGCAAAATCCGACGAACCCTAGAGGCCAACGGCCCCGGAAGCAGCTCTGTCGACGCTCACGCCATCTGCAGCCGCCGCTCGGCCATGGCCTGTGCGATGATCTGGAAGGCGGAGGTCAGAAACAGGCCGGCCATGATCCCCGCGACGATCAGGTCGGGCCAGCCGGTCGCCGTTCCCCAGACGCCCAGCGCCGCCACCATGACCGCCACATTGCCGATGGCGTCGTTGCGCGAGCACAGCCAGACGGAGCGCACATTGGCGTCGCCGTCCTTGTAGCGCACCAGCAGCGCCACGCTGGCGAGATTGGTCGCCAGCGCCAGAAAGCCGACGATGCCCATCACCTGTGCTTCCGGAACGCCCGCCACGAAGACCTGGTAGACGGTCGACCCGAACACCCACAGCCCCATGGCCAGCAGGCTGAGCCCCTTGGCCATTGCCGCCGTGCTGCGGACGCGGATGGAGCTGCCGATCACCGCCAGCGAGATGCCGTAGGTCAGCGCATCGCCGAAGAAATCCAGAGCGTCCGCCTGCAGCGCCTGCGACTGCGCCATGTGGCCGGCCGTCATCTCCACGGCGAACATGCCGGCGTTGAGGGCGATCACCGCCCACAGGCGTCGCTTGTAGGCAGTCGATACACCGTCGAAATTGCTGTTCTGGCCGCAGCAGGCACTCATGCAGATCACTCCTTGTATTCGATCGGGCACCATCCTAATCTCTCTAGCGACTAGAGCTTCAAGAGGTTTTTTTTCATGCTGTCCATCGGCGAGCTGTCGCGCCGCACCGGCGTCAAGGTGCCGACGATCCGCTATTACGAACAGATGGGGCTGATCGACCCGCCGGAGCGCTCGGCCGGCAATCAGCGACGCTATGCGACCGACGCCTTGCGGCGGCTGTCTTTCATTCGCCATGCCCGCGATCTCGGCCTCGGCATCGACGCCATCCGCGAACTGACGGCGCTCAGCGCCCATCCGCAGGAACCCTGTGCCGGCGCCCACGTCATCGCCGGCGAGCATCTGGAGAGCGTGCGCGAACGCATCGCCCGGCTGCGCAAGCTGGAGAAGGAGCTGCAGCGCATCGTCGCCTGCTGCGACGCAAAACAGGTGGCCGACTGCCGTATCATCGAGGCCCTCTCCGACCATTCGCTCTGCTCGGACGAGCATTAGCGCGACTGCCGACAGGCATCAAAAGTTCGGGAAGGCGGAACAAAGGGAGCAGCAAGGACCGCTTTTTTTGTTACAGTGCGTAACATGTATCCAGGCGTCGAGTGCCGGAAATGCTGTCTTTTTTGCCGGTCGGTGGTGCCGTGTTGACGGTTTGGTAACCGAAAATCGGGCAGATTAAGTCAAATTGTTGCCAAACCTGCATGATCAAGGCAAAGCCTTCCCGTGAAGGCCAAGAAGACAACCGGTAGGTCAATTATGGTTTTGAAAAAGCTCGTGTCCGCAGCCGTTTTGACGATGGCGATGGCAGGTGCCGCGGTGGCGCAATCGCCGACGCAGATCAAGCAGTTCGATGCCTGGGGCGCCTATTCCTACAATGGGCCGAAAGGCAAGGTCTGTTATATCCTGTCGCTGCCGACGCAAAAGGAACCGCAAAACGTCAACCACGGCGACATCTTCTTCCTGATTTCGCAGCGGCCCGGACAGAACGTCACTTACGAGCCGCAGGCGATGATGGGCTATACGCTCAAGGAAAACTCCAAGGTGACCGTCACCGTCGACGGCAAGAACTTCGTGCTGTTCACCAAGGGTGAATCGGCCTGGGTCGAAAACGCCGCCGAGGAGCCGGCGCTGGTCAGCGCCATGCGCGCCGGCTCGCAGATGTCGGTGAAGGCGACGTCGCGCCGCGGCACCAACACCAACTACACCTATTCGCTGGCCGGCGTCACTGCGGCTTTGAAGGAAATCCAGAGCTGCAGATAGGCCGGTCCGACGTGACTTGAGCAAGGCCGGCCCAGCGCCGGCCTTTTGCGTTTTGGAGTCCAGGGTGACGCGCCGATCGATTGATGATAAAGCACCGCGCTAATCATGAGCGCCCGACCGTCGGCCGCCGCCCGTTTCTTGCAACAAGCTGCAGTTTGATCCGATGCCCCTGTCCATCGACCTGAAGAACACCGATACGCGCGACGCGCTCGCCTCGCGGCTGGCCGCCGTCGACAGCGGCACCAAGCCGTCGCTGGTGGGCATGGACCGTGACGAGCTCGGCGAGGCGCTGCGCGAGGCCGGCGTACGCGACCGCCAGGTGAAGATGCGGGTCCAGCAGCTGTGGCACTGGCTGTACGTGCGCGGCGTCTCCGACTTCGCCGACATGCTCAACGTGTCCAAGGATCTGCGCGCGGCACTCGCCGAGCGCTTCACCATCGCCCGTCCAGAAATCGTCGACGAACAGATCTCCGAGGACGGCACCCGCAAATGGCTGCTGCGCTTCGCATCGCGCGGCGCCGGCAAGCCGGTTGAAATCGAGACTGTCTATATCCCCGAAGACGGCCGCGGCACATTGTGCATTTCCAGCCAGGTCGGCTGCACGCTCACCTGCTCCTTCTGCCACACCGGCACCCAGAAGCTGGTGCGCAACCTGACGGCCGGCGAGATCCTGGCCCAGTTGCTGCTCGCCCGCGACCGGCTGGGCGACTTTCCCAACAAGGACACGCCGCAGGGCGCCATCGTGCCGTCGGAGGGCCGCAAGGTCTCCAACATCGTCATGATGGGCATGGGCGAACCGCTCTACAATTTCGACGAGGTCAAGAGGGCGCTGCTGATCGCCTCCGACAATGAGGGCCTGTCGCTGTCCAAGCGCCGCATCACCCTGTCGACTTCCGGGGTCGTGCCGGAGATCTACCGCACCGGCGCCGAAATCGGCGTCATGCTGGCCATCTCGCTGCACGCCGTGCGCGACGACCTGCGCGACGTGCTGGTGCCGATCAACAAGAAGTTCCCCATCGCCGAGCTGATGCAGGCCTGCCGCGACTATCCGGGGCTCTCCAACGCCCGTCGCATCACCTTCGAATATGTCATGCTCAAGGGCGTCAACGATTCGCTCGAAGATGCCCGCGACCTGGTGAAGCTGCTCAAGGGCATTCCCGCCAAGATCAACCTGATCCCGTTCAACCCTTGGCCGGGCAGCGCCTATGAGTGTTCCGACTGGGAGCAGATCGAGCAGTTTGCGGATTTCGTCAACAAGGCCGGTTATGCCTCGCCGATCCGCACGCCGCGGGGCCGCGATATCCTCGCCGCCTGCGGCCAGCTCAAGTCGGAATCGGAGCGCCTGCGCAAATCCGAACGCCTGGCCCTCGAGGCGATGATGATCGCCGGCCACGGCGAGGCATAGGCCCGTGGAGCGCTACGCGCTGTTCTTCATCCGCATGGTGATGATCACGCTAGGCTTTGCCGCGGGCGCCGTCGCATCCGGCGTGTCGCTGGCGCTGCTGACGAAATTCATCACGCCGCAGCAGGCTGGCCATCTGGCCGATTCCGGTTTCGACTACGGCCTCGTCGTCGGCGCCATGGTGCTGGCGAGCCTCGCCGGCTATGTCGCCTTCGTGCCAGCCATGGCGGTGATCTTCTACGCCGAGGTCGCCCAGCGGCGCGACTGGCTGTTTTATGCCCTGGCCGGCGGCATCATCGCGGCCGTCGCCCCGCTGATCGTCACCTTCATGATCGGCCCCGACCATCGCACGCCGGTCGATTTCACCCTCATGAGCCTCGCAGCCGGCATGATCGGCGGCATCGCCTACTGGGCCGTCGCCGGCCGCGGCGCCGGCAACTGGCTGCCGAGCGCCCGCGAAGAGGCACGGGTTCGCCAGGATCATCGGTAAGCCGAAGCGACGTGCAAGAATTTCGGGGACAGTTTACTTAATTCCCTTCTATTTACAATAGAATCAGCGCTTTAGCAGAATTAAGTAAACTGTCCCCGAAATTGCAGCCTCCGCATTCTTTGCCGGGGATACCACCATCCGTCCGGGATCTCCGCCACACCGTTAACGACGGCTCTCACACACCGCATTCACCGTCCCTCGGTCAGCAGGATCCGCACGGCGAAGATGGAAAACACGCCGGCGAAGACATAATCGATCGCCCGCATGACCCGTCGGTTACCGCGCAGCCAGCCGGCCAGCCGCTCCGCCGCCAGCACCATGGTGATCAGAAACGGTACCGAGAACACGGCAAAAAAGACGCCGAGAAACAGCAGCTTGCCGCTGATGTACGGATCGCCGGCCGAGACGAATTGCGGCAGGAAGGTCATGAAAAAGATGATGATCTTGGGGTTGAGCAGGTTGACGGCGACACCGTGGGTCCAGTTCGCCCACAGCGACCGGCCGTTGGCATCCGCCCCTTCGAGACTGAACACCGCGCCGCCGCGGATGGCTCTCAGCGCCAGCCACAGCAGATAAAGCGCACCGCCCGTTTTCAGCACCCAGAACGCCGTCGGCGAGGCGATTACCAGCGCCGATATACCAAGCGCCACCAGAACGGTGTGCACCAGGATGCCCGTCAGCGTGCCCGCAACGCAAGCTAGCGCCGGACCCCGCCCGTCTCTCAGCGCCCGCCCGACGAACAGCGTCATGTCGGGCCCCGGCGTGACGATGACGATCAGCGACGCCGCGGCAAAGGCGAGAAGCACGGTCAGGTCGGGAATGAAGGACATGGCGGATCCTCAAGGGTTGAAGACGGCAACGCGCCCATGCCGGTGTCAAAGACAGCATCGACGCATCTCCTCCTCTACCGGATAATGCACATCCAGCGCCAGCCTGTGTCGGTCTCATAAAGGCGCCGCCGACGGCGTGAGCCGACCATCGTCCGAAACGTTTCAGGAGGCCCGCCAGCCAAGCCGCAACACGACTATCGTGAGGCGCGCATCTGGTAAAACGACCAGTTGCAGCGCCGAAAACGAGATGCCCATACTGCGGTCGGGCGACACTCACCGCTCATCCCAGAAGCGAAGACGAGGACAAGCCGATGATTGCATACCGCACGGGCGCCGCGGCGCTGCTCGCTTTGGCGATGGCCGGGACCACCGCGACCGCTCAGGTTACGGACGGCCCCTCCTGCGGCGAATACAAGTTCTATCCGGGCATCGTCGATATTCACCATGTCGACCGCGGCGAATCCGGCTTGAGCGTCGGAGACGAACGCATCGGACAGTTCCAGCTCGTCGACGGCGACGGCAACGAGGTCGCCTGGAACCATTTTCGCTCGGTCATTATTCCAAGCCGCGAGCCGGGAACCTATCGGCTGGTCGGAAACGGAACCGAGATCTATCCCAACGGCACCATCAACTGGAGCGGCAGCTATCTGATGGCCGATCCGACCGTCAACGCGCCCCCGCCCGAGAAGCTGGTCGTTTCCATCGTCGGCGGGACCGGAGACTTCGCCGGCGCCGGAGGCAAGCTGACCTGGTTCTACGACGATCAGGGCAAACGCACGGCAGCCTACGAAGTCATCTGCCCGAAATAGCCCGATCGACCAGTCGTTGCCCCTGGTTCTCGCCGGGTCACCTCATGGAGAATTCGATGCGTTTCCTCGACACCCGCCTTACTGGTGCGACCTTAGCCGGAGCCCTCTTTCTGTCGGTGGCGGCGCCAGCCGCCGCACAGTGGCCGGAAAAACCGATCGAGATGGTATGCTCGACCACCGAGGGCTCAGGCGCCGCTAACTGGTGCCACATGATGGCCGATCTCGTCGGCAAGGAACTCGGCACGCCGATCTCGGTTCTGTTCAAGCCCGGCAACAACGGCAACGAGGGCGCGGTCTACATAGCCGGCCGCGACGCCGACGGCTACACCTGGCTGCAGCGCAACTCCAGCTATGGCGGCTACATGAGCCTGCCGGGCTTCGAGCCGGATCCACAGCAGTTCAAGGTTCCGGTCGAAGTCGAGAAGTTCCTCTACGTGCTGGCGGTTCCGGACGAGTCGCCTTACGCAAGCTGGGAACAACTTGTAGAGGGCATGAAGGCGGCCGACGAACCGCTGGAGATCGCCGGAAACAAGCACGGCTCGGCCCATCACCTGCATCTCGTGCGGCTGTTCGAGGCGGCGGGGTTGCCGTGGAAATACGTTTCCTACAAAGGCGCCGGCGATGCCATGCGCGACACGCTGAGCGGGCAGACGGATGTCGCCATCGGTCCGCCGGGCATCTGGATGTCCCATCTCAACAACGGCAATGCCCGCTTCCTGCTTCTGCTCAACGAGGAAAGGGTGGATCGCCCCGGCCTATCCGACCTGCCTGTGCCGTCCGATTTCGGGCTCGACTATCCGATCATTCACCAGGTGCAGGGCGTCTTCACGCTCGACGGAACGCCCGATGCGGTCAACGACAGGATCGCCTCGGCTTTCCGGGCCGTCGTCGGGAGCGACGCCTACCGCGACTACGTCGCCAGCCAGGTTCATGCGGTGCCGCAATTCAGCGACGACATCGACGCCAACACCCAGCGGTTCCACCAGCTGCGCGGCATGATGCGAAAGGCGCTCAGCGACGCGGGGTTGCTGCAGTCCGGCGGGTGACGATGGGAACAATCGCCAGGCTTGCTGACGATCCCTGCCCTCTTGCTGACGACCGGCTGTTTCGGCGGAAAGGCAGGCCTGCCAAAGAGCAACAGAATGTTGGGTTTGATATGAGCTTTCTGGAATGGTAGGCGGCCTGGGATTCGAACCCAGTGGAGAACGCTGATCTGGCGCCAAGGGGGTAAAAATCCCTCCCTCACATCCCGTGACACCGCCCGAACGCATGGGGCCGTGAGCCGATCGAGGATTGATCGGTCAGGCTATTCGTTCGGTCGGTATTCGGTTGTGGAACGGGATCATGCCGCCAATATCATTTACCGATTCGGATCGGTCAAGCGTTACCCGGGAGCAGTGCCGGCGTCCCTCAGAACAGCGAAAAATACTCGCGCTGCTCCCAATCGGACACGGTCATGAGATAGCGCTGCCACTCGGCCTGTTTCAGGCGAACCATATAGTCGACGAAGTCCGGGCCAATGCAAGTCCGGTAGAGTTCCGAAGCGTCGAAATGCTGGATCGCTTCCAGCAGGCTCGTGGGCAGCCGTTCGGCGTCGTCGTCATAGGGGCGGTCGAGCGGTTCGGGCAACGGCAGCCGGCGCTCCCAGCCGTCGAGTCCCGATGCGATCTGGGCGGCCAGGGCGAAATAGGGATTGACGGCGCTGTCCGGAACGCGGTTTTCGACCCGGCTGGCGGAATCACCCGCCGCGGTGATGGCGCGCACCATGGCGCCACGATTGTCGTCGCCCCAGCCGATGCGGTTCGGCGCCAGCTGATAGGGCGCGTAGCGCTTGTATCCGTTGACCGTCGGCGTCGTCAGCAGGCAGGAAGCGCGGGCGTGTTCGAGCAGTCCGGCCAGCCAGTGACCGGCAAACTCCGACATGCGGCCGTTGTCCGGTTCGAACAGATTGGCGCCGGTCCGGACGTCCGTTACCGACTGATGAATGTGCCAGCCATTAGCCGCCGCATGCGGCAGGTTGGGTTTGGCCATGAACGAGGCGTGCAGGCCGCGACGGTGGCAGACCTCCTTGACCATGGTGCGGAAATTGACCGCCATCTCGGCAATCGCCATCGGATCGGCCGGCGCGAAGGTGAACTCGAACTGGCTCGGCCCCATCTCGATCTCGACGCTCCAGACCGGCATGCCCATTTCCTGAGCCGTTCGGCGCAGGAGGTCGAGCACGTCTTCCGCATCGCCGTAGCGGGTTTCCGTCAGATACTGGAATCCCTGATTGAGCTCGCGGGTCTCGGGCGGCCGCCCGGGCATGGTGGCGTCGCCATGGGCAAGGGCCGGATCCGTGACCTCGCAGACCTGGAATTCGACTTCCAGCCCCATCACCGCTGCAAGGTTGTGGTCGGCCAGCTGGTCGCACATCTGCCGAAGGACGGAGCGCGCCGCGAACGCCACAGGCGCACCGCCGACATGCGCGACGTCGCAATGGATCAGGGCCGAGTGGGGCGACCAGGGCACGGGGCGCAGCGTCGCCGGTTGCGGCGCGAGCAGCACGTCGCTGGCGCCGTGCATCGGCGCATCGCCCGTCTCCGACCAGACCGGAAAGACGGTGTGATGGGCGGTGTCCTTTAGAAGCAGCGTCGACGGCACACGGATACCGTCGGCAAACGCCGACGCCAGCCGTTCGGCGACGATCGTCTTGCCGCGCAGAATGCCGTGCTGGTCGCAGAAGACCACGCGCACGGTCTCGGTCCCGTCCGCCCGCAGCCGCTCGACAGCCTCAACCGCTTCGTCGACGGCCTCCGCAGGAAGCAGGCCGTTCTCGTGCAGGAACCCGGTGCGGATCGCGTCTCGCATCCCCACCTCAGACCGCCGCGTCCCAGGGGCAGCCGGCACGCCGCTGCGCATCGGCATTCGCACTGGCGTCCGCCCAGTCTGCAGTCTCGGCGATGGCATCGTTGGACAAAGGCCCGACGATCGCCGAAAGGTCGGCGCCGTTGCGCATGGGAAGCGCGTCCTCGTCGCCCTTCTGCAGGTCGGCGATCGCCGCCCGCAGCATGCGGCGGTAACGGATGATCGCCACGTCGGTCTTGCCCAGATGCTCCCGGGTACGATCCTGGATGGTGCCCATGCTTTCCACCGCCCACTGGTCGTGCACGTTGATGTCCATGCCCATGCCGGTATAGGTCATCGTCTCCTGTTCGCGCGGATCGAAGCCGTAATTGTTGCCGCGGTTTTTCAGCGGCGCGTAGTCGGGCAGGCTGTGCTCCTTCAGCCGCTGTTCGCGCATCAGCGCCTTGTCGACCGGTTTGTCGAAACTCGTGAACATGGAATACCAGTAGCAGGTTTCGTCATCGATCGGCACATGCCACTGGGTGATCGTCATTTCGCGGCTCATGGGAATGCAGATCGCCTCCGGAAAGATCTGGTTGGTGACCCGAACATGGGTGCGGCCGTCGTCCATGCGCCGCAGCGCCGTCAATTTCAGGCCGTAATCGGTGGAATCGACCAGGATTTCCGGACGCGGATAGTCGCGCAGCAGCCGGGTCATCGGGATCTGCGTGTTGGCCGCCTTGTCGCGGAACTGCTTGCCGTAGCCCTCGTCCGGATCGTCGTCCTGCAGGAAGCGGTGCAGGAAGGAAGCATGCGCCGGATCGATGCCGACCTCCATCGCCTGCAGCCAGTTGCAGTCCCACCGCCCCTTGAAGGCGAAGACATGCGAGGACGGCGCGCGGAAGCAGTCGAAATTGGCAAAGGCCGGCGGCTCGCTGGGCCCCATATAAGCGAACACGATGCCGTTGCGTTCTTCGACCGGATAGGAGACGGCTTTGATCCGCTCGTGCATGCGCGAACCTTCCGGTTCTCCCGGCTGCTCGACGCACTGGCCGCTGCGGTCGAAATGCCAGCCGTGAAACGGACACCGCAGGCCGTTGTCCTCGAGCCGGCCGAAGCACATGTCGGCGCCGCGATGCGGGCAGTGCCGGCCGATCAGGCCCAGTTCGCCGCTCTCGTTGCGAAACAGCACCAGCCGCTCGCCGAGCAGCGTCACCGGCACGACCGGGCGCGGCCCGGCCAGTTCGTCGCTCAGCGCCGCCGGCTGCCAGTAGCGCCGCAGGACCTCGCCGGCCGGCTGTCCGGGCCCGACCCGGGTAATCTCGTCATTGACCTGCTGGCTGAGCATGCTCGCCTCCTCCCTCTGGCACCCGTCACCGGTTGGCCGTTGCCAAATCCGAAATTTGTGCGTATAACGCACATTTGTAACAATAATTGTTCTAAAGAACGCTGCGGGAGTCAATGGGCTTGCCGCAACCACTTTTCGCGGGTGCCCCATGCAGGATCGCAACCTGTCCACCGCCTTTCTGAAAGGGCTTCGATTGCTTTCCTGTTTCGAAGGCGGAGCGCGCGGCCTGACCATGCCGGAGCTGTCGAAACGATCCGGCTTCGACCGCGCGACCACCCGCCGGCTGTGTCTCACCCTGGTCGAAAGCGGCTACCTGTTGCGCCGCGACCGCGAATTCGCACTGGCGCCGCGCATTCTGGCGCTCGCCGGCGGATACCTGCACGCCCGCGAGATCGGTTTTGCCGTGCAGCCGGTCCTGAACGGGTTCGCCGAGGAGCTCGACAACGATATCGCGCTGGCGGCACTGGATGACGACAGCGCGGTTCTTGTCGCGCAATCCTCGACTGCCGGTTCACGCGTCTCGATGGGCTTCACGGTCGGCAGTCGGCTGCCATTGCTGCATACGGCTCTCGGCACCGCCCTGCTATCCCACGCTCCCCCCAGTGTCCGCGGCGGCTTGCTGGCGCAGCCGGTCCCCCGCCCGACGGACGCGGCACTCGACGATCCCGAAGCGCTGCTCGCCCGCATCGACCGCGCCGAGCGGGAGGGCTTTGCGGCCGCCGCGGGCGAATTCGAACCGGGCATCAAGGGGCTCGCCGTCCCGGTCGGCGAGCCCGGTCCAGAGCCCTACGCCATCGGCGTGAGCATGCCGGCGAGCCTTCCGGACGATGCGCGCGTGCTCGAAACCCTGCAGCTCTGTGCCGCCAGACTGGCGAGGATCCAGGCCTTGCGCTGACCGGCGGAATTACTCCCGGGTAACGCGAACATTCCTGGCGTCGATGCCGTCCCGAATGTCGGATTTGCGCACCACCAGCACGCCCTCGCCGGAGCCCTGCTTCGTCACCCGCAGACCGGTCTCGTCGCGGTCGTCATTGTTCGCGGTCATGACCCGGATGGCTTCGACCGAAACGGTTCCTTCGTCCGCCTCGTCGAAGCGCGCGCCGTTGCCGCCATTGTCCTTTGCTGCGACCGTATGGATCGAACCGGTCAGGTTTCCAGGCCCCGATTCCGATGTCCGGAATCCGTCATCGGTATTGCCCTCCGCCGTCGACCGCAGGAAGGTCACGAAAGCGTCGCCCGCATCCTCCTCGTCGAGGTCGACGCCCTCGTCATGGTTTCGCAGGATTTCGGAGTCGATCATCGTCACCCGCAGGCCGCCGTCGCCCGCCTCGTCGATGTCGATGCCGTCATCCAGGTCGATCCCGAACTCGAACTGCTTGACGAATCCGGAGTCGTAAAGGGAAACGTCGCGTTCGAAGCACCGGTCGTCGGGCGTGTCCGCGATGCCGCCCGGAATCTCGCCTTCCGGCTGAACGCCATCGTCGAATTCCCCTTCCGTCGCCGCCGGCAGGAAAGGTGCGAGCACGTCCGGGTCGCAATAGGCGCCATTGTCGACAAAGCCGTTGTCGACGACCGTGGCGATCACGTCGCCAGCATCGCCTTCGTCGAGTTCAACTCCGTCGGCTCCGGCGTCGTTGAACACCGATACCCGTGAGGTGAAGCGGATACTTCCGTCACCGCGCTCGTCGATGCGAATTCCGTCGGCGTCGAAGGAACCGTTGCCGACATCACTGATGTCGACATTGGTGAGCCGGACATCGATCGAGGCGGGCGCCCCGTCGCCGCCGCCGCCGCTGCCGCCACCGCAGGCGTCTGCCAGGTCGCAGTCGGAGACATGCACGCCATGATAGGCGACGCCGGACACCGATACGCTTTCCAGCACGAGATGCACCGTGCCGGTCTGATCGTCCCGAACGTCGACAAAGATACCCTTGCCGCCGGCCCCTGCCAGGTCGCCTCGCTCGCGGATGCTGAAACCGCCCGGCCCGGCGAAATCGAGATTGCTCACTGTCAGATCGGCACCAGCGGTCAGCGCCAGCAGCGTGACATTGGCCGTGGTTTTCACGGTCTGGCCGTTGCCGTGGATGACCAGCGGATGCCGTCCCGCATAGGTCAGCGTCGATGCGATCTCCACGTCCTCGTCGGTGACAACCAGGATCGGTACCGACGCTGCTGCGCCAGCCGCCGCTTGGAGCGCCGCCCGCAGGGATCCGGGCCCCGAGTCCGCACCGGTCGTCACATGGATGGCAGGCTGTGCCAGCGCACCAGCGGACAGACCGAAGCAGCAGAATGCCAGGCCGGCTGCCGCTACGGTTCTCGTCAGGGTGGAATGGGTCATCGGATCCTCGTTGGTCGCGCCATTGGAGGCAGGTGTGCCGCAATCATGAAGTGTCGTCACCAGACTATGACCGCTGCCGCGAAGATGGAAGCATCCCCCGTTTCACGAACCGTTGCAATTTCGATGAACGCCGGCTGAACGGAAGCTTCAGTGCCGGTTCAGCGGCCGCGCGTCATACACCGCCGCAGTGGGGTAGCTTTATGGAGAGAAAAATGAACGACGCATTCAAAGCAACCGGCATCAAAGCAGCTGTAACGGCCATGGCCCTTGCTACCCCGCTGTTTGCCACTCCGGCGCACGCCGTCATGAAGGACATCAAGTTTCACGTCGTCCAGGGCAGCTACCACCAGCCCGTGACGATGGAGATGAAACACAATGGCAGCAAATGGGTCTGGGCCAACAAGTCGGCCACCTACCCGATCAAGATCAAGATCAAGATCAAGACCGTCGGCAACAAGTTCAGTTCGGCCGGGATCTTCGTCCACGAATCCAACATGTATCTGTGGAAGATGGCCCAGGGCTACCGCACCCGCAATTACGAAAAGCTGGTGCCGGCCTCCGTCGGCAAGCCGATGCTGTCACCGCTGCAGGGCAAGGCCCGGGCGCTGTGCGATGTCTTCGGCGGATCGAAGAAGACGGTTCGCGACATGAACATCGACGCCGTCCTGTCGGCCTATCACTCGGCCAATGTCTGCGGTTACAAGGGCAAGCTGCCGATCAAGGTCGTCTGCCAGGCCAAGCAGCCGAAGCGCGCCAAGATCGACCTCAAGGTCTCCAAGCTGAAGCTCTACACCGTTCCGGCCCGGCCGAAATGCGGCCAGCCGGTGCGCCTGGTGACCGAGGTCCATACCAACAAGCCTGGCAAGGTCAACTTCATGCTGTACCGGCACGACGGCGCCAAGCAGGCCGCCAGCCTGAAGACCGGCAAGGCGGGCAAAGGCTACGCCAAGCGCTGGGCCAAGACCTACACGTTCAAGAAGTCGACCAAGCGCAAATACATGGTCGTGCTGAAGGGCCACCCGCTGTCGACCAGCTGGGTTCCGCTGAACGTCAATTGCGGCGTCAAGGGCTCGGCGAAAGCCGCCGGCCTGAAGAAGTAAGCGTCGAAGAGAGAGGACAGACCCATGACCATCACTTCGATCGCCCGCATTCTGACAGCCGTCGGCGTCCTGATCGCCCTGTCGGCCCAGGCCCAGGCCGGCTCCCGCCACGTCGTCAAGCGCGGCACGGCCCCCGTCGTCAAGCAGGCCGGCAAGACCGGCGGCGGCGCCGGCCAGCGGGCCGAGGTCGACAACAGCGACCTCACCTGCAACAGCAACCAGGGCAGCATGGAATGCGCCGAAGCCCTGAAAACCTTGTGCGATCTCGGCCATGGCGGCATGAGTTCACAACCCGGCGGTGCCGACGAGTGCGCCCCGCCTCCGGATTGATCTCAGCTTCCATGATCGAAGAAACCGGCCGGCCCCGCGCTGGCCGGTTTTGTTTTGTCGCTTTCACCGACAATCGCACGACAACCCTTGTATCGCGCGCGTTTCTGACTAAAGTGCCGCCGGTTTAAAGAACCGGGCGGCAGAAGCGCCCGCGAACAACGTAACGGACATCCCCATGAGCGCACCGAGCGACGTCAAGAAAGTCGTGCTCGCCTATTCCGGCGGGCTCGACACCTCCATCATCCTCAAATGGCTGCAGAGCGAGCTGAACGCCGAAGTCGTCACCTTCACCGCCGATCTCGGCCAGGGCGACGAGCTGGAGCCGGCGCGCCGCAAGGCCGAGATGCTGGGCATCCGCGAGATCTATATCGAGGATCTGCGCGAGGAGTTCATGGCCGACTTCGTCTTTCCGATGTTCCGCGCCAACGCCGTCTATGAGGGCGTCTACCTGCTCGGCACCTCGATCGCCCGGCCGCTGATCTCAAAGCGGCTGATCGAGATCGCCCGCGAAACCGGCGCCGACGCCATCGCCCACGGCGCCACCGGCAAGGGCAACGACCAGGTGCGCTTCGAACTGTCGGCCTACGCACTCAATCCCGACATCAAGATCATCGCGCCGTGGCGCGACTGGAGCCTGAAATCGCGCACCGACCTGATCGAGTTCGCCGAAAAGCACCAGATCCCGATCCCCAAGGACAAACGCGGCGAAGCACCGTTCTCGGTCGACGCCAACATGCTGCACTCGTCGTCGGAAGGGAAAGTGCTGGAGGATCCGTGGGACGAGCCGCCGGCCTATGTCTACCAGCGCACCGTCTCGCCGGAAGAGGCGCCGGACGAGGCCACCGACATCGAGATCGAGTTCGAAAAGGGCGACGCCGTCGCGCTCAATGGCGAAAAACTGTCGCCGGCAACGCTGTTCGCCAGGCTCAACGATTACGGCCGCGACAACGGCATCGGCCGGCTCGACCTGGTCGAGAACCGCTTCGTCGGCATGAAATCCCGCGGCGTCTACGAGACCCCGGGCGGCACCATCCTGCTCGCCGCCCACCGGGCGATGGAATCGATCACGCTCGACCGGGGTGCTGCCCATCTCAAGGACGAATTGATGCCGCGCTATGCCGAGCTGATCTATAACGGCTTCTGGTTCTCGCCGGAACGCGAGATGCTGCAGGCGGCGATCGACCTCAGCCAGCGCGACGTCGAGGGCAAGGTGCGCCTGAAGCTCTACAAGGGCAACGTCATCGTCACCGGCCGCGAGTCCGACAAGTCGCTCTATTCCGATCAGCTGGTCACCTTCGAGGACGACCAGGGCGCCTACGACCAGAAGGACGCCGCCGGTTTCATCAAGCTCAACGCCCTGCGCCTGCGGACACTGGCGGCACGCAAGTAGCTTTAGAGCCCATTCGGGAATTAACGACTGGTTTGGTTGGGTCTGTTTTGTTCAATATCAAGAGATTGATCGAAGGAACGGCTGGCGGCCATTTCGAGATCAAGCTCGCCGATAGTGGGCAAAACAGGCCCAATCCTGACGGACGCTGCCAGTTTTGGCGCTTTTTGCCGAAAGGCCGACTGACGGGCAACCAGCCTGCGGCGTCGTCCTTTCGTCAAAAATCACTCAAAACTGGCAGCGCCAAACCAGCCGTTAATTCCCGAATGGGCTCTTAGCCGATCAACTGATAATCTGCGCCAAACGCCCGGCCCTGTGCCGGGCGTTGACCGTTCGATGCGGCTCAATCCGGGGCGCAACCCTTGCAGGTTGCCGGACCGCTGCCTACATCGCGTTCGGTGTGCAAGATGTGTGGGGCTTGCTTAGATGGATACCGTCGACAATCCGATCTTCTCCTGGAACGGGCATCACGGCCTGCCGGATTTCTCCAGAATCGCCGACGACGCTTTCGGGCCGGCCTTTGCGGCGGCGTTCGACCGCCACAATCGCGAGATCGACGCCATCGCCGCCGATCCACGCGATCCGGATTTCGACAACACTATCGTTACGCTGGAGAAAGCCGGCCAGGATCTGTCGCGCGCCTCGGCCCTGTTCTGGAACCGCGCCGGCGCCGACAGCAATGACGCCATCCGCGCTTTGGAGCGCGACGTCGCGCCGAAAATGTCTCGCCATTTTTCCGCCATCGCCATGAACCGCGCCCTGTTCGACCGGGTCGACGCCATCTGGCGGGATCGCGACATGCTCGACCTCGACGGCGAAAAGCTGCGAGTACTGGAAAAGCACTGGAAGGGATTCGTGCGCGCCGGCGCCCAACTCGCCGACGACGATCAGACACGGCTCGCCGCCGTCAACGAGGAACTCGCCGGCCTCGGCGCCAAGTTCAGCCAGAACGTGCTGGCCGACGAGGCCGACTGGCACCTGGCGCTCGGCGAGGAAGCGGAACTCGAAGGACTGCCGGACTTCCTGCGCGACGCCATGGCGGCGGCCGCCCGCGAGCGCAAGCTCGACGCGCCCTATGCCGTGACCCTGTCGCGCTCGATCATCGAGCCTTTCCTGACCTTCTCGGAACGCCGCGACCTGCGCGAACACGCCTTTTCGGCCTGGATCGCCCGCGGCGAGAACGGCGGTGAAACCGACAATGTCGACCTTGTGGCGCGGGTGCTTGCGCTGCGCGCCGAAAAGGCGGCCCTGCTCGGCTACGAGAATTTCGCCGCCTACAAGCTCGACAACACCATGGCCAAGACGCCGGAGGCGGTCAACGCACTGCTGATGAAAGTCTGGGACCGGGCGCTGCTGCGCGCCCGCAAGGAAGAGGACGCGCTGGCCGCATTGATTGCCGAGGAAGGCAAGAACCATCCGGTCGCCCCCTGGGACTGGCGCCACTACGCCGAAAAACTACGCGGCCGCACTTTCGATTTTTCCGAGGCCGAGCTGAAACCCTATCTGCAGCTCGAAAAGATCATCGAGGCCTGTTTTGCCGTCGCCGGCCGGCTGTTCGGCCTGCGCGCCGTCGAGCGGCCGGATCTCGAGGCCTATCATCCCGACGCACGCATTTTCGAGATCCACGACCGCGAGGGCCGGCTAGTCGGACTGTTCTTCGGCGACTATTTCGCCCGCCAGTCGAAGCGTTCCGGCGCCTGGATGAGCAGTTTCCAGGAACAGCACGGGCTGGACGGCGGACAGATTCCGATCGTCTACAACGTCATGAATTTCGCCAAGCCGCCGGAGGGCAAGCCGGCGCTGCTGTCGCTCGACGACGCGAACACCCTGTTCCACGAATTCGGTCATGCCCTGCACGGCCTGCTGTCGGATGTCGACCATCCGTCCGTCTCCGGCACTTCCGTCGCCCGCGACTTCGTCGAGCTGCCCTCGCAGCTTTACGAGCACTGGCTGACCGTGCCGGAAATGCTGCGCGAGTATGCGGTGCATGTCGAAACCGGCGAACCGATCCCGCAGTCGCTGCTCGACAAGGTGCTGGCGGCGCGCAATTTCAACGGCGGCTTCGCTGCCGTCGAGTTTACCGCCTCAGCGCTGGTCGACATGGCCTTCCATACCGCCGGCGCCGTCGCCGATCCCCTGGCCTTCGAGCGCGGCAAGCTGTGCGAGCTCGGCATGCCCGAGGCCATCGTCATGCGCCACCGCACGCCGCATTTCCTCCACGTCTTCGCCGGCGACGGTTATTCGGCCGGCTACTATTCCTACATGTGGTCGGAAGTGCTCGACGCCGACGCCTTCGCCGCCTTCGAGGAAACCGGCAACGTCTTCGACCCCGAGATGGCGGGCAAACTGCTGCGCCACGTCTACTCGGCCGGCGACAGCGTCGACCCGGAAGACACCTACAAGGCCTTCCGCGGCAAGATGCCCGACGCCTCGGCCATGCTGAAGAAGAAGGGGCTGGCCGCGTAAATCGGGCGTCCCCCTTTCGCAACTGCACAAAAACCTGTATGAGCGCAGCCAACAACAGAGGCTGCGCCGCAGGGCGCGCCATGGCAATTTCCAGGTAGAACCGAAATGACCCTTCGCAATATTGCGATCATCGCCCATGTCGACCATGGGAAAACCACGCTTGTCGACGAACTGCTGAAGCAGTCCGGCGCGTTTCGCGAAAACCAGCGCGTCGCCGAACGCGTCATGGATTCCAACGAATTGGAGAAGGAGCGCGGCATCACCATCCTGGCCAAGGCGACGTCGGTCGTCTGGAACGATGTGCGTATCAACATCGTCGACACGCCCGGTCACGCCGATTTCGGCGGCGAGGTGGAACGCATCCTCTCCATGGTCGACGGCGCCATCGTGCTCGTCGATGCGGCCGAGGGACCGATGCCGCAGACCAAGTTCGTGGTCGGCAAGGCGCTCAAGGTCGGCCTCAAGCCGATCGTCGCCGTCAACAAGATCGACCGGCCCGACGCGCGGCCGGATGCCGTCGTCGACGAGGTCTTCGACCTGTTCGCCGCCCTCGACGCCGATGACGAGCAGCTCGACTTCCCGATCCTCTACGGTTCGGGCCGCGACGGCTGGATGAACGCCAACCCCGAAGGGCCGAAGGACCAGGGCCTGGCGCCGCTGTTCGACCTGATCCTGCGCCATGTGCCTGAACCGACCGTCGGCGACGGCGCGTTCCGCATGATCGGCACCATCCTCGAGGCCAACCCGTTTCTCGGGCGCATCGTCACCGGCCGCATCCATTCCGGCACCGTCAAGCCCAACCAGGCGATCAAGGTGATCGACCGCGATGGCAAGATGCTGGAGCAGGGCCGGGTTTCGAAGATCCTCGCCTTTCGCGGTCTCGAGCGGCAGGGGATCGAAGAGGGCCGCGCCGGCGACATCGTCGCCATCGCCGGACTGACCAAGGGCACCGTGGCCGACACCTTTTGCGCACCCGAGGTCACGGAACCGCTGATGGCGCAGCCGATCGATCCGCCGACGGTGACCATGTCCTTCATCGTCAACGACTCGCCGCTGGCAGGCACCGAGGGCTCCAAGGTGACAAGCCGCGTCATCCGCGACCGGCTGTTCAAGGAAGCCGAAGGCAATGTGGCGCTGCGCATCGAGGAGGCGGACGACAAGGATTCCTTCCATGTCTCCGGCCGCGGCGAACTGCAGCTCGCCGTGCTGATCGAAACCATGCGCCGCGAAGGGTTCGAACTCGCCGTCTCGCGTCCCCGCGTGGTGATGAGGACCGCCGACGACGGCAGCCTGCTGGAACCGGTCGAGGAGGTGGTCATCGACGTCGACGACGAACACTCCGGCATCGTCGTGCAGAAAATGTCGGAGCGCAAAGGCGAGATGGTCGAGCTGCGACCCTCCGGCGGCAACCGCGTGCGGCTGGTCTTCCACGCACCGACCCGCGGCCTCATCGGCTACCAGTCGGAGCTTCTGACCGATACCCGCGGCACCGCCGTGATGAACCGGCTGTTCCACGACTACCAGCCCTATCGCGGTGAAATCGGCGGCCGGGTCAACGGCGTGCTACTGGCCAACGAAGCGGGCGAATCCGTCGCCTATGCACTGTTCAACCTGGAAGACCGCGGGCCGATGATCATCGACGCCGGCGAAAAGGTCTATGAGGGCATGATTATCGGCATCCACTCGCGCGACAACGACCTCGAGGTCAACGTGCTGAAGGGCAAGAAGCTGACCAACATCCGCGCCGCCGGCAAGGACGAGGCCGTCAAGCTGACGCCGCCCATCCGCATGACGCTCGAGCGGGCGCTGTCGTGGATCCAGGACGACGAACTGGTCGAGGTCACGCCGCAGTCGATCCGCCTGCGCAAGCTCCATCTCGACCCGCACGTTCGCAAGCGCTTTGAGAAAAGTCGCACCGCGCTGGCCTCCTGACATCCCGATGTTCTGAACTCCTGACATCCCGTTGTCCGGAAGTTGAAGGCCGTCAACCTTGCCTGATAGGTTAACAATCCGTTAATCTGCCTGCCTCAGGTGTTGCATTTTTACCTGTGGGTACAGCACCGAATGGGGCCGGGCGCCGCTTCGCGGAGCGTGGTCGAACAGGTAGGATTCAGTCATGACGACGCTGGCTGTGGATGTGCGACGTGCCGAACCGGATGATGCTCTGGCCATCTCCGAGACGCATCGTGCCGCCTGGCAGCACGCCTATGCCGGGCTGATCCCCTATCGCACTCTGATGTCGATGGTCGAACGCCGCAGCCATCAGTGGTGGCAGCGCGCCATCCGCGGCTCGACCAGCATTCTGGTGCTGGAGGTCGGCGGCAGCATCGCCGGCTATGCGACGCTGGGCCTCAATCGGGCCCGTTCGCTGCCGCAGGAAGGCGAGATCTACGAGCTCTACCTGAAACCCGAATATCAGGGCATCGGCCTGGGATCGCGGCTGTTTCGCGAGGCCAAGCGGCTGCTTGCCTCGCTCGGCTGCAAGGGTCTGGTCGTCTGGACGCTGGCCGACAACGACCGGGCGGTGAATTTCTATTCGGCGCTCGGCGGCGTCGACATCGCCGAAGGCGCCGAAAACTTCGACCGCCGCCGCCTGAAAAAGGTCGCCTTCGTCTGGCCTTGACCTGAATTCCCGCCACGAGCCCGCAACAGGCAACGCCCACCGGCGATCCGAACCGTACCAGGGCAGAGATCCGCATTTAACAACTCCGAAGCCTTTCGTTTTGGCGCGCTCGGACCGCTCCAATAGCCGTTTTCTGTTGGTTGTCGTCGCAGATTCCGCCGGTCTTTCGAGTGAAACGCCGTGGAGTCGTTCGCCCGAACTCTGACTCTCGTTCCCGATGCGGCACCAGCCACGGCATAAATACTGTATTCCGGATATAAATTTCAAAATAGATGTTGTATAATCGTAAGCTTATCTAAGCATATTGAAGAATTTGGCTTTGCTTGTTCTATCCATGAACGGCCATGCCATCGATGAAGGAGCCCGGCAATGACGGAAATGGTCTTTCTCCCCGATCCGAATACCGACCACACAATGGCTATGGCCGAGCTGGTGCAGGCGTCCGGCCCAACGGCGAACGTGCTGGTCGCGGCAGCCGCCACGGCGATTGCGGGCCCCGCGATGGCCGAGCTCGCCAGCTCGTTGAGGCCGCCGCCAAGGGCAAGGCGACGCAAACCCGATATGGAAATCGTTGACGTAGTGGCCACGAGCGGAGCGACCCTGGTTTCGATGCCGAGACAGAAAAAACCGCCAAAAGTGGCGGGCGGTTCCTTCCACCCGGTGGTCCACTACCGCCCGGCGGTCGCCGATGTGCGGGTGGGGCGTTCGCTGATACACTTTCAGTCGGGGCCGGCCGCGGCCAACTTCCTGGAGATCCGATTGAGGTCATCGACAGATGGATCCCCGATTCGAGGTGCCGTCGCAATTCTGGTCCTCAACAACGGCGGTCAACAGATCAGCGCCG
Source organism: Rhizobiaceae bacterium (assembly GCA_963921345.3). Classification (GTDB taxonomy): domain Bacteria; phylum Pseudomonadota; class Alphaproteobacteria; order Rhizobiales; family Rhizobiaceae; genus Hoeflea_A. The sequence goes on along the minus strand of CAWUFE020000001.1, from coordinate 513,861 downwards.
TGTCGGATAGCCGCGGGCGCGTGACCTTCGGCCTGCGCGCACCCGCCGTCGCCAATGCCGACCTTCTGGTCGAACCCGGGTTCGACGGTCACTGGGGCTTCTTGGGAACGAACATGAACATCGCGTCCGGCGATGTTTTCGAGCTGGCCCCCATCAACCTCAAAGGATCCCCTGATGGCCTGCGGCATTTGTTCAAGTCCGGAAACGCGCGGGCCGGAAAGGGGGTAAGGGTCGCCGTCATCGATTCCGGAGTCGGTCCCCATGTGGACCTCTCGAATGCCTCCGGGGATGCCGACAGCAGCATCGGACACGGCACCCATGTCGCCGGTATTATCGGCGGCCGCGGCAAGAGGGGGTTTGGCGGCGTTGCTCCCGGCGTCGACATTCGCAGCTATCGCGTCTTTTCCGATCCCAGTACCGGTGTGGCCCGGAACTTCGAGATTCACCGGGCCATCGAGCAGGCCGTCCTCGACGGCTGCCATATCATCAATCTGAGCCTGAAATCGGAAAACCGAATGGCTCCCAAATTGGATGATCCGGTCATATCGCGCGCCGTGGAAGACGCTGCCGATTCGGGCGTACTGTCGGTCGCCGCCGCCGGCAACGATGGCCGGCGGTTCGTTGCCTTTCCGGCCCGGCACAAGGATGTCCTTGCCGTCTCGGCGTTGGGATGGGAACCGGGATTGCCGAAAGATGCATACGATCGATGGACGCTCACCGGCGATCGCGGCAAACCGGATGCTGACCTGTTCTTCTCCAGCTTTTCCAACGAAGGGGTGAGCGGCACATCCGTCCAGCTCGTCGGCCCCGGCGCAGGTATCGTATCGACCGTACCGGGAGACGGTTATGCACCGATGAGCGGAACGTCGATGGCCTGCCCGGCCATAACCGGGACCATTTGCCGCCTGCTGTCGCAAAACCCGAAAATCCTGGCGATGGCCCCGACCCGCAAACGAACAGACAGGATGCGCCAGTTGGCGCTCAAATATGCCAAAAAACTCGGTTTTGGAGCGACTCGCGAAGGCCACGGGGCGGTGTTTTGAGTTAAGGCCTGCCTTTGAAACACCGCGGATCTCCCCTAATCTAGAGTCGACAGGACAGACGGAGAGTAACCGTGGCAAAAATGGTTGTGATATTGGATCGTGGTTCCGACCAGAGCGCCGCCGACATCGTCCCGCAGATACAGAAGGTCCCGGGGCTGTCGGTGACGGCAACCTCGAAATCGTTTATCGACGTTGAGGTTGACGAAGAAACAGCGGGCCGCAGATTGATGGAGTTTGCCAAGTCGAAAGGGTTGGATGTGCAACCGGTGTCACAACCAGAACTGATCGAGCCGATTTCGCCCTTCAAGTTCAGAAAATGACCGCGGCGGACATGCCGCCCTGCCTCGCACCCAAGAGCGCTTTGTTTTTAGAGAGGCTCTAACGCATCGCCCGCATCGGATCCGTCGCCAGCGGCCCGCGTTCCCCGTGAAACACCGGCACGTCTGAACCGCAGCCGAAACTGCCGGCGAGCCCGTCGGCCACCACCCGGGCGATCACATTGGCGTTTGCGTTCGCCTTGGCGTCGACAAAGCCGACGACACAGGCCCGCGCGTCGCCCGGCTGGCCGACCCGCGAGACGACCAGCACCTGCCCGGTCGTTTGCGGCGTCACCTCGCCGGTCTGCAGGTCGGGATTTTCCAGGAACCAGCGCAGTATCGCCGCTCGCGGCACGCCGTTGTCGTCGAGCCGCCATTCGATCGTGTCATTGATCCGATTGAAAACACCGAAACTTTCGAACAACTCATCGTTGCCGACATGGCCGAAGCGCACCGCCTGGCGCAGGTCGCCTTCCTCGAAGGTGATGCCGTAGCCCTTGTAGCCGGGGCAGTGCAGCCGCCCGCCCTGCAGATCGGTGGAAAGCGTCACGCAATCGTCGAAAACGAGCTTGGTGTAGACGCTTTCGGCGGCTGCGGCTTGGCTGCCGGCGATCACAAGGGCAAGCGTCAGACCGAAGCGGATGACGGACATCGACAGGTTCCTTTCGACAGTCTTCGACGGCATGAAACGCCCGGATTGCGGCCTTTTGCCGTATGAAAGACATGTTGCACTGCAGCGAAATAAGGGCTATTTCCGCGGCCACCTCACTGAACCACAGGAACCGTCATGCGCATAGACGCGATTTCCATCGGCAACCGGCCGCCGGACGATGTCAACGTCATCGTCGAAGTACCGGTCGGCGGCCAGCCGATCAAATACGAGATGGACAAGGAAGCCGGCACGCTGGTCGTCGACCGCTTCCTCTACACACCCATGACCTATCCGGGCAATTACGGTTTCGTACCGCACACATTGTCGGAGGACGGCGATCCGATCGACGTGCTGGTCTGCAACACCCGTCCGCTGGTGCCCGGCTGCGTCATCAATGTGCGTCCCGTCGGGGTGCTGATCATGGAGGACAATGCCGGCCAGGACGAAAAGGTCATCGCCGTGCCCTCCACCCACCTGACCAAGCGTTGGGAAAAGGTCGGCGATGTCTGGGACCTGCCTGAGATCACCTTGCAGCAGATCGAGCATTTCTTCGAGCATTACAAGGATCTCGAGCCCGGCAAATGGGTGAAAATCGGCGACTGGCAGGGCGCCGACACCGCCAGGCAGATGATCGTCAGCGCCATCGAACGGGCGAAAGCCTGAGCATCATCGATTCTCGTGCATCCGGTCGTAGAGACCCGGCACGTCGTAACCGATCGTGTCCCAGAAATCGCACATGGAAGCGGAGTCGGTCGTCGGCCGGATCCGCTCGCTCAGCTCCAGCAGGGAGGGGCGAGACGCGCTGTATCGCGGCCAGCTCGGGACGCCAGCACCATTCGGCGTCAGCCGGGTCGCAAATCCGGTCCAGTAATCCGCCAGGCTCCGCGACAGGCGTGCCTCGGCCGGCGTGAACGAGACCTGCGCCGGCGGTTTTTGAACCGTCACCGTGGTCGGATTGCCGAAGACGAAGGGCAGCTCGAACGTGTGGCAGACCTTCTGCTGGTCGGGCGCGCACAGCGGCTGCTCGGGCCAGACGTCCCAGGACGGAACGTGGGTGAACTCATAGCCGTAGACCGGCCCCTTCGCCCGCCCCATCACATGCCGGTTGGCGCAGGTGAAGACGTAGTCGGTCAACACCTGCGACAGCGGCACGGTGTTGTTGCCGTCGATCGGCGCATAGCGGGAAAGGGCCACGATCTCCTTCGCCGTCCGGCGCGAGAACAGCAGGTCGAGCACCAGCCGGTATTCGGCCCGCGACATGCGTTTGCCCCCGAGCAGGCCCTTTTTGCCGAAATTGGCAAAGATCACGCCTTCGTCGCGGTTGCTGCCGATGATGGCCGGTTTGGCGATCGCACCCTGATTGGGTTGGCCGCTGACGACCGTGCCGTCGACGACCGGCGACCACACCAGCTGGCCGCTGAAGCCGGCGAAAACCGACGCGATCTTCAGACCCGCCGAACTCTCGTGCCTGACCACCGCCTGGAATGGACGATCGCGCATGCAGGCGAGATCCCGCTGCCGGCAGCCGAGGGCCGAGCGAAAGCGTTTGCCGAACCGTTCCGCCTCGTCCATCGATTTCATGGGAAGCCCGTAAGGATTGCTTTCCATGATCGCTGCGCGGAACAGCGCCCGGCTGTCGGGCGACAGGAGATGCAACCCGACGGAGGCCGCGCCGGCGCTTTCGCCGAACAGCGTCACCCGGCTGGGGTCGCCGCCGAAAGCGGCGATGTTGTCGCGCACCCAGCGCAAGGCCAGTTGCTGGTCGAGAAAGCCGTAATTGCCTTCAAGGCCTTCGATCCCGGCGAGAAAGCCCAGCGCCCCGAGCCGGTAGTTCAGCGTGACGACCACGACGTCGCCGCGGGCGGCGAGCCGGCTGCCGTCATAGACCGGGTTGGAGCTCGAGCCGAAGACGAATGCGCCGCCATGGATGAACACCATGACCGGTCGCCTGCCGCCGGTCGCCGGCGTCCAGACGTTCAGGCTCAGACAGTCTTCGCTTTGCGGGAACGGCGTCAGCTTGGGCGACTGCGGACAGACCGGTCCAAAGGCCGTCATCTGGCTCGCACCGGTCGATCTCCCGGCCGGCTTCGGCGGCGTCCATCGGTTGGCGCCGGAGGTGGGCTGTGCGTAGGGAATGCCAAGATAGGCGTGAATGGCAGAATCGCCGGCAGCGCGCAGGCCGCAGACCCGGCCACTCGTGGTTTCCACCGCAGGCGCCGAGCAGGCCGGCTTGGGCGGCGCCGCCAGCAGCGTTTGCTCGGTGAAGTCGGTGGTGCAGGCTGCCAACGCCACCAACGCGACCAACAAGGATTGGGATATTCGGATGAAACGCATCCCGGCCCCCTTTTCCCGGCTTTATAGCACGGCCGGGCCAACTGGCGGGAATCCGTGCTCCGAAGAGTTGTCGGTCGGCCGAACATTGCCTTAGGATCATCCGACAGTTCCATTCGTTGTTTCGAGTAAGGCGGATCCTCCAATGACAGCCCATTTCCTGCGTTTGATCACACTGGCCGCGATCGCCCTGGCGCCGCTGATCGCCTCCACCCATGCGGCCGACAAGCTGCGGGTCGGGGTCGACTGGTTCGTCAATCCCGACCACGGACCGGTGATCGTGGCGCTGGAGGCAGGCTTTTTCGCCGACGCGGGGCTCGATGTCGAGATCGTCACGCCGACCGACACGCTGGACAATGTCACCATGGTGCTCGACGGCCGCGCCGATATCGGCATGTCGGATCAGGTGCGCACGCAGATCGAGGTGGCCGGCGGCTCGCCGCTCAACATCGTCGGCACGCTGATCCCGGTACCCCTCAACGTCGTGTTGGCCGTCGACGGCGGCCCCGTGCGGTCGGTCGCCGACCTGCGCGGCAAACGCATCGGCTATGCCGACAGTCAGCAGACCGAGCGCGACCTGCTCAAGATCGCCCTGGCCGCCCAGGGCATCGCCATTTCCGACGTCACGCTGGTCGATGTGGGTTTCAACATGGTGGGTGCGCTGCTCGAGGGCAAGGTCGACGCGCTGACGGACGCCTATCGCAATTTCGAGCCGGTGCAGGTCGAGATGGCCGGCAGGAAGCCGCTGGTTCTCGACGTCGAGGGAGCGGCGATCCCGCCCTATAGCGAACTCGTCTATATCGTCGACTCCGGCAAGGTCGACAGCGATCTCGTTCGGCGCTTCCTCGCCGTCGTCGAACGCGGTGCCCGATCCATCGCCGACGACCCCGAACGCGGCTGGCAGCTGTTCATCCGCTACGACGCCAAGCTCGACAACACGCTGAACCGCAAGGCATGGGAGGCGACGGTACCGTTCTTCGCGCTGCGCCCTGCAACGCTCGATCCGGCTCGCTACGAGCGTCTGGCGGATTTCCTCGAAGCCAATGGACTGATCGAGAAGAAGGTGCCGACATCCGACTACTTGTTCGGCGGCTGATCAGCCAGTTCCCGAAGCCGCTGTCGCACCGCTTCGTCACACCCGGCAATTTCCAGCGTCTTGAGGCGGCTGGTCTCGCCAGCCACCAGCCGCACGCTGCTCTTCGGAACGCCGCATCGCTTGGCGACCAGCGCGATCAGCGCCCGGTTGGCCTTGCCTTTTTCAGGGACCGCCCGCACCCGCGCCTTGAGATGGCGGCGTCCGTCATCGGCCGTCGCCACACCGTCCAGATCGTCACGCGACGATTTCGGGGTCAGTCGGATATGAAGGCGCAATCCGTCGGCTGTTTCGCTCAGCCAGCCGGATGCCTCAGCCAATGAGCGCCGGGGCGACGCTGGTCCACATCAGGCGGCGGATGAAGAAGACGATCAGCAACAACACGATCGGCGAGATGTCGAGGCCACCGAGGTCGGGCAGAATACGGCGTATGGGGCGAAGCGCGGGTTCAGTGACCTTGTAAAGGAATTCCCCGACCATACCGACGAAGCGGTTGCCCGGATTGACGACGTTGAAGGCGTACAGCCAGGAAAAAACCGCCGCCGCGATGATGATCCATGTGTACAGATTCAAGGCCACGTCGATGGTCTGGAAAAGCGCAAGCATTGCGGACTCCGTTCTTCGATGTCCGACATGTAGCCATTGCGCCGGCTGTCGGCAAGACGGCAATGCGTTTGCCGCCTGTGCAAATCCGTTTCACGGTTTATAAGTGTGTCATGACCCTTCCGATACCTTCCCGCCATGGCGCATAGCGACACGCCCGAAGCCGACCGGTTCGCGGCGTTTCGACACCCATCCTTCGGTTTCTACTGGTTCGCCAAGTTCTTTTCGACGTTCGGCATGCAGATCATCGCTGTCGCCGTTGGCTGGCAGATCTACGACCTGACGCGCAATCCGTTCGACCTCGGCATCATCGGCCTGGTGCAGTTCCTGCCGGCGCTGCTGCTCATTCTGGTGACTGGCGCCGCCTCCGACCGCTTTGGCCGGCGGCTGATCATGGGTGTGTGCGAGATCGTCAGTCTCGGCGTCGCCGCCGTGCTTGTCGTGCTCACGCTGCGCGGTCTCACATCGCCGATTCCGGTCTTTGCGGTGTTGCTGGTTCTGGGAACTGCCCGAGCCTTCTTCAATCCCGCCTCGACATCGCTGGCGCCCAATCTCGTGCCGGAGGAGGATCTCGCCAACGCCGTCGCCTGGAATTCCATGTCCTGGCAGACCGCGACCATTGTCGGCCCGGTCGCCGGCGGCCTGCTTTACGGCCTCGGCGCCACCGTGCCCTACTGGACGAGCCTGGTGCTGTTCGCCGTTGCCTCGGTGCTGATTTTCGTCATTCCCAGGCCGGAGCAGAAACGCGGCGTGCACCAGCAGGACTGGGAAACCCTGTCGGCCGGCTTCCGCTTCATCTGGCGCGAAAAGGTGGTGCTCGGCGCCATCTCACTCGACATGTTCGCCGTGCTCCTGGGCGGCGCCATCGCGCTGATGCCGGTCTTCGCCCGCGACGTGCTCGAGCTCGGCCCCTGGGGTCTCGGCCTGCTGCGGTCGGCGCCGGGCATCGGCGCCGTCGCCATGGCCGTCTATCTGGCGGCCCATCCGATCAGCCGCAACGCCGGCAGAACCATGTTCGTCGCCGTCGGCCTGTTCGGCGTGTCGATCATCGTATTCGGCTGGTCGACCGTCGCCTGGCTGTCGATTGCCGCCCTGATCGTCATGGGCGCAACCGACATGATCTCGGTCTATGTGCGCCAGACACTGGTGCAGCTGTGGACGCCGGACGAACTGCGCGGCCGCGTCAACGCCGTCAACATGGTTTTCATCGGCGCCTCCAACGAGCTCGGCGAGTTTCGAGCCGGCTCCATGGCAGCCCTGATCGGCGCCGTCCCGGCCGTGGTCATCGGCGGCTTCGGCGCCGTCGGCGTCGCCGCTCTCTGGGCCATGTGGTTTCCTGCGCTGCGCCGCATTCAGCGGCTCGACCGCGTCGATCATGCAGGATCGGATTGATCAGCCAAAATTTCAGGGACAGTTTACTTAATTCCCATTTTTTATCAATATAATCATCGACTTAGTTAGAATTCAGTAAACTGTCCCTGAAATTGCAGTCTCTGCGTTCGTTGCCGGAGACATCCGGAACATCCGCCACGAATCAGCCCGGAACCGGCCGCTTGAATACGATCTCGAGGAACTCCGCCAGCCATTGCCGCAACTGTGCGTCGTAGACCAGTCGGCCCTGCAAATGGTGGTGGCCCTGCTGGGCGCCCGGCATGTCAAAGCGATGGGCGCCGTGCACCACCCAGCGCTGCATCATCACCTGGGTGAGTTCGGCGTGGAACTGGATACCCCAGGCGTTCTCGCCGTAGCGGAAGGCCTGGTTGGGATAATGGTCTGCCGTCGCCAGCAGCTGCGCGCCTTCGGGCAGGCTGAAGCCCTCGCGATGGAACTGATAGACCATGGGCGGCCATTGCATCAGCTCTTCGCCGCACGGCGTCGCCGCCAGCGGGAACCAGCCGATTTCCGTCAGCCCGTCGGGATGTTCCTCGACCGTGCCGCCGAGATGCCGCACCAGCATCTGGGCCCCGAGGCAGATGCCGAGATAGGGCTTGTTCTCCTTCAGCGGCACCGCATGCCAGTCGATCTCGGCACGGACGAAATCCTCGCCGTCATTGGCGCTCATCGGACCGCCGAAAATCACCGCTCCTTCGTGCTCTTCCAGGCTTTCCGGCAGCACACCGCCGAGCGCCGGCCGGCGGATGTCGAGTGTGAAGCCCGCCTTTTCCAGCATCTGGCCGACCCGCCCCGGGCTGGAGCGTTCCTGATGCAGCACGATGAGGATTTTTCCAGCGTCGCCGCCCTGGGACATGTCAGTTCTCGTCCCCGGCCCCAACCCGCTCGGCGACCCGCTGGCGCATCAGCACCCGGTCGCGGTCCGACACGCCGAGCAGTTCGGCGACCCGCCAGACCACATTGTCTTCCAGCTCCTGGCGCACGCCGTCGGCATAGACCAGTTCCCACAGGAGTTCGATGAACTGCACCCGCTGTTCGGCGTCGAGATTGCGCTTCAGCACGCTGGTGAAGGCGTAGAAGTCGATCGATTCGTCTTCCGCCTGGCGGCCGGCGTCGATCAGCTTCTGCAGTTCGGAGCCGTCGAGCCCATAGCTCTTTTCCAGGAGCTCCTTGACCTTGTCGCGCTCCACCTGCTCCACCACGCCGTCGGCATCGACGACATGGAAGAACAGTGCGGCGGCCGCGACCCGCGGATCGTCACGCGAGAATTCGGGCCTCTCCTCGGCGCCCAACCCCTGGAAGAATTTCTGAAACCGCTCGAACATCCTGCTGCTTTCGGTCCCGTGGGATGACCAGCCGGCAGTGGACCGGCCGGTCTCGACAGAACCGAAATATGGCAGGTTTAGTACTAAAACAAGCGAAACCGTGATTTCGGCTGTTCCTCGTCCTCGGTTTCCTTGACGCCGGGATTGTCCGGCGGCTTGACCACGAAGGCCGCCTGTTTTTGTTTCTTGCTGTCCTCGCCGACCGCATCGGTGACGATATGGGTTTCGCCGCTGGCAGCCGCTTCGCGCACGGCTTCGTCGACATCCAGCCCGTCGGGCGCAGCGACTTTCTCCGCCGCCTCATCGGCAGGCGCGTCTTCCTTTGTTTCGGCTGTGGCCTCCGCCGGCTTGTCTTCGCCATTTGCCGCAGTGGCGGCAACCGGCTCCGGCTCTTTTTCCGGTTCCGGTTCCGGTTCCGGTTCGGGCTCAGGCTCAGGCTCCGGTGCGGCCGGTTCTTCGGGCACGGCTTCCACCACCGTTTCCTCCAGCACCGGTGGAGCGCCTTTGTCTTCGGCGACGCTTTCGTCCTTGAAGACGATGGCGGTTTCGGCCTCGACGACCGGCGGCGTTGCGGCCACCGGAGGCAGCGATTCGATCGCCTTTTCGGCACTGGCGCGCATCGCCTCGCCGTCCTCGACCGGACCGGCGATCTGCTCGACCGGCACCTTCCATTCGAACGCGTCGAGCCGCCCTGAAACAGGCGACACCGGCGCCCAGTGTTCCGACACGTAGCCGTCGGCGGTCCAGGCCGGATCGCGCGGTGCCCGCACCGCCTGGGCCAGCCAATGCCGCACGCGCCCCTGATCACCGGTGTCGGCCTCTTCGATGTCGGCGAGCAGCAGGTAGATGCCCTCGCTGGCGCCGAGCCGGGCGGCCGCCTCGGCGTTTTCGCGCGCCAGCGTCATTTCCTGGGCGTCGAGCGCCGCCCGAGCCACCGTATAGGCCGATTCGACGTGATTGCGCTTGATGCTCTGCAGCTTCTGCGCCCGTTTCAGCCGGTCAAGCGTTGAATCGCCGGGCCGGGCGCGGACATAGGCCTCGGCGACGTCCGGATGCGGCGCCGTTTTCCAGAGTTTTTCCAGAAGCCGCGACCCTTTACGCAGATTGTTCTCGCGAAACAGGGCCTGGGCGGCGGTGACCCCCGCCGGCACCAGGTCGGGTGCCAGCCGGTTGGCCTCCACGGCGTCGGCACGGGCGCCGGCAATGTCGCCCTTCTCCAGCTTGTCCATGCCGCGTGCGGTCAGCAGCACCGCTTTCTTGCGGTCGGCCTCCGCCTTGTCGAGAACGCGCGCGACCCGCTGTTTTTCCAGGAGCCGGATGGCGTCGTCCCAGGCGCCCTCCGCCGAGCGGTAGCCGAGTGCTGCTTCCGCCGCCCAGGGCAGGTGCGGCGCCATTTCGGCTGCCTGTTCGGCATAATGCTGGGCGGCTTCGGTCGCCCCCAGCCGGCGGGCTTCCAGATAGAGGCCGCGCAGGCCCAGTTCGCGGGTTTCCGTGTCGTCGACCATCGCCTCGAACTTGGCCCGCGCCGCCTCGTTGTTGCCCTCGATCAGCGCCGTCTGGGCGTCGAGCAGATGGATCAGCGGTTCCTGGTCGGCGCTGAGCAGCCCGGAGGTGCGCTGGGTCATCTTGCGGGCGGTGGCGGCGTCGCCGGCACCGGCGGCGATCAGTCCGGTCGACAGCGCCTGGTAGCCGCGGTCGCGCTTGCGGGCGCGGAAATAACGCGTCACCACTTGCGGCGACGTCAGCAGGCTCTTGATCAGCCACCAGGCGAACATGATGATCGCGATCAGCGCGACGACGGCCGACACGGCCACCATCAGCGACATCTCGATCTGCTGCCCCTGCCAGGTGATCACCAGGGCGCCCGGACGATCGGCAAGCCAGGCGAAGCCGAAGCCGAGGATCAGAACAAGCGCGACGTAGAGAAGCAGACGGACCATTTAGTTGTTCCCCCCGGACTGTTCCGAGCCCGACTGTACGGCCGCCGGCAGCGCCGCGGTCAGCGAGCCGGATATCAGCTTTTCGGCCTCGATACGCGCCTGCAAATCCTTGACGTAGGCCTGTGACGCATCCTTGGCTGCCTGCGGCAGCGTGTTCCACTCGTTCATGGCGCCCTGCAGGTCGCCATTCTTCAGCCGCGTTTCCATGCGCGCCACAATCGCTTCGACACTGTCGCCGGCGACCTCGCCGACCGGCCGCACCTGAACCAGAGATGTCGCGCTGCTCAGCAAGTGGTCGAACAGGCCGCCCGATTCCGATCCGGTCTCGCCGGCCGCGATCATCGCATTGGCGGCGCTCGGGAAGCGCGACAGCAGCGTGGCGCGCGACGGCACACCCGCGGCCGCCAGCGTGCGCAGCTGGCCGATCGCCGGGCTGTCGCCATCGACACTGGCAAAGGCCTCGAGTTCGGCCATGAACGGGCCGCCGCGGTCGATGGCCGCCTTGAGGCTGGCCGCCGCCAGCGCCCGCGCCACCTTGATGTCCTGGCGCGGCGCCTCCAGCGTCTTCTCGATCGCCGCGAGCCGGTCGTCGATGGCCTTGATCGTCTGATCCTGGCTTTGCTCGTCGCTGGCGATTTTGTTGCCGAGATCCGTGACGGAGCTCTCGACGCCCTGCATCGATGCCTGCTGGTCGGAGAGCGATTTTTCCAGCGCCGCGATCCTGTCGGTCAGTTGCTTGAGCGCCGCATCGCTGGCTGCGGATGCCTGGCCGTCGCCGCCCTGCGAGGCCAGCGATTCGACTTTGTTTTCCAGAGCCGCCAGGCGGTCTTCACCGCCGCTTCCGGCATTCGAAACCGCGCCTTCCAGTGCCGAAAGGCGGTCCTCCAGGGCCGCACTCACAGTGCCGGCCGCACTGCCGGCGCTCTCTTCGAGCGAGGCGACCGACTGTTTCAGCGCCTCCACATCGGCGGCAACGATGTCGGACGCAGACCCGCTGGAACCGGCGCCCGGCACCTGCAGCACGCCGGCATATTGCAGCCCGCCGAACAGGGCGACGGCGACAACCGCGGCAATCACGCCGATGCCGAAGGTGCGCATGCCGGATCCGGACTTTTGCGCCGACTGCGCGGCTGTGGCCGAAGCGGCTGCAGCAGCGGTTCCGGCATCCGGCTTCCTTGCTGCCGCGGCATCAGCTTCTTTGGCGCTCGCGCTGCCTTCGCCGGATTTGCCGGTGGCCGCACCGGACTTTGGAACGCTGCCGGCCGTTGCCGCCTTGCCGGACGGCGTCGCCTTGTCCTTCGGATCGGTCTTGGGGGCCTCGGATTTCGCCGCATCGGCAGTCGTTGCCGCCGGGGCGTCGGCTTTTCCGCTGGCCGGCTTGCCGTCATCCTTGCCGGCTGGCTTGGCATCCTGGTCGGCGCCAGCCGCCTTCGCCTCCGTCTTTGCCGCCTCCGGTTCCTTGGGTTCGGGTTTTGCGTCTTTCGCCGTTCCGTCTGCCTTCTCTTTCTTGACGTCTTCAGGCTCGAGATCGATGGTCACCGGTTTCCGGGTCGATCGGGAGTGACGTGGCTTGTTGCCCTGTGCCATTTTTTGCCCTCGTGAAGTAGCGGGATGACCGGCCTGCGGTCTTGCTGCGAACGTAATGTCGGGTCTTTGCCGATGAAAGACGATCAACGCTGAAAAATCAGCGCGATTGCGACACGCCGTCTAGCAATGAGAGCAGATCGTCTTCTCGTGGAGCCGCCGCGATACGGATTTGCGATGCGAGTCGCTTCGGCAACGCTGCCGCCACCTGATCGCCTATGCACAAAAACACGCTGTTTTTCATACATTTGCGCGCATTCGCATCACTCAACAATCGGAAAAACAACGCTGCGGCGTTCCGAGAGTAGAACAGGACAGCCACCGCATCTTCGGTGGAAAAATGTCGCAGAACAAAGTCAGTTGAATAACTAATTTCTTCGATATCGTAGATTTCTACCACTTCCAGTGGCAATTCGACCGCACTAATCGCTGCCTCGAACCCGCCAAGCCGCACCCGGCCGGCGACATAGAGCAGCGGATGATCGCGCGTCGGCGCGAGACGCCCCGCAACACGATCACCGATGATCGTTTCGGCAAGATCCGACCCCGTTCCCCCACCGATACGCACATCCCGAAAGCCGGCGTCGCGAGCCGCCTCGCCCGTCGCCTCGCCGACGGCATAAACCGGCAGCGCCAGCCGAGCCGAATCGATGCCGCAGGCCCGCCAGTGCCGCAGCGCCGCAGCGCTCGTCACGGCAAGGGCACTCGCCGGCGTCGTGTTAAGGTCGTGACCGTTGTCGGAGAGCGCCACGGTGCGCGACAGCGGCAGCACCACCGGATCGTGACCGCGGCGACGAAGCAGGTCCGCCGTCTTCCCGGCACCCGGTTCCGGCCGCGTCACAAGCACGCGCACCGGCCTAACTCCAGTCCTCGAAGAATTCCGAGCCGGCCGCCGCTCGGATCGCCTTCCCAGCCGAGAGCCCCATATCCGCGGCATCGCTGTCGGTCCCCTCGCGGGATGTCTCATGCGCCGACTGCCCATCGCTCGACAGCACCATGCCGCGAAAGCGCAGGCGACCTCCCTCGACCCGCGCCAGGCCGGCAATCGGCGTCCGGCAGGACCCGTCGAGCGCCGCCAGGAAGGCCCGCTCGCAGGCAAGTTCGGCGGCCGTATCGGCATGGTTGACCGCAGCCAGCAGCGCGTCCGTCCGTTCGTCGCCGACGCGGCTTTCGACGCAGATCGCGCCCTGGCCGGGCGCCGGCAGGAAGGTCTCCGGTGCCATCACGTCGGTCGCCACCTCGGCGATGCCCAGCCGCTTGAGCCCGGCAGCCGCCAGCAGCGTCCCGTCGACCGCCCCTTCTTCCATCTTGCGCAATCGCGTCTGGACATTGCCTCGAAAGGTGATGACGGTCACGTCCGGCCGCAAGCGCCGGATCAGCGCCTGACGGCGCAGCGACGACGAGCCGACGACCGCATTTTCAGGCAGATCGGCGATGGTTTTGGCGGTCCGGCCGATGAACGCGTCGCGCACGTCCTCGCGCGGCAGGAAAGCCGACAGATAAAACGGCTCGGGCAGCACCGTCGGCATGTCCTTCGACGAATGCACCGCAAAATCGATGCGGCCGTCGCCCAGCTGCTGTTCGATCTCTTCGGTGAACAGGCCCTTGCCGCCGATTTCCGACAGCGGCCGGTCGGTGACCCGGTCTCCTTTGGTGGAAATGACGACGATTTCGAAATCCTCCTCCGGCAGTCCGTGCGCGGCCATCAGCCGGTCGCGGGTCTCGTGCGCCTGGGCCAGCGCCAGCGGGCTGCCGCGCGTGCCGATCCGGAAAGGTTTTGTTTGCATCCGCCAAAATCCATCTTTACCTGAGGCACAGGTAAACGTGATGGCGCCCGACCGCAATTGCCATGAGGTCGCGGCTGGAGCGCTTTTGTTGTCAGGGAGCCCGACATACGCATTCTCGGCATCGAAACGAGCTGCGACGAAACCGCCGCCGCGGTGGTCGAACGCGCGGCCGACGGCAGCGGTACCATCGTCTCCAACGTTGTCCTCAGCCAGCTCGAGGAACACGCCGCCTATGGCGGGGTGGTGCCGGAGATCGCCGCGCGCGCCCATGTCGAGGCGCTGGACGGGCTCATTACCGCAGCCCTCGGCGATGCGCACGCAACTCTCGATGACATGGACGCCATCGCCGCCACGGCCGGACCCGGGCTGATCGGCGGACTGATCGTCGGCCTGATGACCGGCAAGGCGCTGTCCGCCGCCTCCGGCAAACCGCTCTACGCCATCAACCATCTGGAGGGTCACGCGCTGACGGCGCGGCTCACCGACGGGCTTGAATTTCCCTATCTGCTGCTGCTGGTCTCCGGCGGCCACACCCAGATCGTGCTGGTACGCGGTGTCGGCGACTACCGCCGCTGGGGCACCACCATCGACGATGCGCTGGGCGAGGCCTTCGACAAGACCGCCAAGCTGCTCGGCCTGCCCTATCCGGGCGGCCCGGCCGTCGAACGGCGCGCCGCCGCGGGCGACGCAAGCCGTTTTGCCCTGCCGCAACCGCTCAAGGGCGACGCCCGGCTGGATTTCTCCTTTTCCGGACTGAAGACGGCGATCCGTCAGACCGCCGAAGCCGTCGCACCGCTCGCCGAGGCCGATATCGACGATCTCTGCGCCTCGTTTCAGGCGACCATCGCCGCAACGCTCGACGAGCGCGTCGGCCGCAGCCTGCAGCGCTTCAACCGCGATTTCGCCGGACAGCCCGGAACACTGGTGGTCGCCGGCGGGGTCGCCGCCAACCGGACGATCCGGCGGAGCCTGTCCGACTTGTGCGACAGCCACGGCTTCGCGCTCGTCGCGCCGCCGTTGGAACTGTGCACAGACAACGCCGCGATGATCGCCTGGGCCGCTGCCGAACGTCTGGCTTGCGGCCTGCCGCCGGACGGCCTCGACGTCGCGCCGCGGCCGCGCTGGCCACTCGACGCCGAATCTGCGGCCCGCGTCGGCCACGGAAGACGGGGAGCCAAGGCATGAGCAAGAGTCCCGACATTGCAGTCCTCGGGGCGGGGGCGTTCGGTACGGCGCTGGCAAGCGTCGTGGCCAGACGCGGCGATCCGGTTTTTTTGCTCGGCCGCAACAAGGCGGCCATGGCACGCATTGAAACCAGCCGCGGCCACGACAGCAAACTTCCGAACGCCCGGTTGCCGGACCCGCTTGTGGCGACGGCCGATCCGGCCTGCCTGGCTGGCATACGAACCGTACTTCTCGCGGTTCCGGCGCAGCATCTGCGCGAGGCCGTCCGCAGCTACCGCGATGCGCTTCCCGCGAAAGGCGACCTGGTGGTCTGTGCCAAGGGCATCGAGCAGGCGACCGGCCTGTTCCTGGCGGACGTCGTGCGGGCGGAGCTCGGCAAACGCACCATTGCGCTCCTGTCCGGCCCGGGCTTTGCCGCCGACATCGTGCGCGGCCTGCCCACCGCCATGACGCTTGCCTCGGACGACGAGGATGCCGCCGAGCGCATTGCCGCCCGGCTCTCCGGTAATGCTTTTCGCCTCTATGCCTCCACCGACGTGACCGGCGTCGAAATCGGCGGTTCGCTCAAGAACGTGCTGGCCATCGCCTGCGCATTGTCGAAGGCCGCGGTCTGGGCGAATCGGCCCGCGCCGCGCTGATTGCCCGCGGGCTCGCCGAACTCGGCCGCTTCAGCGCCGCCTTCGGCGGTCGTCCGGAAACGGTGGCCGGGCTTTCCGGCCTCGGCGACCTGGTTCTGACGGCGACCAGCCACCAGTCGCGCAATCTGCGCTTCGGCCTGGCGCTCGGCCAGGGCACCCCGGCGGCCGAACTGATGGCTCCGGACGCGCCATTGTCCGAGGGCGCCTTTACCGCTACCATCGCGGCGCAACTCAGCCGCGAAAAGGACATCGAGATGCCCATCACCGTGGCGGTTGCGCGGATCCTGGAGGGGGCCATGTCGGTCGACGAAGCTATCGATGACCTGATGAACCGGCCACTCACCCGGGAGTGATGCGTAGCAACGAGGTGAGACCCATGCTTTATGCACTGATATGCAACGACAAGCCCAGCCATCTGCAGGTGAGGACCGACAACCGCCCGGCGCACCAGGCCTATCTCGGCGACCTGCGCGACAAGGGCGTGCTCAAGATGGCCGGCCCGCTGCTCGACGACAATGAGGAGCCGCATGGCAGCCTGATCATTGTCGAGGCGGCCGACCGCGACGAGGCCCAGGGCCTCGCCGACAAAGACCCGTTCACGGCCGCAGGCCTGTTTGAAAGCATCGAGATCCGGCCTTTCCGCTGGGTCTTCAACCCACCGGAGTCCTGAAATCATGGCCTATTGGTTGTTCAAATCCGAGCCGGACGCCTGGTCCTGGGAGCAGCAGAAAGCCGAGGGCGAGGCCGGTGCGGAGTGGGACGGCATCCGCAACTATCAGGCGCGCAACAACATGCGCGCCATGAAGCTCGGCGACAAGGGCTTCTTCTATCACTCCAATATCGGCCTGGAGATCGTCGGCATCGTCGAGATCTGCCAGGAAATCCATCCCGATTCGACCACCGACGACCACCGCTGGGAATGCGTCGACGTCAAGGCCGTCTGCGACATGCCCAACCCGGTGACGCGGGACGCCTGCAAAGCCAATCCCAAGCTCGCCGACATGGCGCTGGTCCGGCTGACCCGCCTGTCGGTCCAGCCGGTGACCGAGGACGAGTATCTGGAAGTGTGCCGCATGGGTGGGCTCGGCGACCCGCCGCGGTAATCGACCCGTGACCGGCGAAACCCGCCAGTTCATCATCGACAACACCGACTTCGCCGTGCCGCCGCACGTGCCGGAAATCCGTTTGCGCCTGGCGACGGAGGCGCACGAACTGTGGCTGAAAACCGAGGACGAGCTCGAGGGCATGGGCCTGCCGCCGCCCTATTGGGCCTTTGCCTGGGCCGGCGGCCAGGGCCTCGCCCGCTACATTCTCGACCATCCCCAAGAGATCCGCGGCCGTTCGGTGCTCGATTTCGCCACCGGATCCGGCCTCGTGGCCATCGCCGCCAAACAGGCCGGCGCCGGCAGCGTCACCGCCTGCGACATCGATGCCTTCGCGACCATGGCGGCGGCGCTCAATGCGGATGCCAACTGCGTCCGCTTCGCCCTGCGTTGCGACGACCTCATCGGACGCGACGACGGCTGGCAGGTGGTGCTCGCCGGCGACGTCTTCTACGACCAGGACCTCGGGAAACTGCTCGTGCCCTGGTTCGACCGCCTGGCACGCCGCGGCGCCGTGGTGCTGATCGGCGACCCCGGCCGCTCCTATTGCCCGCGCAAAACACTCACCGAAATCGCCACCTACCAGGTGCCGGTCACCCGGGCGCTGGAGGATTCGGAAGTCAAGAAGACGACGGTCTGGCGCTATGAGGTGGTGGACAACCCATAGGCGTTGGATGGAACCGGTGCGGCCGACAGACCGCATTCATCGGCAGCGTGACCTCGAAACCGAGGCATTTCCCGTAACCCGTTATGTCGTTATGTTGCTTGTCGGTTTGATTGTCTCCAAGTGCGGCCGAATTTCAGGCAGAGGTTGCCGTTTTCGATATCGATGAGTGTCGTGATGTTCGAGGAAATGGATATTCGCGCGGCCGACCCAAGCCTGCCGCAAGTAGCCCGCCTGATCGAGGTGCATACCGCCTATGGCGACGCCCATTATCGTGCCGAAAGCAATCATCATGTCGGGGCCGATCAGCACGAAAAAGAGGGGATCCGGTTGTTCGCCGCATGGCACCGGAACCAATGTCTAGGAATTGCCGGACTGAAGACACTGGACGTTGAAACCGGTGAATTGAAATCGATGCACGTTGTCGAGGAACTGCGCGGCAAAGGCGTTGGCAAATTGCTGCTCGAGTGCATCTTCGCCGAGGCCCGCCAGGCGGGATTCAGCAGGCTGTATCTGGAAACCGGAAGCAGAGAGGCTTCCGCCGCCGCCAGAACGCTGTACGAGAAGCTCGGCTTCTCCTACTGCCCACCCTTCGGCGACTATCGTGAGGATGTCGAGAGCGTCTTCATGGTTCGCGTGCTTTAGGGAGCATCCCAGGCGATGACCCTCGATTCGACCGTGGACTTTCTGGCCGGCCTTTGTCTCGACGGACGAACCGTCGAGGAACTGCCCGCGGCTCTCATGCCGCCCGACCTGGCCAGCGCCTATCGCACGCAGGACGCGCTGGTCGACCGGCTGATCGGGTCCTGGGGCGGCACCAGAGCCGGCTACAAGATCGCGCTGACGAACCCGGCAGCGCAGGAGATGCTGGGGGTCCCGCATCCGGTTTTCGGCCGGCTGATCTCCAGCCGGGTTCACGACAGCGGCGTCTTGCTGCCCGCCGCGGACTACGCGGTGCGGATCATCGAAAGCGAGGTTGCCTTTCGGATGCGCAGCGCACCGTCGCCGGAAGGAGCACCCTATGACCGCCACTCGATTGTCGAGCATGTGGCGGCGGCGCTCCCGGCGATCGAGCTGGTCGAGCATCATTTTGCCGGCATCGACCGGGTCACCGCGGAATCGCTGGCTGCCGACAACGCCATCCATGGCGCCTGGATCCACGGCGAACCGATCGAGGACTTCGCCTCGATCGACCTCGGCGCCCAGCCGACGCAGCTGGTCGTCAACGGCACGCTGCAGTTCACCGGCTCAAGCGACCGGGTGCTCGGCCACCCGCTGACGGCGCTTGCCTGGCTGGCGAATGCATTGCCCGAATACGGCCTGTCCCTTCAGGCAGGCGATTATGTCACCACAGGTGTCACCACCGACCGGATCTATCACGCGAACGCGGGCGACACCGTGGTCGCGTCGCTGGGCGAGATCGGGCAGGTGAGTGTAGCATTCGAGTGAGGACCGACTGAAATCCCGGACACCATTTGCAGGAGGGGAACCCATGGCATTTGCCGGTATCAGCTATCTGGCCATTCTGCTGGCCACCGTCGCGGCCTTCGTCATCGGCAGCGCCTATTACGGCGCGCTGGGCAAGCAGTGGATGAAGGCGGCACGCATCGACGAGGCGAAGTTCTCGCCCGGCCTGCTGGTCAATTCCGTAATTTGCGAACTGATCATGGCGTTCTTCCTGGCCGGCGTCATCGGCCATCTCGGCGACGGCCAGGTGACCGCCTATAACGGCATCGTCACCGGCTTCTTCATCTGGCTGGGCTTCGTCGCCACCACGCTCGCCGTCAACCACCGCTACCAGGGCTTCGGCTGGGACCTGACGATCATCGACGCGGTCCACTGGCTCCTGGTGCTGGTCGCCATGGGCGCCGTGATCGGCTGGTTCGGAGTTTGATTCGAGGCTGATTGTGATCGCGATCACCGACCCCTTAGGCAGTGGGCGAAGCCGGCTTCCAAGGCCGGCACATCCAGCTCGTTCTTTCGACCGATGACCGCGAACCGGCAGATGTCGCCGCTCCCGCCATCGCCGGGGTCGTCGATCGAGATGCGTGGGCCCACCAGGTGAAACGAAACGACTTGCTGCGGCGCGTCAGCAAAAGCGATTCGGCCCTTTGCGCGCAGCGCAACACCGGAGATTTGCGCCAGGAAGCGTTCGAAAGCCTCCCGCTCGACCGGTCGATCGACAGTCTTGCTCCAGCTTTGGAAGGTGTCGCCATGGTTTTCGCCCGGCGCGCCGGCGCCACCGTCTACCGACGTTCGCGGAGGTCCGGACGGTTCAAACAGGAGATCGACCGGCAGATCGCAGCGCACGGTGCGACGAAACACGGTTTCCCCAGTCGACCGCTCCAGCTCCGCCTCCAGCCGTCGAAGCTGACCGGCGTCGACAAGATCGGATTTGTTGATCAGCACCATGTCGCAGGCGGCTGCATGGTCGATCAGCAGTTCCGTGTCGGCATAGTCCAGCGCGCCGAACCGGTCGGCGTCCAGGACATAGAGGCGATTGTCGAGGCGAACGTGACCGGCCGATTGAAGGGCGAGGATCGATTGATCCAGCGAACGCGGATCCGACACGCCGCTGGCCTCGATGACGAAGGCTTCGGGTGGGACATCCCGGCAGAACCTGACAACCGCGGCGACCAGGTCTTCGCTAAGGGTGCAGCAGACACAGCCGTTTTTCAGCGAGATTCGATCGGTGTCGGCAGCCTCGATCAAGTCGTGGTCGATGTTGACGGCGCCGAAATCGTTGACGAAGACGACGATGCGCCGGCCGTCGGCGCCGGCCAGCATCCGGTTGACCAGCGTCGTCTTGCCAGCGCCGAGAAACCCGCCGACGGTCACCACTGGAACAGGGCCGTTGCGCTCAATCCCCACGGGTCCACACCCTCTCCCCAGCCAGCCAGGTCTGCTCGACCCTGATCTCGCGAAGCCGGTCCGGGGCCGTGGTCAGCGGGTTTTTGTCGAGGATCACGAGATCCGCATGCTTGCCCGGCGTGATCGATCCGAGCACGTCTTCCTTGCCGATCTGGAAGGCGGCATCGACGGTGACGGCGCGCAACGCCGTCTCATGGTCAAGGCATTCACTCTCGCCGACGCAGCGGCCGTCACCGGCCCGCCGTGTCATCGCGGCCTGCATCAGCGCGAGGCACGAGGGGTCGGTCATCGGTGTATCGGCGTGCAGCGAGATCCGCATGCCCCGCCGTGCCGCGGACCCGGCCGGAACATAGTGGGCGGCGCGATCGGAACCGAAAAGCACGTCCTCGATCGGAACCCCCCAATGGGTGATGTGGTTGATGAAGAAACTGGACAGCACGCCCATTTCCACGGCCCGCTCGATCTGGTCTTGCCGCATCAGCGCGCAGTGCTCCAGCCGAAAGCGGTGATCCGGACGCGGCCCCTCGTCGAGCACCTTTTCTAGAAGATCGAGCACCATGTCGATCGTCCGGTCCCCCTGGGTGTGGATGGTCATCTGCCAGCCCTGACCGACATAGGTACGGACCATCTTCTCGAAATAGTCGGCTGGATAGTTGACGCTGCCCGTGTGTCCGGCCTTCAGCCCCATGCGGCGGCGGGTGACCTCGTTGTCGAGATAGGGTTCCGTCAGCCAGATATTGCCGATGAAGGGCGAGCCGTCGGCATGGATCTTCACGCCGGCCATCCACAGGCGATCATCCCCGACGCGCACCGGCTCGACCTGCATGTCGGCCGTCACCGCCTGCTGATAGGCGGCAATCCGCGGCAGCGGCCAGCCCCGCGTCAGCGCGCTCAGAAAATAGGCCTTGTAGAATGGCAGGTACAGGTGCTCGGTGGTCGTCGTGATACCGTTTTCGATGAACTGGTCGATCATGACGCGAAACTCGTCGTTGAGCCGGTCGTCGCCCCAGGCCTCATAGAAGGATTCGAGCGCGCGCCAGGTCACTGCCTCGGCGATTTTTCCGGTCGGCCGGCCGGCTCCGTCCCTCTCGATGATCGATCCGGTCGGAGTCGGTGTCGTTTCGTCGATCCCGCAGGCTTCGAACCCTGCCGAATTCAGATAAAGCGCATGGCAGTTGGACGTTTGGATGCCAAGCGGATTTTGCGGAGCGATGGCATCGAGTTGTGCGCGGTTCGGCCCGGCGAAACCGTCATGAAGTTGGGCATCCAGCCCGAAGAACAGGAGGTGTTCTCCCGGGCGCGCCGCCGCGACCCGACGCTCGATCTTGGCCAGCACGGCGCGGTAGGTCGGGACCGTCGACGCCCGCACGTCGACAACCGGAGCGCCGCGGGTCTTGGCCGCCCAGAGGGGATGGGAATGGGCGTCGATGAAGCCGGGCAGAAGCACCCGTCCGGCCAGATCGACATCGACCGGGTCGCCGCGCAACCGTTGCCGGGCCTCGCCCAGAGCGCCGGCGAACAGGATCCTGCCGTCCCGGACGACCACCGCCTCCGGGTTCGGACAGGAGTCGTCCACCGTGACGACCGGACCGCCTTGGAACAGGATGTCGGTCATTCGTCGCCGACCGCGGTGTAGCTGTCGGCCATGCGGCTCGCCTTCGCCTGTGCGGCAAGGAAATCGTCGTTGGAAAACAGCGGGATGATGGTGTGGCGCTTCGACATGCCGCTGGCATCGGCCAGCATCATGTTGGCGGCGACCGACGGCATGTCGGGCATCTCGTAGATGAACATCATGTCGTATTCGCCGCAGGTGCCGTAGGCATGCAGCAACCTGCCGCCCATGGCGCCGACCGCCTGTTCCGACACGGCCGCGCGGTCGTTCGGGCTCTTCAGCATCGCGGCCTTCTTGTCGTTTTCGTACTTGATGAACATCGCCACGGTGACGGTCACTGCGCTTATCTCCTTTTGCCCTGAATGATGCGGTCCAGAATCATGGCGCAGCACAGGATGGCCAGTCCGGCCAGGATGCCCTGGCCCTCCGAGGCGTATTGCAGCGCTTCGAGCACGTCCTCCCCAAGCCCCTTTGCACCGATCAGCGAGGCGATTACCACCATGGCAAGACTGAGCAGGATGGTCTGGTTGATCCCCGCCATAATCGAAGGCATGGCCAGCGGAAGGTCGACCTTCCACAGCAGATATCGGCGGCTGCCGCCGAAGGCCATCGCCGCCTCGCGTACGGTTTCCGGCACGCCGCGCAGACCCAGAACCGTCAGACGCACCACCGGCGATCCGCCAAAGATCATCGTGGCGATGATTGCCGCGGGCTTGCCGGTCCCGAAGAAGGCGATGACCGGGATCAGGTATACGAAGGCCGGCATGGTCTGCATGAAATCGAGTACCGGTCGCACCACGGAATAGAGCCGTTGGCTGCGCGCGCAGGCGATTCCAAGCGGAATGCCCAGCGTGATGGAAATGCAGGCCGCGGTGCCGAGCAGCGCCAGGGTCTTCATGCTCTTGTCCCAGAACCCCAGATAGGCGAGATAGGCCAGGCCGGCGGCCGTGAAGATCGCCGCCCGCCAGCCCGCCGACAGCCCGGTGAGCAGCAGGATGAAACCGCCCATCACCGGCCAGGGAGTTTCGACAAAAATCGTTTCCAGCGCGTCCAGGACACTGCGGATGCCCAGCGTCAGGGCGTCGAAGAACCATTCGGAACTCACCGCCGCATTGGCCATCCACGCCTTGATGGCATCGGCGACCGAGGCCTGGACCTGCGGGTCCGCCGGAAAGGTCGCCAGGGCCGGTACGGTGTCCGGAAAGCCGAATTTGAGCGAGCAGGTGATGTAGGTGACAGTCGTCAGGACGGTGGCCAGGACGATCTTCTGCACGCTCAGGCCGGCGCCCATGGAGCGGTCGGAAAGCCAGCGGGCGTAGCGGGCCTGCAGCGCCGGATTCGCCAGCACTGCCTGGATGGTCTTGATCAGCAGAAGACCGACGAAGCCCAGCAGCATAAGCTGAACGGCAGTTGCGTTGGCGGCCGCCGCTTCGGCCTTGATGCCGTCGATGGCGCGCTCCAGCGAGGCGATGGCGTTCTCGAATGTCGCCACCCGGCCGGGCGCGTTCTGTTTGGCTTCCGCCAGTTGCTCGTAGCGCTGGCGAAGTGTGTTCTCGATGCCGGGCAGGCGGGCGAGGATGGGCGCGCCCAGATCCCCCCAGAACCCCCTGGCCAGTTGCACGACGGCAAAGGTCTCCAGGGCCACGAAGGGCAGGAAGTGGGACCAGAGGCTGCGCATGCCGAACCAGACCGACCCCAAAAGAAAGGCAGCCCAGTTCCAGGTGAAGGCGAAGCCGCGCTTGTCGCCGATGATCCTGAACTGCTCTTCGTAGTAGGATACGCCGAGGGTAACGAACCGCTTGACCTCGGACATCTCGGCGTCGTCGACGGGAACCGGATGATCGGCGATGACAGTCATGCGTCCTCCGTTCCCAGGATGACCCCGTTGAGGATGTCGTTCTTGGTGATGACCCCGGTGGTTCCGATGTCCTCGTCGCGCACGAGGATCGCGCCCTCGGTGCCGGATGACTTGACGATGATCTGCCGCAGCGTGTCGTTGCCGGAAACGGTCAGGACGTCGTCCGGCAGCCGGCCGTGCTCGGCCTCGAATTCCTGCAGCGGCCGCGCCAGGCTGTGGGCTCGGATCAAGTTGATGCGGGAGATGCCGGCCACGAAATCCATCACGTAGTCGTCGGTCGGGTTCATGATGATCTGCTCCGGCGTCCCCGTCTGCACGATCACGCCATCCTTCATGATGGCGATGCGGTCTCCGATGCGGACGGCTTCCTCCAGGTCGTGGGTGATGAACAGCGTGGTCTTCTGCATGGAATTGGCGAGCCGCATGAACTCTTCCTGCAATTGCCGCCTGATCAGCGGATCCAAAGCACTGAAAGGCTCGTCCATCAGCAGGACGTCGGCATCCGCGGCGATGGCGCGGGCCAGGCCTACGCGCTGCTGCATGCCGCCGGACAGTTCGTGTGCGAACTTGTCCTTCCATTCGGACAGCTCGACGAGAGCCAGGGCCTCTTCGGCCGCCCGCCAGCGGGCATTTTGCGGTAACCCACGGATCTCCAGCGGCATTGCGACATTGTCGCGCACGGAGCGGTGGGGCAGCAGCCCGAAATTCTGGAAGACCATGGCGATCTTCTGGTTGCGGACCCTGAGAAGCTCCTGTTCGTCGAGCGCCATGATGTCCAGACCGCTCACCATGACCTTGCCAGCCGTCGGCGTCAGCAACCGGTTGACGTGGCGCACCAGTGTCGACTTGCCGCTTCCCGACAGGCCCATGATGCAGAAGATCTCGCTGCGCTGGACCTTGAAAGTGGCGTCGGCCACGCCGACCACACAGTTGAACTTTTCCAGAACCTCGGCCTTGGAAAGCCCGTCCTGGCGAATCGCGTCCATGGCCTCCTGCTGCCGTTCGCCGAAGATCTTCCACACTCCGGCAATGTCGATGACGTCGTCGCCGTTTTCCTGCGGCTGTTGGTGGATGGTCAAACGGCCTCCTTTGCCGCGCCTTGAAGCCCGGTCATCGTCGCGTTTGCGGTATCGGAGGGGGTTGGCGCCGGACCGCCGGGAATGAAAAGCAGCCGGCACCCCCCGGGAGGGGCTGACTAGTTCAGCCCGAGCCAACCGTCGACTCGGTCGGAATTGGCGGCGATCCACTCGCGGGCAACATCCTCGCTGGAACGCTTCTTGACCACGATTTCATGGGTGAAGTTGTTCACCGTATCGGTGTCCATATCGATCTTGGCAAGGAACGCCGCCACATCAGGCGTGCGCTGCTCGAGCGAATTCGAATAGCCGACGTGAATGGTCTTCGCCTTGTCGGCGGTCGAGACCTTGGAGTTTTCGAACCAGTTCGGATCCTCGGCCGGCTGCTTCATGTCGTATTTCGCCGGATCGTAGTCAGGCTCCTCCAGGCGCACCATGTCGAACACGAACCAGTTGTAGTGGGGCGCGTAGCAGTAGAACGCGTAGCCCTCGTTCTTGTTCAGAGCGTCGGAGATGGACGCGGTCGCCACCTCTTCCTCGGCCTGGATCGGCTTGAAAAAGTTGCTGATGCCGTAATCGCGCACTTTCACCGAATTGATCTTGGTCGAGGCCCATCCCGGCGCGCCGACCCAAATATCGCCCATGCCATCGCCGTCGCGATCCATCAGTTTCGCGGCTTCCGGCGTGGCCAGGTCGAACACGCTCTTGATATTATGCTTTGCGGCAAACTCCTTCGGCGCGCAAAACGCCGAGAAGCCTTCGTAATTGCCCTCGCTCAGCGCGACCGTGTTGTTGCGGTCGACATATTCATCGGTGAAGTTCGACTGGTTCGGCAGCCACACATCCGGATGGACGTCGATTTCGCCCTTGCCGCGATCCATCGCCTTGAAAATCACCGCATTGGTGCCCGGAACGAGTTCCGCCTTGCCGCCGAGCTTATCCTCGATGACCACCTTGATCAGGCCCGCCATGGCGCGGCCGCTCGCCCAGTTCGGCTCGGCCACCTTCACGATTTCCTGCGCAATTGCAGCGGTTGATGTGGTCAGCGCAACGGCGCCCGACAGAACCAGCGTCTTCAATTTGCCCATGACATCCTCCCATGGTTTCGAACCACTGACATGTCATCTATTTTATGTGACATGTCAATAGAGAAATGTTAATCACTCAAAATGACATGTCAAATTGGATCCGCAATCATGGTAAGAAACGGCAGTGATTCCAGCATCGAGTTGACCGTGCCGCAGCAAGCCCGAAGCAGAACCAGCAACCCCACACCCCTTGCCGAGGGTGTCCGGCAGATGAAGGACGAGGCCTTTCGCGATCTCGAACGCATGATCGTCAATGGCGAGCTCGCGCCGGGACGCTGGGTTTCGGAAACGGACCTCGTCGAGGTTTCCGGACACACGAGGGCGCCGGTGCGCTCGGCCATCCAGCGGCTGGCCGACGAGGGCCTGCTGACGATCGTGCCGCGCCGCGGCGCACAGGTCTGCCCGATCGATCACACCGAGCAGTTCCGGGCGCTCGAGCTGCGCCGGGTGGTTGAGATCCTCGTTGCCCGCTCCGCCGCCAAGCGGGCGACACCGCAACAGAAGGAACGCTTGCGAAACCTGGCCAAACGCTTCCTGAAGGCGGCAGCGGACCGCAGCCAGGAGCAGATGACCGAGCTCGATGCCGAATGTTTCGAGCTGCTGATCAAGGCGTCCGACAATCGCTTCGCCGCCAGGGCGCTTACGTCGGTGAAGGGCCTTTCAAGGCGCTTCTGGGTGATCCATCAGGAGCAGTATGGCGATCTCATGCGCATGGCCACAGCCCATGCGAAAGTGGCCCAGGCCGTTTCCGAAGGCGACGAGAAGGCCGCCGCCGCGGCGGTGAGCGCCGTGGTCGACTATGTCGAGGAATTCACCCTCGAGGTCGTCGGGTTCAGCCGCTCCTGAGGCAGGCCCCCGCCAGCCCGCTCGGTCAAAAGCGCTCCTCCTCAACCGCGCGATGGGTCAGGATCCGGTCGATCAGGCCCCATTCCAGCGCTTCGTCCGCCGTCATGAAGCGGTCGCGATCCATAGCGCGATCGAATTCCTCGTAACTTCGACCGCAATGTTCCGCGTAAAGCCGAGTCATGCGCTGCTTGGTTTTGAGGATCTCTTCGGCGTGGATCAGCATATCCGAGGCTTGCCCCTGCAGGCCGCCGGACGGCTGGTGGATCAGGATACTGGCATTGGGCAATGCGGCGCGCCCGCCCGGTTCGCCGGCCATCAGCAGGAACGAGCCCATCGACCGTGCCGTGCCCATGCACAGCGTGTGAACCGGCGCGCGCAGATAGCGCATGGTGTCGTACATGGCCAGGCCGCTGGTGACCACTCCACCCGGCGAGTTGATATAGAGATGGATCGGCTTTGCCGGATTCTCTGCCTCCAGATAGAGTAACTGGGCGCAGATGAGCGCCGACATGGCGTCGTTCACTTCGCCGTTCAGGAAGACGATCCGCTCGCCGAGCAGACGCGAATAGATGTCGAACGAACGCTCGCCGCGACTCGACTGTTCGACGACCATGGGGACGAGTTGCATCGTTTCGCGCATCGGCGAACTCCTTGTTTGCACTGTCGGATGAACCCGCGGCGTCAGGCGGCGCGCAGGGTTTCAGCTTCGTTGTTGTTGGCGACGCGAGACGGCGGCTGCGCCGAGCGCGCTTCGAGCCGGTGGACGATCGTCAGGATCGTGCCGCCCTCGTCGCCGGGCCGGAGCCGAAACGCCACTACGCTCTCCAGGAACGGAGGCTCGCTCTCGCGCATCCGGTAGCGGATCTCGTCGCCCGGCGTTGTCGAAACCGGTTTGGCGTCGGCCAGTTCCCCGACCGGCAGCCAGACCTCCCGGAAAGCCGGAACGCTCACCGCCCGCCAGACCTTTTCGGGCGCCGCGTCGAGCTCGAACTCGAGCACCAGCTCCTCCGCTTGCTCTTCGGGTTCCTTGTCCTTCATTGGTCCATTTCCTTCAGCAAAGCCCGCAACGCATCGACCCGTGCCGGCCAGTAGGCGCGATACCGCGCGAGCCAGCCGGCGATGTGCGCCAACCCGTCCGGATTGACTTCGTAATTGACGAAACGCCCCCGCCGTTCCACCCGCACCAGACTGGCGTTGCGCAACACCGCGAGATGCTGAGACATCGCCGGCTGGCTGATGGTCATACCCTTTCGCAAAGCGCTTGCATTCATACCGCCGGCGGCCAGCTTCTCGAAGATCGCACGGCGCGTCGGATCGGCCAGCGCTTTGAATATGTCGTCCTCGGTCATGCGCATACATAAGCACACACTTATGTGATTCGCAATACCGACGAGGTGCGACGTGACTCGATCGGGGCGACGGCCAGGTGACCGCCTCTAACGGCATCGTCACCGGCTTCTTCATCTGGCTGGGCTTCGTCGCCACCACGCTCGCCGTCAACCACCGCTACTGGGGCTTCGGCTGGGGCCTGACGATCATTGACGCGGCCCACTGGCTCCTGGTGCTGGTCGCCATGGGCGCCGTCATCGGCTGGTTCGGCGTGTGAACCGCCGGCGCGGATGATGCCCGTCATCCGGCGGCCGGGATCTGCCCGACCGCAAGGGTATTCCGCTGCGCGGGCCTAAAAAGCCTCCGGAAGAAACGCAGTCAGTTGGTGATGTGCTTGACCGACCACATCACCGCTTCCTCGACGCGGCTCTTCGCCCGTTCGGTTTCCGGTGAAACTCCCAACGTGTCGATGAAATCAAGCAGCTCCTGACCCATTTCCTTGACGCGGTACATCTTGTCCGACTGTTCGCTGTCGAGGACCCGATAGTTCTGGCCGACACGGTCTTGAGATTGCGACATCCACCCACCCCCAGGTTAGAACGAAAACCACAGGCAAATAGCCGTGCGCCGGTTAAAACGGGCTTACCGGCACCAGGCTTTTTCGATCGACGCGGGACCGTAAAGCGGCCTCAGAAAACCACGACGCTGCGAATGCTCTCGCCGGCATGCATCAGGTCGAATGCCTTGTTGATGTCCTCGAGCGGCAGAGTGTGGGTGATCATCGGATCGATCTGGATCTTGCCGTCCATGTACCAGTCGAAGATCTTCGGCACGTCCGTGCGCCCGCGCGCCCCGCCGAAGGCCGTGCCGCGCCACGACCGGCCAGTCACCAGTTGAAATGGCCGCGTCGAAATCTCCTGTCCCGCCCCGGCGACGCCGATGATGATCGATTCGCCCCAGCCCTTGTGGGCGCATTCGAGGGCGTCGCGCATGACCTTCACATTGCCGATGCATTCGAACGAGTAGTCCGCCCCGCCCCCGGTCAGCTCGACCAGGTGATCGACCAGCGAGCCCGAGACGTCGTTCGGGTTGACGAAATGGGTCATGCCGAACTCGCGGCCCCACACCTCGCGGTGCGGGTTGAGGTCGACGCCGACGATCATGTTGGCCCCGGCCAGCCGGCAGCCCTGGATGACGTTGAGGCCGATGCCGCCCAGCCCGAAGACGACGCAGTTCGATCCCGGTTCCGCCTTGGCGGTGTTGATGACCGCGCCGATGCCGGTGGTCACCCCGCAGCCGATGTAGCAGATCTTGTCGAACGGCGCGTCCTTGTTGACCTTCGCCAGCGCGATCTCCGGCATGACCGTGTGGTTGGAGAAGGTCGAACAGCCCATATAGTGCAGCACCGGCTCGCCCTTGTAGGAAAACCGGCTGCTGCCGTCCGGCATCACCCCGGCGCCCTGGGTCGTCCTGATCGCCTGGCACAGATTGGTCTTCGGGTTGAGGCAGTATTCGCACTCGCGGCACTCCGGCGTGTAGAGCGGAATGACGTGGTCGCCCGGCTTCAGCGATGTCACGCCGGGCCCCGTCTCCACGACGACGCCGGCGCCCTCATGTCCCAGGATGGCCGGAAACCGGCCCTCGGGGTCGGCGCCCGAGAGGGTGAATTCGTCGGTGTGGCAGATCCCGGTCGCCTTGATCTCGACCAGCACCTCGCCCTGCTTCGGACCCTCCAGATCGACCTCGACGATCTCCAGGGGTTTGCCGGCCTCGAACGCGACTGCGGCACGTGTCTTCATGGGTATGTCCCTTCAACTGCTTGTGTTCGTAAACTTGCTGCGTCAGGCCGCGGTGCGGGCGGCCGCGGCCGGGAAGACCCCCGACATGATGACGAAACCCGGGATGCGTCGGACGCGATCGGTCCACCGCCGGATGGCCGGATAGTCCTGCCTGGAAATCCCGCCTTCCTCGGACAGGGCCACATAGGGAAAGCAGGCGATGTCCGCGACGGTCGGATGATCGGCCGGACAGATCCAGTCCCGTCCGCGCCTTTCCGAGAACCACAGATGCTCGTCGAGGATCCGGAACAGCCGGTGGGCGCCGGCCCGGCAGGCGTCGATGTCGAAATCGTAGAACAGGCCGTCATGCAGCCGTGCCGCCGACGCGGTCGCGGTGATGCCGTCGGCAAAGGCCAGCCACTGGCCGACCCGGCCCAGCAGCTCCGCGTCGTCCTTCGGATACCACTTGCCGGACCCGTCATATTTCGCGGCGAGATAGACCAGGATCGCCTGGGCGTCGCGCAGCACCAGCCCGTCATCGTCGAGCACGGGCAACTGGCCCAGCGGATTGATCTGGCGAAACCAGTCCGACTTGTGTTCCCTGCCCGGATAGAAATCGACCGGAACGGTGTCGTATTCCAGCCCGAGGATGCTCATCATCAGGCGCAGCTTGTAGCAGTTGCCGGACAGTTCGTAGTCGTAAAGCTTGATCATGTTTCTTCCCTAGATATCCAGGACCAGACGGTCGGACTTGGCCCGCGACACGCAGGTCATGATGCATGTGCCGCTCTTTTTCTCGCTATCGCTCAGGAAGACATCCTGGTGATCCGGTTCGCCGGCGATCACCGAGGTCAGGCAGGTTCCGCACGCACCCTGTTCGCAGGAACTGGGCACGTCGACGCCGTTCTCCCGCAGCACTTCCAGAATGGTCTTGCCGGCCGGCACGTCCAGGGTCATGACCGAGCGCGCCAGATCGACCTGGAAGCTGGAACTGTCGTCGATCTCCAGCGTGTTCTTGAAATACTCGAAATGCACCGCCTCCTCTGGCCAGCCAAGCTCGGCCGCGATGTCACGGGCGGCCTGCAGCATCGGGCCCGGCCCGCAGATGTAGAGATGCATGGCCGGCCGGTAGTCGGCGAGGATGGTCCGCAGCCGCTCTCCCGTCGCGTCCGCATCGAGACCCGTATGCGCAACCAGGCCGTCGCCGAGGGTTTCGAGCACCGGCGCGAACGCCATGTGCCGTTGCGACTGGGCAAAGTAGTGCAGTTCGAAGGGCAGCGCCGATTTGCGCAGGACGCGCGCCATCGACAGCAGCGGCGTGATGCCGATGCCGCCGGCGACCAGCAGCGTCTTCACCGCGTCGCGGCGCAGTGGAAAGTTGTTGCGGGGTTCCGAAATCGCCAGGACATCGCCTTCGCGCACCTTGTCATGCATGCATTCGGAGCCGCCGCCGGAGGTCTCTTCCCGTTTGACGCCGATAACGTAGCTCTGGTGCTCGCCCGGACCGTTGGTGATCGAATACTGCCGGACGATGCCGTTGGGCATGTGCACATCGATATGCGCGCCGGGCTGGAAAGTCGGCAGCTGGCCGTCGACCGACGTCAGTTCGAACGCGGCAACGCCTTCGGCGACGGCCCATTTGCGCGACACCGACACCCGAAGCGGCGCAGACCGGCCGGAGATCGACTGCTCCGGCATCGACGCCAGGTCTTCGGACACGCGGTGGATGGCCGGGACGAAGGCTTCGGGTGCCGGGAGACCGGCCGCCCGCGCCTCGATCTCCTCGCGCAGCGCGCTCATGCGCCGGCTGTGATGCGCCAGGACATCGAGCGCGTCTTCATCCGCCGGGGCTTCGCACAGGACGCCGCGTATCACGGTTCGTCCCGCATCCACCGGCTGGGCGAAAACCACCAGGCCGGTCGCAGCCTCTCCCTCCGCCGATCTCAGCCGCACCCGGTCCGCCTCGGCCGCCTCGAGCGTGGTTTCGGCACCGTCCCCGGCAAGGCGTCCGTTGGGCTGATACCTGTAGGAACGCAGCATTTCGACGACGAGGTCCGCGGCCGCATTGACCGGAATCGGGCGAAGCGCAAACGGGCTCGCATCGTCCAGTTCCGCGATGCCGGGTAGCTCGCCGACCGGGGCCTCGCCCGACCAGACCAGCCCGTAGCGCTCGATCGACGGAAAGGTCCGGTTGCAGATTGTGCGCGCCGGCGCGTCGGCGGGATGCGCCGGAATATAGGTGCATCCGGCGGTGCGGTTGGCATAGCGCCAGCCGTGATACTGGCACTTGAGTTCGCTGCCGTCATTGATGCCGATCGACAACCGCACGCCGCGATGCAGGCAGCGGTTTTCCCAGACATTGACGAAGCCGTCGTCGGCCCGCCAGACCGCCAGTTCGCGGCCCAACAGCTGTCCGTGATAGGCGTGCCGATAGGGCAGATCGCTGCTCGATGCGATCGGGTACCAGTTCTTCTGAAGTTCTTCCAACATGATCGTCTCGGGTCCCTGTGCTTCTACGCTGCCGCCGGAATGACGCCATAGGTCAGACCCTTGCTGCTCAGCCAGCGGCGGTAGGCAATGGCGGACTTGTCGGCACGGATCGGCGTCTCGGCGCGCGGATCCAGCGGCAGGCGTTTGGGAAACTGGTTCTCCAGGATCGGCTTGTCCTGGCCGAATATCGTCTGCTGAAAGAGCCGGATTCCCTCATAGCTGTTTTCGTCGTCGAGCACGCACATCCCGGTATGCGCGCGGATCAGGTCCGGACCCAGCGGCTGGATGAACAGATAGACGACGTCCTTGCGCGTTTCGTCGTTCGGGCAGGATTTGTAGAGCAGAGCGCAATTGATGTGCGGCACCCGGTAGATGTAGTCGACATCCGCTCCGCCCTGGGAGGCCAGCGCCGCCTGCGGCTGGAAAAACCGGCATTCGGTGGCAAGCACCTCGTCGCGCTCCTCCGACACCTCGACATCGTATTCCTTGACCTCGGTATGCGGCTCCTCGCCCAGAATGCCGGTGTGCACATAGGGAAAATGGCCCATGTCGAGGAAGTTCTCCACCGCCCGCCCGGGCGAAACGCTGACCCCGAACACGCCGGTCGGAACCGTCCTGCGGTCGTCTTCGTAGAACTCGTCGAAGGAAAACAGGGTCTCCGGCGCCCGGCTGCCCAGGCAGGCCCAGAGATATCCGTGCGAGCGGCGCATGGCGACGGTCCGCCAGGCCGGATCAGGTTCGAAGGTCCGGCCGTCGCGATCGGCCGCGGTTGCGCGCCAGACATGCAGATCGCCGTTCGCATCCATGGCGAAGGCCAGGGGTTCCTGCAGCAGCACGGTCCGGTGCACCTTGCCTGGATCGATCTCGGCGAGCGAGCTCAGCGGGTGCCACTGGTTGAGCATGACCGGATCTTCACATCTGGCAGTCATCGTCTGGAGTCCTTTGGGTTACCGGAAATAGGGAATGCCCAGCTTCAGCGGATGGGCGGACCGCCGCCGCAGCCCGATCAAGAGCAGGATGGAGGCGAGATAGGGCATGGCGAGAAAGACCTGATGCGGAATGCCGAGACCCAGCACCTGCACATGCGTGGCAACGCTCTCCAGGAAAGCAAAGACCATGACCGCGGCAAGAACCCCGCCCGGCATCCAGTTTCCGGCGATGATGGCGACGATCGCCAGCCAGCCGCGGCCGGTGGTGATGTCGGCCAGGAAGCGGTCGGAGAAGCCGAGCATCAGGAAGCCGCCGCCGAGCCCGGTCATCACGCTGCCGAACAGCACCGCCGCATATTGCCGCCCGACGACGCTCAGGCCCTTGATGTCCAGCGCCTTCGGATTTTCGCCCAGGCAGCGCAGTTCGAGGCCCCAGCGGGTCCGGTAGAGCAGGAACCAGACGGCCGGCACCGCCGCGAATGCGACATAGGTGAGAAAACGCTGATTGAAGAATATGTCGCCCAGATAGGGAATGGAGGAGAGGACCGGTATCGCGACGTTGTCGAAGCCGTCGAAGGTCGGCTGCGCCCGCCCCTTGATGTAGATGCGGAACCAGTAGAGCGTCAGGCCGGCGACGAGAAGATTGATGCCGAGGCCCGATATGAAATGATCGACCCGCATCGTCGCGGTCATGAAGGCGGTCAGCAGCCCCATCATGGCGCCGGCGAGCATCGCCGCCGCCACGGCCAGCCAGATCGAGCCGGTGGAGGTCGCGACAATGTAGGCGGTGAACGCGCCCATCAGCATGGTGCCCTCGACGCCCATGTTCCAGATGCCGGCACGCTGGGTGACGAGTTCGCCGATGGCGGCGAACAGGATCGGCGTCATCACCCTGACCATGCCGGCAAAGATGCTGACGATGACGGCTTCCTGCATGAGTTCAGACATCGCCAGTCTCCCTGACCACCCGGTAATGCGCCGCGACGCCCGCGCACAGGAACGTCAGCAGCAGGATCCCTTCCATGGCAGGCACCAGCGCGTCGGGAACCTTGGCGAGCAGTTTCATGTAGACGGAACCGCTGGCCAGGCCGCCGAAGATGATGCCGGCGACCACCGTGCCCAGCGGCCGCAGCCCGCCGATCATGCCGATGATGATGCCGGTGTAGCCAAGGCCGGTCAGATTGTCGGCCCGCAGCCGGTGCGCCGTTCCGAAGATTTCGGAAACGCCGGCCAGGCCGGCAATGGCGCCGCTGACCGCCATGACCACGATGATGGTGCGGCCGATATTGGTGCCCCGATAGGCAAGGGCGACCGGATTGAACCCCATGGCGCGGATCTCGTAGCCGAGCGGAGTCCGTTCCAGCAGCACGTAGCAGGCCAGCGCCGAGACCATGGCGAAAAGGAAACCGAGATGCAGCTTGCTGCTGCCCAGCAGATGCGGCAGTTGCGCGGCCTCCGGAATCGGCGGCGTCTGCTGGTAAACGACGGTCGAGGACACTTCCGTCCAGGGACCGCCGCCGATCAGGTAGGACAACAGAAAGACGATGAGATAGTTCATCATCACCGTCGAGATGATCTCGTTGACCTCGAACCTGTCCTTGAGGACGGCGGCGATCGTGCCGAGCAGGGCGGCCGCCAGCATGCCGCTGAGCACGATTCCCGCGAGATAGAGCCACACCGGCAGGCCGATCAGCAGCAAGCAGCCCAGATAGGCGCCCATGGCGCCGGCGAACACCTGCCCCTCCTGACCGATGCTCCATACCTGGGCGCGGAACGCGACCACCGTCGCCAGTCCCGTCAGGATCAGCGGCGTCGCCTTCGCCAGGGTGGCGATCAACGCCTTCTGGCTGCCGAACGCACCGTTCAGCAGCGACGAAAACGCCTTGAAAACGTCGGCCCCGCTGGTGGTGATCAGCAGCGCCGACAGCAGCAGCCCGATCAGCGTCGCGGCGGCATACATGGAAAGGGTCCACAGGCGATTGGCGTTGACCCGCCGCTCGATGCGAAAACGCGCTCGCTGTCGCGTCTGCGTTGCGGGCATTGTCTGATCGACATCGGTCATTGCGCTGCCTCCGAGACGCCTCCGGCCATCAGCAGGCCGATCTCTTCAATGGTTGTCGATGACGGGTCGACGATCCCGACGATCCGGCCCTGGCAGATCACCGCAATGCGATCGGATAGGTTGAGGAGGTCCTCCAGCTCTTCCGAAGCAAGCAGAACCGCATATCCCTCGTCGCGCTTGGCGATGATCTGCTTGTAGACATATTCGATGACGCCGAGATCCAGTCCGCGTGTCGGCTGGTTGGCCAGCAGAAGCTTGTTGGAATGCACGAATTCGCGCGCCAGGATCACCTTCTGCGCGTTGCCGCCCGACAAGTGGTTCACCGGGGTGGCGCCGGACGGGGTGGCGATCTGGAACTCGTCGATCAGGCCGTCGGCGACGGTCCCGATGCGCTTTTGATCCAGGAAAATCCCGTGCGTGTAATCGTCATGCCGCTGCCAGCCGAGAATCAGGTTCTCGCGGATGTTGAACTCGGGAATCAGTCCTTCGCGGAACCGGTCGTCCGGCACCAGGCCGACGCCGCGGTCCATGTATTGTCGCGACGGCAGTCCCTCGATCCGCTCGCCGGCGAGCGTCACATGGCCGCTTTGCGGCACCAGGATGCCCGACAGGATCTCGAAAAGTTCCTTCTGGCCGTTTCCGGAGACACCGGCCAGGCCGAGGATTTCGCCCCGACCGATCGTCAGGTCCACATGATCGAGCGCCAGTTTTCCGCGATGGTCGCGATAGCTGAGATCGCGGACGACGAGCACGTCTTCGGCATCGCGGCTGGCCTCGTCGGCCGACCGGTCGCGGGCAACGCGAAGCTCGACATCGCGCCCGACCATCATGCGCGTCAATTCCTGGGGCGTCACGGCGGACGGGCGCACCGTATCGACCACCCTGCCTTTGCGCAGAACGGTCACACGGTCGGCCTGCATGACCTCCACCATCTTGTGGCTGATCAGCACGATCGAGATGCCCAGTTCGCGCATGTGATGGATGATGCGAAACAGGCGCTCCGATTCCTCCGGCGTGAGGACGGCCGTCGGCTCGTCGAGGATCAGCACCTTAACCTCGAGATAGAGCGCCTTGAGGATCTCGACCCACTGCTGCTGGCCCACCGCCAGGTCGCGCACCAGCGCGTCCAGATCGAGATTGATCGCGTATTCCTCGCACAGCGCCAGAACCCGCTCACGCGCCTCCGAGGTCTTCAGTTCCCAACCGCTTTCGTGGGTGCCGACGATGATGTTTTCCAGCACCGTGAATTCGCCCACCAGGACGAAATGCTGATGCACCATGCCGATTCCGGCGCGGATGGCGTCGCGCGGAGACCGCAGCCTCAGCTCGCGGCCCTGAAACTCGATCGATCCGCCTTCCGGCTGGTAGAAGCCGAAGAGGCAAGAGGACAGGGTCGACTTGCCGGCTCCGTTTTCGCCGAACAGGCAATGGATTTCACCGGCTTCGAGGTCGAAATTCACGTCCTCGTTGGCGATGACGCCCGGAAACTTCTTGGTCAGGTTGATGGTGCGCAGAATTGAAGACATGGAACGATCCACCGGTCCTGGGTTGCGGGCGAACCGGCGTCGTACGAGACGTTCGCCGGTTGCCCGCAACAGACGCCGAAGTTCAGTCGGATTCGGGCGCCGACACGTCCAGTTCGACCTCGATGTCGCCTGATTTGATCGAAGCGACGGTCGTTTCGACCAGCGATTTCACGTCGTCGGGAACCCGGTCGGCCAGCGCGTGATAGGGTGCCACGTCGGCGCCGCCCTGCGCCAGCCCGCGCCACACGATGTCGGTGTTGCCGCTGAACGCCTTGCCGTCCGCCTTGTTGGCCCACCATTCGTCGACGATCCACTGGATGTCCGGATCCCAGCGCGCCAGCACACTGGAGACGATGGTAGTCGGCGAATAGCTGTGCTGGTCGCCGAAATTGCCGAAACACAGGATACCGGCGGATTCGCAGGGTTTGAAATTGCCCGCCAGAGAGAAGATCAGGTCCGCCCCGGTGGAAATCTGCGCCGCGGTCATTTCCGCCGCCTTGCCCGGATCGTACCAGCTTTCGATGAAGGCGACCTTGCGCTTGATGTCCGGATTGACGGAT
The DNA here is from genome assembly GCA_963921345.3 of Rhizobiaceae bacterium. Lineage (GTDB taxonomy): Bacteria > Pseudomonadota > Alphaproteobacteria > Rhizobiales > Rhizobiaceae > Hoeflea_A. Next base: position 476,179 of record CAWUFE020000001.1, on the reverse strand, counting down.
TTCGCGCCTGCGAAAAACGCGTTGATCTCGTCGTTCACGTCGTCGGCCGGGAACGTGCCGACGACCCCGATCGTGTTCGACTCGGTCAGTTTTCCGGCAAGCACGCCGACGGCGTAGGCCGCCTCGTGGACGCGCTTGTAGACCCAGTACTGGTTTCCGCCCAGGCCCTCATTGCCGGAGCCGACGACCACGAACATGATGTCCGGATATTCGTCCTTCAGCTTCTTGACCTGGTCCGAATAGGTCGAGTGCGCCCAGATGATGTCGAATGCGCCGGATTCGGCGAACACGCGCATGGCATCGCCGGCGTCATCGCCCCAAAGCGGATCGGTGTATTCCCAGCTCACGTCGAGTCCGTGCGGTTTCTCCGCCTTGACCCGTTCGAGCGCCTCGATCAGCGTTCCGTCCCAGGCCGATTCGATGCCGGCCGACAGAATGATCGCGATGTTCAGGTCGGTCGGGTTCTCGGCCGTTGCGGATCCGATCCCTCCCAGCATGACGGACAGTCCGATGGCCGCTGCACCGGCCGACTTCAGGAATTGTCGTTTGAGCATAGTCTCCTCCAAGGTTTTATAGGTCCAGCACGAGCAGATCAGATCGCGCCCGCGAGCAGCACAGCGTCATCTGGTCGTTTTCGGCATGTTCCTCTTCGGTCAGCACCAGGTCCCGGTGATCGGGCGTGCCTTGCAGCACCTGTGTCAGGCAGGTGCCGCAAATCCCCTGTTCGCAGGATGTCGGGATTTCGATCCCGGCATCGGCCAGGACGTCCACGATCGAACGATCGGCGGGAACGTCCAGGATGTCTCCGCCATCGCCGATCTGGATCCTGAACGGCCGTTCCTCCCCGTCCGTTTCGGCGGCCTCGACAGTGAAATACTCGCGATGGACCGACGCGGTCGGCCAGTGGTCCCGCGTCGCCGCCAGCACCGCATCCATGAAGCCGGTCGGACCGCAGACATAGAGATGCGTGCCGTCTTCCGGTTCGGCCGAAAGCGCCGCGATATCGAAGCGCTGCCCCTCGGGTCCGTCGTCGAAGTGGAAGACCACGTTTTCGCAAAACCGCGGCTGTTCCAGAAAAGTCCGGAAGGCCATCCGCTCCTGCGACCGCGTGCAATAGTGCAGCACGAAATCCTGGCCCGAGGCCAGCAGCGCCTGCGCCATCGACAGCAGCGGCGTGATGCCGATGCCGCCGGCGACGAGCACATGGCGCTTCGCGCGGCCGTCGAGTTCGAAATTGTTGCGCGGCGCGCTGATCTTCAGGGTCGAGCCTTCGCTCAGTTCATGCGCCGCGGCGGATCCTCCGCGACCGTCCGGTTCCTTCTGCACGCCGAGGCGATAGCGATGGGTTTCGGACGGGTCGTTGCAGAGCGAATACTGCCGCACCAGTCCTTCGCCCAGATGCACGTCGATGTGGGATCCGGCAGTGAATGCCGGCAGGTCGGCGCCGTCCGGGGCCACCAGTTCGATCTGAACGATGCCCTGGGCGATGCTTTCGCGCGACGAAACCGTGACGTCTATGAGCGGGCCGTCCATCGGAGCATTCCGTCAGCTGCTCAGCGGAGCGCCGAGGCCGATCTTGGCCAGCGCGCGGCGGTACTCCACCGACATGCGGTCCGCGGGAATGTGGATTTCCTCGGTCAGATCGAGCGGCAGGTCTTCCGGCCGCTGTCCCTCGACCATCGGCTTGTCCTCGTCGTTGATCAGCAGCGATTCCTTGATCATATAGGCCTCGTCGGGATCGCCGGTCGTGTCGGTGCAGACCTGGAAAATGCGCGTCTCGTGGGCCGAAACAGGGCAGACCGTGTCGGCGAAATACTGGGTATAGGGGCTGTTTTCCGGCTGGATGATGATGATCGTCGAGAACGGGAAGGTGAGCTGGTAGGTGTAGACCACCTGGCGCTCGTCCGCCTCCACGCCGTCGGGAAAGCGGTTGCCGCCCTCCAGATAGGGCAGGTCGAACGTCAGCCCGTAGTCGGTCTTCGCGACCTTGTAGGGCGGAATCGGGTTTTCCGTCCTGCCGCCGAAAGTCCCCTGGTGGACCCACGGGAAATGGGCGACGTCGTTGAAATTCTCGACATGGCGGCTCGCCGCGGCATGCCAGGTGCCGCTCGGCACATAAAGGTTCTTCAGCTCGGGATCGTCGATCCCCGGCCACACCGGTAGCGGGTGCGCGGGCTCGTCCGACAGACAGGCCCAGACAATCCCGTAGCGCTCTTCGGTCAGCAGCGACTGCAGGCGCAGCTTCGGCGGGATCCTGGCATTGGGATCGCCGATCGACGGGATCTTGGTGCACTGGCCGGCGTGATCGAAACACAGCCCGTGCATGGGGCAGACCAGCGTGTCTCCGTCCATCCAGCCGGCGCTCAGACGGGTTCCCCGGTGTGGGCAGATGTCGCGGGCCACCGCAATTCCGTCCGTCGTCCGGTAGACCACGAGATCCACGTCGAGCAGCCGGGCCTTCACCGGTGCATCGGCAATGTCATGGGCGAAGGCGACGGGATGCCAGAAGGTCGCGAGGATGCGCCAATCGCTCTCGGCGAAGGTGCAGTGGCGCGGCAGGTCGCCTGCGAATTTCGAATGATTGACCGCCTGAAACACGGTTGACCCTCCAGATGTTGTTATCAGCGCCGGTTATGGCGGCTGTTTCTTTTTCCCGATGATCATTGATCTGAATCAAATTCCAAATGCCTCCTTCGCTGGAATTATTGCCTCAAATTAAGATTCAGATTAGAATTTTTCTCATTAAAGGGTTCGCCGAACCTTCGAAATCGAACGCTGAGCCGGCTTGGAATCGCAATCGGCCGGCGGCGCGAAACGCACCGATGGACCAGCTGCTGAACTACATGAGAGGTTTCTCGTTCGGACAGATCACCTATCCGAACGGCGGCTTGTTCGGTCCGATTCTGCGACCCTATCTGGCATTGATTTTTGTCCGCGACGGCGTCTGCACGCTGCGCGCCGACAGGGTGAAAGTCAAAGTGGCGAGTGGCCAGGTCGGCATCGCCGCCGGCAATGCCCGCTTCGATTTCGACTACCAGCGCAACATCAGCACCTCGGTCGTCTGGTGCGAGGGATTTCTGCCGCAGCTGGCGACCGCCGCGTTCGACGAGATGAACGGGGAATATGCGCCGATCGACGCCCCGGAGCGCATCACGGAACTGCTGTCGCTGGGGCTCGGGACCGGCTACGAGTCAGGCCCGGAGCTCAATGCCATGCGCGACTCGATCGGCGCGGCGGTCGTCCGGTCCTTTCTCTTTGAAGTGCGCAAGCACTCGACGGACCAGAAACTGCCGAAGGCGGTGAACGTGGCGCGCCGCTACATCAAGGAAAACCTCGACAACGAACACCTCAGCGTCCGGCTGGTGGCCGAACAGGCGGCGATCTCGCAGCAGCACCTGATCAGTTCCTTCAAGGCGCATCTCGGCACCACGCCGTCGCGCTATCTCTGGAGGCTGCGGGCCGGGCGCGCCAGGCAGTTGCTGATCCACTCCCAATTGAGCCAGTCCGAAATCGCCTTCAAATGCGGCTACAAGAGCCTTCCGCACTTCTCCCGCAGCATCAAGAGCCACTTCGGCATGACCCCGCTGGCCCTCAGGCAGGATATGGGCTTCACACCGCCAAGCGACACCGAAGGATCGGTCGAAGACGTGTACTACTGACGCCCGGAGCGGTCCGCCTCAGTCCTTCAGCCGGGCGATCAGCGCTCGGCTCGCCAGGATCGCCGGCGTGGCGACGAGCAGGAAGGTCGCGAACAGCCAGACGGCGGAACGGGCGATGCCGGCCGTATCGCCGCCGCTGTTGAAACCGCTCAGATTGGCGACCAGGCCGGCAACGGCCGTGCCGAAGGCAACCGCAAACATCTGGACGGTCGACAGGGCCGAGGCCGCCATGTCCCGCTCGTCCTCGTTCGTGAACTGCAGGACGAAGGTGTTGAGATGCGGCCAGCCAATGCCGACGCCCAGGCCCAGCAGGACGAGGGCCAGCGCCATGACACCGGTCAGCAAGGGGCCAGCGGCCGCATACATCGGCGTGACGTAGCCGAGCAGCGCCGAACCGGCCACGATCAGCAGCGGACCGGCGAACACGGCGCGCCGCATCCGGCGGCCGGTCAGGCGGGCCGAGTACACTTCCGATGCCGCCCAGCCGACGGAGACCAGCGCGGCGATATAGCCGGCCGTCAGCGGGCTCAGTCCGTGAAGGCGCTGCAGATAGAACGGCATGAAGAACTCGGCGTTGACGCAGAAGATCAGCAGCGCCATCAATCCGAAGGCCAGGAACAGCACCGAACCGGGCGTCATCGCGCCGCGCGGAAACAGACGGACCCGCCCGGTTTCCTCGCGCCGCATCAGCACGATGACCATGGCGACGGCCCCGAGCAGTCCGACCGCGGCCCATTGCGGCGTGGGCGCAAGACTTCCCACCGTCACCAGGAGGACGGACCCGGCCAGCAGGGCAAGCTGCCCGAAAGCAATCGGCTCCGCCGGCGCGTCGCGGCGGGCGACGGGCGGCACCAGCCACAACGCCAGCAACACGAACAGGCCGGTGATCGGCAGCAGCACGCCGAAGCCCATGCGCCATTGCCCGATTTCGGCAAAGATGCCGCCCACCGCCGGACCGAACAGCATCATGATTCCCCAGGTGCCGGACAGCAGCGCCATGGCGCGTGACCACAGCCGCTCTGGATAGACGAAAACGATCATCGAATAGCACAGCGTGAACATCATCCCGCCGCCGCTGCCCTGGATCACCCGCCCGACGAGCATCGCCGGCATGCTAGGAGCCGTTGCGGCAATGAGGCTACCGATCGCGAAGACCAGTCCGGCGACGGCGAAACCGCCGCGGGCCCCGACCCAGCGGATCAGACGGCCGGTCATCGCCGCGGCGAGGATGGCGGCCAGCGTGAAAAGCGTGGCGTTCCAGGCGTAGAGCCCCTGGCCGCCGATCTCGCTGACGACGGACGGAAGCATGGTCGCGGATATGTTGATGTTGACGGCGTGCAATGAGATCCCGCCGGCCAGGACGGCGGAAACCGCCGCGTGGTCTCCCCACAGGATGTCACCCCAACCGGACTTGCGGTCCCGTTCAACGATGGTGGCCATGGTCGTTTTTCGCCCTTTCAAAAGCGCATGAGTCGAATTCAGGCTTGCCTTGCTACTTCCTCAACTTAAGTTGAGGTCAAGCAGGAATTTTGAGGAAAGCGACCATGAGCAGACAAGGCGGCCTGACCGTCGGCGAAGTGGCGGCCCGCAGCGGCATCGCCGTATCCGCCGTTCACTTCTACGAGCGCAAGGGACTGATCTCGTCGGTCCGCAACAGCGCCAATCATCGGCGTTATTCGGCCACCGTGCTGCGCAAGATCGCCATCATCCAGGTCGCCCAGCGTGCCGGCATTCCGCTCAGGGAAATCGCCGGAGCCATGGAGTTTCTACCGCCGGAAGCCAAGGTGACGGTGCGGCACTGGGAGAAGCTCTCGGCCCGATGGACCGACGAGCTGGACGACCGCATCGCCCGGCTGCAGCGCCTGCGCGACGGCATGGCGGCCTGCATCGGCTGCGGCTGCCTGTCGCTGAAAACCTGCAAGCTTGTCAACCCGGACGATCACATCGGCGAGAACGGCCCCGGCCCGCGTTACCTCGAAGAGGACGCACCGGAATCGTTCGACCTTGAACCGGGTTGAGGTGTTCACCCGGTTCCGGCGCAACGGCTTCGGCTCACATCGGACCGGTGGACCGTCCGGTCAGCAAATCGGCTGCCTTTTCGGCATGATGGTCGGCGCATTGGGATGCGCCGGAAAACCTTCACGCCAGTATGTCCAGAATCTCATGGAATTGCCGATCGACCTTACGCAGGCTGGACCACAGCAGCAGGATATCGACGGCGGCCTGGGGCGTCGCGATGGGGACGGTCGCCAGGGGTTTTCCGTCATAGGCGATGTCGCCGGGCGGGTGGGAGTAGCTGATGCCGATCCCGGCGCCGTAGGCGGCCAGCGAGCGCATCATCTCCAGCGACGTTGCCCTGTGCTCGACCGTCGGCGACACGTGCAACCGGTCGAACAGTTTGCGCATGAAGCCCTCGGACAGGTCTTCGGAGGACAGGATCAACGGATGATCGGCCAGGTCTTCGATCCCGACCGACGTCCGTACCGCCAGCGGATGGTCGGTCGAAAGGAAGGCTACCGGCGATACCTGCCTGATCTTCCGGCGTTCGAACTTCCCCTCGAAGCCGACATCGTAGGAGATCGCAATGTCCGCACGGCCCTCGGCAAGGTCGGCAGCCAGGCTCGCAAAACGGCCCTCCCTGCCGCGAAAGGTCAGCGACGGGATCCGCGTCTTCAACGTCTCCAGCGCCGGAGCAAGATACCAGGGAGCGATGTCCTCGAAGCATCCCAGAACGAAGGGCGGGTCGGCATCCGGTCCCTGCTCGAGTTCGGTCGCCATGCGAAGCAGGTCGCGCGCCTTTTCGACAAGGCGATGTCCGAACGGCGTGATCTCAATCGCCGCTCCCTTGCGGCGGACGAAGACCGGCTGTCCTAGCTTCTGTTCGACACGGGTAATGGCAACGGACAGCGAAGGCTGCGAGATATTCAGGACGGCGGCTGCATCGGTCAGGCTGCCGGCCTCGGCAACAGCGACCACATATTCATACTGCCGTAGGGTATTATATAGCATGAAACTAATAATATCATATTTAAATATTATTAGAAACTAACTTTCGATGATCCTATGGTGTTTCCGACACGAAAGGAAACGACGATGCACCCGCTTCTTACGCAAGAGAAGATCGATGCCTATCAGCGCGACGGGGTCGTGTTGATCAGGGGTTTGTTAAAGGACGACGTCGACACGATCCGCGCCGGAATCGAGCGCAACATGACGGAGCCGGGGCCCTATGCGGCGGAGAACCTGAAAGAGGGGGAAGGCGGGCGTTTCTTCGACGACTACTGCAACTGGACCCGCATTCCGGAGTTCGAACAGGTGATCCGCACATCGCCGGCCGCCGCCGTCGCGGCCGACCTGATGCAGTCGAACCGGGTGCAGGTCTTCCACGATCATGTGCTGGTCAAGGAGCCCGGAACCTCCAAACCGACGCCCTGGCATCAGGATGGCCCCTACTATTTCGTCGACGGCGTGCAGAATGTCAGTTTCTGGTCGCCCGTGGACCCGGTTAAAAGCGCCAGCCTGCGGTGCGTCGCGGGCAGCCACGCCTGGCAGAAGCCGGTCCTGCCGACCCGCTGGCTGGCCGAAACGAGTTTCTATCCCGATGAGAGCGAATACATGCCCGTGCCCGATCCGGATGCGGAAGGCATGGACATCCGGGAGTGGGAGATGGAGCCCGGCGACGCCGTCGCTTTCAACTACGGCATTCTCCACGGCGCGCGTGGCAACACCACGACCACCCGCCGACGCGCCTTTTCGCTGCGGCTGGTGGGCGACGATGCCCGCTATGTCGAGCGGCCCGGACCGACCTCGCCGCCCTTCCCCGGCCACGACATGCAGCCTGGGCAGGTGCTGCGCGAAGACTGGTTCCCGGTCGTTTTTCAGCGTTGAGCCGGATCGCTTCGGCCCCCCGCGCCACTCGCGAATGACCGCGACAGATCCGCCGTCCGCGTGCTAAACACACGCGATTGAACGGCGGAGAGACCCATGGCGACTTCCAGGCTGATGACGACGACGATCGGGTCGTTTCCCAAGCCGTCCTACGTGCCGGTGCGCGACTGGTTCGACGCCAGCCGCGCGCCCACCGGCATGAACGATCCGACCGTGACGCGGGACTACGCCGCGGCCGCGGACCAGGAGCCGCTCTTCGTCCGCGCTACCCGGGAAGTGCTGGACATCCAGGTGCGAGCCGGCGTCGACATTCCGACGGACGGCGAGGTGCGGCGGGAAAACTACATTCACTACCATTGCCGCCATCTTTCCGGTTTCGATTTCGCCAGGCTGGAAACCCGCGTGCTGCGCGACGGGGCATACGAAACCGATCTTCCGGCGATCCGCGGAGAGATTGCCCATGGTCGTCCCGGCTACAGCGTCCATGACTGGAAGGCGGCGCAGGATCAGTGCACCCGCCCCGTCAAGGTGACGCTGCCCGGCCCGCTGACGATCATGGACACGACGGCCGATTGCTTTTACGGCGACCGGCCGCGCCTGAACGGCGTCCTCGCCGACACGGTGAACCGGGAGATCCGGGCGCTGGCCGACGCCGGATGCCGCTACGTGCAGGTCGACGAGCCGCTTTTCGCCCGTCAGGTTGACGACGCTCTTGCCTTCGGCATGGAGGGGCTCGAGCGCTGTTTCCACGGCGTGCCCGATTCGGTCACCCGCATCGTTCACATGTGCTGCGGCTATCCCGAATATCTTGACGACACGGAGTACAGGAAGGCCGATCCGCAAAGCTATTTCCGGCTGGCCAAAGCCATCGACGAAGCGAGGTTCGACCAGATTTCCATTGAAGACGCCCATCGCCACAACGACCTGGGGCTGCTCGACCGGTATCAGGCGAAAACCGTCATGCTGGGTGTCGTCGCAATCGCTCGAAGCCGCGTCGAGACGGTCGAGGAAATCGCTGGCCGCATCGCCAGCGCGCTCGACCATATCGACCGCGACCGGCTGGTCGTCGCCCCCGACTGCGGTCTCGGATTTCTCACACCGGAGCTTGCCGAAGCGAAGCTGCGCGTCATGTGCGACGCGGCTTCGGCTGTTTGAAGCAAGGAGTCGTTTCCGAAGTGCCGCTCGCCTGGGCTCAACTGACAAAAAAACGAAGCGGCGCTGATCCACATCAGCCGATGGTCACGTTAAAGAGATTACGCAACCACGGAACAACCGCTGCCAGGACCCGAAAGACCCCATGGATTCATTGACACAATTCACTCTGGGAGCAGCGATTTCCGCGTTGTGCCTCGGCAAAAAACTCGGACCGCGCAAAGCCGCCCTTCTTGGCGGTATCCTGGGCACTATCCCTGATCTTGATGTCTTTCTGCCCGCCGACAATCCTGTGGATGCCTTCGTCTTCCATCGCGGATGGACACATTCGGTGTTCGTCCATGCGGCTTTGACCCCGGTGATCGGGGAACTCCTTGTCCGTTTCGTCGACGCTCTGAAGGAATCCAGAACCAGGGTGTGGCTGACCGTATTCCTGTGCCTGTCGACGCACGCCATCATCGATGCCATGACCGTTTATGGGACCCGCCTGCTATGGCCGATCGATCCCGATCCGATCGGTGTCGGATCCATCTTCATCATTGATCCGCTGTATACGCTTCCCCTGCTCTTCGTCGTCATCTGGGCCCTGGCGCGAGGAAGCTGGTCATCGCGCCTGCAGGGCGGACTGGTGGCAGCGCTCGTGTTCAGCACGGCCTATTTGGGTTTCGGCACGGTTTTGCAGGCCAATGCGGAAAGGCGGGCGAAAGCCATTTTCGCCGATGCCGGCATTGAAGCGCGCAACATTTTTGCGATCGCAGCCCCCTTCAACATCGTCGTCTGGAAGGTCATCGGGCGGGAGCATGATCGCTATCACAACCTCTATCTTTCGCTCTTCGACGACGACAGTCAGGCGAGACTCTATACCCACCCGACCCGCCCCGACCTGACCGCCTGTCTCGACGGAAATGCAGCTTTCGAGAAGCTCCGATGGTTCAGCCGGGGCTACTACCGGACGGCCTTGCGCGACGGCAAGATCGTCGTTTCGGACCTGCGGATGGGTTTGACGCCGGGCTATGTCTTCAGTTTTGCCGTTGCGGAGTATCGCGGCGGAGCCGTGAAAACGACCTCGCCGGAGGCCATTGACGCTCCGATCACGACACTCGATCAGGACCTGGATTGGCTCGCCGAACGCTTTGTCGGCCAGCCGGCGGTTCGAGCCGCCGAGGCAATGGGCATGGAACGACAAGCGCCCACCAAGTTCGCGTCTTGCGGCGATACCGGTTGATCGTCTCCTGAGGCCACGGCCCGCGCTATCGTGAGGAGGTGGCGCCGGAACCGGCCGGAGAGAGGCTGCGCCATGTGCAATACGGCCCCGAAACTCTGTCCATGGCCAGCAAAGCCGCGAACAAACCGCATGGCGCAAGGATCTGGCGAAGAATAGCTTTCAGCACGGCCATGGCTTCGGCAGCCGGGGAGAAATCGATCTATTTGATTTGACGGACCCGCGCGACGCGGTTCAAGGAGCCGCGGAACGGGCCCTGATGCGGAACAAAAGCCAACAGCACGCAACAGACGGCACTGATCGAGCAGACTAGGTGTTGGGCACCGATAGATCTGCAAAGGAGTGCCCGCTCATGAGCCAAGTTTCGAAAATCCTCACCCGCTTCGGCCTTCCCTTCGGCCTGTTTGTTCTGGTCCTGGCGTTCAACGGCCTCAGGTACGAGGAAAACAGGAAGGCCATGGCGCAATACGAAGCCCTGAAGCAGATCAGTCAGGACGTCTTCCATCCGGCGCCGATCATCACGCCGTCGATGGAAGAGCAAATCGGCCGCTTGCCGCGTGGCATTGATCCAATGGAGGAGGCGGCAAAGCGCCTGCAGGGCGGCCGCGACGGCCTGACCGCCATCCAGCGGTCGCTGGGGGAACTGAACACCAGCCCCTTCGGCCGTCCACTCTACGAGCAAGGCCTCCCGCCCGGCACCTACGCGGGCGTCATCGGTCGGGCGGCGGCCGATCGGTGGCAGGAGATGTCCGGCAACTAGAGTCACCTGCGGCGGCCGACGTGCAGCGCGGTCGCCGCCCCTGGTCCATGCCGTGGGCCGGGACCGGGATGAGATGGAGAAAGAACCATGACGACGTTGCAGATCATTGCGCGGCCGCGCCCGAACCTCTTTGTCGTGACCGGCGAGAACCCGGACGACACCATGGCCTTGCAGGCCTGGGCCGCTGACCTGGAAGGCCACGTTTTCAGGCTGGCGATTCAGGACGCCAGGTCGATTCGCTTTGTCGATTTGGGAGCCCAGGCGGAAGCCTGCAGGGAGCCCGTCAATATCGTCTACGAGCAATGCGAGCCGCCGATACAGCTCATCTCCAATCTGGCGCACACGCCCTTCGGGCTGGGTGGCCGGGTCTACGCCAGTGTCGAGGCCTTCTGGCAGGGTTTGAAACATCGGGACGAGGAAAAGCGCGCCGAAATAGCCGGTCTCCACGGTCAGGAGGCGCGGCGCGCCGGGTTCGACGCACCGGCCCGGCAAACGATAGAATTCGAACGCCGCAAGCTTCGCATGGGCACCCACGAGCACTGGGCCCTGATGAAAAGGGCCTGCAATGCCAAGTTCGAGCAACACGAAGCCGCCCGCGAGGCTCTGGTTTCCACCGGCACCCGGCCGCTTGAACACCGCGTGCGGCGCGACAGCAAGACGATTCCCGGCGTGATCATGGCCGACATCTGGATGCGCATCCGCAAGCGCCATCTGCGCTGAATGCCGCGATCGCCCAAACGTCGTCGTGACCGATCTGGTCTATACGACCCGTACCACGGTCGTTGGCGCCAGGTGCGGCAACAGCCGCAGCATGGCGCGCCGGTCGATGGCGATACAACCCTCCGTCGGCGCATGGCCGGGGCCGGTCAGGTGAAAAAAGATGGCGCTGCCGGTGTGCCGGCGCCGTTCCCGGATGTTCCAGTCGAGCACGAGGCAGATATCGTAGAGCCTGTCCCGGCGCATCATGCGCTCGTGACCGTGGTCGAAGGGCAGTCGGACCAGCCGGTTGTAGACAGCGTGGTGCGGCGCATCGCACCAGCCCATTTGCTCGTCGATCGGACGCATGGCAAGCCGCGTCGGAGGCGGGCGCACCCGGTCGGCGCGATAATAGCCGTGCAGGAGGCGCATGGCGCCGCGCGGCGTCGCCCCGTCGCCCTCGCGTTTCAGCGCCGACAGGCCGGAGCGACCGATCGCGGCCGGAATCGTCAAGCGGCCGGCCTGCAGCAAGGCTCGCTGCGTTCGCCGCGGATCGCGCCGCACAATAAATGTCCGCAATGCTTGGATTTTGACGCAATCGGCGTCTATCTTGGCGTTCACGATTGTTAACTCAGGGATCACAGCTAAGTGTGCTAGGGCTGTGTTATCCTTTTACATTCGTACCGGCGCGCCTATCTAGGATCGGTAACGAGATAGCATAATCGCATTTGGAGGGATTGCATGACCGCCAGAACCATCCTCATCGTCGACGACGACGACGATCTTCGGGAAACGCTGGTCGAGCAGCTGTCGCTTTACGAGGAATTCTCCATCATCGAGGAATCGTCGGCGACCAAGGGCGTTCAGGCGGCCCGCAACAATCATATCGACCTGCTGATCATGGATGTCGGCCTGCCCGATATGGATGGCCGCGAGGCGGTCAAGCTGCTGCGCAAGGGCGGCTTCAAGGCGCCGATCATCATGTTGACCGGCCATGATACGGATTCCGACACCATCCTCGGTCTCGAAGCAGGTGCCAACGACTATGTCACCAAGCCGTTCCGCTTCGCCGTGCTGCTCGCCCGGGTACGCGCCCAGCTGCGCCAGCACGAGCAGAGCGAGGACGCCACCTTTACCGTCGGTCCCTACACCTTCAAACCGAGCCAGAAACTGCTGCTCGACGACAAGGGCGGCAAGATCCGCCTGACCGAGAAGGAATCGGCGATCATCCGCTACCTCTACCGCGCCGACGAGAAGGTCGTCACCCGCGACGTGCTGCTCGAGGAGGTCTGGGGCTACAATTCCGGCGTCACCACCCACACGCTGGAAACCCACGTCTACCGGCTGCGCCAGAAAATCGAGCGCGACCCGTCGAACGCCGAGATCCTGGTCACCGAGAGCGGCGGCTATAAAATCATCCCCTGATCTGCTAGATCCTATCTCGGTTGATTGAACCGGCCGCCCGAAACCGATGGTTTCGGGCATTTTCCGAATCGGCGCTCCAGGGGGACCCATGGCGCTCAACGACGACATAACGCTTCTGTCGAAGGTTCCGCTCTTCGAGGGTTTCAGCGACGAGATGCTACGCCTCGTCGCCTTCGGTTCCGAGCGCCGCGCCATTGCCCGCAACAAGCCGCTGTTTCACGAGGGAGCCGTCGCCGACAGCGCCTTCGTCGTCTCCACCGGCCGTTTCACCCTGCTGCGCCGCGACCGCAACGGCAAGCTCGCTAATGTGGGCCATGCCCTGCCGGGCGACCTGCTCGGCGAAATCGCCGTCATCTCCTCGACCAAGCGCCGTGTCACGGCGATGGCCACCGAGGACAGCGAAGTCATCCGCATCAACCGCCCGATGTTCCGCCGCATGATGGAGGAATACCCGGAAATCGCACAGATGCTGCGAGACCGCATCAAGCACAACCTCGGCACCATGCTGCAGCAGGTCAACGCCCTGTCGCCCAATTTCGAATCGCCGGAAGAGGGTACGGCGGACGGTTGAGGCCCGCGCTTCCACTGCGTAGCCGCGACGAGTGCGCATTCCGGTTTTCCCTGGACACACCGGACGAATGACCGGACCTTGGGGTCGCTTGCAGAAATACACCCGACCCGGAGCATCCATGTCCGACGACCACCAGACTGTCGAATGCACGATTCATGGGGAGGCATGCGCAACCTTTGTCTGCGTTCATCTGCTGAACGATCCGCGGCAGCGCTGGCACTGTGTCTACCCGTCAGCGGACAACCGCTGGCCCGACGCCTGGTGTGGCATCTGCGACCGGTTGTTCCAGGAACAGGGCGAGTGGAACGAAAACAACGAAGACGGCCTCGACATCAGACTTTTGTGCCACTTTTGCTATGAAGCAAAACTGGGCAGCAGCGTGGAACCGCAAATGCAGGCGTACGGAGCCCGGTGGCAAAATCTTGTCACTCGGGCATCCGCGGAGCTTCAAGCCATGCAGGACGAGCTGGAGAGCGAATTCGCGCTGTCGACGCAGGACCGCTGGGATTGGAATGCCGAACGCGGAGAGCTCGTCTTTTCTAGAGCCGGCAAGCCGGGGCTGATTGCGCCGGCCCTGATGACGGGGTCGGTTTCCTCCGTCAGCGACACCTGGCTCTGGTTCTGGGCAAACCACCATATCGATCCGGCGACGATCGAACCGATCCTACAGGTCAGGGCATTCGGCGAGACGGAAGACTTCGCTTGCCTGACGGTCCCCAAATGGCCGGCGGACGAGGTTGACGGCTGGGAAATGGTGGCGGTCGCCGCACAGGTTCTCGGCGCGCGCGGAGCCTATCGACTGCCCGGCGAAACGGGCTGGACCTTCATGCTGCTGCAGAACATGAAACGGGTTGCTTGAAAACTCTGCGGTGGGCGCAGATGCGTTTCTTACCGAATCCGGCCCGGCACCACCCGCACCTTGCGCGGCGCGGCCATCCAGATTGATGCTGCCGACAGGACACACAGGCCGATTCCGAGCAAGAACGCCGGGCGATAGCTTTCGGCGACGTCGAAGATGATCCCGGTGACCCAGGGGCCGGCCGCACCACCGCCAATCAGCGCCACCGCCGCAGTGCCGAAAATACTGCCGTAGTGCGGCCCCTCGAATATCTCGGCCACGATCGGTCCCATGACGGACGGCAGCGCGTAGCCGAGGAACCCCTGGGAGGCCACCATCAGGTACAGCAGGGCGTGCGACGGCACTGTTTCGAGGGCGATCAGGGCAACGTAGCAGACAGCGAAGCCGACGCATCCGATCGACCATACCCACTCGCGGCCCGTGCGATCGGACAGCGCGCCGAGTCCGATCTGCCCGGGAATGGCAACAACGCTGACGAGCCCCAGGGCCCAGGCGGCCAGCAGCGGATCGAATCCGACCTCGATCAGGTATTTGGTCTGGTGGACCTGCACCGCATACCAGGCGAACAGGCCGCTGAAAAAGGCGAGCGCGATCCACCAGAAACGCCCGGTGCGCAATGCCCGTCCGAGTGTCCAGTCGACCGACGCCCAGGCCGGATCGACGATATTCGACGGATGGCCCGTCTCTGCGTTTTTCGGAGCTCTGGAGGCTCCGTCGGGCCGCAGCGCCATGTCTTCGGGCCGTTTGCGGACAAAGAGATTGAGCGGACCGAGCACAAGCAGCACCATAAGGCCCATGATACAGCACGAGGCTCGCCAGCCGTCGCGCTCGATGACCGTCTGCAGCCAGGGCAGCAACACGATGGCGCCGACGCCGACACCGGAAAAGGCGATGCTGATCGCCAGACTGCGGTGCCGTGTGAACCAGTTAGGCAGGTAGAGCGACTGGGCTGTAAAGCTCAACAGATTGGTGCCGCCGCCGACCAGCAGGCCGAGGGACGCATAGAGATGCCAGGGCGTTGTGATGAGAGGCGCCAGCAGCAGGCCGGCCGCCATCATGCAAACACCGGCCTCGATTACCAGCCGCGGGCCGTGGCGGTCCATCAACCGGCCAATCAACGGGCTGAGCACGGCCGAAACCAGAAAGCCGAAGGAGAAGGCGCCGGCCAGAAGCCCGCGGTCCCATCCGTACTCGACGATCAGTGGCGGCAGAAGCAGCGAGAACACGGTGCGCGCGCTGACGCCGATCGCCATTGTGACGAAAGCGATGCCGACGATCAGCCAGCCGTAGAAGAACGGCAGCTTGAACGACCGGTGCCCGTTTGGCTGCGTCATGGATCCATTCCGGTTCCGGCCAGGATCGGGCCGGTCACAGAATGACCACGGAAAATACCGTTTGGAAGAAACGAATTTGCGCGATTCCGGCCGCGGCCGAAACAAAGACGACGAAAAAGACTTCGCCCTGTCACGGGCACTCGGGCGTTTGGCCGGTGAGCACCTCGCGAAACACGGAACGGTCGATATTGCCGCCGGAGACGATGAGGCCGACCCGTTTGCCGGACATCGCGTCGCGCTCCTGCATCAGCGCCGCCAGCGGGGCCGCGGCCGCTCCCTCGACGACATTATGGGTATCCTCGAAATAAATGCGCATGGCCTCGGCGATCTCTTCGTCCGTCACCTGCACGATGCGTTCCGCCCCCTTGCAGATGATCTCCAGCGCCTGCGGGTCTGGGTTTCGGGTGGCGATGCCGTCGGCGAATGTCCTGGCGGAATTCGTGGTCTTCGCCTGCCCGGCCTCGAAGGAGTGCGCATAGGCCGCCGCCTCGGTCGACACCACGCCGACGACGTTCGTTTTCAGGCTCAGCAGGTCGCGCATCGTGATGACGCCGCAAATGCCCGAACCCAGCCCGATGGGCACATAGACCGTGTGCAGGTCGGAGACGGCGTTGAACAACTCCATTGCGTAGGTCGAGACGCCGAGCACGAGCTCGCGCGCGAACGACGGCACCATGGTCAGGTCGAGCTCGCGCGACAGTCGCCGCGCCTCCAAATAGGCCTCGTCGAAGTCCTCGCCATGTTCCATGAGCTCGGCCCCCCAGGCCCGCATGGCGGCGTTCTTCTCCTGTGAATTGCCGCGCGGCGCCAGCACCTTGACGGAAACGCCCTGGCGTCGTGCCGCAAAGGGAATGGACTGGCCGTGATTGCCGCGCGTCGCGGTGATGAGGCCGTTGCCGACCCCGTCCGTCCGCACCAGATGATCGAGCAGCACCAGTCCGCCGCGCACCTTGAAGGCGCCGATCGGCGTGTGGTTCTCGTGCTTGACCCAGACTTCGCTGCCGGTTCGCCTGGCCAGCAGCGGCCAGGCCAGTTGCGGCGTCGGGTAAAGGGTTTCGTAGACCAGCCCGGCAGCAGCCTCGAAATCGTCGCGCGCGAACAATGTCTCCAACACGCCCTCCTTTGGGAATTCGGGAAACGCCTCCGGGAAACCTTGGAGGCTGAAGCATATTGGCATGCCGTGCCGGCGCCGCATTGGACGTGCTTGCGCCATTCGGGCATGCAGGAATGGAACTCTAGAGTCGGCGCTGCTAAAAATACACCCAAACTTCGACCCGGCGGATCAGGCCCACCATTGCCATGGCAATGCAGCTCACGACGATCGGACTGACCCTGGACCTGCTTCCCCGGCAGGCCTATTGCGCCAGCTATTGTCCGCGGGAGCCTGTCATCGGTTTCTGTTTCGAGCGCCAGCGGGGATGGCACGCCATCGGTACCGACAGGAGATCGTCGTTCGCCTCGATCCCCAACGGTTTGGCGTTCACGCCGCCCGGCTGCGACATCTACTCGCGAAGCGAGACCGGCGGAGAGTACCTGCTGTTGTCCGGCAAGGGCCTTTGCCAAGTCCTGGCGGAAGCCGCGGCAACGTTTGCTGCATCGGACGATCAGTCCAGGCAGTACAGCGACCGCATCGATCCGATTGCCATCGCCGTCGCCCATCGGTTGCGCAGCCTCCTGACCAGGACCGGTTCGACCACGTCCGCGGAGGTCGAAACCGATGCGCTTGAGCTGGCCGCTGTAGCGATCGACACCGCGCATGCGGACAACGGGGAACGGGCAAAGACAGCAAGAAGCATGACACCGCTACGGCTGGACCGGACGCTGGACTTCATCGAAGCCAACATTGCCACCGATCTGACCATCAGCCGGCTTGCGGACGTCGCCGGATTGTCGCGCTTCCACTTTGCCCGCGTCTTCCGCGCGTCGGTCGGCATCCCACCGCACGCCTATATCATGGAACGGCGCGTTGCGACTGCGCGAAGGCTGCTCACGCGGCGAAACGGACAGACGGACGATTTCAGCAGTGCATCCATCGCCTCCGCCTGTGGGTTTTACGACCAGTCGCACATGATCCGGACCTTCCGGCGCGTGCTTGGCGCAACCCCCGGCCATTTCCGATAGCGGCGGGCCGGTGTTACCCTGTCCACATGGCATGGGTCTCCAAGGTCATTTTCTGGATCGTCGCGGCGGCATATGCCTTCGGTGCCCTCGTCCACATCATGAACATGCTGGGGCTGAGCGGCTACAGCTGGCTGCGCGCTCCGTTCAAGTGGCAGGTGCTTGACGTTACCTACCTGGTTCTCGACCTGATGGTCGTCGTCGGTTTGATCTTCGCCTGGCGAATCGGCCTCATCGCCTTTTTCGCCGCGGCGATGAGCCAGATCGTCCTCTACACCGTGCTCCGGTCCTGGATCACCGACGTGCCGGAGGAATTCGCTCGGCCGCCGGAGGTGAACTCCCTCAACGGCCTGGTGATCTTTCACGTCGTCACGATCGCGCTCGTCCTGTTCGCCCTTTGGGTCCGACCCGCTGCCGAATAGTTTGGCTTGCGTTACAGGATACTTCGGAATCCAAGGCACGGCAGCGCCAGAATTTCGGAGACAGTTTACTTAATTCTAGTTAAGCTGCTGATTTTACTTATAATAGAGTGGAATTAAGTAAACTGTCCCCGAAATTGCGGTCTCGGCACCTACCGCGTCAACGCCCATATTCAGAGCAGACGGGCGCGTCGTAGCAGCGCCCGTCCGCCACAGGTCTCGCGACTCTATGCAAACAGGTCATCCGAACCGAGATCGATGCGAGTGAACTCGGCCGTCTTGAGCTCGAAGGCCAGATCGCCGGTCACCGACAGGTCGACAGCGTCGAAGCTGCGGGCGCCCAGCAGGTCGTGGTAGACGCCATTGCCTGCCAGATCCAGCAAGGCCGATTCGACCAGCGCGCCGTCGGCATAGAAGTCCAGCGCGACCTGGCCGCTGCCGCGGACATTGGCGAATTCGAAGGCCGCATCGAGCGCGTTGCCGAGCCCCGACGCCTCATCGAACTCGAACTGCAGGGATTCCGCCTCGTCGATCCGCTTCAGCTCCGAAAAGTCGAAACCGTCGCCATGCAGCGACGCGACGCCCAACCCCTTGCCGAGCATGGACAGGAACTCCGGGCTGTTTCCGATCCCGTCGTCGGCACCGATCCTGATGCCGCCGGCATCGACATCGATGTCATGTTCGAAGGCGAATTCCTTCTGGTTGGAGACCAACTGGCCGTCCTCGAAATACTTGACCCTGCCGAAGAAGCCCTTGGCTTTGAACGCCAATCCGGAAACGACGGTATCCGGCTCGTTGAGGTTCAGCCCGATCACCAGCGGGTCGTGGTCCGACGCGGCATAGAAATCGTCGTTGTAGAACAGCGGATTGTTGAACTGCGAATTGTAGTTCAGCAGATCCGGCTCGTCGGCATTGATGTGCCATTCGGCAACCCCGGTGATGTTGTCGAGGATCCCGTCGCTGGCAAGCCCGTAATCGAGCGTCCCGCGCTGGCCGTCGAAAACGAAACTGTAGGCCTCGTCGCCGAGAAACTGGTCGGCCAGATTGGTGTAGCCGGCGGCTTCCGCCGTCTGCACCGGATCCTCCTTGGCGTAGGCGTTGAGGTCGCCCAGCACCAGCACGTTCGAGGTGTCGCCGGCGCCGGTCGGGTTGGTCTGCAGCCAGGCGGCAAGTTCGGCCGAAGCGTCGGCCCGCACCTGGTTCCAGAAGCCCTGGCCGTCGCCCTGGTCGTAGTTCGGATCGGCCAGCAGCGCGTCGATCAGCGCCTGCGTCGCGCCGGCGGCGATCGCGTCCTCGGCAAGGTCTTCCAGGCCGCTGTCGCCCTTCGACTTGAAGTGGTTGACGGCGATCGTCACCTCGTTGCCGTCGGCGTCCATGAAGGTCGCGGCCGTGGCCGGCCGGTTGCGCTGGAAATCTCCGACCTGACTGCCGCCGATTTCCTGCATAAGCTGGTCGGCGATGGCGAAGGTCGCCGCCGCCGAGCTTTCCTGGAAGGCGAGCGTCGCTGAGCCGACCAGCGACACCGCATCGGGCTTGTAGATCAGCGCGGTCATGATGGCGTCGGTGCCGACGAAATCGGAGCCCGGATCGACATAGGCGTAGGTGCCTGCGCCGGCTTCCGCGTTCAGCGCGTCGACAAGCGCGGCGATGGCGCTGTCCGGTCCGAAACCGTTGTTCTCGACTTCCTGCACACCGATGATGTCGGCATCGAGCTCGAGAAGTGCGGCGACGATCTTGTCGGTTTGCCGCTCGAGATCCTCCGGCGTGCGCGCGCCGCGCGGGTTGAGGTCGCCATTGGGACCGGTGCCGCCGCTCAGCGTGGTGAAGTAGTTGAGCACGTTGAAGCTGGCGACCTGGAGTTCGCCGCCCACATCGGGCGCTTCGTCGGGCCGCGCCCCCTCATTGGTTTCCGGGACCGTGTCCAGCGGACCTTCGGCCTGCAGCCGGTAGCTACCGAAGCGCTCGTCCATGATGCCGGTGATCGAAGTGATTTCGGAACCCAACCTCAGCGTCGGCCCGTCCTCGGTGATTGGGTCGCCCGCCTCCAGTGGCGTGCCGTCGCCCGAATCGACCAGCCGCAGAATGTCCGGATTGGATTCCGTCGACATGTCGTCGATGGTCAGCCGGTTGGCTTCGTTCTGCGCCGCCAGCGCGGCGATTTCCGCACTCTGCGTCTGGGCATCGAACAGCTGCGTCGGCTGCACCTGGTTGCCTTCCGACACGACGACTTCCCCGAACCGGTCGAGGTTGAAATTGGTGATCACCGTCAGCGGATCCTCGGAACCGGTCACCAGTTCCACCCGCATGCCCTCATAGGCCTCGAAATCCGGCCCCATGCCGAGCGTGATCTGGGTGACGGACGGCAGCGCCTGCCCGGTCGCCAGCACTTCCGTCGACGCGACATTGGTCAGTTCGGTGAGGTTGGAGAACTCGGCGACATCGGCCGTCACCCGCAATTTGTCGCCGACGGAAACGGCGATCGAGGAAAAGACGAAAATGCCTTCCGACGTGGCGTTGTCGGCATCCCAGTCGGCATCCTCTTCCTGTAGATAGTAGCCGAGTTGCCCGGTCGACGTGGTGACGACGCCGGTGACGATCGCCTCGACAGTGACCGTTTCGCCGACCCGTCCGGAAGCGTCGCCGGAACCCTGGATCGCCGAGATCAGTGTGATTTCGTTGTCGGCGACTGCCACGGTCAGGTCGTTGACCGCCAGGCCGTCATAGTCCGGGTCGCCGCTGGCGACGGTAAAGCTCAGGCCGCCCAGATGCGGACTGTCCTCGTCGAGCGTGTCGTCGATGGCCCGCACGGTGACGGTTGCCGGATCGGTGTCCGACAGCACCACGTCGACCGAGGCGGCGAAGTTGATGCCGTCGATGCTGACTTCCGATTGCCCGTCCGGCGCATCGACAGTGACGGTCACATCCGAAGCCGGCTCCGTTGCCAGCGACAGCTCGAACGTGTCGGTGGTGGTGCCCTCCTCGGCCACCGCCAGCCCGTCGCCGGCATTGGCAACGACGGCCGGCTCGGTGACGCCGCCGGACGTGCCGACGATCTTGAAATTGTCGACGGCGAAGTCTTCGTCGCCGGCATTGACGGAGGTTTCGAACTGCAGGTCGAGCAGCGCGCCGGTTCCGCCGATATCGGCCATGAAATTCTGCAGGGCGTTGCCCAGCGCGGTTCCGTCGCCGACGCCGTCGAAGTCCGTGTCCTGGCGGAACACGCCGTTGAAATCACCGCTGCCGGAGGAGAAATCCGCGCCACGGAAATCGATCACGTCGAACCAGGCGCCGCCGTCGATGCGGGCCCGCACCCGCATGAAGTCGCTGCCGTCGATATCGCCGGGCGTGTCGAAGAACTCGCCGAAATCGCCGGAGAACTTCAGGTCGCTCAGGCCGGAAATGTCGATGTTCTCCCAGGTCGCGGTGATCGGCAGGGCGGCGCCCTCGCCGTCGAGGTCCTGGCCGGTCAGGAAGCTGCCGGTGGCGCCGGTATAGCCCTTCAGGCCGGACGGCGCCGTGTCGCCGCCATAGTCTCCGCCGCCGCCACCGTCGCTGATGCCGAAATAGTCTTCGCTGCCGTCGGAGAAGAAACCGGCGCTTGTAGTGAATCCGGCAGCCGTGTCGAAGGTCTCGTTCAAGGCTTCGACGGTCGCCGAGTCACCGGTGATCTCCAGCGCATCGAAAGCAATGTCCTCGTCGCCGGCATTGAGCGAAGCGGTGATGCGAAGGTCGAGCAGCGATCCGGTGCCGGCGATTGCCGCCGCGAACGTCGTCAGCGTATCCGTCAGCGCCGCGCCGTCGCCGATGCCGTCGAGATCCGTGTCCAGCAGCGGTTCGGAATTGAACTGCGTGCCGTCATTGGCGAATTGCATGATGGTCTGATAGCCGCCGCCGTCGATCTGCACCTCGATGCGGACGAAATCGGTTGCGTCCCAGTCCTGGCTGGTGCCGTCGTCGTCCTCGCCGAACAGGCCGGAAAACTGCAGGTTGGTAAAGCCGCTGATGTCGATATTGTTGAACTCCAGCGTCTGCTCCGGCCCAGCTCCTTCGCCGTCGATATCCTGGGCGGCAAAAAACGAACTGCCTTCGATTCCGCCGACGGAATAGGACCCGGTGATGTTCGATCCGTCGGTCCGCAGGAAGAAATCGGCCGTGCCGTCCGTAAACTCGGGAATGGACGTCGTGTAACGCGTCCCGTTACCGTCCGTCTCGAAGTCTTCGAAGAAAATTCTGGCCATGATCGCTCCCCTGAAATTGGTTGTATTCTGGAATGGAATTCGAGCCTAAGCAGCAGCGGCCAGAATTTCATGACAAGCAAGCGAAAAGCGTGAACGTACCGGTAAACTATTGGCCGGCAATGCAATCAATTTTTAATTGAATCCGGATTCAACTTCGATTTATTAGTAATTTCAAAAGCTTAGGACTGAGGAACTCCGCGCCGGCGTCGAGCTGGTTGCGTCATCGGGCTGTTGATTTCCCGACACGGGACTCGAACCGCCTCTGCTCGACCGATTGCGCCGTCCGCCTTGCCGACCGATTCGGCGCCGATCCTGTTCCGTGGTACACTGTCGGCGTTGGCTGCAGCGCTCACGAACCGACGGCCAGCAACCGCTGCAATCAGAACCACGACAGGCGCTCAGCCTCCGAGACCATTCACGGAGGTCCGCGCTATGACACTGTTTTCCGGAACCGGAAAGACCACCCTTCTTGCGGCGCTAACCCTTTCGTTGCTGATGATTTCGACCGCGGCCCTGTCGCAGACGCTGTCATCCAAACCGGCCAGCGGCAACACCGTCAAGGTCGTTGGCCAGTTGTCGGGCGGCATGTCCGTGCGCAGCAAGCGGCTCAGCCTGCCCAGCGGCTACACGCTGCGGCGGACTTCGAAGAAATCGGCACAGTTTTCGCCGGCCCGCGGCCTGAGCGCCGGCGGCGGCAGCGCACGAGGCGGCAGCGGCACCATCGAATGCGACGGCTGCTGCGACCTGGCGACAACCGGAAACCCGCCGAAGGTCTACTGCTCGCACACCGACAAGAGCTGCGGCTGCATCACGACGATCACCATCAAGTAGCTGACCGCCGTCAAAGTCGTTTTGCGACCGCCGCCCTGACCGACGACGGCGCGAAGCTGGCGGCAAGCGCATTGCGATTGGCCTGGCGAAACACATCCTCGCCCCAGTCGAAAGCCTCGGCCAGAAGCTGATACTCACTGTCGAGCGTGACGCCCGTCGTCGCGCGAGCGTCCGTGTTGACGCCGACGGAGACGCCCATGCGCCGCAGCCGGTCGATCGGGTGTTCGGCGGCCGAAGAAAACAGGCCGATCTGCATATTGACCGAGGGACACACTTCCAGATGCACGCCGCGTTCGCGAAGCATGTCGACGACCTCCGCATCCTCGATCGAACGTACTCCATGCCCGATCCTGCCCGGCGACAGCTTCTCGAGAATTTTGAGCACGCTGTCGGCGCCCCGCGCTTCGCCGCCATGCACCGTGTATGGGATGCCGCGCTCCCGCGCACGCCGAAACACCTCGACATGCGGGTCGAGCGGAAAGTTCCTCTCGTCACCGGCAAGGTCGAAACCGACCACGCCGTTTCCGAGGTATTTTTCAGCGAGCGCCAGCGTTTCCATTCCCTGCTCGGTGGAAAAATGCCGAAGGGTACACAACAGCACGCCGACGGGAACGGAGCCTGTCGAAAACCCCTGCAGGACAGCTTCAACGATGGCTTCGCCGGTCAGCCCGTCGCGAATATGGAGCAGGGGCGCAAACCGCACTTCCGCATAGGCCACATTGTCGTCAGCCAGTTGATCAGCCAAGTCCGCCGCAGCAAGGATCAGGGCCGGTGCCGTCTGCAGCAGATCGAGGCTGGTATCGATGCAATCAAGGAAGGCGCGCAGGTCCCGGCAGCGCTCGGGACCGCGGAAGCGTTCGAGGTAGGCGTCGGTGCTGATCGGTCCGTGAAGCGACCGCACAGCCCGGATGCTGAGTCCGCAGTCGAGATGGGTGTGCAACTCGACTTTCGGCAGATGAGCCCAGCGCGCGTTGCCGCCGCTCATGACAGAGCGCTCTGCAGAAGATCGACGAAACCGCTCCTCGACACCGCTCGCACGATGGTCACGTTGCGCTCCCGTTCCGTCATTCGCCTGTCATCGACAATGGTTTGGCCCCGCGTTAGATCGTTGCCGAGGCCGACATGGACCGCTGCCAGGACACTGTCGCTCACGATGTCGGGATCGAGCGCCACCGCCATGGCGACCGGATCCGGCAGGTCGAAGCCGTCGACGCCGGTCACGTCGCGGCAGAATTCCATCAGCGTCTTCTGGCAATCCACGGCAACGGCGGCCTTGGCTGTGCCGATAGCACGAAGCTCTGCAGCGGCTTGCGCATCGAAGGTCGCAAATTTGCGCGAAACGTCCCATCCGATCATGGTGATCGGCATGCCGGAGGCGAAGACGATCTCGGCCGCTTCCGGATCCGCCCAGATGTTGTATTCCGAAACCGGGGTGATGTTGCCGTAGCTGTCCGATGCGCCGCCCATGAGGAAACAGCGTTTGATCCGGCAGGCAAGGCCGGGATCTTTCCTGAGCGCCTTCGCCAGATTGGTCAGCGGCCCGAGGGCGACGAGGTCGAGCCGTTCCGCATGGTTGCGCGACGCGGCGATAAGCGCGTCGGCCGCGTGGCCGGCTGCCGGACCGCCGTCGCAATCGGCCAGCTCGGTTGCCACCAGTCCGATGTCGCCCATCCCGTCCTGGCCATGGACGTGCTGAGCGGATTCGAGCGGGCGGGCAAGGGGTCGGGCTTCACCCAGGTGAACCGGAACCTCGGCGTCGCACAGCCGCGCGGTGAACAACGCATTGATGCAGGCTTGCTCGACCGGGCAATTGCCGGCCACCGTGCCGACTCCGACTATGCGGTCGCCGCGATGGACGAAGGCCATCATCAGCGCCACGGCATCGTCGGACGCCGTGTCGGTGTCGATGAACATGGGTGAATTCACGTCGTTTCTCCGGCTTCGTACTCACTCGATCCGCCTGGGCGGGACCGCAGCGATGGTGGCGGATCACCGGTTTTTCAACAATCGAATATTCCGCCGAACACATGAGCAGAACTCAATCGAAATCAAATTAGCTTCTGTTTTCCAAGCAATCGCCTGTCAAAAGGGAATGTATTTCGGTTCAGCCGAACTCGGATTCGGCCACCGGCAAACTGGCGCATTCCCCGACAAACCAGCGAACCGCATTCTTCATCATCGGGATCTCGCCGCGGCGCCTCGAATAGATGAGATGGTAGGTTCCTTTCCGCACGATCGGCGCAAATGGCATGGCGAGACGGCCGGCAACGAGTGAATCGGCCACCGTCTCCACTGGCGCTATGGTCGATCCCATGCCGGCTTCCGCCGCCTGAAGCGCGAAGAACATCCGCTCGAATTCCAGCGTTCCCGAGTGAGGCGCATCAAAACCGCCTTCTCGGATCCAGTCGTTCCAGATATTCGGCCGCGTTTGCGGAATGAGGCGGGGCAACCCGGCCAGAAGGTCGTCGATGGGCGCGCCTTGCTTGACCAGCATAGGGCTGAGAACCAATGCGAAACTCTCCGGCATCAGATCGACACACACCGACGCCGGGTCGTCCGGTGCTTCGCCGATCCCCACAAACAGCGATATCGACTGGTCTTCCAGATCGGGCGGCGCATCCCAGGTCGCCAACCGGATCGGCGTGCCCGGAACGGCCTCCTGCAGGCTCGCCTGGCGCGGAATGAGCCAGCGCAACAGAAATGTTGCCGGCGCGGCGATGACCAGCGGTTGCGCGCCGACAAGTCCCGCCAGATCGGCGCCCGCACGCCGAATCTGCTGAAACGCTGGTTGCAGTTCGCGCGCGAGGCCGCGCCCCTGTGCGGTCAGTTCCACCCGCCGATTGCGACGCAGAAACAGACGCACGCCGGCGGCTTCTTCCAGGTGCCTAATCTGACGGCTGACCGCACTGTCCGTCACGCGCAACTCCTCGGCGGCGGCCTTGAAACTGCCCAGGCGAGCGGCAGCCTCGAACGCGCGCAGCGCGGTTAGGTGGCTCAGCGCATTGAAATGTGGCCTGGTCATTCCGATCCACCCCTTGCGATATCAGCGCGGGCCGGCCGGCCCGATCGCCCTCGAATCTCCGGCCAGAGTAGCCGATCGATTCGTCCGCCGACATCCGCCGGCAAATCGGCGTTGCGCCGGCTCGACGATCACCATCAAGTGGCGGCTGCGGTCAATTCACAGCACGGTCAGGTGTTCGGCAGTCTGAAATGAGTTTGCCCGTTCCGATCCACCCACAGACCGGACCCGCCAGACCATGATCAGGCGCCGCGCCGCACAACAAGGATGACCGGCTCGATCTGATGCAGGTCGAGCGCCTTGGCATAATTGGCAAACTTTTCCTGGGCGTTGGCGCCCGTCAGCAAGTGAAGACCGAGCGGCGGCGGCCCGCCGGTTTGCTGGGCCTTGGCAAAAACCTCGCGGAAAAAACCGATGGCGAAGTCTCTCAGATTCTCTTCTTCGACGAGGTCGAAACCGGCGCGGTCGAGCAGGGAAACGGTCTCGTCGCGGCTCTTGAGAAAGCTCGTGTCCGCGGTTTCTGCCCAGGGCACGGGGTAGTGCATCCCCTCGCCCGGGCCCTTCATGACATCGAAAATGCACAGTGGCGCGCCGCGGCGCAGAGTGCGCGCCATTTCGCCATAAAACGCGGCGCGGTCTGCGATGTTCATGGCAACATGGAAGGTCACGCCCGCGTCGAAGCGATCGGAGGCGAAAGGCATGTCGAGCACACTGCCCTGCTCGAACCGGCATCGCCCGTCGAGGCCCATGCGCCGGGTCAGGCGTCGCGCGGTTTCGACATAGTCCGGCGTCAGGTCGATGCCGGTAACCTGGCAGTCGCGTTCGGCAGCGAGCACCCGGGCAGTGCCGCCAATGCCGCAACCCGCGTCGAGCACGTGCATCCCGGGCTCCAACGGGAACAATTCCAGCGCTTTCAGGGTGGCAAGTCGCCCGGCGGTGTGAAACTCGTCAACCGATGCGACATCCGCGGGAGAGAGTTTTTCAAGATCGGCGCCCTGGTTTGTCAGCCCGGTGAGGATCGCTTCCTCCAGGTCCGGCCTGGCGTAGTGTGCGGCAATCGCGTCTTCCAATTCCCTCGACATCGTTCGGCTCCCTGATACGATTGATATCGCGACAATCTGCATCGGAATCGGCATGAAGAGAATGACCGCTATGCCGGATTATTTGACCGTTCCTCCAAACGGCTTCGACGCAGGGCCGCCAGAAGGCGGCAGGCCGTTGACCCGCACGCAGACGCAGGACGATCCCCTCGGCGACGTTCTGGCGTCCGTGCGCCTGACCGGTGCGCTGTTCTTCGTTGTCGAAGCGACGTCGCCATGGTGCATCGAGGTGCCCCACACCAAACACTATGCAGCAACCGTGCTGCCGCAGGCACAGCACCTGATCTCCTATCACATCATCGTCGAAGGCAGCGGCTTAGCCAGCGTGCCGGGTGTCGATCCGATCGCCTACGACACCGGCGACATCCTGATTTTTCCGCACGGTGACGGCTACAGGATGCAGAACGCCGTGGACACGCCGCCCGAGCTGGATTTCGACCAGACGCTGGCGTTCATGCAAAGCCTTGCCAACGGCTCACTGCCATTCGTGGTCGCCGAGGGCGGGGGCGGACCGCCTCCGGCGACCACAATCTGCGGCTTTCTCGGCTGTGACTCCCATCCCTTCAACCCGGTGCTCGCCGGATTGCCGCGCATGTTGCGCCTACGCCGGCCGCGCAACGGCGACATGCTGGACAGCCTGATCGGTCTGACCATGAACGAAGCCAGGTCCGGAAAACCCGGCGGCCGCAGTGTTAGGCTGCGCCTGAGCGAACTGATGTTCATCGAGCTGCTGCGACGCTATATCGACACTCCGGGCCCAAAGCCGGCCGGCTGGCTGGCGGCCATGCGCAACCCTTCCGTCGCCGCCGCGCTCGCGGCGCTGCATTCGAGGCCACAGGACGACTGGTCGGTCGATGCTCTTGCCAGATATGTCGGCATATCGCGATCGACCCTGGCTCAGCGCTTTGTCGAAGCCGTGGGCGAGCCGCCGCTGCGCTATCTCACGCGCTGGCGCATGCAGGTTGCAGCGACCCTGCTGGAGGAAGGAGCGCTTCCCGTCTCCGAGATCGCGCGGCAGGTCGGATACGAAGCCGAGGCGGCTTTCTCGCGCCGGTTCAAGAGCACCACCGGCCGCACCCCCTCCGAATGGCGTGCCGCCAGTCGGCCGGCTCGATGATGCGATTGGACGGGAACCCGGTGTGGTCTAGAGTCGAGTGATGTCAGATTCGCCCAAAAACCCGCCGGCCGACACACGCAAGGGTGTCCAGTCCGTCGATCACGCCTTCGCCATCCTGCGGGCGATGGAGGCGTCGGACCGGCCGCTGGCCGTCAAGGAACTGTCGGAAGCGACCGGAATGCCGCCCTCGAAGGTGCACCACTATCTGGTGTCGCTGGTGCGCTCCGGCGTCCTGCGGCAGAACGGCAACGGCAATTACGATCTCGGCCCGTTCGCCCTGCATCTGGGCATGTCGGCCCTGCGCCGGCTCGACATGATCGCGCTCGCAAGCCGCGCTGCCGAGACCCTGCGCGACCGCACCGGGGAAGCGGTCTTCATAGCCGTCTGGGGCAGCCATGGCGCGACGATCGTGCGCTATTTCGAAGGTTTCAAGCCGGTGACCGTCGAGGTCCGGGCCGGCCTTGTCCTGCCGGTGCTGACGTCGGCGACCGGACGCGTCTTTTTGGCCTGGGGAAGTGCGGGTCAGGTGGAAACGGTCGCCCGCGGAGAGCAGCCGACGACCGTCGAAGAGATCGAAGCGCTGCGGCAGCAAACCCGCTCGCACGGTCTCGGCCGGGTCGACGGCGACCTGCTGCCGCGCATCGCCTCGCTGAGCGCTCCGGTCTTCGACCGCGACGACCGCCTGGCCCTGGCGCTCACCTCGCTTGGTTGGCTGGAAGAGTTCGACACCGATCCGTCGGGGGAGACAGCGACGGTATTGAAAGAGGCCGCGGCCTCCCTGTCGCGGGAACTGGGCAATACCAGCCGCTGAAGCGGCTGAGCGACGCAGCTCCGAACAGTGTCGAACGCCCACGGAAAGGCTCCGGAGTTCAACGACCCCTCTGGATATCCACGCCGTCCGTAACGTCCGAGAGATCTGACAACGGTGATATCTGGTTGAGCGAGTGCATGATGTGATCGAAACCACCGAGTTCCGGATCTGCAAATGCGCTTGCAAAAATGGTTGCCAAGTTTCTTGTCTCGGCATCGCGAACCGGCATCTCGAGAGCTTCGAGCCAACGTGCCCGAAGGTTCAGTTTGTCGCCAGCAAACGGTACCTTGCGACGTTGAGACTTAAATCGCTCCTGCTCAGTGCGAAGTGCTTCATCGATCGCACTGACCGCAACCTCATAGCGCGCCACGAGCACATCCTGCGAAGGGGTAATGCCGACCGGAGCACTATCCCTCAAAGCGGCCTGGACTACGTCTCGCGTTTTGATACACATCAACGCTCCAAGTAGGGCGTGCAGACAAACATTGCCCAGCCCGTTCGCATCCCAGCCATCGTCGCGATTTAGTACCGTGATTGCGTTGACCATGGCGAAGATGTCACAGAACACCTCCTCCTCCAGCCGTCGATGCGAATGACGCCGGCCAACGACTGCTTCGATGTGACGGTCGATCAGATCACGTTGCCGGTCCTTGTAGTCAGCAACGCCGTAGGTTACATGCCCCACCTCGTGCAACAAAAGGCAGAATGTCGCACAACTCGAAAGCAGATGGAGCAAAGCCAGTCCATCCGACCTTTGGCGAATGCGAGTGTCCAGCGCACGATTTCGCCCATTGTACTTCATGAGGTATTCGAGCACCCACTGCATACTTTGCCCATCACGTGTTGCGAGATACCTTTGTTCCGCAACAAATTTCTTTAGGTTGCCAACCATCAGGTCAGCATAGTCGTCCTCATCGGGATAGAGCTGCGAGCCCAGTTCGACTTTTGATAGATTGAAGGCGAATGAACTAACGTAAGTGTTGTCAACGAGCACGATATACTCGTCTGAAAAACTCCCGATCAAGTTTACCTCGAAAGGTGCCCAAGTCGAGTAAACCCAGACGGGTGTGGTCAAAAAAGGGGTTATTGTCCCGAGATCTGGTGAATACCAACCGGGACTAATAGCTCCCCGATAACGGGCCTCAATTCGCCTAAACTGTCTGTGAGATCTGGGCGCCTGTTGGTTCATTGCTGGAGTTGCGTGAATATGTGTTCGGTAAGTTCGTTGACGGTTTTCGCTTTATCAGCAGGCACACCACGCAACACAACTTTGCGGTCCTTGTACTCTACCGTGATCTCCTCGATCCTATCGGCGTCGAGAAGCTTGCGCGCAATGTAGGCAACGCTCGCAATTGCCCCTCTGGTGTACTCGACGGCGGTTTCGAATGCCGCCTTTCCGGCAAACTGCGTTTGCTCGTCAACGGGTAATCCTTCTGCCGCGATCGCGGAACGCACCATCTCGTGATCGGAATTCTCCAAGGGGATGATTGTGACGAAGACGGCTGCTGTTAGTTCGCTCATTCATACCTCACCTATTTGACTTTTTGCTTAGCTGGAGCCCGCGCAAACCCAGTTAACTCAGCCGAAAACCATCCATATTTCGTGGATGCAAAAAGTGTTCACGCTGGAGTTCGCAACAACCCTTCTCCTTCCAGCCTTATTCGCACAGAGGTGCTGCAGTTAAAGTACTCTTCGAACATATTTCTTCAACCTGGATTGTTGTGTTCCAGCCTATCTGGGCGGATGCTCGCCTTCATTTGCCTACGATGGGAAATTCCGATACGCGGCTTCTCGTGCGCGACAACCCACCGTCGAATCTGAAATCGGGGGATACCGCAAAAATCAGCGGTGGACTCGTCAAATGGGGTGACGAAACTGGGATGTGAGCCTGTTCGGGGATGATGTTAAGGACGTTGCTCTGCTTATCGCAATGAGCGGGTCTACGCTGGCCGACTGGCTGAGTCGTGATGGGCAGAGGCGCCGGATTTGACCAGCGCCCATCTTTCATTTTCGGCTATTTGGCGTTGGTCATCTCCACGGCGATCATCGCCCGCGCCGCCTTGGCATCGACGCCCTTGGCGGCAATCTCCTCCAGCACCGAAGCGACGATGGGTCCGGCGACAGCCTCATAGGCCGCCTTGTCGGCATCGCTGGCCGTGGTGACGGAATTGTCGGCCGCCTCCTTGGTCAGCTGTCGGCCGCGAGCGTCGATGCTGTCCCACACGGCACCGGCCATGCGGCTCGCCGGTTCGCCGAACACCGTTTCGTCGAGCGCCTTGCGCAGGTCTTCCGGCAGGCCGTCGAAGGCTTCCTGGTTCATGATGAAAGCAAAGGAGCCGCGATAGAGACCGCCCGGCATCTCGTAGACGTTTTTCGCCACTTCCGTCAGCTTGAAGCCGCCGCGGCTTTCGAACGGCATGACGACGCCGTCGGCGACATTCGAGGCCAGCGTCTCGTAGACTTTCGGCGCCGGCACCTGGATGCCGGTCGCGCCTAGCGCTTCGCCGACCAGCGAACCGACGCCGCCCGGCACCCGCACCTTCAGACCGTCGATCGCGTCGAGCGAGGTTACCTTCTTGTTGGTGTGCAGATGCGCCGGCCCGTGAGTGTGCAGCCCGATCACCTTGACGCCGCGGTGCTCGTTCGCCTTGGCCAAATGCTTTTCGTGAACACGCCAATAGGCGACCGAGGCCGCTTCGGCATCGCCGGAATAGCCCGGAAGCTCGATCAGCTTGGTCGCCGAAAACCGGCCCGACTGGTAGCCGTGAAAGATCACCGACATGTCGGCGGCTCCGTCGAGCACCAGATCCATCTGCGCCGGCGGCGGCGCAAGATTGTACTTCACCTCCGCTGTCACCCGCCCGTCGGTCGCCGCCTCGATCATCTTGATCAGGTTCGGCCACATCTGGGCATTGAGCCCGTGCGCCGGCGGCGCCCAGCTCGAAATGGTCAGCGTGTAGTCCGCGGCCGCGGCAGCCGCCGTCATCAGCAGCGAGGCAACGGCGCTGGCCAGCGTTTTTCTCAAAATGGTCATGGGCTCCTCCTTGGGGTTTCCCGGTTTCTCCGGCTCATTATTTATTATTGCTAAATATATTTAGCATTGTTATTGTTGACGAGCAAGGACGCAAAAAAAGGCATCGCGCATGACACAGGCTCCCGTTTGCGATTTCGATCTGTATTCCGACGCGTTCATCCGGGATCCCTGGCCGCGTTACGCGCATATGCGCGAGATGGGTGCGGTTCTTTGGCTGCCGGTGCACGGCAACTTTGCGCTGACACGGGCCGGCGAAATCCGCGAAGCGGTGCGCAACCATGAGGACTTCTGCAGCAGCGCGGGCGTCGCTGCGGACCAGTTCGGCTGCTCCTTTCTGCAGGGCAACACGGTTGCCTCCGATCCGCCGCGGCACACCCAGTTGCGCGGCGCCATGGCACCGCCGCTGACGCCGGCAGCACTCGAGGACATCCGCGCACGCGTCGACGCCATGGCGGACGAACTGATCGCATCGCTGGTGCAAAAGGACGGGTTCGACGCCGTTGCCGACCTCGCTCAGGTCCTGCCGCTGACCATCGTGCGCGACCTAGTCGGGCTGCCGGATTACGGCAAATCCAACATGTTGAAATGGGCAGCGGCCGCCTTCAACGTGCTCGGCGTGCAAAACGAGCGGGGCTGTGCCGCGGTTGCGGAAATCAGGGAAATGCGGGAATTCATCAAGGACGATATCGGTCCGGACACGGTCGCATCCGGCAGCTGGATCGAGCGCGTACTCGAGCTTGCGGCAAGCGGCGATATCGATCCGGATCTGGCGCCTTTCGCCATCCGCGACTACATCAACCCCAGCCTCGACACGACGATTTCGGCCATCGGCCATCTGATCTGGCACCTCGGCCGCAACCCCGACCAGTGGGACAAGCTGAAAGAGAACCCCGACCGGATCCTCAACGCGGCCCACGAGGCCGTCCGCCTCGGTACGCCGATCCGCTCCTTTTCGCGCACCACCACCCGGCCGGTCGTCATCGACGGGGTCGACATTCCCTCAGGCGCCCGGGTGATGATGCTGTTCGCCTCGGCCAATCGCGACGAACGCGTCTTCGAGGACCCCGACCGCTTCGACATCGCCCGCAACAACCGCCGCCATCTCGGCTTCGGCGCCGGCATCCACACCTGCATCGGCATGCATCTCGCGCTGATGGAGATGTCGGCGATCCTCAAGGCCATGCTGGTCCGGGTCCGCACCATCGAGGTCGGGACCCCGATGATCGCCATGAACAACACCATCTGCGCCTATGCCAGCCTGCCGGCGCGGTTCCGGTAAACACGACGAACGTCATCGCCCGCGACGTGACCCGCACCGGATGGCGCCGTCGATTTCTGCGCGTGCCAGCCCGATGTCCCGCAGCAGATAGTCCGGCAGCTCCCGCATATGGCGGGCGTCGTTGGTCCGCTTTTCCCAGGCCATGAGCCGGGCGGCCAGTCTGCGGACCGGATTGCCGGAAATCGCGGTGCGCGCGTGCCGTGGATGTGCGACCCGGGAGACAATAAGGTCGGTCATGTGCTGATCTCCTTGCGATTGAAGCATGCCGACAGGCTACTGCGCTGCAACGCAAAGGGGTCGCAATCTCTCTCACAGCTTGCGAAAATCTCGCAAATATTCGCATGATATGATTTTGGTTCGCACGTGCTGCGTGTACGATCCAAACAGCCGAACCGGGAAACCGCTCCATGTCCGACCTCGACAGCTTCGACCGCCACCTTCTCGATCTCCTGCAGGTCGACAGCCGGCAGACCGGAAAGCAGCTAGCCGACAAAGTCGGGCTATCGCCCGCGGCCTGCCTGCGCCGGGTGCAGCGCATGCGTCAGGCCGGGGTGATCGAACGAGATGTGGCGATCGTCTCTCCCGATGTCGGCGGCCCGTCGGTAAAGGTCATCGTGCTGCTGACCGTTTCCCGCGACAATCCGGACCGGGCGCAAATGCTGAGAAAGCACATGCTTGGGCTGCGCCAGGTCAAACAGCTTTACCATGTCACCGGCGAAGCCGACTTCGTCCTGGTCGTGGTCTGCGGCTCGATGGAGGAATACGCCACCTTCACCGAGGCGCATTTCTACGAGCCCTACATCAAGGGTTTCGAGAGCATCGTGGTTCTGCGCGAACACACGACGCCGTCCTGAAACGATCCAACGGGCCTACGACGAAGGGATAAGAACGGTGGCCTTGAAAAGCCACAATTCGCTCAACATCTGTGCCGCAACAGGACGGCACGCACCGACAAAGCCGGCCGTGCCGCTCCTTCGATCCCATTGAAGGAGGTTCGTCATGAAAAACGCACTGAAAAGAACCGGCGAAGGCATTGTGAGAATTGCCTCGATCCTGTCGGTCACCGGAGGCACCCGGCCCTACAAGATCCCCGAGCCCCGCTATCCGGTGTCTCGCCGCTAAACTTGTTTCCGGGCGTTGCTCCCCGCGGCGCCCGAACTGCTTCCCGCTTCAGAATTCGAACCGTGCCAGCACCGGCACGTGATCCGACGGCCGCTCCCAGCCGCGCGCCTCGCGCATTACGGTCACGTCGGCAAGCGCCGGCGACAGGTCGGGCGACGACCAGATGTGATCGAGCCGGCGGCCGCGGTCCGAGACCGACCAGTCGCGCGCCCGGTAGCTCCACCAGGTAAACACCTTTTCTTCTTCCGGGATGTGCTGGCGCATCAGGTCGACCCAGCCGCCCTTCGCCTGCACCGCCTTCAGCCCGTCGGTTTCGATCGGCGTGTGGCTGACCACCTTCAAAAGCTGCTTGTGCGACCAGACATCGGTCTCCAGCGGCGCGATGTTGAGGTCGCCGACCAGGATCGACGATACGCTCTCCTCGCCTTGCGAATGCAGCGCCTTCATCTCTTCGATGAAATCGAGCTTGTGGGCGAATTTCGCATTGACCGTACGGTCCGGCTCGTCGCCGCCCGCCGGCACGTAGAAATTATGCACCCGGATGCGCCGGCCGCCGGCCTCGACAATCGCCGAGATGTGGCGCGAATCGCCGACATTGCAGTAGTCGCGCCGTTCGACATCGGCGAGCGGCAGCCGCGAAATCAGCGCGACCCCGTGATAGCCCTTCTGCCCGTGCACCTCGATGTGGCGGTAGCCGAGCGCCTTGAATGCCTTTGCCGGAAAGGCATCGTTCGGGCATTTCGTCTCCTGCAGACACAGAACGTCCGGCGCCTGGCCTTTCAGCAGCTTCGCGACCAACGGCCGCCGCAGGCGCACCGAATTGATGTTCCAGGTGGCGACCGTAAACGCCATGCAAAGACCCTCTTGAACGAACGACAGAGGGACCATACAGGGCGGGGCGAAATAGGGTAGGGGCCGGCGGCGCGTGCCGCCGGATGCTCACAGCTTATCTGCCTTAAATCGGCTAACGGTTGCTGCGGTCGCGGCTCTTGTAGACCTGGTCGTAAGGCACCTTGAAGACGCTGTCGGCGAAGCGCACGCCGTTCTGCACGTTGAAGATCATCACCGTGGTGTCCTTGCCCTGGGCGTCGGTGATGGTCCACTGGCGCAGTTCGTAGGTCTTGGAATCGAACAACATGGTGATGGTCGATGTGCCGAATAGGTTCTTGTCGCCGAGCACGATCGTCGTCAGGTCCGGTTCGACCTGCACCGATTTGACCATCTTGCTGTCCAGGTCGATGGTCTCCGACAGCAACAGCTTCAGCGGCGTCTTGCCGAGCGGATAGATATCCCAGGTCCGCAGCTTGCGATTGCCGATGACCACGGATTTGCCGTCGGCGATGACACGCACCGGCGACGGTTCTTCGTAGTTGAAGCGCAGCTTGCCCGGCCGTTCGATGTAGAACTTGCCGGCCGTCTGCTGGCCGGTCGGCCCGAACTGGACGAACTCGCCGGTCATGGTTCTCACCGAGGAGAAATGATCGGCGATCTTGTCTGCCGCCGTCTGCGCTTGCGCAGGCGCGGCTGCGGGTCCGCCAAAGGCCAAGGCGAGTGCCGTGACACCGGCCGCGGCGATGGTCTTCAGACTCATGTGCATCTCCTGCATTGTGACCTCGTTAGGTCACGAAACTGCGGCGCCAGTGTGACGCAGAATCGCCCAAAAACGCAGGGCTGTCGAAGCACTATTCCATGACGCTTGCGCGAAGCCGGTGAGCCCGCGCTACAGCACATCCTCTTCGGTCGGCACGAGGATTTCGCGCTTTCCGGCATGGTTGGCGGGGCCGATGACGCCCTCCTCCTCCATGCGTTCGATGAGCGATGCGGCCCTGTTGTAGCCGATTCCGAGACGCCTTTGAATATAGGAAGTCGAGGCCTTGCCGTCGCGCAGCACCACTGCCACCGCCTGATCGTAAGGATCGGCCGATTCGCCGAGATTGCCGGCGCCGGAACCGCCGCCTTCGGCCGCCTCCTCCTCGTCGTCCTCGGTGATGGCGTCGAGATATTCCGGCACCCCTTGCGCCTTGAGGAAGCCGACGATCTCCTCGACTTCCGTGTCGGAAACGAAAGGCCCGTGCACGCGCTGGATACGGCCGCCGCCAGCCATGTAGAGCATGTCGCCCATGCCGAGCAGTTGCTCGGCGCCCTGCTCGCCCAGAATGGTGCGCGAGTCGATCTTCGAGGTGACCTGGAAGGAGATGCGGGTCGGAAAGTTGGCCTTGATGGTGCCGGTAATGACGTCGACCGACGGTCGCTGCGTCGCCATGATGACGTGGATGCCGGCGGCGCGGGCCATCTGGGCGAGCCGCTGCACGGCGCCTTCGATGTCCTTGCCGGCGACCATCATCAGGTCGGCCATCTCGTCGATGATGACGACGATATAAGGCATCGGCGTCAGGTCGAATTCTTCGGTCTCGTAGATCGCCTCGCCGGTCTCGCGGTCGAAACCGGTCTGCACGGTGCGGGTGATCGCCTCTCCCTTCTTGGCGGCCTGCTCGACACGGCTGTTGAAGCCGTCGATATTGCGCACGCCGATCTTCGACATCTTCTTGTAGCGGTCTTCCATCTCGCGCACCGTCCATTTGAGCGCGACGACTGCCTTTTTCGGGTCGGTCACCACCGGCGCCAGCAGGTGCGGAATGCCGTCATAGACCGACAGTTCCAGCATTTTCGGGTCGATCATGATCAGCCGGCATTTCTCCGGCGCCAGCCGATAGACGATCGACAGGATCATGGTGTTGATGGCCACCGACTTACCGGAACCGGTGGTACCGGCGACCAGCAGGTGCGGCATCTTGGCGAGATCGGCGATCACCGCCTCGCCGCCGATGGTCTTGCCCAGCGACAGCGCCAGCTTGGACTTGCTGGCCTCGAAGTCGCGGCTCGACAGCAGCTCCTGAAGATAGACCGTCTCGCGGCCCTGGTTTGGCAGTTCGATACCGATGGCGTTGCGGCCCGGCACCACGGCAACGCGCGCCGCGATGGCGCTCATCGAGCGAGCGATATCGTCGGCCAGTCCGATGACCCGCGACGACTTGATGCCGGGCGCCGGCTCCAGTTCGTAGAGCGTCACCACCGGACCGGGGCGCACCTTGATGATTTCGCCGCGCACCCCGAAATCCTCCAGCACACCTTCCAGCATACGGGCGTTCTGCTCCAGCGCGTCGTCCGACAGGCTCGGATCCTTGGCGATGTTTTTCGGCTCGGCCAGCAGCCTGAGCGGCGGCAGTTCGAAACCGGCAGAGCGGATCATCGTCGTCTGCGCCTCGCGCTGCACCCGGGCGCCCGGCTTCGGCTTGTTGGCCCGCGGCACGACCCGGGCCTGGCCGTCATTCGGCACGGCGGCAGCGGGTGCCTCCTGCGGCGCCCAGTCGGCGGCCGGATCGTCGTCATCGGGTTCGTCGGGGTCGAACGGCGGAGCGTCGTCATTGACCGGCAGCGGCCGGGCTTTCTGCGGTCCGGCGCCGACCTCGGCAAATTCCGGTTCGACGCGGTCTTCGCCGTTCAGGCTGGTGAACTCTTCCTCGTTGAAATCATAGGGGATTTCGGGCCTGGCCGGCCAGTTTTCGGCGACCCGGCCGGTGAGACGCCGGAGATGCGCCCGGCCGATCAGCCAGAAATGCGTGGCGGCGCCGAGCAACAACGGGCCGAAGGCCCGGCCGCCGTCATCCTCGTCCTCCTCCTCGTCGTCGACCCGCTGCATGCGCGCCCGCGCGACCTTGCGCGTGCCCTTGTCGTCGGCCACTGGCGGCGCGATCAGCAGTGCGGCGAACAGCATCAGCCAGGTGGCCGGCATGGCGAGCACGACGGCAAGCACCGTCGCCAGGAACCCGGTAGGATAATCGCCGGTCAGCGCCGACGGCATCTTCAGGATCATGTCGCCGAACACGCCGCCGAGACCGGTCGGCAGCGGCCAGGTGTCGGGCGCCGGCACGCAGGCGAGAACCGCGGCGACGAGAATGCTGCCGCCGAACCAGGCGCAGAGCCGCGACACCACCCGGTCGACCGGCCGGCCGCGCAGCAGGTAGAAGCCCCACAGGATCATCGGCAGCAGTACGGCAACGGAAGCCAGGCCGAAAAACTGCATCATCACGTCGGCGAAGGCCGCGCCGCTGAAACCGAGAACGTTCGCCGGCATCTTGCCGGTGGCAAAGCTGAAGCTGGGGTCCGATACGTTCCAGGTGGCGAGCGCCGCCACCGCCATGACCAGTCCGCCGAGCATGCCGGCGCCCAGGAGGATCCGCAGGGGCCGCTTGAGAAAATCCGGAATTCTCAGGCCCAGCAGCAGATGACCGCCAAACATCAGTGGATTGCCCGTTTGCATCGCAACGCCTCGAACTCGTAATCGCTACCCAGAGCGCGGACAGGCGGCCCGCGCGAGGGCCCATCATACGGGCGGTTGAGTTAAAGGGGCATTAACCATGCAAGGCCGCCGCGCGGGCACGCGGCGGCCCTGGTGTAGCGGAAGACGCGGATCAGAGGATCTCGGCTTCCGGATTGGCACCGATCTTGTGGATCGACAGGTCGGCGCCGCGCAGTTCCTCTTCCTCCGCCAGGCGCAGGCCGAAGATCCGGTCGAGCGCGCCGTAAACGATGAAACCCGCAACTGCCGCATAGGCCGCGCCGAGGATCGAGCCGACCAGCTGGGCGCCGAAGGAAACGCCGCCGAGGCCGCCCAGCGCTTCAAGCCCGAAGATGCCGCACGCAATGCCGCCCCACAGGCCGCACAGCCCGTGCAGCGGCCAGACACCGAGCACGTCGTCGACCTTGAGCTTCTCCTGGCACCAGGTGAAGCCCTTGACGAACAGGAAGCCGGCGGAGCCACCGACGATCAGCGCGCCGATCGGATGGAACACGTCGGAACCGGCGCAAACGGCGACGAGCCCGGCGAGCGCGCCGTTGTGCACGAACCCGGGGTCGTTGCGCCCGGCCAGCAGGGCCACCACGATGCCGCCGACCATCGCCATCAGCGAGTTGATCGCCACCAGGCCGCTGACGCCTTCCAGCGACTGCGCGCTCATCACGTTGAAGCCGAACCAGCCGACGCACAGCAGCCATGAGCCCAGCGCCAGCCACGGGATCGACGACGGCGCGAAAGGATGCGACTTGCCGGATTTGGTATAGCGGCCGAGCCGCGCGCCGAGCAGGATGACCGCCGGCAGGGCGATCCAGCCGCCGACGGCGTGCACGACGATGGAGCCGGCGAAATCATGGAACGGCACGCCGAAGGCGCTCTCGAGCGCTCCCTGCAGGCCGAAATTGCCGTTCCACACCATGCCCTCGAAGAACGGATAGACCAGCGCGACGATCACCACCGTCGCCACGCATTGCGGCTGGAAGCGCATGCGCTCGGCGATGCCGCCGGAGATGATCGCCGGGATCGCCGCCGCAAAGGTGGTCAGGAAAAAGAACTTCACCAGCGTGAAGCCCTGCGGCAGGAACACCTCGCCGCCGCCGGCGCCCGACAGCGTCGCGGCGCTGACGAAGAAAGTCACGCCATAGGCGACGGCGAAACCGATGAAAAAATAGCTGATGGTCGACAGGGCGAAGTCGCCGAGGATCTTGACCAGGGCGTTGACCTGGCTCTTGTGGCGTACCGTGCCGACCTCGAGAAAGGCGAAGCCGCCATGCATGGCGAAGACCAGGATGGCCCCCATCAGCACAAAGAAAACGTCCCCGCCAAGTTGTGGCTGTTCCATGAATCCCACTCCGTTTCAAAACGTCCTGGCCGGAAGGACTCAATTTTCGTGCCACTTCAGACGGGCCTGCCTTTTTCGTAGGCAGACAGGGTGGGCAAAGGGGCAAATGCACACAATTTGTGCAGAGTGGACATCATTTGCCGCTTTGGTG
Organism: Rhizobiaceae bacterium; assembly: GCA_963921345.3. Lineage (GTDB taxonomy): Bacteria > Pseudomonadota > Alphaproteobacteria > Rhizobiales > Rhizobiaceae > Hoeflea_A. The sequence continues at coordinate 435,678 of CAWUFE020000001.1, read as the reverse complement.
GGCAGGCTGCCGAAAAAAGGGGCCCGCGCCAGCGGGCCCCACCATGCCAGGGTCTAAGAGGGTCTAGACCTTGGTGAACTCGGGATAGGCTTCGATGCCGATCTCGACCTTGTCGAGCCCGTCGAGCTCTTCTTCCTCGCCGACACGGATGCCCATGGTGCCTTTGAGGATCAACCAGACGACGGTGGAGGTGACGATCATGAAGACGCCGACGATGATGATCGAGGCCACCTGGCCGAAGATGGTTGCCTCGCCATTGGTGAACACAACGGCGATGGTGCCCCAGATGCCGGCGAACAGGTGGACCGGAATGGCGCCCACCACATCGTCGATCTTAACGCGGTCGAGCATCGGCACGGCGAAGACCACGATGACTCCGCCGACCGCGCCGATGATGGTGGCAGCGCCCAGCGACGGCGTCAGCGGTTCGGCGGTGATCGACACCAGGCCGGCGAGCGCACCGTTGAGGATCATGGTGATATCGACCTTCTTGTAGATGATCTGGGTGAGCAGCAGCGCCGCGACCGCGCCGCCGGCGGCACCGGCATTGGTGTTGGCGAAGATGCGCGACACGTCGGCAATGTCGCCGACCGAGCCGGCAGCGAGCTGCGAGCCGCCGTTGAAGCCGAACCAGCCGAGCCACAGGATGAAGGTGCCGAGCGTCGCCAGCGTCATGTTCGACCCCGGGATGGGATGGATCGCACCGTTCGGGCCGTATTTGCCCTTGCGCGCGCCGAGAATGATGGCGCCGGTGAGCGCCGCCCAGCCGCCGACGGAATGCACCACCGTCGAACCGGCGAAGTCGAGGAAGCCGAGCTGCGTGTCGAGGAAGCCGCCGCCCCATTTCCACGAAGCCTGGATCGGATAGAGAATGCCGGTCAGCACGATGGTGAAGATCAGGAACGGCCACAGCTTCATGCGCTCGGCCAGCGTGCCCGAGACGATCGACGCGGTGGTGGCGCAGAACATCAGCTGGAAGAAATAGTCCGAACCGGTGGACGCGTAGGTCAGGTCGTCGGTCGCATCGGGCGCCACGCCGACCGCTTCGAGAACGGCAACGCCGAAGGCGCCCAGGTAGCCGCCGGTCTCATCCGAACCGATCGACCAGTTTCCGAGCGGATACATCAGATTGTAGCCGATCAGGTAGTACATGATGGCCGCCAGCGAAAACAGCGAGATGTTCTTGGTCAGCTGCATGGAGGCGTTCTTGGACCGCACCAGACCTGCTTCCAGCATGGCGAAGCCGGCGGCCATGAACATCACCAGGAAGCCGGAGATCAGGAACAGCAGCGAATTGAAGATGAAGACGGAATGGGTCGGCACCGCAGTCGGCGTCGCCTCCTGGGCGACGGCGGGAAGCGCGAGTGCCGCGGTCACAAGCAGCGCGGCAAGCGGCTTGGTGAGGGATTTGAAAGGCATTTCAGGTTTCTCCTGTTGACTCTAGAGCGCGTCTGCGCCGGTTTCGCCCGTGCGAATGCGCATGACCTGCTCGAGGTCACAGACGAATATTTTTCCGTCGCCGATCTGGCCGGTCTTGGCGGCACCGGCGATGGCTTCGATGGTACGTTCAGCCATGTCGGCGGCAACGGCGATTTCGATTTTCAGTTTCGGCAGGAAGGCCACGGCATATTCCGTGCCGCGGTAGATTTCCGTCTGGCCCTTCTGTCGGCCATAACCCTTGACCTCGGTGACGGTCAGTCCCTGAATCCCCAATTCGGTCAGGGCTTCGCGCACCTCGTCCAGTTTGAACGGCTTGATCACTGCCGTGACGATTTTCATTGCGGGTCCATCCTTGTTTTCGGTGGCCGCGCCCGTCCCGGTCCGGACGAAAGCGACCACGCGTTCGGTGTTGGCAGCTCAACGCATAGCCAGGCCGGCGGCCTCCACGGGAAGACCGATGGCCCGCAAAACACCAATCAAGGATCGTGCCAGTTCGAATCGGAACCGGTTAATTTTTTGATTTTATTAGATAATCAGAATAGGATCAGCGCCTTCCGCTCAGGCGCCGCACCGCTGCTGCACAATACGTGTGCAGAAAGTGGACAATGCCTATTTCTTAATCTTTGCGCCGCTGGCGGATGAGGCCTTCCTGCGCGACCGAGGCGATCAGCATGCCGTCGCGGGTGTAGAGGCCGCCGCGATTGAGGCCGCGGGCGCCGCTGGTGCTGGGGCTGTCCTGGGCATAGAGCATCCAGTCGTCCATGGCGTAGGGGCGGTGGAACCACATGGAATGGTCGAGGCTGGCGGCCTGGATCTTGCCGGAAAACACCGACATGCCGTGGGCGAACAGCGAGGTATCGAGCAGTGTCATGTCGGAGAGATAGGCAAGCACCGCTTCCTGGATGCGACGATCGTCCGGCACCGGGCCGTTGGCCCGCACCCAGATATTCTGCACCGGCGCCAGTTTCTCGCGCGAGATATAATGCTCAAGCGAAATCGGCCGCATTTCGATGGGCCGCTCGCGCTCCCAGTATCGACGCACGTTCTCCGGCGCGTTCTTGAGGAATTTCTCCTTCAGGTCCGACTCGCCGATAAGGCTTTCGGGCATCGGCACGTCGGGCATGTCGATCTGGTGATCGAGCCCCGACTCTTCCACCTGGAAGGAAGCCGACAGCGAAAAGATCGCCCGCCCGTGCTGGATCGCCACCACCCGACGGGTGTTGAAGCTCCGGCCGTCGCGGATCCGGTCGACCTCGTAGATAATCGGCACTTCCGGATCGCCGGGCCGCATGAAATAGCCGTGCAGCGAATGCACGTGCCGGTCGTCGCTCATGGTGCGCTGCGCCGCAACCAGCGCCTGGGCGATCACCTGGCCGCCGAACACCCGCTGCCATCCCTGTTTCGGGCTGTTGCCGCGATAAAGGTCCTGCTCCAGCCGTTCCAGATCGAGGATCGACAGAAGGTTGTCCATTGCACGCGACATTTTGAAACTCCCGGGCGGTGTTTTTTTGGCCATATCTGACCTGTATAGTCGGACTTATAGAGACAGGTCCGCGGATCGCAACCGCCAACCCACTGGAGCACATCGCCATGACGCAACAGACGGTCGATATTCTGATCGGTGGCGGCGGCTATGTCGGCCTGTCGGCGGCTGTCGCAATCAAGGCCGCGGCGCCGCATCTGGACGTCCTCGTCGTCGACGCAGCACCGAAGGATGTCTGGAAGAAGGACGAGCGCGCTTCGGCCATCGCCGCCGGCGCCTGCCGCATGCTGGAGCGGCTGGAGGCCTGGGAGGCGATCGCGCCGGAAGCCCAGCCGATCACCGACATGATCGTCACCGATTCGCGCACCGCCGATCCGGTGCGGCCGGTGTTCCTGACCTTCGACGGCGACGTGGCGCCGGGCGAACCCTTCGCCCACATGGTGCCCAATGTCGCGATGGTCGGCGCACTGCGCGCCCGCGCCGAGGCGCTTGACGTCAAGGTCGAGCAGGGCGTCACGGTCGATGGCTTCCACGAGGTCGATGCGGCGATGGAAGTGACACTCGGCGACGGCCGAACGCTGCGCACACGGCTGCTGGTTGCCGCCGACGGCGTGCGATCGAAATTGCGCGATATGGCCGGCATCAAGACGGTGCACTGGTCCTACGGCCAGTCCGGCATCGTCACCACCGTGGCCCATGAGCGCCCGCATGAAGGCCGCGCCGAGGAGCATTTTCTGCCGGCCGGCCCGTTCGCCATCCTGCCGCTCACCGGCAACCGTTCGTCGCTGGTGTGGACCGAACGTTCGGAAGAGGCCGACCGGCTGGTTGCCGCCGACGACCTGGTCTTCGAAGCTGAACTGGAGCGCCGCTTCGGCCACAAGCTCGGCACGCTGGAGGTGGTCGGCGGCCGCAAGGCCTTCCCGCTCGGCCTGACGCTGGCGCGCGAATTCGTCCGGCCGCGCCTGGCGCTGGCGGGCGACGCCGCCCACGGCATCCACCCGATCGCCGGCCAGGGCCTCAATCTCGGTTTCCGCGACGTCGCGGCACTCGCCGAAACCGTCGTCGAGGCCGACCGCCTGGGTCTCGATATCGGCAACCTGTCGGTGCTCGAGCGCTACCAGGTCTGGCGCCGCTTCGACACCTTCCAGATGGGCGTCACCACGGACGTGCTCAACCGGCTGTTCTCCAACGACATCGCCCCGATCCGGGCGTTGCGCGACGTCGGCCTCGGCCTCGTCGAACGCATGCCGCCGCTCAAGAGCTTCTTCATCCGCCAGGCCGCCGGCCTGTCCGGCCCCGCCGGCCCGCGTCTGCTGCGCGGCGAGGCGATTTGAGGGCTTTGTTTCACTGGGAACGGATCTGGTCGATAAAAACTGCAAGTTCTGAAGGGGAGCAGTGGCGATGTCCGTCAAATTCTCAGTTTCCATTTCGGATCGGCAGAGTACGCTTGCCGAAATTGAAAAGGCTGAACTGGCCGCTTCGCGATTTGCTCAAGGAGCGGCAAACCGGCGAATTTGTTTCGATTGACAAGGGCCGGGCCGATACCGAGGCGATGATTGCCGCAAAAAGGGCGGCGCATGGCCTCCGGGATTGTTAGGCCGAAACGAAGCATTCGTTTCAGGACACGATACATCCCAACCTGTTGTCGGGATTACCGCGTGTCACCAGGAACGGGCGATGGCCCGCCTTCGGGAAACTTCCTCTCGATGTCAACGCTCAACGAGCCTTCTGCAGGATATTCCGCTCGATGAAATCGGCGGCCTGCTCGCCCTTCAGACTGCGCCGCCAGAGCTGGTCGGTCATGGAGGCGTACAATTCGACCGCATCGGCGGCGCCGCTGATCGTGGCGACGCCGAGGCGCACATTGGCGAACACGCCCAACCGGAACGGACTGACGGCCACGGACGTCCTGTTGGCCTTCCTGAAAAGCTGAAAACTGGTCCCGGGCATGGAATCGACCACGATGCCGATCTGGACGCCGATGGGGTGGGACCGAAGCATGCTGACGATGTTTTCGATTTCGACCCGCGCGATTTCGCGCCTGTCCTGCAGATCGACTCCCGGAGGATTGTAGGCGCCGATGAAGCCGAGCCGGAGAAACTGATCGAGCTCCTCGGCGGAAACCAGGCTGACTATGCCCGGCGACCTCCGGCGAAACATCGCCTTGCGTTCCGCCAATATCCCAAGCAGCGTCTCGATCTCCTTCAGCGACTGATCGCGGTCCTCCACATCGTCGGGGATGCTCTCCCGCAACACGCTGGGCAGGGTTCGATCGTAAAGGTCGGTGGTCAAAAGGAACGAAACCGGACCGAACAGCACGCAGATCTGATCGACATCCTCTTCCAACTGCCGCATGCGTTCGAAAAAACTGACAGCGGATGAAATGTACTCCACCCCGACGCCCAGCAATGTGGGCAACGACACGTCCAGCAGTTCGGCAATCTTGCCGAGCGTATCCACCTTCGGCGGCTGCCCGGATTCGTAGCGGTAGATGGCTGCCCGGGAGACCCCTGCCCTTAAGGCCAGCTCCTCCGGAGAAAGACCCGCTCCCAATCGAAACGCCTTCAGGCGCTGTCCGATTTCTTCGATCGAGATCGCTTGCTCCGTCAAGACTCCGGCACCTGTGAGGGTTTCGCAATGATTCCATCCCGTAGCACACCATCTCCGAAATCACAACAAATCGCGAATAATCGAATCTTCGATATATATTCTCAAAAATGAGATTTATCTTGACAATGCGACAATGGCCGGTTACCCTGCGCCGAACATCGCATTGTCAACCAGGGAGGATGGAATGAAAACTCGACCCGGTGTTTTAACAGGTCTTTTTGCGGCAGGCGCGGTTGCGACCGTGCTGGCGTTTCCGTTTGACACGGCTGTTGCCGCCGAATTCACCGCCAAGATCGGCCATCTGGAGTCGCCGCAACAGTCCCGTCACGTCCATCTTGAAAAGGTCGCCGACATCGTCGCCGAAAGGACCGACGGCGCAGTCGAATTTCAGATATTCCCGCAGGCACAGCTGGGCAATCAGCGGGTTATGACCGAAGGGGTTCAGCTGGGCGTGATCGAAGCCACCGTGTCCCCGGCGGCCTTCCTCGGCGGCTTCAATCCGACCGTGTCGGTGCTGGACATTCCCTTCCTGCTTCCGGCGGACGAAGACGCGGCCCAGAAGCTGCGCGAGGGCCCCTTCGGAAAGGCGCTGCTCGAATCGTTCACCCCGAAGGGCGTCGTCGGCGTGGCGCTGTGGCCCAACGGCCGCAAGAACTTCACGTCAAGCAAGCCGCTGGACGACGTCGGCTCCTTCGACGGCCAGAAATTCCGGGTGATGGATTCGAAAATCCTCATCGAGCAGTTCGACGCCCTCGGAGCCTCGGCAATCGCCTTGCCCTTCGGCGAGCTCTACACCTCGCTGCAGACCGGCGTTGTCGACGGCCAGGAAAACCCCCTCGACACGATCCAGCGCATGAAGTTCCACGAGGTGCAGAATTATCTCGTCATCTCCGAACACGGGGCGATGGAGGACGTGGTCCTCTTCAATCCGATCTGGTGGCAGAGCCTGCCGCCCGAGTACCAGGAGGTCATCAACTCAGCCTTCAAGGAAGTCATTCCCGATCTTCGCGCCCACAAGGCGAAAGCCGTCACGGCCGCGCTCGACACGATCAAGGAAAGCGGCATCAACGTTCGTGTTGCTTCGCCGGAGGAAAAGCAGGAGCTTCGCTCGAAGATGTATGACAAGGCGCGTGCCGCCTATGTCGAGCGGGCCGGCCAATCCGGCGAGGACCTGATCGGGCTCTACGAACAGGAATATTCGAAGCAGAACTGACCGGCTTCGTCGTTCGTTTCGCGGCGGCGACCCACTCGCCGCCGCCGTTCATTTCTTCACTACTTCATGCAAGGGCGGAGCGGCGCTATGGCTGCATTGTCACTCTTAAGGCGTTTCGAGCGGGTCTTTCTCGTCACGGTTTTCCTCGCAATGGTGGCGCTGTTCTTCCTGAACGTCGTGACCCGCGAAATCGGCGGCACGCTCGCCAGTCAGTTTGCCTGGATCGAGGAAGCCGTGCGGCTGATGAACATCTTCCTGGTGTTCGTCGCCCTGGGCATTGCTCTTGAGCGCGGTCGCCATGTCGGCATCGACACCGTCCGCGACATGATGCCCGACCGCTACCGCATACCAGTCCTGAAACTGATCGACATCACCGGTTTCCTGTTTGCATCCTACATGGCCTATCTGGGCTGGAACCTGATCGTCTTCGTCCTGCGGACGGGACAGCGCAGCCCCACCCTCGATATTCCGATGGGCTGGATCTACGCCGCGCCGGTCATCGGCTTCGCTCTTCTCGCACTCCGCTACGCGCTGAGCTTCTTCGGCGTGATCGACCGCTTCGGCGCGGGCGGCCACCAGGCGGAGAAATCCGGGAAGGAGCAGGTCTGATGCTGTTTCTCGTCATCGCCCTCGCCCTGTTCCTGCTGGTGCTGGGCTTCGAGATGTTCCTGGTACTGGGAATTCCTGCGCTCGCCACCAAGACGATCTTCTACGGCAGCATGCCGAATCTGGCCTTCATCCAGAAAACCCTGGGCGGGATCGATCACACGACGCTGCTGGCGATCCCGTTTTTCATTCTGGCCGCCCAGCTGATGGGCTCGGGACAGATCGCCAAGCGGCTGACCGGCCTTGTCCGGGCGCTGATCGGCCACACCGCCGGCGGAATGGGACACACGGTCATCGGCGGATCGATGGCCTTCGGCTCGGTCTCCGGTTCGGCGCCGGCGACGGTGGCGGCCATGGGTCGCATGGTCTATCCGGAGATGCGCGCCAGCGGCTTTTCCGACCGCTTCAGCCTCGGCCTGCTGGTGGCCAGCGCCGAAACGGCGCTGCTGATCCCGCCGTCGATCACGTTCATCATCTACGGGTGGATGACGGGGTCTTCGATCGCCCGGCTGTTCGCCGGCGGACTGGCGGTCGGACTGGTTCTGGGCCTGGCCTTTGCCGCCCTGGTCATCTGGGAAGCCAGAAGAAGCGGGATCAAGCCGTCGGAGCGGACCACCGCCAGGCAGAAACTGGAAGCCCTGAGGGCCGCGGTCTGGGCGCTCGGCATGCCGCTGATCATCCTCGGGGGCATATATTCGGGTTTCTTCACGCCGACGGAAGCGGCCGCCGTCAGCGTCGTTTACGCGATCTTCGTCGAAATGGTGGTCTTTCGCGAACTCTCCTTCGCCCAGCTCGTCGATATCACCGAGCGGGCGGCGATTTCCACCGCCATCATCTTCATCCTGCTGGCAATGGGCGGCGTCCTGTCTTTCTTCGTCACCCTTGCGCAGGTCCCCACCCACATCAGCGAGTTCCTGACGGCGATCGACGCCGGACCCATCACCTTCCTTCTGGTCGTCAACGTCTGTTTCCTGATCGCCGGCATGTTCATCGATCCGAATTCCGCGCTTCTCATCCTCGTGCCTCCGCTGTTTCCGGTGGCGACGTCTCTCGGAGTGGACCCGATCCATTTCGGCATGATCGTCACGCTGAACATCAGTCTCGGCATGATCACGCCGCCCTTCGGGCTCGACATCTTCGTCGCCTCGTCGACCCTCGACAAGCCGGTCATGACCATCATCAGCGGCGTCTGGCCGTTCGTTGTCGCCAATATCGCCGTCCTGCTGATCGTCACCTACGTGCCGGGTATCTCGCTGTTCATCCCCAACCTCTTTTTCGGATAAGGAGCAGGCCAATGTCACTTGCGATCCAGGAAAACCTGGCCGATCCGGCATTTGAAGGGGCTCGGATCTTCGAAGCCCGATGCGCGGTCAAGAGCAACACGACGGTGAATGGGGAATACAGGTTGCTCGTCCTCGACGCGCCGCATCATGTCCTGGATTGCGAGCCAGGCCAGTTCTTCCATCTTCTGTGTCCCGTTCATCATGGCCTGCAGCCCTATCTGCGCCGACCCATGAGCATCTACGGCTATTACCCGGAGCGCGGGGAACTGCACTTTCTCTACAAGGTCGCCGGTGAGGGAACGGCGGCAATCGCCCGGTTGGGTGCAGGCGACGGCTTCGACGTTCTGGGACCGTTGGGCCGCGGGTTCAGCATCAGGCCCGACTGGCACAACCTTCTGCTGGTGGCGCGCGGCGTCGGTCTGGCGACCCTGGCGCCGCTCGCCCAGGAAGCGCAGCGCTTGGGACGCCGCCTCACCGCGATCTGCAGCGCCCGCTCGCCCGACGTCCTCATGTCCATCGATCACTTTCGCTCGCTTGGCGCCAACGTCATCACCGTGACCGACAGCGAAAGGACGTCCGATGTCGACAACCTTCGCGAGCTGATCGAGGAGCGAATCCGGACCGAAGGCGTCGACGCCTTCTACACCTGCGGCTCCAATCGGCTGCTCAAGCTTCTCCAGGCGATCGGCCTGAAGCACGGCATACCCGGCGAGATCGCGCTGGAACAGCAAATGGCCTGCGGCATCGGCATGTGCCAGTGCTGCGTTCGCTCCTTCCGCAGGCAGGGCGAGATCGTCCACGAGCGGGTTTGCCGCGAAGGCCCGGTTTTCGATCTCCAGGAGACGATGGGATGGTAGATCTCGCGACAAAGATCGGCTCGCTGACGCTGAAGAACCCGATCATGCCGGCGTCCGGCACGTTTTCCGAGGACCTGGCGAAAGTCTTCGATCTCGACGTTCTCGGCGCCCATGTGACCAAGACGATCACCCGCGAAAAGCGCGGCGGAAACCCGACGCCCCGCGTCTGCGAAGTGCGCGGATCGATGCTCAACTCGATCGGTATTCCGAGCAAGGGCGTCGATGCCTTCAGGGAAAACGTCATTCCGTTCTATGCGGCCTACCAGGCTCCGCTCGTCGTCAGCATTTCGGCCGGAAGCGCCGACCAGTTCGCGCGGCTGTGCGAGGAAGTCTCCGTTCCCGGCGTCAGCGCCATCGAGGTCAACATCTCCTGTCCGAATATCGAGGAGGACGGCAAGGCCTTCGCGATCCGGCCGTCGACGACCGAAAAGGTCATGCGAAAGCTCCGCGATGCCACGCACCTGCCGCTTTGGGCGAAACTGACTCCCAACACGGGTGAAACGACCGAAGTCGCCAAGGCCGCGGAAGAGTGCGGCGCGGATGCGCTGGTCGTCTCCAACACGCTTCTCGCGATGGCCATCGATATCCGGTCGAAGAAACCGAAGCTCGGCAATCTGATGGGCGGCCTTTCCGGTCCGGCACTCAAGCCGATCGCGCTGAGGATGGCCTATCAGTGCGCGAAATCGGTCGACATTCCGATCATCGGGTGCGGCGGAATAACCACCGTCGACGACATCGTCGAATATCTGATCGCAGGCGCTACCGCGGTGCAGGTCGGTACCGCGACATTCATCAGTCCGCGGGCGATGGTGCATCTGATCGCCGGCCTGTCGGACTATCTGGAAGCGGAGGGTCTTTCCGGCGTTCGCGACCTGGTGGGAACCGTGCGCGACGAGGAAGCCGCCGACGGCGTGGTTTTCATGGAAGCGGCGCCGTGACCTCCGCGACGGTACAAGGCCCCCATGGTTCGCAAAGCGGCGTCGAAACTGTCGCCGCGGACCTGTTCGCCGACATCGCATTGCTGTCGGCCGACACGGAAGGGGTCAGCCGACCCGCCTATTCGGACGTCGAAACCGGAACGCTGGCCCATCTGGAGAGCTTTGCTCTGAGCCAGGGCCTGGCCGCTCGCTACGACGCGGGTCGCAACCTGGTGATTTCTCTGCCGCAGGATGCCGATGCCGATCGTTTCATGCTGGTCGGCTCTCATGTCGACAGCGTTCCGAGAGGCGGGAATTATGACGGCCTGGCGGGCGTGATAGCGGGAGTTGTCTGCCTGGTTCGGGCGGTTCGCGAAAAATCAGTATTTGCATTGCCGGTCAAGGTGATCGCATTGCGCGGCGAGGAAAGCGCCTGGTTCGGTCCCTGCTACATCGCTTCGAAGTCGCTTCTCGGCAAGCTGCAGGGCAACGAGCTCGACGCCACCCACAAGGGCGACGGGAAGAGCCTCGAGCACCATATGGGGGCAGTCGGCGTCGATACGGCCCGCGTTCGGGCGCAACAGCCGCTGATGGACCCGAAATCCATCGTCGGATACCTGGAACTCCACATCGAGCAAGGCCCCCTGCTGATCGAAAAGAAACTGCCGGCGGCGGCAGTCTCCGGGATACGGGGAAACATCCGGCACAGGAAAATCCGCTGCATCGGCGAAGCCGGCCACTCCGGCGCCGTCCCGCGCGCCTACCGCAAGGATCCGGTCTTGGCCATGGCAGACCTGTTGTCGCGCCTGGACGACAGCTGGCTGACGATTCTGCAAAAGGGCGAAGATCTGGTGCTGACCTGCGGAACGGTCGCAACCGATGTCGAAAAACACGCAATGTCGCGGATACCCGACCTTGTCGATTTCAGCCTCGATGTCCGAAGCCAGAGCGCCCAGGCCCTCGACGGGATGCGCGCGCTGGTTTTGCAGGAGATCGCAACCGTCGAACGCACCCGAAAGGTCCGGTTCGATTTCGACGAGGAAATTCATACGCCGCCGGCCCTGTGCGACGGCACCATTCTCGTTGCGATGAAACGGGCAATGGAGAGTTTGGGCCTGGAGCCGTTTGTCATGCCCTCCGGCGGGGGTCATGACGCCGCCGTTTTCGCCAATGCCGGCATCCCCACCGGGATGATTTTTGTCCGCAATCGAAACGGATCGCACAATCCGCACGAGGCGATGGATATCGGCGACTTCATCCACGGCACCGACATTATCTTCGAATATCTGATCGGGCGTTCCAGATGAGCACGACGGATCTGGTGATACGCAGGCCGGATGACTGGCATTTGCACCTTCGGGACGATGAAATCCTGCGCGCCGTCGTCGAACACTCCAGTACGAACTTTGCCCGCGCCATCGTGATGCCGAACCTGGTTCCGCCGGTCGTCACCCGATACGACGCGGCCGCTTACCGGCAGCGCATTCTGGCGGCTCTCCCCAACGGCAGCCGCTTCGAGCCGCTGATGACCCTCTACCTGACCGAGAATACCGAACCCGACGATGTCGAAGCGGGCGTGCGGGAAGGCCTGGTCAAGGCGGTCAAACTCTATCCGGCCGGAGCCACGACGAATTCCGAAAGCGGCGTTCGCCGCATCGAAGCGGTCTATCCGGTGCTGGAGCGCATGGCCGAAATCGATCTGCCGCTGCTGGTGCATGGCGAAGTGACCGACCCCGGGATCGACATATTCGACCGCGAGGCGGCGTTCATCGACCGGGTTCTGGAGCCGATCCGCGTCCGCTTCCCGGCCCTTCGCATCGTGATGGAGCACGTCACCACGCAGGACGGTGTCGACTATGTGAAATCCGCGTCGGATCGCACGGCGGCGACCATCACCACCCATCATCTGATCATCAACCGAAACGCCTATCTGGCCGGTGGGATCCGACCTCACTATTATTGCCTGCCGGTCGCCAAACGGGAGAGACATCGTCTCGCCCTGCGATCGGCAGCGACATCCGGTCACCGTCGCTTCTTTCTCGGAACCGATTCGGCTCCCCATCCCGATACCGCCAAGCTAAGCGCCTGCGGTTGTGCCGGCATGTTCACCTCGATCAATACGATCGGCTGTCTGGCTCACGTCTTCGAACAGGAAAACGCCCTGGACCGGTTGGAGCGCTTCGCCTCCCTCAACGGCCCGATTTTCTACGGCATGGAACCCAACGAGGACAGAATCCGGCTGTTCAAGGGGACCGAACCGATCGAGCTGCCGCAAAGCATTGCCGCCGGCAGCGATCGGATCACCGTTTTCGATCCGGGTTTTCCTCTGTTTTGGCGCCATCAGGCAATCGATTCCGACAATATTGCCGTGCCAACGGCATCCCATCAAAGGACGTGACCATGCCCGCCAGTTCGTTCCCCGACAGAGCCTTGATATCCGAGATGACGGCGAAAATGCTGCTGGAGATCAATGCGGTTCATTTTCGCGCCGACAAGCCGTTCATGTTCACGTCGGGGCTGGCCAGCCCCGTCTACATCGACTGCCGGAAACTGATCTCCTATCCGCGGATCAGAACCACGTTGATGGATTTCGCCGCATCGGTCGTATTGCGCGAGGTCGGCTTCGAGCAGTTCGACACGGTCGCCGGCGGCGAGACGGCCGGCATTCCATTCGCCGCATGGCTCGCGCACAACCTCAACCTGCCGATGCAGTATGTGCGCAAGAAACCGAAGGGCTTCGGCCGCGACGCACAAATCGAGGGCGAGATTCTCGAAGGGCAGAGAGTGCTCCTGGTGGAGGACCTGACGACCGACGGCGGCAGCAAGATCAACTTTTGCGAGGCGCTGCGCCGGGCCGGCGCCGAAATCTCCGATACCATCGTGGTCTTCTTCTACGACATCTTCCCGCAGACGCACGAGGTGCTCGACAAGATCGGACTGCGCCTCCACTACCTGGCGACCTGGCGGGACGTTCTGGCCGTATGCAAGGACCAGGGCTACTTCGACCCGCAGACCCTGAGCGAGGTGGAAGCCTTCCTGGACGACCCGCTGACCTGGTCCGGAAACAATGGCGGGGCGACCGAAATACCGGCTCTGGCGATAAAGGAGTAAGGCCATGAAAATACTCGACCTTGAAGATATCGTCGAAAGGAACGGCAAAGGCGTTCGCGCCTATCTGGACTGCTCCCGCCAGGCGCGCGAAAACATCCGGCGCAATCCCGATCTGGCCGTTTTCAATTTTCTCCTGGCGGTGGCCGCCGACCAGTTCATCGACACCTATGAAGACCAGCCATTGCTGAGCCAGACCGCGGGCCGCGAGTTCGATCGCTTCAGCGGTTTCGTCGAAACGCTCGAAAGCGCCGCCAGCGACCGCAGCAGCGAGCTGCAGATCCGCGCCCTGAACGATGTCGCCCTGGCCATTGCCGAATCCGGGAAATGAAGCGTCGGCTTGCCTCCGACTGAACCTGTCAGGACCGTCCAATGGCCTCCCACCGCATCGAACACGACCTCATCGGCGATCGGGAGATCGACGATCGCTTCTACTTCGGCATCCACACCGCGCGGGCCGTTGACAACTTCCCGATAACCGGCGTTCGCCTCGCCCACTTTCCGGATCTGGTCAGGTCGCTGGCCATGGTCAAACTTGCCGCGGCGCTCGCCAACAGGGACCTCGGGGCCCTCGATGAGACCCGGGCAAAGGCGATCGAACTTGCCTGCAGAAAGATCATCGCCGGTGAGCGACACGACCAGTTCGTTGTCGACATGATCCAGGGAGGTGCGGGAACCTCGACCAACATGAATGCCAACGAGGTCATCGCGAACCTGGCGCTCGAGGAGTTGGGACACCGGAGGGGCGATTACGGCCATCTGCATCCCAACGATCATGTGAACCTGTCTCAGTCCACCAACGATGCCTATCCGACGGCCATACGACTGGCGGTCATCTTCAAGAGCCGAACGCTCATCGCCGAACAGAAGCGGCTGGGCGAGGCTTTTCTGGCGAAGTCGCGGGAATTCGCCCCCATCGTCAAGGTCGGCAGGACCCAACTGCAGGACGCGGTGCCGATCACGCTGGGCCACGAATTCGCATCCTTCGCATCCACGATCGCGGAGGATATCGGTCGGCTGGAGGAGTTGTCGCGCATCCTCAAAACAGTCAATCTCGGAGGCACGGCGGTCGGCACCGGCATCAACGCTCCGAAAGGTTATGCCGAAAAGGCGGTCCGGCACCTTTCCGAGATCTCGGGCCTCGACCTGGTCGGGGCGGCCGATCTGGTCGACGCCTCTTCCGATATGGGCGCCTTTGTTTCGTTTTCCGGGCTGCTAAGGCGCGTTGCCGTCAAGATCTCCAAGATCAGCAGCGATCTGCGGCTGCTCGGCAGCGGCCCGCGCGCCGGCTTCGGTGAAATCACGCTTCCGCCGGTTCAGGCGGGGTCCTCCATCATGCCGGGCAAAATCAATCCGGTCATTCCCGAGGTCGTCAACCAGGTTGCCTACCAGGTCGTCGGCAACGACATCACCATCACGATGGCGGCCGAAAACGGTCAGCTCCAGCTCAACGCCATGGAGCCGGTCATCGCTTTCAATCTGCTCGAATCGATCCGCATCCTGGCGAACGCCATGGGCGTCCTGACGGACCGCTGCGTGGTCGGCATCGGTGCCGACGAGAAGCGATGCGAACGCCTGCTGCGCGGCAGCCTCGTTCTCGCCACGGCGCTCGTGCCGAAGCTCGGATACGAGAAAGCCGCCAAAGTCGCCCGGGAAGCACACGAATCCGGACGGACGATCTGCGATGTCGTGCTGGAAGCCCGGCTCATGACGGCGAAGGAATTCGCCGCTGCGGTCGACCTGGATTCGCTGCTGGGCTGACAGCCTGACCAACAAGCAGTGTTCCAAGGAAGACCCTGGTCCGGGCGCCGATCACCTCGGCGGGGCACAGGACCCGCCGGCGACGAATTCGTGCGCGAACAGCTTTTCGCGCGGCGGAATCGATGTGTCCTTGTTTTCGACGCGCTCGAGCAGCCAATCGCTGACCTGCGCAGCCATCGCCTCGATCGGCTGTGCGACATGGGTGATTTGCGGGGTCAGCACATCGCCCCACGGAACGCCGTCGACGCAGCATATGGACAGGTCTTGCGGACAAGGGAACCCCAGTTCGCGGGACGCCTGAAGAACTCCCAGCATCATCTCGTGGTTCGCCGCCAGGATGGCCGTCGGGCGGTCCTTGCCAACAAGCAGTTTGGTTGCCGCCTGATAGCCGCCGGTGCGCACGAAACTACCGCTCACGACAAGGCTTTCGTCGACGGGCAATCCGGCTGCCGCAAGCGCCTCCAGGAAGCCGGCCAAGCGCTCGTCCGCCGCCCACTGGTTTTCCGTGCCGCCGACATAACCGATGCGGGTATGCCCGTGTCCCACCAGATGGCGGACCAGGATGGCGATCGCCAGCCGGTTGTCGAGGCCGACGAAGTCGCACTGCAGATCCTTGAGCTTGTGGTCGATCAGAATGATCGGAATCGACGTTTCGTCGAGCTGCGGCACCAGCGACGCCGTTGCCCGGGTCGGCGAGATGATGATGCCGGCGACCCGCTGGCCGACCACCTGGCTGAGAACGGCGGCCTCGTATTTGACGATGCCGGCGGTGTCGGAGAGAGTGACCAGGAACTCCTTCTCGAAGGCGCGCTTTTCGATTTCGCCGAGGAATTTGCCGGCAAATTCGTTGCGCACATCCGAAACGATCATGCTGATGATCGGACTGCGTCCGAGTTTCAGGCTCTGGGCGATCGGATTGGCGGCGTATCCCGCTAGGGCCGATGCTTCCATCACTTTTCGAAACGTTTTTTCGCTGACCCGATCGCGCTGATTGAGAGCGAGCGAAACCGTCGAAATCGACACCCCGGCAATTCTCGCGACATCCCGTATGGTCGTCATTACAAGCCGTTTTCCCTTGGTTTGCGGCATTTATCGCCTTTGATACAGCGGCTTGAATTAAAAAGCAAATCACCGGGCCACCCGACCCGTCGAGCAGCTATCTTTAGCGGATGCAGCATTATTTTGCCTTGACAGCAATCGTGTTCGACGTTTGATTGCTAATTATCGAAAGGTTTCGATAAACATCATTCAGGTGTCTTGTCGACCGAAATTCCGGCAGGACAGACGCCGCAACGTCGCCGCGCATGCGGTGCACTGGGAGGAAATCTCGATGTTGAAGACACTGATCAGGACCGGCACATGTCTCGGTCTTTGCGCCGCCGTCCTGGCGCTTCAGGCAGGCACCGGCCTTGCCGAGAACATCACGCTCAAGATGTGGTCGCTCACCAATCCGGACTACCCGGAATACATCGAAGAGCGCAAGCAGGCGTTCAAGAAGCTCTACCCGAATGTCGACATCGTTTTGGAAAGCACGCCGAACGAGGCCTACAAGACCGCCATCCAGGTGGCACTCGTCGGCTCCGAGCCGCCGGACGTTTTCTTCAACTGGTCGGGCGAGGATGCGGCGCGGCTGGCGCGCGAGGGCCTAGCACTCGACATCAGCGAACTGGGCAAGCAGGAGGGCGGCTTCCGCAACATGCTGTCGGACTCCTGGCAGGCCTCCTTCATGGTCGACGGCAAGAACTACGGTATTCCCACCGACGCAATCACCAAATATTTCTACTACAACAAGGACTTCTTCGCGCAGAACCAGCTGAGCCCGCCCGAGACCTTCGGCCAGTTGCTCGACCTGTGTCAGGCGATCCGCAAGGTCGACGACCGCATCGTTCCCATGCCGCTCGGCAATTCGGAGCGCTGGAAGCTCAACCACTTCATCACCCTGCTCGACGAGCGCGTGATGGGCATCGATGGAACGGCGGCGGACTATGCGCTGACCGCGCCGGACGACCAGCTCTTCACCGATCCCGGCTACGTCACCGCCTGGCAGAAGGTCCTCGACCTCCAGCATGTAGGGCGACAGTTCATTTTGACCGTAAGGCGACAGCTACCTTTACGAGGTGGCAACAGCCTTAGCTCATCGATTTTCCGTCAACAATTGGCGGAAAAAGACGATGAGCTTTCTCGCAAAAGAGGAACGGACAGCCATGGCTGTATTGTTGAAACAGGGGCATTCCCAGAGCGCAGTGGCGCGGCTTCTCGGGGTTACGGAGGGCACGGTTCGATATCATCACAAGCGCCGATCGGCGGGCGTATTGGATGGTAGGTCCAAGCAGACATTCAAGGCCGCCGATTATGCGGAAGCGATCTCGCATTGGCGCTCTCAGCAAGAGGACGGCCGTGTAAACCTGGTGGATCTTCATCGGTGGCTGCAGCGCGAGCATGGTTATGGCGGGAGCCTGCGATCGGTTCAGAGATATTGGAAGGCGACGTATCCGGCCCCGAAGGTCCGGGCGAGACGTCGTGTTGAGACGCCGGCCGGCGCACAGGCCCAGGTGGACTGGGCGGAGTTTCCCGGCGTGGTTCTTGGCGACGAGGTTGTCGATCTTTCTGCCTTGATCGTGACGCTTTCTTGGAGCCGCAAACGGGCGGTTGTCTGGTCTCGTTCGAAGGACATGTTGTCCTGGCAGTCTTGCAATACGGCGTGTTTGCGTCGCTTGGGCGGTTCAGTCGCGGTTCTGCGCATCGACAACGTGAAGACGGCGATCTCCAAGGGGGCCGGCGCCTGGGGCGTCATCAACGAGACGTATCGGCGCTTTGCAGCGCAACTGAACTTCCATGTCGACGCCTGCCAACCTCGGCATCCGGAGGGAAAGGGTAAAGTCGAGAGACATGTGCGCGACCTTCGTGAGACGGTTGATCCTAGCAAGGAGGCCTTTGACAGCCTGGAACAGCTGCAGGCCGTGACCGATGCGCGGCTTGAAGAGCGTGCCGGCCGCCTGCGGTGCCCGGCGACCGGCACCAGTGTCGCCGAAGCGTGGGAACAGGAGCGTCGTCTTCTGACGCCATTGCCCGAGACGCTGCCGGAACCGTTCGACATCGTCGTGCGCAGGCCCGTCGGAATTGACTGCCTCGTCAGCTTCGAAGGCCGACAATACAGCGTGCCGTTCCGTTTCGTCGGCCAGGACGTGGAGGTGCGCGGTCTGGCCGGGCACGTGCAGATCCTCAAGAATGCCGAAGTGATCGCCATGCATCCGCGCCGCACCGAGCGGCTGATCGTGTGTGACGATGCACACTTCGATGGTGATGACACCGATCGTGTCCGCGCGCCGATGCCGCTTGGCAAGATGGGGCGAGGCCTTCAGGCGCTGGCGGCCAGCAATGTTCAGCAGCGCTCGATCGACATCTACGCCCGTCTGGCGGAGGTGGCCCGATGACGTCTCGGAGCATAAAACTGGATATTGACGTAACCCGCGAGAAGCTGGACGCACTCGGCCTTGGCTACGCATCCGAGGCGCTGGACACTTTGCTGTCGGAGGCCGTCAGCACCGAGATGTCCGCTCACCAGTTACTTGAACGGATTCTCGATATTGAGCGTGCCGGCCGCGAAGAACGGCGCATCAAGACGATGATGAAGACGTCGAAAATCCCGACCGGGCAGACGTTGGAAAACTTTGATTTTGCCTTCCAGCCGGCAATCGAGCGTTCCCGCATCGACACCTTGGCGACCGGGGCCTGGATCCGGAATGCCGAGGTTGTCCTGCTTCAGGGGCCGCCCGGGGTCGGGAAGTCGCACTTGCTCGTGGGACTGGGCATCCGGGCGATCCAACTCGGCTTCTCAGTCCAGTACTATCGCTTTGATGAACTGCTGACGGCCATCAAGGCGGACGCGCTTCTGCCGCCTACAAGGCTAAAGGGCCGGAAATACATGTCCAGTTCGCTGCTGCTGATCGATGAAATGGGTTTTGATCCGATGAACCGGGAAGAGGCCGGCCTCTTCTTCCGGCTGGTCAGCTATCGCTACGCTCGGGGTGCGATGATCATCACCACCAACAAGAGCATTCGCGACTGGACCGAGTTGCTCGCCGGCGATGAAGTCCTTGCTGCCGCGATCCTCGATCGGCTCCTTCACCGATCTCATGTGCTCAACATCAAAGGCCGCTCATATCGGCTGCGCGACCTCGAAGAACTTCTGACAAAAGAGAGCGCCTGAACGGGCAAATTTTGGCGCCGCGATTTGGGGGGCGTACGCCCCCCAAATCGCGCTGTCCTCGTAACACTGGGTGTCGTCTTAACTCGTAAGTGTAGGTGTCGCTTGACACAGCAGGCCGGCTGCTTCCAGGATGCTCCCAACGCGACGTCGCCGGAGGCCACCCGGGCCATGTTCTCCAGCGAGATCGCCCCGCTGATCTTTTGCGGATCGTGGTGCATGTCGACTTTCGACAATGACGGCTTCACCAATTACGGCATGTTCCGCTTCCCCCGCGTCGAAGGCGGCAAGAGCGACGGCACGACCAACATGGTGATTCCGCAGGGCCTGCAGATCTCCGCCAAGACCAAACACCCGAAAGAGGCTGTCGCCTGGGCAAGCTTCCTGGTGAACCCGGAAAGCGCGCTTGGGCTGGCTCGGGCCCGTGCGGCCCTGCCCTCCAATGCCGACAAGATCCAGGAACTGGAAGGCGCTTCGGAGCAGTTCAAGTGGATGGCCAGCGACATGGCCTCGCTGTCGGCCTCCTTCAACGTCCTGGACGTGCTGCTCGAGGCCAGCGTCGCCAACGCCTATCTGGATGTCGGCGTCGAGGTGCTGAACGGCACCAAGACGCCCGAGGAGGCGGTCGCCGCCATTCGCGAAACGGCACTCGCGGCCAAGGCCAAGATGAACTCGCAATAGCTCCTCCCGGTCGGCCGGGGCGCGTTTTGCCAACGCGGCCCGGCCGGCCCTCGGCACGCCTGTCCGCCTACAATTCGAAACCGGGTCCGGTTGCATGGAAACGCACAGCACTTCGACCGATTGGATAGCGCCCGCGCGAGCACGGCAAAAAGTGGTCGGGCGTTTCCTGTCCGCCAGGCTGCACACGCTTTTCCTGCTGCTTCCGGCGCTGGGGCTGTGCACGATTTTCATCTTCATCCCGGCGCTCATGGCGATTGCCGGCTCGCTGTTCGAAATCGGCATCTCGTTCACCAACTGGAAGTTCGTCGGTCTGAGCAATTACGTCCGCGCCTTTCAGGATCCGGTTTTCTGGATCGCCCTGCGCAACAATCTCATCATCGTCGTCGGATCCATCGTCATCCAGGTCGGCGGCGGGACCGTGCTGGCGGCAATCCTCGATCGCGGCCTGCCGCGCTATTCGACGGTCTATCGCACCATCATCTTCGCTCCGCTGGTCATCTCCACCGTTGCCATCGCCCTCATCTGGCTGATGATCCTCGACCCCAACACCGGCGCGTTCACCGCCTTCATCAAGGCGGTCGGCCTGAAGCCGCCGGCGCTCGGCTGGCTCGGCGATCCGGACATCGCCATCTGGGTGCTGCTGGTGATCGCCGCCTGGCAGTACACCGGGTTCGTCATGGTGCTGATCCTTGCCGGCCTGCAGGGAATCCCGCGGGAAATCTACGAGGCTGCGGCCCTCGACGGCGCCCGCGGGTTGCGGGCGTTCTGGCACATCACGCTGCCTTCCATCCGCAACGTCCTGCTGGTCGCCGTGCTGATAACGACGATCGGCGGCATCAAGGTGTTTGACCTGATCTACGCGACGACCCAGGGCGGCCCGGCAAACGCCACGCAGGTGCTTGGAACCTACATCTATCTGCACGCCTTCAATCTCGGCAACATGGGCTACGCCAACGCCATCTCCGTCGTGTTGCTGATCATCGCGGTCCTGCTGGGCTGGGCCCAGCTCAGAGCCATGAGGAGATCCTGACCATGGGTCCGCGCTTCCGGCTGGCGACCGCCATTCTCTACGGTTTCATGACCTTGTGGAGCCTGTTCGTGATGATCCCCGTTCTGCTGATGCTGCTCGCAGCCTTCAAGACCAAGCGGGACATCTTCCTCGATCCGCTCGGATTGCCGAGCTCGCTGGAGTTCGACAGTTTCGCCCGCGCCTGGAACACCGGCATGGACGTTTTCATGCTCAATTCGGCGATCGTCACGGTCGTCTCCGTGGCGGTGATCGTGCTGTGCAGCGGGATGGCAGCCTACGCGCTGGCACGTTCCGAACGCCGGATCATGAAGATCATCTACCTGCTGATCGTCGCTGGCTTCGCGGTGCCCGTACAGGCGGTGCTGGTTCCGCTGCTCCAGATGGTCTCGGCCGCCGGATTCCTCAACTCGCAGCTTGCCATCATCCTGCCCTACGCCGCCTACGGCATCCCCTTCACCACCATCCTGTTCTATGCCTTCTTCCTGGATTTTCCGAAGGAGCTGGAGGAGGCGGCACGCCTCGACGGTTGCAGCCAGTTCGCCATCTTCTTCCGCATCATCGTTCCGCTGTCCGGGCCGGCCATCGCCAGCGCCGCCATCTTCCAGACGGTGTTCATCTGGAACGAGTTCGTCCTGGCACTGCTGATGCTCACCAAACCGGCGCTGAAGACGCTGCCCGTCGGCATTTTGCAGCTGCGCGGCGAGTGGACAGCGGACTGGCCTGCCATCATGGCCGGCCTGTCCATCGCCGTCGTACCGGTGCTGGCGATCTTCATCGCAGCGCAACGCTATTTTGTCCGCTCGCTCGCCGGGCTCGGAAAGTAGGACCCGTATCCATGGCCAGTCTGGAACTGAAACGCATCGTCAAGAATTATGAGGCTTTCGAGGCGCTGAAAGGCATCAGCTTCTCGGTGGATCAGGGCGAGTTCGTGGTCATGGTCGGGCCGTCCGGCTGCGGCAAGTCCACCCTGCTGCGCTCCATCGCCGGGCTTGAAGCGATCACTTCGGGCGAACTGCTGATCAACGGGCGCGATGTCTCGAAGGCCGAACCGTCGGAACGGGGCGTTGCCATGGTCTTCCAGAACTATGCGCTCTATCCGCACATGACCGTCGCCGACAATATGGGTTTCGCCCTGAAGATCGCCGGCCGCGCCAAGCAGCGGATCGAAGCAGCGGTGGACCGGGCCGCCGATATCCTGCGCATCGCCCCGCAGCTCGCCCGAAAACCGAAGGCGCTGTCCGGCGGCCAGAAGCAGCGCGTCGCCATCGGCCGGGCAATCACCCGGTCGCCGGACGTGTTCCTGTTCGACGAGCCGCTTTCCAACCTCGATGCCGCCTTGCGGTCGCAGATGCGGATCGAACTGGGGCGGCTCCACGCCGAACTTCAGGCGACCATGATCTACGTCACCCACGACCAGACGGAAGCCATGACGATGGCCGACCGGATCGTGGTGATGAACGAGGGACGAATCGACCAGATCGGCACGCCGCTCGAGCTCTACAACCGGCCCGCCAACCGGTTCGTCGCCGGATTTCTCGGCTCGCCGCGCATGAACTTTCTGCGGGCCAGGACCTGCGGCGCCGACCGCACGACGGTCGCCCTCGAAATCGACGGCTCGGACGAAAAATTCGAGGTGCCGCTCTGCGCCGGAGCCGTGGCGCCGGCGAGCGGCGACCCCGTCACCATCGGCATCCGGCCGGAAGCGTTCGTCGACCATGGGGAAGGCCGGCTCGGTTTTCCCGGAACCGCCGCGGTCGTCGAGAACCTCGGACGCGAAAGCCTGATCTATCTCGACTGTCAGCGGCACAGCAGTTTCGATTCCGAATCCCAGGACGGCTACATCGCCATCCAGCAATCCAGCCAGCTTGCCGGCCGCCATGGCGACCGCTTCGCTTTCGGTGTCAGCCCGACATCGTTCTTCGTCTTCGACGGAAACGACGAGACGATCTGCTTTCCGCAACACTCCCGTCACTCATGAAGCCTGCGTTTCAAAGGATCCTCCATGCGATATCGTCAAGTTCACCTCGACTTCCACACCTCCGGCGAAATACCCGGCATCGGCAGCCGCTTCGACGCAGGCGCCTTTGCCGCGGCGTTCAAGGCCGCCCATGTCGACAGCGTGAATCTGTTTTCCAAATGCCACCACGGCTATTCCTATCACCCGACCCGGGTCGGCGTGATGCATCCGCACCTGGAGTTCGACCTGCTCGGACGTCAGATCGAGGCGCTGCAGGCGGTCGGCATCAAGACGCCGATCTATGTGTCCGCCACCTGGGACGAAGCCGCCGCCACCCGGCATCCGGAATGGCGGATCGTTCGCCCCGACGGCACCCTGCCCCGGCACAGGACCCATCCGAATGCCGCCGGATGGGCCTATATGGACTATGCCTCGCCCTATCTCGATTATCTGTGCGATCAGGTCGAAGAGGTCATGCAGCGCTACCCGCACGGTGACGGCCTGTGGATCGATATCTGCTGGCAGCCGGTCTCCGTTTCCGTCGCCGCACGCACCCGGATGGATGCCATGGGGCTCGACTGGACCGACGAGCAGGACCGGAAAACCTTCAACAACCACATCGTCGAGCATTTTTTCGACCGGATCACCGAAACGGCCCAGCGCAACGATCCGGATTGCCCGATCTTTTTCAACGAGAGCCACATACGCCGCGGCTTCCGCGGCCACTATCGCGATCACTTCAGCCATCTGGAGCTCGAATCGTTGCCGACGGCCGGCTGGGGCTACGACCATTTCCCGCTGAGCGCCCGCTATGCCGATCAGATGGGCATGCACTTCCTGGGCATGACGGGCAAGTTCCACTCGTCCTGGGGCGAGGTGGGCGGCTACAAGAAGCCCGAAGCGCTGCTATACGAATGCGGTGCCATGCTGGCGCACGGCGCACGCTGCAATATCGGCGACCACCTGCATCCGACCGGCTCCATCGACCGGTCCACCATGGGTGTGATCGCACCTGCCTACCGGTGGGTGGAGGAACGCGAACCCTGGGCCGTCGGCTCGGTGAACCGTGCCGAGATCGCGCTGCTGAGCGTCGAATCGACCCGGCCGCAGGCGCTCGGTGAACGGCCCGATACTGAAAATCTCGTCGACGAGGGCGCCGTCCGCATCCTTCTCGAAGGTCAGTTCACGTTCGACGTCGTTGATCTGGAGAGCGATTTCTCGCAGTACCAGTTGCTTATTCTGCCCGACGAGATCGCGGTCACGCCGGGGCTGAAAACCAGGATCGACGATTTCGTCGGTCGGGGAGGACGGGTCCTGCTGACGGGAAGGAGCGGTCTGGACGAAAACGGCTTCCTGTGGGACCTCGGCGCCGAGTGGAAGGGCACGTCAGAAATGGCGGGGGGAGACTACCTGCTCGCCATCGAGGCATTGCGACCGCACAACATCGACGACCCTCTCTTCATGTATGTACCGTCGCAACGCATCGTGGTGGCGGACGGCGAAAGCCTCGGCGATGTGTACGATCCTTATTTCGACCGCACGCCGCGGCAATTTTCCGGACATGTGAATGCACCGAGCCGCCCGGAGCCCTCCGGCTACGCGGCTGGCGTGCGCAAGGGCGCCTTCACCTATCTCGCCACCCCGATCTTCACGGCCTACCGCAAGGTCGGCGCCGTGACGATGCTGGAGATGGCCGAAAACCTCATCCGGATCGCGCTCGGCGAAGACAAGATGATCACCACCTCGCTGCCGCGCGCCGGCCGGGTCACCGTGCGCCACCAGCAGCGCGAGAACCGCGACGTCGTCCACCTGCTTCATGCCGTGCCGGCGCTGCGCGGCAATTTGCGCGGCAACAATGTCGAGCCGGTGCAGGACCTGATCACGCTCAACAATGTCGACGTGGCCGTTGCGGGGCAGGGCCCGGTCAGGTCGGTGCGGCTGGTGCCGGAAAACACGCCGCTCGATTTTGCCCAGGACGGGCGCCGGGTGAGCATCACGGTTCCGGAAATGCGCGGCCATCGGATGATAGAAATCAACTACGGCGACTGAGGCCGGCCAACTCCGATCACTGCGAATGGGCGGCCGTCCCTATGTGGCGGCCGCTGCGCCGCAGAACCTGGCCGTTGCAATCCGCAGGTCGCGAACTCAAACCTGTTTGTTGCGCCATTCGGTTCCAGCTTGCCCGGGTCAACCAACAGATCTTTCAGTTTCATTGCAGATGCCTTCGAATCGCGCGCTCCGCGCTGCTTTGCCTACGCAAGGCCGTCTAGGATGATCTTTTCGAACATGCCGCGCACCTTGATGGCGCGGTCCTCTACCATCACCTGACCACGGGCAATCACTGTGTCAACCTGCCAATCCGCGTCGAAGACGACCAGATCGGCATCAAGGCCAACGCCGATCTCGCCCTTCTGTTTCAGGTGATAGGCCTTTGCCACATTCTGCGACACCATTGACAGCGCGGTTTCCACATCGGCGCGGCCCTCGAGGATAAGGCGCCGCCAGATCATGTGCAGGCTGGAAACAGGCATGTAGTTCGCGCGTGTCGGCACGGCCTCGCCCTTTTCCTCCTTGGGCGGGGCGCCGTTGCCGTCGGAGCTGATCAGGATCTGATTGGCAGGCACACCGTCTTCCAGGAGCTTTGTCACGGCGTCAGCCGGGTCGGTGGACCGCTCATAGTGATTGTCCGGGCGATAATTGGCGCCGATGTCTACCCAGCCGCCGCGCTTGCCCCAGAGTGCCGCGTCCTCCATGTAGCGGTCGGTCTGGTTGACGTGGCTTGGCACCATCTGGGTGATCGGCAGGCCGGATTTGTCAACCATATAGAAAAGGGGACGGAGGCACTGCCCGAAGTAGGGAGGGACTTGCATGCAGAGCACTCCACCCTTGCCCGCCATACGCCCGACAAGCAGGGCCTGCACGAGCGTTTCAGCAATATACTGTGCGCCGGGGCCAAGGCTGTCATAGCCATAGCCAAGCTCGGAAATTGAGATTTCTCCGACGCCAATGATTTCCTGGGTGAAGGCGATGTCGTCGCAGACATCGCCGGTCAGTGTCGGCACGGGGTGGCGCAAGGTGGCGCCGGACAGGGCATAGCCGGTCATGCCCTCGTTGGTCAGGCCCTTGGCCTTGCCCACAAGCGCCGGCATCAGTTTCGTCGTTTGATCATAGCCGATAAGGCCGATCATCGTCGTCGTACCGACCCGGGTGAACTGGCTAAGCTGCAATTCCGGAGCGCGGGATTGGTAGCCAAGTCCGCCACCGCCGCCCAAAACGTGGACGTGGTTGTCGACAAATCCAGGGGAAACGACGCGGCCATCCGCGTCATATTCCTGAAGCTCAAGGTCTCCCGCGTTCAAACCGGGTTCGGCGATCGCGACCACGCGTTGACCCGAGATCAGGATGTCTCGAAGGCCGACATGGTGCGGGGCGTATAGATCTGCGTTTCTGATAACTAACATGACGCTACCTAAAACGCAGAAAGTAGCTTTACTGAAATTAATTATTTTGATTGATTGTGCGGCAATGCTTAACTATCCAACCATACGTCACATGCGCGCTTTTGCGGCTGTCGCAAGGCTGCGCAGTTTTGGGCAAGCAGCAGACGAATTGTGCATTTCCCAATCAGCGCTGAGCCATAACATCAGCCAGCTTGAAGATATCCTGCAAGTGAAATTGATTGATCGGACGACCCGAAGCATGGCGCTAACATCGCTTGGCGAGCAGCTCTATCCCCGTATGGAGCGTTGGTTGGAAGAAATGGAGGAGACTTATGCCGAAATTCAAAGCCATGGGAATCTAAGCAAAGGACATGTGCGGGTTGCTTGTCTAGCCTCTGTTGCGATTGGTTTGCTTTCGCCAGCAATTGAAGTTTTTGAGAAAGAAAACCCTGGGCTCCGGGTTTCGATCCGGGACGATACCGGGTCTGGCGTTGAAAAGCGTGTCCTGGAACGCGCTGCGGATTTTGGCATCGCCGGCGGTCCGATCCGCAGTCCGACACTGGCGTTCACTCCTCTATTTGATGAGCCATATTTCCTGGCTTGCCCTGCAGATCACCCGCTGGCCATGAAAAAGAAGGTAACCTGGGCCGAGGTGTCAGGATACGACTACATCGCGCTTGGGCAAGAGACCAATATCGGTCAACAACTGACGTCTGTCTTGGAAGAGACGGGCAACCTTCCAAACATCGTGCACGAGTTTTCACAGCTTGGTACAGTTTGGGGATTGGTGGAGCGCGGGCTTGGCGTCTCAGCGCTGCCAAGGTCGGCGTGCCCGGAACATGGACACATAAAAATTATCGAATTGGCCAAACCGATAGTGACGCGAAAAGTTGGCACTCTGACACTGAAAGACCGGTCTCTGACACCGGCGGCAGGGGCATTTTACCGTGCGCTTGTGCGCATGGTCTCTGATCGTTCGGCTTAAGTCGGGTGCGCAGGAATAGAGCGCGTTGTCTTATTAAAAAACACAAAGAAACGTTTTGATCGGCTAATTTTACGAGCATAGAACGTATCGGTACAGTCAGGCACATCGCAGAGCGGGACGGGCCCATGTCGCCGACTGCCAAGCCTCGGAAATACAAGATGACGATCAAGACAGATGCGGACTACGTCTCGGCAACTCTTGCCGAACTATCAGCGCTTTTGGCGAAGGGTACCGTTTCCTCGCAAGATCTTGTTGAGTTCTATCTGAACCGTGTTGAACGCTTGAACGGCAAGCTCAACGCTTTAGTGCGGGTGTTTGCGCACGATGCCCGTCTGGCGGCTGTCGCATTGGACAAAGAGCGCCAGTCAGGTCATGTACGTGGCCCCCTCCATGGTCTGCCGATTGCGGTCAAAGACATCTTTCACTGCGCAGGTTACCCAACGCAGGCCGGGTCGCGTGCCCACGCAATTGACGCTGACGCGGAAAGTGCGTGGGCGGTGCAGCGCATTGAACAGGCGGGAATGATCGTGCTGGGCAAAACGCAGACAACCGAATTCGCCTATGGGGGGTGGGGGGTCAATGAGATCACAGGCACGCCCTGGAACCCATGGGATTTGAACACCCAGCGCGTGCCGGGCGGGTCCAGCAGCGGCTCGGCCGTCGCGGTCGCCTCTGGTATGGTTCCCGCGGCGCTTGGATCGGATACAGGCGGATCTTGCCGGGTTCCGGCGGCCTATTGCGGCTGCATCGGGGTGAAACCTTCTTTTGGTTTGATTGGCCGCAGCGGAATGGTTCCCCTAAGCCCCACTCTTGATTCACCGGGGCTACTTACACGGTCGATCGCGGACACGGCGCTGTTGCTGGACGCGTTGATCGGGCATGACCCAGCGGACAAGGCGACCACTGAGACCCCGACGATTAATCCCTTGGGGGACATCGAGGATGAAATCGAAGGGTTGTGTATCGGGCGCCTGGTGGGACCAGAGCTTCACCGCTCAGATGAGGAAGTTGTCCAAAACTACGAAGTGATGTTGAACCGATTGGAACGGCTCGGGGCGATCATCACCGAATTCCAATTCCCGCGTCCGATAGATGACTATCTAGAGGACACGCTCAACATCATAGACTTCGAAATCTGCTCAAACTTTCAGCATCTGGCTTTGCCGGAAAGCAGTCCAATTCAACCGTCTCTGCGAGATAGGATTTTGGCTACCATGGCTGTGCCGCAGAGCGCGTTCGCCCAATGCCTGCAGAATCGCAGCGCTGCTCAGAAGGAAATGAGTGTCGCGATGGACGGGGTCGATGTGCTTGCGACGCCAACATGCTCGATGCCCGCGATTCCGGTGGTGAACGTCGACGTCAGCATCCCGGCGACACCTTACACGCGGATGGCAAACTACTTAAATATGGCTGCAATTTCAGTGCCTTCTGGTCGCACCGAAGGGGGATTACCGACGGGAATACAGTTCATTGTGCGCCGATTTGAAGAACGGACAATGTTGCGTGTCGCTCGCGCCGTCGAGTCGGTCACAGCGCGAATGGTTCCATGCCTCTAGAGCTTGGTTGAAACGATTGGCCATGGCGGTTGTGTTTCTGCATTGGCAGGCGGATATTTTTCAGCACATCTAAATAATAAGTAAAATAAATTAATTTCCAAAAAGTGCTGAACTAGGATCGGATAATGATTGGTCGCTCGAAAATTCAGCCGAAGCTCGAAACGAGGAAAGACCATGGAAATGAGGAGAATGAAAATGGGTATGATAAGCTCGTTCCGACGTGTTGCATGTGGCAGCGCGATCGCGCTGGCAATGACCGTTTCTGCCCACGCGGAAACATTGATGTTGGTAAACTCTGATGCGATTGGCTCGATAACCGACCGCATGAATGAGTATTTTGCTGCAGATCTAGAAAAGCGTTCGGGCGGCGATATCACAGTTAACTATATTGCCGGTAATTCACTTGGTTCGGGGCCACAAGTCATGGATCAAATGATCGCGGGCTCGGTCGAATCCTACGGCAATGTGCTTGCGTGGTACGCTTCTCTTGACCCCGACTTCCAGATTTTGACATGGGGTTTCACGTTTAGAGACGCCGACCACATGCAGGCTGTTATCGATTCAGAAGTCTTCTCGGAAATCAGCCAGCGAGTGCTGGACAATCACGGTGTTCGTATCCTATCGGCAGCGCCCACGCAGCCGCGGATTCTATTTGCTAGGTCGCCAGTTAGGTCCGCTGAAGATCTCGTTGGATTGCAGATGCGGGTTCCCGAGATCGAAGCTTATCTTGAACTGTGGAAAGCATTTGAGACGCGTCCCACCCAGGTGACTTGGGGAGAAGTATATCTAGGACTCACCACGGGCGTTGTTGAGGCAGCTGAAGGGCCTCCATCAGCTGCTGTTGAACAGCGCTTCCACGAGGCTGCTCCGCACGTCACGCTGACCAATCACATCATGTCAACTGTCTCGCTCTCAATCAACGAAGCCAGATTTCAGCAGTTTAGCGAGCAGCAGCAGGCTTGGATAATTGAATCTGCGCAGGCAGCGACTGCTTGGGTAGCGGGAGTGTCGCAGGGTGAAACCCAAGAGGTGCTTGACAAGATGGTTGAGGATGGCGCGACCCTGTACAAAATAGATATTGCGCCGTTGCAGAAAAAGGCGATGGGAGCTGTTGAGCGTCTTGAAGCGCGGGGAATGTGGTCCAAGGGCCTATTCGAAGACATTCAAGCCATCGAATAGATAGCAAGACATGATGAAAAAGAGGCGGCTCTCGCAAATATTGTAGGCTGCCTCTTTTTTAGATCGGGTGACGATATGACCGCACGAAGCTTCAAAATCTTACGTTGGTGGGCTGCTGTTGAGCTCGGTGTCACTTGTTGCTTTCTTGCGTTTATCGTTTTCTTGATCATGTACCAAATCATAGCACGCAGCTTCTTTGGCGAGCCACTGCCGTGGGCCGAGGAGGCCGGTATGATCATGTTCATATGGATTGTTCTCATCGGAGCTAGTGCCGCTGCGAAAATGGATCGGCACGTGACGGTTGAAGCGCTTGAGAACCTTGTCGGCCCAAAAGGGATGGACCTGCTTCTGCAGTTCGGAAGGCTGTTGACTGTAGTGGTCATGATCGTAGTAGCTTATCTAATAAATCCCTTTATTTCTATCGAAAGCAGAACAACAACCGTATCGCTGCCCGTCAAAATTCCCCGATCGTTCATTTTTTCCATACCTTTGACATACGCCTGCATTTCTATAGCTGCCAGTTCCGCGCTTCTATTTTTGGTACAGCTTGGCAAAGATATTAAGGCACCTGGCGTGAAGGTGGCCGAAGAGTTCCTTCAAGACGAATTTGACCACGTAGGATAAATGCTATGTCGGTAACTTTCTTATTCGTTTTTGTATTTGTTCTCGCCGCGCTGCACGTGCCCATCGCAGTGTCAATGCTCGGGGGTGTTATTCTGTACATGTTATTGGATAACACGCTGCCTATCTCGATTGTGGCCCAGCGTATGGCACCGAGTTTGGAGAGTTTTCCATTTTTGGCTGTCCCGCTCTTTATACTTGCAGGCAACCTGCTGAACCACTCTGGTATTGCGCCGCGCGTATTTGCATTTGCAGAAGCCATGGTTGGTCATATTCGCGGTAGTCTCGCCCACGTAAACGTCACCGCCAGTGTCATTTTCTCCGGCATGTCGGGTGTTGCTCAAGCGGATGCTGCCGGTCTCGGGACAATTGAAATCAGAGCGATGCGAAAGGCCGGCTTCACCAGTGCGTTTAGCGCCGCTGTGACTGCGGCGTCGGCCGTCATCGGCCCAATAATCCCACCCAGCGTCATAATGGTGATTTATGCAGTCCTTGCCGGCGCCTCGATTGCCGACTTGTTTTTGGCCGGTATTTTGCCCGGCTTGATTCTCGCGTTTGCGTTGATGATCACGATATTCGCGCTTTCATTCCGGTCTGGTGCTGTCATGCCGTCGCGCCCGCGGGCTCGGTTGAGTCACGTGGTCAGCTCATTCATACAAGCGCTACCCGGCTTACTGGCTCCAGCCATTTTGCTTGCTGGCCTTCTGGGTGGCTTCGCAACGCCAACTGAACTCGGAGCGGTGATCGTCACCTATGCTTTAATCCTCGGCTTTGTCTACCGCGAGCTTACCATTGAAAAAATCGTCTTCTGCCTTCGGTCGACGGTGATCACTTGCGGGGCGTTGCTAATTATTGTGGCAGCTGCAGCTCCTTTTGGATGGCTGATTGCTGTTAAGGGGGTGCCAACTGACCTGGCAGCCGCTTTGATGAATGTGAGCGAGCAAAAATGGGTAATTCTACTCATCCTCAATTTGGGTTTGTTGCTCGTCGGATGTTTCATGGAAACAACGGCTGTACTGATAATATCTGTTCCAGCGCTATTTCCTTTGATAATGCAATTGGGCATTGACCCGGTTCACTTTGGCGTAATGCTTGTATTCAATCTCTTGATTGGCACGGTGACACCGCCGTTTGGGGTCATATTGTTCATAATGATGGATATAGCAAAGGTTCGCCTTGGTGAGCTAGTTTTACAGATTGCTCCATTTTACATACCTCTATTTCTTGTCCTGACTTTGATTACTTTTTATCCGCCCATAACACTATGGTTACCCGAGTTTGTCTCGACGGTATTCGGCTCCAACTGAGCTGACGGCATGCGAAGCGAATTGCATTGTTCTCTACAGAATTCACACACGAGTAGATACAACGAAAACGGCTTCCTGTGGGACCTCGGTGCCGAGTGGAAGGGCACGTCGGAAATGGCGGGTGGAGACTACCTGCTCGCCATCGAGGCATTGCGACCGCACAACATCGACGACCCTCTTTTCATGTATGTGCCGTCGCAACGCATCGCGGTGGCGGACGGCGAAAGCCTAGGCAATGCGCGGCCACCAGATGATCGAGATCAACTACGGCGACTGAGGTCGACCGAAACCGGTCACTTAGAAGTGCGGCCGTCCCTATGTGGCGGCCGCCGCGCCGCGAGGTAATCTCCATGTCGGCCTTTCTTTGGCCACCGGAAAAGCTGTCTGACACTCGGTGACACACCTCCCCAGGCGCTGGAACGCGTGCAAAACACGTCCGGCCGTCTGGGCGGAGATTGACCCCGCTCGATCGGCATCGTTGTACCTGGGCTTTCGGCTGGTTTGAGACGCAGTACCGCGCCCTTCACCTCCAAAACATTGACAAATCCTCGCTTCGCACCATATAAGTAAATGACCGGTCATTTACTTACTGAGGAAACTGTGACAGAGACCGCCGAACCGAAATGGCGCCGTCGTGCCGAAGACAGACCCGACGAAGTGCTCGACGCGGCGCTGCGGCAGTTCGTGCGCAAGGGGTTTGCCGCCACCAAGGTCGAGGACATCGCCACCGATGCCGGGCTCTCCAAGGGCGCCGTCTATCGCTATTTCGCCAGCAAGGAGGAGATCTTCGAGCAGCTGGTCAAGCGGGCGCTGGCGCCGATTGCCGATCGCACCTCGATGCTCGCCCACACTTCGCAGCAACCGCCGGCGGACGTGCTGAGGGCCATTTTGTCCATGGTCGCCACCATTCTGGCCAACCCCTATGCACTCGCCCTGCCGCGTCTCGTGCTGATGGAGGCCGGCCGGTTTCCGGCGCTGGCGGAAGCCTATCGCCGGCAGGTCATCGACAAGGCCATGGACGCGCTGGAAATCATCATTCGGCGCGGCGTCGACGACGGTTCGTTCCGGCAGGTCGATCCGCGCCTGGCGGTGCGCAACGTCATCGGTCCGCTGCTTGCCCATGTCCTGCTCGGCGAGGTTTTCGCCATCGACCGCGAAAGGGCGGTGCCGCCGACGGTCTTTGTCGAAAGCCATTTCGACATTCTGATCAACGGGTTGGCAACACGAAACGACGGAGGTTGATATGGACACCTTGTGGGCCTGGATTGTCGCTCTGTTCACAGCCATTTGGCCATTCGGCGACGACGCCGTGCAGGATTCCCGCTTCTACGGCTATGTCGAGGGCGAATATGTCTATGTGGCGCCGCAAAGCAGCGGCATTCTCGAAACGCTCGACGTGTCGCGCGGCGACACGATCACCGCCAACGCTCCGCTGTTTTCGCTCGACGACGACAAGCAGCGCGTGGCGCTGGTGAAAGCGCGCGCCAGCCTCTCCGTCGCCGAGGCCGATCTCGAAAACGAGAGCACCGGCAAGCGGCCGGCCGAGATCGCGGTGATCGAGGAGCAGTTGCGCAGCGCCGAGGCGCAGCTGGCGCTGGCCGAACTGACCTTCAAGCGTTCCAGCGAGCTCGCCTCGCTCGATTTCGTCGCCAGCAGCAAGCTCGACCAGGACAATGCGTCGCTGGACGCCGCCGAAGCCTCGGTCGGCGAACAGCGGGCACAGCTCAAGGTCGCCCGCCTGCCGGCCCGGACGGCGCAGCTCAAGGCGGCCAAGTACCAGGTCCGAGCGGCCCAGGAGGACGTGGTGCGTTCCGAGATCGACCTCGCCGAACGGCGGGTCGCGGCACCGGCTTCCGGCTACGTCCAGCAGACCTATTACCTGCCCGGCGAATACATCGCGGCCGGCCAGCCGGTCGTCTCCATCCTGCCGCCGGGCGAGATCAAGTTCCTGTTTTACGTCGGCGAACCCCAACGCGCCGGGCTTGAAATAGGAACCCCGGTCCTGATCGGCTGCGACGGCTGCAAGGAGCCGGTCAGGGCCCGCATCTCCTATCTGTCGTCCTCGGCGGAATTCACGCCGCCGGTGATCTACAGCCTCGAAGACCGTTCCAAGCTGGTCTTTCGCGCCGAAGCCCTGCCGGTCGGCGAAACCAAGCTGCTGCCCGGCCAGCCGATCGATGTGAGGGTCGCCGAATGAGTGTGCCGGTCATCGCCGTCAAGGGGCTGGTCAAGAAATTCGGCGACAAGACCGTCGTCGACCATTTCGACATCAGCGTGCCGAAAGGCGCCATCTACGGCTTCCTCGGCCCCAATGGCAGCGGCAAGACGACGACCATCCGCATGCTGTGCGGGCTGCTGACGCCGGATGCCGGCGACGGCACCTGCCTCGGCTACGACATCCTGCGCCAGTCCGACAACATCAAGGAGCATGTCGGCTACATGACCCAGAAGTTCTCGCTCTATTCGGATCTGACGATCCGCGAGAACCTTGATTTCATGGGCCGCATGTACCGCATCAGGGACCGCCGCAAACGGGTCGACGAGGCGCTGGAGAATCTCGGCCTCGCCGACCGCTCGCATCAATTGGCCGGCGAATTGTCGGGCGGCTGGAAACAGCGCCTGGCACTCGCCGCCTGCCTGCTGCACGATCCCGACCTGCTGTTGCTCGACGAACCCACGGCCGGGGTCGACCCCAAGGCACGACGCGATTTCTGGGACGAGATCCGGCGTCTTGCCGATGCCGGGGTGACGGTTCTCGTTTCGACCCACTACATGGACGAGGCCATCCAGTGCGACAACATCGCTTACATCGCCTATGGCAAGAAACTCATCGACGGGCCGGCACAGGACATCCCCGGCATGGTCGGGCTGCACACCTGGCGCATCGAGGGCCCGGACCTCGCCGGCCTGTCGGAGAAACTGCACGGACTGCCCGGCATCGAGCAGGTGGCCCGCTTCGGTTCCGTCCTGCACGTGTCGGGAACCGACGAGGCGGCGCTCGACCGGGCCGTCGAACCGTTCCGCTCCGATGAAACCACCCGCTGGACCAAGCGGCCGGCCGGCCTGGAGGAGGTCTTCATCCACCTGATGGCCGGCTCGACCGACAATTTCGCGGCAAAGGAGGCCGCCTGAGTTGGTATTCTCGCTCGGCAGATTTTCGGCGGTCCTGACGAAGGAATTCATCCAGATGCGGCGCGACCGCATGACGTTCGCCATGATGATCGCCATACCGATCATGCAGCTGATGCTGTTCGGATTTGCCATCAACTCCGACCCGCGCCACATGCCGACCCTGGTCGAAGTGCACGACAGCGGGCCGTTCACCCGTGCCTTCCTGGCGGCGATGGAGACCTCGACCTATTTCGACATTCGCGGCACCGTCGCCAGCGACGGCGAAGCCGATCGGGCGCTGATCACCGGCGGCGCTTCCTTCGTCGTCACCATCCCGGAACATTTCGAGCGCGACATCATCCGCGGCGAGCGGCCGACCCTGCTGGTCGATGCCGACGCCTCCGATCCGTCGACCTCCGGCGCTGCCGTCAGCGCCCTGAGCCAGATTGCGGCCGGCAGCGTCAATGCGCTCGCCATCGGCCCGCTGGCCTATCTCGCCGGCCGGCCGGAGCCGTTCGATGTGGTTGCCCACAAACGCTACAATCCGGCCGGCAAGACCAGCTACAACATCGTGCCCGGCCTGCTCGCCGTCATCATATCCATGACCATGGTGATGATTACCGCCATGGCGATCGTGCGCGAAAGCGAGCGCGGCACCATGGAGACGCTGCTGTCGACCCCGGTCCGCGCGCCGGAAGTCATGCTCGGCAAGATCATGCCTTACGTGCTGATCGGCTATGTTCAGACCTGCGTCTTCCTGATTCTTGCCTTCTGGGTCTTTTCCGTGCCCTTCGTCGGGTCGGTGCTGCCATTCGTCATCGGTCTCAACATATTCATCGTGGTCAATCTGGCGCTGGGCTTTCTGTTTTCCACCGTGGCGCACAACCAGATGCAGGCCATGCAGATGTCGTTCTTCTACCTGCTGCCCTCGATCCTGTTGTCGGGCTTCATGTTCCCATTCGCCGCCATGCCCGGCTGGGCCCAGGCGCTGGGCACCGCAATCCCCTCCACCCATTTCATCCGCATCACCCGCAAGGTCATGCTGAAAGGCGCCGACCTCGCCGACATCGTGCCCGATTCAAGAGCCCTGCTGATCATCCTGGCGGTGGTCACCATCCTGGCGATGCTGCGCTACAAGCGGACGCTGGATTAGACCGCATATTGTCCGCCAAGCAGCGTTCCGGCACCAGGCACCCGCCGTTTAAGGCCGAGTGCTTTTAGCATGAAATAGGTCGTGCAGGCGGCGGCCGAAACGGTGGGGAGACCGAGTTTCGCCTCGATTGCATCAAGCGACGCCAGCGATGGCATCTGGACGCAGGCGGATGCGACGATGGCATCGGCATGGGCGGTCTTCAGTCGCAGGGCGATTTCGGTCGGCGCCATGGCGTCGCGGCGACCGACCTCGATGTTGTCCGGGATTTCGAGTGCCACGGCGTCGACCACTTCGATCCCCTCCTGCTCGATGTAATCAGTCACCAGGTCCGCCAGAGGCTTCATGTAGGGCATGATCACAGCAACCTTCTTGGCTCCGATGGTGCGCAGGCCGTCGACAAGTGCTCCGGCGCTGGTGATGACCGGTGCCGGAGAAGCGTTTTTGCGCGTCAGCCCATGCAGTCGCTCTTCCGAAACGCGATGATAGCCCTTGCCCATCGACATGATTGCGACAAGGCAGGCATAGCCCAGTACATCGACGCGGGCGTCCGACAATTCCAGCGCGCAGCGGTCGGAATCGGCGTCCATTGCCTTGAGCTCTTCCTTGGTCACAGTCTTCATTCGCATGCGGCTGGAATGGAAGGTGAAGCGCTCCGGTTCGACCGCCTCACGGGCGCGCAGCATGGCCGGAATCTCGGTTTCCATCGTGGTGTTGGAACTGGGCACAATCTGCCCAATGCGAAAGGTGCACATGGGTTTCTCCAAAGGGGCGTCAGGCGCCGCGACCAAAGACGTCGAGGATCCAGCGGGCGATGGCGAACAGCGCTTCGTCACGTCGCGGATAACCGATGATCTGGATGCCCAGCGGCATGTCGTCGATTTCCAGCAGGGGCAGGCTGATCGCCGGCGCTCCAATCACCGCGAACACCGGATCGCCGGTCCAGTCGAGACCCACCGGTGCGGCTCCCGTTGCCGAAAGGGTGATGAAGGCGGAGATGTTGCCGTCGAACGCCTGATGGGCCGAACGCATCGCCTCGCGTTGCTGCAGCAATCCGGCATAGGTGTCGGCATCAATCTTCTCCCAGTCGCGCAGCCGCGTCGCGATGTTTTCGCTGATCGACCCGAAGCCGCGCTTTTCATATTGCTTGAGCGGCCACAGGAACTCGTAGCCGCAGACATCGTTGGTCACGTCAAGCGCCGGCGCCATCGTCTGTTCGAAGGCTTCGACCTGCCGATTGTCGGTGCGCGAGACAATGGGCACGCCGGCCAGCGAGAGGCGAATCAGTGCCTGCTCGAACTTGTCGCGCACCTCGACGTTGCACGAGGACCATCCGGCGGTGTCGAGGCGCGCCAGCCGGGCGGGCTTGCCGGCCGCCGGCAGCTCCAGGGCTCCGGTCAGCCCGGCATGCCCCGGATCGCCGCCGGCGAATCTGGCAGCCACGCGCGCGGCAACCCAGGCATCGGTCAGCGAGCCGGCATGCGTGCCCAGCGCCGTCTGGCTGAGATTGGAGTGGGCGCCGTTGCGATTGATGGCGCCGAACGACGGCTTGAAGCCTACATTGCCGTTGAAACTGGATGGCCGGATCAACGAGCCAACCACCTGGCTGCCGATGGCCACCGGCACGAACCGGGCGCCAACTGCGGCTCCGGAACCGCTGGAGGAGCCTCCGGGCGTACGGGAGTGATCGAACGGATTGTGCGTCGGACCCGGATTATAGAAGGCAAACTCGGTGGTCACCGTCTTGCCGAGGATCACCGCGCCTGCCTCGCGCAAACCTGCCACCAGGGCGCTGTCGCGTCCGGTCATCCGGCCCTCGAACAGGGGGCTGCCATTTTCCGTCGGCATGTCTTCCGTTTCGAAAAGATCCTTGATCCCGAACGGCATGCCGTCGATCGGCGACAGCGGCATGCCGTCCGCATAGCGGGCCGTCGAGGCGTCCGCCGCCACCCGCGCCCCGTCATAGTTGAGGTTGGCGAACGCCTGTACCTGCGGCTCGCGCCGGTCGATGGTCTCGATGCACCGCTCTAGATAGGCGCGCGGAGTATCGCTGCCATCGAGAAATTTCAGCACGTGATCGTGGAACGTCAGAAGACGGGTCGAACACGGATCGTACGGTTCGACCGGTGGGCTGTCGGACATGGTTGTTCCCCGCGACTAGCCGTAAATCGGCTGCAGCTTTTCGAACGTCTTGAGCATGGTGGCGTTGCCGACGAAGGTGCCCTCGTCGAGGATGTGCTCGCCGTCGATCCACAGCGACTGCATGTCGATCACCGTATCGGGATGGTTCTCGCCGCCACCTGGCTCCCAGAAAGGCACACCGAGGCCAATGGCGTTGTAGCCGACCACGCGCTGGTCCTCGATGAAGCACTGGCCGGTGTAGCGGGCGGTCGGGTGAAATCCGCAAGTGAAGTGCACGACATGGCCGAGATTGTTCTTGCCGGCGCGCTGCAGGGCGCGCATCAGAACCTTGTTCTCCGGCCCGCCGCCGATGACCTCCTTGACGTCACCGTCGAGGATCAGCGTCATCGGTTCGCAATTGGTTGTGTAGTATTCGTGCAGCAGTACGTTGGTGACGAACTGGCCCTTGACGGTTTCGATCTCCGGCAGGAACACCACCGTGCCGGGAACGAAATAGCCCCCCGGTTTGCTGGCCTTGGCCAGGGCGAAACCCTTGGTCGGCGCGAGTGTGAAAGTCAGGTCGGTGCCGGCAGCATTGGTCACGCGCCCGGTCTTGCCGGTGGCTCTTTCGATGAGGTCGGAAAAGATGTCGCCGAATTCGAACAGCGAATCGAGATCCGCCTCGCCGAAGATGCGGACGATTTCGTCAGCGCCAAGATCTGCGGCAAGGATGTAGCGGGTCCTGCCGTTCTTCATCGCCTCGTCATGGGCGTGGCAGCCGGCCATGTAAGGCATGCAAAGATCGATCCAGGCATCGCAATTGGTGACCGCCGCCTGCACCGTGTCAGAGACGAAGGCGTCGGCCAGACCTCCCTGGAACGGCAGCCGGGGGGCGAGAATCAGAGTGGAGACCTTTGCGCCGATCAGATAGGCGGCATCCTGCAGCGCGTTGACCGCGGCCAGGTCGGCACCGGTATTGATGGTGATCAGGACGCTTTCGCCCGGTTTGATGCACATCATGTCGCGCGCGAACACCATGGCGGCCCGCGCCAGTTTGGGTCCAACATCGGTATGCAGCATGGTTTCCTCCTGTCAGATCTGATTGGTCGGCCGCACGGTTTAGGGCGGCGTCGTGATTTGAAATTCATCGCGCCAGCTCGGGCAGCAACAATGCGATTTGCGGGAACGCCACAATCAATGCGACGAGCACCAGCGAGCAGATCAGAAACGGCAGTCCCGCGAGAAAGATCCGGGTGAGCGTCAGCTTGCCGCCGGTGATCGAGTGCATGACGTAAAGCGCCAGGCCGAGCGGCGGCGTGATGGCGCCGATTTCCAGCGAAATCATCATCACCACGCCGAACAGCACCTCGTCAAAGCCCATGGTGCGAACGATCGGCATCAGGATCGGGATGGTCAGCATCATCGTCGAGATCGCGTCGAGAAACATGCCGCACACTAGAAGCACGGCGAACATCACGGCGATCATCACGTAGACGCTGAAGTCGAAACCAGTCGCCCAGGTCACCAGCCCGTCGGTTGCCCCTGAATAGGCGAACACCTGCGAGAAGGTGGACGAACCGACGATGACGAAAAAGATCATCACCGAAAACCGCAGGCTTTCGTTGATCGCCTGCTTGATGACTGCCAGCGAAAACCGGCCATAAACGACCATCAGGATCAACACGGCCAGCACCCCGAAAGCGGCGGATTCCGACGGTGTGGCGATACCGGCGATGATGGTGCCGACAACGGCAACGATCACAAGGGAAAGGGGGAGGATGTCACGCGCGAAGATCCGCACTTTTTCCGCAAGGCTCACGCGCTCGGCGACGTAATGCGGAACGCCTTCGGGGTCGGTCCTGGTCATGATGAAAATCGCCACGACGTAGAACGCCGACAGTAGAAGACCCGGAACCACGCCGGCCAACAGCAACGAGCCGACATCGATCTTAGCGATACTTCCGAGAAGAACCATGAGGATCGACGGCGGGATCAGGATCGCCAAGCCGCCAGCTCCCAGCAGCGGCCCGACGATGAACTTATTCTTGTAGCCGCGCTGCTCGCCCTCGGGCACCATGACCGAGCCGAGCATGGCGGTGCTCGCCAGGCTTGAGCCGGACATGGCAGCCGTCACCGTACCGCCGGCAACGGTGATGTAGGACAGGCGTCCGCGAAAATTGCCGAACAGCTTGTCGAGTGCGTCGAACGCCTGTTTGGACAGGCCGGAGCGAAAGAAAAGCTCTCCCATGACGATGAACAGTGGAATCGGCACCAGCAGAAAACTGTTCACCGACGTGGCACCGTTAGCGACCAGCTGATTGACCCCCCGGGTACCGCCCATGAACAGCAGCACGCCGACGACGTTGGCGATCAGGAACCCCATGGCGACTGGAAATCCCAGCGCCATCAACAGCAGCACCAGGCCCACCATCAGGATGGCTGCTTCCTGCCAGGGCATCACATCGCCCCTTTCGGATCGTGCTCA
Organism: Rhizobiaceae bacterium; assembly: GCA_963921345.3. Taxonomy (GTDB): domain Bacteria; phylum Pseudomonadota; class Alphaproteobacteria; order Rhizobiales; family Rhizobiaceae; genus Hoeflea_A. The sequence goes on along the minus strand of CAWUFE020000001.1, from coordinate 394,570 downwards.
GCGACGTCACCGATCCCGTTGCCGTCGAAAATCACGTTGCGGAAGAACTGAAGGGCCAGCAGGGCAAAGCCGAAGGGCAGCGGCAGGAAACGGATCCAACGCGGCGTCTCGATGGCCGACACGTCGTATTGGCCGTAATTGGCCATGACAACCGCACAGGACTTGTAGGTGAGGTAGGCGCATACCGCGGCACAGACCAGATTGACGAGCCGCGACAGTTGTCTCCGGTTGGACGGGTTCAGCTGGTCGGCCACCACGTTGACGTAGATGTGGCCCTTCTCGCGCAGCAGCCAAGGTGCTGCCAGGAATGTTGCGTAGACGATGAAGATGGCGCTGACATCGTTGACCCACACCGACGCGCCTATCCTGAGGATGCGCAAGCCGGCATCGTAGACAATCAGCACCGGGATCAAGGCCAGCAGGGTACCGGACAGGATCGCCAACGCGTCGAGAACGCGGTCGAAATATCGGAGAGTTTTGTCGGTCATGTCATGTCCCGGCCCGATACCGCCAGATCGGCGACAGGTGTGGCCGGCTTACGAGTTTGCGGAATTGTTCCATGCAAACCGAAAGCCGGCCATTCGAATGCACCAGGGCCTACTTGGTGAACTCCGCTTCCAGCATGTCGCGGTTTGCCTTGCCGGATGCGTCCTCGATCTGCTTCCAGAGGGCTTCCGTCGCAGACGCCATGTAGGCATCGGCCTGGTCACCCGTCAGTTTGACATCCTGCATGCCGGCGGCCTTGAGCTTGGCCGTCTCCGCTTCCTCCAGACCGATCATGAAGTCGTGCGCCATGATCTCGTATTTGATACCGATTTCCGTCAGGAGTTGTTGCGCCTCGGGCGAAAGATCTTCCCAGGATTTCTTGCTCATCAGGACCGAAACGTCCCCTTGCCAGAAGTTGGGCGTAATGCGGTACTTGGTGTAGTCCTGCCAGGAAAAGTCCGTCAGGCCGATATCGAGCCAGCCGAAACCGTCGACACGACCGCGTGAAAGCGCTTCGTAGAGCTCGGCGACCTCGACATTGATCGGCGTGCCCTTGAGATGGTCCATGATCGGGTGGTAAATGAACGGCGCGCGGATGCGCGAACCCGTCAGGTCGACGCCGCCCTCTTCGGTCCGTTTCGGTTCGTCCTTCAGATAGATGTAGAAGGTGTACCCGGATCCGAAATAGGACAGGTAGTGCAGGTTGATCTTGTCGAAGAACGGCCGCAGCTTGTCATAGGAGCCGCGCTCACGAAGTTCAGGCGCCGTGTAGTCGCTCAGCACCAGCGCGCGAGCCTCCGGAATGCGCTTCTGGAACGCCGAAATCGTGCCGTACCACATGTCGTTGACGCCGAGATCCAGCGAGCCGATCTGCTCGGATAACGGCGTCACCTCGGGTCCGCCGACGAGACGGATCTGAACGACGCCTTTTCCCTTCTCATTCACCTCCTCCACGAAGTCGACCAGCGGTTTGTTGAAGAACGAGTTCTTCGGCCAACCGGTGATCAGATTGAGCGTGGTTTCGGCCGACACGCCGACGTTCGACGCGGCCAGCGCCACCCCCACGGCCAGACCGGCCAGACCAATTTTCCTTGTGAAACGACAGAGCATGTCTCTTCCCTCCAGTAATTATGTTGGAATTTGCTCTTTCAGGAATTTGTCCTGAAAATTCAGGAAGTTGAGCGCTGCGTGGCGCAGCACGTCTCCGCTTTGTTGGACCAAGCTTAGGCACGCGGTCAGGAGACTGTCTAGCAAATTTCGACACTGATAATTTTATATTATCAATCGCAAATAAGCCTTGTTTTGCCGAATTCGCAGCTGCTTTTCTTGTCGCGTTCGGTGGCGCGACTTCCGGACAAATTCTGCATCGAGACCGCTGAACAAGGGTCCCGCGACGCGGTCCGTTTGAGGCGGCAAAAGGTGCGCATAACGACCCAGAAGGAACGTCCGGTCATGCCGAAAACCAGTCCGAAAATCGCCATCGTCGGAGCCGGGCTCGGCGGATCGGCGGCCGCGGTCCTGCTTCAGAAACAGGGATTCGACGTCACTGTCTACGAGCAGGCCCCGGCCTTCGAACGTCTTGGCGCGGCAATCCATCTCGGGCCGAACCTGGTCAAGGTCCTGCGGCTGATGGGGCTGGCCGAACAGTTCATGCGCAGCAGCGTCTCGATGACTAACTGGGTGAGCCGCAAATGGGACACCGGCGAGGTGCTGCTCGACTTCGAGATCGACGGGGATAACCGTTTCGGCGCGCCCTACTTGCAGGCCCATCGCGGCGATTTTCACGCCGCTGTTACAGGTGCTATCGCACCCGGCACCGTTGCCTTCGGCAAGCGTCTGGCCGGTTTCGACATCCGCGGCGCTCGCGTGCAACTGAGGTTCGAGGACGGTTCGTCGGCCGACGCAGACATCGTCATCGGCGCCGACGGCGTCAATTCCAGGGTCAGGACCGTACTGGCCGGCGCGGCCAAACCCCGATTCATGGGCCAGGTCGCACACCGGTCGATCTTCCCGACCGAGCGGCTGGGCCAGCTCGCCGATCAGGAGACCGGCAAATACACCAAATGGTGGGGCGACAAGGGAGAACACCGCATGGTCAACCACTATTTCTTCACGCCGGACCGCCGGGAGTTCTTTGTCTACACCAGCTCTCCGCAGAACGAGTGGCCACATGAGACGTCATCGGTGCCGGCGGATATCGACGGCATTCTGGAAGCCTTCGACGGCGCCCATTCGGATCTGATCCAGGTGGTCAAGGCGATGCCGCCTGAACGCTCCTCTAAGTGGGCGCAGTTCGTTTGCGAGCCGCTCGACAGCTGGACCAGCGGACCTGTCGCGCTGCTCGGCGACGCGGTTCACCCGATGCCGCCCTATCTTGGCCAGGGCGCCGCGATGGCGGTCGAAGACGGCGCCATGCTGGCTCGCTGCATAGGCATGATGCCCGATGATCTGGATCACGCCTTCAAGGTCTACGAGACGAACCGGATCGAGCGGACCGCAAGGGTCCAGCACACCGCCCGAAACCACGACATGTGGCTGCGCGACTTCGCCGATCCCGACTGGATCTTCGCCTACGACACCTGGGAAGCACCGCTGGTTCAACCGGCGGCTTAAACAGCCGTCAAATACCCCGATCGGAAGACGCCAACCGCGAGATGACATGACCAAAGAACGACTTGAATTACAAAACTCCGCCGCCATCGCAGACCTGGCGGGGCAAACGGCCATTGTAACCGGCGGAAGCTCTGGCATTGGCAAGGCCGCCGTCCGTCTTTTCGCTGAAGCCGGCGCCAACGTCGTCATCGCCAATCGCCGCAAGGAGGCGGGCGAGGCCGTCGCCGGACCACTGCGCGAAGACGGCCACTCGGCGATCGCGCTGTCCTGCGATGTAGCCAACGAGGCGTCCGTCGTTGCCATGTTCGAAGCGGCGCATGCCGCGTTCGGCAACATCGACATTCAGGTCAACGACGCCGGCATCATGCCGAAAACGACGTTTACCGAGATGACCGCCGCCGAATGGGACCGGGTGCAGCAGGTCAATCTGCGCGGCACGTTCCTGTGCATGCGCGAGGCGGCCCGATCCATGCGGGCTTCCGGCAAGGGCGGCCGCATCGTCAACGTTTCGTCCACCAGTTCGATGCATCCGGGTGTCATCGGCAACGCCGCCTACTGTGCCTCGAAGGGCGGCGTCAACATGCTGACCAAATCGGCGGCCTTTGACCTGGCGCCCGAAAACATCAACGTCAATGCGGTGCTACCGGGCGGCACGGAGACCGAGGGCGTCGAGGAGCTGCGCAAGGGCCCGACCGTCTTTGTCGGCCCGAACACCGAAAAACAGCGCTACCGCTTCGGCCGACTGGCGGACCCGGTCGAGGTGGCCGCGGCCATTCTATTTCTGGCGAGCCCTGGCGCCAATTACATCACCGGACAGACGCTGGTTGTCGACGGCGGGTTTCAGGTCTCATGACAGCACACCCGTCTGGCCGGGAAGCAGGAGACAGCAGCATGAAGATTATCGATTTCAGGGCTCGCCCGACCACCCGCGAATTCGAATACGTGCAGACGAACCCGGCCATGGTCGACGAGTTCGAGCGCATGGGGTTCAAGCCGAAGCCGCTCGGTTCGATCGAGGATTTCATCGCTGTCCTGGATGATGCTGGGGTGACCCAGGCCGTCGTTCCGGCACGCGATGCCGAGACCAATTGGGGCGAGAGGGTCTCTAATGACTACCTGGCCAGCATTGTCAGACAATACCCCGATAGGATCATCGGATTTGCGGGCGCCGATCCCCTGAAGGGTCGCGCCGCAGTGGAAGAGATCGATCGCGCCATCCGAGAACTCGGGCTTTCGGGCGTATCGCTCGATCCGTGTTTCGCGTTCATGGCGCCCAACGATCGGCGCCTCTATCCGCTCTACGAAAAATGCATCGAGGTCGACGTACCGGTGATCCTCACCATCGGCCCACTGCCGATCAAGCCATTGCGCATGGCCCATGGCGACCCGATGACGGTGGACGAACTCGCATCTGACCTTCCCGATCTCGACATCGTCTGTTCGCACGGCGGCTGGCCCTGGACCCAGCAGATGATCGCCATCGCCATGCGCCACGACAATGTCTGGTTCGAAAACGCCGGCTATCACACCATGCCCGGTTCGGAGATGATCGTGCAGGCCGCAAACACCATCATTCCTGACAAGGTTCTGTTCGGCACCGCCTTTCCAGGCGGGCAGTGCGACACGCTGAAGCAGGAGGTCGAGCAGTTCACGGGCCTTGGTTTTCAGCCGGACGTCCTCGAGAAGGTGTTTTACGACAATGCCCGGGCGCTATTGACCCGCGACTGATGCCCAACTGCGGCAGGGAGGCATGAAATTGAGCGACCACGCGATCTTCGAGGCCGAGGCCTTCGAGCTGCAATCGGGCATTGTCCTACCCAAGGCCAGGCTGGCATATCAGACCCTGGGAACGCTGGATGACGACCGGTCGAATGCGGTCGTCTATTGCTGTCACTTCGGCGCAACGCACGAGCAGTGTAAATTCCTGATTGGAGCGGGCCTGCCGCTTGATCCGCGACGGCACTTCATCATCCTGACCAATCTCAGCGGAAACGGGCTCACATCCTCCCCGGACAACACACCGGCGCCGTTCGACGGACCGCGGTTTCCGCTGGTCACCGTTCGAGACAATGTGCGCCTGCAGCGCCGTCTCGTCGCAGCGCTCGGAGTCGAGAGTGTGGCCCTGGTCCTCGGCCATTCCATGGGCGCTATGCAGAGTTACGAATGGGCCGCGTCCAGTCCTGATATAGTCCGGGCGCTGGCTCCGATCTGCGGAGCCGCGCGGATTTCCGCCCACAACACGGCATTCCTAAAGGGCATGCTTTCCATCATCAGCCTCGATCCCGCCTATCGGGGCGGATATTATGACCGCCCACCGATCGACGGCCTCAAAACCGTCGGCCGGGCCTGGTCGCCGTGGGCGCCAACCCATGGCTTCTATCGCCAGAAGGCCTACGAGCCTTTGGGATTTGCCGACGTCGAGGCCTTTCTGGGCGACTACTGGGAAACCACTTTCGCCGGCTTCGACGCCAACAACATGGTTTCGCAGATCCAGACCTGGCTGCACGCCGACATTGGCTCCAATGAACGCTATGAAGGCGATTTCGAACGAGCCCTCGCGGCGATCACCGCCCGCGCCATTGTCATGCCCGGAGCGACCGACGCCTATTTTCCGGCCGAAGACGGTGCGTATGAGGCCAGCCACATGCCCAATGCCGAGTTTCGTCCCATCCCTTCGGACTGGGGCCACTGGGCTGGATCGGGCCGCAATCCCGACGACAACCGTTTTATCGGGGCCGCCGTGACTGAATTGCTTCCATAGCAGCGGTCCAACATCAGTTCGGCTTCACCCGTTTGATGAAGGACGGCAGCACAGGATTGGTCGACCCGGCCTTCCAGATTGCGGATGTGCGGATGACTTCCGGCACGTCGCTCACCGGCACGACCTGCAGTCCAAGCAAGCCGGCATTGCGAATGCAGGGCGGGTAGACCAGGATCCCCAGCCCAGCCATGACGAAGGCCAGCATCTCGTCACGCAGGAACGCCTTTTGGGTGATGCGCGGCGTGAAATTACGTTCGATGCACAGATCTTCGATCAGTTCCGTATAACGAAACCAGGTGTCGCCGGTGACAAATGATTCATCAGCAAGGTCTTCCAGCTTGATCGACTTGCGGTTTGCCAGGCGGTGCTTGGCCGGCATGACCGCCACCAGCCCTTCCAGGCTGATCTGCCGACGGCAAAAACCGGATGGCAGCTTGGCATCGATATCCATGATGAAGCCGACATCGACCTTGGCCTGCTGGACCAGTTCGATCTGCTTGGGGGTCGAGGCAAACCGGATATTGACCTTGATCCGGGGATTGTAGGCGCGGTAGCTCTCCAGGATCTCCGGAAGCTTGCCCAATATGGCGAAATCCACATAGGTCAGGTTGATCGTACCGCCGCGTCCGGAAGCGACGTCGCGCACCGATGTGGCCGCCTGTTCGATCTGCTCGAAGATACCATCGGCACGACTGTAGAGTTCCCTGCCCGCCGCGGTCAGGGTGACGGAGCGCGTCGTTCTGCGAAACACCGGAACGCCCAGTGCGTACTCCAGAGATTTGATGGTGCTGCTGAGTGCCGGCTGGGTGATGTTCAGCACGCTGGCGCTTTTACGAAAACTGCCATGGTCGGCAATCGTCTTGAACACCAGAAGTTGCCTGACCGTAAACGACATTGATCACTCGATCTTATCAAAACACGTTCTGTGATAGTATCTGCTTCATAATCGGGTGTAAAACGCGAGGCCTGCTGGGATCCGCTTCAGTTTCGGAGCAGATCGACTCAGCTCAGCCCGCCCGGACCTGGATCCGTTCGCCGGCTTCGTTCAGAATCCCGCGAAGCACGTCATAGTCCTCGTGCCGGATCCGCAGCCACGCATTTGCCATGAAACCGGCCTCGACGCCTTGCGTGGGCGTTCCGGGTTCCGGGAAATGCCGGTCGACGATCAGATGGCCGTATTGGGCGAAAAACGCCTCCGTACCCTCGTAGCCGGAGATGCGGCCATCCTTGTCGGGGCGCAGCGCGACGATGCCGCAGGCGTAACGCTGCGACGGCGTCGCCTCGATCCGCTCGTGGCAGACGGCGAGCGCCCATTCGCGATAGAGGTCGAATTCGTTGCTGGCGCAGTAGCTGTCCCATTGACCGACGCCCGGCGGCCGGCAGCCGATTTCCGAGAACTTCAGCCCCTTCGGCCCGAAGAACCACTCCATGTGGGTGGCCGCGGTGGTAATCCCGAGCGCCTCGATCACACGCCGACCCATATCGCGCACTTCGCCGTAGGTGGGCGCCTCGACGCGGTTGGTGGCGACGATCTGAGGCGATATCCAGCGGGTGCGCATCGCTTCCAGCACATTGGGGTAATAGTGGCTGATGAACTCGTGGGCGACCTGCCCCGCGACGGTCAGCGTATCGTGAAAACCTTCATGCCCCTCGACGAACTCCTCGATGGCCGCCGAGGTGCCGTCTGCTACTCCGGAGGCCTGCACGGCCGTCATCAGTTCGTCATCGTTGTCGGCGCGGAAGGTTCCGGCCGCGCCCGCCGCATCGCGCGGCTTGAGGATCACCGGAAAGCCGGCCGCCCGGACAAACTCGCGCGCCTCGGCCACACTCGCGACGGCGCCAGACGCTGCCGTCGGTACGCCGGCCTCGCGCAGCACCTCCTTCATCGCCACCTTGTCGCGGCATAGATAGGCGGTGCGCGACGATACCCCGGGAATACCGGTGCGCTCGCGCACATGCGCCACCGGCAGGATATGGGCTTCGACGGTCGCCTCCAGCCGGTCCACCCAGAAATTCTTCTGCGCCTCGCGCACCGCCCATTCCAGCGCGGCTTCATTGGTCACCGACTCGATCTGCTGATAGCCGCGAAGCCAGGACTTCGTTTCGTCGTCGAGCCAGTCATGGGGCCGTTCGCCGATGCCGTAGACATTGGCGCCGATGGCAGCGAGCGCCCGAGCAAACTGGCGCTGGTTCGCCGGAAAGGCCGGTTCCACGAAGAGGACGTTCATCCCGTGCCTCCCGTCAGTTCGTCCAGATATTTCGGCAGCATTTCGCGCCAGGTCGGCCAGTCGTGATCGTATTGCGGACCCCAGGGGTCGACCCGGTTCGGCACGCCCTTCGACCCCAGCAGATCCGCCAGGTGCCAGGATTCGCCCGGGTTCTCCCAGCGTCCCTGACCGAACGGCAAAAGCAGGAACCGCTGTCGAAGCCGGTCGAGGATCGGTCCGTCGAGGCCGGGCAGGAAGGCCAGCGGCGAGGAAAAGAAGTAGTTGCTGTTCCCCTGGAAACCGAGAAGCCGCTCCAGGTCGTAGGTGCCGCTCATCGCGACCGTCGCCTTGAAAAGCCAGGGATAGCGGCAGGTCACGGCCGCCGCGTTGAAGGCCCCGATCGAGGCGCCGGCGGCCACCACCTCGATGTCGTCATCGGCGCAGTCGGTTCGGATCGCCGGGACCGCCTCGTTGGCGACGTATTCGTGAAACTGGTTGAGCAGCCAGCAGCGGTGCTCGACCGACCCCTCCTGGCCCGCCAGCGCTCGCCCGGCAACGCTGTCGCAGGAATAGAGCTTGATGCGGCCCGCCTCGATCATCGGCCGGACGGCGCCGATCAGGTGCATCCGCTCGGCCTCTTCCGCATCGCCGCCGGCGGTCGGAAACAGCAGCACCGGCTGTCCCCAGTGCCCCCAGCGCACCAGGCTGATCTCCTGTCCGAGGCGCTCCGAATGCCACCTAGAAACCGTCTTGGTCACCGTGCTGCCCCTCCTGCTCGCGCCACAGCTGCACGCGGCCCCAGAACAGGTCCAGAAACTCGTCGATCTCGTGCTGCGGGAACAGCGCTTCCACCTTCTGGCGGATGGCGTCGCGCATGACGGGCGAGCCGAAGAACTCGTAGGCCACCTCGTCGAGATGGCCGAGCTCGTTGCGGCAGAAGTCGCGGAACCGCTCGGTGTCGAACCGCTGATGGGCGATCCTGGCGTATTCGCGCAGCCGTTCGCGCGGCGCCAGGTCCTTGTCGGCGATGGCGTAGAACGGCGCCCAGTCCATGTTCTTGCGCATCGGCCGGCCCGTTGCCGCGCAAAAGATCGACCAGCGCAGATTGGCTTTCAGCAGCCACGGAAAATGATAGTGCAGCGCGGTCACCTGGCTGTCCGGACAGGCATTGGCAAAATCGATCGGGTGCCAGATGCCGTCGCGGCGCAGCGCCTCGCAGGAATTGAAGTCCCAGCCGAAAAACGCATTGATCGTCAGCGTCATGTCTTCCAGGACGGACTGGTCCTCGGCGTCGAGGAAATCGATCTCCAAGCGGTAGCGATCGTGCAGCGGCGCGCCCGGATCGTAGTTCACCTTGCGGATCTGCGGCCCCAGGCCGACGCAGCGCACGAACCAGTCGTGCGGCAGGATCGCCGCCTGCAGGTTCATCACCTCGGTGCCGCTGGCGTCATAGGCACGGTGGAGGTCGGCGGCGTTGTCGATCTTTGTGACGCCCTTCCAGCCGCCGCCATGATAGGGCTTCATGAAGAACGGATAGCCGATCTCTTCGCCGATGGCGTCGAGATCGAACATGCGGGCATATTTCTTCAGCGTCGGCTCCAAATCGTCCGACGGATCGTAGGCCTTGGGCGGCAGCATCCAGGTTTCCGGCACCGGCAGGCCCAGCCGCGTCATTGCGGCGTAGCTGGTGTGCTTTTCGTTAGACTGCAGCGACCAGGGATTGTTGTAGACATAGAGGTCGTCGACCAGGATCGCCTTCTTGATCCATTCCCGGCTGGTCGAATACCAGTGGGTCAGGCGGTCGATGACCAGGTCGTATTTGACCGGCTGGTGCAGGCTGAACGGTTCGATCGTCACCCGCTCGCAGGCGAAGGACAGCGTATCGCCGTCGATCGACATGCCGTCGAGTTTCAGGCCTGCAAACAGGTTTTCGTAACAGATCGGCCAGCAGATGTCGGCGCCAAGCGACAAGCCGATATTGACGGTACGGTCGGCCATGCCTCGCCCTCCCTTGCACGTCGCAGGTGCTGTCGGTCAGGCGTTCTCCCGGCGCAGCACCCACATCAACCCGTCGCGCAACTGGTCGCGCCAGTTGTGCCAGTGGTGGCCATCCCACGAACTTTGAAACAGAACATCAACGCCGCTTTCGCGCAAGTGTTCGGCCAAAGCACGGTTCTCGCCGGCAAGCCCCTCCAACTCGCCCGTGGAGACGAAGGCGCGGGTTTTCCTCAGACCCGGCGCCCTTTGAAAGGCCCGAACCAGACGGGCGATCCGGTGGAACACCGGATGCTCGCGACCGGACAGTCGTGCCGGGTCCAGAATGAACGATCCCGACTTCAGCACCAGGCCGCCGAAGACGCCCGGACAGCGGAAAGCCGCGGCCAGCGAAGCGACCGCTCCGAGGCTCGCCCCGAGCAGCACCCGCTCTCCCGGTTCCTTTGACACCGCATAACGGGCCTCAACGGCCGGCAGCAGTTCGTCCACCAGATAGCGCGCGTGCCGCCGGCCGCCCGGATATTCGCCCATGCGGTCGCCGGTCTGGATCAGCACCGCAACGATGGTTGGGATGTCGCCGGCCGCAATCAAATTGTCGAGCGACACGGTCAGGTCGGCGTAACTCATGAAATCGTCGCCGTCATGAATGACGACGAGTGGATGGCTGCCTTTCGGGTCGTAGCCTGCCGGCAGATAGACCTTCTCCTCGCGTGTCTCGCCGAACGCGGCGCTGGGAATGGCGATCGTTTCGATCTGTCCCGCCGGCGCGCCCTGCGGCAGGCTCCAGGCCGGGCGGGTGTAGCCATGGGTCCGGCAGACGGAGTTCTCGCCGAACGGATCGCCGGCGCGGTCGGGGTTGAACGGATCGAGCACCCAGCTTTCCTGCTGATGCCGGGTGACGCCGATCTTGTATTCGAAGCGACCGCCATCCTCGACGGCCAGGCGCAACGTCCACAGCGGCAAACCGGGCAGTTGCGAAAAGGCGTCGCGGTCGACGCCGCCATGGATCCAGCGCAGGAGATCGACCCGATCGGCCTCGCCATGCCACAGGAACGTTACCGCGCCCGGTTCCACCAGGGGCGTCTTGACGGCGCTGACGAAGGCGTCGATCGACGCCACGTCCAATCGTCCGGTGTCGAAGAATGCCTGCAACAGTGGATGCCGCGCCATCGGATCGAAGGCGGCGCCAGGGGCGTCATACGGTGGGCTTTGCAGGTTCATCGGTCGGATCGTGGACTTGAAAGAGGATCGGCATATTGGCCCTTTGGCCGCCCCGATCCCTTGCGAGGATCCTATCTATGGCGTCGGCAGAGCGATTGCAATGCCGCCGGCGGGAGCCGAATTCAGTCCACCGGCAGGTCCGTGCGGACGGATTGCTCGACCAGCCAGTCGACGACGGCGATCTGCGCCTCGTGGTCGGTGGCATTGCCGGCAAGCGCCTCGTGATAGACCCTGAGCTGTTGGTCGGCGCTGCTGCCGCGCCGGGCGATGGTCCGCGCATGCTCGACCTCGGCCACGCAATCCAGCCTCTCGGCAAAGGGCCGCAGGATTTCGACCAGCTCGTCCATCAGCTCGGCGAACGGCACCAGAACGCGCTTGCCGAAATCCGCCATTTCGGCCTCGACGCCGTAGCGTTGCCCGCGCCACTTGTTTTCAAGCAGCAGCAGGCGCCGGTAGAAACGGCGCTGCTCGTTGTTTTCCCGCAGCTGGCAGAGATAGGCGAGGATCGACTGATAGAGCGCCGCGATCGTCAGCCCGTCCTCGAGCCAGGTGCAGATGTCGCAGATTCGCAGTTCCAGCGTCGGATGGTGGGAGGAAGGCCGGATATCCCACCAGATTTTCGAGGGATCGGTCACCAGACCGGTCGCCGCCAAATCGTCGAGAAGGTCGGTCCAGTCGTTCCAGTTCTCGAACACTTCCGGGAAACCCGAGCGCGGCAGGTCGCCGGTGATGATCGGGCGAAACGCCTTCAATCCGGTGTCGTGCCCTTCCCAGAAGGGCGAAGACGTGCTGAGCGCAAGCAGATGCGGCATGAAATAGCTGACCTGGCTCATCAGGTCGACGCGCAAATTCTTGTCCTCGATGCCGGCATGCACATGCATGCCGCAGATCGCCATGCGCCGCGCCAGGGTGCGCGTTTCGTCGCCGAGAATGCGGTAGCGTTCCATGTCCACGGGCTCCTGCTCGCGCCAATGCGACCAGGGATGGGTGGAGGCGGCAATCATCCGCATGTCGAACTGCTCGGCCGTTGCCGCGATCGTTTGCCTGAGTTCCAGCAGTTGCTGTCGCGCATCCGCCACCGTCCGGCACACGCCGGTTCCGATCTCGACCTGGCTCTGCAGGAATTCGTGGGTAACCTTGCCGCCGAGGATCTCCTTGCACCTGGCCATGAACTCGGACGGCGGCCGCGCGGCCAGTGCCCGGGTCTCCGCATCGACCAGCAGATATTCTTCTTCGATCCCGATCGTCAGCGACTGGTCATTTCCGCCCATACTGCCCTCCTGGTCAGGACCAGCGTCGTGCCTGGGCCGGATTTCGTCAAGCAAAACTATTTCGGCGGAGCGCTGGACGACATGACCTCAACGGTGTGCGTCTACGACCAGCGACATCAGCGTCTCGAATTCGCGCCGGGTGATGAAACGGTGTTCGACGCAGTAATCGCTGCTTCGCTGCTGCGGCAACCGACAGGACAGGATCAGCTCTTCCAGGGCGCCTTCCGCCGGCTGTTCGTCCCGGGCCGCCATCGCCAGAAAGCGCTTCAGGAACTCGCTGGTATCCGACATATGGACGATCACCGTATCCCAGGCGGGAATGACGATCAGCGCCTGATTCCCCAGCCCCCACGCCCAGAACGTGCCGGCCGGAAAGCCGAACTCCGGATCGGGTATCCACCAGAGGTCGCTGTGGCCCCACCAGAGGCCGTTTCTTCCGGTTTTCGAGACATCGGCGCCGATGCGTTCGACCCAGTCGGCCGGAACGATCTGCCGGCCATTGCCGCGGCCGCCATCTCCATAGAGCCGGCCAAACCGTGCGAGATCGCGCACCGACATCGAAAACGACGCCGCCTTGTGCCGCGACAGATCCGGCTCTTCGATGGTGGAAACGGCATCGGAACCGAAATCCTCCATCCCCGCGGGACCGGCAATGCCCTCCAGAAACGCGTCCGCCACATCGTGCCCGGTTCGCGTCTCGAACAGGGTCGTCAGAACGTTGCTGTCCCAATTGTTGTAAGCCCAGACCGTCCCCGGTTCGTTGTCGCCCTTGCCCAGCCTGCGGTTCTTGTCGGACGTCAGTCCGGCTTCCGCCGCCGCCGGATGGTTGATACCCGACCGGTTCTTCAGCAGGTGTTCGACCGTCGCCGTTCGTTGCCGATCGCTGAGAGGAAGCGGATGATCGTCGATACCCAGCTCTGCCAGCGTCGCATCAAGCCGCACCTCGTTCGGCCCCGGACCGACATGTTGTCCCAGGAGCGCGCTCAACAGCGCCTTGCGCACGGAATGCACCGGTCGTGTCTTTGCAAGATCGCCGAATGCCGCGACCGTTTCCCCTTGGCTGACGATCAGAAAGGCGTCGCTGCTCAGGGTTGCGGCGTAGGCAATCGCTTCATCCAGCTGCTGCGCGTCCCAGCCGAGCTGCCGAGCCCGTCCGGGCTCGGTTCGGACAACCTCGAGGGCACGACCCGGATGCGCAGATTCCTCCGCGCCTGCTTTCGGCACAAGCGCAATTGCGCCAAGCAGGAGGAATCCAAAGCCACGGATAGTCAGAAAACTGCTGCGTCTCATGGCGCTCACAACCGACGTGATTTGCAGTCAGGGGTCTTCAATCCAGCATCTGCATGAAATCGCCCGATGGTTGCAACCGACTTTACATAACTTTGCAAATGCCGAGCCGTACAGGATCAGTTGCCTAATACCAGATTCAGGGTCTTCTTCGTCAGCCCGACCTTGACCAGGCTGCCCCAGTTGAACGGCAGAAAGTCCGGTTCGATGCCGTCGGCGAAGATGACGCCGCCCTCGTTCATCCGCGAAATCAGGATGACGTCCCTGTCGGGCGCAAGCTCGCCGAAGGCCAGCTCGCATCCGCTGGTCCGGCTCGGCCAGGGTTCGCGGGCAAAATAGACCGCCCGAGCGTCGTCCGGGGCGAAATCCGCCTGCCGATGGGTCGCCGCCATGATCGAACGCGCCCAACCCGTCAGGCCGGTTCCGGTGGACACGATCACGCCCGACGAGGATTGAAATTCCTTCTGCGCACCAAACTGGATGACGTAGCGGGCTGACTGGTGGGAACAGTGCCCGATGAACAGTTCGTTGAGCGCGGTCAGGCTCTGACCGTCATCGAGCTCCGCTGCCACCATGGTGCGTCGCTGCAGGTCGGTTTCGCCCGCCGCCACTTTCGGCAGCAGGGCCGGCAACCGATCCGCCGTCAACGGCGTCAGGATGCCCTCGGTTTCCTCCGGATCCGGTGTGATGCCGATCACCGGCTGGCCCGAAAGGTATTTGGCGAGATTGGCGACGAGGCCGTCCTGACCGACGGCGATCACGATGTCGCCGTCGGAAAACAGAAAGCGGTCGAGATCCTCCCGCAGCACCTCCGCCGTGCGCCAGTCGTCGGGGACGGCGCGTTTGGCCGCGGCAACCGCGACCGCCTGCCGTTCCTTGCGGGCGGCCACGGTTTTCATCGTCTGCCCGCGCTGGCGCAGGAAAAACTCCGCCTGACCCTTGGTCGCGTGGGCTGCCAGCAGGCGGTCGAAATCCGGTTGCCGGGTCACCACGACCGCCCGCGGCTCGAGGCTGCTCATTGCGACGCTCCCGGAACATCGTGATGAGCGCCGGCAAACCGCTGCAGCTGGCTCGCCAACCCGGCCAGCATGTCCGGTGTCACGGTCAGGTTGTCGATACGGTCGACCTTGGCGGCAAACTCCTGCGCCGCCATGGCCAGCAACACCGCCGGCGGCAGACTTCGGTAAACGTCGATGCGGGCGCGCTCCATGTCGGCTCTCGCCTGGTCGACGACACGGATGCGGTCGGCTTCGGCATCGCTGTCGATCTTGCGCGCCGCGGCCACGCCTTCGGCCTTGGAGCGGGCATTGGCGTCTTCCCGCGCGATCAACTCCTTTTGCCGGCTGGCAAGCTCGATCTGGTTGTTCAGCTCGTTCTCGGCGATCGCTCTTTCCTTTTCCACCGCTAGCGCCCGTCGCGCGAAGGTCGCTTCGTCGGCCTGCTGCTGCAGGCTTTCGAAGGTCGGCGCCTGCAACGCGCGAGAGAGCTCGCTGCTTGGCGCCAGCTTGGAAACGCTGACGCCAACCAGCTCCAGGCCCATGCCCGCCAGCGTCCGGTCACCGACAAAAGCTGTCAGGATCGCCTCCTGCAGGGGCGCGACTCCGGCTTCCAGCAGGTCCCGCACACCCTGCACCGTCAGATGTGCGTAGGTGAATTGCTGCAACAGGCCGACAAGCACATTGTTGATCTGATCGATCGGTTCCGCATTGTGCACGCCGGTGGCGAGATCGACCGTGAAATCGACCCGCTCGGAAAGACCGGCTGGGTCCGCCACCCGCCAGATTGCCGTGCCCTGGACAGCCAGGTCCTGAAAGTCGACGGACTGGCCCTTGATCAGGAAGCTCAGCTGCCGGTCGTCCATGGGAATCTCGGCGATGGAGGCGCCGTCCGGACGGAACCAGAAGGCAAGCCCCCGTCCCGCGCGCTTCAGCTCGCCTTTGCGGAAGTACCGGATGTGGGACGAGGCGTCCGCCCGCAAATGCCGAAGAGCCGGATATCGGATGATCTGCACCATGGATCTTCTCCTTTTGCGCATAAAAGTTCGTTGCCAATTCCGGCAGGTCCGGAACGGGCTTGATCCGCGTCTTCTCCAAGTGATAGTGTGAGAAGTACACAAACTTGATAGTTTTGTCAACACACGAACTGAAATGAGCTATAGCTACGCCTATCCCCACCCGGCCGTGACGACGGATATCGTCCTGTTTACGGTCAGGGAAAACGCCCTGCAGGTGCTGCTCATCCAGCGCGATCTCGAACCTCATAAGGGGGAGTGGGCCCTACCCGGCGGCTTCGTTCAGATCGATGAAGGCCTGGACGCATGCGCGCAGCGCGAGTTGAAGGAGGAAACCGGGCTCGAGGACATCTACCTCGAACAACTCTACACATTCGGCGCGCCGGATCGGGATCCGCGAGAGCGGGTGATCACCGTTGCCTACTTTGCCCTGGTGCCTTCAGACAGACTGACCCTGAGGGCCGGATCGGACGCGCATGATGCGCGCTGGCACGCCGTCGCTTCACTCCCGGACCTGGCCTTCGATCACGGCGAGATCCTGCAGGCGGCGCGCGACCGGCTGGCGGCAAAGCTGGAATACTCCACCATCGGCCTGAAATTCATGGCCGACGAATTCACCCTCACCGAGGTGCAGGCGCTCTACGAAACGGTGTCCGGGAGGTCGCGTGACAAGCGGAATTTCCGCAAATGGGTATTGTCGCTCGACGCCATCGAAGAGACCGGCGACAAAAGGGCCGAGGGCGCCCACAGGCCGGCCATGCTTTATCGCCTCAAGCGGCCGGCGGAGGATGTCGCGATCATTCGCTGAGCTTGCGGTGCTCCTGGCGGATCGATGTGCCGGCGTCAGTCGACAAAGACCGTCGCGTCGCTTTCCACCACATCCAGGATGGACTGCGGAACGCGCAGGCCGGCCGCGACCTGCGCGTCCAGCTCCGTCTCCAACGTCTTGATGGTGTCGAGGCGCTCGACGACTTCGTCGATGCGGTCGAACGGCACGACCACCACGCCGTCCCGGTCGGCGACGATCATGTCGCCGCTGTCGACCTGCCGGCCGCCGATCTGCACCGGCAGTCCGACCTTGCCCGGCCCGACGGTGAACGGCGAACCCGGATTGAGACCGCTGCACCAGACCGGCAAGCCGACGTCGACAAGGCCGGCGTAATCGCGCACCGGCCCATCGGTGACGAACCCGGCGGCACCGCAATTCTTCAGCATGCCCATCGCCCGGTCGCCGGCCGCGGCACAGCCCTGATGGGCGGCAAAGGACGACACCAGGATGTCGCCCGGCCGGATGAACTTCAGGGCGGCGAGGGTCGCCAGGATGTCGGCCGGCCCGCACTCGGCCGTCAACGCCGGCCCGGCCGCCACGCAATGAACGTCCCGACCGTCGCCGATCGGGCGGATTTCGGGCGCCAGCGCACCGCCGCCGAACATCGCATCCACCACGAAGCTCGTCGGAACCCCCTGAAAGGCCGCAATTTGAGCGTCGGTGGGCCTGCGCCGATTGCGCTTCACGGTGAGGGCGGAGGGTTCTTCGATCATCGTAGGTTCCTTTGCGGCGGAGAAATTTGCGTGAGCGCGGAGAATGCCCTCACCCGAAAGAGATTGCAGCGCCCGTCGACAGCGACGCGTTGCACGCATCCCTGAGGATCAGCGCGGAATAGGTGGCGATCGGCTGTGCCTGCCACAACGCGCCGTCCTCTTTCGGTCGTTCGCGCTCCAGCAGCACCGTCAGGTCCGGGGATTGCGGCGTCAATTCGTCGGGAATGTCCAGAACCTGAGACAGAACGGCAATTTCGGCCCGAAGACGCTGGACGGATCCCAGCGGCCAGGCCACGGTCGTGTCCTCGTCGTCGAGCGGAATCAGCGGCACTTCGAAATCCGTCGGAACATAGTAGCCTTCGGCATCGCCGTGACAAACCAGATGCATGAAGGGCGGCGGCTCGCGACCGTTTTTGCGCCCGACCAGCCGCTGCCAAAGGCTGAGTCCGTCCTTGCCGAACAGGAACGGCACGGCGGCCTCGTACAGCTCGTCCGAGTGCGGCGTTTCCTGCCCGGTCAGCATGGGCGTTCGTGGAACCTGCAGGCCTTTCCAGACAAACCCGGCAACCTCTCGCAGCGCGTGCAGGCCGGAATAGCCCATTCCGTCCGCAAACCAGACGTCGCACTCTTCGGGCTCCGAGTGAGACGCGAGGCCGGCGGCCAGCATGGCGCGCCGGATCTCGGCGAAATCCCGCCGGATGATCTCGGCCCCTTCAGGATCGTTCCGGATGAGATCGGCAAGAACGCCGACCGTAATTCCCAAGCCCATCTTCGAACCTTGCGTCTCTCCGGCATCGTTGCGGTTGGTCGGGAAACCCCGGCCATGGCCGCGTGGGCAACCATGGTCTCGCTAACAACCCAGAATAGCAACCGGATCTTCCGGCAAGACCCGAACCGCAAATCCCTCCTTCGTCGCCGCCTGCGCTTCCGCCTGCGTCCCGACGAACCAGCCGGCCGACAGGCCGGCCCTGCGGCCCGCCTCCATGTCGCTCGGCTTGTCGCCGACGATCAGCGACGTCCCGAGATCGGCGCCCGTCAGGGCCGCGCCGCGCTCCAGCATGCCGGGGTTGGGCTTGCGCATCGGATGGTTATCGATCGCATAAGGCGGTTCGGCATCGCGGTGATAGGCGCAGGCAAGCAGGCAGTCGATCTTCGCCTGACGGTCGGCGAGCAGCGCCTCGATATGGTCGGTGACCGCCACATAATCGTCCCAACCCATATAGCGGCGGCCGACCCCCGAATGGTTGGAGACGACGATCACCGGCATGGCGCGGCGATTGGCTTCGCGAATCAGCGGCACGATCCGGTCGATCAGCACGATCTCGTCGGGCGATCGCGGATAGCCCGTGTCCTCGTTGAGCACGCCGTCTCGGTCGAGAAACAGGGCGGGGCGGCCGGCATGGGCGCCTTCCGGACCGTTGTGCCGAACCCACAGGCCCGGTTCTTCCAGTCCGTCAATCCTGGCCGGCAAGCCGCTCCTCCACAAGATCGCACAAATGGTGGTAGAGGCACTCGTGACCCTGCTGGATGAGCGGGGTGGAATCGGCCGGAACGTTGAACAGCACGTCGCAGAAAGGCGCCAGCGCGCCGCCGGTACGGCCGGTCATGCCGATGACCTTGAGCCCCATGGCATGGGCTTTTTCGGCCGCCGCCAATACGTTTTTCGAATTGCCGCTGGTCGACAGCGCCAGAAGCACGCCGCCATTGCCGCCATAGGCCTGCACCTGCCGCGCAAAACCGCCGTCGAAATCGTAGTCGTTGCTCCAGGCAGTCATGGTGATCGGGTCGGCGGGCAAAGCGATGACGTTGTAACCGTCGCGCTCGCGCAGAAACCGGCCGACCAGCTCGCAGGCGATGTGCAGCGCGTCGGCCGCCGAGCCGCCATTGCCGCAGGTCAGCAACGGCCGACCGTCGGCCAGCGCGGCCACGATCAGCGCCGCCGCCTGTTCCATTTCGCGGCCGAAATCCCGTTCGGCGATCGCCTCGATCACTTCCGTCGAACGCGTCAGATAGTCTTGCAGCCGGTCCATCGGATGTCCTTACTTCTTGTTCGTCGCCCGCAGGCTGCGGATCGTATCGGTCGTGCTGCGGTCAGGCATGAGTTCCGCCAGCACGACGCGACCGCCGTTCGACGTCACCACATCGGCGCCGACCACCTGGTCGATCGCATAGTCCGCGCCCTTGACCAGCACGTCCGGCAGCAGCGAGGAAATCAGCTTCGCCGGCGTGTCCTCGCCGAAAAGGACGACGGCGTCGACGGTTTTCAGCGCCGCAAGCACGGCCGCGCGGTCGTTCTCGTTGTTGACCGGCCGGTCCGCACCCTTCAGCCGCCGAACCGAGGAGTCGCTGTTCAGCCCGACGATCAGCCGATCGCATTCGGCCCGCGCCTGGCGCAGCAGCGAGATGTGGCCGGCATGCAGGATGTCGAAACAGCCATTGGTAAAGCCGACGGAAAGGCCCCGGTTTTTCCAGCTCTTCACCAGATGCATCGCATGGTCGAAGGCCACGTGACCGTGTTTTTCGGCGGCGCCGTTGAGGGCGACCAGCAGCTCTTCGCGGCTCACCTGCGCCGTGCCGAGCTTGGCGACGACGACGCCGGCGGCGGCATTGGCCAGGCTTCCGGCCTGCTGCAGATCCATGCCGGCGGCAAGCGCCAGCGCAAACGAGGCGATCACCGTGTCGCCGGCGCCCGAGACGTCGAACACCTCCAGCACGGGTGTTGCCACATGGTGGGCGAAATCGGCGCCGACCACACTCATGCCGTCTTCGCTGCGCGTCGCCACCACGTAGTCGAAGCCGTGCCCGGTCACCAGGTGGCGCGCCGCCGCTTCGACCTCCGCATCGCCGTCGACACGCATGCCGCTAGCTTCGCTCAGTTCGCTGCGGTTCGGCGTGACGGCGGTCGCGCCGGCATAGATCGAATAGTCCGGCCCCTTCGGGTCAGCGAGCACCGGCTTTCCCGCTTCACGGCACCGGGCGACGATTTCCGCCGCGATCCCGTCGCCGAGAACGCCCTTGCCGTAATCCGAGAGAATCACCACGTCGGCTTTTTCCAAAAGCGCCGGCAAGCGATCGAAAAGCTGCTTGCGGTCGGCCGGGTCCAAAGCGGCACGATCTTCCTGGTCGAAGCGCAACACTTGCTGTCGCTGGGCGATGAAGCGGGTCTTTTGCGAGGTCTGCCGCCTGGCGCCGGTCAGCACGCCGTCGCCGGTGGCACCCAGTTCCGCCAGCATCCTTTTCAGGTCCGTGCCGGCATTGTCGCCGCCGATCACCGTCAGCGGCAGGGCCGTCGCGCCCAGCGACACGACATTGGCGACCACGTTGCCGCCGCCGCCCAGCATTTGCCGCTGGTCCTGACCGCGCAGGATCGGTATGGAGGCCTCCGGCGAAATGCGCTCCAGGTCGCCATAGACGAAGCTGTCGACCATGAAATCGCCGACGACGAGAACGGCGAGATCGGCAAATTGGCCCAGGGCCTCCTGGACGGTTTCTAATTGCATGCCGGGCAGGGGTCCATCTGTTCGGCCAACGGGCTTTGTGCTAATGCGCGGTCACCAATACAGTCTGGACAGACGGCTAGCAAGCGGCGGAAAGGAAAAGCGTTTCATGATCGTGGTCACCGGCGGAGCGGGGATGATCGCCAGCAATCTGGTGGCGGCGCTGAATGCCGCCGGCCGCGACGACATCCTGGTCGTCGACGATCTCACCGACGGCACCAAATTCCGCAACATCGCCGATCTCGCCATCGCCGATTACGAGGACAAGGACGCCTTTCTCGCCCGTATCGAAGCGGGTGCTGCGGATGCCTTCGACGTCGTCTTTCACCAGGGCGCCTGCTCGACCACGACGGAGTGGGACGGCCGCTACATGATGCGCGAGAACTACGCCTATTCCAAAACCCTGATGGCGTTCTGCCTGGAACGCGCGATTCCCTTCGTCTACGCCTCGTCGGCGGCGGTCTATGGCGGCGGCAGTGTGTTCGCGGAAGCGCCCGAAAACGAACGGCCGCTCAACGTCTACGGCTATTCCAAGAAGCTGTTCGACGACTATGTGCGGCGCACGGTGCTGACGCGCGACGACCATTCGCCCGTCATCGGCCTGCGTTACTTCAACGTCTACGGCCCGCGCGAGGCCCACAAGGGATCGATGGCCTCCGTCGCCTTCCACCTGTTCGGGCAGCTCGAAAAGGGCGAGAACCCTAAACTCTTCGGCGCCAATGACGGCTACGGTCCGGGCGAGCAGAGCCGCGATTTCATCCATGTGGCGGACGTCGCCGATGTCGCGCTGTGGTGCTGGCGGCGCGGTCTCTCCGGCATCTTCAACTGCGGCACCGGCCGGGCCGAACCGTTCAGGACGGTGGCGGAAGCCGTGATCGACACGCTCGGCCGCGGTGAGATCGAATATGTCGACTTTCCCGACCACCTGAAGGGCCGTTACCAGAGCTTTACCCAGGCCGACATGGGCCGCCTTCGGGCGGCCGGATACAATGGCGCCTTTCGCGACGTGGCGACCGGCGTCAGGGACTATGTCGAATGGCTGAAAACCCAACCATCCTTGTGATCGCCCCGCGCTGGGTCGGTGACATGGTGATGGCGCAATGTCTGTTTTCGGCATTGCGCGAGCGCTTCCCGGATGCGGCGATCGACCTCATGGCGCCGGCCTTCATGGCGCCGCTGGTCCGCCGCATGCCCGAGATCACCGGCTTTGTCGACGACCCGTTCCCGCGCGGCCGCGTCGCGCTTGCCGAGCGGCTGAAAGCGGGCCGGGCGATGCGCGGCGCCTACAGCCACGCCTTTGTCATGCAAGGCAACTGGAAATCGGCGCTTATCCCGTTTTTTGCCGGCATCCGGCGGCGCACCGGCTACCTGAAGGAACTGCGCTACGGCCTGCTCAACAACATCGTGCCGCTGCCGGAGGATCTCAAGAAGCGCACCGCGGAGATGTTCTACAATCTCGCCGGAGGCGGCACTTACCGCGATCCCGAGCTGGATGTCGACGCCGAAAACCAAGCCGCCCTGCTCGCCCGGCACGGTCTTGACGCGCAAAACTACGTCGCCCTGATGCCCGGCGCCGAATTCGGCCCGGCCAAGCGCTGGCCGTCGGCCCATTATGCGCAACTTGCATCGCAACTGACGGCACGGGGCCTGCGGGTCGTGCTGCTCGGCTCGCCGAAGGATTCGGCCGTCGCCGCCGAGATCGCCGCCCTCGCGCCCGACATCGACGACCTCACCGGCAAGACCGCCCTGGACGACGCCATCGACCTCCTCGCCGGCGCCCGGCTGGCGGTCACCAACGACAGCGGCCTGATGCATATCGCCGCCGCCGTCGGCACGCCGGTGGTGGCCGTCTACGGTTCCACCTCGCCGCACAACACGCCGCCGCTCACCGAAATGCGGGAGCTGCTGTGGCTCGAGCTCGACTGTTCGCCCTGCCACAAGCGCACCTGCCCGCTCGGCCACATGGACTGCATGAACCGGCTCGACGTGGAACGGGTCTCCGCCGCCGCTGACCGGCTGCTCGCACCGGACGGACGCTCGCCATGAAGGTGTTGCTGGTCAAGACGTCTTCCATGGGCGACGTCATCCACACCTTCCCGGCGCTCACCGATGCGCTCGCCGCGCGCGACGACCTGGAGGTCGACTGGTGCGTCGAAGAACCCTTCGTCGACCTGGTGCGGCTGCATCCGGGCGTCGGCCGCATCCACCGGGTCGCCGTTCGGCGCTGGCGCACCTCGCTGCTGGCCCCGGCGACGCAGAAGGAAATCGGCCAGTTCTGGCGCACCATCCGCGCCGAAAAATACGATCTGGTCATCGACGCCCAGGGACTGATGAAGAGCGCATTGCTGGCGCGTCTCGCCGGCGCGCCGATCGCCGGCCTGCACCGCAAGAGCGTTCGCGAACCGGTCGCCAGCCTGTTTTATGCCGACTGTCACGTCGTCCGAAAGGACCTGCACGCGATCGACCGCACCCGCATTTTGCTTGGCAAGGTGCTCGACTACGAGCCCGATCTCGAGGCGTTGCGCTACGGCCTGTTGCCGGATCCGGTGCGCGGAGCGGACGAGCGCGGCGTTTTCCTGCTGCACGGCACCAGCTGGCCGAGCAAGCACTGGCATCTCGCCGGCTGGTCCGAGCTCGCCCGCCTGCTGGTCAATGACGGTCTGGTTCCGGTCGTCACCTATGCAACGCCGGCGGAACACGAAGTGACCGAGGAAATCGCCCGGGCGGTGCCCGAGACCCGGGTGGTGCGCAAGACCGGCCTCGCCGAGGTCGCCGACATCATGAGCCACTGCGTCGCCGCGGTCGGCACCGACACCGGCCTCACCCACCTGGCCTGCGCGCTCGACCTGCCGACGATACAGATTTCGATGAGCACCGTGCCCGGCCTCACCGGCCCGCGCGGCGGCCGGGTCGACACCGTCGCCACGGACATCGACTGCGCCCCCTGCCGCAAGCGCGACTGTCCGCTGGTGCCGGAAGGCACGGTACAGCCCTGCGCCAAGACGGTGACGGCAGGCGAAATCATCAAGCGACTGCAGCCGCTATTGCAGGCCGAGGCCTGACATACCGGTCAAGGCTCGGAGGTTTGGTGTAGCAGCTGTTCATCAGTTCGATCAGCAACTGAGAACACCACACCCTGACTCATAGCGTTTCAGTGTTTTCTATTCCCAATAACCGCCATGATATCTATGACCGAGGTAACCGCTAGGGTTTGCCAGGAAAACACTATCGGGCCTTTCCACCAATACCAGGGCCTCGACTTCGGATTCGCTCATCCCATCGCTCGCTTCAATCGCCGCCTTCAGTTTCCGGAAAGACAACCTGTAATCGCGCTCACCGAAACTTTCCGGTTCGGTAACGAGGTACGACGCGATAAAATCCGATCTCGGCCCTGGAACGCTGTTGAAACACATGGTCCCCGCTTCACACGGCCTGCCCTCGATCCTTGTAATCCATTTGCCGGAGCCAAGAAGCACACCTGCGTATAAAACAGCAGCGCGTTTGCTTGAAACGCCCGAGGCCAGCAGAACTTCATGAAACATACGCTGCGTCTCAAACCAACCTCTGACCGGGCGGACACTCTTGGAGTAATGATCATGCAGCACTGAGGCTTTGAGATACTCTGGCGTAAATGGAACGCCTACA
This sequence comes from Rhizobiaceae bacterium, assembly GCA_963921345.3. Lineage (GTDB taxonomy): Bacteria > Pseudomonadota > Alphaproteobacteria > Rhizobiales > Rhizobiaceae > Hoeflea_A. The sequence continues at coordinate 370,034 of CAWUFE020000001.1, read as the reverse complement.
AAACGTTGTGCCCATTTGGGAATCGACGCACCGTCGGTTTTGTCGCCTTTGTCGGCCTGCCAGCCAATCCCGTTCTTGTCGATGAAACCAAAATCTTCCGCCAGCCAACAATATGTTTGCTCCATGCAGCCTTCTGGTACGAGTTTTAGGCTACCAACAAATTCCGCTTGTGCATTGCTCATCAGTGTTAAGAGTAGGACAAATCCCGCGATCACCGTTTTCAATTCATGCCTCCCTCTCCAATACGATCCGCCTACAATGAATAATGGAGAAATGACTGTTTTTGATCTTACAGAACATCTGGCAATGGATATAGGCCACGGCGCGGTGATACGATGATTGGCACCGGAATCGGAGGCGCATTTTGGGCGATCAATGTCACTGCGGAAGCGGCGTGCCGTTAGCGGATTGTTGCGGCCTCTACCTGAGCGGCGATCGGCTTCCGCGCACCGCGGAAGAGCTGATGCGCTCGCGCTACACCGCCTATGTTCTCAAGCAACTGGACTACATTCGCGACACGCTGTGGCCGAAATATCAGCCGGCTTTCGATACGCCGGCGGTGGCGCAGTGGGCGGAGAACAACCTCTGGACGGGGCTGACGGTGATCCGAACGGACAAGGGCGGCCCCGACGATCGCGAAGGCACGGTTCTGTTCGAAGCCCGCTATCTCGCCGGCGGCCAGCTCAACACCCACCGCGAGCTCAGCCAATTCCGAAAGAAGGCGGGCCGCTGGTATTATGTGGGAGCGCTGGTCGAGCGGTAATTCAAGCCGCCAAGCTGATCAGCCCGGCACATTCATTCGGTTCCTTGTTTTGGCAATGATCCCGGCAATCGCCTCGAACAACTCCTGACGTGGCGACGTCGATCGCCACACCAGGACGACCCGGCGCGATCGGGCGCCGTCGAGCGGCGTGAGGGTCAGGTTCTGCCCCTGCGCAATGCCCGCATCGACGGCCAGATCCGGGAGGAGGGTTACCCCGAGCCCCTCCGAGACCATGGAGACCAGAGTCTGCATGCTGGTCGCCGCGAAACTACCGTCCTGCTCGAGCACACCTTCGGGAAACGCCGCAACCGCATGGCGCTGCAGGCAATTGCTACCCTCCAGCAGCATAAGCCGGGTGCCGGCGAGGTCTTTGGCTGCGGCCCGTTTCAGACCGCTCAAGGGGCTGTCGGACGGCGAAGCCAGTTGATACCCGTCCTCGAAAAGAACCCGTTTCGTCAGGTTTCCGACTTCAAACGGCATGGCCATCAAAATGAGATCCAACCGGCCGCCGACAAGGCCGTCGATCAGCTGTTCCGTCATTTCTTCGCGCAAATAGAGCTTCAGCTTCGGGAAACGGCGGCGAATGCCGGGCAGGGCCTTCGGAAGCAGAAAGGGCCCGATCGTCGGGATTGCTCCGAGCTTCAAATCGCCTTCCAGCGGATGTCTGCTTTGCGAGGCAAAATCTTCGATCTCCCGCGTCGCCAGCAGCACGGCTTTCGCCCGGCGGGCGATCTCCTCGCCAACAGGTGTAAGCAGAACGGAACGCTTGGTGCGCTCGGCCAGCTGAACCCCGAGCGTGTCTTCCAGCTCCTTCAAGCCGGCACTCAGCGTCGGTTGCGTGACGTGACAGTTTTCCGCCGCTCGAGAAAAGTTCAGCTCATCTGCGAGCGCGACGAAGAAGCGGAGTTGGCGGAGGCTGACCATTTCGACCAATTATAGATATTCTCAATAATTACTAGTTGTTTTATTGATTTCACAATCAAGTTGCAAGTCCCTACCTGTAAGAAGCCGCGGCCACGCGGCCGCTCATTCGACAACGGAAGGACCAGATCGATGACCGAAGCAAATGTTGAAAGCCTGAACCGGGTGCTGGCGCGAACCTTTGGCCTCTATGTGCAGACCCATGGCTATCACTGGAATGTCGAAGGCCCGGAATTTCTGCAGCTGCACGGCCTGTTCGAGGCGCAGTATCAGGATTTGTGGGACGCGCTTGATCCACTTGCGGAACGCATCCGCTCGCTGGGAGCTCACGCACCGGGGTCGATCGCCGAGCTGACTGCGCTGGGTGCAGGCGAGCCGGCGCCGGTGAATTCGGCCGGCGCAATGATAGATGCCCTGATCGACGCCCATGAAAACCTCGCAGCGGATCTGAAAACGGCGATCAACGCGGCCCAGGACGCCGACGACGAGCCCTCGGCCGGCCTGCTTGCCGATCGCCTGGGTTGGCATCAGCAGCAATCGTGGATGATGAAAGCCATGAGACACTGACAGCACCGGCCGGCTTGTGGCCCCGCGCGGTCTCCGGTTCCCGAATTGAGCCAGGTCAAGGCAGGAACCGGTCGGCCGTGGGACAAACGTCTTTGCCGGATGCAACAGTCTGGCCGACGGGAGATCAAGCCATGTACAAAAACATCCTTGTACCGGTCCTTTTGGACGAGCATCACGATACGCAGGCTTCCTATCAGGTGGCGAAAACGCTGGCGGACGCCGGTGCGAATTGTACCGTGCTGCACATCATGGAGACGATACCGAGCTACGTCGCATCTCAAATCCCCGACGACGTCGTGACGCGATCGCGCGATCAGACCGAGAAAGCCCTGACGGAGTCGGCTTCGGCTTTGCCCGGCGCGGCGACGGTCCTCGAGGCCGGCAACCCGGGCCGCCTGATCGTCGACTATGCCAAGGACAACGGTATCGACTGCATCATCATCGCTTCGCATCGCCCGGGCATCGAGGACTATTTCCTCGGCTCGACCGCCGCCAGGGTTGTGCGCCACGCTCAGTGCTCGGTACACGTCATCCGGTAGTCTGGAGCGCTTTGTTGTTTGGGTGGCTCATTTGACCGTGGCGATTTTGGTCTCTGGCTAGGCTGGTTACAGGCCGTGGTGCCACCCCACCACAAGTGCAAGCCAACGACGCCAGGGGCCAAAAGCGCCCGGCCCCGAAGGGGTGGGGAAAATCGGCCCATCGGCTGCGTTGCGACGCTTACCCGATGCACCACATCGCGCCGCGCGACGCGCCTTGCCGAGTGAGCCGATTTTCCGCCATCAAATGAGCCTCCCTAACAACAAAGCGCTCTAACGCTCGCATCACGCGAACTGAGCAACGCCGTCGCCGACGGACCAGTTTTCCCTCGGCGCGTCGTACAGGTTGACGAACAGGTCCTGCGGCCGAATGCCGGGGCTCTCGCCCAGCCGGTGCGCTATGCTTCGAAACAGGGCGGTCTTTTGCTCCGCGGTGCGCGTATCGAACACGGTGATCCGGATATAGACGAGATCGTCGCTGCGATCGATGCCGAAGGCATTGCCATGGCGGAAATTGGCGGCGTCATGCTCGGTGATCGTCATGAACTGATCGCCCTCCGGCACGTCCAGCGCCTCACGCAACGCCCGATAGAGGCCGTCGAATATCGCCTGGCGGTAGGCTTCCGGCTTTCCGGCGCGCATTGAGATGTTGACGATCGGCATCGCTGTCCTTTCCGTTTCCTCGCATGAGTCGAAAGGCAGCCTATCATCACGGATCGTCATTCAATTTTATAACAATCATAACAGTTCTAAATGGCAATGCGGCCCTGATCCCGACGCCCTCCCATGCTTGCGTCCGCATCGTCGAACACGGCAGCATCATCCGCTCGGCCGAAGCGCCTTCCTGCCCCCTGCCAACGTCAAATGAATTGTCGTAATAATCGAAACCAAACGTTACAGGCACGTGCCTCGATCTGTCCTTCAAGCGGAAAGATAGTGTCCTCGGTCGCATTCGCACGCAGGTGTGAATGTGCACGATAACTGACTGATTCACCGCGACCGGCCAACAATACGTTGCGGTCTCGCCATGGGGCGGGCCGGACAGGGATAAGGCGATTCACATGCCCTCTTACGATTTCAGTTCCACATCTCTCGACATCAACGTCCGCGACAGCTGGGGTTCCGGCATGGTGGTCGATTTCGAACTGTCTGCGGCCACAGCGCTGAACGGCTGGACCATCGAATTCGAATATGACGGCGAGATCGTCAACATCTGGAATGCCCGCATCGTGTCGCGCGACGGCAACCGTTACGTGATCGAGAACATGGGCTATAACGGCTCCGTTGGCGCCGGCCAGACCACAGGGTTCGGCTTCCAGGGCAGCGGAAGCGCCACCGAGATCACGCCGATCTCCATCAATGGCGAACCCCATGACGACACGGACCCGGGGGCCGACCCGCTGCCGACGGTCGCGGTATCGGATGCGGTTGCCTCGGAAGAGAACGGGTCGATCAGCTTCGATATTTCATTGTCGGAAGCCTCGGACCAGGACGTGACGGTGACCTACGAGACGGTCGCCGGTTCGGCGCAGGCGGGCAGCGATTTCGAGCCGCAACTGTCACAGGTCGTCATCCCGGCCGGTCAGACCAGCGTTTCGGTCAGCGTCCCGTTGGTGAACGACACGCTGCAGGAGGCCACCGAACAGTTCGAGCTTCGATTGACATCGGCCGATGGGGCGGAGATCGCCGACGGCTCGGGGCAGGGGCAAATCACCGACAGCGATCCGGGCGATCCGACCCCACCGCCGGTGGTGTCGGTGGCCGATGCCAGCGCGATCGAAGGCAACCCGGGAGATACGGGCGGTGGGTCACCCAATCCGGCACCAGGCATCGGATCGCTGATCGCCGACGGCCCCCTGTCGACATCCGGCAATCAGATCATCGATGTGAACGGCAACGCGGTCCAGATCCGGGCCGTCAACTGGTTCGGCGCCGAAAACGACGTGCGTGCGCCGCATGGGCTTTGGTCCCGACCGATGACCGACATGATGGATCAGATGTTGGCCGAGGGGTTCAATGCCATCCGCCTTCCGTTCTCGGTCCAGAACGTCCTCGAGGATCAGGTGGCGACCAGTGTCGCCGGGCTGACGACACTGGAGATCTTCGACCGGATCGTCGATTACGCCGAGCAGATCGGCATCAAGATCATTCTCGACGCGCACCGGGTTACCCAGGGCAATGGCGCCGAGGGCATCTGGTATTCAGGCCAGTATGACGAAACCGACTGGATCGATGCCTGGGAGATCCTCGCCACCCGGTACGGAGAATCGACTGCCGTCGTCGGCGCGGATCTGCTGAACGAGCCGCATCTCGGCACCTGGGGCACCGGGCAGCGCAATGACTGGCCGGCGGCCGCCGAGATCGCCGGCAACGCGGTGCTCGACATTGCGCCCGACTGGCTGATCCTGGTCGAAGGCATCGGCAGCTACGATGGCGACCCCTATTGGTGGGGCGGTCAGCTCCAGGGCGTGCGCGACCGGCCCGTCGTGCTGAATGCCGACGACAAGCTGGTTTATTCGCCACACGACTATCCGGCGTCGATCTTCAATCAACCCTGGTTCACGGACGGTTCCGACCTCTATGAGGTGTTCCGCGAGAACTGGGGTTTCATTCACGAGGAGGGAATTGCGCCGATTCTTCTCGGAGAATTCGGCTCCCGTCTCGAAAACCCGCTCGATCTCTTATGGGCAGAGGCCATCACCAACTACCTCGCCGGCGATTTCGACGGTGATGGCGTCAACGATCTGAGTGACGGAGAAATGGGACCGAGCTTTGCCTGGTGGTCCTGGAACCCGAACTCCGGCGATACGGGCGGCTATCTGAACGATGACTGGCTGACGGTGCGCCAGAATGCGGCCGATCTGCTCGATCCGTTGCTGGACGGTGACGCCACCGGCGGCGCACCGGGAGACGGATCCGGGCCGATCCTGATGACCTTCAACGTCTCGCTGGATGCGCCTGCCGGTGCCCCCGTTGAATATGCCTTCGAAACCCGCGACGGCACGGCCCTGGCGGGTGAAGACTATGTCGCCACGTCGGGGAATCTCGCATTCGCGGTCGGGCAGCAAACCGCAACCATTCAGGTCGAATTGTTGCCGGATACCGATGTGGAGGGGGATGAGACCTTCTCACTTGTATTGACCGATGGCGACGGAAACGAAGCTTACGCGATTGGCACGATTGTCGACGATGATGCCGACGATGACCCCGATCCGGGCGATACCGGCGGAGGCGATACCGGTGGTGGCGACACGGGCGGCGGCGGGCCGTTCGTCGGTGGCGGGCAGACCTACCATGTCGGCCAGACCTCAGTGGTGACCGGATTCGACCCGACCCGAGACGTGCTCGATCTGGGACCCAACTCGATCCACAACCAGATCCCGATCGACACGCCCGACGGCTTCATGATGCTGCACATGTTCGACAGCAGCCTGTCGCTCCTGCTGGAGAGCGTCAGCCTCGCCGACCTGCATCCCGAGAACTTCGCGCCGATTTCGGACGCCCATCTGCAGCAGGACCTCAGTGCGGTCCTCGCCTATGAAAACGGCACCGGCCTCGTCCGGCCGAACACGGTCTACATTCGGTCGCACGAACAGGGGCTGGAAGAGATCGTCGATTTCAACCCGGCGACGGACAAGATCAGCTTCTTCTATCTCAGCGTCCGCGGCGACGGGCAGCGCAACTTCGCGGTCGAGGACACGGCGGAGGGCGCACGGTTCTTCAACCCGCTGTCGGGGCAGAGCCTGACGCTGCGCGGCGTGTCCTTCTCGGAACTCGACAGCTCCCATTTCGAATGGCGTGCCAACCAGCTGGAGGACGGGATCGCCGGCCGCATGGGGCTGGATGCGGTGATCGACGGCTTCACCTATGTCAGCGAAAACGTCTTCAGCGGTAAGAGCGTTGCCATGGCCGGCGGCGTGGACCGCGCACCCTATCACAGCCAGCAGGGATATGAGGAGTACACCGGCACGCCGATCGGCGGCGGGTCGGGCGATGGTGACGGTGGATCGGACGGCGGCACGGGCGATAACCCGGATCCGATTGTGGTGACGGTGACCGGCGGCTCGGTCACGGAGGCCGATCCGGGCATGGATCACATGCATGATGATGGATCGACCCATGTCCACGATGACGGCCACCGCTATATCACCTTCCAGGTTTCGCTGGACGCACCGGCAACGGAAGAGCTGACGCTTACCTACGCCACGGCGGACGGCACCGCCGTGGCGGACACGACCAACGACGTGGCCTGGGATTATCACACGACTACCGGGGACCTTGTCTTCGCCGTCGGCGAGCAGACCAAGACCGTCGCCGTCGCGGTGCATCCCGACACGCTGGTTGAAGACACCGAGACCTTCACCTTCGCCGTCTCCGGGGACAACATCACGGGTACGCTCCAAGCCACCGGCACGATCTACGACAACGATACCGACGATACTGGTGGTGGCGATTCCGGCGGCGATGACACCGGCGGCGGCGGGCCGTTCGTCGGCGGTGGACAGACCTACCATGTCGGCCAGACCTCGGTGGTGACCGGGTTCGACCCGACCCGCGACGTGCTCGATCTGGGGCCGAACTCGATCCACAACCAGATCCCGATCGACACGCCCGACGGCTTCATGATACTGCACATGTTCGACAGCAGCCTGTCGCTTCTGCTGGAGGGCGTCAGCCTCGCCGACCTGCATCCGGAGAACTTCGCGCCGATCGCGGACGCCCATCTGCAGCAGGACCTCAGTGCGGTCCTCGCCTACGAAAACGGCACCGGCCTCGTCCGGCCGAATACCGTCTACATCCGATCCCATGAACAGGGCCTGGAAGAGATCGTCGATTTCAACCCGGCGACGGACAAGATCAGCTTCTTCTATCTCAGCGTCCGCGGCGACGGGCAGCGCAACTTCGCGGTCGAGGACACGGCGGAGGGCGCACGGTTCTTCAACCCGCTGTCGGGGCAGAGCCTGACGCTGCGCGACGTGTCCTTCTCGGAACTCGACAGCTCCCATTTCGAATGGCGTGCCAACCAGCTGGAGGACGGGATCGCCGGCCGCATGGGACTGGATGCGGTGATCGACGGCTTCAGCTATGTCAGCGAGAACGTCTTCAGCGGCAAGAGCGTTGCCATGGCCGGCGGCGTGGACCGCGCGCCCTATCACAGCCAGCAGGGATATGAGGAGTACACCGGCACGCCGATCGGCGGCGGGTCGGACGATGGTGACGGCTCCGGTGGGGACAACGGCGATGGCGGCAGCGACGATGGTGGCGGCGGAAATGATGATACCGGTTCTGACGGCGACGGAAATGGTGGCGGCACCGGGTCCCACGAGCTGTTCCTCGACGACTGGGGCGCCGGCTTCGTGGCGCGGTTCATGCTGACACCCGACAACGACGTCAGCGGCGGCTGGACGGCGCGCATCGCCACCACGGCAGACATCGTCAACGTCTGGAACGCAGAGATCGTCAGCCACGAGAACGGCGTGCTGGTGCTGAGCAATGCGTCCTACAACGGCAGCGTGCCCGCCGGCCAGACCATCGAAGTCGGCTTCCAGGGGAACGGCTCCAGCGCCGGGCTTGAATTGATCGAAACGACCCTGACCGGCGGCTCTCCGACGTCGCAGACAGGCAGCCCGCAAGTCGCAGCGGTCGTGGAGGAAGAGCCTCCGGCCGTCGTCGTGGAAGGCGATGGTTCGGATACGCTGGACGCCCGCCTCGTCGTGGTGAACGACTGGGGTTCGGGGGCGACCGTCCACCTGGAGATCACCAACACCGATCAGTCGGATCACACCGGGGGCTGGGACGTCTCGTTCGATTTCAATGCGGACACCATCAGCGGAAGCTGGAACAGTTCCTGGGCGGAGACCGACTATGGCGACGGCATCACCGTTTCGGATGTCGGCTGGAACGGCACGGTACGCGCCGGCGAGACCGTGGAGGTCGGCTTCTCGCTCAACGAGGGAAACCTGGACGAGGCAAGGCTCAACCTGGACGCGGATTTCTACTTTCTCTAACCGGTGTCGTTGACCGGGGCGGTCCGCTCGGGCCGCCCGGTTTCAGCGACCCTGGTGGATCGGCAGGGCCGTCCTCTCCGAATCTCCTGGCATGATGTCGAAAGACCGCCTATCATCAGAAATCGTTATTCTACCTGATTTCAATGATAACGGTTTCAAATGACAAAGCGGGCTCTCGATCTGGACGCCGTCCTTGCCTTCATCCGTATCGCAGACCTCGGCAGCTTCACCCGCGCGGCTGAAGCGATGCGCACAACCCAGGCCGCGGTCAGCCTGAAGCTGAAACGCCTGGAAGATCGGCTGGGTTGCCGGCTTGTCGAGCGGACGCCGCGATATGTCCGGCTGTCGCCGCAGGGTGCCGCCTTTCTCGAACATGCCCGCGAGCTGCTCAAGGCGCATGACCGGGCCTTTGCCGCCTTCGCCGAGGCCCGCGAGCGCCTGACGATCGGCATCAGCGACCACGTGGCCGGTCCGGAACTCCCGGCGCTGATCGCGCGCCTGAACGCGGAGGACTCGCAACTGCTGATCGAAATTCGCATCGGATCGTCGGGCGATCTGCTGCAGAGTTTCGACCGGCGCGAACTGGACACGGTGATCGTGCGCTTCGATGCCGACCGCAGCGACGGCGACATCCTTGCCGAAGAGAAGTTCGGCTGGTTCGCCGCATCCGACTGGCGGCACCGGGAGGGTGAGCCGCTGCCGCTCGCCACGATGCCCGAGCCCTGCGGCGTGCGCTCCATGGCCGAGAAATATCTCGATGATGCCGGCGTGCCATGGACGGAAGTCTTCGTGGGCGGCGGCGTATCCGCGGTTTCCGCGGCCGTCATGGCCGGGCTCGGCATTGCGGCCCTGGCCCGCCGCATGCTGCCGCTGGGCGCCATCGAGGTCGGCCCCCGACTCGGGCTTCCCGACCTGCCGCGCCTGCCCATCCTCTTGCACACAAGGATCAGGGACGGCAGGGGGCGCGATGCGCTGGCCGGGCTCTCTGCCGCTTTCAGAAGCGCGGTTCGAGATTAGCGCCAAAGCACACCTTAGGCCGGCTCAAACTGGCCCGTTCGCGCCCGACGCCCTTGCAGGGAAGCACGCCAGGAAGCTACAGAAACTGTTGCCATGGATCCGCATTACTCGGTTTGGACCATGGCCTTCGTCTTGTTTCATTTTGTGATTTGATAGGTGTCGTTTGACGTTGGACTTTGAAGCATCCCAGCAGATTCAGCCTCAGCTGTTGTCAGGCGAGTCGTTGCTTTGGTCCGGGCGACCGCGCCAGGGGCTTTTCTTTCGACATTCGGACGCCTTCCTGATTCCCTTCAGTCTGCTTTGGGGTGGCTTCGCCATATTCTGGGAGTACAACGTCTACAAATCGGGAGCCCCGACTTTCTTTTTGGTCTTCGGCGGGTTTTTCGTCGTGGTCGGCCTCTACCTGATCTTTGGCCGCTTCATCATGGATGCCCTGGCCCGCCGCAAGACATACTATGGAATCACCAAAGACCGCGTGCTGATCGTTGGACGGTTTCCGACCAACACGACCAAATCTCTCGGCCTGTCGACCCTCTCGGACATGACGATGTCGAACAATACGGACCAGTCAGGATCGATCTTGTTTGGTCCGCAACAATCGAACGCCAACTGGTTCAATGGACTCCACTGGCCGGGCGGGAGCGCCCATCAGGTGCCCCGTTTCGACTCGATCCAAGACGTATATTCCGTCTACGAGGTACTCTTGAGAGCGAAACGAAACCTGGAGCAATCGCCTCGGGCGGCCCCTTGATTGACGTCGCCGATGCTTGAGATTTCGAACCGCCCGGCAGACGCATCGCCTGACAAGCTTAGAGCGAAGGGCGATTAGATTGCATCATTTGACCGCGGCGATTTTGGTCTCTGGCTAGGCGGGTTGCGCGCCGTGGTGCCACCCCACCACAAGTGCAAGCCAACGACGCCAGGGGCCAAAAGCGCCCGGCCCGAAGGGTGGCTGCATCGGCCCATCGGCTGCGTTGCGACGCTTGCCCGATGAACCACATCGCGCTGCGCGACGCGCCTGGCCGAGTGGAGCCGATCTGCAGCCATCAAATGATCCAATCTAATCGCCCTTCGCTCTAATTCCCCTGAACGATCCGCTGTTCGGCGCGGCGGAAGCTCTCGGCGAGTACCGTGGCATCGCCGAGCGCATGGGCGAGCGATATGCCGCCCTGCCATTCGACGATGATTTCGCGTGCCTTGGCGAGCGCCGTCGAGGGGCGGGCGCCGGTGCGCTGCAGTTCGCGGCCGATGAAGCCGATCAGCAGGTCGAATGCTTCCGCGGCACGGCTCGAGGCGGCTGGCGCGCCGGTGCGGAAATCGCGCACCGCGAGCGCGATCGGGCAGCCGCGCTCGACCCGGCTGCGGTTCGATTCCGACAGCCGGCGGATCAGCGCCAGAACCCGGCGGCGCGGTTCGCTTTCGGCCTCGGAGATTTCCGTCAGCATCGACTGGGTCTCGGCGACGAAGATATCGGCGACGCCCTTGGCGATATCCTGCTTGGTGCGGAAATAGTAATAGACATTGCCGAGCGGCACATCGGCGTCGCCGGCGATGTCGGCCAGGCTGGTGCTGCCATAGCCGAACTGCCAAAACCGGTTCGCAGCCGCCGCCAGCAGCTGCTGTCGCCGCATCGCCCCGCGCTTGCTCAACCTCTAAGCCTCTCCGCCGCCTTTCGTCTCGTCACCGTCGAGCACCCGCGCCTCAGACGGCAGCATGATCGGTATGCCGTCGCGTATCGGATAGGCGAGCCCGGCCTGCTTCGATACCAGCTCGTTGCTGTCTTCATCGTGCTTCAGCGGCCCCTTGGTCAGGGGGCAGACAAGCAGATCGAGCAGTTTCGGATCGATGGTCGCCGAGCGCCGCGCTTCCGTCATCTTTGGTTGAGGGTCTCCGGTTTGCCGCGCTGCCTGGGGAGGGTCGTGATCATATTGCATTACAACCCGCTCTATTGCAGCACCGTGTCGTAATCGTCATTGTCGCGCGCCAGGGCGATCTCGGTGATCGCGATCAGCGTGTCGGCGCGGGTCTTCAGATCAGGCGCCTCCAGCAGCGCCTGCTTTTCCGCCGGTCCGTAGGGCGCCATCATCGACATGGTGTTGACCAGAGTCGAATTGCTCGCCTGTTCGACGCTTTCCCAGTCGGCCTCCAGCTCGTTGGCCTCCAGATAAGCCCGGAAGCTCTCCAGCAGCGCCGTGCGGTCGACATTGTCCTCGCCGCCGTCGACCGAAAGGTCGTTGAGGAACGGCGCGATGCGGCCCTGCCGGTAAGCTTTCTTCAACGGCGCTTCCTCAAGCAGCCGGAAACGGCAGATGCCGATCAGAGAAATGATGTAGCGGCCGTCTCCGGTTTCCGACAGCGAGGTGATGCGGCCCAGCGTGCCCACGGAGCACAGCGCCGGACACTCGCATTTTTCCACATTGCCGCTGGCGTCGAAGCGCGGCTGGATCACCGCGACGATGCGGTTCGCGGCCATGGCGTCGTCGACCATGGCGAGATAGCGCGGTTCGAAGATGTTGAGCGGCATCTGGCCGCAGGGCAGGAGCAGGGCGCCCGAAAGCGGAAAAAGCGGCACATGAACCGGCACGTCTTTTTCCGTTCGATAATGTACGTTTCCAGCAAGCAACGTCACACGCCTCGATCTGCGCTCAAGATATTAGATGATGTGGGCAGCGCAGCGCAATTCTCAAGGCCACCCACGGTTTTTCCGCCGAATCGTGAGTGCCGGCTCAGGAGAACATCAGCGACGACAGCTTGCGCCGCGCCGCGAGCGTGGCCGGATCCGTCGGCCCCCAGGCCTCGAAGAAGGTCAGCAACTGCTTGCGCGCGCCGTCGTCCTGCCACTGCCGATCGGCTTTCATGATGTGCAGAAGGTAGTCGGCGGCCTGCTCGCGATCGCCCTGGACGTTGAGGATCTTGGCCATGTCGAAGCGTGCCTCGTGATCGTCGGGGTTGGCGGCAAGCCGCGCCCGCAGAGAATCCGGATCGCCGAGTTCGGCCACTTCTTCTTCCAGCGCGAATCGCGCCAGAATGGCGGCGACGTCCGGGTCGGCCTTCTGTTCGTCGCTCAGGCCATCCAGCATCTCCTTGGCGCGGTCGGTCTGGTCGGCGGCAATCAGGCATTCGGCCATGCCGGCGATCGCCTTGGCGTTGTCGGGCTGCTCCTGCATGATGGCGCCGAAGATCTGCGCCGCCTGGTTGACGTCGCCGGCCGCCAGCATGGCCTTGGCCTCGTCGATCATGGCGCCGATATCGGGCGCGCCGCCGCCCTCCTTGGCGATCTTGTCGATGAACTGGCGGATCTGGCTCTCCGGCACGGCGCCCATGAAGGCGTCGACCGGCCGGCCGTTGGCGAATGCCACCACCGCCGGGATCGACTGAATGCCCATCTGGCCGGGGATCGCCGGGTGCTCGTCGATATTGAGCTTGACCAGCTTGACCTTGCCGGCCGCCTCGGTAACCACCTTTTCGATGATCGGACCGAGCTGCTTGCAGGGGCCGCACCAGGACGCCCAGAAATCGACCAGAACCGGCTGGTTCTGCGATTCCGCGATGACGTCCTGGTTGAAGCCGGCGGTGGTCGTGTCCTTGATCAGCGCGCCGCCCGCGGCCGGTGCCTGGCCCTCGGGCTGGTTGTTGCCGAAGGTGACGGTGCCGGCCATCTGGCCGCCCATGGAACCGCCATAGGGATTGTCGTCGTTCTGCATCATCGTCTCCGGATCGGGGGCGCGGCGCCGGCGCCGCTCTCAAATCATTCGTGCTGGTAAAATCGGCCCTTTGCCGGTCATTTTCAAGACAGTGCCAGGATCAGCGGCGTATGGCCGGTCGATTCCAGAAACCGCACCAGATCGTCGCGGCCGATCGAGGTCGTGGCATCGTTGCGCAGCGGATGCGCATTGATGATGTCGTGCCGCATCAGTGCCTCGTCGAGAACCACCTGCACCCGGCCCTGCGTATCGTTGATGGCACCGAACGCCGTCACCGCGCCGGGGATGACGCCGAGCAGCTCCATCAGCGGCTCGGGCTTGCCGAAGGACACCCGCCCGCCGGCGCCGATCAGTCGATGCAGCCCCTTCAGGTCGATCTCGGCGTTCTCCTCGACCGTCACCAGGAAGAACTGGCCCTTCTTGTCCTTCAGGAACAGGTTCTTGGTGTGGCCGCCGGGGATCTCGTCGCGCAGCGACTGCGATTCCGAAACGGTGAAAACCGCCGGGTGCTCCTTGGTGGAATGGGCGATGCCCAGCTCGTCCAGCCGGGCGAAAAGCTGGTCGGATGTCAGCGGCGCATTGGTGGTCTCGGCGGTCATTCCGGATCCCTGCAGGCAGTCGGTTTCGTAAGCAATCGTGATAGGCGGCGCAGGGCAAAATCGCAATGGCTAAGCGGCCGCAAGTTTCGATTCATTTTCCTGTTGCATTTGCGATGCGGTTGCGCCATATACCGCCGGGCGCGGGGTCGAGCTCCGCGCGAAATACCCCAGCCGGCCGTTACGACGACCCGGCGAACCCGAGCGGGCGTAGCTCAGGGGTAGAGCATAACCTTGCCAAGGTTAGGGTCGTGAGTTCGAATCTCATCGCCCGCTCCAGTTCTCCAGACATTTCTGCATTTTGACGCCGGCAGGCCCTTGCCGCTTGCGGCGCGGAACCACCTGCGTCCGCGAAACCCGAATTCGCCGACTTCGGCCCTCTACCCCACAAAGGAGCCCGATATGCCCAACAAGGAATACACGCTCACGATGGCCCGTTACAATCTGTGGCAGAACCAGAGCTTGCTCGCAGCCGCCGATGGCCTCTCCGCCGCCGAACGCCAGCTGGATCGCGGCGCCTTCTTCGGTTCCATCGAAAAGACGCTGTCGCATGTCTTCTGGGGCGACATGCTGTGGATGAGCCGGTTCGCCGGAACGCCGGCTCCGGAAGGAAGTGGCCTCGACTCCGTCAACTTCATCGGGAACTGGAAGCAATACCTCGTCGACCGAAGGGCGTTTGACGAGCGGATACTGAAATGGGCGCACGAGGTCGCGCCCGACTGGTTCGATGGCGATCTCAGCTGGTATGCGGGATCGGTGGGCCGCGACCTGACCCAGCCCCGCAAGACGCTTGTCATTCAGTTCTTCAACCACCAGACACACCATCGCGGACAGGTTCACGCGATGCTGACGGCCGCTGGCGCAAAACCGGACGATACGGATCTGCCACTCATGCCGGAGCGTTATCGGCGCCTGTAGGCTGGCTGTTCACAGCCGATTTTGAAACATACGTGCGGTTCCCGGGCAAATTCGCCGCCCATAGCGCCGCCAACTGCCGTGCAGTCGTTCGCACCAGCCAACTAGCGGAACGCCTCATACCACCCACACCCCGTCGTCGAGGTCCGCGGCGGTGCGGGCGACGTTCTCGTCGCTCTTGGTGAAGGCGATCAGGATGTCCTCGCGCGTCAGGCCCTGCTCCATGCCGCCGACCCAGAAGTCGTAGCCGCCCTGGTCCGGCAACCGGTCCAGCACGTTCAGATACATCGCGTCGATATACTGCTCGTTCGTCGGGTTCGCCCCGAAAAGGTCCTTGAATTCGACCGATTCGATGAACTGGCTCGCCAGGAACTGTTCCTCGTCGTACTGGCTCCAGGCCTGGTCGTCGAGCGAATCGAGCACGTCGATCCAGAAGCGTACCCCGCTCTCGTCGGGCGTACGGCCGAACGAGGCCTGGTAGATGCGGTAACCGAAGCCCGTATTGGCGCTGTCGATGTCATAGACGTAATCGCCGTCCAGCAGGTCGATGCGATCGAAACCGATGAGCTTGTCGATCTCGCCGCCGATCGCCCGCACCAGCACGAACGCGTTGTCATAGATGGCGTCGTCGAAGATGCGAATGTTGTATTCGCCGCGGGCGCCGTCATAACTGATGCTGTTGTAGGTTTCCTGGCCGACGATCTCCTCGAGCTGCCAGCTCTCCATGACGTCGGCGGCCGGCTTCCCGTTGGGTGTGAAATCGATCTCGCGATCACGCAACGCCGCCTCCGACCACCCTTCACCCGGCAATTCGTACCACGACCACCAAAGAAACCCTTCCATCCAATCCGTGTCCGACCAGACCTCATAGGCCGCTTCGTAATAGTTGGCGTGTTCCTCGAGGTTGGCATCGAGTTGACCGAGAGCGCCCGGCACACGCCAGTCGAAGCCCGGTGGCAGCATGTTAGTCGCCGGCATGCCGGTTGCGCCGTCATAGGCCCAGCCGCCGATCTCCGAGAAGAAAATCGGCTTGCCCGTATCCTCGTGGATCTGCGTGATCGCCTCGACATAATCCGCTTCGTACTGGTTGTCCCCATGCCAGGCGTCCACCATGTCCTCTACGGTGGCGTCTTCCTTGTCGGAGGTGGGGTTGTAGAAACTGATGCCGATACTGTCGAGTGCGTCGGCAAACGAGATCGCGCCGACTCCGTCGGAAGCCGGCTGCCAGACGCCCGAATAGGAAACGGTTCCCGAAAACACGGCGCGGACATCGGCAATGATATCGAGCCAATAGGCACGATAATCGGGATCATCCGCCATCTTGTGCAGTTCGCCGCCGATGATCAGCATGTCGAGCCCGGACTGCTCGCCGATCGTCGCCAGGTTGACGATATAATCGCCGTAGTCCTCGAACCACCGCTGCGGGTCGTCGACGTCGATCGAATGCCGCAAAGCGGCGTCGACCTGGGTCGTTTCCAACAGGATGTAGATGGAGGTTTGCATCCCCAGATCGGACGCGTATTCGATTGCGCCCTGCATCTCATCGTCGAGCTGGGATCGTGCGCCGGAGTAGACGTCGGAACTCGACCAATCGTCCTGATACAGCACCTGCACGAAGTTGGCGTATGTCGCACCGATGCCAGCCAATTGGTCGATGGCTGCCGGCTGCTCAAAGAAACTCCATCCGTCCGCCCCGGGATAGAGTGAAGAACCTGAAATTTTATATGCCACGGAATTTTCTCCGGCCGTCATTGGAAATCAAAGGCGTTGCTCTCACCGCGGGTGGAAGCACCGGAAGGGTCGCAAGTTCGGTATGGCTGCTCACTATCGATCATGTGTTTTTTTAGCCGACAACACACTCATTAAAGCCCGATTTCGGGCTTGTTCCAAGCGCGCCCACGAATTCGGCCCGGTCCACCCGGCCGACAATCGCCTCGCGCCCAGTCGTTATCCGACTTTGTGTCCGGTTAACCCCGTGGTTACGATGGTGGAAGTAATCGAAAAGAACCGAGTCGCTTTTAACGCTTCTATTGATCCGCTTAAGTTCATTTAAACTTTAGTCTTTTACGACAATCGATGAAGACTTGGGCGAGCATCCGACATGATGAGCGGATATCGGCAGGCTTTTCGCCAGCGGAGGTGGACTTCAGCGGGCGATACATATCGTTGTCGATCTGATGGGAAGATTAACAATGCACAGCGGAATTGACACCATGATCGTGTCAAGGTTCCTGCACGACAAGCGCGGGAACATTGCCATCGCCTTCGGGTTTTGCACGATTGCCATATTTCTGACCATCGGGCTTGCCGTCGACTTTTCCCGGGCAATGAGTGCAAAGACCCGTGTCAACAACGCGCTGGACGCGGCATCGTTGGCAACCGCGCGGGCGCTCTCCATCGGCGAGATCAGCGAAAAGGGCGACGCCGCCGAAACCTATTTCAAGGCCGTGTTTGCCGCCAATATCGGCGTCGACGACCTCGCCAGGAGCGACTACAAAGTCAAAAATTTCAAGATCGACAAAGCCAGCCAGACCGTGACGGCAACGGCCGAGATCGATCAGAAGCTGACGTTCACACGCGTTGCGAACAGGCAGGCGACGCACGCGGTTTCGAGCAAATCGGCAGCGAGCTACGGGATCGGCGACATCGAGGTCGCCATGGTGCTGGACGTGACCGGTTCCATGGCCGGCTACCGGATTCAGGCGCTGAAATCGGCAGCCAAGCTGGGCATCGAAGAGCTGATGGCGCCGAACACGGCAACGGACACCCACGTCCGCATCAGCCTGGTGCCGTACAGCGATTCCATCAATGCCGGCCCGCTCGCTTCTTACGTTTATCCCGACTACAACGAGGCCAGGAGCAACGCGCCGGTCTACGACCCGAAATACAAGGCCGGCTACAACGTCAAGTCGTTCCTGCAGCGCTACGGCGCGAAATGCAAGCTCAAGAAGAACGGCAAGTTCAACTGCAAGAAGATTCCCTCCGATTTCGTCGTCAAGAAGGACGGCACGCCGCAGGACAGCTGCGCCACCGACCGCAAGGCGCCGTTCAGCGGAAAATCCTATCAATACAGCGACGCCAACCCGTCCAAGGGTATGATCAGCCGCGATTCGCGCCTGCCGAAAAACGGATGCACGAGTTCGAAGCTCGTTCCCCTTTCGGCTCACGAAGCGAACCTGAAGGCGAAGGTCAACGCCCTGTCCACCGGCGGCTGCACCGCCGGCCATATCGGCCTGCAGTGGGCCTGGTACACGATCTCGCACAGCTGGGCGGACTATCTGCCGAAGGACTCCAAGCCCGATGATTTCGCCACCAACGACAAGCTGGCGAAATACATCATCCTGATGACCGACGGTGCGTTCAACACCGCCTATGCGGGTACCAATTCCGACGATGTGGAATGCGGTCAGAGCGCCCTGTCGATCGCGCATACGGGCAAGCTGTGCACCGCCATCAAGAAGACCGGCATCAAGATCTTCACCATCGGCTTTGCCACGTCCAATTCAGCCGACACCATGTTGCAGGCGTGCGCCTCTCCGGACGAGGGCAGCCTGACTTATGCCTATGAGCCGGATACGCCGGCAGAGCTAAAGGACACCTACAAGCACATCGCCAATCTGATCCAGTCGCTTCGCCTCACGCAATAGCCCGGCACGCCGGTCGGCTCCGGCTTCTCGTGCCGGCGCCCAGCCGGTCGCTACCAGGCGCAAAGTGTCAGAGCTGTTTCAGTTTCGCCTGAAGGTGAGGAACCAATGGCGTCGAAGCCAGGCCGCCCATATGCACAAACCCGGCATGGGTGCCGGTGCCGTCCACATCGACGGATGCCCAGGTCGTCAGCCACCGCTTCTTCTTGCTCGTGCCGCCGCTGATCGACCTGCTGGGACCACCATAGACAATGGAGCGAATGTGCACCTCGTCGCCGATGTCGAGCGCCCCCAGTTTCTTGGAGCTGCCACTGGGCTCCTGCCTGATCGACAGGGTATCGCCCGGTGTTTTCAGGCGAACGCTCGACTTGAAACCCAGGGCCGGAGCGGCCTTTGCCAGCCTGTTGGATTGGTCGAAATCGAACTGGGGTCCCGGATCGAACTTGCCGCCGATGGCAATGTCGTGGTGTCCGACAACCTCCGTGATGGAGAACTTTCTGCCGATCGCCTCGATGGCCTCCCGGCAGGTTTGCAGTTGCTCATCCGTGTATTTGTCCCACCGCTGCATCGACTGGTCGTTCGGAAAGTACTTCAGTTTCCCCACATGGGTCTGCGATGCCGGATTGTTCGCCGGGATCGCGAACCCCATGTTCATGAAACAAATCCCGATGGACCCGCGCTGATGGCTCGACGTGTCCTTCACGCCGCTCGTCTGCTTCCAGTTCGATCGGCCGGGATGCGCTGCCGTTTCGGTCAATCTTCGGGTCTGGAAAAGCGTTCCGTCCTTGGCGATGAAAAGATGATAGCTCAGCTTTCGCTGATTCAGCACGGCTACGGCGTCGGCGACCGTCCTGGTCACCGAATAGTGCACGACGATCAGGCTGGGCGTCTGATTCGCTCCCTTGTGCTTGAGCGGCTGCTTTGTTGCTCCGTCGATCCAGTTCTTTGAATTTACTTGCATAGCTTGCTCCGATTTGGCGAACTACAACAGTAGATTAATAACGTAACAGCAAAATTCAAGCATTAATCCGAATATATATTAGAGAATGATTGTGACCTGTTTGAGTATTTCCCCTTCACATCGGAACAAAGCCAAGTTTTGTCGCACCGGCCGTTCGTCGAGTATTCGACAAGAAAACGCCGCGAAGCCTTGCAAAACGGCAACACTGCCGGTCCTATCGATCGCCCAGCTCTTGCACTTGCCGGCCGAAAACCCAATGATGCGGCGGACATCGATGCAGGGGGATGCATGGCTCACGGGTTCCGGGTGAAGACGCTTGTCGCCGCTTTCATGGCGGCCCTCATGCTGGCGGGTTGCCAGGCGACAGCCACCAACCCGATCTCCATCGTCGCGACCGCCTATGCCCCGCAGCAGCCAGTGGCACGCGGCAAGTCGGCGCTGGTGGTCGATGCCCGGACGGGAAAGGTGCTTTTTGCCCAAAACGCCGATGCGCCGCGCTATCCCGCCTCGCTGACCAAGCTGATGACGCTTTACATCCTGTTCGAGGAGATCAAGACGAAGAAGCTGTCGCTCAGCACGCCGCTGGCGGTCTCGGCGGAAGCCGCCTCGCAGCCACCCACGCGCATCGGCCTGGAGGCGGGAAGCACGATCACCGTGCGCGACGCCATCCGTGCGCTGGCGGTCAAGTCGGCCAACGATGTCGCGGTGGTCGTTGCCGAACGACTGTCCGGCTCCGAGGCCGCCTTCGCCACGCGCATGTCCAAAAAGGCTCGCGCACTCGGCCTTTCGCGCACCCGCTTTGCCAATTCGACCGGCCTTCCGGGCGCCGCCAACGTGACCACCGCCCGCGACATGGCCAAACTGGCGCGGCTGATCAAGGTACGATTTCCGCGATACCAGTCCTATTTCCGGGCACGCTCCTTCACCTATAACGGGCGCACCTTCGACGCGACCAACGAGCTACTCGGCACCGTCTCCGGCGTCGACGGGCTGAAAACAGGTTATATCCGCGCCTCCGGCTACAATCTGGTGGCGACCGCCAACCGCGGCGGCCGGCGGCTGATTGTCGTCGTCATCGGCGGCAGCAGCAAAAAGGCGCGCGATGCCGAGGTGACCGCACTGATCGAGGCCTACTCCTGAACGGAACGCTTTCGCGCGCGGACAAGCGGCTGACGGCCTGACTTCTGACCCGGATCGGACGCGGAGGCCCGCCCTACCGCAGATGGCGTATGCGCGCCTCGATTCCGGCGTCTAGGATGCAGGGGCAGGCGCGGCGCGAACCGACGACCCGCCGTGCAATCCAAGCGAAACCGGCGAAGGGGGCGCCGGAAAACGGCCTGCGTCTGGAGCGCGTCATGACCCACACCTTGTATTTCGCAGTCGAAACGGCATCGGCTTCCGGAACGATCGATGTTCCGGCGCCCGGAAACCGGACATGCCATGAGCCTTCCGCCCTGCTTGCTGTGAACACCGTCCCTATCCTCGGCACACCGGGTGACGATGTTCTCGGCGGCACTCCGCTCGACGACGTGATTCTGGGGCTTGCCGGCGACGACATCCTGGACGGCGGCGCCGGAAACGATGCCGTGATGGGCGGTGCCGGAAACGATACGCTCCTTGCTTCGCCGGGAAACGATCTCTACGGGGCAGTCGGTCCCGAGCACGGGGTCGACTTCGAGCTGGAACCCGGCATCGATCGGCTCGTCTACGCCGGCGAACGGAACGCATATGCCATCGAATCGGGGATCTCGGTCGCTATGGTCGGTTCGCCCAAAATCATCTTGATCGACAAGCCGGGCGATGAGCGGGACACGGTCGTGACCTCCTGGCTGTCCGGTTTCGCCGCCAATGAGAGCGCCATCGGAATCGAGAGGATCGAATTCGACGACGGTGCGCTGATCTACGATCTGGGCGGACCCAATGTCGGTTTCGGCTACCGCATCTACCACGCGTCCTTCGACCGCACACCCGACGAGGGCGGGGTCCGTTTCTGGGTCGGCGTGCTCGACCAGGTCGACGACCGCGGCTGGAGTGTCACCGAAAAGGAACAGTTCCTCGCCCGTCAGTTCGTCCGCTCGGACGAATTCCGGGATCTCTACGGTTCCAACCCGACGCACGAGCAGTATATCGACGCCATGTATGGCAACGTGCTCGACCGGTTGCCGGACCAGGAAGGCCGCGATTTCTGGCTCGGCGGCATGGAGCAGGGGCTGACGCAGGAGGATGTCCTGATTGCCTTCACCAACAGCAAAGAGAACCTCGCCCTCACCGCCCCCGACCTCTATGACGGGGTCTGGGTGGTTTAGAGCGTGTCGAGGTTTTGTAGATTCGGGATTTCCTTCTGGGCGCGAATATGATTCAGAATTTTGTTGGGGCGACATTTTTTGTTTCGATTCGGGAAGATTTGTAATGCCCAAGCCTCATCCTATTGAGTTACGGGAACGTGTTGTGGCCCATGTTGAAGAAGGCCATACGCATCGTGCAACGGCCGGCCATTTCAAGGTCTCCATCAAGTTCGTGAATGACATGGTCAAGCTGAAACGAGAGACCGGTTCGCTTGCTCCCAGACACAATCCGGGCAATACCGGCCACGGCAAACTTGCCCCCTACAAGGACTGGATCCGGAAGCGCGTAGAGCAAAAACGGGACATTACGCTACGACAGCTCTGCCTGGAACTGAAGGAGGAATTTGACCTGAAGGTCAATCGTTCGCCGGTCGGCCAGATGCTGCACAGTCTCGGTCTGTCACACAAAAAAAGACACTTTATGCCAAGGAACAGCACCGCAGCGACGTGAAACGGAACCGCCGCCTCTGGCAGACAGGGCGCCTTCCTTATCTGAACCGGGCCATTGAAAGACTTGTGTTCATCGATGAGACATCCACAAACACCAAAATGACCAAGCAGACCGGCTGGGCACCGATGGGAGAGCGTCTCATTGACTTCGTTCCTCATGGTAATTGGAAGACCCAGACCCTCATCGCCGGCTTGCGGTGCCATGGTCTGGTTGCCCCTTGGGTCATTGATCGCGCCATGAACAAAGAACTGTTCGAGCTGTATGTTGAGACCCAATTGGTCCCGGAACTCAACAGGGGCGATGTCGTGCTGCTCGACAACCTATCCTCTCACAAGAGCGAAAAGGCCAAACAGATGCTGAAGGAGGTCGGCGCCTGGTTCCTGTTCCTGCCGAAATACTCCCCTGACCTCAATCCCATTGAAATGGCCTTTTCAAAGCTCAAGGCCCATCTGAGAAAAGCCGGTGCCAGAACCTTTGACGACGTCTGGAAGGCGATCGGGCAGATCTGCCACCTGTTCTCGCCGCAGGAATGCAGAAACTATTTCAAGGCAGTCGGCTGTGAATTCACGTAAAACGAACACGCTATAGAGTCTGCCCTGGTCGCGGCGGCTGCACCGAACGGCGCTCAAGCGCGGCTGTCTTCCAGGATTTCCGCCCCGCCAGCGGCCAGCACCTTGCGGGTGAAGTATGCGAAAGTCGTGTCCACCACCGGCGGCGAATTCAGAAAGTCGCGGGATTCGCGCGCCAGAGCGGGATCCACCGGCTTGACCTTTCCAACAGCCGACGCCCGCACCTGCATCATCGCCGCGCGCTCGAGATAGATGCTGTAGAAAGTCGCTTCCGCCACGGTCTTTCCGCCCGCCAGATAGCCGTGATAGGCCAGCAGGATCGACATCTTGTTGCCCAGTGCTTCGGAAATGATCCGCCCCTCGTCGTCGGCGATGGGCAGCCCCGGCCACTCCGCCAGAAAGGCGCAATTGTCGAAAAACGGCGTCTGGTCCATATGCGCCACCACCAGCGGCGCCTCCAGCATAGACAGCGCCGACAGATAGGGCGGATGCGCGTGAAAGATCGCATTGAGGTCGGGCCGCGCCCGATAGACCCAGGTGTGGAACCGGGTGGCCGGATTGGGGTGACCCTCGCCGTCCAGCGTCTTGAGGTCGTCGTCCACCAGCAAGAACAGGTCCGGTGTGGCTTCCTCGAAACCGTAACCCAGCCGCAGGGTCCAATAGGTTCCGGGCTGTTCTCCCTTGGCCGTCAGCTGCCCTGCAACGCCGGCGCTGTGGCCCTCCAGCGCCATCATCCGCGCCGCGATCGTCAGTTGTTGCCGGACATTGAGGTCCGCGCGCACGATGTTCCGGTCGAGCTCGCGATTGGCCCTGTCGGTGAAATCCTGTTTGGTTCTCTGCATGCTCGATCGCTCCTCCCCACCGGTTCATAGTAAAGGGCGATCGTGCGGTCTGTACACCGGATGAACGACAGGCGGATCTTGCTGCGGGTGAAACGTCCCCGAACACGCCTGGGTTAAGTTCTTTTCGAATGCAACCAAGTATTCGCCAATAAAACATTGTTCAAAACGCCTGCTCGGTTAATATGCCAGCTAAGTATCCGTGGGGAGGGGCAGGCTGCAGATGGCCAACATCAACAGAACCGTGAAAGAAAATGCCGGCACCATCAGTGAGACGGTCACACTCGACGATCTCGGCTTTTCGCCGGATGTGGTCACCGGCTACACCATCAACAACTCGCTCGGCGGCTCGGCACTCGAAGGCCCGGACTATTCTGTAAACATCGTCGATGACATCGGTTCGTCGACGATCAACCTGACGATCGTTCAGGATACGCTCGCTGAGGGCACCGAAACGATCGTCGCCACGATAAGCGGATTTGTCGACTATGTCGGACCGGGCGGAGACACCGACTACGTCAACATCAACGGAGGCACCGTCAGGGGAACGTTGATCAGGGAACCCATCAGCGCGACCATCACCATCCAGATCCAGGATTGCTTCGATACCGATCTGTCGAGCGGCGAGCTGATCGATCAGGCGATCGCCGACGCAACCGACAATCCGGATTTCGACCGGCCGGTGATCGATGAGCAATCCGATCGCTGGGCGATCCAGAACTACCAGAAGGACCTGATCAACGACGCCCAACGCATCATCAAGAAGCTCAGAGACAGCACCTGCGATCCGCAATCGGAGTCGGCTCAGGCGCTGCGCGACGCGAGCTACCACCTCATTGCCCGACAGAGCGCCTATGTTCGCGGTTTTGACGATCTGTTGATCCAGGGAGGAACGGCGACGCTTCCGGCCTACAACATCGTCAAGTCGTTCGCCCACGCTCTTGCCTGGCTGGGATTTCCGGCACTGGAACAACGCATGCGCGAAAATCCGGACGTGCCGACGACCAATCCCGGGCTGAACTTCTTTGAGGGCTGGGGAAGTGCCGCGTCGGGGCTGATTCAGGGGCAACTCGATGCCTTCAGAAACGAGCCTCCCAACCTGCCCGACCCTCCGATCATTCAGCCGCTGCTGGCTCCCGGGTCAGGCGAGACGGTCGCCGTCGCCCGGCTGGCCGACACGGTGTTCTTTCAATACGTCACCGACCACGATGGAGATACGGCCGGCGAGTTTCCCATCCTGAGCTATCAGAAGGATGTCGACTACACGACGATCGAAATCGCCGCTCCGCTCGTCGATCTGCCGGCCGTGCTCTTCCTCACGCAAGCCCATGCCCAAATCGATGCGACGCCCTATGCCGACTTCGTTCTCAGCACCGGCACGATCGGCACGCTCGATACGATGGAGGGCGACGACACCGTCATTTCCGCCGGACAGATCGACCAGCTGAACACCGGTCCGGGCAGCGACCGGGTCACCCTTTACGGCAATGTCGGCGCTTCAGACCTCGGCGACGGCGACGATCTCCTCATTCTCGACGGTGGTGACAATACGGTGCTCGCCGGAAGCGGCCGTGACACCGCCATCATCCATTCGGGATCGGGCTCGATCGATTTCGGCGACGATGATGACCAGGCTGTCTTCTCCGGCCAGAAGCAGCGCTTTCAGATCGTACAGGATGCCGGCGAAACAACCGTTACTTCGGATGACGGCCGGGTGTCGTTCTCGCTGACGAATGTGGAAACGCTGATCTTCGACGACTGCATCGTCGACGCGGTCACGCTCGCGGAACAGGTCCGGTTTCCGATCCTCGACATTGACCTTTTCGCCTTCGACGCCGACACGGTAGCCGGCGATGTCCTTGCACAATTCGATCTCGACCCCACCTCCGGACTGGCTCTCGAGGATCTCTCATTCGATTTTCTGTTTTTGGAGGGTTTTTTCTCCATCGAAGGCAATCAGATCAAGGCTTCCGACGCATTCGACTTTTCGCAGGTCAGCGTCTCCGATATCCCCGTTACCGTCTACGACAATTCCGGCGAGCCCGAGCCGATCGTCAACTTTTATCTGTTCGCGCAAGCAGACGGCGCCAACGGCATCACCGATCTCGACCTGGACGGCACCGACGTGTCCGAAAACGCCGCAGAAAACACGGTCGTCGGGATCCTGCAGCCGACCGGCACGGGCCCTCTGGATGTCACCCAATACTCCATCGTCGGCAATCAGCCGCTGTTCGACATTCTCGGCAACAAGCTCGTCGTCGCGGCGAATGCCGACCTCGATTTCGAAACGGCAACCGAACACACGGTCAGGATTGCCGCCACCAACGGCACCGGCGCGGCCTACGAGAAAGATTTCGTCGTCCAGATCGCCAACACGCCCATCTCCGATATCACCATGGTGTCCGGCGGGACGGTGAAAGAGGGTGAAGCGGACGACACGGTGGTGGCGGTCTTCGAGGCCTCGGAGAACCCCGTTGAGCCGACGGCGGTTCTTTCCATCGTCTCCGGTGCTGACGGCCTGTTTTATCTCGACGGCAACGAACTCAAGGTCGCGGCCGGCGCAGGCGCCGTGTTCGACTTCGACAATCAGAGCAACTATTTCATCACCTTCTCCGCCACCGACGGAACCGGACCGGCCTTCGAGGAGAGCTTCGACATCTTCGTCGAAAATGTCGGCCCCATCGTCGGCACCCCCGATCCCGACATCCTCAACGGAACCCAGTTCGACGATGTCATTCAGGCGCTCGCCAGCGACGACACCATCAACGCCTCCTTCGGCGACGACGATATCGACGGCGGCGAGGGCACCGACACCGTCGTCTATGCCCGTAACCGCAACCAGGTGACCCATGAATGGCAGGATGACGGCACCATCGTGGTGACCCGGCTGGTGCTGGGCGACGGCATCGACACGATGGTCGACATCGAGCGCATCGACTTCAATGACGGCTCGCTGCTCTACGATGTCGACACGCCCAATCTCGGCTTCGGCTACCGCATCTACCAGGCGTCTTTCAACCGCACGCCCGATGAGGGCGGGGTGCTGTTCTGGATCGGCAATCTGGATCATTTCGACACGCTGGGCTGGAGCCAGTACGAAAAGGAGCAGTTCCTGGCGACGCAGTTCATCCAGTCGGACGAGTTCAAGGACCTGTTCGGGGCGAACCCGACGAACGAGCAGTATATCGACGCGATGTATCTGAACGTGCTGGACCGTCTGCCGGACCAGGGCGGCTACGACTTCTGGGTCGGCGGCATGGAGCAGGGCCTGACGCGCGAGGACATCCTGATCGCCTTCACCAAGAGCGACGAGAACGTCGCCCGCACCGCCGCGGATCTCGATGACGGGGTCTGGGTGGTATAACAATCGGCAAGCCCCCGGAATTTGACGGAAAATCAAAAAAATTACTTGCACGTGGCCCATTTGGGGTATGTGCGCTCTTTTCAACAAGTATATCGTCTTCGAATACTTGGTGCCCCTGAACGAAAAAGCGCGCCACAACTGCAAGGAATTTGCCATGACAGACCTTCTCACGCTCGTCGGGGTGCTCTATGCCTGCAACATGATGGCAGAACAGGCGCGGCTGGCGCCCGATCAGGCTCTGCTCTGCGAACGCACGCATCATGCAGTGAAATTGAAGTTTCTGACGGCAGCGGAGCTCGACTCCTTGGAAAATCTGCCGACCGGCAAACAATACCGCATCGGTCTCGAGGGCTATCGCCGCTTCAAGACCTGGGAGCGGGACAATCCGGAGCTTGTCGAACGCCTTCGCCGGGAACAGGAGCAAAGGGTGCTTTCCGGCAGCTGAACGCACTCATCGCCCGCTCCACGCCGCGTCCAGAACTCGGTCGAACCGATCGGGATAAAGCAACTGGCTGGCGTCGATGACGACGTCGAGACGCGCCTGCGGCAGGCGGTTCACCAGATCGGCGATCGGCTCGACCGGGCTCATCCTGTCTTCGCCGCCGTGAATGAAGACCATGTCGGCGTCGATGCCGGCCAGCCGGGAACACCATTCCCCATTGACGCGCAGTTCGTTGGCAATACCGGTGCCGGAATGGGTCAGCACATTCTGCACATGTCCCTGCAGCCAGCTTCCGGACAGCAAATGCCGCGGCGTCGCCGCATCCGCCGAACCGCTGCGGAAGGCATGCGGAAGTTCCGCCTCCACAAGCTTCTTCGGCCGCCGGTCCCGCCTGGCCGACGGCGGGTTTGCCGTGAGATCGTACGATACCAGCAGCAAATCGCCGGCGGCTAGCATGTCGAAGCCGGCCCCCTCCGACGCCAGGCCTTTAGGCACCGCTCCCGGCAGGTCATCGTCGGCGACGATGAGACGGCCATTCCGTCATGGGCGGCGCCCGGCAGATCGAGCTTGCCGGCCAGGTCGCGAACGGCCTGGAAGCGAAGATGCGCGGAAATGGCATCGGCCGACATTTCTCCCGGATAGCGGCCGAGCACGGTCAGCAGGGAAATCGCCTCCTTCCATTCGAAAAATGGTTCGATTTCGCTCGACTCCGTGCACGCCGCTGCTTCACGAGCCGGATCGCAATGACTGGAGCTTGTCCAGGTCAAATGGAACCGTTCTTCGATGCACGAAAATGACAGGAAAGCGGTACCGTCGGCCCAACGACGACTTGAAAAAGGCCGGTTTTTGAAGAGGATACAACTTGGAGCAACCGCTCCGCGGACCTGCCCGCGTGACTTCTGCGATCGGAACACATGGACGACGACATACGACAGACAGTACTGGGTATCTACGACACCGTCGCAGACCAGTCGATCTGGCCGTCCGTTCTCGACCGGGTGGCGGAGCGTCTGGACGCCCGCGGCTGCCTGATCTTCGAGTTGGAGGAGCACGCGCTGTCCGCGCCGCTCACCTCGTCCTGGTACCGGGCTTCGGCCCTGCGCGACTACATGGACACCCATCGCGAATCCGAACTGGCGGACCACCGGATCTTTCTGGACCGCAGCCTTGCCCACGATTCCGTCGACATCATCCCCGACAGCGTTCTCTATGACGATCTCTCGGAGTTCCGGTCGCGCGCCAATGTGCGTCATGTCATGCAGTTCGGGATACTACATCGGGCGGCCGCGCTGCTCAACAAGGACAATCCGAACGTCTCGCGCTTTTCCGTGCAGTTCAGATCGGACAGAGACGGCATCACGGCGGAGGAAAGCGCCTATCTCAATCGCCTGCTGCCGCATATCGCCAAGGCGCTCGAACTCGGGCGGCCGGCCCAGCAGCTGGCGCTGGAGCACCGCGGCCTGCTGGCGGCCATGGATCGGCTCAGCATCGGCATGTGCCTGCTCGACCCGAACGGCCGCATGGTGCAAACCAATGGCGAGTTCAGGCGGCAGCTGGCAACCTATCGGGTTTTCCAGACAACCCCGAATGGCGTGTTGCAGCTGTCTGCGGGCGATGACCACAAACGCTTCGAAACGCTTCGGGCCGACGCCCTCAACCACGGCAGATTCGGCGCCCGGCCGCGCAAGGAAGCGGTCTCCACCGACGCCGGCACCTTCCTCTGCATCGAGGTGTCGCCGCTCGACAGGTCGGAGGAGATCGGCTCGGCGCCCTTCGGCGGCTGCATTCTCTACAGCACCGATACCAGCCTGCCGGTGCGGTGCCAGACCCTGCCGGTCAAACAGGCCTATGGCCTGACCGATGCCGAGCTTTCGCTGGCCGAGGCGATCGCCGAGGGGTTGACCAATGTCCAGATCGCCGAGCGCCGTGATCGTTCCGTCGCAACGATCAACGTCCAGGTCAAATCGATTCTTTCCAAGACCGGCTGCGCCACCCGCACCCAGTTCGTGCGGTTGTTGATGAACTTCGGGATGGATTACCTGACGCAGCCGGGCGAATAGAGCGATCGACGGTCAGGCCGTCAGTTCGTGGCGACCCCGTGATGCATTTCCACGGCCGTCTCGATGATCCGCGGATTGAGATCCACCTGGCGCACGTCGAGTGCGCTGACCTCGACGTCTGGCACCAGCGACGCCTCGTCGTTGAAGCGATTTTCGGGGCTGCGGAAGCAGAGTTCGGGGATCTGCAGGGTGAAGCCGGTATGGTCCAGCCTGAAGGCGCCATGCGCGCGCGGGCAGTAGGTGACTGTATCCGTCGCCGTCAGGCTGCCGACGATCGTTGCGTCTCGCAGCCGTTTCAGGTTGGTTGCCACCTTGATGGAATTGGATCTCGAAGTCGGGCCGACCAGGACGTAGAGCTGCCCCTTGTAATCCGGTTTGCCGAAGGAGCGCTTTTTCACGTGCGCCGACCGCAAGCCGCCTTTCACCCTCCTCTTGCCGAAAAACCGGGTATTGTAGCGATGCAGTTTCTCGGCGCCTTCATCGAAATATTTGAAATTCGCCGGCCGGTCATTCGAGACGTTCTTCACGTAGGCACGTCCGTGCAGGCGGTGCGCCCTCGGCAGCAGAAAGGCCATCAGCATCTGCGCCGCATTCGTCGATCCGCCCTGGTTGCCGACAAGGTCGATGATGAGCGCGTCCGGATTTTTCTCGATGATGTCGCGCATGACCAATTCGATGGCCTGCGCCGACTTGCTCGGCGTCTTGAAGGAATCGAATTGGAGATAGGCGAGGTTGCGGGAGTCGGAATAGTAGTAGTCCAGTCCGGCAGGCCTCAACTTCCTGTCCGGATCTGGTTGCCGGAAGTCCAGCTCCCGAAGGGCGGCCCTGACCTTGTTAAACCGGCGCGATTCAGCCCGCCGGCGCTCCAGGACCAGATCGAAGCCGTCAGTCACCCGGACCAACTCAAGCCTGGGGACCTTGAAGCCTCGAGGATGGGTCCTGACCACATAGGGCCCCGATTCGCCGATCATTCCCGCCACGATATTGCCGCTGACCGGCAGGTACTCGCTGACGAACAGCGTGCCGTCGCCCAAGCAGCCGTCACTCGGAAACCGCGCGGCAAGGCTTGCTGCGATATCGGAGCCCTTGACCTCGCCGATCGACAGAACCTCGTCCTTGGTTCCGCTCCTGGGATGCTCTAGGTACAGCTTGCCGCGGTCGACGATCAGCGGATAGTCGAACCACGGCCAGCCCTGATGAAAGCCTGGCACGCCGTTGTCCATGAAGGTCAGCGTGTGTTCGTCGCAGACCGCCCCCACCAGCGCGGTCAGGGCGCCATAGGCGTCGAGCCTGGAATTCGCTTCCCCGGTCGAATCGATCAGCCGCCGGTAAAGCGCTTCGAATTCCTCGCGGCTCGTATGCGCATGAAGATTCGGGTGGTGGCTTTTCAGCAGGTCGTAGGCCTGCGTCAGATCGGCCCGCAATTCATCGCGTGAAATCGGTTCGGCCGCCCGGGCCGCGGACTGCGGAAAAGCCGCCAGTACACCCAGAAACACGGCCGCGGCTCCGCCAAGAACGGGCATCCACGGTTTTGATGCCCTGAGACGCTTTGTTGGTTGTTCTTGCATTGTCGCTCGCATACTTGAACCGGTTGTTACGTGGAACCGAACGGACTACCGCAACCTATACTTGGCAATATTGGCGGATTGTTGATGCAATGACGACAGCCGAGCATTTGCGGTCGACTAACCCAATCATCGGATGTGCGGCCGCAGTCAATTGGTGGCAACAGTGTCGTGGTCCTCCAGCGCAGACCTGAAGGTCCTTGCATTCAGCTCAGCCAGCGGCACCTCGAGAACGTCAACTTCGATATCCGGCACCAACGAGTGTTCCTCGTTGAAGCGGTTTTCCGGGGCTTCGTAACATATTTCCGGAATATGAAGCCGAAGATCCGAATGGCGCAGCCTGAACTGGCCATTTGCCCTCGCGCAATTGGTCACCGTATCCGTTGCCGTCACCGCGCCAACGATGGTCGCATCTCTCAAGCGCTTGAGATTGGTCGCCACCTTGGTGGCGTTTGATCGCGAGGAGGGGCTGACGAGCACGTAGATTCGGCCCTTGTAGTCGGGTTTGCCGAAGGATCGTTTGCGGGCGGGTGCCGACCGGACGCCGGCTCTCGGTCTGATCTTCCTGAAGTACCGCACGTTGGTGTCGCGAGCTCTTTTGGCTTGATCGTTGAAGAACTCGAAATTCGCCGGATGCCCCCTCTCGACATTCCTGACACGACCCCGACTGTACAGGCGATGCGACCGCGGCAGCAGAAATGCCAGCACCAACTGCGCGGTTTCGTTCATTCCGCCCGGATTATCGACAAGATCGATGATCAGCACATCGGGATTTTTCTCGATGATGTCCCGCATGGCGAGCTCGATGCCCTTCGCCGCGTTTTTGGGAAACCGGAAGGAATCGATATTCAGATAGGCTGCGTTCCGACCCTGCGAGTAGTGGTAGTCGAGACCTGCACGCGGCAGCTCCGGCCCGAGGTCCACGCGGTCGAAATCCGCCGTCGCCAGTTCGGCCCGGACATTGCTGTTCTGCAACTGCCGGAAACGCCTGCGGTCCTTCGACGATGTAGCATAATCCGCAGCGGCGACGACCCGCTCCACTTCCGTTGCCGCTTTCCCGTTTCGGGTCCTGACAACGTAGGGTCCCTTCTGACCGATCATCTCGCCCAGAACGGTGCCATGGATCCGCAACCTCTCGTTGACGATCAGGGTGCCGTCGTCCAGGCAGCCGTCATTCGGGCTGCGCGCTGCCAGACCTTCCGCTATGTCGGACCCCGCGATCCCGTCAATGGACAGAACCTCTTCCTTTCGTCCGCCCCGGTCGTCCTCCAGGTAGAGCTTGCCGCCTTCGACGATCAGGGGAAACTCGTACCAGGGCCAGCCGGTCGGAATAATGGTGCCGGTCGCAAACTGGTCCACGACCCGGGTGTGTTCGTCACAGACCGATCCCATCAGTTCCGAAAGGGCAAGATAGGCTTCGTCCTGCGTATTCTTCTCGCCGGCTTCCTCGAGCAGGCGCCGGTACAGCGCATCGAGCTCCCCGCGGCTGATATGAGCAGTCAAATTCGGATGGTATTTCTTGAGCAGATCATAGGCTTGCGTGATATCGGCCTGCAGTTGCTCCCGCGTTATGGTCAGTCCCGCGCCAGCGGTCGACAGCGGAAGCATTGCAAAAGCCGCCACAAAAAACGCAGCCATTGACGATTTTTGCAGCGCGGCGCGCCATTCCGGAAGCGTGCGAAAACTCGCTGTCATCAGTCTGCAGGCAAGGGTGGAACCACGATTTTGTTTCGCCTTGCCTCGGAGCCCTGCCTGTTCTTCGTACATCGGTCACTCTCTTGCTTGGATGGATTTGCCTGATCCCCGCCAGCCTCTATTCGGCAGTTTTGCTGTTTGCGGGCGCCGTTGCCGGCCCATGATCCGGATGCGTACGGGTCGCTCATGTAAAGTCGATGTCGCCCCTTGCGGCCGGAAACCCGTCGATTTCGGCGATCTCGACCGCGCTCGAGACGGAATCGTCGGCAACCTTGTCTGCGATAGAACGCTGGATCGCCGTCAGGGCCGCGACCAACCCCTCTTCCGTCAGATTGCCTGCCGGCCTGACGCGGATCTTGACGGAAGGGTTCAGGTCGTCATGCGGTACCGGGTACTTCGTGATGGCGAAAATCGGTGCTCGCGAGCGTTCAACCACCACTTTCTGAAATTCGGCCATGTGCGTGCTTGCAAGATTGTCCCGATTCTGCTGATCGGTCTCGAACCCCCAGGACTCGGGCTTTGCCACCGAAACGCCAAGAGATTTGTTCTCGTACCTGTTCTGTGCCGAGGCGTTGCCGCCCGCTGCGACGACAAAGGCGAAAAGGGTAACGGCGGCCAGCAGTTTGTTCATCATGCTCATGCCTCCTTGGCGGCTCGACCGGTCTTCAGTGCGTAACGGATCGGTCCAGGTCGTCGAGGGCCGCGCTCAGGGTTTTCGACTGGAAGTCGGTGAGTTTCACGTCCAGGGGGCTGATTTCTATATCGGGAACCAGCGAATGGTCCTCGTTGAAGCGGTTGTCCGGGCCGCTGTAGCAAAGGTCGGGGATGTAGAGCGGGAAACCCGTGTGCTGCAGCGTGAATGCGCCGCTGGCGCGCGCGCAGTAGGTCACCGTATCCGTCGCCGACAGACTGCCGACGATCGTCGCCTTCCTCAGCCGTTTCAGATTGGCGGCCAGGGCCGTTGCGCCGGACCTGGAAGTCGGACTGACCAGCACATAGATGCGACCCTTGTAGTCGGGCTTGCCGAACGACCGGCGTGCCATGGAAACCGATCGATTGCCGCCTTTCGGCTTGATCTTCCTGAAGAAACGCACCTCTTCCTTGCGCGCCTCTTCGGCCGTCTCGTCGAAATACTCGAAATTCGTCGGCCGCTCTTTCGTCACGTCCCTCACATAGACGCGGCTGACCAGCCGGTGCGAACGCGGCAGCAGAAACGCCAGCACGGTCTGGACGGTGTTCACCGTCCCGCCCGGATTGTCGACAAGATCGATGACCAGCGCGTTCGGATTCTTCTTGATGATGTCGCGCATGACCAGATCGATGCCCTTGTCCGCTTCATCGCCCCGCTTGAACGAATCGATGCCGAGATAGGCCAGGTCGCGGTCGGGCGAATAGCGGTAATCCAGCCCGGCCCGCTTGACCGCGGCGCGCTGATCCCGGTCGCCGAAGCCGGCGGCCTCCAGGGCGGTCTCGAACCGGCGGGTCTCGCGACCCAGGGCGCGCAGACTGTTGGCGGCCGCGGTGTAGCGGTCCATCCCCCGGATACCTCGCGTCCAGACTCCTTACGTCCCGGTAGGCCGTGTTTTCAGGACATAGCGGTCGGACACGCCGATCATCGCGGCCACGGTGTTTCCGTAGACGGACAGCGCCTCGTTGACCACGAGGATCCCGTCATCCAGGCATCCGTTGCTGCCGCTGCGTCGGGCGAGGCTTTCGGCAATGTCCGCGCCGCTGATGTCGTCGATGGAGAGGACCTCGTCCTTCATCCCGGTATCGGGGTTTTCAACATAAAGCCGGCCGTCGTCGACGATCAGCGGATGGTTGTACCACGGCCACCCCTCCGGCCAGTCGGACTCGATTTCCCAGTCCATCTGGACCCACGTGTGTTCATCGCAAACGGCACCGACAAGTTCCGTCAGGGCGAGATAGGCGTCTTCCCTGGTGTTCCGCTCCCCCGCCGAAGCAAGCAGCCGGTCGTGCAGCGCCTTGAATTCCTCATGGCCGGTGTGCGCGGTCACGTTGGGATGGTATTTGCGCAGCAAGTCGTAGGTTTGCGTGATGTCCGCCTGCAGGTCCGCGCGCCCGATCGGATCGACCGCGGCAGCCGCCGATTGTGGGCCGGCGACAAACGCCGATAACAGAGCCGCCGCAGCACCCTGCGAAACACGTTTCCAGACTGCAGCCGTTGCGGCAGCACTACTGCAAGCCCGGGCTATCCGGGCTTTGCCGCAACCGGCGGGATTGCCCCGCGGCATTTCCGACAACGTATTGTCAGCGAGCATCCTTTGTTTTTCTTGCATTGTTTGCTCACAATCATGGATTCGGTCATGATTTCGTCACCGCGCCGAAAGCAACGCCGGCAACCCGTTGCGGGCCATTACGACTCAATATTGGCGGCTTTGTGAACGGCCGGAAACAATTCGTGAGCTTTCGAGGCGGGGATCAGTCGGTGATGTGCAGCCGCGACCGCAGCCGGCCGAAGGCGTCGGCCTGGGCCACCGCTGTTTGAGGCACGGACAGAGGTGGGCTAATCGGTTGGGGTCGACAGGCTGGCCGCCCATCAAGTCAAGAGCGGCAAGGGATTAAAACGGGCACTGGAATGACGATCGTTCGACTTTGCCACGGAATCGCGACCGCGGGGGTAACCGGCACATGGGTCACTCCGGACAAGGTCGATCGCAGTTCGCGTGAAGCGGGAGCCTATCTCCTGCTGATCCGCCTCGATGAACCGATTCAAGCCGATCTGCCGCGCCTTGGTTCGCCGCGGTTCGAAGCAGGCTGGTTTGTATATGCCGGCAGCGCCCGGGGCCCCGGCGGTCTGGCGGCACGGATCGGGCGCCACTTCCGTCGGGACAAGGGCTTGCGCTGGCATGTCGACCGACTGACGGTCGGCTGCGGGACAATGGCGGCTTTGCAGGTTGCCGGCGGAACCGAATGCGATCTCGTCAGGCGGCTGGTGTCGTCCGGACGGTTAGAGATCGCCATTCGCGGCTTTGGAAGTTCCGATTGCCGGACCTGCGAAGGCCATCTGCTCATGCCGGCCGTTTCCGGCGGGGATCGGCGGCAGCCCAGCGGCGAATATTGACTGCAGGCTAACCTCCGGTAGTGTCGGATCGATGGGGCGACACGAGGAGTTGCGCCCGTGCTGAGAACCTTCATTCTGATGGCCGCGGTGGCCCTGATGGCGTCCACGGCTCACGCCAAGACCTGCAAGACCATGACGTCGTGCGAGGAAGCCGTCATCGCCTGGTGCGGCGGTGATACCAGGCGCGACGGGGACAATGACGGCATTCCTTGCGAAAACCTCTGCCCCAGCGAGGAGGTGGTGGACAGGATCAGGGAAAAGATCGGCTGCTGACGAAGGTGTTCGGCTTTCCGGATTGCTCACACTCTGGTCACCATCTCCGGGCTTCGTACTGGCCAGCGGATTGTGGTCGTGCCACCTTCCACCGGCACTCGCCGCGGATTATCGCCAGTGAAAGGCCCGACCATGCGTATCTACCGACTACCCTTCAGTCTCGCTTGCCTCGCGATTGCCGCTTATCCGACAATGGCCGCCGAGCCGGCAAATCTGGTCGGCAATTGGCAATGCGTGAGCCAGGGGGGAGTCTATCATGACGGCTTCTTTCCGGCCGGCCAGAACACCTACGAACTGATCATCGGCGAACAACGGGGATCGGCCTTTTCCGGCCACTATATCTGGGGCTGGGACCTGACCGGGACCGAATATGAATTCAGCCCGGATGATGAAGATCTTCCCGACTACGCGCAGATCAGCGCCGACCGCAAGAAAGTGACGGTCAAGGAGGAGGTTTTGGGCGTGATCGGGCCGCGCCCTGACCAATTCACCATGGTCGACCGGGTCGACACATCGCGCTTCGACGGCGCGATCGTCAATGAGGATACCATCGAACACACCCAGGTCCGGGCTGGCAAACACGCTCTGGCTGATGTCGCGACCTGCCAGCGCATCGGGCGGTAGAGCATCAAGAACTTCTCTAGGGCGCCTCGTCGAACGCCGCCACCGCGGCGTCGAGCGAATCGAAAAACGGTGCGTCCGGAAAAAGCTCCTGCAACTGCCTGCGACTCGTCGCGTTGATGTCGTCGACATCCTGTGCGAAGGCCAGCGAGATGTCGCGCGCCTTCAGGGTCGCGCCGATATCAGTCAGTGCGGCGGCCGCCGTGTAGTCGACGTCGTCGACCGCCGATGCATCGATGCAGACCCATTTCGGTGTCGGGTCGGCGCGTTTGATCAGGCCAGAAATCTCGTCCTGCATGCGCTGGGCGTTGGCGTAATACATGCTGTGCCCGAACCGGTAGACCATCAGGCCGGGCCGCGCTTCGATGCCGCTGCCCAGCCCCTTGGCGCGCCAGTGTCCCGACGCATCCTGGAACAGCAGCCGGTTGTTCGGCCGATAGCCGTGCCGGGTGTGCACGACCAGCGAAAACAGGATGGCGAAGACGATGCCCTGCTCGACGCCGAAAGCGACGACGACGGCTGCGGTCGCCAGCGCCACCCAGAATTCCGAGCGGCGACGACGATAGATGTCGACAAGCCCGGCCGTGTCGATCAGCTTCAGTCCGATCAAGAGCACGACCGCCGACAGGACCGCCTGCGGCAGGTAGCTCAACGGCCGGGTCAGGAACAGCAGGGTCACCAGCACCACGACCGCCGCCGCGATCAGCGCCAGCTGGCTACGGCCACCGACGCCATCGACCATCTCCGTCTTGGTCGGGCTGCCGTTCACCACGAACGTTCCGGTCAGCCCGGCGCCGATATTGGCGAGGCCGAGCCCGGCAAGGTCGCGGGTCTCATCGAGCGTTTCGTGGTAGCGGGCGGCATAGGCCCGAGCCGTCGCCGCACTCTGCGCCAAAATGACGACCAGCATGGCGAACGCCGTCGGCAGCAGCTGCCAGACCAGCTCGAAGCTCCAGTCGACCTGCGGAAGCGCCAGCTGCGGCAGGCCGACGGGCACCGCGCCGACCACCGGCATATGAGACGAGAGGTCGAGCGCCCAACTGGCGACGATGGCGCCGATCACCGCAATCATGGCGCCCGGGATGTTGCGTTTCAGCTGGGCGGACAGCCAGCGGCTGCCGCCGATCACGACGATCACCAGGCCGGCCACGGTCAACGGCCACGGGTCGAGTTCGAGTGCCTGGCCGCGATTCTCCCACAACATCATGAACGTACCGTGGTGATGGCCGGGTAGACCGATCAGCTCGACCAGCGCCCGCAATGCCACCTGCACGCCGACGCCGGTCAGGAAACCGACCAACACGGTGCGCGACAGGAAATCCGCCATGAACCCGAGACCGATCGCGCCGGCGAGCATCAGCATGAGCCCGACCATGAGGGCGAGCAGCCCGGCCAGCGCCAGGTAGTTCGCC
The DNA here is from genome assembly GCA_963921345.3 of Rhizobiaceae bacterium. Lineage (GTDB taxonomy): Bacteria > Pseudomonadota > Alphaproteobacteria > Rhizobiales > Rhizobiaceae > Hoeflea_A. Next base: position 331,681 of record CAWUFE020000001.1, on the reverse strand, counting down.
GATCCGGCCGCAGCCATGCCGACAAGGCCGCTTGCCAGGATCGCCGCTGTCGCCGAATCGGCGCCGACCACCAGGTGCCGCGACGAGCAGAACAGCGCGTAGAGAATGGCCGGCACCAGCATGGTGTAGAGGCCGGTAATGACCGGAGTGCCGGAAATCTTGGTGTAGCCCATGACCTCGGGAATGGCGAGTGCCGCCAGCGTGATGCCGGCGACGATATCGCCGGCGATGCGGTCGTGCCGCAACGGCAGGATGCCGCCGAGAACCGGCAACGACGTCATCCTATCCATGGCTGTCCCCGACGAATGTCCGCGCGCATGCGGCAAGCTTTAGACCCTTTCATGGTCAGATTGAAGCATTTGACCGCGGTGATTTTGGTCTCCGGCTAGGCGGGTTGCAGGCCGTGGTGCCATCCCACCACAAGTGCAAGCCAACGACGCCAGGGGCCAAAATCGCCCGGCCCGAAGGGTGGCGACAAATCGGCCCATCGGCGTTGTTGCGACGCTTGCCCGATGCCCCGCATCGCGCTGCGCGACGCGCCTAGCCGACTGAACCGATTTTCCGCCATCAAATGATTTAATCTGACCATGAAAGGGGTCTAACATGCGGCGCGAGGGCCGCGAAACGCCCGCCGCTTGACCACGCCGCCAACGGACGGCCATAACTGCCCGGCCGGTGGATCCGGCAGGAGCACATCAGCGGGAGGCAGCATGTTCGCACGCAATCATTTGACCTATGACCCGATCCCTCTGCCCGACCGGCAAGACCTGTCGGACGAGGCGATGCTGGCGGCCGCCGAGGCCTTCCACGATACCATGCGCCGCCGTCACACGGTGCGGCAGTTCTCCGATCGTCCGGTGCCGCGCGCGGTGATCGAGCGTTGCGTGGCCACTGCCGGCACGGCGCCCAGCGGCGCCAACCACCAGCCCTGGCATTTCGTCGCCGTCTCCGAACCGGACCTCAAACACCGCATCCGCGAGGAAGCGGAGAAGGAGGAAGACCGGTTCTATGCGGGCGGCGCCGGCGAGGAGTGGCTGAAGGCGCTGGAGCCGATCGGCACCGACGGTTCCAAGCCGCATCTGGATATCGCGCCGTGGCTGATCGTCATCTTCGCCCAGCGCTACGGCATGCTCGACGACGGCACCCGTTACAAGAACTACTACGTGCCCGAGAGCGTCGGCATCGCCACCGGCTTCCTGATCGCCGCCCTGCATCATGCCGGCCTGACGTCGCTGACCCATACGCCCAACCCGATGCGCTTCCTCAACGGGCTGCTCGGCCGTCCGGAATCGGAAAAGCCGGTGATGATCCTGGCGGTCGGCCACGCCGCCGCGGATGCGACGGTGCCGGCCGTGGCCAAGATCAAGAAACCCCTCGACGAGATCCTGACCGTGCGCGACGGGCGTTAATCAATTGGCTACCTTGTTGGCCTAAACTGAGCGGGATGGGGGATTGACCCGCCAGGTCCACTTGCATGAAGCATCGCGCCGCCGCCGGTGCCGTCCCGTCATGAATTGCATTGGAATTCGACCGTGACTCGCTGACGGCGCGTGCCGCCGTTGCCCGTCTTCGCTTGCATTCCTGTCCGGTCCCAAAGACCGGAGACCAGGCGGTGACACATGCCTTTCAAGAACTCCATCATATTCAAGCTGGCGCTGCCGGTACCGATCATCATTTTGCTGTGCCTTGCGGTTGCCTGGTTCGTCATTCCGAAGATCGTGGTCAACAACGCGCTCGATGCGGCGACCCAGTCGGCGCTGCAGACGGCCAACCAGTTCAAGACCATCCGCGGCTATTACACTACCAATGTCATCGCCAAGGCCAAGGCCACCGGCGGCCTGAAGCCGGCCATCGACCACGCCGGCACGCCGGACGCCATTCCGCTGCCGGCCACCCTGATCCACGATCTCAGCAAATTGCTGGCGGCCGAAAACACCACCATGGCGCTCTACAGCGCCTTCCCGTTTCCGGGCCGCAGCGACCGGGTGATGGACGACTTCCAGCAGAGCGCCTGGACCTATCTGAGTGCCAACCCGGACGCGGTGTTCAGCCGCCAGGAAACCGTCAATGGCGAGACTGTCATGCGGGTCGCCATCGCCGACAAGATGGCCGCCCAGGGCTGCGTCGACTGCCACAACAGCCATCCGCTGACGCCGAAGAACGACTGGGAGCTGGGCGATGTGCGCGGTGTGCTCGAGATCGATTCCAATGTCGGCGCCTCGCTGGCGGCCGCGGCCGACATGAAGAACAACATCCTGATGGGCATCTTCGTCGCCGGGATGGTGATCCTGACCGTCGTCATGCTCGGCGCCCGGGCGATCGCCAATCCGCTCAAGCAGATCACCGCGGCCATGCGCGCCATCGCCGGCGGCAAGCTCGCGACCGAGGTGCCGCATCTCGGCCGCGGCGACGAAATCGGCCAGATGGCCGGAGCCCTCGAAGTGTTCAAGGAAAACACCCAGAGGAATGTCGAGCTCGAAGCCGAGCAATCGCGTCAGCAGGAGCGCGAGGCGGAAGAACGCGAGGCGCAGAAACAGCAGGACGAGGCCGTTGCGGCCGAACGCGCCTTCGTTGCCGAGTGCTTCAGCCGGGCCATGGCGGCCATCTCCGCCAAGGATCTCGGCTACCGCATCACCGAGGACTTCCCGCCGGAGTATCAGAAGCTGAAGGACGATTTCAACGACGCCTTCGACCAGCTGTCACAGGTCATGGGCCGCATCGGCGGCGCGTCCAACCAGATCCTGGCGAGCTCCGGCGAGATCAATTCGGCAGCCGACAATCTGGCGTCGCGCACTGAACAGCAGGCGGCCACCGTCGAGGAGACCGCGGCGGCGATCGAGGAAATCACCGCGGCGATGAAGACGGCCGCCGAGCGGGCCAGGGAAGCCGCCGACCGGGTGGAAACCGCCAAGGGCAATGCCGAGAATTCCGGCGAGATCGTGCGCAAGGCGATCGATGCCATGACCCGCATCGAAACGTCGGCCGACCAGATCACCAATATCATCGGCGTGATCGACGAGATTTCCTTCCAGACCAACCTGCTGGCGCTCAATGCCGGCGTCGAAGCGGCCCGCGCCGGTGACGCCGGCAAGGGGTTCGCCGTCGTCGCCACCGAGGTTCGCGAACTGGCTCAGCGCTCCGCCACCGCGGCCCGGGAAATCAAGGACCTGATCACCTCATCCGGCGATGAGGTCAAGGCTGGCGTGGCGCTGGTCAACGAGACCGGCGAGGCGCTCGAAACGATCCTTTCCGATGTCGGCGAGATCAGCGATCACGTGCTGGCGATCAGCAGCGCCGCCAACGAACAATCGGTGGGGCTGCAGGAGGTCGACCAGTCGGTGAACAGCATCGACCAGGGCACCCAGCAGAACGCCGCCGTCGCCGAGGAGGCATCGGCCGCGAGCCACGCCCTGACCCGCGAGGTGGAGAATATCGACGCCATGCTGCGCGAATTCGACGCCGCGCCGCAGGCCGCCAACCAGGACGGCGAGCCGTATATGGCGGAAACCGGCTGACGGCAACAGACCAATCGGCCCGCCAGGGATGGTGACGGGTCGAAGTCACCGGCGGCTCGCGGGTCCGCCCGGGCCGCCGGTGGCGCTCATGTGCTGAATCTGAAGTTCGCCACATTGTGCAGCTGATGCTGAACGAACTTCAGATCCTAGTCTGAATTCAAAATTTTTCTTCTTCCAGCTTGACGATGTGCCAGCCGAACTGGGTTTTGAACGGCCTGGAGATTTCGCCCGGCTTGAGCGCGAAGGCCGCATCCTCGAACGGCTTGACCATCACGCCGCGCCCGAAAAACCCCAGATCGCCGCCCATGCGTCCGCTGCCTTTGTCGATCGAGTGCTGTTTCGCCAATTCGGCGAAATCGGCGCCGCCGTTGAGCTGCGCCAGCAGCGACAACGCCTTCTCCTCGCTGTCGATGAGAATGTGCCGGGTTCTGATCTGCCTGGCCGCCTGTATTGCCGGCGCCTTCGTTTTGCTGGTGTTGTGCTCGAGCAAACGCGCGAATTTCTGCCTGAACGCCGACCACGTTTCCTTCGTCCGGGCTTTGTCTTGCGACTCGGCGGCCATCAGAAACGGACGCCAGATGTCCTCGGGCAGCGCAACCGCCTGAGCCGCGTCCCGTACGGGTTCCGAAAACCGATCACCGGCGCCCTTGACGCCGGCCAGGGTGAGCGCCTGCAGCTGGTGGCTTGCGCTGGACAGTGCCAGCACGTTCCTCGCGTAGTCGCCCATGTCGCCGGCCAGCGCATCGCCGAGGATCGATTGCTGCTGGTCGATGAACTCCAGCGTTGCGATGAGTTTGCGGCTGACGTCGCCGGAAAATTGCGGCAACGGCGCCAACCCGTCGGATGGCAGGTCGGCGTCGACCCGCGCCCGCTGTTTCACGTAATCGGAAAGCGCATTCCAGGCCGGCCGGATTTTGGGGTCCTTCCTGCCGAACAGGTGTGCCAGCGGAACGGTCGAAACGATCTTGCCCATGTTCCAGGCTTTGCCGGCCACATCCGGTATCATGTATTTGGCTTGCTCGAGCGCCTGCAACAGGTCGACCAGAGCGCCGATCTTCGGCTGGATTGCACTGAACCGTTTCGGATCATCCCGTTTGAGGGTTTCGAGCAGTTTGAGCGCCTGATCGTCATCCCCCTGCCTGTGAAGAACGACGATGCGCAGCCCCTGAGCCTCGCTGTGGTCGGGTTTGAGCAGGAGAATGTTGTTCACATCGAGGGATGCGTCGTTCAACCGGCCCGTTTGCTCGTACAGTTCCGCGCGCCGATAGGCGAGATCCAGATAGAACCGGCCCGAGGCGCCGGACAGTTGCATCGCCTTGCCGATATCGGCAATTGCCCCGTCCGCATCGCCCAGCCGCTTGTGCACAAAAGCGCGGTGGGAAAAGTAGTTCTCCTGAGGATCCAGTTCGATCGCCCGGTTCAGATCGGCAAGCGCATCCCGATGCCGATCGCTCAACCTGAGCGGCCATGAACGCTCATCATAGGCTTTGGCCAGGTCGGCATCCGTGCGCGCCAGATCGATCACCCGGGTCCGGTCGGCCAGCGCCAGATCATAGGTGTTGCGTTCGTTTTCGTAAGCCGCTGCGCGCAACGCCAGTGCGTCCGTATCATCGGGCCATTGCTCCAGGCGATGGGACATGGTCGTGACGATCGCACTCGAGGGAAGCCTGCCGAGAAAGAGGATATTGATCTCACCTCCCTTCAGGAGGCGGAGCAACTCGGCCGCCGCCTCGTCCCGTCTTCCCAGGCCGAACCGGGCACCGGCTCGCAAGACAAGCAGCTCCGTCAGGTTGTGATGATCTCCGGCAACGTACCCCGCGTCCTGCAGCAATTTGACCGCACGGTCGAAGCCGGCAAACGCAGCTTGATGGTTGCCTTCGCCATAGGCTTTTTCAGCCGCCGTGGCGAAGACATGGGTCACCTTCCCGTCCGCATCGTAGAAGATCTGCTGCGCTTGCGCTCCAAATCCGAACAAAGCCAGCACAATGCAGATGGCTGCAATGGACAGATATCTCATGATCGCACTCCCATCATCCGCATCGTCACCACAATACCCGGGTGGCGGCACATAAGCACGCCCGACCCGGGTGGTGTCTGATATGAGACGCGGCGGCGGGCCATTTCCTTGGAGAAACCTCCCAATTTTACCCGACGGATCTGGCCGCCCGGCAAACGTTCCAAAAACATAGAAAAACTGGATAAATCCGGCAAATAAATCGAATTGTGCTATCAATTGCTTTGCGCTTAGCTGACCGCGAGAACGGGAGCCGCAACGCTCCCGGTATGTGATTTCGGCAGTGGAGCAGGGCGATTTCGAGCGGTGGATTTCTTCATCGGTGGCCGGCCGTACGGATCTTCGGGTCCGCCGATGCGCGGCGTCTGGCGCGCCGCCGCCTGCCGCGCATGATGTTCGATTTCGTCGACGGGTCGACCGGCGATGAAATCGCCGCCGGACTGAATACGTCGGCGCTCGACCAGATCAAGCTGCAGCCGCGGGTGCTGGAGAATGTCGAGGGCCGTCGGCTCGAGACCGATCTTCTCGGCGAGACCTTCGGGCTGCCCTTCGGCATCGCCCCGATGGGCATGTGCAACCTGGTGTGGCCGGGCGCCGATGCGGCGCTGGCGGCCGAAGTCCAGCAGCGCGGCATTCCGCTTTGCGCCTCCTCGGCCGCCTCGACCTCGCTGGAGGACATGGCGGCGCTGGCGGGCGAGCGCGCCTGGTTCCAGCTCTATGTCGGTCAGAGCCGCGAAGCCGCCTTCAACCTCGTCGATCGCGCCGCCGCGGCCGGATACCGGGTGCTGGTGCTGACGGTCGACACGCCGCAGATCTCGCGCCGGATCCGCGATCTGAAGAACGGCTTCAAGGTGCCGTTTCGCATGGGACCCAGACAGGTCCTCGATTTTGCCCTGCATCCGCACTGGTCGCTGTCGACGCTGTTTGCCGGCCCGCCCATGCCGATGAATTTCGAGACCGCCGGCCGTGAATTCGAGCGCGGCGAAAGCCGCGGCGGCATCGACTGGACGTTTCTCGACCTTTTGCGTGCCCGCTGGACCGGGCGGCTGGTGGTCAAGGGTGTCATGGCGGCGGACGATGCCGTGCGCATCCGCGATGCCGGCGCCGATGCGGTCTACGTTTCCAACCATGGCGGCCGCCAGCTCGACAGCGCCCCGCCGGCCATCCAGGCGCTGCCGCAGATCCGCACCGCCGTCGGACCGGATTTCCCGCTGCTCTTCGACAGCGGGCTGCGCAGCGGAGAGGACATCGTCAAGGCGCTGGCGCTGGGCGCCGATTTCGTCATGCTCGGCCGGCCGATCCTCTATGCGATCGGCGCTGCCGGCGCCCCCGGCCTGGCGCGGCTGATCGACTGCATCGCCGACGACATCGGCGTTGCGATGGCGCAGATCGGCCGGCGCGCGATCGCCGATATCGACGGTACCGTTCTTGCCGATCCGGCGGACGAACCGGCACAGACGGACCTCGAACCGGAGGTCCTCGTTCCCCTCAAGAAAGCGGACAACCGATGAGCAAACGACGCATCCGTGGCGGCAATCTTCTGGCCCGGGCCCTGCATGAAAAAGGCGTCGAGCACGTCTTCACGCTGGCCGGCGGCTTCTGCAACCCGGCGCTGGAAGGCTTCATGGAATGCCAGATCCCGGTGATCAACTGCCCGCATGAGCAGATCGCCGGCCACCTTGCCGACGGTCACGCCCGCATCACCCGCAAGCCGGCCGTCTGCCTGGTCGGGCCGGAAGGCTTCGCCAACGCGGTGCCGGCGATGATGGAGGCCTGGGGCGAGCGTTCACCGGTCATCTTCGTCACCGGTTCGAGCACGCTCAAGCGCCAAGGCTCAGGCGGCTTCAAGGAAATCGACGACGTCGCCATCGCCGCGCCGCTGACCAAATATTCGGTGAGCGTCACCGACGGAACCCGCATTGGCGAATTCGTCGACCGCGCCTGGAAGATGGCGCTGAGCGGTTATCCCGGTCCGGTGCATCTGAGCATACCGGTCGACATCATGTTTTCGTCCTTCGACGAGGACGCGGGGCGCGAGGAGCGCCCGTTCGTCCGAAATTCCGGCCCTACTCCCAGGGCTTGGCCGGACCCGCGCGACCTCCAGCCGCTGCTGCGGCAGGTGGTTGGCGCAGCCAGGCGCCCGGTGCTCGTGGGCGGGCACGGCGTCTGGTGGTCCGGTAATGAAAAGAAGCTGGAGCAGGTGGCGCACGCGCTGCGCATCCCGGTCTTCAACGTGCCCTATCACCAGAAGCTGATGGGCGAGGAATGCGAGGCCTATATGGGGCTCGCAGACGTCCACCAGTATCCGCCGTCGAAGTACGCCCTGCAGGAGGCCGACGTGGTGCTGATGATCGGCGGCCGGCTCGACAACCAGATGAATTTCGGCAATCCGCCGCTGTTTCCGGAAACCGCGACGCTGGTCTGCGTCAACGGCTCGCATGAGGAGATCGAGTACAACCGCGCCGCCGATCACGTGTTGCTCAGCGATCCCGGTGCGTTCCTCGACGCGCTCGCCGATTTCGCCGAGACCTCCGGCTGGTCCGCGGACGCCGACTGGTTCAGGGCCAACCGGCTGAAGCGCGGCGCCTGGGTGGAGCAGACGCTCTCCGAGCTGAAATCCGACACCGACGCGGCCTCGGCGACCGGCGGCAAGATCCACCCGCTGCAGCTGGCGCTCGACGTCAACGCGGCGCTCGGCAAGGACGACTGGCTGGTCTTCGACGGCGGCAATACCCATTTCTGGTCGGAAATCGCCGTCAACCTGGCCGGCTGGCATGGGCAGCAACTGGCCGGCATCCTGCATCCGGGCGCCTACAGTCTGCTCGGCGTCGGCGTCTCCTTTGCCCTGTCGGCCAAGAACACCCACCCTGACAGCAATGTGGTGCTGATCTCGGGTGACGGCGCCTTTCTGTCCGGCGGCCTGAGCATCGAGGCGGCGTTTCAGGAAAAAACGCCCATTGTCGTCGTCATCGACAACAATGGCGGCCTCGACTGCATCTCCCAGCAGCAGGAGCGGCTGTTCGAAAGCGGCACCCACTTCGCCACGGATTTCCGCGATATTCCGTTCCACACACTGTTCGAGGGCTTGGGCGGCCATGGCGAGCTCGTCGAAACCCGCGATCAGCTCGCGCCGGCCCTGCAGCGGGCGCTGGCCAGCGGCAAGCCGGCCTGTGTCAACGTCAAGGCCAAGGGTGTGATCAGCCCCATCGTACTCGCCACCACCAACAAGCGCGACAAGGCGTCGATCGAGTAGCGGCCATGGCGACGCTGACCTCGCACACGCTGAACGCCGTCGACGGTACCCATGCCGCCGGTGTCCCCGTCGCCCTCTACCGCATCCTGCCGTCCGAAAAGCGCCTGGAGGTGTTCGCCACGGTCACCGACGACGGCGGGCGCCTCTCCGAGTCCGTCGATACGGCCATCGCCGGTCCGGACGCCGTTTTCGAACTGGTCTTCGGCGCCGACGCCTATTTCGAGCAAATGCCGCTGCCGCCCGCCGGCCTGAAGCCGGTGCGCCAGGTGGTGATCCGGCTTGAAATGCCGGACCCGGACGCCCGCTATCATATCCCGGTCATCCTCGCGCCCAACGGCTACTCCGTCTGGTGGTCGGGCTGACCCGTGAGGTTTGCCACAGACCTTCGCCTCCTCGTGATGTAAGCTCTTCCGTCAAGCGACGGAGACGCAGATGGTTTGGTCGAACGACAGCAGGGCCCGGGCCGGTACCTCGAAAACCGTGATCGCGACGAATTCGACGGGCGGCTGGCTTGCGGCAGCTTTGCTGGGCATTGCGCTGACCGGCTCACCCGCTGCCGCGCAACAACCGGCGAGCCTGGGCGGTTCGCCGCTGTGCGAGGCGTCCGCCGCTCTCGCAATCCCATGTCCCGATTCCGGCAACAGGACCTGCCTGCTGGTCGGCGACAACGAGGTCGGGGATACGCTTTTCCTGTTTGATGTCGACACGGGCAACGGCGGCGCATTGACCATGCGGCGGGAGATCCCGATCCGCGCCAAAGACGACGAGACATTGTCCGACATCGAAGCGCTGGTCGCGCTCAAGTCGGGAGAAATCCTCGTCTATGGGTCGCACAGCCGGAACAAGCAGTGCGAACTCAAGCACAAGCGCCGGCGGACCTTGCGCGGTCGGCTGAGCGCCGCGGATTTCGCCGCCGAAGTCGAGACGTCGGCCAAGAAGGACGAAACTATCTCCTGCAAGAGGCTGTTCAACGTCAAGCGAAAGAACGCCACCGGCAACGTGAAGCTGCTCTGCGATGCGATGCACGCGGCCGAAGAAGCTGCCGATGGCGCCGCGGAACTCGGCAAGAAGGCCGCCGAGAAAGCCTGTAACGACATCCACGACTTCAACCTGGAAGGCGCGGTCGGCTTCGACCACGATGGCGAGCAACACATCTGGGTGGGTCTGCGCGCCCCAACCGTCGGCGAGCATGCGGTCATGCTGCGCCAGATCAGCAAGAAGAAATTCGAGTTCGACGCCGTCGTACGGATCGATCTCGGAGGCGGCGGCATCCGGGAACTGGCGGAAGCGAAGGACCACGTCTGGATCATCAGCGGCCCTGCAAATGACAGCAGCAAGAAGCACGGGCTCTGGCGGTTTCCGAAGTCGCAACTGGAAGCTGATCGAGTGAACTCCGGCGACGTGCCGATCCGGCCAGAGAAGGTTCGTGACAATTTGCCCACATCCTCGGAAGGCCTCTCCATCGTCGACGGGCGAGCCTATGTGCTGATCGATGGAGATCAGCCGAAGAAAGGTTCCGACACCTGCAAGGTCGACAGCACCTACATCACTCTGTCGGTAAGCGAACTCTGACCGGTCTGCCTCACCGCAAGACCGTCGGCAGCCAGGTCGCTGCCACCGGGAAGGCGATCATCAGCAGGCCGTAGACGACGCCGACGGCGACGAACAGGGGCACTTCGCGGAACGCCTGGTCGGCGCTTTCGTCGAGCACGCCGGCGGAGGTGTAGACGCCGACGCAAACCGGCGGGGTGATCATGCCGATGCCGGCAAAGGCGACGAACACAACGTAGAGATGCAGGATGTCGAGCCTCAGCGTCAGGCAGATGGCGGCGAAGATCGGCACGGTGAGATAGAACACCGGCACGATCTCCATGAAGGTGCCCAAAATCAGGCAGATGACGGCGACCGCCAGCCAGAACATCAGCGGCGTGTCGCCGAAGACGGTGAAGTAGTCGATGATCGCCTGCGGCACCTTGGCATAGGTCAGCACCACCGACAGGAAGGTCGCCATGGCGATGATGGCGAAGATCGTCGCCGTCACCGCCGCCGTCTGGCGGGCGCATTCGATCAGGGCGGGGATGGTCAGTTCGCGATAGACGAAAAAGCCGATGAGGATCGCCCAGACGCCGGCGACGGCGGCCGTTTCCGACGGCGTCATCAGCCCGGCATAGATACCGCCGAGAATGACGATCGGGGTGATCAGCCCGGGCAGCGCGTCGCGGGTGGCGATCAGCTTTTCTCGGCCGCTGGCGCGCTCCGGGTTGCGGATGTTGCGGCAACGCCAGACCACCAGGATCACCAGCATGAACAGCAGCACGAAGCCAGGCAGGATGCCTGCGGCGAAGGTTTTCGACACCGGCACATTGGTCAGCGCGCTGAACAGGATCGCTGCATTGGAGGGCGGAATCAGCGCCTCCAGCAGGCCGGCGGAAGCCGCGAGCACGATGACGAAGGGTTTTGGATAGCCCTGCTCGATCATCTTCGGCATCATGATCGTGCCGACCGCGGTGATCGCCGCCAGGATCGAGCCGCAGAAGGCGGCGAAGAAACCCATGGCGATCACCATGCCGATGCCGAGACCGCCCGGCCAGTGGCCGACATAGGCGATGGTCATGTGCACCAGCCGGGTGGCAATGCCGCCGCGCAGCATCACCATGCCGGCGAAGATGAACAGCGGCACGGCGACCAGCACGTGCTTGGTCATCGAGCCGAAGGACACCTGGATCAGCGTCGACCACGGCAGACCCAGTGCGCCGATCGCCGACACCGCACCGCCGATGCCGAACACCAGGAAGATCGGCAGCGCCATGGCCAGCAGCACGACCGAAAGGCTCATAGCGATGATGTTCATGGCGTCTGCACCGTTTCCGTGGCGCTGGCCGTCAGGGCGTGAACGTCGCGCAGAATGAGTTCGAAGGCGAAACTTGCGAGGATGGCGAAGCCGACGGGAAAGGCCAGATACATGTACCAGATGGGAAATTCGACCTCGAGTTCGACCACCTGGCCGAGCATGCGGAACAGTTCGACGGCTTCGGTGCCGGCAATGAAGAAGCCGATGGCAGCGGCCAGAGCAATGCAATTGCAGGCAAGCCGCAGGACGAGCCCCTGGCGCGATGACAGCAGCGTCGGCAGCACGTCGACGCTGATATGCGCCTGCGACCGCAGCAAGGGCCCAAGCAGCGGGAAGACCAGCCATGGAATGAGAATGGGCGGCAGTTCGATCAGCCAGTCATAGCCGGTGCCGGTGAGGTAGCGGGTCAGCGCGCTGGCAAAAAGCGCCGCCACCATCAGGCAGACGATGGCCGTGCTCAGCGCAAACGCCGACTTTGCCACCAGGTCGTTGAACCGGCCCAAGACCGCTGCCGCCGTCCCGATCATCTTATGCGGTCTCCGGTGAAAACGATGCCGCCGTCGGCCAAAGGACCGGCAGCGGCATCACAGTCATCAGTTCTGGGTGAAGGCGGTGGCCGCCTGCAGCACGTCGGTATCGATGAGTTCGGTCATTTCCGGCAGCACCTTTTCTTCCATCAACCGGTCGAACTCGGCCTTGGCCTCGCCGTCGAGCACGGTGACGACGCCGCCGCGTTCGCGGAACTCGGTCAGCGTCTCCTCGCCGGCCTGCATGATGGTGGCGGTCGATTGCGCGCCGATCTCAGCGCCGACTTCCAGGAGCAGCGCCTGCAGGTCATCCGGCAAGCCGTCGAACCAGGTCTTGTTGGCCATGATATAGGCATCGGCGAAGGACTGGTACGGCAGCTGGCCGTATTTCAGATATTCCCACCAGCTATAGGCCTTGATGCTGCCGGGCGGGCTGTTGATGGTGTCGATCATACCGGTCTGCAGCGAGGTGTAGACCTCGCCGGTCGGCAGCGACACGGTGTTGGCGCCGAGCGCCTTCCAGCGCGGCCGCTCGCCCTTGAACAGCGCACGCGCCTTCAGCCCTTCCATCGAGGCGACGCTGTCGAGTTCGCGCGCCGCGCTGAAGGTCATGACCGGGCCGACCGGATCGAACATCAGCAGCTTGGTGTTGGACTTGGCGGTCAGGTCGTTCCAGATCGCCTTGCCGGCTTCGGAATTGAGGAAGAAGTCCCGCTGCTGCTCGTAGGAGCTGAACATACCGGGATGCACCGCGATGTTGTAGTTCTTGTTGATCGGCGGAAAGCTGACGACACCGAGAATGCCGCCCATTTCGACGGCACCCGCCGTCACCGCGCCGAGCACCTCGCGCACGCCGAACAGCTGGCCCGACGGAAAGACGTCGATGCGCAGCCGGCCCTTGGCCCGCTCGTTGACCGCATCGGCATATTTCTGCGCGTAGGTCGCGCTGTGGTGGGTGGGGCTCCAGTGGAACGAGAGCTTGGCGACGATTTCCTCCGCCGAGGCCCGGTCCGGCAGGCCCGTCGCGGCAAGAGCCGTCAAGGCAAGTGATGCGATTGCGCCGGAAAACCAGCGACCCGTTCGACGATCTGTCATGGCATGTACCTCCCTGACCGATCCGACGCACCCGACGCGCCTTTCATCGGTCCTGCCACGAAGGGTATGGGCAGACGATCCATAGAACAAATAGAAATGTTTCTGCCTTTCATTCAGAAACTCTATAGTACTCCGGCCCTTCCTCCAGCAGGTCGACGAGCAGGTCGGCCAGCTGCCGGGCTTCCATGGACAGCGTGTCCTGGCCGCGGGTGACGACGGCGATATTGTATTTGAGATCCTGGGCGATCGGCCGGCTGGTGACGCCGCCGAGCCGCTCGGCGATCTGCGCCGAATAGGGATCGACGATGGCAAGCGCCCGGGTGCCGCGCACCAGCGATGCGGCGACGGGCATGTTGGCGGCGGAGAGGCGCGAACCCTCCCGCAGCCGCGCCGACAGCGCATGATCGATTTCCAGCATCTCGTCCGGATAGGCGCCGCCGAAGGTGACGAAGGTCTCGGTTCCGGCCAGCGCGTCGAGGTCGAGCCGGTCTTCGTCCGCCAGCTGATGGTCCCGCGGCATCAGGCAGACATAGGGCACCGAGGTCCGATAGAGCAGTTCCACGCCCTCATAGGGCGGCGAGCGGCCGACGAGGCCGAGATCGAACTGCTGCATGCGCACCGCATCGACGATGGCCGGCGTGTTGCGCGTATAGACCATGATCTGCACGTCGGGCCGCTCGCCATAGAGTTCGCTGACAACCTCCGGCATGACGATCTGCGAAAACGCCGGGATGACGCCGAGCGACACCACGCCGCCGGCGGTGGTGCGGATGGTGCCGGCGAGTTCCTGCAGCCGGTCGATGCCGATGAACATGCTTTCCACCGCCTGGTAGAAGCGCCGCGCCTCGACGGTGGCCGCCAGCCCGCGGCCGGCGCGCCGGAACAGCGGGAACCCGACCGACCGCTCCAGGTCGGCGATCAACCGGCTGACGCTCGGCTGCGAAATGTGCAGGAGTTCCGCCGCCCCGGTGATCGATCCCGATTCGATGGTGGCGCGAAACGCCTCCAGCTGCCGCAGATTCATGCCCTGCCTCCCGTTTCGCATTCATAGTATTCGCAAATCGATCGGGACGAAAGACCGCGAAAATCTATGAGTTGCCGGAGGCCCATTCAGGCCATGCCGGGCGCAATCCCCTCTTCCATCAGGAACATGCTCCAGCGGTTCTTCGGCTGGGTGATCGTCTTGTAGACGCCGGCTTCGCCGGTTGCATGGTAATCCTGCACGAGGGTCTCGCCGCCAGCGGCGATTTCCCATTGCGAGGTGATGGTGTCGGCGCCCTGATCGATCCACCAGCGACCGGGGTCGAGGGGCCGGTCGGCGACCTTCAGCACGCCGCTACCGTCCGGCCTGAAGGCAAGCACATAGGGATCGTCGTCATAAAGCACGCCATAGATGGTGTTGCCGGTGACCAGCTCGGCGATCTCCGGCGCGGTCATCCGCCGGTCGGTGCCTTCGAGCACGAACTGTTTGTGCCGGTCGCCGATGATTTCCTTGGCCTGGTCCAGCGTCACGTCGCCATGCGCCCGTGCCGTACGCGGCAGCGTCAGGCCGGCGGTAACGGCAATGGCCGACACAAGCAGGGAACGGCGGTCGAATTGCAATCCGGTCATGGGAATGGTCCTCGTTGATTTCGCCACGGAGACAGTATGGCGCTCTGAAAGGGGCCGGCGCAACCGAAGCTTGTCATCGCGTCACTGCAATGTTATGCAAGTTTCTGCAATATTCTGCAGGAAACGAACGATGGATCTCAACATTCCCGAAACGCGCCAGGGCCTTCTGGCGGACCGACTCGCAAACGGCGGCCAGATCGTCGCGACCGATGTCGCCGGTGAATTCGGTGTTTCGGTCGACACGGTGCGACGCGACATCATCGCTTTGGAAGAGGCCGGCAAGGCGCATCGGGTCCGCGGCGGCGCTGTCCCCGTGGCCAGGCCGGCGGGAACGCTCACGGACCGTGTAGCGGCAGTGGGCACGGCCCATGCGGCCATCGCCAATGCGGCGCTGGCGCGGCTTGCCGGCTGCTCCACCCTGCTGCTCGACGGCGGTTCCACCGTATTGTGCCTGGCCGAGCGCCTGCGGCCGGCCGACGGGCTGGTCGTCATGACGCCGTCGCCCTGGGTCGCCGTCGCCTGCCACCGCAACGGCGTCGAGTGCTTCATGCTGGGCGGCCGCCTGAGCGTTCACGGCGGGATCAATGTCGGCGAGGAAACCGCCTCGCGGCTGTCTGACATGGCGGCGGATGTTGCTGTGCTGGGCGCCTGCGGCCTCGAAGCCGGTTTCGGAATGAGCTCCGACGATTTCGAGGAGTCGCAACTGAAGCAGGCGATGGCAGAGTCAGCCGCACGCTGCATCGTGCTCACAGACGCCGGCAAGATCGGCCGCCGTGCGCGGCATCGGACTTTACTGTCCGACACCATCGATCTCGTCGTAACCGATGCGGACCGGTCTGCCTGCGCCGATTTTGTGAAACAGGGCGTGGAGATAGACCGTGTCTAACATTGGCCAGGCACGCCGGGCCGTCGCCGCCATGTTCATTCTCAACGGCGCGCTGTTCGGCATCTGGGCGTCGCGCATTCCCGCCATCGCCGAAACGCACGGTCTTGGACCGGGCAATCTCGGCCTCCTGCTGCTGCTTCTCGCGGCCGGAGCAATCCTCGCTTTCCCCCTGGCCGGCCGCGGCGCCGACCGTTTCGGCGCCAGCCGCATCACCTGGCGCGTCTCGATTGTCTACACGCTGACTCTATTCCTGATCGCCCTGGCTCCCGGCACGCTCTGGCTCGCCGCGGCCCTGTTCCTCTTCGGCGCCGCCCATGGCGCCATGGACGTGGCGATGAACGCCTGGGCGGGCGAAGTCGAGCGCCGCGCCGGCCGGCCGCTGATGTCGTCCTTTCACGCCATGTTCAGCCTCGGCGCGGGCTTGGGCGCCGGCTCCGGCTATCTGGCCGTCACCGCCGGTCTCGGCGTCCCGGCGCATTTCATCACAGTCGGAGCCGCCCTTGCCATGATCGCGCTGCCTTTGGCGAAGATCCCATGGCAATCCGACCTGCGCCCGGCCGGCAACGCGGCGCCAATCTTCTCCCTGCCGAAAGGCGGCCTTCTCGCCGTCGGCTTCGTGGCCTTCTGCGCCGCGTTGGGCGAAGGCGCCATGGCCGACTGGAGCGGCATCTTCCTGGTTTTCGCCACCGGGGTAACCGAAGCCCACGCAGCACTCGGCTACGCGGTGTTCTCCGTCGCCATGGTGGCAATGCGCCTGATCGGTGACCAGGTGATCCAGCGCCTCGGCCCGGTCGTTGCGGCAGGCCTCGCCGGTGTCACCGCCACCACAGGTGCAGCCATTGCGGTGACGCTTGCATCTTTCCCGGCAGCACTCACAGGTTTCGCCTTGATGGGCATCGGCTACGCCGTCGTCATGCCGCTCGCCTTCACCCGCGCCGCCAACGACCCCCACATACCCCCGGGCGCAGCCATCGCCGGCGTCTCGACTCTCGGCTATGGCGGGTTCCTGACAGGCCCGCCGCTTATCGGGTTTATAGCCGCGGCAACGTCGATCCGCGTGGGCTTCGCCGTGCTCGCGGCTTTTGCGTTCATAATTGCGGTGATGGCAGGCACCTTGCGTCCGGTGCAGCGGCGCGACAATGAGGCGTAAGCATCAAATCCTTCGTAGTCGTGACAGCACAGCCAGTTGCAGCCTAAATACTGGGTATGAGCATATTTGACGACGTTGATTCCGTGCCATGGTCTCAGCTTCACCATGCATACGGCCCAGCTACCGATGTGCCCGATCTTCTAAGAGCACTTATGCTGCCTGACGAAGTGAGTGGCGATGTTGCAAATCAAGCCAAACGTGCTGGCCGCACTGTCTTTGAGCACGTCACCTGGACACTTTGGGGGAACGTTTTTCACCAAGGATCAGTTTGGCAAGTTACCGCCAAAACCGTCCCGTTCTTTGTTGAGATTTTGCGCTATGGTCCTGACGATCCGGCCCAGCATGAGTTTTTGGTAGCTTATCTTCACCATCTCGCATTGGGATATCCAGCTGATATCTTCCCCGACCTTCCTGACCCTGACGATGAGTTCGCGGAAGCCACCGGACTGGAAGACAATGGCGACGAGCCCGATTATGGCAGCGAGGAAAATGATATCAGATTCCTGATCTGGCGACGGGATAGCTATGAAGCCGTGGAACGGAACATCGAGAGCATATTGCCATTTGCTCGAAGCGAGAGTGACGCAGTTGCAGACGCCGCAATAGCGTTGTGCGCGTCCTTTCCCCGTCGATCCGACATCACAATCCCATTGCTGAACACCCTTGCGAAGTCGGAAACTCGGCGTGGGGCAATGGCGGCAATTTCGATGGCGGTTCTCGGTGATCGAGAAACATCCAGTTGCACTGAGAAGCACATGAATTCGACCGACGTGTTGACTTCGATACTTGGAGCATGTGCAAACGCGATCTACCGCAAGGACGAGGTAAATTCCGAAGCCGTTGCTATTTTAACGGGACCTTTGGACACTTTGGCCGAGACCCAAATCGCGCATGCATCGACCTTGAGCACATTGGTCGGTCGTTGTCTGGAATGCATTGGCCCAAACCATCGCGAACGTGCCGTCGATGGAATATGTACGCAGCTGGCAACTGCTAGCGCCACGGAGGCGCTTTCGCTAATCGATAGTCTTCTCACAACGGTGTTTCCGAACGGTGTCCCAACCAGAGCTTCGGAATTGTCGCCGATGCAGCGCAAAGCAGTGGAAGCAATTCGTGACTACGGAGCGTTCAAAGTGTCTGGGGGCATCTCCGGCAATTATACCGGACTGCTTTCCGGTTGGGGTCTCCCTGAATCTGCTGATGAAATTGACGCGTGGTTGCGTGGAGGCGGCGGCAAGGGCTCTTGGGGTCGTTTCATTAGCTTAGTGAAAAAATAGAAATCCGACATTCATGCAGTGCGCAGCACTGGTCTAATTGGGCGCATAGCTGACAATTGCCGCATCGCGCACTTCCGGTAAACTCGATCATTCATGCGAATGACGGCTCTGCATGCGAACGAGGCATTCGATCTGGATCGGGCTACATCTTGGCGGATGCGAGGAAGTTTGGGAGATACCTGGCCGAGGGCAAGGCAATGGATGATGATGAACAGCAAATCCGGGCTGTGATCGATGCTTACGTGACCGGCTTCAACAGGGGCGACAAACGGCTTCTTCTGGAGGCACTGCACGCACGGTTTGTTTCATCCGGCTTTTTCAACGGCGAGCTTCAATGGGATGGCGCCGAGGAATTCGCCGATTTCTGTGCGGAATCCGCACCCGACCCCGAAGGGCCGGTCCCCGATTGGCAGCTTGATGCTCTGATATTTCAGGCCAGACGGCAGTTGCAGTTATTCGCGACAAATGGAGTACACGGGCCTTTCGCGATTCTCTGACCCTGCTCAAAGATGATGACCAGTGGCAGATCGTCTTCAAGGCATTTCACAATTTGAATTGAGGCCGATACTGGTCGGCACAGGCGCAGCTCCGCCGAAATCCTGCGTCACAGCAATTCTTCTTTTGCCCGCTTCGGGTGAGCGTCAATAACGGCCCGTTCGGATCCTGCTTGGCAATCCGTCAAAGAAGACATTTGCTGCGCTTGCGAAAACGAACCCAATCTGAATTCACAGAATGCGGACTTAGCTGCCGTCACAATCGCAGTTTTCAGTTGCAGATAATCGAGCCTGCTTTCGGCAACAACATAGCAGCAAATATGATCGTGGGCTGATCGTCATATATCAGAATGAAGCTCCTAAGATGCAGATTACCTGTTAAGGCCGTATTGCTCTCTAGGATTATGTCGCGACGGCTCGCATCAGTAGAACAATCCTTGATAACAGATCCAAACCCAGTTTTTGTTTGTGCCGCTGCCCAGCTTCTAAATGATTGTTCTAAATCATCTGCAAGGTTCGAATTTTCTTCAAAATGACTGGGTGGCACCAATATTTCACAAAAGCTATTTCCACCAATCTCTCCAACTGCCACTCCCAATTGAGAACTCTTATGCATATTCGTCTCAGTATTTTCAGGTGCCTGCTCACGCCAATAAGAGATGGGGGTAAGATCACCACTGAACCTAATTCGGCCGTTTAGAACGCCTTCAAAACACTGATCATAAGCAAGCTGCTCAAAGTCTTCGACAGTTCCGGCATTTGCCGTTGCGTTTGGATATGCGAGGAGCAACACAAATATGATTGCGAGAATACGCACAGTCTCTGTCCGAAAATCGAATATTGGTTCAAACGATGAGAACCTAACATCATTGTTGAACACATCGAAACCAAAAAGCCCAATGTCCGCCTTGGGGCTCGATGCAGACATTTGCTGCAATGCAATCCTCGGGATTTCGCGAAGATCGTTGTACGGTCTTCGTGCGAAAAAGATGAAAAGCGCACCGTCGCACGATCAACGACGGTTTATATCCGCAAGTTGCAGCCTCAAAGGTCGCCGCCACGCAACTCCTGCGTCTTAACCTCATCCACCGCCGGCGGCTCTCCCCCGATCGCCACGCCAAAGAGTTCGCGCGCCTCGTCCGCCGAATAGCGCCCCAGCCGCACATCCTCCAGTACCGCATCCGGATCCCGCGTCATCGGATCGCTGTAGCCGCCGCCGCCCGGCGTGCGCACCCGCACGCGGTCGCCGGCCTGCAGCGGAATGTCCTGTTCCTTCGACAGGTGCTCCGGCGTGTGCGGCTTGCCATCGCGCCACACCGTCACCTCGTTGGGGGCGCCGTCGGAACCGCCGAGCGCGCCTTGCGGGCCAAAGCGGCCGTGGTCCATGACGAAGCTGGCGCGGGCATGGCCGCGCCTGAGTTCCAGCTCGTAGTCGAGGCCGAAGCCGCCGCGGTGGGCGCCGGCGCCGCCGGAACCCTCGCGCAGCGCGTAGCGGTGGTAAAGCACCGGAAAGGCCTGCTCCATGATCTCCACCGGTGGTGCCTTGGAGATGCCGATGGTCGAGCAGCCATTGCTCAGGCCGTCATGATCGTCATTGCCTCCATAGCCGCCGCCCGACAGCTGGTACATGACGAAATCTCGGTTGCGCTCCGGGTCGTGGCCGCCGAGCGCAAAATTGCCGCTGGTGCCGGCCGGCGCCGCGGTCACCCGATCCGGCAGCACCTCGACAAGGGCCGCGAACACGGCCTCGGCGATACGCTGCGAGACCTCCGCCGCGCAGCCCGATACCGGCCGCGGGTAGTGCGCGTCGAGGAAGGTGCCCTCGGGCGTCAAAACCTGCAACGGCTCGAAGGCGCCGGCGCTGATCGGCACCTCGGGAAAGATATGGCGCATGGCGAGATAGACCGAGCTCAGCGTCGTCGCCAGCACCGAATTCATCGGTCCGGCGCAGGGCGGGCTGGAGCCGGAGAAATCGAAGGTCAGTTCGTCATTCGCCTTGGTCACGGTGAGCCGGATCGCCAGCGGCTCGTTGACGACGCCGTCACTGTCGACCCAGGCGACGGAGGAATACTGCCCGTCCGGGATCACCGAAATGCAGGCGCGCATCTGCGTTGCCGCGCGCTGCCGCAATTCCTCGATCGCCTGGCGCACCGTATCGTCGCCATAACGGTCGAGCAGCGCCGCCAGCCGCTCTTCGCCGACCATCAGCGCCGCGGCCTGCGCCTTGACGTCGCCGATGCGCTGGTCCGGCACCCGGATGTTGGAGCAGATGACCGCATAGAGCTCCTCGTCGAGCACACCCTGCTTGAACAGCCTGACCGGCGGCAGCCGCAACCCTTCCTGCTCGACCGCGGTCGCCGAGGCCGAAAACCCGCCGGGCACCGAGCCGCCGATATCCGGCCAGTGGCCGGTATTCGACAGCCAGCAGAAAATCTCGCCGTTGCGGTAAAACGGCCGGGCGAAACGCACATCCATCAGATGGGTGCCGCCGAGATAGGGGTCGTTGACGATATAGATGTCGTCGGGGTGCGGGGCAGGGGCCCTGCCCGCCGCGATCATCTCGATCAGCACCCGGGTCGAATACTGCATGGTGCCGACGAAGACCGGCAGGCCGCCGGCCCCTTGCGCGATCAGCGACCCGTCGACGGCCGAATAGATGCCGTCGGACCGGTCGTTCGCCTCGGCGATCACCGGCGAAAAGGCGGCACGCGAGAAGCTGAGGTCCATTTCGTCGCAGACCTGCTGTAGTCCGGCCTGGATGACGCTGAGGGTGATCGGGTCGAGGCTCATTCCGCTTCTCCCACGCTGACCAGGATGTTGCCGGCGCCGTCGCCCACGGCCACGTCGCCCGGTTCGATCAGGACGGTCGTGTCCATCTGCTCGATCACCGCCGGTCCTTCGAGGTAGAACTCAGCCGGCAAATGATCGCGCCAGTAAATCGGCGTTTCGTACCATTCGCCGGCGAAATGAATTGGCCGAGCGGCTGTCCGGGCATCTTCGATCGACCCCTTGCGTCCGGCCGGATCGATCAGCGTCGACAGGTCCAGCGCCGGCCGCGCGCCGATGACCGAAGTGTTGACGTTGACGAGGTTGGCGCGGATTGCGGCAAGCTCGACCCGGAAGCGGCGGAAGTAAACCTCCTCGAACAGCTGCCGCAGCGTTGCCCGATCCGGCGTCGGTGTTTCGAGCGGCACCCGCAGCAGATGCGACTGGCCGACGAACTGCATGTCGACGCTGTGGATGTGGCGGATTTCGGTAATCTCGACGCTTTCCTTCGACAGCAGCCGCTCGCCCTCGGCGATCTGCTCGGCGAAGACCCGGTGCAATTCGTCGACGTCGACCGCATCGAGCGGCCGGTTGAGCGTGTTGACGAAATCGTGCCGGAGATCGGCGACGACGCAGCCGATGGCGTTGGCGATGCCCGGCCGGCTCGGCACCAGCACTTTCGGCACGCCGATTTCGCGGGCCAGCGCCGTGGCGTGCAGCGGCCCGGCGCCGCCGAAGGCGAACAGCGCGAAGTCGCGCGGATCGGCGCCCAGCGACACCGACACCATGCGGATGGCGCCGGCCATTTTGGTGTTGGCCATGCGGATCACGGCTTCGGCAGCCCCGGTCGCGTCGAGCCCCAACGGCGCGGCGATCTTCTTCTCGAACACCGCACGCACGTCGTCAATGGAGACGCCGCCCTCGACCGATTTCAGCTTGCCCGGATCGAGCCGGCCGAGCAGCAGGTTGGCGTCGGAAATCGTCGGTTCGGTGCCGCCACGGCCGTAGCAGATCGGCCCCGGCACGGCACCGGCGCTCTCCGGCCCGACCTCCAGCAGCCCCGCCGCGTTGACCCGGGCGATCGAGCCGCCGCCGGCGCCGACGGTGCGCACATCGACCATCGGCACATGGATCGGCATGCCGTATTCGACCTCGATCTCCGCCGACACCGCCGGTTCGGCATCGCGGATCAGTGCCACGTCGGTCGAGGTGCCGCCCATGTCGTAGGTGATCAGGTCGGGAATGCCGGCGGCGCGGCCGGTATAGGCGGCGCCGATGACGCCCGACGCCGGCCCCGACATCACCGTTTTCGCCGCCTCGCGCGCCACCCGTTTCGACGACACCATGCCGCCATTGCCGTTCATCACCAGCACGTCGCCACGATAGCCCTTGCCGGCAAGCTCGGACCCGAGCCGCTCGACGTAGCGCTCCAGGATCGGCCGCACCGAGGCATTGACGGCCGCCGTCACGCCGCGCTCGAACTCGCGGTTTTCCGCCAGCAGCGCGTGGCCCATCGTGATGTAGTCGTTCGGCCAGATTTCCCGGACGATGTCGGCGGCGCGCCGCTCGTGCTCCGGATTGGCATAGGCGTGCAGGAAATGGATGACGACGGATTCGCAGCCTGCCTCGAGCAGCGCCAGCGCCGCCCGGCGCACATCGGCCTCGTCGAGCGGCGTGACGATGTGGCCGGCCGCATCCATGCGCTCGGCCACCTCCAGCCGCAGATCGCGCGGAATGATCGGATCGAACACGCCCTTCATGCCATAGGCCTGCGGCCGGGTGCGGCGGCCGAGTTCCAGCACGTCGCGAAAGCCCGCCGTGGTGATCAGCCCGGTGCGGCAGAGCTTGCGTTCCAGCACCGCGTTGGTCGTCGTCGTCGTGCCGTGGATGATCAGGTCGAGTTCGGCCAGGTCCGCGCCGCTTTCGCTCAGTGCGTCGAGCACCCCGAAGGCCTGGTTGTCGGGCGTGCTCGGAACCTTGGCAAGCCGCACATTGCCGCCTGCGCCGCCCGATTCAAGCAGGATGAGATCGGTGAAGGTGCCGCCGACATCGACGCCGACCACCAGACCGCGACCCGTTTCGCTCATTCATGCACCCGTTGTCAAAATTTGTTTGTACACAAACAAAATCGCACGGTCGTGTCAAACGCCGATCACTTCACCACGATTGTCGCCTCGGCCGTCACCGGCTCGTCGTCCACGACATAGGCGCGATGGTCGTTAGTGTTGAGGGTAACGCGCACCGTATGTTCGCCGGGAGGCAGCGGTCCGATCTCGGCTTGCGGACCGTAGAGCCGGCCGAGCTTCAGGCCGCTGACATAGAGGTGACCGTGGCCAACGCCCGGAATGTGTTCCTTGCCAGCGCCTTCCTTGGAGAAGGTGAATTCTTCGGAATCGACGATGACGCGCCAGCCGGCGCCGTCCGCCATGGCTTCGGTGCGCAGCGAAATCGCCGGCGCCGGTTCGCCCTCGCCGACCCGGCAGATATTGCCGAGGCCGAACAGGCCGCTTTGGCCGGCATCGCCCTGCGAGACCGGGGCGGCCAGCCGCGCCCGCGCGGTGACCGTTCCAGCCTTCTCGAATTTCAGCGACACCGGAAACAGCCGGCCGTCGTCGAGCGGCCCTTCGACGCCGCGCAAGACGATGTGGGCGCCGTCGGAGGCGAGCAGCGGCGTGCTTGATCCCGGCAGCGGGATCGTGCCGTCCGATTCCGGCGCATAGAGCACCGTCTCGGAAGCGTCGCTCGAGGTCGCGGCGATCAGCCGATCCGGCCCGCCACGATTGTCGATGGTCAGGAAAAGCGCCAGAGACCCGTCACTGCCGTCCTGCAGCGGCGCCGCCTGCACGCTCTGCAGCAACAGCGGCTGGCCGAACGGGTCGAACAGCCGAAAGCCCGCCCAGCCGACGACAGCGAGCACCGCAAGAACGGTCAGGGGACGCAGGTATGTCATTGTGCCGGACCCGGAATCGTGATTCCATAAAAACATGTTGCATCCGCCAAACCAGGTCAACACGCTTCCTTGCGCCGCCCGTTTCTCCTTCTTCTGATCCTTGGCTCCGGCCTTGCCGCACTGCCGGCTGCAGCGCATGTCGCCCAGCAGGGCTTCGTGCTGCTCCTGCCGACCGGCGTCTACATCACCTCCGGCATCTGGGTGGTGGCGCTAACCGCGGTGGCGCTGGCGGTGACGCCGGGCCATATCGGCGAGAAGATTTTCGCCTCCCTCCGCTTGCCGGCGGTTCCCGCGCCGCGCTGGGAAGCGGCCACCAGCTGCCTTTCATTCCTGCTTTTGTGCGGGCTCATCTACGTCGGCCTCGCCGGCTCGCGCGATCCGCTGGCCAATCCGCTGCCGCTCTTCGTCTGGACGGTGTTCTGGGTGATCCTGGTGATCCTGCAGGCGCTGGTCGGCGATCTGTGGCGCTGGATCAACCCGTGGGCGGGTCCGGCCCGGCTGGTATTGGGCGCAAGCGATCGCCAGCCGCCCATCCGCCTGCCGGAAAGTCTCGGCAGCTGGCCAGCGATCGTCGCGATCGTGGCTTTCTCGGCCTTTGCGCTGGCCGATCCGGCGCCCGACGATCCGGCGCGGCTGGCCGTCTTCGTCTCCCTCTACTGGCTCTACGGCTTCGCCGGCATGGCGCTGTTCGGCGACGACTG
Organism: Rhizobiaceae bacterium; assembly: GCA_963921345.3. Taxonomy (GTDB): domain Bacteria; phylum Pseudomonadota; class Alphaproteobacteria; order Rhizobiales; family Rhizobiaceae; genus Hoeflea_A. Next base: position 306,591 of record CAWUFE020000001.1, on the reverse strand, counting down.
GTTGAAACGCGGCGAGTTCGTGTCGCTGCTGATGCACCATTTCGCCACGCTCTCGCCGGTTCGCGTTGGCCGAGACGAAAGCCGCGCCGGCCTGCCCGGCTGGCAGCTGATGAAATGCCCGCCATTGACGATCAGCGGCGGCATATTCGTGCTGATTATCCTCGGCACCGGCAGCTTCGACGGCCTCAACGAGACCTTCTGGTGGCTGGCGCAAATCGACGTCAATCCGCTGGCCTTTCCGGGCCGCTCGGCGATCGTCGCAGAGACCGTCGGCGGCCTGCTGATCGCCAACGGGCTGCTGGTCGCGGCCTTCGCGACGCTGGTGTGGCTGGGCGACCGGTTGGCCCGGTGGTTCGGCGGCGGCTTCGAGCCGCCCGGCTACGCCACCGCCTTCGGCCTGCTGGCGCTGTCCATCCTGCCGATCGCGCTCGGCTACCACATCGCCCATTACCTCACGGTCTTCCTGGTCAACGGGCAATACGCGCTGGCCGCGGCGAGCGACCCCTTCGCCACCGGCGCCGACTATCTCGGCCTCGGCACCTATTACGTCACCACCGGCTTCTTCAACACCCGCGACACGGTGCGCGTCATCTTCCTGACCCAGGCCGGCGCGGTGGTGATCGGCCACGTGCTGGCGATCCTCGTGGCCCATGCCATGGCGCTGCGTCTTTACGGCGAAAACCGCCCGGCATTGTTGAGCCAGATACCGCTCGCCGGCTTCATGATCCTCTATACGTTTCTCGGCCTGTGGCTTCTGGCGGCGCCCAAGGGGGCTTGACGCCACCCCGCTTATGGGGGAAAAATTTGTTTGTATGCATATAAAATCGAGCGCCTGGAAAAGGCGCCGCATAACAGCCGAACGGGAGCACAATCATGCCGATCATCAGGAAATCACCCGCATTGGTGACCCGCCGGAATGCCATCAAGACGCTGGCTGCCGGGGCCGGGGTCGCCGCCGCCGGCGCTACGCTGCCGGGCTTCGTGCGCTATGCCCAGGCGCAGTCGTCCGAGCCGGTCCGCATCGGCTTCCAGGTCCACCGCACCGGCATCGGCGCGGCTTACGGCCGCTGGTACGACCGCACCACGCAGGCCGCCGCCAAGGCCATCAACGATGCCGGCGGCATCAACGGCCGGCCGCTCGAGATTGTCGCCGAGGACGACGGCACCGATCCGAAACGCGGCGCCGAGGTGCTTGAAAAATTCGCCAACCAGCACAATTGCGACGTCGGCTACGGCACCCTGTTCAGCCATGTGGTGATCGGCTCGGCGCCGCGCGCCGGCGAGCTGAAGCTGCCCTATTTCGTCGTCTCCGAAGGCCACCACGTGGCCAGCGGCATGCTCAACCGCTACACGCTGCAGCCGGGCATCACCGACGTGAAGAGCCAGGTCGAGGCCATGGCGCCGTTCGTGTCGAGCAATCTCGGCAAGAAGGTCACCATGATCTTCCCCGACTTCGCCTTCGGCCACGACCACCGCGACTATTTCTCCGCGGCGCTCGAGAAGCAGGGCGGCGAAGTGGTCGCCAAGATCGCCATTCCGCCGACCGAGACCTCGTTTACCAAATACTTCCCGAAGATCCCGCGCAACACCGACGTCATCTATCACGTTATGGTCGGTCCCGCGGTGCTCACCTTCGTCAAGGAGATGGGCGAGTTCTACGGCCCCAACAAGCCGGAAATCTTCGGCTTCATCGACAGCCTCGAAGCGGTCGATATCAACAGCCCGGGTCTTGAATTCCTCGAAGGTTCCTATTTCTGGGAAGGCAATCCGCGCTACGCCCAGGCCAACCAGTCGGAATACGACAAGGCCTATCGTGCCGCCGTCGGCGTCGACGACAACGGCGCCTCGGTGTCCGATTCCAAGGACGTCTCGACCTACGCCCACATGTTCGGCTGCTGGGAAACCCTGCACGTCATCAAGGACGGCATGGAAGCCGCCGACTACAAGGGCCCGCAGGACCGCGGCAAACTGATCGAGGCGGTCGAGGCGATGACCGACATGCCGCACTCGCACGCGCATCCGCAAGGGGCCAAGAGGTTCAACGGCAAGACCCACCAGGTCTTCGGCCATCAGTACATCACGCAGGTCAAGGACGGCCGGCTCGATCTGGCCCACACCACCTCGATCGAGGACACCCTCTACCCGGACGAAACGGACTACACGAAGCAGTCGTTGTGATCCGAATGGAAGAGAGGCCGCAGTGGCATTTGCCACTGCGGCCCTGCCCAATCTCGGCGAGAACCCAATACATGCGGTGTCAAACAGAAACGACGTGCCAGAATTTCGGGGACAGTTTACTTAATTCCCTTCTGTTTCTAACAAAATCAGCACCTTGCCCGGAATTAAGTAAACTGTCCCCGAAATTGCAGCCTCCGTATTTGTTGACGGGGACACCCCCGAAACGACTCGGCCCCCGCCGCTAAAATACCCGACAGGCAACGACCCCATGGATCTCGGACCCTATCTCCTTCTGGCCTCGCTCGAGGGGGCCGTGGCGGCGGCCGTGCTGGCGCTCACCGCCGTGGGGCTGAGCCTGGTCTTCGGCGTCATGCGCGTCGTCAATGTCGCCCATGGCGAGTTCTTCATGCTCGGCGCGGTGCTCGCCTGGTGGTTTGCCGCGCTGGTTGGCGCCCATCCAGCGCTCGGCTTCGTCGTCGCCCTGATCTGCGCTCCGCTGATTGCCGCGGTGATCGCGGCGACGGCCGACTTCTTCGTGCTCAAGCGCCTCAACTACGACCCCGAAACCACCATCGTCGCCACCATCGGCCTACTCTACATCATCCAGCAGACCGTGCTGATGACCTACGGCCCGGACGCGCGGCCGGTCGAGGCGCCGTTCAGCTACCGCTATTATTTCCCCTGGTTCGGCTATTCGACCTACAAGTTCTTCGTAATCGGCGCAGCGATTGCCATCCTGCTGGGCGTCTGGGTCATGCTGACCAAGACGCGACTCGGCCTGGTGCTGCGCGCCAGCCAGCTCGATTCCGAAATGGCCACCGCCTTCGGCATCAAGGTCGACCGGGTCTATGCCCTGGTCTTCGGCCTTGGTGCGGGTCTTGCCGCGCTCGCCGCCGTGCTGGTGGTGCCGATCCAGCAGGCCCATTACCTGATGGGCGCCGATCCGCTGCTGCTCTCCTTCATCGTCGTCATCATCGGCGGCCTCGGCAGCATCGCTGGCACCGTCGTCGCCGCCGTTTTCATCGGCATGAGCGACGGCATCATCTCGGTCTTCTTCTCACCGACGCTGGCCAAGATCATCGCCACCCTGCTCGTCGCCTTCGTGCTGATCTTCCGGCCGATGGGTCTGTTCGGGAAGCGCGCCGTATGAGCGCGGCCACCCGTTCCATCCTGCTGCATGGCGGCGTCATCGCCCTGCTTTTCATCCTGCAGTTCGTACTGCCCGCCTATCATCACGGCAATCTGGCGCGCATCATGGTGCTCGCCGTCTACGCCATGGGCTACAACCTGCTGTTCGGCTACACCGGCCTGCTCAGCCTCGGCCACGCGCTGTTCTTCGCCGCCGGCATGTACGGCCTCGGCCTGGCCATGACCCAGCTCGACCTCGCCGCCTCGCCGGCAATCGTCGCCGGCATCCTGTCGGCGCTGCTGGTCTCGGCCGTCATCGGCTTCCTGGCGCTGCGCACCACCGGCGTCGCCTTCATGATCGTCACGCTGATGTTCGCCCAGGCCGGTTTTCTGACCGTGCTCCTGTTCGGCGAATACACCCGCGGCGACGAAGGCTTCGTCATCCAGCAGCCGGAGCGCATGCTCGCAGGCATCGACCTGACGACACCCGGCAACCGCTATTTCGCCGCGCTCGCGCTGTTTTCCATCTGCCTGATCATCGTCGCCCGCCTCGTCCAGGCGCCCTTCGGCCGGGTGCTGGTGGCAATCCGCGAAAACGAGGAGCGGGCCCGCATGCTCGGCTACGACGTGCTACGCCACAAGCTGATCGCCGTGATCCTGTCTGGCACCATGTCGGGCGCCGCCGGTGCGGCCTATGCGCTGCTCTTCGGCTATGTCGGCGCCACCTTCGCCTCGGTGCAGTATTCGATCTTCCCGCTGCTCTGGGTGCTGCTCGGCGGCGCCGGAACGACCATCGGCCCGCTGGTCGGCACCGTCTTCATGTTCTACCTGATCGATTTCACCAGTGGCCTGACCACAGCCTACATGCTGATCGCCGGCCTCACCCTGGTGCTGCTGACGCTGTTCGCCAAGCAGGGCCTGGTGGGCGAACTCAAACGGCGGGCGCTGCCATGGCTGCCGTGACGCTGTTGTCGACCCGCGGCCTTTCGCGCCATTTCGGCGGCCTCAAGGCCGTCGATGACGTCGATTTCGACCTGCCGGAAGGCGAGGTGCGGGCGCTGATCGGCCCCAATGGCGCCGGCAAGTCGACCTTTGTCGGCCTGCTCTGCGGCCGCATGCCGGCCAGCGCCGGCACGGTGCAGTTCGACGGCGCCGACGTCACCGCGCTGCCCGCCCACAAGCGCATCGCGCTGGGCATGGCCTACACCTTCCAGATCACCTCGATCTTCGCCCGGCTGTCGCTGCACGAAAACGTTGCCCTGGCCGTGCGCCGAACGGCCAGCGACGCGCAGGCCGTCGAACAACGCGTCAAAACGGTGCTGTCGCGTGTCGGTCTCGCCGACCGCATGGACCAGACCGCCGGCGACCTCGCCTACGGCCACCAGCGCCTGCTGGAGATCGCCATGGGCCTCGGCCAGGAGCCGCGCCTGCTGATCCTCGACGAACCGACTCAAGGGTTGGCGGAAAGCGAGGTGGAGGACTTCAAGGGCCTGATCCGCAGCCTCGCCGGCGAAACCACGATCCTGCTCATCGAGCACAACATGGACGTGGTGATGGATACCGCCGACCGCATCACCGTGCTCAACAACGGCGCGGTGCTGGCCGAAGGCAGCCCTGAGGAAATCCGCGCCAACGCGGAGGTTCAAGCCGCCTATCTCGGAACGGGGACGAGAGCAACATGAAGCCAAATTGGAGCATTTGATGGAGGAAAATCGGTTCACTCGGCAAGGCGCGTCGCGTAGCGCGATGTGGGTCATCGGGCAAGCGATGCAACGCAGCCGATGGACCGATTTTCCCCACCCCTTGGGGGCCGGGCGCTTTTGGCCCCTGGCGTCGTTGGCTTGCACTTGTGGTGGGGTGACACCACGGCCTGCAATCCGCCTAGCCAGAGACCAAAATCGCCGCGGTCAAATGCTCCAATTTGGCTTCATGTTGCTCTGCGATGCTTGAAGTCAACGGCATCGATGTCGCCTATGATCGCGTCCAGGTCCTCTTCGGCCTGTCGCTCAACGCCAAGCCCGGCGAAATCCTTTGCCTGCTCGGCCGCAACGGCGCCGGCAAGACGACGACGATGAAGGCGATCATGGGCCTGCTTCCCTTACGCGCCGGCACGATCCGCCTCGACGGCGAGGATCTCGGCAGCCTGCCGGCCGACGAAGTGCCGAAGCGCCGCGTTGCCTACGTGCCGCAGGGTCGCCGCCTGTTTGCCGAACTGACGGTCGCTGAAAACCTCGAAATCGGCCTGATGGTCCGCGGTGGCGGGCGCGAGGTGCGCGAGCGGGTTCTCGATATCTTCCCGCGCCTGCGCGAGCGCCTCACCCAGCGCGCCGAAACCCTGTCGGGCGGCGAACAGCAGATGCTCGCCACCGCCCGCGCCCTGTGCATCGAACCCCAGGTCCTGCTGCTCGACGAACCCACCGAGGGCCTGCAACCATCGATGATCGACCAGATCCGCCAGGTCATCGTCCGCATGAAGGCCGAGGGCGTCGCCATTGTCCTGGTCGAGCAACGCGTCGATGCGGTACTCTCCATCGCCGACCGCGTCGCGTTCATCGAGAACGGCCGCAATGTCGAGACGGTCGACGCGGCGGAGCTGCGCGAGGATACGGCGAAGCTGACGCGCTATCTGGGGGTTTGAGGGGCGCCATGAAAGTCGACGGCACATGCCTTTGCGGGCACATCAGCTATGAAGCGGAAATCGACCCGGACGCGGTGGTGATCTGTCATTGCCGGGATTGCCAGATGAACGCGGCAACGGCCTACGGCGTTGTCGCCGCCGTCGTCGACGGGACGTTCAGGCTTTTGTCCGGTGAACTGAAGGAATACGAGAAGACCGCGGAGAGCGGCCGCAAGAGACAGCTGAGTTTCTGCCCGCAATGCGGAACGCGCATTCACGCGCGCACGGAAGGCGACCCGACCGCTTTTTTCGGACTGCGGGTCGGCACGGTCCGCCAAAGAGAGCAGCTGGTTCCGAAAAAGCAGGTCTGGTGCCAGTCGGCGCTGCCATGGGCTTTCGACATCTCGGCCATTCCGCGCCGGTCGAACTAGACGACTGAGACGGAGAAGCCACGCTCAATGCGTCCCATGTAGCCCAAGCAGCTCGACAGCCGCCTGTTTCGCATCCCGCGCCGGGTTCTCCGTGTGTCCCAGATGGGCCGTCACGATTGCTCCCTCCTTGAGCAGCAGCAGTTTCCGCACCAGCCGGCCGGGCTCATTCAGGCCGGCCTTTTCCGCCAGCTCCAGCATGTGCACTTCGAGCAGGCGTTTGTGCTCGGCCGACTGTTTGTGGATGGGGTGGCTGGCCTCCTGGTATTCGGATGAGGCCTTGATGAACATGCAGCCCTTGTATTCGGTTTCCGCGAACCACTCCTCGAGCGCATCGAACATGGCGATCAACTGATCCTTCGGCGCATCGGCCAGTTCCTCCATTCTGCGGTAGAGCCAGTTCCTGAAGTTCTCGTCCCGCAGCCGCAGCACGGCGAGGATCAGATCCTCCTTGGTGCGGAAGTGCTTGTACATCGACGTCTTCGAGATGCCCGTCTCGACAACCAGCTTGTCCATGCCGGTTGCGTGAAATCCATCCCGGTAGAACACCTTCAACGCCTTCTGAACCAGCTCGTCTCTCTTGGTTGGCCTCATTCTTCGTCCCGATAGTTGACTGATCTGTACACAATATAGTTCTTTGACTCGAAAAAGCGACAACTTTTTTCATCTTAATATTCAATGAATTAGCTCCTGATCGCTCCGCCCATCGGAAAATATCTCGCCAATCCAGGTTGACAAAGATTACCGATCGGTACACTAATTTGCACATAAGATGTACTGATCGGTAACTCTTAAATGTCCACATCCCGCGCGCTGCGCACCAACCAACCGGAGGTCGTCATGAAGATTCTTTCAAACCAGGTCATGGGAAGCAGAGTCCGTCGTCCCGCCGTCGCGCTGACAACCGCAATTGCATTGGCCCTGTCGGTTGCCGGAAACGTGGTTCACGCGGACAATAGCGGCCTGCCGGATCCCGGCTTCGAAATCGTCCAGGGCACGACGGCCTTGCTCGTCACCGATCCGCAGAACGACTTCTTGAGCCCGCTGGGCGTCACCTGGGGCGTCGTCGGCAAGAACATCGAGGAAAACGGCACGGTGGAGAACATCGACCGGCTGTTCGCCGCAGCCAAGGCCACCGGAATGCCGGTGTTCATCTCGCCGCACTACTATTTTCCGCACGACCACGGCTGGAAGTTCGAAGGCGCGCTCGAAACGCTGATGCACACGATCGGCATGTTCAATCGCAAGGGCCCGCTCGACACGGAAGGCTTCGAGGGCTCGGGCGCCGACTGGCTGGAGCAGTACAAGAAGTACATCGACGACGGCGCAACCGTCGTGACCAGCCCGCACAAGGTGTATGGCCCGGAAAGCAACGACCTGGTGCTGCAGATGCGCAAGCGGGGCATCGACAAGGTCATCATCGCCGGCATGTCCGCCAATCTGTGCACCGAATCCCACATGCGGGCGCTGATCGAGGAAGGGTTCGAGGTCATGGTCGTCGCCGACGCGACGGCTGCCGCCCAGGTTCCCGGCTACGACGGCTACGCCGCCGCACTGACCAACTTCCGCATGATCGCCAGCCACGTCACCGACACCGGCTCGGCCGTCGCCGCGATTCAGGCGGCCGCGACCAACTGACACCTGTCCCCGTGCGCCGCTTCCTCCCCGGCGCCCTTCTCTCCGGCCGCCAAGACGCTCCTCCCGATCCGGCGGCCGGAGTGACCCCGAAACCGGAACTGGAACGGAAACGATGACTCGCCCGCCATTGCCCCCCTTCACCGAAGAGACCGCGAGAACCAAGGTGCGCGCCGCAGAAGACGCCTGGAACACCCGTGACCCCGCAAAAGTGAAACTGGCCTACACCGCCGATAGCAAATGGAGAAACCGGTCGGAGTTTCTCACCGGCCGCGACGAGATCGAACGCTTCCTGACGCGCAAATGGGAAAAAGAGCTCGAGTACCGGCTGATCAAGGAACTGTGGACCTTTGCCAAAAACCGTATCGCCGTCCGCTTTGCCTATGAATGGCACGATGGCGGGGGCCGCTGGTTCCGGTCCTACGGCAACGAAAACTGGGAATTCGCACCCGACGGCCTGATGCAGCGCCGGATTGCCAGCATCAACGATCTCGAAATCGATCCGGCCGATCGCAGGTTCCTGTGGCCGCAGGGACGCCGGCCGGACGGTCATCCGGAACTGTCCGAACTCGGCCTGTGAGCCATGCAGCCCGGCCAGACACCGCGTTTTCAACCCGCCCTCCGGGGCATCAACCCAAGAAGGACCGATGACATGAAAACCATCAAGACACTGACCGCCGCCGCAATGATCGCCGGCGTCTTTGCCGCCATTCCCGCGGCCCACGCCGCCGACGAATACAACGTTTCCAAGGGAACCACGGTCGACGGCCATGGCGTCGCCTTCCGCGGCAACGATCTGGTGGCGATGGCGAGCGGCCTGGGCATCGTGCCGGGACAGGCAAAGCACACCCATGTGAATGACGGCGTCGCCTATTATTTCGCCTCCGAAGCGGCGATGCGGGAATTTGCCGAGGCGTCGGAGAAGTACATGCCGCAATATGGCGGTTACTGCACCCTGGGCGTCGCCCTCGGCAAGAAACTCGACGGCAGCCCGCGCTTTGCCGACATCGTAGACGGCAAGCTCTACGTGTTCCTCAACGCCGCCGTCTTCGAAGCCTATCAAAAAGACAAGCAAGGCGTCCTCGCCAAGGCCGCCGCGACCTGGCCCGGCATCCATCACGGCACCGTCGCCGAGGTCAACGGTTTGGGGAGCTAAAGCTCGGCGGCTAACCGACCACGTCCCGCAGCATTGCGACGGCGCGCACCCCGAGTGCGCGCCTTTTCCCTTTGCTCCTGCCGCTGACAACGACACGCCTGATGGACTACGGTCCGCACATGTCAGCATTCGAATTCCGATTGGCCGTCGCGAACGATGCCCGAAGCGTGTCGGACATCAGCAGGAAGGCCTACGTCCCGGCCTATGAACCGGTCATCGGAACGGCGCCAAAGCCGGCCTGGGAGGATTATTCGCAACGCATAGCGGATGGCTGTGTGTGGCTTGCCGAGATCGGCGGCGAAACCGCGGGCGTCCTGGTGGTCGAGAAAGGTCCAGGCTTTCTGCTGATCTACAGCATCGCCGTGGATCCGGCTTTTCAGGGCAAGGGGCTGGGTCTCGCATTGCTCGGGCAGGCCGAAAAAGTTGCCGCCGGGATGGGATTGGACGAGCTGCGCCTTTATACGAACAGCCGCATGGAAGCCAATATCAGGCTCTATCACAGGGCCGGTTTCCACAGGACAGGCGAGCGACCGCATCCGAGCCGGGCAGGTGAGGTCTTGACGGACATGTCAAAGTCGATCGCCGTACCATGAAACAAAGTTACATTCACCAAGCCACCGCGGACTGATCGATGATCGAATTTGAACAGGCACGACAATCGATAGTGCAGCACCTCGCCGAGCTTGAAGCAGAATCTGCGAGAATCGCCGATCTTCGCAAGAACCTGACTTCCCGCGAGCGTGAAGTCCTAGGAATGAGGTCAAAGGACGTACCGCTGGAGCTTGTCCTGGTCGACGAACAGACAATATCGGGTGATTTCGGCTGGGTGTTCTTTTACGAGTCGAGAGCCTATCTCGAATCGGGACACCTGTCCGACACGCTGTTGGGCAATGCTCCGATTATCGTATCGAGGCTTGATGGAAGCCTGCATGGAACCGGAACAGCGCATTCTGTTGAGTTCTACATCGACAACTTTGTACGAACCGGAAACCCACACTCGGAGGCCTGAGCCAGCCTGGCATCGTCGCCTCAGCCGCCGCGCACGACATCCATCTGCATCTCTTCATAGCTCGAAACGCTCCGCAGCCCGCTGAACAGCGACACGAGGAACGAAGCGGCGAACGCCAGGACCACGACAGCTAGACCGCTGTCCGGTCCGGCTGCGCCCACGACCAGGCCGCCGATCAGCGCCCCCAGCGGACGGATACCGTAGATCGCGGTCTGGATCACCGCGTTGACCCGTCCCAGCATGGTGCCGGGCGTGACCAGCTGACGGACCGAATTCTGGGCGATGAGCCACATGGAGGGGCCGAAGCCGAGGAAGAAGAAGCAGGCGTAGAGCAGGGGCTCTGCGTTGCCCGGACCAATGACCGTCAGGCCGGCGGCCGCGATGGCCGAACTGCCGGGCCCGAACAGCAGGATGGCGGACGGCGCGATACGGTCGGCAAACCGACCCGCCAGCCACGATCCGCAAATCGCCGCAAGCCCGAAGGCGGACAGGGCGATCCCAAAAGTGCCGGGGTCGAAGCGATACACCTCCCGGATCGCCGGCACCAGGACGACAAGCAGTGCGGCAAAGGCAAAGTTCCAGAAAATCGCGCAAAGCGAGATCGGCAGCAGCAGGGAATGACGCAGCACATAGACGCCGCCCTCGACGATCTGCGGAATCAGCGGCTCGCGCCGGCGCCGGCGGATTTCGAAGCGCGGCAGCGACAACGCAAAGGCAAGCGCCGCGATGCCGCCCAGGCCCGCCGCAACGAAGATCCATGCGGCCGGGACATCGGCGACCACCAGGCCGATCGCCAGCGGCACCGCAAAGGAGCAGGCGGCGCGCGGAATCTCGATGGCAGCGTTGGCGCCGGCCAGCCGGTTGGCAGGTACCGCCTTCGGCAGGATCGACAGCGCCGTGAGAACGAACAGCACGGCGCCGAACCCGGCGAGCGTGATCGCCGTCCCGAACCCGACGACATTGCCCGCAACAACGCTTGCGGCGGCGCCGAAAGAACCGCCAACCGAAATCAGGGTCGCAGCGACGGCGAGACTGCGCTGCTGGGCGCTGTCGACCAGAATGCCGAAGGGAATGGACCCCAGCAGATGGGCCATCGACTGGCAGGCAACGAGGACACCGATGGCTTCGGCCGAAGCGTCGAAAGCCAGCGCCGCGACGAGCGGCACCGCAACAAGCGCGATCTGATCTGCCAGGTGAATGCCATAGGCAGCCCCTGTTAAACGACGAACGGTGGACACGACGAAATCTCCGGCTGTTTCCCGAAGCGTTACGCGCCGACAGCCTGTCCCGCCATCCGATTCTTGCGCGGCTATTTTTTGGTCACCGGGACGGAGGATGCGGGGTCAACGAAGCCGCCGCGGCCGCTTCATGAACAGCGTTTCAAGCGGTCCGTATGTCCCGATCACCCCGTCGGCATATCCGGCTTTCCGGGCAACGTTGATCGAGGCGGAATAGGTCGGGTCGAGCAGGCAGATCGTCCTTTCAGAAGCCAGATTGCGGTCCGCCCAGTCCACCATCGCGGCAACGGCTTCCGTGGCATACCCCATGCCGTGGGCGGCAGTCTTCAGCGCCCAGCCGGCCTCCGGCATGCCATCGATGCTCGGCATGGTGTCGCGGCGATAATCGGCAAAGCCGACTTCGCCGATGAACGCGCCGTCGGCTTTTGCTTCCACGACCCAGTAGCCGAAGCCCAGATGCTGCCAATGGCCGCTGTATCGCAACAGTCGCGACCAGGATTGTTCCGCCGTCGACGGCGTGCCCGAGATGTGGGCAACCACCTGCGGATCGGCCCACATCGCAGCGCTGTCCGCGAAATCGTCGGTCCGATGCCCTCTGAGGACCAGGCGTTCGGTTTCGAGAATGGGAACCAGAGGATGATCAGGCATGTTTCATTCCATTCGGGCCGGTCTATCGAAGGCTCGACGACTCCTCGCGTCGATCGGATGGGTCACCCGGTTTGTCCGAGCTGCGCGCGCGGTCCGGTCCGGCGAAGCAGCAGCGCACAGGCTGCGCAGATCGCCGCACACAGCAGAACCACCGGAACCGCGCCGTGCCAGGCGCCGACCCATGCGACGATTGCCGCACCGATGGGCGGCCCGACCAACTGGCCGATGGCCGCGCCCTGCATGACAATGCCGCTGACCGTCGCGATGACCGAGCGATCGGGCGCATGATCGGGAATCAGCGCAAACAGGGAACTCGGGATCAGGCCCGTGCAGATGAACAGCCCGCCGGCCGCGACGGTCCGCAAGAGGCCAGAAATGTCGTCCAGCAGCACGATCGACCCGCCGATCGCCATGGCGCCACAGCCGACGAGGATCAGCGTCGTAGAGCGGACGCCGCGGTCGTGCAGCCAGCCGGAAAGCACGTTTCCGGCGGCGTTACAGAAGACCGCAAACGCACCGACCGCTGCCGCGCCCGACGGCGTGAAGCCGTTGAGTTCGACGAGGATGAGGGGAAGGAATCCGGCAACGATCAGGTACTGGCCGGCGTAAAAGGCGAAGACCGTGCTGAGTAGAATCGGGCCGCGACCGAGCGCGTGCCGCAGGCTTTGGGTCACGCGCGGCTTTGCCGTCGGTTGTTCCGGGCCGCCGCCAAGCCCATGCCCCACCCGGTAAACCGGAACGGCAACGACGAGGATCAGGACCGAGGTCAGCCACCAGAGAACCCGCCAGTCGAAATGCGCCAGGATCAGCCCCGACAACGCCAGCATGAAACCCGATCCGACCGGCATGTACATGCCCCACAGCGCAAAGGCGGTCTTCGTCCGCCGCTCGGAGACGGCGTGAAGGATGAGGCCCGGCATGGAGGTAGTGGTCAGCAGGAAGCCGAGACCCTCGAACACCCGTGTCGTCAGAAGCGCCGTGCCGCTGTCGACGAACCCGCCCGCGATGCCCGAGAGCGCCGCCAGAACCATGCCGACGAGCGCGACCCGGAGCCGCCCGAACTGGTCCGACACGGTTCCCAGAAACACCGCCGTCGCGGCCGCCACCAGATTGAAAATGGCGATCACCCAGCCGGACTGGACGAGGCTCAAGCCCAGCTCGGCCTGCAGGTCCGGCAGTGCGGCTGGAACCTTGCCGACCAGCATCGCGACGGCAGCGCCGGCGCCGATCAGGATGGTCACTCTCAGCCAGGTCATTTCGGTCTGTGCACGAAATTGATTCTCCGAGGGAGTCCAGTCCTAGAGCTTGGGCAGTTGAATTGAAACAGCTTTTCTCCTTCAGGACCTGGTCGAAATCGAATAGACGTCTCGGCATGCGATGTCGGTTGGTTTCCTCGCACCTGAATTTCGACAAGAGCGTCCAATAGATCGAACCGGTCAAACGAAGCGGGCATTGAGTCATGAAGAACGCAGACATCCTCATCGAGGGCCTGAGGCCCGACGAGCTGATCTCGCTGGAAGACCTCGAAATCTACGCGGCGATCGGCAGGCCGATCGTGATTTCGGTCGGATCGGCCGAGGTGCTTGCGGAGTTTTCGATCGACGGCAGGGTGCTCGGCGTCGAGCTCGCGGTCGTCGACCGGGGCGACGAGGGCGTGCTCTTCGCTCTGATCGACGTCATCGAGAAGTCGGCTCTGCGCCGGGGTTTGACGGCCATCGAATGGTCGGTCTATGCGCGCAACTGTGCAGAACCCAATCCCAAGCTCGAGCGTGTGCTCCAGGCCACGGGCTTCGAGATTCGCAAGACCGTCACCGGATCGGAGTTTTACTGGCAGCGTCGCTCCACCAACAATTCACTGCTGCGCCGGCGAGGGTGATCGACCTGATCGGTAAACTGGACCATTTGAAGGACGACCCGGATATGCTCGACGCATTCTGGCGTTTCGCGCGGGGAGACACCGGGGCCGCGAATTTCGAGGCCTGGCTGTATGCGGGCGGAGACGTCGAAGCGGCGCTTGGCAAAGACGCCTATCTCGATGCCATCTCCGTAGACTACCGCGACGCTCAGCAGATCGCCGAATTCCGTGGACAGCTGCATGAACGCCTTCCAGGCCCCGACGCCTGCGAGTGCCACACCATCGCTGACTTCGGGGGGCACATTGACTATGTCATCCACTATCCGGAGCTAGACAGAATATTCCAGCGCACGCAGGTCGGCCTGCCCGATTGGCTGCACCGTCTCACCTGCAGGACATGCGCGCAGAGCTGGATTGCGGCTCACGATAACGAGATTTACGGCCTCGTGATGGTTCGCGATCCGACCGGGAGCGCACAGGCCGTGCCAAGCTGGCCTGTTCAAGTCCGGCTTGCAATGGAAACAGACAATCCGTGGCATCCACCTGAACTGCGTGCGGCTATTGAAGAACTTGCAAAGGAATCGCCTGGTGTTTCAGTGACCGAGTTGGCTGCATATTTTCCGACGGACCGGGAGGTCGTGCTCCAGCAGGCACGTGACGCGGTTGCAAGGACAGGCGTGCGCATCGATTTCGATGGTGTTGCATAGACCTGCATTCAGGGTCTCGGAGCGTAAGAGCTCACGGTTCCGATCGCTCCAACCCCGATCTATCGCGTCAGCCGGACCGCAAGCCGCATGAGGGGGCGATTGACCAGCGAGACGATCGCGAAGCCGAGCGGCCAGCCGATAACGATCCCGGAAATCCACGCTTTGAGCCACTCCGTTGTGAAACCCAGGGCGAGAAACGGAATGAAGCCGGCAAAGATGGTCGCCATGAAGCCGGAAAGCAGAATACCGAATACCAGATGGGTACGCTTGTCTGCGGGTGCCTGCACGCGCGCGGCTTGAGCCGTCATGATTGTCTCCTGAGGCTTGGGGTTGCGGTCACGCCACCGCGACCGCTTCGATTTCGATCAGCAGTTCGGGATAGGCGAGCCGGGAGACCTCCACGGCCGTCGAGGTGTGCTGACTCCCGGCCTCGTTCAGACGCGCAAGTTCCATGGCATTGCGGGCAAAAAGGTCCATGTCCGTGGTCAGAAACTTGAGGGCGACGAGATTGGCCGGGGTCATGCCGGCGCCCGCCAGGACGGCCTCGATATTGTCGATGACCTGGTGGATCTGTCCGCGCATGTCGCCGGCGCCGACCACGTTGCCCTCGGCATCGAGCGACGTCTGGCCGGAGATCCACAGCGTTCTTTCGGCGCCGGTGGCCTCGACGCCCTGCTGATATCCGAATTGCTGTTGCCAGGTCCACGGGTTGATTGATCTGCGCTGCATGGCGATCTCCGACAGGTCTCAGGCGGCAAGCGACCCGATTCCCTCCAGGTTGGCGTTGATGAGATTGGCACTGGTGAAATTGGCGCTCTCGATCCTCGCATTGGTGAGATTCGCGCCCTCGAAGTTCGCCCCCTCGAGATTGGCGCCCGCGAAGTTGGCCTCTTCGAGATTGGCGGCGGCGAAGTTCGCGCCTTCCAGATTGGCCCCTTCGAAATTCGCGCCTTCCAGGTTGGCACTCGCGAAATTCAGCCCCGACGCATTCCCGTAGCGCCGCTCGCTCCGGCTGTCGGGGTCCGGCCTTGCTTCGGGGTGGCCCGTGGTTGGGTTCTCCATGGTGGTCTCCATCTTTCGGATCGCCAGACGGGCTGTTGCCTTCCGGCCTTGTCGGAAATAGAACAGATCTGTCCTATACCGCTCACATTTGTGATATAGGACATGGAAATAGGAAATGCAACAAAAATGTCCGATAGATGAAATCACCCGCCAAACCGACCCTGAATCTGAACGATCCGCGCATCGCCAGAACGCGCAAATCGGCGATGGATGCAGCCTTGGAACTCGTGGCGGAAGCGGGGATTCAGGCTTGCAGCTTCGAAAACGTCTCCGAGCGCTCCGGCATCTCGCGCAGCACGCTCTACCGCCACTGGGACGACAAGTCGCAATTGCTGAAGGACGCGCTCAGAAGCCAGCTCATCGAGCGAACCGCCCCCGACACCGGCAATTTTCGCGACGACATGCTGTCCGCCATGCTCGATCTCGGCCAGGCGCTGGAGCACACCGCCTGGGGAAGCATGGTGGCACAGCTGATGGCCGCCGCGGTGGTGGATCCGGACGTGGCGGAAATCCAGCAGGCCGCCGCCGAGTATCACGCCGGGATCGACATCCGCATCATCGACCGCGCCATTGCCCGCGGGGATCTTCCACGGAATACCGATGCCGAACACACGGCGCTGTTGTTCACGGCGCCGATCTTCTACCGGCACCTGTTCTACCGGCAATCCGCGACGGCGATGTGGATCACCGCCCATGTCGACAAGACGGTCAGGCTTTTGACCGCCTAGCCCTGCGGCCGCGGTCGAAGGGTGCCATCCGATGACCGATCGTCATGCCTGACGCCGGTCGAGCCAGGCAACCCACGCTGCGCTTGCCAGGCTCGCAAACGTCGCCGCGAACATCAGCCCCAGCATCGCCGCGGCGCCGGTGTCTTCGGTCACGATCAGTCCCGACAGCCAGGTCAACAGGGCGCCGATGCCGACCGTGAGCGCCCCGGCGAGGCCGGCAGCGGTCCCGGCCAGATCGGACCGGACAGACATGGCGCCGACATTGGCGCTGGGCAGGGTGATGCCGTTTCCGAAGCCGACGAAGAGCGTCGAACCGAACACCGCGAACTCGTGCACGAACCCGAACGCGTGCAGCAGCAGCCCGGCGACGAGGCCCAAACATGCGATGACCCGCCCGGCCAGCGTCATCGTCGTCAGCGAAAATCTGCGCGCCAGGCGGGCGGCGAAAAAGCCGCCGAAGAAGAACCCGCCGGTGATCGAGCCCATATAGATCCCGATAGTTCCGACAGACATGCCGTAGATCACGCTGGCCACCAGCGGCACGCCGGCGATGAAGACGAAAAACGCTCCCACCGAGAACGCCATGCAGGCGGCATAGCCCCAAAATTGCCCGGAGCGCAGCAGCGCCGGGTAGGCGCGAAACTGCCGCCCGAAGGTCTCGGAGGGGTTTTGGTTGGTCTCGCCCAGATCGAACCAGGTCAGGGCGAACAGCGCCGCGCCGATCAGGATGAGGGCCACGAAGCTCGATCGCCAGCCGAACAACTCGTCCAGCACGCCGCCGGCCATCGGCCCCAGCATCGGCGCCACCGCCATCGCCATGGCGATGTAGCCGAGCATGCTCGCCGCCTCCTTCGGCTCCATGACGTCGCGAACCACCACCCGCGCCAGCGCTCCGCCGGCGATGATCGCTCCCTGCAGCAGCCGAAACAGCAGGAACGTCCAGACGTCCTGCGCCAGAAGGCACCCGAGCGACGCGCCGCAAAAAAGCGCGATGCTGACAAGCAGCACCGGCCGTCGCCCGTAACGGTCCGACAGCGGCCCGAGCACGATCTGCAGCACGGCGGTCACCGCCAGATAGCCGGCGATCGACAGGCTGACGAGCGCATAGCTGGCGTCGAAATCCGCCGCGATATTGACCAGCGACGGCAGGAACATGTTGAGGGAAAGCGTCGAAACCCCGGTCAGGCAGATCAGGGTCAGGATCGTGGGGGGCGTTCGTTCCGAAGGAGGCATTTTGTGGTCCGTTTCAAAGGCATAAAAAAAACCCCCGAGGCGTTCGGGGGCGCATCTCGTCATGAGTCTGGGAACCGTTACTGGCCCGCGCGCCTTTGTTTCGGTACCACCTTGAGCGTTGTCACGCCGAAATCCTCCATTTGGTCGGCAAAACGATAGGCGCCGCCCGACAGGCTGTCAAATCCGGATCCCGCTGCTTCCTATGGTCGCCCCGACCCGATCTTCCCAATCCGCGAGCAAGGCTCTAAGTGTATCCGGCGACACCAACACCGGACCCACCATGCTGCTGGCGCTGAGCGACGTCACCAAATCCTATGCGACCGAGGAAGGGCCCGTCGATGTGCTCAAGGGCGTGTCGTTTGCGCTCGATGCCGGGCAGCATCTGGCGCTGACCGGCGAGTCCGGATCGGGCAAGAGCACGCTGCTGCATCTCATCGCCGGACTGGATGCGCCCGATTCGGGCGAAATCCGCGTCGACGGCACGGACATCGCGCCGATGAACGATGCCCGCCTCGCGGCGCTGCGCCGCGGCACCATCGGCCTCGTGTTTCAGCAGTTCAATCTGGTGCCGTCGCTGACCGTGGCCCAGAACTTAGCCTTCCACGCCCGCCTGGCCGGCCGGTTGGACACCGACTGGACGGCGGAACTGACCTCACGGCTGGGGCTTGCCGAATGCCTCAACCGCTACCCGGAACAGCTGTCCGGCGGCCAGCAGCAGCGGGTCGCCATCGGCCGCACGCTCGCCGCCCGGCCGGCGCTGATCCTCGCCGACGAGCCGACCGGCAATCTCGACGAAGACACCGGCGATGCGGTGATCGCGCTGATGCTGGAGCTGGTCGCCGACGTGCGCGCCGGGTTCATCCTGGTCACCCATTCGACCCGGCTCGCCGGCCTGCTCGACCGGCGGCTGCACCTGACCCACGGCTTGCTGCAATGATCGGCGCCGGCATCGCGGCGCTGCTGTCGCACTGGCGTTATCGGCCGCTGCAGCTCGCCACCCTGATCGTCGGCCTGGCGCTGGCGACGGGCCTGTGGACCGGCGTGCAGGCAATCAACAGCGAGGCCCGCTCGAGCTATGCCCGTGCCGCGTCGGTGCTCGGCCAGGACACGCTGGAGCGGCTGCAGGCCGCCCAAGGCGGTCCGATCGCCGCCGACCGGTTCGTGGCGCTTCGGCGCGCCGGCTGGCTGGTCTCGCCGGTCGTCGAGGGCTCGTTGCGCCTCGGCCGCAGCCGTTTGCGCGTGCTCGGCCTCGACGTCTTCACCATGCCCCGCGGCGCCGCGCCCCTTGGCCTGTCCGGCAACGCCGATATCGGCGCCTTCGTCGCCGGCGAGGACCTGGTTCTCGCCCATCCCGACACCGCCGCGTCGCTCGCCGGCAGCGGCCTCAATCTGCGCCCCTCCCTGCAGGTCGCGCCGGGTGACTTGATGGCCGACACCGCCACCGCCCGGAAGCTGTTGCAACGGCAGGATTTCGACTACCTGCTTTTGGCGCCGCAGCAACCTGCCGGTCTTGCGCCGCTGGCGGAGATCGCGCCGGATCTCCAGCGCGTCGCGCCCGACCCGCAGGGCGACATCGCCCGATTGACCGACAGTTTCCACCTCAACCTGACCGCCTTCGGTTTCCTTTCGTTTGCCGTCGGCCTGTTCATCGTGCATGCGACCATCGGCCTGGCCTTCGAGCAGCGCCGCGCCGTCATCCGCACATTGCGGGCGCTCGGCCTGCCCAACCGGGCCGTCATGCTGCTGCTCCTCGCCGAGACGCTGTTGCTGGCGCTGGTCGCCGGGCTGCTCGGCGTGGCGCTCGGCTATCTGATCGCGGCCTTGCTGCTTCCGGACGTCGCCGCGACGCTGGCCGGCCTCTACGGCGCCACCGTGCCCGGGTCGCTCGCCTTGCGGCCCGACTGGGTCCTGACCGGCCTCGCCATCGCCTTCGGTGGCGCCCTGCTCGCCACCGGCCAGGGCCTGTGGCGCATCGCCACCATGCCGCTGCTCGCTCCGGCGCAACCGCGCGCCTGGGCGATGGCAAGCCGCCGGACCGGCCGCTGGTCGACACTCGCCGCCCTTGCCCTGCTGCTGACCGCGCTGCTCACCGCCTGGCTCGGCAGCGGCCTCGCATCCGGGTTCCTGACGCTCGCCGCGCTGCTGCTCGGCGCCGCGCTGCTGCTGCCGGCGATCCTGATCCTGCTTCTCAGGCAGGGGGCGCGCACCGCGCGCTCGGCCATGGCCGAATGGATGTGGGCCGACATGCGCCAGCAGGTCCCGAGCCTGTCGCTGGCGCTGATGGCGCTGATGCTGGCGCTCGCCGCCAATGTCGGCGTCGGCACCATGGTCGCCTCGTTCCGCCACACCTTCACCGGTTGGCTCGACCAGCGCCTGGCTTCCGAACTCTACGTGACGGCGGAAAACGAGACCCGGGCTATAGCGATGCGCGCCTTCCTCGCCGACCGCGCCGATGCCGTGCTGCCGATGCGGTCGACCGAGGTCGAGATCGCCGGCCGGCCGGTCTTTCTCTACGGCGTCGTCGACCACCGGACCTACCGGCAGAACTGGCCGCTGCTCGAACAGGCAGACAATGTCTGGGACCGGGTGGCCGCCGGCAACGGCGCACTGGTCAACGAGCAGTTTTTTCGCCGCGGCGGCCACCGGCTGGGCGACCGCCTGACGCTGGCGCCCGGCTGGACGGAAGAAATCGTCGGCGTCTATTCCGACTACGGCAATCCGACCGGGCAGATGATCGTCAACCACGACAAGCTGATGGGCTTCTTTCCCGACCTTCCGAAACTGCGCCATGCCGTGCGCGTGCCGCCCGAGCAGGCACCGGCCCTGGCCGACGCGCTCATGACCGAATTCGGCCTCGCTTCAGGCAACATCCTCAATCAGGACGACGTCAAGCGCTTTTCGCTGCGCGTCTTCGACCGCACCTTCCTGGTCACCGGCGCGCTCAACACGCTGACTTTGGGCGTCGCCGGTTTCGCCATCCTCGCCAATCTGCTGACCCTGTCGGCCATGCGGCTGTCGCAGCTGGCGCCGGTCTGGGCGCTCGGCACCACACGCGCGTCGCTGGCGCGGCTGGAGATGGTTCGCACGCTGGCGCTCGCCGCGCTCACCTGGCTGGCGGCCCTGCCGGTCGGACTGTTGCTGGCCTGGGTGCTGCTGACGATCGTCAATGTCGAGGCTTTCGGCTGGCGCCTGCCGATGTTCGTCTTTCCGGCCGACTGGCTGCGGCTTTTGCTGCTGGCGCTGATCGCCGCCGGCCTCGCCGCCGCTTTCCCCGCCTGGCGTCTTGCCCGCACCCGGCCCGCCGGCTTTCTCAAGGTGTTCGTCCATGAACGTTAGCCGGCTCGCATTGTTGTTTTTGCTGTTGGCGACCGGTGCGTTCGCCCAGGGCTTTGCCGGTCTCGGAACGGACGCCGAAGGCTTCTCCGTGCCTGAGGCCGGCCGGCCATTGGCGTTTCCGACCGATCATGGCGCGCATCCCGATTTCCGCATCGAGTGGTGGTACCTGACCGCCAATCTGAAGGACGAAAACGGTGCCGATCTCGGCCTGCAATGGACGCTGTTCCGCTCGGCCCTGAAGCCCGAGCCCGGTGACGGCTGGTCGGCTTCACAGACCTTCATGGCCCATGCCGCCATCACGACGGCCGACCATCACTATTCGACCGAACGGTTCGCCCGCGGCGGCATCGGCCAGGCTGGCGTGACGGTCGAGCCGTTTTCGGCCTGGATCGACGACTGGCGCATGGACAGCCGGGCAACGGCCGACGCCGATCCGCTGTCGGCGCTGCACATTGCCGCCCGCGGCCCTGACTTCTCTTACGACCTCGAACTTGTCGCGAACGGCCCGCTGGTAAGGCACGGTGACGACGGCTATTCGGTCAAATCGGCCTCCGGTCAGGCCAGCTACTATTATTCCCAGCCCTTCTATTCCGTCACCGGCACGGTCACCCTGCCGAGCGGGCCGGTTACGGTCAGCGGCCAGGCCTGGCTCGACCGCGAATGGTCGTCGCAGCCGCTCGACCCCGACCAGACCGGCTGGGACTGGCTGTCGCTGCATTTCGACGACGGCTCCAAACTGATGGGCTTCCGCCTGCGCAGCCGCACCGCCGACGCCTATACCTCCGCGACCTGGATCGGCCCGGATGGCGAATCAGCCGCCTATGGCGACGGTGCTCTGACCATGACACCACGGCGCACAGAGCAGGTCGCCGGCCGCGCCATCCCGGTCGAATGGCGCCTGCAGCTCCCCGACCGTGATCTCGATATCGCCGTCGACGCCGTCAATGCGGACAGCTGGATGGAGACGCTGGTGCCCTACTGGGAAGGCCCGGTCATGGCCACCGGCAGCCATCCCGGCCGCGGCTATCTGGAGATGACCGGCTACGAATGACGGGACGGCAATGTCCGTGGTATCATCTCTGCGATGACTTCGACCGCTGACATTTCGATGGACGCTCTCGCCTCGGTGCGCGCCCTGCCGGACGACCTCATCAGGGACCTGCCGGTTCTTCTCGTCGACCGGCACGGGTCCGACGACACCGCCTATATGCAGACCGAGAACATTATCGGCCATGTCGCGCCGGACGAGCTTTATCGCGTCACCTGGCGCGGCCTGGTCGAAGCAGACGGCGACGAACCGCCGCCGCTTCCCGAACCGACGACGCCGGCGCATGTCGCACTCACCGGCCACTGGCAGAGCGATATCGACATGGCGCTCGACGACGCCAACATTCTCGGCGGCTTCGGCAGTTTCCTCCTCGCCGAGGGCGAAGAGGCGCTCGTCATTCCGGTCGCCGACAGCACGCCGGAAAACCTGGCCTTCTACGGCAGTCGCCTGGTGAAGGTCGGCGAGACGGTGCGGTTCGAGGCGAACGGCAACCTGCCGGTGACGATCACCGCCGTCGGCGAGACCTATGTCGACAACTACCTGATGGACCCGGCGAAAGGCGGCGGCAACTTCATCGAAATCCATGACCGGCCGCATTTTCACATGCCGCTGCACGAGGACGCCGGCGGCTATCTCATCATCGGCAAGGAGCTCGATGCCGACAGGAAAATCGTCTCGGGCTTCCGCATCCCGCACGGCTTCGGCATCGCCATGGCGCCCTGGGTGATCCACTCGGACGCCAATCTCGTCGGCCGCTTCCTGGTGATCTATTCCGTGGCGCCGTCCTTCTCGACCGTCATCGTCAGGCGCCATGACGGCGCCCTGGCTCCGATCCGGTTCGTCGAAGCGTGAGCGGCGCCGACGACTGGGTGCTGGATCTGCCCGGCACGCTCGACCGCGTCTGGGCCGAACTCGAAGCCGCCACGAGCGATCGCACGTCCCCCTTTCGCTTTCCCTCCGTCGCCACCGTTTCGGCCGAAAAGCCGGAAATCCGTACCGTCGGCCTGCGCGCCGCCGACCGCAGCCGCCATATCGTCGAATTCTACAGCGACACCCGAACCGCCAAGATCGCTGCGTTGACGGCCAACCCGCAGGTTGCGCTGCATGTCTGGGACCCGGCCCGGCAATTCCAGCTGCGCATCGCCGCCGAAGCCCGGCTGCTGCCGGCCGACGCCGAGCGCTGGGAAGCGCTTCACACGGAATCGCGCCTCAACTACGGCGTCCATCCGGCGCCTGGCACACCGATCGCCGACTCCTCGGCCTTCGAGCGCATCCCCGACCGCAACATCTTCGTTGCCGTCGAATGCCATGTGCAGATGATCGACACGGTCGTGCTGTCCGAACCGGTCCACCGCCGCGCCCGCTTCGAGCGTGCCGACGCCTGGCGCGGCACGTGGGTGGCGCCCTGATGCGATCGACGATCGACCTTCAAGACGATCGATTCTCGCCTTCGGCATCGAACCGTCTTTGTTCAAAATACGGCCGCACGTCCCTATCTATCTGAAGAATACGCGCAACCATTGCCGGGGTTGGAATTTTGGGATTTTGGAGCAGATTGTTTGGCGTCAGGCGACCCCTGTATCTGGGAAGCATCACGGTCGCCTCGAGCTTCAGTTTCAAAAAAGGAGTCGCCGCGCTGAACCACAAGCCCATCGACCCCGACCTGATCGAGCGGACGTTGCGGGATGTGATGGCGCTGCCGCCGGCATCGGACCGCGACCCGGCCGCGAGCAGCGACCTGGCCATCGATATCACGGTTTCGGACTACGACATGGGAGCGCTGATGCTGTTCAGCTATTTTGGGCCGCCCATTCCGATCGCCTGGCGTCCGGAAGTGACGATGACCGCCCGGGTCTACGAAATCGACAGCGACAAGACCATTTTCGCCCACACCGTCAAACAGAAACTGGAATGGAGGATGTGGCTGCGCAAGATCCGCAACCCCAAGGCCCTGATCGGCATCGATGCTCTCATGAAGCCGGAAGACGTCGGCTACCTCGTGCGCAAGACATGCGTGAAACTGCTGAAGAGGGTCCGGAAAGGGATTTGACAGCACCCCGACTCATGAGGTTCCTGACATGAACATCACCGGCTTCGACCATATCGTCCTTTGCGTCCGCAGCGTCGACGCTACGCTGGACTTCTACCGGCTGGTCCTGGGGCTGGAGCCGCGCCAGGAGCGGCCCGGCAAATGGTCGCTGCATTTCGGCGATGCCAAGATCAGCCTCCAGGACGCGGCGACGGCGCCCGAGCTTGCCGCAAGGACCGCACCCGGCAGCGGCAATTTCTGTCTGGTGACCGAAACGCCGATCGACAAGGTGATCGCCCGGCTTCGCTCGAACGACGTCGAGATCGTCGAAGGTCCGGTCGAGAAAGCCGGCGCGGTCGGCAAGCTTGTGTCGGTTTACTTTCGCGATCCCGATGCGAACCTGGTCGAAGTCAGCAACCGACTGACCTGATGGAACGATCGTTCCAGACAATTCGTAAATGCGGGAATTGCGGGTTTCGGCCGATTTCTGTGCAATGCCCTCTGCGTGCGACACCCGATCGACGCGCATCGAAATCCGGAACTCAACGCTCTGATTGGAACGATCATTCCAAACTAAATCGGTGTGGTTCGATCTCCCGCCGCACCTGCCCGGGCGGCTCACCGAACACCCGCTTATAGGCCCGGCAAAAGGCCGGTTCCGACCGGTACCCCAGACCGGCGGCGATGGTGGCGAGCGATTGCGACGTCTGCTTCAATCGTTCGCGGGCGAGCTGCATGCGCCACCAGGTCAGGTAGCGCATCGCCGGTTGGCCGATCAGTTCGGTGAAGCGGGCCGCGAAGGCCGAGCGCGACATGCCGGCCTCGCGGGCCAGGCTTTCAACGGTCCAGTCCTCGGCCGGCGCCCGATGGATCGCCACCAGCGCCCGGCCGATCTGCCGGTCGCGCGCGCCCTTCAGCCAGCCACGGTCGGCTTCGGGCGCCGTGTTGATCCAGTTGCGGATCGCCTCGATGACGACGACATCCGCCAGCCGGGTGATCACCGTCTCGCCGCCCGGTCGCAGCGCCCGTGCTTCGCGCGCGATGAATTGCAGCGTAGCCTGCAGCCAGCTGCCGGCTTCGCCGCTCCAGCTGTCGACCTTCAGCACGCCGGGCAGCAGCTCCATCAGCATGCCGCTGGCCGCGTGATCGATGCGGACGATGCCGTACATGACGCGGGTGACCTCGCCGCCGCCGCCATAGTCGAGGGTCTCGTAGATCTCGGTGACCTTGCGGATCGGCAGCGCGTCGAGGCTGACCGCCACAACGTCCGGATCGCTTCGCAGGCTGTGTTCGCAGGTTCCGGTGAGCAGCACGAGGTCGCCCTGCTCGACGGGAATCGGCGTCTCGGATCCGGCGCTCAGCCAGGCACGACCGCCGGTGATCATGACGAAGCTCATCACGCCTTCGAAGGCCGGCACTTCGATGCCCCACGGGGCGGACAGCCTGGACTGGCAATAGAACGTGCCGGTCAGTTTCAATAGATGCAGGATCTCGCCCAGCGGATCGCCCAGCGGTCGGGCGATCCCGGACGGGTCCGGAACATGGGGTTCGATGGCGGTCATGACCCGTCGACAGTCTCAGACCGGCAGCCCGATGTCCATCGAATCTGGACGAACGGATAATACATTCGGACAAACAGGAATTGTTCGTCCAATCATCGGGCGTATTTTGGGATCATCGGAAACGACGGAGATGAACCCATGAGAAACCCGATCCTGGTCAGGCTGACCCTGGTCCTGTCCGGCCTGATCGCCACCGGTGTCGGCCTCGGCATCCTGGCCATACCGCAGACGTTTCACGCGTCTTCGGGCATCGCGCTGGGCGACGATGTGAACCTGTTGAACGAAATGCGCGCCGCGGGAGGCCCGGTGCTTGTCGGCGGTCTGTTCGCCCTGTTCGGCGCCATCCGGCTGGACATGGCCTATCCCGCCCTCGTGGTTTCGGCGACGGTCTACCTGGCTTACGGCCTGGCGCGATTTGCCAGTGTCATTGTCGACGGCGTGCCCAACGCCGCCATGCTTCAGATCATGGGCCTGGAACTCGCCGTCGCCGCGATCTGCATGGTGGTTCTGAGGTCCCAGAGGGCTGCCCGGAGCAAGCCGGCCTAGCATTGACGCCGGCGGGACAACCGCCGGCGTCTTGCCGAATCTGCAACACGGCCGCCCTAGGCGTCATCATCGTGATCCTGACCTGGCGGCTGACCGGCCGTCGTCAGTCGTCGTCGGCGGATGAGGCGTTGAGCAGTCCGTAGTGCTTGTCGCCGATCGTGTCGTAGAGATCGATTTGCGTTTCCAGGAAATCGATGTGGCCTTCCTCGTCGGACATCAGCTTCTCGAACATTTCCATGGTGACGTAGTCGCCTTCGTCCTTGCACACGTCGCGGGCTTCCTTGTAGAGGTCGCGCGCCTCGTATTCGGCCTTCAGATCGGCGTCCAGAACCTCGCGGATGTTCTCACCGATACGCAGGGGGTTGAGCGTCTGCAGGTTGGGATGGCCCTCGAGGAAAATGATGCGCACGATGAGCTTGTCGGCGTGCTCCATTTCCTCGATCGACTCCTCGCGCCATTTCTTCGCAAGCTTGCCGAAACCCCAGTCGTCCATCAGCCGGTAGTGCAGCCAGAACTGGCTGGAGGCGGTCAGCTCGTGCTTGAGCGCCCTGTTGAGATAATCGATGACCTTTTTGCTGCCTTTCATGGAACACTCCTTGACGAATTGGGCGGCGCCGGGCGTCGGGGATCGCCGCTGACCCCGGAAAAAAACCATTCCAAACTAGACGGTCGCCGCCGGGAAGCCAATCGCTGAAATCCCGTTTCCCGGGCAATTCGGTCGCCATTGCAACACCGCATCTGCCATGCCAAGCCGGACACTACAACAAAGGACGCCGACCCCATGGACATTTTCAAAGCCGACGGCCGCCCGACAAGCGCCGGCAGTCCGGACTATTTCACAGGTACCGTGACCATGGATCCGATCGTCTCGGCACCTGAGCCGGCGCGGGTCCGCGCCTTGCGCGTCAGCTTTTTGCCGGGCGCGCGCACGGCCTGGCACACCCATCCGCTGGGACAGACGCTCTATGTCGTCTCCGGAGTCGGGCGGGTTCAAAAGGAGGGTGAACCGATTCGCGAGATTGCAGCCGGCGATACGGTCTGGATCGCACCCGGCGAAAAGCACTGGCATGGCGCGGCACCTGAAAACGCCATGGCCCACATCGCCATCCACGAGGCGCTGGACGGCTCCAATGTCGACTGGATGGAGCATGTCACGGACGACGAGTATCTCGGCCGGACGTGATCGGTCGTTGCCGGACCGTTACTTGCGCTGAACCGACGGCCTGCGCGGCGCTTGCGGCGGTCGCCCGCCGCGCAGCCGGCCCAGATTGATCACCACGATGAACACGCCGATCAGCGCCAGGAAAAGGCTGAAGCCGTAACCGAAATAGGCCACGGCCGCTCCGATCACGATCCCAAGGACCGACGAAATGCGAATGCCCGGTTTGGGCTGCAGAAACCGGCTGAGCACCTGGTCGACGATACGTCCGCCGTCCAGCGGAAACGCCGGCAGCAGATTGAAGAGGAACATCGCCAGATTGACGAACGCCAGCAGTCCGGCGGCCTTCGTCATCCACAGCGGCATCTCCAGTCCCGGATGGCCGAAAAAGGCGATGATCCTCAGTTGCCCCAGGGACGGGAATTCCAGCATTCCCCAAAACACCAGGAACAGCACCAGGTTGGCAAACGGTCCGGCCGCCAGGATACCGACGGTGATCCGCCGCGTGGTCCGATGCGGCAGCAAACGCGCATAGCCGTAAAAACCACCGACCACCACTTCGCCGACGCCGATGCCGAAAGTCCGGGCCGTCAGCGCATGGCCGAGTTCGTGCAGCAGCACCGACAGGAAAATGCCGACGATGACCGTCGCGATTTCCAGCCAGGCATCCGACCCGGTCTGCGCCGTCATCCGGTTGAGAAACAGCAGCGGCACGATGATGAATGTGAAATCCAGGCGCACCGGAATTCCGGACACGAACCCCAATGTGAGTTTCGGCCAATTGCCAAACATCGCGTTTCCCATCTGTCGTCGTTCGTGGCGCCCGTCTGCCGAAGGACCGGTATAGCAAAGCACCGGATCGCGAAAGCGCAAATTTCGTTGAGAGCGTGCCCGCGATGGTGGTAGGGGATGGTCCTTGCCCGCGGGATGCGAAACAGCGAGGAAGATGAAATGACCGGACATGTGGCAGTCAATCGTTCTTACTGGAACGCCATGGCCGGCGACTGGGTCGCCGCCGGCGAACGGCTCTGGGCCAGCGCCGTGCCGGAATGGGGCAGCTGGGGTCTCGCCGATTCCGGCCTTCGGCTGTTGCCCGAGGACATGACCGGCCTGGATGCCATCGAGCTGGGCTGCGGCACCGGATATGTCTCCGGCTGGATGGCGCGGCGCGGCGCCCGCGTGACCGGCGTGGACATCTCGGCCGACCAGCTGGCGACCGCGCGTCGGCTGGCCGAGCATCACGCGGTTCCGGTCACCCTGCTGGAGGTAAACGCGGAAAATACCGGTTTGCCCGACGGATCGTTCGACTTCGCCATCTCCGAATACGGCGCCGCGATCTGGTGCGATCCCGATCTGTGGCTGCGCGAGGCCTGGCGACTGTTGCGGCCGGGCGGCGAGCTGGTGTTTCTCGGCAACCATCCGCTGCTGATCCTGTGCAGCCCGATGAGCGGCGCCGACTGCGACTTCACCCTGCACCGGCCTCACCGGGATCTCGGCAGGGTCGACTGGACCGACGTGGAGATCGATCCGGGCGGCGTGGAGTTCAACCTCAGCCACTCCGGCTGGATGCGGCTGTTTGCCGATATCGGCTTCGAGATCCTCGACTATCGAGAACTCTATGCGCCGGAGACCGCCACCGGCACCCGATTCACCGTGCCGGCGGAATGGGGCAAGCGCTATCCGTCCGAGCAGGTCTGGCGGCTGCAGAAACCGGCTGCGCCGTTATGACACGGGCGGCGCGGGTGCCGGTTCGACCGGCTGCCACCTATATTCCAGGATAGGCAAGCCGGCGAAAGGCACACCATGTTTTCCGACGCCGTAACCGCAGCGGATCTTCCGCCCGACAGCGCGCTGCACCGACATATCGCGGCAGGCGACTTCCTCGACTGCTATGCCGTCGCCGCTGACGTGCCGCCGCGGCGAGCGGCCGACATCATCACCGCCTTTCCGGGCTGGGCCCGGTTTCTTCTCGTCATCCGCCGCCTGCTGACGGCGCCCTTCGGCCTTTCAAACGACGGACCGCAGGCCGCCGACAAGGTCGGTATCTTTCCGGTGGAATCGGAAACGGAGCGCGAGCTGACCGCCGGCTTCAACGACCGGCACCTGGATTTCCGGGTGTCGGTTCTGTCGGAAGGCGGACGGGTGTTGCTGGCAACCTGGGTCCATCCGCACAATATCGGCGGCCGCCTCTACCTCGCGGCCATCATGCCGTTTCACATCCTGATTGCGCGCAACGCCCTGGCTCGTGTCAGGAATTCGTCCGCGGCCGGCTGACGATCACGGGCCGGCGAGGTCCGGTCGGCGCTGTTCGGCCTCCAGCCAGCGCCGCACCGCGATATCGGTGGTCAGCGAAATCGCCTTCTCGTAAGCGGCGCTCGCCTCGTTTTGCCGGCCGGCGGCGCGCAACAGATGCGCGCGGGTGGCCCAATATGGCTGGAAGCCGGCGTTGGCGTCAGCGCCGATCATCGATTGCGCGTCGCAAAGGGCATTGAGCCCGGCGCCCGCACCTTGGGCATGGCCGACGGCCGCCGCCCGGGCCACGGCGGCGCCCGACGTCGGCGCCACTGCCATCAGTCCCTCATAGAGCTGGCAGATCGCAGGCCAGTCGGTCCGCCCCGTCGCCAGCCGGTCGGCATGCACCGCCTGAATGGCGGCTTCCAGTTGGAACCGGCCGGGCGAGCCCGCCTGCGCCGCCCGCGACAAAAGCACCGATGCACGCCTTATCAACGTTCTGTCCCACAGCTCCGGCGGTTGCCGGTCGAGCGGCACGAACGCCCCGTCCGCGTCGAAGCGGGCGCGGCGACGGGCGTACGAAAAGCAGATAAGCGCGTCGAGCCCCAGCACTTCCGGTTCGTCCGGCAACAGCTCCGTCAGCACGCTGACAAGGTAGAGCGCCTCGCCGGCCATGTCCTTCGTCGCATCGTCCTGCGGCCGCTCCCAGTCGAGCGCAAAGGCGCCGTAGAGTGCCTCGAGAACCGCTGGCAGCCGGTCCGGCATGGCATCGCGCGCAGGCACGGCGAACGGCACTCCGGCGCCGCGGATCTTGCGCTTGGCCCGCACCAGCCGTTGATCCAGCGTCGGCGCCGGCATCAGATAGGCCGAAGCGATGTCGGCCGCCGTGAAACCGAGGACCGACTGCAGCATCAGCGGCGTGTGCACTGCCGCGTCGATCGCCGGATGGGCGCAGGCGAACAGCAGTTCGAGGCGTTTTTCGGGAATGGCATTCGGATCGATGCCATCGAGAATGGTGACGATGTCCGGCATGGTTTCGTCGTCGAGCGGTCCGGCGGCGGTTCGCACGGCAGCACTGCGGGCGGTGTCGATCAGCCGGTTTCGGGCCGTCGTCACCAGCCAGGCCTCCGGGTTCCGCGGAACACCGTCGTCCGGCCAGGTAGCCAGCGCCCGGGCAAATGCCTCGCCGAGCGCATCCTCGGCGTCGGCGATGCTGCCGTTGCGGCTTGCCACGATGGCGACCAGCCGGCCGTAGGAGGCGCGCGCGACTTTGGCTGCCGCCGCCCGCGCCTCCCGGTTGCCGTCAGATGCTGCCCCCGGCCCGGCCATCAGGCGTAGGGGTTGCCGCCTTCCGGCATGGCCGAGGCGCGGATTTCAATGGTGCCGAAGTGGACTGCCGGGCATTTTTCCGCCCAGGCGAGTGCCGCGTCGAGATCGGGCACGTCGATGACGAAGGTGCCGCCAAGCTGTTCCTTGGTGTCGGCGTAGGGTCCGTCCTGCACCGTCTTCGTGCCGCCGGCCTTGCTGATGGTGGTTGCGGTTGTCGACGGCTGCAGCCAGTCGGTATCGACCAGCACGCCCGCTTCTTTCAGGGTCGCGATATAGGCGCCGAAGACCTTCAGGCTCTGATCGATTTCGGCCGGACCGGCGTCGGCGAAGGCGGATTCGTCGTTGTAGAGAAAAAACGTGTAGCGCATGGTTCCTTGTCCCTCCTGTTCACGGTCAGGCCCGGTCGGCCGCGGCGTCGCCGAGCAGCTTCAGGCCGAGTTCATAGTCGGACCCCAGCATGCCGTCCAGAAAAAGCCCCAGCACGCGGCCGATCGGGTTCATGCCGAATTCAGCCCGGGTCGACCATGTCACCTTCGTGCGCTCGCCGGCCGGTTCGAGCCGGAAGGTGGTGACCGGCCGGCCCATGGGCCCGAGATCGAGCTGCATGGTGACCGAGGCGTTCTCCTCCAGCGCGGTGATCGTCTGCGTGCCCTTGCCGCCCTGGCCGTCGAAGGCGAAGCCCGATCCGACGCCGCTGTCCGGACCGAGCATGGTAATCTTCAACTTCGGATCCCGCGCCTTCCAGGGATTGAAACGCTGATAGCCGCTGTTGGAGGCGATCATGGGGAAGATCCGTTCGGCCGGCGCATCGACGACGGCGGACCGTTTGACGATGGTGCTTGCCGGCAGCAGAAAGGGCGTCGCGGCAATGCCGGCGACGACGAGCGCGGCGAGAATGAGATGGCTGGTCATGCTGGTGTCTCCTTGTCGTTGAGGTGCGAAAGACCGTGCTTTCACCGGCATGACGGGAACGCGACCGGCGAACCGACAGGAAGCCGCGATTTTTTTGCAGGGAACCGACAAGGCATTGATTTAGCCGGCAAAATTACAGCGGATTGGCAGACCTTGCGGTCGGCCTGACACACCGAGGTGACGCGCTTCACCAATGATGCTAGGACGCAACATTCTGTCACCGCCATCGGACACCCGGATTTTGAGCGCTTTGCTGGCGAAACCGATACGCTGGATGATCGTCTTGACGGCACTGCTCGCCCTGCAGGGCTGCAGCCTGACCTATTTCCTCGGCTCGGCCAGCGGCCACCTCAACCTGATCTCGTCCGCCCGGCCGGTGGACAAGCTGCTTGACGATCCGTCGCTGCACCCGGTGGCGAAGGCCCAGTTGGCAACGGCCCGCGACATCAGGCAATTCGCCATCGACGAACTGGCGCTTCCGGACAACGGCTCCTATCGCAAATTCGTCGACACCGGACGGCAATACGTGACCTGGGCGGTGTTCGCGGCGCCCGAATTGTCGCTGGCCGTGCGCACCTGGTGTTTTCCGGTCACCGGCTGCGTGCCCTATCGCGGCTACTTTTCGGAAGCCGCGGCAGAGCGTTTCGCCGACGGCCTGCGCAAGCGCGGTTACGACGTCTACGTCGCCGGCGTCCCCGCCTATTCGACCCTCGGCTTTTTCGCCGACCCGCTGCTCAACACCATGTTTGGCCGCGGCGAAACCTATCTTGCCGCAACCGTGTTCCACGAGCTGGCGCACCAGGAGGTCTATGTTGCCGGCGACGCCGTATTCAACGAATCCTTCGCGGCCGCCGTCGAGGAAGCCGGCGTGGAAAAGTGGCTGCGCCAGCGCGGCGAAACCGCGGCGCTGAGGCGCTACCATGCCGGCCAGAAGATCGACGCCGAGTTCGTGGCGCTGGTAACGAGCGCCCGCGAAAAGCTGCATGCCGTCTATACGAGCAATGCCAGCGATGAGGAAAAGCGCGCCGAAAAAGCCGCGGTGATTACCGACCTGCGAGCGCGCTACAGACGATTGCGGGACGGCAAATGGAAGGGTTTCAACGGCTACGACCGCTGGTTCGACGCGCCGATCAACAACGCCAAGCTCGCCCCGATCGCCGTCTACAGCGACCTGGTGCCCGCCTTCAGGCGCCTGCTCCAGCTCTGCCGCGGCGACTACGCCCGCTTCTATCGGGCCGTCGAACGGATCGGCACGCTCGACCCGGAAGCGCGAAGGCAGGCGCTGATCAGCGCGAATTCCTGTAGCTGACCGGCGGCGGCGACGACCGACGCCCAAAGGCCGGCTTTTCCGGTTCTTCATCCGCCGACGGCACGAGCGGCGGGCTTTCGCTACGCCGCTCCGGTACCTGCTTCTTTCTCCGGCTCAGCAGCATGCGCACCGCAAGGCTCGACCACACAATGAATTCCAACCACGCGAAGCAGCCGAGGATGATCGCAGCGGTGCCGCCGGCAAATGTGGGTCCCCAGTGCACCGGTGGATCGATGAGAACGCCAATACTCGCGACCGCCGCCCACAGCCGCCACCATGCCACTCCGGGCCAGAACCCGTATCGATGGTGGAAAACAGCCATTCCGGCAAGAAATACCGGCAGGCTCAAAGCCAGGTACGGCAGCGGATCCGTGATCAGTTGCACCAGCGTGATCGCAACGATCGCCAGAGCCATGAGAATGACGGCAAAGAAAATGACAACGAACGAGCCGGTGTCGTTCGACATGAGAGCGTCGATCAATGGTGCTTCCCATCCTTGCAGCAAATCTATCAGGGATTGAGGTAGCACCTTCCTTCAAGGAGAGGTAGCAGCAAACGGATTCATCGTAAACGCGATAACGAGCGGCTCAGTCCCACCAGGCAACGACCGCATGGTTGGCCAAATCGGATCGCCTCATGAAACCCCGAAGGCTGTCGAACATATCCCGAAAGAACCCTGCGCCGACGTCAGAGTCGGGCTCGAACCGGGTTTCAGCGTCTTCAAAGATCGCGTCCAGCCGATCCTCGCCAAGCATCTGCAGCCTTGATGAGCAGATCTTCACGAAATCGGCTTCGACAAAGGTGATATCCGTATAAACCCGATAATCGTCCGGGCCTCTTGGGTGGTCGCGATTGACGATCTCGGAATCACCGTCCCCGAAGAGGCGCTCCAACAGGGCCGCTGTCTCGTTCAAACCCGACAATCTGAGCGCTTTCTCAAGACCGTTGGGAGCCCAGTTCAGGTCGACGTATTCCTCCGGCGGCACGAACTTGAGCGACAGGAGCCGATCGAGTTCACCGACGTCTCTGCGGCATCGCGCTAGTCTCTCCACCGAAATGCTTGCCAGCAATTGAGTTACCGCCATGCGATGCACCGCCCACTCAGAATAACGCTAACTTCTCATCGAGCGGCGGCCGTCATAGACACCCGGCCGCTATTGTCCCGTCTCTTCTTTGGCTATTTCGACGAGGCCCTTGAGAATATCCGCATAGGTATCGGAGAGGGAGCCATCGAACGAGTTCCTGCCGGAGAGGTGAACGATCAAATTGTCATCGAAGTCGATCCGGTAGCGTTCGCAGTTGTTGGCTCCCCACATCATCCGGCGCCAGTCCGGCGGCCGGTAGTCGATGGACACGCACCGTTCCAGCGTATCGGAACTGCCCAGCAGCGAATGGTTGGTTTGCGCCTGCAAAAGCGCGTCGCCGCGTTCATCCTCGGCCGGGACATATTCCTCCTTGGGAAAGTAGCCCAGGTAAACCAGCTCGTCAGTGCTGTGGAAAAACAGTTCGACTTCGATATGAATTCCGAATCCGGCGAGGAGCAGTTTCCTGCAGATGATGAGGTCTTTGGTCGGCGGATCGTCGTTCGGCTGCTGGAAGACCAGACTGCAATCCATCTCCTTGTAACGCTGCCTAAGGCCGATGAAACAGTTGCGAATACGGTAGCCTCTCAGGTTGCAGAAAACGATATCCGTGCTGGTGGCGATCAGGAAGCCGTCGCCAGACGGACCGAGTTTCAAGGAATATTCCGTATCCGGCTTCGCCAGTCCGGTGCGCGCGACAAGCTCGGCATTGGTCATATCGAGCACCGATATGACGTCGCGGTCGTAGGAGAATTCCATAATCCTGACATCGTCCGGCAGGTTCCGGAAAGCCTCCGTCAGATCCGCCGGAATAGCGGCCAGGCTCTCGCTGGACCGGGACCCCGTCAACGACGCGTCCATGGCCAGGATCAAAACAGCAAAGAACAGAATTCGGTTTCGCATGCGTGTCGCCCCACAATCGTTGGTGTGGCGCAGCATACCGACATCCCGCGAAAGTTGCAAGCGAACGCTATTTCTATAAAGGGTTGAATATTGCGCAGACTGCAACTCGGAGAATTCGCAGTTCGTGACGGCAGGGCCGGGTTCAGGTGACGATCATCGACATCCTCCGGAGACCGCCCGGGAGACGGCCGCCAGGGATCTCGACGCTGGTAATGACTTATATGGCCCTCAGGCCTGCGGGCCCTCGACCACCTCGATAGCCTCTTCCCAGGAATGACCGGCGGCCATGATGCAGGTAACGCCCTTGGTGGTGGTCATGACGATCGTCCAGGTGCCGGCTTTCGAGGTAAACACCTCGAACATCGCCTTGCCCGACGACGACAGGCCCAGCGCCCGTGGCGTTTCCTTGTATTTGTCGCTGAGCGCCTTGAGCAGCGCGGTGCGGTCGCCGCAGGCCATGCCCGCAGCCTGTGCGTGTGTTGAAACCGCCATCACACCCGACAGCAAAGTAACGCCTAGTAATGTCTTTAGAATTGTGCGTTTGGCTTTAAACATGATCATACCTTTCCCAGCCGCGTAAGAAGGTCTGACCAGAGGTATATTCATGCACATGCGTCAGACGCGCTTGTAAGCTGAACCATTACATGGTCGGCTCATGCAACAACTCCCTAAAATCTTATCGAATCAGTGTGCGCCCCATTAGTTAACAAGACCTTAACGGCGAAGGGGCGGGCCCGGTCACGACATCGTGTCCGATCCGGTCAGCCGCCGGCGGCGCGCTCCCAGTCGGTCAGGAACCGCATGATCTCCAGCGAGTCCTTCCAGCGCGGCGAAGGGCGCGGCGCCTGCCGCAGGCCGCGTTCCAGGCAGTCTTCGACCATTTTGATCTGGTGGAAGAACGCATCGTGCGGGTCGGTGACGACCACCCGCTCGGCCGGTGCCTCATGCGCCCGGATCTCGAGCACATTGTCGCCGGCGACGGGCAGCCAGGGATTGCTTCGGAACGACAGGCTGCCGGCGTCGCCGACGATCTCGAAACCGTGATGCATGCCGTAGCTGTCGGTCGACTGCAGCGTGGCGTGGGCGCCATTGTCGAAACGGACCGAGGCGGCTGTATCGATGATATTGCCGTGCCGGTCGCGGCTGCCGACGGCCGTCAGCGTGCGCTGCGAGAAGCCGTCTTCGCCGCAGCATAGCTGCATCACGAACTGCAGCAGCGACGCCGGATAGCAGCCGAGATTGTAAAGCGTTCCGCCGCCTGCCGGATTCGCCAGGTCCTTGATGTCGGCGGCATAGACGGCGTTGACGGATCGGATCGACCCGAGCCTTTCGTCCTTCAGAAGCTCACCGACCTTCGCGTAGAGCGGATGGCTGAGATACATCAGCCCCTCGACGAAGAAGACGTCCTGCTTTTCGACACAGGCGATGAGCTGCTCGGCATCCTGGTAGGTCGTCGTCAGCGACTTTTCCGACAGGATCGCCTTTCCGGCTTGCGCCGCCGCGCGCACCATGGGCAGATGCACATGGTTCGGCATGCCGACATAGACGGCGTCGATTTCGTCATCGGCCAGGGCTTCGTCGATATCGGTATAGGCCTTCGGAACGCCGTGATCCGCCGCAAAGGCCCTGACGCCGTCGGGCGACCGGCCGGCCACCGCGGCAAGCCTGGAGCCGTCGCTTTTGTCGATTGCATCGGCAACCGTATGGGAGATGAAGCCGGTTCCGAGGATAGCCCAGTTGATCAAGACAGTGCCCCTGGTGTGAGGATCGAAAGCCGCCTCAATACAGAAGTCGTCCGGACAGGGCAAAGGCTTTGTCGGCGTGCCGACGGCAAGCCGAACGCGGCGTCAAGGCACAGCGCCGGGATCGAGCGTCCAGCTTTCGGGCCAGTAGCCCACCTGCTGCAGTCCGACGACCACCGCAAGACCGGAAAAGAGAAGAACAAAGAACCAGACCGCCTGGCGCAAGGTCGGCGGCTTTCGCAAAAGCCCCCGGAACGATGGATAGGGATTGCGGGGCATGGCCGGTCTCCGCGTTGATCAAGATCACGTCCAAGGCATCAGATAGCGCGTTCTGCGCGGCCGCGCCATCGGCGAGCGAGCGGGCTGTCATTTTTCCTCCGCCTGCGCGGCCAGCGCCTCGATCTCTTTTCGGTAGACATCGATCAGGTTGGCCGCCAGGGCATTGCGACCGGATAGATGGACAATTCGTCTGGCGGCAGGATCGATCCGATAGCCTTCGCAGGCCTCGCGACTGACATCGCGGGCCGATTCGTCGCCGGTCGTGAACTCGATCGTCACACAGCGTTGCAGTGCGCCGGAATTGTTCAACAGGACGCGGTCGGTTTCGGCATTCAAAGACGCGGTGCCGACAAAGGTCCAGCCGGAAATGTATTCGCGTGTCGGCAGGTAGCCGAGGAATTCCAGGTCCTTGTCGGCCAGAAAATACAGCTCTCCCTCGCCGTAAAGCCCGGTCCCGGTCAAGCTCAGTTTGCTGCAGATCAGCAGCTCATGGGTCGGACGGCCGCTGTCCTTTTGCTGAAAACCCATCTTTTCGCAGCGCATTTCCTCGTAACGGTGCACTGGTATGAGAAAGCAGCTTCGAACGGACCCGTATTTGATGTTGCACAGCAGAAAGTCTGTGCCGGCAGCGATCAGGTAGCCACCACCCCACTCGTCCAGATTGATGGTGTAGGCGCTTTCCGACTTGGACAGGCCGGCCCGTCCCAGCAGTTCCGCCGAATCAAGGTCCAGATCCCGAACCGCTTCCGGGTCATAGTCGAAGACCCGCACCCTGACATCGTCCGGCAGGTTGCGGATCACCGTCGCGACCGCTTCGCGAACGCCACTCATATCGCCTGCTGCCGCCCGGCCCTGGCCCGCGATCATCCAGGTCAGTCCGAGCGCGGCGAGGATTGTTACCCGGCCCCACATTATCATCCCTCATCGGTTCGCGAGAAACCCGTATAGGTTGTATTTGACTGCACGGAGATACCTTAGGGAGAATCCTCTGTCACTGCAACCTTCCCGTTCGCCACCCTTCCGGGCCAGGGGCCTACATGGCTTCAGACGCCACCGGTGCGCCGGAAACGGGTCGGGGTAACCCCCGTCGTCCGGGTGAACTCGCGGCTGAAGTGATAGGGATCGGGATAGCCGCAGCGCCGGCCAACGGTGGAAATCGGATCGGCCGTGGCCGACAGCAGATACTTGGCGGCATTGATCCGCTCGACCCGCACCCACTGCATGGGGCTGGCGCCGTTCGCCTGCTTGAAGCGCCGGTGGAAATGCGCCGGGCTCATGTTACACAGCGCGGCGAACCGGGCGACGCTCCAGCTTGCATCCGGCTCGCTTCGAAACGCCTGCATGGCATGGCGAATGGCGTTCGTTTCGCGCACCCTCGAAGAACCGGCCGATGGCGCGGCGCAGAAGAACCCGATGGCGCGAGCGGCGATCACCGTGGAAACTGCGTCGATCGTCCGGTCCTGGCGGGCCAGATTGGCTACGGCGTCCTCGAACAGCTGCCGCATGGCCGGATCGTCGGCGGTCAGAGGGTTGGCCGCTTCGCCCAACCGCTCGAACAGCGGCTCGAGGCCATAGCCGACCACTGCGAACCAGAGGTAATGCCAGCCTTCCGATTCGGCGTGGCAGCCATGGGCGTGGTCGCGGGACGTGTCGAGCCATGCAACCGTTCCCGGCGGCATGTCGAAGGCCCGCCCGTCCTGCACGACACGGCCGCATCCCGAAAACGTCAGGATGAAGAAGTGCTGGTCGTAGCGTTTGGTCACTGCGGTATCGGCGGGCCGATAGACGCTGCGGCCAGCGGCGATGATCCGATAGGGATGCACGGCAGCCTGTCGGCCGGGCGTGTAATATACAAATTCTCTGGTATGACTGGCACTCATGCCCCGATTTGAGCCTGAACACGCGCATATCGCAACGCTGTGGATGCGAGTTTTATCCATTTATCTGCAAGCCTGAACCATTTCGGCCGGCTGCCGACTGACTTAGGCTGCCTGGCAGATCGCCTCCAGTCAGACAGGAGCCTGCCCATGACCGTCGCTCCCGACACGCTGTCCTTCGAACCGCTTTCACAGGCGTTCGCCCAGGACCCCTATCCCACCTACGCAGCCCTGCGCGCGCTGGACGGGCCGTATTACTACGCCGACCAGGACACCTGGATGCTGAGCAGAATCGCCGATGTCGAAGCCGTGGCGTCCGATCCGTTCATGCTGCGCAACGTCGACCACCTGATCGACGAAGAGGAACGCTATGCGCTGAAGAAAAAGATGAACAAGCACGATATGCCCTATCATGAGCGTTACGTGCAGTTCAGCATGCTCGACAGCGAGGGCGAGGTGCACAGCCGTCTGCGCAAGCTGGTGTTTCGCGAGTTCACGCCCGCCTCGATCGCCCGCCAGCGCGACGCCATCCAGGCTTTCGTCGACCGCCTGCTCGACGAGCTGGCCGACCGGCGGCAAATCGAGTTCGTCGAGGACTTTGCCTCCCACGTGCCCGGCCACATCATCGGACGTGTCCTCGGCGTGCCGGACGCCGATTGCCCGCAATTGCGCATCTGGTCGGAAAACATCGTCCAGTATCACAATATCGGCCGCACCGCCGACGACAAGGCGCTGGCCGAATCCGCCACGATCGAGTTCTGCCACTATCTGCAATCGCTGCTGGCCGAACGGCAGAAGGCTCCGCGCGACGACCTGCTGACCCGCCTGCTGGCAGAAAAGAACGCTGGCAGGATGAGCGAGGTCGAGCTGGTCTCCACCTGCATGCTGATCCTCAAGGCCGGCCACGGATCGACCATCGACGTGCTCGGATCCGGCCTGCACAGCCTGCTGCGCTCTGCCGACGAGCATCGGCGGCTGCGCAACGACCCGGAGCTGATCAAGACCGGCATCCAGGAGATGTTCCGCTACGAATCGCCACTGCCCTATTTCCACCGTTTCGCCACCCGCGAGACCGAGGTCGGCGGACGGACCTTTCCGTCCGGCACCCGGTTCGGCCTGCTCTACGGCGCGGCCAACCGCGATCCGGCCCGTTTCGCCGACCCCGACCGCTTCGATCTTGCCCGCAGCCCCAACCGGCACATCGCCTTCGGCGGCGGCGCGCATTTCTGTCTCGGCAACCATCTGGCCCGGCTCGACATGGACGTGATCTTCACCACGCTGAACAGACGGTTTTCGGCCATCGAGCTGATCGATCCGCAGCCGATATACAAGAAGGGACTGTCGGTCCGCGGGCCGGAAAGCCTGCGCATCGCCTGGACGCCGGCCTGAAGCAGGACGAGACCATGCCACGCATCATCTTCATCGAAGCCGACGGCCGCCGGATCGAGACGACGGCGCAAGAGGGCCAGAGCCTGATGCAGGCCGCGGTTCAAGCCGGCATTGCCGCCATTGCCGCCGAATGCGGCGGCGCCTGCGCCTGCGCCACCTGCCATTGTCATATCGAGCCGGGCTGGTCGACCCGCCTGCAGCCGGCTGGCGCCAACGAAACGGACATGCTGGATTACGTGATCGACCCCGGAGAGCACAGCCGCCTGAGCTGCCAGATCGAGATCACCGGCGAGATGGACGGTCTGGTGGTCTTCGTCCCGGCGTCGCAGATTTGAAACCGGCCAGGCCTCGCGTCAAAACCATCCTTCCGAGCAACCGGCTGCAGAACATTCGCCTGCCGGCAAAGGCGAGCGGCGCAGAAGTGTAATCGTGCGGGCGCATCTTCAACCGACAATCGAGCGTCTGAGCCGCCTGAGAAACCCGTCCACGATCTTGTTTTCCGGCGCATCGCGCCGCCGCGCTGC
Organism: Rhizobiaceae bacterium; assembly: GCA_963921345.3. Taxonomy (GTDB): domain Bacteria; phylum Pseudomonadota; class Alphaproteobacteria; order Rhizobiales; family Rhizobiaceae; genus Hoeflea_A. Next base: position 265,711 of record CAWUFE020000001.1, on the reverse strand, counting down.
ACCCAGCGGCCGTTCGAATTTCGGATGATCGAAGGGCAGGAACATAAGCCCCTCGCCCAAATAGGGTTTGGTGGTCGCCTTGGGCATAGTGGTGACCAGATCGGTCGATGCCGCGATTTCCAGGGCGGAGCGGATGGAATCGGTTTCGCAGGCGATCCTGATCCGATCGAGGCCGGAAGCGCTCAACGCGGCCTCCGTCTGCTGCCGCAGCAGGCTGCCACGCGAATGAAAAAGCCACATCTGATCGCGAAAGTCGCTCGGAAGCAGCGACCTCTTGTGGGTGAGCATATGGCCGCTGCGGCACAGGATGCCCACACGGTCGTCGAGCAGCTGTTCATAGCGCAATTCGGGCACGCCGTCGCACAGGTTCTTCGGTCCGACGACGACATCAATCTGCCCCCGTTCCAGCATGGAGCGCAGCTCGTGGACGAGCCCGACGCGCAGCTCCAACACGCATTCCGGATTCTCCACGACGAATTCCGACAGCACCGGCGTGAGGAACTTGCCAGCGACGATGGGCGGAACGCCGAGCCGCAGTTCGCCGGCCGCGCCGACGGTGGACAGGCTGCCATAGGCGCTGGCCTGTTCTTCGGCAATGCGGATCGCGAACCCGTTGCGCGCCAGGCGCCGTCCCAGCTCGGTCGGGATCGAGCGCCGACCCTCGCGCCGGAACAACGGTGCGCCGATCCGACCCTCCAGGGTTTTCATGTTGCGGCTGAGTCCCGGTTGAGTGAGCCCCAGCCGATCCGCGGCGGTCTGGAACGAACCGGCTTCGACGATGACCGAGAGCTGGGCCAGATGCTTGGGGTCGAGTTTCATATCATTCTTCTATGAGAAGCCGGCAAAAAATTATTATTCGGTATAATATGGTTTTGCTAGCCTCCCTTCAATCCAAGGGAGGAGTACCATGACACGATTGGGACGATTCGGCCGGCTGGCGGCCGCGCTGGCGCTCGCGGCATTTGCTTCGGGCGGCGCGAAAGCAGATATCTTCAAGGGCGAAACGGCAGGAGTCGGTGATCCGGTCCACACCATGTTCGTCGCCTTTTCCAACCAGGCGCTCAAGGATGGTGTCGAGATCCAGGTCAATGCCGGCCAGACCCTGACCAAGTCCATGCTGAAAGGGGCCAAGGGCGAAATCGCATTTTTCTCCTCGGTTCCTTCGCTGGTCAATCTGATGTCGGGCCAGAAGGCCATGTACAAGAACATCGACGCAGCGCCGGAACTGTCAAAGAATCTCCGCGCCATCGTCGGCTTCAGGGCCGGCGCCTATCACCCGGTCACGCTCGCCGGCTCGGGCATCGAAAGCTGGGAAGACCTTCGCGGCAAGACGGTGTTCACCGGTCCGCCGGCCGGATCGGCATCGGCAACTTCGGAAGCGCTGATCAATGCGATCACCGGCTATGAGGCCGGTAAGGACTACACCGCCATCCGGCTGGCCTGGGGTGAAGGCTATACCGCCTTGTCGGACGGCAAGATCGACATGATGGTCCGTCCGGCGGAAATCGGCTCGGCGCGGATCGAGCAGTTCGGCCTTTCCGGTGAGTTTCGGGTCCTGTCGATACCGAAGGACAAGATCGAGTCGGAAGGGATGCAGTCCCTGTTCGGGCGCGCCGGGCGCGGCTACGCTTCGTTCGACGGAGGCCTCTACAAGGGCCAGCTGACGGATGGCGAGATTTCGGCGCTCGGCTTTTTCCAGTTCGTCGGTGTCAACAAGGATGTTCCCGACGATATCGTCTACGCCGCGACCAAGGCCTTCTGGGAAAACCTCGACGAGGTCCACGCCACGGCCCTTTTCCTGCAGGATGTGACCAAGGAGACCGCGTTCACCTCGGTCAACGTGCCGCTGCACCCGGGCGCGTTGCGCTATTACGAAGAAGCCGGCTTCAATATCCCGGACGAACTGCGTCCGGCCAGCTGACGACCGGCTGAGGCCGCGGCCCCATGGCTGCGGCCTGCCTGGCAACACCGAACCGCGAGAGCATTCTCCATGACGGGCAAAGACCAAAAGCCGGGCGGCATCGACCGTGCCTATACGTTTGCATCGGCTACCTGCTGCCTGATCCTCGGCCTCGTGGCGCTTTACATCTCGGGGATCGGGCTCCTCGACCCGAAGACCCACCGGGCCGGCGGTTTCGCCCTGGCGTTGATCGTCGCTGTCGTTGCCGCGCGCCAGGCATCCGGCCGGACCGGCGGATTGCATCTGATCGGCGATCTGGTGCTTGTCGTGCTGGGTCTGTGGTCGATCTGGTCCTTCCTCTTTGTGCAGACACAGATGGAAACGGCGCTCTACGACGTGACGCGGCGCGACGCCTGGCCCGCCCTTGCGGGCATCGCGGTATTTCTCGAACTGTGTCGCCGCCTTTGGGGATGGGGCCTGTTCTGCGTCGGTGCCTTCGCGGTGGTCTATCTCTTCATCGGACCGTGGATGCCGGGGCTGCTGGAGCACACCGGTTTCACCCTCACCGAAACCGCCGAGGCTCTTTGGTACAACACCAACAAGGGCGTGTTCGGCTCAATCACCAATATCGTTCTCAGCACCGTCTTCATCTTCATCATCTTCGGCGCACTGCTGGAAGGAACCGGCGCCGGCGACACGCTGTTGAAATTCGCCTTTCTCGCCACCCGGCGTACCCGCGGCGGCCCGGCCCACGCGGCCATCCTGGCATCGTCGCTCTTCGGCACGATGTCGGGCTCGACCGTCGCCAACATCGTCGGCACCGGCACGTTCACGATCCCCATGATCAAGCGGCGCGGCTTTTCACCCGCCTTTGCGGCCGGGATCGAAGCAACCGCCTCGTCCGGCGGCCAGATCATGCCGCCCATCATGGGGGCGGCGGCGCTGGTCATGGCCGACCTGACCGGAGCCGGCTACCTCAATGTCATCATCGCTGCGCTCTGCCCGGCCCTGTTCTACTATTTCAGCCTGTTCGCTGCGGTGACGGTGGAAGCGCGCCGCCAGGGGATCGAGGTCCAGCCACTGACGATCGACGACCGGATCACCCGGGTCGACCTGATCAATTCGGTGCTGTTCCTCGGACCGATCCTGACCGTGGTCGGGTCGCTGCTCTTCGGACTGTCGACGTCGGCAGCAGGCTTCAATGCGGTTGTCGTCCTGCTTGTGCTCTCCGTGATCAATCCGGACGTTCGCAGCAATCCGCTCCGGGTCTGGAAGTCGTTCCTGTCCGGATCGGGATCCGGGGCGAAACTGCTCATTGCCGTCGCTGCGATCGGCATCCTCGTCGGCGCTCTCGATTCCACCGGCCTCGGCCTCAAGGTCGCCAACGTGATCGCAGCGATCCGCGGAGAGAGCCTGTTTTCGGCCCTCTTGGTCGCCATGGTCGGCGCACTGGTCCTCGGTATGGGGATGCCGACCTTGCCAGCCTACCTGATCATCATTCTGGTCATGGGTCCGGCCATCCAGGCGCTCGGCCTGTCGATGCTGACGGCGCACATGTTCGTCTTCTACTACGGCGTCGCCTCCTCGCTGACGCCGCCTGTCGCGATCGCGGCTTACGCGGCGGCTCCGATCGCCCAGGCCAACCCGTTGACGACGGCGCTGATGTCGTTTCGGCTCGGCATGGCCAAGTTCATCATTCCGTTCGTCTTCGCCTTCTATCCGACGCTGCTGATCGTCCAGGAGTTCCAGTTGGGCACCTTTGTCTGGATCACGCTGCGCACCCTGTTCTGCATCTGGCTGTTTTCCTCTGCGCTGTCGGCCTATGACCGCGGCAGGCTCAGCATCCCCGAGGTCGTGCTCCGGTTCGTCGCCGCTTTTGCATTGCTTGCGCTCGACCCGCAGATCTATATGCCCGCGCTGGCGGTGGGCCTTGCGTTGATGGTCTGGGACTGGCGACGCACACGGGGAGGCGCCGCCGATACGGTTGATGTCAAATGAACAAGCGCCCCAACTTCATCCTGATCATGACGGACCAGCATCGCGCCGATCATCTCGGCTGCTACGGAAATCCCGTGGTGCGCACGCCCAACATCGATGCCCTGGCCGCTGGCGGGTGCCGATGGGATCGGTTCTATGTCGCCAATCCGATCTGCATGCCGAACCGCGCCTCGATCATGACCGGACGCATGTGCTCCGTGCACGGCGCCCGGCACAACGGCATTCCGCTCAGCCACGATCACACCACCTTCGTCGAGCTCCTGCGCGATGCCGGCTACAACACCGGCCTGATCGGCAAATCGCACCTGCAGAGCTTCACCGGCAAGCCGGCCTCCAACGTCTTCCGGCCGACGGAGGGCCTCCACATACCGTCGCCGGCGTTGCGCGATGCCCACAAGCGCAACCGTCACGGCGCCGAATACGACCTGGAGGTCGTTCCGGCCTGGGACCGGCCGCTGGCCGAGCGGACTGATGGGGATTTCTACGGTTTCGCACATGTCGAAATCGCCGCCGACCATGCCGACCAGGCGTCCGGCGACTACCAGCTCTGGGCGCGGTCGCGGCGATCCGATTTCGACACCCTTGTCGGTCCGGAAAACGCCCTGCCGGACAACAGGATCAAGGCGCCGCAGGCCTGGCGGACAGCGGTTCCTGAAGAACTCTATTCGACCTCCTGGATCGCCGAGCGATCGCAGGCCTGGCTGGCGCAATGCGCCCGCTCGGACGCGCCGTTCTTCCTGCAAATGTCGTTTCCCGACCCGCATCATCCGTTTACGCCCCCCGGACGCTACTGGGACATGTACGATCCGGCGGATATCGAGCTTCCCGCCTCGTTCGGCAAGGGTGACCTGCCGCCTCTTCGAGCCATGCGCGAAGCATTGGAGAACGGCACCGACCCGCGGGACAATCAGAATCCCTTCGCCGTGACCGAAGACGAGGCGCGCGGCATCATCGCCCTGACTTACGGCTCGATCACCATGATCGACGATGCGATCGGCCGCGTTCTGGCGGACCTTCAGAATTTGGGACTTTCTGACGATACGGTGGTGATCTTCACATCCGACCACGGCGACTATATGGGCGACCACGGTCTGATGCTGAAGCTGCTGCTGCACTATCAGAGTATCATCCGGGTTCCGTTCCTCTGGTACGATCCACTCGCTCCGGCACTGGGCGGTGTGGACGGCACACTCGGGTCGTCGATCGACATTGCGGCAACCATCCTCTCGCGCGCCGGAATCCAGCCCTTCAACGGTCTGCAGGGGCGCAATCTGCTGTCGGACGAGCCGCCGGAGGCGATCCTGGTTGAGGAGGACAGCCAGCGAACCATGACCGGCTTCGACAGGCCGCAACGCGTTCGCACCGTGGTGACCGACCGCTACCGCATGTCGTTGCGAGAAGGAGAGGACTGGAGCGAGTTGTACGACCTGCAGGTCGATCCGCACGAACTCGACAACCGTTTCGACGATCCGGGGTTTCAACCGGTCAGGACGGAACTGATGGAAGCGATGCTGCGGCGGATGATTTCGTTGCAGGATCGCTCGCCGCTGCCCGCTTATCGCGCATGAGCGCGCGGGCTGGATGTCAGTCAGGCAAACGCCTCGCTTGTAACGAAGCGCACGCCGCCCGCCTCCATGTCGGCCATTGCCGCGGCCAGCGAGCCGTCGAGATCGATGGCCCGGCAGCAGTCGGTGACCAGCGTCGCTTCGAAACCGAGGCGGCGGGCGTCCATGGCCGAATAGTAGACGCAGAAATCGGTGGCGAGGCCGGTGAGCACCACATGGTCGACACCGCGTTCGCGCAGATAACCGGCAAGGCCGGTCTGGGTGGTCTTGTCGTTCTCGAAAAACGCCGAATAGCTGTCGATCGCCGGGCGGAAGCCCTTGCGGATAACCAGGTCGGCACCGTGGATGACGAGGTCCGGGTGGAAATCGGCGCCCTCGCTGCCGCGCACGCAGTGCCGCGGCCACAGCACCTGGTCGCCGTAATGCATCGGCTTCAGGCTGAACGGTTCGGCGTCGTGGTTGTCGGCGAACGAACTGTGCTCGTCCGGGTGCCAGTCCTGGGTCAGCACGCTGATGGCGAACAGGCCGAGAAGCCGGTTGACTGCCGGGACGATGCTGTCTCCCTCTGCCACTTCGAGCGCCCCGCCGGGGCAGAAATCGTTCTGGACGTCGATGACCAGAAGTGCAGTCGATTCGGTGATTTCGGACATTTCTGTTCCTCCAGAAATCAGCGCAGGATGTATAATCCTCTGTTTTTATTGACTATTTTTCCCTGATCATCTTGTCGAGAAGGTCGGCAAGCTGCGTCCTTTCGCGCTCGCTGAGCGGCGCCAGCGTCTCCTCGGTAATCACCACCGCCGCGTCCACATTGTCGTAATAGGCGTCCTCGCCCGCCTGGGTCAGCTCGACCAGCAGCCGCCGCATGTCGGTCGGATCGGGCCGTGTCGTCACCAGTCCCTTGCGGCTCAGCCGGTCGATCACGCCCTTCATGGTGGCGGCGTCCATCGCCGTCTGGCGGCCGAGATCATTCTGCGACACCGTGCCGATCTCGTGGATCTTGGCGAGCGTCGCGAATTGCGTCGGCGTGAAGTCGCCGATATGCCGGCCGAAAATCGCCAGATGCCGCTGATTGGCCTGCCGCATGATGAAGCCGATCTGGTCATCGAGCCGGTAGGCGGTTTCCAGCGCCGCCTGTCTTTGAGCTGTGGCCATCCCCTGTCCTCGTGGCTGTTGCGGGCTCATATTGACACCCTTGGATCGCTAAGGCAAATTTGTTTGTATGCAAACGAAATTCCGCTGCGGCGCGGTCTAGAGCGAGTTGTGATTGGATTGGATCATTTGATGGCTGCAGATCGGCTCCACCCGGCTAGGCGCGTCGCGCAGCGCGATGCGGTGCATCGGGCAAGCGACGCAACGCCGCCGATGAGCCGATATGCAGCCACCCTTCGGGCCGGGCGCTTTTGGCCCCCGGCGTCGTTGGCTTGCACTTGTGGTGGGGTGGCACCACGGCCTGCAACCCGCCTAGCCAGAGACCAAAATCGCCACGGTCAAATGATGCAATCCAATCACAACTCGCTCTAAGGTACCGTCGTGGCCTATGTCCGACCCACCGAGCTCGAAGACGCGCTGGCCTACCTGGCGACCGGCGAACGGCGCATCGCCGCCGGCTGCACCGACCTCTTTCCGGCGACCAGCCGTCAGGCGCTGACCGGTGACATTGTCGACATCACTGCGATTTCGTCGCTGCGCGGCATTGCGCGAACGGGCGCCGGTTTTCGCATCGGCGCGGCCACCACCTGGACGGACGTCCTGAAGGCGGACCTGCCGGCGAGCTTCGACCAGCTCAAGCAGGCGGCGCGCGAAGTCGGCTCGGTGCAGATCCAGAACGCCGCCACGGTCGGCGGCAATCTCTGCAACGCCTCGCCGGCGGCAGACGGCGTGCCGGCGCTGCTGGTGCTCGATGCCGCGGTGGAATTGAGCGCCCGATCGGGCACGCGCACCCTGCCGCTCGCCGATTTCATCACCGGGCCGCGACAGACGGCGCTCGCATCGGACGAACTGCTCACGGCGGTGCTGATCCCGCACGGTTCTACCGCCGGCAACTCCGTCTTCCTCAAGCTCGGCGCGCGCAAATATCTGGTGATCTCGATCGCCATGGTCGCGGCACGGCTTGCCATCGAAGACGGCGCGGTCACCGACGTGGCCATCGCCGTCGGCGCCTGCAGCGCCGTCGCCACCCGGCTGACCGAGATCGAAACCGGCCTGATCGGCAAACCGGCGGGTCCGGAGCTCGAGGATTCGATCACGGATGCCGCCGTCGCACGCACCCTCGATCCGATCAGCGACCCGCGCGGCGATGCCGCCTACCGCTCGGCGGCAGCGGCGGAACTGGTGCGCCGCGCCGTCGCGCAATTGCTGCCGAAGGGGCGGCTGGCAGCATGAACGTTCGGCCCGCCACGTTCAATCTCAAGATCAACGGCCGGCCGGCAAGCCTGCCGGTCGATCCCGGCCGGCGCCTCAGCCATGTGCTGCGCGAGGAACTCGGCCTCACCGGCACCAAGGTCGGCTGCGATGCCGGCGACTGCGGCGCCTGTACGGTGCTGATCGACGGCGAGCCGGTCTGCGCCTGCCTGACCCCGGCCGTCCAGGCGACGGGCCGCGAAGTCACCACCGTCGAGGGCCTGTCGGACGAAAAACTGTCGCCCTTGCAGGAAGCGTTTCTCCGCCACGGTGCCGCCCAATGCGGCATCTGCACGCCGGGCATGCTGATGGCGGCAGTATCGCTGCTGGACGACACTCCGGCGCCGGACCGCGCCCAGGTCGAGGATGCGCTGGGCGGCGTACTCTGCCGCTGCACCGGCTACGGCAAGATCATCGACGCGGTCTGCGATGCTGCGAATCCGGCTAAGCAACCGGAGCTTCCCGGTTCAGGAATGGCGGTCGGCGCCCGGCTCGAAAGGCTCGACGGCGATCCGAAGGTCCGCGGCACCGAGATCTTCGGGGGCGACTACTGGCCGCAAAACGCGTTGCTGGTCCGCGCCGTGCGTTCGCCGCATGCCCATGCCGGTTTTGAACTAGGCGATATCGACGCCTGGAAGGCAGCCCACGAGGGTGTCGAGGCGGTGTTCACCGCAACCGATATTCCGGGCGTCAATGCGTTTGGCGTCATTCCGCCCATGGCCGACCAGCCGGCGCTGGCCCAAACCCGGGTGCGCTTTCGCGGCGAGCCGGTGGCGATCGTCGCCGGCGATGCCGAGACGATCGAGGCGCTGGATCTCGACAGTTTTCCGGTGACCTGGTCGCCGCGCGCCGAAATCCTCGGCATAGATGGCGCCACCGACGGACCATTGCTGCACGAAAACCGGCCGGACAACATCCTGATCCGGGGCAGGGTGGTCAGGGGCGATGCCGAAGCAGCACTCGCCGAGGGCCGCTGGACGGTCGAGACTTCGATGGCCACGGGCTTCGTCGAACACGCCTATATCGAGCCGGAAGCCGGCGTTGCCTGGATCGATGGCGATGTGCTGACCATGCAGGTCTGCACCCAGGCGCCCATCATGGACCGCGACGATGTGGCGACGATGCTCGACCTGGCGACCGAGCGCGTGCGGGTGATCCCCGCCGCAACCGGCGGCGGCTTCGGCTCCAAGCTGGACATCTCGCTGCAGCCGCTGATCGGACTGGCGGCGCTGAAGACGGGCAAACCCTGCCGCATGGTCTATACCCGCGCTGAGTCCATGGCGACGACCACCAAGCGGCATCCCGGCACCATGACGGCCCGCATCGGCGCCGATGCCGACGGACGCATCGTCGGCATGACCTTTCACGGCGATTTCGACACCGGCGCCTATGCCAGCTGGGGCCCGACGGTAGCGACCCGCGTACCGGTTCATGCTTCGGGCCCGTACCATACGCCGCATTACCATGCGACGACCCGGGCGCTGCACACCAACGGCCCGGTCTCCGGCGCATTTCGCGGATTCGGCGTGCCGCAGGCGGCGATCCTGCAGGAAACGGCCTATGACGAGCTCGCCGAGGATTGCGGCATCGACCGGCTGGAATTCCGCGTCAGGAATGCGCTACGCGACGGCGAGCGCTCGGTCTGCGGCCAGCAGCTTTACGGCGTCGGCATCCTCGAGTGCCTGGAGGCGCTGCGGCCGCGCTGGCTCGAAATGCTGGAAGTGTGCCGGTCCTTCAACGCCAGTTCGCAGACGCTGAAGCGCGGCATCGGCATCGCCTCGTGCTGGTATGGCTGCGGCAACACGGCATTGCCCAACCCGTCGACCATCCGCGTCGGCATCACCGCCGACGGACGGCTGATGCTGCACCAGGGCGCCACCGATATCGGCCAGGGCTCGAACACGGTCATCACCCAGATCTGTGCCGACGCGCTGGGCCTGCCGGTCGCTACCTTCGAACTGATCGGCCCGGATACGGCGCTGACACCCGATTGCGGCAAGACCTCCGGCTCGCGCCAGACCTACGTCACCGGAAAGGCGGCCGAAGCCGCCGGCAGGAGCCTGCGGGAAACGATCCTGCGCCGCTGTAACGCCGGGTCCGGTGCCGAGCTGCGGCTCGAACAGGGCCGGCTGACGGTGATCGACGGCGGCACGGAGCACGCGATTGCGCTCGACGAGGGCGGCGACGATAACGGCTACGCCCTATCGGCCGAGGAAAGCTACGATCCGCCGACCACGCCGCTCGACGAAAACGGCCAGGGTACTCCTTACGCGGTCTATGGCTATGGCGCGCAGCTTGCCGAGGTCGAAGTCGATACCGGGCTCGGCACCGTCAAGGTGCTGCGCATCACCGCCGCGCACGATCTCGGCCGCACCATCAACCCGCTGCTTGCCGAGGGCCAGATCGAGGGCGGTATCGCCCAGGGCCTGGGTCTGGCGCTCATGGAGGAGTTCATCCCCGGCCGCACGGAAAATCTGCACGACTATCTGATCCCGACCATCGGCGACGTGCCGCCGATCGAATCGATCCTGATCGAAAAGCCCGATCCGGAAGGCCCGATGGGCGCCAAGGGCCTGGGCGAGCATGTGCTGATCCCCACGGCCCCTGCGGTTCTCAATGCCATCCGCCACGCCACCGGCGCCCGTATCGACCGCCTGCCGGCGCTGCCGCACCGGGTGCTGGCCGCGATCAACAAAGCGAGATCGAACTGATGGTAGCAGAAACGACGTGCCAGAATTTCGGGGACAGTTTACCTAATTCCCCTCGATTCTTAATGGAATCAGTGGCTTATCAAGAATTAGGTAAACTATCCCCGAAATTGCGGTCTCCGGTTTCGTTGCCGGTGGCACCGCTCGCTACGGAGAAGACATGACGGAACCGCACACCCATGCCGCCCGCGAAGGCTCGGTTCCCGACGAGCAGAACGCCGACGCCGGCAAGGCCAAGCCCGACAAGGTGCGCTGCGATGCCTGCCCGGTGATGTGCTACGTCGCCGAGGGGCGCACCGGCGCCTGCGACCGTTACGCCAATGAGGGCGGCCGCATCGTCCGCTGCGATCCGCTGACCATTCTCGACCGGCGCATCGCCGCTGGCGACGAAGTCAAGCCGTTCCTCGGTTCCGATTGGGAAGACAAGCCGTTTTCCGGCGGCGAGGTTTTCGTCACCGCCATCGGCTCCGGCACCACCTATCCCGACTACAAGCCGGCGCCGTTCATCGTCAGCCGCGACATCGACGGCGCCGATGTCGTCACCGTGGTGACCGAGGCGATCTTTTCCTATTGCGGCGCCAAGGTGAAGATCGACACGGACCGGCACATCGGCGCGGAAGCCGCGACCGTGCGCAGCAACGGGGAGGCGGTCGGCCATGTGATGACCGGCGAATACGGCTCGCAAATGCTGTCGCTGGGCGGCGTCGATCACCTGACCGGCGGCTCCAAGGCGGAAGGCCGGAGCACCTGCGACACGCTGATGCGGCTGTGCAACAAGGAAGCCGTGGAGCTGACCATCGACGGCGGCTCGACCGTCCTCGTCCAGGCCGGCAAGCCGCCGGTGGTCGACGGCCAGCTCGAAACCCGCATGCGCGTCGGCTGCGGTTCGGCCACCATCGGCATGTTCGCCTCGCAATGGGCCGGGCTGGTCGATGAAGTCGTGGTGGTCGACGACCACATCACCGGCGTCGTGTCGGAACACCAGGCCGGCAAGGTGCTCGACTGGCAGGATACCGGCATCCGCATCAAGGGCCGGCGCTCGACGCCCGGCCGCTATTTCCAGGTGGCCGAACCGGGCCTCGGCTGGGGCGGCACCGACATCGAAGACCCACTGACGATTCTGGGACCGTGGAATGCCAAGAAGGGCGCAAAACCCGGCCTCACCATGCTGATGGTGTCGACCACCGGCGAGCAGTATGGCTACTATGTCCTCGACGAAGATCTGGAACCGCAGCCGGCTAATCTTCCCGAAAACCTCGTGCCCTCGGTCGAACTGATCGGCGAGAATTGCGAGCCGGCCCTGTGTTCCGTGCTGTTCATGGGCGGCGCCGGCGGGTCCCTGCGTTCCGGCGCCACCAAGAACCCGGTCAAGCTGACCCGTTCGGTGCAGAGCACGTCGACCCGCGTGACCTGCGGCGGCGCCCCCGTCTATGTCTGGCCGGGCGGCGGCATCACCGTCATGGTCGATGTCACCAGGATGCCGGACAATTCCTTCGGCTATGTGCCGACGCCGGCCATCGTCGCGCCGATCGAATTCAATGTCAGCCGCGACGACTATCGGGCGCTCGGCGGCCATGACGATGCCGTGCGTACCGTCGAGGACATCCTCGCCAGGGGCGGCGAATACGGCTCCTCCGCGCGTGCCGTCACCCCGCCGAAGGGCAGCGCCGTCAACGGCGGCGGATAGTCCGGTGCCCTGGGAGAAGCCGCAGGCGGCCCTGCTGCGGGACGGCAGGCGGCTGCATCTCAACCACGGACCGATCGACCTGATCGTCGAGGTTTTCGGTGGCGACCGCGATGCGTTCTACCGGCGCGCCGTCTTACGATTCGAAACGATCCTCGAACCGCTGGCCGGCGAACTGACCGAGTTGCGGCGACCGGTGTCCGAAGGGCCGGTTCTCGACGGGCCCGTGGCGCGACGGATGCTTGATGCGGTCACGCCATTCGCCGGCCGCTTCGCCACACCCATGGCGGCGGTTGCCGGCGCCGTGGCAGACGAAATGCTTGCCGCCATGCTTGCCGGCGACACGGTGCCGAAGGCCTATGTCAACAATGGCGGCGACATTGCCTTTCACCTGGCATCCGGCGCGCAATTCGACGTCGCAATCGCCTCCCGGCCGGCCGGCCATATCGGCGTCGGCGCCGGCGACCCAGTCCGCGGCGTCGCCACGTCGGGCTGGCGCGGACGCAGCCATTCGCTCGGAATTGCCGACTCCGTCACCGTGCTGGCGAAGGACGCGGCAACGGCGGACGTCGCGGCCACGCTGATCGCCAATGAGACCGATCTGCCGGGTCACCCGGCCATCCGCCGCACGCCGGCGATGGAGCTCTCGCCCGACAGCGATCTCGGCGACCGGCCGGTGACCACGGCGGTCGGCGAATTGACGGGTGCCGAAACCGACGCCGCGCTCGATCGAGGCGCCGCCTTTGCCGAAACCCTGCTCACCGGCAACGCCATCGAGGGCGCGGTGCTGATGCTCAACGATGCGGTGCGGTGGGTGACGCGAGATACATTGATGCTGGAAAAGGAAATGCAAAACCATGGCTGAATTCGAAGTGCGCAAGACCATGCTGGTGGTCGAGGAGACGGTTCACGAAAACGGCCCGCCGCCTGAGACGCCGCGCCACAAGGCCGCCATGCTGGCCGTGGTGCGCAATCCCTTTGCCGGCCAATACGAACCCGACCTGCAGAGCGCCATGGACGACCTCAAGCCGCTCGGTGCCATGATGACCGACCGGCTGATCCAAGCCCTCGGCGATGTCGATGCCATTGACGGCTACGGCAAGGGCGCCATCGTCGGCGAAAACGGCGAACTGGAACACGGCGCCCTGTGGCACGTGCCCGGCGGCTATGCGATGCGGGAAAAACTCGGCGAGGCCGCCGCCATCGTGCCGTCGTGCAAGAAGGTCGGCGGCTGCGGCGCGCGCATCGACATCCCGCTCGGCCACATCAACGCCGCTTACGTGCGCAGCCATTTCGACGGCATGGAAGTCGGACTGGCGGACGCCCCGCGCGCCGATGAAATCGTCTTCGTGCTGGCCATGGCCTGCGGCCCGCGCATCCACAACCGCATGGGCGGCCTGGAAGCCAGGGACGTCAAGGGCGAAGACGGGCTGCGGTAAAAGCAACTGCAAACGCGGCGGAGGGAGGCAGAAACGACGTGGAAGAATTTCGGGGACAGTTTACTTAATTCCTCTTAGTTTTAAATAAAATCAGTGATTTGATCAGAATTAAGTAAACTGTCCCCGAAATTGCAGCCTCCGCATTCGTTGCAGCGGCAGCCGTTGTCGGGGCCCATTGTATTCACCGCGCCAGCCCGCGCGCTTCCAACCGCTTCGCACATTCCGGTATATCGAGCATGCGCGTTGCCGCGACCTCGACGATCAGCCGCGGATTGTCCGTATGGCTGGCCAGCGCCTCGAAAAAGGCCGGCCAGTCGATGGCCCCGTCGCCGGGCAGCCAGTGGCGGTCGGCATGGCCGTCCGTATCCTGCACATGCACGTGATGCAGCAGGCGGCCGGCGGCCTTGACGTGATAATCGACGGGCGGCGCACCGCCCATGCTGCGGGTCACTTCCGCATGGCCGGTATCGAGCGACACCCGCACGGCGTCGCTGTCGAAGGATTCGACCAGCCGCACCCGCTCCAGCGGATCGACATCCTCGATGTTCTCGATGACCAGCTCGCAGCCGATCTCCTCGGCGCGGCGGACCGCCGGACCGAGCGTCGCGTGGCTGGCTTCGAAGATCTGCTCCTTGAGCCAATCCTGATGGCCGAAATTGCGGTGATGCCAGTGGGTGAAGGGGCTGTGCACGACCATTTGCGTCGCGCCGACCGCTTCCGCCGCCTCCAGTCCCTGCAGGAAGCGCCTTTGCACCACCGCCTGAATTTCGGGATCGGTCGTGCCGATGTCGAAGCCGAAAAACGGGCCGTGGATGCCGATGCGCCCGCCATGGCCGTCAAAGGACGACCGGTAGTGATTGGCGACGCCCCGCCATTCGCCGTCGAGAATCTTCGGATGGCCGAAATCCTGAATTTCAACGTCACGGTCGCTGTCGCGCAGCCATGCGAGCAGCGCATGGAGCTTCGTCATGTTGAGTGCGGCACCGAGAACGGGCAGGTCGGGGGCACTTTCCGTCATGGCGTTTCCCTATTCCAGGCCGATCATCATGTCTCGGCCGATGTCCGCAGCATAAGTCGATTCCGGTTAAGGAACCGCCAAACGCCGCTCTCAGCGTGCCAGACCGCGGGCCTCCAATCGCTCGACGCAGTCGGGGATGCCGGCGATGCGATCCGGGAACACCTCGATGACCATGCGCGGACGATCGGTGTGGGCTGCCAGCGCCTCGAACACCGCGGGCCAGGAAATCGTCCCGTCGCCGGGCAGCCAGTGACGGTCGGCATGGCCGTCCGTGTCCTGCACATGCACATGGCGCAGCAGCCGGCCGGCCGCCTTGACGAAATAGTCGACCGGCGGCGCGCCGTTCATGCCGCGGCTGAGATGGGCGTGCCCGGTGTCGAGCGACACCCGCACCGCGTCGCTGTTGAAGGACTCGACCAGGCGCACGCGCTCCAGCGGGTCGACGTCGTCGATATTCTCGATCACCAGTTCGCAGCCAGTTGACTCGGCTCGTTCGATCACCGGCACCAGAATGGCATGGGCGGCCTCGTAGATGCGCTCTTTCAACCAGCCGAAATTGCCGAAATTGTTGTGCTGCCAGTGATTGAACGGGCTGTGCACGACCATCTGGTCGGCCCCCAGCGTTTCGCAGATTTCCAGCCCCAGCAGGAACCGGCGGCGCACCACTGCTTGAATCTCCGGATCGCCGGCAGCCAGGTCGAGCCCGATGAAGGGGCCGTGAATGCCGATACGACCGCGGTGCCCGTCCAGCAGCGGCCGGTAGCGCTCGACGACAGCCCGCCAGTCGCCGTCCATCGCATGCGGTTCGCAGAAATCCTGCAATTCGACGTCGCGGTCCGCGGCGCGGATCCAGTCGATCAGCATTTCGTAGCCGGGCAGTTTCAGGGCGGCACCCAGCACGGGCAGGTCGGTGGCAGAATCGGTCATGGCTTTCCCCTGTTCGATCGCGCACGGCGAGCATTGTCGCGTCGCCGTGACAATCCCATGAAATCGACGTGGATTTCCACTGCCGATTACCGGTTGGAGATCCACCGGCACCGATAGGGAGCGAATTCGATCGTGCCGGTGAACGCCTCGACAGGGTCGCCCGACAACAGGTCCGACCATTGGTCCCCCCCGGTCAGGTTGAGCGAATGGGCGGCAATGGACACCGGCTGATCCGAGACGTTGTGGATGGCAAAGATGCTCTGCGCCCGGTCGGCGCTCTGCCGCCAGAAGCCGAACAGCCGGTCGTCCAGCTGCAAGGTGAACTGGGTGGCATTGGGATGGAAGGCCGGCTGGCGGATGCGGATGCCGATCATCCGTCTCATTTCGTCGAAGACGATGCGCTGGCGCGAAGCCGGATCGGCGAGCTTCTCCTGAAGCGCGGGGTAATGCCAGCGGTGCCGGTTGATCGACCGGTTGTGGCCGCTGCGTTTCACGGCTTCCAGGTCGTTGGGGGTCGCCAGCAGGGAGTGAATATAGAAGGCCGGAATTCCCTCCAGCGCCATGGCGATCGCCTGGCTGCACAGGAAGCGCTCGATGTTTCGGTCGTCCTCGCCGCGCATCGTTCCCTTCAGCGCATCGAACAGCGACACGTTGATTTCATAGGGACGCGCCGCGCCGCCGGCCGCCGCGCGCATGCTGACCAGGCCGCCGAAACCGCGCACCGTGTCGATCATCGCCGCAATGTCGTCCTCCTCGAGCAGCCCTTCGGCAGGCCGCAGGCCGATGCCGTCATGCGAGGCGGTGAAGTTGAAATAGGTGCAGCCAGGCTGCGCCGGCGGCATCGCCATCTGCCAGGCATTGAGGCTGCGCGAAGTGCCGTTGAGCAGCGCGTGCAGGATCAGCGGCGGCAGCGAGAAATTGTAGATGACATGGGCTTCGTTGCGATTGCCGAAATAGCTGAGATTTTCGACATTCGGCACGTTGGTCTCGGTGATCAGCACCAACGGCTCTTCGTCGAAATCGGCGAGCACACGCATCAGCCGCACGATCTCGTGGGTCTGGCGCAGATGAATGCACGACGTGCCGATCTCCTTCCAAACGAAGGCGACCGCATCGAGCCGGATGGTGCGCACGCCGCGGTCAATGTGAAAGCGCATGATGCGCAGGAATTCGAGCAGCACCTGCGGGTTGGAGAAATCGAAATCCACCTGGTCGTGGCTGAAGGTGCACCAGACGTGGCGTTGCCCCATGGCCGTTTCGACCGGGCGCAGCAGCGGATGGGCGCGCGGCCTTACGACTTGTGAAAGATCGTCGTCTGGAGAAGCCTCGAAAAAGAACCTGTCATAGGGTGCCCGGCCTTGACGGTAGGCCTCGAACCAGGGGCTTTCGGCCGAGCCATGGTTCAGCACCAGATCGGACATCAGCCGGAATGCGCCGGCGATCCGCTCGACGTCCCGCCAGTCGCCCAACGCATCGTTCACCGCACGGTAGTCGGTGATGGCGAAGCCGTCATCCGAGGTGAACGGGAAATAGGGCAGGATGTGCACGCCGCTGACACTGCCGGCCAAATGGTCGCCGAGAAAATCGGACAGCAGGTCGAGCGGCCGGCGCTCGCCGTCGACGATGCTGTCGCCATAGGTGATGACGTAGGTATCCCGTTCGCTCCAGATCGCCTTGCTCAGGTGCCGGCCGCGACGCCGCGGTCGGGCACCGCCGCTCCAAGAGGCGTCGATGACGGCCTGGCAAAGCCGGTCCGCATCATGGTCCGGATAGATCGACGCGAGCAGCTGTTGCAGGCCATGGCGCAGGCGCACGGGGACCGCTGCCGTGGACGGCGATGTCGTGCCTTTCGACTGTGGTTTCTGCGCTTTCATTTCCATCAGATCCGCCAACCGGTCCGGCGGGTATTTCCCGACCTACCGGGAGACGGGCACATTGCGAACACGCTCCGAAAGCGCTTTCGTAACATCACCGGCTGCGTCCGCAAAGCCCCTTTGTCATCAATTCGACGTGCGCGCGAGATGAAACTGGATTTGGGCCCGTTCAGTCTCTAGGTTCGAACCCGACTTCACGGAAAGGCCCATAATGGACAAAAGCGAGTTTCGAAACTGGTCGCACCGCGCCAGCGACTGGTCCGCCGACTATCTGGAAACCCTGATCGACCGCCCGGTGCGGCCGCACGTCGAACCGGGCGATATCGGCGCCCTTCTGCCGGCCTCGCCCCCGGATGCCGCGGAGGACATGGAAGCGATCTTCGCCGATTTCCAGCGCATCATCCCCGACGGGATGACCCATTGGCAGCACCCGCGCTTTTTCGCCTATTTCCAGAGCAACGCGGCGCCCGCGGCCATGATCGCAGAGCAGCTCGCCGGCGCCATGGCCGCCCAGTGCATGCTGTGGCAGACCTCGCCGGCCGCAACCGAACTGGAAGTCCGCATGGTCGACTGGCTGCGCCAGGCGCTGGGCCTGCCCGATGGCTTCAGCGGCACCCTGCAGGATACCGCCTCGACGGCGACGCTATGCGCCATTTTGACCATGCGCGAGCGGGCGCTCGGCTGGACCGGCAACCAGACCGGCCTCTTCGGCCGGCCGCCGCTGCGCGTCTATGCCTCCACCGGCACCCACAGCTCCATCGACAAGGCCATGTGGGTTGCCGGGCTCGGCCAGGACAATCTGGTCAAGATCGCAACGGACGAAAACCAGGCGCTCGACAATGACGCGCTGCGCGCCGCCATTCGCGCCGACCGCGAGGCCGGCATGGTACCGGCCGGCATCGTTGCCTGCGTCGGCGGCACGTCGACCGGCGCCACCGACGACGTCGCTGCCGTCTGCAAGATCGGCGCGGAGGAAGACCTCTACGTCCATGTCGACGCCGCTTGGGCCGGCACGGCGATGATCTGCCCGGAATTCCGCACGCTCTGGCAGGGCGTCGAGGCCGCCGACAGCATGGTCTTCAATCCGCACAAATGGCTCGGTGCGTCGATGGAGTGTTCGGCCCATTTCGTCCGTGACCCGGAAAGCCTGGTGCGTACGCTGGCCATCCATCCGGAGTACCTCAAGACCTACGGCAAGGAGGGCTTCGTCAATTTCAGCGAATGGTCGGTGCCGCTCGGCCGCCGGTTCCGCGCCCTCAAACTCTGGTTCCTGCTGCGCGCCTACGGCCTCGACGGCCTGCGCAGCCGCATCCGCAACCACGTCGCCTGGGCGCAGGAGCTCGCCGAGATGCTCTCGGCCGAGCCGGATTTCGAGATCGCCACGCCGCCGGTGCTGTCGCTGTTTTCCTTCCGCCACGTGCCGCAGGGCTTCGACGGCGACCTCGACGAGCACAACCGCAAGCTGGTCGACGCCATCAACGACGATGGCCGCATCTATCTCACCCAGACGCTGCATGACGGCAGGCTGGTGATCCGCTTCGTCGCCGGCCAGTTCGAGATGCAGCGCGAGGACATGCTGACGGCCTTCGTCACGATCCGCGACATCGCGCGGGCCATGTAGAGCGCACCCGCATGGCGACGCGGCACCAGCTGATCCGGTTCTTCTGGCTCATCGGCGGCTTCCTCAGCCTCGCGGCCGGGATCGTCGGTATCGTGCTGCCGCTGCTGCCGACCACGCCGTTCCTCCTGTTGGCGGCTTATTGCTTCGCCCGCGGCTCGCAGCGCCTGCACGACTGGCTGGTCAACCATCCGCGCCTCGGACCGCCGATCCGCGACTGGCAGGCGCATGGCGCCATATCGCGCCGCGCCAAGCAGATGGCCATGGTGGCCATCGTCGCCGTCGTGGCGCTGAGCTACCTGTTCGGCGCCCCGACCCGGGTCATCGTCATTCAGCTGGTGGTACTGTCGGCCGTCAGCGTCTTCATCCTCACCCGGCCGCTGCCGCCGGACGACCTGTAGCGCCGGACCGGCTTACCGTCTTGTCATGCTCCGGCAATCGAACTGTAATGGAGCGGACACCGGAGTGTCATCTGCCATGACCTAGTCTGACACCCGCATCGGATCGACGGGGTGGGATGGAACCATGCGGACACTGACATTTTTGCTGCTGTTGCTGGCGGCCTGTTTACCCGCGCAAGCGCATTTCTCCGAAGACGTGCGCACCCGCACCATCGTCCTGGAGCGCGACGGCGACGCGCTGCGCATCTATCTACAGGCCCCTGTGCCGCTGATTTTCGCCGACCTCATCTCCGACTCGCAGATCACCGGGCGGCGCCTGGAGTCGCCCTTTCTCTATTTCGAGGACACCGGAACCGCACGGCGCTATCGCCTGTCGATGGATGCCGTCGCGTCGGACGAAAAAGCCCTGCGCACCCGCCTTGAGGAAGCTCTCGTCTGGCAGCAGAACGGCCGGACGCTGGATCCGCGGGTCGAAAAGCTGCGCATCGCCGCGGCTCCGCACGCCGATTTCGACGGGGTGGAAGCGGCGCGCGCCGAACTCGCCAGGCCGGGCGCACAGGCCGATCCGGTTTTCGGCGACGCGGTGATCGAAGCCGAATTCCTGCTCACGGACATCTCGCCGAACGGGTCGTTCACGATCCAGTCCGGATATCCGGTGCTTCTGCTCGGCGACGACATGACCATCGAGAACGTCGTCGTCGATGCGCGCGTCGCGCCACCCTTCACACTCACCCGCAACGGCCAGCTGGAGGAACCGCTGCATATCGACGGCAGCCGGCTCAATGCCGCCCTGGAGTTCGTCTGGCAGGGCATCCTGCACATCGTCGAAGGACCCGATCACGTGTTGCTGGTGGTCTGTATCGCCCTGGGCGCCGGGCTGACCATGCGGCTGTTCTGGATGGTCACGGCCTTTACCGTCGGCCACTCGGTCACGCTGGTCGCGACCTTTCTCGGGGCGACACCGAGCTGGCCCTGGTTCATCCCGGTGGTCGAAGCGGGCATCGCCGCATCCGTGCTCTATGCCAGTGTGGTGGCATTGTTCCGCAAGACCGGATCGCCCTGGGTGTTCGCCCTGATCGGCCTGCTGCACGGGCTCGGCTTCTCCTTCGTGCTGGGCGATATTCTGGGCCGCGATTCCCCCAACCTGGTCCTGTCGCTCGCGGCCTTCAACATCGGCATCGAAATCGGCCAGGTGGCGCTGCTCGCGGCCACGCTGGGGATCGTCTTCGCACTGTCGCGGCTGTCGCTGGCCACGGTCCAGCCGGCACGCACGACCGTACTCAGCGCCATCGCCCTGGTCTCGACCTGGTGGATCGTCGAACGTCTGTCGGCGGTGGTATAGGCCGGCACGCCGGATCACGGATATTGGCTATCAGGTCGCGAACCCAGCGATGCATCAGGCTCCGGCGGGAGTAAGATCCGCAGGGGTCGTCTCAGGCCGCGACCTCTTCCAGCGCCACTTCGTAGCCCCAGAGTTTTTTCAGGTGCTTCAGGGTGGCGTCGCGCTGCTCTGCGTCGAGCGGCACGCCGTCGCGCTTGACGTGCTGCAGCATCAGCTTGCGGTCGCCGAGCAGATCGACGTCGACCACCTGCACATGCGGTTCCTGCGAGGCGACGTCGTAATTCTGTGCCAGCACCTCGCGGACGTGGCGGAAGCCGCGCTCGTCGTGAATGCCCGACACCAGGTAATAGGGATCGTCGGCCTTGTCGGTGACGGCGAACATGCGGAAGCGGCGGATGACCGAGGGGCTGAGGAACTGCTGGATGAAGGATTCGTCGCGGTAGTTGGCCCAGGCTTCCGCCAGCACCGAGCGCCAGTCCTTGTGGCCGGCGAATTCCGGGAACCACTCGCGGTCCTCCGGCGTCGGGTTCTCGCAGATCCGCTTGATGTCCTGCATCATGGCGAAACCCAGCGCATAGGGGTTGATGCCGCTAAAGCGCGGGTCGTCGAAATCCGGCTGGAACAGCACATTGGTGTGGCTGTGCAGGATTTCCAGCAAGGCGCCATCCGACAGCTGGCCCCTGGCGTGCAGCGCGTTGACGATGTGGAAGTGCACGAAGCTGGCGCAGCCCTCGTTCATCAGCTTGGTCTGCTTCTGCGGATAGAAATACTGCGCGATGTTGCGAATGATGCGCAGCACTTCGCGTTGCCAGGTCTTCAGCGCCGGGCTGTAGTGCTCGAGGAAATAGAGCAGGTTTTCCTCAGGCAGATGCAGTTCGCGCTTGCGCTCCATCGCTTCGGCATTGGCCGAGGCCGACCGGCTGTTGCCCGGCAGCGTGCTCCACAGATAGTTGACGGTCTGCTCTTCGTAGCGTTGCCGTTCCTCCCGGCGCTGCTGTTCCTCGCGCAAGGACGGCGCCCGCGGCCGGCGATAGCGAAACACGCCATTGGTCATCAGCGCATGACCGGCGTCCAGCACCGCCTCGACCTCGGCAACCCCATGGATCTCCTCGCATTCGGCGATATAGCCGCGGGCAAACTCAAGATAGTCGAGAATGCCGCCGGCGTCGGTCCACTGCTGAAACAGGTGATTGGTCTTGAAGAAATGGTTGTGGCCGAAAGCGGCATGCGCCATCACCAGCGTCTGCATCGGCATGGAGTTTTCCTCCATGCAGTAGCTGATGCAGGGGTCGGAGTTGATGACGATCTCGTAGGCCAGCCCCATCGCGCCCTTGCGGTAGTAGCGCTCGTTGGTGACGAAATGCTTGCCGAAGGACCAGTGGCGGTACATCAGCGGCATGCCGATGGAGGAATAGGCGTCGAGCATCTGCTCCGACGAAATGATCTCGATCTGGTTGGTGTAGAAATCGAGCTTCAGGTCGTTGGTCGCCACATCCTCGATGGCGTCGTAGACGGAGCGCAGCGTTTCGAAGGTCCAGTCGGCACCGTCGAACAGCGGTTCCGTTTTTTTCGCCGCCTTAGCCATCGGCGCCTCCCGCCGTCTTCTTGGCGAAAAGCTCGCGGAACACCGGATAGATGTCGGCCGGCTTGGCGATGCGTTTCATGGCGAAGTTCGGCCATTCGCGCGCCACCCGCCGGTACTGCCGCCACAGCTCGATGCCGTTTTCCTCGCTGTTGAGGAACTCGGCTTCCGCCTCGTCGACGATCTCGACATAGGCGAAATACTGACTGTTCTTCATCAGCTCGCCGTTGAGCAGCGCCACGCATTTTTCCGAGTCGCCGGAGAAATTCTCGCCGTCCGAGGCCTGCGCAATATAGATGTTCCATTCGGCCGCGGAGTAGCGCTCGGTGATGATGCGCTTTGCCTCTTCGAGCGCCGTCGAGACCACCGTGCCGCCGGTTTCGGTGGCATAGAAGAAGGTCTCCTCGTCCACTTCCTGGGCGTTGTGGGTATGGCGCACGAAGACAAGGTCGATGGATTTGTAGCGGCGCGACAGGAACAGGTGCAGCAGCACGAAGAACCGCTTCGCCAGGTCCTTCTCGCGTTCGCCCATCGAGGCCGAGACGTCCATCAGGCAGAACATCACCGCCTGTTCGCGCGGTTCCGGCCGCTGTTCGAAATAGTTGTAGCGCACGTCCAGCGGATCGATATAGGCGATCACGCGCTTGCGCCGCAGCGCTTCTTCGAGGAGCTCATGCAGCCGCTTGAGTTCCCTGCGCTGCTCGGGCGACGGCGACGACACCTGCTCCAGAGCG
Source organism: Rhizobiaceae bacterium (assembly GCA_963921345.3). Taxonomy (GTDB): domain Bacteria; phylum Pseudomonadota; class Alphaproteobacteria; order Rhizobiales; family Rhizobiaceae; genus Hoeflea_A. Next base: position 242,521 of record CAWUFE020000001.1, on the reverse strand, counting down.
AAAATCTCCTCGCGCAGCGCCCGCACTTCCTGGTCCTTCGGCCGCTTCAGCGCCAGGCGCCTGCCGAGCGAGTTGCGCATGGTGCGCTCGAGATTGATGTTGGCCGGCGAGCCGGTGATCGAGAAGCCGGCGCGGTGCGGCCGCTTCAGCTGGATCTGCTTGATGCCGCGCTTGACCAGATTGGGCAGTTCCATGTCCTCGAAGAACAGGTCGAGGAACTCGTCGCGCGACAGCACGAACAGGAATTCGTCCTCGCCGTCGCCGTGGTCGCTGCCGGTCTTGCCGCGGCCGCCGCCACCGCCGGCCGGCGGTTTCTTGATGCGGTCGCCGGTGCTGAAGGACTTGTTGCCGGTCGTCACATAGTCGCGACGGCCGGCCTTGTTGGTGTGCCGGAAGGTCGGTTCGGCGATCGAATCGGCCGGCACGGTGACGTTTTCGCCGCGATCGGCATCGGCGATGCCGCGTTTGCGCACCGCCTCGTCGACCGACTTCTTGACATGCGAGCGTACGCGCTTGATGAACCGCCGCCGGTTGCCGAGGCTCTTGTCCTTGGGGTTGAGGCGGCGATCGACGAAATGACCCATAGGGCTTTGCCCCTCGCTACTAGACTCTAACCCGCCTTGTTGACGCGCATGTACCACTCGACGAGGCGGCGGACCTGGCGGCGGGTGTAGCCGCGCTCGATCATCCGGTCGACGAATTCATGATGCTTGGCATCGGCCTCCTTGTCGCGCTTCGCACCGAAGCTGATAACCGGCAGCAGGTCTTCCACCTGGCCGAACATGCGCTTCTCGATCACCCGGCGCAGCTTCTTGTATTTGCGCCAGTCGGGGTTCTTGCCGTGGTTCTCGGCACGCGCCCGCAGCACGAACTTCACCACCTCGTTGCGGAAGTCCTTGGGATTGGCAATGCCGGCCGGCTTCTCGACCTTCGACAGTTCCTGGTCGAGGATCTCGCGATCGAACATCTGCCCGGTATCCGGATCCTTGTAGTCGTGCTCCTCGATCCATGCATCGGCATAGGCGATGTAGCGGTCGAACAGGTTCTGGCCGTAGTCGGAGTAGGATTCCAGATAGGCCTTCTGGATCTCGTGGCCGATGAATTCCGCATAGCGCGGCATCAGTTCGGCCTTGAGGAATTCCAGGTAGCGTCCTTCCACCTCTTCGGTGAACTGTTCGCGCTTGATCGCCTGTTCGAGCACATACATCAGATGCACCGGATCGGCGGCGATTTCGTCGGTATCGTGGTTGAAGGTCTCCGACAGCACCTTGAAGGCGAATCGCGTGGACGTGCCATTCATGCCCTCGTCGGCGCCCGCCACGTCGCGATACTCCTGCAGCGACTTGGCCTTCGGATCGGTGTCCTTCAGCGTCTCGCCGTCATAGACCCGCATCTTCGAATGCAGCGTCGAGTTCTCGTGCTCGTGCAGCCGGGTCAGCACACTGAAGCGCGACATGATGTCGAGCGTTTCCGGCGCGCACTGTGCCTCGCGCAGGGCGCTTTCGCGCAGCAGCTTGCCGTAGATCTGCGCTTCCTCGGAAGCCCGCAGGCAGTAGGGCACCTTGACGACGCTGATGCGGTCGAGGAAGGCCTCGTTGTTGCGGTTGTTCTTGAACTGCTGCCACTCGGCCTCATTGGAGTGGGCGACGATGATGCCGTTATAGGGAAACGCGCCGATATTCTCGGTGCCGACATAGGAGCCCTCCTGGGTCGCGGTCAGCAGCGGATGCAGCACCTTGATCGGCGCCTTGAACATTTCGACGAATTCCAGCAGGCCCTGAGTGGTCCGGTTGAGGCCGCCCGAATAGCTGTAGGCGTCGGGATCGTTCTGGCTCAGATGTTCGAGCTTGCGGATGTCGAGCTTGCCGACCAGGGACGAGACGTCCTGGTTGTTTTCATCGCCGGGCTCGGTCTTGGCGACGCCCACCTGGCGCAGCTTCGACGGATAGATCTTGGCAATCGAGAATTTCGAGATGTCCCCCTCGAATTCGTCGAGCCGCTTGACGGCCCAGGGCGAGATCAGACCGGTCAGGAGCCGCCTCGGGATGTTGTACTTGTCCTCGAGCAGGTCGCCCATGCGTTCCGGATTGAACAGCCCCATCGGCGATTCGAACACCGGCGAGATCTGGTCGCCGGCCTTGAGCACGTAGATCGGCTCGTGCTCCATCAGCCGCTTGAGGATCTCGGCGACCGTGGACTTGCCGCCTCCGACCGGACCGAGAAGGTAGAGGATCTGCTTGCGTTCTTCGAGGCCCTGGGAGGCGTGGCGGAAGAAACCGACAATGCGTTCGATGGTCTCGTCCATGCCGTAGAGATCGGCAAAGGCGGGATAGCGTTTGATGGTTCGGTTCAGAAATATTCGGCTCAGCCTCTGGTCCTGGCTGGTGTCGACCAGTTCCGGCTCTCCGATTGCGGCGATCATGCGTTCCGCCGCTGTAGCACGCATGCCGGCATCGTCGCGACATGCAAGTAGGTAGTCTTGCAGGGTAATCTCTTCCACCTTGGTTCGGTCATAAACCTCGGATTGCAGAGAAAACACGTCCATCGTCGTCGTCCTTTCCTGGTACTAGCGCCCTCCTCCCACGGCTTTCTTCTGTCTCACTACCTAGTTGGTGCCGGGGCTCACGCTGGGCGAATCAAAACAAGTTGAAAAGCGGCGTAGCCTGCCGGTGATTTTGCCTGCCCCAACATCACCGAATCAGGGATCCGATGATTCAGTGTAACACCAAAATATGGCGGCGACTCATCAAATGCGCTTTGGATTCAGTTTGCATACTTAATGGCGAGCCGTTTTTGGTGGCCGCAACCGCGCGAAATCAACAAAAATGAACGGCCTTCATAAACTTGCGACCAGTATATTTTTTCCACAAAAATCATGGGGTCGGCGTCGGCGCCGGAGCGAATCGGGCGGAAATCGGATCGAATATGGCGGCGCTTTCACATCATCGTGTCCGCGACCTGACGCCGCAGCGCGGTCGCGGCTGCCTCCGGAGCGGCTTCCCGGCGTCGGCTTTCATCGCTCGCGTCCGACGGTCAGGATCGGCTCGAAGCCGCCATAGATGAGCCGGCCGGCATCGAACGGAATGTCGTCCGGAACCTCAAGGCGCTTGTCGTCGCGCATGCCGATTTCAGCCGCATCGACGGTCGCCTTGTCGGGCCACACCTGCCAGGAGAACACGATCCTCTCTCCGGGCTTGGCATCGACCGCGCGGCGAAAGTCGGTGCGCTTGCCGTCGGGGACATTGTCCTCCCACGTCTCGACGATCTCCAGGCATCCATACTCCTGGAAAATCGCCGCCGCATTCCGTGCCCAGGCGCGATAGGCCTCGAATTTCTCTTCGGGCACGGGAATGACGAATCCTGCGATGTACATGGCTCGCTCTCCGGACGATTTGCGTCCGGCGATTATCGCACAAAACGAGAGCTGCCGGCGCCGACGGTCGGCCTACTCCGCCGCCTGCGGCACCGGCGGTCCGTCGATCGTCCATTTGTACGGCTTGGCGGTGGCGGGCAGTTCCTTAAGCAGGAAATGCTCGGGGTCCTTCAACTGCCGCAACTGCACGGGCACCGTCTCCGCGATCGCCTGCCAGATCGAGGCGTTGGGCGCCGGCGTGTCGTGCTTGATCCGCTCGTGCAGGGCCGGCAGCTTGTGATAGGGCACCATCGGGAACATGTGATGCTCGATGTGATAGTTCATGTTCCAGTAGACGAATCGGCTGATCGGGTTCATCAGAATGGTGCGGCTGTTCAGCCGGTGGTCGAGCACGTTGTCGGCCAGCGCCGCGTGCTGGAGAATGCCGGTGATCACGTGATGCCAGGCGCCGTAAAGGCGCGGCAGGCCGATCACCATCAGCGGCAGGATGGACTGCATCCAGAGTGCCAGCGCGAACGTCGCCACGTAGATGGCGAGCCAGATCCGGGCCACCCGAATCGCCATCGGCCGTTCGGCCTCGGGTACGTAGTCCTTTTCTTCGTCGCTCACGTGGCCGGCGGAAAGCTGCAACATCGATTTGAACGCCAGCGGCACGTCGACGAGCCCGACCATGTTGGCCGCCATCTTCAGCAGGTTCGGCGGGCGGCGCGAGGCGATCTGCGGATCGCGCCCGACGATCGTCGTGTCGGTGTGGTGGCGGGCGTGGCCGTATTTCCAGGTCACCGGATTGCGCATGATCATGAAGCAGGCGAACTGGTAGACCGCATCGTTCATCCAACGCGTCTTGAAGGCCGTGCCGTGGCCGCATTCGTGCCAGCGGGCGTCGGTCGAAGAGCCGTAGAGCACGCCATAGGCCAGCCAGAACGGCGCCGACCACCAGGACGGCCAAAGGGCGATGCCGGCCGCGGCGAAACCGACGAGGCAGGCCAGCCAGATGGCCGTGTCGCGGATGGCCGGTCCGTCGGAGCGGCGCATGAATTTCTTCATCTCCTTGCGCGGGATCTCGGTCGTGTACCAGGTGGCACCGGCCAGTCCGGTTTCCTTGGCTTTTTTGGCATCTGCCCCGAGGAGGCTGTAGTCACGCGCCGTCATGTTGAATTCCCGCTTTGAATGAGGTCCGGACAATCTAAGCGGATGGTCGGAGAAAGTCGCTGCCGGGGCGAAATTTTCTATCAAAAGCCATCCAAAATGATAGAGTAGTCGGATAGAAACCTATCCTCGCGAAACTCAATGACAAAGCGGCCGACCATGAGCGACGTCGCCAGCCGCGCCGGCGTGGGCATTGCCACGGTCGACCGGGTGCTCAACGGCCGGCGCAGGGTGCGCGGCGAAAACGCCCAGCGGGTCTACGAGGCGGCGGCCGAGCTGGGCTACCATGCCACGCCGGTCATCCAGTACCGGCTGCGAAAGGAAACGCCGCGCGTCCGGTTCGGGTTCGTGTTGCCGAAGGGACGGCAGGCCTTTTACCGGGAACTCTCGGAGGCTCTGAAAGCCGCGGTGGAGGCTTGCCCGCTGGTCCGGGGCTCGGCCGTGATCCGCTTTGCCGAAACCCAGAACCCGCGCGAATATGTCGAGCTGCTCGCCAGCATGGCCGGGGTCGCGGACGTCGTCGCCGCATCGGCGGTGAGCCACAATGCCGTCGCCCGCGCCGTCGAGGAGCTCGACGACCGGGGCATTCCGACCTTCGCCATGCTCAACGACTTCGCCCAGAACGCACGCCGCAATTTCATCGGGCTCGACAATTACCGCGTCGGTCGGCTGGCCGGCTGGCTGTTCGCCAACACCATTGCCGAACCCGGCACGATCGCCGTTTTCGTCGGCGGCAATCTCTGGCAGGCCCACCAGCAGCGCGAAAGCGGATTGCGCTCCTATTTCCGCGAGCGCGCACCGCAATTCCATATCCGCGATGCCGGCCTCAACCTGGAGACCCGCCAGGTCACCTACGAGATGGTGCTCGACACGCTGTCGACCTGCGCAGATCTGCGCGGCCTCTACGTCACCGGCGGCGGCATCGAAGGCGCCATCCAGGCGCTGCGCGAAAGCGTCGAGCCAGGCGCGGTCAAGGTGGTGGCGCACCCGTTGACCGACGAAACGAGACTGTCTCTGGAGGACGGCTATCTGACCATGGTGATCGGAACGCCCATCGGCCGGCTGGCCGACGAACTGGTGATGCGCATGGCCAATGCGAGGCTGGAAACCGCTTCCGACAATCAGGCGCAGGTGATCTTGAAACCGGACATCCTGTTGCCGGAATATTGTTGACGCCGGTCGGCTGGGAACGGCGGGCACGACGCAAACAGAACCTGGAGACGACGATGGCACCTCCGATCAACCGGATCGTGATCTATTCGAAAAAGATCCCGCAGATGATCGCGTTCTATTCCGGCCTCTTCGGGTTTACCGCCCATCGGCAGGAGGACGACCGGATTGTCGAGCTGCAGCCGGCATCCGGCGGGGCAACGCTTCTGCTCCATCCGGCGGGCAAGGGCCAAAGGGAAGGGCAGGCCCTGATAAAGCTCGTATTCGACGTCGAGAATGTCGAAGGGTTCTGCCGTCGGGCGGCCGGGCACGGATTGGCATTCGGACCCATTCATCGGGCCGATGGATACGAATTCGCCAATGCCAAGGATCCGTCGGGCAATTCGATATCGGTGTCGAGCAGGGCCTTCGCCGACACCTCGTGACCGGTTCAGTCCGAGGGCTCATCCCGAACCGAGCAGTATCGGCTGCGATGGAACACCAGCGGTGCCGCCTCCGGGCGAGCGCTCGCCTTGAGCACATCGACGATGAAGAGGATGTGATCGCCGGTCGAAATGGTCGCGTGCGGCGCGCACTCGAACGCGGCCACCGCTCCGTCGATAACAGGCGCATCGGCGATGCCGCGGGTGAAGGCGACATTCTTCCAGCGGTCGTCGGCGGGCCGCGCGAAACGGTCTGAAATCCAGCCCTGATCATGCGCCAGGACGTTGATCGCCAAACCCTGTGCGGCCTGCCAGGCCGGCAGGCTGCGCGCCGCTTTCCTGATGCTGAACAGCTTGAGCGGCGGTTCCAGCGACAGCGAGTTCACGGAGCTGACCGTCATGCCCATGTCCCGCCCGTCATCCGAGCGCCTTGCGCAATTGCGCCGGGTCGATCGGACTGCCTTCAACAATCTCGTGTTTCATGACCATTCTCCGGTTTCGGTCAGGCCGCCGACAGCGGCTTGAGGTCGGGAAGCAGAAACGTCCTGCGCGCCTCGGCGCTCATGATACGCTCCCGCGAATAGAGCGGCGCCAGCGGGTTTTGCGTCAGCAGATCCTGGTTTTTGGCAATGAAGTCCTGCGCTCCGTCGAAATCTCCACCATTCATGCGCTCGGCGATAATGCTGAGGAAGGCGATGGTGATCGTCGTGTTGAACTTGTCGCCCGCACCGACACGCGTCGCGACAGTGTCGATGATGTCCGAATAGCGGTAGGCGGCGGTCAGGAAATTGTGCCGGCTCAGCATTTCATAGGCCACGCCGACATGGTGTTCGTGGCTGAAATTCCCGGCATCCACTTCGTATCTTTCGAAGTCGTCGGTCATTCTTGCGTAGTCCGTGCTCATGGCGATCGATCTCCCGTCTTCGGTTTGGAGAACGTCTGACAGGGACCCTTCCGTCAAACTCAACGGCTCCCTGCGATTTCGTTTCGCATATATGGTACCAATGTACCGTTTTGTCAAGGTAGGGATACTCTCCCCCATGGACTTGCTTTCGGAGCGACGCTACCGTTGTACAGATTGACCAGGAGGAGCCGCGGCATGTCGGAAGCAAGAAAGAAGATCGAACGCGTGCAGACGGGTGTGCGCATCGAAAAGCGTGTCCTCCAGGTGCTGAAGGCGCTTGCCGCCCGCCACGAAATGGGGCTGGGCGACCTGATCGAGGGCATCGTCCTCTACAGCTTCGAGGGAAAGTCGCCCTTCGAGAAGGACTCGCTCGAGTTCATCGAACAGATGCGCAAGGCCTATGGTCTCGACCTGACATCGGCGGACAGCCACAAGCTGACCGAAGAGTGAGAGACCCCGGCGCGGACTGTCCGGTCATGTGACACGGCGCCGATTGTCGCGATCCTTCAAGACGCGCGCGAAGCCCGCGTACAGGATCGGCGCCACGCGATGACCTTCAACCGGACAGGAACACCCCGATGCACTTCAGATACACGATCCTCTATGTCGACGACGTTGCCGCCTCGCTTGATTTCTTCCAGCGCGCCTTCGGCCTGGACAAGCGTTTTCTGCACGAAAGCGGCGACTATGGCGAGCTGGCGACGGGCGACACCCGGCTTGCCTTTTCCTCGACCGCTCTGATGCGGCAGTTGGGCAAGAACCCGGAAAAACCGCGGGCGGGAGCCCCGGTCTTCGAAATCGCCTTCGAGACCGAAGATGTCTCGACGGCTCTTGCGAGGGCGGTGGAAGCCGGCGCCGCGCTCGTCCAGGACGTGCGCGACGAGCCGTGGGGTCAGACCACTTCCTATGTGAGCGATCCCAACGGCTATCTCATCGAGATCTGCTCGCCCGTCCAGTTGCCGAGCGCCGGCTGAGAAATGTCGGCGAGCAGCGCCACGTCCCGTCGCAGATCGGCGGGAGTCCGTCCGAACCAGCGCGCGAATTCGCGGGTCATGTGGGCCTGGTCGCTATAGCCGTTTTCGAAGGCGATGTCGGCGAGCGGCACCCGGCAGGGCAGCATCGACGCGGCGCGGCGCGCCCGTCCGAGCAGGCGCCAGAACTCGGGCGAGGGCAGGGAGAGGTCGTGGAACCGGCGCTGCAGCGTCCTCACGGTCACGCCGACGGCTCTCGCCGCACCGTGCACGGTCGAGCCCGGCTCGAGCAGCGCGTCGATCGCCTCGTCGCTGGTGACCGCATGGGCCTCGATCCACTCCTCCGGACTGTCGGCGCCGACAACCATGGCATCGACCGCTTGCGCCGATATCGAGGTCCCGGGACGCAAGCGGTAGCCGGCGATCCGGGTGCCGGCGCTAAGCACGACCTGCCGGGGCTGAAAATCCCAGTCGGTCAGCCTGAGCTTGCTCTCGCCCTGCGTGCCGGTGATCACGAGAACATCGCGGCAACCGTCGGGATACACCGTCGCGGTCGCATCGGCGCCGGTCTCGAATTGCCATGCGTGGTAAAGGTCGGCAGAGGTCATCGCACAATCATTCAATCGAAATTCCGCGTATGGCTATGGCATGGATTTTGGAGAATCCGCGAAGCCTCCGCCACCATGCGCTGGATGCACGCCGCTTTCCAGCGCTTTTCCGGCTGGATCGTCCGCTTGTTCTTCAAGTCGCTTGCGGATCGCATAGCGCGACTTGGCCGCATGCAAAATTCCTGCTATCGAGCGTTCACGGTCGGCAGACACCGAGGCGTCGCTGCTCCTTGAAGAGTGCTAAACCTGCCAAACGACCACATGGCTCCGCACCCAACCCGGCGCCGCGTCGTCAAGCCAGCGACCGACGACCCAGCATGGCGCCTGACATGGATGCATCATGGCCAAGAACCCTTTGCGGCTTCGGGTGGACGACCTCACGACGTTCTCTCGCGCCCTGTCCCGACAGCTCGGCGGCGACAGCCCCTCTCACCTGACACTGATGAACATGCTGGCCCGCGCCGCCGGATTTCAGAACGTCCAGCACATGCGTTCAGCCCAGGCAGCGATGCGCCGGCTGGACCGAGCCGACGACGAAAAACCCGCGGATGCGCGTGCGGTAGAGCGCACGTTACGCCAGTTCGATGCGGCCGGACGGCTTCGTCAATGGCCTTCGAAGCGCGCTGTGCAAACGCTCGCCCTTTGGGCGGTGTGGGCCACACTGCCCGCTGGACTGACCATGCCCGAGCGCGAAGTAAACGACCGACTGTCCGATGAACATCTCTTCAAAGACCCAGCCACTCTGCGACGTACAATGATCTCGTGCGGGCTCCTCTGCCGACGCCCGGACGGATCGGACTACCGCCGAATTGAGCAGGAACCCCCTGCTGAGGCGAAGGCTTTGATCAAGATCCTCGGGGCTCGGCGTCGAGCGGGCGCCGCGACGCCGCAACGGGAGACGGCCGATGCATAAGGGCTCATGTCTCTGCGGGGCCGTGCGGATCGTGGTCGAAGGTGACCTGCCGCAGCCCACAGCCTGTCACTGCGTGGCCTGCCGCAAACAGACCGGACATTATGAGGCCTCTATCGACGTCCCCCGCAGCCGGGTGCGGATCGAGGGAGAGGAGGCGGTGCGCTGGTATCGCTCCTCGGAAAAGGTGCGGCGCGGGTTCTGCAGCACCTGTGGATCGACCCTGTTCTGGGACCCGGTTTTTCACGACTGGACAGCCATCGCGATGGGTTGCTTCGATGATCCCACCGGAACATCCCTTGCGCGTCACATCTTCGTTTCGGAAAAGAGCGATTACTATGACATCGCAGACGGGTTGCCTCAGAACGAACGATAGGCTTGCGTTCCAACCGCGCCTTCGCGGATCTGCCCCAGCCAATGAGGCAGTCATCTCCCTTGAATGACCGAACTGCCGGAAAGAAACACGAAACATGATTGCCTACGTCACAGTCGGTGCGGATGACATCGCGAGCGCGAAACGGTTCTACTCCGCGTTCCTGCCAGCCCTTGGTTACGACCTGGAAGAGGGGCCCGAGGGACTCAGTTACGCGCTGCCCGCACAACCGGGCCAGTTTCCCGTTCTGCCTGAATTCTACGTCAAGCCAACCTTCGATGGACGTCCGGCCTCGGCTGGCAACGGTTCCATGGTCGCATTCGAGGCACGCAACCAGAAGCAGGTTCGTGATCTCCACGCCGCCGCGCTTTCCGGAGGCGGTTCCGACGAGGGCCCGCCGGGCTTTCGTGCGAATTATGGGCCTCGATTCTATGTTGGCTACCTGCGCGATCCTCAAGGCAACAAGATCGCACTTTTCTCCAGCAATCCGGACGAGCCAGGACGAGACGGATAGCGCGGGTTCCACGGATGGCTTTTCGAACTAGAGCGGGATGAATTCAGGTTTGTCCGTAGCCTGCGTTTTGGAAGTAGTTTTCGCACTCCTGATGGGTGACCGCCCCCAGGATAGTCGCGATTGCGCAGGAGACCGCATCGAAACTTCGGGCTTCAGCCTTGCGCAGCCAGTGTTTGAGCTTTGAGAAGAGCTGTTCGATCGGGTTCAAGTCTGGTGAGTATTTGGGCAGGAAGAGGAGCTTTGCCCCGACCGCCCGTATAGCCTTTCGCACGGCCTTGCCCTTGTGCGAACCGAGATTGTCCATAATGACGACGTCGCCGGGCTTGAGTGTCGGGACAAGGACCTTCTCGACATAGATGCGGAAGCGCTCACCGTTGATAGGTCCGTCGATGAGCCACGGCGCCTCGACACGGTCTGAGCGCAAGGCTGCCAGGAAGGTCATGGTCCGCCAGCGGCCGTGCGGTGCCTTGGCCCTGAGCCGTTCGCCGCATGGCGCCCAACCGTGCAGAGGCACCATGTTGGTCTTGGTCCAGGTTTCGTCGATAAAGACCAGACGGTGGGGATCGATGCCGCCGCGATACTTGATCCATTGCGCCCGTCGTCGAGCCACATCGGGGCGATCTTGTTCGCTCGCATTCAGCGTCTTTTTTTATGACTGAGCCCCTCGGCGTGGACGAACTCCCACACCGAGCGGTAGTCGACCTTCAGGCCCAGGTCGCCCAGTTCGGCGACGAGGCCGCGCAGCGTGAAGTCCTGCCCTGTGCAACGGGCGATCATCCAGTCACGCCATGGGCCCGAAAGCTCCTTCGGGCGATGACCACCCATCTTGCCAGGGGCCACGCTTCCCGTCTCGCGGTAGCGCTGCACCCAGTCGATCGCTGTCTTGACGCCAACACCGAAACGCTCCGCCGCTTGGCGACGTGAAAGGCCGTCGCGCTCAACCGCAAACACAACACGCTCCCGCAGATCCATCGAATAAGGTCTCGCCATCCATACTGGCCTCCTATCCAGCCAGGACTTTGAATCTGATTTGCAGAAGATTGGGAATCACAAAAATGATTCTGACAAAACTCATCCCGCTCTAGTGGAAATTCCGTCCCTTGGGCAAGACGCCGCGCGTGGCCATGGCATGGATGTTGGGGGTGCTGCGGCGTTGCGGCGCCTCGATCACCATCTGGTGGATGCGTGCCGCCTTCTGCCGCTCCTCCGGCGGGATCGGCTGGCGGCGCACCTCGTCGGCGCGAGCGAGGCCGTCGATCGGCGCGTCGATGTCCGACAGGCCAGACAGCAACGGCGTCAGGTCGGTCATCTGCCGGGCGACCACATGGATGACCCCGTCCTGCGACTGCAGCGGCCCGCGCACACCGATGAAGCGGCTGCCGATCACCACCGTGCGGTAGCGCTCGAACACTTTCGGCCAGACGATGATGTTGGCGACTCCGGTCTCGTCCTCCAGCGTCTCGAACACCACGCCCTTGGCCGAGCCCGGTCGTTGGCGCACCAGCACCAGCCCGGCGACGGAGACGAAGCGGCCGGCCCGGCAGTCCGGTAGCGAGAGGTTCTGCCGATAGCCGGCCGCGATCAGCCTGTCGCGCACGAAGGACACCGGATGGGCCTTCAGCGAAAAGGACAGGCTGCGATAGTCGTTGATCACCTGTTCGCCGAGCGGCATCGGCGGCAGGCTGATATCCGGCTCCCGCTGCAGGCTCTTCTGGCCGGCGACGGCAAACAGCGGCAACCTTTCGGCGGCCCCCAGCGGGTCGAGCGCGCGCACCGCCCACAGCGCATCGCGGCGCGACAGGCCGATCGACTGGAAGGCATCGGCCTCGGCCAGCTTTTCCATCGCCCGGCGCGACAGGCCGGAGCGCATCCACAGGTCGCGCACGCTGTCATAGCCGGCGCCGCGGGTGTCCGTCAGCCGTTCGGCATCCTCTTCGCCGAACCCCTTGATGCGGTGGAAACCGAGCCGCACCGCATGGGTGTTCTTCATGATGCCGGCCATGCTGGCATGGCGCGGCGAAATGGCAGCCGTGGTGCTGCCGTCCGGCGCGCAGGGCTCCAGATGCGAGTACCAGTCGGACAGGTTGACGTCGACCGGCCGCACCTCGACGCCGTGCTCTCGGGCGTCGCGGATCAGCTGCGCCGGGGCATAAAAGCCCATCGGCTGGGAGTTGAGGATGGCGGCGCAGAAGGCGTCCGGGTAGTAGCATTTCAGCCAGCAGGAGACGTAGACCAGCAGCGCGAAGCTCGCCGCGTGGCTTTCCGGAAAGCCGTATTCGCCGAACCCCTCGATCTGGCTGAAGCAATGTTCGGCGAACTCCCGCTCGTAGCCGTTGGCGACCATGCCCTCGACCATCTTGACGCGGAAGGAATGGATGGTGCCGACGCGGCGGAAGGTGGCCATGGCGCGGCGCAACTTGTCGGCCTCGCCGGGGGCGAAATTGGCGGCGACGATGGCGATATTCATCGCCTGTTCCTGGAACAGCGGCCCGCCCAGCGTCTTCTGCAGCACCTCCTTCAGCTCCTCCTTGGGATAGGTGACCGGCTCCTTGCCCTGGCGCCGCCTGAGATAGGGATGCACCATGTCGCCCTGGATCGGCCCGGGCCGCACGATCGCCACCTCGATCACCAGGTCGTAATAGCTGCGCGGCCGCAACCGCGGCAGCATCGACATCTGGGCGCGGCTTTCGATCTGGAAGACGCCGATCGTATCGGCCCGGCAGATCATGTCGTAGACATTCTCGTCGCCGTCCTCCAGCGAGGCCAGGGTTTCGCTGCGGCCGTAATGCTTTTCGAGAAATTCGAACGCCTTGCGGATGCAACTCAGCATGCCGAGGGCGAGCACGTCGACCTTGAGGATACCGAGGCATTCCAGGTCGTCCTTGTCCCACTCGACCACCGTGCGGTCTTCCATGGCGGCATTCTCGATCGGCACCACCGAGCTCAGCCGGTCGCGGGTGATGACGAAGCCGCCGACATGCTGCGACAGGTGGCGCGGGAAACCGATGATCTGCGACGCCAGGTCGAGAATCTGCATCAGATACCTGTCGTCCGGATCGAGCCCGGCGCGCCTGGCGTCCTCGGCCTCGAGCTGCGCCGTCGAGGCGCCCCAGCGGGTGCCGGAGATGGCGGTGATCACGTCGTCCGACAGCTCGAACACCTTGCCCACCTCGCGCAGTGCCGAACGCGACCGGTAGGTGATCACCGTGGCGGCGAGGCCGGCCCGCTCGCGGCCGTATTTTTCGTAGATATACTGGATGACCTCCTCGCGCCGCTCGTGCTCGAAATCGACATCGATGTCGGGCGGCTCGTTGCGCTCCTCGGAAATGAAACGCTCGAACAGCAGGTCGACCTTTTCCGGATCCACCTCGGTGATGCCGAGGCAGTAGCAGACGGCCGAATTGGCCGCCGATCCGCGCCCCTGGCAGAGGATTTCCCGGCTGCGGGCGAAGCGCACGATGTCATAGACCGTCAGGAAATAGGGCGCGTATTCGAGCTTGCGGATGAGCGCCAGCTCGTGGCGGGTGGCGTCGAGCACCTTGGCCGGCGCACCGTCCGGGTAACGGCTTGCAAGGCCCTCCCGCGTCAACCGTTCCAGCGTCTCCTGCGGCGGCAGCTCGCTGCCGGTCGGCTCCTCCGGGTATTGGTAGCGCAGCATGTCCATGGAGAAACCGAGCCGCGAAAGCAGCCGGCCGGTTTCGCTGACGGCGCGCTCGTAGCCCTTGAACAGGCGCTGCATCTCGGCGGCCGAGCGCAGGTGCCGTTCGGCATTGGGTTCGAGCTCGCGGCCGGCGGTGCGCAGCACCAGATGCTCGCGTATGCAGGTCACCACGTCCTGCAGGAAGCGTCGTCCGGGCTCGTGATAGAGCACGTCGCCAATGGCGATCAGCGGCAGGCCGAGACGCCTGGCCAGCCGTTCGATCAGGGCCAGGAAGCGCTGGTCGACCGCCGCATAGCGCCAGGCGGCGGCGAGATAGACCTGGCCGGCAAAGCGCTCCGCCAGCCGCGCCAGGCAGGCCGGTTCGGCGAGCGGCAGCGCCGGCGGCAGAACCACCGCCATGATCAGCCCCTCGCCATGTTCGATCAGGTCGTCGAGCCCGATATGGCATTCGCCCTTGGGCGCCCGCCGCTTGCCGGCCGTCAAGAGTTCGCACAGCCGTCCATAGGCGAGGCGGTCGCGCGGCCAGACGAGAATGTCGGGTGTGCCGTCGGCGAAGACCAGCCGGCAGCCCGGGGCGAAGGCCAGCCCGACTTCCTTCGCCGCCATATGCGCCCGCACCACGCCGGCAAGCGAATTGCGGTCGGTGACGCTGATGCCGGCAAGCCCGAGCCGCGCTGCCTCGTTGACCAGCTCCTCGGGATGCGAGGCGCCGCGCAGGAAGGAAAAATTGCTGGTGGCGGCGAGCTCGACATAGCCGCCGTCGGGGAACGTTTCGGTCATGCGAACATCCCGTGCATGAACCAGGCCGGGTGGCGGGTCTCGCGCTCGAACAGCCCCTGGCGGAAAATCCAGAAGCGGTAGCCGTGGTCGTCCTCGACGCGGAAATAGTCGCGGCTCAGACCGCCGCGGCCGTCGCGCCACCATTCGCAGGCGATGCGTTCGGGCCCTTCCGAGCGGGCGATGCGGTAGAGAGCCCGGCGCCAGCGAAAGCGGATCGGCGGGCCGTCCGGCACCTCGGCGATCGCCTCGACCCGCTCCGGCCGCTCGAACAGCAGCAGCGGGCGGGTGAGCACCACCGGGCCGGCGGACGCCACGTCATCCGCCTGCCACAACAGGTCCGGTTCCGGCGCAGCACGGCCGGCGGCTTCCGGCAGCAACCCGAAGCTGCGCTCGGGAATATGGGTGTCGGCGGCGACGAAATGCTGCACCCGGTCGGTGCCGAGCCGCGCCCCCAGCTTGTCGACCAGATTGCCATAGGCCTCGCCGCGGCCGCTATTGGCGGCGAAATCGGCCTGTTCGGCCGACCGCTCTTCGCTCGTCAGAATGTTGAGCCGGATCAGGTCGAAGCCGAAACCGGCGTCGAGGTCCTCGTGGAAGCCGGCGATGCGCTCGCGAAACAGCATGGTGATGCGCGGCGCCGTATAGACGGGGCTGGCCGAGCGCACGCGGATCGACACCACATGGCCGTCGACGCGGAACAGCTTGAGTTCGAGTTCGCGGGCGCCGAGCTGGCGCTCGTCGAGGCCCTTGCGCAGGTTGGCGGCGAGCTGTGCGGCGGTGCGCTCGATATCGTCAACCAGCACGATCGGTTCGGCGAACACCCGCTCGGCGGTGAGTTCGGGCACCGGCAGGCGCGGCGAGATCGCCTCGTCCTCGCGTCCCAGCGCCTGGTCGAGACGGCGCAGCAGCGTGCTGCCGAAACGCGCCGCCAGCGGCGCCCGCGGCAGGCCGGCGATGCAGCCGACGGTGCGCAGGCCCAGCTTGCGCAGCATGTCGAGCAGATCTGATTCGAGACGCAGGCCGGCAAGCGGCAGGTCGAGCAGCGCGGCGCTGTGCTCGCCCGGCGCCACCACCCGGTGCTTGCCGTAGCGGGCAAAGGCCCAGGCCGCACCCGGCGTGTCGGCGATCGCCGCCGAGGCAAGGAAGCCGCCTGAATTGAGCCGGCCGACGACGTCGTCGAGCATGGCCTTTTCGCCGCCGAACAGATGGGCGCAGCCGGAAATGTCGAGAAACAGGCCGGCGCAGGACCCGGCGATCTCTTCGGCCGGCTCTTCCAGCGCCACCAGCGGCGTGTAGCGGTCGCACCAGCCGGCGATAGCCTCGGCCAGCGCCGCGTCGGCCTCCGGGTCGTGATCGAAACTGTCGAGATCGGGTATCAGCGCCCGCGCGTCGCTCAGCGTCTGGCCGACGCGCAGGCCGGCCCGGAAGCCGGTGCCGTCGATGGAGACGAGCCGCATGGCGTTCTTGATCCTGGCCATGGCGGCCAGCGGCGGTGCGTCAGGACGCCCGTTTGAACGCCATGACCTGCCCCATTTGCGGCGTGCCATCCGGTCGGTCGGCAGATGCGGCAGGGCGATCGACATGATCCTCTGGGACATGCTCGAACTGTTGTCCTTGCTGGTTCCATGCAATGGTCCAATGCCCCGTCCGTCCATTGCGGTTGCGTTCAAGCACGAGACCGAGCCGCAGCGGTCCTATGCCGGTTTCGAGATCGGGATCGGGCGCCGACGGCCGCGCCTGCACATGCCAGCGGGTCGCCACGCCGTTCGCCTCTTCCTCGCCCCCCTGGCGCAGGATGGCGACGAACAGGCCGTTGCCCTGGGCCTTCAGCATCAGCCGCCGCGTCGCCGTCATGTCGAAGCGCGCCGGATTGCCCTTGACCTGCAGGACCACAGCCGAAAGGTCCTTGCACTTGGCCGCCTCGTCGCCCGCCCACAGGGCCGTCTTCAGGTCCGCCGGCCGCACCATCAGAAGCCGCGCCGGGTCGAGCCCGAACATCGCCAGCCCGGCCGGAAAGAGCTGCCCGCAATCGACCGCGCAGGCCGGGTCGCGGATCCAGGCGATGCGCCCCGGCCGGCGCACCGAGGCGGCGGTCAGCAGGCCGGCGAGGAAACCGCTGGCGGCGCCGATGTCGCGCGTCGGCGAACAGCGCACCTCGTGCAGGGCGTGCAGCGGAAAGCCGTCGTCGAAGACGCCGTCCATCGCCTCGATGCCGAACCGCAACAGCCCGTCGCCGTCGCCCTGAAGGCTGGCGGCCGGCGCAAAGGCGGCATGGCGTCTGTCGATACGCGCGACGGCATCCTGCAACGCCAGCATGGTCTGCCGCGCCCGATTGCCCTGCATGATTGATCCATCTGTTCCTGTTTTGTTCTCATATTGATTCCAAAAAGCCCGGCAGGAGTCAAGCGCCATCGGATCGGGGTCGGCTTTTGCAACTGTGGCTTGTCAGGCCAACCGTCTCCAGTACAATCGGCTCATGACAAAGCCCCCGATCAACATGGTCCCTGAGACCTCGGCACCCGACAACCGGCGTTTGCGCCTGACCGAAGAACAGCGCGAAGAAGTACGTCGCCGGCTGGCTGATCCGAACCCGGTCATGGCGACCGAGGAAGAAGTCGAGGCGGTACTCCGTCGCTACGGGCAAAAATAAGCCCTTTCACCAACTGTTCTCAGCTCGCCCGCTGCCCAACACCCGCTCCGTTCAGCCAGTGACTGTTGGCGACGGCCAGCGACGCGAGTGCCGGAACCGGCAGCGTTGCCGCCAGCGTCTCGACCCGGTCCTCGGTGTAGTAGCCGGCCTCGTGCAGCAGGTTGATCGTGGCGACGAGCTCGTCGGCGACGATCACCGGCAGGTTGACGACGGAGGCGCAGCCGAGCGAGGCGATCAGTTCGTGATCGCCGAAGACCGTTGCGATCTCCTCGATCGTGTTGGCGACAAAAATCTGCCGTTTGCCGAAGACGACATCGAAGAAGGCGTTGCGTTCGATCGGCTTGGTTCCGGTGGCGGGATAGTTTTGCGGGTCGCTGGTATAGGCACGGCGCACCAGGCCGGCTCCCATGTCGACCGTCATGACGGTGAACAGTCTGGCGCCGACGCGGGCCTCGCCGAGCACCCGCAGCGCGTCATAGGCGTCTTCCGGCGATGTCGCCGCAGCCAGCGACCGCTGGAAGGTCGCGAGGTCTTCAAAAGCTTGGTTCATTCCATGTCCTCGTTTTCTCCGTGACCGAGACTTGCCAGGTAGAGTTCCCGTGCGTAGCCGTCCTGAAACGCGCCGGTGTGCAGGGTTTCGGCGGCCGCCGTTTCGACGATGCGCCCGTGCCGCATGATCGCCATCCGGTCGCACATGAACGACACGACCGGCAGATTGTGGGTGACCAGCAGATAGGTCAGGCCCCGGTCGCGCCGCAGCGCCTTGAGCAGGTTGAGGATCTCCGCCTGGACCGACACGTCGAGCGCGCTGGTCGGCTCGTCGAGCAGCATCACCTTCGGCTCCAGCACCAGCGCCCGGGCGATCGCCACCCGCTGCCGCTGCCCGCCCGACAGCTGGTGCGGATAGCGGTAGCGAAACCGCCGGTCGAGACCAACGGCGGCGAGAACCGAGGCGACGCGCTCGTCCCGGTTCGGTAGGCCGTGCACCCGCAGCGGCTCGCTCAGCACCGTATCGACCGTCTTGCGCGGATGCAGCGATCCGTAAGGATCCTGAAACACCATCTGGCAGTTGCGCGCGAAGGCCTTTTCGATCCGGTGACTGCGCGCCGAACCGAGCACCGTGATCTTCCCGCTCCAGTCGTTCACAAGCCCGGCGATGGCCTTCAGGATCGTCGACTTGCCGGAGCCGCTTTCCCCCACCAGGGCAAAGCTCTCGCCTTCCGCAACGGCGATGTTGATGTCGAACGCCACCGGGGTGGGGCCGTAGCGGATCTCGACATTTTGCAGCGCGATCGCGGTCATGTCGCCTCCCGGTCGCTGCGGTCGAGAACCGGCAGTTCGTCGCGCGTCTCGTGCATGCGCGGGATCGAGGCGAGCAGGCCGCGCGTATAGGGATGCGTCGCCGCATGCAGAGCATCGGCATCGCATTCCTCGACCACTTCGCCGGAACGCATCACCAGCACCCGGTCGCAATAGCGCGACACCAGGTTGAGGTCGTGGCTGATGAGGATCAGCCCCATGCCGTTGTCGCGCACCAGCGTGTCGATCAGGTCGAGCACTTGCGCCTGCACCGAAACATCGAGCGCGCTGGTCGGTTCGTCGGCGATCAGCACGTCGGGCCGCGGGATCAGCATCATGGCGATCATCACCCGCTGGCCCATGCCGCCCGACACCTGGTGCGGATAGAGCGTTGCGACCCGCTGCGGATCGTTGATCTGCACCGCGTCGAGCATCTCGATCACCCGCGCCTGGATCGCCCGCCGCGACAGTTTTTCATGCGCCCAGAGCGCCTCCGAGATCTGCGCGCCGATGGTCATCACCGGGTTGAGCGAGAATTTCGGATCCTGCATGACCATCGAGATCCGAGCGCCGCGCAGCTGCCGCATGCGCCGCGCCGAGGCGGCCAGCAAGTCGTCGCCGTCGAAACGAAGCCGCCGCGCCAGGATTTGCCCAGGCGGCCGGATCAGCCGCAGGATGGCGCGCCCGGTCATCGATTTGCCCGAGCCGCTTTCGCCGACAATGGCCAGCCGCTCGCGGCCAAGGGTAAAGGACGTTCCCTTGACCACGTCGACATGGCCGTCGGGCGCGGGAAACCGCACCTTGAGGTCCTCGATGTCGAGCAGCGGCGCATCCATCGTCATTTACCCTGTTTCGGATCGAGCACGTCGCGCAATCCGTCGCCGAGGAAGCAGAAGCCGAGCGAGACGATGATGATGGCGAAGCCGGGCATGGTCGCAACCCACCACTGGTCGAGGATGAAGGTGCGGCCGCGCGAGATCATGGCGCCCCATTCGGGCAGCGGCGGCTGGGCGCCGAGACCGAGAAAGCCGAGGCCGGCGGCCGTCAGGATGATGCCGGCCATGTCGAGCGTGACCCGGACGATCATCGACGAGGTGCACAGCGGCAGCACGTGGCGAATGATGACGCGGGCGCTCGAGGCGCCGATGAGCTGGGTGGCGGCGATGAATTCGGAGTTGCGGAAGGTCAGCGTCTCGGCCCGGGCGATCCGGGCATAGGCCGGCCAGGCGGTGATGGCGATGGCGATGATGGCGTTTTCGACACCCGGCCCCAGCGCCGCGACAAAGGCCAGCGCCAGGATCAGCTTCGGCATCGACAGGAACACGTCCGTGAGCCCCATCAGGATCCGGTCCACCCAGCCGCCGAAATAACCCGACACGGCGCCGATCAGCAGGCCGAGCGGCGCCGAAATGACCGCCACCAGCGCGACGATGGTCAGGGTGATGCGCGAACCGTAGACGACGCGCGAAAAGATGTCGCGGCCGAGCTCGTCCGTGCCCATCCAGTGGGCCGAAGACGGCGGCAGGAGCCGTGCGTCGAGGTTCTGGCCGACCGGGCTCTGCGGCGCGATCAGCGGCGCGAAGGCCGCCGTCAGGATCAGCGCCAGCACGATCAGCGCGCCCAGCACCGCCAGCGGATTGCGCAGGAACATGCCGGCCATGCGGTAGGCCCGGCCGGCGCCGGCCTGGAAGCCGGAAGCGGGAGACTCGTCGAGGAACCAGGCGCGGTTGAACATCAGCGGCTCCTCGGATCGAGGACGCGGTAGAGCACGTCCGATATCTTGTTGATGAGGATGAACACCGATCCGATGACCAGCGTCGCGCCGAGCACCGCGTTCATGTCCGCATTGAGCAGGGCGACGGTCAGATAGTTGCCGATGCCCGGCCAGGAAAACACGGTCTCGATCATCACCGAGCCTTCCAGCAGGCCGGCATAGGAAAGCCCGATGACGGTGATCAGCGGAATGCGGATCGGCCGGAAGGCGTGGATCCAGATCACCCGCCATTCCGACAGGCCCTTGACCCGGGCGGTGGTGACATATTCCTGCCCCAGCTGGTCGAGCATGAAGGAGCGGGTCATGCGGGCGATGTAGGCGAGGCTGAAAAAGCCGAGGATGGACGCCGGCAGCAGCAGGTGGCTCAAGGCGTTCTTGAACACGTCGGTATCGCCGGCGATCAAGCTGTCGACCAGCAGCAGTCCGGTCACCGGCGCTACCAGCCCGTCATAGAAAACGTCGAGGCGGCCCGGGCCGGCAACCCATCCAAGCCCGGCATAGAACACCGCCAGCCCGACCAGCCCGAGCCAGAAGGCCGGGACCGAATAGCCGAGCAGCGCCAGCACCCGGATGCCGTGGTCGATCCAGCTGCCCTGCCGCGCCGCCGCCCACACGCCCATGGGCACGCCGAGGCAGACACCGATGATGATGCCCATCGTCGCCATTTCCAGGGTAGCCGGGAACACCCGCGCCAGATCATCGACCACCAGCCGGTTGGTCGAGACGGATTTGCCGAGATCGCCCTGCAGCACATCGCCGACATAGCTGGCGAACTGCACGATCAAAGGCCGGTCGAGCCCCATCGCTGTCTTGGCCGCGTCGTACTGCTCCTGTGTCGCCCGGTCGCCGACGACAGCCAGCACCGGATCGATGGGAACGACGCGGCCGATGAAGAAGGTGATCGCCAGCAGGCCGAGGAAGGTCAGCGACACGATCAGCAGAAACCCGGCGACGCCCTTGAGCCGCGAGAACGCATCCGCGGACGGAGCGGCTGCGGTGGTGACGGTCTGGTGTTTCGCGGCAGTGGCCATGGCATCAGGGATAGATATTTTTCTTGGAAGTTTCAAAAGTTTTTGCTTAAATCAAAAAAATTTTTCTCTTCCGGATTCCCGAGCATTATGGCCAGGCCCCGACAAAAACCCACTCCCAATCTCGGCCCGCTGATCCGCAAGCGGCGCAAGGCCCTCGGCCTGACCCTGCAGGCGGCCTGCGATCGCATGGGCCTGTCGGTCGGTTATCTGAGCCAGGTCGAACGAGACTACGCGACCCCGTCGCTGGGAACGCTGGCTCAGATCGCCCGGGCGCTCGATGTCGCCGTGGAATATTTCATCAGCGTACCGAAGCCGGCCGATTCGCTGACCCGCGCCAGCGGACGGGCGCAGTTCTCGCTCGACGATTCGTCCATCGTCTACGAGGCCCTCGGCACCGATTTTCCGGGCGCTGAACTCTCCTCCTACGTTCTCAACGTTCCGCCCGGCTATGTCTCCGAGATCGTCAGCCATGACGGCGAGGAGATCATCTACATCCTGGAGGGGACGACGACCGTGCTGCTCGGCGACGATCAGTTTCAGATGCGCGCCGGCGACAGCCTTCACTACAGCGGCAAGACCAGGCACGCCTGGTCGAACCCGGGCGATGCCCCGGCGCGCATCCTGTGGACCGGCACCCTCAACGTCCTGCAGGGCAAGGGCGCCGCCAGACTGCCGGAAATGACCCCGGCCAACGACCAAACTCCAACAAAACCAGTGAGGTGACGACCATGAAGATGATCAGAAGCATGCTGCTTGCGGGGGCGCTGGCGCTGCCGCTCGCGGGCGCCCAGGCCCTTGCCGCAACGCCGGACAATGTCCTGGTGATCGCGCAGAATATCGACGACATCGTCGCCATCGATCCGGCCCAGGCCTATGAATTCACGTCGGGTGAACTGGTCACCAACATCTATGACCGGCTCATCCAGTACGACGCAGAGGACACCTCCGTGCTGGCGCCGGGCCTCGCCTCCGACTGGTCGATCGACGCCGACAACAAGACCATCACGTTCACCATGCGCGACGGCGCCAAGTTCCATTCCGGCAATCCGGTGCGGGCCGAGGACGTGGTCTATTCCTTCGCCCGCGTCATCAAGCTCAACCTGACGCCGGCCTTCATCCTGGCGCAGCTCGGCTGGACACCGGAAAATGTCGAGCAGATGGTGACTTCCGACGGCAACACCGTGACGGTTCGCTACGACGGCGACTTTTCGCCGGCCTTCGTCATGAACGTGCTGGCGTCGCGGCCGGCCTCCGTCGTCGACCAGAAGACCGTCATGGAGCATGAAGTCGACGGCGACATGGGCAATGCCTGGCTCAACGCCAATTCCGCCGGCACCGGGCCGTTTTCGCTGCAGGCCTACCGGCCGGCCGAGCTGGTGCGGCTCGCCGCCAATCCGGACTACTTCAAGGACGGGCCCAAGGTCGACAGCGTCATCATCCGCCACGTGGCGGAAGCCGCCACCCAGCAGCTGCTGCTCGAGGCCGGCGACGTCGACATGGCCAAGAACCTCACCCCGGACCAGATCGCCACGATCGGTTCCGGCGACCTCAAGGTGGAAGTCTTCCCCCAGGCCGCGGTGCATTTCCTGTCCTTCAACCAGAAGACCGACAGTCTGACGCCGCCGGCGGTCTGGGAAGCGGCCCGCTACCTGGTCGACTACAAGGGCATGACCGACACCATCGTCGCCGGCCAGATGGACGTCCACCAGGCCTTCTGGCCCAAGGGTTTCCCCGGCTCCTATGACGAAACGCCCTATTCCTACGATCCGGCAAAAGCCAAGGCGATTCTCGCCGACGCCGGGATCCAGACACCGATCACCGTCACCCTTGACGTGATCAATGCGGCGCCGTTCACCGACATGGCGCAGTCGCTGCAGGCGAGCTTCGCCGATGCCGGCATCAATTTCGAGATTCTTCCCGGAACCGGCGGCCAGGTGATCACCAAGTATCGTGACCGCAGCCATGAGGCGATGCTGCTCTACTGGGGCCCCGACTTCATGGACCCGCATTCGAACGCCAAGGCCTTCGCCTACAATTCCGACAATTCCGACGGCAACTACACGGCGACCACCACCTGGCGCAACGCCTGGGCGGTTCCGCAGGAACTCAACGACATGACCACCAGCGCGCTGACCGAGACCGATCCCGAGAAGCGCAACGACATGTACCGGGAACTGCAGTCGCGGGTGCAGGCCGATTCGCCCATCGTCATCATGTTCCAGGCGACTTATCAGGTGGCGATGGACCCGGATGTCACCGGCTATGTGAACGGCGCGACGTCCGATTTCGTCTTCTACCGCCTGGTGGAGAAAAACTGACGCCCGACGGCATCGCACCATCATCAAACGGCAAGGGCCGCATCGCCAATCGGCGATGCGGCCCTTTCAATTTCCTGAACCGACCGGACGCTTACGGTTGCGGATCTTCCGGTTCGTCTTCGTTCTCTGCCTTCAGCGATTTCAGCTTGGCGAAGACGGCGTCGGCGTCGATCTCGTCCTCTTCCTTCTTCGGCGCCGGCGGCGGGGTCATGTCGAGTGAGAACCCTTCGGTCTCCTTGGCCGGCAGCAAGGTCTCGTCCTCGCGCTGGATCACGTCTCCCGGACGGTCCTTGGCGGCCTTTTCGACTTCGATGTCGAGATCGATCTGGGTGCACAGCCCCAGCGTCACCGGATCCAGCGGCGTCAGGTTGGCGGAGTTCCAGTGGGTGCGTTCGCGGATCTGCTCGATGGTCGACTTGGTGGTTCCGACCAGCCGCGAGATCTGCGCGTCGCGCAGTTCCGGATGGTTGCGCACCAGCCACAGAATGGCGTTCGGCCGGTCCTGCCGCTTCGACACCGGCGTATAGCGCGGTCCCTTGCGCTTCAGCTCCGGCACGTGAACCTTGGGGTTCGACAGTTTCAGCTTGTGGTTCGGATCGCCTTCGCCCTTGGCGATTTCGTCGCGCGACAGCTGGCCCGTCTGGATCGGATCGAGGCCCTTGATGCCCTGCGCCGACTCGCCGTCGGCGATGGCCTTGACCTCCAGCGTATGCAGTTTGCAGAACTGCGCGATCTGTTCGAAGGTGAGCGCCGTGTTGTCGACCAGCCAGACGGCGGTGGCTTTCGGCATGAGCAATGACGTTGCCATGGATAGAGTTCTCCTGTCCGCCCGCTCCGGGAGCGCGGGCCGTGGGTATCAACCACTTATTTCCGGGAATTGCGCACAGCATATAGCGCCGTTGGCGGACAATTGCAATGTAATCGAGGACCGCGTTGATGCCCGGTGCGGTTGCGTCGGATGATTGATCCGTTCATAAGCCAACAGGGGTCCTGTATCAGGCCCAAGGTCTAATTGCCCGGGGCAAAAAAGCCGCTATTAATGGCGCAGTTTTTATCCGGGAGAGGTCGACAGGGACGACAGCCGCCGCGTCGGGCCGCCAGCGAAGGAGGAATGCATGACCGCGAAGACATACAAGGTGCTCAAGGCCGCCAGGGAGCGTGCACTGATCGACAACGATACCTATCTCGACTGGTATCAGGAAAGCACCCGTAGTCCGGTGAAATTCTGGAGGAAGCACGGCAAGCGCATCGACTGGTTCAAGCCCTACACCAAGGTCAAGAACACCTCCTTCGACGGCAAGGTCTCCATCAAGTGGTTCGAGGACGGCGTCACCAACGTCTCCTACAACTGCATCGACCGGCACCTGAAGACGCGCGGCGACCAGACGGCAATCATCTGGGAAGGCGACCACCCCTACGACGACAAGAAGGTCAGCTACAACGAGCTCTACGAAAAGGTCTGCCGGCTCGCCAATGCGATGAAGAAGCACGGCGTCAAGAAGGGCGACCGGGTCACCATCTACATGCCGATGATCGTCGAGGCGGCCTATGCCATGCTCGCCTGCACCCGCATCGGCGCCATCCACTCCATCGTCTTCGGCGGCTTTTCGCCGGATGCGCTGGCCGGCCGCATCGTCGACTGCAATTCCGATTTCGTGATCACCGCCGACGAGGGCCTGCGCGGCGGCCGCACCATCCCGCTCAAGGACAACACCGACAGGGCGATCGAGATCGCCAAGAAGAAACGCGTCAAGGTCAGGAACGTGTTCGTGGTGCGCCGCACCGGCGGCAAGGTCGACTGGGTCGACGGCCGCGATGTCTGGTATCACGAGGCGACGGCAAAGGCGAAACCCGACTGCGCGCCGGCCAAAATGAAGGCCGAAGATCCGCTGTTCATCCTCTACACTTCAGGCTCGACCGGCAAGCCGAAGGGCGTGCTGCACACCACCGGCGGCTATCTCGTCTACGCCTCGATGACCCATGAATACGTCTTCGACTATCATCCGGGCGACATCTACTGGTGCACGGCGGATGTCGGCTGGGTCACCGGCCATTCCTATATCGTTTACGGGCCGCTCGCCAACGGCGCCACGACACTGATGTTCGAGGGCGTGCCCAACTATCCAGATGCCGGCCGCTTCTGGGAGGTGGTCGACAAGCACCAGGTCAACATCTTCTACACCGCACCGACGGCCATCCGCGCGCTGATGGGCGCCGGCGACGAATTCGTCACGCGCTCGTCGCGCAAGTCGCTGCGCACGCTCGGCACCGTCGGCGAGCCGATCAATCCGGAAGCCTGGGACTGGTACTACAACGTCGTCGGCAACAAAAAATGCCCGGTCGTCGACACCTGGTGGCAGACTGAGACCGGCGGCATCATGATCACGCCGCTGCCCGGCGCCACCGACCTCAAGGCCGGTTCTGCGACGCGGCCCTTCTTCGGCATCAAGCCGCAGCTGGTCGACGGCGAGGGCAACGTGCTCGAGGGCGCCACCGAGGGCAATCTGTGCATCACCGATTCCTGGCCCGGCCAGATGCGCACCGTCTATGGCGACCACGAACGCTTCGTACAGACCTATTTCTCCACCTACAAGGGCAAGTACTTCACCGGCGACGGCTGCCGCCGCGACGAGGACGGCTACTACTGGATCACCGGCCGCGTCGACGACGTCATCAACGTGTCCGGCCACCGCATGGGCACGGCCGAGGTGGAATCCGCCCTGGTCGCCCACGACAAGGTCTCGGAAGCTGCCGTCGTCGGCTATCCGCACGACATCAAGGGTCAGGGCATCTACTGCTACGTCACCCTGATGGCCGGCGAGTCGGGCCACGACAAGCTGCGCACCGACCTGGTCAAGCATGTGCGCCAGGAGATCGGGCCGATCGCTTCGCCCGACAAGATCCAGTTCGCGCCCGGTCTGCCGAAAACCCGCTCCGGCAAGATCATGCGCCGCATCCTGCGCAAGATCGCCGAGGACGATTTCGGCAAGCTCGGCGATACCTCGACGCTGGCGGAACCGGCGGTGGTCGACGACCTGATCGAAAACCGTCAGAACAAGAAATAGTCTCAGGCCGCGATCGCTGCCTGCGGGGGCCGCATGCGGCCCCCTTTTCGTTGCGATGAATTCTCCGTATATGCGGAGCTTCTGAAGTGGTCGGCGGGCGCGAATCGCGAATTGGAGATGCCATGGTCTCGGCGGACAAACCTGCCAGGATGATCCGGACGGTCGTAGAAGTTCTGGAGCCGCAATTCGGTATCAGGCTGTGGAACGGCGAACGCATGGGACCGGCCGATGGGCCGGTGCTGGCGATCAACGATCCGCTGCTGCTGCGGCGCATGGCCCTGCGGCCGAACATCGACTCCCTCATCGAAATGTGGGTCACCGGCCAGATCGATGTCGAGAACGGCACGCTGTTCGATCTCGCCGAACTCGGCACCCGCCAAAAGCTGAAGCACCGGCTGAAGGAACTGCCCAAATGGCAGATCGCCAGGGACCTGCCGGCCATCCTGCTCGGCAAGGGTGCGGCCGAATCCGGCCTTGCCGGCGACAACCCCTTCGTATCGGGATCCGGCAAGGAGGCGATCCGGCACCACTACGACATCTCCAATGAGTTCTACGCGCTGTTTCTCGACCAGCGCATGGTCTACACCTGCGGCTACTTCACCGACTGGTCCAACGGCATCGACCAGGCGCAAGCCGACAAGCTCGACCACATCTGCCGCAAATTGCGGCTTCAGCCGGGCGAGCGCCTGCTCGACATCGGCTGCGGCTGGGGCGCCCTGCTCATCCACGCGGCCAAGCACTACGGCGTGACCGGTCACGGGGTTTCCCTGTCGGAGGAGCAGACGGCCCTGGCCCGAGAGAGGATCCGCGCCGAAGGCCTCGAGGACCGCATCGAGATCGAGATCAAGTCCTACGAGGACCTCGACGACCAGTTCGACAAGATCTCGTCCATCGGCATGTTCGAAGCCGTCGGCAGCGCCAACTACGAGACCTACTATTCCACCGTGAACCGCCTTCTGAAGCCCGTCGGGCTCTACATGCACCACGCCATATCGCGACGCGCCAAGCGCACCAAGAAGGGCTTTCGCCGCAAGAGCGCCGAACACAAGGCGCTGGTCAAATATATCTTCCCCGGCGGCGAACTCGATCATCTCGGCATGAGCATCGAGAACCTGGAGGGTCACGGCTTCGAGGTGCACGATGTCGAGAACCTGCGCGAGCATTACGGCCGGACCTGCCGCCTGTGGGCCGAACGGCTGCATGCCCGGTTCGACGAGGCGATCCGTGAAGTCGGCGCCCCGAAGGCACGATTGTGGCTGCTCTATCTGACCGGCTGCGCGCTCGCTTTCGAACGCGGCACCGTGCAGATCAACCAGACCCTGGCCAGCAAACGGGTGCGCGGCCCCAGCGGCCTGCCGCCGACCCGCGCCGACCTCTACGAGATTTAGAGCGAAAAGACCGGCCGGGTTGCCCCGACCGGTCTCGTGTCCTCGAAGGTCCGCCGGATTTACTGCGTCAGGCGCAGCGTCTGGATCAGGTTGGCGATATGCGCGTAGGTGTCCTTCAGCTCCGCCGCCGTGTCCGGTTCATAGGCGTAGGTCAGCGTTCCCTCATCGGGAGAGGCGCAGGCCTGGAGCATGGCGTCGGCCGAGTCGGACGTCGCGAAACCGATAGTGAAGATCTTGATGCCGGAAGCCTTGATGTTGGTGCACAGGTGACCGGTATGGGCCACCGACAGTGCGCTCTGGCCGCACTCGACATCGTCGGAATTGGTGCCGGCATAGGCCGTGTTGAAGGCGCCGTCGGTCATCAGGATGATGTATTTCGCCAGCTTGTCGTTGGTGGCGAAATCGTCGGGCTTCGAGTCGGTCGAAATGTAATCTGCCCAATTGTGGGAGATTGTGTACCAGGCCCACTGCAGGCCGATATGGCCGGCCGTGCAGCCGCCGGTGTTGAGGGCGTTGATGGCGCTGTCCAGCTTCGACTTCTTGTGGGTGAGCGTAATCAGCTTCGAACTGGTGCAGCCGTTCTTCGACAGCCTGGAATCGCGACTGATCATGCCCTGCGACGGATTGGCGTCGGTATACTGATAGGACGTGCCGCTGAACGGTGCTTTGCGGTCGGTCGCGCACTTGTCCTGGGGCTTGCCATTCGACTTGACGACGAAATCGTTGGGAATGTCGACGCACTTGAAATGGCCGTTGCTTTTCAGCCAGCAGTCCGCGCCGTAGCTTTCGAGAAACGGCTCGACATTGTAGCCGGCCTTGTAGCTCGGATCGTAGACCGGCGCATTGCTTTTGGCCTGGTTGTAGTCGGGGTAGACATACTTAGCCAGCGGACCGGCATTGATCGAGTCGCTGTAGGGAACCAGGCTGATCCGCACATGCGTGTCGGTTGCCGTATTGGGCTTCAACAGTTCCTCGACGCCGAGCTTGGCCGCATCCTTGAGCGCCCCGATCTTGTAGCCGGACATCGAACCCGTGACGTCCACGATCATCGCCACCTCGATATCGCCGATGCCGTAGCTGGCCGCCGACTGGCTGGCAACCTTCTGTGTGGCCTGGGTGTTGGCGACGCGCGTAAAGGTCAGCTTCTGATCGTAATCGGCCGTGGCGGTGACGGTCTGATTGGCCTTGTCGATGGTGAAGTTCGTGATCGAATAGTCGCTGCTCGTCAGGTCGTCGATACCCATATTGGCTGCGAACACGGCCTTGAAATAGTTCTCCGCGGCGTTGCCGGATTCACTGATCTCACCGATGGAAAGCGCTCTTGCGGTCGCCAGCGAGGCGGCGTCCAGCGCATTGTTGATCCGGGTTTTCTGGCTCATCGACCTGGAGAAGTCGACGGCCAGCCCGATCGCCAGAAAAATGGCAACGGTGCAAAATCCGAATGCAATGGCAAAATTCCCGCCCTTGTCCTGCAGGAATCTCGACACGATGGAGGTGTCTTTTCCGGTGATCATTGCGAATCTTCCCATCAGATTGACAACACAACATTTCGTTCTGGCGGCCGTCGCCCCGACTCATGGAGCCGCCTGCCGGAACCCGCCCGATTTGTCCATCTGTTGTAGAAGATTAGAATTTAAATGAATTTAAGTGGATCGGTAGAATTTTACCGAAACAACCAACCTCATAATTTCATTGCAGTTTTTGCATCCAGATGCCAAAGGGAGCCGAACGCCTCAGTGCGTAAGGCGCACGACATCGATCCGCTCCGCGATGGCCTTGTAGGTTTCCTTCAGATCATCTGCCGACTCCGGATTGAAAAATTCGGGATTGTCCCTTTTGTCCTTCGATGCACAATCCCGCAATACGGTGTTTGCAGCGCTGTAGGTCTTGAAACCCACGGTGAAAATCCTGATGCCACGGGCTTTGATGGCGTGGCACAGTCGCGCGAAATTGGTATTGGGCCACCGATGGGACGAAGTCGGATTGGGCATCGATTTTGCATAGGCCGTGTTGAAGCCGCCATCGGTCATCATGATGATGTATTTCTTGAGCCTGCGATTGACGGCGTTGTCGCCCGGCCTAGATCCAGCCGGCAGATAGTCGGCCCAGTTCGGCGAGACCGTATACCACGCCCATTGCAACCCGATGGCGCCCGCGGTGGTGTTGCCGCCGCTCAAGCTCGAAATGACCGCTTTCAGTTTCGCTGCGTCGCTGGTCAGCGGTTGCAGTTCCGTCAGCCAAGTGGAGCAGGTATACCCTTCCGGATCCCAGTCGATCATGCCCTGGGACGGATTCTCGTCGGTGTATTGGTGGGACGGACTTCCGCCGGTCGCAGGCGGCTTCCGGTCTGTGGCGCAGGTGTGGTCCATCGTCCCGTCCGGCTTGATGGCCCGATAGCGTCGGGGAAAGTTCACACAATGGAAATCACGGCTGCTGGTTGCCGTGCAATCGGCGCCGAGCGGTTCCCAATGCGCCTTTACATCGTAGCCGGCAGTAAAGCTGGGATCATAGCGCGGCGCGTCGCTGGTCCCGTACAGCCGGTTATGCGGGCCCACCGACAGGCTGTGATACACATATTTCGAAAGCGCCCCTACATTCACAGCCCTGTCGTAGGGAATGAGACTGATGCGCACCCTGGTTTCTGTCGGGGTGTTTGCTTCCAGCAGATCGTCGATAGCCACATCGGTGGCGTCCTTCAGCGCCTGCAATCTGCCGCCGCTGAACATTGACATGGTGACATCCAGCACCATCGCCACTTCCGATTGGTCAAGTGCGTAACTGACGCGCGATGCGACAGCCAGGGCCTGTTTGGTCTTGCCCGACGCCGCCCGGTAGAGAGTCAACCTCCGATCGGCGCCAATTAGTGCCGTCACCGTTTTGCGATCGGCATCGACGCTGAACCTGGTGAGCCGCATCCCGCTGTCGTCGAAGGAATCGTAGCCCATATTGGCGGCGAAAACCGCCTTGAAATAGTCTTCCGTCTCCTGCTTCGACGGGTCGATCTTCTTGACCAGGATCGCCCGCGCCGTCGCCAGTGTCGCGGCATCGCTGGCGTTGCCGATCCGCGTTCTCAACGCCAGGCTTGCGGCGTAATCCACTGCCAGGCCGCCGGCCGCAAAGATCGCGAAGATAACCAACGCCAACATTATCGCGATATTGCCGCTGTCGGCGGCAGGAAATGACCGCAATCGTCCGTGGTGGTTCATGTCTGTCGTCCCGTAATCGATCGAGCACGGTTTCCTCGACGATTGACGACGTTCGGTCCACTGAACGGAAGATTAGTTTGGCAGACCCGCCATTGCGTTCACTAACGCCTTATGAACAGACGGCCGGCGAGCTGAAGACCGGGTTCTCTTCGCGGCGGTAACGCTTCGGCACGCTGCTCCGGCGGCAAAGGAAGCAGAAGCTGGCGAACCGATAGCCGGCGGCGTCGGTTTGGATTGAACGACGCGGCGGAGACCCCGACCCTTGGCCGTCACGTTAGGCACGCCGCCGGCGGGCGGCGTGCCGAATGCGACAATCCTTCTACTGCGTCAGCCGCAGCGTCCGGATCATGTTGGCGATGGTCTCGTAGGTCTCTTTCAGCTCTTCCGCCGAATCGGGCTCGTAGGAGTAGGTGAACGTGCCCTCGTCGGGCGACGCGCAGTCCTCCAGCATGTCGTCGGCGCTGTCCGGCGTTTCATAGCCGATGGTGAAGATCTTGATGCCTTGTGCCTTGATATTGGTGCACAGGCTGTCCGTGTGGGATTTCGACAGCGTGCCTTTGCTGGTGACGCTGCTCGAATTGGTACCGGCATAGGCGGTGTTGAACTTTCCATCGGTCATCAGAATGATGAATTTGGCCAGATCGTCGTCCGTGCTCATGTCGCCCGGATCGGAGTCGGTTCCGTCGATGTAATCCGCCCATTTGTGGGAAATCGTGTACCAGGCCCATTGCAGACCGATGTGACCTGCGGTGTAGCCGCCACCCGAAAGATTGCCGATGGCCGTCTTGAGATCGGATTCGTTTGCCGTCAGCAAGACCAGGGACGAACTCGGGCACTCGTCCTCCTCCAGCCGTGAATCGCGACTGATCATTCCGACAGAGGGGTTTTCGTCGGTGTATTGATACGAGGTCAGCCCGCCGGTCTTGGGCGCCTTGCGATCCGTCGCGCAGTCGTCGACGCTGGTGCCGTCGCTCTCGACGATGAAATCGTCCGGCAGAAAACAGGTATAGGTTCCCCAGCCGCCGCCGTGGCTCACCGGTCGGATCCGCAGATCAGCCAGCGCGCCGTATCCGGCGGCATCGGAAAAGACCGCATTGACCGGTTGCGGAAACTCGGAAACATCGAAGCCGGCATAGTCGAAGACTGGCGGAACAACCCGGTTTTGCACCCAGTAGCAATTGGTCTTGTAGGGCGCCTGAAATGTATCGACGTCGTAGCCCGCCGCGAAACTCGGATCGTAGACCGGCGCGTCGCTCTTCGCTTCCTTGTAGTCGGGATAGACATATTTGGCGAGCGGTCCGGCGTTGACGCCGTAGTCGTAGGGAATCAGGCTGATGCGGACGTTGGTGTCCGTCGGCGTGTTGGCCGCCAGCAATTCTTCGACCCCCAACGTCGCGGCATCCATCAGATTGTCGAGCTTGCTGCCATTGCCTGACCCCATCGATCCGGTGACGTCGAGCACCATCGCGACTTCGATGGAGCCGATGCCGAAGGCCACCTTCGAATAGCTCGCGACGGTTTGTTCGGTCTTGCCGGTGCCGACCCGCAGCAGGGTCAGCGGCTGCTTGGTGCTGACTGCGGCGGAAACGGTCTGGGCGTCCGTATCGATCGTGAAGCTGTCCAGCGCGTAGACGTTGGTGTCAAAGGCGTCATCACCCATATTGGCGGCGAAGATCGCCTTGAAAAAATCCTTGGCTTCGGTCCCGGTGGTTCCGATTTCGCTGATGGACAGCGCCCGGCCCGTCGCCAGCGAGGCTGCGTCCAGCGCATTGTTGATTCGGATCTTCTTGTTCAGGGCTACCGTATAGTCGACCGCCAGACCGGCCGCCAGGAAGATGATGGTCGTTGCCAATCCGAAACTGATTGCGAAATTGCCGCTGTCATTGGAAAGCAGACGTCGTGCCGACGCCTTGGTTCGATGGGAGCTCATGGTCGTCAAACCTGCCGGTTGCAGGCCATCCGCACCGCCGCCCGGTCACGGCCGCCGCAAATCGGTCGGTCCGCGCCGCCCTGCAGCACAGATACCTGTCGGCCCGTCCGGGCCATCTATCAACGGGTCCGGCGGCAGCTCCCATCGCTTATCCGCCGGCGATTGCGAAAACCGCGCCAAGGGCGCGGCCGGAGTTCAAATGACCGGTTTTGAACGTCCGTTTGCTGGAAATCAGCTTTCAGCGTGCATTCTTGAATTCAGTCCGGTCGCAGGCGCCACGTCGCCAGAAGGTGCCTCCTGCAGGTCGGCAATATGAGAAGCCGGCTTTGAACAAAAGTTAAAACCGCGGAAAATCGCGTAATCCGGGCGATCGGGCTGCCAAAGTGATTAACAGACCGCAAACGCCCGGCCGGCAATCCGCCGGAGTTTCGCCGGCGGCGGGTTTCGCCGTCGGACCGTCCGATATTACTTCGCCAGCCGCAGCGTGCGGATCATGTTGGCGATCGTGCGGTAGGTGTCGGTCAGCTCGGCCGCCGTATTCGGTTCATAGGAATAGGTGAACGTCCCTTCGTCCGGGGAAGCGCAGTCCTCCAGCATCGCATCGGCATAGGACGGCGTTGCGTAGCCGATGGTGAAGATCTTGATGCCCTGCAGCTTGATATTGTCGCACAGCTTGTCCGTATGGAATTCCGACAGGCTGGGTTGGCTGGTCACGTAGGACGAGTTGGTGCCGGCATAGGCGGTGTTGAACTTGCCGTCCGTCATCAGGATAATGAACTTGGCGAGATCGTCGTCGACGGCCATGTCGCCCGGGTCCGATGCGACCCCGTCGATATAGTCCGCCCATTTGTGGGAGATCGTGTACCAGGCCCACTGCAGACCGATATGGCCTGCCGTATAGCCGCTTCCGGTCAGACCGCTGATGGCGTTTGTCAGCGTCGTCTGGTTGCTGGTCAGCAGGACCAGCGGCGCGCTCGGACAGTAATTGTTGTAAAGCCGTGAATCGCGGCTGATCATGCCCTTCGACGGGTTTTCGTCGGTGTACTGATAGGAAGGCAGGCCGCTGGTCTTCGGCGCCTTGCGGTCGGTTGCGCAATCATCGACATTGGTGCCGTCGCTGTTGACCCGGAAATCGTTGGGCAGGAAGCAGGTGTAGGTTCCGCTGTATCCGCCGTGGCTTGCGAGCTGATAACGCGGCTCCGCAAAGGGCGCATCGACGCTGCTGCCGAGCGAGAACGACGCGTTGATGGGTTTCGGAAACCCTTTTGTGCCGTCAAACCCGGCATAGTCGAACATCGGCGGCGCGACCCGGTTTTGAACCCAGTAGCAATTGGTCTTGTACGGGGCCTGAAAGGCATCGACGTCGTAACCGGCCGGAAAGCTCGGATCGTAGACCGGCGCATCGCTCTTGGATTCCCGGTAGTCGGGATAGACATATTTTGCCAGAGGCCCGGCGTTGACGCCGTAGGCATAGGGCACCAGGCTGATGCGAATGTTCTCGTCGGTCGGCGTGTTGGCGGCCAACAGCTCGGCCACGCCCAGTGTGGCCGCCTGCTTCAGATTGTCCAGCTTGCTGCCCGTTCCGTTGCCCATCGATCCGGTCACGTCCACCACCATGGCGACCTCGACCGAGCCGATACCGAAACTCGCCGCCGAGAAACTGGCGACGCCCTGCGTGGCTTTGCCGACGCCGACCCGCAGGAGCGTCAGATTCTGATCGATTTCGACCTCGGCGGAGACGGTCTTGGCGACCATGTCGAGGTTGAAGTTCTTCAGCGTGTAGGTCGTCGAGTCGAACGCGTTGTCGCCCATATTCGCCGCGAACACGGCCTTGAAGTAGTTTTCGGCCGCGTCGCCCGTCGAGCTGATCTCGCCGATCGCCAGCGCCCGGCCAGTCGCCAGCGACGCGGCATCCAGGGCATTGTTGATACGGATCCTGGAGCCAAGCGCCAGGGTGTAATCGACCGCCAGGCCGCCAGCCAGAAAAATGAAGGTCGCCGCGAGTCCGAAGTGGATGGCGAAATTGCCGCCCCGGTTGCGGAAGAAACGCTTGACGGAAAACCTCGAGCGAGCGGAAGTCATGTTCGTTGCCCCTAAGAAGAAGGGACAAAAAAGGCCGTGCCGCCGCGACCGCCTTATCTGACGAACCCGCGCCGCTGCGCAATCAATGTCCCTCGGTCCCTGCGGACCGTGTTCTTGACTATGCGGTAGCGGCTTCCGTCTCCCCCGGCCAACCAACGCACCGCCGCACTGATTGCGGCATTGCTCGGCGACCGGGACTTCGATCCTCGGATCGAATCCAATGTCGGAATAACGGTGCAGACCGGTCGCCACGACCCCTGTCCATCCAGGGCGGAACTGCAAAACCAGACTATGAAAAGTCAGCCTTGAACTAAAGTTAACCGGGTCAGGAATCGGTCATGAAACGCCGTACTTTTGGTAAGATCCTTAATGCGGCCTTAATCCGTTTTCAGAAATCGACGGCCCGTCCGTCGATCTCCCAGTCGCCGTATCGCGCCGGGTCCTTGCCGCCGCGGCCACCGATTTCGGCCTGCTGTTCCGCTGCGGCGTCTACCGTTCTTCGCCGCGCCTCGGCTTCTTTCAAGGCTCGTCGCGCGGCCGGCGGCAGATCCTCGAAACGCCGCTTTTCAGGCGTGCCATCGGCGGCTGCTTGCGCCGCGCGATCGCCGTTTTCAGGGCCCGTTTCCGTCATGTCGATTGGCCTTCCCGGCACATTGAACTCTGCTCCCGCACACCCCATCATATAGGGCAAAGGACCCGCATTGGAGTGCATGCCATGAATATGGTGCGAACCGCAATGCTGCTGGCCTTCATGACCGCGTTGTTCATGGCGATCGGCTTTATGATCGGCGGAACCGGCGGCATGTTGATCGCCCTCGTCATTGCGGCCGTAATGAACCTGTTTTCCTACTGGAACGCCGACAAGATGGTGCTCCGGATGCACCATGCCGTCGAGGTGGACGCCCGCTCCGCACCGGAATATTACGGCATCGTCAAGCAGCTGGCCGAGCGCGCCGACCTGCCCATGCCCAAGGTCTATCTGATCAAGAACGACCAGCCCAACGCCTTTGCCACCGGCCGCAACCCCGAAAACGCCGCCGTCGCCGCCACCACCGGCCTGTTGCATCGGCTGAGCCACGAGGAAGTCGCCGGCGTCATGGCGCACGAGCTCGCCCATGTGAAGCACCGCGACACGCTGACCATGACGATCACCGCGACGCTCGCCGGCGCCATTACCATGCTCGCCAATTTCGCCTTCTTCTTCCGCGGCGCCCGCAACAACCCGCTGGGCATCGTCGGCGTGCTCGCCGCGATGATCCTGGCACCGCTGGCCGCCGGGCTGGTGCAGATGGCGATCAGCCGCACCCGCGAATATTCCGCCGACCGCGGCGGCGCCGAAATCTGCGGCAATCCGATGTGGCTGGCCTCGGCGCTCGAGAAGATCGCCGGCGGCGCCCGCCGCGTCGTCAACGAGGATGCCGAGCGCAATCCGGCAACGGCCCACATGTTCATCATCAATCCGCTGTCGGGCCAGCGCATGGACGGACTGTTTTCGACCCATCCGGCGACTGAAAACCGGGTCGCCGCGCTGCGTCAGATGGCCGCCGAATGGGGCCAGTCGGGCACGCCGCAACCGTCGCCGCCCAGCCAGCAGGCCGATCCGGCAGACTCGGGCCCCTGGGGCCGCAATCCCGGGCGCCAGACGCCGAAAGGGCCCTGGTCTTGAGCCGGGGCCGCGCGGCCTCGAAGACATCGCGACCCTCTTCGGATACCGCAAAGCCGGGCCTTGCGGCGCGCCGCGCCGCGACGCGGATCCTCGCGGCGGTCGTCGATCGCCAGACATCCCTCGACGGTCTGCTCGATCCGGTCAACGGCAATCGCGCTTTTCGCGACCTGCCCGCCGCCGACCAGGCGCTGACGCGGGCCATCGTTCTGGCAGCACTTCGCCACCTGCCGGTGATCGAGGCGTTCCTGGGGTCTCTGGTCGACCGACCGCTGCCGGAGGGCGCCCGGGCGCTGGTTCACGTGCTGACCACTGCCGCCGCGCAGATCCTCTATCTCGACACGCCCGACCGTGCCGCCGTCGACCTCGCCGTCGAACAGGCGCGCGGCGACCCGCGCAACCGCCGCTTCGCACCGCTGGTCAATGCCGTGCTGCGGCGCATGAGCCGCGAAAAGCAAACCCGGCTGCCGCAGATCGAAGCCGGTACGCTCAATGCACCGGCCTGGTTCGCAGAGCGTCTTCAGACGGCCTATGGCGAGGCGGCCGACGCCATTTTGCGTGCACACGCAACCCCCGCCCCGCTCGATCTGACGATCAAGGCCGATCCGCGAGGCTGGGCCGAACGGCTCGGTGGCACGCTTTTGCCCACCGGCACCGTCCGCCTTGCCGGACATGACGGCCCGGTTACCGCGTTGCCTGGATTCGAGGAGGGCGCCTGGTGGGTGCAGGACGCGGCGGCTGCCATACCGGCGCGGCTTTTCGGAGACGTCGCCGGACGCCGGATCGCCGATCTGTGTGCGGCGCCGGGCGGCAAGACCGCACAGCTGGCCGCCGCCGGCGCGGCAGTGACCGCGCTCGATCTGTCGGCCAACCGCCTGAAACGGCTGTCGCAGAACATGCAGCGGCTGCAGCTCGACGTGGAGGTCCGTCAGGGCGACTTGATGGACTGGCAGCCGGATTCGCCGTTCGACGGGGTACTGCTCGATGCCCCCTGCTCGTCAACGGGCACGGTGCGTCGTCATCCCGACATTCCCTGGACCAAGGGTCCCGCCGATATCGCCAAGCTGGCCGCCCTTCAGGAACGCATGCTGCACAAGGCGCTGACGCTTGTCAGGCCCGGCGGCCTGGTGGTCTTTTCCAACTGTTCGCTCGATCCGGCCGAGGGCGAAGACCTGGTTGCCCGGTTGCTTGAAGAGCAGTCCGATGTCGCAAGACAGCCGATCGCGGCTTCCGACTGGCCGGGCCTGGAGGCGGCGGTCACCGGCGACGGCGATTTTCGCACGACGCCGGCCATGCTGCCGGCGGCCGATCCGCGGCTCGCCGGCCTCGACGGCTTCTTCGCCAGCGTTCTAGTTGTTAAGGACAAATAATGAGCATTCATTTACCCTGTCGGCAAAATAGTCTTATGGTATAGACGACGGGCGCCCCGTTTCGGGGAGTTACGGGGATAGGGTTTGGCGGCAGCATTGACACAGTTTCGGCACGTCGTGCCGTTATATCTGCGCGAGACCGGACGGCGCATATCGCGCCGGCTATCGATCGGCCGTGTGGCCGCCTGGCGGGTGTTCGGCAAGGCACCCGACCGGCTCATCGTCGCGCCCACCGATCTGCGCATCGCCGACCCCTACATCGCCCATGAAATCCACACCGGCCGCTTTCCGTTGGCCGGCCGGGTGCTGGAAACCGACGGCCAGTCGCCCTTCCTGATGGTCGGGCCCTCCGAGGGTTTCGATGAATCGCTGCACAGCTTCCGCTGGCTGCGGCACCTGCGCGCCGCCAACACCAATGACGCCTTCGCCGACGCCAAAAAGCTCACCGAAGACTGGATAAACAGCTGGGGCAAGTCCAAGGTCGGCATCGCCTGGCAGCCGGATGTCACGGCGCAGCGACTGCTCGCCTGGCTGTCGCACTCGCCGATCATCCTGAAGAACCAGGATCGCGGTTTCTACAAGCGGTTCATCCGCAGCATCGCCCAGCAGACCCGCTATCTGCGCCGCATGGCGCCTGTCATGCGCGACGGCGAAGCGCGGTTTCGCGTTCACATGGCGCTGGCCATGGCAACGCTCGCCACGCCGGCCAGCCCTTCGGCCATCAAGGCGGCGGCGCGCAATCTCGATGCCGAACTGGAAAAGCAGATCCTGCCCGACGGCGGGCACGTGTCGCGCAATCCGCAGGTCAACATGACGCTGCTGGCCGACCTGCTGCCGTTGCGACAGACCTATCTCAATCTCGGCCACACGCCGCCCAAGGGCCTGGTGCCGAGCATCGACCGGATGTTCCAGGCACTGCGCTTCTTCCGCCATACCGACGGAACGCTGGCACTGTTTAACGGCGCGACGGCGCAGCCGGCCGATCGGTTGCTGTCGGTGCTGCGTTACGACGAAGCCGGCGGTGAGCCGCTGAAACACACGCCGCAGATGAAGTATCAGCGGCTGGCCAACCGCAAGACCATCGTCATTGCCGATACCGGCCCGCCGCCGCCCGGCGAATTGTCGGCCACCGCCCATGCCGGCTGCCTGTCCTTCGAAATGTCCTGCGGCCGCAACCGCTTCATCGTCAATTGCGGCGCCCCTGCCTACTATCAGCCCAGCTACGCCAAGCTGGCCCGATCCACCGCCGCCCATTCGACCCTGACCGTCGCCGACACCTCGTCTGCCGCCGTGTCCAATTCGTCCTTTCTCGGCCCGGTCATCGTGTCCGGCCCGGCCAATGTCGAGGTGGAGCGGCGCGACGACGATTCCGGACGCCAGGGATTCATTGCCAAACATGACGGTTTCGCCGAGCGCTTCGGCCTGGTCCACGAACGCTCGCTGCAGCTGAGCGCCGAAGGCAACGTGCTGTCGGGCCGCGACCGGCTGGCCAAGTCGTCGCGCTACGATCTGTCGATCGCCCGCGACACGCCGGCGGCGATCCGCTTCCATATCCATCCGAAGATCCAGCTGTCGCACGACAAGAACAATGACATCGTGCTGACGGCGAGCGACGGCGAATTCTGGACATTCTATTCGCCCGACGTCGCGGCGGAGATCGAAGAGGATATTTTCTTTGCCGATCTCGCCGGGCCGAGGCGCTCCGCGCAGATCGTCGTCAACCTGGTCATCTCGCAGAAATCCGAGATCGCATGGACATTCGTACGCTCGGTGCCGAAGACCCGCGGCCGGTCGAAGGAAAACCCCTCCTGACGGCAATTCCGCGCTGCACAATCATCGGCGGGCGGTTCAATATTGCGCTGCACTATGCTAGGCGGACGGCAGTTTCCGCCTGAAGGATCGTCGCAATGGCCGTTTCGTCCAAACACATCCCGGCGCCGGACCTCGTCCGGCCCCGCCGCGCCCTCCTGTCCGTTTCCGACAAGACCGGCCTGGTGCCGCTTGCCGAAAAACTGGCCGCCCACGGCATCGAGCTGATCTCGACCGGCGGAACTGCGAAAAAGCTGGCCGAGGCCGGCCTGGCGGTGCGCGACGTCTCCGACCTTACCGGCTTTCCCGAGATCATGGACGGCCGGGTGAAAACCCTGCATCCCGGTGTGCATGGCGGCCTGCTGGCAATCCGCGACGATGCCGAGCATGCCGCCGCCATGCGCGACAACGCCATCGCCCCGATCGACATCGCCGTGATCGATCTCTACCCCTTCGAAGAGGTCAGGGCGGCCGGCGGCGATTATGCGACGACGGTCGAAAATATCGATATCGGCGGCCCGGCGATGATCCGCGCTGCCGCCAAGAACCACGCCTATGTCACGGTCATTACCGACGTCGCCGACTACCCGGCGCTGGGCGACGAACTCGACGCCCGCGACGGAGGTATGGGCTATGCCTTTCGCCAGACCATGGCGGCCCGCGCCTATGCCCGCACCGCCTCTTACGATGCGGCGATCGCCGAGTGGTTCGCCGGCGAATTGAAGGAGTCGGCACCGAAGCGGCGCATCCTCGCCGGCACCCTAAAGGACGTCATGCGCTACGGCGAGAATCCTCACCAGTCGGCCGGCTTCTACGTGTCCGGCGAAGCCAGGCCCGGCGTTGCGACGGCGAAGCAGCACCAGGGCAAGCAGCTTTCCTACAACAACATCAACGACACCGATGCGGCCTTCGAACTGGTCAGCGAATTCGCGCCCGAGGCCGCGGCAGCCTGCGCCATCATCAAGCACGCCAATCCCTGTGGCGTGGCCACCGGCGGCAGCCTGAAAGAGGCCTACGAGGCGGCCCTTGCCTGCGACCAGGTATCGGCCTTCGGCGGCATCGTCGCCTTCAATCGCACGCTCGACGAAGCGGCGGCCCGCGAAATCGTCAAGATCTTCACCGAAGTGATCATCGCCCCTGACGTGTCGGAAGCCGCGCGCGCGGTGATCGGCGAAAAGAAGAACCTGCGCCTGCTGACCACCGGCGGCCTCGCCGATCCGCGCGCCGCCGGCCTGGCAGCCAAAACGGTCGCCGGCGGCCTGCTGGTGCAGTCGCGCGACAATGGCTGCGTCGACGACCTGGAGCTCAAATGCGTCACCGCGCGGGCGCCCACCGACGCCGAAATGAACGACCTGAAATTCGCCTTCCGGGTCGCCAAGCACGTCAAGTCCAACGCCATCGTCTATGTCAGGGACGGGGCCACCGTCGGCATCGGCGCCGGCCAGATGAGCCGCGTCGATTCGGCCCGCATCGCAGCCCGCAAGGCCGAGGATGCGGCCGAGGCACTAGGCCTTGCCGAACCGCTGACCCGCGGATCCGTGGTCGCCTCGGACGCCTTCTTCCCGTTTGCCGACGGCCTGCTGTCAGCTGTCGAGGCCGGCGCCAGTGCGGTGATCCAGCCCGGCGGCTCGATGCGCGACGACGAGGTGATCAAGGCGGCCGACGAAGCCGGCATCGCCATGGTCTTCACCGGCATGCGCCATTTCCGGCATTGAATGCATCACGATGGCGCATCGTGCGCGCTCTTGACGAGCGGCAGCAGCGCGATCCCGAGGATAAAGAGAATGATGACCGGCGTCACACCGAGCCGCTGGCTGTCGAACGCAAAGGTCGCGCCGGCGATCAGGAGCGGCCCGACGAAGGTCGTCGCCTTGCCCGAAAGCGCATAGAGGCCGAAGGCTTCCGTCACCTGGCCGGGCGGCACCTGATCGACCAGCAGCGTGCGTGAGGCCGCCTGCAGGGCGCCGCCGGCGGCGCCGATCAGGCAGCCGGCAATATAGAATGCGATGTCGGGCAGGTTGGATTCGCTGCCGACGGAGATGAACAGCACCTCTCCCGGCGCGGTGGATACGACCAGCAGGCAACAGAATGTCAATACGACAATGCCGATGCTGACCACCGTCTTGGGACCGTAGCGATCGTCGACCTGCCCGCCGGCCCAGGCCCCGAACACGCCCACGGTTGCGGCCAGGATCCCGAAAATGCCTATCTTGATCGTCGTCCACCCCAGCACGCCGGCGGCGTAGATGCCGCCGAACGTATAGAGCGCATTGAGCGCATCGCGGTAGAGCATGCTGGAAATCAGGTAGCTGAAATAGCTTTTCTGCTTCGGCAGCGCCTTCAGCGTGTTGCCCAGATGGTTCAGTCCCTGTGCGACCGCGCCGCGGCTCACCCGGCGCCGGTGGACATCGGGGGTAAACAAAAACATCGGCAGGACGAAAACGACATACCAGAGCGCCGACAGCGGGCCCGACGCGCGATCGCCCTGATGGGTTGCGGGATCGAGCCCGAAGAGCGGGGTGAACCCCAGCAGGGTCTTGCCCGAGGCAGGCTGGGCCGCGAGGAAGCCGAGGACAATGATCAGGGAGACGATGCCGCCGATATAGCCCAGCGCCCAGGCCGATCCGGACAGCCGGCCGAGCCGCGCGCGCGGCACCAGATCCGGCATCATGGCGTTGTTGAAGACCGCCGCGAATTCCATGCCGAAGAGGCCGAGCACGAGGGCGAAGATGACGAGTCCGATGTCGCTGCCGCCCGGCTCGGCATACCAAAGCAGCCAGCAGCCGACCACGCCCAGCACCGAAAAGGCCAGGATCCAGGGCTTTCGCGGACCCGTGCTGTCGGCGATCGCCCCGAGAACCGGCGCGGTAAGAGCGATGGCAACCCCGCCAAGCCCGGTTGCCAGACCCCAGATCTCCTGCCCGCGCACCGCGTTTTCCGCCACATGCGCGGCGAAATAGGGCGCGAAGACGAAGGTGATGATCAGTGTGTGGAACGGCTGGGTGGCCCAGTCGAACATCATCCAGCCGACGATCCCCTTGCGGTCGGCCTGGCCGGTACCGCCGCCATCCATGACCTGGTCCGTCATCGGCTTCTCCCCTCAAGCGGCCGCTTCAGCTTCGCCCGCGCGCAACATCGGTCATCATCCCGGCGGCGACCGTCAGCCGGGCGACGTTGAATTCACCGCCCTCGATCAGGGCGCTGATGCGCTCATGCGCCCGGTCGATGCGCACCCGGTCGTCCTCGTGCCAGCCGGCGACCGGATCCTTCTGCTTGCCGAACCGTTCGAGCGCCGCCTGGGTGATGGTCCGCCGCGCCGCACTGATCTCGTCGAGGCAGCGGGCGACGGCCAGCGCCTCGTAATAGTCGGAAATGTTGGCCCGGTGGGCCGCCAGGTCGATGCGGCCGATGCGGAACATGTCGCCGACACCGAAAAAGACCCGCGCGGTCTTCTTCAGATCGGCCTTGGCCAACTGCGACACCTGCAGGATTTCCGGCAGCAGCGACAGGGCCGGCAGCTGGCAAAGCCGCCGGGCGAGCTTCGCCGGCACGCCGTTTTCGACCGAGCGCTGATACCAGATTTCGGTCTCTTCCCTCATGAATTCCGGCAGCAGGGAGGGCAGCGTCGCCTCCAGCGCGCCGACCGCCTTGTGCATGGCCTTGACGGTTTCGCCGATCGGCTGGCGGTTGACGCCGGTTTTCAGCGCCCAGCGCGACACCGACTGCACCACATGGCCCATGCCGGCATAGAGCTCGTTCTGGAAATCGCCCGGCACCTTGTTGTCGAGTGCGTCGATCGCATCGTAGAGCTCCGGCAGGCCGAGGCCGTCGCGGATCATCACATAGGCCTTGACGATATCCGACGGCAGCATGCCGGTGGCATCGACCAGCCGGCTGACATAGATCGGGCTGCCGCGGTTGATGGCATCGTTGGCGAGCCGCGTGCCGATGATTTCGCGGCGCAGCCGGTGGCCCTTGATGTCGCCGCCGTGCTGGCGGTGCATGCGCTTGGGGAAATAGTCGATCAGTTCGTGCTCGAAATAGGGGTCGTCCAGCAGCACGCTCTTGGTGAGA
The DNA here is from genome assembly GCA_963921345.3 of Rhizobiaceae bacterium. Lineage (GTDB taxonomy): Bacteria > Pseudomonadota > Alphaproteobacteria > Rhizobiales > Rhizobiaceae > Hoeflea_A. Next base: position 198,027 of record CAWUFE020000001.1, on the reverse strand, counting down.
TCGTCGAACAGCACGATCTTGGCATAGGACAGAAGCACTCCGATCTCGGCGCGGGTCAGCGGCTTGTTGGCGGCAAGCCGTTCGGCCAGGGCCTGGTCGTCGGGCAGTTCCTCGACCGCCCGGTCGAGATGGCCTTCCGCCTCCAGCCGGTTCATCAGTCGCACCAGGTCTCCGGTGGCGCGGCCGCTGCGCCGCTCGACCAGCGAGATGGCGAGCGTCTGCAGGTAGTTGTTGCGCAGCACCAGCGCCGCCACCTCGTCGGTCATCGATTCGAGCAGCTTGTTGCGGTTGGCGAGCGACAGCCGCTGGTCGCGCATCGCCGAGGCCAGGGCGATCTTGATATTGACCTCGACGTCCGACGAGTTGACCCCGGCGGAATTGTCGATGGCGTCGGAATTGCAGCGTCCGCCATTGAGGTTGTACTCGATGCGGCCAAGCTGGGTGACGCCGAGATTGGCGCCTTCGCCGATGACCTTGGCGCCCACCTGGCCGGCGGTGATTCGCACCGAATCGTTGGTCCGATCGCCGACCTCGTCGTCGCTTTCGCCGGCCGCCTTGACATAGGTGCCGATGCCGCCGAACCACAACAGGTCCACATCGGCCTTGAGGATCGCGGTAATGATCTCGAACGGCGTCGCCTTGGGGTGGCTGAAGCCGATGGCCTTGGCTGCCTCGTTGGTCAGCGTCACCGACTTTTCGCTGCGCGGGATGATCATGCCGCCCTTCGACAGCTTCGACCGGTCGTAGTCCTGCCAGCTCGAGCGGCCGAGATTGAACACGCGCTTGCGCTCCTTGAAGGTCGAAGCGCAATCGGGGTCGGGATCGATGAAGATATCGCGGTGATCGAACGCCGCCACAAGCCGGATCTTCGGCGACAGGAGCATGCCGTTGCCGAACACGTCGCCTGACATGTCGCCGACGCCGGCAACGGTGAATTCCGTCTTCTGGATGTCGATATCCATTTCGCGGAAATGCCGCTCCACCGCCTCCCAGGCGCCGCGCGCGGTGATCCCCATCTTCTTGTGATCGTAGCCGGCCGAGCCGCCTGACGCGAAAGCGTCGTCGAGCCAGAAATGATGCGCCTGGCTGATGGCGTTGGCGGTGTCGGAAAAGGTCGCCGTGCCCTTATCGGCGGCGACGACGAAATAGGGATCCTCGCCGTCATGGCAGACCGTGCGTCCCGGCCGCACCACCTTGTTGTCGACGATGTTGTCGGTCACCGACAGCAGCGACGAAATGAAGATCTTGTAAGCCTCGCGGCCGGCCGCGAAGACATCGTCGCGGCTGCCGCCCGTCGGCAGCTTCTTGGGATAGAAGCCGCCCTTGGAACCGACCGGCACGATGACCGCGTTCTTCACCTGCTGGGCCTTGACCAGCCCCAGCACCTCGGTGCGGTAGTCCTGCGCCCGGTCCGACCAGCGCAGGCCGCCGCGGGCGATTGGGCCGAAGCGCAGATGCACGCCTTCGACGTCGGAGCCATAGACGAATATTTCGCGGAACGGCCGCGGCTCCGGTATGCCGTCCAGCGCCCGCGGATCGAGCTTGAAGGCCATGGTCTTGCGCGGCGTTCCGTCATCCTCGAGCTGATGGTAGTTGGTCCGCACGGTCGCCAGGATGGCGTTGACGTAGCGCCGGAGAATCCGGTCGTCGTCGAGGCTCGGCACCCGCGTCAGCTCCTCCTCGATCTCGGCGACGATGGCATCGGAATCGAGATCCGACTTCTTGCCCCTGACCTTCAGGTCGAAGCGGCTGCGGAACAGCCTGAAGATGTTGGCGGAGATCTCCGGATAGCGATTGAGCGTGCCGGCGATATAGCCCTGGGAATAGGTGATGCCTGCCTGCCGCAGATAGCGCGCATAGGCGCGCATGACGATGACTTCGCGCGCCGTCAGGCCGGCATTGATGACCAGCCGGTTGAAGCTGTCATTGTCGATGCGTCCATACCAGGTCGACAGGAACGCCTCGTCGAGCATGTGGACGAGCAGCGCCAGGTCGACGGCCAGGCCCTCGCGGTGCACCAGCTCCATATTGTGCAGCACGACCTTGCGCGTTTCCGTCACGTCGGCGCCGATCGAGAGGTCGAAGGTCTGTTCGCTGATGACGTTGAAGCCGAGATTTTCCAGGAGCGGCACCCGGCGCGACAGTTCCACCGGTTCGTCCAGATGGAAGATTTTAAGCGACAGGTGGTCGCTGGCCTCGCCATCGCGCTGGTAGAAATCGATATTGATCGGATTGTCGTCGCTGCAGGTGAGGAAATTGGCCAGATCCTCGACCGCCTCTTCCGGGGTGAAGTAGTCGCGATAGGCGTCCGACGTGTGCAGCGACAGCGCCTCGACGCCGGCGAGCGTCGCGAAGCGGTCCTCCCAGCGGGTGACGATGGTGCGCACCGCGTTTTCCAGCGTCTCCTGGGTAACCCGCGGCGTCTTCCCAGCCGACCGGCCGAGCACGAAATGCACGCGCGCCACGCCGCCCTCCGGAAAGGCCGGATAATAGGCCGACAGCCGGGCGTCGAAGACATCCCTCAGATAGGCGCCGATGCGCTCGCGAGCGCCGGAATCGTACTGGTCGCGCGGCACATAGACAATGACCGAGACGAACCGGTCGAAGCGGTCGATACGCGGCAGCACCCGCACCCGCGGTCGGTCGCTCAACTCGATGATCTGTTCGCAGAAACCGGCGAGCATCGGCACGTCGATCTGGAACAGTTCGTCGCGCGGATAGCTCTCAAGCGCGTTGAGCAGGACCTTGCCCGAGTGGCTTTCGGAATCGAAGCCGAAACTCTCGATGACCGCGTCCGCCTTGGAACGCAGCAGCGGAATGCGGGTAACCGACCGGGTGTAGGCGGTCGAGGTGAACAGGCCGACGACACGCAGCTCGCCGGTCACCCGGCCGCTTTCGTCGTAGCGTTTGACGCCGACATAATCCATGTAGGTGCGGCGGTGCACCAGCGAGCGCACATTCGCCTTGGTGACGATCAGCGCGTCGGGCCCCTGCAGGAACGCCAGCAGCTCCGGCGTCGTCGTCACATGGCCGGTGCCGCGGCGCAGCACCCGGACATTGGGATCGGACAGAATGCCGAGGCCGGTGTCCTCGGCGCGTTCCACCGTGGCCTCCTTGCCGGTGCCGCTGTAGTGGTATTCGCGCATGCCGAGGAAGGTGAAATTGTCGTCGCGCAGCCATGACAGGAAGGCCAGCGCCTCGTCGCGCTCGGCAACGTGATGAAAGGCGCTGGAAGCTTCCAGCTCGTCGATCACGCCGTCGACCTTTTCGAGCATGCTGCGCCAGTCGACCACTGCCCGGTGGACCTGGTCGAGCACCTTCAGCAGACCCGCTTCAAGATCGCGCATCGCCGCATCCGAGATATTCGGAATGTGAACCTGAATGAGGCTGACCTTCGACCAGTCCTCGTCGCTTTCGCCGGCGACATAAAGAACCACGTCCTCGACCTTGCCGCCCTTGGCCTGGCTGACCGAGAGGATCGGATGGGCCGCCAGATAGGTGTCGCGGTGCGAAGTGGCGATCTCGGCCATCACCGAATCGAAGATGAAAGGCATGTTGCGGTCGACGATGGTCACCAGCGTCACCGGCCGTCCGGCGACGTCGATGCCGTCGACGGTCTCGACATTGACCCTCGCCCCCTTGCCGTTCCATTCCATCAGCTGGCGAAAGGCGTCGGCGGATGCGGCTGCCAGCGCGTCCGGCCGGTAGGCGACCACATCGTCGGCACTGACCCGGCCGAACAGAATGTCCGGATCGATCGCCTGCTGTTTCTTTTTCTTGAGGATTTCCGCCACTCTGGCGATCTGTTTGTCACGCTTCGGGTGACGGCGCACGCCCATTACTCCCTCCCAGGTCAGAGCAGTCGGGACGCCGGCAACGCGGTTGCCCTTGTCCACCGGCGGATGGTAGCAGAACTGTCACGGGAAGCGATGCAATAATGCACTGGCAAAGCAAATTTCACCGGAGTTGGACATGAGCAGGAAAGAGCCGCGCGTCACCGCGCTGGACATGCCGCCGATGGCGGAGCTGAGCGCCGAAACGAAGGCCTATTTCGACAAGTGCCAGGAGAAGCTGGGGATGATCCCCAACGTGCTGCTCGCCTACGCTTTCGACGAGGCCAAGCTGCAGGCCTTTTCGACGTTCTACAACGATCTGATGCTGGGTGACTCCGGCCTCAGCAAGCTGGAACGGGAGATGATCGCCGTCGCCGTCTCCTCGGTCAATCATTGCTACTATTGCCTTGCAGCGCACGGTGCCGCGGTGCGCCAGCTTTCAGGCGACCCGACGCTCGGAGAGCAGATCGCCATGAACTACCGGGTGGCCGAACTGGACGAGCGGCAGCGGGCGATGCTCGATTTCGCCGTCAAGCTGACGGAAACCCCCGACCGCATCGTCGAGGAAGACCGGGAAACGCTGCGCCAGGTGGGTTTTTCCGACCCCGACATCTGGGACATCGCCGCCACGGCTTCGTTCTTCAACATGTCGAACCGCATGGCCGCCGCGACGGAGATGCAGCCCAACGCCGGCTACCACGCCATGGCACGTTAATTAGCTGACAAAGTAACATTCCTAAGTCGGCTATTAAAATTCCACCAGATGGTCAGGAAGATCGTTGCTTTCGCCGGGCCGCGGTGGAAAATGCCTTTCCAGCAGCGCTCCGGCGCGACCTACTGCTCCGATCAGGGCGTCGGCCACCTGGCCGTCGGCGATCTGCTGGGTCACGGATCCGACGATGGCGTTCCACTCGTCCTGGTCGACTTTCGCCGATATCCCCGTATCGGCGATAATTTCCGCATATCGTTCCGCTAGCGAAACAAAGATTAGGACGCCGGTGCGGTCCTCCGTGGCGTGGATGTTGTGAGCCAGAAACTGGCGCACGGCATTGCCATGCGCCCGCCGGTAGGCCAGTCCCCTCGGCAGCAGCCAGAGCCGCAGCTCGGGCCACACCCGGATGATCGCCAGGCCGAGCAGGAATGCCGCGATCTGGCAGGACAACAGCGTCAGGGCACCGATATCGACCCAGAAGAGCCAGGCGAGCCAGCCGACCAGCACGGCCGACAGCATCGACATGCAGGCCAGCATGAAGCCGGCGGGCAGGAAATAGTCGTCGCTGCGGCGGCACAGCACGCAAAAGATCTCGCCGCTGGTTTTGCTTTCCGCCTGCCTGATCGCTTCGGCCAGGCGCGCATGCTCCTGCTCGTTCAAGGTCACCATCCGCCCGACGCGCCTCCGCCGCCTGAAGAACCGCCGCCGCCCGAAAAGCCGCCGCTGGAACTGCCGCTCCACCCCGAGGACCGGGACGACGACGACGAACTGCCGCCATAGGTGATATCCATGCCCAGCCAGCGATAGCGTCCCGGCCCGATCTTGCGGCCGAAGATCCGCGCCAGGACCGCGAAACCGAAGGTGCTGACGAAGATCGTGAAGAACACCCCGAGGAAGATCCATCTTTCGATGTCTTCCCCGCTGAACCGGTCGGCATTGCGCTCGGCGCGCGCCCGCAACTCCGCCTCGTTGCCGGTGAGCACCGCGAGAATGTCGTCGACACCGGCGCTGACGCCGCCCTCGAAATCGCCCTGCCGGAAGCGCGGAACGATCGTATTGTCGATGATCAGCTTGGCCAGCACGTCGGTCAGCGTGCCTTCCAGCCCGTAACCGACCTCGATGCGCATCTTGCGGTCGTCGACGGCGACAAGCAGCAGGACGCCGTTGTTTTCCTCCGCCTGGCCGAGGCCCCAGTCACGAAACAGCCGATTGGCATAGGCCTCGATCGTTTCGCCGTCGGTGCTGTCGATGGTCGCGACGACCAGCTGGTCGGACGATGCCTGCTCATGGGCGGCCAGCGCCGCGGTCAGGGCCTGTTCGGTCTGGTCCGACAGAATTCCGGCACGGTCGACCACTCGCCCGGTCAGCGGCGGCAGCTCCTGTGCCCAAAGCGTGCCCGCAGCAAAAACGAGCACGAGAAACGAAAGAACGACCGCCCTCGGGCCGAAACCGAGGTCCATGCCGGCGCTGAAAATGTGCCGGCTAATCGAATTTGACTTGCGGCAGTTCACGGGCGTCGCTGTCGATGGTGAAGGTCTGCATCGGCCGGGCCTCCGGATAGAACCACGAGGCCCACCAGCGCCCCGGGATGGTCTTCAGCTCGGTATTGTAGCGCCGCACGGCCTCGATATAGTCGCGCCGCGCCACGGCGATGCGGTTTTCGGTGCCTTCGAGCTGCGACTGCAGAGCCAGGAAATTCTGGTTGGATTTCAGGTCCGGATAGCTTTCCGAAACGGCAAGCAGCCGGGTCAGCGCCGACGTCAGCGCCGACTGGTTGGCCTGGAACCGCTCGAAGGCCTGCGGATCGGTGAGCACATCGGCCGGCAATTGCACCGATGTCGCCTTGGCGCGGGCGTCGACGACCGACGTCAGCACGTCCTTCTCCTGCGCCGCAAAGCCCTTGACCGTTTCGACCAGGTTGGGAATGAGGTCGGCGCGCCGCTGATACTGGTTGAGCACCTGGCTCCAGGCCGCCTTGGCCTGTTCCTCATAGGTCGGAATGGCATTGATACCGCAGCCGGTCAGCAGCAACAGGCTGATGGCAAACGTTATTGCCGCTGCAAGCCCGCGTCCCTGTCTGGCGATGCTGTTGGTCGCGCCCATGCCGATCATCCCCGATTCGCCTGGCGCAAGCATATCGAATGTGCCGGCAAACGGAAACGTCAGCCAACCCGATGTTCATCACCTTCAGTTTGTTGACCCAGCTCCCGCTGGCATAGTTCGAAGTGCCGGTTTAATACAAAGTAAGGCAAACCAAGCTGGGCAGAGTGGTTTATGAGCAAAACAGAAACGCTATCGGTGCACATCGACCCCAAGCTCAGGGCAGATTTGGCAGCGATCGCCAAGCGCGAAGACCGCTCCATTTCCTCAATTGTCGAGCTCGCAATCCGAGATCGGATCGCCTTTGATCGGGAACAGAAACGCGGTATCGAGCGAGCGATTGAGCAGGCCGACCAGGGCGATGTCGTGCCTCATGGGGCGGTGAGAGAATGGGTCGAGAGCTGGGGAACAGACTTTGAACTTCCCATGCCCGAGCCGAAATCACCGTCGTAACTACCAGCGAGCACATCGCCTCCTTCCGGATCAACAACCAAGCGTTGTTGTAGCCCGATATGCTCTGACAACGACAATTCATCAATCCTCGGATTTGGGCTCCACAAACCCCGTGCGCTGGCCTTGCCGGCGGTTTCGGTGCATAAAGCGGGGGCATTCGGCAGACGGAAGCTGGCCCATGGCAGAAGACGACGAGCAAACCAGGCAGGCAAAGCGCGATCTCGAGCGCCTGTCGCAGCAGGGCGGCCTGCTGAACACGCCGGTCATGAAGCCGAAATCCAAATCGGTCAAAGGCCATTTCATGGCCGAGGATGCCGACCAGTCGGACCCGATCGAGGTCTGGGGCAGCCGCATCGGACGCGGGCTTTCGCTGATCGCGCTGATATTGCTGCTGTTCTGGCTGGTCAATTTCCTGGGACGTCATTGAGACGGTCAGCATGAGCAGCACGCCAGACAATGCGGCGGAGCGAAGGGCCGTTCTCGTCATCTCCAGCCATGTGGTGCGCGGATCCGTCGGCAACCGCGCCGCCGTCTTCGCGCTGGAAACGCTCGGCCATCCGGTGTGGGCCTTACCCACCGTCCTGCTGCCCTGGCATCCCGGTCACGGACCGGCAAACCGGTCGGTCGTCCCGCAGGCCGAATTTTCGGCTCTTGTCGACGACCTGTGCAACGCACCCTGGCTCGACGAGCTTGGAGGCGTGCTTTCCGGCTATCTCGGGCGTCCCGAACAGGCCGCCGACATCGCCCGGCTGGTCGATGCGGTGCGGGCCCGCAACGCCGACGCGATCTACGCCTGCGATCCGGTGATCGGCGACAAGGGCGGCCTCTACGTTCCGGAGGCGACCGCCGTTGCCATCCGCGACACCCTGATCCCGCGGGCCTCGATCGCCTCTCCGAACCGTCATGAGCTGCAGTGGCTGACCGGCCTTCCTGTGCACGACGGCACCGCTATTCTTCACGCCGCGGCGGCGCTCGGCCCGGACCGGGTGCTGGTCACCTCGGCGCCGGCGATGATGGCCGGATCCATCGGCAACATCCTCGTCACCGGCGGCCGCGCCGTCATGGCCGAGCACCGGGAAGTGGCCGATGCGCCGAACGGTCCGGGCGACCTGGCGGCGGCACTCTTCCTGTCTCACATCATGACCGGCCGCAGCGACGAAAAAGCGCTGCAGGACACCGCGGCCTCCGTGTTCGAGATCCTCGCCCGCAGCGCCAAACGCGGCACCGACGAACTGGCGCTTGAAAGCGAAACCGCAAGCCTGATCCGCCCCTTCGCCATGGTGCAGATGCGCCAGATATCGCAGCGGCGACAGCCCGCCTGAAGACCCGCCAACAAACGAGACTGCCATGACCGATTTCCCCGACACGCTGCTCCAGGGCTACAGCCGTTTCATGACCGGCCGCTACGCCGAAGAACGCGCCCGCTACCGGACGCTGGCCGAGACCGGCCAGAAGCCGACGACGCTGATCATCGCCTGCTGCGATTCGCGCGCGGCACCCGAGACCATTTTCAACGCCGGTCCGGGCGAGCTCTTCGTCATCCGCAATGTCGCCAATTTGGTGCCGCCCTATGCGCCGGACGGCGAGCACCATTCGACCTCGGCAGCGCTGGAATTCGCCGTCCAGTCGCTGCGCGTCAAACACATCGTCGTCATGGGGCACGGCCGTTGCGGCGGCATCTCGGCCGCCCTTGATCCCAACGCCGAGCCGCTGTCGCCCGGTGACTTCATCGGCAGCTGGATGAGCCTGTTGGCGCCGGTCGCCGAAGAAATCCAGGGCAGCTCGCTGCTGACCAGCAGCGAACGGCAAACGGCGCTGGAACGCATTTCGATCCGCAATTCCATCGCCAATCTGCGCACCTTCCCCTGCGTCAAGATCCTCGAGGACAAGGGCAAGCTGCAACTGCACGGCGCCTGGTTCGACATCTCCAGCGGCGAGCTGTGGCTCATGGACCGCAAGTCGGGCGATTTTGCCCGCCCCGAAGCTGTCGGGGAAGCCGGCTAGCCTAGCTGTCGATCCGCAGGGCGATGATGGCGATGGCCTGCTGGTAGACGCTGGCGGCGTTCCAGGCCTTGATCACGCGAAAATTAGCCTGGCCGGGCTGGTAGCCGCGGCCGCGCTTCCAGCCATGGCCGCGCAGATAGTTGGCCGTCGACATCAGCGCGTCGGTCTTGGAGCGCAGCAGGTCGCGCCGGCCGTTGCCGTCGCCGTCGACCGCGAACTTGACGTAGGAAGACGGCAGGAACTGGGTGTGGCCCAATTCGCCATGCGCCGCGCCGCGCATCTGCTGGCGCGTCAGCGAACCGCTTTCGATGATTGTCAGCGCCGCATAGAATTCGCGGGTGAAGAAGGCCGAGCGGCGGCAGTCATAGGCCAGCGTCGCCAGCGCCGAAATAGTGTCGGAATTACCGGTGAAACCGCCGAAGCCCGTTTCCATGCCCCAGATCGCCAGGATCACACCGGGCGGCACGCCGTAGCGCCGCTCGATATTGGAGAAAAGCTTTGCGTTCTGTTTTTTCAGCTTCTTGCCGCGCGACACGATGGCGTTTGCGCCGCGTTTTTTCATGAACTGGTTGAGCGACAGCTTGAAGCTCGACTGGTTGCGATCGAGCCGGATGGTCTTGGTCTGGTAGGAGACCTTGCCCAGCGTCGCGTTGATCGTGCGCTGGCTGTAGCCCTTGCGCGCCGCCTCCTTCTTGGTGGCGGCCACCCATTGCGAGAAGCCGGCTGAATTGTTGCCGCATTTCGCCGCCTGCGCCTGTGTCGTTGCCGCGAACAGGCCGACGCACAGCGCCGCAACGATATTCGTCACCCCGATCTTCACCGGAAAACCCCCATCGATTGGACTTTGCCCACCGCCGCCACTGTAAAGCCGGATCGATCACAACACAATCACTCCGCAAAAGTGTATTGGCGAGGCTGAACTGGGATCACACAAGCAACGTCTCAATGGAGGAAAGTTGCAACGGCCGGGCAGACGCCGTTCGGAGGTAATACAGACGCAACCAATGGAAGGAACGCATCCGGTCCGGCTGCCTGACGACAGGCTGGTTATGGCGCGTCAGTCCGCTCCAACCCAAGTTGAGAATTCGGAAGCGTGACCCGCTTTCGGGTTCAGCCGGTCGCGAACAGCCCATGGCGGACTTGCGTTGGTTACCAAAATCTGACTGTGTCGGTAAGCTCTTATTAACAATTATATCGTGAAAAATCAATACGTTATCGAGGATCTTCGTGCATAATTCGGAGCGGCGGCGGGAGTCAACCTGAACACAGGACTCGTATCGGGCGCCCAAACCTTTGATCGATTCCGCCGGCGCCGATGCGATGGTCTCATCGGGGCGTCCGATCGACCGGTGCATTCGGCGATGGGGCACGTGGCCTGGCGCCACAACGGAGTGAAACAAGCAACAGGGACCCGGGAATATGCAACTTTTCAAACGCCTTCTGAAGGATGAGTCCGGTGCGACAGCTGTCGAATATTCACTGCTTTGCGCACTGATAGCGATCGCAATCATCACCGGCGCAACCTCACTTGGCAATGAATTAAACAATACGTTCAACGAAATACAATCGGAGTTGAGCAAAGCCAGCCCGGCCTAAAAATCCCAGGTCTTGGTACTGCGGAACACTCCGCGTGATTAGCACACACAAACTTGAAGGGGCGGCCTCGGTCGCCCCCTTTTTTTGCTCATGTGAACAACACCGATTGCATCGCAGGGCGTGCTGAACGACCCGCGCGACGAGTGCACGCAAGCGGCCCGGGCGACCGCCCCGTTTGTTTCAGGCCCGCCGCTCCAGTCGTCAGGCGGCCCGGCTCTTGTCCTTGATCAGGCCGCGGGCAACGAGCAGTTCGGCGATCTGGATGGCGTTGAGCGCCGCGCCCTTGCGCAGGTTGTCGGCGACCACCCAGATGTTGAGACCGTTTTCGACCGTCGCATCCTCGCGGATACGGGAGATGAAGGTGGCATCCTCGCCGGCGCATTCGAGCGGCGTGACGTAGCCGCCATCCTCATGCTTGTCGACCACCAGGCAACCCGGCGCCTCGCGCAGCACGTCGCGCGCCTGCTCGGCGCTGATCTCGTTTTCGAATTCGATGTTGACCGCTTCCGAATGGCCGATGAAGACCGGCACGCGCACAGCGGTGCAGGTGACCTTGATCGCCGGGTCGAGCATCTTCTTGGTCTCGGCCACGACCTTCCATTCCTCCTTGGTGTAGCCGTCTTCCATGAAGACGTCGCAATGGGGAATGACGTTGAAGGCGATGCGCTTGGGATAGACATGCGCCTCCGGATGGTCGGCGACGAACACTGCCTTGGTCTGGTTGAACAGCTCGTCCATGGCGTCCTTGCCGCTGCCCGACACCGACTGGTAGGTGGACACGACGATGCGCTTGATTCTCGCCGCGTCGTGCAGCGGCTTCAGCGCCACCATCAACTGCGCCGTCGAGCAGTTCGGATTGGCGATGATGTTCATCCTGGAGAAGCCGTCGATCGCGTCGGCATTCACCTCCGGGACGATCAGAGGCACGTCGGCGTGGTAGCGAAAGGCCGAGGAATTGTCGATCACGACGCAGCCCTGGCTGCCGATCTTCGGCGACCATTTCTGCGACACCGACCCGCCGGCCGACATCAGGCAGATATCGGTGTCGGAAAAATCGTAGGTTTCCAGGTTCTTGACCGTCAGCGTGGCATCGCCGAAGGACACTTCCTTGCCCACCGAGCGGCTGGAGGCCAGCGCCACCACGTCGTCGGCGGGAAAATTGCGTTCCGCCAGAATATCCAGCATTTCGCGGCCCACATTCCCGGTGGCGCCGGCGATCGCTACTCTAAATCCCATGATCGTTCTCCTGTCTCTCTTCCTGTCGAAAACCCGCCGGCCAATGCGGGCCCCTCATCCCCGGCCGTGCCGGGAAGAGAGCGGACAGGCCAGAGACATCAAACCGTTTTGGTCGTCTTCGTGGCCGTTTTCGTGACGGAACAGGCGCATGCGCGGCCGCTTCCGGCAGTGATTGCCGGAACGGGGGCAAGACGGTCATGTGCAAGACGTGACGGCATGGCGCTTCCTGTTCAGCCGGCGTTTTACAGGCCGGGCGTCGAGAGTCAATGCCCGAAGTCCGACGAAATCAGGGGCGCGGGCGTTTTCGCCACAGGCGCAGCAACTCGGTGCCGCGGCGCCGCACCGGCCAGCCGGTGGCGTCATAGGTGAAGATGAAGCCGTAGCGTGCGAACACAAGTGCAGTGAAATAGGCATACCAGGCGCCGAAGGCGAGGCCGGCGATCACGTCGCTCGGATAATGGGCGCCGACCAGCACCCGGGTGAATCCGAGCCAGATGCCGAGGATCAGCGCGGGAATGCGCAAGGCCGGAAAGAAGATGGCTATGGCCGCGAACAGTGCCCCGGCCGTTGTCGAGTGGCCGGAGGGAAAGCTAGCCCAGCTGTAGTCGGAGAAGGGCTGGAACGAATAGGCGCCCCACTCCTCGAAGTGCTTCGGCCGCGCCCGGCCGATCAGCCGCTTGAGGATCGCGACGATCAGCCCGGATACGCCGACCGACAGGAAAACATAGGCCGCCGCCGACATCCATTTGGCCAGCCACAGCCGGGCGCGGGCGGAAAACCATTGCCAGTCGAGCGTATAGCCGACGACCAGAAAGGCGCCAGTGGGAATCAGGATCCAGCCGGACTTGCCGATATCGGTCAGCCGCCCGGCCCACAAAAGCACTTCGGGCGGCCATTGCGACCGATAGGCGCCGATCGGCTGGTCCAGAACGATCGCCGCCATGACCACGGCAACGGCAACAATGAGCAGATAGCGCCAGCCATGGATGCAGGGAATGGCCGGTCGGGTGGCCCGCCGGTTCTTCAGCAGCCGGCGATTGGCCTGCAGGTTGGCGCGAAAGCGGTCGGAGCTCCGCCGCAGCAACCGCTGCAGTCGGCCTCCGTCGTCCCGCGTATCGCCGCCCTGCTCTTCAAGTCGTGCCATGAAAACGAGCCTCTCGGGCCCATGTTAGAGCAAAGGGCGACTGCCGCTAGCCCACCAGTGTACGGAACTCGGCAAGCACCGCATCGCCCATCTCGCCGGTGCTGACCCGCGTGGTGCCTTCAGCGGCGATATCCGGCGTGCGCACGCCGCGATCGAGCACATTGGCGATGGCTTTCTCCAGCTGGTCGGCCTCGTGCACCATGTTGAAGGAATAGCGCAGGCACATGGCGAAGGACGCGATCTTGGCCAGCGGGTTGGCAACGCCCTGGCCGGCGATATCCGGCGCCGAGCCGTGTACCGGCTCGTAGAGGGCGCGGCGCGATCCGGTCTTTTCGTCCGGCGCACCGAGCGATGCCGACGGCAGCATGCCCAGCGACCCGGTCAGCATGGCGGCGACGTCGGACAGCATGTCGCCGAATAGATTGTCGGTGACGATCACGTCGAACTGTTTCGGCCGGCGCACCAGCTGCATGCCGCCGGCATCGGCCAGCATGTGCTCGAGCTCGACGTCCTGATAACCGGCGGCGTGGGTGGCGGTGACCACCTCGTTCCACAGCACGCCCGATTTCATGACATTGCGTTTTTCCATCGACGTCACCTTGTTCGAGCGGGTGCGCGCCAGTTCGAAGGCGACGCCCGAGATCCGCTCGATCTCGTAGGTGTCGTAGACCTGGGTGTCGATCGCCCGCTTCTGGCCGTTGCCGAGGTCGATGATCTCCTTCGGTTCGCCGAAATAGACGCCGCCTGTGAGCTCGCGCACGATCAGGATGTCGAGGCCCTCGACCAGTTCCGGACGCAGCGACGAGGCCGAAGCGAGTGCCGGATAACAGATCGCCGGCCGCAGATTGGCGAACAGCTCCATGTCCTTGCGCAGCCGCAACAGGCCGGCCTCCGGCCGCACGTCGTAGGGAACGCCGTCCCATTTCGGCCCGCCGACGGCGCCGAACAGAACGGCGTCCGCTGCCATGGCGAGATCCATGTGATCCTCGGAAATCGACTGTCCGTGGGAATCGTAGGCCGAGCCGCCGACCAGACCTTCCTCGATCTCGAACCCGGCCGAGAGATGATCGTTCATGAAGGCGATGATCTTGCGGACCTCGTCCATCGCCTCCGGTCCGATGCCGTCGCCGGGCAAAAGCAGCAGTTTACGCGTTGCCATGATGATTTCCTCAATAGGTCTGGATGGGGAAGGTCAGCCCTTGAAGGCGGTGACCTCGATTTCAATGCGCATTTCCGGCCGGATCAGCCCGCTGACCAGCATTGTGGCCGCGGGCCGGATGTCGCCGAGAATCTCGCCGAGAACGGGAAAGACGCGGCCGGCATCGGCAGCGTCGATGATGTAGTACTGCGCCCGCACCACGTCGGAGAGCGAAAACCCGGCCTGCTGCAGCGTCTGTTCGATGGTGGCCATGGCGTTGCGCGTCTGCTCCTCGACGCTTTCAGGCATTTCCATGGTTTCGTAGTTGTAGCCGGTGGTCCCGGCGACGAAACACCAGTCGCCCTGCACCACCGCGCGGGAATATCCGGCCGCCTCCTCGAAGGGCGAGCCGCTCGAAATCAGTTGACGCATGGGGTTCCTCGCCTGTGCCGCCGTGCCCGGGCTTGTTCTTGCCGTTTGACCGATCGCGCCTAGTGCCAGGGCCGGTGATTGGTGATGTGGTCCTCGTGCTTGTCGATGTGATGGTCGTTTTCCATCGTCAGGCCGATCTCGTCGAGGCCGTTGAGCAGGCAGTGCTTCTTGAATTCGTCGATTTCGAACTTGATGACGCCGCCATCCGGTCCGTGGATCTCCTGGGTCACCAGATCGACGGTCAGCGTCGCATTGGCGCCGCGCGCGGCGTCATCCAGCAGCAGCTCCAGCTCTTCCGGAGTGACGACGATCGGCAGCAGCCCGTTCTTGAAGCTGTTGTTGTAGAAAATGTCGGCGAAGCTGGTGGAGATCACGCAGCGAATGCCGTAGTCGAGCAATGCCCAGGGAGCATGCTCGCGCGACGATCCGCAACCGAAATTGTCGCCGGCAATCAGGATCGAGGCGTTCTCGTAGGCCTGCTTGTTGAGGACGAACTCGTCGTTTTCCGATCCGTCCTCATGGAACCGCATCTCCGCGAACAGCCCCTTGCCGAGGCCGGTGCGCTTGATGGTCTTGAGATAGTCCTTGGGGATGATCATGTCGGTGTCGACATTGACGATCGGCAGGGGCGCCGCAACGCCGCTGTGTCTGGAAAATTTCTTCATGGCGAACCTCAAACTCCCGCGCCGGAACGTCCCGAAGCACCGTTTCGGGCGTGGACGCGGACCGGCTTGGATACTGTCGCCAAGCGTTTATCAAAGCTGAAGCGGAAAAAGAAGACCCCGGGACGCGATTCCCGGCGGGCGGCCGCAGGCTGCGGCGCGCCTACATGTCGATGATGGTGCCGTGTCCGTCGTTCCAGACGCGCGGCTCACGGCGCTTGTGCACTTTCTGGCGCGGGCCGAAGCGGGCGACCAGCAGGCCGACCAGGCCGACGACCACGGCAAAGCCGACGACGGCCAGGCCGACGGTGGCCATGACGACAAAGGACAGCGCAGCAATGGCGAGTCCGACGATTGCGACAATGACGTTGCGAATGTTTTCCATAACTCCTGACCCCCGGTTCCGGATTGCGGGACGCCTCCGGGCAAACAGGCCTTCGGGCACCGCAAACCGCCCTTGATCGGGCTTGTCATGCAGGTGGCGATCCGGGACACGGATTTCAAGCTTCCGAAGATGACAAATCGTTCATCCTGGTCATGGATCGCTGCTTGCACATGGGCGCCGGCGCGGGCAAAACAGGGCCATGAGCGACAACGACAACAATCGGGCATGCCGGCCCCTGCGCTCCAGGCGTTCGGTGCTCTACGTGCCGGCCAACAAGCTGCGGGCCATGGAGAAGGTGCGCAGCCTGGCCTGCGACACCGTGATCTTCGATCTCGAGGACGCGGTCGGACCGGCCGAGAAACTGACGGCCCGCGACGCGCTGCGCGACTGGTTTTGCGAACCGCGTCCGCGCATGGAGGCCGTGGTGCGCATCAATGCGCTGTCGTCCGACTGGGGCATGGAAGATGCCGAAGCGGCCCAGGCCTGGCGGCCGGACGCCCTGCTGCTGCCCAAGGTGAGCCACGCCGGCGACATCCACCATGCCCAGAAACTGCTCACCAGCCTGGCGGCGCCGCCGGAGCTGCGCCTTTGGGCGATGATCGAAACGCCGCTCGCCGTTGCCAACAGCATCGCCATTGCCGAAACCGGCCGGCAGCCGGATGCCCGCCTCGACTGCCTGATCGCCGGCACCAACGACCTGGCGAAGGAAACCGGCGTTGCGCTGCAGCCCGGACGCCCGCACCTCTCGGTCTGGCTGTTGCAGCTGGTGCTCGCCGCCCGCACCGCCGGTCTCGACGCCCTCGACGGCGTCTATAACGATTTTCGCGACGGCGAGGGTTTCAAGCGTGAATGCCGCGACGGCAGCGCCATGGGCTTCGACGGCAAGACGCTGATCCATCCGGCGCAGATCGACGCCGCCAACCGGCTGTTCGGCGTCGGCGACACCGATATCGAAAAGGCCCGCGCCGTCGTCGCCGCCTTCGCGCGACCCGAAAACAGCGGCCGCGGGGTCATCCAGATGGACGGGCGAATGGTCGAACGGCTGCATCTGGAGCAGGCCGAAGCGCTTCTGGCGCGCGCCGCCATGCAAACGGAAGGAACAGGGATATGAGACTGTATCGGCTTCTGACAGGACCCGACGATTCCAGCTTCTGCCACAAGGTCAGCAAGGCGCTGCACGACGGCTGGGAGCTGCACGGCAATCCCTGCTACGCCTTCAACGAGGAAGCCGGACAGATGCAATGCGCCCAGGCGGTCACCAGACACGCGTCCGGGCAGACCTATTCGCCTGACATGAAACTCGGCGACCACTGACGGGCTTCAGCGCCGATTGCTCCTGCTGCGCCGAACCGGCGCTTCGGCGGCAGCCACTTTGGCCTGGCGCAGATAGTCGCACAGCTTGTCGAGTTGCGGCGAGTTCCTTGCACCGCCGTCGATGGCCCGCAGGGCATATTCCGCCGCCCGGTCGACCGCCGCCTCGTCGGGAAGGTCGAGGATCCACTGCACCAGCGCCTCTTCCGGCGTCAGCGACCGCACGGTTTCATCGTCATGCAGGGTCACGACATTGGTCGTGTCGGTCGGCGCAAGGGAGCGCACCAAAATGCCGAGATCGCAATCGTCCTGGATCGGGTAGGAGGTCACAGGCGCCTCCTTTCGGTCATTCGTCGCAAAACTGTCTCTCTCCGTTCAGAGCGAGACGGGGTCGGATAAAGTGCGGGCGCACCGCAAGGCGGTGAACGCCGACGCTTCACCGGGGCACCCCGCCCGGGTTGCTTCAGGATGAAGGCAGGTCTCCTGGCTCGCGGGTCGTGGTTGGCCTCCCGCCTTCCCGGCCTGCGGCCAGTGGCTATGGGGAGGAACTGCCGCTTACAGTTGCGGGGGCAGCACCGGATTCGCACCGGCTTCCCTCTTCGCCCCGACCGGACCCGATATTCGAAACCGAATCGGCCAGGGAACCTTCATGCCAGTCAGTTTTACAGATTTCACGACCCGGGCGAACACGCCAATGCGACGAATCGCGTCGCATGGCGCCATTCTCAACCGCGATAGAAGCGACGCAGCAACAGCGGGGTCAGATACATCGGCACCTGATAGCAGCCGATGAAGAGCAGCATCGGATCGATGACCGCTGCCGGCAGGGCCGCCAGGAACAATGCGATATTGCGATTGCCGGCCGATACGGCAAAGCCGACGGCCTGCGGTTTCAGCGTCGTGTTTTTCAGCGCCAGAAACGTCACGATCTGCAGTCCGAAATTGGCCGCGAAGGCGATCAGCAGATTCGCCGCAAGCCCCAGCGGGTCGTCCGTGATCGCGGGTCCGACCGCCGCCATCAGGCCGATGACCATGACCGCGAGCACAAAGGCCGAAACGCCGTCCAGGGCCTGCAGCGCCTGCTCCGACGGTTCCTTGAAGACGAAGCCGCGGATAAGAAACGCCACCAGGGCGGCGGCGAAGATCAGCAGCAACAGCCGGAAGGCCGCGTCGAAGACACCGCCGCCGCCCGACAGCTCGGGCAACAGCCAGAAGGTCGGCAACACGGTCAGCGGCAACAGCGCCGTTGCCGCTATCAACACCCGCAGCGCCGGCGCGCCGTCATAGCCTGTAAGCTGGGTGATGCTGGGACTGCCTGATATCGGCGAGGCCGCGAACATCAGAGCCAGGGCGAGCGCCAGCGGGCCTTGCCAGCCTGTCACCAGCAGCAGGCCGGCATAGACAAGCGGGCAGGCAATCTGGAACACCGCGACGAAGCCCAGCGATTGGCCGAGATCGCGGCCGGCACCCAGCGCCCGTTTCGGACCGATGCGAAGGGCTGCCAGAAACAGGATCAGGGCCACCAGTTTCGGCAGTTCGCCGCGCAGGAATTCGGCCAGCGGCGGCAGGGTGGCGCCGGCGACGAGCCCGGCAACCAGCAGCCAGCGCCCGTGCGTCGCCGCGGCGCGGCAGGTCGCCAACAGCGCCGTCATGCTGAAAGACCCCGCAGCACCAGAAGCAACCCGGCCACGCCGGATACCGCCAGCAGCAGGAAGCGGTACCAGCGGTCGAAGCCGCCGCGGATCAGCCGCGACAGGGCGATGCCGGCAAACAGCGGCGGTAACATCAGCACGGCAAGAAAGGCGTCACGCAGTCCGGCTTCACCCGCCGCGTAGAGCCCGATCAGTGAAGCCAGGCAGCCGATCGAGAAGAACGCCGACAGGGTCGGGCGCGCCGTGCCCGGTTCGCGGCCCCGGTAGATCAGCGCCAATGGCGGCGCACCCACCGAGGTGATGGTGCCCATCAGCCCTGAAATGGCGCCCATCGATGCCAGCGACGGGGTGTTGAAGGCGAGCTGCCAGCCGCCCGCCGACAGAAGCACGGCGAGCAGGACCATGCCTCCGAACACCAGCTGGAAACCCGCCTCGCTACGCAGGCTGGCCAGGATTGCGATGCCGGCGACCACGCCGGCCACCCGCCCGGCCGTGGCGATGTTCACCTCGCGCCAGACGATGGCTTGGCGTTCGGCCATCGCCGCCCAGCCGGCCGTCAGCATGCCGAGATAAAGCGTCGGCGCCGGCACCAGTTCCGGGTCGATCAGCGCCAGCAGCGGCGCCACCGTCAGCCCGAAGCCAAGACCGAGCCCGACCTGCACGACGCTTCCCAGCACGATGATGCCGGCAATCAGCAGCACCGCGCCGAGGGTCAGCGTTTCAGGCAGAACAAACGGTTCCATGCCGTCAGGAGTTCCGGAATTCGACCACGGAAAGCAGCCTTTGGAGGGATAGATGACACTCCGTCTTAGCCGGTTTCTGACCTGAACAGAAGTCCACCCGCCCGACCGGGCCGGATCAATAGGCGACCGTCACCCTCCTCGGGCGATCGGATCGCTCCGCCATGTCGATGATGGCGACGGCGAAGTCTTCCATGGAGATCTGCGACTGCCCCGCTTCGTCGACAAGCAGGACGTCCGAGCCGCGGCGAAAACGGCCGGTGCGTTCGCCCGGCTGCAGCATTGCCGGCGGGCTGAAATAGGTCCAGTCGCCGGTGGCGGCCGAGGCGCACTCGGCATATTGGGCAAAGCAGGCGGCCGCGATCGGCCGCACGGCATCGGGAAGAAAATCCGGCGCCGTCAAGACGGTATGGCCGCTACCGTCCGGCATCAACAGATTGGCGGCGCCGCCAACGATCAACGCCGGTATCTTGCTTTCAGCCGCGGCATCGAGGATCGAACGCGTCAAACCCGGCAGATCCGGCTCGTGGCCTTCCGGCGGGCGCAGGGCGCTGATGACCAGGTCGTGGCCGGCAATGGTCGTCGCCACCGCCGCGGTGTCCGCCACGTCCAAGACCCGGACCGATGCGGCGTCCGGAAGCAAGCCGGCTTTTGCGTCGGTCCTCACGACGGCAGTCACTTGATGGCCGCGCTGCATGGCCTCGCCGACAATGCGGCTGCCGACATCGCCCGTGGCCCCGAACACGATAATTCTCATTTTCAGGTTCCTTGTGATCGTTCGCAAATGAGGCCCTGAGATACTTCAGCTACCAGTGAATGATAATTAGCCCATTGATTGTTTATTCATTCACCCATAGTAAATAATCGATGGATCGTTTTACCGCTCTCCGCGTCTTCCGCACCGTGGTCGATTGCGGCAGCTTCGCCGCCGCCGCACGCAAACTGGGTCTGTCCAACGCCGCCGTCAGCAAGAACGTCGCCGAACTCGAGGTCCACCTCGGCACACGCCTCTTGAACCGCACGACGCGCCGCATGAGCCTGACCGAGGCCGGAATCCTCTACCACGAGCGTGTCGGCCGCATCCTGGATGACCTCGAGGAGGCGGATGAGGCGCTCGGACCGCTGCAGTCGGAACCGACAGGAACGCTGCGGGTGAGTGCGCCGATGACCCTGACCCTGGCCTGCCTGTCACATGCCTTGCCGAAATTTCTCGACCGGCACCCCGGACTGTCAGTCGACCTGCAGATGGACGACCGGCGGACCGACATCGTCGAAGAGGGTTTCGACGTCGCCATTCGCGGCAGCGACCGGCTGGAGAATTCGAGCCTCATTGCCCGAAGGCTCACGGGATTGCCGCATGTGGTCTGCGCCGCTCCGTCCTATCTGGAACAGCGGGGAGCACCTCGAACGCCCGATGATCTGAAAGGCCACAACTGCATCCTTTTCACGCTTTCGGGACACGTTTCGGAATGGACGTTTCGAGGAAGCGACCGCTCTGTCACGGTCGCCGTCGGCGGGCGCTATCGGGTGACATCGAGTCTCGCCGTCCGGGACGCCCTGCTGGCCGGCTTCGGTCTCAGCCTGATCCCGCGGATTTACGTTCAGGCCGATCTCGAGCGCGGCCGCCTGCGCAGCGTGCTCGACGATTGGTCGACGGTCGATACGGCAATCTACGCGGTTTATCCCTCGCGCCGTTACCTTTCCGCCAAAGTCCGCTGTTTCCTCGATTTCCTGGTCGACGAATTTCGACCGACGGCGTGGGCCTGACTAGCCGATCACCTCGAACGCTTGGTCGCGGGCGGCCTGGCAAATCTCGTCGGCCAGGCCGTCATCTTCGATGGTTCGTGCCAGCACCATCGCACCGACACAGGACGCGGTGATGGCCAGCGCTTTCTGCCGGGCGGATTCGCCTTCCCGTGCCCGAATACTGGATTCGAAGGCGGCCACCATCGCCTCGAGAACGCGCCCATAAGCGGCCTTGACCTCGCTGCCGCCGCGCGCCGCGTCCGAAGGCAGGCCCATCAGGGGGCAATGGCCGTCGACATTGTCGAGATGTTGCCGCGAGACATAGGCCTCGACGATGCGGCGGGCGACATCCGGGCCGAGGCCCTGTCGTTGCCGGTTCTCGGTTTCCCGGCGCGCGGCATAGGCGGACATGGTTTCGACGTAGAGCTCGCCCTTGGTCTTGAAGTGGTTGTAGAAGCCGCCTCGCGTCAGGCCCGCCTCCGCCATGATGTTGTCGATCGGTACATCGGTGAATCCGCGCCGGTTGAACAACCCCCTGGCGCACTCGACGATGCGGGCGCGGGTCTCGACCTTGTGCTCCGGACGATACGGCATGGCGATCTCTCCATTCAAACCTGAACGGCACCTTAGGGCAATGCAAAATATGTTCTTGAACATATTTTCAGCCCATGTAGGAAAAATGGCAAGCCGGCGTCGAACGCCGCCGGCGTTTGGAGGAGAAAGCCGATGAAATTGTTCTATTTCGAATCCCCGAACAGCATCAAACCGTGCGCCGTGGCCAAGTATCTCGATGCGCCGGTCGAATACGTCCGCGTCGACCTGACCAAGGGAGAACACAAGCAACCCGAATTCCTCGCCGTCAATCCGAACGGCAAGGCGCCGGCCCTGCTGGATGGCGATGTGAGGCTTTGGGAATCCCACGCAATCATGGCCTATCTGGCGCAAAAGGCCGGTTCCGACCTGTGGCCGACGGATCCGCTTGAACAGGTGGACGTCCTGCGATGGCTGAACTGGGACACAGCACATTTTTCCCGGCACGCGGCCAATCTCTGGTTCGAGAACGTGTTCAAGCAGGCGATCGGGCGCGGCGATCCTGATGCGGCTGCCGTCGAAGAGGCAACCGGCTTCGTCCGGCAGTTCGGCGCCGTCCTCGACGACCATCTGAAAGGCAGATCGCACCTCGTCGGGAACCGGCTGACGATTGCCGATTTCGCCGTGGCAACGCATCTGCCCATGGCGGAGCAGGCCAGGCTTCCGATCGAAGATTTCGACGAGATCCGGCGCTGGCACGATGGCATGAACGGGATCGAAGCCTGGCGCAATCCCTGGCCCGCGCGGCAACCGCAAGCGGCCTAACCCTGCGCCAATCCGGAGATAGTCGGCAGTGACGTCGCAAATCGCCCTGCTCGGATATCTGTTGTGGGGATCGCTCTTCAGTTTCGCCCTGGTGGGGGTCCGCTACGGCCTTTTCTTCGCCACCGGCCGAAAGCTGAACACGTTCAATCTCGACGGCACGGACATCGGCGGTCTCGGCCAGCGGATTACCCGGGCGCAGGGAAACATCCTCGACATCATGGCCATTCCGGCAGGGCTGCTGCTCTATGCAATTGCCACCGGCCAGACCGATGTCACGGATTCACTTGCGCTTTTGGCACTGGCCGCTCGAATGGCGCAGTCCATCACCCACCTGATCTCGACATCGCATGTCGCGGTGTTGATCCGCGGCCAGTTTCTGGGGGCGCAGCATTTGATCTGGCTCTATTGGATCGCCAGCTTCCTCCTGGCGCTTTGATCGGGCCGCAAACCGTCACGCCTCACAGAAACCGCTTGGTCTGCAGCGGCATCTCGCGGGTTTCCATGGTGCGGTAATAGTCACTGAGCATCTTGCCGCGCTCCGGCTTGAAGGTCTCGCCGGTGTCGGTGATGGCCCGCATGCGGTCGAGGCGGAAGGTGCGGAAGTCGGTGCGCATCTCGCACCAGGCGGCGAGCGTCCAGACCTTGCCCCAGAACCACAGGCCCAGCGGCCGGATGCGGCGCTGGGTGGAGGCGCCATCGGCGTCGTCATATTCGATGTCGAGGATCTGTCGCTTCTCGGCCGACTGTTCGAGCAGGTCGAAACGGTGGCGCACCTCGTCGCGCATCATGAAATCGGGGGCGTGGATCTCGGTGCCGGAGATGCGCCGCCGTTCACGATCCGGCAGCACCGCCTCGATCTTGATCAGCGCCTCCTCGGCGGCCCGGGCGATCGTCGCGCCGCCCCAGGCACGCGCCAGCCGGGCGCCGGTGACCAGCGCCACGATCTCGTCGCGCGAGAACATCAGCGGCGGCAGGTCGAAACCTTCGCGCATGATGTAGCCGACACCCGCCTCGCCGTCGATCGGCACCCCGGTCGACTGCAGGTCGGCGATGTCGCGATAAATGGTGCGCTCGGAGACTTCCAGCCGTTCGGCCAGCGAGGCGGCCGTGACCAGACGGCCGCCCCTGAGATATTGCACGATCTGAAACAGTCGGTCTGCGCGGCGCATGCCCTTGTCCCGTTTGTGAACCGGTGGGCGGACTATAGCCTGTCGGCCCGTCCGCCCAAACCGGCGGTCAGTTGAACAGGCTGATGCTGTTGCCGTCGGGATCCTGACAATAGACGAAGCGTCCGGCATCGATGGTGATGATGTCCGACACCACCCTGCCTCCGCTGGCCACGAGACGGTCCATGGCTTCTTCGAGCTTGCCCGGAGCGGCGAGGTGGATGGTGTTTCCGTTGCCGGCCTCGCCCGGCTTGCCTTCGTAGATATGGCCGGCGACACCGGATCTGGGATCCTTGGTCGGGAAGATTCCGACCGTCTGCGGGCCCATGTCGGTTTCGACGAGTTCCGTTTCCAGAACCGCGTCGTAGAAGGTTTTGGCGGCCTTCAGGTCGTTGACGGGGATTTCGAACCAGACGGCGGCATTTTCGGGAGCGGATGCTGACATATCGTCCTCCATTGGTGAGCAACGGCGCGACTGTCGCATACCCCTCCTGACAACATTCTGTCAGGAAGCCCGACGTGGACGAGGAATTCGTTGCGCACCCGAATCAGTGGTCGGGGACGTCGACCGTATAGTTCAGCGGCAACCGTCCGCCGTCGGCATAGATGGTTTGCCCGGTGATGTAGGTGGCGTCCTTAGAGGCCAGGAACGCCGCGACACCGGCGATTTCGCCCGGTTCGCCGATGCGGCCGATCGGCGTTCGCGCCAGGATCCGGTCGCGCGCATCGCGTTCGCGCACCACCGAGGTCAGCATCCCGGTCATGATCGATCCCGGGCCGATCGCATTGACCCGGATGCCGTGCGGCGCCAGCGACAGCGCCATGACCCGTGTCAGTTGGGCCACCCCGCCCTTCGACACGGTGTAGGGCACCTGCTGCGGCAGGCCGACCACCGCGTTGATCGATGACATGTTGATGATGCATCCGGGATCGGCACCGCCTTCGATCGCCTTGACCATGTTGCGGGCGGCGGCCTGGCCGCACAGGAAGGAGCCCTTGACGTTGACCGCCATGACCCGGTCGAAATCGGCTTCGGTCAGCTCGAGGAAATCCGCTTCGTGGGCGATGCCGGCACTGTTGACCAGCACGTCGACATCGCCGAAGGCGTCGAGCGTCGCGGCCAGCAGATTGCGCACATCCAGCCGCTGGGCCACATCCGTCGCCACGAACTCGACTTCGCCGAGATCGCCGAGATCGGAAGCCGCCGCTTCACCGGCCTTTTCATCGATATCGGCAATGACGACCCGGGCGCCATCCTGCAGGAACCGCTGAACGATGGCGTAGCCGATGCCCTTCGCCCCGCCGGTCACGATCGCAACCTTGCCTTCCATCGCCACATCCTCCGGGTATCCGATTCGTCGGACCTTGGACCGGCGGACGGGTGGCGGTCAACGGCCAAATCTCGCGGGGACGATCACGTTGATTAGACTAACGTTCCATCAGGCCGCGGGCGCTCAGCGCGTCGGTGATCTCGTCGAGGATCGCCGGATCGTCGATCGTCGCCGGCATTTTCCAGCTCTCGCCGTCGGCGATCTTCTGCATGGTGCCGCGCAGGATCTTGCCCGACCGGGTTTTCGGCAACCGTTGCACCGTCAGCGCCAGCTTGAAGGCGGCGACCGGCCCGATCTGGTCGCGCACCAGCTTGACCACTTCCTGCTCGATCTCGCCGCCCGACCGGTCGACACCGGAATTGAGCACCAGGAAACCCGCCGGGATCTGGCCCTTGAGCTTGTCGGCGATACCGATGACGGCGCATTCGGCAACGTCGGGATGGTAGGCGATGGCCTCTTCCATGGCGCCGGTCGACAGCCGGTGGCCGGCGACATTGATGATGTCGTCCGTGCGCGCCATGATGAACAGATAGCCGTCCTCGTCCATATAGCCCGCATCGGCTGTCTTGTAGTAGCCGGGAAACTCGGAGAGATAGGCTTCGCGGAACCGTTCGTCCGCATTCCACAGGGTCGGCAGGTTGCCCGGCGGCATCGGCAGCTTGAAGACGATATTGCCGAGCGTTCCGCGATCCACCGGATGGCCCTCGTCGTCGAGCACCTGAATATCGTAGCCCGGCATGGCAACGGTCGGCGAGCCGAGCTTGACCGGCAGGGCGCCGAGACCCACCGGGTTGCCGGCAATCGTCCAGCCCGTCTCGGTCTGCCACCAATGGTCGATGACCGGCACGCCGAGCTTTTCGCGAGCCCATTCGATGGTATCCGGATCGGCGCGCTCGCCGGCCAGGAAAAGGGTGCGAAACGCGCTGAGGTCGTATTGTCCGATCAGTTCACCTTGCGGATCTTCCTTCTTGATCGCCCGGAATGCCGTCGGCGCCGTGAACAGGGCCGCCACCTTGTGCTCGGCGATCACCCGCCAGAAGGTGCCGGCATCGGGCGTGCCGACCGGCTTGCCTTCGAACACGATGGTGGTGTTGCCGTGCAGCAGCGGCGCGTAGACGATGTAGGAGTGGCCGACCACCCAGCCGACATCGGACGCCGCCCAGAAGACCTCGCCCGGATCCATGCCGTAGATCGCCTTCATCGACCAGTTGAGCGCCACCATATGACCGCCATTGTCGCGCACCACGCCCTTCGGCTGGCCGGTGGTGCCGGACGTGTAGAGAATATAGAGGGGATCGGTCGCCGCCACCGGCGTGCAGGGCACGTCGCGCGCTTCGGTCCGGGCGGCCTCCATGGCAGCGCCCAGATCGACGTCGCGGCCCTCGGTCAGCTCCGCCGGGTGCTGCTCGCGTTGTAGCATCAGGCAGGCGTCCGGCTTGTGGGTCGCCGCGTCGATGGCTTCGTCGAGCATCGGCTTGTAGGCGACGATGCGGTTGGGCTCGATGCCGCAGGAGGCGGCGATGATCAGTTTCGGCTTGGCGTCGTCGATGCGGGTCGCCAGCTCGCTGCCGGCAAATCCGCCGAAGACAACCGAATGCACCGCTCCGAGCCGGGCGCAGGCGAGCATCGCCATCGGCGCTTCCGGGATCATCGGCATGTAGATGATCGCCCGGTCGCCCTTGCTCACGCCGCGGTCCTGCAGGACGGCCGCCAGCGCTTTGACCTCGGAGAGGAATTCGGCGTAGCTGTAGATCTTCTTGGCGCCCGTGATCGGGCTGTCATAGATCACCGCCGGCTGGTCGCCGCGACCCTTGGCGACGTGCCGGTCGAGACAATTGTAGCAGGTGTTGGTGGTACCGCCGGTGAACCACCGGCCGTAAACGGCGGCATCCGGATCGAAGACCCGTTCGAAGGGCGTGAACCAGTCGATGGACGAGGCCGCAGCGCCCCAGAACGCTTCCGGGTCGGCCTCCCACCCGGCATAGGTGGCGTGATAGCTGCTGGTCATATCGTCCTCCCGATCGCTTTCGCGCTGTTCATAACGATACACCGCGAATGCGGTAAATCAGACATTAGGTTTATGTCGCGGCGCAAACGGCCGGTTTTCGCGTCAATTCGCTGCGTCAGGTCGTCGCAGCGGTGCGCGGACCGAAGATCGCCGAGCCGACGCGCACCGACGTCGCGCCGAAAGCGATAGCCGTCTCGAAGTCGGCTGACATGCCCATCGACAGCTTTTCGACCCCGGCCTCGCCGGCGAGCTTATCCAGCAGCGCGAAGTGCGGACCCGGATTCTCGTCGATCGGCGGCAGACACATCAGCCCTTCGATCTCCAGGCCGTGCTCGGTTCGGCACCGGTCGACAAAGGCCATCGTTTCGCGCGGGTCGATTCCGGCCTTTTGCGGCTCCGATCCCGTGTTGACCTGGACATAGAGCCGTGGCCGGCGGCCCTGCTTGTCCATTTCGGCGGCCAGGGCGCGAGCGATTTTCTCCCGGTCGACGGATTCGATGACGTCGAACAGCGCCACGGCGTCGCCGGCCTTGTTCGACTGCAGCGGTCCGATCAGGTGCAGCTCGATATCGGCGGTCTCTTCGCGCAATGCCGGCCACTTGCCCTGCGCCTCCTGCACGCGGTTTTCACCGAACACCCGCTGGCCGGCCGCGATCACCGGCCGGATCGCCTCGGCGGGGAAGGTCTTGGAGACGGCGACGAGGGTGACGCTGCCAACCGCGCGGCCGGCCTCCTCGACCGCTGCCGCGATGTCCTGTCTCACCTGTTCCAGTCGTTCTGTCGCGCTCATGATGTCCCGGTCGTTTCCCGCCCCTGCCTGCGTCCTTAGCAATAGCGTTTCGCGGCCGCATGGCAAGCCGTGCCGTCAATCTGGCCGGCAACGGTTGACGCTTGGCGCCTTTCGTGGTGAAGCTCCGCGCAAAACAGCGAAAAAGCAGCGGACCCCTATCGATGGCCATCGAACGCTACAATCCGCGCGACGCCGAGCCGCGCTGGCAAAAAGTCTGGGACGACCGGAAACTGTTCGAGACGAACAATGACGATCCCCGGCCGAAATACTACGTGCTGGAGATGTTCCCCTATCCTTCCGGGCGCATCCACATGGGCCACGTGCGCAACTATGCCATGGGCGACGTGATCGCCCGCTACAAGCGCGCCCGGGGCTTCAACGTCCTGCATCCGATGGGCTGGGACGCCTTCGGCCTGCCGGCGGAAAATGCCGCCATGCAGAACAAGGTGCATCCGAAGGCCTGGACCTACGAAAACATCGACGCGATGCGCGCCCAGCTGAAATCCATGGGCCTGTCGCTCGATTGGGCTCGCGAGTTCGCCACCTGCGACGCAAGCTACTATCGTCACCAGCAACAGCTGTTCCTGGATTTTCTCGACAAGGGCCTGGCCTATCGCAAGCAGTCGAAGGTCAACTGGGACCCGGTCGACATGACCGTGCTGGCCAACGAACAGGTCATCGACGGCTGCGGCTGGCGCTCGGGCGCGCCGGTGGAACAGCGCGAGCTGACCCAGTGGTTCTTCAAGATCACCGATTTCAGCGAGGAACTGCTGGAAGCGCTGGGCGGCCTCGACCAGTGGCCGGAAAAGGTCCGGCTGATGCAGAAGAACTGGATCGGCCGGTCGGAAGGCCTGCATATCCGCTGGGAGATCGTCGACGGCACCGCGCCGGCCGGCGAGACCGAGCTGCAGGTCTATACCACCCGCCCAGACACGCTGTTCGGCGCCTCCTTCATGGCGGTCGCCGCCGATCATCCGCTGGCCGTCGCGGCGGCTGAGAAGGATCCGGCACTGGCCGAGTTCTGCGACGAGTGCCGCCGCATGGGCACGTCGGTCGCGGCCCTGGAGACGGCGGAAAAGAAGGGCTACGACACCGGCGTCAAGGTGCGCCATCCCTTCGACGCGGACTGGACGCTGCCGGTCTATGTCGCCAATTTCGTGCTGATGGACTACGGCACCGGCGCCATTTTCGGCTGTCCGTCGGGCGACCAGCGCGACCTGGACTTCGCCAACAAATACGGCCTGCCGGTGGTCGCCGTGGTGATGCCCAAGGACGCCGATGCGGCGACCTTCCAGATCACCGAGGAAGCCTATGTGGACGACGGCGTGATGATCAATTCGCGCTTCCTCGACGGCATGAGCCCGGCCGAGGCCTTCGAAGAGACGGCCCGGCGGTTGGAATCCGACGAATTAGCCGGCAAACCAAAGGGCCGGCGCGAGACCAATTACCGGCTGCGCGACTGGGGCGTGTCGCGCCAGCGCTTCTGGGGCTGTCCGATTCCTATCATCCACTGCAACACCTGCGGCGTGGTGCCGGTGCCGCGCGCCGACCTGCCGGTGGTGCTGCCCGACGACATCGACTTCGACCGTCCGGGCAATGCCCTCGACCACCATCCGACCTGGCGCGACACGACCTGCCCGCAATGCGGCGCTGGAGCCCGGCGTGAAACCGACACGATGGACACCTTCGTCGATTCCTCGTGGTATTTCGCCCGTTTCACGGCGCCCTGGGAGGACGAGCCAACGGACCCCGAAGCCGCCACCCAGTGGCTACCGGTCGACCAGTATATAGGCGGTATCGAACATGCCATCCTGCACCTGCTCTATTCGCGCTTTTTCACCCGCGCCATGCGCATTGCAGGCCATGTCGACCTGAAGGAGCCGTTCAAGGGCCTGTTCACCCAGGGCATGGTCGTGCACGAAACCTATTCGCGTGACGGCGCCTGGCTGGCGCCGTCCGAGGTGAGGATCGACGAAGGCGACGGCAAGCGCCGGGCGATCGCGCTGGATGACGGTCAGGAAGTGGCCATCGGCGCCATCGAGAAGATGTCGAAATCGCGGCGCAACGTCGTCGATCCGGACGACATCCTGACCTCCTTCGGCGCCGACACCGCCCGCTTCTTCATGCTGTCGGACTCGCCGCCCGAGCGCGACGTCATCTGGACCGAAGCCGGCGTCGAGGGCGCCCATCGCTTCGTCCAGCGCGTTTGGCGACTGCTGAGCGAGGCCGCACCGGCACTGCGGGATATCGAAGCAAAGCCGGCTCAGGATGGCGATGCGCTGGCGATCTCGAAGGCCGCGCACAAGGCACTGAAGCATGTCGGCGAAGACATTGAAAAGCTGGCGTTCAACAAGGCCGTCGCGCGCATCCACGAGCTGGTCAACACCCTGGCCGGACCGCTGGCCGCCGCCGAAGGCAAGGCCGATGCCGCGACCCTGGGGGCGCTGCGCGAGGCGGCCGACATCCTGGTGGCAATCCTGGCGCCGCTGATGCCGCACCTGGCCGAAGAGTGCAACCGGGCGCTGGGCAGCGGCGGTCTGGTGGCGGAAGCGGACTGGCCGGACTTCGATCAGGCCCTGGTCACCGACGAATCGATTACCCTGCCGGTGCAGATCAACGGCAAGAAACGCGGCGATTTGACAATTGCCCGCGATGCCGATCAACTGGCCGTCGAAAGGGCGGTGCTGGAACTGGCCGTGGTCCAGGCGGCACTGTCCGGGGGCGAGCCGCGCAAGATCATCGTCGTTCCGCAGAGGATCGTGAATGTCGTCATCTGATCGTATCGGCAGGAAGTGGCTTTTCGCCGGCCTGCTGGCCGCCTGCGGCCTGACACTGCAGGCCTGCCAGGTGCAGCCGCTCTATGCCACCAACACGCTGACCGCGCAGAATCTGGCCTCTGTCGGCATCGATCCGGTCGATAACCGGGTCGCGCAGGTTCTGCGTAACCGCTTGATTTTCCTCTATTCCGGCGGCCAGGGCGAACCGGCGAGCCCGGAATACACCATAAATCTCAGCTTCAGCGGTCGGGCCAGCGCCGCGCTGCGCGAAGAACTCTCCGAGGGCATTACCGCGCAGCGTTACCAGGCCACCGCCCGCTTCGTGCTCACCGACAACAAGACCAAGCAGATCGTCGGCAGCGGCACCCGCAAGGTGACCACCTTCTACGACCAGACGACCCAGGAATTCGCCAACATCCGGGCGTTGCGCGACGCCGAAAACCGGGCCGCCGAAGAGCTGGCGGAGATCATCCGGGCAGACACCGCCTCGATCCTCAGTCGTCGCAACCTCTGAGCGTTTCCATGGCGCACAAAAGAGCCAGCGAAGTCGATCCTTTCATTCGCCGGCCGGACCCGGCCTATCGCGCCATCCTGATCTACGGCCCGGACCGCGGTCTGGTTTCGGAACGCGCCGTGGCTCTGTCGAAGACCGTCGACGTCGACATCTCGGACCCGTTCAACGTGGTGAAACTCGACAGCCAGGACGTCAAGGACGATCCGGCGCGTCTGCTCGACGAAGTCAACGCGCTCGCCATGTTCGGCGGCAACCGCCTGGTCTGGGTAAAGAACGCCGGCAACGAAAAGACCATCGTCACGGCGCTCGAGGCGATTTCCGAGGATCCGCCGGCCGACACGCTGCTGATCGTCGAGGCGGGCGACCTGAAAAAGAGCGCATCGCTGCGCAAGGCGGCCGAAACCGGTTCGGCCTGCATGGCGCTGCCCTGCTATGCCGACGAAGGACGCAGCCTCCAGGCCCTGATCGACGAAGAGCTCGGCCGCGCCGGCCTGCAGATCACGACCGATGCGCGGGCCGTGCTGGTCGCCAATCTCGGCGGCGACCGGATGGCGAGCCGCGGCGAATTGCAGAAGCTGACGCTCTATTGCCGCGGTCGCGAACGCATCGAAGAGACGGATGTGCTGGCAATTACCGGCGACGCTTCGGCGCTGTCGGTCGACGAGGCCGTGGACTGTGTGCTGTCCGGCAATGTCGCCGGGCTCGACCAGGCCCTGCGCCGCATCATCGCCTCCAAGACGTCGGTCTTCCAGGTGCTGCAGGCCTGCCTGCGCCAGTTCCAGGCGATCGACGCCGTGCGCGGCCGCATCGAAGGTCAGCGGCAGCAGGCGTCGCAGGTGATCGGCGAATACACACGACGCATGCATTTCCGTCGCAAGCCGGCTTTCGAGCGGGCGGCGCGGTCGTGGAACGCCAAGGCGGTCGCCCAGGTGCTCGAGCATCTGACGACGGCCATTCTGGAGGGACGCCGGCGGCCGGTGTTGCAGGAAAGCATGGCCCGTCAGGCGCTGCTGGCCGTGGCGCAACGGTCGGCGCGACTGGCCCGCTAGAGCAGGATGAGTTTTGTCAGAGTCATTTTTGTGATTCCCAATCTTCTGCAAATCAGATTCAAAGTCCTGGCTGGATAGGAGGCCAGTATGGATGGCGAGACCTTATTCGATGGATCTGCGGGAGCGTGTTGTGTTTGCGGTTGAGCGCGACGGCCTTTCACGTCGCCAAGCGGCGGAGCGTTTCGGTGTTGGCGTCAAGACAGCGATCGACTGGGTGCAGCGCTACCGCGAGACGGGAAGCGTGGCCCCTGGCAAGATGGGTGGTCATCGCCCGAAGAAGCTTTCGGGCCCATGGCGTGACTGGATGATCGCCCGTTGCACAGGGCAGGACTTCACGCTGCGCGGCCTCGTCGCCGAACTGGGCGACCTGGGCCTGAAGGTCGACTACCGCTCGGTGTGGGAGTTCGTCCACGCCGAGGGGCTCAGTCATAAAAAAGACGCTGAATGCGAGCGAACAAGATCGCCCCGATGTGGCTCGACGACGGGCGCAATGGATCAAGTATCGCGGCGGCATCGATCCCCACCGTCTGGTCTTTATCGACGAAACCTGGACCAAGACCAACATGGTGCCTCTGCACGGTTGGGCGCCATGCGGCGAACGGCTCAGGGCCAAGGCACCGCACGGCCGCTGGCGGACCATGACCTTCCTGGCAGCCTTGCGCTCAGACCGTGTCGAGGCGCCGTGGCTCATCGACGGACCTATCAACGGTGAGCGCTTCCGCATCTATGTCGAGAAGGTCCTTGTCCCGACACTCAAGCCCGGCGACGTCGTCATTATGGACAATCTCGGTTCGCACAACGGCAAGGCCGTGCGAAAGGCTATACGGGCGGTCGGGGCAAAGCTCCTCTTCCTGCCCAAATACTCACCAGACTTGAACCCGATCGAACAGCTCTTCTCAAAGCTCAAACACTGGCTGCGCAAGGCTGAAGCCCGAAGTTTCGATGCGGTCTCCTGCGCAATCGCGACTATCCTGGGGGCGGTCACCCATCAGGAGTGCGAAAACTACTTCCAAAACGCAGGCTACGGACAAACCTGAATTCATCCCGCTCTAGCCGGCCTTCGTCAAGAAATCCAACAAATTCAGACTATTGGATCGTTAACGCTTCGCTAACGCGGTCAGCCCGCCTGCAGGAGACGGCACAGCTCGTCCAGCTGCTCAAGCGTCCGATAGTCGACCTTCAACTGCCCGCCCTTGTCCTTGTGGGCGATCGTCACCGTCAGCCCCAACCGGTCCGATAGCATCTTTTCGAGCGCCAGCGTGTCGGCATCCTTCTGCGGCGGCGTGCGTGTCGTCGCCGGTTCCGCCTCCTTCTGGGCCAGCCGTTCGGCGTCGCGCACCGACAGGCCGCGCGAAACGATGGTGTTGGCATGCTTGATCGGATCCTCGGTCGATGCGATCGCCCGGGCGTGCCCGGCGGTTAGCTTGCCCAGTGCCAGCATGTCGCGCACCGGTTCCGGCAGCTTCAGCAGCCGCAGGCTGTTGGCGACATGGCTGCGGCTCTTGCCGATGATGTCGCCGAGGTCGTTCTGCGTATAGCCGTGCTCCGCGATCAGCTGATCGTAGCCGAGCGCCTCGTCCAGCGGATTGAGGTCTGAGCGCTGAACATTCTCGACAATGGCGATCTCCAGCGCCGTGCGGTCGTCGACATCGCGGATGATGACCGGAATCTCGACCAGACCCGCCCGCTGCGCCGCCCGCCAGCGGCGTTCGCCGGCGATGATTTCATAGCGACCCTCGCCCACCGGCCGCACCACCACCGGCTGGACGATGCCGTGCTGGGCGATGGAACGGGCGAGATCCTGCAGGTCGCCTTCGTCGAACTGGCGCCGCGGATTGTTGGCGTTGCGGCTGATGAATTCGATCGGCACATGCCGGTCGGCCTCCGGCATCGGGGTTTCCGGCGCGCTGGAGCTCACCGGCTGATCCATATCGCCGATCAGGGCTGCAAGGCCGCGGCCGAGCCGCTTTTTGGATAGATCGTCGGTCATGCTGTCACAGTCTTTCGGTTGAACGGCGTCCTCACGCCGCCTTGCGCTCGCGTTCCCGCTGGATCACTTCCGATGCCAGGCGCAGATAGGCCTGGCTGCCGGAACAGCTCAGATCGTACAAAATAGCCGGCTTACCATGGGACGGCGCCTCGGAAACCCGAACGTTGCGCGGGATCAGGGTCTGATACACCTTGTCGCCCAGATGCGAGCGCACGTCTTCGACGACCTGGTGGGCCAGGTTGTTGCGCGAATCGAACATGGTCATCACGATGCCCTGGATGTCGAGGTCCGGATTGAGCGTCGAGCGCACCTGGCCGACCGTCTCCAGCAGCTGGCTGAGGCCTTCGAGCGCGAAGAATTCGCATTGCAGCGGAACCAGGACGGAATGCGCCGCCGCCATGGCATTTATGGTTAACAAATTGAGCGACGGCGGGCAGTCGATCAGGATATAGTCATAGGCTGCGGCAGACGGCACCGAAACCGCCTGTTTGAGCTTGAACACCCGGTCCCGCTGGTCGGCGATCTCCATCTCGACGCCGAGCAGGTCCATGGTGGACGGCACGATCGACAGGTTGGGAACGTCCGTCTCCATGGCGATATCGCCGATATCGGCTTCGCTCACCAGGAGATCGTAGGAAGACACTGTCCGGTCCTGCCGGTCGATCCCCAGCCCGGTGCTGGCATTGCCCTGCGGGTCGAGATCGATAATCAGCACCTTTTCGCCGATCGCCGCCAAGGCGGTCGCGAGATTGATGGCGGTCGTGGTTTTACCGACGCCGCCTTTCTGATTGGCTACCGTGATGATCCGGTTTTCGCCGCCCAACATCGCCTTGAGCCCCATAACGCCTCGTCTCTGCTCTTCCGATTCGTGAGGAATCGGTGGGATTTAGCTCTGCTCGCCCGGATGCCGGGGCCGTAAATTGTCGATTTGCAGGATTACCGAGTCCGCATCCACCCTGCTCTGATGTTCTACCAGATCGAAGGACCAGCTTCTACGGGCTTTGTCGACCTCGCGACGATAATCCCGACCTTTGTGGAAGTAGGCGGTGGCTCCGGCTGCCAGCCAGGGTTCCGACAATCCCAGCAGCATGTCCAGCTCGGCCAGTGCGCGGGCGGACACGGCCTCGATCCCGTCGATCGTCTCGGCGGCATCCTCCGCACGCACCGCATGGACCGAACCGCGACCACCGGTTTCGATCAGGGCACGGCGCAGGAACGCGGCCTTTTTCTGATTGCTTTCAATGAGATCGACGCGACCGCCCGGCGTTTCCAGGAGCAGGATGGCCGTAACGATCCCCGGAAATCCGCCGCCGCTGCCGAGATCCAGCCACCGCACCGGACCCGGGCGCAGCGCGTAGATCTGCAGGCTGTCGGCCACATGCCGCTGCCAAACCTCCGGAAGCGTCGACGGCGCCACCAGATTGATGGCCTTCGACCATTTGCGGAACAGCGTCACGAATTGTTCCAGCCGCCCCATTGTTTCACGTGAAACAGGATGAATGGCTCGAATATCGTTCAGGCTCAGGCCGTCGGTAAGATCGCCGGATTGTCCGTAATACTTTGATTTCAATTTGTTTTTCAAGTTCTACGCCGGCTGATTTTCATGATGCCAGCGGTGTATCGCCCGTCGGCGCGGTGCTCCCCTGCCGACGCAGCTGCGCCAGGATCAGGGTGATCGCCGCCGGCGTCATGCCTTCGATCCGGGTGGCATGGGCAATAGTGCGCGGCCGTGCCGCCTGAAGCTTCTGTTTGAGCTCGTTCGACAGACCCGGCAAGCGACCGTAATCGAACCCATCGGGAATGGCGCGCGCCTCCTCCTTCTTCAGTACCGCGATATCGCGCTGTTGCCGTTCCAGATAGACCGCATAGGCCGCTTCGATTTCGAGCGGCTCGCCGATCGCACGATCCACCGATGCCAGCTGCGGCCAGATCGCCGCCAAGCGCGTTAGGTTGCTGTCCGGATAGGACAACAGCTCATAGGCCGATCGGCGAACGCCGTCCTGATTGACCTTGAGGCCCGCGGTCCGCGCCTCCTTCGGCGTAACGGTCAGATCCTTCAGGCTCTGCCGCAACCGGTCGAGGTCGCCGTTCCATGCCGTAAAGCGGCGGCTTCGCTCCGGACCGACAAGTCCGAGCACCATGGCGCGCGGCGTCAACCGGAGGTCGGCGTTGTCGGCTCGCAGCGACAGGCGGTATTCGGCACGCGAGGTGAACATGCGATAGGGCTCGGACACACCCCGGGTGGTCAGGTCGTCGATCAGCACGCCGATATAGGATTCGGTGCGGCTGAAAATCTCCGCATCGCGGCCGGCACAGGCAAGCGCCGCGTTGAGCCCGGCGACCAGTCCTTGGGCCCCGGCTTCCTCGTAACCGGTGGTCCCGTTGATCTGCCCGGCCAGGAACAGCCGCTCGATGCGCCGGGCCTCGAGCGTCGGGTGCAGTTCGCGCGGATCGATATGATCGTATTCGATGGCGTAGCCGGGCTGCAGGATCCGCACCTTCTCCAGGCCGGGGATGGTGCGCACGAACCGCTCCTGGATGTCTTCCGGCAGGGAGGTGGAAATTCCGTTGGGATAGACTGTGTCGTCGTCGAGGCCTTCCGGCTCGAGAAAGATCTGATGCTGTTGCTTTTCGGCGAACCGCACGATCTTATCTTCGATCGACGGGCAGTAGCGCGGACCCGTGCCTTCGATCCGGCCCGAATACATGGCCGACTGCCCGAGGTTTTCTTCGATGATCCGGTGCGTTTCAGCAGTGGTGTGGGTGACGCCGCAGGCGATCTGCCGGTTGCCGATGCAATCCGTCATGAACGAGAAGGGCACCGGATCGGCATCGGCCTGCTGGCTTCCTATGGCTTGCCAGTCGATGCTGCGACCGTCGAGCCGCGCCGGCGTGCCGGTTTTCAGCCGGCCAAGCTGGAACCCCGCATCCATCAGCGTTTTCGACAGCCCGTTGGCCGGCGCTTCGCCCATGCGGCCCGCCGGGATCTGACGGGTTCCGATGTGAATCAGGCCGCGCAGGAACGTGCCGGTCGTCAACACCACGGCACCGCAGGGCAGGCGGCGTCCGTCGGCCAGCTTCACCGCCGTCACCCGTCCGCCCGCCAGCTCGAAATCCTCGACCTCGCCCTCGATCACATCGAGATTGTCGATGTCGGCAATGGCCGCCTGCATCGCCTGGCGATAGAGAGCCCGGTCGGCCTGGGTGCGCGGGCCGCGCACCGCCGGGCCCTTGCTGCGATTGAGCAGCCGGAACTGAATGCCGGCCGCATCGGCGACCCGGCCCATCAGCCCGTCCATGGCGTCGATTTCCCGCACCAGGTGCCCTTTGCCTAGCCCGCCGATCGCCGGGTTGCACGACATGACGCCGATGGCATCGCGACGCAAGGTGACCAGGGCGGTGCGCGCGCCCAGGCGCGCAGCCGCAGCCGCGGCCTCGCAGCCGGCATGGCCGCCGCCGACAACGATCACATCATGGGGCATGTTTGCCTGGTCGGTCATTGGTGTCTCCACGGCTCCTGATCTCTCTCACCGCCGTTTTTGTCAAGCGCCATTGTTTCACGTGAAACACACATCGGGAAAGCGCAGTGGCGCGCCAGCCACTGTTTCACGTGAGTCACCCTTCAGCGGCGGACATGTTTCACGTGAGTCGTCGCCTATTTTCCGATGCAGAATTCCCGGAAGATCACGTCCAGCAGGTCTTCGACATCGACTTGGCCTGTGAGGCGTCCCAGCATATCCGTTGCCTGCCGCAATTCTTCGGCGCGCAGTTCCAGCAGCGCGTCGCGTCCATCGATTGCCAACTGGAGATGACCCAGGCATTTTTCAAGATATTCCCGGTGCCGTTGTCGATTGGGCAGGGCGCCGGTAACGCTGCCGGCGGCGTCCCGGACCCTTTCTTCGATCCTGGCGATCAGGGCGTCCAGTCCGGTCTCCGTGCGAACGGATACCCGGCAGTCATGCACCGGTACACCGGGAGACACCGGCAGATCCGCTTTGGTACCGACGCGCAGCAACTTCCTTTTGTCGATCGTCCCGAAATCCACCGGTATCGGCTCATGGGCGTCTTCGAGCACAAGAACGAGATCGGCGGCTTCGGCCGCCAGCCTAGCGCGCCGCATGCCCTCTTTTTCAACCGCACCCGCGGCTTCCCTGAGGCCAGCCGTATCGTAGAGATTGACCGGGTAGCCGCCGATATCGAGATGAACCTCCAGGACATCTCGCGTCGTCCCGAGCTCGTCCGACACGATGGCGATATCGCGACGGGCAAGCGCGTTCAGGAGACTTGATTTACCGGCGTTCGGCGCACCGAGGATAACGATTCGGTAACCATCGCGAATAATCTCGCCGGCGGCCGTTTCGTCGAGATGCGAACTGATCCGCCGAGCCAGATCCTGCAAGGGTTGCCAGATCATGTCCGCCACGGATCCCGG
Source organism: Rhizobiaceae bacterium (assembly GCA_963921345.3). Taxonomy (GTDB): domain Bacteria; phylum Pseudomonadota; class Alphaproteobacteria; order Rhizobiales; family Rhizobiaceae; genus Hoeflea_A. Next base: position 159,470 of record CAWUFE020000001.1, on the reverse strand, counting down.
CACGTCCTCCTCGTCGGCAAAATCGAAATCCGCCTCGATCATGGCGCGGGCCCGCACCAGCTCGGCGCGCCAGCCATCATAGGTTTTCGACAGACCACCGGCCGACTGGTCGAGCGCCTGCCGGCGCTGCATTTCGGTCTGCGCGGCAATCAGGTCGGCCAGGCCTTCGACCTCGGTGAGGTCCATGCGGCCGTTTTCGAAGGCGCGGCGGGTGAACTCGCCCGGCTCGGCACTGCGAAAGCCGGTCAGGGCGGCCAGCCGACGCTGCAGCCTGTCAACGACGGCCCGCCCTCCGTGCAGATGGATTTCGGCGCAATCCTCGCCGGTAAAGGAATGCGGGCCCGGAAAGAACAGCACGAGTCCGCGGTCGATCACGTCACCCTCCGCGCCGGTCAAGGTGCGCAGCGTTGCGCGGCGCGGTTCGGTCAGCCCGCCGCACAACGTTTCGAGTCCGAATCGAACTCCGGGGCCGGAAAGCCGCACGATTGCGACAGCCGCCGGAACAGCGCCACTCGACAAGGCGAAGATGGTGTCCATATGGTAAACAGGCTCTTTCAACCAAAAGCTCCCGCGGCGGTTCCCATGACCCAATCCGAACTGACGAACGTGCTCGGCGATGCCGCCAGCCCCTATCTCCAGCAACACAAGGACAACCCGGTTCACTGGCAGGTCTGGAGTGACAGTGCCTTAAAGGAGGCCAGGCGGACGGGCAAGCCGATTCTCCTGTCTGTCGGCTATGCCGCCTGCCACTGGTGCCATGTCATGGCGCATGAGAGTTTCGAAGACCCGGCCACCGCGGCGGTCATGAACGAGCTGTTCGTCAACATCAAGGTCGATCGCGAGGAGCGCAGCGACATCGACCAGATCTACATGGCGGCACTGCATGCCATGGGAGAGCAGGGGGGCTGGCCGCTGACCATGTTCCTCAACAGCGACGCCGAGCCGTTCTGGGGCGGCACCTATTTTCCCAAGATCGCCGCCTACGGGCGCCCGGACTTCGTTACGGTCCTGCGCAGCATCGCCGACATTTACCGTGCCGAACCGGACAAGGTGGCGCGCAATGTCGCCGCGGTGCGATCACACCTGGAGCAAACACTGGCGGCCGATGGAACGCCGCAGGACCCGCTGCCCGATTCGCTCACCCGTCAGGCGCGCGGCATCCTGTCGATCGTCGACCAGCGCCATGCCGGTATCGGCCAGGCGCCGAAATTTCCCAATGCCTCGATGCTGGAAACCCTGTGGCGCCGCTGGCGAACCGACGGATCGGAGCAGGCCCGCGACGCATCCCTTGCCTGGATCCGGGCGATGATCAATGGCGGCATATACGATCACCTGGGCGGCGGCATGGCCCGCTATACGGTCGACGCGGCATGGCTGGTGCCGCATTTCGAAAAAATGCTCTATGACAATGCCCAGCTCATCCGCGCGCTTGCCTGGGCCCATGCCGCGACTGGCGACGAATTGTTTCGAGTCCGAATCGAAGAAACGGTTGGCTGGCTGCAGCGTGAGATGCTTCTGCCCGGCGGCGGTTTCTCCTCCAGCCTCGATGCCGACAGCGAGGGCGAGGAGGGAAAGTTCTATGTCTGGGACAAGGCCGACATCGACCGCCTGCTGGGCGACGATGCCGCGCTTTTCAACGGCATCTACGACGTAACGGCCGGTGGAAACTGGGAAGGCCACACGATCCTCAACCGTCTGGCCAGTCCGCCCACCGACGACGCAGCGCTCGAAGCGAGATTGGCCGCGGGACGCAATAGTCTCATGCGGGAAAGGGACGAGCGGGTGCGTCCGGAGCGTGACGACAAGGTGCTTGCCGATTGGAACGGCCTGATGATTCGCGCCCTGGCGGAAGCCGGACAGCAGCTGGATCGCCCGGACTGGATTGCGCTGGCCACCGCGGCGTTTGATTTCGTGTCCGAATCGATGTCCACGGACGGGCGCCTTGCCCATGCCTGGCGTGACGGCATCGCCACCTATCCGGCGCTCGCCTCGGACTATGGCGCGATGATCAATGCGGCACTGACGCTCTACCAGACCGCGCTCGACACACGCTATCTGCAAGCGGCCCGCAGCTTTGCCGAGGTGCTCGATCATCACTACGCAGACGATGCGGGAAGCTACTTCTACACCGCTGACGACAGCGCCGACGTGCTGCTGCGCACCCGTCACGAACATGACGACGCCGCCCCGTCGGCGAGCGCCCAGGTGCTCGAGGCGCTGGCCCGGCTGGCACTGATCGACGACGACGCGGATCTGGCCGTACGCACCCGCGAACAGGCAGCCGCACTGTGGGGCCGGGTAAAGGAGATGCCGATGGCGGCCAGCGGCGCCGTCAACGCCATCGCGACGGTGGCGCAGCCGAAGAAGCTGGTGCTTCTGAATCCGGCTAAAGACATGATCGAGGTCATGCGCGCCAACGCCGACCCTGGCCGGCTGGACCTGATCGTCGCTGATGCTTCCACGGCCGACGAACTGGTCGCCGACGGAACGGTGGCGGCCTATCTCGAATCCGGCAAACAAAAGGGGCCCGTCGCATTTCTGTGCAACGGCCCCGTCTGTCTGCCGCCGATCACCGGCGCCGAGGAACTGGCGGCCGCCTTGCGGCCCGGTTCCGCTTAAGTGTTCATCGAATCGAAGAACTCGGCATTGCTCTTCGTCTGCTTCAGCTTGTCGATCAGGAACTCGATCGCATCGGTGGTGCCCATCGGGGCGAGGATGCGGCGTAGAACGAAGATTTTCTGCAGGTCCTGACGCGGCACCAGCAGGTCTTCCTTGCGGGTGCCGGATTTGAGAATGTCCATGGACGGATAGATGCGCTTGTCGGCGACCTTGCGGTCGAGCACGATTTCCGAGTTGCCGGTGCCCTTGAACTCTTCGAAAATGACTTCGTCCATGCGGCTGCCGGTATCGATCAGCGCCGTGGCGATGATGGTCAGCGAGCCGCCTTCCTCGATGTTGCGCGCCGCGCCGAAGAAGCGCTTGGGCCGCTGCAGCGCATTGGCGTCGACACCACCGGTCAGCACCTTGCCGGAGGACGGCACCACGGTGTTGTAGGCGCGACCCAGGCGGGTGATCGAATCGAGCAGGATAACCACGTCGCGGCCGTGCTCGACAAGGCGCTTGGCCTTTTCGATGACCATTTCGGCGACCTGCACGTGGCGCGACGCCGGTTCGTCGAAGGTCGACGACACGACCTCGCCGTTCACCGAACGCTGCATGTCGGTCACTTCCTCGGGCCGCTCGTCGATCAGCAGCACGATCAGGTAGCACTCCGGATGGTTGGCGGTGATCGAGTGGGCGATGTTCTGCAGCAGTACCGTCTTACCGGTGCGCGGCGGCGCCACGATCAGACCGCGCTGGCCCTTGCCGAGCGGCGCCACCAGGTCGATCACCCGCGCCGACAGGTCCTTCGACGTGGGATCGTCGAATTCCATTTTGAAACGCTCGTCCGGATAGAGCGGCGTCAGGTTGTCGAAGTGGGTCTTGTGGCGGATCTTCTCCGGATCGTCGAAATTGATCGTGTTGACCTTGAGCAGGGCAAAGTAGCGCTCGCCCTCTTTCGGACCGCGGATCGGCCCTTCCACCGTGTCCCCGGTTTTGAGCGAAAAGCGGCGGATCTGCGACGGCGAGATGTAGATGTCGTCCGGGCCCGGCAGATAGTTGGCGTTGGCCGAACGCAGGAATCCGAACCCGTCCTGCAGGATTTCGACGACGCCCTCGCCGATGATCTCGATGTCCTGGGCCGCCAGCTTCTTCAGGATCGCGAACATCAGCTCCTGCTTGCGCATTGTGCTGGCGTTCTCGACCTCCTGCGTTTCGGCGAAATCGAGCAGTTCCGTGGGCGTCTTGTTCTTGAGCTCTTGAAGCTTCATTTCCTGCATGGACGTTTTCAGTTTCTTGTTTCGGGGGCTGTCGGGTGGGTGTGTGAACAGGCTACGGGAGAAATGTGGGTAACGCTGGGCGGGTAACCGTCTGCCGGGAGGGGAAGGGATGCCGGCGATTCACGTGAAACACCGGATGAGCATCCGGTGGACCTGCGTGTCGCATATTCTGTGCCAAACGGCAAGCTCAAAACGGCTTCACGATCACCATGACGACGATGAAGATCATCAGCAATGTAGGGATCTCGTTGACCATGCGCCAGTGCCGCGCCGGCTTGTCGCGATGGTCGGCGGCGAAGCGCCGCAGCGCCCGGCCGAAATAGCCGTGCACGGCCGACAGCGCCAGCACGGCGGCGATTTTCAGCCACAGCCAGACGCCGGAAAAACCGAACCCCTCATAGGCGAGCCACAGCCCGACGATCCAGGTGATCGACATGGCCGGGGTGATGATCACCTTGTAGAGCCGCGCCTCCATCACCTTGAAGGTCTCCGACTGCTCGGAACCCGGCTCCGTGTCGCTGTGATAGACGTACAACCGTGGCAGATAGAGCATGCCGGCCATCCACGATATGACGGCGATCACATGCACCGCCTTCAGCCACGGATAAAGCTGCGGCGGATTCCAGACCATCAGCGCGACGACGATGGCCGCCATGACGGCAAGCGCCATGCGTGCCCGGCTGGCGGCCCTGCCGCCGATCCTCGTATCCGTCTGCCGCGCGTCGTCCGTCATCGGCTCAACCCTTTTCCGCCCGCCGCACCCGTTCGACCAGCCGCGTGACATGGTCGGGATCGGCCTGCGGGGTAATGCCGTGACCGAGATTGAAAATCAACGGCCCGCCGCCGAGCCCCTCCAGGATGGCGTCGACGCCCTCGTCCAGCGCCGCGCCGCCGGCGACGACGCGCATCGGATCGAGATTGCCCTGAACCGGTCCGCCCGCCTGCAGCTCCCGCGCAAAGGAAAGCGGCACCGACCAGTCGAGCCCGATCGCATCGGCGCCGGTCTTTTCGCGGTAATCCGCCAGCAGCGGTCCGGCCCCCTTGGCAAAGGCGATGATGCGGGCCTGCGGGTGGCGCGCCCGCACCCGATCGACGATCTTGCGGACGGGCCTGACGCAAAACCGCTCGTATTCGGTCTCGCCCAGAACACCGGCCCAGGAATCGAAGATCTGCACCGCATCGGCACCCGCCTCGATCTGCGCGCTCAGATATTCGGCGGACAATTCCGCCAGCAAGTCGAGCAGCGCCTCGAAGGCCTGCGGCTCGCGATAGGCGAAAAGACGCGCCGGTGCCTGGTCCGGCGTGCCGTGACCGGCGATCATATAGGTCGCAACGGTCCAGGGAGCGCCACAGAAGCCGAGCAGGGTCGTTTCAGGGGGCAAGGCACCCCGCAACCGCTCGACCGTTTCCAGGACCGGCTCCAGGTGCTTCAGCATACCGCTGCCATCGAGCCGGGCGATCCCCGCCGCATCGATCGGCGTCATCAGCGGACCGCGACCTTCCTCAAACCGGACATCCCGGTCGAGAGCATCGGGAATGACCAGGATGTCGGAAAACAGTATGGCTGCATCGAAGCCATAGCGGCGAATCGGCTGCAACGTGACCTCGACGGCAAGCTCCGGGGTGTAGCAGAGGTCGAGAAAGCCGCCTGCCTTGCTCCGGGTCTCGCGATATTCGGGGAGATAGCGGCCAGCCTGGCGCATCAGCCAGACGGGTGGCGGGAAGACGGTTTCTCCCTCCAGAACTCTCAGCACCTTGCGGCTGGCGACCACGTCAGCTTCCTTTCTCCAATAAAATAGAAAAGATATCTAAAAGACTTCTATTTCTTTGAGTCGGTGGGTTTCAAGGATTAAACCCTATCCACCGGTTGTTCACCCCGCAGCGCCAGCGGCATGAGCGCGCACCCGGCCGGGCTTTTTGCCTGTGAGTTTTGTGCAAGACTCCGAATCGATCCGTTAAATCAACGTTTTGACGCTGGTCTTCCGAACGCCGAAATATGGATAACGATTGGTTAACATCGTCCTATGCTGTTGACGACCGTCGGTCCACAGGCGGCGCTGTTTCGCCGTCCCCGCAACATGCAGTGTGGACAAGTCGGCGCCTTATTCACTAGGTGATAGGACAGGCGGACCGCGCACCGCCCTTGTTCAGGAGTTTCAACAGCTGCCGGTGAATCGTGTGGATCGACCAAAAAACTACTTCCATCTTCATATGATCTCCGATTCGACCGGCGAGACGCTGATCACGGTCGGCCGCGCGGCGGCGGCGCAATTCACCGATACGCGGGCGCTCGAGCATGTCTATCCGCTGATTCGCACCCAGCGGCAGGCCGAATCGGTGCTCGACACCATCGACGGTGCGCCCGGCATCGTGCTCTACACGGTGCTCGATGACGAAATCTCCAAGACGATCATCGATCGCTGCCGCGCCATGAACATCCCGTGCGTCTCCGTGCTGGATCCGGTCATCGCCCTGTTCCAGTCCTATCTCGGCACCCCGTCGACCCACCGCGTCGGCGCCCAGCACTCGCTGAATGCCGAATATTTCGGCCGCATGGAAGCGCTCAACTTCACCATGGAGCACGACGACGGCCAGCTGCCCGCCGACATCGAGGACGCCGACATCATCCTGGTCGGCATCAGCCGCACGTCGAAGACGCCGACCAGCATCTATCTCGCCAACCGCGGCTACAAGACGGCAAACATCCCGATCGTTTTCGGCGTGCCGTTGCCGGATGTGCTCGACAAGGCCAAGCACCCGCTGATCGTCGGTCTGGTGGCGACGGTCGACCGCATCGCCCAGGTGCGGCGCAACCGGGTGCTCGGCGCCACAAGGGGCTTTACCGGCGAAGACTATGTCGACCGCGCGGCGATCGCCGAGGAAATGAAATACGCCCGCACGCTCTGCGCCCGCAAGAACTGGCCCATCATCGACGTCACCCGGCGGTCGATCGAGGAAACCGCCGCGGCGATCATCGCGCTCGGCGTCAACACCCGCCCATCCTGAAAGGAAACCCATTGCCAAGCCGCCTTGTGCTCGCCTCCACCAGCCCGTTTCGCCAGGCGCTCCTGAAAAACGCCGGTCTGACTTTCGATGCTCAGCCCTCCGGCATTGACGAACGCACGGTCGAACAGCCGCTGGTCGACGGCGGCGTCAGCCCGCAGGACATCGCCCTGGTGCTGGCCGAAGCCAAGGCGATGGCGGTCAGCGAAGACGAAACCGAAGCCCTGGTCATCGGCGCCGACCAGACCCTGTCGCTCGGCGACGAGCTGCTGCACAAGCCGGCGGATATGGAGGCGGCGCGGCGTCATCTCCTGAAGCTGTCCGGCCGGACCCATCAGCTCAACAGCGCCGTGGTGTTGGCGCGCGGCGGCGAGACGATCTGGCGCCATGTCGAATCGGCCGACATGACGATGCGGGCGCTCGACCCGGGCTTCATCGGCCGCTATCTGTCGCGGGTCGGCGACATCGCACTGCAGAGCGTCGGCGCCTATCAGCTCGAAGGAGAAGGCGTGCAGCTGTTCGAACAGATCAAGGGCGACTACTTTACCGTCATCGGCCTGCCGATGCTGCCCTTGCTTGCCGAACTGCGTCGACGGGAGGCGATCGATGGCTGAGCCGAAACGCGCCTTCGTCACCGGTTATCCGGTCAAGCATTCGCGATCGCCGATGATCCACGACCACTGGCTTCGGCAATACGGCCTCGACGGCAGCTATGAAATGGCGGAAGTCGCGCCCGACGACTTCGCCGCTTTCATCGACGACCTCATCGCCGGCCGCTCTGGTTTTGTCGGCGGCAATGTCACCATCCCGCACAAGGAAGCGGCCTTTGCGCTGGCCCAGGATCCCGATGCGATCGCCCGCGAGCTCGGCGCCGCCAACACGCTGTGGCTGGAAGACGGCCGGCTTTGCGCTTCCAACACCGACGGCTACGGCTTTGCCGCCAATCTCGATGCGCAGGCGCCCGGCTGGTCCGACGGCGAGACGGCCGTGGTGCTTGGCGCCGGCGGCGCCAGCCGCGCCATCATCATGACCTTGCGGGATCGCGGATTCCGCAACATCAAGGTCGTCAACCGCACCGTCGAACGGGCTGCCGCTCTGGCCCAGCGCTTCGGCGACCGCGTCAGCGCCCATCCGCTCGACGCGCTGCCCGAGGCGATGCAGGGTGCGGCCCTCTTCGTCAACACGAGTTCGCTCGGCATGGAAGGATCCGAGGTTCCGCCTATCGACTTTTCGCTGCTCGAGCGCGGTGCGGTCGTGACCGACATCGTCTACACGCCGCTGGTGACGCCGATCCTGTCGATGGCGCGCGACCAGGGCTTTCGCATCGTCGACGGGCTCGGCATGCTGCTGCACCAGGCGGTTCCCGGTTTCGAAAAATGGTTCGGTGTCCGCCCGACCGTCGACGACGGCCTGCGCGCCCTGATCGTCGCCGACCTGGAGCGCCACTGATGATCGTGCTCGGCCTTACCGGATCGATCGGCATGGGCAAGTCGACGGCCAGCGCCATGTTCGCCGACCGCGGCATTCCGGTCATCAGCGCCGACGAAATCGTTCACAGCCTCTATTCGGGACGGGCGGCGCCGAAGATCGAGGCGGCATTTCCCGGCACCGTCGTCGATGGCACCGTCGATCGCGAAAAACTCTCCGCCGCGGTGCTCAACGACGAGGCGGCCTTCAAGAAACTCGAGGCCATCGTCCACCCGCTGGTCGAGGAGGAGCGGCTCTCATTCGTCGACGAGCAGCGGCGGGCTGGACAGCCTCTCGTGGTTCTCGACATTCCGCTGCTTTACGAGGGCGGTGGCGAACGCCATGTCGACCGGGTGCTCGTCGTTTCCTGCGGCCCGCAGCAGCAGCGGGAACGTGTGCTCAAGCGACCGGGCATGACGGAGGAGAAGTTCGAGGCCATCCTGGCGCGCCAGGTGCCGGATGCGGAAAAACGCGCCCGCGCCGATTATGTTGTTGATACCTCGGGAAGCTTCGAAGAAACCCGGGCGCAGATCGACGCGATTGTCGATAGGATACTGGCCGACGGCGAATCGGAATAGCAGCTGAAGCGTGCGGGGCGCTCACGTGCGGGAAATCATCTTCGATACGGAGACCACGGGGCTCGATTCCGAGCACGACCGGGTCATTGAAATCGGCGGCGTGGAACTGGAAAACAAGTTCCCGACCGGGCGGTCCTTCCATGTCTATATCAATGCCGAGGGCCGCAAGGTGCACCCCGAGGCACTGGCGGTGCACGGCATTACCGACGAGTTCCTCACCGACAAGCCGGTCTTTTCGCAGATCGTCGAAGACATGGCCGAGCTGTTCGACGGCGCCAAGCTGGTCGCCCACAATGCCGGCTTCGATATCGGTTTCATCAACGCCGAATATGCCCGGCTCGGCCTGCCGCCGGTCGATCCGTCCCGGGTGATCGACACGCTGGCGCTGGCTCGCCGCCGCCATCCGATGGGCCCCAACTCGCTCGACGCGCTGTGCAAGCGCTACGGCATCGACAATTCCCACCGCACCAAGCACGGCGCGCTGCTGGATGCCGAATTGCTGGCGGAAGTCTATATCGAGATGAATGGCGGCCGTCAGGCTGCCCTCGGTCTGGTGCAGACGATGGCCGGATCCCGGGGCGAAGGACGGTCGGCCCAGGCGGTCTCGGCCGGCGCGCGGCCCGAGCCGTTGCCGGCGCGTCTGACCGCTGAAGAAACAGCGGCGCACCGGGCCCTCGTCGAAAGGCTCGGAGACGCCGCTCTTTGGAAAGCCTATTCCGGCTGAAACTAGTTGGCGCCCGAAGGTGCCTCGACCTTGGCCTTGGCCTGCTCTTCGGCCATGCGCTGCATGAACATGGCGTTGAAGTCGATCGGGTCGATCAGCAGCGGCGGGAAACCGCCATTGCGGGTCGCGTCGGCGACGATCTGACGGGCGAAGGGAAACAGCAGCCGCGGGCACTCGATGAACAGCAGCGGCAGCATGTGCTCCTGCGGGAAGTTCTGGATGCGGAAGACGCCGCCATATTCCAGTTCGACGTTGAAGACGACCGTGTCTCCGCCCTCTTCCTTGGCCTCGGCATTGAGCGACAGCCGCACGTCGTAGTCGGTTTCCGACATCGGATTGGCGTTGACGTTGACGTTGATGTTGATGGCCGGCCCTTTTTCGCGGTTTGCCATCGACTGCGGAGCGCCCGGATTCTCGAAGGAGAGATCCTTGATATACTGCGCCAGCACGTTGAGCGACGGCTGCGGGCCGTTGGGCTGTGCAGCGCCGCCGGCTGCCTGCGATTCGGGTTGGTCTGACATCAAACTGTCCTTAAATGGTGATCTGTCGGCCGGGCCCGGCCAATTTCGGGGCACTGGCTAGCATTTCGCCCTGCGGCTTACAACCCAAAAGGCGCGGCGCTGAGCGACCCGGCGCGAACGGTCGTTATTCCTTGTTCCAGGGCGAATCGCGATCCGGATCGCGCTGGAACTCCTTGGCGTCGAGATCGATGGTCGGCGCCGATCCCGGGTCTTCCGGTTGCTGGTGCGGCTGCTGCGGCTGACCGTGTTCGAACCCCCCGGCCGACACGATCGAGATGCGGTTCTTGATCAGCGCCCAGCCGGCATCGCGGATTTGCGGAACGAACAGCAGGAAGCCGATCGTGTCGGTGATGAAGCCCGGCGTCAGAAGCAGCACGCCGGCGATCATGATCATCACGCCGTGTACCATTTCGCGGCCCGGGACGCGGCCGGCCTGCATTTCCGATTGGATCCGGTTGATCAGGCCGAATCCCTGGACCCGCAGCAGGATCGAACCGATCACCGCGGTGACGAATACCATGGCCAGCGTCCACAGCACGCCGATCTCCCGGCCGATGACGATGAAAGCCCCGATCTCCGCCAGCGGAACGATCAACAGAAGAAACGGAATGATGGAAAACGGCATGTCGAGTGGGTCCCTGGAGCTGTACAATCGTCCCGCTTGGTGTAGCTGTTGCGGAGACGACGGCATTGCTGACGCACATATAGGCATTTTGCGGCAATACGCGAGTCCGGCGGTCCGCCTGCAAAGGTCTGTGAATCGGGGCCTTTGGCCTTAAGGTTACCCGTATTCTGGATTTGAATGATACGGGGCAACGGACTATATGATGAGTCTACAGGCTGAAGCGCTCGATAATTATCCTCTGACCGGTACCGGCGAATGGGTTCCTTTGATTTTGTAACCGTCTTCTTCTTCGTAGCTGCGGTGATCATTTTTCTGCAGCTGCGGAATGTGCTCGGCCGTCGAACCGGCAATGAGAGGCAACCTTTCGACCCCTACAGCGCGCGTGAGGGCGAGCAGCCGGTCGCCGGCGACGGCGACGATAGCAAGGTGATCACCCTGCCGCGCCGCGACGGCGACAAATCGGCCGACGACCGCTTCGCTGCCGCCGACGACTATTGCGAGGCCGGGACCGACCTCAACAAGGCGCTGCGCTCGGTTATTTCGGCGGATGCGAGCTTCGATCCCAAGGCCTTCGCCGAAGGCGCCAAGACGGCCTATGAGATGATCGTCGGCGCTTTTGCCGAGGGTGATCGAAAGACGCTGAAATCGTTGTTGTCCAAGGAAGTCTATGAAGGCTTCGTGTCGGCCATCAAGGAACGCGAACAGCGCTCCGAGACGGTCAAGTCGACTTTTGTCGGCATCGACAAGGCCGACATCGTGCAGGCGGAAATGAAGGGCAAGGAAGCCCATGTGACCCTGCGCATCATCAGCCAGCTGATCACTGCCACCTACGACAAGGACGGCAATGTGGTCGACGGCGATCCGGACAGCGTCGGAGAGGTCAACGACGTCTGGACCTTCGCCCGCGACACTCGGTCGCGGGACCCCAACTGGAAGCTCATCGCGACCGAATCGGAAGACTGACCGGCCATGTCCGCGTCGCTGACCCCGGTGCCGTTCGAGGCGTTGCCGGGCTGGACGTCCGACGACCCGACGCCGGTGATCGAGGGACTGGCCGACTGCGCCGGCCATGTCGAAACCGTCAAGCCCTACCGGACCGGTTCGCTCGGCGTCACCGCCGCTGATTTTGCCGCGGCCTTTGCCGCCGCACGCCATGGCGGCGAATGGAATGCCGACAGCGCACGCAGCTTCTTCGAAACGCATTTCCAGGCATTCCGCGTCGATCCGCATGACCGCGCCTGTGGTTTCGTCACCGCCTACTACGAACCGGAACTGACCGTGTCGGCGCGGCGTTCGGAGCGCTTTCGCCATCCGATCTACCGCCGCCCCGACGACCTGATGGCGCTGGACGACGGCAATCGCCCGGCCGCAATGGATGCCTCCTACGCCTTCGGCCTCCAAACTTCCGGCGGCATCGATTTCTACCCCGACCGGCAGGCCATCGACCAGGGCTGTCTCGACGGCCGCAGCCTTGAAATCGCCTGGGCCGACAGCAAGGTCGACGTCTTCTTCATGCACGTGCAGGGAGCGGGCCGGCTGCGTTTCGACGACGGCTCCACCAGGCGGGTTACCTATGCGGCCAAGGCGGGCCACCCCTTCACGGCCATCGGCCGGGAGCTGATCGAATGGGGCGAGCTGGAAGCCGACGCCGTCACCATGGACTCGATCCGCGGCTGGCTGGCCGACAATCCGGACCGGGTCGATGCGCTGCTGTGGCGGAACCGATCCTACATCTTCTTTCGCGAAGCGCCGGTCGACGACCCGCAGCGCGGACCGGTGGCGGCCGCCAAGGTGCCGCTTCGCGCCGGGCGCTCGCTGGCGGTCGACCGGCTGGTCCACACATTCGCGACGCCGTTCTATATCCAGGCCGACAGCCTGACCCATCTCGGCAACGGCCCCTTCCGGCGGCTGATGCTGGCGCAGGATACCGGAACGGCCATCGTCGGCCCGGCGCGCGGCGACCTGTTCGTCGGCTCCGGCGAAGCGGCCGGCGAAAAAGCCGGATCGGTCAAGCACGATGCGGTGTTTTTCGCCCTGTTGCCGCAGCCGGCTGCCCGGAGGCTGGCGCCGTGAGCCGCAAGGTCAAGCAGCTCAGCCACGAGGACCGGATCCTGTGGGGTCAGGTGGCGCGCACCGTCGATGCCTATCCGGGCCGGATGGAGGCGCTCCAGTCGACACCGTCCGACGCATCGGCCGTGCAGCGCCCCGCACCCGAACCGGTTCGCCGCAACGCCGCCCCGGCAGCGCCCGTCCCGCAACGAAAACCCGCCAAATCCAGCACACGCGATCCGGGCGTTGGCCCGATCGAGGACACGACCTATCGCAAACTGGCGCGCGGCCGGCTGCCGCTGGAGGCGAGTATCGACCTGCACGGCCTCACCCAGAGCCAGGCCTATGGTCTGCTGCACGGGTTCATTGCCCGCGCTCACGCCAAGGGCCTGCGTCATGTGCTGGTCGTCACCGGCAAGGGTGCTTCGTCCGGCAGCGACGGCGTGCTGCGCCGCGCCGTGCCGCACTGGCTGCGCACCCCGGAGTTTCGCGGCATGGCGTCGGGCTGCGAATCGGCGGCCCGCGGCCATGGCGGCGACGGCGCCTTCTATGTTCGCCTGCGCAGGCCCAACCGATGACACCGTTCGGCGAGGCGATCCGCCGCATGCGCGCCGAGCGCGGCATATCGCAAAAGAAGATGGCCGATTCGATCGGTGTTTCGGCCGCCTACCTGTCGGCCCTCGAACACGGACACCGCGGCCAGCCCAGCTGGGAACTCCTGCAGCGCATCATCGGCTTCTTCAACGTCATCTGGGACGATGCCGAGGAACTGCAGCGGCTGGCCGGCCTGTCGCATCCGCGGGTGACCATCGATACGGCGGGTCTGTCGCCGGAAGCGACGGCGCTCGCCAACCGGCTCGCCGCCTGTATCGCCGATCTCGACGAAGACCGGATCAGGGCGCTGCACGCCCTCCTGGATGACGATGGATAGAGCTTGCGATAGCCGTACGGATGCAAACCCGAAGGAATGCGTTGGGGATGTCTCGGCCACGAATGCGGAAGCTGCAATTTCGGGGACAGTTTACCTAATTCCTCTTATTATCAATAAAATCAGCAGGTTATCAAGAATTAGGTAAACTGTCCCCGAAATTCTGGCACGTCGTTTCTGCAACGAGTACGCTCTCCGGCTTACGCTGTGCGACCTGCTGACACAAACCATCCGCCTCGATGTCACAACGCCTCTAGAAAAGCTCCTGCAGCTCGTCGAGCTTGTCGTTGACCAGCCAGCCATAATAGTTTTCCTACGGGTAGCGCAGTTTCAGCCCCTGTGCCTTGCGCCGGCGGTTCTTCCTGGCCAGAACCTGTGCCCGTTGATCGGGATTGCCGACATTGTAAAGCGTTGCGGTGATGCCCGGATTTTTCGAAATGTCGAAGCCGGCAACCCGCTTGTAGACGTCGATCGACCGCCGCAGCGCCGCCGCCACATAGGCAAGCGAGATGTCGGGGTTCATGATCGCCTTGTAGACCTCTTCGCCATCGAGATGCGACAGCTTCTTGTAGCCGGAGACCCGGCTGACATGGTCGGTATGCTTCAGCGCGGTTAGCGGGTTGAGCTGGCCGAGGCCGAAGGTCTGCCCGGCATAGAAGGGCTGGAAGAACACCGCGCTGAAGCGGTCGTCCGGATATCGGCGCCCCTCCACCCGCTTGCCGCGGAAGGTCTTCTCCCAGACCTGCTCCCGGCAGGTCCACAGATCGAAGGAATCCTCGAAAGAGCCGCAACGGTCGAATTCGCCGCGCTTGATGAAAGTGTCGATGTCTTCGCCGCCATAGCTGAACGAGATGCCGCCCGCCGCATAGGCAAGTGCCTTGATGTAATAGGACTGCAGCCGGTCATAGGCGTCAACATTATAGGTGTGCTCGCCGACCAGCGCGCCGGCGATGTGCAGCGGATTTATGCCGTAGCTTTTCGCCGCCCTGGAGATCTTACCGCGCAGTTTTGCGTCCTGTTTGAGCAGGTCGCGGATCTTCTCGTATTTGCGGTCGAAGGTGGTCTTGGTCTGGCGGGTGCGCTTGACCGAGGCACCGGGCACGCGCGGCTGGCTGATGTTGCGGTTGCCCTCCGGCACGGTGACGAGCTTGGCACTGGTCGCCGGCGCGGCCGACACGGCCAAGCCAACAGCCACGCTCAACACCAATGCAGTGCGGCCCCCGATCATCTCCCTTTGAGCTCCCTGTCGCCTGGTATTCCGGGCACATTTTTGATCAGCGGAACTCTAGGATTTTTACTTCAAATGTCGAGTATAGAATGCGCCTGGAGCGCTTGTGTTCAATCTCTTCTTGTCGCAACCGATGCGCAAAAGTCAAAGAATGTAACGGGACAAATCTGCATCTTTAGCGAGATCGCCGACATGTTTGCGCACATAGTCGGCATCGATGACGAACTCGCTGCCCGATTTGTCGGGCGCTTCGAAGGAGATCTCGTCGAGCACCCGCTCCATCACCGTCTGCAGTCGCCGGGCGCCGATATTCTCGACGCTGCTGTTGAGCTCAACGGCCACGTCGGCCAGCGCGTCGATGGCGTCTTCTGTGTAGGTGAGCGTGACTTCTTCGGTCTCCATCAGCGCCACATACTGCTTGATCAGGCTCGCCTCGGTTTCCGTCAGGATGCGGCGGAAATCTTCCTTGTTGAGCGCCCGCAATTCGACCCGGATCGGCAGCCGGCCCTGCAGTTCGGGCAGCAGGTCCGAAGGCTTCGACACGTGGAAGGCGCCGGAGGCGATGAACAGGATATGATCGGTCTTGATCGGCCCGTATTTGGTGGCCACCGTGGTGCCTTCGACCAGCGGCAGCAGGTCGCGCTGCACGCCCTCGCGCGACACGCCGGCGCCCATGCCGCCGTCGCGCGCGGCGATCTTGTCGATCTCGTCGAGGAAGACGATGCCGTCATTTTCGGCGATGCGCATGGCTTCCTGGTTGATCTGGTCCTGGTCCAACAGCTTTTCCGACTCGTCATTGATCAGCTGCTGGTAGCTGTCCTTGACGGTGGTGCGGATCTTCTTCTGCGGCTGGCCCATGGCCTTGCCCAGCATGTCGGACAGGTTGAGCACGCCGATATTGGCGCCGGGCATGCCGGGGATCTCGAAATTCGGCATGCCGGATCCGGTATCGGCCACCTCGATCTCGATTTCCTTGTCGTCGAGCAGGCCCTCGCGCAGCTTCTTGCGGAAGGAATCGCGTGTTGCCGGCGACGCGGTGCTGCCGACCAGCGCGTCGAGCACCCGCTCCTCTGCGTTGAGATGGGCCTTGGCCTTCACCTCCTCGCGCTTCTTGTCCTTGACCAGGCCGATGCCGATTTCCACCAGGTCGCGGACGATCTGTTCGACGTCGCGGCCGACATAGCCGACCTCGGTGAACTTGGTCGCCTCCACCTTGATGAAGGGCGCGCCGGCAAGCTTGGCCAGCCGCCTGGAGATCTCGGTCTTGCCGACACCGGTCGGCCCGATCATCAGGATGTTCTTGGGCATGACCTCGTCGCGCAGGTCGCCCTCCAGCTGCTGCCGGCGCCAGCGGTTGCGCAGCGCGATCGCGACGGCGCGCTTGGCGTCCTTCTGGCCGATAATGAAGCGATCGAGTTCGGAGACGATCTCGCGCGGGGAATAATTGGTCATTTCATAAAACCTGTTTGCGAATGGTCCGGCCGGCCCTATTTGGTGCTGGCTTCCAGCGTTTCGACCACGATATTGCCATTGGTGTAGACGCAGATGTCGGCGGCGATCTCCATCGCCCGGCGGGCAATGTCCTCGGCGCTCTTGTCGCTGTCCATCAGCGCCCGTGCCGCCGCATAGGCGAAATTGCCGCCGGACCCGATGGCCATGGTACCGTGTTCCGGTTCCAGCACGTCGCCGGTCCCGGTCAGGGCCAGGGTGATATCGGCGTCGGCGACCAGCATCATGGCTTCCAGGCGGCGCAGATAGCGGTCGGTGCGCCAGTCCTTGGCGAGCTCGACGCTGGCCCGCATCAGCTGGCCGGGATATTGCTCGAGTTTCGCCTCGAGCCGTTCCAGCAGGGTGAAGGCATCGGCCGTCGCGCCGGCGAAGCCGGCAATGACCTCGCTGCCGCCCATCTTGGCCGAACCGATACGCCGGACCTTGCGCGCATTGCCCTTCATCACGGTCTGGCCGAGGCTGACCTGGCCGTCGCCGGCCATCACCACCTGATCGCCCTTGCGCACCGTGATAATGGTTGTCGCATGCATCACGCCATAGGGGTCGTGTTCGCTCATCGTGCTGTCCTTTGGCTCGGGATTCGGACCCTACAGGAGAAGCTGCATACCGCCAATGCGGCCGGGTTCGTAGCCCCTATGTATGTCGGATGCCCGGCTTTGCAAACCCTTGGTAAATTTTCCGTGTTGTGCGCCCGGACCGGTGCGTCGCTGTGCCGTTCTGGAAATTTCGGCCCCGCCCTGTTATGCAGCCGCTATCGCCAACCCATGGAGACGCGTAAATGGCCCAGAAGCGGCAGGATCGCACCGGCAGCGTCGACCGCGCCACCAAGGAGACGGAGATCTCCGTCCGGGTGGACGTGGACGGCACGGGTACGTCGAAAATCACCACCGGAGTGGGCTTTTTCGACCATATGCTGGAGCAGTTGTCGGGCCATTCGCTGATCGACATGGAAATTGCTGCCAAGGGCGACCTGCATATCGACGACCACCACACGGTGGAGGATACCGGCATTGCCATCGGCCTGGCGCTTTCGCAGGCCTTGGGCGAGCGCCGCGGTATCGCCCGCTACGCCTCGCTGGATCTCGCCATGGACGAAACCCTGACCCGCGCCGCTCTCGACGTGTCGGGCCGGCCGTTCCTCGTCTGGCACGTGGATTTTCCGTCGCAGAAAATCGGCACCTTCGACACCGAACTGTGCCGCGAGTTCTTCCAGGCGCTGTCGCACAATGCCGGCATGACGCTGCATGTGACCAACCATTATGGCGCCAACAGCCACCACATCGCCGAGACCTGCTTCAAGTCGGTGGCGCGAGCGCTGCGCGCGGCGGTCGAGATCGACCCGCGCCAGGCGGGCGCCATTCCGTCGACTAAGGGAACGCTGAGTTAGGGACATGGCCAGCTATGTCGTTCTGACCCCGCCGGACGACCCGGAAGCGCCCGAAAGGGCGGAGATCATTCGCGACGGGTTCGCCTGGCTCGCGCTGATCATCCCGCTGCTCTGGCTGCTCTGGCACCGGCTGTGGTTCGCAGCCGCGCTGCTGCTGCTGGCTGCGGTGGGCATCGTGGCGGGGATGGACACCCTGCCGACCTGGTCGCCGGCTTTCTTTGCCGCCGCCGTCCTGCTGTCTCTCTATGTGGCTCTGGAGGGCAACGGCTTGCGCATTGCCCGGCTGGAGCGCCAGGATTGGCAGGTCGAAACCGTCATCGAAGCGCCGAACGGCGCAACGGCCGAGGCAATCTATCTGTCCGGCCTCGACGAAACGCCAAAGCGGAAAATTCCGCCGCCGCCGGGCCGCGGTTGGGCCGCGCCGCGTGGCGCCACCGCCCCGGCCGCCGACACCGGTCCGGCGCTCGGACTTCTGGATATTCACGGAAAACACTGATGCGTGTTGCCATTATCGACTACGGCTCGGGCAATCTGCGCTCGGCCACCAAGGCCTTCGAACGGGCGGCCCGCGAGAGCGGCGTCACCGCCGAGATCGACCTGACGGCGCGGCCCGAGGCGGTCGCCACCGCCGACCGTGTCGTGCTGCCGGGCGTCGGCGCCTTTGCCGACTGCCGCCAGGGGCTTGCCGCCGTCGATGGCATGGATGCGGCGCTGATGGAATGCGTCGAACGGCGCGGCCGGCCGTTTCTCGGCATCTGCGTCGGCATGCAACTGATGGCGACGCGCGGCCTGGAAAAAATCGTCACCGACGGCTTCGGCTGGATTGCCGGCGACGTGCGGCAGATCGAGCCCGCCGATCCTGCGCTGAAAATCCCGCAGATCGGCTGGAATACGGTGACGCTTGCCCGCGAGCACCCGCTGTTTTCGGGAATTCGCACCGGACCGGACGGGCTGCACGCCTATTTCGTGCACTCCTACTTTCTCGACGTCGCGGATCGCGGCGACGTCTTGGCCGAGACCGACTATGGCGGTCCGGTGACCGCTGCCGTGGCGCACGGCAACCGGGCGGGCACCCAGTTTCACCCGGAAAAGAGCCAGGCGCTCGGCCTCGCTCTGATCGCCAATTTTTTGAGGTGGGCACCATGATCCTGTTCCCGGCCATCGACCTGAAGGACGGTGAATGTGTCCGTCTCAAGCTCGGCGACATGAACGAGGCGACGGTCTACAACACCGATCCCGGCGCCCAGGCGCGGGCCTTCGAGGATCAGGGCTTCTCCTGGCTGCACGTCGTCGACCTGAACGGCGCCTTCGCCGGCGAGAGCGTCAACGGCGAGGCGGTCGAGGCTATACTCGCGGCCACGAAAAACCCGGTGCAGCTCGGCGGCGGCATCCGCACGCTGGACAACATCGCCTACTGGCTGGACAAGGGCCTGGCACGGGTGATCCTGGGCACGGTCGCGGTGCGCGATCCGGAGCTGGTGAAACAGGCCTGTCGCGACTTCCCCGGCAAGATCGCCGTCGGCATCGACGCCCGCGGCGGCAAGGTGGCGGTCGAGGGCTGGGCCGAGGCGTCTGAGCTCGGCGCCGTGGAACTGGCACGGCGCTTCGAGGGCGCCGGCGTGGCCGCCATCATCTACACCGACATCGATCGCGACGGGGTGCTCGCCGGCATCAACTGGGAACAGACGCTGGCCCTGGCCGATGCGGTGGACATTCCGGTGATCGCCTCCGGCGGGCTTGCCTCGATGGCCGACATTCTGCGCATGACCATGCCGGACGCCGGTCGTCTGGAGGGCGCCATCTCCGGCCGTGCGCTCTATGACGGCCGCATCGATCCGGCCGAGGCGCTGGAGCTGCTTGCCGAAGCGCAGGGAGGTGCCCAATGACCCTGAAGGCCCGTGTCATTCCCTGCCTCGACGTCAAGGACGGCCGCGTCGTCAAGGGCGTCAATTTCGTCGACCTGATCGACGCCGGCGATCCGGTGGAATCGGCCAAGGCCTACGATGCCGCCGGTGCCGATGAGCTGTGCTTCCTCGACATCACCGCCTCGTCCGACAATCGCGACACCATCTACGATGTCGTTGCCCGCACCGCCGAGCACTGCTTCATGCCCCTAACCGTCGGCGGCGGCGTACGCACGGTCGACGATATCCGCAAGCTGCTGCTGGCCGGCGCCGACAAGGTGTCGATCAACACGGCGGCCGTCAAAAACCCGGATTTCGTGCGCGAGGCGGCCGACAAGTTCGGCAATCAGTGCATCGTCGTGGCGATCGACGCCAAACGGGTGTCGGCCGAAGGCGAGCCGGACCGCTGGGAGATCTTCACCCATGGCGGCCGCGAACCGACCGGCATCGATGCGGTTGAATTCGCCGGCAAGGTCGTGGCGCTGGGCGCCGGCGAAATCCTGCTGACCTCGATGGACCGCGACGGCACCAAACAGGGTTTCGATATCGCCCTCACCCGCGCCGTTGCCGATGCCGTTTCGGTGCCCGTCATCGCGTCCGGCGGCGTCGGCACGCTGGATCACCTGGTCGACGGCGTTCGCGACGGCCATGCGACGGCGGTGCTCGCGGCCTCGATTTTTCATTTCGGCACCTATACGATCAGGCAGGCCAAGGAACATATGGCCGATGCCGGGATCGCCATGCGACTCGACTAGTTAAGAGGTTGAAAATGGCCGACTTTTCGCTCGCCGACCTGGAACAGATCGTTGCCCGCCGCGCCACCGCGCCGGTCGATGAATCCTGGACGGCGAAGCTGGTGTCGGCCGGTCGCGAGCGGGCCGTGAAGAAATTCGGCGAGGAGGCGATCGAGACGACGATCGCCGCGATGTCGGAAGACAACGAAAGTCTGACGGCGGAAACCGCCGACTTGCTCTATCATCTGCTCGTGGTGCTCCACGTCGCCGGCGTCTCGCTTGCCGACGTGATGGCGGAGCTGGAACGGCGAACGGCCCGGTCGGGCCTGCAGGAGAAGGCGGGGCGGACAGCATGATGAACGAACACGCCAAGGCTCCGGCGGCCGGAGAACTCGACCACTTCTCGCCGTCCGACTATTCGCCTTATCGCTTCTTCACGGCCGAGCGCTGGGCCGAGTTTCGCGCCGACACGCCGCTGACGCTGACCGAAGACGAGGTGCGGCGGCTGCGTTCGCTCAACGACCCCGTCGATCTCGACGAGGTGCGGCGCATCTATCTGTCGCTGTCGCGGCTGCTCTACGCCCATGTCGAGGCGTCGCGGCTGCTGTTCGACCAGCGCCGGCATTTCCTGTCGCTGCCCAATGCGTCCAAGACGCCTTACATCATCGGGATTGCCGGTTCCGTGGCGGTCGGCAAATCGACCACCGCCAGGGTGCTGAAGGAGCTTCTGACCCGTTGGTCCGGCAGCCCCAAGGTCGACCTGGTGACGACCGACGGTTTTCTGCATCCCAACGCCTATCTGCGGCGCGAGAACCTGATGGACAAGAAGGGTTTTCCGGAAAGCTACGACGTCGGCACCCTGTTGCGCTTCCTGGCCAATATCAAGGCCGGCCAGCCGAATGTCCGGGCGCCCTGCTATTCGCACCTGACCTATGACGTCATTCCCGGAAAATATGTCGAGATCGACCGCCCCGACATCCTGATTTTCGAAGGCATCAACGTGCTGCAGGTGCGCGACCTGCCGGAAGACGGCAAGATCGTGCCCTTCGTCTCCGACTTTTTCGACTTTTCGATCTATATCGACGCACCGGAAGAGCTGATCCATCAATGGTATGTCGAGCGCTTCATGCGGCTGCGCGAAACGGCGTTCAAGAACCCGGAATCCTTCTTCCACCGCTATTCGACCATCTCCGAGGATGCCGCCCGCGCCATCGCCCACGGTCTTTGGGAAAACATCAACCTGAAGAACTTGAACAACAACATCCTGCCGACCCGGCCCCGCGCCAACCTGATCCTCAGCAAGGGCCCCGACCACCTGATCGAGCAGGTGGCGCTGCGCAAGCTGTAGAGCCGCGCTTAACGGGCCGTTTACCGCGCTTCGATAGCTTCAAATCACACAATTGAAGCGTGATTGGCCAATCCGATGAAGCAAGCCGCCGGCCGGGCGAATGACGGGACGGGCCCCGTCTATTCGCTGGTTCTTCCCATCTACAATGAAGAGGCCGTCCTGCCGCTTCTGGCACGGCGCATCGGCGAACTGCTCGACAAGCTGGATGGGCCGTCGGAGGCGATCTTCGTCGATGACGGCAGCAGCGACACCAGCGCTATCTTCCTGCGCGAACTGGCGCGCCGCGACGACCGCTGCAAGCTGATCGAGCTGTCGCGCAATTTCGGCCACCAGATCGCCATCACCGCCGGCATGGACGCTGCCGAGGGCGAGGCCGTCATCGTCATGGATGCCGACCTGCAGGATCCGCCCGAGGTGGTCTTCGACCTGATCGCCAAGTGGAAGGAAGGCTTCGAGATCGTCTATGCCCGCCGCATTCGCCGCGAGGGCGAAGGCTGGTTCAAGCGCCTCACCGCCAGTCTCTTCTACCGACTTCTCGACCGCATGACCTCGGTGAACATCCCGCGCGACGTCGGCGATTTCCGCCTTGTCGGCCGCAAGGCGCTGGCCACCTTCAAGAGCATGCCCGAGCGCGACCGTTTCGTCCGCGGCATGTTCGGCTGGATGGGTTTTCGCCAGACCGAAGTTCCGTTCGAGCGGCCGCCCCGGGCCGCCGGCGAGACCAAATATCCGTTCTGGAGCATGCTGCGGCTGGCCGTGCACGGCATTGTCAGCTTTTCCGAAAAACCGCTGCGCGCCGCCCTCTGGGTCGGCTTTGCCATTTCGTTCTTCGCCGCCCTCTTCGGCGTCTATGCCGTGCTCGCCTGGTTCTTCAAGGCCAGCATGGTCGAAGGCTGGACCTCGACCATCGTCGTCGTCACCTTTCTCTTCGGCGTCAACCTGTTCATGACCGGCATCATCGGTCTCTATGTCGGCGGCATCTATGCCGAGGTGAAGCGGCGGCCTCTCTATGTCGTCGACAAGCTCACCGGTTTCGAGCGCACCGTCGAAAACGGCACCCTCCGCGAGCGGGGTGCCGCCTGATGGCAACGCTGTTCGACGGCTACCGTTCGGATTATGGCGACGTCGTCGAAGACTCGGTCCGCTTCTCCGGGCTGAAGCACGATTTCTTCCTGCAGGCCAAGATCGATATCCTGCGCTCCATCATTGCCTCTCGCGGCCTCGCCGGCGACGACCGCCCTTTGAGAGCGCTGGATGTCGGCTGCGGAATCGGCGCCCTGCATCCTTACGGCCGCACGCTGTTTTCCGAGCTGAGCGGCTGCGATATCTCCGCCGAGTCTATCGACCGGGCAAAGGCGGACAATCCCTGGGTCGACTACCGGGCCTACCAGGCGCCTCGCCTTCCCTATGACGATGCCGGCTTCGATCTGGCTTTCGCGGTCTGCGTCGTTCACCATGTGCCGCCGGCCGAATGGCCTGGATTTGCCGCCGAAATGCGCCGTGTCGTGCGGCCGGGCGGCATCGTCTGCCTGATCGAACACAATCCGCTCAATCCGCTGACCCGGCTAGCGGTGATGCGCTGCCCGTTCGATGAGGACGCCGTTCTGCTCAATCGATGGACGGCGGAAAAGCTGTTGGCCGGCGCCGGTCTGAGCGAGATCGAAAGCGACCATTTCCTGCTGTTTCCGAAATCCGGCCGCCTGGCGCGGGCGGTCGAGCGGCGCCTGTCCGGTTGGCCGCTGGGCGCCCAGTACGCCTGCAGCGCCAGAGTGTGATCCGTCATGCGCCGCCGCGGTCATTTTCAGCTCGTCTCGCGTTTTGCGCTTGTCGGGCTTTCGGCCACGGCACTCTATGCGGTGCTGGCGCTGTTTCTGGGCGCGCTGATGCGCGATGACGCCGGCCAGGCGGCGGCTTCGCTGCTCGCCTACGCGACCGCCGCCATCTTTTCCTATTGCGCCCATCGGGTCTTCACCTTTGCGTCGAACGGCGCCTACCGCTTCGAAATTCCGCGTTTTGCGGCACTGACGCTGAGCGGCGTGGCGATTTCCTTCATCGTGCCGCTGGTGCTGTCGCAATGGCTGCTTTTGCCGATGATCGTTCCGGTGGCCGTTGTCTGCGTGGTCATCCCGTTGCTCAACTACGTCGCGCTGGACCGCTGGGTCTTCGGCGGCAGAACCGGATAGGTCGCGGCATGGCGATGTCCGACGCGCGTCCCGCCGCAGCGCTGCCGCTCCTGTCCGCGGATCGTCTGCTGGCCGCTGCCGGCTGCCTGGCGGTGATCGCGGTCTCGATCGTTCTGTGCGTGCGGGCCGGCACGGTCAGTGACGTTTCCTGGATCATCCACGTCATCGAACGGCTGGCTTCCGGGCAACGCCTCTACGTCGACATCATGGAAGCCAACCCGCCCTTCACCATCTGGCTTTACGAGCCGGTCGTGCGGGCAGCGAACGCCCTTTCCGTTCCCCCCGAGATCGCGGTATATGTCTTTGCCTATGCGGCTGTCTTTGCCGGCTTCGCCTTGACGATCCTGATCGTCCGGCGCGGCGGGCTGGTGTCGGCCACAGCGAGATGGTGGCTGTGGCCGACACTTCTGGCGATCCTGCTGA
Organism: Rhizobiaceae bacterium; assembly: GCA_963921345.3. GTDB lineage: Bacteria > Pseudomonadota > Alphaproteobacteria > Rhizobiales > Rhizobiaceae > Hoeflea_A. The sequence goes on along the minus strand of CAWUFE020000001.1, from coordinate 134,978 downwards.
TCCTGCGGTCGGTGCCTTTGCCCAGCGCGAGCATATCGGGCTGGCGCTGATGCTGCCGCTGCTGGCGGTCATCGCCTGGCGGTCACGCGAAGACGGACAAAACCGGCCGCCGCTTGGGCTGGCGGCACTGGCCGGCTTGGCCGGATCGGTGATGATCCTGATCAAGCCGCATTGGGCGCTGGCGATCGCCCTACCGGCGCTCTGGACGGCGGTGTCGCGGCGCTCGCCGGCGGCACTCTTCAATCTCGAATTCGTCATCGTCGGCGCGGTCGCCTCGCTCTATCTGCTGGCCGTGCTGACCGTGCATCCGCAGTTTCTCGAAACTCTCTACCCGCTGCTGGCGCTGGTCTATATGCCGATCCGCGCCGAGACGGGCGCCTGGCCGCCGATCGCGGTCATCTTCGCGGTGTCGCTGTCGGTGTGGCTGCTGCGCCGCAGCCGGGGGCCCGTGTCGCCGCTCGCCGATGTTGCGGCACTTGCGGCCATCGGCTTCTTCATCGCCATGATCGTGCTCGGCAAGGGCTGGTACTACCACCGCTACCCGGCCCAGGCGATGGCGCTGATCGCCTCGCTCCTGGCGCTGGAACAGCTGTTGCGGCAAGGCGGCGGAGGCATGATCTACTGGCTCGGCTGCATCGTGCTGGTGCTGGCCGCCATTGCACGGCCGCTCTACGACTGGTCGACCCGCGAAGGCAAGGCGGACGCCGAGCTGATCGCCGCCATTCGCGACCGCACCGACAATCCGAGCGTTGCCATCGTCGGGTCGGATATCGGCCTGACCTTTCCCCTGCTCAGACAGATCGACGGCCGCCTGGCCGCCGCCTATTGCAGCGACTGGGCGTCGGCCCACGCGCTTCATAGGCTGACCGCAGGACTGCCGGCTGACGACCCGCAACGGGCGGATCTCGCCGGCTTCCTCGACGCCTATGTCGAGGAGAAGCTCGCGGCGATGAGGACCAACGAACCGGAGCTGATCGTGGTCGCGAGATCGGGCAGCGAAATGGATTATCACTGGGTGCGCCATCTGCAGGCTGAACCGGCCTACAGCAAGATCATGAGCGACTACGCGCTGCTGGCGCAGAACCGGCACATCGCTGTCTGGCGGCGCCAGACGCGAACGGCGGATCTCGTGCAGCCATTCGGGCTTCGCGGTTCCCTCGATCCGGTCAGGCCGGTTTCGTCACACGCCGCAGGGTCAGATTGATCCGTCCGCCGTCCTTCAGCAGCGTCGAGGTTCGCGGATAGATCCGGTCGACGCCGTGATACCGCAACCGCGACGGCCCGCCGAGCAGCACGACATCGCCGCTGGCAAGCCGAATGGACCGCGTCTTGCCGCCGCGTGCCGTGCCGCCGATGCGAAACAGGCAGTCGTCGCCAAGCGACACCGACAGCACCGGTGCTTCGAACTCCTCTTCGTCGCGATCCTGGTGCAGGCCCATCTTCGCGCTGTCGGAATAGTAGTTGATCAGGCAGGCCTCCGGCGGTGCGTCGTAGTCCGCCAGATCGCGCCACACGGCCGTCAGCGCATCCGGGATCGGCGGCCAGGTTTCGCCCGATACGGGATGGGTCGCCTGATAGCGATAGCCGCCCTCCTTGTCGGTCACCCAGCCGAGTGTGCCGCAATTGCTCATCCTGACCTGCATCGGCTTGCCGGTGCGCGGCATGGTCGGGACGTATAACGGCGCCTGCCGGACGACGTCGCGGACGGCATCGAGCAGCTCCTGCTGTGCGGTGCGGTCGAGATGCGCCGGCAGGTGTCTGACACCTTCGGGAAGTCCGTCCATGAAACTCCGTGGTCTGGTCAACAGGCCCTAAAGCGTAGACGCGTCCGGAATGCGCAGCACCTGGCCGGGATAGATCTGGTCCGGATCGGTGAGCATCGGCCCGTTCGCCTCCAGGATCACCGCATATTTTTCGCGCTGATCCTTGCCGTAGGCGGCTTCGGCAATGGTCCACAGAGTATCGCCGATTTCGACGCTGTAGAAGACCGGAGTCTCGGCCGCTGACCCAGCCAGCGTCAGGCCGGAGGCATCGACCCCGGCGATGCCAAGCGTGTTACCGACGGCGACCACGGTCTTTTCGAAGGCGGTCTGGTCGGCCACCGAACCGTCCAGCACGATCCGATCGCCGGCCACCGCGACCGCGACGCCCTCGGTTCCCAGTCCCAACGCGTCGAGATCGCGCTTGACGACGCCAGCATCCGGCGCGCTTCCGGAACCCCTCTGGTTTCCGGCCGCACTGACAAAACTGAAGATCCCCATCCTTCGTCCCCCTGCGAATCGCCGACACAGCTTACAACAAATATTTTCAAAGAAAAGAAACTGAAAATATTCACTTTACCAGCAAGATGGCGGCAATCCGGAGTACCAAAGCGCCGGCCTCAATAGTGCCGTAACCAGCGCCTATTCAAACGCAGCGGCGAATTGATCGAATTTTCTTGCGGCGATGACCGAACAACCCATCATCAGAGCTCACAGGCGGCGCTCGCTCTTTGCCGGTGGTCATTCCGATGCCGAAGGCGGCTTCGGGTCCCTCGCCCGGACACTGAACGAGATGGTCGAGCAATATCCCCATGACGAAGCGGGGCTGCTGAGGGCTCTGCACCACCGGGTTCAGGTTGCCAAGGGCGCCCGGCGCCGGAGCCGATGGTTCGGCGGCCGCTTCTATAACTGGATGTCGCGCGAAGATCCGGACTACGTCCAGATGTCGGGAACCCATCTGCGGCAGACGCTGACGGTCGCAGGCATCGAAACGCCCGCTCCCGTGGTGCCCGCAGGAGAATATCTGCTGCGGCTGGACGTCGCTGAAAAAGCCCGGGATCTGCTGCTGGCCAGGCGTGACCGAACCTAGCCTTTGCCAGTTCGCTGGATTCACGGCTGGCGCCTGAGGTCTCAGTCGAGATCCACCGAACCGCGGTTCTTCTTCAGCGCCCCGCGGCTCGCCTTGGCTTTCAGCCGACGCTCCACCGAGGCCTTGGTCGGCCGCGTCTTGCGGCGTTTCGGCGGCGGCGGGGCGGCGGCCTTGACGATCAGCTCCTTGAGCCGGTCGCGGGCGTCCTCGCGGTTGCGTTCTTGGGTGCGGAAACGATCGGCCTCGATGACCAGCACGCCGTCCTTGCTGAGGCGGCGGCCCGCCAGTTTGGTCAGATTGCTCTTGACCCGGTCCGGCAGCGACGGCGACGAACGCACGTCGAAGCGCAACTGCACGGCGGTTGCGACCTTGTTGACGTTCTGGCCGCCCGGGCCGGAAGCGCGGATGAACTGCTCGATCAGCTCCCAGCCGGCAATCGTGATCGTGGCGTTGACGTAAAGCGGTTCGCTGGCCATGGCCTCAGGTCCGAAACACCGTCCTCGGTGGACGGGCGCACGCCATAGCAAATAATTCGCGGCGTTGCCATTCGAGGCCGCGCCGCGCAATTCCGACCGACGACTTTGCCCCGCCTGGCGGCCGGCGCCAGCCGTGTGCGACCGGAGATGCTACAATCGAACTCCACAGGTCAGCCAAAGTGAGGGGAAGCCGATATGTCCAATCTGTCAAGACGGCGTCTTTTGTCGGGCGCTGCCAGTTTCGCGACCCTGACCAATATGCCGCTCGCCCTGCCGGCGCGCGCTGCCGATCGCCCCGACCTGCCGGTCCCGGCGGAGGTGCGCGCGGACAGCAACGGTGTCGTCGAGTTGCGAGCCAAGGCAAGCGAACAACAGTTCCTTCCCGGCGTCGCCACGCCCACCTACGGCATCAACGCGCCCTATCTCGGACCCGCCGTCCGGGTTCGGCGCGGCGATCGGGTGACCATGAACGTTACCAACGAGGTCGATGAGGACCTCACCATGCATTGGCATGGTCTGAAGATCCCCGGAAATGAAGACGGCAGCCCCTATACCATCATCAAGCCCGGCGACACCTGGAAACCGACGCTGGATATCGACCAGCCCGCGGCCACATGCTGGTTCCATCCGCATGTCTATCCGACCACGGCCGAACTGGTCATCAAGGGCCTCGCCGGTCTGTTCCTCATCGAAGACGAAGAATCGGACGCCCTCGGACTGCCATCCCGATGGGGAGTCGACGACATTCCCGTGATCATTCAGGACCGGCGCTTCAATGCCGATGGCAGCTTTTTTCACCGCTTCAACCTCGCAGCGATTACCACCGGCTATGTCGGCGACACCATGCTGATCAACGGTGCCCACGATCCGGTCGCCAGAACGGCGCGCGGCTGGTTGCGCCTGCGTCTCCTGAACGGGTCGAACGCCAGGACCTACCGGCTGGCGCTCTCCGACGGGCGTTCGATGTTCGTCGTTGCCAGCGATGGCGGATTGCTGGCCGAGCCGGTCGAGCTCGAGGAGCTGACGCTCTACTCCGGCGAGCGCTACGAAATCCTGGTCGATGCCCGCGACGGCATTCCGTTCGATCTGTCGACCTGGCCCGTCGACCAGATGGCCATGAGCCTGCCGCCGTTTCATACGGAGCTTCGCCTGCTGACCGTGAATCCCGACGGGGCCGACGGCAGCGGCCGGCTTCCCGACACCCTGGTCGACGTCCCGCCGCTGGTCAGTAACCTTCCCCCTGTCAGCCAGGAACTCGTCATGGACATGAACATGGACGACCAGGGCATGGGCGCCTTCGAACAGGCGGGCCTGATGAGGATGATGAAATCGAAAAAGACCGATCCGGCGGTTGTCGAAGCGGTCGAAAAGCTGATCACCGATGGACCGGCATTGCCGCTCAAAACGCAACTGGCTGCCAATGCGGTCAACGGACGGGCTTTCGAACTCGGTGCCGTCCCCTACACCGCTCCAATCCGAACCGACCTCCGCTGGCGGATCTCGGAAGGCACCGATCGCATGTACCACCCCGTCCACATCCATGGATGCCAGTTTCGAATTCTGCAGCTGGACGGGCAGGCGCCGCCCGCCCACATGGCGGGCTGGAAGGATGTCGCGCCGGTTCGAAACGGCGGATCCTGCGTGATCCAGATTCGCTTCGACCACCCGGCATCCAGGGAAACGCCCTTCATGGCCCATTGCCACAACCTCGAACACGAGGATTCGGGCATGATGACCGATTTCACGGTCGGCTGACCGCGGCAATCCGGCTGGCGGCTTCGGAAGTCTGGACGGTGGGCTGCGTCTACTCCGCGGCCTGTGCCAGCTGCGGTGCGGCGCCCAGCACGTCGGTGCTCACATGCTCTTCGAACTTGGCGAAATTGTCGGTGAACATGCCGACCAGCCGCCGCGCCTGGGCGTCATAGGCGGCAGGATCCGCCCATGTCGAGCGCGGATCGAGGATGGCGGCGTCGACGCCCGGAACGGCGACCGGGACCTGGATGCCGAAATGCGGATCGGTGCGGAATTCGGCGTCGTTGAGCGAGCCGTCCAGCGCTGCGGCGAGCAGCGTGCGCGTCGCCTTGATCGGCATGCGCGAACCGGTGCCGTAGGCGCCGCCGGTCCAGCCGGTGTTGACCAGCCAGCAATCGACCCGATGGCGGGCGATCAGGTCGCGCAGCAGGTTGCCGTATTGCGACGGATGCCGCGGCATGAACGGCGCGCCGAAGCAGGTCGAGAACGTCGCCTGCGGTTCGGTCACGCCCTTTTCGGTACCCGCCACCTTGGCGGTGTAGCCCGACAGGAAGTGGTACATCGCCTGCGCCAGCGTCAGCCGGGCGATCGGCGGCAGCACGCCGAAGGCGTCGGCCGTCAGCATGATGATGTTCTTCGGCTGGCTGGCGCGGCCGCTGGCGCTGGCATTCGGGATGAAGTGCAGCGGATAGGCGCAGCGGGTGTTCTCGGTCAGCGATCCGTCGTCGAAATCCGGCTGCCGTTGGTCGTCGAGCACGACGTTCTCCAGCACCGTGCCGAAGCGCTGGGTGGTGGCGTAGATTTCCGGCTCGGCTTCCTCCGACAGCCGGATGGTCTTGGCGTAGCAGCCGCCTTCGAAATTGAACAGGCCGTCGTCGCTCCAGCCGTGCTCGTCGTCGCCGATCAGCGTACGCGCCGGATCGGCCGACAGCGTCGTCTTGCCGGTACCCGAGAGGCCGAAGAACACCGCCGCATCGCCGTTCGGGCCTTCATTGGCCGAGCAGTGCATGGGCATGACGCCGTCCCGCGGCAGCTGGTAGTTGAGCGCCGTGAACACCGACTTCTTCATTTCGCCGGCATAGGACGTGCCGCCGATCAGCACCAGGCCGCGCTCCAGGTCGACGGCGATGACGGTTTCGCCGCGGCATCCGTGCCGTTCCGGGTCGGCGCGGAAACTCGGCAGGTCGATGATCGTCAGCTTCGGCGCGAAGTCGGTCAGGGCCGAGCGTTCCGGTCGGATCAGCAGGTTGCGGATGAACAGCGAGTGCCAGGCATATTCGGTGACCACCCGGGTCGGCAGCGCCCGCTCCGGATCGGCGCCGCCGATCAGGTCCTGGACGAACAGCTCCTTGCCCTGCGCGTGGGCCAGGAAATCTTCGCGCAGCCGCGCGAACTGCTCCGGCTCCATGGCTTTGTTGTTGTCCCACCAGATCTGCGGTCCGGTGACCGCGTCGCGGACGACGTATTTGTCCTGCGCCGACCGGCCGGTGTGCTGGCCGGTCACCGCCCGCAACGCGCCCTGCGCCGTCAGCTGCGCTTCGCCGCGGCACAGCGCCTGTTCATAGAGTTCGGCCTCGACCAGATTGTAATAGACGTGCTGGAGCCCCTGAAATCCGGCGGTTTCGACCCCGACGGTCGGATTGCGTTTGCCTGATTCCGAAAATGCTGCACGCATGGATCTGTTCGCCTTCTCGCTGGGTGACCGTTGAAAATTCGCCGGACATTAGGGGCTGATTTTGGAGGCTGCAACAGGAACTTCAGAAAAAGATTAATAATATCAAGATATTAATCGATTTAAAAAACATTCAAATATTTTAAATCGGTTGAAAGACTGTTCAATCTTCGATTAAAGACAAATCCGGCCGACGGCAGCCGGCCCGACATCCGCCGCGAAAATGACAAGCCTGGCGTTTTGTGCCACATTTTGTTCTACCTTTGCTCTCATGACACCGAGCGGTTTAAGGGGGTATCGGCCGGTACCGCCGGACCCGGATTGATCTAAACGGAGAACACCACATGCAGACGATCGCGCTCGTCGATGACGACCGCAATATCCTGACTTCCGTGTCCATTGCACTGGAGGCGGAGGGATATCGTGTCGAGACCTACACCGATGGCGTTTCGGCCCTGGAAGGCCTGGTGGCGCGGCCGCCGCAGCTGGCGATCCTCGATATCAAGATGCCGCGCATGGACGGCATGGAACTGTTGCGCCGCATGCGCCAGAAACTCGACATTCCGGTGATTTTCCTGACCTCGAAGGACGAGGAGATCGATGAGCTGTTCGGCCTCAAGATGGGTGCCGACGATTTCATCACCAAGCCGTTTTCGCAGCGTCTGCTGGTCGAGCGGGTCAAGGCGATCCTTCGCCGCGCCTCAGGCCGCGACGCTATCGCTCCGGCCAAGAGCGGCACCGACGAGAGCACCACGCTGGAACGCGGCCAGTTGGCCATGGACCAGGAGCGGCACACCTGCACCTGGAAAGGCCAGCCGGTAACGCTGACAGTCACCGAATTCCTGATTTTGCATTCGCTGGCGCTGCGGCCGGGTGTCGTCAAGAGCCGCGACTCGCTGATGGATGCGGCTTATGACGAGCAGGTCTATGTCGACGACCGGACGATCGACAGCCACATCAAGCGGCTGCGCAAGAAATTCAAGATGGTCGACAACGATTTTGATATGATCGAAACGCTCTACGGGGTCGGGTACCGGTTCCGGGAAGACTAGGGTCTGTAGACCGAAGCATGACGGCAGGTCTCGAGCACGACGACATCGCCAAGACGATCTCGACCGCTTCGCAGGAAGAAGCGCGGCGGCGTTCGTGGACCTATCCCTTCGGCCTCGTGCGCCGCGGCCTCAGCCGGGTCATCTTCTCCAGCCTGACGCGCCGCATCCTATTCCTGAACCTGGCCGCCCTGCTGGTGCTTCTGTCCGGCATTCTCTATCTCAACCAGTTTCGCGAGGGACTGATCGACGCCCGCGTAGAAAGCCTGCTCACCCAGGGCGAGATCATCGCCGCGGCGGTGGCCGGCTCGGCCAGCGTCGAGACCGATTCGATCACCATCGACCCGCTGAAACTGCTGGAGCTGCAGGCCGGCGAGAGCATTTCGCCCGGCACCGACATCGACAACCTGGATTTTCCCATCGTTCCGGAGCGGGTCGCGCCGGTGCTGCGCCGGCTGATTTCGCCGACCCGCACCCGGGCGCGCATCTACGATCGCGATTCCAGCCTGCTTCTCGATTCCCAGAGTCTCTACTCGCGCGGCCGCATCCTGCGCTACGACCTGCCGCCGCTGGAACAGGAACAGCTGCCGCTGGTCGAACAGCTGCTGACGGCGGTCAACCGGTTGATCCAGCGCGCCGACCTGCCGATCTACCAGGAGCAGCCGGGCGGCGACGGTTCCATCTACCCGGAAGTCCTGACGGCCTTGACCGGTAACCGAAGCGCCGTGGTGCGGGCCACCAAGCGCGGCGAGCTGATCGTCTCCGTCGCCGTGCCGGTGCAGCGCTTTCGCGCTGTATTGGGTGTGCTGCTGCTGTCCACCCAGGCCGGCGACATCGACAAGATCGTGCGCGACGAGCGCCTCGCCATCGTCCGGGTCTTCACCGTGGCCGCCGCCGTGACCATCCTGCTGTCGCTGCTCCTGGCCGGCACCATCGCCAATCCGCTGCACCGGCTCGCCGACGCCGCCCAGCGGGTGCGCAAGGGCATCACCACGCGTGAGGAAATCCCCGACTTCTCGGCCCGGCAGGACGAGATCGGCAATCTGTCGGTGGCGCTGCGCGACATGACCAATGCGCTCTATGACCGCATCGATGCGATCGAGAGCTTCGCCGCCGATGTCAGCCACGAGCTGAAGAATCCCCTGACCTCGCTGCGCAGCGCCGTGGAAACCCTGCCGCGGGCCAGGACAGAAGAAGCGCGTACGCGCCTGCTCGATGTCATCCAGCACGACGTGCGCCGCCTCGACCGGCTGATCAGCGACATCTCCGACGCCTCGCGGCTCGATGCCGAACTGGCCCGCCAGGACGCCGGTCCGGTGGACCTGCGCCGCCTGGTGGAGGATTTCGTCGACATATCGAGGCAGATCCGCAAGGGCGCCAAGGCGGTGGAGATCGACCTCGAAGTGTTGCCCGATAACGCGCCGCGCGGTCGCTTCGTCGTCTCCGGCCACGATTTGCGCATCGGCCAGGTGCTGACCAATCTGATCGAGAACGCCCGGTCCTTCGTGCCGGCGACCGGCGGCCGCGTCACGCTGCGGCTGACGGCCAACAGGGACAATTGCTTCATCGATGTCGAGGACAACGGGCCCGGCATCAGTGCCGAAAAGATCGACAGCATCTTCCGGCGCTTCTATACCGACCGGCCCGCCGACGAGGCGTTCGGCCAGAATTCCGGCCTCGGACTGTCGATCAGCCGGCAGATCATCGAGGCGCATGGCGGCACGCTCACGGCCGAAAACATCGTCGACGAAAGGACCGGCGCGCGGCGCGGGGCCCGCTTCATCGTGCAGTTGCCGTGCTTCAAGACATGACCGGATCGCGCCGGTGACGGAAGAACCGAAGGGGCGCGCCGGCAATGTCCACGCCACCGCTCTCGTGGTGGGCGAGACGGGCGTGTTGATCACCGGTCCGTCGGGCGGCGGCAAAAGCCGCCTGGCGATGGACTTCCTGCAGGCAGCGAACAACGGCGGACGTTTTGCAGCGCTGGTTTCCGACGACCAGGTACTCCTTTCCAGTGCCGCCGGCCGGGTGATCGCCTCGGCGCCGCAAAGCATCGGCGGCCTGATCGAGCTGCGCGGCACCGGCATTCTCCGCGTATCCGTCCTCGCTCGGGCGGTCATGCATCTGGCGGTTGCCGCTACGCCGGGCGATACGGCACAGCGGCTTCCGGACGCCGATGCCCGCTACGAACCGCGCCCAGGTATGTCGCTGCCTCTGATCCACGCCGTGCCGGGCCTGTTGCGCGACCCGCTGGAGCTGATCGATGCCTTTGCCGGCGACAGATTGCTGCTGTGAAGCGCGGTTGCAGGCAGCGCGATTGCAACAAAGTGAACGGAACCCGGCAAATTCTATTGAATTGAGCGTTTGGCGCAATTATGCGTTAAGTTCCGGCGCGATTGGCGTTAGACGGATCACCCCGAAAAACGCCGGATCGGGCCGGGAGTCCGGGCGGTGGAGATATCCGGTCCTTCCGGAGCGCAGGAGCAGGTGGCAGATGATTGGATTGGTGCTTGTCACGCACGGCAAGCTCGCTGAGGAGTTCCGCAACGCCCTCGAACATGTGGTGGGACCTCAGAAACTGCTGGAGACCGTGTCGATCGGCCCCGAGGACGACATGGACCAGCGGCGCATGGACATCATCGAGGCCGTCTCGCGCGCCGAGGACGGCCAGGGGGTCATCATTCTCACCGATATGTTCGGCGGCACGCCGTCGAACCTCTCCATCTCGGTCATGGACGGTGGCCGCATCGAGGTGATCGCCGGCGTCAACCTGCCGATGCTGATCAAGCTCGCCAGTGTGCGCACCGAAGGCGACATGGAAAAATCGCTGGCCGAAGCGCAGGAAGCCGGCCGCAAATACATCAATGTCGCCAGCCGCGTCCTCAACGGAAAATAGACGATGAGCGAAACCGCTGCGGCGCCTCTGACCCGGATCTTCGACATCGTCAACAAGCGCGGCCTGCATGCCCGCGCCTCGGCCAAGTTCGTCCAGCTGGCCGAAACCTTCGATGCCCGCATCACCGTCACCAAAGACGGCACCAGCGTTGGCGGCACGTCGATCATGGGCCTGATGATGCTGGCCGCCAGCCCCGGCTGCTGCATCACCGTCTCGGCGGAAGGCCCGCAGGCCGGCGAAGCCCTCGATGCGCTCGATGCCCTGGTTGCCAGCCGCTTCGGCGAGGACACGTGACCGTCCGGTCACCGGCTCTATCAATCATATAAAGACTTCTTTATATCTTGTTGCGCTATACCCTCTTGCCTGCTAAGGGCTGCTATCCAATTTTTCGACGCCCGCGCCGACCGCGCGACAGGGGCCGCAACCGGAGTGAAGCATGAGCACGGAACAAGACTATATCGTTGCTGATATCGGCCAGGCGGATTTCGGCCGCACTGAAATCGAGATCGCCGAAACCGAAATGCCGGGCCTGATGGCCTGCCGCGAGGAGTTCGGCGCCGCCAAGCCGCTGAAGGGCGCCCGCATCTCCGGTTCGCTGCACATGACCATCCAGACGGCGGTTCTGATCGAGACCCTGAAGGCGCTGGGCGCCGAGGTGCGCTGGGCCTCCTGCAACATCTTTTCGACCCAGGATCACGCCGCCGCGGCGATCGCCGCCACCGGCACCCCGGTCTTCGCCGTCAAGGGCGAGACGCTGGAGGAATACTGGTCCTACACCGACGCCATCTTCCAGTGGTCCGATGGCGGTCCGTCCAACATGATCCTCGACGATGGCGGCGACGCCACCATGTACATCCTGATCGGCGCCCGCGCCGAAGCCGGCGAGGATGTGCTTTCCAATCCCGGTTCGGAGGAAGAGGAAGTCCTGTTCGCCCAGATCGCCAAGCGCCTGAAGCAGTCGCCCGGCTTCTTCACCGCCCAGCGCGACGCCATCAAGGGTGTCACCGAGGAAACCACAACCGGTGTCAACCGGCTCTACCAGCTGCAGCAGAAAGGCCTGCTGCCGTTCCCGGCGATCAACGTCAACGACTCCGTCACCAAGTCGAAATTCGACAACAAGTATGGCTGCCGAGAATCGCTGGTCGACGGCATCCGCCGCGCCACCGACGTCATGATGGCCGGCAAGGTCGCCGTCGTCTGCGGCTATGGCGACGTCGGCAAGGGCTCGGCCGCCTCGCTGCGCGGCGCCGGCGCCCGCGTCCAGGTCACCGAGATCGACCCGATCTGCGCGCTGCAGGCCGCGATGGACGGCTTCGAGGTCGTCACGCTCGAGGATGCCGCGCCGAACGCCGACATCTTCATCACCACGACCGGCAACAAGGACGTCATCCGGCTCGACCACATGCGCGCCATGAAGGACATGGCGATCGTCGGCAATATCGGCCATTTCGACAACGAGATTCAGATCCAGGCGCTGCGCAACATGAAGTGGCACAACGTCAAGCCTCAGGTCGACATGATCGAGTTTCCGGACGGCAAGCGCATGATCCTGCTGTCGGAGGGCCGCCTGCTCAACCTCGGCAATGCCACCGGTCACCCCTCTTTCGTGATGTCGGCCTCCTTCACCAACCAGGTGCTGGCACAGATCGAGCTTTACGGCGAAGGTGAAAACTACGGCAACGAGGTTTACGTGCTTCCCAAGCAGCTGGACGAGAAGGTCGCCAAGCTGCATCTCGACAAATTGGGCGCGAAACTCAGCCAGTTGTCGGACGAACAGGCCGATTACATCGGAGTCGAGACGGCCGGCCCGTTCAAGCCCGAACACTACAGGTACTGATTCTTCAAATCTTACCCACAATATATAGTAGCCGCACCCTTGACATCGGGCGCGGTTTTCTTTTTTGGCGCCGCGCCTTCACCACGATTCGCGAACAAGTTACTATAAAGACACCATGATTCGCGCCGGGCGGCCAATGGCAGGGGGCGCGAATGGGGGCTGTCTTGCCAACGATGCGGCAAAAAGGAACAAGACATGCCGGGGACTGAATCGTCTCGCACCGATCAGCCGGGCGAGAGGATGGACGGGGAACAGTCATACGGCCTTTCCAGGCGGAACGGGCGGCGGGCTCTTCATGCGATGATGACGGCGACCACCGCGCTGACGGCGTCCGCAGGCGCGGCCGTGGCGCAGGAAGGCGGCGTGGTGCGCGCGCTGACCGAGGGCGGCCTGTTCGCCAACTCTTTTGAAGTGGTCAATTTCGCGCTGGTCATCGGCGCCGTTTCGGCTGCCATGATCTCCGCCATATGGCTCATTCGCGAGCGCGGCAAGATCGCCGCCGACAACAGCGAGCTGCGCTCGGCACTCAGCGAGTCGCATACCGACGTTGCCCGTCTGGAGTCGCTGATCGTCGAAAAGGACCGCTCCTATGTGATCTGGGACGGCCAGTCGCCGGCCCAGTATCTGGGCAGCCTGCCGGTCCACACCGGGGCGCCGCGCCCTGGCGCCGAATTCCTGGCCTTCGGCCGCTGGCTGGATGCCGCCTCGGCGACCCGCATCGAGCGGGCCATTGATTCGCTGCGCTCCGACGCCAACGGCTTCGACGTCACCATCGAGACGCAGCGCGGCCAGCTGATCGAGGCCCAGGGCCGCACCTCCGGCGGCCGTGCCTTCGTGCGCTTTGCGCCGCTCACCAATCTGCGCGCCGAACTGGCCGGCCTGAAGGCCGAGCGCGACCGTCTGGTCAACGGCATGGAGACGCTGCAAACGCTGCTCGACACCATCGACATGCCGGTCTGGCTGCGCGACAGGGATGACCAGCTGACCTGGGTCAACCAGGCTTACGCCGTGGCCGTCGAGGCCGTCGACAGCGCCGAAGCGGTCGACCGCAAGCTCGAACTTCTCGGCACCCAGTCGCGGCAGAAGGTGTTTGCCGATCGCACGCTCGACCGGCCGTTCATCGACAAGCTGTCCACCGTGGTGCGCGGAAACCGCGCCTTTTTCGAAATCACCGATGCCGGCAGCGTCAACGGCTCGGCCGGGCTCGCCTGCGACGTCACCGAGATCGAAGCGGTGCGCGAGGAACTCAAGCGCACCAATGACAGCCACGCCGAGACGCTCGACCACCTGGCGACGCCGGTTGCGATCTTCGACGCCAATCAGCGCCTGCAGTTCTACAACCAGGCCTTCCAGAACCTGTGGGATCTCGACACCCCGTTCCTCGACAAAAGCCCTGACCACGGCGAGTTCCTGGAGCGGTTGAGGGCCGACGGCAAGCTGCCCGAACCGCCCTCCTGGCACGACTGGAAGGACGAGATCCTGTCGGTCTATCACGCCGTCGATCCGCAACCGCATCTGTGGCACTTGCCGGACGGCCAGACCCTCAACGTCTTCGCCAACATCCATCCGCGCGGCGGCGTTACCTGGGTGTTCGACAATCTGACGGAAAAATACGATCTGGAAACCCGCTACAACACGCTGGTCAAGGTGCAGGGCGAGACCATCGACCATCTGTCCGAGGGCGTCTGCGTGTTCGGCGCCGACGGCAAGCTGAAGCTGTCCAATCCGGCCTTCCGGGCGCTCTGGGCGGTACCGGAAAAATCCGCGGTCGCCGGCGTCCACATCAACCGCATCGCGGAGATCTGCCAGCCGTCCTATGACGATCCGGACGGCTGGGCCTATTTCGCCTCCATCATCACCGGCTATGACGAGGAACGCCGCACCCACGAAGGCCGTCTCGAGCTCAACAGCGGCCTGGTGCTTGACTACGCCATCGTTCCGCTGCCCAATGCCCAGATGATGCTGACTTTCGTCAATGTCACCGACAGCGCCCGGGTGGAAAAGGCGCTGACCGACAAGAACGAGGCGCTGCAGAAGGCCGACGCGCTGAAGAACGATTTCGTCAAGCACGTCTCCTACGAGCTGCGCTCGCCGCTGACCAACATCATCGGTTTCACCGACCTTCTGAAGACACCGGAGATCGGCGATCTCAACGACCGGCAGGCGGAATATGTGGACCACATTTCCACGTCGTCGGCTCTGCTTCTGACCATCGTCAACGACATTCTCGATCTGACCACGGTCGATGCGGGCATCATGCAGCTCGACATGCAGCGCGTCGACGTGGCCGAACTGATCGACGAGGCGGCGGCGCTGATCGCCGACCGTCTGAAGGAAAACCAGGTGTCGCTGACCATCGATATCGCCGACGATGCCGGCGCCATGGTCGCCGACCCGCAGCGCCTCAAGCAGATCCTGTTCAAGCTGCTCAACAATGCCGCCAACTATGCGCCGGAGGAAACGGCGGTGACGCTGTCGTGCCGGCGCGAGCGTGACGAAATGGTGTTCTCTATCTCCGACAGCGGGCCGGGCATCCCCGAAGAGGTGCTGCAGACCGTCTTCAACCGTTTCGAAACCCACAGCACCGCGGGCCGCCGCAGCAGCGGCGCCGGTCTCGGCCTGTCGATCGTCGACAGCTTCGTGACCCTGCACAGCGGCACCGTCCAGGTGATCAGCAACGAAGGCAAGGGCACCACGGTCGTGTGCCGTTTGCCGGCCGAACCGACGGTGCCATCCCAGGCCGCAGAGTGAGCCGTCGACTCGATATCGCATTGCCGGATGAGCAGGCCACACGGCAGCTTGGCGAGGACCTGGC
This sequence comes from Rhizobiaceae bacterium, assembly GCA_963921345.3. Lineage (GTDB taxonomy): Bacteria > Pseudomonadota > Alphaproteobacteria > Rhizobiales > Rhizobiaceae > Hoeflea_A. The sequence goes on along the minus strand of CAWUFE020000001.1, from coordinate 119,631 downwards.
GCTGGCGATCGGCCCCGGCGACTGCCTGGCGCTTCATGGCGATCTCGGCGCCGGCAAGTCGACGCTGGCGCGGGCGCTGATCCGCGCAGTTGCCGACGATCCCGATCTGGAGGTGCCGAGCCCCACCTTCACCCTGGTGCAGAGCTACCCGCTGCGCATCGCCATCGGCCATTTCGACCTTTACCGGATCGGCGATCCGGACGAGCTGGTCGAACTCGGGCTCGACGAGGCTCTCGCCGAGGGCGCGGTCCTGATCGAATGGCCGCAGCGGGCCGGCGACCATCTGTCGCCCGACGCCGTCGCCATCCGGCTGGAGCAGGAAGGCGACGGCCGCCGCGCCACGATCGTCGGGCCGGACGAGGCCCTCGACCGCATCGCCCGCAGCCTCGAGATCCGGGCCTTTCTCGATGCCTGCGGCCGTCCGGGCGCCGAACGCCGCTTTCTTCTCGGCGACGCGTCGGTGCGCGCCTACGAGACCATCCACGGTGACGGCGACGCGGTCGAATTGCTGATGAATGCGCCGCGTCGCGAACTGGGTCCGGTGATCCGCGATGGCAAGCGCTATGCCGAGATCGCCCGCGTGGCCGAGGATATCGGGCCTTTCATCGCCCTCGACCTGTTCCTCGCCGGCCGCGGCTTTCGCGTTCCTGCCATCCTGGCGCAGGACCAGCCGCGCGGTCTGGCGCTGATCGAGTATCTCGGCGATCAGGGTCTCATCGATGCGGCCGGCCGGCCGGTCGCCGAGCGCTGGGAGGCGGCGGTCGATTGTCTGCTCGCCCTGCACCGGCAGACGATCCCGGCCACAATTCCCAATCCCGGCACCGACGATCACGTCATCCCGCCCTTCGACCAAGACGCGATGACGATCGAGGTGGAGCTGTTCCTCGAATGGTATCTTCCGTTTCGCCTCAGCCGAGTTGCGACGCCCGAGGAGCGGTCGCGCTTCGAAACCGGCTGGCGGCACCTGATCGGCCTGGCGCAGGCGGCCGAGCAGGGACTGCTGCTGCGCGATTTCCATTCGCCGAATATCCTGTGGCAGGCTGGCGTGGAAGGAATCGGCCGAATCGGCATGATCGATTTCCAGGACGCGATGATCGGCCCCGTGGCTTACGACCTGGCTTCGCTGGTGCAGGATGCGCGGGTGACCATCGCTGAGGATTTCGCCGAGCGGCTGGTGCGGCGGTACGAAACCGCGCGCCGCGCCGAAGATCCGGCTTTCGACACCGATGCCTTCCGCCAGGCTCTGGCGATTATGCAGGCGCAGCGCGCCACCAAGCTGCTCGGCCTGTTCGTCCGGCTGCGCGACCGCGACGGCAAATCGGGCTATATCCGCCACCTGCCGCGCATCGAGACCTATATGCGCACAGCCCTGCGCCACGAGGTGCTTCGTCCCCTGCAACCGTGCTACACAGAAGCGGGAATCACGCTGGACGAATCATAAGGGCGGATGAGCAAGACACCTGACAGCGCCATGGTCCTCGCCGCCGGGCTGGGCATGCGCATGCGGCCGATCACCGAGCGCCTACCGAAGCCGCTGGTGCCCGTGGACGGCCGGCCGATGATCGACTACACGCTCGACCATTTGCAGGCCGCCGGCGTCGGCAAGGTGGTCGTCAATGTGCACCATCTGGCCGACATGCTGGTGGATCACCTGGCCGACTTCGGCGCGGTCATTTCCGACGAGACCGATCGGCTGATGGATTCCGGCGGCGGCGTCGTAAGGGCCCTGCCGCTTTTGGGAGACGGCTCCTTCCTGATCCTCAACGGCGACTCCTTTTGGCTGGAAGCGCCCGATGCCGACGACACCAACCTGGCCCGGATGGCGGCCGCCTGGGACCCGGCACGCATGGACATGCTGATCATGACGGCGGCCCTGCAACAGGCCGTCGGCTATGAAGGCAAGGGCGATTTCCTCGCCGATCCGGCCGGCCGCCTGCGCCGCCATGACGGCCGTTCGCAGGATCCGCTGGTCTATGCCGGCGTGATCATCGCCGATCCGGCGATTTTCTCCGACGCACCGGACGGGCCGTTTTCGCTCAATCTGTGTTTCGACCGGGCGATCGCCGCCGGACGCCTGTTCGGCATGCCGGTAAAGGGCCTGTGGCTGACGGTCGGCACGCCCGAGGCGATTGGCGAGGCGGAAACCGCCATGCGGGCGTTCCGCACCGCGGAGGCGGCCGCCGAAGCCCTGCCATGACCGCGCCGCGGTTGTTCGCCATTCCGCCCGGCGTCGCCTTCCTGCAGCGCCTGGCGCAGAGTCTGTGCGACGGCACCCTGATCGACGGATTCCGCCACGATCCCGAAGATCCGCTCATGCTGTCGGCGGCGACCGTCTATGTACCGACGCGCCGCGCCGCCCGCGCCCTGCGCTCCGAATTCGTCGACCTGCTGGGCGGGACGAGCGCCGTGTTGCCGAGCATCAAGGCGCTCGGCGACATCGACGACGATGCCGGCTTCTTCGAAGAGCAGCGTCCGGCGCTTCTCGATCTGGCGCCGCCGGTCGGGGCCACGCAACGGCTGCTCGAGCTGGCCCGGCTGATCGTCGCCTGGAAGCGTCGCCTGCCGGAGAGCGTGTCCGCGGTGCATGGCGAAAACCGGCTGATCGCGCCGGCAAGCCCCGCCGATGCCGTCTGGCTGGCGCGCGGTCTGGCCGACCTGCTCGATGCCATGGACACGGAGGAGCGCGCCTGGTCGGAACTCGACGGACTTGTCGCCGCCGACCATGCGCTGTGGTGGCAGCTGACGCTGGAGTTTCTGAAGATCGCCGGCGAATACTGGCCGGCGCGGCTTGCCGAGCTGCATGCCGCCAACCCGGCCGCCCACCGCAACGCCGTGCTGCGGGTCGAGGCCGAGCGCATGCGAACCGCTCCGCCGCAAGGCCCGGTCGTCGTCGCCGGATCGACCGGTTCCATTCCCGCCACCGCCGAGCTGATGACGGCCGTCGCCAGCCTGAGAAACGGCGCCGTGGTGCTTCCCGGCCTCGATTTGCACCTGGACGATGCGGCCTGGGCACTGGTCGGCGGCAACCCGGCAGCCGAGCATTTCGATCCGGCGGTCTGCGCCCATCCGCAATACGGTCTGTTCCGGCTGCTCGAGAAACTGCAGGCCAACCGTGCCGACGTGGTCAGCCTGGCGGCGCCGGAGAACGAAATCACCGACCGCAACCGGCTGGTCTCGGTCGCCATGATGCCGGCGGCGGCCACCGCCGAATGGGCCCGGCGGGAGGTGCCGGCCGACCGGGTGGCAGCGGCCTTTGAGAACGTCGAACTGATCGAGGCGGCAAGCGAACGGGAAGAGGCGCTGGCCATTGCAGTCGCCATGCGCCTGGCGGCGCAGCCGGCAGGCGAAGGCCAGGCGCCGAAGGATGTGGCGCTGGTCACGCCCGATCGTACGCTCGCCCGCCGCGTCGCCGGCGAATTGCAGCGCTTCGGCATCGAAGCCGACGATTCCGGCGGTCGCCTGCTCGCCCTGTCGCCACAGGCGACGCTGCTCGAGCTGGTGCTCGAGGCCGCCTTCGGCGCGCGCAATGCCATTGCGCTGGTGGCGCTGATGAAGCATCCGCTGGTGCGCTTCGGCCTGACCGCATCGGCCATGCGGCGCGCCGCCCGACTGATCGAACGGGTGGCGCTGCGTGGCGGTACCGGCACGGCCGACATCGGCGCCCTTGCCGCCCTGTTCGACCGCCGGCTGTCCGAGCGCCAGGCCGATCTTCGTCACGCGCCCAACTGGCAGAAGCGGCTCGACCTGGAGGACATCGCTCTGGCCCGGTCGGCGGCGCTGCGGATCGAGGAAGCCTTTGCAGCGCTTTTCGAAAGCGCCGAGGCCGAACAGCCGGTGTCCGGCTGGGCCGCAAGCACCGGCCGCCTGCTGGAAGCCGCAGCGCGCGACGAATCCGGCTCACTATCTGCTCTGTGGGAATCGGAAGCCGGCGAAAGACTTGCCGCCCTCTTTGCCGACGTGATGGAAGACCGGTCGGGATTCGCCTGCACGGCGATGGAGTGGGCGGCCACGGTGCCGGCGCTGCTCGGCGGCGAAATGGTCAAGCCGCGGGCCGGCGGCCATCCGCACATCTCCATCTGGGGTGCGCTCGAAGCGCGGCTGCAGCGGGTCGACACGATCATTCTCGCCGGTCTCAACGAAGGAACCTGGCCGGGCGCCGTTTCGGGCGATCCGTTCCTGTCGTGGGCCATGAAGGCGGCGATCGGTCTGGATCCGCCGGAGCGTCGCATCGGCCTTGCCGCCCACGACGTGCAGATGGGGCTCGGCGTGGGCCACGCCGTTCTCAGTCGTTCGGCGCGGCTGCAGAACGCTCCGACGGTCGCTTCCCGCTGGTTGCAGCGGTTGACGGCAGTGATCGGCCACGACGAGACGGAGCGGCTGCGAAGCCGTGGCCGGCGCTATGTTCAATGGGCCGAAGCCCTCGACCGGCGCCCCGACCGGCCGATGGCCGCCCGGCCGTCGCCGAAGCCCCCGGCCGACCGGCAGCCGAAGCGTTATTCCTTCTCCGAAGTCAAAACCCTGCGGCGCGATCCCTATGCCATCTACGCCCGGCGCATCCTGCGCCTCGATCCGCCGGAGCCGCTGATCGGCGATCCGGGGCCCGCCGAACGGGGCACGCTCTACCACCGGGTTCTCGAATGTTTCACGCGCGAGGTCCCCGACGTCATGGCGCCGCAGGCGGCGGCGCAACTGGCGGCGATCGCCGACCGGGAGTTCGCCGAAACCGGCCTGTCGGTCCATGTCGCGCTGGTCTGGCGCCACCAGTTTGCCGCGATCGCCGACGCCTTTCTGGCCTGGGAGCGCGACAGGAACGCCGACATCGTCGCCCGCCACACGGAGCACCGCGCGCGCTACGATCTGCCGGCCGGACTGACGCTCTCCGGCATCGCTGATCGGATCGACCTGCGCACCGACGGCATGGCCGAGATCATCGACTACAAGACCGGTTCGTCGCCCAGCCGCAAGGTGGCCTGGACGCTGCTCGACCCGCAGCTTCCGCTGGAAGCCGCTGCGCTGAGCGCCGGGGCTTTCGAAGGTCTCGAGCCGCTGCAGCCGGCGAGCCTTGCCTATGTGCGCCTGAAACCGGCCGACAAGCTCAAGGTGGATTGCATCGAAGGCGGCTTTCAGGGCGAAAACCGTGAAAAGACCGCCGTCGAACTGGGCGACGAAGCGGTATCGCGGCTGACCGACCTGGTCGATGCACTGGCCCAGGGCAGCCTCGGATTCACGTCTCAGGTCGTTCCCGACCCGCTGGCCCGCTACGGGCGCGATTACGATCACCTGGCACGACTGGGCGAGTGGTCTTCCGTCGACACGGACGATGCGGAAGGGACCGAGCCGTGACGCAGGGTGCAAACGACAACATCGCCGCGCCGCGTCACGATCTCGACTGGACGACTCGCCAGCAGTCGCTCGCTTCCGATCCCGCGCGGTCGGCCTGGGTATCGGCCAATGCCGGTTCCGGCAAGACCCACGTGCTGTCCCAGCGGGTCATTCGCCTGCTGCTCTCCGGCTGCCGGCCTTCGGCGATCCTCTGCCTGACCTACACCAAGGCGGCGGCGTCGGAGATGGCCAACCGCGTGTTCGACCGGTTGGCAGGCTGGACCCGCATCGACGACGCGGCCCTGGCGCAGGAGATCGCCGTGCTCGACGGCCGCCGGCCCGATGCGATCCGCCTGCAATTTGCCCGCCAGCTTTTCGCCCGGGCCCTCGAAACGCCGGGCGGCCTGAAGATCCAGACCATCCATGCCTTCTGCGAAGCGGTGTTGCACCAGTTTCCGCTGGAAGCCAACGTCGCCGGCCATTTCGAGGTCATGGACGATACCGCCACCGCGCAACTGCTTGCCGAAACCCAGCAGGCGCTGCTGGCCGATGGCGGCAACGGCAATGGCGCATTGAAGAGTGCGCTTGAAACCGTGCTCGGCGCGGCCGGCGAGGCGGGACTGCAGATCCTGTTCGCCGAAATCGCCGGCAAACGCCAGCCGATCCGGCGGTTCCTTCAGACCGCCGATGCGCTTGGCGGCGTCGATGCCGTGTTGCGCCGCGCCCTGCGGTTGGGGCCCGACGAAACGCCGGAGGCGGTGCTGCGGCAACTGTGGCCGCTGCCGTCGACGCCCGGAATGGGGCCGGAGGAGTATTGCAGTGCGGCGGACGGTCAGTCGGCCAAGACGCCGAAAGCCTTTGCGGAGGCGTTTCGCCTGGCTGCGGCGACCGTCGATCCGGCCGAGCGCTTCGCCGTCCTGGAGCCGGTGTTTTTCAAGAGCGACGGCGCGCTGCGCTCGCTCGGCAGCGCCGTGTCGAAATCGATGCGCGCGGCCCTGCCGGAGGCGGTCGACTGGATGGATGAGGTCGGCAACGCCATGCTGGCGGTTCGCGAGCGGCTGCAACTGCTCAAGACGGTCGCGCTGAGCGGCGCGGCAATGCAGCTGGCGCGGCGGCTCGACCGCGACTACGAAACCCTCAAGCGGCGTCGCGGGCGGCTCGATTTCGACGATCTGGTGGCCAACACCGCGGCACTTCTTCAACGCGACGGCGCCGGTCCCTGGGTCCATTACAAGCTCGACCGCGGCATCGATCACATCCTGGTCGACGAGGCCCAGGACACCAGCCCCGACCAGTGGGCGGTGATCGAGAAGCTGGCGGAGGAGTTTTTTGCCGGCCAATCGTCGCGCGAGGAGCGGCGCACGCTGTTTGCCGTCGGCGACGAAAAACAGTCCATCTATTCGTTCCAGGGCGCCCGGCCGGAACTGTTCATGCAGACCGGCCGCAACGTGCGCCAGCGGGCGTTTCATGCCGACCGGCACTTTGAAGCGCTGAACCTGCATCTGTCGTTCCGGTCGACGGCCGATGTGTTGTCGGCCGTCGATGCGGTCTTCGAGGTCGCGGTGAACCGGGAAGGCCTGCAATCCGGCGACGAGCCGGTCGGCCACGCCGCCTATCGGGCCAGCGAGCCGGGCTGTGTCGACCTTTGGGAAATGATCGGCAAGGACGGTGCCGACGATCACGAGGACTGGAAGGCGCCGTTCGACGCGACGCCCGAATCGGCTCCGCCGGCGCGTCTTGCCCGCCGCGTGTCGGCGACGATCGGCCGCTGGCTGAGCAACGGCGAGACCATCGTGCAGGACGGCGCCCGCCGGCCGGTGACGGCCGGCGACATCCTGGTGCTGGTGCGCAAGCGCGACGGCTTCGTGCCGGCGCTGATGCGGCAGCTCAAGCGCGCCCATGTTCCGGTTGCCGGCGCGGACCGGCTGATGCTGACGCAGCACGTGGCGGTCGAGGACCTGATGGCGCTCGGGCGTTTCGTGCTGATGCCCGGCGACGACCTTTCGCTGTGTGCGCTGCTGAAGAGCCCGCTCTTCGATTTCACCGAAGCCGATATCTATCGCCTCGCCGCCGAGCGCGACGACAGCCAGAGCGTCTTCCAACGCCTGACGGCGCTGGCGCGCCGCGGCGCGGCACGGTGGCGGGAGGCTCATGAGCGGTTGACCGCCCTGCTCGATCACGCCGACCGGGTGCCGGTGCATGAGTTCTATGCCCGCATCCTCGGGCGCGACGGCGGCCGGGCGCGGATCCTGGCGCGGCTCGGCAGCGAGGCCGGCGAGGTGCTGGACGAGTTCCTCGCCTTTGCGCTGGACCAGGAGATGGCCGGCCTGCCCGGCCTGGAGGCGTTCCTGGCGACGCTGGAGGCGCAGTCGCCGGAGATCAAGCGCGAACTGGAGCAGGGTCGCGACGAAATCCGCATCATGACAGTGCATGCATCCAAGGGCCTGGAGGCGCCGATCGTCTTCCTCGTCGATTCCGGCGGCAAGCCGGCCGAAGCCCAGCATCTGCCGAAGCTGCAGGAACTGCCGGTCGACAAAACCATCGGCGCCCTGCCGCCCGCCATCCTCTGGGTGCCGGGAAAGGCCGCCGACAATGCCGCCACCCGGCAGCTGAAAAGCCGCACGACCCAGGCGATGATCGAGGAATACCGGCGCCTGCTCTATGTCGGCATGACCCGCGCGGCCGACCGGCTGGTGGTCTGCGGCTATCACGGCCTCAACGTGCCGACCTATCGCCACTGGCACAAGATGGTGTCGGAGGCGCTGGACGGCCATGCGGCGAGCAACCCGCGCGAGTTCTCGGCAGGCGGCGAGACCTGGGCCGGCTGTCGCTTCAGCGTGTCGCCTCAGGACGAGACGATGGTGGTGGCGCCGGCGACCGTGGCGGAACCGGCGGACGAGACTCCGCCCGACCGCCTGATGCAGCCGCTGCCGCGGCCGGACCGTCTTCCGCGGCCTTTGGCCCCGTCTTCCACCGGCCTCGTCATCGACCCGGAGAGCAGCCTGGCGGCAGGCCGGTCGCCGCTCTTCGATACTGCCGGCTCCGGTGGTCTGTCCATGGAGCGCGGCCGCATCGTTCACCGTCTGCTGCAGCTGCTTCCCGAGCTCCCCGGGGACGAACGCCGTCCGGCCGCACAGCGTTATCTGCTTCGCGCCGTTCCGGATTGGCCGCTCCCGGACCGGGCGGACATCGCCGAATCGGTCTTCGCGGTTCTCGGCGATGGGCAATTTGCGCCGGTCTTTGCGCCCGGCAGCCGGGCCGAGGTGTCGGTCATGGGAACGCTCGATATCGGCGGCGAACAGCGGGCCCTGTCGGCGCGCCTCGACCGCATCGCCGTCGATGCCGACCGGGTGTGCATCGTCGACTACAAGACCAACCGTGTGCCGCCCGAGGCCATCGATGACGTGCCGCCGGCCTATGTCACGCAGATGGCCCTCTACCGGGCGCTGCTGCAGCCGCTTTATCCGGGCAAGACTGTGGAAACCGCGCTGCTGTTTACCGGGGCGCCACGCCTTATTCCTGTGCCGACCGACACCCTGGAGACTGCCCTGAGGATACTAACGACAAAGTGACGCAGGTATTCTTGAAATCCACACCTGCCTACCAGATATTGTGTCCAACCAACGGGCGGCGGACTGATTCCCTCCTCGCCGCATCACGTCATGAAGGAGCATATGCAATGGCCACCGTTAAGGTCGACACGTCCAATTTTCAATCGGAAGTCCTCGAATCCGCAGAGCCGGTCGTGGTCGATTTCTGGGCGGAATGGTGCGGCCCATGCAAGATGATTGCCCCGAGCCTCGAGGAAATCTCCTCGGAGATGCAGGGCAAGGTCAAGGTCGCCAAACTCAATATCGACGAAAACCCCGACATTGCCGCGCAATATGGCGTGCGCTCGATTCCGACGCTGGCGATGTTCAAGGGCGGTGAAGTCGCCGATATCAAGGTCGGAGCCTCGCCGAAATCGGCTCTGTCGAACTGGATTTCCGGCGCCGTCTGAGCAGCCGGACAATTACTGATCATTGGCAGGCCGCACCGATCCCGGTGCGGCTTGTTTCGTTACGACCTCGCTGCGACCGAACCTCGCCGTCGACCTACTTTTTTGTTTTGAGGACCTCCGGCCAATTCCTGTTCGCCGTGGAAATGTAGCCGTTGATGTCCTTGTTCCACTTGTTCTGCACCGACCGGTTGTAGTTCAGATACAGCTTTCCGCCGACGATGCGCCAGACCTTCGGATCGCCGCGCACGGCGTAACCTCGAGCGGTCCCCCAGGCGCAGTGTCCTCCATATTGGGGCACGTATTTTTTCGGATTTGCCTCAAAGGCCGACTTGTTCTCGGCACTGGAAAATCGCCAGGTCACGCCCTTGTATTTGGTGACCAGGCTGGCCTGTCCGCGCACGGGTTTGCCCGAAACGAAATAGGAAACGGCGTCTATGCCTTCCAGGGCCAGCGTGCTGGCGCCTTTGGTGTAGATCTCCTGCGCAAGGGCTGCGGTCGGCGGCGATGCCAGAAGCAGCAAGACGCCGACTATGAAACGTGACCTGAGAAACATTTTTCATCCCTCCGCTTCGGCAGTCCCGCCATATCAGAACTGTCCGGGGCCTTGGATAAACATGGACATCCGGGGCAAGGTCAGGCAACCGACGCATTTTCACTTTCGAGTTATCTTACCCGTGCGCCACAATCGGCGCCTTCGGGTTTGTCGATCCGCCAAAGAGGCTCACTTCTCATTTGGCGCAGAATATCGGAGACTTGCCGTATGGATTGGGGTTCAAACAGCGGGGTCTGGAACTTTCGGACAACGAGCGGGGGGTCCCAACGGAACCGGTCAGCCGTCTCCGTCGATAACGGTGGCGCCGTTCTGCGCCAGCACATCTCCGACCAGGTAGAGCGAGCCGCAGATCAGGATGCGCGGCGGACTGTCCATTTCTTCCCAGTCTTCCTGCATGAGCTGCAGTGCCTGGAAGACGTCGAGCGCCGGCTGCGCCGACAGGCCGGCCTTGGAGGCTTCACCGGCGAGCACCACGGGGTCGACCCCGGCATCGGAATTGTCGACCGGAACCGTGTAGACATGCCGCGCCATGCCGTCGAAAGCGGCGAAGAAGCCTTCCGGATCCTTGGTGTTGATCATGCCGCACACCAGGAACAGCGGCCGCGAGACCCGTTCCTCGAGTTCGGCCAGCGTTTCGGCAATGACCAGGCCGGCACCCGGATTGTGGCCGCCGTCGATCCAGATTTCGGCGCCTGAAGGCGCGGATTCGAATATCCGGCCGGCCGTCAGCCGCTGCATGCGGCCCGGCCATTCGACCCGCTGCAGCCCGGTTTCGATATCGCGGTTCGCCAGGTCGAAGCCGGCGGCCTTGAGGACGCGGATGGCGGCGGCGGCATTGGCCAGCTGGTGGCGGCCCGGCAGGTTGGGCAGAGGCAGGTCGGCGAGCCCCGTCTCGTCCTGGTAGACCAGCCGGCCGTGCTCCTCATGGGCGTGATAGTCCTGGCCGTAGACGCTGACCGGACAGCCGAGCCGGTCGGCGGTGGCCACCACCACGTCGCGCGCCGTTTCTTCCTGCTGAAAGCCGACGACGACGGGAATGCCCGGCTTGATGATGCCGGCCTTCTCGGCAGCGATCAGCTCGACCCGGTCGCCGAGATAGGACTGGTGGTCGAGCGAGATCGGCATGATCAGGCTGGCGGCCGGATGGTCGATCACGTTGGTGGCGTCGAAACGCCCGCCGAGTCCCACCTCGATCAGCGCCGCGTCGGCCTCGTGCTCGCTGAACAGCACGAAACCGACCGCGGTCAGAATCTCGAACACGGTGATCGTCTCGCCGTCATTGGCGCGGGCCACCCGGCGGATCGCCTCCGCGAACGTCGCATCGTCGACGAAGGCGCTGCGGCCGCCCGGCTGGCCGATGCGGTAGCGCTCATGCCAGTCGATCAGATGCGGGGAATTGTGCACATGCACGGCAAGGCCCGCCGCCTCCAGCATGGCTCGGCAGAACGCCGTGGCGGAGCCTTTGCCGTTGGTTCCGGCAATGTGGATGACCGGCGGCATGCTGTTCTGCGGATTGCCCAGCTTGTCGAGCAATCGCCTGATGCGGTCGAGCGACAGATCGTAGCCCTTGGGATGCAATCCCATCAGGCGGTCGATTTCGTCAGCCGCGGTTGTCTGTGTCATGGTCTTCAGGCTCTTCCGCCGCCGCCGTTTCCTCCACCGCCTCGGCCGGCTCGGCTTCGTTGTCCTCCGCGGGTTCGGTTTCCGCCTCCTCGATGATCTCCACCGGCGACGGATCTTCCTCGACGGGGTCGGCCGGTTGCTTCAGCATGATCTTCAGTAGCCGCGCCAGCGTGTCCGCCAGGTCGAGCCGCGACACCACCATGTCGACCATGCCGTGTTCCATCAGATATTCGGCGGTCTGGAAGCCTTCCGGAAGCTGCTGGTGGATCGTCTGCTCGATGACCCGTTTGCCGGCAAAGCCGATTTCGGCGCCGGGTTCTGCAATGTGGACGTCGCCGAGCATGGCGTAGGACGCCGATACGCCGCCGGTCGTCGGATTGGTCAACACGACGATATAGGGAAGTCCGGCTTCCTTGAGCATTTCCACCGCGACGGTCGTGCGCGGCAGCTGCATCAGCGACAGGATGCCTTCCTGCATGCGAGCGCCGCCCGAGGACGGGAACATCACCAGCGGGCAGTGATTTTCCACCGCCACCTCGAAGGCCTTGATAATCGCTTCGCCGGCGGCCACGCCCAGCGATCCGCCGATGAAGGAGAATTCGTGCACGCAGGCGACCAGCTTGACGCCCTTCACCGTGCCGATGCCGGCGACGATGGAATCGTCGAGTCCGGTCTTGGTGCGCATGTCGCGCAGCCGGTCGGCATATTTCTTCGAATCACGGAACTTCAGCGGGTCCTGCGGCGCCTGCGGCCGCGGCAGCTCATCGAACCTGCCGTCGTCGAACAGGTAGGAAAGCCGCGCCTTGGCCGAGATTTTCATGTGGTAGCCCGAATTCGGGATCACCCACATGTTCTCCTCGAGATCGGTGTGGAACACCATCTCCCCGGTTTCGGGACATTTGATCCAGAGATTTTCGGGGACTTCGCGGCGCCCCAGCATCGAGCTGATCTTCGGGCGCACAAAGCTGGTAATCCAGTTCAAGGCCAATCACTCCCGTGGTTGGAGGATTCTGATTTTTCCCAATGTGGGGCTTTTATTCGGCGGCTGCAAGGCGCGCTGCGCGCACGCCCGAGGCGAGCGAGCGAACGAGTGTCGCTACGGCGTCGACCGTGCCGCCTGTTGCCTTGCCGTCATCGCTCAGCGAGCCGGCAACCGCGTTGACGATCGCCGTACCGACGACGACCCCGTCGGCCGATCCGCCGATGATGCGGGCGTGTTCCTCGGTCTTGACGCCGAAACCGACGCAAACCGGCAGCTCCGTGTGGCCCTTGATGCGGCCGACCGCGGCGCCGATCTTGTCTGTGTCCGGCAGCGCGGCGCCGGTAATCCCGGTCATCGACACGTAGTAGACGAAGCCGGACGTGTTGTTGAGCACGGCTGGCAGCCGCTTGTCGTCGGTGGTCGGCGTCGCCAGGCGGATGAAGTTGATGCCGTGTTTCAGAGCCGGCAGGCAAAGCTCGTCGTCCATCTCGGGCGGCAGGTCGACGATGATCAGGCCGTCGATGCCGGCGGCGACCGCGTCATCCAGAAAGCGTTCGACGCCGTAGATGTAGATCGGATTGTAGTAGCCCATCATGACGATCGGCGTGTCGCTGTCGCCGGCGCGGAAGTCGCGGGCCATCTGCAGGGTCTTGGCCAGCGTCTGGCCGCCCCTGAGCGCCCGCAGCCCGGCCGCCTGAATGGCCGGTCCGTCGGCCATCGGATCGGAAAACGGCATGCCCAGCTCGATGACGTCGGCACCGGCTTCGGGCAAGGCCCTCATGATCGCCAGCGAGGTATCGTAGTCCGGATCGCCACCCATGAAATAGGTCACGAGCGCCGGCCGGCCCTCGGCCGCCAGATCGGCGAAACGCTTGTCCATGCGTTCGGTCATTACAGGTCAACTCCGAGGTGCTTGGCGGCGGTGAAGACGTCCTTGTCGCCGCGTCCGCACAAATTCATCACGATGATCTGGTCCTTGCCCATCTGCGGGGCGCGTTTGATCACCTCGGCCAGCGCATGGGCCGGCTCCAGAGCCGGAATGATGCCCTCGACGCGGGTCAGCCGCTGGAAGGCGTCCAGCGCCTCGCCGTCCATGATGGGCACATAGTCGACGCGGCCGTGTTCCTTGAGCCAGGAATGTTCCGGCCCGATGCCGGGATAGTCGAGACCGGCGGAAATCGAGTGGCCTTCCTCGATCTGCCCGTCGCCGTCCTGCAGCAGGTAGGTGCGGTTGCCGTGCAGCACGCCGGGCCGCCCGGCGGTCAGCGAGGCGCAATGCTCGTGCGTGTCGAGACCCTTGCCGCCGGCCTCGACGCCGACGATTTTCACATCCTCGTCGTCGAGGAACGGATGGAACAGGCCGATGGCGTTGGAGCCGCCGCCGACGGCGGCGACCAGCAGGTCGGGCAGCCGGCCTTCGACCGCCATGATCTGTTCCTTCACCTCATTGCCAATCACCGACTGGAAATCGCGCACCATCTCCGGATAGGGGTGCGGCCCGGCGGCCGTGCCGATCAGGTAATAGGTGCTTTCGACATTGGTGACCCAGTCGCGCAGCGCCTCGTTCATGGCGTCCTTGAGCGTGCCGTTGCCGGACGTGACGGGAATCACCTCGGCGCCCAGCAGTTTCATGCGGAACACGTTGGGTGACTGCCGCTCGACATCCGTCGCGCCCATATAGACGACGCAGGGCAGGCCGAAGCGGGCGGCGACGGTGGCCGAGGCGACGCCGTGTTGCCCGGCGCCGGTTTCGGCGATGATGCGGGTCTTGCCCATGCGCTTGGCCAGCAGGATCTGGCCGAGGCAGTTGTTGATCTTGTGCGAACCGGTGTGGTTGAGCTCGTCGCGCTTGAAGTAGATTTTTGCCCCGCCAAGTTCCTCCGTCAGCCGCTCGGCGAAATAGAGCGGACTTGGCCGGCCGGTATAGTGCGTGTTGAGATCAGTCAGCTCGGCTTCGTAGGCCGGATCGTTCTTGGCTGCGTCCCAGGCATCCTGCAGGTCGAGAATCAAGGGCATCAGCGTTTCGGCGACGAAGCGGCCGCCGAAGATGCCGAAACGACCGTCCTCGTCCGGTCCGGCGCGGTACGAATTGGGTTTTACATTCTCGTTCACGTCACACTCCCGATCGGTCAGGCGGCTTTCGCCGCGCCGACGGCCTTGAAGAAATCGCGGATCAGGCCGACATCCTTGATACCCGGCGCGCTTTCGACACCCGATGAGAGGTCGACAGCCTTCGCCCCCGTCCGTTCGAGCGCAACAGCGATGTTGCCGGCATCGAGACCGCCCGACAGCATGTAATCCACGTCGCTGTCAAGCCGCGCCAGTAGCGTCCAGTCGAAGGATACCGCGTTGCCGCCCGGCAGTTCCGAGCCGGCCGGCGGCTTGGCGTCGAACAGGAACCGGTCGGCGATGCCGCGATAGGGCGCGATGGCGTCGAGGTCGGCGGCTTCGCGGATGGCGAACGCCTTCATGACGGGCCGGCCGAAGCGCCGCTTGATCTCGGCAACCCGCTGCGGGCTTTCCCTGCCGTGAAGCTGCAGCAGATCCGGGTCGACGACGGCCACGATCCGCTCCAGCGTGGCGTCGTCGGCATTGACCGTCACGGCGACCGCTTTGGCCCGGCCGCGGGCCGCCGATCGCAGCTGCCCTGCCACCTCCGGCGCCACGTTTCGCGGGCTCTTTTCGAAAAAGATGAAGCCGACATGATCGGCACCGCAATCGAGCGCCGTTTGGATGACTTCAGGCGTTTTCAGGCCGCATATTTTGACAGAAACGGTCATGCGCTGCTCGTCGCATGAAATCGCCGCGGAGTCGAGCAAATTAGCGCTGAGCGTCCTTGGTCTGGGCGGTGCTTTTGGTCGCATCGCCGAACTCGATGGCATGCAGTCCCGAGCCGTTCTTCTTCAGCCAGGTCTTGGCCTCGTCCATGCCCGGGCAGAGCCGGCTGCACAGCGCCCAGAAACGCGGTCCGTGGTTCATTTCCTTGAGATGCGCCACCTCATGGGCGGCCAGATAATCGAGCACATGGTCGGGCGCCATGACGATGCGCCAGGAAAAGGACAGCCGGCCGTTCGACGAGCAGGAGCCCCAGCGGCTCTTGGTGTCCTTGACCTGGATGGCGGCGGCGTTGCGGCCGAGCGTGTTGGTGTGGCGCGCGACCGCGCGCTCCAGGTCGGCGCGCGCCTGCTTCTTCAGGAAATCGACGATGCGCCGTCCGAGGTGCTCCGGGGCGCCACCGACGTAGAGAACGGGCTCGCCGTTGTCGTTGCCGGTCTCGCTGACGCCGCGCAGCTTGCCCGTGCGTTCGATGCGATGCGGCACGCCGCGAATGGGAATGGTGCCGCCCTCCTCGACGCGGCTCAGCTTGGGCAGGCTTTTCAGCCGCGTCGACAGCCAGCCGTGATGGCGGTGCAGGAAGCGGTCGATCTCGCGATCCGACATGCCGGTCGGCACCGACAGTTTCAGCGCGCCGCCGCCCGGTTCGATGCGCAGCGTCATGCGGGTGGCGCGCGGGTGTTCGCGGATGGTCAGCGGCAGCCGCCGCCCGGCGACCGCGATGTCGCGGCCCCGTGGCTCGGCAGAGTTCTTTCGTGATTTCCGGCCGAACATGGCACCTGTCTTAGCCGATTCCCGAGCGGTGAAAAATACGCACAAAAAAACGGCGCCTCTCGGGCGCCGCAAGCGGGTGACTGGATTGATGGGAGGAGGTGTTAGTCCAGGTCACTGTCCGCGGACCGGTCTCGTGCGGTCCTGCGTTTATTCATGAAGCGATCAAACTCTTCCTGGTCCTTGGCCCGCCGCAATTCGCGAACATATTCCTCGAATTCCGCCCGTGCCTCGTCGAGCTTGCGCCGCTCCTCTGCCAGCCGCTCCAGTTCGGCTTCGCGCCAGTCGTCGAAGGCGACGTTGCCGGTGCGTGCATAGCTGTGGCGCGTCTTGCGCCGGCAGCCGGCAAACATCTCGTCGGTCGCCTTGTTGACGTCGCGTTTGAAGCCGTCGAGGCGGTCGCCCCAGATGATATAAGCGAGCATGGCAAGGCCCAGAGGCCAGAATACGACAAAGCCGAGTACCATCAGGGCGATGGTAAGCGGTGTCCAGGCCGGACGCAGCATTGCTGTATTGGTCATCGATAAGCCCTTTTGAGATCAAACGGCAGACATTGCCGTCCACGATTTTTGATGTGGGTGGGCAATCGCCGCGATTCAAGAAAGCGCTTCGACTAAATTGGCAAATAATTGAAATTAAAGGAAAATATTGTGAAAACGTGAACTTGAGACTGCAACCCCAGATTGAGGTGTGGTTTCAGCGAAAAGGTTGTTGCGGTTGCAACGGTTTTCAGGAGGCGCGCTTGCGCGCCGGGCGCTTCGTATTGGCGGCCTTGCGGCGGTGATCGGCAGTGCGCATGAAATCGAGAATGCGCGGAGCGATCTCGGTGCGGAAGCGCGATCCGTTGAAGACGCCGTAGTGGCCGACGGCCGGCTGCATGTAGTGCTGGCGCATGTCCTCCGGCAGGTTGACGCACAGATCGTGCGCCGCCCGGGTCTGGCCGACGCCGGAAATGTCGTCGTTCTCGCCTTCCACCGTCAGCAGCGCGACATTGCGGATCGCCGCCGGATCCACCAACTGGCCGCGATGCATGAAGGTGCCGTTGGGCAGCGCGTGCTTGATGAAGACCACATCGACGGTCTGCAGGTAGAACTCGGCGGTCAGGTCCATCACCGCCAGATATTCGTCGTAGAATTCCCGGTGCTTTTCAGCCGAGTCGCCGTCGTTTTCCACCAGATGCTGGAAAAAGTCCTTGTGGGCGATCATGTGCTTGTCGAGATTCATCGACATGAAGCCCGACAGCTGCAGGAAGCCCGGATAGACGTCGCGCATGAAGCCCGGCTGCGGCCACGGCACCTGCATGATGACATTGTCGGCGAACCATTCCAGCGGCTTGGTTTCGGCCAGCAGGTTGACGGCGGTCGGGTTCTTGCGGGTGTCGATCGGACCGCCCATCAGGGTCATCGACCGCGGTGCGGCGCTGTCGCCGTTTTTCTCCATGACGGCGACGGCCGCCAGTACCGGCACGGAGGGCTGGCAGACGGCCATGACATGGGTGTCGGGGCCGAGCAACCGCAGCATCTCGATGACGTAGTCGATATAGTCGTCCAGGTCGAAGCAGCCCTCGGACATCGGCACCATGCGGGCATCGATCCAGTCGGTGATGTAGACGTCGGCGCTCGGCAGCAAGGTCTCGACGGTGCCGCGCAGCAGCGTCGCGTAGTGACCGGACATCGGCGCGACGATGAGGATCTTCGGATCCGGCCGGTGGCCTGGCGGCAGCGCCCGTTCGAAATGAATGAGATTGCAGAAGGGCTTTTTCCAGACGGTCTTCTCGTGGACGGACACCTTCTTGAAGTTGATGGCGACCTCGTCGATGCCGAATTCCGGCTTGGCGTAGCGCCGCGTCGCCCGTTCGAACACTTCGAGCCCCGCCGCCATCGCCCGCCCGGCCGGCGTCTGCGACACCGGATTGAGCGGGTTGGAATAGGTCAGCCGCATGGCGTCGGCGGCGGCGCGCCAGGGCGACATCGCAGCATGGCTGAGTTCGTAGAGCTGATAGAACATGAAGATCCCGTTCCCCTTTGCCCCGATCCGTCCGCCGCCCGCGGCCCGCTGGAATCAGGCGTTATGCATCGCCCACATCCCCTTGTGCGACGCAGTAAATCCTTGAAGCAGCCTAACATTTTTCTGCTGCGACGCAACAGGGCCCCTACCAAAGTCGAGTGCGGGCCAAAAAATGTGATTGACCGTGATCGGAGCTGATTCGCGCCCGATTGTCGATTGCCTAGTTGGACGCGATCACTGCGCCGGCTGGTCCGGGTTCCCCGCCTCGCGCAGATTGAGGAGATACGCCGTGGCCCTTCCCCTCTGTGTGGTCGGAGCAAGGATTCCCTTTTTGACGAGATCCGCCAAATCACGCGTTGCAGTAGCCGAAGATGCGCCCGTCATCCGTTGATAGGGCTTTGACGACAATCCCTGGGCCAGCCGCGTCGGCCCCTCCTCGAATATCCGCCGAAGCGCTTTCTCCTGACGCGTGTTGAGGCTCTCGCCATAACGCCCAAAAAATCGATTCCGCCGATGGATGTAGCTCGCGTCGCGCGATGCGAGCTCGATGGCCCGCGTCATCGCCTCTGCAAACCAGCCCACAAACCGCGTGACATCGAAGTTTCCGGCCCGGTCGACCGACTTCGTCTGCGCCTGCGCAAGCGCTTCATAGTAGTCGTTCTTGTTCTCCTGGATGGCTCTCGACAGGCTGAATGGCGCCTCGAGGAAGATCGGATTCTGTGCCGCGACGTAGTCAGCAAGCGCCCGGCCGATACGGCCATTGCCGTCGGAGTACGGGTGGATTGTCTCGAACAGAAGATGCGCCAGTGCGGCGCGGCCCGGTGTGGCGAGAAGTTCGCCTTCCCGACCGTCTGGTCCCGTCCTTTCGATCCAATCCATAAGGGATTGCATGTCGACGGTCAGTCTCTCGGGCGGTGGAGCCTCGAAATGGACTTCGCGTACCTCAAACTGAGCCATAGTTACGACTTGCATTTCCGTCGATCGCAGTCTTCCGACGTCCTTGAGGAAGCGGTCTTGGCGAAACAGCCGCGCATGCCAGTCGTTCAACCGGGTCAGTGTCATCGGTCGAGAAACGTCGCGCGCGTCTAGCATGACCGCCGCGACGTCGGGATAGCTTCCCGCAGCTGCTGTCCTATCCCGCGACCTCAGAGAAGCGATAAGGGACTGGGTCATATGGCGGGGATCCAGAGCCTCTCCCTCGATCGCGAAGGAATTGACTCCTTCCGTTGCGACTTCCTTGACGAATGTGTCGAATCGATCCGAATCGGACAGCCCGGCGCGCAGTCCGGCAAGCTCGCCGGCGCGAGCAGAAACCTGGCCGAATGCTGTCTCCAGCGCCGCCGCGTCGTATGCGAGATGCGGCCAGGCCGACAGCTCCCAAATATACGCCATTCGGTGCTCCTTGATGAGAAAATAGCTCAGTTTCTCATCAAGATATAGCCTTTTTTGATCAGAAAGTGACCAGACTTGCCTAAATGTCGAGGTTGGCGACGCTCAACGCGTTTTCCTGGATGAAGTCGCGGCGCGGCTCAACCTCGTCGCCCATGAGGCGTGAAAACAGCCCGTCGGCGTCGGTCGCGTCGTTGATCTTGACCTGCAGCAGCGTCCGGTCGTTGGGGTCGAGCGTGGTTTCCCACAGCTGGTCGGCATTCATTTCGCCGAGACCCTTGTAGCGCTGCATGGTCAGGCCGCGGCGGCCGATGGCGAAGATGGTGTCGAGCAGCACGCCGGGGCCGGTCACGGGCGTCGAATCCTCCTTGCGCTTCAGCGTCGCGGAGCCGGCATAGACCTCGGCGAGCCGATCGGCCAGCTGGTCGATACGACGGGCGTCGGCCGAAGCGATCAGATGGGCGTCGATCAGGTGCGATTCGCGTACCCCGCGCACCGTGCGTTCCAGTCGCAGCCCGCCATCCTCGGCGATGCTGCCCTGCCAGCCGCGTTCAGTCTCTTCCGACACCAGGTCGAGGCGCCTGACCAGTTCGTCGATCTTGGTCTGCGCCCGCTCGCCATCGTTCATCAGCTCCAGATTGAGAGCGCCGACAATGGCCGCCTGTTCGATGATCGTTCGGTTGTAGCGCGAATGCAGCGATTCGATCAGGTTGCGCAGTTTCAACGCGTCGTCGATGACGGCGCGCAGGTCCTCGCCGGTGCGCACTTCACCGCTGTCGAGCTCGAGCGCCGAATCCTCCAGGCCCGACCCGATCAGATAGTCTTCCAGCGCCTTCTCGTCCTTCAGATATTGCGACGACTTGCCCCGCGACACCTTGTAGAGCGGCGGCTGGGCGATATAGAGGTGGCCGCGCTCCAGGAGCTCCGGCATCTGCCGGAAGAAGAAGGTCAGAAGCAGCGTGCGGATATGGGCGCCGTCGACGTCGGCGTCCGTCATGATGATGATCTTGTGGTAGCGCAGCTTTTCCGGGTTGAACTCGTCCTTGCCGATGCCGGTGCCGAGCGCCGTGATCAGCGTGCCGATCTCCTGGCTCGACAGCATTTTGTCGAAGCGCGCCCGCTCGACATTGAGGATCTTGCCGCGCAGCGGCAGGATCGCCTGGTTTTCGCGCGAGCGTCCCTGCTTGGCGGAGCCGCCGGCGGAATCGCCCTCCACCAGGAACAGTTCGGACTTCGCCGGGTCGCGTTCCGAGCAGTCGGCGAGCTTGCCGGGCAGCGAGGCGACGTCGAGCGCCCCCTTGCGGCGGGTCAGTTCGCGCGCCTTGCGCGCGGCTTCACGGGCGGCCGCCGCCTCGACCACCTTGCCGACCAGCACCTTGGCTTCCTGCGGATGCTCTTCCAGCCACTGGTTGAGCGCCGCGTTGACCAGGCTCTCGACCACCGGCCGCACCTCCGACGATACCAGCTTGTCCTTGGTCTGGGAGGAGAATTTCGGATCGGGCACCTTGACCGACAGCACTGCGGTCAGGCCTTCGCGGCAGTCGTCGCCGGTGAGCGACACCTTTTCCTTCTTGGTCAGGCCGGAGCTTTCGGCATAGCCGACGATCTGCCGGGTCAGGGCGCCGCGGAATCCGGCCAGATGGGTGCCGCCATCGCGCTGCGGGATGTTGTTGGTGAAGCACAGCACGTTCTCGTGATAGCTGTCGTTCCACCACATGGCGACATCGACGGTGATGCTGTCCTTTTCGTTGGAGATCCAGATCGGCTCCTCGACCAGCGGCTTCTTGTTGCGGTCGAGATACTTGACGAAAGCCTGGATGCCGCCGTCATAGACCATCTCGGTCTGGCGCACGTCGGAGTGGCGGTCGTCGGTCAGGATGATGCGCACGCCGGAATTGAGGAACGCCAGTTCGCGCAGCCGGTGCTCCAGCGTGTCGAAATCGAACTCGGTCATGGTGAAGGTTTCGGTCGACGGCAGGAAGGTGATTTCCGTCCCGGTTTCCCCGCCGGCATCGCCGGTCACCGCCAGTGGCCCGTCGGCAATGCCGTTGGTGAAGCTCATCTCGTGGATCTTGCCGTCGCGCTTGATCTTCATCGACAGCGACACCGACAGGGCGTTGACCACGGAGACGCCGACCCCGTGCAGGCCGCCCGACACCTTGTAGGAGTTCTGGTCGAACTTGCCGCCGGCATGCAGCTGGGTCATGATCACCTCGGCGGCGGAAATGCCCTCTTCCGGGTGAATGTCGGTCGGAATCCCGCGGCCATTGTCGGTCACCGTGCAGGAACCGTCGGCGTTGAGCGTCACGGTGACGTGGCTGGCATAGCCGGCCAGCGCCTCGTCGATGGCGTTGTCGACCACCTCGTAGACCATGTGATGCAGGCCGGATCCGTCATCGGTGTCGCCGATATACATGCCCGGACGCTTGCGGACAGCGTCCAACCCCTTGAGAACCTTGATGGAATCGGCCCCGTATTCGGGATTTTCGCCGTGCCCGTTTTCAGGCGTGTCGCTCATATGCAGTGGTCTTTCCTGGAAGTTGACGGCCGCGTGCCCGCGCATCGCGAATCACACATGCTTGGCCCCTGAAATATAAAGGTTTTGTGCCGCGAATCCAAATCTCCGGACGATCTTTTCGCAGCGCAAAACAAGGCGGTTTTCCAGCGCCCGATGGTCGCTCACTTGGCGGCCTGCGGATTCCACCTATATTGAGGCGGGAACCCGGATAATCTTCGACAGATGGACACCGCGATCCAGCCCTTCACACCGCCGGCCCCGCAGCCGCGCGACACGCCGCCCGGCTGGCTGGACGTGATACGCATCATCTACAACAACCCGATCGAATTGTGGGGCGAGCCGGCCTACAGCAAGCCGTGGATTTCCGCCGCGCTCTTCAACGAGCGCATGGTGCTCGCCAACGATCCCGACCTGATCCGCCACGTTCTGGTCGACAACGCCCGCAACTACCGCATGGCACGGGTACGCCAGCTGATCCTGAGGCCGATCCTGCGCGACGGGCTGCTGACTGCCGAGGGCGAGGTGTGGAAGCGTTCGCGCAAGGCGGTGGCGCCGGTTTTCACGCCACGCCACGCGCAGGGCTTCGCCACCCAGATGCTGCAGACGGCCGAGGCCTTCGTCGAGCGCTATGAAGGCGACGGCAGCGTCCACGACATCTCCGGCGACATGACCCAGCTGACCTTCGACATCCTGGCCGAAACGCTGTTTTCCGGCCGCATCGCGGTGCCCGATGGCGATTTCGGCCACAGCGTCGACCGGCTGCTGGAGACCATGGGGCGGGTCGATCCGCTGGACCTGCTGAAAGCCCCGTCCTGGCTGCCCAGGCTGACGCGGCTGCGCGGGCGCCGCACGCTGGCCTTCTTCCGTAAGATCGTCGACGACACGGTTGCAGAGCGGCTGCAGCTGATGCGTGAAGACCCGGACGCCGCG
This sequence comes from Rhizobiaceae bacterium, assembly GCA_963921345.3. GTDB lineage: Bacteria > Pseudomonadota > Alphaproteobacteria > Rhizobiales > Rhizobiaceae > Hoeflea_A. Next base: position 96,701 of record CAWUFE020000001.1, on the reverse strand, counting down.
CCGCAGGACTTCCTGACCCTGCTCCTGCAACAGGAAAAGCCCGGCGGGCTGACTCGCCAGGAGGTTTCCGACAACATCATCACCTTTATCGGCGCCGGGCACGAGACCACCGCCCGGGCGCTCGGCTGGACGCTTTATTGCCTCGCCAACGCGCCGCGCGAGCGGCAGGCGGTGGAAGAGGAGGTCGACCGGGTCGTCCCGTCGGAGCCCGATCCGGTGAAATGGCTGGAGAAGATGCCGCAGACGCGTGCCGCCTTCGAGGAGGCGATGCGGCTCTACCCACCGGCGCCGTCGATCAACCGGGCGGCCATCGAGGAAGACCGGTTCGCCGATGCCGTCATCGAGGCCGGCACCACCGTGCTGGTCATGCCCTGGATACTGCACCGCCACCGCATGCTGTGGGAGCAGCCGGATGCCTTCATCCCGTCCCGCTTCCTGCCGGGCAACCGCGAGAAGATCGGCCGTTTCCAGTATCTGCCCTTCGGCGTCGGCCCGCGCGTCTGCATCGGCGCAACCTTTGCGCTGCAGGAGGCAGTGATCGCTCTGGGCGTGCTGATGCGCCGCTTCCGCTTCGACTGTACGGAAGACACCGATCCCTGGCCCGTGCAGAAGCTGACGGTCCAGCCCGAAGGCGGATTGCCGATGACGGTGATTGCTCGCTAGAGCGTGATCAGCGGTTGGCTGTCTGCTCGGTGGCGCAGCCCTCGACCCCGTAGGCCGACGTGCAGCTGCCATTGTCGGTCAACGATGCCGGAGGTGCGAAAAATGCGCCGACCAGAATGACCGCGCCCGCAAGCAGAAACGAAGAGAAGATGGCTCGACCCATCGTCTTTTGTTCTGTCATGATACCCCTCTACCCTCTTATACGCGTACGCAGACTCGTTGGCCCACGGCTTAGCGTCGTTGGTCCCCACCAAGCTTAAGATTTAGTAGCAAAAAAAACCCTAACGATTTGTGACGGATGTAATCACTCCACCGATCCGAATCAAGAGCGTGGGACGAGAATCCCCGGGCCGTTGCCTTTGGGTCACAGAAGGCTGCTCACGCCCCGGTAGAGCATATCGGCCGCCAACGCGGTAAGCGCGATCTTGAAGATCAGCCGGAAGCCATGCTCGGGCAGTTTTCTCAGGATCCGGGTGCCGACGAGGGTGCCGAGAAACCCGCTGGCGATCATGACCAGGATCAACGGCAGCCATGGTGCGAACAAAAAGCCGGCAAAGGCGAATCCAAGAACCTTGAATCCGTGCTGGGCGCTGGTGATCGCCGCCAGCGAGCCCACAAGCGTTTGCCGCTCGGTGAAACTGTTGGACAGCAGCGCCGCGTTGATCGGCGCGGTGACCCCGAAAAACATGCCGATAAATGTGGTGATTGCCCCGATCGCCGCCATGCCGGCCCGCCCGATCGCGGCCATGCGCGGCAACTTGATCCAGGTCGAGGCGATCACGAACAGGCCGAGCCCCGTCAGGATGATACCGCCGGACAACCGCACGGCGATGGCCGCCCCCACTCCGGCCCCGACGATGGCGCCGGCGCTGAAGGCCGCCAGACGCACCCAGTCCACATGGCGGCGTAGAATGACGGCGCGTCCGGTGTTGGAACCGAACTGAACGGCGCCGTGCACGGGAATCAGCGCCGCAACCGGAACGAAATAGGACATCAGCAGGATCATCACCGAGCCGCCGCCGATACCGACGGATGCCGTCATCAGCGACGTCAGGAAGCTCGCGGCTACCAGCAGGGCCGCGTCGAGCGGCAGGATGGATTCGGGAAGCGCGCCGGCAACGAGGGCGGCGAGCGCGCTCAGGCCGCCAGATCCCGGGTGAACTGACCGGCCGGGCGGTAGCGCACCAGGTAGGAAGGCAGGATGGCCTCGAGCGTCGTGGCGTCGATGCCCATGCCGGCGAGCGTGCGGCCCTCGGCTTCGGCCTCGGCCGACACGACCGTGTCGTTCTGCAGCATCAGCACCTGGTCCTTGGTCAGCATCGGCTCGATCAGCGGCACCATCGACATCAGGCTGCCCATCCAGCGCGCCGGCGCCCAGGGAATGGTGATGAAGCTGCGGTTGCGGGCGATCACCTTCAGCATCAATTCCAAGCACTGCCGGAAGGTCAGCGCTTCCGGACCGCCGAGATCCCAGGTCTTGCCGGCCTCGATCGTGCCGTCGACGCTGCGCGCGATGGCCTCGGCGACGTCGCCGACATAGACCGGCTGGAAACGCATCTCGCCGCCGCCGATCAGCGGCAGGAAGGGCGAGTAGCGGGCCATTTCGGCGAATTTGTTGAAAAAGCCGTCCTCCGGCCCGAAGATGATCGATGGGCGGATGATAGTCGAATCCTGCACCGTGTAGCGCACCGCCTCCTCGGCCAGCCCCTTGGTGCGGGCATATTTGGCTTCCGCCTGGCTGTCGGCGCCGATGGCCGACATGTGGGTCAGCCCGATACCGGCGTCGCGGCAGGCCTCGGCGACGGCCCGGGCGCCCTCGTCCTGCACGGCGTCGAAAGTCTGGCGGCCACTTTCGAACAGAATGCCGACCAGGTTGATGACGTGATCGGAGCCGCGCACGGCGCGCAGGATCGACGGGCGGTTGCGCAGATTGGCCTGTACCGCGACGATCTGCCCGACATTGCCGAGCGGCTGCAGGAAATTGGTGAGATCCGGCCGCCGCACGGCGACCCGCACCATGTAGCCGCGGCGCGCCAGCGCCTGCACCACATACCGGCCGACAAAGCCGGAGCCGCCGAAAACCGTAACCAGTTTTGGGACGTTGCTGTGGGTCATGACGGCCTGATCTCCCGGCTCGATGCTCAGAGTTGCACTTTAGCAGTTCTCTTAATCAAATTGCGTGCTGACGGGAAGAGGCGGATTTCAAAGATCGATGGCCATCAGCACACGCTGTTCGCGCCGCGCCTCCTCCGGAACCTCGCTCTCGAAGCGATCGCGCTGGCCGGGCGTCGCATCGCTCAGCGGGAGTTCGCGGAAACCCAGCGCCTCGTAGAAGGGCTGGTTAAAGGCGATGCCGCGAAAAGTCGACAATCCGCAGCTGGTGGCACCGATGCTGCGCCCGTGCCGCATCGTTTCCCGCACCAGCGCCGATCCGATGCCGCGACGGCCATGATCCGGATCGACCGCCAGCAACCGCAGCCAGCAGTCGCCGTCGAGCGGTTGCACGGCGGCGAAGCCGACGGCAACGTCCTCGGCCGCGCAGGCGACAAGCACGTGGCAGGCGTCGAGCATCGAGCTGAAACTGGCCAGTGGGACCGGCAGCCCGGAGACCATCGCGACAGCCTCGGGGATGCCGCAGTCGAGGAACAACTGGTCGGCCGCCCGGTCGATTTCGGCCAGGCGTTCCGTCTCATCAGGCCGCATGGGCCGGATGCGGTATTCAGCCCTCAAAGCCTTCGACGACGAGCATCTCGGCGTCTGCGACTTCCTGGCGGATGGCCTTGGCGGCCTGGTATTCCTCGGAATTGTAGCAGTCGACGGCCGCCTGCATGGACGGAAACTCGATCACCACGTTGCGGGCTCGCGCCTGGCCTTCCAGCACCTCGATGGCGCCGCCACGGGCGAGAAATTTCGCGCCGTAGCGCTCGAAGGCCGGTTTGGCGGTCGAGACGTAGTCCTTGTAGCGTTCCGTGTCGCGCACGTCGACGCGGGCGATCCAGTAGCCCTTGGCCATGATGTTTCCTCCTATTCGGCGGCGTCGCTCAGCGCGCCGCTCATTTCAGACAGTATCGCTTGCGCGGCGGCGGCCGGATCGGGCGCCGCGACGATCGGCCGCGCGACCACCAGGTGGCTGGATCCGTTGCGCAGCGCGTCGGCCGGGGTCACCACCCGCTTCTGATCGCCGTGGTCGGCGCCGGCCGGCCGGATGCCCGGCGTGACGACGGCCATCCCGGGTCCGACGATCGCCCGCACCGTTGCCGCTTCGGCTGCCGAGCAGACGATGCCGCCCATGCCGGCCTCCTTGGCCTGGCGGGTGCGGATGGCGACCAGACCCTGCGCCGTGTCGTGATAGCCGGCCTCGCCCAGATCGGCGTCGTCCATCGATGTCAGCACGGTAACGCCGAGCAGGCAGAGCGGCGAACCGCGCGCCGCCTCGACCGCCGCCCGCATTGCCTTCGGATAGGCGTGCAGGGTCAGCATGGAGACGTTCATCTTGACGATGTTCTCGACGCCCCTCGCCACCGTGTTGTCGATGTCGAGCAGTTTCATGTCGAGAAACACCCGCTTGCCGTCGGCGATGATGTCGCGGGCGAATTCCAGACCGCCGGCAAACACCAGCTGGTATCCGATCTTGTAGAAGCCGACGCTGTCGCCGAGCGTCTCGACGATCGCTTCCGCCCGGTCGACGGTCGGCACGTCGAGGCCGACGATCAGGTGGTCCTTCGCGTCCTGCATGCGTTCGCTCCTGGAAATGGGGTGCGTTCGGCACTCCATTTAGTCGGATTCGTCGCGGAAGGAAACCGGTCCAGGGCTTATTCGCGGCGCTTTGTTTGGCCGCTTCCAGGCAATGACCGGCCTTAACGTCCGGTAACCCGGCGGCAACCGAGATTGTCGCCGTCGCATGACTTTGCAGACGGCTTGGGCTAACACGAAATCCGGAAGAGGGATTTGCGGTATGAGGAAAGTCGTCGGCGTCCTGTTTCTCGGCGCCATCGCCACGGTCGCGGTGAGCGTCATCGCGGAAGCCCAGCAGCGCAACCGCCAGCAGCGCGAACGCCGGTTGTCGGCGACGCAGCGCGGGACCGTAACGCTGGAGCCGGCCGACCGGGTGCTGTCGCCCTCCGAGGTCTTCATCGAGGTTCGCGGCGACACCCGCATCGTGCGCACCAACGGCATTCCCGAACATGCCGTGGGCGCCTTTCCCAACAGCGGCAATCCGCACGCCATCACCGAGCAGAATTTCGACTTCCGCATGACAACCGATCCGGCGCCCGCCGGCCGCATCACATCGGCGGACTTCGCCTATTGGGGTGTCGGGCTGAGCGGTATCCCCTTCGAGCCGGGCACCGCCGAATACTGGAAGGGCGACCGCAATTCCGGCTGGAACTACGACGCGCTGGGCGGCGCGGTGCGGCTCGGCCTCGACGCCAACTACGCCCATGTGCAGCCGAACGGTGCCTATCACTACCATTTCACGCCGATTGGCCTGATGGAGGAGCTGAACTGGGACGGCACCGAACATTCGCCGCTGATCGGCTGGGCCGCCGACGGCTATCCGGTCTATGTGCTGACCGGCGATCTCGGCAACGGCATGCAGGAGGTCAGGAGCTCCTACCGGCTGAAAGCAGGCAGACGGCCCGGCGGCAGCCAGCCCGACGGCACCTATGACGGCACCTTCGTGGAAGACTATGAATACGTTGCCGGCCTCGGCGACCTGGACGAATGCAACGGCGCCCGCACCACCTCGAGGGAATTCCCGCAGGGCACCTACGCCTATTTCCTGACAGAGGAATTTCCCTTCGTGCCACGCTGCTGGACGGGCACGCCGGACGACAGCTTCAGCGAACGGCCGCGCCGGTAGTCAGTTTTTTCGGCTCGCCCCCTTGCCAGTCCGGGCCGGACGATATTATTGCGGCGGGTCATGAAACCGTTTCTGATCCTGCAATTGCGCCCCGAAACCGAAACGTCGGACGGGGAATTCGAAGCCTTCCTCGACAAGGGCGGGCTCGGCCGCGAGGAGGCCCACCGCATCCGTCTCGACCAGGAGCCGATTCCCGACGGGCTCGACATCCGCGACTACGCCGGAGTCATCGTCGGCGGCGGCCCGGGCTGCGTCAGCGATCCGGAGGACAAGAAGTCGCCGGTGGAAAAGCGCATCGAGGAAGCCGTGTTCGGACTGATGCCGGCAGTCACGGAAACGGACTTTCCGTTTCTCGGCTGCTGCTACGGGATCGGCATCCTCGCCGCCCAGTTAGGCGCCCGGGTCAACAAGGAACGCTACAGCGAGGAGGTCGGCGCGGTCGAGTGCGCCAAGACGCCGGATGCAGCGACCGATCCACTGACCGCGGAGCTGCCGGACCGGTTCATGGCCTTCGTCGGCCACAAGGAGGCGGTACAGGAACTGCCGGCCGGTTGCGTGCACCTGCTGTCTTCGGCCCCGACGCCGTTCCAGATGATCCGCTACAAGTCCAACGTCTATGCCACCCAGTTTCACCCTGAGGCCGACGGCGCCGTGTTCGAATCGCGCATCCGGATCTATCGCGACTCCGGCTATTTCCCGCCAGAAGACGCCGACCGGCTGATCGAGTTCTGCCACAGCCAGGATGTGCGCATGCCGGAACGCATTCTGCGGAATTTCGTCGCGGCCTACCGCTCATGACCCCGAGAGGTTGAGTGTTCCCGGCAACGAATGCGGAGGCCGCAATTTCGGGGACAGTTTACCTAATTTTGATTAAGATACTGATTCTATTGTGAATAGAGGGGAATTAAGTAAACTGTCCCCGAAATTCTGGCACGTCGTTTCTGCCTTCTACAAACCTTCCGAAGCCAATCGGCGCAATCCCGTGTAGACTGGCAGGATGAACCAGGTTGCAAAGCCGCAGGATGCGTCGCTGCTGTTCGAGGGGCAGTGGCTGCATGCGCTGGGACTTGCCGTTCTGCTGGTCCTCGCCGTCTGGGCGACGGGTTTTTCCGGTGCGATGGAGGGGTCGCTGTTCGGCCTGTCGACCGGCGTCTGGTTCTGGTTGTTGCTGGGCGATTCGATCGTCCACCAGCTGTTCGTCTGGATTGCCTGGCGGTTGGAGCTGCACGGCAAGCGGCTGACCGCCTGGTTCGGCGACACCGAGCGGGCGTTTCGCATCTACGCCAAAATTTTCGCTGTGCTCTTTGCGGCCCGCTTTGTGCTCGTCACGCTGCTGGCGATCGCCAATCGCGACTCGCTGCCGCTGGCGCCGTGGTTAGGCATCCTGCTGGCGCTGATCGTTGCCGTGCCGGCGGCCTATCTGTTCTATTCGGTGCGCACCTATTTCACCTTCCGCCGGGCTTTCGGCATCGACCATTTCGATGCCGACGCCCGCAACTGGCCGATGGTGCGCGAGGGCATATTCCGGTTCACCGACAACGGCATGTATGTATTCGGGATCGGCGCCCTGTGGATCCCCGGACTGGCGCTGCAGTCGACGGCGGCGCTGATCGGCGCGGCCTTCAGCCACGCCTATATCTGGGTGCATTATTTCTCGGTCGAAAAACCCGACATGCAAAGGATTTATGGCGGCGATGAATAGCCGCGGGCGCTGGTCTAACAGCAGTCCGAGGGCATCTGGCAGCAGGCCAGGACCGCCGCGTTGCCCTGGCAGCAATCCTGCACCAGATAGCCGATCAGGCCGCCGATCGCCTGAAAATCGACCCGGTAGACGATGTTGCGCGACACCCGCGTTCGGTTGATCAGGCCGGCCTGCTCCAGCGCCGACAGATGAAACGAGGTGCGCGACGAGATCGCCTCGACTTCCTCGCCGATTTCCCCGGCTGTCGCGCCATCCTCGCCCCTGGTTACCAGAAAGCGCAGGATTCTCAGCCGCGTTTCCTGCGACAGGGCGGAAAGGGCTTCGACGGCTTGACTTTCGTTCATATTTCAATATTTCTTGAATTGTTGAAATTAATGTGAGGATACATCATGCTTCGTCCGCCCGCAACACTGGGACAATTGATGGAGACGTTCAAACCGCTTGCCGACGGCGCCGGGGTAGTGTTTCACACCGACGACGGCGAGATCGGCGGCGGCTACCACGTCACCGAGCTGAAACTGGCGCATTTCGACAGCATCGATTGCGGCGGAAACCGGCATCGCTGGTCGGAGGCCCATCTGCAACTGCTCGACGCGCCGGGGTCCGAGCACATGCGCGCCGGCAAGTTCACCGGCATCCTGCGCAAGTGCCTGGAAACCATCGACGAACTGCGCGACGTGCCGGTCTATGTGGAATTCGCCCTGGAAAACCGCGGCATCGAACGTTTCCGCATCGAGGACATCGAAGTCGACGGCAATCGCATCGCCATAGCGCTGGAGCCGGGCAATGCCGCCTGCAAACCGGCCCTGGCCGCGCAACCGATGCGCAACGGATCCGCGTGTTGCGGTTCCGAGACCGAGGCCGGCGCCTGTTCCTGCTAGAGCAGGCCCCAGGCGATCATCGGATAGAGCGAGGCGACCAGGACCAGTGCGCAGCCGACATTGAACACCCGCCGCGCCACTGGCGCCTGCAAGAGCCGCCGCAATTGCTGGCCGAGCAGGGTCCAGCAGTTGAGCGAGACGATGCCGATCAGCGCGAAGGTCAGCGACGCGATGACGACGGTTGTCAGCGAGCGGTCGGGCGGAGTGTAGACGCTGATGGCGGTCACACCCATCGCCCAGGCCTTGGGATTGACCCATTGGAAGGCGGCCGCCTGGAAGAAGGTCAGCGGGGTGGTGCCGCCGCTGCTGTCGTCCGACTGCACCGGCGCGGCGGTGGCGATCTTCCAGGCGAGATAGCACAGATAGGCGGCGCACAGGATCTTCAGCACCGTGTAGCTCGCCGGCACCAGCTCGAAGACCTGCATGATGCCCAGGCCCACCAGCACGATCATCACCGGAAAACCGATGCCGATGCCGAGCATGTGCGGAATGGTGCGCAGCCAGCCGTAATTCATGCCCGATGCCAACAACATCAGATTGTTGGGGCCGGGCGTGATCAGCGAGATGAAGGCGAAGGCGGCGAGGGCCGTGAGCAGTTCGATCGTCATAGTGGAGCAATATTATGGCGCAGCAGGCGCAAGGTGCTTGCTTTCTGAGGTGCAGAGCTTAAAAATTTGCAACAAATGCCTGAATTGGATCAGATCGACCGCAAGATATTGCACGAGCTGGAGCGCGACGGCCGCGTCAGCAATACCGAGCTTGCCCGGCGGGTGGGGCTGTCCAGTTCCGCCTGCCTGAGGCGGGTGCAGGAACTGGAGCGCAACGGCACCATTCTCGGCTACCGGGCGGTTCTCAATCGCGAGGCGCTGGGCAGCGGGTTCACGGCGCTGGTCGCCGTCGGTCTCGCCCGCCACCGCAAAGAAGACCAGCTCGATTTCGAGCGGATGATTGCCGCCGCACCCCAAGTGCGCGAGTGCCACAACGTCTCCGGTACCATCGAATACATGCTGCGCGTCGAGGTCTCGGACCTCGCCTCCTACAAGCACTTCCACACCGAGGTTCTCGGCATGGTGCCGCAGGTCAGCAGCATCACTTCCGATATCGTCATGGGGTCGCCGAAGGACGAGCGGGCATAGACTATCCGGTCGGCCGCGCCACCCACACCAGCCCGGGCCAGTTGTCGACATTCGCCATTGGCATCACGAAATCGCGGGCCTCGTCGCGCTCCAGCTCGAGCCGCAGCATGACCGCCTGCGAGCGCAGATTGTCCGGTCTTGTGTAAGCCAGCACCTCGTCCAGCCCGATGCGTGTGAAAACGTCGTCGAGCGCCGCGCGCGCCGCTTCCGTGGCGAAGCCGCCGCCCCAGGCCTCGCGGGTCAGCCGCCAGCCGATCTCGTTGTGAAAGCCCAGCGGTGGGTCTTCCCGGCGTGGCATGACGCCGGTATAGCCGAGAAAGGTGCCGGCATGGTCCTCGATCAGCCAGCGGCCGTAGCCATGCTCCTCGAACGCTGAAATGTAACCGTCGAGCTTGCGGTCGCTGGCCGCCCGGTCGATCGGCCCGCCGAGATCGGCCATCACCTCCGGATGGGCGTTCAGAGCGGCGAAGGCGTCGCGGTCCGATTCGCGCCAGTTGCGCAACCGCAGGCGGTGCGTTTCCAGAAGAAAGGGGTGTCTTTGCTGCATCTTGGACGTCCTACTCGATCACTCGGTCTTTTGTGCGACCGCGTCTGCCGGCACATCGGAGCGGCGCGTCGCGAAGAGCACTGCAAAGGCAGCGACCGCGCCCAGCGAGGCCGCCAGAATGGCCGACCTGAAATCATAGAATTGGGCGATCAATCCCATCGAAGGCCCGGCGATCAAACCGCCGACGATCAGGCTGTTGACGTAGAACGACGTCGCCCGCGCCATCCGGCCGCCGGCAAAACTCTGAACGAAGGAAATGCCGACGCCGGCAAAGATACCGTAGTAGAGGCCTTCCAGTGCCGCGCCGACCACCAGGCCCGACAAGGTGGCCACCTGGGCGAGCACGAAGAAGGCAACCACGGCCAGCACGGACGTTCCCATCAGCACGTTCCTGGCGCCCAATCTCCGCATCAGCAGCGGCACGGACAGGATGGCGACGATTTCGACGAACGTCTTGATCGAGAAGGACAGACCCGGCGCATAGGTGGGCAGGCCAGCCTCCTGGACGTAGAACAGCGGCAAAGCGCTGGTGCACAGCATGTGGGCGAGGGACAGGAAAAAGCAGGCGATGGCCGCAAACCAGAGCGGCCGGTTCAGTGCATCGTCGTCGCCGGTTGCCGCAGCGCGCTGCTCGACGGGCTTGGCGAAATCCCGCGGGATCACGACATACCACAACAGGCCCCAGACAAGAGCAAGCGCAATTGCCAGCCGAAACACATCGACCGGCGCAAACCGGTCGGCCACGAGATAAGCGGCAGCAGGCCCGATCATCCAGCCCAAAGAATGTGAGGCGCGCAGCAATGCGTTGAACTTGTCGGTGTCCAGTGCTTCGCGTTCGGCGAATAGCCGTCCGAATGCGAACATCGTCACCATGGCTCCGGCGGACAGGCTGAAGCCGATGCTTGCGACGACCGGAAGCACCCAATATTGCTGCACGCCGATGATGACGACATTGGCCGCAACGAAGCTGACAATGGACAACAGCACCAGAGGCGCAATACGCGACCCGCCATCGATCCACTCGCCGAACTGCCGATTGATACCGAACGCCAGAACCAGCGCCACCGCCGTATAGACGCTGATCTGCCACGGTTCCTGTCCCAGCCCTTCGACGATGTAGAAGGCCATGAACGGAATGATCATGGAATTGCAGATCACGCCCGACAGGTGCAGCAGGAGAATGAGCGCCGCCTGGCGATTGCGCAGGATATCCATGGAGCCGGCAAGTCCGAACGTTTGAAGTGTCGAAAGCGGTGGATGCGACCCGCGCTTGCAGCGCGTGCACCACGACATAACCGTGTCGTCATCGAACCGCAATCCCGCCTGTCGCCTTGCTGTCGTCCCGGTGGCGGGGTGCCGTCGTGGCAATCCGGTCTATAATGCTGTGCGTTTCATGCCGTTACGGACCACAGCCGAGGAGAACCGATCCGATGCATATTCGCAAACGACGCATCGACAAGGGCTGGTCGCAGGAGACGCTGGCGGAAGTCAGCGGCCTCAGCGTGCGCACCGTGCAGCGCATCGAGCGCGGCGGCAAGGCAAGCCTGGAAACGATGAATGCTCTCGCTGCGGTCCTTGAGGTGGATATATCCACGCTGACCAAGGAGACAGGCATGAACGAGCAGGACGATTATTCCCGCCGCGAGCGGGAAGCTGTTGAATATGTCCGCGACATCAAGGGCTTCTATACCCACCTGGCGATCTACGTGATCTCGGTGATCGCCATGGCCGCGGCCAATCTTTATTTGGGTACCGACTATCTCTGGTTCATCTGGCCGGCACTCGGCTGGGGCCTCGGAGTGGCCGCCCACGGGCTGACGGTGTTCGAGGTGTTTTCGCTTTTCGGCGTCAATTGGGAAAAGCGGCAGATCGAAAAGCGGCTGGGGCGGTCCTGAGGACCGCCCGGAGCCCATTCCTCAATCTTTCTTCCAGTCGCCGTCCTTGTTCCACCAGCGATGCGGGTTGTCGCTGTCGTCGAGGCCCTTGCACTGGCTGCGCAGGACTTCGGTGACGGCGATCACCGGCTCGTAGTAGCTGTGGACCTCGTAGATCGCCTCGATCACCGCATCGAGAATGGCGGTGTCGCGAGGGATGTAGAACCGCATCTCGTCGACATTCGGCCGGTGCCGGGTTTCGTCCTCGGCACCGGTCGGCGTTCCTTCACGCGGCCGGTAATATTCGATGCCGGCCGGCGCGCGATAGCCGTTCCGGTCGGTCTTGCCTTGCTGCAGCGGCGTCACCTCGACGATGGCGTCGAAGATACGGTCGATATCCTCCTCGGGCGCCTGGAACCTTACCAGCCACATGGGCTGCATTTCGATCGGCCGCGTGTCGAATCCGCCGGCCAGAATGTTCGTCTCGCTCATAAAGGTCTCCTGTTTTGAAGCGAATTGTGACTAGATTGGATCATTTGATGGCAGCAGATCGGCTCCACTCGGCAAGGCGCGTCGCGCAGCGCGATGTGGTGCATCGGGCAAGCGACGCAACGCAGCCGATGGGCCGATATGCAGCCACCCTCCGGGCCGGGCGCTTTTGGCCCCTGGCGTCGTTGGCTTGCACTTGTGGTGGGTGTGCACCACGGCGCGCAACCCGTCTAGCCAGAGACCAAAATCGCCGCGGTCAAATGATGCAATCTAGTCACAACTCGCTTCGATCCAGTTGCGCGGGAAGGCCGCGTCCGTTGTTCCACCAGCGGTTCGGATTGTCGCTGTGCGGGTCGTAGTCGGCGCGGCTGGCCCAGTCCTCGCGCAGGAAAATCACCGGCTGCTCGTAGTGATGCACGTGGAGGATCGCATTCATCACCCGCTCCAGCGTCCGCAGGTCCCGCTCGATCGAGATCTTCAGTTCCACCATGGGATAGGTTTCGGTCGCGCCGGCCTCATAGCCCGGCTTGTGGGCGACCGTGGTCGAATTGGCCTGCGGTCGCGCCGTTTCCTTGCCGACCGCCGAGATCGATGCGTTTCTGTGGTACCGGCCATAGCCCAGCGGGTGGACCGCCAGCACCGCATCGAGAATGCGGTCGGTATCCTCGGGCAGCGTCTGGATTTCCAGCGTCCACACCGGTTCGAACGTGCCGGATTTCGATTGATAGGCTTCGAGCAAGGCCTGGTTCCTCCTTCGGGGGTTCGGGCCTGCTGACCTAGCAGAACACTGCTGACATCAGCGTGTCAGCAGTGTTCTGCTATGGATGGATCCATGAGCCGATCGACCCGCCTTTTCGAAGTCATCCAGATCCTGCGCCAGGCCGAGGCGCCGGTGACGGCCCAGGCCATGGCCGATGCCCTGGAGGTCGCCAAGCGCACGATCTACCGCGACATCGCCGCTCTGCAGGCGATGCGGGTGCCGATCGACGGCGAAGCGGGCATCGGCTACGTCCTGCGGTCCGGCTTCGACCTGCCGCCGCTGATGTTCTCGCAGGACGAAATCGAGGCCATCGTCGTCGGCCTGGCGCTGCTCGGCCGCACCGGCGACCGTGGGCTCGAACGCGCCGCCGGGAGCGCGGCATCGAAGATCTCGGACGTCATTCCGGAAGATACGCAGCGCGCCGTGCCGCTGCATGTGTCGCTTTGGAATCCCATGCCGCAATCGAATGTCGAGACCGCCGAGCTGCGCCGTCACATCCGCGACGCGGCGGAACTGCACATCACCTATCTGGATCTCAAGGAGCGGCGAACCGTCCGCGATATCAAGCCGGTTGCGCTGATCTACTTCATCGAGGTCGTCCTGCTGGCCGCCTGGTGCGAACTGCGGCAGGCATTTCGCCATTTCCGCGTCGATCGCATCGAGGAGTGCGAGGCGACCGGCCGCCGCTTCGCCGATTCCGCCAAGACGCTGCGCACCGGCTGGGAGCGCGAAAGCGGTGTGGGCAAGCTGGAGAATGCCGAAGAGTCCGGCCGCGCGCCCCTGTCGGGGCGGATCTTCTAGGGCCTTTTGTGTGGGATCTGCCCTATGTGAAAAGGCAGAAACGAAGTGCCAGAATTTTGGGGACAGTTTACTTAATTCTTGATAACTCACTGATTTTATTAAGCATTAATTGGAATTAAGTAAACTGTCCCCAAAATTGAAACCTCCGCATTCGTCGCTCGAGACGCCCGCTACCTTCCGGGAGTTCAGAGCTGCTAACGCGGTCTTCGAAACAACCATTCCAAAGCCCCGACCCAATCACTTTAGCCGATCAACCGTCTTGCCGCCTGCAGGGCCGGATCGTGGCCGGCACGAAAATCGTGCGACGTCGGTGCTGCGATGATGTCAGGTACCAGAGACCCGGCCGCCACCATGTGCGCTGCGATATCGGGCGGCGTCAATTGCGTGTCGGCGCGGCCGTCCTGCCAATCGTGGTAGCCGGTCGAATGGCGAACCTTCAAGCCCGATTGTGCAAGCACATCGGTCCCGCCCTCGGCAAAGAACCGCGCAGCGTCGCCCATTTCCTCGCCGACGATCCGGCAGGAGCGGGCGTGATGCTTGAGCAGCGCTGCGACGACGATGGCCGCCGAAAAGGTGAATTTGTCGACAAGGACGACGAAAGCGCCGTCGGCCGCATGCATCTCGTCGATGCGGGAGACAAAGTCGACGGTGGTCAGAAAATCGCCGCCGGGATTGCCGCGTAGGTCGACCAGCACCGATCGTTGCGGCGCCGCGCTGATCCGCATCCGGATCGCATCGAGACTCCGCGCCAGCACCGATGCCTCTTCGGAGGCGAGGTCCGCGAGCCGGACATACCAGGCCTGAGAACCGGACAAAGGCCGGCAGTAATTGCCGGATCGCGCCTCGACTGCGCTCTCCGCCAGGCCGTTCCGATGGATCAGACGGGAGGCGATGCCGGTTTCATGGATCGGATAAAGGGCGTCCGCTGTCATGCTGTCGCCGGGCGCCGGCTCGACGGCGCGCGTGGCGCCGTCTTCCGCTTCGAATTCCAGCCGGTCCGCTTCGAGGCCGATCGCCCGCAGCGCCTGCGGCCAGGCCAGCATCAGGGCCCCGATGACCTTCTGACGTTGCCCGGTGCCGGCGAGATAGGGGCGAAGCGCCTCATGAATCGATCTGATGTCGCGACCTCCGACGCGCAGCAGCCGGCTGCCGATCAGATCCTCGAACCGTCCCGCTGCTTCGACCACGCAGGGCCCGTCGCGCAACCAGACCAAGCGCATGGGCAACGCTTCGGCGATGCCGTTGGGAATCACCCGTGTGTGCCCGTTTCCGGCCAGCGCCAGAGCACGCATCGCCGCCAGGGCGAACGCTGTCAGCGGCTGACGTGCCGTGGCATCCAGACGGGCCGCGGCGGCGGCGAGCGCACCGCCGTCGACATGGCGAAACGAGGGGTCGCTTGCGACGATTTCGTGCAGGCGCGCGGCGTCGGTATCGTAGACCATGGCCGCCATCATCCGCCGCTGCGGGTCGCTGTCAATCCGTCGGTCCGGTCAGCGTCCACAGCTGGCCGTCCGGATCCCTGACCGTGAACTGCCGGCCGCCCCAGAACGGGTCCCACAGCGGTTCGACGATCTCCGCACCGAAACTCCGGCATCGGTCCAGGTCGCGCCGCGCGTCGTCGACACGCAGATAGAGCGAGACCGCGCCCGACTGCCCGATGCGGTCGCGAATGTCGAGAAGATAGGCCTGCTCGCCGGTGGCGATGCGATCGTCCGGGCGGGCGGCGATCATCAGCCGCACGGCGCCGCGGCGCATCTGGTGCCAGGTGGCATCGGCATCGCCGGGATAGCTGGCAACGCAGCGAAACCCCAGCGCCTCTTCGTAGAAACGACGGCTGTGCCCGAGATCGTCGCACCAGAGATGCGGCTCGAGCGGCGGCGCCTCGTTGCCGGCCTGTGACGGCGCGTCGGTGCCGCCGGCCTGCGTCGCGAGCCGGGCGATGGCTTCGGGCCAGACGTCGTGATCCGCCGCACGCACCGGCAGGACGTGCTTCAGAGCGATGCGTGTCGTGCCGTCGTCCAATGCGGTCAGTGTGATCTCGACGGTCGATTCGTCAGGCGCCAGGCCGGCGGCCGGATCGTCGTAGCCCCAGGAGAAGCACAGAAGATGCGGCCGCTCGATGGCGATCACCCGTCCGCTGGCGACCGAGCCGTCCGCCTGCGGCACTCGGACTTCGCCGCCGATGCGCGGCTCGACCAGGGCGCCCGGCGCCAGCCAGCGGGCCAGCAGGTCGGACGAGACCAGATAGTCGAACAGGGTCTCCGCCGGCACATGAACGTCGACGGTGTGGCCGAGCGCAAAGGTCGGTTCGCCGCTAGCCATCGGCGTCTCTCCGCGGCGGATGATCGGCCTCCGCCGTCGCCTTGAGGGCGGCAAGGCTGTCACTCCACATCGCATCGAGCGCCTCGGCCAGCGGACCCAGCGCCGTCAGGTCGACGGTGTAGATACGGCTTTGTCCGCGCGCTTCGACCGTGACCGCGCCGGCGTTCCGCAATCGGGCCAGATGTTGCGACACCGCACCGAAAGTCACGTCCGGGATACGGGCGTTGATTTCGCCGGCGCTCATCGGCCGCGACCAGATCATCTGCAGGATCTGGCGGCGTCGCGGCGCGAAGACGAGTGACGGATCGACAAAGGTCATGGCTTTATTTTAGATAAATCTAAAATAAGATCAACATCGGAGGCGTGCCCTGGCCGGCGAAGCGAAATTATCGCTGCTTTTCGGTCGCGAGTTTTTCGGAAAGCGCCTGCAACGCCGCCGACACCACTTCGGACTGTGGCTTGTAGAACACCCAGTTCTTGATCTGCTTGCCACTGACCAGGCCGGCCTGCTCCAGCACCTTCATGTGCGAGGTGACCGTCGGTTGCGACAATCCGATCTTGTCGGTGATGAAGCCGACGCAAACGCCGTCCTCGACCAGGTCGCCGTCCCGCTGCGGCGGAAAGTGGTCACGGGGAGAACTGATCCAGATCATGATCTGCAGGCGCTTTTCGTTGGCCAGCGCCTTGAGGATCGGCAGGGTCGGATCGTCGGGCATTGATATCGGACGGATTCTATATTGTTGATTATCTATATTGATGATATTCGATTTAGATATCACGATTCCGCCGGTTGGCCAATCCGGCGGTGTGGAAGAGCAGGAGAAATGTCATGCGGTATGACTTCCATATTCTCGATGTTTTCAGTCCGACGGCGTTCGGCGGCAATCAGCTTGCCGTCCTGCCGAAGGCAGACGGAATCGCGCCGGCCGGAATGCAGAAAATCGCCCGCGAGTTCAATTTTGCCGAATCGACCTTTGTCCTGCCGCCTCAGGATCCGTCCGCGACCGCCCGGGTCCGGATCTTCACGCCCAATGCGGAAGTCGACTTTGCCGGTCATCCGACCGTCGGCACGGCCTGCGCGCTGGCCTATGGCGATCACTCGGCTGCGACCGAAATCGTGCTGCAGGAAAATGTCGGTCTCGTGCCGGTGAGGATCGAACGCCGCGACGGCGTGTTGAGCGGCACGCTGATCAGCACCACGCCGCTGCAGCATCCGGCCGAGAAGCCGTCCGCCGACGCTCTCGCGCGAGTCCTGTCGATCGACGCGGCTGACGTCGGGGACGGGTTCTTCGCCAGTGTCGGCCTCGAATTCTGTTTCGCGCACCTGACCAGCCGTGAAGCCGTCGACCGGGCTGTTGTCGACCGGCAGGCCTGGCGGGAGGAGCTCGCCCAGGCCTGGTCTCCGAATGTCTTTTTCTTCGCCGGGTCGCTCGGCGATGGTGGCGAGGTTTATGCCCGCATGTCGGCGCCGGCGCACGGTATCGAGGAGGATCCGGCCACCGGCAGCGCCGCGGCCGCTCTGATGGCGGTAGCCGGGCTGCGCAGCGGGCTGGCCGACGGCACGGTCAGCCTGACGGTGTATCAGGGCGTTGCCATGGGCCGCCCCAGCACCATGGCCGCGTCGGCTGAAATGAAACAGGGAAAGGTCGTTTCGGTCGAGGTGGGCGGTTCCGCGGTGCTTGTTGCCAGCGGCCAGATCGAGGTCGGCGACATGTGGCTGGAGGGCGGTCCGCCCGCCTGATCGACCGGGCGCCCGGTTCAGGCCGCGGCCCTGCGCTTACGCCGGGCCGGGTTGCGGCGTGCGGCCACCCGGAGCAGGCGCCGGAAGGTCGGGCATTCCAGATGCGAGGGCGCCGGACAGTCGGCGACGTGGCGCAGCGCATCGCGCAGCGAGGTGAGGTTGCGGATCTGCCGGTCGAGCTCGTCGGCGCGGGCGTGCAGCTCGTCGCGCGGCAGCTCGGGCTGGCCGTCCTTGCCGAACATGCCGGCGATCTCTTCGAGCGAAAATCCGGCCGATTTGCCCATGGCGATCAGCGACAGCTGCAGCAGCGTTTCCGGTCCGAACTGGCGCCGAAGCCCGTGCCGGCCGATGGAGCTGATCAGCCCAACCTCCTCGTAATAGCGCAGCGTCGAGGGCGGCAATCCGGAGTGTTCGATCACCTCGGCAATATCGAGAATTTTCATGCTTGACCTCAAGTTGACTTGAGTTCGTAGGATGCCTGCTCGCGACGAGAGAGGCAACCGAAATGAACATGCATCAGACCCCGAAACAGGCCGAAACGGCCGTCTGGCGGGAGCCGCGCGCCATTGCGCTGCTGCTGGCCGCCTCGCTGACGACCATGGCCAACGCCACCATCAGCCCGGCCCTTGCGGGGCTCGAGGAGATGTTCGCGGATCATCCCCGTGCCGAGCTGCTGACGCGTTTGCTGGTGCCGGCGCCGTCGCTGACCGTGGTGTTGTTCGCGCCGTTCGCCGGCTGGGCGGCGGACCGGTTCGGCCGCCGCTGGCTGCTGCTCTCGGGCGTCATGCTGTTCGTCGTCACCGGCTGCGCCGGGCTTGTCCTGCCGGACCTGACGGCGATCTTCGCAAGCCGCCTGGCGCTCGGCGTCGCGGTGGCGATGATCATGACGTCCCAAACCGCGCTGATCGGAGACTGTTTTGCCGGCGAACGACGCAACGCCATGATGGGACTGCAGGTGTCGGCGCGCAATTTCGGCGGCTTCCTGTTCATAGCCCTGGCCGGATGGCTGGCGGTGATGTCGCCTCGGCTGTCCTTTGCCGTCTATGGGCTGGCGGCAATCTTCCTGCCGCTCATGTGGGCGAGCATCCGCGAGCCGTCGAAGCGACACCCGGAACGGGCACCGGCCGATGGAACCGTGGCCGACGGCCATCCCGCCTGGGTTCCGCTGATCCTCGCCCTGGCCCTGCTGCAGATGCTGACGACCATGATGTTCTTCATGATGCCGACGCAGCTGCCTTTCTTTTTCGATTCGCTGGGCACCGACAGCGCCGCCATGACCGGCGCCGGTCTCGGCGCGCTGACACTGGCGGGCGGATGCGCGGCCCTGCTTTACGGCCGCATCAAGCGCGCCGTCGGCTTCGCCGGCGCCTACGCCCTCGGCTACGGCCTGATGGCGTTCGGCTTCGCGCTGCTGCCCTCCGGTTTTTCGGCCATCTTCGCCGGCACGACGGCGATCGGCATCGGCTTTGCGATCGTCATGCCCAATTTCGTCGCCATTGCGCTCGCGCTCGCGCCCGCGGGCCGAAGGGGCATTGCCAGCGGGATCCTGACCACTTCGGTGTTTCTCGGGCAGTTCTTCTCGCCCTTCGTCAGCCTGCCGTCGATTTCGGCATTCGGCTTCGAAACGACCTTTCTCGGTACGGCTGTGCTGCTCGCCGGCCTGGCCGTCGTGGCGGCCGGCGTCGGGTCCTCCGGCGTCTGGCGACGGCCGAGTCCCGTCATGCTTCGCACACCGCCTCCAATTCGCTCAGAAGACGATCGCGAAAAGTCCGCAGCAGGTTCGAAACCGGGCGATCGGCCGGCGTCAGCAGGTAAATCGTCTGGTTGACCTCCGGGGCGAAGCGCCGGGTTTCGATGACGTCCTGCGAATAGCGGCTCGCGGTAATCGGGTCGATCAGACCGGCGCCGACGCCGCGGCGAATGAAGCCGCAGGCCGATTCGAAAGTCTGCGTTTCCACCGAAGCCCGCGGATAGGGCGTGCCCTCCTGGGCAAATCGTTCCGCCAGCTGGATCACGGTCGGGTGGGTCGGCATCAGCGTGACGAGCCGTTCGCCCTGCAGATCGGTCGGGCCGACGCTCTGCGATGGTGGCGCATGACCGCTGCAATAGGCGACGACGCAGGGCATCTGGATTTTCTCTATCTCGAACTGCCGGGTCTCGACCACCTGGGTGACGATCGCCATGTCGAATTCCTGCATGGGCAGCAGGCCGCTCATCATTTCCGAGCGGCGCGCCAGCAGCCGCATCCGCACATCGGGCGCGTCGGCCTGAAAGGCGCTCATGACTCCCGGCAGAAAATCGATGGCGATGTCGGGATAGGAGGCGATCGTCAGGTCGCCGTAACGGTTGTCGCGGATCTGCTTGGCCTGCCGCATGGCGAGGTCGATGCTGTCCAGCGCGCGGGTCACGTCGGGCAGGAAGTGCTTGGCCTCGGGCGTGGCGACCAGCCGACCCTTGACCCGGTCGAACAGCTTGAAACCGAGCGTGTATTCCAGATTGGAAATCAGGCTGCTGGCCGAAGGCTGCGAAATGCCGAGGCGTTCGGCGGCCTGGGTCATGCTGCCGGTCGTCATGATCGCCCGGAGGCACTCGAATTGTCGGATGTTCATGCCGGTTCTCCTCAGGCCATAGTTTCAATCTATGAGCTCTGTAAAAGATAATATTATCTTCTATGGATCAATTCTCCTAACATCCTGTCGAGACGGTGGTGGAGCGGGATCTAGCATCTCCTCCCGCCAACAAGACCACAATGGGATATCGTTCATGCAGAGTGCTTCGACCGCGCTCGAAACGGGCACCTATGCGCTGGCGCCCGACCTGCTGCTGACGGCCAACGGTCCGCAGGCCCGCTGCGTGCTTTCGGTCTCCGATGGCGAAATCGCCTTTGTCGGCGACCTGGAGGACTTTCGGGCCACGCACCCGGATGCCGACGTCGAATATCTGCCGGGCCGGGCGATCGTGCCCGGCTTCGTCGACGCGCACACCCATCTCGGCCAGGCCTTCGGAAAGAAACTGACCGGCGGCGAGCCGTCGCAGATCTGGCGGCGCATCTGGGTTCCGCTGGAGTCGAGCCTCGATCCCGAACTGGCCTATGTATCGGCCAAATGGATGTTCCTCGAAGCGTTGCGCGGCGGTTTTACGGCGATCAACAATTTCGCCATCGTCAATGGGGAAAAGGCCGATGCGGTGCATCGCGCCGCTGCCGATGTCGGCATTCGACTGGTGTCCAGCACCGGCGCCGCGCAGGCGATCGACCTCCCGGAAGAACTGAGCCCGTCCGACCGCAGCCGGCTGATCGACGACGCGCTGCGGCGGGCCGAGGCCCATGTCGCCGTCTGCGCCGCCCATCCGATGATCGTGCCGTCGCTGTGCGTTTCGGGTGTGCAGGGCGCGTCGGGCGAGCTGATGCAGGCGTTGTCGGAGTTTTGCGCCGACAATGACGTGCTGTTTCAGATCCACACCAACGAACACCATGTCGAAGTGCATTGGAGCGTCGTGCGCTACAGCCAGCGACCGCTGGAATATTTCGCCGCCCACAATGCCGTGGGGCCGCACACGCTGCACCACCACTGCACGCTGGTGACGGACGACGAAATCGAACTGCTGCGCGAAACCGGATCGGGGGTCAGCTACAATCCGCTCGCCTCCGCCTGGAAGGGCGACCGGGTCGCGCCGGCGCTGGCCTATGCGGCGCGCGGCGTTCGCTTCGGGATCGGCACCGACAGCACCCGCTCCGATGCGCTGCGGCTGCTGGAATCGGCCGAGACCTGCCAGCGCATCGCCCAGGGCATGTCGCTCGCCGATTTTTCCTGCGGTGCGGCCTGGACCTGGATCGACGCGGCGACGCGCGGAAGCGCCGATGTGTCGGGACTGGAAGGAACGGCCGGCGAGCTGCGCCCCGGACTGCGCGCCGACTTCCTCATTCTCAATCGCGATCGCCCGGAAGTCATGCCGTCCTGGGATTTCGAATGGGAACTGGTGCGCCTCTACAACCGCGACCAGATCGAAGCGGTGATCGTCGACGGCCGGCAGGTCATGCGCGACGGACGCCCGGTCGGCTGGAGCGCCGAAGAATTCATGAAATGCAATCTCGACCGGGCGGTGGATGCGGTCACCGCCGCGCCGATCAGCCGAAAACACGGATTGTCGTCGCACCGACGTGCGAATTCGCCGAGCCGCCGCACGGCGCCGTTGCGCCAGGCAACCGAATGATGGGAGCAAGACCATGCTGAGCCGAACCAAATTCCTGCAGATCGGACAGTTGATCCTGTCGCTGACCGGCGTCGTTGTCGTCTGGTGGCTGGTGGCCAGTTCCGGCGTCATCAGCCAGGACCTGTTTCCGACGCCGGGAATGGTCTTTGCCGCGGCGGTCGAACTCTACCAGGACGGCGTCCTGATCAAGGACCTGCAGGTGTCGCTGACCCGCGCGGCGGTCGGCTTTACGATCGGCTCGACCCTGGGCGTGCTTCTGGGCCTGCTCACCGCGCGGGTGACCGTCGTCTCGGTCGCGCTGGAACCGTTTTTGACGCTGCTGCGGCCGATACCGGCCATCGCCCTCGTTCCGATCGCCATCGTCTGGTTCGGAATCGGCGAGGGATCGAAATACTTCGTCATCGCCTACACCGTGTTTCTGGCGGTCTGGCTGAACACCCATCACGGCGCCGCACATGTGGCCGGCACCTATATTCGCGCCGCACGCTCGCTCGGCGCCAGCCGCACCCGCGAGTTCTTCGAGGTCATCGTGCCGGCCGCCGCACCGCACATCGTCGTCGGCCTGCGGCTCGGGTCGGCGTTGGCCTTTCTCAGCCTCGTCGCGGCCGAGCTGAGCGGCGCCTCGTCGGGCATCGGTTTTCGCCTGCAGGATGCCCGCCAGTTCATCCGCACCGATCGCATGTTCGTCGGCCTGATCGAACTGGGAATCCTCGGCGCCACGCTCGACACCATCTTTGTCGCCATCAGCAACCGGCTGGTGCACTGGGAGAACGCATGATGACCGCTGTCCTACACAAACTCCAGGAACCCGCCGAAACCATGCCCGATAATCGTCCGGAAGTCGGCCTGATCGAGATCGACGACGTCTCGATCGAATTCAAGGCGCCGGGCGGCCGCAAGATCCAGGCGCTCGACAGGACCGATCTGGTGATCGAGCCGGGCTCCTTCATTTCGCTGATCGGCCCGTCGGGATGCGGCAAGTCGACTCTGCTCAACGCGGTCGGCGGGTTCGTCGGACTGACGACCGGCTCGATCAGGCTCGACGGCGTCGAGGTCAACGGCATCAATCCGGATGTCGGCGTGGTGTTCCAGCAATACGCGCTGTTTCCCTGGTTCACCGCCCTCGGCAACGTCATGTTCGCGCTGAAGCGCTTTCCGATCAGCAAGGCGGAGCGCCTCGACCGCGCCCGCGCAGCGCTCAAGGAAGTCGGGCTGGAAGGCCGCGAAAACACCTATCCGGGCCAGCTCTCGGGCGGCATGCGGCAACGGGTGGCATTGGCCAGGACCTTCGTGACCTCGCCCAAGGTGCTGCTGATGGACGAGCCGTTCGGCGCCCTCGACGCGCAGACGCGCATCGTTATGCACGACATCCTGCTGCGCGTCTGGGAGGCCCACCGGGCGACGGTCATCTTCGTCACCCACGACGTCGACGAGGCGCTGATCCTGTCGGATCGCGCCTACATCATGAGCGCCGGGCCGGGGCGCATCATCGAGACCATCGATATCGACACCGAGCGTCCGCGCCATGTCGACGAGATCTCCGAAGACTTCGTCAAAAACCGCAATCACATCATCGGATTGCTGCGCCACGGCAGCACCGACGACCACTGATCCGAAAGAAGGAGGAACACATGTTCAGGCAACTCAAATCGATGTTCGTCGCGGCGGGACTGGCAGCCCTTGCCCTTCCGGCGGCCGCGGACGCCACCAAGGTGACGATCGGCGGCGGACCCTATCTGGATATCCCGCAGCTGTCGGTCGCCATGGACCGCAATCTCTGGGCCGAACAGGGCCTCGAAGCCGAGGTCATTCCGTTCCAGTCCGGCCGTGCCGCCTTCGAGGCGCTGCTCGGCGGTCAGCTCGACTTTGCCTTCCTGGCCGAGTTTCCGGCGGTGATCGGAGCGATGCGCGATCAGAAATTCGCCGTCATCGCCGAAATGTCGCAATACACGGCGACACGGCTCATCCACACCGGCGGCAGCGAAGTCGCCAAGGTCGCGGACCTGGCCGGAAAACCCATCGGCGTGACCGCCGGCACCAATGTGCACTTCATGCTGGAAAACGAGCTGAAGGCCGCCGGGGTCGAGGCCGAGATCGTTTCGGTCGGCCCGCCCGATATCGTCCCGGCCCTGGCGCGCGGCGACGTCTACGCCGGCGCCATGTTCCCGTCCTTCTATCAGGGCGCCAGAAAAACCCTCGGCGACCGTTATTCCGAGATCCGCATCGACAGCTACGGCACCCACTTCATCCTCGTCGCCACACGCAAGATGATCGACGGCAACCCGCAGGCGGTCACCGGCGTCCTGCAGGCGCTTTATGACGGCGAAGCGGTCGTGCTGTCGGATCCGGCGGAAGCCCACGCCGCCGTGTCGCGGGTCCTGTCCGGCACGCTCAAGCCCGACGATGTCGCCGCGGCCTGGGGCAACTATCGCCACAACATGAACCTGAACAGTGCGCTGCTCGACCTGATGGCCCGCGAAGGCGTGTGGATCCACGGACGCGGTTCGATCAAGGGCGACGTCCCGACGGTTGAACTGATGCGCGCCTATGTGGCACCGGAGTTCCTGGCCGGGATCGACGCCGGCCGCGTTTCCCTCGACTGACCGCACGCCGGCCGGGTTGCACGTTTGCCGCCCGGCCGGTACCTAACTTTTGATGATCGATCCCACCTTCTGGCTGCTGGTCCCCGCCGTTTTTGGAGCATCGCTGCTGCAGGCGGCGACCGGTATCGGTTACGGGGTCATCGCCGGACCGGTCTTTCTGGTGGTGCTGAACGGCAGCGAAGCGTTCCAGATCAGCACCGTGCACAATTTCCTCATTGCCTTGATGCTGGCGCCCTTCGTCTATCGCGGCACCGATCGGTTCGCTCTCAAATTCCTGTTGATCGGAAGTGCGGCGGGGATCCCGGCCGGGTTCGTCGTTCAGGCCGTTGTCGGAGTCGTGATCCTGAAGCTGGTCTCGGCCGCGGCGGTGTTCTTTGTCGCGGCGGCGCTGGTTGCGGACATGCTGAGATCGAAGCGGGCCGACGGGCAACTCCGGGTCGGCGGCGGCGAAGCCGTGACGGTCGGGGCCGTTGCCGGAGCGATGGGCGGCATGCTCGCCATGCCGGGCCCGCTGGCTTCCACCTGGATGTCGATCAGGGGCTGGAAAAAGTCCGAAATCCGCGCGACGATCCTGACCTTCTTCCTGTTCGCCTATGGGGCCGGTTTTGTGCTGCACGGGCTGTTTTCGGAGATCTCGCGGCAGACCGTCGAGCTGTCGCTTTTTCTGGCGCCGGCCGTGGTCGTCGGCATCCTGGCGGGCAACCGCATCGCCACATGGCTTTCGGAAACCGTTTTTCGCGGCATTCTGCTCGCCGTGCTGCTGGCCACCGTCGCCAGCCTGCTGGTCAGCGTCGACATTTTCTAGCCGGCAATCCCGTGCCGCTTGCAATGGTCGACCAGCGATTTGCAGGTCAGGTCCAGCACGCCGGCGGCGCGCTCGTCCTTGACGGCGCCGTGCTCGTCGAAGGCCTCGCGGGCATTGGGTACGGACACCTGCTGCGAGATCACCTGGGCGCCGACATCGACCATGACGGCGCGCAAGTGCGCCAGGCTGCGGATGCCGCCGAGCCGGCCGGGAGAGGCGGCGCCCAGCGCCACATAGCGGTCGTGCCAGGGTTTCAGCACCGCATCGCCATCGGTCGAAATCAGGCTGATCCAGTCGACGGCATTCTTCAGGAGCGGCGGGATCGAGCCGTTATATTCGGGGCTGGCGATGAACACGCCGTCATGGGCGGCGATCATCCGTCCCAGCTTCATCGCCGGCTCCGGAATGCCCTTTTCCGATTTCAGATCCTCATTGACCAGCGGCAGCGGATAGTCGAGCAGCGAGACCCGTGTCACGTCGGCGCCGCAATGGGCGAGCGTCAGCTGTGCCGCATCGGCGAGCTTGACGTTGACCGAGGTCGATTTGACCGAGCCCGGCAGGACGAGGATTTTCGGAATCATGCCGGGTGTCGCTAATCAGTGCGCCGGTAGAGCCACATCTGGGCCGGCGGGATGTTGCGGATTTCGATACCGAACCGTTCGACCGAATAGTGTCCGCGTCCCGGCGGCACCGGCGACATGGGACCGTAGGAAAACTGGATCATCGGCCGGCCCTTGGGCAGCCGCGACAGCGCGTTCTCGATCAGCGCGACGCGCTGTTCGGTGCTGAAGTTCAGCAGCGGCAGGCCGGATACGACGCAATCGAAATGCGCCGACTTGAGATCGCCCAGCGTCTTGTCGAGATCGAAGGCATCGCCATGGAGGAAGCGCACTTCGGGGAATTCACGCCGCAGGTGCTTGCAGAACTGGGCGGAGTATTCGATGGAAACCAGCTTTTCCGGCTTGATACCGCGGCGCAGGAGCGCCCGCGTGACGACGCCGGTGCCGGGTCCGAGTTCGAGCACCGGCAGGGCCGATGCCGGATTGGCGACGCTCGCCATTCGACGCGCCATGAACACTGAGGTCGGCACAATGGCGCCAACGGTCTTCGGCTGCGTCACCAGCCCATGGAAGAACCGCAGATTTCCTTTGACCTGTCTGACAACATGCGGCAGCCGATGGGCCATTCACTCCCCTTCCCAAGAGTTTGTTGCGACAGCCCCTATCTGTCGGATCTCACTCGCTCAAAGTGTCGAAAAAATGCCGCATCTTGGAAAAGAACCCTTCCGACTCCGGGTTGTTGTGCTGCGACGACAGCTCGTCGAACTCCTGCAGCAGCTCACGCTGTCGCTTCGTCAGGTTCTGCGGCGTTTCGATGGCAATCTGGATATAAAGGTCGCCCTTCTGGGCCGAGCGCAGCACCGGCATGCCCTTGGAGCGCAGCCGGAACTGCCGGCCGTTCTGGGTGCCCTCCGGCACTTTCACCCGGGTCTTGGCGCCGTCGAGCGTGACCACGTCGAACTGGCCGCCCAGCGCCGCCGTGGTCATCGAAATCGGCACGGTGCAATAGAGATCGGCGCCGTCGCGCTGGAAGAATTCATGCGGCTTGACCGACAGGAAGATGTAGAGATCGCCGGTGGGGCCGCCGCGCGTACCGGCCTCGCCCTCTCCGGCCAGCCGGATGCGGGTGCCGTCCTCGATGCCGGCCGGAATGTTGACCGACAGCGAGCGCTCTTCGGTGACCTTGCCCTGACCGGAACATTTGTTGCACGGATCGGTGATGATCTCGCCGCGGCCGTGACAGGTCGGGCAGGTGCGCTCGACGGAAAAGAAGCCCTGCGAGGCGCGCACGCGGCCAGCGCCGTGGCAGGTGCCGCAGGTCGACGGCGACGAGCCCGGCTTGGCGCCGCTGCCGGAACATTCGTCGCACTGCACGGATGACGGTACGCGGATCTGCGCCGTCTTGCCGGCATAGGACTCCTCGAAGGAGATTTCCATGTTGTAGCGCAGGTCGGCGCCGCGCTCGCGGCCGCCGGAGGAGCGACGCGCGCGGCCGCCCATCATCTCGCCGAAAATGTCCTCGAAAATGTCGGAGAAACCGCCGGCGCCACCGCCAAATCCGCCGCCGAAGCCGCCGGGACCGCCTTGCTCAAAGGCGGCATGACCGAACTGGTCGTAGGCCGCCCGCTTCTGCGGGTCCTTCAGCGTCTCGTAGGCTTCGTTGATATCCTTGAATCGCTGCTCGGCGCCTGCGTCGTCCGGATTCTTGTCCGGATGATATTTCATTGCCAGCTTGCGGAAGGCGCTTTTCAGTTCGCGCTCGTCGGCGCCCTTGGACACACCGAGCGTTTCATAGAAATCAGCCTTGGCCATTCATATGCTCCGCGGATGCCATCGAGAACCGATTCCTGATTTTAAAATGTTGTCCCGCTGTCGCGCCGCTGCCCGGGCGCGCGTCGGTGCTTAATAGCCGCACTTTGCGGAAAACGCCACAGCGCAAAATAAAGTCGGCGCGGAACGCAAAACATGCTCCCGCGCCGACATGACGGCCTAGGCCGATTTCTTTTCGTCGTCGTCGTTGATTTCTTCGAAATCGGCGTCGACGACGTCTTCGCTGTCTGCAGCCGCGTCGGCGGCGGCATCGGCTTCAGCGGTTTCCGCCTGCTGAGCCTCGTACATCGCCTGGCCGAGCTTCATGGAGACCTCGGCCAGCGCCTGCGTCTTGGCCTTGATGTCCTCGCCGTCCGGCTCTTCTGCCGCGATCGACGTCTTCAGTGCCTCGACCGCCTCGGTGATGGCGTTGCGGTCTTCTTCGCTGACCTTGTCGCCATAATCCTCGAGCGACTTTTCAGTCGAGTGGATCAGGCTTTCGGCCTGGTTCCGGGCTTCGACCGCGTCACGGCGGGCCTTGTCGGCTTCGGCATTGGCTTCGGCGTCCTTGATCATCTGATCGATGTCGGAGTCCGACAGGCCGCCGGAGGCCTGGATGCGGATCTGCTGTTCCTTGCCGGTGCCCTTGTCCTTGGCCGAGACGTTGACGATGCCGTTGGCGTCGATGTCGAAGGTGACCTCGATCTGCGGCACGCCACGCGGCGCCGGCGGCAGGCCGACCAGGTCGAACTGACCGAGCATCTTGTTGTCGGAGGCCATTTCGCGCTCGCCCTGGGCGACGCGGATGGTCACGGCACTCTGATTGTCCTCGGCGGTCGAGAAGACCTGCGACTTCTTGGTCGGGATCGTCGTGTTGCGATCGATCAGCCGGGTGAACACGCCGCCCAGCGTTTCGATGCCGAGCGACAGCGGCGTCACATCGAGCAGCAGCACGTCCTTGACGTCGCCCTGCAGCACGCCGGCCTGGATGGCGGCGCCCATGGCGACGACTTCATCCGGGTTGACGCCCTTGTGGGGCTCCTTGCCGAAGAACTGCTTGACCACTTCCTGGACCTTCGGCATGCGGGTCATGCCGCCGACCAGAACCACCTCGTCGATCTCGCCCGGCTGGATGCCGGCATCCTTGATGGCGGCCTTGCAGGGCGCGACGGTGCGCTGGATCAGGTCGTCGACCAGGCTTTCGAACTTGGCCCGCGACAGTTTCATCGTCAGGTGCTTCGGTCCGGCCTGGTCGGCCGTGATGAACGGCAGGTTGATTTCGGTCTGGGCCGAAGAGGACAGTTCGATCTTGGCCTTTTCGGCAGCTTCCTTGAGCCGCTGCAGGGCCAGCTTGTCGTTCTTCAGGTCGATGCCCTGGTCCTTCTTGAACTCGGCCGCCAGATACTCGACCAGGCGCATGTCAAAATCTTCACCACCCAGGAAGGTGTCGCCATTGGTCGACTTCACTTCGAAGACGCCGTCGCCGATTTCCAGAACGGAAATGTCGAAGGTGCCGCCGCCGAGGTCGTAAACGGCGATGGTCTTGCCGTCCTTCTTGTCGAGCCCGTAGGCGAGCGCGGCAGCCGTCGGCTCGTTGATGATGCGCAGCACTTCCATACCGGCGATCTTGCCGGCGTCCTTGGTGGCCTGGCGCTGGGCGTCGTTGAAGTAGGCCGGAACGGTGATGACGGCCTGCGTGACACTCTCGCCGAGATAGGTTTCGGCGGTTTCCTTCATCTTCTGCAGGATCATTGCCGAGATCTGCGAAGGCGAATAGCTCTCGTCGCCGGCCATCACCCAGGCGTCGCCATTGTCGGCCTTGGTGATCTTGTAGGGGACGAGCTTCTTGTCCTTTTCCACCATCTTGTCGTCGTAGCGGCGGCCGATCAGGCGCTTGACGGCGAACAGGGTGTTTTCCGGATTGGTGACGGCCTGGCGCTTGGCCGGTTGGCCGGTGAGGCGCTCTCCGTCGTCGGTGAAGGCGACCATGGACGGGGTCGTCCGCGCGCCTTCCGCATTTTCGATGACCTTCGCGTCCGATCCGTCCATTACGGCGACGCAGGAATTGGTCGTTCCCAGATCAATACCTATAACTTTTGCCATGTCTTAATTCTCCTTGAGCGAGCTGTCGGGACCCGTA
Source organism: Rhizobiaceae bacterium (assembly GCA_963921345.3). Lineage (GTDB taxonomy): Bacteria > Pseudomonadota > Alphaproteobacteria > Rhizobiales > Rhizobiaceae > Hoeflea_A. Next base: position 66,795 of record CAWUFE020000001.1, on the reverse strand, counting down.
TCGGCATTCCGTGAGACAGCCCCTTGCGGTATCATCCCCCAACGCCCCTCGGGGCGCCGTGTTGAAGGGTATATAAGAAAGCCGTTTTGGGACTGCAAGGCGGGATTTGGAGCCTGTTTGTCAAACCGGTTCTCAATCCTGCGCTCGCTTTCGCGCGACAGCCGATAGCATTGCCGGCGGCTGGATGCAAAGGGCTTTTCGGCGACCGTTAAAATGCCGCGGATCCCGCGACGGCCGGCCACTGCGAAATCCGTCCCGAACCGGCCCCGATTTCCGGCCTCTAGGACCACCCGATTCCGCTGATCCAGGCCTTCGCCGCATCGACGGAGGCGCGCCCGTCCTGGTCCTTGTGCGACAGCAGCCAGACATCCCGGACCGGCAGATCGGCAAAGTCGCCCGGAACGCGGCGCAGCCGCCGGTCGGCCTCGCCGACCAGAACCGGCAGGACGGTTCTGCCGAGGCCGGACGCCACGGCCTCCAGCGCCGTCTCGGCGTCGCTGACGCGCAGCGCCGGGAAGCCGCTGTCCCCGCCCGCAGCGGCCGCGGCGGCAAGCCATCGCGCCTGCGGCAGGTGCAGATGCGCGTCGTCATAGCCGATCCATTCGAGAGCCTCTGCCTCCCGGGCGGACGCCGCGGCGGGGCCGTAGACGCCGAAGGCCAGAACGCCGAGCCGGCGTGCCTTGACGGTCAGCCCGCCGGTCTCGGGCCGGGCGAAGCGAATGGCGAGGTCGGCTTCCCGCTTGCTGAGACTGAGATTGCGGGCGTCGGGGACCAGTTCGACGGTCAGGCCGGGATTGGCCTGCCGGAACCACGGCAGGTGCGGCAGCAGGATGCGGTGGGCGATGATCGGCACCGACGTGATGCGCACCGATCCGACCAGTCGCTGCCGCAGCCGGCCGGCGGTTTCGCCGATCGCCGCGTTTTCGTGCTCGATGCGCTCGGCGTGACGGATCACCTCCTGGCCGACTTCGGTCGCTTCGAAGCGGCCGGCGCCGGTGCGCCGGAACAGCTCTACCTGCAGGCGCCGTTCCAGCGATTTCAGCCGTCGGGCACCGGTCGTCTCGTTGGCGCCGGCGATGCGCCCCGCCCCGGCCAGCGTTCCGGCGCGGAAGACAGCGAGCACAAAGCGCAAATCGTCCCAGCTGTGATCCTGCATTTCTGCAGTCTAGATTGGCAAAAGCGCCAGATCAAACAGCGAAATCGCAGGGTATGCTTCTCCCGATCCAATAGGAGTCTGCCCATGCACTTCATCGTTCTGTTCGAAGACAATCCGGACGCGGATGCCGATATCCGCCAAACCCACATGGCGGCGCATCTGGCGTTTCTGGAAGCCAACGCCGCGCGGGTCAGCGCGGCAGGTCCGCTGTCCGACCCGTCGGGGGCTGCCGCCGGCGGGTTGTGGCTGGTCGAGGCGGACACCGCAGCCGAGGTCGAGCGGCTCGTCAGGGACGATCCGTTCTGGCCGACCGGCCTGCGCCAATCGTTCTCGATCCTGAAATGGACTCGCGTCTTTGCCGATGGCGCTCGGCGGGTCCGGCCCGAGTGAGCGACCGCTAAAGCAGCTGACAGGTCTCGTCGAAGTCGAAGCGCGGGGCGCGCGGATAATGCTGCTCGGGATCGGCATAGCCCAGCGAGCACAGGAAATTCGAGCGCACATGGGTGCCGGCGAAGAACTCCTGGTCGACCCGCACATTGTCGAAGCCTGACATAGGGCCGCAGTCGAGGCCGACGGCGCGGGCGGCCATGATGAAATAGGCGCCCTGCAGGGTGGAGTTGCGCATCGCCGTGATCTCGGCGGCGAATTCGTTGCTCTCGAAAATCTTCTTGTTCTCCGGCGCGTGCGGATACAGATCGGGCAGGTAGTGGTAGAACTCCATGTCCATGCCGATGATGCCGACGACGGGAGCGCTTTCGACCCGCCGCACATTGCCGTCTGACAGCGCCGGCATCAGCCGTTCCTTGGCCTGCGGCGTCGTCAGGAAGGCGATGCGCGCCGGACCGCTGTTCATCGATGTCGGGCCCCACTTCATCAGTTCGTAGATCTCGGTCAGCAGCGCCGGATCGACGGGCTTGTCGAGGAACAGGTTGGCGGTGCGCGCTTCAGTGAAGAGCAGCCGGCGGGCTTCGTCCGCGAGGGGTCGCCTGGTTTCGGTGGTCAGCATCTAGAGTCCTCGACGGGTGATTTCGGTGAGTACGGGAAAGGCCACCAACAGGACGGTGACGACGATCATGACGAGCACGAAGGGAAAGGCGCCCTTGAAGATGTCGGCGAGCGTCACCTGGGTGTTGCCGAGCGCCGCCTTGACGACATAGACGGTGAGGCCCAGCGGCGGCGTCAGCAGCCCGATCTCGACGGCGACCACCGTGACGATGCCGAACCAGATCAGGTCGGCGTTGAAGGCCGCCAGCGTCGGCAGGATCAGCGGCAGGGTGATCAGCATGATCGACACGCTGTCGAGCACCATGCCCATGACCAGCACGATCAGCAGATACACGATGATGACGCCGTAGAAACCGAGATCGGCGGCGAGCAGCACGTCGATGACGGAGCCGGGCATGCCGCTCAGAGCGATCATCCGCGTATACATGTTGGCGCCGATGATCAGGAACAGGATCGACACCGAGATGTGGCCGGAATCGATCAGGATTTTCCAGAACTTGCGCAGCGTCAGAAGCTCCGGCTCGAAAACCGTCTTGATGCAGACGATGATGAGCGCGAAGAAGGCGCCGACGGCGCCGGCCTCGGTCGGCGTGAAGATGCCGCCATAGATGCCGCCGATGACGGTCAGGATGAGGACGGAGATCGGCACGATCTTGATCAGTGCAGAACGGGCGGTCTCGGTGTGCGGCGGCTTGCGCGTCCAGGTGCGCGGCAGATGCGCGGTGTCGGGAATGCGGGCCTGGCCGACCAGGTCCGGCGTGAGTTTCGCCATCAGCACGATCATGGCGCAGAAGCCGCCCGACAGCAGCAATCCCGGCAGGATGGCGGCGTTGAACAGAGCGCCGACTGAGACCTCGGCTACGACGCCGAAGACGATCAGCAGCAGCGACGGCGGGATCAGCATGCCCAGCACGGACGAGCCGGCGACCACGCCGACGGCGAAGCGCGGCGTATAGCCGTGTTCCAGCATCGGCGGCACCGAGACGCGGGTGAAGACCACGGCCGAGGCGATGGAGACGCCGGTTACCGCGGCAAAGATGGCGTTGGCGATGACCGTGGCGATGCCGAGCCCGCCGACGATGCGCTGCAGGAGCCACTGGCAGACGTCGAACGTGTCGCGCCCGATGCGCCCGGCATTGACCAGCAGCCCCATCAGCACGAACAGCGGCACGACGCCGAACAGCTGGTCCTGGATCGCTCCGGTGGAGGCGATCTTCAACATGTTCACGGCTGTGCCGAAATCGTCGCGGATATACCAGGTGCCGAGGAACGACAGCAGGATCATCACGGTGGCGATCTGCATGCCGGCCAGGATCAAAAACAGCATGGCGACGACCAGCACCGAAGCGATCCACTGGCCGCTGTCGTCCGGGCCGATCGCCAGGAGCAGCACAAGCATGCCGATTCCCAGAGCGACGATCGCGGCCCAGCCCTTCGGCCGGCCGGTGCGTGCGTCGGCGTGGTCGGGCTCGTCCTGCAGCGCTTTCCTCAGATAGTCGGCGGCCTGCACCAGAAACTCGATGGTGGCGACGACGGCGCACAGGCCCATGACCGCGCGAAACGGCCAGACATAGATGATGAGTTCGCCCTGCTGGCCGAAATATTCGGCCTCTTCGTAGGCCTCCAGGGTTTCCGGGATCAGGCCGTAGGCGATCAACCCCATGACCAGCGCGCCGAACAGGTGGAACACGGCGTTGAAGATCGAGCCGGCGAAGGGCGTGCGGATCATCAGTGTCTCGATCACCACGTCGGCCCGGGTCAGCCGGCCCGAACGGATGGCGCTGACGATCTGCAGGAAGACGATGGCGCCGATCGAGTAGCCGACGAATTCCGGCACCCGCGGCAGCGGCTGGTCGTAGAGGCTGCGCGACGCGACGTCGGCGCAGATCAGGAGCATCAGCGCCGCCGTCCAGACGGCGCCGATGACATTGAGCAGCCGCCCGAACGACGCCAGGGCGTGGACCGGCTGCCGACCGGTCCACCAGATGTCGCGGGAGAAGGCCGCCGGCGACGCGTGCGGCGCCAGGCCCGCCCTGGCGGCGATTGCCCTGAAAGCCGGATGCACGTCAGCTGCCCCAGGCGCGCGGTGCTTCGTAGCCGAGGTCTTTCATGCCGGCGAGATAGGTCGTCAGCACTTCTCCGGCCGCACCGCCCGAGGCGTCGCGCCATTCGGCGGCGAGGTCCGGCATGGCGTTGACCCATTTGACCCGATCGGCCTGGTCCATCACCTGCACCGTGGCGCCGGCGTCCTGCATTATGCCTTCGAACTTGTCGGCGACGCCCATCAGGATCGCAGCGTGGCTGGCGCTGTATTCCTGACCGAGGGTCAGCAGGACGGCCTGCACGTCCTCGGGCAGCTTGTTCCAGCTGCGCTTGTTGATAGCGAGCCCGCCGGTCATCTGGGCGCCGAGGCCGACCTTGGTGATGTGCGGCGCAACCTCGTAGAGCTTGAACGGGAAAGCGCCGGAGAAGGCGATCAGCACGCCGTCGGCGACGCCCGTCTTGAGCATGTTGTAGAAGCCCGGAAGGCCGGCATTGACGGCCGCGGCGTCGGTGCCCTTCAGCCAGTTTCCGACGGAGCCCGCGGCGATGATCTTCTTTCCCTTCAGGTCGTCGAAACCGCCGAACGGCTCCTTGGTGAGCAGGTGGTAGGTCTCGATGCCGGAGGCGCCGAGGAACACCGTGTCCTGCTTGTCCCAGGCGCCGCTGAGCGCCGGCATCTCGTCATGCAGCCGGTTGACGAGGCCGAGCATCGCCGGCAGATCGTCCGACACGAAGGGCGTGTAAAAGGAGACGTTCTGCAGCGGCATCTTGCTCTCTTCCCACAGCGTGCCGACCCAGCCGAGATCGGTGATGCCGTCGGAGACGGCTTCCAGCGTCTTGTCGAACTTGTAGAGCGCCCCGCCATAGCTTTCGGTCCAGGCGATGCGGCTGTCGGAACCGGCGGCTTCCAACCGCTTGTTGCTTTCCGGCACGACGTGTTTCTGCAGCACGCCGACCCAGGGGACGGCGGTCGGATGGCTCGATGCCATGGTCAGCCGGATGTCCTTGGCGAATGCCCGGCCGGGCAGCATGGTCGCTCCGAAAGTGGCGGCGAGCGCGGCGTTGAACGCCCTTCTTCTGATGGTCATGGTGTTTCCTCCCGTTCTGGATGGTGGCTAGCGAACCGGCGGTTCGCCGAAAAAGGCCTTTTCGATCAGGCGTCGAACGAATTTCCGCTCCATCGGCCGCGGGTTCCAATAGGGCGCGGCGAGCGCCAGGTCGGCGGCATGGTCGATGCCGTCTTCCGGCATGCCGAGTTGCCGCAGGTTGGTCGGCGCGCCGAGATCGCGGGCGAACTCGAACAGGCCGAGGCCCGGCTTGTCGACCTTCAGGGCCTGCGCCAGCGGCGCCAGCAGCTCGGGCACGACGAGCGCGTTGAAGGCGACGGCATGCGGCAGGATCACGGTGTGGGTCTCGGCATGCGGCAGGTCGAAGGCGCCGCCCAGCGTGTGGCAGAGCTTATGATGCAGCGCCATGCCGACGGTGCCGAGCACCTTGCCGCACAGCCAGGTGCCGTAGAGCGCTTCGCGGCGGGCCTCGGCATTGTGCTGATCCCGGGCGATGACCGGCAGCGCCTCGATCAGGGCGCTGGCGCCCTCCGCCGCCATCAGGGTCGAGACCGGATTGCGGTCCTGTGCATAAAACGCCTCGGCCGCATGGGCGATGGCGTTGATCCCGCTGGTGACGCTCATGCCCACCGGCAGGCTTTTCGACAGTTCGGGATCGTAGATGACGACCTCCGGCAGCACCGCATCGCTGCGCAGCGTGGTTTTGCGGCCGTCTTCCGTCTGGCCGAGGATCGGCGTGACTTCGGAGCCGGCATAGGTCGTCGGAATGACGATCTGCGGCAGGTCGGTGCGCAGCGCGATGGCCTTGCCCAGGCCGGTCGTGGAACCGCCGCCGAGCGCGACGGTGCAGTCGGCACCGTGGTCGCGCGCCACCTGTACGGCGCTTTCCGTCACGTCGACGGGCGTGTGCATGGCAGCGTCGGCAAAAACCCCGACCGCGGCCTCGCCGAGGCTTTCCGACAGGCGTTCGGCGTCGGCCTTCTGGAACGGCGTGCTGAGCACCAGCGCCCGGCGACAGTCGAGGTCGCGCAGCACCTCGCCGGTGCGCGCCAGGCTGCCTTCGCCGAAGATGACCCGTGCCGGGCTGCCGGTATATTCGAATTCCGCCTGCATGACATTCAGGCCCGCGCCGGGGCCAGCACGAAATCGGTCTCGTTCTTCCAGAACGGATTGGGCAGGTCGTGGGTCTGCGCCATGTCGGCGTCGTCGACCCGGTCGAAATCGCTGATCAAGCTCTTGCGCACGCCGAAGACGGCGTCGTCCTTCAGATATTCGTCGGAGGAGTCGAAGATATGGGTGACGACGGTTTCGTATCCGGGCGCCGAGACGATGTAATGCAGATGCGCCGGGCGCATGTGGTTGCGGCCGAGGCCGTCGAGCAACTGGCCGACAGGGCCGTCATTGGGAATGCCGTAATAGGCCGGCCGGATCGCCTTGTACCAGTAGCGCCCGTCCTCGCCGGTGGTGAAGATGCCGCGCAGATTGTGCTCTGGCTGCACATCAGGCTGCTGGTTGTCGTAATAGCCGTCATGGCTCGCCTGCCAGGCGTCGATCTCGGCGCCGGCAACCGGATTGCCGTCGAGATCGACCACGCGGCCGGAGACGAACAGCGGCTCGCCCGCGTCGAGATCGGCGATGCTGGAGCCCATTTCGCGCCGCGGCACGTCATCGACATGGAACGGCCCGAGCACGGTGTTTTCGGTGGCGCCGGTCGGCCGCCGCGAATTGATGGTGTCGACCAGCATGGAGATGCCGAGCACGTCGGAGAGCAGGATCCATTCCTGCCGCTTGCTGTCGCAGATCTTGCCGGTGGCGGTCAGGAAGCCGATGGCCTGCTCCCATTCCTGCATGGTCGGCTCGACCTCCTTGACGAAGGCGTGCAGGTGGCTGATCGCCGAGCGCATGACCTCGGCCAGCCGCTCGTTCGGCGCGTCCTTCATCCGCTCGATGACCGTCTCGGCGGAATTTTCCTCGGTGAAGTAGTGAATGTCGTCGCCGGCCATGGTCGGCAGCCTCCCTTGCAGCGGAATTTCGCGTCAGGGGTAGTCTAGAGCCATTCAAATTTGATAAGAATTTCAAAGAAAACAAAAATAGTTATCAAAACGATATGAAGATCCTGCCCAATCACCTGGTCGCCATCGCCACCATCGACGAGCTCGGCGGGCTGACGGCGGCGGCGCGCAAGCTGCAGACGTCGCAGGCGGCGCTGTCGCGGGTGGTCTCCGACATGGAGCTGCGCCTCGGCGCGGCGCTGTTCGACAAGCGCATCCGGCCCTGGCGGCTGACCGCGCTGGGCGCGGCGCTGGCGCAGGAGGGGCGGGTCATCCAGGGCGCGCAGGCGCGCGTGTCGCGGGCCATCGAGCAGTTCAAGACGGGTGACGAGGGCGTGGTCCGGGTCGGCGGCACGCCGTTTTTCGTCGATGCCATCATATCGGGCATCGTCGCCAGCTATCACGAGACCCATCGCCGCATCCGCGTCGACCAGAGCTACGGCTATCCCGACGACCTGATCGCCAGCATGCAGCGCGGCGACATCGACATCGCCATCTGCCCGATCGACATTCTCGACGAGAGCCTGGAACTGACCTTCACGCCGCTCCTGCCGGCGCGCAACGTCGTCGCCTGCCGCGACGGCCACCCGCTGGTCGGCCAGGCGATCGACGATCCGGAAGTGCTGCTCGACTATCCGTGGATCGCGCCGCCGCCCGGCAGCCCGCTCAACCAGGACCTGCGCTCAAGCCTCGCCAGCCTGGAGCTGCAGCGCTTCCGCATCGCCTATTCCGGCGGCACGCTGGCCAGCGTCGTCAACCATCTGCGGGCTTCCGATTCGCTGGCCGTGCTGCCGCACAGCGTGGTGTTCGCCATGCGCGGCAATGGCGGCATCTCGGCGTTGCGGCTGGAACTGATGGCGCCGACCCGCTCGCTGGGCATGCTGTTGCCGCCCGGCACCCAGTCGCGCGCCGTCTCGAATTTCGCCGATCACCTGATCGCCACCTTCGACCAACTGCGCGACCGGATCCGCCGCCACGAGGAAATCGTCGTCTGGGGAAATTGACGGCCCGGTCAGCCGCCCTGCCCGCTGAGATCCTCGGCCAGCATCAGCGCATTGCCGTCCGGGTCGAAGAAGGTGGCGATCTTGACCATGCCTTCCATGACGATGGTGTCGCCGTCGAATTTGACGTCCTTGGCCTCCAGTGCCGCACGGGCACTGTCCAGATCGGCGACGCCAAAGACCGGAACATTGTTGCCGGGGGCCGGTTTCATGGCATCGCCCAGCCCGATGGTGACGCCCGGCGTGTTGGTGGAGAGCTCCGTCCATCCCGCCTCGTCGGCACTGTAGAGCACCTCGAAGCCGAGATGGGCCCCGTACCACGCGGCGGTCGCGGCGCGGTCGGAGACGGAAAAGGACAGGTTGATGGTGTTGAGCAGTTCGACTGTCGACATGGTTTCCTCTTGGGTTCGTGCAATAATTAGTGTAACTATAATAAATGGACAAATCCTTGCTCGTCAAGCTGTGTTCGCGAAGCTGGTGTCTGACCGCCCTGGCGCTGATCGCCTCCGGGGTTCATGCCCGCGTTTCGCCGGTCGCCCATGCCGCTGGCTGCGGACGTACGGCGATGACAGCGTCTTTCGAGCATCTGCTGGAGCTCGGGCTGCTGGTGCGCTCGCCCGGGCACGGCCATCCGTTGCGGCCTGAATTCGTGTTCAGCGCCGAGGGCCGGGAGATCGCCCGATGGGCTTTGCAATTGGAGGCCTGTCTGGAGGGGAATGACGACCGGCGGCGTGTGCGCCGCGCCTGGACCCTGCCGATCCTGAACCTGTTGGTCGAAGGACGCCGTTTCAACCAGCTGCGCCGCGCACTGGTGCCCATTACCGACCGCGCCCTGACGCTGGCCCTGGCGGATCTGGTGGATGCCGGCTGGGCCGAACGCACGGTGGAGGCAGCGTCGAGCCCGCCCGCGGTCAGTTACAGATCAATCGGAAAGGGCGCGGAAATCGCCGGCCTGCTGGAAGTTTTTCCTAACCGGCCCTGACGATTTCCTCTTCCAGCTGGCCGAGCCGTTCCTTGCCGAAGAACATTTCCTTGCCGACGAAGAAGGTCGGGATGCCGAAGGCACCACGTTCGACCGCGGCTTCGGTATTGGCAGCAAGCTTCGCCTTGATCGCCGGATCCTGGGTGCGTTCGAGCAGGCCGACGCCGTCGAGACCGGCCGCGTTCATCGCCTCGGCGAAGACTTCCGGCTCGTCCATCTTCAGGCCCTCTTCCCAAATATGCCGCAGGCCCGCCTCGACATAGGGTTCGAGCTTGCCTTCCTCCTGCGCCGCGATTGCGCCGCGCATCAGGATCAGCGTCTTGACCGGGAAGTGCGGGTTGAGCCGGAAGGCGGTCAGCCCGTGCCGCTGGATGAAGCGCTGCAGTTCCAGCCGCTCGTAATCGAGCTTGTTGCGGATATTGGCATAGGCCATGAACGGCGCCTGGTTGCCGGTTGCCTTGAAGATGCCGCCGAGCAGGCAGGGATTGATCTCGAAGCTCGCCCCGGTACGCTCGACGATGCCGGGAAGCGCCCGATACGCCAGATAGGCGTTGGGGCTGGCGAAATCGAATATGAAATCCACTGTGGCAGCCATGCCGGTTCTCCTCACCAGGGCTCTTTCCAGGGGCGCAGGTCGAGTTCATGCGTCCATGCCGTGCGCGGCTGCTTGTGCAGCATCACATAGTTCTGCGCGATGTGTTCAGGCGCCAGGATCGCATCCTCTTCACGCATCTGGTCGGCGTTCGGAAACGTTTCGCGGATGAACACAGAATCGATGGCACCGTCGACGACCACATGGGCGACATGGATGTTCTTTGGCCCCAGTTCGCGTGCCATCGACTGGGCCAGCGCCCGCAACGCATGCTTGGCGCCGGCAAAGGCGGAGTGCCCGTCCCGGCCGCGTACGCTCGCCGTGGCGCCGGTGAACAGGATCGTTCCGTGGCCGCGCTGCAGCATGCGGGCGGCCACCTCGCGGCCCATCAGGAAGCCGGCGAAACAGCCCATCTCCCAGACCTTGCGGTAGACCCGGGCGGTCGTCTCGGTGATCGAGAAGCGCACATTGGCGCCGATGTTGAAGACCGCGACCTCGATCGGCGCGATCTCGCTTTCGATGGTCTCCACAAGGGCGATCATCGCCTCTTCGTCGCGGGCGTCGGTCGGCAGCGCGACTGCCTCGTGCCCGTCGCCGCGAATGCTCTCGGCCAGCTCTTCAAGCGCCGCCGCGTGGCGCGGCCTGCGCACCAGGCACGACACCATGCCCTCGCGCGCAAAGGCGCGGGCAATGGCGCCGCCCGTGTCGTCGCCGGCGCCGATGACCAGACAGGCTTTCTTGTCCGCCATGGGAAGCTCCTCCCAGCACAGTTTGGTTGCTTTTTTAAACCAATTATCATATTGGTACCGAATTGCAACCGAAATACGGAGTCGCCGCGTGCGACCGGGACCGGCATGACACGTCCACACACCCAGACCTGCGCGGTAGCGGGTTTTCTCAATCTCTTCGGCGACAACTGGACGCTGCTGATCATCCGCGAGGCGCTCTACGGCGTCACCCGCTTCAAGGAGTTCCGGATCAACACCGGCATTGCCAAAAACCTGCTGAGCGACCGCCTGGCCTCGCTGGTCGCAGCGGGCATTCTGGAAAAGCACGACATCGGCGAACGCGGCACCCGCTACGCCTACCACCTGACCGACAAGGGCCGGGCGCTGGAAACCGTGCTGTTCGCGGTGCAGGAATGGGGCAACGAGCACGTCTACGGCGAGGGCCGCGAACCGGTGCTGCTGATCGACCGCCACAGCGGCGAACCGGTCGGTCGCGTCGCCCTGCTCGACCGTCACGATCGGCCGCTGCAGGGTGCCGACGTTGCGCCACGACCCGGACCCGGCGCCAGCCGAGCCGCGGAAAGGCGATTTGCGCGGATTTCCGGCTGAGCACGTCTGCACTCGATTGCGGGCTTGACTCCCATTGTGATCGGCGAGGAGTTCGCACAAGGCACAAAGGCGGAAGCGCGCAGACGAGTACAATCGGGCAGTTTCTTCGGCTCGATCGCCTTCATCAGTGTGATCGCAAGGAAGCCCGGCTAGCCAGCGGTTCCCGGCGAGGCACATCGGATAACGTATTTGAGTGATGCATTCAGATTAGAAAAAGATGAAGTCATCGGCGGTCAGATCTGTCGCCGTTACTCCCGTCAGCGTGATGGTATTTCCATGAGCGTCCGTGATGACCGCATCATTCCCGGACTGGGTCAGGTGGTTTGCTGTCAGATCGGTGAAGTCATTGATTGACATCACATAGGTGAGATTGATCACATCTTCGCCGGCGATGAAGTCCGTGATGGTGTCCTCTCCGTAACCCGTAGGCCTGCCAGCCGTGGGGCCCCAGGTGCTGTAAAATCCATCTTGGAAAATGAAGACGTCGGCCTCGCTGCCTCCGGTTAGGGTATCGTTGCCATATCCGCCGTTCAGCACATCGGCGCCCGCACCACCATTGAGGAAGTCGTCTCCTCCAAGGGCATGTATGATCTGATCATCCAATGAGCCGCTGTTACCCAGCGTTTCGCCGCCGGCCGTTCCAGCTGTGACGGAGGGTAAAAGTGACGCACCAGCTATGGTCCATCCATAGCTATCGCTCAAGACCGAGTAGGAAGTGAGATCCGTGTAGGTTAGGCCATACGCACCCAGTTTCACTGCAGATCGAATGGCGGTTTCACCCGCATCGGTATTTAATGCACTCCAACCCGCCAGGAGCCTATCGAAATTTACGGTGTCCATGCCAGAATGATTAAGCATATTTTCGGCACCGATTAGTGAAGAAATATTCCAATCGCTAATGTCTTGATTGAAAGATTTCGCTTCATAAAGCATAAAATTCAAAATTTTTACTTTTGTTACATCCCAATCGCTAATTTCCTGGTTGAAAGCAGGTGCATTATAAAACATATTGCTCAAATATTCGACGTTGCTTATGTTCCACGATCCAATATTCTGATTAAATATTGTAGCGCCGGAAAACATGCTGCTCAAATCTGTGACGCTGGCTGTGTTCCACGAGCCGATGTCCTGATTAAAGGCAATGGCCGCTAGGAACATGCCGCTCATATCGGCAACTTTACTGGTATCCCACGAGCCGATGTCCTGATTGAAGGTACGAGCGGCAAAGAACATCCGATACATATCGACCACATGGCTGACATCCCAGCCCGTGATGTCCGCCGGAATATCGTTACCTTGCGGATCTGTACCGTAGCTAAAGTAGTTACTAAGGTCAGGGGGAGTGTAGCGCCCGTCAGCACCACTCAGCGCGATTTCGAACTCCTTGCTGAATTTGCCACCATTTTTGTCGGTCACCTCGATCTCGACAGCAATGCTGTTCGCCGCTGCAAGGCCCACAAGGCGGGCATCGGCCACGATGATCGTCGGGTTCAACGGTTCTGTATTTGTGAGCCGGAAGGCGCCGCCACCGTCATTGATGAGCGTGAATGTGTGAGCGTCGCCGCCATCCAGGTCGACAGCTCTCAACACAGAGCCGACAACTGTGCCGTCTTCAACCGCATTATCGTAGACAATCAGATCATCCTTGATCACGATGTCAGTGGGCGCATTGTTCTGCAACCTACCCTGATACGGATCGTTACCGGGAATGATGTAATCCGGGTCATCCAGTTCGGTTGCGCTGGTCAGCGCTGCCGCGGCTGTAAGCAGGCCATTGGCCGCATCGACAACACTGTCACTGAACTCTTGCGATTCGGAAAACAGCACAATCAGCGCTTCGCGCGAAAGGCCGGCATCTAGTGCTTCGGTCCAGTGACTGAAGCCTTCTTCATCGGGTTCACGACCCAGGATGTGATGATACAGTAGGTCCACGAAGTCGTCATTGGATAGATTGCCGCCGAACCTCTCGACGAACTCTTCCGATTCCAGCCAGTTGACGATCAGTATGACCATCTGATCGTCGTAGGAGAGATCAGGATTTGCTTCCTGAACATCGCGGAGAACATTTGTCCAGAACCACAGGCCCTCGAAATCCGGTTTGCGATCAAACACAACCGCATACAGTTGAATGATTGAGCGAACCTCGGTGGCCTGTGTCAGCAGCGACACACGGAAATCCTCAAGCATGGCCTTGAAATCATCGGCCAACTCCAGAAGATTCGCCCACCTCTCCAGTTGAACATCATCCGGCTCGACAAGAAGGATACGGTGAAAGTAATCTCTGACGAGCTGTTCCAAAATAGACTCCAGAGTAAGTATGGCCGCCTGAAAAACGGTCCATTGAAAATTCGGTTGAATCTAAGGTTGCTTAATTCAATGCAGCAATCAGATTGCTGTACAGCATATTCAATACCCCATAGGCGATATCGGTCCAACAAGCAATCGCAATTTGCGGCCTCAGGTTGATACATTTGCTGCAATAGGAGTCGGTCTGCGATTCTCATAACGCTCGCGTCAGGGATACGAAATCGTCTGTCTTGAAATCGCTAGGACGCCTTATCCTTCATCGAGGTGTCGCAGCCATTTGCGTTCTATGGCCGCTTCGATGTCGATATCGTTTGCGCCTTTAGCGCCACCGTGCCAGCGCCGCTTCCTCCGCACTGATCCGTACGACCAGCATCGCCGCGTTCAGGGCGGAAAAGACGGCGGCGACCACGGGCAACCCGAAAATCATCGGCACGGTGAAGATCTCGGCGATGACCAGCAGGTAGTTGGGGTGCCTGGTCCAGGCATAGGGGCCCCTGGTCACCACCGGCTCCGGCAGCACGATGATGCGTGTCGTCCAGCGGCTGCCGAGGCTGGAGATGATCCAGACGCGCAGCGCCTGCAGGATCACGAAAACCGCCAGCCAGGGCAGCGACAGGGCTTGCCCGATCCCGAACCAGACGAGGGCGACGAGCCAGGCCGCGTGCAGGGCGATCATGGCGGGGTAATGTCCGGCTCCGACTTCGGCCGCGCCCTGCTCCAGGAGCCTTCGGGTGTTGCGGTTTGACAGGATCAATTCGCCCAGCCGCTGGACGACCAGGAAAATCAGCAGGAGCAGGGCGGGCAAGGAAACGGACATGCTACACGCCCGTGACAGGCAGGAAGGAGGCGGTGAAACCGGGCCCGAAGGCGCCCATCAGCATGTCGCCCTTCTGGTTCGTTTCCAGCACCTGTTTGAGAACGAACAGCACGGTCGGGGCCGACATGTTGCCGAAATCCCGCAGCACGGTGCGCTCGATGCCCAGATAGTCCGGCTGCAGGTCCAGCGACTCCTCGATCGCCTGCAGGACCTTGGTGCCGCCGGGGTGGAAAACGAAGCGGTCGATCTCGCCGGCGTCCTTGCCGAGCCCCGACAGGACTTCGGTCACGGCGGAAGACAGATGTTCCCGGGTGAAGTCGGGAATGGCCTTGTCGAAGATGACGCCCAGGGACGTGTCGTTGACGTCCCAGCCCATGATCGACAGCGTGTCGGGCCAGGTCTTTTGCGTCCCCCTGCCGATGAGGATTTCGCGCTTCCGGCTGTGGTCTTCGGCGGAGGTGACGCATACGGCCGCCGCCCCGTCGCCGAACAGTGCCGCGCCGATAATGTCGGCCTTGCGCGGAATGCCGGCGCAGAAGGAAACCGAGCAGGCTTCGACCGTGACCAGCAGCACCCGCGCGCCCTCATGCGCCGCCGCCAGGTCGCGGGCAATCGCCAGGCCGGAGACGCCACCGGCACAGCCAAGCCCGAAAACCGGAACGCGCATGATCGTGTCGCGAAACCCCATTTCGACCAGTGCCCGGGCCTCGAGCGACGGCGTGGCGATGCCGGTCGAGGAAACCGTCACCACGGCATCGACGTCGGCGGCCGCCCAGCCGGCATCGTCCAGGGCCGCCCGTGCCGCCTCGACGAAAAGCGCCGTTGTGCCCTGCAGATAGGCTTCGTTGCGCTCGGGCCAGCTCTTCGGGCTCTCGAACCAGGACACGTCAGCCACCGTGTAGCGGGTTTCGATGCCGGCGTTTTCGAATGCCTTTGCCATGCGTTCGAACTGCCTGAATTTGACGCCGAGGGTTCGCCGCGCCCAATCCAGAACCACAGTTTGCGGAATTTGGACGCCGGGCACGGCGGTGGATATGCCAGCCAGTCTCACGCTCAACGGATGTCTCCCCAACGCGGTGGTGTAAGCCTTCCGGGTCCATATAGAAGAGCGGCATACTCGGCCGATATGAAGGGGCGTAAACTCTATTGACGTTCCTGTGAAGCGCGCAGGCGCTTGCCCGGCAGCGCGCCGATGGAGAACCGGCCCGGATCCCGGAGACCGCCGTCCAAGTGACAGCCGGCGCTGAACATGAGAAAATCGTCCCTTCAACCGAAAATAAAGGGGGCCTTTCACATGAGCATGATGGGCACGGTCACGCCCTGGGATGCGGTTGCCAGGGGTTATTCGGAAGTCATGATGGATCTCTTTCAGGGCTACAGCGATGCTGCCCTGGAACGGGTCCCGTTGCAGAGTTCGCATCGTATCGCCGACATCGGCTGCGGCCCCGGAACGCTTTCATTGGCGGCAGCGGGCAGGGTGGCCAATGTGACGGCCGTGGATTTCTCCGAGGAGATGATGGCGCTTCTGTCGAAGTCCGTGTCGGCGGGGGGAATCGGCAATATCGAACCCCACCACGGGGACGGGCAGGAACTGCCGTTTGACGACGGCTCGTTCGACGCCGCGTTTTCCATGTTCGGCCTGATGTTCTTTCCGGACCGGAAGAAGGGCTATGCCGAGCTGTTCAGAACCCTGAAACCGGGCGGGCAGGTCTGCGTTTCGAGCTGGGCCGCCCTGTCCCGTTCGCCGCTGCTGGATACGACGTTTCGGGCCATGCAGAAGGTCAATCCGGATATTCCGGATCCGCAATATGACGACGCCTCCCTGGAGAACCCGGACGTGCTTCGCGCCGAACTGTCGGAAGCCGGTTTCGGCGACGTGGTCGTGCATGAGGTAGAGCACGCGGTCGAGTTTGCTTCCGCAGAGGCGTTTTGGGACGACATGGTCAAGGGCGTCGCCCCGCTGGTGATGATGAAGAAGGCCACTCCGGACGATGTCTGGCGCGAGCGAGCGGCCCATGCGGTCGAGCGGGTCGAGGCGCTTGCCGGCCCGTTTCCGACGCGGCTTTCCGCGACGGCGCTATTGGGCGTTGGCATTCGCTGAGACGATCGAGGGTTGCTCGCTGAGGAAATCTAGCCCGATTGCGGGGTCATTTTTTTGAACGAAGGCAATTCCGGGTCGATCGGGTCCCAGGAAACGGCGCTATCGGTGTAGATGACGCGATCCGGCCTGGCCAGTTCCGGGTCGTCGAACGACGACGTTCGAACAACGATCTTTCCCTCGAGGCCGTCGCGCGTATGGAATATCGCGCTCGCGCAAATCGGGCAAAACCGGCGCACGATGCGATTGCCGCTGTCCGCGATGCGTTCGTATTCGGAAACCTCTCCGGAAATTGAGAAGGCATCGCCGGGGATGACGCTGTGCGTCGCGTGTCCGGTTCCGCCGATCTTCCGGCAATCGGTGCAATAGCAGTGAACCGTGGCAAGCGGCATGGCGGTGGACCGGTACCGCACTTTTCCACACAGACATCCGCCGGTGAATTTCGTGTCCATGAAATGTCCCTTCCCAACCGGTGTGTTTCGCGCTTCTACACTATCACGCTGGTGAAAGCCGCGACATTCGAGAGCGATATCTGCCCACCGCGCGAAATTTTGGCGCGATTGTTCAATGCCCACTTGAGAATTCCCGCTAACCTTCCATCATCATGAAGCGCGGGAGTTCGCAATGAAGCTGACGGTCAATGACGAGGTCCACGCCATACCCGCCGGGTGGCAATCGGAAAGCCTGCTGTTCGTTCTTCGCGAGGTGCTTGGCCTGGTCGGTGCCAAATTCGGTTGCGGCGTGGGGCAGTGCGGCGCCTGTACGGTGATCGTCGACGGGCAGGCGCAACGGTCCTGCCTGCTGGCGGCTTCCGATCTTGCCGCTGCCGAAATCCGCACGGTCGAGGGACTGGCCGGCGCCGACGGGGTCCTGCATCCGGTTCAGCAGGCCTGGCTCGACGAGGCGGTTCCCCAGTGCGGCTACTGCCAGGCCGGGCAGATCATGTCGGCCGTGGCCTTGCTTGCGCAGAATCCGTCTCCCGACGATGCCGCAATCGAAGCGGCCATGGAAGGCAACCTTTGCCGCTGCGGGACCTATCAGCGCATCCGAAATGCGGTGAAACGGGTTGCGGGGAGTGCGGCATGAGACGGCGCACATTCATCGCAGGCAGCCTCGGCGCGGGCGTTCTTGCCGCCGGTTTCACGCTCTATCGGAACCTGCCGGCCATTCCGAAACGGCCGAGGGCCGACGAAAACGCCGCGACAGGCTGGATCAGCCACCGGGACGGCCGTTATCGGCTGATGCTGCCGCGCATCGAAATGGGGCAGAACATCGCGACAGGCCTGAAACAGGTGGCGTGCGACGAACTCGACATCGACTGGGACAGCATCGACGTGAGAATGCAGGACACCCTGGCGATGGACGCGGTGCGCGCGACGGTCGGCAGCGAGTCGATACGCGACTTTGCCCTTCCCCTGGCCCAGGCCTGTGCAGCGTTGCGCGACGCCATTGCCGCCGGCGCGACCGGCGGCGAGGTCGCGGTCACGCCGCGGCCCGTGTCGCAATTGCGGGCCTATTCCGGCAAGGGCAGATATGTCGGGCACCCGGTTCGGCCGGTGCAGGCGCTGGATATCGTCCTCGGCAAACCGGTCTATGCGGCCGATGTCCGTTTTGACGGCATGGTGTACGGGCGGGTGCTGCGGTCCCCCGCATCGCCGGAGGTCGCCTCCCGTCCCGTTTCGTGGAACGCCGCGGCGGCGCGCGCGGTGCCGGGTTTTCTCGCAATCGTCGATGACAAGCGGCTCACTCACGGCAACAGCCTCGGTCTCGGTATCGTCGCCGCGACACCCGGTGCGCTGCTCGGCATTGCCGAGGCGCTCGATGTCCGCTGGGCGGTGGACGACGGTTTCGAACAGTCGGATATCGACAATGCAATCGACATCGACCGGCGCCTCGCCAATGGGAAACTCGCCTATCAGGTCCGCGATGACGCGATCGGTTCCGAAGCCGATTGGGATATCGATCTGAGGTTCGACATTCCCGCGGCCGCGCACGCACCGATCGAACCGCGCTGCGCCGTCGCGCGGATCGATGCGAAGGACATTCTGGAAATCCGGGTCGGCAACCAGGACGTCTTTTATGTCCGCGATCATGTCGCCGATGTTCTCGACCGGTCCAGGGACAGCATATGCATCATGGCCCAGCGTGTGGGCGGTGCGTTCGGAGGCAAGGTGCTGTGTCTGGTGGAACTGGAAGCGGCAATCCTGGCCGAGGCGACCGGCGGACCGGTCAAGGTGCAATGGACGCGGGCGCAGGAATTCCGCTATGCCTATCATCGCCCGCCAACCAGCCACCGTGTCCAGGCGCGGTTGAGCGACGGCCGGTTGGACCGATGGCATCATGCCTTTGCAAGCAGCCACATCTTCTTCACCAATGCGGCGGTGCCGCGATGGATGCAGTACGGCACCGACCTGCTGGTCGGCGACCCCGGTGTGGCACGCGGTTCGGAGCTTCCCTACCGGGCGAATGCGGCGCGCATCGAATACGACCTGGAGCGGCTGCCGCTGCTGGGCGGTGCGTGGCGCGGTCTCGGGGCCGGCCCCAACGCGCTGGCGCTGGAATCGGCGATCGACGAATGCGCGCTGAAGCTGGATCGCGATCCGCTGGAATTCCGTCTGCAACACATCGAAGATCCGCGCCTCGCCGGTGTCCTCAGGCGCGTCGGCGAGCTGGCGGACTGGTCCGGCGAAGCGCGGCCGAATGACGGATCGGTCCGCATCGGTCGCGGCGTGGCCTGCGGTATCTACAAATCGATGAGCTATGCGGCGACCGTCGCCGACGTCGCGATCGATGCCGACGGGGAAGTGCGGGTGACCGGATTATGGTGCACCCATGATTGCGGACTGGTCATCAATCCGGATCAGGTGCGCGCGCAATGCGAAGGCAATCTCGTCTGGGGCATCGGCATGGTCCTGACCGACCGGTTGACCGCGACCGGGTCCGCAATAGAGGCGGAGACGTTCGGCGAAGCGCCAATCCCGCTGCTCACGGACGTCCCGCCGATGCAAATCGAGCTGATCGAAACCGATGCCCCGCCGACCGGCGCCGGCGAGACGGTCATCGTGTCGGCGGCGGGTGCCATTGCCAATGCGATCCGCGATGCCGCCGGCATCCGGCCGGTCAGGTTCCCGGTTCAGCCCGATACCCTGGCGAGCGGTTCGTCATGAAGGATTTCTCGACGGCAGCCGTCATCCGGCTGATCGAACTGGGGCTGAAGAAACAGGGTCTCGAGCCGCCTTCGCCCATTCGCACCCGGGGTGCCCACGTGCCGCTGCAGGACAAGCGGCACCTGCTTTCGACGCTGCTCGAGCGCCACGGGCCGGTCTGCCTGTTGCGCATCGGCGAGGCAATTCGCGACGCGCCCGACGAACCGATTCTCATCGCCCTGCGCCTGGCTCCCGATCCGAATGATCTGCTCGAACGGTGGCAGCGGCTGGAACGTTACGCCCATTCGCATCACCGCACGGTGTGCGTGCGATCGGATGCGGACAGGATGATCCTGCGGCATGTCTCGCACCGGCGCGGCAAACCTCCACTGACGGCCGAAAACCTGCTGGTCGCTGGCGTGCTGACGGGATTTGCCGAGCTTATCGGCACAAGGAAGCTGGTTGTTCGTGTCGGAGGTGAAGCCGGAATGACCCGGAGCGCCGGGCCTTGGCGGGGAGACATCGCGGCTGCGGATACCGCGCAATGGGAGTTCTCGTGGCAAACGCAGGCAGATCGGCAATTCCATCGGCCGCAGCCGGCGCAATCCGGCGAGGGATGGTTGAAAAGGGCGCGCCGCGAGATCAATGCCGATCCCGGCCGGCGCTGGACCGTCGACGTTCTGGCCCGCACGCTGGGCGCCTCGCCGCGAAGTCTGCAACGACACCTCAAGGACGAGGGCAGCAGTTTTTCGAAGGTCCTGGCCAGCGTGCGCCTGGCGAATTCGGCGGAACAGCTGGTCGTTTCCCACACCAGCCCGATCGAAATCGGCTTTGCCTGCGGATATGCCGACCAGGCGCACTTCAATCGGGAATTCAAACGCCAGACGGCGTTGACACCGTTGGCCTACCGCAACGAGTTCAGGAGCTCTGCGGCCAACTGACTGCACTATCGATGCCGCGCCTAATCCCCCAGCAGGATCTCCAGCAGTGTGGTCGCCTTGTCGTTCGACGGCCCTCCGGCAACCTCCGCCGGCGGAACCCGGGTACGGGTCGAGCCGGTGCTGTCTTGCGAAACATTGGCGGGCGCGGGCTGCGGTGTGGTCGCGACGTCGTTCGGCGGCAGCCGCGACGGCAGATTGGCTGGGCGGGCGGTCGGCACCGCGACGCGGCTGGGGTCGGCCGGAACTTCGTACTGGCCGGGCAGGTTGGCGTTCTGCGTGCCGTCGAGTGCGGCTTCCATGTAGTCCTTCCAGGCGACGGCCGGCAGGGCCCCGCCGGTGACCTTCTTCGTCGGCGTGCCGTCGTCATTGCCGAACCACACGCCGGTGGTCAGCCGGCCAGTATAGCCGACGAACAGGGCGTCGCGGAACGCCTGGCTGGTGCCGGTCTTGCCGGCGGCGCGGTGGCGCGACAGCTGTGCCCGGCGGCCGGTGCCTTCGCGCACGACGCGCGTCAGCATGCCGTTAATCATGGCGATGACCTCGGGCTTCAGAACCCGTGGCGGGTTGTCGTAGGTGTTTTCGTAGAGCACCTTGCCGGAGGCCGTTGTCACCCGGCGGATGACGTGCGGCGTCGCCTTGTAGCCGCCGTTCATGAAAGGCGCATAGGCCGCGGTCAGCTCGGTCAGCGTCACCTCGGACGTGCCGAGCGCGATCGACGCATTGGCCTGCAGGTCCGATTCGATGCCGAGCCGCTTGGCCGTCTTGGCGACGTTTTTCGGACCCGCCTCCATGACCAGCTGGGCTGCGACCGTGTTGAGCGACTTGGTCAGTGCCTCAGACAGGGTCACCGGACCGCGATACTGATCGTCATAGTTGGACGGGGTCCATTTGCCGATGCGCACCGGCGCATCGTTGCGCACCGAGCGCGGCGTGCGGCCCTGTTCGAGCGCCGCGGTGTAGACGAAGGGCTTGAAGGCCGAACCGGGCTGGCGCTTCGCCTCCGTCGCCCGGTCGAACTGGCTGGCCGAATAGTCGTAGCCGCCGACCAGGGCGCGGATCGCGCCGGCGCCGTCGATCGATACCAGCGCGCCCTGCGACACCTTGAGTTTCTTGCCCTGGCCGTCGATCGCCTTGCGGATCGATGCTTCCGCCGCCTGCTGCATCGGCATGCTGATCGTCGTGTGCACGACCAGGTCCTGCGTGACCTTGCCGCCGATAAGCTGCTCGATACGGTCCATGACCAGGTCGGCGGCATAGTTTTCGGCGCCCGTCCAGTAGCTCTTGGCCCGGGTCGGCGGGCGGGTCAGCGCCGTGGTGATCTCGCGGTCGGTGACAAAGCCTTCTTCGCGCATCGCCACCAGAACCAGCTGGGCGCGCGTTTCCGCAGCCTGCGGATCGCGTGCCGGCGACAGTTTCGACGGCGCCTTCAAGAGGCCGGCCAGCAATGCCGCCTGCGCCAGATTGACGTCGCGAGCCGGCTTCTTGAAATAGCGCCGCGACGCCGCTTCGACGCCATAGGAACCGGAGCCGAAATAGACCCGGTTCAGATACATTTCCAGGATCTGGTCCTTGGAGAATTTGTGCTCCAGCCAGAAGGCGAGCAGCACTTCCTGGACCTTGCGCTCGAGCGTGCGTTCCGGCGACAGGAACAGGTTCTTGGCGAGCTGCTGGGTCAGCGTCGAGCCGCCCTGCACCATGCGCCCGGCCATGACGTTGGCCACCATGGCGCGGGTCAGGCCGATCGGGTCGATGCCGAAATGCGAATAGAAGCGCCGGTCCTCGATGGCGAGTACCGCCTGCGGGATATAGGGCGACATGCGCGCAAGCGTCAGCGCCTCGCCGCCGGTGACGCCGCGATTGGCCATGGTCTTGCCTTCGGCCGACAGGATCTTGACGTTGGGCGGCCTTTGCGGCACCGCCCAGGTCGTCGCGCTCGGCATCTTGGCGCCGTAGAAGGCGACAAGCCCGGCGACGCCGATGCCGGCCCACAGGCCGATGACGAAGCACCAGTAGAAACCGCGCCGCAGGAAGCCGGAGAGCCCGCGTCGGGCGGATCCCGACCGCGATTTCGAGCTTTTCTTGCTCTTTTTCTTGCGT
Organism: Rhizobiaceae bacterium; assembly: GCA_963921345.3. Lineage (GTDB taxonomy): Bacteria > Pseudomonadota > Alphaproteobacteria > Rhizobiales > Rhizobiaceae > Hoeflea_A. Next base: position 44,155 of record CAWUFE020000001.1, on the reverse strand, counting down.
CCCGCCGGCCGGCCACCGGCCACCCGGTCCTTCGGGTCGGCGCGCAGCCCGCTTTTCTTCCGCTTCGGGCCGCCGAAGGTCGGTTCGATGCGGGTCTGCTTTTTGCCTTTGCGTGCCATGCGGTCCGGTGAGATCGTTCGTGGAAAGCGGGATTTCGCGCGGTCGCCACCCGCATCCGTCCTGGCTTTGGACCCTAATGGCGTCAATTTAAGGGCGCGTTAATGGTGGGAAGAGGGCAAGTTTCGTTAACCGGCGACATTAACCGTTCGAACCGAATGAGGCTTTACTGTGCCGGCGAAATCGAGCCTATGACCGCATGAACCTCGTCTCCCGCCAGCCCGTCGCCGTTGCCGCGGCAACGTCCGCCGACTATGTCCGCATCGAATCGGGCCGGGTCGAATGGGTCGACTATCTCAAGGGCTTCTGCATCCTGCTCGTCGTCATGCTGCATGCGGTGTTCGGCGTCGAAAAGGCCGCCGGCTCGGAAGGCTGGATGCATGTCTTCGTCGCCACGGCGCAGCCCCTGCGCATGCCCGCCTTCTTCCTCGCCTCCGGCCTGTTCCTGATGCGCGGCATCGACGCGCCGCTGACCCGGTTCTTCGACCGCAAGATCCTGCATTTCGCGTATTTCTACACGCTCTGGCTGACCATCCAGTTCGTCTTCAAGGCGCCCGGCATGGTGGAGGAAAGCGGGGTGTCGGGCACCGTCACCACCTATGTCCTGTCCTTCGTCCAGCCCTTCGGCACGCTGTGGTTCATCTATATCCTGCCGGTCTTCTATATCGTCACGCGGCTGACCCGGAGGATCGCACCGCTGGTCATGCTGGCCGCAGCTGTGCTGCTGCAGGTTCTGCCGGTGCACACCGGTTCCGTGGTGATCGACGAATTCGCCAGCTATTTCCTGTGGTTCTATCTGGGCTACGCCTATGCGCCGCGCGCCTTTCGGCTGGCGGCTTGGGCCGGCAAGCACGCGACCTATGCGCTGGTCGCAGCCGCCGCCCTGATCGCCGCCACCTGGTGGGCGACCGGCGTCGCCGTGCCCCTGAACGAACTGCCTGCACCGTTTGCAGCGGCCTCCGACGCGGACACCCTGCCGCTCTCCATGATGCCAGCCGTTTCGCTGTTCCTCGGCCTGGCCGGGTCGGCGGCGCTGATCGCGCTCAGCGCGGTGCTGGCAAAGCGGCAATGGCTCGGCGCTATCCGTTGGTGCGGCGCCCATTCGATCGTCATCTACCTCGCCTTCTTCCTGCCCATGGCGGTCACCCGCGCCGTGCTCCTGAAGCTGGGCATCGTCTCCGACATCGGCACGATTTCGCTGCTTGTGTGGATTGCCGCGGTGCTCGGCCCGGTCGTCCTGTTCGTCTTGGTCGAAAAGACCGGCATCGGCCGCTTCCTGTTCGAGCGGCCGGCGTGGGCGCGGCTGAGGTCCGAAAACTGACATCGCCGTGCCATGTCTTCGACACAGGTCGCGCTTATGAGCGACCCGGTGGCGATGATTTCGGAGGGCGGACCGTGACAGCGACCTTTACGATGAATTCCTATCTGGGCAAGCAGCTGCTGGCGCTGGTGCGCGACGGCGACTATGCCCATGCGGGCGAAGAGGAGGCGATCGAGATCGCCATGGCTCCGATGTCCCGCGATCCGGACCGCCGGCTGCTCGATGCCGGCTGCGGCCGCGGCGGCACCGCCGCCTATCTGCAGCAGCACGGCTGGGGCCGGGTCACCGGCGTCGATATCGAGGCGGAATCGGTCGAACGGGCCCGTTCGACCTATCCCGGCGTGCGCTTCGAGGCGGCCGATATCGCCGATCTCTCCGGCCGCTTCGAGAACCGCTTCGATGCGGTCGCCATGTTCAACGTGCTTTACGCCATCGCCGACCATCACGCGGCACTGTCCTCGCTGGCAGCGGTGGCGCGAGACGGTGCGACCCTGACCGTGTTCGACTATGCCGATCCGGGCGACTACCGCGCCCATGCGATTACCGAGGGCGACCGGCCTTTCCTGCGCAATCCGATTCGGCTTGCCGATATCGAACCCTGTCTCGCGGCGGCGGGCTGGGAATTAACCGGCGTCGATCGCATCGACGCCGACTATGTGCGTTGGTACGAGGCGCTGGTTAAGCGCATCGGCGACACGCGCGAGGAAATGCAGGCCCTGGCGGGGCCGGAGGGCTTTTCGCGTGTCCGTGGGCTTTATGCGGGCCTGCGCGACGTGCTGCGGCAGGGGCACCTGGCCGGCGTCGTGATTCGCGCCGAGCGCGCTGCCTAGGTTGGTGTTGGGGTCCCGGCAACGAATGCGGAGACTGCAAATTTCTGGGACAGTTTTACCCGGTCTACGCGAGAACCCGAGAATCATCTGTTTTGCGAAGCGGTCGTTGACGGTGTGGGCGGAGTGCTTTCGACCTTCTCGGCAAGGTTGCCTTGAAGACTACAAGACCGCCTGTGCGATTTCCCGAAAGGTTGAGGGTTCCCCCGGCCACGGATACGGAGGTCGCAATTTCGGGGACAGTTTACTTAATTCTTTCAGAGGCTTACCGATGAGGATGGGCCCGGGTAGAATTAAGTAAACTGTCCCCGAAATTCTGGCACGTCGTTTCTGCTTTCTTCTGCAATGCGGCTGCTGGCCCGGTAGCGCGGAACGGCGTTTATGAAAGAAGCCGCTGATCAGCCTGCCAGCGCCTTCAAGATCCGCACCCAGGAGCGCATGCCCTTGTGGAACGACCGCAGGTCGTATTTTTCGTTGGGCGAGTGGATGCAGTCGTCCTCCAGCGCGAAGCCGACGAGCAGCGAATCCATGCCGAGTTTGGATTGAAAGTCGCCGACGATGGGGATCGAGCCGCCCATGCCGATGATGGCCGCCGGCTTGCCCCATTCCGCCGCGAGCGCCGCACTGGCTTCGGCCAGCGCCGGCGAGTCGTAAGGCAGATGGATGGCGGCGGACGTGCCGTGTTCAGCGAACTCCACCGAGCAGTCGGCCGGGATGCGGGCGCGCACGAAATCGCGGAAATTGGCGCGAACGGCATGCGGATCCTGGTCGCCGACCAGCCGGAACGATACCTTGGCCGAGGCCTCGGCCGGGATGACCGTCTTGAAGCCTTCGCCGGTATAACCGCCGGTGATGCCGTTGACTTCGGCCGTCGGCCGCGCCCAGGTCTGCTCGAGAATCGACCGGCCCTTTTCTCCGGACGGGATCGACAGGCCGATCTCGCAGAGAAAGGTATCGGCCGTGCGGCCGAGGCCGTCCCACATGACCTTGATGTCGTCGGGGGTCTCGGCGACGCCGTCGTAGAAATGCGGAATGGTGACCCGGCCGGTTTCGTCGCGCATGTCGCCGAGGATTTTTGCCAGGATGTGGATCGGATTGGCCGCCGTGCCGCCGAAATGACCGGAATGCAGGTCGCGATTCGCTGCCTTGACGGTGACCTCCTCGCCGGTCAGGCCGCGCAGGCTGACCGAGATGGCCGGCGTCTCGGCATCCCACATGCCGGTGTCGCAGACCAGCGCCATATCGGCCCTCAGCTCGTCCAGATGCGATTCGAGGAAGGGTTTCAGCGATTTCGATCCCGATTCCTCCTCGCCCTCGAACAGGATGCTGACCCGGCAGGGCAGCGTGCCGGTGGTGTCCTTGTAGGCGCGGCAGGCCTCGACGAAGGTCATCAGTTGGCCCTTGTCGTCGCTGGTGCCGCGGCCGGTAATGACCTTGCGGCCGGGTTCGACCTCGCGGATCTCCGGCTCGAACGGGTCGCTGGTCCACAGCTCGAGCGGATCGACGGGCTGCACGTCGTAGTGACCGTAAAACAGCACATGCGGCGCGCCATCCGGCCCGTCGTGATGGCCGACCACCATCGGGTGGCCATGCGTGTCGCGCACGCTGGCATCGAAGCCGATGTCGCTCAGCGTGGCGACGAGCCATTCGGCCGCCCTGCGGCAATCCGCGCCATAGGCGGGATCGGTGGAAATCGATTTTATGCGCACCAGTTCAGACAGCCGTCCGAGACTGGCATCGAGATTGTTGTCTGCGGTTGCGAGGACGGATTCGAGATCGGCCATGCGGTACTCCCTGAAATTGTCGGCCGCACCATATGAGGGAGTCCACCGGCGTGCAAATGCGAAAATGCAACCGCCGAATCGCGCCATGATGCGATGGGTGTCGGCCGATCGGAGCGTATTTTCGGGGGCTTCTCAAAAAGGTGCCACCGTGGCTGGAGGGGATAGTCACGGTGGCGTTGGGGATGTGAGCGGCGACCCGGAGAGGGGGGGATGAGGTCGCCGCTCATGTCCGGCGTGGCGGGGGACATGCCTCTCGCCAGACATCGGCATTTTGTTGCCGGTACACCCGATTTGGTCCGATGAATGTGGCAATTCAAGGACATGATTGCCCGAAAACGGCTCACGACTGCGTGACATATCCCGTGAGCGGGACCCCCGGTTCGACCGAGTCCCGACAACCCGTTCCGCGAGGACGCTTCGTCAGCCCCCGCAACAATTAACCATAAGCCTTTCAAACACCGTCACATTTGTTAACCGGAGCGTGAGGTGCGGCGGCAGAGGCGGCTGATTCGACCCTGGAGATTCAGCCAACGATCGGGCTGTTGGTACGCAGTGGAAAAAAAATCAAAAAAACCGAATCTTTCGAATCGCTTATGTGAAACTTCGATGACAATCGCGTCCCGGTTGCCGCCCGACAGCCGCTAGTAAGACCGCGTCGGGCGGTCCATCACGCGCTTGCCGAACAGGCTGGCGACCAGGTCGACCATCAGCTTGGCGGTGCGTCCGCGCTCGTCGAGAAACGGATTGAGTTCGACCACGTCGAGCGAGGTGACGAGACCGCTGTCGCACAGCATCTCCATGACCAGATGCGCCTCGCGGAAGGTGGCGCCGCCGGGCACCGTGGTGCCGACCGCCGGCGCGATGTCGGGGTCGAGGAAATCGACGTCGAGGCTGACATGCAGCACGCCCTTCGCCGCCTCGACCTCCTCCAGAAATGCCCGCAGCAGCCGCGCGAAGCCGTGCTCGTCGATCGCCCGCATGTCGTGCACGGTGACGCCGGCGCGGCGCAGCCCCTGCTGCTCGCTGCCGTCGACGGAGCGGATGCCGAGCATGCACACGTGATTCGGATCGACTGGCGCCTCGACCGGCGGAAAAATCGAATCGAAACCGGACTGTCCGGTGAGATAGGCAACCGGGATGCCGTGCAAATTGCCGCTTTCGGTGCTGTCGAGCGTGTGGAAATCCGGATGAGCGTCAAGCCACAGAACGAATTGTTGTTTGCCGGCTTGCGCGGCGTGCCGCGAAACCGCCGGAACGCTGCCCATGGAAATACTATGGTCGCCGCCGAGAAACACCGGAAAATGGCCGTTCTGCGTCGCCGTCACGCCGGCTTCGAAAATCGCCTTCGTCCAGCCGACCGTTTCCGACAGGTGCCGGATCGACGGGTTGGGGTGGCTGGTCTGCGGCCCGTCGGGCAGGGCGACATTGCCGGCGTCGGCCACCGTGAAGCCGAGCTTTTCCAACACCGGTCCGATCCCGGCCGTGCGCAGCGCGTCGGGGCCCATCAGGCATCCCGGCTGGCTGGCGCCGGTCTGCACCGGCGCACCGATAAGGCAGATGGAGTGTGACATGACCTTCGTTCCGTATCGATGCCGCGGGTCGCGGCTGGATTGGCCGAAGCCTAGTTTTTCAAAGCCGCCGGATCAACGCCCCCGAGCGGATATCAACCGCTTGCTCGGGACCGCAAATTGTCAGTGGGCCGCTGCGATCGCCATGGACCTTGCCCGACCGCTGCGCTATCCCTTTCGGCCATGAACAAGGACGATCATCTCTTTCTCATCGACGGCTCCGGCTACATCTTCCGGGCCTATCACGCGCTGCCGCCGCTGACCCGCAAATCCGACGGGCTGCCGGTCGGCGCGGTTTCCGGCTTCTGCAACATGATCTGGAAACTGCTGTCGGATGCGCGCGACACCTCGGTCGGCGCGACGCCGACCCACCTGGCGGTGATCTTCGACCATTCCGCCAAGACCTTCCGCAAGGAACTCTACCCCGAATACAAGGCCAACCGCTCTGCGCCGCCGGAGGATCTGGTGCCGCAGTTCGGGCTGATTCGCGAGGCCACGCGGGCATTCGACCTGCCCTGCGTCGAGCTCGAGGGCTACGAGGCCGACGACCTGATCGCCACCTATGCGCGACAGGCCGAAGCAGCCGGCGCTAAGACCACCATCATTTCCTCGGACAAGGACCTGATGCAGCTCGTCACCGATCATGTGTCGATGTACGACACCATGAAGGACAAGCAGATCCGCGCTCCTGAAGTGATCGAGAAATTCGGCGTGCCGCCGGAAAAGATGATCGATCTGCAGTCGATGACCGGCGATTCGACGGACAACATTCCGGGCATCCCCGGCATCGGTCCGAAGACCGCGGCGCAGCTTCTGGACACCTATGGCGATCTCGACTCGCTGCTCGAGCGGGCCGGCGAGATCAAGCAGAACAAGCGCCGCGAGAACATCATCGCCAATGCCGACATGGCGCGGCTGTCGCGCGAGCTGGTGACGCTCAAGACAGACACGCCGGTTGTCGAAGATCTCGGCAGCTTCAAGCTGGAAGATCAGAACGGCCCCAAGCTGATCGCCTTCCTCAAGACGATGGAGTTCAACTCGCTGATTCGGCGCGTGGCCGAGGCGACCGAAACCGATGCCGCGGCGGTCGACGCGACCGCGGTGGAGGTGGAATGGGGCGGCCAGGCACGCGGTCCCGATCTCGACTTCGGCGATACGCCGACGCCGTCGGCCAGGGGCGCACGCTCCGAAGGCTGGACGCCCCAGGCGCTGGTCGAGGCGCGCATCAAGGCGGCGACGAAGACCCGCATCGATCCGGCCGGCTACGAATGCCTGCGCGGTGTCGCCGATCTCGACGCCTTCCTGGCGGCGGCCCGCGAGACCGGTTTCGTCGCGGTCAAGATCGCGGCGACTTCGACGGACGCCATGCAGGCCGAACTGGCCGGCTTTTCGCTCGCGTTTCAGCCACAGGACGCCCGTTCGCTGGCTGCCGGCCCGGTCCGTGCGGCCTATGTCCCGCTGGCGCACCGGGCCGGGCAGGATCTGCTGGCCGGCGGTCTCGCCGAAAACCAGCTGCCTTTCGACGACGGTCTTGTGCGGCTGAAAGACCTGCTCGAGGACCGCGCGGTGCTGAAGGTCGGCCACGGGCTCAAGCATGACTGGCTGGTCGCGCGCCGCTACGGCATCGAGCTCGTCGCCTTCGACGACACGCTGCTCATGTCCTATGCGCTCGACGCCGGCCGCGGCAGCCAGAACTTCGACGCCCTGTCCGACCGCTGGTTCGGCCACAAGCCGATGGTGCTGAAGGACCTGACCGGCAGCGGCAAATCGGCCGTTACCTTCGAATATGTCGATATCGAGCGGGCCACGGCCTATGCCGGCGAATGCGCCGACATCGCGCTGCGCCTCTGGCAAGTGCTCAAACCGCGGCTCGCCGCCGACGGGCTGGTGTCGGTCTACGAACGGCTGGAGCGGCCGATGGTGCCGACGCTCGCCCGCATGGAGCAGCGCGGCATCAGCGTCGACCGGCAGATCCTGTCGCGGCTGTCGGGAGACTTCGCGCAAGGGGCGGCGGCCCTCGAAGCCGAGATCCAGGAGATGGCCGGCGAGGAGTTCAACATCGGCTCGCCGCGCCAGCTCGGCGAAATCCTGTTCGGCAAGATGGGCCTTCCCGGCGGCACCAAGACCAAGACCGGCCAGTGGTCGACCTCGGCGCAGGTGCTGGAGGAGCTGGCGGCCGAGGGCCACGAGTTTCCGCGCAAAATCGTCGATTGGCGGCAGCTGACCAAGCTGAAATCGACCTATACGGACGCCCTGCCAGGCTTCATCAATCAGGAAACCCAACGCGTGCACACGTCCTACGCGCTGGCGTCGACCACCACGGGCCGGCTGTCCTCTTCCGATCCCAACCTGCAGAACATTCCGATCCGCACGGCCGAGGGGCGCAAGATCCGCGCCGCCTTCGTCGCCGAAAAGGGCACCAAGCTGGTGTCGGCCGACTATTCGCAGATCGAGTTGCGGGTGCTTGCCCATGTCGCCGACATCGATGCGCTGAAACAGGCCTTCACCGACGGCCTCGACATTCACGCCATGACTGCCTCGGAAATGTTCGGTGTCCCGGTCAAGGACATGCCGCCGGAGGTGCGGCGCCGCGCCAAGGCGATTAATTTCGGCATCATCTACGGCATCTCGGCTTTCGGCCTCGCCAACCAGCTCGGCATCCCGCGAGCCGAGGCGAGCGACTACATCAAGACCTATTTCGAACGTTTCCCGGGCATCAAGGACTATATGGATTCGACCAAGGCCTATGCCCGCGAATACGGCTATGTAGAAACCATCTTCGGCCGCCGCGCCCACTATCCCGACATCGTCTCGTCCAACCCGCACACCCGGTCCTTCAACGAGCGTGCCGCCATCAACGCGCCGATCCAGGGCTCGGCCGCCGACATCATCCGCCGCGCCATGCTGAAGATGGATCCGGCGCTTCAAAAGGCGGGGCTGGCGGCGCGCATGCTGCTGCAAGTGCATGACGAACTGGTGTTCGAAGTGCCGGAGGCCGAGGTCGAACCGACGATCGCGCTGGTCACCGACATCATGCAGAACGCCGCCATGCCGGCCGTGTCCATGAAGGTGCCGCTGCAGGTCGACGCCCGCGCCGCCGACAACTGGGACGAGGCGCACTGATCAGAGCGCTCTAGTTTCAGGGATAACGAATGAAGTGCAGCGTCGGGGCGCCGCCCCAGTCGACGCTGCCGGTCTTCAGGAAGCCGCATTTGCGCAACACCGCGATCGACGCCGCATTGACCGGCCGCGCCAACCCGTAAACGGTTGGCGTTGCCAGATCCTCGAAAGCGACGCGCAATGCGGCGCGCAGGAATTCCGTGGCGTAGCCGCCGCCCCAATGGGCTGGATCGATGTGATAGGAGATGTTGAGCCCGGCGAAGCCCGGCTTGCGGCTCAGCCCGCCGAGGCCGATGGCGGTTTCCTCCGCCGTCACGGTCCAGCGCCCGAAGCCGTGCTCGCGCCAGTGCGCCCGGTCGCGCTCCAGGCTCGCGCGGCACTGCTCGAGGCTGTCCGGCGTCGGGTCCGGCCGGTGGGCCAGCATCGCCGGATTGGAAAACAGCGAGCAGTAGAGGTCGAGATCGCCCTCGCGAACACGGCGCAGATGAAGCCGGCCGGTGCGAATGTCGTCGACGTGAATCATACATGAGACATGCTGTGAGGAGTGACGAAATGCAACGCTCGCGCCGCGAATTTTCTTGTCCGGCGGCGTGGGATACACTCGTTGCTGCGGCAGGTTCGAAACGCGCGAGGGCTTTGCATGAATGAACGGGTCACTCTGATAACAGGCGCCTCCAGTGGCATCGGCGCAGCGACGGCGCGACGCATCGCGGCGGCCGGCGAAGCGCTGGTTCTGCACGCCCGCGGCGGTACCGACGGCAGCAAGGTGCCGCTGCTGGAAAAGGTGGCCGACGACGTCCGGCAAGCCGGCGCCGAAGCAACGGTCATGCTGGGCGACCTCGGCGAACCGGGCGTCGCCGGCGGGCTGGTGGAAAAGACCGTTGCGACCCACGGTCGTCTCGACCGGATCGTTTCCAATGCCGGCTTTGCGCTCAACAAGCCGGTGGGGGAAGTGACCCGGCAGGAGCTGGACCACGCCCACGCGGTCATGACCGGCGCCTTCTTCGAGCTGATAACGGCAGCCTTGCCGCACCTCGTCTCTTCGCCCTGCGGCCGCGTTGTCGCCATCTCGTCCTTCGTCGCCGATCAGGCGCCGGGCGGCCGTCTCTTCCCGGCCACGGCCGCGGCCAAGGGCGGCCTGCAGGCGCTGGCCGCGCACTTCGCCGCCCAGGTCGCCGTCGACGGCGTCACGGTAAACTGCGTCACGCCTGGTTTCACCGAAAAGGAAACCGCCGGGCATTCGGCCCTGTCCGAAAGCTCCCGGCAGGCCGCCGCCGAGATGACCCCCGACCGGCGTCTCGCAAAGCCAGCCGACATCGCCGCCGCGGTCGCCTTCTTCCTCAGCGACGAGGCATCGCACATCACCGGGCAATGCCTGCGGGTCGACGGCGGTCTGTCGTTGATTTGATGGGTGAGCGATGTTGGGCGCTCCGGCTCTTCCCAGTCTGCCTTCACTGCGGAAGCTCCCTGCCAAGCAGTTCCAATGCACGGTCATTGAGAGCTGAGTGAGCGATCCCAAGTTCCTGCGCCAGGTCGAAAGACCGCGACCCAGGCATCTCCATGAGCGCCTGTTCAAGGCGGGCCAGTTCTGGGCCCGTCGGAGCTGCTCCCATCAAAAGATCGCGCAGACGTTCCGGTGTCAGTTGCCCGTAACCGATCGAGCCGTGTCGCGCATAGCTTCTGAGCGCGGGACCGATCCGCGAATTTTGCCCTTTGGCGCGGCGCATACGTGCATCGCATCTGGATTTGAGACGTTTCCACTTCTGGCGATACTCGGTGGCCGCTCGATCTTTGGCTGACTTCAGCGCCGCCAGTTCACCAGCTTCGTGATCGGTCAGGAAACTTTTCCATGTCATGCCGCAAGAGTATGCTAAAAAATAGCATACTACAAACGGATTTCTATGGCCGTGCCGAGCTGTTTCCAGGCACAGTTGGGTATGCCACTCTGAAACCAAAGGCTTGCGCAACTGCCCAATTTGGGGTCACCGAGATTCAGCGGTGAACGTGCTGGTCGCCGCTGGCGATCTGCAGGTGATGGGCCTGGTGATGGGCGCCGGTGGCCATGACGCCGAAAAAGCCAAGTGCACGGATGCGCTCCAGTGCGTCGGGTGCCGCGGCGATGCGCATTACTGCGCCGTCGGAGTTGGTCTCGACGGTAACGGTCCAGTCCGTCGTCCTGTCCAGTTCATGGCCATGGGACGGCACCATCGCATGAATGGCCTGGAGTGCCGCGCCTGAACCGGTGACCGTGAAACGGATGCCGTTGTCGTCCTCGGCCTGTGCCGCCGACGCGCCCAATGTCAGGGCATTCATGTCCTGCAGGTGCTCGCGCAAGGCATCGATGTCGACTTTCGACCAGTCCGTCGCGGGATCGTTTTCGAGAAGCGCGACGATCTCGGAAATGGCCGCGAAGGCGCCCTGTCCGGGTTCGGTCGGGACAGTGCCGTGTTCTCCATGGTGATGTTGGTCGGCGGCGACGGCGGTTTGGCTGAGCAATGCTGCGCAAAGAACGATTGCGACGGTCGTGGGATAAAGTCGGACCATGGCGGCCTCCATTCGAAAGTCGACGGACTTGTACGACGGTTTCACTGGCGCCAATATGATTTCAATCATATCAGGAGCCGCTGCGATGCTTCCGGAACCTCTCGACTCTCTTCCGCCAACCGCCAGGCGCGCCTTCGACATGCCGGCAGGCAAGGTCCTGTTCCGTCGCGATGACAGGGCCCGCGGCATGTTTTTCCTGGTATCCGGCCAGATCGACCTGGAGCGGGTGACGGACAATGGCGACCCGGTGGTGATTCACCGTGCAAGGCCGGGAGAGACCTTTGCCGAAGCCTCGCTGTTTTCCGCCGTCTACCATTGCGATGCGGTCGCACGGGCTCGGTCGCATATCGTGGAATTGCGTCGCGGCGCGGTCCTGCGGCAGTTCGATCAGGACGGCGATTTCGCGGCCGCTCTGGCCGGGCGTTTTGCCGCACAGGTCCAGACGGTGCGGCGACGGCTCGAATTGCTGACGATCCGCAGCGCCGAGGAACGGGTTCTTGCCGCCGTTTCCGACGGTCTTCTGGATGCCAGCATCAAGCGGTTCGCCGCCGAAATCGGCCTTACCCATGAGGCGACCTACCGGGCCCTGGCACGGCTCGTCGCCCGCGGAAAACTGCGCAAGTCGGGCCGCGGACGCTATTCTCTATACGCCCCTTGACCTTCCAGTCACTGGAACCTCTATATCCCGGTGCACGAGATCAATTTAACGGGTGCAACCGATGGAACAGCACGTTCACAGCGCGGCCTGCGAGGGCGATCACGATCATCAGGAAGGTGGCGCCGAAACTGCGCTGGAACCGGGCAAGGCAATCGACCCGGTTTGCGGCATGACCGTGGCGGTCGACAGCGGCAAACCGACGCTGGCCTACAAGGGTACCGACTATCATTTCTGCAGCGACAATTGCCACGACCGGTTCGAGGTCGATCCCTATTTCTACGCCTCCGGAAACAGCGCCAAGAAGAAGGTCGCCGCCCCGGCCGACGCCCGCTTCACCTGTCCGATGCACCCGGAAATCGTCCAGGACGGACCCGGCGCCTGCCCGATCTGCGGCATGGCGCTGGAGCCCATGGGCGGCGTTTCGGACGAACCCAATCACGAACTGATCGATTTCAGCCGCCGCCTGTGGGTCAGTGCCGGCGCCGCGGTGCCGCTGATCGTGCTGACCATGGGCCCGATGGTCGGCCTGCCGGTCCGCCAGTGGCTGGGCGAGACGCTCTCCCTGTGGATCGAACTGGTGCTGGCGACGCCGGTCGTGCTGTGGGCGGCGGCGCCTTTCTTCCATCGCGGCTGGTCGTCGATCCGCACCTGGAACCTCAACATGTGGACGCTGATCATGATCGGCGTCGGCGCGGCGTACGGCTACAGCGTCATCGCCACCCTGTTCCCCGGCCTGTTCCCGGCCGATTTCCAGATGGATGGCGGCCATGTGCCGGTCTATTTCGAGGCTGCGGTGGTCATCGTCGCGCTGGTCTTCGTCGGTCAGGTGCTGGAGCTGCGCGCCCGCGAACGCACCGGCGACGCCATCCGGGCGTTGCTCGATCTGGCGCCGAAGACGGCGCGGCGCATCACCCCGGATGGCGACGAATATGACGCGCCGCTGGAAAACATTGTCGAGGGCGATCGCATGCGGGTGCGCCCCGGCGAGGCGATTCCCGTCGATGCGGTCGTGCTGGAAGGCCGTTCGTCGGTCGACGAAAGCATGCTGACGGGCGAACCCGTGCCGGTCGAAAAGGCGCCCGGCGACCCGGTGACAGGCGGGACGCTCAACAAGAACGGAAGCCTCGTGGTCGAAGCGGCGCGGGTCGGCGACGAAACCATGCTGTCGCGCATCGTCGCCATGGTGTCGTCGGCACAGCGCTCGCGCGCACCCATCCAGGGCATGGCCGACCGCGTGGCAGCCTATTTCGTGCCCGCCGTCGTCGCCGTCGCTGTGCTGGCCTTCATCGTCTGGCTCATCTTCGGACCGAGCCCGGCCTTTATCTTCGCCATCGTCTCGTCCGTTTCGGTGCTGATCATCGCCTGCCCCTGCGCGCTCGGCCTGGCGACGCCGATGTCGATCATGACGGCCACCGGCCGCGGCGCCCAGGCCGGCGTGCTGATCAAGGACGCCGAGGCGCTGGAGCGCATGGCCCGGGTCGACACGCTGGTGGTCGACAAGACAGGCACCCTGACCGAAGGCCGGCCGGCGCTGACCGATGTCGACGCGTTCGAATCAGGTGACCCTTCCGACGTGCTGGCGCTGGCCGCGGCTCTGGAAAAGGGTTCCGAGCACCCGCTGGCCGAAGCCATCGTTGCCGGCGCCAAAGCCCGCGGCGTGGCGATTGCGGCGGCCGACGATTTCGAAGCGGTCACCGGCAAGGGCGTACGCGGCAAGGTCGATGGCCGGGCCGTTGTCCTGGGTAACGCAGCCATGATGACTGAAGCCGGGATCGATGCCGCGCCCGGCGAGGCGAAAGCCGATGCTCTGGCGGCCGACGGCAAGACGCCGATGTTCGTCGCTGTCGATGCAGCGCTTGCCGGCATCGTCGCCGTCGCCGATCCGGTCAAGGAGACCACCGAAGCGGCTATTCAGGCCCTGCACGAAGCCGGCCTGACCGTCATCATGGCCACCGGCGACAATGAACGTACAGCGCGCGCGGTTGCGGCAAAACTCGGCATCGACGACGTGCGGGCCGGGGTGCTGCCGGAAGGCAAGAAGGCGCTGGTCGACGAGCTTCAGGCCGCCGGCCACAAGGTCGCCATGGCCGGCGACGGCGTCAACGACGCACCGGCGCTGGCTGCGGCCGAGGTCGGCATCGCCATGGGCACCGGCGCCGACGTGGCGGTGGAAAGTGCCGGCATCACCCTTCTGAAGGGAGATCTCACCGGCATCGTGCGCGCCCGCAAGCTGGCGCTGGCGACCATGCGCAACATCCGCCAGAACCTGTTCTTCGCCTTTTTCTACAACGCCGCGGGCGTGCCCATTGCCGCCGGGATTCTCTATCCGCTGACGGGCATGCTGCTGTCGCCGATGATCGCCGCCGCGGCCATGAGCCTGTCGTCGGTCTCGGTGATCAGCAATGCGTTGCGGCTGCGCGGTGCAAAGCTCGGTTGAGGCGCTGCGCCTTGACCTTCCAGTAACTGGAAGCTCTACATAGGCGTCAACGGCCGGGCCGAAATAGCCCGGGAAGGAGTGAAGCCATGAACCAGATGATGATGAATGACTGGACCATGCTTACCATGGGCGGCGGCATGATCCTGACCGTCCTGATCGTTGTGGCTGTGGTGTTTGCCCTCGGCTACATGGTCGGGAGGGCGCGATGAACATTGGCGAGGCGGCCGAACGCACCAACCTGCCGGCCAAGACGATCCGCTATTACGAGGAAATCGAGCTGGTGACGCCCGAGCGCGGCGCCAACGGCTATCGGCGCTATTCGGACAAGGACGTGCATCGCCTGCGGTTCCTGCAGCGCGCCCGCAGCCTCGGCTTTTCCATCGACGAATGCCGGCTGCTGCTGTCGCTTTATCAGGACGAGCACCGGGCGAGCGCCGACGTCAAGGCGCTGGCGCTCGACAAGGTTGCCGAGATCGACCGCAAGGTCGCCGACCTGCAGGCTCTGCGACTGACCCTGTCGACGCTGGCGGAAAAATGCCACGGCGACGACAAGCCCGACTGCCCGATCATCGACGACCTGGCGGGAAAGAACGATCAGTGACCGTGCGCATAGCGCTTGGCGTTCTGATCGCCGGTCTGGTCGTGTGGTGGCTGCTGCCGCGCCAGCAACCGCCCGCCGGCGGCGGGCCGATGGCGCAGGTGACGGTTCCGGACTTGTCGGGCGCCGCCCTTGCCGGAAAAACCGCTTTCGACCAGAATTGTGCCGCGTGCCATGGCGACAACGCCGCCGGGCGCGAGGGTTTGGGGCCGCCTTTGGTGCATCGGATCTACGAACCGAACCACCATGCGGACCCGGCATTCTTCCTGGCCGTGCGCAATGGCGTGCGGGCGCATCACTGGCGTTTCGGCGACATGGCGCCGGTCGCCGGGGTTGACGACGAGCAGATTGAGACCATCATTGCCTATGTCAGAACCTTGCAGAGGGCGAACGGGATAGAGTGAATCGGTCGATTTTCCTGGCTCCGCGAATTCTGCTCTGGCTGGCCGTTGCCGGCCTTGTGCTCGCCGGCGGCTGGCAGTCGCATGCGCAAGAACTGACCGACCATCATGCACACGAACACGCCGCCGCCCATGGCGATCCGCAACCGCACGCCCATTTCGGCACCGACCGGGCAACGCCCGGAGCGGATGCCGGCCTGGTGGTCCACTGCGGCGCCGACATCCTGCCCCTGAGCGGCGCGCCCGAAGATCCTGCGCCGGCTTTGAAAGGCGGCAACTGGTGTGGGCCGGTCTCCCACCCGTCCACCATTCACCCCGGACGCGATCCGCCGCCGCCCCGCATCCTTGCCTGAATTCGCTTGTCCGGCCGCCAAAGGCGCCGGAGTCGTTTTCAGTTGCAAGAGGATATCACGATGAAGAACAAGGTTTTCTGGATTTCCGTGGCCGCCGTGGCGGTGCTTTCGGCAGGCGCACTGGCCCATACCGGCGCCACCGGCATCGTCAAGCAGCGCATGGACGCCATGTCCGACATGAGCAAGGTGGTGAAGTCGCTATCCGCCATGATGCGCGGCGAAACGCCCTATGACGCCGATGCCGTCAGCGAGGGGGCTGCGATCATCAAATCCCACGCCGGCGAAGCGATGACCAGCCTGTTCCCCGAGGGCAGTCTCGACAAACCGTCCGTTGCCAAACCGGAAATCTGGGCCGACTGGTCCGAATTCCAGGCGCTGGCAATGCGCCTGGCCGATCTTGCGGATGGTCTTGAACTGGCTGCCGGCAACGGTCTCATGCAGGGCGGTGCCCAGGCCGATGGCAAGTCCGGCATGATGGGCACCGGCGGCGGCATGATGAGCGGCGGGGGGATGATGGGCGGCACCATGGGCGATGCCATGGCGGATCCGGCGATGCTTGCCAAAATGCCGGCAGACGGTGTGTTCAACATGCTCACCCGCAACTGCTCCGATTGCCACACCAGATTCCGGGTCGAAAAGAACTAGGCATGAAAAGACATCTGCTTTTCACCGGTGCGGTGCTTGCTTTGGCGGGCATCGCGACCGGAGCCGTTGTTCTCCGGCCTGTATTTCCGCAACGGCCGGCGATCGAGCTTGAAGGCGATGCCGCCCGCGGCGCCTATCTGGCCCGCATGTCGGGCTGCATCGCCTGTCACACCAACACCCGGGACGGCGGCGCCCCGCTGGCCGGCGGGCTGGCATTGGAAACCGGCTTCGGCACTTTTTATTCGCCCAACCTGACGACCGACGAACGCTTCGGCATCGGCGCCTGGACGGTAAACGAATTCGCCACGGCGGTGCGCATGGGTATCAGCCCGCAGGGCGAGCCCTATTATCCGGCCTTTCCGTTTCCGTTCTATTCGAAGTTTTCGGACCAGGATGTCGCCGATCTCTGGGCGGCGTTCCGCACGGTGCCGCCGGTTGCGGTCGAATCGAAACGGCAGGACCTCAACTTTCCCTACAGCTTCCGGCCGGGCCTGAAACTGTGGCGCAGCGCTTTCCTGGACCTGTCGCCTTTCGAGCCGGAGCCGGACGAATCGGACCTTTGGAACCGCGGCAAGTTCATCGTCGAGGGCCCGGCCCATTGCGGCGCCTGCCACACGCCGCGCAATTTCGCCGGCGCACGCGAGGCCGAACAGCGGCTGCACGGCGCCGACGGTCTGCCGGGCGGCGGCAAATCCCCGCCGATAACGACGGCCCGTCTGAAAGAGAAAGGCTGGACCGTCAGCAATCTCAAATACGCGCTGCGCACCGGCGTTCTGCCGGATGGCGACGCGTTCGGCGGCGCCATGGGCGAAGTGGTGCGCGACGGAACGTCGTTTCTCAGCGACGAGGACCTGACGGCCATCGCCACTTACCTGCTGGAGCGCAAGCGATGATGAACGCATGGACACGACGGCGGCTGCTGCAGGGCTCTGCCACGATGGCGCTGACGGCGCTGTCGACGACGCGCCAAAGCCGGGCAAACACGTCAGGCGGCCTATTGGAACTGGTTGCCGCACCGAGTCCGGTCAAACTCTACCGCGACGATGCCGCCGCATCCGATCTCTGGACCTACAACGGCATGACGCCAGGTCCGGAGATCCGCGTCCGGCGCGGCGATCGCGTCCGCGTGCGGCTGATCAACCGCCTTGACGAGCCGACGTCGATCCACTGGCATGGCATCCGAATCGACAACGCCATGGACGGGGTTGCCGGCCTGACCCAGGAACCGGTGCCGCCCGGCGGCGCGTTCGACTACGACTTTGTCGTGCCCGATGCCGGAACCTACTGGTATCACGCCCACAATCGCAGCTGGAACCAGGTGGCCCGCGGTCTCTACGGAGCGCTCATCGTCGACGAGCCGGAGCCGGCGTTCGATCGCAAGCACGACTTCACCCTGTTGATCGACGACTGGCGCCTCGGTCCGGACGGAACCCTCGATCTTGCCAGCCTGGGAGCGCTGTCCGATTGGAGCCATGGCGGCCGGCTCGGCAACTGGCTGACGGTCAACGGCCGCGCCCGGCCGTCCTTTTCGTTGCCGGCCGGTGAGGCTTGCCGGTTGCGGCTCGTCAACGCGTCGAACGCCCGCATACTAGCAATCGATCCGACCCGCTTCGGCGGTCGGATCCTGGCCTATGACGGTCAGGCGCTGCCGGCGCCGGAGGAACCGCCCTACGCACCCCTGTTGCTTGGGCCGGCGCAACGCCTCGATCTTCTGGTGACGCCGTCGGAAGGTTTCCTGCTGGAGGAGCTGTCGGGCGATCCCTTTCCCATGGCGGCCTTTACGGTCGTCGCGGGCGGATCGGGATTGCGCGAGGCCCCGCGGCTTCCGGGTGCCGAACTGCCCGAGCCGGATCTGACAGCCGCTCGGCGCGTCACCGTCGATATGACCGGAGGCGCCATGGGGAGACTCGGCGACATCTCCTACCAGGGCCGCATCCTGAGCGGCTCGGACTTTCGGGAAACCCGGCAGATGTGGGCGTTCAACAACGTCGCCAATCTGCCGGCCGAGCCGCTGTTCTGGGCCGCCAAAGGCGAAACCGTGCTTATCGACACGCACAACGACACGGCATTTCCTCATGCCATGCACGTGCACGGTCATCATTTTCGCATCGTCGAGCGCCAGGGCAGCGGCGTCAACGAGGGTCGGCCGTGGCGCGACACGTTTCTCGTCGGTTCGACCCAGAGAACGCGCATCGCCTTTGTCGCCGACAACCCGGGCAAATGGCTGTTTCACTGCCACATGCTCGAACACGCGGCCGCCGGTATGAACACCTGGTTCGAAGTGGTCTGACGGTCACGATGGTGTGATAACGATGGCAATGCGGTCGTTCTTCGGCTATCCAATCGGCATGAGACGCTGGATCTGCGCCCTGCTGTTGATTCTGTTCACGACCAATGTCGGCTTTGCGGCCCACGGGTCGCTGATGCGCGCGATTCCCGATGGGCAGCAGACAAGCGTCCAGGCGATGGAGGCGTCGACCGAAGTCGTCGAGGCCGTAACACGCTGCTGCATGGAAAAGCAGGCGAAGGGACAGGGTGCCCCCTGCCTGGTCGACTGCACCTTTGCCGGCGTGCAGGTCGACATCGCATTTCCGCCGCGGCAACAGGACTATGGCGACGCCGTCGCCCCTGCCGTCCTGTCGCGCGGTGTCGGCGCCGTCTTCCGACCGCCTATCGCCTGATTCATCCCCAAATGGCGGCTTGCAAGCCGTGAACGACGGTCGGGCCCGTTCCGGCCCTGTTGCAGACCCGCACAGGCAGCAAAGCCCGTGCGCATCAATTGGGAATGATGACAATGAAACGAATCCAAACACTTGCACTCGCAACCCTCCTGGGCCTGGCCGGCCTGACGGCAGCAAAGGGCGGGGAGACGATGAAAATGACGGTGTTCAAGACGCCGTGGTGCGGCTGTTGCACCGCCTGGACGGAGGCGATGCAGCACCATGGCTTTGATGTCACGGTTCGCGACCTGGACGACCTGACGGCGATCAAGAAACAGGTCGGCGTGCCGGACGAGCTGCAGGCCTGCCACACGGTGGCTCTCGGCGACTACGTGCTGGAAGGCCATGTTCCGGTCGCCGCCGTCGAAAAGCTGATGAGCGAGCGTCCGGCGATCCGCGGCATTGCCGTGGCCGGCATGCCGCAGGGATCGCTCGGCATGGGCGACGACCCCGGGGCGCGCTACACGGTCTACGCGTTCGACCGTGACGCATCCGCTCCGCCACGGGTCTTTTTCGAGGCGGGAGAGTAGGCGCCGATGCCGTCTTTCCCGAAACTGAGCCGGCGATCGTTTCTGGCCGGATCGGCAAGCCTTTCGGGGCTTGCCGCGGCCGGCTGCACGACCAAGCCGCCGCTGCCCGAAAGCCCTTCGACACCACGCGTCAGCCGCTCCTACACGCTGATGTACGGGCCCATGCCGCGCGAGCGATTTCCGATCCCGGCGGTGGACCTGAAGCGCGTTCCGAAACGCTTCTATCGTCGCGAGGTCGACTATTTCGGCCCTGAGCCGGTCGGCACCATCGTCGTCGACACGCGAGACTTCTATCTGTATCTCGTCGGCGAAAACAAACGCGCCATGCGCTATGGCGTCGGCCTCGGCCGTGCCGGCTTCGAGTGGTCGGGCCGCGCCCGCATCGCCTGGAAGCAGGAATGGCCGAAATGGACGCCGCCGGCGTCGATGATCGCCCGTCAGCCAGAGCTCGCCCGCTGGAGCGCCGCCAATGGCGGCATGCCGCCGGGGCTTGACAATCCGCTCGGCGCGCGGGCGCTCTACGTCTTCCAGGGCGGGGTGGACACGCTCTACCGCGTGCACGGCTCGCCGGAATACTGGACCATCGGCAAGGCGGTCTCCAGCGGCTGCGTGCGGATGATGCAGCAGGACGTGATCGACCTCTATGGCCGGGTGCCCTCGGGTTCGCGTATTCTGGTGACCTGAGGGGAGGTGGAGCGTGGAGAAACGGTTGCTGATCGCAGCGGCGCTGGCCGCCGTGCTTTTGATCGTCCTGCTGCTTCAGTCCGACCTGTTCGCACAGCGGGAAGGATTGTTGCGGCCGAGCGACCCGGTCCTGGTCGCGCTGGGCGCGAATGTCTATCGCGACAATTGCGCCTCCTGCCACGGCGCCGATCTCGAAGGTCAGCCGAACTGGCGCCGGCCGGGCCCCGACGGGCTGCTGCCGGCGCCGCCGCATGACGAGACTGGACACACCTGGCACCATGCCGACGACGTGCTGTTCGGCATCACCAAATACGGTCTCGCCGAGTTTGCCGGCCTCAAGGACCACAAGACCAGCATGCCGGTCTACAAGGACGTCCTGTCGGACAACGAGATCGTCGCCGTCCTGTCCTTCATCAAGGCGCAGTGGCCTGAGGAGGTGCGTGAGCGCCACGACATGATCAATGAGCAGGTCGGGCAGTAGTCGCTAACCTGCGCCGTGAACCTGGCGGCGCACGAACCACAGCAGCAGGAGCGGAATGACGATCCATTGCAGCAGCGGACTGAGGCCGGTGCCGAACGGCGGCACCAGCGGCATCAGCTCGGAATAGGTCCAGCGCAGCGAGATCGTCGTGTAGTAGAACTCGAAGCCGACCGTCAGGCCGATGCCGATGCCGAGGAACATCAGCAGCTGCCAGGCTTTCGGCTGGAAAATCCATTGCCGCGAGCGCGCCACCAGACTGGTGACCCAGAAGGCGGTCAGCGCGAAACCGACATCGCCGAAGGTCGCCGATGTGCACAGCTTGATGCCGTCCCAGTGATTCATCTCGACCATGCCGGCATAGGTCGGCGCCTGGATGTACTCCCAGACGAAATTGAGCAGGAAAGAGAACACCGCGACGTTGAATTCCGGCGATGCGGTGATGCGTTTGAGGGCGTCGGACATGGTGTTTATGGTAGCGCTTCCAGTAGCTGGAAGGTCAAGCATCCGTCAGGCCGCTTTCGCCTTTTCTTCGGTGCCTTCCGTCCTTTCGACAAACCGCAGGAAGGCATCCAGAGGCAGCGGTTTCGACACCAGGTAGCCCTGCCCCCTGTCGACACCGAGTTCGGCCAGAGCCAGCCACTGATCCGGCGTCTCGATGCCTTCGGCGACCGTCGACATGCCGAGGTCGCCGGCCAACCGAACCAGCATCTTGATCAGCGACCGTGCACTCGGGTCGTCGACGACGGAATCGACGAACAGCTTGTCGATCTTGATCACCCGGGCGCCGAGCTTCTGAATATAGCTGAGGCCGCTGTGGCCGGTACCGGCATCGTCGATGGCGAAGCGGTAGCCGCGCTGCTTCAACCGGGCAATGGTGTCGGCCACCGCTTCCAGGTCGTCGATCTGCCGCCGTTCGGTCAGCTCGAGGACAACCTGGCGGGTGGCGACGCGTGCGCCCAGCACATGGGCGCGCAGCTCGGTGGCGAAGGACGGCTGCATCAGATGGGCGGCGTCGATATTGAATGCGACCGTGAACAGCTTGTTGCGCGACAGGAACGGGCGCATCCGGGTCAGCGCGTCGTCGATGATCTGCCAGGTGATGGGGGCGATGCGCCCGGTCTGCTCCGCCAGCGGGATGAAGGTTTGCGGGGCGAGGACGGTACCGTCGCGCGACACCTGGCGGGCGAGGATTTCGCAGCCGGTAACGGCGCCGTCCCGCAGGCTGAAGATCGGCTGGGCGTAGGCCCGGAACTCGCCATTGGCCAGCGCCCGGTCGAGATCGGCCGTGACGCTGCGCGACCCGGTCATGGCACGCACGGCCAGCAATCCGAAAACAAGCCCCAATACGCCGCCGCCGAGCGGATAGGCGGGATTGACCCGGCCGTTCCAGGCGGCGAGCTGGCTTTGGCCGATATGGATTTCCGAGCGCAGCGGATAGCGTGCCGACGCGGCACTGAAGCGCGTCAGCGAAGCATCCGGCGCTTGCGCCGTGGCGCCGCGATAGGAGGCGATCGCAGTGCCGTCGCTAAGCACCACCCGGGCCTCGTTGCCGTCGCGCAGCGCGTTGGGCAGCACGTCGTAGACCAGCGTGCCGGTGTTGACGACCGCGAGCAGGTGGGTTCCCGGTTCGAGGGCCCAAAGCACGCCGAACGCCGGCTGTGCGTCGAGCATTAGCGGCAGCAGCCGGATCTGGCCGTTGCGCGACACCAGCGCCGTCGCCAGATCGAGGCGCGTATCGGTGGCGGCGAAAGCCTCCGGAAACGCCGAGCAGAGCGTGCCGCCTCCGGCGTCGACGATGCGAATGTCCTTGACGATTGCGCGCTGATGGATCTGAGCCCGAAACAGCGAAAGCGTCTCGCCGCTGCAGACGATGTCGGAACGTTCGGAGAGCTCGGCCAGGGCGATGAACGCATAGTCTGCGGCGAGTTCGGCCCGGTGCAGCGTGGACGTCGCCAGTTCCTGCAATTGACGGCGACTTTGTGCTTCACGGATGGATTGCACGCCGGCGGCGGTCGCGAAGGCAAACACCACAGCGCAAGCCACGACGAGGGCCGCGTAGATCAGCGTCTGTGGCGTGATCGGGGGGATCGGTATGCGAGCGGGCGCATGCCTAAGGCGCGTGCCCTCCGCCAAGCGAAGGGATCGCGGCAGTACCGACAGCAATGCCTGGCCGACAGGCATGACACAAACGCCTTCCCCCAAGAGTCCCGTCGCGGCAGGCTATCGCACAGGTCTTGCCAGTTTCTGAATCGGGTGCATGCGGATG
Organism: Rhizobiaceae bacterium; assembly: GCA_963921345.3. Classification (GTDB taxonomy): domain Bacteria; phylum Pseudomonadota; class Alphaproteobacteria; order Rhizobiales; family Rhizobiaceae; genus Hoeflea_A. The sequence goes on along the minus strand of CAWUFE020000001.1, from coordinate 21,101 downwards.
CGGGTACAACCGGCGAGAAGCGCTCTGATGCGTTCAACAATTCGTGAGGCCGACCTCAAATCGTTTGCTTGGCGGGGGAAGCGACGATTTTCAGGATCGGGCTATGGCCGGTAAGACTGTCCCGCATACGGGCGCACGATCGCCCGGGCGACCAGCTCCAGCCGATCCTGGCCGTAGAACATGTCGCCGTCGACGAAATAGGTCGGCGAGCCGAAGATCGCGCGTTCGATCGCTTCCGCCGTATTGGCCTCGTAGGCGGCTTGGACCGCTTCGGTTTCGACGGCCTCCATCAGCGCCTCCGCATCAAGCCCGGCCGCTTCGGTTACGCTTTGCAGGGTCGCCCGGTCCGCGAGGTCGGCATCGTCGCGCCAGTGCGCCTCGAGCAGGGCGTGGGCCAGGCCGTCGATCCGGTGTCCGGCCTGCTGTGCTGCGATCAGCAGGCGGTTGGCCAGCTCCGGATCGTTGGCGTGGTGGCTCGGGTAGTGGCTGATGATCGGCGCCTCGCGCTCTTCCGACCAGCGTTCGATTTCGCGGCGAAAGAAATACCGCCGGTGGGCCTCGCTGCGCGATCCGTTGGCGGTACCGCTGACCGCGGCAACCGTCTTTCGCAGATCGAACGGCCGGTGCAGCAATGGCCGTCCCGACGCTTCGGCGATCGCCTGCAGTTTCGCCGAACCGAGATAGGCGTAACCCGAATGGGCCGAGTAGAAATATTCGATAGGGGTCATTGGCCGTCGCTCCACTTCCACGCTCGCGGACCGGAACCTTAACGGCGGATGCGCCGGGCCGAAAGCGCGTCTGTCGCTCGACACGGGAAACGGCTATTCTGTCATCCGTATGACGGACGAAACGAACCCGGACATCGTCGCTCTCAGTGACCAGGCGAAGCTCATAGCGTCGGTGTCGACCGAGAGCTTCGGCAGGGCGCTTCTGACCTATGTCTCCAAGGTAGCCGTGATCCGAAATTTCGGCACCTTCTACTTTGCCGATCTCACCCACCCCCGGCCGGTTCTGTCCGTGTGGTCGGGCAAGATCAGCGATTACTGGTTCCGCAACAATGCGGCCGATATCCTCGGCTCGCCGACGATCCAGGCGGAGATCCTGGAACGCATCGCGCAGGCGCCGCCGGACGGTGTGCATTTCGAGTGGTGGTGTCCGCCGGAGGACGATTTTCGCCACGACATGTACCGCAGGGCGGGCGTGCTGGAGCGCATCGCCGTCGCTTCAAGGCGGGGCCGCTCCGGCTATCAGAGTTTTTTCCTGCGCAGCGTCACTGACGGGCCGCTGAAGCGGGAAGAGGTCGCCGGCCTGAAGGAAGTGCTTCCGGTCGCCCACGAGTTGATCGGCCTGCGCCATCGGATCGTCGGTTCCGAGGCCTTCCAGTTCACTTCGGGGCTGAGCGTTTCCAGCCTGCGCGAGCGCGGCGTCGAGGCTTTCGCAATCCTGTCGCAGCGCGAGTCGGAGGTATGCGACTGCATCGTGCGCGGGGTGTCGGTGGAGGGAACGTCCATCGAGCTCGGTATTGCCGGAAGCTCCGTCCGCACCCTGCGCCAGCGCGCCTACCGCAAGCTCGGCATCAACTCGGCCGGCGAGTTGATGGCGCTGATCATCAACGACCGCACTAGCGGATCATCGAATCGGGCAGGAACAGGCTGAGCTGCGGAAAGGCAACCAGCAGGATGAGGCCGACCATCATGGCGGCCCAGAACGGCATGACGCCGATGAAGATCTCGCCCATCGGCGTCCTTTGCGCGACGGATTTGACCACGAACACGTTGAGCCCGACCGGTGGCGTGATCAGCCCCATCTCGACGACGACGACGATAAGCACGCCGAACCAGACGAGATCGAAGCCGAAGCCGGCGACGATCGGCAGGAAGATCGGTACGGTGATGACCAGCATCGAAAAGGCTTCCAGGAACGTGCCCAGGAGAATGTAGCTCGCCAGGATGAGCAGCAGCGTCGTGTACGGGCCGAAACCCGCTTCGACCAGCAGGTTCAGGAGATCGGCCGGTAGATGCGTCAAAGCAAGGAACGGGCCGAGCACGCTGGCGCCGATGGCGATGAGGAAGATCGCCGCCGTCGTCTTGACGCTGTCGAGCAGCACCGGGCCGAAGGCCCGCAGCGTCATGCGGCGCATGGCGAAGGCGAGCAGGGTGATGATGAAGGCGCCGACGCCGGCGGCTTCCGTCGGCGTGAAGATGCCGAGATAGATGCCGCCGATCGACACGCAGACCACGAACAACAGCGGCAGCGCGCCGGCCAGGGTGCGCCAGCGCTCCGACCAGGGCATGGCGAGCGCGCGTGGCGCGATCTCCGGGTTCAGCCGCACATTGAGGCTGATGGTGGCGACGAACAGCAGGGTGAGCAGCAGTCCCGGCAGGATGCCGGCCATGAACAGCCGGCCGATGCTGACTTCCGTCAACAGCGCGTAGATGACGAAGCCCGCCGACGGCGGGATCAGGATGCCCAGCGTGCCGCCGGCCGCCACGGCGCCGGTGGCAAGCCGCGCGGAATAGCCGACCCGGTCCATTTCCGGCAACGCCACCCGACCCATGGTCATGGCGGTGGCAACCGACGATCCGGAGACCGCGGCGAAACCGGCGCAACCGACGACCGCGGCCGACGCCAGGCCGCCGCGAAACCCGCCGATCCAGGCGAACGCCGCGTCGAACAGGCTGCGGCTCATGCCCGATACGGAAGCGACATTGCCCATCAGCACGAACAGCGGCACGATCACCAGCAGATAGCTGGAGCTGAGCGTCTGGGCCGTGGAGGCCATGGTCGCGGTTGCGGCGTTCAGCCCGTTCAGCGTGGCGATGCCGGCGAAACCGACCGCCAGAAGACTGAGGCCGACTGGCATGCGCAGGGCGAGCAGACCGAGCAGGGCGGCCATGCCGACGATGCCGGCGCCGGTCTCAGTCATGTGCCTCTCCCAAGCCCGAGCGCAACGTTTGCCACAACAGGATGGCGGCGAATGCGGCCATGGACAGGCAGATGGTGCCGTAGAGCGGCCATTGCGGGAAACCCAGCAGGATCGTCGCGTCGTCATAGGTCCAGGCGTCGACCGCCTTGCGCCAGGCCCGGCGACTGAGAAATGCCAGAGTGACGATGCCGATGGCGCCGGTCAGCAGGTCGGCCAGGCGGCGCCCGGCGGCACCCAGCGCCCCGCTCAGCAGGTCGACCCGGATATGCGCCCGTTCGACCGTGCAATAGGGGATCGACAGCATGATCAGGAAGGACAGCATGATCTCGATCATCTCGTTGCTGCCGCTGATCGGACGTCCGAGGAGATAGCGCAGGGCGGTGTCGACAGCGGTCAGCAGCGTGATCGCGAGCAGCAGGCCGCAGGCGGCCTGTGCCAGGCGCAGCGAGATGCTGCGCACCATGCGGTCGATCGCTTCGACGGGCAAGCGTCTCTACTCGCCGCGCATCTTCGCCAGGACCTGGCGGGCCGGCAGCCCGTCGCCCTCCAGCTTGGACACGGCCGCTTCCAGCACGCCGGCCGCGGCTTCGTTGAACGGGGCGGCGGCCTCCGGCGACAGTCGGATCTCGCTGCGCCCGTCGGTGTCCAGGAACGCCTTGATCGATCCGAGCGTCATGCGGTTGCCGACCTCGCCGGCATGGGCCTCGAGGGCAGCGCCCGATACCGAATCCAGCGCCGTCTTTTCGGCATCGGAAAGACCGGCAAAGGTGTCGCGATTCATCACCAGCGTGAACACGGCCGGCAGGCTGTCGAAGCCGCTGATCATGTAGCGGGAGACCTCGGTCAGCTTGAAGGCGGCAGCCCCGGAGGCGTTGATCAGAACCGCGTCGACCACGCCGGTCTGCATGGCCGTGTAGATTTCGGTCACCGGCATGAAAATGGGCGTGGCGCCCCAGGCTTCGATCAGCTTGCCCGCTTCCTTGGAGCCGGCGCGGATCTTCATGCCCTGGACGTCGTCGATCGACTGCACCGGCTTTTCGCGGGTAAACAGAACCGCCGGCGGCATCGCCCAGGTGGCCAGAAGCTTCACCCGCTTGTATTCGTCGGCGAACAGGTCCTGCGCCCGGTTCATCGCCTCGGTCGCCTTCATCGGGTCCTTGATGGCGCCCGGCTGCTCGGCGATCAGCGACAGCGGAAACGGATTGCCAGGCGTGTAGCCCTGGACGACGAAGGCGACGTCGGCGACCCCGTCGATGGCGCGGCTATATTGTTCCAGCGGCCCCTGGCCGAGTTCGCCGGCCGGAAAGATCCGCACCGTGACCTCGCCTCCGGTGGCGTCGCTGACCTTGCCGCCCCACCATTCGAAGATCATCGGATGGAACGGATGTTGCGGCGACATGAAGTGCGAAAGCTTGATTTCGGTTGCCTGCGCGGCCGCCGTCAGGCTGACGGCACCCGCAAGCAAGGCTGCAAAAAGACTGCGCATGCATTCCTCCCTTGTTGCATCAAGGGTCGCAGCAATTGTCGAGGATTTCTGTCATATGAACGGATGACAGAGGCTGGGGCGGGATGGCTCTAGCAATCGAGTGCCATCTCCAGAAATCGGCCGGCCTTTTCCTGGATGCCCGGCGCCTCGCTTTCCCTCGGACCGGCGACGTTCAGGATGGAGGGGCGGGTCGACTCGATCCACTTTCTGACGTCCGGGACGCCGGCAGGCAGGTCATCGCCGAGCGCGACGATCTTGCAGGGTTTGTCCAGCTCCGAGGCGAATTGCGCGGTGATGGCCGTGCCCGGGCTTTCGGAACCGTCCGACAGGATCAGCGTCGCGTCGGAATGTTCGACGTTCAGCCGAGTCCGTGTCGCGGGAATGCTGTCGGGCGCTTCGGTCAGCCCGAGATACTTGGCGGAAATGACGCCATTTTCGTTCGTCCGCCCCTTCGGCACCCAGCCGCCATAGGGCAGGCCGTGCCTGAGCGCGTATTCGAGTGCCGCCGTATCGACACCGGTTTGTCCGCCGCTGACCAGTTTCATTGCGAGTTCTCCGGGGTTGGCCAGCCTACAATAGGCGATTTCTCGAAATCGTCGCGTCCAATTCCATGATGGATGTCGGTTTGAAAGCGCGCTCGGCAACAACGCCGCCCTACTGATAGGCCTCGATCCGAAAGACGTTGTCCTTGATCCGGCGCAGCAGTTTCATCAGCAGGGCCAGTTCATCCTCCGTCAGCCCGTCGAGATTGCGGGCGTAGACGTGCCTGACGAGGACGAGCGCTTCCTGCAGTTTGGCGGTTCCCGTTTCGGTCAGCCTGACCGCAGCGCGCCGGTTGTCGGCGCTGGCCGTGTCGCGCACGACCATGCCGCTGGTGGTCATCTTGCTGATGACCCGGCTGACCTTCGACCTGTCTTCGACGACGATCGCGGTGATTTCGTTGATCGTCTGGCTGTCGCGTTCCCCCAGAACGGCAAGAACACGCCACTCCAGGGGCGTGATGCCGATGCGCGCCATGATCCGGCTCATATTGGCGAAGTTCTGCCGCTGGATGGCCGCGAAATAATGCATGGGGAAGTCGGTAACCCGGAAAACCTCCTCTTTTTCGTCGCTTGAAATCCCGGTGGATCGGTCGGTCGTCATCGCCATTGTCCGCCCTTGGTTGACCGGGATATGTCCCGATGGTATATTATGTGCATATTATGATTAAATGCACATATAAGCAAGCCCTGGAGCGAAAGAATCGATGAAAATAACGATGCTGGGAACCGGCGCGGCGCTTCTTGATCCGGACCGGGGGCATTCGTCCATCGCGGTCACCGTCGGCGACAGGACCTATCTGCTCGATTGCGGTTCCGGCGCCTCGCGGCAGATGGTCAAGGCGAACATCGACCCGACGACCGTCAAGGCGGTTTTCCTCAGCCACCTGCATTTCGATCATATTGCCGACTTTCCGGTTTTCGTGATCGCCAGCTGGATGGCGAACCGCCAGACCGCGCCGATCGTGCTCGGCCCGCCCGGAACGCGCGAATTCGTCGATCATCTGTTCGAGGACGGCGCCTATGCCGACGACATCAGGGCCCGGATCCAGTATCCCCAGCGCCAGGAAAACGCCGTCGTCCTGCGCCCCGATATTCGCCTGATGGAGCCCGGCCTGATTTACGAGGACGACGCGATCCGGGTGTATGCCGATCTGGTGGATCACATTCCGCAGGAAATCTCCAAGTGCTTCGGACTGCGCCTGGAGGCGGAAGGCAAGGTGATCGCCTTCAGCGGCGACACCGCGCCATGCGAATCCATGCTCGAACTGGCGCGCGATGCCGACCTGCTCATTCACGAAGCGACGTTTCCGGAAGCGGCCATCGAGTTCCGCTCCAAGGCCGGCATCGGAACCTATTCGCATACCAGTCCGAGGCAATTGGGGGTCATCGCCCGCGATGCCGGCGTGAAAAGCCTGGTGGCGACCCATTTCGGCCATTGGGACACCACCAACCCGATCGTTCGCCGGTTGGCCGCCAAGCACATGCCCGTCGACATGATGGGGCCGCATCTGATGGACGAAATCGCCGGCGACATTCGCGAGGCCTATGACGGTCCGCTGAGATTGGCGCACGACCTCATGGTCATCCATTTGTGAGGGTAAGCACGGCCGGGGGTGCCCGGCGAACAGGGAGGAACAGGACATGAAAAGCACCAAAATCTGCGCGGTCGCAGCCGCGTTGACATTGGCAACCGCCGCCGGCGGCGTTTCCGCGCTCGCCCAGACCGTCGGCATCGGCAGCAATCCCCAGGGATCGGTCGCCTATGCGACGGCCGCCGCCATCGCCAAGGTGGTGTCGGAAGATACCGATCTGCAAGCACGGGTGATTCCGCAGGGCGGTCCGGTCGTCACCCTTCCGCTGGTGAGCAGCGGCGAGCTCGAATTTTCCATCTCCAACGCCGTGCCCCTGGCCTTCGCGCAATCCGGCAAGGCCATGTTCAAGGACCGGCCGCAGCCGGGCGCCAAGATGGCCGCCGCGGTGTTCAACCTCAATGTCGGGTTTTTCGTGCGGGAGGATTCGCCCATCAAGTCGATCGCCGACCTCAAGGGCAAGAGGGTGTCGACGGAATTCACCAAGCAGAAGAACCTGGCGCTGATCGGTCGGGCGATCCTGGCGACCGGGGGCCTGACGTTCGACGATGTCGAGGGCGTTCCGGTGCCCAACGGCGTGCGCGGCGTCGAGGATTTCATCGCCGGCAAGGTCGATGCCGGGAGCTTCTCCGTCACGTCCGGCAAGGTGAAGCAGGCCGCCGCCGCGGTCGGCGGCATCCGCTGGCTTCCGATCGCCGACACACCGGAGGCGAGAAGCGTCCTGTCCGACATCGTCCCGGCGAGTTTTGTCGAAGTGGTCGATCCCTCTCCGGCCCGCCCGGGCATGACCGAACCCACCGGGGTGTTCGCCGCCCCCTTCATTCTCGTCGCCAGCGAAAGCACGCCCGACGACGTCGTCTACGAGGTCGTCAAGGCCCTGCACGCCAACAAGGACATGCTGGTGGCATCGCACAAGGCGTTCAGCGGCTTCGATCCCGACGGCATGGCACCGGATATCGGCATTCCGCTGCATGCCGGCGCGGCAAAATTTTATGAGGAAATGGGCATCGGCCGGTAAAGCGGCGGGATTGCGCCGGTGTCGAAGATAGCGACGGATCGCATCGCCAATGCGTTGGCGATGCTCATTCCCCTCCTGTCGATTGCCTGGGGACTCGACCTGTTTCGGACGGCGGGGCTGAACCTCTTCACCGAACAGGTTCTGGCCCTGATCGTCGCCCTGGCGCTGCCGCTCTCCTTCCTTCTCTACCCCGCATCGGGCAGGGGTGCCGCTGCTCGCGAGCGGGTCCCGGCCTATGATCTCGCCGCCGCGCTGCTGGGCTTCCTGTGCGCGATCTATGTCGCCGTCGAATACCCGCGGATATTCGAGGAACTCCATGCCAGGCCGCCGGATGCGACGATTGCCGGCGGCATTCTCATTGTCTTGGTGCTCGAGGGTTTGCGCCGAACGGCCGGGAACTTCCTCGCCCTGGTCGTGCTGTTTTTCCTGCTTTACGCGCTGTGGGGTCACCTGGTGCCGGGCGATCTTCAGGGGCGCCGGGTCGCCCTCGATCGGCTGACGGTTTATCTCGCCATCGACAGCAACGGCATGCTCGGCCTGCCCTTGCTGGTTTCGGCGACCATCGTGGTTGCTTTCGTCCTCTTCGGCAACCTGTTGACCAAATCCGGCGGCGGCGCGTTCTTCACCGACCTGTCGCTGGCATCGATGGGGCGATTTCGCGGCGGTTCGGCGAAAATCGCCGTCACCGCGTCGAGCCTGTTCGGCTCGATTTCCGGAAGCGCAGTTTCCAATGTCGCCTCCACCGGTGTCATCACCATTCCGCTGATGAAGGCGGGCGGTTTTCGCGCCCGCACCGCGGCGGCCATCGAGGCGGTCGCCTCGACCGGCGGGCAGCTGATGCCGCCTGTCATGGGCGCCGCGGCGTTCCTGATGGCCGAGATGCTGCAAATCGCCTATGCGCAGGTGGTCGTCGCGGCGCTGGTTCCGGCGATCCTCTACTACCTGGCGGTGTTCATTCAGGCCGATCTGCTGGCGGCCCGCAATGGCGTATCCCGGGTCGACGAGAGCGAAATCCCGAAGGCCGGTAGGGTGTTCGCCCGCGGCTGGCTGTTTCTGGTGCCATTCGCCGTCCTGATCGCGGCGCTGTTCCAGTTCAATCAAAGGCCTGAAAACGCTGCACTTTGGGCTTGCGTCTCGCTGCTGGCGATCGGTTTGCTGATCGGCTATGCGCAACAGCGGCTGCGCCTCACCGATCTCGCGGGCATTCTGATCGGCACCGGCCGGACCGTCGTCAACATCGTTCTGATCGGCGCCGCGGCGGGGCTCATCATAGGCGTTCTCAACATCACCTCGCTGGGATTTGCCCTGACCCTGTGGCTGGTCGACGTCGCCGGCGGCAACCTCGTCGTGCTGCTGATGCTGTCGGCGGTCGTGTCGATCATTCTCGGCATGGGCATGCCGACGGTCGGCGTCTACATCCTGCTGGCCACTCTGGTGGCGCCGGCATTGATCGAGCTGGGCGTGCCGCAGCTGGCGGCGCATCTGTTCGTTCTCTATTTCGGCATGATGTCGATGGTGACGCCGCCCGTCGCCATCGCCGCTTTCGCCGCGGCGGTGATAGCCGATTCACGCCCGACGGCAACGGCGTTCGAAGCCATGCGGTTTGCCTGGTCCGCCTATATCATCCCGTTTGTGTTCGTGTTTGCCCCCGCCCTCATCCTTCAGGCGGATGCCCTTGCCATCGTGCTGGCAATCGCCCGGGCCGGCCTTGGGGTCTGGCTGGTTTCCGCCTGCCTCGCCGGATATTTTCGCGCCGAGCTGGGCACCGGCAAGCGGGCGGCCTATCTCGTCATCGGCGTGCTGTTGCTGGTTCCCGCGCCATTGATGCCGGCGGAAAATCTTGTCGCGATTCTGTCTCTCGCAGCCGGGATCCTGGCGGTAGCCTTTGAATTCGCTACTGGACCCAGGGCGACAGGAACGCCTGATGACAGGGTCGAAGCCGGCGAGAGGCCGACGGCTAGTCTCCGATCCTCCGCGCATGGCAGCAGGAGCGACGCCAGCGCGGCTCGCGAGAATCTCACAATAAAAAAACCTTATAGCAGGCCATAAATTTCAGGCGTTTTTCGCGATTTTCGAATGCGATAATGTTGTGGAACGAAAGCCGCTGGGGTGCCGCGGCGATTTCAAGTTCCGGAGACATCGATGAGCGATACCGTCCAGGCGGCCAAGCGGCCGCAGCGCAAGGTCTGGAATTACACGCCGGCATTGCCGTTGCGGCTCGCCCCCTACTGGGAGTGGCCGCTGAGGCCCCTGGCCTCCGTGTTGTGGCTCCTGAAAAGCTGGAATCCAGTGGCCATGCGCTGCTTAATGCTGCTGGCGGCGATCGTCACCTGGCTGTGGTTCACGCCGGATATCGAGCGGGCGAAGACCGTTCAGTTCGGCTGGGTGTTCGAGGTCTGGCTGCGCAACTTCGTCATCCTGACCGGCGTTGCCGGTGGCCTGCATCTGATCCTGTTGCGGTTCAAGCTGCAGGGCGACGACTATCGCTATGACCTGCGGCCGATGATCAAGGGTTCGAAGGTCTTCCATTTCAGGAGCCAGGTCTGGGACAACATGCTCTGGTCCTTCGTCGCCCTGCAGTTTTGGACCTTCTGGGAGTGCCTGATGTGGTGGGCCTACGCCAATGGCTGGGCCACCATGATCAGCTTCGACAGCCATCCGCTCTGGTTCATCGTCCTGATCGTGCTGGTGCCGGTCTGGGCCGGATTTCACTTCTACTGGCTGCATCGCCTGCTGCATGTCGGCCGGCTCTACACCTGGATCCACGCCTGGCATCACAAGAACATCAACACCGGCCCCTGGTCGGGGCTCGCCATGCATCCGGTCGAGAGCTTCTTCCTGATGTTCGACACGGTGATCTTCTTCCTGCTGCCGGCTCATCCGGTGCATGTGATCTTCCTGCTTTTCCATCACGGCATCGGTGCGCCGACCTCGCATGCCGGGTTCGAAAAGCTCAAAATCGGCGGCAGGGACGGCATCGAGCTGGGCGATTTCTTCCACCAGCTGCACCACAAGTTCTTCGACTGCAATTACGGCACCTGGGAAACGCCGTGGGACAAATGGTTCCGCACCTTCCACGACGGCACTGCGGAGGGCGACGCACAGATCAAGGCGCGGCGCCTCCAACTCTGGACCAAAAGCTGAGCAAGCAGGGGAGCAAACGATGAAGACCATCTACACCTTCGGCCGGCGGCCGGCGGAGCGCAACTTTACCGTTGCCGATCTCAAGGCTCTGAAGGGATCGCAGACGCGGCTAACCATGTGCAACCCGGCCAACGGGGCCGAGATCCGCGCCTGCGTCGAGGCCGGCATCGACACGCTGACCGTCTGGGACACCCAGCTCGAGCTGGTGCGCGAACTGGCTCCGACGCATTTCGCCGGCACGGCGATGAACTGGGGTCAGTTCGCCACCAAAGACGAGATCATGCGCCATGCCGTCGACTGCATGGAACGCGGCGCCGACATGTATTTCACCAATCGCAGCTTCGAAGTGGTGGAGATGCTGGCCAGGGAGAGGATCCTATGGGGGGTCCTCTCATTCTGCACAAACGGTTTTCGGGGGAATCCTCGGAAATGTCTTTGCATTTCAGTCGGATAGAGCGCACACGCAACAATATTTCTTTGGCACAAGAATGAGAAAAATGAGAAAATCCGGCACGTTTTCTGGCACAAATGATATGAAAACGAGAAAAAACGAGAGAGTTTTGATGGCTCGCTCGCTCCTGGAAAACAAGGGCTTGAGGCTTCCCGGCCGTTCATTTGCCCGGGGCAAGGGAGTCCCACTTGTCGGGGCGAAGTGGGACCAAGCGGGTCCCACTTCTGCGGGGAGTCCCAGTTCGCGATTTCAACCACAAAATCAGTTACTTGCTCAATCTGAAATCGTTAAAGGCGCAGAAAGAAGTGGGACTCGATTTACGGTTGCATTGCTCCCGCCGCCTGACTGTACGAAGGGGTGGGGTATTCGCCTACTTCCCAACAAGCATCCTGGCCGTCCACACCACCCGGCCGAGGATCTGCGCATCGTCGGGCCAGGTTGTCGTCTGCGATGATGGATTGTCGCTCAGCATCAGCGCCTTGCCCCTGGCGTCCTCGCCGGCGCGCCTGACCACGAGGCCGGCCGGTACCCGGATCACGAAGATATCGCCCGCCCGCCGTTCCGTTTGCGTTCGGTCGATCAGGATTTTCGCGCCGTCCATCAGCGTCGGTTCCATGGCATCTCCCATCACTCCGATGACCGCGCAGTGCTCCGCGTCGAGGCCGTTTTCGTCGAGCCATGCGCGGCGGAACCACACCCGCCCTGTAACTTCTTCGGAAAGGAACGTCGCCCCGCCGCCGGCGACAGAGGCCAATTCGGCCACGGCAACCGGTTGCGCCTCCGGCGGGTCGGTTTCATCGCCCGCCAGCGCCGAGGCGTCCGCCAAGCCTTCATATACCGCGAACTTCGCATCGGCTATTTCGGCCTTCAGTTCCGAGCGCAGCGCCTCCATCTGTGCCGATATCGCCGCCGCAACATCGCTGTCGCCGCCCGCATCCTTCAGGCGCATCTCGATGGTGCTTACGGCATCCGCCATGCTCGCGCCCTCCGGCAGGCCAAGCACGGCGATCAGTTCCGGCGTTGCCGCGGCCGGCGGTGAGGCAGGCGCTCCCGGATCGGGCACATGCTCGAAGTGCTCGCCGCGCGGCTTGCCCCTGAACACCGCGACCACCGGGTGCACGCGTTCGATGTCGGCTGGAAACCGCTTCTCTTCGAAACCCTGCGGTTGGCCGGCCGGCCTGGCCCTCCAGTTGCGCAGGTGAAGCGTGCCGTCGTCCCTGATCGAGACAAGCCGCTTGATTGATGCCGCGCCACTTGTGTCGCGGATCCATATCCGGTCGCCCGGCACCGGTTGGGCGGCCGGCGAGACGAGGCAAAGCCAGCCGCTCTTGATGCCTTCGGGCGCCATCGAATTGCCTGTCGCCGTCACCCAGAAGGCATCCTTGTCGCCGACCGTTTGAGGAAGTGGCAGAGGCTCGTGCTTCGGCACGTCCTTGCCCCAGCCCCAGCCATTGCAGCGTTCAATGCCACGATGCGGGGCCTCCAAGGTGCCCATGACTGTCCAGTCCGGTGCAGCGTTGGCCAAATCACCACCTTGCCGAGGCAGGCCTATGTAGAACTCGAGGCCGAGGGCACCGCAAAGCGATTGCAGGTTTTCGACCGAAGGCATTCCGCCTCGCCGCCGAATGTTTCGAATGAGGTAGTGATTTCCCACTGCCTTGATCGATGCCTCGGAGGCTGACAGCCCCAAGGCGACCAGGCGTCTATCTATGAGGTCCGTCAGTTGCTTCCGGTTCATGTTGGCCAAACTGCCAAAAGACTGGCCATGAGGCAATGAAGGTCTTGCCTGTTGGCCAGATTGCCAGTATCACTATTGGCACAATGGCCACGATTGATCTTGACCAAATCCTGCGCCTTGCGCAGATCGTGACCAAGGACGAGTGCTACATGCTCAATACCGTCTGCCTTCGGATTGCCAATGCCAATGCCAAAGATCCTCTTCAAGGGCCACGAAAATGCCAAAGCCGTCATGGCCTCCAGGCACCGCGCCAACATTCCGGCGAATTCCGCCAAAACCGCCCCCTTCGAACTTGACTGTTCCGCGCACGCATCGGTGAATGCGACCGTGCGCTTCGGGGCTCGGGTGTGCCTGATGCGGATGATCCCGCCGGGCTTCTCGAGGCATTTAAGCGCCTTTGCGATCCGCGCAAGACGGGAGTGGCCTGATGGCTGACCTGCATCGTGATCTGGACTTGACCCTGCCGCCGCCAGCCGTATCTGCCGCAGTGTCTCCTGCCTGGACTTGGGCGGATCACGAATACAGGACGTCGGCGGAACTGGCCGGTCTCCGTCTGGCGGGTTTGCCGACGACGAAGCGTCGCCTCAACATCATGGCCAGGCTCGAGGGTTGGCAGCAGGCCGGCTCGGGCAAGGCCAGAAGGCGCAAGGGCTCGGGCGGCGGTTGGGAATACCATGTGACTTGCCTTCCCGAAGCCGCGCAGGACGACTATCGACGCCGGCAGGATGCAAGGGGCGCCGAACCGCAGGCCGCCAAGCGCGATCCTACCGGCGGTCCGGCGGGAGCAAGGTCCGCCACGGCGCTCAGCGCCCGCCAGCGCCGCGTCATGGAGGCCCGTGCGGTGGTCCTGCGCGAGGTCGACCGGCGCGTCTTCACGGGCAACGTCAGCCGCCGCAAGGCCATCCTGGCGCTGGTCGAGGATGTCGCTTGGGACCTGCACTGCGTCGAAAAGGGGCGCAACGACCAGCGCGTGCTTGCGCCGGAACTGCTGAAGGCTGCCTGCGATGCCAATGATCGCCGCAATGGGGATCGCGGCAAGGGGGATCGCGGCAAGGGGGATCGCGGCAAGTGGGATCGCGGCAGGGGGCTGTCCCTGCGCGGCGTCTACAACTGGCTGGAAGCCCATGAGGCAGGCGGCACCGTTGCTCTCGCCCCGGCGGTGACGCGCCGCAGGCAGGATCATCCGGAATGGCTGACCGGGTTCCTGCGCTTCTATTGCACGCCGGCGAAGATCTCCATCGGTCATGCGCTGGAGAAATACGCAGCGTCACTGCCGCCGGATGCCTTCGTTCCGAGCTACGACCAGGCCAGGCGGGCGCTGAAGGCGCTTCAGGGCACGTCGCGCTTTCTCGACGCCCACCGGGGCCGCGAGGGACGGCTGGCGCTGAAGGCACGGCTTGGGTTCGTCACGCGTACGCTTGACGGTCTCGATCCGACGACGATCTACACCGCCGACGGCAAGACCTTCGACGCGCTGGTCGAGCACCCGGTCCACCATCGCCCGTTCCGGCCCGAGATCACCACGGTGCTCGACGTGGTGACGCGCAAGATCGTCGGCTGGAGCGTCGGCCTGGCCGAAGACACCGTGGTGGTCGCCGAGGCGCTGCGGCGCGCCTGCGAGAGCCACGGCATTCCGGCGATCTTCTACAGCGACCGGGGTCCGGGTTATCGCAACCGGCAGATCGACCACGCCACGCTGGGGCTGTGCGCACGGCTCGGAATTACCACCACCCATTCGCTGCCCTATAATTCGCAGGCGCGCGGCCTGATCGAGCGGGTCCACGGCACGGTCTGGAACCGGCTGGCGAAGGACCTGCCCACCTATATGGGCGCCGACATGGACCGCGAGGCGCGGCGGCTGGTCGACCGCAGGATAGACAGGGAAATCCGGCAATTCGGCGCGTCGCCGACGCTGCCGACCTTTGCCGAATTCAAGGATGCGGCGGAAGGAGCGATTGCCGCCTACAATGACAGGGTGCATAACAACCTGCGTGTGTTCAACCCGCTCACCCGGCGTCATCGCAAGGCGACGCCGAACGAGGTGTGGGCCGATTTCGGCAGGCGCGGCTTCGAGCCGGTGCCGCTCACGGCGCACGAGGCCGATGACCTGTTTCGCCCGGTCGAGCGCCGCAAGGTGCATCGCGGCCAGGTCTCGTTCAACACCAACCACTATTTCGACGCGCGGCTTGAGCCCTTTCACGGCATGGAGGTGCTTGTCGGCTATGACATCTTCGATGCCTCGAAGGTTTGGGTGCGCAGGCTGGAGCATGAGAACGGCGCGCCGGTTGCAGGGGCGCTGATCTGTGTGGCCTGCTTCTTCAACAACAAGCACGCCTATGTGCCGAAGACCATGCGCGACAGCGCCGTGGAGCGTCGCGCCAAGGGTCGGCTCAAGCGCATCGAGGCGCATCGGCGCGAAGCCCTCGAAGAGGCCAGTCCGGCGCTCACGATCAACCACGCGGCAGCCGTGCCGTTGGCGTTTCCGGCACCGGAGTGCCGGCCTTGCGAGACCGTGACGCCGCAGGCCGGAGACCGGGTCGCGACCATCGCCGATGTGGACCCGAAGCGGGCGCGGAAACAAGTGCCTGCCGATCAGTATGAACTGGCCGATCACTGCATTGCCCATCCCGGCGACATGACGGCCAACCAGCGCCGCTTGCTGGTGCAACTCTTCAACTCGCCATCGGCAAGGGAACTCTTCGAGCTGAAAGGCGGCAGGCTCGAAGACCTGAAGGACCTGCTGTTGACGACCGCCGCCGGTTCATCCGAACGCAAACCGACCGGAAAGGGAAATTCACCATGAGACCGACCTTCGTCAAGACCGAAAACTACCGGCGCTTCATGGGTGCGCTGGAAGCGCTGGAGGCGCGCGGCGCGTCGGAATGCCGCCTGGTCGTGGTCGACGGGCCGCCGGGGCTCGGCAAGACCACGATCCTGAGCCGCTGGGCCGCCGACAACATTTGCGTCTATCTGCGGGCCAAGGTGGAATGGTCGCCCTACTGGATGCTGGGCGAGCTTTTGAAGGCGATGCGCATCGACCCGCCGCACGGTTACGAGAAGCGCTTCGGCGCGGTGCTGCAGGCGCTGGGCGAGCGGGCGCATGGGGCCGACCTCGCAACCCGCGACTTTGCCGTGGTCATCGACGAGGCCGACCATATCAGCGCCAGGGGCAAGCTGGTGGACACGGTGCGCGATCTTTCGGATGTCTGCGAGGTGCCGTTCATCCTGGTCGGCATGGGCCGCATCCGCGACAATCTGAGCCGTTTTCCCCAGACCATGAGCCGCATCTGCCGCCATGTGCGCTTCGAGCCCTCGGACCGGGCCGATGTGCAGCGGTTCATGGACGAACAGTGCGAGGTCAAGGTCGCGCCTGACCTGACGGAATTCGTCACCCGTGTGACGGGCGGCTTCAACCGGGAAGTCCGCGAGGCGATCGTTTCGATCGAGCGTTTCGGCTTCCGCGCCTCGCCGGGCGTTGATGGCCTGACCATGGCCGACATGTCCGGCGAACTTCTGGTCAATGACCGGCGCACCGGTCAGGCCGTTCACGTGCCGCAGGCGCATTGATGGCGGTTGAGCCGCCGGAGATGGTTGTCGCAACCCACCAGACGCGGGTGCTTTACGCTCTGCCGCCCGGCACATGCAAGACGTTGCCGGTACTCAGCGGCGAACTGAACCTCCACCGTGTTCAGGTAAGCAGGGCAGCCTCGTTCCTGATCCGCAAGGGCCTTGTCGAACGCGTCGATATCGGGCGTTACAGGCTCACCCTGGACGGAGATAGGGCGGTCGCGTCCGGTGCCGCGATCACCTCCGGGCCGAACGCACCCCTCGAGTGTGTGCGCCGTCCGATGGCCGACACGCTGCGCCAGCGCGCCTGGACGGCGATGCGCATCCAGCGCACCTTCACGGTCACCGACCTGCTGGTCGCCAGCGCGCGGGGAGCGGAATGCAACGCCGCCCACAACCTGCAACGCTACCTGAAGGCCCTTGCCGGGGCGGGTGTGGTACGGCGCATGCGGTACCGCGTTGCCGGAACGCGCCCTGGCTCCAACGGTTTCCTGAAATATCAGTTGCTGAAGGACCTGGGCGAGATCGCCCCGGTGGTGCGTTCGGCGAGCGGCGTGCTGCACGACCACAATTCGGGGCGGGAACTGGCGCTGTAATCCGTGAGCGATGTCATCGATGTCCGGAGGCGTGAGGTCTGCGGCACCGGTGCCACGGCCTTATCCATGGGTGGACATTCCTCGCCACAGCCGCGCGTCGGTCGTTGCTGCGGAATCCACCACATGCCGCCCAGGAGTTCGACCACATGCCTGTACCACCGAAGAAATCCCGCCACGCCCAGCGTTAAATCCGGTGCGGTTACAATCCCGTTTAACGCTTCTTGCAACGCGTATGAACAGCCCGTTAAACACGCGTCAGGCACCGGATCTGCCCGTGGCCGATTTCCGCCGTGACCATGGCGTGTTCGGACACGCACCTGCCAACCCGCGAAGCGCGCTCGCAAGCCTCGTCTCTTTCGGACACGAAAGGCCCGCCCAACGGTCGAGTCCGGGTCCTTCGCGCTTCTTGCCGGACCATCTTAAATTCAGGCGGTCCCGGCTCTATGATGGTGTGTCACGGAACCATGCCGTTTGCACGGAGATCGAACTTGACGAACCCGAACGAGGCAGAAGCGCAAATCGCACGCATTCGGCAACGCCTTGCCGCGCTGGATGCCGAGCGATTGACGCTCCAGCGGGAAACTGGAAGCCCTCGAACAGAGCCCGCTCGCCGATGGCCACGAAGTTGTCCGGCGGACCGATTTCGGCGATGCGCCGGTGACGAACGCGTCATCATCGGCCGAAAAGATCGCCCTGTTCCGCGACCTCTTTGCCGATCGCGAGGTCGTCTTTTCGCCGCGGTGGGAAACAACAGCAGGGTGTCCGGTTCGGCTATTCGGAGGCGAGAGAGTGTCGAGAGAGATTGACAAGGAACTCCACACATGGTGCCATATTGTCTAGATCCGCCGAAAAATCAAGGTAATTCAAACGTATCGCCATGCACACCTGCAAAATTGACGAATGCTTCACCGCCAAGCCGCAGGCCGCAAAGCGGTGCTGAATTCCCGATGAATTTCAACATGTCCTGGTATGACCTTGCAGGGACTACCGAACTGAACCCTTTATCCGAACGGCTCTCGGGTGCACGGCCATGAGAAAGCACGGCGACCAGATCGTCCATAGCGCGTCTGATCTTGTGGGCCATCTGAATTGCGGGTACCTGACAGAGTTGGATCTGCAGGTTGCGGAGGGTGCGCTTGCGAGGCCGAGGCGTTGGGACCCGCTTCTGGAGATGCTGCGTTGAGCGCGGTGATCGGCACGAAAGGGCATTCATTGGTCACCTTCAGGCCCAGGGTCTGACAACTGTCCGTATTGACGGGGTCGACATTACGCCTGCGGCTGTCGCCGAGACCGTTTGCTGCGATGGACGCTGGTGCCGAGATTATTGTCCAGGCCGCCCTCGAGCATGGCAGGTGGGTCGGTCGGGCCGACATTCTGAGGCGTGTCGGGAAACCCAGCAATCTTGGCACCTGGTCCTACGAGATCATCGACACCAAGCTCGCCCGCGAGACCAAAGCCGGCTCGGTCCTTCAACTCTGTCTTTACGGCCGACCTATTGGAGAAGGCGCAGGGCGTTGCCCCAGACTACGTCCATGTGGTTGCTCCCTGGTCCGACTTCGAACCGCAGGCGTTTCGGTTTGCGGACTATGCCGCGTATTTTCGAAGAGCGAAGGCCGCTGCCGATGCGGCAACGGGGTTGGCTGCACGGTGCATTCATTATCCCGAGCCGAAACAGCACTGCGATATCTGCAGATGGCGTACCCGGTGCGATGCGCGGCGGCGCGCAGACGATCATCTTTGCCTGGTGGCCGGAATCAGCAAGAACCAGACCGCCGAGCTTCATGACAACGCAATCACAACGACGGCTGCCTTGGCAGCGATGCCGACGCCTATGCACTGGGTTCCGAAGAAGGGTTCTGCGCAGTCGTACGAAAAGGCTCGGGAGCAGGCGCGCATTCAGGTCGAGAGCCGGGAGGCCGGAGAGGTCCGATATGAGTTACTGCCGGTCGTTGAGGATATCGGCCTGTGCTTGCTGCCTGAATCGTCCGAGGGGGACATCTACTTCGATATCGAAAGCGATGCTTTCGTTGGCGAGACGGCCTCGAATATCTGTTCGGCTACATCTTCCGAGACGAGAGCGGTGCCTGGAACTACGTGGCCGACTGGGCCTTTGACCGAAAAGGCGAGAAAGCCGTCTTCGAGCGTTTCGTGGATTTTGTGAACGAACGCCGAGAGCGATATCCGGACTTGCACATCTATCATTACGCATCCTACGAACCCGCCGCGCTGAAACGGCTTATGGGGCGATATGCGACCCGGGAACACGACATCGACGACTTCCTGCGCAGCAATCTTTTTGTCGATCTTTACAGCATCGTACGCAACAGCTTGCGCGCTGGAGTGGAGAGTTACTCGATCAAGAAACTGGAGCCGCTCTACGGGTTTGAGCGCGATACCGGTCTGCCCGATGCCAATGTCGCCTTGGCAAGGCTTCATGCCGGATTGGAGCTTGGCGACATTGACGCCATAAACAGTGAGGTGCGTGCGACAGTGCAGTCGTATAATAGCGAAGACTGCACTTCGAGTATTGCACTGCGTGACTGGCTTGAAGAGCGCCGGCAGGAACTGGTCGATGCCGGCAAGCCTGTTGCGCGACCGTTACCCACTGACCGGGAACCGAGCGAGAAACTGACGGAGCGCCAAGCGGCCGTGCAAGCGCTTGTTGAGCGTCTCACGGCGGATGTTCCAGTGGATATCGAAGAACGCACGGGCGAGCAGCACGCCAGGTGGATTCTTGCGAATATCCTCGACTGGCATCGCCGCGAGGACAAGGCAACCTGGTGGGAGTTCTTCCGTCTTTCGGCGCTGTCTGCGGAAGAACTTGTCGATGAGCGGGCCGCGCTGTCCCAACTGACCTTCGTCGGTGACGTTTCGCCACCGGGTGCACGAACCCCGGTCCATCGATATTCAGCCCTTCAGCAGGATACCGACCTCAGAGGCGATGAGGCGTTGCGGATGAACGGCGGTGACAGAATCGGCACGGCCGTCGCGATTTCGGTGGATGATCGTACGGTAGACATCAAGAAGAGCGAAGGCACGGCAGGAATCCATCCTGACGCAGTTTTTGCGCATCAGATGTTCGACACCAGGCAACAAGCGGATGCTCTCATGCGCCTGGGGGAGTATGTCGCCGATCATGGAATCGAAGGTGAAGGCGCTTATCGGAGCTCTCGGGCACTGCTGTTGAAGCGGAAGCCATCTCTTGGCGGAGAACCGATCCGGAAGGCAGACGAGACCGCGCTGCAATCTGCGCTGCGTATCGCCCGGGAACTTGAGGACGGGATCTTCCGATACAGGGTCCGCCAGGCACTGGCAAGTCGTACACCGGAGCACGCATGATCTGCGAACTGGTGAAACGCGGAAAGAAAGTCGGCATCACGGCCAACAGCCACAAGGTGATCCGGGGTCTGCTCGACAAGGTCGTGGAAGCCGCATGCGAGATGAACGTCGACCTCATTTGTATCCAGAAGCCGAAATCAGGGGAGCATGAACCCGATCAGGACCGTCTGAAGTTTGTGACCGACAATGCGGGTGTCTGCGCGGCTCTGGGGGTCAGGGACGGCGCAGGTGGCCGGGGCAACCCACTTTCTCTGGTCGCGCGCCGATGCACATGAGGTTCTGGATGCGCTCGTGATCGACGAGGCGGCACAGATGTCACTGGCCAATGTACTTGCGGTCGCCCAAAGCGCGAAGGCCGTGATCCTCCTTGGCGACCCGCGACAGTTGACCAGCCGACACAGGGTACACATCCAGACGGCACAGGGGTCTCCGCACTCGAACATGTTCTGGGCGACGCGAAAACGATTGCAGAAAACCAGGGGCTGTTCCTTGAGGAAACATGGCGTCTGCATCCGGACATTTGCCGCTTCAATTCAGAGCTCTTCTACGACGACAAGCTGCAGTCGGTGGCGGGTTGTGAGTTTCAGGAAATTTGTTCGGCCGGACCGCTGTCCGGAAGAGGTCTCGGTATTTTCCGGTTGAACATTCGGGCAATCAAAGCTCGTCGACCGAAGAGGCCGATGCCATTGCCAAAATCTTCGAGGA
>OZ001229.2:0-317123 GCA_963921345.3 Rhizobiaceae bacterium | reverse complement strand
TGCTCGGCCGCCCATCACCAACCAAGATGTTCAACTGTTCTGCATAATGCAGCACAGCAGACGCCATTCACTTACCCCGCTTTATGGCATTTCAAACTCATTGAGACGGAGAAACCGTGCCAATTGAAGCGTATTGGGGATCGAATTGAAATCGGGTCGAGTGACTTTACGTGGATCGACTATGTCGGTTTCTATTTCTCGGTAAGGGCGATCAAGTATTGCGAGTTGATCAAATACGGGAATCCGGCGTCCAAAAGTTGGTACATGAAATTTCAAAGCATGATCAGATTGATTTTGAATGAGACGTCCTGCGGTAGCCGACTATAGCGGTCTGCAACGTGGCAAAGCCGTCCGCCGTCCATTCACGGCACGTCCGGTTGGCGACACCAGGAAGGCCGGTGGCAATCGCCCTTGCTTGGTGAATTGGTGAAGACCCTGCCCAATCCGGTCTGCCCGGCAACGCGTTGAAGAGCATGCGGTGGCACCTCGACGCTCAGCTTGAACAACGTCTTCCCAAACACTTGGTACCAAACAAACTGTCTCGCGACACGATGAACCTCATGTCGTCCACCCGGCCGTAGAGCAAAACGTCAAGGCACAAACCATGGGCAGTGGCTGGCGTTGCTCAGCGCGGCCCCCGAATCACCAACGAAGATGTTCAACTGTTCTGCATTGAGCGGCACCGCCAGCGTCGTTCACTTTGCGATCTTCTTTTATCACGTTCAAACACTATAGAGACGGAGCGGCTTGTGGATCGATTTCCCGAAGAAGTACTCAATAACCGACTGGGCACGCAAGGCACAGCCGAGCCCTGGACCATCGAACTGCTGCAGGCCTGTCTTGAGCAAGAAGGGGCCGCGACATCGAAGCGGACAGTCGAGCACAGAGCAGTTGAGAAAGGGCTTCTCCCGCCCCCCATTTCGCTTGCCGATCTGGTGGATGAAAACGCAAGCCCGGTACGCAGACACGCGGCCGAGGCGCTGCTGCAACAGGTCGGGCGGGAACGCACCGTCTCGCTATTTGTTCAAATGCACCGAACGCCGTCCGGCAAGCAGCTTTTGGCCGCCAATGACGGGCGACGGGCCCGGATCTGGGTTTTTCTCGATGCCTCCCATCCGCAGGACGATGAACTCATCGATGCGCTCGACACCCTCTGCGGCGGCACCGGCGACAGATACCTTCATCTGGTCGCCCGTGATTTTACGCGACTTGAGCGTCTGGAGCCGATCCGATCGTCGGGGTCGCCCGCTGAGCGATGAGACCGTCACCCTGTTTTGACGTCATAGCCTGCGGAATCCTACGCATTTGACGGCGATTCCTACAACACTTGACGGCGAATCCTATGACATTTGACGGAGATTCCTGCGACATTTGACGGCGATTCCTACGCACTTGACGGTGCTGGTCCGCGCGAAGCGCGCTGTGTCTCCCGGAACTGATGCGTGGGTGTGTTCTCCTATCTGTTGATACTGGCAGGCTGGCTTTGGCCAGCCCGCTGCGAGCGTAAGCGAGCCCTTCTCGGTTTTCAAGAAGCGGTCGCACGCGGCGGTTGGCCCATCATCAGGCAGAACCGCCGCGCGTGTTCAGCGTCGGCAAAGCGCACCCGGCGCCGCAGGCGCCCCGACGCCGGACGAAAGGCTGGCGCACTCTCAAGCCTCGCTGCTGCCGAGTGGCGGCGGCGTGTTTCGCTTGCGCTGTGACTCGCCGGTGAGTTCGATGTGATAGGCATTGTGAACTATACGGTCCATTATCGAATCGGCGATTGTTGGCTCACCAAACATCACCTAATACACCAGTTGTAGATCGCTTTATATCTCATGTAACGATCACCGATCCGCGACATGCCCTTTACGGACAGCAACTTGAGCTTGTGTCACCTCACACGAGCCGCGGCAGGGATTTCATTGTCGTTGCCCTTGCCAATGGTCGCCATCGCTCCCTTCGCCGCAGCCAGACTGATCTTGTGGCACCACTGGCAAAGGCCGAGAAGCTTTATTCACAACTCCCCGTCGACGTTCCGGTACTGCTCACATTAATGCGCCATTTGAGCGGAAGGTTATCCAGACCCGCCAAGGAGGTGATTCGCGATGAGGAAGACATCGCAGTCAGTGGGCGCAAAAACCCGGTCACCAACTCGGTGCCGGGAACCTGTGCCGCGTGTGTGGCCAAAACTGACCCAGGAGACCGGGAGGCAACTCGCCCGCACGGTTGCGAGGCTTGTGCGACAAAGGCTGCGGCACGAAAGAGTGCGGGGCGATTGCCATGCTGAACGTCCCAGATAACACGGGTATTGTTCCGTCGGACACCCATCGCAGCAAGATGGCCTATATCTATGTCCGCCAGTCCTCCATCGGTCAGCTACGGCATCACCAGGAAAGCACGCAATTGCAATATCGGCTTGTCGAGCGCGCTATCGCTCTGGGCTGGCCACGCGAACGCGTTTGCGTCATTGACGACGATCTGGGCAAATCGGGTACGCGCAACGCCGAGCGGCCGGGGTTCCGGAGACTGATTGCCGAGATCGGTCTTGGTCACACAGGCCTGGTTGTCAGTTTCGATGCATCCAGATTAGCTCGAAACAACACTGACTGGCATCAATTGCTCGACCTGTGTTCGCTTTTCGGCGTTTACATCGCCGATGGCGAAAG
Organism: Rhizobiaceae bacterium; assembly: GCA_963921345.3. Classification (GTDB taxonomy): domain Bacteria; phylum Pseudomonadota; class Alphaproteobacteria; order Rhizobiales; family Rhizobiaceae; genus Hoeflea_A. The sequence continues at coordinate 314,475 of OZ001229.2, read as the reverse complement.
GTTGTATGATCCCTGCGCTTATCACGACCGTTTGCTGTTGGGACTGTCCGGTATCATGAGCTGTAGGGCGACAGTTCATTTTGACCGTAAGGCGACAGCTACCTTTACGAGGTGGCAACAGCCTTAGCTCATCGATTTTCCGTCAACAATTGGCGGAAAAAGACGATGAGCTTTCTCGCAAAAGAGGAACGGACAGCCATGGCTGTATTGTTGAAACAGGGGCATTCCCAGAGCGCAGTGGCGCGGCTTCTCGGGGTTACGGAGGGCACGGTTCGATATCATCACAAGCGCCGATCGGCGGGCGTATTGGATGGTAGGTCCAAGCAGACATTCAAGGCCGCCGATTATGCGGAAGCGATCTCGCATTGGCGCTCTCAGCAAGAGGACGGCCGTGTAAACCTGGTGGATCTTCATCGGTGGCTGCAGCGCGAGCATGGTTATGGCGGGAGCCTGCGATCGGTTCAGAGATATTGGAAGGCGACGTATCCGGCCCCGAAGGTCCGGGCGAGACGTCGTGTTGAGACGCCGGCCGGCGCACAGGCCCAGGTGGACTGGGCGGAGTTTCCCGGCGTGGTTCTTGGCGACGAGGTTGTCGATCTTTCTGCCTTGATCGTGACGCTTTCTTGGAGCCGCAAACGGGCGGTTGTCTGGTCTCGTTCGAAGGACATGTTGTCCTGGCAGTCTTGCAATACGGCGTGTTTGCGTCGCTTGGGCGGTTCAGTCGCGGTTCTGCGCATCGACAACGTGAAGACGGCGATCTCCAAGGGGGCCGGCGCCTGGGGCGTCATCAACGAGACGTATCGGCGCTTTGCAGCGCAACTGAACTTCCATGTCGACGCCTGCCAACCTCGGCATCCGGAGGGAAAGGGTAAAGTCGAGAGACATGTGCGCGACCTTCGTGAGACGGTTGATCCTCGCAAGGAGGCCTTTGACAGCCTGGAACAGCTGCAGGCCGTGACCGATGCGCGGCTTGAAGAGCGTGCCGGCCGCCTGCGGTGCCCGGCGACCGGCACCAGTGTCGCCGAAGCGTGGGAACAGGAGCGTCGTCTTCTGACGCCATTGCCCGAGACGCTGCCGGAACCGTTCGACATCGTCGTGCGCAGGCCCGTCGGAATTGACTGCCTCGTCAGCTTCGAAGGCCGACAATACAGCGTGCCGTTCCGTTTCGTCGGCCAGGACGTGGAGGTGCGCGGTCTGGCCGGGCACGTGCAGATCCTCAAGAATGCCGAAGTGATCGCCATGCATCCGCGCCGCACCGAGCGGCTGATCGTGTGTGACGATGCACACTTCGATGGTGATGACACCGATCGTGTCCGCGCGCCGATGCCGCTTGGCAAGATGGGGCGAGGCCTTCAGGCGCTGGCGGCCAGCAATGTTCAGCAGCGCTCGATCGACATCTACGCCCGTCTGGCGGAGGTGGCCCGATGACGTCTCGGAGCATAAAACTGGATATTGACGTAACCCGCGAGAAGCTGGACGCACTCGGCCTTGGCTACGCATCCGAGGCGCTGGACACTTTGCTGTCGGAGGCCGTCAGCACCGAGATGTCCGCTCACCAGTTACTTGAACGGATTCTCGATATTGAGCGTGCCGGCCGCGAAGAACGGCGCATCAAGACGATGATGAAGACGTCGAAAATCCCGACCGGGCAGACGTTGGAAAACTTTGATTTTGCCTTCCAGCCGGCAATCGAGCGTTCCCGCATCGACACCTTGGCGACCGGGGCCTGGATCCGGAATGCCGAGGTTGTCCTGCTTCAGGGGCCGCCCGGGGTCGGGAAGTCGCACTTGCTCGTGGGACTGGGCATCCGGGCGATCCAACTCGGCTTCTCAGTCCAGTACTATCGCTTTGATGAACTGCTGACGGCCATCAAGGCGGACGCGCTTCTGCCGCCTACAAGGCTAAAGGGCCGGAAATACATGTCCAGTTCGCTGCTGCTGATCGATGAAATGGGTTTTGATCCGATGAACCGGGAAGAGGCCGGCCTGTTCTTCCGGCTGGTCAGCTATCGCTACGCTCGGGGTGCGATGATCATCACCACCAACAAGAGCATTCGCGACTGGACCGAGTTGCTCGCCGGCGATGAAGTCCTTGCTGCCGCGATCCTCGATCGGCTCCTTCACCGATCTCATGTGCTCAACATCAAAGGCCGCTCATATCGGCTGCGCGACCTCGAAGAACTTCTGACAAAAGAGAGCGCCTGAACGGGCAAATTTTGGCGCCGCGATTTGGGGGGCGTACGCCCCCCAAATCGCGCTGTCCTCGTAACACTGGGTGTCGTCTTAACTCGTAAGTGTAGGTGTCGCTTGACATGAGCGAGGCGGAACTGCATCAGATCAAGACGCGTCTGCACCAGGGCGAGCGACAAAAGGCGGCCCGCGGTGAACTCAAGCTGCCGCTTCCGGCTGGTCTGGCGTATGACCAAAGCGGCGCAATCGTTCTCAATCCGGATGAGGAGGTGCAGGCCCGGCTTACGTTCGTTTTCTGCAAGTTCCGTGAACTACGAAGTGCTCGGGCAGTCATGCGCCATCTGCGCCAGGAAAGCCTGCCTGTGCCTGTACGACCTCTTCGCGGTCCGGCACCGCATGCCGTTGAATGGCGTGATGCCAGCAATTTCAGAATACTTTTTATTCTCCATAACCCTGCCTATGCCGGGGCTTATGTTTATGGCCGCCGGCGATCGACGATGGGGCATGCAGGGTCGACGGCGAAGACGGCCAAGGTGCCTCTTGAGGATTGGGAGGTCTGTCTGAAGGACGCTCATCCCGGCTACACGGCGGCCTGATCGATCTGTGCGGCCAGGCTGTGGCCGTCATACGGATTGCCCGGCAGAGCCATGGCACCCAGAACAAACTGCCCGCCGGCGGCGCATTCGTTGGTCGTTGCAATGGAAGCCTTGACGCCGAACTCGTACCTGGTGCGCGCTTTGCCCTTGCCGATGCATTCGACCTCCGGCGCATGCATGGCATAGAGCTTGTTCTTGTCTTTCGGCTTTTGTGTCAAAACCTGTTCGGCCCGCTCGAGCGTTGTCTCGAAGGCGGCCTCCAATTCAGTGTTGCCGGCTATCTTGCGCCAGATGTCGCGTATCAGGCGGCCCAGCCAGGTGCGCATCTTGCGAAGCCAACGAAGACCCTGCCTGTGGCCGCCGGTGTTCAGTAGCCGGGCAACCTCACGCCGTGCCTGCACCATGACCCTGATGAAGGACTGACGAAGCTTCACACCGTGCTTCCTGGCCAGACGCCCCAGCCATTCGGTCGCCCTGAGAAGCAGGTGGCTGTCCGTGGGATGCGCAACCGCCTTGGTCTGCACCGTGGTGTCGACCGTTACCCGGCTGAGCTGACGCTCGTTCACCGCGCCGGTCTCGTGCGCCACCCGGATGGTCTCGGCCAGAAGCAGTTCCATCTCCTTCGCCCCGATCCGCTGACGCCAGCGGGTCATCGACGACCGGTCGAAGGGTGCCTGGTGCTGGAAATGGATCTCGCCGCAGAACGCTTGCATGTAAGGGTTCTCGACCCAGGCAGCGCACAGTTCCTCGTCCGACAAGCCCTTCATGTGCTTGAGAAGGTGCAACCCGGCCATCCATTGACCGGCAGGCAAGCGAAGCGCCGCCGAGAGGGGGGCGGGTCGGCAATCCGGCTCGGCCCCTGGCCTCGTCAAAATGGGCGCCAAACGCATCGTCGAACCGGTCCCAGTCGATCTTCTTGCCCAACAGCAGCAGCTCATGCTGCGGGCTCAGGATCGCCTCCAGCGAGGAACGGAACAGATCCTCGTTTGGCGCTTCGGGCTTTTTCGGGCGCATGGGTTCCTCCGCAATTCGCGTCACAGTTGAGGACAACACCACAAACCGATCTGAAAGGGAATCCTCAACGCGCAGGCGCGTATGAGTTTGCAAGGTTTTTGCCCGATCAAGCCCAAAACCTTGCAAACTGAAATACTTGTTGCACCGCTCTAGCCCAAGCATTCAAGCGGGTTGGACACTTTTTCACGGCCGACCATCTAACCGAAAATGAATGCACCAACAACTTGGCAATGCCTCACCAACACCTGGGGCGAAAAGTCAGTTCTCAAGCTGATGTTTGCCGTCATGACACGCGCCGCCGAACGCTGGAAGGCCAAAAAAATCACAGAGTTCGACCGTCGCCAGATGGCGGAGCCGAACTGAACGCAGAATACGAGGCACAAACCGGCCTCGTGAAACCCGCCTCGAAGCAGCTGCAGTGCGGCCAGTCGTATAACGTGGCAAGCCTTCAATCAAATCAAGGAAAGGACACCGTTGCTTCGACCGAAGCTGCGTCTCCCGTACCGGGAGTTGCAAGCATTGGCGGTGCTGTGAACCAACTGCCCGGTGCCAGGAAACGTGGCCATGGTGGGGATTGAGGCACCGTCATGGAGCGAAAGACGTCGGAAAACAGCAACCCCGCACTTTAAAGCAAGACGCGCCTCTCTCTTACTCTACGATAATGTGTCATCCTTGCTAACCTTCACATACGCAAGCCTATCTAACAGACTGCCTGCATCCTTTATTAAATCCTGATTGCTCTCGATAAATTCCATCTCACGCTCAGAAAGAATACGGGACATCACACTACATTCACCATCAGGATCTTTGGTTTTGATGATCAAGAGCGAGCCAAACTGAGCGATAGCGTTAGGCACGTTTTCGATCGACTTAATGAACTCCCCCGCCGCCAAGGCATTTTCCCGATTTACCTCTGCACGCTGCTTATCGATCGCTGCCAGCTCAATGGCTCGTTTCCCCTTCTTGAAGGCGTCTTCTGCCTGCTCGGAGCTCAACGCTTCTTTCGATCTCACGATCCACTTCCTGAACCAACTGCCCTCCTCGGGCGGATATTCTGTCGAAGGAACAAAGCCCAAGTGCTCCGTGTAAGCCTTAACCGCTCGCTCCACGACCTCGATCAGCGTCGGGCTGTCTTCACTGATATAGACCCGAACGGGTGCGTACCTGGTCTGAACAACTTTTGTGTGATCAAGACCCATGGTATCGATGATAAAGTTCTCATAGGTCTCTCGGCGTATCTCCCCCGTTTCCTCCGATAACCGTTGGACATCACGTGAAAGTTCCTCAAATCGAGATGCCAGGCTTTCATTGAGGTTGTAATTCATAACGCCGTCAAGCCGACGTGATAACTCGCTCGTCCTTTCAAATAATTCGTCCACGCGTCTAAAAATTGAACTTCGTCTTGGGTATTTCCCATCGCTACGAAATTGCAGCAAGTCTCTAAGCAGATATGAGAACTCCTTGGAATCGATCTGGTCAAAGTCGTCCAATAACCGCCTAATCAGAAATTCCGCCTCGGGGTATTCGAAGTCATCCGTCGCAATTAGAACGGCGATCAAGGCTTCCAGCCGCCGCACACGACGATAAAGATCATCATCCTCTGTTGAAGCCATTTACTGCTTTCCCTAATCCATCCTACCGGATGGCCTCAGTTCTCTTCATCCACCCGGTCTTCTTCCATTTCGGACGAGGGGCGATGATGCAGATATTTGTGTAGTGTTTCATCGATCATCATCGGTAGTTCCATCATCATTATGTGAGCTTCCTTGGAATCTTCCATTATAAACATCTCGAAGAACGACCCCTTCCGCATCCGCATCATAATTCGTCGTAGACGGTGAATTGCCTGTTCGGTGCGGTCTAGGCCTCCGGCGCGAATTTCTCGGTAGGTTTCTATAAAGATCTCAGCCAGCCAAGGCATATCCTCCCTGAGCATGCCGCCAAGCATGAGCAACACGATCGGATCGTTTTCATCCTCCAAAAACTGATGTATCAGTTCATCGAACATCTTTGGGTGAAAACGGCGAAACCTCCGACGATAGCGCGTAGGTTCTCTTTCAACAATCTCGGAGCTGAACTCGTGCAGTCGGGAATCAAGCCCGCGAACACCGGTTACGAGTTCTTCCAAGATTTCAGTCTGTGGTCTCATGTGCTTTTCTGTGGGCGCCCGATCCGGAATTTCCTCGATCATCTTTTCCAATTCCGACCAAAGCCCGTTGAAACGCCTTTTTTTAAGGTCCTCTCGGTTCGAATTATCGGAAACCTTCTCGATCGCCTGGATCACTTCGCCGAGGCCAGCTTGGTCAACTTTTTTTGCCTGAAACTGAGCGAGCGGATCAGTGATGTCACTGAATTCGAGACCAAACAAGAGCGGAATAACTTTCCCGTCCTGCATCGATTTGGCCAGTGCACCGGCTTCAAATAAAACCCATGGTGACGTGAGATTCTCCGGTGTAATGCAGATTATTCCGAAATTTGAAGCTTCCAGCTCTGTTCCGATCGCCTGTGCCCAACGATCCCCTGCTGCGATATCGGTTTCTGAAACCCAGGGCTCAACGTAATCTAGTACAAGCGGCAACCATTCTCGCAATATTTGCGCCAAGGTTTGGCTGCGAGCTCCACTCCAACTGATAAATACTTTCATTTTTCAAAAACCTTGGAATACCGATTTATTTCACAGACTTCTCTATTCGGCGTTTTGGTGTCAAGCATCTTCGATGCGCTCAGATGCGCTCCCTGTCAGCTGACAGTCGGCAATTCTCTCGCGGGGTTTCGCGTCTCTACGGGATCGGCTGTAATGCCCTCCTAGCATGGAAACAGAAGACGGCAGCAAAATCCCGCCCTTTTTTGCCTCTGAGTGATTTGATCAACGCATCCTTGATGCAGCCCAGGATTGGATTAACGCCTGACCGGATACGCACGAGAAACCTCAAAGGCATGGAGTAAGCGATGAATATCGGCCATCCCAGGTTCATAGATGCGACGAAGCAATGTCTCAGACATCGCGCTGCCTCCCACGATCATCGGCCCGATCGATTGTATGCCTGCGCAAGACGGCGTCGGCTCGGTACAGCGCCTCGTCGGCTCGTCTGTGTGTTTCGACGTTTTCCTGTGTCCAACGGCATTTCTCGGCATCTTGCGCCTCGCGGCGGTTGCTGGCCAAGGGTTTGGTAACAAGGGCTTTTGCCGCACCAAACACTTGGCCAATGGCACTTCGTGTCCTCACATATTGTGTTGGGCGCCACCCTGCTTCCGGTCGCTGTTTCGTTCCTGCATATGGAGCAGCTTTGCTCGCAGCGCGTAGAGCGCCTCGAGGGCCTCGCGCGCGGTCATGTCGTCCGGATCGAGGGCAGCCAGTTCGGCCTCGATCTCCGAGGGACTGGTGCGGGAAACGGATTTGCGCTCGACCTCGGCCGAAAACAGAGGCAGGCCGTCGATCAGTTGCCGGCCAGGGCTCTGACGCTCGCTCTCTTCCAATTGGTTGAGCACCGCGCGGGCACGCGCCACCACCGATGCCGGCAGGCCGGCCAAGCGCGCCACCTGGATGCCGTAGGAACGGTCGGCGGCGCCGGGGCCGACCTCGTGCAGGAAGATGACGTCGCCCTCCCATTCCTTCACCCGCATGGTGGCATTGGCCAGTCGCGGCAGCTTTTCCGACAGCACTGTCAACTCGTGAAAGTGGGTGGCGAACAGGCCGCGACAGCGATTGACCTCGTGCAGGTGCTCGACCGCCGCCCAGGCGATGGACAGCCCGTCGAAGGTGGCCGTGCCGCGGCCGATTTCGTCGAGGATGACCAGCGAGCGTTCGCTGGCCTGGTTGAGGATTGCCGCCGTCTCGACCATCTCGACCATGAAGGTCGAGCGGCCGCGCGCAAGGTCGTCGGACGCGCCGACGCGGGAAAACAGCCGGTCGACAACACCGATTTCGGCGCTGCCGGCCGGCACGAAGGACCCCGTCTGCGCCAGGATGGCGATCAGCGCGTTCTGGCGCAGGAAGGTCGACTTGCCGCCCATGTTGGGCCCGGTGAGCAGCCAGATGGCGCCTTCCTTGGCACCCTCGGACGGCGACAGGTCGCAATCGTTGGCGACGAACGGGCTTTCCGCCTGATTGCGCAGCGCCAGTTCGACCACCGGATGGCGGCCGCCGACAATTCTGAAGCGGGTCGACTTGTCCACCACCGGGCGGCAATAGGCCTGTTGATCGGCAAGCCGGGCAAGTGCTGCCGAGACATCGATCAGGGCAATAGCCCGCGCGGCGCGCCTGATCGGGTCCGCCGCTTCTGTAACCGTCTGCGCCAGCGTGTCGAATATCCCCAGTTCGATGGTCAGCGCCCGGTTGGCGGCATTGGCAATGCGGCTTTCCAGATCCGCCAGTTCCGTGGTGGTGAAGCGCATGAGACTGGCCGTGGTCTGGCGGTGGATGAACTGCGCCCGGGCCTCGTCGCTGCCGGTCAGGGTCGCAGCTCGGTTGGCGGTCACCTCGATGAAATAGCCGAGCACGTTGTTGTGCCTGATCTTCAACGACTTGATGCCGGTCTCGTTGGCATAGTGTTGTTGCAACCCGGCAATGACCTTGCGCGACTCGTCTCGCAGGGTCCGCATCGCGTCGAGTTCCTCGTGATGTCCGGAGCGCACGAAGCCGCCGTCGCGCCGCACCAGCGGCAGGTCCTCGGCCAGCGTTTCCTCCAGCAGGAGGCCGACCGGTTCCGGCAGCGCCCGCAGGTCGGTGACCGCCCCGGCGATTTCGGCGGGCGCGTCCTTGCCGACCAACAGATTGGCCAGCATGCCGGCCGCCTCGAAGCCCTGATAGATGATGCCGAGATCGCGCGGCCCGCCGCGGCCGAGCGCCAGGCGCGACAGCGCCCGCGGCATGTCGGCGGAACCGCGCAGGACTTTCCGCGTTGCGTCGGCAAGCGCCGTGTCGGCGAGAAACCAGGAGACGGCATCGAGCCGATGGTTGATACCGTCGGGATCGGTCAATGGCGACGTCAGCCGCTCCGCCAGCAAGCGTGCGCCGCCGCCCGTCACGGTGCGGTCAATGGTCTTCAGCAAACCGCCGTCGCGATCGCCCGACAGGGTTTTCATCAGTTCCAGATTGGTCCGCGTCGCCGCATCGATGAACAGCGTCGAGCCGCCGCTTTCCCGTTCGGGCCGCGACAGCAGCGGTCGGCCGGCCAGTTGGGTCTTGTCGACATAGGCGACAACGGCGGCGGCCGCCGCCAGTTCGGCCCGCGAAAACGCGCCAAAGCCGTCGAGCGTCGTGACCCCGAAGAACCGCGCCAGCCGTCCCTCGGCGCTGCCGCTGTCGAACAGCACCGTCGGCTGCGGCCGGACAATCGCACCAAGCTGGTCGAACCCGGGTCGCAGGGTCTCGTCGTGAAACACGCTGTCGGCAACGATCAGTTCCTGCGGGTCCAGCCGCATCACGTCGGCCACCAGCCGCCCGGCGTCCGTTTCGGCCAGGCGGAAGGTGCCGGTGGAGATATCCACCCAGGCCAGCGCCAGGCCGCCGGGCGACTTTCGGTGATTGCCTGTATCGCCCCTCACCTGTGCCAGCGCCATCAGGTAGTTCGACCGTGACGGTGTCAGCAGCTTGTCCTCGGTCACCGTACCGCGCGTCACCAGCCGGGTGACCTCACGCCGTATAACCGCTTTGGACCCGCGCTTGCGCGCCGCCGCCGGATCCTCGGTCTGATCGCAGATGGCAACGCTATGGCCCTTTTCGATCAGCGTGCGCAGATAATCGTCGACGGTCTGCACCGGAACGCCGCTCATGGGAACGTCCTCGCCCATGTGCTGGCCGCGCTTGCTCAGTGTGATGCCCAACTCCTGCGCGGCTTTCACCGCGTCGTCGAAGAACAGCTCGTAGAAATCACCCATCTGGAAAAACACCAGGTCGTCCGGATGGGTAGCCTTGACGTCCAGATACTGTGCCATCACAGGCGTCGCCGCAGCCAGGCTTTCGGACGAGGTCAGTCTGTCAAGGCGGGAACCCGCATCGTTCTCCAGCGGCGGGTGTGCTTCCTGATTGGAGGTGCCTGGCTTCTGCATCATCGAGAAAGACTTGACGGATACCCGTTCACACCAGCCTACCCGCGCCCGAGCATGTCATCGAACGTGCCACCGGCAATGGCTTGCGACATGGAATCCAGGAGCCGCGCAAAATGAGCGAAGTCGGGATAGATGGAACAAAGTCGGTCCAACTCCCCAGGTTTTGCCGTATCCAGCATGGGCTTGAAGCGCTGCATCAGCGGATGCACGCCAACAAACAAGGCTTCGTCACCGCCCTGCTTCAGAAGTCTGGCAACCTCGGAATCGATCTGTGCGGCAATGCGTAGCTGTTCAGGCGACAACGGATTGACGTTCATGGGAACACCCTTGCTTGCAAGACGATTGCTGTTCACGGCATAGCATATTCCTGCCGGTTCACGATACCGGCCAGAACCGGTCAGAACCGGCCAGCCGTTCAGGTTGCTGGCGTTGATGACAAGCCACAGCCCGCTCGGGTAATGTCGGCCCAAACAGAACTGGAGGAGACCTGCCAGGTTGCCCCAGCGGCTGGTGGACATGGGAGGAGGTGAAGCTTTTCCGGACAGCAATGGAGCAGAAGACCCTTTTCCCGACGGAAGTGCGGCTGCGGCGCATTGATCCGGAGGACAACGTGTGGCGCTTCTACGCGCTTACCATCGATCACACACTGTTCGGCGAGTGGGCGGTCGTTCGTTCCTGGGGGCGGATCGGCACAACGGGCCACAGACGTCTCGACATCGTTTCCGGGCCCGGCGAAGCTCTCGATGTGATCGGGCGGATACGCAACGCCAAGATCAGACGCGGCTACGTGCTGGTCTGGTCCCGGTAGATGCTGTGGCGGGTGTTCGGGAATAAACGCCACAAGCATTTTAACGCCATACTTGGAGGTCACGAAGGGACGAGTGCGACCATGAAAGATACTGTCACACCGGGTGCGCTGTCTGTTGCCGGGAAACCATAAAACGCTCGTAAGCGCGCGCCATTTCACACTCTACTTGGGCCGCTTCAGAAGCGATCACTTTTGCCCCGTCGCGAAAGGGCGGCCAACGCCAAAGCGCATATGCCAGCGCCCAGAAGGCCGAAACCGACCGTCCGGCCAGGGCGACAGGAACAGGGCCATTCTGTCCTGACCGCGCCACAACTGCGAAAGCTCATCCATCACGAAAGCAGGCGTCGCGCCGACGTGGAGGGTGATGCCGATGCCGACACAGCACAGCAGTGCCAGCATAACGAACTGCATGACGGCCGAGCCAAGCGTCGCAACGAAGGCAAGAAACGCGAAGCCGGCGCCGACAAATGCGCCCGGAGCGCGGCCGAGAAACACCATCACGCAAAGACCGCACAATAACAACAGCGCTGCCAACATCCGCTGCCCGTTCCGGACCATGACGACATGCTCCCTTCCGGACCGTTCAGTCCATGCCGTCGCCCCACGCCAAACTGTAACAGCGGTGGATCAGCCTGTCGGAACGGGATTGCCGTTGCGACCGGCGTTGGCGGCATCAATAAGGTCGAAGGCGCATCATGACCGCCGAGAGCGGCAGGTTTGCGGCCGCAAAATCACTTGGAGTATCAATGCCGTTGAACATCGTGAGCACCGGGATCAAGCATTGCGATCCGTGCACTCGTTTTCGGCCGCGGCAGTTTTCTTTGTCTTCTATAGATCCAACCGTGACCACAACAAACTTGCCGGCAGTGCGAACAAACGGTTGCCGAAGCTCAGCGTGCGCTCGCCCAGATAAATCACGATCCCGGTGAATCGTCGTGTCTTGCCGGGCCCCTCTCTCGCGAACCACTTCAGGTGACGGAAATCGCTGTCGTCGATCGTCACGGCACACTTGACCTCCATGCCGACCAGGCCGCCGCTGACCTCGGCGAGGATATCGATTTCCGGCCGATCGGCACTGTGCCAGTGATAGAGCCCGAAGTCCATGCGCCAAGCCTGACGACCAGCGATAGCCGGGTGAGCACGTCGATATAAGTGTCGACCGTATCCCGCTTGATGCCGAGCAGGCTGGAAAGCTCGGAAAGATTGATCTCCTGGCCGGTTTTTGCGGCCGTCTGCTCGATCAGCCTGCGAAGGCGGTCGGTTTTGCGCACGCGCAACAGGTCGCGAAAGTACATGAATATGGATCCGCTACGCGAGATGAAACTTCAACGCACCGGAGCCGCCATCGCATGACCGAAAGTGCGAAAGATTCTAGACACTACCCGGTAAAGCGCCCAACGTCATCCTGTGTGCCGCCGGGCACAATATGCGCCTGCTTGCCCGGTGGCTCCGGCTTCTTTTGCTTCAGATCTGGCTTTGGATGTTGGCTATGACGTTAAAACAGGGTGCCGGTCTCATCGCTCTGCGGGCGACCCCGACGATCGGATCCGCGCGAAACGTCCAAGCTGCGTAAAATCACGGCCGACTATCTGTCAAGAGTCCTGGCTTTAAAGCTGGGACCCGCCAGCAAGCAGAAAGTAGTTGAACCAAACCAGGAGGGAAACTAGAAATGCACAAAACACGTAGGAGCCAATCGCCCTGACCGGCAGCTTTAACGGTCTGCTGTCGTCTCTTCCATCTCCGATATCGGGCTGCGCATTTGACGGCATATCCGCACCTCGTCGCATGCGGACCGCTCCGACGATGGTCCTCATCGCGAACAGTACAAGCATCGCGGCCACGGAATAGCCGAAAAACAACAACCATCCGAAGAAATTAGGCTGGAGGTCATTACCGCTCCAAGCGGTAAACAGATCTCCCGATGTCCTGCCGGTACACCCCATCCAACCTAGTATTGTGGGCGCGAAATAAATCGATAGGGTGATCAGGCCCGTTGCGGTAAACCATCCGGTGAAAACTGCGGCGACCCATCCCTGATAGATTCGGTCCACATCATCCTGTCGCGAAACAAGGCGTGCAAGTCCGCCAAGGGCAAAGAGCGCCAGCAGAACAGTTAAACCGATAGCGGTCGCCGCCGCGCCAAAGCTGAAATCGGTGCGCGGCGCGAGATAGACAAAACAAAACTGCAGCGGGACCATGATGATCAGGACGCCAGCCAAGACATCGTCAAACCCAGTTATCGTTTTTTCTCGCTCAGACACAGGTAGTTTCGCCTCTGAAACCATATCCCAAAAGTGTGGAATAGAGTCCATTATATCCTTTAATAACTGATTAATCATGAACCTTTTGCCAACGCAAAAGATAGCGTATTTTTGCTTTCTTGTTATTGATTATGTCATGGTGTTTTGACTTGGTTTGCCATCTTTCGATAACAAGCCAAGTCGTTGTAGGGTCCCAGTCAGAATTGCTGCCAAAACCCAAAAAACCTCTATGCGTGGATTGTGGCTTCTCGATGAAAAAGCAGCCCTTTTTTCTGGTCCGGGCCTTTTCCACCCAAATCAGGCTGGTTTCGAGAGAACTGTATTCGTTTTGCAGTCGGTTTGGATTCTCGGCAGGTTCGGCGCCCTCTGCCAGCGTCGATGTCACGACGTTGAACCGGTTGGCAAGCGCAACGCCCAGGTTGACTTCTTCGAAGCTGAACATTTCCGAGATGACTTCGGCCGCCACGGTGTCGGTTGTCCGGCCGTTGGCGGTTTTCTCGCCCCACCCATCGGTCCAGATGCATGTCGGCCTGTTATCGCGTGTTGTCACCTTGAAATGGAACCGGTTTCGGAGCCGATTGGAGAAATTCCGGTCCCGCGACCGGTACCGCTGCCCGTGGTGTTTGACATATAGATCCAATGCGACCAGCTTTTGTCCATCCGGAAAATTGAACAGGTTCTGTTTGTTTCTGCAGATATCCGGAAACCGGGTCCTGCGAACGAGCACCTTGTTCGCACGCTTTGAGTTCGCAACTGTCTGCGTCTTTGCCACGACAACATCGGTCCCGGGCCCAGACGGGTTGAATCGGCTATTCTTGTTGAACACATAAAGAAAATAATCGAGGGCCAGGTAATCGATTCGATTCCGCCCTTGCGATCTCAATCGCTCGGTATCCCCATTTTCAAGGACCGCATAGAGGCCGTTTTTGGACCTGTCATCGACAAGGGCCTGACACGTGTCGTCGCGTGGCGAAGCCACGGCGGTTGAGCAAATAAAAGACAACACCGCAGCAAACCAGATGCAAGTTTTCATGTTGCAATGCTTTCTATATTTATGATGCAGACAATAACAAGATACAGGCTATAGTTGAGTATGAATGCTGTCAATCGACAGGCTGGCGCCAAGGCGCCAAGACGTAATATTCTTTGGGAAGCCTTGATCGGGCCGGTAGGGGTCCACTGTTGTTCTTGGAAAGGCCGCCAGAGGCTTCTGGACGGTCTTGCTCCATCAAGTGTTGCAGGAATAGCCCCGCATATGCAGGTGTGGCGCAAACGACCAATCAAATATCCGCCAAAAACTCGGAGGCCGGCTCGACAGCTGAAATGAACAATCGCTCGCGTGCTCTCGTCGCAGACACGTAGAGCAGGTGGCGCTCTGTTTCGATCATGGAATTGAGTTCATTGACGTCGCGCGCGAGTTCCAGGCGAGATTCGAGAGGAAGCATGGCATCGTTACATCCGATAATCGCAACAGCGCGGAACTCAAGACCCTTTGCGAGATGCATAGTACCAATCGCCACTTGGTTTTGCGCAAATGAGAAATCCGGTTCGCCGCTACGCAGAAGACTGTTGGACTTCAATCCAGTTGCTTGAACGATCTTCTGGATGCCGGACACCTGGCTTTCGTCACGGCAGAATATTCCGATTTCTTCGGGTTGGATCTGTTCTTCCAACCAAGCTGTCAGGACTTCCCGACATGCGGTTGCCTCGGCTTGAGCGGAGGCGTGGACGCAAATTCGCGGGGAAGGACCATTAAATACTGAAACAGTACCACTACGCGCATCCTCGATGTCGTCAACATCACGCAAAACTGATGGTAAAAGTCGATCCACTCGAGCGCGGATCTGGTGGGAAGTCCTGTAATTCACCGTGAGTGTTCTTGAGCGACCGCGAACATCAATGCCGAGTTTTTTCCAGGAAAACGGTTCCTGAAAAATGCGTTGGCCGAGGTCGCCAGCAAAGAACAGGCTGTCCCTGCCGGCGCCGCTGATTGACGCGAACATGCGCAGATCGGCCACTGACAGGTCCTGAGCCTCGTCGACAACGACATGAGAAAATCCAGTGTTGCCCGGCATGGCACAATGCTTGGCAACTTCATTTTTCACCATCGCCATAGTCAAGCGATTTTGAGACTTCAGTCTGCGGTGCACTGAGGCGAAAATCGGCCACAGCCTTTCACGCTTTTTTCGCCCGAGCCGTTGCCTGCGGCCGATACGCGGCACGGTTTCATATTCATCCAGGCTGTCGAGTTGCCAGGCATCCACGACATGATCCCACTCGGCAGAAACAAAGCGCGCGTCGAATTCATGGGAACCCTCTTCGCGAATCGCTTTTTCGACGGCCATGTCCAAATCGGCTTTGCGGGCGAGGCGAGGATCGTAACCATTGCTGAGGGTAAACAGTTGAATGGCAATATCGTCGAATGATGCAACTGTGGCTCGACGGCGGGCGTCCTCGCTCTCCACCAATTGCCAGAGTTTGCGTTTCAGTGAAACCGCCAGCTGCCGTGAGAATGTTGCAAGCAGAAGCAGAGCATCCGTGTTTTCATTCAGAATGCGCGCCGCGCGGTGCAGGGCGACGATGGTCTTGCCCGTTCCGGCCGAACCGGCAACGCGTGCAGGCCCGCCAAATTCTGTCTCCGCCACCTGGCGCTGCGCGGGGTGCAGATAGAGCATCCAACGCTCCCACGGAAATGCGAATGCGCGTTCCAGTTCGTCGATGTTTTCAAGCACTCTGAAGCGACGTTGGGCATCGGGATGAGAATAGGGGTTTTCCCGATCAAAGGTTTGCATTGCCATTTTGTGAATGTCCGGTGCATCGACCGGCAGCAATCCGTCAGCAGCGTAGGCTAGCAATTTCTCGGCTGCCTCGTCGGGAATATGATCGCACAGCGTCAGAAATTGGCCTTCGCCGGCCTCAAGAAGGTCCCTTATCCAGTCCTGTGGCACGCCGATGTCCAGCAGATCGTCAGGCTTCAGGCCACCCAGTACCGGACGATCGCATTGTTCGTCCGATGACAGCACTAAATTCGGTTCGGGAACGATCGCTTCTTCGAACCGTTCGCGAACCTCAACGATTTGCACCGAGCCAGTACGTGGATGAACATCGATGCGTCGACGCTCCGCCCATCGATATGCGTTATCGTGATGGGCGACAAAGGCGACCATTGTCGTGGTGTCGCCTGCCCCTGCCATTTTGTGAACGATGATGCGCAGGTCGCGATTGACGCGCACGGACCAGAAATTGGGATCCTTAGATCGTTCGATGCGATGGTATTGAAGCCCAGGATTGTCCGGGTTGGTCTGCAACTCGTATACCGTCAGCTTGGCCTGCTTCTGCTCGTCATTGGTGAGCTTGGCAAGCGCGTCCGTAAAGGTTCTGGCGATAACGGTCTGGGTCATGGGACAGAGGAATTTTCGATCAACCGTTCGAGAAAACAGTTAAATTTTCACGGTGCACTCTGGCGTCTAACTTCAACAATTCGGGCAAGTCTCAGACACTTTCGTATCTCGGTGGCATATTAGGGAGGTGCATCCGCTCTTGCAGCACCCTGTCTCACTCCACCCTGAACACCTTCATCACTTCGTCGCCGAAATGGTTGATAACCTTGACCGCGAACTGGCCGCTCTCCGGTTTGTCAAATGGCCGCGATATGTCGCGATGGAGACTTGCCCAGGCATCCTCGTCGATCTCGTCGCGAAGGCTGGTCTTCAGGCTCTTGTAGGGATCGTTCGCGCCGAGAAAATACGCATGGCGGACGAAGAAACTCTCGGAATCATAGTCCGTATCGATGAACCAGGCCGCGATATCGTCCTTGCCGCTGGCACGGACTTCGCGTTTCTTCGGATCGTACACATCCACACCGTTCACCTCAATGACGATTTTACCCTCATCGGTGACATGCCAGTCCAGGTCCGGCTCGCCAAACACGACAAACAGGTTACCCGATCCTGTGTTCTTCAATTCACCGGCCATGTGCAGATCCGGGTTCATGCGCGCCTTGAGGATCGGCACCGGGCCCAACCGCGTGAGTTCACTCGTGTGCGCATCGTACGCAAAGCCACAGGCGATCAGCGTGTCCGCGCCCATCTCGGCAGCCTCATTGACAGCGCGGATGAGATCGGGCCGCGTGATCGTGCCGAATTCCGGACCGATGAACACGGCAGCCATCCGCGTTTCGGCCCCGCTTTCGTAAGCCGCCCTGGCAGCAATGTGATCACCGGGCCAGCCCTCCACATGTTGAATGTTGATGCGGTCTTCCTTGCGTGCCTGCTGAACGCCGGATGCGGCAAGATTCTCCAGGACCATCTGTGCGAAGTCATGATGCGGTCGGTCTGTGCGGCTAGCGACCTCCTTGCTCCGATCTACATTCATTTGTGCGGATATCGCTCCGCCATCATCATCGTCGGCGGATATCATTCGATGGGGTGAAAGACTTTCGACCGTGAAAGGCCCGGCGACACGAACCTTGCTATTGTCGATGAATGGACGGTCATAGAGAAATTCGACGTCAGCCTTGTTGGCGATGGACTTGTCGATTTCCTGCTGGCGGGCAATGCGCGCTTTCCACCACTCGCCGTGAATGCGGATGGTTTCCTCGTTGTCCCAGGGATCGTCAGGGTGCTCTGGCAGCGTATCGTACGTGTAGGTGCGGCCGAGCATGGCGTTGACCCCGGCGAGCGACTTGCTGCGCATTTTGTCGGTTTTCGTGTTGTCGACTGCTTTGGCGTGTTCCTTCACCGCGTCGTCCGGCCACGGGTCGGCCGCCCGGCGCGGGATTTCCCATTCCTCCCAGGGGCCGTTTTCGCCGCAATCGGCGGGTGAAACGCGTTCGCCGGTACGTTCGAGGGATTCGTTCAGTGCACGGCGCAACGGTTCCAACGTCTCCTGCCACTTGTCCCAGATAACATCGATCTCGGCATTGTTGGCAATGGATTTCAGCGTGATATGCGGTGCCCGTTCATATACGAAGCCGTCACAGATATTGTTGGTTGGCGAGATGTCGGGCGGTAGTTCGTTGAATTCCTTCATTGCCTTGTCGCGCCCGTCCGCGCTGTCGGTTAGTAGGTAGTATGGATAACGCGCACCCATTATGCGGGCACGAGCCAGCGCTAAGGCGACGCGGGACGTATCCATGGTGATCCAGCGCCGTCCCCACTGCTCGGCAACGGTTGCGGTTGTGCCGGATCCACAGGTTGGGTCGAGTACAAGGTCGCCAGGATCGGTGGTCATCAGTACGCACCGTTGAATTACCTTATGCGCAGTCTGCACAACATAGGATTTGTCTGAAGCCGGAGCTGTATCCAACCAAACGTTGTGGTGAGGGGAAATCGGGTAATCGTCGAAGAACAGGCGATATCTAATGGTATCTCCAGATGGATACGGCTCGATGCGGTCGGCATAGTCTAAACGTCGCATCCCGGAAATTGGTGATTTCCAAGATCGAGTTGCAGGCGGATCGTAGTCTTTGCCCTCAAAGCGAAAATTATAAATCCCGGTTTCGAAGGCACCGGCTGGGTACAAAGCACTCAACTGATAGAGACGTGAGCCCTTGGGTTGCAACGCCGGTGCATTTATTTCAGCTCTCGTTGCAGTTCTAAATTCACCGCCTTCTAAAAGCAGTTTGTTCCAATGACTGTCGCCCGAAGTGTCTGTCTCTCTAAACGCCTTTCTGAACTTAAGTAAATCCTTAGACCGACTATACCAGAGCAGATTGTCGAAAATTCCTTCAAGATATCTACCGCCCAAAGTCATGTTTTTGGTGCGATAGCATATGTGCTCAACAAAATTTTCCTCTCCAAACACCTCGTCCATCACCGCACGCACTCGGTGCACATTCTTATCGCCGATTTGTACGAAGATACTGCCACTAACGGTCAACAGATCACGCATCACAGTCAGGCGGTCCCGGAGATATGTGAGGTAAGAGTGGATGCCGTCCTTCCAAGTGTCACGAAAGGCTTTGACCTGTTCCGGCTCACGGGTGATCTCCTCCTGCTTGCCGTCCTTTACGTCGCGCGACCGGGTGGACACCTGCCAGTTGGAGTTGAATTTGATGCCATAGGGCGGATCGAAATAGATGCACTGCACCTTGCCGCGCAAATGTTCGCGCTCGGCCAGGCTCGCCATCGCCTGTAAAGAGTCACCGAGGATCATGCGGTTCTGCCAGTTCATGTCGTGTTGGTAGAACTCGGTTCGGGCTTCGGGTTCGATGCCGTTGAAATCGGCAAACAGATCCGGCGCATCGGTATCTTCTTCCACCCGCCTTTCGCTCATGCGTTTGAGATCGTCAATGATCGCTTTGGGATGCACCTTCTCCTGCAGATAGATCTGCGGCACCTGCACGATCAGGTCCGACCAGTCCTGCTCATCCTTGCCTCGCCAGACCAATTGCGCTTCACCGATCTCGACCTTGCCGGTTTCCGTCAACTGCGCGATCTGCTCGTCGGTCAATGTCAGCGTACCGCCGGACCAGACGATCTGGGGATCAAGCCCTTCGCGACGTAACCGTTTCTCACCAGGTAGCAGCGGGTTTGTGCGAGGGTAGGAAGCCGGCGCGACCGGATCGGCTTCCTCCAGCTTCTGCGCCAGCGATTGCAGTTCTGCCGGCGGAATGTTCTTACGTGCCGCATCCTCGTGCGACAGCGTCTCGACGGATTTCGGCCTCCTGGTCTTGCGCGCCATTATCTCACTTCCTCCCCGGAAACCGCCGCGTCAGCGAAATTGTCGATCAGCCGTTCGAATTCACTCTTGATCAGCGCGATGTCCTGAAACTCCACAAAATCCCAACGGCCATAGGTGCCGATATTGTTTACGCCCGGCACCCATTTGGCTTTCATGGTTTCCGATTTCACTGCGACATCCTGGCCGCGATAACCTTTGATCTCGACAACGAGATTGAGCGGGTCGTCGGGACCGCGGCCGTCGTCAACCTTTGCGATGAAATCCGGCACGTATAGCTTCGCCCGGCCGCGGTGGCGGTAGGGTACGGTAAAGTCGAGAGCCTGATTTTTGACGAAGGACAATACCTTCGGGTGGGCCTCGGCCATTCGCGCAAACTCGGCTTCCCATCCTGAATCGAGCACCACCGCATTCACGTGGCTCTTGTCGCGGGTTTCATAGATGTCCTTTGTGGTGGTGAAGCCTACAAAAAGTGTCGAACCTGAAGGATTGAGCGGGTCCAAAATGGCCTGTACACTTTCATGCGCGTCGGTACCAAGAACGATTGAATTGTATATACGTTCTCGTGCCGTGGCGTTGATTGATGTGTAATCAAGCATCCACGGCGCGGTTCCATCCTTGCAGATCAGATGGTCATTGATCCACTGCCTGCAGATCGGCTTGACCTTGTTGAAGAGGTGCAATTTAGGCTCACCATTGGCGTCCTGGAAGTGATGTTGCAACAGCGATATGGCGAGCCTAAACACGATCTCACCGGGTCGGCTACGCTGAGCATCAGCAAGCGTGATCGTGACACCTTCGCCAACGATACCCTCAAGCAGTGTTTCGGACGGGCCGACCATGCCGGGTTCGAGCACAAGATTCGAATTCTCTTCGAACCGTGCTGTAAGCGTTTCCTCTGGCGGAACGAAACGATAGCCTGTCACGCGTGGAAATCGGATTTCAAATTGTCTGCGAGCCTCAAGCGCTTCGACACGATGCCTCGGTTTCGGTACAAGCGGCGTGGGGTTGGCGTCGCTCTGGGCAAAGTCGAACGGTATACCGAGCACATTGGAGTATTCGACGCCGAAAAGTGGATTGCCATCCAGATCAGTATCGTCGCCAAACTCATAAGACAAACGCCTCAAGCCGCGTCCCACGACCTGCTCGCACAGCAGCTGGGTGCCGAAAGCCCGAACGCCCAGTACATGAGTAACGGTATTGGCATCCCAACCCTCTGTGAGCATCGAAACTGACACGACACAACGGACCTGCCCGCCGAGCTTGCCTTCCTCGCCCACGGTGTTCATGACCTCACGCATCAGATCTTCATCTGTTGCTTGCTTGTGTGCGTCCGGACCGCCTCGCCGTCGTCTCTCCTGCTGAAAAATCTCGATCTGCGGTTTCATGACCGCCTTGAATTTCGCGTCGATCTCTCCTCCGGATTCGATTGCAGCAGAATCGATCAGCAAGGTATTTGGAGATGGCAAGCGGTTTCCGTGTTCATCGAAATTCGCGAAGAGCGGCAGACTTGCCGGTATCGTTTCACCTTCCTCGCCATCCTCATTGATACGCGTGTATCCGGCAATCCAGTCGGTCACAAGTTCGGATGTCGCTGTGTTGTTGCACACGACTATGAAAACAGGAGGGACCTTGACTCCGGCACGCTTCCAGGAATCGAACTCCTTGACATAATGATCATAAAGCGCACGAAGGGCACTGGTGAGAACTTCCGGCAGTTCTTCCGCTTCGCCGCCCTTGCGGCTGCCACCCTGGATGCGACCCTTCTTGGGCATCTCCTTGCCAATGTGGTCCCAAAGATTGCGGAACATCGGCACGCTCTCGCTGCTGAGATCGTCTGAAACCGGAATACGCGGCAGCTTGACGATGCCGCACTCGATTGCGTCCATGAGTGAAAAATCGCTCATGGTCCACGGAAAAAGGGTCCCTTCCCTGTATCCGGAGCCCGAAAGGAAAAAAGGCGTCGCGGAGAGATCGTAGACGATCGATACGCCGCATTCGCGTTTGACGGCCTCCAGTCCGTTGATCCAGATGCGGGCATACCTGTTGTTTTCCTCTGCCTCCTTTCGCGCCTCGCCCGTCAACATGGCCTCTTCGCTTTCCTCGGTCGGACGTTGACGGT
This sequence comes from Rhizobiaceae bacterium, assembly GCA_963921345.3. Lineage (GTDB taxonomy): Bacteria > Pseudomonadota > Alphaproteobacteria > Rhizobiales > Rhizobiaceae > Hoeflea_A. The sequence continues at coordinate 292,753 of OZ001229.2, read as the reverse complement.
AGCAGTGATGCGCCTCGTCGTTGATAACGATAATGTTCCTTGAACCCATCAGTTCGCCGGCGACGCGCCGCACCATTTCAGCTTCGGTTTCGCTCGTCTTCAGGGCCGGACCGTCGCCTTGAAGCAGGCCGGTGGCTGTTTTGTTGATCTTCAGTTTTTCGCGCAGCATGAATGCGTGATAATTTGTGATTACGACCTTCGCCCTGCCCATCTCCCGGCGCATGTCCGCTGGCACGATATTGCGTGTCGTGTAGTAGTTCTGATCGTCGGCCGGCAGCAACACGCGCAACCGGTCTCGAATGGTAATACCCGGGGTGACGATCAGAAAATCCGATGAGAAAGTCAGACTGTCGCGGGAACGGGCCTTGTTCAGTGCGTGCCAGGCAATAAGCATGGCCATGACCGTGGTTTTGCCGGCGCCGGTCGCCATCTTCAGCGCAAGACGCAACATCGCTGGATTGGCATCGGCATTCGCGATCCTGATGCGATCCCAGTATCTCTTCAGCGAAGGATTGGCCCGAGCGATTTCGGTGAGCCAGATGACCGTTTCAACGGCTTCGATCTGGCAAAAGAAGGGACGAACTCCTTCCAGGTCCGGATTGCGCCAGTGCGTCAACAGCCGCGCGGTGACCGGTGAAACACCCCAGTTTGCACGGTCGGGAAGCCTGCGCCACTGAGAAACATGCTGCCGGATCTCATTGACAATGGACAGGCTGTATTCCGTTTCACCGTCGTCAGCATCGAGGTTCAGCCGGGCTTGGCTGTCGGCGGCCTGCCGAACGCGGCTTTTCGGCATGGCAGTCTGCAGGCGTGAAGGACGGCGGCCATCCATCGGTGGCAGATCGACTGGTCGACCGCTATCATCAAGCACATAGTGCCGCGTCGGCTCATGATACGGCGAATTGAGAATGGGCTGGTAAAGTAGACTTGTCACAAATCATCCAATAATCGATGTCCATGCGGTTCACCACATTACACGACTCTTCGCTTTTGAACTGCATCGAGAATCGGTATATCAGGGCTTTTTGGGAGCGTGCCGCAATTGCCTTCTCTGTTCCTCGAGGGCACGTCAAACTCCGGACACCGGGTCATGCACGGCGCTCAAGAGCTATATACTCACCTGAGGCACACGGGTGACAAGTACGAAGGTTGGAAGTGGTGTGCGGAAGTGATCAAAAAGGACCCTGCCCTGAAAGTCTTGTGGGCACCTCGAAAATGGATGCTATTATCGCCAAGCGACACCCTTGGAGCATATGATTGACCCATTTGCCCGCATTGGTTGTCATTGATGACGGCCTCGACGAGGTCATGTTTCGCGCGTTGACGGATCGTTTGATGGTTGCATTCGATGTTGATGCGAGCCGACAACGGATGGACTCGACAGCTCTTCGCTCGGCAATGCGCAGTCTGACGCGGCTCGGCATCGTTGTCGAGGGGATCGCAAAATTCGTTCGCGAGCTCTCGCGCCATCATCCTGATTTGCATGCCCGGATCAGTACGGATGTGATCCGCCGCTATGTCGACCGTGAGGGCGATGGCGCCTTTGCCCACACGGCTCCAAGCGTTTCCAGACGACGCCTTGGCGAGGCTGGCCAGGACCTCCTGGCTATTGTTATGCAATTCCGCGACACACCGGCGGCGACGCTTGAAAGTTTTGTCATTCTTGAGCGGGTTCTTCGTGATCAATTCGAAATCAGTGATCGAAACGACGACAAGGCCGGCCTCACTGCGGTCATTCGTGATCCCAAGGATGTGCCCTGTGACACCGTTGGTAATCCGGCCGATCCCGACGCCAGCTTCAACGCGCACAAAGGTCATGGCTATCTCGCACAGATCGTTGAAACGTACTGTGAGGATGAAGAGAGTGGGAATGGGGGGCATCGCGATGGCGCCTAATCTGATCACCTATGTGAGCGTCAATAAAATGACGATCCACGATGGTCACCGTCTGCCGGATGCGCTCGACGAACTTGCCGCACGCTCGCTGACGCCAAAGGTCATGCTGGCCGATTCCCACTATGGCTGCGACGACAATATGGCGCTGACCAAAGAACGTGATATCGACCTCGTAGCGCCTGCTCGACCAGCCAAAGGCGCGCGCTCCGGGCGGATCACCCTGGAGGACTTCGTCCTCGATGACCAGGGACTGGTTGTCCGGTGCCCGAATGATGTCGCGCCCGTCTCGGTCTCAGCCGCGACGGTCAAGCTGCAGGCCCGTTTTGACCTGTCCATCTGCCGGGCATGCTCGCATGCGCAGCAATGCCCGGTAAAGGCGGCCAGGAATGACAGCCAATTTGCGCGGTTCCAATACACCCCAAAAAGGGCCGCATATCAAAAGCGTCGGTTGTATGAGAAGAGTGAAGCCTTTCGCGACATTTATCGCTGGCGCGCCGGCATCGAAGCAACCATGTCCCGCCTCAAACGCCAGATGAACATGACGAACCTGCCTGTCCGAGGCATGAGCGCCATGCGCTATGTCGTCCATCTGCAGGCACTCGGGCTCAACATTCACCGATGTGCCGCTGCGGAGCCGTAAAGTGGCCCGGCAGGGCCAAAACGAAAAAATTCTGAAATGGCCGAGGCAGCCATTTCAACATCCGGACCGACCGAAGAACCACAGATTATGATCGATCTGGGAATACTCAGCGCCAAGTTTCCAAATAGCCTTTTTACCGCCCCATCAACTTTCGGCTATATCTCTCCCCGGGAAGTCGAAAATGTATTAAGCCAATGTTGATACCGGCCCTGAAGGCTTAAAGAACTACGATACAGAGGTACAATGCGCGTTCTTGTGTATAATGAGTTGGTCCCGGAGCGCATACCTAACTTTGACAAGATTGTTCGCGCGTTGAAGGAGCGTGATTTTGCGCGCGCCGATGTGCGCAAGATTACCGACACACTCTATCGTGCGCGTCTCAATAGGTCCGATCGGCTGCTGTTCGCCTTCTATCGGGTGCAAGATGAGGTCTGCTGCCTGATCCTCGAATACATACGTAATCACGCCTATGAGAAGTCGCGCTTTCTCAGTAGGGGCACTGAGATCGACGAAGATAAAATTCCCCTGATTGGCGCAGAGGCTGTCACGCCATCCGGTGATTTACCTCTGCTGAACCCCGATAAGCCGCGTTTCAACATCCTTGACAAAATTCTGACATTTGATGACGAGCAAGAGGCAATCTACGCGCTATCGCCCCCTGTCATCGTGATCGGTTCTGCGGGCAGCGGAAAGACTGTACTGACCCTTGAGAAAATGAAGCAGATGGTCGGCGACGTGCTGTATATAAGCCTGTCGCCGTATCTGGTTCGCAATGCGCGAGAGTTATATTACGCCCGGAATTACACCAAGGACGACCAAGAGATCGATTTTCTTTCGTTTCAGGAGTTTCTGGAGAGCATTCGCATCCCCGAGGGCCGCGAAGTTACCCTACGCGACTTCCAGACTTGGTTTGCGCGCCAGTCAGTGTCACGGTCTCTGCGCGATGCCCACAAAGTGTTTGAGGAGATCCGGGGCGTCATCACCGGACCCGTCGGGCAAGAGGGCTGGTTGAGCAAAGACGCCTATCTCGATCTGGGTATTAGGCAATCGATTTTCAACGCAGAAGAGCGACCGGGGATCTATGACCTTTTTGAGAAGTACCGCAGGTTCCTGGAGGAGTCAGACCTGTATGATCCCAATATCCTGAGTCATGAGTATTTGGGGGCTGTGGTGCCGCGATATGATTTTCTGGTCGTCGATGAAGTTCAGGACATCACCAATATCCAACTCTTTCTGATCCTGAAGTCGCTCCGAACCGCCGGAGAGTTCATTCTGACGGGTGACTCCAACCAGATTGTTCACCCAAATTTCTTTTCATGGGCAAATATCAAGTCGCTGTTTTTTGAAGATCGAGGACTTGCCGGGTCGGATGCTGGCGAGATTGTGCGTATTCTGCATACCAATTATCGCAATACCTTGACTGTCACGGAACTGGCCAACCGTATCCTGAAACTGAAACACGCCCGGTTTGGATCCGTGGATCGGGAAAGCAACTACCTGATCCGCAGCGTAACGCGCGAGACCGGCCAGCTTCAGTTGCTCCCCCACACCCCGGAGGTCCTGAGCGATCTTGACGAGCGTACCCGGCGGTCCACGCGCGTGGCGGTGCTGGTGTTGCATCCGAGCCAGAAGGAGCAGGCGCGACGCTGGTTCAACACCCCGTTGGTGTTCTCGATACAAGAAGCCAAGGGCCTCGAATATGACAGCATCATACTGTTCAGCGTGGTCAGCGACGAGACCAGAGCGTTTCGCGAGGTGGCACGGGATGTCGATCCGGCGGATATGGAGACCGATACGCTGAACTATGCCCGCGCGCGTGACAAAAACGACAAGTCGCTGGAGGTCTACAAGTTCTACATCAATTCCCTATTCGTCGCGGTGACACGCGCGGTACGCAATCTGTATTGGGTAGAAGCCGATCATGATCATGCACTTATGAACCTGTTGCGGATGGATCGCTTCTCTGAGGCCACTGTGTCAGCAGAGCGAGAAGATTCCAGCCTTGAGCAGTGGCAGCGCGAGGCGCGCCGCCTCGAGATGCAGGGTAAGACAGAACAAGCGGAAGAAATTCGTGACCGGATACTCGGGCAAAAGCCAGTGCCATGGGCTGTAGTGGACCATGCCGCTTTCGAGGCACAATGCGAGACCGCGTTTGCTTCAGGCAAGCGCAAACAGCTTCTACCCGTTTTTGATTATGCCCTGCTGCACTGTCACCGACCGGTGCTGAACCGATTGATTCTGGACGGGTTCAAGCCTGCTCAAGATCCGGAAGAGAAGGCCACCAAACTTCTGCACCAGAAGCACTTTGAAGCATATGAATTCAAAAACCCCGGCAAAGTCCTTCAGGACGTGGAGCGTTACGGAATTGACCACCGCTTGCCCTTCAACCTGACCCCACTTATGGCCGCTGCCCGAGTTGGCAATCTGCCAGTCGCAAAAGCGCTAATCGAGCGGGGCGCTGATCCCACGCTGGCCGCGATCCACGGCTTAACAGCCGTTGAATTTGCTTTGGAGCGCGGCCTAGTGGACGAGCACTTTGCGCAGCAAAAGCTGCCTGACCTGTTTGATATCCTGGCCCCGACCAGCTTTGACGTTCAGGCACAAGGCCGCCTGATAAAGCTTGATCGCCGTTCGATGGAATATATCTTGCTCCGCATCCTGGGGGCATTGTTTTATCGTCGCCTGGGTCCCTGGATCGCGTTGTGGGACCACGGCTTCACCGCTCGGACCCTCTCGGAAACTGTTGGTGACTTACCAGATGTTGTGCTACCGGATCGACGCAAAAAGCGAGATTACATTTCCGGCATACTGGCCAAGAACGAAGTTGACGGAAAATCGCCTTACAATCGCCACCTGTTCCGTCGGGTCCGGCGCGGGAACTATATTGTTAACCCAAACCTGCAAATCCGCGTGGGCTCCGAATGGCTCCCTTACTACAAATTGTTCCAACCCGAAGCATGGGGGCCTGATGTCCAGACGCCTTATGAAACAATGTGGAGATACGCTAGTAACGCAAATCTGAACGAGGTTCTGATTAAGTCTGCCGAAAGTGGCATGCGGCGATTGGCCAGTTTTCGCGCCAAGCAACTTCCTGAATCTCCAAAGCCTTAGAACTTAGGGCCTGTTGAGATTGAGGATTCCTAAATCAGATGATTTTTGTTCAGGCTCCCAAAACGCGGGGGTAACCGATGACAAGAATGATCCTGACCGATGCTCAATGGGAGTTGATGGAGCCGCATTGCCTGGGCAAGAAGTCCGATCCCGGCCGAACAGGCAGCGATTGATAGAGTGAAATTGCGGGCATGTACCGAAGCCGTGAAACGAGAAAGGCGATCGAAACGATAGCATATTCGGGATAGGTTGGCGTTTAGCACCCAACTCTTTACAGAATGCGCCAAATGTCAAAAGTCCGGATACCGCAACCCCCTGAAACACCCCGAAAAACCAGGACCCGAAAGCAAACCCGAAATGCCCCCCACCCGGCGAAATGTAAAATGTAACGCGGACACCCGCACCGCCGACCACCACGAACGCCACCGCGACTTCCTCGGCCAGGCCGAAATCGACCGCCTGCTCGCCGCCGCAAGACGCGGACGCCACGGCACCCGCGATCACCTGCTCACGCTGATGATGTTCCGCCATGGCCTGCGCGTCTCCGAGGCCATCGGACTGCGCCGCGCGGACGTCGACCTCGACCAGGCACGGCTGTGGATCCCCAGGCTCAAGAACGGCCTCAGCGTCGAACAACCCCTCGCCGGCGACGAACTGCGCGCCATCCGCCGATGGCTGTCGCGGCGCCATGACGCCCTGCCCTGGGTGTTCATATCCGAACGCAGGCAGCCGCTGACGCGACAGGCGGTCAACTACATCATCGCACGCGCGGGAGAACGGGCGGAGCTCGGCCACGTGCATCCCCACATGCTGCGACACTCCTGCGGCTTCTCGCTCGCCAACAGGGGCCATGACCTGCGCCTCATCCAGGATTATCTCGGCCATCGAGACCCCAGGCACACCGCCCATTACACCCGAACGGCCGCAGGCCGTTTCGAAGGCCTCTGGTAAGGTCCGGATCATGGCAATCACCATCCCCAACACCGTCTTCGCAAACCTCGTGCAATGGATGGCGCATGGACCATGGCCAGGACATCTGCAGCAGGCAATCCACGACCATCTTCATCGCTACTGCGAAAAGCACGATCTCGACACCTTCGATGACCTGGCCGGAAAGATCGGCCACCATTGGGTCACCTGTCTCAATGACATCACGATGAACGACTTTCTCAGCCGCGACACCGAGGACGGCAACGTCGTCGACCTCTACCTGGAGGAAAAACAGCGACGCCGGAAGGAAAAACCCATACCGAAAGCCTATCTGCGCGGCATCCGTCAGTCGGTCATGAGCCTCTACGAAGTCAGCGACATCCGGCGCGGCCAATCCTTCATGGCTCGGGACCTGACCCACGGCCGTGAGCCGTTCCGGGTCGAGGAACGATCCGGAACGCGGTCGATGACGCCAGGGCAACACATGGCAATGCGCATCGTCGGGGTTCGGGGACACTGGATCATCGCGGGCGGCATGCTTCCTTTCGAACCGGACCTGTCCGAGGCAGCCATCGAGCAAATCCATTGGCTCGCCACGCAGGCCGAAGCCGGGCTCCGGAAGGTGCCCCCTGCAGAGCGGACCCGGGATCCGGCTCCCGAATTGGTCCGGGAGATTTCCATGGCCATGACGCTGAAAGTGTCCTCACCCCTTATCTGCGACATCTGGCTCAATGGAACCATGCTGGATCCGGCCGATATGACCGAGGGGGTATGTGCATGACGGCAATGTTGATGTTCCGCCATGGCCTGCGCGTCTCCGAGACCATCGGCCTGCGGCGCGCGGACGTCGACCTCGACCAGGAGCGGCTGTGGATCCCGAGGCTGAAGAACGGCCTGTCGGCATGTGCTTGAAGTACCGCCACCATTGTCGCGCAAGCGCTGCTGAGCCAACAGTTTAACGAGACCTGCGCCGGGAAGGATAGCGACCATGTGCGTAGCGAATCGATCCACTCTCGTGGTTCATGGGCGCCTCGCCATGCGGGAACGCCGCGTTGCGGCGGCACGTGACAGCCGCCACGGCCTGCAGGTCATGTCTTTCGAGCAGGCAGCGGTACGACTCGCTGGGGGTTTTGCCCGTACCATCGACAATGAAAGCTTACGCGCTGCGCTCCAGGCGGTGCTCCCGACAACGGCAATGGGCACGCTTGAGAGTATCAAGTTGCTACCCGGCATGATCGATGCAACGGCGGACACGCTGTACAAGGCCTGGCGAGCAGGTATCGACCTTTCGGCACGCGGCGCCGATCATCCACGTCTGGATGCCATCGCGCGCCTGGAAATGGCGGTCCTGGATCAACTTCCGTCCGGCATGATGCGCCCTGTCGACATCGTTGCCGCCGCGACGAACCGCATCGCCCATGCGCCGGCTGTCATCGGGCCACTTGAGATCGCTGGCCTGACCGAACTCTCACCCTGCTGGCGGCCACTGCTGAAGGCGCTCGCCGCGCATATTCCCGTGCAATGGACGGCCGGGCCAAGAACCGTGCCTGGCTGGCTGGAGGGTACTGGCGTCGGTATTTCGCGTGTATCGGCCGAGTCGCCGGAGATCTGCGCCGTCGGCGCGGAAACGGCCTATCACGAGGCAATTGAGGCGATGCGCTGGGTGCGCGCGCTGCTTGTCTCGGGTGTGGCATCATCAGAGATCGCCATCGCCGCCGCGTCGCCCGCTGATTATGACGATCATTTCCTCGCCCTGAGCGCAGATGCCAATATGGACCTGCACTTCGTCCACGGGGTGAGAACCGTCACCACCCGCCAGGGGCAGGCGTCCGCGGCGCTGGCCGACATTGTTGTTCGCGGCCTGTCGCAATCGCGTCTCCGGCGCCTTGCATCGCTGTGTCGGGACTCGGCACCGTTCGAGACCCTACCCGAGGGCTGGCTGAGCGTCCTGCCGGCCGATGCTCCCCTTTCGACGTCCAGTGCATGGGACCGCTTGTTGACCAGGCTGAAGCCCGGGGACTGGCCGGACGGCACGGATCATGCACCGGCACTACGCGAGGCGATCGAACTTCTCGCAAAAGGACAGAGTGCCGCGCCGGAGATCGGCGATGCTTTCCTCAAGGGTCGGGCGCTCTCCATATGGCGCAAGGCACTGCTGTGCGGACCTTCTGCCGCGATCGACGCCACACTCGAAACCCTGAGACAGGATGACGGGCTGGAAGCCTGCGTGTCCGCGGCATGGATGCCGGCCAGCGCGCTCGCGGCTTCGCCACGCCGCTTCGTGCGATTGCTCGGACTCAACTCCTCGCGCTGGCCGCGCGGCATCGCCGAAGACCGGCTGATACCGGACCATATCATTCCGACAGCCGAACTTGATCCGCTTCCTGTAAGCTTAGCCGATCGGCGAGACTTCGAGACGATTCTGGCCACAACATCCGACGAAGTCGTCCTGTCGCACGCCCGGCGCAACAGCGATGGACGCCTTTTGGGACGCAGCTCACTTCTTGCCAAGCATAATGAAGAGACCTACCTCCGTCGCAATGCCGTGCCCGTACATGCCTTCAGCGAAGCCGACCGGCTTATGGCCCGTCCACATGAGTTTGCCAGCTATCCGCAAACGATCAGCGCGCAGAGTTGCTGGCGCGACTGGATGCGCGCCGAGGTCACGGCTCATGACGGATGCATCCGGGCGGATCACCCGCTCGCTCTGGCGATCCTCGACCGCACCCAATCGGCCAGTTCGCTCCGCCGCCTGTTGCGCAATCCGCTCAGCTTCGTCTGGGTCTATGCGTTCGGTTGGCGCGTCCCGCAAAGCAGCGCCGAACCCCTGGTGCTCGACGCGACAAGCGTTGGCGACCTTGTCCACATGGTTCTTGATCGCGCCTTGCGCGACCTCGAAGATGCGGGCGGACTGGCTGTCGCCAATGCAGTAAAAATCGAGGAGGCCGTTTGCCGGGCCGCAGGATCTGTCGCCGCCGATTGGGAAAGCGAGCGGCCGATTCCGCCGACCATTATCTGGGAACGCACCTTGGACGATGCCCGCCATATGGCGTGTCGGGCTCTGTCCCATGGCGACGATCTTCTGCCGGACACTCGCTCCTATGGCGAGGTGCCATTCGGCGGATCGGAACCAAAATCGGACGCGCAGATGCCCTGGGATACCGGCGTGCCGGTCACGATACCTGATACAGGGTTCAATATCGCCGGCTATATCGACCGGCTCGACATCGCGGACGAGGGCAAGCGCGCGCTCGTCCGTGACTACAAGACCGGCCGGCCGCCGCGCGGTGACATCCGACTGAATGGCGGTCGCGAGCTTCAGCGCTGCCTCTACGCATTCGCAGTGAAGGCGCTCCTGGGTGATGAGGTCACAATCAATGCCTCGCTGCTTTACCCAAGCGAGTTGGTCGATCTGCAACTCGCCGATCCCGAGGCGGTGCTTGCGGAGATCACGGACTTTCTCCGCGCCGCCAGAACCAGTTTTGCTGGCGGTGCCGCGCTGCCAGGTGACGACACGGGCGGCGATTATGACGAACTCATCTTCGCACTGCCGGCGAACGCAAGCGTCACATACCGCAAACGCAAGCTGCCTGCCGCAACGCAGCAACTGGGCGAAGCCGCCCGGGTCTGGGAGGTGGAATGATGGGCACCCTGCCCGAGGCCCTCAAGGATGACGGCGCCCGCCGCGAGGCGATCAACCTCCATGACCGGTCGATGTTGGTTGAGGCCGGAGCGGGATCAGGCAAGACCGCCGTCATGGCCGGACGCATCGCCGTCATGCTTGCCGACGGCGTTGCGCCGCGCTCCATCGCCGCTGTCACTTTCACCGAACTGGCCGCGAGCGAGCTGCTGTCGCGTGTCCGCGAAATTGTCGAAGAACTCTTGATCGGCAATGTAGTCACCGAGTTGCGCGTGGCTCTGCCTGATGGTCTGTCTCAGGCTCAGCGAGACAATCTCGAAGCTGCGCACGCAGCGATCGACGAAATGACCTGCTCGACCATCCATGGCTTCTGTCAGCGCCTGATCAAGCCCTATCCGGCGGAGGCCGACATCGATCCCGGCGCTGGCGTCATGGACGGCAGTCAGGCCGATCTGGCTTTCCTCGAGATCGTCGATGACTGGCTGCGGGAACGCCTGTCCGGCGACCAAGGTGGTATCCTTGCCGAAATGGTATTTCACAGCCCCCGTGAAACCTTGGCGCTCGTCCGCAAGATAGCCAGAAACCTACGCCGCCGCCGAACCCTCACGTCGCCGCCCATCTCCGCGTTAGACGGCGATCTGACGAAGTTCAGGCAGGCTACGGTGGATTTCGCGGCCTTCATGCGTGGGGCAACGACGACCGAGCCGGAAACGGTCGTCATCGTCGACCGGCTGGTCGAAATGGCGACCGCGCTTGCGGGTGGTCCGGATCCCATGACGCCTTCGGGCTTGGTCTGGATTTTGACCTCACGCCCGCACCAGGACCTTTGCACCAATGCAGGCAACTTCGCCCGCTACCGCAAGAAGGGCAAATGGATCGAAGCAGCGAAGCAGGCGGGCCTCTCCAAGGCCGATGGCGAGCAACTGAACAACACCGCCGAAGGCCATTACATCGCCTGCTGCGATGCTTGGACCTCGCTTCTTCAGGTGGCCACCAGCCGGGTTCTGGCAGCATTGATCGAGGAAGCGCGCCCGGTCCTGGCGCTCTATCGCGACCACAAGCGGGCAAGCGCCCAACTTGACTTCGATGACCTGATCTTCGCCGCGCGCGACCTGCTGCGCGACCATGACGATGTCCGGCGCGCACTGGGGCAGCGCTTCGCACATCTCCTCGTCGATGAGTTCCAAGATACAGATCCGCTTCAGGCCGAGATCTTCTGGCGCTTGTGCGGTGAGCCCGCCGATGGCGAGAGCGACTGGACCCGGTTCCGTATTCGGCCGGGCTCACTTTTTCTGGTCGGCGATCCCAAGCAGGCGATCTATCGCTTCCGTGGCGCCGATGTCGGCACCTATGTGCAGGCACGCGATGCCTTGCGCGCCCAGGACCCCGACAGCTTCCTGTCGATTTCCACCAATTTCCGCTCCCGTGCCTCGATCCTCACATACGTCAACGAGCGATTCGAGGCCACGCTGTCGGCTGATGGTCAACCCGGCTTCGCGTCCCTCGATCCGTTTCACGACGATCCCGACGACGGCCTGTGCGTCACGGCACTCGACATCGCCGTGGCGGATGAAAATGGCAAGGCCAGCGCCGAGCAGCAACGAGATGCTGAAGCGGATGCGGTCGCCGATCTGTGCGCAAGGCTGATCGGCAGCCACCCGATCATCAACCGGCGCCGCGATGCGGATCGTCTTTGCCAACCGGGCGACATCGCTTTGCTGGCACCGACCGGCGCCGAACTGTGGCGCTATGAGGAGGCACTGGAACGCCGCGGTATCCCGGTAGCGACACAGGCCGGCAAGGGCCTCTTCAGGCGGCAAGAAGTCCAGGACCTGATCGCACTGACCCGCATTCTCGCTGACCGGCGCGATACGCTGGCGTTCGGCGCGCTGCTGCGCGGCCCTCTGGTCGGCCTCACCGAGGAGGAACTCCTCGACATCGTCTGGGCACTCCCGCGTTCCGAAGATCAACCCGACCGGATTCCCCGTCTCGATCTCGGCGTCGATCCCGCCACCATCGGACATGATCTGGCGCGTGAGACCATCGAGAAGCTGCAAGGGCTCTACCGACGCGGCAACAGCACCACACCTCACGAACTGCTTTCTCAGGCCGTGGACGTGATGCGGGTTCGTCCGATCCTGCTGGAGCGCCATCATGGCCGGGCCGAGCGTGCGCTCGCCAATGTCGATCTCTATCTTAGCCTGTCAACCAACTACGCGGTGCGCGGCCTGCGTGCCTTTGCCGAGGCGATGACCACGGCCTGGACCGACGAGACCCGGGCTGTTGAAGGCCGGCCCGATGCTCAGGAGGAAGCAGTCGCGCTCTTCACCATGCACGCAGCCAAAGGCCTCGAATGGCCAATTGTCATACCCGTCAACACGATGACCAGCATCAGGGAAACCGACAGCGCGTTGATAGACCGCCAGTCCGACACCTTCTATTGCAAGATCCTGGACATTGCTCCCGATGGCTATGACACCGCGCGCCAGACGGAGAAGGACGAACAGAAGCGAGAGCACATCCGGCTCTGGTATGTCGCGGCCACGCGCGCCCGCGAACTCCTCGTGCTCCCCAGGCTGGATGCCGCTCCCTCAAAGTCGGCTTGGATCGGTCTCGTCGACCTGTCGCTCACCGAGCTTCCGAGCCTGGACGTCTCGCATCTCCCTCCAGACATCGCAACCGCCGATGCAGGAGCCGGCAATGTACAGACGCGCGCGGCCTTTGCCGCAGAAGCCGAAGCAATCGCTACCCGGCAGACCCGCCTGACCTGGCTTGCACCCAGCCGCGATGAAAATGCCTTGGGCCCAGTGCTTCGGGAAGAAGACGCTGGCATCTGGATGGGTGTAACCGATGACCACCAACCGCGCGAACTGGAAGGCGTGATTTCGGTTCAAGGTGGCCGTGAGCGCGGAATGATCCTCCACAAGCTCATGGAGGAGGTTCTGACCGGGGAAACCGATGCGAACCCGGCCACACTCATCGAACGCGCCGGCAATCTTATCAGCGATCTGGGCTGTTCGCCGGTCGCAGACCCGGCGATGGGACTTTCAGCCGAGGAACTGGCTGGCTGTGTCGTTCGAACCCTGGCGCTGCCCGAAATTGTTGCCTTGCGGCCAGGCCTTCTGCCCGAGTTCCCGGTCTACGCCAGTTGCGCCGTAGACGGCGAGGAGACGGCGAGGGCGGGCATCGCGGATGCGTTGACCTTGACCGCCGAGGGTCGCCCCGCCGTCGTCGTTGACTGGAAGAGCGACGTGAACCCCGATCCCCGGACACTCGAGCACTATCAGTCGCAGGTCCGCACCTATCTTGACATGACCAGTTCCAGCCACGGACTGATCGTATTTATGACCACCGGCACTGTGATCAATGTCTGGAGCCGTATCTGATGATGTTCGTGAGCCGACTGAAATGGTCCTCATAGAGGCGGATGGGGTCTTCGTAGCCCACAAAATTAAAGGAAAAATTGAAAATGCCTAAAGAAGCCGAAAACCATACTCTCCGCCTTTTACAGGAAATGCGGGAAGAGAACCGTGAATTTTATAATACCATGCAGGCATTTAGGGAGGAAACGGGGGAGAGGCTGGATGGCCTTGAAGCAGCAGTCTCCGGCTTGGCTTATATTGTGGCTCAAGGCCGGGGTGAATTTGAATCTCTGCAAGACCGGGTGGAACGCATTGAGCGCCGTCTTGATTTGGCCGACTCTCCCGCAAAATAAGGTCCAAAGGGCTCGAAGCATATTTGAGCTTCAGGAAGAACATTCAGGCAACAGACTGTTCATCTGTGTTTCGCAGATGGAGCGCGACATTTTCGGCTGAGAACTTGAAACCTCGGCCGTCGGCAACACGTTCGGCGCTGATCGGATATTTCGGCCGATTGGGATTGATCGCCGTGATGCGGGAGGTATCGCCATGAGACGTGAAAGTTCTGCCATGGTCGGACGGCTGCAGGCCGTAGAGGTCGGCCAGAACTTCAAACATCGCCTTTTCCGGCGAATACAGTGTTCCGTCTTTCATCGCAATGCCAACATGGAATCCAATATGGAAACCATGGCGCAGATCAATGTCGCTCAAATCGCCGCCGGCGACACTCAACCCGTGGGTCGCGGCGACGTCCTGACAGGCTTTCAGGAGATCGCGTTGCAGGCGGTCGCATAGCGCCGGGGTCAGGTTGCGGGGTGGCGGCACTTTGGTTTTGTGTGCGCTTGTATGCTCTTGTCGGCGGTTTGCTGGTGGATGAAACTTTCGCTTTCTCTTTTTCACATTGATGCCTTTGCCTTGTGGACCGTTCCGCGCGAAATCCCCATGTCACGGGCGATTTCCGTAGGGGTGAACCCGTCAGCCAATTTGGACTTGATGGCGAGCATGTCGATCTTTGCCGTGCGCCCACGATAGACGCCCCTGCGCTTGGCCGCGGCGATCCCTTCGGCCTGTCGCTCGCGGCGCAGATTGGTCTCGAACTCGGCAAAGACACCGAGCATGTCGAAGAAGGCCTTGCCGGTCGCCGTGGAGGTGTCGACGGGCTGCACCGTTGCGGCCAGATGGGCGCCCTTGGATTTCAGTTGCGTGACGGTCGTCTGCAAGTCGCCGAGACTACGCGCCAGGCGATCGATTCGGGTCACCACCAGCGTCTCGCCGGGATGGATAAAGTCGAGGATCGTCTTCAGTTCGGGTCGGCCTTCCAGACTGGCGCCGCTCTTCTGCTCGCTTCTGACCATGCCGCAACCTGCCGCCTTCAGGGCAGCCAGTTGTACATCGAGATTCTGATCTGTGGTCGAGGTACGGGCATAGCCGATTTTGGCGTGGGAAGTGTTCATTTTGGGTGTGTCTGTGAAGTCATGTGTTCATTATATCGAATTGGACTCATAAGAGCGTACGATTCTGCCCCCTATCGGAGTCGACCCGAATATTGTCAAGCGACACCTACACTTACGAGTTAAGACGACACCCAGTGTTACGAGGACAGCGCGATTTGGGGGGCGTACGCCCCCCAAATCGCGGCGCCAAAATTTGCCCGTTCAGGCGCTCTCTTTTGTCAGAAGTTCTTCGAGGTCGCGCAGCCGATATGAGCGGCCTTTGATGTTGAGCACATGAGATCGGTGAAGGAGCCGATCGAGGATCGCGGCAGCAAGGACTTCATCGCCGGCGAGCAACTCGGTCCAGTCGCGAATGCTCTTGTTGGTGGTGATGATCATCGCACCCCGAGCGTAGCGATAGCTGACCAGCCGGAAGAACAGGCCGGCCTCTTCCCGGTTCATCGGATCAAAACCCATTTCATCGATCAGCAGCAGCGAACTGGACATGTATTTCCGGCCCTTTAGCCTTGTAGGCGGCAGAAGCGCGTCCGCCTTGATGGCCGTCAGCAGTTCATCAAAGCGATAGTACTGGACTGAGAAGCCGAGTTGGATCGCCCGGATGCCCAGTCCCACGAGCAAGTGCGACTTCCCGACCCCGGGCGGCCCCTGAAGCAGGACAACCTCGGCATTCCGGATCCAGGCCCCGGTCGCCAAGGTGTCGATGCGGGAACGCTCGATTGCCGGCTGGAAGGCAAAATCAAAGTTTTCCAACGTCTGCCCGGTCGGGATTTTCGACGTCTTCATCATCGTCTTGATGCGCCGTTCTTCGCGGCCGGCACGCTCAATATCGAGAATCCGTTCAAGTAACTGGTGAGCGGACATCTCGGTGCTGACGGCCTCCGACAGCAAAGTGTCCAGCGCCTCGGATGCGTAGCCAAGGCCGAGTGCGTCCAGCTTCTCGCGGGTTACGTCAATATCCAGTTTTATGCTCCGAGACGTCATCGGGCCACCTCCGCCAGACGGGCGTAGATGTCGATCGAGCGCTGCTGAACATTGCTGGCCGCCAGCGCCTGAAGGCCTCGCCCCATCTTGCCAAGCGGCATCGGCGCGCGGACACGATCGGTGTCATCACCATCGAAGTGTGCATCGTCACACACGATCAGCCGCTCGGTGCGGCGCGGATGCATGGCGATCACTTCGGCATTCTTGAGGATCTGCACGTGCCCGGCCAGACCGCGCACCTCCACGTCCTGGCCGACGAAACGGAACGGCACGCTGTATTGTCGGCCTTCGAAGCTGACGAGGCAGTCAATTCCGACGGTCCTGCGCACGACGATGTCGAACGGTTCCGGCAGCGTCTCGGGCAATGGCGTCAGAAGACGACGCTCCTGTTCCCACGCTTCGGCGACACTGGTGCCGGTCGCCGGGCACCGCAGGCGGCCGGCACGCTCTTCAAGCCGCGCATCGGTCACGGCCTGCAGCTGTTCCAGGCTGTCAAAGGCCTCCTTGCGAGGATCAACCGTCTCACGAAGGTCGCGCACATGTCTCTCGACTTTACCCTTTCCCTCCGGATGCCGAGGTTGGCAGGCGTCGACATGGAAGTTCAGTTGCGCTGCAAAGCGCCGATACGTCTCGTTGATGACGCCCCAGGCGCCGGCCCCCTTGGAGATCGCCGTCTTCACGTTGTCGATGCGCAGAACCGCGACTGAACCGCCCAAGCGACGCAAACACGCCGTATTGCAAGACTGCCAGGACAACATGTCCTTCGAACGAGACCAGACAACCGCCCGTTTGCGGCTCCAAGAAAGCGTCACGATCAAGGCAGAAAGATCGACAACCTCGTCGCCAAGAACCACGCCGGGAAACTCCGCCCAGTCCACCTGGGCCTGTGCGCCGGCCGGCGTCTCAACACGACGTCTCGCCCGGACCTTCGGGGCCGGATACGTCGCCTTCCAATATCTCTGAACCGATCGCAGGCTCCCGCCATAACCATGCTCGCGCTGCAGCCACCGATGAAGATCCACCAGGTTTACACGGCCGTCCTCTTGCTGAGAGCGCCAATGCGAGATCGCTTCCGCATAATCGGCGGCCTTGAATGTCTGCTTGGACCTACCATCCAATACGCCCGCCGATCGGCGCTTGTGATGATATCGAACCGTGCCCTCCGTAACCCCGAGAAGCCGCGCCACTGCGCTCTGGGAATGCCCCTGTTTCAACAATACAGCCATGGCTGTCCGTTCCTCTTTTGCGAGAAAGCTCATCGTCTTTTTCCGCCAATTGTTGACGGAAAATCGATGAGCTAAGGCTGTTGCCACCTCGTAAAGGTAGCTGTCGCCTTACGGTCAAAATGAACTGTCGCCCTACACTCCCTGCCGCCCTGAATGCCACGCAGCAATGTGTTCTTGTCCACCGATCCGATTGGCCGGTCTTTGTCATCTACAACCACGATGGGTTGATCTGCTTTAATTGCGAGATCAATCAGTTGGTCGATTTTCGTATCAGCGTCCACGCGCACGCGCACGCGATGATCGCTTGGGATGTGTGCGCTTTGTGCGCAGGGTGTCATAATCCGCCCTGCCGTCACAAGCTGCAATCGGGAGATGCCTGCCACGAAGTCAGCAACATAGGCATCCTTGGGGTTCGTCACGATGTCTTCCGGTGTTCCCACTTGTACCACAGCGCCGTCCTTCATGATCGCAATGCGGTCACCGATCCGAATGGCCTCGTCCAGATCATGAGTGATGAAGATCGTCGTTTTTTTCTGAACCTTCGAGATGTTCAGGAACTGATCCTGAAGCTGACGGCGGATCAGCGGATCAAGCGCGCTGAAAGGCTCGTCCAGAAGCAGAATGTCCGGGTCAGCAGCCATCGCACGAGCCAGGCCGACACGTTGCTGCATGCCACCCGATAGTTCGCGAGGCTTCTTCCAACCCCAGCCGTCAAGCTCGACCAACTCCAGGGCGCGCTGCGCCATCTTCATGCGGTCGGTGCGGGACACTCCCTGGACTTCTAGCCCTAGCGCCACATTGTCCAGAACCGAGCGATGTGGAAACAGCGCCATGTTTTGAAACACCATGCCCAGCTTCTCGGCGCGAAACCGGCGCAATTGATCTTCGCTGAACGCGCCAATGTCCTCGCCACCTACCAGGATTTCGCCTGAGGTCGGTTCAATGAGACGGTTAATGTGGCGGACAAGGGTGGACTTGCCGCTGCCTGACAAACCCATGATGCAAAAAATCTCGCCCTGCCGAACCGAAATCGAGGCATCTGCAACAGCCAAAACAGCATCATATTTCCGGAGAGTTGCGTCCTTACTGAGACCATCCTTTTTGACGGCCTCGAACGCCTTGGCCCGGTCATTGCCGAAGACTTTCCAAACGTTTCGCAGTTCGATTTCGACTTGAGGCATCTTAACTCCTGATAAAAATGGTAGCGTTTCCATTTTTATCAGGCAAGTAGAAAAAATGATTGCGGAAACTCGAGCTTTTTATAGGATACCATAAAGTTTATACCGAACGTTGATATGAAAGCGATGTTCAAATGGACGGCGCAAGTGCGTATAAAATTTCAGATGTTGCCAAACACGCCGGTGTGTCCGTGACGACCGTTTCACGTTTCTTGAATGACGCAAGCAAGGTAAAATCCAGCACCCGAGAGCGCATCCAGAAAGCCGTCGATACATTGGGCTATGTCCCCAATGGCGCGGCGCGAACGCTGGCCTCAAGCCGCTCTCAGGTTATCGGCGCGGTTGTTCCTACGTTGGATCATGCGTTGTTTGCGCGAGAGCTAAGTGCGGTAGAAGAGCGGCTTGCTTTTCATGGGTACAGTCTGATTGTTGCCTCCAGCAATTATGACCAAACTCAAGAAACCGCCTTGATCCGTCAGATGCTATCTCGTCGTGTGGATGGATTGGTTCTGGTTGGGTCGGACAGAGGCCCATCTTCGTATGATCTGCTGCAGCAACGGGGGGTGCCTTACATTACCACTTGGGCAACATCGAAAGTTGCGGCGCAGCCTGAAATTGGGATCGACAACTATCAAGCCGCTTGTGATGCCACACAATATCTCCTTGATCTCGGGCATGAACGGTTCGGCGCGATCCTTCTCCCTTCGAAAGGAAATGACAGGGCGGAGGCGCGCCTTGCGGGCATCCGGGATACGCTGGCGTCCCGAGGCTGGGCGCTTTTGTCAGAAGCTTTGGTTGAACGACCAATCAACTACATCGAGGGGCAGATTGCGATCCGGCACATGACAAAACTAAAACAGCCACCGACGGCTTTGATCTGTGGCAGCGATGTATTTGCAGTTGGGGCTACGTTGGAGGCAAAACGAATTGGCGTTTCGATCCCAAAAGACATATCCATCGTGAGTTTCGACAATGCGGAACTTGCGCCACTTCTTGACCCACCCCTGACGACTGTTGATCTGCCGGTGAAGGAAATCGGAACCCGCGCCGCAGACTTCCTCCTGGCCGCGCTTTCCGGAAAACCGATGCCAGTACAATCTGTCCTTGGGCATCAATTGATTGTCCGGAACAGTGCGGCTCCACCCAGCCTTGAGCCGTCCTAGAATGAAAGGCTGCGCTTTGAACAAGGAATCGGCTTTTCCCCGACCGACACCCGGTGCCGCGCCAGACCATTGGATCGACTACAGCCAGTTTCGCTTGGCTGCATATGAGATGGGCGAAGGGACGGAAACCGTTTTTGTGCTCAACGGCGGGCCGGGTCTGCCGTCCTATGATATTCGCGATAGCATGACATCGCTTGCACAGGCCGGATTCCGGGTTGTGTCATACGATCAGTTGGGTACCGGTAGATCTGACAGCCCCGACGATACGTCTCTTTGGACGATTGAACGCTACTGCGAAGAAGTTGAGGTTGTCCGCAAGGCACTTGGACTAAAAGATTTCTATCTGCTTGGGCATTCCTGGGGCGGCATGCTGGCAGTTGAATATGCGGTGACGCATGGAGAGGCACTTAAGGGTCTGATCCTCGAAGGCACCTGCGCCGATGCGCTCCACTTTGCTGAGGAGGCCCGCACGCTCGCGAAGCGGCTGGGGGACGAAACTGTCACCATGATGACTCGGCGCGAGGCAGAAGGGACGATGGATCATCCCGAGTATCAGGCAGCCATGACACTCCTGGAGTACCGGCATGTCTGGCGAAGCGAAAAACCGTGGGAAGTGCTGGACTATCAGAAGTCAAACTGGAACCGGCAAATATATGAGGCCATGCAAGGCCCAAACGAGTTTCTGTTTACTGGCAATCTGCGAAACTGGAACCGGGTCGAAAACCTGAAAGCCTTGAAATGCCCGGCCCTTATCCTGGTCGGAGAGCATGATCATATAACTCCCGAATGTTCGCGCCGCATGCATGCCGCGATCCCAAGATCCCGCATCGTCGTTTTCCCGAACTGTGGCCATGTTCCTCGCCGAGAAGTGCCGGAAGCCTATCTTCGCGAAATAATCGGGTTCATCGAAGCATCCTGATCACAACCCATACGCATCCGGACGAAACGGTCGTTCTTGCTCGCCCACGCGTCCAACCTTGTCGCAACAGCCTAGCGAAGAAAAAACCAGAAGCGAAACTTCTTGAGTTCTGGACAAGGCATCGATGGCTAACGGCTACTTGTCAATATCTGCTTATGGGAAGTTTGCGATTCAGCACCGAATGCCCCACTCAATGTCGGGTATGGGCCGGTGATCACTCAACAACCCTCGACTTGAAGTCGAGGGGTTCAATGGGGATCGATTGAAAATCGATTGTCATCCATGGGCTCGCCTTCCTGGTCGTCGATATAACGCTGGATCATTTCGTCGGTGATGTTGCCCGAACTGATAGCCATGTAACCGCGAGCCCATAGATGACGCCCCCAAAACTGCTTCCGCAGGTGGAAGAACTCTTGCAGCAACAAGCGTGAACTCGTGCCCTTCAACTGCTGCACCAACTTACTCACGGCCATTTGCGGCCGGTAGGACACAAACATGTGCACGTGGTCCGGTGCCACTTTGCCCGACAGGATGTGCACCTCGTGCTCCATGCAAATCTGCCGCAGCAAGTCCCGCGTGCGCTCTGCCGTTTGTCCCGTAAGCACCCGTTTGCGGTACTTCGGAACCCAGATCAGGTGGACCTTCAAGTCGTATTTGCTGTGCGCGTTCTTCCTGTATGATCTCACCGCCGTCTCCGTCGCCAAGGCGACGTCGATCCTACCTTCCCTTCGCATCTGAAGGCGAGGGATTATATGACCCCGAAGGGGACATTAACGGTACAATATGAAAATTAAGGGTACAAACCACCATTGATTTTTTGGGGCAATTTCAGGCTTGATTCTGATTAATTAGGGTACAGTGACACCTAAGCCAATTGCCAAGCACGCTTGCCGGGATGATCCCAAGCGCGCCATTGCGTGTTTGATCGGGACGTTCATTGCCGTGACGTAGCACGACACTCGAATGCATCGTTGGCAGCACGGTGGCCAAGTGTTTGCCGATGTCGGTCTTGCCCGCTCCCGTCGGTGCTTCGACGAAAGCAAACCCGTGTTCGTAGGCGGTACCCGCGGCCTCGTAGACGAGGTCCGTTTGGAACGGCAGGGGTGGACGTCCGGCGGCGCCATCCCCGCCGACGCGCCAGGGCGAAAACGTTGTCATCTCATGGACCGTGCGAGCGAGGGCTTCTTCGGCGCTCACAGGTCTCAGAAGTGCGCCAAGTATCTCGAGAGCCTGTTCGGTCCAATCTGTTCCAATCGCCCAGAAGCCTTCGGCAGCCTGGCGACGTGTCGCGGCAAGATCCGGGAAGGCCTGAAGGTCGTCGACGTATTCAAGGTTTCGTCTGAGGCCGCCGAGCGAAAAGTTGGCACTGCCAGCCAGTGCGCCGCTGTCGCTGAGAAAAAGCTTGGCATGGAGCATCGTGTGACCACGGCCGAAACGCTCGCGTGCAAGGTCCGGATCAAAGATGCGAAGCGAAACAGCGCCTGACGCCGTGGCGTCGTAAGCGAGGACAGCGCGCAATTCATCAAGAGACCGAAGCGATAGTCCACGTGTTTCCAGGAAATAGTCGCGGGCCTCTTTCGACAATTCGCGTCTCTTGCCATCCAGGCCGTTTCGGTTATCAGTGTTCGTGCCGAACAGGATCCGGATCGCATTGGGGCCTTCCGATCCGATGTTTGGCCGAACACGTAAAATGACCGACATCGCAGACAGAAAGTCCTGGTATCCGGTGACAATGAGGACGTTCGTCCCTTTCAGCACGGTTTCCACGAGTTTCTGAACAGATCGCTCGCCGTTCGAGGCCCAAACAAGTTGATGCCCGCTGGTGGCGTCCGGCCGTGACCTCGGTGCGACCTCCACATCGGCATCGACAGCGTCACTTTCGGGTTCCCTCGAACCACGAAACAAAAACCTCGATATGAAACTGTCTGCTCGCGCACGAGCCATTCCGATCACCTCTTGTACAGTCTCCCCCGGGCAGCAATTCCGCCGGGCATTTGCCCGGACAACTGCAGTGAATCCATGGGGTATCCTACTTGCAACAACATCTGAAGCTTCCACTTTATGAAGAAGCTCGCGCCGACCGATTGGAGATCTATTGTCAGAATACACCGCGGATTTTGCGTCGAGTATGTCCCGTCCGTTGGTCGGTTCTGGTTGTCACCAGCGGTTCAATTGTCGACACATCAACCTCTTTGGAAATCACCGCCATGTCGTGATTGACCTGCATACTCATCCAGTACGCCGGGGTTGTGTTGAATGCACGCGCCAGACGCAGGGCCGTGTCTGGCGTTATACGAGTCACACCTTTCAAAAGCCGCTCGATCCGGGTGCGCGGCACGCCTAGACGGCGCGCAAACGCAATCGCTCCTATATCCAGAGGATCAAGGTAAAGCTCTTTCAAGACTTCGCCGGGGTGCCTTGGATCTTTAAGCAGGCTCATAATTTTTGCTTTCAATGATAATCAACAATTTCAACATCAGTGGGACCGTTTTGCGTCCAGAAAAAACAGATGCGCCACTGGCCGTTGATCCTTACGGAATGCTGCCCCGCTCGATCGCCTTTCAATTCCTCCAGATGGTTGCCCGGCGGGAATCGCAAATCTTCCAGGACAACTGCTGCATCGAGTGCCGTGAGCATCGCCCTTGTGCGCTTCACCAAATCTGCCGGAAAGCCTTTTCCGTAATTGCCACGAACAGCGCCGGCGGCGCGTTTGCCCTTGGTGCTCTGGATCATTTTTCAGCTATCTATCACAAATGATATCTGTATCAAAGCATGATACGGAATTGTCGGAAACGATTTCGCCCATACCCGGTCGCAAGATCACGCCGTACCCTTGATGCCTTCCCGTTCCGGCAGGTCGCGATTCGAGTTCGCGATCGAGCAGGCCTTCGCGTGACCGCGTCTTGTCTCCGGCGACTTTGCCGCCGTCCGCGGCGTCCATCATCTTCACACCAACCTGTCGCACAGCCCGGCCAGACATCAGCGTACGCGTTCCACGGATGTGCGGCGACAGTATTCCCGATGGCGCCACCGTATCCTCGATCAGAAACAGGGCGACGGCATCGTCGGATCCTTTCGCCAGCCTGGTGAAGTTCATGACGAACGAGAAATGGCGCGCCACCTACAACCAGGTGCTGTATGACCACTTCGACAATGGCCTTGGCGCCGTCATGTCTTCAGAATGGTCCCTTGCCCTGTGGTTTTGTGCCGTCAATGATTTTCTGACCGCCGAGCTCGAGAAAGTCGCCTTTACCCAATTGGCCGTTTTCGCAGCCTCGGTTCGATTGGGCCCATCTCTCAAGTCGCCGGATTCAACTTGGCAATGCCGCGGCGGCGACTGCGAGGTCGGGCGGTTTCAACGTCTCGGGCCGAAGGACTGGTCAACGACATCGCCAACATCCGCATGGGCAAAAGGCAGCGGATGCGATGGTCGCCGCGCGGAGCTCACCGCGTAGCGACCATAAAAGCAGCCGTTCTCGATGGAAGGCTTTCGGAAGGAAAACTCAAAGCGGCCTGATCCCCAGTTCTTTTCCACTCCCCAGTGACAACAACAACGCACAGGCTCCCGAGATCGGTCCGGCGCGGCTTGATCCTGACAGCGCCCGGTTCAATTGAGGTCGCGGCCACGAGCCGGATCGTCACGTGCGGAGAAGTTTCAGCGCTCGGTTGACCAGTAGCAGGGCCTGGTAATTGCGAGGATATCCCAGGGCGGTGTCCAGCCGCGACCGGCCTTGTCCGGCCAGCCCCGGCGGGCGGCGGCGTCTTCAAACGGCGTGCCGCAGGCCTCGGTACCGTGGCGTTCGGCCCAGTCCTCGATATGGGTGATGGCTTCGCACATGGACCCGCGCAACCGGGCGCGCTCATGCGCCGGCATCAGATCGCCTGCATCCGGATCCGACAGCGCGTTATAAAGCCAGGCGACCGTCGTGCGCAGGTCTTCGGCAAAGGCGGGGCCAACAGCCGGGCCCAGGCGAGAACGCATCATATCCATCGCATCAGGCAGCGCGAAGCGAGCCATCACAGCCGGAAACAACCGCTGATCCAGCACTGCGCGGTCCTTCATTGCGTACAATTCGCGTATCCGTCTTTGTTTCGGCGATCCTGATTGCTCCGTTTCCATTCCACCTCCCCGGCGAGGATCAGGCGTTGCCCTGCACCATGCCCAGATCCCGCTCGGCCTTGATCTGCTCGAACTCGTCGAGCAGCGCGGACAGCCCGACCTCCACCTGGTGACGCGGAATGCCAGCTTCGAGCAGCGCGGCCAGAAGGCCGGCGGCACCATGCAACGCAAGTGCCCCGCGCGGCAGATCATGGACCTCCTCCCATGTCAGAACCGCCGGAACCACCACGGACGCAGATATGTCACTGGACAGACAGACAACACAGTCCTCGCCATCGTCGTGACTAACCAGTTCATCGATATCGATGTCCGTCGGCGTCTCTGGCATTGGAGCTCCGGTTCCATTCTGCCCGTCTGGAAGGATCGGCTTTTTGCGTACCACAATGCGCAATCGCCCGAAACGGATCGAAACGAAAGCCGCAAGGCGCGGCATGTGGCCGGAACCCGCCATGCGCTTACCCATTGTCGAGCCCTGGTGCCGTCGGTGAGACACCGGACATCCGGCAAGCCCGCCGAAATTCAAACTGCGTCAGCCGGGAGCGCGTGGAACAAAGCCTCGGATCGGGATTGCAGAAATCGCGGCGGGGCGGGTAGTATAGCTAAGCAAGTAAGCGTCGTTAATTCGAGGAAATCCGGCACTCCTGCTTGCCTGTTTTAACCAAATTTGACTTGCGTTTTGGTTTTTGATGGATTTGAACCGTGGGCAGCGAACCTGGATGGTTCGTATCCCGGATATTGGGCTGGAAAAATCATGTCGAACACAAAACCTGTGGCGAAGTTCTGTGCCATTGTCACGATCTTGCATGCCATGGCCGCGACCGCTCCGGCGCTGGCACAAGACCAAGCTTGCACATGTCGAGTTCCGTTGCCTGCGAAAACGAGCGACACGGTCGGTTCGTTGAACAATCCCAACGGTTCTGTGACCGTGAGCACGGCAAAAGCCGACCCCGAAGTAGTGGAAGGCCAGGTAGTACTGCTGACGCAGACAAGCCGGGTTTCCGTCGGGCCGCAATCGTCGGCATCCATGATGGTCGGCACGGCCTGTTCACTGCAACTGCCGCAGAATGTCGACACCTGTTTCGTGCCGCACGGCGACAGCCTGTGCGTTCGTGTCGTGGACGCCGGGCGGAGGTGCCAAACCGCCAAGACAGGCGTCATACCGGCGATTGCTATCGGTGGCAGTGTCGTTGCTGGTGCTGCCGTCGGCGTTACCGTCACCACCATCGGTACAATTACGGCTGCCGCAGTCGCAGGCGTCATAGGCGCTATCGCCAGTGGTGACGACGGGCCTTCTCCCGTCAGCCCTTGAGAGAGCCGTCGCCCAATAAGGCAAGGTTGGCCGGGACATGGCTCGCCCTTTCTCCCGGCAAACGATTTATGAGAATCACTGATCGATCCGCCGTGCCAAGGCGGAATAGATCGATTTCTGATTGATCGTCCTCACCATGGTTTTCATGCATTCCGCGCAATAGCTGGCGCGCATTCCGTTGGTTGTTGAAGGCTCTGCGACGCGTTGCCCGCAGCATGCCATGAGCGGCCCCGGCTCATCGTCGGCGACCGGGAAGCGGCATTGGTGTGCCGTGAGTTCCGCGAACCGCGTTGGCAAAGCCTGGCGCTCTTGCGGTTCTTGTCCAGGACGCGGCTTTGGCGGCCAAGTCTCTGGATTTGGCTTGCCGTTCGGCTTGCGTTGGCCTGGCCGATCTGGAGCTTTGTGATTGATCTTTCGCGCTGCCTTGGGCGGTGTCAGTCCGATGCGGTTGCAATAGCCGATGATGCTATAGCGGCTGCGTCCCATGTACCTGCCGATCTCGGTTGACGACAGTTTTGGCCGAGATGCGACCAGCGCCCGCAATTGCCTGTCTTCGTCCTGCGTCCACAGCCGCATAGTTCCTGCCCTATCCGTTTTGCCCCTAGGTTTGTTCCTGAGCACGGAGTTTCAACCTGGCCTCTTTCGAGAGCCGAAGGGGGTAGGCGCGTGAGCGCCGTAGGGGGCAATCGTCCCCTGACGGGTAGGGAGCCGGTAGGCGACTGACCTGGACGGTTTGTCCGCCTGGTCGGCGGACACCGCTTAGGCCGAAGCGAAGCGGCGGATCGGTTTTAGGCTTCAGGGCCATAGATCACCCAAGTTGAACGTAACCGCATCGAAGGGCTCAACCGAGACCGGATCGGACTCCGCAAGTGACGCAAGCAGAACCCACTGGCCATCACGAAGAGCAAACGCTTCCAGCGTCCGGGCATCGGGGTCCACAAACCACAGATGGGAGACCCCCTCGCGGGCATATGCCGCCCGCTTGCCTCTCTGATCAAGCTGGCGCGTGGACGGCGAGAGAACCTCGCACACCCAGTCAGGGGTAATCTCGAAGAATGCCCCTACGGCAAACTCCGGCATTGTATCGCGTCGCCAGCCCGCCAGGTCGGGTACGAGGATGTCCCCGCCAAGATGAAGTTCAGGCTCAAAGACAATCCACCAGCCACCCGGACCGCCAACACCATCATCGAATGGACTGCCGATCCGGCGCGCCATGACGGAACTGGCCAGGCCATGCAGGTTTGCTGGCCTCGGGTGGGCGTGTAGTTCTCCGGCAACGATCTCAGCGACCATGTGCGCCGGAGTGTCAAGCACGTCCTGATACGTTGCTGCCTTCGCGGGCATCTCCGCCTCCTGCAGTTGTGTAGTTATCACCCATTCTCCTGGTCTCAAAATAGACGATTCCAAGCATTTAGGTCTTGATCGAGTCAGCGCTGCTGTTCGCTATACCGTTTCGTCCATATTCCGCATCTTATGATCACTGGCAGTCCATTTCCCGTCGAGCGGACGAACCGTTTCGTCACAGGCACCATAGCCTGTCTCAGACCGACGCTCCATACCTTCGGCCGGAACCGGCTCCCCAAGAAAAGATGGACGCCCGCAGGAACCCGAGCCGGCGGCCGGCATGCCGGTCGATGTCGCCGGCGAAGTGGCGGGACCGAGTGTCCGGCCAGGCCTGCGTCAACAGCGCACCCGCAGGAGGTCCGCTTGCGGACCGGGACCGAGTGCGCCGCCGGCGTGGCCACCGCAGAAGCCGGCGGTGCATGAGTCGGGTAGGGACAGCTCATTGCTGAGCCATCCCCCCCTAAGAATCGCGCAAGCGAGTTTCCCCGCACGCGGCTCAAGCCGCTCAAAAGCCCCGTTTGACCGGAGCCGCCAGTTCACCATTCCAGGCTTTACTATGGACTTGCCAATGGCAATTGGTATGCAACAGCATAAGATTGGATAATGCATCCGATCCGCCGAGCGCGCGGGGAAGAACATGATGGATTTCCCATCCCGTGCTCTCCGTGATGAGCTCTCGACAAATCGGGCATACACCTTTCTGTGCTTTCCAAAGCTTCGATGCCGTTTTCCGTCCTTGCCGGTCCATGAGCATACTGTGCCTCTCGGCAAAGTATTCGTCCCATGAGGGGTCAAACGGGTTGGCCTCCGCCTTGATCTTGCGATGACGTCGAATGGGAACATCGCTGGCTTTTTCCAGCCTAACATAGATGTTGTGTCCCCTGTCGTCTTTTACCTCTGCCCGGAACACCCAGTCCCGGTTTCCTTCCCGAGCGAAGTAACGTTTCTTCACCCAGGTCAGCGACTTATTTGGGTGCCTGCGGCAGGCCCATTGCCAGAGTTGTTTCCAGATGAGGTGGTCGACCTTCTTGAAGGTCTTCTTCGACACCTGGTTGCGGTGATAGTTCGCCCATCCCCGGATGACCGGGTTCAGGCGGCGAATCATCGCTTCCTGCTTCGCTGTTCTGGTGTCCCTGATGATCGCCCGAACCTTACGCAAGAATGTCTGCACGTTCTTTTTGGCAGGCTTGATGAGAAGTTTCCCATCGTATTTGCGCACGTTCCAGCCGAGGAAATCAAAGCCTTCCTCGATATGCAGAATCTTTGTTTTCTCTTCGGACAGGAAAAGGCCCCTGTCTTGCAAGAAACTCTCGATCCACTTCTTTGCTTCTTCCAGCACTTCTTTCGATGAACCAGTTATCGCAACATCGTCAGCATAGCGTATCAGGTGGACCTTGTTCTTGTTTCGTTGTTTACGACTAAGAGCAAATCGGTTATTAATTGCTTGCTCCATACCGTCCAAGGTCATATTGGCGATAGTTGGCGAAATTATTCCGCCTTGAGGCGTTCCCGCCTCTGTCGCAAACAATTTACCATTATCAACAAAGCCGGATTTAAGCCATTTCCGTATTGTCACTTTATCCATAGGGATATTGGCAACAATCCAATCATGACTTATATTGTCAAAACATCCGGATATATCTGCGTCAAGAATCCATTTGGACGACGATTTCTTGGCTAATGCTGTATAGCATTGTACCGCTGCGTCGCGACTTGCCCGCTCCGGTCGAAATCCATAGGAGTTCGGATCCGCAGTGGTTTCCGCAACAGGTTCGAGCGCCAGCAGGTGAAGTGCCTGCATGGCCCGATCCTTCATAGTCGGGATTCCCAATGGACGCAGTTTTCCGTTTGTTTTCGGGATAAGTACCCGCCTCAACGGCTGCGGGCGATAGCCTCGCCGTTTGAGCGACAACATTCCTCTGGCACGTTTGACCGGCGTGTTCCAGATTTCTCCGTCAACGCCAGCCGTCTTTTTGCCACGGTTTCCAGTAACACGCTTCACGGCAAGAGCTTTACCGCTCCACGAGTGGGTCAGCAGCCATTGCAGGGATTTAACCTTGCCCCAGCGGCCTTCCCGAACTGCCTTCGCGATACGCACTTGCAGCCTTCGGACGGTTCGATGCGCCTTGGCCCAATCAATTTGGTGCCATTCGACCTCACCGCCGGAGGCCGCACCAGTTGCAGAAGCAACCGTCATTTGCCTGTCCTCCTATCCGGTTCTACAAATTCTCTCGCGACGAGAGACCAGTCGGAAGTCTGCGCCCTTTCAGGCGGGGTGATGTTGGTGAACCGCAACCCCTATCTGTGCCATTACAGAACAGCATTCGCTTTCTCCGACCTCCCATACCCGCACCCTCAACAGCGTCTCTTGCGATCGGCCTGCCCATAAATGGGCGAAGATTCGGGCTTATCGTGTTCCGCGTAAGTAACAATGGAAGGTTAGGTGCCGGCTTTTCCCCGATGGATTAATGTCCTCGCTTCGAGAGCGTGAAGCCCGAAGACCAATCCATTTACCTTTTGGTTCTTGCCTGACAGCATCTTTGGCAAGTTCGAGATTACGAGGTTTATCACCGATTCAACATAATTTCACCTTACTTCCAAGCCTAGCCTCCTGCCGCATGATGCTTGCAGCTTTGTATTCCCCTTGCGGTTTATACTTCACCCTTTCGAGATCGGAGTACATTGTCAGGGTGGCTTCAGACATGATCGTTACCAATTATGCCTGCACCCCTAGGCTACTGCCGGAGGAACGGCAGGTTCTGTCATGTCGTTTGACAAGCAGAACAGTTACTTACGCGGCTTCACGCCGCACTCACGCCATCTCGATACCTTCCAGTTCCGGCAGGTCGCGCAGGCTCTGGAGATCGAAGGTGACAAGGAACGTTTCGGTCGTCACGAAACTGTGCGGCGCTCCCGGCCGCGGCGATCGTGGCCCGCTCGCGATAAGTTCCCGGTAGCGAAGCCGCGCCAGCAGGTCACGGTTGACCTCCTTGCCGAAAATCTCCGCAAGCCCCGCCCGGTCGATCGGTTGGTGATAGGCAATGGCGCACAGAACAGCCATTTCCATTTCGTTGAAGCCAAGGGGCTTTTCGCCGAGATCGGCCACAGCATGAATCGCGGCCGCGAACCGCGCACGGGTGCGCAGCATCCATCCGCCGCCGATCCTTGCAACCTCATAGGGGCGCGACTTCAGTTCGGCCTTGATGTCCTCGATGAGGGATTCGACCGGGACCCCCTTCCCGACCAGCAGCGCCAGATCCTCGCGCGAAACCGGCGATGCGCTGGCAAAGAGCGCCGCCTCGATGCGGCCCATCCATTCGCGCCGCCGCAGGTCCGCCGGCAGGTCATCCAGTTCGCGATCGAACAGGGCTTCGCCCAATTGTTCATCGTCCAGTGCGTATTCGGCCTGTGCCTGTGTCATCGTCACAACCCGTAGAGCCGGAAGGTAGACCGGCCGGTGAGCTCCCTGGCGACGCCGAGTTCGACCAGGCGATCGCACAGCCGCCGCGCCGCACGACCGGTCATCGGCGTGCGCGTGCCCCTGATGACCGGCGACAGCATGCCCGACGGCGACACCGCGTCCTCGGTGAGGAAAAGCGCCACGGCATCATCGGAACTCCTTGCCCGCAGTTTCGGGGCGATGGCGCGCAGGGCCCGTGCGCGGTCCGCAAGGTCGACCGCCAACCCATAGGCCGATCGCGCGCTGTCGATGAGCGCGGCCATGATTGCGATCTCCGATGTGCGGTCTTGCTGCCGATCGCCGTCGTCTGGACCGCGCAGCCGGCGTCCCGGTCGCAGGTCTCGCAGACCTCGCAGCATGCATCTTTGCAGATGCAATGCGGCGAGCGGCAGCGGTCGTTCCCACCGGAGGGCCTTCGCCAACACCACATCCGCCAGCAGGCAGGCGATGCGCTCTGCGCGATCGTCGGCGAGGAGAACCGTCTTCATGATGCCGGCGGCGGCCGCCATCGGGCCGTCGCGCCTGGCCGCAGCCGATGCTTCGTCAACCCGTGCGGTGACCGCGTCTTCGAACCGCGGCCCGGCAAGTGCGGCGAGTTTCACCTGCCAGTCGTCGGTGACAAGGCGCAGTTTGACGGCCCGTCGCCAGAATGCGAGACCATCGCCATCGGGTCCCCAGTGTCGAACACCGTCCGCATCGGGCGGTGTCAGGCGCCAGGCGTCGCGGATATCGGCGGCCGACGTCAAGCGGCCTTCGAGCTTCGAGGTGGCGGCGGCCGCCTGCAGCGCCAGGGTGTTGGCCAGCAGATCATACGGAACCTGCGAGGCCGGATCACCGCGCGATCCGAGGGCTATATCCAGCATGGCGAATGCGGCGCCGGCCTGGAATGCCGCTTTTTGCCTGGTTACTGGCGCGCCTGCATTAAGCCATAGCGGCAGTTCGGGCAGGTTTCCCAGGCCCCGTTCAGCGGTGTTTTGGGCGCGAATCATGGTTCAGAATAGCACGAGACGGCGCTTTTGAGGAGATAATGCGCGTATACCGCCCCGCCTTAAACATCTTTTATACGTCCAATAATGTTGCATTATCGGACGTAAAAAGAGTACTCTCCAAAACATGGCCAAATCAGCTGTCATTTGCATTTATAGGCCGGACTCCCCGAAAAACGGCTCTCTCGCCGCGCGGATTCGCATTTAATGGGTGGACTGCCCTTCAGCTCGATCTCCGGACCGCTTGCGGGTTCAACACGTGAGACAGGATTCTCCGCCAGGACCTTGTCAACCAGACGGGCCCGGATGGTCCTGCGCCTGCGCTCGGACAGACCTTCGGCCGGGATCCAGTCAGGATGGGTCACAATTGCGCGGGCCAGACGCGCATATTCGGTCGCAGACCGGATCCCCGCGCGGCCAGCTTGTCGAATTTTCCGTGAAGGTTCGATGCGATATACCTTTGGCCGCGCCGCACGGCGAAACAGGTGCGCCGCTGCCGGGGGAAACGCATCGTCCATATGAATGTCGGGGCCAAACAGGCTCCTCATGGCAATCAGGGTTGTGGCGCGACAGCGGACGGGCAAAATGCCAAGCGGCGCATCTGCGCCGATGGCACACTGGGCAACCGATGGACATCGCCATCCCGCTTGATCAAGCCATAATGCCAGAACTGGCCGGGCCGCGTTGGGCCTGTCAAGCGGCGCCCATAAACTCGCCACTGCGTGTTCAAACCGCTCGCGTTGACTGGACGCCTGCCCGACAATCTCACCAATCCGCGTCTGCAGGCCTGGAACAACGCCAGCATCCGGATGCCTTCCGCCCTCCTGTCCCCTGCACGTAAGCAGCGTTTCGCATTTGCTGCAAACGGCGCGCACAAGACCTTCCCGCATCCGCAAGGAGATGTTCAAAATCCGGCCGCAGGACGGACATCTATCATCCAGCAAGCGCCGGTGGCCGGCACATGCACATCGCTCGGCCAACATCCAGCAAGCCCTCAGATAGCTGTCTCGACCGGCAGCATGGTCGGCATCGAAGCAAGCGAAGCAGACTGGTATCGGCTGCCATTGCGCATCTGAAAAGTGCGAGGGTGGGCGTGTTGGATAGCGGTGGTTCAAAGACAATCGCTGCACCCGTCCGGGATCAACCCCACAGGATCGAGCCCATATTGCGAGTTGATCCTCGTCCGGTGCAAAGTCATCAATAGAGGCCGGTGCACCATCACAATGGTCAGCGGCCCACCAAGCTGCCAGATCAAGCGCGTGCAAACCGTAACGACAGGCCACTCGCCCGAGCCAAGAAGACAGCATTTCGTCTTTGAAGGGTCGGGGCGCGACCGGAAGCCGCCCTGCCCTGCTCATCGGGCAGCCGTCTGCTGCACTGCTCGCACGGATCGCCGTCGCGAGGTTTGCGTCATGGAGACGAGCGGCAGGATCAAATCGTCGCCGAAGCTGTCGATATCGATCCGCTCCTTGCCCGATCGCACTGCATCTTCAGCCGCCGTTTCGATCAGTCGGAATATCCGGGCCGTCACCCCGCAAGTCAGCGCGTGGATACGTGCCCGTACCTTGGCGTTTTCAAAGTCGGAAGGTTGTTTTAGCGGCAATATATGACCGAGACTTTTCAAAAGGCTGGCGAAGGCGGCGCCGTTCTTCCAGGGCTTGAGATGGAAAGCCTCGAAACGTTCGGCGAGTTGCGCATCGGTCAGCAGGGCCTGGCGCGCCAGATCCGTGCCCGCGCAGACGAGTGGAACTTTCAGATCGTTGGCCAGGAACCGCAGCGCGTTGAGAAAGATGCGCTGCTGCCGGAAGGTTCCGGCCAGCATGCCGTTGACCTCATCAAGGATGATCATGCGGGCGCCAACAGTGCGAAGCAACGACCGACAGATGTCCTTCTCGCGGGCCAGAGTCCCGGTCGCGATCGCCGGCGCCTCCAAGCTTGCCAGCAGTTCACGGTAGAGATCGCGCTCGATCGGCTCGGACGGAACTTGCGCAACCACCACCGGTCGGCGGGTGACGCCGGTAGGCTGACACAATGTCGCCGGATGGGCGCGTTCGAACTTGCGGACGATCTTGGTCTTGCCCATGCCCGTATCGCCATAAATCAGAAGGCACGGCATGCGATCTCTGGACGGATAGTCCATCAAAGCCTTTAAGCGGGCGAGTGCGGCGCTTGCCTGATCAAATCCGATCCAGCGATCCGCCTTGATCCACGCAATACGTTCGTCATCGGGCAGCACCGCATAGCGTCGGTAGGCAGGATCGAGATAAGCGAATTCAGGCTTGTCGCTCACGACCATTCCTCAACCTCATAATAGGTCAAATCCCAAGTCTTAATCGACCCTTCGTCGTCCCGGGCTTCCGGGTCCTCGTCCCGGTCATGCTGGCAAACAAGATCACCCTGACTGTGCGACAATGCGCGTTCGCGGCGCTCTTTCAGTTGCCGAAATTCCTTTGTCACCGCCGTCGCCGAGGCGATTAAAGCCCGTTGTTGTTCGATCGTCGCAAACAGGTGGTGTTCATTCACAAGTGCCAGGCCACGTTCCTTCAGCAGTCTGCGGGCGCGACGATGCTCGGCCAGCGTGATCGGTGGATGGCGCAAGTCAGCGAAGCGGACAGGACAGACCACACCTTCTGGACTGTGTACGAAAATTGTCGACAGATCGCGCGGGTCATATGATACCAGAAGCTTGTATCCAAGCCGGCCGGCCCAGACGCTCAGCATATCGTCCCAATATCGCAGGCCAAACAGATGAATGCCGTCGCGCCGCACCATGCGCCGTTCAAAGGGCAGAAAATCGACCTGGAAGCCAGCAAGGTCATGGGGTTGGCGCAAATCAAACTCACGACGCTCAACAGCGTCGTCCCATGCAGCAATCGGTGGCACCCCAAGTGTTCCATGTCTGTCAGCATGGTAACGGACAACCTCAAGCGCCAACCATCGCTCGAGTTCGTCCAGCGTCATGGCAGAATTCGAGCAGGAATCGTAGTCGCCGCGTTGCTGGATGTTGCTGAACGTCGTCCCCGGCAAGAGATGAACGGCTCCCATCATAGTGCCTATCAACCGCTCGATATGTCCCCCATAGTGTGGTGTCGCAACCGGTCTATAGACAAGTTCAATCCCATGCTCCTCTGCTCCGCGCCGAAGCGCACGGGACCGAAACTCTCTGGCATTGTCCACATGGATGGTATTGGGAAGACCCGCCGTAGGCCAACGCGCATCAATGCCCAGACTCGAAAGCCAAGCTTGCTTCGGTTGGACCAGATGCTGAATCGCCAGCGAAACCGATAGAACCGAAGGCGGCTCAAGTGACAGATAGAACCCGGCAACCATGCGGCTGGCGACATCCATTGCAAGCGTGAGCCAGGGTCTTTGCAGCGGTTGCCGGAGCTTCCGGTCGACGACGATGATGTCGACGGGCGTGTGATCAATCTGGACAACTTCATACGCATATTCGGCGTTGTAATGCCCGGGAACCGGCCTGTAGCGGTCGCGTGCAACCTTCGCACCCTCCCGCGCCCTTGTAAGCTCGGCCGGGTCCAGGGCATCAACCCGTTTTCGCAATGTGTGCCACGAAGGCGCACGCAAATGACGCAAGCGACACAGCCGTTGAATCTCTTTGTGCAGGCGGGTGATACTCGGCTTCTGTGATGATTGATAAAAGTCCTTCAGAGCCTCTGTGATGACAGCTTCGGTCTCCTCAGGCAATCGTCGGGAACCCTGCTTGATACCCCGGGGTCGCGTAACGAGAGAACTGGTCAAGGGTCGCACCCTATAGGCTCCGATCAACTCGTACAGCCGGCTTCGCTTGATGCCCAGTTCCTGACAGGCGCGGTGAAAGTCCGTTCTATTGGGATTGCCATCGCAGACCAGCCTGCGTATCACGGCTTCTCGCAATACCGCTTCTTGCCAGGTAACATCATCAATCGTGTCTTTGTCGGGCCGATCTGTCACGGATACCTCCGCATCAAAACCAGTCCATAAAATAAATACAAAAAATCCACTGATTCGGCTAGAGTCCACTAATGAACTACGTGCTCAATTCGAAATAGACCAATGACTTAGAGTCCACGAATGAACTGCAGATGACATGCAGGAATCCGACAAAAACCGGCCTTCAGAGCCCAATCCAGATACTCCCGAGGCTGAGATTTCGTCTGCAGCGTCCCGTAGCCCGTCAATCGAGGCTCAGCACGACGAGAGAGCCCAAGAGGCCCCCTCCCCCGCCCGGGAAATTGCAGTTCCGGAGGGTGTTGCGGGCTCGGGCTCTTTGGAGCGCCTGATCGAAACAGCCCGCGATTATGCCAAACAGGCGACGGCCGAAAATACCAACACAGCCTACGCTCAGGATTGGGCCCATTTCGCCAGCTGGTGCCGGCGCCGCGGTGCCGACCAGTTCACGCCGGATCCGCAGCTGATCGGGCTCTACATCACAGAGATGGCCGCACCGCAGGACGGGTCCCCTGCCCTCTCGGTTTCAACGATCGAACGCCGGCTTTCGGGACTTTCCTGGAACTATCAGCAACGTGGGCAGCGGCTCGATCGCCAGGATCGGCACATTGCCACCGTCCTTGCCGGCATCCGCAACAAACATGGGAAGCCGCCTGAACAGAAGGAACCGATTTCACCGGAAGAGCTTTTGGAGATGGTATCCCTTCTCTCTTTCGGCCTTCGGGACATGCGCGACCGCGCAATCCTGCTTCTTGGCTATGCGGCCGGACTTCGCCGCTCTGAGATTGTGGGCCTGGACGTCAATCGAGACGACACGGAAGACGGCAATGGATGGGTCGAGATCGAAGACGGCGGTTCGGTGATCGTCCAGAAAACCAAGACCGGTTGGAAAGAGGCCGAGGTCGCGCGTGGAAGTTCGGATCAAACCTGCCCGGTTCATGCGCTCGAGCAATGGCTGCACTTTGCCAAGATCGATCACGGCCCGATCTTCCGTCGGGTGCTGAGGGATAACTCCGGTGTCCAGGCTGATCGGCTCTCCGACAAACACGTTGCCAGACTGATCAAGAAAACCATGCTGGAAGCCGGACTTCGGCCCGATGTGCCGGATGCCGAGCGGATCAAGCTGTTTTCCGGTCATTCGCTCCGGGCCGGTCTCGCCTCTTATGCCGAGGTCGATGAACGACATGTGCAAAAGCAGCTCGGACACGCCTCCCCTCAAATGACGCGGCGCTATCAGAGGCGAAGAGACCGGTTCCGCGTCAATTTGACGAAAGCTGCCGGCCTATGAAGCGCAGTTTCCTCTCAAAGGTATTCGGTAAGCGCCAAGCGCCACCCGAAGCCGCGAAACCGAAATCATTGGAGCAATCCGAAAGGCGTCGGGCGCTGGATCTGTCGGACCAGCTCGGCCGGCCGGATTTTTTGGGCAAGGCTGCAGACGCTAAACATGCCGCGAAAGCGGCTGTTAAGGCGGGTCAGCATGACAAGGCCTGGGGCCTCTTCGACGAACAGAAAGAATATTATCTCAAACACGCCCAGAAGTCGGGCTTTGACGCCGAACAGGTGATGCGGATGGGTGGTTCGGTCAGCGAGGATTTCGCCAATATACTGCGGATCGAAAAGAAGCACCGGCAAGCCTTGGTGCATATTCTCTACTGGACCGCCACCTCCACAATCCCGATCAAACGCCATGATACGAAGCTCGCGGCCTATTTCGGGCGGTGCAAGTTTGAAAACACGTCGCTTGGCGACGCTCAGCGGTTCCTGGGGTCTATCGAGGGTATCCCGGACTTCACGGTAATCCAGTCGCAAGTCGCGGAATGACGATAGGGCTCTCCGTCTGCCGGAAACAAGTGGCCCATGACAGCACTGTCAGGCCGCGCTCACCCGTGATTTGACGGGCTTGCCCTTCTTCACCGGTATCTCAGCCGTTGTTCCATCGGGCATTTCCGCCAGGAGCCGCAGACGGCCACCCATACCGGCGACATAGCGTTCCAGGGTTCCGATCTTGGCGCCGGTGAGCTCGGCATTTTCGAAACGCGATACCTCGCCTTGGGCCAAACCGGTTTTCTCGGCGAGGTCCTTCTGGGTGATCGAAAGGGCCTTGCGGATTTCGGAAAGGTGCAGCTCTGCGGCCATCTCGCCGGCAAGCGCTTCGATACGCTCGCGACGGTCCTGCGGAAGCGCACGAATGCGATCACCGGCATTCACAAAAGCAGTTTTCTTCAGCTTTGCCATCGATCTTCCTTTCATTCCGCCTCAAGCCATTCGCCGAAGCGCTCGTCAGCGGTTGCAATGAGACTCTTGTAAAACCGCTTCTGGTTCTTGCCTTGCTTGTTGCCGCCAACCAGGACGACAGCGTTTCTCTCTTCATCGAACGCGAAGGCAAACCTCCAGACGCCCTGCTCTTTCACGCGTATTTCCTTCATATTGGCGTGGCCAGAGCCGGCGAGCGTATCGACATGCGGTCGTCCCAACTGGGGTCCGTATTGCTCCAGCAGGAGAATTACCGCATCGAGCTTGTCACACACCTCAACAGGGAATGTTCGCGTTCTTCGACGAAGTCCGGATGTTCAAGCACGGCCCACGTCATGACAGAAATATAGCCTCTAACTGATATCGGTTCAAGCAGATATTTTCAACCGAACGGTTCATTGGTAAATGCAACCGTCTCATACCCTACGTTCCGAAATTCGACCATAGAAACTACGCTCGAGGTGAAGTTCCCCATCCAAGGCCTTCGCCACGATACCGCGCAGATATCCGCCCGGAGAATTGATCTCGCCTCTGTCATATTTGTCATAAATCAGCGCTAGAGCGGCCGCGGCAGGCAAAGGCCCGAGGTTTTTCTGCGCAACGTTCCAGGCGTTCTCCGAAATTCCGACCATGGGCCTCATCGAGGCTGCCGCACGGTGTAAATCGTCCCAGTTTCGGATATATCCGCCGGCCATGGCCCGCGCCATTTCCGCAAATCCAGGGCACGCCGCCATCACTGTGGTCAGTTCCACCTGCGTATTGCGACCAGAATTCCTGTGCGAGCTCCACTCGATATCATCAAGCTGTTCAGGCTCTTCCCTTTCGGCTTCAACTGATGGTAGCGGTTCGGGCTCAGGCGGTGCCGCCGCCGCGGCTTTGTTTTCAAAGCAATTACTATTTACGAAGTGGGGTTGGTTTGTAGTTAGTAAGTGGCCCTCACCAGCGACACCCGTGGGTGTCATTTTTTGAGAATTGGAAGCTTGTACCTCTATAGCCTCAGTTCCCCGGTTCACTGAATCAGTGTCCGAGTTTTCAGGCCAATCAAAGGCAGCGGCGAAGGCATCCTCGACCTTTTCCCGGAGCGCATTGAACCAGTCGACCAGGTCGAGCAGCTTATCGGACCGGTCAGTGGGCCTTGGGAGGCGCTGGAGCATCAATGCGAACTCTTCGTTCAACTCGCGCCAGGGGCCGCGTAAACGGCTCTCAATGGCCTTCTCGATCTTGGCGCGGATCCTGCGCCGCGTGATGGTGATGGTGTTGCGCAAGGATTTGCAGAGCGCCCTCTCCTCGACGATGTGCGCGTGCATGGCTTCAAACTCCTGTGCGCGCGCGGCCATTGGAGACAAATCAAAGCCATAGGCTTCAACAATGTGGCCATCTTCATCGCGTTTGCCCCAACGTTTGCCGTTTGGGCTGTCCTGCATGGATATTACACCCGCCTCACACAGGCGCCGCACATGGCGTCTGAGCGCTGCGAGGGAAAAGCCGCACTGCTCCATCAGGAAAGCATTGGACGGCCAGACAATGGGCCGCCTGCCCGTTTCCCAGTCCTGTTCTTTAGTAACCGCGGCAAGAGTGTCCAGGAGCGACAGTTGCGGCGACTTGAGCCCGATCGCTGTCGCCACCTTCTTTACCGCGCCTACTGCCTGTGATTTGGGTACAGATAGCCGTTCGCCGGCTTGTGCGTGCTGTTCAGCCACGACAAGACCCGACGTTGGCTTTCGCCAACCGTTATGTGCCATTTTGGGTTTTTGACCTCCTTTGCTTGAAAGAAGGCAAAAGAATTCCGCTCACCGAATCGGTGTTTTCGTTGACAGTGATTCGCGGAGGGTGCTATCTATGAATTGCTACAAACTAGATGAGCTCTCTTGCCGCATGGTGGAGGGCTTTTCTTTTGCCTGTATCGTTACCTCATTTTTGTGTTTCCGCCTTGAACTGCTCGTACAGGGTTGCAAGGCGCTCAGAGACGAACTCTCCGAACTCGACTGCGCTTCGATCTTTCGCCTTCACCGCAATGGTGTAGCTCTTTCCACGCGTTGTTGAATTGACCTCCAGACCTTTGTCCTTGGGCGCCCAGGTCTTAGCCTTTGGGGCTGCACCCTTCGTGGTCTTGCGCCCCTTCTTGAGGGCGTTCAGGAGGAAGTCGAACCTTTGATCCATTTTCAAATCTAGAAAGCGATCTGTTTCGATGAGTTCCATCGCCTTCGTCTTGTTGGCTGGCCGGTCAAGCAGTGTTTTCAGCTCGTACCACCGGTCACGGCCGACGGCCCTGGCCGCACCAAGCGCATCCAAAATCGGCTGGGAAATGCCGGCGACGGACAGCATCTTTGAAAGAGTTGCCTTGTCGATCGCCAGGGCCGAGAGGACCGTCGCGTTGTCGTCGTCATAATTCGCGTTGACAATACTGGACGCCAGCAATGCCCGTTCCAGGAACGATAGATTGGCACGGTTGGCGTTCTCCTGACCCTGTGCGACGACGTGATCGCGATCAGATATTTCCTTGATAACGGCACGGACCTTTACGCCAAGTTCTTCTGCAGCCTGCCGGCGTTGCGCACCGAAGACCACCATGTATCGGCCAGCTGCCTGTGGGTGAGGACGGACCAGGATTGGTGAGTTCTGTCCCTCATTCTGAAGCGCCTTCTTCAGCGAGGCGAATTCCGTTTCGTCGCGTTCAAGGCGATCTTTCAGAAACGATGGATCGATAAGCTTGGGATCAAGTTCGACAATCGTCTCGCCTTCGAGAAGCTTGTCGGCCTTGTCCGCCAGATCGTCGAGGGTGCTTGAGATTGATCTCGACGCTCCCCTGGAAGCAAACTCCGTCTGTGCTGGGCTGGCGGGGTCCGGTGCATTGCCCAAAACCTTTTCGAACGGGTTTTTTCTAGCCATTGCACCCCCCATTTCCAAATAGGTCGCTGTTTTTATGCGCTTTTTGGGCGATTTTGACTGCCGTCAACTCAATCATGTCCGCCCCCACGCCCTGTGAATCAGTTCCTGGACCTCCGCATTGACCGCCCACATGCTTTCAAAGGCCCTGTCGTAGGTGTCCCTGCTGAACTTGCCGCGCTCGATTTCGAACAAGGATTGCTTGGTCAAACCCGCGTCAGAAATCGCTGTCGACTTGACCATTTGATTGGTGAGGATTTCCTCGGCAAACATGGACTGCATGAAGCCCAGCATCTGGGTTTGCGGGATATCGGTCGGCTCGTAGCGTGTGATGAGATATCGAAGCCAGTCCATCTGGACCTCGGCGCCGGCTTTCATGAGCGACTTGGTGAAGTTGCCGAGTGTCAGGAGGAACTGACTCATCGACATCAGGTCCAGCATCTCCGGATGCACCGTGATCAGTATCGACGTAGACGCGGTCACAGCAGTCAGCGTGAGGTATCCGAGCTGTGGCGGACAGTCACATACGACAATGTCATAGCGGCCGTCGACATCCTCCAGAGCTCTGCTTAACCGGGTGAAGAACAGCTTGCCATCGCGTGACGACTGCGCCGCCAGCGGTGTTTCAAACTCGTATTCAGACAGTTCGAGATTGGCGGGAATAATGTCGAGAGACGGAAAGTTGGTCGGGCTTATGAGCTCTGCAATTGAACACCGGTCGTCGTCGTACCGAAGGGCGTCATACACCGAACGATTGTTATCGAGCTCCGGCTGGAAGCCGAAGAGGGCGGATAGCGATGCCTGCGGATCCAGATCGAGCACAAGGACGCGATGCCCGGCGAGGGCGAGCTGTTGCGCGAGATGAACAGATGTCGTTGTTTTCCCGCTGCCGCCCTTGAAGTTCACCACGCCGATGACCTGCAGCTTTTCTCCATCACGCCGATGGGGGAGGTAGTTCTTGGCGTCGCGTTTTCCGGTCTTGTCGAGATAGGTACGCAGCTCGATAATCTGCTCTGCTGTGTAGTAACGCCGACCGCCTGATTTTGTCTCCGGGGTAGGGCCTTTACCTTCGAGGCTCAGTCGCTTGAGGTTGTTCGGGCTGACACCCAGGAACCGCGCGACCTCCGCCATTGTAAACTGACGCAGAAGCTTTTGTGCATCGGGAGGGAAGTTCTCGCGGCGTAAGATATCAAGGCGACGAGAAATCTCTGCCCCTTGCGCGAGAATCTTGTTATCGAACTCAAATGCCGGGAACGGCGTGCTTATTGTCATTTGCCCGATCCATTATGGCGCTAAATTCACCAAAAGCCGTATTTTGTCGCCATTATGACCAAATCCGGTACTACCGCAAGTGGCTTTCCTGCCACTATCTATCGCTGAGATTACAACATGTTGTGCCGGCGAATTTCGCGCACAACCAGTCATCCTGTCATTCGAAACAGAAGAAGTTGACGGCAGTCAAAACCGCCCATTTATGAGGGCTTTTCAGTAGCTTAGACGTTTCGAACTAGAGGCCGCCTGCAACGAAAGCTGCGAAAGCATATGGAAACAGCGGCGATCTTTTCGCTGTCGTGCAGCCTGCTGCAGCCTGACAGTTTGAACACGGGGCGAGCCGAGATCTGGCCCGCTACTGCGCAGATTTGCTCGAGAATTCGGATATTTGGCGAATCGATTCGGGGCTGATTTGGGCTTCGGATATGCCGCTGATTCAACGCGCGTCAGCTATCTGCCGAAGGTTGCTTCAGGCCCTTGTTGGCATCCGAACCGTAGTCGACCATCGGACGAAGGCGCGTGTAGGGCAGAGCGGGACGTGTGGCCCCGGTCAGCCTCGATCGCAGCAGCCGCAGAAGCGACTCAATCGAATAGTTCAGTTGATTGGCGGCCGTGAAGCCGCAAATGGCCGCTACCAGCAGCGTGAACGTCCACCAGCGAATATGAAACGCAAAAAGGATCACGAAGAACACCAAGCGCGCATCGAAAAACAGCAAGCGCGGCCGCGCCATCGCGTAGCGCCAATGTACCGTTGACCGAAATATGTTGACCCTTCGTCCGCCACTACAACGAGGCCTCAGTTTGGAACGTCAACATTCTGGACGAAGAGAACACCGATGATCTGGCGCAAACGCAGGGAAATGAGCGGGCCCTTTGGTGCGGAACGGACAAACTCGCCCGCCAGATCGTTGCCGACCTCTGCCAGGCCCTGGTAAACCCCTTACTCAAAGGTCGCCTGGGGGCGTGTGATGCCTGCCACGCCACCGCCAAGATCGACAAGCGTGCTGCCCGGGTCTGACAAGGCATCGCCTAATCCTGAGACGAAGGCAGCGGCGACCCTTGGCGCATATCGTGCAAAGAGGCGGCGATCGAGGTCCGTGCGCACGGCCAAAGACTTTTGGCGCGCATCGACCGCATAGGCTGACACAGGGACTTGTGTGCCGTCTGGAAGAACGGCCGAGTTGAACTGGACAATAAGGTGCGTGTTGTTTGGTTGGCCTGGAAACCACCGACCAAGCGTGCGCCTTGAAGCGGCCCGCGGCGGATCTCGACAACAACGGGACCGGGCGTGTCACTGTCGTTTGCAATGATTGTCGATGCGAGCACCACATCTCCGGCACGAACAAGCGGCTGGCCCGACGATTGCGATTGGTCCGAACCCGAACCGGCGATGCTGCCAGCAGAAGCCTGATCGCGGCATTGCCAAGTTGTTTCCGGCGACTTGAGAGATGGGTGTTTCCGGTGCCTTATGAAGCCATTTCGAGTGCATAGCCTTGCCAAAGATCGAAAGCATCGGATCTGGCGTGGCGATATGATTTTGTGGTCAGGCGGTAGCGGCGGGGTCGGAAGGGGGTCGGAAGAGTGTGTTGACTTGGTCATGGGCAGCGAGAAATTTCTGGGCCTGCCTTGGGGACTTGAACCGGCCCATGAGTTTTTCGCGTTTGCGGGTCGGTCGGTGCGATCCCTCCATGCGGTTGTTGAGACCCTTGTGCGCCCGGTGATCCGCATCCGGCGCGAGATCGCGGATCGGTTTGAAATAGCTGCGCAACTTATCTGTGACGACCACGCGTGGGGTGCCGAAACGGGTCACAAGGCGCTTCAGGAAACGCCTTGCCGCCTTGGCGTTGCGCCGCGGCTGGACGAGGATATCCAGAACATTCTCCAGTCGCGTCAATCGCCCGCCAGAGTCGGTATTCCACGCCGCCGATCGGCACGACAACTTCATCGAGGTGCCATTTTGTCCGCTGCTGCCGGACGGTCACGTTTGATACAATCGGCAAAGTGACGGCCAAAGCGGTTCACCCACGATCTGACGGACTCCCGGCTGACGATCACGCCGCGTTGCGCGAGCAGATCTTCCACATCCGCCGTGCTCAGGGCAAACCGATGGTAGGCCCAAACCGCGTAAGCGATAATCTCGCGCGGAAATCGGAACCCTTTCAGGCGCGGCATGTCGGATGGCATCTTCATGCCAGCCATCTAACCGAAAATGAATGTACCAACAACTTGGCAATGCCCCCGCATCCTCTGGGTGAAATCGGACGGATCGAGCGAACACTGTTCATCGTCGAATGGGCCTTGAACATCGACATGCAGCGCGGGACTACTGTCGGCCTGAACAAAGGTGAAGCACACCATGCTCTCAAGGGCGCTTTGTGGATCGGTCGCCAAGGCGAGATCCAGGACCGCACATCCGAAGCCCAGCATTTCCGCCTCGCCGGCCTCAATCTGCTCACGGCCATCGTGATCTACTGGAACACCAA
The DNA here is from genome assembly GCA_963921345.3 of Rhizobiaceae bacterium. GTDB lineage: Bacteria > Pseudomonadota > Alphaproteobacteria > Rhizobiales > Rhizobiaceae > Hoeflea_A. Next base: position 248,195 of record OZ001229.2, on the reverse strand, counting down.
GCAACTGGGCGAAGCGGTTATGCAGCGCAGACGGGCTGGCCTGGACACACCCAGGCATTTGCTGAAACACATTTCACCCCTCGGATGGGAACACATCCTGTTCATCGGACAGTACATCTGGCGCAAAATGAGGACAGAAAATCCTTAGGGTGTCATTTCGCCCTCTACCGGAGTCGACCGCTCAATGGCGAATGTCTATCACAGGCGCGGCCTTCGACAAATCGCGGTTTACTCAGCTGGGTTGTCTGACAAGTCCAGGCGTCGCTCGATGCGTTCGAGGCGATCTGCCACTCAATCAGAGGAGAAAAGCACACCGAAACTTGACTGCGAAACCATCTTGAAACAAATATCAACAACGACCCAGGGATCTTCACAAAGTGGCCGGCATCAAATCGGAATGGCTGGCCGGATATTGATCGGAATCAGTGGCTGGTTTCATTGGAATGCGCAGGTTATCCCGCAAACCGCATCAACGAACTCATGCCGTGGGCATTCAAAACCGCGTCAAGCTGAAGCCAGGTGGGCTGTGCGAACCGCTACGATTAATCGAACCTCAAAAAGTTTGATTTACGCAATACCGCCGTCTGCAGCCGGCACTCCGATCCGCCCCGGATGACCGAGATTATTGCCTCGTCGTCGGAAAGATCCCAAAAGGTCCATGGCTCTCTGCCATCTGGGCGAGTGGTCAGGGGCGCTGTAAGCTCTGAGACGGGGACCGAGAACCTTGACAACGGCCGTGACAGGCCACGGCCATCGGCTTTTACAAACGCCTCCTTGCGGGTCCAAAGGCGCAGGAGGGACAGGTGCAGCCTATCCGCCGGAAGACGTTTGATCTGAGCGATTTCGGCGTTGGTCATATGATCTCGGAAATCCTCGAATGCGATCCCGGGCCGGCTGCGCAACTCGATATCGACGCCAACCCTTGCACCGGCAGATAGGGCAATGACCGCAACATCTCCAGCATGCGAAAGGTTGAAATCGAAGGCCGGGGCCTGCGGGCTGGCCACAAAGGGGCGCCCATACTCAGTATTGTCCAGCCTGAGCCGCCGCGGCGTAGTCCCGAGCACCGAAGCGAGGATCATTTTTAGGGCCACCCTAGCGGCAGTGAACCGACGCCTTAGATCGCTTGTGGCAAACCGGCAGGCACGAGCGTGTTCCTCGGCGTTCAGCACCTTGTTCGAGGGCATCGCCTGATTGGAGCCAGAGGCCAGATCAACCCGCCAGATGCGGAGGGGACACGGGGGCGCGTCGATCCCAAGGAGTCCGTCGCACTGCGGCCAGTTGTGGAGGTCAGTCATTGCCGGTTGAAAGTACGATCAGGCGCTCCTGCCACAACGCCAGGATTTCCGAGCGGAGCGCCATGCGAACCGGGCCGGTCAGGGCAAGCGCGTCCAAGGCTTCGCGCAACGTTAGCTCTGGCTCAGCGGCACTCAAGACGGCGTGGGCAGCCTCTGAAATCGTACGCCGTGGGGATTGCCGATAGCGGTGAAACAGATCGAAGGAGACTTGTCGCCGCCCCGCCTCGTCCACGAATTGTCGCTGCTCGACATCGACGTTCTGCAGTTGTCGGATCCGAAAACCTTCAAGTGCGACTTCGTAACCGGGGGTACGGCGAATGAAATGATCGTCGAGAACCAAGGCATCGAGTCCGGTTGTCACGAAGCAAGTAAGCGCATCGTCCAACGAATCCACGATCGGTTCGGCGTTGCTATTAAACGATGTGTTCAGTATCACGGGGAGGTCGGTCAGATCGCCGAACGCCCGGATCAAGCTCCAGAACCGAGGGTTGAGCGCCCGCGAGACCGTTTGCAGCCGCGCCGTGCCGTCCACATGGGTGGTCGCCGCAAGCCGGTTGAGATACTCCGGGCGCACTGTGACCGTTGCCGTCATGTATGGATTGACCTGCCCATCCAACGCCAGGTCGAAGAAATTCCGCGCATCCTCTTCGGTCGTGGCCGGGGCGAAGGGCCGGAACGCCTCGCGCCTCTTTATCATCGCGTTGATAAGCTCGCGGTGCGACGCTGGTCGAGAATCGGCAACGATGCTGCGGTTCCCAAGGGCCCGGGGGCCGAATTCGGAGCGGCCCTGAACCCAGCCCAACACTTGGCCTTCGGCTAGTAGGGCCGCGGCGGCCCGGGCGGGATCGTCCAGTCGCTCGGCAGTGACCACGCCCTGCCATGACATCAATCGGGCGGCGATTTCGTCAGACCGTGGGATACCGCGCCCGAGATATGCATGACTCAGAGGGACCGTCGCCGGTTCCTCGGCTCGCTTTCGATATTCAACCAGCGCGGCGCCGAGCGCCGTGCCAGCATCATGGGCAAAAGGCGGGATCCAGACGCGCTGGAACCGCCCGGTCGCCTGGATACGTCCGTTCATCGCGCTGTTCTGCGCGACGCCTCCTGCAAGGCAAAGTCGGCCGAGGCCGGTGCGTTCTTGTGCGTCGTCTAATACATGCAGCACGATCTTTTCGAGCGCCTCTTGCAGGGCGGCGGCGACATTCCGGCAGTGTTCGTCCTGATTTCCGGCCTCTGCTGCCTCAGCGGCCATGCTGCCGAGAACAATCTCGGCGAGCCCGGTGTGCAGCTCAAACCCTCCGTTCGGTCGCAGCTCGTAAAAGGACAGTAGCAACTCCCGGTAGCGAGCAGCATCGCCGTAGGGTGCCAGGCCCATCACTTTGTATTCGTCAAAGAGGCAGAAGCCGATAGTGCTGATTACCGTCAGGTAGAAGATTCCGAGCGAGGCATCGATCGGGTGGGTCAGAAGGCGTTGCAGACGTCCGTTAGAGCCAGTATAGAGGCTCAGCGAAACGTTCTCGCCCATTCCGTCGATCACGGCGACCAGCGCCTCGTCGAAATCGCAGGTGTAATAGGCACTGGCGGCGTGGGCGAGATGGTGGTCGACAAATACAAGGGGCACATCGCGGATCGTTTCGCCGCAAGCCTGTGCTAGAAGGACCCGCATCTCACTGCGGGTGCAGACCGGCTCGACCTTGGTGTGCTGTTCAAGAAAATAGTGGCGGAATTGGTAGTCAAGGAATTCGGCGCCGAAGCCGTTTGCAATGGCATCCAATTGCGCAGGCACTATCTTAGCCAGACGCAGGCATTCCCGGATAGCAAGCGTAGCAAAGCAGTTCGAGTGCTTGATCCGGTTGAGCCTCTCTTCCTCGACTGCCGCGATTACCTCGCCGTCCCGTACGACAACAGCCGCCGCGTCATGCAGGATGTGAGGAAGAGAAAACCGAGATCTGTCCGGGCGATTCAGTCCCCCTGAGAGTCCGAGAATGGTGCAACTTGTCATAGCGCGCTCAGCTTGCTATTGCGGCTTGGGTGCAAACCAGCGCCGTCAGGAACGGATCGGCCCACAAGGCGCTGTGCAGATCGTTGGCCTTGGCGCGGCGAAAGACGGCCCAGATCATGTCGACTTGGCCGAAATCCCGGAGCACGTGCAGTTGTCGGCCGTCCCGTGATTGGGCATTGATAACCCGGACTGACTGCTCGTTGACGACCCCGAGATCGGCCTCGCCGTTCCGAACCATCCAGGCGGCTACCGCATTCGATGACGCCTCGAGATGCCGACAGTTGAACGTTAGCTGGCGCAGAAGGGGCGAGGGCGACTTGTGGCAGGCAACTTGCGGGACATTGGACTGGTTAGGCGTTACGTCTGAGGTCGAGACAAGCAGAAAGCGCGGTCGCGAATATAAGATGTCACTTAGCCTGAGCCGATCGAGATTGGCAAAACAAAGTTCGTGATAGTCAGTATAGGCCGCCGGGATCAAGACCTCATCCGCGGCCTTGTCCAAGACGCAGGACACGGCCTTCTCGAAGCTATCGCAGAGCTTCAGGCAAGCTGGGTCGAAGATACCGCGGTCTTTGAGATAGCGTCGGCCCACGTCTTCGCTGCAGGTTCCGGCAGGTCCGAGTGTTGCAAGTATCATTTGCGGCGTCCTTCATTGCTGCGTAGCAGTTAGTGATTCGGCCCACACAACCCTGCCGGGCATGGTACAAGTGATTGCAAACGTCTGGTCCGGGGCCGCGACGAGGGAGGCTCCAGGCCCGCAGAGTCGAGTGTCATCGTCGATGCGGATGTCGAAGCATCCTTCAACCACGAAGGCCGCGGTTTCGCGGTTGAGGCGGCTCGGCACAAATGCGGCACGGCCCTGCAACTCAAGCTCGGCGAGGCAGGCGCGATCGCCCGAAAGGAGGGCTCGCTTCAGCACGCCTGGTGCAATTTCGAGTGGGGCGACATCACTAGCCATCAGAACGTTGGGCCTCGGATCCGCAATCGATCCGGTCGTGTCAGGCTGTGCCAATGCCCTCGCAGGCGCCGCGCCTGGCAGATAATCCTTACGCGGCGGCGAGAAGACATCAACGACCATTGCATCGTCTATGACAACGGCGGAATGAAGCTGGTTGCTGTACGGCAAATAGCAACACCGCGCCAGGGTCGACACGGTCTCGCCTTCCACGGTCAGATCGACCGCGCCTTGGATAACATAGCCTATCTGTTCGTGAACATGGCGGTGTGCGGGCAGGTCGGCGCCCTTTCTCATCCTGAAAAGAACCAGCATCAACTCCTTGCCCGATGCGAGCGTCTGGCGCCAGAAGTTTGGAGCCATTTCGACGGCAGGTGCCGCATCGCGCGTAATGAACATTTCTTCGCTCCTGTGGTTGCTAGGGTCGTATAACGGACGTTTGTCGGCGTTCTGGTCCGAGCGCTGGGCCCCCCGGTCTGTAGAGACCGGGCGTGGATGCGGTGTCATGCCACCAGAACGAGCGTCGCTGAAAGGGATAGGTCGGCAGTGGGAGGCGCCGCGGACGGTGGCCAGGTTGGGTTAGGACCGACCAATCTACCTGCACGCCAACGCACCAGAGCAGTCCCGCAAGCTCCAGCTCAGCTGCACTGCTTGAGCGGCCTGCGCAAAGGGTTAGCGCCAATGGGTCACTTTCGGCGTTGGCGTGCAGGACACGCGGTTCAGCCCCGACAACGATGGCGACTGCTGGCCGTCCAGGGGCAGCTGTTGCCGCGAACTGCGCCAACATCCTGTCATCGATCGCTTCTGCCTCTACAGACCGCGCGGCGGCGAGGCATGCCGCAGAATCTGGCATCTGTTTCATGCTGGGCAACGCCAACACTGGGATCTTGTACCACACCGTCCCTAGGTCGCGCGTTCCGGTGCGATCAGCAACCCTGCCGGAGGCATCCTCGCCCAGTGCCTGCGAGACGGTCTGGACATCCAACATACCCGTCAAGCAAGCGCAATCCAACAATCCGGCACCTTGGCCAACAAGCCCCACTGGTCGCAATCCGAGGTTCCTGAGCGACAGTGCCACAGCATGGGCGTGCCGGAAGGCCTCAACGTACGACGCCGGCGCGATCTGTCCGGAACAGCCTCTGGTCGGTTGGCGCGCTGGTGTTGTGCCTTCTAATGCTAAAACAACGGACGGCGCGCGGCACGGAGAACGAGGTCGACTAGCGAGCTGCTCCGCAGCAGCATGTAGCTGCTCTGACGCGTCTCTTGGCGAAAATGCTACCAACGCATGGCGGTATTCGAAGGCCCGCCTGCCGTTCCGCAACGTCCAAGCCGCATCCGCAAGAGCAGACGCCGGCAGATCCGTAAGGTGCCGCTCAAGGTTCGCGGCAAGCACGGCCAAAGCCCCAGGCGAGCGCGCCGAAAGGGTCAGAAGTTCTGCACAGATCATCGGGGGTGGGGCGGTCGGGGGTGCCGCTTCCTGCATAACGACATGGCAATTCGTGCCTCCAGCCGCGAAAGCACTAACTCCAGCCCGGCGCGGACTGTTCCGGACTGGCCAGGGTCTCAAGGCGGTCGCGACCTCGAAAGGAAATGGGTTTGCGCCGATCTCGGGGGGGAATACGTCGAAGTGAAGGCTCGGCGGGATCGCGGCATTTTCAAGAGCGAGCACACACTTGATGATGGACACGACACCTGCTGCAGCGTTCAAGTGCCCGAAATTCGACTTCACCGAGCCAATTCGGAGCGGCTCTGGGCTCTGATCTGCGAACACTCGCGCCAAGGCTGTTAGTTCTATCGTGTCGCCGATAGGCGTGCCCATGCCGTGGCCTTCGACATAGCCGAGGCTTTCGGGCGGCGTTTGCGCGGCGCGAAGCGCTTTGGTTATGACCTCGGTCTGCCCGGCCAGACTTGGGGCACCAAATCCAATTTTTTCAGCACCATCATTGTTGGTCGCCGAACCCTTGATGACGGGATGCACCGTGTCTCCCTCGGCCAAGGCATCCTGCAGGGTGCGCAACACGACTACACCCATGCCATCGCCCGAAACCGTACCATCCGCGCCGGCATCGAAGACGCGGCACCTCCCATCAGAGGAAGTGATTGCGCCGCGGCGGCGCAGGTAACCCCGCCGACGACCAGGCCAAGTCGGCGACCTGATCGAGACGCCGCCCGCAAGTGTGATTTTGCTCTCTGAGGAGCGCAGGCTCTGGCAGGCCAGATGGATGGCGACCAGCGAGCTTGAACTTGCGGACTGCACCGCGATGCAGGGCCCTCTAAGATCGAGACGATATGCGACTTGGGCGGGTAGAAAGTCCTTGTCGTTTCTCAGGATCGTCCAGTAGTCCGCGTCGTCTGCTTCAGGATCGAGCCGCGTCCGCAGGCCGTCGAGATAACTCGATTGCGATACCGCCGCGAACAACCCCGCAGGCTGCGGCGCGGCGTCCGGACAATGGCCCGCATGCTCTAGCGCTGTCCAGCATCCTTCCAAGAACAGCCGTTGCTGCGGGTCCGACCGGCGAGCCTGCTCGTCATCGAAGCCGAAGAAGTCAGCGTCGAAGAGGTCGATTCCGTCCAGAACCCCGCCGCCCGCGCAGACATAGTCGGGATCGCAGGCCAAGTTTTCCCGTTCGCCATCGGCCAGAACGTCGGCGCGTTGGAAAAACCGCATATGTTCGCGGCCCGAAGCCAACAAGTTCCAGAACTCATCTGGCGTGGACGCACCGGGCACACGGAGAGCATAACCTACGACTGCGATGTCGCCAGGCGCCGGCGCGTGGTCCGCACACGTGGGGCGGGGCGCATTTTCCACGGTCATAGTAACCTCCTAGACAGTGCAAAGCCACGGGTCATGGATGCGGCACTCATCGATCCGCGGCGTAAGTATCGAAGAATCGGGCCTGCGCGGTGACGGTCGGGTGCTCAAATAGCGACAGTACCGGAAAGCGCACCCCCAGATCCCGTTGCAGCCGTTGGTGCATCTGGACGACCAACAGGGAGTGGCCGCCCACATCGAAGAAATTGTCATCGGTTCCGAATGCATCTGTCTGCAAGATGTCGCTCCAGGCCTTGGCCAGGACGTTGACGAGATCGGCGTCACCAATGGCTTTGTCATCCACCGTTGTTGACGGGGTGGCCCAGGCCGGTGTGGAGGGTAGTGGGATCCGGTCTAAGGCCGCATCGTCGCGCTTGCCATTTGCTGTGAGGGGAAAGGCTTCTAGCTTGACAAAAACTGAGGGCTGAATCTGGCCGGCGAATGTTTCGTTTAGAAAGGCATTCAGACTACCGGGGTCGACCGGCGCGCGCGCGACTACGAAGGCCACCAGAACCGACTCGCCAAATTCGTTCAAGCGAGGCCGTACCGCGCAGGCGGTGATATCGGCATGCCGTTCCAGAGCCGCTTCGATCTCGCCAGGCTCGACGCGGATCCCCGCGAGCTTGATCTGGCGGTCGAGGCGGCCCAGAAACTCCAGCGCTCCATCCGGGCGGCGGCGGGCCAGATCGCCAGTCCGATAGACCCGCTCGCGCCTCCTGTTGCCGCTCTGGATCTCGACAAAGCTTTTGTCGGTCAGATCCGAGCGGCCAAGATAGCCTAATCCGACCGCCGTGCCGGCAATACAGAGCTCGCCCTCTTGCCCGTCCGACACGGTGTGCAGGTTCGCATCAACGATATGCAACCGGGTCTGCCAGATCGGCCGACCAATGGGCACAGAGGGTTCCGAATCGGTTACATGACACTGCCAGTGTGAGACATCAATCGCAGCTTCGGCTGGGCCGTAGAGATTATGCAACTCCGCATCCAGCGTGTCGAAGTACTGATCTCGCAGGCTGCCGGAAAGGGCTTCGCCACTGCACATCACGGCGCGCAGGCTGGTGCAGCTGTCAGCCCCGGAGGTAAGCAGAAACAGCCTCAAAAGGGAGGGTACGAAATGGCAGACTGTGACGGCATGTGCGTTGATCGTCTCGATCAGGTGGGGAAATTCGGCGTGGTGTCCAGGCGCAGCCAACACCATCTCGGCGCCTTCGGTCAGGGGCCAGATCAGCTCCCAGATCGAAACGTCGAAGCCAACCGGGGTTTTGTGCAGGACGCGATCCTCCGGCCCCAGGTGGAACTGGTCTTGCATCCAGGCGATCCGGTTCTGCAGCGCCGCGTATCCGTTCATGGCGCCCTTCGGCTCCCCGGTCGACCCGGAGGTGAAGACGACATAGGCAAGGTCCTCTGGGAGTGTTTCGACTGTGTCCACCAGGCCGGTGTCAGTAACGACGGGATTAAGCGGATCATCGATAATGATGCAGCACGCATGGGCCAGCGCTGGATCCGCTGCGCCTGTCCGCGTCGTGACCACTGGCGGGTTGGCTGCAGCATTGAGAATGTGCCGCTTGCGCCGCGTGGACCAACACGGATCCAGCATTAGGAACGCAGTCTCCGACATAAGAGTGGCGATGACGCTAATCGGCAGATCAGGAGTGCGTTCCAAGTGTATCGCAACGATGGCACCCCGCGCACGTCTGAGTCTACCAATGGCGTTTGCGATGCGCTCGGCCCTACGGCAGAGCGCGTCGTAACTCACCCGCTCGCTCGTGCTGGAAATAGCAGTGGTGTTCGGCTCGAGAGCGGCTTTCGCAAACACTGCGTCTTCTATACGGGTATGGGTCATGGGCGTCTCCCTTGGTTTACGCGCGCCGGTGCAACAAGCGGGACGGATCGAGCGTCTCGAGCTGGGCTAGAAATTCCGCGCGCAGCCTCTCCATCAAAGCGCGGTCGTAGCTGGTAGCATCATAATTGATCATCGCCTCAGCCCTGGGTGCGCCCGAAGCATCAGACCAATTCAGCGACAGCATGACGTCGACGAGTGCACTATGGACGCGGATTTCGGGCGCGCCGAAAGCGACGGCGCCGGCCTCGAAAACTGCCGGCATCTTCTCCAAAAGTGCTATCTTTACCGAAAGAAGCGGCATCCGTCCGGTTTCGCGGCGAGTCCGAACGATCTCCACCAATCGGTCGAAGGGCAAGTCGCGGTGGTCATACGCCTGCAGCGTAACTGCGCGTGCACGCTCGAGCACGTCGTCGAGGTCCGTCGTGCAGGCGAGGTTCAGACGCAACGGCACTTGGTTGATAAAATAGCCGACGAGCCCTTGCGTTTCCTCCGCGTTGCGGATCGTGACGTCCGTTCCGATAACAATGTCCTCCTCACCCGAAAGCACCCGGAGCGCCTGTGCGAAACAGGCGAGGAAAACGATAAAAGGGGTTGCCTTTATCGCCGCCGCGACGCGGCGCACCGTAGCCGCCCTGACCGGAGCGATTGCGAAGGACAGCGCGGCACCCGTACCCGGTCCCGGTGCCGCACGGTAGCCGGGGAGGCGAAAGACGGGTCTGTCGGCTGCGCCGGCAAGTGAGGTCTGCCAGAAGGCAGCTAGGTCCGCATCCCGCTTCGTATCCGGCCGTGCCGCCTGCTGGGCCGCAACATCTACATATCGCGCCGGAAGCGGCGGAGGCTCGGCCCCTGTGTAGAACGCGGCGAGATCCGACATCAGGATCGGCAGGGATTGACCGTCAGCGATCAGATGGTGGAGTGTCAGTAACAGGACGTGCTCGCCATTCTGCAGCTGAACGAGGCAGGTTTGGAACAATGGGGCCTGATCCAGATCGAAACGGGCTTTGGCGGCCTCGGTGACCAAGGCATCAAGTGTCATACCGCGTTCAATGCGAACGTGGTTGACGACAATTTCCACCCGGGCATGGATGGTCTGTTGTGGCAGCCCGTTCGTGCCCATGTTGAAACTCGTGCGCAAGGGGTCGTGCCGGTCGGCAAGCCGGACGATGGCTCGGCGCAATCGTGCCGGATCAAGACGCCCCGTGATCGGGATCACCAGCGGGATCAGGTTCTCAGGAGCTTCCGAATTGATCACGGACTGCAGCCAGAGACTGTGTTGCACCGGCGCAAGCGGGACGGGCAGGTTGGGCGCGAACTTTTCGACAACAGCTTGCGGTGCAACCGATGCACTAGCTTCGATCACCTGCGCCAGTTCGCCGAGAGTTTGGTTCTCAAACACAGCGCTAAGGGGAAGTGTTACGCCCAGATCGCGGGTGATACGGCTCACTAGCCGGGCCGCTAGCAGCGAATGACCGCCGAGAACAAAGAAATTCGAAGCGATGTCAATCCGTTCGGTTACAAGCAACTCGCGCCAGAGAGCGGCAAGTCCGCGTTCTATCTGCGTGTCCGGAGCTCGTCCGGCCGTTGTGCCCGCTGATGTTTCGTTGCCCAACTGTACCGGAATCGTTGCGCCCCACCTGTCCGACAGGACCATCTCGGCGATCTCGACATCAGCGCCAGCCCCCCGGGTCAACAAGATGAGGTTGGCCACGTTCGCGTCATCCCGCATGCACTCGATCCTGGGGTGTTCCGGATCGAGACCAATGACGAGATCGCCGCAGTCATTCGCCATCGCCGCGCTTATCGCGAGGTTGCCGTTTTGTTCTGAAAGCGACATCAGCCCGCCGCCGAGACCGGCATGGCGGATTTCGGAACTCATCCCAACGCCGCGCCATTGAGTCCAGGCCAGGCATCGCGCGCGAGGCAGACCGTTCTGACGCTGCCACGCGGCAAAGGCATACTGATAGGCCGCCAACATTGCGTAGGCCGCGTCTTCGGCCTGGCCGAATAGCGCGGCGACGGATGAGATCGTCACGAAGGTTCGGCCGGACCGCGCGGTCAGGAGATCGTGCAGGTTTCGACTGGCTGCTACCCGACGGTCCAGGAGCCGGCGCATGGTATCCGGATTGAGGGCGGAGGCGGCGCATCCAGGCGCCTCGCCCGAGGCATCGAACACTGCTCTGATCGGCCGGCTGTGACGGGTCTCGGCTGCGACAATCCCAACCTCCAGCGCATCTTTGTCTGCAATGTCGGCACGGATGTAGTCAATTGGCCCGAGATCCCGGAGCAATTGGAGCGTCTTGGCACGCACCGGATCTTCCGCGGGGTCCGACCGTCCGGCAACAAGTAGGCATGCGCCGCAGTCCTGCAACAGATGGCGCGCCAGATGGGCACCGACCCCACCGAGCCCACCAACGAGGAGGACCAGATCTCCGGGGTTGACTTGAGTGGGCCGGAGTGATCGGGACGCCAGTCCAGCGTCACGCAAGCGCGGCCGGAAGCGGCGGCCACCGCGCCAAGCAATTTCAGGCTCGCGTTTCGGCGCCGAGAGTTCTGCTGACACAGCATGTGCCATCTGGGCGGGATCGCTGTCACCTACATCGAGAACAACCGAGCGCAGCGCCGGCAGTTCTGCGCGGGCCGAGCGCACAAGCGCGGCGAGTGCCGCACCCACCGGGCGGGCCGGATCTTTCGTTGTGGTCGCGAACACGAAGCGGGACATCATCGTCAGACGCGGAACACGCTCAGGGTCCATCCGGCCGAAAACAGCCAAAAGCCCAAGGAGGCGGGTGGGTATGTCGGGGGCGTCGGCGTTGCTGCTGCAGACAATGACGTCGCTGAACCGCGTCTCTTCTAAAAGGTCCGCGACGGCTTGCTGCTCGTCCTCTCGCAGCACTATTGTGGTCTGTAAGCCCTGACCGGAAAGATGTGCCCGTAGTCTTGTGGCCAGGCTTTTGTTTTCCACCACAAGAAGGACAGGACCATTGGGCAACTGAGCACCCTGTCCGACCGGGCAGGGCGACCAGTGGCGCTGAAAGAAAAATGCTGGTACCGTATTCTCCGAAGCGGTGATCCTTTCTACCCGGCGGCACAACATCGCGAAGCGGCCTGTTATGAACGCATGGTGAAGTGCCTTGCGTTGCACCTTGCCAATGCCCGTTTTCGGGACGTCCTCTGCCTCGACCGGCAACAGGACATCGACGGTAATCCCGAGAGCGGTCGACACGCTAGTACGGATGCGTGGGATCAAGTCCGCGAGACTGGCTTCGTCGCGCTGCTCTGTATGGAAGACAACCACCAGCTTGGGTGCACCTCCATCTTCTGAGGCTGTCTGGAAAGCCGCAGTATAAGAGGGAATGACACCAGGAACGGCCTCCACGGCGGTCTCGATGTCGTGAGCGGGCAGGTTGGATCCGCGAACGATTATGGTATCCGACTCTCGGCCGGTCACGACCAACCGGCCTTCCCAGATTGCGCCGAGGTCTCCGGTTCGCACCCAGCCGTCTTCACCGAAAACCGCGCTTGTTTTCTCCGGATCTCCTAGATAGCCGCTGGCCGCGCCGAGGCCGCGGATATGAAGTCGGCCGACCTCACCCTCGACCAGCACGTGGTCGGCGTCGTCGACGATGCGCATCTGATGCCCGGGGATGATGGTGCCGACATCGGTCGCCAGCAGCGGCGCCGAGCCGACGGGTTCGCAAAGCTGGCCGCACTTCGTAATTCCATGGTAGCGAATAGGTTCATCATGGGTGCCCATCGCATAGGTGATCCCGGATGAGAGTTCGGCCATGCCATATGCCGGACGCAGGCTGTCGGGCGACAAGCCGTAAGGTCGGCAACTTGCGAGGAACCGCTTGATCACCGATGGGATCACAGCCTCGCCACCGGTGATCAGTCCCTTGACGTGCCGGAGATCCCAGTCTGGGTCCGCGCCGGCCTCGATGGCGTCGCTGATCAGGCCGAAGGCGAAGTTCGGCGCCCAGCTGTGCGTGACGCGGTAGCGATGAATGAGATCCATCCAATCCAAAATCGAGCCAGCGATGTCCTGAGTCTCGGCGTGGATGATATCGGCGCCGAGGCGCAGGCACCGAATATGCCAGTCTGAGATCGCACCCACATGCGAAAAGGGCAGCCACCCGAGGCAAACATCCTGTTGCGTGTTTCCACAGAGAAAGTCAGCAGCGTTGGCGCGATCCAGCAGGGCACTATGGCTTAGACTGATGATCTTTTGACGCCCGGAGGTGCCGGAGCTGCCGGTCAGAAGAGCCGGTGCGTCGGGTGATGCGCGATCCTCAAACGGGTTGTTGGACTTAGCTCCAAGATCTTCAAGGCCGAGGATCCGTGCTTTGGGCATGGCCGCTTGCAGCGTGTCTCGATTGCGCCCCGTGATGATGACCGGTCCATCGAGGCGCTGCCATAAATCGGCGACAACTGACACGATATCGGAGAGGCACCTGCTCGGGCTGTGGATCATTGGACAGCCGCCGACAAGGACCGAGCCCCAGAACGCATCGACGGTCTCTTCGGCGCGATCCAGCAGGATCAGGGCTGGTCGTCCTTTCTGGAGGCCATTGCGCTGCAAACCACCAGCGAGTTGCACCGCTCGCCGGAATAGTTCCCCCACAGAAATGACCACATCCGGCCGATCCCGCTTGACGTATCGAATGGTCTGGCCCGTATTGTGTTCCGCGGCGTAGCGAAGAAGCGTGCCTAAGGTTTTCGGGTCACCGGGCCCCGGCAACGGCAGCCGACCGCCCGAGGCAAAGGCCGGTCGCACCGATTTGCGCGGCACGGGCGGGGACACACCGTGTGCTTTGCTTCGACGATGCTCGTCTACTAGATCGGAAATGTGGAAACGGCGCGGTACCGGCGCTCTGCGCACCAAGTCGATCGAGAGCGCCGGAGCGGCGCTGGCCTTTCGTAGGACGCGTGTCCAGCGGGCGAGCTGGGCGCGATCGGTGCATACGGCCGCTCCGAGCTGCGTAATATCGACGGTACCGTCGTGCCTCCGCGGAATCGCCCCGACCAGCACCAGCCGGACGTGCTGAGCATTCAACGCAGCGCCAAGTCTGTCGATCAGGGCGGCAGGGGGCATGGCGGACTCCGAAGCGACCCAGACGGTCTGCTCCCCGGACACTTCTCCGACATGGACATCGGCAACCAATGGATCGGCCTGGATACGGCGCGCGATCTCGTCGGCAGGCGTCCTTTCCTGCACCCACCTGTCTTGCAACCGGCAGCTCAGGATCGAAGATAGTGCGTTCAGCAAGACGGCCTTAATCCTGCTAAGCTCTGCTTCGCCGATGTGGCCGGAATCGCCACTGAGCCGGCCGACAAGGCCCTCGCCTGAGCGCCAGATCTCGAGAGCGAGATCAAATCCGTGTGCCAAGCGCGTGCCGGCTACCGGCGCGAAGCGGGCGGGCTTCCCGGCAAGCAGGAGGTCAGGAAACGGTTCGGAGGGTAAGAACCCGAAGGTTATCTGAAAAAGCGGATTGCGTCCGGGCAGGCGCGGCGCGGAAACCGCATCGACAAGACGTTCGAAGGGCACCCGCTCGTGGTGCCGCGCCGCAAGATTGGCCTCGGCAACCTGGCGCACCAGCGTGCCGATCCGATTCGCACTCTGTTGGCGCAAGATGATTGGGATCATGTTGACGCAGCGGCCGAGAACTGTTTCCTGCTCGGCGTTAATGCGCCCGGTCACCGGCGCTCCGATTACGAATTCCTTCTGTTCGGTCACCACATACAGGGCGCGCGAGAACGCCGTGAGCAGGAGTACGAAAGGCGTCACCCCCCATAGTTTGGCTGCGTCTGTCAGCATCGCGCTCTGCGCGGCGTCCAACGAGATTGGCTGGCCACACGGCAAACCGGAGCCAGGTGCTGGCCAGGTGACCGGGGGCGGCAGATCGCTCAGGCGGTCCGCCGCAGCCGTAATCGCTGTCCGCCCGGACACGCTGTCCAGCCATTGGCGTTGCGTGCCGGTCCAGTTGCGATACTGGTAGGCCGGAGGAACGTGCAGTCCCTCGGCTTCAGGGTTTCTGAGATGCAGCAGCCTCTCAAACTCCCTCAGGAACAGGGCGATGCTGGCGCCGTCCGATATGATCTGGTGAAACTCGAAATGCAGAAAGCTGTGGTCGGTGTTTCCGCTTTCGACATATACCCTAAAGAGCGGTGCCCGCAGAAGATCGAAATTTTCCGGCTGGTCCGGCGCGGCGCAGACACGACATGCGCTATCCGTTGGAGCATCGTAGACCACCTGAACCAACTGCCCGGCCACCTCGCAAAATCCGGTTCTGAGGATCTCGTGGCGCTCGATCAGTGTTCGCAGGGCAGTCTCGACCAGTTCGGGTCTCAGTCCTCCGGCTACGGCTAAACGCGGTAGTCGACGGATATGCGATGAATCCTCTGGGGCAAGTCGGTACAGGAGCCAAGCGCCCTCTACCTGAGAAGACGCGGGCGCAAGGCGGCGGCCGTCGCCGATTGCAGCCATCAGGGTGGTCCGGCATTCCCGCATCTGTTCGCGGAGAATAGTATCGACGGCGCCGTTTGGGGCGTCAAACGCCAGTTGCCCTGCCTCTAGCCACAGTTCGACACCGCGACCGATCAGGTCAGCGACAAGGAGGTCAGCGCTAAACGAAACCGAATTCACGCTTATGCTCCTCAGGGTGGGACGCGTCATCGGTAATCCCGGTGAGAATCAAATCAACCACATCCTCGATCGTGGGTCCGACCAAGATCACATCGAGCGGCAGGTAGGTGCCGGTCTCTGCCGTTACTGCGTTCCGGATTTGCGTTGCCATAAGACTGTCCAGTCCGAGCTCGGTCAGGGCCACGTTTACCGACAATTCGTTTTCCGGCAGTCCTAAGATATCGGCCACCCGGTGGCGCAACCATTGGCGCAGAGCCGTTTGACGGTCGGCGGTTGCGGTACTCGAAAGCGGCAAGCCGAGGCCTTGGCCCGGCCGATCGGCCGGGCCGGAGTCTTCGATGCCGAGGACTTCCAGCACGGCTTCTGTCACGCGGCGCATAGTGATACCGCTGGCCGTCGCAACAGTCCGGCCCTCCTCTCCGATCAGCATCATATCGCCACCCAGGTGCTCGGACGTCGTTCCGGTTAGCGTGACTGTGCACGTCAGCTTGCCCGGTCCCGCTGGGCGCAGTAAAAAAACGTCGGCGGATTCGAAGATGTACATATCGTTCGAGTGCTGATCCTGTAAGACAGCGTAGAAAAGCTGGAAGCAGGCATCCATCACCCCCGGATCCATGCCGAGGGCAAGGTCATTTTCTGAGGAAACGGTGCTGCGCCGCACCTCGGCAGAGGCTACCCCGCTCGCGCGTCGGATTTTGTCAAGGCGGGCGACGCTAGACCCCAGGTCGAGCGCCCTCGTCTCCCTTAGCCAGGCGTAAAATGCCTCGCCCGACATTGCAGCTCGGTCCGAAAGGTCTGGTGGCGCCGGTTTCGCTGCCGACGTAGTGGCTTCCTTTGATGTCCCGAACTGCGTAACAGCGTAGGTTAGCCACCGGTCAATATCACGAGACGGTTTGCCGGCGATCCGGGCGAGACCCGGTTCGCCGGCTGCTGGCATCACCAGCGTCACCCTGCTGGGTTTGTTGGGTTGAATCACCAGCGCGTTAGCGACGCGGAATCCGGTCAGTTGCATGCCCTCTGGACGCCCGGTCCGGCGTGCGGCTTCGGCCAGCATCTCAAGGTAGATCCCTATATGGACCAAACCCCGCGTATCCAACAGGCAGCGTAGTTGGCGAAAGTCGAACAGGGTTTCAAATTGGGGTTGCGGAAGGGGCGACTCGATACGGTCACCAAGATAGGGATACCCCGCCTGATCCGGCCTGGGCGTCGCAGGCTGCGTGCCCCGGCCCAGTTCCTCTATCCAAAAGCGCTTGCGTTGAAACGGGTAGGTCGGTAGACCAGCCAGACGCGTTGGCCTTTTTCCATATACAGCTTCCCAATTCACAGTACTGCCCATCGTATAGAGCGTACTAAGAGCCTCAAACATTGCGTGCATCTGCGGCCGATTGGCTCTTTGCGTGGGGATCCAGCTGCATCCCTCGGCGCCGCAGTCCAAACCAATCCGAGTGAGAACCGCGTCGGGACCGATCTCGAGGAATAGGCGGTGCCCGCAGTCGGCCAAGGCTTCGAGCCCGTCGCCGAACCGAACGGTTTGGGTGAGTTGCCGGCACCAGAGATCCGGATCCGTCCAGGCCTCGGGGTCGGGGATCGTTCCGGTTACATTGGATGCGATCGGCAGTTTGGCCGGGCGAAGCCGGGTGGCTTCGAGTGCCTGACGAAGCCCGTCGACAGCAGGCGCCATGAACCTGGAATGAAAGGCATGCGAGACCTTCAGACGCGCGCAGGAGATGCCAGCCTGACTGAGCTGGGCCTCGGCAGCTTTGATGGCTGGCAGGGAACCGGACAAGACAGTCTCGCGGGGACCGTTCAATGCGGCGATTTCAAGCGGCGCGAGACGTTTCAGCTCCGCGATAATCCGGTCGGGGCTGGAGGCCACGGCCAACATCCCGCCGCCCGAGGGCAAATCGCCCATCAGCCGGCCGCGTGTCGCGGTAAGGCGGATGCCATCTTCCAGGTCGAGGATACCGGCCACATGCGCGGCCACAAACTCGCCGAGGCTGTGGCCGATCACTCCCGCCGGCTCCACACCCCATGCCCGCCATTGGGCAGCAAGCGCGGTCTCGAAGGCGAAGAGAGTTGGTTGTGCTAGTTCAGTATCGGTCAGCGGTGATCCTACCCGACCAGCATCCTCCGGATAGAGCAGTTCGATGATCGAGCGCTCCAGGATCGCTGATGCCGCGGCATCGCACCGCCTGATTATCCGGGCGAACACGTCGCAGGTTTCGAACAGTTCCCGCCCCATGCCAATGAACGCCGTGCCCTGACCGGTGAAGGTGAAGACGGGCCCGGATGGGCAGCCGGCAGCCGGCACGTCAAATGCTTCAGGTGTCTTTGTCGCGAGACAAAGTAGACGGTCGTGCGCTTCCGCAAGCGACCCAGCGACGATGGCCGTCCGACAAGGGTAATGCGTCCGCCCTAGCGCGAGTGTTACAGATGCCGGCGACAAGTCCCCCGGCGATGCTGCCTCGGTCCAGTGCGCCATCCGGTCACATAGATCTATCAGCGCTGTGGCAGATTTTGCGCTGAGGACCATGAGATGCGGCCCGCTCGGCTTGCCACCGCGCTCACGGGTGTCGACCGAGTGCGGAGCTTCCCCGATGATCACGTGCACGTTCGTCCCATTAAATCCGAAGGCACTGATCCCGGCCAGACGCCCTGTGTTTGGACGAGTCCAGGAGACGGTGTCTCGGGGTACTAGGGCAGGGATCGCATCAAGCGGTAAATCCGGGTTAATGTCGCCCAGTTCTCGGTGCCCAGGAATTTCCCGGTGACGCAAGCACAACACGGCCTTGATCAAGCCGGCGATTCCGGCTGCAGCCTCAGCGTGACCGATCACAGCCTTGCATGCCCCGATGATCAGCGGGTTTGCCGTAGTCCGCCCATCGCCAAGCGCATCACCAAGCGCCGCTACCTCTATGGGATCGCCAAGCGGCGTGCCGGTGCCATGAGTTTCGACATAGCCGACCTCATGCGCTGTGGCGCCGGCCTCGGTCAGCGCCGAGCGAACAAGTTCGGCCTGCGCCCATCGGTTCGGCACTGTCAGGCCGGCACAGTGCCCATCCTGATTGGCGGCTGTACCGCGAATGATCGCGAGCACGTCGTCACCGTTCGCAACCGCGTCGGCCAGCCGTTTCAGAACAACGACTCCGCCGCCCTCTGCACGGCCATAACCATCGGCGCGCGCATCGAAAGTCTTGCAGCGTCCGTCCGGAGCAAGCGCACGATTCTTGCTGAGGATGATCATGCTCTCCGGCATCAGGATCAGGTTGACCCCACCGGCGAGCGCAAGATCGCAGGTGCCTGCCCGTAGGTCACGCACGGCCTGGTGGACTGCGAGCAGCGACGAGGCGCAGGCGGAGTTCACGCTGACTGAGGGCGAGCGCAGATCCAACAGGTGAGCGATCCGTCCCGAGACGATGCTAAAGATATTTCCGGTGACGGTGTATGGCGTCAAAACCGACGGGTCCGCCTGGAACTGCATGTGCAGATAGTCGCAGGTGATCACACCCATATAGGTGGAGGTCCGCGAGCCGCGCAACAAATCCGGGGCTTGTGCGGCGCTTTCGAGTGCCTCCCATGTCAGCTCCAACGCCAGGCGCTGTTGGGGGTCCATCGCCTGCGCCTCGGTAGGAGCGATCCCAAAGAACGCAGCATCAAAACCCGCGACGTCCGCAAGGAACGAGGCACGCCGACAGTTGCTTTTGCCAGGGGCGTCGGGATTCGGATCGTAGAGGGCCTCGACGTCCCAGCCCCGATCCTCCGGGACGTTGCCCACAGTCGCACGGCTTTGTCGCAGAACCTGCCAGTATGCCGCCGGGGTGTCGGCGCCGCCTGGGAAGCGGCAGGACATTCCAACAATGGCTATTGGCGTGGCTGCTGTCATGTGCCCAGGTCTTTTGACAGTGTGGCGGTGAGTTCGGCGATACGCTCCGTCAGGCTGGCGACGGTCGGGTAGTCAAATGCGAAGGTCGCCTGTAGTTTCAAACCGAAGCGGCGCTCAAGCGCGGATTTGAGACGGACAGCGCCGGCCGACGTCATGCCAAGTGAGAAGAACCCGGTGTCGGTGCTGATCGGAACGTCCGGGTCCAGTCCAATGGCGACGGCAACCTCGGCTCGAACGAAACGGTCGATCACGTCGCTTGACGCCGCCGCTCCTTGTTCTGCGTATATTGTGTGGGCCGCGGGGCCGGTTGCAGGTGCAGGCCGGACCTTGGCACAACCTCGACGGACCGGCGCCGGCACGGGCACCCAGCTCTCGGTCAATGACCACGGATGTTTGGGCAACATGCTAGGCTGGCAGGGGAGGCGGAAGACCGACTTCCAATCGGGATCGAAGCCCATCGCATAAAGCCGGCCGAGGCTGCGCAGCATCTCCCGCCTGCCATCCGGCGGAGTTCCGTTTTGGCGCCGTCCGGATGACAGGACAGTGCCCTGCACTCGGCGGCGCGCCATGCACTGCATCATCGGTAGCGCGAGCCCGGGATGCGGCCCCACCTCCAGAAAAACCCTATAGCCGTCCCCAAGCAGACGATCCATCAGAGGGGCGAATCTGACCGGCTGGCTGATTGTGATCCACCAATGCTCCGGGCCGAGAGTGCTGGCTTGTTCAGGCGACTTGAACGTTGCAGAGTAGAACCTCATTCCTGCAGACCTCACCTTGACCTCGCCGAGGGCGTCCAAAAGTGGATCGCGCAGGTCGTCGAGGAGCGGGCTGTGGAACGGGTATTCGAGGGGTAGGCGATACGCCGACAGTCCCTTGGCTTTCATCCGGGCAGCGAGGTCGACCAGGGCCGCGTTGGTCCCGGTGACCATGGTGCTCTCGGGGCTGTTGTATCCACCGATATACAGTTTGGTCGCGTTAGGGGATAACCATGCCTGGGTCTCTTGCTCCGACAGCTCAACCGCGAGCATGCCACCCCGGCCAGCTGCCTGTCGGAGTGTTTTTGCCTGACAACAGGCAATGCGCATCGCGGTGTCAAGATCGATCAGGCCGGCGGTCCAAGCCGCTGCGATTTCGCCAACGCTGTACCCGACTACACCTGCAGGCCGGACTCCCCAGCTTTGCCAAAGCGCCGCTTGCGCTATCTGAAGCGCTGCGACCATCGGCTGGGCGATCTCGATCCGCCACAGCGGCCCGGTATCATCGTACTCAGCCAGAAGGGCGTGCAGATGCGGCCCGTTGTGCCGCACTGCCGCATTTGCACAGGCATCCCAGGTCTCGCGGAAGGCGGGCTCGCAACGATGAAGCTCAGCCGCCATCCCAGGCCATTGTGTGCCTTGGCCGGAAAAGACCAATATAGGTTGGGTAGACCGGCCGCTGGGCGTTTGTCCAGGCCTCATTCGGCCCAGCGTTTGCACTAGCTCAGCGGCAGATGCGCCAACCACGGTAGCGCGAACCGGATGGTGATCGCGGCGCGTCGCTGCCGCGTGGCAATAGGCGCCCAAATCGACGGACGCATTGGCTCGTGACAATGCGCTTTGATGGCCCCGCGCCGACAAATCCAGAGTCTGCAGCGTTTTCGCCGATAGCACCAGCAGATGAGAGACCTGCTGTATGTGCCGCGTTTCGGCTGGCGGTCGGGCTGGATCGCAGAGCACCAGCGCGGCGTTTGTGCCGTTCATACCAAGGGCGCTGACAATCGCCTTGCGATGCCCCGGACCAGCGGCCCAAGGCTGCGGTTCGCCCCCGACTTTGAGCCGTGAAGCGGAGTGCTCGACCTTTGGCTCACAGAATGCTTCGGGCAGGTCGCCTGGAATCTTGCCGCTGCGGTAGGACGCTAGTACGTGCAGACACGAGACCAACCCGGAAGCCGCTTCAGTATGCCCAAATACGCGCTTTGACGCACCAACAGGGACCGGGCCCTGGTCCGTTGGGCGCTCGCAGAAGATCTCGGCGAGCGCGTTGAGCTCGATAGAGTCACCAAGCCAGCTTCCGGTGGCATGGGCGTGGATGTATCCGATCTCTTTTGGCAGTGTCCCGGCGCTTCGTAGGGCACGTCTCAACAACGACTGCTGTGCCGGACCGTTAGGTGCCGTCGTGCTCGCCGCCGGGCCATTGTGGTTGACGCAGCCGCCAAGGACCCGCCCGAGCACGCCCAGACGACGCACTTTCACGGTGGCCGGGGAGGCAAGAACAATGACAATAGCGGCCTCGCCGCGCCCGAACCCGTCGCCATCCGCCGCAAAGCTACGGCAACGCCCGTTCGTGGAAAGCACTCCAAGCGTCCGCAGCCCATTCTCTCGTCGCGGTGAGAGGATTAGATTTGTTGCACCCACGATGGCAAGGTCGCAATCTCCGCTCAAGATCTGCTGAGTTGCCGTATGCAGGGCGGCCAGTGACGAGGCGCAGGCCGCATCGATCACGTAGCTCGGACCGCGAAGCTTGAGAAAGTTCGAGATTCGCCCAGGCGCCATGCTGACATCAACACCGAGAACACGCTGACTGTCGTCATCCCGGATCGGTGCCTCCATCACCAGATCTGCATATTCGCAGTCGGTTTGGGCGACGAAGCATCCGACAGTTTCTCCGGCTAGCGTCCGGGGGGCGATTCCTGCATCCTCCAGCGCCTCTACCGCAAGCATCAGAAGCAGCCGTTGCTGTGGGTCCAGAAGCACTGCCTCTTGCGCTTCGATACCGAAGAAATCCGCATCAAACCCTGCGATGGTCGACCGGTCCAAGTAGGCGCCTTGGCCAGCCCAGCAGGCATGCTCGGGCGCAAGGATACGTCTGTCGGTTGGATATTCAGCAACGGTCGAACGGCCGACCCCCAGCGTCGTCACCAGGCCGTCGAGGTCGACGATGCCTCCTGGCAGGCGGCAGGCCGTGCCTACGATCGAAACCGCGTTTGCCTTGCCAGAAGCTCTTTGGGAGTTTCGCATCTGGCTGGCTTAGCTCCTGTGTTTCGGAGCTTGCCGGGTCAACAACCTGGCAAACCCGGACGTTTGCAGGAAATCCACCATCGTACCGAGCGTGGGGTAGTCAAAAGCAAAGCTTGCGGGTACGACAAGGTCGCCATCGACCAACGCTTGCAATCTGTTGCGGATCTCGAGCGCTAGCATCGAGTCCATACCGAGAGTCGTCAGGCTCGAAGCGGGATCGATCGGCGTATCCGGCGCCAATCCCAAGGTTTCCACGATGAGGTGCCGCAGCGAGGTTTCCAGATCGGGCATATCCGTGACGCTCTTTTCGCCAGGGCGGTGCGCGCGGAAACCGTTTGAAGTGGGTGCAGAACTGCTACCGGCATCTGCAACAAGATCGCGAATGACCTCGGGCGTCGTGTCGCCGAGTGCTGACGCAAAAGCCGACCAATCCATGTCGACTACACCAACGACAGAGTTGGGGGCTCCGACGAGCAGGGACTGTAGCGCATCGAGCGCGGCCTCCGGCGGCATGGCCCGCAGGCCTCGTGCAAACCAGGTCCGTGACATAGCGGCCTCGGCGCGATGCGCCATCCCCGATCCGTCCCAGCGCCCCCATTGGATGCTAAGGGCCGGCAGGCCGCAGCTTGCCCTGAACCGGGCCAAGCCGTCCAGATAAGCGTTCGTCGCAGCGTAGGCCGCCTGGCCGGCCGAGCCGAGCATCGCCGAGACCGACGAGAACAGCACAAAGTGGTCGAGTGGCGCATTCGAGGTTGCACGATGGAGGGCAAGTCCGCCGGCGATCTTTGGCCAGGCGACTCGTTGGAACGCGTCCTCGGTCAGATTCTGCAAGACAGCGTCCTCGAGGACGCCGGCCACGTGGAATACCCCGCGAAGCGGCTTTGCGGCGCTAGTTTCTTCGGCGATCACGTTCCGAAGCGCCGCTTCCTCCGCGATATCGAGGCGTCTGATCCGAAGCCGAGTCCCGCCTGCCTGCAAAGTGTCCAGACGCCGCTGAGCCTCCTGAGACGGCGGGCTGCGCCCGACCAGGATCAGGTTTTCCGCGCCCAGTGCTGCTAGTCGGGCTGCGACCTTGAGGCCCAGGGCACCGAAAGCACCGGTCACAAGATGCGTCCCGCGGAGCGTGGGGACGGGCAAAGGCTCAGCGTCGGCTGTGGCTCGCCGCAGCCGCGGGGTCAGGATGGCCCTGTCGCGGACTATCAGGTTCGCCGGAGCGGACGGCGTCAACAGACACTGGAGCAGTAGGTCCACATGGCCCGATCCCGCATCGGCAGGCAGGTCGACAGTGCGGCCGTCAAGCTCGGGCCGTTCCATTCTAAGTGCACGGGCAAAGCCCTCGACCGAGGTCGCCCCCAGCGCGGCGGCGTCTACGATATCGCCGCCGGCGGCAGCCTTCGTCACCCAGGCCAGTCTGGTCGGCTGAAAGCAGTCCCGATCCGAGATCGCCCGAACGAGCCGAATTGCATGGACGATGGGGCCTTGAGTTTGACGCAAGTCGATGGCAGTTCGCGATGGCTGTATATCGAGCGCGGTTAGGTCGAACACCCGTACGGACGCGTCGCGGTCGAGTTCGTTAAGGATAGGTGCGAGCCTGGCGTCTCGTTCCAAAGACTCATCGTAGTCCAGGACCTTCGCGCCGCGATTGCGCAGCTTGTCAGAGAGCTCCGCCCGCAAATCGTGTCCCCCGAGCAACACGATGGATCCGTTGAGCGGACCTGTGTCATCCGGCACCTCGACCCGTTCCAGCGCCGTCTCGTAGATCATCCCGGAGAGGCTCCGCTTCGGTCGCGTCGGAGCGGAGCGGAGGAGCACGCCACGCAGCACGGCGATCGGTGCTTCGGTCTCATCAAACAGTTCGACATCGCCTGAGATCGTTTGCGAAGGTCCTACTGCAGATGTTCGGGTCGCTTTGAACCAGTGGGGCTGTGCCAGCCCTGCCCCCAATGCGTCGACCCGGTTGACAGCGATCGGCAAAGGTGCCGTGGGAAACGCATCTGCAGAGTCGTCAAGGAGCAACGCTCGGATTGCGGCATCGAGGCCCGTGACTGGGCATGCGCCGTCGAGGCGGCCGGTCACAATCTGCCCGTCACGCCACTCCTGGACGGGGCCACGGTATGCCGGACCATAATCGAGACCGGCCTCGGAAAGCCGGGTGGCCAGCGCGGCAAAGTCTTCCGTCGGTTCTGCTGATGGCAGTTGGAACGCAGCTTTCGCAGGTGGTGCCGACCGGGCTGGCGATACGCGTCCACTGGCGATCAGCCTCCAAGTATCCACGTCGGCTTCGCGTGTGTACAGCGTGATGGACCGGCCCCGATCATCGCTCGCCTCAATGATGATCTGGACATGGGTCGCAACCCGTTCCGACAGATCGAGGCGACGCCGAACGACCACCTCGGCGACCGACGCATCCTCGGCCCTAGCCGCCGCCTCGAGCAGCAACACGAGTAGCGCGAACGGTGCGGTTGGTGTTCCGTCGACCCGATGCTCCGTCAAGATCGCGGGATGGGGCGGATCCCAGACCTGTTCGTATATAGCGTCGTCCGAGGCAGGTGTGAGCAAGCGCTTGCCCGGTCCGATGCTTCGCCCGGCAAGCGGATGGCGCTCTGGAACCCGCGTCTGCGACCGGGCCGGCGGATCGACCCAGTGGCGTGTCGGTCGAAATGGATAGGGTGGAAGGGAAACGAGATTGCGTGGCGCCGGCCAGACTGCCGACCATCGTGGTTCCCACCCGGCCGCATAGCTTGCGGCGAGGGCTTCAAAAAGCGCCTCGCATCCTGGCGCGTCGGGCCGTTGGGTCGGCACGACCTTAACCTCGAGGCAACTCGCGTCAGCGATCCGCTCAATCGCTGGCCCGAGCGCCGGTGCCGGACCGATCTCGAGGATCAGCGCATCTTTGGCACCCTCAAGCGCCTTTACCACGGCGTCGGCGAAGCGCACAGGTGCACGGAGGCCTCGGCTCCAGTACATGTGATCCGCCTCCGGCCCTTGCATCACCGCCCCGGTGGTGGCCGAGATCCAGCGGGTCTGGGCGGGTGCGGGATCCAATTCGGCGAGCGCCCCGTCGAGGTGGCTTTCCGCGTCGCTCATTTGGCAACTGTGAAACGCGTAGTCGCCAGGAAGGCGATGGAAAAACGTATGCTGCTGCCAGAGCGCGGCCTCAGCGTCTGTGATCGCCTCGGGTGTGCCACCAAGCACGCACATGCCGGGTGCATTGACCGCCGAGACCTCGAGGCCACGCGCGCCTTTGTTGATAAAGTCACGAGCCGCCTGTTCTGACAGGCCGACGGCTGCCATAGCACCGTGGCCGCACAAAGGCGCCATGGCGGCACCGCGTTTCAGCACCAGATCAATGGCGCTTGCCAAGCTCAGCACACCCGCGGCATAGGCGGCTGCCACCTCGCCGACGCTGTATCCAATGACAGCGTCTGGGCGGATGCCCCAATCATCGAGTTGGGCAATCAGAGCCGCCTGTATAGCAAAAAGCGCCGGCTGACCGATCTCGGTCAACCCCAAATTGCTCTGGCTTGTCGGGGTTGACAGTTCATGCCGGAGCGACCAGCCCGCCCGCTTGTTGATCGCCGTCTCGCAGATCTCGAGAACCTCGGCCGCGGCGGGGCATTCGGACCAAAGCTGCAGGCCCATACCTGACGCCAACAGGCCCTGTCCACACATCACGAAGAGCAGGCGTATGTGGCTGTGCGTCGTCTTGGTGAGTGCACCACAGCGCAGGCTCTTCGCCAGTTCCTCCCGTGTACGTCCGACCACCGCCTTACGGCAGGGCAAGTGCGCGCGTCGGTGGATCGCGGTTGCGCACACCTCGAAGATATCCTCGCCCGCGGTCTCCAGCCAATCCGCAATTTGCGTGCATCGGATTTCCAGGGCAGCACCGGACGCAGCGCTGACGGGCAGCAGCAGTGCGGCGTTGTCGACCGGCAGCGGGGCGGCGACGGCCTCCGGCGCTTGGCCGAGGATCACATGCGCGTTGGTACCGCCCGCACCGAACGAACTGATCCCGGCGCGCCGTCCGTCGGGCGGTCCCGACCAAGCCACGCCAGACGTCGCGAGTGCAAGCCGTGTACCGTCCAGCACGATATGCGGGTTTAGCCTGGCGAAGTTCCGGTTCGGCGGGATTGCGCCGTGATACACGCAGAGCGCAGCCTTGATCAGTCCGGCGATTCCAGCGGCCGCTTCGAGATGGCCGATGTTCGTCTTGACAGCGCCGACACGGCATTGCGGCTCATTGGAACTGTAAGCCCCATAGACCTGCGCGAGCGCCTCGATTTCGATGGGATCGCCAAGCGGGGTTCCTGTGCCGTGCGCCTCGACATATCCGACAGAGCCTGCTGCCACACCGGCTGCAGTCAGCGCAGTGCGAATCACCTCTGCTTGCGCGAGGCCGTTCGGGGCGGTGAAGACGCTGGTCTGGCCATCCTGGTTCACCGCCGAGCCGAGGATTACGGCGTAGACCCGGTCGCCGTTGGCAAGTGCATCGCTCAGCCGGCGCAAAACGACAAGGCCGCAGCCTTCGCCCCGCACGAAGCCATTAGCGGCAGCGTCGAAGGTCTTGCATCTGCCATCCGGCGACAGCATTCCCCATTTCGAAAAGGCTACTCCCAGATGCGGTCCCAGGATCAGGTTGGTGGCTCCGGCCAGTGCAATGTCCTGCTCACCCGAGTGCAGGCCTTGCACGGCGAGATGCACCGCGGTGAGCGATGAGGAGCAGGCCGAGTCTATTGCCACGCTCGGTCCCTTCAGGTCCAGGAAGTTGGAAACCCGGTTTGGGATGAAACTGTAGCCAGCATAGGAGTAGCCGTCGATTTCGGCGAGATCCGCATGCAGCAGACGCGCGTAGTCGTTGCTCATGACACCGATGGTCAGCCCGACCGATGCCCGATCCAGACGCGGGTGTATGTATCCCGCATCCTCCATGGCGTGCCAGGCGACTTGCAGAAGCATTCGCTGCTGAGGGTCCATACGCGCTGCCTCGCGTGGCGATATCCCGAAGAACTCGGCATCGAAGTCAGCCACGCTATTAAGATAGCCGGCCCGGGACGAGATCAACTTGCCGGGTTTTCGGTTGGAGGGATCGACTAGGCCGGATGCCCAGTCGCCGTCGCCGCGGGAAGGCGGCGGCGCAGAGGCGGTACCGTCGTAACCGGCAGATAACCGATACCAGAATTCGTTGGGCGTGGTGATGTCGGGGGGGAATCTCAGTCCCATTCCAGTGATCGCGACCGGTTCAGCGTGCCCGCATCGCGGCCGTTCAGATTTTCCACGAGGGCGTGCAAACATGTCAGCGGCATGCGCCCGAGCCGAAGCCGCTTCGGCAGTATTGTGCCTGTCACTCGCCATGTGGCACGCGCTCCGCTTCTTCGAGCGGGCGTTCCAACTTAGCGCGCGCACCGTCGGGGGAGACGGTCGGCGCATCGGCGATCGGACTGGATCGCTTCAGCATTTCCTCGAGCGCCGCCGCCGCCTTGCCAATCGAGGGGTAATTGAAAAAGAAGCTGACAGGCAGGACGGCGCCCGTATCGCGTTCAATGGCTCGGCGCAGTTCGAGGGTCATTAAGGAATCGATGCCGTATCTGCCGAGCGGAACCACCAAATCGAGGCTTTCGGCGGGCTGGCCAAGCAAGCGAGCGGCATGGCGACGGATCAGGGCATCTGTGGGCTCGGCACCGGATGAGGGGTGGTAGATTTGCTGCGGCGCAACTGCCGGGGCCGCTGTTGCTCCGCTGCGATCCGGGAAGGGCTGCGGCGCGTCGAGAGCCGCACGGTTAAACTGGAGAAGCGCCTCAGATGACATGAGTGTCTCGCGCTGCACGGTCATCAGCAAATAGAGAGCGATCTCACGCTCGAGCAACTCTTCGAGTTCGTGCGGCCCACGCAGATGGGCAATCGCGACGCTGTCGAACCGGTGCGAAAAGGTCGCAAGGTCGGTCTCGAAGCTCTGCGAATACAAGTAGCGAGCAACCTCGGCGCTCGCGTCGATGCAGCGAACAACGCGCAATCCGGCCTCTGAAAGATCATCTGCCCACTGCGAGCGCGGTGAAAAGTGGGCAGAGGAGGTCGGTGCATCGATTGGCGAGGCAAGGGCCGAGAGGATTTCCGCGGCAATCCAGACGCCACCCGGCCGCATATGACGGGCGATGTTGGCGATCGCGGCTGGCTTGTCTGTCAGGTGATGGACTACCTGAAAGGTGATGACCAGGTCGTTGTCGGGTGTCAGATCGTCGGTCATCACGTTGGCCTCAAGCAGCGTGACGCGTTTCTTAAGACCCGCGGCGCGAATCCGTTCAGATGTGATCTTGATCTGCTCGCTCGAGATGTTGACCCCAGTGAGCGCCAGATGCGGCTCGGCTTCAGCGATCCGCAGAAGATCAGTGCCATATCCGCAGCCGATATCCATAACCCGTTCTGCGTGCGATAGATCGAGACCGTCGAACAGGACCGCCCACATTCGGTCGACAGCCTGCTGCATGATTCGGCGGTCCTCCGGAAACACGTCCGGATCGATCCAGGCGCGCAACCAAGAGAACTCAGGCAACGCCTGGGACAGAGCGCCGAAGCGTAGATAGACACCAGCATCATTGGCCTGTGTCAGGGTGCGGTAGTAGCGAAGCATCTCGTCTGCCTCCGCCGGTGCCGGGCCGGGGTTTTTCAGTGGGCGGGCATGGGCGGACGTCGCAGTTTCGTTCTTTGCCAATGCGTTTCTGACGACCGGATAACGGGTGCGTTGGAACGGGTAAGGTGGTAGTGCGACGCCGGCATGCCGTTCGTGAAAAATGGCTTCCCAGGCGGGATCCCCTCCAGATGCATGAACCTTTGCGACGACACGGGCGAGAGCGCCCAAATTGTCTTCGGGCTCCTGGCATGGCAAGACCTCCGCCCCGGCCCCAATATCGCGCGCGATCTGGCGGATTGATGCTGCCAGCACGGGGCCTGGGCCGATTTCGATAACGAGCGCCGATTCCTGGGAGGCAAGGGCCGCGGACATCGCTTGGGCAAACCTGACGGGTGCCACAATGCCCCTGTACCAATGCTGAGGGTCGAGCGGACCCGGCGGCACAAGCGCGCCCGTGACCGTCGAAAACCAGGGTGTTGATGGGTCCTGGCTAGGGATTTCACCGATGGCCTCGCGAAAAGATTCCGCAGCGGCGCTCATCTGCGGGTTGTGAAATGCATAGTCCATTGGAAGCAAGCTGCTGAAGACGCCGCGCCCAGTTAGCTCTGCCGCCAAAGTCCTGATCGTTCGAGGAGCACCGCTCAATACACAGAGACGCGGGGCGTTGACCGCAGCGATTGCTAACGCTTTTCCATGGGCAGTGATCGCAGTGCGTGCTTCCTCCTCCGACAAGCCCACGGCCAGCATCTTGCCCTGCCCACGCAAGGGGGTAATCGCTGAGCCGCGTGCCAGCACGAGATCCAGAGCCGTCTCGAGCGGGAGCACATCCGCGCAGAAGGCGGCCGCAATTTCCCCGACGCTGTGCCCGATCACGGCACTTGGACGCAGGCCCCAGTGTCGCAGCAGAGTTGTGAGCGCAGCCTGAACACAAAACAGGGCTGGCTGCAAATGCTCCGTGCGGTCGAGGCGGGTCTCGTGTTCGCATCGGCTGAGTTCCTGTTTGAGCGACCATCCAGCCTGGTCCCGGATTCTGGACGCGCACTGTTCGAAGATCTCGCGTGCAACCGGCTGGTTTCGCCATAGATTCAATCCCATGCCAACCTGAACTGTTTGGCCGCAGTAGGCAAAGATGACCGACGCTGAGGTACAGTTCGATAGGCCGGAGTCGATTTTCTCGACTGCCACGGGTGAGCCTCCGCCTGCATCCTTCACCACAAGCGCTGCCCTGTGCCCGTGCGGGGTGGTTGTACGCGCCAGGCGGCTGGCCAGAGCGCGTAACGAGGTATCCTCTCTGCGGCAGAGGTCTTCGATGTCTGCGATTCGGGCAGTCAGCGCCTCTGGGGTGTGGGCAGAGATCGGAAGTGCGAAGACGCTGCATCGCCGGGCAGGGTACTTTTGGTCTGGATCTTTCGCAGCACCCGATCTGGGCGTTCCACCGAGACGCAAGAGGGCATCATTCAAATGCCCAAACCCCTGTTCGTCGCGACGCGCACAGAAGAATACGTCCAGAGATGCCCTTGCGTCGGCCGCTGTCTCAGCCATGTCGCGGGCCAGGATCGGGTGCGGCCCGAGCTCGACGGCCCGGCTTGCACCACGATGCAGGATGGACCGAATCGCCGCGTCGAACTGAACCGTACATCGCATGTTCCGTCCCCAATAGGCGACATCGAGCACCGGATCATCAATCTCCGCGCCCGTCACGGTCGATATCATCGGGCACTCTGCCTTGCCTACCGAAAGCCCAGCAAGACGCTCTGCAAGCTCGATTTCGGCTGGCGCCAAAATAGTCGTATGATGCGCGAGATCGGTCCGGATCGGCATCCATTCGGCGCCGGCCGCCTCCAGACCGGCACGAACCCTCTTGAGGTCTGCAATCGATCCGGCGATCACGGTTGCGTTCGGCCCGTTCACGGCCGCTATTTCGACGGTACTTGCTATGCCTGATAGGCAATGCTGGACCTCTGTGGCCGAAACGGTCACATAGACCATGGCGCCGGACCCCGCAAATTCGGCCTCGACCGCGCTCATAGCATTGACAATGTGGAATGCGTCTTCGAGGTTAATTAGCCCCGCAGCATGCGCGGCAGAAACCTCGCCGATACTGTGGCCAACTACAAGGTCCGGCCGCAACCCTGCGGCAGCGATGACGGCGGTCAAAGAGATCTGGAATGCCACAAGCAGCGGCTGGGATAGTTTAACAGCAATATCGCTGCGCGTGCCGGTCCTGTAAACCTCGTCAAACAGGGACCAGCCAGCTTGCTTCTGGTGCGCGTGGTCGCAATCGGAGAAGCATTCCGCAAATTCAAGGCATCCGCCCAGAAACCGCCATATGGACGTGCGCGGGTCGACGCCGAGGCCTGAATAGACATATGCCGTTATCCCGCCTACATCGGATTTCGGCGAGGTTGACGGACGTCGGCCAGCTTCAACCGGACGGGTGGCGGGGCGCCAGCCTTGCAGTACTGCATGAGCGTTAGTTCCGCCAAAGCCGAACGAACTCACGCCGGCCAGCGGAGGGGCATTTCCGCATGGCCATGAGCGTCTTTCCAGGCAAAGTTGCAGCTTGCCCGCGTCGAAGTCAATCTTTGGGTTTTTCCCGTCCGCGGCGAGCGAGGCTGGCAACTGGCCTTCTTGCATCGCGAGCACCACCTTTAAAAGACCAGCAATTCCAGCGGCGCCCTCAAGGTGACCGATGTTGCCCTTCACCGAGCCTATCAGCAGAGGGGTTGCGCGATCTGGTGCCAGCCCAAATGTTCTTGCCAGTGCCGAGGCTTCGATGGGATCGCCAAGCTCGGTTCCCGTTCCGTGCGCTTCCACATAGTCGATCGCCGATTCTGGAATACCTGCGCTGTGCACCGCGTCTCTCAGAACCCTCTCCTGTGCGGCTGGATTCGGTGCGGTGATCCCATTGCTCGCGCCGTCATTATTGACGGCGGTACCGAGGATCGTGCCATAGATCCGATCGCGATCCCGCAGCGCTTGCGAGAGGGGCTTGAGCACGACCAACCCTGCGCCTTCACCCCGGACATATCCGTTCGCGCCGGCTCCGAAGGGGCGCGACTGCCCGGTTGGTGAAAGCATTCCCATGGCTTCAAATGCCTTGAAGGTGCGACCGGTCGTGAGAAGATTGACGCCTCCTGCAACCGCAATTCCAGCATCGCCGGCCTGAAGGCTTCGGCACGCCAGATGAACCGCGACCAGCGACGATGAGCATGCCGTATTCACGGTCATGCTCGGGCCTTCGAGCCCAAAATGGTATGACAGCCGTGCGGCAAGCATGCTAGGATCGGCGCCGCTCGCCTCGTACGGGCGGGCACGACCCTCTGCGATGGCAGCAAAGTCGCTGTGCATCGCGCCAACAAACACCGCGGTGCGGGATCCGACGAGTTCAGCTTGTGGAATTGCGGCGTCTTCGAAAGCCCCCCAACCCACCTCCAGCAGCAAGCGTTGCTGGGGGTCCATTTCAGCCGCTTCACGCGGTGAGATTGCGAAAAATAGCGCGTCGAAGCCTTCGATGTCTGGCAAGAAACCGGCCCGGGGCTGCCGGACGTTTTCTGCCCCTTGGAACGATCTGAAGCGCGTGCAGGATGGTGGGCCGATCTTACAGAGACCGCCGCTAAGCGTTTTCCAAAACTCGATCTGTGTGGCGCCCCCGGGCAGACGGCAGGCAAGTCCGATGATGGCAATCGGTTCGCGCGGCTCGCCCGCTGCATCGACCGTATGACAATCCGTTACGTTGCGATTGAGATAGGCCATCACCGCGCGCGGTGATGGGTGCCGCCAGAAAACGTCGGGGTCAAACCCGGTGCCCGTCCACCGGCGCATGGCTTCGGCTATCGCGATTGCGTCGCTTGATTCCAACCCGAGTTCGTTGAAATTGCGGCCGAGATCGTAAACGGATAAATTCCGCCCGAGACGTGCTTTGAGCTGATCCCGGAAATATTCGCTCATTCGGGCCGCCAAGTCACCATGCACTGGGACAATTCCCTCCAGTCTCGATGCGAAAGTCCCGGACCGTTCAGCAAAACCTTTCAGACCAAATCCGATCCCAGCACACCTAACCGCGCGACTTTTCTAGGCAGGATGCAAGGTGCACCTGAACGCACACCGATCCCGCGCGTTGTTACCAAAACTTACTTAACGCGGCGCAGGACCGAGAACTCTTCGGAAGCGATCGAGGCCCCGTAGGTTTCGAAGTGGTCATTGATGGCCTGGGTGTCGAACTCTGAGTCGAGGACGGTCTTCAATACCTCCAGGCCGCCGATTTCATGTAGCCCGCCAAGAGGCGAGAACCGGCGGACGACGCCAATATTGCCGACGGTTTGCACCGCGCCAGAGAACTTCGCCGAGTGGTTCTTCTTGAATGCACTGGCAGTACGCTCCATCAGCCCCAATGCCGTATGCAGACGGCCCGGATTGACCTGCGTCGTCATCATTAATAGGAGGTCCGGATCGGTGTCATCGCCCGGGTTGCTGATTGCCGGCACGTAGCTCAGCAAATTGAACTGCTCTCTGATGACGATCTCTTGGCCGGTTTCAACGTGGGATTGCAAATCGTCTTCGCCATGTGTTGTGCAGATGACCTCATTCTGCACGTCCCGACCGCCAATCCGCAAGAAATCCTCGATCTTGGCGAAGCGGTGCACGACGTTCCCGTTGCCGATGATTGTCTCGTAGGTCGCATAATCGTAACCGCTTTTATTGTAGGCTTCGGCAGAGCGCGTAATCATGTCGCGGAATTCGTTGTGTGCAAAAGGCTTGTGCTCGCTTTCCAAGTGGAGTACCGCCTCGGCGGAGGGCGATGGAATATGGGACATTTGTTTCACTCCTTGCTCAACGTTTCAGATTTCAGCTGTATCGTATGGACAGGCACATTCGCCCGATGGCTGATCTGTCTATCCGGCGGCGAACAAACTAAACCACTGGCGGGGCAAAATGACTGCCTTTGTGGCCTGCTGCGACTTCATCCTGGTTTTCTCAGGCCTCAAAACCGGAGTGCTAGGGGAAACTTCCTGTCCTAATCTCGATGAAGCCGCCTTTCTCACTTCAACAGGCGCGAAACCAAACAGGTTGCACTCAAATCTCTACTCTACATCACCGTATAAACGGGTATCGGATATGCTGCATCCACACACTGACAACGTACGCACCAAAATCTTCCCTTCTCTCCTTTTCTAAATACTGAGGCACAAAAGGATTTTCCGAAATCACGTAGGAATGGACTATAGTTTCCATGCTATAGCGTGTTCGTTTTACGTGAATTCACAGCCGACTGCCTTGAAATAGTTTCTGCATTCCTGCGGCGAGAACAGGTGGCAGATCTGCCCGATCGCCTTCCAGACGTCGTCAAAGGTTCTGGCACCGGCTTTTCTCAGATGGGCCTTGAGCTTTGAAAAGGCCATTTCAATGGGATTGAGGTCAGGGGAGTATTTCGGCAGGAACAGGAACCAGGCGCCGACCTCCTTCAGCATCTGTTTGGCCTTTTCGCTCTTGTGAGAGGATAGGTTGTCGAGCAGCACGACATCGCCCCTGTTGAGTTCCGGGACCAATTGGGTCTCAACATACAGCTCGAACAGTTCTTTGTTCATGGCGCGATCAATGACCCAAGGGGCAACCAGACCATGGCACCGCAAGCCGGCGATGAGGGTCTGGGTCTTCCAATTACCATGAGGAACGAAGTCAATGAGACGCTCTCCCATCGGTGCCCAGCCGGTCTGCTTGGTCATTTTGGTGTTTGTGGATGTCTCATCGATGAACACAAGTCTTTCAATGGCCCGGTTCAGATAAGGAAGGCGCCCTGTCTGCCAGAGGCGGCGGTTCCGTTTCACGTCGCTGCGGTGCTGTTCCTTGGCATAAAGTGTCTTTTTTTGTGTGACAGACCGAGACTGTGCAGCATCTGGCCGACCGGCGAACGATTGACCTTCAGGTCAAATTCCTCCTTCAGTTCCAGGCAGAGCTGTCGTAGCGTAATGTCCCGTTTTTGCTCTACGCGCTTCCGGATCCAGTCCTTGTAGGGGGCAAGTTTGCCGTGGCCGGTATTGCCCGGATTGTGTCTGGGAGCAAGCGAACCGGTCTCTCGTTTCAGCTTGACCATGTCATTCACGAACTTGATGGAGACCTTGAAATGGCCGGCCGTTGCACGATGCGTATGGCCTTCTTCAACATGGGCCACAACACGTTCCCGTAACTCAATAGGATGAGGCTTGGGCATTACAAATCTTCCCGAATCGAAACAAAAAATGTCGCCCCAACAAAATTCTGAATCATATTCGCGCCCAGAAGGAAATCCCGAATCTACAAAACCTCGACACGCTCTAGTGAACGAATTGAGTTTGAAGTAGAAAGGCCAGATCGATGGCCAACCGAAGCGCGCCGCACTCTATTGCCGGCGGTCTTCACCGCTACATTCATAAAGGCCCCTCAAATGTCCGATCCAGACTCGGCGACTTCAGATTCCCATTATGACTTTGTCGTCGTCGGCGCTGGTTCGGCCGGTGCACCTCTTGCTGCACGTCTATCAGAGGAGCCGTCCATGCGCGTTATGCTGGTCGAGGCGGGCCCAGATTTCCGGTCTGTGGATGCCCCGGCAGAAATGCGAAGTCCAAACCCCGCCCATATCCTGCAGGATCAGTTTAAGAACCGCTTTCAGTGGCCGGGTCTAATCGCGCGCCGCGCCGCGGTGCAGCCGTACCTGCCCCTTTGGCGTGGCAAGGGCGTGGGGGGCTGCTCTTCTATTAACGGGCACATCGTCATGCGCCCGCCTATGGATGATTTCGACCGTTGGAGCGAGCTTGGCTGTGACGGCTGGGGAAGCACCGATATGGCACCTGTGTTCGAACGCCTTGAGGCTGACCCGGATGCACCTCGAGCCGCGGGAAGGCACGGCCCAGTCCCGATCTATCGGGCACCATTCGACCAATGGGGGGCTGTGGACCGCGCGTTGCATGATGCATCCTGGGATCTTGGTTTTGGGTCCAGCCAGCGCGACGGAGGCGCAGACGGAGCCGGCTTGATGCAATATGCCGCGACCAGTGTAAACGGCCGCCGAGTAACCACCAACGATGCGTATCTGGAACCTGCTCGGGGCCGGCCCAATCTCTCGATCCGTGGCCATCTGCTGGTAGACCAGATCGAGTTTTCGAACCGGGCGGCAAGGTCAGTCCGATGTCTGGGGCCGAATGGGCCGGTTTCATTTGCTTGCAGGCAGGTCGTGCTCTGCGCTGGCGCGGTTCACACGCCCGCCATCCTACAACGCTCCGGGGTCGGCGATGGCAATCAGCTCAAGCAGCTTGGGTGCGATGTAGTGCACCATGCTCCGGCGGTCGGTCAGAACCTCATGGATCACCCGCTCGCAAGCCTGGTTCTGACTCTGAACGCCGACGGCCGGGCGCGAGATGTGCACCAGCGCTACACCAATTGTTGTGTACGCTATTCGTCTGGGATCGCAGGGACAGCCACGAACGACATGTTTATTCTCAACCTGAACCTGTTTGGGGCTGATGAGTCGGGCCTCAGCATCGGCATGCTCGGTGTTTCGGTGTTCCAGTCCTTATCACGGGGAACCCTCGCTATCGTTAACCGCGATCCTGAGGTCGAACCCAATATTGATTTGCGGTTGCTTTCGGATCCGACAGATCTTGCCCGGATGCGCGACGGTGTCGGACACCTGCTACGGCTCGCTAAACACGGTGCGTTCCAGAGGATCTCAGATAACATCGTCGCTGGCCTGACGGCTCGATCGCTGTCAGAGCTGACCACCAAGGACGCTATCGACAGCTGGCTACTGTCAGAGTGCATGGACGCACAGCATCTAGGCGGGACATGCCGTATGGGGAACAAGGCTGATACCGGGGTGGTGGTCGATCCTGCGGGTCGGGTGATCGGTGTCGATGGAGTCCGCGTGGCGGACGCCTCAATCTTTCCAGAGATCCCACGTGCCAATACCTACTTGACGTGCGTTGCCATCGGCGAGCGTATGGCCGACATCATCGCCAGCGCATCCTGAGGGCTGAGGGCTCCATCTGCGCGAACTGACAGTGCCCGGCCGTCACCAAACCAGCGGTAGAATCCTCGCCTTAACATCAGCGGTGTAGGCCAAATAGCCCGGAAGCTCGGCCTTTAGGGTCCGGTCTTCGAGAAACGTCCGAACAAGGATTGCTGCGATTGCGGCAATGGCCGGGAGCCACGCCCAAGCTGTACCAAGGGCCGCAGGGACTGCCAGGTTGCAAACGATAACGCCGGCATATCCGGGGTGTCGGATGATCCTGTATGGACCCACAGAAATCACTCTGTGACCCCACTCCGTTTGGATCCGAACCGTTGCCGTGAAAAACGGATTGCTCAGCATCGACCACAGCACCAACCCATAGCCCGTACAAATTATGGCAAAGGCCCCGACCTGAAAAGCACTCGTTGCGAGTGCCTCCTCTTGAAACCGGCGTTCGACGCCTGCGACGACTAGTACCAGAGAGGGCAGAACGGCTGACGACAATGGCGCAAGCACGCGATCCCACGGGATCGTGTGGTCCGACCGGCCCGACCGCTCTTTGCGCAGGTCGGGCCGGTATATCCGTAGCATGTGTTCTGTCAGAAGCAAGGCAGCGAATGTGATGGCGAGGTAAGCCCAGGCGGCCATCCAAGTCAGGTCGCCTGAGCTGACGAACAGACAGGCTAGCATCGTGAGGAAAATAACGATCACCGGCAAGTTTACCATCGCTTAAATAAGAATTCGCGATAGCGCGCGCACTAAGGCCTCTCAGCGGTAGCAAAAGTCGCTGTAGAGGACCTCATGCGCTAGCAACGTTTCATCGTTTCCGCCGATCCCATTCAGCGGCGCCACCACAGCTAAATTCACTACCCGTTCGTAGCCGCCCTAGACACGCGTAATGCCTCAATGTGCATGTGAAGGACTCTACAAAAACTTACAGTACGTCATTCCTGATCTGTTGACGCGCATCAATTCTATGCCAATTTGGCATCTAACGCCCACACTTCTTTTGTGAATGCCCTCGTGTATGCGAGAGATCTTTGAACGGCGATGGTGTGGTCATGTCAAGCCTCTCCTGTGCGGCCATGATACGTA
This sequence comes from Rhizobiaceae bacterium, assembly GCA_963921345.3. Classification (GTDB taxonomy): domain Bacteria; phylum Pseudomonadota; class Alphaproteobacteria; order Rhizobiales; family Rhizobiaceae; genus Hoeflea_A. Next base: position 210,056 of record OZ001229.2, on the reverse strand, counting down.
CCGCGGGCCGGTATGTGGTCGCGGATCGGGTCCAAGCCGAAGACCTTGAAGCTCAATGAAGTGCCATGGTTTTCCCGTTCCGGATCATTTCCGATCAATCTCCCATAGGCTGTTCCGTCGACCCTGCTCACACACTCGCCGGCCGGTACGGTCACGCAGCGCCGATCACGCAGTGTTTCTATCCGGCTTGGCGGGTGTGCCTGCGATCGGTGATCAACGGGACCTTCTATGTGCTGCAGAACGGCTGCGCCAGGGCCAACCCGCCCAGGGATTTTCCGCCCAGGAGCACGGTCTATGGCTATTTCCAACGGTTTCTCGAAGATGGCACTTGGGCACGTCACGATGCGCTCTCAGCGATGCTTTGCATCGCCTGCCGGCGATGCAAGAATGTGAAGGGCCGTAAACGCCATATACTGGTCGATACGGTGGGTCTGCTGCTACGCAGGCAAATACGGGAAGATCAAAAAGCAAAGTGAGGTTGAAGCTGCTGAGTGCGACCGGCGCGACCGGGCCGAAACGGAAACTCTTGTGCAACGGCAACTGACAGAAAGACAGCGCCTGCAGCATGAAATCAGGATGGTTCGACATCGGCACGTACTGTCGATCAAACTGCTAAACCGGGAAATGGGCGAGTTCCTGACGTTGTCGCCCACAGATCAGGAAATAGAACTTTCAAAATCCCAAGCGCAACGGAAGCGGAGAAATCGCCACCGCTCATTTTCTGTGTAACTTGACCGAAAAAATGGCTGCGGAAAAACTGGGACTACTGGTATCCAAAGCAATCAGCTTGAATGAATGGCCGGTTTGTTCTCTCCTAATACCAGGTTTGGCCTTGACTGATCTTCAGTTCGCCTCAATGATGACGCACCATCCGTAATGCGAGGAGAGCAATCAATGAAAATTCGCTCGTTTACACTAATCGTGTTTGGCATTGTAGGCCTTTCATTTTCAACAACGGTTTATTCGGCGTCGCATGAAGCGACTACTGAAACGAACGTGTGTTTTTTCCAAGGCCTTGAGTAGTCCGTGAAAGCACGAGTATACGGATGTCCGCGGATTTCGCAGAACGAGGCGAAATTCGTGATTACTTCGCATGAATATACCTGTGAGGTTGACGGAGAAACAAACCGTTGGTCGAGAGAAAACAATGGATGTATGGATATCACACTAAACGATATCGATACCGTTCTTCGATTTGGTGAAAGAATCGGACTAACTTTTGTCTGCACCTCCGGATCCAGTAAATAAGGCCGCATTTTTCGGACGAAGCTTCGATTCACGCGAACAGCTCTTTGAAGAGTTGGCGGAGAAGCCAAGCTATAGCTAATTTTGTGCTCGATAGACTACGCCGACAAGGAGCAAAAATGAAATATATCGTGTTCATAATTGCATTACTCACAATATGCTCATCCGCTTTATCTCAAGAGTCTTACAATATTTATGATTTGGATCTGGAGAATCCCGATTCCATAGACAGTGCAGCGAAATTTTGTGCGGATGTCATATATGGGAATGACCGCTTTAGCGAGCAGGGGTATGAAGAGCATAAAGATTTGTGCGTGAAATCGTTCTTCTGCGGTGAAGGTGGATGTGAACCTATCGGAATAATTGTTGTTATTGATTCCGCGAGGGAAGCCGATTTTCAGAATTTGCTTAATTCTCTACCTGTGGATGAAATGCATTTGTGTAGTCCGACCGACGAATATGAGAACCAATTCAATAGCTTGCAGGGTATACGATCCCATGTGTACACCAATGCGTTTGCCGACCGTATGTGGTCTGATCAATTTCTGGCTTATTGCGGTTCGGCTAGGCCTGGTTACGAGATTGACACGATAATTCAAATGCGCCGACACTCTGACATAGTGATGCTTGCCGCTAGGGAAGGCGGAGAGGCGGGCGCGCCTCCCGCTATGATAGATATAAGCAAAGATGCCTTTTTTAGGTTTAGAACCCATGCTCTGGCGGAGTTGCGACATGAACTCAAATCTGCAATCGAAGTTCTGACTGGCAAGGAATGCCAGACAAACACAGTCATGACGTGCTCCATAATTTTATCTAGAGGCCGCATTAAGTTGGATCTTCTGGTTCCGGGCTCTGATATCACAGGCCGGATAGATCAATGGGAAAAGAGCTACTGGGAAGTATACCCCCATTGGACCGGATGGGCAGATGAGTACCAACTCTACTTCGACCTTCCGATAACGGCTGTGAGAAGATGGCCGGTCACAGGAGAGAAACCTAGCGGTGGTTTTCAGTCACTCGATTACGACCAAGGATTTGAAGAGTTTAGGTTCGCCGTCATGTCGCTCATTGCTAACAATATCGGCGCTACCGTCTCGGAGAATTTTAACTAGATGTCGGCAGGGCAGCTTAGAGCCTGACTCAAAAGTTTTTCAGACATAACAGCACCTTGCGAGGCGCCGTGTCATGAGCCGGATACTCGAGATGAGCGTCCATGCGGTGGAAACCTCGATTTTGCGCTCCCAGTCCTTCGCCAATCGCCGGCAGCGCCCAAGCCATGCAAATGTCCGCTCCACCACCCATCGTCGCGGAAGAACCACGAACCCTTTCGCCGTATCGCTGCGTTTGACAACCTCGATTGTCCAATCGCCGTGGCCGGCAATCGCCTCGCGCAACTGCTGGCCGGCATAGGCACTATCGGCAAACAGGTGACGCAACCAGGGGAACCGGTAGCGAATGGCCTTGATGAGCGCGCATGCGCCATCGCGGTCCTGAATGTTGGCCGCGGTAACGATCACAAACAACAGCAATCCGATCGTGTCGACAACAATGTGGCGCTTGCGACCCTTGACCTTTTTTCCGGCGTCATATCCGCGAACGCCCCCGCTTTCAGTGGTTTTGACGCTTTGGCTGTCGATCACTCCGGCCGTTGGACTGGCTTCGCGGCCCTCCAGTTCACGGGTATTGAGAACCAGAAGGCAATTGATGGTTTCCAGCAGACCCGTGTAGGTCCAGTAATAGAAATAGCCCTGAACAGTCGACACCGGCGGGAAGTCGCTGGGCAGCATGCGCCACTGGCAACCGCTGCCGGCCATGTACTGGATTGCGTTGAAAACCTCACGCAATTTTGTCGTGCGTGGTCGTCCACCTGTTTTGGCCGGTGGCAGCAGCGGTTTGATGATTTCCCATTCGGCATCTGTCAAATCGGTTGGATAGCGACCGGTTTCGCGTGTATGCTCAGCGCGAGCGGTATCATCCCACGGCATCGTGATCCTCCGTTCTTCGTTTAAAGACGTTGAATCACAAACCATTGATATCGCTCAAATACTTTCCGTTCAGGCTCTTAGATCGACTTTCGCCATTTTGGTAGTAGTGGCACATGTCTTATTTGTAAGCTTTTGTGCGATTTACCTTAGGTATCGCGTTACCTCCGTTGATACCTATATTTCAACTATAGCTGTATTCTTACCAGTTTTTGGGGTGTACGTCGGAATTGCAATAAAAAACATTAAGTTGACCGGCGATAAAGATACAGCACTGGTTAGCCGTACTTTCGTGACTATTATTTCTGTAATTTTTATTGCATATTTGGCGGGTAACATATTTATAATTTACCTATACGGTACACAGTTTTTGGTGAGCGAGGACATGTTACCCGGCGCGATTGCCATAGTTGAAACTGCATTCGGCGGGTTCTTTACAACTTTATTCTTGGTTCTCTATGAGAAATAGGGCCTGATTTCCGAAGGCGGCACTTGCCGAGATTGAGGCTCGCAGCCCACTCGAATCGGGTTTCGTTTGATGGTGGACGGTTACGCAAAGAGTGATGAACCGGCGATACGGGTTCAATGGCACACTAAGGCTCAATGCCTGTTGTGGGCCAAAGCGAAGGGGTGAAACGGGGGGTACGTAATCCCCCCTGCCGAACAAGCGTAGCGCGGAGAGGCCAAGATGGGTCGTGTCAGACCCAGCACAAGATAGGCGATCCCGTGTTGCCAGAGGTCGCTGACGACACTGTCCGAGGTCTCTGGGTTAAGTACATAGATGCCAATGATAGGAAGAAAGCAGGCGAACGCGAAAGCTGTGGCATGCAGCCCAAAGGCATAGCTGAGGGTGGCCGCTACACGCGGCCGGAGCCATTTCGACTTGGCCAGGGCCCATGCGAGGAGTTGGATCAGGACCGCGAAACACAGGAATGTTGGCAAACCCGATCGCACGATGGCCGTGAGGGAGAAAAGGTCTCCGCCTCGCTCTTGGATCTTGCCGCTGATTTCCTGGTCGAGCCAGACCCAGTTGAAATAAACAATCCAACCTTCGGCATAGGTGTCGATGATCACCGAGAAAAAGAAACACCCGACGATCAGGAAAGTGAGGGGTGGGACGGTCCGTTTTTTGCGGATGGATCGCCCAAGGCGATGATTGAAGGTGCGTGGTTTGAAGACGGCCAGCATTGTGGTGCGCGCGAAAACGGTTTACGAAACGGACAATCCCGGCGACGAAAGTCTCGACCTTCAAGGAGAGAGAGGGACGTTGTTCGCTCATCCCAATCCCTCACATCGCGAATCGAGCTTCATGACTCTGCGGTCAGGCGATGAGTTGGTGGTCATATGCATACCAGGCCGATGGATCGAGAATGTCTTCGGCCGTAAGGGCCTGACCGATGATTGAAAACATGGAGCTGTCGATCCGGTGACCCTGAGGTCCGCGATTGCGGCCGGGCGCGTATTCGAGACCGTGTTGACCCATCCAGAGCTCCCAAATGCGATCTACATTGCAGTGGTTCAGGAAAAACGCCGGATCGTTGGGGGAGGTGCCCGGCCCCATATCGCCTCCGATCCAGGTATGAACCCGGTTGTGGAGTTGCGGCGCCTGGATCCATCCCTCGAGGACGTTGCGGTGGCTGATGACACCCTGATCCCATGGGCTGACGTCATATTCGGTCTGCTGTAAGGCGGCGTTAACCTGGGCTTCAGTTGGCAAATCCGGCCACCGTTGATCCATACCAGCCTGACGGAAAATCGGTCGCGGTGTGACGGACACCAGTTCGCGCCGCCTGCCACCCGCAACGAGGCGCACCTGCATTTGGGCAACGGGACCAGAGCGAACGCGTCCGCGTGCTTCGCCAATATATTCGGCCGACCACAGATCGGTGCGCCACTGGTCCTGAACCGGGAGCTCGCCGTCTGCGGCCCAATCCCAATAGGGGAGGCCGAAGTCCGGATTGTTCAGGACTTGTTGGCACATCTCTTCCTGGCGGATCATGTACATGCGGTGCCAGGGGAAGATAGGGCCACTGTGAGCTGCGTTTCCGACAGACAGATCGATGTTCATCGCCAGTACGTGCCAGAAGACAAAGATGTCGTAGATGGAGAGCTCCTGCTCTTCTCCACGCATGGTCATCGGCAAGTTGTTCGCCTGTAGAAAGTTGGCGAGATCGCTCGCCATGATCCCTGAATTGGGCTGATCAAGCACGACCTTGGCTTGCAGAAGGTCATCGCGCACATGGGTGCTGACGAGGATGTTTTCGCGTGTACCGATAATCAGTGATCCTCCCCATGTGCTGACCCATTATGCGATCCGTGGTGACCGCCTGGATGATGATCACCGTCGCCGCCATGACCGCCGCTGAGATCGTCCCGCTCGTAATGGGTCAGGCGCTCTACATCGACGATGGCCTTTGCCATATCGATCGCCGACGAGAAGGCGTAGTTCGGGAGGCCATGGCAATGAACGGATCCGTCGTCCATGACCATGGTGTGAACCGTCAGCGGCTCGTCGTCGATCTCGATGCGATAAGTGGTTTTGACTTTGATCTTGCGGCCGCGATGTTGGGCGGTTCGTGTCGAGGTGAAACTTTTCTGGTGATCATGGTGCCACCGCCGGGCTTGTAACCGCTTGGCGGCTGGAAATCATTCGCGTTCAGAGAGACGCGTGGCGCGCCACCTTTGTCTTTGGATTTCACCATTGTTTCCTCCTAGGATTTTTCAGGCTTCGCCTGATAAATTCAATAATCACGGCGGTTAATGCCATTGACAGCATCGCAAGTATTCACAAGGCTATTTGTGTATAGTATCAGTCTTGCGGACGTTTTTGAACGTTATCGAAAGACTTTATCTCAGGTCCACTCACCCGGTCACCAACAGCAATCTGCAGCGCCCTGGCCTCGCCGCCAGCGATTTCGAATACACCCCAGACAGGCTCCTGGGATGATATGATCGTCGGATCGTTCGGTTTTGCGGCGTGATGGATTTCGGTGATTGTACCGCAGCAGCCAAGAAAGAGAATGTCGAGCCGGAAGGGCGCATTCTTCATCCTCCAGTCACCGCTTGGGCCCGGCTCCGTCCCAACCAGGAGGAGCCGGGTCCCCAGGATAAATTAACCGCTGCGTTGTTTGCCGTAGCTGACAACATTGCAGGAGTTGATCAAAAGGTATGGGGCACAACGGATACGATGCAAACCGTGTCCTCACACACTTCCGCCGGTCTCGGGGTGCCCTCTGGGTGTGATTCTCATATGGCGTCGTTTTCGTGCGGCGAATTTCATTCTGCAAATCATGCTGCGAGCGCATCTTGTGCGGCGACTGTTCGGTTGTCGTTGGCACATTTGGGTGGCTTCCACCGCTGGCCGCGGTTCAGGCGCGGCACCATGGTGCCCCATGCCCTGTCGAAGCGTCCGGATTTGAGCAGAGAGCGGAAGGTCAGGACCCCTTGGCCGCCTTCACGCCCCCCGCGCCGCCCAGTGCGCTTCATCCGGCTCGTCACCAGGACCTTGTTCGCCGCCTCCACAGCACCTGATCCGATTGCGAAGCCAGCGCTGGCAGCTTCAGCGTAGTTCATGCTGTCAATGCCGAAGTAAATTTCCCCACTTACAGGATCTGGTGACGAGCCAGGATCAAGAGGCTGCATTTCCCTCCTTTTTCGGCCGTCCGCGCTTTTTCGGCGGCGGCGGTGAGATTTGAGCATTGGCTCGAACATGTTCCGGGATCAAATCAGCATGAGACCGCAGGCGATAGCTTGCGCCCTCGATCTGGATGACGACCGCGTGGTGCAAAAGCCTATCCAGCAGGGCGGTTGCAACCACAGGATCGCCAAATACCTTCGCCCATTCGGCAAAGCCGCAATTGGAGGTCAGGATCATGGCGCCTTCGCCAATCGGCTCGGCCACAAAAGGGCATGGCCATTCGGCCATGACACTCAATACGCCGCCCCGCGCCCCTTGCGGGACGCGCCTTGGCACCCACGCCGATCAAAGAACGGACGCTTCCAACTCACCAAAGAACAGGCACTCAGGTTCCGGCCAGACTGATAGGGCAGGGTGGACTTAGCTACCCGATGAGACGAGGTAGGCACAGGGGTTAGACACCCGAAATCAAGGGATTCGGGATAACTCGCAGATCAAACTGGATCGCAGATTCCGAATGCGGTAGGCTGAAACGAAGGGAGAACGCGGAACATTCGCCGCCAAGAACGACAGCATGGACATGCTTTTCGAGACACGGGACATTCTAGGACAACTCAACGAGGTGGAAGCGAAGAACGCCCCCGACGAGCTGTATCTTGCGGGCGATGCTTCGCTGTTGACCGAAGGAAAGCGCGTCGCAATTGTCGGTTCCCGAAAAGCCAGCCGTGAAGGCATAGCGCGTGCTAGGTCGTTTACCAAAGCGCTTGTTGAGCACGGAATTACCGTTGTCAGCGGCCTTGCAGAAGGCATCGATACCGTAGCTCATGAAACCGCCATCGAGATGGGCGGAAAGACCATTGCGGTTCTCGGAACACCGCTTTCGCAAGCCTACCCGGCTAAGAACAAAGGTTTGCTTGAGATCATCAAGCGCGATCACCTAGCCATCTCGCAATTTCCCGAAGGATATCCGTCCAAGCGAGACAACTTCCCGCGCCGGAACCGCACAATGGCGCTGATCTGCGATGCAACCGTTGTTGTAGAAGCTGGCGAAAAAAGCGGAACACGCCATCAGGGATGGGAAGCCATTCGCCTCGGCAGGTTGGTCTACATCATGCAGAGCGTAGCACAGAACCCAGAACTAAGCTGGCCGAAAGAGATGATTGCCTACGGCGCTCAAGAACTGCGTCGTGAAGATATGCCCGACATCTTCTATGATATACCGAGTTTCACAGCAGGCGGCGTAAGTGCCTTCTGAGCCTTCTGAGTTTCCTTACGCGACCTTTGCAAATTACTCGCCACGCGGCAAAAGCGAAACTTCACGGCGTTCCCGACACATTTGCGGCAAGCTCAAAGCGGGTAGCATCACTCAGATCGAAAAGGCGCTGCCTCATCTGGAAAAGCCGGAAGCGGAAGTGCTGGCACCCTTTCTTAATCCAGACGTGACCCTCGTCCCGGTTCCGCGCAGTGCGCCCTTAACCGATGGTGCATTGTGGCCGTCCAAGGTCATCGCCGATGTACTGGCCGCGCATGGTTACGGTGGCGACGTAGTATCGCTAATCGAGCGCGTCACGGCCGTTCGAAAATCTTCCACTTCACCAGCCAGTGAGCGTCCGTTGGTTCCCGAGCACAGGGATAGCATGAGGGTGGACGCTGATCTGATTCACCCGGCACAGATCACTCTTGTCGATGATGTTCTGACCATGGGACGCACGACATTTGCTTGCGCTTCGTTGCTTGCCGAAGCCATGCCGGAAACTGAGATCAGGATATTTGCCATGATCCGAACGCAGGGCATGGTCGACGAGATCGAAAGTGTTCTTGATCCATCCATAGGTACAATTACAGGCTATCCGTCTGGCAAGACGTTCCGTGAGCCGTAGCGAAGTATGGTCAGCGCAAGCACATATTTCTAATCCAAGCGCCTGTCCGTTCCTGGCGCACCTTGCCGCGAGTATCTGCTCAGCCCGCCTGTCTTTGCCTCAGGCTGTCTGTGATGACCTCTATTTCCCGTTTCACGCGCCGGCCGCTATAGACCATGGAGGTTTCGTGGCGGGCGTACTTGCCGCTCCGGTCGGCGCTCAGCCAGTTGTAGGATCCGATGCAAATACTGTCCGTGTCGATCGCCACGATCTTGCTGTGCAACCGCCGGACCTTGTGCAATGCGATGCCGCTTTCCGACAGAACGCGCCCGGCCGCTTCCAACTGGCTGATATCTTCGCTGTCGCGCTTTTCGTTCAGATTCGGATCGGTGAATATCTCAATCTGCGCGCCACGCGCAGCCGCAGCGCGAAATCCCTCGAGGAGGCCCGAACGCTGCATCGTCGTAACGACGATCCAGGGGCTGACAATCACGAACCGCTGCGCATCGGAGGCAAGGGCCTGCAAAAGGAAGGCGTCGTGTTCCGCCGCATCGCGCAGCGTGACCAGATCGTCTGCGTCCTGTTGCAGGTCGCCGCGCGGTTCCGGACGGAACTGCAGCACGTTGTTTTCGGACGCGAACAGGAAGCTTGCCAGCAAAGCGCGCGGTGAGCCCGGTTCCGCGCCCGAGAACACATCCATGTCGCCGAAGACCAGGAAACTGTCCCTGGCGCGAGACACCGTGACGTTTAGCATGCCGGGGGATGCGTCGATGAAACGGCCGTCTGCGTGCTTCGAATAGACCGGTGAGAACAGCACGACCGGCCGCTCGGCACCCTGCAGGGCGTGCACGGTACCGACGGTCATTCCGGTGCGCTTGCCCATATCGATGCCCTGATCGGCGCAGGCCTGCCTGATCTCGCGGGCCTGACGGCCGAAGGGCGTTACGACGCCGACGATCTCTTCGAGCCTGCGCCCGTATTGCGCTTCGAGCGCCTTGCGGTTGTCGGCAAGCCATGCCGCGACGGTGCGCGCCTCGACCGCATTCGAACGGCTGGAGCCATGTTTGGTGGCCATCCCGTCGATGTGAAGATAGCGGAAGCCGGAAAGGCTCTCGTCGTCCGGCGCCGCGCCGCGCTTCGGCTGCAGAGCTCCCTTGTAGCACAACGCATTGCAGTAGCCGATGATCTCGTCGTAGCAGCGCCGGTGCTCGAACAGATAAAGGCCCCTCTCCATTTCGGGGAAGGGGGCAAACCGGCAGGCTTCCTGGGCAAGACGCATGGCGCTTCCGCCGACCGACCGCAGTCCGCGCGCCGAGAGGCGCTCAAGCGCGTCCTCGCCGAAGTCCGACGGCAAAAGTGCGCATTCCCGCAGGTTGCCGATGTCGACCGGTCGCGGCACCGAGGATATCGGCTCGATCTGCTGCGTGTCGCCGATGACAAGCGCCCGCCGGGCCAGCGCCATGGACGCGCCGGCGACTTCCGGCAGCGCCTGCCCGGCCTCATCGATGATCAGGAGGTCGATGAAGTTCAGCAGGTGATGCTCCCTGAAATCGTCGGACGGACCCTTCGTGTAGGTCATCTTGCGGGGCAGGCTGGCAAATGTGCAGACCGCGCAGGGCGTCAGCATCATACGCCGTCGCCAGCGCGGAGCGACCGTCTTCATTCCGGTTTTGTTGTGCGAATCAACGATGTCGGCGAGGTCGGCCGCCATCGCCAGCAACCAGCGGCCTTCCCAGTAATGGGTTGCGAGCAGGAACAGATCGAAACGCGTGTTGCAATCGGCGTGGCGGTCGAGCGCGGCCGCATCCTCGACCGGGATCGGATCGGCGCAAAGGGCCGCAACGGCGGTTTCCCATTCCTCCTGTGCGGATTGCAGGTTCTGTCGCAGTAAATGTGCGTTCGCCAGCGCCGCCTCGCCGTCGTGCAGGGCGACCATCGCGTCTTTCACGGCGGTGCGCACCGCCTGATCGATGGCCTCCAGATCCGCACAACCGGCAATGTCCGGGTCGCACCCGGCCTCTTCGAGAGCGATCTTTGCCTGAAGCAGCCGCTGGCGCGCAAGGGGCGGCAGGAAGCCAAACAGCAGCATGAACACGGATTCGCTCGCCTGATGGCGTTGCCATTGTCTCTTGACGGCTACCTGCCGGTCGCGGTTCGCCGTTTGCCGGTCCCGTTCGGCGCGCAACTTCTCCATGGCGGCGTCCGGATTATCGCCGAGCGCTGCCGACAATTCATCCTGTCCGATTTTCAGCGATTGCCGTGCGCGGTCCACCCCTGCCAGCAGCCCTGCATGTGCCACGATGCGCTCGTACAGGGCCGAGACGATTTCCGATACGTCGGGGTCGACGAGGTCGGGAAATGCCGCCCGCCCCGCCGACAGGAAGGCTTGCTTGGCATTGACGAAATAGGCTTCGCTTTCGACGTCGAGAAAGAAACGCTCGGTCTGGTATGTCGCGGCCGCCTCTTTTTCGCGCGATGCGGCCGGCAGGAACAGGCCGAAACTGTTGATTCCGGGCAGCCAGCGGCCAGCGAACGGCCCTTGCCCGTGGGCGAAGTCCTTGCCGAACGCGTCGATGATGTTCGTGACGGCCTGGTTGTTGGTGGACGCGGCGACGAGGACCGGCGGATCGTCCTGCGCAAGGGCGGCCCGTATCCACATGCGCCCGTACCACCAAGAGGAATAGGGGAGAACCCTGCCTGATTTTGACAATTTCGTTGATATCACACCATGTTGGTGTAAGGTGGTGCATGTTGATGCAGAGAACACCATAATGTCTAATCCAGCCAATGAAAATGAAGACAAATCAACTCACCGCCTGTCTGTCAGCCTAACGGCCAGCCAGCACCACGAGCTCAGCGAAATAGCTAAGAGGAACAGGGTTTCGGTTGCTTGGGTTGTTCGTGAAGCAATCGACAGACTGTTGAAAGATGAAATGCCTTTGCTCCATATGGAGAAAGGGCAATGAGTAAAAAAGCCAACTCTGTTGTCAGCGAAATCAGTCGCAATCCGAACGGGCGGTTTGCCGATCTTGATGAGGATAAACTGCGTGGAGGGTATTATACCTCATCGCAACTAGCAGACTGGCTATGCAATTGGGCAATACAATCTAGCGAAGATATGGTCTTGGAGCCCAGCTGTGGTGATGGCTCTTTTCTTGAAGCTGCTGCGACAAGGCTTTTTTCTCTAGATGCATCCCAAGATGCCATTGCTAGGCAGCTGACAGGCATTGAAATCATTCCAGCCGAAGCCAAGGCTGCCACGAAACGGTTGCGGCCTCTACTTGGGGCTTCAGCGAGAAAGGTGATCCAGAACTCGGATTTCTTCGATTGGTGGCAGGGAACCGATCAGCCGACATTTGATGTTATCGTTGGGAATCCACCCTTCATCCGCTACCAGTCTTTTCCTGAGCCTCACCGCGCACGAGCAATGGCAATCATGGGTGATCAGGGACTTAAGCCCAATCGGCTAACGAACATCTGGGTGCCGTTTGTTGTAGCTGCAACGGCGAGCTTGAGGCCAGGTGGTCGCTTGGCACTTGTTCTACCAGCTGAGCTTTTGCAGGTTACATATGCGGCGCAGCTCCGATCGTTCCTGGCTGACCACTTCGAACGTATCGACATAATCGCCTGCAATGAAATGTTTTTTGAGAGAGCAGAACAGGAAGTCGTTCTCCTGTTGGCAGATGGCGCCTTGGCCAAAGCTTCGGAGGTCAATGAGTGCCGTGTTTCTCTAACAGCGGCGGAAACGCTTTCTGAGATAGTGGAAAATGAGCCTGTGCGCATGCTTGCGAAGGCGGAATCCAAAACGATCCGGCATGATAGCGAAAAATGGTTGAAGTACTTCCTCAACAATCGCCAAATCTCCTTCATGCGCGCTTTGCGTGATGCGAACAACACTACCTCAATGTCCACACATGCAAGCATTGATGTTGGCGTTGTTACGGGAAAGAATGAATTTTTCGTTCTTACCGCTGACCAGGTCTCAAAGTTAGGCATTGACGGGTACACAACGCCGTTGGTTTCGCGTTCTGCGCAGCTGAAAGGAAGCCAGCTCGATAAATCTGACTGGAAGTCGCTCGCTGAAATGGGCAATCGTGTGCATTTGCTGAACATCAGCAAAGAGCAAGCGAAAAAACTGAGCCCTCGATTACGTCGCTACATTGAGGATGGTGAGCGGAGAAAATTTCACGAGGGCTATAAATGTTCGATCCGAGATCCGTGGTACCTGGTTCCGTCGGTTTGGGTGCCAGATGGGTTCGCATTTCGCCAGATCTATGATTTTCCACGTATGGTGCTAAACGAATCTGGCGCAACGTCCACCGACACCATCCACCGAATGCGCAGTAATGGCGCGATGGCTGAGCGCATTGTTGCCAATACCTATACTTGGTTGACTGCCGCCTCCGCTGAGATCGAAGGACGTAGCTATGGCGGCGGTGTTCTGGAGCTCGAACCGACTGAAGCCGAACGATTGTTGATGCCCGCCAAGCTTAATGGTGCAATGCCACTATCGGAGGTAGATAGGCTGGTACGGGCCGGAAAACTGGATGATGTTCTGGAGGAAAACGCGCGCATTGTACTTCGGAAGCACATGGGGCTGACGGCAGCAGAATGTGCGCTGCTGAATGATATCTGGAGAAAGATGCGAGACCGGCGGAACTCGCGCAGGCGCGGTGGCCGAAAGTCCTTCAGATCGCGAACAGCATGAACGAAATGGACGAAAGAGAAACCGCGCGGGCGCGTGTCAGCGATCTTGTCCAAGGTTTCAGGCGCAACGAAGCCGATTATCTGCGATCGGCATATAACGAGACTCAGGCGCGAACAGATTTCATTACCCCGTTGCTGGAGGCATTTGGTTGGGATGTTCACAACGCGAGCGGCCAACCTCTGGGACTGCGTGAAGTCATCGAAGAAGCCACGGTTGAAGTTGGTGAAGAAAGGCTATCGAAAAAGCCGGACTATGAATTACGACTGGCTAGGCAAAGAAAGCTTTTTGTTGAAGCCAAGAAGCCGAATGTTCGAATTGATCGGAACAAGGAAGCCGCGTTTCAAACACGCCGGTATGGGTTCTCTGCTAGCCTTCCCATTTCTGTTCTAACTAACTTCCATCAACTGGCGGTCTATGACTGCCAGCCGCAACCAGACGAAAATGATGAAGCCCACGTCGCTCGTATCTTGTTGGTCGCCTACGACGAATTTGAAGCGCGCTTTGACGAGCTATGGCCGCTGCTTTCGCGTGAGTCAGTTTACTCCGGGGAGTTTGACCGAGTTTTCGCTGTAGACGTGACGCGCCATGGGGCTGAACAATTCGATGATTTCTTCTTGGAGCAAGTACGGTCATGGCGAGAGCGACTGGCTCAAGATATTCAACAAAACACGCCAGGCCTGTCGCCAGCAGAGCTGACATATGCGGTACAGCTTTTCCTTTCGCGCATCGTGTTTCTGCGTATTTGCGAGGATCGTGAGATTGAGCGCTATGAGATGTTGCGCGGGTTGGCAGGAGGCAACAGTTTCGATGCTTTCCGAGAGGAGCTGCGGCGAGCTGATGCGTTTTATGATTCTGGCTTGTTCCGTTTGCTTGATGATGAGCGGCTCGGCATCCGGATCAGCGATGGTGTGCTGAGCGGGATCATCGCCGAGCTATATTATCCTCAAAGCCCCTACACCTTCGCGGTTGTCGAGGCCGAAGTCTTGGGCGAAATCTATGAACTGTTCCTGGGTGAAATCATCACTATCAGTGATACTGGGGCTATTGAGATTGTTAGTAAACCGGAGGTGCGTGAAAGCGGCGGTGTAGTTCCAACACCTCGGTATGTTGTTGATGCCATCGTACAAAGGACTCTTGGACCGAAAATTGCCGGAAAAACCCCGGAGGAATTGGAAGAGTTCACGGTCGCGGATATATGCTGCGGATCGGGCATCTTCTTGCTGTCAGTCTTTGAGTTCCTGACCGATCATTACCTCGCCTGGTATCAGGCAAATAGTCGTGCAAGCCATGTGGGGCACAAGATTTATGAGGTTATGGCGGGTCAATGGCGGCTAACCTTCGAGGAAAAGCGCCGTATATTGTTGGCGCATATTCGAGGTGTTGACATTGATGCAAACGCGGTCGAGGTGGCGCGCTTCAGTCTACTGTTGAAGTTGATACAGGATGAAAGCGCGGGCGGACTACAGGACTATGTAGACCGCAACGGTGAAGCTGCCCTGCCAGAGTTGGAAGACACACTTCGAGCTGGCAACAGTCTGGTGAGCCAGGTTGAATGGGCTGCGGCTCGTGGTGGTTTTCCGGCAGAGCTCTTGGAAAAGGTGAATCCGTTGGCCTGGGCCGATGAGTTTCCAAGGGAGTTTCAGCGAGGTGGGTTCGATGTGATCGTGGGCAATCCGCCCTATACCCGTATCCAACACATGCAAAACTACTCCCCAGAAGAGGTAGCCTTTTTCCAGCACGCTGCGTCGCCTTATACGACAGCGCGGCAGGACAACTTTGACAAATATGCTCTGTTTATCGAACGTTCCCTTTCCCTAGCGTGCGAGACTGGCCGCCTTGGTTTCATCATACCGCACAAATTCATGACCATTCAGGTTGGTAGAGCATTGCGGAGATTGATTACAGTTGATCGCGTTTTGGATGAGGTTGTGCATTTTGGCGTGCAGCAGGTATTTGGGCGGCAAGCTACTAATTACACCTGTCTATTGATCCTCGATAATCGTGGGCAAGCAGATGTATCGGTCGAACGTGTCGAAACGTTGGAAGCATGGCGATATGGAACGCCCGGTCCTCGCCAAGTTATGCCATCCGGTGAACTTACGGACGAACCGTGGCAATTCGCGGATGCTGCCGCACGTGCATTGTTCGATTGGGTTCGTGCAGAATGTGGACAAGAGCTCGGCGAGGTAGCGGAGATATTCGTTGGCGTCCAAACAAGTGCTGATGACGTTTATATCTTCCAATCGAAAGCTGAGACTGCTGACACTGTAACCCTGCACTGGAACGGGCGAGACTGGCCCATCGAGCGTGATATTCTCCGGCCCTGTCTGCACGATGCAAGGCTTTACCCATATGCGCGGGCAGAGGCTAACGCTTGGATGATTTTTCCCTACGAGATCGTGCAGGGTGCGCGCACTTCAGCGAGATTGTTGCAACCAGACGAGATGACGCGGGATTTTCCCGTTTGCCTGGAGTATTTGACGGCGCGTCAGGCCAAGCTGGAGGAGAGGAGCATTACGGGCGGTCGGGCGGCCGAGAGACAGTTTTATCAGTTTGGTCGGTCGCAGAGCCTTACCAAATTTGACAGCCCAAAAATCATTCTGCCCATCTTGTCGCTTGAAGCTCGCTATGCGTACGACGACGACGACATCATGATGACTGGCGGTGGCAATGGTCCCTACTACCTTGTCCGTCCAGCCGCCGGATCCGCAGAGACAAACTTCTTTCTGATGGCCGTGCTGCACCATCCTCTATGCGAGGCAATGGTCAGAACTCACACCAGCACCTTTCGGGGCGGATACTACTCACATGGCAAGCAATTCATTGAGCATCTGCCGGTTCCGGCTGCAACGCCACAGCAGCGCGACGAAATTGATGTCCTGGTTGGCGAAATGATCGCGGCCAATGACGCTGTACAGGCCGCGCGGACACCGCACCAGCGAAATCTAAATGAACGAAATGCAGTGACGTTGCGGGAGCGAATTGAGCAACGAGTGAGCGAGTTATTTGCACTTTCGACGTCAGATATTGCGCTCGCGAAGTCGGTTCCGGTGCCCGGTTGATTGATCACAGCGGCAGAGTCGCGGGCTCAGTGAAAACTGTAGCCACAAGTAATATGTAACATATTTCCCTTTACAGATTATGAAATATGTTACATATATTCGTGCATCGAGGCGATTTGCACGAAGGAGAGAACGATGATGCCCGTGGTAAGATTGAATGACGCGACGTTTGTCGACCTGAAGTCGATCTCGACCTGGATAGGTACGAAGACGCCCTCTGAGACGATTGTTCAACTCGTGCAGGAGAAAATGGAAGATCTGGACCTAGAGCGGGATGTTGAACCTGTATCCTCATCGCAGAATGGCTCGGAAGATCGCCTGACTTTTGACAGAGCCCCTGGCCTTTCCTTTACCAAAGTTCTTGAAGCGAGTGTGGACGGAAACGTGCTCCGAAAACCTAACTGGGCCAACATTCTGATCGTTACTATCGCTGCGTTGAGATCAAAGGGCTTCACTAGCCAACACCTAGTCAACGAGCTGCAAGTACCAGCAAAAAGCTTCTCACATGACGAAGAAGGATTCAGGTTCTATCCTGATCTTGAAATCTCCGTTCAGGGGCAGTCGGCGCAGGACGCCTGGAGAGAAGTCAGCCGGATCGCGGAAAAGCACCAAATTCCCATTGAGGTCGAGTTTCAGTGGCGCAAGAATCAGAAAGCTCAGCATCCGGGGCGGATTGGCTGGTTACATGCGGGTAAATAGGTTTTCCCCGCCTTCCTTTGGTGCCTTCGCTGTCGTTTTCCATCCACTAGACATTCAAATATCGGTGTAATGTCGTCCTGGAGTCAATTCCGGGCGCCTTCATGATCTCGGCCGGCTTCATGCCTTTGGCCTTCAGCTCGCGCGCACGCGCCGGGTCAGCTTTGAGCGTGCCTTTCTTTCGGCCCTTATAGATGCCTTTTGCTTTAGCCTCGGCGATTCCGGCCACTTGGCGCTCACGGATATGTGTCAGCTCGATTTCAGCCAGGCCGAACAGCACGCCGGCAACGACCTTGCCAACCGTTCCGGACAAATCGATTTGCTGAGTGACAGAGACAATCCGCACGCCGGCATCGCACCATTCATAAAGCGTGTTGATTCCTTCGCGCTGCGATCGCGCCAGGCGATCCAGCTTCCACACCACGACCGTTTTCACGTCGCCGGCGAAAATCGCCTTGTTGAGTTCCGCCAGGCCATCACGATCCATCCGCTTGCCGGTCTCGACATCATCGAACCAGGTTGCAGCCTTCGGATCATGGTCATGGGATTTCAACCACCTGGTGATTTCCCGCCGCTGTGAATCTTGTTTCTGATCGCGTGATGAAACGCGCATGTAAACGCCGATTGTCATCATTTTAGGGTACACCCTAAAATGGACGCTGTCACAGACGATCGCAGGCCTGGAAAACCCGGCGCCGCGATCGCCAAAATCGGCACCACCCTAAAATGGACAATATTATTGCCCGCCAGCACCTTGATCACTTAATCTTCGGCCATGGACGTATCGGTATTCATAAGTCTTTTAGAGAGGCTTGGCACGCCTGGGCTGTCTGGCGTCGCATTCATAGGTCTCGCCATTTGGATGGGGCGAGAACTTATGAAGTTGAAGCGCGAACTGATCGAGCAACGACTTATGAGAGAGAAGGGAATATTGTCGAACCTCAAGGAGCTGGGTGATCTCAAAGAAGACTTGAGTCCGGAAAAATATGCGGCGATAGAAAAATTTGTGAGTGCTGAAGCAGCTCATGGAAGCCGAACAAAAGTCCAAAGCGACTTTTGGTGGCGCTTCAAGTGGGCCGCAGCAGTAGGGTTTGTGATCACGGGCGTGCGATATTCAGCGGCACTATTGCTTGAAGGCGCGGAAGGCTTTGCACCGAACGCAATCATGCCTCAGGCTGCGGTGATGCCACAGAGTATGTTTCCGATTGTTGGCATGTTGGTTGGCATTCTGCTGATCCCGATAGCGACCGGCTTTTTTGTCGGTAGGTATCCGGCGGAAGATCGGAATCTGCCAAGTCTGGCAGTTCTTGCATCACTGGTATCCTTGGCAATCCCTTTCGCGTTCGCGATCATTGTCCTAGTTCCAGTGTCGCTTATGCTGTGAAGCGTTGAGTCAATTTGGCTGGTAGTTTCGGGTCCAATATTTTGAATTTTCAGCTGATTTATGAGATAATGGAACCATGACGCAGCACGAACAATCGAAATTCAGAAGGCCGCGCCAAACGCCGCGCGGAGGCCTTGGCATGTCTGGAAATTGAGGGCAATCCGATGACCCCTGAAGACATTGCCATGTTTGAAATGTTCGATCGGAAGGGCTGGGACAGCGATCGCCGACGAGCCTATTTGCGTGAGCTCTTGAGACGGGAAGCCGACCTTGATCTCGCCGCTGAATGAGCAATGAAGACCGCGATCGAGCCCTCTACAAATATCCTAAGGAGACTTCCAAAGATTACCGACTCGGATGGACTGATCGGTATGCGGTGGTTTGACATCGGTCTCAGACAGAAGGGATTCCCGCACGGATTGATATGCGCTACCCGGTTTGCATGATTGATCTACTTGCAATTCAACAACGCTGGGAAGCGGACGGCTGCCATCGTGATGAACGTGGTCGCCGGCTGTTTGCCGCCAGTGAAGCGCGTGCAGCTGGCCGGGGCGGCATTGCCGCGGTCTCCAGCATCACCGGCGTCGCCAGGTCGACGATCGGGCGTGGGCTCAAGGACCTTGATGACCCGCCGCCCGGAAAGGTTCGCCGCCCAGGCGCTGGCGCGCGAACACTGACCGATAACGATCCGACCCTGCTTGCTGACCTCAAGCGCCTCGTTGAGCCAGTAACGCGTGGCGACCCGGAGCGACCGCTGATGTGGGTGTCCAAAAGTCCCGCCAAGCTGGCCGCGGCACTCAAGGACGCAGGCCACAAGATATGCCGCAACAGCGTCGACACATTGCTGGCAAAATTGGGGTTCTCGCGGCAGACGAACCGCAAGACCGACGAGGGCTCAAGGCACCCGGACCGCAATGCCCAGTTCGAGCACATCAACACCAAGGTGTGTGAGGCGCAAAGCGCCGGAGAACCAGTGATCTCGGTGGACACCAAGAAGAAGGAACTGATCGGCAACTACAAGAACGGTGGCACCGACTACCGTCCAAAAGCCGACCCACGACGCGTGAAGGTGCACGACTTCGAGGACAAGAGCTTGGGCAAGGTGGCTCCTTACGGGGTCTTTGACGTCACCGCGAACGAAGCATGGGTCAGCCTCGGCATCACTGCCGACACGGCTGAATTCGCTGTCCAGTCCATCCGCACCTGGTTCTATCGGATGGGCCATGCGCGCTATCCCGAGGCGGGGTACGTATCAGGCTTTGGAAGGTCGAGTTGCAAAAGCTCGCCGACGAGACCGGGCTCACGCTGCAGATCCACCACTATCCGCCGGGTACGTCGAAGTGGAACAAGATTGAGCATCGCCTGTTTTGTCACATCACCCAGAACTGGCGCGGCCGTCCGCTCACCGATCGCATGACGGTGGTCGAATTGATCGGCGCGACGACAACCAAGGCAGGGCTCAGGGTCGAATGCGCAGTCGACGAACGGATCTATCAGAAGGGTGTCAAGGTCTCCAAAACCGAAATGGCCGAAATCGACATCACTGGCGACAAGTTCCACCCTGAATGGAATTATACCATCAAACCGAGAGTGAACGATTTGTAGTGGTTATTTTTGGAAATGTCCTAACAGCGATGTTCTCAGGAATGAGCTCGACATAAGAGAAGCCGTGCAGCTCGACCGATGGGAGCGATATTTTTTACACCGTTCGCGTAGAAGAGGGTGTCCCATTTCTACGCTCGGAGACACTCGTGCTGATCGTAAGACTGGCTGTCAGGATCAAGCCACACACACCGAACACCCCTGCGGTCTGGGCCGGATGCTTTTGCTCCTCTCGACATAGGCACGCAACTGGTCTCGAGCAACGCATTGTGTTTCCAACATTGAGTCAAGTCTCTTTCTTCTTTCTCTGTGATTTGGCTATGTACACCTGTTGCGCGACACCGTCAGCGATAATTTCCACGTCATGGACCCAAAGGATTTTCGGGTTATCAACTGAACAGGGTAAGTCGATCGCGATCCTGTTGCTGGTGGCATCCCGACAAGCATACCAGGACTGTTCGAGCTCGCGGCGAACTATCACGGGCCTGAATAGAGGCCGGATAACGTCGGCGTAGACCCAACGGATGCAAAGCACCCAGAGAAGCGTGGCCAGCGCGCATTCGATCCGCGGGATGTGTTCTTTCATGCGGCTGAACTCGGCGCCGCGCATCCTCCCTCGGCGACGGTACGGCCGTAGCGGTCGGTGGCCCTGTTTCGACAGCGCACGGTGCGGCCGTTCAGGAAGGCTACCAGTTCGTCCGCCGCCAGTTGGCCGCAGTCGTAGACCAACCGGCCCAGGACGCATGTCTGGTCGCGCTCGGGTGCATCGATACCCCAGAGCCTGATGCTTTTGCCGCCGATGTCGATGGTGTCGGCATCGATGACATGCGCCTGGCCTTCGATGATGGCCCGGTCCGCCCGGGTCGGGGCAAGCGCCATGACCAATGGCGCAAGGAGCGATACCAGCACGGCGCCTGTCCGAAGGGCAGGGGACCGGCCTTTCGTCTTCACCGTGCCTGCCGGCTCCGAAGGCGACCGGTGATCGCGGCTACGGATGAACGGGGCGGTTATACGGGCCACGTCGCGGTTTTCGGTATAGGCCTGCAGATCGTTGGGCGGGCCGGCGGGCCCGGTGCGGGCGATATCGGGCAGATCGGTTGCAGCAATCCTGACGGTTTGAACGGTCATGGCGTGTCGGTCCTTGCGATCATGTCGCCCGATTTTCCGATTTACCATGACCAGCGGTTGTGGCTTTGCCAACGGCCATGACGGTGCGGTAGGCTGGCGCGGGGGCGACAGCAAGGTCCGAAAGGGAGCGTGTCGTCATGGAGCGCAACGAGGAACTGATCTTCGCGTCGCTGTTTTTCCTGCTGGGCCTGTGCGTGATGGTGCTTCTCGGCCGCGCCGCGGGCGTCGTTTCGGGTGGCACCCTGGCGGGCCTTTCCTTCATGGTGATGCGCACGCAGCCCGGCCGCGTCGCGATGCTGACCCTTGCATGCCTTGTCGGCTTTTGCATCACGGTCCATGCCGGCGCGACACCGCGGGGCATCATCGCGGATCTTTCGCAGTTGTTGACCGGGCGGGGCCGGCTGGCGCTGTTGGCGGGCTTCGGTCCGGACAGCACGTTGCGGCTCGGTTACGGCCTTGTGGGCGGCTGCATTTGCGGCCTGGTTCTGGCTGTCTTTGGCGAACAGGGCGATGACGGGCCGTCGTGACACCGCGGCCGCTGTCACGGACGGTTTCGTTGCGCCAGGTCTCATAGCCGCTCCTTCCATTTCCGGGCAAATGTTGCGAACTGTCAAGCGACACCTACACTTACGAGTTAAGACGACACCCAGTGTTACGAGGACAGCGCGATTTGGGGGGCGTACGCCCCCCAAATCGCGGCGCCAAAATTTGCCCGTTCAGGCGCTCTCTTTTGTCAGAAGTTCTTCGAGGTCGCGCAGCCGATATGAGCGGCCTTTGATGTTGAGCACATGAGATCGGTGAAGGAGCCGATCGAGGATCGCGGCAGCAAGGACTTCATCGCCGGCGAGCAACTCGGTCCAGTCGCGAATGCTCTTGTTGGTGGTGATGATCATCGCACCCCGAGCGTAGCGATAGCTGACCAGCCGGAAGAAGAGGCCGGCCTCTTCCCGGTTCATCGGATCAAAACCCATTTCATCGATCAGCAGCAGCGAACTGGACATGTATTTCCGGCCCTTTAGCCTTGTAGGCGGCAGAAGCGCGTCCGCCTTGATGGCCGTCAGCAGTTCATCAAAGCGATAGTACTGGACTGAGAAGCCGAGTTGGATCGCCCGGATGCCCAGTCCCACGAGCAAGTGCGACTTCCCGACCCCGGGCGGCCCCTGAAGCAGGACAACCTCGGCATTCCGGATCCAGGCCCCGGTCGCCAAGGTGTCGATGCGGGAACGCTCGATTGCCGGCTGGAAGGCAAAATCAAAGTTTTCCAACGTCTGCCCGGTCGGGATTTTCGACGTCTTCATCATCGTCTTGATGCGCCGTTCTTCGCGGCCGGCACGCTCAATATCGAGAATCCGTTCAAGTAACTGGTGAGCGGACATCTCGGTGCTGACGGCCTCCGACAGCAAAGTGTCCAGCGCCTCGGATGCGTAGCCAAGGCCGAGTGCGTCCAGCTTCTCGCGGGTTACGTCAATATCCAGTTTTATGCTCCGAGACGTCATCGGGCCACCTCCGCCAGACGGGCGTAGATGTCGATCGAGCGCTGCTGAACATTGCTGGCCGCCAGCGCCTGAAGGCCTCGCCCCATCTTGCCAAGCGGCATCGGCGCGCGGACACGATCGGTGTCATCACCATCGAAGTGTGCATCGTCACACACGATCAGCCGCTCGGTGCGGCGCGGATGCATGGCGATCACTTCGGCATTCTTGAGGATCTGCACGTGCCCGGCCAGACCGCGCACCTCCACGTCCTGGCCGACGAAACGGAACGGCACGCTGTATTGTCGGCCTTCGAAGCTGACGAGGCAGTCAATTCCGACGGGCCTGCGCACGACGATGTCGAACGGTTCCGGCAGCGTCTCGGGCAATGGCGTCAGAAGACGACGCTCCTGTTCCCACGCTTCGGCGACACTGGTGCCGGTCGCCGGGCACCGCAGGCGGCCGGCACGCTCTTCAAGCCGCGCATCGGTCACGGCCTGCAGCTGTTCCAGGCTGTCAAAGGCCTCCTTGCGAGGATCAACCGTCTCACGAAGGTCGCGCACATGTCTCTCGACTTTACCCTTTCCCTCCGGATGCCGAGGTTGGCAGGCGTCGACATGGAAGTTCAGTTGCGCTGCAAAGCGCCGATACGTCTCGTTGATGACGCCCCAGGCGCCGGCCCCCTTGGAGATCGCCGTCTTCACGTTGTCGATGCGCAGAACCGCGACTGAACCGCCCAAGCGACGCAAACACGCCGTATTGCAAGACTGCCAGGACAACATGTCCTTCGAACGAGACCAGACAACCGCCCGTTTGCGGCTCCAAGAAAGCGTCACGATCAAGGCAGAAAGATCGACAACCTCGTCGCCAAGAACCACGCCGGGAAACTCCGCCCAGTCCACCTGGGCCTGTGCGCCGGCCGGCGTCTCAACACGACGTCTCGCCCGGACCTTCGGGGCCGGATACGTCGCCTTCCAATATCTCTGAACCGATCGCAGGCTCCCGCCATAACCATGCTCGCGCTGCAGCCACCGATGAAGATCCACCAGGTTTACACGGCCGTCCTCTTGCTGAGAGCGCCAATGCGAGATCGCTTCCGCATAATCGGCGGCCTTGAATGTCTGCTTGGACCTACCATCCAATACGCCCGCCGATCGGCGCTTGTGATGATATCGAACCGTGCCCTCCGTAACCCCGAGAAGCCGCGCCACTGCGCTCTGGGAATGCCCCTGTTTCAACAATACAGCCATGGCTGTCCGTTCCTCTTTTGCGAGAAAGCTCATCGTCTTTTTCCGCCAATTGTTGACGGAAAATCGATGAGCTAAGGCTGTTGCCACCTCGTAAAGGTAGCTGTCGCCTTACGGTCAAAATGAACTGTCGCCCTACACGAACACGGTAGCGATATTGGGGGATGTCATGTCGATGGAATTGCGGCGGCAGAAGCGTCTGAATTCGTCGGCGACGCGGTCGACATCGGGGGTTGGTTTTGGCGCCTTTTGGCGCACGATATCGGCCCATTTGCCGAAGGCGATGGATCCGCCTGGCGGGAAGGTGTCCGCGGTTGGCGGCGCCGCCTCCGGATCCGGGTCGGTTGCCATGTCAACCGGCCTTTCGGCCCGGTCTGCGGCCGGGTTGTCGGCATTTTTGCCGGCCAGGCCGTGCAGGGATCGTGCGATGCGCAACTGTCCGGCCTTTCCTCGTTTGGTGAGGGTTCTGAGGTATGCGCCCGGGTTGAAGACGTCGCCCTGAGCGGCCTTCTGGACGGTGACGGCGGTTGCCGCGATGGCGATATCGGGTCCCAGCGCGTCGCTTGCTTCCTCGAAGACCTGGGGATTGATATCGGCGCCGGCACACAGTGCGCTGCCGCTGCCGCGCAGGGCCTGCCAGTCGGCAAGCGCGCCGGGCGCCGCCCCCTCGATGGCGGGACAGGCGTCGCGCAGCAGGCCGATGGAGAGGTGCAGCACATCATCATCGGCGGCGTTGGTTTCAAACCCGGCGCCTTCCACGGAACCATCGCTGTCCGCAACCGCAGGCTGTTTCACCAAATCACCAGCGGAATCAACCGCTTCTACCTGTGATTGCTTGTTTTCCTGAGGGTTTGCCGCAGGCTTTTTTTCAAAAGCCATGCTGCCGTAGGCAGCCTCATGTAATTGAGTATCGCCCGTGTTCGTCGGGTTTACCCGACGGTTATGGGCGATGCCGTTTTGATTACAGATTCCAGAATTGGAAGTTGGAGCTGTAGTTGTATTAGGTGTCAACATATTGACACCGCGGTGGCCGGTTTTTGACACATCTGACTGAGGTTCCGTCGGCCTGCATGCCCTGTCATACAAGGCTTCCAACTCATCATACAGCGCCTCGAAGTCCGCCACCTGTCGCATCAACCCATCCAGGTCCCGCGGACAGAGCTCGCACAAAACCTCGCGGCGGGCCATGGCATGGCAAAAGGCAGCCTCCGTGTCGTCATCGAGGCCGTGCTCGCGGGCACTGGCGATCAGTGAGCGGATATCCTTGTCGAGCACCGTGCGACGACGGCGAAAACGCTTCATCTCCTTCGCCTCTTCCTCGGACGCCTCGACGATCGCCCTGAACTCCTCATATCGCATGGCAAGCGGAGACAGGTCGATGCCGAAGGCCTCGATGATGCGGCCGTCGGCGTCGCGCTTGCCGTGACGCCGACAGGTGGGACCGTCGCGCCAGGTGATGAGACCGGCATCCGTCAGGCCGCGCAGGTGATAGCGCACCGTGTTGACCGGAGCACCCATCCGACGCGCCAGCCAGGCATTGGATGGCCACACCACCGGACCGATGCCGCCGGCATCGCTCCAGTCGGTCGCCTTCGACGAGGCGAAGAGTTGGTCGAGCAGCGCCAGCTTGATCGGACCGATCCCCAGGACGGGGCTGGCGAGCTTGACCATCTTCAGGGCGGCCGAGCGCGACACATCGGATGCACCCTCCCGGTGGTAGGCCCGCGCATGCTTGCGCGAGCGCACTGATCCGGGGGTCGTGCGCCGCAGGCCGGCCCCCGAACAGGCCGGCCCTGACGTCGTGCCACCGGCTGCTTTGAACGTATCCATAACTGCTTTCCTCGATCCTCGTATGGACCGCCGGAAAGGCCGGGACGGGCCTGTCGCAGGGCACAAAAATCCGTGGCAAGAAAAGACTTGCAATCGCGCCGTTTCTCTGGGAGGATCGGATCACCGTTTTGGGGTAACCGCTGGAACTGTTGGAACCAGTTCCGATCCGTTAGAGAGAGACAGTTATGAAGCCCGCCCTCCCGGCGGGTTTTCTGCCTTCGTAGGGGCTTTTCCCTTCCCTTTCAAAAGACGGTTTCATGGCATCGGTCGGGGCGAATCACGCCGGCCGACCAAGCGAGCCTGGCAGAGACCTGCCTGTTTTCAAAATCGGTCGTCTCGCGCAACAGCCGCAAAATTGCGGCCGGCGATAGCGGGCCTGTGGACTTATATGAAATCGGATGTGTGGACGGCGTGATTCGCGTCCCGGGGGTGCCTTTTTGGCCGCCCATTCGCGCCGCGGCACGAATCAGTAATTTGCAGGCGGCTTGCCAGCGGGACCGTTTTACTCTAGGTTCGCAACCATTGCGTGAGGCGGAGAGGTCCAATGCAGGGAATGCCCCCCCCCCCCCCCCACAGACCAAGGGGAAAATCAAGGCTAGGCTGTAGTTCTCTTCAGCTATACAGCGAATGTTTTCCATACCCATTCGGCACCATCCCAAAGGCGCAGGCGCTCGTCTCTCGTGGCCTTTGCGCCAATATCGCGCTGAGCCTATGCATATTCGCGGCGCTTTGTCCAATGTCCGCGACAGGACTGTCGGCCGCAACGACCGCCAGCACGCAAGCCGCCGTGATCCGATGCCCGCACTGGCAAGCGTTCGCACCGCCCGTGCGCCTGGTAACCGCTGACGAGCGAAAATCCCGCACACCTTTCGAAAAAACGCCGGCAGGGCGCATCCTTCCGGCCAAAAAACGAATCACTTCGGGGCGTGTTGCATCCGGGGCCGGCCGCGCTGTCGACAGCCAACCCGCAGGCTCGAAGATCGGCCCGGGGCAGGGGGCAAAAGTCGCCGCCCTGCATGACAGGACCGGCACAGGCATCGCAACGGTCGCGAAGACACCCTGCCCGATGCATCGGGTACAGGCAGGCGAGACGCTCTTTTCCATCGCCGCCAAACGCCTTGGAAACGGCAAACACTGGACGAGGATCCGCGACGCCAATGGCAACCTCGATCCGGCCAGGCTGAAACCGGGCATGCTTCTGGCCATGCCGTGCACGGCAACAGCGGGCACAAGGGTTGCGGGAGCATCAAAGACAGCCACACCGGCATCAGCCAGTGCGAAAGAGCCCGGGGGCAAACCGGTGAGCAAGGGCCGACAGGCGTCCACCGCGGCGCGGATTGTCGCGCCAAAACCACCGGCACCAAAGCCGCCACCTGTCTGGACGGCAAAGAAGGGCGAGAGTTTTCGCGCCGTGATCGAGCGCTGGGCAAAACGCGCCGGCCATACCGTCATCATCGACACCAGCGATGCCTGGACCATCCATGTCGCCGTCGAGCTGCAGGGCGATTTCAAGATCGCCATCGGCCATCTGGTGCGCGGCCTCTCCCATGACGGTGTCGCGCCGCCGGTGCGCATCTATCCCAACAAGGTCGTGAGGGTCGGACTGTGATGGCGCGGATTCCTCATATGGCAGCCCTGATCGGCCTGGTCATGCTTTCCGGATGCGGTCAGACCATCCAGGCGGACGTGACCTCCGGTCTTGCCGAGGGCAGGAAGCTTGCGGCGCAGCAGCAGGCGCGGCTCGAAGCGGCGCGGCGTGGCCATGTGATCGAGGAGGCGCTGCCGTATTTCGGGCGGCAGGTCGAGGTCAGGCCCGGCAGCCGCCAGGGCAAGCCGCTGCCGAAGAAGTTCGAGGGCGCCAAGGGCATCGCACTCGCCATCGAGGGAAAGGCCGATGTCCGCGCCATCGCCGACGCCATCACCGCCGCGACCAAAATTCCGGTCTCGGTGCGAACACGCTACATCCGGCCCGACGGATCGGTGATCGCCGTGCCCATCGGAACACGCATGACGGTCGACTACGAGGGACCGCTCTCGGCCTTCCTCGACAAGCTGTCGGCCCGCATGGATATCGCATGGACCCATGACGGCCGAGCAATAGCCATCGACCGCATGACCACCACCGAATGGAAAGTGCCGCTGCCGCGCGCAACCACCACGGTCAGCGACACGATCGACGGCGAGGGCATCAACATCGCCACACAGCGCCAACTCGATCCGTGGGCTGAGCTCGAAGCGCGACTGGCGCCGCTGGCCCCGGCGCCGGCCCGCGTCACCTTCTCGAAGGAAGCCGGACGCGTCCAGGTCTTCGGGCCGCCTTCCGTTCAGCGCGCTGTCGCCAAGGTGCTTGACGATGTCGTGGCCATCGCATCCAAACGCATCGCGCTGGAGGTTGCGGTCTTCTTCGTCGACAGCGATCGCGCCGAGGAGTTCGGGGCACGGCTCAACAGCCGTGGCACGCTCGGCACCGTTGCCGGACAGGCGGTCAACGTGGCCGCCAACTATGGCGGGGCGGCTCTGGACCTGGCAACGGCCGGCGGGGCCGTGACACTGTCGCGCGGGGCCGCATCGATCCGCCTCGAGGCGCTGGCTCGCGACGCGGCCGTCGTCGATTACCGCATCGGCTCGACCACGGTGCAATCCGGCGTCATCGCGCCGATCTCGCTGACTCGCACGCAAAGCTACAACCGTCGCACGGCGACCAGCACACAGGACGGGGTGACCACGGGTGGCCAGGAGACGCAGGAGTTCGAGACCGGCATCGTGATTGCCGCCCTGCCGCGACTTGTTGACCGGAACCAGCTGCATCTGGGGCTTGCCATCACCCAGCGCGACCTGGTGCGCATCGATGAGGAAACCGGGTTTCCCGTCATCGACGAGCGCGCCATCCGATCCGAGGCCGTGCTGGCCACCGGCGAGACGCTGGTCGTCTCTGGCTACGAACAACAGCGCTCGGAACGCCAGGAGAGTGGTATCGGCCTCTTCCGCAAGATCGGCCTTGGCGGCCGCAACGCCGCCGAGAACCGGAGGGTGCGCATGTATGTGCTGATCCGACCGGCCGTGCTCGCACGCGGGAGGCGATCATGACCGACGACCGGCTCTACAGGCTTAAGGGTGATCATGAGCAGAACGCTGGTACCGACCCAGACGTGGGTACCGGAGTGGACGCCTCCACCGACACAGGCGTGGGCACCGACCTGCTGTTGACCGGGCTGGAATGGGGCCATGACGACGCCCGACCCGGTCGGCTGGGCGCACGGCCGGCAATGCTCGAATGGCGCGGCTCACGCACCACAATTCGCGCCGATGCCATCCAGGCCGCAAGCCGCAACGGGTTTCCAACAGCTATCGGCTCGCTGCTGGCGCAGATGTGCCTGGCCGTCGAGCGGGAAAAGCAGCAGGGCGGCCATGGTGCTTACGATCACAGTGCTGGCGGGCACGCTGCCAACCGGCTCGACGGATTGTGGGTCTTCGTCGCCAGGGTCAGCCCAATCGATGATGACGATACGGTGCTCTGGTGGCTCGGCGGTACGGAAGGCGGCCGAACGTCGCACACGGTGCCGGAAGAACTGTGCGACAGCCTGCGCGATCTGGTGCGCGCCCTGGCCAACATCGCCGCGACATCGCCCCATCTTGCCGGCATCGCCGTTACGCCGTCATCGGCTGACAGGCTCCTCGACGCGATCGAGGAGGCGGCCCCGCAAGTCCCATTGCCGGTCACCGTCACGCCGCTGGCAATCGGCGGATCGTCAGGAGGACCTGACGGTGAAGGCCCGCTGTTCGAGGAACCGCCACAGCACAGGGCAGCCACGATCGCGGCAGGCGCCATCGGATGCGTCATGCTGGCCGCCGCCATGGCCTGGTATGGCGGTCTGTTCGCACCACAGGCCCCGCCGGAACCCGAGATCACCTTCACTGTTCCGGTTGAAGGCGCGGTGCGAAGCACCTGTCTCGACGGCATGACCCGGGCCTGGCCACGCATGCCGGGATGGCGAATTGCAGCAACGGGATGCGCCCAACCCGGTTCCCTGCCAAACGATATCCCGGTGTCAGCCGTGGCTGCCAACAACGCGGAATGGGTCGAGGATGGTGGTGCATCGGCGTCGATCGTCTCTGGCGACGGTGTCGTCGTCGCCTGGCGCGCCTATGATCGGGACGGGGAGGCCAACGCGGTGCTGACCGCGGCCGCCGGCGGCGAACTGGTCAAGGCGCATCTTGAGGGGCAGGGGTCTTCGCATGGCCATGCGACAACGGGCGATGATGACGGACGCCTGGTCCTGTGGCGCCGCCTGCCACTCGAAACACGGCAGGCAAGTCCCGGTGGTTTCGCGCCCGTTGCGGAGATCGAACGGGCGCTGGCCCAGGCCTTCGTCGATGTACCCGATGCGGTGCGCGTCGACGGCAACAGTGTCACCGTGACCGTCAGCGACCCGCCGGACCGCGCCCTCGATCGACTGGACGCCGCCGGTCCGCAAGCCGACCTGCTGGCCGTCGAGCGGCGTGATGATCGCACCGTCCTGCGGCTCAGGCCAGGCAACGGGGAGGCCGGTTGATGGAACGCTCATCCGCCCGCAGGCTCCGCCGCTGCGCCATGGTCGCATGCGCCGCTCTCATGCTGGGCAAGCCCGGCACCGCGTCCGCCGGCATCGGCGACTGGTGGGACATCTTCTCCGACATCAAGGAGCTCGAGATCGAGCGGCTCAACAAGCGCGCCGATATCTCGCTCGCATGGCACCATTCCAAACGCTTGCGCGAAGTCAGTTCGTCCGTGGGACTGGCCATCCGTCAGCTCAAGCCGCCGCAGATCGAGGAACTTCTGGCCAATCTCGATGATCCGGACCAGACACTCGACGATCTGCGCCTGCCGTCTAAAAATCGCGACGGACGACACCTGACCCGTCGCGAAACCCGCGAACTGCTGGGACTGCCGGCCGAGGGTCTCGAACGCGAGGGCGTCGCGGTGCTGCGCCAGGATGAACGCATCCTGGTCTACCACGACATCGAACGCCGGGGACTGGTGCGCTACGGCCAGGACAGCGACGCCGCCGAGAGGCTGCTGGCGACCCTGCACCGGGACATCCGCCTCAACCCGCCGGTCGCGAAGCGACAGACGCCGATCTCATACCAGTTGCACATGAACATGCCGCTGCTCATCAAGGACGGCCGCATGCTGGAACATGACGGCTTCGAACATACGGTCTGCCAAACCATGATCGACCGGCTGCCGAAGACACCGACCATCGGGGTTTGCAGCCTGCCGCAACCGAGGATGGCCCGACGGGAGGACCGCATCGGCGACTGTCCGGACGATCAGGTGGGGGGCGTGTTCGAAACCGTCCTGCTGATCAATGGCGAGGAAAGCCAACGGCTCGGGCGCTGGGACGACTGCGTCCCCAAGCCGCCGGAAGGCGAGTCGGTGTCGGTCACCAGGATCGAACGGCCCTCCTGCGGGCCATTGCGCCTCGATCTGCAGGTCGAACTCTACAAGCGCCATGGCAGGAGCAGGGTCGGCGTGCCGAAGGGCACCTACGAACGCCGCCGCAAGGAGTGGACGCACACGGAGACGTTCCCGGCGCAATGGCAACTGCCACCGCTGGTGCTGACATGGAACGACCCCTGGCAGGTCAGCGACGGCTGCTACGTCCCCTACCGCACGACGCGTGAGGAAAGCCGAACGGTCGCTGTCGGACGCTGCACTCAGAAACGGCGGCGAACGCGCACCAGCCACTGGCAGGCCTATCTCGACAGCGCCGGCCAGGAGCGCCGCAGGCCGGACCGTCCATCCGTGACCCACAGCCGATGGCGCGATGTCGGGCAATCCGTCTGTCCTTGGGATTACTGGACGACCAGCGCCACCGAGTCCGGAAGTCACAAGGTCAACGGATGCACGCAGCGCAGGCAACGCTCGGTGACGTCCCACTGGCGCCAATCGGCGAGGCCCGGGAGCACGAAACAGCTTCGCTACAAGACCCATGGCCAGTGGCGTAATGTTGGCAGTCCAAATTGTGCGAAGCCGGTGCCCTCAAGCGTGGTCTTCTACCAATACCGGACTGTTACGGTCGGGTCTTGCAAGCAGGGACAGAAACGCAGGGTGGAGCGATTCTATCTCACCCGGGCCGACGGTAAACAGGAAGCAGGCTTTCCATATGCGGTCTTTGGCCGGTACACAAACGTGGGCGGACTGTTCGACTGTCCGAAGCCGGTGGCCTCGACCACCGTCAGCACCCAAACGCGCCGTTCGTGTCACCAAACTCGACAGGAAAGCCGTCACACCTCGGCGGAATATCGGCTTTTTGTATACAAGCGGCAGGTGACCCACAATTGGCTGACCTATCCCGATGGCCGCCGCGAAGCCGGCAATCCGCCGGCCAGATATGGTCCGTGGGTTCGCGAGGGGCAGACCTACAGTTGCCGTCCTGGTGGCGGCGGCGGCGGCGCATTCAACAGCGGCGACAGTCCAGGAACCACCTACGACACGGACGGCGATGGCCGTACTGACAGCACCCAGCCCGGACCGGCAGGGCATTTCGGCTCCTCGACGAGCGGCTTGGGAAGCTCGACCGGATGGAGCGATCCGAGTGGCGGTCGCTATAGCGGCAACAGCAGAGGTTACGGCGGTTACAACGGCAACAACAGCGGCTCGGGATCAAGCGGCGGCGGGATCAGCGGTGGCGTCGCCAGTGGCGATGATTTCGATGATGGCACCTAGGTGCGCACAATGGTCGCCGACGCGCACTTTGGAACAGGCGGCCAAACACAGGGAGTGAAGAAATGCCGGGATATAGATTGACGAAAGCACCGATGGCACATCATGGCCGGGCGGCCTGCGCGGCACTGCTGGCACTCGGGCTGATGGTCGGTCTTGCGGTCGCCGAACCGAAACGGGTTCCGAAACCACACAGCTACCGGAAACCGCCGAGCAATGTGGCGGCGGATCATTACCAAGCGCTATTCGGCGGTACGGTGTTTGTCGGCTTCGCTGGCGGGAAGGACAGTTTCCCCGATCATCCGGACGACATCATCGAGGTGTTTTACATGGGCCGCAACGGCCGCTTTGCCATCTGCACATTCAAGAATCCGGGCAAATATTACACACACGGCAACTGGCTCTGGAAGATGCGGCGCTATCAAATTAGCGACCGGCGGGAAGCTGCTTTCGCCAACGGGACAGATATCAGCGGCGACAATGGCGGGGTCCTGTTTCCCGTCTACAATGGTCGCACCGGCGGATTGAGTTGGTACACGGGCTATCGCAAGCGCTGGATTGATGATTCCCACGGCCATCTCCAGAAGCGCCTGCCGCGTGCGGTGTGGACAGCATGTCCCAACTTCCAGAGTGCCAAGTCGCTGGGTGTCGGGGTCAACGAGAAGCAGACGGCGATCACCTATTTCGACCTAGTGAAGCAGGATCGGGGCCAACGCATCCTGCGTCCGGACCTGGTGACAAAGAACCCGATCGAATACCTGAACAAGAAGACCGGCAAGTGGGAACTGCGTAGCCGGAGGCGCGGCAAATGAGGCACGTGGCGGCGCTCATACCGGGCTCTATACGACCGGTACTGGATGACTGGTGGGCGTGGAAACCGCTCCTGTCGGTCCTATCCGGTGGCCGGGGGCGGCAGGTAGCGCATCAGCGCGAAGATAATGGCATTGAAAGCGGCGATGCCGGCGAGAAGCCGCCAGGTCAGGTCGAACTTGGCTTTCTCGATTTTGCCGTCAAGCCGTTCTTCGGTCTTCTCGAGCTCCTTCCTGAGAAGGTCGATCTCAGACTTGAGAGTCTTGTCGCCACTGACGACATCCTTCCTGAGCGCATCGATCTTGCCGTCAAGCTCTGTCTTGACGAGATTAATATCCGTCCTGATGGCATTGTCGCCAGTCACAACGTCGGCCCTGAGCGCATCGATCTCAGACCTGAGAGCCTTTTCGCTGCTGACAACATCGGCCCTGAGAAGGTCGATCTTGCCGTCAAGCTCTGTCCTGACCAGATCGACATCGGCCTTTGTCGCCACGCCGCCGGTGACGCCGGCGTGGATGGACAGCGTGATGGCTTCGGCCTGTTTCTGCTCGAAACCTGCGTCGCGAAGGCGCTGTATTTCCGCGATCGTGTTGAACGCTGCCTCGACCATGTCGGGTTCCTGTTTGTCCTGACCACAGAGATAGATCATCCGCGTCCGGATTGCCAGCGCCAACAATTCGTCGCTGCCTCCCGGGCACCCGGATTCGACCATGTCCCCTGGTGTGGAGTGCTGCCATGAAAAAACCGATCGCGCTGCTGTTGACCGCCTTCACGGGCCTCTCTTTCGCGGCACTCGCGCAGGAAGCCCCGCCGATCCTGCCGGAACCGGGTTCCCCGGTAGCGCGGGACACGCAGACCGCACCGCGCAAGATCGGGATCGATCCATTGCCGGTGGAGGAGCGACCATCAACCGATGATACACGCGGCGACATGCCCGCCGGAGCGGTCTCGTTCGAAGATATCCTGCCTGGTGCAGTGTGGACAGCATGTCCCAACTTCCCGAGTGCCAAGTCGCTGCGTGTCGGGGTCAACGAGAAGCAGACGGCGATCACCTATTTCGACCTGGTAAAGCAGGATCGGGGCCAACGCATCCTGCGTCCGGACCTGGTGACAAAGAACCCGGTCGAATACCTGAACAAGAAGACCGGGGAGTGGGAACTGCGTAGCCGGAGGCGCGGCAAATGAGGCACGTGGCGGCGCTGATACCGGGCTCTATACGACCGGTACTGGATGACTGGCGGGAGCAAGAAACGCTCCTGTCGGCTCTATCCGGTGGCCGGGGGCGGCAGGTAGCGCATCAGCGCGAAGATAATGGCATTGAAAGCGGCGATGCCGGCGAGAAGCCGCCAGGTCAGGTCGAACTTGGCCGATGCGATTTCCGTGCTGATCTTGCCGTCCAGCTCCGTCCTGACGAGTTCGAGCTTGTCGCCAAGCCGCTTTTCAACGGCCTCGACATCGGCCTTCGTGGCTACTCCGCCGGTGACGCCGGCATGGATGGACAGCGTGATGGCCTCGGCCTGCTTCTGCTCGAAGCCGGCGTCGCGCAGGCGCTGAACTTCGGCGATTGTGTTGAACGCTGCCTCGACCATGTCGGGTTCCTGTTTGTCCTGCTCACAGAGATAGATCATTCGCGTCCGGATTGCCAGTGGCAGGACCTGCCCGTCGGTTGCGGAGCAATGCGATGAAGCTGCCGATCCCGTTTCTCATCGCCGCCCTTACGGGCATTTCGACAGTGGCAATCGCGCAAAACTCTTCGCAGATTCTGGTGGTGCCCGATCCGGAACCTGCCGCGGCGGAAAACAGCCGGGCCGGGCCGCGAATTGTTCCGTTGGACGCGTTGCCGCTTGATGAATTGGTGCCTGATCCATCGCCGATCGAGACTGATCCCCCTGAAATCGTCCCGCCGGAAGCGGTCTCGACCGGGACCGACATGATCGACATTGTTCCTGCGGACACGGTTCCTGGCGCGGATATCGACATGACCGTTGATACGGCGGGAGGACCCGCCGCTGATATGACGGCAAGACCTGCCGGGGAAGCGGCGCCGGCTCCGGCCGCTGCTGGATCGGCCGATCCCGGTGATCGTTTCGCGCCCTGTCCGGTTGATTTGCTGAAGGCCGCCTATGCGCGGATGCTCGGCGATACGGTTTTGCAGACCTATGCGATCGAGGCTGAAGTGGTGCGGCTTTGCGCCAGTCGCCAGGCGCGGATCAATCGCCTGCTGCAACTGGAGGCGGAACTGGAGCAGATCCTGACGGCTGGGTCGAGACAGCAGCCGGAAGAGACGGTGGGGCGTCAGGAGGACCTGACGGGGGCTGGGGAAGCGGCGCTCCCGCCGCGTGATCCCGTCGCCGTCCCGGGATCGTCGGAAGGCCCACCGGACGATGCTGCCGCCAGCGTTCCGGATGTGTCCGTCACGGCGGCACCCGATCCGGTGGTGGGCAGTGCGGCGGCGTCTCCATCCTCTGCCGGCAGCTGGCAGCATCTGGTGCGCTACCGGGTCCGGGTTGCCGGCGGGGCGTGGCGTGCGGGCATTGCCTCGACCTACCGACCGCCGCTGCCGCCGCCGGTGGTACTCGAGGATGGCAAGCTGATGCCGGTCACGCCGCTTGCGCCGGAACCGCCGCTCGAACTGGTGGTCGCGGCCGGCGACCGGCTGGAGGACGGCCTGATCGTCGAGGCGATTACCGACGAGGCGGTCATGGTTCGCGGCGACGGAGATGACGGGGAACCAAGGCGGCTGCGCAACGATCCGGGCCCGGCACCGGCAAGGGCACAAGACAATGCGGGTTGCACGGCTGACAATGCCGACTCGCGCGAATTCGTCTATTGCACCGTGGCTGCTGGAAACCCGTCGGGGGCGGCGGCGCAATGAGCATTGGTGTCCTGTTCCGAAATCTTCGCCGCCGCAAGGTCCCGCCGACCGACAATGACGGCAACTTCCTGATCGGCAGCGAGGCGTTCCGTGCGGCGGCCGTCTTCATGGATGATGGCACTCTGCATGTGGTTCCGGAGCACAGCAAGGCGGTGTTCGCGGAGTTGGAGGTTTTGCGGCGGACCTGGAAGCTGCCGCGGGTGCGCCAGCGCGTGGCGGACAAACCCGCCGGGATCGAGATCCTCTACGGCCGGGACGGCGAGGCGCGTGGCCGCACGCAGGTCGAGAACCTTGAACGGGGCGCCCGGCGGTTCCTCGGTGTGCTCAACGAGATTTCGGCGCTGGGGGCGAGCGACATCAAGTTCTACATGCGCAATGGCATGTGCGACCTGCGTGTGCGTCTTGCCAATATCGAGGTCAACCATGGCGACCAGTGGCCGGTGCGCGATGCGGCGCAGGCGATCGCGTGGATCTACAACGAGCGGGCCGCCGGCGACGGCTCGGCCGCCCAGCAGGCCGGCGTCCACCAGGCCTTCGCCATCAGTCCCGGCAGCCATGTGCCGCTGCCCGGGGGCGTGATCAGCATGCGCGGCCAGAAGGGGCCCATCATGGACGGGCACGACATGCTGACGTTGCGGCTGCTCTATTCGAAGAAGGGCAACGAGGCGGGCTCGCTGGAGATGCTCGGCTTCGATGACGACATCCTTGAGGAACTCGCCCGGGAACGGCGTTCGGAGAACGGCCTGGTCATCATCGGCGGGTCGACCGGCGACGGCAAGTCGACGACGCTGGTGCGCCAGTTGGAGCGGCTTTACCGGGAACGCAACGAAGAGGTCGGCATCAACACGGTCGAGGACCCGATCGAATATCCGATCGAGGGCCGGGGCATTGCCCAGATGCTGGTCAATTCATCGGTGTCGGGAGATGAGCGCGGCGAGGAGTTCTCGAAAGTGCTTCGCCATTTCCTGCGCTCGGCTCCGGATGTCGGCATGGTCTCGGAAATCCGCACCGCCGACGCGGCGCGCGAGGTGCTGCAGTTCGTCATTTCCGGGCACAAGATCTATACCACGATCCACTCCTTCAGCGCCATCAGCGTTCCCTTCCGGTTGCTCTCGCTGGGGGTTGCGCCATCGGAAGTGGCCGAGCCGGGCGTGATCTCGCTGGTCATGCGCCAGAAGCTGATGCCGATCCTGTGTCCGCACTGCGCCCGACCCGCGACGGAAGCGGAAAAGGTGATGATCGCGGATGGCCTGGACAACCATGTGCGCGAGCATGGCTACTTACCCGAGCCCCGGGATGAGGACAGGTTCCGTCCGATGATCCGCAACCGCGCCGGCTGCCCGGCCTGTCTGGAGGACAAGATCGGCGGCCTCAAGACGCAACTGGATGCTCATGGGGCGGATCGACTGGATGCGGCCGTCTCGAGCGCCACGCAAGCCTGGGGCGGTCTGTCGCGACGTCGGGCGCTGGCCGAATATATCCGTCTTGACAACACCTTTCGCGGTTTCGTTTACGGGCGCGACCCCATCGGCGCCAATGCCTACTGGGTCAAGCCGGTGGAGGACGGCGGCATGGGCGGACGGCCCCTGCCGCTGCGCATCGCGGCGCTGGTGGGCGATGGCCAGGTCGATTTCTACGATGCGACCATGGACAACAGGCTCGACAAGGTCGCGGCGCAACAACAGGCGCGGATTGTCGGAGGCTTCGGCGCCGAGGAACCGGACACGTCGAAAAAACACGGCGGTGCCGAAGCCACGAAGCCGACCGACAGCGACGACTGCCGGAAAGACGGCTCTGACGACAAGCGGTCCACAGGCGACGGCAATACCGGCGGGTTGTCCCCCAGGCAAGCGAAGCGACGCCGAGTAGCCCGCCGCAAGGACGTTCAGGTGAATGCGGCCAATTCCAATCGTGTCGGCCGCGCGACCGCGCTGAAACCCGACTATCCCGCAAAACGTATCAGGCGCAAGCGCCGGAGGAAGCGCTGATGGCGGATCGCAAGGCAGACCCGTCATTGAAGCGTCAGGGGGACCTGACGGGTAGGCGTCAGGGGGACCTGACGGGGATGGTGGCCCCGACAAAGCATCGGTTCCGGCAGCTTCTTTCCTGGCGAACCATTGGCGGCGGGGGAGCCGCCGGAGAACGCCGGCGGCGACCTTCGGGCGGCAAAGCCACCGGAGGCGGGCGGGCGATTCCGGGCCTTGGCGCATCGAAGCCGGTGCTTCTTTGGCGGCGTCTTTTCTTCACCAAGGCGGTGCGCGGCGATGTGTGGCAATTGCTGGCCGACATCCTGGAGGGCGGCTCGGACATTTCGCGCACGCTGGAGGCCATGGCGGAAGCCTATCGGGCGCAGGGCAAACCGGTCGTGGCGACGGTGCTGATCGACCTGCGCGAGTCGATCCCGCGCAAACGCTTTGCCGAGCGGGTCGGCGACTATTGCGGGCCGGCAGAACGCCTCATCCTGCAGGGCTATGGCGAGGCCGACACGGCACGGATCTTCGGCTCGGCCGCGCGGCTGGTGCGCATGGAACTGGCGATGCGCTCCGCGATCGTCAATGCGGTTGCCTTGCCGGTGGTGCTTGTGGTCGGCCTGATCGGCATCGTCTTCCTGTTCGGGCTGAAACTTTATCCGGCGCTCGAACAGATCGCCGATTTCGAAACGCTGCCGGTCTTCCAGCAATGGGTGATTGCCATCGTCAACGGCATTGTCGCCTGGCCCCTGCCGGCGGCACTGGCCATCGGCGCCTTCGCAATGATCATCGCCCTTGCACTGCCGAACTGGAAGGGGCCGGGCCGGGTGATCGCCGACAAGGTGTTTCCGTTCTCGCTGGCGCGTCTGACATCGGGGGCGGGCTTCCTGTTTTCCGTCATCGAGGCTGCCCGTTCCGGCCAGTCTGTGACGACGCACCTGTTCTACCGCATGGCCCGTGCGACCAGCCCCTATGCGCGCTCACGCATCACGGCGATTGCCAATTGTTACGTGGGGGCCAAGAACAATCTGGGCGCCGCCGCGCTGATGGCGGGGCAGGGATTTCCGGCGCCGGAACTCGGCGCCATCCTCAAGATGCTGTGGAACGAGGCCGACGGGATCGAACGGGCCGGCCGCTTCGTCGACCGCTGGCTTGCCAATATCGAAATGAGACTGAAAGCGCGGATGATCGCCGTCAATGGCGTGCTTCTGGCGCTGATCGCCGCGGCGCTCATCGTGCTGATGAGTGTCGCCCTTCCCATCATCGAACAGATCACAGGAGAACTGTACTCATGACTTCTCACATGAACATGCAACTTCACGAGGACCTCAGCCTCCATCGCTGGCCTCTTGGCGCAAAGGCAAGCAACGGCCCGGCAACACCGGACGGGGCTGCATCAGGAGGATCTGACGGAGATGCGTGCGGTCCTCGTGACGGAGCGCACGCGCCGGGCACCCGCAGTGCTCGCAGCGCCCGCTTGCCGCGTCGAAACAGGCGCGGGCTGATCGGCATGCTGTTGTCGATCGTGGTGGCGGTGGTGATCGTGATCGCCATCTTCGCCATCTACAACCAGCTCACCGCCTCGGCGAGTGCCGCGCAGACGGCGGTGTTCGTGCGCCAGGTGGCGCCGCAGATCACCAACCAGTATCGCGGCAACTACACCGGTCTCAACAACGCGGCGGCGGTCAGTTCGGGCTTCATTCCCGACAACTGGCGCAACGGCGCCAATATCGAGGATCCGGACGGCGCCACGGTGACGATTGCCAGTGCAAACTCCAACGCCAACTTCACCATCACCTTTGTGGGCGGCGTTCCGGTCCAGACCTGCAAGGCGGTGCTGGGCGCGCTCAAAACGGACCGGACCTTCGACCGTGTGACGGTCGGTTCGAACAACCGCAACCGGGACGCCGTCGATACGCCGGCCGAGATCAATACCCAATGCGCGGGATCGGGCGGCGGCTTCGTGCTGCAGTTCAAGTGAACATGCCGGGAAGGATCGGCGCCTACGCCGTAAGCGCCGATCGACAGGAGATACCGCATGAGTGACACCATTTTGATCGGATTTTTCCGGACCGGCGCATGTCCGCAGACGGCACGGCGACCGGACGGCCATCCGTCCCGCCATCTTGCGCCGCACCAGTCCCGCTGTGCTCGCAGCACCCGCAGTGCTCGCAGGACCTGCATGCCGCGTCGAAACAGGCGCGGGCTTATCGGCATGCTGTTGTCGATCGTGGTGGCGGTGGTGATCGTGATCGCCATCTTCGCCGTCTACAACCAGCTTACCGCCTCGGCGAGTGCCGCGCAGACGGCGGTGTTCGTGCGCCAGCTGGCGCCGCAGATCAGCAACCAGTATCGCGGCACCTATACCGGTCTCGACAATGCGGCAGCGATCAGTTCGGGCTTCATTCCCGACAACTGGCGCAACGGCAACACGATCACGGATCCGAACGGCACCACGGTGACGGTCGCGAGCGCCCCCAACAGCAGTCGCTTCAATATCACCTTTGTCGGCGGCGTTCCGGTGCAGACCTGCAAGGCGGTGCTGGGCGCGCTCAAATCCGACGGGAGGTTCCATGCGGTGGGGTTCGGTTCGACCAGCAGGCGCAAGAACCTCGTCGACACGCCGGCCAAGATCAATAGCGAGTGCGCACGATCAGCGGGCGGCGACTTCATCGTGAGGTTCCGGTGATAGCGGCGGCGAAGCCGCCGGTGATAAGCGGCGGCAAGAATCCCGGTCACAAGGCAAGCGCGGGCGGCTCTGCCGCACTTCCCGGGCGACTTTGTTGCCCTTCTGGGCACGGCGGTCAGGGCCGCCGGGGCCAACACGGCACCAACGAGAAAAGGCGCCTGCGCCGATCGACAGGAGACCTTACGCATGAGTGAGACCCTCATTTCCGGATTTTTTCGGTCCGACGCATGTGCGCACCCGGACTGCCAACCGTCTCGCCATCTTGTGCCGCACCAGTCCCGCGGTGCTCGCAGCACCCGCAGTGCTCGCAGGACCTGCATGCCGCGTCGAAACAGGCGCGGGCTGATCGGCATGCTGTTGTCGATCGTGGTGGCGGTGGTGATCGTGATCGCCATCTTCGCCATCTACAACCAGCTCACCGCCTCGGCGAGTGCGGCGCAGACGGCGCTGTTCGTGCGCCAGCTGGCGCCGCA
Source organism: Rhizobiaceae bacterium (assembly GCA_963921345.3). Classification (GTDB taxonomy): domain Bacteria; phylum Pseudomonadota; class Alphaproteobacteria; order Rhizobiales; family Rhizobiaceae; genus Hoeflea_A. Next base: position 168,681 of record OZ001229.2, on the reverse strand, counting down.
GATCACCAACCAGTATCGCGGCAATTATACTGGCCTCGATAACGCGGCGGCGGTCAGTTCGGGCTCCGTTCCCGATAACTGGCGCAACGGCAACACGATCAAGGATCCGGACGGTACCACGGTCACGATTGCGGCCACCACCAGCGGCGGCAGCTTCACCATTACCTTTGTCGGCGGCGTTCCGGTCCAGACCTGCAAGGCGGTGCTGGGCGCGCTCAAATCGGACCGGACATTCGCCGCCGTGCAGTTCGGGTCGGCCGGAACGCCCCGCCGCAACGTCGATACGCCAGCCGAGATCAATACCCAATGCGCGCGATCGGCGGGCGGCAACTTCGTGCTGCGGTTCAGCTGATGGTGACGGGAGCCCCTCAATGATGTCCTGCCCAATCCGAACGATCCATCCCGGGCCGACGCGACGCCGTGTAGCCCGCCGCCGCAAGCGGGGGCTGTCGGCACTGACCGCGACGCTGTTGCTGTCACTCGGACTGGCGGCGGGTTTTGTCGGCTTCGCGCAGTCGGAAGCGCTGCGGCTGCGCGATGCGCAGATCAACAGGCTCGACCGCTGGGCGCGGCAGGAGGCGCGGGCGCTGCATTTCTGGCTGCACGAGGCGCAGGACAAGGGCGGCTTGCGCCTGCCCGGTGTGGGCTCCGCGCGGCTTGCGGGCAATACCGGTGGGTCCTCCCACCGCAATACCGGCAATCCGTCGAACGGGTTGCTGGCGCATCGTGCGCCGTGGGCGTCCGCGCCGCGCGGGTTCCTGGCACAGTATGTGATCGCCAATCAGCGTGTACAGGCCAACAATCCCGACAACGATCCCGCGCTGATGCGCGCCCATGGCATCCTCGTCATCCACGCGCATGCCGCCATCACGGGCAACGAGCGCCTATTGCTGGCCGGACTTTGCCGGGCGCTGGCGTCTTCGGACGCCGCCGCCAGGCGGGCCGAAGCGCTGGCGCGAAAAGCGCTGCGGGGAACCGGGAAGCTTGCCGCGACCGATTTCGGCGGACCGGGCTGTGACGTCAACAGCCAGAGCGCCGGCACCGACCCCGGCCGGGCCATTGCCGTCTTCGCCGCGCCGCTGGCCGGCATCAATGAGGGCCTGGTGCTGCGCGCGCCGCGCGCGGGCTTCGCACCGCCCGCCATGGGGACGGACCTGGTCATGAATGGTCATGGGATCTCGGGGATCCAGACAATCAGCGTGACAGGGAACGGTGGTATCGAAACGCCGCTCCTTGTCCCGCCGGCAAAGGGCGGCGGCTCTGTCGCGACCGTCACCGGCAAACTGACGGTCGAGGGCGATGTTGGCGCAAGCCACCTGCGGGCCCAAAGCGCGGAAGTCGCCGGCGGCATCGACGTGAGGAGGCGGCTTTCGGCCGTCGGCCGCGCCGACAGCCGGCTCGACGTGACGGGATGGCTCGATGCACACGGACGGGCCGGGCGTCTGACGCTGAGCGGCCCCGGGCCACAGCGTGGCGTCGACACCCTGTCGGTCGGCCGTTGTCGGCCGCAGGCACGCTGCCGCGGCAGGAGAAGGGGTACCAATGGCTCCTGAGACGCCAACACACACGAAACGCGCGACCTCCAGACCACGGCGATCACGGTGCGGCCTCGGTCTGATCGACAGCATGCTGGCGCTTGGCGTGCTGATCGTGCTCGGCACCACAGCCGGCCATGTCTTCGATGGCTGGGTGGAACGTAGGATCAGCCAGGCGGAAGGCCGGGTGCTCAGCGCATGGGCCGACGCCGGCGCCACATGGCTGCTGCAGAACCGCCGTGAAATCGCACGGGCGGCAAGGCCTCGTGACATCACGGACGAGGTGACAGCTCCGGCACTGTGGCCGGATGCGAAGACACCGCACAGGAACCGCTCGATCAGGCTGTGGGTCCGCAGCACCGGCACAAGACGGGCGCAAATGGTGGCCGTTGCCGGGGGACTTGTCGATCCCGTTCCGATCCCGACCGCCGGTGACGGGGTTTTCGCCGTCGGCATGGTGCGCATGTGGAACGACAGCCCGAGTGTCATCGGTCCGGCGCTCGTCTTCGATCTCGGGCCATGGATACGGCAGAACCGGGCGGTGGCGGCACCAGGCGACATGGTGGCCATCCGCGAGGTTTCGGCCGATGCGGGCGATCCCTACCTGCATCGCACACGCGTTCCCGGCCGTCCCGAACTCAACCGCATGGAGACCGACCTGAACATGGGCGGCCGGTCCATCACCGGGGCCGGCCGGATCAGCGCCGGCGAGATCGTTACGACACGCATTGACGGACCGCTGACGGTCCGGGGCGGGCTCACCGTCACCGGGGCGATGGCCGTGGAACGAAACCGAAGTGGCGGTGGTGGTCACGTCACCCTGCCCGCCATGACCATCCGCCAGGACCTGAAGGCGGCCACCGTGACGACCACGGGCGTCACCACCGGCACGGTCAATGCGAACAACGCCCGCATCGGCAACCTGGTCATCGAACGGGGAAGGTGCAGCGGATGCTGACGACCGGCACACAATCCTCACGCCGTCACCGGGTTTATGGTGACCGCCTTGCGGATCCGCGGCGGCCTGACCCGGCGGCCGGGCCAGCCTTGCCTGGCCGCGCCGCCGGGACATCGCTTGCCGCCACGATTTCGCTTGCCATCTGTACCGCGGTGCTCACAGCACCCGCAGTGCTCGCAGCACCCTTGGCATTTTCAGATCCGCAGCGGTCCTTACCGGCGCTGTTGGCGGAAGGCCCGGTTCCCGTCCCCAAAGCAAGCGGAACCGGGCCAGCCCGCGGTGGAGGACCTGCTTCGAAGGCCGATCGCACGCGGCTTGTCCAGTTGGTGCAGGGCGAAGACGAACCAGCCGGACGCGGCCAGGGCGCCAGTGCCGATACGGTGTCGGCAACCGTCTTCGAAGACGGGACTGCGGCAACATCCGCCGATGCATCGGCTGGAGAACGAACTGGCGTAGCGGCGGGTTTCCCTGCCAGTGATCTGCCCGCACAGGACGATGCCCGTCACGACGCCACGCGGCATGGCGAGACGCTACGGGCGCTGGAGGCGGCAATCCTGCGACTGGAGGGCGAGATCGCCGAACTCGGCCGCCTGGCCGACTGGCAGTCGCGGCTTCTGGCGGCCGCCAGGACCGATCCGGACGGTGCGCGACGTCTGCGGCGGCCGCGATCGTCCTGCCTCAAGACACCGCTGGCGCCCTTCTGCGATCGTCTGAACGGCATGTACCGGGAGGAGGACGGCGGGAGACCTGCCGGGGAGGGGGATCAATGACATCGGGAGCATCTGCAAACCGACGGAAAGCAACCGAGGCTGCGAAAACCCAGGATGGCGCACAGAACGTGAACCCCGAACACGAGGGAATGATGGCATGAGAAGCGATGAAGCGGTCTTGCAGGTGCGGGCACAGGTCGTGGCGATGGCAAGCCAACGGCGGGCTACACGGCGTCGCACAAGGCAAGCGAAGCGACGCCGTGCGGAGAAGGGCGGCAAAGCCGCCCGGGCTTGCCTTGTATGAGGCCTGAGATGTCAAGGGGGTTGAATTTGAATTCATCGCATTTCTCAAATCCTTGTTTTGTTTACTGCGACCAGGTCGGAACGCCTTTATTACAGCTGCGTCGTGCGAAGCTCACCTTGTATACGGGCGACAGTCATTTTGCTGTCGGCCCCCAATCCCGCTTCCTGCGGGCGTCACGTTCCGGAGATGGGACCCGACTCGGGGGCGGCTTTTTTGAGCCCAAGCAAGCAACGGTCACACATCACCCGGTCCCAGCCCTGCTCGCGGCCGCGAGCAGGCTGAAAAGGGAGTTTTTCGGTTCAGGTGCGCATCAGCGTGGCACCGGACGGCACGAGACCGGTCTGCGACAGCCGCCAAAGCGCGATGAGCAATTTGCGGGCCACACCCACAATCAGGATCTTCCGCGTCAGCCGGGATCCGCCAGCGGTACGTTCCTCGAACCATTTGGCAAGATCACTGCCGGGCTGATATCGCACCCAGCGCCAGGCCATCTGGATGAGATTGGCCCGGATCCACGCTGGACCGTCGCGGCCAAGTCCCTGGTCGCGTTCTTTGTCGCCGCTCGAATACGGCGCCGGCGCGAGGCCGGCCCAACTCGCAATCTCCTTGCGGTTGCGAAAATCGCGGTACAAGACCTCGTGCGCCAGCAGCGTCGCATCGTTCTCGCCGATCCCCTTCAACTGTGCCAGTGCAGCGATCGTCGCCGCTGCCTGTTCGTCGCTGCCCTCGGCCGTATCCGAGGGCGACAATTTCGCTCCTGCACGCGCAATGGCGTCACGCTCGGCCTCGATCGCGGCGATCTGCTTGCGCACGAGAGCCAGCCGCTCCAAAAGACGTTCGATCTCCTGGCGCGCTCGCCGCGGAAATGCCGTGCTGTATGCGGTCGTCGCTTTGGCAAATCGCGCCGCGAAATCCCTGTTTCCGGGATTGAGATCGAAAATACCGTGCAGCTTCAGAAGCCCGTTGATCGAATTCGTCAGCGAGGTGCGCGCCGATACCAGACGCTTTCGCTCGCGAAGCAGGCGCTTGCGATCCTCTTCGTCGACACTCGGCACGCGAACCCGGCTCAACACTTCCGCATCGCCGCGGTCGAAAGCCAGCAAGGCTCGCACCATCTTCCGTGCGTCGATCCGGTCCGTCTTGCGCTGCTTGGCCTTGCGATTGACCAGAAGACTTGCCGGATCCAGCACGATCGTCTCGATCCCCATCTCCTTGTCCAGCCAGCGTGCCAGCCAGAAGCCCTCGTAGCCGGCTTCATAGCAGCAAACGACCCGCACGGCGTGGCCGAGGGTGCGCTGTGCCTTGGCTCGCTGCTTCTCGATCAGCTCTTTCAGACCGATCACATCGGCCGGACCGAGCGTGTAAATGCCGATCTTGTCCTTGAGCGGGCTCTTCAGGCCGATCACCCAGCTTTTCCGGCTGACCTCGACGGAAACGTAGATCGTGTTATGTTCTGCAGCGGCCGGTGCTGCGGTTTTCAAAGTGGATGTATTTTGCATCTGCTTTCTCCAATTCGCGTTGAAACCGAAACCGTAGCACCGGTTACTGCTCCCCGCCTCATAGGATCTGGGGGTGAACCCGCCGGAGGCGAGGCGGCGGCAACGATCGGGAAACGGCGGGAAACGGCTTTGCGAGATCCGCTGCCTGAACTGGCATGGCTACCGAATTCAAATCAGCGTCGGCTATGACGACAGCGGTCGGCGGCCGTTGGAGATCGCCTGCAAATCGGGCTGGCTCCCCGGCTCCACAGAAGAGGGGGTGGTGTCGGACTTGTGCATCATGTTGAGCGACCAGTTGCCGGATGAGGATGTCACGGCGCTGCATTCGCGGCGCTCGGCAAGCGCAGAACGATCCGCAAGGTCAAGCGATGACGGGAGCCCGGCCACGGTGCTTGGCGCGCTGTTGCGCGAGATCATGCGCGGAACGGATCGGCCGATGAGCGAGGCGTTCAACGAAAGCGGCAAGTCGGAACCGGCCACGGTGCTTGGCTTGCTGCTGCGCGAAATCATGCGTCCGCCATCCTGGTTGCCGCGCGACAAGGCTGAGTGGCCACGGGCAACCATATTGATCCCCCGGGATCATGGCGCGCGGGGTTGTCCAGACAAGTCGCCAGGCGCTGAGGAACACGCGTACGAAAGCCGCCCGGGAATGACAGATCGAGCCGCTTCCGCCGCTCCGGACGCGACAGGATCGCCAGGGCCGGTCACCGGAAACAAGAACCGTGATCGGCGGGGGCAGTGATGAGCCAACCTGTGGCGCTTGCCCAGATCCTGCCGATCCTTTTGCACGGCCTGCTTTGCGTGTTTGCCGCGCTGTGGATCCTGCGCGAGGATATGGCAACCTTCGAGATCAGCTTTGCCGGCTGCGGGGTCCTGACGCTGTCCGGGCTGGGGCTCGCGGCGGCAGGTGGCGGCCTGACAGGCGTTGTCGATGGCCTGATCGCGGGTGCTGTCGCCGGGGTCGCGACAGGCCTTGTCCATGTGTTCATGCCTTCGCGTCTTGGACGCGGCGACATCGTGCTGGTGGCCAGCATGGGCACGGTGACCGGAACCGCCCTGATGCCGGTGCTGATGGTGCTGTTCCTCGCTTTCTGCGCCCTGACATCGGGCGTCTACAGCCTGCGGCGCGGCAAGCGGCTGTTCCACTCGGCCTTTCCGGCGGCCCTGCCGGCGATGGTCGCGCTGGTACCGGTCATGGTGTGGCGTCACTGGCAGACCTTCACACAGCCGTCCGGCTTGCTGAGTGTCCCTGCCCACATTTTCCCGGGCGTTGCGGTTTTGCCGGTTCATGGGGGGCTGGTATGAGGCTTCGTGCAAGGGATGTCTGCTTGGCTGTCGTGGTGCTCGTGCTGGTTGGTACAGGGCTTCATGCGGTGGTCGGCGAATTCACCCATCACTCATGGCGCACTGCAATTCGCGGCGTCAACGGTGGATTTCCCGGCGTTGTGCCCGGCAGACAATGCGTCGCTGTCTCCGGCGGGTTTGCCCCAAGGCAAGCGAAGCGACGCCGAGTAGCCCGCCGTTCCTGGGCGACTTTGTCGCCCTTCTGGGCACGGCGTCGCGGTGCTTGCCTGTGGCACGCCGGCGCTTCGCTTGCCTCCATTGGGTCCTGCCGTGGCTTGTGCGGGTATTTCATCTTCCATGATGGTTTCGTCACGCCCCATCATGAAAGGCACGAGTGGGGCGGTTACGAGGGTTTCCGCCCCGCCATGTGCTCCGGGGGAGACATGAAAAACCGTCTTAGCGATCTCAACAACCATCTCTTCGCCCAGATGGAGCGGCTGTCCGTCGAGGACCTGTCGGCCGAACAGCTCGAGCGGGAAGTCCGACGCGCCAGGGCGATTGTCGGCGTCTCCGGCACCGGACATAGCGCATTGCCGCATGCCGGATTCACGCCTCCCAGGCGCCCGTCCGAGCCGTGGAGACACAATCCATCCGAGGCGACCGGCGGAACCGAAATCAGTGGCCGAAAGAAACCATCATGAGCGAACCGTTGTCGCCTTTGCAAATGCTCTTGCCCGGCCTCATTGCGCTGTCCGCGGCGGCCTGGATAGTGCGTGTGGCTATGCGCACGAACCGGACCAGCTTCCGGGGTTGTGCGCTGCTGGCGCTGGCCGGGCTGACCCTCGCTTCCGCCACCGCCGGCGCAAACGGCTTCATCGACGGCCTTTTCGCCGGCGCGGCCGCCTGCATCCTTTGCTTCATTGCCCGCGCCTTCAGGCCGGCGCTCATGGGCCGTGACACGATCGTGCTGGCACCCACCATGTTCGCGCTCGCGGGCACCTCGCCGGCGATGCTGACGGCGCTGATCATTTCGTGGTGGGGCAATTGCTCGGCAATGCTCGTCCTGCGCAACCTGCCGATCGGCGCGCGTCTGTTCCGTTCGGGCTTGACGGCGGGGCTGCGCGAAATGGCCACACTGGTTCCGCTGCTGCTGTGGCGACATTTCTCCGCCTTCCTTCCCGATGCGCCCGGCGCGCAAGCTCCACGGTTCGGAAATGCGCTTGTCGACATCACCGGCCGGGGCTGGCTTGACCTGTTGTCATGGGGGTTTGCATGAGACCGCACCTCAAGGACGCCGATCTGGCCATTGCGGTGCTGGCGCTTGTCGGCATCGGCCTATATGCGCTGTTCGGCGAATTCGCCATCCAGCCACTGCGTGCCGATGCTCAAGAGGGCGGTCTGCCGGGTGTGCGGACGATTTCCCATCCTCAGACAACCGGCTCCACAGCATTGGACGCGCAGAGAACGCCGGAGGTGATCGACGGCGACACACTCGCAATCGGAGGTAAACGCGTCCGCCTCTTTGGAGTTGATGCGCCGGAGGCAGACCAGACCTGCGAGAATGACACCGTTGGCGAATATCGGTGCGGGCAATTGGCCACGCAGATACTGCGGCGTTTGATTGACGGCCGTCCGGTTTCCTGCCGGCAGCGCGACAGGGATCGTTATTCGCGTATCGTCGCGACCTGTTCCGTCAAGGAACGCGATCTTGGCGGCTTAATGGTCCGTTCCGGTTTTGCTGTCGCTGACCGACGCTACAGCGACGCCTATGTCGAGGCGGAGGAACGGGCCAAGGCAGCAGGTGAAGGCATCTGGGGTGGTCACTTTATCTCGCCCTGGGATTGGCGCGGAGGGACCCGCTGATGCGTGGGCGGTCCGCATATCCAATGAAAGGCAAGTCCGGCATGGGCGCATCCGGCACGGCCGGAAGGCGGCGCGGGTATTTGAGCGCCTTCACATATACGGCGAAAAAGTGCGGGTCGTGGGCGAACAGCTGCCGCAGCACGCCGACGCCGGTCGCCATCAGGATGAAGGCCGCGATCAGCCCGTGGAAGGTGATGCCGAAGAACACGACGGTGACGAAGACCACCGCGCCGACCAGCACCACGAAGGGCATGCGCTCGCAGTACAGGATGTGTGGCGGGCGGGCGAGATCGACGTCGATGCGGGTGATGCGGCGCATGGCAGGCACCATCGCATGCACCCGGGGCCGCTTCAAGACAGGCAGCGTCAAGAACGGCGCGGTCCTGCAAGAATTCAGCGACAAATATCCCGGCGGTGTGCCTGACGGATACTGCGTCCTTGCCTCCGGCGGGTTTCCCCGCCGTTCCCGGGCGACTTTGTCGCCCTTCTGGGCACGGCGTCGCGGTGCTTGCCCCCGGCGGGTTCCCCCGCCGCTCCTGTGGCACGGCGGCGCTTCGCTTGCCTCCATCGGGATCGGCCGTGGCGTGTGCGGGTATTTCATCTGCCATGATGGTGTCTTCACTCCCCATCATGGCCGGCGGCGGGGCGGTTACGAGGGTCTCCGCCCCGCCGGATGCCGGAGAGGCAAGCCCGGGCGGCAAATATCGAAATGTGCCAAATCATGCCGGGGCCGGCTCAATCCGGACCGTCCGGCATGGGCCGAGGCCTGCCGGATCGACGCGCTGATCCGCGACACGCCCAACGGGCAGGAGGTCCTGCCCGAGATGAAACATGCCGAGTATCTGCACCGATCGAGAAAACCGTTGCCCGAGGTCGATCTGTCGACGGCCGAGGAGCGTGGCCAGGGATGGCTGCTGGAATGCAAAGGGGGGTGCGGACTGTGACCACAGATCCCATGCGAAGCGCCGCCAGAGCCGAAGAGCCGCCCGTAGCGACGGCCATTGCCGACATTCTGGGACCGCTGGCGCAGTTGCTTGACCAGGCGGATGTGGTCGAGATCAGCGTCAATGCGGACCACAAGGTCTGGGTCGAGCGTTTCGGCCAGGAGCCTGAGATGTGGAGTTTGATGAATCCGGCCGTGACCGAGCGCTTCATCCGCTGGTGCGCGACCTGGTCGCAGGCCAGCATCCTTGCCGAACGGCCGATCCTGTCGGGCCGCATTCCCGGCACGGCGCATCGCATCGAAGCACTGATCCCGCCGGTGGTCGAGGCTCCGGCCTTTTCGATCCGCCGGCATCGCGACCAGGTGATTTCGCTGGAAGACTTTCTCGGGCCGGACAAGGCGCCCGCAGGAGACCAGGCTTCGACTGGAGACATGCCTTCGGCGGTGGACCCGACACGGGTTCGTCAGGAAGACCTGACGCTGGTTCGTCAGGAAGACCTGACGCTGGTGGCGGCACAAAACCTGCCGGAGAGCGCCAGCCCCGGAGTGGATGCTTCCACCAGTGTGGCCGCTTCCGGCGAAACCTCCCATCTGATCCCCATCGGGTCCCCCCGACGCCTCCTGTCGGAGGCGATTGCCGATCGGCGCAACATCCTGATCGCCGGCGCCACCGGCAGTGGCAAGACGACGCTGCTCAATGCTTGTCTCGATCATCTGGCACGGATCGAACCGCAGACGCGGCTGATCACCATCGAGGACACGCCCGAGATAAGGGTGCCGCTGAAGAACACGCTCGGCCTGCGGTCGTCCGAGGACGTTGCGATGGACCGGCTGCTGGTCTCGACGCTGCGGCTGGCGCCGGACCGCATTGTCGTCGGCGAGGTGCGCGAGGGCGCGGTGCTTATGACCTTGATCAAGGCGTGGGACACCGGCCATCCGGGCGGGTTGACGACGCTGCATGCCAACTCGGCCGCCGAGGTGGTGCCGCGGCTGAAGATGCTGGCGACGGAGGTGATGGCAAGCGATCCGACGCAACGTCTGATGGAAAGTCTCGACATGATCGTCTTCCTGCGTCGCGGTCGCCACCGCCCGATCGTCGAAACAATCGTCACCATGCGGCGGGGAAACCTGCCGCCGTGCCTGGAACGGCAGGAAAACCTGCCGTGGATGAACCGGGCTGCGGGATCATCAGGATCCCTCGCGGCGGTGTCAGGAGACCCCACCGTTAGCGCACGAACCATGGAGGTTGTGTATTCCCATGAGACCTGAAGTGAGACCAGCCCAGCCGTATAGTCGGCTGGAAAACCCGGCGGGTCTTGGCCCGTTTCGCTTTATCTATGCGGTTTTGCTTTTGCACTTCGGCCGCCCCGTACAGCCCGGTCGCCGCATGCTTCCTGTCCTGCGTCTTCCAGCGGCGTTCGTCATGATGCTGGTTCTGCTGATTGTAGCCGTGGTTCTTCTCACCACTCTGCTGGCAATTGCAGCCGAACCGGCCTTGGCCGCGGACGAGATGTTCGGGACGGATTCACCGCTGTTGAAGTTTGTCGACTTCATGGTCGGGCCCTTCGCCTATGGCGTTGTGATCATTGCGCTGGTTGTCACGGTCGGAGCGCTGTCGGTTGGCGGTGAGTTTTCAGGGTTTGCGCGGCGCATGCCGATTGTCGTCGTCGCCGGCGCCATCGTCATCCTGGCCAGCACCGTGATCAAGAACCTGTTCGGGGCCGACCGGGCGGCCGATTTGCCGATCGGCGAAGCCGAACCGGTCCTTCGTCTCGCGAGTGATACAGCGCCATTCCATTGCCTGACGCAGGAATTCGCTGGGCCGGATGCATTACCGCTTTGCTCACCGATGGACCATGGCTGGCTGATAACCATCGGCTTCGTGCTGGCGGGCATCGGACTGACGGTCCTGTGGACTTTCCGTCGCAGGGCTGCCGGCAGGCGCAGGATGGCGCGTGACGCGATCGTAACGCGGTCAGACGCCCGGACGGAGGGCATTGCATGAGGCTGGCAAAGCACCTGCGTGTACAGAACTGGCAAGCCCGGCAGGTTGTCCGCCTCTTGCGTCGCCGTGCGCAGGAAAGCGACAGGTGGAATGTCCACTCCAGGTGGAATGTCCACAATGCCCGCACCGTGACGGTTTTGAGGGCGTTTGTTGTCTTGTGCATCGCCCTGGTGCCGGCAGCAACACCGGCGCAGGCACCGCAATCGCAGATGACATCCGGCGAGGCGGGGCAGGTCGAGCAGGCCCCGCTGCCGGATGTGGCCACCGTAAACCCGCCGGAGAACGCTTCACCCGATCCGCTGGTCGACGTGCGTCGCCGCTGGCAGGAGGCGGTGCGCACGGGCGCGACCGATCTGGGCTTTCGCGCGTGGGTGCTGGGCGCGCTTGACCCGGAGGCGGATGGGCAGACGGATCCGATGCGAGTGCCGCCGTCCGGATCGAACACTGCTCCTGATGAAGGACCCGCAGCCCGGCCTCAGGCGCAGCGCACCCGTGAGGTCTCGGAGCGCTGGGAGAAACGTGCCGGGCCTGTGGTGCTTGGCGAAGCCGGTCGTGTCGTCACCGTCTTCGGGGCATCGATCCCGACGGCCTTCTGTGCGCCGCTGTTCGTGTGCACCATCGAACTGGAGCCGGGCGAACACCTGACCGACACGCCGTCCTGGGGCGATACGGTGCGCTGGCAGGTGACGGCCAAGGTTCAGGGCGACGATCCGGAAACCATGGTGTTCGAGATCAAGCCTTCCGACGATGCGGGCATGACCAACCTGATCATCCCGACCGACCGGCGGCTCTACACCATCAACCTGGTCAATTCGGCGGCAGGACCCGCCGGAGGCAGCGGCGGGCACGGCGGCGCTTCACTTGCCTTGGGCAAAGCCGCCGGGGATGACAGCGTGCATACGCCGATCCTGTCGTTCACCTATCCCGATACGGTGGCCAAACAGGCGAAGCAGCGCATTGCCGACCGCAAGGCGAGAAAGGCCGACGAGGCGCGGCGGGTGGCGGCGGCAAAGGCGGCCGCGGCAAGGAAGCGCGAACAGGCGCTGGAACGCAACGGTGTTGAGACGGCGTCCGGGCTGACAGAGGCAAGCAAGCTCGATTTCGGCTTTCGAGTGACCGGCAACGCCCCGTTCCGGCCGGTGCGCGTCTACAGCGACGGCAAGCAGACCTATATCGACCTGCGACCGTCCTATAGCGGTCCGCTGCCGGCGCTGGTGCCGGGTCGGTCGGAAGAAAACAAGGTGCTCAACACGCGGGTGGAGGCGGGCGGAACGCGGCTTGTCGCTGACCGGGTGATCCGCGACATGTGGCTGCAGGCCGGCAAGCGCCGCGTGCGCATCAGGAGGACCGGCCGATGACGCGACCCGCTGTGTTGATCTCATGCGCCGTGTGGCTGAGCCTGCTCATGGCCGGCTGCGCCACGGACGGCCACGACGACGGTGCCTGGAAAGGCTTGTTCAAAGGCTCAGGCAAGCATGAAACCGTTGTCAGCGAGGCGCAGGCCTGCGCCATCGGCTACGATCTGGCGCGCGCCATCCACGATACCGTGTCGCTGCGCCGCACGGTGATCGTCGCCCCGACACGATCCAGCCCCTGCGAGCATCACGCGCTCAACTACCTGCGCCTTGCCGGCTTCCGCATCGACCAGAAGGCGGCAGGAGACCCGAGCATCAACAAAGCTCAACAGCATGCCGGCGTCAGTCTCGACATCGAACTGGCGCCGCTCGACAACGGCGGCTTTGCCGCCGGGGACGGCGTCACGGTGTCGGCCGTGGCGACGCTTGGCGGCGACCTGCGCATCGCACGCTCCTATCGGCCGGTCCGGACGGGCGTCATCGCCGAGGGACCGATCAGCATCCAGCATCTCAACCCGGACACCTATTCCACGCGGCCGGCGTCCGGTCGGCGCGGAGGCGCATCATGAGCGGGATCTTTACCTCCGGCGGGTTTCCCCGCCGTAACGCGTTCAAAGGGTCCGGCAAGGCGCGCACCGCCTTCGACGTGGTCAACTGGGAGATGCTGGTCGCGCCCGGCGTGATCGGCTGTCGCGACGGCAGCCTGATCGCCGGCTGGGAGGTGACCGGCATCGACACCGAGACCATGGAAGAGGTGGCAATCGAGGCCTGGCAGGACCAGTTGGCCGACGGTCTTTCCTCGCTCGAGGAGGGCGAGGCCCTGCGCCTGGTGCGCAAGCGCCGCAAATGGAAGCCCGGCACGGACACGAGCCGGGGGGTTTACGGTGGCGGCAAGACCGCCGGATATGCGTCGGGAAAACCTGACGGTGATGCGTCAGGAAAACCTGACGGTGATATCGGCCGGCACGGCGGCGCTCAAGGCAAGCAAAGCGACGCCGTACAAAGAGCGGCGGGAGAACCCGCCGGAGGCAAGCGAAGTGCCGCCGTGCTGGTTAACGGCGGGAGACCCGCCGGGCTTGCCTTGGGCAACACCGCCGCAGACCAGGCGCTTGCGGCGATGTTCATGGAGCAGGAGGCGGTCCTTTCCACACCCGGCTATCTGTGGACGGACACGATCACGCTCTATTACCACCGCTCGCAGGCGACCGGAATGGCCGCCATCACGGCCGCAACGTCGGCAAACTTCGAGGACGCCTGCAGGACGCTCGAGGACCGGCTGGGCGGCGTGCTCGGCCTGCGGCGCCTCGGGCCCGTGCGCATGGATGAAGAGGGGCGTTTCGGGGCGCCATGGACAAGCTGCTCCCTGACCGGCTCGCTGTGTTCCATCCTCGGCCTGCCGGAACGGCCGGTGCGCATCGATCCCGCGGCCTTGCCCCTGCCGCTCGATCATCTGATCGATATCGATCTGGAACAACAGCACTTCCATGGCCCCGGCCGTATCGACAACCGGCCGACAGGGCTGATGACGCTGAGGGGCTACCACGCAAAAGGCGACAACACCGGAGCGCTGGCGCAAGTCCAGTCGCTGCCGCTGGAATTCACCTGGGTCGTCACCTACGGAGCCCTGTCGCCCATCACCATGCGCGAGCGCACCCGCAGGAAACAGAAATACCTGCGCCAGGGTGCTGCCGACATGGGCGCCGACATCATCGGCGAGAACGAGGGCCGGCGCGACCGCGTCCAGGACCGGGCGGCGGAAAACCTCGAAGACGCGCTCGATCGGGTGTCGAGCGGCGAGACCGCCTATGGGCAATACAACACCTACATGCTGGTCACGGGCGAACCGGACGATGAGGACCACAAGATCGGCCCGGCGGTGCGCCAGCTCACCAACGCCGTGCGTGCCTGCGGACTGGAACTGCGGCGCGAGACGGTCAATTTCCTGCCGGCGCTGCTTGCGATGCTGCCCGGCCATGAGGACCACGATGTCCGCGCCTTCGAGATCAGCGCCCACGCGGTCACCGGCCTGATGCCGCTGCGCTCGCTCTGGCGGGGCGAACCCACCAACCCGTCGCCGCTGATGAAGCCCGGTACGCCGGCGTTGCTGCGGGCCAGGTCCCAGACCGGCGAACTGGTCAATTTCAACCTGCATTGCGGCGACCTCGGCCACGGCCTCATCTTCGGGCCGACGGGCGCCGGAAAATCCGTCCTGCTGGGACTGCTGGCCGCCGCCTTCCTGCGCTACCCCAACGCACAGGTGATCTATTTCGACCGCCAGCGCTCCATCGCCCACGCCTGCGCGGCACTGGGCGGCGTTTTCATGGAACCCGGCGGCGACGGGCCGGCCGGCATCGCACCGCTCGCCCACATGCACGAACTCGGCAGGGACTGGGCCATCAACTGGGTCGAAACTCTGGTGCGCATGCAAGGGGTCGAACCCGACGACGAAATGCTCAAGGACCTGCACAAGGCCGTCAACAACAGCTGGAGACTGGAAGAGCGACCCGCGATCGACGGGCTGCTCTCCTACGTGCAGTTCAGGCAATTGCGAAATGCGCTGAACGAATTCGTCGGGGAAGGACCATACGGACAGCTGTTCTCGCAGGACCTGCTGTTCAACAAAGGCAAGCAAAGCGACGCCGTGCAAGGCGGCTTTGCCGCCAGTAACCAAGGCGGGTCCCCCCGCCAACACAACGGCGGGTCGGCCGCCGATAACCAAGGCGGCTTTGCCGACGATAAAGAAGGCGGGTCGGCCGACCAGCGCCAGGCCGTAAGGCATCATGCACTTTCCGCAAGCGGCGATCAGCCCGCATTCAGCGTCTTCGAGACCCATGCGTTGCTGGAGGCAAAGGACATCGTGCGGGTGCTCTCGCTTGACTATATCTTCGCCCAGGTCCAACGCCGCTTCGACAGTCGCCCGACCCTCGTCGTCTTCGACGAGGCCTGGAGTTTCTTCGGCCATGAACTCTTCACCGAGCGCATCCGCTCCTGGCTGAAGGAGGGGCGCAAGAACAATGTCAGCGTTCTCATGGCGACACAATCACTGACCGATGCCATCCGCTCGGAACTGACCTCCGATCTGATGGAGAGTTGTCCGACGAAAATTTACCTGCCGAACGCCCAGGCCGAGACGGAATCGAGTTTCGAGCACTATCGCGCGCTCGGACTGACCGTCCCGGAAATCGCCCAGATCGCCCGCATGCGGCCGAAGCGCGACTATTACGTCACACAGCCGCAAGGCCGGCGGGTGCTGTCCTTTCCGATCGGCCATCTGGGCCTGTCGATCATCGGGCGCACCAGCGCCAGGGACAGCCGGCGCGCGGCGGAAGCAGGCAACAACCGCAGTGGGCGTCCCCACCCCGATTTCTGGAAGGAGGGCCTCGACCATGCGTTTGAGAAAATGGGCGCGGACGAAGAGACGCGGGAAACCCCTGCGGGTGGGGCGCCCACTGCGGGCACTCTTGCAGCAAAACGGGACAAGGCTTCGCAGGGCCGTTTCGCCCAAAAGCGTGTCGCCCAAAAGGATGATCAGAATGGGCAGGAGGCGCAGGATGACCCGCAGGAAGCAGCCGAATAACCGGACCGACAGCCGGCCCGAAAACCGAATGGCGCGCGCAGCCGCAACGCGCCCGTGGGCGGTTGTCGTGCTGGCGGCCGCTCTGAGCCTCGGCCAGCCCCAGGGGGCGACCGCCGGCGGCGTCAGTGGCGTCGCGACGGAATGGACGCAGCTTCTCAACAATGCCCAGCTCGGCAAAATCGTCGGCCTGGAGGGCCAGATCCTGTCGAAAGAGGCGCAGAGCCTCGTCGCCCAGCTCGAGCAATTACAGACGCAGATCAAGTCCTACCTGATCATGCTGCGCAATATAAAGTCGCTGCCCGAGCAACATCTCAAGGGCGCGCTTTCAAGCATCATGAAACTGCGCAATATCGCCACCGCCGCAGGTTCCATCGCCAGTTCAGGCAAGAGCCTCGATCAGTTCCTGCGCTCGGCGCTGATCACCGATCCGCTGTTCGAGCGGCGCGGCCTCGACCGGACGCGGGCCGCCGAGAGCTACTCCGAATGGAACAACCGCTGGCATGCCACCATGAAAACCGGCCTGCGCGGCGCCGGCATGACGCTCAAGGACGCTGAAAGCGAAGGTCGGCTGATCGACCGCATCACGGCCAGGTTCGGTACCGAGACCGGCCAGATGCAGGTGCTGCAGGGCGCCAACCAGATCGCCGCCTCCATGGCCCGGCAAATGAACAGCCTGCGGGCATTGACGGCCATGCAGTCCGAAACCATCACGATCGCCTTCGGCCGCCAGCTCGCCGACATGGACCGCCGGGAAGCAGCGCGGCGCGAGCATGAGCGCGAAGTACACGAAACGCTCGAACTGCTTCGGGGTGCGAAGGGGCGCACCCTCAACGACATCTTCGGGATCGGTCGATGAAGGGGAGGCTATCGTGACCGAAATACCAACGCATGCGCAGACGTTGCGCGAGGACTTCGACAAGTGGTTCCGCCGTGCCACAGGCAAGCCCGGCGGGTCTCCCGCCGTTAACCAGCACGGCGGCACTTCGCTTGCCTCCGGCGGGTTCTCCCGCCGCTGGCGTCGCTTTGCTTGCCTTGGACAGGACACGGACGTGAAAGACAGCAATCAATGAACCTTCTTGATGACACCATCCTGCGACATTGCCCGGCGCATGGACTGCGAGTACCGCGAGCACTGCGGGTGGGGCGCCCACTGCGGGTGCTGCGAGCACACCGTTTGCTGCGCGCTCTGCCGGCTCTGCCCGTGGTCGCGGCGATCGCGCCGGCACTGGTCCTGCCGATGATGTTGTGTGCCGAGCCGGCGTTGGCCCAGGGTGCCGGCGGCACGGTGGATGCGGCCATTGCCCGCATGGAGTCGACGCTGACGCATCTCGGCGACAATCTCGGTGAGGCGGCGCGCGGTTTGCTGCTGATCCTGTTCACCGTAGATCTCGTCATGCGCTTCGGCCGATGGGCCATCGAGGAGAGTTCCTTCGACCGGGTCTTCGGGGCCTGGCTCTTCCAGCTCGCTTTCGTGGCGATGGTCTATGTCCTGGCGCTGCTCGTGCCGGAACTGATCAAACAGTTGACCGAACTTGCTGCACGCTTCGCGGGCTATGCCGGTGCAGGGGAGAAACCGTCGGCAAGCGGCCTGGTCACCAGCGGAATACAACAGGCTATCGGCTGGGTCGGGGCGATCAGGTTCTTCGAGCCGGCCACATGGCTTTATCTGATCACCGCGATCATCTCGGTGATCGTCACCGCCATGACGGTGGCCTTCCTGGTCATCGCCTATGCGGAAATCTACCTGGTGGGACTGGCCGGCATCATCGTTCTGGGGCTTGCCGGGCTGGAGGAGACGCGCAGCGCCGCAATCGCCTATATCCGCCTGCTGATCGGCAAGGCGCTCAAGCTGATGGCGCTGATGATCATCTACAGCTCGCTCAACACACTGACCGCGTCGCTGACCGCCGGCAGTGCCGCTGGGGCCGGTTACGAGGCGACACTGGGCACGATCATGTTGCAGGTCATCGGCGCGCTGCTGATCATCTCGCTGCCGTCATCCGTGGAGCAACTGGTCAGCAATATCAGCTCATCGGTGGCCGAGTCCGGATCGCGGTTTGTCGGCAACCAGGCAACGGCGGGCCTGTCCTTCGTTGGCGGCTTCGTCGGTGGCGCTCTGCTGGGCAGCGGCGCAAGGCTGGCGGCCAACATCGCCGGCAAGGTCGCCGGTCTTGTCGGCAAGGGTGGGGCTGCCGCCGGCAAGGCGGCGACAACCGCTGCGGGGGCCGGAGCCGGCACTGCTGCCAGAACCGCCGGCAAGGGGCTGATGCAGGCGACGGAAGCGCTCACGCCCGAAGCGGCGCGCGCCCTGCGGGAACGGATTGCAAAAGCGACAAGGGGGAATGACTGATGCCGCAATCCGTATCAGGCGGAAAACCCGCCGGAGGCAAGCAAAGCGACGCCGTGCCGCAGGAACGGCGGGGGAACCCGCCGGGGGCAAGCACCGCGACGCCGTACCCAGAAGGGCGACAAAGTCGCCCAGGAACGGCGGGGGGATCTGACGGGGACCTGCCGGAAAAGGCCGCGGCGGCAAAGCCCGACACAAACACCACCTCCGGCACGGATGGCGGCGGGGAATCTATCGATGTCGCAGAATCGGCGAAGCCCGGCGGGGCGGCCAACAAGAAGACGAATGGGGGGCGTGGCCGACGGCCAGGCCGTAACCGACGAGCCCGGAGCAGCGGCAAAGCCGCCGGGCTTGCCTTTGGTAAAACCGCCGGAGAGGAGGATTCCGCGCAGAGATCAACGGCGGGTTCTCCCGACACCACAACGGCGGGTCCCGCCGACGAGCCCGAGGCGGATACCGCTGACGCATCTGACGCCAATCGTGATGATCCCCGGGCTGATTCTGATTGCGCCTCACCGCAGGGCTCCCCGCCCGGCACCAGCCAGCGCCCGGACCGGATCGCCGCGGCGTTTGCCGCCCTCGAGGAGCGCCAGGGCACGCTGCGCGATGACCGTGAGCGATGGTTCCGGGTGGCCATCGTCATGAGCCTGGTGGCAACGGTCTGCGCCGGCTTCGGCATCTGGGCGGCGGTGCGCTCCGAATACGTCCCCTATATCGTCGCCGTCGATGACCTGGGACGTGTCCAGCCGGTGCAGGCACCAAAGGTCATCGAGAACTGGCCGGATGTGGCCGTGCGGCGCGAACTCGCCGGCCTGGTGAGCGACTGGCGCTCCATCACCTCCGATCCGGTGGTGCTGCGCCAGCGCTACCGGCGCCTGCAGTATTTCCTGGAGGAAAACTCCGCCGCCGACCGCAAGGTGCGGCAATGGGCCATCGAGACCCGGCCGCTCACACGCGCCGAGACCGATACGGTCGACGTCGCGGTCACATCGGTCAATTTCGTCGGCGGCAGCACATGGCTGGTCGAATGGACCGAGCGCCGACGGCCACGCGCCACCGGCCAGGTCGACGAGACAACGCGCTGGCGCGGCTCCTTCGTGCTGCGCAAGCGCCGCATCACCGACCCGGCGTGGCTGAACAACAACCCCTTCGGAATGATCATCGAGGACATCGATGCACGAAAGCTAGATACGTGAAACCGCGAGAAGGATCGCCGATGAACATCAAGGCCAGACCCGTCGCAACGATCGCCCGAAGCCATCTGGCCGTCGCCCTGACGACGGAACCGGGCACCGTCATGGTTCCGTCCGGCCCCGGCGACCACCCGAACGCCTACGATGCGGGCGAAGTGGTGATCTGCGGACATGATGCGGTTTCCAACGGATCCTCCACCACCACGACCATTGCCGGGCCGCTCAGCCGAGCTGATGCGATTGCCCTCGCCACCGCGGTGCTTGAAGGCCAGGCCCGCGCTGTCACCTCCGGCGGGTCTCCCGCCGTTCCTGGCACGGCGTCGCTTCGCTTGCCTTGTCCGCAACTTCATCTGCTGCTCGCCGGCGCTGTGCTCGCATTCACAGAAAGGGCGGCGGAGCCGCCAGTCTCGCCTTCACCAGAACCATTACCGCCAGCAACGGAAAGGACGGACGATGACCAAGGCGACCGTAAACAGGAAGCGGAACCATGAGCGACGAAAGCCATGAGAAAGATAACAGCCCTCAAAAGGCCTCTGTCTGGACCGTCGTGACACTTGCCGTCACGGTTGCCCTGGTCATCGGCCTCTTCGGCGGTTACATGTTCAGCTCGCTCGGCAGCGCCATGTTTGGCGAACAGCAGGAGCCCGGGCTCGATAACCCCGGCAGCATCGAGCAACGGGCCGACCAATTGGTGGGCGAGCCTGTGCCATCGCCGCCCATTGCCGACACCACCCCGGTTGCCGGCGAGCCTGTTCCGCTTGACGAGCCGGTGAGCGAGGTGGCGGCGCCCACGGAAGTTTCGGGCCAGCGGGAACGGGAGCGCCGCACGCTGGCCTATGAGAGCCCGCTGACGCCACCGGTTGCCGATATCGCATCGCGCATTCAACAACGGCGGGTCTCCCCGCCGCTCCAGCGCGAGGAAGAGCAGCAGGCGGCGGCCGAGGCGGCAAGGGCAAACAATTCGAACGGTGCGCCGTCTGCGGACGGGGCTCCGTCGCCGGCGGGAGTGCTGACGAATGCGGCATTCGGTCCTCAGGCGGCCGTTGCCGCTCGAACACCTGCCGAAGTACCGCGCCATGAGCTCTATCGCGGCAGCGTCATTCCGGCGGTGCTGGAATCGGCGATCGACAGCGACCTGCCGGGCCTTGTGCGGGCGCGCACCACCCGCAACGTCTACGACAGCCGCACGGGCACCCATCTGCTCATCCCGCGCGGCTCACGCCTCATCGGCGTCTACGGCCAGGGCGCTGCCGGCGGCCAGGGCGCGGGTGGCGGGCAGCGACGGCTGTTCGTCGCCTGGCAGGAGATGCGCCTGCCGGACGGAACACCTGTGGCGCTCGACAATTTCTCCGCACTGGGTGCCGACGGCGCGAGCGGCATCAAGGCCAGGCGCGCCACGGGCTTCCTCGAGGCGCTTGGCGCGGCCGTGCTCTTCGACCTCGCCGGCAACGCCACCACCATCCTGACCGCCGCGACAGGAATCGGCCAACAGCAGAGCCAGACGGGTGCGCTTGCCAACGCCATCAGCGGCGCGCTTGGCAATTCAACACAGAGGGTGGGTGCTGATTATGTCGGCAGCCTGCTTGCCCGGTCCCCGCGCTTTCGCGTCAAGGCCGGCAGCTTCATGAACGTCATCATCGAAAGGGACCTCATGTTGCCGGCCGTGGGTCGAACAAAGGCCACGCGATGACGCTGTTGCGAATTGTTGCGGTACTGGCGCTATTCGGGGCCGGCATTCTTCCGACCCGCGCCTGCAACGAGACCACCATGCTCGACTTCATCGGATCGCTCGAGGCACCCGGGGGCTTCGATACGGTCTATTACGGTGCGCGCATCGCACCACCGCGGCCGATCACCACGATGAGCGTCGGCGAGGTGCTCGCCTGGCAGCGCCGCACCGTGCGCGGCGGATCGGTCTCGTCGGCCGCTGGGCGTTACCAGATCGTCCGACCGACGCTGAAGCGCCTGGTCGATACAGGCGTCGTCTCACGCGGCGAGACCTTCGATGCGGCTACACAGCAGCGGCTGGGGCTCCACCTGCTGCGCGAGACCGGATACCGGGCGGGCGACACGTCGGCCGCCACTGCCAACCGCATTGCCGGCGTGTGGGCCGCACTGCCGCGCATCGGCGAGCCCGGGGCCGGACGCTCCGTCTATGAGGGCATTGCCGGCAATCATGCGCTGGTGAAAGCGGGAACCTACCGGGGCGTGCTCGAATGCCGCATCGCTCCGGAATATACCGTCGCGGAGGCCAGTGCCATTCGCGCCGGGCGGCGCTTCGGCTTCGAATGGGGCCGGTTCATCGAGGATATGGCCGAAGCCGGTAGAAAGGCCGCGAGCGGTCTTGCGCCGGCAGCGATGTCCTTGCTTTATGCGCTGCTTGCGGCCGACCTCGTCATGCGCGCTGGCAAATGGGCCCTGTCGGGATCAGGCGCCGGCATGTTCGCCGCATTGACCTGGCGGCTTCTGGCCGTGCTCCTGTGTCTCTTTCTGATCGAGGGCGGCGGTCGGATCATCACGGGCATCGGCGATCTCGCCGCCCGGCTGACGGGCGCTTCGGCGGGCTCCGGCCAGAGCTTCTCGCTTGCCGAGTTTGCCGCCGGCAAGATGGCGCTGGCCTTCTCGCTGTTTGAGGGTTCAGGCTCCCATCCAGGCGAGATCCAGGTGATGATTGCCATCATCGCCGTCATCATCGTGGTGTTGGCCGGCTTGCAGATGGCCGTCGTCATCTACTGGTATGTGCGGCTGTTCCTCGCCGCCGCGGCAGGCATCCCGGTCATCGGTCTTGGCGGCCTCACGCAGGGCATGGCGGCGGCGCAACGTTGGATAATCTCGCTCATCTCAAGCGGCATGAGCCTGATGGCGCTGTTCCTGGTGCTCGCCGTCACGGCGCTTCTGACATGGGACGTGCGCAGCACCACCGATCCGGCCTACGCCGCACTTGTCCTGGTGTTTCTCGAACTGCTGGCGCTGGCGCTCCTGTTTCTGCTGCCGCGCGCCGCCGGCTCGATCGTCAAGGGCACATGAAGGGGCGAACGAACCACCATGACCGGACTGTCCGATATCTTCGAAACAATCCCCCTGACAGTGCCGTCTGCGATGACGGGTGCCGCACCAAGAAAAGTCATGCAGGGTGCATGCGAGCAAGATGCCGACAAAGTCGCCCGAGGCAAGCAAAGCGACGCCGTACAAAGTGCGGCGGGAGAACCCGCCCGAGGCACGCAAGGGCGGCAGAGCCGCCCAAGAAGGGCGACAAAGTCGCCCGAGGCAAGCTCATTCGTTTGTGCGGCCCTGCGCGCAATTGGCCAATCCTGCCATCGATGCGAAAACCTGCGCAAAAACCAGCTGGATGATGATCGGTCGCTTGACAGTCAGGACCGGACCGGCCAGCGTCGCGGTGTACTCGGCGGCCCACCTTTCCTTTGCCCTTGGACACCGCAGAGTGACGGGCGGACAGGGCTGCGGCGGCTTTTCATGCTGCCGGGCATCCTGTCCGTCCTGATATGTACGCCGGTGCTTGTCATCCTGCCGGCAAAGGCATCACAGGCCCATAAGACCACCGACCTTCTGACCTTCATCCGCCATATCGAAGCCGGCGGCGGCTATGACGCCTTCGAGCACCGCATCAGCGTGCCGCCGCCGAAGCGGCTGACCGCCATGCGGGTCGATGAGGTGCTGGCCTGGCAGACCCGGGTGCGGGCCGCGGGCAATCCGTCGACAGCCGCCGGCGGCTACCAGATCATTCGGCAGACGCTTAACCGTATGGTCAAAAACGGCACCGTCTCCGGGACCGCACTCTTCAATGCCGACACCCAGGACCGTCTCGCCCGATCCCTGATCGGCGAATGCGGATCGAGTGCACAACGGGTGCGCTTCGCCAACTGCCTGGCCGGCATCTGGGCGGCCCTGCCGCTGGTGTCGGGCCCGAACAGGGGCCGCTCGGCCCATCACGGCATCGCCGGCAACCGGGCACACACGACGCCTGAAACCATTCTGGCACTGCTGGCCGGAAAACCCATGCCGATCAGCAGGACGAGCGCGGCGCGCCTGCGCAACGAGGCCGGCGCCGGGAGTGGCGCTGACATGAGATACAGCACCGTCGCAACGCCTCCGGAACCGTCCAAACCGTCGCGGGAAAGCATCGGCGCGGCCATGAGGCAGGCCCGCAAGGACGGCACGCTCACGCCGTCGGTGCGCCTATGGAAGGTCGACCCCTATGCGCAGGAATGATAGACTGGAAACAGGCAAGCCCGGCGGGTCTCCCGCCGTTAACGGGCACGGCGGCGCTTCGCTTGCCTTGAGCGACGCCGTGCCACAGGAGCGGCGGGGGAACCCGCCGGGGGCAAGCACCGCGACGCCGTGCCCAGAAGGGCGACAAAGTAGCCCAGGAAGGGCGGCAGAGCCGCCCGCAGGCGGTCCGGCAACCGCAGGCGGGGCGAGGCAGGCAAGCCCGGCGGGTCCCCCGCCGTTCAAGGCAAGCGAAGCACCGCCGTCGTTGGCGACGCCGTACCATAGGCAAGCATCGCGCCGCCGTGCCAAGGAGGGCAACAAAGTTGCCCAGGAAGGGCGACAAAGTCGCCCAGTCGCAGCACGATCGCTCGGCGTCCCGTCCGCCGGATTCGCCACCACCATCGCCATCAGAACGGTCGGCGCTTGCATTGTCACGGCGGTCGGCTTCTTTTCGCCGGGTGTGCCGCTGTGGGCGGCCGGATTGACGATGCTCATTGCCATTGTGACGGGCCTGCGGTCATACCGCACGATCGCCATGGCCTCTTTCCTGCTGTGGCCGGCCGTCCTGTGCGCCACCGGCCTCGTGGCCATCGGATTCCATCCGGTGCCGGTCTGGGTGGTCGCGGCGATTGTCGTCATCGGACTGACTGCCCTGAGCGCGCTGACAGGCGTTGCAATCCTTGCCGTTATCGTGACGCTCATTGCGGTGTTTCCGGCATCGCCCGTTCTGGTGCTGGCCGATGCCATGCCCGGCACGGGCCTGATCGGTGCCAGCGCTCCGTTGACGGCGGGCGGCTCTGCCGCCCTTCCTGGCACGGCGTCGCTTCGCTTGCCTGTGGGAAACCCGCCGGAGGTCGGTGCCAGCGGTCTGGTCGGTCCGATCGTGGTCATGCTCTGCCTTGCAATCGTCGAATGGCTGCCGGGACGGCGCACCGAAGACCTGCTGCATCGCGCCGGCATCGCCGCGATGATCATCGGTGGCGTGGTTGTCTGGAATCTGGCGATGACCGCTCATCCCGACGCTTCCATTTCGGGTTCCGAGCCGGCTGCGGCAGCCAACACGATCTGGCAGGAAATGGACGAGCCGCGGGCGGTGACCGAGCGCGGCCGCTGGATCGCCTTGCGAGATATGCTGCCCGAGGGCGGCGAGGCTATCTTTGGGGAGAATTTCTTCCGCGCGGACGATCAAGACGCCATCGCCTTCTGGTGCGAGGCGGCAAGGCAGCAAAACCTGACCCTGTGGATCGGCGTGAGGGTCGACCGGAATGCGATCCGCCGTGGCGCGGTCATGCGCTTCGATCCGCAATCGTGCGCCCTGCCGGACGCTGCACCGCCGATCGTCCATGCGGCGCAATGGGGCATTCCGGGCATCACCGGCACATGGGGCCGCATGGAACCGCTGTCAGGCCATTCCGCCGGCCAGGCTGGCGACAGGGAAGCCAATGACGGTCTTGATGACAAGGGCCCGGCCTCGGCCTGGCTGATCTGCTACGAGGCGTTCCTCGTTCCGGCATGGGCCGAGGCTCTCAGCCAGGCCGCGACCGGACAGCCGCCGGACAATCGACCGATCATCGTGCTGTCCAATGACGGGGCATTCGGAGCTCTGCCCGTCAGCCGGTTGCGCCGCAAGGTCACCCGCGCCATGGCCGGGCTGACTGGCACAATTGTGTTGCATGCCGACACGGGCCGCACCTTCCTGCTCAGGGCCGGGCCTGCTGCAATATCGCATGCATAAGAACCGGGAGGCGAATGAGGTGGACCGACACATCACCACAACCCTGCTCCTGACAGTGGCCATCCTGACCATCGGCCATGGTGCCGGCCTGCTGATCTCGCCACAGCTCTTCCGGTCCGGCATCATCGGCATAACAGGCGTCGAAATCGGCTGGACCCTGATCGCCATCATACCGGCGGCAATCGCCGGTATCGTCATCTTCGCAAGGGGGCACAGGGCCGGATACTGGGCGTGGATACTGGCTCCCGGTATCGCTATCTGGGTGATGCGGCCGTTCGGCTCGTTCGACCAGGGCTGGCAGCTTCACTGGGCCCTCAAGTTCATCAAGGCTTACGCGGAGCAGATCTGGCCCGTTATCTGGCACGGCAAGACCATGACGTCCCCTGCCATCGCCTTCTTCACAGGCGGTCTCGTGATGGCTATAGCAGGCGCGTCGATATCCGGATTCACCATCAGGCAGTTCAAGAAGGACCTGCGCCGCGCCGGACGCAGTGTCGGCAAGGGGCCGGGCGGCGGCGCCGGCCGGGACGGGCTGCCGCAGCACAGTTTCGCATCCGCCCGCCAGGTGCGCGACAATTTCAGCCATCCGGGCGGCATCGTGCTCGGCGAACAGACTGACCCGCTGCGCGACAGCCCGAAGTTCAACCCGGCGAAATCGCGCACATGGGGGCGCCAGGGGCGTGGCCGACTGATCACAATGGATCTCGCCGACGGCAATGGCCATGTCGTGGTGCTGGCCGCTTCCGCCGGCTACAAGACATCGGGCATCGTCATCAGCAATATTCTGCATTACGATGGCCCGCTCGTCGTCTTCGACCCCAAGGGCGATCTTTACGAACGCACCAAAGATGCCCGCAAGGCGATGGGCTATGACGCGGTCACCATCGATGCGAGCAACGGCTTCGATCCCTTCAAGATGATCGCGCCGCTGGCAAAGCAGGTGCCGTCCGTCTACCACACCATGGCCAAGCAACTGATGCCGCTCAGTTCAAGGCCCTCCGACATCAGCGAGTATTTCCACGAAATGTCCGTCAGCCTGTTCGCGGCTCTGACGGCGCATTTTGTCGAAGAGAACGTGGACAATGTCGCGCGTGCGATTTCCATCTTCATCAACAGACCAAGGGAAACGGTCATAAACGAAGCATTGGCTATCGCACGCAGTTACAATCTGGCGTTCGTAGCAGACGAATTGCAGGGCCTTTCCGCGATCGATGAACGGACCTGGCCGGGCGTCATGAAGGGCATTACCAACAAGCTCTCCTTCATCCAGTATCCAGACATCGCGCAATATGCCACGTCGGCGCAATCACCCGAAGATCACCTTGCCGCGCTGGGCCCGAAGACCGACATCTACATCTCGATCCCGAGCCTCTCCGCACAACACTTCTCGCCCTTCCCAAGGCTTCTGATCGGCGCCATGTTCGTTGCCAGCGAACTGCTCGAACAGCCCGACCGGCCGCGGGCGCGGCGGCTCTTCCTGATCGACGAGGCGCGGGTGCTGGGCGGCATGGACGTGCTCAACAATGTGCGCGACGCAGGCCGCTCCATCGGCATGCACCTGATGCTGATCTACCAGTCCCTCGGCCAGCTCCAGGAAGCATGGGGCAACGCCGGTGCCGATGCCTGGCTCGACAGTTGCGAGGCGCGCGTGCTCAGCGCCGTCGGTTCGAGCCGCACAGCCGCCGACATCAGTGCCATGCTCGGCCAACGCAATATCCGCGTCACCACCGAGGGATCTTCGTCGCAGCACCAGGTCATGTCCCCGATGGGCGGATCCGTCAGCTCCAGCGAGAACGAGCAACTGCGCGAGATACCGCTCATGGCACAGGCGGCGCTTGGCCAGTTGCCGGCCCACGGGTGCATCATCCTGAACCGCCGCATCCCGCCCATACTCGCCACCAAGGCCATGTACTTCACGCGCAAGGACATGCGCGACCGTGTCAAATCGCCCGAGAGCGTCAGCGCCAGACTCGACGTGACACGGCGGCGCGAAGCCGTGATGCAGGCGGTCCGCGGCAGCAAGGAGCAAAAGGCCGGCGCCGTACCGGAAAGGCGGCCAAAGGCCGCCGGGGGTGGCGGCGCACCGCCGGCGTCTTCGGCGAAGGAAACACCATCGCAAGCACCCCGGCCGAAACCGGCAGTTTATCGTCAGGTCCCGCTGACGCCTCTGTAGGGCGAAAGTTCATCTCGTTCGCAAGGCGACACTTGCCTGTGCGAGCCTCAAAGGCGGGTTCCGCCACAGGCAAGCGAAGCGACGCCGTACGAAGGCAAGCGGAGCGACGCCGTATGCAGAAGGGCGACAAAGTCGCCCGGGACAGGCGGCCAAAGGCCGCCACCGACAAGCAGGCCACGCCAGCGCAACCGGCGGCTTCTGTGTCAACCGTCATACGCCCAGAAGACTGCTACCCGTCGCACCCCGACAGGGAAGCGATCTGTGCAGCCTATTTCGGTATTCCCGCCGAACAGCTGGTCTTCGCATGGACACCCAAACATGTTCCAGGATGGCTGCGACCCGTATGGGACCTGTGGGCGCTTTACATGGTCCAGCGGCCCAACACACCGCTCAACCTGCGCAACGTCACACACGAGATCATTCCACACCCCAGGGACATCCACGACGGACTGTGGATCGTGCGCATGTGGGACCGCATCAACTGGTATTTCAGCCATCCGGACGGCCGCTACGAAGTCTACGACCTCAAACGAAGACGGCGCCAGTGGGACGGCCTCGAGTGGCGCCTGCATCTGATGAAGTGCTGGATCAGGAACGAACCGCGCGGACTGCCGCCGGGACTGCAACCATCAACCGACTATCCCGACCACGACACGCTGCGCATCCGCATCTCGCCGGCAACGAGGACCCTTGAACCGACGAACGCGCGCTACGATCCGATCGCCAACGCCGTGTGGCTGCCACACACCGACAAGGTACCGGCACCGCCATCGGCTGAATGGGACCCGCGTGATGTCGGCCCGGTGCCACCGGACCCGCCGGCGCAACTGGTTTTCGAGCATGTTGCCGCCGCCGGCTTCACGATTGTCGACGGCGTCCCGGTGGCGGGCGATATCACGGACATGTCCGACGATCCGCTGGAATGGCCCAACAGTCCGGAATTCCTCGAGTTCATGAGCGTGAGGATCCCGCAGAACGTCTTCGTCGAGGGCATCCTTCGCCATCGCGAGCCGTTGCATGAGCACGACATGGCGTTCTTCCGGCAATGGCCGGAAATACCGCGGGAGCGCGCCGCCAAAAGCGGCATCGCGATTTCCAATTCAAACGTCCCGCTCAAGCACTTTGCCTCGCTGCTGTGGATCGACAGGGTGGGCGACGAATGGCGTCTCTTTCGCCAGGCCGTCCGCATCGCCACAGGCTATCCGCTCGGTGCCGCCCGGACATGGCCGATCGTAGGACACACCCTCGAATGGCTCGACAAGCCCATCGTCCGCCGCTCGATTTTCGAAGATGCCTGGGCATGATGGCATCCGTTGCAATCACCGGCCGCCAGCGCTCCGTCACCATCGCCGTGGTGATCATGTTGGTCGGCGTGTTTGCCGCCAACAAGGCCGACCTCATCATCGGTAATCCGACGACGTCGGTGCCGCGCGGAATTTACTATGCGGTGTCGCCCGAATACGCGGGCTATGTCAGTTTCTGTCTCGATCATCGGCATCGCGACCGCGACTACTACGACAGGTTCTGCTCGACCGACCGGCCGCGTGGCCTGCGCATCCTCAAGCGCATCGCCGAGCGCCAACAGGACGGCAGCCTGATCGTGCGCGGCGACAGTCCGAGAGCCCTCGACAGCCGGCTCCTCGGGCCCGTGCAACGTCACCAGATCCGCGCATGGTGGAAGCCTCTCATACAGATCGATGCGGCGACGGACATGGAGGACGGACCGTGAAACACCGCCGCCCATGCCGGCCACATGCCCGCCCCGGTATTGCGTCCCGGTCAGTGCCGCCCTTCGCCGCGGTCAGCCGAAGCGGCGCATCTTCTTCGTCCCTCTTGCCAGGGGGACGTTGTTCATCGGCAAATCCAACCATAGGAGGAACTGATTATGTCCGATAACACCCTCACCAACTTCATCAAGATCGACGGCGACAAAGTGACGGGCAATTGCGCCACGATGTCCTTCGATGTCGACCTCACCGGCGACGGTTTCCACAGCGACAACGAAAAGGCCCCGGTGTTCCGGCTCTACGCCATGAGCCCGAGGGGACGGCGCATCGATGCCGGCGGCATCTGGCAGCGCACCAACCAGGAGGGAAAGCCGTACTACACGCTCACCCTGAACACCGGGCACGGCCGCTGGTATGCCAATCTCGGCCGCTACCCCGGCCAGGACGACGACAGCCTTTATTCCGTCATACCAAACGAATATCTCAACGCCGAGCGGCGGTCGCAAATTTGAACCGGATTCTGATCTGATCCGGCGGGGCGGATAACCCTGTCCGCCCCGCAACCGATGAACGCAAACGGAAGGCCGCTCCGCGGCAGGGAAATTCATGGAACAGCAATTGCTCACCGCCCAGGATCTGGGAAATATCACTGGCGTATTGTCGGACGTTCTCGGTCGCTTTCGGTTCGACCGTGGCGTCATCATACTGGAAAGCGCGGAAACCGCCGACAGGGCGACAAGGCACCGCCTGCTCGCCGAATTTTTCGCCCGCTACAGCATTGCCAACGCGAAGGCCTGTGCCGCCTGGTCGCCGAACCCGGAGCGG
Source organism: Rhizobiaceae bacterium (assembly GCA_963921345.3). Classification (GTDB taxonomy): domain Bacteria; phylum Pseudomonadota; class Alphaproteobacteria; order Rhizobiales; family Rhizobiaceae; genus Hoeflea_A. The sequence goes on along the minus strand of OZ001229.2, from coordinate 138,418 downwards.
ATATGTCATCCGACAACTGCTTCCGAAATCATCGACGCGATTCCCCGCATTCCGGATCCGAATGCGGCACGGGATCAGATCTTCAATCTGCTGCACTGGACACAGGGTCCCGGTCAAACACCCCATGCACCGCCGCCGATGCGCCTCACCCTGATTACCTTGATCAGCGTCTTCGTCCAGAGCGCCATAAACCCGGAAAAGACGGACCACTATCTCAGAACGGCATCAAGAGGACGCAGGGCGGCCCGATCATGCACGACGACAGCTCCAAAGCGCTCGACAGCCGACTTCTCAGGCTCCACAGCCAGCCGGATCTGACGCCTTCGTGGTGGACGCTTCAGAAAATCTGACAATCACCAAAAACAGCGAAGGAGCCAGGCAACAACGCAATGGCACAGAATACGAAAATCGAATGGACCGACCGGACATTCAACCCGTGGACCGGCTGCACGAAAATCAGCCCGGGCTGCGACCATTGCTATGCGGAAATCTGGTCGAAACGATCGGGTCATGTCAAATGGGGAAACCATCCGCGACGGCGCACATCAGACGTCTATTGGCAAGCGCCTCTAACCTGGCAAGCCATGGCCGCGAAGTTTCATGCGCGCCACGGACGCAGGCAGCGCGTCTTTTGCGCCTCGCTCGCTGACGTGTTCGACAACCAGGTGGATCACGGATGGCGCTCGGACCTTTTCGACCTGATCTGCGCAACGCCCGACCTCGATTGGCAAATCCTCACAAAGCGGTCACAGAATATCGAACGCATGCTGCCGGCAGACTGGGGGGATCGCGGGTTTGACAATGTCTGGCTCGGCTTCACGGCTGAAGATCAGGTGCGCTTCGATCAGCGCAAGAGGTTCATGGCGAGGATTCCGGCGCGGGTATGGTTCGTTTCCTACGAGCCAGCCATCGGCGCATTGCGCATCATGTCAAGCGACACCTACACTTACGAGTTAAGACGACACCCAGTGTTACGAGGACAGCGCGATTTGGGGGGCGTACGCCCCCCAAATCGCGGCGCCAAAATTTGCCCGTTCAGGCGCTCTCTTTTGTCAGAAGTTCTTCGAGGTCGCGCAGCCGATATGAGCGGCCTTTGATGTTGAGCACATGAGATCGGTGAAGGAGCCGATCGAGGATCGCGGCAGCAAGGACTTCATCGCCGGCGAGCAACTCGGTCCAGTCGCGAATGCTCTTGTTGGTGGTGATGATCATCGCACCCCGAGCGTAGCGATAGCTGACCAGCCGGAAGAAGAGGCCGGCCTCTTCCCGGTTCATCGGATCAAAACCCATTTCATCGATCAGCAGCAGCGAACTGGACATGTATTTCCGGCCCTTTAGCCTTGTAGGCGGCAGAAGCGCGTCCGCCTTGATGGCCGTCAGCAGTTCATCAAAGCGATAGTACTGGACTGAGAAGCCGAGTTGGATCGCCCGGATGCCCAGTCCCACGAGCAAGTGCGACTTCCCGACCCCGGGCGGCCCCTGAAGCAGGACAACCTCGGCATTCCGGATCCAGGCCCCGGTCGCCAAGGTGTCGATGCGGGAACGCTCGATTGCCGGCTGGAAGGCAAAATCAAAGTTTTCCAACGTCTGCCCGGTCGGGATTTTCGACGTCTTCATCATCGTCTTGATGCGCCGTTCTTCGCGGCCGGCACGCTCAATATCGAGAATCCGTTCAAGTAACTGGTGAGCGGACATCTCGGTGCTGACGGCCTCCGACAGCAAAGTGTCCAGCGCCTCGGATGCGTAGCCAAGGCCGAGTGCGTCCAGCTTCTCGCGGGTTACGTCAATATCCAGTTTTATGCTCCGAGACGTCATCGGGCCACCTCCGCCAGACGGGCGTAGATGTCGATCGAGCGCTGCTGAACATTGCTGGCCGCCAGCGCCTGAAGGCCTCGCCCCATCTTGCCAAGCGGCATCGGCGCGCGGACACGATCGGTGTCATCACCATCGAAGTGTGCATCGTCACACACGATCAGCCGCTCGGTGCGGCGCGGATGCATGGCGATCACTTCGGCATTCTTGAGGATCTGCACGTGCCCGGCCAGACCGCGCACCTCCACGTCCTGGCCGACGAAACGGAACGGCACGCTGTATTGTCGGCCTTCGAAGCTGACGAGGCAGTCAATTCCGACGGGCCTGCGCACGACGATGTCGAACGGTTCCGGCAGCGTCTCGGGCAATGGCGTCAGAAGACGACGCTCCTGTTCCCACGCTTCGGCGACACTGGTGCCGGTCGCCGGGCACCGCAGGCGGCCGGCACGCTCTTCAAGCCGCGCATCGGTCACGGCCTGCAGCTGTTCCAGGCTGTCAAAGGCCTCCTTGCTAGGATCAACCGTCTCACGAAGGTCGCGCACATGTCTCTCGACTTTACCCTTTCCCTCCGGATGCCGAGGTTGGCAGGCGTCGACATGGAAGTTCAGTTGCGCTGCAAAGCGCCGATACGTCTCGTTGATGACGCCCCAGGCGCCGGCCCCCTTGGAGATCGCCGTCTTCACGTTGTCGATGCGCAGAACCGCGACTGAACCGCCCAAGCGACGCAAACACGCCGTATTGCAAGACTGCCAGGACAACATGTCCTTCGAACGAGACCAGACAACCGCCCGTTTGCGGCTCCAAGAAAGCGTCACGATCAAGGCAGAAAGATCGACAACCTCGTCGCCAAGAACCACGCCGGGAAACTCCGCCCAGTCCACCTGGGCCTGTGCGCCGGCCGGCGTCTCAACACGACGTCTCGCCCGGACCTTCGGGGCCGGATACGTCGCCTTCCAATATCTCTGAACCGATCGCAGGCTCCCGCCATAACCATGCTCGCGCTGCAGCCACCGATGAAGATCCACCAGGTTTACACGGCCGTCCTCTTGCTGAGAGCGCCAATGCGAGATCGCTTCCGCATAATCGGCGGCCTTGAATGTCTGCTTGGACCTACCATCCAATACGCCCGCCGATCGGCGCTTGTGATGATATCGAACCGTGCCCTCCGTAACCCCGAGAAGCCGCGCCACTGCGCTCTGGGAATGCCCCTGTTTCAACAATACAGCCATGGCTGTCCGTTCCTCTTTTGCGAGAAAGCTCATCGTCTTTTTCCGCCAATTGTTGACGGAAAATCGATGAGCTAAGGCTGTTGCCACCTCGTAAAGGTAGCTGTCGCCTTACGGTCAAAATGAACTGTCGCCCTACACATCACCGATGGTGATCCGAAACCGGACTGGCTGATCATCGGTGGCGAAAGCGGCGGCAAGGCCCGGCCGCTGGAGCCGCAATGGGTCGATGACATGCTTGCCGACTGCGGAAGATGGCAGGTCCCTGCCCTTTTCAAGCAATGGGGCAGCTATGCGAACAATCCGCTCACGAACGGTGCTGGCATGAGCCTGACCGACAGGAAGGCGATCGATCCGTACGGCAAGGGCGGCGGGCTTGTCGGCGGTAGACTGGTACGGGAGTTTCCCGATTGTTCAAAGCCCGCCCTGGCGAGAAGCGCCTGATGAACGGTCCCAAAACATGGCCGGTGCGACCAGCATCGACATTGCGGCGTTGCCGATCAAGGCCCCACTCATCTCGCTATTGCAAGCATTTGCCCATATCCAAACGCATCATCAACCACCTGACGACACTTTTGAAGACATGGTGAAATCCGCTTTGTTCGGAGGTCGCAATCGCAGCATGCAATCCCTGTGACCGCACTCACAGCGAAGACGGCGCGTAATTTCGATGTCGTCAATAACGCAATGATCGCCGCCGAAACGGCGCATAAGCGCTGCGATGTCGAGCGGCCGTCCGCGACAGCAATACTCGTTGTTACAGTGTGCCCAGACCTGCCATCCTTCGCGCGCGACGTCCGCCAGTCTTGAGATCTTCGTCATGACAAACACCATAGAGCATGGATGCGGCTGGCAGAAGGACCCGACCGAGTTCCAAAGGCGTTGATCGATGCCCACCCGTTCAGTAGGGAGTGTATACCGGCTTACAATGATCGGCTCTGCAAAACGAAAGGAAAGAAACAATGGCCATGACCGGCACGGTAAAATTCTTCAACCCCGAAAAGGGCTTCGGCTTCATTACGCCCGCAAATGGAGGGCCGGACGTGTTCGTGCATGTCACAGCCCTCAAGGGCACTGGGATGGGAACGCTTTCGCAGGGCCAGAAGCTCAGCTTCGAGACTGAGGATGACAAGCGGGGAAGAGGGCCACAGGCCGTCAAGCTGGCTCCCGTTGACGACGACGAACCGTCGAGCGGTAAACAGCCGTCTGCGACGCCGTGATGCCCGTCAAATCCGCGGGAATGTGCTCATGAAGTGGCAAAGCCGATGGAGATGAACGCCATTTCGATACTTTCTGGCCGTTGCGGAGATGATGAATTTCACGCTGGCCGCACAAAACTGCGAGATCCGTCAGCCAACACTGACGCGGGCAATCGGAAAGCTCGAGGAGCAGTTGGGCGGTAAACTTTTCTATCGGGAACGCTCATACACCCACCTGACCGAACTCGGCCGCCTGATGCTGCCGCGCCTCAAACAATGCCATGACAGTGCAGTGGACGCTGAGGTCGGCCCTGGAAAACCGCAACGGGTTGCAAACCGCTCTGACGCTGGCACTCTCTCATACGATCCCCATGACGCTGATTTCCGGCCAGATCCAGCCGTTGATGCGGGCGTTTCCGCAACTGGAGTTCGAATATGTCAGGGGAACCGACGCGCAGATCGTCGAGGCGTTCGCCAACGGTACGGCCGAACTGGCCATTGCCGGCCCGCTGGGCGAACATCGGGAACGCCCGGACAGTTGGGCCCTGTTCGATGAGGACTTCACGTTGGCCATCAGCGAGTCCAGAATCCGTTCTGATCTGGAATATGCGACGTGAAGTCGCGTGAGTAATTGTTCTGCTTATCGTTTTTGACGATACGACAGAACCTGCTGTTTCTCCGGCAGTTGCCTAGTCATCTGGAACAATAGTTCGTGTTATTGAACTCTATAGAGACATAGGAGGTCATTGTTGCAGCTCGGCGTGGCAGAGTAGCAGTTACCATTGTGTTGAGCGAAGAGGAGCGGCGTTTTCATGAGAGCCAGATTCGCCGCCGAAAGGTTCCCCGTTCGCTGTCGGACCAAGGACCTTGCAGGCCAAGGTGCCGATATGAGGTGGTTTTGCAGACCCGACGATGGACTTGCTGAGAACTGTAAGCATCACCGAGGTACGGTAATTCGTTGCGAACCCAGCAAACTCATTCTAGCCAACTCTCTGTCGAGTCGGCACTCAGATCTCGACTATATTTTGGAGAATCAAATTGCCTAAGTTCCTTACACGCAGAAGTTTTTTGAGAACATCGTCAGCAGCGGCACTGGTGATGGCTTCCGGTCAGACCGGATTTGCAAGGCGTCGGGAAGCGGACGAGTTTGTTGATTATGATGCCACCGGTCTTGCAGAACTGGTTCGTTCCGGCCAGGTCACTCAGGCTGAGCTTGTAGAAGTCGTCATTCGGCGCATCGAGGCTCTCAATCCAATCCTCAATTTTATGACGACTCCGACCTTTCAACGCGCACGGGAGAGGGCAGGAACCATACCGGACGATACGCTGTTTGCTGGCGTGCCCATTTTGATCAAGGACATGGTTGATGTCGGCGGCGTGCGCCGCACTGATGGCTCGAGATTGTGGGCAACCAATGTGCCGGCGAAAAATGTCGACTATATCGACGGCGTCGAGGCAGCCGGACTAAACATCATTGGTATGACCAATGTGCCGGAATTTGCCGGCGGCTTTACCACCGACAACAATCTTTTCGGCGAGACACTCAATCCATGGAACCTCGACTACTCGCCCTACGTCTCAAGTGGCGGCGCTGCTGCCGCTGCGGCCGCCGGAGTTTTGCCTCTGGTCCATGGGACCGATGGTGCAGGTTCGAACCGCCTTCCAGCGTCGACATGCGGTCTCTTCGGAATAAAGCCCAGCCAGTACAGAATGCTCTCAGGCGAGGCTGACGGCGGTCATGACCGAACCAAGACGCATCAAACCATCAGCCGAACTGTTCGCGATAGTGCCCGTCTCATGGATCTGACCGAAGACAAATCCGGTAGTGTCTACGAGCCGATCGGTATAGTGGAAGGCCCCTCGAATCGTCGCCTCCGCATTGGATATGTCGAAGATGCACCTGGTGTGGTCGATGTTTCCGGCGAAGTCCGGGAGGCCCAGGACAAAGTCGCAAAACTCCTTGAAGAGATGGGTCATACTGTGATCCCGGTTTCGTGGCCGGGCGACAGCATTGCGTTTGCCGAGCTTTGGCCGCTCTATTTTGCCACACGCATGGTCCCGCTTAAAGCGCAGGTAGAGGCCCTGGCCGGCGTGCCGGTGACAGAGGCAGACCTTCTCACGGGTTTCCAGGCCAGTTTTGCTGCTCACGCTGCGAGTGTTCCAGCATCAGAGTCTCAAAAAGCTGAGGAATTTATCGAATCACTACCGCAACGCTTCGCTCAGGCTTTCGAAGAAATCGACATGATGCTCTGTCCTGTCATGCCCAACGCAGGGGCCTTGACCTCAGCCTTTGATCCCAATGAGGCCTTTTCAGAAGCGCGCATTTTCGATCTGCTCGGTAATCTGAAGTTCACCGGACCGGTTAATTTTGCAGGCAATCCGGCAATGTCTGTACCGCTAACGTGGAATTCATCCGCCGGCTTACCAATCGGCTCACATTTTATCGGTCCAGTAGGCGCCGACCGCGCAATGTATGAACTGGTCTTCGAGTTGGAGCAGGCACGCCCTTGGAAAGATATATGGGCGCCGATATCGGTGAAATACATACCGGTTTAATTGATTGCGAACGCAATCACACCGGTGCTTGATTGAGTCTTTGTATGGCGCGTCCACGCAGCGCTCGACTCGGCCATCGCCACAGTTCAAATTAAAAGGTCCTGGCCCAAAATTAGCAGGCTGCTGAAAAAGCAGTTCATGGACGGGCTGTGAAGTCAGCCTCGTCTGCGCCCAGAAATCGTAATTGGCCTTTTAGGGAACCATCGGGCTGTAGTTCCGTCCACCCATCAGCGTGTGCTGGGTCGTATAGCCCAGCATAGCGGTGACGCGCCATTTGCCTTTCACGCGGTAACCCCAGCAGCTTTGGCATCCTGAGTCGAAATGTCTCCCGCGGTCTGAGGTGGGCGTTATACGAAACCAATAGGCAAGGGATGGCAGGAACGTCCCTGACCTTCCTGATTGTCGTCGGAACGCCGCGCGATGCCTGATGCCCTGTTCGGGAAAACCGAACGCACGAATTTTGGGGAGAATGCTGGAAACGTGATCCATGGTAGTGAAACGCGCATCCGCTTCGCAACCATCTTAAAGAGGCGCACACCATTGTCCTGTCCCACCGTCGACAGCACTGGCCACCCATTGACCGGCAGGCAAGCGCAGCACACCGCCGAGAGCGGGTGCCTCGACATCGGGTTTCTGACCCTGCGAAGCTATCGACATGATAGGCCGAATTGGGATGGTCGACATGAGACGCTTCCATATGTTTGTGAGGTGCGCCCTGAAGCAATGTTCCCGGTGGCCTCCGACAATGATCGCACGCACGATTTTGATCGTTGAAAATGACGACGGATTGGGCGAGACGCTTTTCGAACAACTCTCGCGGTACGAGGAATTCCGGATTATGCGGGCGTCGTCGGCATCAACGGGTTTACGGACCGTACGCGGCAGGGTGATCGATCTGGTGATTATCGATACCGGCCTTCCCGATCTGGATGGCCGGGAAATGGTAAAGATCCTGCGCAAAGATGATTTCCGAGCACCTATCATCCTGCTGACGATAATGAGTTCCGATGCTGATACCATCTTGAGTCTCGAGGCGGGCGCAAGTGATTGCGTCACCAGGCCATTCTGCTTCGCAGTGCTGCTGGCAAGGATCCGTGCGCATCTGCGCCAGCACAATCAGCGGGCGGCTGATTGACAAAAGCCATCATCGCCCCACAACCCACGGCATCGTCCCAAGCCCTTGTGACTCCCGTCACCAGGTCAATTCAGGCGATCACGGCGACAGACCTTCGCGCCGCGACCCAGTTAGGAGACTTTCAAAGGTAGCCGAATCGAGTTGACCCTCCGCTTTTTGGCGGTTTGGCCCATGCTCAGGCAGATGGGATTCTCAAAGAGGCGATGCGCATACTCATTGTTGCATGATAAACAGATCAGGCATCCCAACAGCGGTGGGAGGCCGACGGCTCGAAGCGTGACGAACGCGGCCGCAGGTTGTTCGCTGCCAGTGAGGCGCGGGGGTGGGTTGGGGCGGAACCACGGCGGTCTTTGAGATCACCGGAATTGCCGCTCGACGATCGGGCGTAGAATCAAGGACCTCAACGACCCGCGGGCTCAGATAAGTTGCCGAATGGAGCCTGCGTTTGTTGTGAACCTCTTCAATGAAGTTGGGAAGATGTTCTGCAACATCCTGGAAAGTTTCGAATGCCATCGGATAGACCGCTTCGACCTTCAAGGTCTTCATGAAGCTCTTGCCCCGGCGCCCCATGGAACCGACCAGGCCGTTGCTAAGCGCATCGCGATAGAACTCAGCCGCATACTGGGAACCGCGATCGCAGTGGTGGATGCAGCAGGCAGACGGGTTGCGGCGCTCAATGGCTGTTTTCAAGGCGGCGAGCGAGAGGCGTGTGTCGATCGATCGGCCGACCCTCAGGGGCGAACTCCAAATTCCTAGATGGACCCTTAGAGCCGAGATTGCGGTTGCTAGCGACGAACTTGTGGCTTGCGGACAGCGCGAGCGAACAGGCAGTGATGTCAAACTACGTCTAGGAACTCGCCAATACGTCTGAATATGGCGCATTGACCGCCAAAATCCGTGAGGCCACAGAGCATTTTTTGCCTTGAAGAAAGGAGCCCAATATGCAAAGCGTAACTACATCATAAAATAGCACACAGGCATGAATTCGCGCGAAAAGTGTTGCGCTATTGAGGGAACCATGATCGCGAATGTGATGGAGCTGTTTGATCCGCGTATGCACGTCAAACGACTCCGAAAATTTCTATTGCCGGGTTTGCAAACCGAAGCCGAGCATGGCGCGTTTGGGGGACTGGCAATGACATACCCGGACCTGTCGTTCAAAAACGTCCTGTCAAGCAAGCGACGTCAGATTATTGCTCGCTCGCTGTTGCTGATGGTCGCCATCGTGGTGTTTGCTCAGGGCGCCAACGCCTACATGATCAGCCCGCTTGAGCCGGATGCGCGGCTCGCTGATAGCATCATGACCCTGAAAGTCACGCTGATCGTTGGCGCACCCTTTACTCTCTACGTCAACCTTCTGCAGGCACGGGCGGATCTCGCCACCGAGCATTTTCGGATTCTGTCGCGGACCGATCCGTTGACGGGGCTGCTGAATCGACGGGCTTTTCTCGACCTGCTGAAAAGGCGCTCGGACAAACATGAGGCCGGGCACAAGGAAAACGCGCTGTTGATTCTCGATCTCGACCATTTCAAGAAGGTGAACGACGACCACGGCCACGACGCCGGCGATTCGACACTGATTCAACTGGCGGAACTGTTCCGCGCCAATCTGCGTGCGGACGATATCGTAGCGCGCCTCGGCGGCGAGGAGTTCGCAGTGGCCTTGAGCCGCAGTTCACCGCGCGAGACAAGTCAGGTCGCTCAGAGATTGCGAAAGTCCGTCGAGGATCATCCGTTCTTATTCGACCGCCGGACGATTCGCATGACCGTCAGCATCGGCCTGGTGCGCTATAGCGACGCTGATGATCTCGAATCGGCGATGCGCAAGGCCGATCTTCTGGCCTACAAGTCAAAGAAAAACGGTCGCAACCGGGTCAGTTACGATGACCAGATCGACCTGAATACCGCGGATTGACCGCATCCGCATCGACCTCTGTTTGCCCTGCGGTCCTAATTGCAACAGCAACACCGGCAAAACTCCGGCAGTTCAAGGTTTTGCCTGCGGATTCTGATTGAAGCCGGCCGCCATTCCGGTGGAGACCGCCGCGGCGGTGACAATATTGTAGGTCTGGTCGCAATCGTCGACGCTGTCGTGGTGGTTCTGGAGACTGTTAAATTAGAGATCGTGTTCGAGCCCGAGTTGCATCTCGGCAACGACATTCTTGTGCCGGACCTTGGCGGCTGGCCGCGTGAGACCATGCGCGACTATCCTGACTTCACTTATCTACAAGCATATCAACTCTTATGGACGATTTGACCCGGATCCTGACTCTGACAGTGATCGTCGGATCTAACGAACATCCGCGGCGGGCGCCTTGCAGGCCTGCTGTTGTCATGGTTCAGGCAGTGGGCTCGTCGGCGGACGGCCGGTGCGCGAATCGCCGCAACCATGGATGTCCGCCTGTCATGATGATCACCAACCGCTCTTCGGTGCGGCAAAGCATCAAAACGGCCCGAGGGCATCCCGCACCAGCGCAATGTTGCGTTCCGGCGCGCGGTCCCGTTCCAGGAAATTTGTCAGTTCGTCGCGGACCAGCGCGTCGATTGCAGCCAATTCGCCTCGCCGGTCCAGCACCCAAGCACCGATCAGGATCATGCGCCGTGAGCGATTGCGCCGAAGCTGCTGGTCCGAGATGCCGACCGCGAAGGCGTCCGGGTTGGTGTCGACGGTTTCCTCCCATCCGGGGTCGGCAAGCAGCCCGGCCATGAACTCGATATTGGCCTGCGCCATCTCCGGCCTTTTATGCGCGCCGAGATGGTCGCGGAGATCGGGGGCGAGTTCGGCATGCAGCGCGGGTTTGTGACGCCATTGGGCAACCATGAAGCCACCGAGCAGCGCCTTGGTGCGGCCCATATCCTTGCGTGCGGACTTCGTCATGCGGGTCTTGAGTTGTTCCAGTTCCATCTTTTTTCGCCGCAGCAGCGACAGCGGTCGCGGTTCCCGGCCGACCAATTCGGCAAGCAGTTCTTGCAGTTGTGGCGCTGTAAACTGGTACTCGAACAGATGCGCCTTCTCGGCGGCGCGCAGCAGTTGCGTTTCGGCGTTTTGCCGCAGTCGCAAGAGACGCGCTTCCGCTGCGGTTACGCGCTCTTCGAGTGAACGGCCTGGCCCGCGGCCGCGCCGGGAACGCCGGCCGACCGGTTGGTCATCGGTTTGTTGTTGCGTCACCGGCGGGTTTTCCCGCCGCCTATGGTCCGATTTCATCGTGATGTCTCCCTGCCCGTTGCCGACATTTCTCCGCCACACTTGCAGCGGATCACAACAACGACATGCCCTGGCCTCGATGCATTGATTGCTTATATGACTCGCTCAGTCCGTATTGGAGTGCATGCTTCTTCCAGGGAAAAAGCATCAACTGGTAGCTTTCATGCGCCCTGGCCGTGGCTGTTTCGATGGCCCTTGCGATCACGCCGCGCGCCTGCTCGTCGACGCCCTTTATCGTCGCCGGCTGATCCCTTTCCGGGTCAGCAAGCGCAGCGATCTCTCTACAGGTGAAGCTGCGGTAAAGCCGCGAAAGAAGATCAATTGCCTCGGGCCATTTCAGTTCCTTTTGCTTCATCTCGACAAGCTCCCTCGGGAGGGCCTCGCGTTCTTTCCGCAGTGCCTCGGCGTCCATCGTACGGCCCCATCGCAGCGCCAGGTTCAGGCCCTGCGCTATGCTTTTTTCCTCGTCGGTTGCATCACCCAAAAGCGCCATGCGCGCCACCAGCCTTTCCTCCCCGGTCGGTTCACCAAGGCCGGACGCCAGGTCCGCCGCCACCCGCTCATCGACGCTGTCCGTATAGAGCTTGCGCAAGGGCACCTTGTTGAGCTTCAACGGGTGGCCCTCCTGGTCATAACTGACACCTTTTCGTAGTTGACTGAGGAAAAGGTGCTCGTCGAAACGCTGTGGCTTTACACCCTTTGTCGTTGGCGGCGGCGCGTTGGCGATCAGTTCCCTGGCAAACCGCATCCTGCTTTCCAGCGTCGCGCGGCCGGTGGCAATCTCGCGGGCGATCTCCTCAACCTGGTCCTGTGGCAGATCGTCTCGCTCAGCCGCCCTTTTCAGAAGCTGCGAGATGTGCGCCTGCAGCGGCAGGCGATGAACCTTGCTGGACGCATCCACGCGATCCGTGACCGCGCAGGCCAGTTGCAGCGCCTGGTCCGCATAGTCCTTTTCAATCCATATCCGCGGGGGCGCCGCCTGCTGCGATGCGGCCGAGCCAGTGGCACCTCCCGTACGCTCCCGTACGATGTGATTGAGCGTTGCCGCGATGTTGCCGCGTATGGCCGGCGATAGTTTCGGCAGGCTTTCCGGCCAGGGCTCAGATGGATCCTGCAAGGCAGACATTTCCTGAATGGTGAATGTCTTCGAGGCTTCGTCCATTGCGCGTGCATCCATTCGTCCCGTGGCCATTTGCATGATCAGGGATTCGCGCCTCTCGTTGCGTTCATCGGTTTCCTGCATTTCTCTCTCCATCGTAAATTCGCTGACATAATCCTGAAGTCTGGTTCCGACACGCTGCCGCTGCTCGTGGCTGTAATCCGGCAGGCTGAGTGGCAAAGGCTCATTCGGGGTGTGAAGTGCATAAGCCTCGTTATGCGTGAAAACCCGGAAGCGCGGCACGAAGTCCCTGGCCGCAATCCGCTCCGCATTGCCGTCTTCCAGATGCGCGAGGATCTCCGCCCGTTCGCGCCGCAACTCGCCGATATCCTCGACCGGACCCTCGGCCAGCGCGGTGCCGACAGCCGCCGCCAGCGCCGCATGGGGCCCGTCTCCCAGTTCCAATGTCGCCACCCGCTTCAGGACCTCGTCGTCCGCCATTGAGGCCGCGACCGGGGCTGTGTCCGAGCTGATGTTCCGGTCATTGTCATGGCCGACAAGCGGTTTGTCTGCCGCCCATACGAGCGCCTGAAGCTCGTAGGGCAGGTCCATGTCGTGCACGGGGTCGCCGATCGGAACGCGCTCGCTGACGGCCTGCGCCAGTTGCAGCGCCATGCCCTCGTAATCGCGGCCAGGAACCGGACGTTTGTCGCTGCGTATTTCCTGCCATGGGCCGGGACGCTCCCAGGCTGGCACCTGATGTCCTGGACCCTGCACCTCGATCTCCGGAGCGTCCTGCGAGGACTGCGGGTCCTGTGCAGCGACCGGCATCGACACCTCAGGGCGATCCACCAACGGCGGGTCTTCCCGCCGCACAACGGTTTCGCCGCGATCGGGACCACGGCTGTCACGTCTGTCCGGAACGGATATCGTCTCGCTGTCCCTGGCACCGCCCGCCAGTTTATCGCCGAACCGCTGACCGGCCCTGAAGGCGTTGTAGAAGCTCAGCGACCGGCGCTGCCTGTTGCCGAGACCGACCAATGAGGCCATGTCGTCGAGAACCTGCTCGGCAATGACCGCCTCGGAACGCGGTGCGCCTTCCAGAAGCCGTGCAATGTCGGGACGCCAGTTGGTGCCACGACGACGGCGCGTCCTTTTCCGAGCGCGCCGGGGCTCCTGCCGCGGTTCATCTCTTTGCCGCGGATCGGGCCATTGGGGATCGGCACGATCACGCGGCGGCACGAGGTCTTCCGGCCGGCCGAGAAGCCGGGCGGCGTCAGCCCGCTTGCCGTAAAGAACGAGACCGCGCTCGAACAGCGGGGCGAGGCGTTCCTCGCCCATTGAACGGGCGACAAGCGCACCGCGCGCCAGAATGCGCGCCGTCGTCAGAAGATTCCCTCTGCCGTCCTCACCCGCCTGCTCGCGCGCCAGCGTGTCGGCCTCGGCCGGAAGGCCGGTCGGTACCTGCCGGCGTATCTTTCGCCAGGCTCGGTGGTCGCTCATGCCGGTGACGACGCGCTCCACGGCCAGCCGTTCCTCGCCCTGAGGCGCCCTGCCCTCGTGCAGGATCATCGCGCCGATGACCTCGGCAAGCACCTCGGAACCGAGACCCCCCGGCAAGACCGCCCGGTCCGGACGCGGCTCCAGGCCGGCAATCATGCGCAACCGCTCCACCGCCCGGCTTGTGGTGTCGGCAGCCTCCTCGTGTACATGTCCACGCAGCGCCTCACGTGCGCCAAGAGACGGGTCGAAACCGTAATCGACTACCGAACGGGCACCGGCATCGCGGCGCAGGATGGTCTCCATGACCTTGGACAAGCGTTTCTCGGCACAAGGAACCGTCACCGTCAGGTCCTCCTTGTGCAGGTTCAGCGCCGAGGCCAGGACCTGCCGGTTCATGCCACGCGAGGCCAGCAGATGCACGCTGTCATGGGCACGTCCTATCGCGCCATGGATGGTGCTGGCAAAGGCGTAATGCCATTCCGGCAGTTCCGCACCGGGGGTGAACGCCACCCCGCGCATTCCGGACCGTCCGTCGATGAGCAGATGCATATGACCGTGCTCATCACGGCCCAGGAATTCAGCCGTCTCGCCCGCGCGCGTGCGGGGCGGCGCGTCGGCAGGAGGCCGTTCCCCGCTCCACGACCGGAGCGCCGGTGGCGGCGTCGAGGCTGCAAAGCGGATCCGGTCACCCGGCTTGAGGCCGGCAAAGCTGCCTTCCGTCTCCGGCTCGAAACGGGCGCGGTGCGGGTTTACCTCATCGAGGCGACTGCGAATGGCCACCGTCAGCATGTCGACCTCCGACCGCGACCAGGCAAGCGCAATGCGACTGCGATGTTTGCCATCATCCTGATCAACGCCGGCGTTCTCCGGCTCAGGCGGGGCCTCATGCGCCGTAAGGTCGGCCACATAGCGCTCCGCCAGAGACGCCACGGCGGTCTTGAGCCTGCCGCCTGCACGGATCACGTCCTGATCCTGAAGCAGCCTGATCCCGTCCATGTCGCCCGCCGCCACCTGCCGCAAGGCCCTGGCGCGGTCCTCGCTGCGGCCCTGCATGACCTCCATGCGCGCCGAACCGACACGCTTCTCGATCGACCGCATCACCGGCCCCGCCTCGAGCGGCGTCTGGAGGCCGTCATCCATCAGCGCCACAAGCTTCGCCCCGCTTGCTTCGATCTCCTCCAGAAGTTGTCCGGCCTCGCGGGCGCCGAGTCGTCCGGCATCATCAAGCACCACGAGCGTACCGGGGTCGAGTTGAAGCCGACCTTCGCTCACCTCGCGGCTGAACTGCTTCAGCGTCCGGGCATTGGCGAGGCCCTCGTGGCGCAGCGCATCGAGACCCGCTCCGGTGGGCGAAATGCCGATCACCTGCCAGCCATGGCGCTCATGGATGGCGGCAAGCCTCGCCGCAATCCGCGTCTTGCCGCTTCCGGCATCACCACGAATGAGGCGCAACCGACCCGCACCAAGACCGTGGTCCAGTGCCGCAACCTGTTCATCCGTCAGCCCGGCCCGATTCTCTTGTGCATGGGCGGCATCAGCGGCAAGCGAAGCGCCGCCGTGCCGGGAACGGCGGGGGAACCCGCCGGGGACAATCGCCGGCGCGACATCCGGAGCATCCTCCAGCGCCAGCCGTGTGCCGAGATCGATCGCCGCCAGTTCCTGTTTCAGCTGCGTGCGGGTCGTATAGACACAGCCCTCGCCGTCATGGCCGTCGCGGGACAGCACAACCAGGTCCGGATGCGCCATGGCCTGCCGGAACAGCCGCAGGAAGGTTTCCGGTTCCGCTACCACGCGCGTTAGTTCCGACGCCACGTCATCGGCCCGGATGACCGAACGGCGTTCCAGCAGCCGATCGATCACATGTTGCGGGTCCTGAAGAATACCATCCCTGTCCCGCGAGGACTGCGGGTCGAGCGTCGACTGCGGATCCTGCGAGGACTGCGCATCCCCACCATCCTTGAGAACAGGATCGCCGGAGACATAGTCGGCTGCCAGAAGCCCGCTCACACGCTCCGCAACCGCCATGAGATGGCCATCGGCGGCGAAGGTCACGGTGCCCGCCGTCGGGTTGCTGCCGACAACTTCGTCGTGCTCCACACCCGACCCCAGCCAGTCGCCGCGCTCTGCAACGCCCACCACTTCCGCACCGGCCACCATGCTGACCGGCGGCGTATCGGATGCCTCCTCCATCGCCACCGACAGATGTCCGGGCTTTTGTGCAAGCCGGATCAGGTCGTCATTCGATATCAGGTGCCGGTTCTGGCCGAACACGGTCACGCTCTCGCGATGCCGCGACAGCGCCACATAGACCGCATGCCGGTGCATGCGCCCGTGACCCAGCACAATGGCATGATCCACCGTCAGGCCTTGCGATTTGTGGATGGTCGCCGCATAGCCGTAATCGAGATCACGGAATTCGGCGAGATCGATCGTCACCGGTTTGGAGCGACCGTCTACCGCAAGGTCAATTTCGTGGTCGCGCGTCGCCACGACCGTGCCGAAGCTCGAACGCGGTAATTCAAGATCGCGATGCGGCCGCGTCAGCATCACCCGGTCGCCCGGGCCCAGTTCCAACGGCACCTCAAACCTCCGGGGTGCTTCACCGGACGGAGCGTCCTGTCGCTCGATCATGCCGTAGGAGCGAACACCCGAACGGTCCACCACACCCAGTTCCAATGCCCTGGCCCGGATGGCACCGTTCAACTCCCGAACCTCGCGATTGGTATAGGCCAGCGCGATGCGCGATCCTCCGCTGCCCGGATTTGGTTCGGTCTCCACGTTGGGGTCGGTCCCCACGGTGGGGTCGGTGCCCGCGCTCGGGTCGGGATCCAGATCCTCACCGTAGTAATAGTCGGCGATCGCGCCCACCGGATCGGCGACCACGCTCGGCGCAAGCCGCAGCGATCCCGAGCTGATATAGTGGCGGATGGCGTCCTCGATCCCGGATCCACCACGCGCCAGAGCCATTGTCGCGGCCCGGTCGCCCTCCTTGCGCTGGCGCCGCACCTCGCCCATAACAGTAATGGCGACGGGCGACCCGCCGTTAACCGATTGCCCCAACCGCTCGATCGCCTGTTCGGCAACCGCCCAGCCCGGCAGGTCCTTCACCGGCTGCAACTGTTCCGGATCGCCCACCGCGATCAGCTTGCCGCCCATCGCATGGACTCTGGATCCGATCCGCGACCACTGTCCGGCACCCACCATGCCGGCTTCGTCCATGATGAAGACGAACTTCCTGTCCGGTGTGGGCGCCCCCACCGGTGTGGACGTATCCACCGCAGTGGGCGTCCGCACCTTTGGCAGGTCGCCGCGCGACCAACGCGCCTCCCAGGCCGCAAGCGTGCCCGTGCGCACCCCCTCGATGCCGGTGAGCGCCTGTGTCGCACGGGCCGAGGGAGCACCAACCAGGACCTCGTAGCCGCGCGCCTGCCACTCCTTCGCAACGTGCCCAAGCGTGAAGGTCTTGCCCGTTCCGGCATAACCCTTCACCAGCGTAAGCCCGGTATCCGACAACATGGCATGAGCAGCGGCCAGTTGATCCCCGCTCAGCCTGTCGCCATTGATCTCGCGCCATCCGGCATCCGGAACGTCGACATGGCTCGTGGCCATGTCTCCGGCACAGCGGTCCAGACGCTGCATCTCCTGCGCCCGGACCTTCGTCACATATTGCAGCTTGCCGTCAGGTGCCGGCTGGTTCAGTTCCACCAGCAGTCCCGACGCCATGACCCGGGCAAACGCCTCCTCGATGTCTGCACGAACGTCTTGCGCCTCTGGCAGGTCGCCCGCCGCGATGGGGTCGGTGCCCACGTTCGGGTCGGTGCCCACATCCGGCGGCTTTGCCGCAGGCAAGCGAAGCGCCGCCGTGCCAGGAAGGGCGGCAAAGCCGCCCGCCGCCATTGGGTCGGTGGAGGTGGCGACTGCGGTGTCGACATTTCGTCCAGGCGTTTGCGACAGACGGGAGCGCAATGCTTCGCGGATATCGCCCTCGGTGAAGACCGAGCGATCGCTCTGCAGAAGCACAAGCACATGATCGGGATTGTCCAAAAGGTAATTTCGGTTACCGGCCGCCGTTTCGATCTCAGCCAACGTCCGGGCTGCATCTACCTGCGGTGAGTTGATCGATGTGGCTTTCGCTTGCAGTCCCTGTTTGTGCCCGCGTTCGGGTTCCCGAAGCGGGGTGCGTTGCGCCTCGATCACTCCAAGGCTCGGATCGAAACCGTAATCCAACACCGACACCGCGCTCGCATCGCGTCGCAAGACCGATGTCAGGGTCGACTCCACGCGATCCTCATCAACCGGAACCGTCACCGACAGGTGATCGAGGTGCAGGTTGAGACCGGCAGCCAGAACCTGACGGTTCATGCCGGCCGAGGCCAGCAGATGCACGCTCCCATGCGCCTGGCCCATTGACGAATGGATCGTATCGGCAAAGGCGAAATGCCATTCCGGCAAGCGCCGGTCGGCGGCAAAGGCAACCTCCCGGAAACCGTCACGGCCGGTGCCGGCGTCACTATCGCTGCCGGCGTCCCGGCTCTCGAAGCGAAGCAGCATTTGCCCATCCACGTCCCGACCGGCAAAGACAGCCGTTCGTGCGTTTTCGGCACCCTCTACCGATCCCATGAAGCGGATCCGGTCACCGGGCCGGAGATCGGCAAAACTGCCGGAGGTCTCCACCGCGAAACGTCCGCGCTCCGGATCAACCTCATCAAGACGCTTGCGGATGGCAGCCGTCAGCATGTCCGCCTCGGACCGTGACCAGGCAAGGGCTATCCTGTCGTTGCCGGAATCTGCCACATAGCGCTCCGCAAGCGCCGCAGCGGCGGATTGGGACGTGCCGCCCGCAGTGCTCGCAGCACCCGCAGTGCTCGCAGCACCTGAATGGATCACGCCCTCGTCCCGCAGCATTCGGATGCCGGCCGCATCGCCCGCCGCCACCAGCCGAAGCGCCTCGGCGCGCCGATCACTGCGGCCCTGCATATCCTCCATCCGCGCCGATCCGACACGCATTTCGATCGCCCGCATCACCGGACCCGCTTCCAGCGGCGTCTGAATGCCACCATCCAGCAGCGCAACCAGCTTCGCACCGCTGACCTCGATATCCTGGAGCAACTGCCCGGCCTCGCGACCACCGAGCCGTCCGGCATCGTCGAGTACCACGACCGTGCCGGGATCGAGCCGCAGGCGGCCGTCACGCCGCTCGCGCACGAACTGGCGATATGTGCGGGCGTCGGAAAGTCCCGCGGTGCGCGCAGCACCCGCAGTGGGCGCCCCACCTGCTTCGCGCAATGCTTCGAGACCCGCACCCGATGGCGAAAGACCGATCACGCGCCAGCCCCGCCGCTCATGGATGCTGGCCAACCGTGCCGCAACCCGCGTCTTGCCCGTCCCGGCATCGCCGCGAATGAGACGCAGCCGGGACGCTCCCAGACCGTGCTCCAGCGCCGCCACCTGTTCTTCCGTCAGCCCGTTCCCGTCGTCGGCGGTCAGCGCATCGTCCGGTGATGTGCCCGACACCGCAGCCGGCGTCCCGGTCGGATCCGGTGCATCTGCCAACGCCAGCCGTGTGCCCAGATCGACCGCCGTCAGTTCCGAGCGCAATCGCGGACCGGTCGTATAGACACAACCCTCGCCGTCGCGGCCCTCTTGCGACAGCACAACAAGGTCCGGATGCCCCATCGCATCGCGGAACAGACGCAGGAAGGTTTCCGGATCAGCAACAACCCGCGACAGTTCCAAAGCCACATGATCGGCGCGGATCACGGAACGCCGCTCAAGCAGCGCATCGATGACCTTCGTCGGCTCCCGGGCATAACCGTCCGCGTCCAGCACCTCACCCGTATCAGGATCCTCCTTCAGGACCGGATCGCCAACGACATGATCGGCGCCCAACAGTCCGGCCACCCGCTCCGCAACCGCCATCAGATGGCTGTCGTCCACAAAACCTGCCTCCGCACGGCCCAGGGGCCGCTCATCCACACCCGATCCCTGCCAGTCGCCACGCCTTGCGATGCCCAGCACCTCCGCCCCGGCCACCATGCTCGCCGATGGGGCGTCGGATGCGTCATCCACGGCGGGTTTCCCCGCCGAATCCACCGACAGATGACCGGACGTCTGCGCAAGCCGGATCAGGTCTTCCGGTGATGTCAGATGCCGGTTGCGGCCGTACACCGTCACGCTCTCGCGGTGCCGCGACAGCGCCACATAGACCGCATGCCGGTGCATGCGCCCATGGCCCAGAACAAGGGCATGATCCACCGTCAACCCTTGCGACTTGTGCACGGTCGCCGCATAGCCGTAATCGATGTCGCGGAATTCATTCAGATCGATCGTCACCGCTTTGGAGCGACCATCCACGGCAAGATCGATCTCGTGCTCGCGTGTCGCCAAGACCGTGCCGAAGCTCGAGCGCGGCAGGTCGAGGTCCCGGTGCGGCCGCGTCAGCATGATGCGGTCCCCCGGACCCAGTTCCAGCGGCACGGCGATCCGCTGCTGTTCCCCACCGGATACGTCGAACCGCTCGATCATGCCGTAGGAGCGAACTGCCGACCGATCCACAACGCCACGCTCCAGTGCCCGCGCACGGATGGCGCCGTTCAACTCGCGAACCTCGCGATTGGTGTAGGCCAGCGCGACCCGCGAGCCGGTGGGGCCATCGCCATGGTCCACCTCCATGCCGATGGTGTAATAGGCATCGGCAATCGCACCCACCGGATCGGCCAGGACACCGCGGGTGAACCGCAGCGATCCCGTGTCGGCATAGTGATGGATAGCATCCTCGATGCCCGATCCGCCACGCGCCAGCGCCTGCGTCGCCGCCCGGTCACCCGCATCGCGCTGGCGCCGAACCTCGCCCATGACAGGAAGCGTTTGACCTGACCGCTCCAGCGCCCGTTCGGCGACCACCCAGCCCGGTACGTCCCCGACCGGCTGCAACTGCTCCGGATCACCCACCGCGATCAGCTTGCCACCCATCGCCGCAACACGGGCCGCAATCCGGGACCACTGACCGGTTCCCACCATGCCGGCCTCGTCCATGACGAAGACGAAGCGATCGGCTTTTGGCAGGTCGCCGCGCGACCAGCGCGCCTCCCACGCCGCCAGAGTGCCCGTGCGCATGCCCTCGATGCCGTCCAGCCCCTGCGTCGCACGCGCCGAGAGCGCTCCGCCCAGAACCGCGTAACCGCGCGCCTGCCACGCACGCGCAACCTCGTTCAGCGCAAAGGTCTTGCCGGTGCCGGCATGACCCTTCACCAGCGTCAGCCGCGTATCCGACAACATCGCCTCGGCGGCGGCAAGTTGGTCCTCGCTCAGCCTGTCTCCGCCGGGCTTGCCTCCGGCGGGTTCTCCCGCCGTTCCTGGGCGACTTTGTCGCCCTTCTGGGCACGGCGTCGCGGTGCTTGCCTGTGGCACGGCGGCGCTTCGCTTGCCTGTATCGATCCCGCGCCAGCCGGCATCAACGACGGCGAGTTTGCTGTCGGCCATGTCCCCGACGCATCTGTCCAGCTGTTTCAATTCCCGCGCCCGGGCCCGCGTCACATATTGCAACTTGCCATCCGCCGCCGGCTGGTTCAGTTCCACAAGATGCCCAGAGGCCATGACCCGGGCAAAAGCCTCTTCAATGTCCCGGGCGGTGGACGCGTCCATGCCGGTGTCGGCTTTTTCCAGGCGGGACCGCAGGGCCTCGCGAATATCGCCCTCGGTAAAGACCGGGCGTTCACTCTGCAGAAGCACAAGGACATGATCGGGATTGTCCAGAAGGTAATGACGGTTCTCCGCATCCAGCGGTCCGGTTGGCGTTTCGATGGCCACCGGCGTCTCCGCCGCAACCGGCGTCTCCGCCGGGACGAAAGCGGCCTGTGGCGAAAGCGCATCGAGGGCCTGTGAGCCGATCGAGGCGGGTTGCAATTCCGGTTCCCGCAGCGGCACGCGCTGTGCCTCGCGCGCACCGAGGCTCGGATCGAAACCGTAATCCAACACCGACACCGCGCTCGCATCGCGTCGCAAGACCGATGTCAGGGTCGACTCCACGCGATCCTCATCAACCGGAACCGTCACCGACAGGTGATCGAGGTGCAGGTTGAGACCGGCAGCCAGAACCTGACGGTTCATGCCGGCCGAGGCCAGCAGATGCACGCTCCCATGCGCCTGGCCCATTGACGAATGGATCGTATCGGCAAAGGCGAAATGCCATTCCGGCAAGCGCCGGTCGGCGGCAAAGGCAACCTCCCGGACACCGTCACTGTCGCTGCCGGCGTCACTATCGCTGCCGGCGTCCCGGCTCTCGAAGCGAAGCAGCATCTGGCCATCCACGTCCCGACCGGCAAAGACAGCCGTCCTGGCACCTTCGGCGCCTTCAACCCGTCCCATGAAACGGATCCGGTCACCGGGCCGGAGATCGGCAAAACTGCCGGAGGTCTCCACCGCGAAACCGGTACGCTCCGGATCAACCTCATCAAGACGCTTGCGGATGGCAGCCGTCAGCATGTCCGCCTCGGACCGTGACCAGGCAAGGGCTATCCTGTCGTTGCCGGAATCTGCCACATAGCGCTCCGCAAGCGCCGCAGCGGCGGATTGGGACGTGCCGCCCGCAGTGCTCGCAGCACCCGCAGTGCTCGCAGCACCTGAATGGATCACGCCCTCGTCCCGCAGCATCCGGATGCCGACCGCATCGCCCGCCGCCACCAGCCGAAGCGCCTCGGCGCGCCGATCACTGCGGCCCTGCATATCCTCCATCCGCGCCGATCCGACACGCATTTCGAGCGCCCGCATCACCGGACCCGCTTCCAGCGGCGTCTGAATGCCACCATCCATCAGCGCAACCAGCTTCGCTCCGCTGGCCTCGATATCCTCAAGCAACTGCCCGGCCTCGCGACCGCCAAGCCGCCCGGCATCGTCGAGTACCACGACCGTGCCGGGATCGAGCCGCAGGCGACCGTCGCGCCGCTCGCGCACGAACTGGCTATATGTGCGGGCGTCGGAAAGTCCCGCGGTGCGCGCAGCACCCGCAGTGCGCGCAGCACCCGCAGTGCTCGCAGCACCCTCGGTGGGCGCCCCACCCGCTTCGCGCAGGGCCTCAAGACCCGCTCCGGAGGATGTGACGCCAACCACCTGCCAGCCATGGCGCGCGTGAATGTCGGCAAGCCTGACCGCAACCCGCGTCTTGCCCGTTCCGGAATCACCACGAATGAGTTGAAGCCGACCGCCGCAAAGACCATGCTCCAGCGCCGCGGCCTGCTCGGCAGTGAGGTCGGCACGATCCTCGGCAGTGATTGCGTCATGCGCATTCATATGAGGCGCATCAGCTGGCGCGTCCGCCAGCGCCAGACGGGTGCCGAGATCGACTGCCGCCAGTTCCTGTTGCAAATGCGTACCGGTCGTATAGACACGGCCCTCGCCGCCATGGCCTTTCTGCGACAGCACGACAAGGTCAGGATGCGCCATCGCCTCGCGGAACAGCCGCAGGAAGGTTTCCGGCTCCGCCACGACGCCCGACAGTTCCGACGCAACATCCTCGGCGCGGATCACGGAACGGCGTTCCAGCAGTGCATCGATGACCTTCGTCGGGTCCTGCGCGTAACCATTGTGGTCAAGCACCGCCCCGGTGCCGGGATCCTCCTTCAGGATCGGATCGCCGGCGACATAATCGGCGCCCAAAAGCCCGCTTACACGCTCCGCAACCGCCATCAGATGGCTGTCGCCGGCAAACGTCACGCCATCGGATGCTCCCCCGATGCGTGTGGCCTGCGGGTCAAGGCCCGAACCCAGCCAGTCACCGCGATTCCGAAGGCCCAGAACTTCCGCACCGGCCACCATGCTTCCAGAGGGAGCGTCCGACGCATCCTCCATATCGACGGATAGATGACCGGGCACCTGCGCAAGCCGGATCAGATCCGCCGGACGGCTCAGATGACTCTCGCGGCCGAACACCGTCACGCTCTCGCGGTGACGCGACAGCGCCACATAGACCGCATGCCGGTGCATCCGGGAATGGCCGACCACAAGCGCATGATCCACTGTCAGGCCCTGCGACTTGTGAATGGTTGCCGCATAGCCGTAATCGATATGGCGGAATGTGTTGAGATCGATCGTCACCGGCTTGCTGCTGTCGGTGCCCGCGTCTCCGGCGGGTCCCCCCGCCGACACTGGGTCGGTGCCGTCGACAACGACATCGATCTCGTGGTCGCGCGTCGCCACGACAGTGCCGAAGGTCGAGCGCGGCAGGTCGAGGTCGCGATGCGGCCGCGTCAGCATGATGCGGTCGCCCGGACCCAGTGCCAGCGGCACCTTGATCCGATGATGCTCCTCCCCAGACCGGTCAATCCGCTCGATGTCACCGTAGCCGCGAACCCGAGCCGCATCCACGATGCCGCGCTTGATCGCCTGTTTGCGAACGACCTCGTTCAACGCCCAGACGTCGCTATTGGTGTAGGCCAGCGCAATCCGCGACGCAGTGTCCCCACCCGGACCTTGCCGCTCACCGCCAGCGTCGTAATAGGCTGCGGCAGCTGCCTCAATCGGATCGCCTATCACATCCGCTTCCAGCCGAACCGCACCCTTCTTGATGTAATGCCGGATCGCTGGCGCGATCTCCTTGCCACCACGCGCCAGCGCCTGGGTCGCCGCACGGTCCCCTGCATCACGCTGACGCCGCACCTGGCTCATCACCGCCAGAGAGCCCCCCTGGCTCATGACGGCCCGCTCCACCGCATCCCAGCCCGGAAGGTCCGAAATCGGCTGCAACTGCTCCGGATCGCCCACAGCGATCAGCTTGCCGCCCATCGCCTGAACGCGGTCCGCCAGACGCGCCCACTGCCCGGCTCCCACCATGCCGGCCTCATCCATGACGAACACGAAACGGTTCTTCGGCAAGGTCTCGCCACGCGACCAGCGCGCCTCCCAGGCCGCCAGCGACGCCGTGCGCATGCCTTCTATACCAGCGAGCTCAGACGTCGCCTTGCCAGATGGCGCGCCACCCAGAACCTCGTAGCCGCGCGCCTGCCACACGCGGGTCACCTCGGCCAGCGTGAACGTCTTGCCCGTGCCGGCATGGCCCTTGATCAATGTCAGAGGCGTATCCGACAGCATCGCCCGCGCCGCCGCGCGCTGATCCCCCGTGAGTTCAGCCGACAGAAGCGCCTGCACCGGCCGCGCCTCGGCGATGGCCCCGGTAACCGCTTCGACCCCCGCACGTTGCAGCGTGTCATTCAGATCATGCTTGCTGCCGCTGGGCTCCGGAGCCAACGCGATCCGAAGGTCAAGACCGGCACTCGACCCGGCGGCAGCGTCTACATCCCCATCCGCGCTCGCCGACATATGCTGCGCCACCGCCTTGCGAAACGCCTTTCCGGCCGGACTGTCAGGAGCATCCCGATCGGGCGCGAAGATCACCGGACGACCGCTCGGGATCGGAGCGTCCCGGAAGCCCGATACGCCGAACACCGCCCAGGTCTCGTATCCGGTCGAAAGCCACGCCGTCAACGCGCTCTCCGGACCTTCCGCGACAATAAGGGGGGTCGGTTCTTCCCCGGCCTCAAAACGCGCTGCAAAGCGCGCAGGCGCGCCGCTGATCATCCCGAAGGACGGCTTGCGAACATCGGTATTCACTGCCGTACCGTCGTCATTCAACAGGATCCGCTGACCGCCGGTGATCGCGCCAGTCTCGTCACGCGCCCACACCACCAGCGACCCATGGCGCGGCGAATTCACCTTCAAACCAGAAACCGCGGGCAGGTAGGCAAGGTTCTCTTCCGGCCATTCGCTGATGCCGCGTGCCCGAAGATAACGCTCCGCCGGACTGCCGGCGACGGGTTGGGCGCGTTTGACCAAGTCCCGAACCAAAGCCGCCTTGCGCCGCGCCTCCTCACGCTCCTCCGCTTGCGCCGCAGCTTCCACTTCCGCACTGCGGGCGCGGATCTTCTCCAGCATCCGACCATCGTCGTCTCTGGGTATCGACAGGCCCACATAGCGGACCGCCTCCTCCATGACGCGCGGAAAGTCGGACTTGGCCGCATCCAAACCGCAATAGACCGTGGCAACCAGATCCAGAAGATCGCCACCCTCGCCGGAGCGGTGATCCACCCAAAGACCGCGTGACGAACCGCGCATCTTCATGGCGATCGCGCTGCTGGCGCGGGCCCGCCATTGACCCGACTTCGCCGATACAGGCTCCCCGAACGCCGCCCGGAAAAGATCCTCCGCATGAGGCCTCAGCGCCTCACGCACATCAGAAACCGATGGTCCGGAAAATGCTTTCCGCCTGCCTGCGGCAGCTTCCCGGGCCGGCACTGAATCCTCCTGCTTTGTGTCCTCTGCTGGATCTTCGTCAGCGCCCGAAACATCGATCAGAATCGGCCCGGAACCCGTCTCGAACGCATCAGCAGCGACTGCCGACGCCTCGCTCACTACCGACAATGTGGGTGAATTCGACGCTTGTGTGGTGACTGACATCTCGGCCACCACCACCTCGTCTTGCCAAAGCTCGTCAATGGAAACCAGCGTCGCAGATGACATTTCCTGCGCCTGGGCCTCCAACCGCTGGACCTGCGCGGCCCGCGCCGATGTCACGTATTGCGTATGGTTTTCGGGGCTTTTCTGAACCAGTTGAACAAGGTGATCCGACGCCATCGCCTCCGCCACCAAAGCATCGATTTCCGAATCGCTTTGAACCAGAACACGCTTCTGAAAAGCCAGCCGGACATCACCCTCGGTGAACACCGCGCGCTGAGACTGTACAACCACAAGGATATGCTCCGGGCTCTCCCGAAGAAACACCGAATTGCGACGGCGAACCTCGTCGGTGCGCAGTTGTTCACGCGCATCCACGCCCATCAGCCTGGCGTGATCGGCTACATACGGATTGGAATTTTCCGGCTCCAGGTAAATCCCTTGTTCCTTGTGGGAACGGTGGTCGATGCGCTCGTCGAAACCGGCCCGCTCCAGCGCAACATTGGCATGCTGTGCCCAGGCGGCGCGTTGGCTTACGTAAAGCGCACTGGAATTCCAGTCCCGCTGCTTCTTGCCCCAGTCATCATCTCCAATCTCTCTCGTCGTCAGCATCACATGCACATGCGGATTGCCGTCATTCTTGTCGTGCAAAACCCAGTCCGCCACCATGCCCTTGGACGTAAAGGTCTCGCGGATATACCCCCTCATCAACTCGATCTGATCCTCTCGGGATAGTTCCTTCGGCAACGCGATCGTCAGGCTGCGAGCATATCGAGCACTCGACGCCCTCGTTCTGTTCAGCCGATTTTCGCCATCCTCCACGCTGTTCCACAAACGCTCCGAAACAAGCGCCCAGGCACGACGTTGCAGCACATCCTCCGACGACGCATCCTCGCCTTTCGATGCGGCTCGCACTTCAGTAAGCGCGGCTTCAAAGGCATCAGCACCAAAGCTCTTGTCCGCCCACTCTGGAAGACCTTCGGGAACGGCGACCTCGGAGTGAACGAGTTCGGCGGCCTTGGCCTCGTAGGAGATCGATTTCTCGTGGCTCTGTTGGGTCATGGAAGCGGCATGGCGATAGGCGGCGGCGGCGACGGCGCTGGCGCCTTTGCCAGCTGAGATCACGTCTGCGTTCATTCTGAAAATCGCCATGGGTTTGCAGCATATACAGGCGACATTAAATTTGCAAAAATTTAATGTGTCAGCGTGCCTTCTGATTCTGGCAGGCAATGCATGCCAGAATCACTCCGGATCGAGCCGCTCACACGGCTGCGGGGGTCTGTCCGACCCCCGACGCGCTGCGCGCTACCCCCGGAGGGTCGGTTCAGGGAACCGGGCAGCGAAAATCCGGGCGTGAACAACTCACACTGCGGCAAGCGGCAAGGGCTGGCAATCAGGGAAAAGGGTGAAGGTGCCCGCAACCAGGCGATCGGCGGCAAATCGGAAAATCATCAAGACGGCGATCGCCGCAAGGACAGAAAACTCCGTGCCAGATGCAAAACGCCACAGCCCCTTCCGGCACGCACATATGGGCCCATGACGCAAATACCAGGCGACCCACCGATATCACCCAAGACAGGCAACACGGGACCGCCAAACGTCTCTCGGAAAAAAATCCCACCACCTTCACACCATTCCGACCAGACGGACCGGTCAAAATTGCCGATCCAGAAGGTATCGCCGGACACCAACACACCTACCGGAACCAACTCCGGCATACGCACTCACCAGGCCGATGATGCGGCCATCCGACAAAAGACCATCAGCCGGATCCAGAATATGACTTCGACCAAAACCACCGCGACAAACTCCAGGGCAAGCGGCGAAGCCGCGAAGCCATCCGCGCCGACCCGCGCCCTGGGCGCGAAACCAGCCACACCAGCAAAACCTCAACAGGGCGCGGAATAACGGCGCGACAAAAACCGAAGCCGAACGGGAAACTGGTCTGCCCCATGCGGCAATATCCCAAACCGGCTCGACCAGGCACTGGGCTTCTGACATGGTCTACGGGGCTGCGCATCAATTTCGAAAATTCAACACGGCCAAGACAATCATAGGCCCACAGATCGTGGCAGCGCTTCCACGTCGATCGCCGTCTCTTACACCAGGCGATGAAAACCTGTGGTTGAAACTGCTGACCGGACCGGGGAACCGGCAACCCGTCATCGCATGGATCGATGGAACTTCAAACGGACGGCCAGAATACGCCCCCGAGGCCGCCTCCGGCGGGTTTCCCCCCAGGCAAGCGAAGCGACGCCGAGTAGCCCGCCGTTCCTGGGCGACTTTGTCGCCCTTCTGGGTACGGCGTCGCGGTGCTTGCCCCCGGCGGGTTCCCCCGCCGTTCCTGCTGCACGGCGGCGCTACGCCTCAGTCGGGCGGCACCAGGGCGTCAAACTCGGCGTCAAGCCGCGCCTGGCGCTCGATGGCCTCAGTAAGCTCCTTGCGAATCTGGCGACGCTCCTCGGGATCGAGTACGGAGGCCAACTCGGCCCGAAGCTCCTGAATGGTGTCGTAGCTGTTCGTCATCGTCCTGCCCTTTGTTTGATTGAAGACAGGCGACGCACGGCAGGGCGGTCGGGGTCGGGTCAAGCATCGCCGCAGGCGACCGGCAAAGCCGGGAGTGGGGGTGCCGATTTTTTCGCAGAAAAAATTGGGGGAACCGCTCTGCTGGACGCGGCCACGGACGCCCTGCCAGAATGGGAATGACTGAGAGAGATTTCACCTCTCGGCGGGCACCGCGCTTCAGGAACGCGCAGGCCTCATGGCTGCCTACAAGAACGTCATGCCCGCCCGCCACCGCCCCGTGAAAAACGCAACGCGTCGCAGCGCGGGCCAGCGGCGCCAAAGGCACCCTGCCGCCAGGCAGGAAAAACCGACGACAACCATATGGCCGCCGCCGGCGATTTGGATCCCGTGTCAGGTTCCGATCCGCTTGGTAGGGATCCCCAGCTTGCGGGCCTTGTCGATCAGGTTCTCCGTGATCCCGCCGCCACCGGCACAGGCGATCAAGCCCTTCGGCATCACGGCAAGCAGCTGATCGTTGCGTCGGAACGGAGCCGCCTTGCCATGGGCTGCCCAGTTCGGCTTGAACGTCACCTGCGTCACACCGCGAGTGTCCGCCCAGCGGGCCGCAATCAGTTCGGCTCCGGCCGGATTCCCGCCGTGTAGCAGGATCATGTCCGGATACTTGGCCCGCGTCTGGTCCAGAACCTTCCAGATCGCCTCGTGATCCTGCATCTCGGCACCGCCTGCAAAGGCGATCCGCGTGCCCTCGGGGCAATGGACTTCGCTCTCACGCCGGCGCTTCGCCGAAACGAAGTCGCGGCTCTCGATGACCGAGGCCGTCAGCGTCTTGTGCGAGACCTTCGAGCCGGTGCGCGGCAGCCAGGCTGATCCGGTCTGCGCCCGGTAGTGATCGCCGGCGGCGTCGCGGATCTCCTCGAACGCGTCACGGCGTTCCGTCAGCCGCTCGCCCTGCTGGAACAGACGCTCCAGCTCCACGCTCTTTACCTCCGATCCGTCTTGCGCCTGTTGCATTTCCCGTTGGCTGCTTTCGTTGTCCCCAAGCAGCCGATCCAGATGGCTGACCCTGCGGTGGAAGATGTTCACGATGCCCCAAAGCACCTCGTCCAGATCGTCCTCCAGCGCGGTATC
The DNA here is from genome assembly GCA_963921345.3 of Rhizobiaceae bacterium. Classification (GTDB taxonomy): domain Bacteria; phylum Pseudomonadota; class Alphaproteobacteria; order Rhizobiales; family Rhizobiaceae; genus Hoeflea_A. The sequence continues at coordinate 108,585 of OZ001229.2, read as the reverse complement.
GGTGAGCAGCGCCATCGCCGCCTCGATCATGGCACCGCTCAACGCCTCGACCGAAGCCTCCTCGGGCAGCGGCCGGTATTCGGGATCGTCGGCTGACGGGCGGGCGCCGTGAAGAACCAGCCGGTCGATAACGGCGGCGGTGGAACTGATCGGGTCGACATGGTCGTGGTCGGTGTGCGGCTGATGGATGCTATCGTCATGCGTCATCGTCTGTCTGTCCTTGTTTGGTTGAAGACAGACGACCCAAGGCATGGCGTCCCGCGCAGGGTCCGGGATCGCCGAAGGCGACCGGTGGAGCCGGCGAGTGGGGGAACCGATTTTTTCGCAACGCAGTGAAGGAAAAATTGGGGGGACCGCTCGTCCTGGACGCAGCCCAGGACGCAATGCCACAATTGGACGACTACAAAATTAAAGTTCTCAGCTTGTTCGGCTTTTCAGCATCACGCCGGCCTCAGCAAGGCCAGCGGACTGCAATACGGCGGGTTCCCCGCCGACTTTACGGCGGGTTATCGCGCCCCCCTCATATGCTCACCGGTGCAGGGATCACCCGATGGTTCCGCAACAGCGTCTCAAGTGCAGGCGCCTCCGCCCCAAAAGGCTCCGCCGCAAGCGGGACAAAGAGCCTGGTCTGCCACTGGATGATCTCGGTGAAGCAGCCGATCGCCTTCAGCGCCGGCAGGTCGTTCGGGCCGAAACCAGTCACCTCAATGCGGTTCGCATGCATGACGCGCGAGCGCCGCAGCGACAGGCCGCCAGCAAGATGAACCCTCGCACCCCGGTCCATCACGGCCTCGAGGACGTCAGCGCTGGACATCCCGATATCGCTGTCGACACCGAGCGCACCACACAGCCGCATCAGCTGGTCGCGCGTCACCAGCCGGCCGATGATGCGCTCGCCAACGGCGGGTTTCCCGCCGCAAACACTGTCGGCCTGCAGGCGATAGACCCGCATGTTGTCGGTCGGAAGATAACCCCAGATCGGCAAGAGCAACCCGCTGATAATCGTGATCGTCGATGTCGAAAATTCCGGAATGCTCTCCAGTTCCGCCGACCAGGACGCCTCGAAGGTCTCGATATCGACCGGCTCCCAACTCGACGCGGCAAGCTGTGCCTCGGTCAGCTTTTCCGACGTCAGTGGCCGGCGCAGCTGAAACCGCCGATGCACGGTTCCGTCATCCGCCGTGATGCTCGTCGTCGGCGTGCACACCGCCACACGACGAGAGCGCTCGTTGATCATGCACCGCGCGCCCTTGCCGGCACACAGCTTGCGCACGGCGTCTAGGTCCATCGGATCGTTGCGGTCTGTGCGTTCGATAGTCAGCGCCGCCGTCTGCGCGCCGGTCTCCGCATGCTCGTGGATGACCTTGCGCTCACACACCACGAAGCGTTCCGCCCGCAGGGTCTCCACGCCAACATCGTAGGTGCCGGAGGCTATCGCATCCTCGACGATACCGTCGAGAATGCCGGTGAAGCTGTCGAAGATCGCGTTCTGATCGGCAATCGTCAGCGCCAGGACACGGTTGAGGAACTGCGATATCGGCGGAAGCTGCTCACGCAGCGTCCCGTCGCCATCCAGAAGCTTCAGACCGGTCAACTCGACGAACCGGTCGAGCGAACAGCAGTCGACGCGGCCGGCGGCAATGTCCTGGAAGAAACGACGCAGCGCCATGCGGGCGTAACGGCTCTCCAGATTGTCCTCCGGCCGGAACATGCCCTGCCCGCCGGTCTGGCGCTGCCCTCGGGTGATCGCGCCCAGAGTGTCCAGACGACGCGCGATGGTGCTCAGGAACCGCTTCTCGCCCTTCACATCCGTCGCCACCGGCCGAAACAGCGGAGGTTGTTTTTGGTTGGTCCGATGCGTCCTCCCGAGCCCCTGAATCGCGTTATCCGCCCGCCAGCCCGGTTCGAGCAAATAATGCACGCGAAGCCGCTGGTTCCTCGCGCCCAGATCGGCGTGATAGGAACGGCCGGTGCCGCCGGCGTCGGAGAAAACAAGAATGGGCTTCTCATCGTCCATGAACGCATAGGTCATTTGTCAACCTGTCTTTTTGAAGTTAAAACATTGATCTGCAACGAGCCTTTCGAATCGGAGGCCAAGAGGACGTCTTCTTTGGTCCTGGAGGCGCTGGCAACACACCGTCGGAACCGCCAAATCCCTCTCTTTCCCAAGCCTTCGGCTCGGCCGGATCCTCCGCCGCCCTCTGCCTTTCGCTGCCGCGCCGCGACGGGATACCGTCAAGAGGTTGATGATCAATCCCGTTTGCCGCGTCGCTCTAGAGCTTCGCGGAGCACGAGCGTGGGCGCCCTGAGTTTGGATATCTCATGCAAAAGCTGGCCGTTGCGTTCTTCGCTGCGCTTCAGGCGCTCTTCGGCTTCCAAGGCGCGCCGCAGCAGACCGGCGTTCTGGGTGGTAAGCTTACCGAGCGCCCGTTCAAACGCGCGAACCTTCTCGCGATCCGCCTCCTCATCACGCCGACGCGCCTCGGGACGGATAGCCCGCTGCACCGCGAGATCGCGCAATTCACCGAGGATATCCGCGTGGCCGGTATAAAGGGCGTTTCGACCGACCCCTGCCTCGCGAGCGAGAGCTGCGGCCGTCAACGGTCGCGCCGGATCGGCAGAGAGGTTGCGAAGGGCATCGCGCAATCGCGCCTTGGTCCGCGCGTGGCGGCGCTGCTGGGGAGAGAGTCGTTCAGTTCCGGTCATTATCGGTCACGGACCCTTCATCGAGCATTGTCAGAATCTGACGACATTCCGCGATCCGCTTCTCGGCCAGCGTGTAGCTTTCCTGGTCAAGACCGGCGCGTGCGCGCAGCGCCTCGTTGCGGGCCAGCCTGGCCGCCCAGACGGGCCGATGCTTCTCGGACACCACGAAGTTGGCACAGGTGGCGCATGTGCTGTGGGTTCTGAGCACGGGGTTCGGGCCGCGCTCATTTCCCTTACAGGCGGCGGTTTCCTTGCGGTACAGGCAGTAGCCCCAGTCGCAGACGCCCAAATGCATGCCGGTATCGGCCAGCAACGCATCTACATAGGGGACGAACTCGCCATCGCGGGTTCGTCCCCGGAACGGCGACCGTTCCGACAGCCTGCGCCCCGCCTTGCCGGCGAGCCGTGGTGCAAGCAGCATTTCTTCCAGTGCATGCCGGGTCTCCTCGGCAACTTGGGTATCGATGAGTTCGACGAGTTCGAAGTCGGTACCCACATAGCCGCGATCGGTTATGGCCCGCGTCACATGGCCGAGATGCTTTTGAAGCGCAAACAGGCCGGTGCGGTCACGCCGGCCCACGAAACGCGCGAAGGTCTTTCGTCCCTGATGGGTGGTCAGGCGCCAGGACGCGCCTTCATGCTTCGGCAGGCCGAGGAACGGCGCAAAACGCGTGTTGAGGCGCAGGTTCATGGTCAGCCCGGTGATCGATCGGATGGGCGCTTCCGACGTACGGGTCACATTGTTCGCCGGAGATTGCACAAGCCATAGCAGGTTCCGCCCGGATATCGCCCGCAGTGGAGCCGATATCCGTTCCATCACATCGATGGCGCGCCGAACGGCCTCTGGCGCAATCCAGCGATGCGGTTTGCCCTTGTCGTAAGGGAACGCCTTATGGATCGACCCGATCAGCCACGCATGGGAAGTGTTGTCCGCCTCGTCCCGGTCATGTTCGACGCATCCGACTTCGAGCGTCAGGATTTCAGACCCCCTGGCGCCGATCAGATAGGCGATCACAACGAAGCAGGCGTCGGTGATGCGGTCGGCGAGGAAGTTGAGCTGGCGGAGCGTGCCCTTCGGCATCCCTTGACGCCTGTTCCATTCCGGCAACAGAGGCAGCCGGGCTTTCAGAGCATCCGTCATGCGGATGCGCGCCGTCTTGCGGGATCTGCCCTCGGCACGCGCGTCATCGAAAATCCGCTGCATCTCATCGCGAAGTGCAATGATCCTGTCGGCCGGCTCGTCTATAAGGCGCAGCGCGCCGGAGATCAGGGGGATCGCGATCGGATCGGGCGTATATGGCAGCGGAACCGGCCGTGCCCAGATTTCGGTTTCCCGTGCCAGATTCCGGTGCCGTGGACGGGCTGGAGCATCGGGGAGCTTGGCCCGCTGAAGATACATCATGCGTAGAAGGCCGAGGCTGTTCTGGACTGTTGCGGCCGCAAGCGGTCCGCCATTGCTCCCGCGACGTTGTTCGAGCGCTGTTAAAAAGCGGTCGATGGCGGGCTCGTCGATATCCGCGAAGCGCCGCGTCCCGTCCACCGCCATCCAAAGAATGATCGACCTCAGGGTGCGGAACACGCTTGGCAAGGAGCGCAGGCTCAAGGGCCGGCGCCGGTTGCCTGGCGGGTCCTCATGTAGCGACCACAGGAACGCCTTGGCGGCCTGGCGCAGGGACGACCATTCGGGGGCAGTAAAGCGGCTGCCGTCCGGCATGGCAAAGCTCCAGTCGATAATCGCCGAACTGGGCCTGCGCGCCGGGCTTACCGGCATGCGCCATATATCCGCCTCGTAATCAGGCAGACGATCACGTTGCGCGGAAAGATACGCAGCATTTCCATCGACGTCCATGGCTACTCCAAATCCGGTAACGGCGGCAGCATCGCCGCGATGCGCCGGGCTTGCGGCAAGAGCTCGTCCGGAAAGTCCGGGAGCAGATCACGTGTCAGCGCACGCAGGCTCGGGGCGTAGAAACGGGCCCACCGCTGCGGATCGATCCGCTCGCGCGCCGCCTTCAGATGAGCGTGCGCCTGAAGGATGCGTGCGAGGTGTTCAGCGTCAAGGGGTACGACGAGCCCCGGGCAGGCGAGGCAACCGCCAAATCTGGGGCACGGGCGGCCCGCATCGCTGACGGGCGCCAGGCAGCCGTTCCCGAACAGAACCGTCGCGACTCGGTGATCGCCTGCGGCGGACGGTGCCTTCGGTTCCGGCGCGACCCACGCGAGCATCAACGCTTGCAGACGAACTATCGTGTCCCGCTCAATCCGCGCCGCGGCGGGGCCCTCAATATAGGCACTGGTGGTTGCGACGCTTGCATGGTTGAGCACTGCCTTCGACGCAAGGATATCGCCCCCGCTGACTTCATAATGTGCAGTCGCTACGCTGCCGCGGAACAGACCGGCCGAGAAGTCCGGCAACAGGCGTCGCGGACGTTCGGGGTGAGCGGCATTCCAAACCTCAATCTGTTCGTTCGACCGGACGATGAACCGGCCGATGGCATAGGCCAGGGTGTCCCAATTGATCACACCCGCAAGATGGCGATGACCCCGCGCCCGCGAAGTCCCCATGCGGCGGATCACAAAGAGCCGTTCCCGGCTCTGCACCCCGACATGCGGCAGAAGCGGTGCCGTTATCTCCAGCAGCATCTCGACAAGGCGCGGTGCCGATCTGGATCGGCGCCGGTCGAATGATCGCCGTTGCATGCGTTTAATCCGACCACCCGTCTTCGGCTTGAGCCATTCGACGAACACCCGCTCCTCATCGAGCGGATGGGGAACGAGGCAGTCGCGGAGGATGAGGCGTAGCGGGTCGGGATTAGCCGCCGTCTGGATCGCCAGGGCGATGTAAAACGGAACAAGGGTCTCGGTGACGAGATGGAAGTGCCGCGCAAAGCCTCGCTGACCCCCGTAAAGTTGCAGCGTACCCTTACACAGACCATGCACCCGCATCTGCTCAACGGTTGGCGCAATGCCACCACCAGCGCGGTGGTGGAGCCAAATCAAACGATCCTTGCCGATGCCACGGGGGATCGGCGGCGGCGGTTCCGGCAGCGCTGCGATCGCCTGACCATATTGGAAGGTCTCCCAGGCTTCGTCGATTTCCCGGTAACAGGCTGCCAGGATCGCCTTCATATCCTGCAATGACAGCCTCTTTTTCGGCTGCCTGTATGTGTGCGAGTCCGGGAAGAGATAGGCCGGAATGGTGCGCAGATCGCCGAAGGCGCCGGGATTGTCATGCGCCGCCCGCTCGATCAGCGGACGCAGCAGCGACACTTGTCCCGCCAGGCTCTGCGGACCACGGCTCCGGTCATGCCGATCCGCCATCCAGACTATGAAACGCTGAAGCAAAATGTCATCAAGGTCACGCGCCGTTTCGACGTCGCGAAGACCGCGCAGGAACGAGGCGAGTTCCTTCAGTGCATGCCATCGGGCCCTTCTGGTCTTTTTTGACCCTGCGAGATCATGCAAATGGAAGGCGCGCACTAGGACGGCCGCCAGATCGGTGGGCATGCCCGCCAACTCGGTGGTGTCGAAGGTCTGTTCGACATTCCCCCACGCATCGTTGAAGATGATGCGGGTCGGAGCCGCCTCGAACGGCACCGCTTTATCGACCGGCACGATCCGGCGGTCGATTCTGGCCTTATCCCTCATCCGGAATCATCTCCCCGTAAAGGAAAGAGAGACACTCGCCGATATCCCGTTCGTGAAGCTCGACACACCGAAGATAGATCGCGGTCGTGGTGATAGAGGCATGCCCCATCAGAACCTGCAGGACCTTCAGCGGATTGATATCGGGATTGGAACGAGCCTGTATTTGCAGGCGCACCAGCATCGACATCGCGAAGGTGTGGCGCAACCAATGAAGCGTCCCGTCGATTCCGGCAGCGGCGAAGCCCGCGGCCAGTTTCGCGGTCAGACGTGTGCGGCTGAGCGGAACACCCCACGCATTGAGCAGGAGACTGTCCGGCGCCCGGTAACCCGGATGCCTACCCCTGACCCGTTGGACGATGACGCCCCGCACCTCGCCAATATACCAGTTCGTGCGGTCGATCAGCCCCAGCGGCGGATAAACGGTTCGCGGCTTGCCGCCCTTCGTGATCGTCAGCGGCACGCTCACAAGAGGCTGCAACTGCGGATCAATGGCGAAGGAATCGGGAATGAGCCCGACACTCAGGCCACACAGCTCCTTTCGCCGCAGACCAGCCGTCAGCGCCCATTCGGCAGCAAGCCGCGCCGTCGGGTCGAGTTGCTCGAACAAGCAGGCCAACTCATCCCGGCGTAGGGGCCGTGGAAGCCGCTCGGTTCTGCGAACCGTCAGCCGGTTGACCGCGGAGCGGAGCAGACCCGATTGATATTCCCCGATGCCGAGCGTTGTCTGCTCGACAAGCCACACTGGCGAGGCGGCAACAAGACCACGGTCTCGTGCCCAGTCATAAAAACGGCATACGGTCGATACGCGTGCATTGATCGTCGAGCGGGCAAAAGGCCGACCGGTATGCGGGCTTGGCGCTTCGAGCATACGGTTTCGATATGCCGCGATCACACTTTCGTCGGCCGAGCGCCAGTCCAGGCCCGACTGTTCCAGAGAATCGAACCAGTCATAGAGATGCTCCCCATAGGTGCGCACCGTGTCGACTGTCCTCGAGCGGCCGCGAACCATGGCATGCTCCAACAGCCAGGCAAAGGCCGGTTCGATGATCGCCATGTCGGCGTCCAGCAGAATCGGAAAGCCCTCCGGAATACCCGTCTCGCCCGGTGTCGCTCGGATTATCGATACCATCAGCTTCGTGCCCTCATATTCGACGGCGGCGCCCGCAGGTGCGCCAACGTCGTGCATACACGCTACCCAACAAATATGACGCTAAAGATACAGTGTCTAAACACAACCTAAGAACGCCAGCGTATCGCCGATATTGGCCGAGGCCGGGCGGTTCTCCACCTTCAAACGGCCATTCTCCGTGCGCACGATCCGACGCGAACGGCCGGTCACCTCCGCCACACGGTCCGTGCCGAAATGATGGATGATCTGGTCCAGCGCGCCCTGCACCGCCGGCAGCGCACACAGATGCTCTATCAGTTGATCGCGCGCGGCAACCGCCTCACGACATTCGATCGGATTGCCATTCACGTCACGGGCCGGACGCGAAAGCAGATTGCCATCCTCGTCCGTGTAGGGCTCGAACAGCGTCGTCGGGAAGGACGCCATCAAAAACTCCAGACACATCGATTTCGGAGATATCTCGATCTCCAGATCGTTCCATTCCGATGGCGGGATTTCGGCAAGCTGACGCTCCATTATCGCCTCCGATGTCGAGACAATCTGGATCACGGCGCAATGACCCGCATCCAGATCGGCCTCGATGGACCGGATCAGCGACGGACATTTCATCGAACACAACAGATGGGAAAAAAATCGCTGGCGACTGCTCTCAAAAGCGCTTCGCGCCGCACTCTTCGCCTGCGAATTCATCGTCCGGTCATTCGACGTGATCCCGGTCGCCTCCAGCGCCTTCTCGACATTCCTGTTGATGATCTGCCAGGCCGATGCGAATGCGTCGTAGATTTCCCGCTGGCCGTCGGTGAGTTCGTGCACCAGCATGTCATACTCGACACCTTCGAACGACACGGAGCGGGCGGCATAGAGCCCGAGCGCCTTCAGGTCGCGCGAGATCACCTCCATCGCGGCAATGCCGCCAGCCTCCATCGCCGCAACGAAGTCGCCGCGGGTGCGGAAGGGGAAATCACCCTGCCACAGGCCGAGCCTGACTGCATAGGCAAGATTGCTGACCACCGTGGCACCGGTCGCAGAGACGTAGAGCACACGCGCATCGGGCACCGCGTGCTGCAGGCGCAAACCGGCCAGTCCCTGCTGAGAGGGCTTGACGTCGCCGCGCTCGCCCTTGGCTCCGGCGGCATTCGCCATCGCATGCGCCTCGTCGAACGCGATCACCCCGTCGAAATCCCTGCCCAGCCAGTCGAGCAACTGTCGCAGGCGGCTCGTCTTGCCCTGCCGCTCGGCCGAACGAAGGGTCGAATAAGTGACAAACAGGATGCCTTCCGACAGCACGATGTCGAAACCCTGCCTGAACCGCGACAGCGGGACGATATCGCTCTCCCGACCACCCAGTGCCGTCCAGTCCCGCGTGGCGTCCTCGATCAGCGCGGCAGAGCGCGAAATCCACACCGCGCGGCGGCGGCCGTTCAGCCAGTTGTCCATGATCACGCCGGCCACCTGCCTCCCCTTGCCGCAGCCGGTCCCGTCGCCCAACATAAACCCCCGCCGCAGCCGGAACGCGCCTTCCTCGTCAGCGCCGGCAACCGTCAAATGGTCGAAGGTTTCGTCCGTCGTATAGTGCCCCTGTATATGGCCGGCATGCGCCTCGCCGGCCTGGATCACGGTCTCCAACTGCGCATCGGACAGGACGCCATCATCGATCAGCGCCGGTGGCAGCTTCGGCCGATACGACGGCACCGGCGGTGCGACCGAGGCCATGGCAGCCGATTGCACCAGCGTCGTCGGATGCGGTTTTGCCCCTTCGATCGCAATCGACTGAACCGAATAGGGCTCGTAGAGCGAGGCCGACAGGGCTGCGCTGCCGCCGGCGGCGCTTTCCGCCAGCGCGACCGCGTCATAGCTGACATCTACCACCTCGATCCGCTCCAGCGGATGGCGCTGCCGCTCGGCCGCCGCGGCGCGGGCCCTGGCGACAGCCCGATCACGCAGACCGGAAATGGCAAAGCCCGGATTTTCCTGCTGCTTCGGCGCCGACGATGCGGTGACCGGTGGCGGCGACCTATGGTCGCCTGCGGCGGGTTTCCCCGCCGTTTTGGGCACGGCGTCGCGGTGCTTGCCTAACTGGTACGGCGTCGCTAAAGGCAAGCGAAGCGACGCCGTACCCAGAAGGGCGACTTTGTCGCCCGTGCTTGCCTCCGCAAACACCGCCGCACGGGGCGGAACATGGTCGATGACCAGGTCCAGAAGCGCTTCCGGCGTGTCCGCCTTCCCATGCAGGCCGGCAAACGAACCCGCCTGCACTGCCGGGGTCTTGTCGATCACCGTCAGACGGGTGTCGATACTCGTGCCATGACGGGCATAGACGCGGCCGTCGACCGCCGCCGAAAAGACCACACGCGCCTCCCGCTGCAGCACCTCGAAGACACCGCGCCAGGCCGGCGCATCGGGGGCGAAGCCCGAGCCGGAGATCAGTACCAGCCGGCCATCGCCGCAAAGACGCGCCAGCGCCGAGCGTACATGCCGCGCCGTGGCATCGCGAAACCGCCCCTTCACATGCGGCGAGGCCGAAAACGGAGGGTTCATCAAAACCACCGACGGTCGAACGGACGCATCCAGACGGTCATCGATGCTTGCCGCATCATGGCGCGTGACCGTGGCGCCAGCAAACAGCGCCTCAAGAATCCCGGCGCGGGTATCGGCATATTCGTTGAGCGCCAGGCCGGCACCGGCCATGCGAGCGAAACCGGCCAGCAGGCCCGTCCCGGCCGATGGCTCCAGCACAAGATCGGTCGGACGAATGGCCGCGGCCTGCGCGGCGACCATGGCCAGCGGCAACGGTGTCGAGAATTGCTGCAGATCCTGCGACTCTTCGGAGCGGCGCGTCTGTGTCGGAACCAGGGTCGAGACCTGCTTCAGCATGGCGAGAAACACCTTCGGATCGCCGGCCTGACGCTGCATCCTCGCACCGTATTTCAACAGGAACAGGACCTGCGCGCATTCGCAGGCATCGCTGGCATCCTTCCAGCTCCAGGCACCTTGCGCGTCGGTGCCGCCGAAGACCTGGCTCATGGCATCGCGAAGCGATTTCGCATCGTTCGCCTGACCGGTTTCGAGCAACGGCAGAAGCAGCCGACCGGCGGCAACGAGCGGGGCAGCCCCTGGCCGCTTCATGGGATCTTGGGCGGCAAGGGATGCGGGATCTTTCGGGGAAAATGCAATGTTCATGAAAACCTCCGGGTGCGGCGGGCAACCCGCCGTTGTTCGCGGCGGCAAAACCGCCGGTGTGTCGCCCGCCCGGAACTCTCTCCATCACCGGGAAGGCATGCCCTTCCCGGTCCGCCTTTCGCTCTCGTAGGAGGCCTGATGCGGCTGCAAACAGCGGGGCGGCGAGCTAAACGCCGCACATGCCGTCACACTCGTTGATGAACAGGTTGATCTGGCCGCGATCTTCCGCCGTGCTCAGGTCGACTTCGTCCAGTGGTTTTCGGCTGGAATGCATGTATTGCAGCGCCCGCATGCCGCGGCAGGGACCACCTGCCCGCAGTGCGCGGTCAACCGACACCGCATCGGCCCAGCCCTGCGGGTCGGTGTCGCGCATCTGCCGCCAGACGGCATCGGAATGGTACGGACAGCCTATGCATGCCGATTTGGGCGGCTGCGGATAACCGTGACGTCGCAGCCAAGCAAGACAGTCCTGCCGCGACAAGCGCGCCTCGACCAACGGCCAGCGGTTGACCTGCCAGGCCGTGCGCGACGGTTTCATGCGGATCGCCTCGTCAAGACTGATGCCGAGCCAGACTTCCACAGAACCCGCAGGAATGCGCCGCCGGGGCGCGTAGCCGAGAAGGGCGCGTAGTTTTTTCGTGATCGGTGCGATCTTGAAATCGTGTGTGCACTGGCGCTTGCCAATGCCATCACGCAATTCGTCACGGACGAGCGTTCGCGTGCCGACCTGGACCAGCGCTCCCGACGCTTCCCCGTCGGCTCCTCCCGACGCTTCACCGTCATAAACCGGTTGCTCGGAGCCGGCCGGCAGCACCTCGCGACTGAAGAATGGAACCGCCGTGAAACGCCGGCCATGCGGCTTGCAACTCTCAAGCACATCGTCGCGGAGGTTGCCGGCCGATACGATGTGGACCGGGAACGGCAGCACGCCCGGCGACATCAGCCAGTCGAGATGATCGTGGACAGCAACGGATTCCCAGCCCGTATCGGCGAAAATCGCACAGTCGGGCATCGGATCGATGTCTCTTCGCGCCGCCATCAAGGCCAGGGTCGTGGATTGCACACCGGCACCAAGCGAAAGGACACGAAGACGGGGCTGATGATCGATCGAGGCGGCCGCCGGTGAAAGTGATAACGCGGACATGGCGTATCTCCATGAAAAAGACCGGCTCATGGCCGGGCAGGATTGGATGGAGGCAGGCGCAAACCGCCTGCCCGGAATGAGCGGGAAATTTCAGCTCAGGCCATCGATCCGGATGTCCTGGCCGTCGATATGGATGGTGACCGGACAGTCGCTCGGAAGGCGCCACAGGAGCTCGCGGTGGATCGTCCTGATGATGGCATTGATGTCGGCGTCACGGTGGGACTGCAGAAGCTTGAACCCCAGGTCCTCCGCCTCGTCGCAGAAACATCCTCGCTGATGGTCCCAGGAATCCGCGTCCACATCGTCCGACGGGCAGAACAGCGCGACTTCAAGCAGATCGGCAAGATCGGCGGGCGTGATCAATGAACCGGCCGATATCACCACGTCAACACCGTCCAGCGAAGCGTAGTCCTCACCAAGCAGGATGACATCCGTCTCCAGCGTCCAGGTCTCGGCGAACGACTCCGGCGGGTTTCCCCACCGTTCTGGGTACGGCGTCGCTTCGCTTGCCTCCGGCGGGTTTTCCCGGCATGGCACCGCAGGTCCGCTGCATTCGAGCATGACCTGCAACCGATCCGGACGGGTCTTCGCGTCAAGGCGGGCGCCCGGCTCGATGCCCTGCTTCATCGACCCGAAATGCGCCTCATAGCCCTTGAGCGCTACACAGCGCAGCGTGTCGTACCAAGTATAGCCGGCGAACAGCCCCTCCGGTTGGTAAAGCACCAGGTCATCCTCCAGACGGTACAGCGCGTGAATTATCGTCTGATCATCGATCGGACCTTCGCCGCCATTAAACAGCAGCGCCCGCGGTGTGACCGTCTCGATGGGACCGCCATAATCCCGGGTGCTGTCGGCAAAACGAGGCGTGAAACGGCGAAGCAGCATCGATGCCTCGGGCAGATCGACCCCGCAGCGCCCGGCACGCTGGTAGTCTTCGAAGGATAGGCTGTGGCCCTCGCGGGTGGCGACATACCTGAACATCACGGTGCGGATGTGCGCCTGCAAATCCTCGAAGAACTCGTCGCGCACAATCTCCTTGCGCGCCGGCAACACGAACTTCAGCGCCGCACAATCCGTAACGTCGATGCGGGCGTGACAATCGGGATGGAACACCTGACCAATCCACGGCAGGTCCGTGCGCAGCGTGACGCCGAAAAAGTTGACGTTGTCGCTTCGAAACCCATGCCCGGCGCAATCGAAGACACCGATCCGGATGCCGCTCCATTCCTCGACATGAAGGGCGCCCTTCAGAAAATCCCGCGCTTCGATCAGCTGCCCGTCGAAGGTCACGACAAGTGGGCAGTACCGCGCGGTCCTGGTGACGGCCACGGCAACGTCGTCGGATGGCGTCAGCGGAACAATCACCGTCATCCCACGATGATCGTCGGGGCCTTCCGACCCGATGACCGGCGCATTGCCGGCAAAGGCCGCGGCACTCGCATCAAGCACCCAGGATCCGTCGCAGCCGCATTTCTGCGCAACGATGCGTGCGCCTCGGGTGGCAAGGGACATGAAGCCCATGCCGGCGGCATCCTCCGACTGCTCGATGCCGTCGTGCCAGGAACTGCGGCCCAGTGTGAACAGCGCACGGCAATCGGCCAGGCCCGGGCCGTTGTCGGCCAGTCGCAATGCGGGGCCGAACGCAGGGTCCTCGATGTGCTCGATTGTCACCGTGGTCGCGCCGGAACGGCGGGAATTCTGCAACAACTCGTTGAGAATATCTGTGATCGAGGAATTGAACAGACGGCTGACCTTGGACATCGCCTCGGGGGCGACCGTGGCGGTGAACTGGAACGATGATGTCATCGGAAATCTCCATGATGATGTTGGGTCGATGCCCATCCACGGCGGGTTTCCCGCCGCCCAGAACGGCGGGTTTCCCGCTGAACAGAACGGCGGGTTCATCCGTCGTTATGACGCTCTCGCGAACCGGACGGGCTCGCCCCGAAAATCCACCTCTCTCACTCTATTCCCATCGGCCGGGCTGTTACATTTCGGTCACGGCCAAACGCGCCTCCTGGAGACAGTAACCGTCATGGTCGCCGATGAACCCCCAGCATGAATCGACCTCCTCGCCGTCCCTGGTCTCGAGGACATAACCGAAGCAGTTTCCGGTGAGGTAATCATCGTAGGTCGATACCTCCTGCCGCAACTCTTCGACCTTCCGGCGCAACGCCGGACTGACGCGCTGGCACCCATGATCCTCGCGGATAGCCGCCAGGTCGACGTGGATCCAGCCCACCTGGCCGCTATCCCACGGACAATGAAACCCGACGGTGTTCATGGCCAGACCGCTGTGGTCATAGAGATAGTCGCAGGATGACGGCCTTGCGTTCGGCGCGCGCCAGCAACCGATCCATCGACAGATCGCCGGCATCATCCATGCCCGCAAGTGCCGCGAGAAAATCCCGCGGCGTCTCATGGTCGTGACAATCGCCAAGGCGGTATCGGCTGTGCCAGCACGTCAAAGCTCCGAGATTGCACCAGTCCCGGGGACTGTCTGCATGATCGTCGTAGACGATCCGGATGGTGTGGCCCCGGAGCCGCTCTTCATAAACTGTACCCATGGTCTCCTCCTCACGCTGCCGATACCGGACGGCTTCCCCGCCGCAAGAATGACGGGTCATCCCGCCGGTGCCGGATGTCGGTTCTGACCTGCGCCATGTGCTGGTTTGTGCGCTTCTCGTGAAGGCTACGGACAATGCCCTCGGCCACCTGCCCGAGGGGCACAAAATGCGAGGCGGCGGTATCGCTGGCGAGCATGTCCCGGGGCTCGCGTTGCCTGGTGAGTTTCATTTTTCGGTTCTCCATTTGCGAATGAAAACGCCCGCGGCATCCGCGGGCGTCGAATGGTTCCGTGTCGGTTGCCAGGCGGTGCTGACGGGCGACTGTCGGTGGGCAGGGACTGTGCCGTAGGCAAGCTAAGCGCCGCCGTGCCCATAACGGCGGGAGGACCCGCCGGGCTCACCACTCATCCGGGAAAAGCACGGTCAGGACGCGACGCGTCTGGTCGGGATCGGCTGGCGCATCGCTGCCGTAGCGGTAATCCCGGTCGTAGCTGTCGATTTTGAACCAAACGGTCAGCGGCCCGACTTCGACCGCGCCCATCTCGTGCCGTCCGCCTGGGTCGCAATCGTCCGTGAAGCCGTCGAAAGCGGCGACCTTGCGCAGGGCCGCGACAACGAAGGCCGGCCCCTGTTCTTCGACGCCGCTGGTGATCACGACCCGGCCGTCCGGGACGTCGGTCTCACCCTCCAAGGCGATGTTGCGGCGGAATTTGTCGTTCTGCGCGGCCACTATGGCCGCGACATCCTGTTCGGCGATGGCTTCGATTGTCTGTGCGACTGCATTCATTCCATTTCTCCCCGCCGGGCCGGCCGAAACCGCTTCGACCTCGTGAAACCCGACATCGCGAAAAGGGCCGCCCCGATCGGGAGCGGCCCTGCAATGCGCATCAATGTCGGGATCGTCCATCCCGATGACTATTCGGCCGCGTCCCCCATGGGCGACCTTGTCGCCCTTCTGGGCACGGCGTCGCGGTGCTTGCCTGACAGCACGTCCGCCGGATCGAGAGACCGGGTTTCGCCATCAGCATCAACATGGACAATAGCCACGTGCTCGCGAAGAAAATCTGGCAAGCCGCCCTCGTCCGGGCTCTCTTCTTCGCTGTCGGCGTCCTGGTCGTCATCGCCAGCACCAGCGTCCGCGTCCGCTTCGATGGTGGAGGCGTCCACTGCGGCGCCCACGTTTGGGTCGGTGCCCACGTTTGGGTCGGTAGAAGAGTCTGCGCCGACCCCGTCCGCGAAACTCATGCCATCGGGAAGCCAGGCGGCCGTCTTCGCGGCACCTTGCGGGCTCATGCCGACCCGCTCGCCGGCATCGTCGGCAAAATACGCCTCCATCGACTTCGCAAGCAGCGCCTTCTTGTAGTGCGAACGGTCGGCCACCCAGTCATCGCCGATCAAGTCGCGCGCGACATCGAGCGCATGGTCCTTCTTCACACGGCCCCAATAGGTCTCGACCGTCGGACGCCAGAATTTGGCAAAGTCGACCGCCATGCGACGGCCAAGCAGCTCGAACACCGGATCGGCGCGTCCGTCCGATGAAAGCTGCTGGTCGAGTGCGTACCCGGCACACCAGGCAAACAGTGCCCGCTTGTCGGCTTCGTCCAGTGCGCACATCGCCTCGAAATCTTCCGGACGCGGCTTGCTCAGCCAGTCCAGACGAAGCGAGCCGTGCAACTCCGACAGAACCGCAGCCGCGATACTTTCCTGCAGCACGTCCTTGCTTGCGGTCACCGTCGCCGGTTTCAACGTCACGTCGAGCGGCAAGGGCTCGTAGCCGTTTGCAAAAGTCTGGCGGCACAGGCAGTAGAGCATGGCATCGAAGGCAGTGTCGTAGTCGGCGCTCAGATGCGCCTGCACGATCTGGTGGCGCGTGGCGCGAAGATCATCGGCCAGCGATTGCGAAATGCCTTTGTCCTTGCGCGCCGCTGTCACCGGATCGACCGGGGCCGGGGGCAACTTCGCGGAGCGCGGTGGTGCGACAACCACCGACGATGCGGTATCTTCAGCGGGCGGTTTTTCCGACGAACCAGCATCATCGGCATCGTCACCATCCGCACCGTCGCTCGCAGCCGGCGTCTCAGCGGCCGGAATATCTTCCGGACGCACCAGGCCGGCCTCGATCTTCACCGCACCCTGGTAATCCAGCGTTACGATGATGCCGGCAATGGCGCGCTGCGCGTCGCAGTAGACGGCGCTGTCACTCTCGATGTTGTCGATCTCGTCGAGGCGCTCGGCCGCGCGGTCAGCCTCCTGCTCCAGCGCCTCCGTCCACTCGTCATTGTCCAGATCGTCCAGTTCGTCCAGACGCGTCCGCAACGTCTCGCGCTCCTCGGCAACCTCGGGGTCGAGGTCCCGCGGCTCAGGATAGACGTGGCCATACCGGAGGCCGGCGCTGTAATCGAAGTCCAACACCGCCTCGCTCCACTTCCAGCCCTTGCCGTGCTTCTTCGCGGCGCGCTCCAGTTTCTCGACGGCCAGTTTCTCCAGCACCGCGCCATCTTCCAGAAGAACGTTGCCCTCGTCGGAAAACAGATCCTCGATCACCGGACCACCGGCGGCCTTGTACTTTTCGACGCCGACGTAGCGCGCCAGACGCGAATTGCCCGACTGGGCGTGGTCCGTAAGCATGCGCCGGACCGTATGATGCACGCCGCCCGCATGCAGATGCGAAACCGCCTCCCGGACCTCGAGTTGACGCGCATGGTCGTTCGTCAGCGTGAACGCCATCACCGTCTCCAGCGTCATCGTGCCATCGCGCAGGTCCTCGATGATTTCCGGCGCGACACGCGCCAGTTTCAGACGCCGTTCGACAAGACCGGACGTGACGCCGAAACGCGTCGCAACCTCCTCGACCGTGCTGCCACCGTCGATCAGCCGGGCGAATGCCTCCAACTGATCGGCGGGCGACATGGCGCTTCTCAGGCTGTTCTCCACCAGGGAGGTCTCCTGCGCGACAGACGCCGCCTCGACGCGACAAGGGAACTTTGCATCCGCCTTGATGTGACCGTCCTTCGCCAGCCGCTGCAACTGCGTCAGACGGCGACCGCCGGCATGCACATGGAACGCGTCGCCAACGGCGTGGACGAGCAGATTCTGCTTCAATCCATGATGTTTGAGGCTGGCATAAAGCTCATCGTCCTCGGCCTTCGAGGTCTTCGCCTTGCGGACATTGTTGGCGCTGATGGCGAGCTTGTTCAGCGGGATCAGTTTCGTGCTGGCAGATGCCATGGTCTTTACTCCTGCGGCCGGGTCGGAAAGCCTCTCTTTCCTCGTCAAGCCCGGTCACCCGGGCGTGCCATCCTCTCGCTCTCATGAAGATCGTTTCGACGGATGGTGCGTCAGCGGCAAAGCCTGGGCGGCGGCGTCATGGATCCCGTTGCCCGCCATCCTGCCGGACGGCGAGCGCGCCGCCGTCCCGCTCTGCGGGGTGGGTCAGCGGTCGATCAGGTCATTTCGGCCGGCTCTCCAAGGCGGCGAGTTCCTTCTCGATCGCGATCAGGCGATCTTCGAGAACCTCGGGCATGTCGTCCACATCTTCCGCGAAATATCGCCGTTCAAGATCCGCCATCTCCTCGAGCAATTCCTGGCGACGGGCAGGCCCGGCACCGCAGGTGCCCGCCCCATCCGGATCGGCATGCGATACCGGACGGGCGCTGACGGCGCCGTGCATAGCCTTGAAGGTGAACACATCCTTGCGATCGCGGATGATCTCGTGACGCACCGTCCCATCCGGCAGAATGAATTCGTACATGCGGCGCAGAAAGCCGGGTTGATGGACCATGAGACCGCATGGGACGAGGGATATCGGGAAGGACGCGAAGCCGGCTACAACAAAGGATTGGATAAGGGCCGTGAAGAGCAGAAGCAGCAGCTGATCAACCATCGGGTCAACGGCTTGGCCGACGCGCTGGTCTTCATGCTCATGAGCCGCTTCGGAGAAATATCGGTTGACATTGCGGACCGCATTTACGGAGCACTCGAAGAGGAACTCTACATATGGCTCGCGGCCGTACCGCAGGCCAATACACTGCAGGAAGTTTTGACCTGCAGGCCACATGAAGACATGATGGTCCTGCAGTTGCTCCAGAGTTCGCCGGCATTGGCCAATCCATTCAACCGCTGATCACAGCCCCACCGGGCACCGCTCCCGTCGAACATGCGAACCCGAATGATGGACACACCGCCATGACCCGCACCCGGTGTCGGCCGCCTTGCAAGCTCGCCGGCAGTGGACGAGGATGGGGCGATCATCATTCCACGCTCGCCGGTGCCGCATTGACCAGGCCGCCGAACCGGACGCGCAACCGGTCAGCCGCAACGGCCCGTTAACCATATCTTCATGGACGGTGTTCACGCTCAGGTCGAGCAACCTCCTCAGGTACTGCGTGTTGGTTGCGACTGCTTCGGGCAAACTGCCAATCGAGCCAAAAGGAAGATGGCAATGCCTGAAACCGCCATCGAAACGCTGACAATCGGCCTCGCGATTTTTCTGATCATCACCACCCTGGTCGGTGCCAGTACGCGCTTGTGAACGTCATCGCGGCCCTCCGGAACCCTCAAAAAACACCGGGGGCGATACAATCAGTGCAGGTCTGGCCGTCGCCAGAAAGTCACTGCCGGATGCGGGAAACATGCACCGCCGGTCGACCGCAGGCCTGAGCCAGGGCCTTTGTTCTGACTACAGTCGAAACGGCCCGTGGTCCAGCTTCTCTTCAGACCATGGTGCTCGGATATCCGCCAAAACGGACTTGACGGATTACCGAGAAAATGAAGTTGTATTATCTGCGCACAATGCGCTTGGGGGTTGCATGCACATGTGCGGCAATGCGACGAAGCGAATTCCGAACCGGCGTCGAGCGGCGGCAGATAGCGGCAAGGTTCCGAATATCTGTTCCCCTCCCACTATCGAACGAGACACGGTGATCATGGCTACAGCAAACAAAAAACGACCCCACACCGTCGACGTGCATGTCGGTCAGCGCATTCGCCATCACCGCAGGGTGATCGGCATGAGCATGGAAAAGATGGCGGCGGAGATAGGCATCTCATACCAGCAACTCCAGAAATACGAGACCGGTGCAAACCGTGTCGTCGCAAGCCGGCTTCATGCCGTTGCCAGGGTGCTGGACATGCCGGTCGCGTCGTTCTTCGAAGGATTGCAGAAATCGAAAAGCAAGTCGGACAAGGAACTGGAAAAGCTCACCGCCGCATTGTCGTCCAGGGAAGTGTTCAATCTCAACCACAGTTTCATGCGCATCAAGGACCGCAAGCTAAGGCGCAAGATTATCGACCTGATCGGCCGGATCGCCGACATGAAATGACGGCGACTGCACCCCATCGGGCTTGTCCGGGGTCACAACAACGGTAGCCATCCGGGCCGCTGATGGGCCGCGATCCTGGACCGAAACAAGAGTTGGTGGCAGCCTGGGCACCGTCAATGCAATGGGTGCCCTTCGGTGCATGACGGCAAACAGAGTTATGAGCCATGGACGACAACCATAACGATCTGGACAATGTCGATATCGGGGACCTGATCGAGGCGCTGGATGAAATGTTCCCCAAGGGGCATGTGGTCCTGCCCGATGGCGCGGCGCTGTGCCTTTGCGGGCGCGATCCAGGATCCGGCACGGTCATCAGGGAAATTGCCAAGGCGGTGGCGCTCCTGCTCGAATTCGACCTTTGCCTCGGCGGTTGCATCAGGAATGCGGCGGCGGCCTACGACAATATTCACAAGGGCTTCAAGACGGGGCAGGCAACGCAATTGTGTCAAAGCATGATCGAGGCCAGGGCCGTCCTTGAAGCCCATTTCCAGGATCAGCCAGGGTCGCAAGACCTGATCGATGCGGACATGATGCGGCCGCATTGAGCGCCGGGAAAACCACAGGCTCCCGGTCACCCTCAGACACCGAAGCAATGGTGGTACCAAAATGACCGCACACACGATTCTGGTCGTCGCAAAGGATGGCGATTTGCGCGAGACACTGTGCGGACAACTCTGCCTGTACGAGGAATTCCATGTTCTGCAGGCGGCGTCGGCGACACAGGGTATCCGGATGGTGCGCAGCAATTCGATCGATCTGGTGATCATGGCCAGCGACCTTGTGGACCTGGACGGCCGCGAAGGCGTCAGGGTCCTGCGCAAGGGCGACTTCAAGGCACCGATCATCATGCTGAGTGAACAGGACAGCGATGCCGATACGATCCTGGCTCTTGAGGCGGGCGCCAATGATTGCATCAACAAGCCGCTTCGCTTTGCCGTGCTGGTGGCCAGGATCCGCGCCCATCTGAGACAGCATGAACAGTGCAGAACCCCGTCTCGAACCTCATGAATATCCGGAGCGGCAACCCATCTCCGGCGTTATTCCAAAGAATGGCAAGAGCCGCCATTTCGTCGAACGAACAGGCCCACGCAAGTTCGGGACGCGACCGGAATCGATCAGGGGTTGAACTTTGGCTCGTAGTCCGGCTACGGTCGCATCCGCCCATGAACCAATGTCCATGGGCGACGGGCGATCTGGCGAATGTCCCTTTACCGGATGCCTCGCCGACCCTGGCTCCCATACCGATCCGCGCCCACCGGCAGGGAAAACCGACATGCCTGAAACCGCCATCGAGGTTCTCACACTTGCATTGGCAATTGTCCTGATCGCCATGATCCTGGTCGGTGCCCTCCTGCCATGATGCTATGGTTGTCGTATTCAGCAGGAGAGCGCAGGAACCGCCCATGCTCATCCCGTTGTATTGCCGCATTGTCTTGTATGGCGCCAGGCCCCCCGACCACAGCCGGACGCCTCAGGCCGGCAGAACGTTTCAGGCCGTTCTCCCGGCCAAGCGCTGTCTGAAGCGGCCTGCAGCCATGTTTGTGGGGGACAAACTCCACAATTCGGGCTTGTTTGCTGAACGAACCGCTTCAGGAAAGTCGCTCTTGGGTTGTTCCGAATCAGTCGGGACCCTGGCGCCATGGCAGGAGCAACCAAAGATGCCTGAATAACGTTGTACCGTTCCTCGAGTTCGAACAGAATTCTTCCGCCAGGATCAGGCAATCATACGCTTGGCTGATATTGAGATGCTTCCAGGCTCACAGGCAAAAGCTGAATGATCCCGCTGATCGAATGGAACACCTCGAGCGGCGTCTGAACCAACAACACGATACCGCCAAGGCGGCGGGAGCTATGGCCGAAAATGGGTGACGACTGCATTGAGATGGCGGCGTATCGTGGCGAATGAATGAGTCTGCCAGAACCTCCAGAGGAGCGATACGCCTATGAAAGAAGATACAACTGTTGTTCCGTTTCGTCATTCGGATTGTGTTGATGACCCCTCGACGGCGCTGGCGCGTGAAGGGGCACGTCGCATGATGATGCAAATGCTCGGTTCCTTCGCCGAATTCGAGCGCGCCATTGTGCGCGAGCGTACAATGGCAGGTCTGCAGGCAGCTCGAGAGCGAGGTCGCAAAGGCGGCCGCCGTCCGAAACTGACATCCGATCAACGCTCCGAAATCATCGGTATGCTGAATGATGGCCGTCCGGCGGCTGAAATGGCGCGTCTCTTTCGCGTTCACAGATCAACCATCGGACGCATTAGCGCGGAGACCAGGGTATCTGTTCCCTGATTGTTCCTTGAGTTGGCCGATTTCGCAGCTTCGGTTCGTTTAGGCCCATTGGAACAAAAAGCTTCTCTACGATCTGCTGTTTAGAGCGTCGGCACAGACGCTGATCACAATCGCAGCCAATCCCCGGCATCTCGGTGCCCGGATCGGCATGACCGGAGTGCTTCATACATGGGGTTCGGCGCTCACCCATCATCCGCATGTGCACATGATCGTACCCGGCGGCGGGCTGTCGCCGGATGGGCAACAGTGGATTGCCTGTCGACCCGGGTTCTTCCTGCCCGTCCGGGTCCTGTCGAGGCTCTTCAGGCGCCTGTTTCTGGACGCGCTGACGACACTGCATGGCGCTGGCAAGCTCGTTTTCTTCGGTGATCTGGAGGAACTCGCCGACACCGACACCTTCGCTGCTCACATCGCACCGCTGCGCAAGATCGAATGGGTGGTCTACGCCAAGCCGCCCTTTGGCGGGCCACAAGCCGTGCTCGCTTATCTCAGCCGCTACACCCACAGAGTGGCAATCTCGAATAGCCGCCTCATTAGCGCCGATGCGCGGACTGTCGCATTCAAGTGGAAAGACTATCGCGTCAAGAACCGCGATCGCCGCAAGGTCATGCGCCTGACTACCGATGAATTCATCCGACGCTTCCTGCTGCACGCGCTGCCCGACGGTTTCCATCGCATCAGGCATTACGGCCTGCTGGCCGGTGCTTCCCGTAAAACCAACATCGTCCGGATCAGGATACTGCTCAGGGTGCCGGCGCAGTCACACATCAGCGACATCACGCTCAAGGTCACGCCCGCGCCGCTTACCCTGCGGCAGCCCTGTCCCGACTGCGGCGGCGTCATGCGCATCATCGAGACCTTCAGGCGTGGGCTGCGTCCGACAACCCGTGCGCCACCCCGAAAGGACGCCGCATGATGATGATCCGGCCATCCCCGTCTCGTCCAATCCGGTCCGGCCATCCGTTCCGCAGCCGCTCAGTCATGTCCGAAGCGTTGCTGCCATCGGTAAAATTGGCAATGCCGTTACCAGTTCAGCCTCAAAAGACGGCGCAAATAACCGAAGCCTTCCTTAATGGCCGCGGCGCCTCGATCGACTACATCCGTCCGAAGATATCGACCGCACACCTCAACGCCGCACTTTCCCCATAGACACTTTCGTCAGCCTCCCGCGGCTTCCTCCTTGGGAGGTTTTCCAACGCGGGCCGACGCCAGATTCAGCCGCTACCGCCCAGTCACGGCCCGCATCGAAAAACCTTCACCATCCCGGTCATGTGGCCGTGTGTTTCAACGGTGCGAAAGCCGACATCAGGCTGGGGGTGCTGAAGAGGCGGCAATGTTGGACGATCCAGTATGTCTGGTTCCAGAGGCGGAGAAGCGCTTCCGGTCAATCATTCACATCGCCTTGAGGGAACTCGGAACCGCGGCGCGTGACCGAGGTGGCTCGCAAATTCGATTTGGCCTCGAACCGGAGCATGAACCGGAATTTCAACCGGAATATGAAACTGCAAGAATTTAAGTTTTCTCTTATTCTACAATTAAATATGAACACTTTCAAACCGGTAAGAAATCCGGTACATATCTGCCTATGGATATCACCAGCATGGAACCGATGGTACCGGATGAGGCGTCGCGCGCGCTCGACGACGACATCCTGCCGCTGGTGGCCGAGGCCAATCAGCTCGCTGGCCGGATCCATCCAATTCTGCGCGAGTCGATCGGGAATCTCGTCCGGTCGATGAATTGCTACTATTCCAATCTGATCGAAGGGCACGATACCCATCCTCGGGAGATCGATCGGGCTCTGGCCGATGACTTCTCTTCCGAACCGAAGAAGCGCGACCTGCAGAAGGAGGCCGTGGCCCATATTCATGTCCAGCAATTGATCGACACGGGGCGAGATCCGGATGCCTGGCCTGCTTCGGCAGCCTATGCTTCCTGGCTCCATGAGGAATTTTGCTCGCGGCTGCCGCCTGAGATGCTGTTCGTCACAGACGACAAGACCGGTGAGCGGATTGAGATCGTGCCGGGGGAATGGCGCAAGCGCGACGTCGTTGTCGGTCGGCACGTGCCCCCCGAATTTGACCAGCTTGCCCTCTTCATGGTCCGGTTTGACACCGCTTACGGATCACCGCCGCTCAGCAAGACGCGCCAGATCCAGACTGTGGGCGCCGTCCACCATCGTTTCTTGTGGATCCATCCATTTCTCGACGGAAACGGTCGCGTGGCGAGGCTGATGTCTCATGCGCTGTTCAAGCGGCTCGACATTGGAACCAGCCTGTGGTCGGTTGCGCGCGGCTTGGCCCGCGACGAGGCCCGCTACAAGGCCTTGCTTGCCCAGGCGGACGGCCCGCGAGAGGGAGATCGCGATGGTCGGGGCAACCTCACCCAGCGCGGACTCATCGAGTTCTGCAAATTCTTCCTTGAGCGATCGGTCGACCAGATTCGGTTTATGAGCAGCCTGCTGGAACCAGCGACACTGCTGACGCGGATAGAAATCCATATTGAAGAGGAAGTTCGCACAAAGCAGCTTCAGCGCGGAAGCTTTGCGGTTCTGCGCGAAGCCGTGATGAACGGCGAAGTCGAGCGCTCGAAGATCCCAGCGCTAACCGGCTTTGAGGAGCGGACCGCGCGCAACGTCACCTCGGCTTTAGTCGATCGCGGGATGTTGACGGCCACATCGCACCGTGCACCGCTGAGGCTGGCATTCCCGGCCGATGTTGCCGAGCGCTGGTTCCCGAACCTATACCCCACCAACGCCGGAACACGGTCATGACGGACAAGATCGTCGAACTCATCCGGCGGTTTGAGCCGATGTCGTCACGATCCTGGGAATGGGATTTCCTGTCGCAAGGGCCGGGGCGTCCGCGGCGCTGGTATGAGATCGAGGAAGAGTGTCGCGCTCAATGCCGTCGATCTCATCAATGTGCTCGGCCGCGCGGTCGGCCTCCTGCTCCAACGCCTCCGTGCGTGATCGCGCCCTCGCGCAGGTCCTCGAGGATCTCGGGCGCGAGACGCGCCAGCTTCAGGCGCCGTTCGACAAGGCCGGACGTGACGCCGAAACGTGTGGCAACCTCCTCGACCGTGCTGCCGGCATCGATCAGGCGGGCGAATGCCTCCAGTTGGTCCGCGGGCGACATCGAGGCGCGTACGCTGTTCTCCACAAGCGACGTCTCCTGTGCGACGGCTTCCGTCTCGACGCGACACGGGATCTTCAAATCCGGCTTGATATGTCCGTCTTTCGCGAGCCTGTGCAACTGCGTCAGGCGACGACCGCCGGCATGCACGTGGAACTCGTCGCCCACGGCGTGAACCAGAAGGTTCTGTTTGATGCCATGATGCTTGAGGCTCGCATAAAGCTCATCGTCCTCGGCCTTCGAGGTCGTCGCCTTGCGAACATTGTTGACGCTGATGGCGAGCTTGTTCAGCGGGATCAGTTTCGTGGTGGCAGATGCCATGGTCTTTTCTCCTTGCGATCGGGCCGGAAAGCCTCTGCACCCGGGCTTGCCCCACTCGTGCTCTGTGAAGATCATTTCTGCATGGGCAGCGTTGCGGCACAGGCATCGAGATCAGCGTCACCATGGACCCCATGGTTCGGCCGTGCTACGGACCTGGATGCCGATCACACGGAGGCGGCAGAGGCGCAATGATGGATGCGGAGCCGGACACCGTCGTGGCGATCAACCGCGTTGTCGCCGACATCCACGGCTGCCCCACGGATCAGGCATTGCCTTGTCTCAAGGCGTTGCAATATGTCGTCACCGCCCATCTGGACAGGGTCGAGACCGGTCCTGGACCAAAGCCGCATCCCGTCACGCCGATCATCCGGACAGCTGACGCGCCGACAGCCAAAACCGGACCGGACGCACACCCAACCGGCAAACTGGTCGCCATCCATGAGCGCCAGCCTTTGCACAATGGCCAGGGAGCCAGACCATGGACGACGACCTTGATGATTTCGACGATCTCGTTGACGAGGATCTGCTTGAAGAACTGACCGAGATGTTCCCCGAGGGGCATGTGGTGATGCACGACGGTAGCGCACTTTGCCTGTGCGGGCGCGATCCGGCATCGGATACAGTGATGATGCAGATTGCCAAGGCGACGGCACTCATCGCCGAATTCGATCTGTGCCTCAAAGGTTGCGTGAAGGATGCCGCCGCGGCTTATGACCATATACACCGTGGTTTGAAAACGGCTGAGGCGACACAGTTGTGCAATTCTATGCTCGCCGCCAGGAAAACCATCGCCGGCCATTTTCACGAACAAAATGACGTGCACAGACCAATCATCACCCATGGCCAGTTGCCGCATTGACCACCGCGGCGGATCGCAACCCGGTGCGCCTGATGCTGGTGCCTGCGAACATCAT
This sequence comes from Rhizobiaceae bacterium, assembly GCA_963921345.3. GTDB lineage: Bacteria > Pseudomonadota > Alphaproteobacteria > Rhizobiales > Rhizobiaceae > Hoeflea_A. The sequence continues at coordinate 82,230 of OZ001229.2, read as the reverse complement.
GACTATGACGCCCTATGTTTTGCGAGACGGGATGTTGTCATGTCTGAGTTGCACACGGACGATGGACGGGTCTTTCCCGATACGCTCTACCTTCGCTATGTCCGATGCTTCCACCAGATTAGTCAATCGTGGAAAACCGTAGTTTCGTGCATCGAAGTCAGGTGCCTGTTTTGCAAGATGGGCTCCAACTTTCGCAAGATTTGCCCAGCCGTCATCTTCAGCCGTGGCGCTGATCGCTTTATCAAGCATGGCTATCGCTGTTGCATCGAGCGGGGTGTTGGCTGGTGCGGGCTTGGAGCTCTTTGTTTTGGGCGCATCCGGAGGCCCAGGGTCCTCTTTACCCTGAACCTTGCCTAAATTGGCATCAGTCGCATTCAACACATCGAAATATACGAATTTGTCGCAAGCGGTGATGAACGGACGAGGTGTCTTGCGTTCACCGAATCCATAGACCGTCACGCCCTGCTCCCGGATTCGGGCAGCGAGACGGGCAAAGTCACTGTCGCTGGATACGATACAGAACCCGGAAAATCGTCCAGTGTAGAGCAAATCCATCGCGTCGATGATCATCGCGCCATCCGTTGCATTCTTGCCAGTGGTGTAAGCAAACTGTTGAACTGGTTGAATCGAGTGCTCGAGCAAACAGGCCTTCCAGCCATTGAGATTGGGTTTTGTCCAATCCCCGTAGATCCGTTTTACGCTTGCCGTACCGTAATTCGCGATCTCCGAAAGCAAGCCATCGACGATTTTCCCCGTTACATTGTCGCCGTCGATCAGCAAGGCCAGGGTTTGGTTATACTCATACGTCATTCAACTTTTTCTCAGGTTTATGAAGCGCACAAGCCGACTGCCTGATGCACCGTATGGCGTGAATAGCCCAGCAGGGTGAGTAATGTGCACACACTATTGAGGACCATGTCGTTGAGTGCCGCAGCCAGCTTGTCGGGGCTCTGGACACCCATAGCAGCGGCTGCTCACGATCGCCAAGCGTCACCGGCTAGACCAGGTGATTGAGGTCATCAATCAGAGTCGGATCATGATCGGTCAGTGTCGTGCGCCAGGGCGGCGCGCCTTTCCAGTTGGCGTGTCTTCGAGGTCCTTGATACCACGCCCGATCGTCGAGCGGACAATTCCGGTGATCTCAAAGACCACCGTGTTTCTGTCCCAACCCGCCAAAAGGCGGAGCGGTCAACTCGTTCGGCTATCCTTGAAAGTCTCCTATAGCGTGTTCGTTTTACGTGAATTCACAGCCGACTGCCTTGAAATAGTTTCTGCATTCCTGCGGCGAGAACAGGTGGCAGATCTGCCCGATCGCCTTCCAGACGTCGTCAAAGGTTCTGGCACCGGCTTTTCTCAGATGGGCCTTGAGCTTTGAAAAGGCCATTTCAATGGGATTGAGGTCAGGGGAGTATTTCGGCAGGAACAGGAACCAGGCGCCGACCTCCTTCAGCATCTGTTTGGCCTTTTCGCTCTTGTGAGAGGATAGGTTGTCGAGCAGCACGACATCGCCCCTGTTGAGTTCCGGGACCAATTGGGTCTCAACATACAGCTCGAACAGTTCTTTGTTCATGGCGCGATCAATGACCCAAGGGGCAACCAGACCATGGCACCGCAAGCCGGCGATGAGGGTCTGGGTCTTCCAATTACCATGAGGAACGAAGTCAATGAGACGCTCTCCCATCGGTGCCCAGCCGGTCTGCTTGGTCATTTTGGTGTTTGTGGATGTCTCATCGATGAACACAAGTCTTTCAATGGCCCGGTTCAGATAAGGAAGGCGCCCTGTCTGCCAGAGGCGGCGGTTCCGTTTCACGTCGCTGCGGTGCTGTTCCTTGGCATAAAGTGTCTTTTTTTGTGTGACAGACCGAGACTGTGCAGCATCTGGCCGACCGGCGAACGATTGACCTTCAGGTCAAATTCCTCCTTCAGTTCCAGGCAGAGCTGTCGTAGCGTAATGTCCCGTTTTTGCTCTACGCGCTTCCGGATCCAGTCCTTGTAGGGGGCAAGTTTGCCGTGGCCGGTATTGCCCGGATTGTGTCTGGGAGCAAGCGAACCGGTCTCTCGTTTCAGCTTGACCATGTCATTCACGAACTTGATGGAGACCTTGAAATGGCCGGCCGTTGCACGATGCGTATGGCCTTCTTCAACATGGGCCACAACACGTTCCCGTAACTCAATAGGATGAGGCTTGGGCATTACAAATCTTCCCGAATCGAAACAAAAAATGTCGCCCCAACAAAATTCTGAATCATATTCGCGCCCAGAAGGAAATCCCGAATCTACAAAACCTCGACACGCTCTAGCTGGGTCACGGCGCGAAGGTCTGTCGCCGTGATCGCCTGAACGCTGGTTGTGGTGCCATGATGGCTTTTGTCAATCAGCCGCCCGCTGATCGTACTGGCGCAGATGCGCGCGGATCCTTGCCAGCAGCACTGCGAAGCGGAACGGCCTGGTGACGCAATCACTTGCGCCCGCTTCGAGACCCAGGATCGTATCAGCATCGGAACTCGTTATCGTCAGTAGGATGATCGGTGCTCGGAAGTCATCTTTGCGCAGGATCTTTACCATTTCCCGGCCATCCAGATCGGGAAGGCCGGTATCGATTATCACCAGATCAATCACCCTGCCGCGCGCAATCCGGATACCATTCGAAGCCGACGACACCCGCAAAATCCGGAATTCCTCGTACCGCGAGAGTTGTTCGAAAAGCGTCTCGCCAAGTCCTTCGTCATTTTCAACGATCAAAATTGTGCGTGCGGTCATTTTGGGAGACCACCGGGAATATTGCTTCAGGGCACCCCTCGCAAACACATGGAAGTGTCTCATGTCGACCATCCCAACTCGGCCTATCATGTCGATAGCTTCGTAAGGGTTGGAAACACGGTAGGCCTACAAGGCCATCGTGGGTACCAGCCCATTCCTGCAGGTCAGAGACCCAAATTCCGGCAACCTACGGCCCGAGATGGCCGCAAGGGGCCTCATCGACCTGGGCTTCGATTACCTCGGCATGGGTTCATCCCCGGCGCTGACAGGCGAGCACAAACAATCGCGCTACATGTTCCGGTTGATCGAGAACACTTGGGACGCTGTTTCCTACTTGGGCACCCTTCCTTGCGTCGATGAGATTTGTGGTCTTGGCGTATGCCAAGGAGCGTCAATCATCGCATCGGCAGCGGCGACGGACCATCGGATCAAGAATGGTTTCCGACATGATGGCGGCGGACAGTTTCCAGTGGGCCGACCGCGAAATGGTCAACCAGCAAATTGCTGCTTCGAACGCATCGAAGTAGAAAAATGTACGAAACGGGCGAGGCGGATATTGTCACTCCGCTCGGATTGACCGATGATCAATCCCGAGAGGAATTTGTCGCGTTGGGCGTTAATCCGATGGCCGGAGAATCCGATGACTATTACGGACGCGATGGTGCGAAAGGGCCGAAGGCGGTTCCGATATATTACCAATATGCATATCGGCGATCAGACCATGCAGTTTCAAGAGTCTGGGGAAACGGACGGATGATCGGTTAGCCTTCTGCTTTTTGAGGGAGGTTTGGCGATGAAGGTCCGTATTTAAAGACAGAGCTTGGTTGGGGTGAGAAGTGGTCCCAAGAGCTTTGTACAGTGGAACGCCGCGCAATTGATGCTTCCGAAGAGGATTTCGGGCTGAGCATTGCCGTAGGAAAGTCGCTCCTGAAACAGATTCAGCGAGCGCTGCTGCAAGACCAGATCGAAGAAGTCAGTGAGGTGGCGGGGGGCCTGATCACCAGATCTTTTCCACTCCCCAGTGACACCCGCATTGGCCGATGAAATCCGAACTTCGATGAAAAGGGGAAGGACCATGATCAGACAGATTTCGCCGGGGTTGTTCGCCGCGGCGGCGATCGCCAGTCAGGCGCTGGCCGCCGATCCGATCGTCGGCAACTGGACGACCCAGAGCGGACAGACAGCGGCGATCGCGCCCTGCAGCAGCGGCTTTTGCGTGACCCTGAAGACGGGTCAGCACGCCGGAAAGCAGATCGGGTCTCTGACCAACAACGGCATACGTTATGTGGGCAAGGTCACCGACCCGGCCAACGGCAAGACCTATAACGGCAAGGCGACGCTTACTGGCAGCGTGTTGAAAATGAGCGGCTGCGTCCTCGGCGGGCTTTTCTGTCGCTCGCAGAAATGGACTAAGCAATAAGCGTTTCGGCCGGCCGGTTCGGGGCCGGCGGCCTCCCCACTTTAAGACAGCACGTACCCGACGGCGTTCTGCCGCCGGCAGCACCGCGCACCGATGATTTCACGAAAAGAAAGCGTTCATAAAGCTGAATGCCAGCTGAACCAGTGCGGAGGTGAGTTTTTCCCAATCGAGTTCCGACCGGCCAGGCCTTTTGCCTCGTGCGCGCGCAGCCCGGATACCATCGCGCGTACGCTCGGCGAGCAGGCGGCGCTCGAAATGTGCGATGGCACCAAAGACATGAAAGACCAGTTCCCCGGCGGCCGATCCGGTGTCGAGGCGTTCCCCTGCGCACGGAATTGGGAACCTTTGGCCCGAAAGGTATCAACGGTTTTCAGCAGTTCTTTCAGGGACCGTCCCAGCCGGTCAAGCCGGACGACGCAGACAGTGTCGCCGCCGGCCGCATAATCCACAGGACACAAACCGCTTGCGATCACGGTCTGCCCGATTGGCAGCATGTGGGAATGGCCATCGTTGAAAATCCGTTCGTTTCGGGGTCATATACCATCAGGTAATGTCTGCATCGCCTGATGGTATCCCGCAGATTTGGGGTGGCCTTATTGGCGACCTGGCATCCTGCGGTGCCCCAGTCAGACCCGGCACGATCTCACCCAGAGTCTATCATCGACAGTGCTTGAGACCGACGTCGGGTACTGCCGTTGCACATCAACAGCGATCCGGCCTTTCAGGCTGCCGTAGAACGGCCTCTTGACGTCGATGGGTGGCGCTCCCGATAGGGCCGGCTGGCGGTTTCACACATATCTCCACGCCACGTCACCGCAGACGAACTTCCTTCCAACAATACGTCGCACTGACACGACCACCCGGGAACATTCATCGCCGTTTTTCTCCATCCCGCAACCCTACCTGGTCGGCGTAACGTGTACCCGACAGACCCGCACCGGCCGGGTGAATAGGGGGCTGGACGGTGCGGGTCCGAATGCCGCCTGTCTATTGGCGGGGTGGTCGAGATGACCGAGACCGACGGCGAGGCCCAGGAACCCAACGCATTCGGACATCCGAACCCCAAGGGACCTCGATACTTGCATTTGCCGGCTACGGCACCGCACTTCCGGCACGCAAAGCCCGCATTCAGCATCAATTACCATGCGAGACCGAACATTCGGGTTGATGCGTGAGTGGTTCAGTGGCAACACAACCATTACGTGATTTGGTTGTGCAAGACCTCGAAATGCGATGCGCCTTGGTCGCCGATACCCAGGATTCAGGATTGGTGTGGTGGAGGGACTACATGTATAGGTTCCGACTATCGAAACGATGTACTTGATTGTTGCAATGACACGCCAGTAACGGCCGACCGCATCTTGATGGAAGCGCGGGCACGGTGCAGTAATGGGACGGTGACAGGTGATTTGGAGCCAGGCCTTTTTTGGGGCTGTGACCGCCCATCATTGTGACGTTCAGGGAGAGCCATACTGAACACGATCCGATCCCTCAGAGGGCTGTCGAAATTCACGGAGCGCGAGCCATGGTGCGATTGTCTTGCCGACCTCAACGAGGATCATCTGGGCGCGTTTCTCGAAACGTCGGGCATGGATGCCGATGGCCTTGTGAACTTTCTGGGCGGTGACGGAAGCACGCTGCTTTTCGCCTCGATCATGGATGATTTTATGACGCAGCAGTTTGATGTTGCAGGCGGCAATGTGGTGGATGTCTACCTCAAGCGGCGCGGGTGGAAGGAAACCGCTCGCTCGCGTGCCTACCTGAAAGCTGTGCGGTGGTCGGTCATGAGCCTTTACGAGATAACTGACGGGGTTTCGGGCCGAACATTGATGCTGCGAGACCTGATCCGCGGCGGTGAACCGGTCGCCGTCAGCGAGGAGAGGGGTGGAAAGGCGGCGGATGACCGCTGCACGATTGCGGCACGGGTCGTGTCGGTGCGCGACAAACACTTGCTTGCAAACGGTGTCATGCCGTTTATTCCGCAGGCATCGGACATGCTGTTCGATGGCCTGCGGATGATGTTCGGCGACACGGATTCGCCGAGGCTGCCGCCGCTTGAGGATGACGATCTTCGGCTCGCCGCCCCCCTGTTTACCAACGCATGGCTGGGTTCCCTCATGCTGGCCGGTTTTGAACCTGGCAAAGCCAACGCTATGTCGCCCGCGTGAGATGACCGTGGTGGGTTACGGTCATATTTCGAAAGGGCCTTTGTTATGCTGAACTTCGCACTCCCGTCGGCGTTTCATTGATCCGACTGCTGCACACGGCCGACATTCATCTCGACGCGCCGCTGAAATCGCTGGCGCTGCGAGACGAGGCCTTGCGTGAGGCGGTCGAGGCTGCCACGCGCGCGTCCTTTGAACGGATGATCGAGCTTGTGCTGTCGGAACGCATGGCGGCGCTTCTGATCGATGGTGATCCTTTCTTAAGGCCTGCAGCGAAGTGCGAAGCGCCGGCAACCTTGCCGTCCGGTGCGGGGTCCGGTGACCGCCGTGAAAAAGCAGAACCATCCTGTGCGTTGCCATCTCGAAAACCTCCATCGACGGGCGGCAAAGAGACCTCTCTTGATGCCGGACAGACCCGTCAACGGGGCTGGCACAACCCTCTGCATCTTCTGCCGCAGCCTGCGCCGCGTCCGCACGGGATTGTGGACCGGCACCACAGCCGCTTCACGGCCTTCGACCAAGCTGCCGAAACCAGGCGGTTTTGCCTCCCGGTTGGACCTCGCAAAATCAGATGACAAAAGAGACACCGGACACTTTCGGCGCATCGACAAGACGAAGAAACTGCCGCGTCACAACACCGCCGTGTTCCGCCCTTATCGGTCGTTCCTGCCTCACGTCCGCCTGAATGAAATCCGGTAACTTCATCCATCACAAAAACCGCGATGACGGCTTCCCGGATAGCGCGTCGCAGACTTGCTTCGCGGCGGTGGGGCGATGTAGACATGCACGGCCATATCGAACGGGATCATTGAAAACATCCGCAGGCCAGGGTTGACGGTGCGGCGTGTTCTCGCAGTTTCATCTGCGAGGTCACGAACGTGCTAAACTGGAGAAAAGATGGACACCTGAAGGAGCCCGAGTCGGCGGCCGGCATGCCGGTCGATGTCGCCGGCGATGCGACGGAACCGCGTGTCCGGCCAGGGTTCGGGAAGATCGGCTGGTCGTGATGGCTGTCGGTGGTGGCAACGTAACACCGACGACCACGCACATTGAGATCGAGCTCACGCATCAACCGCTTGAGCTTCTTGTGGTTCGCGATCCAGCCTTCCTGGCGCAGAGCGGTCTGCATCCGTTGCCCGCCGTAGATTTGACTCAAACTCATCCTTGATGGTGTGCGTGGCTTAAACGAGCGCCTGATCGCCGACCAACCGCTCCAACGCTGCTATCCGAGCTTCGCAATCGCTGAAGAAGATCGGCGGCCTGAGCGCCTTCGTCTAGGCACGGCCTCGTACTTCTCGACCCAGATCCGGATCAGGTTGCGCGAGAGATCGTGCTGTTTCGCCAGGCCAGGCCATGCAGTGTTTCGCCGTCGAGAAACTCGTGTACGACCTGCCGCTTGAACTCAACGCTTTGGGATCGGTGTTTTGGCATGCTTCAATTGCCCGGTGCCCCGGTCAATTCATTACAACGCTACCATCCGGTCTCAGGGGCCCATCCCGAGGTGGTGCCTTTTTATACTTGCGTTGACAGGTGGGGTTTGCCAAGTTTACCGAGCACATGGCTATGCGCTGAACGTATTGGTTGCAGGATTTGCAGCCTGTGCCGGGCATGCGAGTTTGGAGTATTGTAATGGCCCATGCGGACCTATCGTTCAAGAAAGTGCTGATCAACAAGCGACGGCAGATAGTGGCACGCTCGCTGCTGCTTTTGGGGGCAATCGTGCTGTTTGCCCAAGTCGTCAACGCCTATTTGACTGGCCCGCTCGAGCCCAATGCCCGCCTCGCCGACATCATTTTGACGTTCCAGATAACGCTGATCGTCGGTGCTCCGTTTACTGTCTGTGTAAATCTTCTACACGCAAAAGCCGAACTCGCCGCCGACTATTTTCAGGTCCTGTCGCGTACCGATCCACTGACCGGACTGCTCAACCGACGGGCCTTTCTCGACCTGCTGAGGGGGCGGGTCATACCGAAGCAGACAGGCAGTCGGGAGAATGCTCTTCTGGTTCTCGATCTTGATCATTTCAAGCAGGTGAATGACGACCTCGGCCACGACGCCGGTGACTCGGCGCTAGTTCAGCTGGCAGGTCTGTTCCAGGCCAATCTACGGGCGGATGATATTGTCGGTCGGATGGGTGGCGAAGAGTTCGCGATCGCGTTAAGCCGCAGTTCGCCGGACGAAATCCGGCAGGTAGCCCAGAGACTGCGGAAGGTGGTGGAAAATCATGATTTCCGCTTTGATCGTCATGTAATCCGCCTGACCGTCAGCATCGGACTGGTGTGTTATAGCGAAGCCGACGATCTGGGAGCCGCAATGCGTCGGGCCGATCTACTGACCTACCAGTCGAAGAGGGACGGCCGCAACCGCGTCAGCTATGAAGATCAGAACGATTTACGTACTGCGGCCTGACTGCTAGGGAGATTTTCAATGACGAGCGGATCGGGTTGGTCGTCAGCTATTCAGGGGTACGAGATCAACCAGGGTCATTCAGCTGAAAAGGGACAGCTTACTGTCGTAAGGATTTCACGAGTTCTGTTGGCAACCAGGTTTTGGAGTGGCCGGAGTTTCCGTGAGCCATATCATTCGGCAGCTTGGGTTTCGCGAGACGGGCACGAAAGGTCAACAGTGCGGGGCACCTTCGCGCAAGACCAGAAGCCAAGCTCGTCGAGCGACGTCAATTCGTCGGTGTTCGGCCATGGAGATATCCCATATCGGCCAACTCGTTTAAAATGCGGTTCGCGTCGGTTTTTGCAAGGGACCTTTCCTGGTCGAGCGCGGCGTCGATAAAGGGGTTTAACTCCTGCCGAAGGCTGGATCGCGCTCTGGGCTGCGCGTCGGACAAATCGACAGCCTCCATGGCATCCGCTTTCAGATCGTAGAGGAAGTGTTTTTCGGACATCGCAATCAGGTCACGGATAACCATCAACTTCCAACGCCCGTCACGCGCATAAGACAATTGCAGCGTCGGTTCCGGCCAGTCGAAAGTACGTAGGTCCTTCTTCTCCTTCACGGCTTGCTCATAAAGGTCGAGCCTGCGATTTCGAACCTCGGCATCAAGCGCAGCGTCTTTCTGACGATAGAGAAAGGCCTCGCCCTTGGCGACCAAATCCAGTGGTGTCTTCTGTCTCATCCTGCGATTTAGGCAGGTCCCATCCAACCCGCTCGGCACTTCGATCCCGGAGAGATCCAGCAGCGTTGGCAGGATATCAATGGTGCGTACGATGGCGTCATCCGTGCGGCAGATGGGCAGGTCTGGTGAGGTAAAGGCAATCGGCACGTGGACCGCACCTTCGACAACACTGTCGTGATGCATGAAACAGCGATCCGAGAAATCCTCTCCATGATCGCCCATCAAGCAGATGTGAGCGCGATCCATCCAACCGCGCTGATCCAATTCTCCCGCCATGTGGCGGAACCTTCCACGGTCCATTTCCTCGACACTCTGACAGTAGAGCCGCATCAGATCACCGTAGCGCTTGTCGCGATAGAGCCGCATCATTGCCTGGAAATAGTGTTGGATGTATTTCCATTCCTTCGGATCTTTGATCTGCGCGAAATCGAGCATTCGCGTGCCCTTTGGATCGAACTCCAGGCCCGAGATTTCGGTAATCTTGTCGACCTCCGCCGCGAATTTCGCATCGCCGGTCACCTCGAGTTTCACCAGGCCATAGGGGAAGTGCACGTCCCCGAAATGCAGGAAAAGAAATATCGGAGTTTCGCCCAACTCATCCAGGAGTTCCAGCAGTCGGCTGTGGTCGAACGAGAGGTAATGGTCGACGCCGCGGTGGAAGCCAAGCACTTCGGAAAAGATGTTCGGCATGTCGTTACAGAAGATCGTGGTATAGCCGTGCGCCCGGTAGATTTCAAAGATGTTCGGCACGTCTTTGCGCATCGGTGCCCGGAAATGCTCGCGCAGGCCATGGTTGCAGGTCCAGCGACCGCTGAAGACGGAAGCATGCGAAGCAGTTGTGTAGGGCGCGGCCGAAAAACCGTTCGAGAAAAACGTACCGCGCGCCAGAAGAGCGTCGAAACTGGGCGTATCGGGTTTTCGTGGAATGCCGTGGGCGAGCAGCTTCGGAGGAAACATATTCGGACCTATGCAATCCCCGCGAAGGGCATCGATGGACCACAAAAGAACGTTGACAGCCATATCAGTTTCCTTTCAGAGGTTCGATGCGAGAGATACGCGCCAGGATCAGAGCGTAGGCGCCAAGCATGCCGCCGAAGGTCGCGAAAGTGACGGTAAAGCCCCAGGTAGCCGTGGTGATGCGTTCGGCCCAGGCCAGGAATGTCAGCAAGAAGCTGGCGGCAAAGACAAAACCCAGGACCTGCATGACATTATAGAGACTTCCCGCGACGCCTCGGTCCTCAGGCGGCAAGATATCTGTCGTTCGATCAATCGCGCCGATCCGGAAGAAGCCCAGGCCGAGCCCGGCCAGGAGCAACATCGCAGCACTTCCCATGCTTGTGCCCAGCTTGAGAAAGAACGCAACGCCGATCAGCCCGCCAGCGCAAAGAAAGAGCCCGGCGATCATGGAGTCCGGGGTATTCCCGCCCTGCGGCAGCCGACGCGACACTGGCGCGGCGAGCGCGGTTCCGATCGGCCACGCTGCCAGCACCAAACCGAGGTGCCAGGCAGTCACCCCCCCTGCCACCCCCAGAGCGAGTGGTAACAGCAGGGGTGCCATGAAGATGCAGAAATTTGCCGCAATCGTGGACAACTGGATCTGCAGGAGGAACCGGTCGCGCAAATATCTGACCTGAATGATTGGGTTGACCTGGCGGTTCTCCACCCGAACGAAAGCCCAGACCAGACCGCCAACGGTGGGGATCAATACGAAGGAGACGAAGATCAAAGAGGGCCTGGTAATAGTGATGGAGAACCCGATCGCTGCGGTTAAGGCGGCAAAGAGCAATGCCCCGCCAATAAGATCGAAACGCGTGTTCTGCGCCGTGTACGACCGTGGGATCGGGGCAATCAGCGCGACAACCAGGACGCCCGCAAGCAAAACGGCCCTGCCAAGAAAGATCGCGCGCCAGTTGAAGAACTCGACCAATAGACCGCCCATCAACGGCGCCGCAGCCTGTCCAAGCCCGATTGCCGTTACAAACAAACCGATGGCGTAAGGCTTGCGTTCTGCAGGCAAGAGGGAGGTCACCAGAGCAACAAGGCACGACAACATCATCCCATTGCTCAAGCCCTGCGCGAACCGGGCCGTGATCAGCATTGGATAGCTGACCGACAGACCGCAAAGCAGCAGCGAGCCCAAGCTGGCGATCGTGCCAATCAGGTAAATCCGCCGATAGCCGTAATTGTCACCGAGCTTGCCGAAGACGATGGTGAACCCGGCCAGTGGTAGAATGAAGGAAATGATGATCCAGCGGATGTCCTGCTGGGCGATGCCGAAGTCTCGAATAATGCTTGGAAAACCGATGTTGACGCTGGCGTCCAGAGAACAGACGGCCGCCGCAGCCAAGAGGCTGATGAGTGCCAGCCGCTTGCCTTCGGACACGGCGGGATCTGTCATAACAGATTACGCACTTCATTGGGATCATTTGCCAGATCGTAGACCTCAACCGCGTCGCTCCCGATATGAAAGATCACCTTGTAGCGGTCGCCGATCCGGATCGATTTCTTGTCGCGGGTCCAGTCGAAGTTGCCGGAGGCTTCGGTCTGTTCTCTCGGATAAAACGTCTCGCTATAACCGACACGGTGCTCTTCATCCGGCTCTCCTCGGATCATGGTGGCAAAGGACCGCCCGTCGAAATTTGTCTGCGCCTCGATCCCCATGAGATCCAGAACGGTCGGCAGGATATCGACGAGCCGCACCTGCGTGGCGACTTCCTTTGGCATGAGGTCCTTGTGCCAGACGACCATCGGTACCATCACTGTCTGGTCATAGAGCAGGCAGCCGTGCCCCATCTCCTCCGGGTGTCCCAGCGCCTCGCCGCCCTTGTCGTTGGGATACCATCCGTCGAGATCCTCGCCGTGGTCGCCAAACATCACGATGAGAGTGTCTTCGAGCTTGCCCTGGCTTTCCAACCGCTCGAACCATTTGTGGAAGTAATGGTCGAGATAACCGATCTCCGCCTCATAATTGTTGGACACCTCCATCGCATAGGGTCGCTCCGGAGGATCGTAGGGCCAATGGGCGTCGAAGAAGTGGATGAAGTGCAGATAGGGCGTGTCCGCAGGCATGGCGTTGAACTGCTCGAAAGAGCGCTCAATTACCACATTGGCACGTTTCAGGGCACTGCCCCGAAGCTTCACGTCGACCGTCTGCAGCGGATCTGTACCGTCCGGCAGAAGCGGGATTTCGTCGTCCCATTTGTCATAGCCGCGACCGATTTCGTACCATGCATTGAGGCCGGGACAGGAGACGACACCACTGGTGTCGAAACCGCGCTCACCGAGGATCGTGGCAATCGTCTCACACGACCGGTCAAGCTTCTCGCGAAAGAGGTGTCGGACGCCGTGATTGTAGGGCTGAAGCCCTGTCATGATCGTCGAATGACTGATGGGCGTGACCGGTGCCGAAGACACACACCGGCTGAATGTGACGCCGTTTTCGCGCAAGCGCTCAACTCCCGGAAACTTGCCTGAAAGTCCAACATCCGCGCGCACCGAATCGTAGGACACCAAAATCACATTTCTGATAGTCAAGTCTGCCATGTCGAAGGTCTCCCGGTTGAGCCGCCAGTCATTACGCTTCTACGCTTCGTCCTTTCGGATCATGCAGGTGATTGCGTCCTGCACCCGCTCGATGAAATCGATCTGGCCGCCTGTGGACGCAGACCGACGCTGACCGGTCTCCCGGTTTTGTGGGACTATGCAGGGACTAGATGGGACTATTTGGGACAAAAGGGGTATAGGCTCGTTTCCGGCTGAAGCAGGCTGAACCCGGCTGTGTCCGGCTGGGGATAGGAATTACGCAATTTCGGTGCAATGCCATTTACAGTGCCCCCCGTCTCCACTCCGAGGTAGCGCTTTCCATCTGCGATTCACTGGATCGCGGCGGCGTCAGGTTTGATGCGACAGATTCCACCGTGTCGCGTGACAAGGTCAAATTCGATCGTCAGATCGTGGCGATCGCCAAGGCGGAGGGAGCCGACACGATATACTCCGATGATGATGATATCATCGAGTATGCAAAGATCGCAAAACTGAGGGCATTGCGCATGGCTGACCTTGAGCCGCCGCCGCAAGACCCTCAGCGGTCGATGGATTTTGACGACACGTAACGGAGAGAAAGCATTGCAGATCGCTGTTGCAAACCTGCTTGCTCTCAGCGTGTTCATGATGATTGCCCGTTTTCGCAGTCTCGGTTCGATTGGGTCAACTTCTCGACAAATGAGTTATGGCACGTCCATGCCGAAATACACCTCGCCCACCAGGCCGTGGGCAAGCGCGTTGACCGGAGAAAAACGAACCGCGTTTCGGCCGGTCGCCTCGAACGCCGGCAACAGCACCAGCTTGTCAGGTCCCATCAGCCCCTGCGCCATCCGTGCGATACTTGCGTCGGCGTTGACGGATTGAACTGCAATTCCTTTGGCCGTTGTGTATCCGACCAGGCTGATCGCCCGGATTGTTTCAACACGCAATGGCCGCGGGCGGTGGCCTGGCGGACAGAGAAGTTTTTGAACGGCGCCGTTCGCGCCGTTCCCGGTCACTTGACCGCGCCACCCTTGTGCCGTGCGCTCAGGCATTGGCGACGGTCCCCCAGTAGGTAGGCTTTTCGACACCGAGGAGGTGCCATGGCGGCATCCAGCCCTCGCCTGAGGCACGCGGCCGGCCGTGGCACGCGGCGACGTTTTCGAGTTGCGTGTCGCAGGCGTCGATGCCGTGGCGTTTGGCCCAATCCTCGATATGGGCGATGGCCTCGCACATGCACAGGCGCAACCGGTCGTATTCTTCCGGCGGCATTTGCGGTTGTGTCGTAACGTCCGATCTGTCATCGCCCGGGGGCTGGAAGCGCATTGTAAAGCCAGACGACATGGCCGCGCAGGTTCTCGGCGAATGCGGGCCCGCCCGCCGGCCCCGTGACCAGGACCCGGCTCAGCATGCCCATTGCGCTGACCGAACCGCGCCGCCATTGCCGAGAACAACCTATAGTCCAGCCCGCGGCCCCTGGTATTGAGATAAAGGTACCGCGAGCGTCGTTGCAGTGCCGATCCTGATGGCGGCGGTTGCTGTTGTTTCGGTGTCGCTATCGTGTGTTTCCTCCCTTGGCCGGCAAACACGCAAGGTCCCTTCTCGCCGACAGGGCGGCGCGGCCGGGACGCGGGCCGGTTCGGACCGCGCCATGGCGGATGGCTATCGAGCCTGGCCCGTGTGTGGTGAGCCGCTGGCGTGTGGACAGAGTTGCGCGGATCACCTGGATTGAACCGGTGCGCCGCAAAAACATGTCGAAATTCGTCAGTTTGCGCTTGACAAAGAGCCAAAAAAAAAGGGGGGGGTGGTCATAGGCCGACCCGAGACCGCCGAAGACCGCGCAGGAGGTTCGGTTGAATTGCCGGCAAACCAACTCAAGAGCATGCCGGTCCTCCCCTTTCTTTGCGTTGCATGTCCTTGTCCCATATCGGCAACGGTGCGATTTCGCAAAGTGAGCATCCTGTCCGCTCAACGCAGGAACGTCTGGATGCCCGGCTTCCCGCAGCCATCCGGGCTGTCGGCACGTCAGCCGACTGGCTGTCGATCGCCTTGCTTCCACTGAAGCGATGATACGATCATTGGCCGCCCTGTATTCCTATGAAATAGATGCATTCAGTGCGCGCATTGCGATCTACGCGCAAGTTTTTCGTCTCCGGTCAACTGGCCGTGCAGCGTGTATGTCGCCAGTTGCAGCGGTAGCCCGGGGGGGGGGGCGTAGACTTCACCTCGACCAGGACGTAGCCAGAATGCATCGCCGCCTGCCTTCAACCGGACCTTCAGTCGGAGGAAGTCGTGCGCCCGTTCGGCGTCTTCGAGCAGCGCCCGCAAGAGTGCATCGTGCGGGTTCGGTAGATCAGCCATGGGTTACGGCAAACTCCTGCAGATTGATCGTGTCATACCAACGAACCCCGGATGTCTGAACAGATGATCGTGCCCTGCGCCGTCTGTCGCCGGAATCGTCCGACCGTTTCGGTGGCCTGGTCAGTGCCGCCGTGTTTTCTGCGAACAGCTTGTCGCAGGTCCCGAGTTTTTCCTTCTGGATCTGCAGCGATTGTCCACTGGAGTTGACGCGAGCGTATCCGACTTTTGCCCTGAACCGTCACGCCTGCCAAGCGGCTCTTCAGGGCAGGGTCAGCGCGTCAGCCATGCCGTCCATCCGGTTGTATCGTTGTTCCTGTCGCGCCTCTTCGCGCGCTTCAACAAGTCCTTTTTCATGGTCCATCAACCAGTCTTTGCCCGACCCATAGCATCTTTTCGTATTGCAAGGCGTTGTCGGCGCCGGCGGATCAATCGCTCCTGCTGTCATGACGAGGCCATTCTTCGTACTGACGCAATTGAGCACGGATCCGTGCCAGCAGCACGACGAAGCCGAACGGCTTTGTTACGCAATCGCTGGCTCCGGCCTCAAGGGCCAGAATCGTATAGGCATCGGCATCGGTATCCTGTTCACCCAGCACGATGATCGGTGCCTTGAAGCTGCTCTTGCGCAGGACCCTCACGCCTTCGCGGCCGTCCAGGTCCACAAGGTCGCTGGCCGTGATCACCAGATCGATCGAATTGCTGCGCACCATCCGGATACCCTGTGTCGCCGCCGCCGCCTGCAGAACATGAAATTCCTCGTACAGGCAGAGTTGCCCGCAAAGCGTGTCGCGCAAATCGACATCCTTTGCGACAATCAGGATCGTGTGTGCGGTCATTGTGGCACCACCATTGCTTCGGCGTCTGCGGGTGACCGGGAGGGCCTGTGGTCTTCCCGGCGTGCGCATTCCGATGCAACCGACTACTGATTTCGATCAGTATCCGGCCACCCATTCCGATTTCATCCCGGCCGGCATTCCGATTTGATGCCGTCCACCTTGTGAAGATCCCTGGGGATCCCTGGGGCATCTTCGATATTTGTTCCAAGATGTTTTCGCAGTCAAGTTTCGGTGTGCTTTCTTAGACAACGATCGCCGATTCGATAATGAACCGCATAGTTCACAGCCCGGCATAGCCGCAACCAAATTGGACCGAGTTGTCGGTGACACAGATGTAGTATCTCTTCATGCTGGTTAGGCTGACAAGCTATTTTGACAGCTATTTTGACGAGAGGAGGAGTATTATGGAAGATTTCATTCGGGCACATGAGAAAGACATCATTGGCGTTTTGAACGGCTTTGATAGATTGGTTCTCCGGGGAACGTTGCGCCGACTGGTGCTGCCCGGTGGGATGGCGTGCTACTTGCACCAAGTCGGGGTTCTCTTGAAGGATTTCGGGGCCTTTGCCGAGGAACAGACCAAGCGTCTGCGAAAGGCCTCGCTCGACGTTGCGGAATGCGCTGGAAGGCCGATCGTCTATCTGTCGCGACCACAGATATCAAAGGATGAGACCGCCCGAAAGATTGCTGTGGACGACGGGATTACGGAGGGCTTGGTGTGCATCCTCAAGGCCGTGGAATCATGCCAGAGCTTCGGTATCTTCCGAAACCGGGAGATGAAGAGATTAGATCTGGAAGTGCGCAAGCGGCAGGGACTTGTGCTTTACCATTATTGGATCGATCCGACCTTCGGCTTCATGAGCGCACGGATCCAAACTTGGCTACCCTTCGGCATTCAAGTCTGTTTGAACGGACGGGAATGGTTGGCCCGTCAAATGGATGCATGTGGCATGCGCTACCAGCGTCGCGACAATTGCTTTGTTTGGATCGAGGATCCAGTGCGAGCCCAAGTTCTGATGGGTGAGCAACTCAAGACCGATTGGCCATTTCATCTGGAAGCGATCGCGGATCGGCTTAACCCTGCCCGCGCTGCCATGTTGGCGCCGTTCTTTGGCACCTACTACTGGAGCGTATTCCAAAGCGAGTGGGCATCGGATGTAATGTTTTCCACGCCTGAGGCGCTGGCGGCAATCTATCGGCCGCTCGTTCGCAGCTCAATCGCGGTCCACGACAGCAAGGATGTGATGCGTTTTTTGGGTCGCAAGCCTCATGGCGCTTTCAAGGGCGAGGTGATCAGCCGCTATCGTGATCGCAGCCAAGGAGTGCGCATTCGCCATACGGTGCAAGGTAACTCAATCAAAGCCTACGACAAGCAGGGTCAAGTTCTACGATTCGAAACGACGATCAATAATCCCCGCGGCTTCAAGGTCTATCGGCCCCTCGAAGGCGACAGCCAAGGGGAGCTTGCGTGGCGGCCGATGCGCAAGGGGATTGCCGATCTACATCGCCGCGCCCGGGTCTCGCAGGCTTCCAATGATCGCTACGCCGCGAGCCTGGCGGTGGTTGAGATCAAACGCTCTTTGGGTCAGGTGGCGGAGGAGATCTTTTCCCCGGTCTCATGGAAAAACGCCCGGGCACGCGGGTTGCGCCCTTTCTCGCCAGAAGATCACGATCTCTTTGGAGCCATCGCCAGCGGCGAATTCTCGATCAATGGCCTGCGTAACTGCGACCTCTTGGCAAAGCTCCATCCGGGACTGCACAGCCCGCAGGATCGCCGCAGGCTTTCAGCCCGTACGACACGTAAGCTCCGCCTCCTGCGCGCTCACGGGATCATCAGAAAGGTGCCCCGTAGTCATCGCTATAAAGTCACTATATACCAAGGGCCGTGAGATTCTTTCAGCCTTCCTGCACGCCCATCAGGCTTCGGTGAACGACTTGGTCAAAATGGCTGCGTGATTTCTTTTCGGGAAACGAAGATTTGAGGGATTAGTAGTAAATGGCTATCGCATCGAAATCGCCGGTGAATCACAGCGCAAGCGGAACACGCCGCCGCCACTTGGTGGCGGCGGACCTGAGGAAGCGCCTGCGGCGCCGGGTGCGTGATGCAGACGCACAGAACGCGCGACGGTCTTGCCAAATGAGGGGCCAACCGCCGCGTTCAACGGCGTGTTGAAAACAGAGCAGGGCTCGCTTACGCTCGCCATGGGTTGGCCAGAGGCCAGCCTGCCAATATCGACAGAAAGGAGAATGCACCCAGGCATCAGTTCCGGGAGGACCAGCGCGCTTCGCGCGGGATCAGCGCCGTCAAATGCGGCAAGATTCACCGTCAAATACAGGGTAAATAACCGTCAAATACGTAACAGGGGAATCGATTGAATGTTATTGGATTGGATTGCGCATATGATATATGAAATGATCGGATTTTGGCGGATTTCGAAAGCAGAGCGATGCGCTGACACTCGGTCGGACGTCCAGTCGACATCTGCTGCTGCGCATGATGTCTTCGGTCATACGGCGGACAGATCAGTCGCGGCATGCTTCGATCCCACCCACTGATATTCAGATCAGCGTCGCGGTCGATTCCGTGTGCGAGGGCAGTGTTCAGGTTTCAAGAAGGCGAAGGGAAGCTCAATCGCTGTCGGCCCGTGCAAACTGGGCGTGCTTACCGACTCGCTTTGCTAACTGCTGCCGCCTCAAGATAACCGATATGCGGGCGGTCGATTCAGTAGGATCGGACGGTCTTGATGACCGATCAGTTCCTGGCGGCGCTCCTTTAGAGGCCATCCGAGAATTGACGTTTGAACGAAATGGAACTGCATGATTCAGGAAGGTTCTGTGATTCTGTGAGGTCTTGCAGCATTGACCTATCGGCTCGTTGGCGCGCAGCAACCCGCGAGGAGAAATCCTTGACCCTAATGGTCAAATCCTGCGCGATGGTCGCCTTGTCGTGGTCGGTCGCTGCCATGATGGCCTGCCGGCGTATATCGCATTTAAGCGTGGCAGCCCGCCAAGCTTCACTCATTTTGCTTTACCTTGCTCCTTCTTTCCGCCCGGCCCACAGCAAAGCTGCGATTGCTGACGTCACGTCCATTGCAGGCAGCGCCAAGCAATCCGAATTCACGGGCTGACGGTTTCGCCCGGTTCGACGGTTGGCCCTCCCTTCAAGGTCTCATTCACCGCGGCCACGGCCGCCGTGGTCGCAACTGCCACGCCAGCCCCGGCCGCAACAACGCTAACGCCCGCCGTGGTTGCGGCGGCTCCGGTTGCGGCCCCTGCTGCGGTCGTGGTGGCGGATGCCACCCCGGCTGTTGCAGTTGCCGGTGTCGTTGTGGCGGATGCCAGCGTCGCGATTTGGGACGATCCGGACACCGGTGCCCCGGCCGCGACCTGCTTGGCCAGAAGACCGAAGGTCGCTGCCGCCACGGTTCCCACGACCGCCGCGCAATTGGCGCGCAGGATGCTGAAGTTGCCCTCGGTGCGATCCTTGCGTGCATCGGCTGCGGCGATTTCAAAGAAACCGCATGGCAACCGGGCCATGTCGCTTCGAATGCAAGCACCGCGCAGTTCCGGTCCGACCGTCGTGCCGTCCGGTACCGGACAGATGCGCGCCCGGCCGGAACGCATCACCGCGGCACATTCGGGACCATCATTGCAGATGACCATCATGTCCGGTCCACGGATGCCGACGACCCCCACCGGGGTCTGGATGGTCGCGTCGCGTGTGCGCCGCCCGCCGCTGATAAAGCGCATGGTGCCCTTTGCCAAGTTGAAAACGGCACCCAGCGAGCCGCGATCGGGATCATAGACGAAACTATCGAGCACGACGGTCGATTTCTCGCCGATATTGAAGGTGGAATCGTCGAGGAAACGCAGGGCCGCGGAAACCACTCCTGCTGGTGGCGATTGTCTATTGCGCGAATATGGTCGTTCCAGCCGAGATCGTCCGTGCCGCAGAACCCGAACCCAATTGACCGGTCACGCTGTTACGCGTTTTCTTTGGCCTCTCTGATCGTCGTGATTTGTGGTCGTGTGCTGACCGGCAACAGGACAACATACGCGACCGCGGCAGCCACCGTCAGCATTCCCCCCATTTTCCCTATGTCGACATTGCCTCCTTCCGTCTAAAGCAGCCGTTCGTAGATGACCGCCAGCCTGTCACGGTGCATTGCCTCTGAGAACATTCCGGAGCGAATGGTAACCCCATTGCAACACCGACATGCCGGTTCCAACGTGATGCAGAACTCTGATCGATGCCCGCCGCGGGTAGGCAATTTTGCCGCGGTTTGCCAGTCTCTGCAATGCTGCGAAAATTGTCGCTAAAGATCCTGCGAAAAGATCGCCACTAGGTTTACTTGCCAACGGGATCAGCGTTCCGCCCCGGTTGAGCGATCAGATGCCTTTGTCGCCCGACACCAGCAATTCGCTGACGCGCCGATTGGCCTTTGCATTGGCCGAATACCGCGTCTCGACCGCTTCGATCCCGGCCCAGGCAAACAGATCGCGGATCTGCGGCGTGTCGTTGATCGACAGGATGAACCGACCGTCGATGGCCTTGAGAATGTCGGCCATCTCGGCAAAGTCGCCTTGCTTGAACACACCCTTGCCGTAATCGGTCTCATGACCGCTATAGGGCGGATCGAGATAGAACAGTGTGAAGGGTCTGTCGTAGCGCTCGATGAAGGCACGCCAGTCCATACATTCGATATGGACGCGGGCAAGCCGCTCATGCGCGGCCATGATCAGGCGTTTCATGTTGGCCGCTCCAAGGCGCGACGAGTCGTGGGCCGACAGTCCGAACTGCCCGGGCGTTGCCAGATGCGCGGGCTTGCCGCCGAAACTCAGGCGCTGGATATAGGCGAAGCGCGCGGCGCGGCGGATGTCGGTCAGGCTTTCGGGCGGCGTCCTGATGAGGCGGACAAACTCGGCGCGTGCGGATATGGCCAGTCGAACTGGCGGGCGAGTTCGTTCGGGTGATCGCGCAGACACCGAAACAGGTTAACGATGTCGTCATTGATGTCATTGAGGATCTCCGATTTCGGACGGCCGCTTCGGCGCAGGAAGACGCCGCCCATGCCGGCGAAGGGTTCGCCATAGCATTGGTGCGGGACCGCCTTGATGCGCGCGGCTATACGCTTTGCGAGATATTTCTTGCCGCCAAACCACGGGGCAATGGATTCTGCGGGTTTGACGGGTTCGAGGACGCAACGCACCGCGTCCTGTGGATTGATGGAATCGAGACTCGACAAGGGTCTGTTGCTCCTGTGATCGTCATCGCGCCGTGAGCGCGGGAGTGGGGCGGCCTTTGTGTGGCCGATGCTGGTTGTGGGTGAGCCCATCTCCCGGTTCGGGGTGTTTCACCACCCTGGCGCCCGTCTTTGCCTGCGTCATGCAGGTTTGCGGAAGCGGTTCTATAATGACAGATATCGGCGGCGGTTTTCAGCGGACCATGGTCCGCTGAAATTTGAGTGCGGATCGGCGTATTGGAGGCGAACGATCATTCAGAAACCGTTGGATTTCTGGTGCTTACCGAGACATGCAAAGGTGAATTCCATGGTCCCTGGGCGCCGATCGGATTTTGGCGGATTTCGAAAGCAGAGCGATGCGCGGACACTCGGCCGCATGTCCAGTCGACATCTGCCCGCCGCGCACTCAGCTTACTCTCCTGAATGAACCTGCATTGCTGACTGCGCCTTTCGACCAAAACCCGGATTTGCATCGACTGCATACATTCACGGCGCGTAAATATGACCATTCAGGGGGGCGCATACATCCGCCAACCAAGGCAAAGACACAGATCCGCATAGATCCGCCGACCAGTGGCGCTTTGTCCACAAGGTGAGGGTGTGTTGTTGCCGGCGAAATGCAAAATGCTTGAAAACCGCTGTTTTCCAGCCGGTGCACACAATTCAGGCGCACAATGATCCAAGTGTTGCGTGCCTATGCATTCCCGTCGATCTTGCGCATAGGATTAGCCTTCATAGGTGACTTATTCGGGCTCTATGGAATGTATAGCTCAGATCTTTCAGCAATTTCGATATCCAGCAAAGTGCGAACGTCCGGCGACTAAACTCCCGGTCACAATGGTGGTTTGCGGTCACAATGGAGACCGCCGGTCACAATGGAGATATCACATGCCTCTTTCAGATCTGCGCGTGCTGATCAATAATTCGGTCCTTGATATGCAGAATTTGTCGCAATTCATGGGCTTTAGTGCTGCATATCAGGTAATGTTTGGTGGCATTCCAAACATTGCGGGATATATTTCGAATATCAATAATAATAATGCGACGAACTTTGGTTCCAACGTCCCCGCACGGGTCTTGCAGTTCAACCGAGAGAACATCTACATCAACATTGCCAATGCGCTTTATCAGGACAATTCGACCGCAAGGGACGCCTTTGATGATATTGTCAGCCAGGGGGAGGATCTGAGTGCCAAATTGGGCCTCATCTACGACCGTGTCATCGACGCGAGCGCGCGCACGCCTGAAGGCAGGGCCTGGTTTACGGGGGAAGATCGTGTTGAGTTTTATGCAGCTCGTGCTGCGGAGCTTGGCATTGATGGCGAGAACGGAGCGGTTGTTGTTGGGTTTGCGGCGTTGATGAATATAGCTGTTCGCGACGATGTCTCAGGTTTGGGCGCTTCTATCAGCGATCTGATCGAAAACGTTGAGAACGGGGTTGCAAATATACGGGAAGAGGGCGACGTTTTCAGGCCGATTGAGGATGCTGTTAATGTGACCATCAATCGTTCGACCGGAGAGATTGCTGATATCAGAATCAGCACCGCAGGTGGTAACGACACCATAAATGTCGAAAATTCAGCCGCTGAAGGTTCGATAGACATTTCCACAGGCGCTGGCGACGACACTATCCGGATCCGAGGTGATGGGGACGTCGGCGCCACCATCAATGGCGGTAATGGCAACGACACCATCGAAGGCGGTGCCGGCGACGACACCATCGAAGGCGGTGCCGGCAACGACACCATCAATGGCGGTGCCGGCCAGGATACTGCGCGCTTTGCGAGTTCCGACGCAGGCGTGACGGTAAACTTGGCCACCGGGAATACCGCAGTTGGGCACGCCGCAGGCGATACCCTTCGCGGCATCGAAAACCTTGATGGCTCGGCCCTTAGCGACACCCTGACCGGAGATAACAACAACAACACCTTGCGGGGCCTCGCCGGCAACGACATCATCGAAGGCGGTGCCGGCAACGACACCATCGAAGGCGGTGCCGGCCACGACACCATCGAAGGCGGTGCCGGCAACGACACCATCGAGCTCGACGGTGACGGTGGTGGCGGTAACGACACTCTCAAACTGACGGACGCCAACTTTGGTGAAGATGATATTTCAAACTTCCAGACCGGTAATAATGTAGGCACCGGCTTCGATTTCCTGGACTTCACGTCATACCTGATGAGCCGCGAAGACCCCCCGGGAGATGTCGCCGAAAGGCCGATCGGCGTGACCCTCGACTTCAACCAGGACAACACGCTGACGAACGCGGTCGCGGCCAACGAAGTTGCGGTTGTCAGAATGGCTGATGACGATGGTGACGGTGAAACCTTTGCGGCGCTTTCCGCAGAAAACGTTGCTGCTCTGTTCAACACCACAGGCGGCACTGCGTTCGGTGGAGACAACATGTATGGCAACCTTGCCAACAACTTTGCCGTAAGGGCCGACTATTTGGGAGATGCCCTTGTCGGCAATGCGAAGGCGATCTTGATGGTGGAGTACGCGGCCGATGTTGGCATGTACAAGGTGTTCGAGTTGACCTGGAGCGGTCGCGCGGGTTCCGAAGACGATGTCGAGGTTGCCGAGTTGGGCAGTCTGGACTTTGGCAACACGGCGCTGACAGGTCTCGAAGAGCAAAACCTCGTAGGCACCAGCCAGTACGACGGCATCGCCTGATCGTCGGTTTCCGAGGCCCCTCGGGGCCTCGGGCCGCAACATTCGAAAGGTGCCGATTTGTCGTGGTACGTCCGGGTTCGTCGGGCCTGAGGTTGCCGTCAATGATCTGAACACCTGCGAAACCGGAGTATCCGCCGCCATCGGGCCTGAGCCCGGGTCGCGTGTGGGCCGAAAATGCCAACGGCCCACACAGGCGCAGCACCACCGCAAAGGTCCGGGCACAGCAGCCATCAGCGGTCTCCGGCACCACGTGACAGGTAGAAAAAGACATGCCCACCAACTTGCAACGGAATCTGAAGCATCTCTGCGGCAGTTACGGCACGGCCGCCGAGATATGCCGGACGATGGACATCAACCGCCTACAGTTCAACCGTTACCTGAATGCGAAGGCGTGCCCGTCGCCGCAGACGGTGCGCAAGATCTGCGCCTACTATCGGGTTACGGCAGCCGAACTGGACCTGCCGCCCCGGCAGTTCATCGAGCAGGTGCGAGAGCGGCCCGGGATGAGTGAAGGGCCATGAGCGACAGGCAAGCCAGACAAACACCCCTGGACAAGGCGTTCGGCGCGTACAAACCGGCACTGGTTATCACGATCTTCTTCTCTCTTTTCGCCAACCTGCTGATGTTCGTGGCGCCGATCTACATGATGCAGGTCTATGACCGTGTCCTGGCGAGCCGCAACGAGACAACGCTGGTGCTGCTGACAGTGATCGCGGTTGCGATGCTCCTGACCTATGGCTGCCTGGAATTCGTCCGCTCGCGGATGTTGGCGCGCGGCGGCAACCGGTTTGATCGGGAGATATCCAAGCCGGTTTTCGATACGGTGGTCAAGGTGCAGTCGATGCAGTCCACCTCGGTCAGCAATCAGGCCATCCGCGACAGGGACGTGGTTCGCGACTTCATCGGTGGCAACGCCATCATGGCCTTTTGCGACGCCCCGTGGGTGCCGGTCTTCGTGGCGGTATGCTTCATCATGCACACCTATCTGGGCCTGGTTGCGCTGAGTGGCGCGATCATCATCTTTTCGCTGGCTCTGATCAACGAACTGACCACCAAGGGGTTGTTGGCAAAAGCCAACCGGGCGGCAATCATCGCCTCGCAAAATGCCCAGACGTCGCTGCGCAACTCCGAGGCCATCAATGCGATGGGCATGTGCAGCAACATCCAGCGGCGCTGGGACGAGAAGCATCTGGAAGCGCTCGGTTGGCAGGGCCAGGCCGGGGACCGGGCCGGCGGCATTGTCGCCGTGCAGAAGTTCGTGCGCATGGGCCTGCAGGTGTCGATCCTCGGCGTCGGCGCCTATCTGTCTATCCTCGGCGAAATCACCCCAGGCATCATGATCGCCGCGTCGATCATGATGGGCCGCGCACTGGCGCCGGTGGAACAGTCGGTCGGCGGCTGGAAGTCCTTCGTGGCGATGCGGGAAGCCACCAAGCGGTTGCGCACCATGTTCGCGTCGATGCCGGCGGAGACCGAACCGATGCAATTGCCCGACCCCACCGGCAGACTTTCGATCGAGAATGTGATGGCCGGGCCGCCCGGCACCGGGAAGCAAACGCTCAAGGGTCTGAGCTTCGACGTCGATCCCGGTACCATTCTGGCGATCGTCGGTCCGTCGGCCGCCGGCAAGTCGACCCTTGCCCGGGTTATTGTCGGCGTGTGGCCGGCGGAGTCCGGCCATGTGCGCATCGACGGCTCCGACATCGACCATTGGGACCGGGAGAAGCTCGGGCGCTTCATCGGCTATGTTCCGCAGGATATCGAACTGTTTTCCGGCACCATCGCCGAGAACATCGCGCGGTTTGCACAGATCGACGAAAGGAAGGTCATCGCTGCGGCACAGGTGGCCGGCGTTCATGAGATCATTCAGGGCCTGCCGGAGGGCTACGACACTCAGATCGGCGAAGGCGGCCAGGTGCTTTCCGGTGGCCAGCGCCAGCGCATTGCGCTCGCCCGCGCCGTCTATGGCGACCCGGTTCTGGTGGTGATGGACGAACCCAACGCGCATCTCGACACAGCTGGCGAAGAGGCGCTAACGGCGGCGATGAGCAAGATGCGTGAAGCCGGTATGGCGGTGATCATGATCACCCACAAGCCGAACCTGCTGACCATTGCCGACCAGATCCTGATCCTAATGGAAGGTCAGTCTCAGGGCATCGGCCCGCGCGAACAGATGCTGCCGCAACTGATGGGTCGCCCGAAAGTCGTCCAGCCGCCGCCGCAATCGCAGCCGGGTAGCGACGCCACGGCGCAGACGATTCAGCAAAGCCCTGGCCCGGCCCAAGGAAATTGACCATGGGTGTGGTTGTCGTATGGCGTAGTTGTGTGAATTCGCTGTTTCACATCACGCGGCGGGTCGGCCTTGAGCGACTGTTCGGTTTTCGTAGCCTCTTTGCAGGTGAGGGTAAACGGCAAGATCGCGGCGTGCCTGACGAATTTTTGCGAAATCCGCCAAACCTGGCCCCATCCCCAGCGTCGACTTCAGGAAAAACGAGTGTTTACAGTGTCATAAAGAGAGCGTTCTCTGCCATACAGAGTTCACGTCCGGTGCGCATGAACCATCCGGACAAGGCACCTAGGGTATTGGCCAGCTTTTTCGGCACCGTTTTGTTCGGGGCGATCGTGCTTTTGACCGGCATCGGCGGGCTTGGTGTCTGGGCGGCGACGGCGCGGCTCGACAGCGCGGTAGTCGCGCCGGGCAAGGTTGCGGTCGAATCCAACCGCAAGGAGATCCAGCACCTTCAGGGTGGCATCGTCAAGGAGATTCTGGTCAGGAACGCCCAACCGGTAAAGCAGGGCGACCTGCTGGTTGTGCTTGACCGCACGCAGGCCAAGGCCAGTATCGACGGCACCAGGGAACGGTATTTCCGTGCGCTGGCGCTGGAGGCCCGGCTGTTGGCCGAGCGCGACGGCGGCGATGCCGTCGTCAACTTTCCGGATGTTATCCTGAGCAACCGGTCCGATCCGGCCGTTCAGACCATCATGACGGACCAGGAGTGGCAGTTCCGTGAGCGCAAGGCGTCGGTCGGAAACCGGATCGGTATCCTCGAGGCGCAGATTGCCCAGCAAGAGGAACTGATCGCCGGCACCCGCGAGCAGGTCCAGTGGCTGGACGCGCAAATCCTCAGTTACGACGCCGAAATCGAAGCGGTTAGGCCGGCGGCGAAGAAAGGCTTTTATGCAAAGAACCGGCTCGCGGCGCTGGAACGCAGCCGCACCGAGGTTTTCGGTCGCAAGGCGGAGGCACGCTCGATGATTGCGCGTACAGAAAGGAGCATCGGAGAGGCGAAGATCGAAATCCTGCAGTTGCGGCAGGAATTCGTCGAAAATGTCGCCGAGCAGTTGCGCCAGGCACGTCTGACACTGGCCGATGCACGCGAGCGCCACACCATTGCCGCCGACATCTACGACCGGGTCGAACTGCGCGCGCCGCAGGACGGCATCATCCAGAACCTGACGGTGCACACGCTGGGCGGCGTTGTGCGGCCTGGCGAGACGATCATGGAGATCGTGCCGGTAGACGACAACCTGATCATCAATGCGCGGATTTCGCCGCTGGATGTGGATAGCCTGCGCACCGGCATGGAAGCCGAGGTGCGGTTCTCGTCCTTCACCGGCGACGAGGTTCCGACCATCTTCGGACGGGTCGAGTGGATTTCCGCCGACATCGTGATCGACGATGTGGCGCGGGAAGAATACTTCCTTTCCAAGATCGTGGTCGATGAAGACAGCGTTCCCGAACGCGTAGCCGAGGCGCTGACGCCCGGCATGCCGGGCGACGTCATCATCGCGACCGGCGAGCGCACGACGCTCGACTATCTGATCCAGCCGCTGGAAAACCGCCTGATCAAGGCCATGCGGGAGGAATAGATGGGACCGATCAGGCCGCCTGAATCCCGGAAAGCCCAATCCTATGCCCCGGCGAACTCCACCCACGGACGTCATCCCGTTTTTCCTGAGGTGGACCACCCCGGGAGCGGGACCCGTGAGGCCGGCGATACGGTCGTCGTGCTTGCGCGGAAACGGGGCCGACAAACAGGCCCGCCATTAACGGAGGATGTTGACATGAATGCCGAACCCATAGCCAGGAGACGCAACAAACCCGAAACCCTTGAACGCAACCGGCAGGCCGGGCAATGGTTGAAGCAGAAACGTGAGGCTGCCGGCCTGACGCAGCGTGATTTGGCCATACTGCTTGATATCGACTACTACACGTTCATATCGCAACTGGAGACCGGCCGGGGCCGCATTCCATCGAGACTTTATGCCGACTGGGCCAAGGCCCTGCGGATAGACCCGAGCGAGTTCGTCAAACACCTCCTGCGTTTCTACGATCCAGCGACGTACAAGGTCTTCTTCGGGAACGAGGAATCGGGCGGATTGAACCCGGTGCCAGAGGATGACCCCGAGAATGGCCGTGCGTGAGAGAGCCTTCCAGTCACCCCGAACCGCGGAGGTGTTTCACCGACCGGAACGGCAGCAATCAGAACCCTCATTGACGCTTGATTGTCCGGCAGCGCCTTCGAAACGGGAAACCCGCGCTTGCGCAAATGCGTTGTCGAGAATTTTCCAATCGGAGATGTTGACATGAATGCCGAACCCAGAGTCAGGAACCGCGGTAACCCCGCCACCCTTGAAATTCGAAAGCAAGCCGGGCTTTGGTTAAAGCAGAAACGCGAGGACGCCGGCCTTACACAGCGTGAACTGGCAGAACTGCTTGAGCTCGACTACTACACGTTCATTTCGCAACTAGAGACCGGCCGGGGTCGCGTTTCACCGGCACGCTATGCCGACTGGGCCAAGGCTCTGCGGATCGACCCGCGCGAGTTCGTCTATCACCTCATGCGTTTCTATGATCCCGAGACGTTCAGGATCCTGTTCGAGAACGATGAATGGAGCCGATTTAAACTGGAGTCAAAGGATGACCCTGAGAGTCCCCGAGAGTGACTGTCCTTGAAAGCGTGTCGCGGACGATCATGTGCTGGACCGCCGTGCCTTCCTGCAATTGCCTGATGACAGGCCGAGGGCCATGCGGTACGGCGTCGTTATTCGCGTCGCCGAACGGACTGTCGATTTTTCCAGCCATCCCGGTGGGCGTCGGTGAAATCGTGGATTGCGACCGGCTTCTTGACCATGCCCGCGCACTTTGCAGCGGAACCCTTATCATGCGCGTGCTTCACTTTTTCAAGACCTACTGGCCCGAGACTTTCGGCAGTGTCGAGAGGGTCATTGACGCGGTCGCGCGAAGCACCCGGAAACTGGGTGTCGAACACCATGTGCTGTCGATCAACGACACGGGCGACAACACGCGACCGGACTTCCACGGCCAGACGCTGCACAAGGCGCGCCGCAGCTTTGGAATATTGTCGACCGATATCTCTCTGGATGCCTACCGGCGGTACAAACGCGTGGCCGCCGATGCCGATGTCGTGCATCTGCATTTTCCCTGGCCATTCGCGGATCTGGCGCATCTCGGAAGCCAGCCGCAGCGCCCGACCATTCTTACGTATCATTCCGATGCGCCCGGCAATGTACTGATCGGGTCGCTCTACGCGCCTCTGCACCATTGCTTGCTGTCCAGCGTCGACCGGATCGTCGCGACGTCGCCTAACTATGCCGACACGAGCCCGGTGCTGAGCCGCCATGCCGACAAGACGGAGATCATTCCGCTTGGCCTCGACCCCGCCTCCTATCCGGACATTTCTCTTGAAACATTGGAAAAGTGGTGTGGCTGGTTCGGAAACAACTTCTTTCTGTTCGTCGGGGTTCTGCGCCCCTACAAGGGGGTTCTCACGCTGCTTGAAGCTGCGGTCGGGCTCGACCGGCCGGCGGTGATCGTCGGGGCCGGCAAACATGAAGCCAGGTACAGGGCCCGCAAGGCCAAACTCGGCCTCGACAATGTGCATTTTGTCGGTGCCGTCAACGACACCGACAAGATGGCGCTCATGCAACTGTGTACCGCCCTGGTGCTGCCGTCCAACAAGCGTTCGGAGGCGTTCGGACTGGCGCTGGTCGAGGCCGCCATGACCGGCAAGCCGATGATCAGCTGCGAGATCGGCACCGGGACCAGCTTCGTCAATCGCGATGGCATTACCGGCTTGGTCGTGCCGCCCAACGATCCGGCCCGGTTGTCTGCGGCCATGCGGTCGCTCGGCGACGATCCGCAACTGGCACGTCGGATGGGTGCCGCAGCAAGGCGACATTTTTGCGAAAACCTCCATTCCAACCGGATGGGGCAGCGCTACCACGCACTCTACCAGGAGGTC
This sequence comes from Rhizobiaceae bacterium, assembly GCA_963921345.3. Taxonomy (GTDB): domain Bacteria; phylum Pseudomonadota; class Alphaproteobacteria; order Rhizobiales; family Rhizobiaceae; genus Hoeflea_A. The sequence goes on along the minus strand of OZ001229.2, from coordinate 51,851 downwards.
ATTCATGAAAGCCATGACTGAATCAAATCGTGACGGTGGCCGAAACCAGCGCGGTTCGACACCGCTGGTCAGATGGGACCGGTCGCTGGGTCGCAAAATCGCACAGTCGCGAACGGCACGCGAAAACCCCGATTCGGCAATCGTTTCCCAATCCACCGCGTCGTCCCATCTCGGGGCCACCAGTCTTCCCTACCGGTTGGCGCGTCGATTGTTGAAACGGCCATTGTCCTATTTCCGCGATTTCGTCAACGCGCCTGTTTTGTCGAACAAAAACGAAACCAATGATTTGATGTTCGGAATCTACAATGAGTTGAAAGTTGTTGGCGACAAACTGGGTACGCTCGATTCAAAAGTCGATCTGCTTCAATCGATCGACGGGAGACTTGATTTCCTGCATGCGAAAGCGGACGAGCAAACCAGGAAAAACTGGCCCATCATTGAATTGGAGGACCTCTTCGCCGTTCCGCTCGCGGATGGATACATTTTTGTGCCCAGGCAGGACGACGATCTCCTGTTGATGTTCGCGCGTGCGACCTCACAAGGGCTCGAACCCGGGACGCGGCGTGTCATCAAAAACATCCTGAGGCCCGGCGACCACGCAATCGACGTGGGTGCCGGCGTGGCAATGCATACGGTTTCGATGGCGCAATCCGTCGGGCCAGATGGCACTGTTGACGCGTTCGAGCCGGAGCCGCGCCTACAGTCCTGTCTGCGCAAGGCATTCTTGCTGAACGGCCTGAACCAGGTCACTTTGCATCCAGCCGCAGTCGGGTGCACGGATGGCGAAGCGCCGTTCTTTGTTTCGACGACGATCGGCCATAGCTCGCTTTACGAGTTGGAGACTGAACCGGAAACCGGCGAACCGCTCACGGTGCCAATCAGGACGCTGGATTCGGTTATTGGTTCAAACGCCGACGTAAACCTCATGAAAGTGGATGTCGAGGGTGCCGAGACGGACGTCATAGGCGGCGCGAAACGCGTCATTTCCCAGTCGACCGATTGCGCGATTGTCGCAGAGTGCGGCCCGTCCCACCTGAACCGGGTCGACATCAGCCTGGAGGACTGGATCGGGCAGTTCATGCAATTGAACTATGAAGCTTATGCGATCGTGGAACCGACAGGCGACATTCAACCAGCCGACATGGACTGGTTGGCATGCCAGGAGTCCACGAATGTCCTCTTCTTGAAAAAGGACGGGGCCAACTTGTCGAAGATCCTCGATCGAAATGCGGGCGCACAATCATGAATATTGTCTGGGCGACGCCGGTCGGCAGGACGTCGGCGATCGGGTATTTTGGTGAACTGGTATCGCGGGCGCTCGTTGCCGAGGGGGCGGCGGTCGTCATCGCGGCCCTGGAGGATCGGGTTGAGCCGTCCGAATGCAGGGCATTCGCGGATTTGTCGGTTATGACGGTTTCCGACCTTGAGGCGCAAAACGCGTTCGACCGCTTCGACGCGCTGATCGTCAATTTCGGCGACCACTATCCGAACCATGCCGGTGCGTTGAAGCTGCTGAACAAGGGCCGCGTTGTCGGCGTTTTTCACGACGCGGACATGACCAATTTCGGCAATGGTGCGCGGGCGCAAGGCAACACGGTTGCGTGCGACATCTCCACGGTTTCCGGTGGAACCGGCGTCACGGCCGCTCTGGCCGCTCGATGTGATGCCGCTGTTGCCCATGCCGACTTCTACAAACCCTTCGTGGAACAGTGTGATGGCCCTGTCGACACCATTCCCCTTGCATGGGAACTGCCGCGAGAGATCATCGGTCACCATACGATACGCAAATGCGGCCAGGAAGACGGGCGCTTCAGACTGTTGACCTTCGGCAACATCAATCCAAACAAATGCGTTGATCGGGTCATAGAGGCAATAGGATCCAGTGAGAGCCTGGCTTCTTCGATCGAATACAGGGTTGTCGGTTCAACAAACCCCGAATACGAAGCAAAACTCGTCGATATTGCAGCCAATCGGGGTGTTCATCTGGAAATGACGGGGCCCGTGGGACTGTCGGATTTGCACAAGGAGATCATGACGGCCGATTGCGTGTCCTGCCTGCGGTATCCGGTTCTTGAAGGCGCCTCGGCAAGCGCCATAGAAGCAATGTTGCATGGTCGACCACTCATTGTCAGTGACGGCGGGTTCTATTCAGGTCTTCCTGACCATTGCGTTTGCAAGGTCCCGGAGGCGACACCCACGCCATCGATTGCGAATGTGATCGAGACGCTGTTCCTCGATGCGGCCCGGCGACAAAGTCTCGGCACGAATGCAAGGCTTTTCGCCAATGGCGAATTCTCGCCCGGACGCTATGCGCAAAGGATCATCGAACTGGTGGAAAAGATGCAGGTGACCTGGGTCTATGACAATGTCCTGTCGTCAACCGCTTCACAGCTTGCAGAACTGGGTTCGCACCCGCACAGGCCCGACTTTCAACTGATTCTGGAAACGCTCGAGGGCATGGCCCCGGTTGCGCGTCGGGCCTGATTTGATGGAAGCGGGCAGTTCAGGCATGGGGCGGTCGGTTTGAGGGTAGTCATCGCGTCATCGTTTGTTCCGTTTGTCAGCGGCGGAGGGCGTTTCATCGTCGATTGGCTTGGCGACAAGCTGCGTGAGCACGGACATGAGGTTGAATCCTTCTATTTACCGTTTGACGAGAGGCACGAAACTCTCATGGAGAACCTGTTGTCGTATCGCCTGATCGACCTGAGCGATTGCGCCGACCGGTTGATCACGATCCGGCCGCCGGCGCACACGCTTCGCCACCCGAGCAAGGTCGTCTGGTTCATCCATCATCTGCGCGGATATTACGACCTTGCCCATACCGAGCACAGAACCGCTCCAGCTACCGGCACGGGCCGTGCCGTCCGCAAGGCACTTCAATCCCATGACAGCCTGGGGCTGAATGAAGCCAGACAGGTGTTTTGCAATTCAGCGGTGGTCCAGGACCGGCTTCGACGATTCAACGGCGTCAGTTCAAAGGTATTGTACCCGCCCCTCATCGATCAGAGCCCCTATTTTTTTGCGGGCCAGAACGACGAGGTGGTCTCCGTATGTCGCCTGGAGCCGCACAAGCGGCAACATCTGATGGTGGAGGCCATGCGATATGTCAAATCTCCCGTCAGGCTGCGGGTTTGCGGCAAGAGCTTTGACGCGGCTTACGAATCCCGACTGGTCCAGTTGGCAGCCGATCTGGGCGTTGCGGACCGGATCGGATTTCAATTCGGCTGGATCAGCGAAGCCGAAAAGGCCGATGCGATAAACCAATGCCTTGCCTCCGTCTACATACCGTTCGACGAGGATTCTTATGGGTACCCGACGCTTGAAGCTGCCTCGGCCCGAAAACCGACGGTAACGGTTCGCGACGGCGGCGGCACGCTGGAATTCGTGAGGCACAGGGAAAACGGCCTGGTGGTCGACCCAAATCCGCAAGCGATCGCGGAAGGCTTCGACGACTTGTTTCACAATCGCAGGCAAGCAAGGGAACTGGGGGAGAATGCCTACGAGACCATTGGGGACATGAACATCAATTGGGATTTTGTAATAGGCCAGCTACTGGGCTAGCCGCATCACAGTATTGGCTGACCTGTAACTCCGATCGGACGTAATTCATGAATATACTGGTGGTAAACAATGCGGTTCCCTTTACGTGGGGCGGCGCGGAGGAATTGGCATTCAACCTCGTCAAGCATCTCAATTCGCGTCGCGGTGTACAGGCGGAGTTGCTTCGCATCCCGTTCAAGTGGGATCCCAAGCATCGAATTCCTGCCGAGATCCTGTTGAACAGGAATTTTGTCATCCAAAACACAGACCGTGTGGTCGCCCTCAAATTTCCTGCTTACCTGGTGCAACACCACAAAAAAACGATCTGGCTTCTGCACCAGTTCCGACAGGCTTACGATCTGCTCGACGACAACCAGTCTTTCCTGTCGCAAGCCGAAGACGCTCAACTCATTGATGCCATCCGCAACGCCGACAATCGGTGTTTTGAAGAGGCTGCAAAGATATACACGAATTCGCCCGTCACGAAATCGAGACTGTCGCGCTACAACGATTTCGACGGGGAAGTTCTCTACCCACCGCTCAACGACAGCGACTTGTTCAGGCCAAACGAGTCGGATGGCTACATATTCGCAGGCGGCCGGGTCGACAGGGGGAAACGACAGGATCTGATCCTTGAGGCCGCAAGGCTGGCGGGTCCCGGGTGCCACCTGATCGTGGCCGGCCCGGCATCGGATGCGGAATTCGCAGAACAGTTGCATCGATTTGTCGAGGACAACGGTCTGAAGGACCGCGTCAGCCTCCGATTGAGAATGCACACACGTGAGGAACTGGCCGCACTGGTTTCCAACGCACTTGCCTGTTGCGCCCTGCCGTACCGGGAAGACAGCCTCGGATACGTGACCATGGAGGCGTTCGCCTGCGGCAAACCCGTGGTCACCACCGACGACGCGGGAGGATTGCTGGAAATCGTTTCGCACGGCAACACCGGATATGTCTGCCAACCGAATGCGCAAGCCTTGGGCGAGGCATTCGGCCACCTCGTCAGCAAGCCGGAAAAGACCCGAAAGATGGGCCGGGAATGCCTCGCCGTCTGGACGGCAATGGACCTCAACTGGGACAATACGATCGATAAACTGTTGGGCTGATCTCCATGGGATGAATGAGGAGGACGACATGATTTCATCTTTTTTGTTGCGAAGGCTGCCAAATAGAACGGTTGAACTAGGCACTGAGAGGCTACGATTGAAATGACCATAGAAGTCGATGACGACAGATACCCGGCGAGGACGGGCGTTTACATTGAAGCAACTTGGTACGGATACGGCAAATACACCGGAAGCGGCGTCCTTGTCGGTAGGAATGACATCCTGACGGCCGCGCATGTCATCTATGATGTCGCCAAGGGTGGGATCGCTGACGATATCAAGCTTTATACGCCTTACGACCCTGACGACATTTACAACACAACTGTGGAATGGTCCCGGGTCGCTTATTATCCTGATTTTGATCCTGACGGTGATGGGCGCTTGTTTCCCGGTGATTTCAAATCGGGTACACTTGGTGAGACAGAACGAGACATTGCGCTATTTACTCTGACAGAGGCCGCTGGTGATACATATGGCTGGATGGGTCTTGACCTGGACTTCCGGGGCGGACCCGTTGGTGTTCTCGGGCATCCTGGCGTCTATAACAATCAGCCTTCTTACGATGAGGGCTCTGTAGTGACCGCACCTTACAATGATCATGCCTTAATCTATAACCGAGATCTTGAGGTGAACCCCGGAAACTCCGGTGGCGCAATTTTTTACGACTATGGAAACGGGCCCTATGTTGTTGGCATTGTCTCTACAGGTATTGCCGCAGTAAATGTCAGCGGTCATCCGTGGTTACTGGATTATATCGCCGACAATGACGGTGCCATAGGCGCACCACTGAATCCGCCAACCGGCGATCCTCTTGCCGATCTATCGACACTGATCAACGCGACGGACCAGAACTTGTCGCAATTCAAGGGCTTGACGGCCGCTTATTCGGTTCTGGGTGGCGTTCCTAGCATTGACGGCTACAGGTTTCTGATCAATCGAAACAATGAAACCAACTTTGGTGCTGGCCGCGATGGACCGGTATTCAATGACGAGAACATCTACATCAACACCGTCAATGCGCTTTATCAGGGCAATGCGACTGCAAGAGCCAACGCCGATGCCTTGCTCAGCACGGTTGAGACGCTGAACGATCGGCTCAGCTTGATCTACGACCATATCATACCGCAAGACGCGCGCTCGGATGAAGGCAGGGCGCACTTTCTGTCGCAGGCAGAGTTCTACGCGGCACGCGCTGCGGAACTTGGCATCGAGGGCCCGAACGGAGCCGCTGTAGTCGCGTTTGCGTCATTGATGAAGATCGCCGTCGATGCCGATATCGACGGTTTTGGCGGTTCGATCAACGATCTGGTCGAGGCGGTCGGCAACGGCACGGCGGCTATACCGGTTTCGGGCAGCAATTTAACACCGATTGGGACGGCCATTGGCGGTGCTCCGGTCGGTCCGGTCAGCTTGACGTCCGGCACCGATGCAGCAGACGGAGCGGGTGACGGCATCGATTTCGCCTCGCTGAACCTGCCGCGCGTCGATGACGGCAATACCCATGGTGGCATTGATGGGCCCAATACCCTTGTCGCTGAAGAACGCGCCAACGGAAGCGACGTTTCAAACTACGTCTATTCATCCATGTCGGAAGTTCCGGAACTCGGCGCGACAGGCGAGACCGATACGGCAATTCTGTCTGTGATCTCGGACGACGACGGTCCCAACTTCGTCCATGGGATCGGACCCGAGGTTGAAGACATGGCCTGGACCGATTTCATCTGATCGAAGGTTTGAGGACACCAGCAAGCGAGCCTCTTCATACCAAACACCGCGCTTTGGGTCCGGCAGCCCATTTCTCAGCCTGCCTGCCCACCTCAACCGACGGAATGCCAAAGCCGCAATCCATTTCAGTTCGGTTAGTCGGCTACAACATTTCGCTTCCAACCGATGAGGAGACAAATTTTGACAAACAAGGCTCTCGTGACCGGGATTACCGGACAAGACGGCGCGTATCTCGCACAATTCCTTTTGTCGAAGGACTACAAGGTGACCGGTCTTGTCCGCCGCTCCAGTACATCCGATGTCAATCTGAGCCGGCTCGAGTGGCTTGGCATCGCGGATGATGTGGAACTGGTGGACGGCGACATGCAAGATCTGGCCGGGCTGATCAGAACGATCAGGGAAGTGGAGCCAACGGAGATTTACAACCTGGCCGCCCAGTCCTTCGTGCGTGCCTCATGGCAGCAACCTATCCTGACGGGACAAGTCACCGCAATCGGTGTCACAAACATCCTGGAGGCGGTGCGCATCGAGGCTCCTGACGCGCGCTTCTACCAGGCATCCTCCTCGGAAATGTATGGTATGGTCGAATCTGCGACGCAAAGTGAAGAGACACGCTTTTATCCGCGCTCACCCTATGCGGTCGCCAAACTTTACGGCCATTGGTTGACCATCAACTATCGCGAAAGCTTCGGACTGCACGCCTCCAGCGGCATATTGTTCAATCACGAATCCCCGCTTCGCGGAATTGAATTTGTCACCCGCAAGGTCACGGACGCGGTTGCGCGGATCAAACTGGGTTTGCAAGCGGAACTGAGGCTTGGCAACATTGAAGCCAAGCGCGATTGGGGACATTCCAGAGACTATGTGAAGGCCATGTGGCTGATGTTGCAACAAAGTGATCCTGACGATTATGTCATCGCAACCGGTATTGCTTCTTCGGTGAAATCCGTATGCGAGATTGCGTTCGATCATGTTGGCCTGGACATGCATGACCACGTCGTGATCGATCCGGATTTGTTCAGGCCGGCAGAAGTCGACGTTCTGAAGGGTGACCCGAGCAAGGCCAGGGAGAAACTGGGTTGGGTCAGTTCCGTCACCCTGGAAGAATTGATCTGTGAAATGGTCGACGCGGACATTGTCCGAAACTCGATCAGCGCCCGTTCAAGAACCTGAAGGATAAACAAGGTCATCAAAACTCATGGAACCTTTGCAAGCACGTGTCGGCAATCGATATGAGTGATAGCGTCAGACCGTTTGTACCCGTATACAGACCGGATATCGGGGATTTGGAGAAGGCCTATGTCATGGACTGCCTTCAAACATCGTGGATCTCTTCGCTCGGACAATATGTCGAGCTGTTCGAGCGCAAACTCGCGCACATCTCGGGTACCGCTCACGGCATTGCGGTCTCGAACGGAACCGTGGCACTTCATCTGGCCCACCATTGCATGGGGCTTCAGCCGGGTGACGAGGTCCTGGTTCCCACGTTCACTTACATCGCATCGGTCAACACCATAAGGCAAACGGGTGCCACGCCCGTATTCGTCGATTGCCGCGAGGGAGACTGGCTGATCGATGTCAATGACGCGCGCTCGAAAGTAACGCCGAGAACGAAGGGCATTGTGGCGGTCCATCTCTATGGTGCCATATGCGATATGCCGGCCATCCTGGATCTGGCCCGGGAGCACAACCTTTATGTCATCGAGGATTGCGCCGAGGCGCTCGGGGCGACGCTCGCGGGAAGACCGGCCGGTTGCTTTGGAGATATCGGCACGTTCAGCTTCTTTGGAAACAAGACCGTAACGACCGGTGAAGGCGGCATGGTGGTGACGCAATCCGATGATCTGGCCGTTCACATGCGAATCACCAAGGGACAGGGACAGGATCCGACACGCCGCTACTGGCATGATCGAATGGGCTTCAACTACCGAATGACCAACATTGCCGCGGCAATCGGCTGCGCCCAACTGGAGCGCATCAAGGCAACGCTCGACCGAAAGGCAAAAATAGCCGAACGCTACAGATCGAGCCTGGTGGGGACCGGCGTCGAATTCCAGTTGCCCTCGTCCGATGTCGTGTCATCGAACTGGCTGGTCAGCCTGTTGTTGCCGGATGGCATTTGCCGTGACACGGTCATGGAGCGTCTCAAGCGTTCAGGCATCGATAGCCGTCCGGCATTTCATTGCGTTCACAAGATGCCGATGTACGAGCACGGCAAATCGGCATCAGAAGATTTTCCGGTCGCCGAGAACGTCTCCCGACGAGGCCTCAGTCTGCCTTCCTTCCCTTCCATGACCGACGAAATGATCGATTGGACATGTGAAGCCCTTGCGGATGCGCTCGCCTCATGGGAAAAATCCGGTGGCCGATAGACGTCTGATCGTGGTCGGAGCCGGAGGTCACGCCGGCGTTGTCATCGAAGTCGCGCGCGCGGCCGGATGGGATCCGCAAGCGGCCTTCGATCGGGATAGGCAAGGTGCGTTTTCCGGGGTGCCGATTGTCGGAAATGACGACGACATCGCCGATTACCTGAACAGGACGTCGATTGCATCGGCAGTCGTTGCGATAGGCGACAGCAGGTCAAGGGTGCGGCTGGCGGAAAAAATGCGCGGCCTCGGATGCGCAACTCCGGCGATTACGCACCCGTTTGCTCATGTAAGTTCCTCGGCGAAAATCGCGCAAGGTGTCGTCGTCATGCCGGGCGCCGTGCTCAATACCAACGCTGATATCGCAGCCGATTGCATCGTCAACAGCGGTGCCATCATCGAACATGATTGCGTGATTGAACGCGGAAGTCACGCCGCCCCGGGATCTGTCCTGGGTGGCAATTGCCATGTCGGTCAATCAGTCCTCATCGGATTGGGTGCGATTGTTCGACCGGGCATATCCATCGGTGACGGCACGATCATCGGCGCCGGGGCAGTGGTCGTGTCCAACATGCCAGGCGGGGTGATGGCTGTCGGCGTTCCGGCCTCTTTCCAGGCCAGGTCCGATCCGGGTCCGGACAGGTTGGACGACGCCCGTACATGCAAACCGACACTGGGGGCTTCGTGACGATGCCGCAACATGCGCGACCAATGTTGCGGTGTGCCGAGTTTTTCACGGCAGTTTCCATAGGCTTCGTGGCGTTCATGTTGTTGGCCGGGCTCAAAATCCTGTCGCCTGCAAATATCGCTTGGCTCGAACTTGGCGATCCGGCAAGCCATTACATGGGTTGGGCCTTCTTTCGTGCGAGCGACTGGACATTTCCATTGGGCTTGAACCCGAAATTCGGGGGCGAATTGGGGAGTTCCATCGTCTATTCGGACAGCAACGCCCTTCTGGCGTTATTGTTCAAAAGTGTCGAAAGCCTCTTGCCCGACCCGTTTCAGTATTTCGGTTTGTGGATACTGATTTGCTTCGTGCTCCAGTCAATTGTGGGCTGGAAAATTATCGACCTGGTGACAAGGGATTTTGTCCTCAAGGCACTCGGCACTTGCTTCTTCGTGTTTTCCCCTCCAATGATCTGGCGGCTTTACGGACATTTCAATCTATTCGCTCATTTCCTCGTATTGGGCGCGCTTCTCCTGGCCCTCAGTCCTCCCGCACGAGGCAAGAAAAGGGAATTATATCGAAAAGTCGAAAAGTAACATTTTCAGATCATTCACGATCCAATTTTGGTCTACCGGGCACAGTTGGATTGAAAAACGCCTTTCGTAAGTCCGCTTCCGACATTGCCGGCATGTCGTATTGCCGTTCCATTTCGGCCTTCGTCGGTTGGTAGTGTGAGTTGGCAAGCTTTTCATGTATGGTTGTTGGTTCCGCGTCTGTCATTTATCGCCCCCATTGGATTTTATCAACCAACTTTAACTGCCTGCTCTGTTTCGGCGAAGGTCAAATTGTCGATATATTCTGTTTGCGGTGCGACAGTTGTTATTGGAAGCGCTTCCGCCGCTTGAATGCCTTGACGTCTTGCGGAGAAAGGACAAACCATTCGTTCCTTACGCTCTTTCCCTCTACTCTCTTTTTTTTGAATCTATTCTTCCAGTAATTCTCGATGCCCGGCGGGTCGTCGGTTTGGATTCTATGTACTTCGGTGACCGTTTCGCATCGACCTCCACTGACCTGCACGAGTCGTCGATCTACATCCTTACTTAGGCCGATCTTGTAAGTATCGCCCCATCTTGTAGAGATACACATATCCTTCTTCTGAACTATTTGTGGCGTCATCATCATTGGGTTTAGGAATGATATCTACCAGGTCGTGGAATTGACTATTCTCCTGCACAAACTTCCACAGCGCCGCATTTAGGCTTTGCTTGTTACCAAATCTATTGAATAACGTTGTATCTCCTGGACAATTGGGATTTTTCTGTCTGTAAATTCTAAATTGAGGGCGTGAGGGAATATTTCTGAAGTGCCGAACAGCTCGCGCGTAGTGATCAAGCAAGTCGTTTTCGGGGATTTTCGGCGGTGCGCTGTTAGGGTTCAGGCCAGCTTCTGCGACCAAATCACTCCAACTCGCCCAATAGCAACCTTCCCAATATGATTTCGAAATGTCTGTTTCTCTCTGAAAACGCGCTTTCCCCGGTGTTTGTCCGATGCGAATGGCAAGGCGCTTTACTTCCTCAATAATCCCGTCGCGGGTCCAATCAGTATTCATGACCTCACCCCATTAGGGAACCCGTTGTCGGCGATCAGGTCGTCATAGCGTAACCGCTTCCCGACCATGCCGCCAACCAGACCGGTCATCTGGTCAATGGTGTCCTTCGGGCGATCATTGTGACGACCCGAAAACTCAGTCACATAACGGTCCAGATGCTTCGGCGACATCTTGTGGTAAACGCCGTCATGGCCGCGCTTGAGTGTTGCCCAAAAGCTCTCTAACCCGTTCGTATGGGCCATTTCACGGACAAATTCGCCGACCGAGTGATTTACAGCCTCATGTGGACGATCCATTCCCTTATAGGCCAGCGCTTCATCGGTGTAGACCTGCGCATCGGACACGGTCCGGCTTTCGACAAAATCTTGCAATGTTTTGGCATCCGCCTTCTCGACCACACTGGCTGACACTTTGCCGCTGGCGCGATCCTTGACGCCAGCTACGGCTGTCTTCCCAACCGGTCCGCGCCCAGCCCGAAGCTTCTTGTTCGCGTGCTTGTTGCCTTCCTTGCCGCCCATGTAGGTTTCGTCGGCTTCAACAGGGCCGGAAAACACGGGCGAACCTGACCGGCAGGCTTCACGCAACCGATGCAGCATGAACCAGGCGGCTTTCTGGCCGATTCCCAGTTCCCGGTGAAGCTTCATGCTGGACATGCCCTTGAGATTGGTACTGAAAAGGTAGATGCCAATTGCCCAAACCCGATACTTTAGCTTCGATCCCTGCATGACAGTGCCAACTTTGACACTGAACATCCTCTTGGTGGGGCAGTCGTTGCACCGGTGGGTCATGCTGTGGTGCGGCAAACCGACCTTTACGTTGAAAGAACCGCAATGCGGGCAATGCGGGCCACCAGGCCAACGCTGATCTTCAAGCCATTTACGCGCTCTTTCCTCATCGCCAAACATTTCGGCCACCTGTAGCAGCGACAAGACTTCGCGATCTGATTTTCCCGGTGCATTGTGTGCCATGATTAGCTTCCTGTTTGTTACTGTATGATGGCATATCTGGGTTGCGCAAACAAGTCCAAATGTTACTTTTCGATATAATTCCCCAAGGAAAAGTACTGGATTGTGATGCTCGTCCTCGCCTTGGCGACACATGCTTACCTGTTTGCAATGGTTTGCGCATTGTGGCTTTCGCACGTGGCCCGCGACTACTTCACGCGGCTGCGTACGTTGAAAGGGACTATTGCCTATTGCATGGCCTGCGCGGCGATTTTGGTGCTGTCGGCCTGGCAGGTCGGCTATTTTGCGGTCCGCAATGGCGTCGGCACCGTCGGCGCATACGGGTTCTACAAAGCCAATTTGCTGACATTTTTCGATGCTGAAAACTGGACGTATTTCCTTGCAGATATCCCGACCCATGCAGCGGAAATCAAGGGGTTCGCATTCCTGGGAACAGGCGTCATTCTGCTGCTCCCGTTCGCGCTCTATCATCTGGTCACGCGCAGGACTTTGCTATTGAAACAGTTGAACCTGCACTTCCATTGGCTGTTGATCGCAACATTCGCCGCGCTGTTTGTTTTTGCCCTTTCGCATACGATCGGAATCGGAAACCACAATGTGCAACTCCCCCTGCTGAAACCAATGGAGCATGTTGGCAATGCCTTCCGCGCCTCCGGCCGCATGATCTGGCCGATTTACTATGCGCTCCTGATCTTCATCCTGGCGACGGTGATCGTCTGTGCTCCTCACAGGATCGCCATATTGCTCCTGGGTGTGGCGCTTTTGGTGCAGATCATCGACACAAGTGCAGCATGGCCCAAAATCAAACAACGTTTCGTTCAAGAAGAAAGAAGCGAGTGGGCAACGACGATGCGCAGCCCATTGTAGGGCGACAGTTCATTTTGACCGTAAGGCGACAGCTACCTTTACGAGGTGGCAACAGCCTTAGCTCATCGATTTTCCGTCAACAATTGGCGGAAAAAGACGATGAGCTTTCTCGCAAAAGAGGAACGGACAGCCATGGCTGTATTGTTGAAACAGGGGCATTCCCAGAGCGGCTTCTCGGGGTTACGGAGGGCACGGTTCGATATCATCACAAGCGCCGATCGGCGGGCGTGTTGGATGGTAGGTCCAAGCAGACATTCAAGGCCGCCGATTATTCGGAAGCGATCTCGCATTGGCGCTCTCAGCAAGAGGACGGCCGTGTAAACCTGGTGGATCTTCATCGGTGGCTGCAGCGCGAGCACGGTTATGGCGGGAGCCTGCGATCGGTTCAGAGATATTGGAAGGCGACGTATCCGGCCCCGAAGGTCCGGTCGAGACGTCGTGTTGAGACGCCGGCCGGCGCACAGGCCCAGGTGGACTGGGCGGAGTTTCCCGGCGTGATTCTTGGCGACGAGGTTGTCGATCTTTCTGCCTTGATCGTGACGCTTTCCTGGAGCCGCAAACGGGCGGTTGTCTGGTCTCGTTCGAAGGACATGTTGTCCTGGCAGTCGTGCAATGCGGCGTGTTTGCGTCGCTTGGGCGGTTCAGTCGCGGTTCTGCGCATCGACAACGTCAAGACGGCGATCGCCAGGGGGGCCGGTGCCTGGGGCGTCATCAACGAGACGTATCGGCGCTTTGCAGCGCAACTGAACTTCCATGTCGACGCCTGCCAACCTCGGCATCCGGAGGGAAAGGGTAAAGTCGAGAGACATGTGCGCGACCTTCGTGAGACGGTTGATCCTCGCAAGGAGGCCTTTGACAGCCTGGAACAGCTGCAGGCCGTGACCGATGCGCGGCTTGAAGAGCGTGCCGGCCGCCTGCGGTGCCCGGCGACCGGCACCAGTGTCGCCGAAGCGTGGGAACAGGAGCGTCGTCTTCTGACGCCATTGCCCGAGACGCTGCCGGAACCGTTCGACATCGTCGTGCGCAGGCCCGTCGGAATTGACTGCCTCGTCAGCTTCGAAGGCCGACAATACAGCGTGCCGTTCCGTTTCGTCGGCCAGGACGTGGAGGTGCGCGGTCTGGCCGGGCACGTGCAGATCCTCAAGAATGCCGAAGTGATCGCCATGCATCCGCGCCGCACCGAGCGGCTGATCGTGTGTGACGATGCACACTTCGATGGTGATGACACCGATCGTGTCCGCGCGCCGATGCCGCTTGGCAAGATGGGGCGAGGCCTTCAGGCGCTGGCGGCCAGCAATGTTCAGCAGCGCTCGATCGACATCTACGCCCGTCTGGCGGAGGTGGCCCGATGACGTCTCGGAGCATAAAACTGGATATTGACGTAACCCGCGAGAAGCTGGACGCACTCGGCCTTGGCTACGCATCCGAGGCGCTGGACACTTTGCTGTCGGAGGCCGTCAGCACCGAGATGTCCGCTCACCAGTTACTTGAACGGATTCTCGATATTGAGCGTGCCGGCCGCGAAGAACGGCGCATCAAGACGATGATGAAGACGTCGAAAATCCCGACCGGGCAGACGTTGGAAAACTTTGATTTTGCCTTCCAGCCGGCAATCGAGCGTTCCCGCATCGACACCTTGGCGACCGGGGCCTGGATCCGGAATGCCGAGGTTGTCCTGCTTCAGGGGCCGCCCGGGGTCGGGAAGTCGCACTTGCTCGTGGGACTGGGCATCCGGGCGATCCAACTCGGCTTCTCAGTCCAGTACTATCGCTTTGATGAACTGCTGACGGCCATCAAGGCGGACGCGCTTCTGCCGCCTACAAGGCTAAAGGGCCGGAAATACATGTCCAGTTCGCTGCTGCTGATCGATGAAATGGGTTTTGATCCGATGAACCGGGAAGAGGCCGGCCTCTTCTTCCGGCTGGTCAGCTATCGCTACGCTCGGGGTGCGATGATCATCACCACCAACAAGAGCATTCGCGACTGGACCGAGTTGCTCGCCGGCGATGAAGTCCTTGCTGCCGCGATCCTCGATCGGCTCCTTCACCGATCTCATGTGCTCAACATCAAAGGCCGCTCATATCGGCTGCGCGACCTCGAAGAACTTCTGACAAAAGAGAGCGCCTGAACGGGCAAATTTTGGCGCCGCGATTTGGGGGGCGTACGCCCCCCAAATCGCGCTGTCCTCGTAACACTGGGTGTCGTCTTAACTCGTAAGTGTAGGTGTCGCTTGACAATTGTCTGGAAGGCGCTGGCGAAGCGCTACGACAAGGCCCATGTCTACCCACCCGGAAACCATCCCGAAAACTGGCAAGAAATTGCGTATTTCGCAGCCCAAAACAATCTGCATACGAATGCAGTATATTTGGCTCGCATTGATTCCCTCAGACTGGAAGAAGAAGAAAGAAAGTTCATCTCCGACGTGTCGTCCGGCAAATACCCCGGAGATACATTTTTCATCGTCAACGATCCGGTCTTCAGATACGCGCTGAAGCAGTCCGACCCGTCCAAACATCTCTTGGCTCAGGTGAACGGTTATTTTGTATTCGCACCCACCTGGGACGACGGTTTATCGTCTCCGCCGCCACCCGATCCCGTTATGGATGATGTCGTTCAGGTGAGCGTCGGAGAGAAGATCGTACCCAACACCAAGGCAACCAATGACCGATATCTGATCGGTGGCTGGTCAGGCCCCGAACAAAAAGGCACTTGGACTGACGGGAGACGTTCGCTCATCCTGTTGCCCGTCAGCAATCGAGCCAAGCGAATCGTGCTGGACCTCCTGCCCTTCGTAACACCGAAACACCCGAAACAAACGGTGAAGCTTGCCTATCCGATTGCCACATACACCTACTAGATATAGTGTTGAGTGATGATGGATATTCTCGACCGCACCGACCTGCAATTCCCTCAATCTCTTCCTGAGTTCCAGAAGCTCTTTCCTGATGACGCGGCCTGTGCGGTTTATCTGGAACGATCGCGCTGGAGTGACGGCTTCGCTTGCCCTCGGTGCGGTGTTGTGGGCGAGCCTTACCGGCTGGCCACACGGCCTGGTGTTTTGACCTGCCGCGCTTGCCGGCGGCAGACCGGATTGATCGTCGGCACTGTCATGGAGCGCAGCCAAACTCCGTTGAGCACGTGGTTTTGGGCCGCCTATTTGGTCGCCACTCAGACGAAGGGCATATCCGCGGTTCAGTTGCAGCGGCAGCTTGGGCTCAAGCGATACGAGCCCGCTTTCGGAATCTTGCACAAGCTCCGCGCCGGAATGGTGAGGCCCGGTCGGGATAGGATCGGCGGCCGACAAGGTGAGCATGTCGAGGTCGATGAGACTTATGTCGGAGGCCGAACACGCGGTGAAGGCCGCGGTGTACACCACAAAACACTGGTGGCTGCTGCCGTTGAAGTGCGCCAGAGGAAACCCTCCGGTAAAGCGCAGGACAAACGCAAGGATGGCCGTTATGCCGGGCGCTTGCGACTGTCCGTCGCCGCTGACCGCAGCGAAGCATCGCTGTGCGGCTTCGTGAGAGCGCCGTTATGCCGGGTTCGCGGATCGTCACCGACGATTGGAGCGGCTATTGCAGCTTGAAGGCGCGGGGATTTGATCACCACCCTGTTGCTGAACGTGGCGACCCCGAGGTGGCCGAAGAGTTTCTGCCGATGGTCCACCTGGTCGCCAGCAACCTCAAAAATTGGCTTGGCGGCATCCACCATGGTGTCAGTGCAAAGCATCTGCAGGCCTATCTCAACGAGTTCACGTTCCGCTTCAACAGGCGGTTCTATCCGTTCAACGCCTTCCGTTCCCTGCTCGGAATTGCTGGAGCGACCGAGGCTCCGACTTATGAAGGGCTCTATTCCGGCGAGTGGAGACATACTAGATCTAGTGGGTGTATGCGTTAATCGGATAGGCAAACGGTGATGATCACGGTGAACGGAGAATTGATAAAGTCCGTTGATCTGGATCGTGACAAGTTTCATCTGGTTGACTTGGCTATTGCACGGAATGTCCAAACGAAAAATGACGGAGATTTCACCTACATGCTTATAGAACTCATGCTGTTGGATGCTGTCAGCCCGAAGGATGCCGGGCTGTCGCAAGATACGAGACGACTGGGCATTGCACTGCGTGCAATTTCTGTCTTCTAGCCGGAGCGCCCAGAGTTACGCAGGATTCCAACCTTGACGCCCCAGGATGCCGATTCTTGGCTTTTCCAGCCTCATTTGCGCACTTTCTTCTCGACATCCCGCGCCGCGTGAGCGTCTATGTGGGTGGCCCGCAATCAGTGGTGCCACGCCCGCCCTGCGGGCTTCACCCGGTGACAGGGCCGGATAGGCCGGTCCTGCAAACCACCAGGTGGATGACAATGACCAGACAGACAATCGAATCCGGGATGGCCGGACGCAAGGCAAAGCCGGCCAAATCCAACAAACGCCCCCGAGACAAGAACGGCGCCAGCAAACACAGTGCCGGCAAGCACAATGCAGGTCGTGCGGTGAATGGCGGACGTGGTGCAGGCACCAAGCAGGCGCAGTTGATCGCCCTTCTGTCACGCAAGGGCGGAGCGCGGCTGTCGCTGATTTCCGAGCGCCTCGGCTGGCAGGCCCATACGGTCCGCGCCGCCATATCGGGCCTTCGCAAGCAGGGCTTCGGGATCGAAACCGCGAAAGCGCCCGCGTCGAAGAATGCGAAGACGTCCTCGGGATCGGGCGAAACCATCTATGCGATCATTACGTCACCCGACGCGAGCGACGCATCTTCCGGCGGAACCGCACAATGAAGGCGGTTGATCTTCACGCGCCGCGGAGCGCGGATGGCGACACTGGCGATTTCGCCGGTGTTGCTGCCGATGAAGGCGATAACAACCGTCTGGCCGGAGTCGATGAACGCACTGCTTGCCTTGATGGCGACAGTCTTGTCGCACCATTCGAAGCCATGGAGCGCGGTGCCTGCATCACGCACTGGATCGAACGCTTCGGCAAGGCCCCACCGCGACACGTCTCGGTCCGACTGATGCGCAAGGCGCTGGCCCATGAGGCGCAGGTCGAGGCCCATGGCGATCATGCGGCATTCGTTCGAAAGCGGCTGAGAGACGCCCTTGGCCACAAGCGCGGCAAGGGAGCCGGTGGCGGCAAACCGCCCGCCGGAGCGCTGCTCAAGCCCGGCACCCATCTGGTGCGCGAATGGAACGGGCGAACCTATCAGGTCGAGGTGGTCGAGGACGGGTTCCGCATGGACGGCCGTCACTACAAATCGCTCAGCGCCATCGCCTGCAAGATCACCGGCGCTCATTGGTCGGGACCGCGCTTTTTCGGGGTGGTGCGGCGATGAAGAATAAGGTCCGCTGTGCCATCTACACGCGCAAATCGACACAGGAAGGGCTGGATCAGGATTTCAACTCGCTCGACGCTCAGCGCGAGGCCTGCGCCGCCTATATCCAGAGCCAGAAACATGAGGGATGGGTGTTGCTGCCGCAGCGCTACGACGATGGCGGCCTGTCGGGCGGCAGCCTGGAACGCGATGGCCTCCAGCGTTTGTTGCACGACATGGACGAGGGGCTGGTCGACCGCATTGTTGTCTACAAGATCGACCGTCTGACCCGCTCGCTCGCCGATTTCGCCAAGCTGGTCGAGCGGCTGGATGCGGCAGACGCCTCCTTCGTCTCGGTAACGCAGGCCTTTAACACCGCCACCAGCATGGGCCGCCTGACGCTCAACGTTCTGCTTTCCTTCGCCCAGTTCGAACGGGAGGTGACGGCCGAGCGCATCCGCGACAAGATCGCCGCATCCAAACGCAAGGGCCTGTGGATGGGCGGCAACCCGCCGCTCGGCTATGCGCCCGACGGTCGCACGCTGAAGATCGTTGAGGACGAGGCGGCGACGGTGCGCACGCTGTTCGAGCTTTACCGGCAGCACGGGTCGGTCGTGGCGGTCAAACGCGAGGCGGACCGCATGGGCCTGCGCAGCAGACCACAGCCCCGGCCGGACAAGGCGAGCGCCAGCGAAGAGGCACACCGTGAGGATCACGGCGGTGGTCGGCTGTTTGGGCGCGGCCCGCTTTACTACCTCCTGACCAATCCGGTCTATGCGGGCCGTATCCGCCATCACTCCACAATCCACGAGGGCCAGCACCAGGCCATCATCGACCCGCAGACCTTCGACGCGGTTCAGGCGCAACTCATGCAGGACGCGGCCCGCAAGCGCGGCCAACTCAACGGCCCGCCGAACAAGTCCGTGCTCGCCGGACGCCTGTTCGACGAGACCGGCGACCGATTGACGCCAACCCATTCGAAGAAGAAGGGCCAGCGATACCGCTACTATATCTCGCGCCGCCTGATCGCCGGTTCGGACAACGGCGCCAAGCCCGACACCTGCGCCTGGCGACTGCCGGCAAAGCAGTTGGAAGAGCAAATCGGCGATGCCGTCATGGCGCATCTGCAAGATCATCTTGCGGTCGACCTGCTGCGCGATGCGAATGCGGACGCCATATCGAAGATCGGGACGGCCTTGCAGGAAGCCTCATCCGCCGATGGAGGCGGCAAGACCATCCATGGCTGCATCAGACGCGCGAACCTACAGCCAGGAGAACTCGGGATCACCCTCGACCCCGATGCGACCTCCGCCTTCCTCGACCTGTCGGCGGATGCGCTCAATGCCGATGCGCTCGCCTTCACCGTGCCGTTCCAGTTCCGCAAGCGCGGCGTCGAAACACGGCTCGTCATCGGCGGCGCGGAAACAAGAGCCATCGACACGACGCTGCTTCGCAATATCGCCAGGGCGCATCGCTTCTATGGGCTCATCAAACGGGGCGAGACCTTCGAGACAATCTGCGCATCCGAGAATGTGTCCCGCCACCGCATGATGCAGATCATCGACCTGGCCTTCCTGGCCCCCGACATCGTGCGCGCAATCGCCCTTGGCGATCAGCCACTGCGGCTGACGACGAAATGGCTGGAGAAAAACCCGATGCCCACCGACTGGCAAGCACAGCGGGCGATCACCGAAAAGTTGCAGACATGAGGGGCAATGCAGCTTTGACGCTACTCACTTTTTTTGCAAAACCATCTCATTCCTATCATTTTCCTCTCGAAACCATCTCATTATCATATCGTTTTTTTTGCAGAATCATCTCGAAACCATCTCATTCTGAGAGCGGTCCCCACGCCCCAATCCGGTAAATCGGCAAACTCTCCGCGCCAAAATGGCCGACAGAGACGATGGCCATATCGGGGCCGTAGAGCCCATATCGCAGCCGTCTCTCGGCGGTAGCACTTGCCGCAGGTTATTGAACTCATTGCGATAAATTCGGCGATACGGGCCAGCAAGAAAGGTATGTGACCTGCTGGCTGTGCGGATCGAAATCGCACTGTCGCAGAGCGCCTGCACGTCGACCGGGTTGTGCGTGGCCATGATCAGCCGCGTGCCGTGGGCCAAGGCGTGCGTTTTAATGTCGTCAATGATCATGCGCTTGGTCTCGATATCGAGAGAACTGAATGGCTCATCGATGAGCAGGCAGGCTGGATTGACCGCCAGAGCACGGGCAATGGCGGTGCGTTGCCGCATGCCGCCTGAGAGCTCATTCGGAAAGGCATCGGCGACATCCGAGAGGCCAAAGCGCACCAGGATGTCCCGGGCAATGTCGTATGACTGCTGCGCACTCATCCCGTTGCAGCGCGGGCCAAAGGCAACATTTTCTGCTGCTGTGAGCCAGGGGAAGAGGTTGTAAGCCTGGAAGACCAGAGTGCGACTGGCCGACGGTCCATCGACGGGGACATTGTCGAAGAGAAGCGTGCCGGAGCTTGGCGCTATATGCCCGGCGATCAGAGACAGAAGCGTCGTCTTGCCGACACCGCTACGCCCGATCAGCGCCGGCGCGCGTGCCGCGCCTGTATCGAAACTCACATTCGAAATCACGGCTGCATGCCGCAGATAGCCGAAGCTCAGGTTTCTGGCGTCCAACAGAGGCATCAGACCCGGCTTGCCAATGGGACGCGGATCAAGCGGGCCTCGAGATGGAAAAACGCGATATTGATGGCCGCACCGACACATCCGATAGTGATCAGATAAACGAATACGGCCTCCATCTCGACATTCTGGCTGTGCAGGAGAATTCCGTGGCCAAGGCCAGAGGAGACGCCCATCATTTCCGCCGCAACGACGGAGAACCAACCGATGCCGACCGCCAGACGCATGCCGGAGATGAAATGCGGCAAGACGGATGGCACGACCACACGCTGCACAACTGCGATCGAGTTCGCTCCCAGGCTTCGGGCCGCCTTTATATGCTCTTCGCGGACCTGAACAAGACCCGCGTGCAGCGACAACCAGAGCGGAGCGACCGCTCCGACAGCAACGACCGCGACCGCCGGAGCATTGCCGATCCCAAGAAACAGGATCGCGACAGGCGTCCATGCGATGGGGGGCACGGGTCGAATCAACTCCGTGATTCCCAGGATCGCGAAGCCGACGGGGCGACTTATGTAGAGGGCCGCGGCGAAGCAAATCGCGATACCGGCACCGACGATGACCCCGGCCGACACACGGTACAGAGAGGACAAGGCGTCCTTTATCAGGGTACCATTTTGCAGAAACTGCACGCTCTTGCCCATGATCGCCGGCAGACCCGGAAAAAGAATGTTGCCCGGCCAGACGCTCCATGCCGCAAACAGCAGTACGATGCCAAAAAGAGACCACGCGACAAGCCGGCGTTCGGACATCAGTCAAGGACGACGTCATCGATCAGTGCTTCGGCATTGCGGGCCGACAGAACCGCCTCGATAAAGCCTGTGTCCAAATGGTCCGTGATCGCGAAGTCCGCCGGAATGCTGCCGCGATCCTGCAGGAATCTCGTTGCCACATTCAGGGTAGCCAAATCGCCCTCGGTGAAGGTCAGTCTAAGGCTTGCCATGTCCTCTGCCTTAGCATTCGGTTCAATCGACGCCGCCTGATCCAAGGCCTCGAGCGAGGCCTCCAGCCTTGCCTCTTCAAGAAAGAGTTTCCCAAGCACCTCCGGGTTTTGACGAAAGGTCTCCCAGGACAAATGAAAGGCGGTAAGGAAATCCTCCAGTCCGTCGCCGCGTTCGGTCGTCATCTCCTCCGATGCTGCGACGATCGATACAACCGGGCCGCATTTCAGGATTTCGATCTGGCCGTTTGCATGCCAAATCGCGGGCAGCGGATCGAAGCCGAACATCGCATCAATGCCCTGCCAATCGCTGCCGCCAACGATCAGCGTGTTTTGCTGCGCCATATCAAGTTGCACAAGACTCACTGAAGAAAGATCGACACCCGCATTCCTGACTTCGGCAAGCGCAACACGCTCTGCCGCGGCACCGATTGGTCCAGCAAGGCGCGCACTGTCCAACTGGTCCAGATCGGTTATTGCGGAACCCGTCGGTGTGTAGAGGCAGACGCGATTGTACATCATTCGCGCCACGATCTTGAAACCACGCTGCTTTGAAAGAAGAACCGCTGCGGGATGGTCCGCGGTTAGCAGCACATCAACCCCGCCTCCAAGCGCAGCCTTGTTGAGTGGTCCGCCATAGGCAAACCCGACATACTCAATGTCCAGGTCCAGCAACTCCGGAATATTGGAGTGCTTCAGAGCTTGAACCAGTTGTCCTTGTGTAGCCCAAGGGACTTGCCACCCAAGCCGAATTGTTTCCGCAAAAGCAGGACAACCGGTCAGCAAAGTTATAAGGAACAGCGACAAAAAGGTATGTGGAAACAGTCGATGCACTTTCATTCTGGTTCTTTCCCTAAACTGAATTGACATAATCTTGGGGTTATCGGGCCTACAGTTCGAGAAAAATTGCATCTGGAAAATTAAATCAAAAAACTTGCCTAGACGGCAACAAATTCCGAAATGACATGCACGCATTGTAAATCAGAATATTCCGTTTTTACAGTCCTCGAAGGTCAAAGTGCGAAAAAATGCTGCAAAACATGGAAAACATAAATTTCGTTTGATTTAACTGCTACTACGATCGAAGCTGAAAGATGCGAGCGGTGTGGTAGGTTCGGGATCCAGGTTGCTTTGGAGGTCGCCTGATCATGCTCAATGTCGAGATGGTGAACGATGTTCGGCGATCGCTTGGCTTCCTCTCCATTGAGGAGGTAATGGGGTTAATTGGAAATATGATCTTTGATCCGTTTTCAGTCTTGATCTCGAAAGGTGTTGCAATCGGGATTGGAAACATGATCTACCCTTGCGTGACGCTGCAAGCCTTTGATGACTGTCGCATTGAGGTCGGCGACAACAACGTGTTTCATTCAAATTGTTTTTTCCAAGCTTTATCCGGTTCGATTCGGATCGGGTCCGGAAATCAGTTTGGAGAGGGCGGTTTTTCGGCCAAGGCAAACCGTCCAGGAGCTAACATCGAAATTGGCGACGAGGGGCGATTTCTGAACGGCGTATCCGTTCTCGGAACCACTTGTCTCGGATCGGGAAGTCAACTCCTCGGGCAGATAACCGTCGATAGCTGCACGCTCGAAGAAGGTGGATCGTTTCGGGAGTCCGACCCAAATCTTCGGGCCGGACTGCTGAGTGGGTCTGGTATTGCACGGAACATTACCGTCCCACGTGGTCATGTGATTGTGGGCTCGGGAACATTCAACGAGGCGAACTGCGAGAAGCAGTCAATCTACCACCCGAGAGCCTGATCCATGAAATAAAAGGAGCTTGGGCTCGGACTGCTCTCCGTCGGGCGTAGTTGGGGCATCAACAGATCTGCGCCTCAAAACGCGGAAAAAGGGTCAGCTATCGTCGGGCAAGCCTATAGACATGGGTTCACTTCTTCGAAACCGCGCATGCGTACGCAACCAGCGAGAATGTTCTTGGCGTTTGCCTAGTCGGGGTTTGTCCTCGATCGCGGCAGTTTAACAATCACCACCAAAATGGGAGAATTCTGGGAGACGAGTTCCGGCTAACCTTTGTCTCTCAAGAATACGACGCCTTGTGCGAAGTATCGACACCAGCTTTGAGCGCGGCTCATGCAACTGCGGGTGTTCATGTTTTGCGGCCAGAGCGGCCGATGAGGGTGGTTTCTGTCCTGCTTTATCTGGCATCATCTTGTACCCACGGCTGAGCTTTGCGCGGATCAACCGGCGACAGGCGATTTCAGCGGAGCTATTATTACAGAAGAACGCGATTTTTGTCGTTCCGGTTGTACCGATCCGGCCCCAGGTGCGAATAAGCGAAGACTCTCCGAAAAGGTTTGGCTGGGCAGTTATCGAATAGAACCGAAACATGTTCCTTTGCGGATCAATGCGCTGCAGGCAGATATCAGCGGTCGTTTGCCTGGTCATGACGCGCATTATCATACAGGGCCGGGAAGCGTTCCAATTCAAATGCTGAATCGGTACGCGACGGCTGATTCAAGCCTCCTATGGGCCGTCTTCAAAGGCCGCCCGCGGAAGACCGAAACGGAACTCGACCGGGAAGTCCGCGCGGCCCCTTGCCGGACGGCATCTCGATGCAGAACGGACGCCCTGTGCATCGATCACCACCGCTGACTTTTTCGCCGCTTTACCATTCGTGTCCATTTGTGTTTGTCGATGGATCACACGCCTATGATACCGTGCGATCCGATGCCGAACCGGCATTCAGGAATGTGAGACAAGAGGGAAAGATCGTTTAGATCGACCCGAGCGGAGCGGTGAGGTGTGACAAGACCATTCGTCGTGCAACCGGCCGTATCATCGCAATACGTCAAGCCGCGTGAGGCGCTTCATCCGCTGGGAGAATACTCCGGCTGCGGTCGACGGCACCAGTGCGATCAGCATCGCAATTCGGCGGCCAGGTGGGAGTGTACAACTATGAGAACCCTGTTACGCGCCATCGGCCTGATCGCACTCGTGATGGCGGTTATCACCGGCGTTAACGATGTGATCAGATCGGTTGCCACTTCCGAGATTGTGATCGAACCGCTTGGCAGTATCTGGTACGCTATCAGCCCCGACACACTAATCCTCGCCCAAGCGGCAATCCAGCGTAATGTGCATCCCTTTCTGTGGGACCCGGTCATCCGGTGGATCCTGCTGCAGCCAAGCTGGGTCGTGTTCTCTGTGCTGTCCCTGTTCTTCTATCTGATCTCCCTGCATCGGAAGCGGTCGGCTGTACAGTCTGCAGCACGGGACTACCTCACAAACACAGATGGAACAAGACAAGGCTGATGGCCCTTGATGGCCCGACGCACCTTTTGGCAAGACGTTGATTCGGCTACCAACTGAACTACCTGCCTGAGCCATTGCCCAGGCATCGCTTGAGAAACCAGTCCGCTGCTTCGATGCCGCAAGTCTCGACTCCATGTTTGGCGAATGTCGCGGCCAGATTCTCAGAGATTTTCAGCCGTTAGACTTAAGACTTTCTGCCGGTTACAGCGGTATTGCCGGTCTGGTCGAATCCGGCTTCAGCCTGGGATGTGTGGATGTGCTTTGAAGCAACTATCTCCGAGGCAAAAGAATACGTCTCAAGAGTGAATCCTTCCGCACCGCTCGCGGGCCAACCAGAAAACCGCCATTTGGCGATTGCAACCGGTTGGCACGCTTTCGGCGAAGCTCGCCGAATGAACTTAACATCGCGATCAGCATGCGACCGGCCGGAGTCATCGTATCGATCGCCTCGGTAAGAGAACGGAAACCTGCGCCAGCCGTCTCGATCCTCTCAAGGATAGAGAGCATGTCCCCGAAAGAATGGGTCAGCCGGTCGAGTTTCCAAACAACGACGACATCGCCTTCCTCCAACTCGCCAAGGAGACCGGCAAGTTTTGGGCGATTTTCGAGACCTCCGGATCCCCTTTCCTCAATGATTCTCTCGCAACCGACGGCCTTGAGTGCCCGCAATTGCGAACCAACATCATCCTGATTGTAAGGAATAATACGAACGTACCCAACAAGCATTGTCGATTAGATCACATCCGGTGCCAAAGCGTTACACTCCAGTAAAAGCACATCATGCCGGATATATTTTGGCCAACTGGGTCAGAGAATGTGTCATCAGGTTTCCAATCGTGACCCCCGATTGGTGTGTGATCGCGTAACCAGACGGTATGGTTGGAATGAATGATAAAGGTATTGGTGCCGGCAGGGCTTGCGGTGTCTGGCCATTCACCGAAGGCCAGATTGGTGGTCACGATGACCGTTGTTCGCTCGTAGAGACGGTTAATATGGAAGAGGAGTTGCCCCCGGCTTGTTGTAAAGGATAGATATCCGAGGTTGATCGAGGATCAAAAAATCCACCTAACTGAGTAGATCGGTCATGCGTCCGTAGCGTTCGGCGCGCGCTTTGGCGTCGAGTTTGTTGCGAGGTAGACTACATAGGACCGCCCTCTCGGGCAAAGTTGGGCACGACCAAAGATTTATTGCGATGAAATGGCGGGCCGTATCGTCCGGCGAATGAGCAGGGCGCCCGCCACTGTCGCAGCTATCCTCATCTGCCTCATGCGCGACAAGTGACAATGCGGTGCGAGGGCTGCCGAAGAGCGGTGTCGGCCGCAGGAATACGCCGACGGACCAGTCGCGGCACGCTTATAGCTTGTTGAAAAACATCGCATCCGCACATGATCACCGCCGGCACCATAGAATTCGCCGCGGCGCTACCACCCGCACGCCAGCCGTATCGGTTCAGTGGCGGCTTCAATACCAGAGATATCAAACGTGGCGGTTATTGGCGGGCCCGAAAGGGGCTTCGTTCGCGTTATCATCGTATCATGACCATACAGCTGCTTCAAAAGATGCTTCGCGCCCGCCCAGCTTTTCCCTTCAAACGGCGATTCAAGGTAATCTTCTCCGATCATGGTATCGACCAGTTCGCCGCTTGCCAGCAGAGCATTGCTGCCATCCGATATCCTGGCGCCTGATATTCGGATCGGCCCGCCATCCAGTCTGAATTCTATGTCGCTAATGTCATAGGCGCCGGAATGCATATGGCAACCGGTGTGAATCGCAATGTCTATTTCGCCTTCCGAGCACTCAATAATCAGCATTGCCGATTTCTCCGTCTCAGACCCACACGAATAATCGTCTACCGATGTCGTTCCTGCCCGGACCAGTGTCTGGCCCGTAATTTTGTCCAGTTTCGATACGATCTCCCAATTGTCCAGTGCTTTCGTCTCGGCTCGCACTTCGCCAATGGTCGCAATACTCATCAGCACCGTTGCCACGGCAACTTTGGCGTAATCCATGCTTTTAGTCCCCCAATAACCCGGCTTGCCTACCGCCTGAGCAGTGCGTGAAACTTTCCCGCGACGGTCATGGTGCGAAAGCCGCCGGAGAGTTTAAGGCGAACTTTGTCAGGTCGCAAATTTCCTTTCGGTTTTGACCCAACTCCCGCGGCTGTGGGCACCGTCTTTCCTTTCGCTTGGCTTGGTGTGTCACGTCCATGTTCATTGTCGATGATTTTTCCGAGCTTTGAACCGGGATGCCGGGATGTTGCTGTCAGCTGGCGCTGGTCAATCCCGCCATTCCGATGGTGCGCCATATCCTGCAAACCATGGCCGATCAGGGCGACAATATGTTCTTCAGCCTCAACCCGGACGATGCGGTGACCGCCTTCCGGTCCGAACTCGCGGCCAATGACCTTGCCGGATTGCGCCTACCGATCATACAGAAGGCGACGACAACTCCCCGACAATACGAGGCGGTCCTGCGGTCTTTCCGCCGCAAACCGGATCCATCCGGCATCGTGATGCAGTGGATCTGTCGCCACAATCCCGACTATCTCGACCTCGATGAAAATGCCATCTCCATGCGGCCCGCCGGACAGCGGCCGACAGGTCGGTCGGCGTGAAAGCCGCGGTACTGCGCAACAGGGACTGTCATCACCAAGGCACAACGCGATTGGACCCGGCACCCGGCCCGTGCTACGGCAAACCGGAAGGCCGCCTCATGGCAACGGGAATGGCTGGCGCTTTGTCGATGTCCTCGGCACGCCAACCACTTCGATGCGCAAGGTACAGCAGCAACCAACCAGGGGAAGAGTGACGGGCCGATGAACCATCTTGATGGTTGCGACGAACATGACCTGCTCGACCTGGCGTTGCAGGAAGCAATGGCGCTGATGCCCGACGGTGGCCTTCCATGTCTCGGCGGGCGGGCGCGATCCGATGTCGGACGAGGTGGCAGGTGAGAAAAACGCCGACTCTGAACTGGACGACTGTCAGGCGGTGAAGAGGTTGCCCGCACCTGATGAGACAAAAGGCGCAGAGCACAACCGAAGTCCTCGCAGGACTTGTGGAACGCGTGACGTTCCACAATCAGGAGAACGGTTTTTGCGTGCTCCGCATCAAGGCCCGGGGCCATCGTGATCTGGTGACCACGGTGGGACATGCCGCGATGATATCGGCGGGGGAGTGGATTACCGCCTCCGGCGCCTGGATCAACGATCGCAATCATGGCCTGCAGTTCAAGGCGCAATTTCTGACGACATCCGCGCCTTCCACGATCGAAGGCGTCGAGAAATACCTGGGCTCGGGCATGATCCGCGGTATCGGTCCGGTCTACGCAAGGCGGCTGGTGAAGATGTTCGGCAAGGACGTCTTTGATATCATTGAGGAGGCACCGCAGCGCCTGCGCGAGGTCGAGGGGATCGGTCCGGTCCGTGCCGGCAAGATCACCGCGGGCTGGGCCGATCAGAAGGTGATCCGGGAGATCATGGTTTTCCTGTACCAGCACGGCGTCGGCACAGCGCGGGCCGTGCGGATATTTAGGACCTACGGCACCGGCGCCGTGCGGGTCATGAGCGAAAATCCCTACAGGCTGGCCAGCGACATTCGCGGTATCGGATTTCGCACCGCTGACCAGATCGCCGAAAAACTTGGCATCGAAAAAACGGCCATGATCCGTGTACGCGCAGGAATCTCATTCGCGCTGACCGAAGCCATGGGGGATGGCCACTGCGGGCTGCCCCGTGCGGAACTTGTCAGGCTGGCGGAAGAGCTTCTCCAGGTGCCGGCTGAACTGATCGAAAGCGCATTGCTCGACGAACTGGCCGACGGGAGGGTCACAGCGGACGACGTGGGTGATGTGGGCTGCATCTTCCTGACCGGCCTTTACATGGCGGAGCGCGACATCGCCAAGCAACTCAAACGGATCCAGACCGGTCCCCTGCCCTGGCCCGCCATCGATGCCGACAAGGCGCTGCCGTGGATCGAGCAGAAAACAGACCTCGCCCTGGCTGCAAGCCAGGCAGAGGCCATCCGGCTGACACTGCGCTCGAAGGTGATGGTGATCACTGGCGGCCCGGGAGTGGGCAAGACGACGATCGTGAATTCGATCCTGCGCATTCTGGCTGCGAAGGGCACGAGGCTGCTGCTGTGTGCACCCACCGGTCGGGCCGCCAAACGCATGGCGGAAGCCACCGGCATGGAAGCCAGCACCATTCACAGGCTTCTGGAGTTCGACCCGAAGGCATTCGGCTTCAAGCGGAACGACAAGACCCCTCTCGAGTGCGATCTGCTTGTCGTCGATGAAAGTTCGATGGTCGACGTTCGCCTGATGCAGTCACTCATGAAGGCCATTCCTGGCCGTGCAGCACTGTTGATCGTCGGCGATATCGACCAGTTGCCCTCGGTCGGCCCCGGTCAGGTTCTCGCCGATATCATCGGTTCCGGCGCCGTGCCGGTTGTTCGGCTGACCGAGGTGTTTCGTCAAGCGGCTCAAAGCAGGATCGTCACAACGGCCCACGCGATCAACGCCGGCCGTGTTCCCGACCTGTCGCCGCCCGACGGCAGTAACGATTTCTACTTTGTACCGGCCGACGACCCGCAACAGGCGGTGCCGCGGATCGTTGAACTCGTTTCCAGACGCATCCCGAAGCGCTTCGGCCTCGATCCAACCAGGGATATCCAGGTGCTCTGTCCGATGAACCGTGGCGGCGTCGGCGCCCGTTCGCTCAACATCGAACTGCAGGCAGCCCTGAACCCCGCCGGCGATAAAAAGGTGGAGCGTTTCGGCTGGACCTTCGCACCCCGCGACAAGGTCATGCAGATCGAGAACGACTACGACAGGGACGTCTATAACGGTGATATCGGTATCATCGAGGATGTCGATCTGGACGAGGGAGAAGTCGCCGTCAACTTCGACGGGCGCTCGTTGTCCTTCGTGTTCGGGGAACTCGACACACTGGTGCCCGCCTATGCGGTCACGATCCACAAGAGCCAGGGCTCGGAATACCCTGCCGTGGTCATTCCGGTGATGACCCAACACTACGCAATGCTGCAGCGGAACCTCATCTATACCGGCGTTACGCGCGGCAAGAAACTCGTGGTGCTGGTTGGCCAGAAGAAAGCAGTGGCGATTGCCGTGAAAAACATCTCAGGGCGAAGACGATGGTCGAAGCTGGATGAATGGCTCGCGGCAACGTAGCGCATTCGGCAAGCATGCCCTGGGCAAAACAACCGCCTCGCCCCTGACCCGCTCCGCAGCGAGGCCGGTATTTTTGCAAAAACGGCCCTTTGCCGCCGTACCGCTGAGAGCATTTCAATGTCCGAAATGGCTCGAATGCTTAAAGGCCACTAATCGATTAACCCAGATTGAACTCCCCGCCCCAAGATGAGTAGATTGAGTAAAATTCTGTTGGGCGGTTGGGCTTAAGTTTGGACATTGATGAATTCATAGATCGATGGGTCGGTTCGGGCGGCAGTGAAATAGCAACGGCTCAGTCGTATGCCATCGAGCTGACGGAATTGCTTGGTGTTGAAAGACCAAATGTTTCTGATAAAGACGGCGATTTTCTCGACTATCGCTTCGAGCGCCCTGTAACGCTCACTCATACGGGACGCAAAAAGAACGGACGCATTGACCTCTATAAAAAAGGCCATTTCGTCCTTGAAGCAAAGCAGTTCGTTTCGTCATCCTCTCAAAGCCAATCCACGCTTGGACTGTTTCTCGAAAAAGACGCACCAAAGCAAACGGGCCATGGCAAACGGGGCACCGTCCAATTCGATGACGCCATGCTCAAGGCCCGTAATCAGGCAGACAATTACGCCCGAGCCGTCTCCAAGGAAGACGGCTGGCCACCATTTCTCTTGGTCGTCGATGTCGGTAACGTCATCGAACTGTACGCGGATTTTTCCAGGCAGGGTCAGGGCTACAATCAATTTCCCGACGGCAATCGATACCGCATCTATCTTGAGGATCTCCGCCGGCCTGAAACCCGCGACCTTCTGCGAAAAATCTGGACCGATCCTTTCAGTCTCGACCCCGCCCTGCAATCGGCAAAAGTCACCCGCAAGATCGCAGCCCACCTTGCCGAATTGGGCAAAAGTTTTGAAAGCCAGGGCCATGACAGCGAGACGGTCGCTCGGTTCTTGATGCGCTGTCTGTTTTCGATGTTTGCCGAAGACGTCGATCTGATCCCAAGAGGAAGTTTCGCGGGCCTTTTGACCAAATTGCGGGGCCATCCAGAACATGCCGCGCCTTCCTTGGAAGGCCTCTGGCAAACCATGAACACTGGTGGTTTCTCAGAGGTGCTGATGCAAGACCTCAAGCGCTTTAACGGCGGGCTGTTTAAGGAGTCCGACGCCTTACCGTTGGACAGTCTTCAGCTTGGACTGCTGATCGAAGCGGCGGAAGCGGATTGGAAACAGGTCGAACCCGCCATCTTCGGAACGCTGTTGGAGCGTGCACTGGACAAACGGCAGCGGCATAAACTGGGAGCGCACTACACCCCGCGTGCCTATGTGCAGCGGCTGGTCATGCCCACAATCATCGAGCCCCTTCGCGAGGATTGGCGCGATGTGCAAACCGCAGTGCAGCGCCTGACTGAAGACGGCAAGATGGATGAAGCAAAAACGCAGCTGCGCAGATTCCACCAAAAACTGTGCAATACCCACGTGCTCGACCCAGCCTGCGGCTCTGGAAACTTTCTTTATGTCGCGCTGGAAATGATGAAGCGGCTTGAGGGTGAAGTTACCGCTCTCATGGAAGAACTCGATGATTCTAAACCGCTGGTGACCATTGACCCACACCAATTTCTTGGGATCGAACTGAATCCATGGGCAGTGAACGTTGCTGAGTTGGTTCTGTGGATCGGATTTTTGCAATGGCATTTCCGCACCTATGGCGACGCCGCCCCTTCCGAACCGGTGCTGCGCGACTTCAAGAGCATTCGCCAAGGCGATGCCGTGCTGG
Source organism: Rhizobiaceae bacterium (assembly GCA_963921345.3). Taxonomy (GTDB): domain Bacteria; phylum Pseudomonadota; class Alphaproteobacteria; order Rhizobiales; family Rhizobiaceae; genus Hoeflea_A. The sequence continues at coordinate 19,881 of OZ001229.2, read as the reverse complement.
AATGGTCGGACCGGACCCCGCGCATGGATGAGGACGGCACACTCATCACCCGCTGGGATGGCGTCAGTACCATGCGCCATCCCGTGACGGGGGAAGAGGTGCCGGACCCAGACGCACGCCTGCAGGTGTATGATTACATCAAGCCCAAACCGACAGTCTGGCCGCGTGCAGACTTCATTGTCGGAAACCCGCCCTTTATCGGGAAGCTCAAAATGCGCGAAGACCTTGGCGATGGCTATGTCGAGGCGCTTTGGAAAGCTTATCCCAAGATGCCGCAAAGTGCCGATCTGGTCATGTTCTGGTGGGAAAAAGCGGCACTGGCCACGCGGGCCTACAATGCCAAGACGGGCAAAGGCACCCGCCGCTTCGGCCTGATTGCCACAAACTCTCTGCGCCAGACCTTCAATAGTCGCGTTCTAGAGTCACATCTGAACGATACTAAAAAACCTATCTCAATGCTGTTCGCAATTCCCGACCACCCATGGGTCGACGCGCTTTTTGGTGCGGCTGTTCGCATTTCAATGACGGTTGCGGGATTTGGCAGGCGCGACGGACTTTTACTAGAGACCGTCTCCGAAACAAAAGAACGGCGCGAAGCCGAGGGCCGAAAGGTTGAGCTCTCAGAACAGCGCGGCAAAATTCTTGGCAATCTTCAAATTGGCGCGGATATTCTTTCAGCAAAAAGTCTGACGGCAAACACTGGATTGGTCACACCCGGTGTGATCCCACATGGAGAGGGCATGGTCGTTGACGGGGAAACCGCAAGACGTCTCAAACCCCAAGGTGGCGCTGCCTCCGGTCTTCTTAGGCCATATTGCAACGGAAAAGAGTTGCTCTCTGGCACCCTTAAACGATTTGTTATCGACGCATTTCCTCGCACAGCAGATGAGTTAAAGGAAGAAGCGCCCGACTTGTACCAGTGGTTGCTCGACACCGTGAAGCCGCATCGCGACGCAAACCGGGACAAAGACTTAAGGGAAAAATGGTGGCTACATCGCAGAAACAATCTAGACCTAAGAGACGCTCAGAACGGTCTGGAGCGAATGATTGCCACGGTGCTGACTTCCAAACATAGGTGGTTCACGTTCCTGCCTACTACGGTTTTGCCAGATCAAACGATTGTGGCAATTGGTATGCAAGATGCGTCAACGCTTGCGGTACTATCAAGTAAGCTTCATGTGCATTGGGCGTTGGCTGCAGGCGGATGGCTCGGGGTTGGCAACGATCCGAGATACACGAAGTCGCGCTGCTTCGACCCTTTCCCTTTCCCCGACCTCACCGACGAACAGCGCACCCGCCTCCGCGCCTTGGGTGAAGGGCTCGACGCGCATCGCAAACGCCAGCAGACCGCCCACCCCAAGCTCACCCTAACCCAGATGTATAACGTCTTGGAAAAGCTCCGCGCTGGAGAGACCATCGAGGGCAAGGATCGCGAGATTTACGACCAGGGCCTGATCGGCATCCTCAAGGATTTGCACAACCAGATCGACGCCACCGTGGTGGAAGCCTATGGCTGGCCCCTTGACCTATCTGACGAAGACATTCTCTTCCGCCTCGTCGCGCTCAACCAGGAACGCGCCGAGGAAGAGGCGCGTGGCCACATCCGCTGGCTCCGCCCTGACTATCAAAACCCGTCGGGCCAACAGTCCATCCGGGGCAGACAGACCGAACTCGACGTTGGCCCCGCGACCAAAGTCGAAAAAGCGCCCTGGCCCAAAACTCTACCGGATCAGATCGCTGCCGTCCGCGGGGCACTCACCGAGATGGGCGAAGCCACCCCCGACCAGATCGCTCGCAAATTCTCGCGCGCCCGGACGAATTCTGTTCGACCGCTCCTGGAAAGCCTCGCTGCCCTCGGTCAGGCCGACGCCATCGACAAAGATCGTTTCGCGGCTTGACTGCGAGCTGAACGTCGAGGGTAAGGTTTGCTCGTGTGAAAGTAGTTTCTTGCCAAAGCTGACGTTCGTACCGGATGCAGCGAACTTCCGCTCTCCCTAACTTCCCAATTCGAGGATCTTGGAGTCCTGGAAGAACTGTCGGCGCGCCGGTCGATCACGGGCATTTTCCATAAGCGGCAATGTCCACAGACCGGTCTTGCGTTTACGACGCGCCGGTATAGAAGATGCCAGCAGGCAATATGCCTGGTTGGAAACGTCATGAACGATCTCATCGATTGCGTAAAGCTGACGGCAACGCAGTACCGCTCGCTGGCTCTGCTTTCACATCGCGCCGTTAACCGGGTGCGCGGTGGCTATCGCGTGGTCGGCAGTGGCGGGACGATTTCGCTCAAGACCATCGAGAGGCTCGAGACGCTCGGACTGGTGCGCGAACGGATCGCCGGTGGTCGCAAGAATCTGGTGCTTACCGGAACTGGTCGTCAGTTGCTTGCCGTCCTCGACGCAAGAAAGTCGGCAAGCCGTCAATGACAGGACGAGCGGCCTGAATGTCACGGGCCAATCCGGATAGCGATCTCAAGAGGCGACAGGCGTAATGGCAAGACCACCGCGTGGACGTGATGGGGACAGCGCCGGCCGGAACAGCGGCCGATCGGGAGCCAGAACGCAGGGCACGCCTCACGATGCGCTGTTCCGGGCGATCCTGTCGGACGGGGAGCGTGCCGCGGCCTTCCTTCGCGATCACCTGCCGAACGAGATTGCCGGGCTGCTGGCCGACACGTTGATGTGCTCGAACTGGGCATTGCGGTCCGGGTGCCTTGATCCCTCGTCGGTCTTGCGGTTCGTCTGCCGCGAGAACCCCAATTTGGCCAGCAATGTATCGACGCTGTTGCGGCATATCTTGTGGCCTGCGTCCTTGAGTGCCGCGGCCAGCTTGGCGGGACTTTTGGACACCCACATCAGCGGTCGTTCCGGGTCGCCACGCGTTACTGGTTCAACGAGGCGCTTGAGGTCAGCAAGCAGGGTCGGATCGTTATCGGTCAGTGTTCGCGCGCCAGCGCCTGGGCGGCGAACCTTTCCGGGCGGTGGATCATCGAGGTCCTTGAGCCCACGCCCGATCGTCGACTTGGCGACGCCGGTGATTCTGGAGACCGCGGCAATGCCGCCCCGGCCAGCTGCACGCGCTTCACTGGCGGCAAACAGCCGGCGACCGCGTTCATCACGATGGCAGCCGTCCGCTTCCCACCGTTGTTGAATTGCAAGTAGATCAATCATGCAAACCGGGTAGCGCATATCAATCCGTGCGGGAATCCCTTCTGTCTGAGCCCGATGTCAAACCGCCGCATAGCGATCAGTCCATCCGAGTCGGTAATCTTTGGAAGTCTCCTAAGACCCGCCCTCAGCGCCGGCTCCGTCGACAATTGATCGATCCCCATCATGCCGAGATTGCGCAGAATATACCGCGATCCCGGCAGGATTGCCAATGCCGGATCGTCCGTGTCGATCATGTCCGTGATTGATGCCGCGACGTTCCAGCGCCCACGGCCGTTGAAGACAATAATAGGGATGATGGGAGGTAAGGCCCGCAGGTTTTCTGCACGGTCTCCGGCATGCCTGATCCATATTTTGAGCATGTAGCCAGCCATCCTGAGCGGCAGTGCCAGGGAGGGTCGGCTCTGATGTTCTGCCAGGACGTAGGCATAGGCCGGCTTGCCCGACCTCAACTCGACCTTGAGCAACACGTCGCTTTGACTCGCCGCGAGCGCCTCGTCGACGAAGGTGCCCTCCATAATCACCGGTTCCGTGTTGGAGAGCAGCCCGGCGAGCTCATTCGGAAGATGGTCTCTCAGGAAGGCAGCGGCGCGCTTGCCGTCTGACAGGATTGCCCGGAACAGACGATCGTGCGGCGTGCCCTGCGTCCTGGCGACCGACCGGCTCCGGTTTCGGCCGACATCGTCTTCATCATGTCCCTGTGGCGGTCTTGCCATTGCGCCTTTTGCCCCTTGAGATCGCTATGCGGCGGATTGGTGCGGCGCGCCAATAGCCCGCTGGACGGCAGCTGTCACACACAGCCGGCGGTGATACACAGCTTCTGATGATACGAACCGGAACCGACGCAAGGGGGCACATATACCCCCTCGCTTCCTCAAATCCAGCAAGCATGGTTACTCGGCGTCCTTTGACCACCATATGGTCGGAAAGCCGATCTGGTATTCCGGCAGCGGTTGCGGATAGGTCAGTTTGTCCGAATAGGCCACCAGGGCAACCCGGCTGGTGTAACCGGGAATGACGAACTGATTGGCAAGCAGCACTCGATCAAGTGCTTGCGTCGCTGCGACCAGTTCGTCGCGATCAGGCGCGAAGACAATTTTCTCGATTAGGGTGTCGACGGCGCGGTCGGCAATACCGGCATGGTTGGCCGAACCTTCGCGGTCGGCCGATTGCGATCCAAAAAACTCGAACTGCTCGTTACCCGGCGACAGCGATTGCGCCCAGCCGGTGTAGATCATATCAAAATCGCGGCTGCGTTGCCGGTTGGTGAACTGCGCCGTATCGATGCTGCGCACCCTCGCGTCGACGCCGATCTTCTTCAGGCTTTCGGTGAAGGGCAGGGCTACCCGCTCGAGGAGCGGTCCGTTGAGCAGGATCTCGAATGTGAAGGGTTCGCCGGTTTTGGCGTTGACCATCATGCCATCACGGACCTCGTAGCCGGCTTCGCGGAACAATTCTATCGCCTGGCGCAGGTTCAGCCGCACTTTCTGAGGGTCGCCATTGACCGGATTTGTGTAGGGCGCGGTGAACACCTCGGCCGGCACCTGGTCGCGCACCTCCTCGAGGATTTCCAGCACACGGCCCTCGGGCAGGCCGTTTGACGCCAGCTCGCTACCGAAGAAGAAGCTGTCGATGCGCTTGTACTGGTCGAAGAAGATCGTCTTGTTGAGATCCTCGAAATCGAAGGCGTAATTGAGCGCTTTGCGCACTCGCGGATCCTTGAACTTGTCGCGCCGCAGGTTGGGAATGAAACCGACGAGCACGCCCGAGGAGCGGTAAGGGTTCTCCCATGCGTCGCGCTTGACCCGGCCCTCGCGCACCGCCGGAAAATCGTACTCATTGGCCCAACGCCTGGCGATGTTTTCCAACCGGAAGTCGATCTGTCCGGCCTTGAATGCCTCGAACTCGACATTGCTGTCGGCGAAATAGGTGTAGTGGACCTCGTCGAAATTGTCCGTGCCGATATTGACCGGCAGGTCGGCGCCCCAATAATCCCCGACCCGCTCGAAGATCAGCGTCGAACCCGGCGACAGTGTGCTGATGCGATAGGGCCCGGACCCCATCGGCGGTTCAAGCGTGGTGCTTTCGATCGAGCGCTGTCGGTTGGACGGATCTTTGCCTTCCCACCAGTGCTTCGGCAGGATCAGCAGTTGGCCGAGGATCGTCGGCAACTCGCGATTGTTCGTTTCGTCGAAGGTGAAGGTGACCTCGCGCTCACCGGTCTGTTCCGCACCGGTGACGTGCTGGAAATAGAAGGTGCGCTGCGGGTCGAGTTCGACGGCTTTTTCGAAGCTCCAGATGACGTCATCGACCGTCACCGGCTTGCCGTCGTGCCAGCGCGCCTCCGAGCGCAGCCGGAAGCTGGCGGAGCTGTAGTCGTCGGGATAGCTGATCACCTCAGCGAGCAGCCCGTACTCGGCCGATACCTCGTCCATCGAGGGGGTCATCAGCGTTTCGAACACCAGGCCCAAGCCGGTCGCCAGTTCCCCTTTGGCGAGGATCGGGTTGAGTGTGTCGAACGAGCCGGTTTCCGAGACGTTGACCCGGCCGCCCTTCGGTGCGTCCGGATTGACGTAGTCGAAATGCTTGAAGCCGGGACCGTATTTCGGTTCGCCGATCAGCGACGTACCGATATGCCAGACCTGGTCGTCGGCCACCGCCGGAATGGCACCCGGGGCAACAAGAAGTATGGTCAGCAATGGTGTGGCAATTGCTGCAGCGGTCCGTCTTTTGTGTTGTCGCGGTTCAGCCGTCAAGAACAGACTCATGAATGTCCTCTTCTGACGGGTTTCCACCACTTGCCGGATATGATCGGTCCCGGAGTTCATATTCACAATACTCCTTTGCTACAGCCCCTTTACAACAGCTATGTGCGTTCGAACGCGATGCCCTGCGTTTCAAGGAAGTCGGCGGCAATCCTGTCGTAGGTGGCATTCCGATAAGCGTACCAGGACTGTTCAAGCCCCCGGCGGGCGATCATGCGAGCGAAACGGCCAAAGGCACCACGCCCCCTGATGGCATCGAGTAGGTTCTCGCGAAAGGTGTCATCCTCGACGGTGTGGCAAAACCGTTCCATGATCGCGTAGTCGTGGATGTCGTGCTTGTCCGGCAACTGGACGAAGTCATCCGATGCCGCGACCTCTCTGGCATCGATAAGCATGTCTTCTTCCCAGTCCTCCAACGTATCGGTATCGTCGAAATCCATGACGTTCTGCGAGAACCAGACTGTTTTGCCGGTTTTGCCGTTGATATAGGCCCAGTCATTTGCCGGCAGGTCCATGACACTGACGATATCGTTGAGCTTGACCGGAAGAGCCATGGTTTTAGTCTCCGCGTGATGGTAGTTGCTTATCGCTCTGATCGGTCCGAGACCATCTCAGCGGCCTCGGATCCTGGTGTCGAAAATGTTTCCGGCCAGAGCGCGTCGCGCGTAAAGCTGATGGCGTTGAAAGGCGGCAGCGACACCGGCCCTTCATCGGCCAGCGTCGCAATCAGCACGTCCTGATAGGTCGCCCTGCGGTGTGGCTTTTGTCCCAAACTGCTATTGATGTTCATGGATTGCTTTCAACGTCCGGTTCATGCCGGCCGACAATAACCCGACAGTCTGCAACTGTCACTCATGCGCATGCTCGTGCCCGCTGCCGCTTCCACCCCGCTTGCGCTGCGGGACGCAGTCAGGCATACGGTCAATGTCCGCCCCAGGTGCCCATCCGTCACACAGGGCGGTTTTTTCCAGTTGGTCGAAAATTCGACGAAAGGTTTCCTATGACCATCAACGATATTGGCGCGACAGCTTTCTATATTGCCGGGATACGAGCCATGGAGAAGGACCGGGATGAGCCGCTGTTCCGCGATCCCTATGCAGACCTGTTCCTGAGCGATGAATGGAGAGCGCGGACGCAACAACTGGTTGATGTGCATTTTGTTGCTGACGCAATTCGGCTGCGCACGGTGGCCCTCAATAACATCCTTGAGGATGAGACCGCGCGTGGCGTGCGCCAGATCGTCACCCTGGGATGCGGCTTCGATATGCGCTATGCGATATATGCGGGCGAGGGAATTCGTTTCTTCGACGTCGACCAGCCGCCCGTCCTTGATTTCAAGGCCGAGACACTTGGCGCGGCGGGCGTTCCGATGTGTTCCAGGATCGCGTGCAATTATCTCGATGTCGATTTGCCGGACCAACTGCGCCAGGGCGGCCTCGATCTTGATGTGCCGACTCTCTTCATCTGGGAGGGCAATACCGCGTATCTGCCCGGCGAGCGCATATTCGAGTTTCTCGATACGCTCTGTGACCGGATGTCGCAGTTTCGGATTGGCTTCGACTACCTACTGAAAAGCGTTGTTGATGGAACTTATGAGCATGCCGAGGCCGTCACTGTCATACGCGATATCCAACGGGCGATCGGTGCCGAATTCCAGACGGGTTTTGATTCTCTGGACCAGTTCGAGAGTGATTTTCCCTTCAAGGTCATCGAGGCGGGCAACGTCCTTGATGTCGGCATTCGTCGTGCCGGTTCCGACTCGGTTGAAAAGCTCTCATTGGCCGCCAGCGTGTCCAAGGAATTGGCGAGCGTCTATCGACTTGCGTTGATCGAGCGACGGTAACCGCCTGTCGGTATCTATCGTATTGAACGGGAAGCAGATGATGTCGAAAGGCGACACCAACACCGGCCCTTCATCCACGAGCGTTGCCTTGCCGTCCATCACCGTGAGACCTCATTGCGTCTGGCGGTGATGCGTGTTTAAGGTCCCCCGAAAAAGAAGCGCAACCATGCCCTGATGTTCCGGGCGGGTTTGTCTGCTTCATCCAGTCCTGCGTGTTTCAGCCCATAGTAGAGCGCGGCCGCAAACACCAATAGGGCGATGGGCATCAGGATGATTCGCGTTCGTGATCCGGTAACCCTCCAATGCGGTTTCTGCTGGCCCGCATTGCACGACCTCGAAACTCTCGCCATATGGTGAAAACGTAGCGGTCATTATTGCTAGAGTGCAGAAGATGCTGCAATCCCGACCAGAAACCCTTCGACCTCCTGTCGCGCGCGGTCCGAGTCTTGAGATCTGATCGCTTCGGCGATTTTCTCCATGCGGTCGTGGAAGTGTTTTCGGACCAGATTAGCGACGGGCGCCTGTTCTGTTCCACCGTCGAAATTGTTTGCGCGCCGCGCTGCCACGATCTGGGCGAAGGTCCAGCAGAGAAAGTCGTTGCCTGCCTCGACATAATAAAGTCGAGCAAATCCGTAGATTTCCTCCTTGAACTGAAGCCATGTGGGCGCGAGCAGTATGCGCTCGAGGGCTGCATCCAATTCGGAAATGAACTCTTTTGTCGGCGCTTCCGCGGCCCGTGCGGCAACCGAGGGTTCGATCAGAAGACGGGCCTCGAGCGTTTCGTGGAAACTATGCGACCGCTCGGGCGACATGCTGACCGAGGCTTCGGCAAGCTCGATAATTTGCGGTGCGCGTTCCGACAAGTAGGTGCCGCTGCCGATTTTGCGCTCGACCAACCCCTCCCGCTGCAGCACAAGCAAGGCGTCACGTACCTGGGTACGTGACGCGCCATTCAATTCTGCCAGTTTGCGCTCGTTTGGGATACGCTGACCGGGGAGAACATCACCGGAACGCAGAAGGTCACGGATCTCCTGGTAAACACGGTCTGTGGTACCGTTTGCCATGGCTGCCCTCGATAGCTTCTAATTGGTTTACCAATTACATAGCCTGAAACCATAGCAGATACAATTCCGTACGGACCAAATCCCGTGGCTTATAAAGTACAAATCGCTTGACAAATGGTTGTTCATTTTGCTTAATTGGTCGACCGAATCCCGAAAAGGCCGGATTCGGTTGACCAATGCCCAGATAAGGGCTGATTTCATCCGACAGGAGGACATGATGATCATTCAGCGCCCCAAAGCCCTAATCAAAGCTACCCTGCTGGCCGCCACGTCGTTTGTGGCGTTCGGCATCACCGCCACGGCAGCACTCGCCGAATTCTCATGGGACCAGTTCACGGGGCAATCCATCACGGTGATGATGCCCGAACACCCCGTTACAGATGGCGTGCGAGCCGTTCTCGATCAATTCGAATCCGAGACCGGAATCGACGTAAACCTCCAGACCATGGCGGAGGATCTCTATTTTGACCGGATGTAGGTCGCGCTTAGAGGGTCGGGCGGCAACTCGCAGATGGATGTCTACTTCCTGCCCATGGATTCCACAGCCTACACACAATACACTAATGGGCTTGTGCACTCGCTTCAGGGGTTCATCGACAATCCGGACCTTACCGCACCGGACTACAACCTTGCCGACATACCGGCAGGGTTCCTGGATTCGACCAAATACGAGGTGAACGGCAACTGGGAGTATCACGGTATCCCGGCTTCGTTCGAGACCTACATCCTTTTTGCCAACATGGATCACGTGAACCGGTACCTTGACGGCAAGATGCCGACGACGATGCAGGAACTCATCGCCGCAGCGCGGGAAGTAAAGGAAAAAAGCGGAGGGATGGTCGCCGGTGCCGTGCTGCGGGGTATCCGGTCGGACACGCTCATCGACACCATCACCGGCTTTGTAAACAATTCGGTTGGCGCCGCCGACCGCTCCGCCCCCTACAACGTGTGGTTCGACGGTGATTGGGACGCGCCGCGTATGGAAAACCCAGATATCATCCGCGGCCTCGCCAACTATGCCGAACTGATGAAAGCAGGCCCCGTTAACATCCAGGCGATGGACTGGCCGGACGCGTCGCAGTTCTTCATGGCGGGCGGCGCGGCTTTCTTCATCGATGCCAGCCTGTTCGCGCCCGGTTTTGAGAACGCTGACGAAAGTCCCATCGCGGGCAAGATCGGCTACTCTGTCATTCCGATCGACAATAGTGAAGGTCACCCCTACACCGCCCACTGGCAGTGGGGTTTCGGCATTCCGCAGAACGCGGCCAACGCAGAAGCAGGGTGGCTCTTCGTCCAGTATATGTCGAATGCCGACAACGCGACCGTCATCGGCAAGCTGCACGGCGGAGCGCCGCGACGGTCTACTTGGGAAGACACCGACTATGCATCCAGTTTCCCCCGGGGATATGTCGACGCCGTGACGGCTGCGATGCCGAATTCCCAAACATCCGTGGTCCAGCGGGCCGGATGGAGCCAATTCGCCCTGCGTATTGTCGACGTGATCCAGGCGATCTATACCGGTGCCGAACCGGCCGAGGCCAGCGCGGCCGCCCAAGCCGACTTTCGCAAGATGGCTGGCAACTGATCCTGCCTGGCCCCGGGCCGCGACGTTTTTGTGCCCGGGGGCAACTTCTGAGATGATCGAGCGGGTTTTCCGGCTTGGGAAGCAAATGACTTCTGTGCTTAAATCCATCGGCAATGCCCCGGCATTCTGGTTTGTCCTGCCATGCCTTCTTGTTCTGGCATTAACTTCGCTCTACCCGGTCGGCTACGGGCTGGTGGTCTCGTTGACAAACTGGAACTGGGGGACTCAGTTCGAGTTCGTCGGCATGTCTAACTACGCGGCCCTGCTCGGAGATCCCGAGTTCTGGATGGTCATGCGGAACACGTTCGTTTTCGCGGCAACCGCAACCACGATCGAGGTCGCGCTCGGGTTCTACCTCGCCGTTCAGGTCGACAAGCTCGTGATCCGAACGGACCTGATTCGTGCGCTCATCATGCTGCCGCTGATGGTATCGGGGATCGTCGTCGCGCTTATGTCAAAGGTCATGTTCGACCCGTTCCTCGGGATAGTGAACCATCTCCTTGGCGCTTTTGGTTTCGGTCCCTCAGCCTTCTACGGCGCGGCGGCGACGGCCATGCCGTCGATCATCGCGGTCGATGTCTGGTGGCAGACTGCGTTCATCTTCATCATCATGCTCGCGGGGCTCAGAGGTCTGCCGACCGACCCGATCGAAGCTGCCCGTGTCGAAGGTGCGAGCGAGTTTACCATCTTCTGGCGCATCAAGCTGCCGATGCTGCGCTCGCTCATGATTACGGTCGTCATTATTCGTACAATCGACACGCTCAAGGTTTTTGACATCGTCTTCGGCACCACCGGCGGCGGTCCGGGGCTGTCGACCGAGGTCGTGCAGACGTTCGTTTATCGGACCGCCTACAGTTACCAGCAGATCGGCAAGGCAATGGCGACTATGATCCTGTTCTCGATTCTGATCCTCGCTGTCTCAATGGCGCTGCAAATGCTTCAAAGACGGGGGGAGATGGACTGATGAACTCTGCAGCCGCTCCGCTCCGGGCGTACCGTATCGGCAAACGCCTCTCTCTTGCCTGGGCATATGTCTTTACCGGCGCCATGGTGCTGTTCAGCCTGTTCCCAGTCTATTGGGTGTTTGCCACCTCGCTCAAGACCAAGCGCGATGGGTTGGCCAACCCGCCGTTATGGATTTTCGATCCGACCGCGGCGAACTTCCTGAAGCTCTGGACGCACGACACGTTCAAGTACACCTTCCTCAATTCGGTCATAGTCACCGTGATCGGTGTGGCGCTCTCGCTTACAATTGCGATCCCCACAGCCTATGCGATCGTCCGGATGAAGATGCGCGGAAGTGAACTCATCGGCATCTGGCTGATCCTCGCCTACATGCTACCCGAGTTCCTGTTTGTCCTGCCGATGTTCTCGCTATACCAGTGGACCGGGCTCTATGACACGCATATCGGACTGGCGCTGATGTATCAGGTCCATGTGTTACCGCTGTCGATTTGGCTGCTCAGTTCCTTTTTTCGCGAGATCAATCCCGCGATCGATGAGGCGGCGCGAATCGAAGGCGCTACCAATCTCCAGATCCTCACCAGGATCTACATTCCATGCACTTTGCCGGGTATGGTCGCAACTGCGATCCTGAACGCCATCTGGATTTGGAACGAGCTTGCTATCGCCCTGGGCCTGACCTTCTCGAAGGCTCAGACTGTCACGTTGGGCGTCACCAGCTTCAGGGGATACGCCGCGCTCGATTGGGGGGCGATGACGGCTGCCTCGATCGTTGCCGTCATCCCGATGTTGCTCTTCGCAATCGTTGCTCAGAAACACATCGTCAAGGGTCTGACCCTTGGCGCCGTCAAGGGTTGACACATGCCTATTACTGAAACCGATATCTCACAGTTACCCACCGTCTTCGGGCGAAGTCTGCTGGCCGAAGTGCCGAATTTTGTGTGCCCGAAGATGCTGATCGTCACGATGGAGGACCTTTGGCCCCTCTTCCGCGATGCATTGCCCCCCGATGCGGAACCCTACTTCGTAAGGTCCATGGAACGAATAAGGCTCGAAGCAGACCTCGTCACCTTGAAGGACATCGCATCCGTGGTCGGTCTCGGAGGCGGCCAAGCCATCGACGCAGCCAAGTATCTGGCCTGGCGTATGAACCTTCCGCTTTTCCAGTTTCCGACGTCGCTTTCGGTCGACGCTGTGTTCGGTCACCGGTCGGGTGTGCGCGAAAACAGCGTCGTCAAGTATGTGGGTTGGGCGATACCCGAGACGGTCTACATCGACCTCGACATCATCGAGACCGCCCCACGCGCTCTTAACATCGGAGGCGTCGGCGATGTCCTTTGTTTCATCACCGGGGTGATGGACTGGCGTTATGCTCAGGCGCGAGGAAAGTGCGAGGCCCAATGGCCGTATGACGATGGTCTCGCTCAAATATCGCTATCGAAGGCGGAGGCCGCTTTGGCTGAACTCGACGAGATCAAGGCGCTCAGCCCGCGCGGTATCGAACTGATGGTGGATGCATTGAAATGGGGTGGCGCGTCCTATCATGGCGCAGGATGGAACCCGCGCCACATCGAAGGCGTCGAGCACTACATTTTCTACGCGCTAGAAGCAGGGACCGGGAAGAAATTTCTTCACGGTCAGGCGGTTTGTCTGGGCCTTGTGCTGGGCACGATGATGCACGGCGCGCGCGCCCACGAGCTTCTGGATGCAGTGGCCAGCCTGGGTGTCGATATCCGCCCATCGGCGATGGACGTGACTTGGGACGACGTGTTCGGCGCGATGCGGAACCTGAGGGAATTCGTCACTCGCGAGAAACTCGCCTATGGAATCGCCAATGACTTTACGGTAACCGACGCGTTCCTGAGAGGCGCCCGGGACAGAATCGAGGGGGCATATTCCGCATGAAGCTTCAATCAGAAACTGCAGAACTGGACGTGTCTGGTCCCGAAGCCCGGCTTGCTACCCTTGGCCTGCGCCTTCCCCCTGTGCCGGGCGCTGTCGGGAACTTCGACCTTGGCTCGATCGACGGGACAACATTGTACCTCTCCGGCCAGGGGCCGCTTCTGGAAAACGGTGAAATGGCACGCGGCAAGGTCGGACGTGAAGTTAGCATCGAGGAAGCCAGACACCACGCCATGCGAACCGGGCTGGTTCTCATCAGCGCGATGAAGGAGATACTCGGTTCGCTGGATCACGTTGTACAGATCCGCAAGGTCTTTGGCATGGTCAACGGTATTCCGGACTTCTCAGAGCATCCGATCGTGATCAACGGTTGCTCAGACCTCTTCTGCGACGTATTCGGCTCACGCGGTCGACACGCCCGGGCGGCCATCGGCATGGGCTCGCTGCCCGACAACATCACCGTCGAGATTGACGCGGTCGTCTCGATCTCACCCGACTGGAGACCGCAGGGATGAGTGAAATTCAATTCCATAATGTGGCCAAGCGCTATGGGGGCGACGTCGAGGTCATCCGAGACCTTAACCTCCATGTGCGCGAAGGCGAATTCATGGTGCTGGTCGGGCCTTCGGGATGCGCCAAGTCGACAACACTCAGGATGATAGCCGGGCTTGAAACCATCTCGTCCGGAGACCTTTTGATCGGTGGGGCACGCGCGAACGGCCTAACTCCGGCCGAGCGCAACATTTCCATGGTCTTCCAGTCCTACGCCCTCTTTCCGAACATGTCCGTCAGAGATAACCTCTCGTTTGGGCTGAGGCTGCGAGGGACGGAACCCGCGATCATTGGAAGCGAAGTGGATCGGGTCGCCAGCATGCTGGGCCTCGGCGAACTTCTGGACCGGAAACCGCGCCAGTTGTCCGGTGGACAGGCTCAAAGGGTTGCCCTTGGCCGCGCGATGATCCGCAAGCCGGCGGCCTTTCTCTTTGACGAACCCCTGTCCAATCTCGATGCTGAACTCAGGGTCCAGATGCGGGGGGAAATATCGCAAATGCAAAAGGAACTCGGCACGACAACCGTCTACGTCACCCACGATCAGATCGAGGCGATGACGATGGGTGATCGGATCGCGGTCATGAACCGTGGCCGTGTCATGCAGGCCGGCGCACCCATCGAGCTTTATGAAAAACCTGCTAATACCTTTGTCGCCGGTTTCATCGGCAGTCCGAGAATGAATCTTGTTCCGGCGCAGACTATCCTGGCAGGCGCCGAGGCGACGGACTTTCTCCCAATCCCCCCGACAGATATACTTCTCGGCATCCGACCCGAACACGTGATCATCGGCTCCGACAACGGGTTGGCGATCGGAACCGCACGCGTGCGGCGCCTGGAGGACCTCGGCCACGAGTCCCTAGTGCATATGATAACCCAAGAGGGAGCCTCGCTGACAGCCCGGGCACATGGTGAAATCCGAGGTAATGTTGCACCCGGACAGCAAGTGGCCCTGGGTATTCGCCCCGACCGTCTCCACATGTTCCGACCGGTAGACGGGGAGCGTTTGCAGTGACCGATGATCCCTTCGCGCGCTGGAAACTTACGCCGGTCATCAATGCCTCGGGCACGATGACCAGCATCGGCGCCTCGAACGTGCCACCACAGACGCGTGCACTGGTGGACCAGATACTTAGCTCCTTCGTCAGCATGGACGAATTGCAGGCCCGTGCCGGCGCAGTCATCGCACGGGTGACCGGTGCCGAAGCAGGGTGTGTCACGGCCTGTTCCGCCGCCGCCATGGCCCAGACGGTGGCCGCTTGTCTGGCAGGCACCGATCTCGCCCTGATCGAAGCGCTGCCGCAAGCCATTGGCGATCGACGTGTCCTGCTACAGATGGGACACATGGTGAATTACGGCGCGCCCGTCGATCAGTCCATCCGACTTGCCGGAGCCCAAGTCGTGCCAATTGGCACTGCCGCCGCCTGTGAGACTTGGCATCTCCGTGCCGCACTGGAACAGGGTGCGGCGGCGGCCATGTATGTCGTTTCGCACCACACAGTACGGGAAAACGAACTGCCGTTGGACATCTTCATCGCTATTTGCCGCAAACACGGCGTTCCGGTGATCGTGGACATGGCGTCGGAATACGACCTCAAGGGGCCGATCGCGCTCGGAGCCTCGGCGGCGATCTACTCGGGGCACAAGTTCCTGTCCGGCCTCACGAGTGGCATTGTGGCAGGGGCCTCTGACCTGATCAGCGCGACCTATCTCCAGCATCGAGGCATAGGGCGGACAATGAAGGCAGGAAAGGAAAGTGTCGTCGGGGCCATGGCCGCACTGGAGCTGTGGGAAACCCGCGATCACGCTGCCGTCCGGAAAGCCGAAGAGGCCCGCGTCAACAGCTGGTTGGAGGAACTGGCCGAAATTTCGGGGCTGGCGCTTGCATCCCATGCCGACTGGACCGGTAATCCGATCACCCGTGTTCGAATCACTATCGTTCCGGAAGCGGCCGGTTTCAATGCCTGGGAACTTGCCACACGACTGGAAGCGCGCAATCCCCGGATTGTCGTGCGTGGCGACCTGATCGAGGGGCAGGAGATCTATCTCGACCCCTGCAACCTCACCGACGACGAGGCCGCACAGGTGTCCGCCGCGATCCGCGAAGAGGCGGATCGCTTCCGCACCGAGGGCGGTGGGCTCCGCGTCGACTGGAGCGACGCGAAAAGCGCGCGTGAAGCGGCCATTTTGGCCTGGAAGGGCAACGGTGATGCTTCTTGAAGGTCGCCGCATTCTCGTCACCGGCGCGGCGCGCGGGATCGGTGCTGCCGTCGTCGATGCCTGCCTCGCCGAGGGTGCCGAGGTTCTGGCTACTGATATAGACGAAAACGCGCTGGCCGGGGAGGCGGATAAAAACGGAGATCACCATGGCCGCCTGAGGCACCATCCGCTGGATGTCCGTCAGAGTGGTAGCATCGACAAGGCACTCGACCATATCTCGGATTGGTCGGCGCTGGATGGCCTCGTCAACAACGCCGCGATGCTCGATATTAGCGACGCGGGAACAGTGACCGACGACCGCTTCGCGCATGTCATCGACATCAATTTGACAGGCGCTCTGCGTGTCACACGTGCAGCCCTGCCAATGCTGCGCAATTCATCCACACCAGCCATCGTCAACACGCTTTCAACCCAGGCGTTCTTCGGCGTCCAGCAGTCGGCCGCCTATGCGACAGCGAAGGGCGGGCTCTTCATGCTCACTAGGTCCATGGCCGTGGATTTCGGTGCGGAAGCCATCCGCGCCAATGCCGTCGCGCCAGGCTTCATCGACACGCGTATGGCGCTGACAGAGGACGGATCGCACGAACACGAACTCGAGGACTTTCGCTCGTACTACATCGCCGGGGGCCGCATTCCCCTTCGCCGCCCGGGAATTCCCGAAGACTGTGCTGGCGCTTTCGTGTTCCTGCTGTCAGATCTTGCCCGCTACATCACCGGTCAAGCGCTTTGTGTCGACGGCGGGCTGAGCGCGACGTACTGATGCAGGTCGCGCCGGAACCCCGCCCCGTGCGCGCGCCGCGTGCTGTCCTTGGGGAAAACATCCGGCACCATTCCGACGGCGACACCTTGATCAGGTCAGACGACCACAAAGCCCCTGTGAAGCTCGGATCCGAAGTGGCTTCGCAGCGGCAGCTCGACCTCGCCGCATATCCGATTGCAGGCAGCATTCGGTATCCGCACGAATTCACCTGTGGTGGGGCTTTCCATCAGTCCGGCGATCCTCCTGTCTTTCACTTAATGTTCGCCAGCCGGCCGATGTCGCTCGCCTCTCGCAACAGCACGCTTTCGTCACCGGCATACGCCAAGACGCACCGGGCGAGATTGGCCGGTCGGGTTTCCCATTCCACGCAGACCAAAAAGGGTCCGCTAAGCCAACCGCTCGCAGCCTCTACGCCCACAGCAATCAATTTACCCTAGGACGAACCAATGCCCCAAGATCACTTTCACGGACATGAGCTTGCCTATGGCTTTCCGACGGTCTTCGGGCGAGGACTGCTGGACGAATTCAGGAACTTCGTAAACCCTCCGTTCCTTGTGGTCACGATGGAAGATTTATGGCCGATCTTCGGTCATCACTTCGAAGGTGCCGACTGCCGTCCCTACTTTTGCAGGTCCATCGAGCAGGTGTATCTCGAGTGCGAAATAGCCACTATCGGCGAGGTGCGAGCTATCGTGGGCCTGGGTGGCGGACAGGCTCTCGATGTGGCCAAGTACTTTGCCTGGCGCCTCAAGTTGCCGCTGTTCCAAGCGCCGACCGCACTCTCTGTGAACGCCGTATACGGCCAGCGCGCGGGCGTTCGGATTGATGGCAAGGTGGTCTATTGGGGTTGGGCCGTGCCGCAGTCGATCTATATCGACTACGACGTCCTCGCCGCCTGCCCGCCAGCGCTCAATTGGTCGGGGATTGGCGACATCCTCTGTTTTCACACCGGTGTTCTCGACTGGCGATACGCCGAGCGCGAAGGAAGGATCGAAGAAAAGTGGCATTATAATGAAGGCCTCGCCCGGCAATCGCTCGACAAGGTCCGGCGCATCGTTGAGAACGTCGACAATATCAGCGCGATGAACGACCGAGGCATCGAAGTGCTGGTCGACGGGTTGAAATGGGGTACCAGCTACCACGGTGCCGGATGGTGCCCGCGCCATATCGAGGGCACCGACCACTTCCTGTTTTACACGCTTGAGAAGATCACCGGAAAAAAGTTCCTGCACGGACAACCGGTCGGACTTGGCGTCGTTGTCGGCTCGATGCTCCACGAGGATCGGGCCGAAGATATGCTGGATACTATCTCCCGCATTGGCCTTGACATCCGGCCAGAGGCCATGGGTCTGACCTGGGATCAGCTTGAATAAGGATTGAAAACAATGCGCGCCTATGTCAACGAAGTTGGCCTCTGGCACTCGATCGCCCATGACGAACCAATTTCCGCCGGCTTTATCTCAGACCTGCGGCGGAAACTGACAAATGCCTATGCGCACCGTAGCTGACAACCGATAAAGGCAGGACGCCCATACGCCATTCGAGTGCCTATTCAACGGGTGAACTGTACCATCAAAGGCACAGCGCCGCGCCATTGGGCAGGACCACCTGCCCCGCGGGAACAATTCATCCAGTGTCCCGATCAGGTCGTCGATATCGACATCGTCCAGATCGTCGTGGTTTTCGTCCATCGGCCTGCCGCACCCGTTCCTTGATGGTGAGCAAACCGCTGCCGGCCCTACTCGACAGATCCAACGCATGCTTCGGCATTTTGGCATTTTGCCTGGACGCCAAGATTAGGACCGATGCCCAATGCGTCACAGCATAGCGCTTATGATCTCCGCCGGTAAGGTGCAGGTTTCAGATGTCGTCAACGTCTGATGGAGCGCAAGGCTTCCCCGTCGCTGGACCACAATCTTTTCCGGATGAGATGTGACGAGTTCAGGGTCGGGTTACACGAAAACTTAGAGGCGCCCGAAGGCACCGATCAGGATCAGGGCGATCAGGAAAATTGCCAGACCAACGGTCAGGATTTCGATGGCGCTTCCCGACATGGCGCTTCCCTGCTTGGCCTCATCGAACCGAGGCTGCAAAATTGGCCAACCCGGGGTTCTACGCTCAAACCCGCGAAATTTTTGAAAAGCCTATTTCCAAGGTATGTTGCGCGACTGGCGACTACCTGAAACGGTTGCTTTTGCCGGTCCGGCTGAAATCTTCAGGGTCTCAGGTCGACTTTCCCTAAAAGAACCTTTTTCGGGAAAGTAACCAGCTCCCGAGCACCGCAAATGCCCGGCCTGCAGTGCCTGCCGGAGTCAGAGCCAAACATCGTTTTAGGGAAAGTTCGTGGCATGAAATCTCTAGGCAAGCGCCCAATACCGGGCTCCCGTCTGTGCCGATTTGTGCGGTTCAAAAATTTCGCGGGTTTGAGCGTAGAACCCCTTGGTCGGCCAAATAGGATATCGCCTCTTCCGGAAGCTCAGTCCCATGAGTGGCAAAATAGCCGTTGGCAGAAAAGAACTTCAACTGAAACGCAACGCCTAGCCTTGAAACGGCGGGCTTGGTGTTCACAAATTCGATATCTGAAAACGAAAGGCTCCAATCTTCGGCCAATACTTGCCGCGAAATCTGAAAACGCATTGCCACTCCTTAAAATCGCGGGGCAATTCTCCAAGAGCACCGGCGCTTCCGTCAATCATGTTCCGGGATTGTTCCACAAGTTGGCCGTTTTCGCAGCTTCGGTTCGTTTAGGCCTACTCAGGGCAAATCGATGGTAGGCCCAAACCGCGTAAGCGATAATCTCCCGGGGAAATCGGAAACCCTTCAGGCGCGGCATGTCGGATGGCATCTTCATCCCAGCCATCTAAGACTATTCTTCAGCACCTCCATGTCCAACTGGAACACGGTATTCCCGAACACATGATAATGCTCAATCTGTTTCGCAACATGATGAGCCGGCTTCGCCATTGGTTCTGTCAACGCGACAATAGGGCAAAACATCGAGACCGTTCAGCCTGAATAACGTGCTCCCGAAACCACAATCCATGGACAGTGGCTGCATTGCTT
>OZ001228.1:0-829665 GCA_963921345.3 Rhizobiaceae bacterium | reverse complement strand
TGCCGCACGCACTCCCGCATGACCGCGCAGGCCTCTTCGGCCAGCGTCAGCGGCGGCACCACGTGGCAGATCGCGGCAAAACAGAAGGGTTGCGCGCGGAAGCGGCCATCGCCACCGAGAGCCGCGTCGAACAGGCCGATCACCGGTGCGACATTGGCCGGCTCGAAGAAACTCGTGCCGATCGGTTTCGACGTCGCCTTCATCGCCGCGAAGGCGGTGTTGACGTCGAGCGTCAGCGGGTCCGTCAGATCGCGCGCAACGACGGGACGCAGCGAATAGTGAATGTTGTCGCAGGCGTCGACGATGCGCATCAGGTCGTACAAATCCGCCAGCGTGCTGTCGCGAAAGGTCAGCCCGTCCGATTCCACCACCTGCACGGCCGCCCCGCCGGTGCCGATATGCACGCGCCCGCCGCCGATCTCGATGCCGCGGTCGCGGTCGTATCCCGGCAGCTCGACCCGTCGGCAGGCGTTCGCCAGAATGTCTTTGACCAGCGTCCGGGACATGACGATCCGCTGGTCGCCGCGCTCGGTGGCGCCGTTCGCCAGGGCAAGGGCGCGAATGTCGTCCGGGGCGCCGGCAATGCCGATCCGCTCTAGGATCGCAAAGGCCGCATCGATGATCTGGGAGCAGGCCGAAGCAGGCAACGGGGCAAACCGGCCACCCATCGCCGGTTCCGGGCGGGCGACAATTTGCCGTGCCTCTCTGTTCCGTCTGCTGCGTCGCATGCGATCCTCACCAACTGGGAGGATGATAGGCAAACTTTGCGGAAACAGAATTCAATAAGTCGGGGATAAAGATGAACGAATTTCACTCATATTTGCGCCCTACTTTGCCGCGAAAAAAGCGACATCCTTCGGCCGGTGGACGAGGCTCCGTCTTGGCGGCGGGCCTCCCCAGCTGTTTCAGCCGCCAGAGGCTAGCGCCATTGCTTCTCCTCAACCGTCCAGTGTCCGCCGGGCAGCTTTCCGTCCTTGATAAAGGCGTCGACGACGTTCTTCAGCAATCTGGACGCAGTGTTATCGAAATTGTTGGCCGGCAATGCCTGACCGTAGGCGATCGATCCGGTGCTGAATACAGCGCCGTCATTGGGTGCGGTGAAGTAGACGATGTCACCCCTGATCCGGTAATCGAGCGAGCCCACGAGGCCGGCATAGGCGTACAGCAATTCCTCGGTGACGAGCACATAATTGTCACTGTGCCCACCCGATGAGGCGATGATCTTGGTGTGCGGCGGCGTGCCGAGCGAAAGATCGTAGCGGTCGAGCTCGACACCGGCGGCACCACCATAGGCGAGCCCCTCGTCACCGATGATCTCGCCCTCGATGCCTTCCGTGATCCACGACACGGTCCGGTGAAACGAATCCGGCATCTTTCGAAACGGTGCAGAGGTTTCAAAGCCTTCGGCGATGAATCCGACACCCAGCAGTTTCTGCGGTGCTCGTCCGCGATTGCGCCACAGCCCGCTCTTTTCGCCGGTTGTCTGAAGGTAATGTTCGCCGGGTTTCGCCGCCCAGGCCCGCATGCCGGAATCGAGTTTGCGAACTTCCATGCAGGCCGGCTCTTCCTCGTCGAAACCGATACACCAGTAATAACCGTTGCCGCCCATATAGATAAGCCGTCCTCCCTGAGCGACATAGTCTTCCTGGGCGTCCAGCATCTTTTCCGAAACATACTCCGGATGCGTGCCTGTGATGACGCAATTGTACGGGGCAATCGCATCGAGACCCTCGCGGTGAAGGTCCTCGTCGGTGATGAAGTCGCACTCGTAACCGCAGTGCTCGATCCAGGCGACGATCGAAAGGTCGGCGGGAAACTGCCACGTGATGTTCATGCTCGACATGCGATACTTCGGCCGCATGTTGATCACCGGCCGTTTGTAGGACGAGAAGCAGACGCCGGCACCGTCCTCAAAGCTGTCATAGGTGGACAGTCCGAATTCCCGGTGTTCGTAGGTTTCGATGTCGATATCCGTGATGACCGGCGGCTGTCCGGTCATCGGCTGGATGATGTGGGCGTCGAAACTGAGGCTCTCATTGCCATAGGCCAGATAGCTGCCGGTCGGCACGAGGAAACACAGCTTCGCCGATGGTTTCGCGGGACGAACGAAGAAGACGATATACTCTTCTCCAAGCCCGCGCCCCGTGCCCACGCGAAGTCGGATCGCGTAGACGCCGCTTTTAAGGCCGGCCGGAATCTCCATGGAATTGGTGACATCCCAATTGCAGTCGGTCACCGACTCGGGATGAAATTCGATGCCGCCGAACTGTTCCGGCGCAAGACGAAAGCAATCGTCCTTGCCGTTCCAGTTCCAGCCGGTCATGGCGCGGACCGGATGATTGACGCCGCGCGCGTCCAGCCGATGCGGTCCGCTGTCGAACACCGTGTGGCTGATGCCGGATTCCGAATAGCCCGCGGCGGTGTCCCAGTAGGCACCGATCGCGCTTGCCTCTGGTTTGCCGCCAGCGGCGATCTGATCCACCTGCTCGCGATCGATGATCGCATTGCAGACAAACGGCCTGTCGATCTTTCCAAAATAGAGATCGCTGACAAAATCGCCGCGCAGTTCGTGATTGTCCCGCGCGCCGGCAATCAGGAACGGCACGTCCGCACGGTTCTTCTGGCGGAATCGAAATGTCATCTCGACGTGGGAGTTGAGGTCGAGCGGAACCACTTTGCCGATCAGCGAATTATAGCGGTTCATCACCCCGATCTGGTGGATCGTCGCCTTTCCGCTTTCCGGATCGAACGTCGCACCGACAAAGTACCAGACGCGCTCCTGTAGCGGCATCTCGGCCTCCACATAATCGACTTCGGTCCCGTCGCCGACCCAAAACTCCAGATGGCCCCGTTTGTTGATGCCCAGCGCGTACCCCTCGTTGGTCCGCGTGTCCCAGCGTCCCAGAAGGGTCTGGCGGATGCCTTTTCGAGGCACGGTCGGATAGATGTAGCAGAACAGCGAGAGCTTGCCGTCGATGGCGAGCTTGTTGTCGGGATCATCAACACGAAGAAACGAACCCAGCTGGGTGAACTGCTTTTCGACCGACCAGGTACCGTTGATCGGATGGTCGATCTCCTCCTCCATGTAGCCGGGACCTTCGAGATGCTCGTCACCGTGAATGAGACGGACAAGCTGCGCGTCAGCCGTCTCCGTTCCGTCAGCATTGACATGAAAGTCGATAATCTGTCCCTGCTTCACGGAGATCTTGCTGGCGTATCCAAATATCTTCTTCTCAGCCACTTTCGGCCCCCATCAACTCGTCGATCTGCCTGAGGAAAATGCCGTGATAGGCATCGTCCAGCGTTGCGTATCGCCGATCCTCAACGAGGGTCGGCGCCCTGCCTCTCTCACCCGAAAGCGCGGCAATTCGAAAACAACCCGCCGTCTCGTCCCTTTTGACGACCAGCTTGCCGGCGTTGGGCAGACGGCGGAAAAACAACAGCAGCCTCTCCAGCGGTTCGCTGTGTTGCCCCAACGGTTTGCGCCGATGTTCTTCGATGATTTCCCCGCAGACGACGGACCGCAGGTATTTCATCTGCATCCCGTTGTAGAACTCGCGATACAGATCGTCCTTGTTTTGAACCTGCTCGCCCTGGGTTGATGGATCGGCCATTTGATGCATCTCGGTTCCTGCTCCCGTTCAAAGGGTTGTCAGCCGCTTACGATTCCAGCAGGTCGTGCACGCGGCGCATGAACACCGCGTGATAGGCTTCGTCGACGGAGTGATACTCGCGGTCTTCGACGACGCGCGGCGATGTTCCGCGCACGCCGGAGAATGCGATCAGCTTGTACGGACCCTGCGGGCCGGCACGGTGCAGCGCATATTTGTCTTCCTGCGGGGCACGGCGAAAATAGAGCAGCAGGCGTTCCAGCGCCTCACTGTGCTGTCCGAGCGGTTTCGCCCTGTGCTCGTTGATGATCTCCTCACAGACGAGCGTCTTGAGGAAATCCCGCTGCATCTTGTCGAAACGCCGGTGATAGAGTTCGTCCTTGTCATCGATCTCTGTCGCCTCTTCCGGCAGCGCCTCACCGCCCTTTTCGGTGCGCGATGACCGCCATTCACCCTTCTTCTTGTCGCGCCATGCCCGGAACTGCTGTTTCATTCCGTAGAGACCGTTGTTAAGGAACAGCACCACGCCCAACATCAGGCCGCCGATCATGATGTGGCGGATCGGACCGAGATTGAGCAGGACCTTGTCGAGCACGACGACGATCAGCGTGCCTGCCACCGCCCCTTCGGCCCTGCCGATGCCGCCGATCGTCAGCATGGCGAGGCCGAGCAGCACCGTATCGAAGCTGAAAATGGAAAACGCAACACCGCGATAATGGGCGGTGTAGAAGCCGCCGATAAAGCCCAGTGCGATCGAGGTAACGAGAAAGATCGTGACCCGTGCGCGCTTGTAGTCGACACCGGTTGCCTCGGCGAACGCCTCGCGCTTTTCCGGCGCCATCCGCAGCAGCCGCCCCAGCCGCTTGCCGTTGATCAGGCGAAACAGGACAAGCGCCGCCAGCAGCAACAGGAAACCTCCATAATAGGAGACCAGCGACTGGATCTGCGGCGACCAGTCGGGGTTGATATAGGTCGACGCCCCGTAAAGGCCGCCCGAGGCCGAACCGAATTGCTTGGACGTGGTGAAGTAAACCCGGCACAGCTCGTTCAGCCCGAGCGTGAGGAGCGCGTAGTAGAAACCGTCGAGCCGCATGGCCGGCAGCGCTATCAGCCCGCCGAAGAGCAAGCCGATGGCAGCCCCGATCGGCGGCAGATACCACCAGGGAACCCCGTAGTTGATCGACAGCCAGGATGTGATGAACGCCGCCACTCCGACCACGGCGTAGGTCGCGAGCGAGAAAATGCTCGCGGTTCCGATGATCAGGGTCCAGCACACGTTGATCGCGGCAAAGATGCCGAATATGGCTCCGGCGGTCAGGAGCGTGTTTTCCATGCTTTGCGGAAACAGGAAGGGAGCGACCGCCAGCATCATCAGGCAAATGACCCAGTAGATCGGCCGCCGATCCAGGATCTTCTTCTCGGCCTTCAGTGTCTTGCGATTGTAACGTCCGCGAATGTTGAGCAGCGTCCGCCGGGTCGGCCAGTAGCGCAGACGCCGCCACAGGCGAGCGCCGTGGCTCGACCATATGTGGAAGTATTTCAGCCGGCCGACCTTGTGGGTCGGGACCTTGTAGGCGGTGTTTTCATCCCAAACCTGGCGCGGGTCCGGAACCGGGATGGTCGGCACTTCATAATTCCCGCCCTTGGCGCCCCAGACCGCGAGGGGATTGCGCCACAGATACCGGTCGCAGTCTTGTTTCGCTTCGCTCATTGTTCGCGGCCCTTGTCCAACAGACCCGCGATGCCGCGCGGTCTGATGATCAGAATGGTTATGATGACGAGGAATTGGGTAATCAGGACGTATTGCCCCCCGAGCAGTCTTGACGTCAGCGCTTCCGTGAGGCCCAGGATCAAGGCTGCGATGATCGCGCCCTGCACGCTGCCGAGCCCTCCACACAAGGCGATGCTCACGCCCTTGATCAGTGGTGTCAGTCCGCTGAACGGTGCAACGTAGTAGGTCTGGGAAAGCAGCACCGACGCCAGTCCGCCCATGGCTCCGGTCACCGCCATCACATAGACGCCGGTGCTGCGAATCCCAATTCCCACGATCGACGCCGCATGCGGGTTCATCATCATTGCCCGGATTTCAAGGCCGCGGCGGCTGGATTTCATCCACATCATCACAATGGTCAGCATGATGATGGAACAGACCACGATGCCGATTTTGTCCGATGTCAGAACGATATCGCCGAGGGACACTTTCCAGTAACCGAAGATCTCGGGCAACGCCTTGGAACGCGGGCCGAACCACCAGAGCAGGCCCTGCGACCCGACAAGGCTGATCGCCAACGTCGCCGTCATGCCGCGAACCGTGAAGTTGGGTTTGTCGTGCAGCGGGATGAAGACCAGGAGGCAGATGATGACCCCGCCCAGCGCGCCGGTCAAAACGCCGGCGGATGCGACGATAAGAGGATTATCGCTGATCATCCGCGACACCACATAGGCGCCGTAGCCCGCAAACGAGAAAATGAA
Organism: Rhizobiaceae bacterium; assembly: GCA_963921345.3. GTDB lineage: Bacteria > Pseudomonadota > Alphaproteobacteria > Rhizobiales > Rhizobiaceae > Hoeflea_A. The sequence goes on along the minus strand of OZ001228.1, from coordinate 823,582 downwards.
CCCGTAACCCAGATTGATCAGCCCGAGGCTGGACCAGGTTATGGAAACCGCGATTGCGACCAGGCCGTAGATACAGGCGACCACAATGGCATTCGTCAATATGAAGGTGATGTCCATTGCGAACCCGTCAGTGAGAACTCAGGCTGAGCGCGGAGGACGCTTCGCCCTTTAGTTTGCCGGCGTGCATGCCGATGATCTTGTCGACCTTGCCTTCGAGCAGGGCGACGTTTTGCTCGGCAATGAGCATTGCCGAGTTCCGAAGATCGATCTTGAGCAGCGCCTCCATGACGCTGATTCCGATTTTCGGCGCGAGGCCGAGAGACGGCTCATCGGCGAGATAGAGTTTGGCGTCGGCCATCAGGCCGCGGCCGATGGAAACCATGCGCCTTTCACCACCGGACAGGCGGCCGACGGGCGTGTTCATCAGCTTGCGCAGCGGCTCGAACAGATCCAGCACCTGTTCCTTGCGGCGCTTGCGCGTTCTCCACGCCTCCCGGGTTGAAGGCGCCGCTGTCCAGGTGCTCTTCGACGGTCAGACCGTTAAAGATCTCGTCGCCCTGTGGCATGATCGCCATGCCGAGTCTGACGATGTGATGGGTGTATCGGCCGGGGCCCTGACTTCGCGTGCGCCCGATCTGCCTGCCATTGAACACGATCGAACCGCGCTGCCAGCCGGTGAGCCCTCCGACGGCATAAAACAGCGTCGTCTTGCCGTGTCCGTTGAGACCGACAAGCCCGATGCGCTCGCCGGCATTGATGATCAGATCGAGATCGTGGATTACTCGAAGCGGCCCGTAACCTGCCGACAGTCCCTTGATGTTCAATATTTCCGTCATGCGGCGCCCCACCCGGTCCTTCAGCTGTTTTCGAAATAGGCTGCGCGCACGGCCGGGCTGGAGATCACCTCGCTCAGCCTGCCCGAAGCGATCACTTCGCCCGCGTCCATGACGATCACCCGGTCCGCAATCGTGTCGAGCAGCTCGATGCGATGCTCGACGATCACCACCGCGATGTTCATCTCCTTGGAGAGCATGCGCAGGATCTGGTCGATCTCGTCGATCTCCGAGTTGATCAGGCCTGCGGCCGGCTCATCCATCAGCAGGATTTCGGGCTGCCGCATCAGCAGATTGGCGAGCAGCAATTTCCTTCGTTCGAACGTCTTGAGCTGCGCGTTCGGCGTGTCGTAATCGGTGACAAAATTGACCAGGGAGGCGCCGTACTCCGCATCGAAACGGGTCAGATACGGCTTGTAAGCCTGCCTGGCGGCCTTGAAGGTTTCACCGACGATCAGATCCTCGCAAACGACCGGCGTCTGATAGGTGCGTCCGATTCCGGCGCGTGCCCGCTCGAACAGCCGCTTATGCTTGATCGATTCTCCCTTGAAGAAGACATCGCCTGTCTTGGGCGTATAGCGGCCCGACAGAATCTCCAGCAGACTGGTCTTTCCCGCGCCGTTCGGTCCGATAATGCCGAGGACTTCGCCCGGATAGATCTCGAACCCGATATCGGTCAGGACCTCGCGCCCACCCAGGTCCAGTGAAAGATGCTCACAGGAGAACAAGGGGATGGGACTATGACGGCTGGCCAACATAGCCCCGCCCTCCCTCATGACCCGACCGTTACCACCAGGGCGCCGGTCGCAGTTTCGATTCGGCTATTTCGTTCGGCCAGATGATCTTGTGCTGCACATCCTGCACCTGAACGAAGAGCTGGCTCATGCCCTTCTCGAGCTCGGTGGCCTGGTTGCCGAAACCGTTGTCCGGGTAATGCAGCGCCTCCTGATACTCGTTGTTCATGTCCATCATGCCGCAGACGCCGCGATAGGGGTTGTTGCGGATCCAGCTGACATTCGCGGCAAAATCCTCGGGATCGCCCGTGGCCTCCCATGACCGCTTGAGATACTGGACGATGTCGTATCCGTTGCCGGTGTAGACGAGGCCCATATTGCCTTCGAACTCCGGAAACCGCGTGAGATATTTCTTGCGGAAATCCTGGCCGATCTGGTCGCCATAGACGCCCAGCACCGTGCTCCAGCAAAAACCCTCGGTGGCGCGGCCGCCCAGTTCGAGAAACTCCGGCTGCGACGGGCCGTATTGCAGATACACCAGCGAACCGGGAACGGGATCGGCGACGAACTGCTTGCAAAACGCGGCGTATTCGGCAGCGACCCAGTGGTCGATCATGATCGCCCCGGCGTCGACCTCCTTCAGCCGTCGAATGACCGGACCCCAGTCATTGACCGGGTACTGGATGTCCGTCACTTCCGCCAATTCGAAATCGTAGTTCGGGATGGCCTCCCTGGCGGCTTTCAGAATGGTCTGGTTGTACCCGACCTGCTCGGCGACGATGTGGATCTTCCTGTTTTTGGGCTTCCAGCCCTGGACGCGCTCCATTTCCTGAAGCCACAGCGGATAGGTCCAGCCGTAGTTCACCTCGGAAGGATCGGTCTGCAGGACATGGCTGTATCTCTCCGGGTCGGCCTTGTAGGCCTCCGTCGCATTGCGCTGCGTATTGCCCTGCAGATAGGGACATTTGTATTTCGCCGACTCGTCCATCGCCGGGATCGGCGCGAACAGGAACGCGTTGGAGATCGCGTGAACCTTCTTGTCGATACAGGCGGCGATTGTCTGCCGGCAGCTTTCCGGTGACAGCTTGTCGACGTCCGGGACGAACAGCTCCAGTTCCCTGCCGAGGATGCCGCCGGCGGCATTGATCTCTTCCTGCGCCAGGATCGTGCCGTTCAGGTGATCGGTATCGTCGGCAACGCCGTAGGGCGTCGACAGCGAAGACGGAACGCCCAGCAAGATTTTGTCGGATGCATTCGCGCGCCGCACCCAAGGGGCCGGCAGCCCCGACAGCGCCAGTGCCGCTCCACTTGCAGCGGCCGATTTCAACACGGTTCGGCGGGTTGGTTTGAACTTGGTCATCGATCGGTCTCCTCCCTCATGACAATTGTCCTCCCGGCCATTGGCCGCGGGATTGGCAACGAGCCAAAGCAGCCGCGTTGCTGCACCCCGCAAATTCGTCTAGCTGAATAGCCTAAACATCTAGCGAATTCAGCTAGACATACCGGAACGTTTAGAATAGTGTCAATAGGGACCTAACCGATTTTTCTAGATCATTTATTCGAACCATGAAGCAAGCGCATGATAGAGAACGGATTTTCGTCGGATGAAACCGCCTAAACGGACTTGCGATCATGGGTGACTGCAATATGGTTGCAAACGACCGGGGAAGGACGTTTGCCAATTCGATACCGTGTTCGAGCCCGGGGAAGTGCTAAAGTGCGTAGCGAAGTCACCAGATTCCGATTCGCACTTGACCGGATGGCGTAAGAGATGACCGACCGCGGAGCCCCCAAATCAATGAAGATCCTGATCGCGGATGACCACTGGGTGGTCCGCGAGTCGTTGAAGCAGGTAACCAAGAAACTCAGTCGCAACTATCAACCCGTCGAAGCGGCTGACTTCCGGGAGGCTCTGGCAATATTGGAGGCAGAGCCGGGTATCGGCCTCATGCTCATCGATCTGATCATGCCGGGTTTTCAGGAGTTTGAGGGCCTGCAACTGCTGCGCACCCGATACCCCCACATTCCCATCGTCGTCATCTCCATCCACGACGACCCGGAGCGTGTGCTCAAGGCGATCGGACACGGGGTCATCGGCTATATTCCCAAAACCGCGGGCGCCGACGAAATCATCCGGTCGCTGACCAGGGTCATTTCCGGGGAGGTTTCCTTTCCGCGTGAGATCATTGAACAGTCGAATCGTGCCCCTGCTGCAGGGACCCGGCAGGAAGCCGGCTCGTCGGCAAACAAAAATATAGATGTTTTGACTAGCCGGGAACGCGATATCCTTTCGCGTATCGGCGAAGGAACACCGGTTTCGAAAATTGCGGCGCAACTAGCGATTAGCCCACAAACGGTCCGCGTGCATCTGCGAAATGCAATGCAAAAGCTCGATTTGGAGAATCGGGAAGAGGCGATCCATTTCGCTGTAAAGAACGCGCAGGACCTTGCGCACGGAGGCTAGACAGGATTTGGCCGTTTCGAACAGTCCGGACACCGCCCGCGATGACGCCGTCAACCTGAGCCGAAAACTCGACTCGCTCGGCTACGGCATTGCGGTGTGGACGAATGACGAAACGCTGCGGTTCTGCAACAGCGCTTTCCGGCAGCGATTTGGCGTCGGCGGCGTCGACCTTTCAAATGGGCTCGGGCTTGCCGACTTCCTGTCGACCCTGATCAAATCCGGTTTGCTGATACAACGGGAAACGGAAGCATCCTGGATTGCCAAGGAACTGCAGGCGCACCGGGATGGCCAGCCGAGCGAATACATGTTCGGTGACGGCACGACCGAAGTAATCGAGCGCTGGTCGCTGCCCGAGGGCGGCGTTATCGCCGCTGTCCGGGACATAACATTGGCAAAGCGGGATCAGCGCGAGCTGCAGAAGGCGCGGGACGATGCCAGCGCCGCCGATGAGACCAAATCGCGTTTTCTGCGCGCCGCCAATCACGATCTGCGTCAGCCCCTCGCGTCGCTCAAAATTCTCATCGACAACTGCATGTCGGCCGAGGATGACGAGCACCGGGCCGACCTGCTGCATGCGATGGACGTTTCGGTCTCCATTATGGAGGATCTGCTGGGCGCGCTGCTCAACATCGGTCAACTTGATGCGGGCAAGGTCACACCGAGAATAACGACATTTCAGCTTGCCAGCCTGCTGGAACGCCTCGATGTCCAGTATCGCCACCAGGCCGCCGAAAAGGGGCTGCAGTTCCGCCTGGTTCCGTCAAAATTCGCCGTCGTCAGCGATCGCGCGCTGCTGGAGAGAATCGTCAGCAATTTCGTGAGCAACGCGATCCGATACACCGAAACGGGCGGAGTGATCGTCGGCTGTCGCCGCGACGGCCACGGCATCAGGCTGGAGGTTCGCGATTCGGGTGCCGGGATAGCCCCCCAGCACAGGGATGCGATATTCGAGGAGTTCTTCCGCGTATCGTCCGAGCAGGCCAAACATCGACACAGCCTCGGTCTGGGATTGAACATCTCCAAACGGCTCGCGGACGTTTTGGAGCATCCCATCTCGGTCAGCTCGGAACTCGGAAAGGGATCGGTTTTCTCCATAAAGCTGCCGCTCGGCGACGTCTGGCACAGTGACATTGGCGAACCGGAAATCAACGAGCGGATCGGTGGAGAATTCAACGGGCTGTCCGCACTGGTGCTGGAGGACGACGAAAACCTGCGCGATGCGCTGATCGAACTGCTGGAGCGCTGGGGAATCGTTGTCTCCAGTTTGAACACGTTCGGCGATATCGACGCCTTTTGTGAAACAGTCGACGATCCCCCTGACATCGTCATCAGCGACTACCGCCTGCGCGGCGGCATTGAGGGAACCGACATTGTCAAGCAGATCCGACAGGGTCTCGGCAGCAAGTGCCCGGCCATCGTGGTAACCGCGGATACGAACCCGCAGCTGATCGAGAGCATTCGGCAGGACGGCTTCCCGGTACTGATCAAGCCCGTCAGCCCGCCCAGCCTGCGCGTCATGATGCACAACGTTCTTTACGAGCCGGAACTCGTGCGGGAGTTCAAAACCGATGTTTCCGGTGACGATGCCTCAGTCCCGGATCACGGCTAACGCCGAGGATGGGCGGGAAACAGGACTCGAGTCAGACTAGTCTGGAGTGAGGAAGCCAGTTGGCAAAGCGAGACGATGACGCAATTCCCATTGGGAGCATGGTACCGCTCACCGGGCCGTCCGCTGCTGACGGACGGGAATTCCGCAACGGATTGACGCTAGCCGCCGAGGAAATCAACGGCCGAGGCGGCATTCTCGGACGCGAGGCCAAGCCCATTTTCGTCGATACCGGTCGGCAAACGGCAGAGGAGGTTGTGCGCGCCAGCCGCATCCTCATCGAACAGCACGGTGTTCACGCGATCATCAACGGCTACAACATTGGACCGCAGAATTCCGAATACGAGCCCATAGCGGACGCCGGCATCGTCTACATCCACCACAATACCTTGCTTCAGCACCACGATACCGTCATGAGCGATCCGGATCGCTATTTCGGTTGCTTCATGGGCGATCCGGCCGAGTACTGGTACGGCCAGGGCTTCATCAAATTCATTTCGTGGCTGCGCGACTCCGGCCACTGGCAGCCCCGCAACAACAGGATCGCCATTATTTCGGGCGCCAAGCCCTACAGCATCGTCATCGCCAACGCGATGGCGTCCGCTTCGCAGCAATTCGGCTGGAACCTGGTTTTCGGCCCCAAGGTGGTGAGATCTCCAACCCCCGACTGGCGGCCGTTGCTTGAAGAGATACGTCGCCTCGATCCCGGCGTTCTGGCCAACACCCAGTTCTATGCCGGCGAGTTGGCCAACTTTCACCTGCAGTTCATGGAAGACCCGATCCCAAGCCTTCTCTATCTCCAGTACGGAGCCTTGCATCGCACCTTTGCCGATATCGTCGGCGACAAGGGCGAAGGGGTGATCGTCGGCACGGTAATCGGACTGCCGCGCGACGACCTGGGTCGCAGCTTTGCCCAGCGTTACCGGGAAAAGTTCGGCCCCGATGCAACACCTGAGGTCGGCTGCCAGCCCTACACGTCCCTGCACCACTATGCCTCGGCTGTTGCGCTCGCTGGAGGCTCCGGGGGTCCTGGCGAGTTTGAGACCAACCGGCGCGTCGCCGAGATGCTCAAAAGCACGATCTACCGAAGCGTGTCGGGCACCATCCACTATCACCGGGACTGGCAGGCTGCGATCCCCTACCCCGACGCCATTCACGATCCGTCATTGGGCATCCCGCATTTGTTCTACCAGGTCCGCGGGGCCGACCGCGAACACGCTCTGGTGGCACCGGAACCCTATGTGGATGCGCGCTTCGAATTGCCGAAATGGTTGCGCGGCAACACGAAATAGGAGTTCATTGCCGGCAGCACCGCCGAAACAAGCCAACGGAGCATCGGTTGGGGCATGTCTGGCGAACGAACGAGGTCACTGCAATGACGAAAGAACCGATCGCGCTGCACTGGTCCGACTGGGCCGACGACCCCGGCGTGTGGAATGGCAAGATCGAAAGCGGCGAGCTCGGCACCGATCTGACCATCCTGTTCTATGTTCAGGACAAGATCGGCGTCGGACCGACCTGGCATGTCCACGACTATGACGAGGTCTTTATCGTTCGCAAGGGCCGGGCGCTTTTCACGATCGGCGACCGCAAGATAGAGGCGCAGGCCGGGGATGTTCTGATGGGTCCGGCGAATGTGCCGCACAAATACGAGAGCCTGGGCCCCGACCGGCTGGAGACCACCAACATTCATCTGAACGCCACATGCGTCCTGACCCGCCTCGACGATCCCGATTCCGATTAGAACCTCAGTCGGGTTTACCCGCGCGCACCTGGAGGAAGATCGGCGCCACTTGCGTGTCGGCCACGGTCGGACTTTGCCGTGCCGCCTCGTCGGAAGCACGCGGCTCGCCGAATTGCCGGATGACGAACCCGGCGCCGCAAAGCATCTCCACCCAGCGGCTCAGCGTCCGGTGGAAGCGCGGCACCCGGAACGGTTCGAGACTGGCCCGTTCGGCCTCCGGGATATCGGAGAACAGCCATGTGTCGACCCGGCCGTCCATTTCATCGAAGTAATCGGCGACCTCGACCGCCCGCACGGTTCCGTCGTTGTCGCGCACATTGCGTCGCGTCGGCGGAACGAAGCACGGGTGCAGGATGGAAAACTGCAGGAAGCCGCCGGGTCGCAGCACTCGGTGGACCTCCGCCAGCACCCGCTCCTGATCCGGCATGTCCATCAAAGACATGAAGGCGGTGGCGAAATCGAAGCGGGCATCGCCGAAGGGCAGCGCCAGCGCATCGGCCACCCGGTAGTCGATGCCGAGTGGGTCTCGTTCCTCGGCCTCGCCCGCATGCCTGACGAACGTCGGCGCGATGTCGATGCCGGTCATGCGCGCGCCCCGTTCCGCCAGCATGCGGGTGTTCGATCCCTCCCCGCAGCCGACATCGAGCCCCTCGAGCCCGTCCACCGGCGGCAGCATCGCCAGAAACGACGGAGTGTTGAGCAGATCGCGATAGACGTCGTGGCCGGCCCGCGAGGTTCGCGTCCAGGTCTCGGCATTGTTTTCCCAATGGGCGGCGACCTCGCGCGAATCCATGACACGGCTCCCGGTTGCGGCAGGCGAAAAGAAGTTCGTTGGCTGGCGGCTGGCGTGATCACGCAGATAGCCGAAACCGCAGGGGCAAGGCAAGGGCAAAGCGGCCCGGCACCGGTGGCGTCAGGCCGCAAAGGCTCTGGAATGCCGCGTGGAACGGGCTATGCTCGCAAGAGTTGGCGGCCGTGAGGTTGCGTCCGGCAACCGGTGGGATCGGATTCAAGGGATCGGCTGCATGCATGGCGAGATCAGGCTGGGCCGGCTGACGGTCTGGATATCGGCGATCTGCGTGATTCTGCTCGCGGTCTTCCTGCTGGTTCGCGAAGATCCGGCGAAGCGGCCCTATCTGAAGGTTCTCGGCGGCAGTTTCATTTTCAACTACCGGGTTTCGGACGTCTATATGGGTTTCACCGCGGTCCCGGAAAAACCGATTCCGGTCGGCAGCACCCTCGTCGTCACATTCGAAAACCCTGCCGGCGACACGCCCTTCGTCGTCATCCGCCAGATCGGTCTGCCCGACCGCAGCATATCCGTGCGCAGCCCGTCGATGCGCGGCGTCAAGGCGGACGTCCCCTACCAGGTATCGCTGCAGCTCCTGAGCGCCGGAACGAAGGAGCCCTTCTGGCACCATGATTTCTCCATCAGCTCGAATGTCAGCGACGACATCGTGCCCAACCAGCCGTTGGTGGTGGGTCCGGGCTATCACCCGGTGAACACCAAGGACATCGAGTGATACAGGTTATCCGAGGGTCGTAAAATCACCACGCCTGAATTCGCCGATCGGCACCTTACGCAGCCGGTGGCACTCGGTCACGAGGTGTGAACCGAATTCCGGTTCGCCCCAACAATCCTGTTCGAGCTGCTCGAGCGTTTTGCCCCGCTTCGATTTTGCCATCGGCGAACCCGCTCCACTCGCATCGTCGGTTTTATATTTCAACATCTCTTGAATTATTGAAATTCATCGATTATGTACCCCTCCGAACCGGCACTCGAGCCAACCCGACCTCACGGAGCAAACGGACCCCACCATGAAAGTCATCAGTTTCAAGATCTGCCCTTTCGTCCAGCGCGTCACCGCGCTGCTGGCCGCCAAGAACATCGACTACGAGCTCGAATTCATCAGCCTCAAGGACAAGCCGCAATGGTTTCTCGACATTTCGCCCAACGGCCAGGTACCCGTCCTGATCACCGACAGCGGCAAGGCGCTGTTCGAATCCGACGCCATCGTTGAATATCTTGAAGAGGCCTATCCGCCTTTGCAACCGGACGTTTCGCCGGAGGACCGGGCCGTCGACCGCGCCTGGAGTTACCTGGCGTCCAAGAACTACCTCGTCCAATGCAGCGCCCAGCGCAGCCCCGACCGCGATGCGCTCACCGAGCGCTGCGGCAAGCTCGGCAAGGCGTTCGAACGGATCGAAAAGCAGCTCGGCGACACACCTTTCTTCAGCGGCGACACGATCGGCATGGTCGACATCGCCTGGCTGACGCTGCTGCACCGCGCCAAGATCATCGAGAACCGCACCGGTTTCGATTTTATCGGCCCGCGCCCCAAGGTGAAAAACTGGCAGGACCGGTTGATGGAAAGCGGCCTGGCCGAACGTTCGGTGGCATCGGATTTCGACGAGGCGTTCGCGGATTTCTACCTGTCCGACCAGACCTATCTCGGCCGCGGCGGCAAGGTGAACGACGACAGCTTCAGCCAATCCTGCGCCACCGATTCCTGCTGCTGACCGGGAACCTCCCTCAGCTGGAAGCCGCCGGCTTCCCGATCGCCCACTCGCGCAGCCGCTGGATCACCACGTAGAGCACCGGCACCAGCACCAGGCTGAGCACGGTTGCGACGATCATGCCGCCGAAGACGGCGGTGCCGAGCGAACGGCGGGCGGCGGATCCGGCGCCCGTAGCGATCACCAGCGGCACGACGCCGAGGATGAAGGCGAAGGCGGTCATCAGCACCGGCCTGATCCGGATGCGCGCCGCCTCCATCGCCGATTCCTCGATCGACAGGCCCTCTTCGCGCCGCCGCCGGGCGAATTCGACGATCAGGATGGCGCCCTTGCTGGCAAGCCCGATCAGCATCACCAGCCCGATCTGGCAATAAATGTTGTTGTCGTAGCCGCGCATCCATTGCGCCACCAGCGCTCCGAAGATGGCGAGCGGCACTGCCAGCAGCACCATCAGCGGCATGACGAAGCTCTCATACTGGGCCGCCAGGAACAGGAAGGCGAAGACCACGGCCAGCGCGAACAGGATCGGCGCGACATTGCCGGCCTTGATCTCCTGATAGGCGTTGCCCGTCCATTCGTAGGCGTAGCCCTGCGGCAGAACCTGCTTCGCCAGGCCGTCCATCGCCGCGATCGCCTGGCTGGAGCTGTAGCCTTCGCCCGGCGCCCCGTTGATGCTGGTCGAGCGGAACAGGTTGTAGTGGTTGATGGTGCGTGCGCCGATCTGCGGCTGCACCGTCACCAGCGCGCTCAGCGGCACCATGCCGCCGCTGTCGTTGCGCACATAGAGCCGGCCGATGTCCTCCTCTGCCTGCCGCGCATCGACATCGGCCTGCAGATAGACCTTGTAGACCCGGCCGTAGATGTTGAAGTCGTTGACATAGATGCCGCCGAGGAAGGTCTGCAGCGCATCGAACACATCGCCGATCGACACGCCCTCGGTCAGCGCCTTGGTGCGGTCGAGATCGATGTGCAGTTGCGGCGTGCTCGCCGAGAACGGGCTGAACAGCCCGGCCAGATCCGGCCGTGCGTTGCCCGCTGAAACCATCTCCCGCGTCACCAGCTCGAGATCCTTGAGCGAGCCGCCGGTGGTATCCTGCAGTTCGAACTGGAAACCGCCGGCCGGCGACAGTCCGAAGATCGGCGGCGGGTTGAATGTGGCGAACACACCACCGGGCACTTCGTTGAACTGCGCCTGCGCCCTGGCCATCAGCGCCGCCACGCCCTCGTTCGCGCCGCTTCGCTTGTCCCACGGTTCGAGAACGGCGAACAGGTTGCCCAGATTGGGCGCCGACGTGTTGGTCAGGAAGCTGAAGCCGGTGAAGGTGATGACGCCCTTGACGCCCGGCAGGGCATGCAGGATCTCATAGCCCTGATCGACCACCTTCTGCGTCTGCCCCAGCGCCGTTCCCTCCGGCGTTTCCAGGCTGATGATGAAGTAACCCTGGTCCTCATTGGGAATGAAGCCCGTCGGCACCAGGGTGAACATGTAGATGGTGCCGGCCAGCAGCGCCACGAAGCCCAGCGCCACCGGCTGCCAGACCCGCACGAACCAGCCGACCACGGCCTCGTAGCGCTTGGTGAACCAGGCAAATCCGGCGTCGAACCGCTGAATGATCTTCGCCTTCGGACGGGCGCCGCCGAGCAGCAGGCCGCACAGTGCGGGGCTGAGCGTCAGCGCGTTGATCGCCGAAATGGCCACGGCCGAGGCGATGGTCAGGGCGAATTGCTGGTAGAGCTTGCCGGTGAGGCCGGGCAGCAGCGCAACGGGGATGAAAACCGCCATCAGCACCAGCGACGTGGCAACGATGGGACCGGTCACTTCGTCCATGGCGCGGCGCGCCGCCTCCTTCGCGTCCGTCTCGCCGTTTTCGATATGCCGCGAGACGTTCTCGACCACGACGATGGCGTCGTCGACCACCAGCCCGACGGCCAGCACCAGACCGAACAGCGTCAGCAGGTTGATGGAAAAGCCCAGCGCCAGCATCAGCGCGAAGGTGCCGATCAGGCAGACGGGGATCGTGATCACCGGAATGAGTGCCGCCCGCAGGTTGGGCAGGAAGACGACGATGACGAAAACGACGAGCAGGATCGCCTGGCCCAGCGTGAACAGCACGTCGCGGATCGCTTCGCGGTCGAACTCCGTGGTATCGTAGATGACCGTGTATTCCAGCCCTTCCGGGAAATCCTGCGCCAGCTCGGCCATGATTTCGCTTACCTGCGACGCCAGCTGCAGGGCGTTGGCGCCCGGCAACTGCATGATGCCCAGACCCACGGTGGGGCTGTTGTCGAGCGTCGAACTGAAGGAATAGTCCTCGGCGCCGAGTTCGACCCGGGCCACGTCCCTGAGGCGGATGACGGCGCTGTCGTCGCCGGTGCCCAGCACGATGTTCTCGAACTCTTCCTTGCTTTTGAGCCGCCCCTTGGCGGTCAGCGTCAGCTGGAACTTCTGGTTGCCGGCAGTCGGCGGCGCGCCGATCGCCCCGGCGGCCACCTGCTGGTTCTGGTCGGTCACCGCATCGTAGACGTCCGCAGTCGTCAGGCCGAGGCTCGCCAGCTTTTCCGGGTCCAGCCAGATGCGCATGGCATAGACTCGCTCGCCCCACACCATCACCGTGCCGACGCCCGGAATGCGCTTCAGCCGGTCGGTGATGTGGATATCGGCGTAGTTGGAGATGAACAGTTCGTCGAACTGACCGCCCGGCGAGATCAGGTTGACCCCCATAGTGAGGTCGACTGATTCCTTTGTCACCGTCACACCCTGGGCGACGACCTCGTCGGGCAATTGCGCCATCGCCGTCGACACCCGGTTTTGCGTGTCCACCGCGGCAATGTCGAGATCGTAGCCCTCCTCAAAGGTCACGGTGATGGTCGACGTGCCGTCATTGGAGCTGGTCGACGACATGTAGACCATACCCTGGACGCCGTTGATCTGCTCCTCCAGCGGGATGGTGACCGCCTCCTCAACCACCTCGGCGCTGCCGCCGGTATAGGTGGCGCTGACGACGACGGTGGGCGGCACCACCTGCGGGAATTCGCCGACCGGCAGCAACGGGATGGAGATCAGCCCGGCGACGACGATGACGATGGCGATGACCGAGGCGAAGACCGGGCGAGCGATGAAAAAACGGCTCAGCATTCAGCCGCTGGCCTTGCTGCCGGCCGACCCGGTCGACGGCTTTTCGACCCGAACGGTCATGCCGGTGCGCACACGCTGCTGCCCCTGCACGATCACCGCCTCGCCGGCTTTCACTCCGGACGAAACGATGCGCTGCCCGTCATGGATGCGACCGACCGTGACCCGGCGCATCTCGGCCTTGTCGTCCTTGCCGACGACGAAGACGAAGAGACCGGCCTGGTCCTGGCCGACCGCTTCGGCCGGCACGGTCACTTGGCCCTGCTGCTCGGTCAGCTCGATTTGCACCTGCGCATACTGGCCCGGACGCAGCCTCCCGTCCGGATTGGGAAACACCGCCCGCACCGCGATCGTGCCCGTTGCCGGATCGACGCCGGGGTCGGAGAAATCGAGCGAGCCGGAATGCGGATGGGTGCTTCCATCGATCAGACTGATCGCCACCTTCAGATCGGGGTTGGCCGCCTGATACTTCTCCAGTTCGAGAAACTGGCGTTCGCTGGGGCTGATATAGACGTAGAGCGGGTCCATCTGAACCAGGTCCACCAGCACGGTGTCGTTGGCCGAAATCACATTGCCGACATCCTGATAGACCCGGCCGATGCGCCCGCCAATGGGAGCGGTCACGGTCGTATAGTCGAGATTGACCTGCGCCGTCTCCACCGCACCCTTGCTGCTGTTGAGATCGCCCAGGGCTTCCGCCGCGCTCGTTGTTTTTTCGTCAAGCGTTTCCGGCGAAACCGTGCCGTCCTTGGCCAGGACGGAAAAGCGTTCGACTTCCTTCTTGGCAAATTCCAGACTGGCCCGGTTGCTGTCGCGCTCGCCTTCAAGCCTGGCAAGCTCCGAAGTGTAGGGGCGCTGGTCGATGACGAACAGCTTGTCGCCCTTGCCGACATCGTCTCCCTCGGTGAAACCGCGGGTCATCACATGGCCATCGACGCGCGAGCGGATCGACACCGTGTTGGGCGATTCCGTGCGCCCGGTCAGTTCCAGGAACAGCGGCACGGTTTCCGTCTTCGCTTCGGCGACAACCACCTTCGGCGCCGCGGTCGTCGGTGTCTCGGACTTCTTTTCCTGGCAGCCGGCAGCGAGCAGCAGGCCGCTGAGAGGCAGCACCCACAACACGGTCCGGTCAAAAGGCCGCCAAACTCTCACTCGTTCCCCCAGACACGCTTCAACGGTCGCTGCCGAGCTTATGTTGACCGCCGCGCCAACGGCAACCGTTTTCTATCCGCTTGCGTTCTCCGGTTCATTCCGCGCATGCGCGATGAATGAGCACACCATGCCGATGATCGACAGGGCGAGGAACAGAAACATCACGTTGCGGAAGGCGTGGGCAAAGGCGTGGTCGACCACCAGGTGCACTCGTTCGGCAATATCCGGGGTAAGCTCGGCGAGCCGCACCCGCGCCGCGTCGGACCCCGACAGCAGGCCGTAGATCTCGTCGCGCATCGTGTCGGTAACCCGATAGCCGGCCAATGACAGCATGTGACCGAGATGCTGGTGCTCCCAGTTGCGGAAGAACGCACCGGTCAGCGACAGCCCCAGCGGCAGCGCCATGTTGATCGAAAAGACCAGGAGCCCGGAGGCCGCCGCCGACTTGTGCTTCGGCACGGACCGCATCGCCACCGGCCCGGCCATGCCGAACATCAGCCCGCGGGCTGCGCCGAACAGGGCAAGGCCCGCCAACAGCAGCAAAAGGCCGGAAGCCGGGCGCACGAAACCGAAGCAGACGAAGGACAGCGACATGATCCCCATGGCCAGGCACAGTGCGAGACGCGGACCGAGCGAGCGCAACACGCGACCGCTGAAGAGCGCCAGAACGGTTACCGGGATCATCATCGCCAGGAACACCACGCCGTTCGCGCGGGCCGACAGGCCGATCACATACTGCAGGTAGAGCGCCAGCAAAAAGGTCAGCGCGGCGACCGGAAAATTGTTGAGGAACGCCAGCAGGCAGGCGCCGGAAAAGTCGCGATCGGCGAACAGGCTGAAATCGACCAGCGGTTCGGCGACGCGCTTCTGCAGCCCGTAAAACGCGATGAGCAGCAGAAGGCCGCCGCCCAGACAGAGCGCGACGAGCGGCGACTGCCAGCCGAGATCGCCGGCAAGCTGAAGCCCCAGAACGAGCGCCAGGATCGCGATCGTCAGAACAACGAAACCCGCCATGTCGAACCGCCCGTCGCCGGCCGGGCGTTCCTCTCGCTGCGAGAGAAACTGGAGGCTTACAAATCCGATCACGGCAAAGATGCCGCTGACGAAAAACAGCCAGCGCCAGGACAGCGCATCGGCAAGCGCACCGGCAATCAGCGGACCGATGGCCGCAAAAGCCAGAAACCCGCCGGTGAACAGCCCCATGCCCACCGCCTGCCGGTCCGGCCCCAGGGACACGCTGACCAGTGAAATGCTGGTCACGCAGACCATGGCCGAGGCGACGCCCTGGACGGTCCTCAAGGCAATGATGGCGGCCGGGTCCGACATGAAGCCGATCAACGCGGTCGTACAGGCAAACAGCAGCGAACCGGCGATGGCGATCCGCCGCTGTCCGACCAGATCGGCCAGCCGGCCGATGGCGATGACCGGTGGCGCGAAGGCGAGCAGCTGGGCGTTGAGGATCCATTCGAGCGTCGATGACGACAGGTTCATCTCCGCGCCCATTGGCGGCAGCACGACCGGCGTTCCGGTGAAATCGAGTTGAATTCCGGCCATCAGCAGGATCGCCGTCGCGATGTCGCGCCAATGCCCGGCCTGCAGGGACTCAGCTTTCATTGTGTGGGGGCCGGGACATTGCGCCCGTTCTGTCTGTCGAACGGCTGCTGTCTCGCATCGACCTCTCCCCGACCGTCGCCCCCTGGAGCCTCCATCATAGGCATCGCCTTCGCAGCGACGCAAGCTGAGCCGGTTACGGACATTCAACCATGATTCCGGCGGCCAAGGCGCCTATATAGGCGGCATGACGCTGGCCAACCGCATCTTTCGTCCCTTCGAAACACTGATCCGCCCGCTCGACCTGCCGGCGCAACCGCTGCCGGACGACGGGCCGCTGAAACTGATCTGGTTCTTCGCCAGTATGTTTCGCGGCGTGCTGCTGGTCGTCGGCCTGTTGTCCGTCATCTCGGCGCTGATCGCGCTCACCGTGGTCTGGGCGCTGGCCTTCATCGTCGACGGTGTCACCACCGAGGGTGCGGCGGCATTCCTGCGCGACAATTTCTGGACGCTCACCTTCTTTCTGGTGCTGTTCGCGGTGGTCGACCCGGCGTTGACCTTCGTGCGGTCGGCCTTCCTGTCCCAAACCGTGCAAACACTGCTGCCGGCGGCCATGCGCTGGCAGGGCCACAAGGCGGTCGAACGCCAGGACGTGGCCTTCTTCGAGGACCTGTTCGCCGGCCAGGTTGCCTCGCGCATCGCCCAGGTGACGGCGTCGGTGCAGCGTCAGCTGATGGTCGCCATGCAGACCATTCCGCGCGTCACCATCCAGTTCGCCGGCTCCTTCGCCCTGCTGGCGGTGCTGGCCTGGCCGTTGGCGATTCCCGTACTCGTGTGGATCCTCGCCAACATCGCCGTCGCCCGCATCGCAGTTCCGCTCTATCTGGAACGCTCGTCGAAAGTCGCGGCCGCCTCCTCGCGCGCCACCGGCGCGATGACCGACGTTTACAGCAACATCGCGATGGTCAAGCTGTTCGCGGCGGAGGATTCGGAAGCCGGCGCCATCCGCCGGGTAATCGACGAAACCATCGCCACCCAGCACCGGGAAAACCGCGCCTATATCCTTTCCGACAGCGCTGTGCAGTATCTCAACATCGCGCTGATCGTGTCGATCTTCGCCATCGGCCTGTGGGGCATGGTCGACGGCTTCATCACCGTCGGCGATTTCGTCGCCGCCGCGACGATCGCCCGCTCGCTCTCGGCCTCGTCCTTCGCCTTTATCGGCCTCGGCCAGTCCGTCACCCGGGCGCTCGGCACCATCCGCGACGCCATGCCGGTGATGACCAGCCAGCCGACCGTCAACGACCGGCCGGATGCCGGAGAGCTGGAGATGACGGAAGGCCGCATCCGCTTCGATCACGTGGATTTTTCCTACGATGTCGACGGCAAGCCGGTCCTGACCGACCTCGATCTGGAAATCGCGCCGGGCGAAAAGGTCGGCATCGTCGGCCTGTCGGGCGCCGGAAAGTCGACGCTCGTGGCACTGCTTTTGCGCCTGTGCGACGTCCAGGGCGGCGCCATCACCATCGACGGGCAGGATATCCGCGACGTGCGCCAGGCGTCGCTGCGGAGCCGTATCGGCGTCGTCACCCAGGATGTATCGCTGCTGCACCGCTCGATCCGCGATAACATCCGCTACGGCGATCCCTACGCCACCGACGAGCAGATCGTCGAGGCCGCCGAGCGCGCCGAGGCGATGTCCTTCATCCGCGACATGCAGGACAAGGACGGCCGCACCGGCCTCGACGCCCATGTCGGCGAGCGCGGCGTCAAGCTGTCGGGCGGCCAGCGCCAGCGCATCACCATTGCAAGGGTGCTGTTGAAGGACGCGCCGATCCTGGTGCTCGACGAGGCCACCTCGGCGCTCGATTCCGAAGCCGAGACCGCCATCCAGGCCAACCTCGCCCGGCTGATGCAGGGCAAGACGACGATCGCCGTCGCCCACCGCCTGTCGACGATCGCGGCCATGGACCGGCTGCTGGTCATGGACAATGGCCGCATTGTCGAAAGCGGCACCCATGACGAACTGATCGCCGGCGACGGCCTTTACGCCCGCCTCTGGGCCCGCCAGTCGGGCGGTTTCATCGCAACGGAGTGACCGGCCCGAGGTCGGCGAAGCGCAGGCCGAAGCGACCGAGATATTTGCGCAGCCGGTCGGCGTCGTTGCCGCTGGTCTTGTTGAGGCGCGACTGGGCGAACAGCTCGCGGCCCGCTTCGCTGAGACTGCGGCTTTGTCGGCACACTTTCAGGACGGCGGCCAGTTGCGCCCGGTCGAACAGGTCGAGCCGCGCTGCAGCGACCTCGCCGAGGCAGGCGTCGAGAACCCGGTCGTCATCCGTCGGCGCCACCGCCGGTCGCCACATGAGCCGCAACCGTTCGACCTCCTCGGCAACCGTCGCTTCGTCGATCCGCCCCTTGGGCGCCAGAGTTCCCATGCGGGCGACCGAGGCCGACAGGTCGCGGAAATTGGCCGACCAGGCAGCCTCGGAACCGAGGGCAAAGGCCAGGTAGCGCTCCCGCGCCTCCCGGTTGAAGGTCACCTTCTGTCCTTCGGCGTCGCCGAACCGCATGAGCTCGTAGTCGATGTTCGGCTCGATGTCCTCGCGCCGATCGGCAAGCGCCGGCAGGCGGAACGTCCAGATGTTGAGCCGGGCGTAGAGATCCTCGCGAAACCGGCCCTCGCGCACGCTCTCGGCCAGGTCGCGATTGGTTCCCGCCAGCATCTGGAAATCCGATTCCACTTCGCGGTCGGACCCGAGCGGGAAAAACCGCTTCTCCTCGATCGCCTGCAGGCACATCGCCTGCTCGTCAGGCCCCAGCTCGCCGATCTCGTCCAGAAACAGCACGCCGCCGTCGGCGGCCTTCATCAACCCGCCGCGATCCGCCTGGGCGCCGGTGAAGGCACCGCGCACATGGCCGAACAGGGTCGACATCGCCTGGTCGCCACGCAGCGTCGCGCAATTGACCTCGATGAAATCGCCGCCGATCTGCCGCTGTGCTTTCTTCAGTTCGTAAAGCCGCCGCGCGAGCTGCGATTTTCCGGCGCCCGTCGGGCCGGTAAGCAGCACCGGGGCGCGAGAACGCACCGCCACCTTCTCCATCTGGTCGATCATCGCATTGAAGGTCGGGTTGCGGGTTTCGATGCCGGATTTGAGGAACGATGTCGCCTCGACCCGTTCGGCGGCGAAGCGGGTGGCGATGGAATCATAGCGCGACAGATCGAGGTCGATGATCGCATGGTCGCCGGCATAGTCTTTGTCCGTCCCGGCCTCGATTCCGGTGTTCTTGGGCGGAGACAGTTGCAGCAGGCGTGCCGGGACATAGTTTGCCTCGGTCAAGAGAAACCAGCAGATCTGCGCCACATGGGTTCCGGTGGTGATGTTGACGAGATAGTCCTCACGGTCCTGGTCGAACGCATAGGCGTCGGCAAAGTCGCGCATGGCGCCGTACATCTCGGCAAAGTCCCACGGATTGGCGACATCCATTCGATGCAGCCGCACCTCTGTGCCGGGCGATATCCGCCCGATGTCCCTATGCACGTTGAGCGCCAATTGCAGCCAGCGACTGTCGTGGATCAATTCCAGGCGGTCGACGACCAACCCGTCCTGCTGGCAAAGCGCGATCGTGGGTCGCCATTTGGGCCGCTTGCGTCCGCCGGCATCCTTGGTTGTCCCCAGGAAGCCGAAGACAACATTCCTGTTCTTATCCATTTTTCTAAGATCCTATCCAATTTGATAGATATCTGTGTTCCGTTAAAAAGTCGACCAGTGACTGCCTTCCGAAAAGAGAAAAATTTTTCCGTAATAATATCAATTGGTTGACAGATATCGGCATCAACGATCGCCAGCCGCGGCGCAAACTGGCACGATGCTTGAAACGCTCTGGGCATGACACCTGAGCAAATTGAGAGAAGAACGATGAGCGAGACACTGACCGGCAAGGACCTGATCGAAGCGGGCATGACCCAGGGCAAATGGCTGGGCGAGGCGCTGGCAGCCGCCCGCAAGGCAATGGCAGACGGCGGCACCCGTCGGGATGCCCTGACACTGGCCATGACCTTCCAGCCACCGGCGGCCCTGCCGCTGAAGGCGCCGGGCGCCTCGCCGTTTTTCGAGAACATCGAGGCCGAGACGGAGGACGAACAGGCCAATGTTGAGCAGGTGCGCGAGCACATGACGGAGCTGATGCGCACGCCGAAGATCACCGCCGGCGCAGTCATGCCGGATGCCTGCCCGGCCGGCCCGAAGGGCACGATCCCCGTCGGCGGCATCGCCGTGTCGGAAGCCATCCATCCGGGCATGCATTCGGCCGACATCTGCTGCTCCATGGCGATCTCGGTCTATCCCGGCATCGCTCCGGCGGCGCTTCTCGACGCGGTGCATGCCGTCACCCATTTCGGGCCGGGCGGGCGACCGCGCGGCGGTCAGATCCGGCCGCGGACGGAGCTGATGGAGCGTTTCGAACGCAACGCCTTCCTGAATCCCGTCCAGAGCAAGGCCATCGAGCATTTCGGAACCCAGGGCGACGGCAACCATTTCGCCTATGTCGGCACCATTCGCTCGAGCGGCGAAACGGCGCTGGTCACCCACCACGGGTCGCGGGCGCCGGGCGCGCTGCTCTACAAGGGCGGCATGAAGGCGGCCGAACGAACCCGTCGCCTGGCCTCGCCGAAGACGCTGCCGCAGAACGCCTGGATCGACGCCGATACCGAAGAGGGCGATGCCTATTGGGACGCGCTGCAGATCATCCGCAGCTGGACCAGGGACAACCACTTCCTGATCCACGACCTGGCGGCGGAGAAGCTGTCGGCGCGGATCGCCGACCGGTTCTGGAACGAGCACAATTTCGTCTTCCGCCGGTCGGACGGGCTGTTCTACCACGGCAAGGGCGCGACGCCGGCCTGGAAGGGCTGGGCCGACGACACCACCGATCTGACGCTCATTCCGCTCAACATGGCGGAACCGATCCTGATCGCCCGTGGCAACAGCGCCGACCACGGTCTCGGTTTTGCGCCGCACGGCGCCGGTCGCAACTTCTCGCGCACCCGGCACCGGAAGAACCTGGCCGGTCGGTCCGACGCGGAGATTTTCGCCGAGGAAACCAAGACCATCGACGCCCGCTTCTTCATGGGCCGCCCGGACATTTCCGAGCTACCGAGCGCATACAAGAACGCGGCCGCCGTGCGCAGCCAGATCGGCAAGTTCGGCCTGGCCGAAGTGGTCGACGAGGTTATCCCCCACGGCTGCATCATGGCCGGCGACTGGCAGCACGACGCGCCCTGGAAGATCAAGGCGCGCAAAAAGCACGAAGCCCGGGCCCGCCGCGAGGCGAAGGCCGCCAAATACCGAAGATAAAGACGGGGCCCGAGCACCGGGCCCCGCAAACACAACAATGACGAGGCGACCTCGCAGACCACCGTCTTCGGGATGTCGCTCGATGGATAAGACCATGAAAAGGACATCACTCGATCCGGACCTGGAGGTCGCCGTTGCGGCGATTGCCCAGGCACCTGGCTGGCGGAGGCCAAAATCGCCCATGCAACAGCTTCGGCTTTGCGGCACGGAAGTATGGGATATTGCGGGACTGCTCGACAGGCACGATCCGGCACGCGTTTCGGCAATCGCCGGCCAGCTCCGCCGGATGATCGATTGCCAGATCTGGACACTGGCGCCCGATCTGATCGACTACCCCGCGGCTTGCCGCGACATGCGGTCGGCAACACTGTTGATCAAACGCAACCGCGATTTGGCATTCCCGCTGTCGACGAGCGCATCCGGATTCGTTCGGGAATACGCCCTCGCCCGTATCAATCGGGTACCCGGGCCGTTTACGCTGGCTTTGCTGCTGCTGCGGCTGAACGACCACGTTGCACGGGTGCAACTCGCTGCAACGGGCGTCCTCAGATCCCTTCTGGCGCGACCGCCGGCAAAATCCGGCCTGACGGCTGAAACCGTTGTCGACTGTATGGACGTGCTGCTGACTACAGCACGGTTCAGCCGGCTACGAGGACCGCAAAGGGAGATCATCCGCAGGCTGAGGGACGCTCCGGGTGTCCAGCAGCGGTTCGAAGACCTTGTGAAGAGCGAACGCAGCGATCGGGCGCCACGATATGCGGCGCTGGGTCTGCAACTCGGCCTGCTCGACCGGCTGGCACCGGAGCTCGTCGTCTCGGCTCGACATGCCGGAGTCCGGCGGCTCGCCCTGAAAAGCTGCCTCGATCGGACCGGGACCGCAACCGACCCGTTGATCGGCACCGCCCTGCGGGACCGGTCGCGGGAGGTGGTTTCAATGGCGCTCCAGCGTGTTCTCGACGACAAGGGCTCAGCACATCACAAACAGGCGGTTTTCGAGCGTCTGCTAACCAACCCGTCGCTGTCGATTGCCGATCGCGCCGGATTTGCACTGCGGTCGTTGGGGATCGATCTGCTGCCCCTGCTGAGACGCGCCGTGGCCGGCAGCAGCCTGAGCCTCTCGGCGATCGTCCTGCTGTCGCGCTACGGCTCGCCCGCGGACGCCCGAGCGATCCTTGACGCGCAGAGCGGTTTCGGAATCAGTGGCAGGATCAAGTGCCTGCAGGCCGCGGCAACGCTCGGATCGGAGGACGCGGCGACGCAACTGAAGCTGGTAATTCTGATGTCGACCTGCGACGACGAGGCGCGGCTTGCTTCGAAGGCACTTGCGGCAGCGGGACTGGGTTTGAGCTTTGTCGAGATAGTTCGGATCGTGGAGGCCGGGCAGGACGTTGCAAAGCGCGGCGTGCTGCGTTTTGCGCGGGCACTGCCGACCATCCGCTTCGCACAGGTCGTCGCGCTGGCGGTCTCCAGAAACCTCGCCTGCGACTACCAGGCGCTTTGGGACCAGTTGGAAGAAAAACGGCGACGTACCCCGTTTTTCCCGAGCCAGGCCGAGATCGAAGACCTGCGTCGGCTCGTTGCCGACCAGCCGGTCCTCGCCGAAAGCATGCGCCGCGTGCTTGGCGTATGATGCGCATCCTGCAATCCCCGCCGGCCGGGCCTGGCCATCATTGTTGCCCCGCTGCAACGATCGATTGGCAATGGGTCCGGCCGGCGGGACCGGCCTTGATTTGACGGCGCTCAGACGACATAAGGGCCGCCTGCCGGCAACGGCACGATTTGATTGAAAACGGGATACCGGACATGACCGCCATGGACCCCGCGCCCCAGAGGGCGGCAAGCCCGAGCTGATCCGTATGACGGCTCGGCCGGGATGAACGGGACCAAGCTTCGCGCTCGGTCTCGACCCTGATCCGTTTTCAAAGGACAACCCCCATGGGCAATCCGACTTCGGAGGGCGCTCCGGCTGATGCCGGCGTGGCGCCCATCCGTACCTATTTCTCCGCCGACGCCTGGATCGAAGGGGCGGCGCTGGACCAGCTGCGCACCGTCGCCGGCCTCGACGGCGTCATGCAGGTCGCGGCGTTTCCCGACCTGCATCCGGGCAAATACGGCCCGGTCGGCTGCGCGGTCCTGGCCGACCGTCTCTACCCGCAGCTGATCGGCAACGACATCGGCTGCGGCATGGCTCTGTTCGCGCTGGACCTGCCGGCCCACAAGATGCGGTTCGACAGGGCGGCCGAACGGCTGCGCGCGCTGGAAGGCGCCTTTCCGAACGACCCGGCCGAACGCCTGCGGGCTGCCGGTCTGAATCCGGACCTGCACCCGCATACGCTCGGCACCATCGGCGGCGGCAATCATTTCTGCGAGCTGCAAGTCGTCGGCGACCTGGTCGACAGGCAGGCCGCGGACACGATCGGTCTTGCCGCCGACAGCACCCCGCTGCTGGTCCATTCCGGCTCCCGATCGCTTGGCGCCGAGGTCTTCCGTTCCATCGGCTTCCACAACGACGGCCTGGATCCGGACTCGCCGGCGGGCCACGCCTATCGGCAGGCGCATGCGACCGCCCTTGCCTGGTCGCGTCTCAACCGTCGCATCATCGCCGAGCGGGCAGCCCGGGCATTGCGGGCCGGGCTGCTGTCGATCTGCGATGTGCCGCACAACCTGATCGAGGCCCATGCCGGTGGCTTCCTGCACCGCAAGGGCGCTGCCAAGGCGGATACTCCGTTTGTCCCGCTCGCCGGCTCGCGCGATGCGGCCAGCTACCTGCTGCAGCCGGCCGGCAACCCGGAGGCGCTGGCTTCGCTGGCCCACGGGGCCGGTCGCAAATACGACCGGAAATCGATGGCCGGCCGTGCCGGCACCACCCGGTCTCAGCGCGACCGGCTCGCCCGAACATCGTTCGGCGGGCTGGTCGTGTGCGAGGACCGGCAGTTGCTGATCGAGGAGGCGCCGGCCGCCTACAAGGATCCGGCGCGGGTCCTTGACGATCTCGTGCAGGCCGGCCTGGCAAAGGAGATCGCCCGGCTGGAGCCGAGGATCACCTTCAAGAAGGCGAGCGCCGAACGCCGCGACGACCGGCGGTCCGGACATCGGCCCTCCAACCGCCGGAGGAGAACGCGATGAGCCAGGCCAGGGGCGTTCGGCTGCTGGTCAGCAGCGGCAGCGGTCCAGCGGAATGCCGCCGGGCCGTGCGCCACGTGCTTGCCGCGATCGAACGCGAAGCATGCAAGGCCGAGATCGGGTTTACCTGCGCGGCCAATGGCGAGGACGATCGGGCGGGCCCCGTCTCCGCACTCGTCAGGCTGACCGGAGCCGGCCGCCAAAATCTGGCGGCCCGCTGGTCCGGAACCGTTCAGTGGATCTGCCGCAGTCCGTTCAGGCCGCATCACCGCCGTCGTAACTGGTTCGTCGGTGTCTTTGCCATCGCGCCGGACGAGCGGCCTGCCGTCGGGATCGCCGCCGGCGAGCTGCGTTTCGAGACGTTCCGCGCCGGCGGCCCCGGCGGGCAGCACCAGAACACGACGGACAGCGCCGTCAGGGCGATCCATCAGCCGACCGGTCTGGCGGCGGTCGGCCGTCGCCAGCGCTCGCAGCACCGCAACAAGCAGGAAGCCGTGGCGTTGCTGTCGGAAAAACTGTTGCTGCGCCGGATCGAGCAGGAGGCCCGGGCTTCGGCGGCCCATGCCCAGTTGCACCGCGAACTCGAGCGCGGCAACCCGGTCCGGGTTTTCAGGGGCGAACGGTTTCGGGAGGTCTGAAGCGCACCGGGTGCGGGGTCGCCGAGAGGCGGCGGCCCCGCATGCGATCCGCCGACCTGTAGAGAGGCATTCGTCCGACAATGGCGAAAACCCTCGCAATGTTGACGTGTTTCATACCCCTTTTGCGACCGGTTGTGTCTCACAGTCGGTGTCAGCGGGCCTGGCGACCGTCAAATGCCGGCGCCAATGCAAGGACAAAAAACACTCCCGCTTCAATCGACAGCGCGTCAGAGCCGAACACGCTGGCCGTCACCGGCCGGCGCGGCCGATGCTGACGATCAACCGGATCGAACTGGGAGGGTATCATGAAGATTTCCGGGCCTTTTATCGGGGCGGTCACCGCCATTCTGGCGGCCGCCGCGACCCTGCTGCCAGCGACGGCGCAGCAGACGTCCGAACTGGCGCGCGACAGCGTCATAGAGACCATCAAGCAGCGCGGCCAAATCCGCATCGGACTGTCGCTGTTCAAGCCCTGGTCCATGCGCGACAAGAACGGCGAGCTGATCGGCTTCGAACTCGATGTCGGGCGCAAGCTGGCCGAAGACATGGGGGTGGAAGCGGAATTCGTGCCGACCGCCTGGGACGGCATCATCCCCGCCCTGCTGGTCGGCAAATTCGACACCATCATCAGCGGCATGTCGGTGACCGCCACCCGCAACCTGACCGTCAATTTCACCGATCCCTACGCCTTTTCGGGCCTGTCGGTCTTCGCCAACAGGCAGATGACCGAGGGATTTTCGAAGGCCGACTTCAACAGCCCCGCAGTTACCTTCGTGGCAAGGCGCGGTACGACGCCGGCGACCGTGATCAGAAGGGTCTTTCCGGATGCCCGGCTGCTGCTGTTCGACGAGGACGGCGCGGCGGCGCAGGAAGTGCTCAACGGCGCCGCCCATGCGTCGATGCAGTCGATCCCCAACGCAACGCGGGAAGTCCGGCAATATCCCGAAACGCTGTACGCCCCGTTCGACACGACCTACGACCCACGGGGCGAGGGATTTGCCATTCGCAAGGGCGACTTCGACGCCATGAACTTCTTTAATAACTGGATTGCGACGAACTGGCGAAACGGCTGGCTGGAAGAGCGCCACGACTATTGGTTCAAGACCACCGACTGGGCCGACCAGGTGGCTGACTGACGGTGCAGCCATCCGGCGGACGCGGGAGCCGGCAGTCCGAATCCCGCGCCGCGGACGGCCGAACTTCGTTGCGTTGCTCGAACGGCCTCGTTTCTGGCAACCGTATGAAATCGCGAAATAATTCCCGGCAAGCTTGGCATCGGGACACCTTGCCTTATAGTCGGATCATGGAGACCAAACGGGTAACGATCGTCCTGGTGCCTGGGTTTTCGCACCTGTCGCTGGGCGCCATACTGGAGCCCCTTCATACCCTGGACGCCATCGCCTCCGATCTGGAGATCGTCGTCCAGGTGGCATCCATTGCCGAGCCCGAAGTGGCTTCCGCATCGGGGCTGAGCGTCAATTGTCCGGTATCGCTGCAGGAGTGTCGCGATTCGCTCGGTTCGACGCAAAGGCCGCACGCCCTGTTTCTGTGCTGCGGCCTGAAGACCCCGTTCCGGTCGCAGCTGGATATTCGCCGGCTGCTGCGGGCCTGTGTCAGAAACGGAGTGCCGCTTTACGGCCTCGGCTGCTCGGCCTGGAAAATGGCCGACGCCGGCATTCTGCGCAACGGTCGCGGGACGGTGCACTGGAAAACCCTGGCAGCCTTTTCGGAGCGCAATCGCGATATCGAGGCGCCCGATGCGCTGTTCGTCACCTGCAACCAGGTAACCAGCTGCCCCGGCGAGGCTGCGGCGGTGGATCTGGCGATCGAATTCATCCGCAACGAGTTCTCCGCGGAGCATGCGGAACGGGTTTGCAATCACCTGCTGATCAGCTTTCCCAGAAGCGGCGATCTGAAACAGCCAAGAGGCGACGCCGACCGGCTGCGCGACGTCCCGGAAACGCTGCGGCAGGCCGTCACGCTGATGGCGGACAACCTCGAGGACCCGATGCCGGTCAAGGCGGTGGCCAAATCCGTCGGCCTGTCCCTGCGGCAGACCGAGCGGCTGTTCTCCACCCATCTGTCGATCGCGCCGAAAAAGTACTACCTCAAACTGCGGCTGCAGCACGCCCGGCAACTGATCGAGCAGACGTCCCTGTCGATCATGGAGATCTCCGTCGCCTGCGGCTTCGTCAGCCGCCGGGTGTTCACCCAGTACTATCGCAAAGAATTCGGTTTCCCGCCCTCCCACACCCGCAGAACGCCCTGAGGGCGGGCCGCTACGGACTGACGCGTCAAACGCCATTCATGGCGACTTTCATACCCCCTCGGCAACCGCCCGTGTGGAACGATCCGATCGAAGGGCAATGCGCTCGCGAACGGAGGAAGACTGCAATGAGAGACTATCAGAGACTGAAGGTGAAGCCGATATCCGGAGCCATGGGTGCCGAGGTCTTCGACGTGGATCTGTCGCAAGACCTGGATGAGGCGACCTGGGCGGAGATCAGCGATGCCTTCCACCGGTATATCGTTCTGATCTTTCGCGGGCAGAACCTGACGGACCAGCAACAGTTCGACTTTTCCTCGCGCTTCGGCAAGATCATACCCCACCCTTACGTGACCGGCCTGCCGGACCACCCCGAGATATTCCAGATTATCCGCGAACCGGGCGAATCCTACAGCTGGGACAGCTACTACCATTCCGACCTGATGTTCCTGGAGAGGCCGCCGCTCGGCGCGACCCTCTACGCCAAGGAAATCCCGCCCTATGGTGGAGACACGGCCTTCTGCAACATGTATCTGGCCTATGAGACGCTGTCCGACGGCCTGCGCGAACTGCTTGACGGGCTCGAGGCGGTCAACGAGTCCGGCGACCCGGACAAGTACCACAACCGCTACAAGTCGATGCACGAGCGCAAGCAGAGCGGCGCGCTGGGGGCGACCCATCCGGTGGTGCGGGTACATCCGGTCACCGGGCGCAAGGCGCTGTTCATCAGCCTCGCCTTCACCAAGCGCTTCAAGGGCATGACGGAAAAGGAAAGCGCGCCGCTGCTGCATTTCCTTTACGAGCACGCGACCCAGACCCATTTCGGATGCCGGCTGCAATGGCAGCCGCAATCGCTGGCGCTTTGGGACAACCGGGTCAGCCTGCATCACGGCGTTGCCGACTATTTCGGCGAAGTCGCGAAACACCGCCGGGTCATGCAGCGCGCGACAATCGAGGGCGAAGCGCCGCTTTCGATCCATGATGCCGTCAGACATGCGGCCTGAATTCTCATCCGCAACCATGTCGGCTATGGTGTTGGCGACCTGCGCTCGCCTCACCCGCCGGCGCATCTGCTTGCAAACGAGCGGTCGCCGCCTGCAATGGGCAGGGCGGGCCGCCAAAACGCCGGATAATGTGCCGTGAAGACAATCGATGATCTGCCGGAAATCGACTATTCGAGCTCGGAATTCATGTCGATGCCCTTCCCGACACTGGCACGGTTCGCCAGCCGGTGGGGCCTCGGGCGCAGCCGGCGCGGGGTCGAGATCTTCGACTACGAACTGTGCCGCAAGGCCATCGTCGACCGCCGCCTCGGCACCGGACACCCGAGGCTGATGAATGTACTCGGACTGCCGGAGGGACCGGCCCTCGATTACAAGCGCAACTCGATTTCCTTTCACGACCGCGGCGAGATTCGCCGCCGGCTGCGCGAACCGGTCATCCGGCTCATGGGTGCCGCGGATGCGGAACGGTTTCGCGCCGATATCAGGCACGTCGTCGCGCACACCGTCGAAGAACTGCCCCGCGACGAGCCGATCGACCTGGTCTCGGCACTGTGCGACCGGATCCCGTCGGCAGTTTATTGCTACTGGATCAATGCCCCGATGCAGGACGCCGACTTCGTCGCCCGCACGTCGCACACCGTCCAGCAGGTTCATACCCGCGACCCGGAGCGGACCGCTGAAATCGTCGCTGCGTTCGGCGGCCTCATCGACTATGTCGACGAGCGCATCGCCGAGGCCAGGAAGAACCCGGGCGACTACCTGCTGTCCGACCTGATCGCCATCGCCGATGGCGGCGAGCTTGCCCATGACGATCTGCGCAACTGGATCGTCAAGCTGGCGGAGGCGAACACCGACAACTCATCGCATCAGATCGGGATCGCAATTGCCGAGCTCGCCTCTCGACCGGACATCTGGGAGCGGCTAGGCGCGGATCCATCGCTGATCCCGGCGGCGCTTCGCGAGGTCATGCGCTTTCGCCCGCGGTCCATATCGACATCGCGGGAAACCCTGGAAGACGTCGAAATGGACGGCTGTTTCATACCCAAAGGGGCGGCGGTTTTTCCGAATATCGGCGCAGCGCACTGGAACCCCCGATACTATCCGAACCCGCAGCAGTTCGACATCGAGCGCCCCGAACAGCCGCCGCACCTCAATTTCGGGGGCGGCGTGTTCTCCTGCATCGGTCGCTTCGTCGTCACCATCGAAATAGAGGAAACGATCGCGCTGCTGGCGGCGAAATTTCCGCGGCTGCGATTGGATAGGGTGCAGTTCAGCCATTCGCCGATGTTCACGTCCATCGCGGCGCTCGAGGGCACGCTGGCGCCCGATGCCGATCCGCAATAGAGCGAAGGGCGATTAGATTGGATCATTTGATGGCTGCAGATCGGCTCCACTCGGCGAGGCGCGTCGCGCGATGTGGTTCATCGGGCAAGCGTCGCAACGCAGCCGATGGGCCGATATGTAGCCACCCTTCGGGCCGGGCGCTTTTGGCCCCTGGCGTCGTTGGCTTGCACTTGTGGTGGGATGGCACCACGGCCTGCAACCCGCCTAGCCAGAGACCAAAATCGCCGCTGTCAAATGATGCAATCTAATCGCCCTTCGCTCTAACGCCGGCTACTGCCGCTCGTAGATCCAGCGACCGACGAAGGCATGCGGACCGCTTTCGACCGTCAGCAGTTCCATGGTGTCGTTATCGAGCATGCGGCCCGACCAGTACCCGGTGTCGGGATGGTCGGCGACGATGAAGGATTTGCCGTCACCGGAAAAGACCCCCAGGAACATTTCGGCAGCCCGGTTGGTTCGCCGCGTTCCGTCATGCAGGTGGTCGAACTCCTTGGTCAGGGACCACCGAAAGAACCCGACGAAGGTCGGCCCCTTCTGTTCGATTATGGTGATCTCGAAATGTCCGTTGTCGGTCGATGTGGTCTTCCCCTGATAGGTGAGGCCAGTACCTTCGGTCGCCGTCCAGGTGCCCAGAATATCCGGCACTCCGGCGTGTCCATTCGCGCCGGCAAGCGTCGGCAGGAATGCAAGCAAAACAACAATCAAAACCCTATTCATGAAATGCGTGTTCCAAACGTCTTTTTTCGGTCGCCCCGCGCGCCGGTTGTCGCCCCGGCGCTGGCGGTCGGCTTCGGTAGCACGGGAATTCCCGACCGGCACCTCACAAATTCTTGCGCGACGGACCGGGAAGCACAAGGTTTCGCCAACATTCAAAGTATGGACCGAGCGTTCCAAACAAGCTAATGTGGCCAAAGGACGGAGGTCAAATGCCTTGGGAAAAGCAATATGACCGGACGGAGGTCGTCGAGCGGGCGATGCAGGCCTTCTGGGCCAAGGGCTATGAAGGCACGTCGGTCGGCGATCTCGTCGCTGCCACCGGAATCAACCGCGGCAGCCTCTACACCGCCTATGACGGCAAGCGCAGCCTGTTCATAGCGGCGCTGCGCCACTACGACCGGCACCATCGCTCCGACTTTCTCGAGCGGCTCGGCTGCGAGCACAGGCCGAAGGACGCCATCATCGCGGTCTTCGATGCCGCCGCGCGCGGCACCGGACGCGACGGCAGGCCGGCCGGATGCCTGCTCGTCAACACGGCGTTGGAACTGTCGCCGCACGACCCCGAGATCGGCGCGCTGGTGCAGGCAAGCTTCGACGAGGTCGAGCTGTTTTTCTGCTCGATGCTGGAGCGGGCTCGGCGGGACGGCACGATCCGCAACGCCATGCCGGCTCGCAAGTGCGCCAAGGCGCTGCTCGGGCTGTTCCTGGGCTTGCGGGTACTGGCTCGCTCCAATGCCGATTCGTCGACCCTGAACGCCATCGCGTTCCAGGCCAGAACGATGATGGACTAAAAAAATTTGGCCTGTTTGGAACGATCATTCAAAACAGGGAGGAAAATCCATGACCGTATCCTATGTGGAACGCGAGACAGCCAATGCCGCAACACTGGCCTTCTACGACAAGGCTGAGGACCGGTTCCAGGCCCTGCTCAACATCTTCAAGGTGTTCGGCCATCACCCGGAATACGGCACCGTCTTCACCGACCTGATCATGGCCATCCTCAAGGACGGCGAAATCGACTGGCTGACCAAGGAACTGCTGATCCTGAAGGCCACCCAGCGCAACGACTGCCAGTATTGCGTCATCCAGCACGAGCGGGTCTGCGACATGCTCGGCATGCCCAAGGAAAAGGTCGCCGATCTCGACGGCGACAAATACAAGACCAGCCCGCATTTCACCGAGGGCGAGCGCGCCCTGCTCGATCTCACCGTGCA
Organism: Rhizobiaceae bacterium; assembly: GCA_963921345.3. Taxonomy (GTDB): domain Bacteria; phylum Pseudomonadota; class Alphaproteobacteria; order Rhizobiales; family Rhizobiaceae; genus Hoeflea_A. Next base: position 792,188 of record OZ001228.1, on the reverse strand, counting down.
GATCGGCATCGACGCCAACCGCGTATCGAAGGAGCTGTGGGCGCGGCTGCACGCCCATTGGACCGAACCGCAGATCGTCGACGCGGTCTTCGTCATCACCATCTACATTGCCGTGTCGAAATTCGGCGATGCGCTGGGCGTCGAACTGGAGCCGATGTTCGACGGCGTCCGGCCGGTGCTGACGATCAGCCACTGACCATGTCCGGTATCAAGGTCTTTTCCGGACCGGATTACTCCTACTGCCGGGCCGCGAAGAAGCTGCTCGAGCGGCATGGCCTGAACTATCGCGAACACGATGTCTCCGATGGGGCCGTCCTTGCCGCCTTCCGCGAGCGACTGCCGCGTGTCAGGGCAATCCCGCAGATCTTCGTCGACGGCGACCATGTCGGCGGGCTGGAGGATCTGCAATTGTGGCTGGAACGCACTGGCAAAAAATCGCGTTGACAGAATGCGCCCGAATCCTCTCAATCTCCCCGGAACGGGAGGGAGGTGCTACGAGGAGCGCATCATGACCAATGCCGCAGAGCTCATTGCCGAAGCCAGGGCAGCGATGGCGCCAACCGACCGCGCCGTGCGCGACCACCGCTTCGTCGTTGCCGTCGAGGAAGGCCGGGTCGATCGGACCGCCTTGCAGCGTTTCGCCGGCAACCAGTACCAGATGTGGATCGGCAATTCGAACGACGTCAGCATGGCCCGCTTCGCCGATCACCCCTATCGCGATGTTTTTTTGACGCCGCCGGAAGTCGAAGCGGGCGCGGCCCGCGGCTTCGCGACCCTGGCCGCAGCGCTCGGCATGCCGGCCGACGAGCTGGAAAGCTTCGAGCCCGATGCCGCGGCCTTTGGCTATGCTGGCTTCAAGGCCTGGCTGATCTGTTACGGCTCGGCGGCCGAAATGGCCTGCAGCCGGGCGCTCAACCTCGAGGCCTGGGGCGCCTGCTGCCGCCGCATCAGCGCAGGCCTTCGACAGCACTATGGCTGTACCGCCGACGACACCGCGTTTCTTGATTTTTTTGTCGATCTCGAAGAACTGGAAAAGCAGGCCGCTCGCGTCATCGACGACGACCTGGCCAGGGGCGTCGATCCGCGCCGGGTCATTCGGGCCGCCCGCATGATCCAGGACTACGAAAAGATGTTCTGGGACGCCATGGCCCGGCTGTCCGGACTCTGACCCGAAGCGCGTGCCCGTCCCGATGCCCCTGTCCGAGTTCATACCCTCCGTTTCGCCCGAGATGCGACAGGCAATCGATGCCGCGCTGGCCGATATCGAAGCCGACCGGGATGTGCGCATCCTGTTCGCTATCGAGAGCGGCAGCCGGGCCTGGGGGTTTCCGTCGCCCGACAGCGACTACGATGTGCGCTTCGTCTACGCCCGTCCCGTCGATTGGTATCTGAGCCTTGACCCCGGCCGCGACGTCATCGAACTGCCGATCAGCGATGAACTAGACATCGGCGGGTGGGACCTGCGCAAGGCGCTGAAACTGCTCCTCAAGCCCAACCCGGTGCTGCTCGAATGGTTGTCCAGCCCCATCCGCTACCGCTGGAACGAGACGGATTGCGGGCGCTTGATCGCTCTTTCGGACAAGACCTTCCACAGCTCGCCCAGCCTGTATCACTACCTCAATCTGGGTGAGGGCCAGGTCAAGCTGCACCGCAACGGCAAGGACAGGGTGAAGCTGAAAGCCTATTTTTACATGCTGCGGCCGGCCTTCGCCATCCGCTGGATGCGCTTGCATCCGGGCAGTGTGCCGCCAATGAACCTGCAGGCGCTGGCAGCCGGTCTCGACCTGCCGTCGGATATCGAGACGATCGTTGCCGAACTGATCGAGCGAAAGAGCGGCATGGTAGAAAAGCAGCCCATCGCGCCCATCGATCCACTGGACAGTTTCATTCGCGAGGAGTTTGATTGGGCCCGGCAGGTCGACAAGGACAAGAACCCGGTCGACCTGAGGGACGAGGCTGACCGGTTGTTTCGCGATCTGATCGGCGCCGGCAACCACTGAAAAACAAACCCGGGAGGACGACGTGGCGGGTGACGGAATGACCATCGACGAACTGAAGGCCTTTTTTGCCGAGGCCTTCGCGCCGTGGGTTCAACTGCTGCGGATCGAACCCGCCGCCGTTACCGACGACGGCGCCGTTTTCAGCATCCCGGGCAACCCGCATCTGGCCCGCATTGGCGGCATAGTCTGCGGCCAGGCGCTCTCGGCCATAGCCGACACCGCCGGCGTGCTGGCGCTGATGGCTCACAACGCCGAGCGGCGCATCATGACGACGGTCGACATGACCACCCATTTCATGCGGCCGCTGAAAACCGAGGAGATCGAGGCAACGGTGACGATCCTGAGCAACGGCCGCCGCATGGCGACGCTGCGCGTGGATTTCCGCCAGGCCGGCAGCCCCAAGATCTGCGCCGGCGCAACCTGCGCCTATGCCTATGTCGATTGACGAATAACCGGCTGAAGAGGAGAAACGGCCGATGAGCGAACTGCTCTGGGCGCACTTACGCGCCCCGCAACTGCGCAAGCTGGCCGACGAGGATGCCATCGTGCTCGTCCCCGTCGGTTCGATGGAACAGCACGGGCCGCATCTGCCGGTTCAGGTCGACGCCCTGACATCGGGCGAGATCTGCCTGCGCGCCGCCCGTCTGGTCAGCCGCGAACAACCGGTCGTGGTGACTCCGACCGTGTGGACGGGCCTGGCCGAACATCACATGGATTTCGGCGGCACCTTCACTCTCGATTTCGACACCTTCCGCGCCCTGCTCGCCTGCATCTGCGAATCCCTGACCCGCCACGGCTTCCGCCGCATCTTCCTGCTCAACGGCCACGGCGGCAATATCGCCGCACTCAACACCATCGTTCAGGAGCTGTCGCACGAACTGGAAGCGCCGATCTGCACCGCCACCTATCCCCACCTGGACGCGGTCGCCGAGCGATACGGCGAGATTCTCGAGCGCCAAAGCAACGTGCAGCACGCGGGAGAAGCCGAAACGTCGATGATGCTGGAGCTGGTGCCCGATCTCGTCGACCGGTCCTATCTCGAGGATGCCGCCGAGATCCGCGCCGACTGGAAAGAAGGTGGCGTCTTCCGCCTGCGCAGCTTTTCGCAGGTAACCTCGGAAGGCTATCTCGGCGCACCGGCCAGCGCCAGCGCGCCCAAGGGAGAGCAGCTGCTCGACGCGGCCGCCGAGGGGCTGGCCGACACGCTCCTGAACGGCGGGCTCTGGTAGGGCCCGCCCGGACGGGTTCACAGGCTGCTATATCGTTCCGCCAGTTCCTTCATCGCCTGTCGATACGGCCCGGGACCGTGGCTGATGCGGGCGACGCCCAGGGCGCCGAGCTCCGCGACGGACGGCGCACCGGGCAGCATCATGACGTTCACCGGAAGTTCGGTCGCCTGGCAGATGCGCGCAATCAGATCCGGCTCGACCAGGCCGGGAACGAAGAAGCCGCTGGCGCCGGCTTGCGCGTATTGTGCCGCCCGGACAATGGCCTCGTCCACCAGGTCGCCATGCTTGGCTCGATCCTGTTCGCGCAGGAACAGGTCGGTGCGGGCGTTGATGTACAGCGGAACGTCGGCGGCATCGCCTGCGCTTCGGATCGCGGCAATGCGGGCGGCCTGGGCGTCGGGCGCGTGCAGGCCGTCGCCCGCCACCACCCGGTCCTCGAAATTCACCCCGATGGCGCCGGCGGCCAGGATGCGTGCGGCGTTTGCCCGGACCGCCTCCGGGTCGATCGCATAGGCGCCCTCGAAATCGACGCTGAGCGGAACGTCGACAGTGGCGACGATGCGCTCGACGATGGTGACCAGCAGGTCGAGCGGGATGGCCTCGCCGTCGCCATAGCCCTGGGCGGCGGCGACCGACCAGCTGCCGGTGGCAAGCGCCGGCGCACCGGCATCGGCCACGGCCTTGGCGCTACCGGCATCCCAGATGTTGTAGAGAACGATCGGTTCGCCCCTGCGGTGGAGCGCCGCGAAGGCCTCGGCCCTTTCCTTTTGCGTCATGGTGCCTGCATCCTTTCCCGTGTTTGCTCGGCATAGCGCCGTTCCAGATCGATCAGTTTGCGTTTGCGCCACAGCCCGCCGCCGTAACCCGTCAGCGATCCATCGGCGCCGATGACCCGATGGCAGGGCACGACGATGGCAATCGGATTGGCGCCGTTGGCGCGGGCGACGGCGCGCGTTGCCGACGGCCGCCCGATGGTTCTGGCTATATCACTGTAACTGCGTGTCGCGCCCGCCGGAATGCGACGCAGTTCGTCCCAGACGGTCCGCATGAACGGCGTGCCGTGCGGCGTCAGCGGCGTCTCGAAGCGGCAGGCTTCGCCGGCGAAGAAGGCAGCCAGCTCCACCTCGATCCGGTCGGTCACGGCGAAGCGCCCGATGCCGAGGTCGCCGCGCGCCGCCTTGCGCAATTGCGCCAGCTCCCGCTGCAGCGCCTTGCGGTCGACGAATTCCAGCAGATACAGGCTCGACTTGTCGCAGACCGCGATCATCGCGCCGAGCGGGGTCGATATCCAGTCCGCCTTGAGCCGTTCGCGGCCGGTGAACTGTGCCGGCGACTGGCCGAGCAGGCGGGCAAAGGCGCTGCGGAAACCACTGGCCGATTCGAAGCCGGCGTCGATCTGGGCGTCGATCACCCGCCCTCCCCTGGCCAGCGTCTCGAAACCGCCGCGCAACCGCGACACCCGCGCCATTTCCAGGATCGTCATGCCGAAATGCCGCTTGAAGCCGCGCCGAACCGTCGACGGGTCGAGGCCGCGCGCCGCCACGTCGGCCTCCGTCCAGCGACGTCCGGGATCGTCGTCCAGCGCCTGCAGGAGTTCGTCGACCATGGGGTCGGCCTGCGCCGCCGGAGCCAGCGGCCGACATCGTTTGCAGGGGCGGAATCCGGCCTCCAGGCAGCCAGCGACGCTGTCGAAAAACCGGCAGTTGCGGCGTGCCGGGTTGCGCGCCGGGCAGGTCAGTCGGCAGAACACGCCGGTCGTCGTGACGCCGACATAGGCCCGCCCGTCCCACGCCGGATCGCGGTCCAGCAGAGCGGCGTAGAGGGTCTCGTCATCGGGAAGATCGAAAAGCATGGCCGCAGGCTTATCAGACCGCGGCCGCAGGTGGCGCCGTTTTTCGGGCGCCGATATCGAAAATCCCAGCCACGCCCGTCAATCGGGCACCGTCAGGGTCAACGCGCCCTTCAGATAGGTGGCGCCGCCCTTGTCGATGGCATCCAGCCGACGGCCGGCGAAACTGCCCGCGCCCGAAGCATCCTCGAACCGGCCGGTTCCGGTGAAACCTTCGAAGGACGCTTCCACATGAACCCCTTCCGGCTGGATGCTTTCCGCCTTGCCGGAATAGGGCGAGCGCAGCGTCGAGCCGTCTTCGAAAGTGAACAGAGCGTAACCGTGAAACGCCCCGGACCCGTTCTCCAGATCGAACCAGCCCTCGTAACGGTGCACGGCGACCTCCTCGTCGGCGAAAATCGCGATTCCGCGAAAGACCGCAAAACCGACGCGGTGGGCGTCGTTGTCCAGCACCGCAATGGAATCGGAGGATTCGATGTGCATGACCGCCTGATAGTCGAGTTTGAGGTCCTTGGCGGCAGCCGTTCCGACAAGGGTCAGCACCAAAAGCGCCGCCTGTAACAACCGAGCAAACATGATTCGCGCATCCTCATCCGTTTCAAATGCGGGGAGCCTACCGCCGGACGCGCCACAGTTGAACCGGCGGCTGCCAAAAACACCGTTTCCGCCCTCCTGACATCGCATGTCAGGAGGCGGTTTTCGGCCCTTGCAATTCGCCGGGCGGTTGCCAATTTAAGGGGAATGTTCCGGATCGTAGGCGCCACATTCCGGGGCAAGAAAAGGGAAGGTTTGTCACGCGGACTCGTGTAGAAGCTTCGGTTTTCCAAACCAAACGAACGGATGACTGGCGGCACCATGGCTGACAAGACACTTATTACCGATATTGGCGAATGGCTGGTCGACCAGGCCCTGAGCGAACCGGATATCGTCGAGATGTTCGAGGCGGTCTGCCAGCGGCTCTACGCTGCCGGCGTTCCGCTTTCGCGCGCTCGCGTTTCCTGGTCGACGCTGCACCCGCTGTTCCAGGCCGAAACCGCCCTGTGGTCTCGCGGCAACAAGCCGGTCTTCGAGCAGTTCCCCCACCAGACCGAACGCACCGACGACTTTCTGAAGAGCCCGATGCACTTCATGTTCGAGCACAATATCTCGGCCATGCGGCGGCGGCTGGAGGGCCCAAACAAGCTCGTCGATTTCCCGGTCCTGGAGGACCTGATCGAGCAGGGGCATACCGATTACCTGACGATCACCACCAGTTTCGAAGGCGAGGACATCGAGCGCGAGCGGACCATGCTCGGTCTCATCGTGGCCTGGGCGTCTGATCGCGCAGGCGGTTTCTCCGACGACGATGTCGCCGCCCTGCACAAGATCCAGCGGCGCTTCGCCGTCGCCTGCAAGACGGCGGTCCAGACGCGCATCGCCGGCAACATCGTCGAGACCTATCTCGGCCGCCACGCCGGTCGTCAGGTGCTCGACGGGGCCATCAAGCGCGGCGACGGCCAGGAGACCCAGGCGCTGGTCTGGTTCTCCGATCTACGCGATTCCACCGCGCTGGCCGACACCATGGCGCCGGACGCCTATTTCAACCTGCTCAACGACTACTACGAGTGCACCGCCGGTTCGGCGATCAGCCATGGCGGCGAGGTGCTCGATTTCATCGGCGATGGCGTGCTGGCGATCTTCCCCTACGAGACGGACGCCGAATTCGCCACGGCAGCAACCGCCGCGACGGCGGCGTTGCGCGATGCGGAATCGATGCGCGAAGAACTCAATGTCGAGCGCCGCAACAAGGGCCTGGTGCCGATCCGCTTCGGCGTCGGGCTCAACACCGGCAAGGTGATGTTCGGCAATATCGGCGTCGAACAGCGGTTGACGTTCTCGGTGGTCGGACCGACCGTCAACGAGGTGGAACGCATCGAGGCGATGACCAAGGCCGTCGAGGCCAATGCGCTTGTGACCCGCAAGATCGCCGACAGCGAGCCTGGCCAATGGGCATCCACCGGCATGCACCGGCTGGTCGGTCTGTCGCAGGAGATCGAGCTGTTCGCGCCGAAACCGGCCGACAAGAGGCAGACCGTCGGACCGGTGCAGAAGGAAGAGGAGACCAGATCCCGTCTTCTGAACTAGAAGGGATCCGGGGACCGGCAGGATGCTGAACGGGATGGACCATGGCTGACAGGACGATGATATCGAGTATCGGCGAATGGCTGGTCGACCAGGCACTCAGCGATCCGGACATCGTCGCCATGTTCGATTCCGTCTGTTACCGGCTCTACGCCGCCGGCGTGCCGGTGGCACGGGCCCGGGTGATCTGGCCGACGCTGCATCCGCTGTTCCAGGCCGAAACGGTTCTGTGGCAGCGCGGCCAGGGCTGCGAACTGGAGCAGTTCCGCCATCAGCAAGAGCGCACCGACAAGTTCGTCAAGGCGCCGGTCTTCTACATGACCCAGAACAACATTCCGGTTCTGCGGCGGCGGCTCGAGGGGCCCGACAAGCAGCTCGATTTTCCGGTGCTCGAAGAACTCGTCGAGCTGGGGATGACCGACTATCTGACCATCGTCACCGGCTCCATCGAAGGCCCGGGCGCCAAGGAACGCAAGTTCGGCGTGCTGGTGTCCTGGGCGTGCGACCGCCCGGGCGGCTACACCGACGACGACATCGAGGCGTTGCAGAAGATCCAGCGGCGCTTCGCCATGGCCTGCAAGACGGCGATCCAGTCGCGCATCGCCGGGACCATTGTCGACACCTATCTCGGCGGCCATGCCGGTCGCCAGGTGCTGGACGGCGCCGTCAAGCGCGGCGACGGCCAGGAGACCCAGGCCGTGGTGTGGTATTCGGACTTGCGCGAGTCGACCGCCATGGCGGAAACCATGGCTCCGGACGACTACTTCGCCCTGCTCAACCGCTACTATGAATGCACCGCCGGCGCGGCGATCAAGCACGGCGGCGAGGTGCTGGATTTCATCGGCGATGCGGTCCTGGCGGTCTTTCCCTATAGCTCGGCCGAACAGTTCGTCGAGGCCGCCGGCGCGGCGACGGCGGCGGTGCGCGATGCCGAAGCCATGCGCAACGAAGTCAACATGGCGCGAGAAGCCGAAGGCCTGCGGCCGATCCGCATCGGCATCGGCCTCAACACCGGCAAGGTGATGTTCGGCAATATCGGTGTCGAACAGCGGCTGACCTTCTCGGTCATCGGTCCCACCGTCAATGAGGTGACGCGCATCGAGGCTCTGACCCGCGCGACTGAATCCTTCGCCCTCGTCACCGGCGACATCGCCGCCTGCGAACCGGGACAATGGGTTTCCACCGGTCGGCACAGGCTGGCCGGCGTATCTCAGCAGATCGAGCTGTTTGCACCCAAACCGGCCGACCAGGACAAATCGACCGGTGGCTCCCGCGCCGAGGAACCGATCGACGCGCGCCTGACGCACTAGACCCTTTCATGGTCAGATTGAAGCATTTGACCGCGGTGATTTTGGTCTCTGGCTAGGCGGGTTGCACGCCGTGGTGCCACCCCACCTCAAGTGCAAGCCAACGACGCCAGGAGGCAAAATCGCCCGGCCCGATCACCGCAGTATTTCAACACGATAGGCCTCACCAGGGTGGCGGCAAATCGGCTCATCGGCGTTGTTGCGACGCTTGCCCGATGCCCCGCATCGCGCGGCGCGACGCGCCGAGCCGACTGAACCAATTTTCCGCCATCAAATGATTCAATCTGACCATGAAAGGGTCTGGATTCCATCGACATCCCAGACTACGGCATCCGGTCGAGACCCATAAGGTGATGGCTCGAGCAGTAGCCGTCCGGGTATCCGTCTTCGTCGATGTCGACCTGCGCCCATTCGTCCACCCTGTCCAGCACATGCACGCTTTGCCGGCGCTTCAGCCGGCCAACGACCTCTGTGTCCCTGCTTGGCCCGCTATGCAGATCGAGACGGTCGGCGCTGACGAAGGCTCTCTGTTCGAAAACGCTCCTGTCCTGTCCGACATCCGTCACCACGCCGTCGGCGTTGAACGTCCCGATGCAGGTGATCAGCGGATTGACCACGTTGGTGTCGGTATACCGCCCGCCGACCTTCAGCCCGCTGTGGTTCTGACAAAAGGTCCAAAGACCGGTGTTGTAAAAATCCCGCGTCCCCGACCACCCGGCGGACAGTGGCAGCCAGAAAAGCTCCGCCAGGCCCAGGCGACGAAGATTGCCGCACGTGGTACCGGAACCGTAGACGCCGATCTTGTACGGCGAGCCGGCCGTCTCGAACTCGGCGTTGATTGCGCCGAAATAGTCGACGATGGCGGCTTGCTGGGCGTCGGTCCGCCAGTCTCCATCGACCTCGAAATAGATCGCCGATCCCTCCGGCTGCCGGATGACCGTCTGGCCGAAATCGAGCGAAAAGCGCGCATCCTCGCGGCCCCTCTCTTCGGTCATGTGTGAGATTTCGTCGTTTTTGAACTGAAAAACCACGCCGAGGGCGATCCCCTGGTCGAACAGGGCGTTTCTTTCCGCCAGCGACAAACGTTTCTCGGGTAAACTGGATTGGAATTCGCTGGCGTAGTATCTGAATACGGTGTTGACACCGTTTTCTTTCAAATCGGCAATGATAGGATCGGCCCTTGAAGCCATATCGGCTACAACACACCTAAACATCAAACTCACCAATGTAACACAATGTAACAATTCCCATTGTATATAAAATAGATCAAAAAAAGACTGATGCCGCAATTATAAAAAGGTATGGTATTCCAATAAAAACTCGAAAACAATGCATTCCGCGCACCCCGAGTGAACTGCGCAAGCTTGCCCTGTCCGCGGTTGAAAGACCGGACTCGGGGATGATCGACTTTGGCCCTTCTCCCCGCTACTGTCGCCGCCAAAGGGGAACGCATGACCGCAACGATCGAACTGCCGGTCTGGCTGGTGGCGCTTGCCGGGGTCCTGGCGCTGGTGGCGCTGGTCGACCGGCTTCTGACGCCTGCCGTTCGGTGGGTGCTGCACCGCCGGGTCAATCGCGCCATCGACGAACTCAACACCCGTTTGAAGCTCAAGATCCGGCCCTTCGGCCTGACCGGGCGGCGTATCCTCACCGACCGGGTCGCCCACGATCCGGAGGTGCTGCTGGCCGCCGAAGAGCACGCGCGCGAGGAGGGCATGCCGGTCGAGGTCGCCATGGATCAGGCCGAGCGCTATGCCCGCGAGATCGTCCCGGCCTTCAATGCCTATGTCTATTTCCGCATCGGCACACGGCTCTGCCGCCTGCTGTCGACCGCGCTTTACCGCGTGCGTCTCGGCTATTCCGATTCGGAGGCGCTGTCCCAGGTCGCGCCCGATTCCACCGTGGTGTTCGTGATGAACCACCGCTCCAACATGGACTACGTCCTGGTGACCTATCTCGCTTCGGCCTCCACCGCGCTCTCCTACGCCGTCGGCGAATGGGCGCGCCTGCCGGTCCTGCAGACACTGATTCGTGCCACCGGCGCCTATTTCATCCGGCGCAATGCCCGCAACCGGCTCTACCGCAGGGTGCTCGCCAGCTATGTGCGCATGGCGACGGAGGCGGGGGTCACGCAGGCAATCTTTCCCGAGGGGGGACTGTCGCGCGACGGCCTGCTGCGCCCGGTGAAACTGGGGCTGCTGTCCTACATCCTGGCGGCCCACGACAACACGGTGCGCGACACAGTGTTCATCCCCGTCGGTCTCAATTACGACCGGGTGCTGGAAGACCGGTCGCTGATCGCCGCCGCCGGAGGGGAGGCCCCGGTTTCGACCCGGCAGAAGACGGCGACGACGCTTGCCTTTCTGTGGCGCAATCTGCGGCTGCGCCTCAGCGGCCGCTGGCATCGATTCGGCTACGCGGCAGTGTCCTTCGGCCGGCCGGTTTCCCTCAACGCCTTCCTCGCCGAGAAGGACGCAACCCAATGGGCGGCCCTCGACGAGGCGCACCGCACGTCCCTGACCGAGGAACTGGGAGAACGCCTGATGCAGGATGTCGGCCGCCTGATACCGGCGCTTCCGGTTTCGCTCGTGTCGGTGGCGCTGATCGACGCCGGCGAGGAGGGGCTGGACAAGCTGGCGCTGAAGGCCCGGGTCGACGCGCTGATCGACCGGTTGATCGCCAATGGCGCCCATGTCCATGTGCCGCGCGAAGATCGCGATTACGAAGTGACCGTCGGCCTGCGCATGCTCACCCTGCGGCATATCGTGACCGAAACGCAGGACGGCCTTTTGCGTGTCCGACCCGGCGACGAACCGCTGGTCGTCTATTACGCCAACGCCATTCGCCACCTGGTCGGCGATCGCGTCGCGCTGGCAGCCGAAAGCTGAACCGCCCTAACCGTCGACCTGCGCCAATCTGTCTGCGGGAACGGGGCGTATCCCGCCGCGAAACCGGGCGAGCAACGCACCGAAGACATTCGACCAGTCGTCGCTCCACGCCGACACCGTGGGGTCGGGATCGACCCGCCGCCAGTTGCTGACACCATCCAGGGCGGCAGCCAATCTCTCTTCAGGCGCCACGGACACCGCGTCGGTGGCAATTTTCAGTCGGTGGAAGGGCATCGACTCGTCCGCCCGGAACCCGACGAACCGGGATCCGAGCCCCAGCGCTCGGGCGCCGGCGACGACAACGGACGCCACGTCGAGATAGCGATTGGAGACGTGGAAGAACAGGAGACCGTCCGGGTTCAGTTTGCGGCGGTACAGTTCGATGGCTTCCGTCGTCACCAGATGCACGGGAATCGAGTCCGACGAAAACGCATCGACGATCAGCAGGTCGTACCGCCCGTCCGCCTCCTCCTCCAATGTCAGACGCGCATCCCCGACGACAATGCGCGCGTCCGGTGCGCACTCCGTCACATAGGAAAAGCGGCTCGCATCGGTGGCGAGGCGAACCACCGCCGGATCGATCTCGAAGAACGTCCAGTCTTCGCCGGGCCGCGTGTAGCAGGACAGGGCTCCGGCGCCGAGGCCAATCACCGCAACGGCCGGCGTCGACGTCGCCTCGCGCACCGCCCGAACGATGTCGCCGAACGGGCCTTCCTCGGAATAGTAGGCCAGCGGCACACGGGTCTGACCGGCGACGCGCAGTTGCGTGTTGTGCACCGTATCGCCGTGCGAAAACCGGTGAACCGGGCCGTCTTCGGTCTCGACGGCGGTGACGGTCGAGATGCCGAAGAAACTGCGGTCGCGCGAGATCACCCGCTGATCCGCGCCCGACAGGACCTGCGGAAGAAGGAAATGCGCCGTCGCGGCCATCGCCAGCGCCGTCGCGGCGGCCTTCACCGGCCGCGTCCGCGCGAAGAAATAGGCGACCGGCAGCAGGCCGAAGAGAACCACGCCGGCATAGACCCGCGCGTTCGCCACATCGCCGAGAACCGTTGCTGCCAGCACCACGAGGGCAGCCAGGACGAAGGCACAAACCCCGAAACCGATATCGCGAAGAAGCGCCCGGCCGCGCTCCACCGCGCCGGGAAGGAACAGACAGGCGGCGGCCAGCATGAGCGGATATTCGAACACCGTGGCAAAAACCAACGGTGCCGCAAGCGCCGTCAACCCGCCGCCGACGACACCGCCCAGCGACATGCAGAAATAGAACTCGGTCAGCCGGTTCGCGGCCGGACGATGGGCCGCAAGATCCGCATGGCATATCAGCGCGCTGACGAAAAACAGCGCCAGGTTGATCCCCACCGTTGCCGAAATGTGATGTCGCAGCAGGACGGTGAACATCAGAACCGCGACGAGCAGCAGGGTGTGCATCGAGCCGATCAGGCGCATCGGCAACGCCTTCTTGCGATCGAAGACGATGATGAAGGTTCCGAGATAGAGCGCCAGCGGCAGCACCCAGAGAAACGGCGCGGCGGCGATGTTGGTGCTGATATTGGTGGTGGTGCCGAGCATCAGCGAAGCCGGTATCGCCGCGGCGGCGATCCACCTCAGACGCAGACCCCAGCCGACAACAGAGGTTGTCCCGAGCCCGGTGGACATTGCCTCACGCCCCTCGCCCGCGATCGGCGGCGGCGCGACAGAACGCGCCCGCCAGGCCATAGCCGAAGCTGCCAGAATCAACAGTGCGAGGAGCCCGTATCCGGCGGCCCAGCTCTCGGCCTGCAGTTTCACCGGCAACAGCGGTTCGATGACGACCGGATAGGACAGAAGGGCCAGCACGCTGCCGAAATTGCTCACGCCATAGAGGAAGTACGGGTCCCTGGCATCCTTGTGGGCGGTGCGCGAGAACCAGCTCTGCAACAACGGCGCATTCGCCGAAAGGGCGAAAAACGGAAAGCCGATGGATACCGCGAACAGCACAAGCACCGCCGGTGCGATGGCCGTATCGGGCGCCGGCATGTAGGTCATGTTGACGGCGAACGGCAGGAACAGCAGGCCAAAGGCCATGACCGCCATGTGCAACCCTCCCTGCCATTTCAGCGGAACGCGGCTGGCCAGGAGATGCGCATAAAGATAGCCGCCGAGAAGCGCCGCCTGGAAGAACACCATGGCGGTGTTCCACACCGCCGGCGTGCCTCCGAGCAGCGGCAGCACCATCTTGGCGAACATCGGCTGCACGGAAAAGATCAGGAACGCCGACAGGAACAGCGCTGCCGCGAAAAGCGCAAGCAGCATATTTCCGGTGCCCGACGCGGACCTCGCGGTGGTAAGATCGAAACTAGTCATGTCGCCCGGTCACCAGTTGTACCCAAACAACTGCCACATCCGGGTAAAGACTTTGCTTAGAATTTTAGCGGGGCCGACTTCGGTTCGATAACGGTATCTGCGGATCCACCGCCGATTCAAGGGGCAACGGGCGAGACCCGATAGGCGCAGCGCCGGGCCCCGGCGAGAACGTGATCGGTACGCTCGACCGTGGCCTGCGGCCCCAGCAGAGACCGGAAGATCTGCAATTCCGAGCGGCAAAGCCCCTGGCAGAGCGCCGCTGCGGCACAGACCGGACAGTGGTTCTCGACCAGGATGTACCGTCCCTGCCCGTCCGGCTGCCACTCAGCCATGTAGCCTTCGCGCGATCGCAGCTCGGCGAGGCGGGCAAGCTTCTCTTCCAGCGACGTCAGGCCCTCCAGTTCGGCCCGGTAACGGCCATGCGTCTGCCGCTCGCGGTGATCGATCAGCCGGTCGAGCCCCTCGGCGCCGAAGACCGAACGGGTCGCATTGATGAGTTCGAGGGTCAGGTCGGCATGGCGATCGGGAAACCGCGCATGCCCCTTGTCGGTTAGCGCCCAGTAGCGTTTCGGCCGGCCGCGGGACTGCTTTCGGTCCTCGGCCGCGACCAGCCCGTTGGCGGCCAGCCGTGCCAATTGCTGTTGGGCGCCCGGCGTCGTGATGCCCAGCGCGCCGCCGGCATCCATTGCGGTTTGGGGCCCTTTGCTTTTCAGCAGGTAGAGAAGTTTTTCCTCGGATGTCGCGGCCACGCCATTGCCTTTTTTATAAGTTTGTGCTTTTTTTAAGTTCTAACTTATTTTAAGGCTCGTCATCATGAAGGTCAATGTCGAAGACGCACCCGTCGGCTGGAGCGAGATCCTCAACCGGACCTACGCCTCGCGGCTGCTCCTGGTGTGCCTCGGCGTCTGGCTTCACGCCGCCGACAGTCTGATCGTCGCCACGATGCTGCCGTCGGTGGTTGCCGAGATCGGCGGCAAGGCTCTGGTCGCCTGGACGTCGGCACTCTACGAGGTCGGCTCCATCATCGCCGGCGCTGCCAGCGGTCTCGTGGCTTTGAAAGCCGGCGTCCGCCGGCCGATGGCCGTTGCGGCCCTGACCTTCGCGACCGGCTGCCTTATCAGCGCCTTCGCACCCACCATGGGAATACTCCTGGTGGGCCGGCTGCTGCAGGGACTGGGCGGCGGCGGCCTGACGGCGATGAGCTTCATCGCCACGGCCACGCTGTTTCCGGGGCGCCTGACGGCGCGCGTCATGGCGGCGATTTCGGCGCTGTGGGGCGCCTCCGCTTTTCTCGGTCCGCTGATCGGAGGCGCCTTCGTCACCTATTCGACCTGGCGTATGGGCTTCGTGTTCTTCGGCGCCCAGGCGTTGCTGCTGGCAGCGTTCGTGTTCCTCGGAATCCGTGTCGCAGAGCGGCCGGATACGGGCAACGGCAATGGCAGTCCGCCCTTGCTGCGGCTCCTGATCCTGTCGACGGGTGTTGTTTTCGTCGCCTATAGCGGCATCGAGGTGACCGCCACCGGCACGCCGGCTTTTCTGGCCGCCGGATTTGCCTTTCTCGCTGCCTTCCTGTGGATCGACGCCCGCAATCCGGCCAACCGTTTGCTGCCCAAACGGCCGTTCGACCCGCGCACGCCGCTGGGCGCCGCCCTGCTCATGGTGCTGACCATGAACATCGCCACCATGGGCCTGACCACCTACGGTCCGCTGCTGATGACGTCGCTGCACGGCACCTCGGCGCTGGCGGCGGGATATGTCGTTGCCGGCATCGCTCTCGGCTGGACTTTCGCCGCTATCGTGGTGTCGGGCGCGCCCGAGCGGCACGACCCCTATTTTATCGCAGTCGGCATGTCGCTGGTGGTCGCCAGCCTGGTCGGGCTGGTCTACTCCATGTCCAACGGCCCCGTCTGGTTGATCGCCGTGTTCGCCACGATGGAGGGGATCGGTTACGGCACCGCGTGGACCTTCATCATCCGCCGCTCCCGCAGCCTGACGCCGGCGGACGATATCGAGCGCCTGTCGGGCAGTCTGCCCACCGTAAGCCGGCTCGGCTTCGCCCTCGGCGCCTCGGTCAGCGGCATCCTCGCCAATTCGGTCGGCTTTGCCGATGCGGCATCGCCGGAGCAGCTCGGCCTCGTGGCGCGAACCCTGTTCGTCGGCGTTCTGCCCATCGCGCTGATCGCGCTTGCCGCCATGGTGCGGTTCGTGACGGTGCGGGCGTGAGCGGCTCTCAGGCCGGCAGATCCATGCGCCTGGTCAGGCGCACCTGCAAATCGTACTCCGGCCTGTCCGGCCGGCCGATCATGCCTTCGATGGTGCCGTTCTTCAAAGTCCCGTCGATGATCGTCGTGAACTGTTCCGCGGTGTCGCCGTAGACGGTGCGCGGCGGCCCGTAATAGTGGACCGTCAGCTCGGCCTTGAAGCGGTCACCGGAAAGCGAATAGCTTCCCATCGTGTACTGGCGGTGGTCGCCGCCGATCACGCGACCGCCCTCGAGCACGAAGACGCCGCTGCTTTCCCAGCCGAACACGCTGTAGATTTCGCCGGTCCAAATGCCTTCCACCGCCATCGAAACTCTCCAGTTCGGCTCTGCCGCGAGACTATCACACGCCTAGGTTAGCCGATATAGTCGCCCCATCGCACCGAACGCCAGACGCCCCGCCGCTTTGGGAGACTGAATTCTTGGGAGCCGATCTCGACAATGCCGGCATCAAGCCACAAGCCGATGGCCCAGCGGCCAACGGTGCGACCGCGGCCCGTCCGCCGCAAAAGAAGCTCAGCACCAGGAAATACGAGGCCAAGCTCGCCGAGTTGCAGGTCGAGCTCGTCAAGCTTCAGGAATGGATCAGGCAGAAGGGCCTGAAGGTCGTGGTGATCTTCGAGGGTCGCGACGCCGCCGGCAAGGGCGGTGTCATCAAGCGTATTACCGAAAGCCTCAACCCCCGGGTCTGCAGGGTCGTGGCCCTCGGAACGCCGACCGAGCGGGAGAAGAACCAATGGTACTTCCAACGCTATGTCGAGCATCTGCCGACATCAGGTGAAATGGTGCTGTTCGACCGCTCCTGGTACAACCGCGCCGGCGTGGAGCGGGTCATGGGCTTCTGCAACGACGCCGAATACCGGGAATTCACGCGCTCCTGCCCGGAGTTCGAGCGCATGCTGGTGCGTTCCGGCCTGATCCTGATCAAATACTGGTTCTCGGTGAGCGACGAGGAGCAGGAGCGGCGCTTCCAGGCCCGCATTCACGAGCCGACCAAGCGCTGGAAACTGTCGCCGATGGACGTCGAATCGCGCCAGCGCTGGGTCCAGTATTCCATGGCCAAGGACGAGATGTTCGCCCACACCGACATCAAGCAGGCGCCCTGGTATGTCGTCGAGGCCGACGTCAAAAAGCGGGCGCGGCTGAACTGCATCAGCCATCTGCTTTCGCTGATCCCCTATGAAGACCTGACGCCGCCTAAAATCGACCTGCCGCCGCGCCAGGAAGGCCGCGGCTACGTCCGCCCGCCGATCACCGACCAGACCTTCGTGCCCGATATCTGCGACTAGACCGTTTCTAAGTCTGGACTTCGGCCGTCACGGCTTCCCGGGCCAATTCACCTCGATCCGGTAGCGCTCCGTCGAACGGGCGTCGTTGGAGCCGTCGCGCAATTCGATGCGAAACACGCCGGCGTTCTTCAACTCGAATTCGGCCGGCGCGGGATTGCCGTTGACGAGCAGCGGCAGCCACCCGGACAGGGTGCCTTTCTCCGCGCTCCAGACGCGCACCGCAGGGTCGAGGCCCGCCGGCAGTTCCAACGGCGTGAACGTCACCAGCCCGGCGGTTGCAGCGGTCAGCGAGAACCAGTCGGCGTCGCCGACCGGAAACACCGTGCCGGTGAGCACGCCGTTGTCCCTTTCGTCGGCGACGGAGACCGCCGAGACGAATTCGGTGGCGATCACGAAGGAATCCGGCGAGCGGCCATCATCGTCCTTTTCGCGAAATTCGAGCCAGTAGTCCCCGACCGGGCCGAGGTCCAGCGCCAGCGGTTCAGCCCCGACCGGAAGAAACCCCGTGACCGTGGATTTTTCCGCGTTCCACAGCCGCACGGACGGTTCCAGGCCCTCCGGGACCTCATCCGCCTTCAGGACCAGAGAGCCGCGTTCGCCGATGGAAAACCGGTACCAGTCGGCATCGCCGCGGGGCAAAAACGCACCGCTGATCGGCTTGCCGGGCTCGAAACGGGCGGCGGTTTCGAAACGGTCGTTCGGTTCGGCCGTGTCGCCGGTCGGGCTGAACGCCAGATCGAGGCTGTAGGACGCTGTGCCGAAACCGGCATTGTCCTTGTCGCGCACTTCGAGAAGGTAGTCGCCGGGCGCCTTGAGATCGAACAGCGCGGTTCCGTCTTCGAACGGATCGAATCCCGTCAGCGTGCCCTTCTCGTTGTTCCACAGGCGAACGACGGGCTGAATTTCCTCCGGCGCGGTCAGGCCGATCTGCAGCGCTCCCTGGTCGGCCGCGCGAAGCCGATACCAGTCGCTGTCGCCCTTCGGGAATATCGTCGCCGTGACCCGGGTGTCCATGGCGGCGGCGGCGGCGGTGCCGAAAGAACCGTTCGGCTCATGGCTGTCGCCCGTCGGCACGAACTCCGGCACGAGTCGGATCAGCGCGGGCGAGCGGGCATCGTTGTTGCCATCGCGGATTTCGAGCACATAGGTACCGGAGCTCGGCAGATCGAACGCCGCATCGGCGCCCTGTTTCAGCGGCAGCCAACCGGTCAACGTGCCCTTGTCGGCGTTCCAGAGGCGCAGCGCCAGATCGATGACCCCCGAAGCCTCCGGCTGGCCGATGCTCAGACGGCCCTGATCCTCAACCGTGATCTCGAACCAGTCCACGTCACCCTTCGGCAAAAGCGCGATACCGAAAGGCTCGTCCAGCGGCATGACCGCCCGCCGGCCGAAACTGTCGTTCGGCTCGAACCCGTCGCCGGTTGCCGCAAAGGCCATGTCGAGCGACAGGTCTCCGCCGGCCTTGGCCGAATGCAGTTCGAGTATGTACTCGCCGGCAGCCGGAAGATCGAAGACCTCGCTGCCGGTGGTGAAGGCAAGCCAACCCGACAGGGTGCCCTTTTCGGCGCTCCACACACGGGCCGAAACCGCCGAACCCGCGGGCGTTTCCGCCAGGGTCATGGTCAGTTCCCCCTGGTCGGACACCGACAGGCGTCGCCAGATCGAACGGTCCTGATCGACCGTGGCGCCGAGGCGTCCGGAAGCCGACACCTCGACGGCCTTGCCGTAGCTGCTGCCGTCGGCCGTGGTATCCGTGTCGACGCCGTCGACCTGTGTCGCATTGGCCATGCCGAATGTGTCGTTGCCTTCCGCCTCCAGAATGGGACCGATGCCGCCGACCGCGGGCGCCGCGCGGTCCAGCGCCAATGTCACGCGCACAGTCTCTGATTTGCCGGCTTCGACCGTAATCTCGGTGCGCCCCTTCACGTCACCGACGCTGGCTTCGACAAAATACCGGCCGGGATCGAGCGGCAGTGACGGACGGGCAACACCGGCGGTAATCGGCGCCGCTTCCTCGGTCTCGAGCGAGATCACCCGCCAAACCACGCCGGTACGCAGCATTTCGCCTGTATCGGCCGCCACCGCCTCGAAAACGATCGCATGGGCGTTTTCGGGTTGGGTCGCGACGGTTCGGACCGTCGACAGCGCACGCGAGAGTTCAGCCGTGTTGCTGGCCGCCAGGTACAGACCTCCCGTGGCTTCGGCGAGACAGGCCAGTTGCGCGTCGTCTTCCTCGACCCCGAAGCCGATGACGTGAGCGGTGAAACCCACGCCGGCCTGTTCCAGTTCGCCGGCCAGCGCACAGGGGTCACCGCCAAAGGTTTCGACGCCGTCGCTGAACAGCACGACAGTGGCCGGGCGCTCGGTCGACCGCAATTCCTCCGCCGCTTGCCGAACGGCGGCGGTAATCGGGCTCTTGCCCTTGGGGCTGATGCCGCCGACCGCAAGCACGAATTTCAGCGGATCGGACGGCCCCGGCGGCCGCAGGGTTTCGATGTCGCCGCAATCGCTTTCGCGACGGTGCCCGAAGGCCAACAGGCCGAGATCCGCCTCCCCCGACCACTGCGACACGAATTCGGCCAGCGCCTCGCGGGCGATCTCGATCTTCGGACGCTCGTCGATCTGTCCCCACATCGAATTGGATGCGTCGAACACGATGGTAACCGCATCAGGCTTGGTCGGCGCCCGAACAGGTGCATCCGTCTGTGCCGCGTCGTCGCCGGAGGCGGCAGCGCCGGCTTGAGCGGTTTGCGTGCCGGAAACCGCCGTGTCGGCCTGGGCGACCTGCTTGCCCGGCGTGAAAGCATCGGCCTGGGCCGTCTGCACAACGGATCCGCCTGTTGCTGCTGCAACCTCACCGGCTCCCGCCTGCAAACCGTCGCCTGCCGCGCCGGCGGCCCGGCGCATCAATGCGCCGGCGGCATCTGTGGTTTCGGCCCGCGCGAGGTCGTCCGCGATTTGCAGCAGGCGCTGCGCCCGATCGTCGTCGCCGGAGCCTTTCGCCGCGGCCGAGGCCTGCCTGATGACGCCGCGGGCCATCGCCCGCAGGTCGTCGAGTTCTTCTTCCGTCGGAACGGTGGATTGCAGGTCCTGCTGCAACTGTTCCATGGCTTCCGCCACGCTTTCGGGCGTCGCCGCACCGACGGCAATCATCAGCGCACCGAGCTCACGCGACAGGGCCACCGCCTCGGCTCGCATGTCGTCGGCCGTCGGCGCCGCACCGCCACCGCCCTGAGCGAGGACCGGAACCGGCGAAGCCATGGCCAGCCCGCCCGCTATCGCAGCGACTGCAAGAATCCCGATCAATGAAAAGAAAATCCGGTCGCGAAGGTTCGTTTCGAAACGGGCACTGACTTGACCGTCGACTGAATCGCGTCCCATGGCCACCCCCAGAAGCAAGCGACGCCGCGTCAGCAAACTACCACACTATCGGCGTGGGCGGGAGCGCGTGACTGTCATTTCGGTGTCCATTTGTGGTATTCTGGTGCCATGCAGCGTGGGGGCAGCAGCATTTGGAGCCGTTTCTCCGCAGCCTGTCGCGGGTGTTTCCTGCGGCTCGTGGCGGTGGTGGGCGTGCTCGCGGCACAGCCGACCCTCGCCGCCGACGAGGTCCTCCCGCCGATCGAAAGCCTGTCGCTGCGCGCCTGGGCCGAAGAGATCTTCAACAAGCCCAAGAAACAGGGAATTTCGGTCGGTGTCGACCTGAAGAAGGAATATATCGGCCTCGAATGGGATTCCGGCTGGAAGCCGCCCGGCGGCGCCGTGATCACCAAGATCGAGGGAAAGCTCCAGCTCTGGCATGTCGAGGAAAATGCCGGCAAGGAGTTCGACGCGGACCTGAAAAAGGCCTTCGGCGACGACTGGCGGTCGAAATGGACCTCACCGCGTGCGTCGGTCGAACTGGCCGAGGGCGCCCGCGGCACCATCGGCACCCGGCTTGGCGACAGTTTCATCTACGACAAGAAAGAGGACCGCTGGCGGCCGCAGGGCATCGTCGAAGCCTATTTCCACTGTGGCGGCATCACCGCGCAGATCAAGGTCCAGGTGCGTGACGCCCTGCTGCCGAAGCCGCTCCAGATCGAGGGCGCCACCGACGATCAGTCACAGCAGAAAAAACCCGAAAAGCCAGGCATTCTGAAAGCCAAGGAAAGCCTGGAAGCAGCCAAAAAGACGCTGGATCAGGCGCGCACCGCGGTCAAGACGGTGATTGCGCAGCTGGAAACGATTTTTGTCGACCGCCGGATCTGCAAATCGCCGGAGGATGATGAAGACGAATACGCCTATCTCGATCCCAAACGGGTTCGGGTTTTCATCCCCGTCTTCGAGAGCTTCGGTTGGAAGCCGAACATTTTTGACGGTGAAACCGCCGAAGACCTGAAAAAGTACTATCCTCAATACAACAACGACCCCGGAATGCAGGCCTTTATGAGGTCGGACACGGTCGAATATACCGAGCCGCAAGGCAAGCCGCTCCTCGGCGGTTGGGAGGGCGACCTGTTCACGGTCAGCGCCGCCGGTCGCTTGTCCTACGCCGAGAATCTGGGAAACGTGCAATTGGGCCAATACATGGTCGAGGAGGCCTTCAAGCTCAATCCGGATTCGCCCATAACGCCGGAACAGGCTTTCGAGATCATCGAGGGGGTGGAGCCCATGCTCGCCGCGGTCGGGGCTGCCGGCTACGGCCCCAATATGATCCTCGACGGCGAAACTCAAAAGACCGCCGGTGCCATCGGAGAACTGATCTGCGGTGAAATCAAAGTGCAGTTTGGACTGACGCGCTACGGACCGGTCATTCCGGCGCCCGAAGGCCAGGCCGCGCAGGAAGCCCTGGCGAAACGGCTGGTGGAAGAAAGCCTGCCCGACCTTTTCGAGGTAATGGACGAACTGAAGAACCGCATTCTTCTCTTCCGGAACGCGGTGGTCGATGCTGACATTCCCTGTCCCACCGACGAGGAATTCGTCAAGCCGGAGCGGGACGCGGACCATCGGATCCTCGACGCCAATGTCATCTTCACGCCCGGCAACGTGCCGGTCGGATCGCTGTCCATCGAAGATCTGGCCAAACTGGACGCCAACCGCGTCGGTGCGGTCGCCGACGGCACCAGCCTTCTGCTGCTCGAGGTCGAGGCGCCGGAAGCCGGTTCCGTCAGTTTCTCGATCGTCGGCGCAGCGACCGACGGCGCTTTGGCCACCCGGGACTGGACATACGGAAGCGACACGACAAGCAGCGTCACCATCGCGACGGTCGAGGAAGACGACCGGCACCTGGCCTATGCGCTTTATGTCCCGCCGGCCGAGCTCGGCGGTCCTCATGGGCGGCTTGCAGAAGGGGTCGGAGTGCGCGACATCCAGGTCGCCGTCACGCTGCCCGGAAACAGCTTCAACATCGATCTGATGCTCGCCCGTCCGCCCGCCGTGCTCGTTCACGGCACATTCTCCACGCCGGTCAAATGGCAGGAATCGTCTCCCGTTCTCGGCGGTCTCAGCATGGTCGATGCGCTGGCGGCGGAAGGGATCGAGAGTTTCCTGGTGGATTTCACCAAGTCCAACGGCTCCGGTCGAGCACCCAGCGGGTTCGTCGACAACGCCCAGGTCGTGCTCGGCCCGCCGCTCAGCGACTCGGGTCCGTCCAAGGGCATCCGCCAGGCGCTCGATACGTTTCGCACGGAACACCGGCTCGCCGCGGCGAAGGTCGATGTGGTCGGCCACAGCCTCGGCGGACTGTTGCCCCGGGTGTTCGCCTCGCCCGCCTACGAAGTGCCCGGCGAGCGCGGCTATCGGGCCGCTGAAAACTGGGACGAGGGCGATATCCGCCGGCTGGTGACGCTCTGCTCGCCGCATTTCGGCTCCGACCTGCCGGGGATCCTTCTGGAACTCCAGGACCTGACGATCGCCGAGCAGACCTTCAAGGACTGGGCCGTGCGCCAGACTTTTGCGGCGGTCGCCGACTATCAGGCGGGCATGGCCAACAACGCCGCGGCCAACCAGGCGCCGGAAAGCGACGCGCTGAAAAAGATCGGCGCCACCGACGTCCCGTCCCACGCTGTCGCCTGCACGATGGACTACGAGGAAATGACGCGAAGCCTGTTTGACGACAGGGCGCGCGAAAAGCGCAACGGCCAGTATGTGCGCGACTTTCTGCTGCTGTCGTCGTTCTTCGGCCGCAGTCCGACTTCGCTCAACGTCTTTGCCAATCCGCTGCGCCAGCTCGATGAGGACGGCAAACTGAGGCCGACATCGCAGCTTGCCGTTCCGCCGCCCGCCAAGTGGTTCAAGCCGGAAGCCGACGCGGAGGACACCAATTCGACCGCTGGCAGCGGCAGCTGCACGCTCCGGCCGAAGGATGCGACGGTGACCATGGCCATCGACGACCAGGAACGGCTCGCCGATATCCTCGTCCTGATCGACTGGCAAAAGAGCCAGACCCGTTGGGAAAAGGCCTGGGCGGCGAGCCTGAGTTACGCCAAATGGGCGGCCGGCGGCATGCGGCTGACCGCCAAATGCACCAGCTGGAAGGATTGCCTGTACGCCAATATGAGCACCATTTCGTCCGTCGGCGAACGCCAACTCATGCAGCTGATGCGCGCTGCCGTCTTCGGCAACACCCCGAATGACGGCGTCGTCCGGCTGGAGAGCCAGCTCGGCGGGCTGGAGCCGCCGCACGCCTCCATCATCGATAAGGTGGTGCATGGCGAGGCGCCGATCTACGGCAAGGTGCAAAAACGGGTCGCCGCGTTGCTGACCGGACCGGCCGACGCCTTCAGCAAGAACGGTTTCCCGCCGGCCGGACAGAAGCCGGTCGACCTGCCGCCGGGAGTTCGCGACCAGCCGGCCCGTGAGCGCATCATGGCGGTCTCCCGGTCGAACATGGTTCCGGCCCATGCGGAAGCGATCTCCCGCGTCGCCCATGCTCGAAACGAAATCGTCCTCGCCAGGCCGGTCAATGCCGATTCGACACCGCTGATCCTGGCCGGCGCCGGCACCAAGAGCATGCATGTCAAGGGCAAGAGCGCCAATTGGGGTCCGCATTCGGGCTACATTCCGGTCGACCAGGCCTTCAGCAAGCTGGCCCGCACCGGCAAGCCCGGAGAACGGCTGAAGAATTCGAAAATCTACAATTGCGAAGTGGTCAAGACCTTCACCAAGAAGAACGATCCCGACTTCGGCAAGGAAATCGCCCGGCGGCGGCCGCTGGTGCTGGACTTCGACGGCAAGAAATACGACGTCATGCGCGTCATGGACACGCAACCGCTACCGGCCCATCCAGAAGTCGTGCTGTGGGACCGCGAGGCGAAGAAATTCGTCGACTGGCGCAATCGCAACAATTCGCCGTCGGTCAGCGTCAGCCAGGACAACACCTCGCCGCTCGAGGTTTTGACGCCGCCGCCTGACGACCAGGGCAACGATCTCGGTGTCTATCTGACGGCCGACTACGACCTGCACGCCATCGGCACGCGCTACAACCGGTTCGACGATCCGACCGCGTTCGACAAGGAACGCGGCTTCATTTCGGCCTGCCAGATCGAACTGGTCGCCGAAATCAACAAGGCGGTGGAGGTCCAGTCCGGATATGCCGGCGGCAACGTCGTCCACCACGGTCCGGAAAGCCAGTTCACCGCATCGCCGGGCAACGATTATCCGGTCACCATCTTCGAGCCGGGCAAGCTCGGCGGCTGGATCAAGACGATCCAGGAAGGCCCGCCCGACGACCCGGACCGCCATCTCAAGGCGTATTTCCTGCGCAAGAACTCCAAGACCGCCGGCTGGACGATGCCGTGGAATCCCAATTGGAACTGGGGCGAACCGGACTGGTTCACCGGTACTTTCAAGCCGCCGCAGGCGGCCAAGGACGTGCCCTCGGAATCCGACGACAATGACGGCCAGACCGAGGAAAAGGCGCAATGCGAAGCATTGCCGCCCTGCGAATCCGGCGTGGCCCAGGGCGACTGGAAAGTCGGCCCGAACGATCGGCCGGATGCGATCGGCTGCTGGGGCTAGTCCAGTTCCGGCATTGAACGGCGCTGTTTACCTGCTCTCAACGGGCTTGCGTTAAAGCTCACTGCCTGACAGGCGGAACAATTCCGTTCCTCCGCAACAGCGTTCGGGAAGCCCATGACCGACCAGGATCCAGCCGTCCCGGCACTGACAATCGCCGGACTGAGCAAGAGCTTCGACAAGCCCGCGGTCTGCGGGCTCGACCTCGAAGTCGCCGCCGGTGAGTTCTATGCCCTGCTGGGCCCGAACGGCGCCGGTAAAACGACGACGCTGCGCATGGTGGCCGGACTTTTGCCGCCGGACGCCGGAACGATTTCGATTTTCGGCGTCGATGCCTTGTACAATCCCGTCGAAGCCAAGCGCATCGTCGCCTGGGTCTCCGACGAACCGATGATCTACGACAAGCTGTCGCCCTTTGAATATCTGGAATTCGTTGCCGGGCTTTGGGGTGTCGAGGCCGATGTCGCCGAGGCGCGCGCCGCCGAGCTGCTCGACTGGCTGGGGCTCAGCCCCCACGCGCATGAACGCTGCGGCGGCTTTTCCAAGGGCATGCGCCAGAAGGTGGCGCTGGCCGGCGCCCTGGTTCACGAACCGCGGCTGATCATTCTCGACGAGCCGCTGACCGGCCTCGACGCCGGTTCGGCGCGGCAGGTCAAGAACGTGCTGCTGGAGCGTGTCCAAAAGGGCGTCACGGTCATCATGACCACCCACATTCTGGAGGTCGCCGAGCGCATGGCCCGCCGGATCGGCGTCATCGATCGCGGCCGGCTGATCGCCGAGGGCACGCTCGAGGAACTGCGCAGCCGGTCGGGCCGCGACGGTTCCAACCTGGAGGACATCTTTCTCGATCTGGTGGCCGAAGCCGGCAACGACGCAACGGTCGCGGCCGCCTGATGTCGACTGCCTCGCTCGCCTGGTTCGCCCGCCACGAAGTCGGCCTGTTCTGGCGCGACTGGACGTCGCTGATCCTGCGCGGCCGGCCGCACCGCAAGGTGATCGCCGGCCTCGCCCTGGCGGGTTTTGTTGTCGGCATGCACATCGTCGCCTGGCTCACCGTGACCGGGTCTGTCGACCTGGCCGCAACCGACCCCAAGGCGGTCTACGTCTTCATTTCCGGCTGCGCGCTGGTATCGCTCTGCCTGATGGTGTCGCAATCGCTGGAATCGGTGACCCGCGCCTTCTACGCCCGGGCCGATCTCGATCTCATTCTGACTTCGCCAGCGCCGTCGGCGCGCATCTTCACCGTACGCATCCTGGCCGTCGCCGTGACCAGCGTGGCGATGTCCGGACTGCTTGCCGCGCCGTTCTTCAACGTCATGGCGGTGGTCGAGGGGCCGGTCTGGCTGCTCGGCTATCTGACGCTTCTGTCGATGGCGGCGATCGCCACGGCGATTGCGTTGACCATCGCAATTCTGCTGTTTCGCACGGTCGGTCCGAAACGCACCCGTTCCATCGCCCAGATCCTCGCAGCGATCATCGGCGCCGGCTTCGCGATTGCCATGCAGCTCATCGCCATCGTCTATTTCGGCAACATGTCGCGCCTCAGCGTGCTGACATCGCCGGAGGTGACGCAGATCCTGCCCGATGCCGGATCGGCTTTGTGGATACCGGCGCGCGCGCTGACCGGCGATGTCGCGGCAGTCGTGATCTTCACGCTGGCAGGCTTCGGCGTGCTTGCCCTGTCGATCCGCGCCTGTTCGAGCCGCTTCGCCGAGCTTGCCCTGTCGACCGCGGGCGTGCGCGAGCAGAGCGGCGTCAACCGTCGCCGGCCGACGGGTTTTCGCATCAGGTCCATCCGGCAGACGCTGCGGCACAAGGAACTGCTGCTTTTGGCCCGCGATCCCTGGCTGCTCTCCCAGACCCTCATGCAGATGCTCTATCTGATGGTTCCAGCGTTCCTGCTGTGGCGCAACTATGGTGCCGATATCGGCGCTGTTATCGTCGTCGTCCCAGTCGTCGTCATGGCCTCTGGGCAGCTGGCCGGCGGTCTCGCCTGGCTGGCGATCTGCGGCGAGGACGCGCCGGACCTGGTGCAGACCGCTCCCATGCAGCCCCGCGCCGGGCTCCGAGCCAAGATCGAAGCGGTCCTGATCGGCGTCGGCGTTGTCGTCGCCCCGCTGCTGCTGTTCCTGGCCTTCATCGATCTTTACGCCGCTCTGGTGACGGCCGCCTGCCTGATCCTGTCGGCATCGGCCGCAACGGCCATGCAGGTATGGTTCCGCGCCCAGGCGAAACGCAGCCATTTCCGCAACCGCCACGCCTCGTCCAAGATCGCCACCCTGGCCGAGGCCTTTTCCTCCATCTGCTGGGCAGGCACCGCCGCCCTCGTCGCCGTCGGCAATTGGCTTGCACTGGTTCCGGCCGTCCTCGCACTGACCGTTCTCGCCTTCGTCTGGATGATCCGGCCGCGCGAAGCGTAATGGCGCCAGGGCAAGCAGAAGCAAAAACAAAGCCCGGAGCGTTTGCCCTTGGAAGTGCGGCTTCGGGAACACGCCGGGCGTGAGATGGTGAGGCCACGCGCCCGTGCATTGCAATTTGTGCGAATCTGAAACCGCGAATTCTGAAAGCGTTGAACTTCTCCCACAGGATAAGAGAGCCGTAGACACTTTAAGCACCGGCACCATGGCTACCGAGTGACGCAGCCGGGCCGGCGCACAATGGAAAGGGATGGTTCCGATGGCACAGACGGCTCAGACGCAATCAGCACCGGCGGCTTCAGCGAACGGCTCAACGGAGCAATTCGAAAAACTTGGCGGTGACGATGGGCACGTCATCGCGACCGGAAATCAACAGCCGGCTGTCGCAGCGGCTGAGACATTCGACGGCACCTGGCCGTTTCGCGCGCGCTTCACGGATGTTGCCGGTTTCAGGATGCACTATGTCGACGAGGGCGCAGGGCCGGAAACCCTGCTACTCCTCCATGGCGAACCCACATGGGGTTATCTGTTCCGCCGGCAAATCCCCACATGGGCCAGCATGGCGAGAGTGATTGCGCCCGACCATATGGGGTTCGGCAAGAGCGCGGCACCGCAAGACCGGACCTATTGGCTCCAGGATCATGTCGACAATCTGGAAGCGTTTGTGCTGGCCCAGGACCTGCGCGAAATTACCCTTGTCATGCATGACTTCGGCGGACCGGTCGGCATGGGGCTGGCGGCCCGGCACCCTTCCAGGATCAAGCGCATTGTCTCCGTGAACGGCCCGACACCGTTTGGCCAACCCGACCTCGTCGATCGTGTGTCGGCGAATGTCGGCGTCTCGCCGTGGTTCCAATGGATCCTGCAGGCGGAAGAAAACGGAAGCCTCGAAGAGGTGCTGGGTCATCTCGCCTTCAACATCCTGTCCACGATGAAGCTGAATGGTTTCGTGCGCAATGAAATCGCCACCGACACCTGGATCAGGGCCTATGGTGCGCCGTTCCCGACCCCGGCCCATGCTGCAGGCGCCATCGGCTGGGCCAAGGGCTTTGCCATCGGTGCCCATGAATTCGAGATGCCGGATCCGGCGGCAAAGGCAGCCATACTGGAAAAGCCGGCTCTGGCCATCTGGGGTGAACAGGACCGCACCTTGCAGGCGGAACATTTCCTGCCGCTGTTCGCGCGGCTGTTTCCGACGGCTCCGATCGAATTCCTGCCGGAAGCCGGACATTACAGCCCTGAAGACGCGCCCGAAGAGGTGACGCGGCTGGTGACCGAGTTTCTTGCCGCATCAAATTAGCCCGATTTGGCCGGTTCCTTGTCCTGCGGCGGGTCGCGGAGCTGCGCCGGGGTCACCCCTAGCTGACGACGCAGGGTCGTGGTCATGTGACTTTGCGAGGAGAAGCCCGACGCGTAGGCAATCTCGGCAATCGGCGTATCCGTGGTCTGCAGCAGGCGGCGGGCCTGGTTGATCCGGCGGTTCAGCACAAACTTGTGGGGCGGTTCGCCGACTTTTGCCTTGAACGATCTGGAAAACCGATGGGTGACCACGCCACACAATCGAGCCAGGTTCTCGATTGCCAGATCGGAATCGAGGTTGGCGTCGATGAAGGTGAGAACGGACTGCAGCATTGCATCGTCAAGGATTTGTCCGCGGCCCGACCGGCTGTGCGTCTGCGGAAGCCGCATCATGTCGACGAGCAGAACCATGCACAGCGATCGCAGATAGTCCCTGGAAATATCTCGGCGCAACAGGTGGCGCCGTATTCTTTGCGCCAACTCCGTGGTCAGCACCTTCGGCCCGTCGATGATGACCCGCGGCTCCAGAATATCGGGCGAAACCTGAAGGGCCGCCGCAACATCCTGTCGTATGGCATCGAAATCGAACACGAAGACCAGGACTTCCGGCGCTGAATTGGATTCGCCGCGTATCGGAAAGCCTGGCGGCGCCACGATGAATTCATAGGCTCGCCGTTCGTAGTTGCGCAGCCGGTCGCCGGCCAGCGAACTGCGGCCCTGGTCCGTATCGAAGCTGATACTGGCAAAGCACTTGGACAGGCGGATATTGATGTGGCGGGAACCCGCTTCCACCAGCTCCACGAAAAAATTGCCCAGATCGACCCGAATACCCCAATGCGGCAACTCGCCTCTCGGCGGAGCCATGATGTTCATCGTCTGGTTCATACTGTTCGACATGAACTCCCATCATTTCCGACCGATTATTTTGATGTCAACGCATCGAGAATTGAATCGGCGGGTGTCGGCGGATCGACACCGGTTCGCAACCGGCAAACGACAACCCCTCGAAACCGCCGGTCGGTTTGGCCGGCGGCGGGATTTCCTGTACTTTCGTTTTCTCGGTTTGCCAGCGATCGCGCTGATCTCGTGGAAACCTGGTTTCGACATGATGGGAAACAGTTCAAGGGCGAATTATGTTCCGCTGACACCGCTCAGCTTTCTCGAGCGCGCCGCCGGTTTCTTTTCCCGACACCCGGCCATTGTCTATGGCGAGACGCAAATCACCTATGAGGAACTGTATTCCCGGGCACGGCGGCTCTCTTCCGCTCTTGCCGACGCCGGTGTGAAACCGGGCCGCACGGTGGCCGTCATTGCGCCGAACATTCCGGCGATGATCGAAAGCCATTTTGCGATTCCCCTCGCCGGCGCGGTCCTGTTCACTCAAAATCCCGGACTCGAGCCGGAGATGATTGCCCGACAGTGGGCCCATACCGACACGGCCCTGATCATCTGCGACCAGGAGTATCTTGCGCTTGCCAAGGCCGCGCTCGAACGAGCGGGCCGCACGATCCCGCTTGTCGTGATCGCGGACAAACAGGCGGGGCACACAAAACTGGCAGGCACACAAGACTACGACGATCTTGTCGCCGACGCGCCGGACATCGGTACCGGAATTTCCGTAGCCGACGAATGCCAGCCTTTGTGCATTTTGTGCACATCGGGGACAACCAACGATCCGAAGGGCGTCGTCTACTCCCATCGCGGGTCTTATCTGTCGGCTCTGTCGAATGCCATCAGCTTCGGGGTCACGCATGATTCTGTGCATCTGTGGACATGGCCGATGTACCACAGCAACGGCCTGTCGTTCGTCTGGACCGTGACGGCTGTCGGTGCGACGCATGTTTGTTTGCGGACGAGGACGGCCGCTGCAATTCAGAGGGAAATTCTCTGCCACCGGGCCAGCCATCTTTGTCTGCCGCCAAGCCAGCTCCATCTGCTTGCCGGGGAGCCTTCTTCGAACGGGCCGAAGTTTGATCACCGGATTCGGTGCATCACGGGTGGCGCGCCGCCACCGTCCAGCCTTGTGCAAGCACTGGAAAAGGACGGGATCTCGGTGGTTCATCAATATGGCAGTACCGAGTGCCACGGACCCGCGACGGTGAGCTTGCAGCGGCCGCAGATCGACAGCCTGTTCGGGGTCGAAAAACGGGAACGGATGAGCCGCCAGGGCACGCCGATGCCGGTGGTTGACGATCTGATGGTGGCGGAACCTGCATCAACAAGGCCCGTGCCGAAGGACGGCAAATCTCTCGGAGAAGTCCTCATCCGCGGAAACACGGTGATGCTCGGATATATGGGTGATGCAGCTTCGACGGAAAGCGCCCTGGGCGATGGCTGGTTTCGCACCGGAGACATTGCGCTTTGGCACCGGGACGGGTCCATTGAAATCAAGGACCGGGCGGTCGATGCGATCGTGTCCGACGGCGCATTCCTGTCGTCCGTCGAGATCGAGGACGTGCTGTACGGCCATCCCGACATTCTCGAGGTTGCGGTCGTCGCGCATCCAAGCGCGTCGGTTGGTCAGTCTCCATGCGCGTTTATCGCGACACGGCATGGGGGTGCCATTCCGCAAAACGAGCTGGTGTCGTTCTGCCGATCCCGACTCACTGCAAACGCCGTTCCAACCCGGTTCGTGTTTCAGGACCTTCCCAAAACCGGCACCGGCAAGATCCGAAAGGTCGAACTGCGAAATGCGGCGCTGAAAGCCGGGAACAGGACTTAGAAACCTACCCGGCAGGCAACGATTTCGCTCGCGTTGCGGACACCGATCGTTGCGGATGGGCCGCGTCCGGCAAACGTCTGAATCTGAAACGCCGTAAATTGAAAGAGGAATGTCTCCTCCACTGCCATCTTTCGTATCGCAAGGGCCGATGCGGGAGGAAGGTAAATGGATACGGTACTATCAAGCGCAATTCCCACCACAACTGGGCTGGCGGCACGACACTGTCTCTCGTTCCCGCCTGAAACCGATCAAACTGCATCCGATCCGGAGCAATACGCCTTGCCGGAGACGATCCGAGGTCCCGATCGGCAACGGCAATGGGCTCTTGCCTCAAGGCGGCTGTCGCGTCTGGAGCAACTGATCGAGCTGGATGCGCCGGATGTCATTTTGCGCACTGAATGGCACCTGGTGGCCGCAGCATTCTCTTCACTGGAAAACACGGAAGCGACGGACGGAATGTCTTCAGTCGCCTGAAACGGGTCATACCGGCCGCGGCATCGAGATCCCAGGCGATCGATCGATGCGCCGCGGCGGGATGGTTCGGAGAGCAACTCAATTTCACTCCCAAGACCGACACAAAGGAGAGGCGGATGAGGAAAACAACCATATCGGCATTGATGGCCGGAGCGCTGGTCATCTCGGTAGGAGCCATCGCCCAGTCGCAATCGGATGTTCAGCGCGCAACGTTCACCGACAGCAACGAAGCGGCGATTCCGAAAGGCTATCGGCAATGGGTCTTCGTCGGCGCGCCCCTGACACCGAACGCGTTGAACGGCGGAGAGGCGCCGTTTCCGGAATTTCACAACGTCTACGTCGAGCCGACGGCGTTTGCCCACTTTGCGCAGACCGGCAAATGGGCGGAAGGCACGCAAATCGTAAAGGAACTGGTGAGTGTGCGCGAGAACGACAACGACGAAGTCGGCGCGTCGACGGAAGTCTCCGGCCGCGGGTATCAGCAGGGCGAGTTCGGTGGTCTTGAACTCACCGTAAAGGACTCCGCCCGCTTTCCCGACATGCCCGGTGGCTGGGCATATTTCTCCTTCGGCCATCACGCACCGCCCTATGCGGAGACCGCCGCCGCGTTTCCGGCTGAGGCCTGCAACGCCTGCCACGGAGCCAGCGCGGACACGGACTTCGTGTTCACTCAGTTTTACCCGGTCCTGCGGGATGCGGCGCCGGCACGCTGACGCAGCACCTGCATCAGCACAACTTCAAACGATGAAGGATCAAAAACCATGACGACATCAGAAATCATGCCCGGCGATGCCGCGCGCTCACAGGCCGCATTGGCTGCAAGCCTGCTCACCACCGGCAAATACGTGACGCTTTACGGTATCGCGCTGATCTTCGCCTGGATTGGCGCCATGAAGTTCACGGCTTACGAAGCGACTGCGATCGAAGGTCTGGTGGCTTCAAGCCCGTTTGTCTCATGGCTCTACCCGGTCCTCGGCGTGCACGGGGCCGCCGCGCTCATCGGCGTCATCGAAATCGCCGCTGCGGTACTGCTTTTTGCCAGGCCCCGGTGGCCCCGAGCCGGAATCGCCGGCGCGGCGATTGTCCTCGCCACGACCGCAATAACCGTATCGTTTCTCTTCACCGCACCCGGTTGGGAACCGAGCCTCGGCGGTTTTCCCGCACTGTCGGTGGTCCCGGGCCAGTTCCTCGTCAAGGACGTCGCGTTGTTCGGAGCAGCACTCTGGCTTCTCGGCGACGCGTACCGGGAAATCGCCTGATCGGTCCGACGGGCTGAAGGAGCCCGTCCGCTCCCGCGGCGATCATGCAACCACATCGATCCGTTCAATCGGAACATCACGGAGACAATCAGATGACTGCTCATTCCTGCAACTGCTCACACCATGACATCAATTCCGGGCGTCGCCGGATCCTGACGGGCGCCGCGGCACTGACTGCCGCTGCCGCGATCGCCGCGGAAACCGGAAGCGCTGCGGCCGACACCGATCTCTATGCCGACCCGGCCAATCCGGCGCTTCCCGTGCGACCGTTCGACATCGATCTGTCCAACACCGCACTGGTCGTCACCGATCCTCAAAACGATTTCCTGTCCCCTGACGGGGCCACCTGGGGTGTTGTCGGAGAAAGCGTGACCGAGCAGAACACCGTCGACAATATCGAAAAACTGTTCATTGCGGCCAAATCCGCCGGCATGCCGGTATTCGTGTCCCCGCACTACTACTACCCGCAGGACCACAAATGGAAATTCGAGGGCGTTCTCGAAAAGGTCATGCACGACATCTCGATGTTCGATCGTCCCGGCGCTTTGGACACGACCGGGTTCGAGGGTTCGGGCGCCGACTGGCTGCCGCAATACAAGAAGTACATCAACGACGGCGAGACGATCATCACCTCGCCCCACAAGGTCTATGGACCGGAGCAGAACGACCTGAACCTGCAGCTGCGCAAGCGCGGCGTGGACAAGGTGATCCTGGCCGGAATGTCCGCAAACCTCTGCGTGCAGGCACACCTGTACGAACTGCTGGAACAGGGCTTCGAAGTCGCCGTGGTTCGCGATGCGACGGCCGGTGCAAAAGTGCCGGAGGGCGACGGCTATCTCGCCGCGCTGATCAATTTCCGCTTCGTCGCCAGCACCGTCTGGTGGACCAGCGACGCCGTCGCGAAAATCCAGGCAGCCTCCTGATCGTCTTCTTCGCTTCAGGACCGAACCGCCAACCCGTCAACAGGAGCGCCGGCAAGATGCGGCGCTCCCCATCCGCTCAATGGAGATTTCCATGCTACGCACCGACAAATACATGACCGCGGTCCACAGGACGGTATTATTCGTCGCCCTCCTTGCATTCGCCGCATTGTATCTGCTGGCCACATCACAGCACTCCGCGGCTGTCGACATGCCTGCCGCCGGCAAGTTCCCGGACGTGCAGTACCGCAGCGAAACGATCGATGGCGTGAAGATCGCCTATCGGGAGGCCGGTGATCCCGATCGCCCGACCATCCTGCTGTTGCACGGCTTTCCGACCTCCTCCCACATGTTCCGCAACCTCATTCCGGTTCTGGCGCAAAACTACCACGTGCTGGCGCCGGACTATCCCGGTTTTGGTGCGTCCGACATGCCGGCGGCCGAGGGCTTCGACTACAGCTTCGCCAACATTGCCCGCTTCATGACTGATCTCATCGACGCCAAGGGGGTGGACCGATACGCCGTCTATCTGATGGATTACGGCGCGCCGGTCGGCTACCGCATGTTCGCCGCCGATCCGGAGCGGGTGACCGCATTCATCATCCAGAACGGCAATGCCTATGAGGAGGGTCTTCGCGAGTTCTGGGATCCGATCAAGGCCTATTGGGCCGATCCGTCAGCGGAAAACGGCGACAAGCTGCGCGGTTTCCTGTCGCTCGACGCCACCAAGTGGCAATTCACCCACGGTGTGCAGAATCCGGAGGCCATCAGCCCCGACAATTTCTGGCACGTCCAGTATCTGCTCGACAGACCGGGCAATCAGGAAGTCCAGCTTGAGCTGTTTCTGGATTACGGCACGAACGTTCCCGAATACAGCAAGTGGCAGGCGCTCTTTCGCGAACACCAGCCGCCGGCGCTGCTGGTTTGGGGCAAGAACGACCATATCTTCCCGGCCGAAGGCGCGCACCCCTACAAGCGCGATCTGAAAAACCTGGAGTTCCACCTTCTCGACACCGGCCACTTCGCCCTGGAGGAATTTGGCCAGGAGATCGCCGCAAACATGCTGACGTTCCTGGCCAGGGTCGACACCGCCACGACCAACTGATCCGCCTCCTCGGGGCCGTGACCGCAAAGAGCCGCGGCGGATTCGTCCGGCGCGGCTGTTCTTCCTTTCCAGGAAAGAACAGAACACCTCAAACGTGCTATTTTCCTTGACCGACAAGGATTCCAATCGAACGGAAACGAACACATGACCATCAAGTTCGACGCGATCATCATCGGCACCGGTCAGGCCGGCCCCCCGCTGGCGCAGCGAATGACTGCGCAGGGACTGAAGACAGCGATCATCGAGCGCAAGCTGTTCGGCGGAACCTGCGTCAATGTCGGCTGCACACCGACCAAATCGCTGGTGGCCAGCGCGCGGGCAGCCCACATGGCGCGCCGCTGTGCCGACTTCGGCGTGGTGATCGACGGATCGATCCGGGCCGATATGCGGCGGATCAAGGCACGCAAGGACGCGATCGTCGAGCAATCCAGCACCGGGGTGACCAACTGGCTGCGCGGCATGGACAATCTGACCGTCTATGAAGGTCACGCCCGATTGGAAGACGAAAAGACCGTTCGCGTGAACGGCGAACGCCTGGAGGCCGACCGGATCGTGATCAATGTCGGCGGGCGGCCGGTCGTGCCGGACATGCCGGGTATCAACGAGGTCGATTACATGACCAGCACCGAAATGATGGAGGTGGATTTTCTGCCCGAACATCTGATCATCGTCGGCGGCAGCTATATCGGGCTGGAATTCGCGCAGATGTACCGGCGCTTCGGCAGTCGGGTGACGGTGGTCGAGATGGGAGGCAGATTGATCGGCCGCGAGGACGCCGACGTGTCCGCAGCTGTCCGGGAAATTCTTCAGGCCGAGGGCATCGAGATCCGCCTGAACGCCAGCTGCATCGGATTGGACAGACATGGCGACGGCGTGGCGGTCACGGCAAGCTGCGACCCTGGTCCGGAGGACATTGTGGGTTCACACGTCCTGCTGGCGGTGGGTCGCCAACCCAACACGGATGATCTGGGCTTGGACGCGACCGGTGTTGAAACGGATGACCGGGGCTACGTGGTGGTCGACGACCAGCTTGCAACCAATGTTGACGGCATTTGGGCGCTGGGCGACGTCAACGGCCGCGGCGCGTTCACCCACACGGCCTATAACGACTTTGAAATCCTTGCGGCGAATATGTTCGACAATGATCCGAGGCGGGTTTCCGATCGCATCCCGACCTATGGCTTGTTCATCGATCCGCCGCTCGGCCGGATCGGCATGACGGAGGCACAGGTCAGGCAGTCCGGACGCAAGGCGCTTGTCGGCAAAATGAAGATGGCGCGAGTCGGCCGGGCCCGGGAGCGAGGCGAAACGCAGGGCTTCATGAAGGTCCTGATCGATGCGGACAGCGAAAAAATCCTCGGAGCCGCTTTTCTCGGCATCGGCGGCGACGAAGTCGTCCATCTGCTGACCGATGTCATGTACGCCGACGCGTCCTACAAGGTCATCCAGAGGGCGACGCACATCCATCCGACGGTGTCGGAACTGGTTCCGACACTGCTGGGTAGTCTGGAGCCGCTCACTTGAATTTGGTGGCTAGAACCGCTCCACCCACGGCCGCACCGCCAGCTCATTGGTCCAGGTCGAGCGGTCCTGGCGGATCAGGTTGAGATAGTTGGCGGCGATGGCGTCCGGGTCGAGCATGGAGTCGGGCCTGTCGGCCGGCTCGCTGCGGCCGGGATTGCGGATGGCGCCGTCGATGTTGATCCAGGCGACATGAATGCCCTTCGGGTGCAGTTCGCGGGCCATGGATTCGGCCAGGCCGCGTTGCGCGAACTTGCCCATGGCGAAGGGTGCCGACTGGGGAAATCCCTTGACCCCGGCCGACGCGCCGGTGAACAGGATCGTGCCGCGGCATCCGTCCGCCTCGTCCTGACCCTCCATCCTTTGCGCTGCCGCCTGACCGACCAGGAACGCGCCGAAGGCCGTCACTTCGACGGCGTGACGCACCGCTTCGGGATCGAGTTCCGTCAGCGGACCGCGCTGACGAGCCGACGGATTGTAGACCGCCACGTCGAGACGGCCATCGATCGCCCCGAACAGCCGCTTGACGTCGCCACTCTGCGCCGCATCGCAGACAACCACCTGCGCGCCGGTATCGCCGGCAAGCGCGCCGATCTTGTCGACATTGCGTGCGGCCAGCACCAGCCGGTAACCCTCCCGGTGAAGGAGCCGCGCCAGCGAAGCCGATAGGCCGTCGCCGACTCCGACAATGAGTGCCTGTGGTTGGGTCATGTCAGTCCTCCGAAACGGATTGAATTGGAGGACGTATAGGTAGGACAGGCCGGCCCGAAGACCACGGGCCGACGTCGATATTTTCCGAGAAGCCTGGCGTGGATGTCTCTTCGATCTCACCGCCGTGCCGCCGCTCGACCACTGCAACGGACCCGCGATTGGAGATGCGAAACTTAACCGGGAAAGAAATGCGAACTCCCGCAATCAATCCGTTAATCTATCTTTTGCAATTAATCCCTAGGTTTCACAACCAATCCGGTCATTCGCGCCATCGGCGCGAACGTGCATGACGCTTCCGATCGGGCTGCCCACGCGGCATGTTTTCCCTCCTATTCTCCTCGACCGGAAGCGCCCCATGCTCATTTCCAGGAAACTGCCGCTCGCGGCCGCAATCCTTACCGTTGTCTCGATCGCCGCCTCCAGTGCCGGCGGTTTGTTCATCAGTTCCAACGCATTGAAGCAGGAATACCAGGAAAAGCTGTCGGCGATCGCGGACGGACGGCGCAACCAGCTCGAGACCTATCTCGACAGCGCCCGCAAGGATGTCGAAGAGATCGCCGTTACCCATGACGTCGCCGCGGCTTTGAACCTGTTCGGCATCGGCCTCACCATGGTCAAGGACGGCATGGGACAAGACTTCGTCACGCTCATTCGCGAGGATGCCAGCGAGGAGGAGAAGCGGGAAAGGGCCAAGACGACGGGCGCCGGCGTCTATCTCAACCACCTGAAGAACTATGGGCCGGTCTTTGAGAAGATCGCCCGGGAAAACGGCTTCGAGGACATCTTCCTGGTCAACGCCGCCGGCAATGTGGTCTACACGCTGCTCAAGCGCGACGACTTCACCGCCTCGCTGAGCGACGGCCAATGGCAGAACTCGCCGCTCGCGAATGCTTTCCAGACCGCCGTATCGATGGCTCCCGATCAGGGTCTCGCTTTTGTCGACTACAGCCCCTACGCTCCCGGCACACGGCCGCTGACCGCCTTCGTCGGCAAATCGGTGGTGGTCGGCGACGAGGTCAAGGGCGCCTTTGTCGTCGCCCTCCCCTCCGGTCGTATCGAGCAGATCATGAGCAATCGGACGGGATTGGGTCGTACCGGCGAAACGGTGCTTCTGCGGACCGACGGCACGCTGCTCACGGATTCCCCCTTGTCGGAAGAGAATGACATCAACGCAGCCACCGTGGATCCCCGGGCCTTTACCAATCTGAAGGGCCGCGACGTCCTTTCGGGAGACGTAGCCGGCTATCGCGATATGCAGGCCGACGCCGCCTTTGCCCGAGTCGACTTTCTCAATTCGAACTGGGTGGTCGCCGCCCTTGTCGACCACCGCGAAGCCGGCGAGGCCATCACCTCGATGCGCAATCTGGTGCTGGTCGTCTCGCTATTGCTTCTCGGCGCCGCGCTGGCCGGCGCTCTGCTGTTCTCGCGCACGCTCACCAGGCCGATCCTGGCGCTGGTCGGAAACATGAAAGCCCTGAGCGAAGGCCGCACCGATTTCGACATCGACAACGCCGACCGCAAGGACGAGATCGGCGACATGGTGCGTTCGGTCGCGATCTTCAAAGAAGCCACCATCGAAAAGGATCGGCTGGAACGCGAAGCGGAGGAGAACCGCACCGCATCCGAACGGGAAACGGCGGAGCGTTCGGCGGCGAAAGCCGAGGAAGCGCGCCAGATGCAGGACGCTGTCGACGCGCTGGCCGGCGGCCTGACGCGCCTGTCCGAGGGAGACCTGTCCGTGCGCCTCGACCAGCCGTTCATGGACAGCCTCGACCGCCTGCGCGTCGACTTCAACATGTCGGTCGAGAAACTCAATTCTACTCTCTCGCGCATCCGCGGCACCGCCGGATCGATCGACGGCAATGCCAACGAAATGCGCGCGGCGGCAGATGACCTGTCGCGCCGCACCGAGCAGCAGGCTGCATCGCTGGAGCAGACCTCGGCGGCGCTCGAGGAAATCACCTCGACGGTGAAAGAGGCCTCCGAGCGCGCCGCCGAGGCGGCCGAGATGGCCAACACCGCCAAGAACGACGCCGACCGGTCGAGCGCAGTCGTCGCCGACGCGGTGGCGGCCATGGAGGGAATCGAGAAAGCCTCTTCGGAAATCTCCAACATCATCGGCGTGATCGACGAGATCGCCTTCCAGACCAACCTGCTGGCGCTCAACGCCGGAGTGGAAGCGGCGCGGGCAGGCGAGGCCGGCAAGGGCTTCGCTGTCGTCGCCCAGGAAGTGCGGGAACTGGCGCAGCGCGCTGCCGGCGCCGCCAGCGAGATCAAGGAGCTGATCACCAAATCCGGCGAAGAGATCGGCAGCGGTGTCGGTCTGGTCAAGGCGACCGGTCAGGCGCTGGAGGAAATCTCGCATCATGTGACCGAAATCAATGCGCGCATCGGCACCGTGGCCACCGCTGCCAGGGAACAGCTTTCCGGCGTGCAGGAGGTCAACTCCGCCGTCGTGCAGATGGACCAGATGACTCAGCAGAACGCTGCCATGGTCGAAGAAACCAATGCGGTCACCCACCAGCTGGCCGACGACGTCGGCAATCTCTCCGCCATGGTCGGCGAGTTCCAGCTGGCCGACGGTCGCCCGGTCGCCCAAAACTTCGACGAGGAGCATCGACTGGCTGGATAGGACGGATCGCCGATCCGCCGACGCTGGCGGTCCGATCGGCTCCACTGTAACATTCCCGCGGTCGAACCGGTTGCCAGGGACGCAGGCGCAATTCTGCCCTGCGTTCCGCCCGTGTCGACAGGAGCAGCGGGAGCAATCGCATGACGGACAGCGAGCCGGTCATTTCACCTCCGCCCGACGCCGACGGCGCCGATCCGGTCAAGGTCTGGCAGGCGGAGCAGGATCTGAAGATCAAGCTCGCAGAACTGGAAATCAAACGTCGGGAGATCCAGCGCCCGTGGTATCGCAGCCCGCTGATCATTGCGATTGCGGCAGCCGCAATCACGTTGCTAGGCAATATCATCCTGGCAGCGCTAACCAGCAGCAACCAGCTGAAGCTCGAGGACCGCAAGGCCGAGGGAAGCCGCGTCCTTGCAGCCCTCGACGCCTCCGATCCGGATCAGGCGGCGGAAAACCTGCAATTGCTCATCGACTCGGGATTGATCACCGGCGAGTTGAGGGAAAAAATCGAGGCCTATCTGGCCAACCGCCAGTCCGGACAAGGCGCCGTCACCGGTAAAACGGCCTCCATCGGGCCGGCGATCAACTGCGATACTGCGCCTGCCGGAGCCTATGAAGCTTTCGATTTTCAACTGGACAATGGATCGGCCAGGTTCGAATCCTGCTTTGCCGAATCCGAAGGCGGACTGATCGCAGTGACCCATGTGCTGCGGAATTTCACCGACGCCGAGCGAACGTTCTCGATCGACAACGCCGACGGCGATACGGTCCTCAACGGGATCGTCGGGCCCAACCAGCACCGAACGTTTCAGCAACTCGGTTCGGGACCGGTGGGCAAGGCGCCCGGCTTCGTGCTGGTCAGTCCCCGTTACGACCGGCAGCCGGTGACCCTGTTTTTCTTCGATCGATGAAAACGATCGCCGTCGAAAGCGACGGCGGCTCGGCGCGCTGTTACGGAAATGTCAATGTTCCGTATCAGGATGCTGACCGCTACCTGGCCTGACGACAGGCGCAAGAACAAGAAAGGAAATACCGATGACCGGCAGCAGCGCTCCCGAAGACACCGATCGTAGCTGGGTCGAAGAGGAACTGCAGGACAGTTTCGACGAAGAGCTGGAAATGGAGATCGACGACGAGCGCATCAGCCGCGAGCTGCGGCAGATCTCGGATCTCAAACACAAATCGACTCTCGATCGGCGTGTCTATTTCCGCGAACTGCTGCGAATGCAGGCCGAGCTGGTCAAGCTTCAGGACTGGGTGGTACACACGGGCTACCGGCTGGTCGTGATCTTCGAGGGCCGTGACGCCGCAGGCAAGGGCGGCGTCATCAAGCGCATCACCCAGCGACCCAATCCCCGTGTCTGCCGGACGGTGGCGTTGCCCGCGCCGACCGAGCGCGAGAAGCGGCAATGGTATTTCCAGCGCTACGTACCGCACTTACCGGCCGATGGCGAAATCGTGCTGTTCGACCGCTCCTGGTACAACGGCGCCGGTGTCGAGCGGGTCATGGAGTTCGCCACGGAAGAGGAAGTCGAGCAGTTTTTCGGTGACGTGTCAGAATTCGAACGCATGCTCGAACGCTCCGGCATCAAACTGATCAAATACTGGTTCTCGATCACCGACCAGGAGCAGCAGCTGCGCTTCCTGATGCGCATTCACGACCCGATCAAGCAGTGGAAGCTCAGCCCCATGGACCTGCAGTCGCGCATTCGCTGGGAGCAGTACACCAAGGTCAAGGAGGAGATGCTGGAGCGCACCAACATCCCGGAGGCGCCCTGGTACATCGTCGAGGGCAACGACAAGAAGCGGGCTCGCCTCAACTGCATCCACCACCTGCTGTCGCAAGTCCCTTACGAGGAGGTCCCGCACGAGCAGGTGGTTCTGCCGGACCGGGTCTTCAATCTGAATTACGAGCGCAAGGTCCTGCCGCCCGAGCTCTACGTGCCGGAAGTCTATTGAAGCCTCCGACAGGCAAAATGGGGCGATCACCCCAATTTACTTTCCGGCAGATTCGGAAGACAGTTCCAATGTCATACACCGGCTAAACGTCGATCAGCCCATCCCGCATGGCTCTGACCAGC
This sequence comes from Rhizobiaceae bacterium, assembly GCA_963921345.3. Classification (GTDB taxonomy): domain Bacteria; phylum Pseudomonadota; class Alphaproteobacteria; order Rhizobiales; family Rhizobiaceae; genus Hoeflea_A. The sequence continues at coordinate 749,763 of OZ001228.1, read as the reverse complement.
AGGGTGGCGGTGGAGTTAACTTTGAGCTTGCGCATCAGATTGGTTCGATGGCTGTCGACGGTTTTCGGGCTGATGCTCAGATGATCGGCGATACCGCTGTTGGAGAGCCCGCGCGCTATGCAGTGGAGGACCTCGATTTCACGGCGGGAAAGAGCGCCGGATTCTGCGGACCGTGCCAGGATTTCATCCGCGCCGGCGCCGACGATCCTGCGACCGGAGGCGATGTCGCGCAGCCCGTCGCACAATTCGGAAATCGGCGCCGATTTGAGAAAAATCCCTTCCGCTCCGCCATCGACAAGCTGCTGCAGAAGACCCGCGGTCGGGCTTCCGGTCACCACCACGACGCGGGTTTGCGGACTCCAGCGACGGGCCTCGATCATGACTTCGAGGCCGGTGGCACCGGGCATGATCAGGTCGAGCAAGGCGCAGTCGGGCCGGTGCTTCTTGATGCCGGCAATCGCCTCGATACCGTTGCCGACGACGTCGACGATCTCGAAATCGTGCATTGCTTCGACCGCGGCGCGCGTCCCCTGCGCGGTCAGCGCATGGTCGTCGGCAATCAGGATCGTTGTCGGCATCGTCGTGAACCCATGCGCATCATGAGCGGCATGCTGGCAAGGATGGGATCGCTTGTCACGATTTTATTTATGTGGCTAGCGATTGCCCCGGCGGCACTGTCGGCGGACCGCACCCTGGAGATTTCCGGCCCTGTCGATGCGGACCAGGTCGGAGCCTATATCGACTACCTTATCGATGACGCCCATGCCTTCACCCTGGCGGATGTTACCGGCGACAAAGCGGTCAATTTCAGACCGATCGAAACCCGCGTCGCGGACTTCGGCTATACCCGGTCGATGGTCTGGCTGCGCCTGAGACTGTCGAACCGGACTGAAAGGGTGCGGAACTGGCGCCTCTATTTTCACGAGAATTTCAAACAGATCTTCCACGTCTCGGCGGTCGATGAAACGGGCAATGCCGAACGCCTGCTGGCACAGGAGATCGATTCGCCCTTTTCCACCAGGGCGATCGCCTTTCCGGAGGTCGTCGTTCCGCTCGAGACGCCGCCCGGCGAAACGGTGACCGTTTTCGTCCGGTTCTGGACCGAGGGATCGACCAACCTGCCCCTGAGCATCGAGACGGTGGAGAGCTTTACCGAGATCGCGTCGCAGAAATCGGCCAAGAATTTCGTTTTCTACGGAATGATGCTGGTGCTGATCGCCATCGCGCTGCTGGCGATGATGGTGCTGCGTCAGGCGATTTTTCCGGCCTATATCGCCTATGCGGCGAGCACGTTGCTCTACATCATGCATTCCGACGGTGTGGCGTTCCAGTATTTGTGGCCCGACTATCCGCTGTTCAACAATGTCGCATCGGTGGCGACGGGTTCGGCCTACGTTGTCTTCGGCTCGATTTACGCGCGGGTGTTTCTCAGCACCTCCAAACTGCATCCGCTCATCGACAAGCTGCTGCTCGGCATCATCGCCGGCACCGTGCTGCTCGTGCTTTCGGCCTTCGTGATCGACATTAGCATCGTCAAGAAATACTTGATCCTGGTCGCCCTGTTCGCCGTTTCGGTTTTCACCCTTGCCGGTCTGGTTGCGGCCAGAACCCGGTTCCGGGAGGTGCGCTTCTACGTCCTCGCCTGGCTGGGGGCGGCGGCATCGGCGGCGATGATGACATCCCGCCACTGGTTCGGCATCGAGATCTCGCAGGAGTTCCAGTACGACAGCATGCGCGCCGTCATGGTCATCGACGCGATGCTGATGGGCATGGCCATCATCGACCGCTACAACCAGCTTCGCAGACGGCACCAGAAGGCCCTGCAGTCGAGCCTCGACCATGCCCAGCGGAATCTCGACCTTGCAAACCGGCTTCGCGACCTGGAGGCGCGGTACGATCTCGCCATACAGAATTCCGCCCGCCGCGACCGGCAGTTTCAGAATGCCGTCCACGACCTCAGGCAACCGTTGCATGCCCTGCGGCTGGCGGTTCACGGAGCCATCAGCGACGAGCCGGACAAAGACGCAAGCTACGGCGATATCAATGACAGTTTCGACTATCTGGAAAATCTGGTGACCGATCACCTGGATCAGACGGCGACCTGCGAACCGGGCGCCCCGGGCGAAGGCGACGAGGTCGGCGACATGTCGCTCAACGACATTCTGCGCAGCGTGCATGAAATGTTCGTTCCCGACGCCGAAGCCAAGGGACTGTCGCTGGCCTATGTCCCGACTTCGACAACATCGCAGGTCGAACCCCTGGCGGTCATGCGCATCGTTTCCAACCTGGTTTCCAACGCCATCAAATACACCGCCGAAGGCCGGGTGCTCATCGGTGTGCGCAAAGCCGGCGATGGCGTCAGCATCCAGGTTCACGATTCCGGCCCCGGTATCACCCGGGACGCGTTTTTCCAGGCTTGCCGCCGATCCGTCCGGCTGGCGACGGAACAGAACGGCGCGGCCGGGCACGGCCTCGGGCTCGACATCGTTTCGGAACTCTGCGCGCGCTGCGGCTACGGATTGAGGGTGCTCGACCGGCGCTCGACAGGCACCGGAATCGCCGTCGATATCCCCGGGCGGTCGCTGTGCGAAATCCCCTCTGCAACATGTCCATCGCAGAAGCGGCCTCCGGAATTGTCCCCCACTGACCACTAGTCCGCCACCCTTGCTCTAACCATCTCAGCTGTTATCCGGCGAACCATCACTTCCCGCCGAGATGCCGACGATCGAGCACTCACGTCCGCCAAGATACTGCTTCTGCTCGCAAAATTGGGGTGATCACCCGATGTTGCGCCGGCTGGTAACACGCAACACTGCATTCCAGTTCGACAACAGAGGGCGGAAGTGCCGGCAAGCGAACCCGAAACGGGTTGTTCGTCCAGACCAGCTCGAGATCCGCAAAGGGCATCCAGCTGAACGGGGAGAAACCGAAACGCAAAAAGCAGAACCCGACAAACCATCCACTTTGCCCCTGGCCAAGTCAGGGCTCACCGAAATTCGAAGGAGAGATTCATGTCCAATGCTGTTTTCAACCGCCGCACGTTCTTTGCACTGCTGAGTGCCGTCGCCGTTTCCGGTTGCGTTGCCGATACCGGCGGGGGCGGCATCAGTCCTCCGCCACCACCGCCGCCTCCGATCGAGACCGGTCCGCCGCCGAGCAATATCGGTCTCAGTCCGGGTTACTTCAGTGGCCGCGACGGAGCGGGAACGAAGATCCGCGCCCAGGTCAAGGCCAACGGCCGCGACTACCGGGTCCAGTCGCTGAAGGGCAAAAACGGGCCTGAGCGCCTCTATCGCGATCAGGGCGGCAACCTTTACCAGGCGTCCAACGGCTATTCGATCAGAGTGAGTTCGTCGCGCAGCTTCTTTTGGAACGGTCCGCATGGCGGCCTGACGATGAACGACTAGTCTGGCGGCCGGGGGCCGCGATCGGGACCCGCAGCGAGAATTCCTTTCGGCGGGTCCCGATCATCGTCGATGCGTCAAACGGATCGACAAGATGATAGGATGACCGGCAGGAGGTAAGAGCCATGTCCTATCTGGTTGGATACGTCATCCCGGTGCCGAACGAAAACCGCGAGAAATACCGGGAGCATGCGGCAGGTTCGGCCGCGGTCTTCAGAGAATATGGAGCAACCGAGCTGGTCGAATGCTGGGGCGACGATGTTCCGGACGGCGAACTCACATCGTTCCCCAAAGCCGTTCAGTGCAAGCCGGACGAAACCGTCGTGCTCGGCTGGATCCGCTGGCCCAGCAAGGCGGCGCACGATGCCGGCATGCCTAAGGCCATGGAGGACCCGCGCATGAAAGGCGGTGCCGTCACCTCCACCTTCGACGGCAAACGGCTGATCTTCGGCCGCTTCGAAGCGATCGTCGAGGCATAGTCTCTAGGTCGAGCCAACGCCGAGGGTTTCGACCAGATGGTTCAGGGACCGGCGAATTCCGGCGACCGCCGACGGATCGCCGGCCAGCCGGCGCTGCAGGTGGTAGCGGAACAGAGCATCGCAGGCGAGGTAGGTGGACAACGCGTCGGCGCCTTCCAGACCGAGCCTTTGCAACAGCCGGCCGCAAAGGTCGACCATCGCCCGTTCCAGTTCCTCCACCGGGCCCTGGAAGCTCGGGTCGAAAAGCGCCTGGGCGCGAATGTCGTACCATAGCCGATGGGTCTCGGCATCCTTGTCGACGGCCTCGACCAATCGCTCGACAAAGGCCGCGGCCACCGTTTCCGGCGGTCCCGCTTCAACCAGAACGGCTTCGAGCCGTCCCAGAAAGTCGTCCTTGTAGAGACGCACGCAACAGGTGATCAGGTCGGTCTTGTCTTCGAAGTAGTAGTGCAGAATGCCGAGCGACACGCCCGATTCCTGCGCGATGTCGCGCAGGCTGGTGCGCGCATAGCCGAGTTGCGAGAGGGTAGCGAGCGTTTGTTCCGCCAAGGCCCGCTTCTTGCCGCTGCGCTTGTCGTTGCGTCGGGCGGCTTCGTCCCGCAGCCTGGCCACCTTTGTCGCGACGGCCATCGGTTCAAGCCGCCCTGTCGCCGCGGATCATGTCGGCAGCCTTTTCGGCGATCATGATCGCTGGCGCGTTGGTGTTGCCTCCGATCAGCGTCGGCATGACCGAGGCGTCAACCACCCGCAGGCCTTCGAGGCCGTGCACGCGCAACCGCGGATCGACGACCGCCATGTCGTCGATACCCATCTTGCAGGTGCCGACCGGGTGGTAGACGGTATCGGCGCGGGCTCGGATGTGGCTTTCCCACTCCGCGTCGCTCATTCCCTCCCTGGTGTAGATTTCCTTGCCGCGATGCGGCGCCATGGCGGGTGCCTCGAGCACCGACCGTGTCAGCTTGGCGCCCTTGACCAGCAGGTCGACGTCGCGCTGGTCGGACAGGAAGCGCGGGTCGATACCCGGCGGCGCCATCGGGTCGGCGCTCTGGAGGAACACTTCGCCCACCGAATGCGGCCGCAGCACGCAGACATGGCAGGAATAGCCGTAGCCGCGATGCAGTTTGCGAGCGTGATCGTCGACGATGGAGATGACGAAATGCAGCTGGATGTCCGGCCGGTCCAGCGACGGATCGGATTTGATGAAGGCCCCGGCCTCGGCGAACGGCGTCGCGGCCATGCCAGTGCCGTCGCGACGCCATTGCAAGGCATGCCGGATGAGCGATGCGGTGCCGGCCGCGCCAATGCCGACCACATCGGTCGTCTTCGACTTGTAGGAAAGAATGAAATCCGGGTGGTCCTGCAGGTTCTGCCCGACGCCCGGCAAATCGTGCACCGGATCGATGCCGTGCTTCTGCAGATCGTCCGCGCGCCCGACACCGGACAGCATCAGGAGCTGCGGTGAATTGAAGGCGCCGCCGCTGAGGATCACTTCGCTTGCGGCCTCCGCCGTCTTTTCCGATCCGCGCTGCCGGTAGACGACACCGGTCGCCCGCTTGCCGTCGAACAGGAGGCGGCAGGCATGGGCGTTGGTGACGATCGTCAGATTGGCGCGGTCCATGTTGGGATGCAGATAGGCCGCCGCCGCCGAACAGCGCTCGCCATTGCGGCGCTCGTCGTGGAACTGCGTCACCTGGTATAGCCCGGCGCCTTCCTGCTGCGGTCCGTTGAAATCGGAGTTGTCGGGAATCTGGTGCTCCCGCGCCGCCTCGACGAAGGCATGGGAAACCGGCCGTGGCGTCTTCTGGTTGGAGACGTTCAGCGGACCGGCATCGCCGTGCAGGTCGCAGCCGCCGCGTTCGTTGTTTTCGGCCTGCTTGAAATAGGGCAGCACCTCGTCGAAGGACCAGCCGTCGCATCCGAGATCGGCCCAGCCGTCATAGTCGCTGCGATGGCCGCGCACATACAGCATGGCGTTGATGGCGCTGGAGCCGCCCAGCGTCTTGCCGCGCGGCTGGTAGCCGCGGCGGCCGTTGAGGCCCGGCTGCGGCACGGTCTTGTAGGCCCAATTGTTGATCTTCGGACGCCCCGGCAGCATGGCCACGACGCCGACCGGCATGCGGATCAGCAGGTCCCTGCCGTCTCCGCCCGCCTCCAGCAGGCAAACGCTGACGGCCGGATCCTCGCTCAGCCGCGAAGCCAGCGTCGCCCCGGCGGAACCGCCGCCGACAACCACATAGTCGTAACGCATTACACACCTCCCAACGCCGCCCGCCCGTTGTTTTCCAATCCGTTGCGCGCCCCTCGCCAATGGCCGAAGCCGATCACATTGGACAATAGTTTTGGACATATGTCCAGTTTCTTGAAATGAAATTCGTTATCACGGTTTTGCCGGTACTCTTGCCCCCACTGCTGCGCTATAACCCCTTGTTGGAAGGGCCGCGGCATTGCGTGCCCAACGGGGCAATGGCAGGCAATGGACACACAATTGCAAACCTCCGCCGAATCCGGGCGGCAACCGGTCGAGACGGTCGTCGTCAGGCTTGCGGGCGATTCCGGCGACGGCATCCAGGTGATCGGCTCGCAGTTGGGCCTCGCCAGCGCGCTGGCGGAAAACGATCTCGGAACCTTTCCCGAATACCCGTCCGAAGTTCGCGCCCCGGTCGGCACGACCTACGGCGTGTCGGCCTACCAGATTCATTTCGGCGGCCGGCCGATCAAGACCATCGGCGATGCTGCCGACATGCTCGTCGCCTTCAACCCGGCGGCGCTGAAGACCAATCTCGACATGCTGCGCAAGGGCGGAACGGTGGTGCTCGATTCAGGCGCCTTTACCGAGCGCAACATCCTGCGTGCCGGTTACGAGACGTCGCCGCTCGAGGACGGCACGCTTGACGACTATCAGGTGATGGCGCCGGACATTTCCAAGCTGACGCTGGAGAGCGTCGCCGACAGCGGTCTCAACCGCAAGGCGTCGATGCGCTGCAAGAACTTCTGGGCGCTCGGCCTGGTCTACTGGATGTTCGAGCGCGACCGCCAGCCGACCGTCGACTGGCTGAATCGCAAATTCGCCAAAAGCGAAGACGTCGCGGCTGCCAATATCGCCGCACTCAATGCCGGCCATGCCTATGGCGAGACCGTCGAGGCCCAGGCGTTCCGGGTGGCCCGTTTCGATCCGGAACCGGGTCTCTACAGCTTCGCCACCGGCTACGAAGCGCTGGCCTGGGGACTGGCGGCGGCCAGCGAACTGTCGGGCCGCGACCTGGTGTTCTCGTCCTATCCCATCACCCCGGCCTCTCCGCTGCTGCACACGCTGGCGCGGCTCTCGGACCTCGGCGTCAAGACCTTCCAGGCCGAGGACGAGATCGCCGCCATCTGCGCGGCAATCGGCGTCGGCTATGCCGGCGGCCTCGGCGTCACGTCGAGCTCGGGACCCGGCATCGCGCTGAAGCAGGAGGCGATGGGCCTGGCCGTGTCGGCCGAACTGCCGCTGATCATCGTCAACACCCAGCGCGCCGGCCCCTCGACCGGCATGCCGACCAAAACCGAGCAGTCCGACCTCAACCAGGCGCTCTACGGCCGCCATGGGGAAAGCCCGCTTCCGGTTCTGGCGGCCGGGTCGCCGGCCGAGTGCTTCGACATGGCCGTCGAAGCGGCGCGCATCGCGCTGACCTACATGACGCCGGTGATCCTGCTGTCCGACGGTTTCGTCGCCAACACTTCGGGCCCCTTCGCCCTGCCCGACATCGACGCCATGCCCCGGATCAAGGCGGAACACCACACCGACCCGGAAGGTTTCAATCCTTATCTGCGCGATCCCGAGACCCTGGCCCGGGTCTGGGCGGTGCCCGGCACGCCGGGCTGCGAGCACCGCGTGGGCGGCATCGAAAAGGACTACGATTCCGGCCATATTTCCTACGAGCCAGACAACCACCAGAAGATGACCGACGTGCGCGCCGCCAAGATCGCCGGCATCGCCCGGACCATTCCGCCGCTGGCGCCGGACCAGGGCGACCCCGAAGGCGACCTCGCCATCGTCGGCTGGGGGTCGACCTACGGTCCGGTTTCGCGCGCCGTCACCAACATGCGAGCCCGCGGTGTCAAGGTCTCGCACATCCATCTGCGCCATCTGCGCCCATTCGCCGGCAACCAGCAGGACCTGCTCGAGGGCTTCAAGCGCATTCTGGTGCCTGAGATGAACGACGGTCAGCTGGTGCGGCTGTTGCGGGCCGAGGGTTGCGCCCGCGCCGAAGGGCTTTCCAAAATGACCGGCCGGCCGTTCCAGGTGCATGAAATCGAGGACGCGATCCTGTCGCGCGTGGAGACGAACGATGAATGAACATGTCGAATCCTCCGGCCTGACGGCCGCCGATTTCACCACCGACCAGGAGGTCCGCTGGTGCCCCGGCTGCGGCGACTATGCCGTGCTCAAGGCGGTGCGATCGGTGCTCGCCGATATCGGCGCTCGGCGCGAAAACACGGTGTTCGTCTCCGGCATCGGCTGTTCGTCGCGCTTTCCCTATTACATCGATACCTACGGTTTCCACACCATCCACGGGCGCGCACCGGCGGTTGCCACCGGCATGCTGCTCGCCAATCCCGATCTCGACGTGTGGATCGTCACTGGCGACGGCGACGGCTTGTCGATCGGCGGCAACCACCTGCTGCACATTCTGCGCCGCAACCTCAATTGTCAGATCCTGCTGTTCAACAACGAAACCTACGGGCTGACCAAGGGTCAGTATTCGCCGACCTCGCATCTGGCGACACGCTCACCCTCATCCCCCGGCGGCAGCGTCGACAATCCGGTCGATCCGTCGCGCTTCGCTCTCGGCTGCGGCGCTCGCTTCGTCGCCCGCGGCGTCGACACCCAGATCAAGCAGCTGAGCGAGATCCTCAAGGCCGCCTACCGCCATCCCGGTGCCGCCTTCGTCGAGATCTTCCAGAACTGCATCGTCTACAACGAGGACGTCTTCGAAGGTTTCACCGCCAAGGCCAACATCGCCGACAACCAGCTGCAGGCCGAACCCGGCGAGCCGCTGGTCTACGGCAAGGGCAGCCGCGGAATCGCCTTCGACCAGGCTTCGCTCGGCCTCAAGGCGATCGATTTGCCGGACGGCGGCGACCCGCTGGTCCACGACGCCAGCAACCATAATCTGGCCGTCGCGCTTGCCGGCATGGAAAACCGCGATTTCCCAATGGCGACCGGCGTGCTCTACGACGATCCCGGCCCGGTCTATGCCAGCCCGGCCAAACCGGTTCCCGACGACAAGCGGCGCAAGATCAGCGACGTCATGCGCGCCGGTTTCAGCTGGAAAGTGGACGGCCGGTAGATCCACAGGCTCAGTCCAGGAACCGGTCGAGGTTCTTCCGCAGCCGGTCGAGCGGCCGGCGCGACTGTTCCGCCTTGGCGAAAACAAACGCACCGGCAAGCGAGGCATAGATCAGGGCCGCCCGTTCGGCCGCTGCCTCCGGCGACATACCGTCTTGTTCCAACCAACTCTGAACACGCGAGACGACCTTGGCGAATCCTGCCGCCGTCGCGCTGCCGATTTCCTCAACCACCGGGGCTGCCTCCAAAGCAACGGTCGACATCGGACAGCCGGCGGCAAAACGGCTGCGCTCGAGGTAGTCGGCAGCATCGGCAATATACCGGTCCAGCGCATCTTTCGCCGTTTTCTCCGTATGCTTCCCCAGAGCACTGTCGACATAATCGGCCGAGCGCGCAATCGCCGCCGCGGCCAACTCCTCCTTGCCGCCCGGAAAATGGAAATACATCGATCCGCGCGGCGCGTCGGCTTCCGCCAGAATCTGGCTGAGCCCCGTTGCGTGGTAGCCCTGCCGCTGCAGCAGCTTGGCGGTCGTCTTGATCATGCGGTCTCGCGTGTCGGTTCGGGCCATGGATCGTTCGTTCCGGAATATCGCGTTTCAGTTGTTTACTATGACGACCGGTCTATATATGTTACGCCCGAAAAGTCCGCCACGCAAGTGACGGAGGGCAGCGGAGCGCGCGACGGCCATGACAGACGAAACACCATTCTTCATCCGGGAAAACGATGTCTTCATCGGCCAGGACCCGGCCCGCGGACCGTGGTCCGCCGATCACTGCCATGCCGGTCCGGTTGCCGGATTGATCGCCAGAGCGGTTGAGCAGGCAGTCGAGGACGGCAAGTTCCTGACCCGGCTGACGATCGATCTGGTGCGTCCGGTACCCCTGAGCGGCATTCGCATTGCAACGGATGTCACGCGCTCGGGTCGCCGTCTTGCAACCGTGTCGGCGGTTGTCCGGGGTCTGGACGACCGGATCTGTGCCACCGCCACCAGCCTGCATCTCGCCGAAGCGCCGGTCGGCGCGGTGCCGACCGCACCGCGAACGCGGCTCAAGCTGGCCGAGGCCACGTCCGGCTCCTTTCCGGTCGAAGGCCTCATTCACGGCAAGCCCTGCTTCGCCGATTTCATCGACATCGCCTATCCGCCGGGCGAATCGAAGGACCCCGGTCCGACCACGCTCTGGATGAAGACGCCACCGCTGCTGGCCGACGACGACATGTCGTCCTTTCAGCGCCTGTGTCCCCTCGCCGATTGCGGCAACGGCATTTCGCGCAACGAGGAGATCGGCAAGCTTGGTTTCATGAACGCCGACCTGACCATCGTCGCCCATCGACAGACGACGTCGGACTGGCTGGCAACCACTGCTTCCTCCGACTGGCATGACAGCGGGCTGGGGCTCGCCACGGCGGTTCTGCAGGACGAACAGGGCCCGGTGGCAACGGCGTTGCAGACCCTGATCCTCAACCGTTTCGACGCCTGACAACGGTCACGTAGTTGTGACCAGCGATGTCTCCCGCGAAGCGTTCAGTGTGAACATTCCGTTAACCATGATCCCATAACTTCGCCCGTGAACGGATAGGGGGATTCGCGTCATGATGATTCGGGAATTGCTGGCCGGTAAACGGCCGGACGAAGTGGTATGCATTCAGCCGGGCAACACCCTGCTCGACCTCGCGGACCTCCTGCGTGTGCACAATATCGGCGCCGTGCTGGTCATCGATGACAACTCCGGGCTGGTCGGCCTGATTTCCGAACGCGACCTCGTGCGCGCCGTCAGCGAGTTCCGCGACGCGGCCGTCGCCCGTCAGGTCAGCGAGGTGATGACGCGCAAGGTCATCACCTGCACGCCCGACGACAACGTCGTCGACACGCTGGCGGTGATGAACGAAAAGCGCATTCGCCACATGCCGGTCCTCGATGACGGCCAGCCCCGCGCCATGATCAGCATTCGCGAGTTCGACCAGGCCTGCCGGCAGTTGCAGGCGCAATCGCGCACCGACGAACTGACCGGCCTCGCCAACCGGCGCTACTTCACCGAAACGCTGAACAAGGAACTGAGCCGCTGTCGCCGCTACCGCACGCCACTGTCGCTGGCGCTGCTCGACATCGACCATTTCAAGCATGTCAACGACACCTTCGGCCACGATGCCGGCGACATGGTGCTGTGCGCTCTCGGCAAGCTGCTGGTTCACGAACTGCGCACCTTCGACGGCGTCGCCCGGCTGGGCGGCGAGGAGTTCGCTCTGTTGTTCCCGAACACGTCGGCCGACAATGCCGCAATCGCCTGCGAACGCGTGCTGACGGCGATCCGGGCTCTGGAGGTGGCAACCGACGAGGGCACGATCCGCTTCACCGCAAGTTTCGGCATCGCCGAAGCCGACATCGGGACGCCGGACGGCCGGGCCCTGATTCGCGCCGCCGACCAGCTGCTCTACCAGGCGAAAAACGACGGACGAAACCGCGTGGTCGCCGAAGTCGCGGGACCGGCTGGTCTGGCCGCCGCGGATGTCTCCGACGAAGCGGCAGCATCGACCAGCCGACCGGCCTGACCGGCCGGGAACGGCTCCAACTTATTGATTCTGCAGCTGTTTGATCAGATCCTGAACACCAGCCGGCATCTGCGGTGCGCCGCCCTGTGACGACGCGCCGCCGCCCTGGCGCATCAGATCCTGCAGGTTGAGTCCCTTCGACAGATCAATGCCCTGGCGCAGGTCGACCCGCTGGTAGAGCGTGTAGTTGTCGTCGCCTCCATCCTCGCCGATGGCGACTCGTGTGGCAGTCTGGACGTTGCCCATGACGCTCTGTTCCAGCATCAACGCGCCGCTTTCGCCGAGACAGGCGTGACCGACGGCCGGCGAGACGTAGACTGTGCAGCGATGCTCGGCGATGGTTTTCGTCTTGTCGGTGGGCCGAAACTGCATCGCGCTGATGAAGGCCTTGCCCATCGCCTCGGGGCTCGAACCATGCCGGCTGATCGCCTGTTGCATCGGCGCGAACATCGGGTTGACCGACTCCGTCCCGGACTTCGTGATCGTGTCGATGGCATAGAGCTTGTCGCGGATGCCGATATTGTGGGTGTTCTGTTTTTGCACGATACCCGCCATCCCGATTTCCATTTCCTGGATCTCGAACCATTCGAGCCCGAATTTGCGGTGGCAGCGGACCGAATTGCCTTTCATCAGCTGGCCGTCCGTCCGGTACCAGATGCACATTTTCTCGATCGGATGAAACTTGTCGGCTGCCACGGCGAGTTGCGAAGCTGCCATCATCAGGCCGGCCGCGAGAGCGATCGTTCTTGCAAGCATCTAAATCTCCTGGAATCGGTTTATTCCTGGTGCCTCAGTTCGAGGACCACTTCCGTCGTTTCCCCAGCCCGCACCTCGACTTCCGCCGGCTCCATGTCGTAGCCGTTTTTGCCGGCTATGCTGTAGCGGCCGGGCAGCACTTTCAGCGGCCGGCCAGGCCGCATGAAGCCGTTCTTGAGCGGCTGGCCGTCAATCGCCGAGGCAAAGGCGCGATCCGGTTTGGAAGGATAGTCATCCGATGGCGCATAGGTGACCACCAGGGTTCCCAGCGGTTTCGGCTCGATCAGCACCTTGACCGTATCGCCATTGGCCACGTCGAAGGGCGTGCCCGGATCGAAGTAGCCGATGGCGTCGTGCGGCTCGACACGATAGTTGCCCGGCACCACGGCGATCGGCGTGTTGGTCCTGGCATAGGAATAGCTGGTCTTGGCCGACGGATAGATCCACGCCCGATTGGGGTTCGACAGATAGTCGTCGGGTCGCTCCGCATAGGCGATTTCGATAAAGCCCGCCTCGATCGGTATGACGATCTCCTGCTCGTTCTCGCTGATCGCCACTTCGGTCGGCGTTGCCGGCAGCAGAAAGTCGTCAGAGCGGATTTCGTACGTCCCCGGCCGCACCAGGGCTCCGTTGCGTCCGTGCGCCTTGTAGGCGAGTCCGCCGTCCTGCCACAGTTCGGAATTGCGGCTGATGACGTCGCCGTTCGGCAGGCTGAAACTGACATAGGCGCGAACCGTGGTCAGCAGTTCGAACAGCAGTTCCGTCGTTTCGCCGGCATCGATGCCGCCGGCAATGGTCAATTTGTTGTCGGGATTGGGCTGCGCCCGGAACTCGTAGGTACCCGGCCGCATCAACACTTCGCGTCGGTTGCCGACGCCACCCGACTGGAAATGGAACAGCTTCTCTCCGTCGCGAAAGACCTCGACCAGTGCACCGCGATGCGGTTTTCCGGCTTCGACGAATTCGGCCGTGACGATGGCCGGACGCTTGACCGGCACCACCACATCGGTGACGGCCTTGTCCGGATTGACCGTGAACGCGTGGCTGACCGGTTCGAAGACGCTGCCATCGGCCAGCAACGGACCCACCTCGACCACGTAGTCGCCAGGCCCTTCGACGGGATTACGCCGATCGCTGCGCACATCACGGAGATCGCCCCCGGCCATCCGCAATGTTCCTACGACAACGTAATCCCGCCCCCGGCTGTCCCGGCCGACCAGCCGGATTTCGTAGTTGGCGATTTCGGGTTTCTTCGGCTTCGGCGGCTCGGCGGCCGTTGATTTCAACTGTTTCTTCCTGGGCGGCTCCTCGGCAACCGCCTGGCGCACCGCGCCCAGCGCCTCGGCGAATCGTTCGGCCGAATCGGCGTCGAGATATCGCCCGCCGGAAATCGAAGCGATGCAGCCGACCGCCTTGCGTTCGGCGGCATCGAGACCGACACCGACCACATGGACGCGAATGTCGACCTTCGAGGCCTTCCATTCCTCCATCAGGGCGCAAGGGTCGGCGTCGCAGGTCTCGATCCCATCGGTGATCAGCAGGATGTCGCCTGCTTCGTCACCGATATCCTTCAGCCCCTCCCGCAAACTGTGGGTGATCGGCGTCCGTCCCTTCGGCGTGATCGCACCGACGGCATCGCCGATCCGCTCCGCGGCGCTGCCTGCGTCGCTGAAGCCGACCACCAGCTCGGTATCGCCGCAATCCTCCTTGCGCCGGTGGCCGTAGGCGCGAAACCCGATCTGACGGTCGCCGACACCCGATTGCAACAGCTTTGCAAGCGCTTCGCGCCCGGCTTCGTATTTGCGCGTCCGGTCTTTCAGTTCCCCCCACATGGAATTGGAGGAATCGTAGATGATCAGCAGCTTGCCCGTTGCATTGTTGTCCTGCGCGGCGGACCAGCCCGCCAACCCCAGAAAGGCCAAGACCGCCGTCATCACAACCCGGCATATGTGCATCGATCGCCCCCTTTGACCGGGCCGCACGCGACCCATCTTCCCTGCGTAGAAGCTACCGACCCGCCGAGGGGCTCTCAACCCGTACAAATGTACTATCGAATGCTTCAGAACGACTTGCGAATACCGGCGAATACCGAGCCGACGACCGTCTGCGCCAGGCCGAGCGCGACGGACCCGCCACCGATCGCCGTCGGCTGGTTGACCTCCTGCCCCGGATAGGTGTCCACCGAACCGCCGAAACTGACCTCGACGCAGTTTTCCTTCAGCGTGTCGACGGCGCTCTGGATGAGGGCGGCGGTCACGGCCGCGGGATTATCGCGGCAGAAGGAATAGAACGCCAGCGCCGCCTTCAGACCGCCGACGAAACCCAGGCCGCTGTTGTTGGCACCGATGCCGGAATTGGAAAACAGCACGCCGTCGCAGCCCGGCGTCGCCAGGCTGGCATCGCCGCAATCGCTGCCCCGATATTCACCCCAGACCTGGGCCAGGCCGAAATAGCCTCCGAAGACAAGCAGCCAGGCTTCGGCGGGATTGAGCAGGAATTCCATCCCCGCGGTGGCGCCAACCATGTTTTGCGTGATGCGGTCGTCGACCGTGTTGAAGAAAGTGCCGTTCTGAAAGTCGGAGTCCAGTGTGATGTTGTTTTGTAACCGCGTGTGCTGAAAGAAAACGCCGGCGGAGATCAGCGCGTTCGCTTCCGCGATGGCGCGGCTGAGTTCCGCCTCGATCTTGTAGACATCGTAGTCGGAGTTCATGGTGACCCGGCTGGTGTCGTTGAAGGTCAGCCCGCCCGTGCCGGAAAGATCGATGTAAGTCGGCAGCTGTCCCTGATTGAACCCGGCGATCGCGTCGCTGTCGCTGCCCTGCAACTGAGCCAGCGTTCCGGTGACCGTCATGGTCCAGCCGCGACCGAAACGCTCCGGCAGATCAACGGGCAGAAAGAAGCCGCCGGAAAAATACGGCCCGTCGAGATCCACCGACATGGTGTGCAGCGGATTGAAATCGATGCCGAGATTGCGGATTCCGAGCTCGCGGTCCGGCAGATGGGCAAACTGGTATCCGGCCTGACCGAAGACACCCGAGAAGCGTTTCGATGCCCCCGGTTCCCCCTGGCTCGCCGGGATCCTGCCCCGACGCGGAAGCACACCGACATCGCGGCCGGTCGTCGCCACGTCTTGCGATCCGCTCACCAGGGCCTGAGCTGCCTCAATCTCGATCGATACACGGGCCGCCATGCCCGCCAGGGTCACGCGCGGCACGGATTCGTCGCCCTGGCCGTCATTGAAGGCGACGATCGGCTCCAGCTCCGGAAAACGCAACTTGCGCGGCCTGTCGATATCTCTCTGGATGGACTTCATGTAGTCCCCGTATTCGGTCGCCGCGGGCGTGAAAAACGCGGCCGCGTCATATCGTGTCGCAGCGTCCAACTCGTCGAAGGTACCTAAGGCTTGCGCTCGGCGCTGCACGGACCACAGCAATTCATCGGTTTCCGACTGATAAATCTGCGGTGCGATATCGGGATCGCCATAGGATATCGTCGATGCCGGCATGTTCGCGCCCAAACGGCCCAGATTGGCGTTCAAGGCGCCGCCGATCTGGCGCAACCCCCTGAGCGCGGCAGGATTGTTGGTATCGGCGATTGCCTGTTCGACCCCGGCAAGCATCAGCGCCATAATCCTTGCAACGAACAACCGGCTCGCGATCCGGTCGCCTTTGAACGTCCCGTCCGGATAAGTCTCGACAAGCCCCCGGTCGGCGAGCCGCGCCACCGCGTCTTTCGCCCAATGATCATCCGGCACATCCGTAAACAAGGATTGCGCGGATGCCGGCCAAGCAAGAACCAGCGCTATGGCGACCGCCGTCAGCCTTTTGCAGAAATGATAATTCATGATCGTCCCCACCCTGTACGCGGCGAACCTGGTTTGCGGGGGGCATTTTGCCGGTCGTGCCGCACGGGCCCGAAGCGCGGGTGGATGGTTAGGTCGCCAAGCGGCGACCGATACGACCGAAGGACCTGGCATTCGGTTTACGGGCGCGACCGGTTGCCTGGCGTGTCTCGTCTCTTCCCCCGCCAAAGGCTATCGGGCGGGCCAATTCACCTCAACTCGTACATATGCACTAGTTGATGTAGCGGCCGGTAATGTGGTGATGTGTTCGAAACGGCATCCCGTCGAGATGGCGGGAAGTTGGGGCGAAGCATGAAAATCCTGCTGGTCGACGATCATCCGGTGTTCAGAAGCGGCACGGCGGTGATGCTGCGCAATCTGTTTGCCGAGGCCGTCATCGTCGAGGTCGGCGACAGCGCCGGCATGACCAGGACTCTCGCCGACGACGACGGGTTCGACCTGATCTTGCTGGACCTGCTGTTTCCCGGCTTCGACGCACGCGCCGGCTTTCCGGCGCTGCGCAAGAGCCTGCCGCTGACGCCGATCGTCGCCATCTCCATGGTGCACGATTCGCCGCTGATCGATCACGTCATGGCGCACGGTGCGAACGGCTTCATTTCCAAGACGGCCCGTCCCGACGATATCGCCGCGGCGCTGGAAGCGGTCATGGAAGGCGACACCGTCGAACTGCGCGCCTCCGGTTCGGCGCCGCCGCGCGACGCCCGGCTGGCGGCGCTGACCGATCGGCAGCGCCAGGTCCTCAAGCATATCGGCCGCGGCCTCACCAACAAGGAAATCGCCCGGGAACTGGACATCTCGCCCTATACCGTCCGGGTTCACGTGTCCGCCGTGCTGCGCGCCCTCGATTTGCCGAGCCGGTCGGCCGTCGCCTCCTTCGCCGCGTCCCGCGGTTTCGTCTGACCGGCGGCAAGCACGTTGAGCAGGGCGGAACGCAGTTGCACCGGGCGCACCGGCTTGTTCAGCAGCGGGACATCTCTTTGCTTCGCCGCCTCGCGCAGGCTGCCCGAACTGTGCCCCGAAATCATGATGGCCGGAATGCCGCCGCCGGTTTCGGTGGCGTAGTCGGTCAGCACGTCGAATCCGGTTTTCTCCGGACTGAGTTCGTAATCGCAGATCACCACGTCCGGACGCGCCGGCATAAGATCGCGCCAGTCATGCGAGCCGTCGGCTCGATAACCCCATTTTTCCAGCAACAGTCGGGTCGCGGCGAGCGTTTCGGGATCGTCATCGAGCACGAACACGCTGGCGCCGGCGCTGTTGCGATCTTCGGGCGCGATCTGGGGCGCCGCGACGATTTCAGCAGCGTCGGCGACGTCGAAGCCGACAATGGTGAACGTCGACCCCCTGCCCTCCCGCGACGCCACCTTGACGCTGAGCTCCAGTTCCCGCGCGATGCGCTGGACGATGGCAAGGCCAAGACCCAGCCCCGGTGTTGCCCGCTCGCCGATGCGGGCGGGATCCAACCGCTCGAACTCGGCAAAGATCCGCGCCTGGTCCCTTTCGGCGATACCGGCGCCGGTATCGCTGACCTGAATCGCCAGCCGTCCCTCCCAGCGGCGACAGCCGACCAGAACCCGACCGCCTTCGGAATAGCGGATGGCGTTGGAGATCAGGTTCTGCAGCATCCGCCGCAGCAACACCGCATCGCCCCGGATCACCGCTTCCGTCGGCACGGTGCGCAGTTCGACATTGCAGGCTTCCGCGATCAGCGCGAAATCATGCGTCACTTCCTCGATCAGGTCTCCGGGACGAAAGACCGTCTCGCGCACCTCGATGCCGCCGGTGTCGAGCAGCGTCACGTCCAGAAGCGAATCGAACAGTTTTGTCAGCACGTCGAGGGACTGTCGGACCCGGCCCATGATGTCGCTTCTCTCAGCCGCGCTCTTGGTTTTCGGCAAGGCCTCGATGAACAGGCTGATCGCGTGCAGCGGCTGGCGCAGGTCATGGCTGGCCTGGGCCAGGAAACGCGACTTCGCATCATTGGCGATCTCCGCCTCGCGGCGCGCGTCTTCCTCGTGCCTGCGGGCGTCCGTCAGCTCGCTGGCCTGGCGCGACAGCGCCTCCATGAGGCGTTCCTGCTCGAACTGCAATTGCGCCGCCCTGAGCGCCGATTTGTTCAGCCGCAGCGTCAGATCGACCAGCACCGCCGTATAGAGTGCCAGTCCGAAGGCATGGACAAACGGGTTGGGGATGTCGGAAACCGCGTAACGCAGCGCCAGCGTCCCGAGCGCGATGACGATCGAGACGATAGTGCCGACCGGCACCATGTGCTGGGTCGCCACACCGCCCATCGCCAGTCCACCGGCTGCAAAGGCCAGGAAGACCGCATTGAAATAATTGTCCTGCGGAAAGACAAGCAGGATGAGCGCGGCCCAGCTGACACCGACAAAAACGCCGAAGCCGTCGAAGAAGCGGTGAATGCGGTCGGCCTTGGCAACCGTCATGGCTCCGGACCGCATCCGCCGCAGAAACAGCATCTGGATTGCGATACCGGCGACCAGCACCCCGAACCAGGCGGCCAAGGTGACGTGGTCGCTGTCGGGCCAAAGCACCCAGACGACGAGCCCCGCCAGGATCATGTGCGCAAGAAACGGAAAGTAGCCGACATCGAACAGCAACTCGCAGGCGCGCATGCGCAGCCATTGCCGGTTATCCGGCGTCCGTTGTGCTGTCCCGGTATTGGCCCCCATAGTGCAATTATTTCAGAGTTCGCCGGCAATTCCTATTGCGGTGGGGTTAGAGCCTGTCGTGGCTAAATGGAAGCAATTCTGTTTGTGGTCGGCGAGGCGATCCGGGAGGAAGGAGCGCTGCGCGATGCCGGAGGTATCTCGCGAGCATCATGACACTGCGGGCGTCCGCCGACCGCAAACCCGAAGGGCCGGGCGCATTTGCGCCAATTCCTTCGCTCAAAGCCTCGGCCGGGCCACCAGCCCGGCCTGCGTATTGAGCTCGACCTTGACGCAAATGCACCTCGGCAGAATGGTTCCATTTAGCCAGGACAGGCTCTGGTGCACTACGGCGGCTCAGGCTGCAGCACTCGGCCGCGACGAGACCTCACCGAGCCAGCGCATCAGGTTCTGCAGATGGTCGGGACGGTCGATACGGGCGATTTTGAGCATGTCGAAGGCGACCAGGGCGGTGATATCGGCAATGGTATACCGCTCGCCGGCAACAAAGCTCCGCTTCGCCAGCTCGGCGTCCAGAAATTCCATGGTTTTCAGCGCCTTGGGGCCGCTCGCCTCGCCGAACGCCGGGACCTGCGGAACCTCCCAGTCCTTCATGGCGGGATGGCAATGGCGGAACGCGTTCATGACATTGGCCAACAGGTGCATTTCCATGCGGCGGTTCCACATGTCGACGATGGCAGCATCCAGCGGGTCCGTGCCCATCAGCGGCGGTTCGGGCTGCAGTTCCTCGAAATACCGGCAGATGGCCACCGACTCGCTGAGCACCGTGCCGTCATCCAGCTCCAGCACCGGCAGGCGCTGGAACGGATTCAGCGCGGTGATCTCGTCGGACCTGTGTTCGAAACCCGCCATATCGACCGGCTTGAGCGGTACGTCGATGCCTTTCTCGGCCAGGAAGATCCTGACCCTTCGCGGATTGGCGGCGCGTCCGCCGTCGTAAAGCAGCATGGTTGCCTCCCTGAATTCGTCTCAGTCGGTTGCTTTGACGACCCATTGCCTCGAACCGGCATCGGTCGATGCGCAGTCGGCAAGCATCAGGTCGCGCGCCATGAACGGGCCCGCCGAGCGGCTGGCCGGCCCGACGGCAAGGCACAGATCGTCGTGGCCCGCCGGATGGATTTCGCCGTCCGCGGCTGCAAACATGAAATGCTGTTCGGCGCTGTCTGTGCAATCGAGCAGCGCCAGTTTCACGCCTTCGGCAGGCGCCGACATCAACGCCGCACATTTGTTGTCGAACGTCGCCGACCGGATATGACCGTTGGCACCGTCGAACAGGAACTGGACGTCGCCGCCCTGGGGTTTGCAGGAATGGGCGTGCAGCCGGTCGGACAGCCCGCGGCCGACCGTATCGATGCAAAAGCCGAGACCGTCCTTTTCGTCCAGATTGTCGGCCAGGTAGATAACCGGGGCCGGCGTCTTCAGGTCAGGCGGCGCCGACCGGGCGATCGCGGTCGGGAGCATCAGGCTGGCGGCGATGATCGAAAGGCGGACGGCGGACATGGGACACCTCTGACTTGTGATGCGACGCTAGTCAAATGGACGGCCGCGCGCAATGGAACCCGGCGGAATTTGCGGCGACCTTGCATTGCGATCCGACGGACCTCGGGCCAGACTGCACCGTTGGATCAAGCTGATGGAGGTCGGGCGATGGTTTCGATGACGGTCGAATTGCGCAATGTGGAAGGCACCGAGGCGGCAATGGGATGGGCCGGCGCCCACACCATCGTGGTCGATCGGCCGGATGGTACCGCCGGCGGCCAGGGACTCGGCTTCAATGGCGCGCAGTTGCTCGCCCTGGCGATCGGCGGCTGCTTCTGCAACGATTTGCGCTACATCGCCCATGAACAGGGCGCCGCGCTGGACAGTATCTCCGTCAGCGTAACGGTCAATCTCGAGGGCGACCCGCTGCTTACCACCAGCGCCCGCATGGAGGTTGCCTGCACCATGCAAGACGGCTCCGATCCGGCGCCCATCGTGGAACAAGCCAAGGCCGGCTGCATGGTCAGCAATTCGCTGGCCCGGGGTGTTCCGGTGGCAATCGAGTTGGCTGGATAAATGCAAATTCCCGGGCCGGGATGCCGGAAGCCGCACCCGGCATGTCAGCCTTGCGAGCGTTTTGCCGTCGCGTCTTCCCACTCCTTGATCATCGCCGCGCGCCGCCCCGGATATTTTTCCGCTAGCACTTTCAGCTCCTTTATCCGGTCCGTCTTGAAGTGCCGGTAGTCCTTCCTCATTTCGCACCAGGCGACGAGGTATCGCGTTCGATCCAGGAACGCGATCAACAGCGGCCACACATTTCGATCCGTCGTTCCGCCGTCGCGGTCGGTGTAGGAGAGCTGCAGGCGATAGCGCTCGCGAATTGCGTGCCGCAGGAGAGCCCCGTCAAACCGTTCGGAAACCCTGGACTTGGTCTGGATGGTCTTTGAACTTGCATCGAGCACCACGGGCCGAAGCTCTTTCGGTATGGCCTCGGACAATTTCGAAACCAGGTCTCTGGCAGCCCGGGCCAGGGAAGGATCGGCTTCGGAGGCCACCCACGCCGCCCCCAGCGCCGCAGCCTCCAATTCGTCGGGCGTCAACATCAGCGGCGGCATGTCGTAGCCGTCGTCCAGAACGTAGCCCATGCCCGCCTCTCCGATAATCGGAATGCGCTGTGCCGTGAGTTCCGCCATGTCGCGGTAGAGCGTGCGGAGCGATATTTCCAGCTCATCTGCGAGATCTCTCCCTGTGACCGGCGATCGGGTCGACCGCAG
Organism: Rhizobiaceae bacterium; assembly: GCA_963921345.3. GTDB lineage: Bacteria > Pseudomonadota > Alphaproteobacteria > Rhizobiales > Rhizobiaceae > Hoeflea_A. The sequence goes on along the minus strand of OZ001228.1, from coordinate 727,945 downwards.
TATCTGAATAATCTGGAAAAGCCGTTCGGTGCGACGCATTTCTCTCTCCTGCTGCCACACTGCTGCCACAACGGTGGCAGCAGGGCAAATTTATTCAGTGAACGGCAACCCAATCACGCGACGCGATCGCCGACCTTCAGGAGACCGGGATGATACATTTTCAAAGAACCCATACGATCGATGCCACACCCGACAAGGTCTGGGCCGTGCTCGGCCGCTACATGCATGTCGACGAGTTCGCGCCGCTCATCACATCCGTCGATGCGTTGACGGACGGCGAGGACGGGCTGGGATCGAAGCGCCGCAACAACTTCGAAAACGGCACTTCCGTGGTCGAGGAGGTCACCGAGTGGAACCCGGGCGTAGGGTTTACGGTCGAGCTCTCCGACATGGCCGCAATGCCGCTTCACGAAGCCAGTTCGCAAGTGCGGATCACACCGGCAGAAGGTCGGTCGAACGTGACGTGGACCTTCGACTACCGGGTCAAATACGGCCCGCTGGGATGGCTCATGGGACAGACGATGATGAAAATGATGATGGGGAAGATCATCGACGGCAATCTGAAGGGATTGGCCGACAAGGTTCGGTCAAATTGAGCCGCCTGGGGCATTGGGTTCACGCACGGCGTCGACCGGATCAGTTGCCGCCGTCGGCAACGATCCAGTCGACTCGATGGGCCTCCGAGAGTGCCGGAGGCTCGAGCTTTCGCATCAGCTTTTCGATCGCTTCGACGGGCACGCAATCACGGCGCGAGGCGTTCTGAGCCAGAAGCCGCGCCACCGGCACCTCGAGATAGACGATCTCGATCCGGGCGCCGTAGTCGCGCAACAGGCGCAACGGCTTGGACCGCATCTGCCGCGAAACATTGGTGGCGTTCCAGACGAAATCGCGTCCTGAACGGAGATGCTCCCGCGCCCGCTCCTGTGCCGCCTGAACCACCTTTCCCTGGTTCCCGGTTGCCGCGATCCCCAACTCGGCGCGGATCGAATCGAGGCTGACGACCGGCAGTTCGGGCCTGTTCCGGGCAATCCACGTATCCTTGCCGACGCCGGGAAGGCCCGACATTACCGTCACGGTACAGCGGAAGTCTTCGTGCGCTTCAAAATGCGGATCGCGATCCGGCCGCTCGAAGAAAGCGACCCGGCTTTCGTCATTGGCGAAACGGAAAGGCGCCGTCAGACAGCCGGCTTCCTCGAACAGGGTGTGGGCCAGCGCCACATTGTCGAGCACGTCCTGAAGGTTGCTGCTGATGCGACCGCGCAGGTCGGCAAGGGCATGCAGGCACAAATGGTCCGCCCGGCAACGCCAGGACGTCTCGATAACCAGGCGCCGGGCATCCGGGCGCTCGATCAACCAGAACGGCAGCTGATGCGCCCCGATGATGCCGCACAGCGCTTCACGCCAGCCGATCGGCGAACCAACCTGGTACAGCAATTCGCGCGCCATCGCAGCCCCGATACGGGAATGGCCACGCGACGTGATCCGGCCGTCGGCTTCATGTTGCGTTACCGCCGGTTTGCCGATGTCGTGGAAGACCGCCGCCCAGAACAGGCACGCCCGCTGGTCCTCCGGCAGCGAGCGCCACTCGGCGTCGGCCGCCAAGGCCTCAACGACCATGCGGGTATGCGTGCCAACATCGCCCTCGGCATGATGGACGGCATCCTGCGGACAGGCGTCCAGTCGTCCAAGTTCCGGCCAAAGCATCCAGATCTGCGCCCAGTCGACGGCCCAGTCGGGACCGGTCGGAACCAGGGTCAGCAACCGATCGTGAGCGACGCGCGCGTCAGCTGTCCGGCTCATCGTAAGCTCCCTTCAATGCCAGGACCGGTGCGAAAATGTCGACGCCGTCAACCAGCCCGTTGGGCAGGATCGGCCGGTCGAGCCAATGGCCCTCGGATGCCTGGATGGCCTGATGAAAATCGCCGCGAACAAATTTGAACCGGTCTTCGACGATGCCGTCCTTCTCCAGTTTCAGGTAAAGGCCTTCGGCCAAATCGCTGTCGTCCGTCTGTTTGGCGACGAGTTCGGATCGACTGCCGGTTTGATCGGCAGCCGCACCCAGTGCCGAGCGCCAGTCGCCCGATTTGTACAGCGACCGGCGCACGAGCGCCTCGACTTCCGACACCGAACCGACCGGACCGGTCTCAACAACCGGCACCGGCATCACCGGCGTTCCGCGCAGCAGCGTGCGACGCGCGGATGTGCTCAGGAACCGGTTCGTTTGCCGGTCGAGAACGTCGAACTCCAGAAAGTAATGCGGCAGGCGATCGTAGAACACCGTGTGCTTGGCGTAGAGCCACTCGCCATACATGACGAATCGGCAGCCAAGGACCGGCTGCAGCACGTGGGCGTGCGTGGCAGCCCATGTCTTGAACAGGTCGAAATGGCGCTCCCGCCAACCGCCGCTCAGATAGTGACCGCGGCTTTGCAGCAGCAGTGTTCCGTCGCGGCCGAACGACACGGCGCAGTTGGCGCCGTCCAGCTTCTCTTCGATAACCAGCCGCCGGCCCTCAAGTTCGGCGATCGGTTTGTCGTCCGCGATGTCGCCGGCCTGAAGGCGCGAACCCTCGATGTGCCGCGTGCGCGGGTATTTGATGATATCCATGATTGTCTCACGATGCAGGATGTCCCGAGCACCCAAAGGGTGCGCGCGCAGGAGCGCACCGGATCCAGTGGTCCCGGTGGATCGCTCAGTTATGGGCGCGGCTTTTACATCGTTCTCTCATGGGTCTCGGGCTGCGTGAGCCGCGCCTGATAGCATGGGTCGGTGCGCAGATCAAACCAGACCCGTGTTTTGGAGCCTGTCGTAGCTTCCTTCCGGGCCCCCGGCGCTGCCGTCGACATCATCGATCACAGTCCGGGCGCAGCCGCTCGTAATACAGCCGCCCCATCTCCGGAATGTAACGGATTTCCTGGAACCCGACCTTTTCGAGCAAACGCCGCGAAGCGTCGTTTTCGGGATGCGCAAAGGCCGCAAGTTTGGGAAGTCTCCGGATCTGATCGGCAAACTCGATCGCAGCCCACGCCAGCTCGCTTCCCAATCCGCGTCCCTGGCTGGCAGGATGGAACGAGAAGCCGAGCTCCGGTCCCCATCCGGGATCGAACGGGTCTTCGTAAACTCCTCCCCAGCCGACGATTTCGCCCGACGTCCGAAGTCGCGCTGTCCAGGGAGCGATGCCCTCATGTCTGCGCCGCCGCTCGTGCACCGCGATCCGACGACGGCATTGCCGCAGCGACGTGTCCACATGGGTGTATCTCATGGCGTCGGGATCGCCCAGAAAGGAGAACAGATCAGGCACATCCGAGAGTTTCGGGCGGCTCAACATGAGTCGTTCGGTTCGGATCATTCAATTTTGCCTTCTCAACCGCTCCAACTGGTTGAACGCCGCGACGCCCGCAGGCACGATATCGCCACCTGGATGCGCGGCAAACCGATTTGCGCCGCATTGTGCCAGGTTGAAGGGACGACCGGACCATGGCTCGACGCATCATCTCACATGGGCTCGAAGCGCAGTCTTTCGAGGAGACGATCGCGTCGGTCAAAGCGCGGATCATCGAACGCGGCGACACAACCCGTGCGACCGTCGACGAACAGCTCGATCTGCTCGACCAACTCGCGGACTTTCCGTTCGGCCGGTTCCTGCTGCAGAACCGCGGCTGGAACGGCGGCTGGACCGATTTCGTCATGCAGCATCCCGAGAGCGGCCGGAAAACCGGCAAGGCACCGGACGGACGCTCGCTGACGCCGCTCGAACGCCGGCTGCTCGACACGTTTCCGATGATCCTGGCAACGCAGGAACGGTCACGTCACTTCGCGGCGGCCATCCAGGGCGCCGTTAAATCCGGCGCAAGCCTGGCCTCCATTCCCTGCGGTCTGATGCGCGATCTTCTCGCCCGGGATTATTCGTCCGTGTCAGGCATCCGACTCACCGGCATCGATCTTGACGAAGACAGCCTGGCCAGAGCGGCGAGCCTGGCCGAGAATTTCGGTCTGTCCGCCTCGACGACCTTCCTGCGACGCGATGCATGGGATCTCGGCATCGAGGGCAGCTTCGACCTGATCGCCAGCAACGGTCTCAACACTTATGAGCCCGACGATACTCGCGTCACCGACCTCTATTGCTGCTTCAAAACCGCCCTGCGGCCGGGCGGCCTGCTGGTCACCAGCTTCCTGACGCCGCCGCCCGACATCGATCCGGCCAGCGAATGGGACCTGCAGGCAATCGATCCGGGGGCCCTGCGCCTGCAACAGACCATCTACGTCGACGTCATCGGCATCGCTTTTCAATGCTATCGCAGCTCGGCGACGACGATCGCCCAGCTCGGCGAAGCGGGCTTTGCCGAAACACAAGTGGTCTGGGATCGTGCCCGCATCTATCCGACAATTCTGGCGCGCAAGGGTGGGTAGAGCTGCCGTTCAAAGCCCGAAGACCGGGCGAAGAACCAGAAACGTGAAGGCAGTGCACAGGACCACGCCGGCCAGATTGAGCCACAGGCCGGCACGGACCATGTCGCCGATGGCGAGTTCTTCATGCGACATGACGATGGCGTTGGGCGCCGTGGCGACCGGCATCATGAAGGCCATGGACGCTGCCAGCGTGGTCGGCACGGTGAGCAGCAAGGGGTCGAGGTCGAAGCCAACCGTCATGGCGGCGAGGATCGGCAGAAGCGTTGCCGCGGAAGCGATGTTCGAGGTGATCTCGGTCAGGAGAACCATGACGGTGACCAACAGCGCCACCAACAACAAGGTGGAAATCTCGATGGATCCGACCGCATCGCCGATCCACACCGCAAGTCCCGTCTCCCGAAATCCTTCCGCCAGTGCCAGCCCGCCGCCGAACAGCAGCAGAACATGCCACGGCAGCAACCGGGCCGCCTCCCAGTCGAGGGCAAAGCGCCCGCGCGACCGGTCGACCGGAATGGCAAACATCGCCAGTGCCGCCACAAGCGCAACCGTCGTATCCGATATCGGCAATCCGGTCACTGACGACAGCGGCCCGCGCAGGATCCATCCAGCCGCGGCGAGCGCGAAGACGATGCCGATATGGGGGGGTCTTTCATTCTGCACAACCGATTTCCGGGAGAATTTTCGGAAAAGCCGCTATGTTTCAATGGGATAAGCGGCTTGCGCAACAATATTTCTTTGGCACAAAAACGAAAAAAACGAAAAAAATCAGCTCATTCTTTGGCCCAAATGATATGAAAATGGAAAAAAATGAGAGTGTTTTGGGGTGCATGCGATCCCGAAAAACAAGGATTTGAGGCTTCCTAGCGGTTCATTTGCCTGGGACAAGGGAGTCCCACTTGTTGGCGCGAAGTGGGACCAAGCGGGTCCCACTTTTTTGGGGAGTCCCAGTTCGCGATTTTAACAATAAAATCAGTTTCTTGCTCAATTTGAAATCGCCAAAGGTGCAGAAAGAAGTGGGACTCGATTTACGGTTGCATTATCGCCGCCGTCTGACTTTTGCGAGGGGGTGGGGTATTCGCCTACTTCCAAACAAGCGTTCGGGCGGTCCATACCACCCGGCCGAGGACCTTCGCTTCTTCGGGCCAGGCGGCAGTCTCCGATGATGGATTGTCGCTCAGCATCAGTGCCTTGCCATTGGCGTCCTCGCCTGTGCGCCGGACCACTACGCCATCCGGGGCCTGAATCACGAAAATATCGCCCGTCCGCCAGTCGGTTTGCCTTCGGTCGATCAGGATCTTCGCACCGTCCACCAGCGTCGGTTCCATGGCATCGCCCATAACCCCGATCACGGCGCAGTGCTCCGCATCGAGGTCGTGTTCATCGAGCCATGCGCGGCGGAACCACACTCGCCCTGTAACTTCTTCGGAAAGGAACGTCGCACCATTGCCGGCGACAGAGGTCAGTTCGACCACGGCAACCGGCCGGGCACCCGGCGGGTCGGTTTCATCGCCCGCCAGCGCCGAGGCGTCCGCCAGACCCTCTTGCACCGCGAACTTCGCATCGGCTATCTCGGACCTCAGTTCCGAGCGCAGCGCCTCCATCTGTGTCGTTATCGCCGCTGCGACATCGCTGTCGCCGCCCGCATCCTTCAGGCGCACTTCGATCGTGCTTACGGCATCCGCCATGCTTGCTCCCTCCGTCAGGCCAAGCACGGCGATCAGTTCTGGCGGTGCCGCGTCCTGCGTTGAGGCAGGCGCCGCTGGATCGGGCACACGCTCGAAGTGCTCGCTGTCCGGCTTGCCCTTGAACACCGCGACCACCGGGTGCACGCGCTCAATGTCGGCTGGAAAGAGTTTCTCTTCGAAACTCTGCGGTTGGTCGGCCGACTTGTTCCTCCAGTTGCGCAGGTGAAGCGTGCCGTCGTCCCCGATCGCGACAAGTCGCTTGATCGATGCTGCGCCACTTGTGTCGCGAATCCATATCCGGTCGCCCGGCACCGGTTGAACGGCCGGCGAGACCAGGCAAAGCCAGCCGCTCTCGATCCCCTCGGGCGCCATTGATGCACCCGTCGCAGTCACCCAGAAGGCGTCCTTGTCGCCCACCGCTTGCGGCAGCGGCAGAGTATCGGGCCGTGGCACGTCCTTGCCCCAGCCCCAGCCATTGCAGCGTTCAATACCGCGATGCGGGGCTTCGCCTGAACCGAGAACCGACCAGTCCGGCGGTGGAGGGGCAGCCAAATTACTGCCTGGCCGAGGCGGGCCGATGTAGAATTCGAGACCTAAACTACCAGCCAATGCTTCTATGGTGTCATGCGTAAGGTTCCGACATTCCATGACCCCGCGAATTGCACCGACATCCAATCCCAGGCGATTGGCCAAAGGCCGCAACCCCTCGGCATCGACCCGGTCCGAAACAATGTCGCACAAAGCATGGAGAGCAATCCGTGTCATGGATGACACGATACACGATCATGCTTGCCCTGCACGTGTATTATGTGACACAATCGTGTCATGAAATACACAGCCGCGACTATAGCGTCCAATCAGGATATGTCTGGTCATCGCGAAAACGGCGAGGCTGACCGGACAATCCGGCGTCGCGCCACCATCTTTGCGAATTCTCCGAAAATTGCCCCCTTCGAACTTGACTGTCGCTCGGACGCATTGGTCAGTGACGACCGTGCGCTCCGGGTGTCGGGTTGGCCGGCGGCGGATTATTCTGCCCGGCTTTTCGAGGCGCTTGAGTGCCCTTGCGATCCGCGCAAGCCGGGAGTGTCCTGATGGCTGACCTGCATCGTGACATGGATTTGACCCTGCCGCCGCCAGCCGTCTCTGCCGCAGTCTCCCCCGCCTGGACGTGGGCCGATCATGAATACAAGACGGCGGCGGAACTGGCCGGTCTTCGCCTGACGGGTCTGCCGACGACAAAGCGCCGCATCAACATCATGGCACAGCGCGAGGGCTGGCAACAGCTTGGATCGAGGAAGGCGCGTATCTGCCGGGGTCGCGGCGGCGGCTGGGAATACCATGTCAGTTGCCTTCCCGACGCCGCGCAGGACGACTACCGTCGCCGGCTGGAGGCAAGGGCTGCCGAACCGCCTTTTGCCGACCCTGCCGCCAAGCAACCTCCGACCGGCAGATCGGCGGCCGAGAAGTCCGCCACGGCGCACAGTGCCCGCCAGCGCCGCGTCATGGAGGCCCGGGCGGTTATCCTGCGCGAGGTCGACCGGCGCGTCTTCACGGGCAACGTCAGCCGCCGCAAGGCGATCCTCGCGCTGGTCGAGGATACCGCATGGGACCTGCATTGCCTCGAACAGGGCCGCAACGACCAGTGCGTGCTCACGCCGGAACTGCTTCAAGCGGCCTGCGATGCGAATGATCGCCACAAGGGGCATCGCGGCAAGGTGCTGTCCCTGCGCGGCGTCTACAACTGGCTGCAAGCCTATGAAGCCGACGGCTCCGTTGCTCTGGCCCCGGCGGTGACGCGCCGCAGGCAGGACCATCCCGAATGGCTGAACGGGTTCCTGCGCTTCTATTGCACACCGGCCAAGGTCTCCATCGGCCATGCGCTGGAGAAATACGCAGCGTCGCTGCCGCAGGACGCCTTCGTTCCGAGTTATGACCAGGCCAGGCGGGCGCTGAAGGCTCTGCAGGGCACGTCGCGCTTTCTCGACGCCCACCGGGGCCGCGAGGGCCGGCTGGCGCTGAAGGCACGGCTCGGCTTCATCACGAGGACGCTGGACGGTCTCGATCCGGCGACCATCTACACCGCCGACGGCAAGACCTTCGACGCGCTGGTCGAGCATCCGGTCCACCATCGCCCGTTCCGACCCGAGATCACCACGGTGCTTGACGTGGTGACGCGCAAGATCGTCGGTTGGAGCGTCGGCCTGGCCGAAAACACCGTCGTGGTCGCCGAGGCGCTGCGCCGCGCCTGCGAGAGCCACGGCATTCCGGCGATCTTCTACAGCGACCGGGGTCCGGGCTATCGCAACCGGCAGATCGATCATGCCACGCTGGGCCTGTGCGCACGCCTCGGCATCACCACCACCCATTCGCTGCCCTACAATGCGCAGGCGCGCGGCCTGATCGAGCGGGTCAATGGCACGGTCTGGAACCGGCTGGCGAAGGACCTGCCCACCTATATGGGCGAAGACATGGACCGCGAGGCGCGGCGGCTGGTCGACCGCAGGATCGATAAGGAAATCCGGGAACTCGGCGCGTCGCCGACACTGCCGACCTTTGCCGAGTTCAAGGAGGCGGCAGAGGCCGCGATTGCCGCCTACAATGACAGGGTGCACAGCAGCCTGCGGGTGTTCAACCCGCTCACCCGGCGTCATCGCAAGGCGACGCCGAACGAGGTCTGGGCGGATTTTGGCAGGCGCGGCTTCGAACCGGTGCCGCTTGCAGCGCATGAGGCCGATGACCTGTTTCGCCCGGTCGAGCGTCGCAAGGTGCATCGCGGCCAGGTCAGCTTCAACACCAATCACTATTTCGATGAGCGGCTTGAGCCCTTTCACGGCATGGAGGTGCTTGTCGGCTATGACATCTTCGATGCCTCGAGGGTTTGGGTGCGCAGGCTGGAGCATGAGAATGGCGCGCCCGTCGCCGGGGCGCTGATCTGCGTCGCCTGCTTCTTCAACAACAAGCACGCCTATGTGCCGAAGACCATGCGCGACAGCGCCGTGGAGCGGCGCGCGAAGGGTCGGCTCAAGCGCATCGAGGCGCATCGACGCGAAGCCATCGAAGAGGCCAATCCGCAGATGAGGATCGAACACCGTCCGATCCTGCCGGTGGCGTTTCCGGCACAGTCAGACCGGGCTACCGAAGCGGTGATGCCGCAGGCCGGGAACCGGCAGGAACAGATTGCAAACCCGGCCGATGTGGACCCGAAGCGGGCAAGGAAACGGGTGCCCGCCGATCAATACGAACTGGCTGATCATTGCATTGCCCATCCCGGCGACATGACGCCGAACCAGCGGCGCTTGCTGGTGCAACTCTTCAATTCACCATCGGCAAGGGAACTCTTTGAGCTGAAAGGCGGCAGTCTCGAAGACCTGAAGGACCTGCTGGCCTCGACCGCTTCCGTTTCATCCGATCTCCAATCGACCCGAAAGGAAAATTCACCATGAGACCGACCTTCGTCAAGACGCAGAATTACCAGCGCTTCATGGGCGCTCTGGAAGCGCTGGAGGCGCGCGGCGCATCGGAATGCTGCCTGGTTGTGGTCGACGGGCCGCCGGGCCTCGGCAAGACCACGATCCTGAGCCGCTGGGCCGCCGACAACGCTTGCGTCTATCTGCGGGCCAAGGTGGAGTGGTCGCCCTACTGGATGCTGGGCGAACTTCTGAAGGCAATGCGCATCGACCCGCCGCACGGTTACGAGAAGCGCTTCGGTGCGGCGTTGCAGGCGCTGGGCGAGCGGGCGCACAGCGCTGACCTCGCCAACCGCGACTTCGCCGTGGTCATCGACGAAGCCGACCATATCAGCGCCAGGGGCAAACTGGTCGACACGGTGCGCGATCTGTCGGACGTGTGCGAGGTGCCGTTCATCCTGGTCGGCATGGGCCGCATCCGCGACAATCTGAGCCGCTTTCCCCAGGCCATGAGCCGCATCTGCCGCCATGTGCGCTTCGAGCCCTCGGACCGGGCCGATGTGCAGCGCTTCCTGGACGAACAGTGCGAGGTGAAGGTTGCGGCGGACCTTGCGGAGTTCGTCACCCGTGTGACGGGAGGCTTCAACCGGGAGGTTCGCGAGGCCATCGTGGCGATCGAGCGCTTCGGCTTTCGCGCCGCGCCCGGCGAAGACGGCCTGACCATGGCCGACATGTCGGGCGAGCTTCTGGTCAACGACCGGCGCACCGGTCATGCCGTTCACGTGCCGCAGGCGCATTGATGGCCAGACATTACAACAATCAGACGCGCGTGCTTCACGCCCTGCCTCCTGGTGCCAGCAAGACGCTGGAGGTGTTGAGTGGCGAGTTGCTACTCACCCATCTCCAGGTGACCGATGCCGCGCTTGTCCTGATCCGCAAGGGCCTTGTCCAACGGATTACATCCGGGTGCTTCCGTCTCACCCCGGACGGAGAACGGTCTGTCGCGGCCGGTGTCGTGATCACCTCCGGGCCGAACGGGCCCTTCGAGGCTGTGCGCCGGCCGATGAGCGACACGCTGCGCCAGCGCGCCTGGACGGCGATGCGCATCCAGCGCGGTTTCACCATCAACGACCTGCTGGTGGCCAGCGCGCAGGGAGCGGAACGCACCGCCGCGAGCAACCTGCAGCGCTATCTCGCCGCCCTTGCCAGAGTCGGCGTGGTTCGGCGCATGCCAGGGCGCGTAGCGGGAACGCGCCCTGGCTCCCGTGGTTTCCTGAATATCAGTTGCTGAAGGACCTGGGCGAGATCGCCCCGGTGGTGCGTTCGGCGAGCGGCGTGCTGCACGACCACAATTCGGGGCAGGAACTGAGGCTATGAATGCCGCCATGGCGATCCTGCGGCGTGAGGGCGCACCAGGCATACGACTGTGGTGACCACAGCAGGTCATGCACACACACAGCCTGGCGCAGAAACTGCTGCACGGTAACCATCGCAGCGCCATGAAGTCCTCTTTACCTTGTTGTTACAAGGTGGTCTAACAACAAGTCTATCGAATACTTTCTCCGTCTGGAGGTTTACAATCGCTCGAAACCGACGCTTTCTGGCTTTTGTGCGATGGAAGTTACTCAGCGACTGAACTGAATCCATTGCACCGGGCCGGATCCAGCCCTTGGCACTTTGCGTGTGACCTGTGCGTGGATCCGGCCGCCTTCCCGTCTTGACCGAACCTATAAAGCGGCCGGGGGAAGGGCGGGCCGGATTGCGACACACGCCCCCGTTGAGGTCCGGTCCGCTGGCCGACAGCGCATGCAACCATCGAATGCATTCATCGTTTGGCGTTTACAACAGCTTGAAACCGCCGCGACCCGGCTGGTACGATGGCTTCTGCCGTCCCCGAAGCTCTGGAAAATGACCGGGCCAGGCCGGAACGGCTTCCGGTAATCAGCGGTTTCGGCATTCCAAGCGCTGAAAACGGCCGAGAGACAACTGAGTCCGGGCGAATCAGTCGCTTCGGTCAGTCGCCCAGTAGTATGGCCGGTCGATTGCGAGGATGTCCCAGGGCGGCGTCCAGCCGCGGCCGGTTTCGTCGGGCCAGCCACGGCGGGCGGCGGCGTCTTCAAGCAACGTGCCGCAAGCCTCGATACCGTGGCGTTCGGCCCAGTCCTCTATATGGGCGATGGCTTCGCACATGGACGCGAGCAGTCGGTCGCGGTCGCACGGCTGCGCCGTTTTGTCGACATCCGGAGCGGACAGTGCGTTGTACAGCCAGGCGATGTGGGCGCGCAGGTCCTCGGCGAATGCCGGACCGACCGTCGGGCCCAGGCTCGAGCGCATTATTTCAATGGCCATATGCGGGTCGAACCGCGCCATGACGGCCGGAAACAGTCTCTGGTCCAGCGGTGCGCGGCCCTTTGTATCGCCATACAGTTCGTGCATTCGTCCTTGTTTCGATGATGCTGACGGGTTCGATTTCATGGTTCCTCCCTCAAGGCCCCTCAAGGCTCGCTTTTGTTTTCCGGAAAGTACGCAGAGGCCGGCACCGCGAAGGCTGCGGTCGAGCCGCTGTTCCCTGGCGGCATGACCAGCGCCAGCCGACCGCCCGACACCCAAAAGCGGACCAGATCGCTGATGATCCGATCGAGTGCGGCCGCAGTGAGCAGATTGGCGAAGATGCCCACGCAGCACGGCAATGTCAGCGCTGGCAGCAGCATCCCGCAGAGGTCGGGGAGAAAGACCGGTGCCGCAAAAGACGCTTTCTCGCTGCGCCCCGTGACGGCGTCTGCCTTTGAAACGTCGAAAGTCGACAAGGGCGCTGGTGCTGCGGCATTGATGCGACGCTGCCGGTTCATGACGTCTTCCACCGTGATTTGCGCAATCGAAGGCAGCTTGCCGGCCGGATCGTCATCATGCCGGCACCCTTGTCGGGCGGCGACACCGAACGCGACCGGTGGGACGGCCGCGACAGGCCGGCATGGATGCACGCCAATCTCGTCCGGATGACCTGGCATCGAACTCGCAGCCCGCAAGTCATCGCGCCCAGTGGTTCGAGGATTGCGCCATGACCATGGGACCGGCCGGATTGCCCGCTTGAAGGTGCGGTCCCGGCGGCATTTCCGGGATACCGTCGCGCGGCGCCCTCCCGATCGTGTTTCATGTTCCCCTCGTGGGCTGCAAGGGCGCGCAGGCCCAGCGGCGTCGGTTCCATGGTCTTTCGCCCGCATTCCGGGTGCGGGCGCACGAGGCCGAGACCTTCCAGCCTTTCAACGGTCTTGCCACTGATGGTGACGTTCGCACCGGGCTGGATATAGCCATACGGTACGCGCAGGACCGTGCTTCCGGCGATCCTGCCGAGGCCGACGGCCAGGGTCTCCGACAGTTGCGGCAGGTCTCCACGTTCATGGCTCCGTGTCATGACGTTGCGCCCTCGCGCCCGAAGATGGCTGTTGCGTTCTGCGGCGGCACATGCGAGCGGTGGGGTGCCGCCATGGCGAACCTCATCCGGTCGTAGCCGAGGATGGATCGATGGATCGCCTCGCGCCAGGGGACAACGTGTCGAAAGTGTCCATTGCGACCGGTCCGACCGGAGGCTACGGATGTCAGGCCAATGCCTGGTTCAGGGGCACCGCTGAAATCGTCATCGGCTCGCATCAGCGCACCGATGGGTCGGCGTATCTTCGTGAACGCGCCGTGCAATTCGGCTCCTGACGTCGGCCTGAAGATCAATGGCCTCGCAACCTCCTGAGCGCAGCAACCGTGTCGGACCGTCTCCATCAAGCCCGGTCGGACCGATACACGCCGTCCGGCCCCCCGCGACTGTCGCCGTTTCCCGGTGCCAATGGACCGCTCGTGGAACCGCGTGTACAAGTCACAACCCGCACCTGATCGGTAACACATTCGCGCATCGATCGAGACATGGATTCCATGCACGCAAGGCCGCTCAGGCATCGCAAACATTTGTCGCCACCCGGTATCTCTCGATGGGTGTTTTGTGACAGGAACGGGCACGGCATGCACTGAGATCGAAGAAGGCGAACGGGAGGATGACGGCAGCGCAAATCGCACGCATTCGGCAACGCCTGGCCGCGCTGGATGCCGAGCGGCTGGAACTCCAGCGGGAACTGCAAGCCCTCGAACAGAGCCCGCTCGCCGATGGCCATGACGTTCCCCGGCGGATCGATTTCAGCGACGCGCCGGTGACGAACGCGTCATCATCGGCCGAAAAGATTGCCATGTTCCGCGACATCTTTGCCGGTCGCCCGGACGCCTTTCCGCAGCGGTGGCAAAACGGCAGAACCGGCCGGTCCGGCTATTCGCCGGCGTGTCGCAATGAATGGGTGGCCGGCGTCTGCGGCAAGCCGAAGGTCAAGTGTGGTAAATGCGCGCATCAGTCCTTCATCCCACCGGATGACGCCATCATTGAAAGGCACCTTCGTGGCGGTGACGGCCGGGACGGAGATTTTGTCGCAGGCGTCTATCCGTTACTGCAGGACGAGACATGCCGGTTTCTGGCGGCTGACTTCGACAAGGCCGGTTGGGCGGATGACGCAAGGGCCTTCCTGGAGGTGTGCCATGCAAAGGGGATTTCGGCAGGCCTGGAACGGTCGAGATCGGGAAATGGCGGCCATGTATGGATCTTCTTCCGTGAACCGGTCCCGGCGAGAGCCGCCCGGCAACTCGGCGCGGCGCTGATCACCGAAACCATGGACAGGCGCCCCGATATCGGCTTCGTCTCCTACGACCGGTTGTTCCCCAGCCAGGATACCATGCCGCTCGGCGGGTTCGGCAACCTGATCGCGCTTCCGCTGCAACGGGCAGCGCGTGAAGCCGGCAACAGCGTCTTTGTCGACGCCAACCTGCGGCCCCATGACGACCAGTGGGCGTTTCTGTCGTCGCTGCCGCGATTGTCGGCGCAGGCCGTGTCGAAGACCGTCGAGGATGCCGAGCGGTCGGGGCGCGTGCTGGGCGTGCGCATGCCGGTGGAGGACGAGCATGCGGACGAGCCCTGGAAGAGGCCGCCTTCGCGCCGCACCGAGCCGCGTCGCATCGACGCCCCTGTTCCACAGGACGTGGGGATCACGGTCGCGGATCAGGTCTATGTCGACAGGGCCGATCTTCCGTCGGCGCTGATTGCGCGGCTGGTGCGCCTCGCGGCCTTCCAGAACCCTGAATTCTATCGCGCCCAGGCCATGCGGCTGCCGACCTTCGGCAAGCCCCGGATCGTATCCTGCGCCGAGCTTCATCCAAGGCACATTGCCCTGCCGCGCGGTTGCCTCGATGAGGCCGTCGGGTTGCTGGAGACACACGGCGTGAGCGTGAACCTTGAGGATCGTCGCCAGGACGGCACGCCGTTGCCGGCGACCGTTTCCTTCCGGGGCGCGTTACGCAAACCGCAGATACGCGCCCTCGAAGCGCTCACGGCCCACGACACCGGGGTGCTGGCCGCGACAACCGCCTTTGGCAAGACGGTGGTCGGCGCCGCGCTGATCGCGCATCGCGACCGCAACACGCTGATCCTGGTGCATCGGCGTGAACTTCTGAAACAATGGGTGGAGCGGTTGACCTGCTTCCTGGGGCTCGTTCCGAAACAGGTCGGCACCATCGGCGGCGGCAAGCGAAAGCCCACGGGCGTCATCGACGTGGCACTCATACAGAGCCTGGCGCGAAACGGCGAGGTTGACGACATCGTCGCCGATTACGGCCATCTGATCGTCGACGAATGCCACCATCTGTCCGCCGCAAGTTTTGAACGCGTGGCGCGACGCGCGAAGGCGCGTTACGTCACCGGCCTGTCGGCGACGGTTGCCCGCAAGGATGGCCATCACCCGATCATCTTCATGCAGTGCGGCCCCGTGCGCCACCGTGTCCATGCCAGGGTGCAGGCCGCCGAGAGCGGGGTGCGCCATCGTGTTCGCGAACGATCCACGAGGTTTGAACTGCCGCAGGCCCTGGCCGCGGTCGAACGCCCGTCGATACCGGCTATCTACGCCGCACTGGCGCAGGACAGTCGCCGCAACGGTCTGATCTTCGATGATGTGCTGAAAGCACTTGAGGCCGGACGTTCTCCCCTCGTGCTGACCGAGCGCAAGGACCACCTCGATTGTCTGGCGCAGCGGTTCTGCCGGTTTGTTCGAAATCTCGCGGTTCTGCGTGGCGGCCTGTCGGTGAAAGATCGCAGGAAGGCGCAAGCAGCCTTGAATGTCGCCGGTGATGAAGAGCGCCTGATCCTGGCGACCGGGCGTTATGTCGGCGAAGGCTTTGACGATGCCCGGCTCGACACGCTGTTCCTGACGATGCCGATCGCCTGGAAGGGGACCCTTGCACAATATGTCGGCCGTCTGCACCGCCGGCATGACGGCAAGAACGACGTTCTGGTCGTCGACTATGTCGATGAGGCCGTTCCCGTCCTGGCCCGGATGGCGGCAAAGCGGCGGGCAGGATACCGTGCGCTGGGCTATCGGATGGAGTAATCCGACAGCCCGGTCTCCCGCGCTCGGTGAGCCAGTCTTCGGCTGGTTTGCCGCCTTTATCTGCGCCGATCCGAATGACGGCGTCAGCCCGCCGCAGCGCCTCGTCGGGCCCTTCGACGCGTCACGGCATGTTCCTGCAGCACCGGCACGTCCCGGCGTCGTTTTCGTCGCCGCGCCACTTGCCGGCCAGCAGACCGGCGAATAACGCTTTGGCAATTGCCAGCGCCCGGTCGGGTCGCGACGTGCTCAAGCCTGCAAACATGTCCAGAACCCTTCGTCCAGGCGGCGGGCTTGTATTGCGACGCCAAGGCCATGCAAGCTTCGGCCATCTCGTGTATTCGCGCCGCAGCTATTTCACCTCGCCGTTTCGTTCCTGCATATGGAGCAGCTTTGCCCGCAACGCGTAGAGCGCATCCAGCGCCTCGCGCGCGGTCATGTTGTCCGGATCGAAGACAACCAGTTGCGCGCCTGTACCGGATCCTCGGTCTGATCGCAGATGGCAACGCCATGGCCCTTGTCGATCAGCGTGCGCAGATAATCATCGGCGGTCTGCACCGGGGCGCCGCTCATGGGAACGTCCTCGCCCATGTGATGCCCGCGCTTGCTCAGCGTGATGTTCAACTCCTGGGCGGCGTCCACCGCGTCGTCGAAGAACAACTTGTAGAAGTCGTCCATCTGGAAAAACACCAGGGCGTCCGGATGGGCAGCCTTGACGTCCAGATACAGCGCCATCACGGGCGTCGCCGCCGCCAGGCTTTCCGGCGACGTCAGGCGTTCGCATCTGGAAACCGTATACCTTCGGTCCGCTCGAATGTTTGAACCCTACCTGGTCGGCGATACGTGTATCCGAGGGACCCGCACCGGCCGGGTAAATAGGGGGCTGGGACGGCGCGGGTCCGAATGCCGCCTGTCTATTGGGGGATGGTCGAAATGACCAAGACCGGCAGCGAAGCCCGGGAACCCCACGCATACGGGCATCCGTATCCAAAGGGGTCTCGATACTTGTATTCACCGGCTACGGCACCGCGCTTCCGGCACGCAAAGCCCGCATTCAGCATCACACGCAAAGCCCGCATTCAGCATCAATTACCACGCGAGACCGGCCATCCTGTTGATGCATGAGTGGTTCAGTTACGGAGCAACCATAACGTGATTTGGCGGTGGAAGACCTCGAAATGCGACGCGCCCTGGTCGCCGATACCCGGGATTTCGGGATTGGTGTGGTGGAGGAGCAACATGTATAGATCTCGGCTATCGAAACAATGCGCCAACAGAGGCTGCCGACACGCCAGTAACGGCCGACCGCATCTTGATGGAAGCGCGGGCACAGTGCAGTAATGGGACGGTGACAGGCGATTGGGAGCCAAGCCTGTTTTGGGGCTGTGACCGCCCATCATTGTGACGTTCGGGGAGAGCCATACTGAACACGATCCGATCCCTCAAAGGGCTGTCGAAATTCGCCGAGCGCGAGCCATGGTGCGATTGTCTTGCCGACCTCAACGAGGATCATCTGGGCGCGTTTCTCGAAACGTCGGGCATGGATGCCGATGGCCTTCTGAACTTTCTGGGCGGTGACGGAAGCACGCTGCTTTTCGCCTCGATCATGGATGATTTCATGACGCAGCGGTTCGATGTCGCAGGCGGCAACGTGGTGGATGTCTACCTCAAGCGGCGCGGGTGGAAGGAGACCGCGCGCTCGCGTGCCTACCTGAAAGCTGTGCGGTGGTCGGTCATGAGCCTTTACGAGATAACCGACGGGGTTTCGGGCCGGACCTTGATGCTGCGTGACCTGATCCGCGGTGGTGAACCGGTCGCCGTCAGCGAGGAGAGGGGTGGAAAGGCGGCGGATGACCGCTGCGCGATTGCGGCACGGGTCGTGTCGGTGCGTGACAAACACCTGCTTGCCAACGGTGTCCTGCCGTTTATTGAGCCTGCAACCGACATGCTGTTCGATGGCCTGCGGATGATGTTCGGCGACACGGATTCGCCAACACTGCCGCCGCTTGAGGATGACGATCTTCGGCTCGCCGCCCCTCTGTTCACCAACGCATGGCTGGGCTCCCTGATGCTGGCCGGTTTTGAACCTGACGACGCCAACGCGATGTCGCCCGCATGCGATGCCCGCGTGCGATGATCGTGGCGGGCTGCCGTTCGCATTCGAAAGGACCTTTGGTGTGCTGAACTCCGCACGACCGGCGGTGTTTAATTGATCCGTTTGCTGCATACGGCCGACATTCATCTCGACGCGCCGCTGAAATCGCTGGCGCTTCGCGACGAGGCCTTGCGTGAGAGCGTCGAGGCTGCCACGCGCGCGTCCCTTGAACGGATGATCGAGCTTGCGCTGTCGGAACGCATGGCAGCACTTCTGATCGCCGGCGATCTTTTTGACGGCCAGCAGCGCAGCGCCCGCACGGCCGCGTTCCTGATCGGACAGATGGATCGGCTGCGGTCCGCCGGTGTCCGGGTCTTCATCATCAAGGGCAACCACGATGCGCAAAACCCGATCACCGGTGCTCTCGACCTGCCGGACAATGTGCATGTCTTCGATGCGCGTGGCGGCAAGGTCGAACTGGCGCCGGAAGTCTGGGTCCACGGCGTCAGCTTTGCCGAGCGGCATGCCCCGGAAAGCCTGCTGCCGCGCTTTGACGCGCCTGTTCCCGGAGCGGTCAATATCGCCATGCTGCACACGTCGCTGGCCGGAGCGGCGGGTCATGACGTTTACGCACCCTGTGCGCTTGGCGATCTGAGTGCCATGGGGTTCGATTACTGGGCACTGGGCCATGTGCACAAGCGGCAGGTTCACTGCGAGGCCCCCTGGGTGGTCATGCCCGGCATGCCGCAAGGGCGCGACATCGGCGAGGCGGAGCCGAAATCGGCAAGCCTGCTGACGATTTCCGACGGCAAGATCCATGTGGATGAGCTTCCGACTTCGGTCGTGGAGTTCTTCGCCTCCTCACTGGATATCACGGGCGCGCAAGGCGACGATGCCCTTCGCACCCTGCTGCGCGACCACATGCGGGTCAGTGCGGAGGCGTTGACGGCCCCGGCGGGCGTCATGCGCCCGACCCTTTGCGGTGCGCCTGATCGGCACTGGCAGATCCTGCGCGACCGGGATACCTGGGGCGAGCAGATCAGCGACCTTGCGCGGGAGTCCGGACGCCTGTGGCTAGACAAGTTGGTCTTCGACCTTGTCGAACCACAGGCGCAGGAGAGTACGGCAAGCGCCACGCAAGAGCTGTCCGGCACCATGTCGGCCATCCGGGGCGAACCGGGCTTTGCAATGGCCGCGCGGGCCGAAATCGATGAGGTGCTCCAGGAGCTTCCGCCGGCGGTCCGCGCCCGTCTGCTGCCCGACAGTCGCGCCGGCGAAACCCTGACCAACCGCCTGGCCGAAGCCGGGGCGCGCCGCGTTCTGGCGCGGATGAAGGGATCGGAAAGGTGATGCGGTTGCGCAGATTGTCACTCGACCGCTTCGGCCATTTCACTGATCGACATTTCGATTTCGGCGTGGTTGGCGAGAGGCCCGACTTTCACATCATCCACGGGGCCAACGAGTCGGGCAAGACCACCACGATGGAGGCCGTGCTGCGTCTCTTCTACGGGTTCGCGCATCGCGAAGGCTATGCGTTCAAGCACCAGCGCAAGAACCTGCAAGTGTCGGGCGTCCTGGAGATTGACGGTGATCCGCGCGGCTTCACGCGCCTGCCCGGGCGCAGCGGCACGCTGGTCGATGAGGCCGGTGCGGCCGTGCCGGAAACGGCGCTTGGCGCCCATCTGGCAGGTCTGTCGCAGGAGGATTACAGGAAGCTGCTGTGCCTGGACGACGATACGATCGAGCGTGGTGGCGAGGAGATCGCGCAGGCGCGCGGCGACATTGGCCGGTTGCTGTTTTCCGCTGCCGCCGGGGTGGCGGATTTGAGCACTGTCCTGGAGGGCGTTCGGGAGGAGGCCGACGCGATCTGGCGCAGGCGGGCCAGCAAGACGCGCATGGCGCAGTTGAAGCGCGAACTGACGCAGGTCGAAAAGGACATCCGGGACCGCGATGTGTCGGCCAGTGCATGGCGCGGCCTCAAGAAGGCGCTTGCAGGCGCACGGGAGGCCGAGAACGAAGCCAGGAAGATGCGTGATGCGTTGCACGAGAAATCCGCGCAGATCGCGACCAGACGGCGCGCCTTGCCGCTGCTGGGGGAGATCGATGCTCTTGCCGAGCAGACCGCGCCGTTCGCCGACTATCCCGCACAACTGGACTTCGATCCGGAATATCTCGTCGGACTGATCGCCGGGGAACGCCAGGCAAAGGCCGATATCGAACGGTTGACCGGTGAGATCGAGGCTTGGACTACTACACAGGACGATCTTGACCGCAACCCGGAACGGGTGACCCTGTCCGGGGAACTTGATGCGCTCGATGATTTGCGTGCCCGGGACGTGGCCGCCGGGCTGGACCTGGAGCGTCGCCGCGACCAGGTGCGCGAGACCGAAGCGGCCATGGCGGCCGCAGCACGTGACCTGCGGGCCGGGGACGGCACCGATCCGCGCCGCCTGGTCCTGTCGCCCGCCGACATTGCCGGTCTGGAGCAAGCCGGAGAGGCGCTGCGAACGGCGCAAGCCACTGCCGCGCAGGAGGCTCGTGAAGTGGCGGCGTTGGTCGAAAGACACGAGCGGGCCCGGGAGGCCCATGACAAGGCAGTAGCACAAGGGTCAACCGAAATCGGCATCGGCGACATCCTGACCCGTCATGATGCCGATAACCTGGCTCCAGTCGTGGCAACGGCCCGACAGGCCATCGATGACGCGCAAGAGGCGGAGCGCCTTGCCCGCACAGCCCTGACGGTCGGGGCCGTGCGGTTCGAAGCGCTTCCCGACTGCCCGACCGGTCGCATCAAGGCGCAGGAATGGTTCGACAGTCACTGCGGGCTTGTCCGGAAAATCGGCCAGACCGAGGACGCGCGGGCGCACCATGTCGAGGATATCGCCGCCCGCCGCGCCCAGGCAGGGCAGTTGACGGCAACTGGTGGTCTTGTTGCGGACGACGAGGCGCAGGCCCTTAAAGGCGAACGTGACCGTCTTTGGCAGGCGCATCGGTCAGCGCTGAGCGAGGAGACGGCGGATCCTTTCGAAACCGCAATGCAGGCACTGGACGCGGCGATGCGCTCGCGTGTGACCCATGCGAGCGACCTCGGGCAGTTGCGTCAAGTCGAACAGGCGTGCGCCGAGACGCAGGCCCGCGCCGATGAGACCGAAACCCGCCTGAAGGCGCTGCGTGCCGAACAGGCAATCCTGCAGGCCGAGGTGAACGAGGCGGCGGCCTCTGTCGGTTTGCCCGTGCCGCGATCGCCGCAGGAGTGGCTGGACTGGGTTTGCCGACACGGTGCGGCTGCCGATGCGGTGCAAAGACTGGCGACCTTGCGCAACGACCATCAGCCCGTTCTGGATCGGGCACAGCGCCTGGTCGAGGAACTGCATCCGCATGTGAACCTCCAGTCTGCGGATTTCGACAGCGCTCTGGCGGCTGCGCGCCGTCTGGCCGAGGCCGAGCGTGAGGCGACAGTTGCAGTGGACACGGCGCGGGAGGCGCTTGGCACGGCCGAAAACGACCTCGCCCGCCGCAGGGAAAAGCAGGCGTCGGCGCGTCAACAGGCCGAAGAGGCAGAGACAGTGTGGCGCAGCCTGGTCTGCGAGACCTTGCGCGACACGGTCGCGCCGGAGACGCTGCTTGCGTCGCTCGATCCGCTGCGGCAACTGCGCGCACACGAGGAAAAGCGCGCGGACGTGGCACAACGGGTGGCGACCATGGAAGCTGACCGGGCACAGTTCCTGGCGGAGACCACCGCCCTCGCCACGGCCCATGACCTGCCGGTGGCCGATACTGCCACCGCGACCTTCGACATGCTGCGCAAGCAGTCCGAGGCGGCCAGGGAAACGGAGGCACGGGCGGCGGACCTGAGCATGAAGATCGAACAGGCCGGCAAAGCCCTGGAGCAGACACAAGGGCGGCTTGACGGGATCGGCCGGGAGGTCGAGGCCATGGGCCGGATATTCGAACCGCCGGTCGAAACGCTTGATGCTTTGCGCCGCGCCGCGACGCAGGCGCAACAGGTCATTGCCGACAGGTGCGAATGGGCCAAAAAGGAGCGTGCGATCCTTTCCGAGTTGAGCGCCGGGGACATGACGCAAGTCAGGGACATGCTCGACGGCGCCACGACGGCGGGACTGGAGGCCGAGGCCAACACCGTCGAAGCTGACCTGGAAGCGGCGGATCAGCGGCTCATGGAGGCGACGGAGGCTCGCCTGGCCGCCGGTCAGGACCTGTCGCGGGTGACCGCAGATGCCGATATCGCCGTGCTGACGGAACGCAAGGCCACGCTGGAACTGGAACTGGAAGAGGCAGCCCTCGAGCATCTGGAACTGTCGCTCGGTCACGGGCTGGCCGAAGAAGCGATCCGCCGGTATCGCGACACCCACCGCAGCGGCATGATGGCGGCGACAGAACGCGCTTTTGCCGCGCTGACCCAAGGCGCCTATCCACGCCTTGCCACCCGACCCGACGGCACCGATGAGACATTGCTGGCCTTCGACGGCCACGGTGCCGCCAAGCGCGTCGCCGAAATGTCCAAGGGCACGCGGTTCCAGCTTTACCTGGCGTTGCGCGCTGCCGCCCACGCACAAATGGTCGAACAAGGCGTCTGCCTGCCCTTCTTCTGCGACGACATTTTCGAGACCTTCGACGAAGACCGCACAAGCGCTGCCTGCCAGATCATGGAACAGATCGGCCAAAACGGACAGGCAATCTATCTGACCCACCACCGCCATGTGGTCGATATCGCGCGCCAGGTCTGCAAGACGGAACCTGTCGTGCACGAGATTTGAGGAACGACCATGTCGAAAAAAGGCAAACTGAGCGCGATGGAGTAAGGGATGCTGGTATTTTGTATTTTGTTCAATTTTCAACGACTCGACCAGGAGCGGAGAATGTCCAGGTGTTCCTGGAGGAAAGCCGTAAACTAGCTGCCCGGATCGAGGGATCCCGTCCATCAAAAGGAAGTCAGATGGTGCTCTGCACCCCTGATGTTCCGGCACATGGCTACCGTGAGTTCCAACGCCGCATCAGTTCGACCCACTTTGTATCGGAACGAAGCGATGGGTCTGCGTCGGTGATCCGTTCCATGGAAGTGGCATTTATCTTGTGAGGCCAGTTGTTGGCGTTTTCGGCAAGTGCCGAATACAGGATTTCAAGAACACGTTTGGGGTGCTTGGCGACGATGTTTCCTTCGTCGCCACGGATCGATGGTGGTAAAATACAACCTCTCTGAAGCTTGCTTATGAGTGGTAGCATTGCGTCCGAAATGGCGACGAAACTGTCTTCATTCGAAAATGCAAGCTCGATCAATAGAGCCGAATTGTTCGAGGTACGGGCAGCTTTTTGTAGAGGCCAAACTTGACGCAAGAAACGCTCACGCTGATTTTTCCAGAACTCGCCACTGTCACCGTTATTCTTGCTCCATCGCTTTAGTTGCGAAAGCACGTGAGACCGAAAGCTGTCCCCGGCGTCGATCAATACCTTGCGAAATTCTTCATCAGAGATTCTTGCCGTGCCTGTCTTGGAATCAGGGCGACCCCAGCTTGCCAAAATCAACTCCGCGAGTTTGTCACGGTTGCTCCGTTTATCATTGGAATGACTGGAAGCTCTCTCCAACACGTAAGGCTTCAAAACCCGGAACAGTTCAAAGCAGGGAAGCTCTAGCACACCCCAAAGATAGCCGGCCCACCACGCTTCCAAGGTCTCGAACTTTTTGGTTCGCAAGACTGACAAGAGCTTGTCTTCAGTCCACTTCCGATCGACGCGGTGGAACCAGTTCAACTGGTAGCTGCAAAAAACCATGGCGAAGCGGCCATTGTCCGACGGCAGAGCCAACGCGCCCTCGACCAGCTTGCACCATTCGGTGGGAAGCCCCTGGTTTTCGGCAAGACCCTTGCTATGCGGATCGTGATAAAGTGCCTGGGCGATTTTACCCGATGGCGAATTCAGCGCTTCCGTCACCCAATCCGGATCGCGGTTTCCGCGCACGATCCCCGAACCGCCCGCCTCGGGATTGTCTTTCAGCACGCCAAGTAGACGTGAAACCAAACGTTCGAAGGTAGGAACGCATTCAGCAGGCAAGCCTTCGGTCGTGGCAAGCAGCCATTCGGATACCGGGTAGATGATGCCTCCCAACGCTTCTTCACTCGCTGAAATGAGAATTTCGGCCATGAATTTCTTGAGGCGCCCACTGTCCTTTTCGCGTTGATCCGAATTCAAAAAAAGCCGCCAGGCCCAGTCCGGGTAATCGTCACGCCTGGCTTCCAACCGCAGGGCAGACAAGGCCCTGACCGGGTGGTGTGCGCACAGCCCGGCGAATGGCTCATGGTCAACAAGCTCCGACACGGATCGACCGCTAAGGTCTTTCGCCTTGGTAAGGATGATTGACAGAGGTTCCGTCAGAAGTGCGCTATGCTCCGTGTCGGTACGCACGATCCCGCCGCGGCTTTCCCGTGAACGGTCAGCATTTTCTGCGTGTTCCGGCGACCAGTCGGGAACCGCGCATTTCAGTCGTTCGATTTCGTTGTCGTAATTCACATTCAGATTACAGCCTTTGGAGCGAAGCCAATGGAGGCGGGTGGCAATGCTCCAGTCACCCCGCTTTACAAAGTCATGTTCCGCTTCGCTTTCCCAACGTTTAGGACCTTCAAGAATTCTTTCCTCGATCCGCTTTCTGGCGGGCTTTGGAAGTTTAGGCCAGCGCTCTTGCAGAGTATGCAACAGATCCCGTTGGTGATGAACTTCCCAGAACGCATCCCGGCCAACCTTTCCGAAGAACACGATGAAGTCTTTGTCGGAAACAAGTGTTTCAAACCGGCTTGCCCAGATCAGCAACCGGGCAAACACGTTGTCGTCATCTGTCGGCCAGGTTGCGGCTTCCTGACCTGCCTTCTCGATGTCAAGTTCCAAAAGTCGTTCAAAATGAGAGGCATATGACAACACGGCACTGGGAAGGCCCCTATTGCGTGCGTGGGTGTTTATGTCGGGATCGTCTGAAGGGATAATCGGCGGTATGTCCAACCAACCGTATTGTCCGCGTTCAGTTTGAAGTTGGATGCCAATATCCAGATTGCGTTTCAAGGCTGAAACTATGTCGGCCAACCATTCATCTGGAATCGGTATATCGCAGCCGCCTTCCGTGTACTCCAAATCCAGAAGGATCAATTCGTTAAGGCTCGTTTCGTCATCGGCCTGTGGTGCTGTTGTCGAGCAGACGTCGTCGTGTCCTGCGGTCATGCGGGGGCGTGAAAGCGTCTCGTATTTCCGCACGGTTGTCTTATTCCAGCCCAGGATTCCGATTTCATTTGCGAAGCGGTGCCAGTCTGATCGGGCTTCCTCCCGCCCCGAGCGCCAATGTTCAAAAAGATAATGCCAAGCCTGGAAGATGTGAGGGGCATAATCTGCCTCACCTTTCTCCAAATTTAGTCGTATTATTTGCTGGATGGCCGGGTGCAAGCCGCTCTGCCGTGCACCCCACCATACAGCCGCATTTTGATTGGATACCTTTCCAATCCAAAGCCCTAGTTTAGCAATTCTGTCTGGCAATTGACGCGCATAGAGAGATTGGCTGCCACGCATGGGTGTTATGTGCTCGTCCCCCAATTCCAGCCAGTCCCGGCGGTTGAGTGCGAAGGCGTCCCACGCTGTTCTCGGGATTTCGCGTTTTGGATCGATGTCTTCCGGATGAATTGGCGTGGGTACAGGGTCGCTGGTCAAGCCGTACAAGGAAAACGAATCTATAACTTTGCCTTTGTTTTCGCCGGAACTGATTGTGCCCGGGTTCGAATAGCGAATTGATTTATCGAAAACACAAAGCCAGGTCGCTGGCGCAGGCGGGTCACTTTCGAGGAACTTTCTTGCACCATCCCTGGTCGAAACCAAATGCGCGACCTGCTCCCGTTCAACAGGCGAAAGAGCTTCGGGGCCACGCCGGGCCATCGCTATGGTCCGAGCCTGCCAGCCTTCGGGGTCCCGCGCGCGTTTAGCCCATTCCTTGAGGGTCTCCCATAGCGCTGCATGTCCGTCCGTGCTGTCGTAGGAGATAGCTTTAACGCCTTTATATGACCAGCGCGCGCTTGCGTCTTCCGCATCGCCGGATTGAAAAGCATAAACATCATCGAGCTTTCCTCCAGACTTTTTCAAGGCTTCGAGCAGATATTGAACCGGCGGGTCATCGGCGCTGTAGCCAATGAACACCACGGTATAGCGGTCTATAACGTCTTTGAAAAAACGGATTGCCCAACCTCCCGCGAGATAGGCCCGACCGAAATCGGCACTCGACAAAACGAAACCGTCACCTTCGCAACCGTCGTACTCTTTTGTCGCACGACCATGCAGGTAGACGATCCCGTGCAGGTCTCCGGGTCTTGCCGGGTCAGGCAGTCCAGGCGGTTGCCATGTTTTCTGCCCGCGCCCGCAACTTTCAAACAAACGGTCGAAGTTGGTCGTTACCAGCTTCGTGACACCTTCCCTGGTCGTGGCCAGGTCCAGAAGAAGTTCATGTGCCTCCAGATTAACGCCATTTTCGCGTTTGAGCGCTTGCGCGACTGCGCGTTCTATATCACTTTCCAGAAAGTCGCGCTCAAGAAGGCCAAACACACGATCGACTGAAATCAAACCGGGCACGCCTGTTCGATCTTCTATTGCGCGTGCCTCATCGAGAATCCTGATGGCAGGAGAGTCGTCAGGAACACTAAGCGTGTCCAAAACTTGCTTCGCCAGACAGAAGAAATCCGGCAAACCGGCCTTGGCACGAGAAACACCCGCGCCACAGAAGAAAACCACGCGCCCCTCATCAAGCGCGAGCAGGAGTTCATCTGGAATTTCGGGACCACCTTCTAGGAACTGCACCGCTTTACCCGCTTCCCCAATTGTTGATGGGGCGGTAAAAAGGCTATTTGGAAACTTGGCGCTGAGTATTCCCAGATCGATCATAATCTGTGGTTCTTCGGTAGGTCCGGATGTTGAAATGGCTGCCTCGGCCATTTCAGAATTTTTTGTGCGCCGTTTTGGCCCTGCCGGGCCACTTTACGGCTCCGCAGCGGCACATCGGTGAATGTTGAGCCCAAGTGCCCGCAGATGGACGACATAGCGCATGGCGCTCATGCCTCGGATACGCAGGTTCGTCATGTTCATCTGGCGTTTGAGGCGGGACATGGTTGCTTCGATGCCGGCGCGCCAGCGATAAATGTCGCGAAAGGCTTCACTCTTCTCATACAACCGACGCTTTTGATATGCGGCCCTTTTTGGGGTGTATTGGAACCGCGCAAATTGGCTGTCATTCCTGGCCGCCTTTACCGGGCATTGCTGCGCATGCGAGCATGCCCGGCAGATGGACAGGTCAAAACGGGCCTGCAGCTTGACCGTCGCGGCTGAGACCGAGACGGGCGCGACATCATTCGGGCACCGGACAACCAGTCCCCGGTCATCGAGGACGAAGTCCTCCAGGGTGATCCGTGTCAAGCGACACCTACACTTACGAGTTAAGACGACACCCAGTGTTACGAGGACAGCGCGATTTGGGGGGCGTACGCCCCCCAAATCGCGGCGCCAAAATTTGCCCGTTCAGGCGCTCTCTTTTGTCAGAAGTTCTTCGAGGTCGCGCAGCCGATATGAGCGGCCTTTGATGTTGAGCACATGAGATCGGTGAAGGAGCCGATCGAGGATCGCGGCAGCAAGGACTTCATCGCCGGCGAGCAACTCGGTCCAGTCGCGAATGCTCTTGTTGGTGGTGATGATCATCGCACCCCGAGCGTAGCGATAGCTGACCAGCCGGAAGAAGAGGCCGGCCTCTTCCCGGTTCATCGGATCAAAACCCATTTCATCGATCAGCAGCAGCGAACTGGACATGTATTTCCGGCCCTTTAGCCTTGTAGGCGGCAGAAGCGCGTCCGCCTTGATGGCCGTCAGCAGTTCATCAAAGCGATAGTACTGGACTGAGAAGCCGAGTTGGATCGCCCGGATGCCCAGTCCCACGAGCAAGTGCGACTTCCCGACCCCGGGCGGCCCCTGAAGCAGGACAACCTCGGCATTCCGGATCCAGGCCCCGGTCGCCAAGGTGTCGATGCGGGAACGCTCGATTGCCGGCTGGAAGGCAAAATCAAAGTTTTCCAACGTCTGCCCGGTCGGGATTTTCGACGTCTTCATCATCGTCTTGATGCGCCGTTCTTCGCGGCCGGCACGCTCAATATCGAGAATCCGTTCAAGTAACTGGTGAGCGGACATCTCGGTGCTGACGGCCTCCGACAGCAAAGTGTCCAGCGCCTCGGATGCGTAGCCAAGGCCGAGTGCGTCCAGCTTCTCGCGGGTTACGTCAATATCCAGTTTTATGCTCCGAGACGTCATCGGGCCACCTCCGCCAGACGGGCGTAGATGTCGATCGAGCGCTGCTGAACATTGCTGGCCGCCAGCGCCTGAAGGCCTCGCCCCATCTTGCCAAGCGGCATCGGCGCGCGGACACGATCGGTGTCATCACCATCGAAGTGTGCATCGTCACACACGATCAGCCGCTCGGTGCGGCGCGGATGCATGGCGATCACTTCGGCATTCTTGAGGATCTGCACGTGCCCGGCCAGACCGCGCACCTCCACGTCCTGGCCG
This sequence comes from Rhizobiaceae bacterium, assembly GCA_963921345.3. Classification (GTDB taxonomy): domain Bacteria; phylum Pseudomonadota; class Alphaproteobacteria; order Rhizobiales; family Rhizobiaceae; genus Hoeflea_A. Next base: position 699,296 of record OZ001228.1, on the reverse strand, counting down.
ACGAAACGGAACGGCACGCTGTATTGTCGGCCTTCGAAGCTGACGAGGCAGTCAATTCCGACGGGCCTGCGCACGACGATGTCGAACGGTTCCGGCAGCGTCTCGGGCAATGGCGTCAGAAGACGACGCTCCTGTTCCCACGCTTCGGCGACACTGGTGCCGGTCGCCGGGCACCGCAGGCGGCCGGCACGCTCTTCAAGCCGCGCATCGGTCACGGCCTGCAGCTGTTCCAGGCTGTCAAAGGCCTCCTTGCGAGGATCAACCGTCTCACGAAGGTCGCGCACATGTCTCTCGACTTTACCCTTTCCCTCCGGATGCCGAGGTTGGCAGGCGTCGACATGGAAGTTCAGTTGCGCTGCAAAGCGCCGATACGTCTCGTTGATGACGCCCCAGGCGCCGGCCCCCTTGGAGATCGCCGTCTTCACGTTGTCGATGCGCAGAACCGCGACTGAACCGCCCAAGCGACGCAAACACGCCGTATTGCAAGACTGCCAGGACAACATGTCCTTCGAACGAGACCAGACAACCGCCCGTTTGCGGCTCCAAGAAAGCGTCACGATCAAGGCAGAAAGATCGACAACCTCGTCGCCAAGAACCACGCCGGGAAACTCCGCCCAGTCCACCTGGGCCTGTGCGCCGGCCGGCGTCTCAACACGACGTCTCGCCCGGACCTTCGGGGCCGGATACGTCGCCTTCCAATATCTCTGAACCGATCGCAGGCTCCCGCCATAACCATGCTCGCGCTGCAGCCACCGATGAAGATCCACCAGGTTTACACGGCCGTCCTCTTGCTGAGAGCGCCAATGCGAGATCGCTTCCGCATAATCGGCGGCCTTGAATGTCTGCTTGGACCTACCATCCAATACGCCCGCCGATCGGCGCTTGTGATGATATCGAACCGTGCCCTCCGTGCGCTCTGGGAATGCCCCGAGAAGCCCGCGCCACTAGCGCTCTGGGAATGCCCCTGTTTCAACAATACAGCCATGGCTGTCCGTTCCTCTTTTGCGAGAAAGCTCATCGTCTTTTTCCGCCAATTGTTGACGGAAAATCGATGAGCTAAGGCTGTTGCCACCTCGTAAAGGTAGCTGTCGCCTTACGGTCAAAATGAACTGTCGCCCTACAATCCGCCCGGAGCGCGCGCCTTTGGCTGGTCGAGCAGGCGCTACGAGGTCGATATCACGTTCTTTGGTCAGCGCCATATTGTCGTCGCAGCCATAGTGGGAATCGGCCAGCATGACCTTTGGCGTCAGCGAGCGTGCGGCAAGTTCGTCGAGCGCATCCGGCAGACGGTGACCATCGTGGATCGTCATTTTATTGACGCTCACATAGGTGATCAGATTAGGCGCCATCGCGATGCCCCCATTCCCACTCTCTTCATCCTCACAGTACGTTTCAACGATCTGTGCGAGATAGCCATGACCTTTGTGCGCGTTGAAGCTGGCGTCGGGATCGGCCGGATTACCAACGGTGTCACAGGGCACATCCTTGGGATCACGAATGACCGCAGTGAGGCCGGCCTTGTCGTCGTCTCGATCACTGATTTCGAATTGATCACGGAGAACCCGCTCAAGAATGACAAAACTTTCAAGCGTCGCCGCCGGTGTGTCGCGGAATTGCATAACAATAGCCAGGAGGTCCTGGCCAGCCTCGCCAAGGCGTCGTCTGGAAACGCTTGGAGCAGTGTGGGCAAAGGCGCTATCGCCCTCACGGTCGACATAGCGGCGGATCACATCCGTACTGATCCGGGCATGCAAATCAGGATGATGGCGCGAGAGCTCGCGAACGAATTTTGCGATCCCCTCGACAACGATGCCGAGCCGCGTCAGACTGCGCATTGCCGAGCGAAGAGCTGTCGAGTCCATCCGTTGTCGGCTCGCATCAACATCGAATGCAACCATCAAACGATCCGTCAACGCGCGAAACATGACCTCGTCGAGACCGTCATCAATGACACGGCGGCGATAGTTTCGGACGGTCTTTTCGCAAAAATAGCTGTCAGATTCCGTTCTGATGTCAAGGGCGTAGTGCCAAGCCATATTGAAGGCAAGAGCTTCCACCGTTTGTGCGTCAGTCAGATCCTGTAACTGCTGCAACAGCAGGGCGCCGATGACAACATGAAGATCTTTCGAGGGTCGGCCAAGACGGTCGTTGAAATGACCGCAAAAAGCTTCGACCGGAAGAGCCTGAAGAAGATGACAACGAAAAACACCGGCCCAGGATCGTTCCAGTAACTGCCGGCGTTTCTCCCCAAGAAAGGACCAGTGATCAAAGAGATCATTCGTCCGTCGATCGCGCAAAGTCAACATGCCTCATCATAAAGCACAGCAATGCTCCGTGGAATCGACTTTTTACCGCCCCATCAATTGTTGGATAACACTCCAATTGTGATCGTGGCTATTCAATGACAGCATACATCTTGCCACTTGCTCGGGAGCTATCGTTATCAGCGCTGATCGGGTTCCGGTCGCCGGATGAAATCGCCACCACACTGCCAATCAGCACGGTCGTGCTGACGGCTGTGGAGACCGTCTGGCGCAAGCGCCGGTCGGGCATCGCCTGTTCGGATTGTTGCCAATGACGGTTGCATCGCGACCCCGCCCGGTCTCCATGCTTGCCGCGCCATTATCGCTATCCCGATGATGCTGAAGACCGGTCGATAGGATCCAGCGCAATGCGGTCGCATATTTTTGCCGCCAGTGCCTGGAAGGCTCTGTAGCAATCCTGAACTGCAGTCTGGTGTCCGCCGATCGCCCCATCCGCCGGCTTGAGCATGAACATGGGTTTGCGTGCTTCCTGCGCCATCGGCATCAGCGACCGATAGTCCTTGAGTTGTGCAAGCCGGTTCGTGTCCGCAGCGATGTCGCTGGTTGTGACTTCATCCTGCAAGACGCCCTCAGCATAAACGCGCGGCACACGATCCAGCCATCTCTGGAACGATTTCGCGGCACCACGGCCGAAGGACGAATACCTTGATACGACATAGCCGATCGGTTCCATGTCGCCCGGTGGCAATTCGAAATTCAGTCCCCCCGGTTGAGCATCAAGGCGCTGACCCCATTGACGCCGCCATTCCCGCAGTTTCGGTCCAACATTCTGCAAGCCCCGGATCGAGAACAGGTCCGCTCCGATCGGAATGACGACATGGTCCGCCGAAACAAGCGCACAGCGGTTGATCGCGCCGAGGTTAGGCCCGACATCGATCAGCGCAATATCGGCTTCCGCACCCCGGCCTGCGGTCCGTATCATGCGGTCGAATGCCGCTGTCACCCGAAAAGCGCGTTCTTCGCCGTTCAGGCAACGCGGCCACTGGTTCGAGAGTTCGTCCTCGACCTCCGAAAGCCCCAGGTCGCCCGCAAGCAGGGCAAGGCGATCGGTGATGATCTCGGGGGTTACCTCCAGCAGATCGCCGGTTCCGGCGATGAGCGGTTGCATGGCGGAGTGCACGGTCCCCGATCCCCCGGCCGACCATAGGTCCTCGATGCGCGGGTCCTGAAGGAACATGCCCGACAGGTTTGACTGCGGATCAAGATCGGCCGCGACGACCCGCAAACCCTCGAGGGCGAACATGTGCGCCAGGTGATAAAGCAGTGATGTCTTGCCGACGCCGCCCTTGTTGTTGAAGAATGCAATCGTTTTCATGGATGCCTCCTCACCGTCACATTGGTCCAGGCCGGGGCAACTTGTGGCTCGAAGTCGAATTCCGGCGCCGCGTGGCCGTTTGCTTCAAGGGAGCGACGGGCGATTTCCAAACCCTGGCCGAACCGCTCGACGAATCCGTAACCCTTCAGTGCCTCCGAAAGCGTGGGATTGCGATAGTCGGTGACGCCGGGCAATCCAAACGTCTCGGGCGTCACGGCCCCGAACGGGCCGCCCGGGTTCAATATCTCGATCCGATCCGAATACATGGTCACGCGCACGGGCGCGGCTGTTCCCTCATAGGTGCGATGCATCACCGCATTGCGTACCAACTGCTGGAGTGCTTCCAGCGGATAGTCGGCGGTCCTCGCATGGGTCGACCGGCCCATCTCCACGCCGTGGGCATTGGCTGCATCGATGATGTCGTCGATCCTGCGAAGCTGATCTGCAATCGTGCCAGTCAGAACTTTCTCGTCGATTGTCTCGCCCGTCACATCGGTTCCGTCCACCCGTCTCCATGCTATATGCGCGCCCGGGAAATGATCCTGCGGAGACTTGCCTAGCATGAGGATGGCCGTGGCGGTCGGAACGCCGTTCTTGCCGGTGAGACGCAGCGCCAGGAGTTGTTGCGCTTCCGACCTGCGGTTCCGGGCAATGGTGTCATGGGAAACAAGGGCCGGCAGGTATTCCGAGCGGAAGCGATCCAGATCAAGATCGTCTATGGTTGCGCCGGGCACCGGCCTTGCGTCGAAGGCGAGGTTGGCGAAGCGGCGCTTTTCCACAAGCCGCGTTTCTTCTTCCGGCGTCGCGATTGCCCGGCGCGGGCCGACCCGGATCCAGGTTCGTCCGTTGAAGCGCACGGGCGGGTTGTCCGATGGCTGAACGACAATAACCACCATGTTGCAGCCGGAAAGAACGACCTTGCGTACTTCCATGCCCGGAAAAGCTGTCAGGCTGCCATCGTCCCTGATCTGTGCAAGGCGCCTGAGAAGATCATCGCCGATGTCCAGATCGACGCAGCGGCCGTCATCCTCCGCGCCGACAAACACCACACCGGGTGCGCGATTGTTGGCAAGATCGTTGGCGAACGCACAGACCGCCTGCCTGATCCTGTCAAGATTGGTCGCATTGCGCTTGAACTCGACCCTGTCGCTCTCGCCGTCGCGAAAAAGCGCTTCCAGTTCACGGTCCGTCAGCAATTCCTGCATCTCGAGTCACCCCACAAATAGCGTCGCAACACAAATTGAACGCCGGTAGACTTCTGCGTCTTACCGCACCGACTTTTCGTTGAATCCGAGCGTGCCAGCATTCTCGATCAGCGTACGGACCTTCGACCGGTCGAGCCCTTCGGAAACTTCCGCGTCGATTTCCAGCGTCAGGGTTACCTCGCTGCCGGGCAGCATCGTCAACTGGTCGATAATCGCCTCGATGATCTTGTTCATGTCGCGGGCCGGCCGCTCGGACGAGATCATCACCGTTCCGGTAAAGCGCGTCGGCAGGCGTTCTTCCTGGCCGGCCTTCGGGTCGCCCGGGCCTGTGGTTGCAGATTGGTAACCGCCTTTGCCATCTTCCTCATCAAACCCCGCATTGGCACCTTCGGGCACCGGTTCGGGCCGGTGGCGCTTCGCCACTTCCGCCGCGACGATCACGCTGTCGTCGTCAATCACGACAGGCGCGGCGATTGCATTGTCGATGATGAGGCCGCAATAGGTCTGCGTTTCCTCGTCCCACATTTGCGCATAGGCGAACGGGCCGGGTAAAAGGCCCGATACGGCTGCCTGCACGGCCCTTGCCAGAACCTCGCGGTCTTTCAATCGCGGCAGATAGGTATAGCGGTTGAGATAGTCCCATAACTCCTTCAGCGAAAGGTGCGGCTTGTCTTTCCAGATATAGCGCTTCAGATCGCGATCGAGACGCTGGGGACCGAGTTCCGGCAGCAGCGTGTTATCGCTCACCAGCATCTTGCCGGACCGGTGTAGCAGGCCATCCTGCGTCGAAACCTTGCCGGATGTCCATTCGACATCCGCCTGCGCGTTCTCCTGATATGGATAGATGAGGTAACACCAGCATTCGCGAAGACGTGTGATGACCGTCTCGTCCGCTTCCTGCGCCCTTTGCTTGGCGAGAGCGCTGCCGCTCTGTGTCAGGTCAAGACGTTCCGTGTCGCGAACGATCCCGTTCCATGCCAGTACCGAGCGAACGCCATCCTTGAGGTTGTCGACCTGCCGGGCGTCGGCGGCCAGGAACACCAGCGTATTGCGGTAGACGCGTTGTGTCGCACCACGCTGCATCAGGATATCCTTTGCTTCGACCAGCGCCTCCGACCCGTCACGGACCGAATGGGGGTGCGCAACACCGAGCACCACAGCGCGAACGCCGCCCCCCTCGTCAGGAATGTCGGCCGATGAGGACGGTGCCACCTGTACCGCATCGAAATGCCCGCGGTCGCCGATCCCGTCCATATACGTCTTCAACGCCTTGTCGACTTCCATCAGCACGAGCGCTTCCTCGATCTGCCCGGCCCGGTCGGCGGCCAGGCGATTGAGGCTTTGCGATGTAGAATACCAAGTGCGCCCCATATCGCTGTGCATGAACCGCGCCTGGTTGGTCAGACGGCGCAGAGCGTCGCCGAAAATGGCGGTCTTCTCGCCCGGTTGGATGACGCCGAGGTTGATCTGCCTGTCGTCAAGCCCCCGGTTCTGTTCCCGGTGCGTAGGGGCCGAACCCATGAACACCGCGCGCGCCACGCGCCTCGTCGCCGAATAGCGGTTCAGGTTCGGGGCGGACTGGTCGATCCTGTAGGGTGTCGCGGCCTCGCCGTCGACATCGGCGGCGATGATCGATTGCCAGTTCACGTCGAGATAGTGCAGCAGTTCCGGTTCGACCCTAGCCGAGCCGACCGCCACGCCGCCCGGCATGATCATCACCGAGGGATCGTTGCCCATCCACAATTCGTGAATGACCTGTGCCATCAGCCGCAGCACGCCACGTGTACGCTGGAATTTCTCCAGCGATCCCCAACCCGTGTACAACTGGTCGAACAGTTCTGGATGAATCGGGTAGGCTTTTTCCAGCTTGCGCCGGTAGTCCTCGTCCGCACAGCCCTGCGGAAAATCGTTGGCGTTCTCCCGGTAGAGCTTCGCGAACTGCTTCAGCGTGTTGTCCTTGTGGTGATGCCTGTCGCCCGGAATGTCCTTGAACAGCCGGCGGCGGACGATCTCGTAGCTCTCTTCCTGCGACGCCGGACGCCATGACGATTCCACACGGCTGAACGTCTGCTTCAGTCGCACCAGTGCTTCCTGTCCGCCTTCACCGCCGACCTCGATCTGCGAGGCGGGCAGCGAGGCGACGAGCAGCGTGCCGGGGCTCGCCTTGACGGCTTCCGTCAGGGACTGGACGAAGGACAGATTGGCGTCGAACGAGCCGGACGGAAGGCCGTCGACCTTGTAGATCTGCCGCAGATAGGCGACCCATTCATCGATCAGAATCAGGCAGGGCGAGCATTTCCTGAAGATCGCCTCCAGCAGGTTAGAACCGGGCGCGATGCCCTTCGCGTCATTGTCGGAGATCATCCCATAGGCGTCCGCGCCGCCGAGTTGCCAGGCAAGTTCGCCCCAGGTCGTGCGGACCTCGTGCCCATCATCGCCACGGACCGGGTCATGCGGCCCGCGCGCCGTGCCGACGAGCACAGCCCGGCTGATCTTTTCCGGGACTTCGAGTTCCTGATCAGAAAGCAGTTGATCGAGGCCGGGCAGATCCCCCGACGGCGTGCCGCCCGCCATATGGTAAAGCGCCAGCATCGCGTGCGTCTTGCCGCCGCCGAAATTGGTCTGCAGGTCAACAACAGGATCGCCGCCCGCCCCCGACAGGCGTCTGGCCGCGCCGGCAAGCAGTGTGCCCAATCCCTCGGTCAGATAGGTGCGGCTGAAGAATTCCTGCGGGTTCTGATATTCCGAAGGTGCGCTGCCCGCATGCACCTTGCCAAGATCGGCAGCAAATTCGGCCTGCTGGAACTCGCCGGTCGCAACATCCTGATGCGGTTCCACCACCTCGCGCCACGGCAGCAGACCCGCAACCGTTTCCACCGAAAGGTTCAGCCGTCTTGTCTTGCGGCGTTCCTCGTTGCGCTGCAACTCCGCATATTTGGTGCGCAGGATCGTGTCGCGCATCTTGCCAATCTTCGCGGCGGTCTCGCCGGCACTGATCGCCTCCATCAACCGACGCATCGTGTCGAGCGCCCGTTCCGCGTCGTCATAGGTGAAGGTCTCGTTGTGCGACAGCCGGTTCCTGACATCGAGCAGTTCGGAAACATGGGACCGTTCCTGATGACCGAGCACGGCAGCGAAGCAATCTTTCCAGAACGCCATCATGGCCCTCAGCAAGCCCTGCTGGTCCCAGGAAACGGTGCCACCGGTCACCCGAAGGCCAGAGACCCGCTCCGCGACCTCCACCTGCCAGTGGCCCTTCACCGCACTTTCAAGGCGCTTTTCGACGAACGCAATGAGCGCTTCCGGCAAAAGTTCCATCCCCTCGAAGACATATTGACGTGTACTCTTGGCCATGCGTCGCGGTCCTTCACAAATTCATCGCGGTCTGCGGGTCGCCGTCGAGATCGGTTTCATGGATCCTGGCCGCCTGCCGTGTCAGTTCCGGCCAGTCCGCGATCAGCGCGTTGTAAGACGTCGCTTCATTCGCGTCTCCGCGTTTGTTGGCGCATATATCATAGAGGCAGTAGGCGAGTTCCTTGGCGGCATCAGCCTTGTCCGCACCGATCCTCTTCAAGAGCATGGCCGTGGCCTGTTCGCCATCGTTTTCGAGTGTCCTGATGAGGTATTGGCAGCACTTCCAGACCGCAAGGTGCGTGTCGGTCGCCGGGTCCCATTCGACCGGCAATTCGTCGCGCTTCAGAATGCGCACCTTGCCAGCCCGACTTTCGACGATGCCGGCATGTTTGACACTCTCGACCGAAAGGCCGCGGGCCGTGGCGAGGTTGTTTGCCGTGCCGTAATCGCTGGCGGTCATGCCATTTTGCTCGAACCAGGTGATGGCAAAACGGGTGTCGGCATCGAATTCGCCCTGAACATCGTTCAGGAACGCGTCGAGTTCGTGATTGATGAGCTGTAGCGCGGTCTTCATCGGCATCGGGCTGTCGTCGGATTCCAGCACGGCCGCGTGGCGCGAGAAGATACCCATGCCCGGTCCGATCGCCGATTGCGGCATGTCGGCGGGCGCGATGTTGGCCGTTCGAAGTGCGCCAATCGCCGACGGTAATTCGCGCTTCAGGGCGCGGGTGAACTCGGTGCGGGTGATCACCTCGGCATCGGCCGCCTTCTTGCGGCAGACGAGGACGACGGAGTTGGCAAGGGCGTTGGTGCCTGACGCAATCATCCGGTTTGCCATCTCCGTTCGCATCGGCCATGTGCCAACGACCGCAAATCCGGCATCGATCACCGCTTGCAGGAACGTCGCCCATCCCGTGGAACTCATGCCTTCCCGGTCGACCTCGCTCTGCTTGAAGGCGTAGTAGATCGTGGCCGGAAACAAATCGCTGGCCTGCCGCGCCATGTTGCCGATGGCACGGCTCATTCCATCAAGGAAGAAAGCTTCTGCTGCCTCCCTGCCACCGTGGCGGTAAGGAGTGGCGACCAGTTCCTCCGCTTTGGGTGCGGCCAATATTCCAAACAGATCAGGATATACGGGGCGGATGACTGGCTTCATCCAGCAGAAGAAGAAATCGGACAGATCAGCGTAGCCGATATTGTCGTAGTAGGGCGGGTCGGTCGAAATAACGGTATCGGCGGGATAGTTGACCGTTTGGGCGTCATGCTGGCGCTCGTTTCCAGAACCAACTGGAACCAGCGCGTCCAAAACCTTCCAAATCCAAGCAACACATGATTTCCAATTGCCTGTTGAATCTGAAAATGGATTGCCTTCTGCAAAATCCCAGGTCATGGGGATGGCTTGGCGTCCAAATGTGTTGCGAATCTTCGTATATCCAGAATCCCAGCCGCAAATAGTGCTGCCGCGGTCTGCCAGACGGGTAATCGCAAACCCCAGATACACGCTCACCGCCTCGGCGTAGGCCTTTGCGCCGCTGCCGCCGTCACGCAGTGGTATGTCATCAAAGGACAGGCCCGCCTCACGCGCGTCCGCTTCCACCTGCGCCCGCACATCATGCACCAAGTCGCTGAACGTGTTCAACGCAACCAACTGACGGTCGGTGAAAAGATCGCCGAAGGTCTTCATGCCGTAATCCACCGTCCAGAAATTCCGTGGATCATCCGGCAGGTTTGTGTCCGGCTTCCACTTGGGTTCGGCAGAAAACGCGATTGTCTCATGCTCGACCGACGGTGCCACGTAGGCCCTGCCAGTTTTGCCCTCGGCAACAATGGCCATGAGCGTTTGACCCATCTGTCCGGACTTGCCTTTGCTCTTGACATAATCCGGCGTGATCGCCGTGCCGGACATCAGGCAACGGAAATTCGCACCGCGCCCGGCCTTGGTCCCCTCTCTAACCTTGGCAATCTCGTCCTTTGTGCCGCCGCGTCTGATGCGGTAGGCAATCGTCCTGGCCTGCCGGTCAACCACCGGTTCAATCCAGGCTCCTTTCTTGCCCGGCTTGGAACTCAGCAGGAAGCTGGAGGCAATCGGCACATGCACATCCGAAAAAGCCGGGTCCGGGCTCGGTACCGTGCGCGCCCAGATCCAGGCGATCACCGTCGCCTCTTCGCCACCCTCGTCCTCCGGCAGTTCAACATCCGGGTAGAGGTGACCGATGCGAGACCAGGCCTGCTCGCGCATCCACGCGCCATAGTGCTTGACGTCCTCCGCCAGCCCTTCGGCATTGCGGTAGAACTGCCGCTCCCGTACGTCCGTATGCACCGGCGGCTGGTCCCTGAATTTCGGCGGGATTTCGATCATCGCCTTGCCGATCATCACCGCCACCGGATTGAGATCGGAGCCAAAAGCAGGCAGTCCGAAGCGCTGCGCTTCCAGTGGAATCGACCCGCCGCCGGAGAATGGATCGTAGACCGGCGGCATTTCGCCACCGCAGCTTCGACGGATTTCGGCTCGGGCGCGCTCAAGCACTTCTTCGTTCGTCGAGTTCTCCCACCGCACCAGATCCCCGATGATCGCGAACAGGCGTCGGCGTTCGCGTTCAACGATCACATCCTCCAGCGTCACCGGCCTGTCATCCGCCGCATTGACGCTACCGTCTTGCTTTTCCTTCCCGCGCTTCTCCAGTCTTTCGGCCAGTTCCTTTTCGGCCGCTTTCCGAAGATCGGGATCGCCGAGCAGGTCCTCGACATGCTCCGAAGGATCATCGACAAGCTGCGCGAACAGCACCGCCCGGCAAGCCGCCAATGGCCGACGCGCCCACCACAGATGCAGCGTCGAGGGATGCCCGTGACGAATCGACTTCTCACGCGCCGATGCAGCGTTGATGACATCCAGCGGTATCGCGACTTCGATCAGCTTTTTCTTGCGGCTATGCGTCATTTCGCTTTCCTCAATGCATCTTTCAGCACGCCGCCGCAATCGATCTTTAAGATGCCCTCCGACTTGCCTCGAAAGCTGACTGTCGGCTCTCTCCCGCTGGACAGGTTGTATTTTTTTGACTTACCCACAAGAACGGGCTGAAATTGCACGGCCAAATTGTCAGGCAGAACACTTTCTGCCGCTTCGGCACCAGCCTGTAATTGCCGAACCAAGATATTTTGTTTTTTTCGGCCCCGAGTCAGTTCAATAGGCACCACCAGCGCGGGATTGCCTTCCCCAATCAACAGGTAGTCACAGCGTGTTTCATGCTGCTTGAAAGGAGCACAACGACTGTCGAAATCAACAAGTAGGTAAGGATGAGCAATCCCTCTGAGATCGACGGAGCAGCCGTCTCTTCTGCAATTTGTTACGAGGCAGCATTTGTTGAACTCCTGCCTCACAGTTTTCATCAAGCCGCCTTTCAATCCTCAGCTCCCGCGAGATTGACCCATTCGTTGTGCAGCGCCATTGCGACATCTTCAAAGCCGGTATCGTATCCGACACCATCCGGGTCCCAAAGGATTTCACGCACTGTCGAACCCTTGTCTGGATTTTTGGCGTCAATCGTTTCGAACAGCCAAAGTCCGACATCCTCATTGGGAAGTCCTTCAGGGCAATCGGATTCACCGGTTGCCACGATATTCGCAAGTTCCTCAAGCACCCATTCGCTGTGGGTCGTCAGGATGACGCGAATTCCCTGCCTGACCCATTCCGCGATTTCGCGGAGGAATGCAACCTGCATGGCGGGATGCAGATGCGCTTCTGGTTCCTCGAGAATCAGAAGATCACCCTCCCGGACATGATGGCGCAGATAAAGCGACACCGGGGCCAGTTCCGAGACCATGGACGAGACACCCACAAGGGAAAGCGGCCTGTCCCACCCATCTGGAATGTAGGTAAAGCGCGGGTAATCGACACTTGATTTTTCAACCTCGACCCTCCCGTTAAGGACATTGTTCTCTAGACGGTCGGCTCGTGCGCCGTCCAGTTCTTTGCCCCTGAGAGCAAGCCAGGAGGACATGCCACCTTGCTGGTTCTGCACAACATTTAGAAGGTTTTGCAGAAAATCGCCCAGTATACCCGATAGCATCGGCAACGGTGCATTGCGAATGAGGCCTCCACGCGATGCATTCTGTATAAGTGCGCTGACAACCGTATGGTGCGCATGCATCACCCCGCCACGGTCCGCCGGCAGATAGAACGCAAATTTGCTGTTTTCGGACGAAAAAATGTGATGAATAAATCGCATCACTTGCCTGGTATCTTCGTCATCTGTTTGGATGTCATGACTGATATCGGCCAAAAGCCGTTGCGAATTCTCGAACAGTCCAAGCTTCAATTGATTGGCGATGTCCACTCGGAGTGCGACATTGTCATTATCGGTAATGGCAAATTGATAACGGGTTGCGGGGGAACGGGTAGCATCTTCATCGAAGAAATTGAATCTTGCGGTACGGTTGCTGCCCTCGCGTGAAAGGTGACGCAGTTCAGTCAGTCCAAAGCTGCGCAAGAGTTGCGTTCCAAATTCGAGACGATCGGCCTTGAGGGCTGTTGCAAGTATTTTACGGTCACTGTTGGTCAGCGGCACCGCTTCTTTGTTGCCGATGCTTTCAAGCCAAATGGCGGGCTTCTCGGGAAATCGAACCGACGGGTCCTTTTTGGGGTACAGTGGCCATCTGAATACAGATTTCGTAGTGTCGCTGAGATATTGATCCATTACATAGATCAGCGTCGCCAGCCAGGACTTGCCAGTGTTGCTCGGGCCGGCGAACACGGTGAGTGGACGAAGGTCAACTTCGCCCTTGGAGATCGGCCCGAAATCGCTCACCTTGATCCTGATACTTCTTGGCTGCTTGCGCTTGTCCGAAGCGGTCTCTCTTGTCTTGCTCATTCCGGCTCCTCCGCCCGCTCCAGCAGGCGTTTCAGGCTGAATTGTATCGCGGTCTCCAAAAACGACGGCTCGCGCTCCACGAGCGGTCCGCGCACATAGCGCGGGGCATGCGCAAAACTGTCCTTTACACTCACGATGGCGAGGATGAACCGGTCGGGTTCGTGCAGCGAGGTGATGACCTCCTGGCGCGTGATCATCACCGTATCCGCCCCTTCGACCCGGCCCTTGACTTCGATGAACCGCATGCGGTCAGCCGTCGGATCGAAGGAGGCGATGTCATAGCCGACCTTCTGCGCCGAAACATCTTCCGGATGGTTGCCTAGCGCCTTTTCCGCCTCCATCACAGCATCCATGGCGGCGACCTCTACCCTGCTGCGCGCTTCCGGGTCTTCGGCAAATCCCGGCGGTGCCATGCCGTCTTTCACCGCATCGCCACGACGTTCTTCGAGCAGGCCGCGCGGAATGACGACCATACCGCCGCGCACACGGGGCGGTTGCGCGGTGATCAGCCGTTCCGCGTCAAGCTGTGCCTGCCGGCGCTTCAGCCGTTCGGCAAGTTCCTCGGCACGGCGCTCGGCGTTCTGCCAGTTGAGGCGGGTCTTCTTGCCGGCCTTTTCCTCTTCCCGAAGCTCGGCGGCGCGTTTGTCCCAGTGATTGATTTCCCTGCCAAGCCGCGCCTTGACCTCGGCCGCGACCTTGTCGATCTCGGGAAGGCGCCGTGCCTTCACCTCCGCAACATGCCGCTGCGCCAATTCCACGGTCGCGAATTCCAGCGCGGGTTTTTCCAGGTCGGACGTCAGCCAGTCCTGATCGAGCAGGTCTTCGGCGTGTGCGATCTCGTCCGCATCGGCCGGACGCAGGTTGAGGTGCGGCGCGATCCCGGCATCGGTCGTCACACCGGTTTCAGCAATCGCCGCGAATTGCAGCCTTTGCGAAACAATGTGCGGCCTGTCTGCGCCGGTACGACAGCCGTCCTGCACGCTGTGTTCGATGAGGAAGATGGCCGACAGTGCCATGCTGTCGTCGGCATCGTCGATCATGACCGCGCCCTGCTTCATCAGGTGGCCGTGATCTTCGCGCGCGATGCTGATGACCGCTTCAAGCAGCGGGTGACCCGGACAGATGAAGGCCGCGACCGGTTGCCGGTTGATCCCGGCCTTGTCGAAGCAGATGCGCTCGTATTTCTTCTGGACCGGAGCACCGGTTCCGATCTGCCGGTCGCGTTCGCGAAGGCGCACGGGGACATGCGTGATCTCCCAGCGGCCATCCTCCCGCGCCTTCAACCGGCCGCCCAGCCGCTGAAACGCCTCGACAAAGAAGCTCTGCACGTGATGCGGCTGAAGCCGCTGCGCTTCCGCCCGTTCCATGTCGAGGCGCAGTTTCCGGACCTTCGCCTGCGGCATGGTGTCATTCGTCAGCGCGCGGCGCTTGAGAAGGTCGAGCAGGTGAGTCTGATCGACCACGCCGTCGACCTGTCGGAACAGGCGCTCGCGCACTTCATCCCTTTCACCGTAGAGGATGGCTTCGATCAGAAGGTCCTTCAGCGCGACACCTTCGAACAACTCGCCGAGCACATCGTAGACGCGCCCGCCAAGGGCAGCGCGTGCGGCCTCCAGCTTTTCCAGCAGGCGGCCATAGACCTCGCCTTCGCGCGTGTCCGCCGCAACGATGTTCCACAGGTGGCAGACCTCGGTCTGGCCGATCCGGTGGATGCGTCCGAAGCGCTGTTCGATCCTGTTCGGGTTCCACGGCAGGTCGTAGTTCACCATCAGATGGCCGCGCTGCAGGTTGACGCCTTCGCCGGCGGCATCGTTGGCGATCAGCACCAGCAGGTCGCGGTCCTGCATGAAGCGTTCGATCACCTTGCGGCGCTCTTCGCGCGTCACCGCGCCATGAATGACATCGACGGCCTCCGGCCTGCCCAGCCGGGCGCGCACCTTGTCGCACAGATAGTGCAGCGTGTCCTTGGGTTCGGTGAAGATGATCAGCTTGCGGCGATTGCCGTCGCCATCAACCATCAGGTTGTCATCGAGGATGCGGTCGAGTTGCCGCCATTTCGTGTCCTCGCCGGAAGCCAGCACGCCCAGGGCCTCTGCTTCGAGATACTTCAGCGTCTCGACCTCGATCGCCAGTTGCTCAATCGTTTCCGCCGTGGTCGCGCCGGTCGATATCCGTTCCTCCAGGTCGTCGACATCCTCCTGGCCATATTCATCGATATTGCGCAGGATGTCGTCGCCGACATCGGTCGCATTGATCGAGGCCCGGCCGCCCCTTGCGGCGAGCCGCGCTTCGGCGAGTTCGCTCTCAAGGCGCTCGCGCCGGCGCATCAGCGACCTGTGGATGGCAGCAGGCGAAGAGGCGAGGCGCCGCTGCAGGATCTGCAGGGCGAAGCCCACCGTGTTGAGCTTCCTGCCGTCTGTCGCGGCAAAGCGCTGTACCCGGTTCATCTCGGTGCGGACATAATCCGTCACCGCCGCATATAGTGCCGCTTCCTTCGGCGACAGATCGTATTTCACCGTATAGGCGCGCCGCTCGGGAAACAGCGGTCGTCCATCGAAGCGCAGCAGTTCCTCCTTGGTGAGCCGGCGCATCATGTCTTCGGTGTCGGCATAGTGTACGCCGTCGCGGAAACGACTCTCGAACCGGTCGCCGTCAAGCAGCGCCATGAACAACTGGAAGTCCTCTTCCTTGCCGTTGTGTGGCGTTGCCGACATCAACAGCAGGTGACGGCAGATCCGCCCCAATTTCTGGCCGACCTGGTAGCGCTTGGTGTATTTGACGTCGCCGCCGAACCAGGTCGCCGACATGCGGTGCGCCTCGTCGCAGATGATCAGGTCCCATTCCGGCGATCCGAGCAGTTTGTCCTGAAGCTCTTCGTTGCGCGCCAGCACATCGAGCCGGACGATCAGGCGGTCGCGGTCCTTGAACACATTGCCGGATCGTGCGGTCTCGATCATGTCGCGCGTCAGGATGTCGAATTCGAGCGCGAACTTCTCGCCGAGTTCGTCCTGCCACTGTTCGACCAGGCTGCCCGGTGCGACAATCAGGCAGCGTTCTAGATCGCCGCGCGCGATCAGTTCCTTCATCAAAAGGCCGGCCATGATCGTCTTGCCGGCACCTGGATCGTCCGCCAGCAGGAAGTGTAGGACGACATAAATAATGCTCAAACCGGAAGAAGCCGGAAGTTCCCGGATGAAGCCGGATGAGAGTACCGAAACGGCGGTAACGTAGGGGGTCTGCGGGTAGTATCTTGCCGATTGGAGGGCGCGGTCTGGAAACGGCCATGCGACGGTGATTTGCTCAATCCCGGCGGATCGGCTTGCCTGAAGGTCGTTTAAACGGTGTTTTTTCCTGCGTTTTCGAGGGTGTTAAACGGCCTGTAAAATCGCGCCGGTATTCTTCCTTGTTCAGGGCGTGAGGCTGGCGGCCATTTCGGCGACCAGACTGTCCATGCGGCTTGTGCCGAAGTTGTCGAGCATCAGCTTGCTGCCGCCTGCGAGGGTCCATGCGTAGTCGATCAGTCCGGCGCGATCGAGCGTTCGTGCAGTGGCGAGGATGGCGAGCGTCTCGATGACGCGGTCGTCGGTTCCAGGCTCGCTCATGGAGCGGATCTTCTGGCGGGCGATATTCAGCAGTGATGCGGTCGCGGCGGCGAGGCCGGGCTGCGGTGTTTCGGCTCGCAGGCTTGCCCTGTGGAGGGATCCGTCGTGGGCGACGGCGACGGTGCGGGAAAGGCCTGGCCATGTTTCGAGGTCTTGCAGGTCGGCGGACGACAGGCCCTGCGATGCCGGCTGGTTTCGGATCAGCGCGATGCTTGCGGCGGGATCGGCGAGCCGGACCTTGAGCGTGTCATCGGGCAGCGGGCGTTGTGATCCTCCGTCGATCCAACCGCTCGGCATGTCGTTATCCATCGCGGCGAGATGGCGGCTGCCGGTTCTGAGCCCCCGGCTTCGGGCTTCGTGGATCAGTCCCAGTTCGGCTCCGCGGGCTTCCGGGGTGAGGTCACCCGCGATGCTGTCATGGCGTCCTTGGTCGGCGAGAAAGGTGGCTCCGGGATTGGTGTCGAAGCCCGGAGTGATGCCTTCGGGCACCCGCAGCCGTCGGCCGGTTCGGGGATCGGTCCAGGTCTTGTACTTGATCGGCGGTTCGGCCGAGACGGCGATCCCCTCGTTGTCCAGCATGGTCCGGCTCATCTGGCGCACGGTGCAGGCGCAGTAATATCCGTTGGGTGGATAGTGGGTGGCCCACAGCGGATGATCGGCGGGCAGGACCAGGCGGTGGAAGCGTGTGTGCGCCTCGCGCTTGGTGACCCTCTGGAGCTGTGTATAGAGCAGGTAGGGCAGCAGGTCCTTCGTACGCTGGATGCGGGTCCATTTGCCGGCGGCGTATGAGGTTCTCAGGTTCGTGTCGAAGATGACGGCGAGGCGGCGCCTGGAGCCGAGCTGGACGGTTCGCATTTCGCCTGTGAGCGGATCGCGCATGGTCTTCTGGCCCCACCAGCCGGCGGCCTTGAGCTTGGGGATGAGCGTGTCGTTGAAGTTGTCCAGGGTCAGGCCTTTTGCAAGGCTGTCATCGACGGCCTCACGGATGGTTGCGAGCAGATCGTCCTGCATGGCCTTGGCGACGACGAAGCCGCGGGCGTGTGATGCGCCGAACCAGTCGCGATAGGAAAACCGGCTTTCGGGCGGTGCGTAGCCTTTGGAGCGGAAGAATTCAATCGCCTCCTGGGGATCGAGGCCGATGGCCTTCACCGGGGGGCTGAGATCAATCGGATCAGGCATCAGGTCTGCGGATCGTCTTCATCACCGTCGGGTCCTCCCGACGCATGGCCCAGCGGAACGCCGGCGTTTCCGGCCATGCCCGCGATGAAGTCGGCGCGGGCGTAGAGCTGTGTCAGAGCGTCCGGCGGTGGTGCCTGTGCGATGCGGTCGAGCCGGGTGCGCAGGTCCTGAAGCGATGTCGCCCCGGCGATGGCCTCTTCGACGGGCAGCACGGTTGCGGCGGCGGCCTCGAGCGCGATGTCCTCGCCGATGAGGTGATTGACGAGGCCGGTGATTGCGTCGGTCGGAGCGGCGGCCGCCGCGAACCTGGCGGGGTCCGCACCGGGGTCGGGTGCGGCCTCTTCCCATGTGCCGCCATAGACCTCCTCGACATAGTCGGCCGCAGGTCTTCGGCCGGACGCCTTTGCGATATAGAGGTCGCGTCGGGCGCGGGCTTCCAGGTCCTCCGGCGGCGCGGTGTCGCGTCGCAGGCGCGGGACGGCGGCGCCCGGGAAGTTCCAGGCGGTGAGCCATGTCGCCACGGTGGAGCGCAGGCATTCGGAGAGCCTGTGTTCGTCGCTGGCGATCAGCGCCTGGAGTGTTTCGTTCTGGACCTGCGCGGTGCCCACGTGCTGGCCGATTTCGGAGGTTGCGTGCTGGCCGACGACGGCCTCTGCGATCATGCGGTCGAGGGCGGCGACCATGGCCTTGAAATCGCCGCCGCCGGAACCACCCGAGCCGCCCGATGTGCCGGATTTCGCGGCGGCCAGGATCTGCACGTCCTGGTCGTCGGGAAGGGCGATGCAACTGGCGCTGATCGCCGCGGCCATCGTGGCCAGCAACGCGTCCACCTGGCTTTTGGGGGCATCGCGCAAGTGTTTGCCCACCAGCGTCGGCGTGCCGAACTTCTCCAGCGCCACCGACCACATGCGCATCGCCTGCCGCTTGAGCCAGACCGGCCAGATGCACCAGTGCGCGGCGCCGAGCCCGAAGGGCTGCCCGCCATGGCGCGGCGGGTTGCGATGCAGGATGTATTTGGCCGGCGGCAGGTTGATGCCGCCGGGCTGGCCGCGCGTCACCAACAGCGGTTCCAGCGTGGTCCAGTCGTAGCGGATGAGGCGCGGATCGCGGCTGCGGATGTCGACGAGCCGCACCCGCCGGCCGTCGATCGCCCACAGGCACTCGCTGAGGGCGTAGCCGTACCAGATCGCGTGCAGGAGCGCGCGGCTGACGCGGTTCATGTCGATGGCCTGCAACTGCGCGCGCAGATCGTCGGCGGCCGCCACGTCCAGCGGGGTGTCGCTGGCGGGCTCGATCATCAGCGGCGCCGCCAGCAGCCCGTCGATGCGCTGACCCAGCACGGCCGATACCTTGCTGTCGGTGAGCGCGATCTCGGCGGCGTCGATCGCGGCATTGTCGCCAAACGCTCCCGCCGTGAAGCCGCCGGCCGTTCCGGCAAGGCCCGATCCCAGGCCCTCCAGCCAGCCGGCGGTCTGGCCCCAGACGCCGAGGCCGCCCAGCCGCGCGGTCAGCTGCGGCGCGGTCTGTTCTTCGGTATCGGGGCGTTTGGGGATCTCGGTGTCCCTGGTATCCATGGCGCGTCACCTCCAGCCGACAGGGCCCGCCAGCGGCGAGCGGACGATGTTGAGATGCGGATCGACGCGGTAGCCCGCCGCGCCCCCCGGACCGCCGCCGAGCGCCGTGGTGGCCAGTTGCGGCCCCACTCGCATCTCGAAGGGGCCCGCGGTCGAGCCCGCGGCCGCGCAGGCCAGTGCGGCGGCCCAGAACCGGTCGGCATGACCATCCGTGTCGCCATCGGCTATCAGGCGGCGGATTCCGGTCGCGCCCGTGACCGACTTGATCGCATGCAGGTCGGCGCGCAGCAGGGGATCGCCTTCGGGAATGAGCAGGCCGCGTTCTTCCATGCGATCCTTCATGCCGATCGCCAGGTCCAGCTTGGACGTGACGCTGAACAGGATGCCGTCGACACGGCTTGTCCCATGCGCCCTTCTGGCATCCTCGACCGGCTTTTCGCCCATGCCGGTCTGGTCCATGCAGCAACGCACCACACGATAGCGGCGGAACACATCGGCCAGCATATCGTCCTGGCGTGCGAAGCTGATCTTGCGATCCGTGATGATTTCCCGGGTGATCAACTGGCCGCCGACCATCTCTGCGACCCAGATCACGAACAGGTCGTTCCTTGCCGCGATATCGACGCCGACGAAGCACAGGCCGCCGGCATAGACCTCGGGGTGACCGGCGCGCGGGTCCTCGCAGGACGAGATCAGTTCATGGGTGAGCCACGCACTGGCGGCCTCCATCCATTTGAGCATGAACTCCTGCGCCCAGACGTCTTCGTCGTTGAGCGCCCTGCGCAGTTCATCGGGGTCGACGTCGAGGCCCTGTTCGACGGCCTCATGAATGTCGACATGGTGCTTCGACCAGCCATTGTCCGGCGTGGTCATGATCTCGTAGAACTTGTTGCCCTTGCCGTTCGGGGTCGAGATGATGCGGATCTTGTGCCTGCCGCGCGCGGCGACCGGAAAGGCGGCGCCCCAGATGCGGCGGCTGTCCTGGTGGAAGGCGAACTCGTCGAGGATCAGGTTGCCGCCAAAGCCGCGTGCGGCGTGCGGCGAGGCGGAGATCGCGGTAATCCTTGAGCCGCCCGGAAAGCGCACTTCCTGCGCCTTGTAGGTGGCCTGCTCGACATGGACCTCGAAGACCTGGCCCATCTGGATCAGTTGCCTGGTATGGGCCGGGACGACGAAGTCCTCTTCGCTGAATTCCGGCCGGCCGCGTCTGGCCAGGGTCGAATAGACCTCGTACCAGGCGCTGGTCATCGGCCGGGCCGCCTCGTCGACGGCCTCGCGGGCCGTGGCCTCCGATCGGCTGAGGATCGTCCAACGCGTCTTGCGGCGCTCGATCTCCGCATTGATGCAGTCGTCGACCGCCTCGCCCACGGTGGCAAAGGTCTTGCCGCCGCGCCGCGTGATCATGCCGATCTTGAAGCGTGACGGGTCGTTCATCCACGCCTTCTGGTACGGCAGGAAATCGATGACCGGGGCGTGGACGGTCATGCGCCGAAGCCCATGATCTCGCGCGCCTTGCGGGCGGCGACCTGGTCGATCTCGCCGGCCTCGACGGCCTGTTCCAGCCGCTCCGACTGCCTGGCCTGTTCGGCCTTCAGGATGCCGTTGCGCAGGCTGGTCGAGCGGATCAGGTTGTTGAGCGCCGTGGTCAGGTCCTTCATGCCGCGCGGATCCGGCAACTTTTCCGGATCGGCCAGCATCATCTGCAACCGCCATTGCAGGGTTGTCAGTTGCTGAAACAGCGCGGAGGTCACATCGACCTCCTCCTTCAGGCTGGCCTCTTCCAGGAACAGGCGGATTTGGTCCTGGGCCTGCTCCTGCATGGTGGCATATTCGAGATAGGACTGGCCATAGGCATGCACGGCCGAGCGGCCGACGCGCAGTTCCAGCCCTTCCTCCTCGAGCCGGGCGTTCAGCGCCTCGGTCAGGTCCTCGTAGTGGCGAAAGCCGCGTTTCTTCAGTTCTTCCTGGAGCCACTCGCGCAGTTCCACCGGCAACAGGTCGATCTTGCGGCGCTGCGGCATCTCAGCATCCCTTCGACGCGCGTTTTGGCGCGGGGCGTCTGACACCTGGTACAAGCGCGCGGCCTTGCGCAACGTCGACGCCACGCGCCGTCGCTTCGACAATGAGGAAGCCTTCATGATCCTCGATCGAGACCAGTTCCTGCTGGCCGAGCCAGGCGAGCGTTTCGGTCAGCTGATCGCGGCTGGTGGTGATGCCGACGCCGTTGACCACATCCAGCAGGATCTCCGAATTGGAGGCATAGTCGAGACAGGCCGACAGATGGATCAGGACGGCCAGGCGCCGGTGTTCCTCTAGCGTGGCGGCATAGCTCATCAGCGTTTTTCTCCAAGCAGGTGGTCCTCGATGCGGATGATCGCGGCCGAGAGCTGATCGACCGCCTTGGCGTCGTGTTCGATGGCCGTCTGCAGCTTGCGCATGTCGCCGCCCTGGCGCTCGATCGCAATCTGCAGCTTGTGAATGTCGTCGCGGCTCGCCAGCCCCACCACCGCCGCCTCCAGCTTGGTCAACCGCTCGGCGTGACGCTCGAGCCGCTCGGCGATCTCCGTGGAGGCCGCAGGTGCTGCCGGCGGTTCGGGTGGGCGCAGAAAGCCCAGCTTGCGCAGCGATACCCGGGCTCCGGCCAGAATGCCCAGGATGGCAATCATGGCGGCAAAGGTCTGCCAGTGTTCGGCGGTGATTTGCATGGGCGGGCTCCGGCGACGGGTTGGGTGGTTCCCGATCACATTACCTGTCCACGCGTCTGCCGGGCAGCGGACCATGGTCCGCTGCAATGATGTCTCAAGACGATGCCTTCATGTAGCGCCGCGCTGTCCTGCGGGTGATGCGCATGGCGGTGGCGATCTCGGTGGCGTTCATGCCGCGACCGGCAAGCCACGGCGCCAGATGACGGCGCGCCAGCGGAACGGCGACGCTGTTGCCGCCGAAACGGCGCATGATGCCTGCTGCCGGCCCCTTGCCGATCAGCCGCGCCAGTTCAGCCGCTGCGGTCGTATCGCCGCGAGGAACGTCCCAGCCATCGTCGCCGCCATGCTTCCAGGCGATCATGAGCGCTGCGTCACGGCCCGCCACGGCCGCGATCTCGGCAAGCACACCGGGCAGTTCGTCCGATGCAGTCATGACGTCTCCAGTCCAAAGCTGTCCAGTTCAAGGCTTGCCTGGACGGCCTTCGATCCCTCGAAGGCGGCTTTGCCGCCTTTGTGGCACGGCGTCGCAGACGGCGGGGAACCCGCCGGGCTTGCTTCGAAAGGCAGCATGGGCGCGACGTCGATCGCGGCGATCCGCGCGCGGGCGGTGGCGAAATGTCGCTCGTCCTTCTCGATGCCGACAAAGCGCCGACCGAGGCGAAGTGCTGCGACGCCGGTGGTGCCGGACCCCATGAACGGATCGCATACGAGATCGCCAGGACGCGTATAGAGTGCGATCAGCGCCATCATCAGATCGACCGGCTTGGCCGTCTCGTGGCCGCCCTTGGCGGTCAGATGCTCCAGCACGCCGCGCCGTCCGCCGCCGTTCCAATGCCGGTGGCCGGTACCGGCCCAGGCGGTGCAGATGCACTCGAAGCCGCGCGCAGCACCCTGGCCGTTGAAGCGCGGGGCGGCATCCGGCTTGACCCAGGCAAGCGTCGTGTCCCACTTCGCGCCGGCGTTCGTCAACGCTGTCTCCCAGGCGCCGACGCCCTCTGCCAGGCAAAAGGCCAGCACCCAGCCGTTCGAAGCCGCCACCATGGCGGCAGCGGCCTCATCGCGGATGGGGAGGAAGCCGGAGGCAAACCGCAGCACCGAACGAGAGTTCCGATATGCCGGCGAATTGTGGGCCGCGCGGTTCGCGCCGGCCATCGGTGCGGGCGATCGAACCCTTGGCGGCCGCTTCATGCAGGGCGTCCTCGTAAGGCGGATCGGCGATCACGTGATCGAACGGGCCGTCTTGCACCAAGATCGCCGGTAGCAGGTCGAGACAGTCGCCATGGTGGAGCGTGGCGTTGTCGAAACGGGCCGTCACGTCTGGCATGCCCGCTTCCTCCTTCGCCTGAGCCGCAGCGCCCGGTTCGACAACTGAGACGCCTGGGCGCTGGTGACCGACACCAGCACGGCCGACCCGTCGTCGCGGCGTCTGAGATGAAAACACAGGCCGTCCCTGATGATCGCGCCCTCGCCGAACTGCTCCACCACCGACTGCGCCTCGGGCAGTCTCGTGGCCATGCGGCAGCGCAGCCCGTCGATATCAACGCCCAGACCGCGCTCCAGGTAGCGCAGCACCGCATGATAGGTGATCTGCGGATACGTCATGACGCTCGCTCCGGTTTGCTGCTGACAAAGGACCCCGGAATGGCCCCCTCGATCTGGCGGGCCATTTCGACCAGGTCGCTGAACTGCCGTCCGACAACGAACGGCCTTTCCCCACCAAATTGCAGGGCGTGGACCATCTCGTGCACAAGCCCGCAATCGCCCAAAGCGTCATCGGCACTTGCCGCGCCTGATCGGATTGCCTGCCAGCAGATGAACACGGCGTGGTGAAGTGTCTTGGGTGTCACGCCATCGCGCTCCAGCAGCTTGTAAAGCGGCCTGTTGTAGGGCGGGCGTTTGGTCGGCACGCAGTCGCCCAGGGTTTCGCCGATATTGCGTTGGGCAAGAACCTCGGCGATCGTATCAGGCGTAGCCCGAACATCGGTAGGGAACCGGTTTCCATAGGGGCAGGTGTAGCTGCAACTGTAGGTCAGAAGCTCGCTCATGGCGTCTGCCCTTTCTCTGCCCGCGCCAGCATGGCCCTCAGTGCCTGGATGACGTCGGTGATGTTGTCGGTGTCGGAGAGCACGTCGACATCGACCGGCACAAACGACCAGTGGCCTTCGAAGCGCGAGCGGATGAAGGCGTTGAGCCCGGCACGGTCCGGACGCTTCAGGACACCGCTCCGGCCAAGCTCGCCCCACAGCGCGTGGATGAGCCGCACGTCGCCGCGCTCGGACGGCGGATGATAGTCGGCCCTGGGGCGGCCTGCCGCCTTGCCTACGGCGGGTTTCCCGCCGCGCCGGCCCTTGCCGCGACCGCCCCGGCCGAAGCCGGTGATGCGGTTGAGTTCGTCGCGCAAGTGCCGAAGCTCTGCGACGCTCATGTCGCGCATCGACGCCTTGCCGGTCACGCGCATCTGGAAATCATGGCGCGCATCTTCATCGAAACCGGCGGCGCGCACCGCCGCATGGCAGGCGCGGATCAATGGGCCGCGTGAGGCCTGTGGCTTCGTTCTGCTCATGATGTACCTCCGCCGGTCGGCCAGGCGATGGCGGCGCAGTCGGCGCACCAGGAGGAGCCGTCGAGGGCCTTCGCGCCGCAGAAACGGAAATCACTATCCCGAGGCTCGCCGATCGGCCAGCGGCATGTGCCGGGCTTTGCCGTCATCACCGCCGTCGGCGCGCCGGGCGGGTAGGCAGTGTCCTGGCTTGCCACGATGGCTGGTACCGGTGATTGCTCGCTCATGTCCGGCCAGTCATCCAGTCGCCTGCGCTTTGCAGCCTGGGAAGGCCGCCGGGGGCTTGGTTTGGTAGTCGACTTCGGGTGGCTCGACTGGGGGCGACTTTGTCGCCCTTCTGTGCACGGCGTCGCTTTGGTTGCCTGGGCTGCCTTTTGTTTGCGCTGGGCAATGCGGTGGAGACGTCCGCCCACGGCACTGCGGCTGATACCCAGTTCCTCGGCAATCGCGCCGTAGCTGTGGCCCGCCTTCTTGAGCGCCAGGCAACGCCTGTCCATGTCGTCGGCCCAGGTTGCGCCTTTCTGCATGACCGCACCGTTACGGCGTAGCCATCTGATGTCGTTATCGATGGCGACTATGGTCACACTGCGGCCGAATTCGGCGCGCACGGGTTCGAGTATCTGCTTCGGCCTCATGCCCGCCTCGAACAGGGCCAGCACGCGTTGGCGCCGCCGGGCGACGACAGGGTCCGGGGCACTGCCAAGTGTTTTCGTGCTCATGATCCGATATCCTCCCGAGAAGCCTCGACGTCGCGCTCTTGCGTCAGCAGCCGGGCGGCATCTTCCAGCGTGTCGCATTCTTCGTCGCCCACCATGATTGACCGATAGGGCTTCGCCTTGCGGTTCTCACGGCCCTCCGTGACCGTCAGCGAGGGATGTTCGACGCAGCGCTTGATGAACATGTAGCCGCCGCCGGCGAGCCGCAGATGGGCTTCGAAGTCTGCCGAGCATTCGCGCAGGTCCTGTGCGGTAATTGGATCACTCATGATCCGACCTCCCTGTATGGCTCGGCGTGAGCGTATTGCTCGCGGTTCTCGTCCTGTCGGGCACGTTCGAGTTCGGCCTCGGCCCGTTTGAGATCGACATCATCCGGTTCCTTGAAGCCGGCGAGGATCCACGCCCGGTGCCAGATGGCCTGGCGCTTCCAGAAACCGAGTTCGTGCGCGATGAGGCTGACCTCGGCCTGGTTGCGCTCGCAGTCCGGACAGCGGAAGAAACGATTGCAGTGCGGGCAGTCCATTTATCAGCCCGCCTTTGCCCCGTTGAGTTCGGCCTCGAACGGCTCGACCACGAAGTCTTCGCCTTCCGAGCCGATGGAAAGGCCCTTGACGGATTTGACGGCCTCCGGATCGCTGAGCACGGCTTCCTTGTTGACCTGTTCGGCGGTGCGGATGAACCGCTTGAGACCGAGTTCCTTGAGCCGTTCGATCACGGCCTCGGTGCCGCGAAGCGTCACCTTCGACGGACGCTTGCGCCAGTTGACATCGCCATTCTTGAAACGGTGAAACTTGACCTTGCCGCCGCCGGTCAACTCCTCGCGGTTGGCCGCACAGTAGTGTTCGATACCGGAGAGCAGTTCGGTCGCCTTGTCGCGCAGAGGCTCGGCGCGCTCCTCGAACCGTTCCTTGATACGGGCAAGACGATCGTTCATGTCAGCTTCGATCCGGGCGATCTCACGACGCAGATCACCGAGTTGGCGGATCATCGCATCGCAGTCATCCCGGTTCTGCGGAACCGGATAGTTGGTTGCCAGACGTTTGGCCTTCTTCTCAGTCATCGCTTGTCTCCTGTTCAGTCGTGAAAGCGCACCGGCGCCGTTGATCGGAACGCGCCGTCCTTGTCCTTGGCCGCCATGCGCTTCGCCATCGCCTTCATGGGCTTGCTGCGGAACGGCTTGCGGTTTTTCATGTCTCGCTTGCCGGTGCGGGTGAAGGCGGTCGCGTGCGCCAGATGCGCCGGAGTCCGCGTCTCA
This sequence comes from Rhizobiaceae bacterium, assembly GCA_963921345.3. GTDB lineage: Bacteria > Pseudomonadota > Alphaproteobacteria > Rhizobiales > Rhizobiaceae > Hoeflea_A. The sequence continues at coordinate 672,639 of OZ001228.1, read as the reverse complement.
TGTTTCACGGGCGGCTTTGCCGCCCTTCTGAGCACGGCGGCGCTAGAGGCAAGCGCAGCGCCGCCGTACCGCCAAGGGCGGCAGAGCCGCCCGTGCTTGCCTGGCATAACACCGCCCCTTCCAGCGCCTGCCGGGCAAGCTCGATCTCCCAGGCGTAAAGAACCGCCAGGACACCGAGGCTCGCCAGGGTCGCCAGGGCGATCTTGTCGGTGAGCGAGAGCATCCCGGGCTTTCCTGTCACGCCGCATCTCCCGGATCGGGATCTCCGGCACCGTCTTCGTAAGTCCGGCGGCTTTGCCGCCTTTGTGGTACGGCGTCGCTCTGCTTGCCTTTGTTGAGACGAACCACTGGCGGGATCTCTTGCCTCCGCAAGGCTTCGAGCGACATCACCGTGACGCCGTCCGGCAAACCGCCCTGCGGCTTCACACCCGCCAACAGGCAGGCAGCCTCCAGTTCCATCGCCTGCCGGGTCATCGCCTCGATCGCATCGCAGACGCGACCGACCACCTCGGAGTCCAGGGGCATGCCGCTCCTGCGGTGTGGAGAGAACAGGGCGTGAAGCAGTTTCAGGTCACGGCTCAGCATTGGTGCCTCCTTCAGGTTTCCATGCCGGCGACGGCGGCGGTGATGTCGGTGGCGGCGATCGCGCCTCGGCCGTCGGCGCGGGCGATCATGAAGGCGCTGGCCAGAAGCCGGCGCAGCGCGTGCAGGCCACCGGGGGCCGACACCGCCGTGCGGGCGGCCTTGCGCTCGGCCGAAGCAGGCGTGCGCTCCAGAACCGTCGAAAGCAGCCGCGCCACATCGTCCTGGTTCGGCTGGCCGAGGCGCACGCGCATGCCGAGGCGACCGTCCACCTGCGGACAGCGCGACAGCGTCATGCGGATCGTGTCGTCACCGACCAGCGCCAGGCCGCAGCCCGACAGGTCGCGCAGGTCCCTGAGAGCGTCCAGGAGCCGCGCACCAAGGCGCTGGGCCTCATCCACCGCCAGCAGCGCCTGACGGCCCTCCAGGCGCTCCAGAATGGCGTCCTCGGCGGCAAGCGCCGATCCGTAGCGCCCGGCAATGCCCAGCGCCCGGCACACCCGGCCATAGAGACCGGAAAGCGAGTTGACGCCCGAGGTCACCGTCACCAGGTGAACACCCGCCCTCGTGGCGGCATAGCGCGCCAGGGCATGGCTCTTGCCCGAACCCGAACGGCCGCAGATGAGCACCACTTCACCGGTTGCGTGGGCATGGGCAAGCGCCGCCATGACGCTATCGGTGAGGCCGAGGTCCGCATGCACGTCTAGCCGCGCCGGCGACAGCGTCAGGGCGCGACCTTCCGCACGGGTCTGCAGCCAGGTCTCGGCCTTGGCCGTGACGGCCGGGTTGTCGCCCCGGTAGTCGCCACGCAGCCAGCGGTAGAGCGTCGTGTCGCTGACGCCGATCCCGGCGGCCGCATCTTTCTGGCTGAGCCCGTGATCGGCCGTCTCGGCCGAAACGGCGGCGCGGACACGATCCATCCACGTCAGGTCCTCCTGACGCACCAGCGTGCTGTCGCTGTCCGGGTGCAGGCGTGTGACGGCTTCGCTCATGAGTGGCGCTCCCCATCCGTGTCCTGCGGCCGCATCGCCTCCTGTGCAGGCGTGCAGCGTTCGCGGATTTTCGCGGAGACGGTGCCCGGATAATCGTACATCAGAAGAGGCTCGGCCTCGTTCAGGAAGTCGCTCCATATCCGCAGGCACTGACCCAGAGACACGCGATGGTGCTGCCCGTAATGACAGACCCGAAGGATCACGTCATGGAGCACCTGACCCAATCCCGTCACCAAACCCTGGGGGACTTCCGATATGCGCGCATAGCCGCCTTCGGCGAACCGCTCGATGACGGTCTCGGGCACGCCGCAGAAGGCAGCAAGATCCGTGTGGGTCACATCCGCCGTCATGACCTGGCGGTAGACCCACAGCAGCGTGTCGATCGCGACCTGATCGGGTTTGCCCACAACGTGGCCCAGAACCGGTGCGAGACGCAGGATATCTTCCGGTTGCCGGATCTCGGCGAGATCGGGAACCCGCGTCCCGGTGCGCTGCGGCGCGGTGAAATTGTCAGTTACGGGCGGCTCTGCCGCCCTTCTCTGCACGGCGGCGCTTCGCTTGCCTTCGCTCATGATTGGTTCTCCTCCAGATAGAGTTTCTTGCAGGCGGCCATGAACGCTCCACCGGCTTCGACTGCGGCCGGGTTCTCAAGCCCGGCGGTCTTGACTGGCTCGACCCAGAACACGCCGTTGTCGAGAAGATCGAGCAGCGCTTCCAGGCTGGCGACGCTCAACTGTGCGGGCGAGACCACCCGCAGCCCGAGCGCGTTCAGGGCCAGAAGGTCGATGTCGGCGTGGCTGAGTTCGAATTCGACACGCCGCGCCTCGATGCGCCGCAAGAGGTCGGTCTTGTCCGGCATTGCTGCGTCGCGCGCGTTTGCCGCCCTGGCGGCCTGTTTCAGCGCCGGGGTCTCATGCGCCTCGCCGGGTCGGGGCAATGCGATCACGTTGGAGGCTTGCCCGTCGGCCGCTTCGAGCACGTCGTCCATGGCTAGTTCGGGCCTGTGCTGCTTCTTGAGTGCACGGGCATGGCGGCGGGATTTGCCGTCGGCCTTCTTCGCTGAAGCTTTCGCATGCGAGGCGATCGTCGCCTGGTTGCCACCGCTGCGCTCGGGATCCTCGGCCATGAACAGGAACGTGCCGTCCAGCGCGAACACGAACAGCCGGGCCGGATCGGCCGGATCGAGACGAACCTCAACCCGCTCGCCGACACGCCTGCCCATTTCAGGCGCGATTTAGTTGATCCATTGAATGGTGATACCGTTCTTGCCGATCGTGCGGCGACCGCCTTCCACGGCCGGCTCAGCCAGCAGCGCATCAAGCAGGCGCGGATCGGCGATCTGCCGCAACGGCGATGTCCATCCCGCCATGCGGGCAAAAGGGCTTTCTCCCGTGGTGCCATGCTCACGGCGGCCATAGACCGCGTCGCACCACTGATCGCACTTTCTCTGAAGCTCGGCACCGGTCAACTGGATGTCGAAGGTTTCGCGCTCATCCCTGCCGCGCCTCTGGGCGAACGACTTCTTCGCCTCGATCTTCTTGCGATCGGCCACGCTATGCCCGGTGAAACCCGGCAGGTGGGCGAAGAGGTCGCGCGTCAGCGTGCCGAAGAAGCGCTCGATGAACGGCTTCGCCTCGGGCGTGTAGGGCGGGCAGACGTCATGGACGATGCCGAGATCGGCAAGCACCCGCGTCAGGTGCTTCGAGGTGTAGTCCTTGCCCTCGTCGGTGCGCACGGTCCCCGCCACGCCCCAGTCGATCAGGCAGCGCCGCAGAAGCGCGCAGATCGCCACCGCGCGGCTTACCGGCACCACCAACACCTTCGTGCGGCGCGACCACACGTCGATCGCCCCGACGATCACATGCCGGCCGTCGGTACACAGAACGTCCGCCGGGGTGGAATCCAGTTCCCACAGCGCGTTGGGCGCGTCTACGCCGGCTTCCCGGTTGCCCAGCGCCGGGCCCCTGCGCGACCGGTGGCCGTCCGGATCCGACACGGCAGAAAGCGCGCGGGCATTGGCGGGATCGGCGCGCCAGGCCTGCAGCCAGCGCTGCAGCGCCCGCCTGGACGGGGCCTCGCCATAGCGGGCTTCAAGCACCCGCTTGACATGCGGCGCGGTCAGGTGGGGGCCGTGCTCATAGACCAGCGCCTCGACACAGTCGCGCATCTCACCGCCCGTCAGCGGACCACAGCGGCCACGGCCGGGCCGGTCGATCAGCGCCGCAAGCCGTGCCTCCGAAGAAAGACCCCGGCAGGCCAGACGCCAGCGGCGCAAGGTGTGCGGCGAGACGCCTTCTGCCTGCGCGACCTGGGTATCCGCATCTGCCTGGGGCGTACCCGTGGCCACCAGACGCTCGGCCCGCGCCACCGCATCAAGACGTGAACGGGCGCGCGCAAGGGCGGCGTCGGAAGCGGCGGCTATCGGTGCGGCGGGTTGAACCGGACGTGCAACAGCCGTGCGGGGGCCTTGCAGCGGCGCTGCGTTGCTTGAAACCGGCAATAGGGATGGCTTGCGGGGCCGTGAAATCATGAAGTATCGCCCACAGTCGCCTCTGGAGCCGCCTCCATGGCCTCATCAACCGGATCGACAATCGTCCCGGCGTCGTGACGGTTTGAACCGGTCGCATGAAGACCCTTCAGCGCGTTCTCGATCCTGTCGATCAGCTTGCCGATGCGACCATCCGTCGCCCGGCCGATCTGCGCTTCAAAAGAGGGCACAAGACTGCGCCGGGAATTGCCGTGCAGCGCGCCCGCCGCAATCGCCAGATCCCCCGACTCCAGCGCCGCCAGGATACGGCGGTAGCCCTCCGCGATCATCTCAAGCCCCGCCCCGACCTCGGCGCGAACGCCTTCGATCACACGGCGGGCTTGTTCGGGGGTGCTGCGCTCCGACTTCAGCGCCGCGACCTCCGCCTTCAACCGTTCCACCTCGCGCTCGGCCGCACGCCGTGCGCCGCGTTCCTTCATCACGTGGCGCAACCGGTCCACCGACCACTTGTAAAGCGCCGCCTCGGCAAGAACCGCATCGCCTTCATCCGGCTCAAGGCCAGCCACTTCCGCATGATGCGACCAGGTCAGATCGTCCCGGCGGCGGGCCGGCTCGATCCGCCGCGCCACCGAGGCGCGGTTCTTCAGCGTGCCCAACGGCACATCGATCTCGTCCGCCAGCCGGGTCATGTCGCCATAGGCTGGCGGGCGCTCGCAGGCCCAGTCGCCCATCTCCCAGGCAATGCCGTCAAGGCCGCGGTCGTGCTCCCGCTCGCGCGCCGCAATCGACCGGCCCTTGTCCGCGTATTCCGCATCGAGGCGCGCCTTTATCTGTTCACTCGGCTCGATCATGTCTGCCCTCGTCGTGTGTGGAAATCTCGCGCCGCCGCATAAACATCGGTCAGGAAACCCGCCGATCTTGCGAAGGGTCACCGGCTGCCCGCATCAAGGCCGGCCAAGCTTCACGCAATGGCGTTCCATTGACGATGTGTCGCTCGATCCCGGCGCGAATGGCCCGAAGGCGATCCGCGTCCAGACCCGCAGCGACACGAAAAGCCCGCATATGAAGCCGGGCGTTGTCGGCAGCGACGGTCACGAAGCATCTCCGTCCGCATCCGGGGGTACATCACCGGCGGCATCTTCCAGCGCCAGTTCGTAAAGGCCGGCAATCGCCTCGGCCTTTTGCGCCGGGGTCAACACCATGGCGTTGGAAGAAAGCTCGTCCTCAACCGCCTCGATGACGTCAGCCAGAAGATCAAGATCAAGCGCCTCGATCACAACCATCCGGTTGCTGACGACAACGTTGCCGCCCGAGATATTCCCCACAACCGCCACGCCTGGAGACCGCAACGGCACCGGCCGCGCGCTGACAGCACCCATCATCGCCTTGAGGGACATCGCATCCGCGAGATCCGCCACCATCTCGTAACAAACCGAACCGTCCGGCAACATGAACTCGTATTCGCGGAAACACCGACCCATCACAAAGCCCCTCCACCGTCACGCCGCACGAGGGGGGACCCGCCGTTCTTGCGCCTGAAATGCGGATCGCTCAGACCGGGTTGGGCCGTGTCCGCTTCGAGCGCATCAAGCGCCCGAACGATGACATCATCTAAACCGGCGTCATGCGGCAGTACGTGCTCCAGCAGCCGCCTGAAGGTCGCCTCGCTGATGGGCGCACGGATGTCACCGTCCGTCGTCATGACGCGCCCGTCCGGCAGCAGGAATTCACAGTCGCGATGATCGCCACCCATCAGATCGACCCTCCATCACGGCGCACAACCGTCCCGTCCACCTTGCGCATGAAATGCGGATCGCTCAGACGCGAACGCTTCTTCACCTCAAGACCAAGACGCCGATCACGAAGACGCTTCACCTTGGCAATGGCGCTGAAATCGGAAACCCGCTGGCGACCTGGACGCTTCAGACCGAAAGTCTTGATCTCATGACAGCGCACATGAACCGGATAACAGTTCCCGTCATCGTCAGAACCACCAAGCGACAGCGGGATCTCGTGGTCGATCTCGAAAGGTCCGCCGACCGGTATTTCCTCATGACAGAAACCACACACACCACCATGGGCAACAAATATGCGACGGCGACGGGCTGAACCCATCGAACGGCGGGGCGTCTTCACCATGCCCATCACGCCGCCTCCTGCGAGGCAGGTGAACCAGGTGACGGCTCAGGACGGGGGATGTCGGAAGGCCACGCAAGATTGGCGGGCCAGTTGTCAGAGAACCACTGCATAACGCGAGTGTGGGTCTCGGTCGTGCAATTCCGACGCCCCGACTTAAGATCAACAAAAAAGGAACCACGACCAGCGGCGAGATGACCGACCCGCCAAAGGCTAACGTTTCGGCTTTCCGCAAAGCGTTCCGCAAGCAGGACGAGGTTGTTATCCAGGATATTCATACCCTATCGATGGGGTATTTATGTCCTTGCGTCAAGTCCGTTAATGTAAGATAGGGTAAATATGACCTACCTTGACCCTATTCTTACTGCTCTAGCTAATAGCGGGCGGTCCGCGCGCGAAGTGTCACTAGACGCTGTAGGCCACGATGCCGCGATAAAGAATATTAAACGTGGCGTAGACCCGCGAGGAATAACGCTTCTAAATCTCTGCCGCGCACTTGGCCTCGAATTCTATATCGGTCCGCCTCGCGATATCGCCGAATTCCCCGAAACGCGTGGTTACGACCCCACAATAGATGAGGCAGATTATGTGATGGTGCCAAAGTTGCCAGTGCATCTGAAAGCCGGACATGTCGCTGTGGCACCGAAACAGGAAGAGCCTGTCGAACATCTGGCTTTCCGCCAGAAATGGATGCGTCGATACTTACTTCTGCCGGGTCAGGTCAGCGCTATCGAGATCGCAGGGGACAGCATGGAACCCTCACTCGCGGACGGCGATACCGTGCTTGTCGATCATCTTCTCAACGAGCCGAGGCAGGGAAAGATATTTGCCATCCGCGCAGAGGACGAACTATTGGTCAAGCGCTTGCAGAAAGAGCCTGGCGGCGGTTGGATGCTGACCAGTGACAATGAAGACTATGAACCGATCGGTACCGGACCCCGCTTCACCATCCTTGGTGAAATCGTCTGGCGGGGCACTTGGCTGGGAACGAAATATGGCGCTGCAGCACGTGATGATAGGTGTCCTTACTGTGGCAGCATCATCCCTTATGGCCAAGACCGTGGGCAGTACGGGGAATGTCCAGCTTGTGTTGGCGAACTTCAGGATTTGATGTGGACTGCGAAGACGCGTGTGGGGTGATGAAGATCATCAGGCAGAAATTCTGGAGGAACAACATGCCTTTGAACAACAGCAGGGTCATCGAAAACATCATAGTTGCCGTGGTAACGGCTGCAGTAATTTCAATTGCTGGATTAATTTCTTCCTGGCTTCCCGGGGGCGGAGCAATCAGATTTCTGGGAGGTGTGACGCAGGCAGAACTGCTTAGTGTGCTACAAAATCAGGCAAAGCAAGATCCTGAAAACTGGGAAGATATTGTGCTGGCTGTACCTGGGTTAGCAATACCCGCGGAAGCCGTCGTTGCCTTCGACTCATCGCGTAGTTGTCCAAAAGGCTGGTCGGTTTTCAAAGCCGCGCAGGGCGGAATGATGATTGTAGCAGCGGCCGAGGACGGCGCGATGGCTAAGGCAGCAGCCAAGGATAGCACAGTGGCTAAGGCAGCAAGCAAAGTACCGCCGGATAAAATGCCTGGAAGCGACGATATTTCGACTGCATCCGATTATCCGTATCGGAAAAGTGGCAAGTTCGCTTCGCCAAAGAATCTGAAATACATTTCGTTGTATTTTTGCAAAAAGAACTGAACAGGGTCGCTGTCCCGAAAGTTAGCAGTATCATCGACAGTGCCCGATGTTTTGTGGAGCGTACAGCGGACCATGGTCCGGGGGATGAGAGGAAAGATTGATGGTAATTACCCACCCCTTGAACGTTTGGGCCTGTCGTGATTCATAGTCGGGATGAGTCGCGCTGATCTTGAGAAACTGAGCAAGAAAGAACTGATAGAGGCCTATTTGGAGCTTCAGGCGAAGCTTCAGCGGCCGGCAAAGACGTCGCGCACGTCCTCCCAACCACCATCGACGGACAAGAAACAGCGCCGTGATACATCAAAGCCCGGCGGAGCCAAGCCCGGTCACAAAGGCGCATCCCGCCGTCTCGCCGACAATCCAGACGCCGTGGTCGACCACCGCCCCGACACTTGCGGGAATTGTGGGGAAGTCTTCCCTGTGGATGTGAGCGAAACTGTGATCGGTGAATATGACGCCATCGACCTGCCGCCGGTGGCGCCGGTTGTGGAACGGCACCGGCGTTTGCAATGCGTTTGCTCAGGATGCGGTGCGACGACGAAGGCGCCTTTGCCGCAAGCCGCCACGGGCTCACCGTTCGGGCCGACGATCCAGGCGCTGGCATTTTATCTGAAGCATTTCCAGCACGTCTCCTATGAGCGGCTTCAGGGTCTGTTTCGGGATGTGTTTGGCCTTGTCATCAGCCAAGGGGCGTTGATGAACATGCTGCGGCGTGGCGCGGCTTCATTTGCGGCCCAAAAGAGCAGCCTTGTCAGCCGGCTGCGTGGGGCCAAGGCAGTCGCCTCGGACGAAACCGGGGTGCGGATTGAGGGATTGAACGCCTATCACTGGGTTTTCCGCTCGGCCGATACGGTGGTGCATGAGGCTGCCTTCTCGCGCGGCGCCAAGGTGATTGATGCCGTCATGGGCGATCATCGCCCGGACTTCTGGCTGTCGGATCGCTATTCGGCGCAGCAGAACCGGGCCGCCAGGCATCAGACCTGCCTGGCACATCTGGCGCGCGACATCGCCTGGGTCGGTCAGGTCGGCGATGAGACGATCGGGCTGAGATTGAAGTTATGGATCGACGCGGTGTTCTCCTTGGCGCGGTCGCTCGGGGATCTGGCGGCAAGCACGGTCAAGCGAAAAAGGCGCGACCTCGACACCCGCATCGCCGATATCGTGTGCACCGCTACCGAGTGCGAGCAAACCCGGAAGGTCTTGCGCAAGTTCGCCAATGCGCGCGACCAACTCATGACTTTCCTTGACGCGCCGGACCTGGTTGAACCGACCAACAATAGTTGCGAGCGAGCGCTACGACCGGCGGTGATAAACCGCAAGGTCACCAACGGCTTCCGCGCCCAATGGGCGGCCGAGGCCGACGCTGCAGTCAGAACCGTCGTCGACACAGCAAGCCTGGTCGGTACCAATCCATTTACCCAAATCCGCCAAACACTCTCTGCTTGAAGCCCGCGCTGACAGGGGGTGGGTAATTACGATTGATGGATACGTCTTCAGAGGGCCGTGAAAGCAGGCGGAGCCTTGTTCGCGTTGCCGTAACTTACGCTGCCGCGTTGTTTCTGTTTGTTGGTGGGGCGGGTCTGATTGGCTGGTTCATGGCGGTCGAAAAGTATCCCGAAGCCAAGGACCTGTTCCTGACTGTTTTGCCGGTCGCTTCGGCAATTGTGTCCTACTGGTTCGCCGGGCGTTCGAAGCAGGGTGCTGATGGTTCCTCCGGCGATACCGACCAGGAAGGCCAGCAGTAGGGCCAGGGCGGCGTATGCGGCTGGCTTGATGGCGTCATCCACGGCTGGTTTCCCCGCCGTCATTGTGCTCGTCCAGTTCGACGCGTTCCGGTCTGAAGATCGCCCTGTTGAGAGCCATGAAGCCCTGTTCGAAGTGGGTTCGGGCGATTGCGAGCCATCGACGGTCCGCCAGCCAATGCTGCTCCAGATGCTCGGCCCGACTATGCTGCATCAGATAATCGATCTGGCGAAGCAGTTTTTCCTCGGTCACCTTGTTCTGGTTGACCAGTTCGACGGCGGCGTCGGATTGCGGCTTATAGCCCTTCACGGCGGCTTTGCCGCCTTTTTGGTCCGGCGTCGCTTTGCTTGCCTTCACTGGAAGCCCCGGATTGCGGTCCTGATTTTCCATGGCGATTTCATCCTTTCCCGCATGTTGCGTTGAAGACGTCGAGGAATGTCGCGCCTTCTCGTTTCGACTGTTCGGTATCGTCGCGGCTGTATGTCGGCAAGGCGGGCCTGAGCGCATCGCAGACGGCTCCGGTGCCTGGTTTGGTGGTGCAGCAGCCTGCCAGCAGGCTTGCGGCAAGCGCTACGGCAATGACGCTGTTATTCATCGCGCAGCCTCCCGTGTTCCTCCAGCCGCTCGTCGGCGGGCCGTTTGTCGGCCTCAGCGCGTTGCAGGGCTTCGTCGGCACGTTTCCTGGTCTCGGTATAGTCCTTGAGCCGGCGGCGTTCCTCGGCGCGCTGCTCGTCCCTGCGGCCCTTACCGTAGACGGTGAGGATGCCGACCATGGCGACGCCGGCGGCGACGACCATGCGTCCGATGCGTGTTCCGGCGAGCCATGTGAAGACGGCTAGCATCATTTCCTATCCGACCAACTGGAAATCATTGTCGAAGATTTCGGCCGTTCCAAACTCGCCGTCGACGTAGACGTAGGCTGCGTCCGGTATTTCCCAATCGCCGAACGTCTGCGCACTGGCAAATTCCTTGCCGTCGCCGCCCCATGCGGTCTTGGTGCCCGTCTCGAAATTGACGCGCAGATATTCCACGTCCAGCAATTGCACCCAGGTTTTGGTGTCCGCATCGGCATTGAGGTGCGCCGCGTCATATCCGTCCAGACCGTTGATGCGCGAACCGCCTGGCAGTTCGGGAAACCGGATCGACGCATCGACATCCACCCAATTGGTGGGAAAGTCCGACTGGACGAACACGTCCTGCACGAACACGTCGTCCTCTTGAGTGCCCCGAATGAACTCGCGATGATCGCGCGTCAGGTGCTCATTGACGCGGGCGTCGCGGCCATTGCGGATGAACGCATCGTCTTCAAACGCCAGCATCATTTCGGTCGGCGGCAGTGCATCCCAGGCCTCATCGAAGCTCAGGCCTGGCTCAGGTTCCAGATCTATAACCGGAATGGGATCAACAACGGCAGGTTCCCCTGCCGGGCCCGCTTCCGGTTGAACGGCGGGCTGTGGCGGGGCAATCGGCGCTTCGGCGTCGATTTGTTGCTGCAAGGCCATGATTTGCTCGCGCAGCGCCTGGATGGTTGCCGTCAATTCGGCAATCATTGCCATCATTTCATCAGGTGTCATGTCCCGGTCTCCTTACCTTACGCCTTGCGCCCAGTGTTTGAGGCGCTCGCGCATGATCCATGCGCCAGAGAGCACGATGACGCCGGCGAGTGCGAGCGCGACGATCTGTGCGGTGCCTGAGAGTGCCGAGACGGCGGTGACGGCGGTTCCCGCCCCTGCGACGATCTGTGTGGCGGAAGCGCGCACGGTGGTCGATTGTGTGGCGGATGTGCGGGGTTTCTTGACCGGTGTTGCCGGTTCCGTCATCTCCGAGACGATCCGCTCGCGCAGGATGTTGCCGACGTTGACGGGCTTCATCGGCCCCTTGGCGTCGGGCAGCCAGGTGATGTCCCACTTGCCGCGCTGCTTGATGCCGAGCGTCGGTTGCACTTCCGCGTGGGTGAGCACGGTCTGCGGCGTGACCGGAATGCCATAGCCTTCGCACAGATCGGCGCAGAGCTCGGCGAGCGCGTCGACCTGCTTGTGGTTGATCGGGTTCTTGCCCGGATCGAAGGGTCGTTCGACGGCCTCGTGCATGCCGCACAGCGCGATGCCGATCGATCCGGTGTTGCAGCGCCTGGTGTGGGCGGCGTATCGGCCGTCGGTGCAGTCGAGATTGGCTTCCGGCTTGTGTTTGCCCTGGTGCACCTTGCCGGTCCAGTCGATGGCGAAGTGGTAGTGCTCGGCGTCGAGGGCGCCGAAGGTGCCGGTTCCGCCCGTCCAGTGGATGATGATGCGTTTCATGGGATTGTGACTCCGGATACGGCGGCTTCGCCGCCTTCGTGGTACGGCGTCGCCTTGCTTGCCTTATTCAGGCCTTGAAGGGGCATTTTGCGGCCCATTCTAGCGGTCGGCTTGCCGCTCTTGCAGCGGACCATGGTCCGCTGCCGCGACCATTTCGGGGCTGCTAATGTGGCGGCCATGAACGCTGCAAACGCCTCCATTTCCGCCACGCTCTCCGACCAAGGTGCCGGTTTGGGCGGAACCACTTCGTTCTCCGCCCTTGACGGTTGGATCGACGTGTTTCGCACGGGCGATCACACGGACATGGGCGGTCGCACGACGCGCTGGACGGCGGCGGACCTTGCCGGGATCGTTGCCGATTACGGTCAGGCCGATCCGGCGCCCGTGGTTCTCGGCCATCCGGAGACCGATGGTCCGGCGCTGGGCTGGGTACGCGGGCTTCGGGTGATGGGCGATCGCTTGCAGGCGCGTCTCGACCGGCTGGATCCGTCGTTTCGCGGTGCGGTCGAGGCGGGCCGCTATGCGCCGCGCTCGGTTGCGCTGGCGCCGACGGCGACGGGGTGGCGGTTGCGTCATCTCGGTTTTCTGGGGGCGCAGAACCCGGCGGTCGCGGGACTTGCGCCGACGCAGTTTTCCGCCCGCGCCGATGGCGCGCTTTTATATTCCTGTCCAACAGTGGAGACCTTGATGAACCAGCCTGTTTTTGCCGCTGCCACGGCGGCGCAGCCGCAGTTTGTGGCCCAGCCTCTACAGCCGCAGTTTGCCACCCAACCGCAGCCCGTGCAGCCGCAGCCGGCGGCACAGACCTTGCAGCAACCGGTACAGCCTCAGCCCGTTGCCCAGCCCGCGCAGCCGCAGCCGCAAGCGCAGCCTCAGTTTGTTGCACAGCCCGTGCAACCGGTGCAGCAGCCTTTGCAACCGCAGCCGCAGCCCGTTCAGCCGGCTGTTCAGTTCACTCCGGTGCAGCCGGCGGCTCCTCAGTTTGCCGCCGACCCGCCGGCCGGTGCGTTGCCGCCGGGTGCCGCACAGGTCACCCAGCATGCTGTGGCCCAGCCGCAGGCGTCGGTTGCGACCGATCCGGCGGCGGTGCCTGGCGAGGCGGCGCAACTGGCGGCCGAGCGCCAGGCGATCTTTGCCGAGCGGCAGTTGATTGCGGCCGAGCGCATGGCGCGCGGTGCGATGGACCGGGAGCGCACGGCGGCGTCGCGGGTCGATGCGCATGTGCAGGCGGGCCGTGTGCTGCCGGCCGAGGGTCCGGCCTATGCGGCGCTTTATTGCGCGCTTGAGGAGAGTGGCGGCCAGATCACCATGGCCGGCGCCGACGGACGGCCTATGGCGCTGGCGCCGTCTGGGGTGCTTGACGGGTTGCTTGCGGCGCTGCCGCAGCGTGTGCCGATCGGTATGGGGCAGCCGCTTGCCGCCGCGTCACCCGCGGGCTCGGGGGCGGCTGCGCTGGTTGCGGGTTACGCACAGCCGCAGGCGGGTCAATGGCCCGGCGATGGAACGGCGTCGCAGGAGGCGCAGTTCGCGGCGGCGACGCAGGATCTTGCGAGCCGCGCCCGGGCGCTGATGGCGGCTGACAAGACGGGCACGCTGGATCTGCCGACGGCGATCCGCCGGGCGGCAGCCGGGGAGCAGGCGCAATGATGGAGTACCTGCTGACGAAGAGTTTCCGGGCGCGCACGGCCATTGCCGCGCGGCGCATCTGCCGCATCGTTGGCGACCGCGAGGCCGAGGCGGCGGCAAGCGACCTGGTGCTGCCGGTGGGCGTGAGCGCGGATCTGGGCGCAGCCGCCGATCGCCCGGTGGACATCCATGTCGCGGGCATTGCCATGGTGGAGGCCGGCGGCGCGATCGATGCCGGTGCGCTGGTGGCTGCGGGCGCCGGCGGCAAGGCGATGGCGGTTTCGCGCCGCAGCCTGTTCCAGAGCGCGGTGGACGGTGCCGCCGCCGATACCGACATCGCGGTGCCCGGCTTGCTTCCCGGCGACGTGCTCACGGGCGTGGTCGAACTGGCGGCCGGCAACAGTGACCGTCTGGCGCAGGCGCAGATCCATGCCGCCGATGTGCTGCGGATTTCCACGGCGACCACGGGCGACCGTCTTCTGGTCACCTGGCAGCGGGTTTTCCACGCCGTCGGCGTGGCACTGGATGGCGCGGCCGCGGACGGGGACCTGATCCCGGTCCTGATCGTGCCGCAACAGACATAGGAGCAGCCACAGAATGTTTCAGTTTCAACACCCCGATCCGGCGCAACTGATGCCGGTTCCCGTTCAGCATGGACTGCTTGCCGGCACGGTTCTGTCTCCCGGGGCGCTGTTTGCGGCGCCGGCGGGCCAGGGCAACCTGCCGCCGGGTGCGCAGTTCGCGGCCGGTCCTGCGGCCAGCCCCTATCCGGTCGACTTCCACCGCTCGGGCCTTGCCGTCGGCTATGCCAATGAGGAGTATATCGCCGACCAGCTTCTGCCGCGCATTCCGGTCCTGGTGCGCCGCGAGTACCGGTTCAACGAATATCCGATCGAGGAACATTTCACGGTGCCGCCGACGCTGGTCGGCCGCCGCAGCGCGCCCGCCATGGTGCACCTGACCTCGAAGGAGGTGACGCGCTCGGTGGACGATTACGGGCTGGACGACGCCATCCCCGCCGATGACGTGCAGAACACGCCGGCAACGGCGATGAACCCGATCGACCGCTCCTCCATGGTGCTGACCGATCTGTTGATGATCGGCCAGGAATTGCGGGTCGCGCGCATGACCTTCGATGCGGCGCAGTACCCGGCCTCCAACAAGGTGACGCTGTCGGGCACGTCGCAGTGGAGCCATGCCGACAGCAATCCGCTGCGCGACATCGTTGCGGCGCAGACGGCGATGATCGTCAAGCCGACGGATATCGCCATGGGCGAGGAAGTGTTCGCGGCGCTGCGGGTTCACCCGCGCATGCTGAAGGCGACCCATGCCAATGACGGCGACAGCGGCATTGCCTCCAAGCAGGCGATGGAGCGGGTGCTGATGCTGCGCATCCATGTCGGTTCGGCGCGGGTCAACACGGCGCGTCCCGGCCAGGCGGCGAACCTTGAGCGCTGCTGGGGCAAGCATGCGCTGCTTTACCGGCGCGATCCGAATGTCGACTACAAGGGCCCGCCCTCGCTCGGCTTCACCGCGCCTTATCTGGGCCGCCAGGTGATGGTGGGTTTCGATCCGCGCGTCGGCGTGCGCGGCACCTTCGTGGTGCGTGTGGTCGACAGTTGCGACGAGGCGATCGTCTCGAAGCTGGCGGGCTTTCTGTTCAGGAACGCGGTGGCATAGGAGGTATCGATGACGAACAGGATGAGGGCACAGGTGGAGATCCGCCTGGTCAACCCGGTGCTGCATGACGGGGTGCACCACGCGGCGGGGGCGATCGTGAGCCTGCCGCGCGCCGCCGCAGAGCCGCTGATCGAGGGCGGCGACGCGGTCCTGCCGGAGAACAACCCGCCGGTCGAGACGGTTGTGGACCAGGATCCTGCGCCCCAGGGCGGGGCGGGCCATGACGGTGACACCGACGATGCGGATGCGGGGGCGCAACAGGCGGACCGCAAGGCGCTGCTTGCCGGGGCGATCGCGGCGCTGGAGCCCGACAATGACGATCACTGGACGTCGACCGGCAAGCCCGAGATCCGGGCGCTCGGTTCGGTGAGCGGCCTCGAGGGCATCAGCGCGGCCGAACGCGATGCCGCCTGGGCCGCAGTCCAGGCCGAACGGGAGGCCGGCTAGTGCGCTACGCCAGTGCCGCCGACCTGCGCGCCCGTTTCGGGGCGCCCGAGATCGACAAGCTTCTCGATCAGGATGCGGACGGCACGCCCGATGACGGCCGTCTTGAGGCGGTGCTGGCCGATGCGGCGGCCGCGATCGACGCGCGCCTGGCCGATGGCTGGGACCTGCCGCTGCCGCAAGGCTCTTATCCGCTGCTGACGGCCATCGCCTGCGATCTGGCGCGTGCCCTGCTGCATGACGAGGAAATGGCCGATGCGGTCAAGTACGCTGCCCGCCGCGCCCGGGCGCAGCTTTCGGCGCTGGTCAAGGGCGGGGCGCACCTGGTGGCTGCGGACGGCACGCGGGTGCCGCGCCGTGCGGTGAAGGCGCGCATCGTACCACCGCAGGGGCCGATCGCGCAGGCATGGGAGGGGCGCCGATGACCGGCGTCCGTCTCGACTACGACCGTTCGCGCCTTGATGCGCTGACGCGGGCGCCCGAGCGCCTGGCGCGCGCGGTGGGCGGCAATGCCATGCCGTTGATGGACGCGGTGGGTGCGGCGCTGGTTTCGGGCACGCAGCGCCGCTTCGGCACGGCGACGGATCCGGGCGGCATGCCGTGGAAGGAAAGCGAACGGGCAAGGACGAAGGAGCGCGGCGGCAAGACGCTGACCGATACCGGCCGGCTGCAGGGCTCGATCGGCCATCGGCCGTCGCCCGGCGAAGTCCAGGTGGGCAGCAACGTCATCTATGCGGCCATTCACCAGTTGGGCGGCGAGATCCGGCCGAAGAAGGCGGATGCGCTCAAGTTCATGCTGCCGGACGGGACCTTCATCCGCACCGGCAAGGTGAGCCTGCCAGCGCGGCCGTATCTCGGCATCGACGATGCGGACGAGGTGGCGGTGGAAGATATCGTCGAGACCTTTGTTTCGCGCGCGCTGGCGGGGCCTGGACAATGAACAGCAGAACAGCACCCGCGGCATCCCCTAAGCCCGATCCGGTGGTCGCGCCCGACCTTGTCATTGCCGCGGCGAAGCGGCTTTCGGCGCATCTGCTGGGTCCGAAACCATCCGAGGTTCCCGACTGGAAGGACTGGCCGATCCCCGGGGCGTTGTTTTCCGACGTGGTTCCGGCCTGGGACATCGAAGCGGCGCGCAAATTGCGCACGCCGGTGGCGGCGCTTGGCCTGCTGGAGGAGCGCACCGACGAGTTCTACCGTCGTTCGAACCGCGAGCCCTGGCGTCTGGGACCTCATGGCGCGGCGCAGCGGCTGGAGGCGACGCTGGGCGTGCTGATCGTGGTCTCGGCGAAGAACGATCCGGGCGGGGTGGGCACCAAGAAGGCGTCGCGGCTGGAGCCTTTGCGCGATGCGGTGCGCCGGGTGCTGCTCGGCTGGACGCCTGATGTTGCGCCCGAGACGCAGCCGGAGCCGCTGATGCTGATGCAGGGCCGCCTGGTGGGGCTGCAGGCCGGGCGGCTGTGGTGGCAGGAGGACTATGTGACCAGCCACTGGGTCATCGGCGGCAACGGGCTGGAGTGCGGGGACGGCCCGCCTGGCGTCGATATCCGCGCCGGCATCGCCCCTCGGATCGGTCCGGACCACGAGAAGGACTATGCCAAATTCGGAGGGGATCGCTGATGTCCGAAGCGCTTGCCGAGGCCGATCGCCGCATAGAGAACATCATCCGGGTGGGCCGCGTGGCCTCGGTCGATCCGGACGCCGAGCGTGCGATCGTCGACTTCGGCGATTTCCAGTCGCCGCCGATCAAGGTCGGTCAGTTGAGTGCCGGTGCCATCCAGTTCTGGTGGATGCCGTCGGAGGGCGAGCAGGTGGTGGTGGCCTGCGAGGGCGGCGATATCGCGCAAGGCTCGATCGTCGCCTCGCTCTATGCCGGCAACGCGCCCAGTTCCGATGGCGCGGTGCCGATGATCAACCTTGCCGGCGGTGAGATGCAGGTCAACGGCACGATCGTGGTGAGCGTCGATGTGATCGCCGATGGCGTGAGCCTGGTGCATCACACCCACAACCGCGTCCAGCCAGGCGGCGGCAATACGGGCAAGCCGAACCGATGACCACTGGCATGAACCGGCATACCGGCGAAGCGATCTCGGGTGATGCCCATCTGGCGCAGTCGATCCTCGACATCCTGACGACGCCGGTGGGCACGCGGGTGATGCTGCGCGACTATGGCAGCGATCTGCCGGCGATCCTGGATCAGCCGATGAATGGCGAGATGCTGGTCGATGCCTATCTGGCGGCCGCCGAGGCGCTCGACCGGTGGGAGCCGCGGATCGAGCTTTCGCGGGTGCGGCTGGTGGACGAGGCGGCGGGCCAGGCGCAGTTCGAACTGATCGACTCAGACGGCAAGGTGCTGCCGATCGCGCTTGCGGTTGCCGGGGGTGCCACATGAGCGTGTTTTCGGCGATCGAACTGGAGCGCCTGCCGCCGCCCGATATCGTGGCGCGGCGGGACTACGACGACATCCTCGCCGAGATCCGCGCCTGGCTGATCGCGCGGGATCCGGATCTGGCGGAAGCCCTGGCGCTGGAAAGCGAGCCCGCCGTCAAGGTGCTGGAGGCCTGGGCCTATCGCGAGATGGTGATCCGAACCGAGTTCGACGACAAGGCGCGCGGCAACATGCTGGCCTTTGCCACCGGCGCATCGCTCGAACACCTTTCAGCCTTCTACGCCGTGGCGCGGGCCGTTGTCAGCCCCGGCGACCCGGATGCCACCCCGCCGGTCGAACCCGAGTTTGAAAGCGACACCAGGCTGCGCCGGCGCGCCCAGCTGGCGCCGGAGGGCTTTGCCAGCGCCGGCCCGCGCGGTGCCTATGTCTTTCACGCCCTGTCGGCCTCGCCCGAGGTCAAGCACGTCGCGGTGATCTCGCCGGAACCCGGCGAGGTGGTGGTGACGGTGCTGTCGACGCAAGGCAACGGGGCGGCCTCCGACGAGTTGATCGCGATCGTCGATGCGGCGCTTAACGACGAGGACGTGCGGCCGCTGACCGTGCAGGGCGCGGCGATCACCCCTTACGCGGTTCAGGCGCGCCTGACGCTCTATGCGGAGCCGGATGCGGGCGTCGTGCTGGGCGTGGCGCGCGCGGCGATCGAGGATCACATCGCGGCCCGCCACCGGCTCGGCCATGACATCACCCGTTCGGGCCTGTTTGCCGCACTCCACCAGGTGGGCGTTCAGAACGTGACGCTTGTGCGACCTGCCGCCGACCTGGTGATCGGCCCGGAAGGCGCCGCCCACTGCACCGGGATCGAGATCGAGCTTGGAGGCCGCGATGTCTGAGGAACGCCCGATGAACCCTGTGTCGATCCTGCCGCCCAATGCGACGCCGCTGGAGCGCGATCTGGACCTGCTGGGCCATCGCCTGACGGGCCTGCCGGAACCGGTCGCACATTTGTGGAATCCGTGGACCTGTCCCGAGGATCTTCTTCCCTGGCTTGCCTGGGCGTTCTCGGTCGATGCCTGGGAGGCGCGCTGGCCGATCGGGCAGCGCCGCGCCGTGGTGGCGGCGTCGATCCCCATCCACCGCATCAAGGGCACGAGGGGGGCGGTGCGCCGGGCGCTGGCGGCGCTGGGCATCGGGGCGCAGCTGAGCGAGTGGTTCGAGTATGACGGACGACCCCACACCTTCCGTGTCGTTGCCCGTCCGACCGTCGACCTGATCGGCGATCCGACGATCCCGTTCCTGAGCCGTGAGTTGCGGGACCTGACCGAGACAGTGCTCGATGCGGTCAAGCCGGTGCG
Source organism: Rhizobiaceae bacterium (assembly GCA_963921345.3). Taxonomy (GTDB): domain Bacteria; phylum Pseudomonadota; class Alphaproteobacteria; order Rhizobiales; family Rhizobiaceae; genus Hoeflea_A. The sequence goes on along the minus strand of OZ001228.1, from coordinate 653,210 downwards.
GTCCCATTACGACCTGGGTTTTTCGCTGGCCTTCACCGGCGGCCGGTCGATCGGTGCCGCCACCGCCGTGCGCCATCGCACGAACCGGACGCTTGTTCCCGCCATCCGCGCCAAGGGCGCCGGCGCGAGAGGCATCGGCGCCGGCCTCGTCGCTCGCGGCCGGACCCGAAGGTCCTTCGCCCCGCGCGTGTCGGCATGCGGCCTGGCGCGCCGTCCCATGATCGCCGCGCTTCGCGTCAGCCACCGTCAACACTTCGACCTGACTGGAGCCTCGTCATGACCAGGGCAGCCTTCGAGCCGATCGTCACCACGGCGGGCCTGACGGCCGCCGCCCGCGCCCAGGTTGACGGCGAGGCCTTGCTGATCACCCATGTCGCCATCGGCGACGCGGCATGGGTGCCCGATGCATCCGCCACGGCGCTGCGGGGCGAGCGGGCGCGGGCGCCGGTCGAAAGCCGCAGTCTTGTCAGTGACGGCGTGTGGAAGGTGACCACTGCCATCACCGGCGAAGCGGATTTCTTTGCCCGCGAGATCGGCTTCTTCGCCGACGATGACGGCACACCGGTGCTGCTCTTCGTCTACGCCCATGACGAACGGGTCTTTGCCGGCATCACACAAGGCCAGAAGACGGATTTCGAGCTGCAGGTGTCGCTTGCCGCGATACCGGAAGGAACGGTCGAGTTCTCCTTCCTCGAGGCCAGCCAGACGATCCAGGACCTGATCGACGATGCGAGGAGCCGCCACAACCTGGGCGGTGACTTCAACTTCGCGCTGACCCGTGATCTCAAGTACTGGAAGGCGGTCGCCGTCGAGGAACTGGAGCGCGAGGCGATGATCTGGCGGGCCACCGGACAGTCGGGCCTGACCGTGATGCGGCAGTACGCCAATGGCGGCGATGATGCACTGTTCCGACCGGGCGCGGTCAGTTTCTCCGCACTTGGCCAGCACGATCATCCCGAATACCGGATGATGTCCGGACTGCCGGAACTGCAGGCCGCCATCAACGGCTATCCGGTGCAGACGCGCCACACCGATTATCGCTGGCTGGAGGCCGCCGACGGCCGCTACCTCGCGTCATCGCCCGCCGCCATGCCGGAACTGCCGGCGGCGATCGCGGCAGAGGCGAACGTCGCCACCGAGGAGACCGTCGCCGGGCAGATGGCGCTGATGAAGAATTTCTACCGGGCGCTCGCCAGCTTCGATGATGCAGCCTTTCCCGGCTTTCGCGACCATGTGGATGTGCATGTCAGCTATCTGGAGATCTGGCCCGAGGAAGTGATCGACAGTCGCCTGGTCGATGCCGTCCACTCCTTCCGCCACACGCTCGACGGCGAGACGATCGATGAGGTCCACGCCTCCATGATCGCCCATGCGCTGACCGGCCAGAAGGCGATCGCGGAAAACACCTCCTTCACACCGCGCCTGGTCAGGCTGTCGGACGATCGCGGGACACCGCGCTATGCGGTGACACGCTACCGGGTGCTGACGAAACGGCTCGGCACGCTCGCCGAGTGGCCAGTCGATGACATGGTCGACGTGGTCGACGATCCGGCAACGCGCATCCGCTTCGATCTCGATGGATCGGCCTTCGCCAATTCCCGCCAGTCGCGTTTCCGGGTGCTGCATGCACGCGGCGATATCGAGATTGCGGCACGCTCCGGCCCCGGCCTTCTCGACCGCATCATGGCGCAGATCCCCGGCCTTGACGGACCCGGCGCCGAAATCGCCGAACAAAGCGCGGAAAGACAGGGCCGCATCATCAAGGGCTTCGGCGATGCCGACCTCAATGCCGCGCGCTACAGCCGCTGGCATGCCAAACCGCCAAGCGGCACGGGCAGCGACACACGGCGCGGCTTTAACGACCCGACGCTCTTCGTCGCCCAGGCGACGCGCGAGGAGGTGGCGGGCTTTGCCGCCCGCGGCCACGACTTCCGCGTCTCCTGGGCGATCCCCATGGAGATCATCCTGGCACCGCCGCACATGGCCTGGAACCCGTATCGCCTGCCGGAGCTGGAAGACCGCGCCGCCGTCACCGCGAACGGCGCCAACGGCAACACGGCCGCAACGGCCTATGCCGGCATTCATCCCGACCGCTACTGGTACATGACGCCGGACGAACTCTTCACCGGCCGGCCCGGATGGCGGCAACGTGCATGGGTGCGCGATCCGGACGGCACAGCCCGCCGGGTGCGCGCCTCCGGCGTCTACATCTTCATGCCGCGAATTGAGAACTGCGGCCGGGTGCGGCTCAGATATCCGATCGCCCCGATCCACCACGAGGGCAGCCCCGCATACGGCCATGCTCTGGCGATCCGCGAGGAGGCCGGTGCCGTCCAGGCCGCACTGACCGGCGAGATCATCGCGCTGAAGGAACAGGCAAGACGAGCCGACAAGGCCATCGACGATCTGCGCATAAGGCAGAAGGCGATCAAGGACGCGCTGTTCCGTGAGGCGCACGCAAATCGAGGAGAAGACTGATGCCGGCCAACAGCCTGCAAATCGAACTGGGCCGCCTGATCGACCAGGTTCGCACCATGGACGACCGGGTGGACGCCCAGATCGCCCGGCTGCGCACCGCGGAGACGCGCCTGAAGGCCTACATGCCGGTCGCGCCGAACCTGATCGCCGACACCAAGAAATTCGCAACGCTGTGCGGCGGGCAGGCCAACACCGAGATGGAACTCATCGCCGGCCATGCCGGCAGTTCCTTCTCCGCCATGCGCCACGGCGGCACGACGGCCCGCGGCACCATCGAAGTGGTGACGCCCGCCAACTTCGGGGGCAAGGGGCTCGACTTCGAGGGCGACCTGGAGAAGGCGATCAACCCGCGCCATCTGGCGGACGGCGGTGCCAGGGCCGGCTACATCGCCGCCGGCGGCAAGCGGCTGAACGTGGAAACCTCCGGCATCGACTTCAACGCGGTGCTCATCGACATCACCATCAGCAGCGATCAGACCCGGCAAAACGGCGCCACCGGAAATGTGGCCGTCCTCGCGCAGGGTCGGCGCTCGAAATACCTGACGCGCGATAGTGGCGGCTTCCGGACACAGGCGCATTGGCTGGTCAACGTGCTGGAACACTCAGGCGATATAGCCTTCCGCCCGTTCTTCGACTACGGCCACTTTCGGGAGGCGACGGGCGCCCATCTCGGACGCGGCTGGACATGGCTGCGCATGACCGAAACGGGCTTCGACAAGTCCTGGCAACCGAATTTCCACGGCCAGGGCCGCATGAAGATCGCGCTGGCGCTGCCCTACTGGTCCACCGGCGATCACGGCGACGCCTATGTCTGGGCCGGCTCCATCGGCCGCTACACCCATCGCGACACTCTGCCTGAATGAGGGAGGCACACATGCCCACGATCGAAAGAGACGGCACACTCATCGCCGCGATCCGGCCCGACATGCTCGAGGACTGGCTCGCCGAGAACGACCTGGCAGCCGATGACGTGACCATCACATGGTCGGATGACGAGACGAAGGCGAAGAAGCGCGCCAGGATCGCCGAGGACGCCGGCGACACCCTGTCGCTGCTCGGCACCACCAGCGACGGGGCGCATCTGCTGCTCATCCACATGGCGCGCCTGGCAACGGCGCTGAAGACAGCGCAGAACATCGCAGCGGTCCGCGCCGCGGCCACGCCCTTCGCCGACCTGATGGAACCGTATCTTGCAAAGATCGACGCCGACCCGGCAACGGCCAAGCTGCCCTATGCCGTCAAGCCGGGCGGCGAGGCGGCGGCACTCGAAGAGATCGAAACCCGTGCGACGGCCGTCGCCGAGGTGTTCGAGGAGTAAGCAGGGAGGCCGATCATGAAAGCCATGGCACAGCGCGATTGCGCTTTCCTTGAGCGCGGGCCGGACGCCGAATGCTATTCGGCTGACAGGGTCCTGATCGGCCGCTCGCCAAACTGGTGGTGCACCTGGGGAGATATCGTGGATCCGGCAACCATGCCGCCTTGGGTCCACGGATGGGCGCGGGCCAGCATCAACTTCGATCCGGACAAGTACTGCGACAACTGTCCGGTCTATCAACCACTGGAGCCGGGGTCCGCAATCGCGGGACCGTCAGCACACACAGGCAGAGAGGAATAGACCCATGCCAGAGTATTTCCTTCACGGGGTAGAGGTCATCGAGGTCGATGACGGCATCCGGCCGATCCGTTCGGTGCGCTCCTCGGTGATAGGCCTCATCGGAACCGCGCCCGACGCCGAACCGGCCATTGCGGCCAGCGCCACAACGGGTGCGGCCGACGACAACACCGGCCTGACATTGACCGCCAAGACCGCGGGTCTCGCCGGCAGCGCCATCCGGCTGGCGGTCACCAAGCCGGACAAGGTCAATGCCCGCCTCAACGTCACCGTGAAGGGCGGCAGCACGATCACCGTGACGCTGGCAACCGACGGGGACAAGGCCGCCACCACCACCGCCGCGCAACTGAAGGCGGCCATCGAGGGCAAGGCCACCGCCCATGCCCTGGTCGCGGTCGCCCACCAGGGCGACTCCGACGGCTCCGGTGTGGTTGCCGTGGGCGACGTCCGGCTCGCCGGCGGCGCCGACGCACCGTTCATGGTCAATGTGCCCGCGCTGGTCGCCGGCCCGCGCGCCGCCGCCCGCCTCGGCGACGCCGGAACGCTGAAGGCAGCCTACGAGGCGCTCTATGCGCAGGGTGCCCGCGAGGCGATCATCGTGCGCGTCGAAGAGGGCAATGACGACGCCGCGACGCTCGCCAATGTGGTGGGCCAGGCAGCGCAAGGCACCGGCGTCTTCGCGCTTCTGGCAGCAAGCTCGAAGCTTGACCTGACGCCGCGCATCCTGGCCGCCCCCGGTTTTGCGAAGACCGAGACGGCCCGGGTCGCCCCGGTGCTTGCCAACCTGATCGCCGTCGCCGAAAAGCTGCGCGCCGTGGTCATCGCCGACGGGCCCGACACCAACGAGACCGACGCCAAGCTCGCCCGCCGCAACTACGGCTCCGACCGGGTCTTCATCGTCGATCCCGCCGTCTCCGTCTTCGACCCGCTGACCGCAACCTATGTCAGCCGGCCGGCCAGTCCCTACGTCGCCGGGCTCATTGCGAAGCGTGACATCGAGAAGGGCTTCTGGTGGTCGCCGTCGAACCAGGTCATCAACGGCATCGCCGGCACCACGCGGCCGGTCCACTTCCACCTCAGCGAGCCGCAGACCGAGGCCAACCGCATGAACGAGGCCGAGGTCGCAACCATCGTGCGCCGCTCGGGCTTTCGCCTGTGGGGCAACCGCTCCACCGCGGCCGACGCGCAATGGGCGTTCCTCAGCGTGCGCCGCACCGCCGACATCCTCTACGAGAGCATGGAGCGGGCGCATCTGTGGGCCATGGCCAGGCCGTTCTCGCGGCAACTGGTCGCCGACCTGATAGACGGCGCCAACGCCTTCGGCCAGCGCCTCGTCGGCCAGGGCGCGCTGCTCGGCTTCAGATGCTGGCTCGATCCGGAACTCAACACCGAAACGGTGCTGAAGGCCGGCAAGCTCTACCTCAACTTCGACTTCGAGCCACCCGCACCACTCGAACATCTCATCTTCCGCGCCCACCGCGAGGACAACTACTACCGCGAACTGATCGCCGAGGTCGGTCGCGCGGCATAAAGGAGGAGACAGGCACCATGCAGTACCCCCGCACCATCCGCAACTTCAACGCCTTCGTGGACGGCATCAGCTATTGCGGCCGCGTCATCGAGGGCAAACTGCCCGAACTCAAGCTGCAGACCGCCGCCCATCGCGGCGGCGGCATGGACGCCCCCGTTGCCGTCGATCTCGGCATGGAGGCGATGTCCGCCGAACTGACGCTGATCGAATGGGCGCCCGAACTCATCACCCTGATCGGCAATCGCCGCCAGATGGTGCTGCGCCCGGCGGCCATGGGCGAATACGACTTTACCGCTGACGCCTATGTCAGCACGCTGCGCGGGCGCTGGTCGACGACGAATTTCGGCGACCTCAAACCCGGCGACGAGGCGCCGATCAAGCTGATGCTCGAGGCCGACTATTTTCGCATGCAGAAGGACGGCGACGAACTCTTCGAGATCGACGTCGAAGCCGGCAAACGCGTCATCGGCGGCGTCGACCAGCTCGCCGACCTGCGCGCCGCCATGGGAATCTGATCGGGGGGATCTGATCCGGCCGATCCATGAACAGCCCTTGCAGTCGCTTTGCAAGCGCCTTGCAGGGGCGCTGCAATGCCCTTTGAACCATCATAAAGGACTCGAGCGATGACCAAACCCGCAAATACCCGCACCGTGCGCCTGTCCGCCCCGGTGAAGAGCGACGGCAAGGACATAACGGAAATCACCCTGCGCTGCCCCAAGACCGGTGAGTTGCGCGGGTTGATGCTGGCCAATGTGCTGCAGATGGAAACCTCCGCACTTCTCAAGCTCCTGCCCCGCATCACCACGCCGTCGATGAGCGAGTCACAACTGGCCGACCTTCCGCCCGCCGATTTTCTGGCACTGGCAAAGGAGGCGATCGGTTTTTTCGTGACGGCGCAGCAGTTGGGGGAAATCGAAGCGAGCCTGTGAGCCTGCCCGACGACGTGGAGGAAGCGATGGCCGATATCGCCTTCGTTTTACACTGGCCGCCCGATGTGATGGAGCGCATGGACGTGGCGGACCTCGCCCGCTGGCACAAAAAGGCAAGGGTGCGCTTCGAGGCCCTCCAGGGCAGGCAACCGATCCCGGGATTGAACTGACATGTCGAACCTCACCTTCGCCATGGTGCTGCGGCTGGTCGATCAGGTCACCGCCCCTGCGCGCACCGTCACGGGTACGCTGCGCGGCATCGGGGACGCAACCGAACGGGTCGGCCGCAAGGGTGTCGCCTGGGCCAATGAGCAGATTGCCGCCAGCGAGGCCCGCCGCTCGGCGCTCATGGGTGAGGCCCTTGGTGTTGCCGCGCTTGCCGGATCGATCGCAGCCGCGCTGAAGCCGGCGATCGATTTCGAACGGTCGATGGCCGGCGTCTCCAAGGTGATCGACTTCGAAGCGCCGGACGGCATCAAGGCGCTTCAGCGCGACATCCTCGATCTCACGACCTCCGAAGGCCTGCCGATGGCGGCCGATGGCATTGCCGAGATCATCGAGGCTGCGGGACAGGCAGGCGTTGTCGACGCGGCACTGCCCGACGCCGAAAAACGCGCTCAGCTCATCGCCTTCGCACGATCGGCAACACAGATGGCTGTTGCCTTCGGGATTTCGGCGGAAGCCGCAGGCGGGGCGATGGCGCAATGGCGCGCCGCCATGGGCCTGACGCAGCAGCAAAGTCTCGACCTCGGCGATGCGATCAACCATCTCTCCAACAACATGAATGCCCAGGCGCCCGATCTCGTGGACGTCATCCGGCGCCAGGGCGCGGTGGCGATGCAGGCCGGCCTTGCGGAAACCGAAGTCGCCGCTCTCTCGGCCGCTTTCCTCTCCGGTGGTGCGGGGCCGGAAGTGGCGGCGACGGCGCTCAAGAACTTCACCGGCGCGCTCACCATGGGGGCGGCGGCGACGAAGCGTGAGAAAGGCGTGCTGAAGCAACTGGGTTTCTCGGCAGTGGAACTCGCGCAGCGCATGCAGGTCGATGCCCGGGGCGCAATCCTCGACGTGCTGGACGCGATCACGAAGCTCGACGCCGCAGAGCGCGGCGCGGCAGCGCGCCAGCTCTTCGGGGAAGAAAGCTACGGTGCGATCGGACCGCTCCTGAAGAACCTTGACCTGTTGCGCCAGGCCTTCGAACTGGTCGAGGACAAGGCCGCGTTCTCAGGCTCCATGACCGAGGAATTCGCCAAGCAGGCGGCCACGACTGCCAATGCCTTGAAGATCACCAGGAACTACATGGACCTTTTGGCAATCACCATCGGTTCGGTGCTGCTGCCCGAGGTGAACGCGCTGCTGGACATGCTCAAGCCGCTCCTGGGAACCTTCTCCGAATGGGCCGAGGCGCACCCCGAACTGATCACGCTGGCCTTCCGGCTGACAGCTGCGTTCCTGTTCCTGCGCCTGGGATCGATCGCGCTCCGATGGGCGTTCTTCAGCATGCTGATCCCGATCCTCAAGATCATCCGCGCGGCAAGCTGGATGCTGGTCCTCTTGCCGCAACTGGCCCGCGCCCTGCTGGCGCTGCTGAACCCGTTGAAGCTGGTGCGTGCGGCGCTGATCGCCATCCGTCTCGCCTTCATCGCCACCGGCATCGGTGCCCTGCTGGTCGGCATCGCCATGGCGGGCATCTGGATCCACAACAACTGGGAGGGCCTGCAGACCTTCTTCACCGGCTTCTGGCAGGCATTTCGCGACGCCATCGGCCCCGCCGCCCCGCTGCTCGATGGCATCATCGACTATGCCAAACGGATCCGCGACTGGTTTGCCGACATCGTCAAACCCATGGAGGCCAGTGAAGCGCAGTGGCTCGCATGGGGCCAGTCGGCGGGCAAGGCCGCAGGCGAGGTTATCGACCGGATCCGGGAAACGATCGCGCCTGTGGAGGAGATATTCCGGGCGGGCTTCGCTGATGTCCGCGAGATCGTCAAAGAGGCAGGGACTGCCGTCGCAGCCGCATTCGGTGAAGACGGTGCGGGTCGCAAGGCACTGGATTGGCTCTCCAACCTGACGCTGGAAACCGGACACGCCGCTCTCGAGGCGGCAGGAAAGGTTGCCGTGCGGCTGCATGGCCATCTGCGCGACCTGGCAACCTGGATATCCGAAAACGCCGGGCAGGTCAGCCTGGACTTTCTCGAAGGCCTTGCCGTGCCGGAGGCCGCGACACGCGCGGCAGATGTCATCCGGGGCATTGGCGATGCCCTGTCCGGACTGGTCGACTTGGGCGCCATGTCCCTGAAGAACCTGTTTGAGGGCTTCTTCGATGGCTTCCTTCCGTGGATTGAGCCGATCACCGAGCAACTGCGCCCCATCGGCGATACGATGGGCACCATCCTGGACGATCTCGCCGCGACCTTCCGCAATATCGGCGAGGCACTTGGCCTGCTGTCGGGCAATGAGAACGCAATGAGCACCATGCGCGACATCGGCAACGTGCTGGGGCAGATCATTGGCGTCATCGGGACCGTGGCCGCAGCATCGGTGCGGGCGGTCGTCGATCTCATCGCCGGCATCGTCAGGATGATCCGCCGCCTCAGCGAGGGCGATATCGAAGGCGCGTTCCAGCCCCTGCGCGACTTCTTCGACTGGCTTGCCTCGCTCACCGTCGCATCGCTTCTGCCGGAGATCGACGCCGCCGCAATCGTGCAGCGCATCAGTGCCTGGTTCGGCTTCGACTGGAAAGACATCGTGCCGCGCCTCAGCCTTGCCGACCTCATTCCCGACATGGATGTGAGCGCCATTGTCCAAAGGCTCAGCGCCCTCTTCGCCTTCGAATGGAGCGACATCCTGCCCGAATGGGACTGGAGCGACATCATTCCGGCCGCACCGGACCTCGGCGGCTATTTCTCCGACAACCCGATCGACCGCCTTTACTGGAAAGCACGCGGACGCGGCTCGCTCTACGGCGAATGGGAAGAGGGCCTGCGCATCGTTGAAGAGCTGCGTGAAGGAACGCTGTCGGCCGCGGATGCCATTGCGCGTCTTGCCGAGGAGGCCAAAGACGGCGACTGGCAGGGTCGGGCGCAGGTCATGCTGGATATCCTCAACGACACGTCCGGCCCCGAAGACATCGCCGATCCGCAAAGCCTGATCCAGGCGGCAAAGGCAGCAAAGGACCTCGAGGCGCAGTTTCCACTCATAACCGCTGCCGCCAACGAAACACTGTCGGCCATCCGCATCGTCCTGGCGCAAGTCAACGAAATCATGAAGGGCACGGACCTCGCCAGGGAAGGTGCGCGGATCGTGCAGTCCCTCGCCGACGGAATGCTGTCGCAACTCGATGCCGTGCGTGCCGCCGCCGCTCAGATCGGCAAGGCTGTGCGCGACGCAATGCCCGGTCCAGCATCCGTTCAGATCGCACTGCCCCAGACACAGGCACAGGCACAGGTACAGGGCACACGCGACCACGGCGGGCCGGTGCGGCGCGGCATGCCCTATATTGTCGGCGAGCGCGGCCGCGAGATCTTCGTCCCCGGCATCGCAGGAACCATCCTGCCCGCAAGGGTCATGAAAGCCGCCATGGCCGCATCCGTCATCGCCGCGCCGGTGGCAGCCAGCATTCCGGCAGCTGCCGAGATCACACAAACCCGGCACATACGCCCCACAGCCAGTACTCCGCTCTTCACCCCAACATCCGAACCACAGGTCATCCGACAGGGAGACAATGTCACCAACATCTTCCATATCCACGCAGCTCCCGGAATGAGCGCCAGAGACGTCGCCCGCGAGGTCAGGCGCGAATTCGAACGCCGCGAGAGCGACCGCCGCGCAGACCTGCATGACGGGATCGACTACTGATGCCAGCCTCCCTCATCATGATGGCCCTCGGCGTCTTCCGCTTCGGAATGGCAAACGGCGCCTATCAGTCGATGACGCGAAACGCCGCATACCGCTGGGGCAAGCTCGACCGCATCGGCCGCGAACCCGCCCTGCAGTATCTCGGGCCCGATACCCAGGAGATCACCATCGAGGGCGTCATCTACCCGCACTTCAGGGGCGGATTGCGCCAGGTCGACCTGATGCGCCTCAACGCCGGCAGCGGACGGCCCATGATGATGGTCGACGGCCTTGGATGGGTCTGGAAACGATGGGTCATCGTGCGCGTCGAGGAAACCAAGAGCCTGTTCATGCGAGACGGCGCACCGCGCCGCATCGAGTTCGCCCTCACGCTGCAAAGCTACGGGCCGGACGGCGGCGGCATCATTGGAGGACTGTTTTGATCCATCGCACCATCGACGGCGACATGGTCGACGCCATCTGCAAGGACCACTATGGTACCGAGACCGTCACGGGGCAGGTCTACGCCGCCAATCCCGGCCTCGCCGCCTACGGGCCGGTCCTGCCGAAGGGCCTGCTGATCGAACTGCCCGATCGGCCCGAACCGACTGTCCGAAAACCGATCCGACTGTGGGGATGATCCATGCATGTCGCCTGGCGGATCATCGCAGACGGAAACGACGTCACCGGCCGCTTCCAGGACCGCCTCATCTCGATCACCATCATCGACGAAGCGGGTTCGAAATCCGACAGTGCGGAGATCACCCTCGATGACCGCGGCTACCTGATCGAACTGCCCGAAACCGGCGCCAAACTCGAAATTGCGCTCGGCCCCGCCGGCGCACTGGTCGATCTCGGCAAATGGGTCGTCGATGAACTCCAGGGCGAAATCGCACCGGCCACACTCACCATCCGGGCCAGAGCCGCCGACATGGCAAGCGGCATCCGCGCACCCAAGACACGAAGCTGGCGCGACATCACACTGGAGGACATCGTCAAGAAGATCGCCGGCGAGCATGACCTCACGCCGCGGGTCAGCGAAAGCCTCAAATCCGTCTTCTACAAGTACCTGGCACAGACGGCCGAAAGCGACCTCAACCTCATCTCACGCCTGGCAAAAGACCTCGATGCCGTCGCCAAGGCCGCCGGCGGATACCTCATCGTCGCCAAGCGCGGCGACGGCAAGGCAGCCGACGGCTCCGACCTGCCCGTCATCACACTCACCCGCAGCCAGATGACCGGCGGCTCATGGGAGGTCACCGAACGTGGCAAATACGGAAGCGTCACCGCCGAATGGGGCGAGCGAAGCACCGCCAAAACCCAAAAGGTCACCGTCGGAGACAAGAAACCGGAACGCATCCTGCGACACCGCTACGAAAACAGGGAAGACGCCAAACGCGCAGCCGTTGCCGCCCTCGAACGATCCAAACGCGGATCCAGCAAGATCAGCATCCAACTGGCCGGATTCCACGGTGACCTCGTCGCAGGCGCAAAGGTCGACCTCCAGGGCATCAAGGACGAACTCACCGGCGAATGGCTCACCACACGCATCCAGCACCAACTCACCGACACACTCACCACAAGCCTCGAAGCAGAGCGCGACAACCAGGACAAGAGCGGGTGAGATGCACCTTCAGGACACGATTGAGCACGAAAGTGTCGCATCGAAAATCAACGCTAAAATCACCGGGATTGAGCACGAAAGTGTCGCGGATTGAGCATTATTTTCGTCGCGCTACAGGAAGCGCAATGGCTGGCGCGGCAGCATCTCCCCGTAGACGGCCGAAATCTGGTGTGGCAGCGGGTCGACGAGGCTCGTATGGATGGCCAGATAAGGATCGAAATGGTGCGCCAGCTTGATACGGTGCGCTTCCGTCACCAGCCGCAACAGCGCGCCGTCGGCATCAAACGACCAGGGCCTTCCCTTGGCCTCTAGTTCGAGACGATGCTCGTCGTCCCGGTAAAGCGTGGTTTCGCGCACGCTGCCGCCCTGATCGCGATAGACCGCATTGATCGCCTGATCGCCGATCCATTCGACCGAAACGACCTGCACCGTCCCGTTCGGCTCGATCCCGCGAACCAGCGCACCGCTGCGCATGTCTTCAAGGCGTGTCATGACGATTCCCGGAGTCGACGAAGCTTCTCAGAATTCTTGCGCCAAAACTCCTTGGCCGCGCCTTCGGGCTATTCAAGACCGCGTGGCAGGTGCTTGATTGGTCCTTTCGCTGGCCTCTGAAAGGCCAAATCAAGCCGCACTGCTCAATAACTTCAGCTCGCATTTCGACAGACATGGGTATCACGTCTTCGCGTCGTCCAGTCATCATTGCAAAGTAGCCAGATTCTCCAGATCCTGCTTTCGCTGCAGTACACGCTCTTCGTAACTCCTGCTGTTCTTCGTGCAGACAAGACCGTGTGGGCTTCCCCGTTTGACGGTTGCCACATCGACATCTGACCGCGACTGCCGGATGGTGCTCTCGACATGGCCGCGCCTGTCCTTCGCGGCCTTGAAGGTCCAGATTTCCCGCTCGGGATTATCAAGAAAACGGCCAAGCTCGGCGCAGTCCGGGCAATCACATACGAGATCGGCCGATCGTCTCCAGTCCCTGGGTGCCTCAAGTGGCTGTGCGATGCGGTTCTCCAGATGCTCGCAGCATGCCGCAAGTAGACGCTGAATCGCCGGAGACCGCGTCGCCCCGGTGCCGGCAAGGCGGCAACAGGCCGGAACCAGAACACCATCGAAGTTGTAGCGTGCTGGACGTCCAAGAATAAGGCCAACTGTTTGGTCCGACAGATCCGGGTCGATTCTGTCGAGCGCCGTAACAAGATCGACGACAAAGTACGCGTCCGGCCTCTCGTTGCGGTGGAACGAGTGCTTTTCCGGTGGCTTGGCAACGGCTCCGGTCACAAGCCTGGCCGCCACCTCAAGCCTTGCGTCGGGAATCGCCTCGGCTGCACGAAGCAGAAGATTGCCGCAACTGCACAGCGACCGCGCCACATTGCCGGAGATGATGCGTTCGACGGCGGTGCGCGACTGTTCAATCGATAACAGGCCGGCGGCCGCAACAATTGCATCGTTGTCGCCGGCGCAGTAATCGCCGCCGGCCGCGATGCGTCCGAGAAAGGCCCTGATCAAGTCGGAGTCTTCCAACGTCGCAAGAAGCCTCAGCATTCTCGTTGCTTGCGTCGGTTCCTGGCGCATGCCAGGGGGCCAGTGTTCCACCGGCCAGTCGGAGACCATGCGTCCGGCAAGATCCAAAGCCTCCTGTCGAACGGGACCATCCGATGCGCCGTCATCAGCGGTCCAGCGCCCAACCATGTCTTCGAGGAAGGGCAGCGTTGCATCCAGACCAGCCTGGCAAAGGACCGCGAAGAATTGCGAGCGCGGCCACAGCACCAGGGCCGCGCGGCTGTAGGTGCGCTCGAAAGACGCGCCCTCATTGCCGGTGGCCTCCTGAAAATGCTCCTCGTCAGGCTCTATATCTTCAAAACTGGCGGGTGGAGACAGTTCATCCTCATTCACGGGAATATCGGCAAGTGGCGATACTGCTCCGTCGGGTCGCCGCCACTCGCCAAGCCCGACATGGCGGTCCGTCACCTCGCCAACCTCGAAAACGTCCTCGGATGAATGCCGCCAGGAACTGCCTCGGTAGACCACCTCCGCCCAGCCGCTCTCCTCGATCGTGAACAGCGCAAGATGAAGGTCGACGTCGCTGTCTTCCGCTGCAGCGGCAAGTACACCCGCCGCCCCGGCATCCGCACCCTTGAGGCCATCGAACCCAAGCGCCGCCGGGGTGTAGGCATGTTCGAGCGGATAGACGATCTTGGCAGGACCTGCCTCGTTCCGCCAAAAGCGCAGGAGCGATGTCACACGCGCCTGTTCGCCGTCATAACGGGGAGCCGCAAGAGGCGCACCCTCGCGCATGAGATTGTAGACAAGCGCAACACGATAGCCCGACCTGATCGGCAGCACTTCATGCACGCAGTCGGCGTAGAAGGCCGCAAAAGCCGCCTCCGCAGGTTCAGCAACGGAAAGGTCGAACTGCTCCTCACGGTCACCGTGCCGCACGACAAGTTCACCACCTTCCGATTGCGAAGGCAGCACGATCACCAGCGTCGCAAACATGCCGTCCGTCTTCTCGGTATCCCGGTGGCTGGCAAAGAAACTGCCCTCATCATAGACAAGAAGCTTGTAGAACTCGGCACGTATCGTGTCGCCGATGCCGAGCCCGTCGGCAACCCGGCCGAGAATATCTTCAAGTGTTCGGGGCCAGTGCCGGCCCTCAATGCGAACCCGGTCGGCCGTGAACTGCCAGGTGCGACGAACGTCGGTGTCGACCAGGGTTTCCGAACCACGCCCGAATGGCGCACGCTCGGCCACCGCCACAAGCTCCCGCGCCTGAACCGGCAGCAGCGGCAACGCAATACGACCTACACCCTCAACATACAAATCCGGCGCGAGAAGCTCCGCCCTGCCGGAGACCGCAAACGCGAAAGGCCGACGAACCGAACCCAACGCCGAAGCGAGTTTGGCCGTAATGGATGGCATGCCGGGTATCCTCCGTTGGCAATCAACAGCCACCTCCATAACACCGCACAGCGCAACCGTCGATTGCCTCGCGAACTTCGACCCCGAAAAACGGAACCAGACACGCCCGAAAATCGTCTTGACCGCCCGATTGCAGCGGCGACTGGCGCACTCAAGACCAGAGTCGGCCAAAGATCAGCGCCGTCGCAGCGCGTTCAAACCACAATCTCATTCGGCTTCATTCGGGTTCTTCCGGCTTCATCCGGATTCAATATCCGTCCCGTCGAAACGCCACCTCGTCCCAATTCTTCCCACCTAGTCCCTGCATCTTCCCACCGAATCCGTGCAAAAGTTCCTGCTCCGTTGTGCCAAAGATCGCGCCTCACGACAGTGGAGAGCCCAAAGCGGCTGCACCGTGGGATCGAATGCGCCATTTGTACGGGCATGCAGGGCGCCGCAATGACCGAGCAGTTCGACCATATCGAGCGACGGCGCCGGGAGGACCCCGTCGCGGTTCAGGCGGGACAGTTCGCTATCGGCGCGGAAGAGGCTGAAGGCTGCCTCAAGTCTCCTGATCTCGTCGACGGCACGCGGGATCAACTCGTCGGCGTCAGGATGATCGAGGACAATATACGCTTCCGCGCCCAATGCCACACCGCGCCATTGCGCGGACATTGCCCTGCCCGGCGCGGGTAGCAGCGGCGCCGCCGCGGCGCTCGCGAGAATACCGAGGACACGTCTCCTGGTAGTCATGAGTCCGACCTCATTGCATCGAACTCCACCGGGGAAAGAACGGTTTCAGCAGCAATGTCGTCGAGCCGCATGACCGTTCCGCCGCGTTCCCGGGCAAACGCCGCCGCCCGTTCGGCATCGGAGAACGGCACGATTTCGGGGGCGCCCATGCCGCCCGTGGCGTCCGAACCGACGACGAAATGGGCGTCGGCGGCGTCGATCCAGTTGTCGATGCCGGGTTCCGTCCAGCTTGCAGCAACTCCCATGTCGTTGACGTAGAGTGCCCGCAGCTCGGCCGACTGTTCCGGCGATTTGAGATAGGCGATGCCGTCGCGCACCTGCGAAAACCACAGCGGCGCCGCAAAGCCGGCGAGATGGGCCTGCGCCTTCGGCCCCTCATGCTCGAGGATCACCATCTGGCAGTAATGACCGGCCGCCTCTTCGGTGAGCGCGATCGGCTCGGGTTTGCGCGCTTCGGACGTGGCGTCGGTGCATCCGGCCGAGGCGACGGCGAGCAGCAGGGCAATGGGGATCAGGCGTTTCATACGTTCACTCTCCGAAAGGCGATCCAGGCCAAGAACAGCGTCAGCAGCGGCCAGCAAATGAGCGAAACCAGCTGACCGACCGGACCCGAGACGGCGCCGGCGGCGTCCATGCCGGAGGCGAGAATCGACACCGACAGGTCCGGCATGTTGAACAGCCGAAAGGCATCGGCCGGGTTGGCGACGAGCAGCCACGGGAACACCGATTTCGTGAACGTGCCGCCGTCATCCGCGACCAGTGCGCCGAGCAGGCCGAGATCGTAGAGCACGACGCAAACCAGCCAGATGACGATGACCATGGCCGAGGCGACGCCCGGCTGCCGCGCCAGGCTGGAGACCACATAACCCATGCCGATGAAGGCGGCGCCCAGCGCCAGCGACGTCAGGAACAGGCGCACAAGCGGCGCCAGAGTCAGCTCCGACGGCCCGAACCGCCAGGCGACAAGGGCGGCCGTCACAGCCAGTCCGACGGCGACCGAGAAGGCCAGAACGCAGATATGAGCGAGGAACTTGCCGATCAGGGTTTCGGCGCGCGACAGCGGATAGGACAGGCCGAGCGCCAGCGTGCCGCGCTCCCGTTCGCCGGCAATCGCATCGAAGGACAGAAGCAGCGCTATCAGCGGAATGAGGTACACCGACAGCGTGGTGATCGAGGTCGTGGCGACGACCAGCGGCGATACGCCGAGCGTTCCGGTCGGGGCGCCGCCGGCCAGGGTCAGGATGGCGCTGAACAGCGCCATGAGCAGGACCGACGTGGCGACCCACAGGTTGCGGCGGGCGATCGTCAGCTCCAGCCGGGCGACGGACAGGACGGCCATCACGACGTCTCCTTGTCGATTGCGGAATAGAAGCGGTAGAGCTCTTCGAGCGTTGCCGGTTCGACCTCGATGTCGCGGATCGCCGGCCCGAAGGCGGCAATACGACCGAGCAGCGCGACCTTTTCGTCCTGGTTGCAGGTGACGCTGACCGCCTGACCGTTGATGCGCTCGCCATCGAACTGCCGGGCAACGCTGTCGGCCTCTTCGGCTGCGGCGGTCACCTTCAGCTTGATTGGCAATTCGGCCTTCCGCCGCAGCGCCGGGAGGTCGGCGTCGGCGACGAGGCGACCCTGGCTGAGAATGGCGATCCGGTCGGACCGCGTCTCCAGTTCGGTCAGCGCGTGCGACGAGATCAGCACGGCGGTTCCGGCCTGCGCGAGTTCGCCGACGATGTCGTAGAACTCGTGCCGCGACACCGGATCGAGTCCGCTCGTCGGTTCGTCGAGCAGTACGATTTCGGGCGTGCCGAGCAGCGCCTGGGCGAGCCCGACACGCTGGCGCATGCCCTTGGAATAGGTGCGGATCCTGCGATCGGCAGCACCCGCCAGGCCGACCCGTTCGAGCAGATCGTCGGCGCTTCGTGTTGTGGCCGATTTGAGCCGGGCGAAGTGATGCAGCTGCTCGCGGCCGGTGAGCGCGCCGTGAAAGGCGACGCTTTCCGGCAGGAAACCGGTGGCACCGCGCGCCCGGCGCGATCCCGGCCGCGCACCGAGGATCTCGATCCTGCCCGACGACAGGGGCGTCAGACCAAGGACCATCTTCATCAGCGTCGTCTTGCCGGCGCCGTTGTGACCGAGCAGCGCGACGCGCTGCCCCGGTTCGACCCGCAGGCTGATGCCGCGGACGGTCTCGACGGAGCCGTAGCGCTTGACAACATTGTCGACGAGCAGCGCGGTCATGGCTGATCCTCCTCTTGTCCGGCCTGCGGCTCCACCGGCCGCATCAGCGGCGCGCGGTCGGTCACGCCGCCCGGAAGCAGCGCCGGAAAGGCGGACTGCGACCAGCGGATCAGCTGCACGGCGGGCGAACCGAGCAGTGTGCGGGCTGCCGGCTGGGTCCATAAAACATGGTCCATGATGTCGTTCGGCCGATAGGCCTGGTCAGCAATGCCGTCGCCGTCGAGATCGAAGGTGGCGTGGTCGGACCAGTAATTGCCGCGTCCGTCCAGGCTCCAGTCGAGCCAGCGCGAGCCGACATACTTGACCTGGGTGCGGTTGCCGATGAAGGCGTTGCCGACGATCTCGTTGCGCTCCGAGCCGGCGGTGAAGTGCACGCCGATACCGCACCCTTCGAAACGGTTGTCGCGTAGACGGTTCTTGTGGGCGTTGTAGATGAAGACGCATTTGCCGCCGACCGCCTCGACCCGGTTGCCGACGACGGCGCTGCGGTTGGTGTAGTTCATCATGATGCCGTGATCGCGGTCGCCGCGCGACAGGTTGCCCTCGATGCGCACATTGTCGGAATACATGATGGCGTAGCCGAGATGGTTGCCGAGTGACACGTTGCCGGACACCACGCTGTCATGGGCGTACATGTAATGAACGGCGAAGCGCAGGTCGCGGAACCGGTTGTCGGAAAAGACGTTATTCTTCGAAGTGTTGACGAAGATGCCGTCGCGGCCCCAGCGGATGTCGTTGCCGGTGACCGAAGCGCCCGGCGCGTTCCACAGATAGACGCCGTTGCCGCGGGCGTTCATGCGGTGATCCCGCCTGCCTTCGATGACGTTGTTTTCGACCCGCGCATCCTTCGAGCCGCGGATATCCACACCGACGAGATTGCCGATGATGCGGTTGTCGGTGACAAGCGCGCGGGCCGCTTTCTTGCCGAGCGACACGCCGGCGTCGCGGCCCTTGCCCTTGGAGCCTGATCCGACGATCGTCAGGCCGCGCACAGTCACGTCCGGCACCGTCACGGAGACGACGGAGCCGGTGTCGTCGCCGCGGATCGTCGCGCCCCCCTCCCCGTCCAGCGTCAGCGGTTTGTCGATGACGACCGGCCCGGTGTGAGTGCCGGGGCGAAGGCGCAGCACATCGCCCGCTTTCGCCGTTTCGATGGCTGCCGCCAGCGCCCCGTCCGCCGCCGGCACCACATGCTCCGCCGCCCCGGCGGCGGACGCCGGGAACAGCAGGGCAGCAATCAGCAACGAACGGAGCGGCATGGCGACCGGCCTCACGCGGGCTCGACCAGCATGCGGCCGCGCATTTCCATGTGCAGCGCATGGCAGAACCACTGGCAATAGTACCAGTGCACGCCCGGCCGGTCGGCCGTGAAGGTCACGGACGCCGTCGCCTGCGGGCCGACCTCGAAGCAGATGCCGTGATTGCCCAGCGTGAAGCCGTGGGTCAGGTCGTCGACATCGTCGATATTGGTGAGGAAAAGCGTCACCTCGTCGCCCTGCTTGACCGTGAACGTCTCCAGCGAGAAGGTGGGCGCCGCCGAATACATGTAGACGCGTACCTTGTTGCCGTCGCGGATCACTTCGTCATGGCCGTCCTCCAGGACGACACCGTCGGCTTCGGCCTGCTTGCGGCAGTCTTCCCACAACGGATCGTCCCGGTTCCACACGCTCAGCGGGTTCACCTTGGAGCGGTGAACGATGATGCAGTCATGCGGCTCGGCGAAGGTCGGTCCGTCGTGGACGACCACCGGCTCGTCACCGGAAATGTCGAGCAGCTGCTCATTCTCCGGCTTTAGCGGACCCACATTGATGAACCGGTCCTTGGAGAACTTGTTGAGCGATACCAGCCACTTGCCGTCCGCCTCGTTGGTCTCGCCCATCGAAGTGTGGTTGTGGCCGGGCTGATACTGGACATCGGTCTTGGAGATGATCGGGTCGACATCCTCGCCATTGTACTGACGGATCGCCTTGTCGATGTTCCACTTGCAGCTCTGGCTGTCGAGAAACAGCGTCGTGTGGGCGTTGCCCTGGCCGTCGAAGGCCGTGTGCAGCGGTCCGAGGCCGAGTTCCGGCTCGGCGACGATGCAGGAGCGCGGATCGGCCCCGTTGAATACCGCATCGACCTTGTCGAAGGCGATCACCGAAACGGTCGGCGACAGCTTGCCGTTGATCATGACGTATTTGCCGTCGGGCGAGGAATTGACGCCGTGGGGGCTGTTGGGGATCGGAATATAGGCGGTGAGCGGCGAACCCTTACGGCCGTCGAGCACCTTGACGCCGTTATATTCCTTGTAGTCGCCGGCAGCGACCGCCGCCTCGATGCGCTCGATGTTGAAGATCACCGCGTGGTCCATTTCGGACTCGGTCATCTCGGCCAGCGACACGCCGTTCTCCGAGTTGTAGCAGGAGGACACGGCGTATTTGCCCTGGTAGTCGGCGTCGACATTGTCGAGGTTACCGTCGACGATGACCTGCCAGGCGATCTCCATGGTGTCGCCGTCGATGGCGGTGAAGATGGCGACATAGTCTTCCGGGCTGTCGAGGATCGAGCCGTCATTGACCAGCGGAACCCGGTGTTCGCCATTGGCGAAGACATAGCCGGTGCGCGGATATTTCTGCGGCCGCAGGCCGTGAATGTCCGACGCGTTGGGGATCTCGATGATCTTGTCGCACTTCATGACGTCGCAGCGCACCCGGGCGACCCGTGTGTTGGCCTTGTCGTTCATGAACAGATAGCGACCGTCATAGGTGCCTTCGCTGAACGACATATGCGGGTGGTGCAGGTCGCCATTGTGGTAGGTCTGCATGCCGCGCTTGGCCAGGAACTCCTTCGATTCCGGCAGCAGGCCTTCGGTCAGAACCTTCAGCGATTCATTGGTGGATCCCCAGCCGGTGGCAGAGCAGCGGTTGAACACCGGAACGCGCATCAGTTCGCGCATCGACGGAATGCCCAGAATGCGCAGCTCGCCGGACTGGCCGGACGACCAGAACCCGTAATATTCATCCAATTCGCCGGGCTGCAGCGCGCCGCCGGCGGCCTTTGCCGGGGTCGGGCTCAACATGGTGCCGCCGGCTGTCGCCAGCGTTCCCGCGACCACCGCGCCGGCGGCGGTTCCGGTCAGCAGATCCCTGCGTGATACGCCTTCTTTCCTGTCGTCTTCCATCGACATCTCAGCTCTCCTGTTTTGCGGCTTTCGCCTTGCCGATCATGCGGTCCATCGCCTCGGCGGATCCCGCCGTGCTACGGGCCAGTTTTTCCCGCCATTTGCGTTGCTTGATGCAGACGGGACATTTCTGGTCGTCCTGGTAGAGAACCTGGCAATGCAGGCAGGACAGACATTCGTTGGGATTGATTTCGCCGGTCGGGTGGATCGACTGGACCATGCATTCGTTGGCGCAGATCTGGCAGGGATCGCCGCACTGGCGGTAGCGCTTCAGCCAGTCGAACATGCGCATGCGGCCGGGGATGGCGAGCGCAGCACCCAGCGGGCAGAGATAGCGGCAGTAGAAGCGCTCGACGAACAGCCCGGCGGCGAGCAGCGCCAGGGCGAACAGGACGAAGGGCCAGCCGCGCTGGAACTTCAGGATGATCGCGGTCTTGAACGGCTCGACCTCGGCGTAGGTTTCGGCCAGCGGGATCGACACCAGCGACAGCCCGAACAGTCCGAGAAACAGGATGTACTTGATCGGCCACAGCCGCTCGTGCAGTCCCCACGGAACCCGCCACTGCGGCACCCGGAGGAAGCGGGCGATGCGGTTGGTCAGTTCCTGCAGGGCGCCGAACGGGCACAGCCAGCCGCAGAAGGCGCCGCGGCCCCAGAACAGCAGCGCCGCCGCGACCGAGAACCACAGGATGAAGACCAGCGGATCGAGCAGGAAGGCATCCCAGGTGAAGCCGTTGGTGAGCGAAGCGCCGAGCGCCATCAGATTGACGACCGACAGTTGGGCGTTCTCCATCCAGCCGAGGAAAACCAGCGTCAGAGCCAGAAACCCCATGCGGAACCAGAAGAAGGCGCGTTCGTTGCGGGTCACCTGCTTCTGGAAGAAGAAGACGCCGGTAAGGCCGCCGAGCATGGCGAGCAGCACGCCGATCTCGACCTGCTTGTCTCGCCAGATGCGCTTCCACAGTTCGGCTCGTGCCGCCGCATCGTCGTCGGAATTGACGGTGGCAGCAGCCGTCTGCGATGCCGGCGGGGCGGCCGCGACGCGGTAGCGGTCCGGAAGCCGATAGCCGAGGTCGAAGGTCAGGAAGGCCTTGTCGACCGGCCCGACGGCGCGGTTGGCCAGCAGCTGGATGCGCCAGGGCTCGGTCGGGTCGAAGCCGGCGTCGGTCGGAATCTTGAACAGGTCGATTTCCTTGAAGCTCGGCGCGCCGTCGGCGGCGATGGCGCCCAGCCGGCGATGCTGCCGGTCGAAGAAACGCACCGAGTTGTCGCCCTGGATCAGCTGGATGCGGTCGAAGATGCCGCCGCGCACATAGCCCGAACCCTTGAAGGAATAGCGTCCGCGACCGGCAAGCAGAATGGCCTGCTCGCCGTCTTTCAGCCAGTCGGTCAGGTTCTTGTATTCGGCATCGCCCAGCAGGCTGCGGCCGATCGCCGGCGCCGAAACCAGCGCAGCGTGCAGGTCGATATAGGTAACGTCGGGACTGCCGGGTTCCGGGCGCCTGGCGGCTCGTTCGTCGCCGGACTTCTCGAATGCCGCATTGATCTGCCCGACGTCGATGGTCAGCCGTCGCGTCGAGCCGTCGCCCGACAGGGTCTGCCAATCCTCGACATCGGTCTGCTCCATGTCGAGCACATATATCGGCCCGGCGCTGGCGACCTCCGGAGCCAGGCCGCCGAGCCCCAGCGCCCGCGCAACCTTGATGGCCGACCGGACGATGGAATCGTCGATCACCATGATGGTCACCGTGGCACCGGAAATGATGTCCAGTTCATGCGCCGAACCGCCGGCTGCCGCTTCGGCGACGATGTCGAGACCGGCATAGCTTTCCGTCAGCGCCTTGATCTTGCGGTCGGGTATGCCGATCAGCACGATCGGCTCGGAATGCTCGACCAGTTCGGCGCGCAAAAGCTTGCCGTCCGGCGCGATCGCCGCCATGACGTGGATCGGCTTGCCGGAATATCCCGTGGTGCCGACGAAGTCGGAAGTGACGAAGGCGTAGCCGATCACCTCGCTCCCCTTCAGCACCGGAACCACCGGCAAGTCGTCGCGCATCGGGCCGTAGGCGGTGGCGCCGGCGACGAGCTCATCGGCCGGCACCTTCGGCAGGAACTCGGTGAGGACGGCTTTGCTCGCTTGCGCGACGGCAGGCACAACACCGGCCATCCCGATTGCCAGCGCCAGCACAAGCGCACCAAGCCAGGTGCGCGCAAACTGCACGTTTCTGGTTGTCGTCATAAAGAATCCGATCGTGCGGCCTCGAGCCGCCCGGTTACCCGTCAACGGTTGCGGAAGACGCGCCGGATCTCGCGGTCTGTCTTAGTCGGCAGATCGATCGTAGCGACTAACGCTTCAAACCTGCCGACTGTCCCCGCGGGCCGCTCGCGCGTGTCCCGAACCGGGCTCAAATGAACAGAAGCCGCGGTTCTGCGGCTTGATCTGGGTCAATATCGGGGGAACAAAACGCGCCAAATCGAAAAAACATTCACGGCTTATGCATCAATCAAGCAGCGGGATTGCCGATTGTCGATTCATCGACTGAGAAAATCATGAGGCGAGTTGACAATAATCAAGAATGCTTCGGTCCAGACGTTACGCGTCCGCGGCCTCCGCAGTCGCATCCGCAGGCTGGCACGGGAGGATCACCCTGATTGCCGAGCGGTGTTGCGCCCGGTCAACCAGGGTGACCGTCCCCCCATGGGCTTCCGCAATCTGGCGAACAAGCGGAAGACCAAGCCCGTAGCCCTTGACGTTCTGCTTGCCGGCGCCACGGTAGAAGGGCTGGAACACCTTTTCCCGATCGGCGTCGGGAATCCCGTCGCCACCGTCGTAGACGGTCATGACGACCGCATCGTCGCCGGCGGCGATGTCGACCGCCACCGGCGACGCTCCGTGCTTGCGGGCGTTTTCGAGCAGATTGCGCAGCAGGCGGTGGAGCAGCAGCGGTTCACCGCGGATTTCCGGGGCGGCGCCGCTAACGAAGCAATCGTCGTAGCGGGCGCACTCCTCGGCTGCCAGCGCCACGAGGTCGACCGACTGGTCGCCGTCCACGCGGTTGCCGGCGTCGAGGCGGCTCATCAGCAGGATCTCGTCGACCAGCGCATCCAATTCGGCGATGTCCTGGCGCAGCGCCGTGCGCCGTTCCGGCGTGTCGCGACCCTCGGTCATTTCCAGGCCGAGCCGGATGCGCGACAGCGGCGTGCGCAGCTCGTGCGAGGCATTGGCGAGCAGCATCCGGTGAGCGCCGACCAGGTTTTCGATCTTCTCGGCGGCTTCGTTGAAGCTCTCCGCAAGCCGGGCGACCTCGTCGCGCCCTTTCACTTCCACCCGGGCGCCGAGATCGCCGGCGCCGATGCGTTCGACGCCCTGCTGCAGGCGCTCCAGCCGTCGGGTAAGCTGGCGCACCAGCGGGAAGGCGGCAAGACCGACGCAGACGGCCACAAGGGCGAGCATGGCCAGCAGGCTGAGCAGCGGACTGAATTTGGGGACACGATGCGGATTGATCACCAGCCAGCGCCCGTCCGGCAGGTCGAGCGTCAAGACCGGCCCGCCGCGCCCGCGGGACCAGTCGCTTTCGCCATGCTCGAGGCGATTTGGCACCTTCGGATCGGCGAAGGTGGCAATCGGATCGCCGTTGCTGTCGTAGAGGCCGATGCGGATATCGAGATCACGACCCAACCGAGAGATGAAATCCTGTTGCTCGGCTGCCGGCGCGTCGGCCGGTGGCAGCACCAGCGCTGCGAAACTTTCGGCCTTGTCGAGGATGTCCCGGTCGGCGCGGTCCCCGTCGAGCACATCCCAAAGCAGGCCGCCGAGAATCACCATCAGCACCAGGCTGGCGATGATCGTCAGATAGATCTGCAGATAGAGACGACGCCTCAGCACGCGGATTTCCGTTCGGTTGGCATGAAGCGATCCAAGGAATCAGTCCTGCGAGCGAGCGAACACATAGCCCGCGCCACGCACCGTGATCAGCCGGCGCGGCCGGTTGGGATCCTCTTCGATCTCGGCGCGGATGCGCGACACGTGAACATCGATCGAGCGGTCGAAGGCCGCCAGGTTTTCGCCCTTCAGAGCATTCATGATGGTGTCGCGGCTGAGCACGCGCCCGGCCCTTGCCGCCAGGATCTCGAGCAGTTTGAACTGATGGGCGGTCAGCGCGCAGACGCGGCCGTCGACGCGCGCCTCCATGGCGTGGGTGTCGATCTCCAGACTGCCGAACCGCAGGGTCCCGCCCCGCTCGTCGTCGCGGCCGCGCCGCAGGATGGCCCGCAGGCGAGCCAGCAGTTCGCGCGGCTCGAAAGGTTTCGGCAGATAGTCGTCGGCGCCGAGTTCGAGACCGATGATACGGTCGAGCGGTTCGCCCTTGGCCGTCAGCATCATGATCGGGACCCGGTCGCGGCGACGCAGGGCGCGGCACACCTCCAGCCCGTCCATATCCGGCAGCATGAGATCGAGCAGCACCGCCTCGAACTGACCGGTGGCCTGCTGGTCGAGGCCGGATTGGCCGTTCTCGGCAATGGTGACGTCGAAATCGGACTCGCCGAGATAGTCCCTGACCATCTCGGCGAGCCGCCTGTCGTCTTCGATGAGGAGGATGCGCTGGTTCATATCATGAGGCTGTTTCGACTGTTTTCAACGCATCGTCAATGGTTCAGCGGTGCCAGCGCCCGCGCCAGGAGCGCAGATCCTCGAGCCGGTCTTCGACCTGCTGCCGCTGCTCGGCCGTCAGCACCATCGCCACATCGGTGACGGCGTTGACCCACTGTTTGCTGATCGCGTCGGCCTCCGCCAGCTTCTCGGCGCGAAGTTCCTCGATGGCCGCGCGGTCGACGGTCTGGGCGGTCAACAGGTCGGCGAACTCCATCCCGGTGCCCTGCATTTCGCCACGCATCGATTTCATGTTGAGCGCCACCGGCATCAGGATGGCGATGATCTGCGCTTCCTGCTCCGGCGTGGCGTCGATCTCGATGCCGGCGTGGCGTACCACCCGGGTGATGCGCGATTCGATTTCGGAATCGCTCAAATTCGCCCAGCCGCCGCGGCGGTTACCGCGCCAGCCGACGGTCTGCAGCGGACCGCCGCCGCCTTCGGCGACGTCTTCGCTGGTGTAGAGCTTCATGTGCGCATAGGTCTTGCTTTGGGCGAATGCCTGCACGGCGAAGGCGCTGCCGGCAATGATACCGACGCCGGCGACAAAGGCGATGAGCCGGCGGTTGCCCTTGCTCAACCAATCGGATTTTGGGTTCTGGTTGTTCGTCACTGTGCTTCTCCTTCACGGTGGCGGCGGAGCATCCGCCTTGATATAAACCTAGGGTGCCGGCGTTTCGGCGGTTTTTCGGCGATGTAAAGAAACGTAAAGATCGCGGTCAGGAGCCGCGGCGGGCGCCGCGGAGCTGCTGGCGCATGGCCTTGAATTTCTGCATCTGCTGCGGCGTCAGCACCGCCGCCAGCTGCTGCTCCATCTGGGCGACGTTCCTCTTCATGTCGGACCGGATGGCCATGGAAAAGCGCAGGGGCGGCCGGCCTTCCTCGGGATCGTAATTGTATTTCTCCATGGTCGCTTCCACCGCATCGCGGAAGTCGCCGACAATCAGGACAAAGGCCGCTTCCTGTTCGGAAGAAAGTTGCAGTTCCGTCGCAGCCCGCTGGACAGCAGCGCCCTGCTCGACAAGACCGGGTTTCGTCTGGGCCTGAGCGAAGGCGGTCAGCAGTGTGAAGCTCAAAAGGAAGATCCCGCCGGCGGAAGCCGTGCGCAGAAACGGATGGCTCGATTTCGAATTCATGGTGTGGTTTCCCTCGTCTCGCCGGCACGGCCGGGGCGGCCGTACGTCGGCAAAAGAGGATATGGTGCGCGCCTGTTTCGAGCGCTTTGCCGCTTGGTAAAGAATTGTAAAGCCGGTCTTGTCCGGCAGCGAACGGTGCTTGCCGGAGACCGATCGAACGCTATTTGTACTGGTCAGGGATGGCTCCGGTCGGGACAGCGAACCGGCGGGCACTTCAGTGTTCGGCGCCCATCCACGTCGGCGCTGCGGTTGCCCGTCGGGACGGTCGCGTTTGCGCGGCTCGTCCTGCCCGACCAGCGTTTTGTTGCCTGTATTATCCCGGGGATGCGGTGCAATCCGCCGTTCAAGTCGGGCGGTGCAGATCCTCGACAAGTTGCGGATTGCTCTTCAGGTATTTGAGGTTCTTGCGGTAATTCGCCAACGGCCCGTCCACAAGGTGACGGGACCAGCTATCCTCGGTTTCGGGCAACAGAAGCTGCCTGACCGCGAGGGCGAATCCCCATTCGTTCTGCGACAGGTAACCAGAACGGCTGATCGACCACCCTTGCGAGCCCGTCGCGGCATCCTGGTACTGCCGATGAACGAAAGCGGTGTTGGCGCCGAAAATGCCGAAACCGAAGAACACCATCGCCAGGTCGGTGGCGAACTCTTCCGCTTCAGGACCGCCCGGCGGCTCTTCGGAAATGGTGAGCAGGATCGGATGGCAGATCTCGTGCGCGAGAACCGCAATCAGTTGCTCGAGATCGGCCAGGGACTTCGGGTTGACGGTAATCAGGTGGCGGCCATCGCTCGGTTGGTAGGTCCCCAACGGGCTGCTCGGTGCATCGATCACCGCCGCCGTGGGGGTGACCAGCGGATCGACATCCGGCTCCTGCAGTTCCAGCTGGAAGTTTCTTGCGTCGACGCCAAAACACTTCGCCACCTGTTCGAACACGCTGTCCACGTGCGCAAGGCCCGATTTGCCGGACGGCGGGAAATCGGAACGCGATGGCAGCTTGATCGGATATGCGGCAAGCCCGGCAATTCCGCCGAGATTGTCCAGAAGCCAGCCCCAGGCTTCAAGCTGCCATTCCATGTCGTCGGGACCGATGGTCGGTCGCGGTCGCAGGATCGTATTGCGAAGCAGGTTCAGCATCGGTTCACACCGGTCGATAACGCGCTGGACAATATGCCGGTTGTTTTTCGGCATAACTCAACCACGGATAGCATGTCTCGCCGCAATGTCGATCCGAAACCTGTCGAACCGGCTGAAACAGTCCCCGTGACGACAGTAGATTCACCATCAGCACTCGCCTGATTTGAGTGCTAACATATTGTTATCACTCGCATTTCAAGAAACTCTGATTTTGACAACGGGCTCGAATCTGGCATCATGGTTTCAGGGGAAACGGCAAATGAGGACCGCATGAGCACAAGAGAGATCGAGTTGATGCTGGCCGGGCACGGTCTGACGACCGCCCAGATCTACTACCGTATGCCGGATTTCAAGCAGGTTCTGCAAACCTATCTGTGGCAGGACTACGATCTGGCTCCGGACTTTCCGAAGCTGTTTCGTTTCCTGGATTTCTGGCAGGAGAAGCTGGACGGACCGATCCATTCGGTGGCCTACACGCATCAACATCTGATCAAGCCGGGCGAGTGGCGCAAGATCGACGGGGAGTTCCTGCTCAACTGACCCGGCCCGGCCGAAGGCCTCAGACCTTCATGGCGATGTCGCTGTAGGCGAGACCATCGGCGCCCTCTCCGGCGGACAGCACACGGCTGACAGTCCAGTCGCGCGTGTCGATCTCGACCACATTGCCGCTTGCCTGAGCGCCGACGAACAGCGAGGTGCCGTCGGGAGCGAAGAGCAACGAAGCCGGTGTCCTGGCACCCGCCGTCTTGAGATCGACTTCGGCGATCTTGTCGTGTGAGTTCGCATCATAGACGACGATACGGTCCTCTCGGAGATCGGCGACAGCCACGGCGTGGCCTTCCGGATGGAAGCGGACCCGGATCGGCAGGAAACCGGCTTCGATATGAGCCAGACGATCCATCGTCTCGATATCGAAAATGTAGATGTCTTCCGAACGGTTGTTGCCGACCCACAATGTCCGTCCGTCAGGGCTGACATCGACGGCCTCGGGCCCCTCGCCCGCTTCGATCGTCTGACGCAGGCGCATGGTTTCCGTATCGATGACGCTCAGCGTATCCGAACCACGGCTGGTGACGAATGCGGTTTCGAAATCCGGCGAAACGGCGAGCAGATGCGAGCCTTCCTGATCCGTCGGCGCGACGCCCGTGACCTTGCCGCGATCGATATCGACGCGAATGACGTCGCGGGTCTCTTCGGTTGTCGCGATTACATCGTTGGAGCCGGCAAGCCAGGCAATTCCATGCGGTGCCTGGTGCGGCGCGATGGAAATGGTGTCGCGCAGATTGGCGGTGGCAACATCGAAGACGTTGAGTTCTTCGCCGACATACCCTTCCTCAAGATAGGAAACGACGACAACCGTCTCGCCATCCGGCGAAAGCGCCAGTTCGTGCGGCGAACCGCCGGTCACGGACCGGGCGATTTCATCACCGGATTCCAGATCGATAAAGCTGACGGTGCCATCGAACTTGTTGCCGACCATAAGCGTGTTGGCCAGCGCCGGCACAGTCAGGCCTGCGACGGCTGTCAGGGTGACGAGCATCAGACGCATGATGGGACTCCTTCTGTTGGTATCGGCCGGCCCGCCCACCGTCCTGTGCTGCCCCGGAAATGGGGATCAGATTCCGACTTTTCCGGGGCACACGACTGCTTGACCAATCAACTGTCGGCCTTATCTGTTGGGGCCATGGACAAGACTGACAACGCCGGTATCAAGGTACCGCCGCCGCTGGTTTTCCTGGCTGCGCTGCTGATCGGCCTCTGGTGGGATTCGCCCTGGTTCATCGGCCAGCCGACCGGTGTCGGGCCGCTCGTGGTGGGCGGCGTTATCACCATCGCCGGAATATGGCTGGTGCTGGCCGGATCGGTGGGCCACCGACGCGCCGGCACCAATGTCGAACCCTGGCATCCGACGACGGCGCTGGTGACCACCGGCGTCTACGGCTATTCGCGCAACCCGATCTATCTCGGCATGGCGGTCGCACAGGCGGGGATCGCCGTCTGCGGCGCAAGCCTGGGCGCTTTGGTGATGGTCATTCCCGCGCTGGTTTTCATCCAGATCTACGTCATCGCCCGCGAGGAGCGCTATCTGGAAGGCAAATTCGGCGACACCTATACCGACTACAAGAACAGGGTCCGCCGCTGGATCTGATGCAGAGTTGCGACAGGAGAGCCTAAAGCGCCTCTTCGAGCTGCTTTTCCAGCCTGTTCAGCTTCCTGGTCGAATCGGTGAGTTCCGACTTCAACTCGCGCATTTCGACGAGGATTTCGCGCAGCGTATCGCCCCGGACGGGTTCCTTCGCTTCCTGGACACGTTCCTGCGCGGTCTCGCTGATCCCGCTGATCAGCCACCGCAGGGAGACATTGAGGATGGCCGCCAGCATCTGCATTTTGTTGGACCGCGGCGTCGCCGCACCGGATTCCCAAGCGCCGATCGTCTTCGGGGTCAGGCCGAGCCGCGCAGCCAGTTCCTCTCGCGTGAGGTGCTGTGCCTCCCGCGCCGCCTTCACGCGTTCGCTGAAGGTGGAATGTTCTGCGCCGGTCTCGTTGTCGTTCATGCCGCTTGTTCCTCATGGAGTTGATTGCCGTACGATCCGGCAGGTCGCTTTCGCATGCTGCAGTGCACACATGGGGTTTTAGCAGGCTTGCGGCAATGGGCAACCGCAACGCGACGAATAGCAGGCGCATGTGACAATACCGCGCAAACAAGCAATCGCCGGCGGCTCCGATGGGAACCGCCGGCGAAACCGGCTTCGTACTGCCGACACGCGATACGCTTCAGGTCAGCACCGCCACACCAAAATGGTGATTGTCGTCGGTCCACAGCTCGGTCAGCTGCCAACCGGCCCGACCGGCCAGTTCCTCGAACCGTTCGGGCGTGTATTTGTGCGAGTTCTCAGTATGGATCGTCTCGCCCTCGGCGAATTGCAGGGACTCGCCGCCGACGGTGACGGCCTGGTTTTCGCGACTGACGAGGTGCATCTCGATGCGGCTTTCGGTCTCGTTCCAGCGCGCCTTGTGACGGAAGGCGGTCAGGTCGAAATCGGCACCGAGTTCGCGATTGATGCGGGTCAGCAGGTTGAGGTTGAACTCCGCCGTCACACCCTCGCCGTCATCATAGGCACGCAGCAGCGTCTGCCGGTCCTTGACGAGATCCATACCGACTATGAACGCCGCAACATTGTCCAGCGCACGCAAGCGGCGCATCAGTTCGACACCCGCTTCGACCTCGAAATTGCCGATAGTCGAGCCGGGGAAGAACAGCAGTTTGGGCACACCGCCGAAGGTCTCGGGCAGATCGAACTCGCCGGTGAAATCCGCCACCACCGGATGCACCTCGAGTGCCTGGTAGTCGGTTGCCAGCTGCTGCGCCGCATCCGTCAGGTGCTCGGCGGAAATATCCACGGGCACATAGGCTGCCAGCTGCGGCAGGGCGTCGAGCAGCAGCCGCGTCTTGACGCTGGACCCGCTGCCGAGTTCGACCAGAGCCGCGCCCTCCGGCGCGTGCGCAGCGAGGTCCGTCGCCCTCGCCTCGAGGATGCCCGTCTCGGTGCGCGTCGGATAGTAGTCGTCCAGCTCGGTGATGCGGTCGAACAGGCGCGAGCCCCGGGCGTCGTAGAGCCACTTGCTTTCGATGGTCTTGCGGTCGGCCTTCAGGCCGGCGAGGATCGACCCGGCGAAGCTGCCAGACGGCGCGGCTGCCCGCTGGGTCGTCCGCGTCGCGTTGGCACGCTCGCCGTCTTCGGCCAGCCGCAATCCCAGCATCTGCCAACGCTGATGCGGATAGAAGAAGGTGCGGTAGGACGGGCGCATCTGCGCGACCGGCGTGGCGCAGGAACCGCCACGCAGCACGAACTGGTTGCACATGAACTTGCCGTTGTATTCGCCGATCGCCCCTTCCGGCGGGCGGAAACCGGGATAGGGCGTGAACGGGCTTTGCGTCCATTCCCAGACGTCGCCCCAGAACTGCTCGCCGGTTTCCATATCGGCCTTGAGCGAACGGATCTCGGATGGCATCGGGCGGTAATTGGCGTTTTCGAGAAAATTGCCGCGGATCGGTCGGTCGCGGGCAACCACTTCCCATTCCGCCTCGCTCGGCAGCCGCTTGCCGGCCCAGCGGGCATAGGCATCAGCCTCGTAGTAGCTGACATGCACCACCGGCGCATCGAGGTTGACCGGCTGCGCGCCGCGCAGCGAATAACTCCACCATTCATCGTCCTGCCGCCACCAGTAAAGCGGTGCGTCCCAGCCTTCGCGCTGGCTGCAGGCCCAGCCGTCGGACAGCCACAGCGTCGCGGTGCGATAACCGCCATCCTCCATGAAGGCGATCCAGTCGCGGTTGGTGACGGGTCTGGAAGCCAGCCGGAATGGATCGAGCCACAGCCGGTGGCGCGGGCCCTCGCAGTCATAGGCGAAGCCGTCGCCGTCATGGCCTATCTCCGTCAGACCGCCTTCGTGGTCGATCCAGCCGAGCGGCCGTTCGGTCGACAACTTGATCGGCTCGGGCGCCCGATAGGCCGGCAGCAGCGGATTGTGCGACAGCGCGTGCAGGAGGTCGGTGACCAACAGTTCCTGATGTTGCATCTCGTGATGGCAGCCGAGTTCCGTCAGGTCGCGAATTTCACCGATGTCCTCGCGGTCCTCCTCGAGCAAGGAGCGCATCGCCTCGTTCACATGGGCCCGGTAGGAGAGCACTTCGGAGACCAGCGGGCGCGAGAGCATGCCGCGCTTCGAGCGGGTGTGGCGCGGCCCTGCCTGGACGTAGTAGGAGTTGAACAGGAAAGCGAAGCGCTCATCCGGCGATACGTAGCCGGAGACGCGCGGCTTGAGGATGAACTCCTCGAAGAACCAGCTGGTGTGCGCCAGATGCCATTTTGCCGGACTGGCGTCTTCCATCGACTGCAGCGTCATGTCCTCGGG
This sequence comes from Rhizobiaceae bacterium, assembly GCA_963921345.3. GTDB lineage: Bacteria > Pseudomonadota > Alphaproteobacteria > Rhizobiales > Rhizobiaceae > Hoeflea_A. The sequence continues at coordinate 620,308 of OZ001228.1, read as the reverse complement.
GCTCAGCCCCTCGACCAGCGCCTCGCTGCGGGCGCGAACGGCGTTATAGAAAGAAGTACCCGTTTCGGTTGCGGGTGCGGCGTGGTGTTTGAGCTTCACGTTTCTCGGGTCCCAATTGATTTCGGAGGTGCATGCACTGCCGTCTTGTCAGGTCAACGCTCTCCTTTTCGTCGCCTTTTCAGGAAGTTGCCGTTCCCACTCGGTCATTGACGACCGCACCGATTGCGAATGCCGCGCCTTGAATCATCCGATTGAAATAAGGCGCGGCGGCGGCATGGACAGGTCAGGCCGATCACAGTTGCGTAACATCGGGGATGCCGCGTTACCCGTAAAGGTTACAGTGGCCGGCCTCCTGACAGCCTTTGTCAGGAGGCGCCGGGCCGGTTGCGGCGCAGCCAGTCGGCAAGACCCTGGCCGATCAGATGCGGATGGTCCTCCTGCAGGAAATGGGTGCCGGTGCCGAGAAACCGTACCTCCAGGTTCGGCACATGGGCGGTCAGATAGTCGACCACCGGTTTCGGCGCCAGCGCTCCGGGCTCGGCGTAGAACAGCAGCTTGGGAATCGGACTCGCCATCAGCCACTCACCGTTCTTCAGCACTTCGGCCTCGGAAAAAGCCGGCTCGCCGCCGATCGGCACTTCGCGCGGCCATTGCAGCGTCGGCAGGCGGCTCTGCCGCGTCGCGTAGGGTGCGCGGTAAGCGGCCATCTCCGCTTCGCTCAAGGTCCGCACGACGCCCATGTCGGACAAAATTTTCTCGACAAAGAAGTTGCCGTCGAGCACCAGCATCTCGCCGACATCCGGCGTGCGCAGGTCACGGAACAGCGGCCCCATCTGCGGACCCATGGCCTCGTAGCTCGGCATCGGCATGGCAGGCGGGATGATGGCTTCCATGAAGGCGAGAGCGGCGACACGATCGGGGTTCAACCGGGCGTGGCGCATGCCGATCACCGAGCCCCAGTCGTGAATGACCAGCACTATGTCGTTCAGATCCAGCGCCTCGATGAAGCCGTCCATATAGGCGATGTGGTCGGGCAGCGTATAGCCGATATCCGGCTTGCCGCTGTCGCCCATGCCGATCAGATCCGGCGCCACGGCGCGATAGCCGGCGGCAACGACATGGGGAACGATGTTGCGCCAGAGATAGGACGAGGTCGGGTTGCCGTGCAGGAACAGCACCGGCTGGCCGCTGCCCTCGTCGAGATAGGCGATAGGCGATCCGTTGATCTCGACGGTCTTCTTTTCAAACGGGAAATCAGCCGAAATCGGCAATCCGCCGGAGACCGGCGGTTGGGTCTGGGCGGCCGCCGGCAGACCGGACGCCGTCGCCGCGATTGCCGCGGTGCCGGCCAGCAAGGCGGCCCGGCGCGAAATGCGAAAGTGCTGCATGATGAAATTCCTCCACCGTTGGACGCGCCCCGCGCGCGCCCTCCCGATGCAGGTAGGTGGCCGGCAGAGCGATCGGAACAGCTGGAAACGCGCCGGGGCGGTGCAGGAACGATCCGGCGGATAATTTGATTGTGGTGGACCAACTCAGCCGGTGGCATGATTGGACCAATACGAACTCCTGTCCCAGGAACCACTGCAGGTAGTCACGAGCGGCACATGCGACCCGTTACAGCATCAGACGCGAGTAAGAAGTTCGACCAATTGCTCAATATGGCCCGAACCGATCGCAAGAAGCGGAAAGGACGTGGCAGTTCTTCTGTCGTTGGAGGATTTTCAACGTTGGTCGGCTCAATCCGGTCGTTGCGAGCCTTCACGATAACAGCGTTTCACGATGGGCAAAGGTATACGCGGCACTGGCCGAGTAGATTATCCGCCACCTGACGCAACGCAATTGACTTAAAGACCGGCCGCTATGGCAACCCGTCAGTGAAAAGGACCAACGACTCCCCCCGGCGTCGTCCATTCCGTCTCGATACGATTGAGCCGATTTCAGCCAGTGTAATGGACCGTGACCAGTCGGTGTTTTCTTCAAAAGCCACGCTGTTGGCGTTAACCGCATCGGCAATCGCCACTTGAGCGGTTTCCTGCAAAATCAGAAAATAGGGTTAGCGACCAATTAATGGTAGACGTCCCTATATAAAGAAGTTAAAACCGATGCAACCGGAAGATGAACTGATTTGGCATCTGGTGAAGCAGATCGTCGACACCGTCTTTGAAAAAGAGACGCCGGCTGCACGCCTGCAGCAGGTCGCCATACTGCTGACCATCAATGCCCTTCAGGATCATGAGGAGCCGTTGACGACACAGCGTCTCGGCGACGTTTTCGGTTTGGGGACGGCGCAAACGAGCAGGTTGGTGCTACGCCTGGTCGAGCGTGGTCTGGTCGAGCGCGAGCGGGTTCGAAACCGGCAAGGGCGCGGCCATGCCTATGTGCTGCGGGTGCGGGAAACTCCCGAACTGGCAGCGCTGCGCAAGGCGGTTGCGAAAGGTCATCGGGGGTAGTTCCAACGCCATGGCGAAAGACGAACCGGATCAGCCTCAGATCCTGTCGCTTTTCGGTCGCCTGCCGCAACCGCCGGCGCAGAACGACAGCCGCACCGCCGACCAACTGGCCGTTCTGCTCGCCATTCGGCATTTCAACCACCGGCAGTTCGACGCGACCTGCGACGCTCTTGCCGCCCATTTGTCGCTGTCGATCGACAGAACCATATCGGCCACCCACCTGCTGGCGCGGAAAGGATACGTCGAAGCGTTCGCGACATCGGTCGACATCGACGGCCGGTCGCGGCCGGCCATCGCCTTTCGCATTCCCAGCGACGAGCGTGCCAGGCACTTCCTGGAGCGCGGCGCCTGAAGCTTGCGCCCTAGCCCAGGGCTAGCTCTGCCTGTCGATCGCCGGCGGGTTCCAGCCCAGTGCATTGTAGATCCGGTATTGCAACAAGCCGAGATACTCGTGCAGGACGGCATCGGCGGTGACGACATTGCCGGCGACCGGCAGCCAGGTCGGCCCGGCCTGAAGCATCAGGGCCGGCAGCGGCTGCGGATTGAGGCCAAAGTGGCGGAAGAACAGCAGGCTGCGCTGCATATGGTAGCCGGAGGTGACCAGGAACACCCTGTCGAAATCGCGCCCGGACAGAAGCCGGTGGGTCAGCCTGGCGTTCTCGAACGTATTGTTGCTTTGCGGGTCGCGCATAATATCGGCTTCCGGCACGCCCAGTTGGCGCAGCGAATCGGCAAAGACATCCGCTTCGGCAACGCCCTTGTCGAGCGGATCGCCACCGCTCACGACAATGACGCAGACGTGCCCCGCTTGCCTGCACCCGCGCCAGGCCGCAACTGCTGTCTCGATGCGGCCGAATCCGGTGAGGCTCGGATTGGTCTCACGGCCGATCTCGACCGTGCCGGAGCCGAGCACCACGATGGCGTTGCGCGCGCGCCAGTCGGGCGGCGGCAGGTCGACATACGGCTCCTGCAATTCGGAAAGCAGCCGCTGCGGCAGTGGCGACGTGCCGGCCAGGCCGAGCACGAGCAACAACAGCAGCACGATTGCCACCGATAGACGCCGCCAGCCGGCCAGCAACAGCAGGACGGCTGCAACCAGCAAAATGAAGGATACGGCCAGTATCATCGAACGGCTTCCTCGTTGATCCGTGTCGCCGGCCGATGTGTACCGCCGCGTTCGGACGATTGAAAGCGCTGGTGCAAGGCCGGTTCAGTTCATTGCCCTGCCATCACTTCCGCGTGTTCGGTAATCCCGCATTGCTGCCAATGCGTAGAAACCCCGTCACTGCGAAGCAGGGAAACCCATGAAGCTCGAAGCCCTCCCCGTCCTGACCCGGTTCGCCGATGTCGCCGAACCGACCCGATATGTGCCGGTGCCCGACAGTTGGGTGGTCTTTCTGTCCGACGTGGTCGATTCAACCGCGGCGATCGAAGCGGGTCGATACAAAGCGGTCAATTTGGCCGGCGCAGCAACCATATGCGCGGCTTCCAACGCGCTCGGCGGAGCGCTCAACCTGTTCGTTTTCGGCGGCGACGGTGCCGGTTTTGTCGTTCCACCGCAGCAAGCCGACCGCGCCCGACAAGTTCTCGCCCGGGTTGCCCGCTGGGCCAGTCGAGATCTGGACGTCGAACTGCGGGTCGGCAAGGTAACGGTCCGAACGATCCGCGAGGCCGGTTACGATCTGCGCACGGCCTTCTGGAAGGCATCGGACGACGTTCGCTATGCGATGTTCGACGGCGGCGGCATGGCCTGGGCCGGCAATCAACTGAAGTGCGGCGCGATCGGTTTCGACGCCGATCATGGCGGCGCCGATCCGGATCTCACCGGTTTGTCGTGCCAATGGGGTTCCATACCGGCCGAGCGCGGCAAGATCGTCTCGCTGATCGTCAAACACGGTGAGGCGGCGACCCCACGGCAGTTTGCCGGAATCGCGGCCAAGGTCATCGAGCTGCTGGAATCGAGCAAATCGTTCAACCCGGTACCGGCACGCGGGCCCGAGGCGCGGATCCGAAGACAATCACTTTGGCTGCAGTTTCGCGTCCCAGCAGGCTTCGTTCGACCCTTGCGTGTTCCGGCGGTGGTCGGGATGGCGGTGTTCGCCTGGGCCCTGTTCCGCACCGGGCTGCGGCTCGGACGCTTCGACCCGGCTCGCTACCGGCGCGAAATCGCCAGCAACACCGACTACCGCAAGTTCGAAGACGGACTTCTTATCACTGCCGATTGCCCGCTGCCGACGATCGACCGGCTGCGTGCTTTGCTGGAGTCCGCGACGCAAAGGGGAACGGTACGCTTTGGCATGCATCTGCAGGACGAAGCGCTGATGACGTGCGTGGCACCGTCGGTGACGGCTTCCGACCACATCCATTTCGTCGACGGCGCCGGAGGCGGTTACGCTCTAGCCGCCAGGCAACTGACGGATTGATCCGGGCCGCTCGCGACCTGAAGGGTCCGAAGACAGCCTGATCAGTCCTTCGCCGGCTGGCTGGGCAAACCACCGTCTTTGCGGGTCAGAAGCTTGATGATCTCGTCGATCTGTTGCGATTGCTTCTTTACGGCCCGATCGCCCGCTTCGACGATGAGGTCGATCTGGTCCGGATCGGCGGAGAAACCGTCGACATAGGTGGGAACCACCGGGTCAAGCTGGTAGGAGACGACGTCCACATCCGATTGAAACAGCCTGTGGCGTTCGAGTGATAGCCTGCTGATGCTGGCCTCACCGCGAAAAATCATCGCCAGCAGAGGATTGATCCACTGCAGAATGCCGCCGCGAACGCTGGTGTAGTCCGAAACGCTGAAATCCCAGTGGGTTCCCAGGCTGACGACGATGAACTCGTCGGCATCCGGAACGTTGGACCGGGCATGAAGATAGGCAATATCGCCCGGCGCGTTGAGCATCAATCCGGCGTCGGCAAGAAAGTCTTCCTCCTGCGTGTTCCCCGTCAGCAGCACCGCCGGGAAGTAGGTTGGCGCGCTGGTGACCGCCGATACGAGTGGTGCCAGATAGAGATTGGCCTGATCCGGGTGCCAGTTGTGGAACATCTTGAGACCCGCTTCGCGCTGCGAGAAAGACGGGAACATGGCGGGACGCAGAAGGTCGCGAAACGTTCCCTTGCTGAACGCATCTTCCGAGGCAAGGATCCGCGCATGGTTCCGCATGCGAGGGCCGAGAAACCCGTCAGCAGTCAGGATCCGGTGGTGTAGCGGCGCAGACAGGATCCTGCCGCCCAACGCCTGATATTCCCGCGCCACTTCGGCCGCGGTCGGCGGGTTCCCGGTCTTTTCGTCGGGGTAGAGCAGCAGCGTCGCGATGATGGCGCCGGTCGAGGTTCCAGACACGAAATCGAACAGTTCGTGGATGCGCTTGCCCGAGCGTTGCTCGAAGGCCTCCAAAATGACGAGGTCTGCCAGTCCCAGCAGACCGCCTCCCTCGAGGGCGAGGATCCGCACCCGGGAGGGGTCGTCGGGCTTCCACTCGACCGGCGGACCGAATGCCTCTTTCTCAGGCCAACCGACCATGCGGTATTCGTATTCGACAAAAAAGCGGCTGTAGATATAGGCCGCTGCGGCGTAGAACAGCACGACGGCCGACAGCGTGGCGAGCACCGCCACGACGATCCTGAACAGACGCCTCATGCCGCCGGCTTCCGCCGTTGGCTGCGCGGCCCTGACATCCGCATCTCCGGTCCCCTGTTCGTCGTCGCCCCACGCCGACGGGTTCCTTGTCAAACTCCTGCAAGCAGCGTCCAATCGACTACCGGCCGACCGGCCAGATCGAAGGTGCGGCGCCGCAATTCCGCCATCAGCGCGGGCCTGTCGCCAAGCCCTGCCAGCTCCTCCGGCGCAATGGGCACACCGACAGTCACTTCGACGCGCTTGCTGATCTTACGCACCGCTTCGTGGCAAAACAAGGACGCCCCTCCCTTCATACGCCAATACAACTTATTATCCCTCAGTGCCGATTCAGCAACGAGAGGTTACAATATCTGAAGTTGACTTATTCCAAAATCATCACATTCTAGTTGCAGGCTCGCATGACTCCGGGCTCAATCTGGGGCAAGACGGTGTTTGACAACGGCCGCATCCCGCTGTCGCGGAGAGGAGTTCGCTGTGCACTATCTGCAACCGCTTCCCAAGTTCCTTTGCATCGCAGTTGCGGCCGTGACAATGGCGGCACTCGCGCCGCCGATCGATGATGGCAATGCAGAGGATGGCGAGCCGCAGAATTGTTTCGGACCGCCACCCTACAACTGCTATTCCCTCGGCGATATCCTGCCGGGCGCCCCCGACGGACCCTATGAAACGCTGTATCAGGCCTATGCCTACCTGGCGTGGCAGGATTTCCTGGCGCTGAATTTTCCGGCGACGCAAACATCCGGAGGCCCGGTTCCGATTCCCGCCAAGACCAAGGGCCTCGACTATCTGGACGGTACCTACACGACCGTTTGGCAGACCTACACCGAGGCGCGAGACATGTTCCAGCCCGACGGATCTGCGCCTCCGCCCTTCGGATCGGGCGCAGATGTGCCGGAAATCTGTCAGCAGGAAGCTCGTGCCAGGGGCACGGACGACGTCCACGTCGTGGTCGGCCGCATCTCCAAGGCGGACACCACCCGCGGGGCCGACGTGCTAGACGAGTACATTCAGGCCAACCGCATGGGGCCGGTCGTCGATCAGAACGGCGAATATGTACGCTTCGGGATCAATTTCAACGAAGCCATGTACGACTATATCGTCGACAACGAGCTCTACACGCCCGAAGGACAAGCGGCATTCGACTCGGACGACCCAAACCACAGCGGATCCCCGGTGCAATGGCCGCGCGGTGTCTATTCCGATGTCGTCGAAAGGGCCAATATCGGCTCGATCATGGTGAAGGCGGCTTGGAAGCTTCTGAGCGAACAGGAAGACGCATCGAAATTCCACAATATCCAGGGCTATGTCTACAACGCGGCGGGCGGCGCCTTCGGACAGGAACCGCAGGTCGAGGAAAGCTGCACGGTCGAGCGGCTGGCTCTGGTCGGGTTCCATATCGTGCACCGCACCAACAGTTCGCCACAATGGGTGTGGTCGACCTTCGAGCACATCGACAATGCCCCTTGGATGGCCGATTTTCGCGTCGGCACGCCGACGGGAACCTACAGCTTCTTCAATCCCGAAACCTGCCCGTCGCATCTGGGCTTTCCCGCGCCGAACTGCGACTACAATCAGGTGCCCGATCATCCGTGGAACCCGGAACGGACCGACCTGACACCGACGACGGTCATTCGATATGGCGCGCCCGGCGAATACGCGATCGTGATGAACAGGGCCTTCCGCGACCTGCTGCAGCAGTCCTACGGCGTCGGCGGTACGGTTTGGGAAAATTACTTTCTGGTGGATGTCCAATTCCCCACGGTCACCCTCAAGGGGCAGGATGATGTCCGCAAGGTCAATCCGGCCTACCCGGACGGCCTGCCGACTCCGACCTTCCTGCCCAACTCGCTGATCGAGACCTACATCCAGGGCTTCACCGCGGGCGACATCACGTCGAACGGCAATGTCGTGCCCGAAACCGATCAGATGCAGAATGTCAGTCCGAGCGGCAGTTTCGTCAACGTCGATCCGTGGAACCCGGACGCGATCTACAACAGGAGCGGCGGGGCGCAACGCAACTCGTCGAGCTGCATCGGCTGCCATGCGGACGGCGCCATGACAAACGGCACGTTCTCGACCTACGTGTTTTCGCTCAGCCGCGCGCAGTCGCCGAACGGCGCGGACGAGACACCCTTGCGGGCGTGGCTCAAAGGCCTGGGCGGCAAATAACCGGGCGCTGACCCCACAGCCCGAATTCCACAAGGAGATGCCCCGATGAATCTGAACCGCCGAACCGTCATCAAGAGCGCCGGCGCAATCGGCGCGACCTTGCTGGCGCCCAATCTGCCGATGTGGGCACGCGCCGAGGAAACCCCTTCCGTTACCGCGCCCGACAGCTTTACGGACGCCTCGGCCGCACTTCTCGACATCGCGTCAGACGTTCTTGTGCCGGAATTGAAACAGGACGATATCTCGCTTGCCGACATGTACTACGATCTGTGCAACCGGGCCATGCCGCTGGCGGTCTCCAACATGCTGACCGACTACCAGGCCTACACGGCGCAGGGATACTCGCAGCAACAGATCGCCAACCTGTTTCTGCGTAGCGCGAGCGACCTCAACCTGCCGAACGGCTCGAGTTCGGGGGCGGCCGCAAGGCTGACCATGATGATGTGGCTGTTCGGCGTCTGGTATGGCGGCTACGAGGTGCAGAATCTCAAAAGCTCGGCAAACTATATCAGCGACACGTATCAGACCGATTTCATCGTGTCCTCACGGGCCCACAAGAACGGATGGATCTGGCGCTTCGCGCAAGCGCATCCGATGGGGTTCAGCCACTTCAAGTTCGGATCCTGGGCCGAGCCGCCACCCGACCTTTCCGACTACACGAACCCGACCGGCTGACCGCGGTCCGCAACGGGAGACCTGTCATGGGTTACAACACGCCACACGAAACGGTCGCTGCCACGAGCTACGACGTGATCATCGTCGGTTCCGGCTTCGCCGGCGCCAACATGGCCTATGTGCTCGGCTCCGAGCCCTACAACAAGAAGGTGCTGATCATCGAGGCGGGGCCCGGTATCGAGCGCAGCCGCGAAGACTACATGGAGAACTTCTTTCTCAACACGTTCAAATCGCCTTCCTCGCCCTACCCTCCCAATGACAACGCGACATTCCTGGACGTGCCGCCGGAAGAAGTGAACGCGCCGCGCGCCACCATCCAGGATCTGGTCAATGGCTGGACCCGGGATACCGTCGGCCACTTCCAATATCTCCCCGAGCGGTCCTACCTGACCTACACGACCGGCTCGAAGCCGTTCACCAGCACCTATGAACGCCTGGCGGGAGGAACCGGCAATCACTGGATGGGGACCTGTCTGCGCATGTCTCCGGAAGATCTCTCGACGCAGACCGACTATGGCGTCGGGCGCAACTGGCCTATCGGATATGACGATCTGACGGACTACTACAACCAGGCCGAATACCTGATCGGCGTTTCCTCGGACGTCGATCAGCAGAATACGGCAGTCGGCAGCGAGTGGACGCAGGCCGGGGAGCAGCAGTTTACCGACGACTACAGCTATCCCATGCAGCCCGTACCAACGAGCTACTGGGATCTGCTGTTTTCGAAGGCCGTTACGGGACGGCCCTTGACCGCCGACAACGGTACGACAGCCTTCGTTTCGCAGACCCCGGCAGGACGCAACGCCGAACCCTACATGAACAGGCGGGTCTGCCACGGCAACACCAACTGCACGCCGATCTGCCCGATTCAGGCCAAGTACGATCCGCAGTTCACCCTCAACCTGGCCATGGACACCGGCAATGTGGACATGATCTCGAAATCGGTCGTCGACTATATCGACGTCGACGGCGACGGCCGGGTCGACACGGTGCACTACCTTGTCTACGAATCGACCGCTGTTCCGGCGATTTCCGGAAAGACCGGCGAAGGAACGATCTCCATCGACTATTCCACCAAGCCGACGGTCGTCGTCCTGGCGGCGCATGCGATCGAGAACGCCAAAATCCTGCTGAACTCGGCGGCGGTGACCGGCAAACGCATCGCCAACCGGTCCGATCAGGTCGGCCGCAACCTGATGGACCATCCGACCTATCTGGCCTGGGGCCTGATGCCGACGACCACGCCCTGCTTCGGCTATCGCGGCCCGATCTCGACATCCGGCGTGGAAAATCTCAGGACCGGCGATTTCCGGTCAAGTCGCGCGCCGTGGCGCATCGAAATCGGCAACGAAGCCTGGAACTGGCCCGTAACCGATCCCTACACTTCCGGTCGGGATTATCTCTACGGCACCAATAACGGCGGAACCAATACGGGAGCCAGCCTGATCCTGGGCAATGCCGACTACCAGTCGCGTCTGAACAGCATTCTCACGCGTCAGTTCCGAATGGCCTTTCTGGTCGAGCAGCCGGCCTGGGCCGAAAACCGGGTCCGGCTCTCGAGCTTCTATACCGACAACCTCGGAATACCGCGTCCGGAACTCACCTACGATCTCGACGAATACACGATGAAGGGTTTCGAAACGGCCAAGGAAGCGGCGTCGAACATCATGGGCCTGCTGGACGCCACCGAGCATACGACCTTCAACGAGTCATCGGCTGCGCAGTTCCTCTATAACGGCACCCATTACAATTACCAGGGCGCCGGACATCTCTGCGGGACCCACATCATGGGCACGAGCTCCGCGGATTCGGTTGTCAACTCATACCAGCAGGCTTTCGGCCACGACAATCTCTTCCTCTGCGGCTGCGGATCGATGCCGAGCATTGGCACGGAGAACCCGACATTGACCATGCTGGCTCTCGCCTGCCGGTCGGCTCAGTATATTGGTGAGAATTTCGCCTGAGAGACCTACCGGTCGCGTTCGCCGCGCAGCCAATCGGCAACATGGTTGCGGCGGCGCCGGATCGTCTCGTTCTTGCCCTCGATCCAGCGGCGTTCCATGCGGGCGGTGAAGCCGCTGGCGTTCTGTACCCGCAGCCAATAGTTGATGAAATTGGTAAACTGGTCGGCGTCCGGTGGCATCAGATAGGCAATGAGCATCTGGCCGCCGACATCCCTCGGCACCACGGCGGAGTATTGCTTGCGCGGCGCTGCCCAGGCCCGGGCCTGCGCCTTGGTCCAAATCGCCGCCTGCAGTTCCGGATGTTGCGGCAGGACATCGTAGTCCGACACGATCTTGATGGTGGCAGTCGGAAACAGCCGCTGCACCAGCGCGTTCATCACCGGGTCGTCGAACACGGTGATCGTCAGACCGTCCAATGCGTCGATCGAGGCCCGGCTCAGGTAGCGGTCGGCATAGGGTGCACGGACGATGAAAGCGATCGGACTCTGCAGATACGGCACCGACACATTGAAGCGCTGCAGCCTGTCATTGGTGGCATAGATGCCGGAAAGCGCCAGATCGAGCCGGCGGTTTTCCAGGTCCGAATGCAGACTGTCCCAGGTAAACGGAATCAGGCGCAAGTGGACGTTGAGGTCGCGGGCCAATTGATAGGCAAAGGCGATGTCGAAACCGACGAGTTCGTCACGGTCATTGCGGTAGCTGAACGGGATGATGTGCGGATTGAAACCGACCCTGATTTCACCGGTGCTCTCGATGCGGTCGAGGATGGTCTGGCCGGAAACGGGCAGTGCCGAACCCTCGCTGGCGGCTGCCGGCGCGTCCTCAGGCTTTTCCACGGTCACCCGGATCCCCTCGGTCACATCAGGTTCAAGGCGATAGGCGAGATAGGGAATCTCGCCCGGCTGAACGACGTTGTCATGCACCACCCGGGCTGCGGCGGTGGTCAGGAAGACCGCGCCGGCCGCAACGGCGAGCGACCAGACCAGACGCGGAATCCGCAACGAGATCTTGCGGTAATAGGTCATGGTGACAAGCAGCGTCACGAAGGCGAACCCCATGACCGACGCCACCACCTGGCCGTAGCGGGTGATGGTCATCATGCCGACATAGAGATTGGTGGCGCGGTCCGGGAAACCCAGCCACCCGGTTAGCGAAGCAACGGCATCGATCGATGACGAGGGCGAGCCGAAGCCCGACACCAGCGTGACGAACGGCAACGCAATCTGATCCCCGGCGGGCAGCGAGATGCGAAAATAGAAAGCCCCGAACAGGACGAAAAGCCAGATAAAGAAATTGCCGAGCTGGGCCAGCGGATAGCTGACAGCAATGGTCGTCTGAATGATCTCCTTGCGCTCCGGATCGTCGATGCCGACCCTTTCGGCCAGGCGCTCCGCGGCCCGCTGGATGAAGGGCAGAGCCGCGACCGAGAGTGAGGTGACGACGGCGATGACCAGAGCGCCCTGCAATTCACGCAGCACCTCGCGGGTGCTCATCGGGCACAGGGCCGAGATCACCGACGGCAGGATCCAGAAGGCGAGAATCGCCGTCCCGCAGATCATGGCGATGAGATAGAGCGACAGGTCCGCCAGCTCGGTCAGCGCGACAGTGCCGGCCGTGTCGGCGAACAGGGCGAAAACGCCGAGCGGCGCCAGCAGTACGATCCAGTTCCAGATGGTGACGCTGGCATTGCGTATCAGGTCGAGGATGGACAGGAAGGCTTCCTTGTCCTTCACCCGCTGAATGGCGACGCCATAGACGATGGAGAAGATCACGATGGCCGGCAGGTGGTTTTCCACCAGGTCGACAAACGGGTTGGCGGGGATCAGCAAATCGAGCAGGTCGAGGCCGGTCTGTGGCGCATCGGCCTCGATCAGGCTGGGCGGCGGCACCGGCGGTATGGACAACGCCATGAGGAAGATGACCAGCAGCGTCAGGCCCCAGACGCCGAGATAGATGCGCCAGCTGCAGCGAAACAGACGCCAAGCCATCTCCGGCGACAGGCGGCCGAGGCCGTGCAGCAGCGAGCTGATGATGTAGGGAAAGACGACCACTTCCATCAGCCGCACATAGGTCGTGCCGGCCGGTCGCAGCACGGCGGCATCGGCGCCGAACAGCAGCCCCGTGGCGATGCCTAGCACCGCCCCGATCAGCACCCAGAGCGGCAGCCTCGCCGCATATCCTGAACCGCTCGACATCGATTCGCCCCTGTCTGTCAGCAGGTTAGAGTGTTTGCGGGTGAACTCAACCGTTGCGGGACTTCAATTGCTCGGCAGCCCGTGCATAACCGCCGGCCGCGCCATCGACGAAATGGATGTGATCGTCGGCGGTCACCGAAGGTACGATGCAGGTCATGATCGCTTCGTCCTGCTCGTGGATGGCGAAGCGGACCAGCCCCAGCGCCGCCGCGGCGGACAGCCGCTCCTCAAGCCGACCGCGTGTGGCGGCGTCGCAATCGATGGTCATCTTGAGCCCGTCGTCGAACTTGCGGAAGTCGGCATTGATGCCCGAGGTGTAGACATAGTGCATCGGATCGAAGGAGCCGACCTTGACCTTGGTCTTGAAAAAGATCAGGGCAATGAAGGTCTCCATCAGCAATTGTGCCTTGCGAAGCGACAGCGGCCGCTTGCCGCGGCTCGCATGGGCCTCCAGCGCAAGGCCTTCCGGCGGCCACACGAAGCCGGGGCCTTCGGCGGGAACCGGATGGCCGCCGCGCTCCAGCTCGCGGGCGAGCGCGATGACATCCTGGTAGAGCGCTGCGTGGGCATCGGTGAAATCGGCCGTCTCGGGCAAGACCAGCAGGGACAGGATCTTGCCGTGACGGCTGCGCATCGGTGTCCACCGGCAGGAGAGGCCGGTCAGGTCGGGAAAAGCGCCGGATGGCGCCATGGCGACGGCGTAGTCGCCTGCTTTCATGCGATCGTCGGCCCAGCGCACCCCGCCGCCGCCGAACATGGCGTATTCGATGCCTGGTGACGCGCGGTAGCGGGCAACCGCGACTTCGCAGCCGGCGCTTCGGATGTCGTCGATCGGAATCACCGCGGCGCGCAGCGACAGTCCGAAATCGGTGTCGGCCCAGCGCATGACCTCGCCCAACGCTTTGGCGGAGGTTTCGGCGAGCGCGCCGGGCAACGCGAAAACTGCCCCGTCTCCGCCGAAGGCGAATGGCAATGCTGCCCCCTCGAAAGCGTTGATCTGGGCGGAAATCACCGCCGCGCCGACCGTATTAACGGTCTTGTAACGTCCTTCGGCAATTGCCTTGGTGGATCCGACGATGTCAGCGGCGCCGACGACCCAGCCGTCCGGCAGATTGCGATAGGCGGCCGCATCGGCAAGCGCTGCAAATCGCTCCTGCAGAGGAATGCCCGCGTGGAATGCAGCCAGCGCTTCCAGCGGATTGCTCATCGTCCTGCCCGTCAGCCTTCGCTGTCCATGTGCGGTTTGATCACCTGACGCACCGCCGTGCCGTCGGCCAACCGGTCCATCAGAAGGTTGATGTCGGAGAGCGGATTGACCGAGGTCAGCAACCGGTCCACCGGCAGCCGGCCGGCCCGCCACAGGCCGATGAGGCGCGGAATGTCGCGGCGGCCGATGGCCGAGCCCATATAGCTGCCGGTCAGCGTCTTGCCGTCGCCGACCAGCGAGACCGGCGAGATCGAGAGCTCCGCCTTCGGATGGGGCAGACCGACGGAAATCACCCGGCCGCCACGCCGCACCGCGTGATAGGCGGCCTTGAGCGCCTCCACATTGCCGGCGGTCTCGATGGCGACATCGAACCCGTGCGGCGCGATGTCCTTCTTCACTTGCTCCAGCGTCTCGGGCGTCGCCGACCGGGCGCAGCCGAGTTCGATGGCAAGCTGCCGCTTGTGATCGACCGGGTCGATGCCGACGACCGGATTGGCACCCGCCGCGACACCACCAAGCACGGTGGCCAGACCGACGCCGCCGAGGCCGAACACCGCCAGGCTTTCGCCGGCCCACATCTCGGCCGTGTTGATGACGGCGCCGACGCCGGTGAGCACGGCGCAGCCGAACAGCGCGGCAATCTCCGGTTCGATATCGTCGGGGATCTTGACGGCCGAGCGCACGTCGACCACAGCGTGGCCGGCAAAAGCCGAAACGCCCATATGGTGGCGCACCTCCTGACCGTCGCGGGAAATGCGGCTGCCGCCCTGCAGCAATTCGCCGGCGCCGTTGGACTTGGTGCCCGGTCCGCACAGATAGCTTTCGCCGCCGGAGCAGGCCAGGCAGCGGCCGCAGGCCGGCAGAAAGGTCAGCACCACCTTGTCGCCGGGCGCGAATTCCGGATCGTCGGCGCCGAGATCAATGACGGTTGCCGCCGCCTCGTGGCCGAGCGCCATCGGCAGCGGCCGCGGCCGGTTGCCGTTGATCACCGACAGATCGGAATGGCAGACGCCGGCCGCGTCGATGCGGATCAGCATTTCACCGGGGCGCGGCGCCGCCAGTTCGATCTCGTCGAGCCTGAGCGGCTTGCTCTGCGCATAGGGCCGCTCCAACTTGTCGGAATCGAGGATGGCGGCGGTGGTGCGGATCATGGCGGGTCCTTTGCTACTGGCAGCGGTTAGGGCGACCGTTGTTGCGGGCCACATGGTTGCCCCAGCGTAGCAGATTGACGTTGCAGTCGTCGCGGTCGATGGTCACCTCGATGAAGCACAGCCCGTCGCGCCCTTTGGCTTCCTCTATGGCGCGGTCGAGTTCGCCCTCCGTCGTCGCCTTGCAGCCCCAGGCCTTGCCCTCGCCGGCGCCGAACACCTCGACCAGCCTGGAATAGTCCCAGTTCTTGATGGTGTTGTAGGGGCCGTCATGGATCTCCACCTCGATGGTGTAGCCGCCATTGTTGATCAGGAAGATGATCGGGTTCACGTCGTAGCGGATCATGGTGGAGACTTCCTGGGCGGTGAGCTGGAAGGAGCCGTCGCCGATGCAGGAAATCAGCCGGCCGCCGCTCTTGCCAAGCGCATAGCCGAGCGTGGCGCCGACCGACCAACCGATGGAGCCGTACTGCATCTGGATTTCGAAACGGGCGCCGTCCGGCAGATCGAGCTCCATGCCGTTGAACCAGGAATCGCCGGTTTCGACGAGCAGCGTGCTGTCGCCGTCGAGCATGTTGCCGATGCGGGCGAACAGCTGGCGCACGGTCAGCGGGGTTTCGTCGGCACCCGGATCCGGCACATGCCGCGGGCTGCTGACGCGCCGATAGGCTTTCACCGCGCCGTCATTGGCGGTGAGCCGATCCTTCAGCGCTTCCAGGAAATCGGTCATGCGAACATTGCTGTAGCTGGTTTCGCCCAACTGCACCGAGGTCGTGTGGGCGATCACCGCCTTCCTGGGATCGTAGCCAAGCTGGTGACCGGTGGTGGTGTAGTCGGTGAAGATGGGGCCGGCAAAGAGCAGCGCATCGGCGGCGTCGACGATCTCGCCGCAGCCGGGCGTGCTGACGGGGCCCCAATAGATGCCCATGAAATTCTCAGGCGCCTCCGACAGGAAGCTCTTGGCGTTGGGCATCGAGGCCTGGGCGTAGCCGCAGGCCTCACCGAGGCTGCGCAGCGCTGCTTCCGCTCCGGCGGCGCGCACCTTGCCGCCCGCCACCAGCACCGGCCGGTCGGCGGCGTTGAGAAACTCCGCCACATGCTCGACCGCGGCCGCGAGGGAATCCGGATCGCTGGTGACCTGGCGAGCGAAGCCGCGGGCGATCGGCGCCGACGTCGGCGCGCCGGCTATGTTGGCGGCGATCTCGATATAGACCGGCTTGCGGCGCAGCATGGCGGTGTCGATGGCCCGGTCGATCGCCACCGGCGCCAGCGACGGATGATGGATGGTCACGGCGTCGGCGGTGACCCGTGCGAACATCTCGCGCTGGTAATCGTAGTCGACCTTGCCCAGCGTGTGGTGCAGATATTCCCACTCGGCTTCCGAATTGGTGTTCGGGCCGCCGGAGATGGCGATCATCGGCAAGTCCTCGGCATAGGCCCCGGCCACCGCGTTGATGAGACTCAGGCCGCCGACCGAGAAGGTGACGACGGCCGCCGAGGGTCCGCCGGTGGCCCGCGCATAGCCGTCCGCCGCGTAGCCCGCGTTGAGCTCGTTGCAGCAGCTGATCATCTTCAGATCCTGGTTGCCGAGCAGTTCGTCGAGCAGCACCAGATTGTAATCGCCGGGAACGGCGAAATAGTGCCCCATGCCGGCATCCTGCAGCCGCCGCGCCAGATAGGATCCTACGGTCCAGTGTTCCGATGCCATGCCATCGCCTCCTTTGGCCTGGTTCAAATTGGATGGGTTCGCTACGCGTAGTCCGGCTGCCACTGGGTGGCGTCGATCGCCGCGATCAGGTCCTCCTCCGAGGATTTCGGCGCGACGCCGTCCGCCTGAGCCTGTTTGACGACGGCGATCGCCACCGACCGGCAGACGTTGCGGATATCGCTGACGTCGGGCAGCAGCGAGGCGCCGGGACCTGCCGCCGCCGGAGTCGAATCCGCCAGCGCCTGGGCCGCCGCCATGAACATGGCATCGGTGACGCGCGTCACACGGCCGGCGATGACGCCGAGCCCGACCCCCGGAAAGACGTAGGTGTTGTTGCTCTGGGCGATGGTGTAGCTGGTGCCCTTGTAGTCGACCGGGTCGAACGGGCTGCCGGTGGCGACCAGGGCCTTGCCGTCGGTCCAGTGGATGATGTCCTTGGGCGTCGCCTCGGCCCGCGAGGTGGGGTTCGACATCGGGAAGACGATCGGTCGCTCGCATTCCTTCGCCATCGCCTTGACGATCGCTTCTGTGAACAGGCCCGGCTGGCCGCAGACGCCGATCAGCACCGTCGGCTTGGCCTGCTCGACCACGCTGGCAAGCCCGATCTCTCCCTTGGCGTCGGCCCATCCGGCGACCGCGTCGTGCGGCTGGGCGAGCTTGGCCTGGAACGGCGCCAGCCCGTCCATCTTGTCGTGCAGCAGGCCGTAGCGGTCGACCATGAAAATGCGCGACCGTGCTTCGTTCTCGTGCAGACCGTCGGCGACCATGGCGCGGATCGTCTGCTCGGCGATGCCGGCGCCGGCCGAGCCGGCCCCGAGAAAGGCGACGCGATGGTCGCGCATGCGGGTGCCGGCGACCTTGGAAGCCGCCAACAGCGTGCCGACGGCGACGGCCGCGGTGCCCTGCACGTCGTCGTTGAACATGCACAGCTGGTCGCGGTACTTCTCCAAAAGCGGCACCGCGTGCTGGATGGCGAAATCCTCGAACTGCAACAGCACGTCGGGCCAGCGTTTCTTCACCGCTTGGACGAAAATGTCGACGAACTCCAGATAATCGTCGCCGGTGATGCGCTCGTGGCGCCAGCCGATATAGAGCGGATCTTTCAGCCGTTCCTGATTGTTGGTGCCGCAGTCGAGCAGGATCGGCAGGGTGTTGGCCGGGTGGATACCGCCGGCCGCCGTGTACAGCGACAGCTTGCCGATCGGAATGCCCATGCCGCCGGCGCCCTGGTCGCCAAGGCCGAGAATGCGCTCGCCGTCGGTCACCACGATGGCCTTGACGTCCTCGCGCGGCGTGTTGGCCAGCATCTCGTCCATGCGGTCGCGATCGGGATAGGACAGAAACAGGCCGCGCGGCGTCCGGTAGATCTCGGAGAATTGCTGGCAGGCGGCGCCGACCGTGGGCGTGTAGATGATCGGCATGGTCTGGTGCAGATGCTCGACCACGAGTCGATAGAACACCACCTCGTTGGTGTCCTGCAGGTCGCGCAGGAAAATGTGCTGTTCCAGCGGCGAGGATTTCGACTTGAAGGCCTCGTAGGAGCGCTCGACCTGCTCAGCGATGGTTTCGACCTGCGGCGACAAAAGCCCCAGCAGGCCGTATTTGCGCCGGTCGGCTTCGGAAAAGGCCGCGCCCTTGTTGAGCAGCGGATCGCTGAGGATTTCATGGCCCCGTTTGGAGGCGGTCGCATCGGTCATCGTGGGTTCCCCGCTTGTCTCGTGTGGTGGATTTGAAGTTCCTATCACATTTGCGGCCGGCTCCTGCAGGAACTTCAAATCCGTAAACCACACTAGAATCATAATCTTGCTGGTGTCCTGATTGAATCTGAAGTTCGTTCGGCACTTGCTGCATGATGGGGCGAACTTCAGATTCAGGACACCAGGGTCTAGCGAACGGCGCGAATGTGACTGCCGTTTGACGCAGCCCAGCACAGCATAGTCTAACAGCGCGTAAAGATCGCGGGGGGAATTTGAACAGCCGGCGAATGTTCACTGCGACCAGGCGCAAATACCGAGCGAGCCGCCGCCCTGCGCCGACGGTGCGTCTTTCTCCGCCACGAGAACCGACTTTCCATCGACGCACATGACGACCTTGTCATGCATGCCGGCCATGTCGAGCAGCACCTGGTCCCAGTGACGATACTGGATGTCGTGGCCCTCGCCCGCATAGGCGCGCACTTTTGCGACATTGGGGAAGGCCTGCTGCCAGAAGGCGGCGTGCACGGGCTTCACCGCCGTATCGGCCTCGCCGTAATAAATGAAGGCGGGCGCCGTGACGCCGGACAGGTCGGCGACCTTCTGCGTGCAGAAGCGGTTGAACTCGGCGAGCAGCGCGGTACCGTCCATCTTCTGGCCGCGCATGGAGAAGGTACGCGCCCCGTCGTCACGGCTGGCCGACGTGAAGCCGGGAATGCGCGCTGTCGGGCTGTTCTCGCCGAGCGTCCACCACGCCACCGGGTCGCCGGCGTAATAACCGGCCGCGCCGGCTATTTCCGCCTCCGGCAGGCCGCACAGGCCGCTGGTGTCGGGATTGTCCGGATCGTACTGGCTGAAGGCGGCGAGCATGTGCGCGGAAGCGACACGATCTCCCAGCGCCGCTGCCGTGGCGGCAAGATAGGGACCGCCGCCGGAAATACCGACGAGAATCGCCCGGTCGACTGCGAGATGGTCGAGAACCCGGAGCACGTCGCCGGCATAATCGTCGTAAGTGTAACCTTCGGCGAGCGGCGTCCGGCCGAAGCCGTTGCGCTCGACCGAGATCACCCGCAGCTCGAGCTCGTTGCGCAGCGACCGCAGGAACTCGGTGATGGCGAACACCCTCACCGAGGTGCCGGAGCCGCCGAAGAAGACGACCGGCGTCCAGTCGCTTTCGCCCTCGTCGATGTAAAAGAGCGGCGTCGCATCGCCCCGTTCCAGGGTGTGGACCGTCGGGCCGATATAGTCGAAACGCTCCGGCAGGTCGATCGCGTGATCGGCGGTCGCAAACAGCGACAGCAGGAATGCAAGCCTGATCATCGGGTCCCTCCTGAAGGCAAATAGGCAAAGCGCAGTAAGCGGGCTTCAATTGCGATCATGGCGCGAAGGGCGGGCGGATGGCAACCGGAATCCGCGGACCGGCGGGCGAGCGCGGCAACTCCGGTCCTCCAGGTTAGGAGACTTCCAAAGATTACCGACTCGGATGGACTGATCGGTATGCGGTGGTTTGACATCGGTCTCAGACAGAAGGGATTCCCGCACGGATTGATATGCGCTACCCGGTTTGCATGATTGATCTACTTGCAATTCAACAACGCTGGGAAGCGGACGGCTGCCATCGTGATGAACGTGGTCGCCGGCTGTTTGCCGCCAGTGAAGCGCGTGCAGCTGGCCGGGGCGGCATTGCCGCGGTCTCCAGCATCACCGGCGTCGCCAGGTCGACGATCGGGCGTGGGCTCAAGGACCTTGATGACCCGCCGCCCGGAAAGGTTCGCCGCCCAGGCGCTGGCGCGCGAACACTGACCGATAACGATCCGACCCTGCTTGCTGACCTCAAGCGCCTCGTTGAGCCAGTAACGCGTGGCGACCCGGAGCGACCGCTGATGTGGGTGTCCAAAAGTCCCGCCAAGCTGGCCGCGGCACTCAAGGACGCAGGCCACAAGATATGCCGCAACAGCGTCGACACATTGCTGGCAAAATTGGGGTTCTCGCGGCAGACGAACCGCAAGACCGACGAGGGCTCAAGGCACCCGGACCGCAATGCCCAGTTCGAGCACATCAACACCAAGGTGTGTGAGGCGCAAAGCGCCGGAGAACCAGTGATCTCGGTGGACACCAAGAAGAAGGAACTGATCGGCAACTACAAGAACGGTGGCACCGACTACCGTCCAAAAGCCGACCCACGACGCGTGAAGGTGCACGACTTCGAGGACAAGAGCTTGGGCAAGGTGGCTCCTTACGGGGTCTTTGACGTCACCGCGAACGAAGCATGGGTCAGCCTCGGCATCACTGCCGACACGGCTGAATTCGCTGTCCAGTCCATCCGCACCTGGTTCTATCGGATGGGCCATGCGCGCTATCCCGAGGCGGGGTACGTATCAGGCTTTGGAAGGTCGAGTTGCAAAAGCTCGCCGACGAGACCGGGCTCACGCTGCAGATCCACCACTATCCGCCGGGTACGTCGAAGTGGAACAAGATTGAGCATCGCCTGTTTTGTCACATCACCCAGAACTGGCGCGGCCGTCCGCTCACCGATCGCATGACGGTGGTCGAATTGATCGGCGCGACGACAACCAAGGCAGGGCTCAGGGTCGAATGCGCAGTCGACGAACGGATCTATCAGAAGGGTGTCAAGGTCTCCAAAACCGAAATGGCCGAAATCGACATCACTGGCGACAAGTTCCACCCTGAATGGAATTATACCATCAAACCGAGAGTGAACGATTTGTAGTGGTTATTTTTGGAAATGTCCTTAGACCAACCGCTGCCAACGAGCGGGTGCTGTCTCGGCTGGTCCCGGAAATTTCACAGCAGCGCCGCGCCGTCGACCCGCACAGCATGGTGGTCAATGTGCGCTCTAAGCGGCGGTCACTGAGTCACTTGTCGCGGGTTTCCTCGAAAAACCAGGGGAAGTTCGTGGCAAGAACCGAACAGGCTTCCTGCGGCTTCTGGCGGATCTTCCTGATCGCCGCATTGCGCGCCTGATAGAAGGTATCCCGCACCGCCCGCGATTCAGACTGCCGGTAGACCCGCACGGCTTTCCTCACCTCGGGGATCCTGGCCAGCGTCAGGTTGCGACAGCGATCGGCGCCGGCCGAGATGAAGCCGAACATATGGGCGTATTCCATGACCTTTTCTTCCTGGGTCGCGGCCGCAACAGGGGTCGTCGACAGGGCCAGGCTTGGAATCAGAACGATCAAGGCACGCTTCAGCATCGCCATCCTCTCTAGCGCCGGCGCTCGACGGCCGCAAGGCTGCCATGGTCGTTGACATACGCTCTTCACCGACGAACCGTTCTCCCGGACCGGCAACTACGGCCCTATCCCGGCGTCTTGCGCAGCAACTCCGGGAAATCCTTTTCGGCCTCGGCGCAGTGCTGTTCGGGATCCATGCGGATGTACCCCATCATCATGCCGCGGGTGGCATGAAACCGCCTGCGCACTTCGGGCGTCCTGGAGCGCCAGAAAACCCGGATGGCGCTTTTCAACGCGCGATCCCTCGCCAGGGTGAGGTTCTTGCAACGGTTGGCGATGCCTGAAAGGGCGCCGAGGACCTCCGCATATTCCAGCTGCTCGTCCAGCTGCGTCCTTGCCCGGGTCGGCGAAACGGCGACCGCTGCAAGGCAGAGCGTCGCCAGGAACGTGTTGCCGATTTTCCGCATCTCACCTCCGACAGGTTGGCCGATGCACAGCTACAACCGTCACCGCGTGGGCCGCAAGGCAAAATTGAAGGATCGAAGGGTGGGAGGGCGTCACCGCCGTTCCGGTCGGCGCTTTTGCCGACCCGGATTTTCCCGCCCCGAAATTCTCGGTGTTCGAACACCGGAAACACGGATGGGTCGAGGTGACCGGCGACGTCGACCATTCCGCATCGCCGGTGACGACGGTTCCCGTCATGGGTGGCCGGAGCACCGACTGACCTTGAAGGGTCCGACGAGCCGGGCCGCATGGCATAGACCGGACGACGGGGACGCTCCATGCAGCGTCAATGGCTTTTCCTAGCGAATCCGGGCTTCCGTCTCGCCGTCGAACAGCATGGCGCGATCGGGATCGAACTTGATACCGACCCTGCTGCCCTCGGTCGAACGCTCGTCGCCATGTTCCTCGACGATGATTTTTTCTCCGGTGTCGGACATCAGATAATCGTAGGAAACGCCGCCCAGCGCCTCGGTCAGTTCGACGGCCAGCGCATCGGCGGATCTGTCGACCTCGATATGCTCGGGGCGCACGCCGAGAATGATCTTTGTGCCGGCGGCCGGTATGTTGACCGGCAGATTGAAACTGCCTTTCAGGGCCGGCACCTCGACCGCGTCTCCCGTGCTCGTGCCTTCCAGGAAGTTCATCGCCGGCGAGCCGATGAAGCCGGCAACGAACTTGTTGTCCGGGTCCTTGTAGAGATCGAGCGGTGCGCCGACCTGTTCGATGTTGCCGCCGCGCAGGACCACGATCTTGTCGGCCAGGGTCATGGCCTCGACCTGATCGTGGGTCACGTAAATCATGGTTGCGCCGATTTCCTTGTGCAGCCGGGCGATCTCGACTCGCATTTCGACACGCAGCTCCGCATCGAGGTTTGAAAGCGGCTCGTCAAACAGGAACACCTCCGGACCGCGAACGATGGCGCGGCCGATGGAAACACGCTGGCGCTGGCCACCCGACAGGGCGGACGGCTTGCGGCTGAGGTATTGCTCCAGCTTGAGAATGCGGGTGGCCTCGGCGACCTTTTCTTCGATCTCGGCCTTGGGATGACCGTTCATCTTGAGGCCGAAGCCCATGTTCTCCTTGACCGTCATGTGCGGGTAGAGAGCATAGGTCTGAAACACCATGGCGACACCGCGCTGTGCCGGGTCCATGCGCGTCACATCGCGGGTGCCGATGGAAATCTTGCCCTCGGTGGTCTCCTCCAGGCCCGCCACCATGCGCAGGAGCGTTGACTTGCCGCAGCCGGACGGTCCGACAAATACGCAGAATTCGCCGTCGTTGATCTGCAAATCCACGCCATGGATCACCTGAACGTCGCTGTATCGCTTGATTACACCCTGAAGTGTTACACCTGTCATTACGTTAGATCTCCATTGTTTCCGGCGTCTTCTGATAGTCGGGGAACCGCCAGTATTCGGCCGCCGTTGCGATTTCGCAGGCCGCCCCCTGCAAATCCGGCACATATTTTTTCAGCTTGTTCAGCGAGGTCCTGGCCGATGTGCTGGTGATCGATATGGCGCCCATCATCTGTTTGGTCCTGGAGAGGACCGGGACCGCAACGCAGATGATTCCGGGTTCGTGGTCTTCGCGATCGAGCGCAAATCCATCCTGGCGGATCTGTTTGAGTTCGACGGTCAGCTCGTGCTGGGAGCAGATTGTCGACGGAGTGAAGCGATGGAAGGATTGCTGCGGCAGGACCCGCTGCAAGTCGTCGTCGGGCAAATGGGCGAGCATCGCCTTGCCGACGCCGGTGCAATAAGCGGGACCAACCTTGCCGGCTTCCGAGAACATGGTGACGCGGCGTTTCGCATCGCGCTTATCCAGATACAGGACGTGCGGTCCGTCGAGCTGGGCGAGGTGGATCGTTTCACCCGTCGCCTCGCTCAAGGCGTTCAGATGCGGCCGGGCGACGGGCGCCAGCGACGATTGAGTCCAGGCCGAATGGGCCAGGCGCACAAGGCGAACACCAAGCGTGTAGGTCTGCCATTTGCGGTCGAAGGTCAGCAGATCCTCGGTCACCAGGTTCTGCAGGATCCGGTAGAGCGTCGCCTTCGGAAACGGGGATTCCTCGAGGATATCGTTGAACCGCACCGGTCGCTCAAACGACGCCACGTGATCCAGGACGCTGAGCGCCTTGCCCACAGTCCCGCTCGACTTGCGTTCGCTGTCCAATTCGTTTCCTCCCGATCCTCGCCAGCAGCATTGGCGAGCGAGGATAATTCTTGACAAGCGTATGGCAACCGTGCTCCAATTTCAATATGTAAATTTTAGTTTCATTATTTGGAACCAATAGGGAGGACACCATGCGTTCCATTCTCAAGGCGTCAGCACTGGCGCTTGCCACCAGCATCGCTCTGGTTTCGGGGGCTCCGGCCGCCGACAAACTGAGCGGCGACATGAAGATCTTTCTCGACACGTCGAACCCGGCGCCGCGCGCGACGTTCGAAGGCATCATCGCCCAGTTCGGGGAAATGCACCCGGATCTCAACATCGAGACGACGATCATCGACCGCGACGCCTACAAGACGCAGATCAGGAATTTTCTGACCGCCAATCCGCCGGATGTCGCAACCTGGTACGCCGGCAACCGCATGCTGCCCTATGTGAACACCGGCCTGTTCGAAGATGTGTCGGACCTTTGGACCGGCCAACTTGCCGAAGACCTGGCATCGACCAAGACGGCACTGACCATCGACGGCAAGCAGTGGGGCGTACCCTATACCTACTATCAGTGGGGCGTTTACTACCGCAAAGACATCTTCGACGAGCTGGGCCTGAGCGTCCCGACCACGTTCGAAGAGGAAAAGGCCAACTGTCAGAAGATCGTCGACTCCGGCCGCAAATGCTACACGATCGGCACCAAGTTTCTGTGGACCGCGGCCGGTTGGTTCGACTACCTGAACCTTCGCACCAACGGCTACGAGTTCCACATGGCTCTGACGGCCGGCAAGGAAAGCTGGACGGACGACCGGGTGAAGAAGACCATGGCCAATTGGCGTGAGTTGATCGACATGGGCGCCTTCATCGACGACCACACCGCCTATAGCTGGCAGGAAGCCATCCCGTTCCTGGTGGACGGCCAGGCGACCGCCTACCTAATGGGCAACTTTGCCGTCGATCCGATCAAGGCAGCAGGCCTGACCGACGATCAGCTCGACTTCTACCAGTTCCCGCTGATCACCGAAGGCATTCCGATGGCCGAAGAAGCGCCGACGGATACGTTGCACATTCCTTCGGGTGCGTCGAACAAGGAAGCCGCCCGTGCGTTCCTTCAGTTTGTCGCGTCTCCGGAAGTCCAGACGTCGATGAATGCGAGCCTCGGGCAGCTGCCGGTCAACAACAAGGCCAGCGTCAACACGGACGACAAGTTCGTCCGGCAGGGCTTCGAGATGCTGAACAAGGCCTCGGCGCTTGCCCAGTTCTTCGACCGCGACGCACCGGCCGAAATGGCCAAGGTCGGCATGGAAGGTTTCCAGGAATTCATGGTCCGTCCGGACAACCTGGACCGGATCCTGCAGCGCTTGGAAAAAACCCGCGAGCGCGTCTACAAGTAATCAATCCGGGGCGGGCCTTCCGGTCCGCCCCCGCTTGCCTTTCGGGCTGTCCGGCAGCCCGCATTCAGTCATCGGATTCGCCGGCCCTCAGGGACATGCGAACGCACTGAAGAAATGGGGTTCGCAATGTCGACTGCCAGCCTAGCCAAAACCGAATACGATTCCGCCAACAGATCCTGGTACAAACGGAACGAGATCAGCGTCACGCCGTGGCTGTTCCTGCTGCCGGCGATCCTGTTCTTCATGGTCTATGTGATCATTCCGATTTTCCAGAGCTTCGAGATCTCGCTCTTTGCCTGGGACGGACTGGGCGCCCGCGAATATATCGGCACCGAAAACTATGTCGAACTGTGGGATGACCCGGCGTTCTACACGTCGCTGAAAAACAACATCATCTGGCTCATTCTGTACCTGCTTGCGATCCCGGCCGGATTGTTCATTGCGCTGTTCCTGAACCAGACGGTCATGGGAATCAGGCTCTACAAGTCGCTCTTCTTCTTTCCGTTCGTCATCAGCCAGGTGGTCGTCGGCCTGGTCTTCACCTGGTTCTACGACCCGACCTTCGGCCTCTTCAACACCATCATCGGCTGGGTGGGGCTCGGCCCGATCAATGTTCTGGGCGACCCGACCTACGTGACCTACGGCATCATCGCCGCCGGCCTGTGGCCGCAGACGGCCTACTGCATGATCCTGTACCTCACCGGCCTCAACGCCGTTGATCCCGAGCAGATCGAGGCGGCGCGACTGGACGGTGCGAAGGGCTGGCGAATGCTCTGGTACGTCATCGTTCCGCAGCTCAAGCCCGCCACCTTCATCGCCTTTGTGGTGACGATCGTCGGCGCTCTGCGGTCCTTCGACCTGATTTCGGTCATGACCAACGGCGGACCGTTCGGCGAAAGCCGGGTGTTGAGCTTCTACATGTTCGAGGTCGCGCTCTCCGAATACGGCTTCCGCATGGGCTATGGCGCGGCAATCGCCGTGGTGCTGTTCTTCATCATGTTGTTCTTCATCGCGTACTTCCTCTACTCGATGTACCAGGAAGAAAGGGGTCGCTGACATGTTCCCGACACCCATTCAAAAAACACCGCGCAGCTGGCAGCTCGGCTACCAGGCGCTTCTGCCGGTCGCATTGATCTTTTGGCTGTTGCCGCTGATCGCCGTCGCCCTGTTCTCGGTCAAACCTGAAGGCGACTTTTCCGGGGGCCAGTACTGGTCCCTGCCCTCGACCTTCGGCGGCTTCGAGAACTACGGAAGAGTGTTCTTCGAGTCAGACATGCCCAGGTACTTGCTCAACTCTCTGTTGATCACCGTGCCGACGGCGATCGGCGCCGTGGCGCTTGCCTGCATGGCGGGATTTGCCCTTGGCATCTACAAGTTCAAGCTTAACCTGTGGATCTTCTTCCTGTTCGTCGCCGGCAATTTCGTTCCCTTCCAGATCCTGATGGTGCCGGTTCGGGACCTCACGCTGGATCTGGGCCTCTACAACACCAAGACCGGCCTCGTGCTGTTCCACATCGCCTTCCAGTCAGGGTTCTGTACCCTCTTCATGCGCAACTTCATCAAGGGCCTGCCCTTTGCCCTGATCGAAGCCGCGCGGGTCGAGGGCATCGCCGAATGGAAGATCTTCTGGTACATCGTGCTGCCGCTGATGAAACCGGCTATCGCCGCGCTCAGCGTGCTGATCTTCACCTTTATCTGGAACGACTATTTCTGGGCGATCGTGCTCACCCAGGGCGTCGAATCGCAGCCCGTTACCGCTGGCATCACGTCCTTCAACGCGCAGTACCGGGCCGCCTATCACCTGATGAGCGCCGGTGCCATCGTGGCAGCGCTGCCGCCGGTCGCGATGTTCTTCCTGATGCAGAAGCACTTCATCGCCGGCCTGACACTCGGAGCAGTCAAATGACGGGAAAGCGGCCATGATCCAATGCTGGCGGCTGGATGACAGGCGTCAGACTCTGGTACTCGGTTCCCATCGAGACCACCTCGCCGAGGTGATCTACTGGGGACCGAGACTGCCGGACGACGAGGATCTGAGTACCCTTTTTTCCGTACATGCCATCGATGTCACCGGTGGCATGCTTGACTTGAACCCCGAGCTTTCCGTCTCTCCCGAGGCAACACGCACCTTTCCGGGCCAGCCGGGCCTGATCGTCCGCGCCAGGGACGGCACCCAGCTGATGACGAAATTCTGTCTCGTGGCAGCGGAGGAAGAGCCCGGAAAACTGAGCCTCGTCTATACGGACGAAAACAACGGCCTGACCTATACCGCCCGACTTGCGATCAATGCGCAGACTCATGTCATCGAGACCCAGTCTTCGCTCGACGCAAAGCAGCCGGTGCACCTGCATTGGATGTCGGCACCGGTGATGCCTGCGCCGCAACTCTCCGATGAAATGATCGATTTTGCCGGTCGCTGGTGCGGCGAGTTCCAGCTCAACCGCACGGCCTGGTCGCCGGGGATGCGGTTTCGCGAAAACCGCACCGGGCGGACAGGGCACGAACATTTCCCGGGCCTGATCGTGCCGTGCCGCGGAGCGACCAACACGCAGGGACAGGCCTACGCCTTCCACTACGGCTGGTCGGGCGGGCACAAGATGATCGCGGAGGAGCTGCCGGACGGCCGCCGGCAGATCCAGTTCGGCCATGCCGAGCGCATGGAGGTGGCGCCGCAGACCAGGTTCGAGACGGCGCCGCTCTACATCACCTTTTCCGATGACGGCCTGAACGGTTGCGCCGTCGCCTTCCAGCGGCACCTGCGCGACGAGATCGTGCACATGCCCGACGCCGGCCGCGCCAGGCCGGTGCATTTCAATTGCTGGGAAGCGGTCTATTTCGACCACAATCTGCCGGCGCTCCAGAAGATCGCCACTCGCGCCGCAGAACTGGGCGCGGAGCGTTTCGTCCTCGACGACGGCTGGTTCGGCCGCCGCGATGACGACACCAGGGCGCTGTCGGACTGGGAAGTCGATCCACGCAAATATCCCGACGGGCTGAACCCGCTCATCGAGCATGTGCATAAAATCGGCATGACATTCGGCATCTGGTTCGAGCCGGAAATGATCAATCCGGATTCCGACATTCACCGGGCCCACCCGGACTGGGCGCTGGGCGGCGAGGACCAGATCCTGGGTCGCAATCAAAAGGCCCTCAACATGGCCCTGCCGGAGGTCCAGGACTTTCTGTTCGACCGTATCGCGACCGTGCTCAGGGACCACACCATCGAATACATCAAATGGGACCACAACCGGGTCCTGCCGATGCCGGATGCCGCACAGACACGCGGCTCCTACGCTTTGATCGACCGGCTGCGCCGAGAATTTCCGCATGTCGAGATCGAAAGCTGTGCGTCCGGCGGCGGGCGCATCGATTTCGGCATTCTCAAACGCACCCACCGCATCTGGCTCAGCGACAGCAACGACGCGCTCGAGCGGCTGAGGATGCAGCACAATGCCTGTCTGTTTCTGCCTGCCGCCGTGACGGGCAGCCATGTCGGGCCGCGCAAATGCCACACATCCGGGCGGGTTCTCGACATGCATTTTCGCGCCTGGGTCGCCGCACAGCGGCATATGGGCATCGAAATGGACCCGCGCGAGCTGACGGACGAAGAAGCCGGTGTGCTTCGCAATGTCATCGGCTGGTGGAAGGAAAACCGCGACTGGATGATGCGCGCCGACATCCTGCGGCTGGAGAGCCCGGATCCGGCAGTTGTGGCCGAGCAGCAGCTGGCCATCGATCACAGCCGATTTGTCGTCTTTGTCGGCAAGGCAACAACGAGCAGCCAGATCGCTCCCAGACCGCTGCGGCTGACGCGACTGGACCCCGATGGGCGCTACCGGATCACCCTGATCAATCGCGACAGCGCCAGCGGTCTTTCCCGTGGCACCCTGACGCTGAAATCGGAATCGGTCGACCTCAGCGGCACCTATCTGATGAATCATGGGCTGACCCTGCC
Organism: Rhizobiaceae bacterium; assembly: GCA_963921345.3. Classification (GTDB taxonomy): domain Bacteria; phylum Pseudomonadota; class Alphaproteobacteria; order Rhizobiales; family Rhizobiaceae; genus Hoeflea_A. Next base: position 590,257 of record OZ001228.1, on the reverse strand, counting down.
ATGGAGCTTTCCCGAAACCATGTGGGTCGTCGAGGGAACGCTGCAATGAGGTCCTCTGACTTCCGGCGGATGGAGTATGAGTACCGCGGCAGGTCGGCGCAAACCGACCGAACTGGAGTAATGCACAGATGAAACTCGACGCACATTTTGACGACCTGAAGGGGCAGTCGGTGTTTGTCACCGGCGGCGGTTCGGGCATCGGCGCATGGCTTACGGAAGGGTTTGTGTCGCAGGGAGCGAAGGTCGCTTTTGTTCAGCGCTCGGATGCAACCGAGCTGTGCGACCGGCTGGAGGCGGAATACCAGAACCGCCCGCTTTTCATGGCATGCGATATCACCGATATCGTGGCCTTGCGCACCGCCATTCAGCAGGCGCGCGATGTCCACGGTCCGATCACGGTTCTTGTCAACAACGCCGCTTCGGACAACCGCCACGGACTGCACGAATATTCCGTCGACGACTGGGACCGCTCGATGGCCATCAATCTGCGGCCGCATTTCTTCACCGCCCAGGAGGTGGCCGGTGACATGCGAGCGGCGGGGCACGGTTCGATCATCAATTTCTCCTCGATCTCCTACATGATGGGCAATGCCGGCTACCCGGCCTATGTGGCGGCGAAATCGGCGATCACCGGCCTGACCCGCGGGCTGGCGCGCGAACTCGGCGGCGACAACATCCGGGTCAATGCGCTGATGCCCGGCTGGGTGCTGACCGAACGGCAGCGCGACCTCTGGGTGACCCCGGAGGGTCTCGAGGCGCACTTGGAAAGACAGTGCCTGAAGCAGGAGATTCTTCCGGAGGACATCGTTGCGCCGACGCTGTTCCTCGCCTCCTCAGCCTCCCGCATGATGACCAGCCAGGCGCTCGTCGTCGACGGCGGTGTCGTGGTGACCGGGTGATCCATGGAACCGCGTTTTGCCGCCGTTGACTGGGGTACGTCGAGTTTTCGCATCTGGCTCGTGTCGGACGAGAACGTCGTGCTGGCGGAGCGGCGCAGCCATGAGGGCATGATCCACGCGGCCAACGCCGGCTTCGAGCAGGTGCTTGATGCACATCTTGCCGCCCTCGGCGCCGCGTCCGACCTGCCGGTCGTGATCTGCGGAATGGCCGGATCGCGGCAGGGCTGGCAGGAAGCGCGCTATCTGACGGTGCCGACAGCTTTATCCGACATCGTCGACCGGGCGGTACAGGTCGATGGTCCGCAGCGCGATATCCGCATCCTCCCCGGTCTCGCCCAGCGTGACGAAACGCGCCCCGACGTGATGCGAGGAGAGGAAACACAGCTTCTTGGCGGCCTTTCCGAAGCGCCGGCCACGGGTCTGGCCTGTTTGCCGGGCACCCATTCGAAATGGGTGCGTTTCGCCGATTCACAGGTCACCGGCTTCTCCAGCCAGATGACCGGTGAATTGTTCGCTCTGTTGGCGCAGCAGTCGATCCTGCGCCATGCCGTCGGCAACGGACCGGTCTGCAGCCCGTCGAGCGGCGCCTATGTCGACGCCGTATGCGAGGGCTACCGGCGGCCGGCGGAGATGTCGCGGCTGCTGTTTTCCCTGCGTGCCGGACAGCTTCTCTTCGATCGTCCGCAGACGGAAAGCTATGAGCGGCTTTCGGGCCTTCTGATCGGCTCGGAAATCGCCGCGGCCGGCCTCGAATTCGGCTCTCTGGCAGCTGTCAGGCTCATCGCTTCCGGCAAATTGTCCGGCCTTTACAAGGCAGCCTTTTCCGCACTTGACATCACCATCGATGTGGTCGATGCCGACCGGGCGGTGCTCGCCGGTCTGGAGATCGCCGCAAGCCGGTTCTGGCCGTTGCCCGACCAACACGCCCGATTTGGAAATGTGAACGCATGACTGAAACTGTCGCCTGGCCGTCACTGAAACGGTCGCTCGTCGCCATTCTGCGCGGCCTCGAACCGGAGAACGCGGCCGCCACGATCGCGGTTCTGGTCGAGGCCGGATTCGAAGCCATCGAGATCCCGCTCAACTCGCCTCGACCGTTCGATTCCATCCGCATCGCCGTCGAAACGGCGCCCGACAGCTGCCTGATCGGCGCCGGCACCGTGCTGTCGCACGGGGATATCGACCGGCTGGCCGCGGCCGGTGGCCGGCTGATGGTCAGCCCCAATGTCGAACCGAAGCTCATCCGCTACGCCAGCCAGCACCGTATGGTGACGATGCCGGGCGTCTTTACGCCGACCGAGGCGCTTTCGGCGGCCGACGCCGGCGCGTCGGGGCTGAAATTCTTTCCGGCCAGCGTGCTCGGACCGTCCGGCGTCGGAGCGATCCGCGCCGTGTTGCCGGCCGACACCGAAATCGGCGCGGTGGGGGGCGTTTCGCACGAGGACTATGCAGCCTGGAACAAGGTCGGGGTACGCACCTTCGGCCTCGGTTCGAGCCTGTTCAAGCCCGGCATGAGCGTCGCCGAGATCGGCGAGCGGGCACGACAGTCGGTGGTGGCCTATGACAGCGTTTTCGGAGGATAGGGTGAGCGGCTATTCGATCTATGACGCCAACGCCTGCGAACTGGGCGAAGGTCCGACCTACGATCCGGACACCGGCACCGCCTGGTGGTTCGACATCAACGGCCGCAAGCTGCTCGAGCGCCAGGCCGACAGCGAAACGACGGTTGTCCATGATCTGCCGGTGATGGCCAGCGCGCTGGCCGTGGTCGATGCAGAGCGCCATCTGATCGCGGCCGAAAACGGGCTCTATATCCGCCAGCCGAAAACCGGCGAGTTCACATTGTTGATGCCGCTGGAAGACGACAATCCGGTCACCCGCTCCAACGACAGCCGGGTGCATCCGAGCGGCGCCTTCTGGATCGGCACCATGGGAAAGCACGCCGAAAAGGGCGCCGGCGCTTTCTACCATTTTCGCCGCGGTGAGATCCGCAAGCTCTATTCGGACATCACGGTGCCCAACGCCATCTGTTTTTCCGCCGACGGCTCGGTCGGCCATTTTACCGATACCGTTACCGGCCAGGTCATGCGCGTGCCGCTCGATCCCGAAACCGGGCTGCCGACCGGCGAGCCAACCGTCTATCTGGACCGGGGCACGCAGGGAGCCGGACATCCCGACGGCGCCGTGGTCGACGGCGACGGGCTGTTCTGGAACGCCCGCTGGGAAGGGTTTTGCGTTTCTGCATTCGATGCGTCGGGCACGCTGGTCGAGAGCATCGAGTTGCCAGCCGGTCAGATCACCTGCCCTACCTTCATCGGCCGCGACCGGATGATTGTCACCTCGGCCCATGCCGGTCTCGACGACACCGTGCGGGCCGAGCAACCGGCCGCCGGCCAGACCTTCCTGGTCGACCGCAGGGTCAAGGCCCGCTACTGTCCGAAGGTCCTTTTGTAGGAACCACAAAATGCTGGAAAACCGCGCCATCGGCGTGTGCTACTACCCGGAGCACTGGCCCGAAACCGTGTGGAAGGACGACGCCCGCAAGATGGCGGCGCTCGGCATCCGCTTTGTGCGGATCGGCGAATTCGCCTGGTCGCGGCTGGAGCCGGCGCGCGGCCAGCAGGATTTCGACTGGCTGGAGCGGGCAATCGAAACGCTGCATGTGGCCGGTCTCAAGGTCATCCTCGGCACGCCGACGGCGACGCCGCCGAAATGGCTGGTCGACGAAATGCCGGACATGTTGCCGGTCGACCGGTTCGGCCAGGTGCGCGGCTTCGGCTCGCGCCGCCACTGCTGTTTTTCGCATGAGGGTTATCGGCGCGAATGCGCCCGCATCGTCACGGCGCTGGCCGAGCGTTTCGGCACCCACGACGCGGTCTCCGGCTGGCAGGTCGACAATGAATATGCCTGCCACGACACCGCGCGCTCCTGGTCAGAGCCGGCGCTCGACGGTTTCCGCCGCTGGCTGGCTGAAAAATACGGCAATATCGACCGCCTGAACTTCGCCTGGGGCAACGTCTTCTGGTCGATGGAATATCCGGACTTCAGTTCGGTCGAACTGCCGGGTATCGCGCCGAGCGAGCACAATCCGGCACACCGGATGGAGTTCTATCGCTATTCGTCGGACCAGATCGCCGAATTCAACAAGCTGCAGGTCGACATTCTGCGACGGCTGTCGCCGGGCCGCGACATCATCCACAATTTCATGGGCCGGACGCTGACCTTCGATCACTTCAAGGTCGGCGCCGATCTCGACGTGTCGAGCTGGGACAGCTATCCGCTGGGTTTCCTGGAAGACCGGCTGGAGGCCGACGACGACTGGCGAAAGCGCTTCATGCGCTCGGGCGACCCGGACTTCCAGGCGTTGCATCACGATCTCTACCGGGCGACCTCGAACGGCCGCTGGTGGGTGATGGAACAGCAGCCGGGACCGGTCAACTGGGCCGACCACAATCCGGCACCACGTCCCGGCATGGTGCGGCTGTGGAGCTGGGAAGCCTTCGCCCACGGCGCCGAGGTGGTCAGCTATTTCCGCTGGCGCCAGGCGCCGTTCGCCCAGGAGCAGATGCATGCTGGCCTGCTACGCCCCGACGGCGGCGAAACCGAGGCCTTCGAGGCGGCCAAGGCCGTTGCCGGCGAGATTGCGCGCCTGGAACTGCCGGCAGCGGAACAGGCCGACGTCGCCATCGTCTTCGACTATGCCTCGTCCTGGGCCTGGGAAACCCAGCCGCAGGGCCGCGAATTCGACTATTTCCGTCTGGTCTTCGAGTTCTACCGGGCGCTCAGAGCCCGCGGCCAGTCGATCGATATCCTGCCGCCCGACACCGACGATCTGTCGGGCTACAAGCTCGTCCTGATTCCCGGCCTGTTCGCCTGGGACCCGAAACTCGTGGCGGCGCTGGAAGCCTTCAACGGCATGGTGCTCGCCGGCCCGCGCTCCGGCTCCAAGACCGAATATTTTTCCATTCCGGACCGTCTGCCGCCGGATCTGCCGGCCGGCCTGCTCGACCTCAAGGTCTCTCAGGTGGAGAGCCTGCGGCCGGACTGCCCGGTTGCGACCGCCGGCGGAGAGGTGAAGTTCTGGCGGGAATTCCTGGAGCCCGGTCCACACGCGGAAACCGTGACGGAGAGCGCCGACGGCGTGCCGCTGCTCGTGCGTCAGGGTGGCCTGCACTATCTCGGCGGCTGGCCGGACGTCGAGCTGATGGCGGCAATCGTCGACGACCTCGGCGAGGAAGCGGGACTGCAAATGCTGACGCTGCCCGACGCTGTGCGTATCCGGCGCAGCGGCGCCCTCACCTATGTGCTGAATTACGGCGATGCGGAAGTCGACCTGGCGGCGCTGGGGCTGTCGGGCGACTACAGGCTTGGGCAACCGCTCTTGGCGCCGGCGGACGTCGCGATCCTGGCCGATTGATCAGCCGGGCCTTCCGTAGAAGCCGATACGCTCTTCCTCCGAAAAAACGGTGCCTTCCGTCTCGAAATAGGAGAAGACCGCAATAATGCGCTCCGAAGCCCCCTCGACGGGTGTCACGCGATGGGCGGTGTTCCTGCCACGAAAGATATTCAGGGTTCCGGCCTCGAGCGGCATGACGACCGTCGGGTGGTCGCCGCACAACAGGCGCGCCACTCCTTCGTAATTGGGGTCTCCGTCCGTCCTCAGATCCTGGGCGTATTCGAACGCGCCTCCCGCATCGGGCGCCTGCAGAAGCAGCGTCGTCGTGAACTCGGACCGGTCGAAGTGCCAGTTCAACGCCTCTCCCGGGCGGTAGGCCATGACGTTCACGCGGGCCAGGGGATCGGCCATCGCATGGAGAACCGGTTTCCCCATGACAGCGGCGAGAAAGACAGCGAATTCAGGCCATTCGTAGAGCCTGATGATGTCACATCCGAGTATCTGATCGGCACAGACCGTGCGGTTGACGGTGCGAAAGCGCTGCAGCGCCGGATGGTCCGCGGCAAGGCCGTCAATCGACGGTTTGAAATAGATGTTATGCTCGCGGGCGTGGGTAAAGGACGCATCCTGCAGAACCGGCCGCAGCTCCGCGGTTACCCGCTCGGCGACGCCTGGCAGCAAAAAGCCCGGCAGGTTGAACAGGCCATCGGCGGCCAGATTCGACCGGCAACGCTCGACAAGCCGCAGCCACTCGGGCGAGCCGGAACGATCGAGCGGGTAGCGGGCGAGATCGACAATGGTCTGCATCAGGGCGTCTCCGGTTTCCGGCGCTCTGGTTGCATTCCGCAGGGCGATCAGCAATAGTAATTCTTCTTTGGCTTCATAAGAAAATCTTCTGAAAAGATGCCCACGCTCCCACCTTTGAACGCCTTGCGCGCCTTTGAAGCGGTTGCCAGAACCGGAGCTTTCACCACCGCGGGATCCGAACTTGGAGTCACCTCCGCGGCCGTCAGCCAGCAGGTGCGCAATCTGGAAACGTTCTGGCAAAAGAAACTGTTCATCCGGCAGGGCAACCGGCTGGCGCTGACCGAGGCGGGGATAGCCGCCTATCCCACCATCGGGCGCGCCATGGCGACGCTGGCCGGGCTGTCGGACACCATGAGCGAGGTCAGGCCCGCCGCGTCGCTCGTCCTGAGCGTTCCGCATTCCATCGCCGAAACCTGGCTGCCGAGACGCTTGTCGGCCCTGCTCGCCGACAGCGACAACGCTGACGCGGCCGCTATCCGACTTCAGGTGCGTATCGACGACGATCCCGTCGAGCTTCTCGGAACCGGGGTCCACATGCGCATTTTCTACGGCCACGAACTTTATCGGGACTACCGGGTCGAAACGCTGTTTCGCGACCATACCGTGGCCGTTGCTTCCCCCGCATTCGTGGCACGCTTTGGGTCGGCGCCCAACGGCATTGCCGACCGGCATCTGATTCACACGTCCTGGGGACCAAGCTATGCCACGTCGCCGAGTTGGCCTGAGCATCTCCCGCCCGATCGCCTTGTCGATACGACGCAGGGCATTCGGGTCAACGCGAGCAGCACGGCGCTCGCCTTCGCCCGCAGCGGCGCCGGCGTTGCTCTGGTCCCGGCAATGATGGCGAGCGACGACTTGGAACAAGGCGCCCTCCAGCGCCTGGATGCGCCGGAAATTGCCATGCCGCACCCCTATTCGATCGCCTTTCCCTTCGCGCTGCAAAACCGACCGGACCTGCTGCTGGTGCTCGACCAGCTGACACGCGACCGGGGCGACTGATCTAGATCAGCGTACCTTTCCAGGTATCCGCCTTCACTTCCGAAATAAGCAGCGAGCGCAGCGTTTCCTGGGTCGCCTGGGCGGCGCTGGATAGCGGCCGGTTGGCCGGCCGCGCCAGGGAAATGACCCGTGAAATCTCCGGACGGACAATGCGCCGCGCGTCGAGCTTGCCATCCTGCCAGAGCGCATGGATGGGCGGCCAGCCGAGAATGGTCGCACCGACGCCGGCCTGCACGAGCGCCAGGATGGTGATCATCGACTGCTGCTCGTAGCGCACGTTCAGCGACCGGCCCGTGCGTGCCACGACGTTCTCGACATGGCGGCGCACATGCACGGTGCGGCTCGGCATGACGAGGTTCAGACGTTCGACGTGGCGCAACGGAATGTCGCTGGTGTCGCGATCGGACCCCTGCGGGGGCAGGACGCAAAACAGGTGCTCGTCGAGGATCGGTTCGAAGACGGCGCCCGTCAGGCTCTCGGCGTTCGGAACAACGCCGAGATCGACATTGCCGGTCTCGATGGCCTTGCCGCTCTGATAGCCGAGGCCGTCGACGATGGTGATGAGCACGTCGGGATAGTCGGCTGCCATCCGCTGCACCAGCTTCGGCCCGATCAATCCGGCGGCGCCGACCTGCAGTGCGACCCGGACGTTGCCGATGGCGCTGCCGGAATCGTTGCGGGTTTCGCTGCGGGCGATCTCCACCTGTTCGAGGATCGACCGGGCGTGCTCGTAGAACCGGCGGCCGGCATTGGTCATTGAGACACCCTGACGGCCCCGGTTCAGCAGCTGCCGGTCCAGTTCGGCCTCCAGTTCGCTGATCTGCCGGCTGAGGGCCGGCTGCGCGACGGACAGTTCCCGGGAAGCGGCGATGAAGCCGCCGGTCTCCACGATGCTGACGAAATATCTGAGCTGAATGAGTTTCAATTGCCGAGCTTCCAGTCATGCCAATCTGCGATGGTTGCCATTCTCTAACGATCATTTTGTTATCAATCAACGGGATGCCACCCGAAACGCGAGAGTCTTGGAGCGGCAAAATCCCAGCCGCTCGAGCGCAGGTCAACGCAAAACACCGATACCTGACGGTTACATCATGTCGATTCACATAACGGTTTGCGATGATTGGAATAGCCACGTTGAATTATTTTCGGCGGCAGGCCTGTGCTACGTGAACTGCAATGGCGATCAAGGGAGGACGAGATGGTCACTGTAAGAAACGCATTCGCGGGCGCGCTCCTGGCGGGGATGGCGACCGCAGTGGCATGGGGCACACCGGCATCCGCCGACGGCGCTTACCCAAGCAAGCCGATCGAGGCGGTGATCGGGTTCAAGCCCGGCGGATTTTCCGACGCCATGACGCGCAAGCTTTCGGAACCGCTGAAGGAGATTCTCGGCCACACCTTCGTGCCGGTCTACAAGGCCGGCGCCGGCGGCAGCATCGCCGCGACGGAAGTGGCGACGGCGGATCCCGACGGCTACAAGGTGGTGGTCGCGACCAGCCTGACCTTCGCGTTCAATCCGCTCAACGTCAAGGTGTCCTACACGGCGAAGGATTTCGACTACCTGCTGACCATGGCGCGCTTCGAAGCGGCCTTCGTGTCGATGGCCGATCGGCCGTGGACGGACCTGCCGTCGATGCTGGCCCACGCCAAGGAAAGCGGCAAGCCCTTGCGCTTCGGAAGCCTCGGCCCGGCAGACCGCATGCAGATGGCCTTTGTCGCCGACAAGACCGGCGTGCCGATCATTCCGCTGCCGGTAAAGGGTGGCGCCAATGCCATGCAGCAGCTGCTCGGCGGCCATGTGGATTTCGTCATGAGCGGCGGGCCGCACCAGCAATATGTCGAATCCGGCGAGATGATCGTGCTTGCCGCGGCCGGCGCACAACCGTTGAACGCCACCCCGGACGCGCCGACGATGGAAAAGCTGGGCTATCCCGCGGTATCCTACAACGCCGTGATTGCGGCTCCCAAGGGATTGCCGCAGGACGTGCGCGACAAGCTCTCCGCGGCGCTCGTCGAGGCGGCGAAGGACCAGCGGTTTCAGGAGCTGGTGCAGGGCCGAAATGTCGGTATCGAACCGCTCGGCGCCGACGGCACGACCCAGTCGATTGATGCGGCGATCGTGTCGGTCGAAGAAATGTTGAAGGCCGCGGGGCAATAGTCCGTGTGGTTGCGGGGCGGTCGTCGCCCCGCATGCTCCATTTCATCCAAGCGGGAACGGAACCGACATGATATCCGGACGACAGTGGGCATCGCTTGCGGTTGCTGGTTGCGGCGCCGCCGCGTTGTGGATCATCGGTATCCAGCCCGATGTGGAGGCCTATGGCAACGATCTCGGACCGAAGCTGCTGCCGACCATCGCGGCCGGGCTGATCCTGCTTCTCGCCGCCGCTGATTTCGTGCTGGCCCTGTCCCGCCGTTCGCGCGCAGCCAATGCGGGCCCGGCGGACGATCAGGATGTGCGCCTCGGCAGGCAGCAGCTTCTGTCGATCCTGCTGGTTTCGGTAGTCACGGTCGCGTTTGCCTTCATTCTGTTTCCCCTCGGCTACCTGCTCTCGGCCTTTCTGGTGATCGCCGTGCTCATGTTCGGCATCGGCGCCCGATCGCCGCTTCGCATCGTCCTGCTTTCGGCCGCCGGAGCCGCAGTGCTTTATGCCGGGATGACATTCGGCTTCGGGGCGCTGCTGCCAGCCCTGCCGGAACTCGCATTCGGAGGGCGGCCTTAGCATGGAAACGCTGGTCTCCGGCGTCTTCACGGCGCTCGCTCTCGGGCCGATCTCGGCCCTGGCCGCAGGCGTGGCGATCGGCATTTTCGTCGGCGCCCTGCCCGGGCTGACCGGCGCCATGGCGATCGCACTGCTGTCGCCGATCACCTTCGAGATGCAGCCGATCACCGCCATCGCCTTTCTGGTCGGTATCTACAAGGGTGGTACTTTCGGCGGCTCAATTTCCGCCATTCTCCTCAACACACCCGGCTCGCCGGAGGCGACGGCGACGGCTTTCGACGGCTACCCGCTGGCGCAGAAAGGACAGGCGAAGCGGGCGTTGCAGATGGCGCTGTTCGCTTCGGTCGCAGGCGCCGTGCTGGCCGACCTGCTGCTCTATGCCGTCGCCGCACCGTTCTCGCGCATTGCCCTGAAATTCGGACCGGTCGAGATCACCTTCGTCGTGCTGTTCGCCCTGACCTTCGTCGCGGGGCTGACCGGAAAGTCACTGCTGCGCGGCCTGGTCGCCTGCGCCTTCGGTTTGCTCTGCGCCTCGGTCGGCCTCGATCCGATGCTGGCCACGCCGCGTCTCACCTTCGGCCTCCTGGAGCTGCAGGACGGCCTGCCGCTGCTGCCGATCGCCATCGGCATGCTGGGCGTCGCCGAGGTGATGTTCGCGGTAGAGCGCGCACTGCAACGGCGCCGCCGAGATCCGCATGCCGAACCGGTCGAGACCGCGCGCGGCACCGGACCGCGTCTCCCGGCCGGCGAGTTCTTCGGGTTCTGGAAGACCGTTCTTCGCTCCAGCCTCACCGGTTCCGCGGTCGGCGCCCTGCCCGGCATCGGCGCATCCATGGCGGCGTTTCTCGGCTACGGCATGGCGCGCCGCTACTCCAAGTCGCCGGAGAAATTCGGCACCGGAGAGCTCGACGGCATCGCCGGCCCCGAAGCAGCCAACAGCGCCGTCGTCGGCGGCAGCTTCGTGCCGCTGCTGACGCTGGGGATCCCGGGCAACGTCACCACGGCACTGCTGATCGGAACGTTCCTGGTGCACGGCATCCAGCCCGGGCCCTGGGTGTTCCGCAACGAGCCGCAACTGATCTACGCCATCTTCACGGTGCTGTTCGCGGCGAATTTTCTCAATCTCGTCGTCGGGCTCATGGGCAGTTCGCTCTATGCCCGCATCGTGCGGGTGCCGGAATATGTCAGCTATTCGATCGTCGGGTTGACCTGCCTGACCGGCGTCTATTCCTATTCGAACAGTCTCTTCAACATCTACGTCATGGCCGTGTTCGCGGTCATCGGCTACCTGATGAAGAAGTTCGACTATTCCTTCGTGGCATTCCTCATCGGCTTCGTCCTGGCACCGGAATTCGAGACGGCCTTCCGCTCCTACCTGCTGGTGGCGCAGGGCGATCCGATCGGAATGCTGATGACAAGCCCCATCGCGATGCTGTTCCTGGCGCTGACGGTCGTCTCGATCGTCAGGATCGCCCTGTCGCACCGCAACCCGCCCGCCGGAGAAAAATCATGAGCGATTCACAGGCTCCCATCCGTGGCGGCGAACTGCTGGCCCTCGCGATTCGCGACAAGGGCGTCGATCACGTTTTCACCCTGGCCGGCGGCTTTTGCAATCCGGCGCTCGAGGGATTCATGAAATGCCAGATGCCGGTGGTGAACGCTCCGCACGAGCAGGTGGCCGGCCATCTCGCCGACGGGCATGCGCGCATCACCCGCAAGCCGGCGGTCTGCATCGTTGGGCCGGAGGGCTTCGCCAACGCGGTGCCGGCGATGCTGGAGGCCGGTGGCGAGCGCAGCCCGGTGATCTTCGTCACCGGTTCCTCGACGCTGAAACGGCAGGGCGCCGGCGGGTTCAAGGAAATCGACGACGTCGCCATCGCTGCGCCGCTCGTCAAATATTCCGCTCAAATCACCGACGGGACGCGTATCGGCGAATTCGTCGACCGGGCCTGGACGGCGGCAACGACCGGTTATCCCGGACCGGTGCATCTCAGCCTGCCGGTCGACATCATGTTTTCATCCTTTCCGCCCGATGCCGGCAAAGCGGAACGCCCATTCGATCGCGGTGCCCGGCCGCTGCCGCGCGCCTGGCCGGAACCGCAGGCGCTGCAGCGGGTGCTCGACCGTGTTCGTGCCGCCGAGCGGCCTGTGATCATCGCCGGCCACGGTGTCTGGTGGTCGGGCGCCGAGACGGCGCTGCGCGACGCGGCAACGGCGTGCGGCATCCCGGTCTTCAACGTGCCCTACCACCGCAAGCTGCTCGACGACGATTGCGAAGCCCATATGGGGCTTGCCGATTTCCACCAGTACCATCCGTCGAAGCCGGCGATCGGCGAGGCCGATGTGGTCGTGGCGGTCGGCGCGCGTCTCGACAACCAGCTAAACTTCGGCAATCCACCGTTCTTTCCCGCCGGACAGACGCTGATCTGCGTCAACGGCTCGCATGAGGAGCTGGAACACAACCGCACCGCCGACGAGCTTCTGCTTTGCGACCCTGGGGCGTTTCTGGCGGCGTTGGGCGGAATCGGGCGCGACTGGTCCGGCTGGCTTGCCCGCCAACGCCGCCGCCGCGCCGAATGGGTGGCCGAATGGAGTGCCCACGCCGCCGAGGAGGCTGCGCGCGACGCGGCGCAAGGGCGCAAGATGCACCCGCTGCAGCTGGCGCTCGACGTGCAGGCGGCCATGGAGGACGACGACTGGCTGGTGTTCGACGGCGGCAACACCCATTTCTGGTCCGAGATCGCGGTTAATATCGCCGGCTGGAACGGCCGCCGACCGGGCGGCATTCTGCATCCCGGCAACTATTCGCTGCTCGGCGTCGGCGTCTCCTTCGCCCTGTCGGCCAAGGCGACCCATCCGGACCGCAACGTCGTCCTGATCACCGGCGACGGCGCCTTCCTGTCGGGCGGCCTGTCGATCGAAACGGCATTCCAGGAACGGCTGCCCATCGTCGTCGTGGTCGACAACAATGGCGGGCTGGACTGCATCAGCCAGCAGCAGGAGCGGCTGTTCGCCAATGGCAGCCATTTCGCCACGGATTTCCGCGACATCCCCTTTCACGGCTTGTGCGAAGGGCTGGGCGGCCACGGCGAACTGGTGGAACGGCATGAGGACCTCGCCCCGGCGTTGCAGCGGGCGCTCGCGAGCGGCAAGCCGGCCTGCGTCAACGTCATGACGCGAGGTGTCATCAGCCCGATCGTGGCGGCGACGTCCGACAAGCGCGACAAGGCGTCGATCGAGTGATGGCGATGGTTTCCTCGCACGCGCTGAACGGTGTGGACGGCACCCATGCGGGAGGCATCGCCGTGACGCTTGCCCGCATCGGGCCCGACGGATCGACACCGATTTTCACGACCCGGCTGGATGCGGGTGGACGTCTCGCGAAAGACGTCGACCTGACCGGCGCGGATGCCGATGCGACCTACGAGATGATCCTGGACACGGGACCCTACTGGGCCGAACGGTCGGCCGGATCGGGCAACGGCCAGATTGTTTACGAAATCGTCCTCCGGTTCCGGATGAGCGACCCGCACGGGAGATACCACATGCCTGTCATCATCTCCCCCCACAGCTATTCCGCCTGGTTCTCCGGCTGAGGGGACGGAACCCGTGAGACCGGCAACCCCAGACCCTGGCCTGCTCGACCGGCTGAAATCGATCGTCGGGCCGAAGGGCTGGATCGAACCCGACAGGGCCGGCAAATACTTCGACGACCCGCGCAAGCATTTTCGCGGCAGCGCCGCGCTGGTCATGTTGCCGTCGTCGACCGGTCAGGTCGCGCAGGTGGTGGCAGCCTGCAACGCCGCTCGAACCGGGATCGTTCCCTTCGGCGGCGGCACCGGAGGTGTCGGCGGGCACCTGGAAATCGACGGAAAGCTGCCGATCGTTATGTCACTGGAACGCATGAATGCGGTCCGCTCCGTCAGCACCGACGACGATGCCGTCATTGCGGAGGCCGGGTGTATCCTGGCGACCGTTCAGAAGGCCGCCCGCAAGAACAACCGCCGCTTCGGGCTGTCATTGGCGTCGGAAGGCAGTTGCACCATCGGCGGCAACCTGGCCAGCAATGCCGGTGGGCTGCAGGTTCTCAGATACGGCAACAGCCGCGACCTGTGTTTGGGAATCGAAGCGGTCATGCCAGACGGTTCCGTGCTCGACGAATTGAAACCGCTGCGCAAGAACAACACCGGTTACGATCTGCGCCATTTGCTGATCGGATCGGAGGGCACGCTGGGTATCATTACCGCAGCAGCCCTGAAGCTGCATCCGCGACCCGAGGAGCCTGTTACCATGATGGGGGCCGTGACGTCGCCGGCGGCAGCCCTCTCCTTGCTGCATGCCGTTCGCACCAGGCTCGGCGAAACCGTCAGCGCCTTCGAGCTGATGTCCGACATCGGCGTGCGCCTGGCGACACGGCATTTCCCCAAGCTGCGCAATCCGTTCCGCACTCCTTCAGACTGGTACGTTCTTGCCGAAATCGAGGGCTGCGAGGGCATTCGAAGGCACCTCGAAGAAACGCTGGCCTGCGAACTGGAGCATGGCACCCTGGTGGATGCCGTCATTGCGGAATCCGAAACCCAGAGCCGGTCGCTGTGGGACCTGAGGGAACTGGCCTACGAATACAATCGGAACGAGGGCGTGTTGTGCAGTTCCGACACGTCGGTGCCGATCGGCCGGATCGGTACTTTCATCGAAGCGACGATCGCCGCCCTGGGCGATCTGGATCCGTCCCTGCGGGTCAATTGCTACGGCCACATCGGTGACGGCAACATCCACGTCAACGTCTTCCCGGCCGAAGGGGTGTCGAGGCGGGCCTATCTGCAGCACTGCCCGGATGCGCCGGAAACCATGCGCATGATCGTCAACGAGACGACCCATAGGTGCGGCGGCTCGATCAGCGCCGAACACGGCATCGGCCGGCTGAGGACGGCGGATCTGCAGCGCTACGCCGATCCGACCAAGCTGGCGACCATGCGGGCGATCAAGGCGGCCATCGATCCCAACGGCATCATGAATCCGGGGGCGCTTTTCGGACACTAGCGATCCGGAATCGCGCCGGGTCATCAACTTAATGTTCACTTATACGCTTGTAGGACAACTAAACATGATATAGCCTGCCGACGGATTGCAGCAACAGGAGCTCCTCTGGGATGCAGGCGGCTGACCGACGGCAGACGGCGAATTTCGATGGTTTCCTGGAAGCCATCCGCTCAGCGTTAGAGCCGATCGAACTGCTGCCTGCGGGAAGCATGGACGATCGTTATGTCACCGACTGGTCGCGCGACCATACCGGACAAACACTGGCGATTGCCCGGCCGAGGACCGTGGACGAAGTGCGCCGCGTGGTTCGTTGCTGTGCCGAAAATTCCGTGCCGATTGTCCCGCAAGGCGGTAATACCGGCCTGGTGTCGGGAGCCATCACCAACGATCCGGGCCGGCTGGTGGTCAGCCTCGAGCGGTTGAACCGAATTCGGCGCGTCGACTCGGCCAATTTTTCGATGGTCGCCGAAGCAGGCTGCGTTCTGCAATCGGTCAAGCAGGAGGCGCAAACGCAGGGACTGCTGTTTCCACTGTCGCTCGGCGCCGAAGGCAGTTGCCAGATCGGCGGCAATGTCGCGACCAATGCCGGGGGCGTCAATGTACTGCGCTACGGCATGACGCGCGATCTGGTCCTCGGCCTAGAGGTGGTGCTGCCGGACGGGTCGCTTTGGAACGGACTGTCGGGATTGCGCAAGGACAATCGCGGCTTCGATCTCAAGCATCTGTTCATCGGCGGCGAGGGAACGCTGGGGATCGTCACGGCGGCCAGCTTGAAACTCTTCCCCGCTCCGGAGACTGTCGAGACCGCCTATATCGGCCTGCGCTCGTTCGCCGATGCAATCGAGCTGTTTTCGCGGGCGCGACGGGTATGTGCCGATTTGCTGAGCGCCTTCGAGGTGATCGGCTCGGAATGCCTGCCGCAGGCGGCCACAGTCTTTCCCGATTTGCGCAACCCGCTGACGGCCGATGCGCCGGTGCACGTGCTGATGGAAGCATCCGCCAGCCGAACGGTCGGCCTGAGAGCGGTGGTGGAGCAGTTCCTGGCTGACGCCATGGACAGCGGGCTGCTCGAGGATGCCGTCCTGGCGGCAAACCTGAGTCAGGCGCAGTCCTTCTGGCGAATCCGGGAAGGCCTGGTGGAGGGCCAGGCGCGGCGCGGTTACCACGTTCGCAGCGACATTTCCGTGATCCTTTCGAACATAGCCCCGGTTGTGGACGCGCTGAGGACCATGCTTGTCAGCGAGTTTGCCGGCTGGACAGGCCAGGCTTACGGACATGCCGGCGACGGCAATGTGCACTTCAACGCGCTGCCTCCACCGGACCTGCCGGAAGCCGAAGCCCGCGCAACCGGCCGGGACATCGAGCGGCACATCTTCCGGATCGTCGAGGATTTCGGCGGCTCGATCAGCGCCGAACACGGTCTCGGGCGGACCAAGCGCGACCATTTTGCCGAGACCGCGGATCTCGTCCACCTGGCGGTCATGCGCAGCGTCAAACGCGCGCTCGATCCGCAAGACATCATGAACCCGGGCTGCATGCTCGCCGAGGAGAATGCGTTTTGATGAGACATGTTTCCGACAAGATCGGCTTTATCGAACACCTGCCGAGCAAGGTGGCCGCCTATATCACCCGGGAGATCGCGCTCGGCAATTTCCGGCCCGGCGAACAGCTGCCGGGCGAGCACCAACTGGCGGACTCGCTCGGCGTCAGCCGCAACGTGGTGCGCGAGGCAATTTCGCAGTTGCGCGCCGACGGCGTCATCCTCGCAAGGCAGGGGGTTGGCGCCTTTGTCCAGGAACCGGAGCGCCGTTCGGCCATTCGCCTCGATTCCGAAGCGCTCAAGGCCGAGGGCTCGATGCAGCGCCTGTTCGAACTGCGCGGCATCCTCGAGATCGAAGCCGCCGGTCTGGCCGCCGAGCGGCGAAGCGAGGAAAGCCTGCGCAAGATCAAACAGGCGCTCGACCGCATGAGCGGCGAGGAACGCTGGGAAGAGGGAAGCATCGAAGCCGACCTGGTGTTCCACCGGGAAATCGCCCGGGCGACGGGCAACGACTACATCTACACCTTCGTCTGTTTCATCTGCGAGCAGATCCGCCGCTCGATCTACATCGCCCGCGATACCAACCCGCTGCACGAACTCGTCGAGGTCAACGTCGCCGAACATGTTCGGGTCTTCGAGGCACTCGAAGCCGGAGACGCCGATGCCGCGCGCCAGGCGATGGGCAGGCACATCCGCGGCGCCGGCGAACGCATCGGCGCGATACCGATCGATCGCGAAGGGAAATCCAATCGGGGGAAATGACCGCCATGGCTTTGGACAAGATCAGGAAGATCACCGACGTCTGCATTCTGGTCGAGGATATCGAACGGACCGTCGCGTTCTATACCGAGAAGCTCGGATTCAGGCTGCGACGGCGGGCGGAAGGATTTGCCGATTTTCACGCCAGCGGCGTCACGCTTGCCGCGTGGGAACTCGATCACATCAACCAGCATACGGGCGTCTCCAACGTCCGTTCGCCGAAAGAAGCCCACAAGGCATGCGTTGCGATCGAGCTCGACGATCCTGCCTCGATCGACGAGCTCTACGGTGAGTTGGTTGCGCGCGGCGTGACCTTCTACGACGCGCCGCGTGAGTATGTCTGGAACGCCCGCTGCGCCTATTTCACCGACCCGGATGGAACGCTCTGGGAGCTCTATGCCTGGCTCGAGGGTGGCCCCGGCGACTACCACGAAACCAGTATGTGACGACGGCGCGGAAGCGACCATCGCACGTCGACGAAGGCTTGAAACAACAAACAGGGAGAAACACGATGACCAGTCACAAACAGCAAAGCGGTATCGGTCGCCGCTCGTTCCTGAAAACCTCGGCTGCCGGGGTGGCCGCGTTCGGAACCGGCATTCAACTGATCATCCCGGAGGATGCTCAGGCAGCCACAAAGGTGGTCATCAAATATGATTGGCTGATGTCCAACGGACAGATCGGCGACATTGTCGCAGCCGTAAACGGCTACTTCGAAGAAGCCGGGCTGGAGGTGGAATTCAGCCCCGGCGGCCCCAATTCGGCGACCGTTCCTCCGGTCATCTCCGGCGCTGCCGCACTGGGTCAGTTTTCCGAAACGCCGCAATTGTTCAATGCCCGCGCCAGCGGCATTCCGGTCAAGATCCTGGCTTGCGGCTACCGGACCGGTCCCTATGCATTCACATCCAAGCCGGCGAAACCGTTGCGCTCGGTCGAAGACCTTCGCGGCCTGAAAATCGGAATCCAGCCGACCGCCCGCTTTCTGATCGATGCGATCGCCGCCAAGAACGACATCCCGGTCGCCGAACTGGATGTGGTCAATGTCGGATTCGACAAGGCGCCGCTGGTGCGCGGCGAGGTCGACGCGATCGGCGGCTGGATCACCAACACCCAGGCCCTGAGCGTGGTGGGCGATGACCGCATCGACCTGCTGGTCAGGGATCTGGGGCTGTCGTCCTATGCCGACGTCTATTTCGCCACCGACGATGCCATCGAAAACAACGCCGAGATCCTGGCGAAATTCATCGGCGCCGCCGGCCGGGGCTGGGGCTGGACCTACGCCAATCCGCAGGAAGCGGTGAAAAAGGCCGTTGCCGTATTCCCCAACATGGATCTCGATTGGGAGTTGAAGACCATCGATCTCGTGCTCAGGATGAGTTTTGACGACGCCACCGCGAAGGATGGGTGGGGCACGTTCGATCCGGCGTCGCTGGAGGAACAGATCGCGCTCTATGACCGGATCGAGCAATATGCCGACGGCCGGCCGAAGCTGGATGACGTCTATACGCTGAAGATCCTCGAAATGACTGCCGCGGAGCGGCCGAAGCTGAATGCACCAGGTGCGTGATTCCACTGTGGATGTCGCGGTGGAAACGCGGGGGCTGGATATAGGCTACCGCAATCCGGATGCCGACATTGTCGTGCTCGCCGGCCTCGATCTCACGATCGGGGCCGGCGAATTCTTGACCATCCTGGGGCCGTCGGGCTGCGGCAAATCGACGATGCTGCGCGTCGTCGCCGATTTGCTGGCGCCGATGGGCGGCGACATCCGCGTTCTGGATGCATCGCCGCGGCGGGCGCGACAGCAACGGCAGATCGGTTTCGTGTTCCAGGATTCGACCCTGCTTCCCTGGCGCACGGTGCGGAACAATATCGAGCTTCCGGCGATCGTCGGCGGCGCCAACCGGCACCGCCTGCCCGACGGCCGCACCGACGAGCTGCTCGAAATGCTGGGGCTGGACGGTCTCGGCGACCGCTTTCCGCATCAGCTTTCGGGCGGCCAGCGGCAGCGTGTGGCAATCGCCCGGGCGTTGATCGAAGAACCCAGGCTGCTGCTCATGGACGAACCGTTCGGGGCACTCGACGAAATCACCCGGGACCGGCTCAACAACGAGTTGCTGGCGATCTGGCGGCGCACCGGAACGACGATCCTGTTCGTCACCCATTCGATCCAGGAGGCGGTTTACCTCGGACAGCGCGTGATGGTGATGGCCGCCAATCCGGGAAGGGTCGTCGCCATTCGCGATCTTCGCGACATCAAATCGCCGGACAACGGCTGCTCGCGCGAGGATCCGCGCATCATCGGCGCCATGGCCGACATGCGAACGTCGCTGGAGGTCGCCTCATGATGGAACGTCCCCTCTCCCGCAACGCCCTCGTCGGACTGCCGATCGCCGGCGCGGCGTCGATTGTGGTCGCGTGGCAGTTCCTGGTGCCGCTCGCGGGCATTCCCGCCTATATCGTTCCGACCCCGACCACGATCGCCGGAGTGTTCGCAAAGCAATGGCCGCTGCTCTTCTCCAATCTGTGGCCGACGATGGTCGAGAGCATCGCAGGGTTTCTGATCGGCAATTCGGTGGCCGTGCTGATGGCGATCGTGTTCGTCTACAGCCGCATCGTGCAGGCTGCCTATTTTCCCGTCGTGCTGTTTTTCAACACGATCCCGATCCTGGCACTGGCGCCGATCATCATCCTGATTTTCGGCCTCGGCATGCTGCCGAAGATCATCATCGCCGCCGTCATCTGCTTCTTTCCGACGCTGGTCAACATGATCCGGGGCCTGAGTTCGGCAACCTCCAGCGAGCAGGAATTGCTGCGCATCCTGTCCGCGACCCCGTGGGAGACGTTCTGGCGCCTGCGGCTGCCGCGATCCCTGCCGATGCTTTTCTCGTCGCTGCGCATCGCTTCGACCACCGCCGTCATCGGGGCCATCGTCGGCGAATGGATCGGCTCCGACAAGGGCATCGGCGCGCTGATCATCCAGGCGACATTCAACTATCGGGCGGGGCAGCTCTACGCGGCGATTGTGTTGTCGTCGTCGATGGCGATCTGCCTGTTTCTGATCGTCGTCTTTGTGGAGAAGAAAGTGATCCGCTACGGCTGATGCCGACGGTCCAAGCCGAATTCACTCGCCGCCTGTTCGATCCGGAGGCGCTATCTTTTTGAGCAGCAGCCGCGCCGCGAGCGAGCAGCCGACCACCGTGATGACGATGCGGAAGACGTGCAGCGTGGTGACGAATACCGGATTGGCGTCGAGGCTGAGCGCGATCAGCGCCGTCTCGGTGACGCCGCCGGGGGCGAAGCCGATGAACAGCACCTCGAAGGGGATGTCGAGCACCGTTCGCAGTGCCGCGACGATCGCCGCGTCGAGCAGCAGCATCGCGGCGACCGAGAACACCGCCAGCCCCACTGCCTTGCCGATCTGCCGGCGCTTGAACCCGGCGAAGCGGGCGCCGAGGCCGGTTCCGACGACCACCTGAGCGACGATGATGACCCAGAATGGCGGCGCCGCATCGGTCAGGCCGACGAGATGCGCGGCGGCGCTCAAGATCAGCGGTCCGACAATGACCCCGGCCGGCAGCCGCAGCAACTTGCCGAGGTACAGACCGGCGACGGCACAGACGGTCAGCACGAGCCAGTCCCGCCAGTCGGCGACGGCGCCCTCGAAGGTCACGCCGGAGGCGCTGCCGACCGTTTCGCCGACGCGCAGCGATATGATGAAGGGCAGCGCCGTGATGACCAGCGAAATGCGCGAAAACTGCTGAAGGCTGACGCTGCGAGCATCGGCGCCGGCCTTTTCGCCCATGACCACGCTCTCGATCAAACCTCCCGGCATGGAGCAGTAGAAGGCGGTCGTCGGGTCGTAGCCGCCGAGTCGGCGGAAGATCAGGTAGTTCATGCCGAGGGCGGCGGCGACGAACAGCGCCACGCAGGCGAGCGGCAGCAGGATGCCGTCGAGCCCGTCGAAGGAATCCGGCCGAAAGCCGCTACCGATCAACACGCCGATCACGGCAACGAATGTGTTGCGCAACAGCAACGGCAGATCCGGCTTGACGCCAAACAGGGAAAACCCGCCGGCCGAGGCAACGGCTGAAAACAGAAAGGCCCCGAGCAGGAAAGGCATCGGGGTGCCGATCAGCGATGCCGCGATACCACCACAGGTGCCGATCGCCAAAGCCAGGGCGATCGTCAGCAGTGTTTCGGGGCGAAATTGACGGGGCATGGGACGTCCGGTGAGGCAGGTCACCCGCATTGCCCGGGTGCAGATACCGGTTAGCACATCGCCGCCCGGAAGCCTAATCCGGCGGGCACGCGCGCAGGCGATGCATCGCCACACCGCCGGTTTCACCTGGTTTGCGCTGCTGCCGCTTGCCGCCGCGTTCGGCTTCACCTGTAACAGCGTGACGTTTGTTGTCGCCGCCGGCTCCCGGTAAGACTATCCGGCAAACGGAAACTTAGGAGCGCATCATGACCGCAACGGCACAAGCGGACGGACAGAAGCAGGCATGGGCCGCCTGCATCTCGACCATGGCTCTGGCAGTTCTCGGTGTACGCTTCGTTCAGGGGTTCATCTTCTGGGGCGGCGCCAGCCGGCGCATGTTCTACGACTATCAGGAGATCGCCGGTGTCGATCACGCGGTCAAGCTGGACTTCGAAGCCGCGGGTTTCGTCGCCAACAAGATGGTCCATGCCCTGCCCGGCGTCCTGTGGATCGGCGGCCCGATCGAGTGGCTGATGACCAAGCCCGACCTCATCTACCTGTCCGTCTGGTTCTGGACGCTCGCCGAACTCTTCGTCGGTCTCGGCCTGGTATTCGGACTGCTGAGCCGGGCAGCCGCCTTGGCCAGCCTGCTGCTGAACGTCTCGCTCATGCTGGTCTTCGGCTGGATGGGATCGACCTGCCTCGACGAGTGGACCATGGCGGTGTCCGGTTTCGCCATGAGCGCCGCGATTTTCGTCGCCGGCGGCGGCAGCCTGTCGCTCGACGCGTTGCTGCAAAACCGCTCGGGCTGGTTAGCGGACCGGGGCTGGACGGCCTGGGCGTTCAGCGGCGAATTGCCGCCGGCTTCCGTCCGGCGCGTCAGCCTGGTTCTTGCCGTCCTCGGCGCGATCTTCACTGTCGGCACCTATCACGTCCTGTTCGGGGCGGTGGTTTCGCCGCTGCATCCGCGGGTCAGCTATCACAACCATCACATCAGCCTGACGAACATCGCGCTGTCCGCCGACGCGGCGATTGCGATGGACGCCTATGTCGACGCCGGACCGGATACCGGTGCGGCCTATGTCATTGCCGCACGGCTTGTGGCACCGGACGGGTCGACGGCCGCCCGCTGGGACGGCGAAACGCTTGCGGGGTTGGCGCCGTCGGACATCGCCAATGCCTACCCTTACGTCTGGGCCTCCCACTTCAAGACGCAAAAGATCGGCTTTAGCGGCAAGACCGGCGGCAGGGCGCGGCTCAGCCTGCCGGCACCGCACGCCGGCGCAGCGCTGGCGCCGGGCACCTATGAGTTCGTGCTGGAAGCCATCAATGGAGACGAATGGAGCGCGACGGTCACGTTTTCCGGCTGAATTCGGCGTCTCGTTTCCGACACTTCAGCGACGATGCGACCGATGTCCGTGAGGCGCAACATCAGCAGCAAATCGGCCGGCGAAAGCCGCTCGCCGACACCCTTTCGCTAAAATTCGCAACCATCATTTGACAAGCGCCGGGCAATGGCGAACCATGGAGGGCCGAAGGCCCGAAAAGGGGCGTGACGCGTAGCAAGCAGGGAGGCAAATCATGGCTGACGGAGCAACCGCAAACGGCAGAGAAACCGGGCCCCGGTGTATCGCACTGGTGGGGCCCTTCGGAAGCGGCAAGACAACCCTTCTGGAAGCAATGCTGGCGCGCACCGGGGCCATCAACCGGCAGGGCAGCATAACCCAGGGAAACACCGTCGGCGACGCATCCGACGAAGCCCGCGCCCACACGATGAGCGTCGAGGCCAATGTCGCCAGCGCCGACTATCTCGGCGACCGCTACACCTTCATCGACTGTCCGGGATCGGTCGAATTCCTGAGCGAATCCAGCGGCGTGCTGGCCGGCGTCGATCTCGCCGTGGTCGTGGCGGAAGCCGACGACAAGAAACTCGCGGCGCTGCAGGTGATCATGCGGCAACTCGAGGACAGCGGCATCCCCCACATGCTGTTCGTCAACAAGATCGACAAGTTTCAGGGCAGCGTCCGCAATCTTCTCAAGGCGGTACAGCCGGCCTCCGTTGCGCCTCTGGTGGTGCGTCAGATCCCCATCTGGAAGGACGGCATCGCCACCGGCGTGATCGATCTGGCGCTGGAACGGGCCTATGTCTACAAGGAACACGCCACCAGCGAAGTCATCGATATTCC
Source organism: Rhizobiaceae bacterium (assembly GCA_963921345.3). Classification (GTDB taxonomy): domain Bacteria; phylum Pseudomonadota; class Alphaproteobacteria; order Rhizobiales; family Rhizobiaceae; genus Hoeflea_A. The sequence goes on along the minus strand of OZ001228.1, from coordinate 566,707 downwards.
CGACGAGGAAAAGGCCCGCGAGGTCGAGGCGCGCTTCGAGATGCTCGAGCAGATCGCCGATTACGACGACGTTTTGATGGAGCAGTTGCTCGAAGACATCAATCCCGAGCGCGACCTGGTGTTTACCGACCTCGTTGCCGAACTGCGCGCCGGCGACATCTGCCCGGTCTTTATCGGTTCGGCCGAACACGGCAACGGCGTCTGGCGGTTGCTGAAGGCGCTGCGCCACGAGGCGCCGGGCATTGCCCAGACACGCGAACGGCTGGGCGTCGAAGACGGCGGCACGCGCCTGCAGGTGCTGAAGACCTACTACACGCCGCATGGCGGCAAACTCTCGGTCGCCCGGGTGCTCACCGGCCAGGTGGCGGAAGGCGACACGGTAACGCGGCCTGACGGATCGGAAACACGGGTCTCCAGTCTCAGCGACCTGGTCGGCCAGAATGCCGCGAAGCGCGAGCCCGCAGGGCCGGGCGACACGGTGGCGCTGGGCAAGCTGGACGGCGTGCTCACCGGCGAAACGCTGACGACCGACGGCAAGGCAACGGAAAATCTCGTCGAGCTCGACATCGCCGATCCGGTCATCGCCTTCAGCGTCGCGCCGAAGGAACGCAAGGACGAGGTCAAGCTGTCGACCGCCGTGCACAGACTGGTCGAGGAGGACCCCTCGCTGCGCTTCACCCACAGCCAGGACACCGGCGAGACGCTGCTGGAGGGCCAGGGCGAGATGCACCTGCGCGTGGCGCTCGAACGGCTGGCCGGCAAATACGCCATCGCCGCCGAATCCGGCCCGCCGACCCTGCCCTACAAGGAAACGATCCGCACTTCGGCTCAGGTGCGCGGCCGCCACAAGAAGCAGAGCGGCGGCCATGGCCAGTTCGGCGACGTGGTGGTCGAGATCAAGCCGCTGCCGCGCGGCGAGGGCTTCGTCTTCACCGACACCATCACCGGCGGCGTCGTGCCGAAGCAGTATATCCCGTCGGTGCGCGAGGGCATTCGCGACTATCTCAGCCGCGGGCCGCTCGGCTTCCCGGTGGTCGATGTCGCGGTCAATCTGTCGGATGGCTCCTACCACTCGGTGGATTCCTCCGACCAAGCGTTCCGCACCGCCGGCCAGATCGCCATGCGCGAAGGCATGCCGGAGTGCAAGCCGGTGCTGCTGGAACCGATGGCACGGGTCGAGATCTTCTGCCCCAACGACGCGACGGCCAAGATCAACGCCATCGTGTCCGGCCGCCGCGGCCAGCTGCTCGGCTTCGACGCCCGCCCGGGCTGGGACGGCTGGGATGCCGTCAACGCCATCATGCCGGAATCGGAAATCCAGGACCTGATCATCGAACTGCGCTCGGCGACCGCCGGCGTGGCGACGTTCAAGAAGACCTTCGACCATCTGGCCGAAGTCACCGGCAAGCAGGCCGACATGGTGCTGCAGAAATACGGGAAACAGGCGGCGTAGCAGAGCCGCTCCCCGCCGGCATCGAACCGATGCCCTGATAATCGTGAAGCCGGCGCCAATTGGCGCCGGCTTTACTTTCGGATCAGGTCCGGGAACCCCTTCCCTGCTTTTCGGCGTTCTTCTTCTTTTCGAGCAGCATTCGAAACGCCTGGTGCGGGAAAGCATCGCGGTCGCGGGCATAGGCCTTGTCGCTCAAGAGCGCCCGGATCTTGTAGAGCTGGGACATGACTTGCTCGATCAGAACGATGGTCGGCGCCGTCATGGTGAACTCGTGTCGGGCCTTTTCGGGGGCCGTGTTCATGTCGTCGGACGTGAGTACGGACAGTTCGACCAGATGCGGCTGATCGTGATCGAAGGCGACTGTCACGATCGCTTCTCCCGGCTCGTCGTAGAGGCGGATCAGCCCGTCCGTCCGGTCAATCATCAAGCTGCAAAGGTCGATCAGGACGTGGAGAGGGTCGCTGAAAATATGAGTGACGGCGTAGCGGCGAATCTCACCGCGGATAATTAGGTAGAGGACGCTCCACCCGTGCCGTCCGAAATCGAAGACGACTTCCAGATCGTCGCAGGGTTCGTCGGGTGCGATCTGCATCATGCTCGCCATCGTTTCGGGGTCAGCGGTGCTGTCGATCCTGCAACCGGGCCGTGTTCCCTATCACAAAGTCGGCGGAAATCGAACCGCAGCGGGCGGGCGGCAATAAAAGCCGACGGCGAACCTACCAGCCTTGGCTGAGTCCTTCGACTAGTCTCCGTTGAGGATGGCTTCTCGGCGGTGCTGAAATCCGAACTGGCACAGGATCAGCGTCTCCCAAAATATCTTCAGTTCGATTTCGCGTACCTCACCGCTGTCGGGCCGAGGGTCAGCATGGCGAACGGTGTCCGGAAGGTATTCACCCAAACGCACCTTAAGCCGCATCGTCAAGCCGGATGCATCGAGGCTGAAATGCCCATGCAATTCCTCGACGTTACGCCGGTGCTCCCCCTCGTCCGCAGCAGTGTACCCGGTAAAATCAAGCACATAGCCGAGATCCCCTTGCGGACTGAGCAGATGCAACTCGGCTGTGCGATTAACTCTGAGAAGCTGCTCCACGCGACGCCTGGAGAGATCCAATATGAAGGTTTCCGCCCACTCGCGCTCGATCAAGCCATCCGACCGTCGCCCGTAATTGGCGTATTCGAGGCTTAGCGGGCGATCGCGCCCGGTCCAGCAAAGCACAGCACGATTGGATGACCACGCAAACACATTCCCCCCACCGACGAGCGCTTGCTCGGCATCCAGTTGGCGGAGCGTCGTCTGCGGTGGGCCGCTGAACGGTCTTCGCGGGAGTTGGCCCTGATCTCCTGGCCACGAACCAAAGACCACACACTGATTGGCGCGGCTAACGAGATGAGTGAAGGATATCCTGGCTCCGTCTTGAAAGAAACGCCGTTTGTCTTCCGCCGCCCCGGCGCGTTCGGATGGGCCCTGACACACTGCGGTAACGGTCACAACGCGGTCTTCGTCGTGCGGTGCAATAGTGGCCTTGACCTCGGTCAGGGCTTGGTGCCAGTGATTGTCTCCGTCAGCAAATCTGAGACAGGCTCGACCAACAGCGTAACTCGGCCAGTGGGCGTCATTCTGCTGATCCAAACTGAGGAGACCGGGTTTCGGCCGGTCGAGGTGATCCGCTAAGAACACGGCAAACGAAGCAGGCAAATGGAGTGCCGGGACAACTGAAACTGGCGTCGGGACAATGCCTCGAACAGCCCTGTCTGTAACCGGGTATAGTGTCGCGACCGGCCCATAAAATCCCTCTCCGACCCGAAGCGCCGTTCGCGTAACCCGAACATGAGCATCCACAGGGCTGCCCAAGGGCGCATTGAACGTACCAGCGCCCACTGCTGCACCGTTGTAGTCGAACTCCGCCTCTTCAAGCAGTGTTGTCATGATCGGCGCCGCCTGTCTTGAAATGCCATCGCCGGAATCAAACGGCGCAATGGCGGACAAGCTGGCCTGAATCGAACCGGCCCTTCGCCATATGGAAGCGCGGGCACCCGACCGACAGGCCGTATTCGTGCTCGGACCTCGTGCCGAGCAGTTCGTCCGCCGCGATGCTGATCAGGCAATCCTGCATGCGCAGATCCTCCCAATTGTTGGCAAAGGGAGGCTCGATGCCGAACAGCCTGTGCCCGCGCCAACCCGTTATCCTGGCCTCGATGAACGGACGATAGGCGGCTGGCACCGCTTCAAAATCGGCGCTTGCGCGAATTTGCGGATATTCCCGGCAGATCCAGTCCCAGACCCGGTCGGGATTGCCCGGCAGAACGAATTTCGGAGCGTAGGTCTGCATCTGGTCGCTCAATGCCGTCCGCACCTGAAACAGCTCATCCAGGAGAGCGGGATCGACGGAATCTTCGGGCGGCATCGAGCTCGCCATGCGATGCCATGCCTCGATCGCTTCGATCACATCGGGTGCGCGGCGTTTCATCAAGCCGTAATGGTCAGTCTTGCTTTCGATGACTTTCTTGTTGCTCTTCAATTGAGCCTGCAATTCCGGCTTCCGTTTGCGCAATTCAGCCAATTCCTGTTGCGATTTCTCAAACGACTCCCCCATCGCCAGCTCCGATTTGAGACTTTCGGCCGCAATCCGGCAGTCCAGGGCGGCGATTCCCCAATTGGTGATCCAGTCGGCCGGACGCCTGAATTTGTCAGGCAGAAAGGCAGGCCGCTCGCCGCTGTCGAGAAAGGCGACCGGATCGATCGGCCAGAATCTGAAACTGCTGGCGTCGCCAAAGAAGCCATGGTCGCTGACCGGGCCGATATCATCCGGCAGGCTCAGCACCATGGCGCGTTCCATTTGGTCGGCGCTGAGCAGGCGGCAGGCATATCCGCGGCCGATGAAAACCAGGAGAGCTCCCCGGTCCGGCAGGCCCGGTGGCGGCGATCCGGTCTCCGGCTCCGGTTGCAGCGATGCGAGATCGATCTGCGCGATGAAATGCAGCGGCCTGCCGTCATGACCTGTTGGCCACACGAAGTCCTCCGGTCCGTGTGGAAGGCCGCCGATCCACGACGTGACCTGCGTGGACATGTCCCACGGCGAACGCAACACCAGGGCCCATGCCGGCAGGCGAGGCGCCCGCCCTTCGATCCCCCTTCGCTTCAAAAACTCCTCGGCATAGTCCGCGCCGGTTTTGCGCCGCCTGCCCGATGATCCACTGCCGAAAAACCTGAACATCCATTTCTCCTGAATCGACAGGCTCTACCTTAGGTGGAGATCCTAAACAAATATTGCCGATCGATGCGCGTCGATCGGACCGGCAACGAAAAGCGGCGGCGATTGATGGTCGCCGCCGCTTCATTCTGCCTCTCGTGACTGCCGTTCGATCACGCCGCACCGAGCTGCATGGTGGCGGTGACCAGGATGGCGATGATCACCAGTTCGGCGATCAGCGGCGGGACCACCGCCTTGTCGAAACCGTCGGCGACGATGCCGACGATGCGGCCGAAAGCGACGACGGCCATCAGCACGGCAACCGCGATGAAGGCCTGGGTCTGGCCGGTCGCCAGACCGACGACCAACAGTGCGACGCTGGCCAGGAACAGGCCGCCGATGACGGAGCGGATGGTGCTGAGACCGGCGGTGCCGATCGGTTCGATGGCGAAATTCTGCACCATGCGCTTGGGCGCGAACATCGACACGGTGCCGAGGCCGAGCAGCATCAGGGTGGCGAGGCCGACGAGGACTTGAAACGTGAGTTGCATTGGTAGTCTCCTTGGTTGGGGTTCAGGACTCAGACGAACTGGTGAACGGCGAGATTGGCGTTGTCCTGGAACGCCGGGTTGCCGAGATCGGCGGCGATGGTCGTCTGGTCGACCACAGGTCCGGTCGGCGAGCCTGTGCCGCTGGCGTAGAACCGGCCGCTTTCGTATTTCGGGTTGGTGAGGCCATCGACATAGCGCCGTGCGCCGGTTTCGACGCCGTGCATCATCCCGAGCAGCGGCATCAGCAAGCCGCCGACATGCTTGAAGAACAGTTTTTTCAGGAACGGCAGGTCGTCCATGCCGTTGGTGCCGGTGGTGCCGCCGGGGCTCATGGTGACGAAGCGGATATGCGGGTGCTGGCGCGCCATCGACCCCATCCAAAGCGCCGCCGTGAGCTTCACGTTGGCGTAGATATCCAGCGGGTCGCTCTTGGCGCCGAACTTGCTGCCGTCGGCGATCGCCGCGAACTCGTCCTTCGACGAGGTTTCGAGAACCGGCGGCGCGATACCCATCTTGGGAATGCCGCGGGCGGCCTCGGAGCCGGCATAGAGCACCGTCGACGTCACCAGCTGACGCTCCAGCAGCTCGTCGACGAGAACGGCATGGCCGAGCACGTTGACCGCGAAGATGCTGGTCACGCCGCTGCCGGTCAGCGCATTGGGCCGCGTGCCGCCGGTGCCGCCGGCATTGAGCACCACGGCGTCGACCGGAGCGTCAAGCCGGCCGACCGCCGTGCGCACCGACGCCGGATCGGCCATGTCCATCAGCAGGATCTCGAAAATGTCGCGGCCCGTCTCGGCTTCAAGCGCCGCCTTCGCCGCCCCGGCCTTGGTCTCGTTGCGGCAGCCCAGGATGATTTTTTCGACGCCTTCCAGCTGGGCCAGCTGGCGGGCGCATTCGCGTCCGAGACCGGCATTGGCGCCGGTGATCAGGATCGACTGGATCGATATCATGTCGGATTTTCCTTTCGGGTTTCTCTTGTCCGGGGTACAGCTAGCATGGTTGAATATTGACCTGTAGACGGGTAAAACTGGACATAATGTTTCAATAATGAACCACGTTCGGATGCAAAAAATGACCGAGCAGCAAAGCCATTCGCTCAACTGGGACGACCTGAAGTATTTTCTGGCGGTGGCCCGCTCCGGCACGCTGCGCGGTGGCGCCGACAGCATTCAGGCCAACCACACGACGCTGGCGCGGCGCCTGAGCGTGATGGAGCAGCGGGTCGGCAGCCGGCTGTTCGACCGCTCCAAGGCCGGCCTGGTGCTGACCCAGCTCGGCGAGGACCTGATGCCCTATGCGGAGCGGGTCGAGGACGAGATGACGGCGGCGTCGCGGGTCATCGTCGGCCGCGACACGCAACCCAGCGGCACGATCTATGTCAGCATGCCGCACGGGCTGGCGATGACGTCGATCATGGACGACCTGGCGCATTTCGCCGACCTCTATCCCGACATCGACCTCAACATGACCTTCAGCAACGACGTGGCCGACCTGGCCCGGCGCGAGGCCGATGTCAGCCTGCGCATTTCGCACGAGGTTACCGACGACGTGGTCGGCCGCCGGCTGGTGCAGATGTCCCAGGCCGCCTATTGCACCAAGGACTATGCCCAGCGCATCCGCGACAATGGCGGCGAGGGCCTGCAGCTGATCGGCTGGCACGAGCCCGAGGGCGAGACCACCGCCGGATGGGTGCAGGAGAGCTGGTATCCCAAGGCCCGGCTGCGCCACCGGGTGTCCGAGCTGGTGCCGCTGATCACGCTTGCCGCGGCCGGGCTGGGCATGGCCTATCTCGCCTGCAATCTCGGCGACCGCCATCCCGGCCTGATCCGCGCGCCGTTCCAGAAGCCGCTGCCCTATCGCAGCATCTGGCTGCTGCTGCACAAGGACCTGCGCAACACGGCAAGGGTCCGGCTGTTCGTCGATTTCCTTGCCGCGCGCATCCGCTCGCGGCGCAACGAATTCTGGGTCGCCGGCACGGCGGAGCGAAACGGCAAATGAGTCCGCGAGTTGGGCCGATGGTCGAGATTCGTCGCGTGGAGAAGGGCGAGGTTGCGGCCGCCCGCGCCTTGATTGCCGGCGTCGTCGCCGAAACCTATGGCCACCTCATCGATCTCGATGGCGCTACGATCACCAGCGAAGGTCTGCTGACGGACAGCCTGGTGGCGGTTGCCGACGGGGAGATCGTCGGCGTCGGGCTATCGGTCGCGGATGTCGTCGACGACCTGTGGATCCTGCAACAGGCCCGCGGCCAGGGCGTCGGTGCCGAGCTGCTTCGCGCGCTCGAACTTGAAATCGCCGGCCGCGGGCATGCACGCGGCAAATTGCGGGTCTTTGCCGAAAACGCTGCGGCGCGCCGCTTCTACGTCGGGCAGGGCTGGCGGGAGAACCGGCAGTATCCGCACGAGAAGCTGGGGCACATGATGATCGAGTGCGTGAAGGACCTTCCGCCGTCAGGATAGGCCGTCAGAGCTCCAGCGCCCGCTCGTGTTCGGCGATATGGTCGCGCGGCGGCGGCAGGGTGGCGGTGGCGCCGGTCGGTTCGAACCCGGCCCGTTCGTAAAGACCGATCGCCGGCAGATTGTCGTCGCCAACGTCGAGCGCCAGCCGCTTGAAGCCGGATGCCCGCGCCCAGTCGATGACCGCCTGGACCAGCGCCAGACCGGCGCCCCCGCCGCGAGCTTCCGGAGCGACCCACATGCCGAACAGCCCCGCGACACCGTCGCGCCCGCGCCATTTAGCGCCCGTCGCCAGGCCGGCATCCGCGCCGTCGATCACCGCGACGAATGTGGCGGCATCGCCGAACAACCGCGCCTGCCAGTCTTCGGGCGTGAATTCGGCTTCCTCCGCATGGGTGCGGGCGAAGGCATCAGGCGCCTCCTGCAGCGCCCGCAGCCGGATCGCGCGCAGTCTCTGCCAGTCTTCGGTCGCGAGGCGTTCTATGGTCACGGTTTTCCTCATCCAATCAGCAGCACCAGCAGGCCGTCTCAACGCGTCAGGATTTCTTCCCTTAACACGCTCATCCACTCCGATCGCTGCTCGTCTGATATGGTGTCCAACCGTACATGAAGACGCCCCCAGCAAGTCGGAATAGCGTACCTGAACCCTGTCTTGTGGGACGGCGAGCGTACTAGTCCAACTAGAACCTCCGCTCCAGAGACCAGGCCCTTCTCGTCGATGTATTTCAACGAACTCAACTCCTGAAGAGATAAATCGTCTGCACAGAGTTCGACCGTTACGACATCCGGAAAGTCCCCGTGGATCGTTTCGATCGCCGAGTAAGTTGTCGACAGACAGGCGCCGTTTTCTCCCCGCGGGATCGCCGCGGTCGATGTTATCCGGGCAATCGCAATGACACTGTCGGGTGAGGATATCCGGTCATATTCAAAATTTTCGGAGGGAACGCAGGCGAGCGAAGCGCTTGTGGCGCAGGCGAACAGAATTGCAAACGGGACACAACGCAAAGCTGCACCTTTCCGAATAGTGTGGCCTGCGACGACTCGACCCGGAGACCCCGCCCCGTGCCACGATCACGCAAATCTTGCAATCAATAACGTCGACAGTAAGGATGCCTCGCGTGCAGTTTGCAATCCCCCGCGGCAATACCATGTGTAATGGGCCGAGGCCGAAGGGTTCGTATCGTATGCACAAACTGCTGCTGTTGATCGCTTTCCTGATCGGGGTGACGATCTCATCCGCTGCAAACGCGTGCACAATCCCGCCAAGGAACCTGACGACTCATCACAGGACCCTCGTTGCCGACACGGACGCGATCGTTCTCGCCCGGGTTATCGGAAGCGTCGGTCCTCTGGCAAAATTCGCCAGGCTGGAAGTCCTGCGTGGCGACACATCCCAGTTCTTCATTCTGCCGAACGGCCACTATCTGGCCGGCAATCCGCAAGCAGCGGAGGATTTCGATGCCCACACGAATCTCGCGTTCTGGGATAAGCACGAAACCCGGAACTGGAACGATCCCGATTGCAGGATGCGTCCGCGTTTCGTGCAAGGCCGTGCCTACCTTCTGTTTCTGAACAATCCCCATTGGCGGGCCTATGAGGAAATCGTATCGCCCGACGACCTCTGGTTACAGGCGGTACGCAGGCTGATCGACGAACCCGGCCTGAAATCCGGTCTCTCGATGACTTTGGAGGAGTGGCTGGCGCGTTCGCACGGCGTCTTCGTTGGAACGATCGACAATTGCAGCGGACCGACATTGCGGGTGGATGAAATCCTGATCGGACGGTTTGCCGACACCTGGCGCTACTCTCTAAGGGACGACGACGATTATTGGCCGCAGTCGGGCTGCGAGGTCGGCAAACAGTATTTGGTTCAGAGTTATCAGGAGACGCCTTCGTCGCTACCGTATTACAGCGCCTCGATTTATCCGGTCGAAGACGGTGAAGTCGATTTCACCCCTGCGGTCGTGGAGAGCGAAATCGGTTTCTCGGGAGGCTTGGTCAAAACGATCGCCGCTCTTCGCGCTGCTCTGCGGTAGGAAACACCGCCCGGGGACAAAAGCCCAATTCTGCAATTGACGATCGGCACAGGCTGGGAATCCCGGACTGGGCGGATATATACGGTCGTAAACCACGTCCTTCCGAATGTGAGCCCTGCGCATGACCGACCCGAAAAGCCCGACCGTCGATACCTCCGTCGAAGAATCCCAGGCCGACGCCAGGGCGCGGCGGGCCAAGGGCGAGTTCGTGCGCGGCGTCAGCGGGTTTCGCAGCGTGCTGGGCGAAGACCAGGACTTTCCGGCCGAGCCCGACCGCTACCACGTCTTCGTCGCCTATAACTGCCCCTGGTGCCACCGGGTGACCCTGGCGCGCAACTTGCTCGGCCTCGAGAAAAGCGTCACGATGGACGTCGCCTTCCCCAACCGCACTGCCGCGGACGATCCGGACGAAGCAAGCCGCTGGGAATTCAACCCCAGCCGCATCGCAACACTCACCGGCACGACCCTGCCGGAATGCACCGAAGACACGGCGACCGGGCAGAAATTCCGGCTGGCGAGCCAGATCTACCGGGCCGAAGGCTCGGACGAGACCAGCGTGCCGATCCTCTACGACAAGAAAAGCAAGCACATCGTCGCCAATGAAAGCGCCGAGATCATCCGCATGCTCAATGCCGAGGCCGCCGCGCTGGGCAGCACGCTTGCCGACGCCGAGCGGCCGGATCTCTTCCCGCGGGGCGATGCCGCGCTCTGCCGGGAGATCGACGACCTCAACGATCAGATCTACGTCAACATCAACAATGGCGCCTACAAGGCCGGCTTCTCGTCCATCCAGGAGGTCTACGCCACGGCCTTCGCCAACTATTTCGAAACGCTCGCCTCGCTGGAGCAACGCCTCGCCGACGGTCGCCCCTTCCTGACCGGCGAGACCTTCACGGAAGCCGATCTGCGCCTCTTCCCGACGCTTTACCGGCACGATCCGGTCTATTACCTGCGCATGAAGCTGAACGGCGCCCGCATCCTCGACTACCCGCATCTATGGCGCTGGCTATGCCGTGTCTACGCCCTGCCCGGTGTTGCCGCCAGCAACTCGCTGGTGCACTGCCGCCAAGGCTATTTCGGCCGGTCGTGGAACAATGTCGTGCCGCACGGTCCGCTGCATCCGATGACCTATCCGGAAGCGTACGGGCATCCGGAACTGGCGGGGTAGCGACCGCTACGACCCGATCTCGTGCGGCGCCTCGAAGACCGTCGCCTCCTGCGGCTCTCCGTCATTCGTGGTGGCATGCTCGACGAAAGTCGGCAGGCCGGCCGGAACGATGGTGTCCGGGCGGGCGACGCCGAGGAAGATGTGCTTGGAGGCTTGCGGCTCGATCGGGAACCAGTCGGGATCGTCGAAGGTTCCGGCGTAGACGCCGACGGCATCGGGAAACCGCTCGAAGCTCAGCCACAATTTGGTTCCGCAGTCGCCGCAGAAATGGACGTGCACGGTCTTACCGGATCCCGCGGACACCTGATCGTAGGTTTTCGGCGCGCCTTCCACGAGCTCGAAATCGTCCTTTGCGAAGATCGGCTCGACCATATAGGCCGACCCCGTCGCCCTCTGGCAGAAGCGGCAGTGGCACACCGTAACGCGGCCGGGTTCGGCCAGTGTCGCATAGCGAACGCGCCCGCACAGACATCCGCCTTCGTGTCTCGTCATCGATTGTCCCCCTTTTGTGGCGCGTTGCAGCAAACAACAGTCCGCGAGGATTGCCAAGCTCTCTGGGCTTTTGGGAGACCGCCGCTTTGCAACCGACATGCACCTACTCCGCTGAAGTCGAGCGCGTCCCAACCCCGTGTTAGCGAGTAGTGCAGATTCCTCGTCTGTCTTTGAACGCCCAGCAAAACGCTTTCATCAGATCCGCTGATGAACTTTGCAGATTTTATCTCATGCCAGCTCGAGCATTTCGGCCACATCGTACAGAGGTCCCAATTCGACAAAGATGGGCTCTAACGAGGTGTCCTTCGCCACGGTCCAAGCAAAACGATACTCGTTCTGATAGAGGTATCGAAAATGTTTACTGAAGATTGGAAGGATCTGGTCAGATCGACTTGTATAGGGATCGTAGTAGCCAAGCGGGCCATCTTTCAGTTGGCCTGCCGGAAGTATGTCAGCCATCACCGCCGCTAGCCTTGAACGAAAGGCATCCTTATCCCGTATAACCAAGACAGCGTCGGCGTCAAACTCGTGAAAAAGACGAGCATCGTATCCTAGGCCACAGCACCAGACGTAGAAGTCTTGAACCATCATGAACTGGAAGAACTCCTTTCCTTGTACCGGCAATTCAATCTCATTGCCCTCTTCATCCATGCCATACATTTTCATCATGAGCCGTTTGTTTGGCGTCACGGTGTAGTGTTCAAGCTCTTTGTCAGTCTGCGCTGGGTTAAGCGACGGATCATCGTAGGAACTGGCGGGCGCTATTCGAAGAACGCCGCGTTCGATGGCATCCCTTATGTGTTCCTTCTTTCCGAACTTAGCGTAGCAATGCGGAGAGCCTACAAAAGGAGATGTAAGTTGTGGTTGTGCGTAGCTCGCAGAAGACGTTTCCCGGATTGCGCATTCGTCAAACTCAAGGACACCTCCCCTTCCCCGCCCAATCTGTTCCAACTTTGTATGGAAGAGCAAACGAAGGATGCCATTTCGCACGTATGAGCTTCTTGGTGGAGTCACTTTGCCATCCGCATCAGTGGACCAAAGGTTGGTTGCAAGGTCATCAAACCTTAGCTGCAGGGCACCATCGTGAACCTCGCGAAGATAACGCGCACGATAATACTCGGGCATCCACTCATCTGGCTTCATGCCAACTCCTCTGGTTCTAATTGAATCCGGTGATGTGTACTCAGGAAGTAATTGAATCAGCTGTCCCGATTATACTGCTCTATTGAGGTCATTTGTCACTGAGTTGTGGTCGCATTGGAAGCTCGCTCTTCCCACCTTTAAGAAATCCGCCCCCGGTGCTACGCTCCACCCCAAGCTTGACAGGCCGGGGCGGCTGCCGAGGGTCAAACTTGCCGGGCGGGTGTTGCTGACGCGTGCCGGCTTGAAAAACAACAACAAAAGCATCCTTCGGACCCGCGGAGACCAGCCTGCCGGCGTCCCGGCGACGAGGGGTGCGACGATGGACGACAGGAGCGACGCGGAGAGCGCGAACGAGCGGGCGCAGGAGATGTTGAACGACATCATCCAGTCGCTCGACGAGGGCCTGTCGCTCTACGATTCCGACCTGCGCTTCGTCATGCGCAACAGCCGCCGCTACGAAATGTTCGGCCGCGACGTCTCGCAGATCCCCGTCGGCCGCCACCTCGCCGACGTCACCCGCGCCCTGGCGGAAACCGGCAAGATCGTTCTGGCCGAGGGCGAAACGCCGCAGATGTGGTCCGACCGCATCGTCGAACTGACCAAGCAGAGCGCCAAGGACATCGAGATCCCGGCGACCGACGGCCACACCTATTATCTCTCCGTCCACCGCACCAAGCTCGGCGGCTACCTGCTGGTGTTCAAGGACATGACCGAGCAGCTGCGCGCCGAAAAGGCGCAGCGCGACGCCGACCTCCTGTTGCGCAAGATCGTCGAGACCTGCCCCACCACCTTCCTGGTGTCGCGGGTCGAGGACGGCAAGATCATCTATTTTCCGCCGGCCTCGCGCGAGCGCTATGGCGGCATCGAGACGACGCTGGAGTTCTTCCTCGACCCGGCCGACCGCACCACCTATCTGGAGGCGCTGCTGCCGACCGGCGCGGTCGACGACTACCGGGTGCAGTTTCGCCGCCGCGACGGCTCCATCATGCAGGGGCTGACGTCGGCCCGCGTCACCGACTATAACGGCGAGGACGTCATCGTCTCGTCGACCCGCGACATCACCGACGAGTTGGCCATGCAGGCGGAACTGCAGCAGCAGCGCGAGATCGCCCACCAGAACGAGAAACTGTCGGCGCTGGGCGAGTTGCTCGCCGGCGTCGCGCACGAGCTCAACAATCCGCTGTCGATCGTTGTCGGCTATGCGCTGATGCTGCAGGACAAGATCGAGGACCCGAAGCAGAAGCGCCAGATCGAGCGTATCGGGCTGGCCGCCGAACGCTGCGCCAAAATAGTCAAGACGTTTCTCGCCATGGCCAGGCAGAAGCCGGCCAATCTCGACAGCTGCTCGCTCAACGACATCCTGCAGACGGCGCTGGACGTCGCCGGCGGCGGCCTCAAGGCCTCCGGCGTCGTGGTCTCGCTCGAGCTCGCTCCCGACCTGCCGCCGGTCGCCGCCGATGCCGACCAGATGGCGCAGGTCTTCGCCAACCTGATCGCCAATGCCGAACACGCGCTGACCGAATGCGGCGAGGACGGCCGTCTCACCCTGACTACGGCGCATGACGGCGCAGCCGACGAGGTCGTCGTCCAGGTGCGCGACAACGGCGCCGGCATTCCCGCCGACATCCAGGCGCGGATCTTCGAGCCGTTCTTCACCACCAAGGAGGTGGGAACCGGCACCGGCGTCGGCCTCGCCTTCAGCCACCGCATCGTCGCCGCCCATGGCGGCAGCCTGAGCATCGAGTCGCAGCCCGGCGAAGGCGCGACCTTCATCGTGCGCATGGGCGTCGCCAAGACGCCGGTCGAGGCGCAGGCCGCCATCGCCACCCGGCCGCCGCCGCCCGGCCAGCGCGCCGTGCTGGTGCTCGACGACGAGACCATCGTCACCGACCTGATCCGCGACATCCTGGAGGAGGCCGGCTATCTGGTGGAGGCCCACAACGACCCGCAGCGGGCGCTCGAGCGGCTGCAGATGCAGAGCTTCGACGCCATTCTCAGCGACCTGAAAATGCCCGGCATGGACGGCAAGACCTTTCTCGACCGGGTGCGCGAAACCAGCGACCGCCATGCCGACCGGCTGGCCTTCGTCACCGGCGACACCATGAGCCCGCAGGTCGAGGCGTTCCTCGAAGACGCCTCCATCCCCTGCCTCGAAAAGCCGGTGGCGCCGGCCGATCTGGTCGAGCTGGTCGGGCGGCTCTGCACCGGCCGCGGGAATGCCGTCACATGACCCATGCACGCATCCTCGTCTGCGACGACGAAACCCATTTGCGCGAGATGGTCGGCGAATATCTGGTGGAGCGCGGCTACACGATCACCGAAGCGGCGGATGCCGGCGCCATGCACGCGGCGATGCAGGAGCGGCCGGCCGACCTGGTGATCCTCGACATCAACATGCCGGGTGAGGACGGACTGACGGCGCTGCGCTCCTTGCGCAACACGTCCGACGTCCCGGTCATCATGCTGACGGCGGCAACCGAGGTCGTCGACCGGGTGGTCGGGCTGGAACTGGGCGCCGACGACTATCTCGGCAAGCCGGTCGACCTGCGCGAACTGGAGGCCCGCATCAAGGCGGTGCTGCGCCACCGGCCCGAGCCGCGCGCGCCCGACCCGTCCGACGGCGATGCGGACGCCGCGGATGGCGAGCGCTTCGGCGGCTGCCGGCTCGACCGCGACGGCGCAAAGCTCTTCGGCCCCGACGGCGCCGAAATCCCGCTGACGGCGGGCGAATTCGCCCTGCTCTGCTTCTTCCTGGAAAACCGCGGCCGGCCGCTCAGCCGCGCCCAGCTGCTCGAAAACGCCCACGACCAGGGCCGCGACCCGGCCGACCGCTCGATCGACCTGCGCATCTCGCGCCTGCGCCGCAAGATCGAGGCCAATCCGAAGAAGCCCAAGCTGCTGCGCACCGTGCACGGCGTGGGGTACATTTTCGACTGAGCGTCGTCCGCCGCCCGAGGCGCAGAAACGACGTGCCAAAATTTCGGGGACAGTTTACTTAATTCTTTCAGAGACTTATCGATGCGATTGGCCCGGGTAGAATTAAGTAAACTGTCCCCGAAATTGCAGCCTCCGCACGCGTGGCCGGGAACCCTACCCGCCGGCCATGCCCCCGCCTGAAACGGATGTTTCACTTGTGTCATGATTTTCGAAACATGGACACAAATGAAACATCGGGCGAAATCAAACGGACACGTCGCGCTGGCAAATTCCTTCCCGTGGTCGCCAAGCCCCAACGGCGGTCACGCCGAACCACACAGGCGCTTGAGCCCGCGGGCCGGTCGACGAGGGCACGGCCCGCGGGAGCGCACGAAGAAGGAATGATGACATGTTGAAGACCTCCCTGATCGCCGCCGCACTTGTCGTTGCCGGCATGGCCGTCGTGCCGCAATCCTTCGCCCAGACGAAGGGCAACAGCGGCATCCAGATGTCGCGTTCGGCGACGATCACCAAGCTCAAGGCCGAAACCGGGCAGACGCGGCTGAAATGTACCGGCGGCGCCGGTCACATGACCTGTACCTCCAAGCTCGCCTGGGTCTGCCCCAAGGGCTGGAACGCCTGCACACCGCCTCCTGGCGGCACCTGCTGCACGCAGAACTAAACATCGACTTCGGCGGATTTCCTGCTCCGCTGCGAAAGGTCGCGTCGCTCCCCGTCTTCCTCCCCACCGGCGGCGAGCGGCGCGGCCTGTTTTATTGTTCGCGGACTCGGTGCCCGCAATTTCTGGGAGAGTTGACTTCATTCCCGACAGGCATCGGGGGAATTTTGGGGACAGTTTACTTAATTCTTTCAGATGTTTATCGACTGGGACAGGCCGGGGTTGAATTAAGTAAACTGTCCCCGAAATTCATTGCACGGCTTCGGCATGAATGAAGTCAACTCTCCCAGAAATTCTCGCACGGCCTCGCCCGGGCCACTCCCCTACCCCGCCCGCAACTCGCGCGTCTCCTCCAGCATCCAGTCGCGAAAAGCCGCGATCTTCGGCCGGCTTGCGCCGTCCTTCGGGGTCAGCAGATAGTGCGAAAAGCTCAGCGGCTTGCTGAGGCCCGGGTCGAACGGGCTCACCAGCCGCCCCGCCGCAAGCTCGTCGGCCACCAGGACGTTGCTGACCAGCGCCACGCCGTGGCCGTCGAGCGCGGCCTGCACCGCCATCGCCTCCATGGTAAAGCGCGGCCCGCGGGTCGGGTCGATGTCAGCCAGGCCCGCGGCCAGCAGCCACATGCGCCAGCTCGCCTCGGCCTCTTTCCATTCTATATGCAAGAGCGTGTGATGGCGCAGGTCTTGCGGCGCCCGCAGCGGGTGCGCGCCCTGAAGCAGCGCCGGGCTGCACACCGGCGTGTTGACCCGGTCGAACAGCCAGTCGACCCGCACCCCCTCATAGCCGCCGGGGCCGTAGCGCAGCGCCACGTCGGCCTCGTCGCGGGTCAGGTCGACCAGCCGGTCGGTGCCGTCGATGCGGATCTCGATCTCCGGGTTCAGGATGCGGAACCGCTCGAGCCGCGGCACCAGCCACATGGCGCCGAAGGACGGGCAGACGCTGATGGTCAGCACCCCGCTGTCGCCATGGGCGCGCATGGCGTCGGCCGCCTCCGCCAGCCGGTCGAACCCGTCGACCAGCGCCGGCAGCGCCGCCTGCCCCGCCTCGGTCAGCCGCAGCGCCCGGGTCAAGCGGCGAAACAGCCGCACCCCGAGCAGCTCTTCCAGCGCCTTGACCTGGTGGCCGACCGCCGCCGGCGTGACGTTCAGCTCGGCCGCGGCGCGGGTGAAGCTGAGATGGCGCGCGGCCGCTTCGAAGGCCCTCAGGGCGTTGAGCGGCGGGAGCGGTCGAGCCATGATCCATGCCCTAGATTTTCTATTCTATCGCTCGAGATCATATCGTTTGTGACAGCCGCTGGCTACGCCTAACCTGCGGAAATAGCAGGCAGATGGTCACCGGCGCGCTTCGCGCCGGCGGCCCGTCGGTCAAGCAAAACTAGAACACTATCCAGCGACCGGCCGGGCCGGCGCGCCGCGGAGGGCTGCATGAATTTCGACGGCAACCGGGCCGGCGCCCGGCTGGCCCGCACCGGGCTCTCCGAATATCGGCTCGGCGTGCTTCTCGTGGCGGTGTCGGCCGTCACCTACAGCACGGCGGGCCTGTTCACCAAGGGCGTCGGGGCCGGGCCGTGGGAGGTCATTTTCTGGCGCGGCGTGTTCGCCGCCGCCTTCACCATCGCCTGGACGATCCACCGCGGCGCCTTTGCCCGCAACTTCGCCGGCATGGGCGCCGGCGGCTGGGCTGTCGCCATCGTCGCCTCGCTGGGCACGGCGGCCTTCATCTCGTCGTTCAAGTACACGACCATCGCCAATGTCTCGCTGATCTACGCGACGACGCCGCTGCTCGCCGCCCTGTTCGCCTGGCTCGCCATCGGCGAAAGGGTGGCGCCGCGCACGGCGGTCGGCTGCGCCGGCGCGCTGGCCGGCGTCGCCATCATCGTCTCCGGCTCGCTTGGCAGGGTGAACTTCACCGGCGACGTGCTGGCGCTGTGCATGACCGTCGCCATGGCCGCCATCATGGTGCTTTACCGCGCCTTTCCGCGCACGCCCGCGGCCGGCCCGCAGGCGCTGTCGTCGCTGCTGCTCCTGCCCGTGGCGATGCTGTTCGGCGACCCGTTCGGCGTCGCGCCGGCGGAGATCGCCGTGCTCGCCGCCTTCGGCCTGCTCTTCGCCATCGCCTCGGTCACCCTGGCGGAAGGCTCCAAGCGGGTGCCGTCCGGCCAGACCGCCCTGTTGAGCACGCTGGAAACGCCGCTGGCCCCGGTCTTCGCCTTCCTGCTGCTGGCCGAGGTGCCTGCTGTGGCGACATGGCTCGGCGGCACGGCCGTGCTGCTGGCGGTGCTCTGGTCGTTAGAGCGCTTTACGGATAGCTAGGCTCATTCGATGGCCACAGATCGGCTACGCCCGGCCAGGCACGTCGTGCAGCGCGATGTGGTTCATCGGGCAAGCGGCGCAACGCAGCCGATGGGCCGATATGCAGCCACCCTTCGGGCCGGGCGATTTTGGCCCCTGGCGTCGTTGGCTTGCACTTGTGGTGGGGTGGCACCACGGCGCGCAACCCGCCTAGCCAGAGACCAAAATCGCTGCGGTCAAATGAGCCTATCTATCCGTAAAGCGCTCTTGGCTGCGCATCCGATGAAACGAATGTTTCACTTGTGTCATCATTTCTCAAAACCGGACACAAATGAAACATCGGATGAAATCAAACGGACAATCCGGGCTGGCAGTTTCGCTGCCGTGGCCGCCACGCCCCGACGGTGGTCACGCCAAACCACACGAGGCCCGCGGGCCGGCCGACACAAAAATCGGCCCGCCGGTCACGCCGAAACAAGGAACCGTGTCATGTTGAAGAGCCCCATCCTGTTCGCCGCCGCCTTCATGAGCGCCGCCCTGGTGCTGGCGCCGCAATCCATCGCCCAGACGAAGAACCCGAACGTGCACAAGCCCGGCACGCCGTCGATCGTCAACTTCAAGGCGAACACAAGGCAGACGAAGCTGAAATGTACCGGCGGCGCCGGCCACATGACCTGTACCTCCAAGGTCGCCTGGGTCTGCCCGTCGGGCTGGAAGGCCTGCCCTGCCCCCGCCGGCGGCACCTGCTGCACGCAGAAATAAGCTCTGGCGGACCTGCTCCGCTGCGAAAGGCCGCGTCGCCCCCGCCTACCTACCCCACTGGCGGAGGCGGCGCGGCTTTGCGGTTGGGAGGAGACTTCAGGGGACTATTGAGATGCTCAGCCCTGCCTGCCGTTTTTCAGTTCGGACCTCGCATTCAAACTGGCAAGCAGACTTTCGTGGCGAGTGCAGCCAGTGGATGAAGACTGCGTGAATGTCACCTCATTGTTTGAAGCCTGATCGGACTTGATCCTGTTTCGTACGGAGGCGGTAAGCTGATTTGGATCGGTACGATCGCGAGCCTCATTTTCAAGGTGAAACCGTCGGTCACATGAAGAGACGGTAGTCGAAGGACGCGGCCCCAATATGTTCAAGAAGGTTTCCAATACGGGCAATTTCGTTGGAAGAATGCAGAGTGGCTGGCATCTTGGAATAGAGGTCAAACGTATTCCAATTCATTTTAGTTAGCCCAAGGATTTCTGTTCCCAATTTTGCCAAATCAGTCGCCCCAGCATAACGACGCAGGACCAGGGGTGAGGGGATGCGCCGCTTACCCTGGTAGTAACTAAAGCGAGGATTAAGCGCTTCCGCAGAACCGTGTCCCCAAAGTAGCGCTGTGAAATCATCGAGTTTCAGGACCGTGCCACGCCGAACCGGGAAACGGTCCACCTCTTGCGCGGCCGGTTTGGAAGCGACGTAGCGTAATGCACTGTCGATTTGAATTTCCAGCATGTCAACGCTTTCAACGCCGCCCAGACCTTCAAGAAAGCCCTCGCGTTCCTCTTTCAGGAATGGCAGGCGCTTATGAAGAACAACACGCCGCGGGAGTGCCGAGCGGGCATCGAAAAACAACTCCCGGATTTGTTCGCCCGTGCGCCGAGCATCTTCTCTGGACAGAAACACATTTCGCCCTCGCCGTACTGGATCTTCAATCTGGCTGAGACGGTATTGAAGACCCTCCCCCCGCGCGCTGTAGATGTGACTGCAACCCATAACAATATGACGGCCCGTCTCGGCGGCATGATCGACACTATACCCGAGACCGATAAATGCCGTGTCTTGTGCCAAATGTTCCAATACAAACGGTGTTCGCATAGCTTTGACATACAGCGCGAGAGACAGCCACCACCAAACCCGACACTGGTAGTCGCCGATTACGGTATCTTGATTGAGAAACTGGGTGGCGATACCTCGTTGCACGCAGTAAGCCTTGACAAAATCATGTACGTCAAAGCGTTCCTTATCTGTGCGGTAGCCGCGCATATCATCCCAGCGCGCTGGGAAATAAATCAGGATCACGCTTGGGGCCAAGGCCGCGTGTAGTGCGTCAATGGAGCGCGTGATGTTCCGTGCGATTTCGCGCGCGCCCTCCTCTACCGAGACCGTCTCCGGTTCCTGGCAGACGGACCAGCCGGGATCGTCGGGTGCGGGGACATCGAGGGATAGTCCGAAGGCCTCGTGGAACCCCCGATACTCAAGCAGGTAATCCTGCTCACTCTTGCCTGGTTTCAAAACCTGGCGGCTGTTTTGCAAGTAGGCAGAAAGGGCTGAAATATCCTGTCCTGGCGAAATCACCCCGAGCCGTATGTGGGATGCGAGACCTTTCTGCGTCAGGGCAAAGTCATAGGGGCGGTTATTAACCAAGCCGCGGATGGGATGCGTATCTGTCTTTGGCGTGCTCGGGTTAGCGGAACCAAAAAGTAGCCGTGGTTCCCGTAGACTCAGCCCTGTATGTTTAAGGGAAGAGCGTATCCTATTTGGTAACTGGACTCTGCGCTGCACCCTAGCAGACCCGATTTCGGCGAGTATGGGCGCAGAGCGGATCTTGAATTTGAAACTGGACGCCGAACCAATAGGATATTCAAACGTTACCTCGCCAGCTTCTTTGAACAATTTTTTTCGCCAATCATTCACGGCTTTGTTGAATTTATCATTGTGCTGATAGCCAAGGATTCCAAGGCGCAACGGTTCAGCGATTTCGCGCGGAGAGGGCTGACAGTCTGGGCCGAGCACCCTGATTGATGGCAACATCACAAGATACTGAGCATTGCCGATTTGCCGTAGCGACAGGCGCACAGATTCGTAGGCGGTGTGAGTGACCTGGCCGGACTTGATTGTTTTCAGTGAATTCTTGAGCCAAATTTCACGTCTGCCATCATGTGGCAATTTTGCTCTTGCCGCCATGCTTGAAACAATCGCGTCCATAAAGAGCGAAACGACATGTCCGTCTTCGTAACGTAGATCATTGGGTCCAACCGGAACGCGTTCAATCTCACCCTCTATGTTCTCATCAAATAGCTCCGCTACAGAATCCGGCAGACCGATAGCAAGGACCTTACCCTTGTGAGGAACTGCCCGCACATCTGTCCCATCGGTCAGATCACGGAAAGCCCGCCAGACTTTTTCTTCGGGCCATTCTCTGAGGTCGAAGGACAGAACCTCCTGAGGGCATTTAACCTCAAAAGCATTGCTTTTTATCAGAACGCTTGAGTTTGGTTTTGTGACCTCAAAAGGTTTGCGCGCACCGAGATCTTCCTCTGCCATGCCGGCGATAACAGATTTGGCTGCTTCTCGCGCTTCGCTCTCCAAGCAGTGACTTGCGAGTCGAACGCCCAGATCATCAAATCCCTGACCCGGCGTGTAGAAGGCTTCCCGCCCATGATCTCGAGCATGGCGAATCAACGCACGCACTGCAGGCGGCAAATCGGAATCGCCATAACCGCACCAATAAAGCGTGCCGGCTCCAGATGTCGAGTAGCCTTCAGCTAGGGATTCCATTATGGATCGGTCGCGGCCGCTATATCCGCAGACAATCAAAGAGGTGTCTGCAATCTCGCTGATAAGACTTTGTCGGAGCGACTGCTCTTGCCTCTGCAGTTCATCCGGTGTGTTTTTTAAAGCGTCATACCGATAGTCGCCGTGAAGGGAGACACAGAGCAATTCGTTGGCGCCAACAGGACGAATGGCACGATCTTGGCAGTCAATTCCCACTTCGATTGGCGTAATCGGATATTGCGCTGCCGCGCGGGCGGTGAGGCTGTCGAAATTCGTGCTCCATACCGATCTAACAAGACCAGCACCCGCCAAATGGCTGAGAAGATGATAACCGGCATGCGGTTTGGCGCTTCTGATCTTCTCCTGAAAGAACGCACGGCGGTCGTCGGCGATCGGAAAACACTGGGCAATATAGTATCCATACTCTTCTTCGGAACCTTCCGCCGGATAGCCTCCTTGCGCATCCAGCCAAGTCTGAATTTGTCTTTGCACGCCGATAAGAGACAGTTCGGCGAACTGGGCTTCCAGCCCCGGATTGTTTGTTAGAAAAATCTGGCGTTTCCATTCCCAAATGCACTTCTGCGCGCTTGGAACACCTGAGCTGACTGAGGCACCTGCGCCGAGAAATAAAGCCACGGGCCGGGTGCGTTGGATGCCAATAGAACGGATTAGCGCATCGAGCCGAAGCACAAAATCCGTACCGTGAATTGGATCTGTCTTGAGAGCGGTATGGGACAATGTTCATCCTAACCGGCAGGTTCGTATTGCCATTTGTACGTTGAAGACGGCTGTTGCGGCATGCGCCCCATAGTGCCGATCATGACGCGACGGAATACGAAATGACATACCACAGATTGTAGTTGGTGGGCATTTCAATAGATTGGCTTTCTGAGAAAAACTGTGGATTTTCATAAATATATGCTCATTTCGACCACTTTATCCTTGTGGCGGCATCATTGTTCGACCACTGCATCGAGCTCATTGCAACAACCAAGCCGAGTAGGACTGCCTGGATCTTCCTGACTGTTCCTGATAGTCAAAGCCCCCGTGGGGTCTCCCTTCGCATACGGGCTGTGCAACTGCGGCTTAAGAGCAAATGTCTGAACACATCGAGCGCGCCAAGCGATGTTGAGCCGACTGGCGTGATTGGAAGGGGGACCTCATGCCGTCAGCGGCAAGGATATTCGGTAGGCTGATCCCGATCCCCATACCACCGCAGCTTGCCGACGAAGCCACATTGCTCACACATCTCAACCTCAGTCCGCGGGAACTCAAGAAGATCTGGTGGTTTCGCGCCCGGATGTACCATAAATTTTCAATCGCCAACGGCTTCGGAAAGGTCCGACTTATCTCCGCACCTGATCGACGGCTGAAAATCCTTCAACGCAAACTTGTCCCGCTCCTTGATCAACTCTACCGAATTCGTAACCCAGTTCACGGATTTGTGCCGAAGCGTTCGGTGAAGACAAATGCTGAGGCGCATGGAGATCGTCGCTTTATCGTCAACCTCGACCTTCAAGATTTCTTTCCAACTATCACTGAAAACCGTGTGCGTGGTCTGCTGACCTCGCTCGGCGTTGATACACGGGTCGCCGAGATTGTAGCGAGCCTATGCTGCTGTGACGGCCATTTGCCACAGGGTGCGCCCACAAGTCCGGTCCTATCCAACATGATCTGTTACCGCCTCGATACTGAGCTATTGAGGATCGCAAGAAACGCGCGTGCCATTTATACCCGCTACGCCGACGACATCACCTTCTCCAGTTACCAACCACCAGTGCCACTCTTCGAGGGAGCTATTCCTAGCGTGGGCCGCTTCCCGTCCGACGTACTGGCACTGCAACTTCGTGAAGTGTTTCAGTCCAATGGCTTCACCGTCAATCCGATTAAGTCCCACTATGCTGATCGCAACTCGCGGCGAATTGTAACCGGCGTCAAGATAAACTCCGGCCTCAATGTTGATCGACGTTACGTCCGCCATATCCGTGCGTTGCTTCATTCAATTGAAATCATGGGGTTGGCTGGCGCCCAGGCAAAGTATCTTTCGACCGGTGGTAAGGGGAGTCTGGCGGCCCATATACGCGGCAAAATCTCCTATATCTCTCATTTGAAGGGCTCGACCGATCCTGTCGTCCGTGCATTGGCACTTCGCTATAACAAGAGCTTCGAGCAGCAGCCAATCAAGTTGGCTCCTACGGTCGAGGAACAGCGCGATCGGTCGGTTTGGATCGTCGAGCATTCAGCGAACGGCGGCGAGCAGGGCACTGCGTTCTTTCTCAAGGATATAGGCTTGGTGACGGCGGCTCACTGTGTGGAAGGTGCCAGTGATTTAACGGTTTACCACCCGACCAAGCTCACCAATCGAGCCAAGGTGACGGTGCTGAGGCGATGCGATCACAGAGATCTCGCGATTCTCGGCCATGCCATTCCCGAGACCGAATACTTTGAGCTTGAGGCCACCTCCCGCAAGGTAGCGGTCGGAGATAACGTCACCGCTTATGGCTATCCCGACTTCGGACCGGGGGACAAGATAAACATTCGATTCGGCCAGGTATCATCTCTGCCAGTGAAGAGCCTGGTTAAGAAAGTCGAAGTTACGCAGGAACTAGCGCCGGGCATGTCGGGCGGCCCAATCGTCGACGCGTTTGGCGATGTCGTCGGTATTATCCACAAAGGTGGCCCGCTCGAGGGCCGACAGCTCGCCATCCATTTGGATGTTCTTAATGAAATGGTCCAGGAATGATGTGCGCACGCTCATTCCAACAGGCCAGCGGCATTGGTGTGAAGGAAACGGCCACAACAACCAGCGGATAGCCCCCTACCCCACCATCATCCCCACCAACGCCTCCAGTTCCCCCTCCAGCGCCTCCCCCGGGACCCCGATAAACCGGTCCTGCAAACTCAGCGCGATCACCCCGTGCACCGCGGCGAAGATCGTCCGGGCGCGGGTCATCAGCATCGCCTCGTCGAGCTCCGGCCGCAGCGCGGCCAGCGGGCCGGCGATCGCCGTGAACAGAGCCGCGTGCTCCGCCAGGTGCCAGTCGGGGACGGGTTCGCCTTCGGGCATGCGGTGGTCGAACAGGGCGAACCAGAGGTGGCGGTTTTCGCGGGCGAAGGCGAGATAGGCGAGCGCGAAGGCGGTGAGCTTTTGGCGCGGGGCGGCGATGCCGGCAGCGGCCGCGCCCAGATCGGCGGCGAGGCGGGCCAGGGTGGCGGAATTGACGTGCAGGATCAAGTCGTCGAGATCCTTGTAGCACTTGTAGATGGTGCCGAGGCCGCAGCCGGCGTCGTCGGTGATGTCGCGGGCGCGAAGCGCGTCGAGGCCATGCGCCTCGATGCGCCTGGTCGCGGCGTCCAGCAGCTTTTGCGTCAGCAGCTCGCGCAGGGCTTCGCGTTTTCCGGCCATTAACCAACCTTTCTGTCTTCTCGAAAAATCGTGAACGGTGTTCACATTTTTCTTGAACAATGTTCACGGTCGTGCCATATGTAAAACGTGAACAGTGTTCATGAAAGGAAAATTTTGATGCTCAAACAGCTTTTCACGCTTTTTCGTGGCGCCGCTCACACCGCGAGCGAGGAGTTCGTCGACCGCCACGCGCTCACCCTCCTGCAGCAGCAGATGCGCGACGCGGCGCAGGCCGTCGAGGCGGCGCGCAAGGCGGTCGCCGTCGCCACCGCCCAGAACCGGCAGGAAAAGGAGCAGCATGAAAAGCTCCTCGAACGCCTGGCCGATCTCGAAGCCCGCGCCGTCGCGGCGATCGGCAAGGGCGAGGACGCGCTCGCCCGCGAGGCGGCCGAAACCATCGCCCTGATGGAGGACGAAAGTGCCGCGTCGCAAGAGGCGCTTTCCCGCTTCGAAACCGAGATCGCCAAGCTGCGCGGCAATGTGCGGCTCGCCGAGGCCAAGCTGCGCGACCTGCAGCGCGGCCAGCGCCTGGCCACCGCCACCGAGCGCACCCAGGCGCTGCGCGAGACCGTGCCCGGCAACGGATTGTCGGCGCTCGACGATGCGGAGGCGACGCTCAAGCGCCTGCGCGAGCGTCAGGCGCAGATCGACATGACCGCCGAGGCCATGGACGCCATGGACGGCGAACAGGACCCGGCGACCATCGCCAAAAAGCTGGCGGAAGCCGGCTGCGGCCAGCCGCTGAGAACGACCGCCGACGCCGTGCTCGAACGGCTGTCGAAGAAGGCCAAGAAGGGCTGAGGCCCGCAACCCCCTCGAAAGGAGAGAGACCATGAGCCAAGTCAACGTCACCCACACCCCGGCCTGGACGCAGTTTTCCATCGCCTCCTTCGTCATCGCCGTGGCGATGATGGCCGGCGGCATCTTCTTCATGGAAGCAAGCTTCGCCGCCAAGGGCTTTTACGCCATGGCCGCGGTCATGCTGGTGCACAGCTCGATCACCGTCACCAAGACGCTGCGTGACAATGCCGAAGCCGACCGGCTGCTTTCGAAGATCGAAGACGCCAAGACCGAAAAACTGCTGAGAGACGTCAACCGCCGCGACGCTGCATAGGCGTCCGTGGCAGCGCCCGGCGGCGGCCAAGGTCATCGACGTCGCCGGGCATGAATTCGAAAGGAGGTCGGATAGGGGTTGAAGGGGCACGGCGGTGCTAGAATTTCGGGGACAGTTTACTTAATTCCCGCGCGGATCACGCAAGCGGAAATCAACAGACAGAATTAAGTAAACTGTCCCCGAAATTGCAGTCTCCCGTGTCCCCCCAGCCCTATCCGACCTCTCCCGAACCACCGAGGGGAGAGTATCCATGTCGAAGAACCTCATCGCATCCCGCCGTTTCGCGCCGCTGTTCTGGACCCAGTTCCTGTCGGCCTTCAACGACAATTTCCTCAAGAACACGCTGGTGTTCCTGATCCTGTTCCAGCTCGGCTCCGAAGCCGGCGCGTCGCTGATCGCCGCCGCCGGCGCCGTGTTCATCGCGCCCTTCCTGCTGTTTTCCGCACTCGGCGGCCAGATCGCCGACCGGTTCGACAAGGCGCGCATCGCCGAAAGGCTGAAGCTGGCCGAAATCGGCGGCGCCGGCCTCGCCGTCGCCGGCATGGCGCTCTCCTCGGTGCAGCTGCTGTTTGCCGCCCTGGCCTGGTTCGGCGCCGTCTCGGCGCTGTTTGGGCCGATCAAATACGGCATCCTGCCGGACCATCTGAAGCCGGACGAACTGCCGGCCGCCAATGCCTGGATCGAGGGCGGCACGTTCACCGCCATCCTCGGCGGCACCATCGCCGGTGGCCTCGCCTTCCAGTATGGCGGCTCGACGCTTGTTTTCGGCACGCTGATGATGGCGCTCGCCGTCGGCTGCTGGTTCGTCAGCCGCTTCATCCCGTCGACCGGCTCGGCCGCGCCCGACCTGAAGATCGACACCAACATTTTCCGCTCCACCGGCCGGCTGATCCGCGAGCTGCATGGCGACAAGCGGCTGTTCAGGACGGCGCTGATGGTGTCGTGGTTCTGGCTGATGGGGGCGCTGTTCCTCTCCGTCCTGCCGGTCATCGTCAAGGACCTGCTGGGCGGCCATGAGGGCGCCGTCACGCTCTATCTCGGCGTCTTCGCCGTCGCCGTCGGCATCGGCTCGGCGCTCGCCGCCTGGCTGTCGGCCGGCCGCGTCAACCTGCTGCCGGCCCCGATCGGCACCGCGCTGATGGCCGTCTTCGGCCTCGACCTCGCCTTCGTGCTCCATGGCGCGGCGCCCACCGCCACCGCCGGCTCGATTGCCGAATTCCTGGCGATGGACCACACCATCCGCGCCGGCATCGACATGGCCGGGCTGGCCTTCGCCGGTTCGTTCCTGGCGGTGCCGAGCTTCACCGCCCTGCAGAACTGGGCCGCGAAGGACCGCCGCGCCCGCGTCGTCGCCGCCAACAACGCGCTGAACGCCGGCTTCATGGCCGTCGGCGGCGGCCTGCTGGCCGGCGTCCTGGCGCTGGGCGTCTCCGCTCCGGCGATCCTGCTGGCGCTTGCCGTGCTCAACGTCGCGGCCGCCATCTGGATGCTCGTCAACCTGCCGACCAACCCGCTGCGCGACGCCGTCGCCCTTTTCTTCCGGGTCTTCCACCGGCTCGAGGTCGAGGGGCTGGAGAATGTCGAAAAGGCCGGCCCGGCGCCCATTCTCGCGCTCAACCATGTGAGCTTCATCGACGGGCCGCTGGCCATGGCGCTGACCGAGCGCGAGCCGACCTTCGCCGTCGATCTCGCCCAGGCCGAGAAGCCGTTCATCAAGCCGTTCCTGAAGCTGAGCAAGGCGCTGCCGCTCAACCCGGCCAACCCGATGGCGACGCGCACGCTGATCAAGGCGGTCGAGGACGGCAATCCGCTGGTGATCTTCCCGGAAGGCCGCATCACCGTCACCGGCGGGCTGATGAAGGTCTATGACGGCACCGCCATGGTCGCCGACAAAACAGGCGCGCCGATCCTGCCCGTGCGCATCGAGGGGCTGGAAAAGAGCTTCTTCTCGCGCCTGCGCGAACCGCATGTGCGTAAGAAACTCTTCCCCAAGGTGAAGGTGACGATCCTGCCGCCGCAGAAGCTGGAGATCGACGACACGCTGACCGGCGGGGCGCGCCGCAAGGCCGCCGGCACCGCGCTCTACCGGATGATGTCGGACCTCTTGTTCCGCACCAGCCTGGACGCAAACCGCGGCATCGTCGAACGGCTGATCGCCACGGCGAAGGAGCGCGGCATGGGTGCGCCGGCCGTCGAGGACCCGATCGCCGGCGCCCTCACCTATGGCAAGATGCTGACCGGCGTCGCCGTGCTGGCGCGCAAGTTCGAGCGGCTGCTCGGCGACCAGCGCCATGTCGGCGTCATGCTGCCCAACAGCAACGGCGCCGCGGTCACCCTGTTCGGCCTGATGTCGGCCGGCAAGGTCCCGGCGATGATCAACTTCACCGCCGGTGCCGCCAACATCCTGTCGGCCTGCCGCGCGGCCGAGGTGACAACCGTGCTGACCTCGCGCGCTTTCGTCGAACAGGCGCAGCTCGAGCCGATCGTCGAGGCGATCGAGGGCCAGGTCGACATCATCTGGCTGGACGATCTGCGCCAGACCGTCGGCACGCTCGACAAGCTGCGCGGGCTGTTTTCGCGCAGCCGGGTGCGGGTCAAGCCGGAAATCGACGATGCCGCTGCGATCCTCTTCACCTCCGGTTCGGAAGGCACGCCCAAGGGCGTGGTGCTCAGCCACCGCAACATCCTCGCCAATGCGGCCCAGGCCGCGGCGCGGATCGACTTCCACGCCGGCGACAAGGTGTTCAACGTGCTGCCGGTCTTTCACTCCTTCGGGCTGACCGCCGGCACGGTGTTGCCGCTGGTCTCCGGCGTGCCGGTCTATTTCTACCCGTCGCCGCTGCACTACAAGGAGATCCCGGAGCTGATCTACGGCTCCAACGCGACGATCATCTTCGGCACCGACACCTTCCTGTCCGGCTATGCCCGTGCGGCCCACCCTTACGACTTCCGGTCGATCCGCTACTGCTTCGCCGGCGCCGAGCCGGTGCGCGACGCCACCCGCGCCACCTATATGGAGCGCTTCGGCCTGCGCGTTCTGGAAGGCTACGGCGTGACGGAAGCGGCACCAGTGATCGCGCTGAACACGCCGATGCACAACCGCGCCGGCAGCGTCGGCCAGCTGATGCCCGGCATGGAAGCGCGGCTCGAAACGGTGCCGGGTGTCGAGGAAGGCGGACGGCTGTTCGTGCGCGGCCCCAACATCATGGCCGGCTACCTGCTCGCCGACGAGCCGGGCGTGCTGAAGCCGCCGGCCGACGGCTGGCACGACACCGGCGACATCGTCACGATCGACGCCGACGGCTATATCGCCATCAAGGGCCGCGCCAAGCGCTTCGCCAAAATCGGCGGCGAGATGGTGTCGCTGGCCGCCGTCGAGGCGCTCGCCGCGACGCTGTGGCCCGACCACCTGTCGGCCGTCGCCGCGGTCAAGGACGAGCGCAAGGGCGAGCGCCTGGTGCTGATCACCGACAACCCGGATGCCAGCCGCGCCGACTTTGTCGCCCACGCCCGCGCCACCGGCCAGCAGGACCTGATGGTCCCGGCCGAGGTCCGCAGCGTCGACGCCGTCCCGGTCCTCGGCTCCGGCAAGGTCGACTTCGTCGCCGTGGCGAAGCTGGCCGCGGAGAAGCCGGAGCTGGCCAAGGCCGCATGAAAGGGTGAGTAGCGATCACGGCGGGTCCGGGCGGAAGCCCGGGTCCGTTTTGTCGAGAGGTCTCTTTACTATGTTGCAAGCACTTCGGCGCCGAAATTTCGGGGACAGTTTACTTAATTCTATTCGATTCTTTGCTATACAGGCACGGACAGAGAATGAATTAAGTAAACTGTCCCCGAAATTCTTCGCACGGCCTTTGTGAACGGACGCTCCATGGCCATTTCGCTGCCTTGTGACACAAATTTGATCTGTTCAACTCATGTATCCATGAGCAGGTGTCCTGCGCCACGCCTATTCGTCGATTTCCGCGTCGATGATGGCTCTCAGCTTCCCCGTGTCGCGTAAGTGCATCGCAACCACGTGGCCGTTGCCTTCATGCGGAATGCATCTCAGGTGTTTTCCAGAGACACGCTGAGCATGGCGTCGGTCTGGTTCGCAGCCAGCGGAAAAGTGTATATCGATTGGGCTGGTAAACGGGCCCATTGAATTCAAGTCCAGGTATTTTGGATCAATACCTTCATGGCGCAAATTGTCGATGTATTGTGGCCAGCGAAAGTCCATACATTCGATTTCCTTGGCCGAGTTGAGGGCAGTCTGGGGTGAAAAGGCTACAATCTTATCAGGCTTCACGAATCTGCTGTAGAGGAGCGCCGCCGTGGCGCCCGCAGAGCACCCGAGAAAGAAGACCCTTTGGTAGCCTTCCGTTTTTCGTCTAATGAACTCGGCAATTTCTTCGACTCCCCGGGCGGCATTGCCAATGCGCCGGAGATACCAGAGCTTATCAAGGTCGCGAATGAAAACCTTGTCGATGTGTTCGTAGTTTTTGAAAAAAGTATGGAACACAAATGTCGGTGGGCCGGTGTTCACACCCAGACCGGAAAAGACCACAACAATATCCGAGTTGCCTGTCCGCTCTTCCCAGACCCAGTCGTCACTATTCCAGGGCACTGACGCTGCAACAGAATAGTCGGGATCGCGCGCCAATCTGACATAGGTTTTTGCACCTTCAAGGAGGTTTGCCACTTCCTTGTCTTGAGGATCAATCTCCAACGCGGTCGTGAAATACGCTTGCGCTTTGCCGTGATTGCGCAACGCTGATTCCAATTGCCCCAGCAAACGGTTGGTAGCGCTTTGGTGGGGATCAATTTCAAGCGACTGTTTGAGGTAGCCCTCCGCATCCTCAAGCCTCCGAAGCTTCAACGCCACGCCGCCAAGCCCGTTCAACGCGCCAACGTTCAACGGATCGGCTTCATGGGCCTGTTTGTAGAGTCTGTCTGCCGCTTGGAAGTCACCGGAATTGTCGTGCGCGCGGGCTTGGCCGAGCAATTCATTGCCTTCGGATTTATGAGACATCTTTGCACGTCCGTTTGGTCATTGCGGTCTCATTCCCACCTCGCGAAATATATCTCGGCCAGGAATTCTTCGCACGACCTTTGTGAACGGTCGCTCTATCGGGCCGGCTCAAGCCGCCGCCTCGCGGTCGGCGATCAGGCTGGCCATGCGCTGCACGGCGCGGACCTCGATCTGCAGGCCGGGGGATGCGGCGAGCGTCGGCAGGTTGAGGACGAGTAGCGTCAAGGGCGCCTTTTGCACCAGCAGGATGTGGGTGGCGCCATATTTTTCGAACAGCCAGTGCAGCTGCTCGGCCGCGGCCGGGTCGCCCTGGGCACCGGCATCCTCGGGCCGGCAGACCGGGCTGTGCTCGAAGACGCGGCGCAGCACGTCCGGGTCGACGTCGCCGAGCTCGCCTTCCTCCAGCAGCAGGCCGCCCTCGACCATGGTGTGGCGCTGCAGGTCGCGCAGGAAGCGGCGCACGTCGCCGGTGTCGCCATAGGCGATCTGGCGCAGCAGGCTGGCCCTGCGGTCCTCGCGCCGCATGCCGCGGGTCTCGTTGAAGACCAGCACCACCAGCATCGTCGCCAGTACGATGGCGATGGCCTGGGCGATGGCCGTCCAGGACAGGTCTGCGACCCAGCCGATCGCCAGGCCGGACAAGACGGCGCCGGCGGCGATCGCGGTGAACGAGGCGACGGCATCGCGGTGGCTGACCTGGCCGCGCCCGACCGTGAGCGCCAGCCAGCACAGGAACAGGATGGCGATGCCCGACAGCCGCACGGGCATGGCGGCGAAACCGTAATCGGTCAGCGTCAGCGGCACGATGAGGATCAGCGACAGGGCCAGCCGGTCGACCGTGCGGTTTTCCGCCGACGACAGCGCCGACCGGTCGCGCAGCACCACCAGCGCGCCGACGGCGACGAAGCCTGCCACCTGGAACAGCGCCAGGGCCCAGCCGAGGCCGGGCTCGACCCAGGCGGGCGGCAGGATGGCCGTCGCGCCGAGCCCGACCGCGCCGACCAGGGCGGCCAGTTTCAGCGCCAGCGGCGCGTGGCGGCGCAACAGCCCCTCGACGACGATCAGCGTCGCCAGCGGGATCAGGGCGGCGGCGATCAGGTAGAGCGCGTCGAACAGGTGCCAGTGGGTGTTCCAGCCGACGACGCGGGCGCCCATCAGCACGGCGACCACCGAAAGGCCGAAGACGAAGCGGCCGGTCAGCGGGTCGGCGCGGCCCGGCCGGCGCAGCGCGGCGATGGCCAGCAGCAGCCCGGCGAAGGCGGCGAGCGAGACGAAGCTGTCGGTAATGAGCTGGGTCGCCGTCACTGGTCTTCCGCCCTCCGCGGCCGCAGGATGCCCCAGTACCGCGTCGTGTCGAGCCAGTAGATGAGCGGCAGTGCAAGCCGCTGGACGACCAGGAAGCCGCCGGCGAGCGCCAAGCCGAACAGTTTTCCGGGCGGCACCGAGCGCACCAGATAGCGCCGCGCCGCGGCAAGGTCGATCTGCGCCAGCTGCAGCAGGTCGTCGCCGCGGCCGTAGTCGAGCGTGTCGCGGCAGAAGTCGTTGTAGACCGCGTCGCGGTGCTGCGTGGTGTCGTCGAACGTCTTCTTCAGGCCGTCGGAACCGCCGGTATAGGCGTTTTCGATGGTGAAGCGGTCTTCGTCGAAGGTGGCCTCGTCGCCGACGCCGAAGACGCCGCGGTGGTTTTCCATGATCTGCCGCGCCAAGAGCAGCTGGCGAAAGCTGCGCCGATGGCTGGCCTTCGGATCGGGATAGGCGCCGGAAAATGTCTCCGACACCATGCCGACGACGGCGGGCACCTGGGTGACGCTGGAGATCCACAAGGGCCGTAGCTGGTTGCGCACGAAAAGCAGGAAGCATGTGAGCCCGTAGAGCACCCAGGACAAGCCGCGGCTGCGCGCCTCCGGCGCGATTATCACCAGCCCGAGATGCAGCACCGTCACCGGTCGGCCGGCAAGCTCCAGCGCCATCAGCGCCAGCGCGTTGAAGGCGATCGGCGCGCCGCTCTTGCGGTCGTAGACGATGGTGACGATCTTGTCGTCGAAGGCGTTGGCCGTGCCGGCGAAGACGCCGTAGGTGAGCTCGCCCTGCCCCGGCGTTTCGGCGGCCACCGACCGCAGTTCCGCCGACAACGCCTCGAGTTCCGCCGACGGCATCCAGCGCCCCGGCCGCTCCAGGATGCGGATGCGCGTCTGCCGGTCCACATCGATCGCCAGATCGATATGGTCGCGCGACAGGACGGACAGCCAGGCAGGTTTCATGACGCACGGGCTCGCTGGGAAACACGGTTGACGCCCGGTCTACACCAAACGGTTTAAGGCCGATTAAAGACGGCAACCGACCGATTGTCCCTCGACATCGCACCTCCGCTCGTATTCAAACGATCCTTCCAGGATCCAGCGAGGAGCGACGCCGGTGAGCGTGCATTATTCCATCGTCGACGTCTTCACCCGCCAGCGCTTCGGCGGCAATCCGGTCGCCGTCATCCATGACGGCCGCGGCCTCGACGACGCGACAATGCAGGCGATCGCGCGCGAGTTCGGATTTTCCGAGACGACGTTCGTGCTGCCGCCAACGAAGGACGGTGCGACGGCACAGGTTCGCATCTTCACCCCGCATGACGAGATCCCGTTTGCCGGGCACCCGAATATCGGCACGGCCTTCGTCGTCGCCACGCAGGAGACCGCCGCAACCCGCGACGCCGGCGCAAACATGCTGTTCGAGGAGCTGGGCGGCGCGGTTGCCGTGCGCCTGTTGACCGAGGACGGCAAAGTTACCGGCGCGCAGATCACCGCTCCGCAGGCGCTTGACGTATGCGGGCGAGTCGACGCCGACCTGATGGCGCGGTGTCTCGGCCTCGCCGCCGATTGCATCGTCACGCAGCGCATTGCTCCCTGCGTCGCTTCCGTCGGCCTGCCCTTCGCCTTCGCCGAACTCGCCGATCGCCAGTCGCTGGCGGCCATCGTCCCCGACGTCGCCGCCTTTCGCGAGGCCGGCGACCACGGCCCGGCCACGGTGGACGGGTTCGCCGTCTGCGCTTTTGTCGTCGATGGGCGTGAGGGCGCGACCGTCAGCCTGCGCTCGCGCGTCCTGTCGCCGCTGGGGCATCCGCCGGAAGACCCGGCGACCGGCAGCGCCTCGGGTGCGCTGGCCGCCCTGCTCGCCGGAACCGGGACATTCGACGCTGCCACGTTCGAGATCCGGCAGGGGGTGGAAATGGGCCGCCCGAGCGAGATCACCGTCGGCATCGACGGACCCGACCAACTGCCGCGCATCGAGGGCCACTGCGTTCCGGTCAGCACCGGAACCATGCTCGTCTGAGCCGGTTGTTTTTTGACCTGACTGGGTTACGACATTCGGACGGAGTCGCGACGGCCGTCGGGCGGCAATGCAGAAGGACAGCTTTATGACAGCAAGACAGCCACTCCAGGCCGATCCGGAAGCGTTTCGCGGCAATCCCCATGCCGGGTTTGCCCGCTACCGCCCGCAGGCCGGGGTGATCCGCATCGGGCCCGGCATGCCGATGGCCACGCGGCACGCCGATGTCGAGGCGCTGACCACCGATCCGCGCACCCGCCAGGTGGAGACCGAAATGCTGGAGATGGCCGGCATCACGACGGGCGCGCTGCACAATTTCTACGCCAACACCATGCTGCTCTCGAACCCGCCGGCGCATCAGCGCCGCCGCCGGCCTGCCGCCCGCGCCTTCGCCTTCAAGCTGATCGAGGCCTGGCGGCCGCGCATCCGGTCGCTGGTGTCGGAACTGATCGACGATTGCCAGGGCGACGGCGAGACGGATTTCGCCGAGGCCATCGCCAAGCCGCTGCCGTCGCGCATCATCGCCGACATTCTCGGCATCCCGCGGGACGATGCGCCGCGCTTCGCCGCCATGGTCTACGGCATGTCGCGCGGCATCGCCAATTTCCGCGAAGAGCATTTTCCCGGCATCGAAAAATCTGCCGGCGAGCTGACGGTCTATGTCGACGAGCTGCTGCGGTCGCGGCGCGCCGAACCGCGCGACGACTTCCTCACGGACTATCTGCGCAGCGTCGACGAGGACGGGTCGCTCAGCGACGCGGAGACCCTGATCCAGATCGTCTCGCTGATCCTCGCCGGCAGCGACACCACGCGCTTCGGGCTGACGGCGCTGGTCTATCTGCTGCTCGAACACCGCGAGCAGTGGCAGGCCGTCTGCGCCGATGCGGGACGGGCGCCCGATGCGGTGCGCGAGGCGTTACGCTTCGAACCGCCGGTCGGATCCTTCGGCCGGGTCGTCACCGAGCCGCTGGAACTCCACGGCGTGACGCTCGCGCCCGGAACGCTGTTGCATCTGTCGATCCTCTCAGCCCAGCGCGACGAGGCCGTCTTTGCCGACCCGCAGTGCTTCGACATCGACCGCGGCGACCATCCGCGCTGGAGCGTCAGCTTCGGCGGCGGGGCGCATCGCTGCCTCGGCGAGGCGCTCGCCCGGGCCGAGATGGAAGAGGCGCTGATCGAGCTGAGCCGGCGCCTGCCGGAGCTGCAGCTCGCCGGCCCGCCGCCTGACTTCAAGGGCCATATGGGCATACGCGGCACCGCGCCGATGGCGGTGCGCTGGACCTGATCACATCTTCGCCGTCGCCAGCTTGACGCTCGCGAACCAGAAGAAACAGCCGAGCGCGCCTTCGATCCAGCGGTGGGCGCCGGCGTAGAAGCGGCGGATCGGGGCGGCCGACAGCAGCAGCGCGTAGCCGCCATGGCCGGCGAAGGAATTGACGAAGGCGCCGGCAACGAACAGGGCGATGACCGGCAGCGGCGCATCGCCAACGCCGCCGACGCCGGCGACCGCCAGCCAGAAGAAGATGGCCTTGGGGTTGGAGACCTGCAGAAGGAAGCCGGCGAAGCCGGTACGCCAGATGCTTAGCCGCGGAACCTCCGCGACGACGACGGCGCCCGGGCGAGCGGC
Organism: Rhizobiaceae bacterium; assembly: GCA_963921345.3. GTDB lineage: Bacteria > Pseudomonadota > Alphaproteobacteria > Rhizobiales > Rhizobiaceae > Hoeflea_A. The sequence goes on along the minus strand of OZ001228.1, from coordinate 530,321 downwards.
GCGGCGGAAGGCGCGCCAGCCGAGCCATGCCAGATAGACCGCGCCGACCAGCCGTACGACGGTCATCAGGTCGGCCATGCGGGCAAAGACGATGGCGAGGCCCAGCACGGTGGCGATCGACAGCACGACCGAGGCGCAGGCGACGCCGAGGGCAGTGACCAGCGACGGCAGCCGGCCGCGGCTCGTCGCCACGCCGAGGATCAGCGCGACGCTGGGCCCGGGCGCGATCACGCCCATCAGCTGCACTGACCAGGCGAGGAAAAGTTGCGGCAGATGCTCCGTCAGGGACATCGTTTCGGCCTCCGGCGACAGGTTGCGCGGCGCTTGTCGACCCGCATCGGTCGACGGCGAGGCCCAATCGATAGCAACCGGGGCCGCCGGCATGCCAGCCCGTCGGCGAAATCCTCCTGACAGTCTGCGTCAGCTGCGAACGGAGCCGTCGCCGGGCACGAGTCGGCGGCGCGCCGATGACGGACATATCCACACCCGCAAGGATTGCCGCGGGGCTGCCGAACATCCACGGAATGCCCGGGAATCCGGCTTTTTGCTGCACTGCATATATTCGGCATAAATAGATTTGAATCAAAGCGTTATAATACCCGCGACAGGCTGTCGCAGCACGTGGTATAGATTGCACTGCACATAGTATCGACGACCCCGAATCCGGCCCTGAATCTTGCCGCCTAGGCTTTGCCGAAAACCTTTGCTATGGTGGCCGCCACTGACCGATAGGCCCTTCATTCGCGGTAGCGAATTTGCTTCAAGTCGGGAGGGGAAGGACATATGGCCGTCGCGATATTACTTGTCGTCGTTGTAGTGGGCTCGATCCTGTTTCACGTGCTCAGCCCGTGGTGGTGGACGCCGATCGCCTCCAACTGGGGATTCATCGACGACACGATCATCATCACGTTCTGGATCACCGGAGTGGTGTTCACGGCCGTCATCCTGTTCATGGCCTATTGCGTCTTGCGCTTTCGCCACAAGGAAGGCCGCAAGGCAGAATATGAGCCGGAGAACAGCAAGCTCGAATGGGGGCTAACCATCGTCACCAGCATCGGCGTGGCGGCGATGCTGGCACCCGGCCTGTTCGTCTGGAACCAGTATATCTCGGTGCCGGACGACGCCACCGAGATCGAAGTGCTCGGCCAGCAATGGTCGTGGAACTTCCGACTGCCCGGCGCCGACGGAAAACTGGGCAAGTCCGATAACCGGCTTATCGATTCCGACAACCCGATGGGCATCAACCCGAGCGATCCCAACGGCCAGGACGATATCGTCGTCGAGGCGGACGATCTGCACCTGCCCATCGGCAAGCCGGTCAAGATGCTGTTGCGTTCGGCCGACGTGCTGCACGATTTCTACGTGCCGGAGTTCCGCGCCAAGATGGACATGATCCCCGGCATGGTCACCTATTTCTGGTTCACGCCGACACGCACCGGAGAGTTCGAGATCCTGTGCGCGGAGCTGTGCGGCACCGGCCATCCGCATATGCGCGGCTTCGTGGTGATCGACACGGAAGAAGACTTCAAGACGTGGGAATCCGAACAGGACACGTTCAAGGAACTCATGGCGCGGGCGACCGCGCCGACCCGGCTGAGTTCCGCCGCGCCGTTGCGCAAGTAAACGCCGGGAAGCGTTGCAAGCCGATGGGAACCACACCCCATCGGTGGGAGAAGGAGGGTATTCATGGCTGAAGCCACGCCCAGTGCTGCCGACCAGATTCCGCCTGCGGAAGTTCCCGAAATGGATCTGTACCACCCGCACAGCTGGTGGACGAAATATGTTTTCTCGCAGGATGCCAAGGTCATCGCCATCCAGTATTCCTCAACGGCGATCGCCATCGGTCTGGTCGGCCTGGTCCTGTCGTGGCTGATGCGGCTGCAGCTGGGTTTCCCCGGCACCTTCGACTTCATCACGCCGGAAGCCTATTACCAGTTCATCACCATGCACGGCATGATCATGGTGGTCTATCTGCTCACAGCGCTGTTCCTCGGCGGCTTCGGCAACTACCTCATTCCGCTGATGGTCGGCGCCCGCGACATGGTCTTTCCCTATGTCAACATGCTGAGCTTCTGGATCTACCTGCTGGCCGTGCTCGTGCTGGTCGCCAGCTTCTTCGCACCAGGCGGCCCCACCGGCGCCGGCTGGACGCTCTATCCGCCGCAGGCGATCATGTCGGGCACCCCCGGCGGCACCCAGGCCGGCATCATCCTGATGCTGGTCTCGCTGGCGCTGTTCATCGTCGGCTTCACCATGGGCGGCCTCAACTATGCGGTGACCGTGCTGCAGGCGCGCACCCGCGGCATGACCCTGATGCGCATGCCGCTCACCGTCTGGGGGATCTTTACGGCCACCGTCATGGCGCTGCTCGCCTTCCCGGCACTGTTCGTGGCGGCCGTCATGATGCTCTTCGACCGGCTGCTCGGCACCAGCTTCTTCATGCCGGCACTGGTCGAGTTCGGCGAGCAGCTGTCCTATGGCGGCGGCAGCCCGATCCTGTTCCAGCACCTGTTCTGGTTCTTCGGCCATCCCGAGGTCTACATCGTGGCGCTGCCGGCCTTCGGCATCGTCTCCGACCTGATCGCCACCCACGCCCGCAAGAACATCTTCGGCTACCGCATGATGGTCTGGGCCCTGGTCGGCATCGGCGCGCTCAGCTTCATCGTCTGGGCCCACCACATGTATGTCAGCGGCATGGATCCGTATTTCGGCTTCTTCTTCGCCACCACCACGCTGATCATCGCGGTGCCGACGGCCATCAAGGTCTATAACTGGGTGCTGACGCTGTGGCGCGGCGACATCCATCTGAGCCTGCCCATGCTGTTCTCGCTGGGCTTCATCGTCACCTTCGTCAATGGCGGGCTGACCGGCCTGTTCCTCGGCAACGTCGTGGTCGACGTGCCGCTGTCCGACACCATGTTCGTGGTGGCGCATTTCCACATGGTGATGGGGGTCGCGCCGATCATGGTGATCTACGGCGCCATCTACCACTGGTATCCGAAGATGACCGGGCGGATGCTCAACGAGGCCATGGGCCAGTTCCATTTCTGGGTCACCTTCGTCGGCTCCTACGCGATCTTCTTCCCGATGCACTATGTCGGCCTGGTCGGCGTGCCGCGGCGCTATCACGAGCTCGGCGACGCCTCCTTCGTCACTGACTCGCTCGGCAACCTCAACGCCTTCATCTCGGTGGTGGCGCTGATCGTCGGCTTCGCCCAGGTGGTCTTCATGTTCAACCTGTTCTGGAGCCTGAGGAACGGCAAGGAAGCCGGCGGCAATCCGTGGCGCGCCACGACGCTCGAATGGCAGACGGCCGAAACGCCGCCGGGACACGGCAATTTCGGCAAGGACCTGCCGATCGTCTATCGCTGGGCCTATGACTACAGCGTGCCGGGCGCCCCGGACGACTTCATCGCCCAGAACGATCCCGGCCCGCAGGCGGCCGGCAAGGCCACTTGATCGCCATCCTCATATTCCTGGCGATCGTGTTCACGATCGCCGGGACCTGGCTCGCCAGCCAGCGGCTGATGTCGAAGCCCTGGCTGGAAACCGGCGTGGCCGATCTCCCGGTGCACACGGAAGCGATCCGACAGCCGGCCTCCAAGGTCGGCCTCGGCGTTTTCCTGATGGTGGTCGGCGGATTGTTCGCGCTGTTCTTCAGCGCCTATTTCATGCGCACCGAGCTGCCGGACTGGCGCAACCTCGCCATGCCGCGCATCATCTGGCTCAACACCGGACTGCTGGTGCTGGCCAGCATCGCCATGCACTGCGCCATGATCGCGGCGCGAAAGCAACGGCTTTCCGCCCTGCGTCAGGACCTGGTGGCGGCGGTCGCGGCGACCGTGTTCTTCCTCTTCGGCCAGCTGGTCGCCTGGCAGGACATCGCCGCCCAGGGCTACTTCGCCACCTCGACGCCGGCCAGCAGCTTCTTCTACATGCTGACCGCCGTGCACGGGCTGCACATCATCGGCGGCCTGATTGCGCTGGGGCGCACCACCGGCCGCGCCTGGCAGGCCGAACCCGACGCCGCGGTGCTGCGTGCGGGAACCGAACTCTGTGCCATCTACTGGCACTTCATGCTTTTGATCTGGTTCTTCGTCGTCGCCCTGCTGGAGGGGTGGCTGAACGAATTCGCCGACATCTGCCGACAGTTGATCGCCTAGGAGATTTTGACAATGGCGTCGCACACACAGGAACACGCACCGGGCTGGAAGGGAGTGGTCGACGACTTCGCGTCCGACCAGCGGGCGTTCAAGAGCGCCACCTGGGGGAAGGCCATGATGTGGATCTTCCTCCTGAGCGACACCTTCATCTTCGGCACCTTCCTGCTGTCCTACATGACGGCGCGCATGTCGACGACGGTGCCGTGGCCGAATGCCAGCGAGGTCTTCTCGCTGCACGTCTTCGGCATCAACTTCCCGCTGCTGCTGATCGCCATCATGACGTTCATCCTGATCTCGAGCAGCGGCACCATGGTCCTGGCGGTCAATTACGGCTATCGCAAGGACCGGGTCAAAACCGTGATTTTCCTGCTGGTGACGGCGGTTCTCGGCGCCAGCTTCGTCGGCATGCAGGCCTTCGAATGGTACAAGCTGATTTCCGAGGGCGTGCGGCCGTGGGGCAACCCGTTCGGCGCGGAGCAGTTCGGCGCGGTCTTCTTCATGATCACCGGCTTCCACGGCACCCATGTGACCATCGGCGTGATCTTCCTGCTGATCGTCGCCCGAAAGGTCTGGCGCGGCGACTACGACGTCGGGCGACGAGGGTTCTTCACCAGTCGCAAGGGCAACTACGAGAGCGTCGAGATCATGGGGCTCTACTGGCACTTCGTCGACCTGGTCTGGGTCTTCATCTTTGCATTCTTCTATCTGTGGTGAGGTAGGGACATGAACAACAGCGACACCGCACAGGCAGCAACCGGCGACGAAGTCGCCGCAGCCTTCGACGACGAAACCCATCAACATCACCCGCTGAAGGTCTATTTCGTGGTCTGGGGATGGCTGTTCATCCTCAGCGCGCTTTCCTATTTCGTCGACTATATCGGCCTGCAGGGGCTGCTGCGCTGGACCCTGATCCTGATCTTCATGGTGCTCAAGGCCGGACTGATCGTGGCGATCTTCATGCACATGCGCTGGGAACGGCTGGCGCTGGTCTACGCCGTCATGGTGCCGCCCGTGGCGATCCTCGTCTTCGTCGCCATCATGGTGATCGAATCCGACTACACCTGGCTGACGCGGACGGTCTATTTCGTCAACGGCTGACGCCGTTTCGCTGCAGATCGAGATTTAAGGCCGGCGCGCGATGCCGGCCTTTTCTTGAATGAAACTCCGTGTCGGCAGTTTCGGAGGGACGTCCAACAGGGCCGCTTTGTCGAAGCCATCCGGACAGCAGCATTGCAGAGCAGGCAGAAGCGACGTGCCAGAGTTTCGGGGATAGCCGAACGGGCACAAAAAAAGACCGGCGTGAAGCACGCCGGTCTCTGGCTTCGGACGCCCCCTCCCGAAGGCTATTTCTTGCTCTCGGGTGCGACCACCTTGCGATAGAGATGCCAGGTCGTGTGGCCAAGCACCGGAATGACGATGGCGAGGCCGACGAGCAGCGGAATGGTGCCGATCAGCAACGCCACGGCGACGACGATGCCCCAGAAGATCATCGGGCCGGGATTGGCCTGCACCACGCGGATCGACGTCTGGATGGCCGAGTAGACGCCGACGTCGCGGTCGAGCAGCAGCGGGAAGGCGATCACGGTCGTGCACAGCACGACGAGGGCGAAGACCAGGCCGACGGCGTTGCCGACGATGATCAGCGTCCAGCCGCGCTGGGTAGTCAGCACGTCGCCGACGAAACCGAGGATCGATGCCGGAGGTCCGGCGCCGAACAGCGCGGTATAAAGAGTTTGCGCGGCAAACATCCAGGCGACGAACAGCACCAACAATAGCAGACCGACGGTCATGATCGCCGGAATGGCCGGCGACTGCCTTACTTCGAGCGCGTGATGCCAGGAAGTGTCGAGACCCAGTTCCCGTCGCCTGCTGATCTCGTAGAGGCCGATGCCGGCGATCGGACCGAGCAGCGCGAAGCCGGTGAGCAGCGGATAGATCAGCTGCACGACATTGCCGCCCGACGTCCAGGTCAGGAGCACCGCGCCGACGATCGGATAGATCAGGCACAGAAAGACGTAATGCGACGGTTTTTCCCAGAAATCGGCAAGTCCCAGGCGAAGCGCATCCAGAACGTCCGAATAGGAGATCTGACGCACTTCGGGATGGGCGATCGTTTCGCCGGCGCCTCTGAGAATGTGGATGTTGGCCAAGACCTGTCCTCCCTTTGTCGGGTTCGCACGAACAGGTCGCGGTGCTGCGGAGCGGCTACGCACCCGCAACCTGCACCGAGGTCAGTATACCCATTTCGGCAAACGCGGCAAATGGTCGCAACCAAACGAATGCGTTACCGGGAAGGCCCTGTGGATTCACGCTTTTTTGCAATGCAGCGAACACCGTTCAGGAGAACAATCGGCGACGGATCGCCCGCAGGGCCAGCAGCGCCAGCGCCAACGGAAAGGCGACATTGTTCACCGGCAAAGTCAGTTGTCCCAGCGTCGCATCGCTTACTGCCACCAACGGATGTGCCAACAGGCTCACGGACAAGGCGACGGCATCCTGCAGCGGTCCGGCAAACAGCAGCGCGACGAAGATCACGGCCGTGGCTAGCACCACGCGCCAAAGCGTTGCCCGGCGCCCAAGCACGGCGGCCCGGGCCATCACGGCGGCCGTGAAGGCCTCGTCCGCCAGTTCTTCCTCGGCGCCGGCAAACAGCGCCTGAATATGGGGATCGCGATCGTCGGTCATGACGGCTCCCTGGGTTCGGTTGCGTAGTCGGCGAGCAACTGCTGCAAGCGCAGCGTTCCGCGACGGATATGCGATTTGACCGTGCCGGGCGGCAGCTCGGTCAGTTCGGCGATTTCGCCATGGGTCATGCCCTCGTGATAGGCGAGCACGATGCACAGCCGGACCGGTTCGGCCAGTGCCGCGAGGGCCCGATCCAGGTCGACGGCAACGCCGGTCTCAGGCGGCTCCACGGTCGCCATTTCATCGACTTCGGCGGCGTCGCTCAGGGCATCGTTGCGGCGCAGATGCTGCAGCCAGACGCTGACGGCCAGCCGCTTCAGCCAGGGTCCGAAACGACTCGGCTGGCGCAACTGGCGAAGGCTGCGCCAGGCCTGCAGAAACACCTGCTGGGCAAGGTCGTCGGCCAGCGCCGCAGCGCCGCTGAAACGCCGCATCAAATTGCGGATCCACGACTGGCGGCGACGCACCAGATCGGCAAAGGCGTCTTCGTTGCCGGCCTGCGCCAGCCCGACGATCAGCGCCTCCGGCCGCTCGCTATGGGGCCTGCCGGCCGCCGGCACGGCGATCAGGTCCCGTCGTTTCCACGGTCGGCGACACGGGCCGCCACCACCAGCCCGATGCCGACGAAACCGACTAGAACCGCCGCTCCGACAATCGGCAGCAGCGCCGGCACATATTGCAGGCTGATGAACCAGCCGAGCAGCGCCAGACCCGGCGCGGTGAAGATGACGATGACACCCCAGACCATGAGCTCGCGGGCGAGCCGCGCGGTGCCGCCGGAGCTCGCCGACAGCAGCTTGTCGACCAGCGCCTCGTCGATCGGTTGGCCGCTTTCCAGCATGGCGCGCAGCGTCCGCTGCTGCGCCTCGCGCTTGCGGATGTCGTACCACATGCCGGCCACCACGATGGCCGCCAGAAAAAGCCAGAAGCCGATCGCCGCAATGCCGGCGCCGGTGTCGATGTTCATGCCTTCCATGACGAAAGTCCTGTCGTTTGCTTGCATTCTACAGACAGAGATGCGTCACGGATCGATTTTGGATGCAGGGCGCCCTAAAAAAGCGCCGCCTGCCGCGTCAGATCTCGAACAGCCGTTTCAGGGTCGCGTCGATCGCCGGCTTCGCGTCGTTGAGCAGCGGCGCGCCATGGGCGCTCAGAAGATGCCGGTATTCCAGGTCCTTCAGACGCAGGAAATCGCTTTTCTCCGGTTTCGCGGCGCCGAGCCAGCCGGGCCCCACATTGGCAGGATTGAAAAAGCCGCCGGCCTGCATCATCGCCGCCGACGCTTGGTCGAAATAGTCGTCCGGCCCGGTCCAGTTCTGCAGGCTGTCGCAGGACAACAGAATGCCGCCGTGCCGGCCAATCCGCAGGATCGCCTCCGGCGTGGCGGACGTTTGGTAGACAAAAAGATCGGCATCGGAACAGGGGCCGGACTGAGCCGCGCCGAGCTCCCGGTCGGTCGTCACGCCGCGCTCGTGCGGCATGCCGGCCGGCGCCCAAAGCTCCGCTTCATAGCGATCCTTGTAGAAGGCATCGTCGCGGCCGTGGAAGGCTCCGAGCTTGACGATGCTGCGCACCTTGCCCAGCGCTTCCAGACGCGCAAGACCGGCGTCGTCGAGCCGCAAGGTGTTGACCAGCGTCAGGGCATCACCGTCGCGAATGACGGTCATGTTGCGGCTGACTGGAACGTCTTGCCGTTGAACTCGGGCCGTGACTGGCCGGTGACGAAAAACACGTCCGGCAGAACCTCGTCGAGATCTCCATGCGGCAGTTGTGGCGGGAATTCGGACATTGTCACTCTCCGGTTCGCGGTGCCGAAATGCTATTGCAGCGGCCAGGCACAGGTCTGCTCGCCGACATCCTTGCAGGGCTCGTAAATGGCGGTGTCGCTGGTGCTGCCGTCGTCCCAGACGACCTGCACCGCGACGGTCTTGGCCGTTCCCGGATCGAGGCGAATGGCGATGTCGTCCACCCCGGCGTCGGGCGGCAGGGCAAAGGGCATCTGCGGGTTGCACTTGACCAGCGGAAAGCGCTGGTTGAGGAGCCTTGAATTGACCGAGTAACGGATCTCCTTGAGCCGGCAATGCATGGTCTGCAGCGCCGTGAAGTAGATCCACTGGGCGCCGCCATAGTTGCGGAACTGCACCCAGCCCGACTGCCGGTTGCGCCCAGCATGGCCTTGTAGACCGCGGCCGGCGGCACCCGCATCTGGCTCTGGGCCGTCGCGCTGGATAGCACTGCGATGCTGGACAGCATGACGGCACCCGCCAGCAGGCCGATCCGTTTTGCATGTTTCATGACCGCCCCCAACTTGTCGATGGGGGAAGTCTGACTGGGCCGCCCGGCAATTGCAAGGACCCGGCACCCGGTCGCTGAACTAGCAGTGCCGCCGAATGCGTCGCGGATCGATCGGCAGGTCGGCGATCTGACGCTGTGTCATCTGCCGCAATTGCGGGTGCGAAAGCGGATCGCACCACCAGGATTCCCCGCTTCGGGTCGTGTCGCGGCGCGCCGATACGGGACGGCGAAGCCGCTGGAGGATGGATTTCAGTGTATTTAGCATGACTGAAACATACCGTGCGAAACGGCATATTTTCATCGAAACCTTTTGAGCAATGATATAGCGTGGCTATATGCATAACCTGAACAGGACGACGTTGGCCGGATTACGCGCGATCGAGGCCGTCGGGCGACTCGGCAGCCTGCGGGCCGCCGCGCAGGAACTCGGCGTGACGATCGGCGCGGTCAGCCAGCAGGTGCAGAAGACCGAGCAGCAACTGGGTCGCGCGCTGTTCGAACGCCGGCCGAAGGGGCTGGTTCTGACGGACCATGGCGAAGCCGTGATGCAGCATTTGAGCCGTGGCATGGCGGAACTGTCTGCGGCGGTCGCACTCGCCGGTCACCGGCGCGAGCACGCGCTGACCGTGTCGGCAGCACCGGTCTTTGCCAGCAAATGGCTGGTGTGGCGACTGAAGGGGTTCAACGCCGAGCACCCGGACATCCAGGTCCGCCTCGAGGCGACGGACGCGCTGGTCGATCCCAACACGTCGGACGTCGATGCCTGCGTCCGAGTCGGCCCCGGAGCCTGGCCCGGCGTCGCCAAGTCGAAGCTGCTGGATCACCGGATATTTCTCGTCTGCAGCCCGGCCGTTGCCAGGCGCATCGAGGAAGCCGCCGATTTCGGCAAAGTGCCGATTATCCGCGACCAGAATTCCATGTTCGGCTGGGACCTGTGGCTGGGACCGAACGGCCTGGACGAATCCATCCTCGGCGACGGCCCGACCTTTTCCGACGGGTCGCTGTGTCTCGATGCGGCGATCGCCGGCCAGGGCGCGTTTCTCGCCTGGGAAACGCTGGCCTGCGACGCCCTGCGTTTCGGCCGCCTGGTGGCGCCCTTCCCCGGCCGCTATTCCACCGGATTCTCCTACTGGTTCGTGACCGGCCAGCACGCGCCGAAATCAAAGACCGTCCGGGACTTCGAACGCTGGCTGAAACGGGAGCTCGATGCGTCGATGCAGGAGACGGAAGGTATCGCCGACCCTGACGAGGAGGAATGCTGAAGCTGCGGAGGCTGCAATTGCGGCGACAGCCTTGCCGCCCTACTGCAGCAATCCCCGTCGCAGCGCCTTCACGGCCGCGTGGTGCTTGTTGAGGCTGCCCAGCTTGCGCGAGGCGGTGTGTGCGTGGTGGTTCACCGTCGACACCGACAGACCGAGAATGGTGGCGATCTCGCCGGCGGTCTTGCCTTCCAGGGTCCAGGCGAGGCACTCGCGTTCGCGCACGGACAGATCCACGCGATCGTCCGCACCGCCACCGGCATGCGCCCTGATGGCGAGGTCGTGGGTATCGTAGGCCGCCGCGCTGACGCGACCGAAGGCGGCGCGTGTCACGTCGTGCAGGTGGCGCTTGTCGGACGACACCACGTTGAACACCGACAGCGATCCGTCGGGACCGCGCACCGGAATGCCGAGGCCGTAGGTAATCTTGAAGACGCGGGCCTCGTCGAAGACCAGGCGCTGCGGCTTCTTGAAGCTGCGCAGGAAACGCCCCTGCCCCCAGAAGAACGGCCGTGCGGTATCGCGCGCCAGATCGGTGACCGGGTCGAGCTCGAAATAGCGCTTGGCCATGTAGCGGCCGGTCCACTCGCCCGGATAGCTGGTCTGCAGCGTGTTGACGATGCCGAAGGGGCGGTCGCCCGGAGGGGTGAGGACGATGAAGGAGAAGTGTTCGAGCCCGAGATCGTCGACCATTGCTTTCATGCGGCGGCCGACATCCCTGTCGTTGTCGTCGGGCAGATAATCGCTTTCGGCCAGCCACGGTGTCATGACAGCCCTCCCATGCTGCGATTGCCGAATCGGTCGTTGCCGACGCGTCGGCGGCAGGCCAAAAGGCGGCATTTTCGGCAAGATTCTACACCCGACGGCTGGATTTTGGCAAACCTTGGCAATTGAGCCTCTCTCGCCCGCGCCTGTAGCCTTGGCGGCGAAAAACCAACCGACAAAAGTTTGAGGGAGAGCCTCCATGAAAAGACTGACGATGGCGCTCGCGGCCGCCACGATGCTGAGCGGGTTCGCGGTCACCGCATCGCTGGCGGACGTGGTCAAGATCGGCGTGCTGGCGCCGCTGACCGGACCGACCGCATCAGACGGCGAGGAGTTCGTCAAGGGTGTCGAACTGGCGGTCAAGGAGGCGAACGCCAATGGCGGCGTCGCCGGCCATACCTTCGAGGTCGTCACGGCGGACGTGGTCGACCATTCGGCCGCCAATGTCTCAGCCGCCGCCGAGCGGCTGCTGTCGACCGACGGCGTGCATGTCATCCTCACCGGTTACGCCAGCCTGTCGATGTTCGAAACGGAGCTGATGGCAGAGGCCAACATGCCCTACATTCCTGCCGGCCCGTCGCCGCAATTCGCGGCGATCGTTTCGCAGGCTCCGGAAGACTTCAACTGCTGCTGGTCGTTCACCGCCGACTTCAAGGGCTACGAGACGGACGTCACGCCGACCATCGAGGCGCTGTCTGCCGCCGGGCACTTCCCGCTCGAGGACAAGACCGTCGCCATCATCTCTTCCGACAACCCCTATTCCAAGACGATCTCGGAGGGCATGAAGGTCGCGTTCAAGGACGCCGGCTGGACAATCACCACCGACGAACTGGTGCCGTTCGGGCCGGTCAGCGACTGGCGTCCGATCCTCGCCAAGGTGCGCGAGAATCCGCCGGAAGTGATCATCAACACCGACTATATTCCGTCCAACGCAGCGCTGTTCACCAACCAGTTCCGCGAAAATCCCACCGACTCCGTGCTGTTCCTTCAGTATGCCCCACTGGTGCCGGAATTCGTCGAACTCACCGGCGAGAAATCAAACGGGGTGCTCTATAACGCCATCGGCGCCACGCTCGATGTCGACAACCACCCGCGCGGCCAGGAAGTTTCGGAGAAGTACCGGCAGGAATACGGCGTCAATTCCGGCGCCTACGGCACCGGGCTCTATGACATGACCACGGTCTATTTCGACGCGCTCGAGAAGGTCGGCGACCCGACCGACCACACGGCGATCGGCAAGGCGATCGGCGATACCAAGCGCGCCGTGGTTTCCGGCTATCTGGAGTTCGACCCGGAAACCCACGTTGCGCGGCAAAGCAACGATCATGTGCCGGTGACTTTCTTCCAGCTTCAGGACGGCAAGGGCGTCATGATCGCCCCGGACAAGTACAAGAACGGTTCCTTCAAGACACCGGTCTGGATGAGCAAGTAAGGCGCAACCGGCGCAATGCAGCCACTGTTGAAGATCGAGGGGCTGACCAAGTCGTTCGGCGCCCTGGCCGCGGTCAATGACGTGTCCTTCGAGGTCGAGCCGGGCGAGGTCCTCGGCATTGCCGGACCGAACGGGTCCGGCAAGTCGACCCTGTTCAACCTGATCAGCCGGATCCCCTTCGGCGCCGACCGTGGCCGGGTGAGCTTCGACGGCCGGCCGATCGAGCGGACCGCCGACTGCAACATCGCCAAGCTCGGAGTGGTGCGCACCTTCCAACGCGAAGCGGTGTTCCCTTCTCTGTCATGCATCGATAATATCCTGGTGGCGATCGAGCAGACCCTGGGCAGCCGCGGCCGCGAGGCCGAGCGGCTGGCAGACGAGGCGTCGGAGCGCGTCGGTTTCCCGCGCAACTTCCACAACATGCCGGCCGCGTCGCTGCCGGTCTTCTACCAGAAGCAGCTGATGATGGCGACGGCTGTGGCGCAGCAGCCGCGGCTGCTGCTGCTCGACGAACCGGCCTCGTCGCTGGTCGAAAACGAGATCGACTGGGTGCGCGAGACCATCATTCGGCTGAACGAGGAAGGGGTTTCCATCCTGCTGATCGAACATGTGCTGCAATTGCTGATGGCCGTCTCGCGGCGGCTGCTGGTGATGGAACAGGGACGCGTCATCGCCCTCGGCGACCCGCTGGAGGTCACCCGGCAAAAGGCGGTGATCGAAGCCTATCTAGGACAGGCGCAATGAGCGGGCCGCTGCTGCACGTGAAGAACCTGGCCGGCGGCTATCCACCCGTTTCGGTCTTCCGCGGCGTCGACTTCGACATCGGCGCCACCGAATCCGTCGGGTTTTTCGGACCCAACGGCCATGGCAAGACGACGCTATTGAAGACCGTCGCGGGACTGCTCGACCCCTGGGACGGTGATATCGTTTTCGCCGGCAAGCGGCTCAACGCGGAGGGCCGGATGCGGCCGCGCACCTCCCGCAACATCAATTACGATCTGTTTCGCCGGCGGCGGATCCGCGCCGCGACCGTCGTCGAGGCCGGGCTGATCTATGTCATGCTGGGCAACCAGCTGTTTCCCGAAATGACGGTAGAAGAAGTTTTGGACGTCGCACCTCTTGGTGCAAGAGGGCGCAAAGGCGTAACCGAGATGCTCGGCCGCATCGGGGATCTGTTTCCGCGGCTGGCCGAGCGGCGGCGCTCGAAGATCCGCTATCTGTCGGGCGGCGAACGCCAGATGGTGTCGATCGCCGTCGGGCTCATGGCTCTGCCGAAGCTGCTGGTTCTGGACGAGCCGACGCTTGGCCTGTCGCCGAAACTGCGTATCGAACTGCAGCAGGTGATCGGCCGCATCCGAGAATCCGGCGTGCCGCTGATCATCGTCGACCAGAATGTCGAGTTCCTGACGGGTCTCGTCGACCGGCTGTTCCTGTTCGACCATGGTTCGATCACCCGCGAGATCGATGCCGCCTCGATGCCGTCGCATGACGAAATCATGGCGATGATGTTCGGAGTGGCCCATTGATCGCCGCCGACACACTGGTGTTCCTGACAGTCTAGGGAATTCTGCTTGGCGGTCTCTATGCGCTGATGGCCACCGGGCTCGCCATCGTCTGGACGACGCTCGGCATCTTCAATTTCGCCCATGGCGCCTTCGTGGCGCTCGGCGCCTATGTGGCCTGGCAGGTCTCGCAGAGCGTAGCCGGCGGATTCGGCTTTGTGCTGGCGGCCCTGCTATCGGCCATCGTCATGTTCGGCGTCGGCTTCGTGCTGCACTACGCCCTGGTCAAACCGTTCGAGCGCAACGCCAATCTGGTGCTGCTTGCGGTCATCACCACGCTCGCCGGAGCCTCGATCATCGAAAACGGCATCCTGTTGTCCTGGGGGCCGCGCGACAAGCAGATCGCTCCACCCATCGACGGCACCATCGGCCTGATGGGTGCCGAGCTCAATCTGTGGGACGTGGTGATCCTGTTCGTCGTTCTGGCGATCCTGGCCGCCCTGGCGCTGTTCCTGCGGCGCACCACCATCGGCCGCGCCCTGCGCGCCACTGCGCAGAACCGCGAGGCGGCGGAGCTGATGGGCCTCAACGTGTCGCTGCTCTTCGCGCTGACGATCGGGCTCTCGGCAGCGACGGCGGCGCTCGCCGGCGTGTTCATCGGCTCGCTGCGCTTCATCAGCCCGACCTTCGGAACCGATCCGTTGATGAAGTCGCTGATCGTCGTCATCCTCGGCGGTGTCGCGCGCTTCACCAGTCCGATCTACGCCGCCTTCATCGTCGGCATCGCCGAAGCCTTCTCCGCCTACTATCTCGGCCTCTACTGGGCGCCGGCCGTGCTGTTCGCGATGATGATCGCGGTGCTGCTGGCCAAGCCCGAAGGCCTGTTCGGTCATCGCTCCAAAACGCTGTAGACCCGTGAAATACGCTCCTCCCTTCCACCGCACCAACGGTTTCCTGCCGGTCATACTGATCCTGGCGGCGCTTATCGTGCTGCCCCTCGTTCTCACAGACACCTATTTCCGCCACACGCTGATCCTGGTGTTCATCTATGCGGTGCTCGCCTCCAACTGGGACGTGTCGCTGGGGCTCGGCGGCGTGGTCAATTTCGCTCACATGGCCTTCTTCGCCATCGGTCTCTATTCCTACGGGATCGCCGCAAAGATCCTCGGCCTCGATCCGTGGCTTGCGCTCGTCCTTGCGCCGGTACTGTCGGTGGTCTTCGCCGCGCTGCTTGCCGCGCCGATCCTGCGGCTGGAGGGGATCTACGTCATCCTCGTGACGATTGCCGCTGCGCAACTGCTTCTACAGGTGGTGGTCAGCCAGTCCGACTACACCGGCGGCACAAGCGGCATGGTGCTTTTGCCGCGGCTGACCCTGGGCGACTACAGGCTCAGCAGCGACGGACGCATCGGATACTACTATCTGGCGCTGCTGCTGCTCGGCCTCTCCACCTTCTTTCTTTACAAGTTGGAGCGCTCGTCGCTCGGCCGCGCCATCAAGGCAATGCGCGACAACAAGTATTACGCCATTGCACGCGGCGCGTCGGAAGGGCGCATCCGGCTGCTGACGCTCGTCGCCTCGGCCGTCTTTCCGGGGCTGGCCGGCGGCTTCTACGGCGCCTATCTACGCGTCGCGTCGCCCGACGTGTTCGGCCTCGGCTTTCTCACCGTCACCCTGTCGATCCTGCTGCTCGGCGGCATCTCGACCATCTGGGGTTCGCTGATCGCCGCCTTCGTCATCACCATCCTGGCCCAGCTCCTCGGCGATTACGGCTCGTGGCGCGCCATCTTCATCGCATTGCTGATCATCGGCATCGTCGTCATCTATCCGGGGGGGCTGTTCGGCGCCGTCCAGGAAGGCTGGGGCGCGTTCAACCGGTCGAAGACCAACGCCGTCGCAGCCTGGCGCCGCCAAACCGGCCGGGCGGAGCGGCGCCAGGCCCTCAAGGTCGACGACCGACTGGTCGAAACACGGCACGGATCCGTCTCGGTCGCCGATACCGGGACCGGCGCCAAAACACTTCTGCTGATCCATGGCAACTCCTCCTGCAAGGAGGTCTTTCGCCATCAGTTCGAAGAGTTCCGCAAGGACTACCGCGTCGTCGCCTTCGACCTGCCGGGCCATGGCGTATCGCCCAATGGCGATCCGGAAGACGACTACAATGTCGAAGCCTATGCCGAGATCGTGCACGACCTGGTCGAGACCCTCGACCTCGGCGTGCCGGCGATCTTCGGCTGGTCGCTGGGTGGCTATGTGGCGCTCGAATATGCAGCCGCCGGTTTCCCCATCGCTTCTCTGGCGATCTGCGGCACGTCCCCCATCAACAAGTTTCCGGACGACATGCCGCGCGGCTATATTCCGACGCCGCACATGGAACTCGCGGGCAAGCGCTTCCACTCGCCGCGGGAAAAGCGCAACTACGCGCTGCACACGATCGGCATGCCGAAGGGGGTCGAGCCGCTGGTGTGGCAGGCCGTATGGCGCACCGACGGCCAGGCACGCGAGCAGGCCTTCGCCAAGCTGAAGACAGTCGACTGGCCGCGCCAGATGCGGGTCATGCGCGACGGCATCGTCCCATTCGCAATGGTGAACGGTCCCGGCGATCCGTTCATCAATCACGAATACTGCAAGTCGCTGACCTACGGTCATATCTGGAAGGGCGCACCGCAGGATGTCGGCACCGCGGGCCATGCGCCGTTTCTGGAAGACCCGGAGACCTTCAACCGGATGCTGCGCGGTTTTCTGGAATCGACAACGGTTCGCATGGCCGAGACTGCCTGAACAGGCCGATTGTCTCAGCGCGGTGGCGATGATATCGCAGGGGCGACCCCCAACGCCAGACAAGCGGACCCCCAACGCATGCAGTCAGCATTCAAGGCCTACGACATTCGCGGTGAAATCCCGCACCAGATCGACGTCCCCTTCGCCTATCGCTTCGGCCAGGCCGTCGCTCATGACAAGCAGCCGAAAGCCGTCGTTGTCGGCCACGACATGCGCCAGGACAGCCCGGCGTTTGCCCAGGCCATCGCCCAGGGGCTGCTCGACAGCGGCGTCGACGTGCTGCCGCTCGGTCAGTGCGGCACCGAAGAGGTCTATTTCCAGACCGACGTGAGCGGCGCCGATGCCGGATTGATGGTGACGGCGAGCCACAACCCCTACAGCTACAACGGCATCAAGATGGTGCTCGCCGGCGCCCGGGCGGCGACACGCGACAATGCCCTGCAGAGCCTCGAAACGCTGGTTTATTCGGACAGGAAATTTCCGGTCGTCAGCGACTTCGCGCAGCGCGGACGGCTGGCGCCGGTGCTGTCGAAGGAGCGCTATGTCGAGCGGCTGCTGCAACAGATCGAGGGTGTCGATCTGAAGCCGCTGAAAATCGTCTGCCATGCCGGCAATGGCTGCGCCGGGCCGGTGATTGATCTGTTGGAAACACACCTGCCGTTCGAATTCATCAAGGTGGATCACGAGCCCGATCCGGCGCTGCCGAACGGCATCCCCAATCCGCTGCTGCCGGAAAAGCGGGCGCGGGCGAGCGACGCCGTGCGCGAGCGCGGCGCCGATCTCGGACTTGCCTGGGACGGCGATTTCGACCGCTGCTTCTTCTACGACGAAAAGGGCAGGTTCGTCGAAGGCTACTACCTGGTGGGGCTGATTGCCCAGACCCTGCTGCGCAGCCATCCGGGCAGCACAATCCTCTACGATCCGCGGCTCACCTGGAACACCATCGACGTGGTCGAAAAGGCCGGCGGCACGCCGAAACTCTGCCGCACAGGCCACGCCTTCTTCAAGCACATGATGCGCGAGGAGGACGCGGTCTATGGCGGCGAGATGAGCGCCCACCACTATTTCCGCGATTTCAGCTATTGCGACACCGGCATGCTGCCCTGGCTCGCCCTGGTCGCCGAACTGTCGGCAACCGGCGCCAAACTCAGCGAACTGGTGGAGAAACGCATCGCCGCCTTCCCCTGCTCCGGTGAACTCAACTACACCGTCGAGGACAGCGCCGCGATCCAGAAGGCGGTTGCCGACCACTATGCCCCGGCCTATCCGACGGTCGAAACCGTCGACGGCCTCAGCATGGCTTTCGACGACTGGCGCTTCAACCTGCGCGCCTCCAACACGGAACCGCTGCTTCGGCTCAATGTGGAAGCGCGCGGCGACGAGGCGCTGGTCAAGGACAGGGTTAGGGAGATTTCCGCCCTGATCGGCGCCTAGCGCGAGTTATGAATAACGGGCCTCGTGAATGGCCTGGTAACTGGCAATGCCTTCCGGTGTCAGATTGGCTGTCGGTCGCGCCGGTGTAAGAAAATGGCCATAGGCATCGCGCCCGTGCACCAGTTCGGCATAGTCCCGGCGCCCGGTTTCCGGTCGCGTCTCGGTCGACAGGTAGCGGATGGCAAGGCCGATGCGGCGCTCGCCCGACCGGTTCGGGCCGGATCCATGGAACATGTGCCCGTGGTGCAGGGAGAATTCGCCGGGTTTGAGAACCACGTCCGTCGCGTCGTCCTCGCTGACGTCGACGGCGATCTCCTGACCGTATTTCAAGAGATTGTCCTCGTTTTCGGTCTGGCGGTGCGGCACCAGCGCCTGCTTGTGCGAGCCGGCGACGAAACGCATGCAGCCGTTTGCACGAGTCACGTCGGTTATGGCCAGCCAGGCGGTGACTTCCGATTCCTGATCCAGGCCCCAATAGGTGACGTCCTGGTGCCAGCTGATGAAGGCCTCGCTGTGCGGCTCCTTGATGAAGAAGCTGGCGCCCCAGACCAGCAGGTCGGGCCCGAGCACCGCCTCGACGGCACTGACGACCTTCGGATGACGGGTGACCTCGTGGACGAAGGGAAACACCCAGTTGGAATGGCCGCGCAAATAGGCTTCGGTTCTCGAGTCGCCCGCTTCCAGTTCCTCCAGCTGCTCGCGAAACGAAGCAACTTCGGTGGCGTCCATGGCCTGCAGCGGAAAGACGAAGCCGTCGCGCTCGTAACGTTTCCTGACCTGCGCTTGTGAAACTGATTCCATGATCGGTTCTAAGTCCTCTGTTTGATTGACCAAGTCCTTGTTCCAGCTCAACGGCTTGCGGCCACATGCGGGCGACCGAGCCGGTAGCGTTCGATGTTTTCTTCGATGAAGTCGTAGCCGATGCCCGGACGATCCGGCAGCAACAGGAAGCCGTCCTTCGCGACGATCGGAGAATCGATGATGCGGCGGAAATTCAGCACGCTGTCGTCCGGGAAAAATTCCACCATCGTGGCCCGGTCGGTCGCCGCGACGAGATGGATGTGGATATCGTGAAACCAGCACGGACACAGCTCTATCGCCGGATACCGTTCGGCCAGACGGGCGATATTCAGCCAGCCGGTGATGCCACCGCAGCGCGGCGCCTCAGCCTGGATCACCGACAGCGCACCACGCTCGGCCAGGTACTCGAACGGCAGCGGCGTGTAGAAAAACTCGCCCGTGGCCATGCGGAAGGAGGAAGTTTCGGCAAGCTCAACAAAGAGGTCGAGCGCATCGGGATCAAAGGGGTCCTCGATCCAGTAGGGATCGACCTGGTCGTAGGCCTCGACATGGGTCCGAGCGACGTCCGTATCCGTCCAGCGGCAATAGACGTCGAACATCAGCGCGGCTTCGCGGCCGACCGTCTCGCGCGCCAATTGGACGCGGACTGTGTCTTCTTGCAGCGAGCCGTGGGCGGTCTTGATCTTGATGCAGTCGAAGCCGGCGTCGAGATAGGATTTGAGTTCATTCGTCAGCACGTCGTTGCCCTCGCCGGCGCGCAGATAGCCGCCTGAAGCGTAGGCCGGTATGCGCGTCGAGTCGGACCCGCCCAGCAGTGCGTGAAGCGGCACGCCGGCAGCACGCGCATTGCGATCCCACAGCGCGATGTCGATGGCGCTGATGACATTCATCGTCGGTCCGCCGCGCCCCAGAATGCGTGTCATCTTCATCAGCGCTGTCGACACTCCAGCCGGGTCGGTCGCATCGTGGCCGAGGGCCGCCTCGGCAATGCCGTCGGCCGCCGCGGTCAGCGCGGCGCGTCCACCGAATGTCGCGATGTAGGAAAAGCCGATGCCGCTCGTGCCGTCGTCGCAGACGATCCGCACCAGCAGGTAATCGCGATGCCGGATCAGCAGATCGGGTGCCGAAACCGGCTGATCGAGCGGTAGCCTGACGGCGACCGTTTCAACCCGTTCGACACGCGCCGGCGGAACTTCGTAGGTCATGGAAGACACTCTCATGCAACTGGGATCGTGATCTTGCGGTCAGATTTTCTGCCCGGCCCCTTCCAGCTACAAAATCGGCTATATAAAGTCGAATTCGAAATACTAGCTATTCTATAAACGCAGTTTATATTGACCGGCAGCATACCGTTGAAGGCAAAGACGCGATGAATCTGAGACAGCTGGAGGCGCTGTACCACGTCCTCACCACCGGCTCGGTGTCGGAGGCCGCGAACGAAATGCACAGGACCCAGCCGGCGGTCACCGCGCTCATCCGAGGCCTGGAGGAGTCTGTCGACCTGCAGCTGTTCGACCGCCGCGGCCGCCGCCTGGTGCCGCGGCCGGAGGCGCACTACCTGTTCGAAGAGGCATCGGTCATTCTGGAGCGGCTCAATCGGGCCCGCGCCACGATGGATTCGCTGCGCTCGCTGGAGGCGGGAACGCTGCGGGTTGCGGCGACGCTCGCCGCCAGCATCAGCCTGGTGCCGTCGATCTTCAACGACCTGATGGCCGGATCGCCCGACATCAAGACATCGCTGGTCACCGGGACATCGATCCGAGTGCATCACCTGGTCGCCTCGCAGCAGGTCGACATCGGCTTCGGTGATCTCGGCTACGAGCATATGCAGGCGGACACCAGCCTGATCACCTACCAGCCCTTCAAGATGGACGCGGTGGTCGCCATGGCGGATGGTCACAGGCTGGCCGGAAATGACGTCCTGTCGCCTGCCGATCTCTCCGGCGAGCCACTCGCCGTGCTTTCCGACGAGCACCATATCCATCAGGCAATCGCGGACGGCTTCAAGTCTGCCGGCGCCGCCTTCGAGCCGCGCATGCAGTCGCAGGCAACCCTGCCTAAATTCCCGCTGATTGCCGCCGGCACGCTGGTCGGCATCGTCGATCCGCTGACGGCCAGGAGCTATGTCGAGCTGTGCGGCGGCGAAGGACGCATCCGGTTTGCCAGGTTCGAACCCGCCGTCGCTTACGAATTCACCGTGATGACGCCGAATTTCCGGCCGCCGTCGAAACTGCGGTCGGCGGCCGAGGCCGCCATTGTCGAGCGCATACCGTCCTATCTTTCGATCGAGCCGCTGCAGTCCGTCCCGTAGGGGCGGCCGCCGGACACGCCGGTTCAGATCAGAAAAACCTGCAATTCAATAAGAATTTGGAATTTTACAAGGCGGCGCCCGGTCGTCCCTATTTAGAGCGCTTTGGAGGAGGAACCCCATGAAACTCGCACTCACATTCATTGCAGCCGCGGGCATCGCGGCCACAAGCAACCTCGCCCTGACCGGAGCGGCGGCGGCGGAGACCTTCGTCACCATCGGAACCGGTGGCCAGACGGGCGTCTATTATCAGGTCGGCGGCGCCATCTGCCGACTGGTCAACCGCCGCAGCGACGAGCACGACATCAAGTGCACGCACACGACGGGCGGTTCGGTGGCTAATATCAACGGCATCCGAAAGGGCGATCTCGACCTGGGCGTCGCCCAGTCCGACTGGCAATACCACGCCTATAACGGCACCGCCGAGCAGCAGTTTCCGGACGGTGCCTACGAGGATCTCCGCGCGGTGTTCTCGGTCCATCCCGAACCCTTTACCCTGGTGGCCGCCAAGGATGCCGGGATAGAGAAGTTCGAGGACCTGAAGGGCAAGCGGGTCGATGTCAGCAATCCCGGATCGGGCGCCCGCGGCACGATGGAAGTCATCATGGACAAGATGGGCTGGACCATGGACGATTTCGCACTGGCCTCGGAGCTGAAATCCGCTGAAGTCGCCGCCGCCCTGTGCGACGGCAAGATCGAGGCCTTCATCATGACGATCGGTCACCCGGCCGGACTGGTGAAGGAAGCCACGACGACCTGCGACGCGGTAATCGCCGAGGTCGACAACGACGCCATCAGGCAACTCGTCGACGCCAATCCCTACTACTCCTTCGCCAAGGTGCCCGGCGGTATGTACCGCGGAACCGACGATGACGTGACCACATTCGGGGTCGGCGCCACCTTCGTCTCGTCGACCGACACCAGCGAGGACGTGGTCTACGAAATCGTCAAGTCGGTCTTCGACAATCTCGACCGGTTCAAGAAGATGCATCCGGCCTTCGCCAATCTCGACGAAAAACAGATGATCACCAACAACATCTCCGCACCGCTGCATCCCGGCGCCGTCAAATACTACAAGGAACGCGGCTGGATGTGATCCGCATGCTCCCGGCCTGGGCGCCGTCGCGCAATCGCGCGGCGGTGCCTATTCTCTGTTTATGCGTCCTCACATACGCATTTGAACGCCGCGTCCAACCGGCATAGGGTTTCGTCCGAACCGAAGCGGGAGCTGGCGATGGATGTTGGTGTCATCGGACTTGGGATCATGGGCTCGGCAATGGCCGGCAAGCTGCTGGCCGACGGCGAGGCAGTGGCCGGTTACGATGTGGACGCAGCGGCATGCGAGCGTTTCGAGAGTTCCGGTGGCCGAAAGCTCGATTCACCCGGCTACGTCGCGGCGGTCGCGCCCATCGTCTTGCTCTCGCTCCCAAGCGCGTCGGCGCTGGCCGCGGTGGTCGAAGATTGTTGCGACAAAGGCTCTTCAGGCACCATCCTGGTCGAATGCAGCACACTTGCCATTGCGGACAAACAGGCTGCACATGACCGGTTGTCCGAGCACGGCATGCATCTGCTCGACTGCCCGATCAGCGGCACCGGCTTCATGGCCACGACCGGCGACCTGGTGATGCTGGCGAGCGGCGACGAAGCGGCTGTCGATCGCTGCCGGCCCGTATTCGACGCCTTTTCGCGGGCCACCCACTATCTCGGCCCGTTCGGCAACGGCATGAAGATGAAACTGATCGCCAATCTGCTGGTCGCCATCCACAACACGGCGGCTGCCGAGGCGCTGGTTCTGGCGAAAGCCAGCGGTCTCGACGTGAGCCAAGCCTTCGACGTGCTCAGCGACAGCGCCGGAACGTCGCGCATGTTCGAAATCCGCGGACCGATGATGGTCGAGGAGCGTTACCAACCGCCGACGATGAAAATCGACGTGTGGCGCAAGGATCTCGACCTGATCGGTGAATTCGCCGAATCACTCGGAAGCCCCACCCCGCTGTTTTCGCGAACCGAACAGCTTTACCGGCGGGCCGAGGGGATGGGCCTGGCCAAGGAGGACACGGCGGCCGTCAAGCGGGTCCTCGATGCGATGCGGTCCGATTGAACCAGTCGGTTAGCCCTGCGGCTCTTCCGATCCGGGTTTGTTGTCCAGAACATGGTCACGCGCGGCTTCATGGGCGCGGCGCGGATCGCCGGACGCGATCGCGTCGACAATCGGCATGTGGGATTCAGCCAGTTGCTGGAGATTGCGGCTGCTGCGGGCGACATTGACCATGGTGCGCATGCGCACGTTCAGCGATTGCCACAGATCCAGGAGCACCGTGTTGCCGGTGCATTCAACGATGATGCGGTGAAACTCCATGTTGTGATCGGCGAAGGCGGCGGAATCGCCCTGACGCGCGGCCTTTCGCATCGCCCGGATGCATGTCACAAGCCGGGATTTCAGCTGGGCCCCGGACGCGGCCACGAGTTCCGAGGCATAACCTTCGAGCTGCGCCCGCACGTCGTAGATCTGGCGCAGCTCCTCGTCGGTAATGACCCGTACGCGCGAGCCCTTGTTGCGCAGCGTTTCGACAAGCCCCATGGCTTCCAGCTCGCGCAGCGCCTCGCGCACCGGCGCCTGACTCGTCGCCATTTCGCCGGCGATGCGCAGTTCGACCAGCCGGTCGCCGGGCTTGAGGGCACCGCTCATGATGCGTCCGAGCAGGCGGTCGCGGATCTGCTGGGCAAGGCCAATTCGGGAGAGCGGTTCGGCGACTGACATGGTTCGGGCGTCGGCGTTTTTCCTGGTTTGAGAACGGCAGCTCGGCCGCCCCCGGGCGCCTCACGATATAGTCGATCTATCGAAAAAACCAAGCCGAATCCCGACTGTCCACGGGCAATTTGTCGATTTAGCCGATAATCATTGAACGATTATCGATAATCATTGACTCGCCTCCGGCCGCGTGTATCATTACCCGATAACGAGCCGCGTTCCGCGGCATCAACGATCCTTCCGCAGGAAAATCTGCATGACCATCAAGACGTCTCCCGACATGCCGGTACCGGACAGCATGAGAGCCTGGGTGCTCGGCGGCCCCGACGAACTGGTAATGACGGAAAAGCCCGTGCCGATGCCGGGCCGGGCCGAAATCCTGGTGCGCATCGACGCTGTCGCCATCTGCGCCACCGACCTGGAGATCATGCATTACGGCACGCCGGCGCTGATCCAGGGCGGACCGCCCTTCAACAAGAATTTCACGCCGGGCCACGAATATATGGGAACGGTCGCCGCACTCGGACCGGGCGTCGACGAATTCGCCATCGGCGACCGGGTGACCGTCGAGATCCATGCCGGCTGCGGCCAGTGCAAACGCTGCCGCCAGGGCATGTACACGGCCTGTCTCAACTATGGCCTCAATTACGGCGACGTCGACAAGGGCCACCGCGCCAACGGTTTCACCACCGATGGCGGCTTTGCCGAGTACGCCGTCAACAACATCAACACGGTGATCCGCGTGCCCGACACCATGTCGGACGAGGAAGCGACGCTGGTGGTCACCGCCGGCACCTCCATGTACGGGCTGACCGAACTCGGCGGCCTGGTGGCCGGCGAGAGCGTCGTCGTCACCGGCCCGGGTCCGATCGGTCTGCTTGCCGTGGCCGTCGCCAAATCGCTGGGCGCCTCCCCCGTCATCCTCACCGGCACTCGCGACGCCCGGCTGGAGATTGGCCGCAAGCTCGGCGCCGACCATGTGATCAATGTGCGCAACGAGGACGGAGTGGCGGCGGTCAAGGCGATCGTCGGCGAACGCGGCGCCGACTACGTGGTCGAATGCGCCGGTACCGAGGTCGCCATCAACGACGCCATCCATATGACCAATCGCGGCGGCAAGATCTGCCTCGCCGCCTTCCCGCACGATCCGGCCACCGTCGACCTGCCGCATGTGGTCAAGAACAACATTTATCTCTACGGCATTCGCGGCGAAGGCCGCAGCGCCACCCATCGCGCCATGGCCTTCATGGCCGAAAAGCGCTTCGACGCCTCGCTGATCCACACCCACACCTTCGCGCTGGACGACCTGCCGGAAGCGCTGCGTTATGCGCGCGAGCGGGTCGAGGACGCCATCAAGGTGGTGGTCAAGGCGGGCGGCGTGTCGGCGGCGAAAGCGGCGGAGTAGCAGCCATGGCGAAAGCAAGAAAGGGTGTCTACGCGGCAGCGCTTACTCCGATGGACCGGCACGGCGAGCCTGACGCACACAAACTGGCGGCCTATTGCCGCTGGAACATCGAGCAGGGCCTGGACGGCGTCGCGCCGCTCGGCACGACGGGCGAAGGCAACTCCCTGCCGCTGGCGATGCGCCTCGCCCTGCCCGATGTCTTTGCCGAAGCCGGCTTTGCCGGCGACGAGGTCATCTTCGGAACCGGCGCCTGCGCCACCGGCGATGCCATCGCCGCGACGCAGGCCGCGGCCGATGCCGGGTTCTTCAACGTGCTGGTGCTACCGCCCTTCTACTTCAAGAATCCGCCTGAAGACGGGCTCTACGCCTATTACGCGCGGCTGATCGACCGCATCGACGACGACCGGCTGCGGGTCTATCTCTACCATTTCCCGCAAATGTCGATGGTGCCGATTCCGGTGTCGCTCGTCCGGCGGCTGAAAGCAGCCTACGGGCCGATCATTGCCGGCCTGAAGGACAGTTCGGGCGATTTTGCCGGGACCCTCGACTTCGTCGCCGCAGCCGATGATTTCGACGTCTACCCATCCAACGAGGGCGTGCTGCTGGAAGGCCTGCAAAAGGGATGCGCCGGGGTCATATCGGCGACCACCAATGCCTCCGCGGCACTTGCCCGGCGCGCCCTGTTGGCCTCCGGCGAGGAGGCGCAAGCCCTGCAGGAGACGCTGACGGCCGTGCGCGTTGCGATTTCGAAGCATCCGCTGAGCGCCGCCCTCAAGCAGATCGAGGCCTGGCGCACCGGCGACGACGGCTGGTTGCCCGTGTTTGCGCCGCAGACCGGCCTGACTGCCGAGCAGGCCGCCGAGCTTCGCCACGACCTTGAAAACCTGGAACCGCGGGCCGGCATTCTCGGACGCCGGCGTCAGGCCGCCTGACCATTCGAAGGAAACAACAATGGCGCAACCGCAAATCGTCGAACAGCCGAGCGAGGGTCCCAACCCGCGTGCCCACTGGCCGGTCGAACTGCAACAGGAATTCGAGGAATTCCGCAACAGCGGCATCGTCGGCAGCACCCTGGTGTCTGAGACCGACCGGGTGCGTGTCTGGCACCTGCATCTGCCGCCGGGCAAGCGCTGCACCTTTCACCGCCATGTGCTCGACTATTTCTGGTCCTGCCATTCGCACGGCAGGGCGCGCGGCTGGTACGACGACGGCCGCATCCAGGACGTCGTCCACTATCCCGGCGAGACCATGCATTTCACCTTCGGCAAGGACGAGGACTTCACTCACTCGGTGCAGAATATCGGCGACACCGACCTGCTGTTCACGACGGTGGAGTTCAAGAACGGGGCGAACGAACCGCTGCCTATTCCGGAAGAGGTGCGCCTGAAGGCGCCCATGTAGGACTGCCGGGGAGGCAATCAGAATTCCAGGAACCGGCGGCAGCCATCCGGGCCCGCCGGCTGGAAGCAAAGGGAGGAAGACCATGACTCGGATACTTGCCGCGGCCGCCCTGACGGCCGCCATCGGCCTCGGCACGGCTGTTGCCAATGCCGACACGATCAACCTACGCATCGGCTCCGGCCACCCGCCCGGCGTCGTCTATGCCGGTCTGATGCAGAGCTATTTCCAGACCGAGCTGAAGAAGCGCGTCGAGGAGCGCACCGACCACACGATCAACTTCGTCGAAGGTTATTCGGGCACCATCGTCAAGGTCACCGAAGTGCTGGAAGGCGTTCAGGACGGCATCATCGATATCGGCGGCATGTGCTTCTGCTTCGAAGCCTCCAATCTGCCGCTACATGCCTTCCAGGTCATGCTGCCTTTCGGCACCATGGACCCGACGCAGAGCCTGAAAACCGCTCAGGACGTCTACAAGCAGGTGCCGTATCTGGAGAGTGTCTTCCAGGACAAGTTCAACCAGATCCTGCTCTCTCGCATTGCCGACGGCGGCTACAATCTCGGAACCAGCTTCGCCTGGGAAAACCTCGGCGACCTCAAGGACCAGAAGATTGCCGGCGCCGGTCTCAACCTGAACTGGCTGTCCTATGCCGGCGTGACGCCGGTGCAGAGCTCGCTGGCAACCGCCTACACGGAAATGAAGACCCATGTCTACGAAGGCTGGATCATGTTTCCGAGCGCCTGGGTCAACCTCAAGCTCTACGAGCCCGGCCCCTTCTACACGCTGATCGGCTTCGGTTCGATCACCTGGCACGGGCTGACCATCAACAAGGAAACCTATGACAGCCTGCCGGACGACGTGAAGCCGATCCTGCACGAGGTCGCGGCCGACTACGAAGAGCAGACCGGCCTCGTCAATCGCGATCGCTATGCGAAAGACGTCGAAACGCTGCGCGGAACCATCACGGTATCGGAGATCGATCCGTCGGTGCGCGAGGCGTGGGCCAATTCCCTGGCCGAATGGCCGCAGAAGATGGCCAGCGAACTCGACGCCCAGGGGCTGCCGGCTTCGCAGGTGCTTAAGCTCACCATCGAAGCGGCCGAGAACAACGGCTATAACTGGCCGGTGCGCTACGCCATCAAGTAACAGACCGGGCGCGGGTCCCGACCGGAGGATCCGCGCCCGTTTTCCAGAACCTTCCGGCATGGCCCGTCGATGTTCCTCGTCCGCCTCAACGACCGCCTGACTAAGCTGCTGATGATCCTGGCGGCGAGCTGGGCGTTCGTGCTGTGCTTCGTGGCGCTGGCCGACATCATCTTCCGGGCGATCAACCTGCCGCTGCAGGGGACCAAGGAACTGGTCGCCAACTCCGTCGTGATGATCGTCTTTCTGCAGGTCGGCTTCGCCATCCGCAGCCGGTCGATGCTGAGCGCCGATTTTCTCATCGCCCTGTTCGGGCCGAAATCGGAACGGGCCCTGGCGATCTTCGGCTTTCTGCTCGGCGCGCTGTTCTTCGCCATCCTGTTCAAGGGCGGAATCGATCCGGCACTTCGCTCCTTCGCCAATGGCGAGTTCGACGGCGAAGGCGCCCTGAGGGTGCCGGTCTGGCCGGCCCGGTTCACCATTCTGGTCGGCAGCGCGCTGGCGGTGACCAACTACCTGCTGCTGGCGGTCATCGAGGCCTTCGACCTGGACGTGGAGGATATAACCCTGTGACCCGTTTCCGGTCGGAGCGCTGACGCCCATGTTCGACGTCAACACGGTCGCCGTCATCATCGTCATGCTGCTCGGGCTCGTCCTGCTCGGCGTGCATGTGGCGATAGCGCTGGGCATGACCAGCGTCGTCGGCATCTATCTGGTGACCGGCAAGTTCCGCATCGTCGAGGCGACGCTGGCGAGCACCGCGGCCGAGGCGCTGCGCGACTTTACCTTCGCCGTCATTCCACTGTTCATGCTGATGGGCGAGTTCATCTCGCGTTCCGGAGCCATGACCGACATATACGGCGCGATCAATCGCGGCGTGCGGCGGCTGCCCGGCCGGCTGGCCGTGGCGACCGTGATCGGCAACACCATCTTCTCCTTCGTGACCGGCGTCTCCATCGCTTCGGCGGCCGCCTTCTCCCGCATCGCCTATCCGCAAATGAAGGCGCTCGGCTATCACAAGGGTTTTGCGCTCGGATCCATCGCCGGCTCCAGCTGCCTCGGCATGCTGATCCCGCCCAGCGTGCTGATGATCGTCTGGGGCATCCTCACCGAACAGTCGATCGGCCGGTTGTTCCTGGCCGGCATCCTGCCGGGCTTTTTGCTCGCCACTCTGTTCCTGATCTACGTCATCGGCACCGCGATCATCTGGCCGCAGGCGGCCGGCGAGGACCGGCAGGAGGCGCCGGAGGCCGCGGCAGCCGACGATGCGCCGGTTCCGGCAGGCCTGACCGTGTTCGGCAGCTTCGCCGGCATCGGCTTCATCATCATCGGCGTGCTCGGCGGCATCTGGTTCGGCGTCTTAACCCCGACCGAAGGCGCCGGAGCCGGGGCCGCGCTGGCGCTGCTCTTCGCCTTTGCCAAGGGCATGCGGCGGCAGGGGCTGCTGGCGGCGATCTTTTCGGTCGGCAAGACCGCGGCGCCAATCCTCATCCTGCTTTTGATGGCCGCGCTCTATTCGCGCACACTGGCGATGACCGGGGTCACCAGCGCCATTCAGAACTATTTCCTGGAATCGGGCCTATCGCCCTATTTCATCCTCGCCCTGATGGTGATGGTCTGGTTCATCCTCGGAATGGTGATCGACTCGATCTCGATCATGCTGCTGACCGTGCCGATCTTCGAGCCGCTCGCGGCGGCCCTCGGTTTCGACCGGATTTCCTTCGCCGTCGTCGGGATCCTCGCCATCGAGGCCGGTCTGCTGACGCCGCCCTTCGGGCTTCTCGTCTACACCGTCAAAGCCGCGATCGAGGACCGCACGGTCGGGGTGCGCGAGATCTTCCGGCACTCCATTCCCTACTGGATCATCATGCTGCTCGGCATGGTGTCGATCGTCATCTTCCCCGGCATCGCCAATTACCTGCCCGACCTGCTGTTCTGATATTCACCAAGGAGATTTCGACATGCCTGCCTACTGGGTGGCCCGATCCAAGATTCACGACCCCGTGGCCTATAAGCGATACACCGATGAGGTTCCCGGAATCATTGCGCAATATGGCGGCAAGGTGCTGGCCCGCGGCGGCGATTTCCGCATTCTCGAAGGTACCGACAAGTATCACCGCTTCGTCGTCATCGAATTCCCGTCGCTCGACGACGCCGAGGCCTGCTGGAGCTCCGACGCCTACAAGGCGGCCTCGGCGCACAGGCGCGACGGCGCCGGTGAGGTCGAATTGATCCTGGTCGACGGCGGCGACGCCACCGCATAAATCGGAGAGCGACATGAAAACCACGGCTGTCATCCTCGAGCGTCAGGGGTCGCCTGATGTGATGGAAATCCGCGAGACCGAGATCGCCGGCCCTGGCCCGGGCGAAGTGCTGGTCGAACAGACCGCCATCGGCCTCAACTACATGGACGTCTATCAGCGTTCCGGCCACTACCCGCTGGAACTGCCGTCCGGCATCGGACTGGAAGCGGCCGGCCGGGTGCTGGAGGTCGGTGACGGCGTAGGCGATGCCACAGTCGGCGACCGCATCGCCTACGGGCCGGTGCTCGGCGCCTATGCCAAGCACCGCAACGTGCCGGCGGCACGGGTGGTGCCGATTCCCGACGATATCAGCGACGAAACCGCGGCGGCCGTGCTGATGAAGGGCATGACGGTCGAATATCTGATGTGCCGCGCCTATCCGGTGAAGGCCGGCGAAGACGTGCTGTTCTATGCCGCATCCGGCGGCGTCGGCCACCTGGCCGGGCAATGGGGCAAACATATCGGGGCGCGCATGATCGGCGTCACCTCGGGCGCCGCCAATGTCGCCGACGCGCTGCAACACGGCTATGCCGACGCCATCGACCGCAAGAGCGAGGACATCGCCGCGCGGGTGCGCGAATTGACCCGTGACAGAGGCGTCAGCGTGGTATTCGATTCCGTCGGCAAAGCGACCTTCGACGCCTCGATCGACGCACTCGCGCCACGCGGCTTTTTCATGTCGTTCGGCGCCACCACCGGCGAGGCGCCGCCGGTTCCGCCGAGCCTGCTGCAGCACAAGGGCTCGCTCTATTTCTGCCGGCCGACGCTCGCCAACTACATCGGTACCCGCGAGGACCTGGTGCAGTCGGCCGCGGCCGTCTTCGACCTGGTATCGAAAGGCGTGCTCAAGGTGCAGATCGGCCAGCGCAGGCCGCTTGCCGACATCGTCGACGTGCACCGGGCATTCGAGGCGGGCGACACGACGGGGTCGACATTGCTGATGCCGTAGCCGTCAGCCCTCGCTTGCAGCGTTCGGAAAAAACAGCTGCTGGCCGTGCAGGCGGAACGAAGCGATGGCCGCCTGCCCTTTCGGGCCGAGCAGCCAGTCGATGAAATCCTGACCCGGTCCCGCCCTGACGCGGGGGCAGCGCGCATCGTCGACGAGGATGACCCCATACTGGTTGAACAGGTCGGGATCGCCTTCGGCCAGGATCCGGTGGTTCATCTTGTTGCCGAAGGCGATCCATGTCGCACGGTCGGTCAGCGTGTAAGCGCCCATGGTAACGGCGATGTTGAGGGTGGCGCCCATGCCGGAACCGGTCTCGCGATACCAGCCGCCGCTGTCGGCAGTCGGGTCGACGCCAGCGGCCTGCCATAGCGCCATTTCCTTCTTGTGGGTGCCGGATTCGTCGGCCCGGGAGGCGAACGCCGTCTTTGATGCCGCGATCTTCGCCAGCGCCTCGGTCGCCTCGGCGGCACCTTCGATGCCGGCCGGATCGTCGTCCGGCCCGACGATGACGAAGTCGTTGTACATCACGTTGAAACGCTCCTTTCCGAAGCCCTTGGTCACAAAGGCTTCCTCGTCGGCCCTGGCATGGACGAGCAGAACATCGCCGTCGCAGTTGCGGGCGTTCTTGATCGCCTGGCCTGTGCCGACCGCGACGACCCGGACCTGCACGCCGGTTTCTTTTTCATAGGCGGGCAGGATGTGGTCGTAGAGACCGGAATTCTGCGTCGACGTGGTGGACTGCAGGATGATGAAGTCCGCAGCCCGGGCCGAACCGCCCGATGGCGCGAAGGCCATCAGTGACGCAAAAACGAGCAGGCAGCGAACCAGGACCGGCATCGGCGACTTCCCTTTCAGATGATGATCTTTCCAGCGATGAAATCCGCGGCCTCGGAACTTTCGGGCGCGTCGAAAAACCGCTCGGTCGGCGCCCGTTCGACAATGTGGCCGTGATGCATGAACAGGATGTCGTCGCTGATGCGACGCGCCTGGGCGAGGTCGTGGGCGATGAAGACGATGCGCATGCCCCCGCCGCTTGCCGCCTGGACCATCTTTTCGATGGCCAGCACCGAGGCCGGATCGAGGCTCGACGTCGGCTCGTCGAGAAACAGGATGTCGGGCTGCGTCGCCAGTGCCCGGGCGAGCGCAAGGCGCTGGCGTTCGCCGCCGGAGAGCACTCGCGCCGAGGCGCCGGACAATTTGGTCAGCCCCGCCTCTTCGAGCGCCTGCCGGGCCCGCCGCGTCGCTTCGGGCGCGGCGTGGCCCACCGCCCGCAGGGCGTATTCGACATTGGCCAGCGCCGTGCGCCGCAACAGGACGGCGCTCTGCAGGACCATGGCGAAACGGCAATAGCGGTCGCGCGCCGGCGGCAGGCCGTTCCACAGCACACGGCCGCGATCCGGCGCTTTGAGGCCGGCCAGAACGTGCAGCAGCAGCGATTTGCCGGCGCCGTTGGGTCCCACCAGGACCGAGGTGCCACGGCCGCCGACGACGATCTCGTCGACATCGAGCAGCACTCGGCCCTTGCGGCGCACATGCAGTCCCGTCCCGGTAATCGGCAGGATGGGTTTGGTGGCCTGTTGGACCGGCGAAGGGCCGCCTTCAGGCATAGGCCACTCTTTCAGCCGCGGCCCGCATCATGAAAACCAGCGCATTGACGGCGAAAGCCATGATGACCAGCACGATGCCGAGACCCAGCGCCAGCGCCAGATTGCCCTTGGAGGTCTCCAACGCGATCGTCGTCGTCATCACCCGGGTCACGTGATTGATGTTGCCGCCGACGATGATCACCGCGCCGACCTCGGCAATCGCCCGGCCGAAACCGGCGAGCAGCGCCGTCATCAGGCTGTAGCGCCCTTCCCACAGCAGCGTGCGCAGGCGCGCCACGCTGCCGAGACCGAAAAGCACGAGCTGATCGCGATATTCGACATGAAGGTCTTCAAGCGTCTGCCGCGTCAACGCCGCAATGATCGGAAACACAAGGACCGACTGGGCGATGATCATCGCCGTCGGCGTATAGAGCAGTTGCAGCGGCCCGAGGGCGCCGGCGTTGGACAACAGCATGTAGACGACGAGGCCGACGACGACGGGCGGCAAACCCATCAACGCGGTCAGGGTGACGATGACCAGTCCCCTGCCCGGAAACCGCGATACCGCAAGGAAAGCGCCGACAGGAAGCCCCATCAGCGAAGCGACGACGACGGCCGTCAGGCTGACGCGCAGGGACAGCCAGACGATCTCCAGGAGACCCGCATCCAGCCCCAGAACGAGGCGGATGGCCTCCAAAGTCGATGCCGCGAAATCCTGCATGCGCTGTTTTCGAGTCCGATAGGGTTACCGGCCGTTCTAATACGAAAACCGCAGCTCCGTGCCTACCCAAAACGGCAGTTTCGGGCGTGCCAGCGCCACCAGCCACCTCAATCGGAGCGCCTGAACGGTCGGGATCAGGCCAGCGCGGCGCCGCGAATCCGTCCGCCGGCCTGCGGCAGACAGGCGAGATATTGCTGCGTGGTCGCCGCATCCACCGGTTTGCCATAGAGATAACCCTGGCCCGTATAGCAGCCGAGCGCCAGCAGTTTCGCGGCCTGTTCCCTGGTCTCGATGCCTTCGGCGACGACCTCCATGTCGAGACCGTCGCACAGCGCCACGATGGCCTTGATGATGTGTTCGGAAGGCCGGTCCCGGGTGATTTCGGACACGAAGGACCGGTCGATCTTGACCTTGTCCGGGGCGATCTCGCGCAGTCTGCCGAGACTCGACTGCCCTGTGCCGAAATCGTCGAGCGAAATCCGCACGCCGGCGGCGCGCAGCCCGTCGACGATGGCATAGGCAGCCTTCGGATCGGCCATCATCGCGGTCTCGGTGATTTCCATCTCCAGCCGTTGCGGATCCAGTCCCACCTGCTCGAGGATCGCCCCGATGCGGCTGTCGGTTTGCGGTTTGACCAGCTGTGCCGACGACAGGTTGAAGGACAGGAACTTGTCGCGCGGCCAGTTGCGCGCGGCCAGCGCGGCTTTCTTCAACAGGGTTTCCGACAGGGCATCGATGAAGCCACGCTCTTCGGCCAGCGGAATGAAGACTTCCGGCGACACGAAGCCGAGTTCTTCGTCCTTCCAGCGCGCCAGAGCCTCGAAACCGATGGGATGGCCGTCGCGCAGATCGACGATGGGCTGGAAGTGCACATCCACTTCCTCGGCGATGGTGGCGCGGCGCAGCGCCTGTTCGAGTTGCGTCGCGCGCTTCATCTCGTCGACAAGACGGGAGGAATAGATCGTGACCTTGCCGTGCCCGTGGCGCTTGGAGCGATAGAGCGCGGTATCGGCGCTCTCCATCAACTGCGCATAGTCCTCGCCGGCATAGGGATAGATGGCGAAGCCGAAGGAGGCGGACAGGCGCACCGTGCGGCTGCCGAGATCGTAGGGCGCCGACAGCACGTCCTGAAACAGGTCGCTGATGCGAACCGCGCCGCGCTCATCGAACACCAGCGGCAGCACGAAGGCAAAGTTGTCGTTTTCCAGCCGGACCGCGACCGCGCCGTCGGGCATGCAGGCGCGCAGGCGATGCGCCACCTGACACAGGATGTCGTCGCCGGCGGTGTGGCCGAACAGATCGTTGATCGGCCGGAAACCGTCCAGATTGACCAGGCCGACGGAAAACGGCGCTGGATCGTCGGCGCGCTCGGCCACGAGTTTGGCAATCTTGCTGCGTAGTCGGGCTCGGTTGCCGAGGCCTGTGAGCGGATCGCTGTGGCTCTCCGCCTTCACCCCGCCGGGCGCTTTCAAATCACCTGTTGTTACGCCAACAGCCATTCCAAAATCCCCTGCGCCCCCCGGGAAAAGGATGCTTTCGTAATGCGACAGCATGGGCGAGCTTTGTTAAAAAAAAGCTATCGCCCCAGTCGAAATTTGATAGTTTTAGTATTTTCAAACCCTTGAAAATCAACGGGTTCTTTCGACGGTTGACCCATTTCGCGGTTTTCTCGCTGACGTGCCGGGGTCGTGGTGTGTCGATTTCATGCCGGCCTGGATCAACTCGCTGCAAGCGCATCCGATCCTGCGCTCGGCAATCGAATGGTCGACCGCTCAGGCCTTCGCTCCCTCTCGCTGGGGTGCCACGAGCGCGCAAATGCCGAGGATGGCGCCGCTGACGGTGGCGATCATGCCTGCGGCGCTGACGCTGAAGCCGCTGCCGATCAGTTCCATGCCGCCGCCGGCGAGCCAGAAGCCGAGAACCGCCGAAAGCAGCGCAAACAGAACGCTCCAGGCAAGCTGCGGCAGCAACCGGTTGGTCATCAGCCGCGCCGCAGCGGCCGGGCAGATCAGCATGGCGATGGTGATGATGGCGCCGACCGCCTCGAAAGCGGTCACTGCAACCACGGCGACAAGCGAAATCAGCAGCGCGCCGATCAGGCGGACGGGCGTGCCGCTGGCCTGGGCAAAGACCGGGTCGAAGGTCGAGACGACCAGCGAGCGCCAGCAGACAACCAGAAAGGCGATGACCACGAACAGCGCCAGCACCAGCCGCCCGAGCTGCGGCGGCAGTTCGGCCAGGGCGTCCGGATCGAACAGGGCCGCGCTGTCCGTGCCGGCGAGCCAGACGAGGCTCTCCAGATTGCCGTAGAGCGCGTGCTCGACGTCGAAATGGACATTGCGCGTGTCGCTCTGTTCGAGCAGGACGACGCCGAGCGCGAACAGCGCGGTGAAGACCACGCCCATGGCGGCGCCCGGCTCCACCTTGCCGAGGTTGCGGACCAGCTCGATCAGCAGCGCTGAAATCAAAGCGGCAGCCGCAGCCCCCAAAAGCATCGGCCCGACGGAAATCGACCCGGTGACGATGAAGGCGACGACGATGCCCGGCAGCACCACATGGCTCACCGCATCGCCCATCAGGCTCTGCTTGCGCAGCACCAGGAAATTGCCGAGAAGCGCACAGGACACCGCAGCGAGCACGCCGATCAGCATCGGCACCAGAACCAGACCGATGAACAAACCGTCCATGTTCAATGCGCTCCGCTCACGCCGGCCGGCGCGCCGACCGGCCCGGAAAACTGTTTTTCGAGTTCGGCGATCTCCCGGTCCGTCAGCCGCTCGGCAATCGGATCAAGACGCATGCGGGCGGTGCGATAGCCTGCCTCCGGGTTGTCGCGCAGATAGAGGGTCCACAGCGCCTCTTCGCGCGCCGCGTTCTCGGCCGCGTCGAGGCCGGCCCGGGTCGGGGTGCCGTCGGCGCGAATGAACCTGTCCGATTTCAACACCCGAAGCGTGTCGCGATCGTAGATCGCCTCGCCCCGCAAAATGGCCAGCAGGCCCTGCCGCCGGTGGACCTTTCGCGAAAAGGCGCGCGCCCGGTAGACGCCGTAAAAAACGCCACGCGCCGGCGCGAAGAGCAGCGAAAAGGCGAACAGCACGGCGGCGACCAGCACGATGACCGGTCCTGCCGGCAGGTTGGGCACGGAAGCAGACAAAGCCGTGCCGACAAAGCCGGAGATCGACCCGATGACGCCGCTGACCATGACCATGGTGGCGGATTTTTCGGTCCAGAAACGCGCCGCCACCGGCGGAATGATCAACAGGGCGACAACCAGGATCAGGCCGACGATGCGCAGACCCGTGACGGTGACGGCCATGACCAGGAACATCAAAAGCAGGTCGGTGCGGCGGATGTCGATGCCGGAGGTCCGGGCGAAGGTCTCGTCGAAACAGACCAGGGTCAGCTGCCGGCGAAAAACGAAGACCAGGCCGGCGACGAACAGCGCCAGGCCGACCAGCATCAACGCCTCGTTGCGCAGCATGCCGGAGGTCGAGCCCAGCAGAAAACTGCCGATGCCCGCCTGGCGGCCGACACCGAGCGACTGGATGACGGTCAACAGCACGATGCCAAAGCCGAAGAACACCGAGAGCACGGCGCCGATCGCCGCATCGGAATGCAGTCGGGTGCGGCGCGTCAGCCACTCGACCGCGGCCAGGCCGATCATCGCGCTGATGGCGGCGCCGAGCAGCAACCCCGGCAGAAAGCGGCCCGAGCCGCCGAGGCCGGCCATGACCAGGAAGGCGATGCCGACGCCCGGCAGGGTCGCATGGCTAAGGGCATCGGAAACCAGGGAGCGCCGGCGCAGCAGCAGATAGGTGCCGACGGTGCCGCCGGCCCAGCCGAGCAGAATGGCGCCCACGGCCACGATGGCCGTGTTGTAGCCGGCCTGGAAGGTCAGGGCGGCGAGAAAGGCCGAAACGTCGATCATGGCAGTCAGTCCGCCGCGACAAGCCTGTCCGCGGCGCGGGTCAGACGGCCGCCATAGGCCTCGGCGAGATTGGCGGCGGTGAAGACCTTTTCGACCGGACCGTTGGCGATGCGCCGGATGTTGAGAATCAGAACGTCATCGAAATAGTCCGGTACCGTCGCCAGGTCGTGGTGCACGGCAATCGCGGTGCCGCCCCTGGCCACCAGCTTCTTCAACAATGTGATGATGGTCTTTTCCGTCGCTGCGTCGACACCGGCGAAGGGCTCGTCGAGCAGCAGCAGATCGGCCTTCTGGGCCAGTGCACGGGCGATGAACACGCGCTGCTGCTGACCGCCGGAGAGCTGACCGATCTGGCGGGTGGCGAGCGCGGCCATGTCCACTTCCTCGAGGCATTCCATGGCGATCTGCCGCTGGGTGCGACCGATCAGCCGGAACGGGCCGAGGCTGCGGTAAAGGCCCATGAGGACGACATCGATGACGGTGACGGGAAAATCCCAGTCGACGCTTGCGCGCTGCGGCACATAGGCAATGCGGCCGCGGACCGGTTCGAGCGCCTCGCCGAAGAAGCGTATATCGCCGCTGATCGCCGGGATGATACCCATCGACGCCTTCAGCATGGTCGATTTGCCGGCGCCGTTGGGCCCGACCACGGCGCTCATGCGCCCCTGTTCGAATGCCGCGTCGACCGATGTCAGAGCCGGCTTGTCACCATAGGCGACCGACAGGCCGCGTACCGAAAGAGCCGGCACCGTTCCCGAGGTTTTCATCTCAGCTGCCAATCAATCGGCCCTTCATGCCGCCATCCGGCGCCTTGCCGCCGAGGGCGTTGGTGATTGTCGTCGCGTTGGAGTCGATCATGCCGATATAGGTGCCTCGATAGGTACCGGCGGTGCCCATCGCATCGGAAAAGAGCTGACCGCCGACGACGACCTTGTGGCCGCGGGCCGCGGCACCTTCGATAAGGGCACGCATGTTGCGCTCCGAAACCGAGGTTTCGACGAAGATCGACTCGATGTTGCGGTCGACGATCAGGCTGACGATTTCGTCGACCCGCTGCAAGCCGGCCTCGCTTTCGGTCGATAGCCCCTGGATGCCGACCACCTCGAAACCGTAGGCGCGGCCGAAATAGCCGAAGGCGTCGTGGGCGGTTACCAGGACCCGCTTGTCTTCCGGCACGCTGGCCAGTCTGGATTTGGCGTAATCGGCCAGTGCATCGATCTCGGTCACATAAGCGGCGGCATTCTGTTCGTAGGTCGCCGCCCCGTCCGGATCGAGTTCGATCAGCGCGTCGCGCGTCGCGATGACCGCCTGGCGCCACAGCTCCGGCGCCATCCAGATGTGCGGATCGTACCGGTCGGGATAGTCGGCGCTGGACAGGCGCTGGTCCACCGGCAGCGCCTCGCCGACGGCGATGACCGGCTTGCGGGCCGCCAGCTTTTCGAGGAACTCCTCGAGCTGCGCCTCCAGATAGAGGCCGTTCCAGAAAACCGCGTCGGCGCGCACCATGGCGGCAATATCGGACTGGGTCTGGCGGTAGAGATGCGGGTCGACGCCCTCGCCCATCAGCGTGGTGACATCGACCCGGTCACCCCCGACGGCGGAAACCGCATCGCCGACCATCGAGACGGTGGCGACGACATTGAGTTTATCCGCAGCCTGGGCCGGCGCGGCGAACAACCCGGCCGATAGGGCGATGGCGGTCGTGAGACCGATGAAGAGACGACGCGTGACCATGACCGGTTTTGAAACCTTCTGTTGCAGCATGATTCATATTATCGGTATCTTCTTTAAATGCAAATCATTCGCAATTGCAAGAGTGCAACACCGAAAAAGCTGATTTCGGCCTTTTCAACGACATCCGAATCCCGGAAAATCGCGAGATGGCCGTCAAGCAACTTCCGGAAACCCTGATCAACCAGATCGCCGCCGGCGAGGTGATCGAGCGTCCGGCCAGTGTTGTCAGGGAACTGGTGGACAACGCCCTCGACGCCGGGGCGACGCGCATCGAGATCGCCACCGTGTCGGGCGGCAAGGCGCTGCTGCGCGTCACCGACGAAGGCTGCGGCATGGACCGTGCCGACCTGGCCATGGCCATC
This sequence comes from Rhizobiaceae bacterium, assembly GCA_963921345.3. Lineage (GTDB taxonomy): Bacteria > Pseudomonadota > Alphaproteobacteria > Rhizobiales > Rhizobiaceae > Hoeflea_A. The sequence goes on along the minus strand of OZ001228.1, from coordinate 490,614 downwards.
GGCCGCCATTGCACATCGAAGATCAGCGCAGGGCTTGAGGATATCGCAACGCTTGGCTTTCGCGGCGAGGCGCTTCCCTCGATCGGCTCCGTGGCGCGCCTGCGCATCCAGAGCCGCCCGCCCGGCGCCGACAGCGGCCACGAGGTCCGGGTCGAAGGCGGCAAAGCCGAGACCGTGCGGCCGTGCGCCATGAATGCCGGCACCATCGTCGAAGTACGCGACCTGTTCTTTGCAACTCCGGCACGGCTCAAGTTCCTGAAAAGCGAGCGGGCCGAAGCGGGCGCCATCACCGAGGTGGTGAAGCGCGTCGCCATCGCCTTTCCGGGCGTGCGGTTCGTGCTGTCCGGCACCGACCGCGCCACGCTGGAACTGGCGGCGACCGGCGACGACCGGCTGGCCCGCATCAGTCAGGTCCTCGGGCCGGAATTCGCCGGCAACGCCATCGCCATCGACGCGGTGCGCGAAGGCGTGCGCCTCAGCGGCTTTGCCGGTGTGCCCACCTTCAACCGGGCCAACTCGTTGCGTCAGTTTTTCTATGTCAACGGGCGTCCGGTGCAGGACAAGCTGCTGTTATCGGCACTGCGCGGCGCCTATGCCGACACGGTTCCGCGCGGCCGCTATCCGATTGCGGCGCTGTTCATCGAGATCGACCCCTCACAAGTCGACGTCAATGTGCACCCGGCCAAGGCCGACGTCCGGTTTCGCGATCCGGGCCTGATGCGCGGCCTGATCGTCGGCGCCATCCGCGAAGCGCTGATGCGACAGGGCGATCGCGCCTCCACACGCGGCGCCCGCGACATGGTCGAAGCGTTCCGTGCCGGCTCCTCGCCCGCGGGCGGCGGCGCAAGGCCGTTTGCCGATCTCGGCCGCCCTGCCCGCCCGATAGCTTACGAGACCGCCCAGTCGCCCTTCAGGCCGCTGCACGAACCGTCGCCGGCCGGCTTCGCCGAAGCCCCGACGCCAGCCTTCGCCGATCTCGATATTCCGGCGGCACGAGCCGAAACCCAAATCGAGGAGACAAAGCAGGACGCCAGCCATCCTCTCGGGGCAGCCCGCGCCCAGTTGCACGAAAACTACATCGTGGCGCAGACCGATGACGGCCTGGTCATCGTCGACCAGCATGCCGCGCATGAGCGGCTGGTCTACGAAGACCTGAAGGCATCGCTGCATGCGCGCAAGGTCCCGTCGCAGGTCTTGCTCATTCCCGAGATCGTCGACCTGGCCGAGGAGGAGTGCGACCGGCTGATGCCGCATGCCGGGGCGCTCGCCGACCTGGGACTGGCGATCGAGCGCTTCGGACCGGGCGCCGTCGCCGTTCGCGAAACGCCGGCGATTCTCGGCGAGATCGACGCGGCGGGCCTGGTGCGGCAGCTTGCCGACGAGATTTCCGAGTGGGGCGATGCGGGCGGGCTGGCCGAGCGGATTGACTATGTCGCGGCCACTATGGCATGTCATGGTTCGGTGCGCTCCGGACGTCGGCTGACCGCGGCCGAGATGAACGGCCTGCTGCGGCAGATGGAGGCAACACCGGGCTCCGGCCAGTGCAATCATGGACGGCCGACCTATATTGAGCTCAAACTTGCCGACATTGAGAGGCTGTTCGGCCGACGCTGACGGTATCGACAGGACTTTGGGATGAACAGATTCGAAGGACACGGTTCGGGGGAAGCCAAGATACGCTACCTCGACGCGGATTTTCAGGTGATCGCACCGGGCTCGCATGTCCGCTGCGCCGTCACCGGCGAGATCATCCCGCTGGACGAGCTGAAATATTGGAGCTTGGCGCGGCAGGAGGCCTACACCGACGTACATGCGTCGCTGGAAGCCGAACGCAGGGCGGGCGTGTTGCCCGTGCAGCGGTAGTTCGTGCCATGAAGAAATTGCGGCGCCAGCTGTAATTTCGGGGACAGTTTACTTAATTCCTTCACTGAAGATCGTGTCGTAAGACTTTGACTTGAATTAAGTAAACTGTCCCCGAAATTTGAGCACCGCCTCAGATTTTCACCGCAGCATTTTCGGCGACTTGCCGTTTCTTGAAGGCCTCGACGGTCTGACCGATGACCGTGAACGGCAGGTCCGGCGGATCGAACTCCAGTTCGATATTCAGCACATCCGCCTTTTCCGCAAGCTCCGCCGATCGCCCGTGACCGCTCTTCAGCCGCGCCATGTCCTTGGCCGTGGTGACGATGTCCAACTCTTCCTTCTTTGCCAGTTCCAGAATGTCGCCGATCTCGTCATCGGCGAACACGTGGTGGTCGGGAAAGCCGCGGCGCGCGACGACCCGGGCGCCGGTGGAGCGCACGGTTTCGAAGAACTTGTCGGGATTGCCTATTCCGGCAAAGGCGAGGAACAACCGGTTCTTGAAGCGCCGGAAGGCTGGGACCGCGAAGCTGCCGGTGAAGACCGGTTTGGCCGCGCGGCCGGCACTGCGGATCACCGGATCGGCGCCGCCGCCCTCGCCGATCACCAGCAGCGCCGTGGCATGGCGCATCTGGTCGAGCAGCGGCGCGCGCATCGGACCGCCCGGAATGATGTGACCATTGCCGATGCCGCGATCGGCATCGACCACCATCAGCGCGTAGTCGAAACGGATCGCGGCGCTCTGGAAGCCATCGTCCATGATGATGATGTCGGCGCCCTCGTCGATGAGCCGGCGGGCGCCCTCGAGACGGTTCGGAGCGATGACGGTCAAAGCGCGCTGCGCCAGCAGCACCGGCTCGTCGCCGACGTCATGCGCGTTGTGTTTTTCGGGATCGACCAGGGTGGTAGTGCGAATGCTCGCCTGATAGCCGCGCGACAGGAAGCCGGGGCGCAGGCCCGCCTCGATCGCCGCCAGGGCGAATGCCAGCGCGGTCGGCGTCTTGCCGGCACCGCCGACGGTGAAGTTGCCGATGCACAGAACCGGTCGGCCGACCGGGATCCGCGGCGCCTTTTCCAGACGCGAGCGGGCCACCGATCCGTAAATGCGGGATGCCGGATAGAGCAGCCAGGCGCGCCAGTCGGCCTCGTTCCACCAGAACGGAGGGGCTTCGCTCACCATCGCCGTCTGCGCGAACCCTCGTGGTGCAGCTCCGCCTTGACGGTGAGCGGCGAGATATAGGGTTCGAGCGCACGCACGGTGCGTGGCAGCGCGCCGCTCATTTCATCGACGGTCTTGCGGGCCGCGGTTCGCATCTTGTCGCGGGCGCCGTTGTTGGCGAACAGAAACTCCACCGACTTGGCAAGCATGTCGCCGTCATTGACCAGCCGGGCACCGCCATTCTTGAGCAGGTTGCGATAGCTGTCGCGGAAGTTCTGCACATTGCGTCCCGACAGGATGGCGCAGTCCAGCATGGCCGGCTCCAGCGGGTTCTGTCCGCCCTCGGCGGTCAGCGAGCGGCCGACGAACGCGATCTCGGCCAGTTTGAGAAACAGTCCCATTTCGCCGATCGTGTCGGCGAGATAGACCTCCGTCTCCGGCGTGATGGTATCGCCCAAGGAGCGGCGCGACACCTGCAAGCCGCGGCGCACCAGCATTTCGGTGACCTCGTCGGCACGCTCGGGATGACGCGGAACGATGATGGTCAGCGGGTGCGTGGCGGCATCCAATTGCGCGTGCACGTCGGCGGCGATCGCTTCTTCGCCGGCATGGGTCGACACCGCAGCCCAGACGGGGCGGTCGCCGATTTGCCGTTGCAGCAGCCGGAACTCCACTTCGTCGAAGGGCGGCGGCTCCGTATCGACCTTGAGATTGCCCGAGACGGAAACCGGCCGGGCACCGAGTGTCCGGAACCGTTCCGCATCCTCCTCCGACTGGGCGACGACCAGCGACAGGTTCTCGAACAGGGCTTCCGCCAGATGCGGCCGCTTGCGCCAGCTGGTGAAGGAACGGTCCGACAGCCGCCCATTGACCAGCACATGGGGCATCTTGCGGGCGCCGAGTTCAAGAATGGTCATCGGCCAGATCTCGGATTCGGCGATCAGCGCCAGATCCGGCTGCCAGAAGTCGAGAAAACGGCTGATCGCCGGTTTCAGGTCGAGCGGCACGTATTGATGCACGACGGAACCGTTGAGGCGCTCGCCGGCGACGGCGGCGGAGGTCACGGTGCCGGTCGTCAGGATGACGAAAATGCCGCGGCGCGTGACTTCCTCGATCAGTGGCACGACGGCCGTTGTCTCGCCGACACTCGCGGCGTGCACCCAGACCACTGGTCCGTCCGGCCGCTCCGAACTCGAAAAGCCATAGCGTTCGCGGCGGCGGGACGGCTCCTCCTTGCCCTTGGTCGCCCGGTAGGCGAGGTAAGAGCCGAGAAAAGGATAAACCGCTGCGCCCAGCCAGCGATAGGACGTCAACGCGACACGCGCCCACAACGGACTCATGACGCCGCCCCCACCGCCCGGTAGGCATTTTCGGTCACGCAGTTCAACTCGTCGGTCACCTTTACCCGAAATGTCTCCATGTCCGCATCGGAAGCGTCCTGCGGCACATAGATCGGAACGCCAAGTTTAAGGCAAGCCCTGCCGAATGGTAAATTGATCGTGGTCTTGTCCCATGATTTTTTGACAACATGATAGCGGCTGGTAGCAATTGCCATGGGGACGATGGGCCGACCCGACAATTTCGCCAGCGTCACAATGCCGCGGCCGGCCTCACGCGGCGTCCCTTTCGAAATGTCGGCTATGGTCACTACGTTGAGGCCGCGGCCAAGCGCGTCGGCCATGCCCTTGAGCGCCTGCACGCCGCCCTTGCGCGTCGTCTCGGCCCTCTCCCGGCCGCCGGAACCGCGGATCACGTGGACGTCCGATTTCTGCAGCACGCGGGCATTGATCTCCGCATCGGCGCTGCGCGACACGACGGCGGCGACGCGCTCGTCTCCCGGCCTGACGAACTGGGCAAGCAACTGTTGACCGTGCCACAGAGCGACGATCACCGGCGTCTTGCCCTCGACGGCGGTCGCCATGTCGTCCGACTCCGCCACATGACGATTGGTGCGATAGATGAAGGTCAGTGCCGCATGCACGCAGGTCGCGGCCACCGACTGGAACGCGTTCGACGCCAAAACGGCCTTGCGCATGCGACGCGTTACCGACACGCAACCGCTCCCACAGGAGACAGGTCGAGGCGTCGCCAAAATGCTTCGAGCCGACGGCCCGGCAAATCGCTGTCGATTGATCGCACTGCCGCTCAGCTTTCGGTTTCAGGGTCGAGCAGCTTGTGCATGTGAACGATGAAATAGCGCATATGCGCGTTGTCGACCGTCATCTGCGCCTTGCCCTTCCAGGCGGCATAGGCGCTCTTGTAGTCCGGAAAGATGCCGACGATGTCGAGTTCGTCGAGATCGCGGAAATGCACCGCGCTCAGATCCTCGAGCTCACCGCCGAAAACCAGATGAAGGAGTTGCTTGTCGTCGTTTTCCATCGGCTTTTCCTACGCGCAGCGGCCGGCGCTGCCGGCCTGTCCAGAATTCGCATCTGGAATTGCGGCAAATCCGCTCAAAAATCAATGCCGATGACCGCCTCTCGCAGGGTCGACAGCACCTCGGTCGGGGCGGCGATCAGAATGCCGTGGGTCGTATCGCCGTGATTATAGCTCAATCGTGCGCCGTCGATGTCGATGATGGCACCGCCGGCCTGTTGCAGGATCAGGTCGGCTGCCGCCAGATCCCAGTCGTTGGAATTGGGTTTGACGAAAGTGGCGGCAAGTCGGCCATCGGCCACCATGGCAAGTCGGTAAGCCAGCGACGAGACGTGCGGTGCCTGTTCAAGCCCCTCGAGAAGCCCCTGGGGTAGCTTGCCGAGAACGCTTCTCGGCGCCGCGATTTTCCTGGTGCTGCCGGGTTTGGCCACCCGCACGGCGGCGCCGTTTTCGAGCGCTTTCCTGTCACTGGACGCGGTGAACAGTTCGCCGCGCGCCGGACAGGCGAGCACACCGACCACCGGCCGGCCCTCGCGCACCACGGCAATGCTGACGCACCACAGGTCGTCGCCTCTGATATAGGCGCGGGTGCCGTCGATCGGGTCGACGACGAAGACCGGCTGTCCGCTGAAGCGCGAGTGGTCGTCCTCGGTTTCTTCCGAAAGCCAGCCATAATCCGGCCGGGCCTGGCGCAGCGTTTCCTGAAGATAGCGGTCGACGGCGATATCGGCCTCGCTGACCGGCGAGGTTCCGCCCTTGTACCAGACCTCGGGATCCTTGCGGAAATAGCCCATGGCGATCTGCCCGGCGTGCTCGGCGGCCCGGGTGACGAGTTCGAGATCGTCCTGAACGTCGCTACTTTCCGGCAACGGTCATGCCCTCGATGGCCAGGGTCGGGGAAGCGGTTCCGAACTTGCGGTCGATGTCATTGGCCGGCCTTGCGCTCAGGAACATGTCCTTCAGGTTGGACGCGATGGTTGCCTCGGAGACCGGATAGGTCAGCTCGCCGTTTTCGATGCGGAAACCGGAGGCGCCGCGACTGTATTCTCCGGTGATCATGTTGACACCCTGACCGATCACTTCGGTCACGTAAAGACCGTCGCCGACATCGCGGATAAGCGCATGCGGATCGATGTCGCCCGGCTCGAGGGCCAGGTTGGTCGACGAGGGATTGACGTTGGAGCCGCTGCGGACGCCGCGTCCGTTGGTGTGCAGGCCGAGCTCGCGGGCCGTGCCCGTGGACAGGAACCAGCACTGCAGCACACCGTCGCTCACCATGTCGAGCGCGGTTCCGCGCACACCCTCGCCGTCGAACGGACGCGATGCCGGTCCGCGCACGATCTGCGGGTCGTCGGTGATACGGATGCCGCGCGCCATGATCTGCTCGCCCATGCGGTCGCGCAGGAAGCTGGTCTTGCGCGCCACGGCGGCACCGTTGATGGCGGCTGCGAGGTGGCCGACGAATCCGCGCGCGACCCGGGGGTCGAAAACGACAGAGACACCGGCGCCGGTTTCCGGCTGGCGCGGGCCGAGGCGGCGCACGGTGCGTTCGCCCGCCGCCTTGCCGATCGCCTCGGGCGGATCGAGGTCGGCGTAGTAGAGCCGCGAATCGAACTCGTAGTCGCGCTCCATGGCGGTGCCCTCGCCCGCGATGACGCTGACCGAGCGGCCGAAGCGCGTGCCCATATAGGCGCCCGAAAAACCTTCCGACGTCACCAGGACCAGGCCGCCCATGCCGGCCGAAGCGCCGGCGCCGCCGGAATTGCTGACGCCGTCGACCGCGCGTGCCGCGTCTTCCATCGCCAGTGCCGTTTCGGTCAATGCGGCAGCGTCGACTTCGGTCGGATCGAACAGGTCGAGATCGGCGATCGTTTGGGCCAGGTCTGCCGGGTCGGCAAGCGTGGCGAAGGGATCTTCGGGCGAAACCCGCGCCATGGAGACCGCCCGTTCGGCCAGCTGTGCCGCTTCGGTTCCGGCATTGGCAGAGACGCTGGCAACCCGGTTGCCGACGAATACCCGCAGCGAAAAGCTGTCGCTTTCGGAGGCCTCCGTGCCTTCGACCTTGCCGAGGCGCACGCTGACGGATGTCGAACGGCCGCGCGCGACCACCGCATCGCAACGGTCGGCGCCGGCCTTGCGCGCCTCCTCGACCAGCTGTGTCGCCCTGTCGAGCAGTTCTTCGGTCCGGTCCGCCTGAAACATCTTGATTGCCTTTCTTGAGAGCAATATGGGGTACATTGCTCTGAGCCCCATTTATTGTGACGCCGAACAATCATCAAGGTGTTGCGGGAGCCGCTTGCAACGAATTGGTTAAGTCCTCTGGCGATTGAACCAGTTCCATTTGCTTCCATCTGGCTCTAAGAGCTTTGGTACCTGCATCTCTCGAAGGGCATGGACGATGGCCGCTGAAGGCATGTCATATTACACCTACGCGCTGCTTCTTCTCGGAGGGGCGGTGATTGCGGCGCCCGTGGCCAAGCGCATCGGCCTCGGAACGGTGCTCGGCTATCTGGCGGCCGGCATCCTGATCGGTCCGGTGCTGCGTCTGATCACCAACGGCGAGCAGATCCTGCATTTTGCCGAACTCGGCGTGGTTTTTCTGCTGTTCATCATCGGTCTGGAACTCAAGCCGTCTCGCCTGTGGTCGCTGCGACGCGAGATCTTCGGCCTCGGCCTGACCCAGGTCGTGGTCACCGGCGCGTTGCTGATCGGGCTGGTGGTGGCTCTCGACAAGCAGACCTTCGCCGCCGCGACAGTCATCGGCTTCGGCCTGGCACTTTCGTCCACCGCCTTCGGTCTGCAGATCCTGGAGGAACGCGGCGAACGCAGCACGACCTACGGCCAGCGGGCCTTTTCCATCCTGTTGTTCCAGGACCTGGCCATCGTTCCGATCCTGGCCCTGGTACCGTTGCTGGCGCCCTTTGGGGAGGCTGACGCGCAACCCGTGCGCGACACTATCCTGGCCCTGGGAGCGATCGCGGTTCTGATCCTGGCCGGCCGCTTCATTCTCAACCCGATCTTCCAGCTGATCGCCAGCACCGGGGCTCGCGAGGCCATGATCGCCGCTGCCCTGCTGGTCGTCCTGGGGGCGGCCATGCTGATGGACTTCGTCGGCCTGTCGATGGCGATGGGATCTTTCCTGGCCGGCGTCCTGCTGGCCGAATCCTCCTATCGTCACGAACTCGAAGCCGATATCGAGCCGTTTCGCGGGGTGCTGTTTGCGCTGTTCTTCATTGCCGTCGGCCTGTCGCTGGACATCAAGGTGGTGTTCGACAACTGGCTGTTGATTTCGGTCTCCGTCCTTGTGCTGATGGCGGTCAAGAGCCTGATCATATTTGCGCTCTGCCGGTTTTTCGGGTCCGATACCAGCGATTCCCTGGCAATTGCCGGTCTTCTGCCGCAAGCTGGCGAATTCGGGTTCGTCATTTTCACGGCGGCCTCCGCCGCCGGGGTCTTCTCCAACGCTACGGCATCGCAACTGATCGCCATCGTGACCGTGTCGATGGCGTTGACGCCGCTGGCATCGGCGATCGCCAAGCGGCTGGTGCCGGCGAAGAGCCACGAGGAGATGGGCGAGACCTTCGAGGGCGCCGGGTCGGACGTGTTGATGATCGGCTTCTCGCGTTTCGGTCAGATCGTGTCTCAGACCCTGCTCGCCGGCGGCTCGGATGTGACCATCATCGATCACTCGGCCGATCAGGTGCGCAGCGCCACCAAGTTCGGGTTCAAGATCTATTTCGGCGACGGCACGCGGCGCAGCGTGCTGCAGGCAGCCGGTATCGAGCGAGCCAAGCTGGTGGCGATCTGCACCCACGGCAAGGCGACCACCGACAAGATCGTCGACCTGATCCAGTCCGAGTTCCCGTCCGCCAGAATATTCGCACGGGCTTATGACCGGGCCCATACGCTGTCGTTGCGCGAACGCGGGATCGAGTACGAACTTCGCGAAACGGTCGAGTCGAGTTTCCTGTTCAGCCGCGCGGTTCTGGAAGCCCTGGACCTTGACGACGAGCGCGTGCATGCGATCCTCGACGAGACCCGCCGCCGTGACGAGGAACGGCTGCAGATCCAGGCGGTCGAGGGGATCTATGCCGGCAGCAGCATGCTGCACACGAAGCCGGTGATGCCGGAACCGCTGATCAAGCCGAAGAAGGAGGCCGAGCGCCTCGACCTCGACGAAAATGCGGATTCGGCCGAACCCGCCGGATCGTCGGAATAACGGGTTCGAAAGGGGGACGACCGATGACGAAGGCACGCAGCCGCCGCGGCGGACCGGCCTTATGAGCGCGCCGGCAAAATTCGTCACCGGCTCGACCCTGAGGCACGTCATCGTGATGTCGGCCACGGGCTCCGTCGGCCTGATGGCGGTTTTCCTGGTCGACGCCCTCAACCTTTTCTACATCTCCCTGCTTGGTCAGCAGGAGCTGGCGGCGGCCATCGGCTATGCCGGAACGCTGATCTTCTTCACCATCTCGATCGGCATCGGCCTGTCGATCGCAGGGACGGCGATCACATCGCGGGCGCTCGGCGCCGGCGACCGGGAGCGAGCCCGCAGACTTGCCGGCGCGTCGCTGCTGTTTTCGACTCTGATCATGCTGGCAACGATGGCGATCCTGTATCCGTTCCTCGACGAACTGGTCGGCTTCATGGGAGCGCAGGGCGACACGGCGCGGCTGACCGTGGAGTTCATGCAGATCGTGTTGCCGTCGCTGCCGGTGCTGGGCATGGGCATGACGATGGCGGGCCTGCTGCGCGCCGCCGGCGACGCCAAACGGGCCATGTACGTGACCCTGATCGCCGGAGCGGCAACCGCGATCCTCGATCCGATCTTCATTTTCGCTCTGGATCTCGGCATCCACGGCGCCGCGATTTCCACCGTGTTGTCGCGGTTTTCGCTGATCATCGTTGGGTTCTACGCCCTGATCCGGGTACACAACCTGCTGGCCCTGCCGTCGCTGAAGACCGCTGGCCGGACAGTCGGGCCCTATGCCTATATCGCCTTTCCATCAATCCTGACGCAGCTCGCCACCCCGGTCGGCAACGGTTACGTCACGCTGGAAATCGCCGGATATGGTGACGCCGCGGTGGCCGGCTGGGCGGTTGTCGGCCGCCTCATTCCCATCGCTTTCGGCGCGCTTTTCGCCATGTCGGGCGCGGTCGGACCGATTCTCGGACAGAACTACGGAGCACTGCGCTTCGACCGGCTGCGCAGCACCATGCGCAACGCCTTCCTGATTATCATCATCTACACGATCGCAGCCTGGCTGTTGCTGGCGCTCGGCCGCAACCTGATCGCCGGCCTGTTCGGCGTAGAGGGTCAGGCACGCGACCTGGTTGTGTTCTTCTGCCTCTTCGTCAGCCTCAGTTTCCTGTTCAACGGGCTGCTCTTCGTCGCCAACGCCGCCTTCAACAATCTCGGCTTCCCGGTGCTGTCGACCGTTTTCAACTGGGGCCGCTCGACGCTCGGCGTCATTCCCTTCTGCTGGATTGGATCCAAGCTCTACGGTGCGGAAGGCGTGCTGGGCGGCTACGGGTTGGGAGCGGTGTTCTTCGGCACCGCCGCGGCTATCGTCTGTTTGCGGGTGATCGACCGAATCGCGGCGCAACCGGCGCCGGAGGACGCCCAGGAAGGCATCCAGGTGCCGCCGACGGCCAATTCGCCGTTCACATCGGGCAAGGGTGCGACCTGACGGGGACCTACTGGCTGAAGGCAAAGACCGCGTCGAGCGCCCGCTTGAGTTCGTCGCGAACGCCGGTGGAGGCCTTCAGGATCTCGTCGGCCTTGAGGAAATCGAGGACACGGAACTGGCTCACACCCGGCCGCAGGTAGATATCGGGCGGCGCGGTCTTGAGCTTCATGGTGATGATCGACTGCATCATCAGTTGGCTGGCACCGAACAGCAGATCGCTGGTCGAGGGACGCACATCGTCATTGCCGCTGGGCCCGCCGACCACGTCGACGCCGATGACGATGTCGGCAAGGCCCGCCAGGTGATCGTAGGGCACAGGATTGAAGATACCGCCATCGATCATGTAGCGGCCGTTGCATAGAACCGGACGGAAAAGCGCCGGAATTGCCGCCGAGGCAGCCAAGGCGTTGCGCAGGTCGCCATCGCAGAGGATCGCCTCCGCCTGGGCGTAGAAATCCGTCACCACGATCTTGGTCGGAATGGACAGCTGCTCGAACCGGTCCGGTATCGCCTCCGGCAGGAAAGCCGACAGGAGGCGCTCGACGTTGAACTGACCCAGCCGGAATCCGCCGCCGAGCACCTCGCCGACGCGCGACGGCCGCGAACGCCAGACGCGGCTGACGATCTCGGCGCGACGGCCCAGAGTCGCCAGCGTATAGTCGCGGATGTCGCGACCGGGTATGCTTGCGGCCATGGCCGAGCCCATAATGGCGCCGATGGAGGCTCCGGAGATCGCCACCGGGCGGATTCCGAGCTCGTCGAGAACCTCTATGACGTGGATATGCGCCAGGCCCCGCGCGCCGCCGCCGCCGAAGGCAACCGCTATGGTCGGATCGCCGGACGATTTCCGGGCTATGGCCTCGCTGGTGTCGAAAAGCACCTGGTTACGCATGGTCGGTCCATTCTGCATCGCCCGGTTTGTTGAAGCAAACCGGTTCGTCCGCTTATCTGAATATAATGTAACCCGCCCGGCGTATCGGAGATTGCCCTTAATCAAATATCGGGTGCAGATTGTGGCAGATAGCGGAAAATGTGGACCGCCGTGTCGCCGAACGAACGGATTTCCAGCCTCTCGAAAGCCGCGTCCTGCGTAGGCTCCGCATCAGCATGTTCCTCCAGAAGAACCAGTGCCTCCGGAGCGAGCCAGCCACCCTCCGCCGCCGATTCCAGGGCGCGGGCGCCGAGGCCCTTGCCGTAGGGCGGATCGGCAAACACCAGGTCGAACGGAGCCATCGTGCCGATGCCACCGAGCGCCGTCGCATCGCGGCGAAAGACCTTGCTGACTCCGGTGACGCCGAGTGATTCGACGTTGGCGCGCAGGAGCGCGCGACCTTCGGTCGACTTTTCGACGAACAGGGCAAAGGCGGCACCGCGGGACAACGCCTCGAGGCCGAATGCGCCGGTACCCGCAAACAGGTCGAGCACACGCGCGCCGGCCAGCTGTTGGCCATGGCCATGCGCAAGAATGTTGAACAACGATTCACGCGTCCGGTCGGTCGTCGGCCGTATGGCATTCGAGCGCGGGGCCGCGAGGCTGCGCCCGCGGAATTTACCGCCGACGATCCGCATGGCTGCCCGGACCTCGTTTGCCGCCGCGTTTGGCCGGAGCCGCTGCCTTGCGCACCGGTTTGGCCTGCTTTGCCGATCCGGCGGCAGGTTTTTCGGACTGACGCTTGTTCTTGTTTCCGGTCGGCCGGGCACCCGGTGCCATCCAGACGTTGGAGGCGCGGCTGCGGCGCTGCTGCTTGCGCGGCCGCTCGTCCGGCTTCTTGGTCTCCAGTCGGCTTGCCTCACGCCTGGGTTTGCCTGACGGTTTCTTCGCTTCGGTGGATCGTGCGGCAGCAGCCTTGGTCTTGCCACTGTCCGGCTTGCGGCGTTTGTCACCTTCGGACTTGCGGCCAGCGTCCTCGTCGAACAGCGGCGCTTCGAAATTGGCTCCGGCCTCTTCGATCAGCCGCGGGCCCAGTTGGTCGCGCAGCGTACGCCCCTTCACCTCGCGAACTTCGCCTTCCTCGAGATCGGACAGCTGGAAAGGACCGTAGGAAATGCGGATCAGGCGATTGACCTCGAGGCCAAGGGCGCCCAGCACGTTCTTGATCTCGCGGTTCTTGCCCTCGCGAAAGCCCATTGTGATCCAAACGTTCGATCCCTGGACGCGATCGAGCGTCGCCTCAATGGAACCGTAGAGCACGCCGTCGACGGCAATCCCGTCGCGCAGCCGGTCGAGCGCCGGCTGGTCGATCTTGCCGTGAGCCCGCACCCGGTAACGCCGCAGCCAACCGGTGGTGGGCAATTCGAGAACCCGCGCCAGTCCGCCGTCATTGGTCAACAACAGCAGCCCCTCGGTGTTGATGTCGAGGCGGCCGACCGAAAGCACGCGCGGCAATTCCGGCGGCAGGCGATCGAACACCGTCGGCCGCCCTTCCGGGTCCTTGTGAGTGGTCACCAGACCGGACGGCTTGTGATAGAGCCACAGCCGGGTCCGCTCGATACCGCGCAACGGTTCGCCGTCGATCTCGATGCGGTCGGCGAGCGTGACGTTGACAGCCGGGGATTCGAGTATCGAACCGTTCAGCCTGATGCGTCCCTCGCCGATCATCCGTTCGACCTCGCGCCGCGAAGCGACGCCGGCGCGGGCCAGAAGCTTGGCGATCCGCTCCGGCGGCATGTCGACAGCGACGTCCGGCGCCTTGCGCCGATCGCGGCCGCCCGCCGGGCCGGCCTTGCGGCCGGGCTTGCCACGGGTGTTCATTTGGTGTTTGCCTTTCGCTCTGACCGGCATCCGCAGACCGGTCATGAGGGTCACTTACTTTGCGCCAGCCTTTATCAGGTTGGGCGGAACGCGTTAAGCACAATGTTGCCGATCGACGAAATCGCAGCGAAACGGAAAGCGGAATGACGGCCACGAAACCGATGGACATCGCGCTGGAGGAGGCAAGGCTGGCGGAAAGGCGCGGCGAGGTCCCCATCGGCGCGGTCTTGGTTCGTGGCGGCGAGGTGATCGCACGCGGCGGCAACGCAAACCGGGAGCTGCACGACGTCACGGCCCATGCCGAGATCAATGTCATCCGCCAGGCCGCCCTGCGCCTGGACAACGAGCGCCTGGCCGATTGCGATCTCTACGTGACCCTGGAGCCTTGCACCATGTGTGCAGCAGCCATCTCCTTCGCCCGCATTCGCCGTCTCTACTTCGGCGCAGAGGACGTCAAGGGCGGTGCCGTGGTCAACGGCGTACGGTTTTTCGAGCAGCCGACCTGCCACCATGCGCCGGAAGTCTATGGCGGCATCGCCGAGCAGGAAGCGTCGGCCTTGCTCAAGACGTTTTTCGGGGGAAAGCGTTAAGCGGGCACCGGGTCTGCTGGCAGTTCGCGAAGCCGTCCGGCAATCCTCGTTTCGATCGTCTCGGCCAGTTGTAGGGCCTCGCGCGACAGAGAGTCCTTTCCGCGGGTGACCAGCGCGACCGTGTATCCGAGAGACTGGAGCAACGGGCGGCTGACCATTCCTCCGAGTCTTATGGCCAGCTCGGCAGAAAAGGGATCGACGACGGCCAACGCACCGTTTGCGCAAGCCAAGGCGGCAGCCACAGGCATGTTTGCCGCAAACAGACGCGATTTGCGCCTGATTTTCCGTGACAACTGCTCGTCCATTCCCAGTGCCACATCGTCAAATGCGTCCCCGCAGGTCACGAACAGGCCCTCATCGGCCGCCTCGTTGAGATCCAGGCGTCCCGGGTCTCTGGCCAAATGGTGATTTTCGGGAACAAGGCAGACACAGGGCACAGTCGCGCGAAACAGCACCTTCATCCCTTCGAGTGGCGGCTGCATATCGATGATTCCAAGGTCCATTTGCTGCAGTTGGACCGCGTTCAGAATGCCGGACGTGCTGCGCTGGAAGACCATGACCTGAACGTCGGGCCGAGCCTCGCGCAGTAGTCTCACAGCCAAAGGGGCTTCCATGGCGGACAGAGCGGGCACGGCACCGAACGTAATCACCCGGCCGGCAGTGCTGCGGATCGATTCAGCGAATTCTTCCAGACTGTCCATGCCGAGATACATCGCCTCCACGGCCCTGTAGAACCGTTGTGCTTCGATGGTTGGCGACAACCTCCGACGAACGCGCCGAAACAGGGGAAAGCCGACAGATCTCTCGAGACCGGAAACCAAACGACTGACGCTGGGCTGAGACAGGCGCATCCTTTCCGCTGCTGCCGTTATGGATCCGGCCCGAATTGTCGCCCGGAATGCTTCCAGTTGCCTGGGGTTCACGGTAGAGGGCATCCCGTCATGTGCGTTGTCCTATTTCGATCAGCAAACCGGCAAGCCAGTCCGGATCGGTCAGCATGACGCAGTGTGTCTTGTGGTGTCTCGCCACAGTCCATCCGGGCTCGTCACCCAGGTCATCGCAAATGCGGTCGAAATAGGTGGCTTCGAAAAGCGTTGTCCTGACGTAGAACTTAGCGCCGATCTCTTGCCATGCACCGGAAAGCTGGATCGGCTGGATCAGGGTGCCAACCGGATGGGGCGTCAGCCTGTCGTTGACCTGCTGGGCCAGATCGCCCTGCAGGCCATAGCTTTCGGCGCGCGGCGCGACAATCGTTGAGCCTTCTGGGGCAGATAGCCGAAGGTTCTTCCCGTCCGGGTCGTCGGTATTGCGTATCGACAACAGCGTCTCGCCGGTTTGGGGAACGGCCGCGTCGAGAAACACCAAGGCGGCGATGCGACCGGCTCGCGCATCCGCCGCTCCCATAACCGGCATGCCTCCATAGGAATGACCGACAAGCACAATTCGCGGCTCTTCGACGGCGTCGATGGACATCACGACGTCCTCGATGTGGCAGAGCAGATCCGTTTCAGCAGTCCGCAGATGACGCCGCTCGGCGAGCCCGGTCAGTGTCGGAGCATGGACCGAATGCCCCAATGCCACCAGCCTGTTCACGACACCGTCCCAGCACCAACCGCCGAAGAATGCACCGTGTATCAAGATGAATGTTGCCAATGAACTGAACCGGGTTTGACTGACCGAACGACAACCATCGACTTGCCTGGGGGGGCGTCGTCTGCCGATACATATTGCGGATGAGCAGGGGACAGCCCGACCTCCGGTGGAAGCCAGGCGATCCGCCCGAGGAAACTAGTTCAGACTGTTTCGATCCTGATAGTAATCGTACTTGTCGGAGAAGCTGCGGTAGCTCTCCATGACCTTCTTGAACAACGGGTCATTGGCAGACTCCTCAGCATAGACCGCGTCTGCAGCCTGCTCGATCGCAGCCAGCGTTTCCGGAGAGAATTGCCGGATCTCCACGCCTGCGGCCTCGAACTTCTTCATGGCGTCAGCCTGCCGAATGGAGTGACGGCTATAGAACTCCAGGATCGTCGCCCGGCAGGCCACATCGATCGCCTGGCGTTGGGCATCTGTCCAGCTGTCCCAGAGATCCTTGTTGATGGTGAGTTCCACGAACCCGGCCCTCTGGTGCCAACCGGGAAAATAGTAGTACTTCGCGATTTTCTCGAAGCCCAGCAGGGCATCGATTTCCGGAAACGAAAACTCCGAGGCATCGAGCCTGCCGGTCTCCATCGAGGTGTAGATCTCCGAACCGGGGATCGCCTGCGCGCTGACGCCGAGCCGGGCGAGTATTTTGCCGCCAATGCCCGAGAACCGCATCTTGAGACCTTGAAAATCCTCCGGTTTGTCGATCGGCTTGTTGTACCAGCCGCCCGACTCGGCAAGCGTGACCGCGCAGGGCATGGGCACGACATTGAGTGGCGCATAGGCCTCGCGCCACAGTTCCAGCCCTCCCCCGCTGTAGACCCAGGCCAGATATTTGGGGGCATCCGGCCCGTACGGGATGGAAGCAAACAGGTTTGCAACGGGGACCTTTGCTGCCGTGAATGCACCGTAGGACCAACCGGCATCGATCGAACCGTTGCCGACATTGTCCACGATTTCGGTTGGCGGCGAGAGTTCTCCCTGGCCAAAATGCTCGAATTCGATCTCGCCATTGGTGGCGGATTTCACGATGTCGGAGAAATACTCGGCGGAGGGGCCGACAAGCAGCAGATTCTTGGGAAACGCGTTCTGGAGCGACAACTTTCTCGCCTCAGCCGCGCCGCTGACGACGACCGACATGGCCGCTGCTATGAGAATGGACTTTTTCATCGGTTCCTCCTGCCAGTTTTCATTTGGGTATGAGCCCGGTGATGATGCCGGGAAATAGAAAGACGAGAGCGAGCGTGATGAGCTGGATCGCGACGAAAGGCGCGACGCCCCGGTAGATCTCAACCGCCGTGACCCGCTTGCCCAGAACGCCCTGCAGATAGAACAGGGCAAATCCAAAGGGCGGTGTGAGAAATGAGGTCTGCAGGTTGATCGCAACCAGGATGCCGAACCAGACGATCAGCGTGGTTCCTTCCAGCCCATTGCCGAAGTCAAGCGATTCGATCACCGGCGCGAAAATCGGCAGCATGATCAACGTGATCTCCAGCCAGTCGAGGAAAAAGCCGAGGACGAAGATCGCGCCCATGACGACGATCAGTATCGTCCAGGGACCATCGCCGAACGCCGATGCCCCGGAGAGAATGAGGTCGTCGCCACCGAAAAGCAGACAGCGCCGATCAGAACCGCGAAGACCATGGCGGATGTACGCACCGTATCGCGGGCGGAATCCATCAACGCCTTCCAGGTAAAGCGGCGATACAACGCGGCAATGAGAATGGCGCCGAGCGCACCGAGACCGCTGGCTTCCGTCGGTGTGGCGATACCATTGATGATGGAGCCGAGCACGCAGACGACCAGAAGAATGAGAGGACCGACGTCATACAGCGTCTGCACGATGGGCTGGGCTTCGTGGCCTTCCACGCCGGGAAGGCCGATTGCTCGGAAACCGGCATAGACTCCGTACAGGCAGAACATCAGCAGACCCGGGCCGATGGCACCGGCAAACATATCGCCGATCGGCACCTGAAGCTGGTCTCCCAGGATGATCAGCATGACCGACGGCGGTACGAGAATGGCCAGGGTCCCGGACGATGCAACAAGACCGGCGGCAGTGGGTTTGTCGAGGCCGGCCTCGACCAGCCGGGGCATGGCGATCAGCCCGAGCAGCACGACGGAGGCTCCCACTATCCCCGACGACGCCGCGAGCAACACGCCGACAAAAAGAACCGAAACGATCATGCCGATCGGTGAGCCACCGAACGCCTTTTGCGACGAGTGCAGCGAACGCTCGGCTACTCCGGTTTTTTCCAGAATGTAGCCGAGCAGAATGAACATCGGCACGGCCACGAGAATCCAGTTCGACAGGGCCGTTGCGTAAATCCTGCTCAGCAGGAGATTGAAGAATGCGAGGGGCGTGTCCGAAATCAGAATGAACAACGCCGCCGAACCGGCAAGCACGAATGCAACCCGGTATCCGGCGAGAATGCCGGCCAACGTGACGACAGCCATCGCCAGCGCCATTCCGTGTTCCATCAGGATGCCCTCGACCCGGCCCGGAGGCGCCTGATGAGAGACGGCAGTTGCGCCAGAACGACGATCAACAACATGGCGAAAGCGACCGGGATCATTCCCTTGACCAGGAAGCGGTCCAGAAGACCGTCGTCCTGGGATCGCTCCCCGCGGCCAAAGGCGATCAGGGTCATTTTCCATGCGGCCGGTATGCACATGACGAGAAAGGGCAGCGTAAACAGGCAATTTCCCACCAGATCAATCGCCGCCCTGGAACGATCGCCGACCGCGCCGTAGATGAAGTCGACCCGGATGTGGGTGTCCTCGGCCCACATCTGCGCGATCGGCAGGAGAACAATGGCCGCGAGCAGGTACCAGTGCAGTTCAATGAGGGAATTGAGGGTTATGCCGCGTCCGAACAAAAACACCGATGGTTCCCAGGCCACGATGGTATTCAGACCCAGGCGGCTGACGATAACCTGCAGAACGATCGCCGCCATCATCAGCAGGACCAGCACGGCGAGAAACGTCGTCAACGCATCGGAAATGCGTCGAATGACTGGCTGCACAAATGGAATTGAATCCGGATTTGACATCGCCCGATCCCGTTTGTCCCCATCGAACATAACTCAGGCAACAGTCCGGCAACCAATACAATTGCCGCGGTGGATTGATTAAGTTTTTTTATGTATCCTGCCAACAGGAATGCCGTGGTGACTGCGAATGAACCAGACAGAGAAAGCCAATCTGGGGGCACTGTCTCTCAAGAAACTGCAGTCGTTCCTCGCCGTCGCCAGAACCAGCAGCTTTCGCAAGGCCGCCGAGACCCTGAACCGTTCGCAACCGGCGGTGTCCATCCAGATAGACGGTTTGGAAAAAGACCTCGGTGTGAGGCTTTTTCATCGTACGACCCGAACCGTCACGCTCACGGAAGAAGGCGCCGCCTTGTTTGCCCATGTGGAGGTCGCCCTGAACGAGATCTCCGAGGGATTGGCAAAGGTATCATCGATGGCAGGCCGGAAAGCCGACAAGATCTGCATTTCCTGTGCACCGACGATATCGAGCCATCTGCTGGCAAGCATCCTGCACCAGTTCCGAGACTCGCACCCGAACGTGGACATCGAGTTGCGCGAAGCGGTTCTGGATGCCATGCGAGACGATCTCAAAACGGGTGTTGCCGACCTCGGCATCGGTCCGGAGTTCTCGGATGACCCGGATTTCGTTCAACAGCGGATATTCGCCGACGAAATCGTCGCCGTGCTGCCCGCGGGGAGCCCGTTTCCAAACGGTGGCACGGTTGCCTTGCGCGAGTTCGCCGATCAGCCTTTGCTGGTTTCGGGTCCGGCGACGGCCTTGTGGAAAACCCTCCAGGATGCATTTTCAACTGCCGAGGTCATACCCGTAGTGCTCCGCGAGGTGGTTCACAACGAAAGCCTGCTCGGCATGGTGCGCGCCGGTCTGGGGATGACCTTTCTGCCGCGTTACTTTGCCGAGATCAGCCGCCACGACGACTTTGTCGTCTGCCGGGTCTGTGAGCCGCAAATCCACAGAAACATCTGCCTGGTCAGCAGAACCGGGGTTATCCGGCCGCCGGCCGCCAGACGTTTCGGAAATCTGGTTTTGGAGCACATGCCGCGGGTGCTGGCGGAGGTCCTCGGAACGACGAGCGGTGCCGATCGGCCGGCCGTCAGAGGCGCTGGCCACCCTGTTGGTGAGTGAGGCTATACGGTCCGATCAGAACGGCCAGATCTTGAAGCCGCCCTTTTCCTTGCGGGCTGCCGCCTTGCGGCGCTGTTCCTTCTTGAACTCCGTTTCGCCGAGTTCGTCGGCTGGCGCGGTGTCTGCCGGAACGCGATATTCGACCGGCGGGTCGCTGAGATAGCGCCGACCTTCATAGGCGGCCTTCTGGTTGGCCCTCGCCTCGCGGAATTTCTGGAACTGTTCGGAGGATTCGGCCGCCGTCGTCAGCGGACCGCCTCGGTCGGTCGGGTTGGTGTCGTTGTCGGCTTCCGAAATCAGCCTTGCCCGGGTTTCCTCGGGCGATTCCGGCCATTGCGGATTTTCCTTGGAAGCCAGACTCGTCTGCGGCGGCGGCAGCGGCGCACCCTCGGGCGGATCGACCAGGCCCGTGCGTGGTTTGTAGGCGACCTCGCTGTCCTTTTTCGGAGGCGCGATGGACACCATGCTGGTAAGGCCGTCGATCAGATGCTGATTCGCCGTCTTGTGGGTTCCGTAGGTCGGGCTGCTGACGCAGCCGCCGAGCACCAGCGTCATGGACACACCGCCCACGAGCGCGCAAACCGTGCGGATCGAAGCAACTCTGTTCATTCGGTAAATCCCACTCCAGCCGAAAACACCCTTGCGGGGCAAATCCGGCTATTTCTTGACGCTCTTTTACCCGAAATGCCGGCCGGGGGCAATTCTGCGACAGCGCTCGCAAAACGCCGCGGCCGCGCCGGCCGCGGCTTGCGGATCGCCTAAAATCGTCCCATCGCCCGCAATTCGTGCAGGGCCGCTGCATCGCGGGCCGACACATCGGGGAACTCCGGATCGGAACCGACGTCGTCCGTCATGCGCCACGAGCGCGCGCATTTGCGCCCGCTCGCCAGCGCCGGCACCACGCTGACGCCGGGCACCTCGGCCAGCCGGAAGGCCTCCGCAGGTCCTTCCCGGTCGGACAGTTGCACACCCGAGGTGATGCTGATCTCGGCGAAGTCATGGCCGTCGAGAGCCACCATCAGGTCCTCGTCGGTAATGTGGACGACGGGCGCCGCTTCCAGCGACGAGCCGATGCGCTTTTCGCGGCGCTCGATTTCCAGTGCACCGGTGACGGCGCGCCGCACGGTACGGATCTTCTTCCACTTGGCGTTCAGCACATCGTTGCGCCAGTCCTGCGACAGCGTCGGGAACTGTTCCAGATGCACCGACTCGGCCTGCGGATAGCGGGCCAGCCACGATTCCTCCATGGTGAAGGGCAGCATCGGCGCCAGCCAGATGGTCAGGCAATCGAACACCTTGCCGACGACCTGCAGCGCGGCCTTGCGGCGCACGCTCGACGGCGCGTCGCAATAGAGCGCGTCCTTGCGGATGTCGAAATAGAAGGCCGAGAGTTCGACATTGGCGAAGTCGATCAGCGATCTCGTGATGCGCTTGAAATCGAAATCGTCGTAGCCCTTGCGCACCAGCTCGTCGAGCTCGACCAGCCGGTGCAGCATCAACCGCTCCAGCTCCGGCATGTCCCGGAACGCCACCATTTCGCCCTCGTCGTGGCTGAGCGTCCCCAGCATCCAGCGGATGGTGTTCCGGAGCTTGCGATAGGCGTCGACATTGGTTTGGATGTTGGTCTTGCCCAGACGCTGGTCTTCCCAATAGTCCGTGGTCATCGCCCACAGGCGCAGGATGTCCGCGCCGGACTGGGCCATGATCTCCTGCGGCGTCACCGTGTTGCCCTTGGACTTGGACATCTTCTCGCCCTTCTCGTCCATGGTGAAACCATGGGTGACGACGGTATTGTAGGGCGCGTGGCCGCGCGTCGCGCAGCTTTCGAGCAGCGACGAATGGAACCAGCCGCGATGCTGGTCCGAGCCTTCAAGATAGACGTCGGCAGGCCACTTCAGGTCCGGCCGATCCTCCAGCGTGAACGCATGGGTACTGCCTGAGTCGAACCAGACATCGAGAATGTCGGTCACCTGCTGCCAGCGATCCGAATCATCGCGGCCAGCGAGGAAGCGTTCCTTCGCCCCTTCCGCGAACCACGCGTCGGCGCCCTCTTCCTCGAAGGCCTCGAGGATGCGGGCATTGACCGTGTCGTCATTCAGGATCTCGCCGTCCTCGTCGACGAAGACGGTGATCGGAACGCCCCAGGCGCGCTGCCGCGACAGCACCCAGTCCGGACGGGCCTCGATCATGGCGCGCAGACGGTTCTGGCCGGCGGCGGGCACGAAGCGGGTTTCGTCGATGGCCGCGATCGCCCGCTGGCGCAGCGTCGTGCCATCGTCGAACGGCTTGTCCATGTACACGAACCATTGCGGCGTGTTGCGGAAAATGATCGGCTTCTTCGAGCGCCAGGAGTGCGGATAGGTGTGCTTGAGCCGGCCGCGGGCAAACAGCATGTCGGCCTCGATCAGCGCCGCGATCACCCGCTTGTTGGCGTCGCCCTTCTTGCCCTTGTCGTCGATGACCCGGGCCGCGCCGTCCGCTGCATCGGGTCCGAAGCCGGGCGCGTCGGCAGTGTAGTATCCGTCGTCGCCGACCGGGAAAGCGATCGCCGTGTCGATGTCGCGCGCGGCCAGTTCGGTGACGTTGTCCATCCAGGCCTCGAAGTCCTCGCGGCCGTGGCTTGGCGCCGTGTGCACGAACCCGGTGCCGGCATCGTCGGTCACGTGATCGCCGTCGAGCAGCGGCACGGCAAAGCGGTAGCCGAGCCCGGCCAACGGGTGGGCGCAGGTGGTCTGCGCCAGGTCTTCGGCCGGAACGTCGGCAAGCCGGTCGAGCGTGACCTTGGCCTTGTCGGCGCACTCCTGCGCCAGGCTGTCCGCGAAAAGCACCTTTTCGCCCGGCTGCGGCCCGAAATCGTTTTCCGCGGCGGTCACTTCATAAAGGCCGTAGCCGACACGCTCCGAAAAACAGATCGCGCGGTTGCCGGGAAGCGTCCACGGCGTCGTCGTCCAGATCACCACAAAGCTGCCGGCCAGCGCGTCCGGACCGGACACGACCGGGAACTTCACCCAGACCGTGTCGCTTTCATAGTCGAGATACTCGACCTCGGCCTCGGCAAGCGCGGTGCGCTCGACCACCGACCACATGACCGGCTTGGAGCCGCGGTAAAGCTGCCCCAGCCCGGCGATCTTCATCAGTTCGCCGGCGATCCGCGCCTCGGCGTGGAAATTCATCGTCGTATAGGGCTCTTCGAAGTCGCCCTCGATGCCCAGCCGCTTGAACTCTTCGGTCTGGACGCCGATCCAGTGGGTGGCGAAGTCCCGGCATTCCTTGCGGAACTCGTTGATCGGCACCTCGTCCTTGTCCTTGCCGGCGGCGCGATACTGCTCCTCGATCTTCCACTCGATTGGCAGGCCGTGGCAGTCCCAGCCGGGCACGTAGTTGCTGTCGTAGCCGCGCATCTGGAACGAGCGGGTGATGACGTCTTTCAGCACTTTGTTGAGGGCGTGGCCGATATGGATATTGCCGTTGGCGTAGGGCGGGCCGTCGTGGAGCACGAATTTCGGCCGCCCCGCGGCGGCCTCGCGCAGCCGGCGGTACAGATCCATCTGCTGCCACCGTGCCACGAGCTCCGGCTCCTTCTTGGGCAGGCCGGCGCGCATCGGAAAATCCGTCTGCGGCAGATTCAGGGTCTTGGAATAGTCGGTCTTTTCGGTCGTTTCGGTCATCATTCTATCGCTCTGTCGATCGGCCCTTCGGCGATCGGTCCGTTGGGCGGTGGTCCCGCCCCTTCTCGTCGTTCAGGAGGTTTGCGCGCCGGGACGGCGCGGCGACGCCTGTTCCCGACTTCCCTCCGGCCTGACCCGAAGGGTCGGTCGCGCTCAGGAAGCCGGGCCAATAATTCGAATGGTGAAACCGCGTATGGCCTTCATAACGAGTGGCCTCATAGCAAGGCTGCGGGCACGAATAAAGAAATTTCTCAGTAAACATCGCGATCCAGCCTTTCGAAAATGACGCGGCGCATGAAACGCGTGGTCAGGCGAGGCATGAGGGCACCAACCAGGCGGCCGGCACGGGCCGGAAGGCCCGGATAGAGGACACGGTCGCCGCGCCGCGCCGCACGGGTGATGAGTTCGGCCAGCACTGCCGGATCCATGCGGCGCTCGGCGCTGGTCTGCGGCGGCGCGTGGCGAGCCGCATGCTCGGTGCGCAGCGGTCCGGGAAATACCGTCAGAACCCTGACGCCGCTGGCGGCAAGTTCCGCGCGGATGCTCCTGGCATAGATCGTCAGCGCGTCTTTCGAGGCACCGTAGACGGCGCCGCCCGGATAGCCGGTGAAATGGGAGAGCGACGAGATGAAGATCAGGCGGCCGCCAGCGGCGATCCTGCCTGCTTCCAGCAGCCGCGCGGTCATCACCATCGGGGTCTCGCAGTTGAGCGTCAGAACCGTGCGATAGGCGCTGTCGGGAAGTCGCTCGAACCCACCGGTGGCGCTGACACCGGCATTGTGGATGATCCAATCATAGGCCGGGGCAGCGCAGAGATCGGCGAGCAATCGATCGACTTCGCGGCGATCGGCGAGATCGGCGACACGCACGTCGAAACCGGATTGCTCGTCGATCCGGCGGCGGTCGACAGCGGTGACCTCGGCGCCGCCGGCGGCCAGCTGCCGTGCGATTTCGCGACCGAGTCCGGTCGCCGCGCCGGTAACCAGGGCTCTCATGAGGCTCGCCCGGTCAACAGCCGCCGCAGGCGCGACGCGGCGCCGACGGTCGCGGACGCCCGGCGGGCCTGCATGACATGGTCGATTTCGGCGGCCATTGCGTCGGCCGAAAAGAACAGCGGTTTCAGCCGGCCGGGGTCGTATCCGGCCCTTTTGTGCATGCCGGTCACCGTCGGCCCCGGGTGAATGATCTGCACGGCAATGCGTCCGCGCCATTCCGATTCGAGCGACCGGGCCAGCCCCGCCAGACCGGCCTTCGATGCGGCGTAGGCCGGCATGTTGGCGGATCCGCGGTGAGCGACCGAGCCGATCAGCACCAGCTTGCCGCGCGCCTTCTCGAGCTGTGGCGTCAGACGCCGGGCCAGCAACACCGGCGCCACCAGGTTGACGTCCATCGTTTCGCGGATGAGCGCATCGGTCTCCGAACCGGCAGACCGGTAATAGCCGATCCCGGCATTGACGATCAGCCGGTCAAGTGCGTCGATTTCGGCGGCTGCCAGAGCCGCTTCGACGGCGTCAACGGCCCCTTCCGGGTCGCGCAGATCGGCCTGCACATAGACCGCATCCTGAGGCATGTCGGAAGGGCAGTCCCGGCGCTCCCGGCGGCCGCACAGGACCAGGTCATGGGCAGATTCCAGGCGCTGCGCCAGGGCAAGGCCGATGCCTGAGGTGGCGCCGGTGATCAGAGCCGTCGGTCGCCGTGTCATGGCCAGTCAGCCGAACGCCAGCGTCGTGTCCAGGAAGCCGACCGGACGGACGCTGGCGAGAACGGCTCGCGCCGCATCCGCATCCTGGTGCATCTGCCGCGTCAGGGCCTCGAGACCGTCGAACTTTTCCTCGTCGCGCAGATGGGCGAAGAAACTGACGGTGCAGGTTTCGCCGTAGAGATCGTCGTCGAAATCGAAGACGAAGGTCTCGAGCAGGATCGGACCGTCTTCGTCGACCGTCGGGCGGCGGCCGAAACTGGCAACCCCGTCATGCAGCGATCCGTCGGCGCGACGAAAGCGCACCGCGTAGATGCCCGGCTTCAATCCGGCATTCGCCGGCAACGCCATGTTGGCGGTCGGAAACCCGAGCGTGCGGCCGAGCTTCTTGCCGCCGATCACCTCTGCCTCGACACTGTATCGGTAGCCGAGCAGGCCGGCGGCTTCCGACACGTCGCCGGCGCGCAGGCAATCGCGGATGCGGCTGGACGACACCAGATCGGCATTCTCGTCGTCGAACGGCTCGATCACGGTCACATCGAAGCCGAGGCGCCCGCCGACCTCGCGCAGAAAATCCGGGCTGCCCTGCCGGGCCTTGCCGAAGTGAAAATTGAAGCCCGTCACGACATGGCGGATACCGAGCCGCCCGACCAGCACGTCGTCGACGAAATCGGCCGCGGTGTTCTGCGCGAACTCGCGCGTAAAGGGCAGCTCCACGATGGCTTCGAACCCCATCGCCCCGATGAGGCGCGCCTTCAGCGGCGGCGGCGTCAGCCGAAAGACCGGGCGGTCGGGGTTGAACACGGTGCGCGGGTGCGGCTCGAAGGTCAGTGCCGTCACCGGCATCTCCGCCGATGCGCGGCATTCCAGCGCTCCGTTGAGCACCGCCTGATGGCCGCGATGCACACCGTCGAAATTGCCGATGGCCAGGACGCCGCCGCGTAGCGCCTGCGGAAAGTCCTCCAGTCTTTCGATCCGTTTGATGGCCCTGCCTTCCATCTCTACCTCAAGCGCTGCATCCAGGCGACCGGATGCGAATCGTGGCGTTCAAGAAACGCCCCAAGACGCTCCGCATCGACCACGCCGTTGTCGGAGTAGTCACGCGCGTGGATGCCGTCGGAAACATAGAGCAGATCGAGCCCGAAATCCCGGGCTCCCTTCACATCGGTCGGCATGCCGTCTCCTATGGCGAGGATGCGGTCCTTGGCAATGCCCGCGCGCAGCTCCTGCGCCTGGGCCAGCGCCGCCTTGTAGATCGGCCGGTGCGGCTTGCCGGAAATCAACGTCTTGCCGCCCATCACGTCGTAAAGCGCAGCGATGGCGCCGGCACAGGGAACCAGCCGGTTGCCGCGCTCGACGACAATGTCGGGATTGGCGCAGATCAGCGCCAGGTCGCGCCGCAGGAACTCCTGCAGCATCGGCCGGTATTCTTCGGGCGTTTCGTGCTCGTCGTCAAAGAGACCGGTGCACAGCACGATTCCGGCTTCCTCGAGACCGACGCGCTCGACGCCCAACCCCTCGAACAGCTGCAGATCGCGGTCCGGCCCGATATAGTAGATTTCATCCGGCCCCGCGGCGATCAGGTCGCGGGTGACGTCGCCGGAGGTCACAATGCGGTCATAGGCTTGCGCATCAACGCCGATCATCGCCAGCTGTTCGTCCACATGGTGACGCCGTCGCGGCGAATTGGTGAGCAGCACCACCGCACCGCCCTGCCGTCGAAAGGCCGAGAGAGCCTCGCCGGCCAATGGCCACGCCTCGAGCCCGTTGTGCAGGACACCCCAGACGTCGCAGAAAATCACGTCGTATTCGGCGTTCAGATCGGCCAGGCGATCGAGCTTGTTGAGCATGGGTTTTCGGTGAGTCCGTAGCGTGGCGAAATTGGTGTTTCCGTGGCGCAGACATTGACCATCGGCGCCGATAAAACAAGCCCTAATGCTCATTCCGACCGTCGTTGGTAACGTCGGTGTGGCGGCTGATCTCACGTTGTCGGTCTCGGACGCTCTTGAAATCGCGCAACATTATTTCCATCTGCATCCTTGACTCAGCCAGACCTTCCACTTATCTCGACGGCGATTAGCACTCTCCCAAAGTGAGTGCTAACAGTTTGTGAGCCGGGCATTTCGCCCGGCGTGTCATTCGATCGAGGGTAAAGACAATGGCAGAAGTCAATTTCCGTCCGCTGCATGATCGCGTCGTCGTACGTCGCGTCGAGTCCGAAGAAAAGACCGCAGGCGGCATCATCATTCCCGACACCGCAAAAGAGAAGCCTTCGGAAGGCGAAGTCGTTGCCACCGGCAACGGTGCACGCGACGACGGCGGCAACATCGTTGCCCTGGACGTCAAGGCCGGCGACCGCATTCTCTTCGGCAAGTGGTCCGGCACCGAAGTCAAGCTCAATGGCGAGGATCTCCTGATCATGAAGGAATCCGACATCATGGGCGTGATCGGCTAACCCGAACCCGACAAATCAGTATCCCTTTTAGAGTTATGGGCACCCGCCCGGAAATGAGGAATCATGGCAGCTAAAGACGTAAAATTCAGCCGTGACGCACGCGAAAAGATGCTGCGCGGCGTCGATGTTCTCGCTGACGCAGTCAAGGTGACGCTCGGCCCGAAAGGCCGCAACGTCGTCATCGACAAGTCGTTCGGCGCACCGCGCATTACCAAGGACGGCGTCACCGTCGCCAAGGAAATCGAACTGGAAGACAAGTTCGAGAACATGGGCGCGCAGATGGTGCGCGAAGTCGCTTCCAAGACCAATGACGAAGCAGGCGACGGCACTACCACCGCAACCGTCCTGGCCCAGTCGATCGTTCGTGAAGGCGCCAAGGCCGTTGCCGCCGGCATGAACCCGATGGACCTGAAGCGCGGCATCGACCTCGCCGTCAACGAAGTGGTCGAAAACCTGCTGAAGCAGTCCAAGCCGATCAAGACGTCGGAAGAAGTCGCCCAGGTCGGCACCATCTCCGCCAACGGCGAAAAGCAGATCGGCGACGATATCGCCGAAGCCATGCAGAAGGTCGGCAACGAAGGCGTCATCACCGTCGAAGAGGCCAAGACCGCCGAAACCGAACTGGAAGTCGTCGAAGGCATGCAGTTCGACCGCGGCTACCTGTCGCCCTACTTCGTGACCAACCCGGAAAAGATGATCGCCGATCTCGAGGATTGCTACATCCTGCTGCACGAGAAGAAGCTCTCCAACCTGCAGGCCATGCTGCCGATCCTGGAATCGATCGTCCAGGCTTCCAAGCCGCTGCTGATCATCGCTGAAGACGTCGAAGGCGAAGCCCTCGCGACCCTCGTCGTCAACAAGCTGCGTGGCGGCCTCAAGATCGCCGCCGTCAAGGCACCGGGCTTCGGCGACCGCCGCAAGGCCATGCTCGAAGACATCGCCATCCTGACCGGCGGTCAGGTGATCTCCGAAGATGTCGGCATCAAGCTCGAAAACGTCACGCTCGACATGCTCGGCACCGCCAAGCGCGTCAACATCTCCAAGGAGAACACGACGATCGTCGACGGCGCCGGCAAGAAGGCCGAGATCGAAGGCCGCGTTGCCCAGATCAAGCAGCAGATCGAAGAAACCACTTCCGACTATGACCGCGAAAAGCTGCAGGAGCGCCTGGCCAAGCTCGCCGGCGGTGTTGCCGTGATCCGCGTCGGTGGTGCCACCGAAGTCGAAGTGAAGGAAAAGAAGGACCGCGTCGACGATGCGCTGAACGCAACGCGCGCCGCCGTCCAGGAAGGCATCGTTGCCGGCGGCGGAACCGCGCTGTTGATGGCTGCCAGCGCCCTCAAGGCCAAGGGTGCCAACGACGACCAGGAAGCCGGCATCAACATCGTTCGCCGTGCGCTGCAGACCCCTGCCCGCCAGATCGTCAGCAATGCTGGTGACGAGGCTTCGGTCGTGGTCGGCAAGATCCTCGAAAAGAACGACAACAACTACGGCTACAATGCCCAGACCGGCGAATATGGCGACATGATCTCGCTCGGCATCGTCGACCCGGTCAAGGTCGTTCGCACCGCCCTGCAGGACGCCGCTTCGGTTGCCGGCCTGCTGGTCACCACCGAGGCCATGGTTGCCGAAGTGCCGCAGAAGGAAGCGGCTGCTCCGGCCATGCCCGGCGGCGGCATGGGCGGCATGGGTGGCATGGACTTCTAAGCCACTTCTGCCAAAAGACACGAAAAAGGCGGCCCCCGATGGCCGCCTTTTTTGTTGGATTGATTCCTGCCGTCAGGGCCGTGGCGGAATGTCCATACCCTTGACGCTCGCCGGGCGCTCCAGGCAGCGCTCCAGCCACGACGTCACATTGGTGAAACCGTCAAGGCCGACCGCCTCGCCGGCTTCGTAGAAGTCGCGCACGGTGCGCACCCAGGGGAAGGTGGCGATATCGGCCACCGTGTAGAGATCGCCGGCTATCCACTGGCGTCCCTCGAGACGCTGGTCGAGCACCCCGAGCAGCCGCTTGGTCTCGTTTTCGTACCGCTCGGTCGGATAGTCGTCCTTCAGCTTGTCGGCCATGAACTTGTAGAAATGGCCGTACTGCCCGAACATCGGTCCGACGCCCGCCATCTGGAAAAACAGCCACTGGATGCACTCCAGCCGCTCCGCCGGATCGGACGGGATCAGCTTGCCGGTCTTTTCGGCGAGGTAGAGCATGATCGCACCGGATTCGAAAATGCCGATCGGCTCGCCGCCCGGCCCGTCCGGATCGATCAGCGCCGGTATCTTGCCGTTCGGATTGAGCGACAGGAATTCGGCGGTCTTCTGATCATCGGACCGGAAGTCGACGAGATGGGCCTCGTAAGGCACTCCCAGCTCTTCCAGCGCGATCGATATCTTGACGCCGTTCGGCGTCGGAAAGGAGTAGAGCTGGATCACGCCGGGGTCGGTCGGCTTCCAGCGTTCGGCAATGGGAAAGGACGAGAGTACGCTCATGGTGCTTGCAGTTCCTTAAGTCTGTAAAGAGAATCCCCCTGAAAGGCGCCCGAACGGCGCCTGCCACCACTTAGGGTTCCTGTGACGGGAATGGTAGGGGCGATTTCGTGGACACCCTGTCCACACCCGGACGACACGATCCATGCTCTTTGCACCAAAAAGCCGCAAGCGACCACACGACGCTTGCGGCTTCTCTCAATTCAGCGGGCGCTAAGTCCCCATCGACCCGCTGAATGGCACCCAGGATCTAGTTGTTGAAGAGCGTCGCGAAAACGTCGACCCCCTTCTCACGGTAGTATTTCGAAGCGTTGCGGCCGCTCGGACCGATGACGATCACCTTGGAGCCGACCGGAGCACGCTTGTAGAGATGCTTGACGTCCTTGTTCATCATGCGGATGCAGCCGGACGACATGTTGAGACCGATGGTCCAGGGCTGGTTGGTGCCGTGGATGCGGTAGATGGTGTCGCGGCCGCCGCGGTGCAGATAGAGCGCACGGGCGCCGAGCGGATTGTTGATGCCGCCCTTGACGTAGGTCGGAATGATGCGGCCCTTGCGGCGCTCGCGGGCGATCATGGTCGCCGGCGGCCGCCAGTCCGGCCATTCGGCCTTACGACCGACCTTGACCACACCGGCCCATCCGAAGCCCTCGCGGCCTACGCCGTAGCGGGTGGCGCGTCCCTTGCCTTCGATGAAATAGAGGAACTTGGCGTTGGTATCGATGATGATCGTACCCGGCTTCTCGCGGGTCTCGATCCGCACCTTCTTGCGAAGATACTTGTTTTTCGGCCGCTTCTTGGTGGCCGTAAGGGTCACCTGCGTTGGCGTGTCCTGTCCTGCGACAGTCGCATCGCGCACAAACGCGTGGGCGCTTCCGGTCGCCAGGAATCCGATAGCCAGCGCGACGGCGAGCAAGGACGCTGCGAATCTGCTCACTGTTACACTCCTCTCCATGATTCATCCTTCAGGGTAACATTGGATTACAGGCTTGCAACAATAGAGGCCAAAGATAAAGAGAAAGTGATGATCAATTATTAGCCACTGCTCAAGCATTGCGTGCATCGGAGGGCCACTATAAACCGCCCGCCACGCAAGACCGGTCACGATTGTCGCGAGCGTGATACCGTGTCACGGCGTCCGTAGGGACTGACGATTCGCGTGAGCTCCCCTATCATGATCAAAGATCGCGGTGATCCGGACGCACGCGCTGATGGGTTACGCCACAGCCAGTCGGGAAAGGTCAGTCAAGTGACGCGAGCAACCACGGGCATGAAGGGCGACGGCTACTATGACGCCCACTCGACATTTCAGGGCGACGTCGCCGCAAGCGGCGCTGCGCTCCTGAAGCTGGCTGTCGACTCGCTCACGCTTCCCGAAGACGGCCATGTGACTGTGGCCGACTACGGTTGCAGCGAAGGCAGGAACTCGATGTCGATCGTCGGCAATGCTCTTGACCTGCTCGCCGACCGTGGCGTCACCGAACCGGCGGTGCTTCACAGCGACCTGCCGACCAACAACTGGGACGGTCTCGCCGCCAATCTCTCCGGCGCCGACAGCTACCTCGAGAAGCACTCGAACGCCCGGGCCCTGTTCGCGCCTCGCGGCTTTTTCGAAAGGGTGACGATACCCTCGAGCGTCACGCTCGGCACATCCGGGTCGGCGGCTCATTGGCTGTCGCGCCAGCCGGCGGACCTCGACATGCCGCATTCGCTATATCGCTCGGATGCTCCACCGACCGAGCTGGCGAAGATCCTGACCCAGGCCGCGAGCGACTGGCTCGCCTTCCTCACCGCGCGCGCCGATGAACTCCAGCCGGGCGGCGTGCTGCTGGTGCAGATGCTCGGCTCCGACGCGGATGCCGATCCGGTCCGCGTCAGCGCTGCCGGGCTCCTTCAACTGATGAACGAATGCGCCCGGCAGATGGTCGATGCCGGCGATCTGCCGGCAGCGGCGTATGCCGCCTATTGTTTCCCGGTGGTTCCCCGCACGCTTCAGGAAGCGGCGGCGCCGGTCGCCGGCCCGCTTGCCGACCGCCTCGAACTTCTCCACTGCGGTCTGACCGCCGTCCCGTCGCCCTATCAGGTCGCTTTCGAAAAGACCGGCGACGCCGCGGCCTTTGCCAGGAGCTACACCGCCTTCACCCGCGCCTTCAGCGAAACCAGCCTCCGCCAGGGCCTGTTCTCGAAGGGCCAGGGCGATCCGGATGCTTTGGCGGACCGGTTCTACGGGCTGATGTCAGAGAAACTCACCGCCAACCCGGAGGCCTATCCCTTCGACGATCTGACATTGGCGGTGATGGTTCGGCGGCGATAGAAAGCTGGTCCGCCACTTAGTGGAACAGCCGGTCGGGTAGCCAGGTGGCAATGGCCGGAAAGGCCAGAAGCAGGCCAAGCGCCAGGATCTGCAGGGCGACGAAGGGAACGATGCCGCGATAAATCTGTCGGGTTGCGGCCAGGCCCCTGGCGGTGCCCTTGAGATAGAACAGTGCAAAACCGAAAGGCGGCGTCAGGAAGCTGGCCTGCAGATTGACCGCAACGAGGATGGCGAACCAGTAGACGACATCGGGACGGGCCACGTGATCGCCGAAGTCCAGCCGCGAAACGATGGGCGCAAAGATCGGCAGGACGATCAAGGTGATTTCGATCCAGTCGAAAAAGAAGCCGAGCAGGAAAATCAACAGCATCAGCACGGCCAGCACGCCCCAGGCTCCGAGGAAGGAAGCCTCGGCCCAGGAGAGGACCAGATGGTCGCCGCCGAAGCGTCGGAACAGATAGGAGAAGGCGGTCGCTCCGACGAAGATGAAAAAGATCATCGAGACCGTCGTCAGCGAGCTTTCGAGCACGTCGTTGAGCCCCTTGAGCGACAGCCGGCCACGCAACAGCACGAGGACCAGCGCGCCCAAGGCACCTACGCCGCTTGCCTCGGTGGGCGTCGCCCATCCGTCGAGGATCGAACCGAGGACCAGGGCGATCAGCAGCGCCGGCGGCAGGAAACCGATGGCCAGCCGGCGAAACAACGTGCGTCGTTCGTCCGCCGACGGCCGCCCGGCCACCGCCGGCGCTAGTCCGGGCCACAACCGGCTGACAACTGCAATATAGACGACATAGAGCACTGACAGCAGCAGCCCGGGCAACAGTGCCGCCATGAACAGTTTGCCGACCGATATTGTCAACAGGTCGCCCATGATCACCAGCATGATCGACGGCGGAATGAGGATGCCGAGGGTCCCCGAGGCTGCGATGGAGCCGGCGGCCAGCGTCGGCGCATAACCTCGTTCGATCATCATGGGCAGCGCCAACATGGTCAGCATGGTCACAGAGGCGCCGATGATTCCAGTGGAGGCAGCGAGAACCGTTCCGATGATCGCGACGCCCAGGGCAAGGCCGCCGGGCACGCGGCGCAGCAACGTCTGCAGACCGTCCAGCAGTTCCTCTGCAACACCGCTTCTTTCCAGGAGTACGCCCATCAGCACGAACATCGGCACCGCTACCATAACGTGATTGGAGACGATGCCGCCGAAGATGCGATTGACCAGCAGCGGCAGCTGGGCGAAGCGGATTTCGCCCATTGCCAGCCCTATCAGTGCGAAGACGAGTGAAATTCCGCCCAGCACGACCGCGACCGGCAGCCCGGAAAAGATGAACACCGCGAGCGAGCAGAACATCAGAATCGGAAGAAGATCGGCGCTCATGCCGTTTCCTCCTTCTGCCGGATCGGGGACGCATCCTCGGCTGCCTCGGCCTTCGCTGCCGGACGAAGCGCATAAAGGCAGCGCAGCAGGACCGACATCGCCGAAAGCGCGGTCAGCGAGAGCCCCAGCGGCACCATTGACTTGATGACCCAGCGATGTGACAGACCGCCGCCGCTGGTCGAGGCCTCGCCGGTCAGATACGCCCGCACGGCATAATCGACGCCAAAGGCGATCAGCGCCGCCAGATAGGGGATCATGAAGATCACGATCCCCGCGATCTCCAGGCGCGCCTTGGCCACCGAGCTGAAATGTTCGCGCAGCAGGTCGACGCGCACATGCGCGTCCTTGAGATAGGCGTGACCGAAACCGAGCAGCAGGGCACCGCCGTGAAGGTGCCATTCGAGATCCTGCAGGACCACGGAACCGGTGTCGAAGAACTTGCGGCCGACCACGTCGTAGCCGATGACCAGCGCCAGGATCAGCAGCAGCCAGCCACCCAGCCGATTGGCCCAGAGGCAGGGACGCGCCAAAAGATCCGCCCAGTGAAGCATGGGGTTTCTCCCGAACCACCGAACGGCGTGCCGCCGGCTGCAAGCCGCACGACACGCCGCATTCCCCGGGAGGGGTTCAGCGCATGTACCCGAGTTCGCGCCAGATGGCGTACTGGTTGCGGAAGGTCGTGTAGGACTCCCAAACCCGCTTGAAATCCGCATCGGCAGAAAGTTCTGCGACGACCTCCAGCCAGGCCTGATCCATGGCCGCCAGAATCTCGGGAGGCCAGCGATGGATGGTGACACCCAATTTCTGCAATTCACCTAGCGCCTCGAACTGGATGGCCTCGCCCATGGCCACCGATTCGGTAACGGCGGAACGGCAGACCTCTTCGACGGCGGCACGCTGCCGGTCGTTCAGGCCATCCCAGACGGCGCGGTTGACAAGCAGCGTAATCAGGCTGGTCTGCTGGTGCCAGCCGGGGAAGTAGTAATGCTTGGCATAATCGGCCATGCCGAGCCGCAGGTCGAGCGCCGGCATCGAAACCTCGGCGGCGTCGATGGTGCCCAGCTCCAGCGCCGGTACGGTTTCGCCGACGGCTAGTGTCTGCGTCGCTACTCCAAGCCTCTCCATGACTCGCGCGCCGAGCCCGAAGAAGCGCATTTTCTTGCCCTTGAGATCGGCGACGCCGTCGATTGGCGCGCGAAACTATCCCGACGCCTCCGGCGGAAGCGTCGCGCACAGGATGCTCTTGACGTCGTGACGCGCCGTGATCTCGTCCCACAATCGCTGGCCGCCGCCGAAATAGTACCAGGCGAGATATTCCGGCGCCTCCGGTCCGAACGGCACCGAGGTAAACATGGCGGCCGACGGGATGATGCCCTGTGCAAATCCGGGCGTATACCAGGCGGCGTCGACGGCGCCGGTCGACACGGCATCCCAGGCCTCGGACGGCGGCGCCAGGGCACCCGGCTCGTGGAAAACGATGTCGAGCTCGCCGCCCGTCACCAGGCTGATGCGGCGGCCGAGGTCCTTGCCGATCTCGCCGACGACCGGAAACGAACTCGGATATATGCTGGTCATGTCGAGTTTCGACGCGGCGGCGGCCTGCGACAGGCCAAGCGTCACGACCAGCGACGCGCCGGCCAACATCAGGTTCTTCATGATGGCATTCCTCCCTTGGTGCCGTTCTTCATTCATCGATCTTTCGAACCGCGCCTTGCGATGCGTTGGAAACGTTGCGGGCGTAGAGTTGCAGCGCGGCGGAGACCCGGCGTTGCCTGTTTCGGGGTCGCCACAGCCGCATTGTGCGATCCGGGTGTGCTGCGCGACGGCGTTCGAGCGTTTGCTCGTCAACCAGCAGCTCGACCGAACGCCGCGGAATGTCGATGCGGATGATGTCGCCGTCTTCGACGAGGGCGATCGTTCCGCCTTCCGCGGCCTCCGGCGAGACATGACCGATCGAAAGGCCCGCCGAGGCTCCGGAAAAGCGGCCGTCGGTGAGCATGGCGCAACGGGTGTCAAGCCGCATGGCGCGCAGATAGGCGGTCGGGTAGAGCATCTCCTGCATTCCGGGGCCGCCCTTCGGCCCCTCGTAGCGCACGACGATCACGCATCCGGGCTCGATGCTGCCGGCAAGGATCGCATCGGCGGCCTCATCCTGAGATTCAAAGACCACCGCCGGGCCCTCGAAACGCAGCATGGCGGGATCGACCGCCGCGGTTTTGACGATACAGCCATGCGACGCGATCCCGCCGCGCAGCACAGCCAGACCGCCGTCGGTCGCATAGGCATGATCGACACCACGAATGCAGCCGGTTTCCCGATCAAGATCGAGCGCGGCGTGCCGCCGCGCCTGGTTCATGGCGCGCACAGTGCGCACGCCGCCCGGCGCCGCGCGAAAAAACCGCCGAACCCTGTCGGCAGGTCGGCGCCTGATGTCCCAGTCGGCGATGAAGTCCGCGACCGTCGCCGAGTGGACGGTCGGCACGTCGTTGTGGATCAGCCCGACGCGGTCCAGCTCACCGAGGATCGCGACGATGCCGCCGGCCCGGTGGACGTCCTCGATGTGGTATTCGGACGTCGCCGGCGCGACCTTGCACAGATTGGGAACGCGGCGCGACAGCCGATCGATGTCGTCCATCGAGAAATCGACGTCGGCCTCATGGGCGATGGCCAGCAGGTGCAGCACGGTGTTGGTCGAGCCGCCCATGGCGATGTCGACCGCCATGGCGTTTTCGAAGGCGCGCTTGTCGGCGATGCCGCGCGGCAGCGCAGTGATGTCGTCGTCGCCGTACCAGCGGCGCGCCAGCTCGACGATGAGTCGCCCGGCCTCCTCGAACAGGCCGCGCCGGTCGCTGTGGGTCGCCAGCATCGTGCCGTTGCCGGGCAATGCCAGACCCAGCGCTTCGGCCAGGCAGTTCATCGAATTGGCGCTGAACATGCCCGAACAGGAGCCGCAGGTGGGGCAGGCCGAACGCTCCAGGGTCTCGACCTCGTCATCGGGCCGATCCGGATCGGCGCCGGCATAGATCGCATCGGTGAAATCTGTGTATGGGGGGGTCTTTCATTCTGCACAAGCGGTTTCCGGGAGAATTTTCGGAAAAGTCGCTATGTTCCAATGGGATAAGCGGCTTGCGCAACAATATTTCTTTGGCACAAAAATGGAGAAAACGAAAAAAATCCGCTCATTCTTTGGCACAAATGATATGAAAATGAAAAATAATGAGAGTGTTTTGGGGCTTAAGCAATCCCGGAAAACAAGCATTTGAGGCTTCCCAGCGGTTCATTTGCCCTAGGGCAAGGGAGTCCCACTTGTCGGGGCGAAGTGGGACCAAGCGAGTCCCACTTTACCGGGGAGTCCCAGTTCGCGATTTTAACGACAAAATCAGTTTCTTGCTCAATCTGTAATCGCCAAAGGCGCGGAAAGAAGTGGGACTCGATTTACGGTTGTATTGCTCCCGCCGCCTGACTTTGCGAGGGGGTGAGGTATTCGCCTACTTCCCGACCAGCGTCCTGGCGGTCCATACCACCCGACCGAGGATCTTCGCCTCGTCGGGCCAGGCGGCAGCCTCCGATGATGGATTGTCACTCAGCATCAGTGCCTTGCCATTGGCAGCCTCGCCGGCGCGCCTGACCATCAGGCCGTCCGGGGCCTGGATCACAAAGACATCGCCCGTCCGCCAGTCGGTTTGCGTTCGGTCGATCAGGATCTTCGCACCGTCCGTCAGCGTCGGTTCCATTGCATCGCCCATCACCCCGATGACCGCGCAGTGCTCCGCATTGAGGCCGTGTTCATCGAGCCATGCGCGGCGGAACCAAACCCGTCCCAAAACATCTTCGGAAAGGAACGTCGCACCATTGCCGGCGACAGAGGCCAGTTCGACCACGGCAACCGGCCGAGCCCCCGGCGGGTTGGTTTCATCGCCCGCCAGCGCCGAGGCGTCCGCCAGACCCTCTTGCACCGCAAACTTCGCATCGGCTATCTCGGACCTCAGTTCCGAGCGCAGCGCCTCCATCTGTGTCGTTATGGCCACCGCAACATCGCTGTTGCCTTCCGCATCCTTCAGGCGTACTTCGATCGTGCTTACAGCCTCCGCTATGCTTGCACCCTCCGTCAGGCCAAGCACGGCGATCAGTTCTGGCGGTGCCGCGACCTGCGGTGAGGCAGGCGCCCCTGGATCGGGCACATGCTCGAAGTTTTTGCTGCCCGGCTTGCCCTTGAACACCGCGACCACCGGGTGCACGCGCTCAATGTCGTTTGGAAACCGCTTCTCTTCGAAACTCTGCGGTTGGTCGGCTGACTTGTTCCTCCAGTTGCGCAGGTGAAGCGCGCCGTCGTCCTCGATCAACACAAGCCGCTTGATCGCTGCCGCGCCACTTGTGTCGCGAAGCCATATCCGGTCGCCCGGCACCGGTTGGACGGCCGGCGAGACCAGGCAAAGCCGGCCGCTCTCGACCCCCTCGGGCGCCATTGATGCACCCGTCGCGGTCACCCAGAAGGCGTCCTTGTCGCCAACCGCTTGCGGCAGCGGCAGAGTATCGGGCCGTGGCACGTCCTTGCCCCAGCCCCAGCCATTGCAGCGTTCAATACCGTGATGCGGGGCTTCCCTTGAACCGAGGATTGTCCAATCCAGCCGCGCAGGTTCCGCCAAGTCACCGCTTTGACGCGGCGGGCCGATATAGAATTCAAACCCGAGCGCTTCTGTTATCTGTTCAATGGTCGAGCTTCTGGGCGAACGCCCGGAAACGATCGACCGTATTTGCTCCAAAGGCACATCAATTGCCTTTGCCAGTGGCCTTAATCCCTCGGCGGCAATTCGCCTTTCCAATTCGGTGCGCAGGTATGCGATAGCGGTTCGTGTCATTTTCAACACGATACAACAAACGGGCTTGCAAGAATGTGTTAATTGCAACATATATGTGTTATGACCAACATGAGCGTGAGTTCTGTCACCCTGCGTCCAATGGGAAAGCTGAATTGTGCAACGTGAGATCATGAGCCAGTCAGAACCGCCAATCTACGATTTCATGAGGGCAACCGACATTCCTTGTCCAGGCCCGTGCGCAAGCGCCTGCTGCCGTTGCAGCAAATTGAATGCCAGTTTTCTGACCGATATTCCGAATTCCCCGAAAACTGGCCTCGCCGAACTTGACTGTCCTTCGGATGCATTGGTCAGTGTCAAGCGTGTGCTTCGGCTGCCAGGCATGCTGCGGGCAGACTGCCCTGCCGAAGTCCTTGAGGCGTTTGAGCCCTTTTGCGATCCGCGCAAGCCGGGAGTGTCCTGATGGCTGACCTGCATCGTGACATGGATTTGACCCTGCCGCCGCCAGCCGTCTCTGCCGCAGTCTCCCCCGCCTGGACGTGGGCCGATCATGAATACAAGACGGCGGCGGAACTGGCCGGTCTTCGCCTGACGGGTCTGCCGACGACAAAGCGCCGCATCAACATCATGGCACAGCGCGAGGGCTGGCAACAGCTTGGATCGAGGAAGGCGCGTATCTGCCGGGGTCGCGGCGGCGGCTGGGAATACCATGTCAGTTGCCTTCCCGACGCCGCGCAGGACGACTACCGTCGCCGGCTGGAGGCAAGGGCTGCCGAACCGCCTTTTGCCGACCCTGCCGCCAAGCAACCTCCGACCGGCAGATCGGCGGCCGAGAAGTCCGCCACGGCGCACAGTGCCCGCCAGCGCCGCGTCATGGAGGCCCGGGCGGTTATCCTGCGCGAGGTCGACCGGCGCGTCTTCACGGGCAACGTCAGCCGCCGCAAGGCGATCCTCGCGCTGGTCGAGGATACCGCATGGGACCTGCATTGCCTCGAACAGGGCCGCAACGACCAGTGCGTGCTCACGCCGGAACTGCTTCAAGCGGCCTGCGATGCGAATGATCGCCACAAGGGGCATCGCGGCAAGGTGCTGTCCCTGCGCGGCGTCTACAACTGGCTGCAAGCCTATGAAGCCGACGGCTCCGTTGCTCTGGCCCCGGCTGTGACGCGCCGCAGGCAGGACCATCCCGAATGGCTGAACGGGTTCCTGCGCTTCTATTGCACACCGGCCAAGGTCTCCATCGGCCATGCGCTGGAGAAATACGCAGCGTCGCTGCCGCAGGACGCCTTCGTTCCGAGTTATGACCAGGCCAGGCGGACGCTGAAGGCTCTGCAGGGCACGTCGCGCTTTCTCGACGCCCACCGAGGCCGCGAGGGCCGGCTGGCGCTGAAGGCACGGCTCGGCTTCATCACGAGGACGCTGGACGGTCTCGATCCGGCGACCATCTACACCGCCGACGGCAAGACCTTCGACGCGCTGGTCGAGCATCCGGTCCACCATCGCCCGTTCCGACCCGAGATCACCACGGTGCTCGACGTGGTGACGCGCAAGATCGTCGGTTGGAGCGTCGGCCTGGCCGAAAACACCGTCGTGGTCGCCGAGGCGCTGCGCCGCGCCTGCGAGAGCCACGGCATTCCGGCGATCTTCTACAGCGACCGGGGTCCGGGCTATCGCAACCGGCAGATCGATCATGCCACGCTGGGCCTGTGCGCACGCCTCGGCATCACCACCACCCATTCGCTTCCCTACAATGCGCAGGCGCGCGGCCTGATCGAGCGGGTCAATGGCACGGTCTGGAACCGGCTGGCGAAGGACCTGCCCACCTATATGGGCGAAGACATGGACCGCGAGGCGCGGCGGCTGGTCGACCGCAGGATCGACAAGGAAATCCGGGAACTCGGCGCGTCGCCGACACTGCCGACCTTTGCCGAATTCAAGGAGGCGGCAGAGGCCGCGATTGCCGCCTACAATGACAGGGTGCACAGCAGTCTGCGGGTGTTCAACCCGCTCACCCGGCGTCATCGCAAGGCGACGCCGAACGAGGTCTGGGCGGATTTTGGCAGGCGCGGCTTCGAACCGGTGCCGCTTGCAGCGCATGAGGCCGATGACCTGTTTCGCCCGGTCGAGCGTCGCAAGGTGCATCGCGGCCAGGTCAGCTTCAACACCAATCACTATTTCGATGAGCGGCTTGAACCCTATCACGGCATGGAGGTGCTTGTCGGCTACGACATCTTCGACGCCTCGAAGGTGTGGGTGCGCAGGCTGGAGCATGAGAAAGGCGCGCCCGTCGCCGGTGCACTGATCTGTGTGGCCTCGTTCTTCAACAACAAGCACGCCTATGTGCCGAAGACCATGCGCGACAGCGCCGTGGAGCGTCGTGCGAAGGGTCGGCTCAAACGCATCGAGGCGCATCGGCGGGAAGCCATCGAAGAGGCCAATCCGCAGATGAAGATCGACCATTACCCGATCCTGCCGGTGGCGTTTTCGGCACAGTCAGACCGGACTACCGAAGCAGCGACGCCGCAGGCCGGGAACCGGCAGGAACAGATTGCAAACCCTGCCGATGTGGCCTCGCAACCGGAAAAGAAACGGGTGCCCGCCGATCAATACGAACTGGCCGATCACTGTATTGCTCGTCCCGGCGACATGACGCCGAACCAGCGGCGCTTGCTGGTGCAACTCTTCAATTCGCCATCGGCAAGGGAACTCTTTGAACTGAAAGGCGGCAGTCTCGAAGACCTGAAGACCCTGCTGACCGCCACCGCTTCCGGTTCATCCGAACTCAAATCAAACAGACAGGGGAATTCACCATGAGACCGACCTTCGTCAAGACGCAGAATTACCAGCGCTTCATGGGCGCTCTGGAAGCGCTGGAGGCGCGCGGCGCATCGGAATGCTGCCTGGTCGTGGTTGACGGCCCGTCGGGCCTCGGCAAGACCACGATCCTGAGCCGCTGGGCCGCCGACAACGCTTGCGTCTATCTGCGGGCCAAGGTGGAATG
The DNA here is from genome assembly GCA_963921345.3 of Rhizobiaceae bacterium. Taxonomy (GTDB): domain Bacteria; phylum Pseudomonadota; class Alphaproteobacteria; order Rhizobiales; family Rhizobiaceae; genus Hoeflea_A. The sequence goes on along the minus strand of OZ001228.1, from coordinate 448,554 downwards.
GTCGCCCTACTGGATGCTGGGTGAACTTCTGAAAGCGATGCGCATTGATCCCCCACACGGTTACGAGAAGCGCTTCAGTGCGGCCTTGCTGGCGCTGGGCGAGCGAGCGCATGGGGCGGACCTCGCCAACCGCGACTTTGCCGTGGTTATCGACGAAGCCGACCATATCAGTTCCCGGGGCAAGCTGGTCGACACGGTGCGCGACCTGTCGGACGTCTGCGAGGTCCCGTTCATCCTGGTCGGTATGGGCCGTATCCGCGACAATCTGAAGCGCTTTCCCCAGACCATGAGCCGCATTTCCCGCTACGTGCGCTTCGAGCCCTCGGACCGGGCCGACGTGCAGCGGTTCCTGGACGAACAGTGCGAGGTGAAGGTCGCCGCCGACCTGACGGACTTCGTCACCCGTGTGACGGGCGGCTTCAACCGGGAAGTCCGGGAGGCGATCGTGGCGATCGAGCGCTTCGGCTTTCGCGCCGCGCCCGGCGAAGACGGCCTGACCATGGCCGACATGTCGGGCGAGCTTCTGGTCAATGACCGGCGCACCGGTCAGGCCGTTCACGTGCCGCAGGCGCATTGATGGCCGGACATTACAACAATCAGACCCGCGTGCTTCACGCCCTGCCTCCTGGTTCCAGCAAGACGCTGAAGGTGTTGAGTGGCGAGTTGCAACTCACCCATCTCAAGGTGACCGATGCCGCGCTTGTCCTGATCCGCAAGGGCCTTGTCGAACGGATTACGTCAGGGTGCTTCCGGCTCACCCCGGACGGAGAACGGTCTGTCGCGACCGGTGTCGTGATCACCTCCGGGCCGAACGGGCCCTTCGAGGCTGTGCGCCGACCCCGGCGGCTTTGCCGCCAATCTGGCACAGCGTCGCTTCGCTTGCCTCCGATGAGCGACACGCTGCGCCAGCGGGCCTGGACCGCGATGCGCATCCAGCGCACCTTCACCATCAACGACCTGCTGGTGGCCAGTGCGCAGGGAGAGGAACGCACCGCCGCGAGCAACCTGCAGCGCTTCCTGAAATATCAGTTGCTGAAGGACCTGGGCGAGATCGCCCCGGTGGTGCGTGCGGCGAGCGGCGTGCTGCACGACCACAATTCGGGGCGGGAACTGGCGCTGCAATCCGTGAGCGACTTCATGAATGTTCGGAGGCGTGAATGCGCAACCAAAGAGGCACGGCTGCGGTGACCACAACCGACCATGCGCGCGGCCTGGCGCAGAGGCTGCTGCACGGTAAGCAGTGCCATGAAGTCCTTTTTGCTTGTTGTTGATCAGGTGGCCCAACAACAAGTCTATCGAATACTTTCTCCGTCTGGAGGTTTACAATCGCTCGAAACCGACGCTTTCTGGCTTTTGTGCGATGGAAGTTACTCAGCGACTGAACTGAATCCATTGCACCGGGCCGGATCCAGCCCTTGGCACTTTGCGTGTGACCTGTGCGTGGATCCGGCCGCCTTCCCGTCTTGACCGAACCTATAAAGCGGCCGGGGGAAGGGCGGGCCGGATTGCGACACACGCCCCCGTTGAGGTCCGGTCCGCTGGCCGACAGCGCATGCAACCATCGAATGCATTCATCGTTTGGCGTTTACAACAGCTTGAAACCGCCGCGACCCGGCTGGTACGATGGCTTCTGCCGTCCCCGAAGCTCTGGAAAATGACCGGGCCAGGCCGGAACGGCTTCCGGTAATCAGCGGTTTCGGCATTCCAGGCGCTGAAAACGGCCGAGAGACAACTGAGCCCGGGCGAATCAGTCGCTTCGGTCAGTCGCCCAGTAGTATGGCCGGTCGATTGCGAGGATGTCCCAGGGCGGCGTCCAGCCGCGGCCGGTTTTGTAGCCCGGCGCCGCCTTTTGGACACAGCGGCGCGACCTTTCGGACAAATCTAGCTCGTAAGTAGCGCGTTTATTGTCAGTGGGCCGAGTTCTACCGGTCTTGAATAAAATTTGCACCGGGTACAACAATAGGGGCATGAAACCGCAGCTCGCTCTTGCCCTTCTGTACGCTGGCCGCCCGTTGAAAGCGTGAGCCTCCCTTGTGTGTTTGAGGCGCACTCATGCCTTGGAAAAGACAGCCTGACTTAAATCCTGACAAAACACTTTCGGCGCTTTTGCGACCGAAGACAAAAATTCTTGTTGATCAGAATATGGGACGTGACGTCGCGGAGAGTCTTCGTGAGTCGGGGTACAACGCAGTGTTTACGGAAGACGTCGGCTTGAACGGAAAATCGGACACTACTGTCGCTTCATTCGCTTGGAAAAAGAGGAGAATGATTTGGACACACGACAACGACTTCCTCAGTGACAGGGTATTACCCGAAAGCCGCAACCTTGGCGTAGTTGTGCTGCCGGGCGGCGACGGAAACGAGGATGCTCTCTTAGTTGGGTTGCGTAGCGCGATCCTTTATTTCGGCCAAGGTCCAAAATTGTGGTTGAAGACAAAGTCAGAAATCAATTCCTCCGGCGAACTCAAATTCCGCGCCCGGAATCCCAGCACCAACAAGATTACAACAAGACGATTTCGCGTTACCGCAAACGATGATTTCGAGGAATGGGAAGACTAGCAGACTAGGTCTGCCGCGCATCTCGGAAGCCGGTCCTGGCTAGATTTCCTCAGCGCCATGAGGTGTTGTGCCGCCAGACAGCTATCGAAAACATGCCTCGTTTCGGCATTTTGCCGGCGATCCGAATCGGCTCTTTCTGGCGTTGTGCGATGATCACATACTCGGTTGCCATCGCACGTGGCCGGATCCAGCCCCTTGGCACTTTGCGTGTGACCTTATGGCTCGGATTCGGCCGCCCTCTCATCCCGGCCCGAAATCCGTGCAGGCCGGGGGCGCAGGCCGGACCGCGACATCGACCCCCCCGTCGCGGTCCGGTCTTTTCGATAGAACCCCTACTCTTGCACGGCGGTCAGCGCATCGGCGACGGCCGTCGCGCGGGTTTCGATCTCCAGGAGTGCTGCCGCTTCGCCGCCCGGTTTGACGGCGTAGGGCAGCTTGGCCGTGGGCTCGTCGGCGTCGATCTTTGCAAGATACGGTTCCATCAGGTCGGCAAACGGCGTGGCGGCGGCGCGGACCTGGGCGATGTTCTGCGCTGTCTTCAGCGCCGTTGCCAGGCGCGCCATGTGGATGAGCAGCAGATGCGCCCCGTCGCTGGTGGTGCCGAGCAGCGACAGGGTGTCGCCGGCATCGTCTGCGATCCTGGCGCGCTTCTTCGCCTTCGTCTCGTCATCCGACCATATGATGGTCACATCGTCGGCCGACAGGTCGTTTTCTTCAAGCCAGTCCCTGAGCATGTCCGCGTTTATGGCTGCGATGAGTGTGCCGTCTTTTTCTATTCTGGGCATGGGTGTCTTCTCCCGTTAGGATTACAGAGTGTCGCCATGGGTGTAGCGGCCGGTGGAGCCGGCCCAGACATAGGCGTCGCCGTGATCGCCGGTGGACCAGTAGGGCAGCGCCAGCGCCGCCTTCATGCGGCCCTGGCCATGGAAATTCGGTTTCCATGGCTTGTCGAAACCCGTCTCGGTGGTGCGCAGCCATGTCCAGCCGCGTCCGAGATGCGCGCCTGTCGCCTCGGGCAGGTGGCCGTAGTCGAAAAACGGGCGGAAGACGATATCGTCTGAGTGTTCCAGCACGTTGACCAGCCAATGCGCCTGGGTCTTGAAGCCGCCGCTGTCGCGCGTCAGGTATTTCTGCCGGCCCTGCGCGAGGACGGCCACGTTGCCGGGGTTGCCGTTCGTCTGGTCGCCGGTGATGGTGACGTCCATCAGCACCGCGTTGAAGTCGATGCGTGAGTTTTCCACATGCAGGCGCTTGCCGCCGGCGGCGATGGTGCCGGTCGCGGCGCCGCCGTCTTCAAGCCAGCGCGGATTGATGGCCTTGTCCAGGTCGCCCTCGAAGTCGAGGCCCTTGGCGCCGAAGTTGGCGGGCGTCACCACCTCGATGGTGCCGCGCGCCGTTGTGCCGCCGACATAAGAGGCGGCAAAGGAACTCGATGCATGGCCGGCGATGATGGCCATCTCGGTGTTGGCCTGGCCGCCGCACAGGGTTGCGAATTTCTTGGTGTCGGCCAGAAGGTTCGGCGCGACCGGCATGTGCGCCTTCAGGCGCGTCTCGGCGGCGCGCAACCGGGTGATCTGTCTGTCCACCCGGTCGTCCATGGTGCGCACCTGGTCGATCAGGCGGCCCAGTTCGATTTGCAGGCTGTTGGCCGGCATGGTCAGTCTCCTTCGCTATGCGCCTTGCGGAACAGCGCATCCTTGATCGCCTTCTGGCGGATGCGCAGATCGTCGATGGCCTTGTCCTGCTGGCGGGCCTGTTCCTTCAGCGCGATGATCTCGCCGGTGAGCGCCGCCTGGACGGCGCCGGCCTCCTCGCGGATCGCCAGAGCATGGCCGTATGCGGGGCTGCCCTCGTGGTGGATCGGGGCTACGGGATAGCGCAGCCGCACCGGTCCGCAGTTCTCTATTGCCGGCATGAAGATATAGACGCCGGAGGCGCGCACACGGCGGGCTGTTCCGTCCGGATCGCGCACCCATGCACGTTGCCGCCATCCGGGCCGGCCGGTGAAGAGTTCGTCCGGCGTCATGTACCAGTAACGGTCCGGGTGAATGCCGGCATAGGCCGTTGCGGCCGTGTTGCCGTTGGCGCCGTTCGCGGTGACGGCGGCGCGGTCTTCCAGTTCCGGCAGGCGATACGGGTTCCAGACCATGTGCGGCGGCGCCAGGATGATCTCCATCGGGATGGCCCAGGAGACGCGGAAGTCGTGGCCGCGGGCGGCAAAGCCGGCCACCTCCTCGCGCGTCGCCTGGGCGACGAAGAGCGTCGGGTCGTTGAAGCCGCGCCGTGTGTCGCTGCCCGTGCCGCTTGGCGGTTTGGCATGCCAGCGGCTGTAGCGCGCTGCATTGAGGTCGGTGTCGCCGAAGCCCCGGATCACGCGGCCTTGTCTTTCCGCGCTTTGTTCGGCGATTTCAGCGCCGGGTCCGTCAAGACCGGGGATTTGCGCCATGATGCGGTCGAGAAGGCCCGGTTCGCGGCGCGCCGCGATCTCGATATCGCCGCGCGCATGCAGCACCCGGAAGCGCGACTGGCGCGAATTGGCGAAGGCCGATCCATCGAGATCGAAACGGATGCGCGTCGCCGGATCGTCGATACAGTCGACCATGTCGTCCACCGGCCACTCGGCAAGCGTGCCGAGCCGCTTCGTCAGCACCCGGTAGCGCGTCACCGCATAGCGGGGTGTCCCACGATCGTCCGACAGCCTGACCAGGCGCGGGGTGAGCGAGGTGTTTTCGCTGATCGCCTTCTGGCCGGTCAGCGCATGGGCGATCGTCGAGGCGTGGACCTCATCGATCGTCGCGCCGTCGAGCGTGTGGCGGAAGGAGTGGACGGCATCGACCAGGCGGCTGTCGATCAGTTCCTCGAACCAGATTTCCAGATAGCTGACATGCACGTCGACATGGTCGCGGAAGCTGGCAAAGTGCGTCTCGTCGAAGGAGGCGAGCGCCCGGTAGAAACTCTTCATCAGGGCGATCTGCCCGGCGACGGTCTCCTCTGCCGCGATCGCCGCCGGCAGTTCCGGCATGGTGGCGGGCGATGACGCGAGGTAGCGGCCGTCGGCGGCCTCCAGCCAGCGATAATCGGTGTGGCGCGTCTGCACCGGATAGCCGTTGATCGCGGCTTGCAGTTCCGGCAGTCCGGACATCATCCGGTATTCGGGGTGATCGTGCTGGCCCAGCGCGGAGAAACTGACCGCACCCGGGCGGAACAGCGCATCATCGCCGCCATTGGCGTACTGACGCATCACGGTCAGGCCCGACTGGCCGGTGGCGCGCCAGATCATCGCCTCGCGCTCCAGTTCCTCGACGGCCACCGCCTTCCAGTGTTTGAGGTCGCGGGTCAGCGCGAAGTTGAAGTCGCCCCCTAGATTGTGGCGGTTTGCGAGGTCTTCGCGAATGTCGGATGTGATGAGCTGGATCGGTGCCCCGCCGGCAATGACGCGGACGTTTTCCGGATCGGCCGCGCCGAGCACCAGGTCGACGGTCACATAGCCGGTGGAGATGGCGGATTTCCAGAACATGGCCTGGCGGGGATGGCTGACCACGGCGTAGAGCGTGCCGTCATCAAGCAGGATGCCGATCTCGCGCACGTAGAAATCTCCGGGACCGTCGAACACAGCGGCGATGCTGGTCTGGCCGTTGCCGCGCTCGATGGCCTCGGAGATTTCGACCCGCTGCAGTTCGTTTTGCAGCTCGGTCTGGGCGGTGCGCCCGGAGGCTTCGGTTTCGATTTCATAGGCCGCATCGCCCGCGGCCATATGGGTGATATCGACGGCAAAGCCGCCTCTCTTGGCGGCAAGGGCCGCTTCGAGGCCGGCCTCCGTCAGGATCAGGTTCCAGGTTTCGATCGGATCGGTCATCGAACCTCCTTGTGAGCCGGCCGGATGATGGTCACGGCGTGCACCGTGCCGGCCTGGGCGTTCCTGACCGGCGGACTGAACGGGCGTTGCTTCACCTGTCCCCTGGCGACGACGATGGTGGCGCCTGATGCGCGGCTCGCCTGGCCGGCGCGCAGGCGCATCCGGCTCGGCCGTTGCCCGATGACCATCTCGAGATGCGTGTAGGTGGCGCCGGCAGCGATCGCATGGGTGTGGTGGGTGCTAAGATGAAGCCAGACCCCAACCTGCGTTGCGCTGTCCTGTGACCAGCGCTTGCAGGCGTTGATCATGCGCATGGCGGCCTTGACCTCGCGGTCGCCGAGGAAGACGTCGGCGTCGGGCTCGAACAGCTTTTCGCCCACATAGATGCGGATATTGTGGGTGTGTGGCCGGCCTTTCGGCTTTGTCTGCCACCATTGGGTGATGGCGGCATTGATGCCCAGGAGAGAAAGGCCCAGCAGCACACCGTCATCCTTGCCGGCCAGGCTCTGCAGCAGCCAGGCGTGTTTGAGGATGCGTCGGACGATGGCCTCGGGCAGGCCCGGTTCGATGAATTCCTCCATGGAGGTTTCGGCGATCAGGGCGGGCAAGGCTTCCGATGGACAGGTCAGCGCGTCACGGACATAGAACTCTTCGATCGGCCGCTCGCCGATGATGTGATCGAGCGATCGCAGGACCGCCTTGCCGCGCTCATCCAGCACCTGCGGCGGGGTGATGCGGTCGAGCTGGCTGTCGGGCCAGTAGCGCGTCATCAGACCACCTCCACGGCAACGTCGCCAATGGCGCCCTTGCGCCATGCGGTCTCGGCGACCGGGGTCAGGTCGAGGTTCTCGATATCGACCTCGACCACGCCCGTGTTGGCCTTGGCCACGCAGATCAGTTCGGAGGGCGCGATATAGCCGCCGAGCCTGTGAGCCCAGCCGTCGAGCACCTGCTGCACGGCGGCGCGCACCGGCTGTGCCGCGTCCGGGTCGGAAAGGGTCAGGCTCAGGTCGACGTCGAACTCATGTGCGGTCGGCGCGAAGGTGCGGATAAAGTCGCCCTGGTGGGTGTTGGAGGTATCGAAGATGGCGAGCAGCGAGGCCAGTTCCTCCCTGTTGGGGGCGCCGGTGTCCATCAGCGGATGGATGTTGACATGGCCCGGTCGTGGGCGGATGACGGCGACGTCGATGCAACGGGCGTTCCAGCCGAGCACGTCGGTAACATAGCGTTCGCGGCTGAGGCCGTCGCCGATGCGCTCGAAGGCCAGCGCCAGGCGGGCGCGGTAACGGTCATTGCCTTCCCGTTCGGCGCCGCCGCCCGTTTCGGAGAGGCTGGTGACGGCACTGACGCCGGCGACCGGGTCGATGATCGCGTTCAGCGATCCTTCGGGAAAGCCGTTGGCCTGTGCGCCGGGCTGTGTCGCCTCTGCCCTGACGTCCACCTGTTCCTGACCGGCCTCGATGAAGGCGATCGTCCTGGTCATGAACTGGACCTGGCCGGCCGCGTCGGCGACGCGTGTGCCGTTGGGAATGCGGATGCGCGCGTTGGCCGGGCCGTCCGTGGAAAAACGCAGCGTGGTGGTGGCCGGGGTTGCCGCCAAACGCGGTGTGTTGCGGTCGGCGCCGTGGGTGTCAAGCCATTGCGAGCGGGCGTAGGCGACGAAGCAGTTCTCGAAGGCCAGCTGCTCCTGGGCGCCGCGTACCGACAGCATGTAGGCGATGGTTTCCAGCAGGTACATCTCGACCTGACTGGGATAGAGGGTGCGGCCCGTCTCGGCCTCGAAATGGGCCTTGGCATCGTCGAGCAGGCGTCGCGCCTCGATGGTGACGAAATCCGGCGCGCCAGCGGCGTTGAGTTGATTGACGGGGTGGCGTTCGAAGGACACGGGGGCGTCAGAAGACATAGGCGACCTCCGTGGTGATGAACTCCTCCAGCACCACCTCGGTTGGCGACCAGGTCACGTTGATCGTGACTGAGGCGAATTCCGCTTTCACGGCCACTTCCCGCACGACGATGCGCGGCACATCGCGCTCCAGCGCCTCGCGCACTTCCGCGGCAATGAACAGGTGCCGCACATTCATCGGGCGATCCCGGTAGGGTTCGAGGTCGCAGCCCTTTTCCGGATTGAGCGGCACAGAGCGTTTCGGCGTGAGGATGCATTGCCGGATGGACTGGGCGAGATCGTCGATTTCGGCGGAGATCTCGCCCATCACGGCGACCCCTTCCGGGTCGCGCTTCATCTGCCAATGCACGAAGGGAATGTCTTGTCTGACCAGCATGGCGGCAATCTGCCATTGCTGGAGTCCCGAAACTATCTGAACTGGTTCAGGGGAGACCGGGCTGTGCAAGGACCAGCCGCCAGCGTCACCGATCGGGTCGCGCACGGGCTGGTTGCGGATTTTTGCGACCTAGGGGGCGGGTGCTCAAGGTCTATTTCTCGTCAAACCAAGCCTCGCGCTCAGCAAGCCTAACAGCCCGTTTGGTGCATGAGACCTTCGATTCTCAGTTTTTTTCGGATGATTTCAAGGTCGCAAATTTATGCCCCTATTCGCCCCAAGCCTGCGGTTTCTCAACCGGAACCCGCCGGACATTTGCTGACTTGAAATCCATCACCTTCTTATCAGCAACTGCGGCTTGTTTTTCGCCGTTCTCCTTATCTGCGACACCGTCGATGAGCCGTTTTTGCAACCGGACGATGTCGATGTCGCGCCATACGACGTAGACCATACGCGCTAAGCAGAGGCTGAGGCACATACCCAAAGCACCCGAAACCGTGCGGCGGCACCAGACATCCCATCCTGCCGCTTCAGTTTTACCAATCACCGAAAGCGTCACAATTGCAATCAAGGTTGAAGCGATTAAGCCGATTATCCAACCGTACTCGCCGGAGAGCTTCAAGATTGCCGCAGTGAGGCCCTTCCGATCATCAGGATCGAGGTTTCTCCATTCGAGCGTCGGCATCCCCCGATTGAGCCGGATGAAAACGGCCGCAACCATGATCGAGAGTGCGACCATGAGTGGCTGAAAAGCATCAAATAGCCGCACGAGGGGGACTGTCCAAGCAAACAGCCCGGCCACGATGATGGTCACAGTGATGGTCAACAGTCTGGCCATTAGGCCTTGATCTTACCGTCTTTCACGAACCGAGAATATACCTCTTGGAGTTGGTCCGCGACGTTGTCGAACTCCAAAAGATTGCTGCCTTCGTGAGGCAGGAGGAAGGGCATCCGGGTTCGAAGGATGGCATCACCATCTCTGATTTGACCATCCCTGCCCTCTATTTGTATCTGGGCATCCGATTCGTCGGCGAGGTCGTTGGCAATGCTCTGGAACTTCTTTCGTGACTCTTCGGTGCGGCGGCCCCGGACCTTCACATGAGCCTCAACCGCAAGATACTCTTCTGGGCCGAGGCTTTCAACAAGGGACTCCGTCTGCTTGTCTCCGAACAGCGCTTGGATAATCGGCACGGCCTGGGCCATCTGTGCGAACTTTTCCTTTACATGACGCGAGGTCCTGACCTCCTTCGTTTCGACCTCGCCCTCGACGCTAATGACTTGAGGGGCGGACTTCCCGCGCACTCTGAGATTGCGTATCTCGCCAATGTCTCCTGCCGTCATCGTCTTGTCGAATTCGGCATCCAGCCCGAAGTTGAGGGACGGATCGGTCACCGCCCCGCGCACCTTCAGCAACCAATCAAGATACTGGCGCACAAGGTCGGGGGTCATCGAATGCGTTTTCACAAAAAGGACGTGGTTCTCAATCGCCATCCAATAGGCTAGCCCGCGGATGAACTGTGAGCCCTGGGGCGCCGCACTCTCTTTCAGGTCATAAACGATGGCGGTGGTGAGATCAGATAGCTCCACCTCCGACGCTTCCATTTTTAGCAACGCCTGAAGATCCTTCGCCTGCGCCAAGCACATCTCACCAAACACGGCGCTGGATAGGTCAGCAACCTTATTCAGGAAGATCTTGCGACCGTCGCCGTCGCCCACATCGAAAACCCGATCTTCGGGACGCGACCAGAGTTGCTTTTTGCCTTTGTCCTTATTCAATGCCTCACGGCACAGAACCTCAAGCGATTTGCCCTTGAGCACCGTTGCATCCTCGGGCACGAAGCGGCGATAGTGAACCATGTGGTAAGAGTTAGCCATACGTTCCCCTCAATCAATAGGTATAGGTTATTGGTGTGTGTTATCGCTTGGTGAAAAGGAAAAGACAAGTAAATGGTGTGATAGAAGGCTTGCTGCCCGCTTAGCGTGTAGGATTACATAGAAAAGCAGGCATACCCTTTGCTACACACCCGAGGCACATCCGCCTCTGTGGCCTCTCGCTCGCTCTCAAACGGCTTTTTCGGCCTCTTTGGAAGCAAGTTTCGTCCGCTTGCCGCCGCAATACGGTCATTCGTCCAATGGCGTCAAACAACCGTTCCCGTCCCAACCTGCCAATTAGGGCGTCTTCGATTAAGGTCTCAAAGTCCGCGAAGGCGACATCACCCAACGCGCCCTGCATAGGTGGTGAGCGGCTGAAAGCAGACGTCGCGTTAATTGCACGCCCTAGTCCCCGACCTGCCTGATGCCGTTGATCGTGGTGTCCTTCAGGGTGGTCTGGCCGTCGACGCTCAGGTTGCCGGTGATTTCGACATTGCCGTCGAAGATGGCCTTGCCGTCCGTCAGCGTCACCACGATGCCGCTGGCATGGTCGACGGTGATGCTTCCCGATTGCCACACGAGTGTCGATCCGTCCGGCATGACCTCGTGGATGACATCGTCGCTGTCGGCCGGGGCCGGGTTTTCCTCGTTGTAGATGGCATAGAGCGCCTCGCCGGTTTCCCCCTTGCGGTCGAGATAGCAGCGCACCAGTTCGCCCTTCTTGAAGCGGCGATAGGAGCGTTTGCCGATGGTCGAGGGTTGGGCGACGTCGATCCAGGGTGAGATGACGCCGTCGCTTTCGTCGAAGCGCACCTTGACCTGGCTGCCGCGCCCGGCGACGACGATGCCGCGTTTCAAAGTTCCCATAATTATCGTCCCTTGGGTCAGATCACCTTGATCGAGATGGTTGTGGTGTAGCCGCCGGCGTTGAAGCGATGGCGGGCGGCCGTCACCAGCCAGCGACCGGCATAGCGGCCGTAGGTGGGGCCCAGTTGCACCACCTGGCCGGCGAGCAGCAGCGGATCGCCGACAGTGGTGATCCGGCCGGTGCCGAGGCCGTCGTTCTCGCGTGCGAGCCGCGCCTTGCAGAGCCGTTCGGCATGGCCTTTCGTTTCGGCCCGGTCATCGAGCTTCAGCGTGTCGCCGGAGGGTACGCGATCGTCCTCGGCCTCGGCCGTGAGCAGCTTCTTCGTGCCCGGATGCAGATATTTGGCTTGGGCCTTGGGATAAAGCTTGTGGGTGGACCTGCGCAGCCGGTAGCGGGTGGTCCTGTCGCCCTGGATCAGTTCGAAGTGGCGGACGGCCGGGGCCTCCTCGATGGACTCGCGCGTGGTGAAGACCATCTGGTTGCCCTTGACGGAGAAGTAGCAGCCCCAGTCCTCGGCGAGCCTGGTGCCGAAATTGAGGTCGTTCTGCTTGTCCTGGGTGATGCGTTCGAAGGAAAGGTCCGGGATCTCGCCGACGAGGTCGAAGCCATGCCGATCGGCGACCTTGCCCATGATGTCTTCAAGCTTCATCTGCTCATAGGCTTCGGAGCGTTCGGTACGCAGTTCCTTCGAGGTAAACGCCGCCTGGGCATGGAACAGGGCGACGTCGCCGCTGCCGCCATCACCTTGCGCTTCGGTTTCGCCGACGGCGTAGAGGCCGCACGGCACTTTTGCTCCAAGCAGGCCGGCATAGCCCATGAGGCCGGAGACTTCCGTGCCTTCGTCGATGCCCCAGCCGCCGCGCCACAGGCCGGAACCATCGGCAAGGCGAAAGCTGATCTCATCGACCTCGCCGTGATGGACGTCGCGGTAGATGAACTCCTTCAGGTTGCCGCCGAGGATCAATCCCGACGGCGTGCCGGCGATGGACAGGTCGATGAAGGGTTTTTGCGGCCCGAACATCGGTCAACGCCGCTTCCACGGCGGTAGCTTCGACGCTGCAATCTCGTCCTCGGCCAGCACCGGCACCTGCAGTTTGACGCCCGCCTCGAAGATCAGCGGCGCCGGGCCTTGTCGGTTGCCGATGATGTCCGGGTTGGCCAGCATCAGCGGTTTGATCAGGGTGGCATCGCCGTAGTAGTCATGGGCGATCAGATCCCAGCGATCGCCGCTTCGCGTGACGTGCTCGAAATATTCCCGTGCCATCAGCGTCGTCTCCGCAGGATCGGATTGGCGATGGCGCGGGCGATGCCAGCCGCAGCGCCCGCAAGGCCGCCAAGGCCGCCAAGGCCCCCAAGACCGCCAAAGCTGCTTTCCACCAGCTCGGCTTCCAGTTCGACGCGCGTCAGCCGTCCCGACGGCGTGGTCTGCTGCCGGGTGATGCGCAGCCGCTCAATGAGGAACACGCCGATTTCGAAGCCGGTCAGGTCGAAGAACAGCCGCATGGGCACGCGGCCCTGGAAGGCGAGATCGATTTTTCGCAGTTCGGCCTGCGGATTGCAGAAGGTCTCGTCGAAGAAGAAGTCGAGCTGGCGGGCGCCGGCGTCATTGCCGAGATCCTGCAGAACCGGCTTGCCGCGCACCAGGTCGTGGCGGACGAAGCGGGCGGCCTTGTCCTCGGAATCGCTTCTGGGCCCGGTCAGATGGTCGGTGCCGATGATCGATGTGCCGAACAGACCCAGCATGTCAGGTGTGCTCCCATCGCCGTGTCGAACGGCCGTTGTCTTCAAGCAGTTCGAGCAGTTCGTCCAGCAACTCGTCCTTCATGGCGCGCAGATCGGGCAGCACCTGCTTGTCGACGTTGCCATGGAAGTTCATATTGATGGTGATCGGCCCGGTACTCGCGGCGCGTGCCGCATTGCGCTCGGTCAGGTATTTCGCGCCGATCGAAGTGCCGCCTTCGCCGGACGTCTCGGAAGACAGATCGAAGGCTGCGGCCGGCACCGCTGTCGCGGCCGCGATGCCGCCGGCCAGCGCTGCCCTCCTGAGCAGGCGTTGCGGCCTGTTCGAATTGGCAGCGTTGCGCGCCACCGTCCGCGACAGGCCCGCCATGGTGCGCAGCGCCCGGTTGTGGGCGATGAAGCCGCCGCGGGTGCGGTATTCGAGTTCCGGGCCCCTCTCGCCGGTCAGCAGCCAGCCGGGATTGAAGGATCCGCCGCCGGCGCGCTTTTGGACACCGGCGGCTTCGCCGCCGTTGGGGGCACGGCGTCGGGAGGACCCGACGTTGGCGCCTGGGAACTGGTTTTCAAAGCCCGGCCTGGTGGGAGGCTGATATGGGATGTTTGCTGGGAGTTCCGTCGGCCCGACCTTCCTGCCCGAGAACCAGCTTTCAGCCTTGTTCCAGGCGTTCTTGAGCCCCTGCAAGTCGATCAGTTCGCTCCAGTTGATCTCCGGCAGAACATCCCAAAGACCGGTTGCCACACTGTCGATCCAGTTGGTGACACGGTCCCAGTCCTCCTGCATCTGCTGCAGGTTGAACAGCTCGGCCCAGTCGATTTCCGGAAGTTTCTTCCAGGACTGCACGACCGTGTCCCAGTCCTGCTTCATCTGCTGCCAGCTGTCGGAGAGCTGGTTTTCAAGCCATGTGGTCGTGGCGGTCCATGCCTTCTTGAGCACGCCGAAGTTGAGGTATTCGTCCCACCCGAGCGGCTTGATCAGCAAATGCCAGGCGAGTTCGCCCGCCAGCACCGCCCAGCCGATGACGGGGATCAGTCTGGATCCCCACTTCAGCGCGGTCACCAGGGCTGTCAACGCGAATTTCCTGCCGCCACCCGCCAGGCCCAGCCACGGCACTTTCGGGATCAGCGACTTGCCCCATCTGACGGCTTTCAGCAATGAAGACAGCGCGAACTTGCCGCCAAGCAACAGAGCCCACTTCAAGGGTCCGCCCACCAGCTTCGCCGTCCAGACGATCGCCGTGACGAGTGAAGACAGCACGAATTTCCCGCCCAGCAGCGCCGCCCACTTGATCGGTCCGCCAAGCAGCTTTGCCGTCCACACAATGGGCCTGATCAACGTCTGCAGAGCAAACATGCCCAGCAGCGCGGTCCATCTGATCGGAGCCCCGACAAGCGCGGCCGTCCAGACGATCGGCCTGATCAGCGTGCTCAGAAGGAACACCCCGCCCGCCAGGACCAACCAGTCGATTTCCTTGACATGATCTTCCCAGTTCAGTGGGTTGACGTAGTCGCCCCAAATCAGCTTGCTGAGGTAATCACCCCAGTTCAGCGGATTGAGGTAATCGGCCCAATTCAGCGGATTGAGATAATCGCCCCAGTTCAGCCCCTTGACCCCTTCCCAAAGCCGTTCCGCGCGCTCCGATATCCATTCGGTGACAGCGTTCCATGCCTGCGCCAGCCCTTCGATCGTCAGCAGTTTCGCCCAGTCGATCGCGGCCAGATTGCCGAACCATTGGCCGACGCGGCCAACAAAGCCGCGCACATTGGCAACGGCATCGCCGACGAAGCGCCCGGCGGCGCGGCCCCATTCGGCCCATTGCTCGGCGCTGGCATCGAGCGGGGCGACCAGGCGACCGATCCAGTCCCACAGGCGCCGCACCACCCTGATGACGCGCTCGGCCAGAGGGCGGGCCGGGCCCAGCGCTTTCATGAAGGCCTCGCCGAAGCCCTTGAAGAAGGCCTTGAGCCCCGACCAGTTGTTGTGGATCCACACACCGGCCATCGCCAGGCCGACAGCAAGCGCGCCGATGCCCGTGGACAGAAGTGCCACCCTGAGCGCGATGAACGCGCCCTTGACCCAGTTGAGCGGATTGGCCAGCGCCAAAAGGGCATTGCCGAAGCCCAGGACGCCGGTCACCGCACTGCCGAAGCCGATGCCCGCCAGCGCCTTCATGGCAAGGGCAGCACCTGCGGCGAATTGCAGCAACGCAAGACCAGTGGCCAGGATCACGCCGCGCAGCGGAATGGCCAGCACCGCCAGCGCCAGGTTGCGCCAGCCGCCCAGGGCGTCTTTCGCGGCCACGATCCAGGGACGGACCTGCTTGAAAAACCACACCGCATCCTTGCCGAAGTCCCAGATCGCCTTGAGACCTTCCTCCATGTGGCCGCCGATAAGCTTGGCCCAGGCATCGAGCTCGCCTGATGCGGCCATGCGGTCGAGCGTGTCGAGCACCAGCTTCAGCTTCGATTTCATCCAGTCGAAGGGGCCGCTGTCCATGATCATCTTGCGGAACTTGGTCCACCGGTCCATGATGTTGGACAGCATGCCGTCGAACGTGTCTTTCTGGAGTTCCATGGCGCCGCCGAATTTCTCGTTCCAGATGCCGAGAATTGCCTCCATGATCGCTGCACGGTCGCCCTTGCGCGCCCTTTTGGATCTGGTTTCCCCGTCGATGGTGTAGGCGTATTCGATCCAGCCCTTGTTCTTGCTCGCCGTGATGCCAAGCTCTTTCAGCCGCTCGTTCTCGCCGGTGATTGCATCGGCGATGGCCTCGACCGGCTGCAAGAGGTCTCTGCCCATGCCCGCGGCCACGTCGCCGAGCGTCGTCAACATGCCATTCGTCGGATCCAGGCCGTAGGCGCGCAACTGCACGAAGGCTTCCATCACCTTGTCGAGTTCGTAAGGTGTGTCTATGGCGAACTTTTCCACCCAGCCCATGGCCTTTCGGGCGGCCTCGGCCGAGCCTTCGGTGATGGTCAGGACGGCATTGAATTTCTCGAACTGGCGTGAAACGCCGAGCATGGAACCGGCAGCCAGGCCGACCGTGCCGGCATAGACGGTGAACATGCTGCCGGCGAGCAAGGCCGCCCGTCCCATGCCCATGACGCCGCCGCGCATGAGGCCGGTGGCAAGCCGCATCTGCGTGACCTGGCGGCGGATCAGGTCGTTGCTGCGGCGAATGCCGCGTTGCAGCGCGTCCTGGGCGCGGGCAAGTCCCTGAACGGAGCGCCGGTAGAGATCGGTCGCCCGCTGTGCCGCCTGTGAGGAGCGCCGCGCCATGCGGTTGGCGCGCTCGACCGCTTGTCCCATGCGGCGCTGCAGGGCCATGAAACGCCGGGCGGGCCGGGTCGCCCGATCGACCAGTTCCAGGACCATTTCGGCTTTGCGGCGGCTCATGACCTGTCGTGCTTCTTCCGGGCTTGCCTCACCTGCTCCTCGGCCGCCTCGTTGACCAGCCGGTCGTATTCGGCGCGTTCATCGCGCCAGAAACAGAACTCGTCTTCCGACATGGCATTGAGCTCGCAATGGCTGAAACCGCATTCGACCAGGTGAAGGTGATCGAGCGCGGTGCTGCTCAGTGCAGGGCGTTTCCCTGGCCGTCCCCGGTATCGTCATCATCGTCGTCGCCCATGACTTCGCCCATGAGGTGGAGGACGTCCTGCGCCGGGATGAGGTCGACGAACTCGGCGACGGTCATCCTTTCGCCGTCGAACTTGCAGATCCCCGTGATGTAGAAGTTGGTCGCCTTCGAGACGTCCTTCTTCGCCAGGCGCTGGGCTTTCATCCAGGCACCGTGGGACTGGAATTTCGGCCAGGTGACGGTGATGCCCGTTTCCGGCAGGGTGGTGTGGTTCTCGCCGGACTTCTGCGCCTTCTGCTTCTTCAGCTTGGCGATCAGCGGCGAGTCGCCGGCGGTGTCCTTGTCCGTTGGCTTGTCCGCTGCATGGGCGGCATTGGCCGACTCACGTCCGGCTTGAGCATCATGGTCGGATTTTGCGGGGTCTTTCGACATGGGGTCTCTCGTTTCACGGGGCGCTGGGGGACATCGGGGACAGGCCCTGCCATCTGCCCCGAACGACAGGGCCTGCCTGCGTTTGGCGGCAGGCACCGAATTCCGCCGCCAATTCTCATGCGGTGACCACTCAAGGTGGTCCACTCAAAGTGGTTACTGCGGCCAGACCGGTTCGCCGTTGACCTTGTAGATGTTGGCGAAGAAATCGATCTCGACGATCGGCGTCGATGACGCGATATCGCGCTGCATCAGCTGAGTGACGGAGAACTCGCCGGTGTATTTGCCGGCCTCGCTGCCCGCCTGGCCCCGCTTGCCGCTGGGAAAGATGCGCTTGTGGAAGAGCGCCGTCACATGGGTGACGATCGTGGTCGAGCTGCCCTCGACCAGCCCCAGCGCGTCGAAGGCGTCGACTTTCGAATGCAGCTGGAAGCGCACCGCCTTGCGCGGGTTCGACGACAGGGTGATGAGTTCGGGATCCGGACTGACCAGGATCATCGAGCCGTCTGTCGGCGCCAGGTTGCCGCGGCCCGGCAGCTTGAACATGCCGATCGAGCCCAGCGTCGAGTGTTCGATCTGACCGACTTCTAGTTCCGGCACGTTGAACTCCTCGCAGATGCCGAGCAGCGACTTGTCGCCTTCCAGGTAGACCGGCGCGTCAGTGATATGGGCGTTTGCCAGCATCGGTGTGTCCTTTCTTCGCTACCTGCTTTAGGCCGCGAGCCCGAGGGCGTTTCTGATCAGGTCGAGGTCGATGTTGCGGTCGACGGTGATGCGTTCCATGATGCCGATCGGGGCATAGTCGAGCCTCCAGAAGAACTGCCCCTGGGCAACGCTGGCCTTTGTGGTCTTCGTGCGGTCGAAGCGGAACTGGCCGTCGCTGATCGCTGGATCGTCGCCGATCATCTTGGATTTGAGGAAGTCGTTCATGCCTTCCTCCAGGAACTCGATGCGCGCCGGGGTGCCGTTGCGGTCCTTGTGCTGGTCGAGATAGGCGATCGTCGCCTCGTCGAGCATGTCCTCGGTGAACTGGACATGCAGGAAGTTGCGCATGTCGGTGTCGGTCGGATGCGCCGAGGAGCGGTTGCCGGATGTATGCGGCCCCCTGCCGTAGCGCTATTCCACGGTGACGATGCCGGCGTCGCGCAGCAATTGCACATCGGACTGGCGGTCGCCGGGAATGTAGAGCACCGGCACCTCGCTGCCTTCGATGCCGTAGAGCGGGCGGTTCGACGGCGAATGGTGATAGCCATTTTCGATGATGGTGCGCAGCCACACGCCGATGAAGCGCGCCGAATAGGGATCGAGGCGGGTGGCGTTGCCGTTGGCCACCTCCATGTGCGGCCAGACCGGGATCAGGCGGCGGTTGGAGAAGCGCCAGTTGAAGGCGCCGCTCGATCCCCGGGCCTGGATGGCGGCCTGCGCCGTCGTGCCGGTCGGCGCATCGATGACGGCGCGGGCGCGGATACGGTTGCAGATGGTTTCCAGTTCGGCACGCACGCCGGTCTGGCCGGTAAAGCCCGGGGCACCGATGATTTTGCAGAAGCGGCCGAAATTCTGGTAGCTGTCATAGGCGATCTTCAGGCCCTTCGGCTTGCCGGCCGGCGTGAAGCTGCCGATGATGTCGGCGGCCGCGACCGGGGTGTCGTCATCATGCGTGTCCGGATCGAACACATTGACCGCCTCGATCGTGCCGATGCCGGCGGGTCCCGCCTGGTCGAAGATGGCGTCGATCGCTGCCGGCAGCGTGAAACCTTCCGCATGCTCGCCGAACGCGGCCACTGCTTGCCTGCGCGATCGGATCAGCACGGGCTTCTGGATGTACTTGGCCCGCTCGGTTGCGTCGGCATGCACCTCGCCGACCGGCGCGGTGCCGATCAGGAAGACGGTGGCCGCCTTCTGCTCGCGCACCACGGAGGAGCCGGAGCCGGTCTCGATGACCTCGACGCCATAGAAAGGATCGCTCGACATGACGGGGGTCTCCTACTTGTCGGTTTCGGTTGCGGTGCCCGGCTTCGCCGATTTACCGGCAGGCTTTGGCTGGGCCTTTTGCGGGGCCCGGTCGGCGATCGGGACCAGCAACCCGCTGTCGATCATCGCCGCGACGATCGGGTTGTCCTCCGGCAGGTCGGGCGTCTCCTTGCCCAGCACCAGGTCGAAATCCTCGAACCGGGAGACCTGTCGGCCGTCATTGTCCTTGGTCGAGCCAACCGCCAGCGGGATCGACTGCACGGGGCCGTGATAGGTGAAGCGGGCCATGGTCAGGCACCCTCCTGTTTGCTGAAGTCGGAGATAAAAGGACGAGGGCTGCGGGCAAGCGGCACGGCCGGGACCCAGCAGGCCACCTCGATCAGATAGTTCCAGAAGTTGGCGTCCTCGTCGTCGGCCAGCCCGTCGCGGATGATGACGAGTTCGGTGCCTTGAAGCACCAGCCCCTGCAGCGCCAGGCGCATCTGCTCGATCTCGCGCAGGCCGCGCTTGGGCGTGCCGATACGGCGCAGATAGACATGGACGATGAACTCCGCGCGGCGCATCTGGGCGTTGCTGCCGGTCGCTTCGGGTGTCCCGTAGCGCGAGCCGGTATATTGCACCAGCGCCACCTTGTCGGCCTTGCTGATGTCGAAATCGTCCGGATCGTCTGGAAAGGCGTCGATCAGGTATTTGGCACTGAGACCGCCCTGCTTCAGGGCCGCGACGATGCCGTCCTCGATCTTTTCCACATGCGTCTTGCGCATGAGAGGCTTGTCCATCACCGGCGGGTTTTCCCGCCGTTCTTTCACCAGCGGCTTGCGATCATCCATCACCAGCCCTCCAGGATGGTGTCCGACTGTGACCCTGGCCCGGAAATGCGCGCCGTGTCATTGCCGCTGACGGGCAGGTCCGGCGGATCCACATCCGCTCCGCCGGCGCGGTCGCGCGGCAGGTCGAGCTTGCCCGTCTGGATGGCTTCCAGGCGCTTGAGCGCATCGAGATAGCGGGTCTGCACGGTCTCGGAGACCTGGCCCCGTCCGCCCTGCTTGTCGCGCAGCCGGTAGCGCACGATGTCGCCGCCAAGGCCCTTCAGCAGGTTCGGCATGTCGACCACGTCCTGCTCGCCCAGCCAGGCATGGCGGGCCAGCACGTAGCCGGCGATCAGCTCGTCGGCAAAGGCGATCTCGGCCTCGATCAGGTCATGATCGATCAGGCTGCCCTCCAGCGCGTTGAAGTCGCCGGAGCCGGCAATCGCCCGCGCCTCGTCCTCGCCGAACTGGGCAATGAAATCCTGCGCTGTCAGGAAACGGCCCATGGTTCAGTTCTGTTCCTTGCTGCCGGACGCGGTGCGCTGCTCGGCCGCCGCCTCAGCCGTCACCTCGAAGCCGAGCGTTTCGATCAACTGCCGCAGGCTTTCGGCGCGGATGACGCCATCCTTGCGGAAGTCGGCGTCGGTGAGACCGGCCACAGCCGCTGTCAGGCGCTCTGCGCGCTGTTCGTCGGACAGGGCCGGCTCCATCCGGGCCGCCGCATCAGCAAGCGAAACAGCCCCTTCCGGCAGTTCGGCCAGTTCGTCCCCGGTCAGTTCGATCGGATCGCCGGGCAGATAGGACTTGCCGTCCTTCTTGATCCGCTGATTGGCAACATGGGTCATGTCGGTTCCTCGAATTATCGAAGCGGCTCCCGCAGGCATTCTGTGCTGCGGTAGGGTTCGTTGTCCTGACCATCGCCCACCGCCGCTGCGTGGACGGCGGGTTTTCCCGCCGCATTTGGGTTTGAGCTCTTGGACGCGCCGTCGCGGATCCTTACCCAATCCCCACGGAATTGCTCAGATCGGTGCCTGGAACAGGAAGCCGCCCTCGGCGCCGACCAGTTCCGGCGACCAGTCCTCGGTGACGGGATAGATCCAGCTCTTGCGGTTGGGCTCCTCATAGGGCCTCTCGACAATCGGGTGGCCGTTGAGGCGGTAGCAGTAGCCGAAGGACGGGACGCGGTAGTTGTTGCCCATCGGGGTGTAGGACAGGATCGCATCGCTGCCCCAGACATCCTGTGCGTCGGCATCGTCGGCGGCGTTTTCGGCCAGATAGACCGCCTTGCCGACGATGACGTGATCGATGTTGAAATACTTCGCCAGCATGTCGGTCGTCACCGACTCCGAACTGGTGTACTTGAACTGCTCCTTGATCTTGGGATGTAGCTTCAGGGCGTTGAAGACGGCCGGGCCCAGCGTCAAGAGATTGGGATAGCGTCCGATGCGGCGGCGGATCTGTTCCTTGGCCTCTTCGATGTCCTTTGCCGGGTCGCTTGCCGGATCGGACCATTTGGCGTTGCCCAGCAGCGCTTCCTTGTTGCCCGCCGCGTACTTGGCCGGGTCTCGCGCCAGTTTGGCGATGGCGTATTCGCGGCCGAGCCCGATGACGTCGAGCACCATCTCGATCGAGCCGGCGGCGAGATCCGTGCCCGGCACTTGTGATGCCTCCTGCATGTTCTCCCAGGGCACGACCCCTTCCAGGCTGTCCTGGATGAGGGCGACCGGATCGGAGGCGTAGCCATACTGCACGCGGGCGGTCTCGGCGCCGGGCGCGCGCCGCGTGTTCATCATGCGGAAGCTTTCCTTGCCGAAGCGCATGACGCGCATGCCGCGCACCGGGATGTCGACGATCGGGAAGATCATGTGCCCGATGAACTCGGCATTGCGATAGCCGCGGGCGTGGGTCGACAGGATCGGGTCGATGACACGGGACTGGCGGGTGTTCATGTTGCGGGGTGCCATGGAGCGGTTCCCTATTTGATCAGGATCTTGACGAGGTCGCCGGGATTGGTGGCGGCGGTGAGTGCAGTGCCGACCTGGACGGGGACCGGATCGGCGTCCTCCTCGGGTTCGGGCCTGACGATCGGCTTGCCATTGGCATCCGATTGCACGGCCGAGCCCGCGGGAACCGCGGCGCCTGAGACCAGGTCGAAGACGCCGATGACGTCGACGGCGAAGGCATCACCCACGGCGGCGTCGGTCTGGGCGACGCCGAGAACGGCCTCGCCGGCACCGGCCGGAGCGCCGTCAAAGCCGACGAGTTGTTTGGAGGCCACCGCGGCGGTTGCCACGACGGTGATGGTGAGCGCCGAAATCGAGCCTTGCAGCGGTCCCATGGATCAGCCCTCCTCGACGGCGCGCACGGCATCCAGGTAATCGGTGCCGGGGTGTTGCTTCTGCCAGGCGAGCGCCTTGGCGTGGGTTTCCAGGCCGTCGCTGTCGACGCTGCGGCCATCGGGCGCGGCGAAGGCCGGCGCGGTGCCGGGATTGTCATCGCCCAGATCGGTCTTGCCCTTCGGCACCGCCTCGGGCTGGGCCGACAGGATGTCCTTGAAGAGCTCGATCGGGCTCAGCTTCCTATCCTTGCCGTCGTCGGAGAAGGCGACCTCAGTGTCGGTGTGGGTCGCCAGTTCGTCGAGCAGCGCCACCACGGCGTCCTTCTGTGCCGGCAATAGCCTGTTCTTGTCGACCAGGTCTTCGGCGAAGCTGACATTTTCGGCATGCGCCAGGGCACGCTCGCGCTTGTCGAGATCGGCCTCGCGAGTTTTCAGGGCGGCGTCGTCACCGGACATGGGATCTTCCTTCTTTGCGGGGTCGGTAAAGCGGCGGGGAGACCCGCCGGAGAAACCGGGTCCGGATGTGGTCGACGGCTCATCGGCGGCATCGTCGACCCAGCGGATCAGGTATTCGGGTACGGCGTTATCGGCTTCGTCCCGGGAGAACTTCTCGATGATGAACTCGCGCAACCGGCGAAAGATCGTCGCCACATCCTCCAGCGCCGGTTCGACGAACTCGATCTCGACCAACTCGGCGTCGTCGGCCTCTGCAAACTGCACCGGGGCAAGGCCGCTGACCGCCGGCGCCGCGCCGCCCAGAAAGCCGATATGGCGCGGATAGTAGCTGCCGGGGCTCGGATTGTTCGGCGCATCGGGCGCGAAGAACCGCATCGATACCTTGCGGTAGCGGCCTTCCTCCACCGCCGAAACGAACTCCGGCGCCAGATCGTCGAGCTCGGCAACCAGCGTGCCGGCCTGGTTGACCTCGAAGCCGCTCGCCCATCCGAAGGCCGGATCGTCATGCTTCGGATGGCCGACGACCACCGGGGCCGGAGCCTTGTTCGCATCGTAGCCTGCTGCGATGGCTGACACGTCGTCGGCCGAAAACGAATAGTCGCGGCCGTTCATCGCCCGGAAGGTGCCCGGCCGGAACACCTCCACCTTGCGTGTCGCGCCTACATCGTCCTGCCCCGTTTTCTGCCTGGCGGGTTTGGCCATGAGCAATCGAAACTCCGTCAAAGGCGGGTTCTCCCGCCAGCATTTGCAGCGGGGAGACCCGCCGGTATCGGAGCCAATCTAGACGCAGGCCGGGCGCGAAAATATCTGAACTGGTTGAGAGGAAGATGTGCTGCCGAAGCGTGAGCCTCATCATGGCCCGATCGGGTCAAAGTGCAAGCGAAGCGGCGGGAAGACCGCCGTATTTGACGGATTTTGCCCAATTCGCGCATGTGGCAGGGGTCGACGCCCACCAGACAGGCCCATAGCGGGAATCTAACGGTGGGTTAACGGGGGGGGGTACGGGATTTTATGGGGGGCGGGAGCCCGGAGGTCGCGAATCGCGCTCAGTGGCGCTCTGTGTCGATTTTGCCTGAAGCCGCGATCGGTGAACTGTTTCGACCGCTGAGAGGATTCCCAGTTGGCCCCGAGTATGATTAACAAGACGTGGTGGGAGATTCGAAAATCTATCAACGTCATCAGGGCTGCGAGCCGTAGAGGGGATTTGGGATGAGCGTCATTTATACAATCGGATATGAAGGAACTGACATTGATCGCTTCATTGCGACGTTGAAGGCCGTGGGGATAAGGCAATTGCCGATGTCCGGGCCCTGGCGCTGTCACGAAAGAAGGGGTTCTCCAAAACTGGACTTTCAACGAGACTACGGTCCGAGGGCATCGACTATCGTCATTTTGTCGGCCTTGGTGATCCCAAACCCGGACGCGAAGCGGCGCGAGCGGGTTTCTACGATGAGTTTCGTGCGATATACTTTAACCACCTTGAGTCGCATTCAGCGAGATCGGCTTTGATCGACCTTGGCGGGTTCATCGCGAAGAAACCGACATGTCTGTTGTGTTTCGAAAGAGACCCTGAGACCTGCCACCGATCCATTGTAGCGGATCGGATCTCCGGTGACGGTATCGAGGTTGTGAACCTATTCGGGGATGACCCGCAACGATATGTCCGTCACGCCGAAAAGCTCCCGCGTTTCGATCCTTGTGAAGGCGCTTCCGCAGCCTAGCAAAAAACATGGAGAAACCGTTTGCTGTGCGGGCGTCAACGCAGAGGGCGCGTGGAAACGACTATTTCCCATTCGGTTTCGCCACCTCAAGGGCAACAGCAGTTTCAAGCGGTGGGATTGGGTCGAGTTCAAATACACACGACCTCCCAGCGACAGGCGAACCGAAAGCTGCCGGGTTCATGAAGAGAGCATACGTATTGTTGGGCAGCTCAAAAAAAGCGAGCGTTCGAATTTTCTGAGTTCCCTGGTGCTTCCGTCCGTGGAGGCGGCATCCGAGGCTGGTCACTCTCTTGCGTTGATCAGGCCAAAACAACCAAGCTTCAGAATAAGGAAGAAATCGGCCGATCAAATCAGTCGCGAGCGCGACGCCTACAAGCAGGCAGCAGCCCAAACCTCCATGTTTGACGCCGAACTGGCTGCTATAGAGCCGACGCCTTACGAATTCAGGTTCAAATTCACGGATACGGACTCTTCCCACGACTATGCCAACGGTGATTGGGAGGCGCATGCGATGTTCTGGCGCGGAAGGTCCGCTGGCAAATCCGACCAGGAGACGCTCGCTTGGATCAAGCACACGTTTGCGGTTGATTACCCAAAAAAAGGCATGTTGTTCGCTGTGGGCAATCAGGCAAAACGTCCTCATGTTTGGCAGCTTCTCGGCGTTTTGCGTGTTGATGACAACCAGCAATCGTCATTACCGATATAACCACCGCAGGATCACCTTAGCGTCGGGAGGACCCGACGGTGCCCAGCAGAAACGCCGTGGCCTCGTCCTCGATCACGTCCATGTCGTCATCGGCGAAGCCGAGATAGGGCCGCGCCTTGATCGTCACCTTGCGACCGCGGCCGGCCTTGCCGCCGAACTGGTGGATGGCCGCATAGTCCTCGACCTCGCCGCCGGTGCCGATGGTCAGCGTGCTGCCGCCCACCTGGTAGTTGATCGAGCCCGCCAGATGCCCGCGCATGCGCAGGATGCTGATCGGAACATGGCCGCGCCTGGTGCGCGAACGTATCGTGCGCGGCGACAGGGCCGCCCAGGCCTTGCCGTCGGGACCGCGCTGGTCCCGGAAGCGTTTGTTGATGCGCGGCAGCATCTCCTCGCCGATCGACTTCAGGAGCGGTCCCTTGTCGGCCAGACGCGCGACACGTCGGCGCAGGTCCTTGTCGATCCCCCTGTCCCTGAATCTGAAGGTCAGCCGCACGCCCGTCATGGCCGCTGTTCTCCCCGGCGATAGATCAGCGCGCCACGGCGCTGCTTTTCCAGATAGGTGCGGGACGGCTTCTTCGGACTGCCCGCCCGCGGGTCGAACGAGGTCAGCCCCGACCAGCCATGCGGCGACCAGGCAAACAGGCTGAAGGCGGCAAGGCTCGGATCCCAGCGCAGATAGCGCCGCACCAGGCGGCGCGTGCCGTGCTGGTCCTCGCCCCAGTCGACCCAGATCTCGTCCGGATCGAAGATCGCCTCCGCCAGCCGTTCCATCTGCGCGCCCCGGCCGCGCTTCATCGCCTTCCAGCTCCCGTCCATATTGCGAAACAGCGCATCGGAAACCAGCACCGCCTGTCCGGCCTGGTCGCGATAGAGCACGCCCCGGCCGATTGCCGCGCCGAATTTCGACAGGAAGCGGCCGACATAGTATTCCGGCGATTTGCCTTTCGGCAGTTGCGGCGATGCAAACGGACGGCCGAGTTCGTCGAGCGACGGAGACACGGGCAGTGGCAACTCAGGCTTGGCCGGCGCCAGCGGATTTTGCAGCTCGCGCGGCACCAGGCCGCGCTCCCAGCTGTCGCCCGGCTGATAATCCCAGCCGAAGTCGATGCCCTCCGGCACTTCGACCCATTCGCCGGTCACCGGATCCTTTTGCCTGCGCATCTCAAGCTTTGGCGACGGGTCCGGACCATCCTTGCCCAGGCGCTTCAGGCCCGCCGCACTCAGCGTATCGACGCCGCACGAACAAAGCCAGCCATTGGGCGGATAGATGCGCTCCCAGGCCGGATCGTCATGGGGCAGCACCAGACCGTCGAGCGCCTTGTGTTCCCTGCGCGGCGTCTTCGGCACCCGCGTGACCGCATGGACATATTGCCAGAAGGGCCGCGCCGCCACCACGTCCGGATCGCGCATCTGTTTGAGCCTGCCAGCCTGGTGGGCGGTGCGCAGGTTGGTCTCGTAGATGACGCGGGTGCGCCAGTTGCGCCCGCCGCGATAGTCCCAGCCATGCTTCAGCACGATGTCGTCGAAGCGCTCGCGGAAGCCCTTGAGGCCGCCACCACCGTCCATAGCCTGGTCTAGCGCGGCCCGCAGATCCTCCACCAGCGCCAGCGAATCCGCCCCGGCAACGACGAAGGCCCGGTCATGGGCCTGGTGCAGCGTGTCCGTCCAGGCGTTCGTCGGCAGGCTGACCTTCTGACGCAGGAAGTCCTGGGCTTCGCGGAAGGTCACGGTGCCGATGGCGGGCTCGGCCAGTTCCGGACCTTCCAACTCATCGGCCACCTCGGCACGCCCCTTCAGGTCGGCCAGCGCGATCGCGTCGCCAAGCGCCTCGGCATAAGCGGGTTCCGATAGTCCGGCTTGCCAGTCCAGCATGGCCTGCCGCAGGCTTGTCCCATCATCAGCCTCATCGACCAGCGCGCGCAGGTCGGCGACCCAGCCCTCGTGGGTCTCGCGCACAATCGCTTCGATCGCCGTGGTCAGATCCTCGAGCGAGAAGGAGCCCGCTTCTGCAAAGGCTATATCCGGCTCGGGTTCAGAAGTTTTTTTTTGAGCCGCCGGTGAAGGTGCGGCGGGAGTAACCGCCCGCACCGGCCCGTCGAAGACCCGCTCCATATAGGCCTCGACATTCTCGGGCTCGAAGCCGAGCTCGCGCGCCTGGGCGAGCGCGTCCATGTCGACGGCACGGCGTTCGGCCCGCTTGTGGGCAAGGTTTTCCTGCTCCATCTCGTTCGACGGGCGCGGCCGCCAGACGGTCGGCGGCCGGGCGCCGGGATAGTTGAACGTGGTCAGCCAGGAAACGAACTGCGTGTTGAGCGTGCCCGACAACAGGTCGGCATCGCTGTCGACCAGCATGTCGAGAATGTCGGCATGGGTTTCGGAGGCCGCGCGGGCGCCGGTCTGGCCCATCTCCGTGGTCAGCGTCTCGCCCAACGTCGCCTTCGACATCTCCGCATTCCAGAAACGGCACCAGGCATCGTAGCCCGCCTGGCCGCTGCGGCTGGACTCCAGCGTCTCCAGCTCCGTGCCGATCGGCACGGTGATGGCGCTGGCATGGTTCATGCCCTCCAGCACCACCATCAGGTCGCGTTGCACGGAAGGCAGGCTGCCCATCGGATACTTGCCGACCGGAATGGGCGAGGCGAAGCGCTCCAGGAACTTCATCCAGAACGCCACGCCGTTGCGCTTGAACAGCACCGGCCAGAACAGCCGCGTGCCCAGGCCCAGCCCATAGGGATTGTTGCCCTTGACGCCGAAACGGTGGACCACGAACTTGCGGTCGGGCAGCTTCTCGCCCTTCGTCGGGGCGGCCATGGTCAACAGGCGGGGTTTCCATTCCGCATCGAAGACGAAGCGACGCTGCTCCAGATTGGCGATCTCGTCGACCGTCACATGCCGGCCGTCGCGGCCATAGACGATCTCGGCGATCGAAAAGCCCTTAAGCGTCGCATCCAGCAGATCAAGACAGATCCGGTCGAAGGGCAGCCCCGTCAGCACCTCGCGGATGAAGTCCGCCGCCGCCATATCGTCGGTGCCCTCGCTGGCGGGCTCGACGATCCATTCGCGCCCCACCAGTTGGTGTTTGCGCTTCTGCAGAACCGACCAGGCATGGGTGTCGCGCTCGATCTCGTCATAGAGCTTCAGGCCCTTAGCCCCGCCCTTTTCCAGCAGCGTGTCGTCGATGAAGGACAGCACATCCGTGTAACGCGGGATGGTGATGTCGTTCTGGGCCGTTGCAAAGCGGGTCTGGTTCGGCGCGGGCGGCTTCTTGCCCCGTTTCTTCGTGCGTTTGGCCATCACCCATACCCTCGCATCGCATCAGCCCCTTGCGAGACGGCGATGCCACCGCCGGTGAACAGGCCGCCCGAACGCTCCAACGCCCCGCTCCACAGCATCTCCAGGCAGTCCGGACCATCGTCATGGGCGGCGTTCGGCCATTGCAGCAACTGGTCGATCAGCGTCTTCTGGCTGTTGTGCAGGCGGATCAGACCCGCCTTCACCGGCGGCTGCAGCCGCTCGATGCGCAGCGCCTTGTCGGCGATCGGCGTCACCGGGATGCAGGGCATGGCCAGTCCGCGGGCGACTGCCCGCTTCATCAGTTCGGTGCGCAGCAGCTCCTGGAACTGCACCGCTTCCACAAACCACAGCTGGCAGCCGTACTCCGCCTGCAGCGCCAGCGCATCCTCCATGATGATATCCGGCAGGCGCTTGCGGATCGACGCCTCGACCACGTCGAGCACGCCATCGGCCGGATCGTAGCCGCCGATCAGGATGGCGCTCGGATCCCGGCCGGCATTCTTCTTTTCCAGCGACGGGTCGATGGCGCCGAAGAACAGCAGCCCCGGCCGCTTTACCACCCAGTAGGAGAGGTCGCGGAAGGCGGTGTCGCCGCTGACGGGATTGTTCTGGTATTCAGACTCGAAGCTGTCATGGTCGCCGGCGCGCTCCCGCATCAGGAAGATCAGCGAGTGCATCTGCGGCCAGTTGATCACCGCGCCCTTGCTCATCTCGTCCCGGTTGGCCTGCCAGAATGTCTCGGCCGATTCCTCGGTGCCAGCGTTCTGGTCGTCGTTGAGATAGAGTTCCTCCCACGCGTCCCAAAGATCCATGCGATCGGGCCATTTGAGGATCGCCTGATAGCGCGCCACCTGCCAGCCGGGCTTCTTCGAAAACCGTACGATCACCGCGTCGAACAACAGTACCGTTCCGGCATAAAGCACGTCCATCGTGCCGTCGGTGGGCCCGAGCTTGAGCACGGCCTTGGAAATCCATCGCTCCAGCTTGTCGCGCTGGCGCGGGCTTTCGACATTCTCGTCGTTTTCCACATCGTCGAGGATCACCAGGTCCGGACGCCATGGCCCGTGCCGGCGGCCGCGGATCTTCTTGCCGGTGCCGAAGCCTTCGACCTTGACGTTGTTGGCCGTGACGATCACGCCCTCGCGCCAGGTGCGGCCCTGGCCGACGATCTCCGGGAAGTCGTAGGCGAGCCGCGGGTTGAATTCGAGCTCGGCCTTGATCGCCTCGATCATGATCGCCGCCTGCTCGAACGCATCCATGATCAGGCAGATGAAGTGCTTGCGGGCGGTGACCGCCGTGACGATGCACCACAGCGGAAAGGCCATGCTGATATGGGTGGACTTGGCCGAGCCACGCGGCGCGATCACCAGACGCTTCTGGCCCTCTTCCTGGACAACCATGTCAGGCAGGGTGACAAACAGCTCCTCATGCAGCTTCGATGGCGCCTTGGTGAAATAGTGCGGGAAGTAGGTCTCGCAAAAGAAACGATAGCCGGTCACCGGATCCGCCACCGCCGCACGGCGTTCCTTGCGCGCGCCCTCGTCGACCGGGAAGGCGTCGACCTCGAGCTCGATCTTCTGACGGAAGCCTTCCGCCAGTTCCGCGATGCTGTCCAGGAACTCTCGCGACTTCATTGCGCATAGGCCTTGGCCAGTTCGAGACCGAACGGCTCGAGGATCTGGAGGAAGGCGTCCTGATGCATCGGAAACTGCTCACGCACGAACTCCGCCAGGCGCTGCAGCACCTCGGTAGCGATGCCGAGCCGCGACAGGTTCGGCGAGGCCCGGCCGGCCGAATTGATCATCTTGTTGAAGCTGTCGGCGAGCGACGCCATCATCTTCGCCTTGTCGGAGGGCGCCAGGTCCTCGGCCGACTGGATCTGCTCCATCGTCGCCTGGAACATCACCGTGAAGCCCTCGACCGCGTCCGAGACCAGCTTCTCGAAACCCTCGCCGGCCATGGTCGCCGCCGAACGGGCGATGTCCCAGTCGTCGCCCCTGCCGCGGGCATCGGCCTTCCAGCGCGCGATCGTGCCGGCGGCCACGTTCAACGTCACCGCAATCGTCGGTATGGCATGGCGCTGGTGAACGTAAAGCGAGCGGGCCGTGGCCCGCGTTTCCCTGGAATGCGCCATGAAGCCCCTGACTCGACTGTGATCAGTTGTTGCTGTTGAAAGTGTCTTTGATGAAGGCCACGGCAAGCGCCATCACGCCGCCGGTGATCGCCCCGTTGAGGGCCGAGCGGGTCTCCACCTTGCGCAGCCGATCGTCCATCCCCGACAACATCTCGCCATGGCTCGCCTGCGTCTCCTTGATGTGCTCAAGGGTGGACGAAATGGAGCCCAGTTCGCGCTGGATCTCTTCGCTCATGCCGCTGCCTCGTCCTCGTCCAGGTCGACGCGGCCGGGTTTGAAGATGGCCCTGTTAAGCGCCATGAAACCCTGTTCGAACTGGGTCCGCGCGATGGCGAGCCAGCGTTGGTCGATGTCACTGCAGCCCTTCAGGGCGTCCATCAGGCGCAGCAGCTTTTCCTCGGTAACCTTGTTGGCGTTGACGAGTGCGACGGCCTCGTCAGATTGCGGCTGGTAGCCCTTTACGGGCAATCCTTCATTCTCCATGGCGGCGTGCTCCTTTCAGACTTGTGGTCCAGATGCGCTCATCAATCGTGTCAGGTGGCTACCAGTTTGAAACCGTCGTCGTAGACAGCGGCAGTGTTGAATTCACCGTCGATGTAGACGTAGCCTGCGTCCGGCAGTTCCCAATCGCCGAAGACCTCGCCGCCGGAGCCCTCGAAATCGACGCGCAGATACTCGATGTTGCGGATGTGGAGCCACTGTTTCGTGCCTTCCTCGGCCTTCAGATGCACGGCGTCATGGCCGTCCAGCCCGTTGATGCGGGAACCGTTCGGGAGTTGCGGGAACTCCAGCGCCGTATCCCAGTCGATGAGGTTGCTGTTGTGGAAGTCCAGCGGCTCAAGTTGGCCGTCGACGAACACGTCATTGCCGTCGGTGCCGCGCAGGAATTCTCTCGGCGCGTTCTGGCTCAGGATGTAGTTGGTCCTGACGTCCTCCGGATCGGTTCTGATCAGGTAATCGTCCTCGTGCTGGACCATCATCTGCGTCACCGGAAGATTTTCGAGGTCGATTTGCGGGCTTTCGGGCGGGCTGCTGTCGGGCGCGGGCAACACCGTATTCGCTTCCGGAACGGCAACGTCCGGGGTATCCGCGTCCGGAATTTCAGCCGCCGGCAGGCCCAGTTCGGCCCGCAAGGCGGCATTGTCCGCAAGCATCGCGGACAGTTCTTCGCGCAGGGCCCTGATGGTTGCCATGAGGTTGTCGACGAATTTCATGAGTTCATCCGGTGTCATTTTCCTGTCCTCTTGCCATTTGCGCTCTCCTGCCAGGCGCGCACGGCGGCATTGTCGCTGAGTTCACTACCCTGCACGGCCGTCATGCTCAGCGCCGCATCGCTGCCGGTATCGGCGACACCGGGGCTGTCATGGCGCAGCGCCCGTAACTGCGAAATGTTCTCCATGACCTTCGGCACCAGCGCAGCGGTCTCGGCCGCCGCGCGTTTGAAGTCCTGGCTCTTGGCCTGGAAGCGGCCGCCGAAATAGAACGCGACGATCGTGCCCATGAGCCACCACAGCGGCTCCGGCACCAGCGTCAGACCCTGCATGCGCTCGGCAAACCACAGCGGATCGAACATGGCCGAGCCGAGCAGCAAAAAGGTCGAGAGCGCCATCAGTGGCCTGGGCAGGCGGTTCAACCCGTCGATGAAGCGATCGAACAGTCCGCGTCGTGCCTGGCTGAACTCGGCTGCATATTGCGACAGGGCGGCCTGCGCGTATTGCGCGCGTCGCTGTGCCCCTGCCTCGGTATTCTCGCGGAACACGCCCGCCGTTTCCGCGATCACGTTGCGCCTGCCGCCGAATAGAGCGCCGAGGATCGTTGCGATCATTGTCTTACCCCCATGCCGACACCCGGTGCTTGAACTGAGCCTCGCTCAGGTGGAATTGCGGACTGATGAATTCCTCCGCCCGCTTGATCCAGCCGCCCTTGCCGCCGGCACGGGTGCGGGCGTATTTGCGGCTGGCGGCGCGACGATCGGCAATGCGGAAATAGTAGTTGCGTCGCGCAATCCCATAGGCGTCGACCAGGTGATGGCCGGCGCTGGCGAAGGCCCGGCGCGTAGCGGCGGCCGTCGCCGGCCCCAGCGCGCCATCGACCGTCACCTTTTCGCCGAACTCTCCGAGCAGGCGCTGCAGGATCTTCACCGCGTTGCCGCCGGCGTTGACATACATGTCGAAGACGGACGGCCGCAGCGGCTCCGGCAGCAGGTTGATGCGCGGCTTGTCGAAATAGTGGCGGATGAAGATATCGACTGCCTGCTCGCGGGTGAGTACCCGCACATCGCGCGCGTCCACGTCGCCATCGCGGTCGAGGTCCATCCCCAGCCGCCGCATGGTGTGGATCGTCACCCCGAACTTGGTCGCACCACCGGGATCGTCCGGGTCGTTCACATAACCGCCCTCGCGCCCGACGATGTCTTCGGCAATTTCGCGAACCGTTTTCATGGCATGCTCCAGGCTGAACGCAGGCGTCGGAGAGGGCGGCAAAAGTCCGCCGGTGCCAATCTAGTCGCAGCCGGAGGATGAAAATATCTGAACTGGTTGAGGGGAAAAATGGGTTGCCGAAGCGCCCCATCATGGCCTGGTCGGATCAAAGTGCAAGTGAAGCGGCGGGAAAGACTTCGGGAAGACTCGTCGCTTCGCTTGCCTCTGGCACGGCCTGGCTTCGCTCGTGCCTTTACCGGCTATCGTCCTCATCGAGGAGATGGAAGATGGATTGTTGTCGCGGGTCTGGCTTGCGGGATATTTTGATGGCCCCGGCCTTGTGCCGGACCCGGAACACGTAGGATTGCGTGATGCCCAACTGCAGCGCGATCTGCTGTGTGGTCAAGCCCTGGTCGACGAGAGCCTCCACCAGTTCGAAGGTCTCGCGCCATGACCTGCGTTTGGCGGGGATCCTGACTTCGCCTCCGCCGAGCCCGGCCATCAGGCGCTCGGCAATCGCCCGGTCGATGCGATTGAGGAGATGATCTTTCCCGGTCAACTTGCTCGGCACATAAAGGTCAATGCCCGGAAGCTTGTCGCAAAGCTCTCGCGCCACATCGTCGCCGCAGGTCCTGGCGACATCGGCCATGTCTCCGCGCCACTGCGTCACCGCCGCTGCACCCCGGCGCCCTGGCGCGGCCATTTCAACGGAGCGCCGGCCTTGCGCCTGTCGACCAGCGTGACCACCATGCCGTTCCGGATGCGGTATTGCGTGCCGTTAACCGTGACCTTTGACGCGCCGCTGTTTAACGCTTCGCGGGTTTCCCGGTAGATCTGCTCGCGCACCGCCTCCACGTCGACGAAGCCGTGGCGCTGCAGCCAACGCAGCACGGCGCGATCGCTCACGGGCAGAGCGGCTTTGTCGCCCTTCCGGCGTCGCTTCGCTTGCCTCGTTTCAGCGATCATCTTGCTGCTCCAGTTTCAGGATCTCCACGACAAGCATCTGCAGACGCACCTGAAGAACGACACGGCGGTGGGAGTGGACAGGCAGGCGGGCGATCCGCTCGACCAGGGGCGACTTTGTCGCCCTTCTGCGCACGGCGTCGCTTCGCTTGCCTGGGTCGGCGCGAAGCCGCCGCAACTCGGCCAGCGCGCGCCAGCCGAACAGGTCCGGTTCCGCCGCCACCAGCACACCCACCAGGTTAGTCCTTCGCCCCGTTGAGTTCGGCTTCGAACGGCTCGACCACGAAGTCCTCGCCTTCCGATCCGATGGAAATACCCTTGACGGATTTGATGGCGTCCGGATCGCTGAGAATGGCTTCCTTGTTGACCTGTTCGGCGGTGCGGATGAAGCGCTTGAGGCCGAGTTCCTTGAGCCGTTCGATCACCGCCTCGGTGCCGCGAAGCGTCACTCTCGACGGCCGCTTGCGCCAGTTGACGTCGCCGTTCTTGAAACGGTGGAACTTGACCTTGCCGCCGCCGGTCAGATCGTCGCGATTGGTGGCGCAGTAGTGTTCGATGCCGGAGAGCAGCTCGTCGGCCTTGTCGCGAAGCGGCTCGGCGCGCTCTTCGAACCGTTCCTTGATACCGGCGAGCCGATCGTTCATGTCGGCTTCGATGCGGGCGATATCGCGACGCAGATCGCCGAGCTGCCGGATCATGGCATCGCAGTCATCCCGGTTCTGCGGAACCGGATAGTTGGTCGCCAGGCGCTTGGCCTTTTTCTCAGTCATCGGACCGTCTCCTTTGTGTTGGGTTTGGGCATCGGGGAGTGGGCGGCTTCGCCGCCCTTCTCTGCACGGCGTCGCTGCGCTTGCCACAGGCGATCGACCAGGGCTTCGGCCGCCTTCTGGAAGGCGATGGTCTTGGCGCGTTCGCCGGGACCGAACCGCGCCTGCTTCAACTCCGTTCCGGCGATCACCAGCTTCTTCAGCAGATCGGCGACCGCAACGGACACCACGTGGGACTGGACGGTATGCTTCGGGAGAACCCCACGGTTGCGCGCCGTCTTCATCGGAGGGTGCCTGACCCCGCGATTCTTCCGATGCCGGCGCAGACAGCCCGCCACGGCACCGCGGCTGACGCCCAGCTCCGCCGCGATCGCATCGTAGGTGCGGCCCGTCTGTCTCAGCGCAACACAGCGCCGGACCATGTCATCGTCCCAGATCATGGTTTTCCGGCCTTTGACGGTCTTGCGGCGACAGGCAACCGGACGACGTTGTCGGCCTCGCTCGATTTGAGGAAATCCGGCGACAGGTCGTCGAATGTCACACGGGTCGTCCGTTCGCTGTCGCCAAGCCGGTGGATTGCCAGTTCCTGTTCCATTTTCTCGATATTGGCGCCGAGCACGCCGAGATAGTGGAGCAGGCCCCAGGTCTCGTCGCGGTCGAGATGCAGCCCACGACCGAGATACGGACGCAGCTGGTCGAGCAGCCGCCGGACCTCTTGCGACAGGGGATAGGCGCTACACATCACAAGCCCTCCCTAACGCGATTTGACTGAACTAGTTGAGATGTAATCCGCTCGAAGAATCGGGCAGGAAAGATGTGCACGGCAGGTCTGAACACCTGCCGTGCGACCCCAAAACGTTCCGCGCAATGGAACAAAACGTTAAGGAGCATTCCAATGAAGAAGGCTGAGTTTCTGGCCAGGATGGACGCCTTGGCAAACCAACTTGCGGGTTCTTTATTCGCTGGCGAAATCTGGATCGGGCGTGCTACACGCGATAGACTGTCAACCCAATCCAACATGTCGCGGGACGAACTGATCGCTGACCTGAAAGCGCAGTTGGAAAAGCACAAAGACCATCCGAAAATCCCCGGGCGCATTTCAAAAGCCCTCGAGCAACTTGGCGAATAGCTCGCGGTCGAACCGCGCCAGCATCGCGATCACCGAGGCACGATCGGCCTCCGGCACCGTCAGCACGAAGGCCGCGGCCAGTTCGGCCGGGGCTTCCTTGAAAAAGCGCGAACGCTGCTCGTCGGTGGCCTGACCGGCGAAATCCTCGACGAAACGCCTGTCCAAAGAGCTTATCGAAGCGTCGACACCACCTTCGAGGTCGAAGACGTCCTTTATGGAGGCGACATAGGCACGGCGGCGCAGCAGCGTCATCCGCGCCGCCTCGATGTCCTTCTGAAGGGTGAGTGGAAAACTCGTCATTGGGCTCTCTCCTTGATTTTCTTCAGGGCTTCGATCACGTTGCGGGCCTGTGGCCAGGTCAGCCATTCGGGGTCGTCGCAACCCGTCATCTTCTTGACGAAAGCCCGCAGGCTGGCGACGTCGTCGCCGCGCCAGACGCCGAGCCGCTGCATCTCCTTCCACAGGGCGAAAATCTTGCGGATATAGCCCTTGTGCGAGTGACTGCGGCCGGACCCCGCCGGGTCTCCCCGACGCTTCCCCGTCGGGTCCGCCCGACGCTTCCACCCGCCGTTCCAGCCCATGCGGCGAAACTCACGGATGACCTTCTTGCGCTTGGTGTCGCTCAGGCCGGCCGATGAGCGGCTGCCGGTCACGCGCTCCAGCACGTCACGGTAAACGTCATCGCCAAGGCCAAGGTCTTTCCTAGCGATGTGGATCTGGGCGAGCAGAGGATCACGGGGCATGACCACCCCTCTCGCCCTGATGTTCCGGATCACTCTCCACCGCAGGGCCCGAGGGGCCGGCCATCCATACGGGACGGATGAACCGGCGCAGGCGATCGAGCGCTTCGCCCGACCGCCTGGCCTCGAGCGAGGCCTCGATCCGCTCGAGCTCCGCGATGAAGCCGACGTCATGAAGAAATTGGTTGCGCTCCAGAGCGCTCATGGCCGGCACGATGGACTCCGCGGCATTTCTCAGACATTGCAGTGCCTCGTCGCGCTCGGTGTCTGCGCATGTCAGCGTTGGTGCAATCCGGGTGTTTTCCGGGGCGACTTTGTCGCCCTTCTCTGCACGGCGTCGCTTCGCTTGCCTGGGGGCGGCTTCTTTGGAGGCAGTCATCAGATCACTCCTTTCAATGGCGGGTTCTTCCCTTGCCGAGTGCGGCACTGGCTTGTCGCTGGCCGATGACGAAATTGCCGTTGACCGTGTCCAGCACCGCGCCCGAACGGACCCCGTCAGGGTCCTGCATCACCACCAGACGGCCGAGCAGCTGTGCGACCACGGCCAGCACGTCTTCGCCGGGCAGTTCGGGATGGCGCTCGGCGATGTAGTCCATAAGGCCGCGCCGCAGTACCTCATGTTCGGGACGTGCCGATACGTGTTTCATGAGCGGTTCCTCCGGTCGTGCGCCCGCTTCAGCCGCGGCGATGCAGGGCCGGGATTGTTCGGGCATCTCCGACAGGCCGTCCAATGGCGCAGCCGGCGGGCATTGTTCGTCGGCATCGGCGCCTCGCGGGCTTCGCGGCATTCGGCGGCCGCAATGTCGCGCTTCAGAAACGGGCAGCTGATGTCGGCGGAAAACACTTCCAGGATCTTCGCGCCGATCTTGCGCGGACTGCCCGGATAGTTGTCGTTCAAAAGGTTCGACACCGAACTGCGCGCATAACCGATCCTGCGCGCCACGGCGGCGACGCTGGTGGAAGCGACCTCACGCTTCAGGATCTCCATGAAGTCACTCACAGCGCCAACTCCTCACCGCTATTGTGGTCATGAAGTACGCCGCTCGCCGGGCGGATCGTCGGAGCGATCTCGCCCAGGTCCCTGAGCAGCTGATACTTCAGGAAGCCGTTGGAGGTGGGCCGCGTTCCCGCAGCGCGCCGCCGCATGCGCCGCACCACGCCGGCTCTCGCAAGGGCGCCGAGATAGCGCTGCAGATTGCTGACGGCGTCCCGCTCCGTTCCGTGGGTACTGGCCATCAGCAGATCGTTGATGGTGAAACTGCGCTGGATGCGCATCGCGTTCCAGGCGCGCTGGCGCAGCGTGTCGCGCATCGGCCGGCGCGCGCCGTCATGGGGCGCATTGGGCCCGGAGGTGATCGCGAAGCCGTCCGCGACGGCCTGTTCGCCTTCCCATGTCAGTTGGAAACACCCGGCCTCGACACGTTCGACCAGGCCCTTGCCGATCAATGCCGAGGCCGCATCGCTCACCTGGCGATGGGTGAGAGCCAGTTCCCGGCTCAACACCCGTAGCGTCTTGCAGGCGTCAGGCAGGGCGCGAAGGACGCGGGTCTGGTGGGTGTCGGCCATCAGCGCGTCTCCGGAACGTGGACGGGCTGTCCCGTGCGCCGGTCATTGACCAGGAGTTCGCCCGACATGTCGGCCATGGTCAGGCCGTCTTCGCCCGGCGAGGAACGGAAGCCGAAGCGCTCGATCGCCACGATGGCCTCGCGGATCTCCCGGTTGAAGCCGCCCGTCACCCGGGTGACGAAATCCGTCAGGTCGGCGGCCACCTTCACCTCGCACTGTTCGTCCAGGAACCGCTGCACGTCGGCCTGGTCGGAGGGCTCGAAGCGCACATAACGCGATATGCGGCTCATGGTCTGGGGGAAGCGCTTCAGATTGTCCCGGATGCGACCCATGCCGACCAGGATGAACGGGATCTCGCACACGTCCGACAGGTCGCGCACCGTATCGACCAGCTTGCCCCTGGAACTGATATGGTCGGCCTCGTCGATGACCACCGCGAATTCGCGATTGGCGAGCTCGGCGCTGTGCGCCCGCTCGCCCAGCGCCTGCAACGCCGCGCCGAAGCGCTTCTCGTAGCCGTGCGGCGGCTCGATGCGCATTTCCTTCAACAGCTCGCCCAGGAGCCAGTAAGGCGACCATTCCACCTTGGCGCGCAGATAGACGCAAGCGTTGTCGGCGGCCCAGCGGCTGAGAATGGTGGTCTTGCCGAGGCCCGGCAGTCCGTCGACCACCACCAGGCAGCATTCCTCGGCGCCGCGCGCCTCCAGCGCCTCGAGCGCGCCCATGAAGCGCCGATAGTTTTGGGTTTTCACGAAGGTCGGCCTCATGTAGAATCCCCTTGTCTGACCTGTCTGCTTGATTGGAGGGCGGACGAAGAACTGGAGGCGGTCGAGGTCAGAAGATTGCGAAGGTCGTCGACCTTGCCGCCTTTCAGTTCGTAAAGTTCCCTTCCCGATGGAGAGTTGAAGAGCTGCACCAGCAGGCGCCGTTGGTTGGGCGTCATCTCTTCCGGATGGGCTATGCAGTGATCCGCCAGTTCGTACTGATCGGCCGGCACGCGTTTCTTCGCACGCTTCGCATCCGCCAGGTTCACGACGCGGTCCTGCCTGGCATCGTCCTGCGTTGTTGCGGTCTTGGCATGAACGGGTACCGGATCGGACACGGGCGCGGGCGCGACATCGGGCATCACCACCATATGCTGCGCTTCCAGCTGCGGCCGCGCCTCGGCCTCGATCGCCTCGATCTTGTTGTTGTTGCGCTTCAGCCGGCCGGCTCGGCGTCTTTCCTCGGCCAATCTCTGATAGCTGACCGGCACGTATCGCTGCCTGTTGCCGGCGAACTCGGCCACACAGATCAGCGGGCCCGGCTCCTGCTTGCCGTCGACCATGGCGATCTCGCGCACCCACACCTTGCCGGCATCGTGGATGTCGAAGCCGACCAGCACGTCCATGCCGTGCCAGGGCTCCAGATCCAGCGAGAAATACTCGTTCGTATGCAGCTCGATCAGCGCACGGCGCGTGCGGCGCTTGACGTAAGGCCGGAACAGATCGTCGCCTTCGCCTTCATTCAGCTCAAACGGTCGGAAGCCGGTTGCCTCGAACTGAGCCCACAACTCGTTCGGCGACGGATGGCGCATCCGGCCATTCTCGGGGTCGCGAATGCGGGCAAGACCCGTATGGCGGGTGTCGTTATAGGCCTCCACCGCCGCCGCCACATCATCGAGAAACTGCTGCCAGCCGACGATCAGCTTCGCATAGGTGAAATGCGACTTCGCCTGCGTCTCGGGGTCGATGACCTGCTTCCTGTTCTCGATGATCGCCAGCGCCTTGCGCGAGTCCCGATGCACCCGCTTGGCCGCTTCCCGGTCCATGTCCTTGCCCATGTAGCTCGGATACTCTTTCGACAGCCGGTTCCAGATCGTGCCATGGGCGCGCTCGATGACGCCGCGCGCCTGCGAGTTGTAAGGCAGCGAATGGGTCGCCGAGATCCCCAGGCGCGAACACAGGCTCAGCGTCGTCATGCTGATGCGTTGGTTCCTGTAGCCCTTGCCGCGGTCGCTGTAGAAAATCGCCGGTATGCCGCAGGTCTCGACCGAGTGACGGATCGCATCGGCAACCGTTTCGGCATTCTCGTCGAGCGCCACCGACCAGCCCACCACCTTGCGTGTCACCACGTCCAGCACCGTGGTGATCTCCGGACGGAACGGCTTGCCGCTCATCGGATGCTGAACTTCGGCGTCAAACGTCTTGCCGTCGGCCGTGTAGATGGTGCCGGGCTCCATTCCTTGCGTCGACCGCGCCACATAGGCAAGCCGCGCCTTCAGCGCCAACGGCCCCTCACGCCCCTTGAAGGCCAGCAGATGGTCCGGCGTGCCCTTCAGCGACTTCAACGCACGGCGCACCTGGTCGTAAGACGGAACATCGCCCACCCGGTCGGGGCTCTTTGCGTACCGGTCGAGCGCATGGGCGATCGTCGGCTTCGACGGCTGCGCATAAAAACGCAGAAACGGCGTCAGCCAGGGATAAATCTCGAACAAAGATTGTTCCGGCCTGGTCGGCTCCGGAGCCAGGGCTTTGACGCCGTCGGCTTCAAAGGCCTTGGTCCATCCGTAGATGCTGGAGCGCGACAGCCCTTTCTTCCCCTTGCCGCGATCATTGGCGATCAGCGCCAGCTGGAGAAATTCATCCGGCAACACGCATTGGTCGTTGCGGCCGGCAGCAAGTGTCTGCAAGTCCCGCCTAACATCCGCAACCAGCGACATGATGGCCTGGCGACGGCTTCGCCCATCCACCGCCGAACGACGGTCGACCTCGCGCAAGACAGCCGCGCGGGCATCCATCACACGAGCGCGGCGTGCCGATATCGTGTCCG
The DNA here is from genome assembly GCA_963921345.3 of Rhizobiaceae bacterium. Lineage (GTDB taxonomy): Bacteria > Pseudomonadota > Alphaproteobacteria > Rhizobiales > Rhizobiaceae > Hoeflea_A. Next base: position 407,548 of record OZ001228.1, on the reverse strand, counting down.
GTGAGGGCTCGATGAGGGCCGGCTCGGGTTCCGCGCGCTCAGCGGTCGGAGTCTTGGCTTTGGTTGCGTTGTGACGCTGCAGGAAGTCACGCTGCGCTGCTTCCGGAAGGCAGCTGACGTGGTATTCCCACCCGCCGCCACTGGCTCGGCGAATGCGTGCATTTTGTGAGCCCGATTCTCGCCAGCCGTCGCGTATGGCGATTTTGCTCACGCCCCTTGCACTCGAAGGAAAGCCCTCCAAGCGAAGATCGGCCAATTCCGCGGGGGTCAGATATTCATGATCTTTCCACGTCCATGGTGAGGTCGCGGGTTATCGGGCTGGTCTCGGTAGGGCCAGAGCGTCAAGCTTACGCATTTTCGCCCTCACGCGTTGGTTGCCGCATCACGGAGTGCCACTCCGCGGTTCAACCGTTCTTTGCCAAACGATGACAAAACGCCTGCAGCGATAGCAGTAGACGCCTGCGCCGGACTCGCAGAGCAGCGGTTTTCTGGCGCCTTCAAGGGCGCATGCGACAGCCGGCTCATCGAATTCGCCGCGGAGGAGGCTCTCGCAATTCCGCCGCCGCTCTAGAGCAACCCACAGGACACCCGCGAGCGCCTCGATCAAGTCCTCCGAAGCGTGTTCTGACCGGAACGCCAGGATCGCCTTGATGTGTGCGTCTACACAGTACCCAGAACCATTGCATATGGCCTCGATCTTGCGCATGATGACGTTGACCGGCGGTTCCGACTGGCCCATCAGTTCAGGCCGCCTCTGTCTTCAGAAAATCGCAAAAGCGCCCCAGCGCCTTGATTTCCTCTGCGGGGCTTTCCGCCTCCGGCACGCCCGGCACCAGGAGCGACCGGCCGTCATAGGATCGCCGGGCACGGACTTCGATCACGCAGCGCGGGACATCGGGAAGCGGCAAGGCACCCTCAGGACAGGGCTGCAAGCGGTCGCGGAATTCGATCAGGCCGGAGGCCCAGGCATGGGCGCGGGAGATGGGTTTGGTGTCGGTCATATCGGGGCACTTCCTTTCGTTGTGGTTGCGGCCGGCTCGTCTTGGGAGGATGGGGATCAAGAACAAGGCCGGCCTGGCCCGCCGCGGTGTCGGGAACCGAAAACCATCAGCCTTGTGCCGCCGCCTCCTTCGCCGCGGGAGAGTCTGGGGATGGTTCGGGACGGGGGATGTCGGAGGGCCAGACGAGATCGGTGGGCCAGTGGTCGGAGAACCACTGGAGAACTCGGTTGTAGGTAGCGATGGTGCAACTTGCACCTGCACGAAGACGGCTAAAGAACTTGCCTGAGAGGCGGCCAATCCTTTTTGCTAGCGTGGACGGGGCCACTGAAACCGCTTTGCAGTAGCAAGCTTGCAGACGCAAAATCGATAAGGTGTCATACATGACCCTCACGATAGGGACACATATGTCCCTTGTCAACGCCGTCCTTAAGGGTCACAAATGACCCATGCGCACGAAGGAAATTGTCCGAGTTATCTCAGCTGCAGTCGAGAACGACACCAGGAGTCCGAAGGCCTTGTCGCTCGAAGCGTCCAAGAGCCCAAAGCTCGTTTCGCGCCTGACTAACGAGGGCAAATTACCCGAAGTCGCAAACTTGACAGGTCTATGCGACGCCCTCGGCCTCGAGTTCTATATAGGTCCGCCGCGCGAAGGCAGTTCGGCAGTTGTTGCACAGATCACTCCAGACAAACGAGACATGGTGGACGGGCAAGAGACGGGTTTGATCTCACTGCCACGCTATGACATTGAAGCCTCCGCCGGCCATGGTGCGCTGGCGCATGATCATGCCGTTGTCGACTATCTGACGGTCTCGCGTGAATGGCTGTCTCGTTATGTTTCCGGCACTGCGCAGGTCGTGGTGATCGAAGCACGGGGTGACAGCATGGAGCCGACGGTGCGCCATGGCGACCTGCTCCTCGTCGAGATGTCGGTCGACAACGACACCGTGGCCGCCGGCGGCGTCTTCATTCTGTCCGTCGCCGGAATGATCATGATCAAGCGCTTGCAGATCATGCTCAACAGCGATCTCAGGATCCTGTCCGACAACACAGCCTATGAGGCCGAAACGGTTCCGGCAGAGGAACGGGACGATAAGGTCATCATCCATGGTCGCGTCGTCTGGTCGGGCGGGCCAATGAGTGGGCGGCGGTAGCACCTGCACCCGAGTGCAAACGCGGCAGCTTTCGAAACCATAAGACTCGCGCACGATCGGGACCGTTAGCATGGCTTCATGCAAAGATATCGTTCGTGTACCAGTGCGGTCATGTTTGGCCGCGCAAAAGACAGCCGGACCAGTGTCGCCAAGAGTAGCCGTTCATTTGGAAAGGCGCCGCGCCGTCCCTCGCCGGTAACCGCAAGCAGAAATGCAGACGGCAATACGATCGTCCTTCCGCGCTATGATATCCAGGCATCCGCCGGTCATGGAGCGCTGGTCGAGCACAGCGATGCTTCGGGCATACTCACCGTCTCTCGGAACTGGCTGTTAAAGTACACTTCCAATCCAGGGAAAGTCGTCGTGTTGGAAGCGCGCGGCGACAGCATGGAGCCAACTGTGCGCGACGGTGATTTGCTGCTCGTCGACACGGGTGCCAATACCGACGCGATATCGCTGGGTGGCGTCTTCGTTCTCACCGTCACCGGCATGGTCATGATCAAGCGTCTGCAGACCGTGCTCAACGGTGATCTGAAGATCCTGTCCGACAACAGCGCCTATGAACACCTTCTCGTCCCAGCCGGGGAACTGTCTGACAAGGTGATCATCCACGGCCGCGTCGTTTGGAGTGGTGGACCGTTGGGTCGGCCGTAGCCTTGGACTGGACTACACAATTTTGGTTGGAAACAGCGACACATCAACGGCCGCAGCAATGACGATCTTTATGATCGCCATGGTTATTTTTGTTTTGTTGGTTGCAATCGAACACTGGCGCCGGCTCGGCAGTATGGGCTTGTTCGGCACGATCGCACTTGCGGTGGCAATTGGGATCACGGCCGGTGTCGCTGGAATATGCTTGTGGATCGCCTACGATGCCCATCGGGAGTTTATAGAATTCCTGGAACGTGTCCCGCGCGGCTATCGCAATTCGTGACACTGTGTCTTGCACTGCTGCATGTGCTGGCAGGCTAACCCCGTTGTCGTTCCATGCTGGCCAACTCCTTCTTGATGCAGTTGGAGGTAAATAGCGTTATAAAAACAGTCTCTTAACCCAGGGTGGAACAGGTTCGGTATGGTGGAACAGTTAGTTCCAGGCTATGCAGATTAGGCTGGAACACCTTGTCGCTGGTGACTCTACCGCGCGGATTCCCTCTTGCCCTTGTTTCCTGGGGGTTTGCCACGTGCCGAAACCCCACTCATTTTCTCTCGTTTTCCTCTCATTTTGTCCGAAAGAATGCGTCGATTTTTCTCATTCTTCTCATTTTTGTCCGAAAGCAATAATGTTACGCAAGTCTCCTAACGCATTGCGACACAACGATATTTTTCAGAAACCTCCCAAAAACCGTTTGTCCAGAATGAGAGACCCCCCCACACAAAGAAGCAGAAATCTGATACAGAAATGACCCACAGACTGCAGATCATATACGGATGCCCCCGTATTCGACGAAGACCCGATAAAATTAAGAAACTTGGTAGCGGGGGAGGGACTTGAACCCCCGACACGCGGATTATGATTCCGCTGCTCTAACCAACTGAGCTACCCCGCCGGGAACGGCGCGATATAATGGCGGGCCATCGCCGGTGTCAAGCAAAAGCTTGCGGCAAAACGCCCGCCCCCACTTGCATGGCTCAGGCGCTGTCGATATTGCAGGCCGGAAGTCAGATATCTGCGGATCAGCGCAATGGCCAGCATGCCGGCCGTCGCAGTCATAGGCTGCGGCTATTGGGGCCGAAATCACGTCAGGACACTCAGCGGAATCGGCGCGCTCGCGGCCGTGGCGGACGCCGATTCGGCACGCGCCGTCGCGATCGGCGGCGAATTCGACGTGCCGGTCATGACCGCCCGGGAAATCCTCGATACGCCCGATATCGACGCCGTCGTCCTCGCCCTGCCCCCGCAGTTTCACGCCGACAACGCGCTGGCGGCGATCGCCGCCGGCAAACATGTGCTGGTGGAAAAGCCGATCGCGCTGAACATCGCCGACGCCGAAAAGGTGGTGGAAGCCGGCCGCAAGGCCGGACTGGTGGTGATGACCGGCCATGTCCTGCGCTACCACCCGGCCTTCGAGGCGCTGGCGGAGATGGCGGCGGCCCGGGAGCTCGGCGCCATCCAGTACATTCACGCCCATCGCCTCGGCCTCGGCAAGTTCCATTCCGAAAACGATGCGCTGTGGGACATCGCCCCGCACGATCTGTCGCTGATCCTGGCGCTGACCGGCGAGGAGCCGTCGACCATTCGCGGCGAAGGCTCCGCGGCCATCAACCATCTCAGCGATTTCGCCCATCTGCACCTGACCTTTCCCGGCGGCATCTGCAGCCATGTCTTCGCCTCGCGGCTCAATCCCTACCGGGAACGCCGGCTGACGGTGATCGGCGAAAAGGCCATGGCGGTCTTCGAGGACACCCTGCCCTGGGACAGCAAGCTGGCGATCTACGACCATCGCGTCTGGAAGGACGACGCCGGATGGCAGTTCGAGACCGCCGAACCGCGCTACATCGCCATTCCCGAAGGTTTGCCGCTGACCCGCGAAGACCAGCATTTCATCGACTGCATCCGCGGCAAGGCCGAGCCGCGCACCCCGGCCGCCGAGGGACTGGCGGTGATTCGCATTCTGTCGGCCGGCACGGTGACCCACGACTGAAGCTTGTGCAATCGTTGCAGGCGATAACAAATCGTGATCACCTGCAGTTACATTTTGCCCCGGAGTGTGATGGCGGCGGGGCTGGATATTGATGAAAAGACAGCGTATTAGCTAGATTCAGATGGCCATGCCGGTCGTTTAACGCCTGGTTTTGAAGGTTTCGGTAGGTTGAGGGGCCGAACACCGGATTAAAGGGTTCCGGACACCGGCATGGCCCGACTTGAAATTCCGACACGCGGTGAAGGGCTTTGGCCGCAGGGGGACTGGTACACATATGCAATTTATCGATCTTGCCGCGCAGCGAGCGCGGATTGCTGCCCGCCTTGAGCAGGCCGTATCCAAGGTGCTGCATGACGGGCGCTATATATTGGGGCCCGAAGTTGCAGAATTCGAACAGCGCATAGCCGATTATGTCGGCGTCAAGCATGCCATTGGCTGCGCCAACGGCACCGATGCGCTGCTGATTCCGCTGCTGGCCCACAAAATCGGCCCGGGCGACGCGATTTTCGTGCCGTCCTTTACCTTCGCCGCAACGGCCGAGGTGGTCGCACTGGTCGGCGCCACGCCGGTATTCGTCGAGATCTCGCACGACACCTACAATCTCAGCCCCACCCACCTGGAGGACGCCATCGAGGCGACCATCGCCGAAGGGCGTCTGACGCCGAAAGGCATCATTCCGGTGGACCTGTTCGGCACGCCGGCCGATTACGCGGCCATCGATGCCATCGCCCGCAAACACGGCCTGCTGGTGCTTTCCGACGCCGCCCAGAGCATCGGCGGCGCGACCCGCGGCGGCCGCTGCGGCTCCTTCGGCCATGTGGCCGCCACCAGCTTCTATCCGGCCAAGCCGCTCGGCTGCTACGGCGACGGCGGCGCCATGTTCACCAATGACGACGCGCTGATGGAAAAATTGCGCTCCTATGCGTTCCACGGCAAGGGCGAGAGCCAGTACGACAACATCCATGTCGGCCTGAATTCCCGCCTCGACACGATCCAGGCGGCAATCCTCCTGGAGAAGCTGGCGATCTTCGACGAAGAACTCGAATCGCGCCAGGCGATCGTCGACTATTACTGCGAACACCTGAAGGACTACGTGCGGGTGCCGCGGCTGCCGGAAGGCATGCGTTCGGCCTGGGCGCAGTTCGCCATCGAGACGCCCTACCGGGACGGCCTCAAGGCCCACCTCGCCGATCAGGACATTCCGTCGGTGATCTACTACGTCAAGCCGCTGCACCAGCAGCCGGCCTACGCCCATCACCCGGTCGGTCCGGGCCAGATGACGGTGACGGAGCAGCTGCCCAACACCATCCTGTGCCTGCCGATGCATCCCTATCTGGAACGCTCGGACCAGGATCGCATCATCGGCGCCGTCCAGGACTTCGTCGGCTCGCAACAGGCGGTCGCCGCCGAATAACGGCATCTTATCCGAACATGAAAAAGGCCGGCTTCAAACGGAAGCCGGCCTTTTTCATGTCAGCGATCCTGTGCCGGTTCAGTGGGTCTGAACCGGCTCCGTGACAGCCCTGCCGGTCGACAGCACCGTCTGCAACAGCCGTTCGGCCTCGTCGGTGCGCTCCGTCCGGGCGATGAAGCCGCCGCCGTAAACACGAGAATTGTCGCCGTCGGTCGAGTAGAGCACGCAGGCCTGTCCCGGCGCCACGCCGTCCTCGGCATCGGCCAGCTCGACCATCAGGCTGCCATCGCGATACCAAGCCGTCGCCGGTCGCGGCGGGCGCGTCGAGCGGACCTTGGCAAAGCAGGCGAATCCTTCGGCCGGCAGCCGGTCTGCGGCCTCGTCGCCCAGCCAGTTGATGTCGCGCAGGAACAGCCGGCGGGTTTCGAGTGCTGCCCGCGGCCCGACGATCACCCGTGCCGTCGGCGCGTCGAGATGCACGACATAGAGCGGCTCGCCGACAGCGACGCCGATGCCGCGCCGCTGGCCGATCGTGTAGTTGACGATGCCTTCGTGGCGGCCGAGCAGCCGGCCGTCGATATGCACGATGTCGCCGCCATGGGCGGCTCCCGGCTTGAGCTTGGCGATGATGTCGCTGTAGCGGCCCTGGGGCACGAAACAGATATCCTGGCTTTCCGCCTTGTCGGCGACGGTCAGGCCCATCTCCGCGGCGATGGCACGGGTTTCCGCCTTGGAGCGGTCGCCCAGAGGAAAGCGCAAAAAGTCGATCTGCTCCTGGGTGGTGGCGAACAGGAAGTAGCTCTGGTCCTTGTCGGAATCGATCGGCCGGTAGAGCGCCCGGTGGGCGCCGTTGGCCCGCGAGCGGATGTAGTGTCCCGTCGCCAGTGCGTCGGCGCCGAGTTCGCGCGCCGTCTTCAGCAGATCGGCGAACTTGACGGTCTGGTTGCAGGCAACGCAGGGGATCGGCGTCTCGCCGGCGACATAGCTTTCGGCGAACGGGTTGATCACGGCTTCGCGGAAGCGCTTTTCGTAGTCGAGCACGTAATGCGGAATACCGAGGGTTTCGGAGACGCGGCGCGCATCGTCGATGTCCTGGCCGGCGCAGCAGGAGCCGGCCCGGTGCACGGCGGCACCGTGGTCATAGAGCTGCAGCGTCACGCCGACGACATCATAGCCTTCGCGTGCCAGCAGGCCGGCCACGACCGACGAATCGACGCCGCCCGACATGGCGACGACGACCCGCGTGTCTTCGGGCCTATTGTCGATATCCAGTGTGTTCACGTTTTTCGTCCGCGTTCAAAGGCGTTCAAGGCGCCCATCAAGCATCCGCGCAACATATATGCAATTGCCGATCCCGCGGCAAGCTTTGCTCTTGAGAAAGCCTTGCGGGGCGGGGTTTTCCGGGCTGCCTCGGCTTGATTGTTCACAAGTTGAATCAAGCTTGAAACAAGTTGACCGGCTTTGTTTAGACAATCTTTAATCCTCAACCGGTATGGTGTTCTCCAGTTAGGTCTTTGAGTGTGTACAGAGAGTCCAATGACCGAAATGGTGCGACCCAGAATCAAATATGTGATCGGTCCGGACGGCAGTCCGCTGACCATCGCCGATCTTCCGCCGAGCACGACGCGCCGCTGGGTCATCCGGCGCAAGGCCGAAGTCGTCGCTGCCGTTCGCGGCGGTCTGCTTAGCCTCGAGGAAGCCTGCGAGCGTTACGCACTGACGGTCGAGGAGTTCCTGTCCTGGCAGGCGTCGATCGACGCCCACGGCCTGGCCGGCCTGCGCACCACCCGCATTCAGCAATACCGCCACTGACGGCAACGGTGCCTGCGCCGTTGCCCTTCCGCACCTGATTTTCCCAGATTACCGATAGGCCGATTCGACGGCGTTCACCCTGCCGACGAGGAAGTGCGCCGCGGTGACCGAAAGGGCGGATGCGGCGTAGAACCACAGGCCCGGCTGGGTGAAGGCGTCGGCCACGCCCGAGGTCTTGGCGGCAACGATCACCAGCGCCACCAGCATGACGTCCATCATCGACCATTTCGACAGCAGCGGCAGCCAGCGGGTCGCCGACAAGCGGTGCCCGGTTTGAGCCACCGCCTCGACGGTAACGGCGAACAGTTTCGCCGTCGGGAACACGGCTGAAAACAGCGCCACCAACAACGCCAGCGCGAAGCTGCCGTCGCGCCACAGCGTGGTGATGATGGCGATCAGCGAAGGGGTTTCTTCAAAGAAGTAGAGTTTTTCGAACCGCACGAGCGGCAGGGTCAGTCCGAGGGCCAGAAAAAACGGCCCGGTCAGCAACAGCAGCGGCAGCGCAATGCGGTAGACCAAGGTCCCGAACCATTTCAGAGTGCGTCGATGCCGTCACCAAAGCACATCGCGACGGGCGGCGCCAGATGCCGGTCCGGGGTTGGGGCGAAAACCGGCCTACCCCGCTTTCGACCCGCGCGCGTGACCGTCGCGCTCCTCGAGCGCCGTCGCCTTTTCGAGTTCGGCTTCGGCCTCTTCGAGCGCCAGTTCGGCGGCATCCTGCTGAACCTTCAACTCACGGATCGAGCCCTGCAGGTTGTCGGATCGCTGGCGCGCCGCCTTGGCGAATGTCGGATAGGCAAAATGTGTCGGATCGCTGATCCCGGCCTTCTTCTCCTCGGCCGCAATCTGGTACTCCAGCTCCGCGGCCATCCGTTCGAATTCGGCCATCATCAGCTGGATCTGGTTGAGCTGGCGGCGCTTGTCGTTGACCTGGAATTCCTTCAGGCGAACGAGACTCCCACTCGACTTCATTACGCAATACTCCCGTGACGCAAGATCCCGGCAAAACAGCTTCCCTGCCCGCAAAACCACCCAATGGCGCGCCTCTCCCAAAACCGACGGGAAACGGCATTATCCGCCATTTGGTAACCTTTCGTTTACGGACATCGTTAATCATAGGGCCAATCGCTTAAAGCCGGGTAAATGAATGGCTCCAGATCCAAGAAATCTTTCGTGAGTCTACCGAATCGGTTAGAGGCGTTTCTTAAAGTAAATCGTTAACCAAGCGTTTTACGATTGTCTTTAAGATTCAAAAGATTACACCACGGACCTTACAAGCTCATTAAGGGTTGCCATACCGAATTAGAATTTGTTAACCATTTGATGGCAGTTTTCGGGATGGCAACGACTGGATCCGTGGGATGTCAGAAGGCCGTTGCAACCTTCTGCGGCGGAAAAGGGGAAATTCATGCGGGTTTTACTAATCGAGGATGACAGCGCCACGGCACAGAGTATCGAATTGATGCTCAAGTCGGAGAGCTTCAACGTGTACACGACGGACCTCGGTGAAGAAGGCGTCGACCTTGGGAAGCTGTATGACTACGACATTATCCTGCTCGACCTGAACCTGCCCGACATGTCGGGATACGAGGTTCTGCGGACACTTCGCCTGTCCAAGGTGAAAACACCCATCCTCATCCTCTCCGGCATGGCCGGCATCGAAGACAAGGTCCGCGGTCTCGGCTTCGGCGCCGACGACTACATGACCAAGCCGTTCCACAAGGACGAGCTGATCGCCCGCATCCACGCGATCGTCCGCCGCTCGAAGGGCCACGCGCAATCGGTCATCACCACCGGCGACCTGCTGGTCAATCTCGATGCCAAGACGGTCGAAGTGGCCGGGCAGCGCGTCCATCTCACCGGCAAGGAGTACCAGATGCTGGAACTCCTGTCCTTGCGCAAGGGCACGACGCTGACCAAGGAGATGTTCCTCAACCACCTTTACGGCGGCATGGACGAGCCGGAACTGAAGATCATCGACGTGTTCATCTGCAAGCTGCGCAAGAAGCTGGCGACGGCGGCCGGCGGACGCAATTACATCGAAACCGTCTGGGGCCGCGGCTATGTGCTACGCGAGCCCGAGGACAGCGAGATTCTCGAAAGCGCCTGACCGGCGAATTCAGCAACCGAAAAAACCGCCCGGCTCGGCTGCCGGGCGGTTTTTTGTTGCATCGATGCAAAAATAAAACTGGATTGGGCGCCGCCGCCCGTTTGAGGGTTCGGACAGCTGCGCGTTGTCGCTTCAGGCGGCGCTGCGCGCCGGGCCCGCAAAAGTCTTGGTCAGGATTTCGCGGTCGAAGGGCTTCATCAGGAAATCGTCGGCGCCAGCGCGCTTGCCCTGCATCATCGTCTTCAGCTTGCCTTCGATCAGGCAGTAGTAAATCTTGACCGCATCGCCGCCGGGCATCCCGCGCACGTCGCGAATGAGGGTCGCCGCATCGTCCATGCAGGAATCGACAACCAGGATCGCCGGGAGGCCGCCTTCGCACAGCGCCATGGCACTGTGCGCGTCTTCCGCCTCGTTCACCAGGAAGCCCAGATCCGACAGGATACGCTTGCCGACCTTGCGGATGATGACCGATCCATCGACCAGGATAATCCGTTCCATATCCGGCACTCCTTCCAACCAACGGTTTCGAGCAGGTTACCGTGCAACCGGATCGTGCGTGACACCCTCACCCGCTCTTGTTTGCCCCCGTTGGCCGCCAAATTAGCGCAAGGAGAACAACATTTGGTTATCAGAGAGGATTAATTTTCGGTTGCCCGGGCGGGTCAAATTGCGGCGGGATTCCTCCGGCGCGTCAGGCGGGAACTGCGGTAAAGGTAACCTCGTCCGGGCCGACCATCGACGTGACCGTCATTTCCGCCTGCTCGGCGAGCAGAACCGTGTAGTAGGGCTGGATCGAATGGGCATCGACCGCTTCCGACAGCGAGCCACTCTGGATCTCGAGGAATTTCGGCGGGACCCTGACCATCCGGCCGCGGGCGACCAGCGTGAACCGAGGCGCGGTTTCCAGATCCTCCAGCCGGACCGCGATGGATCCGCCGCGCGGGATCGATCCGTAGGCCACCAGGAACAGGTTGAGCAGCAGTTTCACCTTGTTCTTGGCGACGATGGCGCGCGGCCCTTCCCAGGTGATTTCGGTCTTGTTGTCGGCGCTGGAGAAATCCTGGACGGCCTTCTCGGCTTCGCCGGTATCGATCGAGGCGCCGACCGAGCCCGAGGCGCCGAACGCCAGGCGGGCGAATTTCAGCCGCACGGACGCATTGTGCGCGCTGGAGCGGATCAGATCCATCGCGTCTTCGTCCGCCCCGCCCTCGTCCAGCAACTCCAGACCGTTGTTGATTGCTCCGACGGGCGAAATGATGTCGTGACAAACCCGGCTGCACAGCAGCGCCGCCAGATCGGGACCTGAGAGAGTGAGATTGGGATTTGACGACATGGTCCGCTCCTCTGTAAGCAAAATCCGGTCTGTGCCTGTTTTCCAGCCGTGTACAAAGCCCATTATCCGCTAAACGCCATAATGACACCACATTTGGTAAACCGACTGTTAATGTCCTGCCGTCATCATAGATGCACAAATTTATCAGCTTCTTAAGGTGATGACGGAGAAACCGCGATGAAATTCTCACTGCGCCCTCTGGCGGCGGCCATCGGCCTGTCGTTGCTGCTGATTCCGGTTCTTCTCGCCGCGGCCCTGCCGGCGGCGGCGCAGTCGACCGACGCCAGCGCCTATCCTCCGGCGCCCGGCACCCAGCCGGCGCAGTCGCAGCACTACACGGCGCAGGAAATGGTCGACGCCGGCCATCAGTTCTTCGGCGCCGCGACGGACGGACTTGCCAAGGTGGTGGAGCGTGCCTTCGAGCGCTACGGCCTGCCCAACGGCTACATTCTGGGCGAGGAGGCGTCGGGAGCGTTCATCGGCGGCCTGACCTATGGCGAAGGCCGCATGTACACCAAGAATGCCGGCGAGCATCCGCTGTTCTGGCAAGGGCCTTCCGTCGGTTTCGACTATGGCGGCCAGGGCAGCCGCGTGATGATGCTGGTCTATCACCTGCAGAACACCAATGACATCTACGGCCGCTTCGGCGGTGTCAGCGGCCAGGCCTACCTGGTTGCCGGCGTCGGCATGACCGTTCTGCAGGGCGGCCGGGTGCTGGTCGTTCCCATCCGCACCGGCATCGGCGCCCGGCTCGGCGTCAACCTGGGTTATCTCAAGATCACGGCGCGGCCGACCTGGAACCCCTTCTGAGTTTTCGTCAGGTCCGGGCATCCGGGCAGTGAATTTCGATGGCGGGGCGACCGGCGAGGCCGGTCGCCCCGCCCGCATTTGCGCTGGTTACCATATTATTAAAATGCCGCGGACCGGCCTTTACGGTCTGTGTCGGCCGTGCTTTATGCAGTGTCTGGCACATGTGCGGGGCAACAGAATGTGCCGCAAAGGGGATAAAACAGCGGAAGAACCGTGTGATCGAATTCCTGCTCATATTCGCTCTGGGCTTCCTGGCGGCCGCGCTGATCGGCATGCTGATCACGCCGGCCATCTACGGGCGCATCGTCAAGCTGACCGAGCAACGCATTGAGGCGACCGTTCCGCTGAGCGCTTCCGAACTCAAGGGCAAGTCGGACCTACTGCGGGCCCGCTTCGCCAGCGAAACGGCAAAACTCTCCACTCAACTGGCCGAAGAACAGGAAGAGGTGGCCTCCGGCAAGGTGGCCGCCAACAAGTTGCGCGAGGACATCGCCGCGCTCTCGGGCAAAAAGAGCGAAGCCGAACAGAAGATCGAAACGCTGGCGACCGAGTCCGCCGACCTGCGTTCGGAGATCCGCAAGAAACAGCAGCTGGTCGACAAGCTGTCCAGCAATCTCACCGAATACGAGCGCGTCAAACGCGCCGACACCGACGAGATCAACCGGCTCAACACCGAACTGGTGACGATCTCGACCGAGGTCGAATCCATGAAGATCGACCTGGCCGCCAAGGGCACCGAAATCGTCAGCCAGCGTGCCGAAATCAACGCATTGGAAGAGGACAAGGAGAACCTGCAGTCCGAGCTCCGGACGATGTCGGATACGGCGCACGATTTCGAAGGCAAGTTCAACCGGGAACAGCAAAGCCACAACGACACCCGCATCGAACTGGCGGGCGCGCAGTCGTCGCTGGCCGATACCGAGGTCAAGGTCGAGGCGCTGGAAACCGTCCGCCAGGAGCTGCAGGAAGAATACGGCCTTGAACAGGAACGCCACAACAACACCCGCATCGAACTGGCCGGCGTGCAGACCACGCTGAGCGATGCCGAGATGAAACTCGGCGAGGCCGATGAAAAGATCGAGGCCCTCGAGACGGTGCGCGAGGAGCTGCAGGACGAGATCAAGAACTGGAACCACCGGGCTGACGAATTGCTCCAGGAGCGCGAACTGGAAGAGGACCGCCACAACAGCACGCGCATCGAACTGGCCGCCGCCCAGTCTTCGCTGACCGATGTCGAGCTCAATCTCGGCCATGTCCAGGAACAGGTCGAAGCGCTCGAAACCGTTCGCCAGGAGCTGCAGACGGAAAACAAGACCCTGGCGGATACCGCGGATGTCCTGCGTCAGGACGCGGAACTCGCCCGGCAACGCCAGGACGAGGCGGTTGCGGCCAAGGCTGAAGTCGAGGCGAACCTCGGCCAGGCGAACGAACGTATCGAGGCCCTCGAAACGGTTCGCATGGAGTTGCAGGGCGAGATCAAGCGGCTCGCTGAAACCGCGGATGCACTGCGCCAGGAGCAGGGGCTCGAGCAGGACCGACATGCGGACACCCGTGCCAGGATGGCGGAAATCGAGACCAATCTGGGCGACGCCCATGCGCAGATCGAGGCGCTAGAGGCCGTTCGCCTCGAAATGCAGCAGGAAATCAAAGACCTGATCGAGGCCGCGGCCGAGCAGGACAAGGAGCGCGATCTCGAAGTCGAACGTCACGAAAAGACCCGTCTGGAACTCGCCGCCTCGCAACGGTCGCTCGCCGACGCCCTGGCGCATCTTGACCAGGCAAACGAGAAGGTGGAAGCGCTGGAGAACGCCCGTCTCGAGTTGCAGCAGGACATCAAGGCGCTGGCGCAAACGGCCGACGAACTGCGTCGCGAACAGGGCCGTGAAGCCGAGCATCATGAGCAAACGCGCGTGCAACTGGCCGACGTCGAAGCCAATCTCGGCAGCGCCAGCGAGCAGATCGAGGCGCTCGAGGTCATCCGCCAGCAGCTACTGAACGAAATCGCGGCCTTGTCGGAGGCCGCTCAGGAACAGCAGCAGCAACACGATCTCGAATTGCAGCGGCATGAAACCACCAGGGCGGAATTGACCGCGGCACGCGAGTCGCTCGACGATTCGGAAGCGCGGCTGCAAGGATCGGAAGAGAGGATCGAGGCCTTGCAATCGGTCCGCCGGGACTTGCAGGCCGAGATCGCCACCCTTTCCGAGGCGATGGAAAAACGCCGCCAGGAACACGGTTTCGAACTGGACCAGTTCGACAAAACGCGCCTCGAGCTGGCGAATTCGCAATCGGAACTGGCCGAAACCGAACAGATGCTGGTCGACAGCCAGTCCAGCATCGAAGAACAGAGGCGGCAGCTCGACCACGCCGACCGGACCCGGAGGCAGGATCGCCAGACACTGGAGAAATTCGAACGCCGGGCCGAAATGCTCTCCGGCAGGCTGGAAGAAGCACTCGACGCGCTGGAAAAGAGCCAGGGGTCGGCAAAGGAACTCAAGGCGACCATATCCAGGCTAAAACTGGACGAGGAAGCGCTTCGGGCCGAGGTTGCGGCAGCTGCACACAGGGCGGAAACGCTCCAGAAGCGTCTCGAACAGGAGGAGCAGCTCGGCCACGAACGCGGCGCCGAACTGGACGAAATCCGCTCGGCGCTGGCGGCCCGAAACAGCGAGCTCAAGCAAAGCCGCGAGGCCGCGGACGAGCTCGAAAAGCGGCTGTCGGCAAAGCTCGCTCAGGTCGAAACCCTGGACAGCCGGCTGGACCAGGCCGAGCAATTGCTGAAGTCGCGTGAATCCGCGCTCGAAGAGTCCGGTGCCGACACCGAGAAATACAAGACGGCGCTGCAGGAAGTGCAATCCGAGAGCGATCGGCACCATGACGCCCAGAAGGACGCCGAGGAACGCGGCAACCGGCTCGAATCGCAAATCGACGCCCTGAAGACCGCGCTGCAAAGAAGCAAGGCGATGTCGGGGGAGTTTCGCCAGCAACTGAACAAGATGCGCAGCGAGGTCCATCGCCTCGGCAAACCGTCATCCAATGGTGGAAAACCGACTGCCGTTGCCTCGACCGACCCGGCGAATCCGGATAAAGCCGAAACGGCAGCGAACCGTGACGGCATAGGACGCGCCATGCAGACCGATCCGCAACTCAAGCAACGGGTTGACGAATTGCGTGCCCGCCAGAGGGCTCTGATCGAGAACCTCAAATCCTCGAAGGATTCCGGCGGTGACGAGGCGCTGCGCGAGGAGATCACCGACATCGCGGCAATTGTCGTCGGCCTGTCCGGTCAGCGCGAAGGCGACACCTCTCCATTGCTCAACATGATCGGCGAGGATGATTCATCCCGCCCCGGCCGCAAGAGCCTGGCCGACCGGGCGCGCTCCGAACTGGAGAACTAGAGCGAAACCTCAGATACGTCCCATCGCGGTCGCGACCGCATGCAGGGCGATGCCTGCCGCCATCCCCACATTGAGACTGTCGACGGTCGGCACCTGAGCGATGCGCAAGGTCCGCAGCCGCTCCAGCAGGGGTTGGGGCAAACCGTCGCCCTCCGTGCCGACCAGCAACGCGGTTCGCCTGTGCGGCTGGAAGGTGCCCACCGCGGCGTCGCCGCCGGGAGACAGCGCCAGAACGTCGAATCCGGCCGCGTCCAGCGCTGCCACGACATCCTCGATCGCACCGATCTGCGCATAGGGCATCGTCAGCGCGGTGCCGACCGAAACACGGATCGCCTTGCGGTAGAGCGGATCGCAACATTGGCCGTCGAGGCAGACGAAATCGGCACCGAAGGCCGCGGCGTTTCTGAACAGACTGCCGAGATTGTCATGGTTGGAGATGCCGCAGCACAGCAGCGCCAGGCAAGTGTCGCCGGAGCGGGCAAGCAACGTTTCAAGGGTTTCCGGCTGGCCGATCCGGCCAACGGCGAGGACACCGCGATGCATCGGAAATCCGGCGATCCGGTCGATCACCGTCCGGTCGCAGACATAGACCGGCGTGTCGGCGTCGAAGCGGCAAAGCACGTCCGCCAGGCCTTCCAGCCGGCTGTCGAGCACCAGAATCTTCTCGGCCGCGAAACGCGTCGAGCCGGCCAGCATGTTGAGCACCACCCTGCCCTCTGCGATGAAACGGCCCCGGCGTCCCACCAGATCGCGTTCGCGTATGTCGCGGAACTCCGCCACGCGCGGATCGTCGGCGTCGACGATCCGGACAACGGACTGCGGCGGGCCGCTCATGTCACTGCCGCACGTGCACCGTGGCCGCTAGCTGCCCGGTCGCCATGTCGAAGACGTATACGCTGAACCGGCCGCCGGGATCGCGGCCGGTGAACAGGATCCGCGTACCGTCGAGCGATACCTGCTCGATCTCGAATCCGGCCGGCAGTTGCGCGGTCGCCGTCGACGGCGCGCCGGTCGGCACCGGCTGTGCTGGCGTCGCCGCGACGGCCTGTTGCTCGCCGTCGTCCAGGACCTTGTAGACAACGCCGACCAGCACCGCCATAACACCCAGGAACATGACGCCGATGGAAACGACGAGAAGCCGCACCATCTTGCGCCGCACTTTCTCCATTTCCGGATCGAGCGGCTTGTCTTCATTATCGTCTGTTTCGACCGTGGTCATGGTTACCCCTGAATGGACCGGACGCTTCTGCGCATGAGTGAACCCTTTACCCAAGGCGGTGACGATAGGAAAGAGCTGACCGCCGGCGACGACGCGGCCGGCCGCCTCGACGCCTGGCTGGCCAAGGCGTTGGCCGGCGATTTTTCGCGCATGCGCATCAAGGACCTGATCACCGGCGGCAGCGTCAGCGTCAACGGCGCAACGGTCCTCCAGGCAAAACACCGCATCCGACCCGGCGACCGCGTGGCGCTCGCCATTCCGGAGCCGGCCGACGCGGCGCCGGTTCCAGAGAACATTCCTCTCGACATCGTCTACGAAGACGAGGATCTCGTCGTGCTGGTCAAGCCGCCGGGGCTGGTCGTCCATCCCGGCGCCGGCAATCCGTCCGGGACGCTGGTCAACGGTCTCCTGCACCATTGCGGCGCGTCGCTTTCGGGCATCGGCGGCGTGCGGCGGCCGGGAATTGTGCACCGTCTGGACAAGGACACCAGCGGCGTCATGGTCGTCGCCAAGAGCGATGTGGCGCATCGCCATCTGGCCGCACAGTTTGCCGATCACGGCCGCTCCGGATCGCTGCAGCGCGCCTATCTGGCGCTTGTCTGGGGCGAACCTGCGCCGCACAGGGGAACCATCGCTGCCGCGCTCGGCCGCGCCGCGTCGGACCGCACCAAACGCCGGGTCAAATCCGCCGAAACCGCCGACGCGCGACACGCAGTCACCCATTACGGGGTGCGCGAACGTTTCGGCCCGGCCGCCGACGCCGCCGCCGCATCGCTGGTCGACTGCCGGCTGGAGACGGGCCGCACCCACCAGATCCGCGTCCACATGGCCCATATCGGCCATCCATTGATCGGCGATCAGGATTACGGTTCGGCATTCAAGACCAAGGTCAACACGCTGCCGCCGGAAGCCGCCGCGATCGTTGCCGATTTTCGCCGTCAGGCGCTGCATGCCTGGCTGCTGCAGTTCGAGCACCCGCGCGATGGCCGCACAATGCGTTTCGAGGCCTTGGTTCCGCCGGATTTGAACGCTCTAATCGGCGCATTACGAATCTGGCAATAGCCGGTCAACCATTTGATTTTTCTACCAAAACTCTGCGAACAGGTACCGGCTCGGCGCTGACTTGATATTGCCGCTTTTAATACCTATGTGAAGTGAGAATGTGCTTGGACGACAATGGGCACAGCGGGCTTGCCTCTTGAGGGAGCCCAGATCAAACACGAAGGGGGTGCTTTACATGGCCCGGAATACCTTGCCTACTGTGACCGCTGGCGAGGGCGGTCTCAATCGATACCTCGAAGAAATTCGCCGCTTTCCGATGCTTGAGCCGCAGCAGGAATACATGCTGGCCAAGCGTTACCATGAGCACGAAGACACCGATGCTGCGCACCAGCTGGTCACCAGCCATCTGCGCCTGGTGGCCAAGATTGCCATGGGATACCGCGGCTACGGCCTGCCTATCGGCGAAGTCATCTCCGAAGGCAATGTCGGCCTGATGCAGGCCGTCAAGAAGTTCGATCCGGAGCGCGGCTTCCGCCTTGCCACCTACGCCATGTGGTGGATCAAGGCGTCGATCCAGGAGTACATTCTGCGCTCCTGGTCGCTGGTCAAGATGGGAACGACGGCCAACCAGAAACGGCTGTTCTTCAACCTGCGCAAGCTGAAGGGCAAGATCCAGGCGCTGGATGACGGCGACCTGCGGCCCGATCAGGTCAAGGAAATCGCCACCAAGCTGAATGTCAGCGAAGACGAAGTCGTGTCGATGAACCGGCGGCTGTCGGGCGATGCCTCGCTCAATGCGCCGATCAAGGCGGCCGAAGGCGAATCCGGACAGTGGCAGGACTGGCTGGTCGACGAAGGCGACGACCAGGAAACCATGCTCATCCAGCAGGACGAGCTTGACGACCGCCGGGCAATGCTCGCCTCGGCCATGGACGTGCTCAACGACCGGGAAAAGCGCATATTCGAAGCGCGCCGCCTGTCGGAAAACCCGCTGACGCTGGAAGAGCTCTCAGGCGAGTTCGACATCAGCCGGGAACGGGTCCGGCAGATCGAAGTGCGGGCCTTCGAAAAGGTGCAGAATGCGGTCCGCAAGGCCGCCGAGGAACGCGCCCGCAGCCTGCAGCCCGTCTCCGATTAAACGCTATTGCGATTGTGACGTGTCGGTGGCCCGCGCTTCCCAGGCGCGGATCACCTGATCGAACACTTCCGCGCCGGTCGATCCCTTTTCCATCGTCAGCAGCGCCCGGCGTCCGTTGCCATAGGCGACCGCCAGGTCGATCCAGTTGCGGTCGCGCATCAGGCTGAGATTGAGGTCGACGGCCTCGGAATAGTCGTTCAACGCGATCATTAAGAAACTGTCGGTGATCTTGGCGGGAACCGCGATCAGGCGATCGCCGGTATCCTCCTCCGTCTGCTTCATGGCGAAATTCTGGATCGAGCGGATGCCGTTGCCGTCGAACTCCCCACCGAGGGCGAATATGATCTCGATGATGTGGCTGGCAGGCAGCGACGCGTCGGCATTGCGCTTGATGGTCATGATCGCGCTGAGGCCCTTGCTGGGGACCTCGATATTGGCCTGGATGGCCGGCTCCGGCGGCTGATCCTCGCCGGGGGATTCGCGCACGATGTTCCACACGACCCGACCGTCGTCGGCGGTCGTCGCCTGCTGGCCGGGCAGTTCCTCATAGAGGATCATCTTCTGCCCGATCACGGGCGGTTCCGCTGTCGTCGCGTCGGCACTCGCGCCCGGATCGGTTGCCGGAGCGACATCGGCTGGCTGCGCGGTGGCGACCGGCGTGTTGTCGATCGAGGCGACGGACTTGCCTTCCTCCTCGGCCGGCCGGTCGCTCCCGGCCGCCGGGCCGACATCCACTTCCGACCCGTCCTGGAGAAGCCGCTGTGTAAACTTTGGCTGGTCGCTGAGGCCGCTCTGCAGGGCGTCGACGCCGGACGTCGTATCGTCCACCGCCGCTGTCTCGATTTCCTCGGTCGGCGTATCGGCAGGCGGCGCATCGGCCTGCGGTTCTTCGACCGGCGGCTCCTCGGTCGCAGCGACCGTCTCCGTTGGTGGTTCCGAGCTGGTCGATGACCACAGCAAACTGATCTGGTCGCGCAGGGAATAAACGCCGAAACCGATGCCGATCAGAACCACCAGGAACGCAAAAGCGAATATCAGAGTCCGGCCGGTACCGCCGCGCCGCTCCGGCTCGAAATAGTCGCCAGCAGGATGATCCGACAGATAGTCCTGGGCCGGATAACCCTCGCCCTCCTGCTGCGCCGGCTGACCGGCATCCATTCCGAATTGATCGTAGCCGGACGCTTCGATGCCGTCGTCGTCCACTGGCTGCGGATGGCGGCCGAACAGCGAACGGCGCTGCGGAGCGGGATCGGCGGGTGCAGGACTTTCCGGCGGCTTCTGCGCCGGTTTGCCCTCGGACTCCGCCAGGATCTCCGCAAACGCCTCTTCATCCAGCTCGGGCAGCGCCTCGGTGTTGCGATCCTCGACCTCGGCAATCGCCTCGTCGAGCTTGGCCAGTTGCTTTTCGCGAACCGCGTCGCTCACCGGCGGATCCATCGAGTCGAGCTGACGGTTGATGGATTCGCGCGCCTTGTCGTAGACCTTCTGACGCATTTCCGGCGTATTGTCGCTCAGCCCGTTGACGGCCTTTTCTATGACTGCAACAAAATCCACCATCAAATTGCTCTAAATGCTCTACGCCGCCCTCGTCAACGTGGTCCGAAAATCCAACCTAATCTTCAAATGGGTCCGTCACAAGGATTGTATCGTCCCGTTCAGGACTTGTTGACAGAAGAGCGACCGGCGCGCCAATCAGTTCTTCGATATGGCGGACATATTTGACCGCCTGGGCGGGCAGGTCGTTCCAGCTCCGCGCCCCGACGGTCGATTCCTTCCAGCCCTCCAGCGTTTCGTAGATCGGCACCACCCGTGCCTGCTGTCCCTGACTGGCCGGCAGGAAGTCCATTTCCTGGTCGTCGAGCCGGTAGCCGACGCAGATCTTGAGCTCGTCCAGGCCATCGAGCACGTCGAGCTTGGTCAACGCGATCCCGGTGATGCCGTTGGTGGCCACCGCCTGGCGCACCAGCACCGCGTCGAACCAGCCGCAGCGCCGCTTGCGTCCGGTCACCGTGCCGAATTCCCGCCCGCGTTCGCCGAGGAACCGGCCGACCTCGTTGTCTTGTTCGGTGGGAAACGGTCCCTCCCCGACACGGGTCGTGTAGGCCTTGGTGATTCCGAGCACGTAACCGACTGATCCCGGCCCCATGCCGGAGCCCGCCGCCGCCTGGCCGGCAACCGTGTTCGACGATGTGACGAAGGGATAGGTGCCGTGGTCGATGTCGAGCAGGGTTCCCTGGGCGCCCTCGAACAGGATGCGCTTGCCGCGGCGCCGCTTGGTGTCGAGCAGCCGCCAGACCGTTTCCCGATAGGGCAGGATCCGCTCGGCCACCGAGGCCAGTTCCTGCATGATCGTCTCGTGCGACACCTCCGGCTGTCCCAGCCCGCGGCGTAGCGCATTGTGGTGGGTCAGCAGCCGGTCGACCTTGGCCGGCAGGGTCTCCAGATTGGCGAGATCCATGACCCGCACGGCCCGCCGTCCGACCTTGTCTTCATAGGCCGGCCCGATACCGCGCCGCGTGGTGCCGATCTTGGTGCCGGAATTGGACGCCGCATCCTCGCGGATGGCGTCGAGTTCGCGGTGCAGCGACAGGATCAGGGTGGCGTTGTCAGCAATGCGCAGGTTCTCCGGCGAAATGCTGACGCCCTGTTCGGTCAGCCGGTCGATTTCGCTGACCAGCGCATGCGGATCGATGACCACGCCATTGCCGATGACGCCGAGCTTGCCCTTGCGCACGACGCCGGACGGCAGCAGCGACAGCTTGTAGCTGACGCCGTCGATGACCAGCGTATGCCCGGCATTGTGTCCGCCCTGGAAGCGGACCACCACATCGGCCCGTTCCGACAGCCAGTCGACGATCTTTCCCTTGCCTTCGTCGCCCCATTGCGAGCCGACAACCACGACGTTTGTCATGAATTCCCCTTGCCGTCAGGCCGGCCTGCGGCCGTGATTGAGTGAAACCCGCGCATCTATAACGCATGTTCTGCGGGGATGGAATCACCCGAATGTGATTTCTTTGGCGTTTCAAGACGATAAGGCAAAGCGCCCGAATTCCGGCAATTGCGACGCCCGCCATTTACAAAGCCGGTCAAACGCCATACTGGCTGGTGGTCTTCTCAACACCTGCCGGAACCGCCAATGGCCGCGCGCGCCTACCTCTATCTGACCATCACCACAGCCGGATGGGGCGGCAATGCCGTTGCCGGCAAGCTGGCGGTCGGCCATGTCAGCCCGGCTATGCTGACCAGCCTGCGCTGGGCCGTGGCGATCCTGATCCTGGTGCCGTTCGCCTGGCCGCATCTGCGTCGCGAGTGGCCGGTCATCCGCGCCAACGCCCTGATGCTGCTGTTTCTCGGCGTACTCGGCTTCACCCTGTTCAACAATTTCCTCTATCTGGGGCTGATCTACACCAGCGCCATCAACGGTGCGATCCTGCAGGCGGCGACGCCGCTCGTCATCTTCATCGCCAGTTTCGTGTTGCTGCGTCAGCGCACCATGGCGGCGCAGCTGATCGGTTTTTGCATATCGGTGGTCGGCGTGATCCTGGTTGCCACCGACGGGGCGCCATCGCGGTTGCTCGATCTCGACATCGCCTTCGGCGACGCGCTGCTGCTGCTGGCGGTGCTCTGCTACGGCCTCTACACCGTGGCCTTGCGCTGGAAACCGCAACTCCACTGGCTCAGCCTGATGACCATGCTCGCGGTCGCCGCCTTCATCGGCAGCCTGCCTTTCGCCCTTTGGGAAGGCGTCACCGGGCGCTTGCTGTTTCCCGACGCACAGGGATGGCTGGTGGTGCTCTATGCCGCCACCATCGCTTCGATCGTCAGCCAGGTGCTCTATATCCGCGGCAACGAAATGATCGGCGGCAACCGCGCCGGCCTGTTCTTCAACCTGGTGCCGATCTTCGGCACCCTGTTCGCCGTGGTCATTCTGGGCGAAAAGCTGCAGGCCTACCACCTGATTGCCCTGGCGCTGGTGCTCGGCGGCATCGCCCTGGCCGAACGGCGCGGCCGCCGCCAGGCAGCGGCCGCGGGAGGCTAGATTCGGCGAGTCTATTCGATGGCGAAGACCAGCGGCTTGGCCGACTCGATTTCCCTGTGGCTGCGCACCATGTCCAGCACATCCTCGGCCACCGGCTCGTCGACATAGAGCAACGCGATGGCATCGCCGCCGGGATGGTTGCGGCCGAGCGAGAAGTTGGCGATGTTGACGCCCGCCTCGCCGAACACCGTGCCGAGAAGGCCGATGATGCCCGGTGCGTCCGCATTGGTCGTGTAGACCATGTTGGCGCCGACCTCGGCATCGAGATTGATGCCCTTGATCTGGATGAAGCGCGGTTTGCCGTCGGAGAAACAGGTTCCGGCGATCGAGCGCGTCTGGTTATCGGTCTTGACCGTCAGCTTGATGTATCCGTCGAAAACGCCCGACTTGTCGCGCCGCGCCTCCGACAGGATGATGCCGCGCTCCTTCACCATGATCGGCGCCGACACCATGTTGACGTCGGCCACCTGCGGACGGATCAGGCCGGCGAGCACGGCGCTGGTCAGCGCACTGGTGTTCATGCCGGCGGTCGAGCCGTCATAGAGGATTTCCACCTCCTTGATGGCGCTTTCCGTCACCTGTCCGACAAAGGCGCCGAGAACTTCGGCAAGCTTGACGAAGGGCTTCAGGCGCGGCGCCTCCTCGGCGGTGATCGACGGCATGTTGATGGCGTTGGTCACGGCGCCCTTCAGCAGGTAATCCGACATCTGCTCGGCGATCTGCAGGGCGACGTTCTCCTGCGCTTCGGTCGTCGAGGCGCCGAGATGCGGCGTGCACACGACGTTCGGCAGCCCGAACAGCGGGCTGTTTTCGGCCGGCTCCACCTCGAACACGTCGAAGCCCGCACCGGCGACCTTGCCGGACCGCAGTGCTGCCGCCAGGTCGGCCTCGCTGACGAGGCCGCCGCGGGCGCAGTTGATGATGCGCACGCCGGTTTTCATCTGGGCGATGGTCTCGGCATTGATGATGTTGCGGGTCTTGTCGGTCAGCGGCACGTGCAGCGTGATGAAATCGGCACGCGGCAGCAGTTCTTCCAGATCGACCTTCTCGACCCCCAGCTCCTCGGCCCGCTCGACGGAAAGAAACGGATCGTAGGCGATCACATGCATGCCGAGGCCGATGCCGCGTTTCGCCGCCACCGATCCGATATTGCCGCAGCCGACGACGCCCAGCGTCTTGCCGGTGATCTCGACGCCCATGAATTTCGACTTTTCCCACTTGCCGGCCTGGGTCGACACGTCGGCCGCCGGAATCTGCCGCGCCACGGAAAGCAGCATGGCGATTGCATGCTCCGCGGTGGTGATGGAGTTGCCGAAGGGCGTGTTCATGACGATGATACCGCGTCGCGAGGCGGCCTGGATGTCGACATTGTCGACGCCGATGCCGGCGCGGCCGACCACCTTGAGATTGTCGGCGCTGGCGATGAGCTTTTCGGTGACCTTGGTCGCCGAACGAATGGCCAGACCGTCATACTGGCCGATGATATCGAGAAGTTGTTGCTTGTCCTTGCCCACATCGGGCAGGAAATCGACGTCGACGCCGCGATCGCGGAAGATCTGTACGGCGGTTTCGGAAAGCTTGTCGGAAACGAGGACGCGCGGTGCCATGAATGGCCTCCTTGGCTTTGATGGCTGTCGTTTTGTTTCGGAAAGATAGGGCCGCCGATTGTGTCGGCCCGGAATTTGTCAGGCCGCCGACTTCAATTTGGCGTGCTGCTGATGGAAGGCCCAGTCGAGCCATGCGGTCAGCGCCCGCAGGTCGGAGGCCTCGACGGTCGCGCCGGTCCAGATCCGCAGGCCGGCCGGTGCGTCCCGGTAGGCGCCGATATCGAGGGCGACGCCCTCCTGCTCGAGCAGCGCCACAAGGCCCTTGGCGAAGGCCGCCTGCTCGTCCTGCGGCAACGACCGGACCTGGCTGTCGACGATCTTGAGGCAGATCGAGGTGTTGGAGCGTGATTCCGGATCGACGGCCAGATGATCGATCCAGCCGGTGCGCGCGACAAAGTCGCCGATGACGGCGGCATTCTCGTCGGCCCGCCGGAACAGCCCGGCGCGGCCGCCGCAGGCTTCCGCCCATCGCAGCGCATCGAGATAGTCCTCGACGCACAGCATCGAGGGCGTGTTGATAGTGGCGCCTTCGAAGATGCCCTCGATCAGCTTGCCGCCCTTGGTCATGCCGAAGATCTTCGGCAGCGGCCAGGGCGGCGTGTAGGTCTCCAGCCGTTCGACCGCCCGCGGGCTGAGGATCAGGACGCCGTGACCGCCCTCCCCGCCGAGCACCTTCTGCCAGGAGAAAGTCACGACATCGAGCTTGTCGAAGGGCAGATCCTGGGCAAAGGCCGCGGAAGTGGCGTCGCAGATGGTCAGGCCGGCGCGATCGGCCGGAATGAAGTCGCCGTTCGGAACCCGCACGCCGGATGTCGTGCCGTTCCAGGTGAAGACGACGTCGCGATCGAAATCGACGGCCGACAGGTCCGGAAGATGACCGTAATCGGCCTCCAGCCGCTCGACGTCGTCGAGCTTCAGCTGCTTGACGACATCGGTGACCCAGCCGGAACCGAAGGATTCCCAGGCGAGCATATGGACGCCACGGGCACCGAGCAGCGACCACAGGGCCATTTCGACGGCGCCGGTATCCGACGCCGGAACGATGCCGATGCGGTAGGCATCCGGCACGCCGAGGATGTCGCGCGTCTGGTCGATGGCCGCCTTCAGCCTCGCCTTGCCGATCTTGGATCGGTGCGAGCGGCCGAGCACGGCATCGCCGAGCGCCTCGGGCGACCAGCCGGGTCGTTTGGAGCAGGGTCCGGATGAAAAACGGGGATTGTCCGGACGCACGTCCGGCTTGGCATTCTCTTGCATGTGGCTATCCTTCCAGATAGTTGCCCCTCGTTGGGGAGGGGTGTCCCACGCGCGGAGATAGCCGAAAGGCGGAGAAAGCGCAACAGCCGCGTTTGTCGCAGTTTCGGTAATGGGCCGGATCGATGGCAATCGTTTCGAATCGCCCGTCTAACTCCTCACCAATTCACCTGCCACCAGAACCGGACCTGCAACCAGAGGGGACGCGGCTTTGATACCCACAGGCTGAAACAGCGATCTTCAAGTCGCATCATCCTTCCCGTGTCAGCGCGTCTGAGCCGCCCAAACTGGCCGTGAAATCAGTGCGAAGGTTGTGCGCCTTGCCGTAGCAGCCGGCTCCAGACGGCAAAAAAAAGCGCACTTGCAGCTGGCGGGCATCCGTCGACACTCCGACCCAAATCACCTTCACTCCCGACGGGCATTGGCGACGAGGAAGGTGCTTGCACCCAGCGGCGGAATGACTTCGAGAATCGTCAATCCCCGCTCGGTCGAAACGAGATAGAGTTTGCGTCCCTGATACTGCTTTTGCTCGAACCTTCCAGGATACCGGTCTTCGAGTTTGTCCTTCAGTGCTTCGGAAAAACGCTCGCTGTGGTCACCGACAACCGCCATCTGGCAAACCAAGCGATCGGGAGTTTCTGTCAGGTTGAAGGCTGATAGCTCCGGTCCTCCCGTCCACCAATTGTCTCCGGTCGGTTTGTACGCAGTCCCCTCCAAAGCCTCGCCGATGGTGGAAAAATCGGGGAGCGTGCCGACGCAGGTTTTGAAGAACCGGTCGACCAGTTCATCCGCAGCGAGGGCTGGCGGCGAATGTGCGGAAACAAGAATGAAAGCCAACATTATCGAACGGGGCAGTATCATGCATCACCTCACTGTGAGGCGAGTATTCCTTTTTCCCTGCAACTACACAATGCAAGTCGACCCTAGCCAGCGGGGAGTTTGACAATTGCGGGCCAGATGCGAGTCCGAGCCCAATGCTTGACGCAAAAAGGCGGCCCGTCGAACGGGCCGCCTGGAATGCCGAGACAATCCCGCCTTAGAAATCCATGCCGCCCGGCATCGGCGGCGCAGCGGCCTCCTCATCCTTCGGTTTTTCCGCGACCATCGCCTCGGTGGTGACCAGCAGGCCGGCGATCGAGGCGGCGTCCTGCAGCGCGGTGCGCACCACCTTGGCCGGATCGATGACGCCCATTTCCATCAGGTCGCCGAACTCGTCGGTCTGGGCGTTCCAGCCATGCGACGAGCTGGCATTGTCGCGGATCTTGCCGACGATGATGGACGAGTCGGCGCCGGCATTGGCCGCGATCTGCCGGGCCGGCTCCTCGACGGCTCGGCGCACGATGGCGATGCCACGCCCCTGGTCGTCATTTTCGCCGCTCAGCTCGTCGAGCACGCCGGCGGATCTCAGGAGGGCGACGCCGCCGCCCGGCAAAACCCCCTCCTCGACCGCCGCGCGCGTGGCGTGCAGCGCATCGTCGACACGATCCTTCTTCTCCTTCACCTCGATCTCGGTGGCGCCGCCGACACGGATCACCGCGACGCCGCCGGCGAGCTTGGCCAGGCGCTCCTGCAGTTTCTCGCGGTCGTAGTCGGAGGTGGTTTCCTCGATCTGCTGGCGGATCTGCGCGACCCGTCCCTCGATGTCGGCCTTTTCGCCGGCGCCGTCCACGATCGTCGTGTCCTCTTTGGTCACCATGACCCTTTTCGCCGTGCCGAGCATGTCGAGCGTGATGTTCTCGAGCTTGATGCCGAGATCTTCCGAAATCACCTGGCCGCTGGTGAGGATGGCGATGTCCTGCAGCATGGCCTTGCGGCGGTCGCCGAAGCCGGGCGCCTTGACGGCGCAGACCTTCAGCCCGCCGCGCAGTTTGTTGACGACCAGCGTGGCCAGCGCCTCGCCTTCGACATCCTCGGCAATGATCAGCAGCGGCTTGGTCGACTGAACGATGGATTCGAGGATCGGCAGCATGGACTGCAGGTTCGACAGCTTCTTTTCGTGGATCAGGATATACGGGTCTTCCAGCTCGGCCCGCATCTTGTCCTGATCGGTGATGAAATAGGGCGACAGGTAGCCGCGATCGAATTGCATGCCCTCGACCACCTCGAGCTCGGTGTCCAGCGACTTGGCCTCCTCGACGGTGATCACGCCCTCATTGCCGACCCTGTCCATGGCCTTGGCCAGGAACTGGCCGACATCCTCGTCGCCATTGGCGGAAATGGTGGCGACCTGGGCGATCTCGGAATTGTCGGTGACCGCCTTGGCGTTGCCCTTCAGGTCCTCGACGATCCTGTCGACGGCCAGGTCGATGCCGCGCTTCAGGTCCATCGGGTTCATGCCGGCGGCAATGGCCCTGGAACCCTCGTTGACGATCGACTGGGCGAGAACGGTGGCTGTGGTGGTGCCGTCACCGGCAATGTCGCTGGTCTTGCTGGCCACCTCGCGCACCATCTGGGCACCCATGTTCTCGAACTTGTCCTTCAGTTCGATCTCCTTGGCCACCGTAACGCCGTCCTTGGTGACCCGCGGCGCGCCGAAGGATTTGTCGAGAACCACGTTGCGGCCCTTCGGCCCGAGCGTCACTTTCACCGCGTCGGCCAGGATGTCGATGCCGCGCAGCATCCGGTCGCGGGCATCGTGTTGGAACTTGACTTCCTTTGCAGGCATTTTTTCCTCCTACCAATCAATCGTGGAACCGGGCGGTCCTATTCGACCACGCCCATCACGTCACTTTCCTTCATGACGATCAGCTCCTCGCCGTCGACCATGACCTCGGTGCCGGACCATTTGCCGAACAGGATGCGGTCCCCGACGGCGACGTCGAGCGCCACGCGTTCGCCCTTTTCGTTGCGCGCGCCGGGTCCGGCGGCGACGACCTCGCCTTCCATCGGCTTTTCCTTGGCGGTGTCGGGAATGATGATGCCACCGGCGGTTTTCTCTTCCGCATCGATGCGCCGGACCAGGATGCGGTCATGCAAAGGTTGGAATTTCATGTCGATTTCCTCCTTGTGTGACGGACAGGAGGTCGCGGCGTCATGTGTGCGCCAGCGGATCTTTCCAACGACCTGCCCCGAATGCCGGCCGCTGCGTTGCGGCGGCCGGCCCACGAAGTCCGTCGCGAAGAGTTTAGCACTCTCTTGACTGGACTGTTAATCCGGCGAAGCGACCGCAAAAAAGAAAAGGCGGACCGAAGCCCGCCTCGAAGTTTGGGGATGGAAGCCTTTTCCTACCAGAGCGCGTAGCGCAGCGACGCGCGGATCTGGTGAACGTCGTAGCCGTTGTCGCTGCCCTGCACGCCAGTCGCGCCCGCAGCGGTGGAAACCGTGTCGAACCCGTAGGCGTCGCCGCCAGCGACGTTGATGTAGCGATAGCCGATATCCGCCTTGAGGTTGCGGCTGATGTCGTAGGACACGCCGGCCATCAGCGCGTAGGTGAAGCGCCAGTCGGATTCGCCCGAGTGGGTCAGGGCGGCGAAGGTGGCGCCGCCGCAGCCGGCGCCACCGCTGACGCAGAAATCCTGCGAGGTGTAATCTTTGTAGTCGACCAGCGTCATGCCGGCGCCGGCCCCGACATAGGGCGTGAAGCCGACATAGGTTCCGAGATCGATATAGGCATTGGCCATGACGCCCCAGGCGTTGAAGTCGGCCGAACCGAGCGTCGAACATCCGGTGCCGACCGGACCGCCGCCGCCGCTGGTGCAGGGTGCCGCCGTGACCGTCGTCGTGTCGAAGGAGCCGCGATAATAGTCCAGCGACGCTTCGGCTCGGAACCAGTCGGTGAACTGGTAGCCGACGGCCGCGCCGACGCCCCAGTCCGTGTCGAAGCCGGAAGTGGTGTAGTCCTGGGTGCCGTAGTTCAGCGTCGTGGTATCGAAGGTCCGGAACGAGGTTGCATCGCCCTCGGTGGAAAAATTGTAGCTGACGTCGCCGCGCAGATACCAGCCATTGCCGATCTCGACTGGCACGGTCCGCGGCGGTCCGGGGGCGTAGACGACATTGTCGAGGTCGGCCGCAAATGCCGCCCCGGAGGTCGAAAGCAGCAGCGCCGCCACAATGGAACGAGACATGATCGGCTTCAACATACAAACGGTCCTTTACCTGGCCTTCGGCTCAAAACTGCCCCGCACGAAGACGGAATCGATGATCCGACTATCGGACAAACTGGTTAAGGTGCGGTTAAGCATGTTTGTTCACCACGTTCGTTCATCCGACGTTAGGATTTCGGCGCCGGGCAAACGAAAACCGCCCGGCGAACCGGGCGGTTTCGAAAAAGTGTGATCCGGGTCTTACTTGTAGACCGGAGGATCGATGACCGGCGGCGAGCAGTCGCGGCCAGGATAGTAGCGCAGGCCGGCGCGCACTTCGTGGGTGTTGAAGTCGTTGTCGTAGCCGGGGCCGCCGAAGGAAGCGTACTGGAACATGTTGCCGCCGGCGATCCAGCGGTAGCGATAGCCGACATCGGCTGCCAGGTCGCAGCGGAAGTGATAGGCGCCGCCAGCCATGACGGCCGCGGTGAAGCGCCATTCGGAATTGCCGCCATGGACCACGACATCCGGACAATTGGTCGGGTCGGAGACCAGGCACGACGTGTTCGTCAGGTCGTCCCATTTGACATAGGTGCCGCCGATGCCGCCGCCGACATAAGCGGTGAAGTTGCCGTAGGACCAGAAATCCACGTAGGCGTTGGCCATCAGCACATAGGCGCTCATGCTGGAGGTGTCGGTCGAGATACAGGCCGCCCCGGTGCTGCAGAAGCCGGTGGTCGAGCCGGTGAAATCGGCATCGAACATGTAATCAAGCGTGACGTCGGTGCGCAGGTAGCGGTTGATCTGGTAGCCGATACCGCCGCCGATGGTCCAGCTGTTGTCGAGGCTGCCGCTCAGCGTGCCGGTGGAACCGGGTTTGCCGTAGAGGATGAAATCGGCGTTCTGGAAATCGCTGATGACGTAACCGACATCGCCGCGCACGTAGAGCCCGCTCCAGGTGTTGACGGCAACGCCGTGGGAAGGACGCAGCGGCTCGGGTTCTAGCGGAATGACGGTGTCAGCCGACCAGGCCTGTGTCGAAACGAACACGGCAGCGGCTGCAAGCAAAGTACTCTTCATTTTCATGGCTCGAGGCCCCTTTGAATATCGCGACACAACCGCCAATGCGACGGACGCTATCGGGTTCACGGTTCGATGATGCCGGAAAAAGGTTAAGAGGCTGTTATCTATGTCTGTTTACCGAAGAATCGAGAATTTCCCAATATTTTCAACGATTAACCATAAGGTGGAGAATACGGTGCCGGGTCGGCTCCCCGTTGCCGTCCTAAACTTCGGATATAGTTCGAATCATTCACAACCACCGCGACAATTCGGCGACACTGCAACCGGGCCGGTCAAAACGCCGGCATATGCCGATCGAGAAAGGCGGGAACGCGGACCAGCGCATCCTTGCGCGCCTTCTCGTCGGTGCCGAGCCACGGCCGGCTGCCATCCGACAGCACCGGCCGGCTGCGTTGCTGCAGGCGCAGGCGTGGGGCGTCGAAGGAATGAACGGCATCCGGGTAGATGTGGATGGACACCGGCTGATCGCGGCTTTGGACTTCCTCGACAAATCTCCGGCACGGTTCCGGCCGCGTCCAGTTGTCCTTGCCGCCGTGCAGGATGAGCAGCGGCGTGTCCGTTTGCCACTGTCCCTTTTCGATCTGCGTGTACGGAGCGTGTTGCCATCGCATGCCGCACGCGCTGGGATAGAGGGCGATCGCCGCCCGGAAATCGTACGCGGGAGGCGGCGATGGCCGACCAATGCTGCCTGAAACGACGGTCAGCAACGCAATACCGCCGCCCTGCGACCAGCCCATCAGCGCGATGCGGTCCGGGCGTACCGACGGATGCGCCTGCAGGAAGCTCAGGGCCGCATAGGCATCCTTCGGCCGCTTGGCATACATGATCCTGCGCCGCTCACCGCCGCCGCAGGTCGATGCGAAGCCGCGTGAGCCGGCGCTGTCGACGATGAGCACCGCAAAACCCCGTTCGTTGAGATGGCGCGCCCAGGTCGAATAGGTGGCGGATAGCCCGCCGCCCAGGCCGACGCCGCTGCAGCCGTGCAGAAACACCACGGCACGATGCGGCGGTTCGGAGGACGGCAGCATCAGGAACCCGCGAAGTCGGGTTTCGCCATCAAGACTGGGAAACTCGACCGGTGCCGCCCGAGCAACCGAGACCATGGCAAGAAGCAGAGCGACGAGGCAGGCTAACCGGCGAAAGAGATCGATCGGAAAATGCATGCGACGACGTTAACGCAGCAACCGGGCGCGCAGAAGGCCGCTTCAGACATTCAGCCGCTTCAGGCCCCAGGCGATGTGATTGCGCTGAACATAGCCCAGCGCTACGGGATCTTCCTCGCAGATCGCGCGATGGACTTCCTCCAGCTCTGCGCGCAGGGCTTCCGCCACGCCGGTGGAATCGGCGCGGGTACGGCGGTACCAGATGCGGGCTGCCTGAAAGTAGAAGTGATCCCACATCTGGCGCAGTGCGGAATTGCCGATGATGCCGGCGATCATGAAATGCAGGTCGTGATTGATCCGCCAGTATTCCTCGATGGCAAAGCGCTCGGCCAGCCGCTCCGCTCGTTCGAGCAGGCGACCGGATTGCTTCTTCAGGTCGGCGGAAAACTCACGCGGCGACAGCTCGCCGATCAATTCGGCGATCTTCAGGCGCATGAGATAGATGTCGCGCACTTCCTCGGGTGTCAGGTCGGTGACCACGGTCCCCACCCCGTCGCGCGAAGCGATCAACCCGGCCTGGGCGAGCCGCTGCAGGACAGCGCGAACCGGAGTTCGGCTGACACCGAATTCGGCGGCCAGGTCCGCCTCGCGCAACCTCATTCCGGGCGGATAGTCGAGCAAGCAGATACGGTCGCGCAGCAGGTCGAACATGCGTTCGGCCGAAGGTTTTTCGGCGGCGCGCATCAGTGGACCGCCAGCAAGCGGCCGTATCCGGCCATGCGGTCGTCGACACCGGCGATACGCAGCGTGTCCCAGATCATCGCCTGGTTCGAACAGACCACGGGCTTGCCGGTTTCGGCCTCGAGCGACCCGACGACATCCAGCGTGCGCAGCGCACCGCACGACAGGAAAACCGCGTCGGCGTCGGGCCGGTCCAGCGACAGCGCGAATTCTCTCAGAAAGGCCGGCGTCACCCGCACCATGTCGCTGTCGTTTTCGATGTTCAGACCCTGGATATCGAGAACGTCGAATCCGGCCGCCTGGAGATAATCTCTTTCCCGCCGGTTGATCTCGTCGAGATAGGGCGTCCCCACGACGATCTTCCTTGCCCCGACGGCGCGCAGGCCGCGAATGACCCCGGTGATCAGCGACGTGGTCCGGGCGCCCGGCGCTCCTTTTTGCAGTTCGGCGAACACGCGATCCTCGCCGATGACCAGCGACCCTGACGTGCAGGCGTAGCAGACGACATCGAGCCCGGCATCCGGAATCAGCGAAGCGGCGCATTCCGCCAGCTGCCGCCGGTGCGCCGACAGCGTCTCGCCGGTGATGGCATCAGGACTTTTGATCCGGGTGAAGTGAACTCCCACGCCCTTCGGCCGCAACCGCATAACGTCGTCTTCGATCGTCTGTTCGGAGGCGAGTAGGACAAATCCGATCTTCGCACGCGCGTGGCGACCCACATCGAATTCGACCTGAAAATCCCGCGATGTCACCATTGACCTCCCGATTTCCGTTGCCAATCGCAACTGAGGTGTATACACCTTGTCGATCGAAAGTCAATTTTCAGTCTGGAAACGCCAGATCAGTAATGTGATGTATACAGTTGGAGCCGAACCATGCTCGAACAAGCCCGCCTGCGCACCCGGAAGCT
Organism: Rhizobiaceae bacterium; assembly: GCA_963921345.3. GTDB lineage: Bacteria > Pseudomonadota > Alphaproteobacteria > Rhizobiales > Rhizobiaceae > Hoeflea_A. The sequence continues at coordinate 373,762 of OZ001228.1, read as the reverse complement.
GCAATTGCGCCTCGCCGAGGCAGGAATTGAAACAGCCATCCTGACGGATGAAAGCACCATTGCCTATTTCGCCGGGTTCTGGGGTTATCTCTCCGTCGAATTCGGCCGTCCGACCTTCCTGATCGTTCGCCCCGACGCCCCACCGACCGTCGTCACGCCGCTGATGGAAAGCGAGATGGTCTCGGCAATGACCTGGGTCGACGACGTCGTGACCTGGGAGGATTCCGGCCCCAACCGCTGGGAAGCGGTTCTCGACCGCGTGCTCGGGGCCGGCCCGCAAGGCCTCGCCATCGAAACGGGCGTGGTGCCGGCCATCGTCCGTAACTGGCTCGAAGACCATCTCTCCGGGCAGACGTTGCGCGACGTCTCGCCGATCGTGGCGGATCTGCGCACCATCAAATCGCCGGAGGAGATCGAGATCATGCGCCAGGCCGGCGAGATCGCCGGCGCCATGATGGCGGCCGCCGCAGGCGCGCTCAGGGAAGGCGCGCCGGAATACGAGGCAGCCCTGGCGGTGATCGACGCGGGGACCCGCAAGGCCGCCGGCTTCCTGACGGATCGCGGCTGGGAGGCGTTCATATCGCCAATGATCCATAATCTGCAGATCATGCAGTCGGGGCGCGACACCTCGATGGTGCATCGCCGCGCCAGCGTCAAGCGGCTGGAAAAAAGCGATCCGGTCTATTTCTGCTTCTGCAACATGGCCCAGTTCAAGCTCTACAAGCTTGGCTTTGACCGCATGTTCTTCATTGACGATATCAGCGACGAGGCGGCGCGGGTGCAGCAGGCGGCAATCGATGCGCAACAGGCGGCGATCGCAGCCATTCGGCCCGGTGTCACCGCCGAATCGGTCGCCGAGGCCGCCAACGAGGTCTACCGCTCGCGCGGCTACGAGACCGGCTACCGCACCGGACGCTCGATCGGCATGTCCTATCTGGAGGCGCCGGAACTCAAGCAGGGCGACAGGACGGTGCTGCAGCCGGGCATGACCTTTGCGGTCGACGGCGGCATCTCGGTCGACGGACGGCTCGGCGGCCGCATCGGCGACTCCGTGGTTGTCACCGAAGACGGCGCAGACTATCTGACCCACTACGACCGCGGCATTCTGATCGCGGGCAACCCCACCGGAAACTGAAATGCGGGCCGGAATATTCCAATGTGACGCCGGCGGCCTGTCGCCGCCCGAGAGGGTGCAGAGACTGGCGGAGCAGCTCGCCGCCGAAGACCTCGATCTCTTGGTCTGCCCGGAACTTTTCCTCAGCGGCTACAATGTGGGCGACGCGCTGCAGACGCTTGCCGAACCGACGGACGGTCCGCACCTCGCGATGCTCGCCGACCTCGCCCGCTCGACACGCACCGCGATCGTGTTCGGCTACCCGGAGCGGCAGGGCGAGCAACTCTACAATTCGGCCGCCTGCTTTTCACACACCGGCGAGCTGATCGTCAACCACCGCAAACTGTTGCTGCCGCCCGGTTTCGAAGCCGACTATTTCCAGCCCGGATCCGGCCTCACACTGTTCGACATCAATGGATGCCGCTGCGGCATCGCCATCTGCTTCGACGCGGAGTTCCCGGAAACGGCCCGTGCGCTGTCGCTGGCCGGCGCCCATGCGATCCTCGTTCCGACCGCGCTCGCCAGCCAATGGGGCGTCGTCGCTCACAAGGTCATGCCGGCGCGCGCCTTCGAAAACGGTAGCTGGCTTCTCTACGCGAACCACGCAGGCGAGGAAAACGGCCTCTCCTATCTCGGCGCAAGCTGCATCGTTGCGCCGGACGGGCAGGACGCGGCGCGGGCCGGTGGTGCGGAAACCCTGCTGACAGCCAGCATTGAGGTCGCGGCCGTCGAACGGGCCCGACAGCGGCTGCCCTATCTGCCGGAAACGGCCATCCTGCAGCAGCGTCTCTCCGGCAGCGAGTAGCGCCCGCTCAGAAATCGCAGACGATACGGCCCGATGCCGGTTCGTTACGGCAAAGCTGTGGTTCGATCGTCACGTTGCCGATTTCATAATACCGTCCCGTGCCGAATTTCTTGAGCGCTTCCGCAAGGGCTTCATCCAGCGTCACGCCGCCATCGCCGACGGCAACGATATAGCGGGACAGCGTCATGGCCGCCGCCTCGGTCTCGTAAAGGTCGGGGGTCAGGCAGATCACCGAGCAGGCGCGCTTCGAATCCGCCGGGCAGATTTCGACGTTGACGAAGATCTCGGAATTGTCTTCGTCTCCGAAGCAGATTTCCGCCGCCGCAGGCGTGGCCGCGAACGTAGCGGCGATCAGGCCGAGGCCCAACCTCCTCACCATGGCTACAGCTCCATGTGGTTTGAAGACAAGCCTACCACGCGCGCGCATCACCCGCGCTCACGATCCTGTCATGCGGAAGGAACTCAGGCCGCGTCGCGGGTCCCGGAAATGACGCCGACCAGGTCGTTGACGACGCGCTCGACCAGCGTCCGGTCGTCGCCCTCGGCCATCACCCGGATCAGCGGTTCCGTGCCGGACGGACGGATCACCAGGCGGCCGGCCGTTCCCAGCGTCGCTTCGGCTTCCTTGATCGCGCCCTTGACGTTCTTGTTGTCGAGCGGCTTGCCGCCGGAATAGCGAACGTTCTTCAAAAGCTGCGGGACCGGGTCGAACCGGTGGCAGACCTCGCTCACCGGCCGGTTCATGCGCTTGACGCAGGCCAGCACCTGCAGCGCCGCGACCAGCCCGTCGCCGGTGGTGGCGAAATCGGACAGAACGATGTGGCCGGACTGTTCGCCGCCGACATTGAAGCCATCCTTGCGCATCTGCTCGACCACGTAGCGGTCGCCGACCTTGGTCCGCGCCAGTTTGAGCTTGCGCTCGAGCAAGAAGCGTTCGAGCCCAAGATTGGACATCACGGTCGCGGCAATGCCGCCGCCGGACAGCCGTCCGTCGCCGGACCAGGATTCGGCGATGACCGCCATCAGCTGGTCGCCGTCGACGACGGCGCCCTTTTCGTCGACGATCAGCACCCGGTCGGCATCGCCGTCGAGCGCGATGCCGATATCGGCGCGCACCTCGTGCACCTTCTTCACCAGCCCCGCCGGGTGGGTCGACCCGCAGTTCAGGTTGATGTTGTGGCCGTTCGGCTCGTTGCCGATGGTCACCACTTCGGCGCCGAGTTCCCATAGCGCGGCCGGCGCTACCTTGTAGGCGGCCCCGTTGGCGCAATCGATGGCGACCCGCAGGCCGTTCAGCGAGACGTTGCGCGGCATGGTGCGCTTGGCGAACTCGATATAGCGGTCGTGCACGCCGTCGATGCGCTTGGCACGGCCGATATTCTGGGCGCTGGTCAGCTGGTCGGCGATATCGGCGTCGATCAGCCGCTCGATCTGCAGTTCCAGCTCGTCGGAAAGCTTGTAGCCGTCCGGGCCGAACAGCTTGATGCCGTTGTCCTCGTACGGATTGTGCGAGGCCGAGATCATGACGCCGATGTCGGAGCGCAGCGAGCGCATCAGCATCGCTACGGCCGGCGTCGGGATCGGCCCGAGCAGGAAGACATCCATTCCGGAGGCGGTGAAGCCGGCGACGAGAGCGTTTTCCAGCATGTAGCCGGACAGCCGCGTGTCCTTGCCGATGACCACCCGGTGCCGGTGGTTGCCGCGGCGGAAGACCTTGCCGGCGGCGAGACCCACCCGCATGGCAACTTCCGGCGTCATCGGAAATGTATTGGAAGTCCCCCGAATACCATCGGTGCCAAAATATTGTCGCGACATGATATCCCCAATCGCTCAAACGCGAGATGCAAGTTGCCCCCACCTTCAGGTAGCAAATCCGCATCGCGCTGACAGCCGCTAAATGAGCAAATGGCCGCCGAAGCAGCCATTGTCTCACACTTTTCTTGACACAGCGTTACTGTGGTTGAGGCTCCATCCCGGTGTCCGGATTGTCGTCCGGCTTTTCCTTGCCGTCCTGGCTTTTCACGCCGGTTTTGGGAACCGCCGAACCGCGCGATGGCGGCGTGTCATCGCCCATGTCGCGCGACGGCTTTTCGCCGCGCAGCAGCGCCTTGATCTCGTCGCCCGAGAGCGTCTCGTACTCCAGCAGACCTTCGGCCAGCGCTTTGAAGTCGTCGTTCTTCTCGGTCAGGATCTTGCGCGCCGTCGCATAGGCATCGTCGATCAGCCGGTGGATCTCGCTGTCGATCTTCTGGGCGGTCGCTTCCGACACGTTCTTCTGCTGGGCCACCGAATGGCCGAGGAAGACTTCCTGCTGGTTTTCGCCATAGGCGACCTGGCCCAGCTCGTCGGAGAAGCCCCACTGAGTGACCATGGCGCGGGCAAGCTTCGTCGCCTGCTCGATGTCCGAGGCAGCACCAGAGGTGATGTTGTCCTTGCCGAAGGTGAGCTCCTCGGCGACGCGGCCGCCCATCATGATCGCCAGGCGCGAGACCATGTATTTGTAGCTCATCGAATAACGGTCGCCTTCGGGCAACTGCATGACCATACCCAGCGCGCGGCCGCGCGGAATGATCGTCGCCTTGTGCACCGGATCGGCCGATTCGACGTTGAGCGCGACGATCGCATGACCGGATTCGTGATAGGCCGTCAGCTTCTTTTCTTCCTGGGTCATGGCGCTGGAGCGGCGCTCCGCACCCATCATGACCTTGTCCTTGGCGTCTTCGAACTCCTGCATGGTGACCAGCCGCTTGTTGCGGCGGGCGGCCATCAGGGCTGCCTCGTTGACCAGGTTCATCAGGTCGGCACCGGAGAAGCCGGGCGTACCGCGGGCAATCACCTTGAGGTCGACATTCGGCGCCAGCGGAACGTTGCGCACATGCACCTTGAGAATGCGCTCGCGACCGATGATATCCGGATTGGGCACCACCACCTGGCGGTCGAAACGGCCAGGCCGCAAGAGTGCCGGGTCGAGCACGTCCGGACGGTTGGTCGCGGCGATCAGGATGATGCCTTCATTGGCCTCGAAGCCGTCCATCTCGACAAGCAGCTGGTTCAGCGTCTGTTCGCGCTCGTCATTGCCGCCGCCGAGACCGGCACCGCGATGCCGACCGACCGCATCGATTTCGTCGATGAAGATGATGCACGGAGCGTTCTTCTTGGCCTGCTCGAACATGTCGCGGACACGGCTGGCGCCGACGCCGACGAACATTTCGACAAAATCCGAACCGGAGATGGTGAAGAAGGGCACCGCCGCCTCGCCGGCCACCGAGCGGGCCAGCAGTGTCTTACCGGTGCCGGGCGGTCCGACCAGCAGCACGCCGCGCGGAATGCGTCCGCCGAGGCGCTGGAATTTCTGCGGATCGCGCAGGAACTCGACGATTTCCTCGAGGTCTTCCTTGGCTTCGTCGACGCCGGCAACGTCGTCGAAGGTGACCCGGCCGTGCGATTCGGTCAGCAGCTTGGCCTTGGATTTGCCGAAGCCCATGGCGCCGCGTGAGCCGCCCTGCATCTGCCGCATGAAGAAGATCCACACGCCGAGGATCAGCAGGATCGGCAGCCAGGAAATCAGGTAGCCGAAGAAGGTGTTCGAGCCGTCGACCTCTGGGGCCGCGGTAATGCCAACGCCACGGTCTTCGAGCCGCTGCACCAGCCCGGCATCGCCGGGCGAATAGGTCTGGAACGATTTGCCGCCCTCCGCATAGACGCCGGTGATGGTATCGCCGACGATCTTGACGTTGCGGATGCGCCCGTTGTCGACGTCCTGCAGGAACTGCGAATAACTGATTTCGCGCGACGAGGTCCGCTCATTCGGACCCTGGAACATGTTGAACAGGGCAATGAGCAGCAGGGCGATAATCGCCCACAGGGCGAAATTTCTGAAATTTGGGTTCATACGGTTCCCCGAAACGACGGCCGTCCCGCCGTTTCGGCGGGTGATATATCTGCTGTTAACATAGGTCTCCAGAGCCGCTATGCCAAGACCACGAAAGTCGCGGTCTTTGCAAGTGGTTTATTTTGTCCGCCGCCCCGGATTTCAGCCGTTGACGACGGTCACGCGAGCGGCGGCTCCCGATAGTCCGGCCGGCCGAAGAGGCCAGCACACCTGTCGGCCAGGATAAGGTCGAATTCCGGCAAAAACAGGTCGAACAGGGCGAGATGGCGGCTGACGGTCAGCGCGTCCGGCAGTGCCGCGAGCGCAGGACCCGGCGACGTCTCGAAAACCGATGGCTGGGCGCCGCTCGCCCGCGACAAAACGCCCGGGGGAAGATCGTCGGGCAAATCCACCCCGGTTCGCAGCACCGTCGGCGCCTGCCCGGCCGGCGTCGGTGCGATCACGAAGCTCTGGTCCGCACCGCTGTTTTCGAACCGGTAGCGACCGTCCCAGATCGCCGATTGACCGGGCTTCAGGGTCAGCCGTCCGAGCCCCCGCTTCTCCCGATAAACGAATATTCTGTCGGCGCGCCGGTCGAGCACCGAGCGGCCGAGATTGGTGCGCGGCGGCCCGACATCTGCCGAAAAGCGGGCGATTTGGGTCTGCAGTTTCGCTCCCGGCGCATGCGTCCGGCCGCCCATCAGCGCCGCGAACAGGCCGATCGCCTGCTGCAGCGGTTCGGAAACCTCCGCCGGCACCTGCGGCAATTCGGCAATAATGCCGCCATGGATTTCGGCATGCAGTTCGACGAAGCGCGCCAGCACCGCCGCGTCGTGGCGGCGAGCGTCGGCAGCGTTGTCGATCATAGAAAGCACTTCGGCATCGGCAAGCGATACGCCTCCGGCCTGGCGCAGCCTCACCCGTTCGAAGCGGTCGTCGTGATTGCTCGGGTCGTCGATCCAGGTCACGCCCGCATGGCGCAGCCCGGCCTGCAGGGCGTCGCGGCGAACGGCGAGAAGCGGGCGCAGCACCCAGCAGTCGCCCTTGTAGAGAACCGCATCCGCCATGCCCGAGAGCCCGCGCCCCGCAGCCCTTTCGCCGCGCATGATGGCAGTCTCGATCTGGTCGTCCTGGGTGTGCCCCGTCACCACCGCATCGGCGCCGACGTCGCGCGCGGTCTGGCGCAGCAGCTCGTAGCGCGCCAGCCGTGCGGCCTCCTGCAGACCGCTGGACGGTTTGCGCCCTTTCCATGCGGCTGTGCGGTGCTCCACGCCGAGCGCCGCACAGGCCTCGGCGACCGCCTTCGCCTCGGCAGCCGACCCGCGGCGCAGCCGGTGGTCGACCGTCACCGCCACAAGACGCGGTTTCGCCGCTCCTTTCAGGCGATCATGCAGGAGGTGCAGCAAGGCAGTCGAATCGCTGCCGCCGGATATGGCGACGACTAGGCAATCGACCGGTTTGAGACGTGAAAGAAAACGATCTATGGCGGCGTCGGGAGTGAGATCGGTTTCCATGCCGCCACTATGGGCGAGATGCGGAAAAATTGAAACAGCCGGTGGAGGCGGTCAGCAGCTCATGCGGCTCTGTTCGACGGCGACCTTGGCCTTCACCGCATCGTTGGCTTCCGGATAGCGCGTCAGCACTTCCCGATAGGTCGCGCAGGCGGTATCGCGATTGTCCAGCGCGGCCAGCGCCATGCCCAGTTTCAGGAGCATTTCGGGCGATTTTTGCGCGTTGGGAAATTGCTTGTGGGCTGAAAGTAGGGTCTTGGCGGCCTCGTGATACTGACCTTGCGAGTACTGTGCCTCGCCGAGCCAGAAATAGGCATCGGAAAGCCGCTGCGATTGGGGATATTGCTCGATGTAGTTGCGAAAGCCGGTTTCGGCCAGGCCGTAGTCCCCCGACAGCACATAGCCGTAGGAGGCGCGGTAGAGCTCTTCGGAACTGCTCGGCGGCAACGAGGCCGTCTGCGTGGTGTCCTGCTGGCCGCTGGTGATGATTTCGCCGTTCTGGTCGAAGGTGATCGTGCCCAGCGTGTTGCCGGACTGGCCATCGGTCGGTTCCGTCACCGCCGCGCGCTGGTTGCCGTCCCTGACGACGCTGCCGGTGTCGGTTCGGCTCCCCGTCGCGCCGCCTTCGAGCTCCTGGAACCGGAACTCGTTGTCTTCCTGCATCTTGCGCATCTGCTCCTGCATTTCCAGAAGCTGGAAGCTCAGTTCCTCGATCCGGCCGTTGAGGACCCGCAGACGCTCCTCAAGCTGGCCGATGCGGTAGGTCGCGTCGCCGGCCTGCGCCAGCCTGACCGGTTCGGCCTGCGCCGTTCGCAGAACGAGCCCTTCGGTCCGTTGTTCAGCGCTCGGCCCATAGGCCGCGTGTCCGGCTCCGACCGTCAGCGCCAGGGCGCAAACACATGCCGCAATCCGTAGATAGAGAGTCATCTCGTTTCCAACCTGCCTTTCAATGCCGGGGCAACCGACCTGCGACCGTCGCCCTGCCCCGGGCGTTGCCGTCAGCTGCCGACGCCGCTGACCACCGTAACGGCCCGCCGGTTCTGCGACCAGCAGGAAATGTCGTCACACACGGCGACCGGCCGCTCCTTGCCGTAGGATATGGTCTTGATGCGGGCCGCCGACACCCCGCGCGAGACCAGAAAATTCTTCGTCGCCGCGGCCCGGCGCGCGCCGAGTGCGAGGTTGTACTCGCGGGTGCCGCGTTCGTCGGCATGCCCTTCGATGGTCACCCGTTCGTTCGAATACTTGGCCAGCCATTGCGCCTGGCGGCTCAGCGTCTGTGCCGCGTCAGGCCGGATAGCCGCCGAATCCGTATCGAAGAAGATCCGGTCGCCGACATTCAGGGTAAAGTCCTGCTGCGAGCCCGGCACCGCTCCGTTGGCCGCCAGCCCCAGTTCGCCCGGACTGTTGGGCAGGGTTTTCTTGTTGGCGCAGCCCGCCAGGGCGAGCACGGCTGCCAGCCCGATGGCCGCCGGATTACGCGCAATGCTTGTCAGCAGGTTCATAGTCGGTCTCTCCTCGAATTTGACGACTCAGGTAACATGATACCAGAAGCGCCCCCCACCATTTACGCAACCCGGGCACAGGCCGCTGCGTGCCCGAGAGCGTTTTGTTATTGGGGAAGCTCATTTGACCGCGGCGATTTTGGTCTCTGGCTAGGCGGGTTGCAGGCCGTGGTGCCACCCCACCACAAGTGCAAGCCAACGACGCCAGGGGCCAAAAGCGCCCGGCCCCGAAGGGGTGGGGAAAATCGGTCCATCGGCCGCGTTGCGACGCTTGCCCGATGCACCACATCGAGCTGCGCGACGCGCCTTGCCGAATGAACCGATTTTCCGCCATCAAATGAACTTCCCCAATAACAAAATGCTCTAGCCGAACAATGCGGCGCGGTTTGGACAATCGCTCCTATTCCAGCAACGGCGACCAGGCCGGGTCGGAAGCAAAATTCGGCGTGGCGACCAGCTGTTCGTTATAGCCGGTCAGGTCGATCGAATGCAGCTGCGGTCCAGCAGCGCCCGCTGGCTGCCGGAAGAACATCAGCACCCGTCCGTTCGGCGCCCAGGTCGGCCCCTCATTGTGGAAACCGGTGGTCAGGATCCGTTCCCCGGACCCGTCCGGTTTCATCACGCCGATGGAGAACTTGCCGCCTGACTGCTTGGTGAACGCGATCAGGTCGCCACGCGGTGACCAGACAGGCGTCGAATAGGAACCGTCCCCGAACGAAATCCTCTGCTGGTTGCCGCCGTCCGCATTCATTACATAAAGCTGCTGGCGGCCACCGCGATCCGACTCGAAAACGATTTTCTGACCATCGGGTGAATAGGACGGCGACGTGTCGATGGCCGAAGTGTCGGTGAGCCGCGTGGTGGCCCGCGAACGCAGGTCCATGGTGTAGATATTGGCGTTGCCGTCCTGCTGCAGGCTCATGATCACCTTCTGGCCGTCCGGCGAAAACCGCGGCGAGAAGGTCATGCCCGGAAAATTACCGACGATCTCCCGCTGTCCGGTCTCCAATTGCAGCAGGTAGACGCGCGGCTGGCCACCGGCGAAAGACATGTAGGTCACTTCCTGGCGGCCCGGCGAAAAGCGCGGTGTCAGCACCAGATCGTCGCCCTGCGTCAGGTAGCGCAGATTGGCGCCGTCCTGGTCCATGATGGCTAGCTGCTTCTGTCGGTCGTTGCGCGGACCGGTCTCGGCCACGAACACCACGCGGGTGTCGAAATAGCCGCGCTCGCCGGTCAGCCGCTCATAGATGGCATCGGCGATGATGTGGGCGACGCGCCGCCAGTTTTCCGGCTGGGTGAAGAACTGCTGTCCGATCATCTGCTCGGCGGCGAAGGTGTCCCAGAGCCGGAACTCGGCGCGCAGCCGGCCGTCCGATTCGCGGTTGACCCGTCCGACCACCAACGCCTGGGCGTTGATGACCTTCCAGTCCTCGAACCGCGGCACCGTGTTGGGATCGTGGATCTTCTGGATGAAGGCCGCCTTGTTGATCGGTGCAAACAGGCCCGAACGGCGAAGATCCTCGGTGATGACGCTGGAGATCTTGGCTCCGATATCGTCCTCGGCAAGGAAGTCGGTGATCGCCATCGGCAGCGGCTCGATGTTGCCCTGGTTGATGTCGATCTCGACCAGCGCCTGCGCCGGCGCCTGTGCCAGCATCAGCGCCAGGGCGGCGGCGAGCACCACGGCGCAACGCGTCCGAATTCGCCTCATTGCCGGGATCGCCCGGATTTTCCTGAATGCGGTCAATGCCATCTCCATCAGAACATCTTGCTCGGGTCGAAGTTCACAACGACATCGGCCCAGGTCTCGTATTTTGCAGCCGGCAGATTGTAAGGCGCGCAGCGCAGCACGGCGCGCCGCGCCCCGCCCGCCAGTACCCGCCGGGTCTGCTCGGAACCGCCGCTCGCGTTAACGCTCGGCTGTCCGTCGATCTCGCCCGATCTGTTGAGCCGCATCGTCACCTGCACCCGCACGTCGCCGCCGTCGGCCATGCCGGGCACGATCTGCCAGCAGCGCTGGATCTGCCCGCGCAAGGCATCCATCTCGCTCTGCGACAGGCTGTTGCCGCCGGTGGTCCTGCGACCGCCGAGGGCCGCCTCGCGGGTGCTGCGCTTGGCGCCGCCGCCGGCCGCCTCCTCGCGGTTCAGCAACGCGGCCACCTCGTCCGCATCGAACTTGCTTTCCTTCGAGGAAGCCACTTTCGACGGCCGGTTCTGCACGTCGTTGTTCTTGCGCTCCGGCGTCTTCGCCGTTTGCGCAGGCGGTCGTTCCGGACGCGCCGTCGGCGTCGGCACGTTGTCGGGCAGCGGCGCAAATCGCGGTTTCGCGGCCTCGGCCGACGCGATAGCCTCGGCCACCGGATCGGGCTCGACGGTCTGCTTCGGTTCCGGCAAGGCGGCAACTTCCGTCGCAGGGACGGGTTCCGGTTTGGTTGCCGGCTCCGGCACAGCCTTCGGCTGCGGTACCGGCACGGGAACCGGCTGCTTGGCCTGTTCCGGCTCCTCGGCCTCCTCGACGGTCTTCGGCTTCACGTTTTCGCTGCGCGAGGATTTGAGATCGACCGTGTTGTTGCCGACGTTCTGCGCATCTTCCACCGGGTCCGGCCGTTCGGTCGGCCTCGGCGCGGCACGTTCCGCCGCCGACTCTTCCCGCTCCCCTTCCTGGATCCGGGTGATCGACGACACCGGAATGATGTCGACCGGCAACGCCTCGATGTCGGCCACCTCGAAGGATTTGGGCGCCGACAGCCAGAACAGTCCCCAACCGAGGAACGTGGCGTGCAGCAGCGCGGATATGACGAGGCCGACCTTCATCGCGAACGCTCAGCCATCCTGCTCCTGCAGCGTCACCAGGCCGAGGTTCTTGTAACCGGCGGAGGAGATACGAGCCATCACCTTCATGACCGTGCCGTAATCCGCATTGCGGTCGCCGCGCACGTAGATACGCTCCTGGTAGCCGGTCGTGGCGATCGCCTCCAGCTTCGGCACCACTTCGTCGAGCGGGATTTCGGTTTCCTGCAGGTAGATGATGCCGTCCTGGTTGACCGAAACCGTGATCGGCTGCGTTTCCGAGTTGAGCGCCCGGGCTTCCGTCTCCGGCAGGTCGATCGGTACGCCGACGGTCAGCAACGGCGCCGCGACCATGAAGATGATGAGCAGCACCAGCATGACGTCGACGAACGGCGTCACGTTGATTTCGCTCATCGGCTTGATTTTGCGGCCGCGCCGATGGCCGCCACCGCGACGTCGGTTTCCGCCCGACGGTCCGTCCGTTCCCATCGCCATGGCGTTACTCCGCCGCCTGGCGAGGCTGCAGCTTTTCGTCGATCTGGCGCGACAGGATGCCGGAGAATTCGTCGGCGAACCCCTCCATCCGGGCGTTCAGCTTGCCGGCATCGGCGGTGAACTTGTTGTAGGCGATAACCGCAGGAATGGCGGCCAGCAGCCCCATCGCCGTCGCCAACAGGGCCTCGGCGATGCCCGGCGCGACAACCGCCAGGTTGGTCGATTTGGAGCCGGCGATCGCCTGGAACGAGGTCATGATGCCGACGACGGTGCCGAAAAGTCCGATAAACGGCGCCGACGAGCCGATCGAGGCGAGCGAGCCGAGCCGCGCCTCCAGCCGTTCGGATTCGCGCGCCAGGGTGACGTCCATCGACTTGTCGATGCGCATCTGCAGCCCCATGGGCGACCGCGCGCCGCGCTCGAAGGATTTTTTCCACTCGCGCATCGCCGCCACGAAGATCGAGCTCATGCCCGTGGTCTTGCGTCCCGACAGCATCTGGAACAGCTCCTCCAGCGACTGCCCCGACCAGAAAATCTGCTCGAAGCGGTCGAACTGCCGGCGCGCCCGAATGTAGTTGATGGTCTTGTCGATGATGATCGCCCAGGTCCAAATGGAGGCCCCGACGAGGCCGACCATGACCAGCTGGACAACAAAGCTGGCCTCAATGAAAAGCGCCCAAAGCGTGACTTCGCCCGTGGCCGCCAAACCTACCTGTTCCATTCGCTTGTACCTTCTAATCCGAACGCCCGGGCACAACGTGCACCGGGTCCCCAGGGTCTATTCATGCGTGCGACACGCTGACAGGTTCGGCGAATTCCGCTCCGTCCACTCACCCGCCCGCTTTGTCGCGGGAAATTTTGGTCAAAGGAAGGCGCGCAAATTGGCGGCTTCCCGACGCCTGCCATTAGGGCATGATTATGGTTAATGACTGGTTTAGCAATAGGCACAGGCCGGATGCGCAATCAAGCGATTCCGGTGTGCGCGACACTTTGGCAACAGCACCCGTGGTCTTTTCGCGGGGCTTCCGCCAGCGCCGATCACGATTTCCAACGTTCGCGTTACCGCTCGACGCCGAAACGCTCGGCCACCGTGGCCGGCAGGCGCCGCGGCCGTCCTGCCGAGTTGATCACGGCGACGGTGACCCTGGCGCGCAGAAGCAGCCGTTCGCCCGCCCTGATGTCCTGATCGAGCACCAGCTTGGCGCCGCCGACCCGGTGCGGCCGGGTATGGATCTCCACCACGTCGTCCATGCGCGCCGGCAGCAGAAAGTCCAGATCCATGTGCCGCACGACGAAGGCCAGGCCCTCCTCGTCATGGATGGTCATGTTGCCCTGCTGGATGCCGAGGCATCTGAGATAATCGGTGCGACCGCGCTCGAGGAAATGCAGATAGCGGGCGTGGTAGACGACGCCGGAAAAATCGGTGTCCTCGTAATAGACCCGTTGCACCAGCCGGTGGCCGTCGCCTGTCAGGAAGCCCGAAAGCGATTCGGTCAATGCACGCTCCATTAACAACTATTGGTGTGTCTGCTGTTGACCGACCACAATTCTGTTGTAAGAGCAAGCGCATAGGCAAGGAAACCGGTTGGCCTGGCCGACCTATGCAAACCTGTCACAATCGTGCGCTAGAGCGATTGCGACAGTCGATCGGAGGGAAAACCCATGAAAATCGCTGTTCTCGGCGGCGACGGCTTTGTCGGCTGGCCGACGGCGCTTCATTTGTCGGACCAGGGCCACGACGTTCACATCATCGACAATCTGAGCCGCCGTTGGATCGACACCGAGCTCGGCGTGCAATCGCTGACGCCGATGGATTCCATCCAGGAGCGCACCCGCATCTGGCACCAGGAAACCGGGCGCCGCATTCATTTCCATCTGATCGACATCGCCCGCGACTACGACGTCTTCAAGTCGTGGCTGGCCGATCAGAAGCCCGACGCCATCGTACATTTCGCCGAACAGCGGGCGGCGCCCTATTCGATGAAATCGGACCGTCACAAGAACTACACGGTCAACAACAACGTCAACGCCAGCCACAACCTGCTCAACGCCATGGTGGATACCGATTGCGATGCCCATCTGGTGCATCTCGGCACCATGGGCGTCTATGGCTATTCGACGGTGGGCGCTGCCATTCCGGAAGGCTATCTTCCGGTCGGAATCGAGACGATGGACGGCGAAACGGTCCAGCAGGACATTCTCTATCCGGCCAATCCCGGCTCCATCTATCACATGACCAAATGCCTGGATCAGCTGCTGTTCCAGTTCTATGCCAAGAATGACGGCGTGCGCATCACCGACCTGCATCAGGGCATTGTCTGGGGCACCCACACCGACCAGACCCGCCGCCACGAGCAGTTGATCAACCGCTTCGACTATGACGGCGACTACGGCACGGTGCTCAACCGCTTCCTGATCCAGGCGGCCATCGGCTATCCGCTGACGGTACACGGCACCGGCGGCCAGACCCGCGCCTTCATCCACATCCAGGATTCGGTTCGCTGCATCGAGCTGGCGCTGAAGAACCCGCCGCAGAGCGGCGACAAGGTCAAGATCTTCAACCAGATGACCGAGACCCACCGGGTGCGCGACCTGGCCGAACTCGTTGCCCGGCTCACCGGCGGCGAAGTCGCCTATCTGCCGAACCCGCGCAAGGAAGCGGCGGAAAACGACCTGGTGGTGAAAAACGAACAGTTCCTCGAGCTCGGCCTCGATCCGATCACGCTGGAAGAGGGCCTGTTGTCCGAGGTCGTCGAAGTCGCGCGCAAATACTCCTACCGCGTCGACCGCAGCCGCATCCCGGCCGTCTCCGCCTGGACCAAGGATATCGCCCCGACGATCAACACCGATCCGGAAGGCAAGTCGCTGAAGACGGTCTCTTAGATCATGCCTGACACGGGCGGGAATGCCCAGCAGTTTTCGCGGCCGGCCGGCGCCGACCGCGCCTATGTGACGCTGGTCACCAATGAGGACTATGCCGGCGGCGCGCTCGCACTGGTCCGTTCGCTGACGCTGACCGGCACCGATGCCGACATCGTGGTGCTGCACACGGGCGGCGTTTCGGAGGCCGCCCTTGAACCCGTCGCGGCTCTTGGCGCGCGCACGGTCCGGGCCGAGCTCCTGCCCACTTCGCACGCGTTTAACGAGCGCCACGCCCGCAGCAGGCTGCACGGGCAGGCGCCCTTCACCAAGGGCCGCAAGCCGGATTTCCACACGCCACTCGACAATTTCGTCAAGCTGCGACTGTGGCAACTCGAGGACTACTCCGCCTGCGTCTTCATCGACGCCGATGCGGTCGTCCTGCGCAACATCGACAAGCTGTTCGGCTATCCGGAGTTTTCGGCGGCCCCGAATGTCTACGAGACCCTGGGCGATTTCCACCGCCTCAATTCCGGGGTCTTCGTCGCCACCCCGTCGGCTGCGACATTTGCGGACATGCTGCAGAAACTCGATCGACCGGACGCCTTCTGGCGGCGTACCGACCAGACCTTCCTGCAGAGCTATTTTCCCGACTGGCACGGCCTGCCGGTGTTTTTCAACATGCTTCAGTATGTCTGGTTCAACCTGCCGGAATTGTGGGACTGGAAGTCCATTTCCGTCGTCCACTACCAGTACGAAAAACCCTGGGAGACGGACAATCCGAAGGCTGCCCAGCTGGAGCCGCTGATCCGCCTTTGGCAGTCCTATCGCGACGGCTTGGCGATTCCGCCGATCGATGAGTTGCCCAATCCGGCAGCGTCGCCGTGAAACAGGTGCTCGTCACCGGCGGTACCGGCCTGGTCGGCCGCTTCGTGGTCGAGGCGCTGCACGCCAATGGCTGGACGGTAGCCATCGCCGGACGCCATCCGCCGGACGACCGCTTTCCGTCAGACATCGGATTTCACCGCTTCGAACTCGATCCCGGCGCTGACTATGGCGAACTGCTGTCCGGTTTCGACGCGCTGGTCCATGGCGCGTTCCATCATGCCGTTGGCCGTTATCGCGGCGGCGAGGGTCTCGACGTCAAGGGATTCTGGGACCGCAACACCCTGGCGACGCTGCAGCTTTTTCGGGCGGCCGAGGCAGCCGATCTGGAACGGATCGTCTTCCTGTCCAGCCGCGCCGTTTACGGACGCCAACCGGCGGGTGCCGAGGTGACCGAAGAAACACCGTGTTACCCCGACACGCATTACGGCCTGGTCAAGGCCGCTGCCGAGCACCACCTGGCGGGCCAATCCGGCTTGTGCGGCATCAGCCTGCGTCCCACCGGCGTCTACGGCCAACCGCCCTTCGGCGGAACCAACAAATGGGCCGAGCTGTTCGACGCCTATCTTGCAGGCCAGCCGATCGAACCGCGCTTCGGCACCGAAGTGCATGGCCGCGACGTCGCTGCTGCCGTTCGACTGATGCTGGAGGTACCGACGGACAAGGTGGCCGGCAAGTGCTTCAACGTCTCCGACCTGGAACTGGACCGACACGATCTGCTTGCTCTCGTCCAGGCGCAGACCGGCTGCGAACACCCGGTCCCGCCAAGCGCCGACCGGTCGCGCTACAACATCGCCGATACGACCCGGTTGCAGGATCTCGGCTGGCGTCCCGGCGGGGAGGCGCTGCTTCGCCAGGAGGTGAGCGACACAGTCGTCGAAAACTAGTCGAGCGTGAGCGGCACCGACAGATAGACGCCGAATTCCTCGCCGATGTCGCAACTCACCCGGGCATGGACGCGTCCCTGTCTATCGAGAAAGCGCTGATCGTCATGCACCGGAAAGATGCCTTCGTGCCAGATGTTCGGATGGATGTAGAGACCGCGTGAGCCGTCGCACCAGAAGGCCACGACCTTGTCCGGCGTCAGGTCGTCTCCCGGCAAAGCCACCGGAACGACGAACGGGATCCTGTCCAGCGGAAAGAACATCTGGCCGCCGTCGGGATGGTAATTCATGTGCCACAGCAACACCTTGTCGCGCGGACCCGTGGCTGCTTCCGACGAAGCGTGTTGCGGATCGGTGGACCAGCCCAGCACATAGTTGCCATTGACCGCCTCGTTCGAGCCGTAGAGCACATCGCCCTTCCAGTTGCCGTGGAAGATGCCTTCGACATAGCCGGCCTCGTCTCCGGTTCCTGCATCGACCGGCCGCCAGCCCTGGGCCGGCCATTGCACGATTTCGATCTCGAACGTTTCCGGGTCATCCACCAGGCATCCGTACTCCTTGACGGTATCGTCGGTGGCAACGATGAGCGGAACCTCGAACAGTTCCAGCGACGGCTTCTCACGAGCGTCGAACATGTAGGTCGGGGCGGATTGGCTCATCGGTGCTCCTCGGGTCGGTCGCTGCCTGCAGATACAGCCATTCTGAAGCAAGAGCAGTTGGCAGGCAAATTTATATTTCTGGAAATTTCTTTAGCTCAGCTTATACTCTTAGTTGACATTTGCAGCGGAGAAATCGGTTGTCCTATGCGCAGCTCAGGGCGTTTCACGCGGTTGCAGCCGAAGGCAGCGTTCAGAAGGCCGCGGCGCGGCTTCAAGTGACGCAGCCGGCCATATCCCTGCATCTCAAGCGTCTCGAAACCGAATCCGGAACGCAGTTGTTTCGACGCAGCGGGCACAGGCTGGAACTCACCGCGGAGGGACGAGCCCTGTTCGAAGCCACCAGCCGCATGTTGCGCGCCGAACACGATGCCATGACCATTCTGCAGCCTGCCGCGGGCGGCTATCGCGGCAGCCTCGTCGTCGGCGCCGACGGGCCCCATGTCGTCATGGACGTCGTCGCGGAATTCTGCAGCAGGCATCCGGATATCCGCATCGAAGTGAGGATGGACAACGCCGCCGGAACCTGGGCCGACCTGCTGGATCTGAAGGTCGATGTCGCGGTGCTCGCCGGTGCGCCGGAGAGCCCGAAGGTCCTGAGACAGCGCGTGGCGCAGCAGAGCCTGGTCGCGCTTGTGCCGAGCGGACACGAGTTGGCGACGCCGGAGCAGGTTACTCTGACGCGCCTGGCATCGGAAAAGCTGATCTTCCGGGAAACCGGCTCCAGTACCCAGGCCAGGATCTCTGAGTTCTATCAGAGCGAAACCATGGCCGTCACACCGGCACTGACACTCGGGAGCCGCGAGGCTGTATTCACCGCCGTCGCTCGCGGCATGGGGATCGGCTTTGCCTATGACCGCGAGGTCTCGGGTCATTCGCAGTTTCGCGCAGTGCCGGTGAGCGGCTTCGAAAACGCCAACACCGACGAAGCGATCTGCCTGAAGTCGAGCCGCGCCGAACCGTCGGTCGCGGAGTTTCTGCGTTGCGCGCGCGATATTTCGTGATCGGCGGTCGCCGCTACCCGTTATCCTCCTGGAACAGGCTGATCTGCTGCTGCTCCAGATCCTTCGGCACCGTCAGGCCCAGATGCCGCCAGGCATTGGCGGTCAGCAGCCGGCCGCGCGGCGTGCGCTGGATGAAGCCCTGCTGGATGAGATAGGGCTCGATGATGTCCTCGATGGCGTCGCGCGGTTCTGACAGCCCGGCGGCGATGGTCTCGACGCCGACCGGCCCGCCGCCGAAATTGTGGGCGATCATGGTGAGGTAGCGCATGTCGAGCTGGTCGAGCCCGCGATTGTCGACCGACAGCCGGGTCAGCGCCGCGTCGGCGATGTCGCGGTCGACGGCCGTCGCCTTGGCGACTTCGGCAAAGTCTCGCACGCGGCGCAACAGCCGGCCGGCGATGCGCGGCGTGCCGCGCGCGCGGCGGGCGATCTCCTGGGCGCCGTCGTCGGTGATACCAAGACCCATCAGCCTGGCGCCGCGCCGCACGATCTGCTCAAGCTCCTCGACCGTGTAGAAACTGAGCCGCACCGGGATGCCGAAACGGTCGCGCAGCGGTGTGGTCAGCAGGCCGAGCCGGGTGGTCGCCGCGACAAGCGTGAATTTCGCCAGGTCGATCTTGACCGAGCGCGCCGCCGGCCCCTCGCCGATGATCAGGTCGAGCTGGTAGTCCTCCATCGCCGGATAGAGGATCTCCTCCACCGCCGGATTGAGCCGGTGGATCTCGTCGATGAACAGCACGTCGCGTTCTTCGAGATTGGTGAGCAACGCCGCCAGGTCGCCCGACTTGGCGATCACCGGACCGGAGGTCGAGCGGAAATTGACGCCGAGCTCCTTGGCCATGATCTGCGCCAGCGTCGTCTTGCCGAGCCCGGGCGGTCCGACGAACAGCACGTGGTCGAGCGCCTCGCCACGCGCCTTTGCCGCTTCGATGAACACTTTGAGATTGGCACGCGCCTCGGCCTGGCCCGTGAACTCGTCGAGACTCTGCGGCCGCAGCGAGGCTTCCGTTTCGTCGCCGACGGCGTCCGGCGAAACGATGCGCCGTCCCTCGTTCATGCACTTGTCTCCCCGACGCGTTCACTCACTGGGACAGCTCCTTCAGGCCCTGGCGGATCAGCAGCGCCGAATCGGCGCCCTCGCCGACCTGCTTCAACGCCGCTGCCACGGCATTGGCCGCCTGGTCGCGGGAATAGCCGAGATTGGACAGCGCCGATACCGCGTCGCTGACCGGCCCGGAGGCAACGCCCTCGCCGATTTCCTGCTTCAGGCCGATGGCACCGTTGCCCTCGCCGGCATAGGCCGGTGCCTTGGACTTCAATTCGGTGACGATGCGCTGCGCCACCTTGGGTCCGATGCCGGGCGCACGGGCGACCATCGCCTTGTCCTGCAGTGCGATCGCATTGGCGAGATCGGACGCCGACAGGGTCGACAACACGGCCAGCGCCACCTTGGCGCCGACGCCTTGCACGCTCTGCAGCAACCGGAACCACTCGCGCTCCAGCGCCGTGGCAAAACCGTAAAGTTTCAGCTGGTCCTCCCGCACGAACGTCTCGATATGCAGAACCGCCGCCTCGCCGACCCGGCCGAGACCGGACAGCGTCCGCGTCGGACAATAGGCCACATAGCAGACGCCATGCACGTCGATCAGCACATGATCTTCGCCGATCTCGTCGATGGTGCCTTTCAGCTTCCCGATCATGCCGGACCTCCTAGAGCGCTTTGTTATTAGGAAGGCGCATTTGACCGCGGCGATTTTGGTCTCTGGCTAGGCGGGTTGCACGCCGTGGTGCCAACCCACCACAAGTGCAGGCCAACGACGCCAGAGGCCAAAAGCGCCCGGCCCCGAAGGGGTGGGGAAAATCGGCCCATCGGCGGCGTTGCGACGCTTGCCCGATGCACCGCATCGCGCTGCGCGACGCGCCTTGCCGACTGAACCGATTTTCCACCATCAAATGAGCCTCCCTAATAACAAAGCGCTCTAACCCCCTGCCGCCAGCCGGAGCCGCGACACGGCGCTCTGCCGGTGGTGCGCGTGGCAGATGGCGATGGCCAGCGCGTCCGCCGCATCGTCGGTGTCGAACGATGCCTTCGGCATCAGCACCTTGACCATCATGTGGATCTGCCGCTTGTCGCCGTGACCGACACCGATCACCGACTTCTTGACCGCGTTGGGCGCGTATTCGGCGACGGCCAGACCGGCCAGCGCCGGCACAAGCATGGCGACGCCCCGCGCCTGGCCGAGCTTCAGCGTGGCCGTCGCGTCCTTGTTGACGAAGGTGGCTTCGACGGCCGCTTCGTGCGGCATGTGTTCGTGCAGTACCGCCGACAGACCGTCATGCAGTTCGCAGAGTCGCGTCGCCAGCTCCGCCTTGCCGTCCGAACGCACCGTGCCAGAGGCGACGAAGCGCAGCGAGTTGCCGATCGTTTCGATCATGCCCCAGCCGGTCCGGCGCAGGCCCGGATCGATACCGATGATTCGAATGATGTCCGCCGCGGCCATGGCTTGTTTTCGTTCCCCGTCTTGCGGTCAAGATATGACACACAAATGCGAACAAAACAAAAACATTTCTGCGGATTCCAACAATCTTCACCCCGCGGGATGCGGCTGTTCAGGCGCTGGCCAGCTTCTCCATCACGTCGTCGGAGATCTCGAAATTGGCGTAGACGTTCTGCACGTCGTCCTCGTCCTCGAGCGCGTCGATCAGCTTGAGCAGCGTTCCCGCCTTGGCCTCGTCGACATCCGTGCTGGTCTGCGGCTTCCACACCGGCTTGACCGACTCCGGCTCGCCGAGTGCCCCTTCCAGGGCCGTCGATACGTCGCCGATCGATTCGAAGGTGCAGGTGATGATGTGGCCGTCCTCGCCCGACTGTACGTCGTCGGCGCCGGCTTCGATCGCTGCTTCCATGACCGTGTCTTCGTCGCCCGCTTCCGGCTTGTAGGTGATCTCGCCGACCCGGTCGAACATGAAGCCGACCGATCCGGTCTCCCCGAGCGCCCCGCCGTTCTTGGAGAAAGCGGCACGGACATTGGACGCCGACCGGTTGCGGTTGTCGGTCAGCACCTCGACGATGATGGCGACACCGCCGGGGCCGTAGCCTTCGTAACGGATTTCCTCGTAATCCTCGCTGTCGCCGCCGGCGCCCTTGTTGATGGCCCGCTGGATATTGTCCTTCGGCATCGACTGGCCGCGGGCGTTCTGCACCGCCAGCCTCAACCGCGGATTGCCTTCGATATCGCCGCCGCCCATTTTCGCGGCGACGGTGATTTCCTTCGACAGCTTGGAAAACAGTTTGGAGCGCACCGCGTCCTGACGGCCCTTGCGGTGCATGATGTTCTTGAATTTTGAATGGCCAGCCATGGCACCCTGCTCATACGTGTTTTGGAGATTGCGGCCTTATAGAAAACTCGATCCGGATCGTCCAGATCGGCTGTCGCCCGGTTGGCCGGATGGTCGAACGACCGTCAATCCTGCGTGAATTGGCCAACCGGGACATGCGATCGACGCAATTTCTGCTAACATGGCGCCGCGGCACCGAGGGCAGCGGTGCCGGGGGCGATGCAGACTTCCCGGTCCCTGGCGGACCAGGGGAGCCAACGATGATGGGGTAACGATGAAACGATCTTCCCGCCTCCGCCGGGCAATTTCCATGCTACCGGCATTTGTGATCCTGCTCGCGGGAACGGCCGCGTCCGGCGTGTCCGCGCAAACGCTTCGAAACGACCAGAGCGCGGATCCGCCGCCCGTTTCGATCTGCCAGGCCATCGCCCGGACCCCCACGCTCGACAATGTGGTCAGTCTGGCCAACGATGCCCTGTCGAGGGAACAGGTCCGCATCTCCTTCGTCGGCCATTCGACCTATTACATCGAGACCCCGGAAGGCACGTCGATCGCCACCGATTACAACGGTTTCATCGGCACCCAGCCGACGCCGAACGTGGCGACGATGAACAAGGCGCATTCGAGCCACTACACGCTTTTTCCGGACCCGGACATCGAGTATGTGCTGCCGGGCTGGAACCCGGACGGCGGGCCGGCCGACCACGATCTCCTCGTCGGCGACACCTATATCCGCAATGTCACGACGGATATTCGAGCCGGTTTTGCCGGCGCCGAACCGGACGCCAACTCGATCTTCATCTTCGAGGTCGCGGGTCTCTGCATCGGCCATCTCGGGCACCTCCACCACAAGCTCGAAGACAAGCATATCGCCCAGATCGGGCGGCTCGACGTGGTCATGGTCCCGGTCGATGGGGGCCTGACGCTCGGCCATGAGAGCATGAGCGAGACGATCAAGCGCCTGCGCGCCTCCGTCATCCTGCCGATGCACCGGCGCGGCCGGGCAATCAGCCAGTTCATCAGCATGTTCGGCGAGGATTTCGACCGGCTGTTCATCGACGACGACAGCATGATCGTGTCGCTGCGCACCCTGCCGAAACAACCGACCATCGTGGTGCTGAACGGCGTCTGAGGCGGCGGCGCTGCCGACCGGCAACCAAAGTTGTCAGTCGAAATCCGGAATGGCTTCCTGCAAGCGCGGTCCCATGCGCAGCGGCATGATGCGCTCCGCCAGCCCGGTTCGGTCCGACAGCTGAACGGCGACGCCGGCGATCGTCGCCGGGCCGGAGGCCGCTTCGAACCGCCCTTTCGGAATACGCGTGACGAAGCGGTTGATCGGTTCTTCCTTGTCCATGCCGATGGAGGAATCGTAGTCGCCGCACATGCCGACGTCGGAGATATAGGCCGTGCCGCCATCGAGGATCTGATGGTCGGCCGTCGGAATGTGCGTGTGGGTGCCGACGACGAGGCTGGCGCGGCCATCGACGAAATGGCCGAAACACTGTTTCTCGCTGGTCGCCTCGGCGTGAAAGTCGATGATCGCCGCATCGCACTGCTCGCCCAGCGGACAGGCCGCCAGCTCGCGCTCGCCGATCATGAATGGATCATCGAGTTCGGGATGCATGAAAATGCGGCCCATGATGTTGGTGACGAGCACCCGCGCGCCGTTGCGGGCAAGGTAGACGCCGGAACCGCGGCCGGGCGTGCCGGCCGGATAGTTGGCCGGCCTGACAAAGCGGTCCTGGCGCTCGCAGAACGACAGCGCCTCGCGCTGATCCCAGACGTGATTGCCGGTGGTCACCACGTCGGCGCCGGCGTCGATAGTCTTGAGGAAAATCTCCTCAGTGATGCCGAACCCGCCGGCCGCATTCTCGCCGTTGACGATCACGAAATCGAACTTGTAGTCGGCAATCAGGCCCGGCAGCTTGTCGTACACGGCATTGCGCCCGCTTCGCCCGACCATGTCGCCCAGAAACAGCAGCCTCATCAGCTCACACCCGATCCTCGTGCACCGGATGCAATCCGCTTTGGGTCAGGATCGCTTCTAGCGGCACGTCATGCGGCTCGCTGGGCACCCGGTCGACCCGCTGCTCGTCGAATGCGACGCCGATCAGCCGCGGCGTGTGGCCGGCGTCGCGCAGCCGGCTGATGGAGCGATCGTAGTAGCCGGCGCCGTAGCCGATCCGGTGGCCGACCCGATCGAAGGCGGCCAGCGGCACCAGCATCAGCTGCGGCTCGAGAACGCCAGCCTCCTCCCCCGGTCCGACCGTGCCGAAGCCCGTCTCGACCAACTCGGCGCCGCGCACCAGTTCACGGAACTCCAGCGTGATGCGGTCGATCACCACCGGCAGGCACAGCCGTGCGCCGCGTTCCATCAGGGCAAACATCATCGGGCGGAGATCCACCTCGGAGCGGATGGGGAAAAAGCCGGATACGATTTCGCCCGGCTCGACGGCGATCCCGGCCGCGCCGATGCGGGCAATGGCAAGGCTCGCTTCGATCCGTGTTTCGGCGCTCATGGCATCCCTGGCCGCCAGGGCATCGCCGCGGAGCGCTGCCTTTGCCGCCTTCAGGGACATGCAAACATCTTTCCGGCAGAACGTAACTAGAGCGATCCGCGACAACCGGCGGAAGTTGTACGATCCCGGGAACCTACAAAGTAGGTGGGCGCCGTGTGTAAAAACCCACGAGTCTAAACAGGGACAGCTCCCTAGAGATCGAATAAGGCCCCGGGGATTGTGGTTCCAACCGGGAAGCGCAGATCGCCGCGGGAATATAGTGATGGTGCCGGCAAAGCGCCAGCGCTAATTTCGGCAGGCCACAGCTCAGACGAACGCGGTCAGACCTGTTCCAGCTTGCTGGCGATCTGCTCGAGCTTCTCGGTCACCTGTCCGATCGATTTGGCGAGATCCATGTCCGTATCGTCGGCCTTCGCCAGCGCCGTGTCGCGGGTCTTTTTGAGGCTGTTGACCTCGGCTTCGATGCCGCGCAACTGCTGCTGAACTTCGTTCAATTCGTCCATCACCATGATGCCGGCCATGACCGTGATGCGCAGATCGCCGATCTCGCCGAACTGGCTTTTCAGATGTCCGACATAGCGATCGAACCTGCCGGCGAGCTCGGTCAAGTGCTCTTCCTGCCCTTCCTCGCACGCCATGCGATAGGCCTTGCCGTCGACCGTTACCGTCACCTCTGCCATGCCACCCTCGATTATCGATCCAGCACGGCGCGGATGGTTTCCATCGCCGTCACCAATCGGCGCGACACCTCGCGGTTTGCCTCCTCGAGACGGCTCGCCCTGTCCTCTGACTGATCCAGTTCCTGGGCCAACCGCGAGCGATCGGCATTGAGGCGCTGGACCTCCTCTTCGGCCTCATCGAAATCACGTTGTTTTTCGACCCGGCCGTCTATGGCGTTTTCCAGCCTCGAGAGCGCTTTCTTCAGGTCTTCAAGCGCGGTTTTTGCTGTCTTCTCGCCCGGCATTGTCTTTTCCCGCCCCCGCGAAAATCTCAATTCGATTGATTCTCGGGCACTTAACGAACAAAGATTAAGCAATACAGGAAGCAACCGTCAATCGATGTCGGCACAGTCGACGCACTCGACTGGGGATAACCGGCGTAGCCGCCAGATTTGCCCAAATCATGGCAACCCACCGGAATCACAGTTGATAAGTGGCGAATCGCCCCTCTTTCGCCTGCCGAATCACTGCGTCGATGCGTCCACGCGATCCCGCGCCTCGTTTGTTGACTCCGTGTCGCCACCTGCTATGTGTCACCTGCTTTCGAAGGGAGCCCGGTCCGGGCGGCCCCAACACACCCTGTTGAAGCTGAATTTGCTATGATCTCACGCGAAAAACACGATCGGATGGCAAACGCGATCCGGTTCCTTTCCATGGATGCGGTGGAAAAGGCCAAATCCGGACATCCGGGGCTGCCGATGGGCGCCGCCGACGTCGCCACGGTCCTGTTTACACGGTTCATGACCTTCGATCCGAAGCAGCCCAACTGGCCTGATCGCGACCGTTTCGTGCTGTCGGCCGGACACGGGTCGATGCTGCTTTACTCGCTGCTTTACCTGCTCGGCTACGAAGACATCAGCATCGACGAGATCCGCAATTTCCGTCAGCTAGGCTACAAGACGGCGGGCCATCCGGAATACGGCCATGCCGCCGGGATCGAGACCACCACCGGTCCGCTCGGCCAGGGCCTTGCCAACGCCGTCGGCATGGCGATCGCCGAACGCAAGCTTACCGACGAATTCGGATCCGAAATCGTCGACCACCACACCTATGTGCTCGCCGGCGACGGCTGTCTCATGGAAGGCATCAGCCAGGAGGCGATCAGCCTCGCCGGCCACCTCAGGCTGAACAAGCTGATCGTTTTCTGGGACGACAACAACATCTCCATCGACGGGCCGCTGGAACTGTCGGATTCGACCGACCAGGTCGCCCGTTTTGCGGCTTCCGGCTGGAACACCATCTCCGTCGACGGCCACGATCCGGACGCCATCGCCGCGGCAATCGAGGAAGCGCAAGGCTCCGACCGACCGACCATGATCGCCTGCAAGACGGTGATCGGCTTCGGCGCACCGACCAAGGCCGGCACCGCCGAGGCCCACGGTTCGCCGCTGGGCGCCGAGGAAATCGCCGGCGTTCGCGAAGCGCTCGGCTGGAGTGCGGAACCGTTCGAAGTGCCGTCCGACACGCTCGATTGCTGGCGCATCGCCGGCCTCCGTTCCACCAAGGAGCGCAAGGCCTGGGAAGAGCGGCTGGCCGGTATCGACGCCGACCGGCGTGCTGCCTTCGAACGCCGCTTTGCCGGCGAACTGCCGGGCGGTTTCGAAGCCGCCATCGACGCCTACAAGAAGCAGCTTGCGGACGACAAGCCGACCATGGCGACCCGCAAGGCCTCCGAGGCGGCGCTGAAGGTGATCAACGGCGTGATCCCCGAGACGATCGGCGGATCGGCCGACCTGACGGGTTCCAACAACACCAAGACCGAACAGACTCCGGCCATCACGCCGGACGATTTCTCCGGCCGTTACATCCACTACGGTATTCGCGAGCACGGCATGGCCGCGGCCATGAACGGCATGGCGCTGCATGGCGGCCTGATCCCCTATTCCGGCGGCTTCCTGATCTTCACCGATTACTGCCGCGCCGCCATTCGCCTGTCGGCCTTGATGGGCATCCGCGCCATCCACGTGCTGACGCACGATTCCATCGGCCTCGGCGAGGACGGTCCGACGCACCAGCCAGTCGAGCATCTGGCGTCGCTGCGGGCCATGCCCAACTTCCTGCTGTTCCGGCCCGCCGACACCATGGAAACCGCCGAATGCTGGCAACTGGCGCTGGAATCTCAGTCGCGGCCTTCGGGTATCGCGCTCACTCGCCAGAACCTGCCGGCCGTGCGCGAGGAATATATCGAGGAAAACATGTGCGCCTACGGCGCTTATGACATCGCTCCGGCGAGCGACGCCGACGTGACCATCTTCGCGTCCGGGTCGGAAGTCGAAATCGCCCTTGAGGCGCGTGCCCGCATCGAAGCGGCCGGCCACGCAGTGCGGGTCGTTTCCGTTCCCTGTTTCGAACTGTTCGAGGAACAGTCGGAAGAGTACAAGCGAGCCATCGTCGGCAAGTCGCCTGTCAAGATCGCCATCGAAGCCGGCGTCCGCCAGGGCTGGGACCGCTTCGTCGGAAATAACGGCATGTTCATCGGCATGAGCACCTTCGGCGCATCCGGGCCGTACAAGGAGCTCTACGAACACTTCGGTATCACTGCCGATGCAGTCTTCGAGGCCGTCGAGGCCAAACTCAACGGGCAGGCTGGCCAGGCGGCGTAACCCGCGTCACCGGCCCACGCCAGCCCGGCACCCACAGCGCCCCGAGCAGGATTATCCTGTCGCAACAGATTGGAGAGCTATCCATGACTGTCAAAGTCGCCATCAACGGATTTGGCCGCATCGGCCGCAACGTGCTTCGCGCCATCGTCGAGTCCGGCCGTACCGATATCGAGGTGGTCGCCATCAACGATCTGGGACCGGTCGAAACCAATGCCCATCTGGTCCGCTACGACAGCGTGCATGGCCGCTTTCCCGGCACCGTCACCGTCGAGGGCGACACCATCGATGTCGGCCGCGGCCCGATCCGCGTCACTGCCGTCCGCGATCCCAAGGAACTGCCCTGGGGCGATGTCGACGTGGCGCTGGAATGCACCGGCATCTTCGCCTCGCGCGAAAAGGCCGCCATGCATCTCGAAAACGGCTCCAAGCGGGTTCTGGTCTCTGCGCCGGCCGGCGGCGCCGACAAGACCATCGTCTTCGGCGTCAACGACGACTCCCTGACGGCGGAAGATCTGGTCGTCTCCAACGCATCCTGCACCACCAACTGCCTGTCGCCCGTCGCCTATGTGCTCAACAACACGCTCGGCATCGACAAGGGCTTCATGACGACCATCCATTCCTATACGGGCGACCAGCCGACGCTCGACACCATGCACAAAGACCTTTACAGGGCCCGTGCCGCGGCGATGTCGATGATCCCGACCTCGACCGGCGCCGCCAAGGCCGTTGGCCTGGTGCTGCCGGAGCTCAACGGCAAACTGGACGGTGTGGCGATCCGGGTGCCGACGCCGAACGTGTCGGTGGTGGATCTCAACTTCATCGCCAGCCGGCCGACCACCGTCGAGGAAGTCAACGGCGCCATCCGCGAGGCGGCGGACGGGCCGTTGAAGGGCATTCTCGGCTATACGGACGAGCCGCTGGTATCGGTCGACCTCAACCACGACCCGCATTCGTCGGTGTTCCACATGGACCAGACCAAGGTCATGGACGGCACCTTCGTGCGCATCCTGACCTGGTACGACAACGAATGGGGCTTCTCGAACCGCATGTCCGACACCGCGGTTGCCATGGGCAAGCTCATCTGACGGGACGCGCCATTGCTGCAGATCAGGCCGAACTGCGAATATTGCAACAAGGATCTGGCGCCCGACGCTGCGGACGCCATGATCTGCAGCTATGAGTGCACCTTCTGCCGGGACTGCGTCGACGGCGTGCTGCACAATGTCTGCCCCAACTGCGGCGGCGGCTTCGAAAAACGGCCGATCCGGCCGCAGCGCGCCAGGCGCCCGGGTACCGGCCTCGCCAACACCCCGGCCTCGACCAAACGCATTCACCTGAAGCAGGACCCGGACGAACTGCCCGCCTTCGTCGAAGGGCTCCGGTCCATCCCACCACACGAGCGCTGACATGACCGACTTCAAGACACTGGACGATCTGGGCGACATTGCCGGCAAACGCATCCTGGTGAGGGTCGACCTCAACGTTCCGGTGCAGGACGGCAAGGTCAGCGACACGACACGCATCGAACGCGTGGCGCCGACGCTGCGCGAATTGTCTTCGCGTGGCGCCCGAGTCATCCTGATGGCGCATTTCGGCCGACCCAAGGGTCAGGTCAACGACGGAATGTCGCTCGGCCCCATCGCCCGCGTCGTCGAGGAGGTGCTCGATCACCGGGTGCATTTTGCCAAGGACTGCGTCGGGGAGGCGGCGGCCGAGGCGGTCGGGCATATGGTCGACGGCGACATTCTGCTGCTGGAGAATGTCCGCTTCCACGCCGGCGAGGAGGCTGACGACATGGACTTCGCCGGCCAGCTGGCCGCCAATGGCGAACTTTATGTCGACGATGCTTTTTCGGCAGCCCACCGTGCCCATGCGTCAACGGAGGGCATTGCCCGCCTCCTGCCAGCCTATGCCGGGCGCGCCATGCAGGCCGAACTGGAAGCGCTGGAAAAGGGTCTCGGCAATCCGGACCACCCGGTGGTCGCCATCGTCGGCGGCGCCAAGGTCTCGACCAAGCTCGACCTGCTGATGAACCTGGTCGACAAGGTCGACGCGCTGGTCATCGGCGGCGGCATGGCCAACACTTTCCTGGCCGCCAAGGGCGTCGATGTCGGCAAATCGCTGTGCGAGCACGAACTGACCGGAACCGCCAAACAGATCATGACGCAGGCCGTCACGGCCAATTGCGCCATCGTCCTGCCCGTCGACGTCGTCGTCGCAAAGGAATTCACGGCCGGTGCCGAAAATGCAACCGTCGGTCTGGGTTCGGTACCCACCGATGGCATGATCCTCGATGTCGGCCCGAAGAGCGTCGCCGTGATCCAGGACTGGATCGGCCGGGCCAAGACGCTGGTGTGGAACGGGCCGCTCGGCGCCTTCGAGATTGCGCCCTTCGACGCCGCCACCCTGGCCGTCGCCAAATACGCCGCCGATCGGACCGAGGAAGGCCTGCTGATATCGGTTGCAGGCGGCGGCGATACGGTCGCGGCGCTCAACAAGGCCGGCGTCGGCGACGATTTCACCTATGTCTCGACCGCAGGCGGCGCCTTCCTGGAATGGATGGAAGGCAAGCCGCTTCCCGGCGTCGACGCGCTGAAACGATAGTCCGGATCAGATCCCCTCGAAGATCACCGTCGTGCAGTCGGCGTTGGCGTTGCGGATCGCCTTGACCGGCTGGTAGGCCTCGCTGTTCATGAAGGCACGGGCACTTTCCATGTCCGGGAACTGCAGCAGCACCAGCCGCGACGGGTGCCAAAGCTCATCCTCCACCACATCCATCTCACCGCCCCGGGCCAGATAGACGGCGCCGTGTTGCTCGGCCAGCGGGCGGGCGAGCGCCTTGTACTCTTCATAGGCTTCGGGGTTGGTGAGCTTGGTATCGACGAGAACGTAAGCCGGCATGGATGGTCCTTTCGCAGGCGTTTTGAAAACCGACCGCCATTTGAGACAGAAGTGCCGATTCAATTCAACGGCGGCTCGGCAAATTGACGGGAATCATCGTAAGTATGGCCTATTGCCGAATACTGACATCAGATCGGCCCATTTGCGCGCGATGACTTTTCACTCCAGCCTCAGTAACACCGTGACTGCCTCATGACCGTCAAGAGAATCGTCCCCAACTTCAAACTGTCGGATCCGGAGAAGGCTCGTTACTTCTACGAAACGGTCCTCGAACTCAAGATAGCCATGGATCTTGGATGGATTCTCACCTTCATGAGCAACCAGGACACGCGCCCGCAGGTGAGCATCGCCGCTGAAGGCGGAGCCGATGCCGAGGTTCCCGACCTTTCGATCGAGGTCGACGATGTCGACCGCGTTTATCGCAAGGCGGTGGCGGCGAAATGCGAGATCGTCAGAGACATCGCCGACGAGGAGTGGGGCGTGCGGCGGTTCTTCGTGCGCGACCCGTCGGGACACGTTCTCAACATCCTCGCTCACCTGCCGGAATGAACCCTGTGGATTAGGGCAACGCCGGAAGACGCCCGGCGTCGCGCCCGCTTGGTTAAGCATGCCGCGAAAAAGGCCGGTGATTTCAATCGATTGAAGACGCTTCAATCGGTTCAAGCAAAACTCTGACCATTTTACTCCGCGACAAGTTCTGCTATCGCCGGTGCGAACCCGGTTTCGCGCCCTTTACACGGCCCGGCAAGGCCTGCGAGGATCGCGAAGAATGCACATGAAGGAGCCCCACGCCATGAGTGAACGTCTTGAAGATATCGCCGCTGCCATCGCACCGACAGGAAAGGGCATCCTCGCCGCCGACGAATCCAGCGGCACCATCAAAAAGCGCTTCGATTCGATTGGCGTGGAATCGACCGAGGAGAACCGCCGCGACTACCGCGAGATGCTGTTCCGCTCGACGGAAGCGATGGAAAACTACATCTCCGGCGTAATCCTTTTCGACGAAACCCTGCGCCAGAAGGCCGCCGACGGCACACCGCTCGCGGAGATCATCAAGGCTGCCGGGTCGGTGCCGGGCATCAAGGTCGACGGCGGCGCCAAGGATTTTGCCGCTCATGCCGGCGAGAAGGTGACAGAGGGCCTCGACGGCCTGCGCGAACGGCTCGCCGAATACTACCAACTGGGCGCCCGTTTCGCCAAATGGCGCGGCGTCATCGCCATTTCCGATACGCTGCCCAGCCGCGGCGCGGTGAGCGCCAACGCTCATGGCCTGGCCCGATACGCGGCCCTGTGCCAGGAGGCCGGGATCGTGCCGATCGTCGAGCCGGAAATCCTCATGGACGGCGAGCCGGGCAACCATTCCATCGACCGCTGCCTGGAAGTGACCGAAGAGGTTCTGCGCACCGTCTTTGCCGAGCTCTATGACGCCCGCGTCAATCTCGAGGGATCGGTGCTCAAGCCGAACATGGTGATCGACGGCAAGAACGCCCGGGTGGCCAGCATCGAGGAAGTCGCCGAAAAGACCGTGCGCTGCCTCAAGGCCGCCGTGCCGGCCGCTGTTCCCGGCATCGCCTTCCTTTCCGGCGGCCAGAGCGACGAGGAGGCGACCGCCCACCTGTCGGCCATCAATGCCGGCTACGACCTGCCGTGGGACGTCACCTTCTCCTACGGTCGCGCCCTTCAGGCTGCAGCCCTGAAGGCCTGGGGCGGCAAGACCGAAAACGTCGCGGCCGGCCAGCGCGCCTTCACCCACCGGGCGAAGATGAACGCGCTCGCATCGGCCGGCAACTGGAATGCCGGTCTGGAAAACGCCGCCTGACGAAAAACGGTTCAACCTTGACAGACCGCGGCCGGCGGGACGACAAATCCGGTTGATGCCAACCGGATTTGCGAACGTTTCGCCATGGGAAACCGACTGAACGGCCCCCTTACCTGGCTGCTGTCGCCGCTGGCGCTCTATCAGGGCCTGCGGGTGCGCGCCAGCACGCCGCGGCTGCTTCCACCGCCGGGCTCGCGCAGCGGCCAGGCCGGCTCGGGCGCCGAGGCCGGATACAAGCTGCTGATCGTCGGCGATTCATCCGCCGCCGGCGTCGGCACCGATCACGTCGAGGAATCGCTCGGTCCGCAACTGGCCGGCATTCTGCACGACCGCACCGGCGCAACGGTGCGCTGGCGCGTCGCAGGCGCCAACTCGGCCATATCCGAGCAGGTGCGCGACCACGTCCTGCCGCATCTCGAACCGGAGCCTTACACCCACATCGTGCTGTGTATCGGCATGAACGACATGAAGAACTTTCTGACTGCGCGACGCTTCAAGAAGGGTTTCGGCGGGCTGCTCTACGCGCTCCACACCAAATGGCCGGACGCCACGCTGGTCTGGACGCCGCTGCTGGATATGACAACGGTACCCAGCCTGCCGTGGCTGCTCGGCCGTATCCTCGAAATGCGCGCCGCCATCTTCAATCCGCTGGCCGAACAGCTGTGCACGGAGCGATGCGCCATCGTGGCGCCGCGCCTCGACTCATCCAACCCGGCCGGGTTCTCGGTCGACGGATTTCACGCCAGCCCTGCCGGCTACCACTACTGGGCCGGTGTGCTGGCGGACACGATCCTCGATCATCAGGGGGCGCAAACATCCATCAAGGCCGTCGGCGACCCGGCAGCTTAGAACTGCAGCACCACCACGAGCATCATCGCAATGAAGGCAAAGACGGCGATCTTCCAGAAATCGGATCGCTTCTTCAGGCCCGGCAAACCGATGGGGCGGATGAGGTGCGCCACCATGGCGAGGAGCAGCACGAGGGCGATGACCTTGGTCAAGACAGCCTCCGCGCCCTATTCCAGATCAAGAACGATCTTGCCGATGTGCTGGCCATCCTCCATCCGCCGATGGGCCGCTGCGGCCCGTTCGAGCGGAAAGAGCGTGTCCATGACCGGTTCCACCGTGCGCTTTTCCAAGAGCGGCCAGACCTGGTGCCTGAGCTCGCCTGCGATTGACGCCTTGAAATCGATGGAGCGGGCGCGCAGCGTCGATCCGGTATGGACGAGGCGCTTGAGCATCAGCTTGGAAAAATCGGCCTCCGCCTTGCGGCCTCTCAGAAAGGCGATCTGCACCACCCTCCCCTCGATCGCCGCGGCGTCGTAGTTGCGGCTGATGTAATCGCCGCCGACCATGTCGAGGATGACATCGGCTCCGTTGCCGTCCGTCACCTCGCGAACGGCTTCGACGAAATCCTCGTCACGGTAGTTGACCGCCCTGTCGGCGCCGAGGTCGAGACAGGCCTGGCACTTTTCCGCCGAGCCGGCGCTGGCGATCACCCGAGATCCGAAAACCTTGGCCAGCTGGATCGCCGTGGTGCCGATCCCGGAGGACCCGCCATGCACGAGCAACGTCTCTCCCGGCTGCAATCCGCCGCGCTGGAAGACGTTGTGCCAGACGGTGAAGTAGGTTTCCGGAACCGCCGCCGCTTCGCTGAAACTGAAACCGCCCGGCAGCGGCAGGGCGTTGCTCTCATGCACGGTGCACAGCTGCGCATAGCCGCCGCCAGCGACCAGCGCGCACACCGGATCGCCCGCGGCATAGGCCTCGACGCCCTCGCCAACCGCAGCCACCTCGCCGGCAATCTCCAGGCCGGGAATGTCGGAAGCCCCCGGCGGCGGCGGATAGGCACCCTGCCGCTGCAGGCAATCCGGCCGGTTGACCCCCGCCGCGCGGACCGCCACCAGCACCTCCCCGGGCCCGGGTTCCGGGTCCGGCCGCTCGGTGATTTCCAGGACATCCGGACCGCCCGGCTCGCGGATCTGCACTGCCTTCATTCGCCTGCCTCTTTTGGTGTCGGGACATCGAAACGCCGGCCGATATTGGAAAACCGGCGCCAATGCCCATATCATTTCAATATGCAACGCACATATGCACGTGGAGGATTGGATGTCCATTTTTGAGGACGAACCCCAGAAAAAACCGGTCGCCCATGAGATCGGCGGCGATCTTTCCCTCCTGTCGGTCGATGAATTGCAGGAGCGGATCGACATCCTTCAAGGTGAGATTTCCCGTCTGGAAGAGGAACTGACTTCCAAGCAGAAAAGCAAGAACGATGCGGAATCGCTGTTTCGCTAGCGTTGCCGACAGAAAAAACAAGCGGGGAAAACGGACAGGAACAATAAATCTCTAACTTTCTGCAATCCGTTAACCTGACGTTAAGCTTTACGAGTGTTTACTGTTGATATCCAGTTTTGCTGGATTCGGACTGAATGACCGATCGTCATTCTGTTTGATGCCTCCCTGTTAAACTTCTGAGAGCCGCGACGCGGCTCTTTTTTTTGCGTCAACCGCACTTCCTGGGGACAAAACAGGCCACTTCCGGCGATTGGTCGCATTCGGCCGATGTCGTTAACCTTTCCTTAAGAAACGCCTTGCGTAAAACGGTGTGACGCCCCAGTGTGCGTCACGGCCCTGGGGCAGGGTGTGGGTGTTCCCTTGGCTTGATCGCATCGGCGACAGCGATATAGTTTAGTACAGGGTTTGGGAATGGCGGACACACACACGAATACCATCCGTTTTGCAGACAAGGTAACGGCCTCCGGGTCGTTTAAGGCGCTGTACGCGGAGGGCATGGGGCTGGTCGAAGAGACCGCCAATTATCTTGATGGGGAGGGGCGCAGTGCCGCCAAGGTGCTGCCGCGCATGGCCTCGGTGCTCTACGCCGCCGAGTCGATGCGGCTGACCACGCGCCTGATGCAGATGGCCTCCTGGCTGCTTTTGCAGCGGGCCGTCAACAATGGCGAAATGACCCGCGAACAGGTGATCGCCGAAAAGTCCAAGGTCCGCCTCGACGGCTTCGTCTGCGACCGTAGCGCACCCGGCTGGAACGACCTGCCGGAAAAATTCAAGGATCTGGTTGAGCGCTCATTGCGCCTGCAGACCCGGGTTTCCCTGCTCGACAAGGAAATCTACCGCCGCAAGGATCAAACGATCTCCACGCCCAGCCCGACCAACGAGAATTCGGTGCAGGCGCAACTGTCCTTGCTGCAAACCGCCTTCGGCGGCAACTAAAAACAGGCATCAAATGGAAACGATCCGGCCGGGCTTTCGAGCCCGGCCGTTTTCGTTTGAGAGCAGAAACGACGTGCCAGAATTTCGGGGACATCCCCAACCGTCCCGGTGCTGAAGCCCGGACATCAAAAAACCCCGCCGAAGCGGGGTTCCTGAAATCGAATATCGAACCGTTCCTAAAGCCCGAGGCCCTCGAAACGCTTCTTGAACTTCGAGACGCGGCCGCCGCGGTCGATCAGGTGCTGCTGACCGCCGGTCCAGGCCGGATGGGCCTTGGGGTCGATTTCCAGCGTCATGGTGTCGCCTTCCGAACCCCAGGTCGAAAAGGTCTCGTATTCGGTGCCGTCGGTCATGACGACCTTGATCTTGTGATAATCCGGATGGATGTCGGGCTTCATGTTCTTTGTCCTAGACCATTTGCGCGGTTGGCAAACCGTCGCGTCTGCGACAAACCAACCCATATAACAAACAAAGCCGCACACCGGACCGGTCACGGCTTCCCAATTCGTTGGCGAGCCTATACATGAAGGGCGATCCGGTGACAAGTGGCCCGCCGTACTTTTGCGGCGGCCGAACCGACGGGAAAATATCTTTGGCCGACGACAGGCAAAACGG
Source organism: Rhizobiaceae bacterium (assembly GCA_963921345.3). Taxonomy (GTDB): domain Bacteria; phylum Pseudomonadota; class Alphaproteobacteria; order Rhizobiales; family Rhizobiaceae; genus Hoeflea_A. The sequence continues at coordinate 337,634 of OZ001228.1, read as the reverse complement.
CAAAAACCGCATGAAAACGCTGCGCCCGCTGGCGCGGCTCTTTCCCTATGTGGCGCAATACAAGAACCTTGTCGCCGGCGCGCTGATTGCGCTGTTTCTGGCAGCCGCGGCGACCCTTGCCCTGCCGCTCGCCGTGCGGCGGATGATCGACAAGGGCTTCTCCGACGCCAATATCGAGTTCATCAACAGCTATTTCGCCATGCTGCTGGTGATTGCCGGGCTGCTCGCCGCAGCCAGCGCCCTGCGTTACTATTTCGTCATCACCATCGGCGAGCGGGTCGTCTCCGACCTGCGCCGCGACGTCTTCAGCCATGTCACCTCGCTGTCCGCGTCGTTTTTCGACGTCAACCAGTCCGGCGAAATCGTCTCGCGTCTGACCGCCGACACCACCCAGATCAAGTCCGTCGTCGGCGCCACCGCGTCGATGGCGCTGCGCAACGCGATTCTGTGCATCGGTGCGGTGCTGATGATGATCGTCACCAGCCCCAAACTCTCCGGCCTGGTGCTGCTGGCAATTCCGGTGATCGTCTTTCCCATGGTCGGCTTCGGTCGCAATGTGCGCCGCCGCGCCCGCGAGGCGCAAGACACGCTCGCCGACGCCACCGCCTATGCCAGCGAGGCGATCAGTTCCTCGCGCACGGTCCAGGCCTTCAACGGCGAAAGGACCGCCAACAGCCGTTACGCACAAGCCGTCGAATTCGCCTTCGAAGCGGCCCGCAATGCGGTCCGCGCCCGCGCCTTCCTCACCGGCTTCGCCATCCTTTTGATCTTCGCCAGCATCGTCGCAATTCTGTGGATCGGCGCCCAGAACGTGCTGGCCGGATCCATGTCGCCGGGCACGCTCGGCCAGTTCCTGCTCTATTCGGTGCTTGCCGCCGGCAGCCTCGGCACCCTGTCGGAGATCTGGGGCGAAATATCGCTCGCCGCCGGCGCCGCCGAACGGCTGTCCGAACTGCTCGATGAGCAGCCTGATATCGCAGCACCCGCCGATCCCAGGCCGCTGCCGGAACCGCCCATCGGCTCCATCGCGTTCGAAAACGTCGCCTTCGCCTATCCGGCCCGGCCTGAACAGCCGATCCTTGAAGATCTCTCCTTCGAGGTAAAGCCGGGTGAGACCGTCGCCATCGTCGGCCCGTCCGGCGCCGGTAAGAGCACGCTGTTTGCGCTGATCAGCCGTTTCTACGATCCGCTCAGCGGCACGGTGCGGCTCGACGGCACCGATGTGCGCGACGTCGACCCCATGGCATTGCGCGCCCGTTTGGCCAGTGTGCCGCAGGACGTCGCCATCTTCGCCACGAGCATCCGCGACAACATCGCCTTCGGCCGCCCGGACGCGACCGAGGCGGAAGTAATCGCCGCCGCCAAGGCGGCACTGGCCGACCCGTTCATCAGCAAGCTCGAAAACGGCTACGACACCATGGTCGGCGAACGCGGCATCACCCTCTCCGGCGGCCAGCGCCAGCGCATCGCCATCGCCCGCGCGATCCTCAAGGACGCCCCGGTGCTGCTGCTCGACGAAGCGACCTCGGCGCTCGACGCCGAAAGCGAAACCCTGGTGCAGAAGGCCCTCAACGGCCTGATGAAGGGCCGCACCACGCTGGTGATCGCACACCGCCTCGCCACGGTGAAGAAAGCCGACCGCATCCTGGTGATGGATGGCGGCTATCTGGTCGAGGAAGGCACCCATGACAGCCTGGTCGCCGAAGACGGCATCTATGCCCGCCTCGCCAAGCTGCAGTTTCACTACCACGAGCCGATCACGATCGAAGCCGCCAAGTAGAGGGCCTCAGCGCGGCTCGCGCTCCCAGCCATCAGCAAACGTCACGCGTTCGCACTGCGCAAAGCGGGCGATCCTGTCGAGCGCCGTTTCAAGCCGCTCCAACCGGCTGCGGCTGCGCCGGACCTTCCGCTCGGGCCAGTAGTCAGCGACGCGCAGCACGCCGTCGTCGCGCTTCATGTCGATGCGGCCGACCAGCCGGTCGCCCTCCAGGACCGGGAAGACGTAGTAGCCGTACTGGCGTTTCGGCGCCGGCACGAACACCTCGATCCGGTAATGGAAACCGAACAGCCGCTCGGCGCGTTTGCGGTCGCGCAGCGCCGGATCGAAGGGACTGAGGATGCGCACACGTCCGGGCGGCTCCGGCGCCTCGGCCGCGCGCTCGAACACGTCCGGGCGCGCGAACGAACGGCGCGGCCGCGACCCGTCGGCATTCTCAACCTCGATCTCGATCAGCTCGCCGCGCCGCAACGCCTCGCCGCACCACGCCTTCGCCTCGGCCGGCGTCACCGCTTCCCAAAACGCGGCGATTTCGCCTGAGGTGGCAAAACCCAGGCGGTCGAGCGCTGCATTGCAGGCCCAGTCGATCGTTTCCACCGTCGACGGCTTCGACTCCCGATGTTCGGCCGGAATGACCCTTTCGGTCAGATCGTAGGCCTTGAAGAACCCCTTGCGGTGGCAGACGCTCAGTTCCCCCGAGCGCCACAGATATTCAAGCGCCGTCTTCGACGGGTGCCATTCCCACCAGCCGCCGCTCGATCGCTCCTCGCCCTCGCCGACCTCGCTGGTGGTCACCGCGCCCTGTTCGCGCACCCGTTCGAGCACGTCGCCGAATTTCTCGGTAAACCCCACGCCGTGCCAGTTGTGCCAGCGTTCGCGCAGGCGTTCGGCGCTGCGATCGAACCGCAACTGCCAATAGGGAAAGAACCGGCAGGGGATGATCGACGCATCGTGGGTCCAGTGTTCGAACAGCGAGCGGTCGCGCTCGAGCAGCGGCTTCAGGTTCTTAGGCCGATAGCTCTGCCGCCGGGCGAACAGGATCATGTGATGCGCCCGCTCGACGGTGTTGATGCTGTCGACCTGGACGAAGCCGAGCCGCTCGATCAGCTCCAGCAGGTCGGCACCGCGCGATCGCCCGGTCGGCTGTTCGGCCAGTGCATGGCGGTCGAGAAACAGTCTGCGTGCGTCGCGATTGTTGAGTCGGGGAAAGGCCTTGCTCATGAATTTGAACTAACATCGCCGGTTGTCACTCTCCAGCACTAATTCGGCCTGGCGCCGTATGCCCGGAGATGGTGCATTGCTCGCAGATTGCTGAACAGTCGAGGACATTGCCGTGCGGATCCTAATCATCTTCTGCCACCCCTATGAAGAAAGCTACAGCGCTTCCCTGTTCGAATGCTCACACAAGGCCCTGGCGGAAGCCGGACACGACGTACGCACGATCGATCTCTATCGCGAAGGCTTCGACCCGGTGCTCAGCCGCGAGGAATGGCTGAGCTATATGGACGAGACCGACAAGAACATCGCCCGCCTCAAGGAACATGTCGACGCGCTTTTGTGGGCGGAGGGGCTGGTGTTCGTCTACCCGACCTGGATGTACGGTCCGCCCTCCATGCTCAAGGGCTGGATGGAGCGGGTCTGGCTGCCGGGCGTCGCCTTCGAGGTGCCACCGGGCGAAGGACAGCGGCTGGTCGGGCGGCTGAAGAACATCCGCCAATTCGTCGTCGTCACCACCTCCGGATCGCCGCGTTGGTGGCTGCTGCTGATCCGCAACCCTGGTCGGCACATGATGCTGAACGGCCACAAAATGCTGTTCCACCGACGCTGCCGCACCCGCTGGATGCAGCTATACGACATGGATCACACGACCCCTGAAAAACGCGCCAACTTCTTGAAAAAGGTCGAAAAAACGCTGAAGCAACTGTGACGGCGAAGCGTCCGGTTCAAGTCGGTCACGTCAAAATTTTAACAAGTAGTTTGACCGATCGGTCGGATCGCGTTACCCTGAAAAAAACACAAGATCAGGGGTACGCATATGTCGGCGGACGATCGTCACGCCGAGCCGGGGAACCTTGCGCGCAAGGTGCCTCGTCCAGGCACGGTGACAATTCAACCAGCCCATCATCGGACAGTCGACGAGCAACGCCGCTCGGGCATCGGGAGCGGTTGAATGCAGCGCTATTGGTCCGACAACAGCAGCGAAGCCTTTTCCAAACTCGACCATGAGCGCCTGATCGCGGTCCTGCCCGTTGGCGCAACAGAACAGCACGGCCCGCATCTGCCGCTCAACGTCGATACGGCCATCGTCGACGGGCTGGTCAAGGCGGTCATCGAACGTCTGCCCGCCGACAACCCGGCCCTGTTCCTGCCGACCCAGGCGATCGGCAAGAGCAACGAGCACAGCTGCTACCCTGGCACACTGACCTTCAGCGCCGAGACGCTGATCCGCAGCTGGACCGAGATCGGCGCCTGCGTCGCTGCCAGCGGTGTACGCAAGATGGTGCTGCTCAACGGCCATGGCGGCCAGATCTCGACCATGGACATCGTCGCCCGCGAACTGCGCGTGCGCCACGACCTGCTGGTCTTCAGCGTCAACTGGTTCGGCCTCGGCCTGCCGGACGGGCTCTACGACGAGCAGGAAATGCTGACCGGCATCCACGCCGGCGACATGGAGACCTCCGTCATGCTGGCCCTCGCTCCGCAGTTGGTCGACATGGACAAGGCGCGCGACTTCCGACCGCTGATCGACGAGTTTCTGCGCGATTACCGGCATATCGGCCTCAACCGCGGCGCCAAACCCGGCTGGCAGGCCCAGGACATGCACCCGGCCGGCGCTTGCGGCAATGCCGCCGTGGCGACGGCCGACAAGGGCCAGGCGACCATCGACTTCGCAGCCGAGCGCATCGTCGAGGTGCTCGAGGAAGTCGACCGCGCACCGCTTGCCTGGCTCGACAACCGACCGGAATGGTGATCATGGACCAGCGCACAGACACAGCGATGATCCGCATGGACGGCGTGCACAAGCGCTTCGCCAACGGCACGGTCGCCGTCCGCGACATGTCCGTCACCATCGAACCCGGCCAGTTCGTCAGCTTCCTCGGCCCCTCCGGCTGCGGCAAGAGCACGGCTTTGCGCATGATCGCCGGCCTGCTGTCGTCGTCGGCCGGCAGTATCTCGGTCAACGGCCATCCGGCCGGCAAGGGCGGCGACGGGAGCGACGTCGGCTTCGTCTTCCAGGAAGCCACCCTGATGCCGTGGGCGACCGTGTTCGACAACGTCTATTTGCCGCTGCGCCTCGCCGGCCTGTCGCAGAGCAAGGCTCGGCCTCAGGTGGAAGAGGCGCTGTCCATGGTCGGACTGTCGAATTTCACCGGTTCCTACCCGCGAGAACTGTCCGGCGGCATGAAAATGCGGGTGTCGATCGCCCGCGCCATGGTCACCCGTCCGACGCTGCTGCTGATGGACGAGCCTTTCGCCGCACTCGACGAGATGACCCGTTTCAAGCTCAACAACGATGTCCTGAAGCTGTGGGAAGACCACAATCTGACGGTCATCTTCGTCACTCACAGCATTTTTGAATCCGTCTATCTGTCGAACCGCGTGCTCGTCATGGCGGCCCGGCCCGGCCGGATCGTCGACGACATCGCCCTGCCCGGCGGCTATCCGCGCACCGACGAATACCGAACCTCCGGCGAGTTCGCCGAAAACACCCGCATCGTCACCAAGGCGCTGAAGGAAACGCTCAGCCATGTCGACATCGACCATTGACGACGACCAGGACGGCATTGTCCTCAATGCCGACCAGCTGAAACGCGAAAAGCGCGAGCGCCGCCAACGCATCGTCATGCCGGTGCTGGTGCTGATCGGTGCCGTGCTGATCTGGGAAGCGCTGGTGCGCTATTACGACGTACCGCATTACCTCATCCCGGCGCCCAGCCGCATCCTGCAGACGCTCGCCACCGACGGCCCGTCGCTGATGACGTCGGCCTGGTTCACCGTCAAGCTGACGCTGTTCTCGCTGTCGTTGGCGATCATCGGCGGCGTGTTTCTCGGCATGCTCTTTGCCCTGTCGCGCACGGTCGAGATGAGCCTGTTTCCTTTCGCCGTGATCCTGCAGATCACGCCGATCGTCGCCATCGCGCCGCTCATCCTGATCTATGTCGAAAGCACGTTCGCCGCTCTGTTGATCTGCGCCTGGATCGTCGCTTTCTTCCCGATCCTCTCCAACACGGTGATCGGCCTGCGCAGCGCCGACCACAATCTGCGTGACCTCTTCACCCTCTACAAGGCCACGCCCTGGCAGCGGCTGCGCTATCTGCTGGCGCCGAGCGCCCTGCCCTATTTCATGGCGGCGCTGAAGATCGCCGGCGGCCTGTCGCTGATCGGCGCCGTCGTCGCCGAATTCGTAGCCGGCACCGCCGGCCAGAATTCCGGCCTCGCCTCGCGCATCCTCGAATCGAGTTTCCGCAACGAGATCCCGCGCATGTTTGCCGCCCTCATCCTCGTGTCGCTGCTCGGCATCGCCATTTTCCTGGCAACCAGCTGGCTTTCGAAACTGGTGCTCGGCAAGTGGCACGAGAGCGAAATCAAGCGGGAGAGCTGACGGCGCCATGATGCAAGACGCCCCATCGCCCGATCGACCGGACGCGCCTTCGACACTGCGCGGCGTACGCCTCGGCGGGGGGACTGATCCGGTCGACATCACCGTCGACGGCGCGACCATCGACAGCATCAGACCCTCGCTTTCAGGCGGCGGCGGCCTGGTCATGCCGCTCATGAGCGATGTCCACGTCCATCTCGACAAGACCTTCACCGTCGACCGCACCGGCGGATCGCCCTCATCGCTGTTCGACGCCATCGAACTGATCAGGGCGGACGTCCGGCACTGGACGGAAGACGATATCCGTGCGCGCGCAACCCGGGCGCTGGAAAAGGCCTGGCGCCACGGTGTCGGAGCCATGCGCTCGCATGTCGACTGGGTGGAACCGCAGGTACCGGTTGCCTGGAACGTGCTCAACGAAATCCGGCAGGAGTGGCGCGGCCGTATCGAGTTGCAACCGGTCGCCCTCATGCCCATCGACCTGTTCCCGGAAGCCGGAGCCGATACCGCACGACGCGTGCGCGCCGACGATGGCGTGCTGGGCGCCTTTGCCTACCGAAACGACGCCCTCGAGGAAAAAGTCCGTTGCTGTTTCGAACTGGCCGAACGCCACGATCTGTCGCTCGACTTTCACGTCGATGAAGGACTCGAGCCGGAAGCACGCGGTTTCGAGGCGATCGTCGCCGAAGCGGAGCGGCACACCGTCCGACAGGTCCTGTGCGGACACGTCTGCTCACTGTCGGTGCGGGACGCCAATGAAGCCGACGCGCTGTTGAACAGGGCCGGCGTCGCCGGCGTCGGCCTCGTCGCGCTGCCGACGACCAACAGCTATCTGCAGGACCGCTCGACCGGACGCACGCCGCGTCTGCGCGGCCTGGCGCCGGTCAAGGAAGCCCGGGCCGCCGGCGTGGACGTCATGCTCGCGTCGGACAATGTCGCGGACGTCTTTTATCCCTATGGCGACTACGACCCGATCGACGTCTTCCGGCTGGGCGTTTTTCAGGCCCATCTCGACCCGCACTCCTGGCTGGACGCCATCACAGACATTCCGGCGCGCTGGTGCAGCGCAAAGGTTGACGGCATCGAACCCGGCGCCGCCGCCGACTTCGTGCACTTTCAGGCGACGGATCTTCGGGATCTGGTGTCGCGTCCCGATGCGCAGCGCCAGGTCTGGCGGACCGGCAGGCCGATCGAATCCCAAGGAAAGGACCGACCATGAACGACGTGGCGACCGCGCAGCGCGAAATCGACTGGCAGGCGTTCCGGAACGAGTTGAACGGCGTGTCGGTGATCGACGACGCGCGCACGGTCAAGACGCGCTCCGGCGACTATTTCTGGTACAGCCCGATTCTCGACGACCTGTTGAAGGACAAGACCGGCGATCTCCTGGTGGTACCGAAGACCCAGGACGAGGTGCGCCTCGTCGCTTCGGCAGCGGCGCGCCACCGTATCCCGGTGACGGTGCGCGGCGGCGGCACCGGTAATTACGGCCAGTGCGTACCGCTCGAAGGCGGCATCGTCCTCGACGTCACCAAGCTCAACCGCGTCATCGAGATCAAGCCGGGCAGCGTCCGGGTCGAGGCCGGCGCCCGCATCGCCGCACTCGACGACGCCTGCGCCGAGACCGGCCAGCAATTGCTGATGTACCCGTCGACCCGGCGCATCGCCACCATCGGCGGCTTCCTGTCGGGCGGCTCCGGCGGCATCGGTTCCCTGCGCCATGGGATGCTGCGCGATCCCGGCAACGTCAAAAGCGCCACCGTGATGACGCTCGAGCCCGAACCGCGGATCATCGAGCTCGAACGTGACGATATCCAGAAGGTCCATCACGCCTACGGCACCAACGGCATTATCCTCGAAATGGAGCTGGGACTGACGAAGGCGACCGACTGGATCCATACCGCGGCACTATTCGACGGCTACGACACGGCGCTGCGATTTGCCATGCACGCCCAGGACAGCGGTCTCGACTGCTACCTACTGACCACGGTCGAGCGGCGCTTCGCGCCCTACTACACCAAGTTCGGCGATCTGTTTCCCGACGACCGCGACGCTGTTTTCGCCATGGTCGCGCCGGCGGAAATGCCGAAATTCGAAGCGCTGGCCACGGAATTCGGCGGCCGCGTCTCCTTTGCCATGGAAAAACCGCAACTGCGCGCCGCGGGCCTGCAGCCGGCCTATGAATGCGGCTGGAACCACACCACGCTACAGGCGCTGAAGGTGGACAAGAGCTGGACCTATCTGCAGGTCGCCTATCCGCGCCCCTTCGATCCGGACCTGGTCATGACCCAGATGGCCCGCTACGGCGACGAGATCTACTGGCATCACGAAATGGCCCGCATGGACGGCGAGGTACAGATCTTCGCGCTGCCGCTGGTGCGCTATCGCGGCCGCGACGCCATGTACGAGCTGATCGACGAGCTCGAACGGGTCGACGGCTGCACCATCTACGACCCGCACGTCGTTACCATCGAGGACGGCGGCATGAAGCAGATCGACACCGCACAGATCGAATTCAAGAAACTGGCCGACCCCTACGGCCTGATGAATCCGGGCAAGACCCGGGGATGGACCGCCGACATGGCGGTTCGAGAGTGACCGTAACACCGAAAAGACGGGAACAGAGAGGAGATTGATCATGAAAACCCTGCTGAAACTGGCAACCGCCGCCGCTGTGCTTGCGGCCAGCGCCGGCCTTGCGACGGCCGCCGACAAGGTGGTGTTCGGAACCAACTGGCTGGCTCAGGGAGGCCATGGCGGCTTCTATCAGGCCGTTGCCGACGGCACCTACGAGAAGTATGGGCTGGACGTCGAAATCCGCATGGGCGGACCGCAGGTCAACAACCGGCCGATGCTGCCCGCCGGGCGGCTCGACTTCCTGATGGCCGGCAATCTGCTCTTGTCTTTCGACAATGTGCGCAACGAGATCCCGACCACGGTGGTGGCCGCCATCTTCCAGAAGGATCCGCAGGTGCTGATGGCCCATGACGGCGCCTATTCGAACTTTGCCGACCTGACCTCGGCACCGACGATCCTGATTTCCAAGGACGGCCAGTTCAGCTTCTGGAAATGGCTGGTGTCGTCGCACGGCTTCAAGGACGAGCAGCTCAAGCCTTACGGCTTCAATCTGGCGCAGTTCCTGTCGGACGAAAAAATGGTGCAGCAGGGTTACGGCACGGCTGAGCCGATCTATGCCGCAGCGGAGGGCGCCAAGCCGACCGCCTATCTGCTCGCCGACCAGGGTTGGAACACCTATTCGACCACCATCGAGACCCGGACCGAACTGGTCGAAAACAACCCGGACCTCGTCCAGCGCTTCATCAATGCCTCGATCGAAGGCTGGTACAACTTCCTCTATGGCGACCGCACCGCCGCCTATGAGCTGATCATGAAGGACAATCCGGAGATGACGAAGGCGAAGCTCGACAAGGAGATGGCCCAGTTCGAGAAGCTCGGCATCATCGATGTCGGCGACGCCCAGACCATGGGCATCGGCGCCATGAGCCCGGAACGCATCCAGGCTTTCTACGACCTCGCAGTTACTTCGGGCATTCTCGAAGAGGGCTCTGTCGATGTGTCGAAGGTCGCCACCGACCAGTTCGTCAACAAGGGCCACGGACTCGACATCGCCAAGAAGCTCAAGGGCAACTGAGGCGACGGGCCGTGCGGTTCCTCATCGTGTTTTGCCATCCTTACGAGGAGAGCTACGGCGCGGCCCTGTTTGCCTGCGCAAAACAGACCCTGTCGGCGCGCGGTCACGAGATCCGCGCGTTCGACCTCTACCGGGACGGTTTCGACCCGGTGCTTAGCCGCGACGAGTGGCTGAGCTATCTCAGCGATACCGACAAGAACATTGCGACACTGCACGAGCATGTCGAGGCGTTGCAATGGGCCGAAGCGCTGGTGCTGATCTATCCGACCTGGATGTACGGACCGCCGGCCATGTTGAAGGGTTGGCTGGAGCGCGTTTGGCTTCCCGGCGTCGCCTTCGACGTGGCGCCGGGCAAGAAAAAGCGTGCCGTCGGCCAGTTGCAGAACATCCGCCACTTCGTCGGCATCACCACGTCCGGCTCGCCCTGGTGGTGGCTGCGGCTGATCCGCGATCCCGGCCGCAGCCTGTTCATGCGCGGCCAGCGGGTCTTGTTCAATGTCCGCTGCCGCATGCGCTGGCTGCAGCTGCATGATATGAACCACAGCACGGATGCCGATCGCGCGCGCTTTCTGAAGAAAGTCGAAACCGCGTTGACGAGGATATAGGGGGTACGATGTCGGGGGATATCGCCAAACCGCTGGCCAGATATGCCGCCTACAAGCGGCGCGGCGACTTCATATTCATGTCAGGCGTCATCGCCGTCGATCCGGACCGACGGATCATCGTTCGCGGTTACGAAGACCTGCCGGATCACGCGCGGGCGGAACTCGGCGAAACCGGCGAGTTTTCGGTCGACGCCAAGGAAGGACCGATCAAGGCCCAGAGCTGGTTTGTGCTCGACCGCATCCGTTCCATGATCGAGGCCAATGGCGGCGAGATGAGCGACGTCTTCAAACTGGTGCAGTATTTCAAGGATCTGCGCGACTTTCCCGACTACAACCGGGTCCGGTCCCTGTTCTACCCGGACGAGGCTCCGGTATCGACCGTCGTCGAGGTCAGCGCCATGATGCCGAGCCCCGACATTCTGATCGAAGTCGAAGCCACAGCCTGGCTGCCGGAGGCCAAATGAGCTCGCGGGAAAAGGTCCTCGACCGGCGCCAGAAGATCCGGGAAGCCATTCGCGAAGCGGCCATCGAGGAATTCTCGGCCAACGGCATGGTCGGCGCCTCGACCCAGGCCATCGCCCGCCGCGCCGGCCTCTCCAAGCCGCAGCTCCACTATTACATATCCTCCAAGGAGGAGCTTTACGAGGAAACCCTGCTCTACATCATCGACAAGTGGAGCGACCTGTTCTTCCTGTCATCGCAATCGGACGACCCGAAGACGGTGATTTCCGATTACATCGCCATCAAGATCCGCCACGCGCTGGCCGAGCCGAAGGTCTGCCGGCTGTTCGCCAACGAAGTGGCGCGTGGCGCCCCGATGTTGCGCCGTCACTGGTCGGCTTCGCGCGAAGCGGTGGAAAAGGCGGCGGTCATCATCCGCTCATGGATCGCCGACGGCAAGATCCGGCCCGTCGACCCCTATCTGTTCCAGATGGAAATGTGGGCGGTGACCCAGCACTTCGCCGACTACGAGGCGCAGGTCCGCTTCATGCTCGATCTCTCCGAGGACGAGCCGATCGACGAAAACCGGCTGATCGAAGAGGTCACGGCGTTGTTCCTCCGCCATTGCGGACTGGAAGCTTAGAGCGCTTTGTTGTTAGGGAGGCTCATTTGACCGTGGCGATTTTGGTCTCTGGCTAGGCGGGTTGCAGGCCGTGGTGCCACCCCACCACAAGTGCAAGCCAACGACGCCAGGGGCCAAAAGCGCCCGGCCCCGAAGGGGTGGGGAAAATCGGCCCATCGGCTGCGTTGCGACGCTTTCCCGATGCACCACATCGCGCTGCGCGACGCGCCTTGCCGAGTGAGCCGATTTTCCGCCATCAAATGAGCCTCCCTAATAACAAAGCGCTCTAACTGTCTGCCACCAGTGCCTCGGCAAGGATGACGTCGCGACCGTAGACGTCGCGGCGGTAGTGGATCGAGCCGTCCTTGTTGACCCAGGCGGTGAGATACACCACGTGCACCGGGATCGGGGTTTCCAGCTTGACCACCTTGCGGTTGCCCGAATCGGCGATGGCATCGATTTCGCCGCGGGTCATGCCCTGCAGGCCGAGAATGGTCTCGGCCATCTTGAGCGGATCCTCGACGCGGATGCAGCCATGGCTGAAATAGCGCGACGCCCGGTCGAAGTTCGATTTCGACGGCGTGTCGTGGATATAGATGTTGAACTTGTTCGGGAACATGAACTTGACCCGGCCGAGCGCGTTGCGCGGGCCGGGATCCTGGCGCAGGCGCACCGGGAAATGCGACCTCGAATAGCTGCTCCAGGGCAACCGTCCCGGATCGACCACGCTGCCGTTGAGCAGCACCCGGATCTTCTGTGACTGGAGCGCATAGGGGTTGCGCCGCAGCTTCGGCAGATACTCCTTGGTGGCGATCGAATAGGGCACGTTCCAGTACGGGTTGAAGTCCAGATACTCCATCTGGTCGGTAAACACCGGGGTGCGGTGGTAGGGCTTGCCGACCTGGGTCACGGCAGCATGAACCGTCTTTTCGTTGTGCACGACCTTGACGACCTGGTCCGCCAGATTGACGAAGACGTAAGGGTTGCCGAAGTCGGCCTGCATCCAGCGGCGCCGTTCCAGATTGAGTTTGACGACCCGGATCCGCTCTTCGACGGTGATGTTGAGCTGTTCCATCGTCGCCGGGCCGACGACACCGTCGGTTTCAAGCCCCATGCGGAACTGGAAGTATTGCAGCGCCCGCACCAGGCTGCCGTCATAGGCCTCGCCCTCATGGGCATCGGGTTCGAGATCCTTCGACTGGATCAGCCGCTGGCGCAGCAACGGTACCCGCGGATCGGTCATGCCGGGCTTCAGGACCTGCCCGTCGGGAATCGGCGTCCAGCCGCCCCGCGCCTGCGCGACGAACAGCTTTTGCAGAAGGTCGCGCATCCGGTCGTAGCGCGCCGTGTTGGGCGAGAAATCCCGCAAGGTCTCGGTCAGATTTTCCGATTCGGACAGGTGCTCGAGGATACGGTTGGCGGAAATGTTCTCCGGGTAAAGCACCAGTTCGCGGTTGATCGCGTTCGGCTCCACCCGGCCGCTGCGCAGGTGCTGCCCGTAAAGCGTCACCGCTTCCGACAGCGACACTTCGAAATCCGTGAGACCCAGGTCGCCGCCCTGGTCGAGCTTCGGAAACATGACATCAGCCCGGTAGTCGGCCGGATCGAGCCCGTCCTTGTCGGCGCGCAACAGCACGAAGATCGCCTCTTCGGATGCTTTTGTCGGCTGTCCGTATTGCAGCCACAGCGGCTCGAAATCGCGCTGCTCGTACCATGCGAGGATGTGATCGGCCCGCGCCCGCTCGGCCTCGGTCTGCCGGCTCATACGACTCAGCCGGTCGCGCATCGCCTGCTGCCACAAATCGCTGGCGAAATCCTCCTGGTGGTCGGCCTGCTCGATTTGCTCGTCCGCCTTGATGATGGATTCGACCGTCTCGGTCTGCGCCCATGCCGCACCCGACAGCGCCAATGCTGCTGCCACAGTCAGTCCGTGTCTGAAAATGCCTCTCACGATCTCCTCCATCGGTCGCAACCGATCGCATGCTTCCTCACATCCCCCGCGGTAAAGCCACACGATTTGCACCCCGGTGTCAATGAAGGGGCCTGTACACGGCGGATCACTGTTGGTTTACACAAAAGTCGACTGGACCTGCTGACCGCATCCAGGGAAACCGGTTCGAAATTGCCCATCCCTGGCAGACGCACGGGAGCATGGGACTGCTTGGCATTACCCCGCGCGCTGCTGTTTCGGGTACTGAAGAAAATGCGTCCAACGGCGCGACCGGGGGAATGGTCGGTCCTCTGCCAGTAAGCGATGGGTCGGTTTGCATCGGCCGAATCCTGCAACGACAGGCGCTTTCATGTCGATGCTATGCCCGATTAGGTTGTACACCACGCGCACCCCTCGATGCGGCACTCTGCATTCCACCAATACATGGAAAAACGCCCAAGCTGTCAATTTTTACAGTCCGCCGGCAGGTGATTCCTGAAATTTACTAAGCAAATTCAGCATGGCAGGATCGACTCGATCGTTTGCAACGAGTCCACTGGCCATATGATTTGCGGTCATTGTGGAGCGGCGGAGCAATGACAAGCGGCATCATGTTTTACGAGGGGGCCCGTGGCGCCATGGACGCACGATACAATCAAAAGATGCAGACCGAAACAGATGTCGTTCCGACCCCGATTGCGATCGTCGGAATCGGCTGCAAGTTCCCGGGCGGCGCCGATACGCCAGACAAATACTGGGAACTTCTGAAGAACAAGACCTGCGCCATCGGCGAGGTCCCGGCCGATCGCTGGAATACCGGGCTCATGTACGACGCGGACCCCGATATGCCGCAGCGGTCCACATCGAAATGGGGTGGTTTCGTCGACGGCATTCTGGACTTCGACGCCGAGTTCTTCGGCATTTCGCCCCGCGAGGTCGAATCGATGGATCCGCAGCAAAGGATCCTGCTTCACCTCACCTGGGAGGCGTTTGAGGACAGCGGCATCGCCCCGGACCGGCTGGCCGGTTCGAACACCGGTGTTTTTGTCGGAATCAGCATGGACGACTACAAGATCCACCAGGAGGCCGGCGGGCCCGATGTCGATCTCAGCCACACGGCAACCGGCGCGTCGCTCTGCGTGGCCTCCAACCGGATTTCCAACAGGTTCGGTTTTCACGGACCGAGTATTTCGATCGACACCGCCTGTTCGTCGTCGTTAGTCGCTGTCGAACTTGCGTGCCGCAATCTGTGGAGCGGAGACTGCGACGTGGCGGTGGCGGGCGGCATCAACGCCATGCTCAATCCAGGCGTCTTTATCTCTTTCAGCAAGGCGCGGATGATCTCCCCGACCGGACGCGTGCTGACGTTCGACGAGCGGGCAGACGGCTTCGTAAGGGGCGAAGGCGCCGGCATGATAATAATCAAGCGTCTCGATGACGCTCTTCGCGACGGTAACCGGGTCTATGCGGTTATCCGCAGCGCGGTCGTAAACCAGGATGGCTGGACCAATACGCTGACGGTGCCCAACGCCGCAGCCCAGAGCGCCATGCTGCGCAAGGCCTGTTCCCGCGCCGGATTGTCGGCCGCGGACATCTCCTATGTGGAGGCGCATGGCACCGGCACCCCGGTCGGCGATCCGATCGAGGCCAACGCCATCGGCAGGGTCTTCGGAAAAGCCAGCGGAACGAGCAGACCGACGACCATCGGTTCGGTGAAGACCAATATCGGCCATCTCGAGGCCGGCGCCGGAGTCGCCGCGCTGATCAAGACGGCGCTGGCGCTGCGCCATGGCGAAATACCGGCGAATCCGAATTTCGAGCGCATCAATCCGAACATTCCGATCGATGACTACGGCCTGGTGGTCGCCACTGAACACCAGCCCTGGGAGCCGGTCGACGGCTGGCGCCGCGCCGCCGTCAATTCCTTCGGCTTCGGCGGCACCAATGCCTGCGTCATCGTCGAAGAGTTCCGTGAGCTCGCATCGGACCGGCAGCAACCGCGAAGCGATCGCAACGGCGCCCATATGGTGCCCGTCAGCGCAGCGACGGAGTCGGCCCTGAAGACCGTCGCAGGACGCCTCGCGACCCACCTCGAAACGACCGGCAAATCGGTTGCCATGCCCGACGTGGTCGGCACGCTGGCCCTGCATCGCGCCCATCTGAGCCACCGGCTTTCCGTCGTGGCCGGCTCGAAGGCCGACCTGATCCGAAAGCTGCGGGCGTTTGCCGATGAAAAGGACGCCGAGTACCGGGATGCGTCCGTTCCTTGCCTGATGTCCGGTCGGCGCAACGACGATCCGAAGATCGCCTTGGCGTTCTCCGGACAGGGCAGCCAGTGGCCGGGAATGGCAACACGACTGCTCGATGGCGATCCCGTCTTTCGCCGCGCCGTCGACGACGTCGACCTGGAGATGCAGCGACTGGGCGGCTGGTCGGTCGTCGAGGAACTCCGGCGACCGAAGGCGACGACACGGATCGATCAGGCCGTCATTACCCAGGGCTGCATCTTCGCGGTTCAGGTCGGCCTGTTCGAGCGCTGGAAGGCCTGGGGCATCAAGCCCGACCTGGTGTTCGGCCACAGCCTCGGCGAAATCGCCGCGGCTTACGCCTCGGGTGCGCTGACGCTGTCCGACGCTGTCCGTGTCGTCCACATGCGCAGCACATTGCAGGCGGAAACCGAAGGGACCGGCGCCATCTACGCGCTCGGCCTGTCGGCGGAAGAAGTCCACGACATCATTACAGAGCGCGGCGATCCGGAAGTCGAGATCGGCGCGGTCAACGGCAGCCAGATGGTGACCGTTTCCGGCGAAAAAGGCTCCGTCCATGCCCTGCTGCGCCATGTCAGGAAGCATGTCGACAAGGACGTCTTCACCCGCCGTATCCGGATGAACTTCGCCCCCCACAGCCCGCAAATGGACAAGATTCGGGAGCGTTTTCTGGCCGGACTTCAGGAACTTCGACCGCAACCCGCGAAAATTCCGCTGATTTCGACGGTCACCGGTGAAGCCATCGACGGTGCAGAACTGGATGCCGAGTATTGGTGGCGCAACATCCGCAATCCGGTGTTGTTCCAGAACGCCGTCCAGAGTGCGACCGAACGCGGCGCCGACCTGTTCCTCGAGGTCGGTCCGGCCGCGCCCCTCAGCGGCCTGATCGCCGCCTGTGCCGCGGGGCTCAATGCGCCGGTGACAATCGTCCGGTCGCAAAAGAAGGGCGAAAACGACCTGAAAGCGCTCAATTCCGCGGCAGGTGCGCTCTATGTCGCAGGTGTGCCCTTCGATTGGGACGCCGTCGTCGACGGAAACCATCAGCGCGTCGCACTGCCCGGCTATCCCTGGGAATACAAGGACTACTGGTTCGATCGCGAGGGCACCAAGAAACAGCTGCTTGGGCCAACCCCGCACCCGATGCTGGGTCAGCGAATGGACACCGCTCTGCCGACCTGGGAATCGACCCTTTCGATGAACCAGTCGAAATTCCTGCGCGACCACATGATCAACGGCAGCTACCTTTTTCCGGCAGCCGGCTACATCGAGATGATGGTTGCAGCGGCACGGGAACTATTCGGCGACGGTCCTCTGACCCTCGATGACGTCGAGCTGGTCCGCGCCAACTTTCTAACCGCCGACCGGTCGGAAACATTCCAGGTCTCCTACGATCCTGACCGGCGCAGGGTTTCCGTCAGCAGTCGGTCGAGTGGAGGAGTTTCGCCCTGGGAACTTCGCGCCCACGCAACGCTGACCGTTCCCGGAACCGGCACGGCGCCCTCGATTCCGCGGCCTCAGCGACTCGAAGGAAAGTCGGTATTGAACGCCAGACAGTTCTATGAACTCGCAGAGAGCTTCGGCTACGGGTATACGGGCGACTTCCGCGGTATCAGTAGGCTGTCTGTCGGCGACAAAATTCTTGAGGCCGATCTGAAGGCGCCGGGAACCATTGCCAAGCGCAAGGACTATCACTTTTATCCCCCCTATCTGGATTGCCTGCTGCAAGGCAGTATCGCATTCCTTGTCGGCATCGACCTCCAGTTCGCCCAGCGTCAACGACTCATGTTTCTGCCGCGGACGTTGCGACGGATCAGACTATATGGCCAACCGACGGCGCGCACCCGCCTCGTCGTGAGGCAACGGAAGATGTCCGCACAACAGACGGTGTATGATGTCGATCTGTTCGACAGCAATGGCAACTGCATCGTTCAGATGGAGGGGTATGCGTCCGCCGCCGTTCCGCGCGGCGAAGACATTGCCGGCCGATCCGCCGCCGAAAGCGCATTCTATACCGAGCATTGGGTCAGATCGGTGCCATCCCCGCGCGCCGAGATCGACACACCGGCGACTTGGCTGGTCTTCTGCGACAGCAAGGGAATCGGCGCAGAGGCAGTCACGGAACTGCGTCGCGAAGGCTTGGCCTGCGTCGCGGTCGACAGCGGCGGCACCTGTCGGATCCCCGGGCTTCGTAGCCGCCGCATCGATCCGAAAAGCCTCCAAGATCTCGCCGGGCTGCTTGAGGATATCCGCGAGCTCGGATCGCCTCTGCGCGGCGTTCTGGATCTGCGGGCGCTCGATCATGCAGGCAGTTCGGCCCGCATTTCGGTTTCGCGGCTCGACCGGGTGCAGTCATCCGTAACCTATCCGGCATTGCACCTGGTTCAGGCGATCGTCGCCGGTGCCGTCGGGTCGCCGCATCTGATCTTCGCGACCAGCGGATGCAAGCCGGCCTCGGGGGACGCGGATCTGACGCTACAAGGCCTGGGCCTTTCACCGCTCGGCGGTCTGTGTCGCACGGTTTTCTCCGAATATCCGGATCTGCGAGCGACCCAGATCGATCTGGACTCCGATCTGGCTGACAAACGCGGACAGGCCCGTCGCCTGATCGACGAGGCCTTGAGCAGTGACGCCAGTCATGAGGCGGAGGTTGCCTATCGCGGCAACGACCGATTGGTGCCGCGCCTTCGGCCGAGAACAACCGCCGACCTCACTTCCAAGCTCCGTCTGGCGGCGACGCAGCGGTCATCGACCGAGTTCCAGCTGACCATGCCGCTACCCGGAGATCTTGAGCAGCTGGCAGTTGTCGAAGCTGCTCCCAGTGAACCGCAGCCCGGAGAAGTCCTGGTATCCGTCAAGGCAGTTGGCATCAATTTCCGCGATGTCATGGCAGCCACGGGATTGCTGCCGTCGGATGCCGAACCGGACCCGGCGTGGCTGAATCTCGGGCTGGAATGCTCGGGCTTGGTGACCGCCGTCGGCAAGGGGGTCAAGCGGCTGAAGGTCGGCGACACAGTCGTTGCCAACAGGAAGGGTTGTCTGCGATCGCAGCTCGTGGTTCCGGAAATCGAGGTTTGGAAGATTCCCGGCAGCATCGATCACGTGCCGGCGGCAACAATCTCGACAGCGTTCTCTACCGCCTACTATTCGCTCGTCAAGGTCGGCAAGCTGCGCAAGGGCGAACGCGTGCTGATCCACCTCGGGACCGGCGGCGTTGGCCTCGCCGCTATTCAGATCGCACGCATGATTGGGGCAGAGATCTTCACGACCGCCGGATCGCCCAGAAAGAGGAAGTATCTCCGGCAACTGGGCCTGAGCAACGTCATGGATTCCCGGTCACTGGAATTCGCCGACGAGATCATGGAAAAGACCAACGGCGCCGGCGTCGATATCGTCCTGAACGCCCTGGCGGGAGCGGCGATCGACAAGGGCCTCTCGATCCTGGCGCCCTGCGGCCGCTTTATCGAGATCGGCAAGCGCGATATCTACGGCGACAGTCCGCTCGGCTTGCGCGCGCTCCGCAAGAACGGCAGCTTTCTGGCGGTAGACATGGCCCGCATGGCCGACGACAACGCCGAGATGCTGGCCGAGGTTTTCTCGGAACTGGGCGAGCTGTTCCGGAACGGCAAACTCCAACCGCTACCGGCCGAGGTCTTCCCCCTGAACGAGGCGAGCCAGGCTTTCGAGCGTATGGCCAAGGCCGAACACATCGGCAAAGTCGTCATCACAATCGACCCTTCGCAGGTTCGCGTTCAACAGTCGACGGACGCACCGATAACACTCGACCCGCAGGGCGCCTATCTGGTGACCGGTGGATTGGGAGGTTTCGGAGCGGAAGTCGCGACCTGGATGGCACAGCGCGGCGCCGGGCACCTTTACCTGATCAGCCGCTCGGGCGGCGCGTCAGCCGATGCAAAACAAGCTATTCGCCGCATTCGCAAAGCTGGCGCAAAGGTGACGGCACTGGCCGCCGACATAACCAAACCCGCTGATGTTCGCGGGGTCTTCGACCGCATCGGCGCGGACGGTAGGCCGCTGCGCGGAGTGATACACGGCGCCGTCGTCTATGATGACGAGTTCATTCCGCAGCTCAATGCCCGTCGCATGAAGCAGGTTTTCGCGCCAAAACTGTTCGGCGCCTGGAACCTGCATGAAGCAACCCGGTCGCTCGACCTTGATTTCTTTGCCTTGTTCTCGACCTTCTCGGTTGTCTGGGGGAACACGCGCCAGGCAAACTACGTGGCGGCGAACACGTTCCTCGACACCCTCGCGGCTTGGCGCCGCCAGCAGGGCCTGCCGGCGATTTCGATCCAATGGAGCGCATTGCTCGGCGGCGGCCTCGTCGAGCGGATCTCCGAGTTGAAGGAGATATTTGAAGCCGCCGGCACACCGGCGATCCCGCTGACGGAATCACTGCCTGCCCTGGACGTCCTGCTTCGTAAGGACGATCCGGTCATTGGCTTCGCCAAGGTAGACTGGTCACGCTTCTCCAGTGTCAACCAGCCCGTATGCAATCAGCCTCGCCTGGTGGACAATGTTTCAGGTACGAGTGTCGGCGAAGGCCGCATTCTCCAGGAGGTTCTGGCGGCGCCGGAAGCATCCCGCGACGCGATTATCAGCGAATATATCACGGGCGAGATTTCCCGGGTGCTCAAGACCGAACGCACGCGCATCAGTCTTGACGATCCGCTGCAGGACCTGGGTCTTGATTCGCTCAACGCGTTCCAGCTGAAAAATCGGCTGGAATCGGATCTGAGTGTCAGTCTCCAGGTAGCCAACTTCCTGCAGAAGCCGACATTGCGCTCCTTGGCCGAATTGATTGCCGGCGAAATCGGCGCCAAGGGCGGCGCTCAGGCGGAAGCGGCCGTTCAGTCCAACAACACGGACCGGCCGTCGCTCCGGCAAATGGAAATCCTGAGATCGATCGAGCGGCTTGGGCTCGACAGCGCTTACGCGCGCAACTTCGACCTGGCAACCGCCTTACGCCTCAATCTCAGGCTGGATATCGCGAAGCTTCGCGAGGCCTTGAAAATAGCGGCGGCTGACAGCCCCCTCCTTCGGGCCTATTTCCCGATGCGAAAATCCGGACCGACGATCCGGTTTGCAGACAATCCCGAGATTGTCAGCAGCATCGATTGCCGCGGCATGACAGACGACCAGGTCAAGACGCTGCTCGACCGGGAAATCGCAACCCCACTGGACCCGAAGATCGGACCGCTTTTCAAAGTAGCCATCTATCAATGCGACGACGACGTCGACGTCCTGCTCTTGCGCGGCCACGGGCTGGTGATAGACGGCCTCTCGCTCCTGGTCATGTTGGAAATGAACCTCACGCGCCATCTGGGGTTGGACCTCGGGCATCGGGAATCGATCCGGACCGGCAGATCCTATGCGGACTTCGCTGAATGGCAGCGCAACTTCCTGCAGACGCCGAAGGGCAAGACGCAGTTGCGTCACTGGACGCAAACTCTCGGCGAACTCGGACCGGCCTTACCGCTTCCCTACGACTATGGACGATCTTCGGACGTGCCTTTGCAATCGGGATCGCTTCCATTCGTTCTCCCGCAGATATTGACCGCGAACCTCAGGGACATCGCCAACGCCAACCGGAAAACGATGTTCACCGTGCTTATGGCAGCCTTTGCTCTGTTGATCCGGCGTCATACCGGACGCGCCGACCTTGCCATCACATCGACGGTCAGCGGGCGAACGCGTTCCGAATTCGATTCGACGATCGGGCCGCTGAGCAACAGCGTCGCGATTCGTAGCAAGCAGCACGACAACTTGAGTTTTGTCGAATATCTGGATCAGATCGACGCTTCGCTGAAGAACGCTCTCGTCCATCAGGACTACCCTCTGTCGGAAATCAGGACGGCGCTTGCCGAACGACGAAATTCGCACTCCTCTCCGCTGGATCAGGTTTCGTTCAGCATGTTCCTACCAAGGCGCTCGGGAGATTCGAGCGCGGCAGTGTTGTTCGGAAATTTCCCCGGCGCGAAATACCGGTTCGGCAATGTATCCGCAGAGACGGTCGTCCTGCCCTCTCGAGGATGCAAAAGGGACATCTCGGCCTACGCCCAGGAAGACGACGACCGGGTCTTCATGCGCTTCGACTACGATGCCGGGCTGTTTCGGCCAGAAACGATCGAGGGAATGGCAGACGATTACGCAGCCATCCTGCGGGCGGCAATCACGAACCCCGTAGCAACGGTCGAAACGCTTGCGCACATCGAAACACAGGAAAGCGCAGCGGACCGCGTCGGCTTAGGGGTGGTCGGTAACGGGAAATCCGCCGATGCGACCGAATTCCTCGGAACTGTGGATGCATCGGTTTCGGCACCGTTAGCCGCAAGGACGCCCGGAGCCGGTTGACCGGTATTTCGTGACGCCGAGGAGAACCCGAAAAATGGTGGATCCGATCGATGCAGATTGAACAGATGAACAGGGTTGCGGCGCGTGGGACCAAATTCCGCGACCTGACATCGAATGAGATTGTGCAATCCAGTGCGGTCCCCGGTTTTCTGGCCGTTGCCGAACCTGACAGCGCCTCCGCCGGCTCTCTTGACGACTATTTCGTCAGGCACGAAGCCGAGCTGCGCCGAGAACTGGCATCGCGAGGCGGGTTGCTCTTTCGCGGATTCAACGTTGATACCGCCGAGGACTTCGAGCGGGCTCTGAGGGCGTTCGGGCTCGACCTTGCCGTCGATTACAGTTTCGGCATGACCAAACGCACTCAAATGGGCGACCGGGTTTTCAGTTCGACCGATTTCAGCCGCCACCTGATGATACCGCCGCACACGGAGATGTCCTATTCCCACCGGCGGCCCGGTTGGATTTCCTTCTTCTGTCTTCAGGCTCCCGGGCGATATGGCGAGACCCCCTGCTTCGACATGGCGGGGGTCTTGCAACACCTTTCCGGCGATCTTCGCAATCGCCTCGAGCGCAAGGTCAGCTACATCAGGCGAATTCCGCCAAAACACAGTCTTATCGGCCAGGAGCGGACGATTCTGGAGACCTTCGGAACCGAAGATCGGAAGCAGATCCGCAGTCAGGCCGCTGAACTCGGTACCGAAACGCATTGGACCGACGACGGAATCCTAGAAACGACGACGATCCTGTCGCCGATCACCCGACACCCCTCAACGGGCGCGCCATGCCTGAACGCGATATTCACCGACCTCGCGGCGCAGGCAATCCTGTTCGAGCGGTTTGCCGGCCGCTATGGACCAGCGGAGCGCCTGTTGATCAAAAGCCTGCTGCGGTTGGCCAACCGGACCAAACTGGCCCGGGCCTATGAGACCCGGGTCGACGGCGAGCCGCTGTCGGAAGCGGAGTTGCGGCAGTTGTTCGACGCGCTGTTTGAAAACGCGGTGATCTTTCACTGGCGTCAGGGAGACGTTTTGCTGCTCGACAACATCCGCACCGGGCACGGCCGGTTGCCGTTTCACGGCAAACGCCGGATCATGGCCTGTTTCGGCGACATGTACGACCTTCGGGATGGCCAGACCCCGGACGCCGGAACCCACTGACATGCGTTGGTCCGTTCACAGGGAACAGCCCATGGACGGCGCCCCCGGCGGTGCGGCCTATCCGATCGGCCATGACCGGAGACCGGAAGATCGAAGCTCGCGCTGGGTCCAGGCCTTTTCCGAGGCAGTGGTCAGATGGCGCATGTGGGTTCTTCTGGTCTCGCTTGCCGCCTGCATCGCGGCTGCAACCGGTTTGCTGCATCTGACCTTCAATCCGGACAGCCGCATCTTTTTGGGCAGCGACAGCCCGCAGCGTCAGGCGCTCGAGCGGATCGAACACTCCTACACCGCCGCCAACACCGTCGAGTTCGTCGTCGTACCGAAAAACGGCACCGTATTCGACCGCCGAATTCTGGAACTGCTGAAAACGCTCACGGAGGCCGGTTGGAACACGCCGCACGCATTTCGGGCCAGTTCACTCGCCAACCATCAGGACCTCCGGGTCGATGGCGACGAAATCCTGGTCGAGGCGCTGTTCGACGATCCGGCCACGCTGAGCGATAACGAGTTGGCGCAGATCCGCAACGTCGCGCTGGCCGGCAATCGCTCGGTCGGCCGCAACGTCTCGCAAGACGGCAGCGTGGCTTCCGTGACCGTTCTGGTACAGACACCGGACACCGACGCGCGCGAAGCCATCATCGACATCGCCGCCTACGCCCGGGCGCTCACCGAGCGCATGGAGACAGAATTCCCGGAGGCCGAGATCCGCCTCACCGGCGGGATCATGGGCGACATCACCTTTGCCGAGGCGGCGCGTCAGGACACGCTGACGCTGATCCCGCTGATGGCGGTCGTCATCGCGGTCACCCTGCTGATCGGGCTGCGTACGGTCGCGGGAATGTTCGCCACGCTGGCCGTGGTCGGGCTGTCCGCCCTCGTCGCCATGGGTATCGGCGGCTATCTGGGTTTCATCATAAACGCCGCAACCGCCGGCGCGCCTGTCATCATCATGACGCTGGCCATCGCGGACAGCGTGCACCTGCTGACGACGATTTCCTACCGTCGCCGCCAGGGTTACGGCGCGGAGCGCGCCACCATAAGCGCCCTGCGGATGAACTTCGCGCCGATTGCCATCACCAGCGTGACGACGGCCATCGGTTTCATGACCCTCAATTTCAGCGAGTCGCCGCCATTGCGCGAATTGGGAACGATTGTGGCAATCGGCTCCGTCGCCGCCTGGATCCTCAGCATCACCTTTCTGCCGGCGGCCGTGTCGTTGCTGCCCAACATCGAGATACGGCCCATCAGCAACAACGCGGCCAGGATGCGCCGCCTGGCGGATTTCGCCATCGCACGACGGCACTGGCTGCTGGCGGTGTTCGTGATCGTCGTTCCGGTCGTCGGTTCCGGAATTGCGCGTATCGAGATCGATGACAACTACGTGGAATATTTCGACGAGAGTTTCGCGTTTCGCCGCGACACCGATTTCATGGAGAACCACCTGACCGGGTTCCACGTGCTGCAGTTTTCCTTGCCTTCCGGAGAATCCCAGGGCGTGGCCCGCCCCGATTATCTCGAAAAGATGGATGCCTTTGCCACCTGGCTCGAAGATCAGGAGCAGGTCTCCAACGTCCACGCCATCACGAAGTCGCTGAAGCAGGTCAACCGCACCATGAACGGAGACGATCCGCGGTTCGAGAGGTTGCCCGAGACCCGTGAAATGGCGGCCCAGTACCTGATCTTCCTGGAACTTGCGCTGCCGCCGGGTTTCGACCTCGGCACCAGCACCAATGTCGATCGGTCGGAAGCGCTCGTCAGCGCGAGATTGCTGAAGGCCACGTCGTCGGACGTCAGGGAACTGGCGGCGGCCGGCGAGCAATGGCTGCAGCACAACGCCCCGGATATCATGACCGAGGCTGCCGGCGTGTCCGTCGCCTACGCCTACATCACCGAGCGCAACATCAAGGCCATGCTGCGCGGCACCGTCTTTTGCCTGCTGCTGCTGTCGGCAATCCTGCTGATCTACCTCGGCAGCATGCGCATCGGCCTGATCAGCCTCATTCCGAACCTCGTGCCGGCGCTCATGGCCTTCGGCCTCTGGGGCTACTTTCGCGGCGATGTCAATCTGGCGGTTTCGGTGGTCGGCGCGATGACTCTCGGTATCGTCGTCGTCGACACCGTTCATTTCCTGTCCAAATACAGCCACGCGCGCCGCGACATGCACCTGTCTCCACGCGACGCGATCCGCCACACCTTCGTTCTGGTCGGACCGGCATTGATCATGACATCGGCCACGCTGTTTCTCGGCTTCGTCGTGCTGGCGATGTCGGGCTTCGCGGTCTCCAGCCAGGCCGGGCTGATGTCGGCGATCACCATCGCCATCGCCCTGGTCGCCGACCTGCTCTTCCTTCCGGCTCTGCTTCTTCGTTTTGGGGGTAAAAAGACATGATCAGACTCTGCTCGATTGCATTGGTGCTCGGCCTCGGACTGACCGCGGCCGCACCCGCCGAAACGCCTCAGCAAAAGGGGCTGCGGCTCGCCAACGCCGCCAGCGAGAGCGGCGAGGGTTTCGGCTCGGTCGAATCGGTCGGCGACATGACGCTGAAGGATCGCCAAGGCGTGCGCAGCGTGCGCCGTTTTCGCACCAGGGCGTTGGAAATGAACAAGGGCGATCGATTCCTCATCGTCTTCGAGCTCCCGCGCGATGTCGCTGGTACCGCGGTGCTCACGCACGCCAACCGCAATCGTTCCGACGATCAATGGCTGTATCTGCCCGAGCTCAAGCGGGTCAAGCGGATCTCGTCGGGCGGCAAGACCAGCTCGTTCGCCGGCAGCGAGTTCAGCTACGAGGACCTGTCCAGTCCGACCGTCGAACGCTACACCTATGAATGGCTGCGCGACGAAGCCTGTCCCGGGCGAAAAAACCTGACCTGCCATGTCATTGCGCGCTATCCGCGCGACAAGTCGTCCGGTTATTCCCGGCAGATCGTGTGGATGGACAACAAGGCCTACCGCATTTTCAGAACCGATTTCTTCAGCCGCAGCGGCGGCCACGTCAAGCGGTTGTCTGCCCGCAACCATCGCCAGTATCAGGGCCGCTTCTGGTTGGCCAACACGCTGGTCATGACCAATCTGCGCACCGGCAAGAGTACGGTGATGGCCTGGAGCGATCGCGATTTCAACGTCCGACTGAAACCCCGTGACTTCAACCAGCGCGCATTGAAGAAACTGCGATGACCCGGCGGATGACGGCAGGCCGATGCCCGGGGACCGGACGATAGGCTGCGGCCGCAAACCGGCGCGGCGCCGACTTCGGGCCCGGTCACGGGTTGCGCTCGCGATTGTGTGCGCCTGCACTTTCCTGCCGTGGGTGTTTGCCGACGCTTCTGCCGGAGGCTTCAAGATCGAGGGTTCGATCACCGGCGAACTGCGTTATTTTCCGGACGGTCCGGCCTATGGCAACCCCGACGGCCCCCGGTTTCGTCACCTGCAGGATGCCGTCCACCACATCGCCCCGGATTTCATCTTTCCGTTCACCGGGCAGGACGACCGCCGCTTCTGGCCGTCGGTCGCGATCCGCCTGGCCATGACCTACGAGGCCGACAACGGCAAGGATGTCTTCCGGCTAAGACCGTTCGGCCGCTACGATCCCTACAATGACCGGCGCAGTCATTTCGACCTGCGCGAAGCTTCGTGGTCGCACGAAGAGGAAAACTGGGATGTGGTGATCGGCGCGTCCCAGGTGTTCTGGGGCGTCACCGAATCCCGGCACCTTGTCGATATCGTCAACCAGCTCGATTTCGTCGAGGACATCGGTTTCGACCAGGAGAGACTCGGTCAGCCGATGGTCAATCTCAATCTGTTCGGAGACTGGGGCGAGCTGTCGCTGTTCTACCTGCCCTATTTCCGCGAACGCACCTTTCCCTCCAACAATGCGCGCCTGCGCGGCCCGCTGCCGATCGACACCGGCGCCACCACCTATGAATCCGACCTCAAGCAATGGCACCCCGATTTTGCCGCCCGTTACTCCAACAGTTGGGGCCGCGCGGATCTCGGCCTGTCGTTCTTCCACGGCACCAGCCGGGAGCCGAAAATGAAGGTCAAATTAACGCCCATCGGCCTGTCGGCGGTTCCGACCTACGGAATCATGACCCAGGTCGGGATCGACGCACTCTACGCCCAGGACGATATTCTGTGGAAGCTCGAGGCCATCACCCGCTGGGGTCAGGGCGACCCGTTCTTCGCAGCGGTCGCCGGTTTCGAATACACGATGTCCGGTGTTTTCGGATCGAACGTCGATGTCGGCATTCTGGGAGAATATCTTTATGACGGCCGCGGCGACGAAGCGCCGATGACGGTCTTCGACAACGACATTTTTGCCGGGCTTCGCGTCACCCTCAACGATCCCAAGGACACCAACATCCTGATGGGCGCCACCATGGATCTCAACAACCAGAACATCTTCTTCGATCTCGACGCCACCCGACGCATCGGCGAGAACTGGCAGCTGCAGGTCGACGCCCGTTTGTTCCTCAACACGCCGTCGTTTCAGATCCGGGATGTTCCGGAACTGCTTCATTCAAGGCCGGATCCGCTCGAATATGTGGCGGAAGACAGCTACATCCAGGTCAAGCTGGCGCGCTTTTTCTGATCCGGGATCAGCCCGCACCGGCGGCGGCACGCCCCGCCGCACGACCGGAAAACAGGCAGCCGCCGAGAAACGTGCCTTCGAGTGCGTTGTAGCCGTGCACGCCACCACCGCCGAAGCCGGCGACTTCTCCCGCCGCATACAGCCCCTCCACAACCTCGCCGTCGGCACCCAGGACACGTGACGACAGGTCCGTCTGGATGCCGCCCAGCGTTTTGCGGGTCAGGATATTCAGGCGCACGGCAATCAGCGGTCCGCGCTCGGGATCGAGAAGCCGGTGTGGTTTTGCCGTCCGCATCAGCTTGTCGCCGAGATAGTTGCGGGCTCCGCGAATGGCGATGATCTGCAGGTCCTTCGAGTACGGGTTCTCGATCTCCCGGTCGCGGGCTTCGATTTGCGACCGGATACGCTCAATCGACAGCAATCCCTCACCGGTGAGCGCGTTCATGCCGTCGACCAGCGCCTCGATCGAGTCGCGCACGACAAAATCAGCGCCGTTCTCCTTGAACGCCTCGACCGGTGGCATGGCCCCCTTGCGGAAACGCTGCAGCAACTTGGCGATGCTCTTCTCGGCGAGATCGGGGTTCTGTTCCGATCCCGACAGCGCAAATTCCCGTTCGATGATCGCCTGGCTGAGGATGAACCAGGTGTATTCATGGCCGGTCGCCAGGATGTGCTTGAGACTGGACAGTGTATCGAAACCCGGCAGACAGGGTACCGGCAGGCGGTTGCCGACGGCGTCGCACCAGAAGGACGAAGGGCCCGGCAGCACCCGAATGCCGTGTTTCGGCCAGATCGGGTCCCAGTTCTGGATGCCTTCGACATAGTGCCACATGCGATCCGAATTGATGATGTTCGCACCGGCCTGTTCGCTGATTTCGAGCATGCGACCGTCGACATGCGCCGGGACGCCGGAAATCATGCGCGCCGGCGGCTCTCCGAGGCGGTCGCGCGGCCAGTTCTTGCGCACCAGGTCGTGATTGCCGCCGATGCCGCCGGAGGTCACGATCACCGATCCCGCGGAGAACTCGAAATCGCCGGTGACGTCGCGATTGGATTCCACTCCCCGCGCCGTATCGCTCTCCGCCAGGACGCTGCCGCTGACACCGCTTGCCGCGCCGTCGGTCATGACGATCTCGTCGACCCGGTGACGGAAATACAGCGTCACCTTTCCGCGATCGACGCCCGCCCTGACGCGCTGGACGAACGGTTCCACCAGTCCCGGGCCGCTGCCCCAGGTGATGTGGAAGCGCGGCACCGAATTGCCGTGACCGTCGCCGAAACCTCCACCGCGCTCGGCCCAGCCGACGACGGGAAACAGGGGAACGCCCTGCTGCCGCAGCCACGAGCGTTTTTCCCCGGCGGCGAAATCGACATAGGCCTCCGCCCATTTTCGCGGCCAGTGGTCCTCCTCACGATCGAAACCTGCGGAACCCAGCCAATCCTGCCAGGCGAGATCCCGGCTGTCGCGGATCTTCAGCCGCCTCTGCTCCGGTGAATCGACGAGGAACAACCCACCCAGCGACCAGAAAGCCTGGCCGCCGATATTGGCCTCGTTCTCCTGATCGAGGACGATGACCGATTTGCCGGCATCGGCCAGTTCGGCTGCAGCCACAAGCCCGGCCAGTCCGGCCCCGACGACGATGGCATCGCAATCCATGGGCAATTCCGTCTATCGTTCGGTCAGCTTGAGTTCGATGCGGCGGTTGGTCGCCCGCGCCTCGGGCGAATCGCCTACTTCGATCGGCTGGAACTCGCCGAAGCCGGCGGCGACCAGCCGGTTGGCCGGCACGCCCTGGTCGATCAGGAACTTGACCACCGACGTCGCGCGCCCGGAAGAAAGCTCCCAGTTGTCGGCATAACGGCCCGAACCGGAAAGCGGAACGTTATCCGTGTGCCCGTCGACGCGCAGCACCCAATTGATGTCGTCGGGAATTTCGCGGGCCAGGTCGGTCAGCGCGACCGCCAGCTTCTCCATCTCGCCGCGGCCTTCCTCGTTGAGGTCGGCGCTGCCCGACGGAAACAGCACCTCGGACTGGAAGACGAAGCGGTCGCCGACGATGCGGATATTCTCGCGGTCGGAGAGGATCTCGCGCAGCCGTCCGAAGAAGTCAGAACGATAGCGATTGAGCTCCTGCACTCGCTGCGCCAGGGCGATATTGAGCCGGCGCCCGAGATCGGCGATCTTGGTCTGCGATTCCCGGTCCTTGGCCTCCGAGACCTCGAGCGCTGCCTCCAGCGCGCCGATCTGGCGCCGCAGTGCGGCGATCTGCTGGTTGAGCAGTTCCACCTGCGACAGGGCGCGCTGGCTCAACTGGCGTTCCTCGTCGAGCGTGTCGGAGAGCGCGGCGATCTGCGCCTCGGCCTGGCTGCTGGCGCCGGCGCCGCGGGCCAGCAATTCCTGCAGGCGCGACCGCTCGCTCTCCGCGTCCGACAGGGTCGCCTGCATGTTGGCCAGCGCATCCTCCAGATCCTGGCGGCTGGATTCCTCCAGCGCCAGCAGCTGGGTCAGTTCGTTGATCTGGCTGTTGAGGCGGTTCAACACCTCGTCGCGTCCGCTGATCTCGCGGCTCAGCAGGAATTGCGCCAGCACGAACACCGACAGCAGGAACATGATCGCCAGCAGCAGTGTGGACAGGGCATCGACGAAGCCTGGCCAGTAGTCGACGCCTCCGAGACCGCGGCGGTTCTTGGCGAGCGCCATACCGGTCTACCGGCTGCCGGACTTTTTGTCCGGACCCATTTTGCTGATCTTGCTCGCGAGGTTGTCGAGGGTCTCACGCATGGCGCGCGATTCGGCCTGTTGCGCCTCGATCCAGTCGCGCAGCATCTGCTGCTCGTTGCGCATGTTCTTCACCAGCCCCTGGATGCCTTCGGCGAGATTGGCCATGGCCGCCGTGGACCGTTGATTGATGCCGCCGCCCGACTGCGCCATGGACTGCACGGTTTCGGAAAGGCGCCTGATGTCCTCGGAACTTTCTCCACTGGTGGAAACGTCCTGTGCCACGATATCGAAATCCGGGTCGGTCACCGTCGACAGCCAGTTCTCCAGTTCCGTGTAGAAGCGGTTCTGCGCGCGCCCCGCCTGCAGGTCGAGGAAGCCCAGCACCAGCGATCCGGCGAGGCCGAAGAGCGACGACGAAAACGCCGTGCCCATGCCGTCGAGCGGAGAGGCAAGCCCATCCTTCAGCGCCTGCAGCACATCGTTGGTTTCGCCGGATCCGGGATCGAGCGACTGGATCACCGTGTTGATCGAACCGATGGTCTGCAGCAGCCCCCAGAACGTGCCGAGCAGGCCGAGAAACACCAGCAGGCCGATCATGTAGCGCGACGTGTCGCGGGATTCGTCAAGCCGCGTGGCAATCGAATCGAGGATCGACCGCAGCGACGTGGTCGACAGCGACATCGACTGCTTGCGGCTCAGCAGCACCCGCATCGGCGCCAGCAGCGTCGGCGTGCGGCCGCTGCGCATGCGATCGCTGCCCTGTCGGAAGGAATTGACCCAGCTGACCTCGGGCCGCAGTCGCAGCACCTGGTTGAAGACGAGCAGCACACCGACGGCGAGAACGAACAGGATAAGGCCGTTCAGGCCCGGGTTGGCGAAAAAAGCGTTGGAAATCTGGCGGTACAGGATGGCGCCGAGGAAGCCGGTGATGATCAGGAAGATCAGCATGCTCCAGAAGAAAACCAGCGGACTGGACAGCCGGTGCGGCTGCAATCCGATGTCCTGGTCCGAAATGCCCCACCCCGATAATCTCAATCTGGCCATACGCTGCGTACCCCGGGCGAAGCACCCTCCGCCTGTCGAGCGGACGGATCCCGCCTGATTCCCTCTTTTTCCGGAGCCGGGGATTCGGCGCTCCACCGACGGTCACGCCGCGTATGCCGACTCCCATCCCCATTCGGATGCCCCAGTGAAACTAATCAAAAACAAGGACGAATGGGAAGAGTTGACGAACAAGAATGCCGACTTCGCATGATTTCGCGACGTATTTGTGTTCACGATCGCTTCAACAGGCCGAGCATTTCCTTGTGGATCCGCTCGTTACCGGCGACCACGTTGTTGTTTTCGAACATTTTTTGCCCGCTGGCCCTGTCGGACACGAAGCCGCCAGCCTCGCGCACCATGATGATCCCGGCGGCGATATCCCAGGCGGAAATGGGGTCTTCCCAATAGGCGTCGAGCCGTCCGGCGGCGACATAGGCCATGTCGAGGGCGGCCGCGCCGATTCGGCGGATACCGGAGACCTCGCCCATCACCTTGCCCAGATCCATCAGATAAGCGCCGTGCTGACCGCGGCCCAGATGCGGCACGCCGGTTCCGATGACGCAGTCCGACAGCTGACGGCGGCCGGCAACCCGCATCCGGCGGTCGTTGAGAAACGCCCCGTTGCCGCGGTCGGCCGTGTAGAGTTCATCGGTCACCGGATTGTAGATCACGCCGGCAACCACTTCGCCAGCCCGTTCCAGCGCAATCGACACGGCAAAATGCGGAATGCCGTGCAGGAAATTCGTCGTGCCGTCCAGCGGATCGACGATCCACCGGTGCTGGCCGTCCGTGCCCTTGCTCTCGCCGCCTTCCTCGCCGAGGAAGCCGTAAGTCGGGCGGGCGCGCGAAAGCTCGGCGCGAACGATTTCCTCGGCCTTGCGATCGGCCTGGCTGACATAGTCGCCAGGTCCCTTGAGCGAGACCTGCAGATTTTCCACCTCGCCGAAATCGCGCGCCAGCGATCGTCCCGCCTTGAAGGCGGCCTGAACCATGACATTGAGAAGAGCGGAGCGGGCCATGCAAATTGTCCGTTATGTAGGGAACGACGTCAGTCGGCCCGGCGGATATAGGTAATCTCGTTGGTGTCGACCAGGATGCGCTCGCCGGACTGGATGAAGGGCGGCACCATGACGCGGACACCGTTCTCCATGACCGCCGGCTTGTAGGACGACGCCGCCGTCTGGCCCTTGACCACCGGGTCCGCCTCGGTGATCTGCAACACCACCTGGTCGGGCAGCGAAATGCCGATCGGCTTTTCCTCGTAGAGTTCCACCGTCACCATCATGCCGTCCTGCAGGAACTTGGCGCGATCGCCGACGAATTCCATCGGCAGCTCCAGCTGCTCGTAGGATTCGTTGTCCATGAACACCAGCATGTCGCCCTGTTCGTAGAGATACTGGAACTCCTTCTGTTCCAACCGCACGCGCTCGACCGTTTCGGAAGCGCGGAACCGCTCGTTCAGCTTGGTGCCATCGATGACGTTCTTCAGCTCGACCTGGTTGAAGGCACCGCCCTTGCCGGGCTTGACCGCGTTCGTCTTGACGGCGACCCACAGGCCGCCATTGTGCTCGATCACGTTGCCCGGGCGAATTTCATTGCCGTTGATTTTCATGGGATGCGTTCCGGAAATGTCTCAAACCGGCGCCTCAAGATCACAAATAGCCGCCCGTTGCAAGCCCGGCGTCCTCGGCTCGGCGGCCGGATGGCCGGTTATCGCGAGCGGAACGTATTGGCGGCTTCGATCCCGGCCTTCTGCTCCTCGGCGGTCAATCCCTGGAAAAAGTCCTCCAGGGCGTGGTCCTCGAGGCCGGAACGGCGCGACACGATGTACCATTTGGCCGCCTCGATCGGGTCCGGACGGGTGCCGATCGCATTGATGTAGAGGTGCGACAGCCGGTTCTGCGCCATCACGTTGCCGGTATTGGCCGCGCGCCGCATCCAGGAGAACCCCGCCTCGTAGTCCGTCTCGCCGCCGATGCCGTCGATCAGCCAGACCGCCAGGTCGAGTTGCGCCGTATCGTAGCCGGAGCGGGCGGCGCGAAGCATCCAGCTGCGCGCTTCCTCGCGGTCGGCGCCGCCAAGCCCGACGCCGTGGGCAAAGATCTGCGCCAGTGCGAACTGGGCGTCGGCAATGCCGTTTTCGGCCGCCTGCCGCATATAGGGCAAAGCCTGTCGGATGCCCTCGGCACCCGGGTGATCGGTGATCAGCATCTGGCCGTAGTTGAACTGCGCCGATGAGTTGCCGCCATCGGCGGCCATTTTCATCAGTTCCCGCGCTCTGCCTCTGTCGCGGTCCACATAGAGACCCTCCAGCAGCAGCAGCGCATATTTCAACTGGCCGGCCACATTGCCGCTTTCGGCGGCCGCCTTGTACCAGAACGCCGCCTCTTTCATGTCCCTGGGCACGCCCAGGCCGCGTGAGTAGATCTCTGCCACCAGTGTCTGCGAAGCAGGATCGCCGAGCTTTGCACGCGGCTTCGCAAGCTCCAGCGCCGTCAGATAGTAACCCCGCTGGAAGGCGCCGTAGGCCAGGTCGCCCGGGTCGATCGCATCGGCCGGTACCCCGCTGTCCTGTGTCGCATCGGATGCTGCCGTTGATGGCGCTGTCTGGGCAACGGTCTCAACGGCGCCAGCAGGCAGCG
Organism: Rhizobiaceae bacterium; assembly: GCA_963921345.3. GTDB lineage: Bacteria > Pseudomonadota > Alphaproteobacteria > Rhizobiales > Rhizobiaceae > Hoeflea_A. The sequence continues at coordinate 303,215 of OZ001228.1, read as the reverse complement.
CAAACACCAGAAACGCGAGCATTGGCAGCGTTCGCTTCATTACTGGCGGCGTACGGGTCATTACAGGCGGCGTCAGAGTCATCACGGGCGGCGTCGAGATCATTACGGGCGGCGTCAGGGTCATTGCGGTAGTCAATCCTCGAACCTTGGCGCTTTTTCGTCAAGCAGCGCATTGACCTCCGCGACGAGCAGCGCCGACCGTGCCGGGTCGGCGAAGACCGCCTGCCGCAACGCCACGAATTCCGCTCCTGTTGCGGCCACCGCAACCGCCGACTCAGGGTCCCCGCCACCCATCACCACGCAAGGGATTTCGACCATCGACGCCCACCATTCACTCAGATCGAGATTCTTCGGGTGCGGTTCGTCCTTGATGTCGCCGTCGACGCGGCCGAAGAAGATGTAGTCGGGCCGCAATTCGCCGATTTCCAGGGCCGCGTGCCGGTCCTTCGCCCGTCCGCCGCCGACGATCAACTTCGGCGCAAACCGTTCCATTGCCTCGGCCAGCGCCTCTGCACCGCCAGCAATGTGCAGACCGTCGGCCCCGGCCCTGGCGGCAATGCGCTCCTCGCCGGCAATCAGCACAGCGGCGCCGCGTTTTTGCACCACCGGTATCAGGCGCTCTGCGAGTTTCTGGAACGCGCCGTCATCCAGCCCGTATTGCGGCAGGATCACCGATGCGACATCGCCGCCGCGCAACGCCTCGGAGAGGGTTTTTTCGGCCAGATCGGCGTCGTCCATCTCGGGCATGACCAGCATCAGCCGGCAACGATCCTCAACATTCGGCATTTTGTGTTTCCCGTATGAACCGGCTGGCCTATAAGGGCTTCGTCTTTTCCGAAAACCCCTGACGATCCTCCCGGATAAACCAGCATCGCGGGTGGATCAACCTGGAAGCGGATGCCTGCCGATCTGACCTTTTTTGCCGCCGCCGTTCCGGCGGTCATCCTCGTCGGCCTGTCCAAGGGCGGACTGGGCGGCGCACTGGCCCTGATGGGTGTGCCGCTGATGGCGCTGGTTGTCTCGCCAGTCAAGGCGGCGGCGATCATGCTGCCGATCCTGATCGTCATGGATATCGCCAGCCTTTGGGTGTGGCGCAAATATCATGACGGTCCGACACTGAAATCCATCCTGCCGGGCGGCATCATCGGGATTGTCATCGGCTGGCTGACGGCGTCGCTGGTCACCGATGCGGTCATCCGGCTGCTGGTCGGAACGATCGCGCTGTCCTTCGTCATCCGCTACGCCTACGACCGCTACCGACAGGGCGTCAACGGATCGCCGGCCAGACCGCAGAACCGTTTCAAAGGAGCCTTCTGGGGCACGGTATCGGGTTTCACCAGCTTCGTGTCGCATGCCGGCGGACCGCCCTACCAGGTCTATACGCTTCCGCTGCGTCTCACGCCGAAGGTCTTTGCCGGCACCAGCACCCGCTATTTCGCTGTCGTCAACGCCCTCAAGCTGCTGCCCTACTTCGCGCTCGGCCAGTTCGACGCCAGCAACCTTACGACCTCAGCCATGCTGTTGCCGCTGGCGCCGCTGGCCACCTTTGCGGGCGCCTGGCTGGTCAAGCGCATGCAGCCGGCGATCTTCTACCCGCTGATGTATCTGATGGTTACGGTAACCGCCATCAAGCTTGTTGCCGACGGTCTGAATGCGCTATTGGCCTAACGAAACGGCCGTACTTCGGGAGATATCATGACCGGCAATCCCTTCGAAACCGATCTCGACCGCAACCCCGCCAACTACCAGCCGCTGACCCCGCTGGCCCATCTCGCCCGGGCGGCCTATGTCTATCCCGACCACACGGCGATCATCCACGGGTCGCAAAGGACCGATTACCGCACCTTCTATGCCCGGTCGCGGCAACTCGCATCCAGCCTCGCCGGGTTGGGGATCGGCAAGGGCGACACGGTATCGGTCATGCTGTCGAACACGCCGGCCATGCTGGAAGCCCACCATGGCGTGCCGATGACCGGCGCCGTGCTGCATTCGCTCAACACCCGGCTCGACGCTGCCATCATCGCCTTCCAGCTCGACCATGCCGATTCCAAGGTCCTGATCGTCGACCGCGAGTTCTCCGGCGCTGTCGCCGAGGCGCTGAAGCAAACCGAGGTGTCTCCCGTGGTGATCGACTACGACGATCCCGAATTCGGTACCGATACGCCGTTTCCCAAGGGCGAGCGCATCGGCAGCCGCGACTACGAGGAGTTCTTGAGCGCCGGAGACCCGGACTACCAGTGGTCCGGTCCGGACGACGAATGGGAGTCGGTGTCGCTGAACTACACCTCCGGAACCACCGGCAATCCCAAGGGCGTGGTCTATCACCACCGCGGCGCCGCGCTGATGGGCTACTCCAATGTCGTGGCCTCGGGCATGGGCAAGCATCCGGTCTATCTGTGGACGTTGCCGATGTTCCACTGCAATGGCTGGTGCTTTCCCTGGACGTTGGGCGTTGTCGCCGGCACCCATGTGTGCCTGCGCTGGGTCCGGGCCGCCGCCATGTACGACGCCATCGCGGGTCACGGTGTCACCCATTTGTGCGGCGCACCCATCGTCATGGCGACGCTCCTCAACGCCCCCGACGAGGAAAAACGACAGTTCGAGCAGAAGGTCAGCTTCAACACGGCGGCTGCGCCGCCGCCCGAATCCGTGCTGTCGCAGATGGCGGAAGCCGGGTTCGAGGTCGTGCACCTCTATGGGCTGACCGAAACCTACGGCCCGGCCGTCGTCAACGAGTGGCACAGCGAATGGGATTCGCTCGATCCGGCGCACCGGTTGTCGATGAAGGCGCGCCAGGGCGTCCGCTACAACGCACTGGAGGATCTGTCGGTGCGCGATCCGCAGACCATGGAGCCGGTTCCGGCAGACGGCGAGACCATCGGCGAAGTGATGTTTCGCGGTAATATCGTCATGAAGGGCTATCTGAAAAACGCCGAAGCCAGTGGCGAAGCGTTTGCCGGCGGCTGGTTTCACTCCGGCGATCTCGGCGTGATGCATCCGGACGGCTACATCCAGTTGAAGGACCGCTCGAAGGACATCATCATTTCCGGCGGCGAAAACATCTCGTCGATCGAGGTGGAAGACGCTCTTTACAAGCACCCCGCCGTGCAGGCGGCAGCGGTGGTCGCCAAACCGGACGACAAATGGGGCGAGACGCCCTGCGCCTTCGTCGAACTGAAACCCGGCGCCCAGGCAACGGCGGAGGACATGATCGCCCACTGCCGCGAGCATCTGGCGCGGTTCAAATGCCCGCGCCACGTGGTGTTCCAGGTGCTGCCCAAGACCTCGACCGGCAAAATTCAGAAATTCGTGCTGCGAGAGCAGGCCAAAAGTCAGGCCTGAAATGCCGGCATCTGATGAAATATTGATGGAAAATCAGTAAGATGAGGAACCTGCGCGCCGACATTGCACGGCGCGCAGGTCTATTGGGATACGGGGTGCTTACTGCACCGACAATTCTCCGCGCAATCGCTCGATCTCGTCCTTCACGCGCAGCTTTCGTCGCTTGATCTCGGTTATCGTCGTATCGTCGGAGGATGGATGGCTCAGAGCCGAATGGAGTTCCTCTTCGAGAGCGCCGTGTTTCTTTTCCAGCGTTTCAAGACGAGCATGGATTGCCATGGAACAACTCCTTTCAATGCCTGTTGCACCGTTCCCCGAACGGGGTCGGCCAGTATGAGAGTTTGCCACTAACATATGGCGATTGTCGAAGGATTATTTCAACGCGGTGGAAAACTTTCTCGTGTTTGCGGTTTTGCGAAATCCGACAAAATGTTAGACGAAAGTGACGTCGGCTGAGCGCAGAAGGCCGATTCCGACCACAGCGTCCAGGGTGCTGATATGGGGAAAGAGGGAATGTCGGATCAGGAACAAGCTGAATTGCGTCTAAAAGCCGCACGCTTGCGCCAGGAACACGAGGATTTCGATGCCGCCATCAATGCAATGATCAAGACCGGCTGCGATACGCTGAGCATCCAGCGAATGAAGAAAAAGAAGCTGGCGCTCAAGGACCAGATCGCCAAGATCGAAGACCAGATCATCCCCGACATCATCGCCTGACGAACCTGTAGTCGTGACCAGCAAACCGCCTGTCGCCATCATTATGGGCAGCCAGTCCGACTGGCCGACCATGAAACACGCCGCCGAGACCCTCGACGCGCTCAAAATCGGATACGAGGCGCTGATCATCTCGGCGCACCGCACGCCCGAGCGCATGTATGATTTCGCCAAAAACGCCCGCGCAAACGGATTCAAGACCATCATTGCCGGCGCCGGCGGCGCCGCGCATCTGCCGGGCATGACCGCTTCGCTCACCTCGCTGCCGGTTTTCGGCGTTCCGGTGCAGTCGAAGGCGCTGTCCGGCCAGGACAGCCTGCTGTCGATCGTCCAGATGCCGGCCGGAATTCCCGTCGGCACTTTGGCGATCGGTGCGGCCGGCGCCACCAACGCCGCGCTGCTGGCGGCCGCTGTGCTGTCGATCGGGGACGATGCCGTGGCGCAGCGACTTGAAGCCTGGCGCGCCGCGCGCAGCGATTCCGTGGCGCTGGCGCCGAAGGACGAGGACTGAGCCGGTGTCGCCGTTGAAACCGGGAAGCGCAATCGGCATCGTCGGCGGCGGCCAGCTCGGCCGCATGCTGGCCATGGCGGCCGCTCGTCTCGGCTACCGCACCATCATTCTCGAGCCGGACGAATACTGCCCCGCCGAACAGGTGGCGAGCAGCCACATCACCGCGGCCTATGACGACGCCGAGGCGCTGGAGACGCTGGCGGCGCTGTGCGACGTCGTCACCTACGAATTTGAGAACGTACCGATCGAATCGGCCCGCATCCTGCAACAGAAGAAGCCGGTTTTTCCGCCGGCGCGCGCCCTGGAGGTCGCCCAGGACCGGCTGACCGAAAAGACCTTTCTCAACGACTGCGGGATTGCCACGGCCGAGTTTGCGGCGGTCGACAGTCAGGAACAGCTAGAGCAGGCGCTGGACGGCTTCGGCGGTAGCGGCGTGCTCAAGACGCGGCGCCTCGGTTACGACGGCAAGGGCCAGCGCGTTTTCAAAGGCGCGGACGACAATCCGGCGGGCGCATTCGGGGCGCTCGGCCATGTGCCGCTCATCCTGGAGCGGCTGATCCCGTTCACGAGCGAGATCTCCGTGATCGCCGCCCGTGCGCAGGACGGCGCCATTGCCGCCTACGATCCCGCCCGGAACGAGCATCAGGACGGCATCCTGCGATGGTCGTCGCTGCCCTGCGGCGCCGCCGACTCGACCGTCAAGCAGGCGCGGCATGCGGCCGAAGCGGTGCTGCGCAATCTCGACTATGTCGGTGTCGTCGGCATCGAGTTCTTCGTCCTCGAAGACGGCCGCCTGCTGGCCAACGAACTGGCGCCGCGTGTCCACAATTCCGGACACTGGACGGAGGCTGCCTGCACGGTCTCCCAGTTCGAACAGCACATCCGCGCCGTCGCTGGCCTGCCGCTGGGCCCGGTCACCCGCCACTTCGATTGCCGCATGGAAAATCTCATCGGCGACGACGTCGATCGGGTCGGCTCGATTCTGCAGGAGCCGGACGCTGTCCTGCACCTCTACGGCAAACGGCAAGTCCGCCTGGGGCGCAAGATGGGGCATGTCACCCGGCTTGGCGCAAAGACCTGAAAACGGGGCTCTTTCGACAGCGCAACAGCACACTGACGGTTGACATCGACGGTCCGTGCGTTTAAACGCCACGGCTACAGATGAAGCGCGTCGTCCGGCGCGCTTTTGGTTATTTGGGAGCTCGATGGCCGGCGGCCAGGAAAGAGCGCCGACCGAGGGTCCGGAACAATGAAGATCAAGAATTCGCTGAAAGCGCTGAAAGCACGTCACCGGGAAAACCGTCTGGTTCGCCGCAAGGGCCGTGTTTACGTCATCAACAAGCAGAATCCGCGCTTCAAGGCGCGGCAGGGCTGATTTGGCGCCGGCTCTCAGCCGGCCGCGTTCACCAAAATTTGCCTTTGAACGTCGGCGGGTGCGGACTAAGATTTCCGTATGCGCCGATTTTTTTTGATTCGAGCTGCTTCAAAATCCCTGGCAATCGTCTGTGCCATCCTGCTGGGAACCGCCGTCTGCGTGGCCCAGAGCAGCGAGGAAATGCAGCCTGACGACAATGCGACGCTCGAAGCGCCCGCAACGCGTTCCGAGCGACTCGACGGTTTTTTCTCCCAACTCAAGCGTGAGTCGGAACCCGGCCCTGCCAAGCGCATCGCCGACAGTATCTGGTCGGAGTGGCGCCAGTCCGGCAGCGCCACGGCCGACCAGCTGATGGCCTGGGCCAACGAGGCCATCCGCGACAAGCGTCACTACACGGCGCTCGACCTGCTCGACCAGGTGACGGTCCTGATGCCCGACTATGCGGAAGGCTGGAACCGGCGTGCCACGCTTCACTACATGATGAACAACCATTCCAAGTCGATGGCCGATATCAACCGGGTCCTGGAGCTCGAGCCACGCCATTTCGGCGCCTTGATGGGCATGGCCTCGATCCTGACCCAGGCGGGCCGAGACGAGGCGGCCCTCGCCGCCTATCTCAAAGTGCTTGAAGTTTATCCGGCGATGCGCGAGGCTCAGGACAGGGTCGGCGAGTTGTCTGATGAACTGGCCGGCGATGAAATTTGAGGCTTAACGACACCGAGCGTAGAGTAAGTCGGGGGTTCATTGGCTTTCATCGTCCTGACCGTGCTGTTCCTGGCAGTCGTGGCGCTGGTTGCGTTCACGCGTTTCAATGTCCGCCGTATCGAACGCCGCTTCCCGGTCTGCGGAGACCTGGTCGACGCCGGAGGTTTCGACCTGCACGTCGTGCATGTTCCTGGCCCGGCGGATCCGGAATTGCCTCCGATCGTGTTCCTGCACGGCGCCAGCGGCAATCTTCGAGACCAGGCAATGGCGTTTCGGCAAAAACTGGAGGGCCGCGCTGAGCTGGTCTTCGTCGATCGGCCGGGTCATGGCTGGTCGCAGCGCGGCGGCGAGGAAAACGGGCGTCCGGACGGTCAAGCGCGCAGCGTCGCCGCCGCGCTCGACCGGCTGGGCATCGACCGGGCAATCATTGCCGGTCATTCCTTCGGCGGCGCGATCGCCTCGAGCATGGCGCTGGAAACCCCGCACAAGGTCGCCGGGCTGTTGCTGCTGTCGGCCGCCTCGCATCCCTGGCCTGGCGGCATCGACTGGCACCACCATGTCTGCGCGGCTCCGGTCGTCGGACCGGCTTTCGCCCAGCTCCTGGTGATGCCGATCGGTCTTGCCCGGATCGACGGTGTGGCGCGTTGCGTGTTTCAGCCAACCGAGTATCCACCTGACTATCTGGAGGTCAGCGGAACCGCCCTCGTGCTGCGCCCGAAGGCGTTTCGCAACAACGCCATCGATGTGGTCAACCTCTACGACCATGTCGTCCGGACCGCACCGCGCTATCGGCAAATCACCGCACCGACCGTCATCATCACCGGAGACCGCGACGACGTGGTCTCCCCGGACATTCATTCCGAGGCGCTGGCGCGCGATATTCCGGACTCGCAATTGCTGCGCCTTCGCGGAGTCGGTCACAAGCCGGATTTTGCGGCAACCGATCTGTGTATCGCGGCGATGAAGAAAATCGCCGGGCGGGACATCGATCTCACCGAAATGGCGACACAACTCGAACGGCGGCTGGAAGGCCGCCCAGGCAGTTCGAGAAGATCGGAACCCGGCCCGACCGATCAGATTCCGGTCATGCCGTCCGATCCGATATAGGCAATTCGCAGCATGTTGGTGGCGCCCGGCGTTCCGAGGGGCACGCCGGCGGAGATGATGACCCGGTCGCCCGGCTTGCCGAAGCCTTCCACGAACGTCACGCGGCAGGCGATATCGACGACATCGTCCAGATCCTTGGCGTCCTCGGTGACCACGCAGTGCAGACCCCAGACCAGGGAAAGTCGCCGCGCCGTCTCGACGATCGGCGACAGGGCGATGATCGGAACCTGCGCCCGCTCGCGCGACGCCCGCAAACCGGTCGTTCCCGACGAGGTGAAGCAGACGATGGCGTTTAGTTCCAGCGTTTCGGCAATCTGCCGGGCTGCCAGCGAAATCGCGTCGGCTCCGGTCGCTTCCGGTTCGGAGCGCTGGGCGTGGATGATGCCGGAATAGTTGGCGTCCTGCTCGACCTCGCGGGCGATCGATGCCATGGTCGAGACCGCTTCGACGGGATAGTCGCCGGCGGCCGATTCGGCCGACAGCATGATCGCATCGGCTCCCTCGAACACCGCCGTCGCCACGTCGGAAACCTCGGCGCGGGTCGGCACCGGTGCCGAAATCATCGATTCCAGCATCTGGGTCGCCACGACCACCGGCTTGCCGGCCTTGCGGCAGGCGCGGGTCAGGCGCTTCTGCAGACCGGGAACGGCCTCCAGCGGCAATTCGACGCCGAGGTCGCCGCGCGCCACCACGAGCGCGTCCGACAGTTCGATGATTTCGTCGATCCGCTCGATCGCCTGCGGTTTCTCGATCTTCGCCATCAGGCCGACCTGACCACGCGCCACCTTGCGCACTTCGGCGAGGTCGTCCGGCCGCTGGATGAAGGAAAGGGCCACCCAGTCGACACTCTGCGTAGCGAGCACCGCTTCCAGGTCCTTGTGATCCTTCTCCGTCAGCGCTCCGACGGCCAATGTCGTATCCGGCAGACTGACGCCCTTGCGGTCGGAGATCTTGGTGCCGGACACCACCGTGCACTGGATCGTTTCGCCGTTGCAAACCTCGGCCCGCAATTGCAGGCGTCCGTCGTCGATCAGCAGCCGGTGGCCCGGTTCGACGGCATCGAAAATCTCCGGATGCGGAAGAAAAACCCGCATCGCATCGCCCGGCGTCTCATCCTTGTCGAGCGTGAAGGTCTGCCCCGGCATCAGCTCGACCGCGGTGTCCTTGAACTTTCCAACGCGCAGTTTCGGCCCCTGCAGGTCGGCGAGAATGCCGATCGGCCGGCCGCAGCGCGTTTCCACATTGCGGATGCGCTGGATCAGCTCGCGCATCAGGTCGTGGCTGGCATGGCTCATATTGATGCGGAAGGCGTCTGCGCCCGCTTCGTGCAACTTCTGGATCGTTTCTTCCTCGGACGAGGCCGGCCCCAGCGTTGCCAGTACTTTCACCTTGCGGTGGCGCTTCATTAATTCTCACCTTCCTCGAGTTCCGTCGAATCGGAAAGCTGGACCATCCAGCTCGCCTGCTGTCCCGTGTCGTATTCCTTGAAGCCCATGCGCAGGAAACCGCGGGTGAAGCAGTTCTGAACGCCGACGATTTTGAACTCGTCGTCGGCAACGCACATGTTGACGTCACCGCCCCAGCGACCGCCGCGGGCGGCGTCTTCGGCATAGACGTAGTAGTAGCGCGACGACAGCTGCCCTTCGATCAGCGTTGCACAGGACGTAGCGGGTATCTGCCACCACCCCTCGGTGATCCAGCCTTCGCCGCCGCGATACCCGATCGCAACTCCAACCAGATTCTGGGTACCGTTGCAAACCCGGAAATCGGCCCGCGCTTCCTTTGACAGGACTCCGGCGGTCAGAAACGCCAGGAATGCTACAACGATGTGACAGCGCGACAATCTTAGACCCATCACGGCTCTACCGAACCCCATTCCATGCAACACCAAGCAGGATGAACCTTCTACGAACGGCCCAGCCCGACGGATTTTGTATGTGCCGCATCGGCAGCCCGGATGTCAACGAAAGAGGGCCTTTTCAAGGCCGTTCGTTGTTGCCATAACACCATGAAAGGGCACCCGTTTAGCCTCGGCGAACGCACCTGCCGCTCAGTCCCGCGGAGCTTGCCGAAAGCAGCAGCGAGCGACCGCAAGTCTTTTTGGAGAACAGCATGACCGAACTCACCGAACAGCAGAAAACAGAATTCGAGGCCGCCGCCTTCCGGACCCTGGTGGCGCATTTGCGCAACCGCACCGACGTCCAGAATATCGACCTGATGAACCTGTCCGGTTTCTGCCGCAACTGCCTGTCCAACTGGTACCAGGATGCCGCCGCCGAAGCCGGTATCGACATCAGCAAGGCAGAAGCCCGCGAAATCGTCTACGGCATGCCTTACGACGAGTGGAAAACGAAATACCAGACGGAAGCGACGGAAGAGCAGAAGGCGAAATTCGCCGCCTCCCATCCGGATCACTAGAACCACTTTATTGGCCTTGGATGAGCCCGGTTTTTCCTTGACGAACAGCCCGTGGCGGGGCACCTGTCTGCTGCCATCCAATTGCACAGGAATCGCTTAATGTTGGAGACCCAGGGAGTTGCCCGAGATCAGCTGCGCGCCTTTGTCGAGCGGATCGAACGGCTGGAAGAGGAAAAGAAAACCATCGCCGACGACATCAAGGATGTCTATGGCGAGGCCAAGGCCATGGGCTTCGATACCAAGGTTCTCCGCAAGGTGATTTCCATTCGCAAGCAGGACCAGAACGAGCGGATGGAGCAGGAGGCCGTGCTCGACACCTATCTGCACGCCCTCGGCATGGCCGAAGCGCCGCCGGAAGGCTAGTCAGCTCTCGATCAGTTGCGAACGACGAAGCGGGCGACGGTCATGAAGTTGACGGCCCGGCCGGTGAAGCTGTCTGTGCTGGCGATCCGGTTTTCCGTCGAAAAGCCATCCATGTGCACCGTGTCGGGCGCGCTGCGCATATAGGCCGACACGAAATGCGGCGCCCGGGCTGGGCCGTGCATGGCGGCAACCCGGTGGGCCACAAAGGTGCGGCGGGTCGCCAGGTTCTGCGTCAGAACCGGTTCCTTGCGGACCGAACTGGGTCGGTTTTCGGCCGCATCGCGGGCATCGGGCCGTCCGCCCTTGCCGTTGTTCGACCGCACCAGCGGCGCGAATGCACTCTGGAGAATTCCGTTGGCTCGCGGGGAAACCGCGGATGGCGGCGCCAATGCCACCTGGACCGGGTCCAATGCGATCATTTCGCTGGCGCCGAAGGGCGACTGCGCCGGAACAGGAATGCCCGTTTCCTTGCCGTCCCGCGCCTCGCCGCGCGACCTCGGATTGAAAGCGGCGGCAAGAACCACGGCATCGGGCGCGATGGCGTTGGGCCGGATGGTCGGCCGCGGAACGAAAGCCAGCTGCGCCGTGTCTTCCTGCGGAGCGGCCAGCAGCGGATTGTCGGCCGGCGGCTCGATCGTCGCCACGGTCAGGCCGGCATCGTCGGTTTCAACCGTTGCCGGGGCCAGCAGGAACGCACCCGCGGTGACCGTTGCGGGGGCCGAGGCCAGCGTCATGCGGGTGCCGGCATCGAGGCTGGGCCGCACGGCGGCGCCCGGGATCGGAATGCCCGAGCCGGTCGTGTTTGAGGACGGTGCGGTCACCGGAATCGGCACGGCTGCGGCCGCGACCGCCGTCGAAGGCGCCAGCGCGGTTTCGACCGGCGCGGTTTCCAGAAGCGCCAGTTGCACGCCGCTATCCGGCGGTGTCGGCCTCGGCGTCGGCGTCGGTACGAAGGCGAGCTGCACGGCCTTCGGTTCCGCCGGTTTCTTGGCGGGCGCCGATGCCACGGCCCGGCGCGTCCGCGTCCTCGCGGGCTTTTCCTCTTCGCGATCGCGATTGCCGCCGAAAATGCCGGCCAGCAGATTGCCGCCGCCACCCGAGGAACGGCTGCCGGCGATGCGGATTTCCTTCGACGACACCCGCGCCTTGTAATCGGCCATGGCCTGCTTGTAGCCCGGCAACGGCTTGCCGTTCTTGGGCAGATGCAGCGTCTTGCCCTTCGGGAAGACGCTGGCCAGTTCCTTGCGGCTCATGCGCGGCCAGGAGCGCACGCTGCCGACATCCAGGTGAATGAAAGGCGATCCCGATCTCGGATAGTAGCCGACGCCGCCGACCTGCGCCTGCATGGCGACACGGCGCAGTTTGCTCAGCTTGACGTCGGGAATATAGAAGTCGATCGCCCGGCCCACCATGTGCTGGCTCTTCGAAGCGACACCCTTGGAGCGGCGGCGCAGCATGGCGTTGGTTGCCGGAGACCGGTAGGCGGAAACCACGTGGATGTGTTTCCTGGCGCCGCTCCTGCGGTAGACCTCCCACAGGAGATCGAGAAGGCGCGGGTCCATTTTCGTCGGTTCGTTGCGACGCCAGTCGCGCAGGAACCGGTTCATCTTCTTCAAGCCGGACGGCAGATAGCGGCCGTTCTTCTTGTAGGTGATGGTGGCGCGTTCCTTGGTGTGGAGGAAATAGAGCTTCAGCGACCGCGTCTCGGCCGCAGCCGGACCTGCGACAAACACGCACAGCAGCGCGGCGACAAGCATCGCCACGCGGTGACGGCGCACCCGCGCCAGTTCACTCAATCTGTGTGAGCCCCTCTCCAAATCCTATGGGTCCCCTGCGTCCCGCCGCCCGTGTATTCCTGCGTTCACGGCCCCCGGTCAAATGGCCTATACCAAAAGAATTGGATATTGCCTACTTCCCGTTCGCCCGTAATGACGACTGCTGTCTCAGAATTGCGGTCAGAGCATGGCAAAGCGCTCACACTCCGTTTCAACGGTTATTTATAGTGAACAAAGAACTAACAAGGAGTGAATAAAACGAATTTTGCTTGACCCGAATCGTGGCATGTTCGCTGCACTGGCCGGTGTGGTGGACCGGCTGATTCGGATTTTGTATGGGTACGGCACCATGCGCCGGTCGAACGGGACCTTGGACGCAGGTGTTTTTATTGCGAAGATTTTTCAGGGGCCAGACGAATGACCGCAGTGTCGCGCGCAACGACTTTTCTTTCCGGCGTCCGGCGCAATCCGGGCGAACCGGCCGCGAAAGAGGAGCAGCAGGAACAGCTGGGCGATCTGCCCGAATGGCAGCTTGCCGATCTCTATGAGGGCATGGACTCGCCGCGGCTGCAGGCCGATCTCGAGGGAGCCGACAGCGACAGCAAGGACTTCGAAACCCGCTGGAAGGGCAATCTCACCTCGGCTGCCGCCAAAACCGGCGATGACGGGCTTGGCGCGGCGCTGAAGCAGTTCGAGACGTTGCAGGAACTGCTCGGCCGGATCGTTTCCTTCGCCGGCCTGACCTATTTTTCCGACACCAGCGATCCGCAGCGCGCCAAATTCTACGGCGATATCCAGTCGAAGGTCACCGACACCAGCAGCCGGCTTTTGTTTTTCACGCTCGAGCTCAACCGCATCGAGGACGCGGTGATCGACACGGCCATGCAGGACGATCCGGACGCGGCGCACTACGCTCCGTGGCTGACCGACCTGCGCAAGGATCGGCCTTACCAGCTGGAGGACCGGGTCGAACAATTGTTCCACGAAAAATCGGTCACCGGTCATGGCGCCTGGAATCGCCTGTTCGACGAAACCATGTCGTCGCTGCGCTTTACGGTCGACGGCGAAGAACTGACCATCGAGCCGACGCTCAACAAGCTGCAATCGCCTGACGGCGCCGAACGCAAGACCGCGGCCACGGCGTTGTCGGCGACCTTTGCCGACAATCTGCGGGTCTTCACGCTGATCACCAACACGCTCGCCAAGGACAAGGAAATCTCCGACCGCTGGCGCGGTTTCGAGGACATCGCCGACAGCCGTCATCTGTCGAACCGTGTCGAGCGCGAGGTGGTCGACGCCCTGGCGGATGCCGTGACCCGGGCCTATCCGCGCCTCTCCCACCGCTACTACGCCATGAAGGCCAAATGGCTGGGCATGGACGTCATGGACTACTGGGACCGCAACGCGCCGCTGCCGGAAACGCCGCAAGCGGTGATTTCCTGGGATACGGCGCGTGACACGGTGCTCAGCGCCTATGGCGACTTCGACCCGCAGATGGCCGATATCGCCCGCCGCTTTTTCGACAGCAACTGGATCGACGCACCGGTGCGCCCCGGCAAGGCGCCGGGCGCCTTCTCGCATCCGACCGTCCCGGCGGTGCACCCCTATGTGTTGCTCAACTACATGGGCAAGCCGCGCGACGTCATGACCCTGGCCCACGAACTCGGCCACGGCGTGCATCAGGTGCTCGCCGCCGAACAGGGCGCATTGATGGCGCAAACCCCGCTGACGCTGGCCGAGACCGCGTCGGTCTTCGGCGAAATGCTGACCTTCCGCGTGCTGCTCGAGCGCACCGCCGACGCATCCGAACGCAAGGCCATGCTGGCGCAAAAAGTCGAAGACATGATCAACACGGTGGTGCGGCAGATCGCCTTCTACCAGTTCGAACGCAAGGTCCATACGGCGCGCCGCGATGGCGAACTGACCTCCGAGCAGATTGGCGAATTGTGGGTCTCCGTGCAACGTGACAGCCTCGGACCGGCAATCCGCATCTCGCCCGGCTACGAGACCTTCTGGGCCTATATTCCGCACTTCATCCATTCACCCTTCTACGTCTACGCATACGCCTTCGGCGATTGCCTGGTGAATTCGCTCTACGCCGTTTACGAAAACGCCGAAGAGGGCTTCCAGGAGCGCTACTTCGACATGCTGCGGGCCGGCGGCACCAAGCACCATTCGGAACTGCTGGCGCCGTTCAACCTCGACGCCGGCGACCCGGCCTTCTGGGATCGCGGCCTGTCGATGATCGAAGGCCTGATCGACGAGCTCGAGGCGCTCGACGGAAAATAATCCGGCGCAAAACAGCCTCGCTTCGCCGAACGACCGGTTCGTGACGCGAATGTGATGGCATTCGGCGGCAACGGCTATTATGCAGTGGCGGAGCCTGCGCCGCAGGCCCGACGACCCGATGATGCCCCGATGCCCGACCGCCACATCCTGTTCCGCAACGATTTTACCGGCGAGACCCTGTTCTTCGCAGAACCGCGCAAAATCGTCACTGCCTGGTCGGTGGATGAGGTCGAAACCGCCTTCGCTACCCTGGAACGGGCGAAGCGCGACGGATTCTGGAGTGCCGGCTTCATCGCCTACGAGGCCGGTTATGCGCTCGACCCGGCTCTAGCTGGTCGCCTGCGGCCGCGACAGGCCCGCGGCGGCTCGCCGCTCCTGAGCTTCGGCATCTTCGACGGACCGCAGCCGCCGGCGGCTGCATTCGATCTGCTGACGGCCGAAGACCCCGGTCCGGGCCTGACACCGGCAGTGCCGCGCTGGGATTTCGCCACCTACAGCGGCCGGTTCGCGACGCTGCACGAGCAATTGCAGGCCGGCGAATGCTATCAGGCCAATCTGACCTTCGAGATGACCGCCACCCATGACGGCAACGCGCCGGGCCTGTTCAACCGACTGCGGGCACGTCAGGCCGTTGCCCACGCCGCCCTCGTGGCGCTTGACGGTCCCGCCATCGTTTCACGCTCGCCGGAACTGTTCTTTCGCGTCGGACGCGACGGCTTCATCGAGAGCAAGCCGATGAAGGGCACGGCGCCGCGTGGCACGACGGCGCAGGAGGATCGCGCCTTCCGCCAATGGCTGGAAAACGATCCGAAATGCCGCAGCGAAAACCTGATGATCGTCGACCTGCTGCGCAACGACCTGTCGCGGGTATGCGAGGCAGGCAGCGTGCATGTTCCCGACCTCTACCGGGTCGAGAGTTTTGCAACCGTGCATCAGATGGTCAGCCGGGTGCGCGGCAAGCTTGCCGCCGAAATGGCCGTCATCGACATCATGCGGGCGCTGTTTCCATGCGGCTCGATCACCGGCGCACCGAAGATCCGGGCCATGGAAATCCTGCACGAGCTGGAGGATACCGACCGGGGCGTTTACTGCGGATCGATCGGCTGGATCTCGCCAGGCGGTCCGATGGAGTTCAACGTCGCCATCCGAACGATCAGCCTGTTCGCCGAAGGCAAGGCGGTGTTCAATGTCGGCGGCGGCATCGTTTTCGATTCCGATGCGGCGGCCGAATATGACGAATGCCTGGTCAAGGCGCTTTATGCGGCGCCGACGACGGAAACTGCGCAACCGCGCGCGGCCACCCGATGAAACCCGGCCTTATCGAGACCATGCGCCGCGGTGCCGAGGGCACGGTCAAACGGCTGGACGGTCACATGGAACGCCTGTCCGGCTCCGCCCGCGACCTGGGCATTGACTGCGACCTCCCGGCAATCCGCTCGGCGATCGCCGATCTGCCGCACACCGGGGAAGACGCGCGGCTTCGTCTGGAGCTCGATCCCGATGGCGAGTGGAGGCTCGAAAGCCATGGCTTCAGCCGCGACGCGCCATTGCGCGTCTGGCGGCTGCGGATTGCCGAGACCCGCTTGCATTCCGCCGACACGCTGCTGCGTCACAAGACGACGCGCCGGTACGCCTACGAGGAAGCCCGCCGCGAATGGACAGCAGCGATGGCAGACGAGGTGCTGCTTCTCAACGAGCGCAACGAGGTCTGCGAGGGGACGATCACCTCGGTGTTCGTTCGCGACGGGGCGGTGCTGCTGACCCCTGCCCTCGCCTGCGGGCTGCTGCAGGGGGTGCTGCGCCAGGAACTGCTCGATCGCGGGGAGGCCCGCGAAGCGGTACTCAGGCTGCACGACCTGCAGGAAGCGGACGCGCTGTTCATCGGCAATTCCCTGCGCGGCCTGCTGCAGGCAAGGCTCATGGTCGACGACGATCCGGCCGGCTGAGAAGGCTCTTCCCAGGCCGTAACGTTTGTGCTTTAGGAATCGCTGCGATGCAGCGCCCGAACCCCGCGAAAGGAACCACCATGGCTGAGACCGACACCCCCGTCTACGGCGAAATCACCGGCCCGATCGTGATGATCGGTTTCGGCTCCATCGGTCGCGGGACGCTGCCGCTGATCGAACGGCATTTCAAATACGACAAAAGCCGCATGGTGGTCGTCGATCCGCGCGACGACGATGCCGACCTGCTGCGCGAACACGGGGTGCGCTACGTCCAGGAGGCACTGACGCCGGAGAATTTCCGCAGCGTTCTGGAGCCGCTGCTGACCGAGGGCGAAGGCCAGGGTTTCTGCGTCAATCTTTCGGTCGACACCTCGTCGCTCGACATCATGAAGTTCTGTCGCGAAATCGGCGTTCTCTATATCGACACGGTGGTCGAGCCCTGGCTCGGTTTCTATTTCGACGAAACGCTCGACAACGCCGCGCGCACCAACTACGCGCTACGCGAAACGGTACGCCGCGAGAAGGCCGCCAATCCGGGCGGCACCACGGCGGTCTCCTGCTGCGGCGCCAATCCGGGCATGGTGTCCTGGTTCGTCAAGAAAGCGCTGGTCGATCTCGCCGATGCCATCGGCCTCGACTATAGCGAACCGGACCAGAACGACCGCGACGGCTGGGCGGCGCTGATGCAGAAGGTCGGCGTCAAGGGCGTTCACATCGCCGAGCGCGACACCCAGCGCGCCGTCAAGCCGAAACCGCTCGACGTGTTCTGGAACACCTGGTCGGCCGACGGCTTCATTTCCGAAGGCCTGCAGCCGGCGGAGCTCGGCTGGGGCACCCATGAGAATTGGCGGCCGGACAATGCCCGCGAGCAGGCCGAAGGCAACAAGGCCGCAATCTTCCTGGAACAGCCCGGCGCCAACACCCGGGTGCGCACCTGGTGCCCGACGCCCGGTCCGCAGTACGGCTTCCTCGTGACCCACAACGAATCCGTTTCCATCGCCGATTTCTTCACACTGCGCGACGCCGCCGGCGAGGTCGTCTACCGGCCGACCTGCCACTATGCCTACCACCCGGCCAACTACGCCGTGCTGTCGCTGCACGAAATGTTCGGCAATGGCGGCACCCAGCAACCGGTGCTGCACGTTCTCGACGAGCATGAACTGGTCGACGGCATCGACGAGCTCGGCGTGCTGCTCTACGGTCACGCCAGGAACGCCTACTGGTACGGCTCGCGCCTGTCGGTCGAGGAAACCCGCGAGCTGGCGCCCTACCAGAACGCCACCGGCCTGCAGGTTACCTCGGCGGTGCTGGCTGGCATGGTCTGGGCTCTCGAAAACCCGCAAGCCGGCATCGTCGAGACCGACGAAATGGATTTCCGCCGCTGCCTGGAAGTTCAACTGCCCTATCTGGGACCGGTGGAGGGTCACTACACCGACTGGACGCCGCTCACCGGCCGCCCCGGCCTGTTCCCCGAGGACATCGACGAAAGCGACCCCTGGCAGTTCCGCAACGTGCTGGTGCACTGACCCCCGATGTGTGGGGGGTGAGGGTCAGACGAGGCCGCCCAGCTTCGGACGGCCATCGGTTTTCATCTTGCGAAGCTGAAAGGGCCCCACGCCAAACCGGCTCTTGAAACAGGCGGTGAAGTGAGAGGCCGACGCGAAACCGCAGGCAAACGCAATCTCGATAACGGACATCGAGGTTTGCTCGATCAGTTGCTGGGCCTTTTCCATCCGCAGGCTTTTGTAAAACCTGCTTGGCGTTGTCGAGGCGTGTTTGGAAAAGATCCTCTCGATCTGCCGGCGCGACAATGAAACCGTCTCGGCAATTTCGTCGATTGAAAGCGGTTCCTCCAGGTTCTGGGCCATCAGTTCGACCATCCGATCCAGGTGGTGATTGCAATTGGCAAAATGATTGCCGGGAGACGGCTGGCGGGTGTCGCCGCCGCGCCAGTGTCCCATCAGAAAATGCTGGCAGATCCTGCGGGCAGTCATCGGGCCGCATGTTTCAACGATATAATCGACGATGAAGTCGAATGCGGCGAGCTCTCCGCCGCAGCACGACACCGGACCGCCATTGACAAACAGGACGTTGTCGGCGGCGACGTCGTGGTGTCGCTCCAGAAATGCCGCCCGGGATTTCCAGTGCAAGGCGCAAGCTCCGTCCGGTAGCACCCCTGCTTCGGCCAGCAGCCAGGCCGCATTGCCCATCCCTGCCATCGCCACGTTCTGACGTTTGCAATTGCGCAACAGGTCGATGAAGCCGCGCTGGGACCGCGTCGGAACACCAGTACCGCTGCAGATGATCAGCAGATCGGGGGTCATTCCGAAGGTGATGTCACGAACCAGATCCGAAACGGCGACCGTTCCGCAGATACCCAGGCCCGATGACGCCGGCACGTCGCCCGGCTCGGCCGCAACCAGCCTCAGATTGAAACGCCATCGATCCGACATCCCGTTTGCGGCGCACAGCGGTTCGACGATCGATCCAAGCGTCACGAGCGAAAAGCCCGGAACAAGAAGGATATCGACATTCCGTGTCCGGCACGCTCCGGCTTCGGAAGCGTTATCCACCGGCGAGGTCGATGCCACGGAGGTCGGCTCATGGCGGATATTGTTCGTCTCGGAAAACGAGGCCCGTTCGAAGGCCATGGTCGGATGATCGATTTCCTGCAAGCTACCGCGCTCCCCTAATCCGTCTTCCCGATCACGCTTCCGAAACCCCCGCCTCACCGAACGTCGCCATTCGGTTGTGGCACTCGAGCGCGGATTTCAGGACGCCGAGCGCCAGCAACGCTCCGGTTCCCTCGCCAAGCCGCATGTCAAGATTCAAAACCGGCCTCTTGTCGAAGATTTCCAGCAGCCTTGCATGACCGGGCTCCGTACTGACATGCCCTGCCAGGCAATGGTCCAGCGCGTTTTGGTCGGTGTGGAAAAGCGGTGCGACGGCGGCGGTGCAGATGAAGCCGTCCAGAATGACCGGGATTCGGTGAGATCGGGCTTGCAGAACGGCGCCGCAGATCGCCGCCTGCTCACGCCCGCCCAAGGCGGCAAGCACCCCGAACCCATCATGTCGAATGTCGGCATGGAGGCTCAACCCGGCGGCGATCGCGGCGCGCTTTCGCGCCAGGCCCGCCGCATCCGATCCCGTCCCCGGCCCGACCCAGTCGGTGACCGCCCCTCCGAACAGAGCGGCTGCCAGGGCCGCGGCAACCGTCGAATTTCCGATGCCCATTTCGCCGAGCAGAAGGATGTCGGCGGTCGGATCCACAGCGGCAGCACCGCGGTTGATCATCTCCAGGCACTCGCTTTCGCACATGGCGGGTCCCCGGGTGAAATCGCCGGTCGGGCGATCGAGTTCGAGTGTGACCACCGACAGGGAAGCTCCATGGACACGGCACAGCTGGTTGATCGCCGCACCGCCCGCTTCGAAGTTGGCCACCATCTGTGCGGTCACTTCCTGGGGATAGGGGTTCACCCCTTGCGCGCAAACGCCATGATTGCCGGCGAACACGATGGTCTGCGCCTTCGAGATCTCCGGCCTGTCCGACCCGGTCCAGGCAGCCATGAACTCCGCCAGTTCCTCCAGCCGGCCAAGCGATCCGGGCGGTTTGGTCAGACTGTCCTGGCGTCGTCGGGCGGCTTCAGCAGCTTGCGGGTCAGCCGCGGGTAATCGGCCCATGGCGCCTCTCAGTTCTTCGATGCTGTCATAGGGTCTCAAATTGCATGCCTCCCCATGCGAGACCGGCGGTGCCGGCCTTGCCTGTCATTTCAGTTTTCCAACGATGGTTCGCGTATCGCGAACCATTTGCGACAGGTCCGCCGGTTCGAGTTCTTCCAGCAGGGTCCTGATCTGGATCTCGAAACAGTCGAGCCCGTCGGCATCGAGCGCGAGCGCCAGCAGGTAGCGACGGATGCCAAGTTTCTTGTGTCCGCAGATCAGGCTGTGTTCGACCAGCGCCTTTGCGGCATGGGTGTCCCCGTTGCGGGCGAGGCGTGCCAGTTCGCGTATCTCGCTGCGTTTCAGACGGCTCGCGACGGCGGGTTCCGGTCCGGCGACGCCATATGCGCAAGTGGGCTTCTCAAGCTGCATGGGGTTGAAGGACTCCCCCGCGAACGATGCCCCAACAGGCCTCCTGGTCGATGATGTCGGTCGGCTCGGAAACGTCGAACAGGACAAGATCGCCCCGCTTCGCCGCGCTGACCGTTCCAACTTGATTGTTCACTCCGAGCGCTTTCGCGGCATTGATCGTGATGCCGCGCAGCACCTCGGGCACCGTCAGACCGTAATTGTCGACAGCCAGGCGCGCGGCGGCAAGGAGATCGAGCTCTCCCGAGCCATCCGGTCCGGCTTGCACGGCTATGGCGATGTGCGCGCGACAGCTCCGCATGACATCCACAAGCGGAATTGCGTCGCCTTCGTCGCGTGCGTCCGTATCCGGAACCAGCACCATCACGGTCCCGGTGGCCGCGATCGATTCCAGTCCCATGTCGTCGGAATGGCGCAGATAGGTCGCGGCCTTCGAATAGAAGGAAGCGGGCAACGTCGCCCCGGCCGAATCCGAGAACCGGTCACAGGCGACGCGGGTCGGCATCTTGTTGCGATAGAACATTTCGAGGATCGTACTTGCCCGATCGAGGTCCAGGCCGGCCTCGTCGTCGCAGAACACCTCGACGGCATCGCAGAGGTCATGCTCGTAAACCCTCGGAAGGAAATCCGTCTCGAGTTCCGCCAATTGCGCATCCGCATCGCGACTCTGGAGAACAAAACCGCTGGCGTCTAGTGTTACGCGCGAGAGAGCCGGTATGGTCGTCTGCAGGCGCCGGCAAAGACCGGCCATTCGCATTTCGTCGCCGGCGGAAAGCCCGAAACCCGATTTCAGTTCGACGGTCGTCACCCCGCAGCGGCGCAACCGTTCGATCCGCCCGGTCATCGCGGCAAGCAGTGTCGTATCATCGGCGGCCGATGTCGCCTCGGCGGTCGAACGGACGAGGGATCGGTAGGCCGAAGCGCTCAATTTTGGCGACGGCGCCGTCCGCGGCACCCAGCACAGTGCGCAATGGCAGGCAACAAGACCGGGGATCGCCAGTTTGCCGCTCATGGAAATGGCATCGGACAAATCGCCGTCGAAGCCCGAGGTGGCGCCGGCGTAGGCGATGGATCCGTTCACGATGGAAACCGTCGCGTCGTCGACGAACCCGAGCGGATCGCCCTCGCCGCCGTCCATGGTCGCCAATTGCAGATCGGTCAGCAGCAAAGTGCCGTTCATCTCGCCTCCTCAGATCTCATCGAAGTCGATACGCACATGCCGGGTTGCGGCGTGCGTCAGGCAGGCCAGGGTCAATCCTTCGTCGAGATCATCCTCACGCAGTGTTTTCAGGACCATGGCGCGCACCTGCGCGGATCCTTCCGTCAGCTTCGAAATGCACGACGAACAGGTCCCTTCCTGACATGAAAACGGCACGTCGGCGCCGGCCCGCAGCAGCGCATCCAATATGGATTCGTCCTCTTCCGGTGCGACTTCGATCTCCTCGCCCATGACCACGGCCGTTATGGTTTCGCAGCTTCCCTCGATTCCGGGGTTCGGCGAGACGACACGCACCGGCGGCTTGTCGTCGTCGTCGTTTTGAACCTGATCGAAGCTCTCCATGCGGATATCGTTGCTGCCGAGGCCGAAGACCATCAAGGCGGATTCGGCGACATCCATGAACGCCTCGGGCCCGCAGAGATAGGCAACCATCGGCAAGTCGCATCGGTCGGCCCATCGAGGCAGGTGCTGCTCCAGAAACGTCCGGTCGATCCGGCCGCGCGGGCCCGGCCAGCTGTCGTCACGCGAGATCACATGTTCGACGCTGACGTCAGGCATCTGCGCCAAAGCATCGACCTCATCCTTGAGAATGATGCTACCGGCGGTTCGGTTGCCGTAAACGAACGTAACTCTGTGCCCGAGACCGCTGTCGATCAGGCTTCGGGCGATCGGCACCATCGGCGCGACGCCGCTGCCGGCGGCAAGCAGAAGCACATGGCGCGCCTCCTGCGGCGGGCGGAAGAATACGCCTCGCGGCGCGGCGATCTCCAGGACATCGCCGGTTTCGGCCTCGTCGACCAGCCATGTGGAAACACGGCCGTCACGAACCTTTTTCACGGTTATCCGCAGATCGACGTCCCTGCCGGGCGTCGACGTCAGCGAATACTGCCGAACCAGCGTCTCCGCGCCCATTTCGGTCTCGACCGCGACGAACTGGCCGGCTCGGTAGGCGAACACGGAAGCGAGATCTTTCGGAACGCCCAGCCAGATACTTGCGGCGTCCGGAGCCTCGAGGTGCTTTCGTATGATCGGCAACGGGTAGGTGGCCATGATGCCTCCTCTTCACTCACCCTCGTCGGAGCCGCTGGCCGCCCGGATCCGCTCCCGGAACGGGTTCGGGCGGCTTAGCCGAATGTGGCAGCGGCAGTGATAGGTGTGCCCGCAGGACTTCGCGGACACGGGGGGTGAGGCGACCGGGCTGTCCGCGACGAACCGTCCTACGACGTTCAGCGAAAGAACCGGCAACAGGTGCATGGTTCCGCCACAGGACGAACAGACCAGTTCCAGCGTCTCCGCCTCTGCCCGGTTGACGAGCACGTCTCGCCGGATTCCACAATCGTCGCAGCCGAATTCGTAGGTAGGCATCGTCCGGTCACATCAATCCATCGCCTAGGCGTGCGCTGCCGCCCGTTCCTTGACCAGCGAAACAGCCGCGTTGGCATCGAGGCCGTAGGCGACACCGATCTCGGTGGCGATGCCCTTGTTGGCGGCGGCGCCGCCGCACATGAGAAGGAACTTTTCTCCCTTCCCGTCGGCATCCAGCAGGTCTTTCACCTTCTTGACGTACACCGAAGACGAGTTGGTCATGACCGACATGCCGATGGCGATCGCGCCTTCCCTTTCGGCCGTTTCGATGAACTGCTCCGGTTTCACGTTCTTGCCGAGGTCGATGACGTTGAAGCCGTTTGCCTTGAGCATCAGGCAGACCAGGTTCTTGCCGATGTCCTGGGTATTGCCGCGCACGAGCCCGACAACCACGGTGCCCGTCGGTCCCTCGCCCGATCCGGAGGCTTCCAGCAGCGGGGTCAGCACCGGCATCGCCTTGTCCATGGTCTTGGCGGCCTTCAGCATGTCGGTGACGAAACGCTCGTTGCGCTCATACATGTCGCCGACGATCTTCATGCCGAGCGACAAGCCGTCGAAGACGATTTCCTGGGCGCTCATGCCGCGCTCCAGGCCTTTCTTCGTCCATTCGATGGCCTTGTCGCCGTCATATTCCATGATCGCTTCGACCAGGTGCTGGTTCACCTCATCCTTCGGCGTGGCATCTGCACCTTTCTTCGCCCACAGTTTCTTCATCTCCTCGTCGCCCTGCGTGGACGGCGCCCGTTTGCCGGGGTGCTTCGGATGGCCCGCCAGGTAGATTTCGGAAAGGTCGCCCAGTGCAGCGACATCCATCGGGTATTTGATCTCGGCGCACTGGTCGATCATCGCCTTCATGTTCTCATCGGAGATGTTCCAGTCGATGTCGCAACCCGGCATGCAGACGAAGCCGCCATTGTAGCCGACCTCGGCGGCGAGCTTCTTCACCTCGTTGCGGACCTCGTCGGTCGATCCGTGCATCAGGGTGGAGAAGGGAGAAAGCGTGCCCATCAGCGAAATCTCGCCGCCGATGGCCTGCTTGGCCTTGTCCATGCCGGGATACATGTCGCCGTTGAAGTTCAGGCATCCGTTCTCGGCAATGTCGCGCCAGATCGGCTGGGTGAACGTGCAGGTGTGGGTAAAGCCGATCCCGCCCAGATCCTCGTGGATGTATTTGAAGAGCCGCTTCTGGTAGGGCAGCCCGTGCTCGCGATAGACGTCCGGCGGCAGGATGTCGGTGGAGTTGAACGGATCGAGGATATTGGTCACGTCGATCCCGGCCTCGAAAATCATCCGGCAGACATTCTTGACGATGTCGAGCGCCAGTTCGGTGACCTCGTGAGCGTATTCGGGATCCTCGCTGAGATAGGTCAGGAACTCCGAAGACCCGGTCATCAGTTGCGCCGTGGTGATCGGACCGCCGACCGGCGTCGGAATCACGTGCGACTTGTTGAGGCCCATCTTCACGTAGGTCCGAGCCTCTTCCTGGATCGCAAGAATGCGTTTTGACGGCTGAAAGCCCTCCCTCTCGTACTTCTCCTTGAAACGGTAGAAATCGTCCTTGGTCGGCGTCGGATGCTTGACCAGGGAAGGCTGCGCGTAAGGCAGATAGTCCAGTTCGCAACCGTCGACGCACTCGACCGGAGTGAACAGGTCGGTGCCGGCGATGATCACGTCGCCGCCGAACTTGTCGAGCGCCTTCTTCTTGGCGTGGGCCTGCGCCTCGCCGTCGAGCAGCACGTCGCTGACCTTGACGTTACCCTCGCGGATGCCGCGGGTCATCAGCAACGGGATCACCGGCACCTGATCGGGAAGCTCCTTCATCGTCACTGCGGCGAACATCCGCTCGCGCGGAGACATCTTTTCGACTTGCGCCATTCTCGTTTCTCCTTGTGCAGGCACCGTTGGTGTTCGGCGCCCGGCCGTTTCCGGCTGAGATTGGGGGCTGTTTGGTGCGGTCCGCATGGCCCGAGGGCGGATGGGAGCTGTCCACGGTTGCAACCCGGGGATTGTCCCCGGCATAGGCCGGGGGTTGAAAATCTTTGGTTGCCGCAATGATGCGATCGATGATCGTGCGTTCCGGTCCAAGATCGCGGAGCGTCTTCAGATCGTCGGGATCCAGAGCCCGGATCGCCGCCGCGCCGGCGAGGCAATCGACTGCGAAATGCCGTTCGCCCATATTGTCCGGCGGCGCCTGGATGGACGCATCGGCAGCGGCAAGATCAGTGGCGAATTTCGCCACGGCGCCGCGTTCGCCGCGCAGAGCCGCGGCGCCCAAGGCGATCAGGTCGACCGGCCCGTGCAGGACCATCGTCTTCGGCAAGGCACGACCGACCTCCGCCAGTTCCATGCCCTTGGCGTAGAAATCGAGGTTCATCATGTCGACCCCGAGATCGGCCAGATCCGCCAATATCGACTTCACACCGCCGCAGGAATGCAGACAGATCGCAGCATCGGTCTTTGCCCGAATGCGCGAAACCAGTGTCTTGAGCCTCGGATAGAGAAAGTTGCGAAAGTCCGTGTCGGACAGGTACATGCCGCCCTGGAACCCCAGATCGTCGCCGTAGACGACCACATCCGGCTGCACCGGCAACGCCTCCAGCATGTGTTCGTAGGATCGCGCGGCAACCTCCAGCGACCAGTCGAGCAGCGCCGAAGCAATGCGCCAGTCGCCGGTCACGTCGTCGAGAAACTGCCAGCCGTTGCGCAGCGCAAAGCAGGTATCGAGCAAACCCGGGCACGGCGCGTCCGCCACGACAGACAGCGACCGTTCCGGCTCGGCGATCTGCATGATCTGCGGAAGCGCCGGACGCGGATGTTTCGAAACGTCCGACCACGACGCCTTTTCCAGCGGATGGCGAAATTGCGCGGGATGGGCGTCGACCCAAAGCCAGCCGACACCGTAGGCGTCTGTGAATTCATTGTTCTCGTCGCCTTCGGGGCGCAGGTACAAAGGGCCCACCCTCTGGAAATCGGAACCGATCGCAGCGCTTTCCCCCGCCGATAGCGGCAACGTCTCGTAGATCGGATGCGCCACATAGGGCGGAACCGGATTGTCGAGCGTGCGCGCCTGCAGGCCGGTCAGCGACGTCGTGCCGATATCGACCGCGACGCGTGTTGCCAGCACCTGCGCAAGAGATTTGCCGCCCCGATGTCCGGCCGCGCTCATGCGTGCGCCGCCAGCTTGAACATCTTCAGCAAGGCGTGGCCCTCGGGCAGTGTGTAACCGTCGAGCTCCTGCGCGGCGAAGCCGTAGAACACCTCGGCCGAACCGAGGGCATGCGCGGCCAGTCTTGCCTTTTCGATGATGCCGTAATGCAGGAAATCGCCGCCGTGCGCACGGCAGACCGTCATGGCGGTCGCAAGACTGAGATTGAGCCATTCACGGCCGAGATCCGCGAGCCCCGTCCATTGCGGGAAGCAATTGGAGAAGGCGCAGCCTGCCGGATAGCCATACACATCCCTGACGGCCGCGATGCCGCGCATGGCGATGCCGATGGACGGCGCATCCATCACGCCAAGGTCGACGATCGGCACCTCGCATCCGATTTCATCGAGCAACGGGCGGAAATGGCTCTCGATCATTGCACAGGACCCTTCCGGGGTCGGGTCGCCGATGTCGTTGGCGAGAATCATCACGCCTGCCGGTCTGTGCCGTGCAAGCGCCTCGATTTCTTCGTCCTCCGTGTCTTCGTTGAGCGAGGCGTAGACGCATCTGTCGAGGATGCCGAGCGTGCTCGCCGCTTCCAGCCCCGCAATGCGAACCTCCGCTTCCGTCGCATTGATCAGGATCGGCAGCCGCGAATGTTCGGCAACGAATGGCAGCGCGGTGCGGATGGCTTCTTCGGTAGCGCCGATGACGTCGAAACCCATCTGCACGCCATAGATCTGCGAAAGCTGGTTGACCCGCTCGATCAGCGCGCCCGCACGCTTTGCGTCGAACGTGCCTTCGAAGGCGTCTTCGACGATCGAGTGGTTGTCGTAGAAAATGCTGCCGATGGCGAGGCCCGTTCGCGAGCCCAGGGGGCCGCCAATTACGGCATTGCCAATCTGTACACTCTGCGGTTCCGCCACGGTTCTCCTCCCTCCAGGACAACAAGTCAGTCCGTTGCCTTGGTCGGCAAAAGCATGTACAGTTTGACTAGACAGACCTGTCTGTCTAATAGTGACTTGAAAACTGCGATTTGGTCAACCAAAAATTTCGCGCTAGAAATATCCGGCTGGAATCGCGCGGAAATCACAAGCGATTGGAACCCAAGAAACAGCTCATGGTCGCAACGCGAAAACGGGAATCGAGAGACAGGGGCTTGGCCCGGGAAAGGCTGCTGGACGCCGCCTATTCCCTGTTCGCCGTCCAGGGTGTCGCCCAGGTCGGCGTGGACAAGGTCATCGCCAAGTCGGGCTGCGCCAAGGCCAGCCTATACAATCAGTTCGGCTCCAAGGACGGGCTTGCCCTGGCGTTTCTCGACAGGCGCGAGGAACTGTGGACCAACGGATGGCTCAAGGCCGAAATCGAAAGCCGCCATGAGCTGCCCGAAGATCGGCTGCTCGCCGTTTTCGACATTTTCGATGAGTGGTTCCACAGTCCGGACTTCGAGGGCTGCTCGTTCATCAACGTGTTGCTCGAGACCGAGCGCAACAGCCCGGTCAACCGCGCAGCCGCCGATCATCTCCTCAAGATCCGCTCGATCCTGCGCACCCACGCCGAGGCCGCCGGCCTGACGGATTTGGAACGGTTCACACAGATCTGGCACATGTTCATGAAGGGCGCGATCGTGGCCGCCGGCGAAGGACATCGTTCGGCCGCTGCAGACATGAAGATTGCCGCGGCCATGGTTCTGGCGGACTGGCCGCGGGATGCGTCGGCCGCCGCGCGCTAGGGTTTTCGGGCAAAGGACAGCGCTGCGGGAACCGGAACCACGAACCGGTTGCCCTGTTTCAATTTCAGGGTCTCCGCGAGGACATGTGCACGAATCGCGTCGAGCCGCTCCCGTGGTTGCGACCGGAGCATGGCCGTGGCGCGGACCGCACCTTCGTTGAAGGCATCGAACAGCTGATCGGCGTGGTCGTGGTGCCATAATTGCTGCACCAATTCGGTCCCGATGTCGACAAAACCGCTTTGTTCGAGCACACCCCTGACCTCGCGCGAATCGGCGAAGCGAAAATAAGGCGGGGCATCCGGCAGGTCGGTGATGGGCAATCCGTGCTCATCGATCGCCGAAAGCACAATGCCGAACCCCTCGCCTTCCTGCGGGGCGGCCCACACAGTGAAGGCGAACCGTCCGCCCTTCTTGAGAACCCGAAAGACTTCGCCGCAGACGATTTCGGGCTTCGGCATATGGTTCATGCCGAAGCCCATGACGACGGAATCGAATGTGCCATCCGCGAATGGCAGGTCTTCGGCGTTCGCCTGCTCGAACTCCACCCCGGGATAGGTGCTGCGCGCCAGATCGATCTGGGCGTTCGAGAAATCCACACCGATCGCCGACGCGCCCCGCCGATGGGCCGCCGCCGCCACATAGCCGGCGCCGGTTGCGACATCCAGAACCCGGCTGCCCGGTGACACCCGGACCGCATCGAGCATGGAACCGGCCGATTGCACCGAAAGCCCGCCCCAGTGCCTGTGATAGGGGTCGGCGGCGTTTTCCCAACCGGACCGCTCGAAATCGGAAAAAGCCTTCAGATCTGCATCGGACAACGGCATGGCAATCTTCCTGCTTCGGCCCGGCATCGCTGGGTTTCGGCCGGCCGGGCAAGCGCCGACACTAACCCGCCGCTCGATGGCCTGACATCTAATACTTTCGTATTAGCCCACCCGCGCGGCGCCTGTTGCCGCAACGCATCGTCCGGCAACGACATTTGGTGATGTTGCCGGGATAGCTTGACGAATGATATCACTTGTGCACCGTTCGGAGCACGATTCCACGGCGGATTTACAGCCGACAACCGGTTCCTGGAGGCGATCATGCGGCATCGGATTTGGCTCTTTCTTGTGGCGATCTTCGCCATCGGCCTGGCAGGCTGCGTGCCCAGCTACGGCCCGGGTCCGAGCAGCAATTCGAACTCCATCGAGGGCGTCTGGCTCGATCCCAACGGCATCCAGTCACGCTTTTCCGGCGGCACATTCGAAACCCGCACGACGGACACCAACACGCTGTTGGCGACCGGCCGGTACACACTGATCAATCCGCGACTGGTGCAGATCGACATCCGGTCCCTGGTTCGCCAGACCAACACCACGGTCAACTGTTCGCTGGTGTCGCCCACCCGCTTGAATTGCACGTCGAGCGACGGCCAGCAATTCTCGCTGACCCGCCGCCTTGTGTGATTGGCCCCGCGCCCGATCGCGGGCGTAGCAACGACCGAAAAAAACCGACGAACAGGGCCGCCAAAACGGTCCGGGAGGAGTGAGTCATGACCGAGTATTTCGACGATCTGGAAACCCGCGATCCAGGCGCGCGGGAAAACAGCCTGTTTTCCCGGCTGCCGGCCTTTCTGACCGAGGCGCTGGACAACACCGAGGGCCTGACGAAATGGCTGGGCGATATCGATCCGGCGGAAATCGACAGCCGTGACGCGCTGGCGGCCCTGCCGGTCTTGCGCAAGCCGGAACTGATGGAAATGCAGGCCAAGAACCCGCCCTTCGGCGGCATGGCCAGCGCCGAGGCTCTGCGCGGCAACCGCGTCTTCATGTCGCCGGGGCCGATCTGGGAGCCGCAAGGGCCCGGCATCGATCCATGGCAATCGGCGCGCGCCCTGTTTGCTGCCGGCGTTCGCGCCGGCGACAAGGTCCACAACGCCTTCTCCTATCACATGACGCCGGGCGCCTTCGTGCTGGACGAGGGCGCGAGAGCGCTCGGATGCCTAGTCTTCCCGGCCGGCGTCGGCAACACCGAGGCGCAGATCGACGCCGCGGTGGCGCTCGGGCCCGACGCCTATACCGGCACGCCGGACTATCTGAAGATCCTGCTCGACAAGGCGGCCGAATCCGGCAAGGACCTGTCGACGATCAAGCGGGCGCTGGTGTCGGGCGGCGCGCTTTTTCCGTCGCTGCGCGAGGAATACGACAAGCGCGGCATCCATGTGCTGCAAGCCTATGCGACGGCCGATATCGGGGTCATCGCCTATGAGAGCGCCGATGACGACGGCAATCCGCATCCCGGCATGATCCTCAACGAGAACATGATCGTCGAGATCGTCCGGCCGGGCACCGGCGAGCCGGTGGCAGACGGCGAGGTCGGCGAGGTGGTCGTGACCGCCCTCAACCCTTCCTACCCGCTGATCCGCTTCGGCACCGGCGACATGTCGGCGACTCTGGAGGGCCAGTCGCCCTGCGGCCGCACCGGTATCCGCATCAAGGGCTGGATGGGACGCGCCGACCAGCGCACCAAGGTCAAGGGCATGTTCGTCGATCCCAAGCAGATCGCCGCCGTGCTCAAGCGTCACCCGGAAGTCGCCAAGGCGCGGCTCGTGGTCGTCCGCCGCGGCGCCGAGGATGCCATGGTGCTGGAAGTCGAAGCGGTTGGCGACGGCCCGGCCGACGAGGCGGCGCTGGCGGCCACCCTCTCCGACATCACCAAGCTGCGCGGCGAAGTCGTCGTGCGGCCGGCGGGCAGCCTGCCCAATGACGGCAAGGTCATTGCCGACGAACGGGACTACGACGCCTAAATTCTGACTGCTTTTGCGCGTGATTTATCGGTGTCGTTCCCGATTTGGTTGAGGAGGTGGTCATGCGACGTCTGATGAACCGCTTGTTTGTTGCCACGGCCGCTCTGGCTTTGTCTGCCGGCGCGGCGCTGGCCGACTTCGAACTGAACGTTCTGCATTTCAACGACTTTCACAGCCGTATCGAACCGGTCAACAAATACGATTCGATCTGTTCGGAGCAGGATGATGCGGACGGCAAGTGTTTCGGCGGCATCGCCCGCATGAAGACTGCCATCGACGAGCGCCGCAAGGCGCTTCCCAACGTGCTGGTGCTGTCGGCCGGCGACAATTTTCAAGGCTCGCTCTTCTACGCCACCTACAAGGGTGAGGCGGAGGCCGAGTTTCTCGACCTGATCGGCCTCGACGCCAACGTCATCGGCAATCACGAGTTCGACGACGGCGACGACGTACTGGCCCGCTTTCTGAACAAGACCACCTTTCCCACGATCTCGGGCAACGCCCTGATCGGCGCCAACAGCCCGCTGGCCGGCAAAATGCCGGAGTATGTGATCAAGGAGGTCGGCGGCGAAAAGATCGCCATCGTCGGCGCCGTGGCGGAGGACACGCCCGAGCTGTCTTCGCCGAGCGACGCGATCCTGTTCATGGATCCGGTTCTCTATCTCAACGACGCCGTCAAAAAAGTGCGTGACGAAGGCGCCACCAAGGTGATCGCGCTCACCCATACCGGCATCGAGACGGACAGGAAGATCGCCGCGCAGGTCGACGGTATCGACCTCATCGTCGGCGGCCACAGCAACACGCTGATGACCAACGACGACGACGCCACCCTGCCCTACCCGATTTATGTCGACGGGCCGTCGGGTCAGCGGGTGCCGATCGCCCATGCCTACGCCTATTCGAAATATCTCGGCGAAATCAAACTGGTCTTTGCCGATGACGGCACCATCAAGTCCGTGTCGGGCGATCCGATCCTCATCGATTCCAGCTTCGCGCCCGATGCGACGATGGTCGCCCGCATCAAGGAACTGGCCGAACCCATCGAAAAACTGAAACAGACAGTCATCGCGGTCGCCGAGGCACCGATCGACGGCGACCGGTCGAACTGCCGCGCCCGCGAGTGCGAAATGGGCAATCTGGTCGCCGATGCGATGCTCGACCGGGTGGCCGGCCAGGGCGTCTCCATCGCCATCCAGAACGGCGGTGGTCTGCGCGCTTCAATCGGCGCCGGCAACGTGACCATGGGCGAGGTTTTGACGGTGCTGCCGTTCCAGAACACGCTGGCGACCTTCCAACTCAAGGGCTCCGACGTGATCGAAGCGCTGGAAAACGGCGTCAGCAAGATCGACGAGGGCGCCGGCCGCTTTCCGCAGGTCGCGGGCCTTGCCTACAGTTTCGATCCGTCGCAGCCGGTGGGGACACGCACCTCCAACGTCATGGTGCGCAAGGACGGCTCGCTTCAGCCGATCGATCCGGATACCGTCTACGGCATCGTCTCCAACAACTTCATGCGCGGCGGCGGCGACGGCTATTCGGTCTTCGCCGAAAAGGCCACGGATGCCTATGATTACGGCCCCAACCTGGACGACGTGGTGGCGCAATACCTGACCGCGAACTCGCCTTATCGGCCCTATCTCGACCGCCGCATCACCGAGCTTTCGCCCGGCGAAGCCCAGGCCGAAGCGCAGATGAAGAAGGTGCAGGAAGAGGTTCGCCAGCAGGATTCGGCCGTCGACAAGGCCGTGGAATCGGTGGAAAGCCACGTGGTGCAAGCCGGCGACAGCCTTTGGAAGCTGGCCGAGAAGTATCTCGGCGACGGCCGCCACTGGGGCCGGATCGCAGATGCCAATCCGGGTCAGGACCTGGACAAACTCGCGGTCGGGTCTTCGCTGAAAATCCCGGCACAGCAGTCGCAGTAACCGCGCGGGTCGATTTGCGGCCTGCGCCAAACGGCGCGCTTGAATTCGCGGGCGCGTCCCATATGTTCCGAACCGGAATGACGCCCGGATCGGAATGAGCATGGACAGCACCCAGGCAGCGAAAACCAAGACGACACAGCCCCATCTGCCGGGCGACCACCCGCCGGTCGCCTTCGGCAAGGTCGGTGTGCTGCTGGTCAATCTCGGCACGCCCGACGGCACCGACGCCACCTCCATGCGGCGCTATCTGCGCGAATTCCTGACCGACAAGCGGGTGATCGAGTGGCCACGCGCCCTGTGGTATCCGATCCTCTTCGGCATCGTGCTCAACACGCGGCCGGCCAAGGTCGGTAAGGCTTACCAGTCGATCTGGAACACCGAACGCGACGAGAGCTATCTGCGCACCTACACCCGCAGCCAGTCCGACCGGCTGGCCGAGGCCCTGGCCGGGCATCAGAACGTCGTCGTCGACTGGGCGATGCGCTACGGCCAGCCGTCCATCGGCGATCGGATCTCGGCCCTGCAGCGGGCCGGCTGCGAACGCATCCTGCTGTTTCCGCTCTATCCGCAATATGCCGCCAGCACCACCGCCACGGTCAACGACAAGGCCTTCGAAGCATTGGCAAAGATGCGCTGGCAGCCTGCCCTGCGCACCGTGCCGCCCTATCACGACGATCCGGCCTATATCGCGGCGATCGCCGGTTCCATCGAGACACATCTCGCCGGCCTCGACTGGCAGCCCGACCTCGTGCTCGCCTCCTTCCACGGCATCCCGCTGTCCTATTTCAAGAAGGGCGATCCCTATCACTGCCACTGCATGAAGACGTCACGGCTTGTGCGCGAGCGTCTCGGATGGGACGAAAAGCGCCTGATGACCACTTTCCAGTCGCGCTTCGGTCCGGAAGAATGGCTGCAGCCCTACACTGACAAAACGGTGGAAAAACTGGCGAAGGACGGCGTGAAGAACATCGCGGTCATCAACCCGGGCTTCGTCTCCGACTGCCTGGAAACCCTTGAGGAAATCGCTGGCGAGGCCGGTGAAATCTTCCACGAGCATGGCGGCGAGAACTTTACCCACATCCCATGCCTCAACGATGGCGATGCCGGCATGTCCGTTATCGAAACGGTGGTGCGGCGCGAACTGGGCGGTTGGGTCTGAGTATCCACAACCGATTTGCAACTTTGCCGGATTGTGCCCACATTCCCTGTGGGATAGCGCGGGTGATTCGGCCAGGCCGATACCGATAGCGCGAACATTGAAACACCGTGCCTGACAGGAGGTTTCGTCATGCCGCTGGAAGGTTTCGACATCGCGGTCATCGCCTTTGTCGTCTTCGTCGTTCTGGTCCTGTTCGCCGGGGTCAAGACGGTGCCGCAGGGCTATAACTACACGGTCGAACGGTTCGGCCGCTATACGAGGACCCTGAGCCCCGGCCTCAACCTGATCGTGCCGTTCGTCGACCGTATCGGGGCGCGCATGAACATGATGGAGCAGGTGCTCGACGTTCCGACCCAGGAGGTCATCACCAAGGACAATGCCAGCGTCGCCGCCGACGCCGTGTCGTTCTACCAGGTCCTCAACGCACCGCAGGCGGCCTATCAGGTCAGCCGGCTGGAAACGGCGCTGCTCAACCTGACCATGACCAACATCCGCTCGGTCATGGGCTCGATGGACCTGGACGAGCTTTTGTCCAACCGCGACGCCATCAACGACCGCCTGCTGCGGGTCGTCGACGAGGCCGCGAGCCCCTGGGGCATCAAGATCACCCGCGTCGAGATCAAGGACATCAATCCGCCCGCCGACCTGGTCGATTCCATGGCGCGGCAGATGAAGGCGGAGCGTGAGAAGCGCGCCGAGGTGCTGGAAGCCGAAGGCTCCCGCAACGCCCAGATCCTGCGCGCCGAGGGCGCCAAACAGGCGGCCATTCTGGAGGCCGAGGGCACCCGTGAAGCGGCCTTTCGCGAGGCCGAGGCCCGCGAGCGCCTGGCCCAGGCCGAAGCCAAGGCGACCCAGGTGGTGTCGGAGGCGATTGCCACCGGCGACGTGCAGGCGATCAACTACTTTGTCGCGCAAAAATATACCGAGGCCCTGGCCTCGATCGGCACCGCCCGCAACCAGAAGGTCGTGCTGATGCCGATGGAAGCCTCGTCGCTGATCGGCACACTCGGAGGCATCGGCGCCATTGCCAAGGAAGTGTTCGCCGACGGGCCGGGTGGCGACGACGGTTCATCGTCCCGCAGCCGCACAGTTCCGAGTGCCGGCAGCAGAGACGATTCGCCATGATCCAGAGCATCATCATCGAACTCGGCCCGTGGAGCTGGTGGGTCCTCGGCCTGGTGCTTCTCGCCGCCGAGGTCATCCTACCGGGCTTTTTCCTGATCTGGATCGGTCTTGCCGCGATCGTTCTCGGCTGCCTGTCCCTGCTCCTTTGGGGCACGCCCATGTGGAGCTGGCAGGTGCAGGTGCTGCTGTTCGCCGTGCTGTCGGTCGCGCTGGCCTTCGCCGGGCGGCGGCTGATGGCGCATTATGGCGACGAGACCGATGAACCGCTGCTCAACCAGCGCGGCGCCAGCCTCGTCGGACGCACCGCCACGCTGACCGAGCCGATCCAGGAAGGCCGCGGGCGCATCCGCATCGATGACACGACGTGGGTGGTCCAGGGCCCGGATCTGCCCGTCGGCACCCAGGTCCGCATCACCGAAAGCACCGGGCGGGAATTGCGCGTCGAGGCGGTCACGTAAAGAAAGCCTTAACCATGTCGCTTTACGGTTTGACAAGAAATTCAAACCGGTCTGGTTCAAGGTTTTCATGGCACCGTGCAGGCGAAAAAACACCGATGGTGAGCGATCTTCTGCGCTGCCCAAATGGGCTGCCGTCTGCCTGACATCGACACTGTTCGCAGCCGCTACGACCAACACCTCGGCGCAAAACATCGAAGACGAAGATCTGCTGTTGCGCGGCGTCGTCGCCGACGAAGGCGTCGTGACCGCCGAAGACCGTGCCGACGCGCTGCGCGAGGCCGAAACCGTCGATTCCGAGGAAGATGAGGACGATGCCGGCGACACCCGCCTGATCACCGGCGCGATACCGCCGGTCCAGACGCCGGGAGCCGTCAATCAGAGGCAGTCGACCATCGACGACCAGAGCAATCTGGTGTTCGATCCCGAGCCGTTCGGACCCGTCGGCATTCGCATCGGCAGCTTCATCCTGCGCCCGTCGGTCACCCAGCAGATCGCCCATGACATCGACCAGGACGGCAGCTCGCGAACCGAACGGACCTACAGCCGAACCGTGCTGCGCAGCGAACTCGAATCCGACTGGTCTCGGCACCAGTTGCGGATCTACGGCGAACAGGTGATCGACAAGACCATCAGCGGCGACGGTCCGGAAGATCCGCAGACGCTCGCCAATATGGACCTGCGGCTCGACCTGTCCGACAGCACGACCGCCAATCTGGAGGTCGATTACGAGTTCGGCCGCGAAAGCCAGTCCGACGCCAACGCCATCGCCGACGCCTTCGCCCAGTCCGACGTGCACGACTTCGCGGCCAGTGCGTCATTGACCCGCATATTCGGCTCCTGGCGCGGAACGGCAACCATCGAGGGCGGCCGCTCGACCTATGGCGACGCACAACTGAGCGACGGCACTATCGTTACCCAATCGGACCGCAACGAGAAAGACTATACGGTGACGCTGCGTGCCGGCGTCGACATCGGATCTGCCCACCTGCCCTTCGTCGAAGGCGATTACGGCCAGATCATCTATGACGACAGGCTCGATCAGAACGGCTTCGCCCGCTCGTCGAGGACCTATGGCATCCGCGCCGGCACCGCCTTCGATTTCGGCGAAAAACTCAATGGCGAGATCGCCGTCGGCTACGCCCAGCGCGACATCGACGACGCTCGCCTCGGACCCGTCAAGGGACCGACCATCGACGGCTTCGTCAACTGGTCGCCGCGCCGCGGCACCAATGTGGTGCTCGGCCTGTCGACGACGCTCGAGGATTCGACGACGGCGGATGAATCCGGCTCGATCTACTACGCGGCGACGACGGAGGTGACGCACCAGCTGCGCGAGAACGTCACCGCCAATCTGAGCACGCTCATCGGCTGGCGCGATTATATGGAGCTGCTCGGCGACCAGACCGTTTACGGCGTCGGTGCCGGCTTCACCTGGTGGATCAACCGCCGCTTCGGCTTCGAGGGCGGCGTCGCCTACGAAAAGACCGTCACCCGCGGCGGCAGCGACAGCGACGAATTCTTCGCCGGCCTGGGAATCACGCTGCGGCCCTAGAACATATCCGCCTGCCCCCTTGCCCGACCGCATGATTGCCTTTAGAAGGCTGCCCCAAACAGGAGTGCGCTGCCAGTGATCAAGTAACCAGTTTTCGCACCGGCCTTTCGGCCCAATGGTTACCTTTATCTGGAGCAGCACATGCAACCGATCATCTACGACGTCGCCGTGTCGGTCGACGGCTTCATCTCCGGTCCCGACGGAGACATCTCGAAATTCGCCCATGAGGGGCCGGTCGTCGACGACTATCGCGCCCGTCTGGCCGGCTACGGCACCGCGATCCATGGGGCGCAACACCTACGAATTCGGATATCGCTTCGGGCTCCAACCGGGCCAGAACCCCTACCCCCACATGAAGACCCTGGTCTTTTCGGCAACGCTGGATGTGCCGGACGACGCCGAGATAGACGTCGTCCGAACGCCGGTCGAGCCGGCACTGCACAGCCTCAGGCAGGAGCTGAAGGCCCCGATCTATCTGTGCGGCGGCGGCCGGTTCGCTGGGACCGTTTTGGCATTGGGCCTGATCGACATTCTTCGCCTGAAACGCGCGCCCATTGTCCTCGGCGGCGGCGTCCCGCTCTTCACCCGCCCCGGTACAGCGCCGCAATTGACGTGCACGGAGACCAGAAGCTACGACGACGGCTATCTGTTTCAGGAGTTCCAGCTGCAATGACCGCTTCTCAGGCCGGATGTTCGGCCTTCGGGTCGAGCTTTCCGGCGAACTGCCGAAGCGCGCTGGCGACGGCTCCATCATAGGAGCCGTCGAATTCACCTGAGCGGCCGAGCGCTGCGACGGCGCCGACCATTCGGCCGAAAGGGTCGAACAGCGGCGCCGCAAGTGCACAAATGCCCGGCTGAAATTCGCCTTCGGTGCGGCCAAGCCCTGCCGTGCGCGTTTCATCGACGAGGGCGTCTATACGCTCCGAAATGCCGGTGGCATCGTCGGCGGCAAGTTCCTGTCCGACCAATTTGCCGGTGGTTTCCCGCGGCAGATGGGCGAGAAAGGCGCGACCGGTGGCGGACGTCAGCAGCGGCATCGTCGATCCGACCTGGACGATGACGGTAACCGGCCGCCGGCTGTCTTCCCAACGCAGGATGACCGGTCCCCGGTCGCTCCAGCCGGTGACGAAACAGGTCGCGCGGATGTCGTCGCGAAGCCGTTGCAGCCCGGCACAGGCGCTCTCGATACAGTCGAAACGGCCGAGGGCCGCCGCACCCAGCCGCATGGCCATCGGTCCCAGGTCGTACCGGCCGGAAGGCCCCGACTGGCTGACCATTCCGGCGGCGATGAAACTTGCCAGATAGCGATGCGCCTTGGCAGCCGGCATGCCTGCTTCGGCGGCGATTTCCTTCAACTGCATCGGTCCGTCGGCACTGGCCAGGACATCGATCAGCCGCAGACCGGTCTCGATCGCGCCGATCCCGCGCTTCGGCGCTGCGGATCCAGTGTCCGGCATGGGCGAAACTCCAAATTGACGAGTGCGGGTAAATTTTATATTATATAATCAAATTATACAATACGTAATTATTGGAGTGGCGATGATGTCGAATTCGGTGCAAGCGGGCGCTGCGGGCCCGGGTCAATCCGGTGATATCGACGTGACCGGCTTCGATCTCTTCGATCTGCCGCC
This sequence comes from Rhizobiaceae bacterium, assembly GCA_963921345.3. Lineage (GTDB taxonomy): Bacteria > Pseudomonadota > Alphaproteobacteria > Rhizobiales > Rhizobiaceae > Hoeflea_A. The sequence continues at coordinate 264,491 of OZ001228.1, read as the reverse complement.
GGATTTCGTTGAAAACGCCTATGGCTACCTTGCCGCGCTGCGCCAAACGAGCCCCATCCACCGCAATTCGGACGGGTCCTTCATTCTGACCCGCTACGAGGATCTGGTCGCCGTCTACCGCAATCCGAAGGTCTGGAGTTCCGACAAGAAGGTCGAATTCAAGCCCAAATTCGGCGATTCCCCTCTTTACGAACACCACACGACAAGCGTCGTCTTTCGCGATCCGCCGGACCACACGCGCATTCGCAAGCTGTTCCAGGCGGCCTTCACCCGCAAGGCGCTGGCGGCGCTGGAACCGCGCATCGAGGCTCTGGTCGACGGTTATATCGACGAACTGGCCGACCGGCGCGAAATGGAGGTGGTCTCGGCCTTTTCCTTCAAGCTGCCGGTGGAAGTCGTGTGCGACATGCTCGGCGTCCCGCGCTCCGACCGGATCCTGATCCGCGACTGGGCGCTGTTGATCCTGGGCGGGCTTGAACCGGTCTTGAGCGACGAACAGTTCCAGGCGGGCTGCCGCGCGGTCGAGGACTTCAAGGCCTATCTGCGCGACCTGATCGCCCACCGCAAGGCGCATCCGGGCGAGGCAAAGCCCGGCGAGATCCTCACCGCGCTGGTGGAGGCTGAAGAGGACGGCGAGCGGCTGACCGAACTGGAGCTTCTGCACCAGTGCATTTTCCTGCTCAATGCCGGCCACGAGACCTCGACCAACATGCTCTCACACGGCATCCACGAGCTGCTGCGCCATCCCGACCAGGCCGCCCGGCTGCGGGCGGAGCCGGAGCTCGACGAGACTGCCGTCGAGGAAGTGCTGCGCTATCAGGCTCCGATCCAGATCAACAACCGCCGAGCGCTGGCCGATACCGAGCTTTCCGGCGTGGCGTTGCCGAAAGGCAGTCTCGTGCACCTGATGATCGGCGGCGGCAATCACGACCCGGCGCAGTTTCCCGAACCGGAGAAATTCGACATTTCCCGACGGCCGAATCGGCACCTGTCATTCGGTCTGGGGATTCACATCTGCGCCGGCAACTCGCTCGCGCGCATCGAGGGCAGCATCGCCTTCGGCAAATTGTTCCGGCGCTTTCCCGAGCTCCGGCTCGAAGCGCCGGCGAAGCTTTCCAGGCGAATCCGGTTCCGCGAGATCAAGGAGCTTCGTGTCGCGACCTAACCGCCGTTGAGCATCCGGCGCAGATCGTCTTCGACCTTCGCCCTGATATCCGGCCGCTGCAGTGCGAAGGAGACATTGGCCTTGATGAAGCCCTCCTTGGAGCCGCAATCGAAGGTGTTGCCGCGGAAGCGATAGGCCCAGAAGTCCTGGCGCTCGGCCAGTTTCAGCATGGCGTCGGTGATCTGGATCTCGTTGCCGGCGCCGCGTTCCTGGGTTTGCAGGATGCTGAAGACATCGGGCTGCAGGATATAGCGTCCGTTGATGAAATAGTTGGACGGCGCGGTGCCGGGCGTCGGCTTCTCGACCATTTCGGTGATGCGGAAGCCATCGGCATCGATGTCCTCGCCGACGCCGACGATGCCGTAGCGGTGGGTTTCCTCTTCCGGCACCTCCTCGACGGAAATCACGTTGCCGCCGACCTTGTTGTAGAGCTCGACCATGCCCGTCAGGCATCCCTTGGGATCCTGCATGACCATGTCCGGCAACAGCAGCGCGAACGGCTCGTCGCCGACCAGCTCGCGCGCGCACCAGACGGCGTGCCCGAGCCCCAGCGGCTCCTGCTGGCGGGTGAAACTGGTCTGTCCGGGCTTCGGCTGGCGCGCCTGCAGGCCGCTCAACTCGTCCAGCTTGCCGCGGTTGCGCAGCGTGTCGTAGAGCTCGACCTGAATGTCGAAATGATCCTCGATGACCGCCTTGTTGCGGCCGGTGACGAAAATGAAATGTTCGATCCCCGCGGCTCTGGCCTCGTCGACCACGTACTGGATCACCGGCTGGTCCACCACCGTCAGCATTTCCTTGGGGATGGCCTTGGTTGCCGGCAGGAAACGCGTGCCAAGTCCGGCCACCGGAAACACCGCCTTGCGGACCTTGCGCTGCTGCGACATAGCGAATTACCTCGTTTCGGTCTCGTTCGGCCCTATCTGCATTCACGCCGCCACGCAAGCGCATTGAGGACCGGATGCCCATCTCCATACGGCACCAACCCCTAAAGGAGCGCCAATCCGAGTGCCAGCGTTGTCTCCGTGGTTAACAGATTGTTGACGAGTGGCCCGTAGGATCGTGAAGAAAGTGTTAATATCAATCGGCGGCGCGGCGCCTTTATTGCGCCTTTTCTTCAGGCTAGTGTCGCCGCCGCAGTCCGACACAGTGGAGAAATCGATGCGATTCCATGACACCGCACCGAGATTGCTGCTGGCTCTGTTCGTCGTATTGGCCCCAGCCCTTTTGTTCAACGTTCCCGCCGCCAACGCCGATGCCGGCTTTCGCAAGTGGATATCCAGCTTCCGCAGCGTCGCCGCCAAGAACGGCATCCGCAAATCGACCTATGACAAGGCCTTTGCCGGCGTCAAGACGCCCGATCCGGAAGTGCTGCGCAAGGCCCGCCACCAGCCGGAATTCAAGGAGCATGTGTGGAGCTATGTCGACACCCGGGTCCACAGCACAATCGTGGAGAAAGGGCAGGCCCTGGGGCGGCGCCACAAGCGCACGCTGGACGCCATCGAGCGCCGCTACGGCGTCGAGCGTTCCGTGATACTCGCCATCTGGTCGGTGGAATCGAGCTACGGCAACGTCTTCAACTATCCCGACCGGCTGCATTACGTGCCGCGCGCGCTGGCGACGCTTGCCTATTACGACAAGCGCCGGGCCAAATATGCCCGCGGCCAGCTGATCGGCGCGCTGAAGATCCTGCAGGCCGGCGACGTTCGGAAAAAACAGCTGGTCGGATCCTGGGCCGGCGCCATGTGCCACACCCAGTTCATCCCCACCAGCTACCTCGCCTTCGCCCAGGACCTTGACGGCAACGGCAAGCGCGATGTCTGGAATTCGATCCCCGACGCGCTGGCTTCGGCCGCCAACCTGCTGCGCAGGAACGGCTGGAAAACGGGCCGCACCTGGGGCTACGAGGTGCGGGCGCCGCGCGGCGGCAGCCGCTATGTCGGCAGTTCCAAAACGCTTGCCCAATGGGCCAAGCTCGGCTTCAAGCGCCCCAACGGCAGGGGCTTCGCCCGGCCGGGCGAAAAAGCCGTGCTCAAGATGCCGGCCGGCGGCGGCGGCCCTGCCTTCCTGATGCTGCGCAACTTCTTCATGCTCAAGCGCTATAACAACTCCGACACCTATGCACTGACGGTCGGATTGCTGGCCGACCGCATCGCCGGTTATGACGGGCTGAAGCAGAAATGGCCGAAGCCCAAGGGCGTGCTGTCGATGGACGAGCGTCGCGAGATCCAGGTGCATCTGCAGGCGCTCGGCTACTACTCCGGCGAGATCGACGGCAATATCGGCTCCGGCTCGCAGCTTGCCATCAAGGCGTTCCAGTCACAGCGCGGCTTGACGCCGGACGGCGTTCCGTCGCACAAACTGCTGAAGACCCTGCTACGATGACGGGAGTTTTGTTTGGTTGCGTTCATACGTCGATGCCTGATCTGGTTCGTCGTTCCGGCCCTGCTTGCCGCATCCGGCATGGTGGCCGAGACGCTGCTGCCGGCGGCCGACGCGGAAGCGCAGACCGTCGTCAAGCGTCGCTCCGTTCTCGACATGCTGTTCGGCCCGCGGCGGGTCCGCCGACCTGAGCCGGTGGTCCGGCAGCCGCGGCGCACGATCCGGCGGGCGCGCAAACCCAGATCCCGAAAGTCCTCCGTTTCGCGTCGGCCGAAGCTGCAGCCGGCCATCGCCAAGCTGGAGAACGCCAGCCGGGTCCTCGTCGTTGGCGACTTTCAGGCCAAGGCCTTGTCGCAAGGCCTCGAGACCGCCTTCGCGCAGTCGCCGGGCGTGGCCATCATCCAGAAGTCCAACGGTTCCTCCGGGCTGGTACGCGACGACTATTACGACTGGCCGGAAACCCTGCCCGGGATCCTCGACGAAACGAAGCCGACCATCGTCATCGTCATGGTCGGTTCCAACGACCGCCAACCGCTGCGCAACGGCAAAAAGCGCATCGCCGTGCGTTCCGATCCCTGGGTCGCAGAATACACGACCCGCGTCGGCGAAATCGCCCAGGCCGTCCGCTCGCGCGGCATTCCATTGGTATGGGTCGGCGCGCCGGCCTACAAATCTGCCTCCATGTCGACCGACATCCTCGCCATCAACGGCATCTTCCGAACGGTCGTCGGCGATGGGGGCGGTGAGTTCATCGACATCTGGGACGGCTTCGTCGACGAAAACGGCAAGTTCATCTACACCGGCTCCGACATCAAGGGCCAGCAGGTGCGCCTGCGCACCAAGGACGGCATCCGCATGACCAAGGCCGGTCGCCGCAAGCTTGCCTTCTATGTGGAAAAACCGGTGCGCCGGCTGCTCGGCGACGAGGCCGACAAGGGGACCGGCAAGCTCGGCGAGGACAATCTGCCGGAACTGCTGGTCCTCGATCCGAACCGCGGCGACACGCTCACCGTGCGCACCAGCCCGATCGACATGAGCGACCCGACGCTCGACGGAGAACAGGCATTGCTGGGTGCCGAAGAACCGCGCGTTTCGCTCAGCCGCACACCGCGCGACGAACTGGTTTTCGACGGCAAGACCTCACCGCCGCCGCCCGGCCGCGCCGATCATTTCGACTGGCCGCGCGAGCCGCAGGAACCGACCCTCTAATTTGGAATTCCGCTAAAGCGGCAGAGTCGTCTCGCCCATCAGCGCAATATCGATGTCGCGGGCGGCCTGGCGGCCTTCGCGGATCGCCCAGACGACGAGCGACTGACCGCGGCGCACGTCGCCGGCGGCCCACAGTCCCTCGACAGAGGTACGATAGTCGCTCTCATTGGCCTGCACGTTGGTGGAGTTGCGCCCGTCGACGTCGAGTTCCAGCCGGTCGCCCAGGTCAGCCAGTACGCTGTTTTCGAAGGGGCCCCGGAAACCGATGGCGATGAACACCAGATCCGCCTTGATGATGAACTCGGTGCCGGCGATGGGCTTGCGCTTTTCGTCCACCTGGCAGCATTTGACGCCGGTCAGCAGGCCGTCCTCGCCGACAAACTCGAGCGTGCCGACCTGGAACTCGCGAATGGCGCCCTCGGCCTGCGACGACGAGGTGCGCATCTTGGTCGCCCAATAGGGCCAGACGGCGAGCTTGTCCTCGCGCGCCGGCGGCTGCGGCCGGATGTCGAGCTGCGTGACCTTGACGGCGCCCTGCCGGAAGGCGGTGCCGATGCAGTCGGACGCGGTGTCGCCGCCGCCGACGACGACGACGTGCTTGCCGCCGGCGAGGATCGGTTCCGACGGCCAGCCGACGCACTCGACCGGCTCGCGCGCCACCCGCTTGTTCTGCTGCACCAGATAGGGCATGGCATCGTGCACGCCGACGAATTCGACACCCGGAATGCCGGCGTCGCGCGGCTTTTCCGAACCGCCGCAATAAAGCACCGCATCGTGCTCGGAAAGCAGCGTGTCGACACTGACATCGACACCGATATTGGCGTTGTAGTGGAAGGTGACGCCCTCGCCTTCCATCTGCTCGACCCGCTTGTCGATGGTGTGCTTCTCCATCTTGAAATCAGGGATGCCGTATCGCAGCAGGCCGCCGGCGGCACTTTCGCGCTCATACACATGCACGTCGTGGCCGACGCGCCCGAGCTGCTGGGCGGCGGCCATGCCGGCCGGTCCGGAGCCGATGATCGCCACCTTCTTGCCGGTCTTGGTGGCCGACGGCCGCGGCACGACATAGCCCATCTCATAGGCCTTGTCGGCCAGCGCCTGCTCGACAGTCTTGATGGCCACCGGAACGTCTTCCAGGTTCAGCGTGCAGGCTTCCTCGCAGGGCGCCGGGCAGATGCGACCGGTGAATTCCGGGAAGTTGTTGGTCGAATGCAGGTTGGCGATCGCCTCTTCCCAGTTCTTGTTGTAGACGAGATCGTTCCAGTCCGGAATCTGGTTGTGGATCGGACAGCCGGTCGGACCGTGACAGAACGGAACGCCGCAATCCATGCAGCGCGCTGCCTGTTTCTTGATTTCCGAATCCGACATCGGCAGGGAGAATTCCCTGTAATGGCGGATCCGGTCGGACGCAGGCTGGAACTGCGCGACCTGGCGATCGATTTCCAGAAATCCGGTGACCTTGCCCATAAAGTCTTCCTAACCTCTCATCGTCGAAACAGGCTTCGGTTTCGGTGTTGCAAGAGGCGGTTACCTCTTGTCCGGCGGCCTGTTCGGCTTTGATCCCTTTGCTGAAAGCCTGACGGCTATTCCGCTGCGACACCCATGCGCATGCGTTCCATTTCCTCGAGCGCCCGGCGGTATTCGACCGGCATGACCTTGCGGAATTTCGGCCGGAAATCCGTCCAGTTCTCGAGAATGTCGCGCGCCCGGTCGGAACCGGTGTAGTGCACGTGGTTGGAGATCAGCTGGTAGAGCCGCTCCTCGTCGTGCCGCGTCATGTCGCCGGAAACGTCGACCCGTCCGTGATGGGCGAGATCGCCGCCATGGTGGTGCAGTTCCTCGAGGATGTCGTCCTCTTCAGGCACCGGTTCGAGCTCGACCATTGCCAGGTTGCAGCGGCGGGCGAAATCGCCTTCCTCGTCGAGCACATAGGCGACGCCGCCCGACATACCGGCGGCGAAATTGCGGCCGGTCTCGCCGAGCACGACGACGATGCCACCGGTCATGTATTCGCAGCCATGGTCGCCGACGCCCTCGACCACCGCTATGGCGCCCGAATTGCGCACGGCGAACCGTTCGCCGGCCACGCCGCGGAAATAGCACTCGCCGTCGATGGCGCCGTAGAGCACTGTGTTGCCGACGATGATCGACTTTTCCGGTTCGATGCGGCTGTCCGCCGGCGGCCGGATGATCAGCCGTCCACCGCACAGGCCCTTGCCGACATAATCGTTGCCGTCACCGACGAGATCGAAGGTGATGCCGCGCGCCAGGAACGCGCCGAAGGACTGTCCGGCCGTGCCGTTGAGGCGCACCGAAATGGTGTCGTCCTTCAGCCCCTTGATGCCGTATCTGCGCGCGACCTCGCCCGACAGCATGGCCCCGGCAGAGCGGTCGACATTGCGGATATCGAACTCCATTGAAACCGCTTCGCGGCTCTCCAGCGCCGGTGCGGCCGCCGCGACCAGCTTGCGGTCGAGCACGTCTTCGATGGGATGGTTCTGGCGTTCGGTCCAGTAGGTCGCCTGTTTCTCGGCCTCGACCTTGTGGAAGAGGTCGCTGAAATCGAGGCCCTTGGCCTTCCAATGGTCGATCAGTTCGTCCTTCTTCAGCAAGTCGGATTCGCCGATAATGTCGTTGAGCTTGCGGAAACCCATGGCGGCCAGCAGCTCGCGCACTTCCTCGGCGACGAAGAAGAAGTAGTTGATGACGTGTTCCGGCGTGCCCTTGAAGCGCTGGCGCAGCACGGGGTCCTGGGTGGCGATGCCGACCGGACAGGTGTTCAGATGGCACTTGCGCATCATCAGGCAGCCGGCGGCGATCAGCGGCGCCGTCGAGAAGCCGAATTCGTCGGCCCCGAGCAGCGCGCCGACGACAACGTCACGCCCGGTGCGAAGGCCGCCGTCGACCTGCAGTGGCACGCGCGAGCGCAGGCCGTTGAGCACCAGCGTCTGGTGGGTCTCGGCGAGACCCATTTCCCAGGGCGAACCGGCATGTTTCAGCGAGGTCAGCGGCGACGCGCCGGTGCCGCCGTCGAAACCGGCAATGGTGATGTGGTCGGCGCGCGCCTTGGCGACGCCGGCGGCAACCGTGCCGACACCGACTTCCGAAACCAGCTTGACCGAAATGTCGGCTTTTTCATTGACGTTCTTCAGGTCGAAGATCAGCTGCGCCAGGTCCTCGATCGAATAGATGTCGTGGTGCGGCGGCGGCGAGATCAGGCCGACGCCGGGGGTCGAGTGGCGGGTCTTGGCGATCGTCGCATCGACCTTGTGGCCGGGCAGCTGGCCGCCCTCGCCGGGCTTGGCGCCCTGCGCCACCTTGATCTGGATCATGTCGGAATTGACCAGATATTCAGTGGTGACGCCGAAGCGGCCGGAGGCCACCTGCTTGATCGCCGAACGTTCCGGGTTCATCGAGCCGTCGGGCATCGGTGTGAAGCGGTCGGTTTCCTCGCCGCCCTCGCCGGTGTTCGACTTGCCGCCGATCTTGTTCATCGCCCGGGCGAGCGTCGTGTGAGCCTCGCGGCTGATCGAGCCGAAGGACATGGCGCCGGTCGAAAACCGCTTGACGATGTCGGCGGCCGGCTCGACCTCGTCGAGCGCCACCGGCTGACGCCCCGCCTCCTCGGCATCCATGATCTTGAACAGCCCGCGAATGGTGTTGAGGCCTTCGGCATGCTCGTTCACCAGCTTGGCGAACTCGCGGTACTTGTCCTGGGCATTGCCGCGCACAGCGTGCTGCAGCAGCGCCACGCTGTCAGGCGACCAGACGTGGTTTTCGCCGCGCATGCGGTAAAGATACTCGCCGCCCACCTCGAGCGCCGATTTCAGCACCGGATCGTCGCCGAAGGCTTCGGCGTGGCGGGCATGCGTCTCGCTGGCGATTTCGTCGAGCCCGACGCCCTCGATGGTCGTCGCGGTGCCGAAGAAATACTGCTCGATAAAGGCCGATGACAGGCCGACCGCGTCGAAGATCTGGGCGCCGCAATAGGACTGATAGGTGGAGATGCCCATCTTCGACATCACCTTCAGCAATCCCTTGTCGATTGCCTTGATGTAGCGCTCGACCACCTCCATCGAATCGACTTCCGGCGGGAACTCACCGCGTTCGTGCATGTCGGCCAGCGTGTCGAAGGCGAGATAGGGGTTGATCGCCTCGGCGCCGTAGCCGGCGAGCACCGTGAAATGATGCACTTCCCGCGGTTCGCCCGATTCGACCACCAGCCCGACCGACGTCCTCAGGCCCTTGCGGATCAGGTGGTGATGCACCGCGGCGGTCGCCAGCAGCGCCGGAATGGCGATGCGGTCGACCGACAGCAGCCGGTCCGACAGGATGATGATGTTGTAGCCGTTCTCGACGGCCCGCTCGGCGCGGTGGCAGAGCCGGTCCAGCGCTTCGACCATATACTCCGCGCCACGGGTCTGGCCGTAGGTGATGTCGAGCGTCTGGGTCTGGAACTGGTTGTCGGAGATTTCGCCGATCACCCGGATCTTTTCCAGATCGTCATTGGTGAGGATCGGCTGGCGCACTTCCAGTCGCCGGCGCTCCGCCAGGCCTTCCAGGTCGAACAGGTTCGGCCGCGGTCCGATGAAGGAGACCAGGCTCATCACCGATTCCTCGCGGATCGGGTCGATGGGCGGGTTGGTGACCTGGGCGAAATTCTGCTTGAAATAGGTGTAGAGCAGCTTCGACTTGTCGGAGAGCGCCGAAATCGGCGTATCCGTTCCCATCGAGCCCAGCGCTTCCTGGCCGGTGGTGGCCATGGGCGCCATCAGGATCTTCAGGTCCTCCTGCGAATAGCCGAAGGCCTGCTGGCGGTCGAGCAGCGACGCCGAGGATGCCATCGGGCGGCGCTGGATGTCGGCCTTGACGTCTTCCAGCACGATCTGAGTGCGCTCCAGCCACTTGCCGTAGGGGTTGCGGTTGGCGAGGTCGCGCTTGATCTGGGCGTCCGAGATGATGGCGCCCTCTTCCATGTCGATCAGCAGCATCTTGCCCGGCTGCAGCCGCCATTTGCGCACGATCGACTTTTCGTCGACCGGCAGCACGCCGGCTTCCGACGCCATGATCACCCGGTCGTCGTCGGTGACGATATAACGCGCCGGCCGCAGTCCGTTGCGATCGAGCGTCGCGCCGACCTGCCGGCCGTCGGTGAACGCAACGGCCGCCGGACCGTCCCACGGCTCCATCAGCGCCGCGTGATATTCGTAGAATGCCCGGCGGTCCTCGTGCATCAGCTTGTTGCCGGCCCAGGCTTCCGGGATCAGCATCATCACAGCATGGGCGAGCGAATAGCCGCCCTGCACCAGGAACTCCAGGGCATTGTCGAAACAGGCGGTATCCGACTGGCCCTCATAGGAGATCGGCCACAGCTTGCTGATGTCGTCGCCGAACAGCGGCGAGGACACCGACGCCTGGCGCGCGGCCATCCAGTTGACGTTGCCGCGCAGCGTGTTGATCTCGCCGTTATGCGCCACCATCCGGTAGGGGTGGGCGAGCTTCCAGGACGGGAATGTGTTGGTCGAGAAGCGCTGGTGCACGAGCGCCAGCGCCGAGACGAACCGCTCGTCGGTCAGGTCCGGATAGTAGGCGCCGAGCTGGTAGGCCAGGAACATGCCCTTGTAGACGATGGTGCGGCTCGACAGCGACACGATGTAGAAGCCGTTGTCGCGCCCGTCGGTCTCATGGAAGATGCGGTTGGAGATCACCTTGCGCAGGATGAACAGGCGCCGTTCGAATTCCTTCTCTTCGGCAATATCAGGGTTGCGGCCGATGAAGACCTGCCGGTGATGCGGTTCGGTGGCGACGATATCGGGCGCCTTGGAGAGCGACGAATTGTCCACCGGCACGTCGCGATAGCCGATCAGCGTCTGCCCCTCGGCTTCGACCACCTCGGCGATGATGTCCTCGATATGGGCGCGCAGTTCCGCGTCCTGCGGCATGAACAGATAGCCGACCGCATAGTGACCCACCTCGGGCAGCACGATACCGCGTTCGGCCATGTCGTCGCGATAAAGCCCGTCGGGAATCTGCACGAGCATGCCGGCGCCGTCACCCATCAGCGGATCGGCGCCGACGGCGCCGCGATGGGTGAGGTTTTCGAGCATGAACAGCCCGTCCTTGATGATGCCGTGGGATTTTTCGCCGCGCATGTGAGCAACGAAGCCGACGCCGCAGGCGTCGTGTTCGTTGCGCGGGTCGTAAAGGCCCTGCTTGCGTGGAAAAGCAGATGCGGCAGTGCGTTTGAGCGTCGCATTGCGGCGTTCAACAACTGCGTGCTTTGATGGCGATCTCAGCGTCATCTCTTTTCCTCCTGTCGTTGCCCTGAAAGTCCCTGCCTTCCTGGGGCGACCTGATTGTCCATGCCGGCGTTTCAGTTCCGGTACAGTTTTTTCTTACTCGGCAAATTCGGGCGATCAGCCGTTCTACCGTTGCGACCCGCGGCAAGCAATCCCGGGTCGAAGCGTTGCGCATCAACCGAACCGCGTGACTTCCCGGCTCGGAATCCGCTGGTGCGGCGGGCACCCCTTGTGTCTTGCCCGCTGCGGCACCGCTTGAGCGGCCTGTGGCGCTACCGGGCACCCGGTCACACCAAAATAGGACAGTATGGCTGTCCTATTTACCCTTCTATGCCAGAAACCGGCGGCCGGAGCAAGACGGCAAACGCAATTAAATCGCCACCCGTGACAGCAAATTGCGGCAGCGCGGCCCGAGGCGACATAATATTACACGGATGCGACAGGAGTATGGAAAAAATATCAACCGGCGCCGCCGAGGGTCTGTTGATGTTTGACACTGCCCGGTTCCATGGCATGTATACGCGCTTTCGCAATCTGCATCGTTCTGATGGGGTTTTCATGCATTTTTCCTCAGACAACTGGGGCGGCGCCCATCCGCGCATCGCCGAATCGCTGTCCCGCCATGCCACCGGATTTGCCGCCGCTTACGGCACCAGCGACCTGGACCGGCAGGTCGAGAAGACCTTCAGCGAGGTCTTCGAGCGCGATGTGGCGGTGTTCTTCGTCGGCACCGGAACCGCCGCCAACTCGCTGTCTTTAGCTTCCGTCAACCGTCCAGGCGGCGTCGCCTTCTGCCATCGCGAAGCCCACATGTTCGAAGACGAATGCGGCGCGCCGGAACTGTTCACCCACGGCGGAAGGCTGGTGCCGGTCGACGGCGCACTGGGCCGGATCGATCCGGAAATTCTCCAGCGGGAGATCGGCCGCTTTCCGCCGGAATTCGTCCATGCCGGCCAGCCAATGGCTGTCAGCGTGACCCAGTCCACGGAAATCGGCACGGTCTACGGACTCGAAGAAATCGAGACCATCGCCGGCATCTGTCGACAACACGGCCTGCCCCTGCACATGGACGGCGCCCGCTTCGCCAACGCGATTGCGCGTCTCGACGTCAGCCCGGCAGAGATGACCTGGAGGCGCGGCGTCGACCTCATGTCGTTCGGCGCCACCAAGAACGGCTGCTGGTGTGCCGAGGCGATCGTCGTGTTCGATCCGGATAAGGCGGGGCAACTGCCCTTCATCCGCAAGCGGGCGGCTCAGCTTTTCTCCAAGACCCGGTTCCTGTCGGCCCAGTTCGAGGCCTATTTCCAGGACGGGCTGTGGCTCGACATCGCGCGCGGATCGAACCGGATGGCGGAGCGCCTGCAGGAAGGAATCGACGCTTCGGCCAAGGCGCGGCTTGCCTGGCGGGCGGACTGCAACGAGGTCTTCATGATCCTCAATCGCGACCACGCCAACGCCCTGCTGGCCGCCGGCGCGCGATTCCACGACTGGAAGCCGCCCCACGCCATGACCGAATCACTGGCCGATGACGATGCCCTGGTACGCCTGGTGACCAGTTTCGCGACGACGGAAGAGCACGTTTCGGACTTTCTCGAGCTGCTCGGCTGACCCTTTTTTGGGCCGCCTTCGGGCGGCCTTTGCTTGCCTCGCGGCGGCGCTGGACAGGCGACCACACGGCACCCTAAAATAATCGTCACGCCGGGCTTGAAGATTATAACGTGCTGTTGATTTCCAATTTATCCGACGGTTTCCTAAATCAACGATCAACCCGGCGGTTACCGGGTGACAGTAGATTACGTGTTGCAGTTTAATCCACACACTCAAGGAGATCGAAATGTCCAAGAAATCGCTTGTCGGTGCTTCCGCAGTTGCCGGTGCTGTTGCGATGGCCCTGTCCGGCGCATCGCTGGTAGCCTCCACCACCGCCGCTTCGGCCAAGGAAAAGTGCTACGGCGTCGCGCTGAGCGGCCAGAACGACTGCGCCGCCGGCCCCGGCACCACCTGCGCCGGCACCTCCACGGTCGACTACCAGGGCAATGCCTGGAAGCTGGTCGCCGACGGCACCTGCACCACCATGGAACTGCCGGGCAATCGCATGGGCTCGCTCGAGCCGCTGGACCGCGACCTGCCGGCCTAAGACCGAAAGCCAGGCCGTCCGCCTGCCGGACGGCCATATCCTGAACCAGCGACGGAGCGAAGCCATGACGATATCAGCGAATGCCGATGCCGCTTCGGGCTTCGCGCCCGCGCGCATTTCTGCGCGTGCCGGCGCCGGTCTCAAACCGGCGCATGTCGATGCCATACTCGGCGACGACTACCGCATCGGCTTCCTCGAAGTGCATGCGGAAAACTACATGGGCGACGGTGGCGCCCCGCATCGCGCCCTGACCGCGATCCGCCGGCAATTTCCCCTGTCCGTCCACGGCGTCGGCCTCTCGATCGGCAGCGAAAAGGGTCTCGACCCCGACCACGTCGACCGGTTGAAGGCGGTCGTGGAGCGCTACGAGCCGGGTCTGGTCTCCGAACACCTCGCCTGGTCGACCCACGACAACAGCTATTACAACGACCTGCTGCCGGTGCCCTATGACACGGCCACTCTGCAGCGTGTCAGCGACCATATCGATTTCGTCCAGGACCGGATCGGCCGCAAGATCCTGCTGGAAAACCCGTCGACCTATGTTCAGTTCGAACAGTCGACCATGAGCGAAACGGATTTCATTCGCGAGATCTCCAGGCGCACCGGCTGCGGCCTGCTGCTCGACGTCAACAACGTCTTCGTTTCCGCCACCAACCAGAAATTCAAGCCGCTCACCTATCTGTCGGAATTTCCGCTGGAGCAGGTCGAAGAAATCCATCTGGCCGGCCATGCGACCGACACCGACGACGAAGGCGAACCGCTGCTGATCGACGCCCACGACCGGCCGGTCGACAACGAGGTCTGGAAACTCTACGACATCGTCATCGGCCAGATCGGCCCGACGCCGACGCTGGTCGAATGGGACAATGAGGTTCCCGAGTGGCCGATCCTGAGGCGCGAGGCGATGCTCGCCGACGACATCCTGTCCCGCCGCGCCCAATCCTACATGCTGGGGACCCGTCATGCCGCCGTCGGCTGACGCTTCAGCGGTCACCCTTGCCGCGTTTACCGAAGCCCTGACGGATCCGGAGACGAGCCCGCCCGCCGGAATCGTCGGTCCCGACGGCAAACGGGCGGTCAAGCGCTTCAACGTCTATCGCAACAATGTCACGGTCGGGCTCGTCAACGCGCTGGCCGACACCTTCCCGGCTGTCAAGCGCCTGGTCGGTGAGCAGTTTTTCAATGCCATGGCCCGTGTCTATGTCCAGGCCGAACCGCCTAACTCGCCGCTGCTGTTTCGCTACGGCAAGACGTTTCCGGATTTCCTTGAACGGTTCGAACCGGCGCAGAAACTGGTCTACCTCCCCGACGTCGCCCGCCTCGAACGCGCCTGGCTGGATGCCTATCACGCCGCCGACGCCGAACCGCTCGATCCGGCTGTCCTCGGCACCATCGGGCCGGAAGATCTGGCTGGCCTGCGCTTTGTCGCGCATCCGGCAAGCCGCATCGTGCGCTCGCAATACGCCGCCGTCACGATCTTCTCCGTGAACCGCTCGGGCGCGGAGATGCCACCCGTCGATCCGGCGACCGCCGAAGACGGCCTGATCACCCGCGCCGGCGCCGACGTCGAGGTCCGCAACCTGCCGCCCGGCGGCGCGGCTTTCCTCGCCGCGCTGATCGACGGCCGGACGCTTGGCGAGGCGGCTGAACTCGCCGCCGCCGAAACCGATGAATTTGATCTCGCGGCCGCTATAGCGGCCATGCTTGAAGCCGGTGCGTTTGCCGGTCTTTCCCAACAGTAACTGGGGGCTCCCGTCATGACTTCTCTCATCAACGGACTTCGTCTGCTGCACAACGGCTTCTTCGGTGCGCTGGAAAAGGTCACGGACGGCTGGTTCCTCGGTCTGTTAACCCGCCTCGCCTTTCTGCTGACGCTCTACATCTACTACCTGAACTCCGCCAAGACGAAGATCGGCGAAGGCCTGCTCGGCTTCCTGACGATCACCGACGGCGCCTATATCCAGATTGCCGGCCCCGCCTTCGAGGCCGCCGGCTACGAGCAGAGTGCCCTGCCCCTGCCGGCCCATATCATGGTCTTCATGGGCACCTACGGCGAGTTCATCCTGCCGGTGCTGGTCGTGCTCGGCCTGTTCGCCCGCATCGGCGCCGTCGGCATGATCGGCTTCATCTTCGTGCAGACCTATGTCGACGTGTCCGTGCACCAGGTCGCCCTCGGCACCCTGTTCAACGGCCAGCCCGGCGAACTGATCGACCAGCGCCTGTTCTGGATGATCCCGCTGATCTACATCGCCCTCAAAGGCCCCGGCGCCGTCTCGCTCGACAATGTGCTGTCGCGCTGGTGGACCCGCCGCATGGTCGACGCCGGCCACCCGGTCGGCAACAGCCAGGCATATTGACGTCCGGGCCGAGTCGATCGACACACCTATCGCCGCCCTGAACGGACGAGGGACCTGAAGAGTCTTCGAACGGGCGCGCTCGCCTGATCGGCCATCATCTTCGGTGTCTCGCCGAATTCCGACATGCGATCAGGATCCGCCCCGGCATGCAGCAGCGCTTCAATGCCGGCAACATCTTCGTTTCTGACGGCGATGTGGAGGGGCGTTTCCGACATATCGCCGACTGCGTTGACATCCGCACCCGCATCGATAAGCGCAATGACAGCATGGACATCGCCGCGCCACAGCATCACATGCAGAGGTGTGTCGCCATCCACGTCCCGGCTGTCCACGCTGACCGGAGCCGCGCCCAGTTCGGCGGGAAACAACGTGTCGGAACACGAGGCGAGGATTTCCGCAAGACTTGCGCGTTTCTTCGGCCTTTTTGACATCACAGCACATCCTCATGCGAGTTTCAGCACTACCCTGGCAAGTTGAAGGAACCGATCGCGGTCCTTTTCGTCGAGATCCGCCAGGATTTCCCGCTGCAGTTCCCTGACGACAGGCAGCGCCTCCTTGACGACCTTCTGCCCCACATCCGTCAGATAGACCTGGCGGGCGCGGCGGTCCTGCGCGCTGACGACCCGCCGCACGCAGCCTTTCTGCTCGAGCCGGTCGACCACGCCGCCGATGGTCGCCCGGTCGTAGCTGATCAGCGTGGCCAGCCCCGCCTGGTCGACGCCGGGATGATTGCGCAGCGCCTCCAGGGCGGCGAATTGCACGGAGGTCAGGTCGAAACCGGCCGCCTGCATGCGCTGCTGAAACACCTGCGTCGAGCGTTGATGCAGCCGCCGGATCAAATGCCCGGCCATCTGTTGAAATTCCATCGCGACCGCTCCGCCTTCCGAACCCAGAACCGCACCCGGTTGACTGTCGATAATTTGTGTACATATAATATGTATACTTACTAATTTTGCAAGGGCAGCGACCATGCAATTCCACCTGAACGGTTTTCGTCCGGGCAATCCCGATATCCATCCCGAATCCGAGACGGCGGGAACATCGCCGGACAAGGTCGATGTCCTGATCGTCGGTTGCGGTCCGGCGGGCCTGACGCTTGCCGCCCAGCTGTCGCGCTTTCCCGACATCACGACACGGATCGTCGAGCAGAAGTCCGGACCGATGGAGCGGGGCCAGGCGGACGGCATCTCCTGCCGGACCATGGAGATGTTCCAGGCCTTCGGCTTTGCCGATCGGGTCAAGCGGGAAGCCTACTGGGTGAACGAGACGACGTTCTGGAAGCCCGATCCGGCCAGACCGGCACACATCGTTCGGACCGGGCGGGTCCAGGATGTCGAGGACGGACTTTCGGACATGCCCCACGTCATCCTCAACCAGGCCCGCGTGCACGACATGTATCTCGACGTCATGCGCAACGCGCCCGGCCGACTGATCCCGGATTACGGTCGCAAGCTGGTCGATCTGGAGGTGGACGAAACGGCGCAGGACTATCCCGTTGCGGTTCGGCTCGAAAGGCTCGACCCCGGCCACGAAGGACAAAGCGAAACCGTCAAAGCGCGCTACGTCGTCGGTTGCGACGGCGCCAGAAGCGCCGTGCGCCAAGCCATCGGCCGCGAACTCAAGGGCGATTCGGCCAACCGCGCCTGGGGCGTGATGGATGTACTGGCGGTCACCGACTTTCCCGATATCCGCCAGAAGACCTTGATCCAGTCCGGCACCCAGGGCACGGTCCTGATCATTCCGCGCGAGGGCGGTTATCTCGTCCGGCTCTATGTGGAGATGGACAGTCTCGACGAAGGCGAGCGGGTCCGCAGCCGCAACCTGACGGCCGATGATCTCATCACCGCGGCGCAGCGGATTTTTTCGCCCTACAGCCTCGATGTGAAAGACGTGGTCTGGTGGTCGGTCTACGAGATCGGACAGCGGCTGACCGACAAGTTCGACGACGTGCCAGCAGGTGAAACCCGGCAACCGCATGTCTTCATCGCCGGCGATGCCTGCCACACCCACAGCCCCAAGGCCGGACAGGGCATGAACGTATCGATAGGCGACGCCTTCAATCTGGGCTGGAAGCTCGTCTCGGTGTTGCAGGGCCGCAGTCCGCCCGACCTCTTGCACAGCTACTCCGCCGAACGCCAGGTGGTGGCGCAGGCGCTGATCGACTTCGACGAGGAATGGGCGCGGGTGATCGCCGAAAGGACGGATGACGGCGACGATGCACCGAAGTTTCAGCGCTATTTCATCGAACACGGCCGCTACACCGCCGGCATGTCGGTGCGCTACGAACCGTCACTGCTCACCGGGCCGCCAACCTGGCAGGGCCTTGCATCGGGGTTTGAAATCGGCATGCGCTTCCACTCCGCCCCCGTGATCCGGCTGGCCGATGCAAAGCCGATGGAGATCGGTCACACGGTGGAAGCCGATGGGCGCTGGCGCCTTTTCACATTTGCGGCGAAAGACGATCGCAGATTTTTCGATCTATGCGATTTTCTCGAAACCGCATCGAACTCGCCGGTCAAGAAATACACGCCGGCGGGATCCGATATCGACTCGATATTGGACGTTCGCGCGGTGCTTCAGCAGGGATTTCGGCAAACCGAAATCACCGCCCTGCCCGATCTTCTGCGGCCCCGCAAGGGCCGTTTCGGGTTGACCGACTACGAGAAGGTCTTCTGCCCGGACCTCAAGAACGGCCGCGACATATTCGATATGCGCGGGATCGACCGCAGGGAGGGCTGCATCGTGATCGTGCGGCCAGATCAATATGTGGCTCATGTCCTGCCGCTCGACGCCTATAATGAGCTGGCAGCATTCTTCGACGGCTTCATGGTTGCCGGCTAGACCGGGGCCAGCCTTGTTCGGGTGCACCGTCGAAAGGGAATATCCTGTGTGAAGGCCGCGTGGCCGAGTTCGTCAGGCAGGCTCTCGTTCCATCTTCGCTGCGCCCGCATTCTCCAGCAGCGCTGCCTGTTGCTTCAAGAAGGAAAGACAGGCTTGCACCTTGTTCGTGCGGTGCAGGTCGACATGGGTCACCAGCCAGACATCCTCGTTCCAGTCCGGATCGGCCGGCGGCATCACCTGGACGAGATCCGGGTGCTCCAAACCGACAATCGCCGGCGCTACTCCCATTCCGGCCAGCAGCGCATCGTCGATGGCCCGGGTGTGCTCCGCCCGCAGGACGACATTCTCCGGCGGGACGTTCTGCAGCAGCCACTTGAAGAAGGGAACATCCCCGGGCACGTCCGTTGCGAACAGGAAGCTGTGTCGGCGGATATCGCTCGGACCGCGTATGACGCCCATTCTGTCGACGTAATCGCGATGGGCGTAAAGGGTCATCGGCCTGGTCATGAAATGCTGCACGACATTGTCCGGTTCGGCCGGCCTTTCGCCGACCCGTATGGCGACATGGGCCTCGCCGTATTCGAGCCGCAGCTTGCGTTTGTCCAGAACCAGATTGATGCGGATGTCCGGGTGCTGCCGCTGGAAGGCGGCCAGCCATGAGGTGATCAGCGGCGACAGCGCCTCGAGCGTAGTGACGATCAGCTCTCCGGCAACGATTCCGCAGCGGCCGCGGATGAGTTGCACCAGCTGCTCGAACTGGTCCTCCGTCACCGCGGCGAAGTTCATCAGTTCGCGTCCCGCCTCCGTCGGCGTGTAGCCGCGCCGGTGGCGCTGGAACAGCTTGACGCCCAATTGCTCCTCCAGGGCCGATATGTGCCGGATTGCCGTTGAGTGGTGCATGCCGAGAAACTCGGCCGCGGCGCTGAGGGTTCCAAGCCGGGCAACGTGGTAGGCCGTGCGCACCTCGTCCCAGCTTTTCCATTGTGCGTTCATACACAATCAGTGTGCACATTCGGCACTTTTGCGCAATGAGTCCGATACGTATATCCGGCTCCGAAGACGCTCTTTCAGCAAAATGAGGAGATTCCAGATGGAAAACCGCGTGAAGACGATCCTGAAAGTCAACAGTTCCGGCCAACGCGACGGTTCGGTATCCCGGCGACTGGTTGCAAAGGTCGCCGACAAGCTGCGGCGGGAGAATCCCGGCGCCGAGCTGGTCGAGCGCGACGTGTCCGCAGGCCTGCCTCCGGTAGACGAAGCCTGGATCGGCGCGAATTTCACGCCGAAGGACCAGCGCAACGAAGAGCAGAAGGCCGTTCTCGGTTCTTCCGATGCGCTCGTCGAGGAGTTGCGGGCCGCCGACGTGATCGTTGTCGGTTTGCCGATCTATAACTTCGGCATCCCCGCCTCTCTGAAACTTTGGGTCGACCAGATCGTGCGCGCCGGCGAGACATTCAGCTACGGCGAAGCGGGCCCGGTCGGACTGCTCGAAGGCAAGCGCGCGGTCGTGACCGTCGCTTCCGGCGGGGTCGAGACCGGTTCGCCGGCAGATTTTGCCAGCACTTACATGAAGCAGGTCCTCGGTTTCATCGGCATCACCGATGTCACGATCGTATCCGCCAACGGCCTCGCCATGGACGCCGATACCGCGATTGCGTCGGCCAACCAGGCGATCGACGAACTGCAGCTGGCCGCGGCCTGAACCCAAGGGGTGACTGCGGTGGACACGACCGCTGTCGCCACCCTCAGCGCAGGTCGATGTCCGGTATTCATCAGAAGCAGTGGGGTGCGCAATGGAACGTCGGAAAGTCGCGGTCGTAAGCGGCGGAAGCCGCGGGATCGGATTGCAGTTCGCCCGCGCCCTCCTTCGCGAGGGCCTTGACGTGGCGATCACCGCCATGCGCGATAGGGCGGCGCTGACCAACGCCGTTGATAGCCTCACGGCTGAATTCGGCGATGGCCGGATAATCGGTATTGTCGGCGACGTTGCCGCGCCCGCCGATGTCAAAACGGTTGCCGAGGCGGTATTGGCCGCCTACGGCAAAGTGGACGTTCTGATCAACAATGCCGGACGAGGCCCACGCGACATCTCGGAGAATTTCGCCACCGATCCGGTGAAGTTCTGGCAGATTCCCGACGCAGCGTGGGAGGGGATTGTTTCGACCAACGTCAATGGCCCGTTCTTGCTGGCAAAGGCGTTCGCCCCGTCCATGATCGAAAGCGGATGGGGCCGGATCATCAACGTCTCGACCAGTCATTTCATGATGGCGCGCAAGGGATACGCGCCCTACGGACCGAGCAAGGCGGCGCTGGACGCCATGACGCGGATATTCGCCGAGGACTTGGAAGGAACCGGCGTCACGGTGAACACGATCGCGCCGGGCGGACCGACAGACACCGATTTCATTCCCGGGAACGGAGACGGGCGAGCCGGCCGCGGCAAACTCCTTCCTGCAAGTATCATGAACGATGCGCTCGCGTGGTTGATTTCCGAGGCGGCGGATGGCGTGACGGCAGCACGTGTCATTGGCGCGCGGTGGACGTCGTCGGCTGAGGCGGACGCGGCGCGCGAGGATACCGGCGAACCTCCGAGGATTCTCTAGGGATCAATCGGACTCGATAACGGTCGGTTCGAGCCCCGCTCACGAGCACCCGCTTCGCTGACGCAGATTCCCCCAGGCGATGGCGCTTGACTTCAAGCACACTTGAAGCCGTAAGGTCCGAACCGTCGCAATTCATGGAGGTGGCGATGATCTATCATGTGAGGGCACGGCTCAGGCGCGAGCACGCGGACGAACTGCACAGGAGGTTGACCGACGGGTCGATCGCCCAACAGCGGCCGGATGGGGCCGAAATAGTCGCTTCGATGAACCGGGCGGTGGTCGCCGCCAACGGATCCATCGAGTGGTCCGAGGAGTGCTATTGCGCGTCGCCCCTCCACCACGAGCGCTCGACGGTCCTGGACCGCCACTTCGAGGACATTACGACGGAATCCATCGACGCACACGGGACTTACGAAGGGCAGCCGTTCATGACCTATCTGCGCGACAATTTCGTCGAGAGCGGGAACGAGCGATAAAGCCCTCGAATGGCAGGGCCCCGCGCACTGGCCGGTTTTGCAGTTGCGCCCTATCATCGTGAAGTGTTGAACCCATTTAAGTCGACGGCCTGACTCGTCGACAGCCGCAACGTCGGGAGGACGCCTTCATGGATCAACGAGGTGCGCCGCATCGGCGAAAAAAACCCCTCTTCGCGAGGCGCGCGATGCTGGCGGTATCAGGGCTTGCCCCATGGGTGTTCGGCCTGCATCGCAGCGCCTTCGCCGCTGAATCGGATTCCGATCCCATCCTTCAACCATCGGATTCCGATGCGGCCAGCTTCATGGATCGGGCATTCGACATGCGCCGGATCGCGGTTGACCGCGGCGACCAGGCCTACGGTGCGGTTGTCGTGCTGAACGACAGGATCGTCGGACAGTCCTGGAGCCGTGTCGTCATCGACGGGGATCCCACCGGTCATGCGGAAATGGCAGCGATCAGGGACGCCGCGCGCCGCCTGCACAGCCGCGATTTGCGTGAGGCGGTCATGTATTCGTCTTCGCGGCCGTGCCCCATGTGCGAGGCTGCTGCCTATTGGGCAGGGATCGGGCAACTGGTCTATGGCCGCGACCTGAACAGCGCCGGGCGGCCGAGACTTTGCCGGTGAATGGGTGATGCGCGTCAGCAGAGCAGCCGCAACTGTCGCACTCGGTCTGTTGTTGAGTTGGCCGATGGTGTCGCCCACGCCCCTGGCAAAGGCGCAACAAAGCGCCGATAACGGATCGATGGTCATGGAATTCCTGGAAGCGGCCCGTTCGAACGACACCGCCGGCCTGCGGCAGGGACTGGACGCAGGAATACCCGTCGACAGTCGGGACGATCGCGGAAGGACGGCGCTGTTGATCGCCACCCATGCCGACGCCATCGACGCGGCCCGGCTGCTGATTTCGGCCGGCGCCGACGTCAATGCCAAGGACCGGCTGCAGGACAGCGCTTATCTCTACGCCGGTGCTGAGGGCAGGCTCGAAATTCTCAAAATGACGGTCGCGGCAGGGGCGGATTTGAGCAGCGTCAATCGCTATGGAGGAACGGCGCTCACGCCGGCGGCCCATCACGGCCATGTGGACGTGGTGCGCTATCTGCTGACGACCGACGTGGATATCGATCACGTGAACAACCTCGGCTGGACCGCTCTTCTGGAAGCCGTGATTCTCGGAGATGGCGGACCGATCTACCAGGAGATCGTGGCGCTTCTGCTGGAGGGTGGAGCCGACCCGACCATCGGCGATGACCGGGGTGTCACGGCTCTCGAGCACGCCAGGTCGCGTGACATGGACGAAATCGCCGGGCTTCTCGAAACCGCTGTTGGCGAACGCAAATAGGGTCGCCGTTCAGGAGTGCACGGATGATCGAGTACAAAGGCAGCTGTCACTGCGGTGCCGTCAGATTCGCTTTCGCCGCTGCCAAAATAGAGGAGACGATGCGGTGCGACTGTTCAATCTGTGCCCGCAAGGGCATCGTCATGAGCGCCGCTGTCATCGCGCCCGAGTTCATCGAAATATCGGACGAGAAAGGTGTTCTGTCGACATACCGGTTCGGAACCGGAACGGCTCGCCATCACTTCTGCGGACGGTGCGGCGTACACACTTTTGTCGAAACCCGATTGGATCCCGGGTGCTATCGAATAAACCTGGGATGCGTCCACGATCTCGATGCGCTTCGGCTTCCCTCGACGATCTATCCCGGGAGGGAGCTTTAGGTTCGATCGACATTCGGGAGTCCGGGTTCCCGACGAGCGGATGCTCAAAATCAAAACGGCGCCCCGCGGGGCGCCGTTCGCACTCTGGCATGGCCGTCAGGTCTGCATTCAGGCGACCGTTTCAGCTTCGATTTGCTTGGCTTCCGTCGTCGACTTGTCGACGGCGATGTCGATCCGGCGCGGCTTCATGGCCTCCGGAATTTCGCGGGCGAGGTCGACATGGAGCAAGCCGTTTTCAAGCTTGGCACCCTTGACCTCGACATGCTCGGCGAGCTGGAAGCGGCGCTCGAAGGCGCGCTTGGCGATGCCGCGATAGAGGAAATCGCCGTCCTTTTCGCCGTCTTCGGCTTTTTCGCCGGTGACCGTCAGGACGTGTTCGCGAGCCTCGATCGAAAGTTCGTCTTCGCCGAAACCGGCCACGGCC
Source organism: Rhizobiaceae bacterium (assembly GCA_963921345.3). Taxonomy (GTDB): domain Bacteria; phylum Pseudomonadota; class Alphaproteobacteria; order Rhizobiales; family Rhizobiaceae; genus Hoeflea_A. Next base: position 240,883 of record OZ001228.1, on the reverse strand, counting down.
ATGGTGATCCGGTAGGCGTTGTCGCCGGTCTTTTCGATGTTGTAGGGCGGGTAGGTCTGGCTGCCTTCAGGCTGGGCAAGCGAGTCCAGCATGGTGAAGAGGCGGTCGAAGCCGACCGTGGAACGATAAAGGGGTGAAAAATCGACATGACGCATGGTCCTGTCCTCCTTTGAGCGACGTTTTTGCGTTCTGGCCGTTGGCAACCCCCATTCAGCGGCGGGTCTTGTCGGCCAGCAGGTCCGTAATGGCACCTGCAGGTTATAGGTGGTGAGCCGCTCCGGGCATTTCAAGAGTGTCGGCGGGACGGCGAAAAACACTGGAATTCCGGCGGTTTGGGCCTTGATCCGCGCTCCCGGAAAGGCTCTATAGATGGCTTGATGAAAGCCGACGTCCTGCACAGCACGCCCGACAATCCAGCGCCCGAGAACGTGGTTGCCGGCTATTTCGAGACGCGCGACAAGAAGAAGGTGCGCTACGCCATCTTCAAGGCCGACGTCACCCGTGCCAGAGGCACCGTCGTGCTGCTCAAGGGCCGCAACGAAACCATCGAGAAATACTACGAGACCATCCGCGACCTGACCGCATCCGGCCTCTGGGTCGCCACGTTCGACTGGCGCGGCCAGGGCGGTTCACAGCGGCTGTTGAAAAACCCGATGCCGGGTTACGTGCGGCGCTTCTCCGACTACGAAAAGGACCTGGAGCAGTTTCTCGAGGAAATCGTGCTGCCGGACGCGCGGCTGCCTTTCTTCGTCATCGGCCATTCCACGGGTGCTCTGATCGCGCTGTCCGCAGCGCCTCGTCTCGCCAACCGCATCGAGCGCCTCGCCGTGACCTCGCCCTTCGTCGGGCTCAAACATGATCGGTTCGGCCAGGCGACGCTGCGCATCGGCGCGACGCTAGCCTGCTGGATCGGTCTCGGCGGCGTTGCCCCGACCGGATCGCGGCGCGGCAATCTGGAATTCGCTCGAAACGTACTGACCTCGGATCCGGTCCGGTTCCGGCGCAACCTCGCCATCTACGACACCTGTCCGGATTTCATCCTCGGCGGCCCGACGTTTCGCTGGCTTTCGGAATCGCTGAAGACCATCGCCAAGATCCAGAAATCCAGCCATCTGGCGTCGATCCGCATCCCGACGCTGCTGCTCGGTGCCGGCGCCGACGACATCGTTCCGCATCATCTGCTGGAAGACATGGCGTCGCGTTTTCGAGCCAGCGAGCTGATCACCATCGACTATGCCAAGCACGAGCTGTTCCAGGAGGCCGACGTCTATCGCAACCAGGTGATGGCGGCCATCAAGGCCTTCATTCCCGGCGATGGGTAACCAGCCGTCCGGCCGACTGACCGGCAACGGATCCGAACGCTATCGCCGTCAGTAGGCCGTTGCCCGACAGATACCCCGCAAGTTCTGTTCCCGAAACGCCGCACGCGGCCCCACCGCCGGCGAACAGATTGCCGAACGGCCGGCCATCAGAACCGACGACCCGCGCGGTTTCGTCGATCACCAGCCCGCCCTGCGTATGAAACAGCGCACCGCTCACCCGCACGGCGTGGAAGGGCGGCCGCAACACGGGTGCAGTTGCAAAGTCGCGGCCGTGGGGATCGGTGCCCCCGCCCGCGGCGCAGGCTTCGATTTGGATGAACTCCGCCTCCAAGTTTGACGCGGACACGCCGATTGCGGATGCGAGGGTTTCTACCGTTGGCGCCGATTTGATCAGGCCCATCGATTCGGCGTCGCGGAACTCGGAAAGCCCCCTCGCCGTTTCCCGTATACGCTCGTCAAAAACGCACCAGACCCGCCCGCCCGGCTGCGCGACGACGTCGACGGCCTGTTCGGAATAGCCGCGATGCTCGTTGGAAAAGCGGCGGCCGTCCGCGTTGACCTGGAACCCGCCCTGCATCATCAGCGCCCAGCTGATCAGGATGGCGCCCGGATCCGCCAGCGACCCGTGTCCCTGGCAGGCTGAAAGGCAGGCAATCCGCGCGCCCAGCCGTTCCCCCCACAAAATGGCCTCGCCGGTGTTTCCGGCATGGCCGTGATAGGGCGCGCCTTGCATGTAAGGCAGATACCGCGAGACCAGCCCGGCGTTGCCGCCATAGCCGTTGCAGGCCAGGATCGCCGCGCCGCAGGCAATGGTTTCCCGCGCACCATCCGGCCTTTCGAGCGCGATGCCCGCGATCGTCCCGTCATCGACGAAAAGCGTGTCGACGGGGGCGTCGCAGACGATCGGAATGCCTTGTGTCTCCGCCGCGGAGACCAGCCGTGCCAGCAACGCTTCCCCGGTCTTTTCAGGGACGGCATGCATGCGGTGGCAACTGTGACCGGGATAGAGAAAATCGTCCAGCACGACCCAGTCGACGCCGTGACCGTCATGCAGCCATTCCAGCGCCGGTCCGATCGAACGCGTCGCCAAATCGACCAGGTGCGGCACGGCTTGTCCCTTTGCCTTGCCCTGGATGTCCTCGGCAAACAACGTCACCGAATCCTCGATCCCCTGTTTTGCCTGAAAGGCGGTGGCTGCGGCCGGCACGAAACCCGACGACATCGAGGTCGAACCGAACGGGCTGTCGGTTTTCTCCAGCACCAGCACCTCAGCGCCCGCATCGGCCGCCCGCAATGCCGCGGTCAATCCGCAGGCGCCGGCGCCGACGACCGCGATATCGACCGAAACTTCCGCCGACATCCGATCGGCCGGCTCTATGCGCGCGATTACTTCTTCCACGGCGCGGATCTTTGTTCAGATGCGTCGGACCGTCAATCACGAACGGCTTTGATCAGGCTCGCCGCCAGGGAAAGAACCGCCATCTCGCCCAGCAAAACGGCCGGCCAGATTTGCGCAATGGCGGGATCGATCCATTTCTGCGGACCGAACGAAACCAGCGCCAAGACGCCGGCGAGAAGCGCTGTCGCCCGACCGCCACGGGTCGTCGCCGACCCGAGGAAGAAGCTGGCAATCGCTATGGCCAGAGAGCCGCCGAGAAACGGACCCAGCGCAAACGGCGCAACGGCGATCGGCGGATGCGGCGGCGTCTTCGTTAACAGCGCGGCAAGCATCACGAGTTGCAGTACGATCAGGACAGCCAGAGCGGCACGGCAAAGCTGGTCGGGGGTGTTTTGCATGACAATATCCGTATAGATGTGTACGTATTTGACATATCCGTACAGAGCTATACGATTCCTGTCAAGCCAGGTCCGGAGGTTCCATGCGGCAGGAAAATCAGCAGAAACGTCGCGAGCAGATTGAGGCGGCCGCCTACGAGCTGCTTCGGGAGAAAGGCTACAAGTCGACCTCTATGCTGGCCGTCGCCCGGCGCGCCGGTGCCTCCAACGAAACACTCTACCGTTGGTACGGTAACAAGCAGGCGCTGTTCAGTGCCATGGTCCGCAGGAACGCCCATGATGCGGCGCAGCTGGTCGCCACGTTCCGCGAAAAGGGGCTGACCCCGCTTCAGACGGTCGCCGAACTCGGCCCCGTCCTGCTGCGCATCGTCACCGGTGAAAAGGCCATATCGCTCAACCGCGCCGCGGCTGGGGACGTCCACGAAACCGGCACACTGGGCAACCTCATTGCCGAGGGGGGCAAGGCGACGATCATGCCGCTGCTGGCGGACGTTTTCGAAGCCGCCATGGCCGACGGATCGCTTGCGCCGGGCGATAGCCGGGAAGCGGCGGAGATCTACATCGCCCTGCTGATCGGCGACCTGCAGATCGAGCGGGTGATCAATGTTCGCACTCCGCTGTCTGACGCGGCCATCCGCAAACGGGCCGACCGCGCTGACAGGCTGATCAGGCAGCTGTACCGCAATGGCCAGGACACCAGCGAAGCATCGTCCTCCTGACGGCCTGGCAGCGGCGCGGTCAGCTGACGCCGACGCGCATGCCTTCAAACGTGGTGCTGAAGGTACGGGACGGCTGGCTGTCTTCGGCCAGGGGGTTTTTGCCCTTGGCAAAGGCCTGACCCGAATATTCGCCGCTCACGTTCTGGAACCGACCATCGATTTCATCGGAAAAGGTCAGGTCGAAGACGATTCGCGATGCGCCGTCGCCGCCGGTCTTGTCCTCCGGATCGTTGAAATCGAGAATGGTGGCCCGGGCGCTGTCCGGCCCCGTCATCTTCCATGAACCGAGACCGGAAGTGTATCCGCGAACCTGCTGGCCCTGGCTGATGAGGCTGACGGCACCGCCGGGTTTGAGGGCCAGGACCCGCTGGCTTTCATTGGCCTGCACCAGCAGATAGGTACCGTCGATCGCAGTGCTGTCGCTGTTGGCAGCGAGAGCGACCGGGGCGGCGGCCAGCGACGTCGCCATGACCGCGACGGGAAGCAGGGATTTCATCATATGCAATTCCTCCTAGCGGGTTGGTTCTGTCCCTTGTCGGGGACGCTTGACCCGCAGGTGGAGATGAAATGTGGCGGACACCAGACAGCCGGATCTTAGACTTTCGGCTGACACGCAATCGGATGCGGCTTTATCCGCCGATGTGAGACACCGATCCTTTACGGCTCGTCCAGGCCGAAGGCCGTGCGCGTCGCCTGGTCCTGCAGCATGCGGCCGAGATTGCCAGCCAGGTCCCTGCCCTCGTAGGCCGGATGGTCGCGAAACAGCGCCGCATATTTCTCGTCGACCAGCCGGTTCAGTTGCCGCGATGCAACCGGCACCTGGGCGCTCATCCGCTCCAGCGTCCGGCTGGCGAACTTGATCTTGTCCGGATCGAGCCAGCCGGCATCCATGAACGCCCTGGTCTTTTTCTCGCAGCGGCACGGATTGGCCTCGTTGATCAGGCCGCATTTGTCGGTCATGAAGGCCGTGAGGTCGGCACGCGCGCGCTGCAGCCGCTTGCGGAAAGCCGCCGGACTGAGGCCGAGGATATCCGCGGCCACGTCAGACGGCGCCTCGAAGATCTCGCCGAGAATATAGGCCAGGCGCTGGGGCCGGCTCAGGCATAGAAGCATACCCAACATGCAGCCATTCTTCGCCTCTTCGACGATCAGCGCCCGTTCCGGTTCGTACTCCGCGGGAAGATCGAGCGGCTGCAGCGGCAGCGCATCGAGTTCCGCGCCATAATCGTCGAAGCCGGTAATGGCGTGCTCCAGCCGGCCGCGCTTGGCATCGGTGAAGCAGTTAGCGACGATCCTGTAGGCCCAGGTGCGGAACGACGACCGGCCCTGGAACTGGCCGATACGGGTGACGATGCGGATCATTGCCTCCTGTGCCAGGTCGGCAGCGTCGTCCGGATTGAGCATGAAGCGCAGCGCGAGGTTGTAGACCCAGCGCTGGTGGCGGCGCACCAGTTGCTCCAGCGCATCGCGGTCCCCGCCGGCGGCAAGCCGGGCGAGATCGGCATCCGCCGCGTCATGCGCGGCGGATGCGGCCAGCGGGTTCGGCCGTTCGGTCATTCGGCCGGATCCTTCTCGAACAGGGCGAAGACGATGTCCTCGTCGGTCCCCTCGAAAAACGGCGCCAGTTCCTGCATTTCCATCAATGCCTTTCCGGTCGCTTCATAGGCGGCAACGTCACGCCAGACCAGCAGGTCGCCGAAGCCCTTTTCCGCACCGTCGCGCTGCAATCGGGCACCGCCGACCAGCCCGTCGCGCTTCGCCAGGTGGGTGTAGAGCTCGGCGTGGATCTCGGCATGAACGGTCGGGTCCTTCACGGTGTAAAGCGCGATTTCGACAACCGGCCCGTCGTCGAGCTGCCGCGAAAGCGTGCCGGCCTCGGCATCAGCCCAATAATGCCCGAAATGCACGGTCGTATCGATGGCCGAGATCAGCGGGCGGAACCGCTCGTCGCTTTCCACCAGCTTGGCGGCATCCCGCGCGGCTTCCGGGCTTTCCCAGGCAACGATGTCGGCGAACCGGCCGTCTTCGCCCTTCAGGCGCTTCCACCACAAAAAGCCGTCAGCCGCGGACTCGATCTGACGCGCCGCGGAGGCACGGGTGGCCGGAAAGCCGGCAGCGTCGTGCACCGAATAGACGACGAACTCCAGGTAGGCCCGGTCGTCGGACGCGGCGGCACCGCCGACCAGAGTCCCGGCGGCCACTGCCGTTGCAAGCATCTTGTTCATGCGACTTCTCCTGTGTTGCGCCCCACCTTTCGGGGCGATCACAGGGTTAGACGGGCAATTCCGGCCGCTGTGACTTTTGTGGCGAAGAATTTTTTTGGCACGAGGCTCGGCGCAAATTGCCGCTGGCCGTCATCCGGCATGGTGTCGCGGCGTTGCGCCGGTCACCATGCGAAAAGCGTGGGCGAAGGCGCTGGGGCTCTCGAACCCGACATCGAGCGCAACCTGCGTCACCGGCTGGCCGAGCGCCAGCCGTTCCAGTGCCGCCATGATCCGTGCCTGGCGCCGCAATTCACGAAACGACATGCCGGTTTCCGTCCGAATGCGGCGGATCAGGCTGCGCTGCGACAGGCCCAGGCGGTCGGCCCATGCGGACAGCGATGTGGTGTCGGCCGGACTGTCGCGCAATTGCGTGACCAGTTCGACGATCCGCGGCTCGCGCGGCATTGGCAGCCGGAACGGTTCGGCCGCCGTCGTCGTGATTTCGTCGAGCAGGAGCGCCTCCAGATGCGGAATCTGTCGATCGGAGCAGCCTTCGGCAAAGCGCACCAGGATTTCGCGCATCAGCGGCGAGATGCCGATGACCTCCACCGTCGGCCGGTCGGCGCGAATGCTCCCGTCCAGGTAGACGGTGCGCATCTCGATGCTGTTGATGCAGCGGATCTCGTGCGGCACGCGCGCCGGCACCCACAGCCCCCTGCCCGGCGGCAACACCCAGCTCGCCTCCTGGGCGAAGACCCGCATCACACCGCTGATGGCGTGGACGATCTGATGGCCGGTATGGGCATGTGGCATGATATGGGTGCCCGCCTCATAGGTGGTGGCCCGTCCTTCGACCTGTCGTGATGTCACCTTGGCGATAGTATTTGTCATTCCGTCGACAGACAGTAAGTCGCCCGGCCGCTAGATTGCAAGCTCGGTATTCTCCCAAGGACCCGTTATGACCCGCACCACCGCGCTGCAGTTCGTCAACCTGGCGCATTTCTTCGATCACTTCCTGCTGCTGATCTTTCCGACGGCGGCGCTTGCCATCGCACCGGCCTGGGACATGAGCTATGCCGACACCCTGGTTCTCGGCACGCCGCTATACGTCATGTTCGCCGCCGGAACCCTGCCGGCCGGCTGGCTGGGCGACCGGTTCGACCGCATGAAGCTGATAATGCTGTTCTTCGTCGGCGGTGGATGCTCGAGCCTGCTGATCGCCCTTTCGACCGGACCGCTCTCCCTGTCCGCCGGCCTCGGTCTGCTCGGCCTGTTTGCCGCAATTTATCACCCGGTCGGCGTGGCACTGGTCACAGACCTTGGCAAACGCACCGGACGGGCGCTCGCCGTCAACGGCGTCTTCGGCAATATGGGCCTTGCGGGTGCCGCGGTCGTCACCGGACTGCTAGCCGACCAATGGGGCTGGCGCAGCGCTTTCGCGGTGCCCGGCATACTCGGCATCGCCATGGGCGCCGCCATGTTCCTGAACGACCGCAAGGCGCGCCGCAACAACGCAGCGTTCGACCGGACGGCCGTCAAAGCGCCGATCGCGGTCGACCTGCGCACCCAATACGTGATTTTCGCGGTGGTCTGTATCGCCGCGCTATTCAGCGGCTTCATCTTCAACGCCATTACCGTGTCGCTGCCGAAATTCTTCGACGAACGGCTCGTCGCGGCCGGCGGCGAGCTGGGTTGGGTCGGCGCCTCCGCCGGACTGGTCTTCGCCGTCGCCGCCTTCGCCCAACTGCCCGTCGGCGAACTGCTCGACCGGTTCGGCGCGCGGCCGATCCTCGCCACGCTGCTGGCCGGGCAATGCCTGCTCCTGACCCTGCTTGCCGGCGCCGAGGGATGGACCGCGCTCGGTCTCGCCCTCCTGCTGGTGACCATGGTCTTTGCCGGCATACCGATCACCAGCTGGCTGCTCGGCCGTTACATCCGCTCCGACCTGCGGTCGCGCATCATGTCCGTCGAATATGTGCTGTCGCTCGGCATGGCTTCGGCGGTGGTACCGCTGATCGCCTTCATGCATGGTCGCGGTCTCGGCTTCGACATCCAGTACCTGCTGCTGGCCGGCTGTGCCGCCATCGTCTTCGTGTCGGCACTGTTCCTGCCGGGCCGCAAGATGCCCGTGCACGGCGAGCTGACGACCCAGGAAGGCTGACGTCCAGGACCGCATTGCGACCCTTCGGCCGTTCGTCTAGTTTCGCCGGCAAAGCCATGCAAACCGAGCGATGCTGACTTGAGGCGACCGATCAAAATCGGCAGACGCGAGATCCGATCGGGCACGCTGGGCAGCCTCGCCGCCCTGCTCGTTCCGGTGCTGTTCTGGCTGATGCCAACGCAATTTTCGGACATCATCGAGCAGCCGGCCATCGACATCGTCGCCTCGATCCTGCCGCCGCCGGCCACCGACGATATCGTCGTGATCGACATCGACAGTGCCAGCCTCGACAGCTTCGAAGGGCGGCGCCTGTCGCGCGACCGGCTTGCCGAACTGGTCGAACAATTGAATTTTCTCGGCGCCGGTTCGATCGCGCTCGATCTGGTTCTGGAACCGCCATGCGACCTTGCCGAGCCCGGCATCCGCGAATTGCTGGTTGCGATCGGCGACAGCAGGGCCACCAGCGGGTTCCTGCTGTCGGCAATCCCCACCGAACCGCCACCCGTTCGCAGCCCGGTCGCCGTCGATTCCGCTGTCAGGCTGCCTGAGATCTGGCGTGCCGTCGGAGCGGAAACCTCCTGCGCACCTCTCGTCGAAGCCGCTACGGGGCTGTCGAACCAGTCGCTGGCCGGCGATTTCGACGCTCTGATCCGCAAAGCGCCGGCGGTGGTCACCGTTGCCGGCCAGCCCTTTCCATCGCTGGCCGTCGATGCTCTGCGGCTGGCCGAAAGAGCCGGCGCGGTGTTTCTGCTCGGCAACCCGCCGCAACTGCGTGTCGGCAGCCGCCAGACCAGGCTCGACGGCGGCGGCAACGTGATCCTGCGTTTCGCCACGCGCGATCAGCAAGCGGCGCGCACGATTTCCGCCACCGAAATTCTGGCCAGGTCGGTCGCGGCAGAGCGCATCGCCGGAAAGATCGCCTTTGTCGGCTCGAGTGCGGCTGAACTCGGAGGCCTGCGGCCGGCGCCCGGCGACCCGGTCAAACCGTCCGTCCAGATCCACGCGGATTTCGCCACCAACCTGCTGCTCGGTTCGGCACCGACGGCGCCCCGCTGGGCCATGCAGATCTCGCTCGTCGCGGCCTGCCTTTTCGGCGTCCTCATGGCCTTCGTCGTGGCCACGACCCGGCCGCTGGCGGCTTCCGTCGTCGGCGGCATCGTTCTGCTGGCGTGGCTCGGCGCCTGCCTGGCGGCCTACCACGCCGGCAACGTGGTGCTTGCTCCGATCGCGCCGGTGCTCGCTATGGCAGTGGGGGGTGTCGCCGCCAGCGCAATCCAGTTCTCCGCCGTGCGCATCGGCGAGGCGGTCATCCGCCAGCGCTTCGAGCAACGCCTTCCGGCACCGGTTGTCAGTCGGCTTGTTGCCGAACCCGATCTTCTCAAACTCAAGGGCGAGCAGCGGATCGCCACCTCCCTGTTTACCGATGTCGAGGGGTTCACCACCACCACGGAGAAGATCACGCCGGCCGACCTGATCGGCCTTCTCGACCGCTATTTCGAGGGTCTGACCGCGATCATCGTCAGTCACGGCGGCATGGTCGACAAGACCATCGGCGACGGCATGCACGCCCTGTTCAACGCGCCGGTCGACCTGGCCGACCATGCCGATGCCGCGATAGCCTGCGCCCGTGACATCAGGTCGTTTTCCAAGGATTTCCGATCCTCCGGCCTGGCGGACAGGGTCGGCTTCGGCCGTACCCGCATCGGCATCGAAACAGGCAACGTGGTTCTCGGCGATGTCGGCGGCAGCGGCAAGGTCGACTACGCCGCCTTCGGTTCATCCATCAATATGGCCGCCCGCCTGCAGGAGGCAAACAAGCGGCTCGGCACGTCGATTCTGATCGGACCCGGGGCACAGGCGCTCGCCGGAGCTTCGGACCTGAGAGACATGGGCGACCTCGAGTTGCGCGGGATCGGCACGATCCGCGCCTATTCGGTGGATTAGAGTGAAGGTCAGAGTCCCGGGCCGACCACCAGCCTGCTGCCATCGGTGAAGCGGGAAAACCGGAAACGGCTCATGTCATGACCGGCCGGATCGCCGGCAACCATGTCGGCCAGGATGCGACCAAAGGCCGGACCGATACCGAAGCCGTGACCGCTCATTCCGGTGGCAACGATCAGGCCATCCATACCCGGGGCCCGGTCGACGATCGGAACGACGTCCGGCATGGCGTCGATCATTCCGGCCCACGCATCCAGAATTTTCGGCTGGCCGATCGAGGGGAATCGCCGCTCGAAACGCTGGCGGGCAAGCGACACGGCGGCCGGATCGGGAGCCGGATCCAGGACACGCATGGTTTCGAACGGCGACTGCTCGTCCGCCGCCCATTTTCGGCTGACGGTCCAGGAGTCCGGATAGCCCGACGGAGCCCACGGACGATACCGGGTGTCCTTGGGGCTCGTCTTCAGGGCGGGAAGGTATTTGACCGCGTGACGAAAGGCGTCGGGACCGATGAAGAACCGGTTCGTGTCGGTCAGCGAAATCGTGTACCCGCCGTCTCGCCTGCGGCGGATGGCGAATTCTTCATCCGCTGCATTTCCCTGCATGAACTCGGGCAGCTGAGCTGTGCGGGCGACGGTCGAGCAGACGCTGAGCTGCGGGAAGGCGATGCCGTGGTTGCGGGCAAACAGCGACGACCAGGCACCGGCGGCCAGCACGACCTGCTCGGTCCGGATCGAACCTTCCTCCGTGACAACACCGGTCACCCGACCGGCGCTGATTTCCAGCGCGCGCACGGCGCAGTTTTCCCTAACCGCCGCCCCGTCCCGTTGCGCCAGCCGGGCAACCGCAGGAACGGCCAGCCACGGTTCGGCCCGCGCATCGCTTCCCGTCGTTATCCCGCCGGTCCAGCCATGGCAGTCGCGCTCGCCCGACCTGTCGATCAACTCGTCGACCTGCCGTCTCGACAACAGGCGGCTGTCGAGGTCGTGGCGCTGCGCGATTTCCAGCCAGTTCGACAACCCCTCCAGTTCGCTGTCGCTGCTGGCCAGATAGGTGATGCCCTGACGCGAAAACCCGATCGTCCCGTCGAGCTCGGCACTGACCTCGTGCCACAGCCGAATGGCCTCCATCATGATCGGAAGTTCGGCCTCGTCGCGGCCCTGCTGCCGGATCCAGCCCCAGTTGCGTGACGACTGCTCCGCCGCAATGCGGCCCTTCTCGCAGACGACGACCCGCTTCTTCCGCCGGGCGAGATTGAGGGCGGTGAAGATGCCGATCACTCCGCCGCCGATCACCACCACATCGGCCTCAGTCGGAAGCGGGTCGCCGAACCGAAGCGGCGTATCGGCCGACAGCGGTCCGTCGGCGTAGACGGTTTCTTGCGGGTTAGATGCCAACACTGGAAAAGGCCTCGTCGATTCGCTGTTGCGACCATTGCTGCACGCCCGCAGCGTCAATTCCTCCGGATGTCAGATCGACGCCGTCGCCGGCGCCCAGCACGACGGATCGTCCGGCGGCGCTGACATCGAGCTGGCCACGGTCCACGAAGACACCGAAGGTACCGGCGCTCGGACCTGCGAAAAAGCGGGTGCCGCGCACGCCCAGCTGACCGAAGGTCGTCATCACGGTGGTGGGCGCTTTGGGTGCGTCCTCCGGGCGGTCGAACAACATGGCGCCCTGCGACAGGTCGAAGGTGCCGCGGATCTCGGCGATATACTCGTCGATCAGCAACTCGGCCCGGGCACCCAGACGAATCGTTGTCTCACCGCCTAACAGCATGGCCAGAAAGCTCGATTCGCCGGTCTTGACGACATCGCGCACCATCACCTCGGAGCCGACCGACAGCTCATATTCCCGTGTTCTTCGCATCGCCATCGCCTGCCCTTCCAGCGCGGTCACGTTGCCGATCGGTCCGGATTCGGAGGCCCTGGCGGCCGGCACCAGCATCGGCGATGCCATCAGCATGGCAAGGAAACGTCTTCGGTCAGGCGATCCGGCACCCATGTTTGTTCTCTCCAATGAACTTGCGTTTGGACCGTAGCGGCGGTTTTGGACGCTTTCCAGGCAAACTTTAGCAGGAAGGCCTGTCGGGGAGAGACCGGGTGGTCGGGATTCGATCAGCCGCCGTCGCGCATGTCGCACCAGGCGATGCAGACGGCCGCCAGCTCGTCAGCCTTGCCGGCAAGGTCGTCGAGGCTCGCCACCTTGAGCGAGCGAGTCTCCTTGCCGTCGCCCTCCAGATGGGCGAAGGCGCCGGGGATCTCGGCACCCTTGTGAAACATCAGGCTGGCGTGCTTCTTCGATTTGGGGAAGAAGCTGGCGATGTTGCCCTTGTAGATGAAGGTCGGCGCCTGCCACTTGATCGCTTCGGTAATGCGATTGTCGCATTGCAGGATATGATCGCGCATGGCCGCGACCACTGGCTTCATAGGGTTGTCGTAGTCTGCCAGCCAGGCATCCACATCCGGATTTCTGTTCATTCCGCCTCCCCTTCGCGCAACGTCGTGACCAGGCTGACAATCAGGCCGTCCTGCAGCGTGAACCGGTTGAGACCGTGCCCCTTGCCGCCCGGCAGCGACGGTGAAAAACAGGTCCACTCTATATGAACTTCGCCGTCGGTGGCAGCCGCCCGGTCGATGCGGATGCGCGTGTCGACCATCGGCATTTCCCAGCCGAGAGCCATCGCCTTCATGATTTCGTTCTTGCCGCGATGGGTGCGCGATTCGCCGGTAAACGGTTCGACATAAACCGCCTCGTCCGAAAAGCAGGCGGCGATGGCGTCGTAGCTCGTCTTGCCGGCTTGCATTGCCAGGAAAAAATTGCTCACTTCGATGGGAACTCCGGTCATGGATTGCCTCCTGAGGAAATTGACATGTTGGATCGTAACAATGCGCTTCGGGTCCGGGATGCCCTGGATGCGCTGGTCGACGCCGGCGGGTCGGCCGGAGCCTGGGAGGCTCTGCCGGCCCTGTCTCGCATCGACACCGAACAGCTGCAGATCGACATCGACCTGCGTGCCACGGAGATCGTCGGTGCGCCCGTGGTGGTCGCCCGCCAGAAAAGCAGAACGGACCCGTTCGGCGGCCGTCTGACGAAGCGCCAGCAGGAAGTGGCCCTTTGCCTCGCCAGGGGCCTGTCCAACAAGCAGATCGCGCGGGAGCTTCGCATTTCTCTGGCCACCACCAAGGATCACGTTCATGCCGTCCTGACCCGACTGGACGTCGACGGCCGCGGCAAGGTTGCCGCATTGATCTTCGCGGAATCAGAATAGCGGGCGCGAAAAGGTCGCGAAATCCATCGGAAGATGGATGAGCAATCAGCCCTTCAACAGGGCCAGCGCTTCCTCGTGAACCTCACGGCTGCCGGCAGCCAGGATGTTTCCGCCCTGTTCGGGCCGGCCGCCCTGCCAGTCGGTGACAACGGCGCCGGCGGATTCGAGGATGGCGATGAGGCCGCCGATATCGTAGGCCTTGAGGCCGTTTTCGATGACCAGGTCCGCATTGCCGGAGGCGACCAGCGTATAGGCGTAGCAGTCGCAGCCGTAGCGAAACAGGTTTACCTTCGTTTCCACTGCCCGATAAGCGGCCTCCTGGTCGCCGTCGAAAAGATGCGGCGAGGTGGTGAAGAGCGTCGCTTCGGCCAGTCCGGCGCAGGGTCGGGATTCGATCCGGCCGTGCCTGCCCGGACCGCGGTAGTGGGCGCCGTCGGGATCCGCCACATACCGTTCGCCGGTAAACGGCTGATCCATCAGTCCGAGAAAGGCGCGGCCGTTGCGATAGAGCCCGATAAGGGTTCCCCACACCGGCAGCCCGGAGATGAAGGCGCGCGTCCCGTCGATCGGGTCGATCACCCAGACGAACTCTCTGTCGAGCCCCTCGCTGCCATATTCCTCGCCCATGATGCCATGGTCCGGAAACTGCGCCTTGATGCGGTCCCGGATCGCCGCTTCGGCGGCACGGTCGGCCTCGGTTACCGGATCGAAGCCGCCCTCCAGCTTGTTGCTGACGGCAGTGCCGTTGCGAAAACGCGGCAGCGTTTCGGCGGAAGCGGCATCGGCCAGTTCGTGCAAAAAATCCAGATCGGGCTGCATGATTCTTCCTGAGTGCGAGTGGGCAGGCAAGGACGACCGCGGGGACTGCCTGAAAGAGGCGTCCCGTTCATAGAGCAAATGGCGCGGGCATGCACCGCCAAAATGAGGTGCCACCTGCGACCAAAGTATGCTGCACTTGCGAAAGATTCGTCCGTGAAGAGCTTGACTTTTGTGCAGCGCAAAAATATATTGACCATGCAGTCAACAAACTGCATCGCCCGTTCGGGCGTTTCCTCCCTAGATTTGACCGCTCCAAATGGTGCGGTCTTTTTTTTGCGGGAAGCCGATCCGGTCCGGACTACTCGGCGGCCAGGGCGATTTGCGGGCTGTCTCCGGCGAAAAGCTCGGTCAGCAGGGTCATGAACCGCGTCAGGTCCGCCTGCAGGGTTTCGAAGCCGGCGGTTTTGGCCAGCGTGTCCTCATCGACATAAAGCCCGCGATTGACCTCGATCTGCAGCGCATGCAGGCCGCGACCAGGCCGCCCGTAATGTTCGGTGATGAAGCCGCCGGCATAGGGCTTGTTGCGCGACACCGTATAGCCGAGGTCCTGCAGAATCTCGATGGTCAGTTGCGACAGGTCCTCGCTGGCGCTGGTTCCGTAGCGGTCGCCGATAACGAAATCCGGCCGGTTCTTCGATCCGGCCTGGGCATTGGCCGGCATGGAATGGCAGTCGATCAGCACCCCGTAGCCGAACAGCGAATGGGTCTTCACCAGCAGTTGACGCAGCCGATCGTGGTAGGGGCGATAGAGCGCATCGATGCGCCGCAGGGCATCGCGGACCGGCATGCGGCGGCCGTAGATCTCCATGTTCTCGGCTACGAGCCTGGGGATGGTGCCGAGCCCTCCGGCCACCCGCAGCGAACTGGAATTGACGAAGGCCGGCACGGGCCCGTCGAACATTCTCGGATCGAGCTCGTAGGGTTCGCGGTTGACGTCGATAAAGGCGCGCGGGAAATGCGCGGCAAGCAGCGGCGCTCCGAGGTCGGCCGCCGCGCCGAACAGCTCGTCGACGAAATAGTCTTCCGACCGCCGGATTTCGATGGCGTCCAGTTGCGATTCGGAAAGAAACGGATGCGGGTAGGTGCGGCCGCTGTGCGGAGAATTGAAGACGAAGGGAACAGTCTGGTCGTCCGGTACCTGAATTTCGAATGGCGGATGACCAAAAAAACTGTCGTCGGTCAATGACTCACTCCCGTTCGGCCTCGCTTCGGCCTTGTCTCGTCGCTGCGCCGGTCGCCGCCCGCAAATCACTCCCCCGCATCATGTTGCCAGTTGCAAACAGCGAAGTCCATACGGTCGGTGACGCTCCCGCCGATCTACTGCGAAGATGTGCCTTTTTTGAGACGCGGCACCGCTTTTGCCGGCTTCACGCCATGCACTGCGGCCGCAATGCCACCGACGTTCGGATGGCATGCTTCAGACGTTCGGATGGCAGGCTTCAAAAGAACCCGGGTGGCCCACAAAGGGTCAAAATTCACCTGATATTTACTTGCATCGGTTTGAATGGCGGGCACCTGCGTGCTATGCGGCCAACCCGGCACGCTGGTGTGGAAGGGCGCTTGTTGAACAGGTTGTTGCGCGGCGGCGCGCAATTGAGGGGCATGGGGAACAGCATGAAAATCCTGCTTGCGGAAGACGACGATGATATGCGCCGCTTCCTGGTCAAGGCCTTGGAAAAGGCCGGCTATGCCGTGCAGTCCTTCGACAACGGCGCCAGCGCCTATGAGCGCCTGCGCGAGGAACCCTTCGCCCTGCTCCTGACCGATATCGTCATGCCGGAGATGGACGGCATCGAGCTGGCGCGCCGCGCCACCGAGCTCGACCCCGACCTCAAGGTGATGTTCATCACCGGATTTGCTGCCGTTGCGCTCAATCCCGAATCGGATGCACCGAAGAACGCTACGGTGCTGTCCAAGCCGTTCCATCTGCGCGATCTGGTCAACGAAGTCGAAAAGATTCTGCAAGCGGCATAATTATCGTCTGACGGTGTCAGATGGGGCTTGACCTTCAGCCACATTCTATGGTGTATGCGCCCGGTCGGATGGGCGTGTAGCTCAGCGGGAGAGCACTACGTTGACATCGTAGGGGTCACTGGTTCAATCCCAGTCACGCCCACCATCTTTTCAAAGACTTAGCAGGAATTTACATAGTCCCCACCCGGTTCAATGAACCGGAAAGTCCCTTTTTTGTGGGAATGAGCGCATGTTTTGAACCGGGTAGAAAGCCGGCATCATGGCGCCGCCTAACCCTCTACCATCGGCTTTAGGAATGCGATTTTGGCACCACAGGCCGACGACCGCTTTGCTCATGACCCAGACCTCGGCAGAAACCGCAATGGCGGGCTCGCAGCATACAACCCGTAAGTTAGGCCAAACTTAAGTTTCGCGTGCTAGTTTTGGCTAATCGATGGGAGCGTATTCGAGGGGCGACTATGTTCGATCAGATGGCTAGTTGCTCCTTTGAAATCGTCAAGCGAACGATACTACCCAGCGTTGGATCACATTCGGGCGATCGCCATATTCCTGGTTTTCGTCTGGCACTTCATCCGGTTTGGTGAAGCGAACAAAGCTGCACCTCTGGTTTTCCCGCTTTCGATCTTCACCGAAGGTCATACGGGCGTGGCCCTGTTCATGACGCTCAGTGGATATCTGTTTGCCAAGCTGTTGGACGGAAGATCGATCGACTACCGGTTGTTCATCTGGAACCGCATCGTCCGGCTACTACCGCTACTGTTGGTGGCGATCGCACTGATGGCGCTGCTGGATTGGCACAATGCCAAACTGGAGTTCGAGTTCTTCAAGAGGCTTGCCTCAGGGATCTTGCTGCCCACGCTCCCCCAAGGCGGCTGGTCGATAACCGTCGAGTTCCATTTTTATTTGGTCCTGCCCCTGCTGCTCATTGTGCTCGGCAGCAACCGCTACAATTTTGTCTATCTCCTTCTGATTTTCACGCTCAGCCGCGCGTTGATTTACGCACACTCCGGGGACGTCCAGTACTATGCGTACCTGACGATTGTCGGGAGGATTGATCAGTTCCTGCTTGGAATTGTCGCGTTCCAGAACCGCCATTGGTTTGCCGGCAAAAACTGGCTAGCCCTGCTGATTGGAAGTGCGTTCCTGGTGACGTGGTATCTGTTCGATCTGCACGGTGGGTACTATGCAACAGCCGGCTCGGCCCATCCAGCCATTTGGGTTTTTCTGCCTACCGTCGAAGGGCTAGCCTATGGATCGTTGATCGCCTGGTACGATAACTCTTTGCGCCATCGTCGCGGGATGGCATCGAGCGCTGTGGCAAGTATCGGCACCTATGCCTACGCGATCTACCTGTTGCACTTTTTCGTGGTCGACTATTTCGCGATCTGGATCGACCGGTACCTGATTGCCCTGTCGAACCCCTATGTTCTTCTCCTGGCCGCAGTTCCGAGTTTCTTTGCGATGATACCGATCGCCTATGCCGGACATAGACTGGTGGAAATGCCGTGCATGCGGTTCCGCAAGCGCTATGTTTATCCACGACCCGGCATTTGTGATACGATAATCCAGAGACCCGCCAAAGCGACTACGGTTGTTCAATAATGGGCCAATTCAAGGTTTGAGTTTTGATGTGACGCTACCCCGGGGGCCATCGGCGATCCGCCCGTGTTTGAGCCTTACGCCTTCGCCGGCATCATGTCCTACAACAAGACGCTCGACATGCGGTCGTTCGCGATCGTGACACTGGCACCCTCGCCGAACATTGCGGAGATCAACAACCGCATGCCGGTGATCCTCCAAGACGATGCGCTTTCGCGCGACGCGAGGCGTTGCAATGGACTTGGTCAACCGGTGTTCGGATTGTGCGATCCGGAATGCTGTTTTTGAAGATTTCAAATTAGCGCGACGGCCGTGCGGTCGAAGGCAAGGCAAATGCCGGGACTGTCAAAAGAGCGGTGCCCATTCCTCCCGAGGGGGCGCCGCTCTTTTTCTCCCGGAAGAAAGCTCCGCCGCCGCCCTACCTCAACGCATCCTTGACCAGTTCCTTCAGCTCGGCATGACGGCCGCGGCTCTCCGCGATCATGTCGTCAAGCCGGCGGTTCAGATGGCCGATGTGGCTGTCCAGGTGGTCTTGCCGCACATAGTCGTCCTTGACCTCGTCGATGCGCTTGTGCAGTGCGCTGTCGCCCCTGGAGATCTTCTGATAGACGTTGCGAAACGCCGCGATCAGCATGCCGGCGACAACCCGGTACTGGTCGCGCTAAGACCGATCAGCCATTGCCAGACAGGATCCATTTTATTCAGCCCTCCGGAAAAGTTCCGCGTGGCCGTCGAGGCAGGCGACCCGCAAGCGTGTGAGATTCCACCGATGAATGAAGATGACGCCGGTCAGGACCTGACCGGCGTCATAAGCGATCCACATCGGATCATAGCCAAGCACCTCCAGGACCTTCCTGGCCGCGTCGGCCGGCGCACATAGCCACTCCGTAGCGGCCTGGTCGACACCTGGTCGGCCGGTCACCGCCGACGCATCGAGGACTGCCGAACCCACACCAGAGCACGCCGCAAAGCCGGAATCGGCGACGGCACCATACACACCGAGCTTGGGCATTTGCGGACCGTCCTGGTCTGGGCAGCGCGCCGCAAATACATTGCCGCAGCGCCCTATATCGAGCGTCCACAGAAACCGGCGCCGAAGGACCTCTACTTGACGCGCGACCAGGCCGACCGACTTATCGCCGGCGCCGCAGCTCCGCATGTGCGCCTGGCGATCGTCATCATGTTGACGACGGCGGCCAGGGCCGAAGCCGTTCTGGGACTGACCTGGGACCAGGTCGTTTTCGAACGCGGTCTTATCGATCTGCGCAACCCTTTCGAAACGAAACGTCGCAAGGGCCGTGCCGTGGTGCCGATGAATGTCACGCTCACCGATGCGTTGCGCGAAGCTCGGTCGGCGGCCGTCTCGCCCTTTGTCGTCGAGTATGGCGGCGGCCGCGTGAAGTCTGTCAAACGCGGATTGAAGACCGCGGCGTCGCGCGCCGGCCTCGATCCGGCCACGGTGTCTCCGCATGTGCTGCGCCACACAGCGGCGGTACTCATGGCGGAGGCCGGCATCCGGATGTCTGAGATCGGCCGTATCTCGGTCACCGAGACAGCGCCGTGACCGAGCGCACCTATGCCCGTTATTCCCCGGGCCATCTGCGTCGCGCCGCCGCGGCGCTGGAGTTCTGACCGGCCCCAATTTGAGTCTTATATAAGAACTTACGTAGTGCTCACTGGTTCAATGAACCGGAAAAAGCGAACAAAGAGTGCACAAAGTGCCGAAATCGCCGATTTACGTAGTTCCCCTTTCCCAGAAAAGCAGGGGTTTCCGCCAGGGGCACAATTTTGACATCGTAGGGGTCACTGGTTCAATCCCAGTCACGCCCACCATCTTTTCAAAGACTTATCCGGAATATTCTGGCCGTTTGAGTTCGACTGTCTCACGTCGGCCTCCGTGATTTCGTGCTGCCTCTTTCGACCACTTCGAAACCGATATCGACGCAATCGCTTCTGTCGGATGTGCCGGACAATCTCGACAGGATAAGTTCGGCCGCGCGTCGCCCGATTTCGTAGCCGGGGAAATGAACGGTCGTCAGACCGGGCTGCACGAGCGCCGTGAAGTTGGCGTCGCCGATACCAGCGATCCCGATTTCGTCGGGCACCTTCCAGCCGCGTTTCTGCAGTTCGACCAGCGCACCGATTCCGATGATCTCGTTGGCGCAAACCGCGGCATCGATGCCTGGCTGCGAAGCCACGAAATCTGCGGCGATCACGCCGCAGGCGTCGATATCAAGCGGATCCGGTACACTGACGCGCACGGGTGCGGGCAAACCGGCGTCGGAGATAGCCTGCAGGATGCCTTGACTGCGAAGCCGGGCACGCTTTTCACGCGCTTCGTGTTCGCTGGTCGTCGAAACATATCCCAGCTGCCGGTAGCCCTTGTCGATGAGATGCATGGCAATTTCGTAGCCGACTTTGACGTTGTCGAAACCAACCGCCATGTCCATCCGGTCGGGATCGATATCCCACATTTCGACCACCGGGACGGCGGCGGAAACCAGGTATTTCTTGGCAGCCGCAGTATGCAGCGTGCCGGTCAGGATAACCCCATCGGGTCTGTGTCCGAGGAGGGTTTTGACCAGCCGTTCCTCGCGCTCGGGCTCGTACCCGGAGTTCCCGAGCAGCAGCTGATAGCCGGCCTGATCGAGCACGTCCGAAATCCCCTGGATCGTATCGCTGAAAATCGAGTGATTGATCGTCGGCACCATGGCCACGATCACGCGGCTCTGATTGTATCGCAGCGTCTCGGCCGCAAGATTGGGCAGGTACCCGAGGTCGTCGACGGCCTTGCGAACCAAATCCAGCGTTTCGGGCGCGACCTTCTGCGGCTGGCTCAGGGCACGCGAAACCGTCATCGCCGAAACGCCGGCGCGTTTCGCGACGTCGCCCAGGTTTGGTCTGCTCGCGGGCTTGCCCTGCTGCCGCTTCATTCACGTCCTCCGAATACTGTTCGCCGCGACCGCTATTGCAATTGCGAGCCGTTATGTTAAGCTTAACATCAAAGGGCATGCGGGAACAATCCGCGCCGGGCACGTCATTAGACTGCATTCACAGCACAACCACCATCGAGGCTACTCAACGCGATCTTATCCAAGTCGAGCTAATGGGAGGCAAGACAATGTTAAGCTTAACATCACACCAAATCGGCGGATTTGGCACGGCAATTGGGATCCTGCTGGCCAGCACGCTGGCACCGGCCGGCGCGTTCGCGGACGACGCATCGGCGTTCGAACCGAGACCCGCAGGAGGCATCGCCGGAGCCCTGCTGCCGGAAGAACGGCGGCTTTGGAAATATGATTTCGACAGCCATGCCTTTTCCGAAGTCAGCGGCGACGCGTCAGGCGCCTATGCCGTCGATCTGAAGCCGCTGCCGAATGGCAAAAAGATCGGCTTCGCCGAAGGTTGGGCGGCCATTCCCTTCTCCTACGCGATCAACAAGCGGCTCTACGAACTGGCGGATGAACTCGGGTTCGAAGTCGTCTATTGCGACAACGAATACAAGGCCGAGAAGGCTATCTCCTGCGCCGAATTGATCGTCCAGCAAACGCCGGATTTCGTCATCGAATCGAATTGGCAGTCAGGCGCGGCCCCGGGGGTGATGAATCTGTTCAACGAAGCCGGCATTCCGGTGGTGAGCATCGATGTCGTTCATCCGAACGCGATTTTTCTGGGCGCAGACAACTACGCAAGCGGCCTGATCGGCGGCAAGGCAGCCGGAGAGCACGCGAAGTCGCTGGGTCGGTGTGACGACGTCTCCATCCTCGTCGGCATCAATCCGGCCGAGGGCGCGGCGGCGAACGAACGCTTGTCCGGCTTTGCGGACGGCGTCCAGACGGTTTGCGGCGCCTTGCCCGCAGACCGCATCCATGATGAACTCATCGATGCCGGCACGACCGATCAGGCGCTGGCCAAGGCCACCGACTGGCTGACCGCCCACCCCGCAGCGGGTTTTGTTCTGGCAACGACCATCGATGATGCCCGCAGTGTCGGCATCGCCAACGCGCTGGCCCAAAGCGGCAGGGAGGGAGTTGCAGTGGGAATCGGCTGCGACGAGATCGGAGTTGCAGCAACGCGCATCCCGCCGCGGGACAACAACTTCCTCGGCTGCGTTGCCTATTTCCCCGAAAAATATCCGGATTATGCGGTGTCGATCGCCTTGGACGTAATGGAGGGCAAACCGGTCCCGCAGGAAGTGCATCTTGAGCACTGGTTCCTTGGCGAACATGGAATCAACGATGTCTATCCCGCCGAGTAGCTCCGGGCGAACGGATGAGGGAGTCGACAGTGGCTCCCGTTTGCCGCTGATCGAACTCAATGGAATCACCAAGAAATTCGGTTCGCATTCGGCCCTGGACGGCGTCGACCTCACGATCGGCGCGTCCGAAGCGGTCGGGATCATCGGCGACAACGGCGCGGGGAAGTCGACTCTGGTCAAGGTCCTGTCCGGCGTCTACCGGCCGACCGACGGCGAGATGCGTTTTCTCGGCGAAAGGGTCGCGTTCAACAGCCCGCTCGATGCCCGCAGCAGCGGCATCGAGATGATCTACCAGGACCTGGCGCTTTGCGAGGATCTGGATGTCGCGGCGAACATTTTTCTGGGACGGGAACTGAAACGCCGCGTCGGGCCGTTCAGGGTGCTTGACCGCTCGCGCATGGCTGCGGCCGCCAAGCGAGACGTGACCAATCTCGGGCTCGACATCGACGTCGAGCGCGAAGTCGGCGGATTGTCCGGCGGCGAACGCCAGATGGTTGCCGTCGCTCGGGCACTCCAGTTCAAGCCGCAAGCCCTGTTGATGGACGAACCGACGGCGGCGCTCTCGACCGAGAAGATCCGCAAACTGTTGGAGATGATCGACGAGCTCAAGGCTCGCGGAGTATCGATCCTGCTTGTCAGCCACCGCTTCACCGACATCCTGCATGTCTGCGACCGGGTGGTGGTGATCCGCAGCGGCCGGGTTGCCGGCCAGATGCTGCCGAGCGAGCATTCTGCGGCGGACGCCATGGCGCTGATGACCGAACTCATGACCGGCGACATGCTGGATCAGGGAGAGATCCATTGATGGGCCCTGTAAAGGCGCTCAGGCGCGTCCTTTCGAACAATGGTCCGACTTCCGTCAATCCGGGCCTGATCGCGGCCCTGGTCGTGGTGTTCCTGTTTCTGTCATTCGCCTCACCCTATTTCCTGACGTCGGCGAATCTCCTGAACATTGCCAAGGCGCTCGTCGTGGTCGGCATCGCCGCGGCTGGTGAAACCATCGTCATCATCGCCGGCGGATTCGACCTGTCGATCGGCTCGACCATGGCGGCGTCGGGCATGCTGGCCGCCTATTTGCTCGATGCCGGCTTTCCGATTGCGTTGGCATTTGCCTGCGCCATCGGCCTGGGTGTCGGGATCGGTGCCACCAACGGCACAATCATCAGCTATTTCCGCGTCAACCCGCTGATCACCACGTTGGCCACGCTGGCAATCATCCGCGGCCTCGCATTCGTCATTTCCGACGGTCGGGAAATCGTCATTTCCAATCCGACCTGGCTGAAACTGGGAACCGGCAAGCTGGCCGGCATTCCGTTCATCGTCCTGATCTTGCTGGCCATCTATCTGTTCTTCGTGGTGATCATGCCGCGCACCACCTTCGGGCGCTACATCTACGCCATCGGCTCGAACGCCCGCGCGGCACGGCTGGCGGGCGTCGACACCAACCGCTGGCGGTTGATCATCTACATTACCTGCGGCGCGACCGCCGCCATCGCCGGCCTTGTGTTGGCCGCACGCACCGGAAACGCCCGCCCGGCCGCTGCGATGGGGTTCGAACTCGACGTGATCACCGCCGTCATCCTCGGGGGCGCCAGCCTCTCCGGCGGCCGCGGGACCATAGTCGGAACCGCCGTCGGCCTGGTGCTGTTGTTCATGATCAACAACGGCCTGACGCTGGCTCAGGTACCGTCCTTCTGGCAGCAGGTCGTCAAGGGCGCAATCCTGCTTGCTGCCGTTTTGTATGACGAGATGCGCAGCGGAAAAATCGACGACTCCTGACTCGCGCAATCCCGTTGGCCGCGAGGCGGCCGCCTTTATCCGCCGAACGAACAGACCCGCAGGAAGGTGACATGTTTCTCAATCGCGTAACGACGGCCGACGAAGTGTTGCCGACCACGGGTTTGCCGGTCATCAGAGAAGTCCGTGCCTTCGTGACTCGCGCCAGCGAATACGGCGCAAGCGACGTCCACGACACCTCCGAAACGCACTGGATCATGGGGCGCGCCGACCCGGACGGCGGCTGGAACCACGAGACGAGCCACCCGCCGATCGCAACGCCGATGTCGCCGTTTCCCAAATATGCGGGATCGCGCAACTCATGGGGTTTGGCCAATGTGCCGACAGTGGTCGTCGAGGTGGAAGACGAAGCGGGGCTCGTGGGCCTCGGCGTCAGCACCGGAGGCGAGGCGGCCGCCTTTTTGATCGAAAGGCACCTGTCGCTGTTCGTCGAGGGCCAGAATGTGCGCGACCGAACCCACATTTGGGATCAGATGTGGCGCGCTTCGGTCCACTACGGCCGCAAGGGACTGGCCATGCACGCGATCAGCGCCATCGACATCGCTCTGTGGGACCTGATGGGCAAATCGCTGAACGAGCCGGTCTACAATCTGATGGGAGGCCGCACCAAACAGCGCGTGCCCGTCTACGCAACCACGTCGCGCCCCGATCTGGCCCGGCAATTGGGTTTTCACGGAGCCAAACTGCCACTGCCCTACGGGCCGAGTTCGGGCCCCGAGGGCCTCGCCTTGAACGTCGCATTCTTTCGAGACTGGAGGGAAAAGGTCGGCCCCGACTTTCCGCTCATGGTGGACTGCTACATGGCGCTTGATGTCGACTACGCAGCCGAACTGGCTGCCGGTCTGGAGGCCCACAACGTGCTGTGGATGGAGGAACCGTTGATGCCCGACGACTATGCCGGCCACCGGAACCTCGCTCGCAAACTCGAAAGCCGCGGCTGCGCCCTGAAACTGGCGACCGGCGAGCACGAATACTCCCAGTTTGGTTTCCAACAGCTGATCGACACCGGGGTCGACCTGCTCCAGCCCGACGTCATGTGGATGGGCGGCCCGACCGAATTTGCCAGAGTGGCAGCGCTTGCCCGCGCCCGATCCGTCGACCTCGTTCCTCATGGCTGCGGCGTCTACGGCTATTACATGGCGATGGCTTTCGATCACGTCGAACTAGCAGAATTCATGATGATGAGCGAGAAGGCAGACCGGATCGAACCCAATTTCGGCGTTCTGTTCGCAAACGAACCTTTGCCCGAGAACGGCTATGTCGAATTGCCTTCCGCCCCGGGTTTCGGACTGGAACTCAACAAAGTCGCTCTCAATCTCGTGCGCCCCTACGACAGAAGTGGATAGACGCCGGAACGCCGTTCCCGCGGTGTCCGCCGACTCCGCTCCATCACCCGGAAAAGGATGAACACAGTGGATTTCAGCCATCGAACTGCCATCGTCACCGGCGGAGCCCAGGGAATCGGTCACGCGGTTGCGCGGCGATTGACCGCCGGCGGCGCGCGGGTCGCCATCTGGGACATCGATCGGACACTCGCCGAGCGGACCGCTGCAGGTCTGCATGATTCCGCTGTCGCGTTGGGCGTCGATATCGCGAATTGGGCAAGCGTCGAGGCGGCGATTTCCCGGACACTGGATGCTTTCGGGAGAGTCGATATCGTCGTCAATTCAGCTGGCATCGCCGGATCGAACGCCCCCGTCGCTGATTATCCTGTCGAGGAGTTCCAGAAGATCGTCGCCGTCAACCTGACCGGAACATTCTTCGTCAACCGTGCGGTGGTTCCGACCATGCGAGCACAGGATTACGGCCGCATCGTCAACATCGCGTCGGTCGCCGGAAAGGAGGGAAATCCGAACGCCGGTGCCTACTCCGCGTCCAAGGCGGCCGTCATCGGCCTGACCAAATCTCTGGGCAAGGAACTCGCCGATCTGAATATCGCCGTCAATTGCGTAACGCCGGCGGCTGTACGCACACGGATTTTCGATCAAATGTCGTCCGAACATATCGACTATATGCTTTCGAAAATTCCCCGCGGCCGGTTCCTCGGAGCCGACGAAGCGGCGGCGATGATCGCCTGGCTGGTGTCTGAGGAAAACAGTTTCACCACGGCCGGCGTTTTCGATCTGTCCGGCGGTCGCGCGACCTACTGAAATTTGTCTGAATGGAGGCGATGATGAAGCTGAGTGTCGCAAGCTGGTCGTTTCCAGAACTGGCGCTTCATGAGGTCGGCGGATTGGCGAAAACGCTCGGATTCGAAGCTGTCGACCTCGGGTATTTCGGCCGCCCCGCCCTGGACAAAACCAGGCTTCTTGCCGAGCCGGAACGCTATGGCCGCGAGATTGCCGCAGACCTGCCCGTCGACATAGCCAATCTCTTTCACCTGTTCGGTGATGATCTGGAAGAACGCAATCTCTCGCTACCCCCCGATCCACAAAACCTCGCCGATCTCGCTTCGGCCCTGATGTTCGCCCGCACCGTCGGCGCGTCATCGGTCATGCTACTGCCCGGCATGGTCAATCCGGGGCAGAGCCGGTCCGAGGCGCTGGCGGCGTCGGTGGAGGCGCTGAGACCGATGGTCGATGCCGCGTCGGACCTGGGAATAGCGGTTCTTGTCGAACCGCATGTACAGGGGATCCTGGATTCGCCGGAGTTGGCCGAGGCGTTGGTTCAATCGGTTCCGGGACTCGGGTTGGTGCTCGATCCGTCGCATTTCACGCTGCTTGGATATCGTCAGTCCGAAATCGAGTCCCTGGCACGGCACGCCGGCCATGCCCATCTGCGCCAGGCGCGCCCGGGACGGCTTCAGACCCGTCTGGAGGACGGTACCTTGATCTTCAATAGCTTCTTCGGAGCGCTTCAGGAGACCGGCTACAGCGGCTTCTTGAGCATCGAATACGAACACGATGCCTTCATGAACGCGCAATTCGAAGACGTGCTCTCCGAGACGGTCAAGATGCGCGACTGCGTCCGAAGCTACTGGGCCGGCCGCAGAGCGAAGGGACACCGACGGAGAAGACCATGAGACTTCAATCGAAAAGGGCGATGGTAACGGGCGGAGCGTCGGGCATCGGCCGTGCGATCTGCGAGCTGTTTGCCAGCGAGGGCGCACACATCGTCATCGGCGATATCGACGAGGCGGGCGCGCGGGAGACCGTCGCCAGGATTGAGCAGCGGGGTGGTCGGGCGCACTGCGTACCGACCGACGTGTCGGACGAAACCGCGATGCAGAACCTCGTCCACGAAGCCGCCTCCGAGCTTGGCGGCATCGATATCGTCGTCAACAATGCCGCCGCCTTTGTTTTCGGCAGGGTCGAAGACGTATCCGCATCGGATTGGGACACCGTCATGGGTGTCAACGTCGTCGGAGCGGCAAACGCCGTGCGTTTTGCGTTACCGCATCTCAAGGCTTCCGGCTCGGGCGCCGTCGTCAACATGGCGTCCGTCAGCAGCCTCGTCGCCGCCCCCGCCTTCGTGCCCTACAACGCTTCGAAGGGTGCGCTGTTGCAGTTGACGCGGTGCCTCGCAATGGATCTTGCGCCGGACGGCATTCGCGTCAATTGCGTATGCCCGGGATCGATCTTCACCCCTGCGACTGAAAAACACATGGCGTTCGAAGGCGCCGACCGCGACGAATTTCTCACGGCGGCAGCAGACGAAAGCCTGCTGAAACGCATCGGAACGCCACGGGAAGTCGCCTTCGCCGCTCTGTTCCTGGCATCCGATGAAGCTTCGTTCATTACCGGCACGCACCTGGTCGTCGACGGCGGCGCGATCGCCTGACGGGCGGCATCGACCACAGGCCCCCCGTCCCGTTCGAATGAAACACGACTGAAACACAGTTTCTTCTTTTCTGAAATCGAAGTGAAACAGCGGCCTCATAGGTTGTCGCCATGGGAACAGGGTGACAGCCGGGAAGCCGGATCCGTCACCGATCAAAGGCCGAGGAGTTGATCCGATGACGACGATGACCGATCTGGGAATGCCGCACCCGACGCATGCCATGACAGCGGCGATGATACGCGCCGTGTGGAGCAGGTTCAGCCCCATTTCCGCGCAGGCCCGGGCCGATCGTCAGGCCCGCAGGAAACGGGAGATGCTGGTGGATATGTCCAACTACGAACTGCACGACATCGGCATGAGACGCGGCGAAGTCGCCTTCGGCATCGCCGGTGGAAGGGGTGTGTTTCGCGACACCGACCGGTGAGCCGCTCCCTTTCAGTCGGTGCCGCATCGATCTGCACCGGCCCGCGGTCTTCACCAGGACATCCAAGGGTGGCGATCAGCCTCGTCGCAACAACTCCGCTGCGCGGACCCACGGACCACAGCCGCAGTCGCCCCGAGTTGTGACAGCACAGCGATAGCTAAGTCGCAACATATTTTGGTACTCTCCTGATCTGACAGAATCCACTACCAGTTTTGCTCAGTCATGGCCCAGTTACAGCGCGCCGCAAGCCACACGGCCGCAACGTAGTAATCATAGTTTACAAGAAATAAACAAAAGGACTTTTCAGCATTAGTTAAATTCGATAACGTTTCCCTCTGGTGCAACAATTCGGGAAAAAAGAGGACTGAGTGGGGAAACAACATTTCCCGTTTCGGTTGCACCCGGGAGAGGGAAGACTCCCCGGCAATAACTAACAGATGCTGGTACAATACGCGTATAGGGAGTGATCAACATGCCATATAAATACAAACCTTACGGATCCGGCTGGTTCGACTGTTGCGAACCGCGTGAGCCGATCTGTCCGGACCGGTTCATCTCCGACAACCAGTTCAATGACGGTCCACCGTCATGCGAGCCGTCCAAATTCGACGGCTTTTTCGGCAAGGGCTTAACCAGCTACAACGAGTGCGGCTGGGCCGCAACGCAAGGCTGGACCTTCTGGAAGCAGGATTGTTGTTACCTGGATGAGCCGAGGGGAAGATTCGACGAGCCGGAGTGCGAAGAGGAGGTCTCGGTACCATTCAACGACTACGGCGGCGATGCGAACTGGTACCCGAGCTACGACCCCTGCTCGTGTGACGTCCTTCCGACCTGATTTGCAACGAAGGTGCGTCCACGCGGTGGCCGCTGCTCAAGCTTTGGAAATTCGAACGGAGCGATGAGCTTGCCCGGCAACCGGACCGGTTGCCGGCAGCACCGTGCAGACGCACGGCCCGAGAGGGCTAGGTCCAATCGACATTCATGATTCATTTTTGGACAGATGTGTGATTCATGGGGCTCCAGAATCGATGATCTGGAGCCCCAACATGGCGAAGCCGAAGCGTTATGAACTGACCGCCGAGCAGTGGCGTCGTATTGAAGGACTTTTACCCGGCAAACTCGGTGACCCCGGGCGCACAGGTGCGGACAATCTTCGCTTCGTCAACGGTGTCCTCTGGGTGCTGCGCTCAGGTGCGCACTGGCACGACCTACCCGAGCGCTACGGCAAGTGGAAGAGTGTCCACAAGCGCTTCTCTCGCTGGGCCGAGGCCGGTGTCTGGGAGAACGTCTTCGAGCATCTCATCGACGATCCCGACAACGATTATGTCTCGCTCGATTCCAGTCTGGTGCGCGCTCACCAGCAGGCGGCCACCGGCAAGGGTGGCGGCCAAAAAGGGGGGACCAGGCTTTGGGGCGTTCCCGAGGAGGACTGACAACCAAGATCCATATGGCCGTCGACGCTCTTGGCCGACCCCTGCGCCTCATCCTCACGCCCGGTCAACGTGGTGACGCGCCTCTCGCACCGGCCTTGCTCGAAGGACTGTCGCCCCGCCGGGTCCTGGCTGACAAAGCTTATGATTCGAACGCCTTGCGCACGCTGATTGCGGACATCGGCGCGGAAGCGGTCATACCGTGTAACCCAACTCGAAACGAGCCCATCCCATACGACTTCGAGGCCTACAAAATCCGCAACACCGTCGAACGCTGCTTCAACAAGCTCAAACACTTCAGGCGCATCGCAACCCGTTTCGACCGACGTGCGATCCATTTCCTAAGCTTCCTACATATCGCCGCCGCGATCCTCTGGATGCGATGAATGTCGATTCAGCCTAGGCCAATTCGGCCGCTTTGCCGGGGTCCGTGACGAACCAGACCCAGCGCTGTTCGTCCGGCGACCAGCCTTTGTACAGAACGCCGTTCTTGTGGTGGTAGACCTTCAGGAAGAAGTGATTGCCGCCGGCCAGCGTCGGAAATTGAAAGCCGATCCCGCCGTTCTCGATGTCCCAGCGTCCCACCTCGCGACGCTCGCCGATCATCTTGTCCACGGTCCCGTCAGGATCGAGATAAGCGAGATATTCCTGTCCTTTGAACGTGACTCCGTCCATGGTGTTGCCGACCACCAGTTTCCTGATTTCCTGATCGCTCATCGGTGTATCGAACCGGCCGAGGAAATCGCTGTCCGCCATCGTTTTGGGCTGGGACGCGAGGCTCGTCCTGGTGAAGGCGCCCAGCGCCAGACCCGCGCCGACAGCCGAGCCGTATTGCAGAAATTCACGCCGTTTTCCGGTATTCGTCATATCCAACATGTCCTGTTGCTCTGTCATAACCGGCTGTCCGCGCCCGACCCGAAACAATCTTCCGCGTCGGCCGAGGTGCTTGCGCGGAAAGCCCTCGAACATGTCCCACAACTCAGGATATAGACTATTTGGGCTGGCGGTTTCCGAACCCGCGCTTGCGGTTAAGCAAACGTAAATGCAACCGACGGTGCCCCGACGTCCTGTCGCGAGCGGCATTGTTCCACCCGAAACCCTCGCGGCCCGCTAGGGATGGCAGGGGCGTCCCGCGGTCGGCGGATCGGACACCTGCACCAGCATCAACACGCATGGCACCTCGCCGACGACGCCCGATCGGTGGCCCTCGCGCCCCTCCGCATCGGGTCGGGCCAGTTGATCCTCGCCGAAGGAAGCCTCTCCGGGGCCCATCTCCACCCGGGTCCCGTCCATGCTCTCGACAAACCAGGCGCCGGCCAGCGGGACAATCCACTGGGCGCGGGGATTGCGGTGCCAGCCGCCGCTCCACCCGGGCTGCAGGACGAGAATGGTAATGTCGTCGACATTGTCCGTCAGCCGCTTCACCCACATGTCGGGCGATGGCGGCGCGAAAGTCTTTTTCTCGAAGGCTTCGAGCCGGCATGAGTTCTGGTGTGTGACGCCCTCCTCGTCGGCCCAGAGGTGCCAGTATCCGACCGTGGGAGAGGATGTTTCCGCTGATTTTCCGTGCATGACGGAATCTTCTGTTTTCTTCACCATGTCGCTCCGTTGGTCAGTTCGACGGATGCCGTTACCGGAACCGCTGTCTGTCAATCACGCACCGCTCACGAAAATGTCAGAGATCCTTACACCGAGTTAATTTTGTCGCCGGATTCTTCACGCAATGTGACCGCATGTTTCGCAGCATAAAGAAAAGCAAAGGCTGTTTCATTCCCGGCGATTGCTTTGTGTTCAAAGGGTCGCCGGCTTTCTTTTGGAAATGACCATTCGGTCGGGTCCTAATGGTAATTGGCCGGGGCAACGGCTCGACCCGCTGGGGGCGGAATTCCGCCTCCAGATGGTCGCGTTATTTTTTTCGGGTATCGGTTTCCCAGATCGTGCGAATGCCCCGCCGCACCCGCAGTCGGCGCCCGTGATATTCCGAACGAATGGCATCGAAAAAAAGCTGCGCATGGGTCGATTTGGCGAACCGGGCAAGCACCTGCTGCACCGCGCTATCGTCGTCGAACCACAGTTCGACGGCAAAGACCAGTTCTTCCGGCGGCGCCTTCGCCTTGTCCGGCACCGCCGGGCGCTCGGGATTCTTGCCCTCGAAGATGTCGGTCAGCGCTCGCGCCTGTGCCGTGCACACCAGCCGCGCGTAGTCGAAGGAATGCGGCACGTTTCTGGAATAGGCTATGGTCGTCACTGCCCGATCGCCGGCGTCGAGAATATAGACATGCGTGGCGTTCTTCCGCACCCGCAGGGGAAACCGCAAATGGCTGACGATCTTCGACAAGGACCGGCGCTCCGATCCCCGACCTGCCTGTTGATTCACCCCGGATATTTCTAATAGTGAGATTAAGCGGGATTTGTGAAGGAACCAGCGGATGTGTGGGCGGTTTATTACAACCGGAACCTGGGCGGAATATCGAAAATACTTGAGCATACTGCCACCGGAAGTTGAAAAGCAGAACGGGCCCATCCCGAATTACAACGTCGCGCCGACCGACGAATTGGAGATCCTGACGCGCACCAGGGACGGGCTTGCCGTTCGCCCTGTCAAATGGGGGCTGGTGCCGCATTGGGCCAAGGAAGCGGCATCGCGGCCGATGATCAACGCCCGCGCCGAAACCGCATCCGAGAAGCCGTTCTTCCGGACAGCCTTCGAGCACGGCCGCTGCCTGGTGCCGGCCACCGGCTACTATGAGTGGAAAACCGAAAACGGCGTCAAGCAACCTTATCTCATCCATCTGCCGGGCGAAACGCCGGTCTTCGAACCTTTCGCATTCGCCGGCATCATGAGCTTCAACAAGGTCCTCGATCTGGCGACATTCGCCATCGTCACGGTGCCGGCCGATCCGGCCGTCGCTCCGATCCACAACCGCATGCCGGCAATCCTCAAACCGGACGCGCTGACAGCCTGGATGGACCCGTCGACGGAGACGGAATCGGCCATGGATCTGCTCGGCCGGAACCGCGGACCGGATCTCGTCTATCACCCGGTCTCCAGGGCCGTCGGCAACGTTCGAAACAAGGGTGCGGAATTGATCGACAAGGTCGCTTAATCGGCTGCCCTGGTGGCGCGACCGGCAGCGCGGGCAAAAAAACTCCAAATTCTGCGCAGCTGAGCAAAATAATACCGCCGCGCGTGGGCGGGCAGCATAGCATTCCTTCAATCCGAAGGGGCGAAACGCCACATTGTGGCCCGATGGGCGAAAGCCCGCTCACGGGTTGGTGGTATGATCGATCAGAACCGCACATTGTCCACTTTTCCGGCGTTCTTCAATGTCGTCGGTCGCAAGGTTGCCGTCTTCGGCAATGGCGAGGAAGCCTTTGCCAAGTCCCGTCTGCTCGCCAACACGGCCGCCGCCATCACCGTTTACGCCGATGCCCCGGCCGATCGTTTCGCGGCCTGGCTGAACGAGCGGAATTTTACGGTCGTTCACGCCACCTACGATGCCTCGCAGCTCGATGGTGCAACCCTTGTCTTCGCCGCCACCGGCGACGCCGCGCTCGACGCGCGTATCGTCACCGACGCGCGGGCGAAACACATCCCGGCCAACGCCGTCGACCAGCCCGACTATTGTGATTTCCTGACACCCGCCCTCGTCAACCGCGCCCCCGTGTCGGTCGCCATCGGCACCGAGGGTGCCGGTCCCGTGCTTGCCCAGATGATCCGCGCCCAGGTCGACCAGCTTCTGTCGCCGTCGCTCGGAACCCTGGCACAGCTCGCCGCCCACTACCGTTCGGCCGTCGACAAGCTCCTGCCGCGGGGTGCCACCCGTCGCCTCTTCTGGCGCCGTTTCTTTTCCGACTCCGTCCGCGACGCGGTCGACAACGGCGACCTGCTGGCCGCCCAGCAGGCAGCCACGCACCTGCTGCACAACACCGACAAGGTCAGCGGCTATGTCTGGCTGGTCGGTGCCGGCCCCGGCGCCGAGGACCTGCTGACCCTGCGCGCCCAGCGTGCCCTGATGGAGGCCGACGTCATTCTCCATGACGCGCTGGTGCCCGAAGCGATCGTCGACATGGGCCGGCGCGACGCCGAGCGCATTTCCGTCGGCAAGCGCAAGAGCTGCCATTCCAAGTCGCAGCACGAAATCAACACACTGATCGTCGACCTCGCCCGCAAGGGAAGGCGCATCGTCCGGCTGAAATCGGGCGACCCGCTGGTCTATGGCCGTGCCGCGGAAGAAATGGCGGCGCTGCGCGACGCCGGCATCGGCTACGAGATCGTGCCGGGCATCACCTCGGCCTTCGCCGCCGCCGCCGATTTCGAACTGCCGCTGACCCTGCGCGGGGTCGCCTCGTCGTTGGTCTTCACCACCGGCCACGACCTCAACAGCAATGTGCTGCCCGACTGGGCCAAGCTGGCGATCTCCGGCGCCACAATCGCCGTCTATATGGGCCGCTCCGTGGCGGCTTCGGTGGCCGCACGGCTGATCGAAGCAGGACTTGCCAGCGACACTGCCGTCGCCATCGTCGAAAATGCCAGCCGCGCCGACCGGACGCTGCTCCACTGCACGCTGAAGGACCTGCCGGCCATCGAAGACCGCAATGAGCTCACCGGCCCGGTCATGGTGATCATCGGCGACGCGGTCGCCGGCGCCAATTTCGAAAATTCAACGCCACTGACGAAAGCCAAGGAAATCGTCGCAGCCTGAACGCTGCCGAAGATGAGGAACGCCGCCATGATGAAAGTTCTCACCGCCAACAGACTGACCGATGGAATTGCCGTTTGGCTCGGCGCCAACGGCCAATGGCAGGAGCGCATCGACCACGCTCTGATCGGCCGTCACCCGGAGGCCATCGAGGCTTTGGAAGAAGCCGGCAAGTCGGCCTTCAACGACAATCTGGTGGTCGATGTCGATCTGATCGACGTCCAGGAAATCGATGGCGACATCTATCCGATCCGGCTGCGCGAACGCATCCGCGCTTCCGGCCCGACCTTCCGTCCGGATCTCGGCAAGCAGGCCGAATTCCGCCCGGCAACCGCCGCCTGAACAGCAACAGACACGAACCACGCGGCCGCAGCGCGCCGTCGGGAGCTTGATCCATGTACCGTTATGACGAGTTCGACCACGATTTTGTCGGCCAGCGCGTCGCCCAGTACCGTGACCAGGTGGAGCGCCGCCTGTCCGGCGAGATCACCGAGGATGCGTTCAAGCCGCTGCGGCTGATGAACGGCGTCTACCTGCAGTTGCATGCCTACATGCTGCGGGTCGCCATTCCCTACGGAACGCTGAACAGCCGCCAGATGCGTCGCCTGGCCCGCATCGCTCGCGACTACGACAAGGGCTACGGCCACTTCACCACCCGCCAGAACATCCAGTTCAACTGGCCGAAACTGTCGGACACGCCGAAAATCCTGGAAGAGTTGGCCGAGGTCGAGATGCACGCCATCCAGACCTCCGGCAACTGCATCCGCAATGTCTCGGCCGACCACTTCTCCGGTGCCGCGGCCGACGAGGTCGCCGATCCGCGCCCCTATGCCGAGATCCTGCGCCAGTGGTCGTCCAACCATCCGGAATATTCCTTCCTGCCGCGCAAGTTCAAGATTGCCGTCACCGGCGCCGAGCGCGACCGCGCCGCCATCCAGGTCCACGATATCGGCCTGCATCTGAAGCGCAACGACACCGGCGAACTGGGCTTTGCCGTCTATGTCGGCGGCGGTCAGGGCCGCACGCCGATGATCGCCAAGAAGATCCGCGACTTCCTGCCGGAGGCCGATCTGCTGTCCTACACCACGGCGATCATGCGCGTTTACAATCTGCACGGCCGCCGCGACAACAAGTACAAGGCGCGCATCAAGATCCTGGTGCACGAGACCGGCGAGGAGGAATTCGCCCGCCAGGTCGAGGCCGAGTGGCAAAACCTGAAGGACGGCAACCTGAAACTGCCGGACGCCGACCTCGCCGCCATCGCCAGCTACTTCGCCCCGCCGGAACTACAGGACCGGGCCGAGGGCTGGGCCGATCTCGCCGCCCGCAAAAAGGCCGATCAGGGCTTCGCCGACTGGGTAAGCCAGAACGTCACCCCGCACCGGCATCCCGATTACGGCGTCGTCACGATATCGCTGAAACCCATTGGCGGCGTGCCAGGCGATGCCACGGACTCCCAGATGGAAGCCATCGCCGACCTGGCCGAGCGCTACAGCCAGGACGAGATCCGCGTCTCGCACGAGCAGAACCTGGTGCTGCCGCATGTGGCGCTGGCCGATCTCGAAAAGGTCTATCGCGGCCTCGTCGACATCGAACTCGCAACCGCCAATGCCGGGCTGATCACCGATATCATCGCCTGCCCCGGCCTCGACTACTGCGCCTTGGCCAACGCCCGTTCGATCCCGGTGGCGCAGGAGCTCTCCAACCGTTTCGGCTCGCTCGAACGGCAGCGCGAGATCGGCAAGCTGAAGATCAAGATCTCCGGCTGCATCAACGCCTGCGGTCATCACCATGTCGGCCATATCGGCCTTCTGGGCGTTGAAAAGAAAGGCGCCGAACTCTACCAGATCACCCTCGGCGGCTCCGGCGACGAGAACACCTCGATCGGCCAGATTATCGGCCGCGGCTTCGAGCCCGAAAAGGTGACCGACGCCGTGGAAACCATCGTCGACACCTATCTCGGTCTTCGCCTGAATACCGAGGAAACCTTTATCGAAGCCTATCGGCGGGTCGGCCCGGCGCCCTTCAAGGAAGCGCTCTACGGCGAGACCTCGAAAGCCGCCTGACCGGAGAAACGCCATGACCGAGACCAAACTCTGGAAAGCCGATGGCTTCGTTTCCGACGACCCCTGGCGGATCGTCGATGCCGACGCCGACCTTGCCGGCGAAACCAATGAGCGCCTTGTCGTGCCGCTGGCGCGTTTCCTGGAGCTGCCCGAAACCGACCGCCGGTCCGGTCGCGTCGGCGTCGTGCTGGCGCCGGCCGACGACGTGACGGAACTCGAACCCTATATCTTCGATCTTGCATTGATCGCCGTCACGTTCCCGGCGTTCAATGACGGGCGAGCTTACTCCCAAGCCTCGCTCGTTCGGTCCCGCTACGGCTATACCGGCGAACTGCGCGCCACCGGCGATGTGCTCATCGACCAGGTGCCGCTGATGCAGCGCTGCGGGATCGACAGCTTTGCCGTCACCAACCCGGTGGCGATCCGCCGCCTTGCCGAAGGCCGCCTCCCCGGCATCGACGCCTACTACCAGCCGGCCACCCAACCGGCCCGCGCCGCCGGCTCCTACAGCTGGCGCCACGCGTCGTAGCGCTCCCTTCATTCCGAAGCGGCCCGCCGAACATGCCGGCGCAATCGCAGCTGAAACGCGGCTACCAGGAAGACCAGCAGCACCAGCAGGCTGGCGATCTGCGCCGGTTCCGGCGTTGCCCCGCCGCTGAAGGCGACTGCGGCGTTTCCGCCCGATGAACTCGGCGAGTTGAACTGCACCCTGTGCGCATTCGGATAGGCCAGATCGGATACGCCCTCGACCATGGGCACCGGCACGTCCGCGTCTTCGGCCGTGCCCGGCTCGTCGTTGACCACCCTTTCGGATACGGCAACAAATGACGTCCACTGGGTCACCAGCGAGTGTCTGAGGCCGAGTGCCGTCACCATGTTTTCCAGCGTGTCGTTGTCGAGGCCGGACCGGCGCAACGCCGGCGGCACCACAATTTCCCGCATGAAATCGCCGACCCGCGAACGCGCCCAGATCAGGGGGATGGCCTGGCCGGCCGTCGTGTCCGGACGATCGGGATCGAGGGTCAGGGGCAGTGAAACCTCGCGGCCGTTGACCCTGCCGCGCACCGTGACCGTCCCGGTGCCGGAAAACCGCCCCATGACGCGGATGGAATCGCCCTCGAAAAGGTCCGGAATCGGATCGGGCGTCACGTCGCTGACGGACAGCCCGTCCCAGTCGAGGCGGATGTCGGTCAGGACGGGAGTTTTCAACCGCTCCGCAAAGGCGATGACCGCCTCCTCGCCCTTGGTGGGATCGATGATGCGCGACAGGCCGCGCCCAAGTCGCGCCATTTCCGCGATCAGGTAAGCGTTCACCGAAGTCCCGACACCGAATGTATAAAGACGGCCCGTTCCGACTTCGCTAGCGACCAGATTCAGGATTTCTGCTTCGTTGCCGACATAGCCGTCGGAAAGAAAAACCACGATGCGCAGAACATCGTCCGGCGGCCCGGAGCCGTAGGCGCGCCTGAGTCCGCTCACAATCTCCGTGCCGCCAGACGCCGTCAGGCCATCGACAAAACGGGTGCCGGCGGCGATGTTTCGCGCTGTCGCCGGGACCGCGTCGCTGCCGAACTCGCTGGCTTCGTTCGAAAACCGGATGATGCGGAAAGCGTCCGTCGGCCGCAGCGATTTCAACACAAGGCGCATGAAGGATTTGCTGGCCTCCATCGGCCCGCCGCTCATCGAACCGGACGTATCGAGCACAAATACCATTTCGCGCGGAACGATCGCGTCTTCCTGCGGCAGCCCGGGCGGTTCGATCAACAGCGAAAATGTGTCCTGTTCGAGGCCGCGATGGATAAGCACACCCGCCTGCGGCCCCGTCGCCGCCATTCGGTAACGCAGCACGAAATCGCGGTTGTCTATCGTTTTGCCGCCATCCAGCGCAACCGTCTTCGAACGCTCGTCACCGGCAACTGCGATGGCGTGCGTATCGCTGCTGAGACCGGCGATGGGAATTGCCGATTCCAGCTTCAGCGAAATGGCAACCCGCTCGGCATCCACGACTGGCGGAATTGTCAAACCGGGCACCTCCGGATAGGCGGGCGGCGGTCCGAATGCCCACTGTCCCGGAGCCGGCGTTGCGGCATCGATACCGGGCGGACCCGTCGACACGTCTCCGTCGACAACAGCCGCAACGACGCCGGCTTGCGCCGCGGGAACGTATCGCGGCCCGACGACCAGCGGAACGCGCAGCTCGTAGGCGCCGTCGCGGCGCGGAACGCTCTGGCTATAGGTGATGGTCACGGTCACCGGCAAACCCGGCATCAGGTTGGCGATTTCCTGGGTGAACATGTTGGGCCGTTGCTGCTCGAGCAGAGCGGCAGATTTGCCCTGTTGCTTCGCCGTCTCGAACGTGCGGCGCGCCGTTTCGCGCCTGGCGATCCGGGCCCGGACGATCTCGTCCCCGACCCGCATCTTCATGGCGTGCACCGCCGCATCCTTGTTGAGTGGAAACAGGTAGCGGGCGGTCACCGGACGGTCGGACGGGTTGGCGAAAACCTGGCGGACGGTGATGGTCGCCAGGTCCCCCTGCAGATCGCCTTCGATCTCGGTCTTGAGAACCGGAAACACGACATCTCGATCCTCGACCCAGGCAACGACATGGCCACCGAGCGCATCGGTCGGTGTCGGCGGTGTTGCCCGCGCCGGCAGGCCTGACGTGAGAATGAAACACACAATAAAAAACAGCCGAAGTGTCACTTGGGGGTCTCCTTGACAGTTGTTCGAACGATCAGAGATCGAGCGCGGCTATGGCCGCCGCGTTGAAGCGCGCCTGCCGGTCGGCGGGCTGCGCCTCCGGAGCGATGCGCTGCACCGCGGTCCAGGACGCGGCGCGGCCCTGAAGCCAGAGCCACACGGCGGTCGATACATTGGTTGCGGAGTGCCCCTGGTCGGACACGAAACTCACCTCGATGCGGTACCGCTGTCCGTCGGGGGCGGTGGCCCGGTAGACCGCCGTGGCGACGGGCTCGAAGACTGCGCCGAGATACTGCACCTCGTAACCAAGGCCCCGCAGGCACTCGTCGGGCGCGTGAAGGTGGCGAAGCGGAGACGAGGTATGGACCAGCATGAGACCGAACGGACCGTATTCCGCCTTCGCCGCCCAACCGCCGAAGCGGGTGAAAAAGGCCCTCTCCCGCCGCGACAGCGCAATATCGCGGTGCAGTTGGCCATCGAGAGAAATCGGCAGCGCTGGCGGTGCGGCGGCACGCGCGACATCCAGCGGCGATTTGGGCAGGCTGGTGATACCGAACGCAAGGCACACAGCCAGGACCCCGGTCAGAATGCCGTGCATCGACGCCCGGGATCTCCCAGCCGCGAGCGACGTCCGACCGGGTTCGGGGATGCTTGGCAAACCATGCGACCGCGCCCGTCGCGCCCACAACACCAGGGTCGTCCCGACGATCAAAAGGGCAACGAGACCGATGGCGTCATGCCAGGGCTGCTCCATGACATCGATGCCGCCAAAGCGCTCCGGTTCTGCAATACCGATCGCCAACACCGATATCCTCATCATGTTCGCGGCGATTGCAGCGGCAAGCGTCAGCACGAGTCCGACGACCGCCTGACCGGCGTTCGGCCGACAGGCGGCCGCCGCGACGGCGAACCCGAACAGGCCGAGCAGCAGCGTCCGGGCACCCGAGCACGGAAGATCCACCAGAACGTCGACACCCCCGAGAACCAGTCGCACGCCGCTGCAGACGAGATCGCGATAGACGGTCGTCAGCATCAGGCAGGCGCCATCCGCCGCCAGCTCCTGCAAAACGTGGCCGATGCTGCGCTGGACGATGCGCTCGAGCGGCAGACAGAAGGCAAAAGAGACGGCCAGCCAGGCCGGTGACACGGCGCGTGCTCGCTGGTCGAGGCGACAGAGAATGGCGACGGCATAGACATCCACGACCAGACACAGCGCCCCGATCGTGTTCACTGCGAGCACCTGGCTTGCGAGCCGCACCAGCGCGGAAACGGCAAGCAGCATCAGCGCCCGCCGCTTTCTCCAGGGATGGCTGTCGGAAAGCAATGGAGCAGTCACGCTCCGGACGAACAGCCCGGCAACGACCAGGAAGACAACAAAACCGCTGGAATCATAGGCCGGGTCGATCCAGCTGTTGATCAACCACGCTGCCGGATCGAAGGCCAGCATCGAGGCTGCGATGGCGAACAGCACATATTCCAGCGCCACCCATGGTCGCAGCCAGACGGAATGGAGCGGCAGTGGTGCACTTGTTGTTGGGAAAACGGACATGCCGGCAAGGCTATCCACCGGGATTGCAGATCACCGGCAGGGCGTCATGGGAATTTGTGCAACTTGTGTGCAGGATGGCACTTCCGAGGCGATGCAAAAAAAATTTTGCCGTGCGGCCAAGGAATGGTCATGCTGACGCGTCCAACTGGTCGACATGCGCATGAGCACCGACGACAACGAGCTGGCGGTACGGGCCGCGGAAGGCGATGCGGTGGCGTTTCAGAGCCTTCTGGAACGCAACTACGACCGCATTTACCGCATCGCCTTTCGCTTCACCGGCCTGCAGCAGGATGCAGAGGACCTGACGCAGGACGTGTGCACGACGCTGGCGACGAAGCTCCGGTCGTTTCGCGGCGATTCGCGTTTTTCCACATGGCTCTATCGCGTCGTCGTCAATGCCGCCCGCGACCTGCACCGCAAGCGGGCGACCGCCGACCGGCTGCACGCGACCTACGGTGAGATCGCCGAACTGGCGCGCGAGCAGGCGGCGGAAACGGCGAAGGAGATCGCCTGGCTCTACGACACGCTGGAGCGGTTCGGCGAGGATCTGCGGCAGACGGCGATCCTGGTGGTGGCCGAGGGGCTGAGCCACGCCGAAGCCGCCGAAATTCTGGATATCAAGGAATCCACCGTGTCGTGGCGCATGCATGAATTGCGGAAGAAACTGAAAGCGCAGGCAGAACTGGAAGCATGAGCGACGAACTGCACAGGATGGAGCGGGCCTTTGCCCGGCAGGAGCCGATCCGGCCGCGCGACGACGCGCGCAAGGCCGCGATCGATGCCGCCCTGCAGCGCTTCGCACTAGAAAATGAAAGTGCGGCCCAAGGAGAAGCCAACCGGGATCGTCTGAGGAAGCAGGGCTCGAAGCCCGGAGCTTTCAACTGGAGACGACTGATGATCTTCCCGCATCTGACAACGACCCGCGTCCTCGCCGGCAGCGCCAGCCTGGCCGTGCTCGCCATCGCCGTGGTGAGCCTGAACCGCGTTCAACCCGAATTGATTCCGCCGCTGACGCAGGAAAGCGTCGAGGACGAAGCCGCTCCCGCCGCCGTGCCTGCCGAGCAGGATGCCAGCAAGCCCCCGGTGCTGCTCGAGGCGTTCGCCAAAAAGGAGGCGCCGACCAAGCTTGCCGCGGGCCCGGCCCAGCAGGCGGAAGGCCGGCTGCGTACCCAGAATACCCGGGTCGAAAGCCAATCGCTGGCCAGAGGTGCCGTTGCCAGCGCGCCGCTTGCTGACGCTCCGGCGCCAGGCTTCTACAGGGACCAGGGCCGCGACCGGTTTGCGGATATCGATCCGAACGACGTCAAGCTGGTGACGGAAGAGCCGGTCTCGACTTTCTCGGTCGATGTCGACACCGTCTCCTACGCTTTTATGCGCGGCGCTCTCAATCGCGGGGTGCTGCCGCAGAAGGATGCCGTGCGGGTCGAGGAGCTGATCAACTATTTCGATTATGGCTACGCCGCGCCGCAGGACCGGGCCGCGCCCTTCGCCGCGCAGGTTTCCGTCATGCCGACTCCCTGGAACGACAATTCGAAGCTGCTGCAGATCGGCATCAAAGGCTATGAGTTGCCGCAAACCGAAGCGCCGGCCGCCAATCTGGTGTTCCTGATCGATACCTCCGGATCCATGGACGCACCCGACAAGCTGCCGTTGCTGCGCAACGCCTTCCGCCTGCTGGTATCGTCACTGAAGCCAGACGACACGGTGGCCATCGTCGCCTACGCCGGCAGTGCCGGGACCGTGCTCGAACCGACTAAGGTCGCCGACAAGGAAAAGATACTCGCGGCACTCGACCAGATGCATGCCGGCGGATCGACGGCCGGTGCCGAAGGCATCCGCCTCGCCTACCAGCTGGCGGAGAGGAACCGGGTCGACGGCGCGGTCAACCGGGTGATCCTCGCCACCGACGGCGATTTCAATGTCGGCATTTCCGACACCCAGGAACTGCAGGACTTCGTCGAGCGCAAGCGCGACGGCGGCGTCAGCCTGTCGGTGCTCGGCTTCGGCCGCGGCAATTACAATGACGAGCTGATGCAGGCACTGGCCCAGAACGGCAACGGCAACGCCGCCTATATCGACACGCTGAACGAGGCCCGCAAGGTGCTTGTCGAGGAAGCGGGCTCGACGCTTTTCACCATCGCCAAGGACGTCAAGCTACAGCTGGAATTCAATCCGGCAACGGTCAGCGAATACCGGCTCATCGGCTACGAAACCCGGCTGCTCAACCGCGAGGACTTCAACAACGACAAGGTCGATGCCGGCGATATCGGGGCGGGTCACACGGTGACCGCTCTCTACGAATTCACGCCGGCCGGCAGCGCCGGAAAGCTGGTCGACGATCTGCGCTACAAGAAGGCCGAGGCCGCCGCCGCGGACGGCAATGCCGACGAATACGCCTTCCTGAAAATCCGCTACAAGCTGCCGGACAGCGACACCAGTCAGCTGATCAGCGTGCCGGTCACCCGCAACGACGAGGCCGTCAGCGTCGCATCCGCTCCGGAGGATTCCCGCTTTGCCGCCGCTGTCGCCGGGTTCGGCCAGCTGCTGACGGGCGGACAATACACCGGCTCCTTTTCCTACGATGACGCGATCGCATTGGCGCAGACCGCCAAGGGTGCCGACCCGTTCGGCTATCGCAGCGAATTCGTCAACCTCGCCCGGCTTGCCAAATCGGCCGCCGCGCTGGAGCCGCTGAAACAGTAGACGACGCCCTCTCGACGAGGTACTCAAGCCTGCCATCGTCGATGGCGGGCTTGATTTCTTATCGCTGAGCAATCGCTCCTGTTAATGCTTCGAGAGGTAGCGTTCGATATTGCAAATGGTGTAACACGATGATCATTGACGCCTGGGGACAGCATCCGACGCTTCGGCACAGCCAGGATCCGGTATTCGATTCGCTGCGCCGGTGGACCAAGACACAAGCGCCGACCGAGCAATTGCCGGTCTCCCTAACGGTCGGCCTGATGGATGAAGGCGGGATCGACCGCATGCTGATCAGCGCCTGGTCGGCGCCTCGAAACAACATGATCTCCAACGACGAAGTCGCTGATTTCGTTGCCGAAGCGCCAGACCGCCTCGTCGGCGTTGGCAGCGTCGACCTGTCACGGCCGATGGAGGCGGTGGCCGAAATCCGGCGCTGCGTGCGCGAACTG
Source organism: Rhizobiaceae bacterium (assembly GCA_963921345.3). GTDB lineage: Bacteria > Pseudomonadota > Alphaproteobacteria > Rhizobiales > Rhizobiaceae > Hoeflea_A. The sequence continues at coordinate 197,217 of OZ001228.1, read as the reverse complement.
GGGTTCAAGGCGATCCGCGTCCTGCCGTGGCTGTGGGAGGTTCCGCCGACCGACCGCCGCTTCTATCCGGTCTATGTTGCCTGCGTCGAGGAAGGCGTGCCGTTCTGCACCCAGATCGGGCACACCGGACCGCTCATGCCGTCGGAAGTCGGTCGGCCGATCTATCTCGACCAGGTCGCCCTCGATTTCCCCGATCTGGTGATCGTCGGCGGTCATATCGGCTATCCCTGGACCGACGAGGCGATCGCCGTCGCGACCAAGCACGAAAACGTCTACATCGACACGTCCGCCTACACAGTGCGGCGTTATCCGCCAGCGCTTCTCGACTTCATGCGCTCGAACGGTGCCTCGAAAGTCCTGTTCGGGACCAACTATCCGATGATCACCGGACAGAAGGCGCTCGAGGGGCTGGACGACGTCGGGCTGACCGACGAGCAGAAGTCGCTGTTCCTTGGCACAAACGCAAAGCGGGTCTTCAAACTGTAGAACCCTATTTCGGGCTCACCGGTTCCTGTCCGGCGCGCTCCGCCCGTGCCTTGTGGGCCAGCAGGCAGATCAGCTCCAGCGCGATCGCCGAGCCGGCGACCGCCGTTGCTCCGCTCGGATCGTAGGGCGGGCAGACCTCGACGACGTCGCCGCCGATGATGTTGATGCCGGCGATATCGTGCAGGATGATCGATGCCTGGCCCGAGGTCAGGCCGCCGAAGACAGGCGTGCCGGTGCCCGGCGCAAAGGCCGGGTCGAGCCCGTCGATATCGAAACTCACATAGGTCGGCGTGTTGCCGACGATTTCGCGGATGCGCTTTGCCGTCGCCACCGGCCCGTTTTCGTGCACCCAGCGCGCGTCCAGCGTGTGCACGCCCAGCGGATCCTCGTTGGTGGTGCGGATGCCCACCTGCACCGAGGTCTGCGGCACGACGATGCCCTGCTTGATGGCGTGATACATCATCGTGCCGTGGTCGATGCGGCCCGGATCGGGATCCGCCCAGGTATCGGAATGGGCGTCGAACTGAATCACCGACACGGGGCCGTGCTTGGCGGCATGGGCCTTGAGAACGGGATAGGTGATGTAATGGTCGCCGCCCAGCGTGATGGTGGCCACGTCATGCGCCAGAATGCCGGCGATATGGTCCTCGATGGCCTTGGGAATTGTCTCAACCCGGCCATGGTCGAACGGACAGTCGCCATAGTCGACGATCGCCAGTTCATCGAAAGCGTCGAAATCCCATCCATAGGGCGGGTCGCAGGACAGGAGCGCCGACATCTCGCGGATTTGCCGCGGCCCCAGCCGGGTGCCGGCCCGGTTGGTGACCGAACAGTCGAACGGCACCCCGGTTACCGCCACGTCGACGCCGGTCAGGTCCTTGGTGTAGCGGCGGCGGGCGAAACTGGTGACACCGGCGAAAGAAAGTTCGCCGCTGAGGCCGTAGTCGCTTTGCCGGACGATGGCATCGTCCATCGGCCGGCCGGTTTCTGAGCTCATGCTGGATCCTTTCCCGGGCGATCGTAGGTAACGGCCCCATCGCAGATTGTCATACGCACAGACATGTCGGCAATCCTGTCCGGCGGACAACGTTCGATGTTATCGGAGAGAACGACGATATCGGCAAGGTGGCCGGGCCGCAGGCAGCCGAAACGATCCTCCCGGAGCGCGCTGATCGCGCCGTTGAGCGTCACCGCCTTAAGCGTGTCCGCCAGGCCGAGCCGCTGGTCCGGCAGCGTGTCCGTCCAGGGTCGGCGCGTCACGGCGTTCTGGATATTGTTCAGGGGATTGAGCGGCGACACCGGCCAGTCGGTTGAAAAGCACACCGTGCAACCGGCATCGCGGATGGCACGCCAGGCATAGGCGGTGGGCCACAGCTCTTCGCCGATCAGCGACAGGGTGGGCTCCAACGGCAGCCCGGCACAGCCCGGCGGATGCACCGGCTGCATGGAGGCGACGACATCGAGCTCGGCCAGCCGGTCGATATCTTCCGGCCGGATCGTCTCGATATGCTCGATCCGGTGGCGGCTGTCGCGCACGCCATTGGCAGCCCTTGCCGCCGCATAGCCGTCCAGCACGACCCGCACCGCGCCCTCGCCGATGGCATGCACGCTGATCTGCAAGCCCAGCCGGTCGGCTTCCGTGGCGATTTCCGCAAACTGATCGGGCGGAAAAAACGGATGGCCGCGTTCGCCCGGATAACCGGGATAATCGGTCAGCCGATAGGCTGTGCGGGCATCGATCACGCCGTCCATGAACAGTTTGACGCGGCCCGACCAGAGCTTGTCGGACCGGTAGTCGTCGCGCATCGCCACGGCCTCAGCCAGGTCTGCCAGCGATTTCTGCGTGGTGTGGGTGTAGGGCACCTCGATGCGACACGGCAGCCCGCCCGCCGCATCGATCTCCGTAAGCAGATCGGCCTGGTAGCGGTTGCCGTCCATGTTGAGGATCGTCGTGATGCCAAGCGACGCGCAATAGGCGAGGCCTTTCTCCAGGGCCTGACGGTCCGACGTTCGCTCATTGGCCGATATGTCGTCGGGTTCGAGCCCGTCCAGGCCGAGCGGCTCGCGCCCGCCGGACGTGCGCAATGCGAAAACCGCTTCCTGCGCGCCGAACTCCTTGAGGAATCCGGTGGCGAGCCCGTCCTCGCCCATCACGATCTCGGCATGCGGACCGCCATCGCCGCCGCGCAGGATGCCCGCCCGTTCCAGCGCCACCGTGTTGACCCAGGCATTGTGCAGATCGTCCGACTGCAACAGCACCGGCCGGTCGGCAATGATGGCGTCGATCACATGCCGGTCCGGCTGCCGGTCACCGAGGATCCTGTAGCTCGTGCCCTGCGCAATCAGCAGGCCTTCCTCCGGATTGGCTTCGGCATGGGCCTGCAGCCTTTGCCGCAAGGCCTCCTCGCCTTCGACCCCGGCAAGCTGCAGGTGGCGCAGCGAAAAGGCGCCGGGAAAGATGTGCATATGGCTTTCGACGAACCCCGGCATGACCGTCGCCCCCTTGGCGTCGACGATCCGGCAGCCTTCTCCGGCAAGCGCCAGCATGTCGGCATCCGTGCCCACCGCTGCGATCCGATTGCCCGTCACCGCAACGGCCGAAGCGCGCCGATCGCCATCCATGGTCAGGACGCTGCCGTTGATGATGATCAGGTTGGCGCTCTGGTCGGTCATGGCCTACTCCGGTCAAACCAGCGGAAAGCCGAGCCGGGTGACGAATTTCAGCCAGGCATTGCGCCAGCCGCCCTTCTCGTCCGCCGTGTCCATGGCGTACATGGTGATTTGGGCACCGATATAGCGGAAAGGTTCCGGCGGGATCCAGTTGGGCATGGTCGAGGCGAAAGTCATGCGGCAGGCGGCGCGGTCGCTGCCGTCGAGAAGCGCCAGGCCTATATCGGCGCCGAAGCGGCTGGCCGACACGCCGAAGCCGGAATAGCCGCCTGCATAGATCGCTTTGCCGCCAAAGTAATGCTGGAAATGCACGGCCATTCGAATGGTCAGTCCGATCGGCCCGCTCCAGGCATGGGAGAAGCGGATGTCGTCCAGTTGCGGAAAAGTGGCAAAAAATGCGCCGGCTAACCGTTCATACGTTTCCGGCCGCCGGTCGGTCTCCGGATCCTTGTTCGCACCGTAGAAATAGCCCAGGCGCCCACCGAACAGAATGCGGTTGTCGCGGGTCAGCCGCATGTAGTTGAGCTGGGTGCGGGTGTCGTAGATGCCCTGCCGGTTGGACCAGCCGATGCGGCCGAGCTGTTCGTCGCTCAGCGGCTCGGTCATGACGATGCGGTCTCGCACCATGGCGACCCGCCGCTTGATGTTGCGATGGCCTTCGGCAAAGGCGTTCGTCGCCAGCAGCAGCTTGCGCGCCGTCACCGCGCCGTCGCGGGTCACGGCTTTCAAGCGGCTGCCCTCGTCCTCGATGCGCTTCAGCGGCGTCAGTTCGTGCAGCCGGACGCCAACGCTGAGTGCCGCTTTCTTCAGGCCCCAGGCGAGCCGCGCCGGGTGCACCGTGCCGCTGTTCTTGCGCGACCACACGCCGCCGGCAAAAAGCGGCGACGCGACTTCGGCCTGCACGGCCTCGCGATCGAGCAGCACGGCATCATGGCCGTATTGCACATGCAGGTCGTATTCGTGCTTGACGTCCTCGAGCCGGTCGTCGCCGACCGCCACCGTCAGTTCGCCGTTCCATTCCTGTTGGCAATCGATGCCGTGGCGATCGATAGTGTCGACGAAACCGTCGATATTCTCGCGCCCAAGCTCCTCCAGCGCTTCCAGGTCGTCCGGGAAGATGCGCAGCGCGTTGGACAGGCCGTGCATGACTGACGTCGACACGATGGCGCCGGGCCGTCCCGATGCGCCATAGGCCACGCGGTCGGCTTCGATCAGCATGACGTCGCGGCCCGGGTCGGCCTCCTTGGCGAGGATCGCCGCCCACAGACCGGTGAAGCCACCCCCGACGATGAGCAGATCGGTCTCGGCATGACCGATCAGCTGCGGCTCGACCGGCGGCGCATCGGCGCTGTCGAGCCAGAAGGGAAACAGCGTGACATCCTTGAGGGCGGCCTTCGCGCGGTCGGTCATGGGTCGTCTCGCCTCCGGCCGGCGGGAGCATCGTGCATCATTGTCTCATTCGGTTTTCGTCGGCTTGAACCTAGACATTCCTTCGACGCAATAAATGGCGATTTGCAATTTTCAATATTTGCATTATTCAATGTAACCGATGAAACTTTCGGGTTCGGATATCCATCTCCTGCGCATCTTCGACGCCGTCGCCCGCAATGGCGGTTTTTCGGCGGCGCAGGCCGAACTCAACCTCAGCCAACCGACGATATCCAACCACATCACGGCGCTCGAGCAGCGCCTCGGCGTACAGCTCTGCCAACGCGGCCGCCGCGGCTTCCTGCTGACTGAAAAGGGCCGCATGGTGCATGAAACCGCGCAGGCGCTGCTGCGGTCCCTCGACGATTATTCGGCCCAGCTGAGCAGCCTGAAGGGCAAGCTGGTCGGCAAATTGCGGGTCGGCACGGTCGACAGCACGGTGACCGATCCGCAGATGAAACTGCCGCAGGCCTTTGCCGCTTTTTCAAGCCGCACGGACGAAGTCGAGATGGAATTGTCGCAGGACAATCCGCAGGAACTGCAGCGCAAGGTCCTCGAAGGCGTGATCCATGTCGGCATCGGCAGTTTCGAAAACCGTCTTTACGGCCTGGAATACCGGGATCTCTACACGGAGCACCATTATCTCTACTGTGGCAGCGGCCATCCGTTGTTCGATCGGCCGGACAGCGAACTGACGCTGGAGGAGCTCGGCACCTACCCGATGGTACGACGCGGCTACTGGAGCCGGCGCCTGCAACGCATGATGAACGCACCCGAAACCGGTCACACGTCCTACGAAATCGAGCCGCAGCTGATGCTGATATTGAGCGATCGGTTCATCGGCCTGCTGCCGCGCCACTACGCGGCAGCTTACGTTCGCGACGGCCGGCTGCGCTGCCTGCTGCCGGAGGAAACCGAATATACCTGCGTCTTCCAGGCCATCACCAAGACCGGCCGCAAGACGCGGGTAATCGCTGCATTTCTGGACGACGTGGAGACCGCCTTCGCCACGGAACAAACATTTGCAAAAGCAAATGTGAGTTTTTGACCTCTGATATGGTTCACACCCCGGACGGTTCTTAGTCTGGGCCCACCAATCTTCTGTCGGTGGCTTGACATTGATGCACACAAATCTATCCGAAACGCCCTCCTTCAATCAGCCTCTCGGCGGCAACAGCATGCCGCGTTTCGCCGGCCCGGCGACGATGATGCGCCTGCCGGCGCAGGAGACGGCGGCCGGCCTCGACGCGTGCTTCGTCGGCATTCCGATGGACATCGGCACCTCCAACCGCGCCGGTACGCGCCACGGACCGCGGCAGATCCGCGCCGAAAGCTGCATGATCCGCCCCTATAACATGGCAACCGGAGCGGCGCCCTTCGATCGCATGCAGGTGGCGGATATCGGCGACGTGGCGGTCAATACTTTCGACCTGAAAGCGACCATCGACCTGATCACCGCCGCCTATCGGGACATCCTCGCCGCCGGCGCCACACCGCTGACGCTGGGCGGCGACCACACGCTGACCTATCCGGTGCTGCGGGCCGTCGCCGAAAGACACGGGCCGGTGGCGCTGATCCACGTCGACGCCCATGCCGACACCAACGACGTCATGTTCGGCGAGCCGATTGCCCACGGCACGCCGTTCCGCCGCGCTGTCGAGGACGGTCTGCTGATCAACGACAAAGTCTTCCAGATCGGCCTGCGCGGCAGCGGCTACAGCCCGGAAGATTTCAATTGGGGCCGCGACCACGGCTTTCGCGTCATTCCGGCAGAGGAATGCTGGCACAAGTCGCTCGCCCCGCTGATGACGGAGATCCGCGCCGCCATCGGCGACGCACCGGTCTATCTTTCCTACGATATCGACAGCCTCGATCCGGCCTATGCGCCGGGAACCGGAACGGTCGAGCCGGGCGGGCTCACCACCATACAGGCGCTGGAGATCGTCCGCGGATGCGGCGGACTTTCCCTGGTCGGCGGCGATCTGGTCGAGGTCTCGCCGCCCTATGATCCAAGCGGCAACACGGCCCTGATCGGCGCCAATCTGCTATTCGAGATGCTCTGCGTCCTTCCGGACGCACAGCGGGAGAAACAATAAGCGAGGCGGACCGTCCGCCGACAACATCGAAGAGGAAGGAATGCAAAAATGATCAGATCGAATCGAAGGGAATTCCTGAAAACCGCAGGCGTCGCCGCCGGTGCTTTTGCGCTGGGCGCACCGTCGATCGCGCGCGCCGACGACAAATCGATCCGCGTCGGCACCTATGGCGGCTATTTCGAGGATTCCTTCAAGGAACACATCTATCCGGACTTCACCAAGGAGACCGGGATCGAGGTGAACTCAGTGGCCGTACCCACCGGCGAGACCTGGCTGATCCAGATCCGCAACGCCGCCCGCGCCAAGCAGGCGCCGGTCGACGTTTCCATGATGGCCGGTATCCCGCGCATCCGCGGCAGCCTGCAGGGACAGTACCAGGCGCTGGACGAAGCCAAGCTGCCCAACGCCCAGAACCTGCCGGAGCGCTTCCGCTACCGCAACGACAATGGCGAACTCTACGCCTGCGGCGCCGTCTCCTGGTACATCACGCTGTGCTCCAACACCGACGTGGTCAAGGAAGCGCCGGCCAGCTGGGCCGACATGTGGGATCCGGGAAAAGAAGACACGCTCGGACTGCTGGCGCTGCCGACCAACTCCTATCTGCTGGAAATCACCGCTGCGACGTTCCTTGGCGGCACCGATGTGCTGAACACCAAGGAAGGCATCGGCAAGGCGCTCGACAAGCTCGCCGAGGTCGGCCCCAACGTCCGCCTCTGGTACAAGGACGAAGGGTCCTTCCAGCAGGCGCTGCAGGATGGCGAGATTCCCATGGGACAGTACTATCACGATGTCGCCGGACTGGCGGCCGCCGATGGTTTCCCGGTGCGCTCGACCTTCCCCAAGGAGGGTGGCGTGGTCGACTCCGGCGCCTGGATCGTTCCCAATCACGCCAGTTCGGTCGACTCGGTCCACACTTTCATCGACTATATCTGCCGGCCGGACATTCAGGCCAAGCTGTCGCGCAAGGTCGGCACGGCCCCGGTCGTCGACCGCAGCAAGACGGATCTCACCGACGAGGAATTCGCGGCCGTCTCCAGCTCCATTCCGCCAATCATCCCGCGCTATGACATCTATCTCGAGCACGGCGACTGGATCAGCGACCGCTGGAACGAGATCATCTCGCGATAACATGAGAAGCGGCCGGGAAACCGGCCGCATCCATAATGGGGAACAGCCATGAACGGTTTGCGCATTGACGGCGTCACCAAGCGCTTCGGCGCCTTCACCGCGGTCGAAGACGTCGGTCTGAACTTCGACGAGGGCAAGATGATCTGCTTCCTCGGGCCGTCCGGCTGCGGCAAGACGACCCTGCTGCGCATGGTTGCCGGCCTGGAAAGCCCGACAGAGGGACGCATCCTGTTCGGCGAGACGGACGTCACCAACGTGCCCGCATTCAAGCGCGACGTCGGCATGGTGTTTCAGTCCTTTGCGCTGTTCCCGCATCTCAATGTCGAGGACAACATTTCCTACGGCATGCGAATACGCGGCGCCAGCAAGGCCGAATGCAGCCAGCGCGCCGGCGAGCTGCTCGAACTGATCCGCCTGCCTGATGTCGCCGACCGCCGCATCTCGCAGCTTTCCGGCGGCCAGCGTCAGCGCGTCGCCATCGCCCGGGCGCTGGCGCTCAACCCGAAGGTATTCCTGCTCGACGAGCCGATGTCGGCGCTCGACGCCAATCTGCGCGAGGCCATGCAGATCGAGCTGCGGCAGCTGCAGCAGAAGCTCGGCATCACCACCATCGTCGTCACCCACGACCAGACGGAAGCCATGACCATGGCCGACCAGATCGTCGTCATGGGCAAGGCCAAGGTCCACCAGGTCGGCGCGCCGATCGACATCTACAAGAAGCCCGTCAACCGATTCGTCGCCGATTTCATCGGCACCAGCAACCTGCTGCCGGCCAAGATGGTGGAGGCCAACAAGGTCGCGCTCAACGGCGAGACTTTGGCCGTCGCAGACGCCGCTGGCGACTTCGCCTCCGGCTCCGACGTGCTTCTCCTGACCCGGCCTGAAGAGATCTTCGTACGCCCGGCGGCAAAGGCTGAGGCCGACAACGCGCTGCCCGGCAAGGTCACATTCATCCGCGACATCGGCGCGACCATCGAAATTCTGGTAGATTGCGCCGGACAGGAAGTGATTTCGGTTCTGACCCCGAAAGACTGGCCGGATGTCGAGGTCGGCATGGACGTCCGTGTCGAGATGCCGGCCGAAGCCTGCTCGGTTCTGGCGGCATAGCGATGTCCACCGTCTCGCAACCGCCGCGCCTGGGTCTCGCCGCCGCCCTGACGCCGTCCATCGTCGCCATCGGCATCTTCTTCCTGGTGCCGTTCATCCTGGTGTTGCTGGTCAGCGTCGCCCACCAGCAGACCAGCGGCGATTTCGTCTTCGGTTTCGACACCGCACACTATCAGCGGCTGTTCACCAGCACCTTCATTGAGCGCGCCATGTTCTCGGCCGGCATTTCGGCCTCGATCGCAGTGCTTAGCCTCATCATCGCCTTCCCGTTCACCTACATGCTCACCAGCTTCTCGCGGCGGGTCAAAATATTGTGGCTGATCTACATCCTGGCGCAGCTGTCGCTGTCGGAAGTGCTGATCGCCTTCAGCTGGCAGGTGCTTTTCTCCAAGACCGCGGGTCTCTCAAACATTCCGGCCTGGCTGGGCCTGATCGAACGGCCCTTCGCCATGGCGCCGTCGGCGGCGGCCGTGGTCATCGCGCTCGTCTATCTCGTCATTCCCTTTGCCGTGCTGCTGCTCTTTCCCTCGCTCAGCCGGCTCGACCGGAGCGTCGTCGAGGCGGCTCAGACCATGGGCGCTTCGCCGGTGCGGACCTTCTTCACCGTCGTCGTGCCGATGTCGCGCATCAGCCTGATCTCCAGCGGCATCACCATTTTCGTTCTGACGTTGGGCGCCATCATCGTGCCGCAGGTGCTCGGCCGGCCGAAACACTGGACCCTGTCGGTGCTGATCACCGACCAGGCGATCTACAATTCCAACATGCCGTTTGCCGCGGCGCTTGCCGTCCTGCTGCTGGTGATGAGCACCATCGTCATCCTTGTCGCCCGCTGGCTGGGCACACGGGAAGGTCGCTAACATGCGTATCCTGCGCCAACTCTACCTGTCGCTCTTCGCGCTGTTCCTGATCGGTCCGATCATCGTCGTCACCGCCGTCTCGTTCAACGCCCGCAAATTCCTGTCCTTCCCGCCCAAGGGCTTTTCGCTGCGCTGGTATGTCGACATCTTCGCCGAGAACGACTGGTTTTCGGCCCTGCTCAACAGCCTCGCGGTCTCCACCAGCTCGGCGGCCCTTGCCGTGCTTGTCGCCATGCCGGTCGCCTACACCGCCTGGCGCTACGGCTTCTTCTACGCCAAGGCGCTGTTCAGCCTCGGTGTTGCGCCGTTCATCCTGCCGCCGGTGATCATGGCGCTGGCCTTCCTGCTGTTCTTCACCTCCATCGAGGTGCACGGGCTGATGATCAACGTCATCATCGCCCACATGATCTTCCTGCTCGCATTGCCGCTGGTGACCATATCGCTGGGGCTCGAAAGCATCGACCGGGAACTGCTGGAGGCCAGCCATTCGCTCGGCGCCGACAACTGGACCATGTTCAAGACGGTGATCGCGCCCATGGTCCTGCCCTACGCCGTCGCCGGCTTCGCCTTCTGCTTCGTGCTCAGCCTCAACGAATACATCATCGCGCTGATGACCGTCGGCTTCACGGTCGAGACCCTGCCGATCAAGATCTTCAACGCGCTGCGCTACGGCTATACGCCGATCATCGCCTCGGTCGCAGTCCTCTTCCTGCTGCTCAACATCATCACCTTCGGCCTGATCGCCCGTTTCAGCAGCCTGCCACGCCTGCTCGGAGCGCTGGACGAATGAGCGCCGAAACGCTGAGCCTCGGCCTGGTCCAGCACGCCGGTTCGCCGGACGGCATCGCCGGCAATCTCGCGGTCGTCGAGCGGGCCGCCGAAAGCGCGCAGGCCGACGGCACCGACCTTCTGGTCTTTCCGGAGTGTTTCCTGACCGGGTATTTCCGCGAGGACGGCATTGCCGATCTCGCCGCCGAGATCGACGACGGTGTGATCGGCCGGCTCGAAGAAACGGCCGCCCGTACCGGCGTCGCGCTGGTCACCGGCAGCTACGAGCGGCGCGACAACGGGGTTTCCAACACGGCCTTCTGCGTCACGCCGGATGCCGGCTGCATCGCCCGCCACCGCAAGCGGGCACTCTACGGCCCGTGGGAACAGCGGAGCTTCGTGCCGGGAAGCGGCCCGGTCCTCTTCGATTACAGGGGTTTTCGCATCGGCCTGCTGATCTGCTACGACGTCGAATTTCCGGAACTGACGCGCGAGCTTGCGCGGCAGGGCGCCGATCTCGTCATCGTCCCGACGGCTCTCATGCAGCCCTACGAATACATCGCCGAAATCCTCGTCCCGGCACGCGCCATCGAAAACCAGTTCTTCGTCGCCTATGCCAACCGTACCGGCAACGAGAGTGCGTTCCACTATGTCGGCAAGAGCCGCATTTGCGGCCCAAGCGGAGTTCTCTGCAGTGCCGGATCGGATGACGAGACCATGATCCGGGCAGACATTCGCAAGTCCGACATCGACGCCAGCCGTGCCGTGTCCTGTTATATCGAGGAAGTCCCCGGCGACTGACGAGCTTAGAGCAATATGAGGCCAGGTTTGATCATCTGACCGTGGCGATTTTGGTCTCTGGCTAGGCGGGTTGCGCGCCGTGGTGCCACCCCACCACAAGTGCAAGCCAACGACGCCAGGGGCCAAAATCACCCGGCCCGAAGGGTGGCTGCATATCGGCCCATCGGCTGCGTTGCGACGCTTGCCCGATGTACCACATCGCGCTGCGCGACGCGCCTGGCCGAGTGGAGCCGATCTGCGGCCATCAGATGACCAAACCTGGCCTCATATTGCTCTATCGTTCGGGCAGAAAAACGTTGTCGGCGTTGATGATGGAACTCGCCATCTCGAACAAGGTGACCTGTTTGTTCATTGCCTCCCGGCGGATGAGGCCATAGGCCTCGTCGTCGGAAATGCCCTTGTGCTTCGCCAGGATCTTGGTCGCCCGTTCGACCAGGCGCCGGGTCTTGAGCGTCTCGTCGAGTTTGTCAATGCGGGCAATTAGGCGACGTTCATAGCCGAAAATCGAAAGCGCGGTCACCAGGGTCGCAAGAACCCCGAACGGCCGCACCGGCTTGGTCATCGTTCCGTGGATATTCGCATCGGAAATGGTTCGCAACACCAGGGGGCTTTCGAAACCTATGAGGGCAACCAGCGCCGCCTTTCTGTCTTCGGCCAGCCGCAGAAGGCGGTCGTCGGCCTCCGGCTCGACCAGAAAGAACACGGCATCGATGTCGTCGGCAAAGTTCTTCGGCGCCGGCCAGAAGGTGCTTACCTGACAGCCGATGCGCTTGAGTTGCAGTTCCAGATTGGCGCAGTCTTCATCCTGCGGATGGACCACCGCAACCTTGGTGTTTCGAAGCGATCGGATCAGGCGCTGGTCCCTGGCCACGGATGCGGTTCCCCCACAGGCGATTAGGCGAACGCCGAACGCGAAATCGTGCGGTCATAGGCGATCAGATAGGGATCCGGCTTGGTCCAGCTTCCGCCCTGCCACAACACGTCGAACCCGCCATCGCGCCGCGCTCGGCCTATTTTCGGGGTAGCATAGACGTGATTGTTGTCGGGATCGATCATGATCGTGCCCTGTGGCGCATCGAAGCGCGCGCCGAGCAGCGCATCGAGAAGGATTTCGGCGTCGTCGGTTCCGGTGGCGGCCACGGTCTGCGCAAAAAGGTGAACCTGCGAATAGGCCGTTTCGGCATAGATGCTGGGCAGTTCCCCTTCACCGAACCTCCGGGCATAAAGCCCACGGAACCGGTCGCTGGCCGCATTGTCGAGCGCCGCAAAATAACATGCAGCCGTCAGGTGACCGGCGCGCGCGTCCTCCGGAATTTCCGCCAGCTCGCTCTCGCTCGTCGTCAGGCTGGCGATCGGCATCTTCGACACCTCGAGCCCCTGCGCATGGAAGGCGGCATAGAGCTTGGCCGTATCCGAACCGACGACCGTCGACAGCACGGCGTCCGGCCGCGAAGCGCCTATCCGGTTGACGGCATTGCGGAACTGCTCGTCGGCCGAACCAAGCGGAAGATAGATTTCACCGACGGCCTCGCCGCCGCTTTCCAGCAGGAACTCCGACATGATCCGGTTGATCTCGCGCGGATAGATATAGTCCGATCCGATCAGAAACAGCCGCTTGCCGTGATACTCGAACAGATATTCGGCGAGCGGTATGACGGTCTGGTTGGGCGTTGCACCGCCGTAGATGACATTGGGACAGTATTCGAAGCCTTCGTAAAAAGACGGATAGAACAGCACCGCCCCATGTCTCTCCAGCACCGGCAGCACGGCTTTGCGGCTGGCAGAGGAGCAGCAGCCGAACAGGGTCGACACGCGATCTTCGACCATCAGTTTCTTGGCCATCGCACGGTAGAGGTCCGGATTGGAATCCGGATTCTCGATGATCGGCGCAATCGGCTTGCCGGCAATGCCGGATCTGGCGTTGATCTCGTCGATCGCCACCAAGGCGCCCTTGAGATGCGCCTGCTCGGTCACGGCCATGGCGCCGCTTTGTGAGAACAGGATGCCGATGGGATAGGCATCCTCTCCGGAGACCTCCGGATCGGCGATCAGATCCGTCATGCCAATTCTCCCTCGGCTTGCGTCCGACCGCCGATCGGCCGGCAGAGGTGCCAGTCGGTCAGCGTCTGATAGGCGGACGCGATCTTCAGCAGTTCGAAATCTGCCATGGCCGAACCGATTATCATCAAACCCACCGGCAGCCTCGCCCCGTCGAAGCCACAGGGCACCGAAACTGCCGGCAGACCGGTCATGTTGGCAACCCAGGCAACATAGGTCATCGCATCCTGGCAACTGACATTCCGGTCGGCAATCCGAACGTATTCCTGGCCGATCCGCGGCGCGGTCACGGGCAGGGTCGGCAGCAGCAGTGCATCGTATGGCGCAAGCGCCGCCTTTACATTGGCGTTGAACCGTTCGCGGAACTGTTGTGCCCGCAGGTAGTCGACCGCGGCCAGGCACCGGCCGGCCTCCAACTGGATGCGGACATTATCCGAATAGTCGTCATGACGGTCCTGGAGACTTTCTGTGTGATAGGCTGCAGCCTCGCTGTGGAGGATCACCTTCCAGGCGGCAAACCCGGTTTCCATCTCATCGATTTCTATCTCGTCGATAGCGGCACCCTGATCGGACAAAACACCTAACGCCCGCTCGAAAACCTCCGACACCTCCCTCGAGCGTTCGAAACCGGGCCCGCAAGGAACGGCAAATCTGCGCCCGGACAAAAGGTCCGGCAGTTCGTCCTGCTTGTCCGAAAGGCCGGGTTCCGCGTGCCGGTCGCGCTCGGACATGGCGCGCAGCAACAGGTCGAGATCGACGGCGCTGCGTGCCATCGGACCGGCGACGTCGAGGGACCAGGAGAGCGGCAGCACGCCCCGCCTGCTCGTCAGCCCGTAGGTCGGCTTGATGCCGCTGACCCCGCAGGCCGCGGCCGGGATGCGGACCGAGCCGCCGGTATCGCTGCCAAGCGCGGCCGGAACCATGCGCGCGGCGAGCGCTGCGCCCGATCCGCCGCTCGAACCGCCCGTCATGGCGGTCGTGTCCCAGGGATTTCGGGTGGTGCCGTAGGCAGACACTTCGTTGGTCGCCCCGTAAGCCCATTCATGCATGTTGGTCTTGCCGATAATGATGGCCCCTGCTCGCTTTAGTCGGGCCACTGCATTTGCGTCGATGCCGGTCGTTCCGGGATAGACTTTCGATCCGGCCGTCGTTGCATAATCAGCGGTCAGGTAGTTGTCCTTCACCGCGATCGGAATGCCGTGCAGCGGTCCCGCGAGCTGGCCGCCGGCAGCTTCGTCATCACGCCGCCGCGCCTGTTCCAGCGTCGCCTTCCGATCCCACGAAACGAAGGCGTTGGTGTCTTCCTGGCAGACATCAATGCGGTCAAGGCACGCTTCGGCAAGTTCGACAGCCGATATCTCGCGATTGCGCACCAGCCTGGCAAGCTCGCCGACTTCCATTCCCGGCAGCATCCGCTCACTCATGTCCGCCCTCCGTCATCCCGACGCTGAAGCCGGTTGCCGGCTCGATATCCGCGAGCCGACGCACACGCCGCATGGCATCGTGTGCGTCGTTGAGAATGCCGACGGCCTCGTCGCAAACGCCCGGTTCGAGTTCGGGCCAACGCCGGTCGCGGCGATAGCTCAGGAGCGATTCCCTGGTCCAGATGGTCATGGTCTCCTCCTTCATACGCCCAGCAACTCGTGCAGCAGATCCTTGTCCGCCAGCAGGTCCTGCCTGGTGGTCTCCCTGGCGATGGCGCCCTTGTCCAGGACGTATGCGCGCTCAGCCAGCGACAGGCAGAAATCCAGATCCTGCTCGGCGACGACGATGGACAGTCCCAGATCGGCGTTGAGCCGTTTCAGGATTCCAGCGATCTCGTCGATGATGGACGGCTGCACGCCCTCCGTCGGTTCGTCGAGGATCAGCACTTTCGGTTTCGTCGCCAGCGCCCTGGCAATCGCCAGGATCTGCTGCTGGCCGCCGCTCAGGCTGCCCGCCAGCGAGGACGCCTTTTCTTCCAAAATGGGAAAGTCGGCAAAAGCCCTGGCAACCGCTTCCCTTCGGCTGTGGCCGCAGGCAATGGCGGCGGCGGCGATATTCTCCGGGACGGTCAGCCGGGGAAAAACGAAGCGTCCCTGTGGAACGTAACCGAGGCCGGCCCGGGCACGGCGTGCCGCGGCCGGCGGCAGCGAGCGCCCTGAGAGCGACACCGATCCGCCGAACACGTCAATCAGTCCCATCGCATATTTGAGCAGCGTGGTCTTGCCGGCGCCGTTGCGACCGAGAAGCGCGACGATCTCGCCCTCGGCGACGCTCATGCAGACGTCGCGCAGGATCGTGGTCTTGCCGTATCCGCCGGTGGCATCAGAGATCGCGAACATGCTCCCTCCTCCCCAGATAGATGTCGAGAATGCGTTCGTCCTGGCGCAGTTCGCCGATGTCGCCGCGGGCAAAGACCGCGCCGCGATGCAGCACCGTGACGTCCGCGTCGAGGGTTCTGACGAACTCCATGTCGTGTTCGATGACGACGACGGACGCCGTCTGCGCCAGATCGCGAACCAGGCGCGACAATTGTCCGCGCTCCTCCCGGGTCATCCCGGCGGCTGGTTCATCGAGCAGGATGACGTCGGGCGCCAGACAAAGCACCATGGCGATGTCCAGCCATTGTTGTTCGCCGTGCGAGAGCTCGCTTGCCGGCCGATCCGCCTGTTGGGTCATGGCGAGCATCCGCAGCATCTCCGCCGTCGTGGCATCGGCGCTGACGCGGTCGCGACAGCGGCTGAAGGCGGCGATCCACAGATTGCGCCGCACATCCAGCTCGCCGAACACCTGCGCCTTCTGCATCTTGATCCCGAGCCCCTGTTGAACGCGGGCGAAGGGATCCTTGCCGGTGATGTCGGAACCGCCCAGGAAAATCCGGCCTGAATCCGGCTTGTAGATGCCGATGCAGGTTTTCAGATAGGAGCTTTTGCCAGCCCCGTTCGGACCGATCACACAGCGCACCCGACCGGGACTGAAATCCTGGCTGACATCGTCGACCGGAACGACACCGCCGAAACGTTTGGTCGCGTTGCGTGTTTCCAACGGTGCACCGGTGCGGTTGCCGGTCTCACGCATGCGCCGCAGCTGATCGAAATCGACAGCAACGCCCGCCGCCTGTTCGTCCGATCCGGAAATCCGGCCGTTATCGCGCGCCCACAGGGCAGACCAGAGCGCCGCAGCACTGCCCAGCAGGCCGGTTCGCAGAAACAGCACCAGGACGATCAGGCAAAGTCCCATGATCAGCGTCGTCTGGCCGCCGATGGCACCACCGCCGCCGAGCCAGAACGACAGACCGCCGACCGCCAGCGCGCCGATAAACGGCCCGGCCAGCGTCCCCAGCCCGCCGACCAGCACATAGATCGGGATCAGCAGCGCCTCCTGCACGCTGAACAGCGAAGGGTTGAGATAGTTGGCCCAGGCGCCGAACAGTGCGCCGGCGATGCCGGCGACGGCTCCGGCGATCGCGAAGAGGCGCAGCTGGAATCGCCGGATATCGTATCCCAGCAGTTCCGTCTTGACCGGATCGAGCCGGATACAGGTGATCACCAGTCCGAAGGGAGAGCGCATCAGCACCCTGGCAAACAGATAGACGGCGGCCGCGATGACGATTGTCGTGATCAGCATGCCGCGCGGCTCCAACGGCGACGCGTCCGGCCCGAAGCCGATGACGAAACCGGGTATATTGGACATGCCGTTGTCACCGCCGACCACAGCCGTGCCGACGGTGGCGCGGAAGGAAACCGCCACCGTCCACAGGATCAGTGTGAATGTGTAGGTCAGGATGGTGGTCTGCAGCGGCCCCATGCGACCGTAGAAAATCAGCCAGCCGATGGCACCGGCCGCCAGGCCGCCAACCGCAGCACCCACCGGCAGCGACCAGATCAGCGTGTTGCCGGTCCAGGCAGCCAGGTTGATCGCGGCGATGCTGCCGGCATAGCCGCCCAGGCCGAAAAACGCGGTCTGGCCGAGGCTCAGCACTCCGGCCCGGCCCCACACCATGTCGAGGCTCAGGCCGATCAGGCCGAAGATCATCCAGGACGTGGCGACATAGGCCAGATAGGGATCGACCGATGCGGCGGCAAAAACAGCTGCGAGAACACCCGCAGCCGGAGGCAGCCACCAGGCGCGCTTGAACCAGCCCTGCGCGGCGACCGGATTGTTCGGATTGGACAAGGTCGTCGTGTTCATTGAAATCTCCGACTTAAAGCTTCAGGCGCCAGCGCTCGGAGATGCCGAGCGGAAACAGCCGCAAAAGCGCTATCGTCAAAACGAAAAAGGCGATGTCGCCGGCAACCGTGCTCCAGAAGCTGGCGGTAATGCTGGCAATCGAGCCGAGCACACCGCCGGACACCACTGTTCCGGCCAGCGTCACCGGTCCGGCGACGACGACGGCCAGAAACGCCTTGATGACAAAGGCGAAACCCATGCTCGGCGTCGCCGGAATCGCCGGCAGCAGGATCGCCCCGGCAAATCCCGCAAGGCCGCATCCCAGGGCAAAAGTCGCCATGTTGACGCGCGAGGATTCGATGCCGATGGCCGAAGCGGTCTCGGCATCCTGGATGGCCGCCCGGGCCATGATGCCGTAGCCGGTTCTGGTCAATAGCCAGTAGACGGCGACGATCAGCGCGGCGGCGACCAGGATGAGAAACAGCAGGTAGGTCGAAATGCTGAAGTCGCCGATGGTCACATTCGTCTGCGGCAATCCGATGCCCGGAGTCACGGTCCCGAACATCAGGACGGCGGCCTGGTACATCACCAGGCTCAGGCCCCAGGTCGCCAGCAACGTATCGAGCAGCCGGCCATAGAGGCGGCGGATGATCAGCCATTCGACCAGCGCGCCGAACACAGCTGTGCACAAACAGGCGACCACAACCGCCAGCGGAAACGGCAGGCCGTATCCATGGGCGATCAGCGTGGCGTAGGCCCCGAACATGATGAACTCGCCGTGGGCCAGGTTGATGACGCCCATGAGGCCGAAGACGACGGCCAGGCCGAGTGTTGCGATCAGCAGCACCGATGCGCTGGACAGGGACGACAGCAGGACAATGCTGAGATAATCGAATTCCATAGGAGCCCCGAGTGGTTTCGTTTTTTGCAGGCGGCACCGGAGCGGTGCCGCCCGAAATCTCCCGACCTCGCGCTAGAGGCCGGCCGGCGTGAAGTGAGCGGCCGTATCAGGCTTGGCGATGAGATCGCACATCTCGTCCTCGAAGCTCGGCGCCGTCGCTTCGAACGTCTCGATGACGTCGAAGCCGTGCTCACGGTTGCCGCGGACGATGTAGATGTTCTGCCGCAGGTGATGCGATCCGGGCTGCATCGTCACCGTGCCGTTCGGCCCTTCGAAGGACAGACCGCTTTCCAGCGCACCGATCACCGCGTCGTTTTCCGCCGATCCCGCCTTCTCCACCGCAGCCGCCCAAAGATGCACGGCGTTCCAGACGTCGGCGGCTTCCGAAACGATCGGCTCGTCCAGACCGTAGGCCGATTCCCATTTTGCCTTGAAGGCGTCATTGGCAGCGCCGTCGATCCACATGAAATATTCCTGCGAGGCGACGATGCCCTCGCCGGCGTCCGGCGAGACGACGACCTGTTGGTTGCCCGACCCGTAGTTGGTGGAAACGATGCCCATCTTGTCCTTCAGGCCGGCCGCCGCGAACTGCTCGAGAAACCCGGTCTGGTTGGCGCCGACGGGCAGCGACACGACGAAATCGGGCTTGGCTGCCTGGATCTTCTGGATGGTCGGCGAGTAATCGGTCACCGTCAGCGGCAGGAAATCGGCACCGAGGACCTCGCCGCCGAACTTGTCGGCGTAGTGCTCCACCCAGTGCGCCGAGATGGTGCCGAAATTGTAGTCGGGCGCCATGATGTAGATCTTCGGCCCGTACTCCTTGATCGCCCAGTCAATCAGCACGCTCATTTGCTGCGAGGCGGATGCGCCGGTCACGAAAGTCTGCTTGTCGCATGCGCCGCCTTCGTAGAGCGAGCTGTAGAAATACGGGACCTTCTTCTGTCGGACGATCGGCCGGATCGCCTCGCGTGAGGAACTGGTCAGCCCCGCAAACAGGACGTCGATGTCATCGCGCAAAATCAGCGCATTGGTGTACTGCGTGTATTTGGCCAGCTCGGACTGGGAGTCGTTTTCGACCAGCTTGATCTGCTGGCCCAGCAAGCCGCCCCTTTCGTTGATCGCATCGATCGCCAGATGCAGGGCGCGACTCTGCTGGATGCCATAGATGTTGAGACCGCCGGTCAGGTCGAAAATGGCGCCGACGGTGATGTCGTCGGCAGTTGCCGGTGTTGCAGCCCCTGTCGCGGCGAGAGCGCCGCCCAACGCCATCATGCGCAAAGCCGCCATCGTTTTGGATCGAATGGAGTTGATCATGGATTTTCCTCCCGGTCGCGGCGGATCACGCCGCGGTGCATTTGAACCATAGTAGCAAAGGTCAGCCGGCCGCCGACGGATCGGCGTTCGGAGGGTCGCACGGGGGAAGCGGAAGGAACGATGAAACAGCCATCACTCTCCAACCTGCTCCATTCACAGGTGAGACCATGACTGCTTCGCCACTGATTTTGATTGAGAGCGTGTTTGCTGTCGGGCAGCGCCGTTGCTGCTGGTATTTAGCAAAGCGACGGCGTTCGATTTTGTCAAGAGGCTTTTGAAAAATCACTTGGTGAGCCGTCTTACTTTCAGATCTAACGAATTGTTTTTATTAACTTCTTAACTCCACCGAAAGATCACTCCGTTGTGCAGACTCCGTCTCGGCGGCGTGCGAATCGCGCAAAGTTCCCGCCTTGTGATACCGTCTTCGAGTTGGTACAAAAGTCGTCGTTTTCAGGCGTGACAAGCCGGCGTTGAGTGAATGAGTAAGACGGAACTGGAACTCAAGCTCGAGATCGGCGAAGACGCCATTCGCAAGCTCGCCGGCAATCCCGCCCTTCGGGAAATGGCAATTGGCAAAAAGACCAGACGCCAGCTGCGATCGATTTACTACGATACGTCCGATTTGCGCCTGCGCCGCGAGCGCACCTCGCTGCGGGTGCGCTGGGACGGCAAGAAGTGGGTGCAGACACTAAAGCGCGGCACCAGCCTCGAACACGGTCTGTCCAAGCCGATCGAAGTCGAGGCGGTGCTGGACGGGCCGGATCTCGACATTACCAGGATCGACGACGAAACGCTGAAGCCGTGGCTGGAGGAGCTGGTTTCGGATACGACCCTGGAGCCGGTTTTCGAAACCCGCATGAAGCGCGACATCAGGCTGCTGGAGGTCGACGACGCCGGAACCGTGGAACTGGCGATCGACCGGGGAGCGGTGCAGAACGCAGAGCGGAAACAGGACTTCAGCGAGGTGGAGCTGGAACTCAAATCCGGTAGCCCCCATACCCTGCTGACAGTCTCGGAAAAGCTGTTCGACGGCGAGCGGATCATCCCGTCGAGCAGAAGCAAAGCCGAACGCGGTTACGCACTGGTCTGCGACGAAGGTCCGGCAACCGCCGACGAGGCCAAACCGCATTTGTACACAAGGGCGGATCTGTCGCCCGACCTGCCTTGCGAAGATGCGTTGACGCGCATCGGCCGTGCCGCGGCGCGCCAGATCCTCGGCAACTGGAACGCGATCCTCACCTCTGACGAGCCGGAAGTGCCGCACCAGCTTCGCATCGGCCTGCGCCGCATGCGCACCGCCCTGAAAATCTTCCGCTCGGCGACCGACATCGACGATCTCCAACCTCTGTCGAAACAGGCCAGGGACATGGGCCGCATCGTCGGTCAGTTGCGAAACGCCGACGTGCTGGTGTCCGACATCGTCGCTCCGGCGGTCGACGACCTCGGAACGAAGAAGAGACATGAGGCGCTGCTGGCCTTTCTAGAGGAGGAACGGCTGCGCCAGCGCCAGGCGGTCCGCACCGCGCTGACGGGTACGGACTGGACCTGCATGAAGCTCAATTGCATGCTGTTCGAGCAGGCGGTCGACCGGGCCCTGCACGGTCGGGCGCTCAAGGACGATCTGCTGGCGCTGTCGGCCAGCGAGCTCGACCGGACGTGGCGCTTCGTGCGCAAGAAGGGGCGCGGTTTCGCCCGCCACAAGATCAGCGAGCGCCACGAGCTGCGCAAGGCGCTGAAGGAGTTGCGCTACGCCTGCGATCCTTTCCTGCCGCTCTATCAGACCGAGGCCGCCAAGAAGTTCCTACGCGACCTCAGGCGGCTTCAGGACGTGTTCGGTTATCTGAACGATGTCGCGATGGCCGAGGAACTCGCCGAGACGATTGCCGCCGACCATGCCGGCCGCAAGGACCTCAAGAAGAGCGTTTCGGCGATCTGCGAATGGCATGGCGCACGAGCAAAGGAGGCCATGAAAAAGGCCGATTCACGTTGGCGAAAACTGCTCGACGACCGAAAGTTCTGGCGTCCGGCTTAGGCTTTGAGCGGCGCCAGCAGGTCCACCCCGCACTGCCGGGCGAAATCGATCAGATCGATCAGCACCCAGTTCTCGTGCAGCTTGTCGCCGCGGCGCACATAGAAATCCATGATGGTCTGACCGATGGGCCCGCCCGTCGGGGCGATGCCGCGGAAGGGAGCGCCGGAAAAGGTGCCGCGCAGGCTCGGCCAGCCGGTAAAGGCGCCGGTCAGGCCCTCGGCGATGCGGGCCCGGTGAAAGCCGCCGCGGCGATCGGGGAAACTGGCGACCGAAGGCCCCTGCGCATGGTCCTGAAAGGCTTCGAAACCGCGGCAGGAGCCGACCCCCCAGGGTCCGTGCCAGACCATGTCCTCGTGCCAGAAGGCGCCCATGCCCATGCTGCCAAGATCGCTTCCCTCCAGCCGGTTGCAGCCGCCGAGCATGGCCTCGATCAGCTCGAGGGTATCGACCGAAAGACGATCCTCCTGCGGGGCATGGCAGAGGCCGTTGCCTTCGATCGGTCCTGGCGGCGGACCCGGCTCGCCGGCAAAGGGCGGCAACAGAGCGAAGCCGGCTTGCGATGCCAGGCCGAGAATGTCGAACAGACAACGGATTTCAGCGATCTTGCCATTATCGGCGACACGGTAGAATTCGCCGAACCGCAAGCGCCTGTCGCCCTCGCCAGGCGGGATGCCCAGCCAGTCGCGCCGTTGCTCGCCGACAAGATCGCCCGTCGTCGCCACCCAGACATGACCTTCGAAGACACCGGCAAGAAGCAGATAGGGTTGTCGGCGCAGCGCCGGAAAGGCATCTGCCAGAGGGCGGTACACCGTCTCGACCAGCAATTCGCTGCCATCGACGCGATCGATCGGCGCCGGTCCATGGAACGTCACGGCGTCATCGAGGACCTCACGGTCCACCATGACGGGCGCACCGTCCTCCAATTGCGCCCAGAGCTGACGAACAACGGATTTGGCGTCCTGCTGGTTCATGGTCCGATCTGCTGAAAAATATCCGACGCACATTGGTTCGGCCGCGACGATCTGTCAAAAAAAGGGGCGCGCCTCCATCGGTGCGCCCCAGTCTCGGGAGAATGATCTATTTCAGAATGCCGACTTCTTTGGCCGTCGATATGTAGTCGGCTTCGATATCGGCCAGCGTCTCGGTCGCCTGCTTGCGATCGCTCAGATAGTCGGCAATGTTGTTGGCGATGGCCTTCTGCATGACGCCCATATGGGCGCTTGCCGGATAGGGTTTTGCCCCGTTGGCCGCGGTTGCCGCGGCACCTTCGGCAAGCTCGCCCGGCTGATAGCCCTTGATGATCCAGACAGCGTCGCCGGCATTGGCGTTGGCCATTTCGGCGTCCATGCCCTCGAGTGCGACACGGAAGGCTGTTTCCGCTTCCTCATCGGTAATGTTGCGGGCAATCACGATGCCGTCCCACCACAGGGTCGATGCCGGGATGGCTCCTTCGACCGGCGCCGGAGCCGAGGCGAACTTCACCTTGCCGACCACCTGACTTTCGGCCGGATCGTTCATCGCACCAGCCCTG
Organism: Rhizobiaceae bacterium; assembly: GCA_963921345.3. Taxonomy (GTDB): domain Bacteria; phylum Pseudomonadota; class Alphaproteobacteria; order Rhizobiales; family Rhizobiaceae; genus Hoeflea_A. The sequence continues at coordinate 173,888 of OZ001228.1, read as the reverse complement.
GACGCCCAGAAATTGGCCATGGCGATCTTGCCCTGCTGAAACTGCTGCTGCGTATAGGTGGAGTCGGCGACGAGATACTCCGGATCCATATGGGCCGTGAGTTTCTTCATCATCTCCAGCGCCGCGATGCCCTTGTCGTTGTTGATCGCCGGCATCAGATCGTCGGTGAAGAACTCACCGCCATAGCCCAGATACATGTTGACGAATTCGAGCCAGGTGGTTTTCCAGGAACCGCCCAGCGGATACTGCACCTTGCCGGAAGCCTCGATCTTTTCGGCCGCGTCGAGAACCTGCTCATAGGTGGTCGGCACGTCGATGCCCAGTTCCTCCAGGATATCCGCCCGGTACATGAGGTGCTGGGCGTTGACCATCATGGCGATCGCCACGGTCTTGCCGTCGACCTGGATCAGCTGGTTGGAATCGAGGTTCTGGCCGTATTTGGCGATCAGATCGTCCAGCGGGCGCACGAGATTTTCGTTGATCAGCGGAACCAGTGACGAGTTGGCCACGCCGCCGACGGCATAGAGCGACGGCGACGTCGCCATGCCGGCCGCCTGTTTCTGCTGAAACTCCTGGCTCAGTTCGGCCTCGACATTGCCGCACTCGGCCATTGCGGAGGTGACCGACTTCCAGGCCTGGAACGCCGCAGCGGAAATCTTGACGGTGGTGTCGTTTTCAAAGGCGCAGGCCGCATGGGCAGTTTGCCCCGCCAGCAAGGAAATCGCGGCCGCAGCCACAACAGTGCGGAATTTCATGGTGTCGTCCTCCCTCAGTGAAGCGCATTTGCCTCCTCGGAGAATTCAGGGTAAGCCAACCATGATATCAAAAAAAATGAAATCGTTTCATGATTGATATGAATGAAACCACGATCAGGCAGATCGACGCGACCGTTCTCCTGGTCTTCCTGTCGCTGATGCGTCGCAGAAAGACCACGGCTGTTGCCGATGAGCTGGGCCTTACGCAATCGGCGATCAGCCACAGCCTGAAGCGGCTGCGCGCCCTTTTCGACGACGAGCTTTTCCAGCGCAGGTCGCGCGGCCTCGAGCCCACCCCCTTCGCGAGAGCGCTGGAACCCCGGATCGTCGATGTCGTCGACGGGCTGTCAGCCATCCTGCAGGGCCCGGAACCATTTGACCCCGCCAAAAGCACCGGCTCGATCCGGATCGCGGCCTACGACTACGAATTGGCCGTCGTCATGCCGCGGCTGTTGCAGCAAACGCTGGCGCAGGCACCCGGGATGAGCATCGATGCCGTGCCTCGTCAACCGACCGCGGCACTGGCGGAACTGACGGACGGTTCGGTCGACCTGGCCATCGGCATTCTGACCTCGATCCGGGAAGACATCGTCGCAGATCCGCTTTACACCGAGACCTACAGGGTCGTCGGTCGCGCCGGTCACCCGCTGTTTGGGCGACCAATGTCCGAACAGGTCTATGCCGACGCGCGGCACCTTCTGGTGGCGCCGTCCGGTGAAACGCGCGGGGTCGTCGATTTCGAGCTCGCCAGACGCGGCCTTGCCAGGAACGTTGCCTCGTCGGTTCCCTTCTTTTTCCCGGCCCTTGCCACCCTTTCGGGAAGCGATCTCGTCGCCACTCTGCCAAGCCGAATAGCCGCGGCCTATGCCGCTCCCTTCGGCCTGGAGAGCCATCCGCTTCCGCTGGAGGTCGGCAGTTTCACCGTTTCGGCACTGCGTCACAGGAGATGGCGCAACAGCCCGCTGCACGCATGGCTCGTCGGTCTGATCGCCGAAATCACATCCGTCGCCGGCGCCGACGGCGATTGATCGAATGCGGAAAAGAAAAAGAGGTGCGGCCACAAGGGTCCGCACCTCCAGTCTCCGGAGGGAGTAGCTGGTTGCACAGAGGACCTGAACTCAGTCGAGCACCTGCATGATGGCCGCCGCCTTGCGGCCACTGGCCCTCCGGATATCCACGTGCTGGCGCAGTTCGGCAAAAGCTTCGCTCGCCATCAGCTTGTCGGCGAGGTCCGACGGCAGCGACAGCAACACGTGATCGTGGCCGTCGCCGGCATCGATCCCGCCGACGCTTTCCGAGCGCCCGACGATCATGCCGCCGGCCACCGTGTTGTGGGTGTCCGGATCGATCAGCACGAAGGCGCCGGTATTGCGGTTGGCCTCGTAGGGGTCGAACATCGCCGTTTCGTCGAAAGCCAGTTGCACCGTGCTGATGGTGTTGAGCGGCAGCCGGTCCGCCTCGTTCCACTGGCCGCTGTTGAGATCGAGCACGGACTGAGGCTGCACCCGCACACGCTGCCTGCGGCTTGAGGATTTCAGCCAGTAACGCTTGCTGCCGTCGATGCCCTCGGACGACAGCGCCACCAGCTTGGCGTCGAAGGCGAAGCCGGTTGCGGGGGCGGCATCGATGGAAGCGATCAAGTCGCCGCGCGCCACATCGACCGGTCGATCGAGGACCAGCGTGATGGCGTCACCGGCCACGGCGGCGTTGCGGACCAGGTCGAAGGTGACGATCTGCTTGACGTTGGCGACGATCCCCGCCGGCAGCACGACGACGCTGTCGCCGGGCTTGACCGAACCGCCGGCGACGGTTCCCTGATAGCCGCGAAAACTCTCGTCAGGTCGGCTGACCCGCTGCACCGGCAGTCGGAAACCAACCGTCTGCGCCGAGCGCTGCGTTGCCAGTTCCAGCACCTCGACCAGGGTCGGTCCGCTGTACCAGGGCATGGCCTTGCTGCCGTCATAGACGACGTTTTCGCCGAGCAGCGCCGACATCGGAATGGCGGTGACGTCGGTCACGCCAATCGACAGGGCGAACTGGCGGAACTCGGCGGCGATTGCATCGAACCGCGCCTCGTCATAATCGATCAGGTCGATCTTGTTGACCGCCAGCACAAACTGGCGAATGCCCATCATGGCCGCGATGGTCGCGTGGCGCCGCGTCTGTTCCAGCATGCCGGCGCGGGCATCGACCAGCAGCACGGCCAGGTCCGCCGTCGAGGCGCCGGTTGCCATGTTGCGGGTGTACTGTTCGTGACCCGGCGTGTCGGCGACGATGAAGGAGCGATTGTCGGTGGAGAAATAGCGATAGGCGACATCGATGGTGATGCCCTGCTCACGCTCCGCCTGCAATCCGTCGAGCAACAGCGCGAAATCGGGCAGGCCGAGATCGTTCTGCTGGCCGCGATTGTCGCGCTCCAGCGCGTCGGCCTGATCTTCCTTGACCGCCTTGGTGTCCCAGAGCAGCCGGCCGATCAGGGTCGACTTGCCGTCGTCGACGCTGCCGCAGGTGATCAACCGCAGCGGCCGCGCGTTGCGACCTGACGGCTCGGCGATAACGGCCGCTTGCGCGGTGGCTTCCATCGTCGCGGTCATCAGAAATAGCCCTCGCGTTTTTTCTTTTCCATGGAGCCGGCTTCGTCCTTGTCGATGGCCCGGCCCTGGCGCTCGGAGACTGTCGCCGTCTCCAGCTCGCCGATAATGTCGTCCAGCGTCGTGGCATGGGAGCGGATGGCACCGGTCAGCGGGAAGCAGCCGAGCGTGCGGAAGCGAACCGATTCCATGCGCTTGGTTTCGCCGGGCAGCAGTTCGAGCCGTTGGTCCTCGGCCAGCACAAGCATGCCGTCGCGCTCGACCACCGGTCTCTGCGCCGCAAAATAGAGAGGCACGATGGGGATGTGCTCGGCCTGGATGTAGCGCCAGATGTCGACTTCGGTCCAATTGGACAGCGGAAAGGCGCGCACGCTCTCGCCCTTGCGGATCATGCCGTTATAGATCGACCACAACTCCGGCCGCTGGTTGCGCGGGTCCCAGCGATGGTCCGGGGTGCGGAAGGAGTAGATCCGCTCCTTGGCCCGCGAGGCTTCCTCGTCGCGCCGGGCGCCGCCGAAGGCCGCATCGTATGCCCCGGCGTCAAGCGCCTGGCGCAGCGCCTCGGTCTTCATGATGTTGGTATAGGCCGACGAGCCGTGGCTGAACGGCGTGACGTTCTCCAGCTTGCCGCGCGGATTGGTGTGCACGACCAGGTCGAGGTCGAAGCGCGCCGCCATTTCATCGCGAAACGCGATCATTTCGGCAAATTTCCAGCCGGTGTCGATATGCAGCAGCGGGAACGGGATCTTGCCCGGATAGAAGGCCTTGCGCGCCAGGTGCAGGAGCACGGACGAATCCTTGCCGACCGAATAGAGCATCACCGGACGCTCGAATTCGGCTGCAACCTCGCGGAAGATGTGGATGGCTTCGCTCTCGAGCGCCTTCAGGTTGGGATCGAGAGGCGGTTTGGTCTCGGACATGTTTTTTCTCGATTATTCGGCTGCGATCACCGGGCTGGCCGGCTCTTCCTTGACGTGCAGGCCGCATTCGCGCTTCTGGTCGTTCTCCCACCACCAGCGGCCGGCGCGTTCGTCCTCGCCCGGCTTGATGGCCCGCGTGCAAGGCTCGCAGCCGATGGAAGGGTAACCGCGGGCATGCAGCGGGTTGACCGGAATGTCATTGGCCGCGACGAAAGCGTCGATGTCTTCCATCGCCCAGTCGGCCAGCGGGTTGGCCTTGATGAGGCCTCTTTCTGCGTCGAACTCGGCGAACGGCACCTCCGCGCGGGCGTTCGACTGGCCGCGGCGCAGCCCGGTCAGCCACAGGTCGGCGCCGTCAAGCGCACGGGCCAGCGGCTCCAGCTTGCGCACGCCGCAGCAGGCATGCCGCGCCTCGACGCTGTCGTAGAATCCGTTTCGCCCGTAGCGCTCGACATAGACCGCCAGTTTCGCTTCGTCGGGGCGAAAGCGCTCGATGTTGATGCCGTAGCGCCGTTCCGTCTCGTCGATCAGTTCAAGCGTTTCCGGAAACAGCCGGCCGGTCTCCAGCGTGACGATGCGAACCGACGGCGCGGCGAGGCACAAGGCCGCCGTGAGGACCTGGTCCTCGACCCCCAAACTCGTTGTAAAAACTGCATTTTTTCGATCAGCCGCCAGCACGGCGAGCCGCTCGAACAGGGCCATATCGGCAAGGCCGGCGGAAAGGGCCGGATCGTGGGGCAAATTTGGCTGGACGGACATCAGGGGCGCTCCGTTTGCTGTTGGCCCCAAGAGTGGACCAGGTTTGGCCCCATTTGAAACAACCCGGTTCTATATGCGTTGCGATGCGGACAATGAATTGTCCTGCTGCGGCCCGATACTGGAAAAAGCTTTTTTGTTCGTCATCAAATCGGCGCATCCATGTTTCAAGCTGTCAACGCGCCGTGATATGGACGCGACTGGGACACGCTAGGAGGTAGCCGCCAGATGCCACGCATGATGAGTCTTTCGGAATTGCTCACGCTGGTCGGAACGGAGGTCGGCGTGTCCGACTGGATCACCGTCGACCAGGCGATGATCGACAAGTTCGCCGACGCCACCCACGATCATCAGTTCATTCACACCGATCCGGAACGCGCACGGGCCGAAACCCCGTTCGGCGGCACCATTGCGCATGGTTTCCTGTCGCTGTCGCTCTTGTCGGCGATGAACTACGACGGCACCCCGCAGGTTCCCGAACAGCAGATGGGCATCAATTACGGTTTCGACAAAATCCGCTTCATGGCGCCGGTGAAAAGCGGCGCCCGGGTGCGCGGCCGTTTCATGCTCAACGACATGCGCTTTCGCGGATCATCGATGGCCATGCTGACCTATGGCGTGACGGTGGAAATCGAGGGCGAGCGCAAGCCTGCCCTGACGGCGGAATGGCTGACCATCTGCCAGTTCGACCCCAAGGATCACCCGAAGAACCTGGGTCAGATGACCGAGTCGCGGGCGGCTTCCGAAAGCAGCGTGAACACGTAGTCGGAGAACGACCGCCAGCACTCCACTCGAAAATCGGTTTTCGTTTCGCGCAGCAGCACGATTTCGGCCTTGCCGAGCAATGTGCGCGAGCAGGCGCCGACGGGAAACGCGGCAAGCGAAAGGTCCTGCGGGCAGCCGGCATTGAGCACCGACTGCGCCGCCTCGCCGGATACCGCCATCGCTGTGTTGCGATGGGAAACGTCGACGGCCGAATGCAGCTTCTTGACCTTGCTGCAAAGCGCCATCAGGTCGACGCCCGCGGCGTCGAATACAAGCCATTCGTCGGGACCGACCCACATCGCAGTTCGGCCGTCGGTTCGCGCCGCGGTGGAGCGCGACGACGTCTTCGGCTTTTGCGGCAGCTTGACGCCGAGCGCCTTCGACAGTTGCGCGATCGCATCCTCGCGGGCCCGCAGCACGATGCGGCTGGCCGCTTCCGCCGGCACGATGCGAACCCGCGCCGATCCGGCGATCCTGCCATCCAACGGAGCGCTGGCCTGTGCGGTCCTTTGATCAGCCATTGACCCGCTCTCCTTCCTTGTCGACGAACACCGTATCGGTGACCTCCACCTCGATCGTGCGGTCCGGCATCGGCACGTAGAGCGTTTCGCCCATCCGGTTGCGGCCGTTGGCGATCAGCGCCATGGCGATCGAGCTTCCGCAGTTTTCCGACCAGTAGGACGAGGTGACGTGGCCGATCATGGTCATCGGGATCGCCTCGTTCGGATCGGCGACGATCTGGGCGCCTTCCTCAAGCACGGTCTTCGGATCCCTGGTCTTCAGCCCGACCAGCTGCTTGCGACCCTCGGCCGTCAGATCCGACCGCTGCAGGCCGCGGATGCCCACGAAGTCGGGCTTGCTCTTGGCAATCGCCCAGCTCAGTCCCGCGTCCTGCGGCGTCACCGTGCCGTCGGTGTCCTGGCCGACAATGATGAAGCCCTTTTCGGCGCGCAACACGTGCATTGCCTCGGTGCCGTAGGCGCAGGCGCCGCGCGGTTCGGCGCGCTGCCAGACCGCTTCCCAGACGGCGCGGCCATAATCGGCCGGCACGTTGATTTCGTACCCCGCCTCGCCGGTGAAAGAGACACGGAAGAGCCGTGTCGGAACACCGCAGATGCGGCCCTCGCGGGCGCTCATATGCGGCATGGCCTCGTTGCTCAGGTCGATATCCTCGACCAGCGGTTCGATGATCTCCCGCGCCTTCGGGCCCTGTACGGCAATCACCGCCCACTGCTCCGAAGTGGAGGTGAGCCAGACGTCGAGATCCGGAAATTCCGTCTGCAGGTAGTCTTCCATGTGGTGCAGCACCCTCGGCGCGCCGCCGGTCGTCGTGGTGACGTGGAACCGGTCCTCGGCCAGGCGCGCGATCACCCCATCGTCATAGATGAAACCGTCCTCGCGCAGCATGATGCCGTACTTGCAGCGGTCCGGTTTCAGCTTCGACCAGCTGTTGGTGTAGAGGCGATTGAGGAATTCCGCCGCATCCGGACCGACGACCTCGATCTTGCCGAGTGTCGAGGCATCGAACAGGCCGGCGGCCTCGCGCACCGTCCTGCACTCGCGATTGACCGCGGCATGCATGTCCTCGCCGGCCCGTGGGTAGTACCAGGCGCGTTTCCACTGGCCGACATCCTCGAACACCGCGCCATGTTCCTCTTCCCAGCCATGCATCGGCGTGCGCCGGGTCGGGTCGAACAGCTTGCCGCGGCCATGATGGACGATCGACCCGAAGGTGACCGGCGTGTAGGGCGCCCGGAACGTCGTCAGGCCGACCTGCGGCATGTCACGATTCAGCGCCTCGGCGGCGATTGCCAGGCCGTGGATATTGGACGTCTTGCCCTGGTCGGACGCCATGCCGTTGGTGGTGAACCGCTTGACGTGCTCGATCGATTGCATGCCCTCGCGCACCGCCAGCCGGATGTCCTTGGCCGTCACGTCGTTCTGGTAGTCGACGAACGCCTTGACCGTCGTCTCCGGTCCGGCACCGGCCGCCGCACCCTGCATGCCACCGGTCCAGCCGCGACTGCCTTCGGCGGTCGGTTTCGACTTGGCTTTCCGCTTCGCTCCGACAGCGTGCGCCGCATCCAATCCGGCTTCACGCGCCTCGTCGATCGCCGCCTGCAGGTCGTCCGTGCCGTTGCAAGCGCCGACGCTGACGCAGTCTTGCGCGTAGTCACCGGGCAGGAAGCGCTGGGTGCTGTCATCGAAGGCGACCTTGCCGCGCGATTGCGAGAACAGGTGCACGGACGGCGTCCAGCCGGCGGAGGTGATCAGCGCATCGACGGCGATCGACCGTCCGGCGCCGCCGGTGTTGGGCCGCACGGTCATCGACGACACCCGCCGGGCGCCCTTGATGTTGGTGACCGCGTGACCGGTGAGCACCTCGAGGCCGAGGTCGGCTGCGGTCGTCAGCAACCCCTCGCCCGGCGCGTCGCGGGTATCGACGATCGCCTCGACCGCGACGCCGGCGCGCTTCAGGTCGAAGGCCGCCTCATAGGCCGAATCGTGTGCAGCATAGACGCCGACCTTGGTGCCGACCGCCACGCCGTAATGGTTGAGATAGGCGCGCGCCGCCGACGCCAGCATGACGCCCGGCCGGTCGTTGTTGGCGAACACCATCGGCCGCTCGATGGCGCCGGCGGCGATGATCACCTTCCTCGCCCGCACCTGCCACAGCCGCTCGCGCGGCAGGTCCGGATCGGGATCGGCCAGATGGTCGGTCACCCGTTCGGCCAGCGCCACGAAATTCTGCGCGTAATAGCCGAATGCCGTGGTGCGGCTGAGCAGCCGCACATTGGCCATGGCCGAAAGCGCCGCCGCCGTGTCGGCGGCCCATTCGAAACCCGGCCGGCCGTCGATCGTCACGCCGCTTTCATAGGCAAGCGCCCCACCGAAATGCGGTTGCTCGTCGCACAGGATCACGTCCGCGCCGCTTTCGGCGGCCGCAAGTGCCGCGGTCAGGCCGGCAACGCCGCCGCCGAGCACCAGCACGTCCGCGTGCACATAACGGTTCGAATAGTGGTCGGTGTCGCGTTCGTCCGGCGCCACGCCCAGGCCGGCCGCACCGCGTATGACAGGCTCGTAAAGCCGCTTCCACGCCGCCTTCGGCCACATGAAGGTCTTGTAGTAGAAGCCGGCCGGAAACAGCGGCGACAACAGATCGTTGACCGCGCCGACATCGAAGGCCAGCGACGGCCAGCGGTTCTGCGACACCGCTTTCATGCCGTCGAACACTTCCTGCACCGTGGCCCGAACGTTCGGCTGCTGACGGGACCGGTCGCGCTCGATACCCATCAGCGCGTTCGGCTCCTCGGCGCCGGCGCCGAGCACCCCGCGCGGCCGATGATACTTGAAGGAACGGCCCATCAGATGCACGCCGTTGGCAAGCAGCGCCGAGGCCAGCGTGTCGCCCTCAAGGCCTGTGTAGATGCGGCCGTCGAAGGTAAAGCGCAGCGTCTTGGCCGGCGTCAGCCGGCCGGTGCCGGCAATGCGGTTGGCGCCGCTCATCGAGCCGCCTCCTTCTCGTCGGACGTTGCATTCCGGTCGAGGTCTGCCGGATCCGGTCGCGGTTCGCCGGCCTTGTACGTCGTCAGGAACTTGTCCGAAACGGTGTCGCGCACGGCATTGAAAAACCGGCCGCAGCCATGCACGTGGCGCCAGCGCTCATAGGCCAGGCCTTTGGGATTTTCGCGCAGGAAGAACATGTCCTCGAAGGCCTCATCGCTGATCGAGGCGATGTCGGTCGGTCGCACGATATGCGCCTCGCCGGCGTGGCGAAACTCCAGTTCCGGCCGTTCTTCCTCGCAATAGGGGCAGTGGATCAGAAGCATGTCGGACTCCTAATGCGCAACGGCCGCGGCGGCGGCCTCGTCGATGAGCCGTCCGGTGCGGAAGCGTTCGAGCGTAAAGGGTGCGTTGATCGGGTGCGGCGCGTCATTGGCGATCGTGTGGGCGAACACGTCGGCCGAACCGGGCGTCGCCTTGAAGCCGCCGGTTCCCCAGCCGCAATTGACGTAAAGGCCGGAAACCGGGGTTTTGGCGAGGATCGGCGAGCGGTCGGGCGTGACGTCGACGATGCCGCCCCACGAGCGCAGCATCTTCATGCGGGTAAACATCGGAAACATTTCGCAAATGGCGTCGAGCGTGTGGCTGAGAATGTGCAGCCCGCCGGTCTGCGAATAGGAGGTGTACTGGTCGGTGCCGGCGCCGATCACCAGTTCGCCCTTGTCGGACTGGGAGATATAGGCGTGCACCGTGTTCGACATGACGACGCAGGGAAACACCGGTTTCACCGGCTCGGACACCAGCGCCTGCAGCGGATAGCTTTCCAGCGGCATGCGCACCCCGGCCATTTCCATCAGAACGGAACTGTGGCCGGCGGCAACCACGCCGACCTTCTTGGCGCCGATGAAGCCGCGGCTGGTTTCGACGCCCTCGACGGCACCGTCGGCCGAACGTCTGATGCCGGTGACCGCGCAGTTCTGGATGATGTCGACGCCGCGGGCGGCAGCACCGCGGGCGTAGCCCCAGGCAACCGCATCGTGACGCGCCACGCCGCCGCAGCGCTGCAGCGCTGCGCCCATGACCGGGTAGCGGGCGGTCTGCGAAATGTTGAGTGGCGGGCAGTATTCCTTCGCCTGTTCCGGCGTCAGCCATTCGTTCTGCACGCCGTTCAGCCGGTTGGCGTGGATATGCCGCTGGGCGCCCTGAACGTCGTGCACGTTGTGGGCCAGCATCATCACGCCGCGAGCCGAATACATGACGTTGTAGTTGAGCTCCTGGCTCAGCCCGTCCCACAGCTTCATGGCGTGGTTATAGAGCCCGGCGCTCTCGTCGTAGAGATAATTGGAGCGGATGATGGTCGTGTTGCGGCCGGTATTGCCGCCGCCGAGCCAGCCCTTCTCGACCACGGCTACGTTGGTGATGCCGTGCTTGGCCGCGAGATAATAGGCTGTTCCCAGGCCGTGCCCGCCGGCTCCGACGATGATCACGTCGTAGGATTTTTTCGGCTCCGGCGAGTCCCATTGCTTCGGCCACCCCTTGTGGCCGCGCATCGCCTCGCGCGCGACGGCGAAGATGGAATATTTGCGCATGAGCGGCTCCAGCTCCATTCGGATACAGCAATCTCGGACCTGAGCGGTCGGTAGCGCATCTGATTGCAGATTTGCGGACCCGATAATAGCTGTTTTGCGACGTCAAACGCCGCGGCATCGGACGCGAAGGAGCCAGAAGCGGGAATTTGCCGCAAAATCCCCGCTGATAGCCGGTACGTTGTGGACTTGGTGGGAAATTTCTGATACGGCCAGCGCAGTCGCAAGGTCATCGACCTGTGCGAATGAGCAATTGTTGCCGATGATCGGCGCCCGAGGCGCAGTCGGAACTCGAAACCTGAAGGAACGGGATTAAGGTGCAAGTACTTGTCCGCGACAACAACGTAGATCAGGCCCTGCGCGCACTGAAAAAGAAGATGCAGCGCGAAGGCATTTTCCGTGAAATGAAGATGCGCGATTTCTACGAAAAGCCATCTCAGAAGCGCGCCCGCGAAAAGGCCGAGGCCGTTCGCCGCGTTCGCAAGCTGGCCCGCAAGCGCGCCCAGCGCGAAGGTCTTCTGGTCGGCCGCGGCGGTCGCTAGGATCTGCCATTATTCAAACGCATTTGTTGCGTCTTCTCGGGCGGGGCGAATCATCGCCGCCGCCCTTTGTTTTGGGCGATGCGGTGCGAGAGGGACAGACGGGTGAAAGCGGACAGGACCGCCGGTTTCGGGCGACGCAGCCTTTACACTTATACGGTCATCGCATTTGCCGGCCTGGCGATAGCCGGGTGCACGTCGACGAACCCGGAAGACGTCATCCGCATCGAAAAGGCGCAAGGGTCGGAAAGCAACATTGCGTCGCTCACCCAGGTCATCAAGAACAATCCGGGTGATGCCGAGGCCTATAATGTGCGCGGCAGCGCCTATGGCCGGGCCGGCGACTTCAGCAAGGCGCTGAAAGATTTCGACACGGCCATCAAGCTCAACCCGAATTTCTACCAGGCCTATGCCAACCGGGCGCTGATCTATCGCGGCATGGGAGATCTCGCCCAGGCCTCCAACGACTACAACACGGCGCTGCGCATCAATCCGCGCTACGACGTCGCCTATATCGGCCGCGGTAACATGTACCAGCAGGCCGGACAGCAGAACCGGGCGTTCAGCGATTTCCAGCGCGCCATCGACCTGGATACGACGGATCCCCGCGCCTACAACAATCGCGGCCTGATCTATCAGAAGCGCGGCCAGCACAAGCAGGCCATCGAGGACTTCTCCAAATCGATCTCGCTGTCGCCCAGCGCGCCGCTGCCCTACAACAACCGCGGTCTCTCCTATCTGGCGCTGGGAGACGAGGAAAACGCCTTTACCGACATCAACAAGGCGCTCGACCTCGACAAGAACATCGCCGAGGCATGGGTCAACCAGGCCCTGATCTACGAACGCCGAGGCGAAATCGAGAAAGCCCGCCGCTCCTATGCGCGCGCCGCCCAGCTCGATCCGAAGTACCAGCCCGCGAAGGACGGGCTCGCCCGCACCCGGCGCGGATAGATCGTCAGACCCTGGCATGAAAAAACCCGCCGGATGGCGGGTTTTTTGTCGGCTATCTCGCGATCGGATCAGTGATCCATCGCCTTGAAGATGTCTTCCGTCATCTTCTTGGCGTCGCCGAGCAGCATCATCGTGCCGTCCTTGTAGAACAGCGTGTTGTCGATGCCGGCGTAGCCCGATCCCAGCGAGCGCTTGACGAACAGGCAGGTCTTGGCCTTGTCGACGTCGAGGATCGGCATGCCGTAGATCGGCGACGACGGGTCGTCGCGCGCCGCCGGGTTGGTGACGTCGTTGGCGCCGATAACGTAAGCCACGTCGGCCTGGGCGAATTCCGAGTTGATGTCCTCCAGTTCGAAGACCTCGTCATAGGGCACGTTCGCCTCGGCCAGCAGTACGTTCATGTGACCGGGCATACGACCGGCGACCGGGTGAATGGCGTATTTGACCTCGACACCCTCCTCCTTCAGCCGGTCAGCCAGCTCGCGCAGCGCGTGCTGGGCCTGGGCCACGGCCATGCCGTATCCCGGCACGATGATCACCTTCGATGCATTGGCCATCAGGAACGCGGCATCGTCGGCCGAACCCATCTTGACCGTGCGGTCGATATCGTCGTCAGCTGCAGCCGCGGTCTCGCCGCCGAAGCCGCCGAGTATCACCGAAATGAACGACCGGTTCATGCCCTTGCACATGATGTAGGACAGGATCGCACCCGACGAGCCGACCAGCGCGCCGGTTATGATCAGCGCCAGATTGCCCAGCGTGAAACCGATGCCGGCGGCCGCCCAGCCGGAATAGGAGTTGAGCATCGACACGACGACCGGCATGTCGGCGCCACCGATCGGGATGATGATCAGCACGCCGATCAGCAGCGACAGCGCGACGATCAGCCAGAAGACGAAATAGCTCTCGCTCATCACCAGGATGACGACGAGCACGACGATGGCGATGCCGATACCGGCATTCACGGCATGGCGCATCGGCAGCAGGATCGGCTTGCCGGACATGCGGCCGTCGAGCTTGAGAAACGCGATGATCGAGCCGGTAAAGGTGATGGCGCCGATGGCCACGCCGATCGACATCTCGATCAGCGCCTGGGTGTAGACGTCGCCGACCACGCCGATGCCGAAGGAAGACGGCGCGTAGAGCGCCGCGGCGGCGACCATCACCGCCGCCAGGCCGACCAGCGAGTGGAAGGCCGCAACCAGCTGCGGCATGGCGGTCATGGGAATGCGCCGTGCGACATAGGCGCCGACTCCGCCGCCGGCGGCAATACCGACGACGATCAGGGCGAAACCGCCGACCGACGGGGTCGCCAGCGCCAGCGTCGTCAGAACGGCGATGGTCATGCCGATCATGCCATAGACGTTGCCCTGCCGGCTGGTCGTCGGATGCGACAGGCCGCGAAGCGCCAGAATGAAAAGGACCCCGGAAACGAGGTAGAGGAAGGCTGCGAAACTCTCGGACATCGGTCAGCCCCTCACTTTTCTTTTTTCTTGTACATCGCCAGCATGCGCTGGGTGACAAGGAAGCCGCCGAAGATATTGACCGAGGCGAGCACCAGGGCGATGAAGCCGAAGCCGGTCGCCAGCCCGCTGGCGGATATACCCACCGCCAGGAGCGCACCGACCACGATCACCGAGGAGATCGCGTTGGTGACCGACATCAGCGGCGTATGCAGGGCCGGCGTCACCGACCAGACGACGTAGTAGCCGACGAAGATCGCCAGCACGAAGATGGCGAAGCGGAAGATAAAGGGATCGATCATGCCGCCGCTGGCGCCATGCGCGGCGGCACCCGCCGCGTCGGCCGCCGCCGGCATCTCTTCGACCGCCTGGCGCACCGCCTGGGCGGCGGCGTCGAGGCTGTCGAGCGCGTTGTCTACTGCGGTGTTGGCCATCATGCCTCTCCCTTCGCGTCTTCGCCGCCGAAATTCGGATGGACGATCTTGCCGTCATGCGTCAGCATGGTCGCCTTCACCAGTTCATCCTCCGTGTCGATGGCCAGGGACTTTTCGTCCTTGTCGATCATCGTTTCCAGGAACGCCAGGAGGTTCTTGGCATAAAGCTGCGAGGCGCTGGCCGCGATGCGGCCGGGCACGTTGTCGTAGCCGACGATCCGCACGCCCTCGACCTCCACGACCTCTCCGGCCTTGGCACCTTCGACATTGCCGCCACGCTCGACCGCCAGGTCGACGCACACCGATCCTGGGCGCATGGATTTCAGCATCGCCTTGGACACCAGCTTCGGCGCCGGCCGGCCCGGGATCAGCGCCGTGGTGATGACGATGTCCTGTTTGGCGATGTGGTCGGCGACCAGTGCCGCCTGCTTGGCCTGGTATTCCTTGGACATTTCCTTGGCGTAGCCGCCGGCGGTCTCGGCCGCCTTGAACTCGTCGTCCTCGACGGCGATGAACTTCGCGCCGAGCGAAGCCACCTGCTCCTTGGCAGCCGGCCGGACGTCGGTGGCCGATACCGCACCGCCGAGGCGACGCGCCGTCGCGATCGCCTGCAGGCCGGCAACGCCGGCACCCATGACGAAAACCTTGGCGGCCGGCACGGTTCCCGCGGCAGTCATCATCATCGGCAAAGCCCGGTCGTAGATCGACGATGCGTCGATTACCGCCTGATAGCCGGCGAGGTTTGCCTGGGAGGAGAGCACGTCCATCACCTGAGCCCGGGTGATGCGCGGCATCAGCTCCATCGCGAAACCGGTGAGGCCGGCTTTCGCCATGGCGGCAAGCGCTTTTTCGTTGCCGTAAGGGTCCATCGTCGCGATAACGGCGGCGCCCTTTTTGTAACTCTTCATCTCGGCATCGCTGGGTCGGCGGACCTTGAGGATGACGTCCGCCGTCTTGGCGGCCGCGGCCGTGCCGAGCTTGGCGCCAACGGCCTCGAACTCGGCATCAGGGATGCGCGATGCCGCGCCGGCTCCCTTCTGCACGGTGACGTTGAGACCCATTCCGACAAGTTTCTTGACCGTGTCGGCCGATGCGGCGACGCGGGGTTCGGATTGGGGTTCCTTGGGGATGAATACGGTGGCTGCCACGCTTCACTCCTTCCTGGTTGAGCGCGCCGACACACTCCCGCCGGGAGGATCGCGGCGGGCAGGCGAATGAAAATCTACCTGAGCAGGTAGTAGCCGATGGCAAGGAGAAAGATGGTGACGATGGTCGAGGTGATGAAACCGGCCGCGGTGAAGAAACCGACGGCCATGCCGATCAGGATCACGACGACGGCCAACGTGCTGTAGCGGGCCAGCGCCAGAAACATGGCATAGGTTTTTTCGTGTTCCGAATAGTCCATTTCGGCGCCCGTTTCGACGGGTCCGGTGTCCTGCTCAGCCATCTCAGCTACTCCCCTGCCTGCCCGCTCCAGTCCGGCGGGCAGATCGTCATCCCAATTCGACCGCTAACCGGGTTGAGACCGATCGGTTCCCCGGATCATCGATATGTCGGCACCCGAATACACAATGCCGCCGGTGAGGGCAAGACGCCGGGGCACGCAAGCGTGCACACTGCGTCATACCGTCTCATCAGGACCGGAAAGCCGGGACCCGCTGGCAGGCAGGACGGCTCAGGCCGCCTGTGCGATGTAGCGTGCCGTCGGGAGAATGGTCAGCGGTTCGGTCGCGAACTGCTCCAGCGGCGCGAACATCAGGCGCCGCTCGTAAGGCTGCGACTTGAAGAAGGGATAACGCCGGTAGAAAGCTTCCCTGATCACTTTGACCTGGGTCCCGAGCAAAGCCACCTTGACGTTGTAGCCCTCATAGTCGGCGCGCGGCTCGACCAGTTGCTGGGCCTTGAACACGCGGCGGTAGAACGCCGAGTGATTGGCCGGAATATGCGACAGACAGTAATCTGCATCGAAATAGTCCGACGCCATCGTCGCAATCCGCAGTGTCAGATAGGGAAGTGCCGGCAGACCTTCGAACGCATGCGGATCGGACGCGTGCCGGACCGGATCGATCAGAACCATGCCGGCATCGAGCAGTGAATTCACCACGTCGGGAAACAGATGACCCGACATGCTGACGCGGTGCGCCGGCGTGACGTGGTGAATGCGGATGGTGCTGATCAGCCGTTCTTCGTAATAGACGCCGAACACATAGGCCTGGGGATCGAAATCGATGTCGTCGATGAACAGCCCATCCTGCCTCGGGACCTCGACATTGGCCCGCGAATAGGCCAGATGCCGCAGCCGCGCGACATCCTCCATGTCTTCGGCCGTCGTGATGCGCCGATATTCGACGCGATCCATGATTTCGAACAATCTATTGGTGAATTCCGATACGCCGCCTACCCGTCTCATCACACGCCCCGCACCTTGGTTAACTAACCGTTAACACTAAACCATCAATTCAAACTGTTAAAGGTAAATCCCGCAAATCCTTGCATTAACCTGCCATTAAGGTTAACGCCCTGTGGCGGAGCGGGACACTCCGGCGGCGGAACAAATCGAACAGCGTATCGTTGAAACGGGGCAGTTGCGGCCGATCGCCTGTCAGGACTGACAGGAACCGGCCTGTCACTTGTGACAGGGACAAATGGTCGCCCGGTCAGGGGGCGTTGCGGTCAGCGAACGGCAGATATCTTGAGTGGCCCGGCGGCCCGGACCGCACGGGTTGCGAGGTCGGCCCGCGCTGCGGCCGATTGTCGATTCGAATTTGTCGAAGCGGGTGGAATCGACGCTAGCTGGAGAGCGCTTCTTCGGCTTTCTGCTTGACCTCGGCCGGCGTCAGATCGCGGGCCCCGGAGGTGCTCTTCGCCAGGGCAACGATGCCGCTGTTCGGCATCGGCGTACCGAAGATGAACCCCTGGATGAGATCGGCGCTGTTCGTCGTGCGGATCAATTCCAGCTGCTCTTCCGTCTCAACCCCTTCGACGACAATTTCCAGCCCCAGCTCGCGCGACAGGTGGACGACGCCCTTCAACAGCTTGAAGGTGCGCTCGTCGTCGGTGATGTCGGAGACGAAGGAGCGGTCGATCTTGATCTTGTTGAGCGGCAGCACGTTGAGATAGCTCAGGCTGGAATAGCCCGTGCCGAAATCGTCGATGGCGATGGTCACGCCCTTCGAACGCAAATCCTTGAGGATAGCCTTGGCCTTGCGGGCGTCCTGCACGAAGGCGCTCTCGGTCACTTCGACCTGCAGCCGGCTGGCGTCCAGGTTCGCCGATTTGAGCGCCGACATGACCATGTCGACGATATCGCGGTTGCGCAGGTCGTTGGCCGACAGGTTGACCGAGACGGCAGCGCCGTTGGTCCAGCCGGCGCAATCGCGGCAGGCGACGTCGAGCATGTGACGGGTGAGTTCGCCGACAATGCGCATTTCTTCGGCCAGCGGAATGTAGTCGGCCGGAGAGACCGCACCGAAATCCGGGTGGTACCAGCGCGACAGCGCCTCGCAGCAGGCCACCTGGATCGTGTCGGCGGTGAACATCGGCTGGTAGACGACGGTAAAGGCGCGATCGCGCACCGCCTCGCGCAGCGCCGCTTTCAACCGCTGGCGCCGCATGTACTTCTCGTCCATCTCCTCGGCGAAGATGGTCCAGCTGTTCTTGTCGTTGTGCTTGGTCTCGTAGAGAGCCAGATCGGCCTTGATCTGCATGTCGTCGAGACGGAACTCGGCTTTCGAGCCGATGACGACGCCGGCACTGAGGCTGACGAACAGCTTGTTGCCGTCGACCAGATAGGTGCCGCGCAGCGTTTCGAACAGGTTGGACATCATGGCGTTGATGTCGTCGGGGCCCTGGACGTTGCGGACGAAGACGACGAATTCGTCGCCGCCGAAACGCGACAGGGTCATGTTGTCGTTGGCGACGCTGTTGAGCCTCGCCGAAAGGGCGCACAGCAGCCGGTCGCCGGTCAGGTGTCCATTGGTGTCGTTGACGTGCTTGAAGTCGTCGAGATCCATCACCACCAGGGCGAATTTTTCGTCCTCGTCAGCGGCCGCGACGCATTTTTCGATGGTCTCGGCGAAATAGCCGCGATTGGCGAGCCCCGTGAGGCTGTCGAACCGCGCCATATGGGTGATCTTCTCTTCCGCCTTGATGCGGGCCGTGACGTCCTCGAAAATCAGCACGACGCCCTTTTCCTTGCGGCGGCGGGCGGAAAACTCGAGATACAGCGTGTCGGAGAAGCAGATCAGCGTTCGCGATTCCCTGCCGGCCACCAGGTCGTCGAGCTGGCGTTGAATGACCTTCGCCGGGTCGGCGGCGACGACAGACCGGTGGACGCCGTAGCGCAGCACGGCATTGATCGAATGGTCGCGCAGGATCTCCCGATTGGGCACCTTCAGCAGTTCGGCGGCCTTTTTGTTGGCCACCAGGATGCGGTTGGCCGAATCCAGCATGAACAGCCCGTGCGGCATGTTGTTCAGGGCAGCGTTGAACCGGTCCGCGATGATCGCGATTTCCCGATGGCTCATGACGTTGTCGTACAGGAACTCGCGCACGCCATTGGCCATGGAGCGGGTGGTCAGGATCAGCGGCACGATCAGAATGGCGAGGATCGCCATATAGGCGTTGCCGAGGAGGAACAGGCTGACCATGATCGGCACGAAGGCCGCGACGCAGATGATATCGACGTTGATCTTGGAGCCGAAGTTGCGGCCGACGACCGATACCATTGCGGCGAGTGTGATCGACGTCGTGGCGATCTGCGCGAAGGTATCCTGGGTCATCAGGAAGCTGTAGCCGGTCATCGTGCCCAGCGTCAGTGCCGCCAGGCCGGTGCCGATGATGTAAGGCCATTCCCAGCGCGCGATCTGCTCGGCGTCCAGCGACGAGAAATCGGTCTTGTCGAACAATCCCAGGGAAAACAGGCGCAGCAGCCAGATGGCGAACAGGACGCCGCAAAAAACCAGATAGGCCGGATCGCCCAACTTGAAATAGATCAGCAGGCACGTCGTGACATGGGCGATCATGCCCGCACGAAGCGTCATCCGATTGCCGTATAGGGACCGGACAAACGAAAGATAGACGTCTGCCGGAATCCTGTCTTCTGTCTTGCCGCTCATGCGTACCGCCAGTTCTCGACGGGCGATACCTACCGCAAAAGACTTAAGGAAGGTTTTAGACAACCTAAACTCAAGATTGCGGCAATCTGCTTTGATTCAGGGTTTTGAGGCACTTGCCGAGGGCCCCGGCATGCCCGGTTCGCAACTATTCCGCTGCCTGGCGGGCAATGCCGTCGGCTCTGGCGAATTCGGCCTGGAGGCGCGGCAATTCCATCTCGACTTCATCCATGGACTGCAGTTTCACATGTCCGAAGCCTCGAATGCGTTCCGGATAGGCGAGCAGCCGTGCGGCTGCGTCGCAATTCGAGGATTCGAGTTTGCCCGCCACACTATCGACAAGGGTTTCGTATTCGTTAAGCAACCGCCTTTCCGCGCGGCGGTCGCGCTGGTAACCGAACAGGTCGAAAACCGTCCCGCGCACACTGCGCAGCGACGCCAGCAGCGGAAACATCTTCATCATCCACGGACCGAAGCTGCGCTTCCTCAACCGGCCGTCATCGTCCGTTTCCGCCAGCAGGGGCGGCGCCATATGGAATTCCAGCCGGTCCCAGCTTTCGAATTGCCCGGCCAGCTGCGCGGCGAAACTGCCGTCGCTATAGAGCCGCGCCACCTCGTATTCGTCCTTGACGGCCATCAGCTTGAACAGATTGCGAGCCGCCGTTTCGGTGACGCGGCCGGCTTCGCCGAGCGCCGATTCCTCGGCCCGCCTGATGGCATCGACACGGCGAACGAAGCGGTCGGCATAGGCCGCGTTCTGATATTCGGCGAGAAAATGCCGACGCCGCTCGATCACCTCGTCGAGGCTCTCCGACAACGTCTGAACCGGGGTCTTTTTCTGCGCCCGTTCCATCCGGTCGAGCACGGCTTGCGGATCGTGCGCCGCCCTGCGCCCCCAGCGGAATGCCGCCAGATTGAGATCTACGGCCTGACCGTTCAGACGGATGGCCCGTTCGATCGCTTCCGTCGTCAGCGGCAAGCCGCCGCGCTGAAAGGCCAGGCCGAGCATGAACATGTTGGCTGCGATGGCGTTGCCGAACAGCGCCGTCGCCGCACCGGTGGCATCGAAATAGGCGGTATTCTCGACGCCGGCGGTCGTCAGGATCGCCCGCTTCAACCGTTCGACGGGCAGGGAAAAGTCGGCATTGCGGGTGAAGTCGCCAGGCATGATCTCCGCCGTGTTGGCAACGAACAGGGTTTCGCCCTCGCGCACCGCCGCCAGCACCTTGCGGGAACCCGAGACCACCAGGTCGCAGCCGAGGATCAGGTCGGCCTTGCCGGCTGGTACGCGAATGGCGGTGATATCTTCCGGCGTTGCCGAAATGCGCACATGCGAGTGAACGGCGCCGCCCTTCTGCGCCAGACCCGCCATGTCGATCATGCCGCAGCCCTTGCCTTCCAGATGCGCGGCCATACCGAGAATGGCCCCGATGGTGACGACGCCGGTGCCGCCGACCCCGGTCACGATGGAAGCCCAGCCGTCGTCATAGGACCGCGCGACCGGTTCGGGGACGCCGGCCAGCGGGTCGTCGCCTTCAAGTGCAGCGGCGTCGGCCTTTTTCAGGCGCGCGCCGTGTACGGTCACGAAGGACGGACAGAACCCTTCCACGCAGGAGAAATCCTTGTTGCAGCTCGACTGGTCGATCTTGCGTTTGCGCCCGAACTCGGTTTCGACCGGCTGCACCGACACGCAATTCGACTGGATGCCGCAATCGCCGCATCCTTCACAGACCAGCTCGTTGATGATCACCCGCATATCGGGGTCGGGATAGGTGCCGCGCTTGCGTCGGCGGCGCTTTTCGGCGGCGCAAACCTGGTCGTAGAGCAGAACCGACACGCCCTTGACGGTGCGCAGTTCTCGCTGCACGGCATCGATGTCCGACCGGTGATGGAAGGTGGTGCCGACCGGCCAGTCAGTCCCCGGCGGATATTTGTCCGGCTCGTCGGAGACGAGCGCGATGCGCTGCACGCCTTCAGCGCGCACCTGACGGGCGATCCCGTCGACCGTCAGGCCGCCATCCAGCGCCTGGCCGCCGGTCATGGCGACGGCGTCGTTGTAGAGGATCTTGTAGGTGATGTCGGTTCCCGCCGACAGCGCGAATCGAATGGCCAGAATGCCGGAATGGTCGTAGGTGCCGTCGCCGAGATTCTGGAAAATGTGTTCCCGGTTGGTGAACGGTTGCTGGCCGACCCATTGGGCGCCCTCGCCGCCCATCTGCGTGAACCCGAACGTATTTCGATCCATCCACACCGCCATGGTGTGGCAGCCGATGCCGGCAGCGGCGATCGACCCATCCGGCACTTTGGTAGAGCTGTTGTGCGGACAGCCGGAGCAGAAATACGGAATTCGGTTGGCGACATCGGTCATATCGGACAGCATGGCCTGGAACTGCCGGATTCGCTTGACCCGGTCGTCGATCTGCTCCGACGGCCCGATCACCCGTAGGATGCGCTCGCCGACGGCAACGGAAATTTCGTTCGGATCGAGCGCCCCGCGAGCCGGAAACAGCCATTCGCCCTTTTCGTCGTGCTTGCCGACAATCACCGGCTGATGGGTGGTGCCGTAGAGCGCCTCTCGCATCTGCGCCTCGATCAGCGACCGCTTCTCTTCGACGACGATGACGGTGTCGAGGCCGTCGGCGAAGGCTCGGAAGTCCTCCAGATCGAGCGGCCAGGGCGCCGCCACTTTCATCAGCCGTACGCCGAGCCGGTTGGCTTCGGTTTCGTCGATGCCGAGATCCGAGAGACTCTGCAGCACGTCGAGATAGCTCTTGCCGACACTGATGATGCCGAGCTTCGCCTGCGCGCCGCCCGAATAGACAATTCGGTTGAGCCCGTTGGCGCGGATGAAGGCGCTGGCCGCGGCCCGCTTGTACTCGTGCAGCCGTGCCTCCTGGCCGAGAAAGTCCATTTCGCTGGGGCGGATGTTCAATCCGCCAGGCGGCATGTCGAATTCCGGAATGACGATGTGCAGGCGATCCAGCCCGGCATGGACGGAGGCCGTCGATTCGACGTTGTCCTTGACGCATTTGAGCGCCGTCCACAGTCCGGCGAACCGCGACATCGCAAAACCGTAGAGGCCGTAGTCGATGATCTCCTGAACGCCGGCCGGGTTGAGGATCGGGCTCATCGTGTCGACGAAACGGAACTCGGTCTGGTGCGCGTTGGTGGACGATTCCGCCGTATGGTCGTCGCCCATCAGCGCCAGCACCCCGCCGTGTTTAGAGGTTCCCGCCAGGTTGCCGTGGCGGAACACGTCTCCCGACCGGTCGACGCCGGGCCCCTTGCCGTACCAGACGGAGAAGACGCCATCATATTTGCCCTTGCCGTCCAGTTCCGCCTGCTGCGTTCCCCAGCAGGCCGTCGCCGCCAGTTCCTCGTTGAGGCCGGGCTGAAAGACGATGTCGCTGGCCTGCAGATGGGCCTGCGCCTGAGTCAGTTGCAGATCGAGCGCTCCCAGCGGCGAGCCGCGATAGCCTGACACGAAACCGGCCGTATCGAGACCGGCGCGCCGGTCCAGTGCCTTCTGCATCAGCAGCAGCCGCACGACGGCCTGTGTTCCGGTCACGAAAATCCGATCCTTCGACAGATCGAACTTGTCGTCCAGCGAAACATCCAGCAGCTTCATCGGGTCCTCCAGGGCACGGTCCGACCAGACCCGGTACCGGTTTTGTCAGGGTAGGCAACGTGCATCATTCGGGATCCGTGTGCAGTGCGTCAAACGAATTTGATTGTGCACTGCAGCGCACTCGCATGCGCCGGCTCGTTGACAGCTCTACAACCGCCCTGCCCGTTGCTGCAGCATCAGGAACGTGTCCTGGGCGTATTCAGAGATCTGGAACCACAGATAGGCGTCGCTGCGATAGCCCATATAGGAATCCAGCAGCGTCTTGAAATCCTGATTGTCGGTTGCGATCGCTTCGTAGGTCTCCTCGGCCGCGCTGAAGCAGGCGAGCAGGATGTCATGCGAGTAGGGCCGCAGGATCGTGCCGCGTTCGACCAGGGTCCTCAGCGCCGTCGGGTTGAGCGTGTCGTAGCGCGCGGTCAACACGGTATTGGCCAGTGCGGAGCCGGTCCGCACCGCTTCCTGATAGCTCTTCGGCAGTGCGTTCCAGCGCTCCAGCCTGATCAGGTTGGTGGCCGCAACGCCGCCTTCCCACCAGCCGGGATAATAATAGTATTTGGCAACCCGGTTGAAGCCGAGCTTTTCGTCGTCATATGGGCCGACGAATTCCGCCGCGTCGATCGTCCCCTCCTCCAGCGCCTGGTAGATCTGATCCGCCGGCAGGTTGACCGGTTCGACACCGATGCGCTCGATGATCCGGCCGCCGAAGCCGCCGATGCGGAACTTCAGGTTCCTCATATCGTCCAGCGAATTGATTTCCTTGCGGAACCAGCCGCCCATCTGGGCGCCCGAATTTCCGGCGGGAAACCCGATGACATCGTATTTGGCGTAGAAATTGTTGAGCAGTTCCATGCCGCCGCCCTCGTAGAGCCAGGCATTGGTCATGCGCTGATTGAGGCCGAAAGGCACGCCGGTGCCGAAGGCGAAGGCCGGGTCCTTTTCCCAGAAGTAGTTGGACGCCGTATGGATCATGTCGACGGTGCCCTTCTGGACCGCGTCGAGCCCGTCCTGGGCATCGACGATCTCGCCGGCCGGAAAGGCCTCGATGTCGAAGTTCCCGTCCGTCGCCTCGCGCACCGAGTCGGCGAAGACGACGGCCGCTCCGTAGAGCGTCTCGAGCTGCTGGGGGAACCCGGACGACAGTTTCCAGCTGATCTTCGGCGCGCTGTTCTGCACGGCCGGCGCCGCGGGCGTCGACGCCTCTTCGTCGCTTGCGCCGGATTCCTGGGCCATGGTTCGAGCCGCAACCATCGTTCCTGAGGCGGCCGTTGTCGCGACGGCGGCGTTCTTCAGAAATGAGCGGCGGTCCATGGTCTCCTCCGTTGCGGTCGGGGGATTTGCATCGGCGACAGGCCGTAACAAACCTTGAAGTTCGAGGACACTCTTCTGATATGGTGCCTGCAATGAATTCTCAAGGTGTTTTCGGGACCTTATCCTTGATCAGCTGACGATAAGAGGCGCCCGAACCGGGATTTGCGGAGTTGAAGATGAAGAAGGCCGTCATTGCCATACCTGCCGACACCCGGGAGATGGATGGTTACGTCTGGCACGCCAGTCCGGAGCAATACGCCACCGCCGCCCTGCTGGCGGCCGACGTGGTGCCGCTGATCGTCCCGGCCTTCGGCGGCGAATCGGACGACCCGGCCGTGGTCGATGCCGTGCTCGACCGCGTCGACGGCGTGCTGATCTCAGGCGCTCGCAGCAATGTCGGCCCGGAACTCTACGGCGAGCCGGCAGTGGAGAAGAACGGTCCCTACGATGCCGCGCGCGACGCCACCAGCCTGCCGCTGATCCGCCGGACGCTGGAACGGGCCATTCCGCTGCTCGCCATCTGCCGCGGTATCCAGGAGCTGAACGTCGCCCTGGGCGGCACGCTGGCAACCGAAATCCAGGAAGAACCCGGCAATCTCGATCACCGCCGGCCGGAAAGCCCCGACCCAGACGCACGCTTCGCGATCCGCCACCGGGTGGAGATCGAGCCGGAAAGCCAACTTCACCGCATCCTCGGAAGCCGGACGGCCGAAGTGAATTCGCTGCACCGACAGGCGATCGGCCGCATCGCGCCGGGGCTGGCCGTCGAGGCACGAGCCGAGGACGGCGTGATCGAGGCCGTTTCGGTGGAGGGCGCAGCGGCCTTTGCAGTCGCCGTTCAGTGGCACCCGGAATACTGGGCGACCAGGGACCCGTCGTCGCGCAGCCTGTTCGAGGCCTTCGGCAACGCCGCGCGCCAGTACGCGCTGCGCCGCGCCAACCGGGCGGCGGCCTGAGCGGCAATCAGCTTTTCAGCGGTGTGGTCGACTGTCGGATGCGCATTTCCGGCTTGATCAGATGCAGCCCGTCGGCTTCCGTCGAGCCGTTGAGCTTGTCGAGCAGCGCCCGGGCTGCCATGCGACCGACTTCCGACTGGCCATTCCAGACCGTCGTCAGGGACGGTGTGGCGATCGACGCTTCTTCCAGGTCGTCATAGCCGGTCACCGAGATGTCCTTGCCCGGTATCAGCCCGGCGCGGGCGATGCCGTTCATCAGGCCGATGGCCACCAGGTCGTTCCAGCACACGGCCGCCGTCGGTTTCTGCGGTAGCGAAAGAAAGGTGACGGCGGCTTCGAAGCCCGCCTGTTTCGTGCGCGGTCCGGGTATGCGCAAATCGGGATCGACGGGGATGTTGGCCTTCTCCAGCGCGTGCACATATCCCTCATAGCGGTGGCGGCCGGTCGAGGTCTGGTCCGTTCCGCCGACCATGGCGATGCAGCGGTGACCAATGCCGATGAGGTGGTTGGTCGCCAGGGCGATGCCGTAAGCGTCGTCGCCGCGATAGGTCGGCACGTTGATCTTGTCGACCGAGCGGGCGATGAGAATAGCCGGCATGCCGTTGTCCTCGGCCAGCTTGATATCGCTCTGCGGCGTTCCGATGGCCGGAGACATGATCACGCCGTCGCCGCCGAGTTGCAGCAGCGTCTCGATGAAATTTCTCTGTTTATCCACAGAGTCGTAATGGTTCGACAGGATGAAAGTTTGCCGGTTGCGGTCCAGTTCGCTTTCGATGGCGCTGAGGATTTCCGCATAGAACGGGTTCATGATGTCGTGCACCACGACCCCGATGATGCCGGAGCGCGAGGTCCGCAGGCTGGCGGCCCGCCGATTGTAGATGTAACCGAGCGCCTGTGCCTGCTCCTTGATCCTGTCGCGGGTGGCGTCGGCGACGAGAGGACTGTCCCGAAGGGCGAGCGAAACCGTGGCCGTCGACAATCCAAGCGATTCCGCGATGGTGGAGAGTTTAACCTTCTGCGCCAACCACAATCCTCCGCACCCCCGGCCGCCGCGCACTGCAAGCCGGGTTCATGACCGATTATTGTGTTTTAAAATGAATTCTAAAAATTTTAAAGGCCGCGTGCGGCCGCACCGCTAGTCCAGGGCAAGGGCGATGTTGCGCTCCACACGCTTGAGCAGTTTCGTTAGCGATTTCAAATCCTTACCGCTCATGTCAGCGACTGCGACCCGCTGAGATTTACGCAATGCCTTGCGCACCCTGGCAACGGCCTCCCGACCGGAATCGGTCAGGTACACGTGCGACAGCCGCGCATCGACCTTCGATTCTCGCTTGTCGACGAACCCTTGCGCCGCCAGTCTGTTGATGGTCTTGGTCATGGTCGGCGCCCGCACTCCCAACTGCTCTGCTATAGCCGAAAGCGACATGCCGTCGTCCGCATCCAGCGCCAGGATGACAGCGTCCTGGCCGGCATAGAGCCCGCAGGATAACAGTTGCCGGGACAGCAGGGTTCTGGAGTATCGGGCAGTCGCCGCCAATTGCGCGAACAGGTCGTGATTATCGTCGGCGTTCTTCTTGGCACCGTTGGATTTGCTTTTCTTGGCCATTTCGGCCCCCCTTTCCGTTTGAAACGGATCCGCATATCCAGACACCGTAATTATAGCTCTTGGGGGTACCTAAATCAAAAGAGCCGCGTCCCGCTTGATTGCCGGCTAATCCAGGCGATAGGGTCGCCGCACCGAAAGGTAAGCCGTGAGACTATCGCATGCCCGAGCGTCCGCCACTTCGCTGGGAAGATCTTGACCCGCAACCCTCGCGGAACGACGAGGCGTCGTGGATAGCGGTTCTGCCGCTCGGCGCCCACGAACAGCACGGCCCGCACCTGCCGCCACAGACCGACACGGTCATCGCCGAAGGGTTGGTTGCCGCGATGCGAAACGCCATGCCGGCCGACCTGTCCGTTGCCTTCCTGCCGGCCGAACCGGTGGGATACTCGATCGAGCATGCGGGGCTCGGCGAGACCGACACGCTCTCTTGGGACGAGGCCGTCCAGCGGTGGATCGACACCGCCGAAACGCTGCATCGCAACGGCATCGGCAAGTTCCTCATGCTCAACGCCCATGGCGGCAACTCGCCGCTGATGACCGTTGTCGCGACGGAAGCGCGCATGCGTTTCGGCATGCTGGCGGTTGCCACGAGCTGGACGCGCTTCGGCCTACCGCCCGACACGATCAGCGACCGCGAAAAGGCGTTCGGCATCCACGCCGGCGAGATCGAGACATCGGTCATGCTGGCGCTGCGGCCGGATCTTGTCGACATGACGAAGGCCCGGTCCTTTCCGTCCTTCCAGGAGGAGCTCTACCACCGGGCCCAGTTTCTGCGGGCCTACGGACCGCACGCCTTCGGCTGGGCCATGCGCGACCTCAATCCCGACGGCGCGACCGGCAACGCCGCCGCCGCGACCGCCGAAAAAGGCCGAAAGCTGATCGACCATGCCGTCGCCGGCCTGATCGCCCTGCTGCGCGACATGGACGCCTTCGACCTGCAGCATTTCACCGAAGAAAAATAGCCTCGCCGCCGCTGGCAGACCGCCGCCTCATCTTCTATATGCGGGTTGACCATTCCGGAGCGCAGCATGAGCGAAACCGCAAATCCCATTCCCGTAACCGTCCTCACCGGCTATCTCGGAGCCGGCAAGACCACCCTGCTGAACCGGATCCTGTCGCAAGATCATGGCAAGCGCTACGCGGTCATCGTCAACGAATTCGGCGAAATCGGCATCGACAACGACCTGATTGTCGAATCCGACGAGGAAATCTACGAGATGAACAATGGCTGTGTCTGCTGCACGGTGCGCGGCGACCTGATCCGCGTCGTCGAGGGGCTGATGCGGCGACCCGGCCGTTTCGACGCCATCGTCGTCGAGACCACCGGCCTGGCCGATCCGGCGCCGGTGGCCCAGACCTTCTTCATGGACGAGGACGTGCGCGCCAAGACCAGGCTCGATGCCGTCGTCGCCATGGTCGACGCCAAACACCTGCCGCTGCGGTTGAAGGACAGCCGCGAGGCAGAAGACCAGATCGCCTTTGCCGATGTGGTGCTGCTGAACAAGACCGACCTGGTCGACGAGGCCGAGATGGCGGCGCTCGAACAGACGATCCGCGCCATCAACCCGTCGGCCCGAATTCACCGGACCGAGCGTGCCGGTATCGAACTGGACCGCGTGCTGGACCGTGGCGCCTTCGACCTGCAGCGGGCGCTCGACAGCGATCCGCACTTCCTCGACCACGATGATCCGGACCACGAATGCGGTCCGCATTGCGATCACGATCACCATCATCACCACGATCATGACCATCACGATCAAGCGGCTCCGGCCGATATCCACGACACCAGCGTCCAGTCCATTTCGCTGCGCGCCGGCCCCTTGCGCCCCGACCGGTTCTTTCCGTGGATCCAGAAGACCACTCAGATCGACGGCCCGAACATTCTGCGGCTGAAGGGCATCATCGCCTTCGACGATGACGACGACCGCTACGTTGTCCAGGGCATTCACATGATCGTCGAGGGCGATCACCAGCGGCCCTGGCGGGATGGCGAAAAGCGCGAAAGCCGGCTTGTCTTCATCGGCCGCGACCTCGACCGCGACAAGCTCGAACGCACCTTCGCGGCCTGCCAGGTTGACGGCTGACTCCATTCATGCCGACCGTCGCTCCTCTCGATCTTTCCGGTCACTGTGTCGCCGCGGCGTTTCTCGGCGACGTGCCCTTTTTTGCTCTCGCGGAAGGAACGGTGCACCGCCTCGATCACGGGCACAAGGTCTCCGAACTGCATGACGGCCTGCTGTCGGCGGCCGTCGACGAGCGCGGCAAGAGCCTGCTGACAGGCGGCGAGGACGGCAAGATCCAGCGGCTGTCGGCAACCGCCGAAAGCGATTGCCTGGCGGACATGGGCGGCAAGTGGATCCACCGCGTCGCCGCCGGCCCGAACGGTGCGGCCGCCTGGGCCACCGGCCGCACGGCTTTCGTCCGGCAGAACGACGGGACGCTGACGGAGTTTTCGGAAAGCCGCACGGTCGAGGGCCTGGCCTTCGCGACGAAGGGACTGCGCATCGCCGCCGCCCGTTACAACGGCGTCTCGCTTTACTGGGCTGCCACCAACGCCCCGCCGGCCGACCTGGAGTGGAAAGGCGCCCATTTCGACGTCACCTTTTCGCCCGACGGCAAGTATGTCGTCTCCACCATGGTCGAGAACGCCTTGCATGGCTGGCGCCTAAAGGACGGCAAGCACATGCGCATGACCGGCTATCCCGCCAAGGTCAAGTCGATGAGCTGGAGCGCCCGCAGCAAGTGGCTGGCCTCATCCGGTGCCCCGGCGGCCGTCATCTGGCCGTTTTCCGGCAAGGACGGCCCGATGGGCAAGGCACCGCTTGAACTCGGCACGCGCGGCGACACCTCGGTGACGATCGTGGCCTGTCACCCGACCGACGATGTGGTCGCCATCGGCTATGCCGACGGCATGGTCATGGCGGCGCGGATTTCCGATTCCAGGGAGGTGCAGCTGCGGCGCGGCGGCAAGGGCGCCATCAGCGCTCTGCATTGGAGCCCCAACGGCGTGCAGCTGGCCTTCGGATCGGAGGCCGGCGACTGCGGTGTCATAGATCTGTCCGGCTAAAGCACCGGGTCCGGATATGTTCGGTTCCGCCCGGCCATGAATTGCATTAAGCTCCCGCAATCAGCATCTTGGGTTGCTGAACCAATACAATCACGGGGCGACAATTGATGACCAACGTCGGCAGGACTGCAACGCTTGTTCTTGGACTTACATTGCTTGTCGGAGCAGGCTCGATTTCCGAATCTCGAGCAAGTGGCCTCATGGAGGCCTGTTCGAAGGACATCACGTCCTTGTGCAGCGGCATCAAGGAAGGACGCGGCCGGATCTCGGCGTGCCTGTTTGCGCACAGCAACAAGATATCTGCGGCCTGCAAACCGGAACTGGACAAAGTCACGTCCAGCCGGATGTTCGAGCGCATGATCCCCAACGGCATCCACACGTTGAACGACACGCCTTACGAAGCCGGTCTCAGAAAGGCCTGCGACGCCGACTTCAAGAAACTCTGCACGGGCGTGGCGCCGGGTGACGACAGGCTCCTTGCCTGCCTTTACGCATGGTCCACCAAGGTGAGCAAGGCCTGTCGGGACGAAGCGAAAACCGTGCTCGACCAGATCAAGTGACCCTTGCGCCCCGGCCACGGGCCAACGCCGCCTCGGTCAAACAACCGAAAGCCTCCCGCAAACATGCCGCTGACGCCGACGGAACTCATCGAACGATTCTATCACGAGGTCTGGAACACTGGCGACGAGACGGTTGCCTGGCAGATTCTGCACCGCGATTTCGTCTTCCGCGGCTCGCTCGGGCCGGAACATCACGGACCCGAGGGCTTCATCCACTATCTGCGGGCGGTTCGCCGCTCGCTGCCGGATTTTATCTGCAATATTCAGGAAATCGTTACCGAGGGCGAGCAGGCCGTCGCCCGCATGGAATTCGTCGGCACCCATGGCGACGAGTTCTACGGTGTCGCCGCGACCGGCAAACGGATCACCTGGGCCGGAGCTGCCTTTTTCAAGACCGACGGCCAGCAGATCACCGACCTCTGGGTCCTCGGCGACATCGACGCGGTCAAGCGGCAACTGGGCGTGCAATCCGGCGGCAGTTTCGCCTCGATTTGAGACGCGCCATCGCTCCGAAAACAGGAAATCAACCATGGCCCTTTCCGATCAAGTCCCGACCCGATCCGGCTTTCCCGCCAGAAGCACCGGGAACGACGTTCTCAAGTACATCGACCTGACCGGCAAAACCGCGATCGTCACCGGCGGTTACAGCGGCATCGGCCTTGAAACCGTGCGCTGCCTCGCCGAAAAGGGCGCATCGGTGGTGGTGCCGGTCCGCTCGCCGGAGAAGGCCGCCGAAAACCTGGCCGGAGTGCAGGGCAGCGTGGAAACCGCGACCATGGATCTCGCGGATCTGGCCTCGGTGAGAACATTTGCCGCCTCGATGCTCGACAACCTGCCGCGGCTCGATCTGCTCATCAACAATGCCGGAATCATGGCCTGCCCGGAAACGAGGGTCGGACCGGGTTGGGAGGCGCAGTTCGGCGTCAATCACATGGGTCACTTTGCGCTGGCGCAGGCCCTGCTTCCGCTGCTGCAAAAGACGGAAGGCGCGCGCGTCGTTGCCCTGTCGTCGACGGCCCACAAGCTCACCGACATGCTCTGGGATGATATCCAGTTCGAAAATTCCGACTACGATAAATGGCAGGCCTATGGACAGTCCAAGACGGCAAACGCGCTGTTTGCCAACGCGTTGTCACGGCGTCTGCGCGACAGCGGCGGGCTGGCATTCTCCGTTCATCCGGGCGGGATCTTCACCCCGCTTCAGCGACATCTTCCGCAGGAAGAGATGGTCGCACTGGGCTGGATCAACGAAGACGGACAACCGTCCGAACTCGCGAAGCAGGGCTTCAAGACACCCGAACAGGGAGCGTCGACAACCCTTTGGGCGGCAACCTCGCCGAACCTGGCGGGCAAGCCGGGCGTTTACTGCGAGGATTGCGACATCGCAGCGCCGACCGATCACGAAAGTCCGGTGGCGCGCTACATGGGGGTGAATGCCCACGCGACCAGCGACGAATCCGCCGAACGCCTGTGGGAGACCAGCGAGAAACTGCTTGAATCCGCATAGATGCGGGACCTTCTAACCGGCCACCCTGGAGCAATATGACCGGCACCAAGAAAGACCAGATCCGCGCCCTGCTCAAAAGCATCGAGACAGGCGAACCCGGACCGATCGCCGTCGTAAACGAAGCGAAATACACTCAGCACAATCCCCAGACCCACGAAGGCAGCGAGGGATTGGCATCGCTGTTCAAGCGCCTTTCCAAAACCGGACCGCGCGTCAATGTCGTCCGGGCGTTCGAGGACGGCGACTTCGTCTTCGGACACACAGAGTATGATTTCGCAAGCCGCAGAATCGGGTTTGAGATCTTCCGGTTCGAGGCCGGACAGGCGGTCGAGCACTGGGACAACATCCAGGAACGACGAGGACCGAACCGCTCCGGCCGCGGCATGGTGGACGGACCCACGGAGGCCGTCGACCTGGCTTCGACGGAAAGCAATCGCGTCCTGGTTCGGTCGTTCGTCGAGACCGTGCTCGTCGATGGACATCTGGACCAGCTCGGGGCTTTCATCGACGAGGACGCCTATGCCGAGCACAATCCCGGGCTGGCGGATGACCTGGGCATGCTGAAATCCGCTCTGGAGGCCGTCGACGAGAACGGCAGGCGTATCGACTATCGTCGCGTCCATCGCGTTCTCGCCGAGGGCAATTTCGTGCTCTGCGTCAGCGAGGGCTATCACGCCGGCGCACACTGCGCTTACTTCGATCTGTTCCGGCTCGACAACGGCAAAATCGTGGAACACTGGGACACGACCGAAAAGATCGCTCCGCGCAGCGAGTGGAAGAACGACAACGGCAAGTTCTAGCCGGCATTTCTCACATTCGCTGTGGTTTGCGCCGGGTGCGACGTCCGATCGGAATCGAAAACCGCAAAGCCGGATCAGACCTGTACCAATCCGCCATCCGCCGGCAGATCGGAACCCGACACATAGCTGGCATCATCGGAAGCAAGAAAGGCGACCGCGGCCGCGATCTCTTCGGGTCGCCCCGGACGACCCATCGGGGTCCGCTGCGAGACCATTTCCGAAAGCCCGGCGACATCGTCCTCGTTCATGCCGATCTTTTCAAACAGGGGTGTGATGACGAGACCCGGGCTGATGACGTTGACGCGGATGCCGCGTGGACTGAGTTCCGCCGCAAAGGTTCGGCCGAACGAGCGGACCGCAGCCTTGGTGGCTGAGTAGACCGAGGCTCCCGGATTGCCGGTTTCGGACGCCACCGACGCGGTCAGGATGACGGAACTGCCATCCGTCAGAAGCGGAATGGCCTTTTGGACCGTGAAGAACAACCCTCGCACGTTGATGCCGAACAGGCGATCGAAATGCCCTTCGTCGACCTGTTCGACCGGCAGGAACGGCGCGATTCCGGCATTGGCGAACAGAGTGTCGATGCGTCCGAACCGTCCCCTCACCAGGGCGAACAATTCGTCCAGATCGTCGAGGTTGGACACATCGCCCGCAAATCCGGTGCAGCGGTCGCCGAGTTCGGAAACGGCACTTTCCAGGGTCTCCCGATTGCGTCCGGTTATCACCACATCCGCACCCTCGGCCATCATCCGCCTGGCGGTGGCCAGCCCTATACCGCTGGTTCCGCCGGTGATTACGGCAATCTTGTCTCTCAGTCGGTTCACGCTGCTTCCTTTCATGCAATTCTTGTGGGCAGCCGGCGCGGCGCGCCGGATCGCCGTCAAACCCGTGCGAGCCACTCGGCCAGCGCCTGGCCGATTTCGTCGGGATAGTCCTCCTGGACGAAATGCCCGCCTGTTCCGAGGAACACGGTCTCCAGGTTCTTCAGCGTTTTCTGCAAATGCTCGGCCTGCGCCATCGGAATGATGGCCCCGGGATCGACGTGGAACATCAGCTTCGGCAGGTCGCTTGCCAGCAGCCAGTCATTGTTCGCCTTCGCCACCGCATAGACGTCCGCCGGCTCACCGGCGATGGGAATTTCGCGCGGCCAGTCCAGCAGGATCTTGCGGCTCTCGGGCGTCGGATAGTAGCGATTGTACTCGGCCATGACTTCCTCCGAGAGCGGCCCGTTGGGGCTGCCATGGCGCATGAACTGATCCAGAAGAATATTCTGGTTCATGATCATTTCTTCGCCGACGCCGTCGGTGTTGACGTTGCGGACGAATTCGGCGAACGGGCCCAGAGCATCGTAGCTCTCATAGGGAATGAAGGGCGGTGTCATGGCTTCCATGAACGCGATGGCGGATATCCGGTCGGGGCGCGTACGCGCATAATGCCAGCCGAGCCCAGAGCCCCAGTCGTGAATCACCAGAACGGCGTCGCGAAGATCGAGCGCGTCCAGAAAGGCGAAGAGATAGTCGGCGGTCTGCATGTAGGTGTCGGTCAGCGCCGGTTTGTCGCTGTCGCCCATGCCGATCAGATCCGGAGCGATGGCGCGATGGCCCGCCGAAACATGAGGAATGATGTTTCGCCACAAATAGGATGAAGCCGGATTGCCGTGCAGGAACACGACCGGTCGACCCTCGCCGACGTCTACATAGGCGATTTTTTGACCCTGCACCGTCATATAGGACTTTTCCGGCGCATCGGCCGCAACGGCCAACCCGGTCGAGGCAATCGCCATCAGTGCGGCAACAGACGTGGCGTTCTTGAGAAATGATCTGCGGTTCATCGCGATCTCCTTTGTTTGCGTTGCCCAACACCTATGTTAATTCTCCTGAACATAAACAGCGATTGATGGAACAACGCGTTCGAAATTTGAAACACCGGAGGTTGGCCATGCGACCGAGCGATTGGGAGACGATGCCGTTCTTTCTGGCCGTGGCGCGCGGCGGAAGCTTGCGAGCCGGCGCGGCCACCATGAACGCCAGCCACGTCACCGTGAACCGCAACATTCAGATCCTGGAAACGAGCTACGGGGTTCAGCTGTTCACGCGCTCCCGGCGCGGATTTCAGCTGACCACGGCGGGCGAGGCGCTCATGCCCTTGGCCGAAGAAGCCGAGCGGATTTTTCTCGGAGCTCGGCGGCGGGTTGACGGGCTCGACAGATCCGAAACCGGAACCATCCGGTTTTCGCTCTCCCCGATGATGGCCTACGACGTCGTCGCACCTATTCTGGCGCGTTTCTTCACAACCTATCCCGAGATCGACATCGAGTTCCGCCTGACGGACAGGAAAGAGGATATCAATCGAGCCGAAACGGATGTTTCGCTGCGGGTTGCCTATGAGGTGACGGACGACGTGGTCGCCCGCAAGCTGTATCCCATTGCGATCGGCACCTATGCCAGCCGAAACTATCTCGAAAACGTGGTTTCCAGGGCCGAACCGGGTGGGGCCGGGCTTTGCTGGATTGGCTGGACCGGGCCGGGCAACGACACCTCACTGCTCAGCCAGTCGCCCTTTCCGCTCGCCACCGTCCGACATGCCTCCGACGAAGGATACATGCATCTGAGCCTGGTGCGGCAAGGATGCGGTTTGTCAAAGCTCCCGGTCATATATGAGCATCTTTATCCCGATTTGTATCAGGTGCCGGGGACCGAGACGGAACTGAGCCGTACAATGTGGATTTTGCTTCACACGGATTTGCGCCGCACGGTCCGCGTTCGCAGATTTGTGGATTTTCTGGCGGACGGGTTGCGCGAATTGCAGCCCCATATGCAAGGGGCGCTCTATCGCGGGTGAAGCGCCGGCGCCCTCGATGAACCCTGCATCATCGAGGGATGGCCGGCGGGCGTGCTATCGCTTAAACGCGCGAACCGGAAAATCGGTTCATGGCCACTGCATTTCCCCCATGATCACTTTCGCGCTGAGTTCGAGATCGCCGATATTCGTGAATGCCGGATAGCGCGCTTTCATCGCCTCGATCAGTTCGCCGGAGTTCTCGGCCTTCTCGGCCTCCTGTTCGAACGCGGCCACATAGGCCAGTGTGAAGAGGATGGCGTCCGTATTTTCGCGGCTTGTGCCGATGGAATGCCCGGGAACGATGCGATCCGGCTGCAGGGCAAGCAGAATGGCAAGGCTGCGCCGCCAGTTGTCGCGGGACTCCCGTGTTTGCGCATCCGCCATCCAGACATGAACGCCCTCGTAGAGGAGAACGCCGCCCGCCACGGTCTTCGTCGATGGAATCCAGACATAAGTGTGCTTTGGATCGTGGCCGTTAAGGCCGACAATCTTCAGCTCCTGTCCGTCGACGGTCAGCGTATCGCTTTCGATCCCTTCGGGAACCACGGTGGCTTGCGGCGCGTTCTCACCCAGGATCGGCCCCCAGTAGGATAATTTGCCCTCGACCGTATCTTCAATGTGAGCGAGCGTCCTGGGCGATGCCAGCACCTCGGCATCCGGATACGCCGCAGTGATGACATCGAGGCCGAAGTAGAAATCGGGATCGCCGTGGCTGATATAGATCGCCTTCAGGTCCTTTCCGCTGTCCTTGATCATCCGCAGCACCGACTGCGCGTCGTCGCGCTGGAACTGGGCATCGATGAGGATCGCTTCGGTGGGTCCCGTCACCAGCGTCGATGCAACGGGGAAAAGGCTTTTTTCGCCCGGATTGAAGGTTTCGACCTGCAACGGTTGGTCTGCCAGCGACGGCACGGCTGCAAGGGCGAGACAGGCGCCGGTCACGACGACAGAAACGATGTTTGCGAGCGAACGCATGTGGGTATCTCCATCTCTATGATCCGATGCGACAGAGATCGTTGGCGCTTGCACATTTATCAATCTGATGAGATTGATAGTGATCATGCACAAAACTGATTATTTGAATCTCGACGGCAATCTGCTGCGCCTGCTCGTGCTCATTCACGAGACCGGCTCCGTCACAAAAACGGCCACGCGCCTGGGGATGAACCAATCGTCGGCAAGCCACGGCCTTGAGAGGCTGCGCCGGATCGTCGGCGATCCGCTTTTCGTCCGCTCCGGACGCGGTGTGGTCGCCACGGCCCGCGCCGACGAGCTGGTCGTCACCGCCCGAAGGCTCCTGGCCGAGCTGGAGGGTTTTGTCGAAACCGGGGACTACGATCCAAAAGCGGATACCGGCCTGTTCAGGATCGCGGCCAACGATTACGAGGTCGAGACGATCCTGCGACCGCTGATGCGCTCACTGGGCGGCGTGGCGCCCGATGTGACCCTGCAGGTGCTGCGGGCCTATACCAGCCAGGATTGGGTCTCACTGCTGCGTGACAACGAAGTCGATCTGGTCCTGGCCCCGACGCTCACGACGGCCGAATCCGACCTGGTTCAGCAGACCTTGTTCGAAGACGGTCATGTCTGCGTCTTCGATCCACGCATCCGCTCGGCGCCGGACAGCCTCGACTTGTATTGCGAGGCACGGCACGCGGTGATGTTGCCCGGCCGGTTCGGACCGACGGAGATCGATCAGGGCCTGGCCGGGATGGGCCGGCACCGATCGGTCGTGCTGACCGCGCCCAGCTTCGCCATGCTTGCAGCCATGATCGAAGGAACCGACATCGTCGCCACCATGCCGTCGCGGCTCACCATGAATTTGTTTTCCGGGTTCGACTCCGCAAAGCCGCCCCTCGAAACCAAAGCCTTCGCGATCGCTCAATTGTGGCACGGCAGAAACAGCGCTTCGCCGCGACACATCTGGTTCCGGCAAGCCATAAGGTCGGCCTCTCGCTGACGGATGGCCAAGGCAGTTACGTCGACAAAGCCTCTGCAGCAACGGGTGCCCGGAGACCAGGCACCCGCTTCAGGTATCGGGTCAGATCACGTAGGACCGCAGCGGCTCGAAGCCGTTGAAGGCGACCGAGGCGTAGGTCGTCGTGTAGGCGCCGGTACCCTCGATGAACACCTCGTCGCCGATGGTCAGCGAGACGGGCAGCGGATAGGGCGTCTTTTCGTAGAGCACGTCGGCGCTGTCACAGGTGGGGCCGGCGAGAACGCAGGGCTCGACCGGGCCGTCGTCGCGCTGGGTGCGGATCGGGTAGCGGATCGCCTCGTCCATGGTTTCTGCAAGGCCGCCGAATTTGCCGATGTCGAGATAGACCCAACGCGGCGAACCGTCGTCGTCCTTGCGCGACACCAGCACCACTTCCGCCTTGATGACGCCGGCATTGCCGACCATGCCGCGGCCCGGCTCGATGATGGTTTCCGGCAGGCGGTTGCCGAAATGCCGGCTCAGCGCCTGGAAGATCGCCTGACCGTAGGCTTCGGCGGTCGGCACGTCCCTGAGATAGCGGGTCGGGAAACCGCCGCCCATATTGACCATCTTGAGAATGACGCCCTGACGGGCCAGCCGGTCGAAAACGCCGCGTGCGTCGGCGAGCGCCTTGTCCCATGCCTCGAGGTCGGTCTGCTGCGAGCCGACATGGAACGACACGCCATGGGCGACCAGACCGAGCCGGTCGGCATAAAGCAGCACGTCGCCGGCCATCGCAGGCACGCAGCCGAACTTGCGCGACAGCGGCCATTCGGCGCCCTCGCCGTCGGTGAGCACGCGGCAGAAGACCCGCGAGCCGGGGGCAGCGCGCGCCACCTTCTCGACCTCTTCCTTGCAGTCGACGGCATACATGGTCACGCCAAGGGCGAAAGCGCGGGCGATGTCGCGTTCCTTCTTGATGGTGTTGCCGTAGGATATGCGCTCAGGCGTGGCGCCGGCCTCCAGGGCCATTTCGATCTCGGTCACCGACGCGGCGTCGAAATTCGAACCCATCGAAGCCAGCAGCCGCAGGATTTCCGGCGCCGGATTGGCCTTGACGGCGTAGAAGATGGCGCTGTCCGGCAGCGCTCGGCGAAAGGCGGTGAAATTGTCGCGCACGACATCGAGGTCGACGACGAGGCAAGGGCCGTCCGGTCGTCGAGTCGCGAGGAAATCGAGGATTCGCTCGGTGGTCATAGCAGTCTCCCATTCCGACCGGGCGGTGGTACGTCCGCTTCCGGTCCCTGTCCGGATCGCTCCGGACGACAAAGGGTATCGGGGCCTTTCGATCATGCGGCCGGCGGGTGGAACGTCCGGCGACACGACTTCCAGTCGATACAACAAGGAAACGCGAATCCGTCTGGATTCCCGGTTTCCGGCTTTGTCTGCCTTGGATTGGATGGGAGCCCCAACCGCACGTCCGGCAAAGAGGGTGTGCCTTCGCAGTAACCCCGGCCTGTGGACAGCCGGCAGACACCATAAAGGCCCGCACCGTCGTTGCTTCAAGATGTCCTCGATGTGTCAATAGGCCAACACACCGACTGGAGGGGTTAGTTCCAGGTACCTTACCGATTTCCTCACCTACTTGAGGGTCGGCGGACACCCACAGGCACGTGCGACTTTGGGCAGGAGCCACATAGTGCTTCGCCCCGTCAGAATCAAGCGGTTTTTGCAGCAAAGATGATGGACAAGCAGCGTGCCTTGCGAAATTATGAACGAAGCAGACCCGACAGTTCAAAAAGATGAGACAATTGCCGTGCCGATCATTCGCCACGATGACTATTTTGCTTTCCTCGACACGCCGGGACCGGAGATTGCGGCCGGCAGCGGGCCGCTCTCCGGCAAGACCCTTGCCGTCAAGGACATCTACGACGTCGCCGGCTATCGCACAGGGTGCGGCAACCCGCAGAAGTTTGCTGAAAGCCCGCCCGCCACAGCGACGGCGCCGTCGGTCCAGCGGCTGTTCGATGCCGGCGCCGCGTTTGTCGGCAAGACCCAGACGGACGAGCTGGCCTTCTCTCTGATCGGCAACAACGCGCACTTTCCGCCGCCGGTCAATCCGGCGGCACCCGACCGTGTCACCGGCGGCTCCTCCTCCGGTTCCGCAGCGGCGGTCGCAGGGGGTCTTGCCGATCTCGCCACCGGCTCCGACACCGGCGGTTCGGTGCGCGCGCCGGCCTCCCATTGCGGTCTCGTCGGCCTGCGCACGTCCCACGGCGCGATCTCGCTGGATGGCACCATGCCGCTGGCCCCGAGCTTCGACGTGTTCGGCTGGTTCGCTGCCGACATGGCCCTCTACCGGACGATCGCCGACCTTTATCTGCCGGCGGTCACGCCTCGCTTCAGCCGCATCATGCGCCTTCCCGAACAGGAGGACATGCTTGCCGGAGAGGCCGAGAGAGCCGTTTTCGAGGCCTCGCTCGCGATCGCCCAGTCGGTTCTTGGCGAGGCCACACCGGAAACGATCGGCAGCGCCGACCGCGACACGCGCTACTGGTGCATGCGCCGCGTCCAGGCCTACGAAGCCTGGCAGGCCCATGGCGAATGGATCCGCGCCGAAGAGCGCAAGCTCGGTCCCGGCGTCAAGGAGCGGTTCGAGTTCGGCAGCCAGATCAGCCCCGAAACGATGCAGGCCGAGCGCATCATCCGCGAGGCACTGACGCGGGAACTCACTGACCTTGTCGGCGATGACGGCCTGCTTATCACACCGACGGTCCCCGGAGCCGCACCGCTCGCCGCCGCCGCCTTCGAGGATCTGCAGGACTACCGCGAACGGGCGCTGCGGCTGCTGTGCGTC
This sequence comes from Rhizobiaceae bacterium, assembly GCA_963921345.3. Taxonomy (GTDB): domain Bacteria; phylum Pseudomonadota; class Alphaproteobacteria; order Rhizobiales; family Rhizobiaceae; genus Hoeflea_A. The sequence goes on along the minus strand of OZ001228.1, from coordinate 133,462 downwards.
TCGGGTCTCACCGGCCTGCCGGAGCTGACGCTGCCGCTGGGCACCGTTCACGGCGCCCCGTTCGGCCTGTCGCTCACCGGCCCGAAGGGCTCCGACAGCGCCCTCCTCGCCGTCGGCCGGCAGATCCTCGACGCCCGCAACGAAGGGACAACGTGATGGACACCCTGACACGCATTCGCGCCTTTATCGATGTCGTCGAGGCGGAGGGGTTCTCGGCCGCCGCCCGGCGCAACGGCCGTTCCAAGGCACTGTTGTCGAAATATGTGCGCGAGCTGGAGGACGATCTCGGCGCCCTGCTCCTCAATCGCACCACCCGCCAGTTCTCACTGACGGAAGCCGGACACACCTACTACCGCACCGCCTCCGACATCCTCAAGGAGATCGACAATCTTGCCGACCTGGTGCGCGAAACCAACCGCAACCTCAAGGGCACGGTGCGGGTCTCGGCGCCGCGCACCTTTACCGATGCCGGCGTCGGCCGGTCGATGATCGATTTCGCCATGGCCAATCCGGAGATCAAGCTCGAGATCACCTCGGAAGACCGGTTCGTCGATCTGGTCGAGGAGGGTTTCGACGTGGCGATCCGCATCACCCGGCTGACCGATTCCACCCTGATCGCCCGCAAGCTGGCGCCGTTCAAGGTTCATTTTTGCGCCAGCCCGGACTTTCTGAAGCAGCATCCTGATCTCAGGCAGCCCAGCGATCTGGCCAACGTCCCCTGCATCACCGACACCAACCACCGGGCGCTCAACAACTGGCAGTTCCGGGCGGAAAATGGCGGCCTCGAAACGGTAACCGTCAGCGGCCCGATGGACGTCAACAGCCCGTCCGCCAGCATGCTGGCCGTCAAGGCCGGTCTCGGCGTCTCGATGCTGCCCGACTTCGTCGCCTGGCCGGCCTTGCAGCGCGGCGAAATCGTGTCGCTGTTCGACGACCGCATTCCGGACGATGCCGGCATCTACGCCGTCTATCCGCACCGCCGCTACCTGCCGGCAAAAGTTCGCGCCTTCGTCGACTATCTGGCCATGTGGTTCAAAAAACACGCCGGCTACTGTGCCGAAGCCCAGTTGAAGCAGTAACCGGCTAGCCCGGTCTTCGGTATCGCGCCATCAGCACCGGCGCTGCCAGCGTCGCCAGCACGAACAACCCGGTCAGCAGCTTCAGATCGGACGGGTTGAAGCCCAGCGCCAGAGCCATGGCGATGACCTGGAAATACACCAGGGCACCCAGGATCGGCGCCAGGATCTGTCGCCGCAGCGTGTTTCGACCGACGATCGCTTCGCCGAGAATGGTCGAGGCCAGGCCGACGATGAGCACGCCGACCCCCATATTGACGTCCGCATAGCTTTGGTACTGAGCCATCACCGCGCCGCCCGTGGCGCTGAAGGCGCCGGCTAGCGCCAGGCCGCCGACGACGTAGCGTCCGGTCGCCAGTCCCTGCGCCCGCGACATGATCTGGTTGGCGCCGACCGATCGCAACGCAACGCCGATCTCGGTGTGGAGGAACCAGTAGAGCGCGAGCGCCAGAGCCAGGATGATGGCCATGACCAGCGAGAACTGCGCCAGCGGCGCGCCGCCGTCGGAGCCCAGCAGCAGCGTGAAGGCCGTTTCGTCATCGAAGATCGCCGTGTTGGGTTTGCCCATGACCCGGATGTTGATGCTGAACAGCATAGTCAGAATGATGATACCGGCCAGCAGCGAGGGAATTTTCAAAAGCAGATGCGTCACCGCGGTGGCACTGCCCGCCAGCATGCCACAGGCAATTGCCGCCAGCATCGCGACGCCGGGATCGGAGCCCGAGGCAAGCAGCGCGGCGGCAACCGCGCCGCCCAGCGGGAACGTTCCTTCGGAGGTCAGGTCCGGCAGGGACAGGATGCGAAACGGGATCATCACTGCAAGCGCGACAAAGGCGTAGACCGCACCTTGGGCGAGGCTGACGGGGATCAGGTTCACATAGGCGGAGAGGAAATCCATCGCGGCCTCAGTTCAACAACATCCGGTCGGTGACGACCGCGTGGAACCGCTCGACCAGCGATGCCACGGTGAGCTTGCGTTTCTCCTCTCCGGCGGCATTCAGGATGATGTGCCCCTCATGCATCATGATGAGCCGGTTTCCGTGCGAAACCGCGTGTTCCATGTTGTGGGTGACCATCAGCGTCGTCAGCCCGTCGCGCTCGACCGCGCCGATCGTCGCGGCCATGACCAGTTCGGCCGCCCGCGGATCGAGTGCTGCGGTGTGTTCGTCGAGCAGGAGCAGGCTGGGCGCCTTCAGCGTGGCCATGACAAGCGTGAGAGATTGACGTTGCCCGCCGGACAGAAGCGCCACGGATTCGGACAACCGATCCTCGAGCCCGAGGCCCAGCGCCGCCAGCCGTTCGCGAAACAGCGCCCGGTCCGCTTCGCGGACGCTCGAAACGAAGCGCCTCGCCAATCCCCTGCGATGGGCGATCGCCAGGTTCTCCTCGATCGTCAACGCCGCCGCGGTGCCCAGCATCGGGTCCTGAAAAACGCGCGAAACAGACCCGGCGCGCCGATGCGCCGGCAGGTTCTGCAGCGGCTTGCCGGCAACGGAGATGGCGCCGGCATCGATCGGGATCTCGCCGGCCAGCGCGTTGAGCAAGGTGCTCTTGCCGGCACCGTTGCTGCCGATCACCACGGTGAAGTCGCCCGGCGCGAGTTCGAAGGAAATGTCGGCCAGCACCCGATTGCTGCGAACGGTGCCGGGGTTGAAGGTCTTGGAGACACCTTCAACCCTGACGCCGTTCGAGTCTGGCGTCACGTCGTCTGCCATCCCCGGCAGGCTATTCGACGCAATCGCAGCCGTCGAGAGCCGACGGCAACGTCATGCCCGTCGCGTCCATGTGCTTGGCGCTGATCAGCGCCCGGTGATCTTCCGGAGACGGACGAAAGACCGACAGCGAGGACGGTTTCGCCCCGTTGAGGATCTCCGCGGCGCGCAGGCCTGCCTGCCGTCCGACGTCGAACCAGGAGACCGACATCGACGCCAGGATGAGGCCGTCTTTTACGCCGGCGGGCGAGGCATTGATGACCGGAATTTCATTGCGCCGGGCGGCCGCCGCGACGGCGGGCATCGCCGGCTGCAGCATGCTGGACGGAATGAGATAGATGAAATCGGCATCCTTCAAAGCCTCGACCCGGACGGGAATGTCGCCAGTCGTTTCGACGCTGACGGCCTTCAGGTCCAGCCCCATGTCCTGCGCCGCCTTGCGGGCATATTCGACATTGACGACGTCATTGGCGTCGCCGGGATTGTAGAGCAGCCCGACGGTTTTCACGTCGCCCAGCAGCTTCTTGGCGAACTCCAGGACCGTCGGCATCGACTGCAGGTTGGAGGCGCCGACGAACCGGTCGCTGCCCTGCTCCCAGGACGGAACCAGGCCGGCATCGACCGGATCCGTTACCGGCGCAAACACGATCGGCAGGCTTTTGTTGCGGACGATGCGCTTGGAGGCCTGGGTGATCGGCGTCGTTACCGTCAGCATCAGGTCCGGTCCGGTGGCCTCAAGCGCGGTGATCATCTGGGCGACGACGGCGGAATCGAAGTTCGCGTCCTTGTATTCGAAATCGACGGATTCGCCCTCCTTGAAGCCGCCCTGTTCGAGGCCTTTCTTGAACCCGGCCACCACTGCATTGAGAGCCGGATGCGGCCCCAGATTGGCGATGGCCACCTTCTTCGACTGCGCCCAGGCAAGCCCGGTGACGAGGTTCGTCGCCAGCAAGAGGGCGACGGTAGCGGCGATCGCTGCAAATGTTCGTCTCATTGGTACTTCCTCCCAGCTATGTCCGGACCGCCTTTCGGGCGGTCAGACGAAAATCAACGAAGACGCCGCCGACCCGGTCGCGCTCTGCAGCGAATACCAGACCGAATCGACCATTTCCGTGCCCGACACGCCGATGGCGGGTTGACGCTTCTCGGTTCGGACCACTCCCCCATCGCTCGATAGCGCTTCGATTTCCGCGACCGCGCAGTCGAGCGACGGATCGGCGATCAACACGGCGCGACAGGCGTCGAGCCCGCAGGACAACAGCGCACAGGTCACCATGGTGTTGACGTTGCGCGGATACAGTCCGGCGATTTCGCGAACCGGACCGTCAAAGACCGTGGTCGCGGCAGTGATGCTAGCGGCATCGATGGACACATCGCGGAAATCGATATTCGTCGGGTGTTTGCGAAAGGTGATCCTGACCTGTTCCCATGACGACTGGCGCATGAACAGCGCGTTTCCGCCGACGAGCGCGCCTGCCGGCAGGAAAAGTCTGGTGCCGTGCCGCCTGGCGGTCTCCCGCAGCGTGTTGCGAATGTCATCGTCGACCAGGGCCGTCGTAGACAACGGCATGTAGTCGCAGACCGACAGGAACCGGTTTCCATATTCCACTGTGTGCAGCGGGTGTGACGCTTCGACGATCAGGTCCGGAGCACGATCCGCGAAGGCCGCAAGGTCGTCGAGTTGCAGATCGGGCGAGACAGCGGACAGTTTACTCCTGTCGCGGTTGTGGACGAAGGCGAGCTCCAGACCACACTCACTCGCTTGAATGCGCTCAGCAATCGTTCGGCCGATAAGGCCGAACCCGATGATCCCGATCCGCAAATTAACGCTCCAATTTAATACGTATACGTAGTATTATGGATGAAACGCCCGCTGTCAATGGCATCGGCGCGCGGCGCCTACAGTCCGAGCATGCGCCGCAGCAGCGTGACCAGTTGCTCCTTTTCCTCCGGGGACAGCCTTTGCGAGACACTCTCCTGGTAGGCGGGATCCTCGCGGGCCGCAGCCTCCAGGATCTCTTTGCCGCGATCGGTCAGGGACAGGACCTTCAGCCGTTTGTCGCGTTTCGACGGCTCCCGCTCGATCAGTTTTTTCCTGAGCATCCGCGCCGTCATGTCGCTCATCGTATTTTGATCGAGCGCAATGATATGCCCCAGCTGGTTCTGCGAGGCCTCCGGTTTCTGGGCGATGGCGACGAGCAAAGCCATCTGACGCGAAGTCACGCCGTGTCTTCCGAGCGTTCCGGCAAATTTGGCCTCGGCCGAAAAATGTGCCCGCCGCAGCAGGTGCGTCAGCATTCTGGATAGATCGAATTCGTCGCCTACGCTCACCCGGTTCTCCATCTTGCCGCCGCTGATCCCATTCTATCGGTTGCGCTTTTTCTACTCACAAGATCCCGCCGCAGCAAATCGCCATCGGCCAGCACCTGCCGCGCCTTCCGATGCAAGTTCATTTGCCCCCGGTCCCAATCCGGCCTAAATTGTCCGGCAAAGCGCATATGAGTCGACCGCAAAAGCGACGCATGGAGCACTGCATGGGTTTCAGGTCCATTCCGAAGACGACCGGCATCGCCCTGGGCGTTGTCGCCCTTTCCGCGACAGCGGCCGGCGCCCATCCGCATGTCTTTGCCGAGGCACGCATGGAAGTCGTCATCGGCAACGACGGCAAGGTCGAGGCGCTGCGCCATATCTGGCGGTTCGACGAGCTGTTTTCGTCGACCGTGCTCTTGGAATTCGACGCCAATGCCAATCTGAAGCTGGAACCCGAGGAGGCCGAGGCTGTCGGCGCGGTGGTCAAGGATTCGCTGTCGGACTTCAATTACTACACTGCCGTCAGCCATGACGGGACCGATATTCCAGTGACCGTGCCCGATCGAATCAACGTCGATTTCCAGGATGGCCAGATCCTGATGTTCTTCGCCGTCGCACCGTCCAGGGACGTCCCGCTCTCCGGCAAGCTGAGCTTCGGCGCCTACGATCCGACCATGTACGCGGCGCTGGATTTCCTGTCGGACGATGATCTCGTCGTCGAAGGACCGATCAAGGCGTGCAACCGCGCCGTGGTCCGTCCGAACCCGGACGAGGTGCTGGCCCAGAACCAGCAATCGCTGACCGAAGCCTTCTTTTCGGACCCGAACGGCAACGACTTTTCCAAATTCTTCGCCACGAGACTTGAGCTGACATGCTGACAGGCCGCTGTTGCCGCCCTGCCCGCCTTCTGGTCGCGGGCCTTTTCGTGCTGGCCGTGCCTGGGCTGGCGTTCGCCCAGTCGTCGCTCGGTATCGGCTCGGCCGAACCCGCTTTCAACTCGGGCGGCCTGTTCGGAGGGTTCCTCGACTGGGTCAACAGCCAGCAGCAGGCCTTCTACCGGGCGCTGTCGGGCGCGGTGAAGGATATGCGCGACGATCCGGCCAAGCTTTGGAGCCTGATCGGGTTGTCGTTTGCCTATGGCGTCTTTCACGCCGCCGGCCCAGGCCACGGCAAGGCGGTGATTTCCTCCTATGTGATCGCCAACGAACAGACACTGCGGCGCGGCATCACCATCTCCTTCATGGCGGCGCTGATGCAGGGACTGGTCGCCATTCTGATCGTCACCGCCACCTATGTGGCGCTGCGGGGCACCGGCATTTCCATGACGGAAGCGACGCACACGCTGGAAATCGCCAGCTACGCGCTGATCGCCGGCTTCGGCGGCTGGCTTCTGTTTCGCAAGCTGAGGCCGAAGCGCCGCCACGCGCATCACCACCACCACCACCAACACGGCCACAGTCACGATCATCATCATGATCACGATCATCATCATGATCATGCGATCGGAGACGACGGCGTCTGCGAGACCTGCGGCCATTCGCACGCGCCGGATCCGGCAAAGATCAGCGCCGAGAAGCTGGAGTGGCGCGAAGCGTTCTCCGCTGTCATGGCGATCGGCCTGCGCCCCTGCTCCGGCGCCCTGATCGTGCTGACCTTCGCCCTGCTGAACGGGCTTTATCTCGGCGGTTTCCTGTCGGTCACGGCGATGTCGATCGGCACGGCGATCACCGTTTCCATCCTGGCGACGCTTGCCGTCGGCGCCAAGACAACGGCCGTTCGCTTCGCCAGCAGCGACTCCGCCGCCGCCCGCATCACCGGCGGCATCGAGATCTTCGGCGCCGCGTCGGTGCTGATCCTCGGTCTCGTTCTGCTGTTCGCTGCTCTCCAGGCCTAAAGCACTTATTGCGATCTGCGCACGTTGGCGCGCAGAAAGTCGATGGTGGCGCGGACCTTCAGCGGCAAATAGGCGCGGCTCGGATAGATCAGCCAGGCTGCGGTGTCGAAGGTCGTCGCCGTCACCGCATGATCCGGAAACAGGTCGACCAGCTGCCCTTCGGCGATGTCGCGATCGACCAGCCAGTCGACGAGAAGCGCCGGACCGGCGCCGGCAAGCACCGCCGAGCGCAGGCTCAGCGCCGACGAAATCGCCAGATCGCCGTCGATGGCAACGATCTCTTCACCGCCATAGTTGTCGCGAAACGTCCATTCCGAGCGAAAGGCCGGCATGGTGAACAGCACGCAGCGATGCTCCGAGAGATCCTGCGGCGTCTCGAGCGGGGGCGCAGCGGCCAGGTATTCCGGGCTGGCGCACACCCGGTAATGGGTGTCGATCAGCCGCGTCGCGACCAGATCACCGCGCAGCCCGGCCGCCAGCCGGATCGCCAGATCGACGCCTTCGGCAACCAGATCGACATTGTCGTCCGACAGCATGAGGTCGAGGCGCATGTTCGGAAAGCTGTGCCGGAACTTGTCGACAAGCGGCAGCAGCACGTGTTCGCCGAAGGCCACCGATGCCGACAGGCGCAAGGTTCCGGTCGGCCCTGCGGAGTCGACGCGCAGATCCTCGCAGGCGGCTTCCATCTCCTCGACGATGATGCTCGCCCGTTGCAGAAAATTGACGCCGGCCTCGGTCAGTGCCATACGCCGGGTAGTGCGCTGGAACAGACGGGCGCCCAATTGCTTCTCGAGCTGGCCGATGGCGCGCGACACCGAGGACGGATTGACGCCGCGCTCTTCGGCAACGGCGGCAAAGCTGAGGCGATGGGCAACCTCCTGAAAGAGATGCAGCGTTTCGAAATCCATTCATGCGCTCCGCGCAGTAGTCATTTGCATGCGGGGGCATTTATCTACGAATTGTGAAGCAATACAAGCGAACAAACACCAAAGACGGAAAACGGACATGATTGAACTCAACGGAAAGATCGCCCTCGTGACAGGCGCCAGCCGCGGTATCGGTGCTGCGACGGCCAGAAAACTCGCCGGACACCACGCCAAGGTGGTGCTTGCCGCGCGCACCCTGCACGAGATCGAGGCGGTTGCCGAGGAAGTCCGTTCAGCCGGCGGAACCGCCGAAGCGCTCGCCTGCAATGTCGCCGTCTATGCCGATGTCGCCGCCGCCGTGGACCACTGCGTCTCGACCTATGGCCGTCTCGACATCCTGGTCAACAATGCCGGCGCGATCGAACCGATCACCCGCATTGCCGACAGCGATCCGGACGAGTGGGGCCTAGTGGCCGACGTCAACTACAAGGGCGTTTACCACGGCCTGCGGGCAGCCATACCGGTGATGGAAAAACAGGGAAGCGGCGTCATCGTCAACATCAGTTCGGGCGCGGCGACCGGTGCGCTCGAGGGCTGGAGCCACTACTGCTCCTCGAAAGCGGCGGCGCTGTCGCTGACGCGCTGCGCCGACAAGGAAGTCGGCGACCGCGGCATTCGCGTCGTCGGTTTGAGCCCGGGAACCGTTGCCACCAACATGCAGTCCGCCATTCGCGATTCCGGCATCAATCCGGTCAGCGAGCTCGACTGGTCGACCCACATTCCGGCCGAATGGGCGGCCGAGGGCGTCGCCTGGCTGTGCACGGAAGCAGCCGCCCCTTACGCGGGCACCGACTTCTCGATCAAGACCGAAGAAGGCCGCGCTCTGGTCGGGCTCAGCCACGAATAGGTGTCGCTATGCCGCGACCGTCCGGCGGCGGCGCGTCATGACGTACCAGACCCGATAGGCTTCCAGTGCGGCCAGCGGCACGAAGTGCACCAGCGCCGGTCCCGGCTCGTTATGCACGAAGATCCAGTGCAGCAGCGTGGCGACGGCCGCCGGATAGACGAAACGCTGCAGCGCTTTCCAGCGCGGCCCGAGCGCCCGCAGCGACATGTCGTTCGAGGTCATGGCCAGCGGCACGAAGATCAGGAAGGCCAGCCATCCGGTCCAGATGCCGAACTTGATGGCGTCGGAGAGCACCGCCGAAACGGATCCGAGGTCGATCACGTAGTAGAGCGTGTGCAACGCCGCGTAGCCGAAGGCCGCCACCCCGAGATAACGGCGCCGCTTCATCAACCAGGCGATCCATCCGGCCTTCGGAAACAGCATGCGCAGCGGCGTCAACATCATGGCGATGATCATGAACCGCGCCGCGAACTCGCCGGTCGGATGCAGCAGCAGCTCCAGATCGTTGCTGCCGAATGCGCCGGCAATCATGCCGATCGACGGCAGGGCGATGACCGCCCAGAAAAACCAGGGTGAATTGAGAACTGCCTTGATGGACGCCATGACCCGCCTCCCGCTGCTGGCCGAAATATGGAAGGCGGCTGTTGCCGGGACAAGCGAACAGGCACGAACTTTACACTGCAGAAACCAAAAACCGGCACGAGCGGCGGAGTCCCATCCGTTTCCAAGCTGCAATGGCTCGAGCGGACGGGCTACACCGCCTCGTACACGGCCTGCATCCGGGTGAAGAACTGGTCGGCCTCTTGACCGACGCTCGGCGCGCCGACCCCCGAGGCCTTCCATCCGCCGAACGGCATGTTTTCGTCCGGAAAGGTGCCGTGGTTGACGTGGATCATGCCAGCTTCGATGCCGTCCTCGAAGGCGCGCACGACCGCCAGATCGGATGCGAACACCGATGCGGTCAATCCGTATTCCGGCGCGTTGGCCCGCGCGATCGCCTCGTCGATATCCGAATAGAATTCGATTCCCAATACCGGCCCGAACAGCTCCTCGAAATTGATGGCGCTGTCGGAGGTTTTCACCTCCACAAGAGTGGGTTGAAAGAAATATCCACCGTTCGAGTTGTCGAGCGGCCGTCCGCCGGCAAGTATTTCCGTTTCAGCCGGGTCGAGCGAACGGACAAACCGGCAGACCTTGTCGAACTGGCTGCGCGTCGACAACGGCGCGAGCGTCGCCTTGTCGCCGTGGCCGGGCTCCGGCAAACGTGGCTTGATCGTTTTCAGGAAGGACTGCCGAAGCGGTTCGTGAACGAGAACCCGGCTGATCGCCGTGCAGCGTTGCCCCCCGTTGGCGAATGCCGCGCGGACGATGTGGTCGACCGCGCTGTCCAGGTCTGCGGGGTCGTGCACGATGGCCGGGTTCTTGCAGCCGAGTTCCAGCGACACCTCCTTCAGTCCTTCGGCCGCCAGCGCCATGATCTTCCTGCCGACCGCAGTCGAACCGGTAAAGGTAACCGCATCGACATGCTCCGATCGTATGGCCTCGGCAGTGACCGATGCGCCGCCGAGAACAAGGCCGACAAGGCCGTCCGGCAGGGTCTCATCGGCGGCTTCCTGCAAAAGAAGGGCCGCCCCGGGCGATTCCGGGGACGGCTTGAGCAAAATGGCGTTTCCGAAAACAAGTGCCGGCGCGATTTTCCGCATGGGAGTCAGCACAGGAAAGTTCCACGGCGTGATTGCCAGAACCACGCCGCGCGGCCGCCTGACTTTCATGGCGCGGATACCGGGTCTGGCCGACGCCATGATTGTGCCCGCCTCTTCCAGGCAACGGCCCAGCATCCAGCGCGCCTCGACGAGCGATTTCGCGACTTCACCCTGGGCTTCTGATTTCAGCTTGCCCTGTTCAAGCACCATTCGTTCGGCGAGTGCCTCCGTTCTCGCCTCGACAGCTTCGATGAAGGCGGAGATCCGGTCGTGCCGCTGTCTGCCGGTGAGCAGGGACCAGCGCATCTGAGCGCGCCTGGCGGACGCCGCGATGTCGGCGAGCGCATCGGGGCCGGTCTCCTTTCCCGACCAGACCAATTCGTCCGGCTTTGCCGGATTGAACAGTTCAATGGAATTCATCTCCGCTCCAGTGGGTTGATCCGGGACACGCAAGGCTTCGAACGTCAGTTCAGGAAATCCGAAATTGCCCCCTTCCCGGCAATGAGGTCGGCAACGGTTTCCGAATCGAGTGCCGGCCAGTCGGTTGGAACTTCGGCGACGCGCGGCAATCGCAAACGGCTTTTTGTCGGATCGACCCCCTCTTTGCGAACGTATCGTTCGGCGTCGCCGCTTCGAGCGATGAAGTCCCACCGCGGCGACTCGCCGGGCACGCTTTTGATCAACTTGCGCCGGCGCTGACTTTCCAGGACCGCAAGCCGCAGTTCATCCGGGTCCCAACCGTCCATCAGTCGGCCGTGCAGGTCGGCCGCCACCGCGGCCATTGCCGGGACATCGGCGATGTTGGTCAATTCAAGCGGATCGTTCTCGAGGTCGAACAGAAGCGCTGGATGACCGTGGGTGTACATGTACTTGTATCGCCCCTTGCGGACCATTCTGCATGGCACGCACGGCCCGATCGCCAGATAATCGCAGATCGCCTGATCAGGCCCGGCATTCCGTTGCCCGCGAATCGATGGCAGGAGGCTGTGGCCGTCGAGTTTCAGATCGCCGGCGGCTGGGTCGCCGGCAAGGTCGAGAAAGGTCGGCAGCAGATCGACCAGCGATACGACATCTGCACAGCGTCCGCCGGCCGGCATTCCGGGCACGGACGCGACAAACGGTACATGGGCCGACCATTCCCAGAACGCCTGTTTGAACCACATGCCGCGTTCGCCAAGCATTTCGCCATGATCGGAGACGAAAAAGATGGCCGTGTTATCCCGCTGTCCGGTTGCCTCGAGCGTATCGAGAATGCGCCCCAACTTGTCGTCGACATAGGAAATCATACCGTAATAGGCATGCCGCGCGGCGCGCAGATGCTTCTCCGTCACGCGATGGCGATGGCGGCCATGGGCGAAGAACAGCGCCTTCGAATGATAGTCGAGATCCTCGAACGGCAAGGCGCCGACGGCCGGCAGGTCGATGTCTTCGGGTGCGTAGCGCTGCCAATACTCGTTTGAAACCGTAAAGGGCGTGTGCGGACTGGTGAACGAGATAACCTGGAAAAACGGCTGGCGTTCCGGTTCGCGGGCGCGGTCGTAGAGACCCTGGATGGCAGAATGCTCCACTTCGTCATCATAGTCTTCCTGCATCGTTCGGATGCAGGGTCCGGCTTCGACAACTCCGTTGAGCGTGGTTCCCGATGGCACAAAGGACGGCCCCGCTTGCCAGTCGGCAATCCAGTCGAAGGTGGCCGGGTAGACATCCGTAACGGTGCGTTCGTTGAAACCGTGCAGCTGGTCGGGTCCGATAAAGTGCATTTTGCCGCAGAGTTCGGTCCAGTAGCCCAGACGGCGCAGATAGTGCGCCATGGTCGGCACCGAACACGGAATTTCATTGGCGTTGTCGTAGACGCCGATTTTCGGAGCGAGCAGTCCGCTCAGCATTGATGCGCGGCTCGGCACGCAAAGCGGGTTGTTGGAGTAGCCGTTTTCGAAAACGGTGCCCCGGGCCGCCAGACGGTCCAGGTGAGGTGTCTTGCACACCTTGTTGTCATAGATGCCCAACGCCTGCGCGGCCAGTTGGTCTGCCATGACCAACAGGATGTTCGGCTTGGTGTTCATGAAAGGCGCTCCGCGGTCTTCAACGCATTCCACCTGGCCGGTCCGTCCTGCCCGAGCACCAGTGCGGCTCCCATCTCTCCGATCATCAACGAGGCGGCGTTGGTATTGGCGGATGTGACTTTCGGCATGACCGACGCGTCGATTACCCGAAGCCCGTCGATGCCCCGTACCCGGAGCTGCGGATCGACAACAGCATGGCTGTCGCTGCCCATGCGGCAGCTTCCGACCGGATGAAACACGGTTCCGCCACCGTTCCTGATTGCATCCAGTATGTCGCCGTCGCTTCGCACATCCGTGCCCGGAATGACCTCGTCGTCCCAGAGGCCGCGAAACGATGGTTGCGCGTGGATCTCGCGAAGCATCCTGATGCCTTCGACCATGGTTTTCCGGTCGCGTTCGGCGGACAGGTAACGCGGCGCAATGTGCGGCTGATCGAATGGATCCGCCGACCGGATCCGGATGGATCCCGTGCTTTCGGGATGGCACTGCCAAACCGAAGCGGTAAATCCGGAATATCTGTGCAAAGGTGTGCCCGGCTTGTCGACGGACAACGGCATGACATTGAACTGGATGTCCGGCCTGTCGCCATCGGCGTACTTCGTGCAGGCAGCTCCGCCGACCTGGCCGGCGCCAACCGTCAACGGTCCCTGCCCGGCTACCAGCCAATCCAACCCCATTCTCGCGAGTTTCAACGGATTGCGAACGTCGTCGTTGAGCGACAGTCTTCGCTTGAGGCGCAGGATGAGCCGCATTTGATAATGGTCCTGCACATTCTCACCCACTTCCGGGGCGTCGACGGCAACGTCGATATTGTGCCTGGACAGCAGCTCGGCCGGGCCGATGCCCGAGAGCTGCAGTATCTGCGGAGACTGCAGCGTACCTGCACACAGAATGACTTCCGCGGCGGCGCGGACGATCCGGCTTTCCCCGCTGGAAACGATCTCGACCCCGGTCGCCCTGCCGTTTTCGATCACCACCCGGCCGACATGGACGTTCGTTTTCAGCGAGAGGTTGGTTCGCGTCAGGGCCGGCTTCAGGAAGGCGACCGACGCACTTGCCCGCCATCGCCGACCGATACTGAGTTGATAGGAACCGACTCCGTGGGTCGTTTCGCCGTTGAAATCGGTGTTGAGCGGAAGGCCATATTCATTTGCCGCCCCCACCCATGCACTGCAGGCCGCGTTCTGGTTGCGCAGATCCGAAACCGTCAGTTCCCCGGATCGGCCATGGTATCGGTCCTCACCGCCCTGGTAGGACTCGAGCGCTTTGAAATGAGGCAGCACCTGATCATAGGACCAGCCATCCGCGCCCATGCGCTGCCAGTCGTCGAAATCCTCATGTTGGCCGCGAATGAAGATCAGCCCGTTGATCGAACTCGAACCACCGACGACACGACCGCGTGGCCAGGGGATTCCGCGAAATCCGTCGCCCGCGGAGGGTTCCGTCTCGAACACCCGGGAGAATTTCGGATCATAGATCGTGCGAAAATAGCCGACCGGTAGTTTGAGCCATGGACTACGATCGGATCCGCCCGCTTCCAGCAGCAGGACCCGGGTGCCGGGATCGGCGGAGAGCCGGTTTGCCACGACGCAACCGGCGGAGCCGGCCCCGACGACGATATAGTCGAATTCGTTCGCGCTCATGCTGCAATCGTTTCCGTCAGGGAACTGTCGATACCGAGGCCCGGGGTCTCGCCCAGGATGATCCTGCCGCCGGAGACAGGCGGCGAGAACAGATCCTCGCGCAGTGGGTTCGGATTCGAATCGATCTCGAGCATGCCGTTGCCGCCGACAGCGGCTAGCAGATGCGCGGAGGCCGCGAGCCCGACCCCGCCGCCGAGATAGTGGGGACAAAACCGCTTTCCCTCGGCCAACGCGGCCTTTGCCACCGGGATAACGGCTGAAAACCCGCCCCATTTGCACAGGTCCGGCTGGATCACGTCGAGCCAGTTGCCGGTTATCGCTTTCCGGAAATCGCTTCGGCTAGCGAGATTTTCGCCGCCGGCCAGCGGAAGCCCGGCTTCCTCCGCCAGCCGCATCCAGTCCTCATCACAAGCGTTTGCCATCATCGGCTCCTCCAGCCAGGCCAGCGGAAATGCCGCCAGTTCGAAGACGTTCTCCAGCGCCTGATCGAGCGTCCAGGCCTGGTTGGCATCGACCATGAGGGTCTCGCCGCCTGCAAGCGACGCGCAAACTTCGTCGATGTTGGAATAGTCGGTCTGACGGCCGAACCCGATCTTGAGTTTGAATGCAGCGTGGCCGGAGGCACGGCACCGTTGCACCGTTGCCGCCGGTTTCCGCGGATTGATGCCGCTGGCGTATACGGCGACGGATGGCTGGTCGCCGCCAAGCAGACGGAAGAGCGGCACACCGGAGCGTCTGCCGATCAAGTCCCAGAGCGCAACATCGATCCCCGCCAGACTCTGGGCTATCGGGCCGGCTTCACCCGACTGGATGGCCAGGCGTTCGAACCGCCTTTCCAGATCGTCAAAGCAGGCGCCGGGGTTTGCGAATTCCCTCCCTATCAACGCCGGCAGGACGACGGACTCGAGGAGATTCGCGCGGTGCTCTGCGGCGCAGGACGGGAAATTGCACCAGACCTCCCCAGTGCCGATATTGCCGTCGCCGTCTTCCAATCGGAGGAAAACCGCCGGCCTCTCATGCATGATTCCGAAGGAGGTTCTAACGGGATCGTCGATCGGTACTCGTCTGACTGTCGGCGTGGCTCCGGTAATGACGAAAGACAGGTCGGTATCTGCGTATTCGGGGGAAAGCAATTCAGACATGAACCGCAGCCTCCGTGCAGAGACCAAAGCGCTCGTAAAGTTCCTTTGGCGCATCGGCTTCACGCATCAATCGCGTCATGGCTTCGACCAGATCCTGCTCGACACCCGCAGGACGAAGCGGGTTCGTCTGCCTGGGATCCGCCGCGAGATCGTAAAGACGGGTCTGCGTGTCCTCGTAGCTCATTCCCTGAACCTCCACCGGATCGCCGTCTTCGTCGACCCTCGGGCGCAGCCGGAGGAGCGGCGCTCCCTTGGAAAACGAAAACGGATTGGCCAGCGTCGCACCCACCAGTTCGCCGATAGCGAACCGCGAGGTCATTCGAGTCGGCATCAGCGTGTATTCATAGAGATTCTCGGCGGTGAGTTTCTCGGGATATCGATGATAGACATATCGGCCGTCCGTAACATTACAGGCAGCTCCAAAATATCCGAATATCGCAGCGTCGCGGATTTGATGATCTCGTTCCAGCTGGGACAGCAACGATTTGCCGAGTACATCCTTGGGGATGGGATGGTCATGCAAATCAAGGATCGTCGGCATGATATCGATCGACTGGGTCAGCGCGGCGCGCCTTTCTCCGCCCTTGTCCGCCATGTCCGGGTGGTAGATCATCAGCGGTATGCGGGCGATCTCGTCGTATACCGGCATGCGGTTCTTCGACCACCAATCGTGCTCACCGAGCAGAAAGCCGTGATCCGTGGTCAGGATCAGACAGGTATCCTTCCACAGGTCGTTGGCATCGAAGAAATCGAGCAGACGGCCGAAATACTCGTCGCACATCGTGGTCAGCGCCGCATAGTTGGCACGCAGCTCGGCGATTTCCTCCGGCGTCTCCTTCACCCGGTCATAAACCGGCCAGTCGAGGATCGGTCCATCGTAGCCGCTCGGATACATCTCGCGAAACCTGGGCGGCGCATGGAAAGGTTCGTGCGGATCGAAACACTCCAGTTGAAGGAGCCAATTGTCCTGATCGCTGTTCTTTTCCAGAAACTGCTGCGCCAGGCCGAATACCTGTGGGCCGCAATACTCTTCTTCCTTCGTCACATACTGGCGATTGATCATGTAATTGACGCGGTGTTGCTGCAACGCGTGATAGCCGGCCCGCAGGGAACCCAGATCGGGATTGACGTGCGCCTTCCAGCGATCGATGGCCTGACCGCGGACAAGTTCCCAGGAAGAGTAACGCTGATGGTAGGTAGCGCCGCCATCGGCGAAATAGTGATGATGGTCGGTGACGATGTGGGTGTAGATTCCCGATTTTTTCAGCAGTTCGGGAAACGAATCGTCGAACGGTTCCAGCGGACCCCAACTGCGGTGCAGGAAGTTGATACGGCCCGTGTGCAGGTCGCGGCGCGCCGGAATGCAGGGCAGGCTGCCGACGTAATGGTAGTCGAACGTGACGGCGCGCTCGGCGAACCGTGCGAAGTTCGGTGTGCGAACCCGGTCTCCGCCGTAGCATTGCATGGCGTTGCGGTTGAGCGAATCGAGAAGAACGAAGACTGTTTTCATTGGGTGTGTTGACCGGCCTGCCGTTTTGAAGTTCGGTCATGCGTCGCCGGGCGGCGCATGACCCGATCGCTCAATTTGTCGTACGCGCCGCGAACTCTTCGATGCCGGGAACGCCAGCCTCGCGATAGTAGCGAAGCGCGCCGGGATGCAACGGCGCCTGGAAGCCGCCGAGAATGCTATCTTTGGAGACACGCTTCCACGCCGGGTGGACCGTCGCCATGTGGTCGAGGTTTTCCATCACCGCCTTGGTCGCCTGATAGACGATTTCTTCGGGCACGTCGGCGCGGATGAGCAGCACGTTGCCGAGACGGTAGGACGGAATCGCGTCGGGCTGGTCGGCATAGGTGTTCGCCGGCAGATCGCCCTTCGTGTAGGCGGCGTATTTCGCCCTGATTGCATCGGAGACCGCGGCCGGGACCGGCAGGATGCGCACCTTGTGTTGCGACTTCAGTTTGATGATCGGCGGCAGCGGTATCGAGCCGTTCCACATGAACGCGTCGATTTGCCCGTCAGCCAGCATATCCACCATTGCGGGCAGTTTGACGCGAAAATCCTCGAAATCGTCACCCGGCTTCAAACCGATGGTCTCGAGCAGGATCTCGGCGTCGAGCATCGACGTGCCGCCCGGCTGCCCCATGCCGACGCGCTTGCCCTTGAGGTCGTCGAGACCCTGGATGTCCGAATCGTCAAGGACGACGACATGCTGCACAATGGGCGCAATGGACATCCAGCTGACGATCTGGCCCGGTTCGGTGCCGGCGTAGTCGCCTTCGCCCTTGTAGGCCTCGTAGGCCAGTTTGGAATTGGAAAACCCCGCCTCGATCTGCTCGTCGAGCATCAACCGGACGTTGGCGACATAACCTTTCGTGCCTTCGGCGGTCATCTTGACGCCATCGACCTTTCTGTTGACCAGGTCCGAGATGCCGGCAGCCCACTGATAGGCCGTGTTGCCGACCGGATTCGACCCGATCGAGACAAAGACGTCTTCCGCCTGAACGGGGGCGGCGAATATCAGGGCGCCTCCGACAATCGATGTTGCAAGTGATTTGGCCAGGTTCATTGTTTCCTCCCTTGGTGAAACGTTTTGGATTTTCAGGCTTCCGCATCGATTTGTGTGTCGGTTTTTGCGGCGCTGTTGGCACGGGCAAACAACTGGATGGCGACGACAGCCGCGATGAGAACCAGACCGACGAGGTCGGTCAGCATGCCCGGCGCAATGAGCAGGACTGCGCCGGCAAACAAAATGACGCGCAATGGCAATGACGTTTGATCGACAATCCACCCCTGTACCGCACCCGCCAGCGCTACCGCGCCCAGCGTTGCCGTCAGGACAGGGATGACAAGGCTGGTGAAATCACCGATTCCGAGAAGCCGAATATCGAACACGAAGAAATACGGAATGAGAAATGCGACGAGCCCGTACTTGATCGCCGTCAACGCAATCCGCATCGGATTTTCGTTCGACAACGCAGCGGCGGCAAATGCCGCGAGTGCCACCGGTGGCGTGATCGCCGACAGCATCGCCGAATAGAATACGAACATGTGGGCCGCGAGCGTGTTGACACCGAGATTGATCAAAGCCGGAGCGGCGAGCGTCGCCACGAGAATGTATGCCGCAGCCGTAGGCAGCCCCATCCCGAGAATCAGCGACGCCGCCATGGTCAGCATCAGGGCGGCAAGCAGGCTGCCGCCCGACAGGGTGACGATCAGGGACGAGAATTTCAGGCCGATGCCGGTCAGGGTTACCACGGCGATGATGATGCCGGCCGTAGCGGTTGCCATCGCGACCGGCAACACGGCATCCGCTGCCGCCGTGCACACGCGCACGAACCCCGCCGGACTGAGCCTGGTCGCCTTGCGCAGCAGCGACAGGACGAGCAGCGTGCAGATTGCCCAAAGCGACGAGTACATCACCGAATAGCCATTGACGAGGAAGCCGACAAACGCCGGGATGGCGAACAGAACATGGCCGCGTTCCAGCAGCGCCTTCTTCGCCGACGGCAACTCGGCCGCATCCAGCGGCTGAAGACTCGATTTCACCGCCTCGAGGTGAACGGCCGAAAACACGGCAACATAAAACAGCGCGGCAGGAATGATCGCCGCTTTGGCGATGTCCGTGTAGGGCGTCTCGATGATGTCTGCCATCAGGAAGGCCGCGGCACCCATGATAGGCGGCATCAGTTGCCCTCCGGTCGACGCAACCGCTTCGATCGCGCCGGCGACGTGACCGCGATATCCGCCGCGTTTCATGAGCGGGATCGAGATAGTGCCAGTGGTCAGGACGTTGGCGACGGCCGTCCCGGAGATCATGCCCATGAGGCTGCTTCCCACGACAGCGGCCTTCGCCGGTCCTCCCCTCGAACGCCCGGTCATGGCCACGGCGACGTCCATCAGCACGCTCGACGCGCCGGTCCCCTCGAGCAGGGCACCGAGAATGACGATGAGAATCACGAACGTTGCGCTGACCCCGAGCGGCGTGCCGAAAATGCCGTCCGCGCCAAGGTAGACCTGGCTCAGGACACGCTTGAGATCGTAACCGCGGTGGGCAAGATCGCCGCCCAGGAAATTGCCCCAGAAGGCATATGCCAGGAAGACCAGCGCCAGCACCACCATCGACCAGCCTATCGTGCGGCGCGTCGCATCCAGCAGCAGGATGACCGCCATCGCCGCGATGAAGACTTCGATGTCCGTCATCGCGCCGTAGCGCGCGACAACCTGGTCGTAGAAGACGACCTGGTAACCGATCGCGATCAGCGACAGCGCTGCGAGCATCAGAAAGAGAGCCACCCTGGCTCTGCCTGAGCTGCCGGGTGAGCCTTTGGCTGCGACAAGGTAGACCAGCACCATTGCCAGCGAAAGGTGGACACCGCGTTGGATGATGTCGGGAAAGACACCGAATGCCGCGGTATAGAGGCTGAACGCGACAAGCATGACACTGGCCGCCTGAAAGCCCGTGGCAAGCGGGTTGAAGCTCCGCGAACCCTGAGCCCCGGTCACAACACGAGCGCCTTCACGCCGTCGTCCTCGCCTGCCTCCGATTGTTCGGCGGCCAGGAGTTGCTGCACATCGAAGGACGGCGAATACACGCAGGTCGACAGGGCAAGTGCCGAAGCGGCCTGTGCCGGTGCTGTTATCCGAGTTTCGTGCGCCGTGACGATTTCACAGGCGACGCCTCGACGCTCAAGCCCGGCTTTGAAGGCATCGCAATAAGTGCTGTTTCTTCCGAGTGGTCCAGTCAGAACAATCGTCTGCGGATCGATGGAATGAACCAGGCTCGCGCAGTGTTTGGCAAGCGCGTCGCCGGCCTGGCTTATAGCGCCTATTGCAGCCGTATCGTTTTCAAGCGAACGTGACAGCACGTTCCGAAGTTCACGTTCCCGGCCCTCCATCTGGTCCGGGCCGCCGTTCGAGGAATTCGAGATTCCGAGTTCGTTCAATATCGCCGAACCCGACGCCAGCGTGTTGAGGCAGCCGCGTTTGCCACAGGAACAGACGGGCCCATCCGGATCGGCCGGTATGTGTCCGATCTGGCCGGCTTGATTGTTCTGACCTCGCAAGATTTCGCCGGAAGAAATGATCGCACCACCCAGCCCGAGTGCTGCCCGGACGAGAAGGATTTCGCGCGCTCCTCGACAGCACCCCATCCGGCTTTCCGCAACTGCTATACAGCGGTTTACGTTTTCAACCGCGATCCTCAGGCCGAGCCGATCCGACAAACTGCGCCGGATGTTGAATGCCGGCCACCCGAGATAGGGCGAGCGCTCCCAGATCTCGCCCTGACGATCCAGATATCCGGCGATCGCCGCGCCGGCGCCGAATATTCTGTCCTCTCGCAGGCCGTGCTTTTCGATCAGCGATTTCGCGGCGGCCGCGATCTCGTCGAGCGTCTGCGTAGGATCGGAAATCTGCGAGGGTTCGACGGCAAGCGTGTCGATCGTTCTGCCCGTGATGTCGGTCAGCGCGACGCTTGAGTTGAACGCCAGGATGCCGAGGCCCAGAACATATCCGCCATTGCCTGCGACTTCGAGACCGGTCCGCCGGCGACCGCGACCGCCGGTCTCGTCGAGCGCACCGGTGTCGGCCAGCAGCCCGGCGTTCATCAGTTCCTGGACGATCCTGGTCACGGCCGCGCCGGTCAGGCCGGTTGCTTCAGCCAGTCGAGTGCGGTCAATGCCCGGATTTTCGAGAATCAGTTTCATCACGCTCGCGCGATTGAAATTCCGGGTGGTGTCGACATTTCGGCCGCCGGATATGCCTCTCAAATACGCCAAACCGCGCTCCAATTATTTTATTAATTACTGCAATTAAATAAATAATGTGTGGCTGTCAAGGCCGAAGCCTTGGTCAGGCGCAGGTAGCAATGCACGATCGAGCGAAACCGGGTGTGCGCGCGAAGACATCGTTTGCCGTCTACAGAAAACAGCACACCCTGTTGTCCCGCCGAAATTCGAGAACGGTTTGACGGGCCAATGAAGCCGTCAGAACGAAGCCCAAAGCTCCCTTATGACCCGTCACGGGCCCGCTGATAGCGGCTCCTGGCCCAGAAAATGCCGAAGAAGCCGAGGATGAACAGCACCACGACGCCGTAGCCGAGCCACGGCGAAATGTCGCCCAGCGCGATGACGATGCGCGGCAGGGCGAGAAAGGCCACCGCTAGGCCAGCCATAATGATGGCAGCGGCAATGGCCGCGTTTTTGGTGCTGCCCTGAGACACGCCGTTACTCCCGCTTTCCCGAAGCCCGAGCTTACGTCACACTGAAATGGATTCAAGCCTGCGGATCTGACGGCCTTCCGCATCGAAATTCGACGGATCGAGCCAGGCCTCGAACCGCCGCCGAAGCGTTGGCCATTCCTTGTCGATGATCGAATACCAGGCGGTGTCGCGGTTGCGGCCCTTGACCACCACAGCCTGGCGGAAGACGCCCTCATGGGTCATGCCGAAACGCAGCGCCGCCCGTTTTGACGGCTCGTTGGCGTTGTCGCATTTCCATTCGAAGCGGCGATAGCCGAGGTTGTCGAAGACCAGTTGCGCGAACAGGAAGAAGGCTTCCGTGGCGGCCCGCTGCCGCGCCACGACGCCGCTCCAGTAGATATGTCCCGTCTCGATGACGCCGTTGCGCTCGTCGATGCGCATCAGGCTCTGCCGGCCGCCGACCTTGCCGCTGGCCCGGTCGATGGTGGCGAAGAACATCGGATCCTCGCTGGCTTGCGCCCATTCCAGCCATGGCTGCAGGTCGGCACGCTCGCGCGGCGGAACATCGGGCAGGTAGGTAAAGCGCTCGGCTTCGCCCGATCGTGTCGAGCAGGCAAACAGGCCGTCGCCGTGTCGCGCTACATCGAGCGGCTCGAGGCGCACATAGCGGCCTTCCAGCGGTTCTCGTGCCGGTCGCGGGCAACCTGCCCAGTTGGAAAGATCGTCCATTCAGTGTCGTCCCGTTGAATTGATCCCTGCATTAGGCCATGTATGCGCGCCGAAACAAGTCATTTGAGGAGCATGCCTTGCAGACAGTCGCCGCATTCGACCGCATCGGAGAAGAAAACGCCTTTGCCGTGCTGGCAGGCGCCGCCGCACTGGCGGCGACCGGCCGCGACATCGTCAATCTCGGCATCGGCCAGCCGGATTTTTCGACGCCGCCGCATATCGTCGAGGCGGCGGTCAAGGCGCTACGCGACGGCCAGCACGGCTATACGCCCGCCAACGGCTTGCCGGCGACGCGCGAGGCGGTTGCCCGTCGCACGCTGACGACCACCGGCGTCGAGATCTCGCCCGACTGCGTGATGATCATGCCGGGCGGCAAGCCCACCATGTTCGCCGCCATCACCATGTTCGGCGAACCCGGCACCGAGATCCTCTATCCGGATCCCGGCTTTCCGATCTACCGCTCGATGATCGACTACACGGGTGCCGAGGCCATTCCTGTGCCGATCCGAGAGGAAAACGGCTTTGCCTTCTCAGCCGAGGAGACCCTGTCGAAGATCACCCCGCGCACAAGGCTGCTGATCGTCAATTCGCCGGCCAACCCGACCGGCGGCGTCACGCCGCGCGGCGAGATCGAGAAGCTGGTCGCAGGCCTTGCCGATTTTCCGGACGTGGCGGTCATGTCCGACGAGATCTACGACGTCATGACCTATGACGGCGAGACCCATACCTCGCTCCTGACCTTTCCGGAAATCCGCAACCGGCTGATCGTGCTCAATGGCTGGTCCAAGACCTGGGCGATGACCGGCTGGCGCATGGGCTGGTCGATCTGGCCCACCGGTCCGGAGGGCAACCATCTCTACGACAAGGTGCGCAAGCTGGCAGTCAATTGCTGGTCGTGCGTCAACACCCCGAGCCAGTTCGCCGGCATCGCCGCTATCGACGGTCCGCAGACCGAGGTTGAGACCATGATCGCCGCCTTCGATCGACGTCGCCGCCTCGTGGTGGAGGGGCTCAACGCCATTCCGGGCATCGGCTGCGCCGTGCCGAAGGGCGCGTTCTATGCCTTTCCCAATGTCGCCGATCTGGGCATCCCGGCCAAGCTACTGGCCGGGCGGCTGCTGGAGGAAAAGGGCGTGGCGCTGGTCGGCGGCCCCGATTTCGGCACCCTCGGCGAGGGCTACATCCGCCTCTCCTGCGCCGCCTCCGAAGAGCGCATTTCGGAAGCCATCGGCCGCATCGCCGCCTTCGTCGAAGAGGCAACGGGCGCCTGAGCGCCCGATCCGCTAACGGGTAACGATCTCCGGCCCCATCAGTGCATAGGGCAGCATGGTGGACAGCGCCGGCAGGTAGGTCACCAGGATCAGGAAGGCGAACAGCACGGCGACGAAAGGCAGTGCCGCCTTGACCACCTGGGCGAGGCTCATGCCGGTAATGCCGGAGGTGACGAACAGGTTGAGGCCGATCGGCGGCGTGATCATGCCGATCTCCATGTTCACCACCATGATGATGCCGAGATGCACCGGATCGACGCCGAGCTCGATGGCGATCGGGAAGACCACCGGCGCGACGATCAAGAGCAGGCCCGACGGCTCCATGAACTGGCCGCCAAGCAGCAGCAGGATGTTGACGGCGATCAGGAAGGTGAACCAGGTGAAGCCGGCGTCGACCATCAGCTCGGTAATGTGCTGCGGAATGCGCTCGCCGGTCAGCACATGGGCGAACAGCAGCGCATTGACGATGATGAACATCAGCATGATGGTCGTCTTCGAGGCGTCCACCATTACCCGCCGCGTATCCTCGTTGAAGAACACGGCCAGCGAATTGCGGCCCATCAGCGCCAGGTTGCGCCCCCAGATCGGCAGACCGGCCAACAGAAAGGCTGGCGTGTGGTGCACGCCGACCTGGCCACGCCACGGCACGTAGAGCGCCGCAATCAGAAGCGACAGCAACAGGCCGAGCTGTGCCCGGCCGGCCACGGTCACGGTGCCGGTCTCCGCGGTGGCAAAGAAGGACAGAATCATCCAGACGAAGAAGAACGCGGCACCGTAGACGCTGGCCGAGAAACCGACCCGCGCCTTCTTGCTGTCGTCTTCGCTGACCCAGGGCACGTCCTTCATCGGCCCCATGTCGCGATAGATGAACAGGGCGATGAAAAAGGCATAGACGGCGGCGACGGCGGCCGCTTCGGTCGGCGTGAACACGCCGCCATAGATGCCGCCGAGAATGATGATGATCAGGAACAGGCCCCAGCCGGCTTCCTTGCCGCCCTCGATGATTTCCATGAAGCCCTTCCAGGGCTCCGCCGGCAATCCCTTGACGCGGGCCATGAAATAGATGGCGATCATCAGCATCAGCCCGGCGACGATGCCGGGCACGACACCGGCCAGGAACATGCGGCCGACGGAAACGTCGGTGGCGGCCGAATAGACCACCATGACGATGGAAGGCGGGATCAGGATGCCGAGCGTGCCGGCGTTGGCGATGACGCCGGAGGCGAATTCCTTGGTGTAGCCGACCTGGCGCATGCCGGCGATGGCGATGGTGCCGATGGCGACGACGGTTGCCGGCGACGACCCGGAGAGCGCCGCAAACAGCATGCAGGCGAGCACGCTGGCCATGGCCAGCCCGCCGCGGAAATGCCCCACCGTAGCGATGGCGAAGCGGATGATGCGCCGGGCGACGCCACCGGTCGACATGAAGGCCGAGGCCAGGATGAAGAAGGGAATGGCAAGCAGCGTGTAGTTCTGCGACGCGGTGAAGAGCTGCAGCGCCACCGACGACATGGAGTCGTCGGAGAAAAACGCGATCACCAGGATCGACGACAACCCCAGCGACACCGCAACCGGCACACCGAGAAACAGCAGTCCCAGAACCAGGACGAAGAGTATGATGGCGTCCATGGTTCAGCCTAGTCCTTCAGAATGTCTTTGTTTTCCGCCACGAGATCTTCGGCCTCATGGCTGGCGATGATCATGTCGCGGTCGCCGCGCCAGATCAGCACCATGGCTTGCAGGCTGCGGTATGCGAACAGAGCCAACCCGATGGGCAGGATGAGATAGGCGATCCAGCGCTGCACCCGCTCCTGCAGCCCGAAGGTATCCTGCATCCATTCCGGATAGCGCAGGTCGTCGAGGCCGATGCCGATCTGGAACATCTTGCCCCAGTAGTGCATCGCGCCGCCTTTGGTGTCGGCGCCGAAAAAGTTCAGCCAGGCTGCCGCAATCAGCGTGACGGCATAGAGAACGGCGCACAGCGCCCCGAACAGCGCCACGGCCTTGAACATGCCCTTCGGCAGCATCTTGATGAAGACGTCGACGCCCAGATGCGAGCCGATCTTGACGCCGTAGCTCATGCCGAACAGGATCATCCAGGCAAACAGGATGCGGGTGAATTCCAGCGCCCCGCCCCAGCCGGTGTTGAAGCCGTAGCGCGCGATCACCTGGACGAACGAGACGATGGTGATCAGCGCCATCAGCGTCGCCAGTACGTTTTCCTCGAAGCGTGTCACCGCATCGGGACGCGCCCGTTCGATGAAGAAAAGCGCCACGATGATCAGGATCATCACGGCATAGAGCCCGTAAACGCCCATGGTTCCCCTTCCCCGTCACCCGCCCGGTGCGATGAGCGGATGGCTGGACACCCGCCGGTCGGCGGATGTCCGTTTTGATTTGATCAGTTGGAGGCGAAGGCTCAGGAGCCGCTGTTGTTGGCAGCGACGGCTGCGTCGATAACCGACTTGCCGATATCGTCCTGGAACTGTTCCCATACGGGCTTCATGGTCTCGACCCAGACCTGCCGCTGTTCCGGCGTCAGCTGGCGGATCACTCCGCCTGCATCGATGATGCCCTGCCGTGCCTTTTCGTTGATCGCGGTTGCCTGGGCGTTGGCCTTGACCACTTCTTCGCCGAAGATGGTGACGAACTGTTCCCGCACGTCCTGTGGCAGGCTGTCGAGCCACTCGGTGGAGGTGATTGCCAGATAGGTCAGGAACTGGTGGTTGGTCTCGGTGACGCCGTCCTGAACCTCGAAGAACTTCTGCTTGTAGATGTTTGACCAGGTGTTTTCCTGGCCGTCGACGACGCCGGTCTGCAGGGCGCCGTAGACTTCCTTGAACGCCAACTTCTGGGCCGAGGCGTCCATCGCCTCGATCATGGCGACGGCCACGTCGGACGTCTGCACGCGGAACTTGAGGCCGTGTGCGTCGGTCGGGGTGATCAGCGGCTTGTTGGCGGAGAAGTGCTTCAGGCCGTTATAGATGTAGCCAAGGCCGGTATAGCCCTTGTCCTCGATGGCGCCGAGCAGTTCCTGCCCGACCGGCCCCTGCGTGAAGGTGTTGACCGCATCGACGGACGAGAACAGGAACGGCAGGTCGAACAGGCGGTATTTCTTGGTATAGGCCTCGAATTTCGACAGCGACGGAGCCGCGACCTGGACGTCGCCCAGAAGCAGCGCCTCCATCACCTTGTCGTCGTCGAACAAGGTCGAACTCGGATAGACCTCCATGCAGGCCTTGCCGTTCATCTCGCTGTTGATGCGATCGGCAATGGCACGCGCTGCGTCGCCCTTGGGGTGGCCGGAATCGGCGGTGACGTGGCTGAACTTGATGACGATTTCGCCGTCATCGCAATCGGCCATGGCCTGGCCTGCGGAAAACAGGATAGCGACGGCCGAGACGGCACCGAGCAGTTTCTTCATATTGACCTCCTGTGGGATGCGTTGCGCATCCCGTTTTCTCCCATGACCGGACGAACGCCCGGTCGGCAAGTTGCGATCGCCCGCGGTTGGGAGCGGGTCGATCGCGCGAAACACGCGGCTGTGGAGGTTGGTTGGCTGCTAGCCGGTCAGCTGGCTCCTCCCGATCGCCGGCATCTCGTCAGTCATGGATTGCAAGCGGTGTGCCAGATTCGATGAAGCCCGCTATCAAATCGAATTATCCTTGAATATCAATACTCTGGTACATTCGTTTTTCACTTGCACAAAGTTCCTGCCGGTACGGGATGGGTAGAATTCTACCCATCGCCGGTTCGCGCATGGGTAGCGGATTACACATCCCCGTTCGTCAGTCCGGGCCGTCGACGATTATGCCATGGCGGCGGATCTTGTCATAGAGGCCCTTGCGGGAGATGCCGAGCGCTTCATAGACGGGCTTCATGGTGCCGCCATGACGCGCCAGCTCGGCCTCGATCGCCGCCTTCTCGAACGCGGCCACGCGCTCGGCAAGCGTCGCTTCGCCCTCGGACGACCGCTTGGCGCCGTCGTCGAAACCGGTCCACATGCCGAGCACGAAGCGTTCGGCGTAGTTGCGCAACTCGCGCACATTGCCGGGCCAGTCATGCGCGAGCAGCTGGCTTTCGAGCGTATGATCGATATCGGGGATCTCGCGGCGATAGCGGGCCCGCGCGTCCCGCGCCAGGTGGAAAAACAGCAGCGGAATGTCGTCCTTTCGCTGGCGCAGCGGCGGGATGGTCAGCGTGATCACGTTCAGGCGGTAATAGAGATCCGAGCGAAACCTGCCGGCGGCCCCTTCCCTCTCCAGGTCGAATTTGGTCGCGGCGACAAAGCGAACGTCGAGCGGGATCGTCCGGTTGGAGCCGAGGCGCTCGATGCTGCGCTGTTCGATGGCTCGCAAGAGCTTTGCCTGCAGGTCGAGCGGCATGGATTCGATCTCGTCGAGAAAGATGGTGCCGCCATTGGCGTGCTCCAGCTTGCCAATCCGCTGCTTCTGCGCCCCGGTGAAGGCGCCCGGTTCGTGGCCGAACAGTTCCGATTCGAAAATATCGGCCGGAAGCGCGGCGCAGTTGATGGCGACGAAATTGCTTTTCGCCCGGTTGCCGTAATCATGCAGGGCCCGCGCCACGACTTCCTTGCCGGCGCCGGTTTCGCCGACGACCAGCACGTCGGCATCGGTCCCGGCCACGGCCTCGATCTCGCGGCGAAGTCGCAGGATACCGGGCGAGCGGCCGGCCAGCCGCTGCGTCAGATCGTGTTTCTGGTCGAGTTCGTTGCGCAGCGAGCGGTTTTCCATCACCAGCCGGCGCTTTTCCAGCGCCCGTTCGATCACTGCCGAAAGGCGCGAAACGGGAAACGGCTTTTCGATGAAGTCATAGGCGCCGAGGCGCATCGCCTCCACGGCCAGTTGCACGTCGCCATGGCCGGTAATCAGGATGACCGGATAGGTGGGATCGATCGCCAGCACCCGCTTCAAGAGCGCCATGCCGTCCTCACCGGGCATGCGGATGTCGGACACGACGACGCCATAGTCGTCGCGGCCGAGCTTGTCGAGCACCTGGTCGGCGCGCTCGTGAACGGTGACCTCGAGCCCTTCCAGCTCCAGCCCCTGCGCCAGGGCATGGCGCAGATCGTCGTCATCGTCGACAAGATGAACCGTCGGCTCTGCACTGCTCACCTGACATTACTCCGCTGCAAGTTGTCCGCTTTCCGCAAGCCTGAGCCGCACCGCAAACTCGGCGCCGCCAAGCGGGCTGTCGCCCAGTGCGATCCGGCCGTCGAACTCGCGCACGATGCTTGCCACGATGGAGAGACCAATGCCGATCCCCGAGCCCACATCCTTGGTCGTGAAGAACGGCTCGAAGACCGCATCGCGCTGGCCGGCTGCGATGCCCGGTCCGCTGTCGCCGATCCGGACCACCACGTCGCCGTCGACTTCCTGGACGTCGATTTCGACCCTTGCCGCCGTGCTGTCGGTGGCCGCATCGATGCCGTTGTTGATGAGATTGACGAAAACCTGTGACAGGCGGATGTGGCCGCCGAGTACATCCGGGAGCGGATCGTCGGGAAACAGCACCAGTTCGACGCCCGCCTTGCGGGCCCTTGGCCGCGCCAGCATCAGCGCCTCGTCGAGAACCGGCCGCAGAGGAACCGCGCGGATCTTGGTGCCGGGCTTGCGCGAAAACGACAACAGGCTGCGCGACAGGCCGGCCATGCGGTCGATCAGCCCGCCGATCCGACTCAGATTGTCCGAAACGCGGTCCGCTTTGCCCCTCTCGAGAAATCGCTGGGCGTTGTCGGAATAGGTCCGCATCGCCGCCAGCGGCTGGTTGAATTCATGGCTGAGCGCCGCCGACATCTGGCCCAGCACCGCCAGCTTGGCGGCCTGCACCAGCTCGGCCTGGGTCATGCGGAGTTGCTCCTCGGTCGCCCGCCGCTCGTCGATCTCGCGCGACAACGAGACGTTGGTTTCGCTCAGCGCCCGCGTGCGCTCCCGGACCAGCCGCTCGAGCCTGAGCGCCGTTGCCCGGTCGCGGCGCATTCTGAGCGCCCCCGCCTCGCGCCGCTGGATGAGGAAGGCCAGCCCGATGCCGACGAGCAGGCAGACCAGGCCGGCAATCACGGCGCCGGTCCACCAGGCGACGGCGAGCGGCCTTTCCGCCGACAGCACGTGCAGCCGCCAGCCGAGCAGCGGCAGGTCGCGGGTCAGGTCGCCATGCGGCACCTGCGCGCTTCCGAGCAGAAGGCGGTCCGGCGATCCACTGGCCGACATCACCGCCGACGCCGGCTGCATGCGCCACAGCGGCCGGTTGGTCAGAAAGATCGTATTGCTGCTGTCGGTGACGAAAATCGGGTTGGTCGACAGCGACCAGGTCTCCTCGACGGGATCGAAATCGACATAGACGGCGACGATGCCCAGCAGTTCTCCGCCGCGCCAGATTCCGGACGAGAAACCATAGACCCGTTGTCCCGACGGCAAGGCGATCGCCTGGCGGCCGAGGCGGCCCTGGCGCGCCGCATCCAGCAGTTCGCCCTGATCCGGCGCTTCATGGGCCAGCAGCCCGCGCGCGGCGGCCAGGATACGGCCGTCGGCGTGGAACAGCACCACCTCCTTGGCGCCCGACATGCCGTGGATATCGATGGCCTTGCGGCGAGCCGCATCGGTGGCATGGCCGCCGGCGTCGAACAGCGCCACGATCGACGCCTCGCGCGACAGCAGCGGCGGCAGCAGCCGGTATTTGTCGAGAATCCGGGTCAGCGCCTCCGCCTGCACCGCCAGCGTCTCGGCGGCCTGCGCCCGCTGCCGCTGTTCCGCCCGCTGCCGCCAGAATTCGGCGCTGGCGACCACCACGATGGCGGCCACCACGACAAAGGCAACGGCCGCAACGATGCGCGTCCGGCGCAGCGATCGGCGAATTTCAGCTCCGCTTGCCATGGCCCGAGACTATGCGGCTTTCGTGAAAAATGCCACGACCGCGCCTATCCGGCCGGCCGTTCGGACAGCATGCGCTGGCTGATCGCGACGGTCTTGATCAGCGCGAAGACCGGCCTGCCTTCCTCGATGCCCAGCTCGTCATGGGCCTGCCGGGTGATGCGGGCGCGCAGCGCCTGGCCGGCCGCGTCGAGCACGACCTCGACATAGGGGCTGTCCTCCAGCGCCACCTGCCGCACCGTCGCCGGCAACACGTTGCGGAAACTGATCTCCTCTGGCCGCGACAGCGACAGCGCCACGTCGCGCGCCTTGATCCGCATGCGCACGCGATCGCCGGGTTGAAGCCGTTCGTTGACGACGCTCAGCACCACGGACCCGTCGATGACGACATGGCGCATTCCGTATTCGGGTGGTGAATCGGCCACCGTTCCAGTCAACAGCGAGCTCGCCTCCTGGCGGCCGAGCGCCGGGCCGAAGTCGAGCCGGCAGAACATGTCGACGGCATCGCCCGATCCGAGCACGCGGCCTTCCGACAGGACGACCAGTGTATCCGCCATGCGCGCCACCTCGTCCATGTCGTGGCTGACATAGACGATGGGCAGGCCGAGCGTATCGCGGATTTCCTCCAGATAGGGCAGGATCTCGCGCTTGCGCGGCTCGTCGAGCGACGCAAGCGGCTCGTCCATCAACAGCAGCGCCGGGTCCGACAGCAGCGCCCGGCCGATAGCGACGCGCTGCTTCTCGCCGCCCGACAGGCTCGGCGGATGGCGGTCGAGCAAGGACCGCAGGCCCAGCATGTCACAGATCCGATCGAAATCGACCGATGCAGCCCGCCGGCCGGCCCAGCGGCCATAGGTCAGATTGCGCATCACCGTCATGTGCGGAAACAGCCTGGCGTCCTGGAACACCATGCCGACACGGCGCTCATTGGCCGGCAGGTCGACAGTGCCTTGCGTATCGAGAAGGACCCGGTCGTCGGCCACGACGCGGCCCGCATCCGGGCGGATGAGGCCGGCGATCATCTTCAGGATGGTCGTCTTGCCCGACCCCGAATGTCCGAACAGGGCGGTCACGCCGGTTCCGGCGGTGAATGCCGCCACCAGATCGAAATCGCCGACGCGCGACTGCAGCGACACCTCCAGACTCATTGCCGCCCCCAGCGCCGGATACGCATGCCGATGAATTCGGCGAGCAGCACCGAACCCACCGCCAGGCCGGCGGAGATCGAAATCATCACCGCCACCGCGCGGTCGCCGGTCGGGCTCTGCAGCAGCGAATAGATGGCCAACGAGAGGGTCTGGGTCTCGCCGGGAATGTTCGACACGAAGGTGATCGTGGCGCCGAACTCGCCCAGCGCCTTGGCAAAGCCGAGCACGGTGCCGGCCAGAATGCCGGGCAGCACCAACGGGAACGTCACGGTAAAGAAGCGGCTGAGTTTGGTCGCGCCCAGTGTCGCGGCCGCCTCCTCCAGACCGCGATCCATGGTCTCGATGGAAAGCCGCATCGGCCGCACCAGCAACGGAAACGCCATGACGGCGGCGGCCAGCGCTGCCCCCGTCCACTGAAACGCCAGTTCCAGGCCGACCGAGTGCAGGGAATGGCCGAGAATGCCGTTGCGGCCGAAGACGACGAGCAGCAGGTAGCCAGTGACCACCGGCGGCATGACCAGCGGCAGCGTGATCAGCGCCTGCAGGATGCTTTTGCCGTAAAACTCCTTGCGCGCCAGGATCCAGGCGGTGCCGAAGGCGATCGGCACGGAGAACACCATGGCGATCGCCGCGACCTTCAGCGACAGAAGAACGATGCCGAGGGTCGCGCTGCCCGTCATGACCGATCTACCCCGTTTCCTCCGGCGGTCTGGAAAAGCCGAACCGGGTCAGCGCACCGGCGCGCGCCCGTTCCAGGAGATACGCAAGGAACGCCCGCGCATCGTCATCCGCTTCCAGCGTTAATGCCACAGGATAAACGATTGGCAAATGGCTTCCTTCGGGAAATTCATATGCAATTTCAAGGTCGTCGCGCATCGCTGCGTCCGACCGGTAGACGATGGCGCTGTCGACGTCGCCGCGCGCCGCCATGGCCAGCGCCACGCGAACGTTTTCGCCGAAGGCGGCATTCCGCGCGACATCGTCCCACAGGCCGAGATTCTCCAGCGCTTCTCTGGCATAGATGCCGGCCGGCACATGCACCGGGTCGCCCATGGCAAACCGTCCGGATGCGAGCAACGTCTCGGGCGTGGCTGCGTCCGAACCTTTCCGGACGATGACCAGAACATTACCGGCAACCAGAGCGCGGCTCGCTTCGTCGATCAGCCCGCGATCGGCGAGATAGTCCATCCACACCGGATTGGCGGGCAGATAGATGTCGGCCGGCGCGCCGGCCTCGATCTGCCGGGCAAGCGTCCCGGAACTTGCCAACGAGACGACCACGTCGGTTCCCGTCTCGGCATGGTAATCCGCCGCCACCGCTTCGATGGCGTCCTTGGTGCTCGCCGCGGCGAACACCAGCACACGGTCGGCGGCCATCGCCGTCGTGGCGGCGACCAGCCCGACGAGAAGAAGCGTGAAGCGCAGAAATCGATGCCGTTTCATGCGCTTACCTTAAGACGGCTCAGTGACGGGCGAAACCCGTCAGTCTGTCGCAATCACGCGCCCGCCGCGGCGACCGTGGCTTCGATGTGGTCGACCAGCGCGTCGGGCAGACCAAGCCGTCCGGCGAGCATATCGAGATAGCCGCGCTCGGCACGGGTGTCCGGATCGATGGCCAGCCGCGAGGCGGTGTAGATCTCGACCCGCTGCTCTTCATTGCGGGCGGCGGCGATGATGTCGCCGAGATCGGTCGGGTCGGCCAGTTCGGCGTCGATGAAGGCCTGGGCCTCCGACTCGATGCCCGACACCGCCAGCTTGTCGGCAATGCGGGCCCGTTCGGTATCGTCGATATGGCCGTCGCTGCGTGCGGCGGCGATCATCGCGCGGATCAGCGCCAGCGCGAAATTGTCGTCGACTTGAGAGCCGTCGATGTCGAAGGCCGTTTCCTCCGGCGCCGGCAGCGCTTCCGGACCGACCGGTGCCTGGCTGGCGTCGGGCGCCTTGCCGGCCTTGTAGTTCTTGTAGGCCTGGTAGCCGAGGCCGGCGACCAGGGCGACGCCGCCGAGTTTCAGCGCCGAACCGGCCAGCGAACGGCCGGTGCCGGTGCCGAGCAGCACCGCGGCGATGGCGCCGGTGGCCAGCGGATTGTCCTTGGCAAGCTGCACGGCCTGCCCGGCCTTGTCGCGCACCGTGTCTTCGGTGCCGGGCACCTGGGAGCCGAGAAGTTGGTCGAGAAGCTGTTTCGGATTGAACATGGAAAGCCGCCTGTCCTGATTGCGTCAGCAATCGAGATAGGTTCGGCCAAGCCGCGTTTCAAAGGGTCGGGCGACTATTTGCCGAGCTTGCTCGCTTCGGCCGCAAGCGTCGTGATGTCGGCCCAGTCGCCGGCCTCCACCAGGTTTTTCGGCGCCACCCAGGAGCCGCCGACGCAGATCACGTTGGGCAGCGACAGGTAGTCCATCGCGGTTGCCGCCGTAATGCCGCCGGTCGGGCAGAAACTGACGCCGCCGAGCGGCGAGGACAGCGATTTCAGATAGGCCGCGCCGCCGGCCTGTTCGGCCGGGAAGAATTTCAGGATCGCATAGCCTTCCTCGCGCAGCGCCATGACTTCGCTGGGCGTCGCCGCACCCGGCAGCATCGGCACCGGCGAGCGCCGCGCACAATCCAGCAGTTCCTGGGTCGTGCCGGGGCTGACGATGAAGGTCGAACCGGCTTCGACGGCCGCCTCGTATTGACGCGCATCGAGGATGGTTCCGGCACCCACGGCCGCGCCCTCGACCTCATCGGCCACCGCCTTGATGGCATCGAGCGCGGCTTCCGTGCGCAGGGTGATTTCGATAGCCTTCAGCCCGCCGGCGACCAGTGCCTTGGCCAGCGGAATGGCCGTCGCGACGCGATCCACCACCAAAACCGGCACCACCGGCTGCATCTGTAGAATTGAAAGCAGTTTTTCGGTTTTCTTGCCCATGTCACTCGATCCGCCCGGTATCGGAAGAGCGATTACCGCGCGGCGTGTCGCTTGTCCACCGCGCGGCTCAAGAAAGTCACCCGATCGGGTGGAGAAAGGCCGCCTCCAACCCGGGCTGTTCTGTCTATCCATTTGAATCTTTGACGGAATTCATTCTTCACCAAGTCTGTCGGCAAAGCACTGCCCACGCCCCAGCGACCAGTCCAGGGCAGCGTTTTCCACCAGACAGACCATGATGTCGTCACCGGAAAATCCCGCCTCGACTGCGCCGGCGGCAATGTGTTGAAAGAGCGCTTTCTTCTGCTCGACGGTCCGGCCTCGCAGAAACAGGATCTGCACGATCGACGCCTCGGGCGTTCGGCTGACATCGGGAAAATGCCGGTCGATGATCATCCGCTCGCCATCCAGCTGAAATATCAGCTGAAATCGATCGTTGAACGGCACATTGCAGGTGCTGACGAGGCCATCATGGACGGCATCGGCGAGGCGGCGAATCTTGTCCGCGGGAAGGACTTCCGGAACGTGGATATGGGCAAGTGGCATGAATTTTCTCCCTGGCCTGTGAGACGGGAGGCCTGTTTATTAAAGACCAGATCGAGGAAAAATCGTTGATTTGATCCTCAGTTTTGCTAATTCGTCATGAATGCAGAAAGCGCTCCTACCCGATATCGCGATGTTCCTCCGCGTCATGGAACTCGGTTCGTTCGCGGCCGTTGCGGCGGAATCCGGATTCACGCCTTCCGGCATTTCACGAGTCGTCACCAGGCTGGAAGATCGGCTTGGAACGAAACTCATACACCGGTCGACTCGGCACCTGCATCTCACGCCCGAGGGCGAAGCATTCAGCGTTCACGCGCGGCGGATGCTGGAAATCGCCGAGGCCGCCGAAGCCGACATCCAGCAGACGAAGGGGCGGCCAAGGGGACACCTGACGGTGAATTCCGGAAGCGCCTTCGTGCGGCACAAGCTGGCGCCGATCTTGCCGAGATTTTTGAACGATTACCCCGAACTGAGCATCGACGTCTCGGTCAGCGACCGTCGCATCGACCCGATTGCGGAACGGTTCGACGCCGTCATTCGTGTCGGTCGCCTTGTGGACAGCGATCTCATCGCCCTCCGACTCGGTACGGTGCGCCGGATCATTGCCGCAAGCCCGCGCTATCTCGCCGTTCACGGTGAGCCGCAAACGCCGGACGATCTCTCGTCGCACAATTGCCTGCTGCTGGCTGGATTTCCGCAGCAGGCGCTGTGGCCGATGCGGGACGGCGATCGCAGATACGACGTCCATGTTTCCGGATCGGTGAAATCGGACAGCGCGGATGCCCTCCTGGACATGGCTGTCGCCGGCGCCGGCCTCATTCGCCTTGGCGACTTCCTCGGAGCCGATGCTCTGGCGAGCGGAAAACTGGTCCCGGTCCTGGCCGATTGCCATTTCGACGATCCGCAACCGATTTCGGCACTGGTGTTGCCCGGACGGCAGGCGATCCCGAGGGTCAGGGCGTTCGTCGATTTCATCCGGTCGGAATTCTGAGGTCCGCCGTCACTCGATCGAATACTCCACCCCGGCGCCCGGCCCCAGCGGCAGGTCCAGTCCGACCCAGGCAACGATCAGGATAACGCCGGTGATCATCAGCCAGATCGAATACGGAATCATCACGGCCATCAGGCTGCCGATGCCGAAATCCTCATCCCAGCGCTGACAGAAGATGAGGATCAGCGGGAAATAGACCATCAGCGGGGTAATGATGTTGGTCGCCGAATCGCCGATGCGATAAGCCGCTGTCGCCGTTTCCGGGCTGATGTTGAGCAGCATCAGCATCGGCACCAGGATCGGCGCCAGCAGCGCCCATTTGGCCGAGGCCGAACCGACGAACAGGTTGATGATGCCGCTCAGGATCAGCAGGCCGGCCAGAAGCAGCGGGCCCGGCATGTTGGTCCAGCGCAGAAATTCGGCGCCGTCGATGGCCAGGATCAGCCCGAGATTGGACCACACGAACATCGCCACGAAATGCGCGGCGACGAAGGCCAGAACCAGATAGTAGCCCATATCGGCCATCGACTCGGTCATCTTGCCGACCAGGTCGCGATGGCCCTTGATGCTGCCGGTGGTGGCGCCGTAGACCCAGCCGCTAGCGAGAAACAGCAGGAAGAAGCCGGCGACCAGCGACTGGTAGAAGGGCGTCATACGCGCTTCCGGCCGGGCATTGTCGTCGATCAGCGGCGTGCCCGGTCCGACGGTCAGGAACACCCAAACGAGGATGACGGCGAGCACCGCCAGTGCCGCCCGGCGAAGGCCGCTCTTCTCGACATCCGTCAGCGGCCCCGAGATCGCCTCGTCCGAGCCGGCCACGGCCCCGCCCGTCCAGGGACCGAGGCGCGGTTCGACGAACCGGTCGGTGACGATCCAGATCACCGGCAGGTAGATGAAGAACAGCGCCATGATCAGGTACCAGTTGCCGGCGATATTGGCCTGCCAGGTCGGATCCAGGATTTCGGCCCCGGCCGCCGTGATTCCGAACAGCAGCGCATCGAGCTGGCCCGGAAACAGATTGGCGGAAAAGCCGCCCGAAACGCCCGCAAAGGAGGCGGCAATACCGGCTACCGGATGGCGGCCGGCGGCCGCAAAGATGATTCCCGCCAAGGGGATCAGCACCACATAGGCCGCGTCGGCCGCCAGATTGCCGATCATGCCGACGGCCACGACGATCGGCGTCAACAGCGCCTTGGGCGCGTCCTGCACGCCCGCCCGCATGGCGGTGCCCAGCAGTCCGGTGCGCTCGGCGACGCCGGCTCCCAGCATGACCACAAGCACGTAACCGAGCGGATGGAAATGGGTGAACGTCGTCGGCATGTCGGTGACCAGCCGCCGCAGGTTTTCGCCCGACAGCAGGCTCGAGGCCTTCACCGGTTCATCGGTGACGGGATGGACCGCCTGCAGGCCGATCAGCGCGGCGAACACGCTGACCGCCATCAGGATGACGATCAGCCAGACGAAGATGAAAACGGGATCCGGCAGGCGGTTGCCCACGCGCTCGATGGCTGCAATGAAACCCCGATTGGCCGATTTTGCGGAATCGCTCATGATCGCTCCTGCCCTCGTTGCCGCCCTGGCGCTTGACGCGCCGTCTTCAAATGCAGGCCCCAGCCGCTGCGAGCTTCCGACAATCGCCCAATCCGTGCAAGACCGCCACCGCTCAATTCTGTTGAATCGGGCATTTATCGTTACGGATTGCCTAGGGCGCCGCAAAGCGCTATGGCCTGCGCATGACCAACAGCCAAACCGCCAACAACGCGGATTTCCTGGTGGCAGCGCTCTATCATTTCACGCCGCTGGCCGAGTTCGAGACGCTGCGGGACCCAATTCAGAAGCTGTGCGACGTCCATGGCGTACGCGGCACGCTGCTGCTTGCGCATGAGGGCATCAACGGCACGATCGCCGGTCCGGATGCAGGCATCGCGGCCGTGCTCGCCGGTCTGCGCGCCATTCCCGCCTTTTCCGGGCTGGAGCACAAGGAAAGCCGGGCGCAGGAGATGCCTTTTCACCGCATGAAGGTGCGGCTGAAGAAGGAAATCGTCACCATGGGTGTCGAAGGCATCGATCCGCTGCAGAGCGTCGGCACCTATGTCGACCCGCAGGATTGGAACGCGCTGATTTCCGACCCCGATACCATCGTGATCGACACCCGCAACGACTACGAAACAGCGATCGGTCAGTTCAAGGGCGCCGTAGACCCGAAGACCGGTTCCTTCCGTGACTTCCCGGACTGGGTACGCAACCATTCGGAACTGCCGGGCAAGCCAAAGATCGCCATGTACTGCACCGGCGGCATCCGCTGCGAAAAGGCCACGGCCTTCATGAAGGCGGAAGGCTTCGAGGACGTCTATCACCTGCGCGGCGGCATACTGAAGTATCTGGAGGACGTGCCGGAGGAAGAGAGCCTGTGGGACGGCGCCTGCTTCGTCTTCGACGAGCGGGTCTCGGTGACCCATGGTCTGGAGCAAGGCGAGCACCAATTGTGCCGCGCCTGCCGCTATCCTCTTACCGCGGACGAGATCACCAGCCCGCTATACGAGGACGGCGTGTCCTGCCCCTATTGCCACGGCGATCGCTGCGAGGAAGACCGGGCGCGCTACCGCGAGCGGCAGAAACAAGTGGCGCTGGCGCGGAAACGCGGCCAGCGTCATATCGGCTCATAGAATCAAAAAAGGCGGCTCGGTGGCCGCCTTTCTCATGAGTCGGTCCGCCTGGTGGATCAGTTGTTGAAGCCGACCTTGTCGACCAGTACCGAAGCCGCCTTGCGGTTCTTGGCGATCTCGGCCAGCGGCAGGCTGTCGGGCTTGATCTCGCCGAACGACTTGACGATGTCGGAAACCTTGGCGTTCGGGTCGACCGGATATTCGAACACCCGCTCGGCATAAAGCTCCTGCCCCTTCGGACTGGCCAGGAACTCCATCAGCTTGACGGCAGCGTCCTTGTTGGGCGCGTTTTTGGCCAGTGCCATGCCGGAAATGTTGACG
The DNA here is from genome assembly GCA_963921345.3 of Rhizobiaceae bacterium. Taxonomy (GTDB): domain Bacteria; phylum Pseudomonadota; class Alphaproteobacteria; order Rhizobiales; family Rhizobiaceae; genus Hoeflea_A. The sequence goes on along the minus strand of OZ001228.1, from coordinate 94,479 downwards.
TGGGTGCCGCGGTCCTCGGAATTGGGGAACAGCACCTTGATGGCGTCCGCCCATTCCTTCTGCTCCGGCTCCTTTTCGTTGGTCTTCATCAGCCCGACATAATAGGTGTTGCCGATACCGATATCGCACTCGCCGGCGAAAACGCCCTTGGCCTGGGCGCGGTCGTTGCCGTTCGGCTTGCGCGCCAGATTGTCCTTGACGCCGGCAAGCCAGGCTTCCGCCTTGTCCTCGCCGAGATTGGCGATGACCGAGGCGATCATGCCGATATTGTAGATGTGCTGGCCGCTGCGGATGCAGATCTTGCCCTTCCACTTCGGATCGGCGAGCTCCTCATAGGTGATCGCGTCCTGCGCAACCCGGTCCTTGGAGGCGTAGACCACCCGGCCGCGGGTGGTCAAACCGAACCAGTGGCCTTCCGGATCGCGGAAATTGGCCGGGATCGTGCCGTTGATGCCATTGCTGTCGACGGGCTGGGTGACACCCTTGTCCTTGGCATCGCTCAGCCGGCTGATATCGACGGTCAGGATCAGGTCGGCTGGCGAATTGGCGCCTTCTGCCGCGACGCGTTCGACCAGTCCCTTGTTGAGGAACAGCACATTGGTATCGATTCCCGTCTCCTTGGTGAAGGCATCGAGAAGCGGCGCGATCAGATCCGGCTGGCGATAGGAGTAGATGTTGACTTCCTCGGCCTTGGCGGCGGTTCCGATCGATGCGGACAGCATCGCCACTGCCCCGGCGGCGATGAATGACTTGGCGTACATTTCCAACCCTTTGGATGTGTGAATTTTAAAAACATGATTGCAATACTCCAAATATTATCGGCTATGCAAGAGGTTCGAACAAAACTTGACAAAAAAAATCGAATTTTATAGAACGATTCTAAATTTGTGCCCGAAACCAAAGGGATGCGGGCCGGCCACGAGGCGAATTCATGCGCGTTACCAAACAAACCAACTATGCCGTGCGGATGCTGATGTACTGCGCGGCCGACCCGAGCACACTCAGCCGCGTGCCGGATATCGCCCGCGCCTACGGGGTGTCGGAGCTGTTTCTGTTCAAGATCCTGAAACCCCTCGTCAAGGCCGGCCTGGTTGAGACGGTGCGCGGCCGCAATGGCGGCATCCGACTGGGACGGCCGGCACAGGACATCACGCTTTTCGACGTGATCCGCGTGACCGAGGACAGTTTCGCCATGGCCGAGTGCTTCGAAAACGACGCGGCCGAATGCCCGCTGGTCGACAGCTGCGCGCTGAACTCGGCCTGGCGCGAGGCGCTGAATGCCTTTCTGGAAACGCTGCAGCATCACACAATCGCCGATCTGTCGGCAGCGCGCTTCAACATCGCCGACCGGCTGGGGCTGACCGACAAGGCCGCCGCCGCCGGCTGACGCCCCGCCCGCGATCGAGGTACCGCCCGCAGCGGCGCGCGCCCATGAAGCTGAACGAGCTTTTTGCCTACGACCCGGACGATTCGGCCGAACTGCGCGCCGAAAAATTCGCGATCTTCCTCGTCGCCCTGTCGTGCTGCGTGGCCGGGTGCGTCTGGTCGGCCATGTATTTCGTGGTCTTCGGATCCGGACCGATTGCCTTGCTTCCACTGTTGTTCGCGGTCGCCGTGGGTACGGCGCTGGTGATTTCGCACAACCGCCGGAACCACCTGATCGCGGCCTACGCCCTGGTCGCCGGCATTATCATCGTGCCGGGCGTTATCCAGTGGTCGATCGGCGGCATCGACGATTCCGGCTTCCTGCTGGTCTGGGGACTGTGCGGACCGCTCGTCGCACTGATGTATTTTTCGGTGCGGCAGTCGGCCCTGTGGCTGCTGCTCTACCTGGTGACCGTCGCGATCACGGTCGCCGTCGATTCCGGTTCCGCAACAGGCGAAACGGTGCCGGACAGCGTAAAGGTGCTGTTCTTCTGGATGAACCTCACCTTTGCATCGGTCATCGTCTTCGCCTTTGCCAGCTCCTTCGTGCGTGCCGCCCTGCGCGAGCGGGAAAACGCCAACCGGCTGCTGCTCAACATTCTGCCGGAGAAGACCGCTCGCAGGCTCAAGGCGCATCCGGGAACCATCGCCGAGCGCCACGACAATGTCAGCATCCTTTTCGCCGATATTGTCGATTTCACCCGCTATGCCGGCGACCGGCAGCCTGAGGAAATCGTCTCGACACTCAACGCCGTCTTCTCGCATTTCGACACGCTGGCCGAGACCCATCGACTGGAGAAGATCAAGACCATCGGCGACGCCTACATGGTCGTCGGCGGCCTGTCGGGAGCGGATAACGACCATTGCGCCCGCATCGCCGACATGGCGCTCGACATGATGGCCTTCATTGAATCGTTCGAGGACACCGCCAACGGTTCGCTCGCATTGCGCATCGGCATCCACGCCGGACCGGTGGTCGCCGGCGTCATCGGCCGCAGCAAGTTCGCCTACGACCTGTGGGGCGATACCGTCAACGTCGCCAGCCGCCTGGAGACCACCGCCCGCGACGGGGTCATCCAGGTCAGTGAAACCGTTTACAAGGCACTCAAGGGCCGTTTTGCCTTCGACAAACGCGGATCCGTCGACATCCGCGGCCGCGGCCCGATGGACGTCTACTGCCTGATCGGCCGGCGCTAACGTCAGCCCGAGGCCGGCGCAGCCAGCCCGGGCGACGGGCGCGACGCGCCACCATCCGGATTCCGACCGGCGACCCGCTCCAGATGTTCGCGGGCGATCAAGGCAATCTCCCGACGGTGAGTGAACGGACTCATGTGGCCCGCCTTTTCGATCGTCACGGTACTGACCGTGCCGAGGGTTTCCGCCAGCAGAGCCACAACCCGGAGTGCTGGCCTCGGACTGCGCGCCCCCTGCACCAGCGTGACCGGACAGGAAACGCCGGCATAGTCGGCCGGCGACAGGCCGATCTCGAACATGCCGCGGAACTCCGCCGCAACCTTGTGGACCGTGCGCATGACCTCACGGCGCAAGCGCCGCGGTGCCAGCCGCCATTTCAACGGTCCCATCCAGAAACCCATATAGGCATTGGCCGCCCGTCGCCGGTGGCCGGCTTTGACGCCGTCGATGCAACGGCGAGCGACCCCGCTGATCGTTCGCCAATTGGTATGGTCCCGATCGGCCTTGAGCAGGTGGAACGCGACCGGCTCCACCAGGCACAGGCTGGCGATCGCACCGCCGCCGATCGTCGCTTCGATGCGCGCCGCCTCGAGGCTGGCAGCGGCTCCGTAGGAGTGAGCGACGATGTGGACCGGCTCGCCGATGGTATCGATGAGCTTCAGCAGCAGGTCGAGATCGTTGTCGACGACGGCGCCGTCGGTTTCCGGCCACGGAGAGGAATCCCCGTAGCCCAGCAGATCGGGCGCGACCACCCGGTACCGGGCCGCCAGTTCATCCGCCAGAAACGACCATTGCCGATGACTGGCACTGGAACAATGCACCAGCAGGACGGCCGGGCCGCTGCCCATGTCGAGGTAGCGGGCGCGCATGCGCGCGAGTTCAAGCGTTTTCATGGCATCGTTTCCTTTCTACCGGCGCCGCGGCATTCACCGCCGAGCGACGAACCAGACATTCATCGGATCGTGTTCGAGCACGTGTCTCTCGAGGTTCTCGAAACCGGCCGTCCGCAGCATGGCCCGCGCGGTCTCCCAGCCCCACATGGTGCCAAGGCCGGGGCCGCCCTGCCCCAGCGAGACCGGCGTGCAATGGGTGCAGGAGGCGGTGTAGAGGAAAGCGGCGAACGGAAAATCCAGATTGTTCTCCAGCTGCGCCGACCCGCCGATGTCCTGCACCAGATAGACGCCTTGCGGCCGCAGCGCGCCGTGCAGGCCCGATATCAGGCCCTGCGGGTCCTTCTGGTCGTGCAGCGCATCGAACGAGGTAATGAAGTCGAAGGATTGCGGCCGTCTGAAACCGGTAAGATCGCGAGCCTCGAACACGAGGTTGTCCAGACTCTGCTCCGAAGCCGCACGACGTCCCTGCTCGATAGCGTCCCCGCACAGATCGATGCCAGTGAAACGGCTTTTCGGATAGCGCTGCGCCAGCGCGAGGAGCACACGGCCAGCGCCGCATCCGGCGTCGAGCACATCGATGCCCGCTTCCAGCCGCGCCTCGAGCCCCGGAACCAGCGGTAGGATGTGCGAAAACATCGCTGCCACCACCGTCTGCTCGCTATCCTCGGCCATGATCGAGTGGAAGCAGGGATAGTCGCCATAGCCGAGCCCGTCGCCGGTTTCGAAGCAGGTGAGGATCTGCTCCTGTACGGCGCCGGTCATGGGCACGAACTGGGCATAGACCGCCAGGTTGCCCAGGGCGGCGCCGCGAGTGAGGCTCGCCGCATGCTCCGCGGGCAGCCTGTACGTCCGCTCTTGCGGTTCGAAATGCACGATGCCGCCGGTCACCATGACCGCGAGCCATTCGCGCACGTAGCGTTCGGCCAATCCCGCCCGTTCGGCAATGCAGACGGACGTCGCCGGCGGCAGGACCGCCAGCGTGTCGAACAGCCCGGCTCGGTGGCCGACCGACAGCATGACGGCGATGGCGCCGGAATTGATGACTCCGCCTACTTGCTCGGCAAAGGCCTGCGCCGCCGGAAGGTCCAGGGGAGCTTCGGTGATGGTCGAAACGGTCATTGTCTTTCTCCTTCGATGAAGGCACGCCGGGCCCCTCGCCGGCGGAGCCGGCGCGCCAAGTTCGATGTCGTCGTTGTCTCAGTCGGTTTGCGCGAAGCCGCGCGACCGGCCGGCGAACTCTCGACCGGCGAGATCGGCATGAATCTTCCGGGCAATGGCCTGCCCGTCCTTGCGGGCAGCTCGGAAGAACCCACTGAGCGACGCCCGCATGCCTATGAACCACAAGCCCTTGCAATGGTCGATCGCCGTGGCGCCGTTGGCCAGCGGCTCGCCCTTGCCGTCGAGCACGTTCAGATGGCCGAGTATCGGCTCCAGGCCGGTCCGGTAGCCGGTCGCGGCAATCACGAAATCGGCTTCGACACGGCGCCCGTCAGCGGTGATCACGTCCGCGCGGTCGAACCGTTCGACGGCCGGGTGAACATGGACGCGACCCGCCTTGAGAGCCGCAATGAAGCCGTCGTCGACAGCCGGCGTGATGCCGCCCTTGCGCAACCGCGTCGCTCCGCCCTGCGGGTGCTGCGAAAGCCCGAGCCGTGCGAGATTGCCGAACGCCAGGCGCTCCATATCCTTGAGCGCTCGATCGGCGAGCGGCGCCGGCATCATTTCGAGCAGCGGCGCCGTCCGCTGCATCGGGAAGCCGAGCATCCGACACGGCGCAATCGCCGGGCCGTGCCGCACGGCAACGCGCAGCGATCGGGTTCCCGCACGCACCAGGTGATTGAGAACGTCGGTACCGGAATTGCCGGCGCCGACGACCAGTACGCGCTTGTCGCGATACTGGCTCACATCGCCGAAATCCGCCGAATGGCGCACGTCGCCGGTGAAGCTATCCAGACCCGGCCAATCGGGAATAAACGGAACGCACTCGCGTCCGGTTGCAACGACGACATGCGTCGCGGATATGGCGCCGGCCGAGGTCTGCAACCGCCAGCCCTGCGCTGCCTGATCGATCCGCTCGACTTCGACGCCATGTTCGATCGGCACACCGGCGAAACGGGCATAGTCTTCGAGATAGCGGATGACAGCGTCGCGCGCCGGGAACGCGCCAGTGGATTTCGGAAACGGCAGGCCCGCCAGATGCGACAGCGACCGGTGGGTGTTTAGGCAAAGCTGCGGATGCCGCCGGCGCCAGGAGGTTGCCACCTCCGCAGCGCGGTCGAGAATGCGCACGCTTACGCTGCGCCGCTTCAGCGCGTAGGCGGTGCTCAGACCGCCGCTCCCGGCTCCGATGATGACAACGTCGGCATCGGGGCGCGCGCCGGCTGCCCTGGAAGGCGACGCGGGATGATTGTGCATGGTCATCGCTCTTACCTTTCGGAAAACGCTTCGGGCCCGCGGCGTCGCCGCACCGGCCTGTCGATGCCGGGAAGGTAGGCGGCCACTTCATGAGCCACCAGAGCGAAAATGGACACAATCGGGGCATTTGTGCCAAGCTTTGATCATGATTGAAGAAAACCGTCAGACCCCTGTCCGGGTACTGATCATGGCGCTGCCGGAAACGACGCCGACTGCGCTTTACGGCATGTACGAGGTGTTCTCGTCGGTCGGCGTCATCTGGCCGGCGCTCACCGGAGACGGCGAGATCAGGCCAAGGCTCGACGTTGCCATCGTCTCCGAAGACGGCAAGCCGTTTACCGGTGCCCTGGGGATTCCGATCACTCCGGCATGTTCATTTGCCAATTCGGGCACGGCCGACGTGGTGCTGGTAACGGATCTGGAATTCACTTCCGAATTCGATCCACGTGGCCGCTGGCCTGCAGCCACACAATGGCTGGTCGAACAGCACGACGGCGGTGCCACGGTCTGCTCGGTCTGCACCGGCGCGATCCTGCTCGCCGATTCCGGCCTGCTCGACAACCGCGAGGCCACGACCCACTGGGGGGCCTGCGACCTGCTGCAAGCCTACTACCCGAACATCGAGCTGAAGCCGGAACGCATTGTTGTTCCGGTCGGCGAGGAGCATCGCATCATTACCAGCGGCGGCACATCTTCGTGGGAGGACCTGGCGCTCTATCTGATCGCCCGGTTCTGCGGTCGAGCCGAAGCCGTCAAGGCGGCGAAGATCTATCTCTTCGGCGATCGCAGTGAGGGCCAACTGCCTTATGCGGCCATGGGCCGGCGCCGCCAGCACGACGATGCAGTGATCGCCGACTGCCAGACCTGGGTGGCGATGCACTATTGCGAACACAACCCGGTATCGCAGATGGCCGCGCAGTCCGGCCTCGCCGAGCGCACCTTCAAACGCCGCTTTCGCCAGGCGACCGGCTATTCGCCGATGGACTATGTGCAGACGCTGCGCATAGAGGAGGCCAAGCAGGTCCTGGAAACCTCCGACATGGCGACCGACAGCGTCGCCCGGTTGATCGGCTATGAGGATCCGACCTATTTTCGCCGCCTGTTCAAGAAGCGTACGGGCGTGACGCCGGCGCGCTATCGGCAGCGCTTTCGTGCCGTTGCGCATATTTGATCGCTGCCGCCCGTTGAAGGGAACCTCGCCGCATGGCAGGGTCGAATCCGCAAGGTCGCAGTGACGGAGGCCCGATCGATGACCCGGAGCAAGATGCGGCGGGAGCTGCGCAAACCGCGCTCGGACGACCGGTTGTTCTACGATCTGCAGGCCGGACTGTTCGGCGGCCAGGCCTTTGCCGTCGCCTTTGATCTGGGACTGTTCGAAAAACTCGCCGAGCGACCGATGACCATGGCCGAGATCGGCGACGCACTATCGCTGGGCGAACGCAGCGCCGATGCACTGCTGGTTCTGTGCACCTCGCTCGGTCTGCTAGAACGCCGAGACGACCGCTTCGCCCTGACGGAACTGGCCGAAGACTATCTGGCGCCCGACAGCCCCACCTTCATCGGCGACTACCTGCGTCCCGCCATCTACGGCCAGCCGGAGCTGACGTCCTATCCCACGGTTCGGAAAGCCATTCTGGAGGGCCGTTCGCAAATCTACGAAGGCAAGAAACTGTTCGAGACGCATGAGGAGGAGGTCGAGCGGGCACGCGAATTCACCATGATGATGCACGCCCATTCCATCGCTCCTGCGCTGGCCTGGCCGGATGCGTTCGACCTGTCCGACGCGGCCAGCCTGCTTGATATCGGCGGCGGATCCGGCGCCCAGGCCATCGGCGCCGCCAACCGCTGGCCGACCCTCTCCTGCACCGTGCTGGAGATGCCAGTCGTCTGCGAGATCGCCGATGGGGTGATCGCCAGCTACGGGCTGCAGGACCGCATAACCACTTTGCCCGGCAATTTCTGGAACGACCCGCTGCCCGCCGCCGACATCCATTTCTATGGCGACATATTCCACGACTGGCCCGACGACAAATGCGCCGGCCTGATGAAAAAGAGCTTCGAGGCACTCGATCCGGGCGGCCGGATCATGATCCACGAGATGCTCTACGACGACGACAAAGCGGGCCCTTTCGTCGCTGCCAGCATGTCGGTGATCATGCTCGCCTGGACGGAAGGCCGGCAGCGGTCATCGAACGAATACAGAGGCTTGCTCGAAACGGCCGGGTTCGCCGACGTCGAGGCGCACAACACATTCGGCCACTGGAGCGTGGTCAGCGCCCGAAAACCCGCCTGACGGTCAACCGTCCGCGGCTTCGCGGCGCTTCTCCTCCAGCTTGTCGATGCTGTCCTGACGAATGGCGCGCAATTCCTTCAGAGTGTCGCGGATCAGCGCCTGCTTGTTTTCCAGGTCCTCGATGGCCTTGCCGGTCTCGGCGATCAGGTAGTTGAGCTGGTTGACATGGCCTTCGCCATGCTCGCCATAGAGATCGAGGAAATGCTTGATCTGGGCAAGCGTCGAACCGATCGCCTTGGCCCGCAGGATCAGCGCCAGCCGTCCACGGTCGCGGCGCGTGTAGACGCGGCTCCCATTCACCCGCATGGGGTGAATGAGATCCTTGTTTTCGTAGAAGCGGATGGTCCGGGTCGAAATGCCGAATTCTCTGGCAAGATCGGCAATACCGAACAGTTCCTGCCGGTCGTCCCGCTCCGCCGGCATGCGAGACATGGGGCTAGAGCACCTGGCTCAGCTTCATCGCCACGCCCATGTCGCCTTCGACCTGCAGCTTGCCCTGCATGAAGGCGCCTGTCGGGTCGAGATCGCCGGCCACCATGGCGGCCAGATCGTCGAGGCTGACGCGGATGGTGCAGTCGGCATCCTTGTTGTCCGTGCTGACACTCTGATTGTCGATGACGACGACGCCGTCGTCGCCGCAATCGAATTTCACCACACTGTCGAAGTCTCCGGATTCGACCCGCTCCTTGATGGCGGCTGCAATATCGGCGACGCTCATATCGGCTTTGCTCCTGGCTGGATTTCAGTTGGTCTGTCGCCAGCATATAGGATGGGAGGCAGTTTCGTGCAATCAATTTTCCTTTGCTCGATGCAGTTGACGTAAACGTCAATGAATGAAACGATGCGGCAGCGTCGCTCGATCTCTGGAGGAACCGCATGCAGCTGACGGAAGAACACCGGCAACTGGGCCAGACCGTCGCCCGATTCGTCGAGACGGAAATCAACCCGTATGTCGACGAGTGGGAGAAGGCCGAACAGTTTCCGGCCCACGAGGTCTTCGGCAAGCTTGGTGAGCTCGGTTTGCTCGGCATCAAATACGATCCGGAATGCGGCGGGCTTGGGCTCGATTTCTCCTATTCCATGGTCATGGCGGAAGAGCTGGGCACGGCCGCATGCGGCGGCGTGCCGATGGCGATCGGCGTGCAGACCGACATGTGCACGCCGGCGCTCAACCGCTTCGGTTCGGACGAGCTGAAACGCGATTGGCTGGCCCCGTCGATCGCCGGCGAGCTGGTCGGCTGCATCGGCGTCTCGGAGGCCGGCGGTGGCTCAGACGTCGCGGCCATCAAGACGCGAGCGGAAGTCGATGGCGGCGATTACGTCATCAACGGCTCGAAAATGTGGATCACCAACGGTCTGCAGGCCGACTGGTGCTGCTTGCTCGCCAATACCGGCGAGGGCCAGGTGCACAAGAACAAGTCGCTGATCCTGGTGCCGATGGATGCCAGGGGCATCGAACGCCAGAAGATCCACAAGATCGGCATGCACTCCTCCGACACCGCGCAGCTGTTCTTCGACAATGTCCGCGTGCCGCGCAGCAATCTCATCGGCCAGGAAGGCGCCGGTTTCACCATGCAGATGCTTCAGTTCCAGGAAGAGCGCCTGTGGGTGGCCGCTTCCAGCCTCAAGGCGCTCGATCGGCTGATCGACCTGACCATCGAATACACCCGCGACCGCAAGGCATTCGGCAAGTCGGTGCTCGACAATCAGGCGGTGCATTTCCGCCTGGCCGAACTGCGCACCGAGGTCGAGGCGCTGCGGGCGCTGACCTGGAAGGCGGTCGAAGACTATGTCGGCGGCCAGGATGCTACGCGGCTCGCCTCCATGGCCAAGCTCAAGTCAGGCCGACTCTATCGCGAGGTCGCCGATGCCTGCCTGCAATATTGGGGCGGCATGGGCTTCACCGCCGACAATCCGGTCAGCCGCGCCTACCGCGACGGCCGTCTCGGCTCCATCGGCGGCGGCGCAGACGAGGTGATGCTGGAGATCCTCTGCAAGCTGGAAGGCACGGCGCCGAGGCTGCAGAACTGACCGGGCGTGCGTAGCCTACACGAGTGATTTCGCCAGGTTCGAAAGTGCCGCCTCCCAGCCCGTTCGCGTCCCGACGATCATGTCCCGGCCCACCGCGGACGCGATCTGAACCGTGAGGTCGAGTTTCGTCGAGCGCCCGTTACCGCCGATGGCGACGCTGACCAGTGACGCGCTCAAGAGAGCGTCGCCGGTCGAAAGACGTTCGGTGAACACAAGACGAGCGGGCCTTTCGATATCGTAGTAACGCGTTTCCACACGGAACCGCAGATCGCCCTTCGGGCCGCACAGATGAACATCCGTTCCCCCGACGCGAAAGTCGGTTTCGACAAACGCAAGCGCTTCGTCATCGGAAGGCGGACCCCATTGGGAGCGGGCTTGCGGATCCTCCCATGCAGCAAAGACGGCATCGGTGGGGGCGTCGACCATTCGGCTGATGGCGATGGTCTGGTGAACAAGGGGGAGCCTGTTCTCGCGCATGATCAATCACCTCGACATTCGCTCGTTCAAAGGGGCACGTTTCCGGTCTCCACGCTTCCGGCACGCGCATACCGCGAAATCACGAGCCCGGTCGTCGACACTTCGCTGCGAAGCAGTCTGAACGCCACCGGATTTGCATCGGCGGCAAAAAACCTCTTGCCGTTTCCCAGCACAATCGGTGCGGTGAGCGTAAAGATCTCATCGACAAGGCCGTTCGCGAGGAGAGCATGAACAAGCTCCGAGCTGCCCTGGGTTATCAGCGTCGGACCGTCTTCCTGCCTCAGCCGTCCCACCTCCGTCGCGACATCTCTGATGGCGACCGATCTTCGCCACTTCAGATCCACCGCCGATCGGGTCGCAACATATTTGGTGCAGGCATTGAATTGCCTTGCGAGACTGTCGTCGGCGTTCGGCCAGTGCGCGGCGAAGATGTCGTAGGTCTTGCGACCCAGCAGCAGATCGAACGGTTGTTCGAAAAACCGGCCCATGGCCTGCGCGAAGACCTCATCCATAAGGGGCACGAGCCAGCCGCCGAATTCGAACCCGCCCGAAGGGTCCTCCGTCGGCCCGCCGGGCGCTTGCATGACGCCGTCCAGGGAAACGAACGCACCGGTGACGACCTTACGCATCCGGCCTGCTCGACTTTGCCGCGGCTTCGAGTGCGGCTATGTCGATCTTCTTCATCCTCATCATCGCATCGTGAACGCGGGCGGCCGCCTCGGCGTCCGGGCTGGCCAGCAGGCGCGGCACCGCCTCCGGCACGATCTGCCAGGAGATCCCGAAACGATCTTTCAACCAACCGCACATGCTTTCTTCGCCTCCATCCGCGACCAGGGCCGACCAGAGCCTGTCCGTCTCCGCCTGGTCCGTCGTCAGAACGCTGATCGAGGCCGCCGGCGAGTGCTCGAATTGCGGCCCGGCGGTCAAGATCATCATCGGCGCTCCCTGCAGCATAAACTCCACGACCATCGGATCATCCGGTCGACCGTGTTCATAGACGGCATCGATCCGGCTGTCCGGCAGCAGGGATACATAGAACCGCGCTGCGTCATGACCCCCCTTCGAAAACCAGAAACACGTTCTCACCTTGGATTTTGGTTCCATGGATAGTCCTTCCGCGCTTGGAAATCCGGCTCGCAGGTTTCAGCAAGAGCACGCATTAAAGTTAGCTCATTAGCTAACTTTAATGCGTTATTTCGGTCAGGTCAATCGGCCCGCCGGCAGTAAGCATCGAGGACATCGAACGAGGCCGCCCAGCTGGTCAGGTAACCGCTGTCTTCCGCCGCTGCCCTGTCGGTCTCGCTCTCGAACCGGGCATCCAGTGTGACCCGGGTGTGAATTCCGGCATCCTCGAACAGCACTGTGACCAAGGCGCCGGGCGGCAAGCCCGCTCCGCAGGCGTCCGGCACTTGCGGATCGCCGGCGATGACAATCTTCTCGAACGGTATCAACTCCCAGATAATACCGCAGCTCGGATGTTCGCTGCCGTCCGGTGCCTGCATGCCCACATGGTAGATTCCACCCACCCTGAGGTCGATCTCGGCCGTCGTCCGCTCCGGCCCGAACGGCCCCCACCAGGCCGCGACCTGGCGTTGATCTGTCCACGCTTTCCAAACGAGATCGCGCGGCGCCCTGCACAACCGCACGATTGTCATACTGACGTCGGCGTCGGCGCTCATTTGCCTTTGCTCTCGGCAGCAAGAGCCTCGACATAGTCCGCCAGGCGTTCCATTCGCCCCTCCCACAAAGTGGTCTGATCGTTGATCCATCTCTCGGCGGCGTTCAGCGGCTTCGGCCTTATCCTGCAGGTTCGCACCCGCCCGGTCTTGCTGGAGCTGATCAGTCCCGATTTCTCCAGAACGCCGATGTGCTTCATGAAGGACGGCAGCGCCATGTCGAAGGGTTCCGCCAGTTCGGTAACAGAAGCCGACCCCTTGGTCAGTTGCTGAATGACGGCCCGCCGGGTCGGATCCGCCAGGGCGTGAAAAACCGAGTCGAGAGTGATTTGATTGTTTTCCATACGGCTAACCATAAGCGAGCCGACCGCCGGGCGCAATGAGCTGGCGCCAAGTTTCCCATTAAACAAGACTAAGAATGTCATGTTTTCGCTTGATCTTCCTCCACATGCAATTTAAATGGAGTATTATACTCATATTTAAATTCGCGCGGATCACAGGTGTCGAAAATGCAAGCCTTCGAAAATGCAGACGCTAGCCCGTCAGGCGAGCAGGATACGGGCCGATATCTGGATCTCGCCGGGGAAATCGCGGCTTTGAACAGCCGTGTGTTCGATGCCAAGCAACGGGTCGCAGCAAGTCTGGCCCGCGCGCTCGAGGCACCCGCACATGATTTCGGCGATCCGGTGTTTACGGCGCTTTATGAGGAGCATTGCCGCGATCGCGAAGCTCTGTTCAGCGCAATGCGCGAGCGCGACAAGGCCATACAGCAAAGAACCGGTTCCGGTCATGGCTGACCGGAACTCCCGGCCGGTCGGCCGGTTCGGGATATGGATCGGGACAAGCCGCACACAAGGAGTGGTCATGGAACCAGAGAAAAAGAAAAGGACCGGCGACGACGTCCGGACCCGCATTCAGATTGCAATGATGAACGAGATCGGCAACGCCATCAACGACGGCGACCTGTCGACCATGACCGTGCTCGAGATGGCTGCCGCCGCGCTGGGCTCCATATATCGCGAGGCCGCCGAGGCGCATTCGGGCAGCAATCCTTCCTGCCCCTGCGGGTGGTATGCCGACCCGGCGACCGAAATCGAGACGCTTGCGCGGGTTTTGAGGACATCGTCCCGCAACTGCCACCCGATCGACGAATTCACTTGGATACCGATTCAGGGTTCCGCCTGACACGGATCGACAAAGTGTTCCTCCGTTCGGCAGAACGACATCTAGAACCGAGGCCCGGCATCCCGATGACCGATCCCCATCACAGTCTTTCGCCCACCGAACTGCTGCTCGCGGACTCCGGTTTCGATGTTATAGAGTACCGGCTGCTGGCAATCTCGCGCTACTTCCTGGTGTCCTATACCAAGCCGCAGACGGCAGCCTGGGAAATCGCCTTCGATTTGAGTTGCGTGGATTTCGGCGAGCGCGACGGTCCGCACGTGGCTATGGCCCTGGTCAACCTGCTGCGCGCCATGCGCGAGAGCCGCAAGACGACGTTCCATTTCAACAACCCGCGATGTCCGCAATGCGCCGGGCGGGTCTGCGACTGCGAGCGCCACCTTATTGGCGCCATCAAGGCGGCGCGCCACCGCAAGATCGCCGACGTCAGAATGGAATCGCTCATTCTGTGCGAGGGTTTCGACACCGAACCGCTGATCATGGCGATCAACAGCCTTGTCGCACTGCTGCCACCGCTGAAACCGGCCACGGTATCGGCGCGAACCGTGCCGGCCGTCAAACGCCTGCAGTAAGGCCGCCTAAACCTGCGCTTCCGGAACGGTGAAGGTGGCGCCTTCGATCGTTTTTCCGACTTCGATCTGGCAGCACAGGCGGCTGGTCTCGCGCCGTTCCGTGGCGGCGAAATCGAGCATCTCGTCCTCATCATGCGAGGGCGGCCCGAGGCGAGCGGCCGTGGCATCGTCGACGAAGATATGGCAAGTGGCGCAGGCCATGGATCCGTTGCATTCGGCGACGATGCCGCCGATATCGTTGGCGATCGCCGTCTCCATTACCGAACGGCCGTCGACCGCATCGATACGGCGCTGCGATCCGTCCGGCAGCACGAAATTCAGCTGAGTCATGTGTCGGGTCTCCTCAATCCACTGTTGCGGTTCGCGACCCCTGCGGGCGCACCAGCAGCCTGTCGGGACCGCGAAACGAAATCGTTCTCGTGAAGGCGATGCGCTGGTCCGAAACCAGGCTCATGCGCGGAAATCGGGCGGTCAGTTCCTCCAGCACGATACGCAGTTCGAGCCTGGCGAGCGGAGCGCCGAGGCAGCTGTGGATGCCCTTGCCGAAGGCCATGTGATCGCGGCAGCCTACGCGCTCGACATCGAATTCCTCGCCATTGTCGAACCGGGTTTCGTCGCGGTTCGCCGAACACAGCGCGACCAGAAACCTCGTTCCGGCTGCAAACGCCCGGCCGGCAACGGTGACATCCTGCCTGGCGGTCCGGCGCCAGGCGATCACCGGTGACGCGTGCCGCAGCCCCTCCTCCACGGCGTTGGGGATCAGCTCCGGACGCTCCACCAGTTTTTGCCACTGGTCCGGACGGCGCAGCAGTTCCAGAAGCAGATTGCCGGCGCCGTTGGTGGTGGTCTCGTGCCCGGCGAGCAGCAGGCCGAACACTAGGCTGCGGATCTCGTTTTCGGTGAGCACCGAATCGTCGCCGTCGCGACGCGCCAGCAGGAAACTCGGATAGTCGTCGCCGGGCTCTTTCTTTCGGGCTTCGACGAGATCCACGGCATAGTCCCAGAACTCTGCCAGGTCGCGCGCGGCTTCCGCCAGTTCGGCCTTGCCGGGCCTTCCCCAGATCATGTTGAGGCGCTGGTCGCCCCATTTCTTGATCTTTCGCGGATCGAAATGTCGTTCGCCGAGCAGCAGGAACACCACCTGCGCCGGCAGTTCATAGGTCAGCGCCTCGACCAGATCGACCTCGTCCCGACCATCGATCGCGTCGAGATAGCCGGTGACCAGCGCCCTGATCTCGTCCTCGTAGAAGGAGAAGCGCCTGACATTGAGGAAACGCGACGCGATGGTCCTGATGCGGGAATGGCGCGGCGGATCGCAGGCCACCTGGACGGCCTCGTTGGTGAAATTGCGCCGGCGCAATGTGTCGAGGACCTCCTGCGGCCAGGGCTGCAGCGGCTGGGTGGCAATCTCGGCCGAAAAGCGCTCGTGATCGCTGAGCACCTCTTGAGCGTCTTCGCGCCGGGTGACGACCCAATAGTCGATATCCGGCGAATGAAAGATCGGCACCTCGCCGCGGATGTCGGCGTAGAAACCGTACATGCCCTCATGTTCGAAGGGTGCGTGCCGCGCACTCGCGGCATGCATCGGACATCCGGCCGCCTTCGCGGCGACACTCGCTTCGAATTCCATGGGTTCCTCCTTCGGCACCAGAACGGACTGAGCGACCCTATTTACGAGTTCGATGTTGTCATGTCAACATAATATTGACATGACAACATATCCGATCGTTTGCCAGCGGATAATCCGCACGCTAGTTCTACGTCATGAGGGACCGAACATGAGTGACGAAGCCATCCAGGAAACGCCCCGGGACCTGCCCGACGAGTTGTTCCTCGTTTCGGTGGAGGACGAAGCGGTCGTGCGCAAGACGCTGAGCTTCTCCCGCTCGCCCACGGTCCTGCTGACCTTTGCCGCCAACCGCTTCACCCGCGCTGCGGCAAAGGTCTATCTGGAACGCTTCGGCATCGGCGCCATGGACTGGCGCATGCTGGTGATGCTGACCCGCGAGCCGGGCGCGACCGTCACGCGCTCGTCCGACATCACCGGTATCGACAAGGGCGCCGTCAGCCGCTGCCTGCATCGTCTGCTGGAGAAGCAGCTGGTGTCACAGGGCGAACTGCATGCGAATGGCCGCAGCCGCGGCTGGCGGCTCACCGAAGCCGGACATGCATTGCACGAACGGGTGTTGTCCGAGGCTTTAGAACGCCAGCGCAAGCTCTTCGACGGCTTCTCGCCTGAAGAAATCGAAACCCTGTGCGACATGCTAAGCCGGTTCCTGACGAACCTGGAGGGGCTGCAGGCCGGGGATTGAAACCTGCGTCAACAGATCGAGCTCATCCGTCTCTGAAACAAAAGACATTCAGTCGGTGCAAGAGCTGCAGCACGGAGACCCAGACCAGCGTCTCGACAACTTGCTCCGGCGAAAGCGTTTCGGTGACTGTCGCGACGACGTCGGGCTGCAAAGTCGCAGGAGACGGGGCCGCTTCATGGGTCAGCAGCAGACAGCATGCCTGAGCGGATGACAGGGACATCCGATTGCGAAGGAAGTCCAGCCTCGCTTCAGCCGAGCCGGACAGCATGGCGAATTCGGCCAGGGCCTCGAAATCTCCCGCGTCGCCGGAGTGACGCTTGGCCAGATCGCGCGCCGCCCGCTGCAGTGCCGCGTCGGCGACGATGGCGGCGTAGACGAAAGCCGCGAACGGTTTGACGGCGAGTCCGGTCGTGCTGAGATCGGCGTCGAGATTGTCTCGCAGAATGGTTGCCGTGGTGCGGATGGCGCGCTTGTGCGTCAATTTCGCCAGAACCGGAAAATCGTATCCGACCTGAGCCAGCAGGTAGCGGCCCGCCTCGGACCCTGTGGCGGGAACGCCTCTTGTCCAACCGGCTTCCTGCCGGATCGCGGCGGGCGCCTTGCGAAGGATCCGCAAATAGGTTCCCAGATTGTCCACCGGCGGCAGGCCGCCGGCGGCCAGGCTCGGTTCGGTCCAGTGTTTGCCTGGCTTCCAGTCCGCTGTCGACAGCAGGCCGCTGACATCGGACACGATCCCGCCTTCGAGTGCGATCCCGGCGGCATCCATGAACTTGTTGAGGAACCCCATCATCGCGACGCCGAGCGCCAGCCATTCGGCATCCTTGTCGCTGACAAACCGAAGCAGGTGATCCATGTCCTGCCCGGGCAGGTCCGCGGGAATTCGCGACAAGCCTTCGGCGAATGTCGCAACCGCCTTCGTTCGCTCGGATCGCTCGCCGGCGATGTCTTCGGGCCGGGCGCCGCGGCGCAGCGCGAATGTGCAGGAATGGGCCGTGCAATAGGCGCATCCTGCCGTTTTGCTGGCCTCGTACATGGCCAGGCCGAGCAGGTCCTTGGGCGGGCCGAGGCCAAAAAGACTGAACGGCACATTGGTGAAATTCGGGATGATCAGATTGTATGTGCGAAAGCCGGGCGGCCAGATTTCCAAAAGCGAATAGCAATTGGCGTAGACCCCGAGAATCTCTCGCGCCAGGGCGATCATCGCCGGATATCTGCCCTCGACGGTCTCCGCATCCACAGCCGCCGGCAGCAATTCGTCGTAAAGTGTGGAGATGTTGGTCATGCCGTCGTCCTCCGCTCTTTCGACACCATATATCATGGACCGGGGCACGGCGTATGAAGCCCGGCATCGCGGGCCCACCGCGCTGGCATATTGCCCTGCCGCCGTGCTTGTTGGTAATTTGCCGGTTTAGAGGGATTCCAAAGGCACGCGCCGGAAGGAACCCCAACAGGGAGGAATGCGGATCTTGCAATGGTAGAGGTGCACTACTCTCCTTTGCTGGTAGGAGCGTCTGTGCTCGTCGCCATCATGGCGGCGTTCACCTGCCTGCGGCTGACGAGCGGCCTGCGCAACCTGACATTCGCGCGGCGCAAGGTTCGCATCGCCGAAGCCGCGGTGGCGCTCGGCGGCGGCATCTGGTCGATGCACTTCATCGGCATGCTGGCGGTCACCCTGCCCTTCGTGGTTTCCTACGATCCGCTGCTGACGCTGAGCTCGATGCTGCTCGCCATCCTGATTACCGGCTGCGGGCTGCTGCTTCTGCATTTCGGCGAACGCACCAATTTGCGCATCCTCGCCGCCGGCACGTTCACCGGTGTCGGCATCGCGGCGATGCACTATACCGGGATGGCGGCGATCTCGGCCAACTGCATCGTCAGCTACAATCCGTTCGGCATCGCCGCGTCGGTGCTCATCTCCATTGCCGCCTCGACGCTGGCCATGTGGCTTGCCTATTCCAACCGCTCGATCCTGCGCACCGCCATCGGCGCCGTCGTGCTCGGGCTGGCGGTCTCGGCCATGCATTACGTGGCGATGCTCAACACTTCGTTTGCCGAAGCCGCGGATTTCGTCGCCCAGCCGCTTCCGGAAATCGATCCGCAGGTATTGGCGATCTCGGTGACGCTCAGCGCCTTCGTCATCTGCGGCCTATTCCTGCTGCTCGCCATGCCGATGGAAGAGGTCGCGCCGCAGCCGGTCGCGGAAGCCGAACCGGCGCCGGGGAAACCGGAAGCCGCCAAGGCGCAGGGCCTGGCGCTGAGCCGGGCCGGATCGGCGACACCGGCCGCCAGGAACCGTATTCCTTACGAAAAGGAAGGCACGGTGCGTTTCATGAACACCGATCGCATCCTGGCGATCGAAAGCGACGGCCACTACACCAAGATCCGCACCGACGACGATGCGCTGTTCTGCCCCTGGTCATTGTCCAAGGTGGAAAAGAGCCCGCCGGCGCAAAAATTCCTCAAGACCCACCGGCGCTACCTGTTCAATCCGGCCCACATCAACGGCCTGAAGAAGGTCGGCGACCAGCTGTTCTGCTATGTCGGCAAGGCGGCGGAACTGGAAGTCCCGGTGAGCCGGGCGCGGGCCAAGGACCTGCGCCAGCAGCTCGGCGTTTGACGACCCTCGCCGTCTACCGCAAATACATCGGGATGCCTTCCACTCGGGCGATCTTCGGGCGGTACTGGTCGACATCGTAGAACCGGTCGACGTCGACCCGGTGCAGGCCCTTGGTGCTGATATCGGCCGGCTGGGTGACGTAGCAGCCATCCTTGATACCGACCATCAGGCCGCTCTTGCCCTCTTCGATCAGCTGCACGCACATGGTGCCGTAATTTTTGCCGACGGTGAGATCCACTGCGTCCGGAGCGCCGGAGCGCAGCAGATAGCCGAGATTCTGGATCATCACGTTGACACCGGTGATCTTCTTCAGCCCGGCGCCGACCCGCTCGCCGATACCGCCGAGCTTCTTGTGGCCGTAGGCATCCTCTTCGCCGCCCTCGATGATGTCTTCGCCGATGACGCTGGCGCCCTCGGAGACCACCGACATGGTGTAGTTGGACGAGCTGCGCTTGCGGTCTTCGAGCAGAAGATCGCCCAGGCGGTTGAGGTCGAACGGCACTTCGGCGATCAGCGTCCGATCGGTATCGGCCAGATAGCCGCTGGCGAGCGCCGTCAGACCGCAATTGCGACCGAACAGTTCGACGATCATGAAGCGTTCATGACTTCCAGCCGACGTCCTCAGCCGGTTGACCATCTCCACCGACCGCGTGATACAGGTGGAAAAGCCGATGCAGTAATCGGTGCCGAAGACGTCGTTGTCCATGGTCTTGGGGATGCACATGGTCTTCATGCCCTCGGTGTGGATCCGCGCCGCATAGGACAGCGTGTCGTCGCCGCCGATAGCGATCATCACGTCGATCCCCAGCTTGTCGAGCACCGACAGCACATGGTTGGTGATGTCGATCTTGCCGTTGGCGTCCGGCTGGCGGTCGACGCTGACGAAGTCCGGGATGTCGTCCGGATTCATCCGCGACGGATTGGTCCGCGAGGTATGGATGAAGGTACCGCCCGTGCGGTCGACCGCCCTCACCAATTGCGGCGTCAGCGCGAAATGCGTATCCGGCGTCGTCGAAGGGTCGGACGCATCGGTGTTGACCGGGCCGGCCCAGCCGCGGCGGAACGCGGTGACCCGCCAGCCCAGCCGGTCGGCTTCGTTGACGACAGACTTGATGGCGGCGTTCAGGCCGGGAACGTCCCCGCCGCCGGTCAAAATCCCTAGATGCACGGCTAACTCCTCACATGCAGATGACACCGAACCCGATCATAGGTCGATTCAACCGATTTAAAAAGCCAAAATCCGGGATTCGTATCAAACGCTGCCGCAACCCGGCCGGCCGCGCATTTGCGCGGCCCCGCATGGGGAATTTATGACGTTTTGTTGTCGAAACTCAGGTCGGCCGGCGAAATCAGCACACCGAACTGGCGGCACCAGATGACCACGCTCGGAAAATCCTCGAGGTCGACGCCGGCGGGGATTTCGTAGCGCTGGCTGCCTTCGAAGGCGCGCAGCTTGCCGAGATCGACGAACATCGTGCCCTTGACGTCGGACGACTGCCGCACGGTCTCCTTCGGCACCAGGTAGACGTGGAACGCCGGTCCCGGTCCGACCTTGAAGTCGCTGCCGAGGAAGACGACGTTTTCGAACACCTCCACCGAGCCCTCGCCATAGTGGATCGGGTCGGCGGGGTTGGCATGGATGAAGGTGCCGGCGGCCTGCCGGTTCTGCCGGTCCTCCACCGACAGCGTTTCCATCGCCGGCGGCGGCGGAAAGACGTAGGGAAAAGCAAAAAAACCGACGGCGATGCCGAAGGCCGTCCCGACGACGCCACCGGCCAGGAATATTGCGATCGAACGCCACATTTGTCTCTCTCCCTTCAGTCGCGATTCCGCCGACACTTTACCTGATCATTGTCACGCCGGCTCGGTCAATCGTTCCGCCGGCTCGGCCGTCACCGGCGGATAGAGCTCGTCGAGCGGAACCGACTTGCCGGTGTCCTGCACGATGCGGCAGTGATAGCGCTTGAGCGCGCGCGGATGGGCGACACCGCAGGAATGCGCGATGACGCCGACGTCGTAGCGGATGCGCTCGACATAGTTTTTCACCCGCACCGCCTTGTTGGCGGGATTGAGCCCGCGCTGCAGACGCCGGTCATGGGTGGTGATGCCCGTCGGGCAGGTGTTCTTGTTGCATTTCAGTGCCTGAATGCAGCCGAGCGCGAACATGAAGCCGCGAGCCGTGACCACCACGTCGGCACCGGCACAATAGGCCCAGGCGATATCGGCCGGGGTCACCAGCTTGCCGGAGACGATCACCTTGATGCGATCGCGAAGGCCATGCCGCACCAGAATGTCGACGACCATGGGCAGCGCTTCCTTCAGCGGCAGGCCGACATTGTCCATCAGCGGCATCGGCGCCGCTCCGGTTCCGCCGTCGCCCGAATCGATGGTGATGAAATCCGGCGCATGTGCGGCGCCGCGGGCGCTGATCTCGCGGCATAGACCGTCCAGCCAGCCATAGGCGCCGATCACCGCCTTGAAGCCGGTCGGCTTGCCGGTCACACGGCGCACTCGATCGATCATGTCGAGCAGTTGCGGCACGTTGGAGATTTCCGGATGTCCGTTTGGCGAAATCGAGTCCTCGCCGGCGGGAATGCCGCGGATCCTGGAGATTTCCTTGGTGACTTTGGCGCCAGGAAGAATGCCGCCCTTGCCCGGCTTGGCGCCCTGGCTCATCTTCAGCTCGAACATCTTGACCTGCTCGTGCGCGGCGACTTCCGCAAGCTTGCCGTCGTCGAGCTCGCCGGCCTCGTCGCGCACCCCGTATTTGGCCGTACCGATCTGGAAGACCAGGTCGCAGCCGCCTTCCAGGTGATAGGGCGACAGCCCGCCCTCGCCGGTGTTGAGCCAGCAATTGGCGAGTTTCGCCCCCTTCGACAGGGCGCGCACGGCCGGGCGCGACAGGGCGCCATAGCTCATGCCGGAAATGTTGATGATCGACTGGGTCTCGTAAGGGTGCTCACAGCCCTCGCCGATGGTGATCGGCGGCGCCGGCACCGAATCCTCGTAGAGCGTCGGAAACGGACAGTTGTTGAAGATCACCGTGCCGACCGGCGACAGGCTGCGGGTCGACCCGAAGGCCACCGTGTTGTCCTCGCCGGCGGAGGATTTGTAGACCCATTCGCGTTCGGCCCGGTTGAACGGCATTTCCTCGCGGTCCATGGCGAAGAAATACTGGCGGAAGAACTCGCCGAGCGACGAGAACAGGGTGCGGAAGCGCCCGAGCACCGGGAAGTTGCGTCGCACGGCATCACGGGTCTGCAGGATATCGACCAGGAACATGATGACGATCCCTAGCGCGAACAAGCCGATGACGAAGACGAAAAGCGTCGACAGAAACCCTAGCCCGTCCATCGTGACGCGCGTCAGAATACCGATGTCCTG
The DNA here is from genome assembly GCA_963921345.3 of Rhizobiaceae bacterium. Classification (GTDB taxonomy): domain Bacteria; phylum Pseudomonadota; class Alphaproteobacteria; order Rhizobiales; family Rhizobiaceae; genus Hoeflea_A. Next base: position 72,008 of record OZ001228.1, on the reverse strand, counting down.
CATGATGCCTCTCCCAATTCCGGCTCTGTTCCTGGCGACGGATAAGGGGATTGAGACGGCCGTTTACACTAAACGTTTTTTCACTTCGGCTTTATCGGGATGTGAGGATCTGGGGCCGAGTTTGCGAAACCGGGCCCTTTGCTTAGGGTGTGCGCTCAAGAGGATGCAACCGAGGAAACCATGGAAACGTCCGTTTTCATCGCCCGGCTTATCGGCCCGATCCTGCTGGTCGCAGCCATCGCGATGCTGACTAGGCCGCGGGATCTGATCGAGATCACCCGGGCTTTTCTCAAGGACCGCGCGCTGATCTTCGTCTCCGGCGTTTTGGCCATGCTCGGCGGCCTGGCGATCGTCAACAGCCACAATGTCTGGATCGCGGACTGGCCGGTCCTGATCACGCTCTTCGGCTGGGCACTGGTCCTTGGTGGGGCCACTCGAATAGCCTTGCCTTCCGCTGTGCGGTCGATCGGTGGCGCGATGATGGAACGTGCCGCCCTGACCCGTATCGGAGGCGCCGTCTGGGCGCTCATCGGGGCATTTCTGACCTACCAGGGGTATTTCTAGGTCCGCCGCAGCTGCATTCACCGGCCGCCCGCCATCGACCGTTCGTGCAGGATAACGACCGTTCGTGCAAAAACCGGCCGATTGGTGCAGGCCGAATTTCCTTTGCAATCAAGCCCTTCCAGACTACGGCCATCGCTTTCCTGGGAGGAAACAGATGATACCCGGTTCATTCGACTATCACCGGCCGGCGACGATCGGCGAAGCCGTCGGCCTGCTTGCCGACAATCCCGGCGCCGCCTTCATTCTCGCCGGCGGCCACAGCCTGATCCCGATGATGAAGCTGCGCATGGCGGTGCCCGAGCACCTCATCGACATCCAGGGCATCGACGGGCTGTCTTCCATCGATGTCTCCGGTCCGCAGATCGAAATCGGCGCCGCCGTCACCCAGGCCGAGATCATCGGCTCGGAGGCACTGGCGCAGCATTGCCCGATCCTTCGCGAGACCGCACTGCAGATCGCCGATCCGCAGATCCGCAATGTCGGCACCATTGGCGGCAACGTTGCCAATGGTGACCCCGGCAACGACATGCCGGCCATCATGCAGCTGCTCGACGCTTCCTTCGAGCTGACCGGCCCGAACGGCAGCCGCGAGGTCAAGGCGCGCGACTTCTATGAGGCCGCCTTCTTCACCGGCCGAGACGAAACCGAAATGCTGACCGCCATCCGCTTCGCCGCGCCGCCGGCCGGCCACGGATCCAGCTATCAGAAACAGAAGCGCAAGATAGGCGATTATGCGACCGCGGCCGCCGGCGTCGTGCTGACCGTTTCGGGCGGCACCTGCGCCAGCGCCTCCATCGGCCTCACCAACGTCGCCGACACGCCGCTCTGGGCCGAAGCCGCTTCCAACGCGCTGGTCGGCACCAGCCTCGACGATGCGGCGATCGAAGCCGCGGTCGACGCCGCCAAGGCCATCACCGCCCCGGCATCCGACGGCCGCGGCCCGGCCGAATACCGCACCCATGTCGCCGGCATCATGGTCGCGCGCGCCATCCGCGAAGCGCAGTCGCGCGCCAGCTGAGTCCGGAGGAAGCAATGTCCAAGATCAACCTCAAGATGACCGTCAACGGCCAGCCGGTCGAGACGACGACGGAGCCGCGCACCCTGCTCATCCACGTGCTGCGCGAGGAACTCAACCTGACCGGCCCGCATATCGGTTGCGACACCAGCCATTGCGGCGCCTGCACCGTCGATATCGACGGCAAGTCGGTCAAATCCTGCACTGTCTTCGCCGCCCAGGCCGAAGGTGCCGATGTGACCACCATCGAAGGCATCGCCAATCCGGACGGCACCCTGCATGCGCTGCAGGAAGCCTTCCGCCAGCATCACGGACTGCAATGCGGCTTCTGCACGCCGGGCATGATCACCCGCGCCTGGCGCCTGCTGCAGGAAAATCCCAGTCCGAGCGAAGAGGAAATCCGCTACGGCATCAGCGGCAATCTGTGCCGCTGCACCGGCTACCAGAACATCGTCAAGGCCATTCAGGCCGCCGCCGAAGAACTTGCCGTGAAGGAGGCAGCAGAATGACCACCGACACCAAGGAACGCGTCGAAAAGCTCCAGGGCCTTGGATCGTCGCGCAAGCGCGTCGAGGACGCCCGCTTCACCCAGGGCAAGGGCAATTATGTCGACGACATCAAGCTGCCGGGCATGCTGTTCGGCGATTTCGTCCGCTCGCCCTACGGCCATGCGCGCATCAAGTCGATCAACAAGGACGCGGCCCTCGCCGCCCCGGGGGTCGTCGCGGTGCTGACGGCCGAAGACCTCAAGCCCCTCAACCTGCACTACATGCCGACGCTCGCCGGCGACGTACAGGCGGTGCTCGCCGACGAAAAGGTGCTGTTCCAGAATCAGGAGGTCGCCTTCGTCGTCGCCTCCGACCGCTATGCGGCGGCCGATGCCGTCGATCTGGTCGAGGTCGACTATGAGGAACTGCCGGCGCTCACGGACGCCTTCAAGGCGATGGACGCCGACGCGCCGCTTCTGCGCGAGGACATCAAGGACAAGATGGAAGGCGCCCACGGGCCGCGCAAGCACCACAACCACATTTTCCATTGGGAGGAGGGCGACGAGGCCGGCGCGAACCAGGCGCTCGCCGATGCCGAGGTGACGGTCGAGGAACTGATCACCTATCAGCGCGTCCATCCCTGCCCGCTGGAGACCTGCGGCTGCGTCGCTTCCATGGACAAGGTGAACGGCAAGCTGACGATCTGGGGCACGTTCCAGGCGCCGCATGCGGTGCGCACCGTCGCCTCGCTGATCACCAACATTCCGGAACACAACATCCGCATCGTCTCGCCGGATATCGGCGGCGGCTTCGGCAACAAGGTCGGCGTCTATCCGGGCTATATCTGCTCGGCCGTCGCCTCGATCGTAACCGGCGTACCGATCAAGTGGGTCGAGGACCGTATCGAGAACCTGTCGGCGACCGCCTTTGCCCGCGACTATCACATGACCGGCAAGCTGGCGGCGACGCGCGACGGCAAGATCACCGGCCTGCACTGCCACGTGCTCGCCGATCACGGTGCCTTCGACGCCTGCGCCGACCCGACCAAATTCCCGGCCGGCTTCTTTCACATCTGCACAGGTTCCTATGATATTCCGGTCGCCTATGTCGGCGTCGACGGCGTCTACACCAACAAGGCGCCGGGCGGCGTCGCCTATCGCTGCTCGTTCCGGGTTACGGAGGCCGCCTACCTGATCGAACGCATGATCGACGTGCTTGCCCGCAAGCTGGATATGGACCCGGCGGACCTGCGGATGAAGAACTTCATCAAAAAGGAGCAGTTCCCCTACACCTCGGCGCTCGGTTGGGAATATGACAGCGGCGACTATCACACCGCCATGGACAAGGCACTGCAGAGCGTCGACTACCAGGCGCTGCGTGCCGAACAGGCGGAAAACCGCGCTGCCTTCGAGCGCGGCGAGACCCGTTCGCTGATGGGCATCGGCATCGCCCATTTCACCGAGATCGTCGGTGCCGGCCCGGTCAAGAACTGCGACATTCTCGGCCTCGGCATGTTCGACTCCTGCGAAATCCGCATCCACCCGACGGGATCGGCCATCGCCCGGCTCGGCACCATCAGCCAGGGCCAGGGCCACGCCACCACCTTCGCCCAGATCCTGGCGACGGAGATCGGCATTCCGGCCGAGGACATCACGCTGGAGGAAGGCGACACCGACACCGCGCCCTACGGGCTCGGCACCTACGGCTCGCGCTCGACACCGGTGGCGGGTGCGGCGACCGCCATGGCCGGCCGCAAGATCCGCGCCAAGGCGCAGATGATCGCCGCCTACCTCCTGGAGGTGCATGAGGGCGACCTCGAATGGGACGTCGACCGTTTCCAGGTCAAGGGCAATCCGGAGGCTCACAAGACGATGAAGGAAATCGCCTTTGCCTCCTACAACCAGGCCATCCCGGGCCTGGAACCCGGCCTCGAGGCGGTGTCCTACTACGATCCGCCCAACATGACCTACCCGTTCGGCGCCTATATCTGCGTCGTCGATGTCGATGTCGACACCGGCGTCACCGACGTCCGCAGCTTCTACGCGCTCGACGATTGCGGCACCCGCATCAACCCGATGATCATCGAGGGGCAGGTGCATGGCGGACTGACCGAGGCGCTGGCGATCGCCATGGGGCAGGACATCTCCTATGACGAGATCGGCAATATCAGCGGCGGCAGCCTGATGGACTTCTTCCTGCCGACCGCGGTCGAGACGCCGTTCTGGCAGACCGATCACACGACGACGCCGAGCCCGCATCACCCGATCGGCGCCAAGGGCGTCGGCGAAAGCCCCAATGTCGGCGGCGTCCCGGCCTTTTCCAACGCCGTCAACGACGCCTTCGCCCACAAGGGCCTCGTTCACACCCAGATGCCGCACGACCATTGGCGCGTCTGGCAGACGGCCAAGAACCTGGGCCTGACGGGCTGACACAACGCCGCTTCGCCGCCGGGCATCCGGCGGCGAACTGGCCGTTCGGGGCGAAAGAACTAGTTTATTGTCCATGACAACCGACATCACATCGGGCCTGGCGCAAGTCGGCTATCTGGCCGATCCGCAGCTGGCCGTCGCCCTGCAACTGGCACTCGACCTGCAGCGCCCGCTGCTGCTCGAGGGCGAGGCCGGCGTCGGCAAGACGGAGACCGCCAAGGCGCTGGCCGAGGTGCTCGACACACGGCTGATCCGGCTGCAGTGCTATGAGGGCCTCGACTCCACCTCAGCCATCTATGAGTGGAACTACCAGAAACAGCTGCTGGCGATCCGTGCCCGCGAACACGAGGCGGTGTCGGCCGAAAGCGTCGAAAAGCACATCTTTTCCGAAGAGTTCCTGCTGAAACGGCCCCTGCTGGAAGCCATCGGCCAGGACGAGAGTCCGGTGCTGCTGATCGACGAGATCGACCGGGCCGACGAGGAATTCGAAGCCTATCTGCTTGAAATTTTGTCCGATTTCCAGATCACCATCCCGGAACTCGGAACGATCGCCGCCAAGGCACGGCCGCATGTGATCCTTACCTCGAACGGCACGCGAGAGCTGTCCGACGCGCTGCGCCGTTGCTGCCTTTACGCCTATGTCGAGTTCCCCGACCACGGGCGCGAACTGGAGATCGTGCTGGCGCGGCTTCCCGGCATCGAGCAGCAATTGGCGGCGCAGCTCGTCGGCTTCATCCAGAACCTGCGACGCGAGGATCTGGAGAAGAAACCGGGTATCGCAGAGACGCTCGACTGGGCTGCGGCGCTGACCGGCTTCGGTCTCGCGGCGCTGGACGACGATCTCGACAAGGTCACGTCCAGCATGATCTGCCTGCTCAAGACCGAGTCCGACATCAAGTCCGTCACCCGCGAGGTCGTTTCGCGGCTGGCCGGCAAGGCCGCCTGACATGGTTGCCGTGCCCGCGAAAGATCGCGCCGCGCCGCTGGTCGACCGCATCGTCGGCTTCATCGACCATCTGCGCCTCAACGGCTTCAAGGTCGGCTCCAATGAGGCCCGCATCGCCGTCGAACATCTCGGCTCGCGCCCGCTCGCGCCGTTGCCGCGCATCCGCCAGGAGCTGAAAATCCTGTTCGCCTGCGGCCGCGAGGACTGGCTGCGCTTCGACGACCTGTTCGAGGCCTTCTGGCTGGCTTCCGGCCGCCGCCGCGACCTCGCCCGCCCCACCGCCTCGCCCGACATCCGCAAGCCGCCCAAGCGGGCGCCGCTGTGGCAGAGCCATTTTGGCGAAGCCGCGGACGGAAAAGGCCAGGAAACGCCGCAGATTGAAACGCAAGCCGGCGACGACATCGGCAGCGAGGCGTCCGGCCGGCTGATCGCCGCAAAGACCTCGGTGCTGCAGAAGACCGACCTCAAGCACATCGTCGATCCGGACGAGATCCGCGCCGCCGAAGATCTGGCCTACCGGCTGGCCAGCGCCATGCGCTACCGGCTGACGCGGCGCTATCGCCCGTCGCGCCGCGGTGCCCGCATCGATCTGCGGCGCACCATCCGCCACGCGCTGCCGCGCGGCGGCGAACCGATCGACCTCTATCGCCGTTCGGCCCCGCACAGACCGGTCAACATCGTGATCTTCCTCGACGTTTCCGGCTCGATGAAGCACTACAGCCGCTTCTTCCTGCAGTTCGTGAAAGGCCTGGTCTGCAGCTGGCTGCACACCGACGCCTTTATCTTCCACACCAAACTGGTGCGGGTCACCGATGCCGTACGCGACCGCAATTCGGCCCGCGCCATGACCCGGCTGGCGCTGATGGCGGAAGGCTTCGGCGGCGGCACGCGGCTGGGCGAGAGCCTCGCCACCTTCAACCGTCACCACGCGAAAAAGGCGGTCAACTCACGCACCGTCGCCATCGTCGTCAGCGACGGCTACGACACCGGCACGCCGGAGGCGCTGGCCGACGAGCTCGCCCGCATGAAGAAGCGGGTGCGCAAGCTGGTCTGGCTCAACCCGCTGCTCGGCTGGGAAAACTACCGGCCGGTGACCGCCGCCATGCAGGCCGCCCGGCCGCATATCGACCATTTCGCCGCCGCCAACACGCTCGAGAGCCTTTCGCGGCTGGAACCGCATCTGGCTGCCCTGTGAGATCCGCCGATGAAACTCGCCAACACCACGCTCGATCTCATTGAAACCCTGCGCCGCGCCGGCCAGAGTTTTTGCGTTGCCACCATCGTGCGCACCAAGGACGCCACCTCCGCCAAGCCGGGCGCCAAGGCGGTGGTGACGGAAGACGGCGACCTGCACGGCTTTCTCGGCGGCTCTTGCGTCAGCGGCGCAGTCCGCAAGGAGGCGCTGGCGGCGCTGAAATCGGGCGAGGCGACGATGATCCGCGTCAAGCCGAAGGACGAGGTCGTGGCGCCGGTCGATGCCGACGGCACCACCTTGCACAAATCTTCCTGTCCGAGCGGCGGCACCGTCGAGATCTTTCTCGAACCGATGAAGGCGACCCGCCGGCTGATTGTGCTCGGCGCATCGCCCATCGCCCTGACGCTGGTCGACCTGGCCAGGGCCATCGGCTACCGCACCGTGCTCGGCGCGCCCGGGCTCGACGGGGAGACGCCTGCAAACGCCGGCGAAGTCCATGCCGACTTCGCATTGGCCGCAGCGGAGGCCACGCCGGCCGACGCTCTGGTTCTCTCCACCCAGGGACGTCGGGACCGCGAGGCCCTGCGCGCGGCCCTTGCCAGCGATGCCGGCTATCTCGGCATGGTGGCAAGCCGCACGAAATTCCACGCGCTCGCCGCCGATGTGGCCGGTGACGCGGAGCTGGCGGCGCGACTTGGCGACGTGCATGCCCCGGCCGGGCTCGATATTTCCGCGGTGGAGCCTGAAGAAATCGCGCTGTCGATTATTGGCCAAATAGTACAATTGCGGCGCACCCGGCAGATCGGCGACCATGTGTCGGAAGGACTATCAGGCGAGGTGCAAAGTGCCCCGAGCCGGTGACATCGACGCACTGCTGCTGGCGGCCGGGCTGTCGTCCCGCATGGGCGAGGCCAACAAATTGCTGCTGAACTTCGGCGGCCGGCCGCTGGTTCGCCACACCGCCGACACACTGGCGCGGGCCGGTTTCGGCAGCGTGATCGTCGTCACCGGTTTCGAGGCGGAGGCCATCGCCGCGGCTGTGGAGAGGCTGCCCGTGACGACGACGTTCAACCCGGATTTTGCCGAGGGCCAGCGGACATCCGTCGCCTATGGCCTGCGCGCCCTTGCTGCAGAAGGCCGCAAGCCCGCCGGCGTCATGGTCTGCCTCGCCGACATGCCCTATCTCGAAACCCACGATTACCAGGTGCTCGCCGCTTCCTTCCTGGAGCGCGGCGCCGACCGCATCGCCCTGCCCGATTTCGCCGGCAAGCGCGGCAACCCGATCGTGCTGCCGGCTCGGCTCACCGCCGAGGCCTCGGGCGGCGGCCTCAACACCGGTTGCCGCCGGCTGATCGAAACGCGACCCGACGAGGTCGATCGCATCCCGGTCGACAACGCCGCCTTCGTCAGCGACATCGACACCCCGCCCGATTACGACCGCGCGCTGCGTGCCGCCTATCCTGGCGGCCCCTGCTGCGGCTGAGTTTGAAACATCCACCCCAAGCCCCACCGAAAAGGACCGTCCCCCATGGAAATGAACGACACCCAGCGTATCGCCGCCCCCGTGAAACCGTCTACGCCGCGCTCAACGATCCGGAAATCCTGAAGCAGTGCATTCCCGGCTGCGAGGAGCTGGAAATGGTCTCGCCGACCGAGATGAACGCCACGGTTACCTTGCGGATCGGCCCGGTCAAGGCGCGCTTCAAGGGTGCCGTCGAACTCAGCGACCTGGTGCCGCCGGAAAGCTACACGATTTCCGGCGAAGGCAAGGGCGGCGTCGCCGGCTTCGCCAAGGGCGGCGCCAGGGTCAAACTCGTCGAAGAGGGCGATGAGACCGTGCTGCATTACGACGTCAAGGCCGACATCGGCGGCAAGCTCGCCCAGCTCGGCAGCCGGCTGATCGACTCGACGTCGAAGAAGCTCGCAGGGCAGTTTTTCAAGAATTTCGGTACGGTCCTGGAGGAACGGGTCGGGGTTTCGTGATCCGCGCACCTGCAACCACCTGCTTGACTGAAATGGCCGTTTGGCGTCTACGAGGGTTCCCGTCCGAACGTTCTGGGAGTCGTGGCCTTGAGCGAAGAATGGGAATTCTATCCCCTGCTGATCGACGATTCTCCGGCATCGATCTTCTTCGACCTTGGGATTCAGTCGGAAGCACCGCTGGGGGGTTTTGATTGGCTTGGTTATCTGCGGGTGCGGATGCAACTGCCACGGCCGGACGGGCTTTCCAGCGGAGAGGAGTTCGATGCGCTCGCGGCTCTTGAAGACGGTATCTGCGACAGCATAACGGCTTCTGACGATACCGTTTATGTCGGGCGCAACACGTCCGGCGGAAACCGGAACTTCTATTTTTATACCCGCAACAAGACCCTGTTCGAGAAAACCGCAAACGCGGCCATGCTGCGCTTCCCAGACTATGAGTTCGAGGTCGGGACAAGACCGGATCAGGAATGGAATGCCTATTTCAGGTTTCTGTTCCCATCCGCGCGAAGCATGCTGCTCATCACCTACCGCCGCGTCTGCGAATCACTTCAGGCGCACGGGGATCAGCTGACGGCACCACGGGACATCGATCACCGGGTTTACTTCGACAGCCGTCCGGAAGCCGAGAAGTTCGCCGATTGGCTCAGGCAAAACGCGTTCGACATCACCACGCTTGAACCCCTGTACGATCACGCATCACGGATTGTGGTTGATTTCGTTCGCAAGGATGTCCCCGCCGACATCGACCCGGTCGTACTGGCGCTGTTCGACAATGCCACCGATCTGAACGGAGACTATGACGGATGGGGATGCGAGATCCAGGCTGACCCTCCGGAATAGAGGGTACCAAAGTGTGGCCTCACACCTGCTCCCGACCCGTCACGATGTGCGCCATGATCGCAACCAGCTCCCCCGCGTAATCCGATATCGCTGAGCATGTCCGGGTCGAAGAACATGGTCATGCGGCGTCACGGACCAGTTCCGGCAGCATCCCGCAGCACATCCGGCTGCGGCCGAACGGCTTCAGCGTCGTGCGCGCAGCCGCAGCCCCGCCTCGACCATTTCCTTCAGGATCGCCTCTTGTGCCGGAAGTAGCGGTAGAGCGTGCCGATGGAGAAGCCGGCGCGCCGGATCCGTCAACGGCCGTCTCGCATCGCTGAACGAAGGTCGGTGATGAAACGGCCGATCTCCTCTTTGTTTTCAAACTGATCCTGATCGATCCATCGATCGGGTCGAAAGCCCGGATCGATCGTGATCAGTACCCGATAGCAATCGCGGGCGCGGCGCTTGCGGCCCAGGCGCATATGGGCGACGACAAGCCCCGCGTGAGCGCGAACGTAATCCGGTTCTGCTGCAACGATGCGTTCGAACACGGCGAGCGCATCTTTGTTTTTGCCGCGCGAAATCAATGCCAGACCAAGATTGGCGTAAATCCATGTTGGTGGCTGGGGGATGAGGGACAGCGCCCTTTCGTATTGCTCGATCGCGTTCTGCGAATCACCCTGCATCCAGAGCATGTTTCCGTAGTAACCGACCAGCTCGCCGTTTCGATGCGCGGCCCTGACCGACCGTCGCATCGTTTCCAACGACTTCGCAAATTGCCCGCGCGCCCTTTCGACATAGGCGACAAGCGCAATTCCGTAGGGATCGATCGGATCGATCCGGGCAGCGCCTTTGGCGCATGCATCGGCGTCAGCGACACTCCTCGCTTCATCTTCCGACCAACCGAGCCGGACCGCGTCGAGATGGCTGAAGCCGAGGGCAATGATGGCGGGCACAAACTCCTGATCCAGCTCGATTGCTCTGCGGAAGTAACCCTGAGCGCTCCGGTTGCTGGCGCTGGTGTATTTTGCCTCGCTCATTCTTCCAAGGTGGAACTGTTCCCAGGCCAGTATGGACGTGGATCTGTTGGACCACAGTTGGGCGCTCTCACCCTGCGTCAATTTGATATGAAGTGCGGTGACCACGGCGATCGTGATCCGCTCCTGGGCGTCGAAATGCGCATCGTTGCTGAAATCGAAACGATCCGACCACAGTGTGTCACCGGATTCCCGATTGGTAAGGCGGCACGTTATTCGTAGGCGGTCACCGTTTCGGACATGCCCTGAAATCTGGAAAACGTCGGTTTTCAGATGCTCACCGACCGCCTCGACGCTGCGAAAAACATCGGAAAAAATTCCGAGTGTGGTCAGCAACTCCTCAAAGAGCCCGTCGGCGAAGATCGCTGCCCGTGGTGCATCGCCCATCACCCGAAAGGGCCGCACCACAATTGTCGGCTTGCCGTCACCACCCTCGGCGAGGATGTCGCTTGCTGGAGGCTCGTCTTCGTCGGCAGTGGCTGTATCGGCGACTTCCGGATCGTGATCGTCCACCAGGCGCATTTCGTAGGCGTTGATCGGTTCATCGATGTTCTTCAGATTCAGGAGGCCGACCGGCGTCATCGGAAACTTCGAATTACCGGGAAGGCTGTCCCGAAACGTCTGGGATGCGACCAGACCGCCGATTGGCGCCGCCTGCTGCAGGCGGGAAGCAACGTTGATGGCGACGCCAAGATAGTCGCCCCCCTGCTCGAACACGTCACCCACATGGAGACCGACACGAAACTTGAGCTTCACACGACTGCCGTGGGGCTCATCACACTGAAGGAAGCTGACAGCAGCGTCGAGGGCATCCCGGCTGGTGTTGAAAAGCGCCAAAAGAAAATCGCCGGGGGAACTGACCATCCGGCCGCTGTTTGCGGTCACGACCTGTTTCATCCTGACTCGATGAGTGTTCAGGCTGATGATGGTTGCTTCGGGGTCGCGGGGCAGAAGGCGCGAATATCCGGCCACATCGGCAACAAGAACGGCCTTCAATACACGGTTGAGTCCGTTGCTTGGATTTCCAGCCGCAGTCGTTTTCTTGGTTTTTCGGGCTGCAGCCATGGATTGTACAGTTAGGAGGCGCAGCCCATAATGGTGATCGCGCCCATCGCCTCATTTGCCAAGTCGTTTTCGTTGTAAGTGCCATCCGCTATATTCGGAATGACAATGTGTATGTTCTCCTTGCTGTCGTACACCAGCGTAATACTGGCAGAAACAGACGAATCGAGGAGATCTTTCACCTTATCTGTGTCGTTTGCGATTTGGGCAGACGCCGGACCACCGGATACACCCATATTATTTTTAGCTATCGCAAATATTGCCTTTCCCAAATCTTTGTTGGTCAGTCCCGACTTCAGTGTAAATCTGGCCATTGCTTAACCCCCAAAACCAGCCTGACAGAATACCCATCAATTATGGTAGGTTAGCATAGAAATGCAAATACGGATAAGTCCTTGCCCAGTTTCAAATCAGCCCGATTGGACGAGGTGGCCCAAAATCTACAAGGGACCGCCTACACCGAACCTCAGGCGCTGGATTTGTCGCAACATTGTCCTGTATACGGCTTCGTCTGTGCGGTGCAGTTGCCCGAAGGTTGTCTGCCGCCGCCGGGTAAATTGAAATTTCGACTGGGAGCAGGAGCGTCTGCCGATAGAGGCGAGGCTCTGAAGCTGTGCCGGTTTGAAGCGTTGGAACGATTTTCTGTTCAATACCGGCCCGGCGACCCCGAATTCCATACACCACTCGGAATCCTCGGGACCTCGTCCCTGCCAAAGCCTTCACACACTCTCCTGCTGGGTCATCCTGACAAGCCGCCGGACGAGCCGGCTGCCGACAGCTGCGGTTGCTCGATTGGCGTCGATGTGTTCGATGCGGCCGGTCGCGCCATTCTGGAATTGGTCGAGCATGAAGTTGTTGAAGCATGGCTGAACGAAACATTGACGGCATCTGCCGAGATCGTGGAGCTCGAAAGCACCGACGGTCTCCAGGACATCGTGACCTGGCTTGACGGATTCGGCCGCCAAATGCGAGCGATCCATTTCATCCATCCCAGCGGCGCGAACATAGTAATCGCAATCTGCGGCGACCGAAACGGAGCTCGGCCGGTGATCGGAAGCGCGGCCGGCATGAACCCTGCCATGGCGCTGACCCATGCTTGCACCGAAGCGGTCGTCAGCTGGCGAAACCTGATGGCAATCGACATGAACGGCATCATGGAAGACAGCCTGCCGCCGCTTCACAGAAGAGGCCTCAGATTGTTTCGCGGTCAGGAAGAACTCGCCTCGATCGAAGCGGATGGAGCCGTTCGCGACCCGACGGTGTTGTGTCCGGATCCCAACGGTCCCACGGATTCACGAAGCCGATTGGCCGACCTTGTCGAGGCCTTCGATCGCGAAGTCGCGCTGTTCGACCTCACGCGCCCGGAGACCGCCGTCCCGACCGTACGCGCCGTTTTGGATAGCCCCGTTACGGCTCGTCCCGCACGCTGACGAAATGGCTGACCATCACAAAGAGCTCCCGCTCGTATTCCGGATCGTTCAACAGTTCGGGTTGAAAGAACAGAGTCATGCGGATGCTGCCGAGAAGCGCGCCGGATAGGGTCATGCACAAAAGGTCCGTCGGTTCACGGTAGCGGGCCGGATCGAGTTCGTGGAGGCGCGCGACAAAGCGGCTGATGGTGTGCATCTGGGCAGCGTTGGCCTTGGCCACGAATTCGGCGTCGTGGATCAGTTCCAGGAGCATGTTCTTGCGCACACGGCTGCGCCGGAAGGGATCGAGCGTCGTTCGGACCGCCAGTGCGATGATGTCCTTGCTGTCGGCGACGTCGGGCTGCGTCAGGGTTTCGCGCGCGGTCGCGTCATGCATCCGTAATGCGGATTCGGCCATTTCCTTCAGGATCGCCTTCTTGTGCGGGAAATAGCGGTACAGCGTGCCGATCGAGAAACCGGCGCGCCGGGCGATATGATTGGTGGTGAATTCAGCGCTGCCGTTGCGCTCCAAAACCTGAGCAGTCGCTTCCAGAATCGTATCGATGGTCTGCCGCGCCCGTTGTTGACGCGGATTTATCCGTTTTTTATCAGAGGCTTGTCGCATCGGTCTCTTTAAGTTCGCCGAGCTGGAAACTGAGTAGCGATTGGCTCCATCCGACCATACCTCATGGGCATCGCAACACCATAAATGGAGATCATCATGAGATATCTTACTGTATTGATGGGGCGGTAAAAAGGCTATTTGGAAACTTGGCGCTGAGTATTCCCAGATCGATCATAATCTGTGGTTCTTCGGTAGGTCCGGATGTTGAAATGGCTGCCTCGGCCATTTCAGAATTTTTTGTGCGCCGTTTTGGCCCTGCCGGGCCACTTTACGGCTCCGCAGCGGCACATCGGTGAATGTTGAGCCCAAGTGCCCGCAGATGGACGACATAGCGCATGGCGCTCATGCCTCGGATACGCAGGTTCGTCATGTTCATCTGGCGTTTGAGGCGGGACATGGTTGCTTCGATGCCGGCGCGCCAGCGATAAATGTCGCGAAAGGCTTCACTCTTCTCATACAACCGACGCTTTTGATATGCGGCCCTTTTTGGGGTGTATTGGAACCGCGCAAATTGGCTGTCATTCCTGGCCGCCTTTACCGGGCATTGCTGCGCATGCGAGCATGCCCGGCAGATGGACAGGTCAAAACGGGCCTGCAGCTTGACCGTCGCGGCTGAGACCGAGACGGGCGCGACATCATTCGGGCACCGGACAACCAGTCCCCGGTCATCGAGGACGAAGTCCTCCAGGGTGATCCGCCCGGAGCGCGCGCCTTTGGCTGGTCGAGCAGGCGCTACGAGGTCGATATCACGTTCTTTGGTCAGCGCCATATTGTCGTCGCAGCCATAGTGGGAATCGGCCAGCATGACCTTTGGCGTCAGCGAGCGTGCGGCAAGTTCGTCGAGCGCATCCGGCAGACGGTGACCATCGTGGATCGTCATTTTATTGACGCTCACATAGGTGATCAGATTAGGCGCCATCGCGATGCCCCCATTCCCACTCTCTTCATCCTCACAGTACGTTTCAACGATCTGTGCGAGATAGCCATGACCTTTGTGCGCGTTGAAGCTGGCGTCGGGATCGGCCGGATTACCAACGGTGTCACAGGGCACATCCTTGGGATCACGAATGACCGCAGTGAGGCCGGCCTTGTCGTCGTCTCGATCACTGATTTCGAATTGATCACGGAGAACCCGCTCAAGAATGACAAAACTTTCAAGCGTCGCCGCCGGTGTGTCGCGGAATTGCATAACAATAGCCAGGAGGTCCTGGCCAGCCTCGCCAAGGCGTCGTCTGGAAACGCTTGGAGCAGTGTGGGCAAAGGCGCTATCGCCCTCACGGTCGACATAGCGGCGGATCACATCCGTACTGATCCGGGCATGCAAATCAGGATGATGGCGCGAGAGCTCGCGAACGAATTTTGCGATCCCCTCGACAACGATGCCGAGCCGCGTCAGACTGCGCATTGCCGAGCGAAGAGCTGTCGAGTCCATCCGTTGTCGGCTCGCATCAACATCGAATGCAACCATCAAACGATCCGTCAACGCGCGAAACATGACCTCGTCGAGACCGTCATCAATGACACGGCGGCGATAGTTTCGGACGGTCTTTTCGCAAAAATAGCTGTCAGATTCCGTTCTGATGTCAAGGGCGTAGTGCCAAGCCATATTGAAGGCAAGAGCTTCCACCGTTTGTGCGTCAGTCAGATCCTGTAACTGCTGCAACAGCAGGGCGCCGATGACAACATGAAGATCTTTCGAGGGTCGGCCAAGACGGTCGTTGAAATGACCGCAAAAAGCTTCGACCGGAAGAGCCTGAAGAAGATGACAACGAAAAACACCGGCCCAGGATCGTTCCAGTAACTGCCGGCGTTTCTCCCCAAGAAAGGACCAGTGATCAAAGAGATCATTCGTCCGTCGATCGCGCAAAGTCAACATGCCTCATCATAAAGCACAGCAATGCTCCGTGGAATCGACTTTTTACCGCCCCATCCTGTATTGGCCATCGCTCTGCTACCGGCTCCGGCGCTCGCCGGAAAATCCGAGGGCGACGCATGCGCCGCGACGCTTTCGCCGCCCGCGCATCAGATCTACGCCGCCTCCGCACCGCACGTCACGGCGACGTCGGACTTGCGCAGCGTCGTGCGCAAGCAAGCCCGCGGCCTGGTCCTGTCGGGAGAAATGACCCGCCAGGTGGCTGAAGACAACGCCCAATCCGCCGGCCTGTGTTTGCAGAAACTGCAATCCTGACCGCCCTGACGCCCTGTTTGGAGCGACCGCCATGAAAACCAATTTCCTATTTTGCGCCCTGGTCGCGCTCGTCGCCCTGTCGGCCCCCGCAAAGGCCGCCAGCTCGGCGACGGTAACCGCCGACCTCAACCTGCGGGCCGGCCCCTCGACGCAATATCCCGTCGTCACCGTGGTTCCGCAATCGGCACCCGTGCAGCTTTACGGCTGCAACGCCAACGCATCCTGGTGTGACATCGCCTATGGAAGCCAACGCGGCTGGGCTTCCGCCAGCTACATTCGGGTCACCAGTGACGGCACGCCGGTGACCGTCACGCCCGCCACCGTCGGCGTGATCGGCGTGCCTGTCGTGACCTACAGCCGCGTCTATTGGGACACCTACTATCCGGCCTATCCGTGGTACCGCAACTGGAACGTCTACTACGCGCCGCCACCGCCCAATGGCGCGGTAACGGGTGCAAGCGGATGCATCGGCAATGTCTGCGGAGGAGCGCGTTCGGTAACCGGAGTGAACGGCAACACCGTGACCAGCGGCGGCGCCTGCCGCAACGGCAACTGCGCCGGGGCCAAGACCGTCACCGCCCCGGGTGGCGCGACGGCCAGCAAGACCGGCCGCTGCACCGCCGGCAATGGCTGCACCGTCACCCGCACCGGCCCGCGCGGAAACAGCGGCACCCGGCAGCGGGTCAGGCCCTAGACAAGCGCTCATCGGGATTGCCGGCGCAAGGGCGCCGGCACTGGCCCGATCGGGCCAGGACCGCTCCATCCCCTCCCCCGGCCAGGATGGAGCGGTCCGTCCGGGCCTCGACCGCAAAGCCGCAAGGCTCTACCAATGGGTTCGACGCAAACTCGAACGGGCCGACACTCGGCCGGAAGGCGCTTCCGCATGGCCATCCTCGACTACCCAGCCGACATCTGGCGCGAAGCCCTCGACCTGCCGCCTGGCAAGGAGCCGCAAGCGCTCATTCTCGAAGGCACGTGGTGGCGCAAGTCGGCGACCGAAAACCGGCTGGCGAAACTCGATGACGTGCGCGAATTACCGTTTCCGGAAATGTATCTGGGCCGCTTCGGCGACGCGACGGTTGCCTATTGCTGCGCCTATGGCGCGGCGCGGGCGGTTGAGCCGGCGCATGTGTTCGGCCAGCTCGGCACTCCGCTGCTGATCCAGATCGGCACCTGCGGCACGCTGGATGTCGCCGCCACGACCGGCATGGTGATCCTGCCGGAGCGCTGCGCGGCGCGCGACGGCATCGCCCAGATCTATGGCGCCGGCGAAACCGTCGAGACGACCGCAGCCTGGGTCGACCGGGCGGAAGCCCTGCTCGAAGCGGAGGCCGTTCGCACCCGCCGCGGCAATCACCTGACCTGGCCCAGCCTCTTCGCCCAGTCAGACGCCATGTGCGACGCCTGGGCCGCCGAAGGCCTGCTGTCGGTCGACATGGAAACCTCGGCGGTCGTCGCGGTGGCCGACCACTATGGAGCCTCCGCCCTGTCGCTGTTGAGCGTCTGGGACGCGCTGCCGCTGCGCCGCACCTTCCTCGATCCGCTAGCGCCCGAGGACCAGGAGGAACTGCGGCGCTCCAACGAAAAGGTCTATGATGTCGCCCTGGCCCTGGCGTCGGAAGTCCCGTACTGAACGGCCGGTCGGCATGGCAGCCAGTTTCGATGCGACATTTGAAGTGACAGCGTCGGCCGCAACTGATTGATTGTTGCCGTAACGAGTCACGCGAGCGGCGGCCGAACTCATGCCTGCGACATTTTTCTTCAAAGCGCTTTGCCGGCCGGACATCCTGCTGATTTCCGCCGGCTTCCTGGTACCCGTCCAGGGCTGGGCGCAGGACATCGTCATCCCCTCCGGCGACACCGTAACCGTGCCGCAGATCCTCGGCGGAGCCGGCGACACGCTGACGGTCGAGGCAGGCGGCGCCATCGACGTCTCCGGTTTCGGCCTCGACGCCGTGGAAGGCACGGCTTCCGATCAGGCAATCGTCAATCACGGAACCATCGGCCTCGACGATGGCGGCAGTTCGGACGGCAGCGCGATCCGTTCGAAGGGCGACCGCGCCACGATCGTCAACACCGGCACCATCGAGGCGCGCAACATCGCCATCGGCATCCGCTCCGACGGTGACGCTTCGAGCATTACCAACAGCGGATCCATCGACGCCGACAGCTACGGCATCCGCTCGACCGGCAGCAACGCCATCATCACCAACACCGGCACGATCGACGCACTCAACCATGGTATCCGGTCGGACGGAGACCACGCCGTCGTCGTCAACCGCGGCACCGTCAACGGCGATCCCCAGGGCGCCGTCGTCGACATCCATGGCATCCGCTCGGGCGGAGCGTTTGCGACCGTAACCAATTTCGGCACGGTGAGCGGCGACGAGGACGGCATTTTTTCCATCGGCGACAATGCCACCGTCATCAATTACGGCACCGCCGTCGGCCAGAAGGCCGGCATCGGCTCCCAGGGCGACAACTCGCTGATCGTCAACTACGGCACGGTCCGCACCGATGGCGGCCCTGATGCGATCGGCATCGTCGGCATCGGCACCGAGCTGGTCCTCATGCCGGGTTCCGTGATCGAGGGGCTCGTCCGTTTCGACGGAATCGACGAAAAACTGACCATTCCGGCGGGCCAGAACGTCGTGCTCGACTATGCCGGTGGGTTTTCGACGCTCGATGCGGCGGCACCCTTCGTCAACGACAGCGCCAACGGCCTCGTCGTCACGGTCGACCCGACCGGCTTTGCGACCGCCGAGCCGTGGCTGCAGACGCTCACCGGAACCGTCCAGGATGCGGTTCGCGACGCTGCCGGCCGAGACGTTGTCCCGGGCAGCGCCGTTTTCGGCTTCGACAATGCAGGTTCCGGACAGGCGGGCGACGGCCCCCGCGGCTGGGTCAGTGGCTTCGGCGGTTACCAGACACAATCCGGCTCCGGCGCGGTGACCGGGGCGGACCAGGCCTATGGCGGCGGCCTTGCCGGCGGGCATATCCTCCGCGACAACGGTGTTTACGGCCTGTTCGCCGGTGGATCCTACAGCCATTTCGAAACCGACAACGACACCCAGACGATTGGCGTCACATCGGCCCTTGGCGGCATCTATGCCGGCGCGCAGCACGACTCGCTCCGTTTCGACATGGCGCTGATCGCCGGCTATGCGCATCACAACTCGAAGCGGACCGTCGCCAACAACATGGCTCCGGGCGGCCTTGAAACCGCATCGGCCGACTACGACGGCTATTTCCTGTCGCCGGCGCTCACCGTCACCCGCCAACTCGACGACCGGACCGCGGTGAGCATCGGCGGTCGGTATGCGGCCCTGTTCCTGGACGGCTATCAGGAGACCGGTTCCTCTGCCAATCTCACGGTCGCGAGCCGCACCGTCCAGGTCGCGGCGTTGGGGGCAGAGCTGCAGCGCCGCCTGGGTCGATGGCGCAACGACACCGGCACTCTGTCGGTCGACGCATGGCTCGGAGCCGACGGCCTGTTCAACCTGGGCAACAACAGCGTGAACGCCACGGTGGCCGGCCTGCCGCTGGATTTCCGCGGCAATTTTGCCGGAACGACAGCCGTTGGTTTTGCCGGTATCGGGATCGGCTTCCGCCCGGACAATGGAGCTTTGTCCTTCAATGTCGAACTGGAAGGACGGCTCGGATCCGACGATTACCGGGAAGTTCGCGGCGCCGGCGGGATCAGCTGGCGATTTTGATCGACCGTCTAACCGTCGTGACGCGAAAGCGCCGGCCGGCGGGCCAGTTCCACCCGGTTTCGCACTTCGAGCTTGCGCAGCAGGTTGCCGACATGGGTGCGTACGGTCCAGTAGGAAATGTCCAGTTCATCGGCTATTTCGCGGTCGGTCAATCCGCGCGCAACCAGCACACCGACCTGCAACTCGCGGGCGCTCAGCGATTCGCCTGATCTGGCTTCGGCCTTCGGACGCACCGTGCACATGAAGGCGCACTGCGACGCTTCAGAAACATCGCGCCGGTTGATCGTCACCTCGAAGCGGCTGTACGAACCGTGATCGCGCCCTGCGGAAATCGCTGCGATGACCGTATCGAGCACCGCCTGCTCGGTCAGGCCCGGCTGTTCGGCGATCCAGCGCAGCAAAGCGGGCGACGCTACCCGTCGGCGCAGATCCGCCGAGGCCGCCACCAGCATGAATTCCGAACCACTGACCGCCTCCTCCAGCAAATCGCCGCTCAGCATCGACTGATAGGCGTTCTTCAGCATCGGCCGCAGCGCGTTGAGCAGCCGCTTGTCGTCGCGCGAAAACGCACGGTCGGCGGACCGGCGCCAGATGCGCAGGTCGCCGATATTGCGCTCGCCCTCATAGAGATAGAGGTCGAGACCGTGCGCGACCCGGTAGGGGCGGAGAAAATCCGCATGGTATTCGGTGCGCTCCAGCTCAGCCCGGGAGATAACCTCGTAGACCGGCGTCGCATCGCGGCGGGGACGGATCCTGTGCGAGAACGGATCGCAGAACTGGTAGTGGCTTTCATAGGCCCACGACATGTCCTGGTCGCGATTGTAGCAGAGCGGTTTTTCGAACCGCCGCTCGCGGCCGTTCCATTGGGTCTGGCCGAGGAAATCGGCTCTGAACAGCGACAACAGCCGCTCCGCCAGCCGCTTGCGTGCCAGGATCGGCCGATGATCCGGCTGGGCAAGCTCGTGGGCGATAAAAGCCAGGTCCTCCAGATCCTGGGTTTTCACGGTGAAATGTCCTCCCTGCGCCTCGCTATTTGTAGCGATTGCGGCGGTTTCCGATTGTCCCATACTTCCGCCAATGCCTCAACAAACCGGGAGTTCGGGACATGAAAACCATCGTCAAGGCGGCCCTGGCCGCCGTGCTTGCCGCGTCGGTCGCGGCGACAAATGCCGTTGCGCTCGATCGATCGACGGTCGCAGCGCCCGACGGCGTTCATCTGTCGGTGGTCGAAACCGGCAATCCGTCCGGCCCGCCGATCCTCTTCGTGCACGGCTTTTCGCAAAGTGCCGCCGCCTGGCGCCAGCAGCTTGAGAGCGACCTCGCCAAGACCCACCGGCTGATCGCCTTCGATCTGCGCGGCCACGGCTATTCGTCGAAGCCCGAGGACCCGGCGCATTACGTGGCGAGCAAGTCATGGGCCGACGACATCGCGGCGGTTATCGACGCCAAGGGCCTCAACGACGTTGTGCTGGTCGGCTGGTCCTATGGCGGCCTGCCGCTACTCGACTACGTTCAGGCGCACGGCCAAGACCGCCTGGCCGCCCTGGTCTTCGTCGCCACCGGTTACAATCTCGACCTGCGGCCGCCGCAGGATGGCGGACCGGAGCCGGTGCTCGGACCGGGCGTCATCGAAAACACTGGTCCGATGGCCGGCATTCCCGCCGGCCCGCCGGGAGCCGACCTGGACGGCTGCGACGCCGCCAAGACCTGTGGGGACTACGGGCGGCAGCTCGCCGGCACGAAACGCTTCCTGGCGATGGTGCCCGGTGCGCCGCTGCCCGAGGCGGTCATGGCCGAAGCGCTTGCCTATAACCTGCAGACGCCGCCCTTCGTCCGGCGGGCGATGGTGATCGACCGCTTCGTCACCCAGGGCCCGCTCGACCATTCGCCGACGCTGAAGACGGTCAGCGTGCCGGTCCTGCTCCTGCACGGCGCGAAGAACCAGCATGTGCTGCCGCGTTCGACCGAAATCATGCAGGAACTGGTCGAGTCCGGCGGCGGCACGACCAGGCGCATCGTCTACGAGAACCTCGGTCACGCGCCGTTCCTGGAAGATCCGCAGCGCTTCAACGCCGATCTGGGGGCATTCGTTTCCGGCCTTTGACGGCCCCACGATCCGCTCACTGCGGCCCGGCGTCGAGCGTCGGGCCGCCCCTCATCGCGAACTGCCGGCGGGATTGCGTTCAGCCCCTGCGGTAGGCCCGCAGGATCTCCTTCACGACCCGCTCTTGGAACTCCGGCTGGTAAACCATGTTCAGATGGCCGGCATTGTCGAGGTCGGGCAGACTGCGAATATCGACATTGATGAGCCGGCCCCTGAAGCCGGGAGCGCCCTTGAAACTGCCGGACTCGTTTCGGTCACCCGATGCTTTGTAGCTGATGAACCGCCGGATGCCCTTGGGCACGGGCGGAGAACTGAGCATGTCCATGACGATGACCAGATTGACCGGGATGCCTTCGGCCGTCAGCGCCTGCGCTATCCTGAAGGATGTGCCGGCTCCAAGCGAATGCCCCGCCAGGATAATCGGACCGCGGCGGTTTTTGGCGTAGGCCTTTTTGATCGTCGCCAGGACTGCGTCCTCGGCGGTCCATCCGCGCGCGTGTGCTGGAACGCCCTGGCGGCGCAATTCGGCCGCCATGTCGTTGATGCCGAGCGAGAACACATCGGCGAGCCCGCGAAACAGGTAAACCTGCGCCCGTTTGGCCTTGGCAGTCTGAAGATGCGGCATCGCGGCTCGCGTCGTGCCCGTCTCGGTTGCTGTGCAACCGACCAGGAAGGCAACACCGGCGAGCATGGTGAGTATTGTCGCAAATTGCCGGATTCCTTTCATGGATGATCCCCCATATCCATTCAAGCAATTCAAGACCCCATCGGGAACTTGGTTTATAGCAGATTCGACATCCTTGATGATCGGCCTTCGCAACTTTTTTCGATTGACGAACAACCGGGCAGGCTCTGGAAGTCCTGTTGGAAATACTTCGCAGATCTTTTTCACATTCTCAGGTTGCAATCATTTCCGCGCCTGTTGCTGCAAATTCCCCTGAATTGTCGCGCGGGATGAGCAGCAGTCGAGACCCGCTGGCAAACCGATCCACAGGCAGACTTCAGGCGCCGATTTCACCGCCCGATACCGTCTCGGACAGCCAAGCCGCTGCTTTTCCAATCTCAGGCGGGAAGGGGCGGTGTCGGCCGATCCGGACAACGGATTGACTCACTGGAGCCCACACGGAAATGATCGTACCGGTCACCGGCGGCCGTATATCGTCTCGGAATCGTCAAAGGGATCGAATTCTCAACCTTTGCGATAGGCCGCCAGAATGTCGCTCATGATCCGTTGCTGCAGGGCGTCCTGCTGAACCATGGAGAAATGACCGGCGTTTTCTAGCTCCGGCAGGTTGCGGATATCGATATTGACCAGGCGCCCGTCGAAGCCGGGCCCGGCCCTGAAGCCGCCCGGATCGTTGCGATTACCGGACGCCTTGTAGTTGACGAATTGCTGAACGCCCTTGGGCACCGGCGGCGTGGCAAGCGAATCCATGACGATGACGAGGTCGACCGGGATGCCGTCCGCCGTCAGTGAGCGGGCGATGCGATTGGAAGCACCGGCGCCGAGGGAATGGCCAACCAGAATGATCGGGCCCTGCTTGTATTGCGCATAGGCCTTTTCGATCTTGGACAGGACCGCGCCCTCGTTGGTCCAGCTCAGCGCATGCGCCGGCACGCCCTGGCTGCGCAGTTCCGCCGCCATGTCGTTGATGCCGCTCGAAAACAGATCGCCGAGTCCGCCGCGGAACATATAGACCTGCGCGCTGTCCACCTTCTGTGTCGCCGGAAGCGGCGTTGCCGTAAAGGCCCTTGCTTGCGTCGAGCCGGTTTCCGTTGTGCTACAGGCGGTTAGCAGACCCAGAACACCCAGCACGGCGACCGACGAAGCAAGCGATACAACTCTATTCAAGGCAGAGGCCCCCAACATCCCGACTTCGCGGCAACCACTCCGGCTACGCTCCAAAACCGCACCTAGCTGCGTTTCCCGTAGGCGGTCGCGATTTCCTCGACAGCCAGTCTCTGCAGCTCTTCCTGATTGACGATATTCCAGTGGCTGGCCCGGTCGAGATTCGGCAGGGTGCGGATATCGACATTGACGAGTTGCCCGTCGAAGCCCGGATCGGGTTTGAAATCACCGGGGAAGTTCTTCCAGCCCGACGCCCGGTAGTTGACGAACCGCTTCACGCCCTTCGGCACGCCCGACGAACCGAGCGCATCGAACACGATGACGAGATCGACCGGAATGCCGCTGTCGGTCAGCTTGCGGGCCATCTTGACCACAGCCTCGGCGCCCAGCGAGTGACCGGCCAGAATGATCGGCCCGGCATTGCCTTTCGCATAGGCGCGCTTGATGTCGTAAACCACAGCGTTCTCGCGGGCCCAGCTCAGCGACTGCGCCGGCACGCCACGGTTGCGAAGTTCCGTCGCCATATCGTTGATCCCGGTAGAGAACACGCCATTGAATCCACCACGGAACATGTAGATCTGAGGGGATTCCTCGGCGGCAGGATTGGCCGCGGCGTAGTGTTGGGCGCCTGTCGCGCCGGAACTGATGGTTGTACATGCCGTGACCGCAAAAAGCACTGCCACGAGCGGTATCGTGGCAGCGAGGCGTGCAACCTGTTTCATTGTCAACTTACTCCGCAACCTATTGTGACAAATGTGGCCTCCAAACTTGGCAATAGTATTGAAACTGTTGGTTGACCAGCCCGATCGGACGCGGCCGGCAACAATTTTTCGTGCAGCCGTTGTGTGCCTGCCACAGTTGGCGTATGCGCAGGCTGGATATTTTCAACCGGACCATCCATGAGCGAAGCACAGGCAAAGCGAAAAGCGGCCGACCGGCCGTCACGACACCACAGGGTCTGTGTCGTCGGGGCTGGCCCGTGCGGCCTCACGGCGGTCCGCAATCTGGAAAAAAACGGCATTGACGACCTTGTCTGCCATGAGGGCTACAATGTCATTGGCGGTTTGTGGGCCTATAGCGAAGACGCGGAGCGGCCGAGCGTCTACGACAGCGCCCATATCATCTCCTCGCGCCGGCTATCGGGGTTTCGGGATTTCCCGATGCCGAACGATTATCCGGATTTCCCCTCGCACCGGCAGATCCTGGCCTATTTCCAGACCTATGCCGACCGTTTCGATCTGCATCGCCATATCCGGCTGAATTCACGGGTGGAAAGCGCCGAACACCGGCCCGAAGGCGGCTGGCGGCTGACGGTCAGCGATGCCGAGGGCAGCCATGAGGAGACGGCCGATCACCTGATCGTCGCCTCCGGACACCACAGGATTCCATTTACGCCGCAACTCGAAGGTTCGTTCGACGGCCACCAGCTGCACTCCGCCGACTACCGGACATCCCGCGGTTTTGAAGGCAAGCGCGTGCTGGTCGTCGGCGCTGGCAATTCGGCCTGCGACATCGCCGCGGCGCTGTCGCGCGTCGCCGACCATGTCAGCCTGTCGCTGCGAACGCCTCAGTATATCGTGCCGAAAACCGTGTTCGGGCGCCCGATCGACATCCAGTACCGCAAACTCCATCGGCTGCCGCGTTTCCTTCGCCATGCGCTGCTTGGCCTCGGCCTGCGCATCGTCGTCGGCCCCTATGAGCGCTATTCGCTGCCGCAGCCGAGCGCCGAAATCCTGTCGGTGCATCCGACGCTCAACACCGACATTCTCGAACAGCTCACCCACGGCAAGGTGACGATCCGGGCTGCGACGCAATCGGCATCGGGCAGCACCGTGCGGTTTGCCGACGGCGGTTCGGGCGACTTCGACGCCATCATCTGGGCCACCGGATACCAGACGCGTTTCCCGTTCCTGAAGGACGACCGCTTCGACTGGTCGAAGAGCCTGCGTATTCCGCTCTACATGAAGATGATACCGCCCGACCTGGACGACATCTTTTTCATCGGCCTGATCCAGCCGCTCGGCTGCATCTGGGCGCTGGCCGACTATCAATCGGAAATCGCCGCGCACTCGATCGGCGGCAAATGGAACCGGCCCGCCGACATCGACGACCGTCTCGCCCGCGAGCACGCGCTGGACGCCAGGCGATTCCAGGCCTCGACCCGACACGCCGTGGAGGTCGATTTCCACGAATACCGGCGGCTGATGGAAGAGCAGCTGAAATCCGTCGCGGCCTAAACCGGCGTCCTATTTCACCGCGACGCAGGTGACCGGCGACAGGTGCGCCAGCTTGTGCGACACGCTGCCCATGAGCAGCGCGTGGGCATCGGTGAGACCCCGCGCTCCGACCACCAGCAAATCGACCTCTTCCGACTTGACCAGATCGAGGATGACGTTGACCGTCTTGCCGTCCTCGATGCGCTGGCTGACCTTGGTGACGCCGTGCCCGCGCACGGTCTCTTCCGCCAGGCGCAGCAATTGCTGGCCGATGGCATTCAGCAGCGGATCCGGTTCCGGGCTTTTCTGGGTGATCGTGACGGCCGGATAGCGGCCGCTCGGCACGGCGGCGACGATGGTCGCCAGCGGCTCTCCGCGCTCGTCCGCCAGATGCTCGATTTCGACCATGCGCTTCAGGTCGTCGGAAACCTCGTGGCGCATCAGAACATGGACCAGCAACACTTCGGCATCGTATTTGGATGCGATGTCGGCGCCGATGCCGACAGCCTTGCTGGCGTGTTCCGAACCGTCGGTGGCGATCAGGACCTTCTTGAACATGGCTGGCTCCTCCGCGGTGATTGGTGCGGAGGATATCACAACGCCGGGATGTGTCACAAAGAAGGCCGACTGTTGTTAGCAACCCAAAATCCGTCACGATCGCTGCCCATCAAATCTGGCCATTTGCTTCACGCGCCGTCATAAAAGCTCCTTAGCAATTCCAGCGCCTGGCAAAGCTCCCCAGCATTCGCCTCTTTCCAGAACGCATCGCTGCCCAGGTCCACAAAGCCCGGAAAACCGCGCAGGTCTTCAGCGTCTATATTCTTGAAGCCCATGGCCCAATCCGCAAACATGCGGCTTTCGATTTTTCCCTCTTCGATCATGACGACAGTGTGGTGCCTGCGATCCCCGGCAATCCGGCGCCAGACTTCGCCGACGACCGCATCCGGACCTTCGAGTACCTGCAGAAAATTGCCGCGATCAAAATCGGGATTGAGGCGGTAGACCAGCAAGCCTGTAATACCGTCCTGAGCATTCCGCGCCCGGCTTTGATCGAGCAGCTCCTTCAACTGCTTCTGTGCGAACGGTTTGACAGCCTGACTGACATAGATCAGGAATTTCATCCTCTGGCTCTCGACTCTGGAGCGCACGTCAAGCAGTGAACGAGACGAACGAATTGATGATCGGCCCAATAAACCCGTGGGCCTGCCGCAGGGGCAAAGGGAAAGGACACCGTTCCACCATTATTTGGTCATGGTGAGCAGAGTGTCGAGGGAGGCTTTTGCATCGCCGTAATACATTCGGGTGTTTTCTTTATAAAACAACGGGTTTTCGATGCCTGAATAGCCGGTTACCTGCCCCCGCTTCGACACAAATACCTGTTTGGCCTTCCAGACTTCCAGGACCGGCATGCCGGCGATGGGCGAAGTGGGGTCCTCCTGCGCCGCCGGGTTCACGATATCGTTCGAGCCGATGACGATGGCCACGTCGGTTTCGGGGAAATCGTCGTTGATCTCGTCCATCTCAAGAACGATGTCGTACGGGACCTTTGCCTCGGCCAACAGCACGTTCATATGTCCCGGCAAGCGCCCTGCCACCGGGTGGATTCCGAAGCGGACGTCCTTGCCCTGGGCCCGCAGACGGCGTGTCAGTTCGGAAACCGATTGCTGCGCCTGGGCAACCGCCATGCCGTAGCCGGGCACGATGATCACGCTGTCGGCGTCATCGAGCGCCGCGGCAACGCCCTCCGCATCGATGGCGATCTGTTCGCCTTCGATGTCCATTGCCGGACCGGCGGTGTTGCCGAATCCACCGAGGATGACGGACAGGAAGTGGCGGTTCATCGCCTTGCACATGATGTAGGAGAGGATGGCGCCCGACGACCCTACCAGGGCCCCCGTGACGATGAGCAGATCGTTGCCCAGCAGGAAGCCGGTCGCCGCCGCCGCCCACCCCGAATAGGAGTTGAGCATCGAGACCACGACCGGCATATCGGCACCGCCGATCGCCAACACCAGATGCGCGCCGACGACAAAGGCAATGATGGTCATGGCGTAGAGCGTCCAACTGCCGGCGCCGCCCATATACATCGCCATCAGAACGAGCGAAGCCACAACCATGGCTCCGTTCCACAGGTGCCGACCGGGCAGAATCAGCGCCTTGCCAGAGATACGCCCGGCGAGCTTGCCATATGCGACGACCGAGCCGGTGAAGGTGATGGCACCGATGAAAACGCCAAGGAAAATCTCCACTTCGTGAATGACCGCTTCGGCATTGGAGGCGAAGTGATGCTCGGTCAGGTCGGAGTTGATGCCGATAAAGACCGCCGCAAGGCCGACGAAGCTGTGAAGCGCCGCCACCAGTTGCGGCATGCCGGTCATCTCGACCCGCTGCGCAACAATGACGCCGATCACCGCCCCGATGGCGATGGTCACGATCAGCGTGGCATCGATGGCGACACCGGGGCCGAGGATGGTGGCAAGAACCGCGATCGCCATGCCGACGATGCCGTACCAGACGCCGCGCTTAGCGCTCTCCTGGTCTTTCAGCCCGCCGAGCGACAGAATGAAAAGCACGGTCGCCGCGATATAGGCAGCTGTCTGCAGTTCCGCGTTGAGCAATTCCGAGGTCATGGCATTTCTCCGGCGGTCAGGATTTCTGGAACATCTGGAGCATGCGGCGCGTCACCATGAAGCCCCCGACGATGTTGATGGTCGCAATCAACACCGAGACGGCCGCCAGGACGGTCACGACCGGCAGACTGGTCCCCAGTTGCAGCAGCGCCCCGAGGATGATGATGCCCGAGATGGCGTTCGTCACCGCCATCAGCGGCGTATGAAGCGCGTGGGCAACGCCCCAGATCACCTGGAAGCCGACAAATACCGCCAGCGCGAAGACGATGAAGTGCTGCATGAAGCTGGCGGGCGCATAGAGTCCGATCAGCAGCATCAGCAGGCCGCCGACGACCAGAAGGCCGATCTGCTGGCGCCCGGCCCTTGCCGCCATGGCCGCTTCATTGGCCTTGATTTCTTCTGGCGTCTTTTCCGGCGCTTTCGGTTTCTGCGCCGCGATCGCCTGCACTTTCGGCGGTGGTGGCGGGAAGGTGATTTCCCCTTCATGCGTAACGGTCGCACCGCGGATGGCGTCGTCTTCCATGTCGTGCCGGACGATGCCGTCCTTGCCGGGCGTCAGGTCCGCCATCATGTGGCGGATGTTGGTGGAATAAAGGTCGGACGCCTGTGTCGCCATGCGGCTCGGGAAGTCGGTGTAGCCGATGATGGTGATGCCATTGTCGGTGACGATCTTCTCGTCCGCCACCGTCAGCTTGCAGTTGCCGCCCTTTTCGGCGGCCAGGTCGACGATCACCGATCCGGGCTTCATGGAGTCAACCATGTCCTCGGTCCAGAGCTCGGGCGCATCGCGGTTGGGGATCAGTGCCGTGGTGATGACGATGTCCATTTCGGACGCCAATTCGCGAAACTTCGCCAGCTGGGCCTGGAGAAATTCCGGCGATGAAACGGAGGCATAGCCCCCTGTCGAAGCGCCGTCCTGCTGGTCTTCCTGGAAATCCAGGTAGACGAATTCGGCACCCATGGATTCGACCTGTTCGGCCACTTCGGGCCGCACGTCGAAGGCATAGGTGACGGCGCCCAGCGAGGTCGATGTGCCGATAGCCGCAAGACCGGCAACACCCGCGCCGATGACCAGGACCTTGGCCGGCGGAACCTTGCCAGCGGCGGTGATCTGGCCGGTGAAGAAGCGGCCGAAATTGTTCCCGGCCTCGATCACCGCCCGGTAACCGGCGATATTGGCCATCGAAGAGAGTGCGTCCATCTTCTGCGCGCGGCTGATCCTGGGCACCATTTCCATGGCGATCACGGTGGCTTTCTTCGCTCTCGCTCCTTCCAGTCCGGCCGCATTGCCTCCGGGATTGAAGAAGGAAATCAAGGTCTGCCCCGGACGAAGCCGGTCGATCTCGGTTGGATCGGGCTGGCGAACCTTGGCGACGATCTCGGCTTCGTCCCACAACTCGGACGCGGAGTTCACAATTCGAACCCCCGCTTCACGATACGCCGCGTCCGAATATCCGGCAGCCGCACCGGCGCCCGTTTCGAGCAGGCATTTGTGGCCGAGCTTTTGCAGCTGGATGGCCGAATTTGGCGTCATCGCGACCCGGTTCTCGCCGGGAAAGACTTCTCGCGGCGTTCCGATTTTCATGATCTGGTTCCCCCGGATTGAGCTTCTTCCTGTTCGATCGGCAACAGGAACGCGAAATCGCATCCCTCGTCGGCCTGGCCGACCTCGCTGGCGTAGAGCCGATCGTAACCGCGCCTGCTTTCGAGCCGTCTGACCCGCGGGCCGGCGGCCGAGCGGCGACGCTGGAGCTCCTCGTCGTCGACCAGCAGCTCGATGCGTTTTTCTTTCACGGACAGTCGAATTCGGTCCCCCGTCCGCACCAGCGACAGCGGGCCGCCCACCGCACTTTCCGGCGTCACATGAAGAACGATCGTCCCGAAAGCCGTGCCGGACATCCGCGCATCGGAGATCCGCAGCATGTCCTTGACGCCCATGGCACTGAGTTTTTTCGGAATCGGAAGATATCCGGCCTCGGGCATGCCGGAATCGCTTTTCGGGCCGGCATTCTGCAACACCATGACATCGTCCGGCGAGATATCGAGATCCGGATCGTCGACACGGTTCGCCAGATCTTCGAGCGAATCGAAAACGACGGCCCGGCCCTCTTTCTCGAAAAGCCGTTTGTCGGCCGCCGACCGTTTTAGGATGGCGCCGCGGGGCGCCAGATTGCCGAACAGCGACACCAGTCCGCCCTCGGGTTCCAGCGGCTGGTCGGCAGCTGAGATGATCCGGCGATCCACGTACCCTGGGTCTTGCTCGAGCCGGTCTCCCAGGGTTTGGCCGGTCACCGACATCGTGTCGAGATGCAACAGAGGCCTGAGTTCGCGCAACACCGCGCCCACACCGCCCGCATGGAAGAAGTCCTCCATATAGTCGGAGCCGACGGGTTTGAGATTGACCAAGACCGGTGTGGTATCCGACAGCTCGTTCAGTTTCTTGAGCGGAATCCTGATGCCCAGCCGTCCGGCGATGGCGGTCAGGTGAATGATCGCGTTGGTCGATCCTCCGAGGGCGAGCAGCACACGAAGCGCATTTTCGACCGACTTTTCGGTGATCACGTCGCGGGGCCGGATGGGATTGGCAATCATCCGCGCCGCGGCCAGTCCCGAAGCCTCGCCGGCACGCAGCCTGTCCGCATGGACCGCCGGAATGGCGGCTGTCCCGGGCAACGACATTCCGAGCGTCTCGGCGATGCATGCCATGGTCGACGCCGTGCCCATCACGGCGCAGGTGCCGGCGGTGGTGGCCAGCCTTCCCTCGATGTCGTTGATCTGCTCCGTGGTAATTTCGCCGGCGCGATACTTGCCCCAGAAGCGGCGGCAATCGGTGCAGGCGCCGAGACGTTCGTCGCCATAGCGTGACGTCATCATCGGGCCGGCAACCAGTTGGATCGCCGGCAGATCGGCCGAGGCGGCACCCATCAACTGCGCCGGAACCGTCTTGTCGCACCCACCCATCAGCACCACCGCGTCCATCGGCTGGGCGCGGATCATCTCCTCGGTGTCCATCGACATCAGGTTGCGGAATTTGAGACTTGTCGGGCTCAGAAAAACCTCACCCAGCGAGATGGTGGGGAATTCGATCGGCAGCCCGCCGCCGAGCAGAACCCCGCGCTTGACGGCCTCAAGCAGTTCGGGAAAGTGCCGGTGGCAGTTGTTGAAGCCCGAAAAGCTGTTCGCGATGCCGACGATGGGCTTCTTCAGCATCTCGCGCGAATAGCCCATCGAAGAGGCGAAGGAATTGCGCAGGTAAACCGAAAAATCGCGGTCGCCATAATTGGTCAGGCCTCCGGCGAGGCCCGTCGACTTGTCTTCTGCCATTGTGACTACCCCGCCAGCTTTATCTTGACGTATTTCGGGTCGAGGTAGTCATGGATCCCGAAAGAGCCGCCTTCCCGGCCCATGCCGCTTTCCTTGACGCCGCCGAAGGGCGCCTCGGCTGTGGCTAGCAGCATCTCGTTGACGCCGACCATACCCACCTCGAGGTCTTCATAGGCGCGCGTCGCCACGCTCAAGTCGTTGGAAAACAAGTAGCCGGCGAGGCCGAAGGGAAGCGCGTTCGCCCGCTCGATGACATCATCGTAATCGTCGAACGTCGTGATGGGCGCGATCGGGCCGAACGGCTCTTCGGTCATGACAAGCGCATCGTCCGGCACCTCGCCCAATACCGTCGGCTCGACGAAATGCCCCTTGTTGAACCCCGCGGGGGCCTTGCCGCCGGCAAGAAGCTGGGCTCCCCGCGACAATGCATCGTCCGTCATGCGCCGGACCGTCTCCAGGCCGCGGCGATTGGCCATCGGCCCCACCTGCACACCCTCATCCATGCCGCGCCCTATTTTGAGCGACCGGGCGATGTCGGCAAATCTGGAAGAGAACGCGCCGTAGCTGTCGCGATGCACGTAAAAGCGCGTCGGTGAAATGCAGACCTGACCGCAGTTGCGGAATTTGGTCGCCGCACAGATCTCGGCAGCCGCCACCGGATCGAAATCATCGAACACCAGGACCGGGGCGTGACCGCCCAGTTCCATCGACACTTTCTTCACGCCCTTTGCCGCCAGCGCGAGGATCTGTTTGCCGACGGGCACGGAACCGGTGACGCTGACCTTGCGAACGACGGGCGAACCGATCAGCTGTTCGGCGATCCGGCCGGAACTGCCGGTGACCATGGAGACGACCCCGGCGGGGATGCCTGCGTCATGGCAGGCCTGAATCAGCGCCGCGCAGGACGCCGGCGTCTCGCCGGCGGGCTTGATGACGATGGCGCAGCCGGCAGCCAGTGCCGCGGCGATTTTCCGCGCCGGCAGAAGCGCCGGGAAATTCCAGGCGGAGAAAGCCGCGACCACACCGACCGGCTGATG
This sequence comes from Rhizobiaceae bacterium, assembly GCA_963921345.3. Taxonomy (GTDB): domain Bacteria; phylum Pseudomonadota; class Alphaproteobacteria; order Rhizobiales; family Rhizobiaceae; genus Hoeflea_A. The sequence continues at coordinate 39,369 of OZ001228.1, read as the reverse complement.
GATGACGGCCATGCGGCTGTCCTGCGTGCGCGCTTCGATAATCTGCCCGTAGATGCGTTTGGTCTCTTCGGCGTACCATTCGAACTGGTCGGCGGACGCTCCGGTTTCACCCATCGCCTCGGCCAGCGGTTTGCCGGTCTCCAGCGACATCAGCCGGGCGATAAGCTCCTGACGCTCACGAATGAGGTCGGCCACCTTGCGGATCTTCGCTGCCCGATCCCATGTGCCGGTGCTACGCCAAGCCGCGAAGCCTTCTTTCGCGGCCGCAAGGGCATCGTCGATATCGCCTTCCGTCGCCACGGCGATGGTGCCGAGCACCTCCTCGGTGGCAGGGTCGGTCACCACCTTCGTGCCCCGGTCCGATGCGGGGCGCCATTCCCCGGCGACATACAGATTGAGATCCTGATACATGACTGCCCCTTCAGATGTTTGACGCGAGATAACGGGTCTGGACGTCGTCGACCCAGTTGCCGACATTCCACGAACCATAGGCGCCCATGCCGGCGACGGGGTCCCGGCCGGAATAGACGGGGATGTGCAGGAGCGAGAGACCGTCATGCGAATAGGCGGTCGCGAGCGCGAATTCGAGCTCTTCGCGGCTGTAACCGCCATGTAAGGCCTGGACGCCGGAGACCGCGCCGGCCAGCGCCACATAGTCCACGGCGACCGAGTCGTTGGTTTTGAACTCGTGACCGTACTGGTCGTACTGAAGTCCGGTGATGGCTGCCATGCGACGGTTGTCGAACAGGGCGATCATGCCGCGCACGCCATGCTCGACGGCATCGATCAGGATCTGTGGGTTCATCATGAAGGATCCGTCACCGGTAAATGCGATACCGTACTTGGCACCGGGGACATGGGCGCTTCCGAGCAGCGCCGACCCGGCGAAGCCCATGAAGGAGGCTCCGGTTTCGGTGAAAGTCTGTCCTGGTTGGTCATCCTCGACGATCTGGAAACCGTTCGCCTGCACGTCGCCGGCATCGAAGAACTTGATCGCACCGACCCGGTTGGCGAAGGAAGAAACCGTATGGATGGCGGCGGGCTGTGTCAGAACCGGGCGCTGCCACACCGCGTCGCGGAGCGGTTCAGCATGGATCCGAAGGGCCTTGAATGCCGTCCACTCGTCCTTCTTGGCCGCGCATTCCTGCAGCCAGTCCTCGCGCTTGTCGGCCCCGGTGTCGGCGCCGAGCGCCTTCAGCAGGGCTTCGATCACCGCGCTGATGCCTCCTGGCAGACAGACGGTGTTTGCGTAGTGCGTCAGGTCGGCGAGATCGCCATTGATGTTCAGCACGGCCTGCGCATTCGGGTAACCCACGCCCGAGCAATCCGCCTGGCAAACCGCCCGGCTGCCGATCACCACGACCGCGTCGGCGTTCTCCATGGCATGATTGCCGCTGATCGACCCCTTCGACCCGCCGACATGCATGTTCTGCGGATCGGCGTCCGCCAACACGCCGGTGGAGCCGGGAGACAGCACGACGGGTGCGCCGATCCTGGTTGCCAACGCGCGCACGGCGCCGTAGTGGCCGCGGGTACCACCACCGGCCTTGATGACGATGCGTCGGTGCGTTCGGACGAATTCGACCGCTTCGGCGAGGTCGTCGGACCGCGCCGGTGCAACCGCCGGAATTTCACCACGCGCGGGCAACGTGGCAATGTTGATCCGCGTCGTCTGCGGCTGGGTGTTGATCGGCAGCATCACGTAGAACGGCCCGGCCTTGTACGGATGATGGACGCAGGACGTGCCGCGGCGAAGGCATTCGCGCAGCGCACCGGGCGTATGCAGCGTATAGGACTGCCCCATCAGCGCCGTCGCTTTGCCAAAAATGCCCTGTTCGGGTTTTGGGACCTGCTGCATGTTGTAGCCTTCGCCCTGCGTGGTCTCGTCCCCGTAGACGTGATAGACGCCAACGCCGTTGGAGGCGGCAGCCAATGAGCCGGCCATGGCCTGCAGGCCGCCCGGTCCGATCGAAGTCACCACGGCCGGCGTTTCTCCATGCACCCAGGCATAGGCCGTGGCCGCGTGCGCCATCTCGACTTCGTTGCGGCAGTTGATCACGTCGACCGCGCCTTCCTCGCAGTAGATGCGAAGCACTTCACCCAGGTCCGTCGAGCCGTGGCCGAAGATGGCGTAGTATCGCCGCACACCCTGCTTCAGCAGTCCGATGACCAACGCCTCGGACAGCGCGAGTCCGAGGATTCCGCCGTTTGCGTCGTCGATCAGAGCATCTTCGACGGAGGTCGCCGATAGCCTGGCCGCGCGGGCACGCATGGTCTGTTCCGCCCCGCCGGGCGCCTGGTTTTTATCAAGCATCGGAAGTCTCAACTTTGTCTCGGGATTTTCTTTTCAGCTTCAATTCGCTCGCCGCCTGGAGGCCGATAACCAGCAGGGCCAGGGCGAAGAAGAACAAAGCGGTAGGAGATGTCAGGAAGATATCGGCGCTGCCGCCGGAGAGCATCATGGCTGTACGGAACTCGTTCTCCAGTGTCGGGCCGAGAACCATCCCCAGGATAATCGGCGTAATCGGCACGCGAATGGCCACCAGCACGTAGGCCAGCACGCCGATAACTCCCATGGCGTAGATATCGAAGGCGCTGTTGCGGATGGAGTAGGCACCGATAGCGCACAAAACCAGCACGGCGACCGCCAGCAAATCCCGCGGGATCTTCAGAACGTGAACGAAGATCCGAATACCGATCAACTGCAATCCGAGAACCCAGACATAGGCGATCACCACCGCCACATACATGCTGTAAACCTCGCCCGCATGGTTCATGAACAGGGCCGGTCCCGGCGTAATTCCGTGGATCATCAGCCCGGCCAGGACGATGGCCGTCGCCGGATCGCCGGGGATGCCGAGGGACAGAAGCGGGATCAGGGTGCCGCCGGTGACGGCATTGTTGGCGCTCTCAGGAGCGATGACACCATCGATATTGCCCTTGCCGAAGGTCTTGGGCTTCTTGGAGAACCGCTTGACGTGGTCATAGGCCAGAAATGCCGCGATCGCTCCGCCGGTACCGGGAATCGCGCCAATGCCCGTACCCAGAACCGAGCACCGGACCATCAGCCAGAGTTTGCGAAACATCAGGCGCGGCGACGGCAATTCGGCGCGGGCATTGGCAACACCTTCCGCCTCGTCGCGCGTCGTCGACCGGTCGGAAAAGGCCTCGATGATGAAGGGCACCGCAAACAGGCCTATCATGGCGACAAGCAGGTTGACGCCCTGCAGCAGATTGATGCTGCCGAAGGTCATCCGCGGAACGCCGTCGATCGCGTCGATGCCGATGGTCATAATCATTAGGCCGAGAACGCCGCTGATCAGCCCCTTGATCAGTGAGTCGCCGCACAGCCCGCAGATGGTCGACATGCCGAACAGCACCAGGGCGAAAATTTCGGCCGGCCCGAAACCGATGGCCAGACGCGACACGAGATCAACCGACACGATCATGACGATGAGGCTGAAGATACCGCCGAACACCGATGCGATAACCGCCGTTCCGAGCGCGATGGAGGCCTCGCCCCGTTTCGTCATCGGATAGCCGTCGATGACCGTGGCCGCTGCCGACGGCGTGCCTGGAATGCCCAGCAGGATGGCGGAAACCGATCCGCCGGTCATTCCGCCGATATAGGTTCCCAGCAGAAGCCCGATCGCCGGAATCGGATCCATGCTGAAGGTGATCGGCAGGGCCAGCGCCAGGGCCACCGTAAAGGTCAGACCCGGTATCGAACCGAAGACGAGACCGACCAGGGCTCCGAGACCGATCGCAGCGATCGCCAGGGGCGTCAGCGCAAGAGCGGCTGCTTGCAGGAAAATGTCCATGGTCCTTATCCCAGGTTCACCCAGATGCCGTTGGCCAGATGGATGCCGAGAACCTTTTCGAAGATCAGCCAGCACCCGACCGTCAGGCCGAGCGACATGCCGAGGAGTTTCGGAACGGAGCGCACCCGCAGGCTGAGGATCATGGCAAGCAGCACGATGGCCGGCGTCGCCAGGAGGAACCCCGTCTTTTCGAGCAGGTAGCCGTAAAGCGCGATTTCTCCGAGAACCGTCAGGGCCGTCAGCCAACTTGGTCTGTCGACCGCCGGAGTCTCGGCGTCGACCGTTCCGTCACCGTTCGGACCGGCGTTGCTGCGAAGAAACAGCCGCAGCAGGAACAGGATCGTCAGCGCCAGCAGGATGAGCCCGAAGGAAAGGGGAAAGGCCCGCGGACCGATCTCCCCGTCTCCGAAACCCGGGGGAATGGTGTCGATGACCAGCCAGATCCAGCATCCCGCAAGAACCAGGAGAGAAACGCCCAGTACGGTGTCCTGAATGCGATTGGTCATCGTCACCTCCACCGTGCGTTACTTGGCCATGCCAAGTTGCCGAAGCAGTTCGCCGTAGAACGCATCGTCCGTTTCGATGACCTCACCGAAACCGGTGGCGGTCAGATAGGCCGGCGAAAAGCCGATATTGGATGCGGCATCCCGGAACTGGTCGCTGGCGACCGCGGCTTCGGCGGCGGCCTGCAGCTTGGCGACCACGTCGTCGGGCGTGCCGGCGGGAGCGGCCAGACCACGCCACATGGAGATGTTGACGTCCACACCCTGTTCCCGCGCTGTGGGCACGTTCGGCAGGATCGCGACGCGCTCGGCCCCGGTGACGGCCAGGACGTTCAGGTCACCGGCTTCCACATAGGAGGCGAACTGCCCCGGCCACTGAATGGCCGCATCGATCCGGCCGGCCAGTAGCTCAACCGGCGCCTTGCCCTTGCCGTAGGAGATGTAGGCGACCTTGTCGCCGATCCCCATGGCATCGAAAAGCGCGGCGGATCTCAGGTGGGTAAACGAGCCCTTGCCCGATATGCCGACCTTCAACTTGCCGCCGGACGCCTTCACGGCCTCAACCAGGTCGTCGAGGTTCGTCCAGCCCGTCGAGCTGTTCACCGCCAGCGCCGGAATCTCGGTGGAGACGCGGGCGATCGGCTTGAAAGCGGTGTAGTCGAAAGGCACGCGGCCGGTGTGGTGCGTCGTGCTGATGGAATTGGAGTTCCACACGATGTTGTACCCGTCCGGTGCCGTGGCCACCACGTAAGAATAGCCCACTGCGCCACCGCCGCCGGTGCGGCTGACCGGAACGACCGGTTGACCGAGCGCTTCCGACATCAGCTCGGACAGCAACTGCGCGATCGTGTTCGCCGTTCCACCGAACAGCACCGTCATCTCGACGGGCTTTTCCGGGTATTCCGCCTGCGCCGCGCCGCCAAATGCGATGCAGGCAGCGGACAACAAAGCGGTCACGCCTCTACGAACATTCCTGTTGAACTGCATGATTTCCTCCCATGCTTGGCTAGTGAGATAGCTGTGTCGGTTCCAGTTCGTGCGGCATGCTAGTGGCCCCTTCTGGCCGCATTAGCACGCTCCTCCCGGGCGGACTGGGCGATCAGTTCCCGCCCGGGAACGTGGTCGCGCATCGCCTTGAGGATCTTCTCCGGCGTGGCCGGCAGCGATTTGATCCGGACGCCGATGGCATCGTAGATCGCGTTCATGATCGCCGGCGCCGTCGGCACCAGTGCCGGCTCGCCGATTCCCTTGGCCTGAAGAGGGCTGAGGGGATCCGGATCTTCCACGATCGTGCTGTTGATCTGCGGAATATCGAGCGATGTCGGCAGGATGTATTTGGCGAATCCGTGGGTGACCGCATGACCCTTGTCGGTCTGGTAATCCTCCATCAGCGCCTGGCCGAGCCCCTGGACGACGCCGCCCTCTATCTGCCCTTCCACGCCGCGCGGGTTGATCGCCCGCCCGACATCATGCGCCGCCCAGATTCCGAGCACCTGTACCTCGCCGGTCCAGGTATCGACTTCCACCTCGGCAACTTGGGTGCCGAACACATAGGCCTGCCACGGGCTGCCCGATCCGTCGACCGGGTCGAGACCAGTTCCGTGAGCGGTAAACGAAGCCGATCCGACAGGCACAACGCCGCGCGCTTTGCAGGTCGCAACCGCGTCGGACATCGACATGCGCAGGTTGGTATCGGCCACGCGGATGACACCGTCGAAGGCGTGCAGCAATTCGACCGGCACTTCCCAGTGATCGGCGATTTCCTCGAACAGGACCGTACGGGCCTCACGCGCGGCCAGGGCCACGGAGTTACCGATCATGTAGGTCTGGCGGGTGGCACCGGCATGCGCTGCCTCCGGCGATCGGGCCGTGTCGTTGTCGCCGATGGTCACGTCCTGCGGCCGGATGCCCATTTCATCAGCGGCCACCTGCGCCAGCAGCGTCAGGATGCCCTCACCGATCTCGGTAACACCGGTCACCACTTTGCCGGTTCCGCCGTCATCCAGTTCCGCCCAGGCGCCGGCCCGGTCGATGGTCGCGGTTCGGGCTATTCCGTACCAGCTTGCCGCCATGCCGCGGCCGCGTTTCATCCTGCTCATCACGCAACCCTTTCGACTTTCGATTTCGAAGTGCCTGGTTTCGCGATCCGCGCGCCCAGCGTGCAGGGCTTGCGGGTATCGGGACCGCCGAGGTCGCCGCGCGCATCGCCGCGGACCTTGGGCGCGCCCTTTTCCCAGCGCGAGGCTTCCTCGGCCGCGTCCAGCACCCGGTCGAGCGATGCCGTGTCGAGCTTCTGCTGCGTATGGGTTCGCGAGCCGATCTTCATCATGTTGATGCGGCGGATCTCGAACGGGTCCATGTCCAGCGCCTCGGCGGCCATGTCCATCATGCTTTCGGTGGCGAACTGGGCCTGCATGCCGCCGAATGTGCGGAAGGCGCCGGACGGCGTGTTGTTGGTATAGACGGCCGTCGTATCGACCTTGAGGTTGTGCACCTCATAGGGACCGCAGGACAGAATGGCCGCCTTGCGCATGACGCCCTCGCTCGACATGCCGTAGGCGCCGCCGTCGGAGAGCATGCTGAACTCGATCGCGGTGATATGACCACTCCATTTCAGCCCCATCTTGTAGTGAACGCGCGACGGGTGGCGCTTGGCCGAGGCGATGAGGCTTTCCTCGCGGGTGAAGTTCAACTGCACCGGCCGGTGGGTCTGCATCGCCGCCAGAGCGAGCATTCCCTGATAGATCATGTCCTCCTTGCCGCCGAAACCGCCGCCGACGGGGCTCATGATGAAGCGCACCTTGTTGATCGGCCGGCCGATGATCTCGGCCAGCATGTGGCGATGATGGGTGATGTTCTGCGACGGCGAGACCACCACCACCACGTCGTCGGGGTCGACATAGGCGATGCCGGCTTCCGGCTCCAAATAGGCGTGCTCGACCTGCTGGGTGGAGAAATGGTCTTGGAGAATGAGGTCCGCTTCGGCAAACCCGGCCTCGACATCGCCCTTTCGAACCGGGATGTGCTTGACGGTGTTGTCCGGAGCGTAGTCATGGATTACGGGCGCGCCCGCCTCGAGGGCGTCCTGAGGATCGAACAGTCCGGGAAGCTCCTCATATTCGACCTTGATTTTCGACAGCGCCCGGCGCGCGGTCACCAGGTCCTCCGCCGCAACGGCAGCGACGGCCTCGCCCACATGGCGCACCTTTCCGCGTCCCATGATCGGCTGATCGTGAACGAAGACACCGAAACCATCTTTGCCCGGAACGTCGTCGGCGGTAATCACGCAGGCGACCCCGTCCATGGCTTCGGCCTCGCTGGTGTCGATCGAGACGATACGGGCATGGGCATGCGGCGATCGCAGAACCTGCATCTGCAGCATGTCGGGCATCTTCACGTCGGCAGCGTATTTCAGCCGGCCGGACACCTTCGACGGCGCGTCGAGGCGACGCACATTTGCGCCGATGTAGCTTTCCTCGACGGCTTCGTCCTCATCCAGCACGGTCGCCGGCGCCTCGCCCGCGGTGACAGCCCGGGCGATCTCCACGGCCTCGAAGATCTTCGTGTAGCCGGTGCACCGGCAGATATTGCCGCCGAGGCGCTCCTTGATCTCTTCGATCCCGGCATCCGGGTTCTGCCGCAGCGCCGCCGTCGCCGCCATGACCATGCCGGGAATGCAGTATCCGCACTGGCTGGCGCCGGTCTTGTGGAAGGCCTTCTGCACCGGCGTGAGGTCTCCCGGCCGGGCGAGCCCTTCGATCGTCTCGATGCTTGTTCCGGATGCCTTGGCAACCGGCATCAAACAGGATTTCACCAGCTTGCCGTCGACAAAGACCGAACAGGTACCGCATTCCCCGGCGCCGCATCCCTCCTTGGTGCCGGTCAGGTTCAGGTCGTCCCGCAGAAAATCCAGCAGTCGCTTGTGGACGTCGGTTTCTCGAGAGACTTTGCGGCCGTTAACGTCGACATCGATCGTGACCTTAGACATGCGCATTCTCCATCGTGTCTTCGAGCTTCACATCCACGTCAGGCTGATTAGCGAGCGCATCCTCGATCGCCGCCCGGACGAAATTGACAACCACCTCGCGGCGGTATTCCTGACGGCTGCGGGAGGCGACGGTCTCAGCGGCGGTCCCGGCAATCCGATCGATCAGCGCGCGGGTAATGCGTTCGCCGCGCATGGCGTTTTCGGCTTCGCGCAGGCGGATCGGCCGCGGTCCCACGCCGCCGACCGCAAGGCGCACGTCCTCGAAGACGCGTCCGTCGCGATCCGCCTTGACCAGGGCCGCGCAACAGGCGACCGAGATGACCAGCGAGCGACGCAGCCCCACCTTCTGAAACGACCCGCCATAGCTTGTCGCGGTATCGAGGACGACCGCCGTGGCGATTTCGTCTGCGGCGAGCTGGGTGCGCCCCGGACCCTCAATGAAGTCCTCCACCGCGACCCGGCGCCGGGTGATTTCCCCATTCTCGTGTCGCGCCAGTTCGATCTCGCCGTTAAGGGCGACGACGGCAGGCGTGCCGTCGGCGACAGGAGAGGCGTTGATCAGATTCCCGGCCAGCGAAGCCTGCTCGCGGATCTGGTCGTCCGCGAACCAGATGGCGCAATAGGGCATGCATGGCAGGCTGCGAATGAGGGCGCTGTCGGTCAGAAAGTCCTGATAGACGGTGTTCGCCCCCAGCCTCACGCGACCGTTTTCAAACGAATAGCCTTGCAGATCCGGAATCCGCGTCACGTCCACGAGCGCCGGCACGTGCACATCGCCGGCGCGGCCTTCGCGGGCCCAGGGCAACAGGTCGGTGGCGCCCGAGACGAGCCGGCTTCCCTGCGGCGCACCGGCCCAGATGTCCAGCGCCTCGGTCAGGCTTGTCGGCATATGGTAGGCGTCGCAGGTCAGCATGGTTCACATCCTCCGTCCGGCCTACTCGGCTGCTACCTGGCTGGCAGCAGCAGCCTGGTTCCTGACCACCACCTTGATCGCGTCCTCGACCCGGTCCTTGGCGTAACGCAGCGCCTCTTCGAGATCGCTCATTTCGAAGGTGTGGGTGTGGATCAGGGTCGCGTCGAATCGCTTCTGGCGCATGAAGGCCTCGGCCCGGTGGGTCGCCGTCTTGCCCTCGCCGCGAATGCCGTAGAGATAGATGTTGTTGCGCACCAGATGGGCGACATCGACTTCGGGGCTGCTGCCGGGGAAGGCGGCGAGGCAGATCTTGCCGCCCCTGTTGACCATCAGCGCCGCTTCGTTCAGCGCGTTCGGCGCACCGGAGCACTCGACCACATAGTCGACGCCCTTGCCGCCGTTCAACTCATGCACTTTCTCCAGAACGTTCTCGTTGCGAACGTTGATCACATGATCGGCACCGAGTTTCTTGCCGATTTCCAGGCGATTGTCGCGGGTTCCCGTCAGAATCACCGGTTGCGCACCGAGGGCCTTGGCCACGGCTGCGCCCAGCAGGCCGATGGGCCCCGGACCGGTCACAACCACGCTCTCGCCGGCGACCAGGCCGCCAAGTTCGGTCAGGCCGTACATCGCGGTTCCGGCGGTCACGACAAGCGTCGCTTCCTCGTCGGTCATGGAGTCATCGACGTGCACGAGCGTGTTGATGTTGTTGACGGCATATTCGGCAAAACCGCCGTCGGTGGTGAAGCCGTTGGCGCGGTGCCCTTTGTCCACGGCGCCGTAGTTCTTTCCATAGTTGTGGCACGATGTGTACATGCCGTCGCGACAGCGCTTGCACTGGCCGCAGCCTGCGTGAATTTCGACGGTCACGCGTTCGCCGATTTCGTATTCGTCGACGCCCGGCCCGAGCGCGACAACCGTTCCCATATACTCGTGACCCGGCGTGAAGTTCTTGTTGAACGGATCGCCGCCACGGATCTGCGCCGGCGGACCGTGATGGATGATTTCAAGGTCGGTGGCACAGATCGCAACCGCGTCGATGCGAACGAGAACCTCGGCCTTCTTCGGCGCCGGCACCGGCTTTTCGGTGAGGATCATCTCTCCGGGATTGCCGAGAACCCACGCTTTCATGGATTCCGGGACAGGATGGTCCGCACTTACAGTCACATTATCCGGCATTGCCATTTCAGTACTCCTGAGTCTCTGGGATTGGCGCCCGTCAGGGCTTGGTGTTTCGCAGCCGCTTGGAAAACTCCTGGGCGGCCCGAATGACGGAACGGGACAGCTCCTTGCGGTATTCGGGCGTTGCCTCGCTCGCAGGAAGCGTCACCGAAATCGAGGCAACCACGGCACCGCTGCTCTCGCGTAGCGCCGAACCGATGCAGACGATTCCGTTCTTGAGCTCTTCGTCATCGACGGCGAAGCCGTTTCGACGCACGAGCCTCAACTGCTCGATCAGCCCGGACAGGCTGGTGATCGTGTTGTCGGTGTAGCCGGTGAGACCGTTTGCAGCGACGACCCGCGCCAGCTCCGCATCGGGAAGCCAAGCCAGAATCGCCTTCCCGGTCGCGGTGGCATGCGGGGCCGCCATCTTGATGATCTCGTCGGGCTCCTCGACCTGATTGTCGGGCTGGGTGCAGCTCAATTTGGTCAACAGCGACGTGTCGCTGAGAACCGCCAGTTGCACGCTGCGACCAAGCTGCTCGCTGAGCGCCTCGATGTCGGGTTTCAGGATCTCCGCGAGATCCGCCTGGCGACCGGCAAGATCCGCGAGTTCGTGAAGCTTCCGCCCGAGGGCATAGCCGCGGTTGCGACCCAGGTGCACGATGTAGCCGCGGCCGACCAGCGTCGATATCAGGTGGTGGCAGGTGGACTGGTTGAGCCCTGCCCGCATCGCCAGTTCGTTCAGCGGCAACGCGTCGCCTTCGGCAGCCAGCACTTCCAGGATCGTTAGCGCACGACTGACCGACTGAATTGGCTTGACCCCCGCCGAACCGAATTCCGCGTTGGCGACGTCGCTCGCGGCGTCGTGCCGCTCGGCTGATTTCAGGTGCTTTCTTGATTCAATCGTGGCTGACACGGGTTCTTCTCCTCACTTCTTAATCTCACAATAATTGAACTATGTCAAATAATTCCGATAATGTCACTATTAATTTCACATTGTCGGAATAAAGAGTTCTTTGACGATTCGATGTTTGTTTGGGTCAGCTTCATCGCGACCGGGTCGAAAGGGGTCCTGAACGGAAGAGAGTGCCGCTTCATCCGAGCGAATGTAATTCTCCCGCAACCGTCTGCCCCAACCGGGGCAGCGCCGAATCCGGGTCTGGGATCTGTCACTCCAAAGACACCGCGCTGACACCGACGGGTCGGGATGACGGAGCATGAATCGACAGCCGCCGACAGCCGCACCGACCGTTAACGTTAAGGTGAACGATTCGTTGACTTCTGCCCCAGCAAAGCCCTCTTTTGGGGGCATTGAGCGTTCCGCGGGCGGTACGCTGGAAGAGCTGTCACGAGGAATTCCGATGGTCACCGACCACAATCTGTCGCAGCCGTTCTTTGCATCGGCGCGCGACAACCCCGACAAGATCGCACTGCACTCCGACAAAGGCACCTGGACCTACGGCGAATTGGCGCACACCGCGGCGCGGCTCGCCGGCTATGTGGCCGCCGGCCAGTCCGGCCGGGTCGGCATTCTCGGTTCGCGCAGCTACGAAGCCTATGCCGGCATCCTTGGTGCCCTCTGCGCCGGCAAGGCCTATGTGCCGCTCAATCTGAAATGGCCGGAAGCACGGCTGGTCGATCTGCTGCATCTGCTCGATCTAGACGCCCTGGTGGTCGATGCCAACGGCGCCGCACTGCTGACGGAGGCAGTGCTTGAAGCCGCGCCGCGGCGCATCGTCGTCGCCGACGAGGCGTTTGCGGCGAACGATGTCCTGCACGATTGGACGGTTGCCCTGTCCGCCGTCGATGCGACGCCGATCCTCGATCCGGCCCCGCGCGACCCGTCCGACACGGCCTATATCATCTACACCTCGGGAACCACCGGCATGCCCAAGGGCGTTGTGGTGCCGATCCGCGGCGTGAACGCCTATGTCGCCGAGACGCGCAAGTGGACGCGCCTGACAGCTGAAGACCGGGTGGGCGAAAGCTGCGACATTACTTTCGACCTGACGGTCCACAACATGTTCCTGTGCTGGGAAGCGGGCGCCAGCCTGTACCTGATGTCGCCTCTCGACCTGATGGCGCCGGCGCGCTTCATCCGTAAAAACGAAATCACCTGCTGGCTTTCGGTGCCGACGGTGATTGCACTCATGCGCAGTACCGGATCGCTGAAACCGGGCATCCTGCCCAGTCTCAGGCTCTCGGTCTTCTGCGGCGAGCCGCTGCCGCTTGCTGCCGTTCGGGCCTGGGCCGAAGCCGCACCGAACAGCACGGTCGAGAACATCTACGGGCCGACGGAGGCCACGGTTATCTGCACCCGCCAGACCCTGACGGAGCCGCCGGCGGTCACCGAGGAACGCGGGATCTTGTCGGTCGGCAAAGCCTATGACACCATGGAAGTGGCGATCCTCGGCGAGGATCTCACACCCCTTCCGACCGGTGAAGCGGGCGAGATCGCGCTGTCGGGCGTGCAGCTGGCGGACGGCTATTTCAACGCCCCCGAGCTGACCGCCGACCGGTTCCGGATGATCGACGGCAAGCGCTGGTATCTGACCGGCGATCTCGGCCGCCAGGATGCGGAAGGCCAATTCCACCATCTCGGGCGGACCGACAACCAGATCAAGATGAAGGGCAACCGCATCGAGCTGGAAGAGGTGGAAATGCACCTGCGCCGCGCCACCGGCAGCGAATTGGCCGTGGTTGTCGCCTGGCCGGTCGAAGACGGCTCCGCCCAGGGGCTCGTCGGCTTCACCGTCGAAGCCGGACGCGACGCCGAAGAAATTCAGGCCGAAATGCTGAAGACCCTGCCGCGCTACATGGTGCCGGGCTCGATCCAATTCGTCAGCAGCCTACCGCGCAATGCCAACGGCAAGATCGACCGCAAGGCGTTGGTCGCCGATCTCGACCGGGCCGCGTCCACGGTGGCCGCCGAGGCGGCGCAGTGAGCCTCGACACCCTGCAAAACCCGCCCGGCGGGCGCAATCCGATCGCAAGACTTCTCGGCTGGCGCCGGGCCTGGCTGGACATGGACGGCAACGACCGCGCCATCGCCTTTGCCGGTACCGTGCCGGGCATCGTCCTCATTCACGCGGGATTCCTGCTGACGCTGGCCGTCAGCCTCGACATGAGCAACGCCCTGCTGGCGCTCACCGCAGTGGCGCTGGCCGGCTGCGCGCTGTGGCCGCAGCGGCGCAAGCTGATTGTCGTCGGCGCCGGCCTGATCTATCTCACGCTGCGACCCTTCCGCGTCGCCGAATGGACCCAGACCCTGCAGGATCTGGCCGCCGGCATCGCAATACCGGCAATGGCGCTGCAGGTCGCCGCCGTCTTCGGCTTCCTGGTCGTCGCCTGGTCAGCGCTGGAATTGCAGCGCCGCTTTTCCGGCCAGATGGCGGCCAAACGCCCGGTTCGGAGCATGGTGGTCGTGTTCCTAGCCCTCGTGGTCGTCGCAGCCATGCTGACGCCGGGCACCGTCGTTCACAGCGGCCTTTGGGGCGTCCTCGGCGTCTGGGTTTCGTCCTTCTGGTTCCTCTCCTACGCCCTGGCAGACCAGAAAACCGGTGATCCGACAGCCAATGTTCAACGGCTCGGCCTGATGCGGCCGTTCTGGAGCGGCAGCGCCGCGCCGATCGGCAAAGGCTTCGGCTATCTCTCCAAATTCGAGGCGAAGGACGAGGCCGAACTGGCCGTCACCCGGCTGAAGGCGCTGAAGCTGGTGGTCTGGGCGGCGATTCTCAACGCCGTCTATCAGGTCGCCGCCCTGCTGGTGCACGATGCCGGAACCATTCCCACGCTGCACCAGGCGATCCTGGCGCAGGCGGCTGGCGAAGGCGCTTCTCTCGGCGTCCGCTGGACGAGCCTCCTGTCCAATTACTTCCTCGACCTGCTGATCATCTCGGTCTGGGGCCACGTCATCGTCGCCGTCGTGCGCATGGTCGGCTACCGGATCCCGCGCAACACCTACAACCCGTTGGCGTCGCGCTCGCTGGCCGAGTTCTGGAACCGCTATTTCTTCTATTTCAAGGAGATGCTGGTCGATTTCTTCTTCTATCCGGCCTTCCAGCGGTTCTTCAAGAAGCAGCCGAAACTGCGCATCGCCTTCGCCACGCTGTGCGCCGCCGGCATCGGCAACTTCCTCTATCACTTCATGCGCGAGACCTGGGTCTTTGCCTGGACGCCGGCGTTGGAGACCCTGCCGAAATTCTACTCCGCCGTCTTCTACAGCCTGGCGCTGGCGATCGGCCTGATCTGTTCGCAGTTGCGCGGCCACAAGCCGAAACCGGAAGACGGGTTCTTCGCCTATCACGTCAGGCCGCGCCTCGGCGTCATCCTGTTTTTCTGCATGTTAAAGATTTTCGACGATATTTCCGGAGAGGGAACCTTCGGCGAGCGTTTCGCCTTCTTCGTAAGCCTGTTTGGAGTGCACCCATGAACAATGCGCAAATGGCGATCCGCGGATCGATCGAATCCATCCTGGCGGCGCGCGGTCTGAGCGGACCGGTTGCCGACACCGACTCACTGTTCGTCAGCGGTCGCCTCGATTCGCTCGCGGCGACCGAAGTCATGATGATGCTCGAGGCCGAGTACGATATCGACCTGGCCGATCCCGATTTCGACATGTCGCGGCTCGACACGATCGCCGAACTGACCCAGCTGGTGATGGAAAAAGCCGCCTGAGAATTCCCGTCAGGAGTCGGCCTTCACCACGGTCGGATAGGCCAGATTGAAGGCTTCTATCTGTTCGATCTCCGCCTTCAGAGGTCCGAGCCAGCGATATTCAAGCGGGTGGAACAGCCACAGCCCGGTCTCCGTGCGCACCGAAATGGTTCCGTCGACCTTCTCCATGGCGAGGATTTCATCGCCGGTGTCGAGTTCGGCGGCCCAATCCAGCCCAACCGGGTCCCAGACCCAGGCACGCGTCCGGTCGCGTGCCGCGATATAGTCGCGCTCGGTCAGACCGACCTTGAATTTGGAATCGCTGGGCGGTGACACGATACCGACATTGATCACCCCGGGCGTTCCCGAACCCGGGCCGGGAAAGCCGGGCGGAGGCGGCCACGGCCAGGGCCAGATCCAGGGCGGCGGCGGTGGCGGTGGATTGAAGCCGCCGGGATTCCGGGCGAGCCCCTCGAGGGCCTCCAGTTCCTGCTCCAGGTCCTGAATCTTGCGTTCGGCAATTTTCTTCTTGATCTCTTCCAGCGCTTCCTGAGCGCCGTCGAACCGGTCGTCCAGGGCGTCGTCGACATCGACATCCTTGAGGATGTCCTTCAGTCTCTTGATTTTTTCCTCGATGTCGCCTTCCTGGCCCTGCAATTCCTGTACGTAGGGATGAAAAGGATCTTTCTTTTCTTCGGCCATGCGATTTCTCCATGTCAAAGAATGTTAAAGCGGAAAACAATACTTGTAGGCTGCGCGTTCAGCGCGAAATAATATTAGCCGTTTAAGACCTGTTTCACAAAGCGGCGTGAACCCGCGATCAGACGGCTCGCGCTCGGCGCTGCAATACGGCGCAAAGAACGGCGCCGATGGCGGATGTGATGGCAAGGATGGTGACCACGCCTTCAAAACCGTGCTCCAGCGCCTTGCCGAGGGCGGCCTGCAGCTGCGCCGCATCGTCGTCGCTGAAGGCCTGCAACACGCTGGCGACCGCCGAGTTCGATCCGTGAACCAGGTCGTGGATCGCCCCGGCGCGGTCGGCGGGCCCCGAGGTCAGCCCGGCGATAGTCGTCTTGACCGCGGTGTGCCGGATCGCAGCGACGGCCACGCCACAGGCCGCAATGCCGAAGGTGAAGCCGACATAAAGGCAGACATTGATGACACCGGAGCCCTGCCCGGTGTCGCTGTCGGGCAGGTCGCGCATGCCGACCCGTGGCAACAGCCCGAAGGTCAGTCCGAAGCCGAGGCCGACCAGGCCCAGTTTCCACCACATGTCGGCATAGGACACATCCGCCGACAGGTCGCGCAGCAACCAGAAACCGGCGGTCATCAGCACCATCCCCAATGTCGTCGGCCAGCGCAGGTCGGCATTGGCGAGGAGACGCGGCAAGGCGATGGAGCCAACAAAGAACAGCATGGTGCATGGCAGCAGCGCGGCACCGCTGGCCAGGGCAGAGTAGCTTAGGACACTTCCAAAAATAACCACTACAAATCGTTCACTCTCGGCTTGATGGTATAATTCCATTCAGGGTGGAACTTGTCGCCAGTGATGTCGAGTTCGGCCATTTCGCTTTTGGAGACCTTGACGCCCTTCTGATAGGTCCGTTCGTCGACGGCACATTCGACCCTGAGCCCTGCCTTGGTTGTCGTCGCGCCGATCAATTCGACCACCGTCATGCGATCGGTGAGCGGACGGCCGCGCCAGTTTCTGGGTGATGTGACAAAACAGGCGATGCTCAATCTTGTTCCACTTCGACGTACCCGGCGGATAGTGGTGGATCTGCAGCGTGAGCCCGGTCTCGTCGGCGAGCTTTTGCAACTCGACCTTCCAAAGCCTGATACGTACCCCGTTCGAACCGCCACAATCAGCAGTGATCACGAGCTTCTTCGCCTCGGGATAGCGCGCATGGCCCATCCGATAGAACCAGGTGCGGATGGACTGGACAGCGAATTCAGCCGTGTCGGCAGTGATGCCGAGGCTGACCCATGCTTCGTTCGCGGTGACGTCAAAGACCCCGTAAGGAGCCACCTTGCCCAAGCTCTTGTCCTCGAAGTCGTGCACCTTCACGCGTCGTGGGTCGGCTTTTGGACGGTAGTCGGTGCCACCGTTCTTGTAGTTGCCGATCAGTTCCTTCTTCTTGGTGTCCACCGAGATCACTGGTTCTCCGGCGCCTTGTGCCTCACACACCTTGGTGTTGATGTGCTCGAACTGGGCATTGTGGTCCGGGTGCCTTGAGCCCTCGTCGGTCTTGCGGTTCGTCTGCCGCGAGAACCCCAATTTTGCCAGCAATGTGTCGACGCTGTTGCGGCATATCTTGTGGCCTGCGTCCTTGAGTGCCGCGGCCAGCTTGGCGGGACTTTTGGACACCCACATCAGCGGTCGCTCCGGGTCGCCACGCGTTACTGGCTCAACGAGGCGCTTGAGGTCAGCAAGCAGGGTCGGATCGTTATCGGTCAGTGTTCGCGCGCCAGCGCCTGGGCGGCGAACCTTTCCGGGCGGCGGATCATCGAGGTCCTTGAGCCCACGCCCGATCGTCGACCTGGCGACGCCGGTGATGCTGGAGACCGCGGCAATGCCGCCCCGGCCAGCTGCACGCGCTTCACTGGCGGCAAACAGCCGGCGACCACGTTCATCACGATGGCAGCCGTCCGCTTCCCAGCGTTGTTGAATTGCAAGTAGATCAATCATGCAAACCGGGTAGCGCATATCAATCCGTGCGGGAATCCCTTCTGTCTGAGACCGATGTCAAACCACCGCATACCGATCAGTCCATCCGAGTCGGTAATCTTTGGAAGTCTCCTAAGGATCACCCCCCTGCGCTTCGACCTCGTTCCATTCGGCAAGACCCAAAAACTGATGGCGTTACCGCATGTTCGCTGGAAGCTTCTTACGATCCCCGATCTGCAAGGACATCAGACAGACGGAATCGTGGCGGATCTGCGCAAGGATTTATCCGACGAATGGCAACGCTTCCTCACCGACGCGGCGCCTGCCGCTGGGCGTGGGCTACGGCACCTTCCTCACCGCCTATCCGACCTATGAACACGGTGACGCTGTGATCGACAGATATATAAACCACGCCCATAACGACTACCTGGAACTTGTCTTCGAGGGCGGGCTGCCGGCCCTGGTTCTCATCGCCGCCTTCCTGATCCTGTTGCTGCTGCGCGTCGCCCGGACGATCCGCCTGCCGCTGCACAGGGTCGCCTCACTTGCCGTGTGCGTCCTCCTCGTCCATTCGCTGGTGGACTATCCGCTGCGAACCATGGCGCTTTCTGTCACGTTCTGCCTGCTGCTCGGATTGCTGTTCAATGTGGGGGCTGAACGCCGCCCTGTGCGCGGAGCGTCAACCGGTGGTATCGGAAAGATGTTTCTGCCTTCAAAATCCTAACAACGAAACAGGAAATGCAAACCAGTGCCACTAAGTATTTTTGAGACGCTCACAATAACTCCAGATAAACGAAATAAACGAAACCGTGACCGCGAGGAATGCTTCGAGCAGTTCTGCCGTAAAGACCCGGTGATGCTGTTCAGCATGGGCAAAACCGGGTCCACGGCCCTGGCTCGAGCTATTGACGAATACTATGGAGACTTTATCAGTTTGGAGAAATTGCCGATCACCTATGGCAACAGGGTATTGCGCCGTCAGGGTGAGTATAGAAAGAGCGATTTTTGCGATGATTTGATTTATCATTATATTGTCGGAACGAGAGACGGGCCAAGGAATCGAAGCAGGCTCAAGATCATTGTGCCGATCCGAGAGCCCATCGGACGTGATGTCGCATCTTTCTACCAGGGAGCAATACAGAATTTTCTAGGGGTGCGGAGGCCCACAAGGGAGAGAATACCCCTGCTGGTTGATGGCAGTCTTGGTCATTATCATAGGTGGCTGCCGCTATCAGTGAGATCGGGTATCAAGCGCGGGCTGTTAAAATTGCGGTACAGTTCAACCGTATTGAGGCAGTCGGAAGCCAATCAAGGATGGGTCTATAATGACGGTCATATCCAACAGCTCAACAACCTGGGCCCAAAGCAGTTGAGAGACATTTATCTGGAGATATATTTCCATCGTTGTAAACGTCACTACACATCCGATACCAGCCCAAGGGAATCAGCCATCAACTGGTTCGACAATAATGTGAAAGGGCCTCTGCATCTTGATGTTTACGCGCGAAAATTTCCAGCAAATGGGGTCGGGTATTACCGCATCAACCATGCCGACATGATGGTGCTGGAATGCAGCCTGGACAATGAAAGGAAAGAGGAATTGATAAAGGACTTCCTCGGTATCGAAGAGTTCAAAGTCGGCTATGCGAACGTAACCGATGCGAAACTCAAGGCGCTGGCGGATTCCTATGCGCTCTTCAAGAGGGAGGTCAAATTTCCCAAGTGGTATTTGGACAAGATGCTACACTCGCAATACTTTCGACATTTCTACACGAGGGGAGATGAGGAGAGACTGCGTCAACAATGGGCCGAGTGACACAACGAACATGACATTGAGACTGATTTGAAATGCGGATTATACTTCGCGGGTACCGTCGTCTGCGCAGGCGAATGGTCTATCCGGCCGGTACGATACATTTCCTGCATGTCGGCAAGGCGGCCGGAACCCAGATGCGCCACGTGATTCGTCAGATCAATGAAAACCGCGCTTTCAAGAGAAAGGTGGTGAAGCACCCACATCCGGTCGAGCTTTTGGATCTGCCAGAGCGACAGGACTGGTTCTTCTCCATCCGTGATCCGGTCACCCGCTTCAAGTCCGGCTTTTATGCCCGAAAACGGCGTGATCATATCGCAGCCAAGTACCGTGAACCATCCGTATATGAGAAACTGGCCCTGGAACGGTTCGCCCATGCGAACGATCTGGCCGAGGCACTCTTCGCTCCCGGCCAAAGGGGAAGAGACGCGACAGCGGCGATACGATCATGCCGTCATAATTGCCGCAATCTTGTCGACTGGTTCAAGTATTGCGGATATGTTTTCGAGGTCCGGCCACCGATCTGGATCATTCGCCAGGAGCAATTCCAGGCCGATCTCGACGTTTTCCTCAGCCGTATCGGATACGATGGCCCATTGGATATCGCCACAGCCAGCGACCGAAGGTCCAACATTGCCGATTATGACGGCATTCCGGAACTCAGCGAAACCGCCAAGGCAAACCTGCGACGATGGTATGTACAGGACTATGCGTTCATCGACCTGTGCGAGACATGGTTGAACGAGAACGACAGTTATGTGCATTTGGACCGCTCCCGGCAACGACAGTCTGATGAAGCGATGTAAACGAAAGTGAATATGTCCATTGTGAGCCCACATCCATCCGGCATAGAATCGAAAACGCCACATTTGGCCACGTCCTTTCCGGGTGCTGTGGTCTGGTGCAGGGGCTGGTCACTCTTGAGCAGGCGCGAAAAGCGTCTTTCGTTTTTCGTCCTGGGCATGATGATCCTGGCTGCGGCGTCATCGGCCGTCATGGTTGCGGCGATATTTCCTGTCCTGAGCATCATCGCCAATCCAGACGTCATACAGGAGAACGAGCGCCTTCGTCTGATCTGTGAATATGCAGGATTCAGCAGTCGCTATGATTTTCTCGTGGCGACCGGACTGGTGGCCGCCATAAGGACATTTCCAAAAATAACCACTACAAATCGTTCACTCTCGGTTTGATGGTATAATTCCATTCAGGGTGGAACTTGTCGCCAGTGATGTCGATTTCGGCCATTTCGGTTTTGGAGACCTTGACACCCTTCTGATAGATCCGTTCGTCGACTGCGCATTCGACCCTGAGCCCTGCCTTGGTTGTCGTCGCGCCGATCAATTCGACCACCGTCATGCGATCGGTGAGCGGACGGCCGCGCCAGTTCTGGGTGATGTGACAAAACAGGCGATGCTCAATCTTGTTCCACTTCGACGTACCCGGCGGATAGTGGTGGATCTGCAGCGTGAGCCCGGTCTCGTCGGCGAGCTTTTGCAACTCGACCTTCCAAAGCCTGATACGTACCCCGTTCGAACCGCCACAATCAGCAGTGATCACGAGCTTCTTCGCCTCGGGATAGCGCGCATGGCCCATCCGATAGAACCAGGTGCGGATGGACTGGACAGCGAATTCAGCCGTGTCGGCAGTGATGCCGAGGCTGACCCATGCTTCGTTCGCGGTGACGTCAAAGACCCCGTAAGGAGCCACCTTGCCCAAGCTCTTGTCCTCGAAGTCGTGCACCTTCACGCGTCGTGGGTCGGCTTTTGGACGGTAGTCGGTGCCACCGTTCTTGTAGTTGCCGATCAGTTCCTTCTTCTTGGTGTCCACCGAGATCACTGGTTCTCCGGCGCTTTGCGCCTCACACACCTTGGTGTTGATGTGCTCGAACTGGGCATTGCGGTCCGGGTGCCTTGAGCCCTCGTCGGTCTTGCGGTTCGTCTGCCGCGAGAACCCCAATTTTGCCAGCAATGTGTCGACGCTGTTGCGGCATATCTTGTGGCCTGCGTCCTTGAGTGCCGCGGCCAGCTTGGCGGGACTTTTGGACACCCACATCAGCGGTCGCTCCGGGTCGCCACGCGTTACTGGCTCAACGAGGCGCTTGAGGTCAGCAAGCAGGGTCGGATCGTTATCGGTCAGTGTTCGCGCGCCAGCGCCTGGGCGGCGAACCTTTCCGGGCGGCGGGTCATCAAGGTCCTTGAGCCCACGCCCGATCGTCGACCTGGCGACGCCGGTGATGCTGGAGACCGCGGCAATGCCGCCCCGGCCAGCTGCACGCGCTTCACTGGCGGCAAACAGCCGGCGACCACGTTCATCACGATGGCAGCCGTCCGCTTCCCAGCGTTGTTGAATTGCAAGTAGATCAATCATGCAAACCGGGTAGCGCATATCAATCCGTGCGGGAATCCCTTCTGTCTGAGACCGATGTCAAACCACCGCATACCGATCAGTCCATCCGAGTCGGTAATCTTTGGAAGTCTCCTTAGTCCCTCGGGCGACTGGACGAACTGATTGAAGTAGTAGATCAGTCCGAACATGGCGAAGCCGGAGATGAAGGTCCCTACCGCCGCCGCCACATAGCTCTGCCGGCGAAAGAAGCGCAAGGCGAACATCGGCGCTTCGGCTCGCATTTCGCGCCAGAAAAAGCCGGCGCCGGCGACTGCCGCTCCGATCAGCAGGGATACGATCTCGGGCGACCCCCAGCCGCTCGCCTGCCCGCGGCTGAGCGCCAGGGTCAGCGCCCCAAGCGACGCCATCATCAAAGCCGCGCCGATGTAATCGGTCTTGGTCCTGGTGGCCGTTTCCTCGGGAACGAGATGCGCCTTGGCGACCGCCAGGCAGGCAAGGAACCCCGCGGCCAGCAGCACGATGTCGAAAGCGAAGATCGCCCGCCAGTCGAACAAATCGGTCAGTATTCCGCCGATCAAAGGCCCTATTCCCAGTCCCAGCGCCACGGCCGCCGACCAGAGGCCAAGCGCCAGCGTCCGTAGCCGCTCCGGCGTCGCCACTGTGAGCACTGCGACCCCGGTGCCGAAAATGCCGGCACCGCCCACCGCCTGCACCGACCGGCCGGCAATCACCACGGCGCCGCTGTCGGCAAAAAGGCAGATGAGGGATCCGAGCGAAAACATGACGGCACCGATCATCAGCAGCCTGAGCCGTCCGAAAATATCCGAAAACCCGCCCATCACGCCGACCAGCACCGTGGCGACCAGCATGTAGGAGATCATCACCCATTGCAGGGTGTTGCTGTCCAGGTCGAGGTCGATCTTCATGAAGGGTGCGGCCGCCATGACGGCACCACTGTTATAGGCGACCGCCAGGCCGCACAGCAGGGTTGCCGTCCAGGCCAGCAGAGGCACGCGGTCGCCGCGATCCGTGTCTTCCGTCATACGCCGCCCATCGGGTGACGCTTCCAGGCCTCAGGCTGATACCGATTCCCCATCATCCGGAGACCATTGCAGGGATTGCAGCGATTGCCAACCTCCTCGCAGACTGGCCGGCCCGAGAGGATTAACTAAACACAAACGGCCTCGTTTCGGGACCCGATGGTCTGCGGCAAGAAGGCCTGCTCCGACTGCCGTTCGATCAGCATGGAATCGCCGAATTCATGGCTGCGGTAGCCGCGTGCCTCGGCGCTGTCGGTGATGCGGGCGAGCAAGCGGGCGCCGGCAAACGCGCCCAGCAGCTGATAGTGGCTTTCGCCCGGCTCATGCATGCCGGTCAGCATGGCATCGACGACCCGCAACCGGGTACCCGGGCCGATCCGGCCCCGGGCGATTCCGTCGCCGGCCGGAACGGTCGCGCCCGCCAGCGCCGCCGCCTCCAGCGCTCGAACAACCGTGGTCCCGATCGCCACGACCCCGTGTCCCTGTGCCCTGGCCCGGTTGACGGCTACGGCAGTGCGCTGCGGGATCGTATAGGGTTCGTCGAAAGGGAGCCGCCGGTCGAGCCCGGCGTCGCCGGTCGACGACAGACCTGCGGCATGGGTCAATGTGACCAGTTCGGCGCCGCGACGGCGCCATTCACCGACGATGCGCCAGTTCAGGGACAAACCCGCCGATGGCGATTCGAAGGCCACCGGCCGCGCCGCGAGATTGGTCCAGACGTCCCATAGCGCCAGCGGCGCGGGAACATGCGCATACTGGACCGGCTGCCCATGCCGGGCGAGCCCGGCCCAAACCGCCTCTCGGTCGCCGTCGAAGCCGATTTCCAGCAATCGCCGGTGGCCGAGGAGGCCCTCGACGCGCGCCGTCAACGGTCCGAGCCGCAAACGGTCGCCCGGTTGCAACTCCGGCGGCTGCGGACGGTCTTCCGTCAGCGTGCGATAGTCGCCGGCCCCGAATGCCACCGCAACGAAACGCAGGCCGTCGCCGACGGCTTGCGGCCATCCGGCGAGCCGTATCTCTACCGGTTCGCCGCTGGGCACATGTATCCCGGAAAGGCTGGCCGGCAACACGGCGGCATCGTTTGCGACAATCAGGTCGCCTGGCCCGAACAGGGTTGCCAGGCCACCGCGTGGCAGGTGGCGCAGCGTGCCGTCGGCGGAAACCGACAACAGGCGGCCTCCCCGGCGGATCGGACGGTCGGCGGCGATCATGACAGCACCGCCTGTCGGGTTTCGGCATTTTGAGGCAGATGCAGCCGCATCGTCTCGATCAGCTCGGTTGCCGCATCTTCCGGCCGCTTGAGGCCGGAGAGATCGGCGCCCGGCACAGCGGCGCGGTGCAGCGGCGTGTCCATGTCGCCGGGATCGAAAGACAGGAAGCGGATGCCGAGGTCCCGTGCCTCCTCGTCCCAGATCGCCGTCATGTGGCGCAGGCCCGCCTTGCTGGCGGAATAGGCGCCCCAGGTGGCGTAGGGTTCCACCGCGGCGTCGCTGGAGATGTTGACGACCAGCGCGCCGCGGCCTTCGCGTGCCGATGCGGCAAGGGCGCCGAACAGCGCCCTGGTCAGTCGGAAGGGGCCGACCAGATTGACCGCCAGGGCCGCCTCCAGTTCCTCGCATTCGGTGTCGGCCAAGAGCGCCAACGGTTCCGGGCCCAGGCCGGAAGCGTTGTTGATCAGCAAGTCGAGCCCGTCGAGATGGCCGGTCACCTGCAGGGCCAGCGGATAGATGTCGTCCTTGCGGGCTACGTCGCCGACCAGCCCCGCCGCCCCGGTTTCGTCGGCCACCCGCTCGACCCGGTCGGCGCCGCGGGCGACGAAAACCACATTCGCACCGGCCGCCGTCAGCTGCCGCACCAGCGCCAGGCCCAGCCCCGATGTCCCGCCCGTAACGGCCACCCGCAGGCCTTTGAGATCCGATTGTGTGTGCATTCCGAATGCCTCCTTTGAAAGTTGGAGGCACTCAAATACAAGTTAAAGTTAACTTGAAGTCAAGCGCGTTTTGTGCTTTTTTCCCGACCATGGAAAAAGTCATGACCATCGGCGAAATCGCCCGCCGCAGCGGCGTCGCCGCTTCGGCCCTGCGTTTCTACGAGGATCGCGGGCTGATCGCATCGGAGCGTTCGGGCTCCGGCCACCGCCGTTTTCGCCGCTCCGTTCTGCGTCGCATCGCCTTCATCGTCTTCGCCCAGCGCATCGGCCTGTCGCTCGACGAAATCGGCGCAGAGCTGGCGAAACTGCCGGACGACCGTACGCCCACCCGCGCCGACTGGGAGCGCCTGTCGGGCACCTGGCTTGACCGCATAGACCGGCGGATCGACGAACTGCACCGCCTGCGCGAGGGATTGACCAGTTGCATCGGCTGCGGCTGCCTGTCCTTCGACCGGTGCCACCTGTCCAACCCGAACGATCAGGTGGCGCGAAGCGGCCCCGGCCCGCGCTACTGGCTGTAGGCGGGCCGGCACAACCGGCATTTTGTCAGTCTTTGATGTCCTTGAGCGCCGCCAGCAGCTGGGCGATCTCATGCTCGGTATTGTAGTGGCAGAAGGAGATGCGGATGCAATCGGGCAGGCCGAGCGGGTCGAGCACATTGCCGCTGTAGTGATCGGCCTTGCGGGTATGGGTTCGAATGCCCTGCCGGTTGAGTTTGGCGACCACTTCCGGCGAGCTCATCCCCTCGACCACGATCGAGACCAGACCCTCGCGCGACGGGTTGTCGGCGCCCGCAATGATCGACACATGCTCCATGTCGCGCAGCCCGGGCAGATTGCCGGTGCCGTTGATCATGGCATCGGTCAAACGGGCCTCATAGGCATGGATCGCCTCGCCGGCCGCTTCGATGCGGGCGCGACGGTCCGTCCGGTCCGACACCTGGCCTCCCAGCCAGTCGAAATAGGCGACCACGTCGGAAAACGTTGCATAGGCTCCGGTATCGCGGGTGCCGAATTCCCACCCGGTTGCCGGCGCGTCGATCAGCATGTCGTGCGGCAACGCGCTCATCCGGTCCGATATCCAGGCGATGCCGTAGCCGTGGCGCGAAAACACCTTGTAGGGCGAAATGGCGTAGCCATCGACATTGTAGGCATCGAGATTGAGTTGTCCGTGGGCGGCATGCTGGATGCCGTCGACGATGATGAAACAGTCGGGCGAAACCTCGCGTATGATCTTGGAGATGGCCGCCACATCCATGGCGATGCCGGTGACCGGCGACGCGTGCAGGATGGTCGCCACCGCTACGTCCGGTGTCATCAGCGCGCGGTAATCCTCGGCCTGAACCATGCCTGTTTCGTTGTCATGCGGCACATTCACATAGTCCAGCCCGGCGATTCCGGCCCAGCGGCGGGCCGCGCTGCGCGTGGCCGGATGTTCGATCGAGCTGCCGATCACCTTGGCCCCTTCGGGCGCGTTCACGCAGACCGAGCGGATCATCCTGAAAAGCAGTTCTGTGCCGCTCTCGCCGGCGAAGAACTGACCGGAGGACGCGTTCGTGAAGGTGGCGAGGTCCCGCTTCGCCCTGTCGATGGTCTCGACAAGCGCATGCGCCGCCGGGTTGTCGCGCCCCTGATTGTCGGGGATCGCGGCGAATGTGGACGAGGTCTCGACCACCGACTTCAGCGTCAGTGCGCCGCCGGCATTTTCGAAGAAAATGCGCGGCCCCTGAAACGGACAGGTGTCCACATGAGCAAAGCGATCGCGGACAGCCTCGATCAGGCCGGGTATTTCGTGCAGCATGAGGAATTCCTGACTGGATTGGTCAAAAGGCGCGGGCGACGATGGCCGCAGAGAGTTCGGCAATGGCGATATGACTGTTTCGGGGAAAGCCGTCAACGCTGTCGTCGATGATGCCGTGGGTCGAGTTGATCAGCCGGCTGGCGACCATTGTGTCGAGCAACAGCGCTTCGCGTTCGGGCGTATGCAGCAGCTTCCGGTCACCGGCGCGCGCCGCCATGGCCGCTGTAATGGCGGTGCAGCCCCAGTTGGAGCAGGCTGCCGTGACCAGCACGTCGCACCCGGTCACCGCGCCGATGCCGCCGCCGCAACCGCACTGGCACCGGTCACCATAGGGCACATGGGCGCGGACATGGTCGGCCACCTTGCCCATGCCGATTTCATTGCCGCCATCGCCCACGGCGACAACCGGAATGTTGCGGGCCCGTGCCTCGTCGAACAGGAAATCCACCCGCGCCCGGCCCATGCCGTAGTCGATCCCGCGCATCGAGTGATAGACGCCCTTGTCGTTGCGCCCGACCCGCTCCGTGGAGAAAAGCAGATCCGGCCGCAGGTCGTCGAGCATTTGCGGGGCTTGCGCGGCCCCCTCCCCGTCCTCGACGGCATAAGGCAGCATGACCACGGTGGTCAGGCTTTTGTCCTGTCGCGCGAGCGCCGCCTGTTCGAGCGTCACCGGGAACAGCCCCGCAGCCGCCATCACGTTGCCGATTGCTTCCAACAGCGTTTGTTCGCACACCACCACGCAGGTGGCGTTGCGCCCCAGAACCAGCGCCCGTGCAATCGCGGCGGCGCCCGAGGGACCGTCGTTTTCGCCCAGATCAGGCGTGATCCAGGCGCGCGACACCGAGCCGGTCGTCAGGACGACCGTGCCGATCTCCGGCACCGCCATCAGCGCGTCCGCGGCCGCTCCGACCAGCGAACCGCCCTGCAGCGTGCGCGCCGCTTCGAACAGAGGTTCAACCCCACGCTCGCCCATGTCGATATTGACCAGCCGGTCGAGCCGGTCGTCGATCCTGGCAATCAGATTCTTGTCGGCCATTCAGGCATCTCCAAACAGCAGATCGGAGAACCAGCCCGCATCGTCCAGGCGCGCCGCCGTCTCCGACATGGCGGACGCGACGCATTGCGCCACCGCTTCGGCGCCGCCGACACGCGCGACGGCACCGGTGGTGGGTTTGAGCCGCATGGAAACGCGCCCGCCCGGCTGGCCGTGGGTGTTGACCGTGACGATGCCATGCTCCCTCAGCATCAGCATGCCGATGGCGGCGGTCACTTCCGCCGGCACCCGCGCAGATGCACTCTTGTCCGCCAACGCAAGAACGCGGGCATGCACATCTTGTTCGTCGATCTTCGGGCCCAGAATGGAACGGCTGACATTGTCCGGGCCGAGCGCGCTTTCGAGCGCAGCGGACAGATCCTCGCCGTCGCGCACTTCCTGGTGCAACAGGTCGGGCGTGAAGCCCTGAAGGCTGCGCATGGCACCCACGGCAACGGGCGCGCGCGCCTCCATGCCGAGTTCGCTGGCTTTTGCCAGCACCGGGACCAGCGCTTCGCTGCCGCCGCAAAGCACACCGGCGCGCGGGCCCGACAGGCCCGCCTTGTCGGCGTTGGTGATCGCCAGATCCGCGCCGAAGGAGAGCGCCGGCGCTCCGCCGTAGAGCACCGGACGCAGCCGCGCCCCATAGGCCTCGTCCAGGAGGACGATAGACCCCTGCCCTCGCGCCAGCTGCGTTGCCGCGGCTGTCAGCTCGTCGGGCAGCATTGCCAGTTCGGAAGTGACCGTGGTGATCACCGTCAAGGACGGCCGATGTTCGGCCAGCAGCCGCTCTAGCTCCGCCAGATCGCTGGCCTCGACCACGGGAACGCCTGCCAGTGCGGCACCGCGGGTCACCGAAGCGTGGGAGCGGTCTCCGCGCGGGACCAGCGACAGGACGGGCCGCCCACCGCAATGGGCCAGCACCGTTGCGACGATCCCGGCGCTCGTGCGGTTGATCACCGCGGCAGCCTCGCCGCCGGCACCGCCCATGTGGGAAATGGCCGCCTGACGCAGCTCCTCGCCATAGAGCCCCGGGCCCACCCATTCCTCGCAAAGTTCGGAAAGATCGTCGGCGGTCGCCGGGTAGAAGCGCAAATTGCCGGTGAAGATCGCGATCTTGTCGATCCCCTCGCGAGCAACGAAATCGGCCGCCAACTGCCCGGCCCGGCGCAGGCGGCGCACCTCGTCGGCCGAGGACGCCAGAAGCTGGCCACGGGCATAGCCGACGCCGGAATCGATGGGATTGCCGAACCGATCGGCCGTCATTCGCCGGGCTCCACATTGATGGTCACGCATTTGCGGTAGGTATAGGCGTCCAGCGCGCCCTCGATCGAATACTCGCTGCCGGTGCCCGACTGCTTGGTGCCGCCATACGACATGCCCGGGATCTGCCCGCCGCCCTGATTGACCTGGATCCAGCCGGCATCGATGGCCCGGGTGAGCCGCGTGATGCGGCTGACGTCATGGGTAAAGATGAAGGCGGCGAGCCCGTAATGGGTGTCGTTGGCCATTTCGATCGCTTCGGCTTCCGTCTCGAAGGGAATGGCGACCATGACCGGGCCGAACACCTCCTCGCGGACAATGCGCCAGCTGTTGTCCACACCGGTGATGATGGTGGGCACCGGATGGAAGCCGGCCGGATCCTCGGCCGGTGTTTCTCCGATCAGAAAGGTGGCGCCCTCGGCTTGCGCCTCGGCCACGTAAGCGCGGATTTCGCCGTAGCGTTCGGCGTTGACGACGGCGCCCATGTCGACCTCGGGGTCGAGCGCATCGCCGACCAGAAGGGCGGCGGACTTTTCCGCCACCTTCGGCATCAGGACATCCCAGATTTCCCGGTGCACGAAGAGCCGCGAGCCGGCCGTGCAGCTTTGCCCCTGGCGGGCGAACCGCATGGCATTGGCGACCTGTTGCGCGGTAGCGTCGAGCCGGCCGTTTTCGACCGCGTCAGGAAACACGATGGTCGGCGACTTGCCGCCCAGTTCCAGGGTCAGTTTGGCGATCCGGTCAGCCGTCGCATGGCCGATCAGCCTGCCCACTTCGGACGAGCCGGTAAACGACACCTTGTCGATGCCGGGATGGGCAGCCAGCGCCGCACCCGCTTCCTCGCCAAGACCGGTGACGACGTTGAACACGCCGGGAGGGAAAAGACCCTCGGCCAGCTCCGCCAGTTTGAGGATCGCCAGCGGCGCGTCCTCGGCGGGTTTCAACACCAGGCAATTGCCCGTCGCCAAAGCCATCGAGATTTTCACCGAACCCAGCTGCAGGGGCGAGTTCCAGGGAATGATCGAGCCCACCACGCCATGCGGTTCGCGCGTGGAATAGCTGAAGAGCCCGGGGCCGAGCGGCAGCGTTTCCCCCTTCTGCTCCACGGCGACGCCGCCGTAATATTTCAGCACGCCGGCGGCACCCATCGCCTCGCCGCGCGACTGGGTCTTGATGGCATTGCCGCTTTCGGCCGCCAGCACGCGCGCCACTTCCTCGCCGTTTTCTTCCAGGCGGCGACCCAGTTCGGCCAGCAGCTTTCCGCGCTCGCTGGCCGCCAGCGCCCGCCAGGCAGGCAGGGCCGCGCGCGCGGCGCGCACGGCAAGATCGACCTCCACCCCGGTCCCCCGCCCCACCTCGCAGATCGGGCTGCGGCGCGACGGGTTTTCAATCGTCAGTTTCTCGCCGTTCTCCGGCCAGTGCCACGCACCGTTGATAAAGGAACCAGCGAGGCCATCAGCGGGAAGAACGTAGTCGAGAAGTGGCATGATCAATTGTCCTGGGAGGTTTCCGACAGCGGGCGAAGGGTTCGGTAATAGGCCGAAAAATCCTCAGCACCGCCGGTTTGATGGGCAAATTCAGTGAAAGACGAAGCGGCAAGGGCCCCGAACGGAGTTTCCTGACCGCTGCTGCGCGCCGCTTCCTGGGCGAGGCGCAGATCCTTGGCCATCAACACCGCGGCGAATCCCGGCGCGAACCCGTTGGACGCCGGGGCCTGCGGAACGACACCCGGGATCGGACAGCGGTTTTCCAGGGTCCAGCTCTGGGCCGCGGCGCCGGCGCAAAGCTGGTGGAATTGCGCCAGATCGAGGTCCATTGCATCGGCCAGCGCGAATCCCTCAAGCACCGCCATTGCCGTAATGCCGCAGATCATGTTGTGGCAGGCCTTGGCCGCCTGGCCGGATCCCGGCGCTCCGAAATGGGTGATCTTGCGGCCGAGTTCCTCCAGCAGCGGCCGGGCTCGCGCGACATCCGCGTCGGTGCCGCCGACCATGAAGCTCAACTCGCCCCGACCGGCCGCTTCCGGACCGCCGGAGACCGGTGCGTCTATCTGCGCAAGCCCGCGCTCCGACGCCAGGGCGTGCAGCTGTCGCGCAGTCTCCACGTCGATCGTCGAACAGTCGATCAACAGGGTGCCGGGCGCGGCACGTTCGACGATGATCTCCCGGTAGGAGTTCAGCACATGCGTGCCCTCCGGCAGCATCGTGACGACGATGTCCATGCAGGCGATATCGGCCTCCCCGGGCGTTCGGGCGTTGTCGAAGGCCGCGATGGCCTTCGGGCTTTCGTCCACACCGAGAACCTCGTGACCGCAATTCCGCAGATGCCGGGCCATGGGCAACCCCATCGTGCCGAGACCGATGAATGCAATTCTGGCCATGGTACTCCTTCTCTACAGTTTTGCCCGGACCACCTGCCAGGCATCGTCGAGCGCCGCCTTGAAGCGGTCGGCCGCAATGCCGATCTCTTCTTCGTCGATGATCAGCGGCGGCATGAAGCTCATCCGGTCGCCGATGGCGCGCAGGTAAAGCCCGCGGTCATGGGCGAAATTCTGAACCAGCTCGCCGACTTTCCAGGACGGATCGAACGGTTCGCGCGCCGCAGCGTCCTTCATCAGCTCGAAGCCGCAGAAAAGCCCGACGCCGCGCACTTCGGCGACCAGCGGGTGATCCTGCAGCGCATGGCATTTCTCCAGGAAGGTCCGGCTGACCTTGCGCACATGGCCGACAAGGTCGATTTCGTCATAGATATCGAGCGCCTGCAAGGCCACCGCGGCACCGACCGGGTGGCCCGCATAGGTGTAGCCATGACCGAAGACGCCGACCTCGTCGGAATTCTTCATCATGTCGGCATAGAGATCGTCCCTGAACATCAGCGCCGAAATCGGGAAGAAGGCCGCCGACAGCGCCTTGGCGCAGGACATCATGTCGGGCTTCAGCCCCCAGGTCTCGGCTCCCCACAGATTGCCGGTCCGGCCGAAACCGCAGACCACCTCGTCGACGACGAAGCGGATATCGTATTTGCGCAAAACAGCCTGCATTTCCTCCCAATACCCTTTCGGCGGCATCAGCGCGCCACCGCCCGAAATGGCGGGCTCGGCGAAAAAGGCGGCAATCGTATCCGGCCTCTCCGCCAGAATCAGGTCCTCGAAGCTGCGGGCCATGCGGGCCGAAAACTCCTCCTCGCTCTCGCCGTCGATGTGGAAGCGATAGTAGTTGGGCAGTTCGGTGTGTTTGAATTCGGGCAGCGGCAGCCCGAATTTGGCGTGCATGTGCGGCTGCCCCGACAGCGAGACCGTGGCCACGGTGTTGCCGTGGTACCCGCGGATGCGGCCGATGATCTTGCGCCGGTCCGGCTCGCCACGCGCGGTGTTGGCGTACCACAGCAGCTTGATCGCCGTGTCGTTGGCCTCCGAGCCCGAACACTGGAACATGACCCGGCTCATGCCGCCCGGCGCCAGGCCGATCAGCCGCTCGCCCAGTTCGGCCACGCGCGGGTGCGACCGGTTGTAGAAGGTCGGTGCGAAGGGCAGCGTGTTCATCTGCCGCCTGGCGGCCTCGGCCAGCCGTTCGTTGTGATAGCCCAGGCTGACGCAACCCAGCCCCGAAAAGCCGTCGATGATCTGCCGGCCCTCGGTGTCGTAGATGAAGACGCCCTCGCCGCGCACGATCATGGTCGGGCCGTGTTCGGCATGCTGCCGCAAGTTGGATTGCGGGTGAACATGATGCGCGATGTCCGCGGCGATCGTGTGTTTGGCGTCGACGTTCATTCAGCTGCTCCGCGGCGTGTGTCGTGTCGATTTCACATTCATCTTGACTGAAGAACAATCTCGAAGTTTTCCTTAGAACGTGAATTTCCTTCAGCCAATTGTCGATGGAACACCCGATGAAGCCGCTTCTCGACCTGCGCCACCTGCAACTGATCCGAGCCCTCGACCAGACGGGCCGCATTTCCGACGCCGCCGAAATACTGGGCGTGACGCCATCGGCCCTGTCGCACCGCCTGCGGGAGGCGGAGCGACGGCTGGACGTGCCGCTCTTTACCCGCCTCCACAAGCGGTTGCGCAAAACGCCGGCGGCCGAACACATGGCCGTGGTCGCCGAACGCATCCTGTCGGATCTCGGGCGCGCCGAGGAGGACGTCCGGCGCATGAACGCCGGCATCCAGCATGTGGTCCGGCTGTCGGTCGAAGCCTATTCGAACTATCGCTGGCTGCCGGCCTTCATCCGGTTTCTCAAATCGCGCACCGAGGACATCGATCTGCAGATCATGGCCGGCGCGCGCAGCGACCCGATCACCAGCGTCATCAACCGCCACATCGACATCGCGGTGGTTTCGCGCGCGCCGGCTCAGCCCGGGCTGACGGCGCTCGATCTGTTCGAGGATCCGTTGCTCTACATCATGGCGCCGGGACACCGGCTGGCCGGCAGGGACTATATCGAGGGCGCCGACATCATCGGCGAACCATTCATCACCTATACCAAGGTGCCCGAGCCCGACCGCGAGTTCGCGCGCCTGTTCCGGCCCACGGAAAGCTATCCGCGGTGGGCGGCAACGGTGGAACTGCCCGAGGCGATCGTCGAACTCGTTGCCTCCGATCTCGGTACCAGCGTCCTGGCCAGTTGGGCGATGCAGGCGGCCCTGGCCGAAGGCCGGATCGTCGGCACGCAGGTGACGCGCGACGGCATCCTGGTGCCGTGGTCCGCGCTGCTGCGCTCCGACGACCGGACCGAGGGAGACCCGATCAACATCGTGGCGGATCTGCTGGTCGAATGGTGTGCAAGCACGGAAGGAGGCTTCCACGTCGCCTGATCAGCCGCGCATCCTTTCATTGGCAGGATCGTAGAACGGGCGCAGACTGGCCACTGCGCGCACCGGTCGGCCCGCCACCATGATGACGTAGTCGGATGCGGCCAATTCACCGACCGCCATGCCGTCCGGGCGCGACACATAGCCCAGGCCGACACCGCCCCCCGCAGTCCAGCCGTAGCTGGCCGATGTCAGGCGGCCGACAATCTCGCCGTCGCGCAGGATCGGCTCCTTGCCGAAGACGAGGGCTTCGGCATCATCGAGCAGAAATTGCAGCATCCTGCTCGCCGCTCCCTGCGAACGGCAGGCCTCAATGGCATCTCTGCCGATGAACTCCGTGGCAAAATCGCAAGCAAAGGTCAGGCCGGCCTCCACCGGACCGTCGAAGGGACCGATGTCGTGGCCCCAATGGCGAAACCCTTTTTCGATCCTGCAGCTGTCGACCGCCATGCTGCCGCAAAGGCGCGGCGCGGCGGGCGCGCCCATCACGGTTTCGAACCCATGCTGGGCGAATTCCGCCGGGATATGCAATTCCCAGCCCAATTCGCCCACATAGGTAATCCGCTGCGCCCGCACCGGAACGTGGCCCATATGGATGTTCCTGAAGCTGGCAAACGGGAAGGCATCATTGGAAAGATCCGCATCGGTCAGACCGCTGAGGAATTCCCGGGCACGCGGGCCCATCAGGGCCAGTGTCGCCTCTGACGACGTGACGTTGACCACGCTCACGCCGGTGCCTCGAAGCTGCGTTCTAAGCCAGCTCTCGCATTGTGGCTCGGCGCCGGCCGATGCCATGACCAGATAGCGGGTTTCCGTCAGCCGCGCGACGGTCGCGTCGGCTTCGATCCCGCCCTGCGGATTGAACAGTTGGGTGTAGACCAGGCTGCCCGGGGCGACGGCCATGTTCGCACCGCACAGGCGCTGCATCTGCGCCTCGGCCATATCGCCGTCGACGACGAAGCGGCAGAATGTCAGGTCGATCATGCCGAGATCGGTGCGAAGGGCTTCGTGCTCCTTGCGCCAGTCGTCGAACCAGGGCTGGCGGCCGAACCCGTCGGTCATCTCGACGCCATAGACCAGCGGACGTTCCCAGCCATTGGCACTGCCGAATTGCGCTCCCGCCGCCTTCAGCCCGGCGTGATACGGTGTGCGGCGCAGGCCGCGCGCCACCTGCCTCTGGTGGAATGGCCAGTGCATCGCATAGGCGAGCGAAAGCGTTTCCACCGCTTTTTCAGCAACATAGCTCCGCGCGTTCAAACCCGGCACGATCCGGCGCACATCGATATCCGTCAGGTCCATCGGCATGTGTCCGGCCATGATCCACTCGGCCAGAACCCTGCCCGCGCCCGGACCGTTCTGGATGCCGGTGGAATTGTACCCGGCGGCGACCCACAGCCCTTTCACGTCCGCGATCGGACCCAGATAGGGCCTGCCGTCCGGGGTGAAGCATTCCGGCCCGTTGAAGAACTTGCGAATGCCCGAACTTGTCAGCGCCGGCACCCGTTCAGAGGCCGCCTCCAGGATGGGGAAAAGATGTTCCTCGTCGCAAGGCAGCTCGTCGAACTCGAAATGGTCCGGGATGCCGCCATCCGGTAGCCATGGCGCTGCGTCGGGTTCGGAGCAGCCGATCAGCAGCTTGCCGGCATCCTCCTTATAGTAAGCATATTCGTCCATCACCCGCAGCACCGGCAGATCACCGGTCACGCCGTCGATCGGGTCGGTCACGATGTAGTAGTGATGGGTGGCGTGGAGCGGCAGGCTGACGCCGTGGGAGAGGCCGAACTCCCGCGCCCACATGCCGGTGGCGTTGACCACATGGTCGGCGCGAACCACACCGTCGGCGGTTTCCACGCCGGCCACGCGGCCGGCTTCGATGACGACGCGCTCGATTGCGGCATCCTCGAAGATCTGCGCTCCGTGCATACGCGCGCCCCTGGCCAGCGCCATGGTGGTATCGATCGGGTTGGTGTAGCCGTCGCCGGGAAACCAGAAAGCGCCCTTGGCGCCGTGAATGGAGAGCAGCGGCCAGCGATCGCGGGCCTCGGCCGGGGAAATCTCCTCCGCGCGGATGCCGCAGCCATGGCTGTAATCCACTTTGCGGCGCAGCTCTTCCACCCGTGCATCGCTGAGCGCCAGCGTGATCGATCCGTTGCGCTTGAAACCGGTGCTCTGGCCCGTCTCGTCCTCGAGACTTTCCATCAGGTCGAGGCCGTATTTTGCCAGCGCGGACATGACGGGCACGCCTTGGGTTTCGCTGACGAGACCGGCCGCATGCCAGGTCGTGCCGCTGGTCAGCTTCTTGCGCTCGAACAGCGCCACCGACCAGCCGGCCCGGGCCAGATGATAGGCCGTCGCACAGCCGACGATGCCGCCGCCGACGATCGCGACCCGGACCTCCGAGGGAAAGGGTTTCGCCATGATTCAGCTCTTCAGACGCAGGTTTTCGGGATCGTAGAACGGCAACGCCGCAACGGTGGCGCGGACCGGCTCGCCCAACACCTCGATGTCGAACACGTCGCTGGGCCGTGCATCCACCGTCAGATAGCCGAGCGCGATGCGCTTGCCGATGCGGAAGCCCGTGCCGCCGGAGCTGACATAGCCCACCGGCTGGCCATCCCGGCAGATCGGATCGGAGGAGAGCGCATCCGCTCCATGGCCGTCGAGGACGAAGCCGGTGAAGCGGTACTGACGCGGAGCTCCGGCCTGCGTATGGAACGCGTCGCGTCCGACGAAGTTCTCCTTCTTGCGGCTGACAAACCGGTCGAGCCCGGCATCGAAAGCGGTATATTCGACGCCGAAATCGGTGCCCCAGCCGTGATAGCCCTTTTCCAGCCGCATGGCGTTGAGCGCATAGGAGCCGAATTCGACCATGCCGTGGTCGGCGCCCTGCTCCATGATCGCGGTGTAGACGGCCGCAAGGTCGGCGCTACGCACATGCAGCTCCCAACCGAGTTCGCCCACATAGGACACGCGCAGCGCGACGGCAGGCGCCCCGGCGATGCTGATTTCGCGCACCGACATCCAGGGCGCGGCTTCTTTGGAAAGATCGTCCGGGCTCAGCGGCTGCAGAACCTCGCGCGCCTTCGGCCCCATGACCATCAGCGCCGCGTCGAAGTCGGAACCTCGCCGCAGGTCGACGCCGCTGTCGGGCATGAACCGCATCATCCAGTCGTGATCGCGCTGGTCGGCCAGCGTCGGGCCGCACAGCAGATACCGGTTCTCTGCCAGCCGGGCGATCGTCGCCTCCGACCAGACCCTGCCTTTCGGTGTCAGCATGTAGCTGAGCTTCACCCGGCCGACGGCCGGCATCGCCCCGCAGAACACGCGGTCGAGGAATTCGGTGGCGGCACTGCCCTCCACCGCGTAGCGGGTGAAGCCGCCGTGATCCATCACCCCGACGGCATCGCGCACGCCCTCACATTCGGCGCTGACCGCATCATGCCAGGCCTCATGGCGGAAACTCAGGTTTCCGTCGTCCTTGACCGCCTCGGTCTCGAACCAGAAAGCCCGCTCCCAGCCGGCAACCTGCCCGAACACCGCTCCCTTCGTTTTCAGCGTGTCGTAGAGCGGGGTGCGGTTCACCGGGCGGGCGGATTTCCACAACCGGTGCGGATAGGGGATCGCATATTGATGCTCGTAGAGCTCGCAGGCCCGGGCGACCGCGTAGTCGAACGTCGCCCAGTCGCCGAAGCGGCGCGGATCCCACATCGACATGTCCCATTCCGGTTCGCCCTCGACGATCCACTCGGTCAGGGTCTTGGCGGCGGCGGCCGAGTGGGTGATGCCGACCGGAAAGCAGCAGGCATGATAGAAGTTCGGCAGGCCGAAGGCCGGGCCGCAAAGCGGCGCTCCGTCCGGGGAATAGGGGATCGGCCCGTTGACGAAGCGGCTGACTCCGGCCTCGCCGAGGATCGGCACATGGGTAAGGGCCGCTTCCAGCACCTCGGCGATATCGTCGACGCTGTCGGGAAAGAGCTGGTTGGCGAAGTCTTCGGGCATGCCGTCCAGCCAGGCCGGTCGGCCCGCATGACCGTAGGAGCCGAGCAACAGCCCGTTCCGCTCGCGCCGCAGGTAGTACATGATGTCGGGGTCGCGCACGAGCGGGAAGTTTTCGGGATCGGCCTCGAGCTCCGGCAGGCTGTCGGTCACCAGATACTGGTGTTCCAGGGTGACGACCGGCAGCTTCTGCGCGACCATCTCACCGACCTGCCGGCCATAATAGCCGGCAGCGTTGACGACCGTGTTGCAGACCACCTCGCCCTTGTCGGTCTCCACGCACCACTCGCCGGAGGGGCGGCGGGCAATGCCGGTCACTTCGGTAAAGCGCGCGATCTGGGCGCCGAGGTCGCGTGCGCCCTTCGCCAGCGCCTGGGTCAATTGGCTGGGGTCGGCATCCCCTTCATACGGATCGTAGATACCGCCGATGATGCTGTCGCCCGGATGGAAATAGGGATGCATTGCGTCCATCTCGGACGGCGTCAGCATCGCCATGTCGTAGCCCAGGCCCCGGGAGATACCGACAAGATGGCGAAACAGGTCCATACGGTCGCGCGTGTGCGCCGGCCAGAAGGCACCGGTGTGGCGGTAGGTGATCGGGTAATCGACCTCGTCGGCCAGCCCCTTGTAGAGCCGCCAGGCATAGTTGCCGGCGCGCATTCCTCCCCAGCTGTTGGCATAGGTCGGAATGTTGCCCGCCGCATGCCAGGTCGAACCGCTGGTCAGCTCGTTCTTTTCGATCAGCAGCGTGTCGGTCACGCCGGCCTTGGCCAGGTGATAGAGGGTGGAAACGCCAACGGCGCCGCCGCCGATGATGACGATGTCGGCCTGCGTCTTCATGGATCACGCCTTCACGGGTTCGGGCAGGTGAATAGGCAAGCGCGCCCGGATGGCCGCTTCGGCGTCGGCCGGCAGATGCTCGGGCGCCGGCGTGGCCTCGATCTCCACCACGCGTGCCCGGGCGCGGTCCCAGACCGTTTGCGCTCCGCTCCTCAGCCATTCGGACACGCTCTGCCGGTCGCCGAGCGTGGGATAGACATATTCGGTGGTCATCAGGGTCAGCGTCTGGCCGGTCCCGAGAAAATGCCCTTCGCCGGTCACCACCCGTTCGATCAGGTCCAGATCGATCGCCCCGTCGAACATTTCAACGCCGCGAACCGAGCGCTGGATGGCGCCGCACATGTCGTTGTCGATGACCAGCGCCTCCCTGCTTGCCGCCATGATCGAGCCGAGCATGCCGACCGAAAGGTTGATCATGTCCGCCCCCGCCTGGGCGGCGAGCGCCACCGTATAGCCCTTTTCGTAGCCGGCCTGCGCATCGGCGACCTTGGCGTCCGTCATGCCCGCCGACACGGTGGAAGGCAGGCCCATCGTCAGCAGCAGCTGTGCGGCCGCCGCATTGGCCACCGCCGCCTCGCCCGAACCGCCAGTCATTGCCCCGGTGCGCAGATCGGAAATGAACGGCAGGAAGGCGAGGATGCAGGGAAATCCCGGCTGCATCATGTTGACCAGCACCAACCCGGCCAGCGATTCCGCCAGCCCCTGCGCCAGGGCCCCGGCGAGCGCCGCCGGACTGGTCGCGCCGGCCTGCGCGGCCGAACAGATCTGCACCGGCATCCCGTGCCG